>OZ241980.1:0-5076652 GCA_965204285.1 Candidatus Poribacteria bacterium
AAATGGTGGCTAATCCGGACCTTGAATCCGTAAAGATGTCAAAAAATCGATTTACACTCTATCCTAAAGACGAGGAAATAAATGATTAGAAAGAAGATCATCTCTAAAATGAATACTGATGTGTCGTGCAAACTATCACAATTCGTGAGGAATTGGTTTGTCTTTTTCGGTATAATAATCTGTTTAGTTGCATTTTCAGTGGTTGCGGACGAAGCACCGGACACTGAAAAGAAGGAAGACGAAGTTGTCCAACAGAGCGAAGATAAACCAGCACCGGCTGAATCAACAGAAAGCGAAAACGCTGCAGATAGTGCTAAAAAACCTAGTTCTGATAGCGATGAGGAATCTGTGAAAGTGACCCAAGTTATTAAAGGCACATCAGATGAAATGAAATGGTATCAGAAGACGGGTATTACAATTTTTATCGGGAATGCAAAAACTACTACATATGACGAACAAGGTATTGAAATTGGGTTTCTAAATGCCGACAAAATAACGGTCATTGGTGATCCGCAAACAGGTAAGACAAAAAAAATTATTGCCGAAGATAATGTAGAAACACGAGATGACAAAATCTTTGCAACCTGTGAGTATATGGAGAGGGACTTCGAGAAAAAAATCATTAGACTTAAAGAAAAAGTCGTAGTTTTACAAAACAATGATAGACTTGAAACTAAAGATCTTACCTACAATACAGACACAGGTGAACGGACAGCCGTTGGTGACGTAAAATTTACTGTTAACATTATACAGACAACACCGACAAGTACACCAGACGAAACAGAGGAATCAGATCCAGATAGTAAAGAAACTTCTGAAGCAACAAGTGAAGGCAAGGACAAAGAAACTCCCTCAGAAACGGAAAAAGGGGCTGAAAAGAAGTCTGACTCTGACAAATCGGATGCTGAAGAAAAAACTAAACCTTCTGAAACGGATAAAGAAGAGAAAGACGTAGAATCTGAATCTGAAGAAGATAAAGAGTCTGAACCAACAGAATCAGAAGAAACCGAGTCGACCGAATCAGAAGAAGAGGAAGATAAAGAAGAAACACCAAAGGAAACAGAATAATTTTTGATAGTCGGTTGTCAGAGGCAACATATCGACTATAAGTAGATGGAGGACATAGGTAGCAATAACGTGGCAACAGAACTACAAACACATAACCTTGTGAAAAGGTATACACGGCGGGGTCCAATTGTCGTTAACGAAGTGAGTCTATCGCTACAGCAGGGCGAGATAGTAGGTTTGTTGGGACCAAACGGTGCCGGCAAATCAACGACATTCTATATGGTAGTCGGTCTTATCCGTCCAAATGCTGGTCGGATCACTTATGGAGACAGGGATATTACGTTCTTACCGATGTACAAACGTGCTCGCCTCGGTATAGGTTATCTTTCACAAGAGACATCAATTTTTCGCAAATTGACGGTAAAACAGAACATAGAAGCGATTTTAGAGGCACGCGGTATACCGAAGGATGAGCGAGAAACGCGCATACAGGAATATACAGATGAACTTGGCATTTCGAATCTTTTAAATCGTAAGGCATATACGCTATCTGGAGGGGAATGCCGTCGCGCGGAGATTGCCCGCGCCCTTGCAGCACAACCAGAATTCATTTTATTAGATGAACCGCTTTCGGGGATTGACCCAATTGCAGTTGCTGATATTAAGCAGCTCATTTTACATTTGCGAAGTAGGAATCTTGGTATCCTTATCACAGATCACAATGCAGTTGAAACCTTAAATATCGTTGATCGTGCATATCTAATAGCGGATGGGAAAATTACGCTATCAGGCACGCCTGAAGAACTTCTTAACAGTGAATTGGCAAGAGAACTCTATTTCGGTCATAACTTTCATTATGCAAAAGAGGAGAACAACTCATAGAGGAACTTAGCATCGGTTATCGCTTGAGAACTCCTATATATAGCGGATTATGGAAATTATTCTACATTTCCTTTGTAGGAGCGATCTCTGAATCGTGACTGAACTTAGGAGCAGTCGGGAATCGGAGTTCCCTCCCGCCAAATCATGCAGAATACCATGCGCGTATTCTGCATGATTTGGCGTTGATTCACAGTTCAGGAATGTAGCGTTAATTCTATTCTCTACCATATTAAGGCGTTTACAGGCACAACACGCTAACGTTCTAATAGTGATTTATTGGAGTGCCGCGTGATGAGAATGCAACCGAAACTTACGCAAACTCAGACTCAACAACAGAAAATTGTCATGACACCGAAGTTGCAGCAAGCGATTAAGGTGCTTATGATGCCGCAGCTTGAGTTAAAGCAGTTTATAGACCAAGAGTTAAACCAAAACCCGCTTTTAGAAATTGAAGAAGAGTCTGAAACAGCACTTTCTATGGACGATTATGATCCCGCATCTGAATGGAGCAAACCTAAAGAAAATACCAATCACGAGGATACTGCTGTTGATATTGACTGGCATTCCGTGTTTGATGACATGCGAGTACCTGTGACAAAAACAAATGAGCAATATGACGATCCTAATGCTCCTGAACCAGACATAGCCGAGGCAATGTCTCTCCAGAACTATCTTTTTGAACAACTCCAGTTAGCACCTTTCACTGAAACAGAACGTGCTATCGGCGAATTAATCATTGGGAATCTGAACGATGATGGTCAACTAAAGTTAAAGTTGTTTTCTCTTCCTATTGAATTTGCTGCTGACTTTGAAAACGAATGTCTATCAGAAGAATTACAGAAAACATTATCGAAAAACCTCAGTCCTCTTAAAAATAATGGCAAGAAGTCGAAAGAAGAGGATCAAGAACTATTATTTGAGGTCGATCCTATCGTAGCGGGCCCAGGAAACTTTGAAAACGGATGCGAATCTAAAAGTTGGCAAATCGTTGATACCGCCAATAAAAAAACATATACCGTAAAACACGAAGGAAGTCAACTAAACCTCTACGAACTGACTTTAGAAGATATTGCAGTAGAGGTGGGATGTACAGTGTCTGAAGTAAAAACAGTTTTGCACACTGTACAAGAGACATTTGAACCAGCAGGTGTTGCTTATGGTGACCTTAAGGAGACACTGAGTATACAGATTCGGTACCATGAAATGGAGCATCATAAACATAATGGAGTGACTCCGTATGATGACGATGTTCCGTTTCAGCTTGCCAAAGAGATTGTTGAGCAACATTTGGAGAATTTATTAAATAATCGCATTGCTGCTATTTCTCAGGAACTTGAGGTTGGCAAAGATGAGATTCTTAAGGCATCAAAATGGATTGGCACCTTGTCGCCGTACCCTGGTCGTTACTTTTCCGATCCATCTGTCAAAGATTTGGTTAAATCACCAGAAACAATCCAAGGGATCACGCCTGATGTGCAGATTGTAAAAAATAATGAAGACTATTATATTTTGCCGATCGATAACTATATTCCACGTTTACGTATGAATCCTTACTATGTAAACCTAATGCGTGATGATAGTAAGGCTTTAGATTCAGAGACAAAAAAATGGATTCAAAAAAAATATACTGATGCTGCTGATCTGCTTAGCAGTATTGCGCAGCGTGGTCGTACTATTGAACGGGTGACGGAAGCTATCTTCAAAGTTCAGTCTGAATTCTTAACCCAAGGACCCCAGAGCATCAAACCTTTGACATTAAAAACCGTTGCTGACATGGCAGGTGTCCATGAATCAACTGTCAGCCGCGTTACAAGTAAAAAATATGTTCAGACACCGATTGGGACTTATCCTCTAAAGTTCTTTTTTAGTAATCAATTAGCAACAACTGAAGGTAGTTCTGTATCATCCGAACAAGTCAAAGCTGAAATACATGAGATGATACGTAAAGAAAATAGAGCAAAACCTTTAAGCGATCAAGCGGTAAGTTTGGCTTTGAAAAAACGCGGCATTGTTGTTGCAAGGCGGACAGTGCAAAAATATCGTGAAGAACTTGGCATCCTCTCTTCTCGTCAAAGGAAGAAAACTTAACTTCGCTCCGTTAGACATACTTTTTGCAATGAAATTGTTATTGACCTGATGATCTTTTATGGTAAAGATTACAATTAACGCTACATTCCTGAACTGTGAATCAACGCCAAATGCGCTTGGCAGAATACGCTTTTGGTATTCTGCATGATTTGTCGGGAGGGAACTCCGATTCCCGACTAGCAATGCGTTTCGTCGCGATTCGGAGATCGCTCCTACAAAGGAAATGTAGAATTATTTCTATACTCTACTATATATAATCTATCAGAGAAATATTTTCTAACTTTAGATATTTATGCGGGAGGCACATTATGAAAATTACCTATTCCGGACATCACATTAAAATTACTGACGACCTTCATGATTATATCCTAAAACGTGCTGAGAAAATCGAATCTCGTTTCGGAGATATGCAAGAGTTCAATGTTATGCTTAAGGCAGAAAAACATCGTTTTGAAGCGGAAATAATAGTTACTGCACCAAGGGTATCATTTTACGCAAAGAATAAAACCCATGAAGTTATATCAGCTATAGATGGTGCAGCAGATAAGGTTATGAGCCAGATTCGTAAACACAAAGAACGTGTAAAAGACAAACGTCATAATGTGCCACATCGCGAGGTAGTAGCGCAATTGAATCCAGAAGCACCAGAAATCTCGGCAGATGTCGAATCAACAGATCCTCCGGTTATCGTTCCAGTATCTGAGAAGTTTGCCGCAAAACCGCTTACTTTGAGCGAAGCTGCAACTGAACTTCATACCTCTGGTGAATCACTGCTAATGTTTTTAAATTCTGAAACACGGCAGGTGAATCTACTCTACCAATCCGATGATGGTGCTTACGGTTGGGTTGAACCGTCTTTTACGTAGCGTTATCGGATACCGATTTTATTGTAAAATGTTTAAGATGTGAATATCCTCGGTAGGCGCGATTTGAAATCTCGCCTTTTTGTCTGAACCAGGATTCACAAGATTACAAGATTAGCAGGATTGTTGGACTTCATTAGGACATTTCTATTCTCAGGCTTATTGTTAAATCCATAATCTATAAAAAAGACGTTTGTTGTTTCATTTGGATACATAATCCCGGTAATCCTATAATCTTGTGAATCCTGGTTCAGAGAAAATATGATACGTGTTGGTTTCGCTTCGCTCTACCCAACCGACAGACTACACATTAGGCGAAAAAGGCAGATACCCAAAATGGATATCTGCCTGTGAAATGATTAGGGTTGTGTTATTGAACGATTTTCTGTGCGACTCTTGAAGCTCTGCTACTGCCAACACTGTTGACAGCTTTGACCCGAAATCTATAGAATCCGCCGACTTCTAAGCCTGTCACGGTATAGGAAGTGCTTGTGCTGCCTGTTGAACTCCAACTTGTCCAATTTCGCCATCCGTTATCGTATTTACAGTATGTGACCTCATACGCGGTGATAGCACTGCCGCCATCGGCGGGGGCACTCCAACTGAGATCAATGGATCCGCTTGTGCCGCCGATAGCCGCACTGAGCGATGTCGGCGTACTCGGCACACTCGGTGGAGTTGAAGGTGTGGTCGGTGGAGTTGAAGGTGTGCTTGGTGGTGTTGAAGGTGTGCTTGGTGGTGTTGAAGGTGTGCTACTGCCGCTCACAGAGACCGTATAACTTGGCTGAACAATAGACCAATCCCATAAATAGATATACGCAGTGATTACATAGTCTCCTGAAGCATCGCTGGCAAAAGTATAATCGAACGTTGCACTCGTGCTGGGACTATCGCCTGTGGTAGACGTATCTACATGCGTCCCTAAACCTGTATCACTCGGTGAAGCAACATACCAATAAACACTCCAATAGCCAGATGGCACACTCAGACTCGCAGTATGCGTATCGCCAGCAGAGGCGGTATAAGCACCACCTGAAGGCGAAAGCGTGGCAGATGGCGTGGTGGTCGTGGTCGTCGTTGTTGTGGTGCTTGCGGTCGACAAGACATACGGACCGCTTGAAGTTGTGCCACTTATGCTACACGGCGTAGAATAGACGGTGCCTGCCGGCGGAGGCCAATTGCCACCATCTGATGCACGCAGCGTCCAATCCGCATGCGTATGCGTGCTATAATACTCCCAAGAGGCTGTCCACAGAGCTCCTCCAACAGATCGGCATCGTCACTTTTGGACTCGTTATTATAGACCTGCTCAATATATTTATCAATTTCGCCATCACCGTTTACATCAACACCCGCGTTATCACCATCCACATCAATCGTATGGACATCTAATGCATCGCCATAACAATGCCTGCTATGGAACGAGGCAGTATAGGGCGCATTCACATGAAACCGCTGATGATACGGATTGCGATAGGCGCTGTTGACGATGAATTCTGTGTCCGCGATTTGGGATAAAGAGTTAGCAGTGCGGTATTTGTTCACTTCCGCAAGCCAAGACGACTTCTTACTTTTCAATCCATCATCTATCATATACCCGTAGTGCCCCCTATTCCACCGATCGTTGCCGTTTGACGATATTGTCGGCACAAAAGAATCTTTGCTGGGAACCGGCAGCTCGGCTCTACTATCGGGCGGTGTCATATCTACATATTCCTGGCGTAACATGTCTTTAGAATCTTGTGTCCACGTGAGCGGAATATTGACAATCTTTTGGTTATTCGGGTCCGAACCGTAGTAGCCGATAAACTTGACGGTGACCTTCATGGGCTCGTTGTTTCTGCCATTTTGCGGATGAGCAAGTGATTCTGTATCCGGCGGTCCTGTAAACTTTGCACTCACAGAAAACGATGTAGATGGATCAAACAACGAAGCATCAGGACCACTCACACTATACACCTTTTTCTGCAATGTAAAACCGTGCGTCATCGACAACTCATACTCAAATTTGGTTATCGGATACATAATGTTGATTTGCGAAGGTTGATCTGGACAATAATTCACCGAGATGGACACACAGCACGTCTCTTCCGAGTTTGTAATGAATGAACTTACGTTTATCGGTCGAGTTGTATTACCGTAATTACCTGAACTCTGGCCGACCGTCCACGCACCTAATTGAACACAAGGCGTTGTGTATAAAATAGAAATTTCGGTATAACTCTGATCAAACGGAATAAACGCACAAACAGCAAGTAGTAAAATGTAGAAAACATATTTAATCTTCATTGGATTTCTCCTCTTGTAAATAGATTTCGGTTATTTCAGATTGGCAAGGGCTTCTTTGGCACAATATTGAGTTTCAAACATTCCGGGGGATGGGTCTTCTATTGCCGCATACTCTTCGAACTTTGGAATAATAATGTGTTCCACAATACCTTCTAAGTCCTCGCGATATTTTACGCAAATCTCACCTAAAGCTTCAACGGGTCTATTGAGTAATTCAGGATCCACCGTATCGTCAAACAGATAGGGTATCAGCAACGGCACTGCTGGCGGGCCTATCCTTGCCAAACCAATTATAGGACCACGCCCACCGATGATGCCCCCACAGAAATAAGCCACAAAAACTTCTGCAGCGCGTGGATCGCCATTCCCTACGAGTTCACCCAAAAGGTATATGGTATCTTCGGCATCACTATGTCCACTGGGACCTGAAAACCCACTTGGTGGTGGCATCAACTGATCTCTCAATCCCATAAAACGCGGTGACGGGGTTCCCCCCCATTCCCATATATTATTGGCGATGTAGTCAACGCGTTTCCACGCGGCAAGCACATCGGGGTCGGTAATCTCCTCTGGTATTTTCACTTGTGCGGGGGTGAAATCTCGTGACACTTGTGACGCTTGTGATGGTTCTGTCTCTATGGGATTTTCAGGGGCACCTTCGTGAAAAGTGCCATCATCGTGAAAGTGTCCCTGTGCGGAGGGTTCCCCCTGTGGCACTTGTTGCGCGTTCTGTTGCTGCAGCTGCTTTTGGACTGCGGCGGCTTCTCTTTCAAGTTGCCGTATCTCTGCCTGATTTTTCACAATCAGAAATACAAAAGCACCGATAATCAGGAGAATGAGGGGGGCGAACCCCCAATATAGTTTTTTACTCATGAGTTTTACTCCTTAGAAAATAAAGGTTATCCCTTACTCCGCTTTTTCCAGCGGGCAAGGGGTGCGTTTTGAACAATCGGGCATCGGTATCGGCTGTTTCTTAGGTATCTGCTCACAGCGCGATATCCTATCCGGTTGACAACGTGACGACTCGGTTTGCGTGGCACGGAGGCTCAGACTTCCGAACACCAGTGCCGCGAGTATCATACCGATAGAAAAATGGTGGGAACCCAGCAACCAAGCTAACAATCAAAAATATGTTTAGATCAGAGGTCCCCATATTCTTGATTCTTTAGTTGGTTGATATGTATATCATATCACTTTTAGATTTTTGTGCAAGTTTTTTTGAAAAAAAGTCTTATATGTGGTAAAATAATTATACTTACTAATAGTATTGAGTTGTTTTCAGGTAAGAACATGGCAAATCTTCCAAAGATTTATGACCCTCAGGAAATTGAGGGTAAATGGTACCAATTTTGGCAAAATAACGGCTTCTTTCATGCTGAAGCCACCTCTGACAAGCCTCCCTACGCAATTGTGATCCCACCCCCTAACATCACTGGTAGTCTACATATTGGACATGCGCTTGATAACACACTTCAAGATTGCCTTATCCGATGGAAACGCATGCAGGGCTACAACGTGCTTTGGATGCCCGGAACTGACCACGCCGGCATTGTAACTGAACTCATCATGGAGCGGAAACTTGCTGAAGAAGGCACAAGTAGAAACGCTCTCGGTCGTGAAAAATTTATAGAGCGGATGTGGCAATGGAAAGCCGAATCCGCTGGGTATATCGTCTGGCAGCTTCAACAACTCGGATGTTCCTGTGATTGGGAACGTGAGCGGTTTACACTTGACGAAGGGTTATCAGAAGCGGTGCGCACCGCCTTTGTCAAACTTTACAATCAGGGACTTATCTATCGTGATACCTATATGGTGAATTGGTGTCCACAATGCAATACAGCAGTAAGTAACCTTGAAGTAGAACCGATTGAAATTGACGGTAACTTTTATCATATCCGTTATCCTGTTATAGATAGCGATGTTGTGCTTGAAATTGCCACGACCCGTCCTGAAACGATGTTAGGTGATACTGCGGTCGCAGTGCATCCTGATGATGAACGCTATCAACATCTGATAGGCAAAAAAGTCTTCCTCCCACTTTGTGATAGAGAGATTCCGATAATAGCTGATGAATATGTGGATACCGAATTTGGGACAGGTGCGTTGAAAGTTACGCCTGCCCACGATGTCAATGATTATGAAATCGGTTTGAGGCATAACCTTGAACAACGGACTATCTTTACCCAAGACGGGCATATCAACGAAAATGCACCTAAAAAATACGTCAGTTTATCCCGATGGGACTGCCGAAAAATGGTAGTGGAAGATTTGGAGAAAGAAGATTTTCTTGTGAAAATTGTCCCACACAGACATGCTGTAGGACATCATGATCGGTGCAACACAGTCGTAGAACCCGCAATATCGCTACAATGGTTCATGAATGTTCGTCCGCTTGCAGAACGCGCAATAGAAGCAACAAAAAAAGGTGAAATCACATTTATCCCTGAACGCGAAACCACAAGATTTTTTCATTGGATGGAGAATATTGAACCGTGGCCAATTTCGCGCCAAAGATGGTGGGGACACCGACTCCCAATATGGTATTGTAATGCTTGTGAAAAAGTGACTGCTGCAATGGACACACCGCAACGGTGTGAATGCGGCGCTACTGACTTCCACCAAGATGAAGATGTATTAGATACATGGTTTAGTTCAGGATTGTGGCCCTTTTCAACAATGGGATGGCCCGAAGAAACAGATGAGTTGAAAACCTTTTATCCCACATCTGTGCTTGTCACTGGGTGGGATATTCTGTTTTTCTGGGTAGCAAGGATGATTATGTTAGGACTCGGATGTATGGATGAAGTGCCATTTCGTAAGGTCTATCTGCACGGGCTTGTTGCAGACGAAAAAGGGCAGAAGATGAGCAAGTCAAAAGGGAATAGTATTGACCCATTGGAAACGATCGCTACCTACGGCACCGATGCTTTCCGATTTGCACTCGCAAATGCAAGCACTCCGATCCCTTATGTCCCACTACTGGAATCTCAGATAGAGGCTGGTAAACGATTCACTAACAAAGTTTGGAATGCAGCTCGATTCATTCTCATGAACTTGGAGAAGTTTCCTGTACCAGCAGAAAATACGGAGATGGCAGAAGGACAAGAGGTATTAGAAATTCAATGGATACAAAGTCGTTTGAGTCGGACGATCAAAACTGCGACCGATGCAATTGAGAACTTCAGATTCTACGAAATGGCACAAACTCTCTACGCGTTTTTCTGGCATGAATTTTGTGATTGGTATCTGGAATTTGCGAAACAACGTCTCTCAAAAAATGAACCGGAGGCGTTGTGGGTAGCTGCTGATGTATTGGAGCAAATGATGCGGCTTCTACACCCAATAATGCCGTTTTTAACAGAGGAAATTTGGCAACAACTTCCACATGGCGGTAATAATTCTGCCGCGAACGACAACGCGTCTGTGACTGTTGCACCTTGGCCAGAACCACTCGGAGAAAATCCAACAGCAGAAGCAACGATGACGAATATCATGGAAGTTATTGAGAATATCAGAAGCATACGCGGCGAGTTAAACGTGCCAATCGGAGCGTCTGTGGAAGTGCACATTCAATCGCCAAATGCTGAAGATCGGAATCGACTTGAGACATATCTTGAACAGTATTTGCCTGCTTTTACACGGGTATCCAACATAACTATTGCAGAGTCTTTACCGAAACCTTCCGCTTCTGCCGAAGCGGTAATTGGAGACCTCGCTATCTATATCCCTTTAGCAGGTGTAATTGACTTTGAAGCAGAAAAAGCACGACTAACGAAACGTTACGACCAGACAGTCAAAGACGTTGCAGCGGCGCAAAAGACATTAGAAAATCCTAATTTTATTGAACGAGCCCCAGAAAATGTTGTTGCGCAAAAACGGGAACTCCTTGAACGTCTATTAGTTGAACAGGAAAAATTAGCACGGAGTCTTACGATGCTTTCTTCGTGATTATGGAAAGTTTGAAAAATGGCAATTGAAAATAACAACCGATGTTTTGTTTGCGGCACGAATAATCCGTATGGCTTGCAAGTGGAACCGAAAATCAAAGATGCAGGCGCAGAGGTCCACATAGAATGCACACCGCCAGCACACATGCAAGGGTGGGCGAACATTCTTCACGGTGGTATAATTAGTACGCTATTGGATGAGGCTATAACTCATATTGGCATTGGAACTTTTGACGGACCCGCTGTTACAGCACAACTTGAAGTCCGTTTTCGGAAGCCCGCACCAATAGGCGTAAAACTGCTTGTTTCCGCAGAGCGAATAAAAGTTTCACGGCGTTTAGTAGAGGCAAAAGCTGAAATTAAACTCAGTGATAGCACACTTATCGCCACTGGCACCGGCAAGGTCATGCCGGTTGATGATAGTTATACCTCTACGCCTCCAATAGAATAGGATGCCGAAAGGCTTGCAAGAAATATATGAACACAGAAACAGATTCTTCTGTGCTGAATTCAGAATCGCGTTCAAGTTGGTATACAGATGTCCTAATAATCGGTAGTGGTGCCGCTGGATTGCGTGCTGCACTCGCCGCAAGTGAACGCGCGGATGTCACCCTCATTACAAAAACAACCCTTAAGGAGAGCAATACACTTTATGCGCAAGGTGGCATCGCTGTCGCTATGAATGTTGATGATACAGTAGACCTACACGTAGAAGATACGTGTAGTGCTGGATGCGGTTTATGTGACGTAGATGCGGTTGAAACTATGGTTTCTGAAGGTATTCCTCGCGTAACAGAATTGTTAGATTGGGGTGCTAATTTTGATTGGGAAGGGGCACTTCCGCGTTTTACACAAGAGGCAGCACATAGTCGTAGACGTATTGTTCATAAAGGTGATGCAACCGGACGTGAAACAACCGATGTTCTCGTTCAGCGAGTCTTAAACACGGAACGTATCCGAGTTCTATCAGATGCTTTTGCAATAGACCTGCTGACAGATGCAGTATCTGGAGAAGAAAAAGATGATACTACGTGTTACGGTGTTACTGCCATCTTGGAGGGTGAACTGGTATGTCTTTATGCGAAAGCCACAATACTTGCAACAGGCGGACTTGGACAGTTGTATCCTTGCACGTCTAATCCAGAAGTCGCAACGGGGGACGGTTTTGCAGCCGCATGGCGTGCCGGATGTGAGATGGTAGATATGGAATTCGTCCAGTTCCATCCGACGACGCTTTACCTTGATGGTGCGCCTAATTTTCTGATTTCTGAGGCAGTGCGGGGCGAAGGGGGACGACTAATTAATATACGCGGTGAGCGATTTATGGAGAAATATCACGAAAAAGGCGAGCTTGCCCCGCGTGATGTTGTCAGTCGTGCTATCCACAATGAGATGTTTCTGACTGGATTTCCGTGCGTCTACCTTGATATTACTCACAAACCCGCTGACTTTATCCAGGAAAGATTTCCTACAATCTCCGATACAACGAAACGTTACGGTTTAGATATTAATATTGATTTAATTCCTGTCCGCCCAGGTGCACATTTTATGATGGGGGGTATTCGTACCAATATCGACTCAGAAACAAACCTGCAAGGACTTTATGCATGCGGTGAAGTTGCCTGTACCGGCGTACACGGTGCAAATCGTTTGGCAAGCAATTCCCTGTTAGAATGTCTGGTCTTCGGCGTGCGTGCAGGAAACAACGCTGCAGATTATGCATCGTCCCAAACATTTCAATCTCCCCCAAATGTCCAAATTCCGAGCAATGAAGAGATGACTTCAGGATTAGATGAGAATTCTATTGTAGCCGCAAAGGATGCGATCCGTGAGACACTCTGGGAAAATGTTGGGATTGAACGCGATAGTGAAGGTTTAGAACAAACACTTTCTGTTTTAGAAGAAGTAGGAACAGAAATCAATTTC
Source organism: Candidatus Poribacteria bacterium (assembly GCA_965204285.1). Classification (GTDB taxonomy): domain Bacteria; phylum Poribacteria; class WGA-4E; order WGA-4E; family WGA-3G; genus MSPOR6. Next base: position 13,004 of record OZ241980.1, read on the forward strand.
TGTCCTTATTCGCGAACATCTCTTCAAACAACTGATGTCGCACTATGCGAAACTTTCAATATGCTTAATGTTGCGTGGATAATAACAGAAGCAGCGCTTGTTCGGACAGAAAGCCGTGGTGGACACTACCGCGCGGACTTCCCTGAACAAGATGATACCAATTGGCTAAAACGTATTATCATAACCAGAGATAATGACCCTGAAATTGTCAAGCTGTAAAACTTTCCTTTCCGAACAGAACCGTTTAATTCTCCAATAATTTCTTCTTTCTCTAAAACCTCTTCCTATAGGAGCGATCATAACCAAAATGCTGAGAAGACTTGAATATTGAATGGTTCTGCGCTCCAAAGTCCATAGATTAATAAAAAAAGGTGCGGTTTCTAACCGCACCTACCAAGGATGTTTACATGTTTTAGGTTTTATTGCAATGCCTTTTACTACTTACTCAGCTGCCCAAGGATAGGAGTATCAAGTTGCTCTTTTGGGGTATCAAAAGCGGAATTTACAGCAGGAACTTCTGGCTGCCCATAAATTTCAACATAATTATCATAACTGTTGATAACCTTTTTAATGTGCAGTCGTGTTTCTCGGATGGTAATCTTTTCAACGAATTCATCAAGGTCCTTGATATTTTTCGAATCCAACCACCGTCGCATGCGTCCCGGCCCTCCATTGTAGGCACCGGTTACCAACATTGCGTTATCATCAAAAATTGAGTTGAGGTAACTGATATATTTAGTTCCCATTCGGATATTAATTTCGGGGTCCTTTAGCATTGAAGTGCGGAATCGACGGATATTGAGTTGCCGTGCAAGTTGCCTTCCAGTCGCGGGCATAATCTGCATCAAACCGATCGCACCCGCCCAACTAATGGCGTCTTTTCTATATCTACTCTCTTCTAAGATCATCGCATAAATTAAGGCAGTTTTTACCTTATACTGTTTAGCATACTTCTTAACCAGTTTTTCGTAGTGCAACGGATAGAGCCATTGACGAAGTTTAGCTAAATCCTTACTTGCTTGATTTTCAAATGATGGACTGATGAGAGCATTATCAGCGACCTCACGTGCTTTGTCATACATTGACAAATTTTCATAACTTGTGATTAAAGCATAAAAACATTCCTTTGCAGCGTTTGGTGTCTTATCAATGTAACGGGTTAATTGATATATCGCGTCTTCATAGAGGCTTAGTTGCATCAATAGCGGTAGATGCTCAGGACACGCTTCCTGTGATGGCAATTTTGCATCTGGTACTGCTTTAGGTTCTAATTCGGATGCAGTGATTCCAAGAATCGCCTTTGCTCTGGCGCTGTAATACCAGTATCGTGCCTTTGCTACTTCGGCATATATTTCTTGAGCTAGCTGGGGTTTATTTTGGCGTTCTCTGATTTTTGCCATCCAAAAATGTGCCCCCATCGCGTAGCGGTTACCAGGGAAATTTTCCTTCAAACCCTCAAACGCCTTATAACTTTCTTCATAACGTTTTTCGTCAAAACGTTGCCATCCGATTCGCCACGCTGCCCAATCAGCATAATCGCTGCCAGGTGCGACTTCAATTAACCTTGAATAAGCCTTAAGTGCTAACTCTGTCTTTTCCTGTCTTTCATGAATTTGTGCTATATCGTATAGTGCCTCATCTACGAATTTACTCCAAGGATATGTTTTAACAAAACTTTCAAGGCGGTTCAAAGCAGTTGTTAGGCTTCCTTTTTTTCGGTAGCACTGTGCAATTTGATAATGCGCTCGAGTTAAATAATCTGTTTTTGCCCCCAGAGCAATAACAGCGTTGTATTGTTTAATTGCTGTATTATACCACTTACGTCTTTGGTAACTTTGGCCCATATAGTAGAAAGCACGTCCTCTCAGTTTCAGGTCTGACCTTTTCGTAAGTGGTGTAAGTGCTGCGATTGCAGATTTCCAACTGCCATGATAATAATGTACTAATCCACAATGCAAACGATCATTAACAGTCAATACAAGCGATTTATTATCCCGAGCAAGCATTTTCAACTTGCCGACAGCATCTTTTGCTACGGTATCTGAATGCTTTTCATCAATAAGCTTTTGATGCATTTGAAATGCCTTTGTAAAGTTGCCTAAACCTTCTTCACAACGTCCTAACGCATAAGTCGCCTTTCGCACATAATGCTGTTTGTCTATAATTTCAACTAAAAATGTTTTTGCTTCTTTATACTGTTTATATTTTAAATGTAGTTGAGCAAGTGTCCATTTTGCATCAGCGAGATAAGCACTTGTCGGATAGTCCTTGACGAGCTGCGTATACCATTTTATGGCTTTTACATCGTTATTCATGCCTTCATATAGCTTAGCAAGACGGTACGCAGCACTATCTGCGAGAGGGTAACTCCGTGTGATAGCCCTAACGTAATGCCGAACTGCTTTTGGACGATTTCGCAGCTTCTCATAGTTATAACCAAGGGCATGGTGTATTTCCAGTTTTTCCGATTCGGACAAATCAGTTTGCAGTAAACTTTCCAATTTTGAAATGCCAAGTTTACGATTACCCTTATCAATAGCTTCAAAAGCAGCTTCCCATATTGGACTGTGTTTTTGTTCCGCGGAAACCAGCGTTCCAGATATGAAGCAGCATAGAACAAGAACAAATGAACCTATTAGGAAATTGCGAATTTTAGTGGTGTGAATTTTAGCAAAAGACTGTACGATTTCCATTTTTATAAATGATAAGCGTATGTACGCTTTTTATCCTCCTCATTTAAATTCACGAGAGTAGCGTTGAAATGATAGGAATTAATGTTAAAACTGTGTAAAAATAGACGTTCCCATAAATAATTAATTGTAACGTAACTTTTATACAAATGGCAACAAAAAATAAGGTTAGATACCAATTGTTGTGGATATAGCGGGAAATTTTGTTCCTAAAATATAGTTTTTACTGAAGGTTGCACATATCATTAAGACGAGATCGGAGCCATTCAATTGTCAAGTTTACCCCAATTAATTGTGATGTATTATCCAAATTAACATGACAGTCATATTTGTAGGAGGGAACTCCGATTCCCGACTAACAATGTTTTCGTCGCGATTCGGAGATCGCTCCTACAAGAAGAAACATAAGTTGGAATATGCAATTAATAGACAATTGAATGGCTCTGGCTTTTTTTATAGCCATTCAGTTTTTGGGTTTTCTAAATATTTTCGGTATGGTCGCGAGCTGGAGCTCGCTCCTACAAGAAGAGATTTTAGAAAAAGAAAGAACTATTGGAGAATTGAATGCATCTGAGACGATAGCAGATTTTGTTGCCAGATTTGAAAAAACATGGTATACTTGCATTAATTTTACTGAGAGAGGAGAATTGTGATGGAAATTGTAGCACTTGGAAAAACAGGTTTAGATGTATCAAGACTCTCAATTGGTACTGGGTCAAACGGTTGGAATGGTCGTTCAAATCAGACGGATTTAGGATTAGAAGGTTTACGGGATTTACTTCTATTTGCACACGAAAACGGTGTGACATTTTGGGATTCTGCTGACCAATACGGCAGTCATTTACATATAAAAGAGACACTCAAACATGTTCCTCGTGAAAGTGTCACTATCACTTCAAAGACGGTATCTCGCACACGTGAAACTGTTGAAGCAGATGTAAAGCGGTTCCTCAAAGAGATCGGTTCTGACTATGTAGACATTGTGTTGCTGCACTGCCTTACGCAGGTAGATTGGCCAAGTCGTTATCCGGATGCAATGGAAGCACTTACCCGTTGTAAAGAGCAAGGATTAATTCGCGCACATGGCGTATCTTGCCACGACTTTGGAGCGTTCCAAACATCCGCTATGACAGAATGGGTTGAAGTTGTGTTGGCACGGATTAATCATTCGGGTGTTCAGATGGATGCATCTCCTCCAGACGTCATCCGAACGATGGAACAGATGGCATTTGCTGGCAAGGGCATCTACGGCATGAAAGTCTTAGGCATGGGTAAGTTAGCAAAAGATGCAGATGATCAGCGCGAGGCGATCGAATTTGTAATGGGGCTACCCTGCGTCCATGCCATGACTATTGGCATGACTTCTCAGGCTGAAGTGGAAGCAAACGTAGCTGTTGTTAATGAATTGTCGGAGAAGGGCTTATAACAGATTTTTATTTTTTTAGCGCGAGATGTTCTGCCTTGTATTTTAAGGATAGATACTCGCGCTATTTGTCTTTAGTAGGCAGCTAAAACGAGAGTGAATTCATGGAAAAATATGAAATAGTTATCGGTTTGGAAATCCACGCAGAATTATGCACTGAAAGTAAGTTGTTCTGCAACTGTGCTTATACATTCGGTGCATCGGCAAATGACTGTACATGTCCAATCTGTTTAGGAATGCCGGGAACGTTGCCGGTTATCAATCAACGCGCGTTGGAGTTCGCTGTTCGCGCGGGCTTGGCGATGAATTGTGAAATAACAACATACAGTAAATTCGATCGGAAAAACTATTTCTATCCTGATTTACCGAAAAACTATCAAATATCCCAGTATGACTTACCACTGTGTAAAAAAGGCGAGGTAACGTTTGAATTAGATGGGCAATCCAAGACCGTTGCACTCCGTAGAATTCACCTTGAAGAGGATGCTGGAAAATCCATCCATGCAGAAGTTACAGGCGACCCTACCCGAAGTTTTATGGATTTCAATCGTGCGGGTGTGCCTCTCATGGAAATTGTAAGCGAACCAGAAATTCACTCTCCCGAAGAAGCAATTGCTTATTGCCGTGCAGTCAAAGAGATTTTGGAATACATTGAGGTAAGCGATTGCAATATGGAGGAGGGCAGTCTTCGGTGTGAACCGAATATCTCGCTGCGCCCGCGAGGTAGTCAAGAATTAGGAACGCGCACAGAAATTAAAAATAAAAACTCGTTTCAAGAACTGCTGGATGCAATGGATTATGAGGTGAAACGGCAAGCACGTATCCTCGATTCAGGTGGTGAAGTTGTCCAAGAAACCTTGCTATTTGACGCGAATACTGGTAAAACGGTGGCGATGCGTGGTAAAGAAGAAGCGGACGACTACCGCTATTTTCCTGAGCCTGATCTCGTTCATGTTCAGATAGACGATGAATGGGTTGAAGAAATTCAGCCGACACTCCCGGAACTCCCCGCTGCCCGCCGCAAACGTTTTATTGAGAACTATGACATCTCACCTGAAAACGCTGAATTCCTAACAACTACCCGACAAATAGCAAATTTCTTTGATGAAGCAGCGCAACTCAGCGGCGAACCGACAACCTGTGCAAACTGGATTATGGGAGACCTCACCCGTCTACTGAACACAGCAGAAATTGAGATACAAGATTCAAAAGCTACCCCAGCACATCTCAGTGAACTTATTCAGTTGATAAATAATAATACCATCAGCGGCAAGATCGCTAAATCTGTGCTGGATGATGCTTTTGAAACTGGCAAAATGCCGAAACAGATTGTTGAAGAAAAAGGCTTGTCCCAGATTACCGACACTTCTGAGATTGAGGCAATCGTGCTACAGGTCATTGAGGAAAACCCCGGTCCTGCCCAAGATTATCGTGATGGCACGAAGAAAGCCATCGGATTTCTTGTCGGTCAGGTGATGAAGGCAACTCGTGGGAAGGCGAATCCGCAATTGGTAAATCAGATTTTGGCACGGGTTTTGACAGAAAATTAGAATATCCCAACCGAGATATGAAACAAGGAGAATTATGAAAAATTTGCCCCCCACGGATGAAAACCTCAGTCTCTTTTCTGATACGACTAATGGGGACAAAAACAATGTTTTCTCCACTGAACGGACTGTGCAATCTCCACATATAGAGTTACCAGATATATTGAAACCTAATACGAGGTTGAAGATGGACGGTCTAAAGTTTCTATCTTTTCTTCCATCTGATTCTATACCAATAGCATTCCTTGACCCACAGTATAGGGGTGTACTTGACAAAATGAATTATGGGAATGAAGGTAAAAGCAGAGAGAAACGCAGAAGTTCATTGATGCAAATGCCTGAAGAATTGATTGGAGAATTCATTCAAGGCATTGACAATGTGCTTATCCCTTCTGGACACCTCTTTTTGTGGATGGATAAGTTTCACCTTTGTCAAGGGTTCAAAACGTGGTTTGATGACACACAGTTAGATATTGTTGATTTGATCGTCTGGAATAAAGATAGGTTTGGCATGGGGTACCGCTCCAGACGCGTGAGCGAATATTGTGTTGTTCTACAGAAGCATCCCAAAAGGGCTAAAGGGGTTTGGAAAGTCCACAACATTCGTGATGTCTGGCTTGAGCGTACAAAAACAAAGGAGCATCCTCATCAAAAACCTATTGGTTTACAGTCTGAGCTTATTGCTGCTGTTAGCAATGAAGGTGATTATGTGATAGATCCTGCCGCAGGTTCTTTTTCTGTGATGGAAGCAGCACTTTCAAAAGGGCGAAATTTCATCGGATGTGACTTGGAGGGATAAATGGCAAAAATTAGAGGTAGAATTCCAAAGGAATCTTCCGGCGGATACGCTCGTCTATTCGGTAATGAAGCATTAGGTGAACTCATGAGTAAAGTGCAAGGAACAGTGATTTCCGCAGGAAGTGAACTTGAAAAGCTTATCACAGAAAGAGTCGAAACAATAGATGATTTGGATGCATTTCTTCGCAAAGATGTTATGTCGGATGGTGTGCTTTTAGCCGAAAAGAAAAAGATTAAGAAGTGTACAGAGTTAGATTCTCAAGGATCAGAACCTGATTTTATGATTTTCAAGAGACGGGAGGGACACCAACGTTGCCACATTATTGAGTTAAAGGATGGTCACGTCTTTGATACCAAAAAAGTTGATAGCGAACGGGAAGCATTGCACGGATTTGCCAAACGAAATGCTGGGCTACTTCCATACAGAGTTTCAACTCACTTTTGTGCCTTTAATCAAGATGATCCTGATATAATTTGGAGGGGATTTAAGCAGAGAATTGACATTAAAGAAGCAATGACAGGTAGAGAGTTCTGTGATCTGTTAGAAATTAATTATGATGAGATTGTTGAAGTACGCAAAACAGATGCCGAGGATAATATTCGCTATTTTCTTGAAGAACTCCTGCGTATCCTTGAAACTAATAGTATTATTGAAGATATCCTTTCAGCTAAGTCTGACTCAGCAGAATAGCCAATACTGTTCCGCAGATCGTAAATCAGATTTTGACGTGGGTTTTGTCAACAGATTAACGGAAAATCTGTAAAAATGTATATGGGAAACTTAAGATATAAAGATGAATCGTGGGACTTTCGAACGGCAGATACAAAGGAATATACTCACTGCTTCCATACCTACCCAGCAATGATGATTCCGCAAATCGCAAGGAAACTGCTAAATCAGTACGGTGTGGAAGGCGAATGGCTTCTTGATCCGTATTGTGGTACTGGCACTTCTCTTGTTGAGGCATCTCTATTCGGCATGAACAGCGTTGGATGCGACATCAACCCACTTGTACGTCTAATAGCTACAACTAAATTGACGCCAATTTCTTTGAAAACGCTGGACAGTGAACTGAATAAGTTAAACGATGCTCACTTTCAAATTGAATTCGGAGTTGATAAAATCCCTGACGCGCCAGTCCCTAAAATTCCGAATTTGGATTATTGGTTTTCAGAAGAGGTTATCATAAGACTTGCATACTTATTGAATTGTGTTAACAAGATAGAAGATGAAGCAGTTCGGAATTTCATGACGGTCGCATTTTCAGAGACGGTTCGCGAGGTATCCTATACCCGGACAAGCACATTTAAATTGCATCGCATGCCAGCAGAAAAACTTGAAAACTTTAATCCCGATGTCTTTGGAATCTTTCGCAAAAAACTAAACAGGAATAGAGAAGGTTTGATAGCATACCTTGAAAAACGGAAAGATATGGATGCATCGGTTTGTGATGCCAATACTGTGAATGGGGAACAACCAATGCCTCGGCCGCTTGGTGGATATAATCTTGTTATTACTTCTCCACCCTATGGCGATTCACATACCACAGTCGCGTATGGGCAATTTTCTCGGCTATCTGCTGAATGGATCGGTTTGCCGAACGCACGGAAAATAGATAGGCTTGCAATGGGCGGACAAAATTCTTGTGATACATTAGCGGACACCCCCGTTTCGTTCGCCATAGAAAAAATCCGTACAATTGATGAAAAACGGGCGCGTGAGGTTTCCGCTTTTTATATTGACTTAGAACGTAGCATCAGTTCAGTAGTAAAGACGCTTTCACCACGTTCCACAATTTGCTATGTTGTCGGAAACCGTCGGGTTAAAGATGTCAGGTTACCAACAGACGAATTTGTAGTCTTTGCCTTTGGTAAACAAGGGTTTTCACATAAAGAAACCATCGTTAGGAATATTCCCAACAAACGCATGCCTATCAAGAATAGCCCTTCCAACGTTGCGGGTCAAACCGCCACAACGATGCACGAAGAAAATATCGTTATTTGTCAGAGAACGGATCAAACATGTCCGTAGGTCAAATTACCCTCTCTTATGTAACAAAAAAGTTCGGGGACACAGTCGCAGTTGACGATGTGTCCTTGCAGATAGAGGGTGGCGAGTTTTTCTCCTTACTCGGACCGAGTGGATGTGGAAAAACAACAACACTGCGGATTATCGGTGGATTCGTGTATCCCACCGCAGGTGAAGTTTATATCAACGGCGATATGATGGCAGAAACGCCACCATATCGCCGTCCTATGAACACTGTCTTTCAGAATTACGCACTTTTCCCACATAAAACTGTCGCACAAAATATCGCATTCGGATTGCAGATGAAAAAAATATCTAAAATGGAAATTTCAGATGCGATTGAACGTTCACTTGATTTAATTCAGTTGCCGAACTACGGTGAGCGTAAACCTAATGAACTCTCTGGTGGAGAGAGGCAACGCGTGGCACTTGCACGTGCCTTGATCAATGAGCCGACTATCCTGCTATTAGATGAACCGCTATCTGCACTTGACCTAAAACTCCGAAAACAGATGCAATTGGAACTGAAAGCGTTGCAACGCAAAGTTGGGATTACGTTTGTGTATGTTACGCATGACCAAGGTGAAGCGTTGGCACTGTCTGATCGGATTGCGGTAATGAATGAAGGGAAAATACTCCAGGTGGGAACACCCTCTGAAATCTATGATTCGCCACAGAGTCGGTTTGTCGCAGATTTTATCGGAACTTCAAACTTTTTTGAGGGAATCCTTATCAGCACGGATGGCGAATTGGCAGAGGTCGTATCAAACACCGAACCTCCTTTTAAGTTTGTTTGTGAACACCGTGAAAATATTGCGGTAGACACACCTGTGACTTTAGCAGTTCGTCCGGAGCGGATAGACATATCCGCAGAGCCAAATCCAGATGTGCCAAATTGTTTACGCGGTGTGATAGAAGATGAAAGTTATCTCGGTACGACAGTACAATACACAGTACAAACGGATTACCCAATGCCCATGATTGTTAATCAGCAGTGGCGAGGAAACCCAGAGACTGCGCCCTACAGTATAGAAGAACAGAACACAGACAAGCGCGAGACACATCGCTTTCAGCAAGGCGATACGGTCTATCTGCAATGGATTCCAGAAAACGCTATTGTCCTAAAAGATGGTTCGGATTAACCTGAAGACAAAGGCAACTTGACCTTCCCATTGTCCTGCTGTTGTGAAGTTAAAAATCCGATGATAATCTGAACTACTTTATACCCTTCAGTTCCAGGAGAAACAGGTTCTCCACCCTCTGCTACGAGTTTTACTAATTCTTGAACACCTGCAGGAATGCCAGTGATTTCCCATGATGGTGCCTCAATTGCTTCTACAGAATCACCTTGATGAATAGTAGCGCCCTTATCATTTATAAGGATATAGCCGTTAGTGCCGACAATCTCTGCCCGGAAACCTGATTGGGAAGTTTTTGGACCACCGGCATAGTAGCCACGCACGCCATTCGCAAAATGGATATACCCATGTGCTGATGGTTCTGTTGCGGGATTATGTCCACCATCGCCTTTATATTCGTTATAGTCTTCGTAGCCATCTTCCAATTCGGCAGAAACCCATTCTGGATCAGAGTCAGCGAAATAGCAGATCGCGTCAACACAGTGTGTTCCGTTACGGAATAGCATGGCGCGTCCACCACTCAACGTGCCGATGACATATACGACATCCCCGATTTGCCCACCGCCAACGATTTCGTCTCTGGTGCGCCGCCATAACGGTTGCCATCTTCGCGTGTGGTCAATGGAAAGAATAGTACCGTTCTTATTCGTTGCTTCCAGCATTCTGTCCGCATCTTCAACGTTGGTTGCCATCGGTTTTTCACAGAAAATACCTTTAACGCCTGCGTTAGCTGCGTCAACCACAAGGTCGGCATGCCGATGGTCAGAAGTCGCAACTGTTATAATATCTAAGTTCTCTGCAGCGAGCATCTCTTGATGGTTTGTGTAAAGAGAGATGTTATCCCAATTGTCTTGATATTTTGCCTTGAATGCATCCAGTGTGCTTTGCACAAAATCGCACCCAGCGGCTAATTCAACGTTCGGTAACCCGACTAACCCGGATGCGTGCGTTGTCCCGATGCCACTACACCCTATAACACCTACACGTAATTTTGCCATGTTCCTATCCTCCTCTACCTAAAATCTCATGCCAGTGTATTAACTTTTTACCTTTGAAAAGATTGTATGCTGCTGCAGTTTAGATGTCAAGTTTTTTTACAAAATAAACGATTTGATATACGTCGTAAATTTTGGTAAAATATTGATGTAAGGTTAATAAATTTGATAATGGAGGAAAACCGGTAATTGATGGCACACGCATAAGTGTTGAACATGTGTTGGGACTATTGGCAAACGGGGAGATTATTGCGGACTATCCAATATTGAGCGAGGAGAGTATTCGTGCTGTACTTGGCTATGCAGCACGCGCATTAAAGAACGACATCGTCGTTGACCTCCCCTCCAAACATAGCTGATCACCTTAACAGTCTGCTTAACTTCTGTCTAAAACCCATCAGTCGGCCAAAAGATATGATGCGACTTAATGCCTTGTGTCAATATATCCGATTGACTGTGGAGAAGGTTTGAAAGATCATCAGAAAGTGCTTGCCGCATTTTTGGCGGAAATGCATCAGGTAGAATAACACGGTACATCGTACTTCCATAAGACTCAACTGTCGGAGCGTTGAATCCGTCAGCAATCGGCGCGGGATACTCCACCTCAAGACTCTCCTTGTCCATCTGCGCGATAATATCAGATAGCATAACCTCAAAAAAGTCTGTTGCACCGTTCTCTGCGAATAATTCCTCTGACGCAGCAAACTCCTTGACACCTAATTCTCCATCCCTTCCTCTAACAGACACATAACCATCAATGGTATTATCACGTTCAGCAACCCATGCCTGTGGTGATTCAGTCTGCACCCAGTCTGTCCAGTATGCCATATCATCTCTGACAAAAGTGCCGTTGAATTTGCGGGAATAGGAGTCATAGAGAGATGCAAGCTGCGCAACTTCATCCGTATCTTGAAAATTGACTGGACGGACATGCCACTCCTGCTGTTTTTTACCAAGAAACGTTTTCTTGGCATAGTAACGTGGCACACTTTCCCACCCCTCTTCCGAATAAATACGTTGGCTTCCGTGGAGCACAGAGATGACGATTTGGCGGTCATCCATAAACTGAATTGAATCTTTGAGGAGTTGTGTTGCAAGTCCACGCTTGCGATATTCAGGGCGTGTGCTGACTTCACCGATTCCGCCAACAGAAATAGGTTCACCGTGAAAGTACATCTGTCGGATAAAGACGCGCACCGTGCTGACAATTTTGCCATCATCAACAGCAACGCGAATACCCTCTACATCTTTCCACGGATCGTTATGCCAATGGTTGGAAAAATACTGGCGGCTTGCTGAAAAAACGTGTGTTACATGGTCAAGCCATGCCTCTAATTCATCAGGAAAAAGTGCGCGAAATTCCATTTTTGTTTCTACTACGATAAATTTCAGAATTACTTGGACACTCTAAAACGGCGAGGTTAGGAAACCTCGCCTACCGGGGACAAAGTATTAACTTATCTTTATTCTCGTTATAACTTAAAACTTTATTGTGAATTCACTGAGAAACTGCCGGGCCTGATTGCGACTTCCAAAAACCTCATACAGATCACCTGAAACATCGTAAAATCTGCGGACAAAATTGCGACTCGTCTCGGCAGGATTGAGATCGGCGTAGCGAAGCCAAAGGTTTGTCCGTGACCAGATATCCCAATTAAGTTCAACCACCGTAGAGTTTGCATCGCCAGTGTCAATTCTACTCTGCTTATTAAGATCAGGAAAAAGTGCATCCTGCGTCAAATCTGAGGTGCCATCAACGCGTCCCACGGACAGATTCAATTCCTTATACCGATACGGATTCGGGTTGGTGATATACTTCAGATTCACAGCGAAAGCATTCTCTAACGCCTGTGTCTCAAAGTCAAAACTATCCTCTATTTTAGCTGGGGTGGTATACCGTTCGTCCTGTTCGCTGTATGTTAGTTCATCAAGGAAAGTTAAATGCCAACGTTCAGAGAGACTATACGTCCATCCGAATAGATTTTTGAGTTCCAATTGGTTGAGTTTATCTTCAACATCGGTTGAAAAGTCAATATCCTCATAATCTTCCAAATAGTTGTTGCTGAGATTAGCGACGCGGGTGCTATAAAAGCCGTTCATGTGGGAAGGTTTTACAGTAAATCCAGTTATAGAATATTGTGCGATAGTAAAATCACTGGTGTCTCGCAGATAGAGATAGCCTGATGGGTCAAAATCAAGAAAAGTTAGGTCGTGTTTCTCCTGACTCAACTGATCCGTTTCATAAATTATCCGTCCAATATATCTGCCGTTATTGTCAAATTTCTGAACGCGTGAGATAACATTATGGAAAACTGTCAAGCGGATGTCTGCCCGTTTAAGTTCTTCTGCAAGTTCTTCTTGATTTTCATCGTCATCATAATCTTCATCGTCAAAAAATCGACGATATTCTGCCTCTTCAAGCAATCGTAATCGACGGTTCAGAGTAGCGGTATCAACCGCTGTCATCGGATTTTGTGCAAACGGCCCGTATTGTGGCCGTGTTGCATTCCGAATCGTATTGGCAAGGTCAGCTTGACCGGGTGTGCTTTCAGTGAGCTGCGTTAATGTCGGTGAAAGCGCTATAACCTCCGGCAATCCGCCGACTTTCCTACGGAATCGGCTTGCATCCTTGACTAAAACCTCACCTGTAGGCAGTGTGATAAGTGCCATCGGTTTTACAAATTCACCGTTGTCACGCCCTTTTCTGCCGAAACTACGGACAAAATTCCCATTACCATCGAATTTTACAATACGGTGGTTGCCTGTATCCGCAATAAAGACGTTTCCGCGAACGTCAATTGCAATGTCGGCAGCATCCCTATCAAACTCCCCATCGCCTGCACCATACCTACCAAAAGTTAACAATTTTTCACCATCGGCAGCAAATTTATGCATACGCCCCCGTTTTGCGTCTAAGATATAGAGTTGGTTTTGTGCATTAACAGCAACGCGAAGGGCACGGTCGTGTCCAGTCGGTTGGATTCCCCATGCAGTTTTACCATTTTCATCTATCATGGGGTTTGCGAGTAAAACCACACCTGGTTTTTGGTTCACAGGGTCCACAAAATAGGTGTTTTGTAACTCACCCGTTGAACTGAATTTATGGACACATGGTGCAAAGATATATATCTTTGGGGCGGCTGTTTCGGCGATGTGGTGTGCGGTTACATCGGCGACGTAGATATTGCCAAGGTCATCTACAGCGAGATGCCTCGGTTTCCGTAAGATATTGTCAATAGATTCTGGGTCTACGGGAATTTGGAAGAGGAATTCGCCAGTCGGAGAAAGCTTCTGAATAAGCCGATTTTCTGTATCACTGACATAGATATTCTGTTTGAATGTGAGGTGAATGTCTTTGCTAAAAGCACCTTGAGACGAACCTTTACCTGAGAATTCACGTTCCAATTTAATGAAATCTACTGCTAAAGCGGAATTTAAATATGCAAGTTGAAAAAGGAGTGGAATTGTTAGTGAAAGTAGGGCGGAGAATTGAAAAGATTTCGTGGTGGTTATTTTTTTCATGCTTTGCCTTTGCTGTTTTTATTATATAATATCAGTTATCTGTTCGGATGTCAAGAGTTAAAAAAAATTGCGCAAAAACGTCCAAAATGTTATCATTGTGTTATCAAGATATTCTTTGAGCAAAAAACCTTCTCTTGTCTTTATCAAAGGGGAAATTGTTATGAAAAGACTAATGTTTCTTTTGATATTCACGGTAGTTAGCATTACCTTGTTTATCCATACACATGCTGCAACTATAGTGACAGATGGATTAGTAAGTTATTGGACCTTTGATCGTGATGATATAGTGGATGGAACGGTCAAAGATGTGTGGGGTAAAAACGACGCAACAATCATGGGAAATCCAGAAGTTGTCAGAGGACTTGTAAACCAAGCACTTAAATTTGATGGCATTGATGATTTTGTGAACCTGACTACTCTCGGTGATTTTGGAACTCAACTCGGTGCATCTACGTTTGAAGCGTGGATCAAAGTTGGTTTCAAGGAAGAATGGCAAACTCTCTTTAAGGTCATAGACTCAGAATGTATGGGTTGGGGAATTGTTTTTAATAGCCATATACTTTCCTACCTAAATGATGAAAACAGGCCGGTTGAACGATTATTTAAAGATATTAAAGAGAACATGTCCATTAGTTACAATGTCAGAAATCAGTATTTTCATCCAAAGTGGGGAGAAGGATGTTATTCAAGAGGCTATGGTGGTGGACGTCTGAAACGCGATGAAAAATGGCATCACATAGTTTTTCTGATAGAAGTAAAGGACAATGAGAGAGAAACGCTGTTCTATGTAGACGGCGAACAAACAAGTGTTAAGAAGGTCCTTACTGATCGTGGAGTCTATATTCCGTTTACGGATCCGATCTACCTTGGTGCAACAAGCGTTGAAGGAGATCCGAGACACTTTTTTGAGGGGGCAATTGATGAGGTTCGTATTTACAATCGTCCGCTTACTGAAAGTGAAGTCACTCGCAACTTTAAATTTGGTATCAGTCTAAGTGTTGAACCTACTCAGAAACTATCAACAGTCTGGGGCGCACTGAAGTCAAAATTATAAACATGAAAACGTTTTACACGGGAGTTCAAATAGAACGGTTCGCGATTCGGAGATCGTTCCTACAGAAGAAATCGCGATTCGGAGATCGCTCGGACAGAATATGAACATTTGTGAATACAACTAAATTTACACCTTTTTCTGTATTTTCAGGAGTGAATTGCTATGAAAAAATTACTGTTTCTTCTGACATTCACGGTGGTTAGTATTACGCTAACTTTGATTGCACAAGCAAAAACAATCGTCACGGACGGGCTTGTAAGCTATTGGACCTTTGATAGAGATGATATAATGGATGGAACGGTCAAAGATGTCTGGGGCGAAAACGAAGCGACAATCTCTGGAAACCCGACAATTATTGATGGCTATCTAAACGAAGCACTTGAATATGACGGTATCAAGGATTATGTGAACTTGACCAGCCTCGGTGATTTTGGTAGCCAATTTGGTTCATCTACATTTGAAGCGTGGATCAAAATGGAGCCTAAGCTGAAATGGAGCGTTCTTTTCAAAGTCGTTGATAATCAGTGCATGGGATGGGGAATAGATTTCAATAGAGGATTAGACCATCAGTTGGCGGAAAAACCACTTGATGAGTTTCCTAATGAAAATCTAAATATAATTTCTTACTATTTTAGCAGACAGCTGAAATTTATAGAAAATGGGATAGTGTGCGGCATTAACACGTTAGCAACGGAGAACCTTAATCCGGATGGAAAATGGCATCATATCGTTTACACGAATAGAGCAAAAAGGACAGTGAGAGAATCTCGATTATTCGTAGACGGTGAACTATGGACTGAAAGTAGTTATCCGAGTGAAGGTAATATTTATTTGCCGTTCACTGCTCCAGTTTTCCTCGGGGCGGCAAGCAATAGAGGTATTCCAACACACTTTTTTCAGGGAGCAATTGATGAGGTGCGCATTTACAATCGTCAACTTATACCAGCTGAAGTGACCCACAATTTTGAATCTGGTGTTGGACTCAGTGTTGAACCTACTCAGAAGTTGTCAATGGTCTGGGGTGAATTGAAGGTAAGACGTTAACGTGTAAAAAAGTCATCCAAACAAGGTTAGTTAAGGAAAATCGTGATGATAAGACTAATGTTTCTTCTAATACTCATGGTGTTAAGTATTACAATAAATATTACCACACATGCTGCAACTATAGTGACAGATGGTTTGGTAAGTTATTGGACTTTCGATCTACATGAAACTAAAGATGGAATTGCTGAAGATGTTTGGGGAGAAAACGATGCAACTATTAAGGGAAATCCAAAAATAGCCGATGGGTATTTAAGACAAGGTCTCAAATTTGATGGAGCAGGAGATTATGTGATCTTAGAAAACCTCGGTAATTTTCAAAATCAAATCGGACCATCTACTATTGAAATTTGGATCAACACCAGTTATAAAAAAGGTTGGCATCCCCTCTTCAGGGTACTTGAACCACCTTGTGATAGGACGAATAGGGGATGGGGGATACTTCTCAACGCATGGCTGGGTATTCCTAAATTTCCTCCAATTCCCCCGAATAACAATGATGATATAATTTTTAAAGAGGATTCAATTTTTATCCAACAAAGTAATAAGGTTGGAGCAACTGGATGTAGTTCTGGTACCACAAGTTTTCCGTTCCCAATAGCGGATGGGAAATGGCATCACTTTGTTTATGTAACTGGAATACCTGTTATAGATGAATCTGGTACGGAGTGGAAAGAAGATGTGCTCTATTTAGACGGCGCACGAAGGTCATTGGGAAAGTCTCGTCATTCGAATCCAGAACGTTTTCTCCCATATACAGAACCTGTGTATCTTGGTGCTATCAATGATAATGGTAAGGCAAGAAGGTTTTTTCGTGGTATATTGGATGAAGTCCGTGTTTACAATCGCACTCTCACTGATGAGGAAGTAACCCAAAATTTTCAATCTGGTATCGGACTTAATGTTGAACCAAACCAAAAGTTGCCAACGGTCTGGGGCGCACTGAAGACAAGACCTTAACTTGTAAAAGTCACCTAAAAAGGAGAAATTGTTATGAAAAAACTACTGTTTCTTTTCATACTCACGGTGTTTAGTGTTGCGTTGTCACTCCACGCACATGCTGCAACTATAGTGACAGATGGATTAGTAAGTTATTGGACCTTTGATTTACATGATGTTAATGATGGTATTGCTAAAGATGTATGGGGTAAAAACGATGCAACAATTATGGGAAATCCAAAAATAGCCGATGGGTATTTAAGACAAGGACTCAAGTTTGATGGACTTGGGGATTATGTAATCTTAGAAAACCTCGGCAATTTTCAAGGTCGAATTGGCGCATCTTCCTTTGAATTCTGGGTAAAAACCAGTTATGAAAAACGGAATACAGTATTCAAAGTTATAGAAGAATTCTGTGGAGGCCCTGATCGCTTGGTTGGTAAAGGTTGGGGTATACATCTCAACGCTTCAATTCCACTACCAAACTTTCCTAATTTACTCAATAATATTCCTCAAGGAGGAGGAAATGATGGTATAATAAACAAAGAAGGGAATATTCTCATTGAAAATGTTCGTAATAGTGAAAAAATTTGTGATCATTCTCGAAGTGTACGCTTAGCCTTGATTTCAGATGGTAAATGGCATCACATTGTATATATGTTTAATTGGTATATAGACGAGTTTAGTAAGGGAAAACAGGCACAAGTAATCTTTATTGACAGCATACGGATGTCGTGGGGTTCACCTGAAATACGTGAAAGACCTGGAGTCCCTGGTGTAAATGCAAACCCCGGTAAATTAATACCGTTTACTCAACCTGTGTATCTTGGTGCTATCAATGATAATGGTAAGGCAAGAAGGTTTTTTCGTGGTGTCTTTGACGAAGTCCGTGTTTATGATCGAATGCTCACTGATGAAGAGGTATTGCAGAATTTTGAATCTGGTATCGGTCTCAGCGTTGAACCAAACCAGAAGTTGTCAACGGTCTGGGGAGCAATAAAAGCAAGACGTTAGCATGTATAGTGAACTTTGAAATTATTGAGACACTTTGATAAACTTGTTTGGAACATAACGGACAATAGAAGTTGTAGCACAAACTGTTAGTTTGTGCCGATGGGACGCAAACTAACAGTTTGCGCTACAGAAGTGTCCCATTAATTGTAAGTTTTACTATAAAAGTCCCCAAACGCGGTAAGTTAAGGAGAAATCGTTATGAAAAAACTAATGTTTCTGTTGACATTCACGGTAGTTAGTATTACGCTAACTTTCATTGCACAGGCGAAAAATATTGTAACCGATGGACTTGTGAGTTATTGGACTTTCGATCGTGATGATATTATCGATAACACAGTCAAAGATGTTTGGGGCGAAAACAATGCAGCAATTGTAGGAAACCCGACGATTGTCAACGGTCATGTGAAAGATGCACTAAAATTTGATGGTATCAAAGATTATGTGAATTTAACGACTCTCGGTAATTTTGGTGCGAAACTCGAATTTTCTACGGTTGAAGTGTGGATTAAAACGGACTACAAAGAAACATGGACAACAATTTTCAAAACTATAGGCACTGACTGCGATAATTCAGGAATTATGATTTGGGGAATAGATATTAACAGAACGTCGAACAATAAAAAAAATGATATTTTTGGGCCTGCGTTTATTTTTGGAGAGGATGTCATTCTACTTTATTTAACATCTTTAATCAAAAATAAAAATGGGTGTGCATTTAACTTGCTCACGGGCGGATTTCCGATTTCAGATGGCGAATGGCATCACCTCGTCTATACGAATAAGACTGTAGATGAAAACGGTACGGAATGGAGCGAACGCGCGCTTTTTATAGATGGAACACTGAATCAGATTTCAGAGTTTAATCCATTAGTTAAGAACGCTCAGCACAAATACGTGCCATTCTCTGAACCTGTGTATCTTGGCGCAGGAAATAATCGTGGTAGAGCCGAAGACTTTTTCAACGGGATTATTGATGAAGTCCGCATTTACGATCGCCCCTTAACTGAAGCAGAAATCATGCGCAATTATCAATCTACTACAAGCCTCGCTGTTGAACATAGAGATAAGTTGTCAACTGTTTGGGGTGCCCTGAAGAAAAGATAATTTTCCATCCTAATCTGTAGTTGCAAATCACTACTCCTCTTAATTTTAGATACAAGGTAGGTGGACACCGCTGCATCTACCTTTCCTACCTAAAAAGTTAATACCTCTCTATCCAAATTTATATTGTGGAAAATAATCAATAATGTTATGATTAATATCAAACATTTTACACAAGAGCGAAACTTTTGCGTTTCGCAAGGATTATAACTATGCAGAAATTACTCTATTTCTTCACACTTACAGTGTTTTTCGTTATTACTGCTCTTAACGTTACTGCTGACACTATTGTAACTGATGGTTTGGTGAGTTATTGGACGTTTGACGAGCAAGATATTACGGATAAAACAGTTAAAGACGTTTGGGGTGAAAACAACGGTACGATTGTTGGGGATCCAAAAGTTGTTGCTGGTAAGGTGGGCGATGCCCTTGAGTTTGACGGTTCGGACGATTATGTTAATTTGACGAACCTTGGCGATTTTGGTAGTAAAGTCGGCACATCAACATTTGAGGCTTGGGTGAAAACAGATTTTAAAAAGGATTGGACCTCCCTCTTCAAAGTGCTTGATGATGGGTGCAATATGGCGTGGGCAATTGATGTCAACCGAAGTGCGAAAGCCGGATTTCCGCTGGCAGAGGATATTGTTCACTACTATGTCCGACAGCAAGGTGCTGCAGGGTGCAGTGATATTGCCGTTGAAATTGAGTTTGCACTATCGGATGGGAAATGGCATCACGTCGTTTTTGCAATTGAGGACGCGGCGGAAGCGAAACTCAGTATCTATATGGATAGCGAACCGCAAGAAATTATTGTTGGGAAAGAAAAGAATTTGGATGCCTTTGTTCCATTTGTGCGACCTGTCTATATTGGTGCAGCGAATAATCGTGGTAAGGTAGAAAAACACTTTCCCGGCGTGATTGATGAAGTCCGTATTTATGATCGCGCTCTCACAGCAGGGGAAGTAACTCAGAATTTTGAATCCAAAGTTGGACTCAGTGTTGAACCTAACGAAAAGCTGCCGCTTGTATGGGGATTATTGAAGAAGACATTATAGGAATAAAAAGCTGGTTAACTCTTGTTGTCTTCAATTGTGTAAGACACCTCACCTTAAACATTAAACCTCTTTCATCGTCTTAAAATTAAAAACACACATAGAAATGTGTAGGAGGAATAAAAATTTGCGCTATTGCAAACCGACCTTTTGTCGGCTATTTATATTTTTTCTTTTAGTTGCCATTCCGATGACCGTTATTGCAAGCGATTGGCCAAGTTGGCGAGGGCCTAATCAGGATGGCACATCTACAGAAACAGGACTAATATCTAACTGGTCTATTGAAGGAGAAAATCTTCTCTGGCAGGCGGATTTCATAGGACGTTCCACACCAGTTGTCCTCAACGACAGGGTTTACGTCCTCGGGCGTATCGGTAAGGATATAACCGAACAGGAACGTATTGCTTGTTTTGATGCGAAAACAGGTGATCTGTTATGGAATTATCAATTTAACGTGTTTCACACCACTATCACCTTCAACCGTGTCGGTTGGACGAATCCTGCAGGTGATACGGAAACGGGTAATATCTACGTCCACGGTGTTCAAGGACTTTTTATCTGCTTTGATAAAGATGGAAATATTGTGTGGTCCCGCTCTCTCACTGAAGAATATGGACGGATTTCTGGCTACGGTGGACGCGTTCACACTCCAATTATTGCTGGCAATCTTGTGGTTATCAGTTACCTGAATGTGGGATGGGGAAACCAATCTATCCCTCGGCACCGTTACTTTGCTTTTGACAAACGGAGCGGTGATCTGATTTGGGTATCAACTCCCGGCGGCAGACCGCTTGATACCACCTATTCTACGCCAGTTGTCACTGAAATCAATGGACAAGCACTAATTATCGGCGGCAATGCTGATGGAGGCATTTACGCTATGAAACAGACCACAGGTGAAATGGTTTGGGGATTTAAGTTGAGTAAGCGCGGTATCAATACCTCTGTCCTCGTTGCTGGCACAAAAGTTTATGCCTCACATAGCGAAGAAAATTTTGATACTACAGCGATGGGACGTGTTGTCTGTATAGATGCAACTGGAACAGGAGATGTAACCTCCACTCATGAAGTGTGGCGATATGATGGAGTCGGGGTTGGATACGCTTCTCCTACACTCAAAAACGGTCAGCTTTATGTGGTTGATAACTCAGCGAACATGCATTGTCTCAATGCTGAAACTGGTGAATTATATTGGCAATACAGCATCGGTACTGTCGGGAGGGGTTCGCCTGTCTGGGCAGATGGAAAATTGTATGTCACAGAAGTAAACGGCAAATTTCATATCCTTCAACCCCGTGCGGATAAGTGTAGGCCGTTGAATGTCCAAGAAATAAGCCGTGAAGAAGATGACCACTACGTTGAAATCTTCGGTTCACCTGCCATTGCCGATGGACGTGTCTATTTCACTACTGAAGAACGTCTTTACTGTGTAGGGAGGAAATAATGAGAAAAATTTGTTTTACAACAAGGCAAATAGATTTTGTTTTCGGACAATATATATTTTATGCAAGCTTGATTATATGCCTTTTTGCTGTTGGATGTGCTACCAAAGAGATTGAAACTCCAACGATGAGTACTGGCCCCGCAGTTGCACTCCTGCTCACCCCTGCCGAAACAATTACTTCAGGTGATCCCGTTGAACTTAACGTTATAGCGTTTGATGCGAATGGAAAACGGACAAGTGCAATTGGCACAATAGAATGGGCTCTCACAGGTTTAACTGGAACACTTGAGAACAACCAATTCACACCTGATGATAGTGCCGGTCCGCATGCAGGCACAGTCACGGCACAATCGGGAGAGTTAAAAGCAACCGCTCGAATTCGAGTTATTCCGCCACTACCGTGGACTGAAGATTTTGAAAAGGTTGAACTTGAAAAAGCACCTTCACACTGGATCGCTGCTACAAACAAATATTTTGTTCGTGAGAAAGATGGAAACAAGGTTTTAGTCAAAACGCCCGTTCAGCGAGGCTTGAATAAGTCAAACGTCTATATCGGTCCTCCAACAATGAAAAACTATCAGATTCAAGTTGACCTGATGGGGATAAGGGACAAGCGTCGATTGCCAGATATGGGATTAATCGCAAACCGTTATACATTAGATATGCAAGGTAGACAGCAACGTTTACAAATTCGGTCATGGGCATCTGATTTACGCATGGCAAAAACGATAGACTTCGCATGGGAGGCAGATGTCTGGTATACCATGAAAATGAAGGTAGAAGTTGTTGGTGGTAAAGCGGTAATAAATGGGAAGGTATGGCGCACCAGCGAATCAGAACCAGATGAATGGACAATTACTGCCGAAGATCCTCTTCCCAATCGAGAAGGCAGTCCTGGTATCTACGCCTATTCCGCGACTGAAATCTATTATGATAATTTAAAGGTATGGTGATATATGATTTTTGAATGTAAAGGCGGTGCCAAAAGTATCGCTATGTTTTCTGGTATCTTAACTAAACTTATACGTAAATTAGATTACACGCCAAGTAGCGTAGATTTATCACATAGAGACACCTCTGCAGAAAAATATAGTTACGGAGTGTGTTCGTATTCATTTGTTCTTTTCATTTTTATATTTGGTCTTCTCACCGTTTTTCAAGTGTCCAACAGTTTTGCAGATTCCCATAAGTCTGCTGAGAAAAAAATTGCGTTATATGGTGGTACCTTAAGCCGTAACATGGTCTCGGATGAGAAAAACATTCCAGCAAAATGGAATCTGGAAACAGGCGAGAATATTAAATGGACAGCAGAACTCGGTTCACAAAGTTACGCGGGACCTCTTATCAGCGGCGGTAAAGTGTTTGTCGGAACTAATAACGATGCACTGAAAAATCCGAAATTGACGGGGGACCGTGGGAACATCATGGCTTTTAGAGAATCCGATGGAGAATTTCTGTGGCAAATTACACATACAAAACTCCTTTCAGGACGCGTTAACGACTGGCCGCTGCAGGGAATCTGTTCAACACCCTATGTTGAGGGCGATAGACTCTACTACATCTCTAATCGTTGTGAGGTCGTCTGTGTTGATACCGAAGGCTTTCTGGATGGCGAAAATGACGGTCCCTTTAAAGAGGAAACCGAAACAAGTAAAATTGACGGTGATATTATTTGGATTTACGATATGATGGACGAGTTGGACGTCTTTCCGCACAACCTCGCTACCTGCTCTCCACTTGCTGTTGGTGACCTACTTTTCTTGGAAACAAGCAACGGCGTTGATGAAACACACATCCATATCCCTGTTCCCGATGCCCCGAGTTTTATCGCATTGAATAAAAACACAGGTGAACTTGTCTGGGAAGATGCTTCTCCCGGTGAAAATATACTACACGGACAGTGGTCAAATCCCGCTTA
The DNA here is from genome assembly GCA_965204285.1 of Candidatus Poribacteria bacterium. GTDB lineage: Bacteria > Poribacteria > WGA-4E > WGA-4E > WGA-3G > MSPOR6. Next base: position 36,710 of record OZ241980.1, read on the forward strand.
CGGTGTTATCAAAGGTGTCCCACAGGTAATAATCCCTGGCGGTGATGGTTGGGTGTATGCCTTTGAACCGGAAACTGGGAAAATAATCTGGAAGTTTGACTGTAACCCGAAAGATTCTGTTTGGGAACTCGGTCCAAGAGGCACAAGAAACAACATTATCTCAACCCCAGTTATTTATGATAACAAAGTCTATCTCGCTGTTGGACAAGACCCAGAGCACGGCGAAGGTGTCGGACACCTCTGGTGCATTGATGCTTCACAGACAGGGGATATTACCTCAACTGCTGCGGTTTGGCACTTTGGTGATGAACAATTTAATCGTACTATGTCAACTGTTGCTATCCATGATGGACTTCTCTACATCTCCGACCTTAGTGGATTCCTCTACTGCTTGGATGTAAACACTGGCGACCTTTACTGGACACATGACACCTTTGCTGCAATATGGGGTTCCCCTTATGTCGTTGATGGAAAAGTCTACCTCGGTGATGAAGATGGTGATGTTGTCATCTTAAAAACAGGCAAAACAAAAGTGGTACTCGATGAATTCAATATGGGAAGTTCAGTTTATACCACACCCGTGGCAAAGGATGGTGTGCTGTATTTTGTAACTCGTAATCAGTTAATTGCAATTTCTGAGTAGAAGTTTCTAAAGTCTACAATTTATTTGGAATGTATTTCATGTCCTAAAGTAAGGGATACTCACATGGTATATAGCAACTTTACTTTACCCAGCAGCGCGAGTGGCATTTCAACTGCAAATTGAGCGATGCGACAAAGTTCTCGGTATCCATTCAAGTATGGTATCACAAAAAGCATGAACTACTGAACCAATACCACTAACAAACTAATCTCAATAGAAGAGCAAATGACCCTTACTCAAAAAATTGAAAATGCCCGAACAGTACTGGATGCACACGTACGGGAGATTGTTAACTGGCACTTTAGCTCAGAAACTGGATGTCCTTTCTGGTTAGAATTTGCAGAAAACTTGGATTTTGATCCGCGGAAAGAGATCGGTGGTTATGCCGATCTCAAATATCTTGGACATTTCCAAGATGAATGGCTTCGTGGCGGACCAGTGCGACGGTGGGTTCCAAAAGCTTACGCCGATAAACCGATCTATGTTTTTGAAACCGGTGGCTCAACGGGCATACCGAAATGTCGTATCAGTATCCGTGATTTCCATATTGATTACGAATTGTTCAGTAAAACGCTTTCCGATGAAAGTTTCCCACCCGGCAGCGATTGGTTGATGTTGGGTCCGACAGGTCCGCGCCGATTAAGACTTGCTGTAGAACACCTTGCACAGCATCGCGGTGGTATCTGTTTTCTTGTGGACCTTGACCCGCGTTGGGTGAATCAACTTGTGCGCTACGGAAAACATCAAGAATTGGACGCGTATAAGAGTCACGTTATTTCACAGGCACTTAACGTTCTAAAAGCACACGAAAACGTACAGTGTCTATTTACCACACCGAAACTACTTGAAGCGTTGTGTGAAAAGATCTCCTTACAAAAGGTGGGAATTAAAGGCATTTTTTGTGGTGGCACCGAAATGGACGCGCAATTCCACCGCTTTGCACGCGAGGAACTCGTACCGGGGATAGATTTTGTGCCAACCTACGGCAATACTTTGATGGGGTTAGCAACTTGTAAACCTTTTGATCCTGCCGACAACTACGCGATAATTTATTATCCGCCACAACCACGGGCTGTTATAGAATTGGTTAATCCAGAAGACCCTGATGAGCCTGTAGATTATGGGGAAACTGGGCGCGTCATGCTCACAACACTGACAAAGGAATTTTTTGTCCCGAGATTTCTTGAACGAGATGAAGCAGAACGCGCAAAACCGATTCCAGAATATCCTTGGGATGGTGTTGAAAACCTCCGCCTGCTTTCTGAACTGCAAGAAAGTGTTGTTGTAGGTGTTTATTAAAAAGAGGTAACATGGAACAAATTCAGATTGTCAAAATAAAAGATACGGTATACGAAGAAACCTATACTGCCCATATTCAAAAAAATGGTACCGCCTGGATGGGGTGGATACCAGAAGTTCCTAAAGTGAAGTGTGAAGAAAATACACAAGAAGAATTGCTGCAACCCTTGTAGAAAAACTTCATGAAACCTTAGTCAATGAGGATGAGGCGTGGGAAAAGCAATTGAAAAAGATGTAAAAGCCGGACACCTTGATGATCTTCGCAAAGAAGCACTTGAGGATTTACGGACAGGAAAGTGTGTTGATCTATAGAACGAACCGTAAATTTTGGGAGTTTTACCAGAACCTTCCGGAGGAGATTTAAAAACGCGCAGACGAAAAGTTTGAACTGCTGAAGCAAAATTCAAAACATCCTTCCCTCCGACTAAAAAAGATTGGACCCGATTGGGTTGTGCGAATCAGCAAGGACTATAGGGTTTTGGCAACCGAAGAAAATGGTAGTTTCGTCTGGTATTGGATTGGAAACACGATGAGTATATGAGGCGGATCCGAGAAAATTGAAGAATAGAGATTTTATTTTTATCTTCTTAAAACGCGCTGAACTTATTCCAGAATATCCTTGGGATGGCGTTGAAAACCTCTGTCTGCTTTCTGAATTGCAAGAGACTGTCGTAGTAGGTGTTTACTAAATTGTCCTTAACAACAGGAGAGAAAATAAGGTGATAGTGGACTTTAGTAATGTTCTTAGCAGTACAGCGGATGTGCAGGTGCAAGCACATTGGGAGCCAATCGCGGATGCTACGTACAACTTGCATCAGCCAACACAAGAACAGTTTGATAAACTCAAAGCACGGTTGCCAGAACCGGTGAATATGGAATGGGAACAAGCGTTAGAACTTTTCAATCCCAAACCTGTGCATCCATTGAAGAACTACAGCCAAGCAGACTTTCAAGTTTTTCTTCCGTCTTCGACTGCTAATGTAGGGAATATTTGGGAGCTTGACCTGAAAGGGATTCTCCCTTTCCTCTGTCAGTTTCACTCGGGAGCAACAACGGAGATCACCATCTTTTCCAGCAGAACACATAGATCTGAAGGGTCAAAAGCGTGTTTACGGGCAATTTCGCCCAATTACGCCGAGATTGTCTTCCGAATTCATGCGCAGTTTGTGCTGGACGCGTCCGGTATCCGTTTGTTGCCAGCACAGTTTGCAGGTCGATTAGTACTGAACCGAACGGAAGGCGTAGTTGTCGAGTTTTCTTTGGCTCTTCCGTCACGTAATAGCAATGTAGATGTTAACGCGTTCAGAGCAGCAGACGTGGCTTTTATTCCCCGCATGGAACTCTCTACCTTATCAAGTGGGCTATCTACACACGAGATAACATGGGAAACCGCCATTACTGAAGAAGAAGCCCGCCAAAAGTTAGTGACTGCATTCTATAAGTTTGCTGAAATTGAGTGGACACCGATTGAAGATACGGTTGAACTCGCGAAAGGAACAAATCGTCCCATCCACGCGTTAGTTTTATTTGGTACACTTGATGATGAATCCTGCTGAGGGACAGGTAAAATATTGAGAGCGGGTCCGCTTTCCTCAGCGAGAATTATCAAGTTGCTTAACACAAAGTTTGTGAATACATGGGTTTTACTCAGAGAATTACCGGATCTTCAGGACGGTGTCAAAGGGGCTGCTGCAGCTGCCTTAGCTATAAAACTCCAAGAACACTTTGTTTATCCTGTTGCTCCCATGATTCTAACACCCGAATTAGCGTTTATCCAGAATCTATCGACAAACGAGTTTATCAAGTCTTTTCCAATCACTAAAGAACGGAAATCCCAATATTTAACGTGGCTAAAGTCATCTTTAGCAAAAGTGGATAGACCTTAAAAGGAATCTGAATATGCCAACAAAAATTGAAAAAATCTTTCGTTCACCCTACGCAGTCCCAAACGGTTTACAGGTTACAGACGAAGGTTTATGGATAGTAGACCAAATCACTGACAGAGTAATTTTAGTTGAAATCGTTTGTGATCCGGAGTATCACGTGCCGAAACATATTCGTGATATTCCGAGCGACTCCTCAAACACAAGCGGCATGGCGTTCGGTGGAGGGGCACTCTGGTTAGCAGCAAACGGTCCTGGAGATCGATGGCGCGCCGTCCGCGATACGGATGCGAAACCCGGTACAGGTGAGATTTTCCAAGTTGCTCCAGACACAGGTGAAACCCTTGGTCGCTTTCCTGTTCCAGAGGGAGGCGGCACACACGGCGTTGAATATGACAACTACGACGAAGGACATCTCTGGGTACAAACACTCAAAAACCAAGAGATCCACAAGGTTAGAATTTCCGATAGGTCAATCCAACATACGTTACCCCTACCCTACGGCAGAGCGCACGGGACTGTGCGCGTTGAAGATGGGCTCTGGGTAACCCATACTTCTGATAGGGTTATCGTTAAACTTGACCTTGAAGATGGAACAATACTGGATAAGATTGAAGTGTCTGAAGAATACCCTGAACCGCACGGTTTATCCATCTACGGTGATGATTTCCTTTATTGTGATGCATCTTCTGGATGGGTTGCAAAAATTACAAGGTAGAGAAAAAATAATGGTCCACATCCCAATTCTACGCGCTGGACGTTCTTACAGAAGTTTGAAAACCGTTAGCGTTCCACATATCAAAACAGGTGAACCGTTGGTTGAAGTCAGCCAAGCGAACACTGGTTTGATAGCCAAGGACCTTCGCGACTTACCACTTCACAAGCAAACACTTTCACAACATTCTGTTTCAGAGTTGATTGGGATGTGCAACGATGCTGCACGCCTATTCACAACCGCTGACCTACCGCTTGATGGCGGCACACAATCACCGATAGAATATATCAAACAAGTTTCTGGAACGACAGGCTTACCCGAAACCCTATGTCAACAGAACATGGGAAAGATTCAAGGTGTTTTAGAAAATATAGAGACCGTTTTAGACGGCTTAACACGCGGACTTGATCTGCAAATTCTGGACACAGGATGGCATGTGCAAAAAAAGCGCACCTTAAGTTACGTTTGCGAAACAGATGCGCTTGGTGCTGTGTTGCCGAGTAATTCTCCAGGTGTACATTCCTTGTGGATTCCTGCTGTAGCCTTAAAAGTCCCACTGGTTTTAAAACCAGGGCGTGAGGAACCGTGGACTCCCTATCGCATAGCGCAAGCGTTTATTGAAGCAGGTGTGCCACCAGAGGCATTCAGTTTTTATCCGACCGATTATCCCGGTGCCAACGAAATCTTATTCCGCTGTGGCAGATCTATGCTGTTTGGAGGTGGTTCAACTGTTGAACCATGGTTAAATGACCCACGTGTGGAAATCCACGGACCGGGACGCAGTAAAATCGTCATTCATGAAGGACACCAGACGAATTGGGAAGAACATCTTGACCTCATCGTGGAATCAGTTTCTAAAAACGGTGGTAGGTCATGCATTAATGCTTCTGGCGTATGGGTGACGGCACATGGCAACGATATTGCCGAAACGTTAGCAGAACATTTGGGGCGTATTGAACCGAAACCCCTTGATCATCCAGAAGCCGGAATTGCAGCATGGGCAAATCCCAAAGCTGCCCACAGTATTTCTTCGCTGATTGACCGACATCTCAAGCAACCCGGGGCAACAGAATTGACAACAGGAGAACGTGTGATTGAATTAGATGGCTGCACCTTTCTCAGACCAACGGTTGTATGGTGTGATGACCCTGAACACCCCTTAGCAAACACAGAATTTCCGTTTCCATTTGTAAGCATTGTTGAAGTGCCAGCAGCACAATTAGTCAAGTCCATTGGCGCGACATTAGTTGCCACCGTTATTACTGAAGATGCTGAACTAACTCAAGAACTGTTAGCAACGCCTCTTGTTGACCGACTGAATTTGGGGACTATCCCGACAAATCAGATTTCTTGGGATAGTCCGCATGAAGGAAATCTGTTTGAGCATCTATATCGGCAACGCGCTTTCCAATGGATAACCTACTGAAATAATCCTACCTATACGTAGAATGAATTTCACAATGAAATAAGATTGTCTAAAAATGTAGCAAAATTCGCTGAAAATGGTATAATTTCGTATAAACACTAAATCAAAGGAGAACAGAACAAATGGTTCGTTTAAGTTTTGTGTTATTTTTTTTAATCGCCTGTCTCATTATGTCTGTTAGTATTAGTTTCGCGGAAGAGCATTGGGCCAATATCACTGTGATGGACATCAAGATCGGTTACGCACATATATCTACTGAGAAAACTATATATCAAGGGGAAGTGGTAGATCGGAATACAATGAATATGGTTATGAGTCTTAAGGCGTTGGGGCCCGATGTAACGTTTACAACCACCAACGTTGAGTATACAGGTTCCGATTTTATACCGAGATATTTCCTCTCAACATCCAATGAGGAGTCTGGATTAAAACAGATAGAGGGACGCATTATAAATGGGATTGCCCACATTAAGACAACGCTTAATGGCAAATCAACTGAATCAAAAGTTCCTATGCCGCCTGGCACAATTTCTCAATACACAAACATGAAATCACTCTTCTCTAAGGGTTTTAAAATAGGTGATAAACGGAGTTATCACACATTAGATTTAGACTTATTAGAACCTGTGAAGACAGAAATTGAGGTTGAAGGGCAAGATACCTTAACATATCAGTCAAAGAGAAAGCGGGGCTATGTTTTACGTGGGACAATGGATATGATGGGTGGGCTTACCTTTAAGTCGTGGGTTGATTCCGATGGGGTGGAATATAGAGCAGAAGTCACCTTGATGGGGCTCTCCATGGTAATGAAGAAAACGGATAAAGCGACTGCCCTTGGTGGTATGGAAGATATTGATGCTAACCAACAAACTCGTATGCTTCCCGCTCAAAAACGTCCGGTACAAAAAACTACCGCAAACCAAGTCTATGACAACGCCATTCGCGCTGTCATGTGGATAGTCAACCCCGGCATAGCTGAAAGCAGCGGCGTGCTCATTGATAAAAAGTTCAAGCTTGTTGTCACCAACGCACATGTTACGGGTAAACAGGGCACCATCTTAGACGTATATTTCCCCGCTCCGAACAAAAATGGGGAACTTATTAAGGACCGGAACTTCTACCTGAACGGCAGCGGCGTACTCAAGCAGCTCGGTTATTACACCAAAGGACATGTCGTCGCGAGAAACGAAAAGACAGATTTAGCAATCATTTGGGTTGAAGGATTTCCCGAAACCGCCCGCGAAATCGACTGGAACGTTCGGACATCTACAAGGAAAGCGGGAGATATGGTTTACATCCTCGGTAATCCGGGTGGACAAGATTTGTGGCGTTGGACACTCGGTGAATTTCTTAAAGAAAGCGGAAATTTCTTACATATCCAATCCGATATCTTTGGTGGTAACAGCGGCGGACCGGTGCTTAACAAACAAGGCACTCTACTCGGCATTGTCGCAAGGAGCGATAGGCACATGAATGCATTTGCTATTCCCGCAAGATACATAGACAAGTTGCTATCTGAATTAAAGATAAAACATTCTCGGTCGCGTAAGTAAATTAGGAGTAAATGCAAGAATATTTTATGCAATACATTTACAATACATAAAAACTTAGCAAGTGAACCACTAAATGGTTTATTCGGTAAGTTTTTGTGTTTTGAATTCCATCCATACACCCCCTTTATTCCCTCGCAAGCGAGGGGAGGGACTTTTGGATCTATGCCGCAAGTTTTATGGACAATAAATCTTTAGCGAGTGAACCACTAAAGGAGAATTTAATGAAATTACTATTATTAATATCAATCACTGTTTTAATTGGCTTAGTTGCCTATGATGAAACCCCAGAGCAAATCGTCATCACTATAACCATAGTAGAAGACGAAGTTCCGAAAGAAAAAGTAACTGTTAAGTATGATACTCCAGCCGCAGCGTTGTTAGTGCCGAACCCGCAAGTGGTGATCTCGCAGCAAATGGCAGTATCAAAGTCACATTTGACAACAACCCAGGTGACGTAACAGTCAATGTAGGCACAGTCGCAGGGTCTGGTAAGACGCGTACCATCAACGGTCCTTTTACTGCTGGTGCACTTGCACTAACAATTGAGTGGCCAAACGGTGAAGGCAGTCACACGCTAAACTATACCGTTGTTGCAGCAGATGAAACAGCACCGGAAGTCACTGGTAGCAGTCCTGAAGATGGTGCTGAAGGCGTTGATCCCGCGAAGGTGTTTGAAGATGGTATAGAAGTTACCTTCAGCGAACCCGTCACCGGAGATCTTATGCTGATGGATGGCGATGATGATGTTGGTTGGACATCCAAGGCGGATGGCAACAAAATCATGCTTTCAGGGAATGCCGGTCAAGGACTCAGCAACGAAACCGAGTACGAAATCGCAGGTACGGTCAAAGACGGTGCTGGTAACGAAGCTGGAGTCAGCATCACTTTTGTTACTAAAGCTAAAGAGTAAATTTTCGACTATTTCGCTTAAAGTACAACGTATCTAATATACACTGTACTTATATGAACGCTGTAACTAAAAGCATCAATTATGATCGAAAACCCAAATGTAATTCTCATCTTCGCAGACGACCTCGGGCGTGGCATGTTAAGCTGCTATGGGCAGCAACATTTTGAGACACCCAACATTGATCGCCTCGCAAACGAGGGAATGCGGTTCAACCACGCCTACGGTTGTGCTTTCTGTGCCCCATCACGCGCCAGTATGTTGACGGGTATCCACGATTGTCATCAAGGGACATGGACATATACCAAAGGTGGAATCTACACAAGCATAAGTACTGGTGAAATAACACCGAGTGAAATATCGGAGCTGATTCATACCACTGGTTTACAAGCAAGTACCGATGATGTTTTCTTAGCAGAAATCGCGGAAGAAGCGGGTTATGTAACGGGACAGATCGGAAAACTTGAATGGGGTTTTGCCACAACAGCAGAACGTATTCGCCGCCACGGGTGGCAGTATCACTACGGTTACTACGACCACCAGCGTTGCCACGGATTTTATCCGCCTTTTCTCTTTGAAAATGGGGAATTGGCATATATTCAAGGGAATACCCATGCAGACTGTGGAAAGCATCCAGGTTCGGAGTCTGAAGAGAATCTGGAATTCCGCAGGAATCGTCAAGGAAAAGCGGTATATTCTCAAGATATTTTCAACGATAAAATAATAGAGTTCCTGCACGCCCATAAGGATAAACCTTTCTTTCTCTATCACCCATCTCAGTTACCGCACGGTCCGATTTCCATTCCTGAAATACACCCATCGCTCAAACAATCATCGGAATTAACGACGTATGAAGAAGAATACGCCTCTATGATCCTAAAGTTGGATGAGACCGTTGGAATCATTTTAGATGAACTCCAACAACTCGGTATTGACGATCGCACGATGATTGTCTTTTGCTCCGATAACGGTCATGAAGTGTATTACCGACAGGAAGGGCGGACTTCTGGTCGGCAGAGGAATTTGAACGGTGAACCGTTTGATGAAATTACAACGAAATTCTATTCGGAGACAGGCGGTGACGTGTTTGATGGAAACGACGGTATGGGAGGATTGAAATTTTCAAGTTGGGAAGGCGGCACGCGAATCCCTTACCTTGTCCGTTTTCCTGGAAGGGTAGCCCCCGACCGTTTGTCAAACCACATGCTCGCAAACTACGATTTGATGCCGACTCTTGCTGACCTCATCGGTGTGAAATTGCCGCAAGACAAAGACGGCGTGTCCTTCTTACCAACTCTACTGGAACAGACTGAGGCACAACAAAATCATGAGTGGATTGTATATGCCTCTCGGCTCGGTCCTGCGTTGGTAACGTCCGATGGTTGGAAGTTACGTTATATCAACAAAACGGATAGTTTTCAGCTATACCGCCTCCCTCACGACTACCGCGAAGAAAATGACATTTCTGCAGATCATCCCGATCTTGTCACCCGACTCAGTGGATGGCTACTTAATGCTTGTGATGGTGATTATCGGAATGGTACGCCACAAGCACATTTAGCTGAATATTCTGACAACACCTGATTTATAGTGGATTATAGAAATAATTCTACATTTCCTCTGTCCGAGCGATCTCCGAATCGCGACCAACTCACTGATAGTCGGGAATCGGAGTTCCCTCCTACACCTCAAAATGTCCGATAATTCTTAAAACTAAATAACCCTGCTACCTACATGGGTGTGTAAAGTTTTTGTCACTTGTCTGTTACGGATTACACGGATTCTGTAGGAGCGACCTCCTGGTCGCGACCAGGAGGTCGCTCCTACAGAAGAGTCCCAAGTCAATTCTCAACAGACTTGTGGCAATTGAGAAATCGGGGTTGAAAAACCCTCCAACAAGAAAAAGAACGGTTAATGCCAAAAACTTTACATACCCACCTACATTCTTCCCTTGAATAACGAACCAAAATCTGATATAATTTGGATCATTGATAAACCCAATCCGTTTGGAAATTTAACAAATCGGAAAACTTTTTGCCATGATTTCTTTTGATTCTAATTTGGCACAACGCGTCATCTTTGGCGAGAACAGTATTGAAAAACTTGCTGAATCCACTATAGCACTTGGCGGCAGTCGTACTTTAATCGTAACAGACCCTGGTATTCAAGAGGCAGGTATCCTCAAACGAGCATATTCAACACTCAATAGTGAAAAGATTCCGTGTTACGTTTTCACAGATGTTGAACCCAACCCGACTACAAAACATGTTGAGGCTGCGGTACAATTTGCGAAAGCAAACGCACCGATTAACCTGATTATTGGACTCGGTGGTGGGAGTGCGATGGATTGTGCGAAGAGCGTAAATATTTTGCTAACGAATGGTGGCAAAATGGAGGACTACTGGGGAATAAATAAAGCAACGCAACCGATGCTCCCTTCAATAGGTATTCCGACAACGATTGGCACTGGTAGTGAGGCACAATCTTTCGCATTGATTGCCCAGGAAGATACACATAGAAAAATGGCGTGTGGTGATAAAAAAGCACAATTCCGCACTGTAATTTTAGACCCGAAGTTAACAGAGACCTTACCGAAAATGGTAGCAGCGGTAACCGGTATAGACGCGATTGCACACGCAATTGAGAGTTTTGTTTCAACGAGACGCAACCCAATGTCGCAGATTTTTTCTCTGCATGCATGGCAATTTTTAGATGCTAATTTCGAATTGGCACTTGATGCCAAAAATAGTGAAGCACGCGGAAAGATGTTACTTGGGGCTTATCTCGCTGGGGTCGCCATAGAAAATTCGATGCTCGGAGCAGCACATGCATGCGCCAATCCATTGACAGCCAGATACGGCATCACACACGGCATAGCTGTTGCCCTCATGTTACCGCACGTAATTCGCTTTAACAAAACAGTCGCAGGTGAATCCTATCACGAACTTTATCCGAACGGAAATTTGGTAGATAGAATTGAAGTGTTAATGCGAACAAGCGATTTACCGAACACATTACAAGATTCTTCTGTCCAATATAATATCAGATCAACAGATATAGCTACACTGGCAAAGGAAGCTGCAGCACAATGGACTGCACAGTTTAACCCGCGTTCTCTGGCTATACACGATTTTGTGAGACTATATGAACAAATTTTTTGAAAAGTTGAAATCACTACCATATTGGAGTCTCACTGCTAACCTATTAGTTTTTCTGTTGATTCTCGGAATCCATTCTACATTTGGCGATTGGGCGAGTTTTCGTGGTAATCCGCAGCTCACAGGTGTCGCCGATTCACAACTCCCTGACAAGCTTGAGTTGATCTGGACTTTTCAAGTAGCCGATATGATTGAGTCCACCGCTACAATTGTAGATGGCACCGTGTACATCGGAGCGTTAGATGGCTATCTTTATGCCATTAACGTACAAACGGGAAAAAGCAAATGGAAGTATGAGGCAACTGCGCCAATTAAATCATCACCATCTATCCACAAGGGCGTTATATATTTTGGTGATGAAGATGGTATTTTTCATGCGGTGGATATTGACACTCGAAAAAAGAGGTGGCAATATACTACAGAGGGCGAAATCATCTCATCAGCAAATTTCGCAGAGGATAAAGTGCTATTTGGTTCGTATGACGGATTTCTCTACTGTCTCAACATAAAAAATGGTGAATTGGTATGGAAATTCGAGACAGAAGGTTATGTACACGGCACACCCGCAATTTTCAAAAATTACGTGATTGTTACAGGATGCGATAGTTTTCTACGCGTCATCAATATTGACAACGGCAAACAGGTACAACAAGTGAATCTTGGCGCGTATGTTGGCGCAAGTCCGGCAATTTTAGACGTTAACACAGAAGTACAAACTACGTCTAAAGTTCGCGCGTATTGCGGAACCTATGGTAACGAAGTGTTAGGTGTTGACCTCACATCTGGTGAAATTGCGTGGCGATATGAACATCCAGTACGCAAACTTCCGTTTTTTGCCTCAGCTGCCGTAACGGAAAACCTTGTAATCATTGGAGGGCGCGATAAGATGGTGCATGCCCTTTCACCAGGAAAAGGTGAACCGCAATGGACTTATAACGCAAAATCCCGCATTGAATCTTCACCAGTTATCGTTGGAAAGCGCGTGTTTTTTGGAACAACTCGTGGTGTGTTTATTGCGCTTGACATTACCACTGGAGACCAAGTGTGGAAATTTGAAACAGGGTCGTCTATCGTCGCATCACCCAGCGTTGCTGATGGCAGAGTATATATCGGCACAGAGGATGGAGTCCTCTACTGCTTTGGAGAAAAGAAATAATGCCTAAATCAAAACCGGAACCTGCAACAGCAGGAATAGAATCAAAACAAACAACAGTCGGAAGCGTTTTTGTATCCAACTATCCACCATATTCTACATGGAACGAATCGGTTGTTCCAGAGGTGCATCATGCTCTTAGTGAAAAGCCGCGCCCAGATGCTACGCTTGGACTTTATTTACACATTCCCTTCTGCCGCAAACGTTGTAAATTCTGCTACTTTCGGGTATATACCGATAAAAACAGTTCAGAAATTGACACTTATCTCAACGCTCTGGCAAAAGAGGTTGAACTGTACAGCGCGCAACCGGCTATTGCAGGGCGGGCATTAAGGTTCGTCTATTTCGGTGGCGGCACACCTTCATATATTAGTGTCAAACACCTAACAACCTTAGTCGACAGAGTGAAAAACGTGATACCGTGGGATGCTGCAGAAGAAATTGCTTTTGAATGTGAACCCGGCACGTTAACGCAAAAGAAATTGGAGGCTATTAAAGCAATCGGCGTAACCCGATTGAGTCTCGGTGTTGAGAATTTGAATGATGAAATACTTGCTGAAAACGGTAGGGCACATCTTTCAAAAGAGGTTTATCGCATAGATCCTTGGATAAAAGAATTAGCATTCGATCAGGTTAACATTGACCTCATCTCTGGTATGATTGGGGAAACATGGGACAGTTGGCGTGAAACTGTCAGAAAGACAATAGAACTTGATCCTGACAGCATCACCGTCTATCAACTCGAACTGCCGTTCAATACCGTCTATTCCAAAGACATTCTTGGAGGCGATGCGTTGCCTGTTGCGGATTGGAAATTAAAACGGGAATGGCATCAATACGCTTTTGAACAATTTGCACGAGCCGGTTACGCACAATCCAGTGCTTACACATTTCTGAAAAAAGACAAACCATGTCAGTTCGTTTACCGTGATGCAGTATGGCAAGGAAGTGATATGATAGGTACAGGCGTTGCCTCTTTTTCGCATCTCAGCGGGATTCACTTCCAAAATGCACCATCATGGGGAGACTATCTTAGTAATCTTGAGGAAGATAAGCTACCTATCTACCGTGCGTTGAAACCAACAGAAGCGGAACGATTGACACGAGAGATGATTCTGCAACTCAAACTTGGGAAGATACAACCTTCCTATTTTCAAACCAAGTTCAACGCGGATATTCTAACACTTTACGCTGATGCATACCAAAAACTGCAGAACGATGGCATGTTGTACGTTAACGCTGAAGCAGATGAAATTGAATTAACACAGCGTGGTTTGCTTCAAGTTGATAGTTTACTTCCTGTATTTTATGCCCCTGAATATCAGAATACGCGATACACATAATACATGGATACAAAATCACAATTACACCGCTTACGCGAAATGCTCACTTCAGTACTAAAAACAAACGCCTTCTACAAGCAAAAGCTCACCGAAGCTGGACTTACACACCCCAACGATATCCAAACGTTTACTGATTACCAACGATTGCCATTTACTACAAAAGACGAACTCAGTGCAGATCAAGTATTGCACCCACCTTACGGCACGAATCTCACCTTTCCGTTGGAGCAATATACCTGCATACATCAAACCTCAGGTACAACAGGTGCCCCATTGCGATGGTTAGACACACGAGAATCGTGGGACTGGTGGGGAAAATGCTGGAGAGATATTTATGACGCTGCAGGGGTAACATCGTCAGATCGACTCATGATGGCGTTTTCGTTTGGCCCATTTATCGGTTTCTGGAGTGCTTATCATGGCGCGCAGCAACTTGGGGCGCTCACTATTGCGAATGGTGGTTTTACTTCCGAACAACGGATACGTGCTATCCTTAGCAACGATGTGACGGTGGTAATTTGCACACCAACCTATGCGTTACGGCTTGCTGAAGTCGCGGAACAAGAGGGAGTTGACCTTACCAAAGATTCTAAAGTTAGCGTAACAATCCACGCAGGTGAGCCTGGTGCAAGTCTGCCTGCAACAAAACAGCGCATTGAGGACCGTTGGGGTGCGCGTGCTTATGACCATCCGGGTGCTACCGAAGTCGGCGCATGGGGTGTGATGTGCGGACCACAAGCAGGTGTCCATCTCAACGAAGATGAGTTTATCTGTGAGGTGCTTGATACCGAAACGGGGCACTCAGTAGACGAAGGGGAATTAGTCATTACAAATTTAGGTAGAATCGGGATGCCAGTAATTCGTTATCGGACAGGGGATTATGTCAAACTCAAGTCTGCACCTTGTGAATGCGGGAACCAGCATCGCGTTCTTGACGGCGGTGTTATCGGACGCTTGGACAACGCAATTATCATCCGTGGTTTGAATGTCTACCCCGCTACGATTGAAAATATTATCCTTAAGTTTCCAGATGTAAGTGAGTTTGCTGTTCGTGCTTACCGAACCGAGACACTTGATGATCTTGAAATTCAGATTGAATCTACAAACTCTAAACCTGCTATTACTGCAACTGCGGTGGGTTCAGCAATCCAAGATGCTTTGGGTTTACGCACAATTGTAAAAACAGTGCCAATAGGAACTTTGCCCAGATTTGAGCTTAAATCAAAGCGATTTATTGATGAACGGTTCCTACAGCGAAAAACAGACTGAAGAATTTTTAAGTTAATTGATTTCAGGTTCAAATAACCGCCAGAACCGTTGATTATATGTTGAAGTGCAATTCTAATTTATGTTACAATTATTATGTATAATTCTTTGGTAATAGCACGCGGTTACTGTGTCTTACTTTTCCATAGAAAAAGTAAGGTTGTTGATAATGTTTAGCGCGCCGTTTTATTTCTGTAGGCTATTGTGAAATTTTAGGAGAATTATAATGCAACATTCTGATGGCGCATCCGAAGTTATCGCCGCACAAGGCGAGGCACTCTATCAGAAAACGATACGCGACAAAGTTGAATCAGCATACAAAGGAAAGTTCTTAGCGATTGACATTGAAACGGGTGATTATGCAATAGCTGATGAAGATTTGGTCGCTACAGACCGTCTTCTTGCCAAACGTCCTAATGCTACTGTCTATGGTCTACGAATCGGATTTCCCACTGCCTATCGAATTGGTTTAAGATTTCGGTGCCAACACAATGATTTTAGGAAGAATCACAGAGAATCAAGAAGCCATCATTGAATTGGAAGTTGTTAGCTTGAATTGGCGTGAGACAATTGATGCGGTCATTGACACAGGCTATGATGGTTATTTAACACTGCCAACTAATTTGGTTAACCGTCTCAAACTTCAACGAGCTGGGTATAGAAGAGCAATTCTGGGTGATGGAAACATGGTTGTTTTTGAGCTGTACCGTGTGAAAGTGTTATGGCACGGTAAAGAACGCGAAGTGCCTGTTCTACGCACAGACGGAGGACCATTGGTTGGGATGGCATTGCTTAACGGAAATCGCTTGGTATTAGATGTTGTAAAAGATGGTAATGTAAGGATTGAAATTTTGACCTAAGTTCTAGATGCCTTAAAGATCGGAATCTCGTTAGCAAATCCACCAGAAAAACTGAATCCTGAAAGCGATAGATGGAAAAGCATTAGATTAACATTGTGGCTGTACTCAACTATTCAAAAACATATTCGTTATAGAAATATATAAATGAACATACACCAAAATTACGATACCATTATAATCGGCGGCGGACCTGCAGGGAGTACCGCTGCGACACTCATAGCGCAGCAAGGTTACCGTGTGCTGCTTTTGGAGCGCGACGCAGAGCCAACTTTCAAAATCGGTGAGTCTCTCATTCCCGCCACATATTGGACTTTCAAACGACTCGGCATGCTTGAAAAATTACGAGCGAGTCATTTTCCACAGAAGTTCAGTGTACAGTTTTTTACGCGCACGGGTAAAGCCACCAATCCATTCTATTTCTTTGATACCAATCC
Source organism: Candidatus Poribacteria bacterium (assembly GCA_965204285.1). Lineage (GTDB taxonomy): Bacteria > Poribacteria > WGA-4E > WGA-4E > WGA-3G > MSPOR6. The sequence continues at coordinate 53,350 of OZ241980.1, forward strand.
CCATGAAAGTGCGGTTACATGGCAGGTCCTGCGTAGTGAGTTTGACCAGATGCTTTTGGACAATGCTATAGAGAAGGGAGTAGAGGTAAGACGAGGTGTAAGTGTTCGCAAAGTGCTTTTTGAAGGAGATAAAGCAGTCGGTGTTGTTTCACAAAATGGTGAAAAAGGAAAAAATAACCTTGAAACAATACATGGAACTGTTATTATAGATTCAACTGGGCAACGTTCTCTGATTGGGAGACAATTAGACCTCAACACCATAGAACCGAACCTAAAAAAGGCATCCCTTTTTACACACTATGAAGGTGGACATCGTGACGCAGGGATTGACGAAGGTGCTACACTTATATTGCATACCGAAGATAAAGATTCTTGGTTCTGGTCAATTCCACTTCCCTACAATCGCACAAGTATTGGGGTGGTTGGTGAATTGGACTATCTTCTCCAAAATCGCAGAGAACCTGAAGGTAAACTCAACGCACAGAAAATATTTGACGAAGAACTGGAGAAATGCCAACCTTTGAAACAACGACTTGAAGGCGCAAAACAACTCTTACCCATCCAGACAACAAAAGATTTCTCATATCGTGCGAGTCGTATCGCAGGAGATAATTGGGTTTTGATAGGTGACGCGTTTGGGTTTTTAGACCCAGTCTATTCAACAGGTCTGTTTTTAGCACTCAAATCTGGTGAAATGGCAGCAGATGTAATTATTGAAGCGTTGCAAGAGAAAGATTTTTCTGAAACGCGATTAGGGAGTTTTGGACATACGTTTGTTGCTGGTATGGAAGCGTTTCGGAAACTTGTCTACGCTTTTTATACGAAGGAATTTAGTTTTGCGCGGTTTTTATCAGAGTATCCTGAACATCTTGGTGGTATCGTAGATATTTTAAGTGGAGATGTCTACAGACGCGACGTAACGCACATCTTTCCTGCAATGTCTAAGATGTGTTACTTCCCGCCTGAGGTGCCGCTCAAATCTACTGCGTAACGAGTCGTGTCCTTACCGTTCAGTTTTTATAGAGGTTAAAAATTTGAAAGTAAAACTATGGTAGAGATTAGAAATAATGCTACATTACAGGTTTGTAAGAGGGAACTCCGATTCCCGATCAGTCGAGATTCGGAGATCGTTCCTATAGGTGTGGGTATAATTATTTCCATATTTCACCATGTCCCTGATTGAAGCCTTACGGCTTTGGTCATTTTAGGAGAACATCAATGAAGTTCATTATATCTTATTTATCCATTTTCTGTCTTGCCTTTGCTTTGAGTTTTGGAATTGGGTGCGATAACGCATCAAAGCAAAGCGAGAAAAACGATCAATCTGGTCAAGTAGAGAATAATACTGAAAAACGCCGCTTTATTAGCATCGGAACAGGTACATTAGGTGGCGCTTTTCACCGCGTTGGTGGAGCAATTGCTGACGTTATAGGTCGCAACATAACGGATAAGGACTGGGAAGTAACCGCTGAGGGCACAAATGGCTCACAAGAAAACATACGATTGCTTGTTAGGAAAGATGCTACTTTAGAATTTGCCATTGCCAATGCTGCAATTTCGTATTTTGCAGTGCGTGGGGAAGGAGCGTGGCAAACTGAACAACCTATCCGTTCAGTCATGACACTTGCACCGAATGTCGGCATATTTGTCACGCAAAAATCTTCAGGAATCCAGTCAATTGCTGATTTTAAAGGAAAACGCGTCGTTGTGGGTCCCGCAGGTGCAGGTTTTGAGTATTTTCTGAAACCAATATTAGCAGAACACGGTGTGACGTATGAGGATTTTTCCCCGCTTAACGCCAAATACAGTGCTGCAGCAGATTTATTGGCGGACGGTTCCGCTGCTGCTGCTTTTATGGGTGGTGCAATTCCAACACCAGCAATAACGCAGGTGAGCACAACTCAAGATATAACTTTCGTGCCATTTGAAGATGCAGCGAAAAAAGCACTCTTTGAAAAGTACCCCTTCTTTAACCCAATAACTATTCCCGTGACTGCGTATGAAAAGGTACTGACAGAACCCTTTGATACCCTAAATGTCGGTTCAATGCATATTATCACCGCTGCGAATGCAGATGAAGACATGGTTTATCATTTTACGAAAACTTTGTATACGCATCGTGCTGAAGTTGTCAAGGCACATAAAGCTGGCAAAGCCATCAATGAGAAAAACGCTATCAAAGATGTCGGCACATCTTTTCATCCGGGTGCTATCCGTTTCTATCGTGAAATCGGTATTTGGAACGAATAAACCTGCTAAAAGATTTGACAATCATTTTATTTAATGGTATTATAAATACCTGAAGCCGAGATAGCTCAGTCGGTAGAGCAGTAGACTGAAAATCTATGTGTCGGCAGTTCGATTCTGCCTCTCGGCATTTCCTATTTATAACGCTTTGTCAAGCCGGTGTAGCTCAGTGGAAGAGCAACTGATTCGTAATCAGTAGGTCGGAGGTTCAAATCCTCTCATCGGCTTCTTTCTCTCCTACCCACAAGTTGCAATTTTCACATTTACCACCTTGAAAATGTATCGCGGTTACCTAATCACCTTATTTTTTATGCCTAATGGAGGAATTTCAATGATTAGTATGACAGCTTTAAGACCCGCTTTGAATGCTGTGATTCCACATCTACCAAAAGCAGCTGGTGCAGCGCTAACTCGGACTTTACCTTTTTTACCGATAGCATTGGAACTTGCTACAGTTTTATTCAAACATCGTAAAAAAATAGGGGCGGTTGCGAGTAAACTTGCTGTACATACCTCAACGGACATAAAAAAAGGAACAGGAGGAATAGTCCAAACTGTTCCTTATTTACCTAAAAAGATAGGAAAGAAGCTACGGCATTGTTTGCAATTCTTACCGTTAGCTCTTGAGATTGCTAAAGCATCATATAGAAAGAATGGAAGACGGTTTTACAGACTAACGAATGAGTTCCCGAATGAAGTTAAACAGAAAATTAGTAAGACATTAAGTAAATATCAATGTGCATGTTGTGCAAATCTTTTTAGGAAATTTCAGCGTTAATAAAGCCAATTTTTAGATCAAATTGTCATTCCAATTGTTGTTCTTCTGTAGCGATTTCTTCTTCAAGTGATTTGATTACCGCTAAGTAAGTTGCATGCGGTTCAAGTTCATAGACCTTTCGGTACATTTCAAGTGCTTTCGGTTTGTCTATAAGATAACTTTCATAAATTTCAGCCATTTCTTGCCACGCTTTTACTTCTGTCGGATCAAGTTCCACAATGTGTTCATAGACTTCCAAGGCATCGGCATAAGGGCGCGTTGCTGCTTCGCGTTTAAGTATGATGGCACGCCTATAAAGTAAACCGATCAGATCATCAATAATTTCTTGCATCTCCGGTTCTTTTTGGTGTGCTTCTTCTAAAAGTAGAATTGACTGCGTTTCAAGACGTACGACCTCTGCCAGATCTTCGTTAGTGAGTTCTCTATCTAAAAAGTTATAGCTTTGAAACATTTTATTGTAGGTGCGTGATAATTGAAGGCGCGCAAGCACACCAATAGGTGCTTTTTCAGACGGAATATGTTTGAACTCTGGATCGCTTTCAATTGCCGCTCTATAATGTGTGGATGCCGCTTCATACTGCTTATTCCCTTGATACAGAACACCGAGAAGATAGCGTGCTTCAGCACTTTTAGGGTCCTTTTCCAACACTGCCAAAAATTGTTCAGTCGCCTCTTTTAGCGCACCGTCATCGCGAAAAAGTTTACCACTTAAGAGGAGAACATCTTGATGATCAGGTTGGATATTTGAAGCATGTTGTAGGCGCGATTTCGCATCTTTTAACCAATTACTCTGGGAGTAGATCTCTGCAATACGAAGGTTCGCGTGCAAGCGATCTATTTTATTGTCATCAGTTTTTTCGCTTTCCATTGCTTGGAGTGCTTGCCAGTAGAGGAACACAGCTCTACCTAAGTTTTGATTTTCGAAGTGTAAATCTGCTTCAGCGATTAGGGTTTCAACTTCAGATAACGGAAGGGATTTCGGTTCTGCACCACCTCTCCGAGTATAGAGTGCCGCAAGTGCGACAAACCCAATAATTGCAATGATTTCGGTATATAAAAGCAAACGGTTAAACGAAAAAAATGACTTCTTTTCAATCTGGTTATTCGATTCCATGTGTAAGTCCTTTATAAATTGCTACCTTTAGTAAATTTAGCTTCAGCTTCAACATTTTCGATTATCTTTAGCATCTCCTCTGCATCAACAAACTTTTCAATCCGCTTAAAAATGTTCTCTTGAGCATCCATAAAAATAACAACAGGTAATCCGCGAATCTGGTACTTTTCTGTTAATGCCTTGTCGGATTTAGCAGTAAAATCAAGTTTGACCGTGATGTAATTCTCTAATTTATCAACAATAGCTTGGTCGGAAAAAGTCTTATGATCCAGTTCATTACAGGCACTACACCACGTCGCGTAAAAATCAAGCATCACCAGTTTGTTTTCTTGTTTTGCAGTTTCCAATGCTGTCGGTTCATCATAAACCCAATTCAGATGTGCCCCAGCAACGGGTTGTTGAAGTCCTCCTACAATCATAAATGCCCCAACTATAACCAGCAAAAGCCCAAATGCTTTACGGACTTTCATCCCCGCAGAGATACCACTAAAACGTTGCGTCAACTTGCCGAGAAGCAGTCCTATAAGGATTAAACCTGCAGCAATGCCAAAAAATGGGAGCGAGTTCTGTAAAAAACTTGTCAAAGGGGCAAAGATTTTAACATCTTTTAGGAAGTAGAGTGCCATCGTGATAATCGCAATTCCAAAGATGTTTTCCAAGACGTACATCCATCCACCAGAGCGTGGTAGGGCAGAAAGTAAACCAGAGAACGTCCCTATGCAAATGAACAATAAACCCATACCGAGCGCGTACGTAAACATTAGCCAGAATCCAATAACTAAGCTGCTCGTTGTAGCAATATATGCCAAGACAGCAGCCAAGGCAGGACCTGTGCATGGTGCTGCGATCATACCCGCAACAGTTCCCATCCCAAACGCACCAACAAATCCAGCGCCTCCGACAGTATTAAGCCTATTTTGCATTGAAGAAGGTAAACGTATCTCAAAAACACCGAACATAGACAAACCAAGTGTAACAAGAATCACGCAAATGAAACCGATCACCCAGGGATTTGCCATAATCTGACCGAAAACTGCCCCCGTTGATGCCACAGCAACACCTAAAATTGAATAGGTAACTACGATTCCAAATACATACACCACGGAAAGTAGAAAAGATCTGAGAATACCAGTAGATTCATTCGCACCGAAGATAGAAACCGTTATCGGAATTAGAGGATACACACAAGGTGTCAAACTCGTTACAATTCCCCCGACAAACACAAGTAGAAATGCGAGCCATAAATTGCCTCCAGAGAGTGCACCTGCAATTCCCCCTTGATCTTCACTGCTATCGTTTGTCGTAGTATTTTCAAATGCGATATTGGCGAAAATAGCCTCATTAACTTGTTGTGCGGTTTCAGCTAAACTGGCAACATTAATCGGTATGGTAACATTTAGCGTTTCAGGTAGCAGACACTGTTCATCATTACACGCTTGATAGCGAAGCTGCATATCCAAAGTTGTAGATCCAATTGGTGTGCTTTGAAGCAAAGTTGCTGGGATACCAATAGTGATAGTATCGTGGTATACCGGTGCTTCTCCTATTGAAGCGAGATTGAGCGTATCTCCTATCGGATATACTGCTTCCCCAAAAGTAAAGTTCGGCGTTTCGGGAAATGTTATCTCAGTAGGGATAAGTCCTTCGCGAGCGGGATTAGCATTGACATGCCATCCTTCTGCTATCTTCACAACAACAGCAATTTTGAAGTCTCTGCCGGGTTGTACCTTATCCAAAGAGATGTACCCTTCAGCACTTAATTTTTCTACAGGTTGATTATCAGAAAAGTCGAAATCAGGAAACTGTGCTTGTGTGCAAATCGAAAATATTATTGTGGCAAATGTTAACAGCGCGCAAAGTAAAGTTTTATTAGGTTTGGTGTTTTTTTGCATACGTTTCTTCTCCTTGAAAGAAAATATTCTATTATAGTAAAACCCATAATTACCTATACACCGTGGTAGGTTCCATTTCTTAACCGAACTTGTGTAAATGGTGCGGTTAGAAACCGCACCTACCAGAAAGTGTTCACATATTTTAGATTTCACTATAAATTTTGATTCCTGATAACGTAAAAATCTATTTGACAGTTTACCTGACTACTTAACCTCATCGCGGTTCAAGGACTATACATGGCAGAATCATCTCTTCAAATGAAATGCCCCCGTGTTGGAAACTATCCTGAAATATCTCTTTATATACGTTAAACTGTCTTTCATATACGAAATAGTAATCTTCTTTAGCGAGAATGTAGCTCTTTTCTGCTGCACTATGTGGTAATCTGTATACTTCAGGATTATTTATCAATAAGCCTGCTTCAGGTGAACAGGATATGTCTTTGCCCTTTTTTGCTCTCAGTCCACTCGAAAGTTCGTGGGGACTTGATATTTTGACTGCATTTTGACATAACACTGAACCATGATCTGATGTAATTATTATAGTAATTCCACGTTCTGCTGCAAGCTTGATAATTTTGTAAATCCGTGAATTCTGAAACCACGTTTGCACAAGTGTCCGAAACGCTTCTTCATCTGAAATCAGTTGCTGAAATAGGGACACCTCACTTCTGAGGTGTGTCAACATGTCAAGGAAATCTACGACTAATGCTGCCAAACTTATCCTGTTTGCATCTGTTAGCCACTGTAGATACTGAATTTCACCGCGTGCATCGAAAATTTTGAAGTAATGCGGTGATGGTTTAAGAACTATCCCATGCCGTTCAAGTTGTAAATACAGGAGTTCTTTTTCATAGCGGTTGATACTTGTATGTTCTTTATCCGGTTCGGCATACAGATTAGGGTATCGTTCTGCCAGATCTCGGGGAAATAAACCGCTGAAAATGGCATTTCGAGCATAATGGGTTGATGTCGGCAAAATAGAATAGTAATAGTGCTTTGTCATGTGGAAATCACGGTAGAGCAATGGTTCAATTTTCAACCAGTGGTCCAACCGCATACAATCCATGACGACAAACAGTACAGATTTCCCGAATTGAATCTCTGGAAGTACATATTTGTAAAAAACATCTACAGACAGCGTGGGTGAATTTTCACTTTCAAGCCACAAACTGTAAGTATTTTGAATATAGTCAGCAAAAACAGAATTGGCTTCACGTTTTTCACTGGCATGGATTGTTTTAAGCTCATCAACGTTAGAAAGTGTATCTAATTTAATATCCCATTCAACAAAATGGAGATAAGTGTCTATCCATGCTTGCCAATCATGTTGATATTCATCGGCTAAAGTCTGTGTTTGATTGCGTTCCAGCGTGTATTGATTATTAAAGTTATTGACGTACGCTTGCGGCGTATATGTCTCTCGAATATTCTGTTTTTCAAGTAAAAATGCAAGTGATGAAACCAACTGTCTGGGGTTTGTCGGCATTATTAAGACATCGTCAACACCATGAAAACTTGCTTTCTCCATTATTTCTTGTCCACCTGACTTCGTCAGCAGAATAATGGGAATATGGGCATCCTCTTTCCGAATAAGTGAAAGCAAATCACCGTTTTCCGTTGGCATTTCATAATTTAGTAGAACACCCTGAAACGTCTTACCTTTGAGTAAAGCGACCCCCTCATCACCACTATCTGTTAACGAGACATCATACCCGTGATACTCTAAAAATCGAACGTAAAGTTTCTGTTCAGACTTCAAATATGGATTTGCCAATGGTACTCTTAATGCGCTATCAATCCAAAGAATCCTCCCTTTAGTGTTTTGCATGTTATCATCTCCCGTTTCAATATGTGCTTGATGATAGGGTTTAACAACTCGGAACGTCTTATCAAAATGTAGACATGTTATTTCAAAAAATCATTTCTGTAGGAGGGAACTCCGATTCCCGACTATCGATCCGTTTCGTCGAGATTCGGAGATCGCTCCTACCTGTGATGTGTCTAATTATTTTAATAATTCACCAAAATAAAAGAGTATATGCTAAATACTTGAGACAAAACGTCCGGGGTTTAATACACTACCGCCATCAAATTTTGCCTTAACCTGTTTCATCAAGTTGAGTGTGCCACCTATCGCCCCCCAAACATCTATCTGCTGTTTCAGTTCAGGTGGAGCAGTTTCTATAATTAGATTGCCTCCTACGTCTATAGCACGTTGACGTAGCTGCGTGAGTGTATTTGCCAGTTCTTGAAAATCGGTGGCAGAATCTATAGGAATTTTTAGGTAAAGTACACCGTTTCCCAGCGTTATCATCATTTGACAAGTATCTTCAAGCGTATGTTCAATAAATTCTGCAATATCAGTACGTTTGAGATTTACTTTTACAAGAACTGTATCGGACGGACGATCTACCGCTGAAAATTCCTGAATAACATGACTGATACTATTGCGCGATTCTCCTTCTATTTTTTGCACACCAATCGCTCCATTTTGTTCCACAAGATTTTGAGTAGAATTGAGTTGCCATGCTACAGTTTCAGGATCGCCTGCAAATCCGACTAACAGTGTCGGTTTTTTCTCATGAAATTGATTGGTCTCAACGTTTACGAACAGATTTACGAAAGTTGGTAGTGTCTGTGAACAGACGATATTTAATCCGGTGTTAACTGCTTCTTCAATGGTTTGAAACTGGATACCGAGTATTGCTTGTCGTGTTGGTAGCGGTGCTAATTTTAGCGTCACTTCTGTAATTATACCCAGTGTTCCGAAAGCACCGATATAAAGTTTGTTGAGATCATATCCCGCAACGTTTTTTACGACTTTTCCACCACTCTTGACAACTGTGCCAGTAGTATGAACGACATGCATGCCTAAAACCAGATTTCGTGCAGTCCCATATCGAAGACGCAGCGGACCACTGACATTCGTAGAAACAATTCCACCGATAGTACACCGGTCTGCATAAGGCGGATTCAACGGAAGAAATTGACGATTTTTTGCCAATTCAGTTTGCAGATCCGCTAAGCGAATACCTGCTTCAACAGTCACAGTCAAATCTGCAGGTTCGTATTCAATTACCTTATTTAGCCGAGTCGTAGCAAGCACAATATCTATTTTTTCTGCTAAGTTTCCAATACCGAGTTTTGTCCCCGCACCTGCGGGCATCACGGACAAATTCTGCTCTGACGCAAAACAAAGAACATTTTGTAACGCTTGAACGGATGCAGGCATCACGACCAACTTTGGAACAATACCGTCGTAAGCGTAGTCAGAAACATGTTCCTTTGAGAGTATGCCAAACTCACCTACAATATGGCTCAATTGATCATGCAACGAATTTGAAGTTTCCATATACTTTCATTTCTTTTTGGCAATTATAGTGAATTTTACGATTAACTTGACATTTGATTTGTAGGAGGGAACTCCGGGGAATGCCTTTGGCAGAATACGCTTTTGGTATTCTGCATGATTCATACCGTTGATTTGGATTCCCGACTATCGATCCGTTTCGTCGCGATTCGGAGATCGCTCCTACAGAAGATATGTCAACGTATTTTAGAATTCACTATAAAAGATTTGGTGCTGTATAAAACCAGGCATTTGTTCTATTCCTTATCTTCTTCCGGATAATCAATTGACCATTTACCTTTACCATCTCCTGTAGGCGGTTCTTGCCAGAGTGCTAAGAAATTTTCTGGCGCGTTATGTTCCAAAAGGTGCGCCATAAAGAGTTGATGCAATTCGGTAACAAGTGCTGCATTGTCCTCAGCGAGATTATTCGTTGCGATTGGGTCAACTGTCAAATCAAACAATTCAGGTGTGCCGTATTCACCCACAGGAGCATATCCCCAACGTTCGGTGACAAGGAAAGGTGTTGTCGCTCGCCGTGGCACAGTGCCATCGCGTGCCCCGATGTGAGTTCCTGTAACCGCATATTCTCTGTGCTGAGAATCACCGCTAAGAAGCGCATCTGCAAAAGACCGTCCATCAAAAGGTTTCCGAGGTTCAAGCGTAACACCTGCTAAATCACACAACGTTGGTAAAATATCCATCGGTTGTGCAATCATATCGAGACGTAGTGCTTGTGGGACATCACCACCAGCAATCATAAACATTTCATGGTTAATCTCAGGATAGGTGGGCCAATAACGCGGATCTTCTGGGTCAATGTTAGATTTTCCTGTCCTTTCGTGTTCACCGATTGACATGCCGTGGTCTGACATCACGACAACAAGCGTATCATCCCAAATTTCAAGGTCATCAACTTTTTGAATAATCTGTCCAATGTGTCGATCCACAAGTTCAGATTCGCCTGCGTAGTGCGCCCATAAATTATGCAACTCCGCATCAGTATAAATGGATGATCGCCCATAATTCGGATGTAGCATTGGCGGTCCAGAATAGGTTGGATCGTAACGTTTGACGATGTATTCGGGTGGATCCCAAGGTTCGTGCGGATCAAAGAAATCAACCCAGAGGAGGAAAGGTCCCGATTGGTAGTTCTCCTCTAAGAATCGTATTGCAGATTGCGATGTCCTACCGGAAAACGTTTCCGTCTCGTATTGGTAGTATCGGTTTGTCCAACGGTGGGTATTGGGCAAGGTGTTCCCACGAAAAGAAGGATTCGGACGTGTTTTTTCATCTGGCATGATTGTCTGTATTTCGTCGTTGAGATGAAGCAGCGGTTTATCACCCTCTTGCCCACGGTGTTGGAAAGCAGCCTGAAATCCTTGTTGAAACCTTGCATTGAACAGATGCGGACAATCACAAATCAGCTGCGTCGCGTAACCTTGTCCACCTAAAAGTTGTGCGATATGGTTCGGACCGCTCTGATCAATTGGCTGCCACCCGTAGTGGGGCCACCCCAATGTGCCAGTTGCAACATCAGTGCGGTGTGGGATTGTGGGAAAACTGCTCATATAGAATTTGTCTATAGCAGTTGCACGTTCTGCCTCAAATTTATCAAGCATCGGTGTACGGATAGGTTTTTCTGCTCGTTCACCGAGATTGTCATAGCGGAACGTGTCGGTAATTAGTAAAACAATATTTTTCATGTTTTGTCCTTTATTAGTTTTTTATCTTCAAACCTCTTGTCGTGATGTTCTTAATAACAATACTGTAATGAATAGCAAAGGTAAAATAATAGAGATTGTGATGAGAAAAGAAACTTGCGCGCCAATCAGGCACGGAAAAAAGAGAATAGAACCGATCATTGACCCTTTCAGCGCAAAATAACCGTTCTTCTCGTTTGGTTGGAGATAGAGCGGGATTCGGGTTATTACCGCAGCAAGCATCCCCAGAATTACCCAGATAGCATAAGATTTTTGGGCAAGCGGTTCTTCCAACCAATACGGTAATAGTGCAATGACGAATGCTAATATCGTTGCGGTAGCCGCCAATAACAGTGCCGGACGAATACCGAGTTGCATGGGTGTAGTAGTGATGCCCTGCTCTTTATCGCGTGAAATGTCTTTAAATGTAGTTGTTATATGCGTGCCTAAATCATAAAGTGTTGTCGCTCCAAATGCATACCAGACTAATCGCGGAACACTATTACTCACGACTAACGCACCGAAAACGTTCAACAACCCAATTCCCAAAGGCAGTGTCAAACTCCCTAAAATTCCCTTTGCTTTGAAAAACGCGTTATAAAGGTGCGAAATAGCGACTAACGCCATTACCAGAAAACCCGCTTTCACATTTAGCAAAAATCCGCAGAGAACACAGAGTGCATAGATGATGCTTGCAGGTACCAGTGCTTGCTTAGGCGTTAACCGATGCGAAGGTAGCGGACGATCAGGATTCGTCTGTGCATCTGTTTCACGGTGAAAATAGTCATTTTTTATCATACCCGCAAAGTAGCCGAACATCGCGATAATCAGTGCAGCTACAACACGCCACGTCAAATGTCCTTCACTTGCGATGAGTGCACCTGGAAGTGTCGCGACAATTGGAATTGCAAATAGCGGATAACGGATGAGTTCAAGATACGCTTTGATACGGCTCATTTTGTTTAAAAATTATCGCTTGGTACGCCAGCCTCTGAGACGGGTGTATTTCTCGGATCAAATACTTCATCAACACCATAAAACTGGTCACTCTGCGTTCCGATGCTCAGTTCAGTGACGTTGGGTCCAACCTGTTTATTTCCGCTGATGTAATTGTCTCGGAGTCTCCCACCGTCATAAACTGCCCATCCACTGTTCAAAGTAATATTGTTAGATACAATCTCTGGTGAAGAGGTCGAATAGCAGATGATGGCATATTCATAGTTTGATCGGATATTATTATGTTGGATACGCGGGCGTGAATCGTCTTCACATACAAGTCCATTTCGGTTGGCATTGAATTCGTTATATTCTACCTCTGGCGCGGCGGCACCCCGAAATTGAGCACCAGTGCCATTTCTGTTGAATTCGTTGGCAGTAATAGTCGGGTTAGTATTTTCGCAAAGCACACCAATTTTGTTCTCACTAAAGAGACATCTCTCAATTTGGACACTGTCTGTTTCACAAATAATGGCATAAGTGGCGTGTTGGATGCGGCAATACGTGAGTCGGCTATTTGGACTCCCAGTTACAATTTTTATGCCCTGCCAATCTCCTGCTTTTGGCGGGGCTGTTGTTGCTTGCGTTGAAGATTCGGTTGACATCGTAATTGCTGTTTTAGCATATCTCTTGTTAACGTTTGTGGCGTTGCCATCTTTTGGATCTGTTTCAGTTTTGGCTTCCGATTGTTTGCCTAAAGAGCCAAAGACTATCATCCGGTCAGGCGCGCCTTCTGCGTAGAGTTCGCCATGCACAATCAATTCGCTGGGATTATCTGATGGTTCAAAACCGACAATTGTCCCCGCACGAATCGTTAGTGTTACACCCTCTGGAACAATTACGGTATTTGTAACATAGATACGTCCACTCCAAACTTCATTTTCTGTTAACTCGCCAGATTTTTCAATGATTCCAGAGACAGAACCCCCCGTGTCTAAATTGAGGGCGCACCCTTGACTCCCAAGATAGAAACCTATTATGCCTAAGATGTAAATAATGTTTATTGATGTATTTTTCATAACATAGTTTTAACATAGATATGGGTTTATGTCAAGATATACTTGACTTATGTATACGCTTATGCTATCTTGTAGGGACACTGCACACGGGCGGTATTCAAATGTCTGATCAAGATTTCCGAGAAAGAGTTCTTGAATCTTTGTCCCGAATTGAGACACAAGCCAGAGAAAACAACGCGCGTGTGGAAAAACGCCTTGATTCCCTGAATACTCGCGTTGGTACGTTGGAACGCGATGTCGGATGGATAAAAGGAAAATTGGAAGGTAGTCAAGAAGGCAGCAGTAAAGTCTTGACTGTCCTGACTGTGTGTACTGCTGTCGGTGCTGCGGTTATTGCACTTATAGCACTGATAACTTAAAATATTTGTTAAGTGTCTCGTATCGTAGGTTGGGTAGAGCGTAACGAAACCCAACGAAAATCTGTGTAATCTGCGTAATCCGAGATTCAAACAATACAGTGCGGTTAGGAAACCGCACCTACGGGGTTTAATCCTTAAAACTTAGTTCAGACAATACCCTTGACTCACACCGCCAAAACCCGTTAAAATACTCCCATGCCGGATCTCAACCTAAAACCCACCCACAAACCAATCCGAAACTACTACGCCACGTTACAACAATACGAACAGCACGACATCACACACGAAGGCGCAGTCAGCGCGCCCTTTGAAACACTGCTCAACACTTGTGCCAAGCAGGTGAACACAACGCTTATCCCACAATACGCCATGCACACCGCAACAGGTGACCGCATCGTGATTGACGGTGCTGTCTTGAACGAATACGGAATCCCCATCGCCTATTGGGAAGCGAAAGATATTGATGACGACCTTGACAGAGCCGTGCAGCAAAAACGTGAAGCGGGCTACCCACTTGACAATATCTTGTTCCAAACACCGGAACGCGGTATCTTGATTCAGAACGGACAGACCGCGCTGGACTTGGACATATCCGATCCTGCCAACCTTGTTGAGTCTCTCAAATATCTGTTTGCATACACTGCACCCGCACTTGACAATTGGCAAACTGCCGTTAATGACTTCAGAGCGCATGTCCCTGACCTCGCAAACAAACTGATGGAACTGATTGAGCAGCGGTATGAAACAGACCCAACCTTCAAAAAAGCGTTTACCGACTTTTACGAAATCTGCCGGACTGCTATCAATCCTGACCTCTCACGTGCCGCCGTTGAGGAGATGCTTATCCAGCACATTCTCACCGAACGCATCTTCCGAACAGTCTTTAACAACTCCGCCTTCACCCGCAGAAACATCATCGCTCGCGAGATAGAAAATGTCGTTGATGAGCTCATACGTCACGCCTTCAGTCGCGAGGCGTTTCTCAAACCTTTAGATCGCTTCTATGTTGCTATTGAACAAGCAGCCTCGCTCTGCAGAGATTTCTCACAAAAACAGCACTTCCTCAATACTTTCTATGAGAAATTTTTTCAGGGATTCTCCGAAGATGTCGCAGATACGCACGGCATTGTCTACACCCCACAACCAATTGTGGATTTTATGGTGAAAAGCGTTTCGCATATTCTCACAACCGAGTTCGGACGTTCGCTTTCGGACACGGGCGTGCATATCATTGACCCGTTTGTCGGTACGGGCAACTTTATTGTCCGACTGATGCAGGACATTCAAGGTACAGCATTAGAGGAGAAATATCGGCATGAACTCCATTGCAACGAGGTGATGCTACTGCCTTACTACATCGCCAGTCTGAACATTGAGCAGGAGTTCTTTCAACGCACACAAACCTATCTGTCGTTTGAGGGCATTACACTTGCGGATACCTTTGAGCTGCTTGAAGAACGCCAGATAAAACTCTTTACACAGGAAAACACAGAACGTGTGGAACGGCAGAAGGCAGCGGATATGTTTGTCGTGATTGGCAATCCGCCTTACAATATGGGACAGGTGAATGAAAATGACAACAACAAAAATCGTAAATATGAGACGATGGATAAGATGCTGAAAGAGACGTATTCGCAGGACTCAAAAGCTACAAATAAAAACGCTCTTTCGGACCCTTATGTAAAAGCGATATTGTGGGCATCAAAACGAATTGGAGAAGAAGGAATTGTTGCGTTTGTAACGAACAACGGTTTTCTGGATGGTATAGCGTTTGACGGGATGCGGAAACATCTTTGGCAAGACTTTGACACAATTTACATATTAGATTTGAGTGGGAACGTCCGTAAAAATCCGAAGTTATCAGGAACAACACATAATGTCTTTGGGATTCAGGTAGGAGTAAGTATCAATCTTTTCATTAAGAAAAATACCGATAACTCGGATTCAGAACCTGCCAAAATCTTCTATGCACGTGTTGATGAATTTTGGAAAAAAGAACAAAAATATCAATTTCTCGATTTAAAGCAACACTACCAAAACATTGAGTGGCAGCAGATAACACCCGACAGTCGCCACACATGGCTAACAGAAGGACTCCACACTGAATTTGACACTTTTATCCCGATGGGAACGAAGGAAGCAAAAGCAGTAAAAGTCACGGCGGTAGATGTCCTTTTCAAAACGTACGGACGCGGTGTTGTAACCTGCCGCGATGCGTGGACTTATAATTTCAACACAAACATCCTTGCTGAAAATGTTACTCGAATGATAAATACGTATAACGTGGAAGTTGCGCGATGGATGCAACGGACAGATCGTAAAATAAAAGTTGATGATTTTGTATTGTATGACAACACAAAAATCAGTTGGAGTGAAGGACTGAAGCGGAACTTACAACGTGGAAAAACTACAGATTATTCGGAGGAAAATGTTAGAACATCTCTCTACCGTCCATTTACGAGATCAAAACTCTATTTTGACCGAATGCTGACGGAGCGCGTATACGTTTTTCCTTCCATTTTTCCAACACCAGAAGTAGAAATAGAAAATAGAGTGATTTGTGTCAATGGAATTGGCAGTAACAAACCTTTTCATGGATTAATAACTGATGTGATTCCATCTCTCGGTGTACTTGATGCAAATCAATCCTTCCCCTTCTACACCTACAACGAAGACGGCACAAACCGCCAAGAGAACATCACCGATTGGGCATTGGCAGAATTCCGAAAACACTACGGCGATAACACCATCAGCAAGTGGGACATCTTCCACTATAACTACGGTATTTTGCACCATCCAGAGTATCGCGAAAAGTATCAAGCGAACCTCAAGCGCGACCTACCGCATATCCCGTTTGCACCTGATTTCTGGGGATTTGCCAACGCAGGCGCACAGTTAGCAGACATCCACGTTGCGTATGAGTCGCAACCGAAATATGATAGACTGAAATATATTGAAACGCCTGATATGCCGATAGATTGGCGTGTAGAGAGGATGAAATTGTCTAAAGACAAAACGCAGTTGGTCTACAACGATTTCCTGACAATAGACGGTATCCCTGCGGAAACGTTTAACTATCGGCTCGGCACACGTTCTGCGTTAGAGTGGGTGATTGACCGATATCGCGTCAAGGTAGACAAACGGAGTGGCATTGTCAACGACCCGAATCGCGCGGATGCGCCGCGGTATATTGTGGATTTAGTTGGGCGGGTTATCTCTGTCAGTTTGCAGACAGTTGAGATTGTAGCGGCGTTGCCGGGATTAGATGTGTGATTATCTGAACCAGGATTCTCAGGATTATAGGATTACCAGGATTAGGATATGCTCAGCTAAATAGCTTTTCTCAAGATAAAGAAAAACCTTATCAAGTCGGAACGCTCAGACACTAAAATAGCACTTATCGCCTCAGCAATCCTGAAAATCTTGTAATCCTGAGAATCCTGGTTCAGACAAAATTCCTACACCCACCAAGCACGAAAAAAACTTGACAGAGGCAGTAAAATCTGCTATAATTCTATAACAAAATCCCTTTGATAAAGGACGCGTCGTCATGTTTGAGAGCCTAAGTGAGCGATTGCAAAGCACCTTCAAAAAGATAAAAGGACAGGGAAAATTGACAGAGAACAACATCTCTGATTCCCTGCGTGAAGTGCGTCGCGCTTTTTTAGAAGCAGACGTAAACTACAAGGTCACACGCGATTTTATAGAAAGTATCAAAATACGTGCGCTCGGTCAAGAGGTGATGGGTAGCCTCACACCTGAACTCCAAATCGCAAAGATTATCAAAGAGGAATTGACGACGTTGATGGGGACTGAATCTGCGAAGATTCAAATTACCCCTAACGCTCCGACGGTTGTCGTGTTAGCAGGTTTGCAAGGTGCTGGTAAAACGACAGTGGCAGCGAAATTGGCACTCAAATTCCGTAAAGACGGGCGCAATCCGATGCTCGTTGCAGCGGATGTTTATCGTCCTGCGGCGATTAAGCAGCTGCAAGTGCTTGGAGAACAAATTGAGACCCCAGTTTTTGCGCAGGGGACTGACGTTTCCCCTGTTGACATTGCCAAGGATTCTGTGCAAGATGCCATGAAACGCGGTTACGATTGTATTATCATAGACACAGCAGGTCGTTTACATATTGATGAAACATTGATGGGAGAGCTGCAGGGTATCAAGGATGCCGTGAATCCTTCTGAGATTCTACTCGTTGTTGATGCTATGACAGGTCAGGACGCGGTAAATGTTGCTGAAAACTTCAATAACGATTTGGATATTAGCGGTGTTATCTTGACCAAAATGGATGGGGATGCACGGGGTGGTGCTGCGCTCTCTATCCGTTCTGTCACAGAGAAACCTATCAAATTCATCGGTGTAGGCGAAAAGATTGAGGCCGCTGCACTTGAGGAATTTCATCCTGAACGGATGGCATCGCGTATCATCGGACAAGGCGATTTCCAAACGCTGATGGAAAAAGCCGAAGCTGTTTTCAACGAGGACCAAGCACGCGAATTAGAACGCAAACTGACAGAAAGAAAGGGATTAGATTTCAACGATTTCCTCACGCAGCTTGAACAGCTGAAAAATATGGGGCCCCTTGACCAATTGTTGGACCTCGTGCCTTTTAAGAACCAATTACCTGTTAAAGACTTGGAACCGGATGAGAGTCATCTGAAATATGCCAAAGCGATGATACAGTCCATGACACCTGCTGAAAGACAGAATCCTCAGTTGTTAGATAGGAGTCGGAAGGTGCGTATATCCAAAGGAAGTGGCACCTCGGTCAATCAAGTTAATCAGTTGGTTTCGCAACTCCGCATGATGAATAATATGTTAAACCAGCAGGGTGCCATGGCAATGCCAAAGATGGGAGGAAAAATAGGGGCTCTCCCGCGAACACAGCGAAAGTCAAGGAAGCCACGAAAACGTAAAAGACGTAGATAACGCAATAATGGACAGCCTCTGAAGGTAGGAGGGAACTCCGATTCCCGACTACAGAATATGAAGAACAACAAAACTATTACGTGATTTGCATAAGTCGTAACAGTAACGCGTTGTGCTAGTTAACATTGGTATGTTTATATTTCACATGTCCGTCTCGTTTGGGTTGAATTCCGTAACTTTTCCGATACCTGATGACCTCAAAAGTAGGAGGGAACTCCGATTCCCGACGACAAACGGGTCGCGATTCGGAGATCGCTCCTACAAATATGAAAAGTTGTAAAAAACAACAAAACTATCACGTAACTAGCACAAGTCGTAACAGTAAGAAGTAATTACGATTTTACACCAATTTTGGATAGTTCCAACCAAACGATATATACCAGGAGGAAATTTTTGGCAGTTAAAATTAGATTACAACGGCTCGGCAGAAAAAAACGTCCTTTTTATCGGCTCGTTGCAGCCGATGCACGAGCCCAGCGAGACGGTGTGTTTTTAGAACGTCTCGGTCATTACAATCCTTTAACGGATCCTGCTGATGTCTTAATTGACGAAGAGAAAGCATTAAAATGGTTAAGACGTGGTGCTCAACCAACAGATACAGCCAAGAGATTGCTTTCACAAGAAGGCATTTGGAGAAAATTTACTTACGAAAAACTTGGAAAACCACTTCCTGAAGACGAAGAAACTGAAACCGATGAAACAGAGAACATAGACTCGTCTGAAAACGAACAGGAAGTCCTTTCTGCAGAAGCATCTGAATCGTCTGAAGAAGAGTAGTTTTCAAGCTCTGCTAAATTGACATACGTACTCATATTTTTCCGTTTTATAACCACAGAAAGTTAGTTATGTTCAAAGAACTTATTGAATACATCGTAATATCTCTTGTTGATTACCCTGATGATGTAGTAGTCCGCGAAGTGACTGGCGAAAAGGTGGTTATTATTGAATTAAGTGTCGCAGAAGCAGATTTAGGTAAGATTATCGGTAGATACGGACGGACACTTAAAGCAATCAGGACACTGCTTTATACAGCTGGGTTGAATGGCAACAAAAAGGTAATTCTTGAACTACTTGAGGAACCGAGGACTGAAGAATAGCGATTATAGGCAAGCGTCAAGATGAAAATGGATGTGCTCGCGCTGTTTCCAGAGATAATCGCACCCGCCCTGCAAACTGGCATTTTAAAACGTATTCAGGACACTGACCGACTCAGCATTAATGTTTATAATCTGCGAAATTGGGCAACAGATAAACATAAAACTGTTGATGATTATCCTTATGGTGGCGGTGCAGGTATGATTTTAAAACCTGAGCCGCTTTTCGCAGCTGTTGCAGCGTTGAACACAGAGTCTGAAGCGCAAATTGTATATTTAACACCCCAGGGTACCCTGTTGACACAATCGCTCGTTGAAGCGTTGTCTTTGGAATCTCACCTAATTCTTATATGTGGACGTTACAAAGGGATTGATGAGAGGGTTCGCCAAAAAGTTGTCACTACTGAAATCTCAATTGGCGATTACGTTTTGAGTGGTGGTGAGATCGCAGCACTTGTGCTAATTGACGCGATCGGGCGTGTTTTGCCAGGGGCATTAGGAGATTTTGAGTCTGCACATGAGGACTCTTTTAGTCAAGATTTGCTTGACCATCCACACTATACACGCCCAGCAGACTATGAGGGAATGAAAGTTCCAGAAGTGTTGTTAAGTGGACATCATGAGAACATAAAAGAATGGCGGCATTCAGAAGCGATTAAACGTACTGCACAACGCCGTCCAGATTTACTTCAAAATCTTGAACTTACTGATGAAGAACTTGCTCTTTTGCAAACATCAGAAAATAAATCGTCTTGTTAAGTTATGAAGAAAGGAGGAAAAAACAATGAATTTGATTGAATCTGTAGAAAATCAATATAAAAAAACTGATATTCCTGAGTTTAGTCCTGGAGATGTTGTGAGAGTTAATACCCGTATCCGAGAGGGACAGAAGGAACGTATTCAGGCTTATGAAGGCACCGTGATTCGGCGTGCACATGGAGGCACGCGTGCTACTTTTACCGTGCGACGCGTTGCATTTGGCACAGGAAGTGAAAGAACATTTCCACTGCACTCACCTAATATTGAAAGTATCCGAGTCGTCCGATACGGTGCTGTTCGGCGTGCAAAGTTATACTACTTAAGGGATCGCGTAGGTAAATCTGCACGTGTCAGAGAACAAAGAAGATAACGAGATGGACGCTTTTGAATGTGCTTGCTTGCAGAATGGATATAAGCAAATTGCAGGAATTGATGAGGCAGGTAGAGGTGCTTTAGCAGGTCCAGTCGTTGCTGCTGCTGTTATCCTACCTGTCGGTTGCCAAATTGACGGTTTAAAAGATTCTAAGCAATTGACTTCAAAACAACGTTCATTGCTGGCGAATGAAATCCAAAGTGTTGCAATTTCAGTTGGGGTCGGTTCAGTCAATAATCGTCTAATTGAGGAGCTTAATATCTTACAAGCTGCGCTGCGGGCTATGGCAGAAGCAGTAGAACGACTCACACCCAAACCCGATTTTCTGCTTGTAGATGGCACCAAGATGCCAACAACTAATATTCCAGGACAAGCAATTCCCAAAGGGGACAACCTAAGTTTATCCATTGCTGCGGCTTCAGTTATTGCAAAAACAACGCGCGATAAACTGATGATTGAATTCCATCAAACGTATCCAAATTACGGATTTGAGCAACATAAGGGATATCCCACAGCACAACATCGTCAAGCAATTGCAGAGTTCGGTGTTTCCGCGATACATAGGAATACGTTCAAATTGCTACCAGATTAGCATAATTGTAGGTTGGTAGAGCGTAGCGAAACCCAACAAATTCCGAATTATGAGATTGGCGTATAAATAATTTGTTTTTACTATAACTTGCGGTGGAGCTAAGGAAAGTTCAATGCGTCGTTCACTGCCAAACATTGCCAAAATCGGTGAAACATTCGCAGCTGAACATCTTAAAGCACAAGGTTATCAGATTCTTGTGCAAAATTACCGTTTCCAACGCGGTGAAATTGACCTTATCGCCCAGCAAGGTAAAAGAATCGTTTTTGTAGAGGTTAAAACACGGCGTAGTTTAAAGTATGGCTTGCCACAATACGCTGTAACAGAACAGAAACAGCGGCAAATTTCTAAAATTGCATTGGCATATTTACAAACCGAAAACCTGTTGGATAACCCTTGCCGTTTTGATGTAATTGCAATCCACTTGTCACCACAATTTGAATTGTTACGACTTAAACAAATTGAAAACGCGTTTGATTTTATTCCCGAAACTGATTAGCAAAAGAATGTTCACAGTCCACTAAGGAAATTACTTCATGCAAGCGATTATTCTCTGTGGTGGGCTTTCCACAAGACTTGGTAAAACAACAGAAAAGCTTCCGAAGGTACTTCTAAAAATTGGGCACCGCACCGTTTTAGAATGGCAGTTAAAACTTTTATCTGAAGCTGGCGTAAATGAGGTAATTCTCGCTTCCGGACATCTGCATGATGTACTATATAAACATGTCGGTGAAAAACATGCAGGTGTTAAGATCAGATATGCCGAAGAAGATAAACCGCTTGGGACCGGAGGTGCTATTAAAAACGCATTCCGTTTTGTACACGATTTTCCCGTTTTTGTGTTACACGGGGACATTCTGTTGAAAGACTTTTCTTTAGTTGACATGTTGTCTTGTTTGCGCCCAGAAATGGATGGATTACTACTCGGCATTTCAGTACCTGATCTGACATCTTATGGGGAAATTGTGGCTAACACAGAAGGACGAATTACTGAGTTCAAGGAAAAACAGCAAGTGGCACGCCCCGGTTGTGCTAACGGTGCAGTGTTTCTTTTTAATCGCACCATCATTAACGCTTTTCCACAAAAGCAAGTCTTTTCTATTGAACGGGATGTCTTTCCTTACATAAACCAACTTTACGTCCACAAAGTAGAAACTGAATGGATTGATATCGGAGTGCCAGAACGGCTTGAATATGCCCGACAGCATTTTACATCATAAGTGTTTGTTGTTATACAGATTGTTTAAAGAATTTATTGTAGACGTGCTTTGTAAACGCTTCGTTAATAATGTTTAAGTATAGACTTTACCAAAATTGGAGAAACTTATGCCTGTTTTTAGTAAAGAAGACTTAGAATTTTGGGCAGAACACGGCTATGTTGTCGTGCGTGAGGCTGTTCCGCCTGAAAATTGCCGTGCAGCAGAACAAGCTGTATGGGACTTTCTTGAAATGGATGGAAACAATCCAGATAGTTGGTATCCTGAGGATCCACCACGACGCGGCATCATGGTGGAAATCTATCAACATCAAGCTTTGTGGGATAACCGTCAATATCCACGGGTGCATCAAGCGTTCACAGAAATCTGGGATAATGAAAAACTTTGGGTTAGCTTTGACCGTGCCAGTATGAATCCTCCCGAACGCGATGATTGGAAGTTCCCAGGTCCCTATTTACATTGGGATATGTCGTTAGATGATATGCCTGTACGCTTAAAGGTACAAGGTGTTCTATATTTGGCAGATACCCCTGGTAATCAAGGTGCATTTACCTGCATCCCCGGTTTTCATCGGAAGTTGGAGGAATGGTTAAAAAGCCTCCCATCTGATACCGATCCACGCCAAGTGGTTCGTGAATATCAGGAAGAAGCTGTTCCTATCGCGGGAAAGGCAGGCGATCTTGTTATTTGGCACAGCGCGTTGCCTCACGGTAGCAGTCCAAACTCCGCTGTACGTCCTCGGATGGCACAATACATCACAATGTCACCTGCGCCAAATGATGGCAAAGACACAAGCGAAGGCAGGGTTACAGGGTGGCGCGAACGACTAACTGGACTCGGTAAAAATCAGAAAGAGAAAGAGCATAATCAAGGTAAAACTGCTGAGTTGACACCCTTAGGGAAAAAACTACTCGGTCTTGATCCTTGGGTTGCATAATCATTTCGGTATTTTTTAGGCGGGTCGTTGTACCCGCCTATTTTTGTTGTGGGTAAAGTCTTATGGAAGACCTATTAGCAGCACGCGCGCAGATGGCGATGTCCCTCGCTTTTCACATTATTTTTGCCTCCATCGGCATAGCAATGCCCTTACTGATGGTAATTGCTGAGGGGATGTGGCTGAAAACGCAGGACGAAACCTATCTTACCCTCGCAAAGCGATGGTCAAAAGGCACAGCGATCATGTTTGCCGTGGGAGCAGTTTCTGGCACCGTCTTGTCTTTTGAACTCGGTTTATTGTGGCCGACTTTTATGGCTTACGCTGGTCCCATCATCGGAATGCCGTTTTCACTGGAAGGTTTGGCATTCTTTATAGAAGCAATCTTTCTCGGAATTTATCTATATGGATGGGAACGCGTGCCAAAGACTGCCCACTGGTTCGCTGGTGTAATGGTGCTACTTGGCGGCACCTTCTCCGGTATTTTTGTTGTCACTGCTAACGCTTGGATGAACACACCTACAGGCTTTTCTATCGTTGAAGAGAAGGTTACGAACATTGACCCTATTGCAGCGATGCTAAACCCCTCCTCTTTCAGTCAAGCACTTCACATGACTTTAGCTGCATTCCTTGCAGTTGGATTTGCAGTTGCTGGTATCCATGCCTACTTTCTGAGACGCGAGCCAGATAACCCATTTCATAGAAAAGCATTTGCTATTGCATTGTGTGTCGGGGGTGTAGTTGCGCTTCTCCAACCAATTTCTGGGGACATCAGTGCTAAACGGCTTGCCAAGCATCAACCGATCAAACTCGCGGCAATGGAAGGACAATGGGAAACAGAACGTGGTGCGCCTTTACGAATAGGCGGCATTCCAGATGGAGAAGCTGAAGTAACCCGATACGCCATAGAAATTCCAAAGGCACTCAGTTTTCTTGCACACTTTGACTTCAATGCCGAGATTATGGGACTCAAAGACGTTCCGCCCGAAAATCGTCCGCCTGTTGCAATTGTGCATTTCGCTTTTCAAATTATGGTTGCGTGCGGGATGGTGATGATTGTCGCGGGTATCCTCGGCGGGTGGTTAGCATGGAGGCAAAAGGGTTTGCCTGTCAATAGTTGGTATCTTAGGTTCGTCTCATACTGTACGCCGCTTGGCTTTATTGCCATAGAAGCAGGATGGACAGTTACGGAAGTCGGTCGGCAACCGTGGGTAATCTATGGCTACATGCGTACAGCAGAAGCAGTAACACCTATGCCAAATCTCGTTGTCCCTTTCATCGGATTTACTATCCTCTACATTTTTCTGTCAATTATTGTTGTTATCTTGTTGCGCCGTCAGATATTTCAAATTTGATTTTCGAATACGCGGTACTATCTCCACTTATATCCCGCTGAACTTTAGCGGAGAAAATCTATGGTTGGTCTTGAAATCTGGATTGCTGGTGTGATGTTAATCTCACTGATTATCTACATGCTGACTGGCGGTGCTGACTTTGGCGGTGGTGTCTGGGATCTATTTGCGACGGGTACCCGAGCGAAAACACAACGAGACCTTATTACCAACGCACTCGCCCCAATCTGGGAAGCGAACCATGTTTGGTTGATAGTCATAGTCGTGCTGCTATTCGTAGCGTTCCCAGTGGCATTCGCGACTATTGGTACTGCGCTGCACATTCCACTTACCTTAATGCTTATCGGCATTGTACTTCGCGGCACTGCCTTTGTGTTCCGTACTTACGACGATCAATCAGACAAAACCCAGCTCAGATGGAGTCGTGTGTTCGCAATTGCAAGCATTATTACGCCTATTATGTTAGGTGTTACCTTAGGGGCAGTAGCATCGGGAACAATTCCAGTGGATGTTGAGAGCGGTAAAGTAGAAACTGACTTTTTCTCATCATGGTTAGCTCCATTTCCGTTCGCCATCGGCTTTTTCACGTTGACACTCTGTGCGTTGCTTGCTGCCGTTTATCTTACCCTCGAAACTGACGATTCGGAATTACAAGAGGATTTCCGAATACGTGCGCTTATTGCTGCAGTTAGTGTTGGTGCAATGGCAGGGATCAGTTTTCTTTTGTCTACCAAAGGTGCACCTTCAATCCGACAAGGACTGGGTAATAGCGTTTGGTCAATACCATTTCATATCTTAACCGGTGCTGTTGCGATCTGTGCGATCTGGGCAATTTGGAAACGTTATTTTCAACTTGCACGTGTGCTTGTTCCAATACAAGTAGTATTGATTGTTTTCGGTTGGGGATTTGCACAGTTTCCCTATCTTGTCGCGCCAAATCTCACCTTTTCAAACACTGCCGCGCCTGATTCAGTGCTTCGCCCTATGCTAATTGTGGTTATCATAGGCGGTATTATTTTAGTGCCTGCATTCTGGTATCTCTATGCTGTGTTCAAAGGCACATCCAAAACACGTTGAACATTCACTAAAAACATGAAAAAAGTTAAACCATAACTGCAATGCTCTATGTAGGAGGGAACTCCGATTCCCGACCTGTCGCGATTCGCAGATCGTTCCTATAGGTTGTGAGTTCATGTGTTGCCAAAATATTTATACACCTTTAATCTACATTTTTATTTGACACTCTTCCTATTTTTTGCTAAACTTAAGACAGGTCCATTATAGGCACTCAAGCCTGATAACGCTTGAGGGACACTCTTAAGCGCTCTTGGCATAAACCTCGCGATAATTTTTACGAAGCTCATCAACGAAAGGGCAGGTTCGTTTAATCTTTTGAATCAGATAAAACAGACCCTTATTCTTCCGGTTGCAGTCCTGCTAAGCCTCTTTATCTTAGCCGAAGTCAACTACCCATTTCTAAAACCTCACTCTCAGTTAGCGATTTTCGCAATGTTGGGATTGATAGTCGTATTCTTGAAGTATCCACTTCATTCTCGTTTTGCTGAAAACCGATTTTGTCAAATACTTGATTTTATACTTGTAGGCTGTGTAATAGTCTGTTTCAGTTATGTCATAATCCAAACGGAACCGATTTTTGAAAGACTTTGGCTGAACGGTGTATTTCTCGGTGAACGCGCTTCCGCGGAACATATATTGGACTTTTTCATTGGTGGGATTGGACTTATCTTAATTCTTGAAGCTGCGCGCCGCTCAATTGGGATAACGTTGCCACTACTCGCTATAGCATTTCTCCTCTATGCAAGTTTTGGTCAGTTCATGCCCAGTTGGTTATTTCAACATCGCGGATATTCCTTGCAACGGATTATTAGTAAAACATTTTTACATGGAGGTGTATTCGGTATTGCACTTCGCGTAATGTTTATTTATGTGTTTCTGTTTGTCCTATTTGGCACTTTTCTTGAAAGAACAGGGGCTACAGCTTATATTTTAAAGTTGACCAGACGAATTTTTGGCAAAAGCGTTGGAAGTCCGGCAAAAGTGGCAGTGATTGGAAGTGGTCTGATGGGTTCACTTTCTGGGTCAGCAGTAGCAAACACAGCGACAACCGGAACGTTCACGATTCCATTGATGCGGAGTGTCGGTTTTCAGCCAACAATTGCGGGCGGGATCGAAGCTGCCGCAAGTTCAGGAGGCGCATTAGTACCGCCAATCATGGGTGCAGCAGCTTACATGATGTTAGAAATTGTTGAGCCATCTGTTACCTATCTTGAAATTATCAAAGCAGCTTTACTTCCGGCGATTCTCTACTATACAGCACTGTTACTCATCGTTCATTTTTATGCAAAACGCATTAGCAATACAACACCGGATCATTCTGCACAAGATACTGCCGCAGGTCAAGACGCGGTCCAAGATGACACACCTATAGAAAAACTTTCAAAGATGCAAGGCGTGGTTTTCTTCGCCGCCTTTATTACCTTAATCTTGTTCCTATTGATGGGTTCTACGCCGTTTCGCGCTGTCAGTTGGAGTCTTCTCACCATATTGATTGTGAGTTTATTTCACTCAAAAACCCGTGTAGGTGTTTCTGGAATAATGAAATCCATGCAAAACGCCGCACATAGCGGTGTATCACTCATAGCTGCTGCTGCGTGTGTTGGAATCATCTTAGGGGTAGTTGACCTGACAGGCGTAGGATCCGAAATGGCATCAGCCTTATTGTCACTGGCAGAAACCAATTTAATATTTGCGCTTTTTTTGCTGATGGTCTCCACAATTATATTGGGGATGGGGCTTCCGTCATCAGTTTGTTATCTGCTGGTCGCGATTATGGTAGGACCGGTGCTTGTAGACTTAGGAGTGGTTCTGCTTGCAGCGCATTTTTTTATTTTCTATTTTGGAATGATGTCAATGGTCACGCCTCCAGTGGCTTTAGCAGCTTATACCGCTGCTGCAATTGCCAATGCCAGCATAATGCAAACGGCATTCGCTGCTTTTCGTTTTGCACTCGTGGGTTTTGCATTACCTTATGCCTTTGTGCTACGTCCCGAACTTCTATGGCTCAACACTGGTGGTGGTAGTCCAGAATTATGGGCTTTTATAATTAATCTTTCATTGACATTAGTTGGTACCGTGATTCTTGCAGCAAGTATAGCGGGATATGCCTTCAAGGACATAAGTCTATGGGAGCGCGGCGTAATGTTTATTACAGCAACGATTCTGTTTTTTGCCCCTACAAAAATGGGATTCATTTGGATTCATGCCATAGCAATAGTTGCGGGTACTCTTATCTTTTACTATAATTGGCGAAAAGGAAAGAACATTCATGAAAACTACGCATAAATTGGGTCTATACAGTTTGCTGGTGTTGCTATTTATTCTCCACAACGATTTTTGGTTCTGGAGAACACCTCAATTTGTTTTAGGGCTGCCAGTAGGTTTGCTATATCACATTGTGTTCTGCCTTGCCGCATCTCTGCTTATGTTCTTTATAGTCAAATTTGCATGGAGGGAAAAATGATCCTGGCGATCATTCTAATCTATTTGGCTTTAGTGCTGAGTATAGGTATTCTAAGCCATAAGTTTTTCCAAAAAACTGGCGAAGACTATTTTGTGGCGAGCCGCAACATTAATTGGTTTGTGTTATTGATGACGCTTTTCGGCACAAACATGACAGCGTTTTCTATCCTCGGCGCGTCTGGAGAGGCGTACCGCAAAGGTATCGGTGTTTTCGCACTCATGGCATCCTCTTCTGCTATCGTTGTACCATGTGTGTTCTTCTTTGTTGGAACCCGATTATGGAAGATTGGAAAACGGTTTGGATATATGACGCAGGTACAATACTTTCGTGACCGATGGGAATCAAGCAGATTAGGGCTACTTCTTTTCACCGTTCTCGTATTGCTCCTTATTCCTTATCTACTTATTGGAGTAATGGGCGGCGGCGGAACTTTGGCGACAATTACAGAGAACGCTATTCCACAGTGGTTAGGTGGATTATTGGTGTGTGCTGTTGTATTATGTTATGTGACCTATAGTGGAATGCGCGGAACTGCATGGGTTAATACCTTTCAAACGCTTGTTTTCATGATACTCGGAGGTATAGCCTTTATAGTAATCATAAATCGTATGGGAGGATTTTCCAACGCGCTTTCTAAAGTTAATACAAGTTTATTGATGCAGGCAAACCACATTAAACCGTTAGAACTTTTGACATACACATGTATCCCACTCTCTGTAGGTATGTTTCCGCATATCTTTTCGCATTGCCTGACTGCAAAAGATGTTAGCACGTTCCGTTATCCGATTATTTTCTATCCGATCTGTATCGCAATTGTTTGGATTCCAAGTGTGTTACTTGGGATATTGGGCAATGTGGATTTTCCGGGTTTAGAAGGACCACAAGTTAACAATGTCTTAATTCAGATGATTCGTGAATACGCCCCTGGCGCTTTATCAGGCTTTTTAGCAGCGGGTGTGTTTGCAGCAATCATGTCTTCATTAGATTCACAATCGCTCTCTCTTGGAAGCATGTTTACCCATGACATCGTTCATCCTTACTTTAGAAAGCATGGACGAGAACAGATGTCCGAAAAAGAGCAGGTATGGGTTGGACGTTTATTTGTAATTTGTATCCTCTGCATTACCTATATCATTTCTCTAATCGCTACACCGAGTATCTTTAAACTCGCAATTTGGTCTTTCACAGGTTTTGCTGGACTATTTCCGATAGTAGTTGCTGCACTGTTTTGGAAACGTAGTACAAAACATGGTGTTCTCGCATCTATCATTAGTGTTATACTATTATGGTTATACTTCTTTCTAAACAACTGGAAAATACCTGGATATACTGTTGGCGGCACAGGAATTATGCCTGTAGCAGTAATTATCCTTGTGTCTTCAACAACCTTGATAATTGTTTCTCTACTCACAAAACCGCCATCTTCAGAAACTATTGATAGGTTTTTCATCAATTGATAACTTAGGGGAGATTTGCAAGTTAACATTATTGAACTTGGTGCAAAGTTAAAAGATGAAAGTCGCTTATATCACAGCAGGTGCTGCAGGTATGTATTGTGGTACCTGCATCCATGACAATGCTGTAGCAACAGTGCTACAGAAACAGGGACATAACGTTTCATTGATTCCGACTTATACCCCCACTCGAACAGATGAAGTGAATGTGAGTTTGAATCGTGTCTTTTTTGGGGGAATTAACGTATATCTTCAACAAAAACTATCTTTCTTTCGGCATACACCATGGGTATTTGATAGGCTTCTGGATAATTCATCATTATTAAACGGATTATCGCGATTCAGTGCTTCAACAGATGCACGAGATTTGGGTATGTTGACGGTGTCTATGCTCAGTGCTGAGCAGGGATATCAAAAGAAAGAGTTGGAAAAATTGGTCAAATGGCTTCAAGAAGACGATCAACCGGACATCGTTTATTTGACTAACTCCATGCTTGTGGGTTTCGCGAGAGAAATCAAAAATGCTTTAGAAGTACCAGTTGTATGTGGGCTTCAAGGTGAAGATATATTTCTTCGTGATTTGATTGATCCTTATAAAACTGAGGCTTTAACCTTGTTGGCTGAACGCGCTGCAGATGCTGATGGGTTTGTAGCACCTTGTAACTACTATGCACAATTTATGGCAGAGGAGTATCTAAAGGTACCTGTTGATAAGATTGATGTCGTGCCACTCGGTTTGAACTTGGATGGACACGGAAATTTGGTTGAGAAAGCAGGACCTCCTCCCCTTAAAATTGGTTATTTAGCACGCATTTGTCCAGAAAAAGGGTTACACCTCTTGGTTAGTGCCTTCTATACACTGACAAAAGAGTTAGGTGCGGATAACATAGAACTGCATGTCGCGGGGTATCTTGGGAAAAAAGATGAACCCTATTTTGAGGAGTTGGTCAATCAAATTCATGCTTGGGGTTTGCATGAGAGTTTTGTGCACTACGGAGAAGTGTCGCGTTCTGAAAAGATAGATTTTTTGAACCGTCTGCATGTTTTTTCTGTGCCAACAGTTTACCGTGAATCAAAAGGTTTATCTATCTTAGAAGCGCTTGCGAATGGAGTGCCAGTTGTTCAACCGCAACATGGATCGTTTCCAGAGATGGTTAAAGCAACCGAAGGTGGTCTCTTGGTAGAACCTGAATCTGCTGAAGCCCTTGCTGAAGGTATATTTCAACTATTCCGAGACCCCTCAAAACGAAAGCAATTGGGAACAGTAGGGAAGGCAAACGTGCATCAAAAATTCAGTGACGTTATTACTGCACAACAGCTTATGAAAGTGTTTGAAAAGTATCTTTAGCTTGTCCTATACGCCAAGCGTTTTCTTGTTTTTCATACTTATAGTGAATTAGAAAATTAAGTTTACACTTCTTCTGTAGGAATGATCTCCGAATCACGACTCAACCTATTATCTGTCGGGAATCGGAGATCACTCCTACAAAATCCTAAATATGAATATGTTTATGAATGACATTAAGAATTTATATAGATAAAGGGAAGGAGATAATAATGGTAAAAACGTGGATAGTTTTCGTTGTGATGACCGTCGCATCCTGGGGACTCTACGGAGTTTTTCTTCATAGAGGTCAATTGTCTATGGCAGATGCAGTGCATGGGCGTTATAAAGCATTTCTCTTTGTTGGTCTTGCATATCTCTTGGTAGCTGTCATCGGTTCTGCCGTCATGCTTATTGTAAATGGAGCTGAATGGTCTTTTACAGGGAAGGGTGTGTCTTGGTCTTTTCTTGCGGGCGTTGTCGGTGCTGTCGGTGCATTTGGTGTGTTACTTGCATTCGGTGCGAAAGGTAGACCAGCGGTAGTTATGTCCATAGTTTTTGCGGGCGCACCAATAGTGAATGCTATCGTTGCGACGCTGTCACATCCACCTGAAGGTGGTTGGGGTGCTATCCGTTGGCAATTTGTTCTTGGGATTTTGCTTGCAGCGGCTGGTGGATGCTTAGTAACATTTTTCAAACCTGGCTCTTAGCGCGAAAATAGAATGTTTCGTTGAAACCGGATTTTTCTACACCTTTCATCTGAAAGGAAGTGTTGTCCAGATGATATTTGCAGGATTGATAAGAATACCTGAAATCCTGCAAATTTTTAATTCTTTGCAGTGTCGCATCTTGCAGTAAATACAGCAAATACTATCCTTTTCGGACAATAATGTCTCTAATATGTAGGAAAAGGAGAAATTGTTTGATGAGCACAGAAGAATTGAAAGATGCCGAAGATGCGGAACTGATAGTTGCAGTGCTTGCAGGCAATCTCAAAGCATTTGATGAATTGGTCTTTCGATATCAACGAGCAATGCTGACGGTGGCTCAACAAATCGTCCGAGACCCTACCGAGGCAGAAGATATTGTCCAAGATGCTTTTCTACTTGCTTTTGAGGCACTTCCGCAACTGGATAATTTAAACAGATTTGGTTCGTGGCTCTATTCGATTACACGTAACCGCGCGCTGCGATTCGTAAAACGAGCAAGCAGATTTCAACTTCATGAAGATGAAGATGCAGAATTGCAAGTAGAGGCAGATCCTGCTTCATCTGATCCTGCACAAATTTTAGTTCAAGAATCCACTCATGAAGCAGTTAGAGATACAATTAACTCCTTACCTACTGAATTTCAAGAGGTTATCACACTCTATTATTGGGCAGATATGCCGCAAAAACGTATTGCCGAATTTTTATCGCTTCCGTTAACAACGGTAAAATGGCGGCTTCATAAAGCAAAAGAATTGTTAAAATCGCTTTTAGAAAAACGAGGATACGGAGATATATTGTAGGTTTGAATTGTTCAGTGATTGAAGTTGATCAGGACGAATTGACAAATTTTACGTTTACATTCAGAGGTGTCTCAAATGCAACAAGAACGACAACAAGAGATTCGTGGACTCTTTCAGATATTAGAACAGACAGCAGAAATTGCCGAAGATTCAATATTGACACAAGCACGGACAGGTGGAGAAAATCGGTGCATCTCCCAATTTAATAAAGTTTTGGATAGACTGACTGAGATTAGCGCGGTACCTGAGGGACTCTTTGATCCATTACCAGAGGACACAACTTTTAGTGAAATCAGTATTGCTTGTAATCACCTCGCAGCTTACCTAAGTGAGGGATTAGGAATATCATCTGATCTAAAAAGTATGATGACCAACATTCTTGGCAAGAAATTTATTGAAAATATCGGCGAAGAATTGAGGGAGGGTAAGATAGGTGATTTAATTCGCAAATCTATGCCTGAATTCTTGACACAAACCACATTAGAAGACATTGATGAATCGTTCAACGTAAATCCTGATGGAAAACTGATGCTTGATACAGACTTCGGGACAATTGACGTTCGGGCAGGAGAAAGCGAAGTCGTCAACATCATCGTCCGTCGCTCTGCTCAGTTGAAAGCCGATAGACACGCTGCTGATATTCTTGAAGATTTCCACGTAACCTTTGAAGAAAAAGAAAAAGAACTTCATATCAATGGAAAGTTCAAAGATCAGAAGAGGCATTGGAAAAATGTAGCCGACCGTTTAGATATCCATTTCGAAATTACAGTGCCACAAACCCATTACGATGTTTTTCTGAAAACTGCAAGTGGCGATATATCTGTCGACGGTACGAACGGAATAGTCCAGAGCAGAACAGGTAAAGGCAAACTGCAGTTTGAAAATGTTACAGGTAATGTTTTTGGGCACACCAATTTTGGGAACGTCAAATTGACTAAATGTAAAAGTGATGTTCGTGTCGAATCATCAGGGGGTAACATTGAGGCAAGTGAGAACATGGGTAGAGTTGACCTGATCACATCTGGAGGAAATGTGCGATGTACCGATGTAGTAGGTCCAATTTCTGCTGAAACATCTGGCGGCTCCATCAAACTGATCCGCTGCACAGGTGGGGCAACTGTTGAAACGTCAGGTGGAAGTATAGGTTTGGAAAATGAAGGTCCTGTTACTGCCAAGACCGCTGGGGGTTCTATTCTTGCCAATATTTTAGGACAACTCCAAGATGATTGGACATTAGAATCATCCGGTGGCGATATTACTGTTTCACTGATCTCCGAGATTTTAGCAAAACTTGATGCAAGAAGTATTGGTGGCGACATTACATCCGAACTTCCGGTTATTAGAGTTGGTCAAGAAACTCCAAAAGAATGGCAATTGCAAGGAATCATTAACGGTGATGGTCCGCTGTTAAAACTCCGTAGCGTTGGAGGCGATATAAATTTGAAATGTAGCAGTGTGGACAACAATACGCAGTAAGATATATAATCAAATGTGCAAAAAACAGGTAATAATCTTTACGAATCAAATACAATTCGCTATTTCTAAATTCAAAGTACTTTAGGGTATGTAAACTTTTTGGCATGAAACTACTGGTAGGAGCGATCTCCGAATCGCGACCTTTATGATTTTTGTCGGGAATCGGAGTTCCCTCCTACTATAAACACAACCTGATACCTTGTGCTAAAAACTTTACACATTCGGCCCTTTAAATTCCCTTGCTAAAATTTATGCAATTTGCTACAATCCTTCTTTAGAAATTTGGTGCAGCTGACCAAAACATATCGTAAAACAGTGCATATAGCACTATTCAAAAGGAGTAGTTATAGAAATGAAACGTTTATGTATAAGTGCAGTCTTGATTCTGATGGTTGTAATGATTTGGACACCGTTCCATGTTGATGCCCAAGAATCTTTAACTATTGTTTGGGCAGAATGGGATCCAGCAAATTATTTACAAGAACTTTCTAAGGACTTCACCGCAGAGACAGGAATTGCTGTTGATGTGGTACAGATTCCGTGGGGTAATTTTCAGGATAAGGTCTTCACCGCATTCGTTGGAAAAAGTGACCTTTATGATATAGTTATCGGTGATAGTCAATGGCTCGGTAGGAATTCAGTCGGTGGACACTACATTGATATGACCGATTGGATTAATGAAAACATAGATGTTGATTCAATCTATGGACCTGCTATGACAGCCTTTGCAGAATATCCGAAAGGGAGTGGGAAGTATTGGGCACTTCCAGCTGAAGTGGACGCAGCAGGTTATGTTTATCGGAAAGACCTCTTTGAAGACCCTACAGAAATGAAGAACTTCCAAGCAAAATACGGGTATGCCCTTGCTCCTCCGAAAACTTATAGCCAACTTAGGGATATAGCAGAATTCTTTACACGACCTGAACAAGACTTATACGGTATTGCTACTTGGTATAGCAAACAATATGACGGGATTACAATGGGATTTCAGCAAGTGATGTGGAGTTTTGGTGGCTCCTATGGTGATCCCAAAGACTTTAAAGTTAAAGGACACATCAATAGTGACGATGCGATCAAGGCACTTGATTTTTACACAGATTTGCTCAAATTCGCACCGCCAGATGCGCCTAACTACTATTGGCAAGAGACTTTAAACGCCTATATCTCTGGTAAGGTTGCGATGGGGATGAACTATTTTGCATTTTTCCCTGGAATTGTAAACCCAGATACTAATCCACTTTCTCATGATAAGAGCGGATTCTTTGTCGCTCCAGCCGGTCCAAAAGGTCACTATATTAGTATCGGTGGACAAGGCATGTCTATTTCTGCTTATTCGAAAAATGAGGATATCGCCAAGCAATATCTGAAATGGTTTATGCAGAAATCTGTACAAGAAAAGTGGGCAAAATTAGGTGGGTTCACACCGCTCAAAGAAGTTTTGGAATCAGATACGTTCAAAACGGCGACCCCTTTTAATGAAGCATTTGCCGCGAGTTTTCCATATCTTCGTGATTTCTGGGCAGTGCCAGAATATGCAGAACTGTTAGAAGTTTGTCAGACGAACTGGAGTGAGGCGATCACTAAGATCAAATCTGCAAAAGATGCCCTCAATTCTATTGCCCGCAAACATGAGGAAATCTTTGAGGACGCAGGTTACTACGACGATTAAGTTGATTGTAGAAATATAACTTATTTATACTTTGGATGGGCGCGCTATATAAGCGCGCTTTTCCTGCTATAGTACCTGCCGGGTGTTACAGATTAACAAGAAAATATGCAGACCAACCGCTTCTCTCGTGGAATGAGCGATTACCAACTTAAGATGGCATTCATCATGCCGACGATGATCTTGCTCATCTTGATGAACATATTTCCTCTCTTGTGGTCGCTCTATTTAAGTTTTCATCGTTACAAAGCCTCAATGCCAACAGCACCGCAATTTATCGGTGGGCGTAACTACGCTCGGTTACTTACCGATCCTGAAATATGGGGTTATTTTCGTACGACTGCCTATTTTGTAATTTTAGCAGTAACTGCGCAGTTTCTAATCGGGTTTGGGCTTGCCCTTTTGCTGAATCGCCAATTCCGTGCAAAAGGATTCGTCATAACACTGCTACTACTTCCGATGATGTTATCTCCAGTGGTGGTCGGTCTCTTTTGGCAGTTTATTCTTTATTCAGATAATTCGGGATTGCTAAACTATTTTCTCAGTCCTATACTTAAATCACCTATCGGATGGACAACAGATCCGAAAGTAGCAATGTTAGCTGTTGTCATTGTTGATACATGGATGTGGTCACCTTTTATGATGCTGATTGCACTTGCGGGATTGAGCGCAGTGCCCAAATATCTTTATGAAGCTGCTGATGTGGACAGAGCCTCAGCCTGGTTCAAGTTTAGATGGATTACGCTACCTTTAGTTTCTCCGTTACTGCTTATTGCTCTCCTATTCAGGACTATGGATGCTTTTAAGATGTTTGATATTGTCTATGTGCTAACAAACGAAGGCGGTCCTGGTAGAGTCACCGAAACTGTTTCAATGAACCTATATAAGCTTGCTTTTGGGAACTATAACACTGGCAAAGCGTGTGCTATGGCATATATTCTGCTAATTATAATCGTTGCTCTCAGTAATATCTATGTAAAATACCTAAATCGTGTAAAGGGCGAAGCATAAATTATTATGGTGAACTTTTCAAATTGGAAGAAGGTTGGAACTTTCCTTATATCGTTGTTAATCCGGTTCCGTACCTTCATCGTATCCAATAAATCTAAGATTATATTCTTCATAATTATGGCGTTAATCGTCTTGGCGGTTATTCTCTATGTCCTTCCTATTTACTGGATTGTAGTAACTTCGCTGAAATCACCGGGGGATATTAACACGATAGATCCAAAGTTTTTCTTCAGCATTTCGTTGGAAAACTATCAAAAGTTGCTACCCGAAGAGAATATTCCCAGTGTAACCTACCTCTTTTTAGCACAGACTCTGGTCGGTTTACTTTTCTTTGCCTTATTTTCCTTGGCGAAGTCTATAATGTTGCGTGCCAAACTGATTAGAAACATAGGACTGATATTTAATATAGTTTTTGTCTTAACCTGTATTTATAGTTTTTTCGGCACGCAACCCATCATCAGTCGATTACAAGTTGATGTCCGTTTTCATTTTTTTACATTGATAGCCTGTGACGTAGTTGCTTACCTCCTGTTTGTACCTTGGAAGAAAAAGATATCTGCAGCAAACTTCAGTTCTGGTGGCGAGCGGCTTGTTAATAAAAAAGAGTTATTTGCTTTTGTCATTCCTGTCATTTTAGCCACAATCGGTGTTTGTATTGCTTTAGCAAATGGTGGATCAAAGTATTTCTATCAGTTGCTCAATAGTATAATTATAGGTGTTGGCAGTACTGTGCTTGCAGTTGGGTTGGGCACACTCTCAGCGTATGCCTTCTCTCGGTTCAAGATCGCTGGCAAGGATGACCTCCTCTTTTTTATTCTGAGTACCCGCATGCTCCCTCCAGTTGTTGTTGTAATTCCAATCTTTCTAATGTATAACGCGCTTGGACTGCGAGATACGCATTTTGGCATGATACTGCTCTACACGACTTTCAATGTTTCGTTTGCTGTTTGGCTTATGAAAGGGTTTATAGATGAAATCCCCAGGGAATACGAAGATGCTGCACTTGTTGATGGATATACCCGCTTTCAGACTTTCTTAAAAGTTGTTCTACCACAATCCGTAACTGGAATTGCAGCAACTGCTGTATTCTGTCTGATTACGGCGTGGAACGAGTTCGCATTTGCGCTTGTTCTAACTGAAACTGGAGGGAGAGCCGTGACTGCCCCTCCTTCTATTACAAGTGCTACCGGTTCAGCAGGTATAGACTGGGGGAAAATCGCAGCATCAACATTCGTTTTCCTACTTCCAGTCGCAATTTTTACATTTTTGATGCGGAGTCATCTGTTGCGTGGCGTTACTTTTGGTGCTGTAAAAAAATAGTTGATTCTCCCGCTTTCTCATGGTAAAATACTAAGAAATTTCAATACCCTATCAAGCGCAAGTTTAAACCGCATTTCTATGCCGCATCCACTTACGGCACGCGGTGCTTGTCTACAACCTTTAAACGCACATCTAACATCAAGTAATTCAATTATTTCTTTATGTAGTTTACTTTGTAAATATCATTCCAAATTGGTATCATCGGAGGAATAGATGGCTAAGAAGAAAAAAGGGAAACCACCCAAAATCTCTTTAGAGGAATGTACGCTCAAAATGCAGGCACATATTCATCAACTCGGTTTATCTTCTGTTGAGGAATATAAAAATTGGTGTCGCCATAATAATTTTACTCGAGGATTGGACAAAAATTCGCGCCAACTCCGAAACGAACTAAACATAGTAACCGCAATTAATGCATCCGAGATAATGGCAGAGAAGAAGAAAGCGCGGAACTTGAATGAAATTATCCCGAAAATATATAACGGTGAAATGCAGAGTCAAAGTTTAAGGAAAGGAACGGCTAAGGAAATTGCACTTGTTTTTGAGAGAAGCTATTATCCGAAAGTGCTTCTGAAACTTCTATTGTGCCTTGAACAAAACTCCGATCTCTTAGAAGATCCTACCTATATTAAGGGAATTGAAGCAATAGCAAACCATTCTGAAAGTTGGATGCGTCCTCTTGAAACGTGGCAAGTCAAAAGACATAACCGTGATCGGCAGTTTTCTGAACTTCTTCGCCACCTATTCGTGGCTTATGATGTCCCATCTTTCATGGATCGTGTTTGGTTAACTGAAAACGAGACACATAAGAATTGGTATATACATATTGGGACTGGGCAAAACATCCGAACTGCTCCAGGGATACCGGTTGCGTTGACGAAAAGGATGGCACACCATTTTCTTAGGGCGCCCAAGCAGTATAGCGTTGAGGAAGCAATTAGATGGGGTCAAGTGCATGCACTCGGTGGGGATAAACGGTTAATGGATGCACTCCGTGGAACGCGCATGTTAGGGAATTTCAAAAACGATGAATTTTGGTTGAATGTAATCCGTTTCTTTATTGCGAATCCGATGTTAGATGTTAGTCATGTGCATCCGATTATTGATTATATTTGGAACCAGAAATTTGAAAATCAACGTGTGTTTGTTGCAAGAGGAGTCGCTGAGGAAATCGATCCGCCTCAACCGAACTTTAGTATGAATGGGAGAACACCTAATACTTTGCT
This sequence comes from Candidatus Poribacteria bacterium, assembly GCA_965204285.1. GTDB lineage: Bacteria > Poribacteria > WGA-4E > WGA-4E > WGA-3G > MSPOR6. Next base: position 92,595 of record OZ241980.1, read on the forward strand.
TCGCCAAGTTAATGCATGGCATCGACAACTCGGTAAGGCAACGAGAGGCGGACATTTCCAGTGGCCTCGATCAGAAATCGGTGAATTCCATTTCCGAGTAGGAAGTGAGAAGAAACGGAACTTGAGATACTGGCATATTCGGGAACTTCTCAGCACAGACGAGCTCATTTATGAAAGTAGAAAAATGAATCACTGTGTTAGTAGTTATGCAAGGTCATGCTACTCTGGAAAAAAGTCAATTTGGGCAGTGGAGTCGGAGGATGAAAATGGAAGACACAAGGCTTTGACAGTTGAGATTTCACGCCCCGAAAACCTCATCCGTCAAGTTCGGGGTAAACGGAATCGGTTACCAACGCTGGCAGAAAAATTCCTCTTAGAAAGATGGGCGGCAGAGGAAAAACTGGAAATTGCTGAATATTTAAGGTTTGAATAGCATTAGATTAAAGTGTTGATTTCTTGATACGATATATGATAAATTGTCTATATCGGTATTTGATGTCATAGAATCCTTTATCGCAATTGAACCGAAAAGGAGGCAACATAATGGAAAATCTGACAACTATCCAAGAAATTGAAAAACGTTTAGATAAACTTGAGCCATGGCAACAGAAACAGATACTGAATTATGTACTATCTTTTTTAGGTGAACCGATAAGAGGTACACCAGGTAAGGAAATGCTTAAATTTGTTGGTTTGTTCCCGCCTGAGGACCTTGAACAGATAAAGCGAGCAATTGAGGAGGACTGCGGGAAAGTTGATGCGTCAGAGTGGTAATTACCTTTTAGATACTAACATCGTCATCAGAATGTTTTCTGGTGAACCGACGATACAAGAGAAAATGCAATATGAGACAACCGTTTTCTTGGCTTCACCTATCGTTGGTGAACTTTATTACGGTGCTCAGAAATCCGACAGAGTTACAGAGAATCTTCACAGAATAGAGACGTTCCTTGAAGAACATATTTTTCTCCCTTGCGATTTAGAAACAACCCGGTGGTACGGAATTATCAAAAATCAGTTACGACGGAAAGGAACTCCTATCCCGAACAACGATATTTGGATCGCAGCCATTGCTATGCAGCACGAATTAGTTCTCGTTACACGAGACTCACATTTTGATGAAATCGAATCTGTGCAGGTAGAAAGTTGGTAAATTCAAATATATAACGGAACTTCCCTCACAACCTTGTAAGACAACAATAACAAAAGTAGACGAATTCAAGAGAACCCGTCTACTTCTTAAGTGATACCTAACCTATTTCTTTTCCCGATACTCACGCAATAACGCGTTAATCTTATCAAGAAACTCTTGCGAGTATATTTGACCAACAAGTGCATTGTGGGTTTCAACAGCGATGGCATCCCAAGCCTCAAGTGAACTTTTTTGAAACTCAACTATCTTAATCCCAGCTTTTGTTGTCAGTGCTTCAATAGATTTTTTGTTATCTCTTCGAATATCCTCAATCAACTTGCTCTGGTATTTGTCCCCAGCTTCACGTAAAACCTTCTGTTGCGCAGGGGTAAGTTGATCAAACTTTTCTTTTGTAATCACTGTAGCACCAACACCGACATTGACCGGAAGGTTTGTCATGTATTTTAATTTATTGCCCCACTGCAGTGCTACAATGACGTAAGGTGAAGCAGTTAGCGCATTGAGTTGTCCTGAATAGAGGGAAGGTAACACCTGTGTAACTTCTCTGGGGACAGTCGCTATATTCGCTCTTTTGTAAAATTCAAGTGCAATTCTATCGCTTGTTCTTGCCCACATTTTGACGTTTGTTGACTGGAGATCAGCAATAGTCCTAATCGGATGATTACTGAAAATGTAGTAGTAACCTATGTCCCCCATTCCGATTAAAACATAACCTGCCTCCAAGAAGGATTTTTGTAAGTCTTCATAGAGAAAGTCACGCACATAGTCAAGTTCTTCGTAAGTTTTGAACATTCTGGGGAGTTGAAAGATCAGGACATCTTCTTTTATTTCACCGAGTCCCGTAGCAGTCATTGCACCTGCATGAATGAGTCCATTTCGCATTTTACTGATAACGTCAAGTTCGTCCCCCATTACCCCATTCGCGTAAAATCGGAACTTAATATCACCATCGGTTTTGGATTGTATTTCTTTTCCCATCGCATCGAAATTGTTCATCCAAGTAGAACCTTTCGGTGCGAGTGTAGCGAATTTAATAGACTCAACAGCACTAACAGAAAATGGTAAACATAACATACCCAATATGATTAGAACCGTACTTGCAATTCCAGCGGCATAGATTTTATTGCATATTTTTTTATCACTCATTATTCAGTTTCTCCTTCTTCCATTTCTAAATCAAAAAGTTCACCAGTTTGAGAGAGCCAACGTTTTGACCGCGACTTTGCTAACGATGTTGCTGCTGCTTCGCCAGGATATATGTCGGACGGTGCATCAATAACTTCCTGTAACGATTTTTTGTAAAGTTCTACGTCCTGTTTGGGATAGGCGTAGTATCGCGCCAGATAGAACTTACTCATCAGGAATTTGCCATCATTAATTTCATCAACCTTATCAATGTGTTCCTTTGCCCTTTCAGGATCACCACCGATTGCTGGTGATCGGTCACCGTAGTAGACAGCATAGAACAGATGTGCACTACCGAAATAGAAAGTTTCGTCTAATTCAAGCACACGCCGCATCATCAGTTCAACACGAGCAAGATCAATCACTTGCATCGGGTCATCTTTCTGCAGGCTAATACCACGTCCGACAGCATAAGCAGCCCAGAACAGCGGTTCTACATCTTCCTTTTCTACCCTCTGAAGTAATCTTTCAAACACTTCCATGCCGATAGTTCTTGCTTTACTGAAGGTTTTATTTGATTTTGAGAGTGCCTTGAACGCGTACATTTCAGAACGTACATAGTGTTCAATCGCTTGGGTGCGCATCTCCTCTGCTGTCTCAATGTCACCTGCTATTTCCGCTTCTTCCATCCTATCTTCAAGAAATCCGCTGTAAGATGAAAAAGCGCGGGCAGTTTTTACAGTCAGCGACTTATTTCCTAATTTTGCTAACCGCTCAAGTGTCTTGAGATTTTTCTCAAGGGTGGTTTCTACCACCTCTAAATCATCCTCTTGTTGAATTTTAGATAACTTACTTAGACCGCATCCACCTACGAGAATAGGCAGAAAAAGTAAAAAAACAATTCTAAGATAAAACTTGTGGTATATCATTTATCGAATTTACCCCTATCAGTGTTGTACGTCCAATTGTAGACGCAATTATTATTCCCAAAATTACGATATTCATACATTTCACTAATGGTAAAGGAAAAGCGGTATATCCGTCTCTTCAATTAGATGTTGTGTAACGCTGCCGACAAAGAATTCTCGAACACTTTTCCTGCCATAAGCACCCATCACAAGTAAATCAATATCATTTTCATCGATATAGGATTTTACCTCAACATCAGGATGTCCACTTCGTGTGACAAGATTTGGTTGGATGCTGTAACTTTGAAAAAAATCATTTAAGTTTTCCAATAACCTATTCGCTTCTCTTGAATCATCACTTACTGTAAGCAGTGTAATATCACATTCATTCCAAATACCTAACAGAAGGAACATGTGAACAGCCTTTGCCGCAGGGATGCTATTATCATACGCAACCAATACCTTTTCAATTTTTCTGACCGAATCTGGCACAGCGAGAACAGGCGTAAGTCCATTCTTTAAGACTTTTTCAAGCGTGCCAAAAGTTTCATGATCAGAATATCCGAAGAATGTTTTTTTGCCTATCACAGTAAAATCGTGGAATTTGGATTCCTCTATGATTTCAGAGAAAGGACTACCGGTATCTGCATGCAGGACTGATTTAATCTTTTGGGCTTCACAGGTTTGTTCGAATTCATCAAGAATGACTTTTGCTTTTGCCTGTGTTTCTTCCAACAGATGTTCCTCGCGTTGCACCTCGTAGTGTGCCCCACCGAGCGGCACTGGACCGCTTGTCGATTGGATCCCGGGTAGATCAATAATAGCGACCCCAGTGATTGTAGCCCCTTGGGAAAGTGCAATTTCACAGGCGTATTCTTTTGCTGCTTCCGCATAGTTGGAACCATCTAAACCCAATAAAATTTTAGCAAAATCTGGTTTTCCCATAGTGAGGAATTTCTCCTTTCTTACAGATATGTGATTCCAAATCACATATCCATTGCTTCTATAGTCAATGTCTCAATATTATATTTTATACTTCATTGGATAAAAACGGAAGATCGACAACTGTACCGTTGACTCGCCCCTCTTCAGTCTCAATTTGAATTTGACTCCTCTGCTCGGTAAATGCCATTCGTACGTATCCTAAAGCGATAGGTTTTCCAAGTATAGGGGAATAGGCTGAACTTGTAACCCATCCGACTTCTTTTTCACCACTGAAAATTTTTGAGTTCTGTTGAATAGCATTTTCTGAGTCAATTTCAATTCCACGCAATAGACGGTTGGGATGTCCACGATATTTCATTCGTGCCACTATCTCTTGACCGATATAACAGCCTTTCTCAAAATCAATTGCGTGTTCCAATTCCGCCTCAAGCGGAATGATAGCATCGGTTAATTCTGTTCCGTATCTTGGCGTGCCAGCCTCAATCCGCAGAGATTCAAGCGCATCCCAACCAATAGGGACAACATTAGGTCTTTCAGATATTAACTGTTCCCATAATGCCTCCAGCTTATCGGTTGAAATGTAGAGATGATATCCACATTCTCCAACAGTATTGGTTCTTACACAAACGATCCGTTGTTGATCAAATAGGCAAAATTGGGAATGATGCTCTGGTAAATTACTGAGATCCTCCGCATTTAAAACAGATTGAACCAATCCTGTAGAATTAGGTCCATAAACTGCAATTGCCCCTATCTTGTCCGTTTGCCAAGAGAGCTCAACATCATCTGCAATAAGATATTTGTCCAATTCTGTAAAAGCATTTTCAGCACATTCAGGAGCAGTGCTGATGTAGATTGCTTCCTCAAGGACATATACCTTCATATCAGCGATTATTTTGCCACGATTTGTTAAAAGCGTAGCGTAATTCCCTTGCCCATCTGAGAGGTTTTCAACATCATTAGAGATGAGACGGTGCAGGAATTTTGCCCGATCCTCTCCAGTTAAAGTAAGAGTGCCATGGTATGAAATGTCAGCAATTCCGACATCAGTTCTAACAACTTTGTGCTCAGCAATTGCATCGGTAAAATGGGTGGCCAAGTTCCAACCTTGATGCTTTTCTGCAAAGGTTGCACCGAGATTACGGTGGATTACATAAAGTGGAGTTGTTTTCATTTTTGCCTATTTCTATATTATTGTATTTCTGAACATTCTCAACTGTGCTAAAAAACTAAAACATCCGTTCTAAACGCCAAATTAATTTTGGTGTACGTAACGAGGATTCAATATTAATAGGGTATGCGATTTCAACAGTAGTGCTCAAAGGTTGAAAATCTCCGGGTGGACTGATAATAAACGACATTCCAACACCTATTGCAGTTTTCAAATGACTTAGAGAAAAATCGGACAAAGGATTTTCATCAAACTGCCACACTTGTCCTGTATCCAAGAAAGCACTAAATGCCCATCCAAATGCTGCATCCATGTTGGTGTTTATACGGGTCTCTTCAAAAAATCGATATTCAATATTGAGAAGAATTCGCTTATCTCCTGCATAAGTGTTGAAACCGTACCCGCGTACCGTAGATGCACCACCAAGATAAAGAATCCGCTGTCTTGGCAAAGGATCGTCTGAAAAATCACCGGAAAGCCGTAAATTCAATTGATGTGGTCCAAACAATTTTGTGTAGCGAACTAATTTAAATTTGTATAGATTGAATGTATATTCACCGCCAAGGAAACCTCCTGCCATTTCAACCCCGAAATGTCCGCGCCATCCACGTCTTGTTCGTTCATTTGGCCAAGGTAATAAATAACTTCCAAGATATTGCGGACGTTTTATACTTGACTTTTGGTCTCGTGTATCAAAAGTATATCCAAAGGAAATCATTTTTAAATGTCCGCGATCAATTCGGGCATTGTCGCGCTTAGGAAGTGTCCGGTCAAAATAACTCCAATCAGTTGATTTGAACAAATTATCATGGTTTTCTTGTGTGAATTCAAGCCTCAGTAGTGATGATGTTCCAAACGTTTGGGTGATCCAAATCTGTTCTCCCTCACGTTGATAATAATTATCAAAAGTAGTACCATAAACCGCAGCACTAAGGCTACTATCATAAGGTAATAGACGAAACGCATTAGAACTGCTATCTGTTACTTTGAACAAACCAATACCCATTGTCAATGGGAAACGCCTAAAAAAACTTTTCTCAGCACCAAGACTATAATTTAAAATTTCACTGGCAAATCCACCACTGATTGAACCGAATAGTTGTTCCTCACCGGTGAAATGTGTTGAAAGAGTTGCCCCCGCACCAAGCACTACTCCGTGAACACGGTTGAAGCCTACAATAGGATACCATCCGGGGCGAACAAACGGTTGTTCTTCAATATCAACAATCAGTATATTTTTTCCACCTTCGCGTTGCACATGCCAATCACGAACTGATTGAAATGCTTCGTTGCTCTTACTAAGCTTTTTTTGTAATTCATTGATTTTCGATTGTCCCAGAGAGTGAAAATATATGTCTTCAGTATCAAGAGCAAGCGCTGCGGTTAGTTCATTATGCGAAATTCGACGAATCCCTATAAAACGGATCTCATCTAAGGACCCTTCGTTAATGTTATACTGCAGTGTATCATTAACAAATTCATGCATAACTTCAGCAAATGCAAAACCCCGATTTACATAAAAATCGGTTATCATTTGCTCTTTCAACTTTAGACTTGCTACACTCAGATAGTTTGAGTTTAAGTCAAACCAATTCTTAATGAATAGTGCTGGAAAACTTCTATTTCCTTTGATTCTTATTTGCTTTGCAAACTTTATTGGTGCCTCAGTTACGACGATTTGCACAGTTACTTCCGACGGTTCGCTGTTTGTAAAATCTTCAGTTTTACTGTTCTTAGAACTTTCAGACTCTACATCTCTGAGAGAGGAACTGGACGAACTGATTGGTGGAGATTCCGCTTCATCAGTTTCCATGACAGTTGTTTTTAATTGTACCTCTTGGAACCAATCAAAGTATTCTAATTCTGCAATCAACCGAGACAGTTGTTCATTTGTAAAAGTATTCTCAGGTGTTATTGGAATTCTCTTTAACACAACTTCAGTTGGAATTGTTTTGTTCCCTTCAATTTCAACTGCTGTAACTTTGAAATTTTCCGAAATCTCAAATGTCTCTGAGACAGACGGTTGGTCTTTAACCAATTTTAAGGTTCCCATCCCCTCTTTCCAATGGGGCCACCATGGATACTCCTCATCATAAATCGGTAACCAATAACTGTACTCACGATGAACAGTCCGTTTAAAATCCTTAGCACTGCCCAGTTTTCCTTGTGCTTTACGGTGCACATTAAAGAGCCATGAATTCTTCTCTTTTTTCCCTGTCGAACTGCGTGGAAAAGCAACTTCAAAACTCCAGAAATTAGCATTAATTTGGGTTGCAACTTTAGCATCCGAATTCCATGAACTGTCCGCTTTGAACTTTTCTATTGATTTATCAATTGGCGCTCGTGAAACATCAGGTGGTGCGAATCGGAAGTTAGGGAATCCGACTTTTTGCACCCACTGATCAAAAGAACCCCCAATTGGGTTTATAATAAGATGTGGATAACCATCAGTTTCAGGATTCATATCAAGCAAAATTTCAACGGAATCATCTTCCCACATAGGTGAATCATGTTGTGTTTGCGATACACGTGGCACTTGGTAATTGGCAAAGTGTGCTCTTCCACCAATATAAAGATTTTGTGCATCCCATAGTAAATAAACATCTGTCAAATTTTTTGCTGTTTCGGTACCGGTTGGATTCTGGAAAGGAGAGAGTTGCGCGGCTGTTAACCACGCTTTTTCAGATAAATTTCCGTCGATAGTAGGAGGTTGTAAAGTTTGAGGGATCGGTTGTACCAATTCAGCGGGAAATGTCTCCTCCGATTCGGTCGATTCAGTATTTTCAGGTCGGCTGCGTAATCTTGGATTTGGTAGAACAGAAATAGTATTAGTCGCTGTTAAACGGAGTAACGGTCCTCCGCCGTTTATGATACCTCTGTTACTGTCAATTTCTGCGGGGAGATTAATAATATAATGTCGTTTTTCACTATTTAATTTGACATCAGCAGGATAATTATTGGGAAGAAGTAGTCCTATATTTCCTCCTAACGCAGTTAAATCCAATGGTGCAGCAAGATCGTCAAGTATAGTAAGGTCAATTGAACCGTTGTCTGTTTTTATTTTACTTTGTCCTGGAGCTAACAAAATTTTGCCGTGAATACCTCCTTGCTTTACCTTGACATCATAATTTCCCAACGTTTCATCAAGATGCACCCTGCCCATCTCATTTGTGATTTCTATTTTTCCGCGTATATGGTGGATATATACATCACCCTCTTTTGCTTTGAGTTGAACTGAGACATCTGGAGGTGTGTTAATCACATAACTCAAATGAAGATGTTCTTTTATTTCAGATTCACTTCGGTTTTCAAATATTGCCTTGGATACTTCTGGGGGCAGTAGTGAATTCAACAGAAGCGTGCCATCTTTTTTCGTGCCGGTTATGGAGATATTTTCCAGAAAGGTTTTTGTGAAGACTGTGACGGGAGGATTATGTTCACGCACACGTTTTTCAAGTGTAACACTGATTTTATCTTTCTCTTCTTCCTTACTATCTATAGCTATTATTTTAATGTTCCCAGGTATATCTAAGTTGAGTTCAAGTCGAAAGACATCGTCAAAACTGAAAGTCTGTGAAGAAGTAGGAAGAGAATTTTGTGATTGTTGAGTAAAAAATGTAGCGTTTGGTGTGTCTGCTGTGCCATCTTCGGCTGCTTTTGTAGGTTGCGCGGAGAGGCACGTTCCAAAGAATATAAAACAAAACAATAACAGAATATATTTTAACTTTATCAGAAAACGTAAAATAATATTGAGGCAATTAGAGATATGAGGATATAAATCTGCAAAATTGTATGATATTGTATTAGACGCAATCGTATAAGTTGCAGACAACATCCCAAAGTTCCTCATTAAATTTGATTAAAATCACTTGACACTATTAAAATAATACTTTATACTTATTATTAAAGTCAAGCAGTTTATTGCATAAGTAACCCGATATAGATATAATCGTTAACGTACTGATATATAACAAAACATATTGTAAGGGTTGCCGTCCACAAACCAGTTATCATCGGAGTAATTTGATGTCCAATTCGCTTACAGAATACCGTTTTTCTTTTGGTCCCTGGAATATACACGAAGGGGCTGACCCTTTTGGACCTCCTGTGCGGGAGTCGTTCAGTTTTGATGAAAAAGTCGAATTTTACCGAGACCTCGGCTTTGTTGGAATTCAGTTTCATGATGATGATGTCGTTCCTGATATTGACAAAAAAACGCATGCGCAGCTCATATCCCGCGCAAAAAGTGTGAAAACACAGATTGATAACCACGGTTTGACAGCTGAAGTAATTGCACCGCGCTTGTGGGAATCGCCTCTGACGATTGATGGGGCTTTTACCTCAAATTCTGCTAAAGAAAGGCAGTACGCTCTTGAACGTTCAAAACGTTGTGTTGATATTGCCAATGAACTTGAATGTAAAAATTTTGTATTGTGGCTTGCCCGTGAAGGCACCTATATTCGTGAAACAAAGAGTTCAGCCAACGCAGTTGGATACATATTGGATGCAATTAACGTTCTACTTGACTACGATCCTGAGATTCGGATTTTGATTGAACCGAAACCGAATGAACCGATGGATATTGCTTATATCCCAACGATTGGACACGCTATAGGCTTGGCTTATGCAAGCACAGACCCTGATCGCGTGGGTGGACTGATCGAAAGCGCCCATGCAATACTTGCGGGCCTTGAACCATCAGATGAAATGGGTTATGCACTTCATCATAATAAACTTTGGAGTGTGCATCTGAACGATCAGAACGGTCTTAAATTTGATCAGGATAAAGCGTTCGGTTCTGCAAATTTACGTCGCGCATTTAATCAGGTGCAAGTGCTTGAGGAAAATGGGTACGGTAAGAACGGAGAATTCGTAGGATTAGATGTCAAAGTAATGCGGACACAACCGCGCGATATTTCCACAAAACATTTATTGAGTAGTCGCAGAACGTTTCTTAACTTACTTGAAAAAGTGCGGACGTTTGACAGAAAAGTGGAGCAGGAGTTTATTACAGCGAGAGATTACGAAGGTTTAGATTTCTACATACTTAAACACTTACTCGGGGTATAGCTATCCAGCACCCTGATATACCACCTACCTTGCATAAACTCAACCCCATCTCAACAGAATTTATAGGACGATTGAGGAAAAAACAAACATGACAATGGACAAGAAGTTACTATTCCCTGACAAACCACTATTTGAGGAGACAGGCCCCTGTTTTCAATCTGTTCTACTGGTTGGTCCTCCAGGAGTCGGTAAGGGAACACAGGGAAAAATGCTATCCCGTATTCCCGGTATTTTTCACATTTCAAGCGGGGATATGTTACGTGAACTTGATGCAAATTCTGAATACGGACAACTCTTCCATAAATATGCAACAAAAGGTAAGTTTGTTCCCGATGAAGCTACAATAAAAATATGGAAAGAATATGTCTGGTCTAAAATAGAAGAAAAGGTTTATAATCCAGAAACTGACCTACTTGTTCTTGACGGCATCCCTCGCAGCATTGCACAAGCCGAATTACTATCTCCGTATATTAACGTTATAAAGATTCTGTTTATGGTCTGTGAGGATCGGGAAGTAATGTTTGAACGGATACGCGGAAGGGCACTTAAAGAAGACCGTCAGGATGATGCCAACGAATCGGTTGTTCGCGACCGATGGGATGTTTATAAACAGCTAACTGAGCCGATGATAGATTATTATCCTCAAGAGACGGTTAGGATTATTGACGCTGATAACATTCCAGCTGAGGTATTGCATCAAATTTTAACTGCTATCGTTCCAATTCAGAAGAAATGTTTTTCCCCGCCACATCTATAGCCCTTTCATCATTTCTATACAAGCGAATAAAGGTCCATCGCTATTCTGCGCGGCGATATAGACGGATCTCCGGATGAATTAGTGCTCGCATTGGAAAGGGTGCTCCATTATCGGATATTTGGATTCTAAGGAATTGCGGTATACGTCGAAAAGTCTTATGTAATTTATAGTGGGAATCTTCACCAAAAATCCTTTTGTAAAATTCCTGCGTCTCCTCGATTTCAATCCCTTCCAGCGGATACCAATCCTCCTTTTCATAATCCTGTGGATTCTGCCTATATTTTTCGAAAACTTCCTTATTCGGTTGGATAATTAAAGCCCATTCTGATTCCTCATCTTCTAATGTCATATCTCTATCTAATTCAGGTATAAGCCAATCAAATAGAATCTCTGGAGCACATGAAATTGAACTATCGTGTGGTATATTTGCTGATACCCATTCTGATGCTTCCTGTGTAGTCGGTTGAGATAGCATCACAGAAGCAAATGCAGCGGTGTAAACGAATGAATAAAACCAAACCGTACTTCCAATCATAATGCCAATCCGTTTGTCAAGTGAAACGAGGAAAATAGCGGCGAGCACTGTGAGTCCGGGATAAAGAATTAGCAAATGACGTGTGAAGGACACCTTAAACGTCCCAATAAACAGTAGATACGGGATCACAAAAGCCAGTATCATCAATGCCTTCTGAATTTTTTCATCAGTAAGTAGATTTGTAGTCGCAGGTTTTCTCAAATATAGGACTGACTTTGCAAGGGCATAGATTACACCAAAACTCACCAGAAGAGCAAGCGGAAACCCCATACCCCATTTCAAAAGAGTCCACAAGTACAAGAACCGACTTAGCCAATCTGTATCCCCAGTGGCAAATAGCCCGAAGTGTCCCTTATGGTAATGTCCTGTTTCATACCAGAAGTCATCAAAGAAATGATTCCATTCTGATGAAAGTAGATCAATGAGCCAATACGGACAAATTAGTGTAAAGGTAATAGCAGCAAAACCAACTACCGTGATAAACTTCCGATAAATGTTTTCTGTCCGAATAAAAATCAAAAGTGAAAAACTAACAAATATCGTTGGAAACTTCACCGCAATACCGATTCCCGCAATAATGCCTAACCATAAACAAGTTCGGATCGTGAGGTGAGTATCTCGTGCAGCTAACCAAAGAAACAGAGTAACACAAAAGGTTGCAGGAATATCAACAAGTGCGAAACGCGATTCATTCGTGGCATGCAACATTGCAACTGCTAAGAACCCTGCTGCAATCTGTCCTACACGTTTGTTGCCAATCCTTGATCCGAGGCAATAAGTTAACCATATCGTCCCTGTTGACAATAACACATTTATAAACCGTGCCAACCAGATGATACGTGCTTCGGTCATAACCAAGCCACAGATTGAAAGAACTTTCCCTACCAGCGCAATCAGGTAGAACCATGCTGTTCCAGGCCAGTTATAGATTTCAGGAGGGGCAGTGAAATTGATGAGATTTAGGATGTCTTGGGCAATTAAGGTTTCACGGGGATCAGGTGTATGGGGTAAACCTATACCTACGCCAAGAATGCGAAGCAAGAAACCGATAGCAAGAATAGCAGATATTATCAAAATATCGAGATTATAGAAGCTATTTCTTAGCGCGATCGGTAATTTCATTTTAGACGCTAACGCGATACTTTTGCCCACAATTCGATAGGAAGAAACTCCCGTACTTGTGCAATCTGTGTGGTCATAAGTGGGAGTTCCAATTTTTTCAATATCTCTTTCCACCGATCAGGTTGGGTGTCGTCAACATAGACAGGCACAAATCCCAGATTGAGATAGGTTTTAATTGCCGGGATGCGAAAATCATCTGTGTCAAGCATAGAACATGAAAATCCATTATCGCGAAAATAGTAGAGAACAGCAAGCGATACCCATTTACCGAGTTTATGACCTGTATGTTCGCCTAAAACACCTACCATGTGGACGTATCCAACCTCTGTTTCATCAACGGATTGTCGCCATGCACATGCGGTACCGACAGGGATATCTTGATGTGTTACAAAATAGAGTCCATCTGGAACAAATACGTCTCGTCCAGTAATTTCATTATGCGTATCTTCTGCAGTGCGTTCTCTTCCACCGAATGAATCACTGATGATGTTTGCCCAATGGATCCCATCACCTTCTTGGTAACTTCGCAAACTGTAACCATTAGGGAGTTCTAATTTTGGTAAATTATCAAGATTAGGTCTAACCATTCTCAATTGTCGTGCCATTTGCTAATTCCTTCAGATTTTGCTATTCATTCAACCGACAGATTATCTCATTATAGCATAAATAAAAAACACCTGCAAAACCTTGGGTGTAAAGTTTTTATGGAACCCTGATGTTAAGAGGTGTGTGTCCAGTTTTTATTGAAGATTGTCTGACGTTAGGGAACGATGTCCACTGTTCGGATGGGAGACCCCGTCCTTACGGACAGTAACCAAAACTTTGCACATCTTTCAGAAATGACAACGTTATTTGATGATAGCTCTTGAAGGAATGTAAAGGTATTCATGAAATCGACTTTAAGTTTTCAGTATAGTAACTTGAGTTATAATAGAAAATAATTCAGTTTGCGCCCTCACAGGCACAATCTAACAGATTATGCTATGAAGTGCCACCCTTTATTTAGACCAAAATTTAGCAAAGTTAAGATAAGGTTTGTCGTTGAAACTCTACAGGTGTCAGATACCCTAACGCTGAATGTGGGCGTTTCTGGTGATACACCTGTGTGATAAAATGCCCGATGCGTTCTCTCGCCTCGGTAATATCCTCATAGTCATTGAGGTGAACTTCTTCCTCCTTGAGGGTTCGGATCAACCTTTCGGCATACCCGTTCTCCCAAGGATGCCCGCGACGTGCTAATGAAATCTCAATACCGTGTTCTTTGAGCGTTGAAAGATAAGCAGTTGAAAGATATTGCACGCCTTGATCGGAATGATGTATCTCCGGAGACCCGCTTTGCAAGAGTGCCTCTTGTAGCGGTTTGAGCGTCAGAGATGTATTCAAATGTGGGCTGACCTGCCATCCTCTGATCATTCGGGTGAAGATGTCCATAAGCACAGCGACATAGATGAAACGCCTCTTGAGGCGGACGTAGGTAATATCGCCCACCCAGACTTGATCGACTCGAGAGATCTCAAGGGTCTGAACTCTATTGATCCAAGGCTGTCTACCTTCAAAGGATCTCGTGGTTTGACAGACACGTTTCACCGATACTGAGAGATTCTCCTCTTTCATCAATCGGGCAACACGTTTATACCCGACAGTGTATCCCAGACGCAGTAGCACCTTCGTGATACGCCGATACCCATACGTGGGATACTGCGCCGCTAACTGCTGTATTTCAGTTCGCAAGACGTCTTCAGACGGGTCGCTTTTGGGTTGATAATAGAAGGTGCTCTTGTTGAAACCCAGCACCTCAGGGAGAAATGGCGGAAATTCCTCAGTTAAGTACTTTTTGAATTCTGCAAGTTCAGCATCTCCCAACTGCTCAAAAAATGCCCGAATCTCTGCATCACTGTTCGGGGGACCACTGTTCAATTTATCTAAGTCAGTTCTAAACGGGTTGTGTGCCCCTTTTTCTGTCTCTATCTCAATAGACTCATCAGATGTAGGTGGAACAGGTTCGGTAAGTAATGCCTTATCCGCTTTATTATCATCTTCGTTTTGCCGATCCTCTTGAGATTCACGCTGGATAAGTGGGATTTGGGGTGTGCCAGCTTCAATTGACTCAATTTCGTCAAGCATCCATCGACGATTATACCGTTCATAGGCTTTGTTTAGCATAGGGACTGCTTTATCGTACTCGCCTATCCTTTGATATGCCCAAGCTAAGTGATAGAGTCCCTCAGACGGATCAAGACTATTTGCCTTTTGTAGGAGTTCGATCGCTTCTTCTGGCGAGTCTTCCTTAAGCTTAGAGCCTAAACCTACCAACGCGGGAACGAAATTCGGATCCATCTCCAAGAGTTTGCGATAGCCTGCTACTTTATCAGCATCCTCGTCAGGCCGTCGAAGTCGTGTCCAGATAAACAGTGTTTCAAAATCATCTGGATTTTCCGCGAGTGCTTTCTCCGCATATTCACGGGCGTAATCATGATATACCAACGCTTTTAAATACTTCGCAGCACTTAAGTTATCCAATCCCTCAACAAGAATATCAATTTCTTCTTGAGGTGGTCCGTCCTTCGCCCAAGAAGGATCCCTATTCCCAATATTACCATCGTTTCCCATATACCCATCATATAGTGCACTGATTCTTTTCTTTTTTTCTTCTGAAATTTCTGGAATAGGTAGATCTCCTATGGAATGACTATGCCCCGTCTTGAAGTTCCCCTTACGACGCGAAAATGTTTTTGGCATCTTCCCATTGCCATTTCTATCATCAACGGTTTGTTCCTGAGCAGAAGGGGCATCTGAAGAGATAATCTCTGGATTATTTGAAAATTCGGTATTTGACAAGATTTTATATCCCGCTATAACGAGAAGTCCACAAGCACAGATAACGATAATAAAAAGGTTATTGCGTAAAAATTGGTACAACATTTTTAGTCTCCTTTTATAACACAGACTAATTTCCATTCGTCAATTTAACGCGTTCTGATAGTTAACATTTAGTATTTTTATGTTTCACATATTCGTCTCGTTTGAGTCTGAATTCCGCAACTTTTCCGATACCTGCCGATCCCCAAAGGTAGGAGGGAACTCCGATTCCCGACGACAGCGGGTCGCGATTCGGAGATCGCTCCTACAGAATATGAAAAGTTGTGAAAACAACAAAAATAATTAGTTAACTGGTACAAGTCGTTTATATAGTAAATTATAGAAAGAGTCAAGAAAAATTTAATTGAGTGTGTAAATATTTTGACAAAGGACTGAAGTCTGCTTATTGCAATACACCTGTCGTCCTCTGGAGCTTTGTATGAGGCAATGAATAGAAAACAAATGATGAAGCAATATATTTTGTTTGAACACTTTGAGCGGTTAATGCCAAAATTTTACACTGCAAAACCTTTACTTTATTTTTAAAAGATGTTATAATTGAAATCAATACTGTGTATGATGCACTTCATTGTAGATGACCTCACACAAAATTGTAGAAAGGCGTAAAACAGGTGAACCAATCGCAAAAAAGAAACCCTAACATTGTTCTTGTCGGATTTATGGGTACTGGAAAGACCTCAATTGGCAAACGACTTTCCTCACAACTTCGTATGCGATATGTTGACACGGACAGTGTAATTGAGAAGGATAGTCAGCGACAGATTGGTGATATTTTTGCCGAAGATGGTGAATCCGTTTTTCGTCAACTTGAGAGCGAGGCGGTCAGCAAAGTTTCAAAACTGTACAACCATGTAATATCCACTGGAGGCGGCGTTGTTTTGAGGGAAGCAAATGTCGCTAAACTAAAAGAAAACGGAATTGTTTTCTGCCTCATTGCTACACCCGAGGAAATCTATAAACGCGTTGGTCATCAAACACACCGTCCCCTGCTCCAAACCCCTGATGCAATGGAAACAATACGAACTATGTTAAAAGAACGTGCGCCCTTCTATGCACAAGCGGATCATACGGTGGAAACAACCGATAGATCGTTTGAAGAAATCATCGCAGATATAAAAAGAATCTACCTAAAGACGGTTAGAACACCAAAGACAAAATACACCAAACCGAAATGATAAAAACTTTACACGTTGAACTCAATGAAAACAGTTATCCGCTTTTGGTCGGGGCAGGAATTCTCAATCGGATTGGCGAATTTCTGAAATCTTGCGCAAAATCAACAAAAGCACTGCTTGTTACCGATACCTCTGTCAATCATCGTTATGCTCCATTGGTCTTAGAAAATTTAAAGAGTGCAGGGTTTGATGTTGCTCTCGTTGATGTTCCTGTAGGAGAGGAAAGCAAATCGTTAGAACAGTTTGCTCGGATACAAGACAGTTTAGTTGAAAATCAACTTGATAGAGGTTCAACGCTTATAGCTCTCGGTGGCGGTGTTGTTGGGGATTTAGTTGGGTTTGCTGCAGCAGTATACATGCGTGGTATCGCGTATGTGCAAATCCCAACAACTTTGCAGGCACAAGTTGACGCAAGCGTTGGTGGTAAAACAGCGATAAATCACCCGAAAGGCAAAAACCTTATCGGCGCGTTCCATCAACCGAAATTAGTGTTGATTGACGTTGATACACTCAAATCCCTACCACAACGCGACATCCGCGCAGGACTCATTGAAGTAATAAAGATGGGTGTTATCCGCGATGAACCCTTGTTTGAAACGGTGGAAGAAAACCTGGACGCTATATTGAATTTAGATACAGAGATGTTAATCGGAATAATCGCTTGTGCTTGTGCGAACAAAGCAGACATAGTTGCAAAAGATGAAAAAGAGAGCGGGTTGCGGATGGTGCTTAACTATGGACACACCTTTGGTCATGCACTTGAGGCGTTGACACATTACAAGAAATACAGACACGGAGAGGCTGTTTCTATCGGCATGAATTGTGCGGCACAATTAGCGGTTAATTTAGGGATGTTCTCTGAAACAGATTTTGAACGTCAACGCACTCTTTTAAATCGTGCGAAATTGCCACTCACTTTTCCTTATGACCTTTCTCCCGAAGCGATATGTGATGCGATGTCCCATGATAAGAAAGCACTACATGGTAAACTCCGCCTTATATTACCGACACGGATTGGCGAAGTTGGCATCCGAGACGATGTTACAGATACAAAGATTTTAGAAGCAATTTCACAATGTATTTAGTTTTTAACACTAACTCTTTTTAGAGGAAATATATGATACACAACAAAACAATTTTATGGGTGCTCACTTGTTTGGTTTTATTTTTATGTGGCACCTTTGCGTTTAGCCAAGAACCGGGTCCTCTGTCAAATGTAAAGGCAAAGGATACACCAAGCGACGCTACCAGCATCACCATCACATGGGGAGAGACACCTGAAGATAGCGATATTATAGGATACATCATCCTACGAAACACTGATGAAGGTGAATTTAGTGTAATAAGTCCTCAGTTAAACGCAGATGCAACAACGTATAGGGATACTGCGGTAATTAAGGACACGAAACATGCGTACATTGTTCGTGCCATTTATGCAAACGAAACTTCTATTGATTCCGCGCAAACTGCTGCAGTCAAAGCAACAGACCAATGGTTTCATACAGGAAAAACCCCTCTATTTATCGCCATGCTCCTTTTTTCCGCAGCGATTGTTTGGAATATCTATAACGCTCGAAGTGGGAAAGAGATATTCGTCCGTCGTATACCGGGCTTAGAAGCAGTTGACGAAGCTATCGGCAGGGCTACTGAGATGGGTCGTTCCATTTTATACAGTACAGGATTAGGTGGCGTAGACAACGTTGCAACTATTGCCAGTATGACGATTCTGGGACAGGTTGCACGACGAACTGCTGACTATGAAACACCTTTACGCGTACCATGCAGGGATCCGATTGTGATGAATGTCGTACGTGAAATGGTAAAAGCATCTTATCTTGATGAAGGGCGTCCAGATGCTTACAACGAGGAAAACGTTTTCTATCTTACTGGAAGCCAGTTTGCTTATGCTGCCGGCGTTGATGGCATGATGGTGCGTGAAAAACCGGCAGCAGTTTTCCTACAAGGCACATTCTATGCAGAATCACTTCTTATGGCTGAAACCGGTAATTCCATCGGAGCAATACAAATTGCTGGAACGGATTCAGAGCACCAACTCCCCTTCTTCATCGCAGCGTGTGACTATACCTTGATTGGTGAAGAACTCTATGCGGCAAGTGCGTATCTTTCCAGAGAACCCATGCTTCTTGGCAGTCTCAGAGGACAAGACTGGGGTAAAGTTGTCATTTTTATAGCGATTATACTTGGTGTTGTTCTTGAATTGTCCGGTATCAACTGGATCACTACACTTTTACAAAGTGTGAGATAGGAGATTTTATGAAGCGACAAATACCTTTAGCACTCTGCTTCCTTTTTGGTATAGCAATGATCTTCACCCGATTCAGTCCACATTCATATTCTCAAGCAGTTTACAGAGAGGTGCTTGAATGGGGACTTATCATATCGCCTTTCGCGTTAGTATTGGCAGTAGCGACTCTCGTCCAGACCCACGTGTCACGAGTTCGTTTTCGTTCAGAACATTGGCAGTACAGTTTGGTTGTATTCGCGGGCATGATAGTGATGGTCTTAATTGGCGTTCCTTATGGACAGCAGAATTCAGTATTTGTATGGTTATATGATAACGTCCAAGTCCCAATGGATGCGACAATGTTTTCATTGCTTGCTTTCTTTATCGCTTCAGCAGCGTTTCGTGCATTCCGTGCACGATCATTTGAAGCAACGCTGCTTCTTATCGCCGCCATACTTGTCATGATCGGAAATGTACCAGTCGGCGATCTGGTTTGGAATAAGGTGATATTCTGGATATCTGGGCTGATTGAGAATGAAGAAAACAAGGTGATATTCCAGACATCTTGGGCAGACGGTGCCTCATGGCTTCGTCAATGGATCTTAGACATTCCAAATAGCGCAGCACGACGCGGTATTATCCTGGGCGTAAGTTTAGGAGTCATCTCACAATCTATCCGAATTATATTGGGAATTGAACGTTCGTATCTTGGTGGAGGAGATTAGTCAATGCTTGAAAAATTCATGAATATGGATAGGCGGATAATTTTTATATTAGTTGCCTTAGTCGTTATCATTCCAACGCTGATCCCGGTCAGGTTGCCAATTGCTGTGTCAGAACCAACACAAAAACTTTACGATTTTATTGAGGAACTTCCATCAGGATCAACTATTATGATGGCTTTTGATTATGGTCCATCCTCTCTCGCGGAACCGGAGCCGATGGCAAAGGCAGTGATGCAGCACTGTTTCAGTAGAGGCGTGAGAATCATAGGTATGACACTTTACGATGATACGCCAACTTTAGCTGATAAACTCATGCGAAAAATTGCAGCAGAAAACGGTGCTGTCTATGGTGAAGATTTTGTGTTTTTGGGTTTCCGTCCCGGCATGCTACCGGTTATGCTCGGAATGGGGACCAACATTGCCAGTGTCTTTGAGACCGATTACGAGAAAACACCCATTACCGAAATTCCGATGATGGAAAATATTACGAACTATGATCAGATTGATCTGTTGCTTGATCTTGCTTCTGGTAGTACAACTGAAGCTTGGATCATTTATACAAACACGAGATACGGTTTGAAAATTGCTGCAGGCGTTACTGCCGTTATTATCGCTCAAATGTACCCTTACCTGCAAACAGGGCAGTTGATAGGCTTAATGCCTGGTTACTTGGGAGCCGCTCAGTATGAGAAACTTTTGAATGCCCCCGGAGATGGCACTATAGGGTTAAACACTGCATCCTTTGCACATCTTCTGATTATTGGGTTGGTTATTTTAGGCAATATCGCTTTTTTTATTCATCGAAAAAGGGAGGCGTAAATTGATGGAAGTTTTTGGAATCTGGGTTGCAGCATTTTTAACACTCTGCATCTATAGTTTTCTTTACCGAGATAACCCGTTCTATCGGTTTGCAGAACATCTCTTTGTAGGAATATCAGTTGGATATCTCATTGTTATTGGGATCCATCAAGGCATCATACCGAAAGCGTGGGAACCATTATCTAAAGCAATGGGCGCGCTCTGGACCGAGATGACAGGGGAAACAACACCAGAAACACGAAGTGCACTTTGGGGGTTATTTAGAATATTACCAATTACCATCGGTTTACTGTTTTTTGCACGTTTATCTTCACGTCATTCATGGTTGATTCGTATTCCTATTGCTATTCTTATTGGGTTTGGGGCAGGTGCCGCAATTCCAGATATGTTACAAGCGAATATTTTTAAGCAGACTCGCGGTACAATTGAACCTTTTACTGACATTAATGCAGGAACGCTTTCCACTTGGGATACTTTCGGAGCAGTCCTTATGGTCATTGGTGTAATTTGCACCCTTACATATTTTTTCTTTTCTGTGGAACACCGTGGGCCTATCAATTGGTTCTCAAAGGTCGGCATCGCTTTCCTTATGATAGGGTTTGGCGCGGCATTCGGAAACACTGTTATGGGACGTGTCGCCCTTATGATTCACCGTGTCAGTTTCCTCATAAACGAGTGGATCGGTTCATTTGGTGCACTGTTCTGACAAGGCATGACCATCAATTTTGTAGGAGCGATCTCCGAATCGCGACCCGTTTTTATTCGGGAATCGGAGTTCCCTCCTACAAAGACGCGAACTTACCTTAACCTATAAGGAGAACTCCACATGAAAATCGGATATAGCACATGGGGAATGCCGACTGTTCCTATAGGGACTGCTATCTCCCATATAGCCAATCTTGGATTTGATGGGATTGAACTAACCATCATTCCGCGTTTTACCACTGAACTGAGCACGCTTGATGCAGCAGAACGGAAACGTATCGCTGGATTGCTGAAACAACATAATTTAGCCTTACCTGCAATCGCAGCACATTCCAATCTGTTGGAAACCGATGCGGATGCGCATGCAAAAAACATGTGGCGAGTCAAAGGTGGTGTTGACTTAGCAGTTGAACTTGCACAAGGAGATGAACTCCCCGCAGTGAATACAACCCCCGGCGGAAAACCGGATCAGTGGGATACAAAAAAGGATTTCCTTGCTGAAAGGGTTGGTGAGTTAGTTGATTATGGCGCTTCCCGCGGCGTAACCATCGCGATGGAACCTCACATCGGCGCAATCATTGATACCCCTGACAAAGTACTTGAACTCCTTGAAATCGTCAATTCGCCCTATCTTAAAGTTAACTTTGATATTAGCCATTTTGACATCGTTGGAATACCAACTGAAGAAACAGTGTCTGCATTAGCGTCAGTTTCTGCACACACGCACGTCAAGGACCAACGTGGTATCCATCCTGATTTTGAATTCCTAATTCCCGGTGAAGGCACTTTTGATTATGTTGATTATCTTAAGAGAATGCAGGCGCACGGATACGACGGGTTTATTACTGCCGAAGTGAGTTTTATGGTGCAAGCTCGTGAACACTATGATCCGCTGGCTGCTGCGACCTTATCTTATGAGACATTGTCTAAAGCGTTTGTTGATGCTGGAATTGAGCGTAATTGACGCGAATTCAAACCCATAAGGAAAACCATGAAACCAAATATTCTTCTTCTCATGACGGACCAGCAGCGATGGGATGCAATGGGCTGCAGCGGTGGCTGGGTGCAGACACCAAATTTGGATCGGATCGCAGGTGAAGGTGTCCGTTTTACCAACAGTGTTACCACTTCACCAGTCTGTGTTCCCGCACGTCTTAGTTTAGCCACAGGCTTGTATCCACACAATACTGGTGTTTGGAATAATATGGGGCATACGATGTCGGCAGAAACGCCAACATGGATGCAAGCAGTGCGTGACGCTGGTTATCGCACGAGTCTTTTCGGAAAAACACACCTTCACCCTCATGGCAACAGTGATTTGCGTGAACGTGAAGATTTGATGAATGCATACGGATTAGATGATGTTAATGAAATCGGAGGACCACGTGCGAGTACAGGTGTAAAGTCCCACATGACTGCGATGTGGGAAGAAAAAGGATTATGGGAGGACTACCGTGCGGATTATAGAGAAAGATTCAGCACGAAACCTTACATGGTTCGCCCCTCAACACTTGGACTTGAAAACTACGCGGATGTCTATGTTGGGCAGCAGGCGAAACAGTATCTGCAAAACTATGATAGGCAAGAGCCGTGGTGCTGCTGGGTGAGTTTCGGTGGACCTCATGAACCGTGGGATACCCCTGAACCTTATGCCAGTATGTACGACCCAAACGACATGCCACCACCTATTCCGCGTCAACCTGCAGGAGATCGTCCCCGTGGCAATTTAGATAATATGATGAACAGGAAGGACCCCATATTTGAAGAGGGTGAAGTCGGCAGACTGCGCGCAGATTATGCTGGGAATGTCACGCTCATTGATGCACAGATAGGTGAAATCCTTGACGCAATTGCGGAACGTGGTGAACTGGAGAATACTGTCATCGTTCACTGCTCTGACCATGGCGAAATGAACGGTGATTACGGTTTAATTTACAAAAGTAATTTTCTCAATGGAGCAGTCCGCATTCCGTTCCTTGTACGTACCCCTGAAACATTAAAAAACGCTGTTTCTGATCGCATAAGTGAAACTCCTGTTGAATGGATTGACATTGGGCCTACACTCGTTGAACTTGCTGGCGGCGAGTTACAACACCGTCAATTCGGTAAATCGTTGTGTCCTACATTGAATAACACTGACACAACACACCGGGAATTTGCAATCTCTGAGATTTCAGGTGAGATTATGCTGCTCAATCAGGAATGGAAAATAACATTAAATACAGATGGAAAGCCGTATCTATTGTTTAATGTGCAAGATGATCCAGATGAGACAAATAATCTCGCTGGGCGACCCGAAATGGAGGAATTAGAGACGCGGTTACGGTTGCAAATTTTGGAATTCCTGTGTCAAACTCAGACAAAAAAAACATAGAACTATTATTTTTTGACAGTAAGTATTTTGATAGGGCATTTCTCATGGCATACAAAAGTGCTTCCAAGAGACCAGAAATTACAAAAGACTATGTGATTCCTGAATCAGATTACATCAACCGCAGGACTTTCATCAAAGAACTCGCCATTGCAGGGGCAAGCACTTTGTCGTTCTTCGGTTCAAACGCTCATGCAATAAATGAAAATGCTGAGAGTCAACTTGGGAGCGAAGCGAAAAAACCTAATATACTTCTTCTGATGACAGACCAACAACGTTGGGATGCAATGGGCTGCAGCGGAAATTGGGTTCAAACGCCAAACTTAGATCGAATCGCGAGCGAAGGTGTCCGATTTACCAACTGTGTGACTACCTCTCCTGTTTGTGTTCCAGCGAGGCTGAGTTTAGCAACAGGTTTATACCCGCACAATACCGGTGTTTGGAACAACAAGAAACACAAGATGGCAGCGGAAACACCTACCTGGATGCAAGCAGTGCGTGCAGCTGGATACCGCACGAGTCTTTTCGGAAAAACACATCTCCACACCAATAATGGCGATTTACGTAAGCGTGAATACTTGATGAACGCTTATGGATTAGACGACGTAAACGAAATTGGGGGACCACGAGCGAGTATGAAGTGCCTATCCTATATGACAGAAATATGGGAAGAAAAAGGGTTATGGAAAGCTTACCGTGATGATTATCAGGAACGATTTCGGACTAAGCCTCACCTCGTTCGACCAACAGCACTTGGACTTGAAAATGATGCGGATGTATACGTGGGGCAGCAGGCCAAGCAATATCTAAAAAATTATGACCGCCAAGAACCTTGGTGCTGCTGGGTTAGTTTCGGTGGGCCTCATGAACCGTGGGATACTCCCGAACCTTATGCAAGTATGTACAATCCGAATGATATGCCGCCTCCAATACCGCGCCAAGCTGCAGGTGATCGCCCTCGTGGAAGCTTAGACAATCTTATGAAAAACAAGAAGAAAAGTCCCAAATTTGAAGAGGGAGATGTCTCAAAGATGCGTGCTGATTACGCTGGTAATGTCACGCTCATTGATGAACAAATTGGTGAAATTTTGGATACAATTCAGGATCGCGGTGAACTGGAAAATACCGTCATCGTCTTCTGTTCCGACCATGGCGAAATGAATGGAGACTATGGATTGATTTACAAGAGCAACTTTCTAAACGGTGCTGTCCGCATACCACTACTTGTAAGAACACCAGAAACATTAAAAAATGCTGTATCTGATCGTATCTGTGAAAGTCCTATTGAATGGATAGATATCGGTCCTACACTTGTTGAGCTGGCTGGCAGCGAGATGCAACATCGCCAATTCGGTAAATCGTTGTGTCCTGTGCTTGCTGACACAGAAGCGACACACCGTGAGTTTGCAATCTCTGAAATCTCACGTGAAATTATGCTGCTCAATCAGGAATGGAAAATTGCGATAAATAAAGAACGACAACCTTACTTTTTATTTAATGTGCAAAACGATCCGAATGAAACAAACAATCTTGCTGGGTTACCCAAAATGAAGGAATTGGAAACACAGTTAAATACACAAATTTTAGAATACCTATCCCAAACTCAAACGAAAGAGCAATAATATAGATGTTCTTTTTCGTGCAGCATGACAAAAAAATTGCCCCATTTAGTGCAAGCTTCTGAATGTTGTGCTGTGAAAACGCTTGTAATTCGTGCTCCTGAAGTTGGCACGCATATTGCACATATACTTCCATAATACATGCCTGTAAATATAAAGTTTAGATTTTCCAACCCCTCTTACAAGAATGTTTCATGACCGTTGAATGAATCAGTACGATCTGTAGCGTGTTTCAACTTTTTTTCTACTTAGACGTCTAAAATACAGTAAAACCCTATCCAACTATATGTTGAAGGCACTATCCCAAAACCCGTGCCAGATAAATTTACCTTTTAATAATTCAGTAGACCAAATCACTAACCAAAAAATCTAAATTTAAAAGGAGATTCCGATGAAAAGATTGAATTTCCACGCAGCGTTAGTAATCCTATTCCTTTTAGGATTTGTCCAATTTGTGCAAGCGCAAGGTATTGTTGTTACGAGTCAACGTCGAATTCCGAGAGTTGAAACCTTAAGAATTGAAAAACATCATGTAAATATATCTATTGAGAACCAATTGGCAACAACAAAAATAGATCAGGTCTTTGCTAATCCTAATAATTTCCAGATGGAAGGCACATATCTTTTTCCACTTCCGGATGATGTCGCAGTTTCAGATTTTGTGCTATATATTGATGGGAAGCCGGTCAAAGCAGAGCTGCTCGCAAAAGCGAGAGCGCGAAGTATCTATGAAGGCATTGTCCGTTCCATGCAAGACCCGGCACTGTTAGAGTATATTGGAACACGTGCTTTTCAGGCAAGGGTGTTCCCGATTCCACCAAATGGCGAAAGACGAATTCAACTTGAATATTCACAAGTTATTAGCGTAGATTCTGGTCTTGCAAAATATACATATCCACTCCGAACCGATAAATTTACCCGTCAACCTGTAGGAAGTCTTGCTGTTTCAATTGACCTTAAGAGCAAACACGCTCTCAAAACAATCTATTCGCCTTCACATGAGATTGCAGTCAATCGTAAGAATGATCATCGTGCTAAAATCAGCTACGAAGGCACAAACGTCAACGTAAAACGTGATTTTACCTGTTACTATTCTCTTTCCGACAAAGATTTTGGCATTGACCTGATTACCCATCGCGATGATGTTGATGAAGATGGCTTTTTTATGCTCCTGATTTCGCCTAAATATGAGGTAAAAAAGACAGATGTTATTGAAAAAGATTTCATCTTCATTCTCGACCGTTCTGGGAGTATGAAAGGACCGAAGATAGAACAAGCGAAAAAGGCACTTCGCTTTTGTGTGAACAGTTTAAACGATGGAGACCGTTTTAATCTTATACTATTCAACACTGATGTTGAACCTTTCTCTGATAAATTAGTTCCAGTAAAACATGAGCGTGAAAATGCACTCGCTTTCGTAGACGATATTGTTGGAAATGGAGGCACAAATATCAATGATGCTTTACTTTCTGCCTTGTCTGATAAACCCGATCCGAAGCGACCACGTATCATAATTTTCTTGACAGATGGCGAAGCAACTGTTGGTGAAACAGATACTACGCGAATTATCAAAAATGTTTCTGCCGAAAACAACGATAAATCGCGTATCTTTGTGTTCGGCGTTGGTTATGATGTGAATGTCAATTTGCTTGATAAAATGGCAGAACAGAATGGCGGCACCCGTCAATATGTGAAACCGAAAGAGAATTTGGAAGTTGCTGTATCCTCTTTCTTTACGAAGATAAGCGAACCTATTCTCGTCAATTTGGCTTTGAAAATCCAGAATATCAAAACCAAAAACCTCTATCCACAGAAGCTGCCGCATCTGTTTCGTGGTTCTCAGTTGACAGTGCTTGGTAGATATAGCGGTAATGGAAAGACAAAACTTGTCTTGAGCGGAGATGTCAATGGTAAGAAGCACGAATTTTCCAACACAGCAAAGTTCCCGAAACATGAATCGGATCATCAATTTCTGCCAGCGTTGTGGGCACAGCGCAAAGTCGCATATCTCGTTGACGAAATCAGGCTCAACGGTGAAAACAAAGAATTGATTGAAGAAATTACGCGTCTGAGTGAAAAATACGGAATTATGACTCCGTATACCTCATTTCTTGTTACAGAAGATGGAATGCCGCAAGGGAGGCGTAGTCTATCAAGGGCGAGAAGAGAGCAATCAGTTCCACTTTCTGCAGTTCAAGTCCGTTCGCAAAACCTCACCCCCAGTGTAGCAAAGCAAGTAGCCGATAGCGTTCAATTGCAAGAACTCCAGACTCAAGCACAAGTAGCGGAAACGGCTATTACTGTTCAGCAGGTCAAGAACAAGACTTTCCATCTTCAAGATAAAGTTTGGGTGGATAGCACACATAAACCTGAAACCAAAACAAAGAAAATTGAGTTTGGAAGCGACGCGTATTTTGAGTTGTTGTCAAAGGAACCCGAATTGACAAAATATTTGGCAATTGGGAAACAAGTAATTGTGTGTCACAAGGGGACATGTTATGAAATTCGTCCGCCAAAGCAACTGTAAGTTAAATACATAACTCTTTTCATTAAGCACGTTTAACTGTGTAAATGTTAATTTGGGTGGTTTTCTGATTTAACGAAATTGAGCAGGTGGATTTTTGATATGTGAATCCGTTCTCGCGGACACATTTGAAGAATCCATCTGCATTTTTACGATTTGGTTCTGAGAAGAAAGCAACACCGTAAGGGCTTAACAGGTTCTGAAGTAAACTCAAAATAGGTTTCCAATTCTGTTCCTCATATATAACATCTGATGCAAGGATGACGTCAAATTTGTCTTGAAAACAGAGCGCATTCCAATCCATTTGGATAAAAACAGTGGAATCAATACCGTTTTGCTGAGCGTTGTGTTTCGCAAATAAAAGCGCATCATGCTCAAAATCGGTAAAAACAACGTTTGCACCCGCTTGACATGCGGTAATCCCTACCAACCCAAAACCGCATCCGATCTCTAAGACATGCTTATCAGAAAGCGCCCTATCTAACTCTGATATGTGGCGTGCTAAGCCAATAGCAGACTCCCACAGATAAATCCAATAGGGTAGAAAAAGCCAGCCTTCACTGTCCTCTCTACTCAGTTTATCCAGGAAACGGTCAGGGTCATCTACAATCGTCAGTTGAATCTCTCTGTCACTCAACTTAATAGTTGTGTCCGTAACCGTATAATCATTCAGATGGTTTTTCATTGGATTTATAATTCCAAAATGATAACATTGACTAATCAACATTTGCAGCAAAATAGGGCTGTCCACTGTTAGAATTATACCATTGTACGCTACTTTATTCACACTTATCTGTAAAATGGGTGTGTGAAAATTTGTCAAAAGACAAGTCGCGATTCAGAGATCGCTCCTACAGGTAACCAGCCGTCTGTAGGAGGGAACTCCGATTCCTGACTATCATTATGTTTTGTCGCGAGCTGGATCCCGCTCCTACAAGAAGAGGTTTTATGAAAAAAATATTGGAAAATTGAATGCCTCTGATTTGCATGATAATTACACTTGTCAAAATAGGGTAAATTTGCTAATATAAACGACAATTATTACACTATTTCCATCTGAAAAACCGTCAATAAAATACACTATTTTAGCCGAGACAAAAGTGCTGCTTTTAGGGAGGAATTATGGCAAAATACGCAAAAGGTTCTGTTCATCCATCGGAACTACAGGAATTTGAAGATAACCAGACAGGCGCGCATATCTATCAACTCACAAACGATCACACAATTAACCATAACCTCTATTTTCTCACCCCATCCTTTACACCCAACCAAAGCCATCTTGTTTTTACCTCCTATCGTTCAGGAAAAGCGAATTTTTTCAAACTTGAATTTCCGAATGGAGATATCGTGCAGTTGACGAATGGCGATGAAGTCCACGGATATTCTGGCGTAATCGCTAAAGACGGCACTGAACTCTTTTACACAGAAGGGGCTTCCATTAAGGCGATTCATCTTGACACTTTTGAGGAACGCGTGCTTGCGGAATTTGCAGGGGGCAGTCTTGGGGAATGCAGTGTGAGTGCTGATGAACAATTTATCGTGACGGCGATGAAACGTGATGGGAAGTCACACATTACTGTGACCGCTACCGATGGGAGCGGTGGTGAGATTATCTATACTTCACCAGAACAGACGATTATCCACCCACAATTCCATCCAAAACAAGCAGATTTGATTGCCTATTCAGGTGATCCTGCGCCACGTATGTGGACGATTAAACGTGATGGCAGTGACAACCGAAATCTCTATCAACATAACAACAATGAATTTCTTGTGCATGAGACCTTTCTCGGTTCGCAGGACGATTTGATTGTAACACATTGGCCATACTCCTTGCGGCGCATATCTTTAGAAACACTTGAGATGCAGACAATCTCAGATTTTAATGCGTGGCACATTGCGAGCAATCGCGCGGGGACAAAAGTATTGTGCGATACCGTCCATCCCGATATTGGGTTGCGGTTGGTTGATGTGGAAACGGGTGAGCATGAACCTATCTGTTATCCGCAGAGTTCGTCAAGCGGAAGTCAATGGAAAAAAGATCGGTATGCAGTCGCTGAAGATTGGGCTGCAGCACAACAGGCAGGAGATAGAGAGAAATCGTTGAGTTGGATGGAGATGAAGGTGGATACAGTATATGGTCCGCAGTGGACACATCCGCATCCCTCTTTTAGTCCTGATGAAACGGCTGTGGTGTATACTTCGGATGTTTCGGGACATTCACAGGTTTATGTTGCTGTGATTCCGTGAGGAGAAATTGGTATGAAAATAAAAAATACTCTTTTGGTTTTCGTTTTACTCACGCTTGCATTTGTGAACAGCAATTATTCTGCAGAAGATTGGCTCCCTGACCCGAATTTGCGGATGGCAATCAGGGAAACACTCCGAGGAGAGATTGGACTTGCTGATCACACACCACTTACCAAGGAACATCTGAAGCATCTTGCGAATTTAGACATCTGGAATAGCAATATAAGCAATCTAACCGGTTTAGAACACGCAATCTATTTGGAGGATCTTAATGCGGATGAGAATCAAATCAGTGACTTAACCCCATTATCAGACTTAGTTCACCTCCACACCTTAACACTCCGTGAAAATTGGATTTCTGATATTACACCGCTTGAAAATCTTACAACTTTGCATCGACTGCATTTAGCAGTAAACCAAATTTCTGATATTACATCACTTGAAAATCTTACAGGGTTGCGATGGTTGGACCTTGAACATAATCAGATTTGGGATATATCCATCCTCAGCAACCTCACAATCCTAGAAGAGCTGCGACTTACAGACAACCTCATCACAGATATTACACCGCTCTCGAACCTTACCATTTTGCATCGACTGCATTTAGCCCTGAATCAAATCTCCGATATTACACCGCTTGAAAAACTAATGGGGTTGAGATGGTTGAATCTTACCGGAAATCAGATTCGGGACATATCCGTCCTCAGCAACCTCACAATTTTAGAAGATCTACGGCTTACAAGCAACCTTATCACAGATTTCAGTCCCTTAGTGAACCTAACCTGGTTAAAGCGACTCTCTATCAAAGAGAACTTCAATGAGGATATCGCGCCGTTACACCATTTAAACATTGATATTTTTCACTACGCGGAGGTCTGTGAAGTAGCCTCGCCAACTTCACCCTCCATTGAAAAACGGGTCATAAGCCGAACATATCCTTCTGTCGCCCAATCACCATTTTATGTTACAAATTTACCGCCAGAAGTCAGTGAGACTTATCACGATCTTCATATTAATGACTTTACACCTTACCAAGAAGCAGAGATTGAAGTCCATATCACGGAAGACCGACCCACTGAAGGCTTAGCCAACCGAGTGTCCGGTAGGTGCGACATCGCAGCAGCGATCTACCAACAGCGGCTTGATATGAATCCTAACCATCTACTTTTGTTTGGGACTGGGTTTTATTCGGCTCATGCTGAAGCTTTCCCTGAAGATTCTGATATTTGGCTCAGAGACGCTAATGGACAGATCGTCGCCAAAGACGTAGGGCAGCCATGGTTGGAATATCAGATAGATGTCGTCAAGCCCTATGTCCAGGATATTCTTATAGAACAGATTGTCGGTATTGCTAAAAGTGGACTTTACGACGGTATCTCCATCGATGGGTTTGTCAATGACGGCGCAGGGTTCATCGGGCGCGAACTACACCCCGCGACCGATGAAGAAATCCGAGCAGCGTACAAACGCATATTACATGAAGCGCGCCTCCGAGTCCCAGCAGATTTCCTAATGCTGGCGAATGCTGGCATTCAAAAACCTGTAAGTTTCACTGAATACGTTAACGGCAGTTTTATTGAAACAGGCCCTGAACTCGGGGAAGCAGGCTACACCTATCGTGAACTGATTGATATAGAAGAAGCATTCCTCTGGTATGAAGAAAATCTACGATACCCACAGATAAACGTTTTGCAGGGCATAGCAATCGGTGCGTCAGAAAGTCCAACGAGCCAACGTTGGATGCGCGTTTTTACAACATTGACCCTCACGCACTCCAACGGCTATGTCTTCTACGGGGTGGAAGACCTTGATCGTACGAAAGATCGTATTTGGTATGACTTCTACGATGCGCCGCTCGGTCATCCTATCGGCGGTGCGGAAACAAAGGGGCAGCTTTACAACAACCGCGCTGGCGTATTTATCCGCGAGTTCACTAATGGCTGGGCGGTCTATAACCGCTCTGGCAAGGCACAGCAGATTGAGTTCACAGGCAGCACAACAGGCGTATCAAGTGGCATCAAAGGGATTTTGCATACCCTTGCAGATTTAGACGGTAATATCTACTTGAAGGTAGACGAAATTGTTGACCTAAAAGAAGATGGCGTTGTAGATGTTGATGTCACTGACACAGAAGACGTTACAAAATGGCTACCTGATGCGAACCTTAGAATGGCAGTAATAGCACAACTCAGAGAAACAGCTGAATTGCCGGAGGGAGTACCTCTCAGAAAAGATCAGCTCAAATTGATGCGCGAATTGAGCATTAGGGATAGCGAAATAAATAATTTAACCGGCTTAGAATATGCCATGTTTTTACGACATCTTGATGCAAGTGGTAATCAAATCACAGATTTACATCCCTTAGCGAATTTAGTTCATCTAAATAACCTAACACTCACCGAAAATCAAATTTCCAATATTTCCCCGCTTGCGAATCTGCTGAACCTGATGTGGTTAAGTTTAAGGACGAATCAAATCAGCGATATTACCCCACTCAGAAACCTAACGAAACTGGTGAAATTAGAGATTGATAATAATTTGATTGAGGATATAAAAGCAGTAGAAAATTTAATAAATCTTCAGGAGCTGCGGTTTAACAGCAACCTTGTTAAAGACATTAGTCCGCTTGCGAATCTGCTGAACCTTACGCGGCTCAATTTTGGGAACAATCAAATCAGCGATATTACCCCACTCAGAAATCTTGTGAAATTGGAAAAATTAGAGATTGATAATAATTTGATTGAGGATATAAAGGCAGTAGAAAATTTAATAAATCTTCAGGAGCTGCGGTTTAACAGCAACCTTGTTAAAGACATTAGCCCCATATTGAACTTGCCTGCTTTAGAAGCACTTAATATTAAAGATAATCCGGTAAAAAACATTGCGCCCTTACTGGCGTTGGATCTCGTCGAATTTGAATATGATGAGGCGCAACTGGAAACAGAACCTTCCGCAGATGTGAATGGTGATGGTGTTGTGAATATACAGGATTTGGTGATAGTCGCGAATGCGCTTGGCAAAGCTGAACCCGATCTCAATGGTGATGGCGTTGTAAATATACAAGACTTAGTTATTGTTGCAAATGCGTTTGGGCAATAAACTTTGATTCACGGAAGTTCTGGCACAATATGCTTAAGTGCATCAACTTGTTGAGCAGTATTTTTGAGTTCAGGGTTAAGGTCTACTGCGTGTATGAGAGAATTTAAGGCTTTTTGGGGTTCATTTGTCAGGGCATAGGCACACGCAAGATTATAGTGAAGTTGTGCTGCCTTGGGAAAAGTTTGAAGCGCATGGAGGCATATTTCGCGAACATTTTTGGGTTCGTTTTGCATAAGATATGCAGTTGCCAAATTGACATAACCGACTGCCATATCTGGTGACATCTGAATCACTTTTTTGAATGTTTCAATGGCTTGTGGATATTTCCCCGCATGCATGTAGGCATCCCCAAGGTTGTTGTAAGCAGTTGGAGCATTTTTGAGAAAAATAGTGCGACTTTTGTTTTTGATCGCTTTTTGATACGCCTCAATTGCCTGTTCTGGTTCATCATTACGCATGTGGAAGGATGCTTTTCGATAGTTGTCATTAAACTGCGTTTGGTGATGCCAAACCCATAGGAACATCACAGTTATTGCAAGGCAAAACGTCATACAACCGATTCTGAATACTTTGTTTGTCGGTGCTTGTTCAACATCTGAATCTTCTATAGGTTGATGTTCTTGAGTTTGATTTTCGTCAGAAGTCATAATTTTTTATATTGTAAAAGTAAATTTTGTAATAGGTTTCTCAGTACCAAAGAAGGAATAAATCAAATGAAAACTTACGGTTTTGGTATCATAGGGTGCGGAATGATCTCTGATTTTCATTCCGCCGCAATTTCCGAATTAGAACACGGTCAGTTAGTTGCTGTGAGCTCCCGAAATGCTGACAATGCAAAACGACTCACAGATAAATATAATGTTGAAAGTTATGCCGATTACAATGATATGCTCAAACGGGATGACCTTGACATCGTTTGTGTTTGTACGCCGAGTGGGGCACATCTTGAACCTGCCGTTGCCGCAGCAGAAGCGGGTAAACACGTTATTGTTGAAAAACCGCTGGAAATCACTTTGCAACGGTGCGATGAAATTATCCAAGCCTGCGATGAGGCGGACGTTCGTTTATGTGCTATTTTCAATTCACGATTTACCGAAGGTTCTCAACTCGTAAAATCAACGATTGAGGGTGGACGGTTCGGTAAGTTAACCTTGGGTGATGCCTACATCAAGTGGTATCGTTCCCAAGAATACTATGACAGTGGTGGCTGGCGCGGCACGTGGAATCTTGATGGCGGCGGTGCGCTGATGAATCAATCTATCCACGCTATTGATC
Source organism: Candidatus Poribacteria bacterium (assembly GCA_965204285.1). GTDB lineage: Bacteria > Poribacteria > WGA-4E > WGA-4E > WGA-3G > MSPOR6. Next base: position 127,068 of record OZ241980.1, read on the forward strand.
TCCTCCAGTATTTTATGGGACCTGTCAAATCTGTGCAAGCATTTACTGATACGTTAGCACACGAACGCATTGAAGTTGAAGATGTCGCTGTTGCCGCACTTCGTTTTGAAAATGGTGCATTAGGTGTCATTGAAGGCACAACTGCTGCTTATCCTGGCATGTTCAAGAAAACCGAAATCTGCGGCACAAAGGGCACCGCAATTTTAGAGGAAGAGGATATTGTCAAATGGGAATTTGACCCGGAACTTCCAGAAGATGCTGAGATTCGAGAGAAATTTGCTCAACAGACAGACACAGGCGGCGGTGCTTCCGATCCGCGTGCAATTAATCACGCAAATCACAGACGACAGATGGAAAACCTCATCAATGGTCTTGAAACAGATGCGACACATTTGGTTGACGGTCGCGAGGGACGTAAAGCAGTTGAAATAATCCTCGCTATCTATCAATCAAGCCGTGAGGGACGTATCGTTGAATTACCTCTTTAATGGTAGTAGGCACACTCCGCTGTGCCGTGACTTTTCGTTACGGATAATCAAATACTATCTTGATAGCCTCATCCTTTTTATGCAGTGCCATCTCAAACCCCTTTTGTGCTTCGGTAAAAGGCAGATGATGTGTAATAATCGGTGATACGTCAATCCGTTCCTGTGCAATCATATCCATCGCTAACGGGAAGTCGTTCAGCACATCCGGTCCGACGGATCCGATGAATCGGATATTGTTCCTGAAGAACTCAGAGAAGTTAAAATCGTATACTTCATCGTCTGGAACACCAAAAGCCAGAAGTGTTGCCCCGCGTTTCAGAAGTTTTAGGCACGTATTAATTGTCTCTGTTTGATGTCCCACAACTTCAACAACAAGGTCTGCCATTCTACCGTCAGTAATCTCTTTAACTGCCGCGACAAGGTCTTCATTTGCACAATTGACTGTATGTGTAGCGCGCATCTGTTTGGATACTTCAAGTCGGAAGTCCACCAAATCGGTCGTTATGACCGTTCTTGCACCGAGATTACTCAGCATATGTGCAATAAGCAGTCCCATAGGACCTTGCCCTATAACAACTGTATCCAAATTGAGTATATTCCCTAACTTCCGACATGCCCAGACAACAGTTCCCAGAGGTTGAGACATCAAGATACAATCTTTACGGTGATAATCCACTAAAGGTATAGTGACATTCTCATCGGAAAGAAAATATTCTGAACAGCCACCGATATGGCGCGGGAGTGCAAGCACTTCGTCCCCAACTTTGAATTTCCCCGATTTGCTGTCAGTTATAACACCAATTGCTTCGTGAATTGAAAGCCCATGTCCAAGCGGGTAACGATCAGACGGGTGTTCAAGGACAAAAGATGGCATATCACTACCACAGATAGCACTATGAAGCGTCTTAATCATCACTGTGCCATCAGGAAAGTCTGCCAAATCAGGTTTATCTATGTCAACAATTTCGATATGATGTGGTGCAACAATTTGCCCCGCTTTCATAAAAACTCCTTTCAACTTTTACAATAGCTTTTTGAACTATTAGAGTGTCCACCGCAATTTTGCGGTAAAGGTCGCGATTCGGAGATCGCTCCTACAGAATACCCCTCCTACAACTCAAATATGTCCAATTAATTCTAAAATCTACTATAAATGTTTCCTACCTTACATAGAAGATAGGACAGACAAAACCTGTTCATGTAACGATCCGTTAGTTGCTACAACACCACGATTTTCGGTCATGCGTCTGCCGCTAAGAAAACGCAGTGGTTTTCCGTTGGCATCTGTTACTTTTCCACCAGCCTCTTCAACGACAATCAACCCTGCCGCGTGGTCCCAAATACACTCACGATAGTCAGGAAACGCTGGATTCGGGAGGCGGATGTAGAGCGATGCTTCACCGCGTGCGACAATTCCGTATTTTGCTTGACTGTCTATTTGAAGTGGTGGTTTGTTAAGTCCGAGTTCGTTTGCGATTTTAAGATGTGTGTTACTGTCCCCATGTGTAGATTCAAAACTTTCTGCTAACCGAGATGCGTTTTCAGAAACGTGTGCTTTTTCTAAGAGTTCACCGTTTGTTGTGTAGATAGTTGTGCCTTCACCCCGAACAGCAACAAAGAGACATCCGCGTTCAGGGTTAGGAACGTCCAATTGATGTGGCAAATTCGGACATCCCAAAACACCAAGTTGAACTTCACCCTCAACGATCCATGCTAATGCGATAGCATATTGATCATTGCGAAGAAATCCCTTTGTGCCATCAATCGGGTCAAGCGTCCAAAAGCTATTGCTAATTTCACCACTTCCTCTGTCAATCCAGTCACAAATGTTTTGTGTAGAGATAACTTTTTGCTTCTGTGTATCCTCCGTTACAAAGCGTTTAGCATATTCAGTGACGCGTTCCAATAGCGTAGGATTCTGTTTCAGAGATTGCGCATCTTCTTCAGCAACAATGACATCTTCAGGGAAAGCATCGCCAATTGCACTGCATATCAGTGCTTGCGATCCAAAATCGGCTACGGTTACGGGACTACGGTCGCTTTTCTGAATGGCATCCGTTGATACCATCTCATCCTGAACTTGTTGGCAAAGTTCGCCTGCTTTTAGCACGGCATTTATTGCGATCTGTTTTCTGGAATTCATTCTTTGTGATAGCACGTGGTAGGTGCCTTTTACGATATCCTTTGATTACGGCACGCGGAACGTGCCTACTACTATTAAAAGAGTGTTGATTTTGGAATATCTTTAGCTTCGTGTAGTTTTCGTTTCGCTTCGCTAATATCGTCAATTATGATGGAACGTAAAGTAGTAAAATTCTCACCTTCTTGTCGGAGGACGTACGCTGGATTAAACGTTGCCATAGCAAAAGGTGCATAACGGGTATCTGTAAACCATACGCCGCGTTCCTCGGTAATACGGAAGCGCGGATTAAGGAGTGTTTTTGCAGCGGGTGCCCCTAAACACAAAATTACCGCAGGTTGAATTAAAGTTAGTTCGTTATCAAGCCATTTTGAACATGCTTTTATTTCAGTTGCTTTTGGCGGACGGTTTTTCAACTCACCATCTTTCAATGTGACTGCACGACATTTAATAATGTTTGTTAGCCAGATGTCACTACGTGTCAATCCACTTGCAACAAGCACTTCATCTAACATGTTGCCAGCGGGGCCGGAGAATGGAAATCCCGTATGATTATCAGCTGCTGAAGGTCCTTCACCAACAAGAACTAATTTTGCATTGACATTTCCACTACCAGAGACAACATTAACTCGAGTTTTCGCCAAATCACAATCCGTGCAAATGCTGGTGCGCTTTTTTAGACGTTGCATCTGTGTGTGACAAGTCGGTTTGTTTTCCATTGCGGAATATAATGCATCAAGTTTTGTCGGAACCACCTGAAGTCTTCGTAAATTGAATGCTGGCCTGGATCAGCGACTCAGTTGCCCCAAATGTCAGCTGATAAATCGGTCTGTTCCAACTGTATTGATAATCACTTCCGTAAGCAGATACACCTATCGGCATATAGTCATCTGGCACGTGAATGAAAAATGTCCCCTTTGCATGCCGAGGCGGTTGACATATAAGAAGATAACTTTGGCTGTGGTTATCCCATCCTGCTGATAAGACTTCAACACTGCCTTGGGTATAATGCATGTCTGTGGAAAGTAGTTGGGGTACCCGCTGTTCTTCACGTAAGCAGAGCAATTTGGCTGTCCGCGGTGCAATGTTCATCAAAGTGACATTCTTTGAAACAATTCCTAAGTATTGCCGCATCCAAAAATCGTGGACAAGATAGTCTTTTTCAGGATTAAGACCAACAGTATCTAAATTCAGATGGATATCGTCTTGGTGGTCTTTCCAATTGAATATGCCGACAAGATTCCAAGATTCACGTTGTGTTCTGACCGGCAAGTGCCAAATTTGTGGAAAGGGTTCATCATAGCGGTCAATAGGGGTAGCTGCTTCTCCAGAAAGTGGAAATAGTTTTGCGATTAATTCAGCACGTGGTTTAGAAAAGGTTGTTGGGCTATTCGCGCATGAAACTGTGGCACCACTCAATGCAGCGGCGGTCATTTCAACGATTGCTTCATTTATAGGACGAGGTTCATCAACGACTAAATCTCCATACGCGTGATTCCATAATGTTTTATGTGCGTTAAGATATCCTGCATATCGGCCAACCCGTTGCTTTGTCCCATTTTGCTGATGCCATGAGTCACTGTTCTCTACATACTTCTGGCGCAATAACGGATAATTAAGAGAAAAATTTCCGATACCGACACACTCAATTACGTTATAACCAGCAAGAATCACCTCGCTTTTAACAGCTTCAACTGCTTCTGTAAGTAAACGAACGGCTAAGCGGTACAATTCTGCCGAAGTCAAGGAACTATCATGCCACCTCACATTCGGTGCAATGGACATCATGCCACTTGTATAACTTGACAAATCTGCCTTAATTAAGTCGTATCCCCATTCATCTACTAACTGTTTAATAACTTTCTTGACGTGTGCTTGTGTTTGTGGATGTGATACATCTAATATAGCAAGAGGCATTCCTCTACCTGGGAGATGAACTTCTATAGGTTCATTGAAAACACCAGTTTGCGGTTCACCATCTTCTGATGGTGTTTTTTCGCTGTTTATGGATCGCAAACACACTTCAGGATGCTTTTGAATTAATTTAGAATTCGGTTCAATACTAAATGGGTCTATACAGATACCTGCTTTAAACCCATTTGCGTGAATTTGCTCAACCACAGAGGTCATACCTCCAGGGAAACGATCCCGATTTATTGATAAATTCCCTGGACTTTCTTGCCATCCTGATTCCAGTTGAATGTAGTCTATTCCACCAATGAGTGACGGCTTAAATAACGGATTCTTGGCTATTGATTGGCTTTGTGCAACAATAGCATTCGCCCCCATTTCTTCTTGAATATTTTCCGTTGATAAACTCCAACCAGAAAAAGTATTCTGATTAGTGGGACTTATGGATGCTTCGTTGTAAGAAACGTTTTCTGATAGAGTCGTGAGTGTTCGCGCGCTATTTTCAGCAGCGAGGCGTTCTGTGTAACGCGTATAAGATGCGGATACGTCTTCTGAAAAATCAAGATAACCAATCTCCGATGTGATCTCTTCACCCGTTTGACATTCTTTGTTTTCACAGTCATGGTAAAGAGCCCAAGTTGTTAAACCTTGTGGAGGCTTCCGTTTTTTGACTTGGTAGCCAATTTGCATGCGAGGCCACCATTTGTTTGTGGTGATAAACCCGAACACGAGCGATCCTTTGCTATCAGTATCGTGTAGGATGCCATCTTGACAAGGTTGTGAAGTGTTATCTTGTTTTAAATTGAATCCGTTATAGATTTTTCGATGGGTCCCTTGTGTAGGGGCTATTGGGGGTGTCTTTAAAAGGAGGTGATATTGCGATGGGTGTCCACCTAATTGGATTCCACCATGCTGTGCAGAAATATCAATAAGCGTGATATTTTTTAAGCAAATTGGTGTTTGGTTTAAGTTTTCAACACCAACTTTTAATAAAATATAGGGGTGATCAGTGTAGCAGGTAAGATAGGTATGTATACGTATACCGGTTCCGTCAGGTGTATCATCTTTTTCCACTGGAGAATTTTTTGATGACTGTTGCGAATCGTTTGGATTATTGTCCGAACTGCCAACATTGTCCTTCAAACGCAGTTCATTGGTAATTGCGGTTTCATAAGAAAAGCGTAGCGTTTGATACGTCCCAAACGAATCTGTTTTCACAGGTTCTGTGTGAAATTCCCGAAACCCAGCATCCGAGGTTTTCAACGTCGTGTCATCTTTCAATCCTATCTGTGTGAATGCGTTCTTGATAATTGTCTTACCGTTTTTATTGTTATAATTCCATGTTCCTTTTGATAAATTAAATTCAATTTGGTATTTTTGATGATTAATTACGGCGAGTTTTCCACGCCGCGAAATGGCTAGGTCCTCAAGTTTCATGCACGTTTTCCTTTTCCAAGCAAGTGAACATGACCCTAATATATCACCATGCAGAATACATCTGACCTACAGATAACGGTAGAAACTTAAACATGTGTCTCCGTAATGCTTTTGTCTATCACATGTTAATTGTCCAAAGTTGGATGGTAGGATGTTATTTTTCCAATGTTCTACCAGAAGTATTCCTGTAGATTCAAGTATACATGTGTCTGAAATGTGTGAAAGGCATTTATCGTAAAGTTCTGCATCGTAAGGCGGATCAAAATAAATAAGTTCAAACGTCTCTGACCGAGTATGCAGCGTTGTAATCCCTTTTGAAACATCTGATCGAATCAACTGAACCTGTGGATCGTTGGTATCGTAACCACATGCTTGGAGATTCTGTTCAATCAATCTAAAACACTTCAGGTTCTGTTCCAAAAAGGTTACCTGTTTTGCTCCACGACTGAGTGCCTCAATACCGATATTGCCCGTGCCTGCACATAAGTCAAGAAATCTGGCATTAATCACTTTTTTGTTTAAAATGCTAAAAGCAGATTCTTTAACCCTATCACTTGTGGGCCGGACAGTCATGTTTTTGGATGTAGTCAAGCGCCTACTCTTAAATTTGCCTGCGATAATTCGCATTAAAACACCTGTGTAGAATCTACAATTTGATTTGTTCCAAACGGCAAATTTTGCTGGCAGACAGCTGGCTAATACGATTTCTAAACAAACAAGTCCTTAATTACTGTACCCTCATTGACAACTCGTATTGGACGACCAGAACGAGAGTAATTCTCCTCATCATAATTGATCCCTAATGCGAAGCAGAGCGACGCAAACAAGTCTGGCACACCTATGGGATCCGTGATTACTTTCATCCCATCTTCGTTGGTGCTTCCAATGACTTGTCCCCCTCGTGTGCCTCCGCCTGCAATCACAGCAGACCAACCGTTCGGATGGTGGTCGCGTCCATCGGTTGCGTTTATTTTCGGAGTGCGTCCGAACTCACCGAGCCATAGGACAACGGTTTCATCAAGCAGGTCGCGTTCACTTAAGTCTTTGATGAGCATCGCATACGCTGGGTCAACAACATTTAGAAGTTCTTTAGTTCTTTCAAAGTTATTTTCGTGTGTGTCCCACCCATCAAGCGTAATTTCTACAAATTTTACACCCGATTCAATTAACCGTCTTGCCATTAAACAACCTTGTCCGAATCGGTTCATACCGTAGGCTTCACGTATTTCCTTCGGTTCTTCTTTAAGTTCAAAGGCTTTAATATTAGGTGAGTTGATTAGTTCGTCAGCTTTCTTGTAGATGGCTTCATGAGTTTCTGTCTTTACTCCAGAACGTTTAGAAATAAAATCTTTCTCAAGGTTTTTAAGCATTTTGAGACGTTCACGAAAACGGTGTGTATCCATTTGTGCTGGATATTCAATATCTTCCACCTTTTCCAATGGGTTATTCACAACAAATGGATCGTGTGTAGCACCGAGAAATCCACCTGAAAATGTCGGCGAGTTGATGTTAACGCAACTGGGTAAATGCGATTCGTCGTCATCAAGGTAGTATGATGTTAAGGAACCTATTGTGGGGTGCCGAACTGCCCCGCCTGGTGCATATCCAGTATGCAATAAGTAGCGTGCACGTTCATGGTTTCCTTCACCCGTCACCATTGAGCGGATAACGGAAAGGTGGTGTGCCTGTTCAGCGACAAGGGGTAGATGTTCTGAAAATTCAATACCTTTCACACTTGTCTGAATTGGCATGAACGGTCCGCTGGTTTCTGCGGACGGTTGTTTCGGATCAAAAGTATCTAACTGACTCGGTCCGCCGCTCATAAACATTACGATACAATGTTTAGCTCGTGGTATGACCTTTTCAAGTTGTGCGTTGCTTGTGACACCAAAGTGTTGCATTGCAACGAGCCCAAGGAAACTGCTTACCCCATACTTGAAAAAACCACGTCGCGAAATTTCATTATGCCATAATTCTGGTGTATCATATTCGGGTACCCACATTCCTGATCTCATGTATTTTTACAGCATTGAACGCAAGCATTTGCCAGCGAATGCTTCTCCTTAATCTGTCCCGCTACAAGCATCAAAACAATATACACCTGCGGGATAGGTGTTAGTTTTTGACCATATTAATATGTAAAATATCTATTCTAAATTGATTCTTTTGCGTCTACAACCAATAAACACTTTTATGTCCTAATCCATTTTCCCGTATATCGTTTCCTTCAACTTTCTTATCGTCTTGATGGTGGACATTAGATAATATAATAACATGCTGCCATTTCAAAAACAAGAAAAAAATCAGAATAAGGTATGTAAGGTTTTTGCCAAAAGTTTGGGCTAAGATGCGTTGTCTGAAGTGTTTACTATTTTCAGTCTGAATCGCGAATTGTCTGAACCAGGATTTACTAAGATTATAGGATTACCAAGATTTACCTTATCCTGTGCAGCTACACTCAATCTTGGAAATCTGGAAATCCTGACAATCTTGGTTCAGACATCAAAAATCCCGCTTGCCAATTATCTCCTCCCATGCTAATATATCATAAAAGTTCCAAAGGAGATATAAATATGTTTAAAATCGGCGTTATCGGAGATGAAGTCTCACAGGACTTCGCCACCGTAGTCAATTTTGTAAAAGAATTCAACCTTGATTCTATCGAAATTCGTTCGGTATGGGACAAACTTCCACATCAACTTACCGATACTGACATAGACGAAATGAAACGTCTGCTGGATGGCACAGACATTGAGATAATAGGTGTCGCATCCCCGTTTTTCAAATGTGATATGGACAATGCAGAAGAACGTAAAGAACATCTTGACATACTGAAAGGGTGTATCCGCACTGCAAACGCATTTGACACCAACCTGATTCGCACCTTTGTTTTTTGGGACACGGGTAAAACAGAGGAACGATGGGATGAAATTATTGCCTCTTACGACGAACCGCGCCGAATGATAGATGGCGAAGGTATTATTCTCGGTATGGAAAACGAATCCACTACTTCCCTTAGTACTGCCAAACTCACAGCGCAATTTATTGAAGAAATAGACTCTCCTAACATTCGCGGTATTTGGGACCCCGCCAATGAAGCACACGCAAAGGGAGGGGTGACACCGTATCCAGACGCATACAATCAGATGAAACCGACAATGATTCATGCACATCTCAAGGATGCAGCACCAAACCCTGATACTGGCGAAATGGAGTCCGTTCCTGTCGGTGATGGAATTATTGATTGGCAAGGGCAACTGCAGGCGTTTGTAGATGAAGGATATGAAGGACATCTCTGTCTTGAAACACATTGGAGACCTTCACTTAAAATTGACGATGATTTGCTCAACAAACCGGGTGGAAAAGCGTTCTCTGAAGCAGGCGAGGAAGCCTCACGCATTTGCATCGAAAAATTACAGGCAATGATCAAAAAATTAAAGTAGCAGACACGACACCTTGTGTTATCATAGTCGCAGGTACACGCTGTGTGCTGTAACCTCAATAGGACAAAACTATGGCATCCAAAAAATCTACAAAACCTATTCAGTATGCCCCAACGGATGACGACGGTATCTATTACCCTGAATCTGATGGGAAGCCGCTTGCTGAAACAGACCTTCATCGGATCGTTATTGTCAACACGTATCAGAAACTTGAGGCATACTATGAAGATAGGGATGACGTATATGTTTCTGGCAATCTACTTATCTATGATGTGCCAGGTAAAACGCGGCGTTCCATTTCACCCGATGTGATGGTTGTGTTCGGCATTGAGAAAAAAATGCGGCGAACTTATAAAATTTGGGAGGAAGGGAAACCACCGGACTTTGTAATGGAGGTTACCAGCAGAAGCACTTACAAAAATGATCTGAGAAAGAAGAAAAGCCGATATGCTCACATCGGTGTTCAGGAATACTTTCTTTATGATCCAGAGCGATCTTATTTATCTGATTCATTGATCGGTTTTCGTCTAAATGAAGATGGAAAATATGATGAAATTCCATCTTCGCAAGATAACAGGATACCATCTGCTGTCCTGGGAATAGAGTTTAGCATTCAAGATGATGATGTAGGACTTTACAATCCAACTTCAGGAGAATGGCTACAGACACCTGCAGAGATGGCACAGCAAGAAGTACAGGCAAGACAGCAGGCTGAAGAAGAAGTCGTCCGTCTCCGTGCTGAAATAGACCGGTTGAAAGGTTTACAAAACGAGTATGAAAATTAAAGCAGTTCGCACCTCGCTTTACGACATTCCACCACAAGTTGAACGCACCGATGCTATTCAGGCTTTTGTCTCAATGGAATTCCCTTTCATTGAAATTGAAGATGCAGATGGAGTGGTAGGTACAGGCTTTTCCTACACCATCGGTAAAGGTGGGGAAGCGATTAAACAGATTATGGATGCCTATCTCACGCCAATCCTGCTTGAGGAGGATGCCTCCAATATTGATCGGATTTGGAATCGAATGTGGATGGAGACACATTGGGTCGGTAGAGGTGGCATTGTCGGGTTAGGAATGGCTGCCGTAGACATTGCTCTGTGGGATCTCATGGCAAAGCGCGCAGAATTGCCATTATTTCAACTACTTGGTGGTGCAAGAGCTACTGTTCCTGTTTATAACACAGACGGTGGGTGGCTACATCTCACAGAAGATGAACTTGTAAGGCAATCCGTAGAATTTGTGGAGCAAGGGTTTAAAGGGATAAAAATTAAGGTGGGACGCGACAGTTTACACGAAGATGTTGCGCGTATATTCGCTGTTAGAAAAGCAATTGGGCAAGACCCGTACCTGATGATTGATGCCAATATGAAATGGAACGCTCGTGAAGCCATTCAACTTGCTTGCCGTGTGGAAGCAGCAGACCTTTTCTGGTTTGAAGAACCGATTGAAGCAGATGATGTTGATAGCCACGTTACACTCCGAGAAAAAACGACTATCCCAATCGCCATTGGTGAGACAATCTATAATAAATTTGTGTTTAAGGAATACATCGCACAAGGTGCAGCGGATATTTTACAACCCGATGCTGTGCGTGTCGGTGGTATTTCCGAGTGGATGAAGGTGGCACATACCGCAGAATGTTTTGGTCTCTCTGTCTCACCACATTTTTTGATGGATTTGCACGTGCATCTCTCTGCTGCGGTGCCGCATTCACTCTTTGTGGAGTTCATCCCTTCACTTGACCTTGTGCTGAGTGATACTTTAACACTTAAAGATGGGCATTTTTCTCCGCCTGACCGTCCAGGACACGGTATCCTGTTTGATAAAGAGAAATTAGCACAGTATCAAATATCGTAGACTCTTGTGGGAGGGTTTTGAAAGCCCGATTGATTTGAGGAACAACACATGAAACTTGAAAACCGTATAGCAATTATTACAGGTGGCGGACGTGGCATTGGTCGTGCTACTGCTTTGGCGTTTGCTAAGGAAAGAGCGGACATCGTTCTCGCTGCACGAACTGAAGATGAGATAGCTGCCGTTGCCGACGAAGTGAAGCAACTCGGTAGAGATGCCCTTCCCATCAAAACTGACGTTCAACAGAAAACCAATGTAGATGCGATGGTTCGGAAAACAGTTGACACCTTTGGTAAGGTAGATATTCTCGTCAATAATGCAGGCGTGGCTATCCACAACCCTATTTCCAAGATACGGGAAGAGGATTGGGATTTAACAATGGCGGTGAACCTCAAAGGTGTTTTTCTCTGCACACAAGCCGTTTTCAGTCACATGTGTGAGCAGAAATATGGTCATATTGTCAATGTATCTTCGGTATCGGGCAAATACGGTCATGTGAACGGTGGGTCATATTGCGCTTCCAAATTTGCTGTTATCGGTTTTACAGAAACAACGAACAATGAAGGCAGACCGCACGGTGTAAAAGCCTCGGTTGTCTGTCCCGGTCCAGTTGATACGAAGATGCGCCGTGATAATCACCCTGACGATGTGATTGAGCATCTAACACTGCCAGAAGATGTAGCGGATTTGATTCTATTCCTTGTATCACAATCACCTCGCGCGCATACCCTCGAAACTGTTATCCGCACACCGTTAATGTAACTTGTTTAGCATATACGAAACATGTTTATTGATTCACACGCGCATATTCAGATTTCTCAATTTGATCGTGATCGAGATGCTGTCCTAAAACGCGCACACAAGGCTGCTGTCTCCACAATCCTTATTATCGGATTTGACGTAGAAACCAGTCTCGGCGCGGTTGAACTCGCAGAAAAACATAATAGTCTATACGCTACTGTTGGCATGCATCCGCACGATGCAAAAGATTTTACCCCCGATGTACTGATAACTTTTCATGAACTCTTAAATCACCCGAAAGTAGTCGCTCTTGGCGAAATAGGTTTGGATTACTATCGAAACCTCTCGCCGCCTGTCGTGCAAAAAGAGGCTTTTGAAAAGCAATTAGACCTTGCCGAAGAGATGGAAATGCCGATTATTGTCCATAACCGCGACGCATATATGGACATCCTCCCTATTTTAGAAGCGCGTGCTGGAAAAATCCAAGGTGTCCTACACTGCTTTACTGGCGATGTAGAATTAATGAATAGAAGTCTTGAGATCGGATTCCATATCGGTATTGGCGGTATCGTGACATACCCAAATGCTAAAGATGTGCAAGCCGTGGCAAGGGAAGTACCATTGGAACGCCTGCTGATAGAAACCGATTGTCCGTGGTTAGCACCGCAATTCAAACGGGGCAAACGGAATGAACCCGCCTATCTACGTGCTGTGGCAGAAAAAATTTCAGAACTCCGCGAGACTTCCATAGAAGTAATTGCTGAAATCACGACAAAGAATTTCAATTCGCTGTTCAAACCGATAAAGTAGAAGGACAAAACTGTTAAATATGAAGCATCTGAATCTTCGCATGTATGTGATGGTGATTGCCCTCGCCTTTATCTGGCTCATCTTCACATGGCTAACAGGTGGCACCTTCCTCAGCACACGCAACCTTTCCAACCTCTCCCGTAGAACAGCAGTAACAGCCATTCTTGCCATCGGTATGACGTTAGTTATCGTATCTGCTAACATTGACTTGTCTGTGGGTTACGGTGCTGGTTTGCTCGGTGCGATCACTGCGATTCTGCATGTTCAATTGGGGCAGCCGATAATCCTGACCCTCTTCATTGTTATCTGTCTCGGAATTCTAATAGGATTGATGCAGGGCTACCTCGTAGCATATCAACACATTCCAGCGTTTATTGTCACACTTGGCGGATTTTTGGTATTTCGCGGACTGATGTTAGCATTTACAAAAGGTCAAACGATTCTTCTGCATGATAATTGGTTAAAAGCCATTGGCAACGCTTACCTTCCACGTTCTATTGGATGGGTCCTTATGCTTATTGGACTTGGTATAAGTGAATATGTATTTTACCGCCAATTCTCAACTTCACAATCAACACACACCGAAAAATCATATTTACCCACAATTTTTAAAATAATTGGTACGGGGAATTGTATCATCGCATTTGTTGTTGTGATGAATGCTTACAAAGGGCTTCCGTTTTCTGCATGCATTTTGATCGGGTTGGCATTCGTGTTCCACTTTATTGCAAATCACACCCGTTTCGGTAGATATGTTTATGCTGTTGGTGGAAATGCCGAAGCAGCCTATCTCTCTGGGATTAACGTGCGGAGTATAACATTACGTGTGTTTGCAATAATGGGTGCATTAATGGCGATAGCAGGTATTGTCATGACAGCTCGCCTCGGAAGTGCTGGTCCAGACGCAGGTAGGTTACGTGAGTTAGATGCAATTGCTGCTTGTGTTATCGGTGGTGCAAGCCTCATGGGTGGACGCGGGAGTATTCTCGGTGCTATCTTAGGGGCGTTTGTCATGGCGAGTCTCAGCAACGGTATGGAGATGGCAAACATGGGCACTGCAGGACAAGATATTATCAAAGGCGTTGTCCTTGTTGCAGCAGTCGGATTTGACATGGCATCGCGAAAATGACTGTTATGTGCTCTAATTAGATTTTCGTATACAGCACTTATAAATTTCCGCTACACAGCCCTTTTTCGCATTTTTTTAAACCGTTTCCCAAAATTTTCCCCTCTTTATAACCGAAATCTAATTGGGAATCTACTTATGCCCTACAATTTTGTCATCCCAAACAATTTAACAGATGTAGAACTGGTTCGGCTTGTTCAAGCTCGAGATGAATCAGCATTCGCGGAATTGGTGTCCCGTTATAGTCCACAAATCTGGAATATTGTTGTCGAAAATTCAAGACAGCGACGGGACGCTGAAGAGATTCTTATGGATATTTGGATGGCTGTTTGGGAAAACATCATCGGGCTACGAAAAGTAGAAAGTTTTGGCGGATGGTTACGTCGAATTGCTTTTACTGCCTGCAACAGATATTACGCCTCAAACTTACATCAACAGCGCGAAATTGTGTTGAGCTATGAAGATTTAGCTTTGCAGATTGACAGAGAAGCAGAGCAGCGTTTTCATGATGCCAGACTTCGAGCAGATGCAAGAGAGGCAGTCCATCACTTACCACAGAAAGTCCGTTCTGTAGCAATATTGTATTACCTTGAGTTGTGGAGTATTAAAGAGATTGCAGATGAACTCAACTTAGCAATCGGTACAGTCAAGACGAGGCTAAGTGAAGCGAGACAACTTCTCCGCAAAGAATTTGAGGTAGAACCTATAAAGGGGAAAACTATGTCAATTGAACCAAGAGAATCTGAAAGTTTACAAACGAAGATTAAAGTTATCGGTGTCGGCGGAGCGGGTTGTAATGCTGTTAAACGGATGATTGAAGAAGGTTGGGCAGGCATTGAATTCTGTATTGTTGATACAGACAAGGAAGTGCTTACAACTTGCAATGGAGCAACGCAGGTGCAAATAGGTGTTAACACTACTCAAGGAAGTAGCACAGATGGAAATTTAGAAGTCGGAAAGAGAGCGGCTGCGGAAAGCATGGATAAACTCCGATCTATCGTTTCAGATGCCAAAATGGTTTTCGTTACTGCTGGTATGGGCGGTGGAACGGGAACAGTCGTCGCACCTTTAATCGCATCTCTTGCACGCGAACAAGACGCCTTAACTGTCTGCTTGGTAACACGTCCGTTTGATTCTGAAGGCGAACACCGCGCAGACCAAGCGGAATATGGAATGCAAGAAATGCAAAGTAGTTCTCGTACTCGTGCAGATGCTCTCATTGTGGTGCCGAACCAACGGATATTGGACTTGATTGACCGAGAATTACCGATGCAGGAGGCACTCCAAGAAAGCGATAATATTCTGCTACAAGGTGTGAATATGATAACAGGTATTATTATGGAATCCGGTGAAATTAGTGTTGACTTTGATAATATTCAAAGTATGCTGCGCGATCAAGGGACTGTCCTTATGGGTATAGGAAAAGCAGTAGGTAAAAATAGTCCCAAAATTGCCGCAGAGGATGCTCTTTCTTCTCCTCTTCTTGAAGGAATAGAGATAGAAGGGGCTGCATGGATGATTATTAACTTCACTGTCCATCCAAATTTCTCCAATAAGATAGAAATCAGTGAGGCAATGGATATTATTTCAAAAGGAGTAAAAGAATCAATCATTTTTGGAATGAAGAAGGAAGATTCCGTTGAAGTTGAAGATGAAGTCCTTATAACTTTTCTTGCAACTGGGGTTGAACCGGAAAAAGAACAAGTTTCTGCTATATCTTCCAGTGAGCGCGGCGCATCTACCGAACAAGGCAATGTTATTTCGCCTTCAACCGCTTCAGAATTTGTTCATCTGCACAACCACAGTGAATATAGTCTGCTTGACGGTGCGTGCCGGATTCCAGATATGGTGCAGTGGGCAATTGAGAACAGTTCGTCTGCTGTTGCACTTACAGACCACGGTAACATGTTCGGGGCATGGGAATTTTACAACACTGCAAAAGCAGCAGGAGTTAATCCCATTGTCGGATGTGAGGTATATGTTGAAACGGAAAACACAAAAGGAGATGATAATGTTCACTATTCACCGTCCCATCTCACATTGCTTGCAGAAGACGCTGAAGGATACCACAATCTCTTGGAATTGACATCACTTGGATATACACAAGGTTTCTATCGAAAACCGTGCATCAATATGGAAATGCTACGTGAATATCATGCTGGTATTATTGCATTGACAGGGTGCATCAATGGAATAGTGCCAAAGTTAATCTGTTCTAATCAAAGAGAGGAAGCAGTCCAAAACTTGTTAGAATTGAAAGACATCATGGGAGAAGACAACCTCTTTGTTGAAGTTCAAAACCACTACATTGATGCGGAGTTAGCGGCATATCCTGTGATGGTGGAATTCGCAAATGAATTCAATCTCCCTATTGTCGGCACAAACGATTGCCACTACCTCCGAAAATCCGACCACCGAATGCATGACATACTTCTCTGTATCCAGACAAAGAAGACCGTTAACGACCCAGAACGGATGCGTTTTAACAATCACTTCTATTTTAAAAATGTTGACGAAATGCAGGAAACACTTAAAGATTATCCACCTGAAGCGATTATCAATACAGTTGAAATTGCCAATCGGTGTAATCTGAAATTGGACTACAACGAAAGTGTGACACCGATATTTGATATTCCGGAAGGACATACACATGACAGTTATCTGAAAGAACAGTGCTACGAAGGTTTGAAGGGCAAAATTGGAGGACATCTCTCCGAACCAATCCATACGCGATTGGAATATGAACTGGATATTATTCAACAAACCGGTTACGCCAACTATTTCCTGATTGTTGCGGATTATGTTGGCTACGCAAACCAACAGGGATATCTACTCTCTGCTCGCGGTTCTGCTGCAAGCAGTCTCGTGCTTTATGCGCTAAGTGTAATCAATTTTAATCCGATGGATCACGGATGTCTGTTTGAAAGGTTTTTAAATCCTGACAGAAAGAATCCGCCAGATATTGATATAGATTTTGCTGCCCACGCACGTGACGATGTGATTAATTATCTCGTGAGGAAATACGGTCATGATTCTGTCGGTAAAGTTGCTACCTTTGCTACGTTGGGGGCAAAAACTGCTATCAAAGATGTTGGACGCGCACTTGAAATTCCCATTGATAACATTCAAAAGTTGGGAAAACTTATTCCATTTCAGCCGGGTGTTACGCTTGATGATGCCTTGGAACAAGCGCCTGAATTTCAGACGCTTGCTGAACTCCCTGAAAATAGAGAGTTAATTGAAATTAGCAAAGCCGTAGAAGGTATGAAACGACATGTCTCATGTCATGCATCTGCAATTGTGGTTTCAAACGGGCCGCTTAGCAATTATGCTCCACTCTTTAGGGATAGACATGGACATGTCGCAACACAGTTTGAAGGAAAGACGGTTGAAGATGTTGGCATCATTAAATTTGATACGCTCGGTGTCCGAAGTCTTTCAGAGGTTGCGGACTGCCTCAATATGATTCAGGAAAACTATGGTCGTAAGATCGCATTTGAAGACATACCACTTGACGATAAAAAGACCTATTCACTCATCAGTAGAGGTCTGATTGCGGGCTTATTCCAGCTGGAAACTTCTTCTGGAATGTATACGGTTGTTGCGCAACTCAAAGCGGATAACTTTGAGGATTTCTCCGCAATTCCTGCACTTTATCGTCCGGGTCCGTTGGAGAGCGGTATGATGCAGCAGTTTATCAATCGGAGAAATGGATTGGAACCGGTGAATTATCTGCATTCGTCGCTTGAAGATGTCCTAAAAAGCACTTACGGTATCTGTGTCTATCAAGAGCAGGTGATGCAAATTGCGTGCGATGTGGCTGGCTACACCCTCGGCGAGGCAGACATACTCCGCGATGCAATGGGAAAAAGGAAATCAGACGTGCTTGAAGAACAACGTCCGAAATTCATTGATAGTGCAGTTCAAAAAGGTCTTTCCACCAAAGAAGCAGAGGAGATATACAACCACCTTGAACAACTTGGGGGATATGCCTTCAATAAATCGCACTCAGTTACTTATGCTATGTTAGCATACCGTATGGCTTACCTGAAAACACACTATCCACATGAATTTGTGGCGGCGATGCTGACGGGAGAGGCAGCGGATAAGGAAAAGATCAAACGTTACCAGTTTGAATGTGTAAGACTCGCAGACTTTTTGGATGTAGAAATCAATCTGTTACCGCTTGATATCAACGCGAGTGAAAAGCACTTCATCGTAGATGGAAACGATATCCGTTTCGGATTTGTTGCTCTCAAAGGTGTGAGTGATGAAGTGATAGATTTACTTCTTGCGGAAAGAAATCAAAGCGGTTTTTTCACATCGATTCAAGACTTCCGTGATCGTTTTGATTCATCAGAGATGAACAAACAGGTCATTGAAAATCTTATCGCCTCAGGGGCATTTAACACGCTTCCAGTATAATACCTCTTTCCTCCCTTTATGGGCAGGTCACCGTACCTGCCCATTCTAATTTTCCTACCCTAATCCATTTTCTGAAAAACGATTGAATTTCCATTAAATATCTGATATACTTACAGAAACAGGAACAGTCATTACAAAACTTGGATGTTTTCGTAGAACCAGCAATTAATGACTAAAGATAAATACTGTAGATGTATGGAATGAGGCAAGATGGATAACAATGAATTGTTTAACAACTGCACCCAAGCTGAATTACCACCGAGCCTTTTAGAAAGACTTGATAAGAAGCAGATAGCGGAGATGGCGTTTTCACCAGACGGATCACGACTTGCTGCGGGTGGTGATGATCGAATCTGGGTATACGAATTAGCCAGTGGTGCGCAATCTGCTGTGCTTTCAGGACACACAGATAGAATCCGTGCAATAGCATTCGCGCCAGATAATCACACCGTCGCCAGTGCAAGTGAGGACAGTACCCTCCGATTGTGGGACGCAGACACTACTAACGAAATAGCAACGCTCGCAGGTGAATCTTCAAGTTTAGTCAGTGTGTTAGCATCATCTCCAGACGGTGTGCCACTGACCGCGTGGAATGAAGAAACAGCGCGTATGTTGAGCGGTTCAACTGCTGAACCTGCCAGAATAAGAGCGTTAGCCTTCTCATCAGATGGAAATACGGTTGTCAGTGGTGGCGCGGACGGAAAGATTCGAGTGTGGGAATTGGAGACTGGTCGTCAATTATCATCTATTGCATCACACGATGGGTTAGTGTTGGCACTTGCATTCTCTCCTGATGGCAAACTGCTTGCCAGTGGCGGATCAGACACCACGGTGCGGTTATGGGAATTGGGCAGTAAACATCTTCTTTCAACCTTTACAGCACATTCAGATTCGGTAAATGCTTTAGCGTTCTCACTTGATGGAGAAATACTTGCGAGTGGCGGGAGAGATCCTGAAATCCGGTTATGGAATGTGAATGCAATGGGTCTGATGTCCACTATTCCAGTACCAGAAGGTTTTGTGTGGGAATTGGCGTTTTGGGAGAGTAATCAAACCAATGGACAGTGTCTTGCCAGTGTAAGTAGAAACGGCGAGTTATTTATCAGGGAATAATGTAAAATGACATTTCAATATGATAGAGATGTTGATATTTTGTATATAAACACTTGTGAACTTTATCCAGAACAAGAGAGTGAAGAACTTGATGACGAAATTATTGCGCGTTTTGATCCCGATACAGGTGAAATAGAAAATCTTGAAGTTTTGTTTTTCTCTACGCGTTTATTACGGGAAGAACTATTTCAACTACCAATTGCTGCACGTTTACAATTATCCGAAACCTAAACCGCTCTGCAATCTACCGAAACCGACAATTCATGTGTGCCACTTCCAAAAACAACCCCTTTGAGCGGTGTTACGTCTGAGTAATCTCTGCCCCAAGCAACGGTGATGTGTTGATTACTTGGGATTTGGTTGTTGGTCGGGTCAAAATCTATCCAACCTACATCCGGCAAATATACTGAAAACCACGCATGTGATGCCCCCCCACCAACCAACTGTTCTTGGTCAGGTTGTGCTACTGTTTCAATATACCCACTGACATATCGCGCTGCTAACCCCATTGAACGCAAACAACCAATGCCGAGATGTGCGAAGTCCTGGCACACACCCCGGCGATGTTTTATGACTTCTGTCAGCGGTGTAGCAATCGTGGTGAAATCTGAATCGTAGACGAAATCTTTGTAAAGACGTTCTATTAAATCTTCTACTACTTCAAGCAGCGACCATTCCTTAATAAACGAACTTTCAGCATAAGCACGAAGTTCTGGCATCTTTTGGATCATTGGAGAGTCAAATACGTATTGTCGCATCTCCAATATTTCTGCATCCTGATCAGTATGTAATCGATCCCGAACAACTTCCCACGTTACCTTTTCATCGATATCCTGATATGTTTCCCTATCTTTGACCTCAACATAACTTGTAACCGTAACGCTTAAATCTTGATGCGGACGTTGAATAGAGAAATAGCACACAGTATTTCCGAAGAAATCCTTTCGTTCACGGTAACTTGTCGGTTCCGGATCGACAGTAAACTTACTTTGTGTACAGACCTGTTGGGCAAAACTTTGTGGAGTCAGTCGTGCTTCGTTGTGACAGAGGTTAACAAGACTGTTGTAACTGTATTGAGTGTTGTGGGTAATCTTATAGTTCATTGGTGTTACATTAACCTATGAAGGATCGGTTGTAACCAACTGTTGAGGTCCCTGCACATGACTGAAATAGGTTTGTGTGAGAACATCAGATATTTCAATCAAAATTTGTGCAAGACGAACTAATAACTTTTCTAATCCCTGACGTTGTGTGCTTTGTTCAGACCGTTGTGCAAGCTGGAATGTATTAGAAAGCTGCAGCTGCGTTAATGCTTCTAAGATTAATTGTTCTTCCTCGCTGAGTCGGTAACCTGATTTTTCTCGTGGCAGATCACGGATATGTTCCTGAAGCCGTTTTAGCTGATAGACCAATGAGCGTGGGTTAGTTTCGTCAAGCAGTAACATTTCAAGTGCTGTTGGCAGGTGTAATGTCGATCGATAACGACTCCGATACGTAATCAAACTTTCTGCAGCAGCAAGTATAGATTCAAGTAACAAATGTTCAATCCATTCTTCCTGCACAGCTACAAGACTTGACCGACAGAGTACAATGAGAAGTAACGCCCGTTCAACACGCCGCCCCATATCAAGACTGACCCAACCGATCGTTTGCGTCATGCTTTCAGCATTAAGTCCACTCAATGCTGAAAGGTAAATCATGAGTTGGTCAAGTTCCGTTTGAATATGTTGCAGCGTCCGTTCATCAGAATCATTTGGCGTAAATTGTAGTTGTAAATTCTCATCTTTTGAGATATTTTTTTCAAGGGCATCACATAGGTTCTCAATACCGTTCATAACACGCCATGTATCTGTAGACCAACGATCACGAACAGCATAAGCAGCACTCACCAATGACTGAAGTGTTGACACCAGACTCCCGTTATTTTTTGTATCAAGCATGATAGAAAGCAGTTCGCTTTCCACCCCTTGTCCACCTTTACTAACAAATCCGGGATGGGATGACGTTAAACCGGTCAGTGAACGGAGCATACTGCGAAGATATGCAAGTTCTGATACATCCCTTGATTCTTCTCCATGTGTCTCTGTGAAGACAGCTGAAGGCAATGGTTGCCCCAAGGGTGAAGATTCCAATCCCATCTTAATTTTATCCAATGTAATCCGAAGCAGACGTGCATGTCCCTCTGCACGTTCCGCATACCGGCCCACCCAGAACAGATTTTCTGCAGACCGACTTGATAATCCTTGTGAGTCTTCAGAAATAATGGGTCCACTTTTGGAATGTTGCCATAAACTGATATGCTGCTCCGGTTCAGGCGCGAGGATCCAAGTGTCTTTACTAACACCACCGTCTTGAATTGTAACTGTCAATTCGCCTGCTTCACCCTCACAGCGGGCAAGTCCGCCAGGCATTACGGCATAACCTTCTTTTTCGGCAAACAGGAAGCTACGGAGAATCGCACGGCGCGGTTGAAGCTTGCCTTCAATCAATGAAGGTGTCGTGGAAAAGTTGATATACTCTTGTCCAACATAGAGATGCGGTTGAGCATTGATTTGCGCGCGAAGTGTGTCAAGTTCAGTGGCGCTAAGTTCCGTTCCGAATAATGGTCTCGCGTTCGGTTGGCGATAAATAGGTTTGACAACCAACTTTTTCAGATTTGTCAGCACATAATCTCGGTATTTCGGTTGCCCACACCACCACGTTGTTACGGAGGGAAGGCATAAATCTTCACCAATCAACTGTTTGGCAATGTTCGGTAAAAACGGGATCAAAGCAGGATTTTCCAAAATGCTGCTCCCAGGCGGATTTACGACAACGACATTGCCTTGTCGGATTGCTTCCAACAGCCCTGCTACACCGAGACGAGAGTCCTGCCGTAGTTCCAACGGATCACAGAAAACATCATCTATCCTACGCAATATAATATCTACCGGTTGTAGTCCATCAAGCGATTTCAACCACACACGTCCGTCCAACACTGTCAAATCATCACCTTGAACGAGTGTGTAGCCGAGATAGTTCGCTAAGTAAGCGTGCTCAAAGTAGGTTTCATTATAGGGACCGGGTGTTAGAACAACGACATGCGGATTGTCTTTCTGATGTGGTGCCAACTCCGCTATACTATTTTGCATTGCCCTAAAGAAGAAAGAGAACCGATGAACGCCAACTTCGCCAAAGAGATGCGGCAATGTTCGTGCCAATACAGTGCGATTTTCGAGGGCGTACCCTGCTCCTGATGGTGCTTGTGTTCGATCACTCAGCACCCATATATTTCCGCTGGAATCTTTTGCCAAATCCGCAGCGTACGTTAGCAGAAGATTGTTACTTGAGGGTAATAACTCGTTACAAGGACGCAAGAATCCAGCGTGTGCATAGACAACTTCAGGCGGTACCAATCCCTCTTTGATTAACCTTTTTTCACCATACAGGTCTTTCAATATCAGATTTAAGAGTTCTGCGCGTTGTGTAAGTCCTGCCGAAATGGATTCCCAATCCGAGTTTGAAATAATCAACGGAATGGGGTCTAATTCCCAAAGGCGATGTCCCTGTTTTTCCCCATGCACAACATAAGTGACACCGTTTTCACGAAGTAGTCGCACTGCGTCCTTGTGGCGAGCAGCCATCTCTTCGAGACCGAGCGTATTCAGTGCTTGTACGAAAGGTTGCCAGTGTGAGGCGATCTCTCCAGACCTGCTCAGCATCTCATCGGTTTGTTCAGTGTCAGAAAAGTATGTGTTGGTAAAACCATCGTCAACTATGTTCGTATTTGTATTATCTTCTGTGCGTTGCATGTTTATAGTGACGTGTTAAGAAATCATAAGGTATTAAGTTAGTTGTTGATTAAGACTTTCTTCGCAGATCCAACGTATATGGATATTCAGCATTTGCCTCTTCAGGGGGAACATCTATCGGACCGGGGGCGTGTCCTTCAGGAAGGAAACTTCCGGGTGCTGCCCGAGGGGGTCGCGGTTGAATTACACCCGGCGTATGTCCATCTGTCACGAAGCGACTCACGCGACGGGATTCTGCTTCATAAGCATTGACTGGGAACGTATCGTAGTGTCGTCCACCGGGATGGACAACGTGATAAGTACATCCGCCAATTGATCTCTCGTTCCATGTGTCAATGATGTCAAAAACGAGAGGTGAATGGACACCAATTGTAGGATGTAATCCAGATGGTGGTTGCCACGCGCGATAGCGTACCCCACCCACATACTCACCATGTGTACCCGTGCTATGGAGAATCAAGCGACGACCATTGCACGTAATAACATAGCGAGAGTCAATCAATCCACATAGTTTGACCTGAAGCCTTTCAACTGAGGAATCTACAAAACGGGACGTTCCTGTCCGAGTAACCTCTTCCCCAAGCACATGCCAAGGTTCAATTGCCATTCGCAATTCTAATTCAATGTTTTGGACATTTACGCTACCTAAAATCGGAAATCGGAACTCAAAAAACGGGTCAAGCCACGCCATATCAAAAGGATATTCCGCTGCTTGTAGTTCCGAAACCACTTCCTGTATATCGGAACGAACATAGTGGTGAAGCATAAATCTGTCATGTAATTCTGTTCCCCATCGCACCAGTTTACCTTTATAAGGGGTGCACCAAAATTTAGCGATCAACGCACGAATCAGTAACATCTGCACAACACTCATCTGCGCGTGCGGTGGCATCTCAAATGCACGCATTTCCAGTAATCCAAGTCTGCCACTGGCTGAATCTGGGGAATAAAGTTTATCAATGCAGAATTCTGCGCGATGTGTGTTGCCTGTTAAATCAACCAACAGATGTCGCAACAATCGGTCTACCAACCAAAGCGGAGATTCCTCACCATCAACTTTCAATTCTGTGGATACAACATCAGGAATCTGCTGAAACGCCACCTCAAGCTCATAGAGTTGCTCGCCGCGCCCTTCATCTACACGAGGGGCTTGACTTGTGGGACCGATAAAGGCACTGGAGAAAAGATACGACAACCCTGGATGATGCTGCCAATAGGTGATGAGGCTACGCAATAGATGGGGTTGTCGTAATAGAGGACTATCAGCAGGTGTCGGTCCGCCAATGATGATGTGATTGCCACCGCCAGTTCCTATATGTCTACCATCCAACATAAACTTTTCTGCGCTGAGACCCGATAACCGTGCTTGTTCATAGAGCGTTGTGATATTATGGACCACTTCATCCCAATTTTCTGCTGGATGGATATTAACCTCAATCACGCCTGGATCCGGCGTTACACTCAACGCTTGAATTCGCCAATCGTGTGGCACTTCATATCCTTCAAGAATTACTGGCATTTCCAGCGCTTCCGCAGTTGCTTCGATTACCTCAAGGAGCGAAAGATAGTGTTCTAAATGAGACAAAGGCGGCATGAAAATGTGTAACCGACCCTCGCGGGATTCAATACATAGAGCAGTTCGGATAAATGGTTTCTGTTGATTTGCTTCTTTACCTGCTGCGTCGCGTTTTTCCACTGCATCGCTAAGGTTGATATTTGTATCACGAGGTTCAAAAGGATCACGTTCCAAAAAAGGTTCTTCATGTTCAGGATCAACCCAGGGTAAGGACTCAAGCGGAAGACGGTACCCCATTGCTGAATCGCCAGGGAGTAAGAACATGTGTCCACCCCTAAAATTCCACGCGCAACTTTCCCATGATTCGTTTTCAAAATTCCAACCTAAAGGCAGCACATAGCCTACTGGCTCACCGATTTTATCCGTTTGAAGTAATTGTATCAATTTTTGTCGCTCTGATATTTCTTTGAAGTCAAATTCATTTGGGTCAATGTTTACGGGGAGTTTGCCTTCTGTCCAAAGAAAAAAAACTATATCTTCGTAGGCAGGTCTGATATAGTCTGGTGAAATATCTAACTGATCTGCCAAATGGTGCAGGAATTTCTCTGCATGCTCTGCGTCAAACCCGTAATCTTTATATAGTTCCGCGAGGAGTGCGTCGTTTCGCCATACTGGAATACCGTCTTTTCGCCAAAAACATCCGAATTTCCAACGCGGTAGCGGTTCACCCGGATACCATTTGCCTTGACCGTAAGACAATGCACCACCGGGACCGAAGCTATCACGCAAACGCTTTAGTAGGTCCGCCGCTAAGCGGCGTTTTTCCGGGCTATCTGCCTCTGTGTTCCATTCAGGACCTTCTGTGTCGTCAACGGATACAAAGGTGGGTTCTCCACCCATTGTTAGTCGAATATCGTTGTGGATTATATCTTCGTCTACCTGCTGACCGACGGCGTTTATTGCTTCCCACTGCATATCTGTGTAAGGTTTGGTAACGCGTGGGTCTTCGTGAATTCGTTGCACGGTATTGCTGTATGTAAATTCTGTCTCACATAGGTCTGTTCTACCGGTAACAGGCGCTGCACTCACGGGGTCTGGCACGCAAGCCAATGGAATATGTCCTTCACCAGCGAATAGTCCAGATGTAGGGTCAAGGCCAACCCATCCCGCTCCGGGCGCGTAAACTTCACACCATGCATGTAAATCGGTGAAATCCTGCGGTGGACCGGCAGGACCGTCCACCGGTTTCTGATCGGCAACGAGTTGCACCAAATAACCAGAAACAAAACGCGCAGCTAATCCAAGATGTCGTAGAATTTGTACGAGCAACCAGCCACTGTCACGACAAGAACCTATTCGCTTTTCCAAGGTCTCATTGCAGGTTTGTACTCCCGGTTCCAACCGAATTGTATACTTTATATCTTCCCACAAACGACGATTGATATCTACAAGAAAATCAATTAATTTTTTCTTGGACCTATCAACACCTATCAACCATTCGGTTAGTAGAGGACTGTTTTCTTTCACTTCCATGAACGGCATCAACTCTTTTTTAAGTTGCGGTTCATAGCTAAACGGAAAATGTTCTGCACTTTCCTCAAGAAAAAAGTCAAACGGATTGATAACCGTCATATTCGCAACCAAATCCACTTCAAGAGACAACGCACGGGCGGGTTCAAGGAAAACGACGCGCGCTTGATAATTGCCGAATGGGTCTTGTTGCCAATTGATGAAGTGGTTCTCTGGCTCAATTTTGAGTGAATACGTTTCAATCGGCGTTCGGCAATGCATTGCAGGCTTCAATCGGAAGATATGCGGAGAGAGCGAAACTAACCGATCATATTGATATAAGGATTTGTGATTGATTGCTACACGAATTGCCATATCTGTTTCCTTTTCTGAATTACATATTAGCATCTTCTTGTGGGAGGCGTTTTCAACACCGATTTGGGAATGTCAGGTTTACAACGCCCTCCCCACAAGATAATATAAGCGATTCCGTAAGTTCTGCTTCATTGCATTTGGGATTGTGATTGTGTGTCTTCTCCATTGACAGGGCGCAAAGCAAAAAAAGTTTTGTAAATATCTCCACCGACATCGTTGAGTTTTGTTTGGAATGCGTCCAGAAACTCATGCAAACCGCTATGGAGAACCTGATCAACTTGCGCATAAGCAAATTCGGAACGGAGTTGTCCTAAACCCTGTTCAGCTGAGTTCGAAAAGGTTTCTAAAGGTGTACCAGAAATGGCGTGAAGTGACTCTTCCGCCTTGGAAAGACAGTATAGCACTGATCGTGGGAATTCGCGGTCAAGAAGTAGAAAAGCAACAACATTGTCCGGAGAAATGAGCCCGTATGTTCGGCGGTACATCTCAAATGCGCTTGCAGAATGGAGTAGTGCGCCCCACTGAATATCATCAAATGGCGTATTCACATCCGAGACCGAGGGAAGCAGAATGAAGTATTTTACGTCAACGATACGAGAGGTTTTATCAGCCCGTTCTATAAGACGACCTAACTGACAGAAATGCCATGCTTCGCTGTGCGACATAATGTTGTCTGTTAGTCCCATGAACAGATGTGATGCGACTTTGATGTCCGTGAAGAATTGATGTGGTTCCGCCATCGCCCATTCTTCAGGAGTCTCTGTCACCATCAGATATGCATCGTTTAATTGTTCCCACATCTCGGAGGAGATATTTTCACGAATAGAGCGAGCATTTTCGCGGGCAGCGCGTAGACAAGATATAATCGAATTTGCATTTTCAGTATCAAAGGTCAAAAATTTGAGAACAGATTCGCGAGATGTTTCACCGTAGCGTTCCTCAAATTCTTCATCATCACCCGTCGTGGCGACCAATGGCTCCCACTGTGCCTGCATGCCAACTGGTTGGTCAAGTATAAGCTGCAAATTTACATCAACAAAACGCGCAACATTTTCCGCGCGTTCAATGTAGCGGCTCATCCAATAAATTGATTCTGCAACGCGACTGAGCATGGCTCCTCCTAACGTCTAACCTGACAATACCCAAGTATCTTTGCTACCACCGCCCTGCGAAGAATTAACTACGAGCGACCCTTTTTTGAGTGCTACCCGTGTCAATCCACCCGGTAGGACATAGATTTCCTCACCATAAAGAATGAACGGACGTAGATCAACATGTCTGCCCTCAAAATGGTCATCAATTAACACAGGCACCCGCGAGAGCGCAAGCGTGGGTTGCGCGATATAATTGCGCGGATTCGCTTTTATGCGTTCAGCAAAATCTTCATGTTCAGCTTTTGTTGCGTGCGGACCAATCAGCATGCCATAGCCACCCGATTGATTTGCTTCTTTTACAACGAGTTCGTCCAAATGTTCTAATACATATTTCCGATCATCATCCTCCCAACACATATAAGTTGGAACGTTTGGAACAATTATGTCTTCATCAAGATAATATTTGATGATCTGTGGTACGTATGCACACACAACTTTATCATCAGCAACGCAGGTACCGGGTGCATTAATTAACGCAAGTCGTCCAGATTTGTAAACCTCCATTAGTCCAGGAACTCCTAATAGCGATTCTGAGTTGAATACTTCTGGATCAAGGAAATCATCGTTAATTCGGCGGTAGATCACATCAACACGTTCAAAGCCTTTTGTTGTTCGCATGTGGACATACCCATCCATCACGACCAGATCACGCCCCTCAACTAATGCGACTCCCATCTGCTGTGCAAGAAAGGAGTGCTCAAAATAGGCGGAGTTGTAAATACCAGGGGTTAGCAACGCAGCTACAGGGGACACCACTCGATCACTCACGAGGTGTTGCAGCATATCCAGTAAGTGACTTGGATAATCCTCCACAGGCTCAATCTGTGACATACCAAACAACTGTGGAAATGTCCGCTTCATTAACTGCCGATTTTCCACGACATAAGATACACCTGATGGACAACCGAGATTATCTTCTAACACATAAATCTGTCCGTCCCCGTCCCGAACAAGGTCGGTGCCGGTGATATGACACCAGATGCCACGAGGCGGGTCTAACCCGATGCACTGTTCAAGGTAACGTTCCGATGAAAGCACAACCTCAGCGGGCACAACTCTGTCTTTGATTATTTTTTGTTCGTGGTATACATCATTTATAAACAGATTAAGGGCTTGAATCCGCTGTTTGAGACCACGTTCTATCCATTCCCATTCAGTAGCATTTATTATTCGAGGGATAAGGTCAAATGGGAAGATTCTTTCAACCCCCTGTTCGTCTGCGTACACGTTGAAAGTT
The DNA here is from genome assembly GCA_965204285.1 of Candidatus Poribacteria bacterium. Lineage (GTDB taxonomy): Bacteria > Poribacteria > WGA-4E > WGA-4E > WGA-3G > MSPOR6. The sequence goes on from OZ241980.1 coordinate 156,141, forward strand.
ATCCCCATTCGGAGCAGAGCATGTTCAGCGGTAATTTGGCGGCGTATTAATTCTCCATTTGGAAAGTTTGCAATCCGTTCAACGAGCATTTGGACAGCAGGGCGCGCACTCCCGTCAGAAAAAAACATCTCATCATAAAATCCGTCGGTGTTGTATCCATCAAATCTTGCCATTGCAATGAGCCTCCCTACTTGTCCGCTGTCAAAATTTATATTCCGAAGCTAAAATGTAAAGATGCTTAGGGCAACGCTTTTAATGATTACGCCTGCCCTATACCAAGGTGTGATGCAATACGTATGCCAATGTCTCTAAGTGTAAGAATTAGTTGCCCGCTTTAGTTGTATAGGTGAGACAACCGCTTAAGATGTTTTTGGAATTGAAAGTTCCTTTTTGCCAATTGCCAACTTTTTAGGCAGAGAGATCAATTGTTGTTTAATTATATTGCATAACAAAGTATTACATAATGTTAGAAATTTGTCAAGAATTTTGTAGAGCTATTCTGTTTTCATGTCACGAACATAATTCGCATTATTTCTGAATAAAACAAAAGGCAGGTCCAGAGACCTGCCCTAACAATATGAATGAGTGTAGGATTAATCAGTACTAAAAGAAAAAATCTGATCCATAAAAATGCTCTTGATGAGATTCTTAAGGAGATAGCGCGCAGGAAAATCTTTCCTCGCGCTATTTCTGCTCACGATTCTCAACAACCCTCTTCCATCAAAAGATTGTCTATTTTTTCAAGTACACATCCTTTGAAAAGACGCATCTTCTCCTCAACACTTTTTTCAATATGCTCAAAATGTATCTCAAGATAGAACTTCCACAACAGCAGAGTCGTGTCCCGACTGATACTAACTTCTTCAGATTGGAATTCCGAATTTTGTTCTGCTATTACCACCATGAACATACGCATGAGTTCCTTTTCGAACGTACGAGGGTGTCCAGTGTAGTATTGCACGATTCTGTCAAATCTTGCTTCGAGTCCAGAGTGTGGTGTAAAACCTTCCGACACGCTATAGAGTGCGCTATCAAACCCGTTCTGCATATTTTCATACAGCCAAGAAGACATATCAGTCACAATATTTGTTGACTGCGTTCCATTTGTTGCCAACGCACATCTGAAACCGACAGTACCCATCCCATCAGCAGCAGGATGTTGACTTTTCCTTGAAATCTGTAGTTCTTTGGCACTACTAAACCAAGAACCGCCACGTAATCTGTGATACCTTCCATGAATATCGTCAACATCTAACCTATCTAAACACCATTCTTCAACGTTACCTGCCATGTCGTATAGACCGTATTCGTTAGGTGCATAATTCCCAACCGCTTTTGTTGGAGGTTTGCTGAAACTAACCTTCGGTGTGTAACGATCATAGTTTGCTTTATTATCAGGTTCAGTATCTCCCCATGGATATTTCTTTCCAATTAAAGCCCCACGCGCAGCTTTTTCCCACTGCGCTTGTGTAGGAAGTTCTTTGCCAACCCATTCTGCGTAGGCTTTAGCGGCAAACCAGCTAATACCTACTACAGGATGATTTGCTCTTCCCTTTGGGTACATATTACCTTTCCAACCCCATAAATATGTATCCCCTACAATTGAGGTTAAAGCTTTGTCTTTCTGCCACAGTGGATTGGCATCAATAAACTTTTTATATTGTGCGTTGGTGACTTCGTATTTGTCCATATAGAATGACGCAATCCCATCTCCTGCTGGGATCAACACCATATTTTCAGGAGGATTTGCTTTACAAGGATAGATACCAATTAAGACCAATATGCAAATGGTTAGTCCGTTGTATATTCTGCTTCGGTTTTTCATTTTGGAATCTCCATATTTGTCGCCGCCATGCTATTTTTAGCATGTACTACGATCTGGCTAATCTATGCCAACTGCTATATTTTTGAAAACAGTGAAAATTAGCCACATGTGTATATTGTTGTGTTTATTTTTCTAATGCTGATATTCTTACTGCGGTAATTTACACTCAAATCTATTCATAGCACACGTTCCGTTGGGATGTTGCGAATTTGTAATAACATATTTAGACATATTTAGTAGATTACCTTCATATTATTTGTAAGGAACTATCAACATATTACAAACGATGCGCAATTATTGTGCCAATTGTGTTCATTCATGAAAGGAAGTGGTCATTACTTATTGAACCTCCTTAGTTTAAGGACGATGTTTATAGTTCATCATATTTTTTGATTGGAGCCACCTGAAATTACACTTTTGACAATGTTTTTTCACCAATTTTAATTTGGTTTTCGTCATAATTTGTGGTATCATTTAAGGAGAGAAACGTTACCATTTCACGAGTTACTGTAGGAGGTATTTAATGGCAGAAATAGGAAAAGCTGCTCCAGATTTCAGTTTATCAGGGTCTACAGGTCAGGAAGATACAGATGTTAATTTGGCTGATTTTGAGGGCAAAAAGTTGGTAATCCTTTTTTATCCGCTTGATTTTTCGCCTGTGTGTTCAGAGCAAGTTCCAGATTTTAATGAGAACTTAGACGCTATTCGCACTAAAGGTGCAGATGTGATTGCTATCAATCGCGACTCAACGTTTGCCCACAAAGCATGGAGTGAAGCACTCGGTGGCATCGGTTTTCCACTCCTCTCAGACATGAATCTTGAAGTTTCAAAAAAGTATGGCATGGCACTTGAAGAAGTCGGTATAACGACCCGCGGTGTTTTTATCGTTGATGATACAGGTAAAATAGCCTTCAAACATGTTGAAGATGCACCACCAGATAATACACTGACCGCAGAACAAGTGCTAAACGAACTTGACAAACTATGATCAATGATTTTGAATCTAACAACTACGAAGACGGGTGAATAAATTACCCGTCTTTCGTTGTCTTAAATATTGTGTTGCTTTGGCAATAATGTAATGAAACCCAAAATATGATACGACTTAACGCATAGCGAGGATCTAATTGTCAGAAGCGGACAAAGTATCACTGTATATTGTTTTCATATTCTTTGTCTTGACAATTCCTTATTAGATATGATATAATTGTCTATAGGCGCGGGTGTAGCTCAGCGGTAGAGCGTCAGCTTCCCAAGCTGAGGGTCGCGGGTTCAATTCCCGTCACCCGCTTGAATGCGAAGAAAACACCGAGGAAATCATGGCGCAAAATACTCGATTGACCAAAGAAGAAATCCAAGAAGATAAGTTTATTGACTTGGTTCTAAACTGTTACTCTTTTCTGAAGAATAATGTCATAAGCATTAGCATAACGCTCGCAATTGTCATTATTGGGGTAGTAGGTTATTTAGTCTACACCCAAAATCAGGAGAAAACATACGCTGAAGCTGCTGCAAACCTTTCTAATGCTACGGAAACATATAAAGAAGCTGAAAAAAGTTTCTTAAATGTATCTGCACCGAGCGAAAGTGAAGATGACACTGAAGACGAAGCAGAGACTGAAAAAGTTACTTTTGAAAATGCTGAAGAAAAATTACAGTTAGTTTTTGAGAAATATCCGAATACGCCCTTGGCTGACAAAGCGCGGTATAATTACGCTAAAAGTCTCTATTATCAAGATAAATTTCCGGAAGCGCGCGAACAATTTGAGAAGATCGTTGAAACACATAAACCTGAAAATCAGATTTATGCATTGTATGCGCAAAAGGCAGTAGGCAACTGTTTCGAACAAGAAGGAGACTACGCAAACGCGATTTCAGCTTATGAGGCGAGAGCGTTTCCAGACACCCCCCAACTTGCACCTGAAATTCGCCAGTTTGTTCTTACCAGCGCTAAGTACAATCAAGCACTTTGTCATGAAAAATTAAACGCAGTAGAAGATGCGAAGACATCTTATATGGCGATTGTAGACGAATTCCAGCAAACGCTTAATGCCGGAATTGAACAGAGAAGCGCTGAACTGATAAAAGAAGCAAAAGAGGTAATTACAGTTATTGAGGAACCTTTAGAACTCACAAAAGCAGAACAGATGGAATCGGAAGAACTTTTCTTTGAATCGCTTGTCACATATACTGATACAATTCGAGCATATAAGGTAGAAAAAGATACTGGAGGCGGGTTGTTGTCGGATGTGCGAAAACGCATACGGAACTTTGAGGAAGTCGCAACTACATTCATTAGTGGTGTCGAATCGGCACGTAAATCTGAAAAATCTGGATACCAAAGTGCAGCATTAAATACCTATGACCAAATTTTGGAATTCGATGCATACGGTTTAAATCGTGAACTGTATGAACGTGCTCGCCTCAATTATGACCGTCTCACGATTGCTGGAAAAGAGGAATAAAATGAAAGATAGAAAACGTCATTTGCTTGTTTGGACAATTGAAATAGCAAAACGGATAAGTTTTGGACTAATTTTAGTTTTTCTGTGTCTTCCCATCACCTTAGATGCAGCACCCACGGGGCGTATTGCTTATGCTGTTTCTGGTTTTAACAATAAACTTGGAAGATTAGATTTCAATCTCCACATGACGACCTTTACTGAAAAGGGCGACTTCAAGACAACGCCCTTAAATCAATCTGGAATGTATCCAGCATGGGGACCAGAAGGCGACACGCTCTATTTTATTCAACGTGCCGACACACAATCGCATATCTTTTCAATTAATATTAACAATCCTAAAAATAAAACACTACTTACAGAGATTAGCGGCACCTATCGATTTTTAGCTGTTTCACCGAATGGAAAGAAACTTGCTTTTAACGGATGGACGCGCGAACAGCAACAACAAGAAAATCAGGTTTGGGTACTTGATATTGAAACAGGTGAAATGGAAGCAGTGACTGCGATACCACACTTTGGGAGGAGTTTCTTTTTTTGGGGAATCTCTTGGGCACCGAACAGTAGACAACTTGCGTTTTCACTTGAAAGACCAGGTGGATTAGAACAGCTTTACCTATTAGACCTTGAAACAAAAGAGATAGAAATATTAACTGAATTAAATATTGATTTCTATCCTGTTTGGTCGCCTGATGGTACAAAAATTTTGTTCCGTAGGTGGAACAGAGAATTTGACACGATGTCTACAATTGATGTTGAAACGCGAGCCATAAAACCGCTCTTTGATGTTGATAAGCAGACCGGCATGTGGACAGATTGGTCATTTGATGGTCAATCGATTATCTTCTCTCGGTGGGGAGCGTTCTATTTACACGATCTTCTTACCGGAAAAACAGAACAATTATTTGAAGTGGAAGGTAGCATTTTTGTGATTTCCTGGTGGAAGCATGAGGTGCTTGCTGTTGAACCCAAACGGAAATTAACTACAACTTGGGGGGAAGTCAAACGTACTTTGAGATAACATCTTTATGCGGCACTTCTGAAGCCGCAGGATCTTTATATTTTCTTTTCTATTCTTAATTCTATCTCATATTCATTTGACAGAACTCCTGATATATTGAAGCAGGGTTTGTAAGTCTCGCAGCTTCACTTTATGAGATAACTCTAATTCAGACGTATCTTAGTAAAAAAAGAAGGTTAGACCAATGCTGCCCAACGTGGAAACAGCCTTAGAATTTGATAAAATCAAAAACCTATTAAAAAGGTATACGGCTTCTGAGTTAGGAAATGCGCGAGTAGATAAGCTTGCTCCCGCTGATTCACTGGACATAGTACGTAATTTATTAAAATTATGCACTGAAGTGAAAACTTTTCAGCAACAGTCTGGTGATATACCGCTGAATGGATTAACAGATATTGGTCAGATACTTCGACAAGCCTCTATTTCTGGTGCCATCTTAGAACCGGAGGCGTTCTTAAATGTTGTAAAGGTAGCAGAGTTACCATCCAGAATAAAAAAGAAATTTAATATTCAGGATCGTGAAGACTTTCCACGACTATTGTATATAGTAGATTCGCTACCTGTCTTTGACGAAATCGTTAAAGTTATATCATATTGTATTAGTCCTGAAGGAACTGTCTTAGACCGTGCGAGTTCCGAGTTACGTGCTATTCGCCGTAAACTTATCAAATCCCGTGAAAACATCCATCAAAAATTAGAAGCGATCCTCCGCTCCCCCGACCATCAAAAATCAATTCAGGAATCGGTCATTACCTTTAGAAACAATCGTTATGTAATACCTATCAAACAAGATGCAAGGACTTTTTTCAGTGGCGTTGTTCAAGGTCAATCCACCAGTGGTGCAACCTATTTTATGGAACCTTTGTCAATAGTTGAAATGAATAATGCCCTTCATGAGGCAGTTGAAGATGAAAATCGAGAGATTCGTAAGATTCTGTTGGATTTAACAGACAAAATACGTGAACGGATTGATGATTTTGAATGTGCGCTTAATCTACTCGCTGAACTTGACTTCCTAAATGCCAAAGCCCGATTTAGCCATGAATTGAATGCCGTTGAACCCCAATTAAATACGAACGGTGTTGTTAACCTTTCTGAAGCGCGACATCCTCTCTTGGAATTTCAAGTCCGAGCGAATTCTCAATCCCAAAAACAAAAAACATCAGAACCTGCTAAACCAGAACACAGACAACCTACACGAGTTGTTCCTACAGATGTACGCGTTGGCAAAAGTTTTAAGACACTTGTCATCACAGGTCCGAATACGGGTGGAAAAACTGTTGTGCTAAAAACGTTAGGGCTATTGTGTTTGATGGCACAATCTGGGTTACATATTCCAGCAGCAAATGGTAGCAAACTCCCGATTTTTAATCACATTTTTGCCGATATAGGGGACGATCAGAACATAGAACAGAGTCTTAGCACATTTTCCTCACATATCACAAAAATTGCTGAAATGCTGAACGCAATTGAGGCCTCTGAATCTGCACATACTCTTGTTCTATTGGACGAGATCGGAGCGGGCACCGACCCGACTGAAGGAACGGCACTCGGTATGGCGATTTTGGCTTGGCTGAGCGAACGGAATGTCAGTACGATCGTTACGACACATTATGGTGCGCTTAAAGCTTATACCCACACACAAGATAACATGGAAAACGCTTCAATGGAATTTGATTGGGGCACATTGCAACCGACTTACCGTTTAAAGATAGGAGTTCCTGGAAGTAGTAATGCACTAAAAATCGCCGAACAATTAGGACTTCCTTCCCGTATTCTCGCTGATGCAGAAAGTAACTTGGGAAATAATAACATTGCTGTGGAAGATCTGCTCATCCAACTACAACAGACACAACAGGAATTGGATACCGAACGTCAACAACTCCATGAAAAAATTCGTCTCGCTGAAACTGAATATCAGAAACATAAAGAACTAATTGATACATTTGAAACAGAACAACAAACTCGTCTACAAGACGCTGAAAAAGAAGCGCTGGAAATTATTTCTACGGCTCGCCGAACAGTAGACAATGTAGTTGCAGACATCCGTCGTGAGCAAGCCTCCAAAGCCAGTATCCGCGAAGCATTCTCAAAAATTGAAACCGCCAAAAAACAACTCAAACCCGACCCACCCAAAAAACAAACCAAGAAAAACATACTCTCTGTCAAGGTTGGTGACAAAGTTCGAATTATACGGTTGAATCGATTCGGGCAGGTTACCGCTATTGACAAACATGTTAGTACGCCTTTACAGGTCCGAGTCGGCAGTATGCAGATGAATCTTTCTTATAACGATATTGACAATGTTGTGCCGAAAAAAGAGTCGCAACATCTCTCTACTTCTGTTCTGGACATGCAATATAGCAAAGCAAATTCAGTTAAAGAGGAACTGTGTATTCATGGCATGCTTGTTAAAGAAGGATTAGACATTACGGACAAATATCTGGACGATGCCTACCTTGCAGGATTATTAACTGTGAGAATTCTGCACGGAAAGGGGACTGGGGCATTACGTGGCGCGGTTCACGAGGTATTAGACGCGAACCCACACGTCGCTAATTATCAATATGCCCCGTATAATGAAGGTGGAGAGGGTGTTACTGTCGTTAAATTCAAAGAATAACTTGAAAGTTTTTCTTCTGAAATAGTCAACATGTTGGTTTAGAGGTTTTCTCATGGCAACAAGAAACTATATACCGCCCGAAACTATTGAGGAAATTCGGACACAGAATAATATCGTAGACGTAATTTCTGAATCTGGTGTTGCACTCAAACAAGCTGGACGAAACTACCAAGCACTCTGTCCATTTCACGAAGAAAAGACGCCTTCTTTTTCAGTGTCGCCAGAAAAACAGATATTCTACTGTTTTGGATGCCAAACAGGTGGTAATGTCATTCATTTCCTGCAAAAACATGAAGGAAAAACTTTTATTGAGGCGATTGAATGGCTTGCAGAGCGGGCGAATATTTCGTTGCCGACACGAGATGCAAAATCCAGTGCACGCCAAAAACTAATCAACGACTTGAGTGAACTTAATAGGTTTGCTGTGAAATACTACCACGAACTACTGCGCACGGGACAACATAGTCAGCATGCACGTGAGTATCTCAAAAATCGCGGTGTGGTTTCACAAACTAATCAACTGTTCCAACTGGGTTACGCAAAACAACAGAGGCGTGATTTGGTAAAAGCAGCAACACATGAAGGCTGGACAGTACAGCAATTGGTTGATGCTGGGTTAATTAAAAATGAAGATCAGGGACCTCAAGACCGTTTTTGGAATCGGATACTATTTCCGATTTACAATGCACAAGGGGTGCCGGTAGGATTTGGTGGTCGAGCGTTATCTGATGAACATCAACCGAAATACCTAAATTCTCCCACAACGGTTCTATATGACAAAAGCAGGATTCTTTTCAATCTTGACAAGGCAAGACAATCTATATCCAGAAAGCAGTCTGCCATTCTCGTAGAAGGGTATATGGATGTCTTGATGCTACATCAACACGGGATTGAAAACGTAATAGCCGCATCAGGCACATCTTTAAGCGAGGAACATGCGGCGCTATTGAAACGGTATACGCCTGAAGTTGTCATCGTCTTTGATGGTGATGCTTCTGGATTGCAAGCAGCACAACGTGGGTTGCATAGACTCATCGGCGAAGAGATTCGTGTGCGGATTGCCCTCATGCCAAAAGGTGATGATCCAGATTCCTATGTCAAACAAAACGGCGCGGATGCTTTCAATGAATTAATTGATAAAGCGATTAACCTAATTGAATTTCAAATTCAATCCGCAATCCAAAAAAAGAACATCCGACGTCCTGATGTCAAAACACAAGTTGTCAAAGACATTAGCGCGATACTTGTGAATATAAAAAACCGAGTCGAACGAACAGAATATGTAAAATATGCTGTAAAGGAACTTGAAATTGATGAAGGATTACTTTGGCGGGAATTACGTGACTTAGGTTTAAAGGATGCACCTTCTAAAAATAAAACCACGACCCAAAAGACAATTTCAAAAAAGTTGTCCCCACGCGAACAAACTGAATGGAGGATCGTCCAAGATTTAATTCAATTTCCCGAACTGATTTCCAAAGTTAAAACATTGCTACATTACCAAGAAATAACAAATCCCCGCCTCGCAAATATTGTTCAACTGCTTTGGGATGCCAGCGAGAACGAAGAAAACATCGATATACAACACATTCTTAACACCTGTGAGGATGAAACTCTTAAGAGCATAATTTCCAACGCAATTATTAGCAAAAGGAACATTCCTAACCCTCATGCCAGAATTGAGTTTTGTCTCAGGAAACTGAAAAGTTTCATATTACAAGAAGTTGAACAACGTATCCGATCAAATGCCCTTGCAGATGGGGATGATGATCTTGAAAAACTAAAAGAAGTTGTAGACTTATCAAACCAAAGACGTGCTTTTGGACAAAAAGGCCTCCTTGAACAGACAGGAAATTCTCCACAGTCTGACGAAGAAACGGATACCCCTCAAATTACTGGTAATATTGAGAAGGAGAACTAATGATGGATTTGGGAAATGCACATCCGCTTGATTTTCAGTTTAAAGAAGTTGAACGTAATATTAATGGACGTGAACAGGAAATTTCACGTCTTGTGAAGGAACATAACATCCCCGCAGAATGGTTTGATAGAGAATTCAACGCTGAAACCCACGATTTTGAAACAGATGCTGTTAAAGAAGCGTATCTCGAGATTGCTCGTTATCAGTACGAAATAAAACAATACATTAATACTTTCTGCATCTCTCGCGAGAAGCTACAAGATATTACGAAACAGATTGATTTCAGCGTAATTAATAATGCCCAAGATGCTAAAATGGCGATTGTAAAAGCAAGTATGAGGCTGGTCGTTAGCATCGTTAAGAAATATGGGCAAGAAGCTCAAGGTCGTGAATTTTTCGATCTGATTCAGGAAGGCAATATCGGTTTAATGAAAGCTATTGATAACTACGATTATCAAGGTGGTTTTCAGTTTAACACTTACGTCACCTGGTGGGTACGTCAAAGTATTTCCCGTGCTATTGCTTCAGCAAAAGGAAACGATGATCTTGATACTTAAGGAACTCGTAAAACCGTCAAATTAATGGTGGGTGTTGTTCGCAGAATTCTTGCACAGACACTAAAGTCTAACGAACAACAGAATAGCCCGAAAACAAACGAAATTAGAATTAAAAGGAGAACGAACTGGTGGACTTAGGTAATACATACCCACTTGATTTTAATGAATCCGACAACACGGATCAGGTTGAATTTGATGACTTTATGGAATTCACTCCCGGGGAAATCAGTGAACGTGAGGATCTGATTAAAGTTTATCTACGTGACATGGGGAAAGTACCGTTGATAGATAAAGAAAAGGAGATAGAATTATCTCAGCAAATTGAGATGGGACTCCGCCAGGCACAGGCTGCAACTTTTACTACTCGACTCGCGGTAGCAGAGATTCGAAAACTTCTCTATAAAATCATTATCGCAAAAAAACGGGCATCTGATATTATTGATATGCAAGTTTCGAGCAGCTCAACTCGTGATAAGGAGCGTAAGCTGCGCGAAAAAGTTGAAAAGACGATGCGAGTCATTGAAACTTTAGAATTAGAATATCTTCTTGCTGCGAAAGAAGCGGCGAAGAACAATTCAGTCGTGGAATTTGAAACAGTTGGAAGTTATACCAACTTCGTCAAACATCTTGAGCAATTGAGGATTGACCGCGAAGAAATTAGCAAAATATCAGGACGAGTTAAAGAGGTTGAACGGAATATTGCTGACCGGGAACAAGAAATTGCACGCCTCCAAAAACGACATAAACTCCCGCAAGAGTGGTTCAACGGAAGGCTAAACTCAAAGACTCATAATTTCAAAACGGTTGCTGCAAAAGAGGCATATATTAACATCGTCCGCTATCAACGCGAGATTCAACAATACCTAAATACAATCGGAATATCTCGTGATTCTCTCCAATCTATTACCAATCAGATTTGTACCGGCGAAACCAATGCCCAAGATGCAAAGATGGCTATTGTTGAAGCCAATCTCAGGTTAGTTGTTAGTATCGCAAAGAAGTACAGAAACCAAGCTCCGGGACTTGAATTCCTTGATCTTATTCAGGAAGGCAATATAGGGTTGATGAGAGCAGTAGACAAGTTTGATTATCAACGTGGTTTTAAGTTTAGCACGTACGCCACGTGGTGGATACGTCAAAGTATTACCCGCGCCATTGCGGACCAAGGGCGCACTATCCGTATTCCTGTTCACATGCATGAAAGGATCAATAAACTTAGGCGAGCAGAGCGTTCACTCATCCAAGATTTAGGTCGCCGACCAACACCAGAAGAGATCGCTGCAGATATGGGAATTCCAGCAGAAAAAGTCAGAGAAGTTTTGAGGATTGTTCCAGAAACTGTCTCATTGGAAACACCTATCGGAGACGATGATGATGACAGCCAATTAGGGGATTTTATTGAAGATGCAAGTGTGCTGTCGCCAGCCACGGAAGCTGAGTTAAGTATTCTCAAAGAACGTATCCAAGAGGCACTTGCAGATCTGTCTGAACGGGAACGAGAGGTAATCATCCTCCGCTTCGGTATTGAAGACGATACTGCTACCCCTTTGTTGTCTGAAGCAACACGCAATCGGATTGAGGAACTTTCCATTACGACCGGTTACCCAAAAACACTTGAAGAGGTCGGTGTCGTTTTTGATGTCACACGAGAACGTATCCGCCAAATTGAGGCGAAAGCCCTCCGCAAACTTCGCCATCCAGTTCGAAGCCATCGCCTGCGTGGTTTTATAGAAGAATAATGATTACCTCATAAGAATTCCAACCCGCCAAGAATTACCAGAGGCATTCAATTCTCCAGTAATTGCACATGCTACATCTGTTTCTTCTTGTAGGAGCGATCTCCGAATCGCGACAAGACACAATGATAGTCGGGAATCGGAGTTCCCTCCTACAATATAATTAAATGGAAAAACTCAACAATTGAATGCCTCTGCAAGAATTACATAAACACTTGATTTTTTACTAAAAACAAGGTATAATTAAAAATCAATAAGGGTCCATAGCTCAGTGGTCAGAGCCGCCGGCTCATAACCGGCTGGTCCTAGGTTCGAGTCCTAGTGGGCCCATCTCCTCTCATGGGGCGTTAGCTCAGGGGTACGAGCGCTACCTTCACACGGTAGAAGTCACTGGTTCAAATCCAGTACGCCCCATTGCTTAGGGAAAACGCCACCTACCGCGTGAAGACAGCTGTGATTACGTTCTTACAAAATTAGGTCCACCATTAAATCTGACTTTTGGAGGAATAAAATAAACAGTGTATCTTACTTCAGCTACTTCATTACCCATTATCTCCTTTTTAAACATTATTTCGCCATGAATTGATGCTTTTGCAAAAAAAAAAAAAGCTAAACTTTTTCTGGTGAAAATGTATATAAATAATATAACAGGTGATCACCTCGTTATTTTATAGTTTGAAACGATTAACTTTTCTCGTTGTTCTTTCTTTGGAAAAAGAGGTAACCTATGAAATACCAACGCGGTCCACATTACTCAGGTAAATGTTCGTTCTATATTGTTCCCAATGACCCGCTCTCGGCAGAAGGATCAATACGTCAATGCGTCAATTGTGCTACAGAATTCAACAAGCGGTTGGGAAGTCTGAAGAATGATTTCTATCAAACAGCTATGTTGACGGTTCTGGAAGCGATGCCGAAGTATGACCCGAACCATCCGAGCGGTGCCAGTTTGGCTACGTTTATTAAACGACGCGTGTGTAGACGACTTTGGTGGGAACGGAAGAAAGTATTAAAATCTATACCATTTCCGGTTGACGAGCAACCTACGGATGATGAAGACTGGACGCCAAATCCGTTAGTTGATGGTTTGAATGCTGAGGCGTGTGCACATGAAACGTTAGAAGACGAAGTGATTCGGCAGCTTGAGGTGGAACAATTGTGTGAACATTTACCTCAATTTTTGGCAAAACTTACCGAAAAACAACGCCGCGTCCTTGAAATGAAGTATTTTGAGGAACGCAGCGGTGTAGAGATAGCCAAAGCACTCGGCATCTCTAAAGGTCGGGTGAGCCAAATTCTGAAGACCGCTTTGGAAAAGGTGAAAAAGGCGTACCTCCTTGCATTAGAGAAAGGTTTTTAATTTTAAAACCAACGTCCTTGACGTTGATTTAAAATACCGACACCTGTATGGGTGTAAAAGGAGATTACAAAATGCTTAAGTTGAAGTTCAAAACAATCGCGATTGCAGCGATAATCGCTTCTCTATTGTTGGCTGGTTTTGTTGTCAAAAGTGATGCAGCGTCTGTCACGTCGTTTTCTGTCTATTATGGTGATGATTGGGGAGCGGGTACAACCGTCTCCGTTTCTCTGACAACGGATGAAGATATATACTTTATTGACTGGTATATAGATGATGAATATAGTTTCACGAGTACGCACGGTGACACACAAAGTGTGTATGAATACCTGGGCACGTTTGTCGGTGACATAAAAGGCATAAAGTATGATATAAGAGCAGTCGTGTCATTTGTGGAATCCTCTGATGCTGATGTTTCCGACACGATCAGGGTCTATAAACCGATCGTCAGGTCTAATATCGGCCCGTTGACAGGTGTCTCTGGCTCTGCATACATTTACAGTCAATACTTTACCGGCTCTGCTTTCGGCATGACTGGCTCCACCTATGCATATAACGGAACCAGCCACACGCTCAATGCACTCGGCTGGTTCCGACTGCAAGAGTGGTCAAGCGAAGACGGCGACTTTATAGATGAAAATCGAGATACAAAAGACCCTGATACCGATTTTGAGCCCGGTGAATCGTATAGTGTTTCCCCTGATTCTATGGAGGTAGAATTTCCGCAAAACCAACCGCTGAGGGATGATGAAGCGCGTTATTTTAATGCGCATACCCATCTCCAAGTGTATGGTGAGATTGAGGGTAAGACGCGTGTAGACGACTGGGAAGCCGATACAGAACAGCAGACGGGGACGACTGCTGTGAAGTTTACGTTGGATGATATTTAAGAGTCGTCAATCCATTATTATGGTGGCAGGGGACACGCGCCCCTGCCACTCTCTAAAAGGAGCAACGTTATGAATGGACGCAAAGTTGTTTTTCTTTCCTTGCTGCTATTGCTGATCGGGACAGCAGCACACGCCAAAATCGTTTTTAGTTCACAACGAGACGGAGAGGTAGGCAAACCCAGCGGTGGGGTGCGGGGTATCTACGTCATGGACGATGACGGCAGCAACCTGACACTTCTTACGGAAAGCAAAGAGTTGTTCCCTGTAGCCCCGAGCTGGTCACCCGATGGTCAACTGATTGTGTTTAGAGAACGCACACACAGGAACAAAAAATCTGTTCTTTTTCTGATGAATGCGGACGGCAGAAATATTCAGCAACTCACAGAAGAAGATAGGAATACGACTATCATCGGCGGTAGATTTTCACCGGATGGAAAATCCATCGTTTTTAGTAGAGACTTTGTTGTGAACAACAAGGTGAAAAGCGCCATCACCATGATGGACATTGCGACGCGCGAGATGAAAATCGTCGCAGAGGTAGATGCAGTTACCTGCGATTGGTCCCCCGATGGCAAACAGATTGTGTTTGATAAACCTTCAACAGTCGGTGGCGGGGGAAACACGATTTGGATTATGGGGGCAGATGGACACAACCCACGCCCACTTATCCCCGCACCCGTTCCGGAAAAATTCTGGACACACCGATTAAAACCGCGCTTCTCGCCAGATGGTCAACAGATTGCGTTTCTGCAAAGAGAGTATACATGGCCAAGGACACTCATCTACCATGCATATCGGTATATCATTTGTGATCGCAACGGAGACAATATCCGGCAGCTACGGATACCCAAAGACTTCGACGGGTCCGGCTTAGACTGGATGGATGACGGCAAATCTATCGTTTTCACTGCGCGGGCTGGCATGCCACTCGACGAACCGATACAGCCAGACTTTGTATGGCCGCCAAGTTATGTCTACAAATATCATATCAAAACAGGCGAGATCACCCAGCTCACAAACGATCATGGGTGGGATCAGACAATAGATTGGATTAGTGATGATGCGCTATCTGTTACCCCTAAAGGTAAGATGCAAACGCAATGGGGAAAACTAAAAAAGTTTCTCCAGAGTCGCAGTGAAACGTTCAAATCGTTATCACAAAACTTGTCGTTTTTCTTGCGGACAGGGAAAGTTGCAGAGTAAGTTCACCATTGGAAGACTGTAACTTGTTTATAAGGAGTATTTCCATGCATCTACAAAAAGTTGGTCTATTTTGTTTGCTGCTATTGCTGATCGGGACAGCAGCACACGCCAAAATCGTTTTTGGTTCACAACGAGACGGAGAGGTAGGCAAACCCAGCGGTGGCGTGTGGGGTATCTACGTCATGGACGATGACGGCAGCAACCTGACACTTCTTACAGAAAGCAAAGAGTTGATACCTGCAGCCCCGCGCTGGTCTCCAAACGGCAAACAGATTACCTTTACTAAACGCCCACACAGGAACAGCGCATTCGCTCTTTATCTCATGAATGCGGACGGCACACATATTCGGCAACTCACAGAAAACGACAAAATATTTACCGTCCTCGGCGCTTCATTTTCACCGGATGGAAAATCCATCGTTTTTAATAAAGACTTTGTTGTGAACGGCAAGGTGAAAAGAGCCATCAACGTGATGGATATTGCGACGCGCGAGATAAAAATCATTGAGGTAGATGCTGTCAACTGTGAGTGGTCCCCCGATGGCAAACAGATTGTGTTTGATAAACCTTCAACAGTCGGTGGCGGGGGAAACACGATTTGGATTATGGGGGCAGATGGACACAACCCACGCCCACTTATCCCCGCACCCGTTCCGGAAAAATTCTGGACACACCGATTAAAACCGCGCTTCTCGCCAGATGGTCAACAGATTGCGTTTCTGCAAAGAGAGTATACATGGCCAAGGACACTCATCTACCACGCGCATCGGTATATCATTTGTGATCGCAACGGAGACAATATCCGGCAGCTACGAATACCCAAAGACTTCGACGGGTCCGGCTTAGACTGGATGGATGACGGCAAATCTATCGTTTTCACTGCGCGGGCTGGCATGCCACTCGACGAACCGATACAGCCAGACTTTGTATGGCCGCCAAGTTATGTCTACAAATATCATATCAAAACAGGCGAGATCACCCAGCTCACAAACGATCATGGGTGGGATCAGACAATAGATTGGATCAGTGATGATGTGCTTTCTGTTACCCCCAAAGGTAAGATGCAAACACAATGGGGCAAACTAAAAAAGTTTCTCCAGAGTCGCAGTGAAGCATTTAATGCGTTTTTCGCAAACCCCATCATTTTTCTTGCAGAATCAACGTTGAATGCGCGTGCAGCTGCTGTTAAAAGATAAGGTTTTAGTTAACACCTGTGTATTGAGGGTATCTCTTATTGGGTATTGGGATACCCTTCAACACAAGAGAGACACAATGCCAAATCATAAACCAGTCCATCCCATCTTCAACAATCGGTGGCAACTTGTTATAGCATTCATAGCAGGCATACTGATTTCTCATCTTTGGGGAACAGGAGCAAATATATGGCGCGGATTCTTTGAAGGAACAATATACGGAAAAGTATTTATACAAAATGGGAATACTTCTCAGCAGAATCTTGAAGGAATTGAGATTTCATTGGATGTAATTGGTAGTAACAAGAAATGTAAACCTGTTTTGACAAATGATATGGGGGAATACCGTTTTGATCAGAATGTTCCAGTTGGATGTTATCTATGGATTAATGTGAAATATGGAAAAAACCAAAGACACAGAGAATATATAGATACAATTGAAGGTGTGAAGTGGTTACTTGGAAGTAGACGTTTGGCTCTCCCTATGTCGTCAGGTATCCCAAAACGGGTAGATTTAGAGATTTATCCTATTATATCTCAGGATACTGGCAATCCATAGCATTATTCAAATTGACCTCTCACCGTAAGTGCGCTTGCAACAGAGAGGAAATCCCTTCCCTCTTCAACCCTATCGTGGTTGTAGCTAAGTCCCAAATGTAGATTCACTGTTAGATGGTCGCTGAGTTTGTAGCCTGCACGTAACGTTGTCTCGTATCGTTCAGACCGCTCCTCCTTATTAGCACCGTAGTTCTCTCTGCGAATCGCCAAAGAAAAAGTGTTGGTCAGATCAAGGTCATGCTTAAGTGGTATTCTGCCGATCAGTGGCAAGCGTATACCACCTTCAGTACGGTACCGGTAGTCAATGCTAAAGTTTGGAGTAATAATGAAAGCTTTGCTCTCAATTCCACTTCGTAGGTGATCGCGAAGAGTTGTGCGAATACCTAATGAGGTTCTGGTTTCTTCACTCCATTTATGTAGCCAACTCAAGGATGGGGTGTGTGCAGCGCTGTCACTAAGTGTAACTTCAAGATTATCACTTTTCCGTATCGTATAACTATACCGAAGTTGAAAACTTGTGGCTTGTTGTGCATTCAGCTTAACATCCCCTTCGTAGGTTTCTGCGTGTGATATAAATGTGCTGCTGTAACTTTTCCGAAAACTATCAGATGTACTGAGATTTGTTCCAAAGGAGAGCCATTTCCACGGATCCACAGAAGTGCGAACTGTGTAGCGATTACTGTTACGCGAATTAGTACGTTCCTCTGCTTCTCTATCAAGTTCCCAGATTTCTATCAGAGATTGATTAGACTCAAGTTGGCGAAAGGATTCAGAAGCAGTGAAGGTTGCATTGGTGTTTATTGTAAATGTATTGATTATTCGCTGTAAAAAACCTTCCGGTTTAGGTTGTTGCGTGGCAAGAGAACCTGTTGTTACAGGACCTGAACGCTGTTTTTGTTCCATCTCCGCTTTATCACGGTTAATCCAGTCATTCTGATCTTCAACTAATTTTTGGATTTGCGTTTCCTCAACACCGTTATCCCGTAACTCTTCAAGCCGCTCTTCAATCGGGGTTTGTTGATTTGACTTTTCGATCGTTCCATCCTGAATCGCTTCCAAAGTTTCAGTTTCTGGTTTTTCCTTATTAAACAACCACCCAAACCATTTTTGAATACGAAGATTCAAACCAAGATTAATGTTTCCGTTGAGTGAAGCGTCTTTCTTTACATTAAACCAGTTTTCTCTGAAACTCACACGGCTTGTTACTGTGGGACGCAATCCAATCAGATCACGATTGAGACGTGGTGTAAGTGAAAGCCGGTGTTCACGTTCAGCAATTGAAAAATCTGGCTGAATTTCTTCATTGGAATCCTCTTCCGCAGAAGAATTTGTGTTCGTTACATCGCTCGCGAAAAATGATGATCTATAGCGATTCGGATCACGTTTCTCAAGTGTTCGCCGCACATCATAACTTGGACTGAGACTGAAGACAGTTATCGGACTAATGTTAAGCGTTATGGAGCCGCTATCTGTTTTCTCATCTCGATTCCTACCATAGCCATAACCGTAGTAGGAGGTTGATGTTGTAGTCGTATCTGTTGCCGTTTCAGGTTTTGCAAGAATATCCTCATGCCGATACTGTAAATTGAACCCAAGTTTTGAACCGAGATTATATCGAAAAGTCCCTGTGTATAGGTGGCTAATTTGTGTTCCTTGTCGCTCATTCCAAAAGTCCTGATAATTGTAAGAAAATCCGAGGTTGGGATAAGGATTTCGGTTGAATTGCACCGAAACGTCTCGGTTTAAAGTTTCACTCTTTCCACTCACAAAAGAACTGTAACTTCCTCGTAGCGCTTCAGTTTCAGATTCCTGTTCTTGAATAGAATAGCGTATTGGAAGCCATGAAAAAATCGTGACATCAGCATCAATATTGTAGTCGTTATTTGTAGTACTATAGCCACGGGATGACAAACGTTGCCGTCCGATTTCACCAGCCCCGCTCTCAAAATCTTTGTCTTGACTTGCATAACCCCCACGGAGACTAATAATACTTCCGAGTGAAACAGACATGTTGCCACGCCGTGCCCATCCAGAGCGGACGAGTGGATCACCCAGATGTATCTCGTTTACCCATACCTCACCACTAATTTCTCTATCTGTGTCGTTTCGGATGCCGAGCAATATACCTCCGATATTTTTAATAGACAGTTGCGTTCTGCTTACCCCAGTTTCTGAACCTCTAACACTAAAGCCATCTGGATGTCCATCAGGTGCATTTTCGATAGGAGATGGTTGCAATTCCTGATTTGATGTTTCTGTATCAACATTCTGATCTGTAACCCGGTCAGGATATTCGTTCCTAACGTGGTCTCGCAAGTCAATCTCAATCAGTTTCCATCCTTCAAAGTCAATCGGTACGGTATATTCATAATAGTCCGTTAGGTTTTCAAATATATTCACATCCTCTTCTTGTGGTCGGTTGAGGAATGGATCGGAACTGTAGAATGAACTCCGGTAACCTGTGCGCACACTGGGTGCGAGTTGCAAGACAAAGGTAGTGTGGCTTTTATCACCATATAACCATAATCGGAGTGTGTCGTGCCTACTAAAATCTTGTCCTTCGGTCTGACTAAAACCTTTTAGTTGCTTGGAGGTAATACCGTAGGAATCAGGGTAAAGATAATATTCGAGGCTAAGCGTCTGTTCGCGTTGTTGCTGTGTTTGAAAACCGAGCGAGGTAGCTGTAAACGGGTGTAGTTTTCTAAAAAGTTCGTCATCTTCAATTTCGATATATGCACTCTGATAGTCGTCAAAGCTGAAATTATCTTTTGTGCCAACGATGAACTTTTCGAGTGTATCTTCAACAACTTGACGGTCGGAAAGTCCGGCGGTTGTCTCTGCAAAGGATTTTGTGACTACACCCTGTTCCCAGTTATTTCCAACGATTTCTATAGAAGCCCATTGAAATGTTCCCTTAACGTTCCCGGGCCGGTTTTTCATGAGCCAAAAACGGAAGTGCTGAACAAATACGAGACTGGGGACACGAGAGCCTTCCGGTAAAAATTTAGAGAGTGGGATACTAAGGAACGTCCACCCGTTCTTATTTTTTCCTTTAATCCATTCGTTTGGAATCTCATTAAGTGGGATAGCAACCTGAAAATATGCATCGACGTTATCAAGCACGCCATCGCCATTTAAATCCTCGCTATCCAAAATTTGGTTATTTGCCCCAAAAGACTTTGGATCAAATGGTCCGTCATATCGCCACCCAACGTCCTCGCCTGTATCAAGTGCTCCGTTTCCACGATATCGATGCACATCCGGTAGATTTTCAAGGTCAAGATCAAGTGCATCTACAATACCGTCTCCGTTGGTGTCCTCTAATGTTTGTGGTAGGTCTTCACTATCAAGACGTCCATCCGCATCCGCATCTTCATTTACAGCACCAAGATTGAGATAGAGCGTTACATCGTCGTCACCTTGCACACGCATCCACATTTCAATAAAACCACGCTCAGAATAGTCTACGCCAGATTTTGAGATACCGTTGGAGAAACCACCCCATTCTTCTACGACATCCGTAAAATCGTATCCAATTTCCATAATTAACCGTTCTTCCGTAGAAAGAGAGAGCGGCTGTATTGACGAGGCAGGTACATCTTGGTTGCGCATATAGTTGCCAACAGCCTCCGCTTCTTCCCTATCTTTCAGAACGACATTAAAAAGTGCTCTATTTTCCTGTGTAGGTAACACGGTATAATTGTGTGGTGTACCCGTTTGAGTCGATTCCGGGATGTATGGCACACTACTCGGTTTCCAACTGTATTTGATCGTTGGAATAGTGGTGGTTTCTTTTACACCTTCCATACTATCAATAAGGGCGACCCCGACACTATTCGGGTTATTATGTGAATAAGCCGACTCCCCACTAAAATCAATTGAAAGTGGAAAATTTTGAACATTAACAAAAGGCAGCGGGTTTAACAACCACGCCATATTGAATTCTCTGCCAAAACTGGTATTGATATTAAATGCTTGCAAACGGTTGGGGACTTCGTTGACATTTGGTATTAGAGCCGGTTTCTGTCCGGTTGTTAAGATATAGCCTGTTGATACATTAAAACCTTTTTGGAAGACAGGATTGAAATAATTCATGCCTGTTCCGTAACCGCCTAAGTAACTGGGTCCGATTCGCGAACGACCTCCGAAACTACCAAAACTACTGTATCCACTTCCACCACTACCGAAGCCGCTACGGCCAAAGCCGAAATTATTCATTCCTCCACCAGAAAACGTTCCGCCCCGAGGAAGCCCACCCGAAAACTGGTCATTCATGAAATTACTGTCCAAACCTGTTTGTGACATTTGCATGCCACCCAGACGGTTGAATCTATCCTCAAGATTTTGCTCTCGCGCTGATTTCGGTTTCGGTTTATGTATGTATTCTAACCATACACCAACAACTGCTTGCTGTGAACCGCCGAAAGGAGTCTTTTCAAATTCCACGACGATTTCATCAAATTCATCAAGTTCTGTAAAAAACCGAATTGACCCAACTTCATAAACCATCATGTAGTCCGTATCGCGTGTGAGGACTCTCCCGTTTAATCGGACAGTTTCGCTATTTGGAATCACAAATAGCCCGACATTATAGGTTTCAGATTGATAAGAATAGTCAGCAACAATTGTGTAGACTTGGTCAGTACTGCGGAGGGATTCGAGATAAATCGCTTCGTTATTCAAAGAATCTCGGTATCGGTAGTATGGATGTTGCGGATCACTGATTTGAAAGGGATGTAAATTTGGAAAACGTAGTAATCCCCTGTCGTAGTCTATGAACTCAGGATCTACAATACCGTCACCGTTCTGATCCAATCCAAATATTTCTATATATGGTACAGGTCCCGAATCAGTTTGAAATGTTTCACTTTCTCCCTGTCGGATAATTGTCAATTGAAAATCACGAGGATTGATGTTTCGGTTGCTGAGAAAGTAAACGTTATCTGCCACTGATCCACGAAATCCTTTCGCTTTTAACACAACATAGCCTACCTCTTCGCCCTCTTCATCAATAGATCCATCTCCATTTTCATCAGCAAATACATTCCCAGGATTCCCAACGCTGCCACCACCGTCTCCCAGATATTCATAAGCGACAACAATAGTATAACTTGTGGAGATAGAGGATAAGAACTCAATCTCACCAGTTTCATAGTTAATGTTGTAGTCCTGTCCAGGAAACTGTTGGTTGAAATATCCTTGACTCGTGCGTTGGCCCCCTTGGTTATTGCCCACAACGCTATCATCTATATAAATTTCCACACTCCCTTGTTTGATGGGAAGATATGCGTCATGGAGCAAACCATCCTCGCCTTGATGGATTAAATAGTACCTATTTTTAACATAATTCGCATCCGCAATCTGAATACCGCGTGGTCCGTAACCGAAACTCGCTCTCCGAGACTGTCCCCGGAACGTTCGCACCTCGCGAACACCCTTACTTCGTGATCCGAAAAGAGTCATTCGGGTGTTTTTATATTCAAACACGCCTTCAAGTCCAAACAGATTACGGTTAATGTTCAAGAAACGAGTGTTCGGCAGGCTGAGTGTAATGTCACCAAAAGAGAAGGTTTTTATCAAGCTCTCAGGTTTACCTTCATACCAAATTTTAATCTTTTGTTCTTTCGCGCCTCCAAGTCCATATCCCCCGTAGCTGCTACCGTAGCCACCATACCCACCGCCATAAGTATCACCTGCATTGTAATCCACCGCGATGTGCACCCGTTCTCCGACACGTCCATGTAATCCAATAATTTGTCTTTGCCGTATATTAATACCGGTAGAACGAGGAATGCCGCCTCTGCCAAAGCTGCTGTAACCACCATAACTACTGTAACCACTCCCATAACTTGAACCGAAACTGTCATATCCGCCGCCAAACCCGCTGCTGTAACCGAAATCTTCATAACCGTAAGAAGAAGTAAGTCCAAGGTCAAGTCCTGATCCATAGTCACCATAACTCCCATAACCATAACCGCCGTAACGGTTCAAATCTCCTTCACCAAAATAGTGTGTTTTGTTGACCTCAATTGTCACAGACTGGTCAATTTTTACTTGTAGGTTTGAATCCATCGGAAGATCTATACCTTTGGTATCCGTTTTGGGACGCGGTTTCCAATCGTAAAGTTCGGAGAGGTCACCAAGATCAGGTGGATATTTCCAGCGACGCAGTGTTTCTAAGTATGGCATCAGCATCTGACGACGCAAAGATATATCTGAATCTATATCTTCTGTCGTTGATGGGTCATCTGTTGTTTTCGTTTTTGATTCGCTCTGAAGCCACGTATTTTCTTTTTTTTTGGGCTTCTTGCTAAATGGATTCTCGACTGGAGTCTGAGAGGCGGTTTCCTCTTGAGAAGGTGGAGTGGGTTCGTCTTTTTCCGCAGTTAAGGCAGGTTGTACAAAAACAAGAAAACTGAACGCAAAGAGAATTAGGAATCTATATCTATGTGAGGGCTTTGGCTTCAAAAGAATGTGCTCCGTCAATGTTTATTGCTATATGATAATATTGTAACGGAGAAGGAAAAAGTAGGTTTACCTTAGATGGAGGGTGTGTAAAGTTTTTTGCATGTGTATTGCCAGAATTACTGAATTAATAAATTATGGTGAATTATTGAAATAATTAGACATATCCACTGTAGGAGCGATCTCCGAATCGTGACATATTCCCCTTGGGAATCCAAATCAACGGTATGAATGCGCGTATGGTATTCCCCGGAGTTCCTCTTATAAGCGTGTACTGAAAAAAGAAAGGCAGATATCCGCAAAGGATACCTGCCTGTGATGTTTAGAGTTGTTATTCCGGCCAGCAGTATTTACCAAGTGCTTTTCTGCGCGGGTCATTACAAAGTGGATTGTTGCTGCATTCTGGCCACGAGTTGCCACAGCGACTGTATCTACAAGTGCGCGTGCGGTGTGCGTTCGCTTCCAAAGGATTATTTGGATCGTAAGAATGACCATTCGCACACGTCGCGCCCTCCGGTTCTGGATCAGGTTCAGGTGGCGCAGGATACACATGATTGTGAGAAGAACCTCCAGCCGGATGCTTACACGCCCAATAGGTGTGCGTGCATTGATCGCCATTGGCGTTGGTGCTGGTGCATTGCACCTGTTGATGATTCAAACCATCACACGCAATGTGAGTCGAGACCCCACAAGCAGCAGCCGAATGATCGCCTGATTGCCAATCTTCATGAACACCACACGCATGGTAAGAGGGCGTTGAAGGTGTCGTTGGCGGAGACGGTGTGGAATCGGACGGGTTATGAGCAGCATCGCTACCACTACCCGTAACATGATTATTGGCATTCGGACAGGCGTTCGATGTTTGGCAGGTGTAATAATAGTAGGAACACCTTGTGGTGCCACCCCAGCCGTTGGAGACGTTTTCAGTACACCTTGTTTTATGTGCAGAAATGGTCACATTTTCATGCAGCAACATGGTGATGAGCGGTTTTGTCGTCCGCAGATTCGTCATCTTACCATACCTGTTGACCAATGCCCACTCCGGCGCACCTTTATTACCACAACCACCAAGACAGGCGAGATGGTGTTCATCTGCTTTATCACACCCCGGATAGCCGTGTGCAGGACAACTATAATACTCATAGTTACTGTGCGGTGTGACATTACATTTCTTCTTATGAGATCTTCTGGCATCGCTCGGAATCATATCAAGCGAGGTAGGATTGCCACCAGCAAAACCACTGTAATATTCGCCTTGCCTAAAGTCATACCAGAAAGCTCCGCAGTTATTCGCACATTCAGCACCTAAACGGGGAATAAACTCTTGCATAGACGCTAAAGTGCCTGTGTTGGTTCTTGGAGGCACAGGATTATTTGTCACGCCTCTGTCTACCCAACTGTGTGTCCAACGCTTTCCATATTCTGCGTAAAACAGTTCTCGATCTGCATAGGCATTGGCAATGTCACCGTTTTTAGAGTCAATTTCACTATACTTGCTTATCTTCTCTAGTCCGATTTCATAGGTATTGCCATCGTCATACCATTTGAGAATTTTACTCGCAAGCGTTATCACGGCGTTAACATCAGGTCTCTTACCCATTATCATAGGAATACCGGCACCTCGCGCAGCTTCACTCAGTCCACTTCTGTCGCCATCAAGACCCTTTTGAATGATCTCCTTCTCGTATATCAGATGTGCCAAGTCAACTTTAGCAGTCGTTAATTTGCCTTCATGAGCGGTATGAGCCGTGTATGAATCACTATAACTTCTAATCCTGTGCGTTGATCCATAACTAGTTGTTATATCTTTATATGGTAGTTCATGAGCAAATGTTAAGATGCTGATCGGAATGACAATCGCACATATTACAATAACAAGTAAAGGTAAACGCTTTAAGTTTAACATTATTGGTTACCTCCTTTTTTATTGGGACGTACAATCGTGGATGAAACATCCTCAGGCGGCTTCGGCGCACGATCCATTGGTGTTCCATGCTTTTTGTTCCAGGCATCGACTTCATCTGCCCAGGCACTCATTTTTGCATGTGTTGCACGGCTCGCCTGTTCCCACTTTTCCACAAGTTCTGGCGATGCAGTTGCAGGATCAAAATCAGGATGTTCTTTGTAGAAATTATACATATCCACCGCTTGTGGAATATTTGCGTATATCTCCATGTATACTTGATTTTTCTCACGTGCTGTCTTTGCTGCTGCCAGCGCTTCGATTTGCTTATCAGCTTCCGATTTTGCTTCAACCTGCTTTTGTAGGCGTTCTTGCTCAAAACGATCTACAAATGGTTCCTGCGGCACCTCGCTTTGTGCGATTGGCATTTCATGCCAATGGTCACCATGCAGCACCCATTTGTATCCCGGTTTTGCGGGGGGCAGGTCGTTCTCAGCAACCCCTTTATGCTGTTCTTCAAGCATTTTTTCGTCTTGTGCAAGTTCTTCTCTGAGCTGCTGCACTTGTGACCACTGCCAATAGATAAAGCCACCAGCAGCAATCAGGATTATCATGAGGGCTGCGATGCCCCAATACATTTTGCGATTCATCTAACGGTCCTCCTGTTCAAGCTTATTGTTATCCCTACTATCTGTTGTGTCCAGTGGGCAGGGGTGTCTCGGACTTGGACAGATCAAGCCCGGTTTCGGTGCCTCTTTTCTCGACAAACAATCGCGTTTGAATTGTTCTTCGCAAGCAGGTGCATCTATCTGTGTGGCATCTATTGTGCCTAACAGCAGCAAACCGCTTGTGATAATAAATGCGAAAGTAAGAACGGAGAGAAGAAGAACTTTGTAGTCTCGTCTCATCTTGTGCCTCCTCATTATTTGAGTAGGTTAATTGTTTTCGCAATAAGTAGATATGGGATTCAGTTTTCACCATTATATCACACCTTAATAATTCCCACCTAATGTTTTTATTTGACATTTCCCTTTTAAAATAGTAAGATTTCAACTGACGAAACTTAAATACCTATTGAGAGCATGGGTATCCCATATCTAATGTAAATTGGGTATTTAGGTTTCGTCACCAGGGATACCCTTCCTTGTTTTAAAAGGTTGAAATAGGGTATTCAGTGACTTATATTGGAGAACATCAAAATGTAAAACTTATAAATTGTGGAGAATTACAATGAGAAAACGATTTTGCTTTATTGCACTGTTGCTACTAAGTTTTGTTTTATTTCCGGTAAGTTCTAACGCCCTTGACCCATTTACAGCCCGTGTTATCTATTTCCAACCTGCAGACGTTGACGATCCAAATATGCCTGATTTAATACGTAATCGCATGGAAGATGTCCATGAATTCTATGCCAGTGAAATGGATAGGCATGGTTTTGGACATAAGACTTTTCGTATTGAAAAAGATGTAAACGATAAAATTGTTGTTCACACTATCAATGGCAAACATAATGCCGACCACTATGGCAACGTACCGAAAACACATATTGCCATGCAACCTGAACTTCCTAAAGAATTCCTCAATCACAAGAATGCAAATATCTTTTTCATTGGTGGCATAAAGCACTATAATAATGGCACAGGTGGAATTGCACTTGGTGTTGTTTTTTGGGTGCTGGTAATAATGGCGGATATGCACTTATTCCTACAAGAAACATGGAATTTGATGTCGTTGTTCATGAAGTTGGGCATGTATTTGGTTTATCACATAATCAACACAGAGATAATCCTGATTTTGTGATGGGACGCAATGCTGGAGACGATGGATTCGCACATCATGAGGCACGATGGCTTGACAAGAGTTCATATTTCAACCATAACCCGCAGCCAATAGGTGTGATACCAACATTAACGAGAATCCATCCCATAATGCGTGTTCATGATGATATTAAGTTGAATATAGACATTCAAAGTCCAAATGGTGTGCATCAAGTAGAAATAGCGCGCACTTCAGATCGCGCTGTTGTCGCATGGGATTATATGAATGGACAACCAAAAGTAACAGCCAGATTTGATTTTGATAGGTGGGCATTAGAAGCAGATAAAAACCGCATTTGGATCCGTATCATTGACACACAAGGTGCTTTGAGTCAAACGTTAAGAGATATTATTATACCTTCGCGTCCGCGTCAAAAGAATCCAATAGAAACGCCACCTGACCCCGAACCAAAGCCTGAAGTTGAACCTACTCCCAAACCTGAACCGCCTAAATTTGTGCCGACTCGCGGGCATCTCACAACATCGTGGGCAAAAATGAAAAGACGGAGATAATCCTTATTCAGAAAAGGATAAAATTACCTTTTAATTGAATTGAACCTGTGTTATAATTTGTTGGGAGGGCAGACAATATGTCTACCCTCATTTGTGCAATACTACCTATGTGTGCGTATTTTATTAGCAACGCGTTTTAAGTCGCGTTCTGCTGCTTTGAGTTTACTCAAAGTTCTACGCAATTTGGCTTGTGCTTGAGCCCGTTTTAGACGGTATTGCGCTCTGCTGGTTGCCATTGTTGGTAACCTCCAGCATTTATAGCACTTTGGTTTTATAGCACTACCAAAGTGCTATAAACTACATTTTGTGGTTATGTTAATAATTGATTCATGAAAACTTTACACACAAAACTTTTCCGATCTCACTCGGTATTAGTAGAGCCCGCGCCATGTGGCGCGGGTGAGATACTCTACCAAAGTTTCATGATGTTAATAGGATACTACATAGAGAAACAGGTTGTCAAGTCAAAATCATGCTTTCATTTACGAATTTATGAAAAACCGATTCCATGTCTCTGTAGTTGTATTTATAGCATGCCTCTGCTACATAAAGCGGTGTATATGCTACCTTGTAGTGATGATGGCTTCCATACCATGCGCGCTTTAGCAGTGACCAGAATCCTTCAATCGTGTTTGTATGTGTATCACCTTCAGCATATTGTTCTTGATGGTTGATAATTTGATGTTTCATTTCCTTGCCGATTGTAGTATAGGCATGGAATTCATCTGTCATGAGTTCCGAGTCTTTGGTATTGACATAACGTTTTATGAAGTTGTAAATAACGCGCCCTGTCAATTCCGTTGCTACTTCTGCCACGACTTTTCCGCCACGTTCAACTGCACCGAGTATTGCTGTTTTCTCTGTGCCACGTCCGCGCTTTGCGGGTTCTCTGTCTTCCTTTTTGTTTGCCTTGCGAGGTTTACCCCCTATGTAAGTTTCGTCCGCTTCTACGATACCTTGTAGCAATGCACCGCCTTTACGTGCCATTTCAGCACGAATACATGTTTCCATACGCCATGCCGTTTTCTGATTCAGTTTCAGGTCACGCGCGAGTTGATGGGTGGATAGGCTTTTCTTTGCATTCAACATTAAACTGATTGCTAAAAACCATTTCTGCAAAGCAATCTTTGTGCCGTGAAATATCGTGCCATGTGTCACCTTAAAACTTGCCTTGCAATCAGAACAATGCCATCTGCCGACTCTGCCCGTGCCGGACTCCTTTTTCCTCACTATATCCACACTGCCACAGTGGGTGCAAGTGGGTTTATCGCTCCATCGGATTTTTTCAAGGTGAGAAATACATGTTTCTTGGTCAGGAAACTGTTCCATAACTGTCAATAAATCCATCAATCTAACTCCTTTGGGATTTTATGAGTTGATTATTTCTGATGGATTATGCTATAGTATTGGCAAGGTTTGAAAATCAGAAATAGACAACTCGGATTTTCACTTGAATTGGGAGGTTGCAGCCTCCCAATTTCATTGCGATAATTATAGCATGTTTTTACCTAATTTGTCAATAAAAAAACGCTGATAAATGTAGTCTACGACTATGTTTATCAGCGTTTTTAAAAAGTAAATTTTCAATCGAACTTTAGTGATTCTGAATCCCATATCTACTTATTGCGATTGTTTTTGACAGACTACAGAAATAGGTAGGTATTTGTGCAGTTTTACTATTTCTGTAGAGGCCGCTGGTCTCTATGATATGCATTGACGCTTTCATAAGGTCTCTGATAAAATAGAAACCAGCCTGTCATACTCCTAATATGGCAGTGCTTTGGCATCGGCAGTGGCTGTTATACACTGTCGGTGCATCTACAAAGCACCTCTACCGCTAAAAATTCCGAATATATCGCGAATTTCTAACATTATGAGATATTATAACAACTTTTCACTTTTTGTCAACATTTTTTTCAATTTTATCAAAAAAATAGTTTATTTAACATATTTCATTAAAGGGAAGCGCGTTTATATGAAGATTAAGAAATAAATCCGTAACTTGGCGAGGTTAGGAAACCATGCCAGCAGGAGCGCGTAGAGATTAAGGTAGAAATTATTGGAAAACTGAATGGTTCTGGGCAAATTCTTAGATGGAAAAACATTTGACATCCAATAGAAAATCTGTTATAATTATCATTTCTTTTTTTATGGGAAATCTAAATAGAATCAGCGGATATGGGTACTCGGAGGCAATTATGCACCTAATTACACTGAAAGACTGGTCAGAATCGGATATCCTTGAAACTATAGAAAACTGCCTGAAGATCAAAAATTATCCTGAAAAGTATAGACACGCTGCTGGTGGGTTGAGTCTTGCTTTACTATTTCAAAAGACCTCTACTCGCACACGATGTGCCGGAGAAATTGGCATCGTGCAGCTTGGTGGACACGCGCACTATTTAGACTGGCGAACAACCAACTTTGGCTTGGCGGACCTTGGCGATGAAATTCGCGTTCTTTCCGCGTATGTTGATATAATTTTAGCGCGATTTCTCAAACATGATGATATCTGTGAGGCAGGAACAGCATCATCTGTTCCGATAATCAATGGATGTTGCGACAGATACCACCCGACACAAGCACTCGGTGACCTTATGACAATAAAAGAACACCTTGGTAAGTTAGATGGTATAAAAGTTTGCTTTATCGGTGTACATAACAACGTTTGTAATTCGTTGATTGCCGCGGGAATGAAGGTTGGGTTAGAAGTGACTGTCATTGCACCAGAGATAAACCCTGCAGCAGTAGATAAAGAGTTATGGTCTGAAGCGGCACAAAAAGGTTGTTATAAACCGGTTTCGACTGATTCGATTGATAGTGCGATAGAACTACAAGAAGTCATTGCGCAAAATGATGTTGTCTACACAGATACGTGGATAGATATGGAATTTTTCACAGATCCTGATTTTGCTGAGGAGCGGGAACGACGTATGAAAAAGATGATGCCTTATCAGTTAAATCTTACACTTCTTAAAGGACTTGATTGTAAGATAATGCACTGTCTGCCTGCACATCGCGGCTATGAAATTGCGGGTGAACTCCTTGACGATCCGCGTGCGATTATCTTTGAACAATCCGAAAACCGTCTACATAGCATGAAAGCCATTATCCTCAAGTTGCTTGGACGTTCATAAAAATTAAAGCATGGAAAACTATCTACGACATCTTGAATGCAGCAAATGTGGCGAAACCTACCCGCACGAAATACCACAGAATGTCTGTCATTCATGTGGGAAACCTTTGTTTGCGCGCTACGCGCTTGAACAATTAGTTGATACTTGGAAACCTAAACACCTTCAGTCAAGACCTTCAGCGTTGTGGCGATATAGAGAACTGCTGCCCATCTGCGATGATGAGCATGTCGTATCACTTGGAGAGACCATCACCCCTTTGATACATGCCAACAGACTTGGTGCTCAGCTTGGTTTGTCGGAACTTTGGATAAAAGACGAATCATGTCTGCCGACGGGAAGTTTCAAAGCACGTGGTTTAGCGATGGCTGTTTCCAAAGCGAAGGAACTTGGCATTAGTAAATTGGCTATTCCGTCTGCGGGAAATGCAGCGACAGCGTTATCGGTATATGCTGCGTGCGCTGATATTCCCGCTTATATTTTTATGCCGAAAGATACACCTATCTTTAATCAGGAAACCTGTCGGCTTGCAGGTGCAAACGTCACACTGATTGATGGCTTGATTACAGATGCGGGAAAAATAGTTGCTGATCGAAAAAAAGATGCAGGATGGTTTGATGTTTCAACACTGAAAGAGCCTTATCGGGTGGAAGGCAAGAAAACAATGGGGTTTGAGCTTGCGGAACAGTTCGGTTGGAAACTGCCAGACGTAATAATCTATCCTACTGGTGGCGGGACAGGTATTGTGGGAATGTGGAAAGGTTTCGCTGAATTGGAAGCAATCGGTTGGATTGGTAAGAAAAGACCTCGGTTTATCTCTGTTCAGGCGGCAGATTGTGCGCCAATTGTTAAGGCGTGGGAGGAAAGGAAACCTGCTGCCGAACCGTGGCAAGATGCGCAAACTGTTGCCAGTGGATTGCGAGTACCGCAAGCAATTGGTGATTTTCTTATTTTGGAGGCTATTTACAAAAGCGGAGGTGCTGCAATCGCTGTTACTGATGACGCAATTGGCGAGGCGATGCAGCTGTTGCCAACAACTGAAGGGATTTTGACGTGTCCTGAAGGAGCAGCAACAGTCGCTGCATTAAAACCGCTCATAGCGAACGGAATTATTAAACCAACTGAACAGGTTGTGCTTTTTAATACTGGCGGCTATCAGGCATAGGAGAGACTGAAACTATGGTAGAGATTAGAATTAACTCAACATTCCTGAACTGTAGGAGGGAACTCCGATTCCCGACTGCTCCTCAGTTCATTCGCGATTCGGAGGTCGCTCCTACAAAGAAAATGTAGAATCATTTCTATAATCCAATATAAAAAGTGTTTCTATGGGCGCGCCAGGCAAACGCACCCATAAAAAGGTAATTTTATCGATCGCGTTCGATGTAATCGTATCTTGGATTCTCCTGCCGATTAGGGGTTTTACCTTCCATTGGTTCCGTTTGTTGAGGCGCGTTTCTTTGGTTAACACGAGGACCGAATTTATAACTGTTAACTTTTACAATCGGATACGGACCGTCAAATCCAACGATCTTCCCTTGCACTTCAACCTCACTATTATTTCTTGTGGCATCAATTCGTAGATCATCGAATTCTGAAGATGGTTTGAAAACAAACTTCTGACCGCCGTTTCCTGCGTCGAGTGCTTGACGGACCTCAGAAGTTTGAGGTCTCCAACGTGCCCATCCGGGAATATCGCGGATACTACTGCGCGTGAAGCCGGGGTACGCAAACATTCTGCCTGTAATCGTGGCTTCGGTTTTAAGGATGCGGACCTGCCCAAGTCCGTGGCGTCCGCGATAGCGTGTATCCTTCAACTGTCGCATAATGTCGTAGGCATCAAAGGTATGCGTTCGGTTGTACTTTGTATCACCTTGTCTCGGTTTTACTTCCACAACAGTTGTGAAATGTCTTGTTCTGCCGTTCTTGTCAACGGGTGTATGGAAGGTAATATCTTTTGCGTCTGCCCATGGCGACAACAACCTGCGGATTTTGATAGCATCCGCATTACTTACAACATCGGAAATTTCTATCTTCAGGGTTTGTAATTCTGCTACACTTTGCGTGCTAATCCCACTCAGCAGAAACAGAAAAATTGTTACACAGATAATACTGCTGAAATGCGTGCGTTTCATAATGTGTTCCCCCTTGAGTTTTTAATTAACAACCGTTATTTAGATTATACACTATTTCACAGAAAAGTTGCAAAGAAAATGTCTATAGATCAGTTTCAACCGCAATAAATATAGTTTGCTGTTCTAACTTTCCTATCTATACGTCTTAATGGTTGTTGAAGTATAACGACTACGACAAACATTAGTTGACACACTACTTTATTGCTCAGCATTGCGTTTTTCAACGAGATAATACAACGCTGGTAAAACAAGTAGCGTCAGAAATGTAGCGGTAATCATCCCGCCGCTGATGACAATGGCAAGTGGCCTCTGAAGTTCCGCTCCTGAACCGTGTGCAAGCGCAAGCGGCAGCATCCCTAACCCTGTTGTCAAGGCTGTCATCAGGACTGGACTGATCCGTTCGGATGCTCCCTTCATCACGGCATCGTATAGCGGCATGCCTTCTGAACGTAGTGCATTGATGTGTGAAACTAAAATGATACCGTTACGTACTGCAATGCCGAACAACAAAATAAAGCCTACCATAGAAGGAATACTTAGCACGCCACCAGTGAGAAATACACTGACAACGCCACCGATTAACGCCAGCGGTAGGTTCAGTATCACCAAAATTGAAAGCCGCATTGATCCCATTGCAAGATACAATAAAATAAAAATACCGATAAAAACAAAACCTGATTGAATTAAGATACGTCTTTGTGCACTCTGCTGACTTTCAAACTGTCCACCGTATGTGAGAAAATACTCCTCAGGTATTTCAACATGTGCCTCAATTTCTCTTTGAACCTCAGCAATAAAGTTGCCAAGGTCCCTATTTTGGACATTACACTGAATCACGATACGACGGGAGACGTTCTCGCGATTGATGGTATTCGGTCCGAAGCCGAAACTCACATCCGCAACCTGTTTCAATGGGATAAACGCACCTGAAGGCGTGCGGAGTTTTAGATTACCGAAAGACTCAACAGTTTTGACAAGTGTTGGATCAATGCGAACGACAAGGTCATACTGCCGCTGTCCTTGTATAATCTGACTGACTGTCTCGCCTTTAAAAGCCGCTTCTGCAAAGTGTGTTATGTCTTGAACGCTTAAACCGTAACGGGCTGCCTCAAAACGCTTAACTTTGATTTGAAGTTGCTCAACCTGTACCTGTTGTTCAACCTGTAGATCGGCAACGCCGTCAATCCCAGACATGACTGCTTCGATTTCCTTTGCTTTCTGTCTTAGCGTGTCAAGATCGGGTCCAAACAGTTTCAATGCTACCTGCGCGCTTACACCTGACAAAAGATAGTCAAGACGATGTTGAATCGGTTGACCTACGGATACCTGAACACCCGGAAAATTTTCAGTGGAGAGCATCTCCCGCACTTCTGCCAGAAGGGTTTCACGGGTCTTCTCACGTTCATCGGGAGGAGTGAAATTCAACACGATTTCATGCGTATTCACATCGTGCGCGTGTTCATCCGCTTCGGCGCGCCCAGTCCGACTGCTAACACTTGTCACCTCTGGAATATCCAATAACCTTGTTTCCATTTCACGACCAATACGTGTTGATTCTCCCAGTGAGGTTCCAGGAGGTGAAAACACACTGATTGTGAAGGTAGCTTCGTCCATCACAGGTAAAAATTCCCTGCCAAAACGAGGAATCGCTGCGAAAGTTAACATTACCAGTAACAAGGCAATTGCTACAACACCCCAACGTAGGCGCATGACAAATGAGAGAATTGGTTGATACACTCGTTTAATCCACATCACAACAGGTTGGAGCGTCAAGGCAGTTTCAACATCCGAATCCGGTGCCAATGCGACAACAAACAACCGCCATCGCACCACAAGGTTACGAAAGAAGTTAGCAACCCGTTTTCCTGAGGGATCAACTCCTGGGATAGGTTCATGTAGTGGTATATCCCTGATCCGTCCAAGCAGTAAGTCACTTAAGACCGGAACAACGGTTAAAGCAACGAGCAACGATGCTGCCATTGAAATTACAACTGCCCAACCGAGTGGACGGAACATCCTGCCTTCAATACCACTAAGACTAAATAGTGGTAAAAACACGAGAATAATAATCAAAGTTGCAAAAACGATGGATACACGCATCTCATCGCTCGCGCGTATCACAACCTGTGTCGGTGTTTCTTCTGTCTCATTGCCTAAATCCCGAAGATGAAAATATTCCTGCAGCCGCCGAAATATGTTTTCTACATATACAATCGCATCGTCAACCACCATGCCAACAGCAATTGCCAAGCCTGCAAGCGTCATAATGTTGAGCGTACCGGCCTGTGAAAGCAGCACAATAATTGCAATAATCAACGATAACGGAATAGCGGTGAGTGTAATCAAAGCGGTGCGGATATTGAAGAGAAAGATGATGAGGACCACAACAACGAGAATTGCGCCATCCCGTAATGCTTCTTTGACAGTATCCACAGCACGGCGAATTAAATTAGCTTGTGCGTACTCAACTTCAACCTTTACATCTTCAGGTAGTGACTTTTCAAGCGATTCTAACTCTGAAGCCACTTTATCGCTGAGGACAAGCGTATTAATGCCGGGTTGTTTG
Source organism: Candidatus Poribacteria bacterium (assembly GCA_965204285.1). Classification (GTDB taxonomy): domain Bacteria; phylum Poribacteria; class WGA-4E; order WGA-4E; family WGA-3G; genus MSPOR6. Next base: position 192,020 of record OZ241980.1, read on the forward strand.
ACGACCTTGCCTAAAACGGTCTCTTCGCCGTTGCGGCTTCCCGCGCCGCGCCGTATTTCTGGAAGTGATCCGATTTTGACTGTTGCGATGTCCTTGACGAGGACAGGCGTATTATGTTCCCTAACATCAATCACTACATTTTCAATGTCTGCAACCGAGGAAATCCGTCCTAACCCCCTAATCATCAACTCACGCGCATTCTTGATAAGAAATCCGCCTGCAGCATTATCGTTGCTCTTTTCAAGTGCATGTGCCACATCTTCAAGTGAAATGCCGTAGCTTACCAATCGTTCAGGATTGACGAAGACCTGAAATTGCTTGACATAACCACCAATGTTTATGACATTGGCAATGCCTCCCTGCGATTGCAAGCGATACCGTATCACCCAATCTGCTATATCGCGCATCTCCATCGGATCCAGTTTTTCTTTTTTATCCGATTCATCAATGAGTGCGTATTCCATTATCTCTCCCAAGAGGGAGGAGGTGGGTAAAATGATTGGAGCATCAACGCCTTCCGGTAAATTCGGAGCAACGAGTTGGAGTCGTTCAGAGACCATTTGCCGCGCCAGAAAAATATCCATTCCCCATTCAAATTCCACGAAAACAAGAGACAAACCGATTGCTGACGATGAGCGAACCCGTGTGACATCTGGCGCACCGTTCATTGAACTTTCGATCGGTAACGTCACAAGGGTTTCCATTTCTTCTGGAGACCATCCATGTGCCTCTGTTAGGACAGTAATCCGCGGCGGATTGATGTCTGGGTAAACATCAATTGGTGCCGTTTGGAACATCCTGAAACCGATAATGACCGCCGCAATGAGTCCACAAATAACAAGGAGTCTATTTCTTAGTGAAGCTTCGGTGATTTTTGACCACATTGATTTTCCTCCGTGAAACTATACTAATGTGCGTGTCCTGCATGTGGATCAATAACAACAGCAGAACCTGTTGAAGCTCTTTTGAGTTGATGAGTTCCCTGGACCACCACATACTCACCTGCAAGTAAGCCATCTTTAATTTCAATATACTGGTCATTTTTTGCCCCAACTTCAACCTCATGTTTGACATAAGTATTACCCGATTCAACAAAGACAAACTTCGTTGCACCATCTTCAAGTACAGCACTCAATGGCACACTCAAAACATCATCCAATTTTTCAATTACAAGTGTCTGTTCAGCAAACATTCCCGGTTTCAATTGATGTGTGGAATTATCAACCTCTGTCCAAAAATGGACGGTGCGTTTCTCCGGATTCACAACGGCAGAAATTTTAGAAATCTTTCCTGTGAAAACTTTTCTGGGATAAGCAGGAACGCGAATTCGCACCTCGTTTCCTACCTGCAATTTGTCCTGTAAAAGTGCGAGCGTGTCTTCGTAAACTTCGCCTTCAATCCATACAACATCGGTATCAAGTATTGCGTATAGAGAATCGCTTTTGTCTACGGTTGCACCGAGTGTTACATCTTGTTGGACAATCTGTCCAGTAGATGGTGCTGTGACGTAAAATCTGGCATGAGATTTTCCTGTTTCAATGACTTTTTCTATCTCATTTGAGGTCATTCCGAACACCTCAAGTTTCTGGCGAACTTTGGCTAACACAATAGCAGCATTGCGCTGTGCTTCTTCCGTTTGTAGCAGTGCCTCTAATGCCTCTGAACTCGTCATGAAAGGCGCGTAATTTTCAATGAGTTCCTCAGCGGATAAATCTTTGAACGGAACAATTGAAGTAGTTTTAGCAAGGGTTTCAAGATGGGTTTCAGTTAAACCCACAACCAATGCCCGCAGTTTATTTGCTTCAACTTTGACAACAGCAGATTTGTAGGACGTTTCTGCGTCAACCAATCCAGACGCTTCTTCAATTAAAGTAACATATTTCAATACTTCAAGACTATCAGGCGTTCTTGTTGGTGTTGACTGTGGTTTGCTATCTACATTCAGCAGGACGAGCATTGGCGTTGTTCCATCATCACTAAGTATTTTTTCAAGCGTTTCTTCACTGATACCAAGCAGCTGAAATTGTTGCTTTGCCCCAGCGAATGCATTGTTTGCCTTTGTGTATGCTGCTTTTTGCGCAATAAGTTGCTTTTGTGCAGATATACGTTTTTCTGTTAGCATTTCAATACGCGCAAGCGTGTTTTCAAGTAGTTTGCGTTCAACATTGGCTTTCACAAGGTCAACACGCATCTGTTCTAAAGCTGAAATGGTCTTTGCAGTAGCCAATGTCCTATGCTTTAGATACGCTGTTTTCTGTTCTTGCAATTCGGAAAGGGATTCCAAATAATCTATTTGTCGCGTTTGCAATTCCAGTCGAATTTGCTTAGCAAACACGGACTTCTGTTTTGCTAATGTGGTATCTAATGATTTTTGTTGATGGACTGCTTCAATCAGGTCAATCTCAGCCAATTGCAAGTCAAGACTCTCCAATTCGAGCAGTACATCGCCTTTTTTTATTGAGTCACCAAGATTTGAATGGATGCGTTTTACGATACCACTAATCCTTGGTGTAACAACTGCCTGCTTCCCTGGATGAGCGATTATATTTCCTGTAACTTGAACAACCTTTTCAATAGGACGAATGTCTGCCTCAGCAGTTTCCAAACCTATATTCGTTTTTGCTTTGTCGGTGAGAGTCACAGTGTTTTCTGCTTCGTATGCATGACCATCCTCTCCAGCATGGATATGTGGATCGTCCTCTTTTTGCTTTCCATTTTCATTGTTAACTTGTTGTTCTTCCTTTGCCCAAGTTAATGGGAGGTGGAGATTTAATGAAAACAAACCGCCTATCGCAATAACAAAAATTGCTAAAAATAGTAGTGTGATATGAAAGTTGCGTTGCATTTTCTGCCTCCTTATAGATAATATGCTTTAACCGACTATTGAACTAATTCAATGGATGTGCCTATGGATGTCTCAAGTTCTACAAATGCTTTTTGATACGCGGCGAGTGCGTCAAGATAAGCAAACCGCGTTTTAACAAATTCACTTTGCATTAAAATCACTTCCAAGAGTTCTGCCTCCCCTAATTCGTAAGCAGAACGCGTGAGGGTTAGGTTTTCATTGAGCAACTTCAATAAATTGCCATCATAAAATTTCAGATTTTTTTTCGCAGCATTCAAGGAAAGAAATGCTGCTATTACTTCTCGGATAATTTGTCTCTCTGAATTGGTAATTTCTACTGTATTAACCTGTTTCTGTGTCTTTGCAGCATTAATTTCAGCGCGATTCCAATCGAACAGTGGTAAAGGTATTGAGAACTTCACCCCGAATCCTGTTGAGCCAAAACTACGTTCTGCTATGCCACCAATACTCAGGTCAGGAATGTTTGCTGCTTTTGCAAGTCTGTGCGTGCTTTCAGTCTGTTCCACGCTTAATCTCAGGGACTTTAGGTCAGCACGATGTGCAAGTGCATGTGCCTTTAAAGTATCAAGTTTCAATTTTTTTGATGTTTTTTCGGTCAAACCTCCGATTGCGGTAGGTATAGCATCAAGAGGAGTTCCCATCAAACCATTGAGTTCAAGTTGGGCTAACTGTAAATCACTTTCTAACGTGGCAGATTCATGCAGTGCAGACTGCAGCTGAATGTTCGCGAGACCTACCTGTGTGACAGAAATATCGCCTGCTTCAAACTGAATCCGTGCCATGTCAAGCATCTGCTGATTGTGTTTGATAATTTCTTTTGCTAACTTAAGTTTTTCTTGCACAAGAACAAGCTGATAAAAAGCGAGTTTCACAGATTTGATAAGTTTCTGTGATTCTTCTGTGAATTTGAGATTTACTTTTTCAAGGTTTATCTGTGCTATCTGTTTCCGATGACCGCGTTGTCCGCCAAGTTCAAAGGTTTTCGTTAATTCAAGTGTCTGTTCTGCATGAGAACCACCAATAAATTCGGATTCCAATTCGGGATTGCTGAATAGGGCGATACCATCAAGTTGGGCTTGTACGACCTTAGCTTTTTCGCGTACTGTTTTGAGTGAAGGGTTTTCACGCAACGCAGTCTGGATTGCGGTTTCAAGACTTACTTCTTCGTTTTGGGCAGCAAAAGTTGTTATTGGCAAAACGATGAAACTTAAAATGTACATTCCTATGGTTGTGATGGTAAGGCTTAATTTGGTTATCATTCGTTTTTTGCACCTCACAAGTAAGATTACATGAAAATGGTTGGCAATATATCAATAGTGAATAAGATTCCTGCGTAAACCACACTATGCGGTTTACATAACAGAAATTTTAAGATATCGATTCCAAGATAATAGAATGTCATCTTAAAATCGCTGTAAATTTATACAAAATTCGAGATTATAGGGTGCTTTAATAGCGCGAGAAGAATTAAATGAGGAGAGTAACAGTATTAAATGAGGAGAGTGACAGTCCGGAGTGAAATAAGTGTAGGGTCAATTAACGGTGGAATAACTGAAAATGGTGTAGGTGTTGGAGAGGTGAAATTTGATATTTCCGGTGAAATTGGTAGGGTAGAGAAAACAGTATCGTATGCTAACAAGTTTTGTTCTAATGTAACAATGTATATTTCACTGTTTAGGGAAGCAAAAATCGGAAAGTCAACACATTCCCCGCAGTGGTGATCATGCGCAGCAGGTGTGTCTGGGTGAGCCAAATCTGGAGAAGGCACGTCTGCACAACAACCGTCAACAGCAAATTCAAATTCAACGTGCCCATCTTCACCAAGGCACAGAACATAGTTAGACAGCTGCATTGGAATTATGGCAAAATAGATAAATAGCCAAATTATAGGTGTAGCAGTTCTGTTTTTTTTGGAGAAAAGTGAAACCATTTGTTGTATGCCTAATTTGTAAGACTTTATTCATTTAAACAGTCTGACGTGCCACTTACAAGTTCAATTGAAGTATACACGATTTCAAGCTATAATGTCAAGAAGAAAATGTGAAGCCTATAGCAACTTTAAACGATCTTGCCGATCCTCCCAATCTGGTAAATATGCAGACATATACCCCTTAAACAGCTTACCGTGATTCGGTACAAGCAGATGCACCAATTCATGCACAATCACAAATTCTGTCAACGTTTCTGGTAGATTAAGCAGCTCCGTGTTGAGTGTCAATCTGCCGTTGGTTGATATAGATGCCCATTTTCGCCGCATTTCACGTAAATGGATTTCCCGCACCTTAACACCGATGCGGTCTGCCCACTGCCATACTGCACCTTTCAAATCTATAGGACAATCCAATCTATTTTGTGAATTCATACGCGTTCCAACTTTAGCAATTTGTTTGTTGTTTCGATCAGATCGTCTGCTCCAACAGTGGGGTTTAAGGTTTTATAGAGCCTAATCCGCAACTCTATTTTTTGATGTGCGTCCCATTGATAGTCGGGAAATTTCTCAAATTCTTTATCAATAGCTTGTGCTTGTCCTGGCGTGAAATTTTCTATAACGTTTTTGAGTTCTCTATAAATCGCAAAGGAGTTATTATCCAAATTCACCTCATTACGTTCTCTGGCAGCACTTGAATATTCCTCAGCTAACTTCCTGAACTCAGCTAAAATTTCTTCCGTTTTTGACTGACGATCTTCATAAGCCTCTATAGCTGCTTCTGCGCGTTCACCAATAGATCTTAAAAACGGTTGGGCTGTGCCTTCATCTACTACGGTCTGACGTAGTACTTTCCGTAAATTCAGCACCTTAACCGTATCAGATGAATCGCTCTGCTCTATTTCCTTCAAAGTGGTTTCGTTCAACTCATAAACAGCGTTGGGTAACTCAAATAGATTGCCTTCCGTATGTGTCTTTAAGAGTTCCTGCGTTTTGGTGGTTAACTCCTTATCTACGTAAATTTGCTCGGTATAAGCGTTACGAATTAACCCGTATAGCGATGCAAGTGCTTGATAATCCTCTATAAATTCATGTAAGAAAGCATCAGGAGAAAGAATATTATAGAAATTTTGCACCTGTTTGAAGAACGTAAAAAATGCTTCCCGAACATCCTTGTCCTCAAAACGTTCTATTGCTCGATCTTTCGCTTTGTCGTCCGAACCTGTAGTAAGCGGCAGATACTCCTGTGCATCTTCACACATCAACTTCGCAAAAGCCGCTTTGAGTACGTCAATGTTCTGAATTATACTCTTTACTTCGTCAGAATCGAAGGCGAGTGCTTTTTCCAATTTCTCAAAGATGCCGACAAAATCTAATACAAACCCGGCAGGTTTTACCAATCCGTCCTCATCTTCATAAGGTCGATTGACACGGGCAATTGCTTGTAACAACACATGGTCACGCATCGGTTTATCAAGGTACATGCAGTAAAGGATTGGTGCGTCAAACCCAGTCAACAATTTTTGGGTTACAATCAGGATTTTCGGTTGTTCGTTTTTGTCAATGAATTTCTTACGAATTTCTTTCTCTTGCTCTGGTGTGTGGTGGAACGATTTCATCAACTCGGTGTCGTTATTATTGTGAGAATAGACGACCTCCGAATATTCTGGTGGTAGGTAATTATCCAGTGCCTGTTTATATAATGCACACGCCTCGCGGTCTACACCGACCAGAAACGCCTTGAATCCCATCGGCTCAATGCGTGTTTTGAAGTCTTCGGCAATAAATTTGGCAATTCCCTCTATTCTGTCGAGGGATTTCATCATCACTTTTAGCTCAACAGCGCGGTCAAGAATAGCGTTGAGTTCATCAGGATCACTAATGCCTTCAGTTTCTGCAAGGTTTAGGAATTCCCGATTTAGTACTTCTGGATCAACCCGCAAACCGGTTGGGGCAAGCGCGTAATGCAACCGCACAGTCGTACCATCTTCAATGGATTCTGCAATAGCATATTTATCAAGATATCCCTGTTCATCGTCTTTGCCGAATACTTTGAAAGTCCCTTCACCTTTAGAAAGTTTATCAATTGGTGTTCCAGTAAAACCGATATATGTTGCATTGGGAAGGGCAGCCATGAGGTAATTTCCAAAGTCCCCGCCTGTCGTTCTGTGTGCTTCGTCAATCAGGACGATAACGTTTTTACCTGTGTTAAGGTTTGCGGGTTTCTTGTCAAACTTGTGAATCATGGACACGATTAAACCACGGTGATCGGATGCTAAAATTCTCTCTAAGTCCTCCTTGCTCTGTGCAACTTCAAGCGTGGTGATGCCGTAAGCGGTGATATTTCTAAAGAGTTGGCTTTCCAGTTCATTGCGGTCAACAATCATTAGCACGGTAGGCTTTTCAGACTGTTCTCCACCGCGCAGGAGTCGTGAGGCAATTGTTATCATGGTGAGAGTTTTACCGCTACCTTGCGTATGCCAAACAAGCCCGCGCGTTTTGTTCGGATCGTTGACGCGATCAATAACTTTTTCTACAGCACGCGTTTGGTGTTGACGCAGCACAACTTTGGTGAGTTGGTCGTCTCGGTCCTGGAATATGATTAACCGCTGCAGCACTTGCAGAAAACGTTCCCGGTCGAAAAAGGTTTTTACTTTCTGCTCATAGTTTTTACGTTCATCTGTTTTCCAGTTAAACAGATTTTTGCGATTGGTGTTCCACGTTACACTATAGAAAAAACCGTGTAGATGCGTGACAGCGAAAAGTTGTGCAGTGGTGAACATTTCAGGCGTTTCGCGATGGTAACGACGGATCTGATCAACACCGAGTGCCAAACCGTCCCGCTTGTTAGTATCTTTCGTCTCTACAACTGCTACCGGTATCCCGTTAATCAAGAATACAACATCGGCGCGGTTGGTGTGGACAACACCTTTCTGTTCCCATTCATCAGTAACATGAAACAAGTTATTGTCGGGGTTCTCAAAATCTATCAGGGTAACGTTGCGTTGGCGGTTTTCACTGTGAACAAAAGTTGACTCTTTACCGCGCATCCAAGATAGTGCTGTCTGGTTATCTTCAAGTGTTGATTTGAGCAAACCGAGCTTCCGCATAACGTCCGCACAATTGGATTCGTCTACGACTCCTTTGTTGAGTTTCAAGAGTTGCGCTTGCAGGACATCAGTAAAATAGCGCGCGGCGGTATCACCACCACGCATGCGCATGGCATCTGATGGCGAAATTCGCTGCCACCCGATTTCATTGGCGTATTCGAGCATTGGCTCTTGGACTGCGGAACGTTCAGACATGACTGTATTAAGTTGAAGTATTATCTCTTACTGAGACTAAGCAATCGGAACTTAGTTTTGGTTTCATCTTTGGTTTCACCTATTTCAACAAATCCTTGTATTTCTGCAATATATGGCTTACTTACTGAAGCGGTCTTTACGATTTCAGTCTCATAGGCTTCCTCTATGATTTTTCCTTTAAAAAAGTCTTTTTCATACAAATTATCATCAGACGTTTCTATCTCAAATGATTTGGATCTGAGAGAGATACCAACTAATGTGCCCTGGATTCTGATTGTTTCTAATGTTTCTTCTTGAATTTTCTCAAGAATATCAATAGCCTTTTTCATTTGCGATTGTGAAAGTTGGGCTGTTCCACCACGGTCTGGATGTGGTGATGTCCAAGTGAATTTGGTATCTATTACGGATTCACTAAGTGGTTTGAGAAACTCAGTGTAATCCTTTGCAACCCTTGGTCCAAATTCCTCCATGAGTGGTTTCAGTTGGTCTTGGTTACATCCAGAATTAAGGATTCTCAGAAATTCATTTATTGCATTTCCAAGATCAGAATCCAATAAACTGCCATATTCTGTTGATGCAAGTTGAATTTCAAATGAACCTGCACCGACTTCCAACATTGAGATACCAAAGGGGTTTCGGATGTCTTCAAGTATCTTCTTATATGTTGAATTAACACATTTCGCACCGATTCTGTTAATTACTTTATGTAATCCGGTTAGAAAATTTCCTAATGAGTCGATCGGTGCTTCTGTTCTGGAAACTCCGGCATAGTTGAGAGCACATTTAAGAAGGTCACGAGCAATAGACGATGCTATTTCTTGTGGACTGCGGAGTGGTGGAAGTGTCTCGGTTTTTAGCCCAAGACGTTCACCATGCAGCGGGAGCATTTCCTCGGCGATTTGATTGGGCTGAATGACTTCTAAAGATGGTTTTGTATGATCGACGTGTGGAATTCTTACCTGGAACAGTACGCCATTTTCAGCATCGGTGAACGCATTACGAAGGTCTATTCCACCAGATCGGATGTAATTTAAACGATCTTTAGAGATTCCAACACGAAGCCATGTTTTATCTTCATCGTTTTCACCAACGGTAACAAGGTAAAGATGACCTGCAGAGTCTTTACATGAAAAGAGAGCAGGATAGTCGTTATGTACATAGTTTTCGACGACTTTGTGTATGCCAAGATATGGAATATCGTATTGAATAGAGAGGTTTAAAGACGGTTGCGGAACATCGTCACCGTCTTCTTGTAATCCTTCAATATGAAATTCGATAGCTTCATCAATTAACGTTTGGACTTCTTCCAGTGTCTCACCTACAGCTATGCATCCAGGGAGATCCGGCACATAAGCACCATAACTGCTATCGCCTTTCTCATAAATTACAACATAATCCATTCGTTTATCCCTCATTGCTCAATATCTGCTTGTTTCAGAACGCTTTTGAGCGTACCTGTCGGGACATCTTTGCCCATTTTACCTGAAACTGTCACTTTCCCTTTTTTTGTTGGATGTTTAAAATAGCGATGACTGCCTCGTGACTTTGTATAATACCACCCATCATTTTCAATCAGTTTTATCAGTTCTCTAACCTTCATAATCCAGTCTTCCTACATGCTGCGGGAAAAAGCACGTAACATTCTCTAAAATATGTTATCAAGTTATTATGATTTGTCTCGTTTTGTGTTTCTCCGCACCAGCAGCAATAAGGTTAGTAGCAAGGACGCAGGGCACTGTCAGATTGCTTACCACCAAAACTGGATGTGTATAGTATAGCATATTAGTAAAAAAGTTATCAAGTTGTTAGTTGTCACTTAAACAAAATTCAGAATTTCTCATACGTTCATCTCAGCATCAATCAACGGCACGGCAGACCGCTGCCCTGTCATCAGTTCTTCAAGCATGGCGTGGAATAGTTCATCAATATGTTCAACTTCTTTTTCAAGGGCAGCAGTTTTTTCGTCAATTGTTCTAAAAATGTTGGCAATGGCACGTTGTTCGGGAAGTGGTGGAAGGGGTAAAACAAGATTGGTAAGTATAGGAATATTTACACCTCCCTTGAGTCTACCCCCTTTACTTTGTTCTATTTGTCGCCAATAGTTATTTGAACGAAAGTATTGCGCCAAAAAAACTGGTGACAGGTTGTCCTTCGTTTGCACACGAATTAGATATGACGCAAAAATTGCTTCTGGGCAATCGTCAATAATGTAAGCCTTTCCAGTCGTTGCACCAATTCGCGCAATTACTATATCACCAGTTTTTAACAAATACTTCTCCTTAGTTTTTTCACCACAAACGCAATAAGGAACCTTTTGCCAATTTACCGTATCATTTTGAATATCCGTAATTCTCAAAAATTTAGGACCTACAGCAGAATCATTGGCACTTTCAGTGTAACCGTAACCTGGTTTATAACAGTAGTCGCCTAATCTCACAACTTCCCAACTTTCAGGCATCTCGCCGATTTCGGTTTGCTTGCGGGGTTCGCCTTTTGTGCCGTGTGAAAAGAGGTAATCCATCAATGCTGCTTTGCGTTCACGCTCTAATACGATTTCGCGTTGTCGGGTGAATTTTGCTTCTTGGATTGTTTGTAAAGTGTGGGCGATGGCGCGTTGTTCGGGTAGCGGGGGAAGTGCTAAGGGCACCTGTTTCATCCTGCCCTGGTTCAGTTTTCCGCGAGTTGTTCCACTGATGAATGGTTTAATATTAAGATAATTTAGTTGACACGTCAAAAAATAATTATGCGATAAGCCTTGTTTAGCCTGTAAAACATGGGCATGATTATTTACCCAAAATTTTCCACTCATCAAATAAGCTGAGTCTTCAAAAGAACCCCAGTACCCACCATCTTCAGCTAATAAAACATATTCACCATCAAATAGATAATTATTCACATGATCTACTACTCCATTTGCTCCGCAGTAAGGATATTCTCCTTGCATCTGTTGCCTTTGCGCCCCATTGATTGGGATTCTCTTTTTATTAAAGACATTTACTGCTTTTTCAAGTGGCATCACTTTCCAATGTTCTGGGAAATTTATAACGTTCATTGCGTCCCTTTCCATTCAATCTAAGCGGACGGCACACGGCGTGTGCCTGCTACTTTGCATTCAATCCAAGCTGCATCAAAACATCTTCCAATGCGTTATCCGCTTTTTCTCGGGCGATACTCGCTTCTGTTAAGTCTGCTAATATTTCATTCACTGCGCGGTGTACAACTGCGTCACCGACATCTACAAACTGTGAAGGATTTAGATTGTAATCGGTTTTTTGTGCATCTTCAAGTGTGATAACGTTACTGAATTTCTCACGCGATTCCCATGCTTCATATACTTCTGTTGCTGCTGTGATTCCTTCATCTGTTAGAACGTTTTTCGGTTTTCTTTTCTCAAAATACTGTGAGAGATTGATAAGTAGGAACTTTGCTTTGCGTTCCGCGGGTTTGTTGCGGTTTAGCAGCAATATAATGCCCGGTGCTGTTGTGTTATAAAATAGGTTTTCGGGTAGCAGGACCACACCTTCAATTAGGTCTTTCTCAACAAACTTTTTGCGGATATCGCGTTCCCGATTGGTCTGTTTAGCACCGGAGCCTCGAGAGATTGCGCCGGTATCCAGCACAATTGCGGCGCGCCCGTTATCTTTCAGAGAGGCGAGCATGTGCTGCACCCATGCCCAATCTGCTGAGGAACTTGGTGGGATGCCGTCCGAAAATCGATTCCAATTATCATTTTCATAAAAGTCATCGTCATATTCTTTCTGATTCCACATCGGATTTGCCAGCACATAGTCAAAACGTTGGAGTTTTGAATTGTCAGCCACGAAACGTGGATTGCGGAAGGTGTCGCCTATCTGAATATCTGCGCTGATAAAGTCGTGCAGAAAGGCGTTCATTTTTGCCATTGCGTAGGTTGTTGGCGTTAATTCCTGTCCAAATATATTTGGTGCTTGGCTTTTTTCTTGATCTGAATGCGTCTGCTCAAATTGTAATCTTCCTTTGATAAGCAAACCGCCAGAGCCACACGCAGGATCGTATATCGTGGTGTAGGGTTCAGGGTTAATAAGACGTGCCATTAACGCGCCGACCTCTTTCGGTGTGTAGAACTCACCCGCGCTCTGTCCTTGTCCTTCGGCAAACTTCCGTAACAGATATTCATAAGCACGTCCAAGGATATCTGGCTCCGCATCTTCAAGTCCAAGTTTATGTTGACTTATCACCTCAATCAGTTTTTCGAGGCGATCATCGTCAATCAGTCGTTGTCCGCTCTGGCGTTCATTGAAATCTTCTACATCCAGTACACCTTGTAACCGAGGGTTAGCACGCGCAACCTCACGCATTGCATCGGTAACAAACTGTCCTAAGTTGCCGTCAGCGGGGTGGTTACGAAGTGCCTCCCAGCTATATTGCTGCGGAATATAAAAACGCACAATCGGGTCGTCACGATCCTTTTCAAGTGCGTCCGCATGGTCTGCTTCAGTAATCTTTCTGGCAATTTCCTCATTTCCGAATTCTTCAACGTGTTTTGCAAATTCGTCATCAAACACATCGGAGAGGCGTTTATAGAAGATTAGGGGTAAGATAAAATCCTTGAATTTTGGTGCGTCGGTTGCGCCGCGTATTGCACAAGCAGCAGCCCATAGCCATGTTTCAAGTTTGGGTAAATCTAATTGTTCTTCGTTCTCGGCGAGAAGGGGAAGCGTGGTTTGGTCTGTATCTGTTGGGGACTTCTGTTTTGGCAATGGAGACGCTCCTTTGATTTTACTATAGGTGAATTATAACATCTTTTTCCTAATAGAGCAATTGCATTTAAAAGCTGGGTGTTGTCTGAACAACGGGATACAATTACACCTCTTATAGTTAGTGTTCAAATTATAGACAATAATGTTCATATTATAACTATATTTCCCGATATTGCGGACATAAATCGCTGTGATTCTATGCTCAACCGTTTACTGCAATTGGCATCGTATTTGCTACTATTTATTTTAGGATAATCAGTAACGAAATCGCTATCCATTTATTCCCACAAATACCTTGAAATTTACATTGAAAAATGCTAAAATCTAACGTGAGTTTGATAAATAGTATTAGAAATTACATATCATTGGCAACTGATAGTCATTTTCTTTAAGTTCTTTATGTTTAAGTGAAGGTTTTTTCTGTAGACAGGTATAAGCGATCAAGGCAGCAACTGCATTCACTTGAAAGTTAACAGGACTTCTATGGCGTGTGTGTTGTATCTCTGTCTGACTTTTAAGTTCTTTATTCACCGACTCAATAAGCATGCGTTTTTTTAGAAGTGCTGCATCAGCATCAGACAAAGGTTCAGGTTTCATATTCTTACGCACCTTGTAAATGAGCGTCACACCGTCTTCTTGGAGTCTCTCCCGCAGATTTTTGTTGATATACCCTTTATCGGCAAATAGTTTGCCAAAGAGCCCTTGACACAACTGTGGCACGGTTCGCCTGTCATCTACGTTTCCCGCTGTCACCATAGCGGACAAGAGTTCACCTTGGTCGTTGATGACGAGATGTAGTTTAAACCCATAGAACCATCCCATAGAGGTTTTAGAACGCTCCGCATAATCAATGAAGACGCGATGCGCTGAAATCCGGCGATTGTGGCAGACCGGCAGCGGTGTTGAGTCTATGAAGGAAATGCCACGACACTTACCGAAACGGGTGTTGAGAAAAATAGACAACAAAACCAATACCTCTTGTGAGAGCTGCACAAAACGACTATAGCTGACAAGGTTCGGAAACGCCCAACGCAGATGGAAACAGACATAATCCTGATAATACGCTTTAAAGTTTTTATACTGCTTCTGATGAAAAAGCACAAGTATCGTCATGACTTCGCTCGGATGAAGGCGCCGGGGTCTGCCCCGTGTGTTGTTTGTTCCGGGTATGTCCGGCAACTGGTATTGTGCTTGATATTGTTCATACGTAAGAAAAAAGTCGTCAATTTCACAGAAAAGTGTTATGATATCCATCAGAGAACTCCTTTGTAAGTATAATGGTATACTTCATCATAACAAAGGGGTTCTCTATTTACCAGTTTTTAATTATCAAACTCACGTTAAAATCTACAGTAAAAGTTCTAATATGTATTAGTTTTGTCAAACCTATATAAAGGGAAGAGGATATACAAGTGAAGAAAAAAATGATATGGGTAGCGATGCTATTTTTGATGTGTGTTGCTACCGGCCACGGAGAATACAATGGTGAAGTTTGGGTTGTTAGTGGTGGAGATACCGTTTATAAATTACATGCAAATGGTGCAGCAGATCCTTCCGCTATTGAAGGTTTAACAAATGCAAGCACTGTGCAAGTCAATCCTGTTACGGGGATTGTTTGGATTGCAGTTCCTGCAAATAATGTTGTTTTCAGATACGATCCCGCTACAGGAAATTTTGATCAAACGCCGTCAATTAAAGCACCTACGGGTATTTCTGTTAACCCTGCTGATGGCACAGTTTGGATCGCTGGACTTGATGGTGTCCGAAAAATCTCTGCTGATGGAAAAAATATTCTCGCCCAAGTGATTCCACCCGATGGACCTGCGAATTTAGACAGCGGAAGGTTCAACGTGGCTGTTAATCCAAAGGATGGTAGCTGCTGGATAACGGATGGAAAGGGTCCAATTGCACGTTATGATGCAAATGGGAATCTGCTTGCAAATGCACCGCCGCTGAACGAACCGAAAGGTGGTTTGTCAGTAGACTACCAAGGCAATGTCTGGATAGCAGATACGCAAGGGGACGTCGTTGTCCGTTACTCTCCTAATGGCGAAGAATTGGTAAAGATAACCGATGTTCCTAATCCTGTTTCACCGAGTGTTAATCCAAAAGATGGAAGTGTGTGGCTTGCAGGAAATAACACTACACTGATCAAGTTATCACCGACTGGCACAAAACTTAAAGAATTTGAGGTTGGTGGAGCTATTGTCGCTGTAACCTATTCACCTGCAGATGACGGAATCTGGATTGCTGATATGCTTGGTGCAACATTCACGGGTCAAGTCAGCAAATGGACAGCGAATGGACAGATGCGTTTTGGAAATGCCATCCCGCAGCCCTCCACTGTTTCAATCGGATTTTGGGAAGGAAATTGATTCTATAAATAGAAATGATTGGGAACGAGAAGACGCTATAAATTGGGTTTACAAGTTCTCCTACACGGGTGCTTGTTGAAAATGATATGGGTGTGTTATGAAAAGATTTTTGGCTTTTGCAATCGGAATGTTTTTTATGACTGCTATTCTCGGAAATGCGGACGCACAACTCCCAGATTTTCAGATTGATTCCGAAAGTATCACCTTCTCTAATCCCAACCCCGTTGAAGGCGAAGAGATTACGATTTGGGTTGAGGTGAAAAACGTTGGAACTGAGACTCCCACGATGAACGAAGATTTGGTTGTTGATCTTTATGAAGGTGATCCAGCGACAGATCCACTCCAGATTTTAAGCAATGATGTCATCTTGGATTTGAAACCCGGAAAAACTGATCGTGTGGAGATACAGTGGCAGCCGCCTGCTGGTAGAACTGAGATTTATGCTGTCGTCAACCCAACAGGTGATAAACATATTGTAGAATCTAACTATGCGAATAACAGAGCATCTGCAGGGATAGTTGCTACCGGGAGAACTTTCCCTGAAGTAACCCCAGAACAAATTCAAACGTCAATAGACCGGGGTGTTGCGTGGATAGAAGCACAACAAGGAAAAAGTAGTCGTACCTGTTTGCAATGTGGTATTGAAAACCAGATGATTTTGACCTGTGTTATCTGTGGCGCAAGCCTGAAAGGTTTAGCAGAAAATTTTATACCGGGTTCCGTCTGGAATTTTGGTGAAGATCCACTACAAGAAACATCATTGGCATTGCAGGCATTGCTTGCCGTAGGACGCACCCCATCTGATCTGTCTGTGCAGAAAGGTCTTGCGGATCTTCTTGAACGGGATTGGAATAATCTTGATGTGTACCAATATGCTGTACTCATTCCGGTATTGGTTGCAATACAGAACCCGGACTATCGTGAACGCGCGCAATTCGCAGTAAACCAGCTTGTAAAAAAACAACTCCCTATCCCCGGTAGCGAGTTCGCTGATCTGAGGGATGATGGTGGTTGGGGCTATGGTTACTCAGCGGATGGTGCACACATGAACATGGTTATCTATGCGCTTTATGCTGCAAAGCAGTGGGGGCTTGAAATTCCACAAGATACATGGACACGCGCAGAGAGGTGGATTCGTGGGAATCAGACTGACACGGGCGGGTGGCTCTATAATTTGGTTGAAGAGGGTTCACTGTGGGGAATTGGCGTTTACGGTAGCATGACAGCGACAGGTTTGTGGGCACTTCGTGCCTGTGGTGTTTCCATTGATGATCCCCAGGTGCGAAAAGGCATTAGTTGGATAGCAAAGCACTGGTCACTTACACGAAATCCAGGATCGACTTCTTGGCTCTACTATTATCTTCTTTCTTTGCAACGTTTTAGTGATATTCCGCCAAAGGTTGATAAATTAGCGGGGCACGACTGGTACAATGAAATTGCAAACATGATGGTCACCGAACAAAAATCGGACGGTAGTTGGGATAGCCCTGGAGCGGCGACTGATTTTATGTCAACGTGTTTTGCAGTAATGTTTCTAAGTCGCGCGCTTGTCCGTCCGACAGCACCAAATATTGGTGTGGTCCCACAAAGTTTGCGATATTCACCGCCATCTCCACGCGTTGGCGAAGCAGTTAAACTGAGTGCGACACTTAGGAACACTGGCACCCCTTTTGATAAAACGTTGAACGCCAAGTTTTATGCTGATGACACTGAGGTACAAACAACAGAGGTTTTCTGGACATCCTCACTCAATGAGTCCGTTGTTTCAGTTGACTGGGTACCAAAACAAGAAGGTGAAATAGAGATTTCTGTCCAGGTAGACTTTGATGATTTTGATAAAAGCGACAATTCCGACTCAGTACTTCTCAATGTCTATCCAAAATCTACGTCCGCAACAGACACACAGTTGGCAAAGATCAAGAAAATATCTGAAAATGTCTTTCAGATGGGTGTTGTTGTCGTTGATATAAAAAAAAAGGAAATTGTTGTCCCGGGCGAAGTTAACATCGCAAGTGATGATGCAATAATTGAATTCTTTGCATGTGGAACACTCGGACCATCCCATGAGAGCATCTTGATGCTTGAGGCGGAACCAATTCATGTTTTTACTGCCCTCGGTTTACTGGATCTTGAATTCGGCATGAATCTTGAGGTTCAAGGTGATCCACGCGATCCTGAGGGATCTCACGTACAAATATGGGTTGAATGGAAACAGGGTGAAAAAGTTGTTTCGCGCCCTGCTCGTGAATTGGTGTGGAATACCATGTCTGGGCAACCGATGCAAAAAACACATTGGGTTTTTACTGGCGGACGACTGAAAAAAAACCAACTAACCTCGCAACTCACGCATAATATCATTGCAGTATACCGCGATCCTGATTCACTCATCAACAACCCATTACCCGGTGCCACTGATGATCGCACTTATCTTGTCAATACCGATGTAGTACCACCTAAAGGCACAAAAGTTAAGGTTATCATTCGTCCGATATAATCTTCAAACACAAGTTATTATAGATTCGCTACAGGAAATTAAAATTTAGGTGAAAAACAATGCCTATTTATGAATACCGTTGCAACTCTTGTGAAACCAATTTCGAGGTGTTACAACGCACAAATGACACGAAAAACGTCCTGAAATGTCCTAATTGTGGCACAAAAGATACGAAAAAACGTTTTTCAGCATTTGCAGCTATGGGAACTCAAAAGGAAACTGCTAAGGATAGTGGAACCTGAGCGCTCCCTAATTAGTGACAGTTTGTCCTCATGAAACAAAAGCCTGAAGCAAAACCTGTAAATATCCTTCGTGAAATCGGAGGAAACAAAATCGCCCCAGTTTATCTGCTCTGTGGTAAAGAGACCTTTCTTATTGAAGGGACGCTCAAACAGATGCTGGATAAACTCCTGCCATCCGATACTCGTGATTTCAACTTAACTTTTTTTGATGGTAACACCGTCACTGTCAGAGAGATTCTCAGTAATGCTGAGACCTATCCGATGATGTCAGAACGGCGGGTTATCGTAGTGGAAGATTTTCCCGCATTTAAGGCTCAGAAACGAAGCACCTCGCCGCTAAATATTATTCGTAATGCGATGCAGGTTGAAACCGAAGATATTCAAAAATGTGTTACGGATATTGCTAAACTTCTTGGCGTTTCTACGCAGCAAATTACCGATGGGCATGCAGATTTCTACAGTGCTGTGGAAGAGATGAGTGAAACATTGGGAGGTGGATTAACTGAAGATGTAAAGACCTTTTTCGGACGTTTACCTGAACTTGCTGCGCAACTGGAAATCCATTCTGAGAATAGTAGCAATGATGGCGATGCAGATACGTTGTTGGAATGGCTTCAAGGCGACCTTCCTGATACAAGTGTACTTATTTTTACAGTGAAGGACGAGGTAAGTGAGAGAAATCGAATTGCTAAAGCAATTCAAGAAGTGGGTAAATATGTCTCTTTTGATCCTTTAGAAAAAGGACCATCGCTCAATCGGGATCCGCTTTACAAAAAAGTTGTGGAAAAGTTCGCTACATTCAATAAGAAAATTACGCCACGCGCTTTTGAACAACTCCGTAGCCGAACGGGTGGTGACATGCACACAATCGCTGAGGCAATTGATAAAATTATCAACTTTGTTGAGGATAAACAGCAAATAGATGAACTTGATATCCGTAATTTGGTAACACAGAGCACTTTTGACAGAATTTTTGATCTGACCGATGCACTTGGAAAACGTTCAGTTCGACAGGCATTGAAGAGTCTGCGTGAAGTATTAGCAAGTGGTCAGGAACCGATCCCACTTACCGCCTCAATAGCAAGCCATCTTCGTTTAACGCTTCAAGCGAAATTAATCGTTGGGAAAAAAGGCATGAAGCCGATAAGTAATCAGATGCGCTATCCTGATTTTACTGCAAAAATTTTCCAACCGCTCGCTGATGAAATAGGAGATCTCTTGCCTAATTCAGCATCGTATAACATCATGAAACGTAATCCTTACATTGCATTCAAGATTTTTCAGACGTTACGTGCTTTCACCACTGCAGAATTGATGACTGCCTTAGAAAAGACATTAGAAGTGGAAATTCAATTGAAAACAACCCAATGTGATGGAGAAGTTCTGCTGGAACAGTTAGTTTATGATATATGTAACAGTTCTAAGCATCAGTGGAATTAAGGAGGGTAAATGTGCTCTTATAACCCAAGTTGTTACCTAATAAGATTTTAGATATTTAGGCACAGCGTTTAATCATGAATAGTTCAGTATTCGCACATTTTGTACCGCAAACTTTTAGTTTGCGCTACTTATGTGACAACTTAGTGCTTTGTCCACATATTATTGTAGGTCGCGATTCGGAGATCGCTCCTACCGATGGACTGCTTATGGTAGGAGGGAACTCCGAATCCCGACCCCTTTCAATCCCATCAATTAGCGATTGACTAAGCATTAGGTTCTTATAGGTAAAAAAATGATATTCCAGCACCTGATCACAGGTTTTCTTTTATTATCATTGGTTACGTTGGGTGCCCAAGCACTGCCGCCAACATCCCCCGCGGGAGGGAAAATGCTGCACTTAGATAAAACTCACGATTATGTTGGCACTGGCGAGGCGTGGCTTCCTGGTGAACAGTTTGAACAGTTGACTGTTGAGGCATGGATTTACTTTGAAGAACCTCCAGGACCATCTAAATATTGGTCAGTCATTGGTCAGGAAGGAAGATTCAATTTGGTTGTGACAGGTGGGGGTTCCTTAGGGTCTTGGGCGGCTCATCAGGACGCAGAAGGAAACGCTTCACTGACTGTTAACTCTTTACCGTTGCCTATAGGGGAATGGGTGCATGTCGTTGGAATGTACTATGCTAAAGCGGGCATGGGATTTAACGGCAAAGGCGGCATTTGGTGTTGTCCGGGTGGACATTTCGTCAAATCGTATAAGCCCTTACGTATTGGTGGCATCATTCCTAAAAATCAAGAAAAACCCCGTTTCAGTGGAGAAAATGTGAAATTTCAAGGGTATATTGATGAAGTGCGAATTTCGAATATTCTGCGATATCCGGATAGGAATTGGAAAATTCCGCAAAGAAAATTCAGTGAAGATGAACATACTATTTCACTATGGCATTTTGATGAAGAATCTTTTTCCCGTCGTTATATGGATAAATCTGGAAACGGTTACGATCTCTGGAGAGGTGATGTGTTGCCAATCTCTGCAGAGAAGAAACTTAGCGTTCTGTGGGGAGAGCTTAAGCGTTGAATTTTATAGTAGATTTTAGAATTAATTAAACACTGTAAACAAGCGAGGTCTCGTGCCTCAAGGTAAAAAGATGGTATACCGATTACTCATTACAAGTTTTCTTTTGGTAATATGTATTTTGCTAAATGCTCAAGCAGTGCCACCACCATCACCTCAAGAAGGGAGGATGTTGCGGCTGGATGAAAAACACGATTATGTTGGAACCGTCGACTCGTGGTTTCCTGATGAACAGTTTGAGCAATTAACTATTGAAGCCTGGGTCTACTTTGAAGAACCTCCAGGACCATTGAAATTTTGGTCAATTTTTGGTCAGGAAGGACGATTCAATTTAGTGATTGCTGGCAGTAAGGGTGTTTTAGGTTCATGGGCAGCTCACAATGGCCGAGGACAAGACGCTTCAATAACTGTTCAAATAAATCCGCTTCCCACAAAGCAATGGGTACACGTCGTTGGGATGTATTATGCCAAAGCAGGCATGGGAATTAACGGCAAAGGCGGCATTTGGTGCTGTCCGGGTGGACATCTCGTTAACTCAAATAAACCCTTTCGCATTGGCGGAATTGTTGTCCCGCAAGATCAACAAGCACCTCGTTTCGTTGGAGAAAATGTGAAATTTAGAGGATATATTGATGAAGTGCGAATTTCGAATATTCTGCGATATCCGGATAGGAATTGGAAAATTCCAGAAAGAAAATTCAGGGTAGATGAAAATACCATTTCACTTTGGCATTTTGATGAAGCACCTTGGTCAGGTCATTTCAAAGATGAATCTGGAAACGGTTATGACCTTTGGAGAGGTGATGCTATGTCCGTTGAAGCACAAGGGAAATTAACAACTAAATGGGGAGAACTGAAGCGATAAAATTCTTCAGGAGACAGTCCAAAGCATTAATGCGTAAGTGAATAGATAACAGCATTGATACCTATTTTCAGTGCTATATTGGAGTACTCCTTCGGATAATAATCTTCTGCGGCGTGTTCCCACGCATCACCGAGGTCTGAATTGAAACATATCAACATCATGAGTCGTCCTTTGTCATCAAATACGCCCATATATTTTGCTGGATGTCCATCATAGCGTTCATAAGTCTGTCCACTGAAAAGCGCACGAAGTCCAGGAATCTGTATCAGTTTTTCTATTCTAAAGAAACATCGGAAAATCGGATGGGACACAGGGATTTCCACAGGTTCACGCTTTGGAAAGACTTTTTTGAATTCAGTATGAAACCTTTTCCATTCCAACCCCCCGTGAAAGTCGTCAACAAATATGAACCCGCCTCGTAAGAGATATTCACGCAAGTTTTTAGCATCTGTTTTGCTAAGCCGCATACTCCCCACTTCTAATAAATAGGCAAATGGATAATCAAATAGTTCCTCTGACCAAACTGGAACAATTTTTCCGTCAGGTGCAGCATCAATACTGGTCTGTTTTCGGAGTTGGTAGATAAAATTTCGGTCAGAAGCAGGAAAATCTACCTCCCAATTGCTCAACTGGGTGAGTTTGCCCCGATATTGCAGACGAACAAAGGTAAATTCAGCCTCTCGGTTTGCCTGCGAATCCAGAAGCGTGTTAGGGAAAAACGTTGTAATGAGAACGGTGAATGAGATTATAATTCGCATATTTCTTTAAAAACCGTGATACCATGAAAAAGAAGTTTGGAAATCTTCCCATGAATCTAATGTTTTTGCTATATTAATTCTAAATGAACCTTCTTCTTGAAACTGTAAACCGATGCCTACATCTGCTTTTGGATTGAATGTGAACTTTTCATCTGATATATTCCAAACTTGTCCTTCGTCAAGGAAAAAGACAAGAAAGGCGTTTTTGAAAATCCTCCATTTTGACAGGTTTGCTAAACGGTAGTGATATTCAACGTTCAGTAAAAATCCACGATCTCCCATAAACGCATATTGTGAGTAACCGTACCATGACTTCGTAGACGCTCCTTTCTCAATATTGTTGGTGGGAACATATAATGGATAACCTCTCAACCCACCAAGACCGCTTATAACAAACTTTCTTTGAATCGGTAAGGATGTATCAGCAAAACCGAAAAACAATCGTGTGCGGATACGGTTGTCGTCTAAAGGAAAGGCGTAGCGAAAGTGCAATTGAACCCGTGTAAAATCGAAATCAGAACCGACAACTGAGTTGCTATGCTCAACGAGGAGTGTATTATGCCATCCGAGGAAATCTACACGTGTATCAAAATCGTATTGAAAAGTGAGGCTTCGCATTTGGCCAGAGTCAATTGAAGGATTCTCTCTGGCTTCTAATTCTTTTATTAACCATTTTAATGTGTTCCAATTTGTACTTTTTTCAAGGCTTCTGTGTGATTCTACAAGCATTCCCAATTTGAAGGAATGGGTCGGCATTGCAGGACTCCACCGTAAGGCAACCTCTCCCCCTTGTCTTAAATAATAATTTTGAAGGTCGGGATATCCAAAAACACGCTGAAAGACAGATAGACCATGATTATAGTTTGGAAAAAGTTCAGGTGCCATCGCACTCGTTTGTCTGTGGAGTTGTGCAGTCAAGCCGAGATTCCATATATACGGTTTTCCCCAGTTTGCTCTTGCCCCAAAACGATAATGAAAATGTGGATTTCCAAAGGTATAACTAATCTTTCCAAATAGGTTATAGGTTTGCGTGTTCAAAGAATCCTGCACGTTCCACATCCACAAAGGACCGACATCAATTGGTTTTCCCATCTGAAAGCCAGTGCCAATTTCCCAATTGGTTACACGGTTAAATCCCAAAAACAGCGGCGGACGAAGTCCAAGATAGGCATTTGAGGAGAGGCGTTTTTCATCAACGGTAATCGTTGCAACACGGGTAAAATTCTCTTCGGTGACTTTTAGGTTGATCTTTTTAAAATAGGGCATCACTTTAAACAGCGTTTTCAGTGCCTGTTCAATATTTTCAGAACCGTTATTAAGTGTTTGGTGGATACGTTCTTCTGAAATTTGCTGATTTCCTTGAATACGTATTTCATGAATAGGTGCGTCTCCTGCTCTGAATCTTGTCGCTGCGTGGAGGAATAACTCATCGGTCTCAAGACTTGTAATGGTCTTTTTGATATTTCGATTTGCACCCGATTGTGTGATTGTTAGAGACTTAAGAATTGATAGTGATTTTGATGACCTCCGACGGTTCTCAACAGTAAGGATAGCAATGCTTTTTCCTTTCTCCTCTGTGATGCGAACAGATATTTTTCGACGATTACCAAGCGATTTGATAATCATTGGCAGCACATTTTCCAAGTCACCTGATCCGCTTTTCAGAAATTTTAAGATGTTGGTTCTTTCTGGACTTTTCGTGTTCTGAATTACGAAATCATGAATCTGAATCCCTTCAAATTTCCAAGATGATGCTACTAAGGGTGTTTGTGAATCTACATCTAAAATATTAAGACTTTTCTTTTCTTGGACAGGTCTACTTGGACCTGTTGTCTTTGAAGTTGATGGATTAGGTACAGGCACTGCAGTTTCAGATGATGGCTTAGGTGGTGCGACAATTGTGTCTGGTAACCTCCGAAGTTTTTTCAATTCCGGTATATCAATACCGAGTTGATTTAGATGTCGTAACAAATCTCCAATCTGCTGCGGTGGAATCTCACCTATTATATTTATGAGATATACACCCTCTCCGCTGTTGATGATAACAAAGATTCCAACAATGAAATTTCCTTGCTTAAACGTGTAAAGGGAAAATCTGTTACTTTTTTGATATGCGTTCCATCCGCGTGCTGGTAATCTATTCTTGTAATACTGCAGCATCTGTGGATAATTTAAGCCTTTTCTATGATAATTGCGTAGATATAGGTTGTCCACCGTCTTATACAGTGAAGCAATTTCAGCATTCGGGTTTTCCATTATCTGCGTGATGATGCGGCGGTCCAAATCAAATTTAAATTGGGCAGATGGCGCATTAGGCCAATTGAAAGATACTTTTCCTCTACCTTTTTGTGCGCTTACAGTCCCGCAGAGAAGGAAAAAACACATTACGATGACAACTTTTTTCATCGGAATTCCTTATGACTTTTCATTTTTCTATTTTATTCAACTGTTGTTTTAAGTTTTTCAACGCATCTGGAACGTCCGGTTTACCGGGATGAAAAATCACCTCAGGTGGAACAATCTGTCTCGGACGGTTCGGTGGTTTGTAGAACCATCGCAGAGCAATCTGGTATCTTGGGCCTTGGAAATAGTGTATCTCAACAGGATGAAATCCCGCTGAAAGCGTGTGATAGGCTCTTATGCTTCGTGGACCGTGAGTTCCATCATTGTCAACAACTAAATTTCCGTTAATGTATAACTTTGCCCCATCATCTGAAAGCAGCTCAAACATATATGTGCCGGGCGTATCCACTGCCAATTTGCCACGGAAATGTATAGCAAAGTTTTCAAGTACAGTTTGCTTCTGAGGTGTAGGAAATCCTTCAGTATAAGGTCTGGCAGGGACATCCAAATTAGCTGCTGCAAAAGTGTAAAGGGGAGTTATCCGTTTAAAATCAGGCATAAAATGAATTGGACCACCGGGAATGTAGACCTGACCAATTAATCCGTGTCCAGGTTTTACATCAGAGTCAAAGATACCGAGCCCCATGATGCCCTCATCCAAACCTATTGAAGGGAGATCATCTACACCTGTTCCACGTGACAATCCTTTGCCGATGCCGGTGCCTGAGCCGCCACGCCCAGGACCACGTGCGTTTCCGCCTGCTCCACGGTAT
Organism: Candidatus Poribacteria bacterium; assembly: GCA_965204285.1. GTDB lineage: Bacteria > Poribacteria > WGA-4E > WGA-4E > WGA-3G > MSPOR6. Next base: position 217,222 of record OZ241980.1, read on the forward strand.
TCAGGGACGACAACAGGTCCCGCTGCTTCAGCATCTTTCCCGAAACTCGTGTTTGGTAGTGAGGCAGCATCCGTTTGTGGTATATCAGCAAAAGTGACTATTTCAGGTGCAACATCATCAAAAACCGGTGCTTTTGGAGGGTTCATCTCCGAGTCATACTTTGGGGCTGCGCGCGAAAGGGCAGGAGACCCGCTATCGGTACGCCGCTTCGGTTCCACCGCTTTGTGTTGGCGCATGACACGCCGTTCCACCCGCTCAGGAGTACTCGCCTTAAAAAACGTAAGTGAGATCTTATTATCTGTTTCATTGATATGTTTTACCAAAAACGGTGATAAAATTAACAGCAAAACGAAATGTATCCCTAAAGAAATTAGAAGAGAGATTTTGCTTCTCTGTTTTTTCATCGATCAATCTACCCCATTATTTGTGTTACAGAAACAACTGAATTTTAAACAAATCCTAAAAACTGTAGAAAAACATAAAATTGAATTGAATACCTTGCTCAGATTCAAATGCTTTTGCAACATTGAATCTTAAAATATCAACCTCTGATGCAATCTGTAGACCGATACCAGCGCTTGCTTTCGGTTTAAACTTCCAACCACTGTCCAATTCATTCCATACCTGTGCCTGATCATAGAGGAGTACCAAATGCCAGTTTTTCAGAATATTAATGTTGTTAATATCAATATTGGGTAAACCTAAAAGTAATTCGATATTAAATAGATAACCTTCATCTCCAGCAAAAGTATATAACGGATATCCGTTCAGTGTACCAATTCCACCAATAATAAACTGGCGTTGGATCGGTAAGAGTGCTGTACCGCTATGATCTTCAGCAGGTTTGCCAACAACTGAACTCATCACAAATCGGGAGCGGAGTTGATTATTACCGAAGGGATAAGCATTTCGCAGATGTGTTTGAAAACGAGTCCAGTTAAAATCAGATCCGAAGTTGCGGTTGCTATGTTCAACGAGGAAAGTATTGTGCCAACCGAGGTAATTGTTTCGGTTCTTATAATCGGTTTTGAACCGAATACTGTGCATGTTGCCTGGTGTGATTACAAGGTTTTCTCGCACTTTTGATGATGACCGCCAGTTGAGAAGATGCCAATCAGTCGTTTTTTGGAGGCTGTCGTGTGTTTCCCAAACCAGTGAGACAACTGAATAAATTGCTCTATTCAGTTGCCCATGCAACGCTATCTCTGCGCCCTTTCTCAAATAGTAGTCTTGATGATCTGGCACTCCAAATAGGCGTAGAAACAATGCCCCTGTCTCATTATAGCCAGCGTAAAGATCCGGTGCAATTGTAGTTGTTGCGCGCTGGAACTGTGCGGTTAACCCTAAGTTCCAATTGTTGTGTTTACCCCAAATTCGGTTACCACCAACACGGTAATAGAGTTCTTTATTTCCGAATCCGTAGCCAAACTGGGCAAAGAGTTTTGAGTTATCTTTTTCAATTGGAATGTTAGAATACCAGTCGAATTCAAATGGGGTGATACCTTTCCTATTTTGAAAGCGCGATCCGGTTTCAACACGAGCACCAAGTTCCCAGCCAGTGACACGATTAAATCCTATTCGTGGAATTGTATTTATATACCCCCTAAAAGATAGCGGTTTCTCATCAACAGAAATTACTGCAATCCGTTGTTGACCATTTTTTTTAATTCCAACGTGAGCATCTTCAAATTCCGGGATAGACTTAGACAGTTTCTGTGTAGCCTCTTCAATTTCTATAGGTCCATTTTCAAGTGCCATTATTATCGTGTCAATTTCAATGGACTGATTTCCCTCAACCTGAATCTCGTCAATGACGTTTCCGTCGTGGGTTAGATACCTCTTTGAAAGCGGTATTAGACCGTCTTCATCTGGTATATCATCCAGGTGTATTTTTACCCACTTTTCACCCGTATTCACGGTGACTTTTTGCACAAATTTCGCCACATCTGAATTCGATAATTTTTTTAACAATACCGTCAGGTCTTCTGAACCTTCTTTAGGTACGATATTTCCGAAAAAAACGTCTTTTACCGCATTCACTCTCTCTTTATGGTTGATGCCCTCAGTTTTCGTCCGTGATTGTATCTGAATCTCTTGAATTGGTTGTCCACGATAAGTCCAATCTGCAAAATGCGTCTCTTGCACTGATCCTGAAAACTGGACAAACGGGTTTGATGAATCTTTTGAAATACGAAACATAGTTACCGGCTTTTTATCCAGCAATATCTCTTCAGTCTCTGATATCACTGTTTCCGTCTCAACACTTGGTAACTCAATGGTTTCACCGAGCGCTCTCAATTCAGGTATCCAAATACCGATTACATTTAGGTTTGCTAACAGTTCACCTATTCGTTCTTTTGGAATCTGTCCAACGACGTTGAGCAGATGTACCCCTGTCCTACCCTTGACAACAGCAAAGATACCTCTGCAGATATTTTCTGATGCCGTTTCGGTAAGAATAGAAATTTGCCGGTTTTCATCCTTAGCGAAACTTTCCCATTCATTATCCTGTAACTTCTCACTATAATATCGTACAAATTTGTCAAAAAGACCATCTTTAGTATCGTACGTGTGGACATATAGATTTTCAACAGCATTAAAAGGTTCGTCAGTGGAGATAAGCGAGATCAATTCTCGATCCAAGTTAAATTGAAACATTGCACGCGGCACATCAGGACAATCAAATGGGATCGCTCCATTAGGTGATTGTGCATGCAATAGTGCTGTTCCTGTAAGTAGCAGGAATGCAAAAATAGTTATCTTCATGGCGGATATTGACAGTAACTCACCCACTCCAACGTTGATCTGTTGTGAATCAAGCAGTATCTATGGATTCATACCGAAAGGATTATCGTTAATACAAAATATTAATGATAAAGTTACAAACCTAAACGAGTATTTTCGCTATGGTGTTTACAATTTTAACAGATTAAGGGTTTTGTTGTCAAATTTTGGCGTTTATATTATCAACTCCGAGGTAAATAAGTGAAAAGATTTAGCATCATTTCGCAGTTCTGGTTTCGCGAGTGAGATCTAAACTTATAAAATAACTCAAATTGCTACCTACAAGATTTTAGACAGGCAAACACCGTTTTTAATAGAGGATATTCATATTTTGCAAGATTTCGTAGGGTAAACTGTCAGTTTGCGCACTAAGATGCACAATCTAAATGAAGATTAAATAAATATTTCGGTAATTTCTTTAGTCCCGTAGGGACGATATGTTTATAGAAATGTGAAGGACCACCTTTCTTGAGTTCCGTAGGAACGGTATATTTATTGTTGATGTGCTTTAAAACATATCGTCCCTACGGGACTAAGGGAGGTGATGGTCTCTGCTGCTATAAACATATCGTCCCTACGGGACTGAAAGCTTAACATATTCCGAATATGCATAATAGGAAATTACCGAATTAATAAATTAATCTTCATACAGTTTGTGCTACATAGGTGGCAACTTGGATTAAAATAATGTAATATATTTGGACAGATTTTTAGTTATGCTTGTACAGGAACCATCTGATAAGAAAAAAGGCACGCATGGGGATCGTGTGCCTAAGGTAAGCTCTTGGTCAAGTCGATACGGTATTGGAATGAGTGGCAGCTTATGTAGTAGTGGATTACCGTTCGCTACATCACTTTATGTATGCTGTTGGGTGCTGATGACGTTAGACTTAGTTTCAGAATCATCGCTATTTTTATCAGGTGTGTCTGGTTGTTCTGTGTCCGTAAGGTCTATTTGGGGCATTTCTACTTGTTCTGCTCCTGAAGGTTTTTCCATGCGCTGCATTTCCACTCCGGGGTCAGTATCCACGGGTTGGAGGTAAGCCATTTGGTTTTGGAACCACAAAAAGCATCCCAGTGTAAAGATTAGTATGAAACAAGTTCCACCGAGAATCCAATTTTCTATTGTAAATTCTTTTAACATCTTTTTCTCCTATTCATATCTTCTGCGGTATCCGCTGAATTTTGACACTTTATTTAAATTATCTCGGTTAATCATTAGACAAGTAAAGGAACATTGTGTTCACGAAAACTAATTATTTGATATTCGGATTTTCAATCAATTCTTCTTTCCTTTAAACCTTCTGTTATTAAAGACGCATTTGTAAACAAAAAGATTGCACTTTTTCAGAAAAATATGCATTTTTTCGGTAAAAAAGTGATTTTTGTGTGATTTTTTTATGAAAAGTCAATAAAATCAGATTTTGGAACGTGTTGACAAGCAGATTTTTGTTAAATAAAAAGGCACGCATCAAAGCGCGCCTAAATGATTATGAGATTTTATTGCCTTTCAAAAGTCATAGTGTTCAGGAATTTCAGTTAATAGAGGCGAATATTCGTTAGAATGACTTTTTTTCTACATCAGGGTCAAGTTCTTTTGCCTTTGCAAGGTCTGCTTTTGCTTCTTCATGCTTGCTGAGTGCTTGCTTTGCCAGTCCTCGCTCGTAATAATAGAGGGCATCATCCGGTTTAATTCGTATAGCCTCATCAAAATCCTCAATTGCATCATTATAGTCACCAAGAGCAGCTTTTGCTGTAGCACGAGTGTGGTAGGTGGCAGCACTTGGATTATCTTGTTGTAGACGAATTGCTTCATCACTGTCGACTATTGCTGCGTGAAAAAGATTCTTGGCTTCTTCTGTATTTCCCTGATCGGTTTCTAATTGTCCAAGGAGATATTTCGTCCATCCTCTGCCATTATAGGCATCTGTGTATTTAGGGTCAAGTTTGAGGGTTTTAGTATAATCTTCAATAGATTGTTGATATAGGACTCTGGCTTCATCCATGTTCCCTTGACCTGCTTTTAATTTACCAAGACGGTAATTCGCTAAACCACGATTGTAGAAAGAAATAGCGTACTCTGGGTCAAGTTTAATGGATTCAGTATAATCTTCAATAGACTCTTGAAAGTATCCTTCAGCACCAGATACATCTCCATCATCCGCATTGGAAATACCAAGTCGTTGTTTTGCATACGCGCGTTGGAAGTAGCCAGTATCGCTCTTAGGATTCAATTGAATTACTTTATCGTAATCCGAAATCGCTTCTTCATAATCGCTAAGTTCGCGTTTCGCAAGACCACGATTAAAGTAACAACTTCTATTCTCAGGGTCTAACGTGATGGCTTCAGAATAGTCATCAATTGCCTCTTGATAATATTTACGAGCATCAGTTTTTTCACCTTGTTTCGCTTTAGATCTACCGAGGTCATACTTTGCACGCCCACGACTGTTGTATGCCTCGTCGTCTTTCGGGTTGGATTGTATGACTTTGTTGTAGTCTTCAATTGCGCCTTCATAGTCACGATTGAAACGTTTTACATCTCCTCGATATGAATAAACATTCAATAATGGGTTGGGTTCAGGATTTAGGCTGATCATTTTGTCAAAGTCTTCAATTGCGCCAGCATAGTCGTCCAAGACAGCCCGTACATTTGCGCGAGCGAAATAGATTTCTGCTGCGTTCGGATTGAGTTTTAAGGCAATATTATAATCGGCAAGTGCCTCTTCTTGTTGTTCTGAATCAAATTTGGCAGCAAATTTTGCGGATGCTCTGATGACATAGGCCTGAGCAAAATCAGGATCAAGTTTGAGGGCAGCATCACAGTCAGCAATTGCCGCATTGTGTTGATCTAATGATAAGTTCGCGGCGGCTCGGTTGATATGTGCCTCTACAAAATCGGGATTAAGTTTGATGGCGGAATCACAGTCAACAATGGCATCTTCTGCTTCACCCATTAAAATCTTTAAGCCTGCACGATTGGCGTATATCTCCACTGAATTTGGATTGAGTTCAATTGCAGCATCAAGGCATTTTAACGCTTCCATGTGGTTACCTTGCCTCATATTCATCTGGGCTTGCACAACTTCGGCAAAACCTTGTACACGTGGAAGTTTTTGCCATTCATCCAACGACATCATTTCTACCGCGTTCGCGAGTAAAAACTGTAAAGCACTTACGGGAATCGCGTGACTCGTAGACAAAGTTGTTCCACCACTAAACATCAATATGCTTGCGGCAGTACCAACAGCAACACCTATGACCTCACCCATGCTATTTAGGACAGCACCGCCACTATATCCGGGAGCAAAATCCTCTTTAATTTGTAAACGTTTATCACTATGTCTAATGCCTTGCAGTGTGATTTGTGTAACTACACCTTCTTTTCCTCCAGGATACCCTACCGCACAAAAAATATCGCCAATCTGCACTGTCCCACTATCGCCGAAGGGCAGCGGCGTTTCTGCACCAGCAACTTTTAAAATGACAAGGTCGTTTTCAACATCAAACGCCACCACACCTTCAATAGAGAATTCCGTTTTTGTACTAACGAGTTCCGCAAAAACGGACGGTGCTCCTGCAATACAGTGAATATTTGTTACAATTAGGTTTGGACCGACAAAGAATCCACTACCCCGTGACCAGATAAGGCGTTTACCAGATTCTTCGTCAGTTTTTTGCCATACCACACGCACAACAGATTCTGTTAGGGCATTTTCTCCGATTTGCTGTAATTTTTCGTCTCTTGTTTCTTTCATTGTAGTATTCCTTTGCTTCTACCTATAGACAAGGGAAGTTTGCAATTAGAGGCAAACGTCCATATTTCTTGAATTTATTGTAAGAGAAAATATTATTGTTTGGAAGGATTTACTTATAGGATAGTGTAAAAACAGGCAACTGTCAATGAAAATACCAAAAATTTTATGGGTGAGTGCTATGAAATTCCGATTTTGCTGTAATATTTTGCGGCGCAATAAGAAAAAGGCACGCATTGAAAGTGTCCCTAACGGAAATATAAAAACTTAATGATGGAACGATTTCAATCGAAAAAAAGAAATAAACTTATCCTTTTCCTGAGTTTTCATCACTTAAATTCTTTGCCAAGATAAACTTTTGTGTATTATTTCAGCGGCTGCGATTCCTTTAGAGTGTTATCTATTGCTACTAATGGGGCAATCATCATACCGCTTTGTATCCACTTCTGCGTGGTGTCACCATCACTGACACCTGGGTTCATGTCAACATTGCCAGTTCTTTCAGAACTATTTTTTTCTGAGGCATCCGGTTGAACAGCGTCAGTTGATTCAATTTGTGGTGTTTCTATCTGCTTAATTTTTGAGGATTTTTCCAAGTGCTGTATTTCCACGTCGGTATTTTGTGGTTGAAGGTATGCCATCTCATTTTGGAACCACAAATAACATCCAAGCGTGAAAATCAAGAGAAAGGCTGTGCCACCGAGAATCCAGTTGTCTATGGAAATATCTTTAAACATTTTTTCACCTATTTAATTTGTATGCTTTTGTAGCATTCATTAGATGATGAATCCATTGTTGTATTGTGTCGGTTAACAGTTAGATGCGTGAACAAACATATTTTTCAGTAAAACTTTATCTCTTGAATCTGTAGATGTTTTAGTCGGTTTTCTATTTTGAAGAACTCCTTATGATTATAGACGCGTTTTTTAGGGCAAAAAGGTGCATTTTTTCAAAAAACAGGCATTTTTTGTCTAATTTTTCCAAAAATGATAATAATTTAGGGTTATAGTGCTTGTTAAAAACGACTTGCGAGGTAGAAGCACACAGCGAAAGCACACCTTGATTGTTAAGCGTCCATCGGACAATTTTTAGACTACCAAATCAGGAAGTCATCTACATGTAAAATAAGCATGTGCTTTACTATAATATTGACAATAATATGGCAAACTGGTAAAATATGACATCTTTAAACGTAAGGAGGACTTTGAATCGTGAAAAAGATCACAAAATCTGGAATCGTTCCAAAAAGTTATTATAATTCTACATTTTCTACATTTTGTGACAAATTTCACAAAATGGTGATATATGTATTGTTGTTTATTCCCCTTTCCATGACTATTCCGTTAGCGATGTCAGCAGATTTTGCGGACGGGTTAATCTTATATCACACTTATGACCAAGGTGACGGTGATGTTGCCGAAGATATAAGCGGCAGCGGCCACGATGGTAAAATTGATAATCCGAATTGGGTTGATGGAAAGTTCGGAAAAGCGCTGAAATTCAACGGTGCAGGAAGTGGCACATGGGTTACCGTGGAAAGTACAGAAGCACTCAACGTGAATGAATGCACGTTCATGGCGTGGGTTCATGCTGAACATTGGAATGCTACCCGCCAAATTGTCGGTAAATCTGTTCATGGTGGTTGCACTGGGAGGGGACAATACGGGTTGTTTAGCGAAGGCGGTTCCTTCAAACTCCGTTTTGAAACGGAAGGAGGACGTTCTGATATCGTCACTAACCTGCCTGAAACCGAGAAATGGATCCATGTCGCTTTTACCAACGATGGCACTACCGGTAAAATCTATATTGATGGAAAAGTTGTTCAAGAAGGTAATGTTCCGGGGAAACTTAAAGCAAACGAGGATCCCTTGCGCATTGCGCAAGATTGCGACAGACCCAACAACGTTTTTGCTGGGATGATTGATGAAGTGCGTCTCTGGAATCGTTCATTGAGCGAGAACGATATTAATAAGTTCAAAGACCAAGGCGAGGATGGTGCTCTTGCTGTTACACCATCTGATAAACTTTCAACTACTTGGGGACACCTCAAACGGGTTCCCTATTTTAAATAAGAGGCATAATAATGAAAACCTTGAGTATTTTTACCTTAATTATAGCACTATTTGTGTTGACACCGCTAATAACGTCAGCGGACTTTTCTGAGGGACTCGTCCTCAATTTCTCTTTTGATGAAGGCTCCGGTGATGTTGCCGAAGATACAAGCGGCAACGGTCATGATGGCACAATTGATAACCCGAATTGGGTTGATGGAAAGTTTGGAAAAGCGTTGAAATTCAACGGTGCAGGAAGCGGCACATGGGTTACCGTGGAAAGCACCGATGCACTCAATGTCAACGAATGTACTTTTATGGCATGGATTTTTGCTGAAACCTGGGACGGCACGCGTCAGATTGTTGGCAAATCTGTTCACGGTGGTTGCAATGGTAGAGGACAATACGGATTATTCAGCGAAGGTGGTACTTTTAAACTCCGTTTTGAAACGGAGGGCGGTCGCGCTGATATCAATGCTGATCTACCTGAAACTGGAAAGTGGCTACATGTCGCTTTTACCAACGATGGGGAAATGGCTACACTCTATATTGATGGGGAGAGCGTTGCTGACGGGGCAGTCCCTGGGGTACTAAAGAGTATTGACGACCCGCTGCGGATTGCACAGGATTGCGATAGACCTAACAACGTCTTTACTGGGATGATTGATGAAGTGCGCCTCTGGAATCGTGCGCTTAGTGAAGATGATATTAATATCGCCAAAGATTTGAGTGCTACAGCTACCCCCGTTGATCCGCTTGGAAAACTTTCTACTACTTGGGGAAATCTAAAATCAAGGCTTTAGGTTTTATACAAACTTATTCATAAAACAAAATGCTCCGGTTGTTTTGTCAACTGGAGCATTTTTATGTCATTACATGAAATAATAAGAGTCTATTACGTAAAGTTTTGTCAAATTCGCGTGCCTTTATTGTAGATGTGTCTGTGTTTGTCCTTTGTTTGATAGCAAGTGGCCAAATCAAATCTGAATGCGTGTGTTGCTGCATTCGGCGAAGCCATAGGTGTCAATTTGAGGATTTTCCGAGTATATGAATCCTCTTTATACCAAATTAACCTAATCTGTAGCGCGAGGTCCCCGCTGAATGCCAAAAGGCATTCATAGCGTTGATTTGGTGCCTTGCAATACTGACTTGTCCAAGAAACGCCTAATCAAGTTAATTTGGTATTAGTCCCGTAGGGACGCAATGTTTATAGTATAATGTTCGTGCCGTCTGTTGAACTCCGTAGGAGTGACATAGGGTCGTAAGAACATATCGCCCCTACGGGGCTCGGGGACGTGGGTGAATGCTTATCTATAAACATTTCGCCTCTACGAGGCTATACCAACACCCGAAAACCAGTTCTTTCTTTTAAATTGACGCTTATGGTAGCTGCATTCGGCGAAGTACAGGGACCACACACGATTGAAGGGTACTGGCTTTTGAGAATATAATTGCAAATCCCACCAATGTAAAAAACGAATTTGACCATAATTTAAAATCACAAATTATCTCTATAGTTGTGCTAAAATGTATATAAATTGATGCTATGGTAGATTCTGAATTTATTTAGACAGTATTGATCTGTGAATCAACGCTAAATGCACCTTTGGTATTTGGCGGGAGGGAACTCCGATTCCCGATGCTTCATAAGTTCGGTCGCGATTCGGAGATCGCTCCTACAGAGGAAATATCGAATTATTTCTATAATACACCATAAACAAAACGTAGAGGAGCACAAAATGAACGAAGAACTTTTTGTCAGTCAAGAATTTACACCCGTCAACGGGTTTACATCTGGAATCGAAGGGCCCGCTTGTGATGCCGATGGCAACCTATATGCCGTTAACTTTGAACGGCAACATACCATCGGCAAGGTAACACCTAATCGTGAAGCAAGCGTTTTTGTAGAACTACCGACTGGTAGCATCGGCAACGGCATCCGTTTCAACAGCGAAGGCTTTATGTTCATTGCTGACTATACGAACCACAATGTCCTCAAAGTGGATATGGAGACGCGCGAAATTAGCGTGCATGCACACGAACCGACGATGAATCAACCGAATGACCTCGCAATCGGTGCAAACGATGTTATCTATGCAAGTGATCCCAATTGGGGTGAGTCAATCGGACAGATTTGGCGAGTGGGGACAGACGGGCAAGTTGCCTTGTTGGAAGCGGATATGGGAACAACAAACGGTATTGAGGTAAGCCCCGATGAGAAGGTGCTTTATGTCAACGAATCGGCACAGCGTAATGTTTGGGCTTATGACTTGTCACCTCAAGGTGAGGTTAGCAATAAACGGTTATTGATTCAGTTTCCAGATTTCGGTATGGACGGAATGCGCTGTGATGTTGAAGGCAATCTTTATATTACTCGGCACGGCAAAGGCACAGTGGCAAAACTTTCACCGGAAGGAGAAGTGTTATTAGAGGTTGAATTGAAAGGTAAACACTGTACTAATATTGCTTTCGGCGGTTCAGATGGATGCACGTGCTATGTCACGATAGCTGACCGAGGAAATGTTGAAGTGTTTCGTGCTGGCCTTCCCGGTAGGAGTTGGCAGCTGTTTCAAAGATAAAGCCTTTGACAGCCGTTGCAATATGTGATATTATTCTTACATTATTAACGACATGGTAGGGTCTTATCTGACAATGGAAGACTATCAACCTATTTTAAAACGACTTGAAAAGACTGCAAAACAGTATACCAATATCGCCCCCGAAAACGGGCAATTTCTTTCTATTCTCATCCGTTCTATACACGCACAGAACGTCCTTGAAGTTGGGACAAGTAACGGTTATTCCACAATTTGGCTTGCTGCTGCACTAAAGGAAACTGGAGGCAGACTCATCACCCTGGAGTTTGACCCAAAACGAGCAGCTGAAGCACAAGCACATCTCAAAGAAGTTAATTTAGACGATATTGTTGAAATAAGAGTCGGAAATGCACTTGACGAAATCCCGAAGTGTGATACCACTTTTGACCTCGTGTTTCTTGATGCACAGAAAGACGAATATTTACGTTATCTTGAATTGGCATTGCCCAACATCCATCTGGGCGGTTTAATTGTGGCTGATGATACCGTGACAATGCGCGATGAGATGCTGGATTATGTAGAATTCGTCTTTAACACGCCGCTGTTAAATTCTGTTGACATTCCGCTGGACGATGGTATAATTTTAAGTTATAAAACCGAAGTCTAAGGGTTGTTTAGATTCCACATATAGTGAACTTTGAAATTATTGAGACACTTTGATAAACCTACTTCGGAAACATAACGGACAATAGAAGTTGTAGCACAAACTGTATGAAGTTTAAAAAATAAATTCGGTAATTCTGTAACCAGGCCCGGTGCGGTTAGGAAACCGCACCTACCAGGATTGGAAAAAATAAATATTACCGAATTAATAACTTAATCTTCATTTAGTTTGTGCCGATGGGACGCAAACTAACAGTTTGCGCTACAGAAGTGTCCCATTAATTGTAAGTTTTACTATAATCACATGTCCCTTCAATCCAAACTCTCAGAAAAATCCACCCGTTTCACTGAATCTGTGATCCGTGGCATGACGCAGCTGTGTTTGCGTCACAATGCTATTAATCTGTCGCAAGGCACGCCAGCATATCAACCACCAGACATTGTCAAAGCAGCAGCAATTGAGGCGATTCAAGAAGGATATAACCAATATAGTATCACGTGGGGTGCACCCAATTTTCGCGAAGCAATTGCCCACAAAATGACGACGTTCAACCACATTCCAACCGATGCTGCGAAGAATGTCACCGTTACCTGTGGTTCAACAGAAGGCATGCTCTCCGCGCTGCTCGCGATTATCAACCCTGGCGACGAGGTAATCATATTTGAACCCTTCTATGAAAACTATGGACCGGATACCATTATCTCTGGTGCAAAGCCCGTCTATGTCGCACTGCGTGAAACACAATCTACAGATGGTGTCATGCAGTTTACTTACGATCCTTCTGAACTACAAAATGCTTTTTCTGCCAACGCCAAAGCGATAATTATTAACACCCCTAACAACCCGCTTGGAAAGGTCTTCACACAAGACGAACTTCAAGAAATCGCTGACTTCTGCTGTGAATATGACTGCATCGCTATAACCGATGAGATATATGAGCACATGATCTATGACGACGAATCGCACATCAGCATCGGGTCTTTGCCTCAGATGCAGGATCGGACGATTACTGTATCAGGATTGAGTAAAACCTATTCAATGACAGGATGGCGTTTAGGGTATGTCGTAGCACCAGAGACTTTAACAGATGCAATCCGCAAAATGCACGATTTCTTAACCGTCGGTGCACCGCATCCGTTACAACGTGCGGGTGTTGCCGCCCTCAACCTACCACCAACTTACTACCAAGAATTAGTAGAAAAATATGACGTAAATCGCAAAAGACTCGTTAATACGCTCAGAGAAGCAGGATTTCGCTGTCATCCACCAGAGGCTGCTTATTACATCATGACAGACATTTCTGATTTTGGATTCCCTGATGATACAGCATTTGCCCATTGGCTGGTCAAAGAAATTGGCGTTGGCGGAGTGCCGGGTTCCAGTTTCTATAGCCGCCCCCACCTTGGTAAGACAAAATTTAGGTTTATGTTTAGCATGGCGGATGATATTCTGATAGAAGCGGGCGAACGGTTGATGAAGATAAAATCTAAAATCTGACCTGCAGTAAGTGATTCGTTCAATTTTCAGTAGTTTCCACCTTCGGGTAAAGATTTCTTCTTGTAGGAGCGAGTTCCTGCTCGCGACCTGTCTAATATTTTGGCGAAAAATCCTAAAACAGAGTAGATCTGACAGTAACGGGTTATCACACGATAATATCATAGGAATAAATTATGGACACTGTCCTTGACAATGAAACGCGGGAAATCTATAAAGCGGAAATAGAGGCAATTATCCAACACGACTCAAAATATATTACCCTTGGTCCTGATGAACTTGAAGCGATTGTGAACGCCTTTGAATTCACTTTGGCAAATGGACGCGAAAAGGTCAGAGCGCAAATGATATATGACCTTATCCAAGAGAAAAGAGAAAAATAAAATGCGGTTAGAGCGGATTCGCCTCAAGACGTTCGGTTGTTTCCAACAGCAAGATTTTGAACTTTCTGATGGTATCAATCTCATTTTTGGCCCCAATTTCAGTGGTAAAAGCACGCTTGTCAATGCCATCTTTTTTACGTTAACCGGTAAACCAATCGTGCCACGGGTTGATGCTGCGGCAATAAAGAGTGCAAAGTCGTATAGTGGGACAGCGGGGTTGCAATTTGTAAAAGATGATGAGCGATACATGCTCTTCCGTGGGACAGGTAAACGTTTCCAACTGAGACAGGAAAAAGATGGAGAATGGCATATTGTCTTTGATGACAAACGTATTACAGTCGTTGAAGCTATGCTAAAAGACAAGTTTGGCATTATACACGATAGGCTTGCCTTGACAGCATTCCTTCGCGAAGGTGAGATTTTTGAATTTCTTGCTCGGCAACCAGCCACACGGCGCGATATTCTATTTACGCTCCTCGGTATTGACAGATTGATAGAGGTTAGAGAGCGGTTCATTGATGCACGTCGCCTTGCTAAACGCGAGCGGAATAGGATTCAAGCACATCAAAACAGCCTGCGATTCAGTGCACAGAACGCACACAAAACAGAAATTGAAAAAATAGAAGCAAAATTGAGAGAACTTGAGAAGGCATACGGCACGGAAACGGGGGATGCAGAATTAATCGCTGAGTGGAAACAGAACCGTAAGCAAGCACAGACGCAACTAAATAATCTCACGCAAGAACTCACAGAAACCTTGAGCGGTTTCAACAACATCTCTCACTTACGTGAGATGATGACTACTATTGAAACAGCAGTTAAGGAAGCCGTAGGGTTAGAGACGGATCGCGAGGAACTCATTCAAAAAATTGGCAGTATTGACTCACAAATTGCAGCATTAACAAAAGTATGTGACACCCTTTGCACATTGATTGAGAGTGGCGATGGACACTGCCCCACTTGCCATCAGAAAATTGAACAGGAAATCGTTCAGAAGATTATTGAGGAAAAGGAAACCGAAAAATCGCAACTATCCACTGAATTAGATAACCAGAAAAAATTGTTAGCCGAAAAAACCGAAAATTTAGAAAGTCGGCAGGAACTTGAACAGCGACTGCAGACTTTACAGGTGAAGGCAACTCGGTTAGAACAACTTGAACAAGATATTGACAAAATACAGACCGAACTTGACACGCTCACGACGCGGCTAAGTGATAAAGGTATTTCAGAAGAAGAAACAACGGATGAATCATTAAACGACGATGTGCAATCTGCAGAGTCCATTCCCAAAAATATAGATAAACGTCAATTGAAGGCACGAATCGACAGCGAACGAAAAAAACTTGAAAAACTCAAGCAAGAGGAGGCAGTGCAATTAGATAGACTTGAACGACTTCAGAAGGTAAATGCTGAGGCAGAACAAGTTGAAAGGACAACGCTCAGTTTAGAACTCGCTTGTGCTGGTGTTGACAAAACCATCGAAACACTCCAACGCCAAATCCTTAAACCTGCAGAGGAAGAACTCCACCGCCGACTTGAACAGATGGAACTTTTTGGACGAACCCGTATTGACTTACAGAAGCAACATCTGCTCCCTTCGGTCAAAATAGATGGTGTGGATCGGAGTTTGATGTTGCTCAGCGGTAGCGAAAAAATGTTCCTCTATCTCTGTTTCAAGGTTGCTCTCGCCAAAGTTTTAGGCAATCCTGGATTCTTTGTTTTTGATGATCCAACGCTTCATTTAGACGACGAACGAAAAGCACTGATGGTAGATTTTATCAAACAACTTGCTGAGGAGCATCAGGTCGTGGTGACAAGTTATGATGAAGCGGTGCGTGCTGGGTTGGAAGGCGCGCATTTGATTGAGATGAGTCGGGAATCTTAGCAATAGTCTAAAACCGCTTAAGGAATATATCACCATTATCTCGCTGACTGTTGTTCCAGATAACAACACACTGCTTGTTTCCAACAGATACCACGAACGGCGGGAAATGTTCTCCCTTACTTGTAGAAACGGGGACACCATCCTTTTCCCATAAGAGATTGCCATCTAAATCTACCTTCTGACAATAGATGGCATCAATACTTTTCTCTCCAATATCTCCACGGTAATCCATCCATGCGATAAAAAAATGACTTTCTGCGGATTGCACGATGAAAGGTCTATCCTGATGACCACCAACAGTACAAATCGGGATACCGTCTTTCTGCCAAACCAACGTTCCGTCCGCACCGATGCGCTGCACATACAGATCACCGTAAATGTCGCGTTCGTCTCGCCAGACAGCAATAATTCCATTTTTCCCATCATTGACGATTGTAGCGTTTTTTTGAATTCCGTCCGCTGTGCAAACCGGGACACCTGCTTCCTGCCACAATTTCTTTCCGTCAGGAGAAATGCGTTGTGCATAGAGTTGGTCATTAATGAAATTTACGTATACCTGCCACACAACGATAAGACCACCTTTGCCATCTGCGACTACACGTGGTTCACCTTGCATGCCGTTCTCAGGGGTAATGAGAAGCGGTGCATCCCATAACGGTTTCGCGTCAAAACTGAGACGATGTGCCATAATGGACCAGGAATCAGCTCCAACAACGTCCCACCACACAACATAAAATCCGTCTACCCCGTCTGCGACAAGAACGGGATTGCTCTGAAGCGATTCCGATGGAGAAACCGGTATACCATCCTGCTGCCACATCGGTATTCCTTCAGAATTGATACGTTGGATATAAAGGTCTTGGAATTCAGAGCTTCGGCGTTCATCCTCCCATACAACGATAGCACCGCCCTCCCCATCACTCAAAATTGCTTGTGTGGACTGGTCTGCAGTGTTTGTGCAGATAGGTATTCCGTCCGTTTGCCAAAGCACTTTGCCATCAAGATTCACAGCTTGTGCATAAATATCCCAACTGCTTCTACCGCGTCTATCATTCCAAACAACAATAGCGCGTTTATCGTACCGAATCATGCGTAAACGGCGTTGATTTCTATCCGCAACGGATATTGGAAGACCATCTGCTTGCCACATCGGAGAGTTCGTATTATCAATCCGTTGGGCATACACATCCCAGTCTTTACCAGTACGGTAATCCTCCCAAACGACTATAATGCCACCTTTGCCATCGTCCGCGCCCGAAGGAAAAAACTGACCGTCTTTGGCGGTGGAGACAGATAACTGTTCGGAGGCAGGAAGGAATTGCAGTAGAAAGAAAACTCCCACAAGAAAAAGAAAAAAGAATTTTGCCAACGGGAAACTCAGTCGGTAAAAAGCGTTTTTGGTGTCCATAAGTTGACCAGTGTTCCTCTGGTAGAAAAATCGAATTCCTCCCAATTCTGGATAGAGAGTTCAATATGGGCGAGGGCAGCAGTAGGCATCCGTTCAATTTGTCCTGTCAAGTGTCGTACGAGATGTTCCATTGTTGGATTATGTCCGACAACCATCACACGTTCATGTTTATTGGACAATGCTTGTAATTTTTCGATGTAAACGCCCGGTGGAGCAAGGTAAAAACGATCCAACCGCTTTATTTTTTTGTTATAACCACATGCTTTTGCCACTTTGGTAGCAGTTTTTCGGGCGCGTTTGGCTGATGAGGTTAGAATTCGGTCTGGAATTAATCCTTGTTCGTCCAGATGTTTACCCATACGCGGTGCATCTCGTTTACCCCGTTTGTTGAGGGGACGGTCATAATCGGAGAGTTGTGGATTGTCCCAACTGGATTTGGCATGTCGTAGAATAAGGAGTGTTTTCATTTTAAATCTGTGTCCAATCCATGATGACACCTAAATATTTATCCTTATGATCAGTCAAACCATCATAAGCGGATTGTGCATCTTCAGGATTTATGACATGTGTTAGCAATTCCTCAACCTTGAATTTACCTTCCTTGATGAGCGAATAAACTATTTGCGAATTCCGTTCAAGTGAATGTTTCGATTCACCTGAATGCATTGTCGGATACACCCATTCATGTGCGCTTTTCAGCGTAACCGCACCTAAACCTATAAGATGGGAATAATTGAGTATCGCTGTAGCATTTGTGATATACTCTCCGCGTGGCGAACCCAGTAGGATAACCTCTCCTTTGGTGCGAGTCAGCTGATACGCCAATTCAACAAGTCGTGGGTTACCAATCGCTTCAACAGTAACTTCAGCCTTATGTCCGTCTGTTAAGGCTTTGACGCGTTCAAGCACATCCTCTTCGTCAGGATTAATCAGGTGTTGTATGCCGCACTTCCGAGCAATTTCTATCCGTTCAGGTACCCGTTCAACGCTAATGACTTTCATGCCTGCTAAATTGAAAAGCTGTGAGGCAGAGTTGCCAACTAACCCTAAGCCGATTATGACAGCGGTATCGCCAAATTCAACCGAGGAGACACGTAGCGAGGTCATTGCTACCGTTGCCATCCGTACAAAAGGAATCAGTTTAGCATCCATCTCCAATGGCGGTTTGAACGACAACATCACAGAGGCAGTTTTGATGATAGAAGCGTGTGAACTGTAGCAGAAGGCGAAATCCCCAACGGCACACTTTGTAACGTGTTCACCTACTTTTAGTACTTCACCAATAGCGGTGTAACCTGACCCGTGTGGGAATCGAGTGCCGCTCTCTAAACCGGTATATCCTGCCCCTTCAGTGCCAGGACTAATCAAGCTGTAATGTGTTTTGAGTAAAATCTGGTTCGGTGCCAGCGTTTCATCAAGTTCGAAATCCTCCAACGTAGCTGAACGTTTCGCTGGCATGATTATCTGTTTGCCTTTCATGGCGTTGCTCCTCGTCAAGATTTATGACATCGTTTGGTTACCTTATGATAGCAGGGATAGGTTAGCAAGTCAAGATAGATTGAGTAACTGAGAATGCGACCTACAGATACCGGTCAATACTAAAAGGAGTTGTATCAAAACTGGTTTTTTCAGTTAGTGCTAATTCACACATAATGCGTCCGACAAGTGAACAAAACTTAAAGCCGTGCCCAGAAAAACCTGCTGCTATGAATATATTTGGGCAGTGCGGGTGCGCGTCAATAATAAAATCTTCGTCCGGTGTTTCAGTGTAGAGGCAAACTTCGGCATGGACTGTATTTCCGAGTTCGGGAATACGTTCGCTTAAGTAGGTGTCCATTCGTTGGATGTAATCTGGATCGGGTGTGCGGTTACATGTATCGGGTAAAACGGTTTTTCCCATTCCGTGTCGTGCAACCTTTACGCCCATTTTATTAAAATAAGGTATACCATACATAAATTCGTTATCAGTTGTAATCTCTGTAAAGACGGGAAACTGGCTTGGTTGGAAACGCGCAGCAGCAATGGTTGGTATGTAATAGCAGACCTGCTGCTTTGTCACTGTGAGTGGTAGATTCAGTTCTGTGAGTAAAGAGGATGTCCACGCACCTGCTGTCACAACAACTTTTTTGCCGCGAAACTGGCTGTCTTTAGTGTGGATGGTCGGGACATCTGCTTGCCAATCTATTCGTCCGACGGGTGTCTTTTCTTGAACTTCTGCTCCATGTTGCTCAGCCAATTGCAGGTAAGTCAATACACATTCAGAGGCATAGAGAAAACCGGTATCCTTCTGCCAGAGAATATCCATATCGTTAGACACGCGGAATTGCGAGAACCGTCCTATCAATTGTTTCGCATCCCACCACTCCGATTCAACACCTGCAGCATCTAAACTTTGGCGAACAGACATCATGTATGGATTTCCACTTTGACCTAAATTGACGCTTCCAGTAATGAACAGCAATTGCTTCCCTGACGCTGATTCAAGAGCGCGCCATTCGGAGTATGCGGTTTTCATTAATTCGGTGTAAAAAGGTTTATCATAAAAGAAGCGGATGATGCGTGTTTCCCCGTGTGAACTACCGAATGTATGTCCACGCTGGAACTGTTCTAAAACAAGCACATCCGCACCCGATTTGGCAAGATGATACGCGGTTGCACTCCCCATGCCACCTGCGCCAATGACGATTGCGTCGTAGATATGAGATTGCATTCTTTGCCTTACGTGCCTATATCTGTTGGGGCGCTTTGATGAAGATTATAGTGAACTTTAGAATTAACGGAACATTTTGAAGTGTAGGAGGGAACTCCGATTCCCGACTATTCAAGTGTTTCGTCGCGATTCGGAGATCGCTCCTACAGAAATGTGTCTCTTTAATTTCAATGTTCACCATAAATTAATATTTCGGTAATTTCTTTAGTCCCGCTGAATGCCATAAGGCGAATGCGCCAAATCAAGAAATCAGCGGTATGAACGCCATTTAGGCATTCCCCGTATGGCATTCGCCATGATTCATAGCGTTGATTTGGTAGGGACGATATGTTTATAGAAATATGATAACCTACTTTCTTGAGTTCCATAGGAACGGCATATTTATTGTCTATGTGTTTTGAAACATATCGTCCCTACGGGACTTAGGGATGAGGTCGTCCGCGCTGCTATAAACATATCGTCCCTACGGGACTGAAGAGCACTTAAAATGTTCCGAATATGCAAAATAAAAAATTACCGATTTAATTACATAATTTTCATGTAAGCGCGCCTAACAAGGTATTTCATCAACTGAAAAATCTACGATGATTTTAAGATAACGGGAACGGGTTTGGCACAGTGTTAAAATTCTGGTGCCGATCTTCACCACGCAATAAAATCGGTTTCCACGGGCGTTTTAGCGAATTATCTTCCGCTTGCTTCACTGATGGCGGAATATATCGGATTGTTAAACCACAGCGACGCCGCGTAGAATGATTTGGCAGACTACCGTGAATTATCTGTCCGTGATGGATAGACATTTCACCTGCTTTTAAGATTAAATCCACAGCAGTCTCTGCGTCCGCTTCAGTAACTGGAACTTCCTGATTGATGCTCAGTAGATTGCCTTCCTGTTCAGATTTACCATGCTCTTGAACACCTTTATGATGACTACCGGGAATCACTTGCATACATCCGTTTCCCGTGTCACTGTCATCTATCGCATACCAAGCGGTAATGGCGTCAGGTGGTTCAAGTCCCCAATAGGTCACGTCTTGATGCCATGCAACAAATTTTTCACGCGGTCCATACTTGCAAAAGAAGTGCGTGGCTAACAGCATCACATCCGGCCCGATAAGTGCTTCAATGACATCAACAATTTTTGGGTGTATAGCAATGTCCCATATAAATTTATAATCAAAATGCCAATCTATAAGCCCGATTTCACATTTTTCTGCACCGACTTCTGCTTCTAACGCATCGTATTCTTTACGATAATGTGACGTTTCAGCATCTTCAGCAACGTGGATGCCGGTCAAGAAACCGTCTTTTTGATACGCTGCAGAAAGTTGATCGTTTGTAGTTTCCATAGGATGTCCTCTCTTATTTTTGCTCCGGGAGTTTCCAATTAAGATACCATTGTGAATCTTCCGGTGGCGGTTCACCTGTCCTTTGCATTGTCTCAAAGGTTTTCAAAGCAGGTGTCACTTGGTCTGTCCAAATCTTTTCAACTTCTTCAAAGGTTACCGGTAGGCGTTCGGTAATATTAAGTTCCGCATAAACATCAAGCAATTCCTGCATCTTGTTGCCAAGCCAAGTGACTTCATCGTTTACCATACGCTCACCGATGCGCCGGTCTGAATCGTAAGCATTTCCGCCCATTGCAAAGTGGGGTCCTGGTTCGTCTTTTGCCGGCATCCGAGACATGTCAACACAATCAGGTTCTAACGCCCATAATAACGAGGTTTCAACCCTCCCCGCGTGGTCTGCACCATCACCTTTTTTGCTGAATCCGATATGATTTGCTTCAAAATCTGGCAGTCCATACAAACGCATCGCAAAGTGCGGTTGAATTAAGTCCAAAAGTGTTTTGAGGTCTTGCCAATTTGGTCCATAGTGTCCGGTGAGGAAGATAGCAGCGTGGAATCCAAGCGCATCAGCAGCGCGGACGTGATAACACACATTTTTGAAATGTTGCCATGCAGGCATCGCAGTCAACCAACTCCGTACTTCACCGACATTCTGTTGTGCCCAGTTTGCATACATTCCGTGTTCATGGATGTGCCAATAGTCAGGTGGTGCGACTATGCCACCGTGCATTTGTGCTGCACGACAGGCGATTGCATGTGCTTTAAGTGCATCAAGCCCAACTGTGTTTTGCGGTCCGTGTGGTTCACAAAGCCCATAAGTAAAATAGACACCTGGACATGCTTCAAAAGCAGCTTCTAATTCATCAGGGAACATCCGTTCCCAACGTACTTCTTTTCGCATTAAATTTCACCTCAATTATGGACAAATTTAGACTACTATTTTTATTCCTTCCAATCCTTGAAAACAACACCACATTTCGGACACTGTGTTGACCAACCCGTTTGCCGCTGCCCACAATTCGGACATAACCATCTAACACCCTTACTACGAGCATAAACCCATATTCCGATTTGGAAACCAATTATTAAAATAAACGCCAGTGCAATATAGATTATTTCACTCATAGGTCTTCTTTCAACAAAATAAGTTTAAATCTAAGATACCACTTGCTAATTTACCATATTTAAAGTTCTGCAAATCTTCTTAGCACCAGGAAGATTTGGTTGCAGCTCAAACGCCATGAGTAATACCTGACGTGCCTCTGGAAATAGATTGATTTCAACGTAGAATTCAGCAATCTTTTTATATACCCATGCAGTTTCACGCTTCGGCAGTTTTAATGCCTGAATTTTCGTTAATGGAAGCTGATCCATCTGCTCATACCCTTCTACACTGAAATGATAAAGATAGATTCTTTTCAGGCGGTCTTTTACCTCTTTAATAAAGTGCTTGAAACAGGGGCGTCGTCCCTCTGCGGATAACAGAGACTCATAGATTTGCATTGCCAACTCAATTTTTCGGTGCCGTTCGGAAGTAGAACCATCTCCATTGGAAAACCCAAGATTCTGATACGCTTCAGCAATCAGAAATTCGCAATCACGACTGTCCTCATAGTTAAAGAAATCGTCAATACACCATTTTGTGCCTCTCTTTTCACATCTTTGACACAGCTGCTCATAAATGGAGATGCCAGTTTTGTAGTTTTGATGCAGTAGTGCTTGGAACAACAATTCTAACTTGGCATAATCCTGATCAAGCCTATTCAGTCTGTCATAATAGGAGCGATATGATTTCTTCTGCCGTTCAATGTTTTGTAATATACGATCATAGTCGGACTTGCGTTTTTCGTCCTGCAGAACATCGTAAGCGTTACAAACCTCTCGGAACATCTGTTTGGCATGTGCCACCTCATCTGGTCCAAAGTTGATGTGAAGTTTATCGGGATGGTATCGTTTGGCAAGTCTGCGGAATGCTTGTTTTATTTCGGACGCAGTCGCATTTCGACCAATCTCTAAGATTTGATAGTAGTTTGGGATTTGCATGGGTATACTAAGTCTGCTGACAGATATAGTATTATAATTCCATGTATTGTAGGATTTGTCAAGTGGAAATTTGGAGGGTTGAAAGTATAAAGAGGCAAGCTGCTAATAAGATCAGTGTGTCTGATGGTATACTAAACGATGTTGAATCTAATTTCAGAGTTTTATGTTTTAATGATCCTCCTTATCTTGTCAAGTTAATTGCCAAATGAGAACAAACACAATCACAAGCATAATTGGGATATAGAAAGGCAGAAGCGTCTTTGAAAAAATGGCTTTAAACCAGTCTCCACTCTTCTTAAAAGGGACGGTATTCATAGAGAAGTCTATCTCATCTTCATCTGTCTCTCTAACGGCATCGTATAAACGCCGGAAAAGCCGTTCTTGATTAAGATAGAAACCGTCCAGTAGCCAAAAAGAAACGGTAGGAATCGCAGCTAACCAAACATAGTGAGGATTAGAGTCCTTTGTAGCAAAACCTAAAACGGCAGCAACAAAAATCACCGTCCATCCTTTTAAAAAAAAGGAACTATTCGCCAATCGATTGATGACATTTTGAATCAGTTCTAAATGCTTTAATTTCTTTTCCATGGATGTATCCCACTTTTTTCCAGCAAGGACACTTCATTTTGGAATGTCTATATTTGAGGTGAATTCCATCTAAATCATTTGTTGCTATTATATTACATGGGAATCAAAATATCAAGAAAAAATGAAGGCATTCCTAAGACAGCGGAATTTTTAAAGACTTGTGGATTATCCTACAACACTTGACGTAAGAACCTTGCAGTATGTGATTCCTCTACTTCAGCAACTTCCTCAGGAGTACCCATCGCAACAAGATTTCCACCCCCTTCACTCCCCTCAGGACCTAAATCAATAACCCAATCAGCAGATTTGATAACGTCTATATTGTGCTCTATAGCAACAATCGTATTACCTGCATCAACGAGTTTATTCAGCACATTGAGCAGTTTTTGGACATCATCAAAGTGCAAGCCTGTTGTCGGTTCGTCCATAATATAGAGCGTTGTACCTGTTTGGCGGCGGGCAAGTTCTTTCGAAAGTTTAACGCGCTGTGCTTCACCCCCAGAGAGTGTCGTCGCGGCTTGTCCTAATTGGATATAATCTAAACCAACATCTGCTAACGTTTGGAGTGGTCGTTTAATGCGATTGATATTACTGAAAAAATCAAGTGCTTCCTGCACTGTCATCTGTAATACTTCTGCGATGTTTTTGCCCTTGTAACGCACTTCAAGCGTTTCAGCATTATAACCCGTGCTGTTACAGTTTTCGCAAGGTATCCATACATCAGGAAGGAAGTGCATCTCTACTCGATTGAAACGTTGCCCATCACATACTTCGCACTGCCCGTAGGAAAGATTGAAACTGAAACGTCCTCGGTTAAATCCACGGAGTTTTGCGTCAGGTAAATCTGCAAACATTTCTCGAATTTTGGTAAACAGATCAGTATAAGTCGCTGGGTTTGAACGTGGGGTTTCACCTATCGGTTTTTGATCTATGTGGATAAGCCGTTCGATTGCACTCGTGCCTTGAACGCTGTCATACAATGCCGCACCATAAGAATTATTCGATTGTCCGTTTCCTTTTCTGATAGATTTTCGGGCTTCCAAAGCGGGACGTAACGTGCCTTCAATCAGTGAGCTTTTTCCACAGCCTGAAACACCTGTAACACAAGTAAGAGTTCCATACGGAATTTTGATGTCAATGTTCTTTAGGTTGTTCGTTTTCGCACCAGACAACTTCAACCATTTCCCTGACCCTTTACGTCGGACAGCAGGAACAGGAATTTGCATTTCATCGGAGAGATAAGCTTGTGTCAATCCCTTATCCTGAGCGGTAGGTGTTGTTTCGTCTAAATCGCTTGCAGCCTTTGTCTGTGCAGAAGTGGTTGAGAGAGGTTCCGCGTTGGTAAAAGATTCGGGTGAACCAGTAGCGACAATTTCACCCCCTTGCTTCCCCGCTTTCGGACCGAAATCAATGATATGGTCCGCTGATAAAATAGTATCTCTATCGTGTTCAACAACAAGCACACTATTGCCAATATCGCGTAAATCCTTCATCGCTAAAATCAATCGTTCTTGGTCGCGAGGGTGCAGTCCAATACTCGGTTCATCAAGGATATAAGTTACACCTGTTAGCCCCGTGCCAAGTTGACTTGCAAGGCGGATTCTACGAATTTCCCCACCAGAAAGTGTTGGTGCAGGTCGATCTAACCCAAGATAACCGAGTCCGATGTCCTCTAAAAACTTAAGCCGGATCTGGATTTGTCGAAGCAGCTGTGCCTCAAACTCAGGCGAAGTATGGGAATGAAGTGTCGTATGTGTTGCTCGTGAGGTAGACACATTTCTCACTTGATTTCTGGCTGCTTTTGCTTCTTGCGCACCAGCAGTTGTTGTAAGGTGTTTTTCAATCGCGTTTACTCGCGTAGCAAAAAATATATTGATGTCAGAAATCGGCATCGCCATCAATTCAGCGATAGTTGCCTCGGAAAACTTGACGTTCCGCGGAAATTCGTCTAACCGTGTTCCAACACAGTCTTCACATATTTCTTGGGCACCCGAAAGTGACCTACCGATACCTTCACAAGAACTGCAAGCCCCCAATTTATTGTTAAAGGAGAAGTGTCGAGGTGTTAGTTGAGGAAAATTTCGTCCACATTTTGAACACATCGCATGTTCACTGAAAAAATGCCTTTCATGGTTTTCTTCACTTTTCTTTTCCTCTATGATAACAAAGCCATTACTCTCCATAAGTGCTAATTCAACTGCTTCTGTGAAACGGCTTTTTTCATCATCAGCAAGCTGAATGCGATCTATTACGAGAAAAACTTCATGACGGCGACGTTTATGGATTTCTGGTGCTTCATCAAGTCGGTAAATTTCACCATCAATTTGCACACGCGCGAAACCTGTTCTTTGTAACCTGTTAAATGCATCAGCGTAATCCTCATTTCCCTTCAAACCAGGGGTGCGATCCGCACCAATTACCACCTCAGAATCACTTTCATGGGTGCGAAAGTTTGTAAGCGGTGAAAGGATATCCACTCTTTTTTCTTTCATCTGTTTGTAAACCCGTTCAACGATTTGTTGTGCAGTCTGTGGACGGACTTCTACTTTGCATGTTGGACAGTGCGGCTGTCCCCATCTTGCATAAAGCGTGCGCAAACCGTCATGGATTTCAGTAATCGTTGCTACTGTAGAACGCGGATTTTGACTTGGACTTGAGTGCGTAATGGCAATCGCTGGCGACAATCCCTCAATTTTAGAGACCTTAGGTTTCTCCATTGTGCCTATAAATTGGCGTGCATAAGTACTTAGCGTCTCAATATAACGACGTTGCCCTTCAGCATAAATTGTATCAAGCGCGAGCGATGTCTTTCCAGAACCGCTGACACCAGTAAATGCTGTCAATCTTTGGTGAGGAATTTCAATATCAATGCTTTTTAGATTGTTCTCTTCTGCTCCTTGCACCATAATAGATTTGGATATATCAGAACCTGTCTCATCGAGATTGTATTGAGGCATGGATCCGTTTTTTGCTATGTTTTGTTTTGTGTCCTCGGTTTTCCAGAGTTCGTACTCCCCGCGCAGTGCTTTCCCGGTATATGATTCAGGCATATCAGTGATCTCTTCAGGAGTCCCAACAGCAACAACCTTACCACCACCAGCACCACCTTCCGGGCCCAAATCAATCAGGTAGTCCGCTGAATTGATGACTTCAAGGTTGTGTTCAACAACCACCACAGTGTTACCTTCGTCAACCAATCTATGTAGAATAGTTAACAGCTTGTTTACGTCGTCAAAGTGTAATCCGGTAGTAGGTTCATCAAGGATGTATAACGTTTTACCAGTACTGCGTTTGGAAAGTTCTTTTGAGAGTTTAATCCGCTGTGCTTCACCACCGGAAAGCGTAGGCGCAGGTTGTCCAAGTTTGAGGTAATCTAAACCAACATCGTGAAGTAATTGTAATCCTCTGGCTATTTTAGGTAAGTCTGCAAAATGATCGAGTGCAGTTTCGATATCCATTTCAAGGACATCAGAGATATTTTTGTCTTTATATTTGATAGTCTGGGTTTCATTGTTATACCGTTTGCCGCTACAGACGTCGCACTCTACCCAAACATCGGCCAGCAACCCCATGTCAACTTTTTTTGCACCATTCCCACTGCACGCTTCACATCTTCCCCCCGGTACATTGAAACTAAATCGTCCGGCTTTATATCCACGTAGTTTTGCATCTGGCAGGTTAGTATAGAAGGCTCGGATTGCATCAAATACCTTTGTATAAGTGGCAGGATTAGAACGGGGAGTCCGCCCAATAGGTGCCATATCAATGTTGATGATTTTATCAATAACATCAGACACCGCTACGGTTTCGTCTTCAATAATACCCTGAATGTTCTCGTAATCACCCGGTACAGTCTTTGCCTTCATTAAATCGCGTGCAAGCGCACAATAGAGGATATCGTGGATGAGAGAACTTTTACCGGATCCGCTAACACCTGTCACACAGCAGAGCGTGCCAACCGGAATTTTCGGACTAATCTCTTTGAGATTATTTTGACGGGCATTGCAGATTTGCACCCACTTATCACCTGTTGGACGTCGCGATTCGGGATGAACAATCTCTTTTTCACCTCGCAGATATTGTGCAGTAAGTGAGTCATTCTCTTTTATCAATTGGTCCGGTGTGCCCATGCCAGTAATATCCCCACCTCTTATGCCAGCACCAGGACCGAAGTCTACTATCCAATCTGCCACCAGCATAGTCGCTTCGTCGTGTTCCACAACGATAACGGTATTACCCTGATTTCGGAGGTTCATCAGCGTTTTCAGTAAACCGGCATGGTCACGCGGATGTAATCCGATACTGGGTTCGTCAAGGACATAAGTAACATCGCGTAGACCCGCTCCTACTTGACTGGCAAGCCGGATCCGTTGTGCCTCACCACCGGACAATGTCGGTGCTGAACGTGATAAAGTAAGATATCCTAAACCTACGTCCATCAGAAATCCTAAACGTGAACGAATTTCTTTCAGCAACTCTGAAGCAATGAAAGCCTCGCGATCTGGAAGTTCAAGGGTATTGAAGAAGGAAGTAGCGTCTTGAATTGACATATCCATTACATCAGTAATGTTCAATTCTGCTATAGTGATGGCCTTAACCAATTGATTCAGACGTGTTCCATTACACTCTCTGCACTCCATTTTAACAAAGTAGTCAGGAAGGTGAGAATCTCCATCACCGTCTTCGTCTACATCTAAAAAGAGAAAACGTTGTTCATGCGCTGGGATCAGTCCTTGAAATTTGCCGCGAAACCTTTTACCCCGACGCCTACTATCCTTTGCAGGTTGACGAAAAGTAAGCACGGTATCACCTGTTCCATAAAGAATTGCATGCTGCTGTTCAGGCTTTAGATCTTTCCAAGGCGTTTTTAGACTGAACTTCAAATGTGATGCAAGAGATTGTAATATCATTTTTTCTTCAGGACCCGGTTTTCCCCACAAGGTTATGGCACCCGCTAAGATAGACAGCTTTTCATCTGAAATGATTAACTTCGGTGAAATTGCCATTTGCACACCTAACCCTCGACACTGTTCACACATTCCGTAAGGACTATTGTAAGAGAAGTGACGAGGTTCAGGCACATCGTAACTGATTTGGCAATTTGCACAGGCATACTGTCTACTAAACAGCAAATCTTCACCATCTGATGCTGTTCGCGAGGTTTCATTTTCTGAAGACACAACATTGACAATAAGACTGTCATCTCCAAGAGAAAGTGCAGTTTCAACAGCATCAGCAACGCGACTGTGTATATTGTCTTTAATGATAATCCTATCAACGACAATATCAATGTTGTGGGTTTGATTCGGATTAAGAGCAATGTTGGAACTGATTTCGTGGACTTCACCATCAATTCGGGCACGGACGAAGCCCATCTTACGAGCATCCGACAACTCTTTTCGGTATTCTCCGCGTCTCCCTCTGACGATAGGTGCTAAAATCATCAAGCGCGTGCGTGGTGGAAAACTCAAGATGTGCGATACAATATCAGTGATCGTTTGTGAACCAACCTGTTGCCCGCATTCAAGACATTGGAATTCTCCTGCGCGAGCAAATAGAACGCGAAGATAATCGTATATTTCGGTTACGGTCGCAACCGTTGAGCGGGGGTTATGTCCTGTAGAACCTTGATTGATGGCAATGGAGGGGGACAAACCGACAATCTTGTCAACTTCTGCTTTACCGAGTTGCCCTAAAAATTGACGTGCGTAAGCGGAAAGCGATTCAATGTACCGCCTCTGTCCTTCTGCATACAAGGTATCAATTGCAAGTGAAGATTTGCCTGAACCGCTGACGCCAGTAAAGACTATCAATTTATCTTTTGGGAGTTGAATATCAATGTTTCTTAGGTTGTGTTCTCGTGCGCCGTGGATGTCAATTGACGCGTCTGCCATAGCATTATTTTCCTCTTCTTAATGGCTGTCGGATTTCGGAATGGTATTGGAAACCTTATGCTGATGGGTTCCGATGCCGACTGCAATACCTAACTCGTGGTAGGAACTTGCTTTATATCACATACTTTTTCTTCTACTATAGTTCTAAAAAACCGCCTAATTCTTTGAGTTTATGTGCGTCTCTCCGCCAGTCCGCTTTAACAGTTACGTATAATTCTAAATAGACTGAAGCATCCAAGAACTTCTCTATATCAAGACGTGCTAATTCCCCAATTCGTTTAATCAACTTTCCGCCTTTACCAATAATTATCTGCTTTTGTGTTTGCTTTTCTGTATAAACGATTGCTCGGATATAAATGATCTCCTCTGCGTTGCGGCGTTGTCTTTTTTCAAACTCCTCAACGACAACAGCAGACGCATAGGGAACCTCCCGTTGCGTAATAAGCATAATCTTCTCTCTGACTGTTTCAGAAATAAAAAATCGTTCGGGTAGATCACTGAGTTGATCTTCCGGGAAATAGAGAGGTCCTGGCGGCAAATATGAACTGACCTGTTCAAGGAGAATCGAAACGCCATCACCGGTTTTAGCGGAGATTGGTACCATATCATCAAATTCAAATTTAGCACCAAAATCCTCAAAAAGAGGCAGAAGCGTCGGTTTTTCAACCATATCTACCTTATTGAGAACGAGGATTGTCTTGGCAATTTTAGCGCGGCGTAACCTTTCTAAAATCTTATCCTCAGTTTCTTCAATAGGGTGTGCAACATCAATCACAAAAAGTACGATGTCAGCATCGCGTAAAGCCCCATAAGCAGTCCGAACCATCTCCGATTGCAAACGGTACTTCGGATCCATCAATCCAGGGGTATCTACAAAAACTATCTGATGTGTGTTTGTCGTAACAATTCCGCGAATCTGATTGCGGGTTGTCTGCGGTTTAGGGGTAACTATCGCTAATTTTTGCCCTAAGATAGTGTTCAGCAGTGTAGATTTGCCAACATTCGGCGCGCCGATAATGCTTACGTATCCGGACCTAAAATTTTGATCTTCAGACAATTTTTCTGCATCTTGATATGAGGTTTTTGGCATGTTATTTTCCAATATGGGAATGATTTAGTGTGGACAAATATGTGAAAATGAAATTTAAAATAATTCCTCTGATGAACCTTCTTCCCCTGACTGTCTTTTAAAATAGTGATTACACGAAGGACACTTAGGGATATTTGTTATTACCCTTCTACCACATCCAATGCAGAATCGTCCTGGATAAAACAATTTCCTGCGGTAACTACGTCCGAATCTATCGGTTTCTGTGTAACTTAAGTTCCGTATATCTAATTTTAAAAAAAGGAACATATACACGAAAATTCCAACTATTGCCGCAAAAGGTGGGAGAAAAATGAGAAAAACGTAGAACAAACCCATTACAACCTACCGAAATGTATCCAGAATATCCTAATTACCTGGTTTCCTTATAATCATTTCTATCGTTTCGGACGCGCAGGTATTTTCGTTGCCGCAGATTCATAAATCAGATCCATCAGTTCAGATTGGATAATCCCATTCATCGGATTGGTACGCGGTTCCGCTCTTCCCATAATAGCGTCAATAAAATTGTCATCCGGGTTGCCTGCGGACATCTCCTGTGTAATCGGAGGCGGATCTAACGCCTCACCACCTTTCCATGCACGAATCCAGCCGCCACCCCAACCATCAACTTCAATTCTGCCGTTGTCAAAGATAAGTGCCATGTGTGTGCCACCTGGACTCGGACAGTTTCCGCTTATTACCATTGACGCGAGCACACCATTTTCAAATTTAATGTTAATCGACGAATTGATGTCTACTTCCGTATCCATATTGTCAGTATAAGCGTATACTTCTTCCACTTTCGCTTCCACTGTCCAGCACAGACTATTGAGGAGATGTGCGCCGCTATCGTACGCTTGTCCACCGCCAGAAAGCGCCAGTTTTTGGCGCCATGCACCGGTTGTTGCGCGTTTCCAATTTTGCGTAATATAACCGATTACCAATTCCAACTTACCAAAATCGCCATTGCGGACAATCTCGCGGATATAGTGGAAGTTTGCTGAACAAGGTGTATTGTAACCAATTGTCAATATAAGCCCCGTTTCTTCAACCTTCTCAGCAAGTGTATACGCATCTTCGGAGGAGGTGACCATCGGTTTTTCCATCAAAACGTGGCAGCCTGCTTCAAGTGCTTGCATGCCCTGCTCAAAGTGTAACGTATGTGGCGTGGAAATTACCACTGCATCCGGTTTTGTTTCTTTAAGCATTTTCGCTATATCATCATAAGCTTGCGGACGTGGGGTAAGGTCAGATAGGTTACGATCTATATAGCCGTTGGCAATGTCAGTATCTACATCGCATGTGCCGACGATTTGCACATCAGGATTTCCGTTCATTCGTCGCGCATGACCAGAAGAGTTGCCGCCACATCCAATCATGGCGATCCGAATTTTTGACATAATTTGCTCCTAAATTGTGATAATGCATTTATGGTAGGTTATAGAATTATTTATCCACTTCGCACCAGCGAGGTTAGGAAACCTCGCCTACCGAGGATAAAAATGTCTTTTTTATATAATTCACTATACATTTTAATAAACGTTAATATAACGCCTAAGCAGTTTTCGCCAAATCTTCCACGCTCAACGCACCTTCACCAAAAACACGTCTAAAAGATCCACCGCGATGGGAACGCGTATCACCATGCATATAGCACACACTAAAAGCGCGTCGTGGAATATCCGTCTGGTTCGTGCCGGAACTGTGCAACATCCAATTGTGCAGCAAAACTACCTCTCCTGCCTCCAATTCTAATGGCAGAGGTGTAGCGTTCTCAACGATGTTGTCAATCTGTTCTTGTGTGAGAAACCCAGAACCGTGGGAAGGATTAATCAAGTCACTGTGTGAACCGGGAATAATGTGCACACATCCGTTTTCAATCGTTGCGGGGTCCAAAGCGGTATAAATCGTAATCTGTGGGTCACGGTCAAGGTCTGTCCATCTATCTTGGTGCCAGACAAGATACGTGCCTTCGCCTGCCGGTTTATTCATAAACATCGCACGGAAACATAGTATTGGAACACCTTTGCCATAGATTTTTGCACAAGCTTCCTTAAAGGTAGAGTTCTGGAGATATGTTAAAAAGTAAGGGTCAAATTCGAGATTCTGAATTTTCCGATATAACAACGTAGCACCCTTATGTCCTGAGGATTGAGGACCAGGTTTGTTTGTTCCAGGCTCCCTGTCAAGTTGCATCATGATTTGGTTATAATCAAGCGGTGCATTGCCGAGCATAATGTCATCCATCCGTTGCTGTAACCGTGCTAACTCGTCATCTGTGGCTACTTGTCCTATGCGAACATAACCGTGTTCTGAAAAATGTTCCCACTGCTCATCTGTTATCAGTTGTTCCATTCCTTGCCTCCACCCATGTGAGTGTATAAGTTATAAAACCCTTTTCATTACAGTGTTCATATATTAAAGTATAGCATGAAAGTATAACATAATTACCAAGAAATTGAAAAATTAATTAATTTTCTGCTCTCAATAAAAAAATGCAACATTTTTTGATCTAAGGTGCGTCTAATTAATCAAGGGATGCTAAAACTCCGGAGGATTCCCATGAAAAAGAAGGATGCTGAACTGATTCAGCGAACGTTAGACGGTGACCAATCAGCGTTCACCGCCTTAGTAGAAAAATACCAAAAGGGCGTACACGCGCTTGCATGGCAGAAAATCGGTGATTTTCATATCGCGCAAGAAATTACACAGGACGCTTTTCTTAGGGCATACCAAAAACTTGAAACTTTGAAAAACCACAACCTGTTTTCTGGATGGCTCTATGTGATTGCCACACGCTTGTGTTATGAATGGCTCCGAAAGAAACGCCTGCCAATGCAATCCTTAGAAACCGTTGATACCAAAGAGGTGGACCAAGTGGCATATACACAATACGTGGAAGAACAGCGAGAAGCAGATGCTAACGAAATTCGGCGTGAACTGGTGAGAGATTTGCTCAAAAAATTGCCAGAAAGTGAACGAACAGTAATGACGCTCCACTATCTTGGCGAAATGACGTGTGAATCAATTAGCGAGTTTCTCGGTGTATCTCCGAATACTATTAGGAGTCGCCTCAGCCGCGCCCGTAACCGATTAAAGAAAGAGGAAGCAATGATTAAAGAAAATCTTAGCAGTTTCCAGCTACCGACACAAATGACAGAAAACATTATGAAAGAAATTTCACGACTTAATCCGGTAGCACCTTCAGGTAGCAAACCACTTGTGCCATTAGCAGTCTCTGCTGCCTCTGCAGTTTTAGTCCTATTGTTGATGGGACTTGGGACACAACGGTTTAGCGATTTTCAGAAGCCGTATAACTTAAACGCACAATCAGAACGGACAATTGAAATATCGGAAGCACAACTTGTTATTGATTCTCCCGCAAAATCTGCAGTTAGAAATCAGGTTGGACATGTGAATTTATCAGGTAAAAACAATGGGGTAGGACAGAAACCTGATGATCCGCTATTCGCTGCAGCGAATGCAGATGAAACTGAGGTCTCAAACGCAAAACCACAGTGGGTGCAAACAAAAGGACCGGAAGGTGGTTCAGTGTCCGGGCTCTTCACAACAACCCGTGGGGACGTGTACGCAGGTACAAACCGCGGTTTATACAGACTCACAGATGATGGGACTGCGTGGAAACTCATATACAATATGGAAGGTCCTTCACATGCTTCACTAACTGTAAAGTCAAAGTGGTGGCCCGTAGTTGAACGTCAGGATACGCTCTATCTTGCGACTCTTAATGAGATATTGGCTTCAACTGATAGAGGTGAAACATGGGAGTCACTCTGTAAGTCTATAGAAGGTCCGCTTGTTGATATGGTAATAACAGATGGAACTCCAGGCGCACAAAGCGATATGACTATCTACCTTGCCCACACAAATGGGGTATTCCGCACAGATGATGCAGGTAAATCGTGGACACCGCTGCCCGAAGGGCTAAAAGACAGAGAAATCCGTGAAATTGCTACTGTTGAGAACACTGTCTTTGTTGGCACTGATCAAGGGCTCTTTCGTCTGAATAATGAAAAATGGGAGTATTTACCTATTGGAAAGCCAGGTATGCATGGTAAAACACCAGCAATTCTCGATTTGGCAGTGGATGAACAACATATCTATGTTGTAGTAGGTGAGGAGGTGACTCATCAAATTGGTCAAGGATATGCAATCATATTGTTGGGCGATTTAGGTTGGTCACTCTTTCGATCGACTGACACTGGGAATTCTTGGGATTCAATAGATCCCAGAATTAAAGGTTTTGGGAAGAAATTTGGGAGCGGGAGCCTTGGTATTAAAATCACCGCAAAAGGAGAAAAAATCTTGGTGATGGATGGGAAGGATCACTTTTATTCAAGTGATGCAGGTGAAAGTTGGGCTTTCTTCGATTTAGGTAATCTCTCTGATGTATACAACAATTCCGCTGCACTGTTGTCCGACGCAAACACCTTTTATAAAGGCGGAATGCACGGAATTCATCGGTCAACCAATAGCGGCGAGTCGTGGCACCAATTTAATATTGGGTTGACAGGAACATATGTGCGGAGTCTGGTTTCTTTAAACAGGACGCTTTACGCGTATGCAGCAGGGGCAGGTCTATTTTCTTCAAATGACGGTGGTGAATCGTGGACACGTATTTCTGCCGATGTTTTTGTGGATAAGCTAATGGTCGTATATGATGACGTTCTTTATATGTCTTTTTCAAAATCGCCTTCTATGCGTTCCTCCGATTTGCTTTTTGCGCATTCCTCCGATTTACGTCTTATGCGTTTCTCCGACCAAGAAAAGAAATTAACCTTCATTCAAGGAATGCCGGATTTAAAGAAAATCAAACCATTTGATGATGGCTGGATAAGGTTAAACAAACCACTTGAACCTGTATTGGATACAAAAACAGAAAACCCTAAAGAATACTTTCCGTCAGCTTCAAAGAATATTGGCAAGATTACATTTGATAACAAGATGCAAATAAAAACTCGAGATCAAATCGCAAGTTTTGCCGTTAGTGACGCAGCTTACTACGTGGAATATCAGTACCAACTCTTTAGATGGAAACCCGGCACTTCTGAATGGTACGACACCGGACTAATAGATGAAGAAGCGCGCGATAAATTGAGGAATCCCGAAGGCATTAATCCCGCAGACCTTGCTGATACTTCCACTTTTAAACTTGCAGTTTCTGGTGAGACCGTTTACGTAGGCAAACGGAATGGACACCTTATGCAATCGTTGGATGAAGGAAACACTTGGAACGATGTGACTGCAAATCTGCCATTTTCTGTTGAGCGTTTCCATGCAATTACTTTCGCTGGGCAAAGTGTCTATGTAGCAACAGACAAAGGTGTTGCTCGGTCAAATAATGGCACTGACTGGCAGATACTCACTGATGCAGAGGGAACATCTCTTGTCGTGGTTAGGTTTGCTGTGGATGGCACAACAGTATACGGCACTGCAAGGCGAAAAGTGTATCAACTGAAGGAGGGGGCAGACGTATGGAATCAAGTCACGCCTGAAATTCCGCAACCTGTTACCTGCCTTGCTGTTGATGGAAATACACTCTATGTTGGAACAAGCGGACGGGGTGTGCTACGTTTCGCTATTGATGAATAGTGATGTTGTATCAGATTAACCTACCTTGGCGCGTTATCCAACGCGCCTTTCTTCTTGCATAAATTGCTTCCGAGCATTTAAAACACATAAAGTTGATTTACTATAAGTTGGCAATTGTCTAACTATATGCTATCCTTGTTACAGCAAGACTTCCTAATAAAGAGATTCCTCATATCTTCCACTAAAGGAATTGCACAATATTAGTCTTTCTCTTTCAATCACGTACTTTTTTTCAAAAATGCAACCTTCGAATGCCAAATAGCATCTTTATATTAAAAGATGAGTCTATTTGTGAGGTGTTCCATGAAACATAATGATGCTGAGTTAATTGAACGCACACTTGAAGGTGATTCCCAAGCCTTCGCTGCACTTGTGGAAAAATACCAAGAACAGATACACGCGCTGGCGTGGCAGAAAATTGGTGATTTTCACATCGCACAAGAGATAACACAAGATGCCTTCGTCACTGCGTATCAAAAACTTGCAACCCTCACACATCACAACCGATTTGCGGGATGGCTCTATGTCATTACCAGCAACAAATGTAACATGTGGCACCGAAAGAAAAAACCGCAATTACAATCTCTGGAGGAGACTGACCCTATGGAGTTGGAAGAGGTGTATTATTCCGAATATACGTCTCGGCAACGTGAAGAAGCAGCGAATCAAAATCGGCGAGCAATTGTTCGGAAGTTACTCAATAAACTCCGCGAGAGTGAACGGACAGTTGTAACGATGCACTACCTCGCAGGTTTAACATGTGAAGAGATTGGTAAGTTTTTGGGTGTGTCGCCGAACACGGTCAAAAGTCGGCTGCATCGCGCCCGTGAAAGATTAAAGAAGGAGGAAGCAGTGATTCAAGAAAACCTTAGCAGTTTCCAACTGCCAACACAAATGACAGAAAACATCATGAAGGAGATTTCACGTCTCAATCCAGCAACGCCATCAGGAAGTAAACCTTTAGTGCCGTTAACAATATCCGCTGCATCGGCAATAATAGTTTTTCTGCTGATAGGCTTTGGCGCACAAAATCTAATT
This sequence comes from Candidatus Poribacteria bacterium, assembly GCA_965204285.1. Lineage (GTDB taxonomy): Bacteria > Poribacteria > WGA-4E > WGA-4E > WGA-3G > MSPOR6. Next base: position 254,508 of record OZ241980.1, read on the forward strand.
CGGTTTCAGAAACCGTATAGTATAGAGGCAACATCAGAGCAAACGGTTGAAATCGTTAACGCACCGATAGTCTTGGAATCCTCTGCTAAACCTGCAATAAGTAATCAAGTTGGTCGTTCTGATGTTCTCAGTAACAATGATGGAACGGGACAAAAACCGGATACACCGATATTTGCTGCAGCACAATCGGATGATGCTGAAAAAACTGAGTTCAAAGGCAAATGGAGACAAACGAATGGACCTTACGGTGGCAAGATACTCACGCTTTATGAAACTACTAATGGCGTGCTATTCATAGGGACAGAGAGGGCAGGTATTTTCCGCTCCACTGATAATGGAAACAACTGGACCCCTGTTAATACAGGATTATACGATGAACCAGGAGGACGACCCCCGGAGGTTACTGCAATCGCAGAAAAGGGGAATAAGGTCTATGCAGGCACGCAGGAGGCGTTATTCATTTCTACTGATATTGGCAACACATGGCAAAGCGTGCCTTTTATCCGAGACCATATAAGGGGAATCAGTGGTATTGTGATTCTTAATGACCATATCTACGTTAGTACGCTATTGAGAGGTGTTTGGCAGTCAATAGATGGTAATTCATGGGCACAAATCAATGATGGACTCGGAACGACGTTTCAAGGGTACCTCTTACAGGGTGACCCGCCTCTGGGTCCTGTATTAAATACGATGTCTGTTTTTAAACTCTCCAGTGTTGGGACAAAGCTGCTGGTCGCTGCAACAGAAAAAGGGCTCTTTCGTAGAATGGCGAATGATGACTCGTGGACACCTATCAATCCAACTGTCATTGAGCATTCAGATATGGTTGAATCGGTAAACAATTCACAAGATTCACAAGAATTAAACCCTTCATCTAAGCAACATTCTTCTTATGATTTACGTGTTGATTCGTTCGCTTCGATAAAACATTTACTATATATGTCTGGTAGTATGGGGAAAAAATCTGGGATCTTCCGGTCAAATGACGGAGGCGACTCATGGGTGCTCATCACCCCAGAAGCAGTGAAAGAAAAAAGTGATGCCGTTCAGACAATTGCCGTGCAAGGTGAGAGGCTATACGCCGGTACTCATGACGGTTTGATCTATCTTTCGGATGATATGGGTGATTCCTGGATATCAATCAATGATGGGATAATGCATGGCGAACTTTTAACAGTGTTACCAATCAATGATAATACTGTCTTCATAGGCACATCGAACAATGGAGTCTTTCGCACAACAGATGCAGGGGATTCTTGGATAGAATGCAACGCTGGCATAATAAATACATCTGTCAGCCAATTAGAGGTTATTGATGATAAACTATACACCGTTGTTGGTAAAAACATTGTCTATTCTGCCGACGGTGGAGATACATGGCTGCCTATAAACAATCCTTCGAAGCAGAGCAAATTAGTTTTTTTATCTCCAATCATGTGTGTATCAGATGGAGATCTCTACATTAGTACTTACTTTGGCGATAATAAATATCTTCCGCCTCATACTCCTCGTGGTGAGGGGGATGGTGTTTATAGGTTGAATAGAGAAAACAACACTTTGGTTGAACTTTTCACACATGGGGACTTGTATGCAATTGGAAGTATGGATGTAGTTGGCAATACACTTTATATGGGCACATGGAGAAATGGGGTCTTCCAGTGGGATCAGAAAAAGGGTCTTACCAAACTTGGCTTGGAACATTTCCATATCAGGATACTGTCTGCAAATGGTGAGTACGTGATTGCGGTTACTGGAGCTAGTAAAATCTACCGTTTTAAAGAGAACCGTTGGGAACCTATTCACTCAACGGATATGATTGATGGTCCTTTGTCTGATCTCAAGTGGGTTGGTTCAACGCTATATGCAACCTTTTATAACAAGGGGGTATTTCGTTCCAAGGATGGAGGCGATACTTGGACATCCATCAACGATGGACTGGATGAAACATCTGCTACATCAATAGGAACAGATGGAACTGAGGTGTATGTCAGCACATCTACAGGTGTTTTTCAATGGATAGAAAAGAAACAGCATTGGAAGTCGATTGGTTCTCTTACCCAACCTGTTTCATCCTTGGCAGTAGTTGACGGTTTTCTTTACGCTGGTACTGTCGGTAGTGGCGTGTATAAGATTCGGATTGAGCAATAAACTGCTTATAGTTGATTTACGATTAACTGGACATTTACATTGTAGGAGGGAACTCCGATTCCCGACTACGAATTGTTTAGTCGCGATTCGGAGATCGCTCCTACAGAAGAGATGTCAACATATCTTATAATTCACTATATAATATCAGATAAATTTCCTACCTTAACAATTTGCTTTCCAACACAAATCTATTTCTTCCTTTTCAATCCTCTTCCCATTTTGAAAAATCACCTCTTTTCCCTCCAAATTTGCGTTTTTTTCAAAAATATGCAATTCTACGTCACAAAATCGCGTTTTTAATTATAAAGAGTTCTTTTGTTTATGATTGTATTTTTCTATATGAAGGTGTCCGATGAAACACGATGATTCTGAATTAATTCAACGCACAATAGAAGGGGATCAGCAAGCTTTTACTCAGCTTGTGGAAAAATACCAAGAGCAGGTACACACCCTTGCGTGGCAGAAAATTGGTGATTTCCATATCGCCCAAGAAATTACGCAAGATGTTTTCATCACTGCATATCAAAAATTCCCTACCTTCACACACTACAGACAATTTGCAGGATGGCTCTATGTCGTTACAAACCGAAAGTGTATTGCGTGGCACCGGAAGAAAAAAATTGAAACGCAATCAATTGATGAGACAGATCCTATTGAATTAGAAGAGGCACATTATTTGGAATATACGACCCAACAACGCGAAGAAGCAGTAAAAGAAAAACGCCGTACTATAGTTCATAAACTGCTTAGTAAACTACAGGAAAGTGAACGAACAGTGATGAGCCTCTATTACATCGCAGAAATGTCCTGTGAAGAAATTGCTGAGTTTTTGGGAGTGTCTCCCAATACAGTACGGAGTCGACTCCACCGCGCACGTAACCGATTAAAGAAGGAGGAAGCAATGATTAAAGAAAATCTTAGCAGTTTTCAACTGCCAACACAATTAACAGAAAATATCATGAAGGAGATTTCACGTCTAAAACCCGCAATTCCATCGGGAAATAAACCATTAGTACCTTTAGCAGTTTCTGCTGCATCGGCAATAATAGTTTTTCTATTGATAGGTTTTGGGGCACAAAATCTAATCCGGTTTCAAAACCCGTATCATTTAGAAGCACAATCTGAGCCGACGATTGAAATTGTTGACGCGCAAATAGTTTTCGAATCTCCAACAGAACCTGCAGTTAACAACAAAGTTGGCACTACGGATATAACCAATGATAGCAACAGTGCAGGACAAAATTCTGATACGGCATTTACTGATACAACACAAGAGAAAAATGGTATTTCAGACAAGAAAGGACAATGGAGCCAAACAAATGGACCTGTAGGGGGTAGAGTCGCCAATCTCTATGCAACAGTTGATGGAGATGTATTTGCTGGAACACAAAGCGGAATTTATAAACTCACAGATGATAAAGCAGCGTGGAAACTCATCAACTCCCGCAATATATTCTCACATAGAGAACAAATGAGCGGAATGCGATCAGGACCAATGGTAGAAAAAGACGGTATACTGTATCTCGCCACAAATAAAAAAATCCTGACTTCTACAGATAGAGGAGAAACCTGGAAGACACTCTCTGTCCATCCTGGAGGTATACCTATCGGCATGGTGATATTGGATCAAACATTTTATTTGTGTATTACAGATGAATATACCGCATCAAATCAGAATGGTGTATATCGTTCAGATGATAATGGTGTATCATGGGTCCGGTTGACACCTTTTGATAATAATTACACAAACATAAAACCCCGTGCAATTGTTGCTATTGATAAGACTGTCTTTGTTGGTACCAATAAAGGACTTTATCGGTTAAATGGTGCTACTTGGGAACAATTATTCATGGATGATATAGGTGAAAAAAGTAAGCATTTACCTATATTATCTTTAGAAGTGAAAGATAACGTGCTTTATGTCGCCAGAAGTTATGATTTTTTTATAAATGGTTTGATTGTAGAAAGAACATCATCATCTAACAATTCTTCGGCAGAACCCTTAGAACCCTTGCGTCTGCATGTTGAGGATGGCGTGGCAGCTATAAAACTACCTAAGAATTCTCGGATATTACAACTGGACATTCCTTGGCTTTTACAACGTGCAATTTCTCGAGCAAAGGATGCAGCAGGTTTGTCTTGGGCACTTTTTATATCAACTGATCGTGGAGAAACATGGGATAATATTACGCCGAGGAAAGACAAAATAGTGAAAAATTCACTACCCAATGACAAATTATTGAATGGGATCCCACTCACAAAAAAAGGCAATAAGAAAAATGATAGTGTATCGACATATAAAAGAATAACCCATTATCCTATGAAAATCGCTGCCATCGGTAACAAGGTAATGGTCATAGATTATAAGAAACACTTCTATTCAATCAATACCGGTGAAACATGGAGAGCCTTAGATAATACAGATGACTTAGAATCTTATGCAGTAGTGTCGTTAAATGAAAATACTTACTATAGAAGTGGAGTATTCGGAATCCTGCGCACAACAGATGGTGGTAAATCGTGGCATCAATTTAATACCGGACTCGTAAATACAGATGTTTGGCAATTGATTGCTGTCAACGGTACTCTTTACGCTAATTCGATAGATGGGTTTGTCCATTCAACTGATGGTGGGGAAACTTGGACACCAGTTAATGGGGATACAGGTTTTATCACACGTATTATGGAATCCAATGGAGATATTTTCGTTAGAGACGATAAATTGGGTGCACCTCGTTTTTTCCGTCTTTCCACTCAAGACAACAGTCTCATCAATATTTCTGAAATCCCTGTTTTAGATAAAGTTAATCCGTGGAAGGAAAACCTTCAATTAAATCGTCCTACGGGTTATAGGGTTCGTAGTGTGCCACATGGGGACGGTTCCTTTTCTGAACACCAGCTTGGCGGTATAGCTGTTAACGATATGGCATACTATGTTGAATACGACTACCAACTCTTCAGATGGAAACCGGGAACTTCTGAATGGTTCAATACCGGATTATTGGATAAAGGTGTTAGTAATGATCGTTCTTATTGCTATGCCAATAATACATTTGTTGACGCTATTGGATTTAGATTTGCCGTTTCAGGAAATACTGTTTACGTAGGAAAAAAGGAAGGTCAACTTATGCATTCTCTTGATGAAGGAATGACTTGGACCGATGTCACTGGAAATCTTCCATTTTATGTAGATCATTTCAAGGCAATAGTTTTCGCAGAAAACTTTGTGTATGTGGCAACAGACAAAGGTGTCGTTATGTCAACTAATGGAACTGATTGGCATACGCTCACCGATGCAGATGGTAGACCTCTTGTTATTACTATGTTTGCAGTAGATGGTACAGCAGTTTACGGGGAAGCAAAAAGAAAAATATATCAAGTGAATAGTGGTATGACTATGTGGGAACAATTTACTCCTAAAATACCGCATACTATTACATGTATTGATGTTGATGAGAATGTGCTTTATGTAGGAACGAAAGCACGGGGCGTGCTTCGCTTTTCACTTGATAATTAAACTGAGCGGTGTATCTATAATATCTTCAATATTCTATTGATTTTGAATTGGTATTTTTCCAAGCGGGGTGTAAAATCCCGCTTTTTCAGTTTAAGGTGAAATTCTGTTTGATAGGACTTAAGTATTTTTCGTTTTTTGTGTTATAATAATTGTGGCAATTCACGAAATTAAAAGTCGATGACAGACTATGTATGTCGTAAATCCAATTTTACCATTTTCCAATCTTATTCAGAAAAATCTCAAAGAATTCCTTTCTTCCCTCAAAAATTGCATTTTTTTCAAAAATATGCAATTTTGCACAACAAAATCGCGTCTATATATTATGAAAGATCAATTTGCTATTGAGGTTTCAGATGCAATACGATGATTCTGACCTGATTCAACAAACTTTAGAAGGTGACCAGCAAGCGTTTGCTGCACTTGTGGAAAAATACCAAAAACAGATACATGCTTTGGCGTGGCAGAAGATTGGTGATTTCCACATCGCGCAAGAGATTACGCAGGATGCGTTCTTCACAGCATTCCAAAAGCTCTCTACGCTCACAAACCCTAATCGGTTCGCGGGATGGCTCTATGTGATTGCCAACCGCAAATGTATTGCGTGGCACCGAAAGAAAAAACCTCAACCACAATCGTTAGAAGCGACAGACTCTGTTGAATTAGAGGAGGTGTACTATTCAGAATATATGACACTACAACGCGAAGAAGCTGCAAAGCAAAAACGACGTGCAGTCGTTCAGAAATTGCTAAGTAAGCTACAAGAGAGTGAGCGAACAGTCGTCAATCTGTATTATATTGCAGAAATGACATGTGAAGATATTGGTAAATTCTTGGGTGTGTCTACCAATACGGTACGTAGTAGGCTACACCGCGCACGAAACAAATTAAAAAAGGAAGAAGCAATGATTAGAGAAAACTTGAGTAGTTTTCAACTACCAACACAAATGACAGAAAACATTATGAAGGGAATTTCACAACTAAAACCCACAACGCCATCTGGAAGTAAGCCATTAGTGCCGTTAGCAGTTTCCGCTGCCTCAGCCATTTTAGTTTTATTGCTGATAGGCGTTGGGGCGCAAAACCTAATACGGTTTCAGAAGCCGTATAGTATAGAGGCAACATCAAAACCAACGGTTGAAATCGTTGAGACACAACTTGTTTTGCAATCTCCAACAGAACCGGCAATCAGAAATCAGGTTGGACGTTCAGATGTAAACGGTCAAAACAACGGTACGGGACAAAAACCAAATGCACCTCTGTTCGCTGCAGCACAGATAGATGACATAGAAATTTCAAAGTCAAAGCGACAATGGGTACAAACGAAAGGCCCGGAAGGTGGCTTAGTTGCTACGTTATTCACAACAACCCGTGGCGACGTATATGCAGGAACGCTCAGTGGCCTCTACAGACTTACAGACGATGGACAATCATGGAAACTCGTCAACCGTATCAAAGATCATTCATATACTGCACAACACGCTGGAAAAACATGGTGGCCTGTAGTAGAGCGGCAGGATACCCTCTACCTTGCTGCTGGCACAGAGATATTAGCTTCTACAGATAGAGGTGAAACATGGGACGTATTCTGTGAGTGCATAAGGGGTCAGCTTGTTGGCATGGTAATAACGGATGGAATCCCCGGCGCGCAAAGTGATATGACAATCTACCTTGCTTATACTAACGGTGTATTCCGCACAGATAATGCAGGTAAATCGTGGACGCCACTGTCCGATGATTTGACAGATAGGAAAATTCATGCAATCGCTGCCGTTGAAAACACCGTCTTTGCTGGTAGCGATAAAGGGCTATATCGCCTTAAATCAGAGAATTGGGAACAGTTGCCAGTAGGCGGTAAAGTGGAAAATATTCGAGCGTTGGCAAGTGCTGAACACCGACTCTATGTTGCCGTAGGAAAGGAGTCTAAAAATCAAATAACTTCTCAATTCTTGTCAATGATGACAACCCAAAAGGCATCCAAATCGCTTTATCGGTCAACAGACTTGGGAAAATCATGGAAATCAATAGACCCTGAAAAAAGTCCTATGAAAATGTCTGGAAAAACGAGTATTCGGTTCTCTGACAAAAATAATTCAGAATCTACTAACACAGTAAGAATAATTGCACACCAAGATAATCTATTAGTCATTAATCTGGGTGATAATTCTTTTTTAAATGATTCTTATTACTCAAATGATGCCGGTAATAATTGGAATATCTTGCCACTAAGTTTTTCAGATAGTGACTCACTACCTGCAATCACAATGTTGAACAAAAACACATTCTACAGCAGTGGAAATGGTAGCATCTATCACACAACTAATGCTGGCAAGACATGGCGTCAACTGAATACTGGGTTGGTGAATTCTTTCGTTATGAATTTAGTCGCTGTTAATGGTGCCCTCTATGCAAACATAGGGTCTGAACTTGTTGCCTCATCTGACGGTGGTGAATCGTGGACAACTGTACTTGGTAGAATAAGCAGCATCAATGGCATGGTTGAATCCAATGGTGTTCTCTATGTCAAAGGTTCAAAGAATCTGACACCACACCTTTACCGCTTGTCTTTTAACAACCAGGTAACCCCTGTCCCCGGCATGCCGAATTTTAAGGCTCCGGACTTTAACAAGTTGATGGACGAAAAAATCGGTAAAGCATTTCTTGCCACACTTCAGGAGGATGCTCAGAAAGACCTTGCAGCAGAAAAGAAGATAAATCCTGAACATTTTGATGCAGAAACGTTCAATGAAACCTACAATAAGATTGTGCAGGAAAATCTAAAAAAGTCATTTCAAGTTTCTTTTGGCAGTTTTGCTGTCAGCGGAGCAACCTACTATATGGAGTCCGGAAGGAAACTGTTCAGATGGAAACCAGGTACTTCTGAATGGTACGACACAGGATTAGAAGATGAAGGTGGATCTGATCACTTTTATGGGAAAATCGACGATTTTGATTCTATTCGTTTCAAGATTGCCGTATCGGGAGACACTGTTTACGTCGGCAAAAGAGATGGACACCTCATGCTATCGCATGATGAAGGTGACATTTGGAACGATGTCACCACAACACTTCCATTTTCTGTTGGACGTTTCAATGCTATTACTTTCGCTGGGCAAACTGTCTATGTGGCTACCGACAAAGGTGTTGTGTGGTCAAACAATGGGACTAAATGGCACACACTCATTGATGCAGAAGGAACACCTCTCGCTATGAAAAGGTTGGCAGTGGATGATACAAAGGTTTACGGCGAATATAACCATAAAATATATCAATTGAATAAGGACTCTGGCAAGTGGCAACAGGTTACGCCAGAAATCCCACAATTTGTTTTCTCTTTTGACGTTGATGGAGACACACTCTATGTCGGAACAGCAGGACGAGGTGTGCTACGTTTCACACTTGACGATCCCGTGGATCAATAAGCAAGTAACGTTATGTCCTTTCGCAAAAGCACAACCATTATGGTGAACCTTGAAATGAAAGAGGCACATATTCTGTAGGAGGGAACTCCGATTCCCGACTAAAACGGGTCGCGATTCGGAGATCGCTCCTACAGAATATGAAAAGTTGTGAAAAACAACAAAACTTTCACGTAAATAGCACAAGTCTTATATAACATTCACGTAATAATAAAAAGTATCAAAATTTTTGAAAACTAAATAACCCTGATTGGAGAGTAATACCTATTTACATATCCTCAATTTTGTGTTATAATATGGATAAGAACATACAAATTTGATTCTACATCACTAAAAACATAAAAAATCGTTCTATAACAAACCCGAAACATCTCAAAACAAATAGGTGGTAAGTTCCATGAGATATAAAAATGTCTACATTACAACTATCCTATTGATATTTTTCATCACCCCGCTCGCGATCAGTAAAGATGCTGGATATGATTCCACTTTTGGTCGCACCTCGCTTTCAAATGGAAAAGATATTGAATATGATTTCACATTTGTCCGGTTGAAATATAGTGGTAGTTTTCGGCATAAGAGTTTGTGGCATATAGATTACCCTGCAGCTGAACGAAACTTACTCATTCAACTCAACAAACATACAGACATTAAAGCGAGTCCTGAAGAAAAAGTTATTGAGGTAGGTTCACCAGAACTTTTTGATTATCCTTTTGCATATATAGCGGAATTGAGTCGGCTTAACCTTTCCAAAGCAGAAGCTGAAAATCTTCGGGAGTATCTGTTACGCGGTGGGTTTATCATGATGGACGATTTTCACGGCACTGAACAGTGGAGAAGATTCTATAAACAGTACAAGAAGATCTTCCCCAAACGCGAACCGAGAGATATTCCAATGACACACCCGCTTTTCCAATGCTTCTTTAAGATTGACAAACTGATGCAAATCCCCGCACCCGCTGCCTACCGAAGCGGAAGAACACATGAAAAGGATGGGTATCAAGTGAAATGCATGGGTGTGTTTGATGATCAAGGCAGACTTATGATGATGATTAACTTCAATACGGATTTAGGGGATGCATGGCAAAATGCTGCAGAATCGTTTTATCCGCGTAAATTTTCCGATATGGCATTCAAAATGGGGATTAACGCTATTGTCTACACGCTTACCCATTAAAGTTATAATATTCGCTTAGTACATTAACATTTTCCCTCCTCCATTAAAACCTTAATTTCTTCCGTTCTTTCCAACTTTTTTTCCTCTTTCCCTTAAAAAATCAATTTTTTCTCAAATAATTGCAATTTTTTTTCAAAAAGTGCAATTATTGCTCTCAAAAATGTGTCTATATATTAAAAGACCAATTTATGAGGGTATCTCATTATAGATTTAAAATATAACCCGTTATACTATAGTTGACTTTACACAATTAACCATGCACCGATGCCTGGCGTGAACTAAAAATTGAGTCCGAAGTAATTCGTCAAGAGTATATAGATATTCATGGAGCAGATGTCTATGAGCGACAAATGGCAGAAATTGCAAAGCACGATCGATATAAAAATAAGTAATTCAAATAGGGAGTTATCATGTTAAAATCTTTTTTCTTTTCAAAACCTGTTGTTATCGGAATAGCAATTTTATTATTTGTCTCCACGTTATGTTTCTTATACTATCAATCGGTAATAACATCAATTGAGAAAGAACAAGCCAGCGATGATAAGATAATTAAATCGTTAACAGAAGATGTCAAGGACTCCGATACACAGAAAATAAATAACGGTGATATAGATTTGCATGGTGACTCTGATATTGTAACTCCTGAAATTCCTGTTAAAACTAATAAAGCATTAGGCGCGGATCATGATGATTCGGATGTCGATCCATCTGTACAAGAGAATAAATTAACAATGCCTGATATGGTAGAAAAGGAAGTTCGGATGTCTCCGTTTGGATTCGGCGCATATCCTAAAATTCCTGATGTTTACAGAGATTTGGGAGGTGTTCAAGATATATGGGGACACTTTGAAGAGTTAGCGAAAACTGATCCTGATCAAGCAAGAATACAGGAACTTGGAGAAAGAGTGTTAGTTAAGTTATGGAATGAAGGACTGCAGCCCGAAGGTGCAAATTACTCAGAAGGTAAATTCTTTCCGCAGTATCCAAATACTGTATATGTCCAATGGGACACAATAACACTTGAAGATGGATCAACAGAAAAAATCCCAAGTCGTGTTGTAGGAGATCCGGCATTTTCCCAATTTGATCTCCAGTTTTATGAATCCAATGGACAAGATATTCCAGCTGGATTCAATTTGTTAGATTATGATAAGGATGGTATTGATCCTTATCAATTTCTCAATTTAAAATAAAGAGGTTAATTATGAAATACTTTGTTTAGATGGTTCTAATATCAGGGCTTATTTTAAGCGTAATAACTGTCACATTTGCTGGCAGAAATAATGACTATGATGGATCGTTAAGTGGTCATGTCAGCACATGGCAAGGCAAGAAGGATAAACTCCCGCGAGCGTATGCATGTGTGAATGGAGGATATAGAAAGTGGGAGGATGGGACATGGAGCCTTACTGCGTATGTGCCAAATCCGCAAACTCAAGGATCTCCCTATGACTCTGGATCAGTGGCGTTTAACTCATGGATCTACGAGTCGCATTATCACAGAGGTCATTTCGGTGGCACGGTGAGTCAGTGTTATGCAGCCGCATTTTGTAATGCGAAAGAGATGAACGGGCCTTGGAGAACCGTTACAACGAGCTGTTAAAATTGAACAGTGTCAATAAGTTAACGCTACAGAATTGCACCTCTGTAGCGTTAAGCTGAGCAAACGTTCCCAAGAGGAGATCAAATTTACAACCTATCAGAAACTATTTTAACCCAAGTTGCTACCTATAAGATTTCAGACACGCAGACACCATTTTTAATAGAGAACAGTTCGTTATTGGTGAATATCGTAGCGCAAACTTTCAGTTTGCGTTGTTTTATGCACAAACTAAAAGTTTGTGCTACATAGGTGGCAACTTATACCATTTCTAAATAATGATATTACATTATTTCATAAATCGGTTGTCCGAATGCAGCACCCTCTTCTGTAGGAGCGACCTCCTGGTCGCTCCTACAAAGAAACTCAAAAATCGGAATGATACTTTGTCAATTAGAAATGGTATTAGGTTATTTTAAGTAAACACATTCAAGCGAGGTAATCAAGATGTTTCCCATATTAAGAAGCTAAGCAAGACCTTTATACGGTAATTTTGATGCTAATATAGCAGCTATGGCATTCGTAATGCAGCAAATTAATGCAGTTAATTCACTTGTCAATATGAACAACACTGAGCCGCAAATTAGAACCCTATGAACCTACTCAAATTACTCAGCAGTTACAGACGAATGACGACTTACCGCGAGAACTGCGATTTATGCACATCCGCCCGTAACATTTTTAATAATAGCACACTGAAATAATTGCAATTTTTTTTCAAAAAGTGCAATTATTGCCCTCAAAAATGTGTCTATATATTAAAAGACCAATTTATGAGAGTGTTTTCTTATGGATTTGGTATAATTCAGCTAAGAGAAAAATGGATTGTTTTACCTATCTCTATTTAAGACTTTTTATTTGATTTGCTGCGTGTGATACACACATTTTACATTACAGTAGATTTTACAACACATCTTTGGCAGGCGTGTTTTTTTAGGGGAGGCGCCAACTGGCCAATGTGCACATATTTTACATTTTAATTTGGAGGACGCAAACATGAAAACCACTCTTAGCACTTTCCCGTACGTTGTCACTCTACTTCTTGTTGTCTTGTCGTTTGCACTCGGTTGTGGCGACGAAGACGACAACGTTGTTATTATCCAACCAACCGAACCACCGATAGAGGAAGTGATCAAGGAACCTATAGAAGAAGTTGATGAAAAATTAACGTCTACACAACGCGCACGAAAACTGATGAATGAAGTTAATCAGAAAAGAACAGAGGCATACCAACAAGCAGAAGAAGAAAATGATTTTACCACGTTGCCTGAAACTTCTGAAGAAATCTTCAAAGAAATCCTCGGATTTGAAGAAAATTTTACAAACAAGTTGCTTGGAACATGGGAGGCTGCTCTAAGAGCTGCGTTGGTGGTTAAGCGAATAGATAACGCTACAATGAAAAGGTATGAAAATTTTAAAATCGCTTACTTAGGAAAAATCCATCTGCAAAATGGTAAACCTTATTTTGAATTTATCGGTGCTTATGATGACATTATCGCGGAGTATTTGCGAATTCAATTTGAATTTCCTGGCACACCTGAAGAAAAAATTCTTAATATGTTTGGCGATTCTCTGCTTAGAGGAAACACAGACATAATCTATCCAGAAGGTTTTTAAGCATGGAGGCTTGTCTTGTTACGGGATATTTTCACCAATAAATGGGTTTTAAGTGCCTTGGCTTTTCTGTTTACTCTGACACTCTGTTGTTGGTTCTATTATCACAACGTTTCCAGCGAAATTGAGAAAGAACAATTGCGTCTGGATCAACTTATGCAACGCAATACGGATCGTGATAGTGAAAATGTCTTGACAGATAACACCCAACATATAAAGAGGCAAACGCAAGCAAGTCAACACAAAGATAAACCAAATTCTGACTTCGTCGTGTTGCCAGAGCAAACATCACCCCAAGAAACATCGCATCTCAAAACGCCAGAGAACCTATCCGATATAGATGAAAAGCGGGATGAAGTTGTTGTATCACCACATGGGTTAGGACCTTATCCTAAGATTCCTGATGGCTGGAATCCGCATGCTTTTGATGGCGAGATGACGATTGGTCAAGAATTGATAGAACGTGTCCGTATAAAAATGTTCAATGAAGGCATATATACGTATGGGGGCACCATAGACAACGGAACAGGTTTGGTGTATCCTATCACGCGCCACCGAGTTTATATTCGATGGGAAGAAGCAGTATTGCCATCGCTCGGTAAAACAAGATATGCCCAGTTGATTCGGGGACACCCAGATATTGTTGCTAAAATAAAAAGCAACGCACGAGCTCGGTTGTCGGATTTACCAGAACAAATGCGTCCGATCACTGAGGTTGATATACCAGAAGGTATCAATGTCTTAGCAGAAAGTGATGGCATTGCGCCTTATGATTTTCTAAACCTTGAAAGGGAATAATCTTTCAATCTATAAAAAGGAAGGAATATTATGAAAAAACTTTCGACGATCACGATCACAACGTTATTTATTTTCGCTGCTGTTCAGATATCAGTGATAGCTGTGAATAATAATGGAACAAGTCATTATCCATTTGAATTTGGTGTGTATTCAGGCATATCCCGCTATGTCAGCGATACAGATAGCCCTTTAAGTTCATGGGCATGCACTGGGATTTTTAGTCGCTCCGCAGATGAAGACTTGGGTCTACAACTCATATATAACTGGTCAGCATCCGCAGGTGTTTATTGTTCGGATGGCAATTATCGAGGCAGTTCCGATATGCGTGCGGATATTATGACATTTTATCGGACGGGCAGTAGTGATTTTGTAGGCGAAGTGAGCGAATATGTGGGTTTTTATGTCCAAATGGAACCACCGCCAGATAACGTCACTTTGGATATAGAAGATTGCAGTTCCCACGGTGAAATTGATGGTGAAAACCAGATAAATGGTAACTCGCGGAGTTCGCGCTCTGAGATACCATTTTAACCATTACATGTGTCTTGCGCGGAGACGTTAAACCCGCGCTCTAACAAAAGGAGAATTTAATGAATAACAAATTCTTACAACAATGCATCGCGCTTTCGGTGCTGTGCTGTATTGTATTAGCATTTATATTAATTATTAATGTAGAGGAAGCCGAATCCTTTATCATATGGTTTATAATTTGGTTGTTGAATAGAGTTATAGATGCCGTAGAGGCACTTTGGGATTGGTTTAGCGACATAATCAATAGTATTCCGGCGATTGTGCAATCTATATCAAGATGTGCTACGGCTGTTTCTGCATGTATGTCGGCTGTGCAGGAAGTATATGACGCTTTACAGATAGCTGAAGATGATCCGACATTATCGAATGTTTCTGCTGTATCGGCTAAAATTGCAGTTGCATACAATACATGTGGTGACGTGTGGGGCGAATGTTTCCCAGATGATTGACCTAATGGCAGCGCAAGCTTTCAACATAAAATTGCGCTGCCTCAACAAAAGGAGAATATAAATGAAATTCCGACTAATGTTTTCTCTTAGCCTTTTAATACTTTTTTTGGGATGTGGCAGTAGTGATGATAACAGTGAGACACATTGGAATGTCATAAATCAGGAAATACCAGAAGCCGATGTCATTCATAGCAATAAAGCTGAAGAGGTCCTTGCACAACTAAAACAAGAATTTGCAGGCGATATTCTTGATGATGATTTTCAGACAATCAAAGAACTCACGAATTCTCCAACCTATCTGAAGTTCATTTCGCAGGATGTTGAATATGGGTCATTTATGGATTATGTGGATGCGAATATTCCACCAAAACACTGGTTTCAAGAACTAATTGAAAATTGGATCGACAACCCTGAAGATGCGGATTATTTAGTCACATATTATATCGTATCTAATGGTCGACATGGAAGAGCTCTTGAATACCAAGGTGAACCGGAAGGTACTGCTGATGAATTAATGACTGAGACGTTCGCCGAACCCCACGTATGGGCATGGTTGAATGGACGTTTTCCAGATAATCGCGCATTTGTATTGTTTACAGTTGAGCTCGCTATTAGAGAAAGACAGTTAGAAGAAGAAGATATTTCAATATGTGATGGATTAATTAATGATTTTGGACAGGATGATGGAATGATCATGTTCGCTTTAAACTATCCATTCAGGTTGCCTCAAATTTTAAATGATTTCAGTGACATAGATATTTTCCTGAAATGGACAAAGGGAGAGTTTACTAAATGAAGCGCAAGTATTTTTTATATGTTTTAATTTCTATGGCCTTTATAATTCTCTGTATATGGTTTTCTATACTTGATAAGCAAATTAAACAAAATATATCTGATCCGGTGACTGTGACAGAAACTAAGGTCAACGAATCTATCTCAATGCCAATAAAAAAGGCATTTGACACCAAAAAACCTCAGAATAAAAAATCGACGATTGGACAAGAATATAAAGATGTTATTTTGAGTTTTCTTCCATCCCACATGCACGATTCTCCTGAAATGAAAAAAATCTTAGCGGTTTTCGAAAGTGAAGAATTTGAGACATTTATAAAAAATAATCCCCAAGGACTCGGTGACTTTTACGACTTCTTTCAATCACAAGGATTACCTCTGGATAAGAATGAATTATTTGCTGAATATGATAACGATTTCAAAAAATTATTTCCGAATCACACGACAGAACAAATTGGAGAACTTTTACATTTAGACCTTTTTGCTCGATTTCTTGAAAACGATGTGTATGTCCATTTCTATGAAGACGAAGCACATGGTTTAGAAACTTTTGAAAATGTTCTGACGGATTTTACTCTGGAGTCCCATAATAAAATCTGGATGAACGCTCATTTCAAGGGAAATCATCGTGATTTTGGTGTGTGGGCAATGAATGTTCTTCAGGACCTGAGTATCTTTGAAATGGATAAAGATAAAATACGTCCCTACCTTTGAACAAATTTCGTGCATACTTAACTCCTGAAGAAAATGAAACCCTACGGGCACTGATGAATCAAGAGGATAAAAATACACCCGTTCCCACTCTTGATACTTCAGACGATATAATAACCGAAACTGTTACCAACACACCAATACCGCCTGTAACTCAAGATACATCTACCAAAACTGCTATACCCGAAAATACTCATGTATCTCATGATAAGAGATTCAGGAGTAGTCTTCATAAAACTTTTGAACAATTTAAGGACTCAAATGTTCGCTTCCGATCCGCAATGCAGATCGTAGAACAATACGGTGTCCAAGAAGGACTCCATCAGATCAGAGAAAATGATCCTGAGATGGCAATAATTGTTGAACGTTATCTGAAACAACAGGAGAAAAAATGAAAAAACTGTATTTTTTCTTCTCTATAGCAGTGCTCATTATATTTGTTGCTATCTTGTATGTTGTGGGTCATGCAACGGATACAACGTTAACAGACCCACTCAAAGAAGAAACTTCAATTAGTGTAACAGAGTCTGTAAAATCGAAAACGATTAAGAAAGGTTGTGGATGTTGTGAAAATCGTATGAAACGGTTAATGAAGAAATATAGAAATAAGAAAGCGGCAGCAAGTTCAAAGTAACAATTCATGCGTCCTGCGCGGAGACGTAAAACCCGCGCACAAATACCGTAAAATCCATAGGTCGTGTTGAGTTTTGCGGAATTCAAAATAGCAACTAACAACAACCAAAACAAGGAGGAATACCATGGCTACATATAACGCTACAGTTCATAGAGTAATAGATGGTGATACGTTTGAAACTACATCTGGTAAAAAGATTAGGTTACATGATGTATACGCGCCTGAAGCAGGAGAAGACGGCGGAGCTTTGGCTGCCAGCAGATTAAAAAATCTTATAGATGGTAAATCTGTAAAGATTCAAGAGTTGTATAGCAATTATGATAGAGAAGTTTCTGAAGTATGGCGAAATTCAGATGGACTTCATGTTAATCGAGCAATGAGAAATTTTGGTTATACCAAAAATTCATAATCAATTAAAACCGAAATAAATAACGTTCAGAGTCGTTCAGTTTAAGGTTTTATCTTTACTTTAGCATGGTCGCGCCCAGGAGTTTCGCTCCTATAGTAAGATATCCTTGTAAGAAGGTAGAAACCATTGGAAAATTGAATGGCTCTGAAGCGCGTTTATACAACTTCAATCAGTTCAAATCTGATGAGATTTTCCGTAAATTCAAAATCATTTTTTAATTGACTTATACTTTTAAATTCTAATTATGTTATACTAATCCTTGTAAAATGTAATACGCTCCAATTTGATTGTGAGATAACCTATGCAATACAATGATGCTGACCTGATTCAACGCACCTTAGAAGGTGATCAGCAAGCTTTTACGGATCTTGTGGAAAAATACCAAAAACAGATACACGCGTTGGCGTGGCAGAAGATTGGTGATTTTCACATTGCACAGGAAATTACGCAGGACGCTTTTTTAACTGCGTATCAAAAACTCGCGACGCTCACACATCACAGCCAGTTTTCAGGATGGATCTATGCTATTACCAGCAATAAGTGCAAAAATTGGCGGCGAAAGAAAAGACTGGCATTTCAATCCTTACAAACAATAGATCCTGTTGAATTAGAGGAGGTGTATTATTCAGAGTATATGACTAAACAACGCGAAGAAGCAGTAAATCGAAAACGACGCGCTATTGTGCAGAAATTGTTAAGTAAGCTGCAAGAGAGTGACCGCACCATCGTAAATCTATTTTACATCGCAGAAATGACCTGTGAGGATATTGGAAGGTTTTTAGGTGTATCTCCTAACACCGTCCGTAGTAGACTCCACCGCGCACGCAACCGATTAAAGAAGGAAGAAGCGATGATTAAAGAAAACTTAAGTAGTTTCCAATTGCCAACACAATTAACTGAAAACATTATGAAAGAGATTTCACACCTTAATCCAGTAGCACCTTCAGGAAACAGACCTCTGGTGCCAATAGTTGTTTCTGCCGCCTCAGCCATTTTAGTACTATTGCTGATGGGTGCTGGCACACAATACTTAAATCGTTTTCAGAAACCGTATAGCTTAAACGCACAATCAGAACCGACAATTGAAATAACAGAGACACAACTTGTCATTGACATGCCAGCAGAACCTGCAGTACGCAACCAGATTGGACGTTCAGATGTCCCAGGCCAAAGTGACGGTGCGGGACAGAAACCAGACACACCACTATTCGCTGCAGCACAAGCGGATGATGCCGAAATTTTAAAGGTAAAGCCGCAGTGGGTTAAAACAAAAGGATTTGAAGGCGGTGTAATTAATTCACTTTTCTCAACAACGCGTAGAGACATTTTTGCAGAGACTACTACAACTCTCTACAAACTCTCAGACAATGGAACGAGATGGAAACCTGTCAAAATATGGTATGCACCTTCACTTAGATGGACAGATTGGTCAATAGGTGGCAGACGGATGGTTGAGTCGAACGACACACTCTACATCGTCACAAATGAAGAAATTTGGGCATCCGTTGATAGAGGAGAGACATGGAATTCACTTGGAACACATCCCGAAGGACCGCCAATAGGTATGGTAAGAACCGATGCAGGGTTTTATCTTGGCCTTGCCGATGGGATTTACAGATCTGAAGATGGTATGGCACCGTGGATATCTCTAAAAGATGGAATGGAACCAGGAAAAATTAAGGCGATTGCTGCAGTGGAAAACACAGTTTTTGCAGGGACCAATAACGGACTCTATCGTCTCAAAACAGGTGTATGGGAAAAAGTATCAATTAATCAGCCAGATAATACAGAACAAAATCAGGTTATCCATGCACTGGCAGTTTCTGAACGCCAACTTTATGCAGCAGTAGGAAAGAAGTTTGAATATAGGTCGGGAAAGCAGCATCAATTAGAACTTACAAATGATTCTTGGTGGTCACTCTATCGCTCTAATGATTTTGGTAATTCATGGGATTCCATAGATCCAAGGAAAAGACCATTAAACGAGATAAAATCGAAAAGTGAAGTGCCAATCAATTTTCCACCCAATGGTGTCAATGTAGCATTAGGTGCAAACCTAAAGATAATAGCGGAAAAAGAAAAAGTTATGGTTGCTGTCCCATCAGAATTATTCTACTCAATCGATACTGGTGAGACATGGAATTACTTCAGTTTAAATGATAACGTGAGTTTGATAAATAGTATTAGAAATTACATATCATTGGCAACTGATAGTCATTTTCTTTAAGTTCTTTATGTTTAAGTGAAGGTTTTTTCTGTAGACAGGTATAAGCGATCAAGGCAGCAACTGCATTCACTTGAAAGTTAACAGGACTTCTATGGCGTGTGTGTTGTATCTCTGTCTGACTTTTAAGTTCTTTATTCACCGACTCAATAAGCATGCGTTTTTTTAGAAGTGCTGCATCAGCATCAGACAAAGGTTCAGGTTTCATATTCTTACGCACCTTGTAAATGAGCGTCACACCGTCTTCTTGGAGTCTCTCCCGCAGATTTTTGTTGATATACCCTTTATCGGCAAATAGTTTGCCAAAGAGCCCTTGACACAACTGTGGCACGGTTCGCCTGTCATCTACGTTTCCCGCTGTCACCATAGCGGACAAGAGTTCACCTTGGTCGTTGATGACGAGATGTAGTTTAAACCCATAGAACCATCCCATAGAGGTTTTAGAACGCTCCGCATAATCAATGAAGACGCGATGCGCTGAAATCCGGCGATTGTGGCAGACCGGCAGCGGTGTTGAGTCTATGAAGGAAATGCCACGACACTTACCGAAACGGGTGTTGAGAAAAATAGACAACAAAACCAATACCTCTTGTGAGAGCTGCACAAAACGACTATAGCTGACAAGGTTCGGAAACGCCCAACGCAGATGGAAACAGACATAATCCTGATAATACGCTTTAAAGTTTTTATACTGCTTCTGATGAAAAAGCACAAGTATCGTCATGACTTCGCTCGGATGAAGGCGCCGGGGTCTGCCCCGTGTGTTGTTTGTTCCGGGTATGTCCGGCAACTGGTATTGTGCTTGATATTGTTCATACGTAAGAAAAAAGTCGTCAATTTCACAGAAAAGTGTTATGATATCCATCAGAGAACTCCTTTGTAAGTATAATGGTATACTTCATCATAACAAAGGGGTTCTCTATTTACCAGTTTTTAATTATCAAACTCACGTTAAATGATAGGTTAGGTGCCAGAATTCCTTCCCTTGTTCTGATGTTGGATGCAAAGACTTTCTATAGAGTTGGCGAGGCAGGCATTTATCGTACAACCGATGGGGTTAAATCGTGGCATCTGCTTAATACTGGATTATCAAGTGCAACCGTTACAAATATAGTCGCGATTAAAAACCGCGTCTACGCAAAAACAACCGATGAAGTTGTTACTTCAACTGATGGTGGTGAATCGTGGAGACCGCTACCTATTGATGCTAAAAATATCTTTGTAATGGCAGGATTCAACAATGAACCATATATAAGGCAATATATGAGGAACTTAAAGAACGCACCGCCTATTCTACGTTTATCCATTGAGGACAATGAACTTACCCCTATTCCGAATATGCCTGTCTCTGAGGGATTCGATTACATTTTCCAAGAACGAATTCCTCCATATTTGATACAATTGGGAAGTTTCGCTGTTAGCGGTGATACCTACTATGTGGAATCTGGACAGAAACTTTACAGATGGAAACTTGGTACATATAAATGGTACAACACAGGTGTAATGGATAAAATGAAACAACCTGATCGCCGCCATAGGGCTACCATGTCTAATGATTATCCGATTGGTATTTCTTCATTTTTTGTTTCACCCGATTTAATGAGTTTTAAAATTGCAGTTTCAGGCGAAACTATTTACGTCGGCAAACGGGATGGGCATCTCATGCACTCACTTGATGAAGGAGTTACTTGGAACGATCTTACTGATCATCTACCATTTTCTGTTAAAAGTTATAAATCAATAGTTTGCGCTGGAAACTTTGTCTTTGTGGCAACTGATAAAGGTGTTATACTGTCTGGCAATGGTGTTGACTGGCACATACTCACAGATATAGAAGGGACACCTCTTATAACAAATAAATTAGTGGTGGATGATATAGCGGTTTACTGTGAGGCTAAGCAAAAAATATATCAATTGAACAGGAACACGGGCATCTGGCAACCGGTTACACCAGAAATACCATATCCTGTTTCCAGTTTTGATGTTGATAATGACACGCTTTATGCCGGAACTTTTGGTGGGGGCGTGCTACGTTTTTCACTTGATAATCAGAATTGAGTGATGCATTTATAATATCTCCAATATTCGATTCACATTGAATTAATATTTCTCCAAGCGGGATAAAATCCCGCTTTTTTAGTTTAAGTTAAATTTATAGAATTTAAGCATTTACTTGTTTTCTGCTATAATAATTGCAACACTTATAAAATCTGAAGAGCGCAATAAAATTGATCCTACTTCTGAAAACGAACTGGCTACGTAACCCATAAATATAATTTCACCATCTTGCCAATCTTTCCTAAAAAAATCTATAAAATTCATATTCTTTCTAAAAATTGCATTTTTTTTCAAAAAAGTGCAATATCTAATCAGAAAATCGCGTTTATAATTACAGAAGGTTCTTTCATTGTATGGTGAACCTTGAAATTAAAGAGGCACATTTTCTGTAGGAGCGATCTCCGAATCGCGACAAAACTCACTGATAGTCGGGAATCGGAGTTCCCTCCTACGCCTCAAAATGTCCTGTTAATTCTAAAGGTCACTATAATTGAATTTTTCTATATCTAAGGTGTACGATGAAAAACGATGATTCTGAACTAATTCAACGCACATTAGAAGGTGACCAACACGCTTTTGCTCTACTCGTAGAAAAATACCAAGAGCAGGTACACACCCTTGCGTGGCAAAAAATTGGTGATTTTCACATTGCACAAGAAATCACGCAAGATGTTTTCCTCACTGCATATCAAAAATTCTCGACCTTCACACACTACAGACAATTTGCAGGATGGCTCTATGTTGTTACAAACCGAAAGTGCATTGCATGGCACCGGAAGAAAAAAATAAAAACACAATCAATTGATGAGACAAATCCAATTGAGTTGGAGGAAGCATATTATACAGAATATATGGCGCATCAGCGGGAAGAATCAGCAAAAGAAAAACGCCGCACTATAGTTCATAAACTGCTCAGCAAGCTAAAGGAAAGTGACCGTACAGTGATGAACCTCTATTACATCGCTGAAATGTCATGTGAAGAAATTGCTGAGTTTTTGGGTGTATCTCCCAATACGGTTCGGAGTAGACTCCACCGCGCACGCAACCGATTAAAGAAGGAGGAAGCAATGATTAAAGAAAATCTCAGCAGTTTCCAACTGCCAACACAATTAACTGAAAACATTATGAAGGAAATTTCACGTCTCAATCCAGCGGCACCTTCTGGAAATAAACCACTTGTGCCGATAGCAGTTTCTGCCGCCGCTGCAGTTTTAGTCTTAATGCTGATAGGGACTGGGATGCAATACTTAAATCGTTTTCAGAAACCGTATAGCTTAAACGCACAATCTGAGCCGACGATTGAGATAACAGAGACACAACTTGTCATTGACACACCAGTAAAACCGTCTGTACGGACTCAGGTTGGGAAATCTGATGTAACAGGTAGAACAGAAGGGGCAGGTCAAAAACCGGACGCGCCACTATTGGCTGCAGCACAAGTGGATGAAGATGAAATATCAAAACCGATACGGCAATGGAGAGATGCAAAAGGACCGGAAGGTGGTGCAGTTGGTACTCTCTTCACAACAAACAGCGGTGACGTGTATGCAACGTCAAAAAACGGTCTCTACAGACTCACAGGTGATGGAAAAGCATGGAAACTCATAAACACTATTAAATATTCTTCCGGTGATGCACTAACAGGAAGGAATGTATTTCGACATGTAGCAGAATGGCAGAATACATTCTACCGTGCTATTGATACAAAAATCTTCGCTTCTACAGATAGAGGCGCGACATGGAAAGAATTTTGCGAGTGTATAAAAGGTGATCTTGTTGGTATGGTGATAACAGGAAGTAATCCAGAATCTGAAAGCGATATGACAATCTACCTTGCTTACAAGAAAGGAGTCTTCCGTTCAGATAATGCTGGCAAATCGTGGACACCACTACCCGAAGGTATCAACGATAGACAAATTGGTGTAATCACTAATATAGGAAATACTGTTTTTGTCGGTACTGACAAAGGACTTTATCGTCTTAACGCTGATAAATGGGAACAATTGTCCATCGCTCAAGCAGATACGAAAGAAAACACGCTACCTATTATTGCGATGGAAGTTGCAGAAAATAGCCTCTATGTTGTTACAAGGAAAAGTATATTTGGAGATCCTGATCCATTATACACAAGTTTCGGTTTGTCGCGTGTAAGAATCAATTCTCGGATACCAAGAATTGGATTTAAACCTCGTGAACCATACGTGTGGTCAATCTTTCGTTCAGATGATATAGGCAATTCATGGAAAACTATTACGCCAGATAGCAACAATATAAAGAAGAAACCAGGGCAAAAGCCAAAAATCTCCAATATATTTCCACCACGTAAGAACGAAGGCGATGCTCCCTTTATAACATCTCTGGATACAACCTTCAAAATGTCTGCAGCGGTGGGAAAGGTGGTAGTAATAGATGGTGAGGCATTCTTTTTTTCTATCAATGCTGGTGAAACTTGGAGAACCGTAGACAAAACGGCTAATATAGGTAAGACTTCTGGTTTGGCATTGTTAAATGAGAATACTATCTATGTATCTGGAAGATTCGGAATTTATCGCTCGACTGATGGCGGAGAATCATGGCATGAATTTAATACCGGTTTAGTGAACACAGAAGTTCGGGAATTAATTGCTGTTAAAGGAACCCTCTACGCAAACACAAGAACTGGACTTTTCAGTTCTGTTGACGGTGGAGAATCGTGGATACCTGTTCCAGGCGATACTGGCTATCTCACGCGTTTGGCGAAATTTAACGAGGAGCTCTATGTAAGAGATGATAAAATCGGTGCACCCCGGTTTTTCCGCTTTTCCGCCAAAGACAATAGACTCATGGACATCTCAGAAATACCTGCCTTTAAAAAAGTTGATTTTCATAAAGAAGTACGTGAGAAACCAATTCAGGATAGAGGACCTATAACATCGGTACCACACGGAAAGGGAAGTTTTTATACGTTGATGCTTGGTAGCTTTGCTGTCAATGATGGAACGTATTATGTGGAATATATGCAAAAACTCTTCAAATGGAAATCTGGTATACCTGAATGGTCCAACACTGGATTATTAGATAAAATTGGTATCGAGAAAAATTGGTATTCCAATAACTTATTCGATTCTATTGGCTTTAGGCTTGCTGCCTCAGAGAATAATGTTTACGTTGGAAAATGGGATGGTCATCTCATGCAATCGTTTGATGAAGGCAACACATGGAATGATGTCACCGCGAATCTTCCATTTTCTGTCGTCCATTTTAGGGCAATAGTTTTCGCTGGAAACTTTGTTTATGTCGCAACCGACAAGGGCGTCGTGCTGTCAGGCAACGGCAATGACTGGCACATACTCACTGATGCAGAAGGGGCTGCTCTTGTTATGAATAGATTAGCAGTGGATGACACGACGGTTTACGGGGAATCTAAGCGAATAGTTTACCAACTGAACAGGAATTCTGGCACGTGGCTGCAAGTCACGCCAGAAATTTCATATCCTGTTAACTGTCTTGCTGTTGATGGGGATACGCTTTATGTCGGTACAGCTGGATCCGGGGCACTCCGCTTTTCGCTTGATAATTAACTTTAGCATTGAGTTGATTGTAGTAAAACTTACAATTAATGGGACACTTCTGTAGCGCAAACTGTTAGTTTGCGTCACATCGGCACAAACTAACAGTTTGTGCTACACCTTCTATTGTCCGTTATGTTACAAAACAGGTTTATCAAAGTGTCTCAATAATTTCAAAGTTCACTATAAATCTACAGCGTATCTCATAAATAGTAAAAACATTAGATTGTTTTTTAATTATGAATCATTTCTGTTTTGAAGTAATAATCCAACGTCTTGTATCGCCACCCCAAACTTTATTATTTAAGTTTGGGTGCACAGGTCTTGATAGTAATTTTCCAGGAGATAAAAATGAAACGCGCCTATATGTTTTTTGGAATGACATTCCTGTTTAGTATTTTTATGCTTACCGTAAACGCTTGGGGAGCTCCGTATATTTCTTTCAATTCTATCAGGACAGGGGAAACTGGCATCTACATCGGCATCTACATCATTGATACAAACGGGAAGAATCTACGTAACCTACCCGCATTAGGCTCTAGCGCAGCGTGGGCACCAGATGGGCGTTCTTTTGCTTTTGCGTCGAACCGTGATGGAAAGTCCAAAATCTATATTAAGATATTCAATGCAGCTGAGGCGCGTCGGTTGACAAATCATCCGGAGGGCGATGCTGATCCTGCCTGGTCCCCTGATGGAAATTGGATCGCTTTTGTATCCACGAGAACAAAGGAACATCATATTTACAAAATAGGTATCAACGGGAAGAATCTACAGAGACTGACTAACCAAGGAAAAGACAACCTTAGCCCAGCCTGGTCTCCAGATGGGCAATCAATTGCTTTCGATTCTTTTGGGAATGATGGCAACGGTATCTATGTGATGGACGCAGATGGAAAAAATCCCAGACAGCTTATAGACAAGCGGCATGTAGACGGGCGTCCTTCGCATCCTGCTTGGTCGCCTGATGGGAAACAGATTGCTTGTACTGTCCTTAATCAGGGGAGTGGTATCTACATCATGGATACAGATGGACAAAACGCCCGCCGCGTGTCACCTCTTGGGACTTGGAGCTACAATCCTGCGTGGTCTCCTGATAGTAAGTGGATTGCCTACGATGCCTTCGATGCAGGAATTGCGAATCCTTTGCAAAACCGAAACCCGAATTTAGGGAGACACATTTTTATCATTTCTGTCACGGGGGGCGAGCCACGGCAAATCACACAACATCCTGGGCTACATTATTCTCCTGCATGGGTTCCCGAAAGTTTTTTCTCCGTTTCTCCGGCTGTGGACACCCAGACGACCCTCTGGGGTCGGTTGAAACAAGCTGAACGTATGACGCAATAAAGATAATCACGGTTCACCATGCAGAAAATACCATTTCTAAGTGATTATATTGCATTATTTCGTAAGTCGGGTTTCGCTTGTGACACCCGACAAATGCCATACAGGAATGCAGCAGCTAACGGCAGAAATGTTTCAAATTATGCAAGAAGGAGTAAAAGAAGAGGACAAACCAGTCTTGACCTTCTTCATGAATTTAATGACAATGAGTAATAGATTAGTAAACGCAAATGGTGAATTAGTTTTATCCGAATATGTAAAAATGGTGGATCAGATGGAAGCAGCGGGAATGGATGAAATATCAAAAGGTATACGTGGATGGGCACAGAATGCTCTTGACAACGGATATGAAGTAATTAGAGTTGAGGAAGTACAGAGTCTAATGGCGCAAGGTGAAAATTAATTCCTTGTATCCCTTTGTTGTAGTAAAGCAAATATAATGAATTATAAAAATATGTTGACATCTCTTCTGTAGGAGCGATCTCCGAATCGCGACTTTGACATCTCTTCTGTAGGAGCGATCTCCGAATCGCGACTTTGACATCTCTTCTGTAGGAGCGATCTCCGAATCGCGACCCATTTGAGTCGTGAATCGGAGTTCCCTCCTACAATATCTAAAGTATCAGAACCGTTAAACCACTTCCATCCATACCCCCGGCACAAACCCAGGATACTTCCCTTCACTGAACGCAGGATAATATTCACCCTCTCCACTAAAATCGTGGACAGTCTCTCCGCCATCCGCATTTGGAATATGTACTCTGCACGTATAATCAGTTTGGTGGAACAGCTGCTGCGGTGTCGGTGTTGAACTCTCAACGCGATATGTTGCCAATGCATCCTCATCCACAGAGACTCCCAGTCCCGGTGAATCTGGAACATGGATCGTCCCTTCAACTACTTCGAGTCGGTTCTCAAGTAAATCCGATTCCCACAACTCATGGCAGGTGATTGCTGGCAATTCGGCTTGCGATAGCACTGCACCGAGATGCACACAATGTGCTGTTGTAATGCCAGTGCCGACCATCTGAAGCCAGAACGGTTGCCCAAACGAGGCACAAAGTGCATTAGTCCGAAGTAGTGAGTTGACACTGCCTCCAACAACAAATCCGCCACAACAGCGCGCATGTAAACAGGATTCGTTGTAATGCTCTACAATACGTTTTTCAACAGCCTCCTGCAACCTTGCCGCGCCCTCAATATCTGTCCCAAGATAGAACGGACTTTCGTAGATAGCAACATTCGGATGTTCATCTAACTTCTGTAAAACAGGAATAGCGTTGTCCGCTGTCAGTAGGAAACCGTTGAAGTCAATGTCAAGTTTGTAATCCGCCGGTACCGCATTGCCAACTGCGTCAACTTGTGCGAAGATGTCTCGCCATGGTCTCGCTTTGAGTTTGGCAGATGTATAACCTCTTTTAACCGATTCCTGCACTTCCGCAACCCAATCCTCTGGCGGCATGTCGATATCCCACCATGAGATCGGACACTTTTCACGCACCTTTGGACCAATCAGTTCAGACACGGATACACCCACCGTTTTACCAACAGCATCATAAAGCGACATCTGGATACCGAACCCGACACCATCATCGTGCATACACGCAAACGGATTTTTTCCTATCAACCGTTCAATATTACCCGATTCATCAGATAAATTTTCACCATACCCTATAATTCCGTTACTCAATTCTACGCGATAGACGTGAACCCTTTCGCCATGCGTTGCTGCTCGATGCATGTGTCGACTGACACGATCACAATAAAAAGGCACATTCAAGGGGATTGTTTCTATATGTTTGATGCTAAGCATGTTGCCCTCCTAATCTATGGGTTGTTGCGAATTGTAGCATATTCTATAAATTATCGGTTAAGAAATTTGAAGAAAACCGAAGAAAGTCACAACAAATAAAATGAGAAGTTGAATCAGTTTTACCGTAGAAACGATCTCCGAATCACAACGTATTCTCTGTAATATTACATAATCTTATGTTCTATATCAGTTGACATGCCTCCTATTTGTTGGTATAATTTCAATCATACATCCAACATTAAAATACATTTATTTTCTAATATTTCTTGGAGGCGACAAACACATTATGGCAAAAATTGAACCTTTTTTTGTTTCAAATGGACTGTTAGATCAACCCGAAAAACTCCGTGAACGAGCACAACAGGATGGGTATCTCTATTTTCGTGGGTTAATTGATGAAGAATCCATTTATAACTTACGTAGGGATTTTTTAGATATTTGTCATAAACACGGATGGGCGCAAGGTGGAGAAGCGTTGATGGACGGAATCCGTACAGGCGGACCTTTCATGGAAGGTGATGACGGATATTGGCCCGTATTAGACGAATTCCAATCTCTTGAATCATTCCACGCTTTTGCTCATCATCCTGCAATTTTGGATATGTGTGACAAATTGTTTGGTGAAAAAACGTTGGTCCATCCGCGAAATATCGGAAGAATTATGTTTCCAGAAAACACTAAATATACAACGCCAGCACACCAGGATTTTATCCATATCCGAGGTACGGAAGATACCTATACTGGTTGGATTCCGCTGGGTGCATGTCCTGAACATTTGGGCGGCTTATCTGTATTATCTGGATCGCATCGGTCTGGAATTTATCCGGTGAAGCCAGCGTTTGGCGCGGGCGGACTTGGGATTGACACGGCTCCCTTAGAAGCAGATGGACTACATTGGGTTGGCGGAGATTACGAAATAGGTGATGCTATGTTCTTCCATAGCCATACCGTTCACAAAGCACTGCCGAACCAAAGTCCTAATAGGATTCGTTTGTCAGTGGATTACCGCTACCAAGGTTGCTCTCAACCTGTCACGGAAGGTTCACTCTTACCACATTTCAACAGAATGCCTTGGGATGAAATTTATAACGGATGGACATCTACACAATATCAGTACTATTGGAACAATTTTGATCTCAATCGGGTGTAATCATTGATGAAAACTGTGTTGATATTGCTACTGTTTATTGCTTCCTGTGTTACAGCAAGTTTGTTGTCTCAGGTGAATAATGAAACTAAAATTGTGAAAGTCCCTACTGGTATGGTGTTGATTCCCACAGGCGAATTTGAGATGGGAAGCAAAAAAGGTGACCGTGACGAGAAACCTATACATACTGTGCATCTTGATGCGTATTACATAGATAAACATGAGGTTACAGTTGGAGAGTACAAAAAGTTCATCAATGCCACTGGACATAGCGCACTACCAGATTCTGTTTTTCGATGTTCTCCTACCGACCAGCATCCAGTTGTCGGTGTAAGTTGGCACGATGCTATGGCTTACGCAAAGTGGGCAGGAAAACGTTTACCGACAGAAGCAGAATGGGAGAAAGCCGCACGAGGCGGTTTAATAGGGCAGAAATATCCGTGGGGAAATGAGATTGATAGCAATAAAGCGAACTACAACAAGAACACAAAATCTGGCACGCATGATGAGCAGACAACACCTATAAGAAAGTACTCTGCTAATACGTACGGATTATTTGATATGTCTGGTAATGTAGCGGAATGGTGTCTTGATGCATATCAGAAAAATTATTACGCAAATTCTCCTCAACGCAACCCTATCGCTGGAGCAGAAAACCTAAATCAGATTATCAATAATTTCAAAGATGTAAAGACACGTCGTGTTGTCCGGGGCGGTTCGTGGAGTTTCAACGCAAAGAGTGTGCGTGTAGCAAACCGCATGGGTGAGAAACCTTCGCTTTTGAGTAGTGATGTTGGATTTAGATGTATCCGAGATGTAAATCCTTAAAATATGTTGACACTTCTTCTGTAGGAGCGATCTCCGAATCGCGATGGAACATAGAAATAGTCGGGAATCGGAGTTCCCGTCCGTTAAATACCAAAAGCGCATTTGGCGTTGATTCACAAATCAAATGCAAGTTAATTGTAAAATTCGCTATTAATACTTTTTGCTCCAGATTAGAAGGAATAAATCATTGATTAAACTAAAACACTTGGCACTTATCGGATGCTGTTTTCTCATCGTATTGTCCGCATCTGCAGAAAACTATACTGGTGATTTTTTAACAAATGGTATTGGGGCACGCGCCCTTGGACTTGGGGGGGCGTATGTTGGCATCGCTGACGATGCCACCGCTACCTATTGGAATCCCGCGGGAATAGCGGGCGTTCCTCAAAAGTATCAAGTCTGTATGATGCATGCCACACGTCGCTCTGGATTAGGAGCATTCAGTTATGTCAGCGGTATCGGGAAAATCTTACCACAACTGACACTCGGTCTCTCGTGGATTCGCGCTGGCATTGACGACATTCCGATCTATTACGATGTGCCAGCATTTGATCCGGATATTAGTGCAGATCAACGCAAAAACAATCCAAAATACCGACCACGAGAAGAAGACTTTATCCCTTCAGGTTATCTCAACGATAGTGAAAATGCTTTTGTGTTATCACTCGCAACGCGTGTTGCTATCAGTCAATCGTGGTGGGATAACTTCGGAAGAGATTCTATTCCGCCCGAATTTCTATTCGGTATAAATGTGAAAGGGATCTTTCAGAATTTCAACGGAGCAGGTGATCTTGACGAGTTTACTTCTGTGTTTTCGACTTATGGAAGCCGCGGATACGGTTTTGATGCAGGCATGCTCATTCGTCTCCCGGATATGAATGCACTTTTCGGTTTGGAAAATGCAGGTGGGTTTGCTTTTGGTATGAATCTCCAAGACATATCACAAACGACTTTGACATGGAATACCGTGCCTGCTCTCAAAGAATCAATTCCAGCAAATTTCAATATAGGTCTTGCGTATTTCACGAAACTTTTTTTTAATCGTGAATTAATTCTCTCCTATCAATGGCAAGAGCGTTACGGTGGACAAATACATCTCGGCGTAGAATATCAACTCAGTCCACCATTGGCACTACGAATTGGCTACCGTGATACTCGTTTGACAAGTGGTGTCGGTATTCAGCTCAAACAGTTTCGCCTTGACTATGCGCTTCTCATTGGCGATCTGGTTAGTACCCATTTTTTAAGTGTACTGTGGACTTTTTAATCAGATTTCGGGTTGGACAAATCTGGTTGACTTCTGAGGAATATCACCAGTGGGGACACCATCAACGGCACCGTTACTAACCAATCCAGCACAATAGGTAATCCGTACTTATCAGCCAAAGCACCGACAATCAAATTTAGTAGTCCGCCCACACCCCACGATGCCCCCATCATAAAACTTGATGCGATGTTCTCATGCCCACGCAAAATAATCTGTGCTACTATAATGTTTAAGGTAATTGAACTGGATAGGACTACGTTACCCAAAAACAGAAATACCAGAGAAGTGATACCCTGCGTGTGAAGTGCGACATAGAGCAGTGGCGGTGCAACAACAAGTGAGAACAACAGTAAAATAAGTGTATGTACACGACTTAACACCCATCCACTTCCCATAATACCCATAGAACCTGCAAAGATATAGAGCGCAACAACTAAAGAACGCATCTGATCTGAATAATTCAGATCATTTAAGTAGATGGAGAGAAAGTTCTCTAATCCTATCCCAGTGACCGTTCGAAACGAGGCAATAACAAACAGTACAATTAATGGGAACAGATGGGGTTGGACAACAATCCAAAAGGATTCTCGTTGTGTCTTTCCTACATGTGATAGGACACGAGTAGACGCGGTCAGGTCAAGTCCATGTTCAAATTTCAATATGATAGGTACCGATAACGCTACAAGAAAACCCGGTATCATTTCCCAAATTAAATGTCCGTATCCGAGACGGTATGGTATCAAAAGTAGTACTACCGGACCAATAGCGCGTCCGATATTACCACCTGTAAGAAAAATAGAAATTCCCATACCTCTTGTTTCAGCTGCGAGTGCCCCTGCATAAGTGGTCGCTTGTGGGTGAAATGCTGCAACGCCAGTACCACCGATAGCTAATAACACAAGGGCAATAGTTGTTGAAGGAACAAGACTCACCAGTCCTAAACCGATTACCGTGAATGCAACTCCGAATGTAATGAAATGTATAGTCCTTACCCTATCCGACAACCATCCAAAGAAAACCTGTCCAAGAGAACTGAAAAGGCTATAGACTGAGATGAGAATACCCGCAAAACTATTCCGCGTCGTTGCGGAAGCAAGGTTAGCTAATAAACGCGGTTGTAAATGTGGAAATAGGTTGGCGTAAGAATCAAGGACGGTATGTGTGAATGTGAGGAAGAAAAACTGGTTGCGTGTAGATGAATTCGTGGTTTTTTGATTTTTTTCCATTCGATAAAATACTATTTGGTTTTTGAATATCTGGTGATTATAGCACAATTCTTAATTTACGTCTCAAGTTTTTTCAATTTCCTTCTATCACGCCAATACGCAAACTGCCGATAATAATACCTTATATTTTTCGGAATGTTCTTGAACTCTGGCACGAATTGGCACGTCCCACCGAGAACAACTAACTGCTCCTTTGCACGTGTCATAGCGACATAGAAAACACGCCGTTCTTCTTCAAGGATGGTATCCTTCCGGGGAAACCTCCGCTCCAACGTATTGTGAACGAGGATGACCTTTTCCCATTCTCGCCCTTTTGCTTTATGTATTGTTGTCACCTCTATTGGAGAAGATAAGGATTCACTTGAAAGTATCTCCTCAATTCGGGCAACCTCATAGTTTGTTCTGACAAGGATTGCGGTCTCAACAGATTCAGATAAATTTTCCAATAGACGTTTTGTTATCGTCTCAGGTGTCGTTTCTACTATATCCATTTCTTTTTTCATCGGATTATGGGAACGTAGGTTTTTCCGAATTCGAGGTCTGTTCCGTTCAATTATGGCTCTTGCATGCTCAACTATTGTTGACGTAGAACGATAATTACGTGTAATCTCATATTGAACGACATCTCGTTTGTTGGTGAATTTCTGCATAATCTGGGAATCACCGCCGCGAAAGCTATAAATCGCTTGGTCATCGTCTCCTACCGCAAACAGATTTTCGGACAGTTGAGAAATAAGCCGAAAGTCAATTGGTGCAATATCTTGGAATTCATCAACAAGCACATAAGGATATTTGTCTCTGTAGATTTGGCGGATATCTGGGTGGGTTTCTAACAGATTTGCTGCGTAAATAATCATATCCTCAAAGTCAACAGCATTCGCGGTTGATTTCTGGTCTTCATATTTCTTTGCAAATTCGCGTGCAACAGGATTTTGTAATGTGTTTGGATCAAAAAATCCAGTTTCAACCTGCCGTTTTGCACGCATAACTATCTCTTTTACGTCGTAAAAACGATCACGCAGATTTTCAAAATCGGGGTTTCTATCCAGATGATCAGTATATTGTATGCTAAAATGTTGACAGAACATCTCAAGCATAACTTGATTGCTAAATTGTTCTCGCATCGGGTCTGCGCGGTTGAACACTTCGCCACAGTTTCTGTAATGTCTAATCCAGTATGCTTCACGTTGGTTTGCCTCTCTTCCTCCAACCTGTTCCAACACTTTAAAAGTGAACTGCGATTCTCCTTCAGCGCGAATGGCTTGTCGGAGTCTATCGTTTGAGGAGTGACTGAAGTGTTCACGCCGACGCCGTTCCGGATTTGTTGATTGTCCTATATAACACTTGCCTGTCAGTGTGTTCTCAATTTTATAGATAGAAACTGTACTTGTTGCGGCTGCCTGATCAATCTGACTCTTTTCTTTAGCAATGATTTTGTCTATCTCACCTGACCAAATTTCAGGATGGTGCTTGAATCCTGCCTGCTCGTAGTTTGCCGTGACAATATCTTTTCCAAAAGCATGAAGCGTCCGGATGACCGGCAAAGTGCCCTTTGACTTTAGTCCAAGCACAATCCGATTTTCCATTTCTTCAACCGCTTTTCTGTTGAATGCTATGGCGAGGATTTTAGAGGGAGGAATGTTGTGGCTTTGAATAAGTTTCAGAATACGTGCTGTTACCACTCTGGTTTTACCACTTCCTGGTCCAGCAATAACGATAGCGGGACCCACAAAGTGGTTAACAGCTTTCTCTTGGTTTTTGTCAAGATTCATATTTGATCGTAGGAAAGAATACTTATGCTTAGTATATCATTAGAGAGATGTGAAGTCAAAACGTTTGTAGCTTGAATAAAATGGAAGTTGACTCCAACAAACCTAATATGATATAATATTCACATACAATTTAGGAGCAATCCAGAAACCTCCCGCACCTTGTTGATAGTTAAAAACACTTTATGAATTACGTCTTTATTTATATTTTTATTATAACTTCCATCCTCATTTGTATACCCGTTGCAGCTGATAGTACAGACATCCACGAAAATGCTGGAACTCGTGCGATGACATTCCTCAAAATAGGTGTCGGTGCAAAGGCAATGGGAATGGGAGAGTCTCAAGTTGCTGCGACAGATGATCTTTACGCATCGTTTTGGAATCCCGCTGGTCTTGCAAGACTTCAAAAACCGCAACTTGCACTTATGCATAATGAATGGTTCGCTGGAATCAATCACGAGTTTGTGGGGTTTGCCCTTCCAATTGGAAATAATACTGTCGGTGCGAGTGCTAATTTCTTATCCTTTGGTGAATTACAGGGACGCGATCAGGAAGGAAATGAAACGACCCTTTTCCGTCCTTACGATTTAGCAGTTGTCCTCTCTTATGCGCGTAGTATCGGAAATACGTTGGCTTTTGGTGCAAATGCAAAATTCTTACGGGAACAGATCGCAGACGATAGCGGCAGAGGGATTGCGTTTGATCTTGGTGGATTATATGCTTTTACAGATGTTCCGCTTTCACTTGGTTTTAACGCACAACATATCGGACCGCGAGTGAAGTACATTGAAGATGCGTTTGAACTTCCCTTCACTTTAAGATTAGGGACAGCATATCGATTTTGGAACGAGGCTGTCATCTTAACAATGGATTTCATTCGTCCCACCGACAACGATAATTCCATTGGGATAGGTGGCGCTTACACAATAGGTAACGTATTGCAACTACGGACAGGTTATATATATAAACTCGGTGGAAACGATTTAGGGGCAATTTCTGGACTTAGAGGCGGTTTTGGACTGACCCTCCGAAAATTCCAAATTGATTATGCACTCGTCCCGTTCGGTGATTTGGGGATAACACACCGATTTTCTTTGCTTGCGAATTTTTAGCAGATTCCAATTTACAGCAATGTTATTCAGCAGCAGCTTTAATAAATGCCTCAAATAGTTTCCGTCTGTGTTCACGAAATTCGTCAGTTTCCAGCATCCGTTCTGGATGATATTGCACACCTACCACAAACCGCTTTGATGGATCTTCCACTGCTTCAACAATACCATCTGATGATCGGGCAGTTACCACAAATCCTTCCCCAATATTGTCTAATGCTTGATGATGCGCTGAGTTGACGAAGTCTTTACTTTTGCCTACAAGTTTGCTTAACAGACTGCAGGGTTCAATCTCAATTTCATGCAGGGAATCCTCACCACCTACCTTAGGATGCGTGAGTGCTTGCTGCGGATATTCAGACTCTATATCTTGATATATGTCCCCGCCCATTGCAACATTCATGATCTGGATACCAAAACAAATCCCTATAGTAGGCGTATCCTTTTCAATCGCGTGCTTGAATATTGACAACTCTAATTCATCACGATCCTCGTTAACATGCTTTAGTGTAGGATGCCATTCTTGATTGAAATTTTTTGGATCAAGGTCACCACCCCCCGGTAGTAAAAGCCCATCAATACCTGCGATAAATTCTTCAATAGATTGTTCGTCTTGGACCAAAAAGCGAACGACTCCTCCGTGCTGCTCAATTGCGTTTTTATAGTTCTCAAACTTATACTTTGCTGCAGAATCTACTGCAGGAATACCAATAATAGGTGCCATGTCTTATTCCCTTCGTATAATAGTTTTTTGAACGATCTCGAAAATCAGAAATTTGGTTTTAAAGTATACCTTATTATGCTAACAGAAAACAAACCAATCTGAATTGCGTTTGCAATTATGAGGCATGCATGGTATAATATAGCACATGACATTTATGTTGGACGAAGTGCCCAATAAAGAGGTATCCATAACAGAAGCGGGAGAGTCAGTTCTAACATTTTGCTATGGTGAATCGGTATCGCGTTCATATTTTCATCCGATTTATGCACCGAATGGGCAAGTTGTAACAGAAGGCACAACGGAAACTGAAAAACGACATTCCCCAGGCATCTGTTTCACACATGGTACAGCAAAAGATGATAGTGGAAAGCCTATTAAACTGAATCGAAGTGGTCCAACACTTGATGGAGAAACATTAAAATCTTCTGAAACTGAAGAATTAGCCAAAGTTGTTAGTAAAATAACTTGGAAATCCTCTAATTCCATGTTGATAGAGGTGTGTAAAGTTAAAGTCTATCCACTTCAAAATGGCGTTCGGATACTTGACCTGAAAGTAATTTTACATACAGCATCTAACCCAATAACATTTGAAGGTGAAATTGGATTAGGTTACCATGCCGTTGAGATGGAGCATAGGAAAGCAGCAAACGCAAATGGAAAAATTGGCGAATCCGAAGTAAATGGGCAGGAATCGGAGTGGGCAACGTTGTGTGGTATCGCTGGTGATGATGCCGTTGGCGTGGCAATCTTACCACGCCCTGAAAACGGACAAACAGTCTTTCTCGCTGA
The DNA here is from genome assembly GCA_965204285.1 of Candidatus Poribacteria bacterium. Lineage (GTDB taxonomy): Bacteria > Poribacteria > WGA-4E > WGA-4E > WGA-3G > MSPOR6. The sequence continues at coordinate 292,156 of OZ241980.1, forward strand.
GGATGCATATCAAGGATTTTTATTTGCTCAAACAGCACCGTTTACGCTAAATGTCAATGAAAAGCGACAATTAAATTATCGCGTGCTTATCTATCTCGGAGACTTGTTTACCTTTGACGTGTGGGATTACTACGAAAAATATATTGATAGTAAGAACGGTTAAATTTTAGAAATACGTCTCTGCCAAATATTCTGAAAATTCATGAAAGATAAATCATCTCTCCCCATCTACAATTCCCATCCACCATTACGACTGTCTGATATAAGTGTCCGTCCTACAAGTGTCAATGGACAACCAACGCGCAATGTCTATATTGAGACTTATGGGTGTCAGATGAACGTCAGCGATAGTGAACTGATGGCAGGTATCTTGACGCAATCAGGGCATCAAACTGTTTCCGACATTGATGATGCCGATGTAATTTTGCTGAATACCTGTGCAATACGGGAGAACGCTGAAACGAAGGTTATCAATCGACTTGAGCATTTGAATCATCGGAAACGACGAGAAGGTAATCTAATTATTGGCGTTTGCGGATGTATGGCACAACATTTACGCGACAAACTTTTGAAAGCAGCCCCGTATGTTGACCTTGTGATGGGACCTGATGCCTATCGGAATCTACCGATGGCACTCAATGCTGTAGCGAGCGGCGATCCTTTTCTCGGTTTACAGTTGGATAAAAGTGAAGACTATGCTGACATTGCACCTATTCGTAAAGAAGGAATTCGGGCATGGCTCACTATTCAGCGCGGATGCGATAAGATGTGCACCTTCTGTATCGTACCGTTTGTGCGAGGTAGAGAACGGAGTATACCACTGAAAAACCTTACGGATGATGTCCAAAGACTTGTCAATGAAGGATTCAAAGAGATTGTTCTACTCGGACAAACAGTGAACTCTTATCACGATGGTAGTCACGATTTTGGTGAACTCCTATGGTCAATTGCTGAAGTTGAGGGCGTGGAACGGGTGCGATTCACTTCGCCTCACCCCGCAGATGCAACCGATAGCATGATTGGTGCGATGGAAAATTGCCCGCAGGTATGTAAACAACTTCATCTTCCTTTACAATCTGGGTCAACACAGGTATTAGAACGGATGCGGCGCACCTATACAGCGGAAGAATATCAAGAACTGATTTCAAAACTCAGAGAACGTATCCCTAATATAGCACTTTCAACGGATATTATTGTCGGTTTTTGTGGAGAAACTGATGAAGATTTTATGCAAACCTATCAACTGATGGCAGATATCCGCTTCGATTCAGCATTTATGTTTAAGTATTCTGATAGAGAAGGGACGTTAGCAAATAAGTCATTGGAGGATGACGTTCCTGAAACCGAAAAGGCAAGACGACTCAACGAGATAATTGCATTGCAAGAAAAAATCTCTGCAGACATCAATCAAGCTGCGGTTGGAACAACTGCTTCTGTATTAGTTGAGGGAGATAGTCGCCGAGACACAGAACAATATCACGGTAAGACAGATACATTCAAAACAACAGTTTTTCCAAAGGAAGATGCTCAAGTCGGTGATATTGTGAATGTTGAAATCCATTCTGCTACAGCACATACATTGATAGGAGAAATTGCCAGATAACAAAGTTATTTGGTTAATAGTTTCGGTTTTTTGTAAAGCATTTTTGCACATCAGCATATTTTTCTACGAAAACCAATCTCTTGAATTATGCAAAAAGTTAAAATAAAAAATAAATTAGAAATAGAAAAAATGAGGCATAGCGGGCAAGCCGCAGCACAGGTTTTGCAGGCGATTGCAGAGACGATTCAGCCGGGGATAACGACTTATGAATTAGAAATGGTTTCCCGCAAAACGATTGCTAATCTGAATGCTACATCATCATTTTTGAACTACGTAATTCCAGACCACAGTCCTTATCCCGCCACGATCTGTGTCTCTGTCAATAACAAAGTCATTCACGGTATCCCAAATAAATCCGAGGAACTCATGGAGGGGGACATTATCGGTGTGGACACCGCTGTGAGTATTGACGGCTATCACGGGGATAACGCCTTTACATTTCCGGTAGGAAAAATCTCACCCGATATACAAAAGTTGCTTGATGTGACGAAAGCCTCGCTGTATGCTGCAATAGCGGAAGCGAAACCAGGGAACCGTATGGGCGATGTCTCTTTCCAATTACAAAACGTTGCTGAAAAGGCAGGGTTCTCCGTAATTGAAAATTTTTCTGGGCACGGTATCGGTAGACACTTGCATGAAGAACCGCAAGTGCTTACAACTGGCAAGCGGGGCCGTGGTGCCCGTTTGCGGCCAGGGATGGTGCTTGCCATTGAAGCGATGGTCAACGCAGGACGTTCAAGCGTAGATATTTTGGAAGATGGGTGGGGTGTTACTACATCGGATGGCAGTTTGTCTGCCTTTTTTGAGCATACGGTGGCTGTTCTTCCCGACGGTCCTGAGATTTTAACAGGGAGTCCAATATGGGAAAATCCGTAAAAATACTTACAGTTGCCACCGCAATCCTACTATTCATTGCCCTTTATCTTATCTTTGGATATGCACAAGTTGAAAAAACTATGTTGGAGGTACAAAAGATTTTCTACCTTCACGTCTCAGCTGCGATGACCGTTTATCTGGCATTCGGTGTAAACTTCATATTTAGCATCAAGTATCTAATTAAACGCAAATCAAATGATGACCTACTGGCAGTATCCGCAGCTGAAATAGGTCTTGTTTTTTGTACGATTGTGCTGCTTTCAGGTCCAATTTGGGCAAAATATGCATGGAAAACTTGGTGGACTTGGGAAGCACGTCTCACAAGCACGCTTGTACTCTGGTTAATGTACGTCGGTTATTTTATACTCCGTTCTGCATTAACTGAGGACAAACGAAAGATCTATTCCGCAGTACTTGGCATTATTGCTTTTTTTGATGTGCCGATTGTCCATTTTGCAACAAAACTTTGGGAAACCAAAATGCATCCAGAACGGGGTTCAAAATTTGACCTGCTTCCAACAATGTTGAATACATGGATGATAGTGTTAGCGACATTCGTCATTTTATTTTTTGTATTATTGATCCTACAATATCAGACAAAAAAGACTGAGTCTCGCTACGAAGTAATTAGACGAAAACACCTACAGGAGCTCATCTAATGCGAATTGTTATTGTCCTCAGCTGTTTAATTGTAATCGGTTTTTTGTTTTCAGCAATTCAAGTTCCAATTATAGATATTGCAAAGGTTGAAGAGGCAATTAATGATGTAAAATCTATATCACAAGTAAACATTGCGGATGAAGATACACTAAAGAAAACTGTTAATCTTATAGTTAAGGAATTGGAGTCAGACCAACGCACACGCCTTAAATACCTTGTCTCCGCCTATCTCATTATTTGGTTGGTTTTTATGCTTTATCTGTTGCGATTGGGGAGGCAGCAGCAAGCATTAGATCAACGTCTTGCGCAACTGGAAAACGAAACATCTGATAATGAAAACATGCCTATAGATTGAACATATTTGATCTATGTTATTAATTGTCAATATCACTTGGAAACGCGAGATTGCATATTTAACGGGCGTTAAATATGCTGGTGTTGTGCCGTTGTAAAGTCACTACTGCTCGCTGTCAGGAATATCTTCCCAATTGTGCTCGGGTGAATATCCCAATTCCCTTTCTCCCTGTTTCCAATCATAACGCGAGTCTACACGTCCTGCAACTGCGTTATATGCGCCATAAGCCACGTTTTTCGTTTCAATAGCGCGTTCAACACACTGTGCAACATCCCTTGGATCAACATAGACAAACCACGGATCGGTTACGGCTTCAGGGACTGAAGGACCGGGATTAAGCCCATCCCCTGCAATCACACCCGGACGGACATGAATCACCTCCAAACCGTGTGCCTGATGATACGCCAAGCCAATCTGTTCACCGAGATGTTTTGCCAAGGCATAATAAAGGTCACCAGCACCGAACTGAAACGCATCATCTACCTGATATGGCAATTTTGTTCCAGGAGCAGGAGGACATGCAGAAATACTGGAAATGTTTATCAATTTTTGCACGCTCTGCCGCACACATGCTTCCGCAACGTTCCAAGTACCTTTTACCATCACATCAGCAAATAATGGGTGAGGTTTACCGTGCCGTTCCCGCACCAATGCAACAAGATGAACAACAGCATCTTGCCCCGCACATGCTGCTTCAATCTCAGATGCTTTTGTTATATCTGCTTTGATAAATGTTGTCCCATCCAAATCGCCTTTCGGTTCAACAATATCAGTTAGTGTCAATTGATATTTAGTGTGTAACCGCTCAATGATAAATTGGGCGAGATATCCAGCAGCACCGGTAATCAGTATCTTTTCAATTGCCATCAGTTTTAACTATCTGTTTGTAAACGGCACGTCAGAATAGAGGGCATCGTTGTAACCGACAAAAAAGACGTTCCCTGTTTTAACTGTCGGTGCACGCAGACTACCACTACGCCCTAAAACCGCTTTCAAGATTGCATCACGGTGATCTTCATCAGGTACGAAGGTTACTACGCTTTTGCCTTTCGCGACAACTATCTGTTCTGCGGAACCCATTAAATCCCATACAGCATCTGCTTCTAACTTCTCTTTACGAGCATCAGTTTTGTCTTCTACTTGTAAGTTGTTTGTGTCAAGAACCTCTTGCACTTTTTTGCATGAGTTTCAGCTATTACGGAAATACATCCAATCTATCATCATAATTCCTCCACTTGAATAAATTTACCTGTATCGCGACTTTGAATTGCCGCGTCAATTAATGTGAGCGTCTCAAGTGCGTCACCAAAAGTGGAACGGATCAGTGTTCTGTCCCCTGTTTCAATAGCACGTAGCCACGCTCCAGTTTTATCTAAACCTAAACTATTTTGCGAAGTAGCAGGTTCATTTATTGTTTCACCATTAAGATAACCACTAATTGCGTTCTTCCCCATATTCGCCTGCAAGCGCAAGTGCGGACCTACAACCTCAACATCAAAACAAAACCCCTCGGTGCCGCAGTGATTCATGTGCGTTCCAAAAACACCATTGTCCAATTCATAAGTCATCTGGATCGCATTTTCAGCATCAAATTCGGTTCGTTCTAATGCCATGTTTTTGACTGCCAATGCGTGTGCTTGTATAGGTTTTGGATCTCCCATAACAAATCGCGCACAATCCAATACATGCACGGCTTGTTCTGCTAAGGGGCCGCCACTAATCTCAGACTGTAGAAACCAATCTTGCATTTGAAAATCGAGATAATAATTAACTGTGCATACTGTTCTAACCAGATGGACTGTCTCCGAAGCAATTAACGCTTTCAATTGTTCATAGAGCGAGTGGTACCGAAGTTGAAATCCAACAGCTGCCATCACATCCGCCTCCTCAATGCATTCCAGACATTTTCGTCCATCACTTATATTGAGGGCAGGCGGTTTTTCAACCATCAGTGCAGTGCCATGTTCACACGCCATCTGGATAGGTTCTAAACGAACAGGGGGTGGCGTTGTAATCACCACCCCGTCCATTTCTATATTAAAAAAATCATCCAACACATCGGTAGCAAGTTCAGCACTGGCAAGTGTTGCGAGTGTTTGCGCAGCTTCAAGCTGCACATCGTGGACAGCAACCACACGTGCACCATAATTAGTTATTGCACTGTGGTGATGTTTGCCCATCCTGCCAGCACCAATAATGCCGATGGATAAGGGATTAACACCGTGATTTGTGATTGAGGTAGATTTTTGATGCATTGTTATTTCTCAGTTTTAACTTGTGCCCAGGTTGTCGTTAGTTTACCAGTTGGTTCAACTGCCATCGGATCATTGCCACCATAAATCTCGATTTCATCAATACGCGCACCACCAGTGGCGCGAATGTGAATGCGTAACCAGCGTGCTTCTACATCGTCAAAAGTTATCTCAGTCGTTTTGCTTATTGGCTCACCTTTGTGGGTATAAACTTTTTTCCATGTGTTTGCTTCGGAGTTCGCATCCGCCTTAGTTGTCGCAACAAGGATATCAAAGTCTGACGATGGCCGGTCAAGGAAACTTTGCGAATGGTCACTACCGAAAAAGATGCGGTTAACATTCGCAACTGCACCGATGTCAATTTGTGCCCAGCCGGGGACCGCTCCGATTATCCAACTACGACAGTTGTTGTAGAAACCATCATTCAGGTATTCGGTACAATGCCGCTGAGGACACCACCCTCCTAATAGAGAAGAAGCCTCTGGTTTAGCATCTTTCAGTAATGCCAAATTCGGTTGTTTATCCCGAACTGTTGGGACAAACTCGGGACCCGCTCTACCGGCAGCATCACAAGCATCCGTTGCCGCTTTGATGTCTTGCTCCTTGAATTCGTAAATTCCAAATTTTTCCGGTCCTTTATCTTCTTTATCTTCATCATGAAGTGCTAAAACAACAGGTGCTATTGACATAACTACCATCACGAGCAAACAGAAAGTTGTAGGTCTCATTGGGAATTCCTCCTTTGGAACCAAAATATATTGGTTAGAAGTTGCAACAAAGGTTTAAAACAACTCAAGGAGAGTAATTCTACTATTATTGTGGTTACTCAATCCGAGGTTGTCTTGCAGATGGATTTCTTTGTAAACGGATTTTAGAAACTTTCAGTGGAAGATCTATCCGTGCGCCGTTATGTAGATGTGATTCAATGATGCCAAAAATTAGTTCAGTACTGGCATACGCGCACCGGACACCGCCTCGTGTCGGTTCACCGGTATCTAATGCGTTAACGAGGTCTTTAATCAAGTTTGCTGTGCTACTGGTACGTTCAAATGCAGGAAAAGTATCAGGCACTTTACACGCTCGCCATCCCGGTACATCTTGCTGTTTACGGAGATGCCATTGCCAACCGTTGTTCCAGCAGGTAACGATTCCACCGTCACAAATTGCTTCCCATTCACTACTACGTGGGGTCAACAGTGCATGTGCTGTCACACCATTTTCAAATTGGATTGTTCCACCACCAGTCGGATCTACTTGTAGCACATCACCATCAAAAACTGAGTCCCCTTGCGGGAGATAACCGGAAACCCAACTTGCAGGTGCATCACTATTCAGGCGTAAAATCAGATCAAGATTATGGCTTGCAGTGTTGAAAAGTGTTCCGTTGGAATAGATAATCAGTGTTCGCAATTTGCCGATTTCACCGCTATCAATAATTTCTTTCATCTTATCAAAGCCTGTATGCCATCGGCGATTTGTGCCGAGGTTAAAGGCGACACCGTTTTTCTCAACCGAAGAAACCATCGCAGCTGCTTCGTCCATAGAAGCCGCCATCGCTTTTTCTGCATAGATTGCTTTTACACCGTGTTCAGCTGCGTAAATGACAATTTCCGCGCGATGTTCAGGTTGTGTGGCAACACTAACAATATCCGGTTGCTCTTTTTCAAGCATCTCACGATAATCAGTGTAATGATTTGCTTTCGGAACATTATAACGGTTTCCGAAATGCTCCATTATTTCCGGGCGTAGATCAGCACATGCGATAAGGTTAGTTCGTTCCTCGGCAAAAAACCCTGCAGCGTGGGAATAGGGTAACTTAATCGCTTCGTAATCGGGAACTTCGTTGTCAATAAATGCCCCCATTCGGCTGCAACCGATTACAGCAGCACGATACGTTTTCATAGCAACCTCCCCAATTCTTGATAAATATGAATAGAACCCGTAGAATTAAGATTATTCAACGAAAAATTTGTTAGCAACTTCAGTTACAAAATTCTTTCCCATCACCCGGTAACCTTCTGCATCAGGATGCAGATTATCAGGGAGTAAATCCACAAAATCTGAACCGAATACGTCTAAACCGCTGATGTAATGTATATTTTCGTCGCCATAAGTTTTAAGTGCTTCGGCAGCTGCCTGCACCTCTTCACGCATTTTCTGTAGATTGAAACCGACAGCGTTTGGATTTTCCTCTCTGTTTGGACAATAGATAGGTGACATCAAGACGATAGGTATTTCTGTGTGTTTTTCACGAATAATCTGCACAGCACCGATAATCGCTGGACGAAACGCACGGGGTCCCAAACTGGATGCACCCTGTATGTTAATTCCAAGACACATTGAGATATAATTCGCAGGCAGGTCCCGAATCATTCGCGCAACCATAGAATCGAGGTGACATTGTCCACCGTAACCGAGACAGGTTAAGTTAAAATTCCGATCCCGCGCAGCAATGCCGGGCCATGTCTGTGTGGGTGATGCTGCTGAACGACACTGTGTAATAGAACTTCCATAAGTAATCCACCGTGGACGTTTGTCAATAAAAGGTTCTAATGTAGCACCTTCTTCTATGTCTAAATTGCGAAGTTGAAACCGACCGAATTGTGGTAGCCAGAGTTCAATTAATTTATCCTGATCTGACAGGTTTTCAAAGACGAAACTGTTTTTCCCTTTCAGATCAAACGATGCAATGAACTCGCCATCGCAACACAGATCAAGCATACCGGATTCGCGTTGTTCAACGATATTGCCCGAAATCCGTGTAGTGTTACTCCGAAAACTGATACGAACCCCCGCAGGCATTGCTGAACGTTCTAATAACGGTTCTGGAAACAGTACGTGCATCTCGTGAGGTGTCCGCCACGGCATAAGTGAATCGTCTCTGTTTTCAAGGGACACAACACCTTGCCAATTCAGATGTGGCGAGTTAGGTTTCAAATGCATTATAATATATCTCCTTACTTTTAGAATGGGTTACATTGCATCAACAACTGCACGAAGTTGACGGATACCGTCTAACATCTGTTGTGGGTTTCCCCAGTGTTCTATGCTCGCAGCACCTTTAAATCCGTCATCAATTAATGTTTGCAACAATTGTTCATAGCGTAGGTCTGTGTCTCTAATCGGGTCCAGATTTTTCTCGCGGTTCGGTTTTACATGCACATGCCGTACGAACCCCTTAATATGTGAATATCCATCGGGTAATGGATTTTCTCCGCAGTGTAAACCGTTATTGACATCCCAACATGAAGCGAGTGCAGGACTATTGCCAAGTGCATCAATTACGGTTCGCGTTTCTTCACAAGTGCCAGCAAGTGTAGCATCTTCATTCTCAAAAGCGAGAATCACGTTTGCACTTTCAGCAATCGGAACTACGGGCGAAAGTTTTTCAACAATCTGGTCCAAATAGTCGTTTATATCCGGACGAGAGGATTCTTTAAGTCTCCGATTTGGATTCCAAAAAGCGAATCCACGAATAATCTGTGTTTCAAAGGCGTGTGCAAGTTCAACCATACGGTCGAAGTGCCGCAGATGACGTTCATATTCTTGCGAGTTGTCGATTGCACATTTCCCAAAAGGTGAGCCGACGCTCGCGACGCTGACATTGTAAGAAGTTAGTACGTCTTGTGCGCGTTTCACGTCGTCATCGTCAATTTCAGTTACGTGCTTTCCCCAAACACCACCCCGCACTTCCACAGTGTTGGCACCAGCTTCAACACCTAATTTGATAGCTTCCTCAAAATCTTCTCTGGAAACTTCATCAGCGAAAAAACATACATCAATCATTTCAAATTTCCTGCAAATTTCTCCGATGTTTCTTAAATCCTGATCATTGGGAGACGACAAGTTGACTAACCTTGTCATAATCCTATATCAACTCAAGAAATTGCAGACTCCTTTCATAAAATTTCGGTGCGCCCAGCATTTTCGTTTAATAATTTATTAAGCAATTAAAATAAGAGCCGCGGCGGAGATCATCAGGGTTATTTGAATCACAGTAGGAATGATTTTACCGACCATATTAAGATAATGTGATAGCCATTCAAGGACACTATATAAGATGAGAAGCGAACCGGTTCGACTGGATTGCTTTATAAAAGAAAGTTCCAATCCGGGCAAACATAACTTTGTTTCCTCTTAATAATCCAAGTTAGGAACGATAATAGATGCAAGTTTTGCCATTATCTCAAGTGGTGAATCTTTATCAGAGATCGACACTTCAAATGTAGCTGCGTTTTCCTTCACTGTAATCCAAGCAAGAAGTGAAGGAATTTCATCTGGTTTTACCATATCATTTTCTAACGGCATAGCACCATTCATTGCTTCAAATAATTTCAATATATTTAATTTCACGACTAAGAGTGGTGTTTTAGGCAACTGTTTTAAGTAGGAAGGTTTCTTCCCTTCAAGCGTGTCAACAATTGAGTGCATCTGCTCTTCTGCAAAACTTAAAAGAGACAGTCCATCCCTTTCTGCATAGTAGATATTCGATCCAAACTCAGACACCGTTGCACCTTTATAATCAGTTTTAGAAACAGAAGTATTCTGCAGATTAGATAGACTGTTACCTATCTGATCCCATTTGCCTGGGTTATCTGGAATAAAAATTAAACTCCCATGTGTATATACGTTTCCCGCATCAATTTGGAAGGTTTCATCTATGTCAATATCCAAGCTTTCCAAATCATCCGGTTCAAACAACGTTAAGTCGTCAACAGATAAGGCAAGTTCACCAGTTAAACCGGCAATAACATCATCTTTAAAATCGAGATTTAGAATCCCTTCAAGAAACGTAATAAATGCGTAAACGTCATCTGATTCCGTATTTTCAATTTCAGTATGAATAAGTTGCCAGATTGTATCTAAAACGGTTGGAGCAACAGCAATAAACAGATCTTCTTTTCCCGACAAACTTTTAAGTATCTCCAGTTCATCCCCTTCTTTTAGGAAAGGTCCAATTTTACTTTCGGAGAAGGTTGGGTCAAATTCAGTGTAGAGTTGAAAAAGTGGTCCAACCTCTAATAAATTGAGCTGAGCAAAAACAGTTTTAAAAGTTTGCAGTTGTGTTCGTTCAATATCTGATAAGTCGTTCAGCAGCGGTGATAGCCCCGATACATTGAAAAACCCTGTCACTTGTCCCTCATCATATTTTTTCGAAACTTTTGAATATGATTCGTTTTTTTGAATAGATAAGGTTTTTTTTCGGTAGGTATCAATCAATTTCTCAAAACTGTTTTCACCAATACCAACGACAAGAAAATCACCTACAAATCCATAAGTGAACAAGACATCTGGCATTTGGAGTGTCTCGTATTTAACCTTCCTGTGTTCCCCCGCATCAGGTTTTAATGTGCCACCAGACAACCCCATAGCACCGGTCAAGATTTTGGTAAATCGTTGCAGCTCAGCAAGGTTTCCTCCTGAATGTATAACAATGCCGCCCCGAATGCTATTTATTCCTACGTCCCATATCGCAAAACCTGTTTGGTATCCGACAGTATCAATCACACCAAATAGATCCGTCCCAATAATCCCTTGTACTGCCAACATTCCCTGTTCCATTTCCTGCCAATCTGATTCATCCAGCGCTTGATCAAGTGTTTTTTTCCAATTTTCCGAAATCTGAATTTCGCTGTAAATTTCATCAATATCATTCAATTGTATATAAATGACACTTTCTTTTGGAATAAAGTCAGCAACCTTCGCTGCCTGAGCGAAAACTGGGATACTGACGGTTAAGAGAATGGAAATAATTAGTTTATGTAAGTTTACCCAAGGTCGTGATAGCGAATTGTGTTTTTGCACGAAAACTTGTGACTTCATCAAAATACCTCCTTATTTATGGAACTCGAATTTCTTCTACCAATACTTGCACTTCTTCAGGGGGAGGTGGTGTAAAAGCAGACACGACAATTGCAACAATAAAATTTAATACCATACCAAGAGTACCGATACCTTCCGGTGATATTCCCCATAACCAATTTTCAGGAACGTTCAGTTCCTCTGGTTGGATGAATTTGAAAAAGATAATATAGGCTGCTGTGAAGGTAAAACCGACAATCATTCCTGCCACTGCACCAGCTTTGTTCATTCGCTTAGAGAAAATACCCATAACAATCGCTGGAAAGAATGAACTCGCCGCGAGTCCAAAGGCGAATGCAACAACTTGTGCTACAAATCCGGGCGGATTGATGCCAAAGTAGCCAGCTACGCAGACTGCAAAACCTGCAGCGATTCGCGCAGCCATTAATTCCTGTTTTTCGGATAAATCCCGTACAATGCAACCCTTGAGTAAATCATGAGCAATAGCCGTTGAAATAACCAACAATAAACCTGCAGCAGTAGACAGGGCAGCTGCTAAGCCACCTGCCACAACTAATCCAGTAACCCAATTGGGTAATTTTGCAATTTCAGGGTTAGCTAACACCATAATATCGTTGCTGATAGTCAGCTCATTCGGCACAGCAGAATTTGGACCACGGTACTGTATTGTGCCATCGTTGTTTAAATCATCAAATGTTATGAGTCCGGTTTTTTCCCAATTTGTAAACCACTCAGGAACGTCCTCATATCTGATATCTTGTAATTCACCATCCTGTTCATAAGTCACAGTCTTAAGCAAATTTGTTTTGGCAAAAATGGCAACTGCAGGGGCGGTAGTATAGAGTAGTGCAATAAACAGTAATGCCCATCCAGCAGAGGCCCGTGCCTCAGATGCTTTACGGACTGTATAAAACCGAATAATTACATGTGGAAGTCCTGCTGTGCCTAACATTAAAGCAGCAGTGATGAAAAATACATCTATCTTAGCTTTGCTTCCATCTGTATATTTATCAAAACCGAGTGCTTCATGTAGTCCATTGAGGCGGTCTAAAAGGTATACACCTGAATCGTCTGCGGCACCAAATCCTAACTGCGGAATAGGATTGCCTGTAACAAGAAAAGAAATAAATATAGCAGGAACGAGAAATGCAAAAATGAGAACGCAGTATTGTGCGACCTGTGTATAGGTAATGCCTTTCATGCCGCCAAGCACAGCATAAAAGAAAACAATCCCCATCCCGACAAGCACACCGTAAGTAACATCAACATTTAAAAACCGAGAAAAGGCGATACCTACACCTTGCATCTGTCCAGCAACATAGGTAAAGGAAACAAAGACAGCACACACAACAGCAACTATCCGTGCCAATTGTGAATAATACCGATCCCCAACGAAATCAGGGACAGTATACTTACCGAATTTCCGGAGGTAAGGTGCCAATAACAAGGCAAGTAGTACGTAGCCTCCTGTCCATCCAAGCAAATAGACCGATCCGTCACGTCCCAAAAAAGCAATCATCCCAGCCATCGAAATGAAGGAGGCGGCACTCATCCAATCTGCCGCTGTTGCCATTCCGTTCACAACCGGATGCACGTTGCTGCCTGCAACATAGAAGTCTCCAGTCGAGCGTGCTTTGGACCAAATCGCTACACCGATATACAATGCGAAGGAAAGACCAACCATTATGAAGGTCCATGCTTGTACGTTCATACTTGTTCTGAGTCCTCCGCATCATCTTTATCAGCCTGATATTTTTTATCTAAACGGTTCATCAACCAAGCATAGACAAAAATTAGCACAACAAAAATCCATATAGATGCTTGTTGTGCGAAATAGAACCCGAGCCGAAACCCTCCGAACCTAATCTTGTCAAGTTGTTCTACAAACACAATTGAACAGAGAAAAGATGTGACGAACCAGATTCCGAGTAAGATACCGAGATATTGTAGATTTTTCCGCCAATAAAGTTTATTATTCTCAGATGATTTCACAAACTATCCTCCGTTAGTCGGTAAATTCTTCGGGGAAATCAAGGAAGTGTACAGAATAATATCAGAAAACAGTATTTTTGTCAATAGTTCTCAGGAAACATCAAACGTTCCACTTGTTCTATTAGGATATGTAAAACCTTTATATGGATTTCCTGAATTCTATCCGCTGTCTCACCAGGCGCAATCAGGTAACTATCACAGTAGTTTTTAAGCTGTCCACCATCTTTACCGATCAATCCAGACACGTGCATCTGTCTTGATTTTGCTGCTTTCGCCGCATGCACAACATTTTCAGAATTCCCACTTGTCGAGAGGATAACCAACAGATCGCCAGGATGACCTAACGCTAACAGCGGACGCGCGAAAATCTCTGCAAACCCGAAATCGTTTGCAGTACAGGTGATATGTCCGGAATCGCTTAGTGCAATGACAGGAAGCGGTTTCCGATTATCCCGAAACTTCCCTGTACACTCTTCTGCAAAGTGGATAGCATCGCACAAACTTCCACCATTTCCACATGTAAAGATTCTGCCCTGCTGTTCAAAAACGTCTCGCATCAAGGATGCTGTCTCAGCGATGACTTTGATATTATCGGGGTTTTGGATAAACTGATTGAGTGCGTCCTGTGCATCTAACAACGCGCTACGAATACTATGCGAGAGGTCCATTCTATTTTTCTCCTAACGTGTCAAACTGCAAATCCATAGAATCACCAGGCGCCAAATTATCCCATCGCTGCAACAATTTTCGCAGATGTTGCCGCATTGTCTCAACCTGTTCGGTAGTGACGTTGGCTGGAAGTTCTTGGCTATCAGGTTGAAGCAACGGATCAGGAAAACTTTCCCATAATTCTGCCTGTAATAGGGCTACAATAGGTTCTGCCGTCATGGCTTCTTTTGGAATTTTGAACGGGCGTTCTGATGTAGGCAGGCTAAAATCGGGAATATCATAACCTTTCGCAACAAGTCCGAAGAACGCATTTTGAAAACCGAGCGTGGTTTCGACTACGTAGTGCGCAAAGTCGTGTTGCACGAATCCACGATGGATGTGATTCCAAGTTACAGTTCCATCGTCCCGAATGCAGGTAAGTGTGTCAGGTTTGTGTTTATGTCGGTTTTTGCCTTTTTTAAAACAAATGAGCATATGTTATATTTGTTAAACATTCTGTTCTTCAATTTGATGTAACGCTTCACTGATGTATCTGCGAACCCATTCACTTTCAGTGGTCTCCGCCAATGCATTGAGTGCAGAAATCGCTTGCGGATTACCAATTCTGCCTAATGCCACAACCGCAGCTGAACAGACGGACCTATCAATATCGTTGACGCTGCTTATCAATGCTTCTATCACCTGTACGGGTGGATTTGCGAATCGTTCTTCGCTAAGCCCCAATTCACCCAGAGCAACGACCACAGCACACCGCATATCCGGCTCTTCATCTTGTAGGAACGGAATAAGTTGGTCAACAGCACGCTTATCACGGAGATGTCCAAGGGAAGAGATTGCAAAACGGCGAACGGCTATATTATCGTCGGATAATGCTTCAATTAGTGGTGCAATAGCATGCACATCCCCTACACCGCCTAACCCTTCGGCGGCGTATGCACGCATCTCAGCAGATTCGGATCGCAATTTTCGCAGTAAAAACCGCGTCGGAAAATATCGCCAATTCCGTAAGGGACCGTCTTTGTGTGAAAGCAGCTGGATCAATCTACGAATCTTTTGTTGTAGGGATAGGTCCGAAACTTTATCTGCCATTGTGCTATCTCTATGGTAATTGAATTGTGTGAATTATAGCATGTATTCTATCCAATGGCAATCGGTTTTTAGATGAAGTAAATAGAGTAAACAGTCTATGTGCCTTACAAAGTAATGCCCAATTCCTTTGCGATGGTGTAGACATCTTTATCACCACGACCAGAAAGACACACGACAATAGTTTTACCTTCACCCAGTTTCGGTGCAAGTTCACGCAGATATGCGATTGCATGTGCGGATTCTAAAGCAGGGATAATCCCCTCAGTTTCCGATAACAATTGAAATCCTTCTACTGCTTCTGTATCAGTAATTGGCACATATTCTGCCCTACCGGTTTCTCGGTAATAACTATGTTCCGGACCGACACCGGGATAATCTAAACCTGCGGAGATTGAATGTGCAGGTGTAATCTGTCCATCTTCTTCTTGCAATAGATAACACTTTGCCCCGTGGAAAACACCTACGCTTCCAGCAGTAAGTGGTGCTGCATGACGTCCGCTACGAATGCTTTCACCTGCCGCTTCTACTCCGATGAGACGGACCGATTCGTCATGATAGAATGGGTAAAACATGCCGAGAGAGTTACTTCCGCCACCGACACAAGCAACGACACAATGCGGTAAATTTTTCTCCTGTTCTAAAATCTGTGCCCTTGCTTCTTCACCAATGACTGCTTGAAAGTCTCTAACGATCATAGGATAGGGGTGCGCGCCAACAACTGAACCGAGAAGCAAATATGTCGTGCGGACATTCGTGACCCAATCTCTGAAACAAGCATTGATCGCATCTTTTAGTGTACGCGAACCGGAGTTAACTGGCACAACCTTTGTTCCCATCAACTGCATGCGAAAGACGTTGAGTGCTTGTCGTTCTATATCCTCTTCACCCATATAGACTTCGCATTCCATATCAAACTTAGCGGCGACGGTAGCGGTCGCAACGCCGTGTTGCCCTGCCCCAGTTTCAGCGATAATACGTTTCTTACCCATCCACCGTGCAAGTAGGATTTGTCCGATTGCACTGTTTATTTTGTGGGCACCTGTATGGTTCAGGTCTTCGCGTTTGAGGAATATCTTTGCACCGCCGAGTGTTTCCGTTAGCCGTTCTGCATAATAGAGTGGATTCGGACGACCAACGTATTCGCTGAGGTAATACCGAAATTCCTTTTGGAAATCGGGATTGTCTTTAAGGGATGTGTAAGCCTCCTCTAATTCTATGAGTGCGGGCATAAGAGTTTCGGGGACGTATCTGCCACCGAACTGTCCGAAGTGTCCTGCTGCATCTGGGAGTTGTTGCATGTGAGTTCTCCAGTTTGTGTCATGTTTATAATGTGATTATGTATTCTTTTTCATCAATGATTTTGCTCGAAGGTTTGGACGTTCCAAAACAGCTGGATTTACAACCGATGCGGGCAGTTGTCCTGTCAACACTTGCGCCACACAAGTAGCAGCGGTGATCTCCAATTCAAGGATCGATTCTTCTGAAACAAACGCAGTGTGAGGCGTGATGACCACATTATCAAGTGTGAGCAGTACTTCATCTGCTTCTGGCGGTTCGGTTACTAAGACATCTATACCCGCCCCTGCAATTTCACCGTTTTGGAGTGCTTCGGTGAGTGCTGCAGTGTCTACGATGCCACCCCGCGCCGTATTAATCAGGAACGCTGTTGATTTCATTGCACGAAATTCATTATGACTGAACATGTGCTGTGTTTCTGTGGTTAATGGTGCGTGGATTGTAATAAAATCTGCCGTTTTGAGCAAGTCTTGAAAAGAGACTTTTTCCGCACCTTGTTGTTGGATTGATTCATCTGATGTCCGCGGGGAATAGACTTTGACAATTAGCCCAAATGCTTTTGCTTTTGGTATGATTGCTTTTGCAATGTGTCCAAATCCGATAATACCTAACGTTTTTCCGCGTAATCGATACATCTGTGGACCAATGTTTTGGTCCCAAGTGCCAGATTTAACTGCTTCATTATAACACGATATTTTTCTTGCACAAGCAAGGAGAAGTGCCATTGCATGGTCAGAAACTTCATCAACACAATATGCAGGCACATTCGTAACGATGATGCCCTTCTCGGTAGCAGTTCCCACATCAATGTTATCTAATCCGATACCGTAACGAGCGATAATTTGGCATTTTTTTGCTGCGTCAATGACACACTTACGAACCGGTTTCCAACAAGTTAGAATACTGTCCACCGTTGATGCAAGCGTGAGGAGTTCTTCTTCGTCACCTGTTTCTGCTACGATAAGTTCTGCACCAATTTCAGCAAGCACTTGTCGTTCGGGTTCAATTGAGGCCCACGCGTAATCAGTTATAAGTACTTTCCAATTGTTCAACATATTTTAATCATATTAGGTTAGAAACAAGTCTATAAGAATACTTTTCCAGGGTTCATCAAATTCTGCGGGTCAAGAGCTTGCTTAATAGCACGCATTAAATCAACTGCTTCTCCATGCTCTTTTTTTAAAGCTGCCCGTTTGCCGATACCGATGCCGTGTTCGCCAGTACAAGTGCCATCCATTTTCAATGCGATGTCTACAATCTGGTCGCTGATTTGCTGTGCCTCTGCTAATTCATCTTTATTCCCAGGTTCAAGCGGAAAAACCACGTGGAAGTTTCCATCGCCGACATGACCAAGCATAGATGCCATAAGATTTGAGTTACTAAGTAGTTCTTTCGTTTTTTCGATACATTCAGCGAGTCGAGAAATCGGAACACAGACATCGGTGACGTATCCTACGGAGCCAGGACGTCGATTGAGCGCAGCGTAGTAGCTATCATATCGAGCTTGCCATAGTTTTTTGCGTTCGGTTTCGTCTGTCGCCCATCGAAAATCGCCACTGCCGTGTGCTGATGCTGTAGTCCCTGCCACTTTTGAACTCTCTGCCACCGTATTCGCCGATCCGTGAAATTCAAAGAAAAGTGTCGGCGCAACTTCATAAGCTAATCCAGAATACTTATTGACAGCATCCATCTGAAACTCATCTAACAGTTCTATCCGAGTGATGCTGACACCCGCGCCTATAAGTTCAATTACGGTATTTACTGCGGCATCCACGGTTGGAAAAGCACAAACAGCGGCGGCGATTGCTTCCGGTAACCGCGCTAATTTAAGTGTGATTTCAGTGATAATTCCCAGTGTGCCTTCTGAACCGATAAAGAGACGAGTGAGATCGTACCCCGCAGCGGATTTTCGCGCTCTACTACCGGTACGGACAACTGTGCCATCGGCAGTAATAACGGTTAAGCCAAGAACGTTGTCCTGCATGGTGCCATAGCAGACAGCACTTGTGCCTGAAGCGCGTGTTGCTGCCATGCCACCTAATGAGGCATCCGCACCCGGATCAACAGGAAAATGCAGTTGCGTTCCAAGTTCAGTAAGGTGTGCGTTCAATTGCATCCTTGTAACGCCTGCTTGGACAGTTGCATCTCTGTCGTCCGCGTTGACACTAAGGATACGGTTCATTTCGTTTAAGGAGATACAAAGTGTGCCTTCGGTTGCAACAACTGCTCCTTCAACACCGGTACCTGTGCCGTAAGGAATTATCGGTATATTGTACTTCGCACAAATTTTGACTATCTCAGAAACTTCATCGTTGGTTTTAGGAAAGGCAACACCATCAGGAAGTGTGCCTTGGTGATAGGAAGCATCCTGTGCGTGTGCGTCTCGAACGGCACTGTCTGTGCTGAAACGTGTTCCAAGAAGGGTTCGGAGTTCTTTATGTGGATTTGTTAAATCGTGTTGATTCATGCTAACCGTATTTTAGCATGATTTGCGGGTGGAGGCAAGATAATATGGAAGAGACAGTTAAAACTTCGCTCGCAAAATGAGTAAGCACTGCTCCGTGTAATGCTTATTTAGTGTGGTTCTATTCAGGGAATGTAACGCGTTCGTATATTTCCTGCAACGGCAATTCGCATTGAACGGAAGTAAGCGGAACTTGTTGTGTAAGCTCTTGGAAGAAGGTTATACCCCACTCATCCGGTTTTCGAATATAGCGTTCAACGTTCACCTTATCTTGAGAAACGACGATATATTCTTGTAGGGATTCAAGTTGTCGGTAGTGCGAAAATTTTTCACCTCTATCATACGCTTCAGTTGTGGGAGAAAGCACCTCTACGATGAGAATCGGGTTGAGAAGTGTATCAAATACATCGTCTTCAAAACGGGGTTCTTCACAGACAACAACGATATCTGGGTAGAAGTAGGATGAAGTGAGGGGTGAACTCACGCGCATTTCATTCGCTAAAACAGCGCACCCACTGCCTTTCAAGCGAGTACCAAGTTCAATATAGATATTGCCTGTAATCAAATTATGCGCGAAACTTGCTCCGGACATTGCAATTATCTCTCCATTGACGTATTCACTTCTGACAGTGTCAGCGTCAGGTATTGCTTTACGTTCTAATGTGATATATTCCTCAGGTGTCAGAAATGTTTGTGCTGCTTTTGTTGCCATGATTCTCTCCCGAAATTTGCTGATAATTTTATTATAACGGGACTATGTAGATATTTCAAGAATTTTATGTGGAATCCCTAATCTCTAAAGAGATTCAGGTATTTATGTAATACAAAAAGCCGGTTCCGAGAAAATCCCGTAATTTCTTTTAATATGCCTAGATCCTCCAATGACTTTAGGAGCAGATTAGCACTTGAAAAAACCACTTCTAATTCCTCAGCAACCCAGTTTGTGTTAACGATTGGACGTGCAAACATGGTTCTAAGCAATTTATGGGCGTTTTTCGCTCTAGAACCGAGTGTTAGGATCTGTTCTTCATATTCTTGACGGAGTGAAATGATTTCTCGGAATATCTCAATTCCATGCCGGGCAGTGTCAGCAATACCGTTTAAGAAAAAAGCGATCCACTGCTCTAAGTCATTTGATGTCCGTACCATAGAGAGTGAGTCATAATAGGAAGTCCTATGTTTTTCAAAAAAAGTAGACATATAGAGTACCGGCTTTTGCAATATCTTTGCATCAAGAAGTTGCAAAACAATTAACAATCTACCACATCTTCCGTTACCATCAAGGAAAGGATGGATGGTTTCAAACTGATAGTGCGTAACAGCGATTTTGATAAGATGTGGTAGATGTAGTGATTGGTTGTGCCAGAATTTTTCCAAATCGCTTAAAAGATCGGGAACTTCCTCCGCTGAGGGCGGAACAAAAAATGCATCAGAAGGCGATGAACCTCCGATCCAGTTTTGACTCCTATGAATTTCACCAGGTGCTCTTTGTCTTCCACGAACACCAGAGAGTAAGATCTTATGTGCGTCCTTTAGTAACCGGATACAAAGTGGAAGCTCAGGCAGCTTGGCTATCGCGAAGTTCATTGCTTTGATATAGTTCTGGACTTCGTCCCAATCATCACGTTTTTCTGGCTCAATTTCCTCCTGAGGCAGCAAAATATCATCAAGTTCAGTTTTTGTGCCTTCAATAAGATTAGAGTCTCGCGCTTCTTTCACAACTTTCATTTGGATAAAAAAATCTACATCGGGTATGAGTTCTGCATAAGCGTTTAATTCACCTAAAAGTCGTCCTGCCTGCTCTAATAGAACATCTATCTGCGGATCATCCCAGACAAAACAGTCATTTATAAAGGAGGGCGTAAAACTCTTATGATCTTGTTGCTGTTTATATTCACCTGCTACGAATTTTTTCATATTACGATTTTCCCAATTTTTCGCAATATAGAAATCTATATTTTTATTTTTTGAAAATTTTCATAATATGGAATTCCATATTAGCAAAATGATAATATAACATGGTTTTATCTCTGTGAAAGCGTATTGCGGACTTCGTTCACAACAGCATCAGAAACAATGCCTTCACCTTGACCTTCAAAATTGAGGAGAATGCGATGACGGAGTGCAGGCAGAAGCACGGCATCAATATCCTCGTAGGCAACATTATAGCGTCCATCAAGGAGTGCCTTGATTTTTGCAGTGAGTGCTACTGCTTGAATGCTACGGATGCCAGCTCCGAGATGAACATAACGTTTGACAACTTCTGGTGCGTCTTCAGAATCAGGGTGTGTAGCACGCACAAGTCGGATAATGTGTCGCTCAACATGCTCTGCGATAATCACCTGTGGCACAAGTTGCCGCATCTGATTCAGTGTTCCAGCATCTGTAACTTTATCTATTGTGATGTCCGCGCCAGATGTTGTGCGCCGCATAATTTGAACTATTTCATCCTCATTGGGAAATTCAATGAGTAATTTGAATAGAAATCTATCCAATTGTGCCTCTGGAAGCGGATAGGTCCCCTCCATTTCAAGTGGGTTTTGTGTGGCGAGGACGCAAAAAGGCTCTTCTAATTTGTGGCTTGTTCGTCCGACAGTGACAGTGCGGTCTTGCATTGCTTCAAGGAGTGCGGATTGGGTGCGAGGTGTAGCACGGTTAATCTCGTCGGCAAGGATAAGTTGTGCGAAAATAGGTCCCGGCTGAAATTCAAACTGTTTTCTACCGTGTTCATCCTCAACAAGGAACGTTGTGCCTGTGATGTCAGACGGCATCATATCTGGTGTAAAATGGATCGGTTTGAAAGTGAGGTTGAGTGCCTCGCTGAGCGTCCGAATAAGTTGGGTTTTGCCTAACCCAGGTATACCCTCAAGCAGCGCGTGCCCATTGGCAAGTAAGCAGAGAAGGACACCTTCAACTATCGCGTCTTGACCAACAATCCGCTTTTGGACTTCGGTCTTGACACGATAGAAGGTATCACGAAATTCTTGGATTTGGATCTCTAAATTCATATTTATTGGCGCGCTAAGTAAGCGCGCCTAACAGTTTATACAGATTCAGTTTTCAAATATTACCAGTCGCGTCTGCCAATATAGAGGCTACGATTTTCCATTGGCAGTGAAACACGTTGACCATCCAACCGATGTGATTCTATCATCCCCATCAATGTCTCTTGACTGCGCCGTGCAAGATGAACAGGTCCTTTCGTCTCACGGTCCTCGTCAAGTGCCTCAGCAACGTCTGTGATGCCCATCACGGTACCAGTTGCACGAGACACCTCTGGAAACGGCACATCTTCGTAGAAAGTTCCCTGTTTCTTCCGGAATTGGATTTCTCTACTGTTGTTTTGGATACGGATTTTGCCGCCAGTACCGCAGACCTCATATTCAGGTCCTGTTCCTGCAGTATTATACCCGTGGACTCCATTGGAAAACCGGATATAGCCGCTGGTAACTGCCGGGTCAACGTTCAAACGATTACCATCCCAATCGGAATCCTTGCATGAAACGGTGCCTTGCACAAAGTCAACTTCTGGGTCTTTGGCAAGGAAAAGGAGCATGTCGGCAGCGTGCGTTAACCCCCAAAGAGCAGAACTCGCCCCGTATTGCGCGATGGTGCATTGGATGTCTCCAATTTCGCCTGCTTCAACGAGTTCGCGCACTTTTCGGTAGATTGGCATAAAGCGGCGTTGCGTACCGTAATTGAATTTGACACCGTGCTTTTCTACAATATCTACCATAACGTCTGCTTCTTCCATTGAACAGCAGAGCGGTTTTTCACAGTAGATACCTTTGACGTTGTTTTCAGCAGCGAAAACAGTAATTTCCGCGTGTGGTCCGGGACGCGTGGCAATACAGACAATGTCAGGTTTCTCCTTCTCAATCATCTCTTGGTAGTCTGTATAAGCACGTTCTGCCCCGTAACGTTCACGGATGGCTTCTGCTTTGTCAGCAAAAACATCTGAGACAGCGACGAGATCAGTCCTTTCACAAGCCACAGCAGCTGCAGCGTGTGAAAAGGGTTGCCAGATGAAACTATCGGCACGACCTGCGACTTCGTCGTCAATGGTTGCTCCCATCCGTCCGCATCCGATAAGACAAGTTTTATATGTTTGTGGCATGTTTTCCTCCTATAACGTAACGCTCTATCGGGAATCTGACCGTTTCCAATCTCACATGATATAAAATTCGATGTGAACGTTCTAACAAAAAAGTAAATTGTGGTTGAAACCGCTCCCACAAGAGCAAGATTTGTAATACTTTCCTTGCCAAGAATCACTTTCCAGAATAAAGTTTTCCGAAATAAGGGCGGAACCCTTCAGGTCCAGGATACCCATCCCAATAATTGGGATTTTCAGGGAACGCACTCTCACCACCACTTCGGAGCCATGCGATAAGTGCTGGATCTGTGCCACGGCTGTCAATTTCGTCAACAGCGGCAGCATGTAGTTTTGCAACAACATCCTGATGCTGATCCTGAACATACTCTAAGTCTCCGAGTTTGACAAGTTTTGAATTTTCAGGTTTTGCTGCAACCTCTAAACTCCAGTCTTGGTCGAAAGCGGTAAAGAGAACGAATTTTTCCTTATTTGATGCTTGTTTCCATCTCTCAACGCTTCCTCCTGATAGTGCCAGTTCTCTTTCCCCTGATTTTCCTTCGCGAGCAGGTGTTACAAAATCGTGGCCTACAATCCCTTTGGGATAATCCTCACCGAGAAGACTTAAAATAGTTGGAAAGAAATCCTGCGGCTGAACGATAACGTTACTACGTCCTGAATCTCCTTCTGGTAAACGAACAAAGAGTGGGACGTGTCCCTCCTGTTCCCGCACAGGTTGC
Source organism: Candidatus Poribacteria bacterium (assembly GCA_965204285.1). GTDB lineage: Bacteria > Poribacteria > WGA-4E > WGA-4E > WGA-3G > MSPOR6. The sequence goes on from OZ241980.1 coordinate 316,068, forward strand.
CCTTTTCCAAACGAACCGCGTTCACCCACGTTTGTACCGTGGTCACCTGTTAAAATAACAGCGGTATTCTTGTCAAGCCCCGTAGATTCAAGCGCGTCCAAGAACTGTCCAAAACAATGGTCCATCCAGGTCAACTTTGCGGAATATTGGTCTTTGATGTGTTTTCTTGCCTCATCAGACAAGCTTGGTTTGTTCCTGGCGCCAAGACTGCGAGGATCAATGTTTCCGTCATAGCCGAGACGTTTGTCATATTTCTTCATGAATTCAGGTGGTGCATCCCATGGTTCATGCGGATCAAAACAATCTACCCAGAGGAAGAAATTCTCTCGCTTAGCATTGTCTTTAAGGAATTGCGCAGCTGTGTTAAATAGTTTGGCACAGTTCCAATCTTCAAGCTTTTTGCGATTTCGATTTGCACGCGCATAACTCCGAAGCATATTTGACTGAAACGCATTATCGTCAAGGGAATCAAAAAGTGGTTCTTTAACCCAATTGTCAGGCCACGGAACCTTATCCATAATCCAATCTCGGTCTACTTCTGCCCCACGAACAAATGTCCATGCGTGAAAGGGCCAATCAAAGTTATGCCCACCATTGACAAGATGTGGTGTGTCGTGAATAAGTTGTGTCGCATAACCACGTTGTGCAAGTGTCCACGGAAGCGTTTGGCGTTCATGTCTGAGTGGTTTCCATGGATGGAAAGGTGCGCCGTATTGGCTCGTAATGACATCAGTACGGTAGGGAATAGTCGGGAAACTGGAACAAAAAGCGCGATCATAAGCCCAGGCTTTAGAGGCAAAACGATCAATGTTCGGGGTTTCTATCCAATCATTGCCGTTTGCCCCGATGTGGTCATAACGCAATGTATCAATAACAATATAAGCGACGTTCATATAAATTCTCCGTTTGTTACGGCACAAAGATTGTGCCTACTATTTTAACCCAAGTTGCCACCTTTGTAACATAATCTGTTAGATTGTGCCTATAAGTGCGCAAACTGACAGTTTACGCTACAAAGTTTCGCAAATAATGCTCTTTTTTGATTAAAACGGTGTTTACATGTCTGAAATCTTATAGGTGGCAACTTATGTTATTTTACCACTTTGGAATTGCCCCGAGCAGCAATTTTTGCTTGGGTGTGCCTTCTTCGCGTAGTTTTGTTACGCGCGGTCCGTTAAACGGTTCACGGGATTTCATCCAAGCATTTTGATAACACATCAAACAAACGCGTCGGCTTTGCGAAGAGGTGTTAGCAGCACCACGATGCCATGTCCACCCATCAAACATGACTGCTTGTCCTGGGGAAACTAACACACGCTTTTCATCAGGAAGTTGAACAGGGCTTGGCGGCGGACGGAACGGTGCTCTGTGACTGCCGGGTTGCACGACTGTTGGTCCTTTTTCATCAGTTACTTCGTCAAGATAGTAGCCGCAGTTTATCTGGGCAGGTAAACTTCCATAGGGGGTGCCAAAAGGGTCAACCGGCCATGGACCATCGCGATGCCAGTTTTGGTCAGGTGTTCCCGGTTCGACAATACGGGCAGTTGCACTGTGCAGCTGCACACACGTCCCCAAAATTGCTTCCATTCGTTTCATCACGGGCGGATTGTCAAGTAAGAATGCAAATCTATCATCCTCTTCAAGCAATTCACCGATGAATTGGCTCTTATTGTGCCGTTCATAACTTTCATCAAGCGCATCTCGCAACGACTCAATCTGTTCAGGTGTGGCGGCATCATCAACAATAAGGTAACCCCACTTTAGAAAAAAATTGACCTCTTGTTGCAATTGGTGGTCAAGTTCAACGTTCAGCGTTGGCGGCACTACAGGTACTTCAGCCATCGTTTATTCCTCCTTTATAGCGGCGCGGTCTGCGGCTGCCCATGCTTCCCACCGTTCCTCGTCAGATTGGAGAAAACCAGAATTGCATCGCGGTTGTAGCTGCTCATCAACACCGAGGAGGCGCATCAGTTGATGGTTGTTTGCCTCTTTTGCGTCTGCAAGCAGTTTTTGTGTATGCGGTCCGGTATGGTGATCCGTGTGTTTGAGCCATGTCAAATTGTAATAGATGCTGAAAAAGTAGCGAAGTTGCCCAGAGGTGTTTGGTGTGCCAGAATGGATGAGACCGTTATGTGTGATTACAACATCGCCTGCTTTCATGTGGATGATCGTTTCTTCGGGATGTGGTATGCCGCGGCCTGCATCTTCAATAGTAATTGATTTCCTATGTGAACCGACAATGACGCGTAACGGACCAAACTCGTCCGTGAGGTCTTGCAGGTATGAGATGGCATTGATAGCGTTGGGACGATGATACGCATCGGTGAAAGGCACATGTGCCCACCGATCTCGGTGCCACCCTGAAACTCTTCCATCAGCTTTTTCAGGTTCAATTGAGGGAAATGCAGCAAGCGTTAGGTTGTCTAACTGCACAAAGGGTCCCATCACCTTTTCTATAAATTCAAGTATCGTAGGGTGTGAGACAGCGGGCCACATCAGTTCGGGTACTAATTCAAGTGTGTTACCGAACCATGTTTGCCCATTGTGTGCTGTAGAAAGTTCTTGGTGCTTCTCTTTCCAAAGATCCATTTGTGTTTCGTCAAAAACTTTTTCAAAGATAGTGAAACCATCAGTTTTATATGCTTCAAGTCGTTGGTCTAATGTTGCCATCGTTGTTTCCTAAAGAAATGGCGAGGCACCAAATTAACGCTGTGAATGCCTTTTGGCATTCAGCGGAGACCTCACCCTACAAATGAGTTATGAGATAGTCTGTAAAATATCTTCTGCAAGTTGCATAGTTTTCACTGCCTCGTCCAAATTAGCTGCAGGGAGTGAAACGGGAGTATCAGATTTAACACAATCCAGAAAATACCTGTTCTGTTCAACGCTGCCGCTACTTCCTGACTCAGTGAGTTTGTGTTGTGTACCATCACAGAAGATTGTTCCATGCGAAACTCCCTCAAGATATGCTGAGATGTTTCTACCGTGAATCTCGTATCGTTCAAGACGTGCATCAGTCGTATAATTTGCAATGAGTTGTGCAACACAACCGTTCTCAAAGAGAATCAAGGCAGCGTGAACATCCTTGTAATCTGAAATTGTGCGTTGAACAACACCATGCACTTCCTGAACATCCGATTCGGCAATTGCACGGAGTGTATCCAGGGCATGGATAGGTGTTTCCAGAAACATATTATCCATCAGATGTTCCGGGAATCTGGACGATTGTGCTAAACGTGTGATACTCTTATGAAATTCACCGACCAATTGAGTGACATCTCCACGTGCTTTAACGCGTTGGGTTGCCTCCACAATAATCGGATGAAAACGACGATTCCAACCTACCATCCCTTTCGCACCGGTTTTCTTAGCAGTATCCCGCAAATTGATTGTTTCTGCAACGCTCATCCCAGGCGGTTTTTCAAGCAGTGTGTTGACTCCACGTGCTAAACATGGCGCTGCAGCTTCACCGTTTAGGTGCGCTGGCGTTGCAACAATAACCGCATCCAGTGTTTCATTGTACAGTAACGCTTCAATCGTGTCATAACGTTTTGAGACTTTAAAAGTGTCACCTGCATTGTTCCGTGCATTTTCTACAGGATCACAGACTGCAACGAGATCGGTATCTTCAAATTCAGAGAGGATATTCATGTGACCGCGTCCGCGTCCACCACATCCAATAACTGCAACTTGTAGGTTTGCCATAATATTCTCCGCTAATGCCTTATGTGTGGTGCTTCCATCACTTCACGTTGTTCAGGAGACATGTCCTCAATATACTCTGGATATTCAATGTGATGTGCCCCCGCACTATATGCCTGAAAACCTGGACTAAATTTATAAAGTAGGGCACGCCGTTGGTGTGATGCTTTCCACGGAAGCGTACCATGCGTTAAAGTCTCAGTGAAGATAACAGCATCGCCTGCCTTGGCGTTGACTTCATGCACTAAGTGCTGATATTTTTCGTATCGTTTCATATTACTCGGACATGGTAGGTTCGCTTTGTGACTGCCGGGAATAATCGCGAGACCACCGTCACCAGGTCCTTCGTCTGCAAGCATATATTCCACAACAGTGAGCCCTGTGTAAATGCGTCCATATTTGAAGAAATAAGCCTCAGAGAAATTAGGGCGTTCAATTCCACCACCATGTAAGGTGCCGCCTTCCGTGCCATCTTCCATAGCGATTAAGCCTGGCCCGTGGTCAAGTCGGTATTTCTTGCCTAAAACTTCTTCCAAGTGTGGTTTAACGTTTGGATGTACCAGTAACTCACGGAACGGTTCACACCACGGTTTTTCCCATGCCAACATGCCACCCATATCCATGCGGTGAGCGGTTCCAGAAAGAGCTTCTGAACCGCCTGCTAATGAGTTCTCGCGTTCTCTGAGAGATTCTATGTGATGGTCAATTGCTGCATTGCACTGTTCAACCTCTTCGGAGGAAAGCGCATTTTCAACAATGATATATCCCGTCAAATCAAATAGGTATTTTTGTTCTTCATTCATAAGTGATTTCTCCAAGGTTGATGACGGATGAAGATTAGTGTTCTATATACACTAAAATTGCGAGTCTTGTCAGGAGTCGGGAATCAGAGTTCCCTCCTACAAAGAGAGGTATTCTGTAGGAGCGATCTCCGAATCGCGACCTTTACCCGCAAAATATCGGTGGACACTCCATTAGGTTTCACATCAAGCAAGAATTGCGCGATTACTGAAGTGCTATTTCAAAATCAAAGACATTTCTAAAATCTTGTCGCAAACCTGAATTTAATTATTTCTCTCCGCGCGAAGACGTTCAATTTCCGCTAAAGCATTAGCAAGTTCTGTCTCAGCATTTTTTCGTGCATTAGCTTCTTGTTGTGCTCGTGTTTCAGCGTCTTCTGCTCGTATTTCAGCGTTTTCTGCTCGTTCCGGTGGGGTTTGCAACCATTGCAGTGTGTTTGGGTTATAAAGTCGTAACTCACCATCACGTTCTCCTAACTCTAAACCCAACGTTTCTGAAAGGAGACGCTCATTAACAAATTCTATCTCTTGATATTCACCATCAATGAGTCGAAATCCGATAAAACTTGGCACGATTTCACCCAGTGGGTCGTAGATATAGTATTCCTTTACACCAAGCACAGACGCGTACAGGTCTTTCTTCTCTCTCATATCCTTTGTATAGCTACTTGGACTCGCCACTTCCAGCACAAAATCAGGGGTGCGCCCCTCTTCCCATGTCAGATAAGTGTTCCGACGTTTTTTCGCAACACCAAAAACCACAAACACATCAGGTGAGACAGATTTCCTTGGGTTTCCTTTTTCATAATACATGAACAGGTTTCCAGATACATAAACATCATCATTTCGGTAATAATGTTTTAGCATTAGAATGAAATCAATCATCAAGTCTCTATGAACATCTGTTTCTGCCATAGGCATACCGTCCGATTCCGGATAGACTATTGTCGGCGCAGACTGTATTTTTTTCTGCATCGTTTCATCTCCCAGCATCAAGCTATAAAGATTCAGTCTATTGTTTTAAGTATATTATAATGTTATGTTGATGTCAAGGAATTTGTGGGAGCGACAGAGTTATTCAGTTTTCGACTTTTTGTATTTAGACAAGTTCTATCCTACAAGGAGTTATACCACTCAACATCCACTCTTATCAGGCAGCTTAATCTCCTTAACAAATTCAAAACGCTTGTTTTTAATTGTGTATCTGTGTATAATGCACATAATAGAAATGTAAAGCTTTATCAACGTTCCGTTGCACAATTCACAATCCGAAACACCTTTAATCAATGTCTATACAGATCGAAAACCGACTTACTGAATATATTCCGAACCTAAATATCTCCCAAGAAGTGTTGCAAAAACAGTTGGGAGCTTTCATCCAATCGGAGCGGGAGCAACTCAAAGAACAGATACTGAATGGAGAAAGCGGGTTTTCTGCGTGCGCTATGCACACACAGATATGGGATGCTGTGATCCAGAAAGTTTACGAAGTCGCTTCCTATCAAATTCAGGATGAATACAATAAACAGGTTGAAGAACTCCTCAAGATACCGGGTGTTGATTACAGTGATTTCTCAGATGAAATTCCTGACGAATGGACACCTGATGTTGCGCTGTATGGTGTAGGGAGCTACGGTAGAAATGAACTCTGCTTCTATTCAGACGTTGATGTTGTGTATACCTCTTCTGTTGATCTTGAGGATGTATATGACGAAGGCACTTTAGAACTTATCCGTTGGTTCTACGATTTTTTTGATAGCCTACATACGGTGATTCCTGGCTTTGAGTTTAGTTTTATCTACCGTCCGATGGCAGATATAACCAAGTGGAATTATCAAGACATGACCGCACTGATTGATATGCGGTTTATCATAGGAGATACGACACTAACAGAAAAGTTTCGAAAAGCGGTCCATTCCGATAAATCTGACATTTCACTTGTGCTGGACCTCCTTCAATCAAAAGCGGATTCCTTTAAAGCCTCCGAGGATACGATCTATCTAAATCAACCTGATATAAAAACAGGTCGTGGTGGGTTAAGAACACTTCAGTACGCCCTCTGGATGTGCGGACTTCCTCAGTTTACCTCAATACTTGAACTCTACCAACGTTATGATGACGAACAATTAATGCCATCTCTCGATTTTATGTTCAAGGTTCGCAATTTGTTACATGTTTTAGCAGATGCACCACACGATTCACTCTCTTTTCACCCTGAACAAGAGGACACACTTCAGTCGCAAATTGCAACAGCACTCGGTTACTCAGACAAAACGGAGGATTCCCGTTATGATTTTATGGCGGACTATTACGCCAAAGCTAAATACCTTCATTTTAAAGCGGAACTATTGATACGGAAGTTTCTTGCAAACGGAATACCAGTTTCCGATGTACTCGGTGTTCGGACAGATGTGCTTTACTGTATTGATAACAATTTCGGTGAACTTGATACAGATGAACTATTTAAACTATTTGCTTATTTCCAACAGTACGATTTTGAGATTGACCCATCGCTTGCAACCTTTATTTTCGCCTATGTTGATGCGTTTGATTGGGACCGTTTTAAACCGAGAATGGCTGAACTCATAAACACACCCGGTAATGTAGAAAAAAGTTTCACGCGTTTACACAGACTCGGTATTCTTTCACGGCTCGGTGAAGGTGGAGAACGTTTTGAAAAAGCGATGATGACACGGAGCGAACGCAGCCTTGATCCATACACCGTTGGGAAACACACACTTGTCGCGATCAGCCATCTTGATGAAATTCGCCGCACTGAATCAAGTAGTCCGTTTGGGGGTGCCCGCCTCGGTCAACCGACAACTCCTTCTCAAAACTCTGAGTTAGAGGAATTGAACACCGCCTTTCGTTCCCTTTCCGAACCAGCATCATTGTATATGGCACTTTTTCTCCACGATATTGATAAACCTGACCCAACTCATCCTGAAACGGGAGCAGAAAAAGCAAAACGTATCGCGCCAGAATTTGGGTTTAATCCGCAACAGACAGATGAGATAAGTTTTCTGATTCGAGAACATCTCACTATGATTACATTGGCACGCTACCACCAATGGGATGAAGGCACAATTTCAGAGTTTTGTGAAAAGGTTAATTCCCTTGAACGTCTAACTGCACTTTATCTGCTGACCTATTGCGATTCAAAAGCGAACGGTTCCCAAAACTTTAGCAATCTCGTAAAACATAACCTAAAACGGTTATACGAAGTTGTACGCGTGCGTTTCGTAGGTCAAGAGGAATCTCAGTGGGGTGTTTCCGCACCGCCAGCAGAATTTCAGCATTTTCTCCATCAGATGCCGGTCACTTATCGTATCGGTATTCCGCCAGAGGAGATTCCCATGCACATGAAAATGATTACGCAAGCGGAGGCAACACCTTCTGATGATTCGGATCGGACAGCAAATGCGGCTATCCTCCAATTCGTTGACAAACCGGGTTTTACAGAATTGCATCTTTGTGGTCATAGTCGTGTCGGGAAACTGCACACAGTGAGCGGACTGTTTTTTGCAAATAACATTGATGTTCGTGATGCACGCGTCTATACGAAACAGGATTCGCAAATTGAGTTGGAAATTTATCGTCTTGTGCATCAACCATCACATTCCACCGCTGAACCATTGCCGCTTGACGAAGAATTAAAACGGGATTTAGATTTTGACATTCGAAGCTTGATGGCACGAGAAGTAACGCTGGAACAGATTTTTGAAAAACACTATGTAGACCCGACCGGAACATGGCGAGTAGACGATGTTGCTGTAGAAACTGCAAGGAATTACACAGAAATCGTTGTGACAGGAGAAGAGAAGGTCGGTTTTCTGCACTATTTCAGCGGGATTTTGGCAAAATTGGGGTTAAACGTTGAGATGTGTAAATGTTCTGGTTTGGGAGGACAAGCGGTTGACCGATTTTATGTGCAACCTGTCGCCGACCCACAAAAGGTGCGTGATCAAATTTTAGCGGAGTTACCAACTGAATAGATGAAACAACGAGTACTTATCACAGGTGCTGCGGGAACGGTAGGTTCAGCACTCTGGAAAGCATGGGAAAAACAGGATTTATACACGTTAACCCTGATGGACATCAATTCAATTGAGGGATCGACGTCTCGCGTGGTGCAGGCAGATATTCGGGATTATCCTGAAATGCAAGCGTTGTGTCAAGAACAAGATGTTTTGGTGCATCTGGCTTATGTCCGTCAAGATTCACTTGGCAAAAATCCAGGTGAAGTCAGCGACATCGGTGCGTCAATGAATTTGTTTGAGGCTGCACGAGAAGGTGGAATTCAAAAGATCGTATACGCCAGCACAAATCATGTGTCAGGATGGAATGAGCGATTGAGTTCACCGCCAAAGTTCTCAACTGGCGATCAATTCAGACCTGACGGTTGGTATGGCGCGATGAAAGGCATGGCAGAAATTGCGGGACGATACCTTGTTGATGCACACGATATGCGGTTCATCAGTATCCGAATTGGCAGCTTCAACGGCACTTATGAGCCGAATGGGCTTAGGCATTGCAGCACACTTTTGACACCGCGCGATTGCGTGCAACTGTTCGGGTTAGCTGTGGATTACGATGGCCCTGTCAAATATCTAATTACCTATGGTCGTTCAGCGAATTCAGATGGATATCAACAGAGTTATCTTGACATTAGTGACGCGGTTGAAGTGTTAGGTTACGATCCCCAAGACAACTTGATTAAGACACATCTACACAAATTTTTGCAGAACGAAGAATGAATGCCGAACCTCGTTACAATGACATCTACTACAGATGCACAACCTCCCACTCGCAGATAATTGAGGCGGTAGAAAATAATGCCGTTCCTTTGCATGAGATACCTTCTCCTATTGATTGGAATAAACTCTTTGGCAACACACATCCGGTTGAAATTGAGGTTGGACCCGGCAAGGGGCGATTTCTCCTTGAAGCGTCAAAGCAATATCCCAATATTAACTATATCGGTGTGGAACGTGCACAAAAATATGTGGAAATCACACGAGAAAGGTTTAGAAAATATATGCGGCATTTCTCAGTAGAGAGGAATTCAGGCATGTTTGCAAATGTTCGCCTTGCATGGACTGATGCCAATTACTTTTTAACACGTTACGTGCCTGATGAATCGGTGCAAGCATATCATATCTATTTTCCCGACCCGTGGCCGAAAGCACGGCAGCAAAAGCGGAGAATTTTTCGTAACAAAGATTTCCTCTCTGCCATCACACGAACGCTTACTTTAGATGGCGGTAAGTTGTACGTCATGACAGATTTTGCAGAATATTTTAGCGAAATCCAAGAAAGGCTTGCAGATTTGAAAACGTTAAAATCTGTTCCGTTTGATTCAAGTGGTTACGAACACATCACTACCAACTTTGAGATGAAGTATCGTTCAGAAGGAAGAGAAATCTATCGGGCGGTTTATAAGAAATCGTAAGGATATGTGGGAAAAATTATGGCTACTGTTGCTGCAAAAATCCTTCTAACACCAGAAGAATATCTTGTGAAAGAACGAAAAGCAGAATTCAAAAGCGAGTATCGTAACGGACAGATTGTTGCAATGCCGCGTGCAAACCGTCAGCATAATCTTATTAACGGTAATATTTTATATGGATTCCACAGACAGTTGTTAGAACGAACTGATGAAGTTTATGCTAATAACATGCGTGTGAAGGTTAGCGATAGCAGTTTATACATGTATCCCGATGTTGTCGTTGTATGTGATGAACCGCGTTTTGAAGATAGCCACTTTGATACGCTTCTTAACCCAACTGTGATTGTAGAGGTGCTTTCCCCGTCAACCGAGTCTTATGATCGGAAAGACAAATTTTTATCCTATCAGACCCTTGAATCTCTACAAGAGTATATCCTCGTTTCGCAGAACGGTGTGCATGTTGAACAGTATGTGCGCCAAGATGACAATTGGATTCAGAGAGAATTCCGTTCACTTGATGATGTGCTTGTATTGGCATCAATAGAATGTAAGTTGGCTTTACGGGCAATTTATGCGAAGGTTGAATTTTTGAGGTAGGTCGGAAAATGAATGAAAACCAACCAAAAATGTGGCAATCTCTTCCGGGTTCCCCTGGGGTTTATTTAATGAAAGCTTCCGATGGATCTCCTATTTACATCGGTAAAGCGGTAAACTTGCGGAACCGTGTGCGCTCCTACTTTCAGCAGAGTGGACTCACTGAAAACCCTCTCACAGCACAGATGATGCGGTATGTGACAGAGGTTGATTATATTGTCACAAGTAATGAGATAGAGGCACTGATCCTGGAAAACAATCTGATTAAATCACATCAACCGAGATATAATGTAAAACTGAAAGATGATAAACGCTACCCATTTTTGCGAGTGACAACAAATGAACCCTTTCCGCGCATTATGATTACCCGTAAAACAGAAAGTGACGGTACACGTTATTTCGGTCCTTTTGTCCGCGTTCGTTCCACCCGACAGGTCGTTAAACAGTTGACCAAGTTATTCCCCATTCGCACCTGTACACTACCGCTTGTTGAAGTAGGGAACAAATATCGCGCATGTCTTGATTACCACATTGGCAGATGCCCCGCGCCTTGTGCAAATAAGATAAGTGTGCAGGACTATAAAAAAATAGTTCGCAAAGTATGTCAGTTCTTAGGTGGAAATACAACGGCTGTTGTAAAAGAATTACGTCAACAGATGGAAGCTGCATCAAAGTCATTAGATTTTGAGGCAGCGGCAAAATATCGCGATATGCTCAAAGACGTTCAACAGGCTGTTACCACACAACAGAGTCTTGACAATGTTTCAACAGTGGATGAAGACGTTATCGGTATTGCGACTGCTTTTCAGCATGGTGTGCAAAGTCGTCTTGGAGATATTGCTTGTGTGCAAGTGTTGCATATTCGAGATGGCAAACTGCTTGAACGTGAACACTATTATCTAAACGATGTACATCCTGAATTAATATCTACCGCAATAAGCGCATTCATCTCTCAGTATTATCAAAATGCTGTCCTGGTCCCAAAGACAATAGTTTTGCCGATGCCAATTGAATCAGTCGAACTGATTGAAAAGTGGCTCACCGAAAAACGCGGCAATCATGTCTCTTTGCATGTGCCAAGGGCAGGAAGACTTAGACGACTCCAAAATTTGGCTATGAAAAACGCTGAAGTGCTTCTGATACAGCGCGAACAAAGCGTGGTTTATAGCAGCGGTGTGGACCCGGCACTGGTTGAACTACAGGAACTTCTTAAAATAAATCATCCGCTCAGACGGATTGAAGCGTATGATATTTCGAATCTTGGTGATAGGTATGCTGTTGGGTCTATGGTAGTTTTGGAAGATGGCAAACCGGCTTCAAGTGAATATCGTCAGTTTCGGATTCGAGAGGTCGTTGGACAGAACGATTACGCAATGATGCAAGAGGTCATTACACGGCGTTTTCGGCGTGCCGAAACAGGAGATAAAAAATTCAGTAAATTACCCGATTTAATGTTGATTGATGGTGGTAAGGGACAATTGAGTGCTGCACAAGCTGCACTTCAACCATTTGCTGAAGTGAATTTGGATCCTGTTCCGACTCAGATTCCGATGATTGCATTGGCAAAACGAATTGAGGAAATTTTCGTTCCGGGAAATTCTGACCCAATTGTGTTACGAGAAGATAATCCTACTTTACACTTAATTCAACGCTTACGGGATGAAGCACATCGGTTTGCAATTACATATCATCGAAAACTACGACAGAAAGCACTTAGTGAATCTGTCCTTGACGAAATTCCAAATATTGGCCCGAAACGGAAACAAGTTTTACTGCAACAATTTGGTTCGATTGATGCAATTCGACAAGCAAGTTTAGATGAACTTCTCTCTGTGAAAGGGATTCCTCGTAGTGTCGCCGAAAATATCCGAAAGCATCTCTAAATTATAATTCTGACCTTATATTCTTTTTTATCGTAGATATTGAATTAATTAGACGCATTTATCTGTAGGAGGGAACTCCGGGGAATGCCTTTGGCAGCATGCACTGTTGGCATACTGCATGATTCATACCCGGGGAACGCCTAAACGGCGTTCATACCCGGGGAATGCCATACGCGCATTCATACCGTTGATTTCTTGATTTCTTGATTTGGATTCCCGACCACGAGTTGTATTCGTCGCGATTCGGAGATCGCTCCTACAGGTGAGGTAAAATTATTTCCATATTTCACCATAATTTGATAAAGCTGCCCGAATTTGTGCTTTTTAATTTGTTCTGCCCCTTATCGTGCAACTGTGATGAGTGTTGTAAGTGCGTTTCCTCAGAAGCACGGTATTTTTCTATTGGCATATAATTTGCTTAAAATCTATTGTTAGATTACACAAAGCTGAGAGTGAAAAATGCGAGAAACAACCATCAAATTTGCCGGCATTTTACTTATTCTATTCTGCATTGCCTTTTTACATGTGAAACTTTATCGTTTTGCTGAGATGACGCATGACGGTAACCTGCAGGTTCTGGTATGTTTGGGACGTGTAATTAACATAGACACAAGTGATGAGGCAGACCAAATTCTATCCTTCCGTATTCTCTCTGGTCAATTTCGTGGAGAAACAGTTCAAGTAGATAACATCTGGATTGGGCGCGCTTTTAGTGACCGCGTAATACGTAAAGGCGACATATTGTTTCTTGAAATTCCGATCAAGGATCCTAATAATCCGAAAATAGAAAATGTCTCAATGGGAGAGTACTTCCGAACTCCATTTTTGCTGTACCTTGCAGGTGCTTTAGGCGTTTTGATGATATTAGTTGCAGGGATGAAGGGTGTACGCGCAATTCTAACGTTGTTTGTTACTGCCCTCTCTGTAATTTATCTCCTTGTTCCGCTAACTATTATGGGGTACAATCCGATTTTCGTCGCGTTGTTAATCGCTGCCTTCCTAACGTTAATGACCTTCCTTCTTATTACAGGATTCAGTTATAAAGTCATCTCTGGGATGCTTGGAACACTCGGAGGTTTGGCTGCTGTTGGTATTCTATCTATTCTTAGTCAACATCTGATGGCACTAACAGGGTTAGCACAAGAATTCGGATTCCTGGAACTTGGGATTGCACTATGGCGCACACCAGAATCACATCACTGGAATTTCACAGGTATCCTGTCTGCTGGCATAATTTTAGGCGCGGTTGGCGCAATGATGGATGTCAGCATGTCCATCTCTTCAAGTGTGCATGAAGTCAAGCAGGTAAATCCGAATATAAGCGTGCGGCAATCAATCCGAGCAGGGTTAAACGTCGGACGGGATATTATGGGGACAATGGCGGATACCCTCATCTTCGCTTATCTCGGTGCACACATGATCACAATGTTACTCCCACGCATCGATTTTCCCGAAGCAGGTGTGTTATACCCGTTCCTGCGTTTAGTGAACCAAGAAGCCACAACAGCAGCTATAATTCAAGCTGTTGTGGGAACAATTGGGTTAGTTCTTACTGTTCCAATTGCCGCCACGGTTGCGGGTTTCCTTACTAAATATACAAAAGTAAGCAGATCGGAGATTCACGAAAATTTGCCTACAGAAGAGGAACTTGAAGAACTCTTTGGTGGTGAAACAACACATGGAAACTCTCGTATTTTTTCCAGTCGAGTTGCTGTGCCAATCGCAATGTTTTTAGTGCTAATTGGCACGGCATTTGTCTTTTATCGTATACATGGGATTTCTGCAACAATATCTGAGACGTATGACGAGCAGGGACAACTTGTCGGTAAATCGGAGTATGCAAAGGGAAAAGTAACCCGATTGCTTGAATCAAGTGGAGATTTTCTTTTTACTATTCATTCATCAAATGCAACCGATTTGGACAAGAAAAAAATCCCATCCGTTTTACGTGAAGCATTTGCTAACAATAAAATTTCTTTATCCGATGATGCTACCGTTTCCATTAAACCGTGGAAAGACAGTCGCTGGTTGATTTCAGATGCGGAATACGAACAGACATATAGTATTCGCACTCCCGAGGATAAAACAAACAAACTTAACGTATATGACTCCGAAAAAGAACATCACGTGCTTGAAGTCAAGATGCTGAGCGGGATGTATAAAGGACAACACTTGGTGTTACGGAATATTGTCAATCATAATATGCCGTTGTTGAGCATCCCAGCAGAACCAGGAGATATTGTACTCTGCAAAGTTGGCGGTGATTCAGAGCAAATTAGTCTTCGAAACATTGTGCAAGAATATGCGCGCGATAAATATCTTATCTGGTTTGTCGGTGGGATGTTTCTACTTATCATCTTTGTCGGTAGGATTGAAGGTATCCGTACCGTGTGCGCAATGCTATTTTCTGGTGCAGTGATCTATTTCTTTATGCTGCCGTTAATCTCACAAGGCATGAACGCTGTACTTGTTGTTACACTGACTTCAGGGGCAGTGGCGTTTGTGTCATTAGTGTTCGTTATTGGTCCGAGTCGGAAGACCTTTTCCGCTGTGCTGGGAACAATGGGAGGGATTCTTGTTGCAGGTATGATTGTTCTCTTTGCCCAAAAGCAGCTGCATTTTACTGGTTTAGAAGACGCAATTGCAGCAGATATTGTTGAGGCAACGCGGACACCACCATTCGATTTTGTGCAAATTTTGTTAGCAGGTATGCTAATGGGAGTTTTGGGAGTGGCGGTTGACGGGGCAATTGAGGTGGCATCAAGTATGGAAGAAATTCGCCGCGCAAACCCGAATATGCCAACGTGGCGATTGATTGCCTCTGGTCTCAATGTCGGAACCGATATCCTCGGTACTATGGTAAATACGTTGGTATTCGCCTATCTTGGCGTGGAATTGTTACTCGTGATTACGATTGTAGCTCCAAATATTGAATTATTCAAAGAGCCAACGGTGCAATTAATGAGCGTTGGGGTTGTGTCTGCGGAGATTGTGCGATTGCTTGCAGGCACACTCGGTTTGGTGTTGGCGATTCCAATTACTGCGGTAATCTGTGCATTTTGGAATCCGAAGAAAATTTAGCCGCACTCTAAAATATCAAAACATTATTTAAATTGTAGGCGTTTGTAGTCGCGCAATTTATTGCGCCTCTTACATCCTTAAGTGGTTTCAATAATCTGCTGCTGATAGCCGATAATTACTCATCCTCTATACAACGTCCGCATCTGTTTTATCACCTTAGGTAGTTTGGCGTTTACAGAATCAATTTCTTCTTCAGTTGTCCCTCTTCCGAGTGAAAACCGGACTGTACCTTGTGCTAATCTGGGAGGTAATCCAAGGGCAGCAAGCACATGTGACGGTTCCATAGACCCTGACGTACACGCAGATCCAGTTGACACACAGATTCCTTCCATATCCAGTCGCAAGATAAGACTTTCGCCTTCCACTGCCTCAAAAGAGACGTTAAGTGTGCCAGGGGCACAGTAATCGGGATGTCCATTGTAGTGCAACCGATCAATGTTTGCGTCAAGTCCTCCACGCAACCGAGCAGTTAATTTGTTCAGATGTTCCGCGTAGGTATCGTGCTCCTGCTTGGCAAGTTCCGCAGCAACGCCAAGTCCAACGATAGCAGGAACATTTTCAGACCCCGCACGTCTATTACGTTCATGTGAGCCACCGTGCACAAGGTTTGCCAAACGAGCACCCCTACGAATATAAAGAACTCCAATACCTTTTGGCGCATATATTTTATGTCCAGAAAGAGCCAACAGGTTAACACCAAGTTCCTGCACATTTACATCCAATTTGCCAATTGATTGCACTGCATCGGTATGCACGGGAATTTCGTGCTCCTGTCCAATCTGACAAATCTCTTCCAGCGGTTGGATAGTGCCGTTTTCATTGTTGACATGCATAATGGAAATCAGAAGCGTTGTGTCGCGGATGGCGGAACGAAGTTGTTCTATCTCGATCCGTCCATATCGGTCTACCGGAAGATACGTCACCTCAAAACCACGTTGCTCCAAATATTGACAGGTATGTAAAACAGCGTGATGTTCAACCGATGAGGTAATAATATGGTTTCCTTCTCCCCGACTCTTTTGCAGCTCGGTTAGCCCTTTGATGGCGTGATTATCTGCTTCTGTACCGCTTCCGGTAAACACAATTTCACTGGGGCTTTTAGCACCGATGAGTTCTGCTACCTGTTCACGCGCCGTATCAATTGCGTTGCGTGCTTCACGTCCATAAGCGTGGATGCTGGAGCCGTTACCGAATGCCTCTGTCAGAAACGGCATCATCGCTTCTCGGACTTCAGGACGAAGGGGTGTTGTAGCGTTGTAATCAAGATAGATCCGTTGCATGTCTGTTCTCTATAGCGTTATGTTTATTTATATGTTCGGAAGTTAAGGAAGGTTATCTGATTTGAAGTAATTTTAACGTCTGGGATAGACTCGCTTCCACTGATTCGTTCGTTTGCATTTAAAAGTGAAAGATTGATTTTATGAGTACCTGCTGGTAGAGGCATACGCACCATAAATATTTGATTTGGCAGTGTTTGCCATGAACGTGTATCCGCACTTTCAGTTAGTACGCCCGCGAGATTGACAACTGCTCCTAAAACTTTATTTTGCTTCTTTGCTTCACGGAATGTTAAGTATTTTAGTAAGGCACGCACTAAAGTTCGAATAAGTATTATAGGACGTTCAGATTCAAGGGTTGCAATTGCCATGGTCTCTATGTCCTCTATTAACACACCATTTGCTATTGCTTTTCCTACTGAAACCCTGACTCCTGCAAACCGTGGACGATTGGAACGGATTATCGGTATTGCAACGTGTAAGAGATATTCTAATTTTATTTCTTCCACAACTAACCCTTCGCGTGTTCTAAGCGTGACAGCAAACTCACTGGCATTATCTTTGTCAACTTTATCGGTTTTGAGGATAGGAAAGGTTAAGGTCTCCTCACGTTTCCGTGGGACATAACCGGTTTCGTAAAAGAGGATCAACTCGCCATGGTTTTCAGGGATTAGTGCCGATACGTTATATTGTTTGCGGTAACGCTCATACTCCTCAGTAAAACCGAGTTTGCGTGCCAGTCGAACTAAAGAATGACCCACATCTTTAGGGATTGGTACACCAGTTATCTTTGCAGCATTTTTATAGTATTCTTCTGCTTGCCTATATGAGATAAAAGCATCATTCCACTCTCCCGCTGCCTCAAATACCATGCCACAAAAGTACGCCAAAAATCCGGTTCCAAAGTAATTATATTCGTTGTTCTCACCTTTGAAATACTGAATTAAATTGGTAGCACGGCGGCATTCAACTAAAGCACCGTCTAACTTTCCTTTGTAGATATAATTCAGTGCGCTATAATAGTGACTCAACAACCGCTCATACCGTGTGCCAGTATACGGACGGAGTTTATCAGTGGTAATAAGCGAAAGTGCCTCTTTTGAAACACTTTTGGTGAAGCGATCTTCTGCGATCATTTCCGCTACTTCAAATGCCTTGCTGCTATCTGAAAAGAGGTTGGCGTAATGCGCGGCCAAACCTAATTCAAATTGGTGCGGAATATCTGGTTTTTTCGGTGCATGATTTTTAAGGTAGTTGTAAGCGTCTGTTGGTTTGCCAGTTTCCAAGTCGGTTTTGACTTCTTGAAACTTATAGCCGGCGCACCCTGTTATTAGCAAGACAATAAGTAGAAAGGGAAGAATTTTGATCATTGTATTTCAGATCTTAAAATTATAATGGGCGGGCATACCCACCCGCCCGATAATTTAACAGGAAAGTTTATTCAAAAAGATCTACAATTTGAACTTGCCTCTCCCAATGAATTTTTTAATTTCTTTCTGACCGATCCAAACTTTTTTGTTGGTTTCAATGTTTGTCAACGTGAGATCAGTCTGATAATACACAATTTGTTTACCATCTACACTCTGCTCAATGGTATTGATTTCGCCCGTCAACATATAATCAGCACCCTCTTCCTGTCCCATCCGCTTGATGGTTTCAATGGCTGCGTTTTCACTCTGATCCGCACGTTCCTTTCGAAGTTCATTACGTTCGCTACTACTGGCAACAACCTCAACCTTTCCCGAATTGACAAATGCTCGTTCAATATCGCCGATGAACGTTTGCGTGGGAATATGTTCTGTACTCTTATTGCGGATTCCACCTACAATCACAACAGGGTTTTCACCCGATGCCCGACTGTGATTGTTAATCCAGACATGGGTTAAACAGTCAGCGATCATATTTTCTGCGACCAGACGGGAATCTGTATCGTTCCATCTACCAGTCAGGTCAGTGATCGTTTCGCTCTCAATTCGGGTGACCTGTTTAGTGGGACCACATCCGCTGAAAACGATTATTCCGATGAGCAGTAGGCATGACAATACTTTGTACATTTGTTTTGCTCCTTTTTAGTGTTTTATACCAAATTAACGAGATTTGTATTGTTTTCACTGATGAGAACACGAGCGAGCACAGAGAACCCTACGATTAGGGTAATTTGGTATTAGATTATGTATGCGACTATTTTGATTAATTCTCAGGTTTTATAGTGGATTCTACAATTAATTTTACATCTAAGTTGTAGGAGGGAACTCCGATTCCCGACTACCCGTAGTTTCGTCGCGATTCGGAGATCGCTCCTACAGAATATATGTAAACTTATTTACATAATTTACTATAAACTATGAATAAAGAAAAATCCTTGTGTTACTGACACAAGGATTTTTCTTTGCTAAATCGTCAGTATGTATTATTCCCTCCCACCTGTCTGTATAGCGCAAGGGACGCACACGAACTCTCCGTCTATAGCTGAATATGTCTCGTAACATGATGAATAGGAAGTTGGAGTAGATTGTATTAACACATCTATTGGAGATTTGCAACGGAAGAGATTTACCCTTTCAGTGCAATACATTATTTGATACAGATGTTCGAAGTGTTCTTCACTTCCTAGCTTATCACATATCGAACATTTCGAGCAAAGGTTACAAACATCAGATCTATCTGGATCAGTAACTACATTACATTCTGAATCGCTGTTTTCTCTATAACCTTCAAACTCAATCCAATCATCTTCACAAACAGAACATACGACAGTAACATAGACATAATCATAGTGTGTCCCTTCAGGTCCTTTATCACAGAAATCGCAACCTGGTTGGCAAGAGGGGCAAAGCTCTTCCTCTACATCTGGTCGAGTAACGACCTGACATTGTGTTTCGCCGTTTTCTTCAGAACCATCAGACTCATACCATTCACCATCACAATCAGGACATTGAACAAGAACCCTATAATAATTATAGTGTGTCACATCAGGTCCGTTTTGACATATATAGCAAACACTTCCTGATGAATTACTTCCTGATGAATTACTTCCTGATGAATTACTTCCTGATGAATTACTTCCTGATGAAGATAAAGTAACAATCGAATGCGGCATTGCAATTAATGCTAACGCTATGATTAAAATACACAATTTTCTTAACATAAATAAACTCCTTAATAATTATAATAGACATTATTACGAATTAATTATTAATATTTAGTCTCTGTTAGACTTGTATCAATCTACATTTTGGAGGCTAACAGATGACCAGTTATCAAATATTGTAAAAGATAAGTTGCGCAACTGAAAGAAAGGTTTCAGTGACATAATTATGGAAACATGTTGTGGTGTTTACACAACTTTAGATTAAACTTCATGCGTTGGTGTTATAAAACACCTCTGATTAAACCATTATAATGTCTATTAGTCGTCCCTATATACAGTGCAATAGACACACACGAACTCTCCTTCTGTATCTGAATCTGTCTCGTAACATGATGAATAGGAAGTTGGCGTAACTCGTATTAACTTCCTTTGTGAACGTAGGCAATGTCTACTTATGAAGGCACTGCAATTCTGTCTTTGAAACACATATTCGTGGTGTTCTTCACTTCCTAGCTTACCACATATCCAACATTTCGAGCAAAGGTTACAAACATCAGATCTATCTGGATCAGTAACTACATTACATTCTGAATCGCTGTTTTCTCTATAACCTTCAAACTCAATCCAATCATCTTCACAAACAGAACATACGACAGTAACATAGACATAATCATAGTGTGTCCCTTCAGGTCCTTTATCACAGAAATCGCAACCTGGTTGGCAAGAGGGGCAAAGCTCTTCCTCTACATCTGGTCGAGTAACGACCTGACATTGTGTTTCGCCGTTTTCTTCAGAACCATCAGACTCATACCATTCACCATCACAATCAGGACATTGAACAAGAACCCTATAATAATTATAGTGTGTCACATCAGGTCCGTTTTGACATATATAGCAAACACTTCCTGATGAATTACTTCCTGATGAATTACTTCCTGATGAATTACTTCCTGATGAAGATGAATTAACAATCGCTAGTGGCATTACAATTAATGCCAAGGCTATGGTTAACAGACACAATTTTCCTATGGTTAACAAACACAATTTTCTCATCAAATAAACTCCTTATAATAGTAGTTTTGGCTTACTTAATTTCAGGTATCAAGTGAGCCAGTCCTCGCTTTCTATATTCCATATATAGAATCGGTTTAGATAATTGTTCAGCACGTTGGTTTTCTTCATCTATTTCACTTTGATTGGGAGATTCCATCGTTATGTTAAAAGTGACATGCGGAAGATCACCTTGTGCTACTCTTTTTAGTTGGTCAATTTCCGACTGCAAATTGTCGGCCGTAGTAAAGTCTTCACTTTCTAATGCCTGCCTATGTTCTGACAATAGTTTTTGGTAGCGTTTATATTGTTCAAGTGTAGGCGCAAATCCTCTTCTTGTCTCGATTCTAAATTTCGGAGAAGGTATTTTATAGAGAACAGGATTTAGGTTTTCATCCAAGACTAAATTACCAGCTTGAGTAAGTCGGTATTTATATCCTTTAGGTGGTGGATCAAGATTTTTTGCGTCAAACCGGTTAAAAACTGAATTTCGCTCCCGGTTTCCAAGTTTTTGCATCAGTTCAGGTGTCATCTCAACAGGTTTATGATTTTCGTCATGCCAGACACCATTATGCCAATGCCCCTTAGTTAAGTCTATATCAGTTTCCTTATTAGATTTTTCCTTATCCTCATTTGAGGGCACAAATTTCTTTTGAGTTGAAGTTTCAATAGTAGCGGTATTGTTCCCCCGTTTCATGGATTCAGGAACTTTATACACCTTAGACGGTTCCTTGTTAATAACAATCATTTTATTAATCTGACTGTAGATAATAACACCAATTAACAGCAATATAATCCAACATGCATGTATCATAGACTTTCTGAAAAAGAAATTCTTTAACTTAGACATTCATCACCTCTTTAATTTAAAAATTTAAACTCCTTATATTTAACGTGAGTTTGATAAATAGTTAGGACTTCCACATTTCCTCTTAAAATCCCCCTGATAAGGGGAATTTAAGGGTTTAAAAACACCAAAATAACGAATTTTTTAAGTAAATATGCCCGTTCTCTGTTCAATTTACCTCTGTCCTGTTAATTATCAAACTCACGTTATATTTATAAAGGTACTGTTATAAAATATTATAGTAAATTGTAAAACTTAAGTCAAATCAATTTTGGCTTTTTTTTAAGTAAAAGAAGGGGTATCAACTAAATAATGATATTTGTTGACATTTCTCCGGTATTTAAGATGTCAAAAACATTTCCATTAGTTCGGAATCTCGCAAATAAAGCGATTGTCAAGTCCACCATCTCTACGCTTTTTGAAATAATAATGGATTTGCGCTTGAAGCGTCCGAACAATGCCTCATCAAGCCGTTGTTGCGCTCTATCCGATGTGTTTCTGCTTTCGTCTGAACATGCTTTGAAGCAGGTAATAGGGTTTCATAAACGTGCCATTTGTCAGGAAAATAGACTCTAACATCTAATGTAGCAAGGCGTGTTGTGAGTTTCTTAAGTGTTTCTTTGTTGCGTCCACCACATTCCCACTCTATGAGATGTTCGGTATTTCTGTCAAGTGCTTTCCATATCCAAAGTTTGTTTTTCTTGTTCCCGACATAGTGCCACATCTCATCAAGTTCTAAGACAACAGGGTTCCGGGTGAAAGCGTGGGTTTGGGTGCCTGCTTTTTAGCAAAGGCACGTATCCATTTCAGCACAGCAGTTACAGAGACTTCAAAAAGTTTTGAGATAGCATGCATTGAAATACCATGAGAATATAAAAGCACAGACAACCTTTTATGCCCGGGTGGGTGTCCGCGAGGTGTCGTGCGTGTCCATTGATACCCACACTGCTTGCATTTATACCGCTAATTTTCGTTGACGAACCCGTTTTTCACAAAGTGCTTATTTTGACATCTTGGACAACTTTTCATGATATCCTCCGAGTAGAAGTGAGTTGTATCTAATGAAGATACGCATTTTAAACGGATAAGTCAATGAAAATGGAGATCGCTTCATTGAAGACTTTCGTCATAAATGTTATTATTGTTTCAGTTGAGATGATGCAGCGAGATTCAGAGGGTATCTTGCTAATTCTTGCATCATTATTTGGTTAACACCCTCCAAAACAAATCTAACAATGATATTTTATGTTACAGATTTTGCGACCTACTCCTACAGTAGACGAATAAACCTACGTCAAAAAGCAATATATTTTAGAAATCTAAATCGACTTCAGAAACTATTCTATCAACAAAACTATCAAGCGGCATTGCACCTATATCACCTTCATCACGGCTTCGGACACTGACAGTTCGGTTTTGTTGTTCACGTTCACCAATGATTAACATATACGGTACCCGTTGCAAACGGGCTTGACGTATTTTCGCTCCAATTTTATCATCACTATTATCTAATACAACACGACAATTTTTCTGTAATAAAATCTGCTGAATTTCTGTCGCGTAGTCTACGAATTTTTGACTGATTGTCATCACAACGCATTGAACAGGGGAAAGCCAAGTGGGGAAAGCACCCGCATAATGCTCAATGAGCATAGCAATAAACCTTTCAAAACTCCCACAAATCGCGCGATGAATAACTACAGGCCTCTTCTCAGAACCATCCGGTGCAATATATATCAATTCAAACCGTTCAGGCAGCTGAAAATCAAGTTGAACAGTAGCACATTGCACATCTCGATTGAGCGAATCCCGAACTTGGAAGTCAAGTTTAGGTCCATAAAATGCGGCTTCACCCGGGTCCACAGCGTATTCAATCTGGTTGTTCTTTAGAACAGATTCGAGAATATCCTCCGCCCGATTCCAGACATCTACATCCCCCATAAATTTATCGGGGTTGCGCGTACTGAAATCGCATCGGAACGGCAAATCAAATGTGCCGTAGATGCGTTGGAAAAGTCCAAGGATACGTTCATATTCATCGGCAATTTGGTCTTCAGTAACGAAGTTGTGTGCATCGTCTTGACACAATTGGCGAACACGAGACAAACCGCTTAGCGTCCCAGTCGCTTCATTCCGATGCAATACACCTTGGTCATGCAGACGATATGGTAAATCACGATAACTGTGGCGTACACTCTTGTAAATAAGCATGTGTGCAGGACAATTCATCGGTTTAAGCGCACTCGTTGGATCACCCTCTTCATTTTCAATCAGAAACATATCATCTTTGAAGTGCTCCCAATGTCCCGAAGTTTCCCAGAGACTACTATCATAGATGAGAGGTGTCCGAACCTCTTGGTAACCTTCGCTGAGATAAAGTTTTCTGACCTTCTCGGACAAATGATTGTAAATGAACGCACCTTTTGGAAGCCAAAACACACTCCCCGGAGATTCAGGATGCATCTGAAAGAGTTCTAATTCACGTCCCAATTTCCGATGATCACGTTTTGCAGCTTCTTCACGTTGTTTCAGATACGCTTGCAGGTCGTTTTTTGTTTCCCACGCTGTGCCATATATCCGTTGCAACTGTTCGCGATTACTATCACCACGCCAGTATGCACCTGAGACGCGGAGCAGCTTGAAATGTCTGCATTCACCTGTTTTTTCAATATGTGGTCCCTTACAAAGATCGGTAAAATCTCCGTTATGATAAATTGAAACACCTTCGTCAGCAACACCTTCATCAGATGCGCTGACTTCTTGGTCAGAAATTCCTTCTATTAATTCAAGTT
Source organism: Candidatus Poribacteria bacterium (assembly GCA_965204285.1). Classification (GTDB taxonomy): domain Bacteria; phylum Poribacteria; class WGA-4E; order WGA-4E; family WGA-3G; genus MSPOR6. Next base: position 340,634 of record OZ241980.1, read on the forward strand.
TAAATGTTTGGTTGCGTTCAGCGAACCATTCACGCGCTTGTTCAAAAGTCCAAGTTTCCTGCGCAAAAGGCACGTTGGCTTTAATCATTGCCTTCATGTGCTTTTCGATTTCAGGAAAATCGTCGGGTGTAATTGGACGGGGTACCTCCATATCGTAATAGAATTCGTTCTCTATCGGAGGGCCAATTGCCAATTTGACGGTGTTTTCACCATCAGGAAACAGTTGTTGCACGGCATACGCCATTATATGTGCAGTTGAATGGCGAAGCCGTTCTAAATAGTCTACGGGTTGATTGGATTCTGGCATTGCGGGATACTCTCATAAATTCATTTGTGTAAGTTCAAGAATTGCTATAATAGACTTAACGCCTTTTTTCGTAAGTTGTTTACGATTTAATTTTACACAATTTTGAGAGGAATGCCAATTAAAAATGAATTGTATGCAAAAATCAATGGGATTATTTACAATCAATGTGTTTTTGGAAAGGTTTAATGTTACTGTCTGAACCACGATTTTCGGGATTATGCATCCTCACCAGATTTGGATAATCTTGATAATCCCAGTTCAGACAAAATTGATCGCGATTCGGAATCGCACTTACTTCAGGATTAACATCTTCCGTGTAGCGTCTTTATTTAAATAAATAGCACTTACTTTTACAGTAGCCACCAGAGAAAAGCACCGATACTAAACGCGCCGCAACCCGTTGCTGCGTGGTAAACTTGGAGTCCTTTTGTCTCTCTGCGAAATTCGTTTGCGTAATACTCCACATATTCCGGTGATTTACCCATGAGACGATCTGTGGGTATGCGAGGTTCGTAAATAAGAGCTACCCCCATACCAAAGATATTGCCAACGCAACCAGTAAGCTGCCACGTTGTCTTGTTAACTGCAAGTTCAGCATCTCTTTGAGCGTCTGCGACAGCTTGTAAGCGGACCTGTTCCTTAGTGGTGGATTCTACACCATGAGCTGTCGTCGAGAAAATCAGTAACACTATGAGTGTTATGTAAAATTTGTTGATGGACAAGGCATGAAGCATTTTAAGTACTCCTTATCTATTGATCTTTTGACACAGTTGTCCAAAATTCAACAGTATCAATTTTCCCCTTGGGAATCTTTCTGGTTTGATCCGTAAAGATGGTTTTCGTTATTTTTCTTTCTACAATCCGAATAGCATCTGTCTTAAAAGTCAAAGGTAAGTGATGCATAAAAATTTCAATCGGAAGGATAAGCTCAGAGGACTGTCTCCTGAGAATTGTTCTCACTGGCACCCAACCGCGTCTGTCATCTCGCGCCCAAATCTCAATATTTTGAACAGCGCCTTCGCCAAGGATACGGATTTTTCGAACAAATTCTCTCTCTGGAATGGCATACACGGTTTCGTCGCCCACCATATTAGTAACAGTTACGGGTGCGTCAATACGGACGTATGTATGTTCGTTCATAAGTGTCTGTTGGGTCAGAAGAACTCTGCAACCTATCCCGAAAATACATATCAAGAAAATCCCGTAGAATCTCATCGTTTTTCTCCTTTGTCTGCGTAGGCAAGGTCAAAGGTGTCTACTTCCGTATCAACATCTTCCGTGTGGCAGAGAAATCACCAGCCTTCAGAGTATAGAAATACACGCCACTTGCAACAGATTCACCAAGTGCATTTTTACCGTCCCAATGTGCAGCACGACTCTTGCCTTGATAGATACCGACAGGTTGATGTCCTAAGTCAAGCGTCCGAACCAACTTGCCATCTGCAGCATAGATTGCAACACTCACATCAGCAGGGGCTGCTAACTGATAGGGAATCCACGTCTCTGGATTGAATGGATTCGGATAGTTTGCCAATAAGGATGTTTCCTCTGGAATCTGCAATTGATCTACATTTGTAGTCTTGGCGTTTGCGGTTTCTCCGAAGTGCTGGAGAAGATATTCTTGAACTTCCAATGGGAGCCGTTGAAATGGTGGATAGTCTGCAAGTGACATAAGGAGTGCACGAGGAGCAGCTAAACCAGGATTTTCCTGCTGCCATCTCTCTTCCAAATTCCAGATGCCCGTCCATTCGGCCGCCCGATGCTTATTTTCTTCATCAAAATCGTATTGATACGTTTGTGATATCGTAATCCTTAAATCTCGATCTTGTCTCATCTCCTCTGTATTGACAAGGAAGAGAACATCAATAGCGCTGTCGGAGACGTAACTCGTATCATAAAGAGAATCGGGAAGAGCCTCAAGAACAGCATCCCACAAATTGACATTCTCTTTTGGTTGGAAAGGCCTAAAAACAACAACGGGATCTGCAGTAGCAGTCAATATTTCTTCTTCTTTCGTAATGTCATCACCACCTGTTGTTGAGTGTATTAAATAAACTAAAGATACTGACCCCTTCGCTACAGCAAGGTGAGCCTTAAGTGTATAGAGAGTACTTGCAGTAGCTACAGCAGGGGCGGAAGCTACAGCAAATGCAGCGAATCCTATAGCTCCTGCAGTTTGCGCAGTAACTTTTATTTTTTTTCGTCTTTTTGCTCTTTCTGCTTCCTCTGCAACACCAAGTCGATGATGAGGAGTTTCCAATGGATACATAAAATAGCCTGGATTCCTAAGCGCCATAGCATAATCCTTAGAATCTTTAGAAACTGGCTTCGATGGAACACCTGGTAGGTCCAGTCCTATGATACAATCCCCGATGGAATACTTGGAACCTGTTATTAGTTTTGGAAAGTGAGATCTCAAGACAAAGTAAGTGTAGCCTGAACCAAATGCCACTTGTGAGATGAGACCCTCCGGAATCTTCACAATAGTATCTCCAAAAATAAAGAGCTGGGCAGGTTCAGACCAGTTATTTTCAGTTTTGCTTTCATTTTGCACACTTTTCACATAAACACCGTAGTAAGTAGGACCGAACGGTATATTACGATTGAGCTTAACTGTCACAGACTTTTCGAAAGATTTCCCGGCCTTCAACGCGGGAACGTCGAGACTTCCTATCTTCGTATCACTTTCGGAGAGGGTGTTATTAGCAGATTCATAATACTGAAGTATTGTTTTTGGAGATGCCGCGCTCCCTTGGTTCGTGATTTTCACATGGAGCTCAAACTGCAGCTGCTCATCCTTCAACGAGCGTTGTAATTGTGCGTAGATGTTTCCCTCAATTCCCTCAATGTTCATGTTTTCGGACTCAACTAGTCCAACCACTAAGTCCGGTTTGGTGCCCCGGACCGTTATTTTGACAAGCAAACAGTTTCCTTCGCCAACGGAATCGGCTAAACAAGCACCGTAGTAGTAGACACCAGGCGTTTTAGGAGCAGTGACACGTACAGACACCTTAGCTGAATTGCCCACGGGCAGCGGTTTTATAAGGGACGCGTCTAACAATTTGTCGTCTTTTGTGTCTGTGGAGATGTCTTTATCATTAGATAGATAATACTTGAGTACTGCCGCTGTGGAATCCCTAATCCCCCGATTCCTTACGGTAGCATGGATCTCGAAATCTTGTCCGGGATATCTGTCGTGTATTACCACACCGGGGCCAGGACCGTAGAGTTGTATTTCCTTATTAGATTTAATGTGGTGCGCCTGAACAGATTCAACCACTAAGAAATCAGTATATTCAACAATTGGATTACCCTCGAGCCATAAAGTTGTACGATTTGTCAAACGATTTGTCAAAGGGGCAAGCGGTGTTATATCAATAATCTGATTGTCCCGTAGCCCTAATATCCTTAAATTTGTTAATCCTGCAAGCGGCGTAACGTCAACAATCTGATTATTACTGAGATGCAAATCCCGCAAATTTATTAATCCTACGAGCGGTGACACATCGCTAATCTGATTGCGACCAAGGCCCAAATATTGTAAATTTGTTAATCCTGCAAGCGGGGACACATCGCTAATCTGAGCGTCAAAGAGTGTTAAGTATTCTAACTCGGTCAAATTTTCGAAGAAGTTGATGTCTCCAATCTGATTTCCTTCTCCGTAAATAGTTAAATGTTGCAACTGTGTTAAATCTACATTGCGGCGAAGATCGCTCATTATTTCCACACTCGTCACACTAACTGCTAACTCCGTTAGTTGTGTTAATCCTGTAAGAGGACTGAAGTCACTGATTGGATTAAATGGAATACGTAACGATTTCAGTTGTGTTAATCCGGCAATAGGACGAAGGTCGTTAATTTTATTCCCTATGAGCTCCAAATTTGTTAGTTGTGTTAATCCTGTGAGTGGACTAAGGTCATTGATCTTACCAAAGGAGAGCTCCAAATTTGTTAGTTGTGTTAATCCTGTGAGTGGACTGAGGTCGCTGGCCCAGTTAGTAGTGTGGAGTATGAGCCATCTTAGTTCTGTTGCATGCTCCAAACCCGTAAGGTTTCTTATCCAGTTTCTTTCACCTGTAATCCTTATTATGTCGCTATCGTAAACTGTTAGAAAACCTAATCTATACATCTGCTGTCTTGTGATAGGTGCGTTAGGTGCTAAACCTAATTTATCTCGGATTACGGCCGCCAAAATCGGGTCCGGCACATCCACAATCTCTTCCTGCGCAGCAGCAGTGTTTAGTGTGCAACTCAGCACAATCAGACAAACAAAAAACTTACAAAATGTTTTCATGGTTCAATTCCTCCTATTTTATCAATATTGCTTTAACGTGAACTCGGTATAAGTATTCAAGTCCGCTATAAGTGAAAATATTGTCCAAATAACGGTTTTGTCTTGAAGAAAACCTAAATCTCCTTATCAGGGACTTACAGTCCGTTTCTTGATTCAAAATTCTTACAACAAATTCACGTTATTTGCATGTTTATATCACTGTCGTGGTCACGATTCGAAGATCGTTCCTACTTCAAGATTAACATTTTCCGCGTTGCAGAAAAATCACCTGCAGAAAGTGTATAGAAATACACACCGCTGGCAACAGGTTCACCTTGTGCATTCCTACCATTCCAATGCGCAGCACGACTACGATGTTGATACATACCGACAGGTTGATGCCCTAAGTCTAATCTCCTAACCAACGTACCGTCTGCAGCATAGATCGAGATGCTCACATCTGCGGACTGTGCCAACTGATACGGTATCCACGTCTCTGGGTTGAATGGATTCGGGTAGTTGGGCAAAAGTGCTGTCTCTTTCGGTGTTATTGCAGCCAAGAGTTGCTCAAGAAACAGAATACCTTGTAGCGATGTCGGATCTGTGAGGTTCATCTGCTGTGCTTGCGTTAGCCACTTCTGCACTTCTGCTCTTGACACAACGCCTTTCAGATTGCGACGCAATGCTAATGGTGCAGCAGTGCCTTCACCGAATTCGCCTGCGACGAGGACGAGGTCTTGAATGTTAACGATGCCATCACCGTTGACATCCGCTTCGTTTTCACCAGTTTTCCCGAATTCGCCTGCGACGAGGACGAGGTCCAGAATGTTGACTGTATCATCGCGATTAACATCGGCAGCGGGCCATCCGACCGACCAGAGAAGGATTTTCCCGTCCGAACCCGCGCTTGCTAACGTCTTACCATCCGGACTAAAAGCGACACTATTGACGAAACCGGTGTGTCCGTGAAGTGTTCGTAGGGGTTTGCCAGTGATAACACTCCAGAGACGCACTGTCTGATCACCCGCGCTTGCCAGAATCCGACCATCCGGACGAAACGAGACACTACTGACATCATAGGTATGTCCTTCAAGGGTATGTCGGAGCGAGCCTGTTATAACACTCCATAGACGCACTGTCTGGTCGAAACCCGCACTTGCCACAATCAGACCACTCGGATTAAAGGCAACACTTAAGAGCGAATCGGTGTGTCCTTCAAGGGTATGTCGGGTCCTGCCAGTCGCAGCATCCTGTAGATAAAAAACTTTCTTGTCCGAACCGCAAACGGCAAGCATCCGACCATCCGGACTAAAGGAGACACTGGAGATCCTTCGGATTGTCCTGTAAAAATCGAGACTATAAAATTCATGCCCAGTCGCAGCATTCCACAGATGCACATCGTGCCCACCCCCACTTGCCACCGTCTCACCATCCGGACTAAACGAGACACTTGCTCTCTGGTTGCTGTGCTGAAGGAAACCCGCATGACGCCATAAGCGCTTGCCAGTTGCAACGTCCCATAGATAAACTCTCCCGCCCGAATCCCCACTTGCCAACTTCTTACTATCCGGACTAAAGGAAATACTATAGACCGGATTGCTGTGTTCCACGAGGCGCGTGACCTCTTGATGCGTTACTGTATCGTAGAGCCAAATACCGCTGCCACTTGCCACCGCAAGCAGCTCCCCGTTCGGAGAATACGCGATATCATTTATTGGTTCTTCAGCCAGATGCACAATCGTGCCTTCTGGCACTGTCAATTGTGTCGATTGCTGTGCGAAACCGAAGTCTCCCGAAAGGGAAATAAGACTGAGAAGTATTAGTATAGTTAAAGTTACTTTCGTTTTCATCATCAATGCTCCTTATAGAATTTTAGCTTGGATAGACTAAAATGAAACTTCCATGTAGGAGGGAACTCCGATTCCCGACATAGAATGTAGGAGGGAACTCCGGGGAATGCCTTTGGCAGCATGCACTGTTGGCATGCTGCATGATTCATACCGTTGATTTCTTGTTTTGGATTCCCAACATAGAATGTATCGCGATTCAGAGATCGCTCCTACGCCTGAACATCATCATAATCGATAATAGTGTTTTTTTAAGTGGTATTACTTGAACAACACACAACTTGTTCAGACCTTAGTAACAGTAATTCTCCTATTTATAAATCTTCTTCTGATGCTACCACTTCGGGGGATGTGACAGCAGTTGCATCGGTTGATAACGTTGTCTCTATCTTCTTGATATTCGTTGCGATGTCCCCGATCAAACTCGCATATTCCGAGATGAGATAAGAAATTTGCAAACTTACTACTGCTATGAGCGGAAAGAGGAAAGAAAAAATGAGCGAAATGAGGGCGTACCATCCGAACGCGGCGGCACCGAAGATTGAACAAACAAAGCATAGAAGTCCACCCCCGATGAACCCGATGAAGACGGCTTCGCCAGAAAGACGGATGACGATCCCCGCAATAGGACCAAATATAAGATGGGATTCCTCACCAGCTGATACGATTTTTTTGGCTCTATTCCAAAACAGCATCGTAAGGGTTATACCAACGATACCGATGATGATAATCCCGAGAACTGTTCCAATGATAGTGAAGGCCTGGCTACCGATGCTTGAAGTTCTTGTAAACATCAGCGCGAGGACTAAAAAGAGGATTCCTAACACGAAGGTGGCAATCAAAATAAACACGCCCGATATTTTGACAGAAAATGATGCCCATTTTCGGAATTGATGACCAGCCTCCAATGAATTAATCCATTCAATGATTTTACGTAAAAACATGATTAATGTATTTCCTTCGGTTTTCACAAATTTGTGGAAAACCTATCGTTTGATCGACACTGATGGTTCTCACCAAATATCCCACTGTTATATAGTCAATTTTACAATTATTTGAGGGTGTGCATAATTGTTTAGTGTAACAACATAGACAGAGATGATCTTCAGGTATCACTTCATTATCGTGGCGCCGTTTGTAATCGCGCAATTTATTGCGGCTCGGACATTTGTGACGGCAAGCGGAGCGTGCCTACTACTTTTAAGCACACCTCTGATATTAAATTATTTATGCACACCCTCAATTATTTAGGACTTCTGCATTTTCCGTGAGTTCCTATATATAACATGCCGCTAACGAGATTGACACATCGCCGCAAAGACGTTTGTGTCCGTTCTGAACTTTTTAGTTGTTGATGTCAAGTGCATCACCAACAAAACCAGCACACGACTGCGAAGTATAGATGCACAAACATCTATGAATCAAAAAAATTATGGAATTTGGACGTTGTATTCTCAGACGCATACCCAATTGCCAGTTGGGTGGAGACGGGGATAGAGAGATCTACCCTGGCAATCCGTCTCCAACGTCCATTCGTAACTATACAAGATTTTCCAAAAAAAATCAAGTAAAACTACGATGCTGTTTTAAAATATCATGCACATCAATAGCAATGTATGATATACTTAAACACGCACTGGCAATCTACCTTGGCAGTGCCGCGGTTCGGGAGACTATCCTTCTCGCCGAACCACCTATAAAGGATTTTACGGATGCCAGAATAGATTATAGCAAAAACGAAAATAAAACACAACATTTTTTTATTTTTTACCACAATTTTTGTCCGAACCCAGTCGGTATCCAACAAATTTGAGGGTTCATGGATATTTCCTATTCAATTTCTGTATACCGATTTGCATTTTGTTATAGAACTCGCGCACAAATTGTAGACGCAAGATTCATGCCAGACAATTTGCTAAGTATCCTGCGTAAAAATGGCGATTCCAGCACAAGTTTTGCATAAATCTGCACAAGTTTTGCATAAATCTGCACAAGTTTTACAAAGAAAATCGAACTATTGTTATAAGACTATCGTTTGGACAATTTTCATACGTGAGTTCAATATAAGAAATCGGTTGACTATATCTGTTAACAATTCTGAAACAACACACAAACAGAACCCGCTTTGCTCCAGCGGAGCGGTATGTTTATAGCAACAGTATGAACAGACATCTCCGCTCCAGCGGAGCGGTATGTGATTCAATTCAGCACACATAGCACTCCGCTGGAGTGCAAGAATGTGTCCATAATGTTTTCTATAAACATAGCACTCCGCTGGAGTGCAGCATTTTCTCGGGGTTGCACTGATATGAGAAACTCACAGAAAAATAGATTTTCCGTTGAAAACTCAACTATCACTGAACAAGAATTGTCCAAACTTTAGTTATAAGAAGTAACAATCGAATATCGTGTATACGCGAAAACCCATTATTAGGAACACAGGAGACCAGGTCATGAAAGAAGTCCTAATCATTGATAACAATCAAAGTTCTAAGAAATTGGTGAATTTCCTGGAGGATAAAGGCTATTCCTCTATCATCGTTGATGACTTTAACAAAGGTTTGGAAAAGATTAGCGAATCCACGAGTCTGGAAGTTGTCTTGCTCAGTGCGGCATTGTCAGCGGAGAACAGCCAGGATGATTTGAAGGAAATTAAGGACAAACACCCAAACGTAATTGTAATCGTTATCAGAGCGGGCATACATATAATGAGAAGGGCAATAGCTCTGGGGGCATTAGAGGTTTTACTTAGGCCCATTAATATGGAAGAGCTTTGTGAAGCACTTGATCGGGCGTTTCACAGGCTATCTGTCCGAAGTAACATCTCCGGAATTGCTGATGAAGAAGAGGTTGAGAAACAGTCTCCTCTCGTTGGAAAGAGCAAACTAATGGTTAAACTTAACAAACAAATTGGCCGTGCAGTCAGTTTTAAGGCTTCGGTGCTACTTACGGGTGAGACAGGCACTGGGAAAGGTGTGGTTGCACGCTTAATTCACGAAGAAAGTGAACGTGCAAAGGCACCCTTTATCTCAATTGATTGTGGTGCTGTGCCCGAAGCACTCTTTGAAGATGCACTATTTGGTCATGAAAAAGGAGCATACACAGATGCGAAATATGAGCGTTCTGGTGCATTTGAACGGGCTGATGGCGGCACCCTTTTTCTGGATGAAGTCAGCAATATGACACCAGCACAACAGGGAACACTTCTCACTGTGCTGCAAGAAAGAGAGTTCCAACGTGTAGGCAGTAATCGAACACGTAGCGTGGATGTGCGTGTCATCAGTGCTACCAATCAAAATTTGAAGGAAATGATGGAGGAAGAGAAATTTCGAACGGATTTGTACTACCGTCTCTGCGACTATGAGATCTCCGTGCCGCCCTTGCGAGACCGGATAGAGGATATTCCGTTACTCACCACGCACTTTCTGCAGCGTATTGAAAAAGACAATGGGATGCCACTCCTCGCCCCTTCTCCAGAAGCAATAGCATTGCTTGAAGCGTATAGCTGGCCGGGTAATGTTCGAGAGCTATATAGCTACCTCAAAGAAGCGGCAATGAATTCCCATGGCTACGTGATTTTGCAGAGGGACCTTCCACGAAAGCTTCAGAAGGTTAGTGGAGATGAGGGGCCAAGGAGGCGCATGCCGGAAACGCGATCTGCAGAAACGCCAGAAACACCGATATATCAGAACCTGCTTGATCTGCCAATCGCAGTGTTCTGTCAGTTTATCTCTGATGCTGTCTCAGATGTCACTGACGAACAAATTGCTCTATGGTGGAAGGAGTTCTCTAATGATGGGCGCGACCGTGCCTATAAGGCCAAACGCGAAATTGAGAATTTGCTGGAAGAATATTACAGCACTACTGAGTTAGACTTTCCTAATTTTACGAGACATATTAAGACGGTGATTGACAAGGCCATCTCTCAATTTTCAGAGTTTCGACGTAGAATGGACTCCGAACTCATAGAGGAAGCTGAACCAGTCTGTATAAAAGAAAAAACCCGCCAGGATAGCCTTACTGCGGTCCTCCGCGAAATCGTAAAGGAATATGGTGGAAATAAAGAAAAAGCCGCGAAACAATTGCGTATTTCTCTTGATAAACTTGACAGGGAGTTGTCGTATTCGGCAGAAGATGATAGAAATGACACGAACAATTCACGGCAAGAATCTGAACCGACTTTACGCCAGATCGAACGGTTTCCTATTGACGAGATCATGAGACTTCATACAGAACAAACCAAGCATTTCATTTTGGAGAATCTCTCTCAGACAGAATGGCGAAACAAAGAACTGAAAGGTGAGATGCGGACTGTCCATCTCGCTTTGAAAGTGCTATCTCAGCGTCTGGCTGGAGAGCACGGTTATATCTATTACGGTGGTCTGACCTTTGCGCGCATTGAATGGAATATTTTCTGCCGAGCTCCCTACTTATATCCTGACCCTGATAAAGCAGCTAAGGGACTAAAGGTAAAAAGCAAAAGAACGTTCGAGAAGTACTGGGATAAAAACAAACCATTCCCAAGTCATCATACCCTATTTACGGGTTAGGATCCGTTAAATCTCATCGTGCCGACGCTTGCAGTGAAGACTCTACTTTTCGGCGAAGGACCACACCCCACTGGCCAACAACCCAAAGTGTCTTACCATTTTGGGCACGGGTGATAACATACAGATTGTTATCAATATCGGTATGTTCTTGTTCCCATGTTTCACCACCATCAGTAGATCGGATAATTGTTCCTTCTTCCCCAACTGCATAGAGTTCTTGTTCAGAAAGCGAGATTATACCATGTAGTGTTTTAGCAATGCCGCTCATCTTAGGTTGCCATGTAAAACCACCATCCACTGTCTTAAGAACAATACCACCTTGTCCTACTGCCCATCCGATCCGCTTCGTGATAAATGACACCGAATTGAGGTCATAAACTGTATTGGATTCGTGCATTCGCCAATAATCGCCACCGTTGATAGTTCGCTGAATGGTTCCGCTTTGTCCTACTGCCCAACCGAGAGGGGCAAATTTCATGTCAATGCTCATGAGCGGGTCGTTTGCCGTGGTACGCTGGAGTGTCCACGTAGGACCGCCATCTTTGTTGTGAATAATGTCCCCATATTTGCCAGCTGCCCAACCTTCAGAAAACTTGCCGAAGTCAACATCGTTCAGCGAGAATCTACCGGGAGAATCTCCTTCAAAGAAAGGCGGTCGCTCAGGTGTGTCCCCTGCCGTCCAAGTGTTTCCATCAGTTGTATATAGGACTGTGCCATCTCTACGCATCGTCCAACCCCATTTTGGTTCAAGACTCGCGAAATGTATACCGACAAGGCTTTGACGAGCATGAATAGCCATTTTCTCCCACGTCTTTCCAGCGTCTTGTGTTTCCAATAGAGTTCCATCACTATTTGCTATCCAACCGATTTTGTCATTGAAAAAGAGGACTTTTCGGAAATCATTACGCTGCTGTTCACCAAGCTGACGTTCCCATGTTTCTCCACCATCTGAGGTCCGATAAATGCTACCTGCACTTCCCACTGCCCATGCATGTTCCGCATCAAGAAAATAAACACTGGCAATTCCACTTCCACCCCGTCCGAACCGTCTCCTTCGTTCAGGAGGTGGAGGCGGTGGCGGTTGTTGTTCGGTTTGGGTGGGATTCGCCTGCTCAAGGTTCTGTGGTAGTGTGCCTTCAGGAGCAAGACGACCAGGACGTTGTCTCTGTTGCCGAAGTTGTCTTAACCATATATCTCCGAATGTTTCTTCAGCAGGTTGCGTGCTTTCTTCTTGATCTTCCGTTTCTTCTTTTTCAGATTCTTCAGGTGTTTCTGGCGGAGGTTGTGGCATTGCGAACATATCATTTCCTGTTGAAACAGGTACTGATTTCCAATTTACACCTTGATCTTCAGTGATGTACGCACCGCCGCCTCCGATTCCCCACGCATGCGTATGTGAACGGAAGGTAATACGTCTTAAACCACGCGGGTTTTCTGTTGTGGCTCGCAATTTCCATGTTTCTCCGCCATCATCAGTCAACAAGGAGTTCCCGTTACCGAGGATAACCCAACCGTGTTTTTCGTCATCAAAATGGACTGCAATACCAGGTTGATTGGTCTTAGACTGAATTTTCCAATAATTGCCGCCATCAATAGTATGTAGAATAAATCCACCATCTCTACGTTGTGGGGCAACTGCCCAACCTTCCTGACTATTGATAAAATGGAGGTCTGTGATATTTGCGTTCGTTGTGCCAGTTTTCTGAACTTTCCACGTTTTCCCACCATCAGTAGTATGCAAGATTTGCCCAATTGATGCGCCAAGCCATCCTTCTTTTTTGTTTATAAACTGCATCATACTGATACGTGGCAGGTTCTGACGCGTTGTATTGACAATAGGCTTCCACGTTTCGCCACCATTATCTGTTTGAAGTAAAACGCTTGACCCAAGAATTCGCCCATTTTTTTCGTCTGTAAATTCGATCTCACGCAGATTTTCACTAACACCACTATGTTGTGGTAGCCACGTTTTGCCGCCATCTGTTGTGCGAGCAATTGCACCACCTGAACCAACAGCCCATCCGTTTTCAGCATCAACAAAATGCGTGTCTGCAAAATCAGTCCGCCATGTCGCCTGATGGATAATATCCCAATGGTAAACAACAGCTTCAACGGGTGTTTCTTCTTCAACAACAACGGTTTCTGGTTCTTTAGCAATAGGTGGTAATTTCGCTGGCAATTGTGCATTTTCAACTGTGTAATGCATCGCTATCCCACCTTTGCCAACAGCAACCACCCCTTCGGGCGAGAGTGCTAATCCGTATAGGTCATTTTCGGTGCCGCTTTCTTGCAGTTCCCACTTTTTCCCACCGTTGATGGTAGTTAGCATAACACCGTTATCACCAACGACTAACCCGTGCTGTGCATCTGCAAAATAGACTTTATTTAAATTTTCTTGGGTGCGACTATATTGGAGAGTCCATTTCTTTCCGCCGTTTTTTGTATGTAGAATCTCACCAAATTGTCCCACAATCCAGCCTATATTTTCATCAACGAAGTAAACAGCATAAAGTTCATTAAAGGTATCAGTAGACTGCTGTTCCCATGTTAAGCCGCCATCCTGAGTCGCCATACACACACCTGGCCACCCGATTGCCCACCCTCTCTTTGCATCAAGAAAAAATACTCCTTTTAACATAATTGAATGGAAATCACCGACAGGGATTTGGGGAAGCCAACTGTTTCCACCATCAATTGTGTGTAGGATAGTGCCGAGGTCTCCAACAATCCAACCCGTTTTGGAATTAATAAAGTGGACAGAACGCAGCGTAAATGCTGAAGAGGCACGCTGCCGTTCCCAATTCGCTCCACCATCGTTGGTATGGATAATAAGTCCTCGTTCACCGACTGCCCATCCGTGTTTGTCAGTCGCAAAATAGATGTTCCAAATTCCGTCCCAGATATCTGTGTCCAACTCGTTCCACGTTTGCCCGCCGTCATTTGTCATAACCATCGTGCCGCGCTTACCCACAGCTACAGCACGGTTCGCATCGGTAAACTGCACATTTTGTAAATCATTTGCTGTTGTCCCGCTAACCATCTCCCACGTCGCACCTGCATCTGTCGTGTGCATAATAGTACCAGACCATCCGATTGCCCAAGCCTCTTTTCGCGTGGTAAACTGAACCGCTGTCAAATTGTTTTCCGTTCCGCTCTCCATCAATTGCCAATTATCACCACCGTCTTCTGTTCGGGTAATGAATCCGACATCAGCAACAGCAATTCCATAGTTTTTATCTGTAAAATGGATACTGTTAATTGTATCTCGGACGTGTCCATTAATCAGGGGGATACGACTGTCTTGGCGTTCCCAATTAACGCCACCAGTCGTTGTATGAAAGATGGAACCATCACTCCCAACAATCCAACCTTCATTGTCACCAATAAAAAAGACCTTCTTATTATCATTAATCATTCGGTCGCGTTCACCTTCAAAACGATTGCTCTGCTCTTGCCATGACTTACCACCTGTTTTGGTATGAAAAATCCTATCATACGTCCCAACTGCCCATCCTCTGTCATCATCAACGAACCAGACTCCGTTAAGCGGAAATTCACTCACATTTTCATGCCGATTCCACGATTTACCACCGTTTTGCGTGTAGAGAACATCAGCATCTTCACCAACAATCCATCCTTCCATACCATTTGCAAAATATACATCGCGAAGCATCGCAGAAGTTCCGCTTTTTTGTAAGTACCAGTGTTTACCACTATCATCAGTCGTCGCGATTAGACCATCATCACCTACCGCCCATCCATCTTTGTTGTTTGCAAAATAGACCGCTTTGAAATCGCCTGTAGTATTTACCTCCTGCTTTTGCCATGTTTTTCCACCATCTGCTGTATGGACAATTACGCCACCAAGTCCCACAAGCCATCCCTGTCTTGCATTCACAAAGTGTAGATCAGTGAAGTTTGTCTCCCAATCCGCTTTCCGAGTTGCTTCCATCTTAACACAACCGTTGATAAAGAGCATGGCTGCAAGGATAAATGTGATAGTGTATGAAACGATGTTTACTTGCAAATTTCTCCCTGAAAAATTACGATATTTGAATTGCATTCTGATTTCCTCCGATTGAATAGTTAATAAGCGTCTTCTCCGAAAAAGCCTGAGCGGAACACTGCTATGATTATGGCTATACTTACACAAAATGCTATGAGTCCTATCTGAATAAAAACCGATTTTCTACCTTTTAACCGCTGAATTATTGGTATCTTTCCGACTTGTGCCAAATAAGGCGAAACTGCTAATAGTATAATACTAACCGATGGTGCCTCCGCGTAAAAATATCCATTCATCCAGATACCAACAAAAAGAAATGTCACTAACGGAGACACACTGATCGGAAAAACGTGTAAGTTGCTGTTGGCATTAGATTTCATACCGCGCTGTAGAACAATAGTAAGAATCCAGATTGCAGCGAAAAGTGCAGTTAATGTTCCTGCGTGTTGTGCAATTCGCACACTTCCCGAAAGCGCGATAATCAGTGCTGTCCCGCCTGAAATCCCAAAATAGACAAACGGGATAGCAGCATTAGACGACGGCATCGCAGAAAAACTCTGTTTCACTATATTCCAAAAGATAAAAACGCCTACACTTAAACATACCCACCAGATAATCCCCTCAAATGTTCCCCAACTATGCTGAAAGTATGAATTCAACAGTATACGCGGTAAAGCAACAGAATAGATGAGTTGTGAAATCAACCGTCTCCAACCGGAAAAATCCCAGTAAGTACTGCTGAAAATTGCAAAAAGAGCAAAGTAGAAAAACCAGTGTAAGCTTTCTATCGGTAGAAAGATTAGTTTCTTTTCTATGCCAAGGTAACCGACGATGTATCCTATTCCGAGAGCAACAGCAGTTAACCATAGCAGAGAAGTATTTTCTTTATCGTTTTTTCTTATGTATGCTACAACAGCATAAATTCCGCCGCAAACAATAGCAGGCAAAAGCAAATTAAAAAACAACTGATTCAAAGTTGGCATTGCTTAAGCCTCCGCTTTATAGTAGAATCTACATTTATTCAGGGATGTCTATTTATGCGCTGCCTCAATACTCACCGTAATCCGAATGTCATCACTTACGTTTTTCAATTCGTAGTTCATGCCGAAATCGCTGCGTTTAATACCAAACGTTGTTTCAAATCCGATCAATTCTCCTGCTCGCGGATGTTCTCCTTTTCCCGTCATTTCCACATCAACTGTGACAGACTTTTTTACGCCGTGCAATTCAAAATCACCGGTAACTTCCAACATATTCTCTTGTCCAGCCTTAGCACTTACCTTTGTACTTTTGAATGTAATTACAGGAAACTGTTTGGCATTGAAAAAATCGGGACTTCTGAGGTGTTGGTCGCGTTTACTGTTAGCAGTATCAACGCTTGCAGTTTTCACTTCTAATTCTATTTTACTTTTGGATACATCGGTTTCGTCCATCGTGACGCTGCCTGAAAAATCATTGAACCGACCATAATTATAACTGACTCCCAAATGTTTTGCGCGGAAAATAACTGCTGAATGCACAGCGTCTATTTCGTATGTTGCCGCCGCATCCTGCGATTCAGTTTTTTGCGTAAAAGTAATGATGAGTAATGCAAAAATCAAAACGCCAATAGTAAATGAAATCGGTAGGTTTCGTTTCAACCATGTTTTCATTAAAAAATCTCCTCCATAATGATATTCGTATAACGTCAAAAATGTTTATCTATATAAATGCAGTATACATTATATCTCCTACGGTGTCAACGAAAAAGCAAATCAGATAGACTCTTGCACATAAATGTATTCAGAATCAAAAAGGCGAGGCACAAACACCTCGCCTTACATCACAAATTACTTTCACCTTCACACCTTCACTACTCCTGATAAGCCAACTCCGTTTGAAGTGAATTCACAATAGTATCAATATTATTACGCATCATTCCGATATACGTCCCTTCAGATGTTCCGGGTGTTCCCATTGCATCAGCATAAAGCTTGCCGCCGATTTTTACATTGAAACCCTTTGCCTTAACAGCCGCTTGAACAGCGTAGATACCTTGTGGCGCTGCAGAAGTCTCAACGAACATGGTTGAGATTTTCCGTTCAATGATAAACTTAGCGAGTTCTCTCACATCCGCAATACCTACTTCGTCTTCTGTGTTTATTCCCATAAGTCCACGCACTTCAAATCCGTAAGCTTTTCCGAGGTAGCCAAACGCATCGTGCGTCGTGACGAGAACCCTACGTTTAGCAGGTATCTGTGCAGCAAGTTTTTGCATATCTTCATGCAGAACTTGTAACTTCGTTAGGTAATTCTTCGCATTAGAATGATAATAATCGGAATTCTTTGGGTCTGTATGAGCCAATGTGTCGCGCACCCTTTCAGTTGCTTTCATCCAGAGAGACGCATCAGGCCACGCATGCGGGTCATAACCGCCTATAAATTCAGATGCTACCCGAAGTCGTGAATGATCGATCCCATCCGTAACAGCGACTGCTTTCGTTTTATCCTTCATTTTATCAAAAACAGTACCCGTAATCCTCACTTCAAGATGCAATCCATTGTAAAAGATAATATCAGCGTCCAGTAGTCGTTTGGTATCCTTGGCAGTCGGTTTAAAGAGATGTGGGTCAACCCCTTCACCGATAATCCCAGTAACATCAATCCTATCGCCGCCAACATTGTTCACAACATCGGTAATCATACCAATTGTCGCTACGACGTTAAGTTTTTTCTTAGTTGTCGGTTTAGCGTTTGTAATGTCTTCTGTTTTCTCGTTTTGACACCCCGCAGAGATTAAAAATAGTAATAATCCGAAAAAACATAAACTTCTCTTGAAAAAATATCTATCCACTCTATCAACTCCTTTTATACCTTATTCCGTAGATTTTTAATGTTTAAAATATTGTTAAAAAATGATGCGAATAAAATACTTATCGCTGGGAAACTCGAAAAAAAATAGGCAAGTCTAAGAAAATACGTCACTCCTATCACTAATGTTACAAATTTCTCTTGACAAACAAATCTATATATGTTAAAATTGTTTTAACATAACACCTGTATTTTATTTCCTTCTGCAAGTCTAAAAGATGGGCAAAAAAAAAACGAAAACGCGTCACATTCCTTGTACCGCTTGACATCAGCACGTCATTGTGACGTTCAGCACGTCACAATTGTGACCTTCAAATAACGATCCAAAATTGATTACGTCCGTACATTTCCAACAATTTATGAACAATTCTTGTTTGACTATAATCCGAAACTTTTATGCATCCAATCAGATAATTACTTTGCTCTAAAACCTCTTCCTATAGAAGCGAGTTCCAGCTTAATAGACCATGTCCATCTCTTCTTGTAGGAGCGAGTTCCAGCTCGCGATCATGTTTATAATGTTGAGAAAAACACCAAAACTGAACGGTTTTGCACAACCAATTCATTTTTCTTGAATTTTATACAGAAATTGTGGTATAATTACTACAAAAATATGTTAAAATTTCATTTGTGTCGCAGCTTGCTATAATACGTTCTTAACGAGATGGAGGGTTTTCAACAAACATGGAAATATCAAGATTAGGGTTTATACACTGTTTAACAATTTTTCTGGTCTGTTTTGTGGTATGGAGTCCATTCGTAATGGCGGATGGTCATGGCAAAAAGGAACCAGTAAGTTATCACACACAGATTGTCCCGATACTCAAACGAAGTTGTCAAGGATGCCACCATCCCGGTGACCCAAATGCTGACCTGATAGTAACATCTTATGCTGAACTCAAGCGGGGCGGAATGGCAGGAGAAGCAATCATCCCTGGCAAACCGGACGAAAGTCTCCTCATTGAACTTATCTCTGGTGACCCACCCGCAATGCCACAAAACCAAGAACCACTCACTGCCGAAGAAATTGACCTATTCAAACGTTGGATTCTTGAAGGTGCAAAAGATGACACACCTGAAGAAGCTGACGAAACGGACGTAGAATACCCAAGTTACACAGTGCCGCCCGTTGTTTCTGCTATGGCTTATTCACCCGATGGAAGCATATTTGCAGTCTCTGGTGTCAATGAAGTTTTGTTGTATGACTCAAAGAGTTTTGGACTCAAAGCACGATTGGTAGGAAAAGCGCGTCGCATTCAATCAATTGTTTACGCTGATGGCGGAAAAATAGTTGGGATTGCAGGCGGATCCCCGGCACAATTTGGCGAGGTGCAGCTATGGGATACCACTACGAATAAACTTATCAAAGCAATACGTTCTACTTATGATACAATCTACGGACTCTCCTTCTCACCTGATGCTACCCGCGTTGCTTTTGGAAGTTCAGATAAAACGGTGCGTGTAATCTCTGTTGCGGACGAAAAGGAACTCGTTAAATTTGACAACCATGGCGATTGGGTTTTCGGTACAGCTTTTTCTACTGACGGTTCACATTTTGTGAGTTGTAGCCGTGATACAGCACTCAAGTTAGTTGAAGTAGATACAGGATCGTTTGTAGACGATGTCAATTCAAGCAACAAGGGCTACGGAGAAATAAACGCTATTGCGCGGCGTCCGAATGCAGACCAAGTTTTGAGTGTCGGAGAAGACCGAATCCCCCGGCTTTACAGAATGTTCCGTCAAACGCGTAGGGACGTTGGCAACACGGATTTCAACCTCATTCGCGCTTATGAAGCACAGTCAGGTTCAATTGAATCCGTTGCGTTTTCAGCAGATGGAACCAGATTTGCTGTTGGTAATGCGGCAGGTGAAGCACGTATCTATAACGTGGCAAATGGAAAACGGCTTTTATCTATGCAAGGTGATACTGTTGGCGTTTTTGCCCTTGCATTCCATCCTGATGGTTCGCAACTTGCTACGGGTGGTTTTGACGGAAAAATTCGTATATTTGACGCTAACTCTGGCAAACAATTAAATATCTTCATGTCCGTGCCAATTGAAACGACTGCAAGTGAGGATGTGGCTTTAACAGTAACAGGTATGACGTGACCGGCTTGCGTTGCAAAAGTGCAGGATGCACTTACAAAACACCAAAACGTTATTAGCGCAGAAGTTTCTTTACCTGATCAGGCAATTATTAAGGTTCGGAAAAACAGTATTAAAGTTGATGAACTCACGGATGTCATTAAAACAGCTGGATTTACCGCGACTGCTAAGTAATCTGAGTCTACTTGATGAAACATAAGATGTCTGTTGAAACACCAAATATCCTTTGGATTTGCACAGACCAACAGCGTTACGACACAATAGGAGCATTAGGTAATCCGCATGTATCAACCCCAAACATTGATAGTTTGGTAGCGGATGGCGTAGCATTTACACATGCTTATTGTCAAAGTCCGATTTGCACACCGAGTCGTGCAAGTTTTTTGACTGGCATGTATCCGAGTGCAACACATGTTAATGGTAACGGAAACGATTATTTTCCAGAGACATATCCGCTTATAACGCGGACACTTGCAGACATTGGTTACGATTGTGGATTAATCGGAAAACTACATCTTGCGAGTGCTTTTCGCCGAATAGAACCACGTGCAAACGATGGCTACCGTTATTGGCAATATAGTCATGCACCACGAGATGATTGGAAGGAAGGTCATGACTACGCAGATTGGGTTCGTTCAAAAGGATATATACTGGGTGAACTAACCAAAAACCCTGAAGGTGTGCCAGCAGAATTACACCAAACGACTTGGTGTGCAGAAAAGACAATTGAGTTCATGAGAGAGGAACGGGATGGACCTTGGCTTGCGAGTGTCAACATCTATGACCCGCATCCACTATTCAATCCGCCACAGTCATATAGGGAACAGTTTAATCCAACAGATATGCCCGAACCGATTTTCAAGGAGAGTGATTTAGAACAGCAGCACAAGTTGCGTCAGATTGATTTTCAGTCCAAAGTTCAAACGCCAGATGAATTAGACATTCGGAATCCTATCTTAGCGCAATCACCACGTAGCAAAACTAAAACTGAAATTGTAGGTCAAAGGGATGCTAAAACACTCAAAGCTGCATATTATGCAATGATAAACCTGATTGATGATCAGTTAGGTCGGATCCTGGAAGCACTCAATGAAACGGGACAACGTGAAAACACTGTAATCATTTTTACCAGTGACCATGGCGAGATGCTTGGTGATCACGGACTCATCCAAAAAGGGTGTCGGTTTTATGAAGGATTAGTCAGGGTACCATTGATTTTCTCTATGCCAGGGTATTTTGAAAGCGGTTTAAAAAGTGATGCACTCGTTGAACTTGTTGATAAAGTGCCGACACTTTTAGAATTAGCAGGTTTGCCCATCCCTGAGGGGATGCACGGACGATCACTATTGCCTATCCTCAGAGGCGAGGCAGATAAAGACCAACATCGTGACTTTGTTCGTTGTGAATATTACGATGCACTTGCCCAACGTGACCATTCTTTCGCAACAATGTTCCGTGATAAGCGTTATAAGTTAGTAGTATATCACGGACATGAAGAGGGTGAACTCTACGATTTAGTTGATGACCCTAATGAGTTTAACAATCTCTGGCATACACCAGAAAAGCAAAACACGAAATTGGATTTGTTAAAAAGAAGTTTCGATGCGTCTATGTTTGCTATGGACAGAGGTCCTGAACGCGTAGGGCCAATGTAATAGAGTCTATCTCCAGAGGCATTCAATTGTTGCGAAGCGCTCTTGTAGGAGGGAACTCCGATTCCCGACTAAGAGTGGCATTAGTCGCGATTCGGAAATCGCTCCTACAAGTGAGGTGTATAATTATTTCCAAATTTCACCGTAATCGCAATTTATAGGCCTCTTCTAATTATTTCAGGTAATATTTTGTGATTTCGGATTAGAAAAACTCAAAATTGAATGGCTTTGAGTCTATCTCATAAAATTAGTTGCTCATTTTTGTAAAAAATGTGATAATTAAGGATATATGATCACTTCCAATAATTAGGAGGGAAAAATGTATCGAAAATTTCTATTTTGCTTGACATTAATGTTAATATGTGGTTTAAATATAGGAAATGCATCTGTAGTAGAGGTCGGATTTCTCTATCTGGGTGACAACGGCCCGTTTACAAAACCTGCACTGGAATTCGCAAAAGACGCGTTTAAAACAACGGAATTGGGAAAAGGTGACATTAAGAGTGATAAACTCAAAAATTTCGCAGTCGTTTGGTGGAATGAAGGGGATACCGACCCTGGTGCTTTGTCCGCTGCAGAAATTGCTGCATTCATGGACTATGCCGAAAGCGGTGGTGCCGTTCTCTTGACAGGTAAGGCATTTAGTTATGCTACACCGATGGGACTTGAGAATGCTCAACCGCGCGCATTTGGACCTGTTCTTGACGATGGCAGCAAAGTCGGCATTATCGTGTTAAAAGAAACACTTGATCTCGGCCTGGTTGAGGGACTTGAGAATGTTGATGGGAAAGTACCGCAAGTAAATGATTGGATTCAGGTAAATTCTACCGGTTTTCCTAAGAGCGGTGACTATTTTGACAGTCTTGCAAAGAATTTTACAACTTTAGCTCATGCGTGGGAGGGCGGTACGGATTACGCAGCAAGAATTGCAGCATTTGGGTATTGGGCAGCAGGAGATGGCAAAGTGTTCAATATGAATTGGCGGCTTCCAAACTACCATGCGAATAATAAAAGTAGAGACCAGTTAGAACAACTCACAGAAAACGTCATCAATTGGTTAGCAAGTGAATCGGCATATTTAGATGTATCCTCACGCGGCAAATTGCCGGTTGTCTGGGGAAACTTAAAAAATCAGAGGTAATAAACTTCAAAATCAGAGTTAACAAAGTAAATAGGCGGGTTACGCCGCAAAGTTAAGTTTCATACCATCTATGGAGGTTAATGTGAAACTCAGTTATAACTTGGTTGCTACACTCCTTATCGCATTCTCCTGCTGTTTGATATTTCAGTATTCAAGTTGGAGTCAGATGGAGGAGACCGCACCGAGTGTAGAAATCCCAGAGATTAAGACGTTGAAGATTCACCCCAAGTCGTTAACGTTGGAGCATGCGCGCGATGGTCGCCGAGTGCTTGTTTCGGGGCAAACGAAAGATGGAAAATGGGTTGATGTAACATCTTGGGCAGTGCTAAAACCTACTTCAGAAACGGTAAAAGTGCATGAAGATGGCTACATCTTTCCAAATTCAGTTGGTTCTGCAACAATTAAGGTTACAGTCAAAGATGTCACCACAGAATTACCGGTAACTATCAAAAGTATTGATGCACCGCCAGTAAGTTTTGTGCGAGACGTGATGCCTATTTTGAGCCATGCAGGTTGCAATAATGGCACCTGCCACGGTGCTGCAAAAGGTAAAAACGGTTTCAAACTCTCACTTCGCGGCTACGATCCGGAATTCGACTATGAACTCCTGATTGAAGATATTTCTGGACGCCGCTTCAATCGTGCGTTTCCCGAACAGAGTCTCATGCTGCTCAAACCGACATCTGAAGTGCCACACAAAGGTGGTCAGGTAATCGTACCGGGTTCGCGTGATTATAAACTCATCCACCAGTGGATAAGCGAAGGTGTAGCGTCTGATGTGGAAACAACACAACGTGTTGAAAGATTAGAGGTAATTCCAGGCTCCGCGGAACTATCTATGCCCGGAAATAAGCAACAGTTGATCGTTATCGCACACTATCCTGATGGATCAACTCGTGATGTTACCCGTGAAGCAAAGTTCACCAGCAGTGTAGGTGAAGTCGCGAAGGTAACAGACGAAGGTGTAGTTACAGCAGAACGCCGTGGAGAAACTGCCATCCTAACCCGCTATGAGGGGCAATATAGCACAAATGGCATCATCGTTATGGGTGATAGGAGCGGTTTTGAATGGGTTGAAACGCCTGAATACAACTACATTGATACGCATGTCCACAACAAACTGAAACGGTTGAAGATTTTATCATCTGAGTTATGCACAGATGAAGAGTTTGTTCGCCGTATCTACTTTGATATGACGGGACTTCCACCAGCACCCGATCAGGTGAGGAACTTCCTCGCGGATAAAGCACCGTCTAAGAAAAAACGCGAAAAATTGATTGATACACTGGTTGAAACATCTGAGTATGTTGACCATTGGACACATAAATGGGGTGACCTGTTACAATCAAACCGAAAATTCCTCGGTGAACGCGGCATGTGGCTTTTCCAGCAATGGATACATGAATCAATTACCGAAAATCGTCCATATAATAAATTTGTGCATGACCTGATTACTGCAACTGGTAGTGCTTACGCTAATCCAGCGGCAAATTATTTCCGTGTTTCGCGCGAATACACCGCTGCTGTGGAAAATACGACTCAACTTTTCCTTGGCGTTCGATTCTCTTGTAACAAATGCCACGATCATCCGTTTGAAGTATGGACCCAAAATCAATACTATGAATTGGGCGCATTTTTCTCAGATGTTAAACTGAAAAATGGGCGATTGCCAGGTGAAGAAGTCGTATACGCAAGTTTCAATCCTACTCAGGTTCAGCATCCGAGAACGTTAGCGGTTGTTCCACCATCAGTCCCATTTGGCGAAACAAAGGAAGACGTTTCCGATAAGCGGGAAGTTTTGGCGGAATGGCTTACATCTGCTGAAAATCCGATGTTCGCAAAAGCAGGTGTTAACCGTATATGGAGTTACTTCATGGGACGCGGTATCATTGAACCAGTCGATGATATACGAACCAGTAACCCGCCAAGTAATCCAGAATTGCTTGATGCACTGACGAAAGATTTCGTAGATAGCGGATTTGATATAAAACATATCATGAAAACAATCGCTCGCTCTCGAACCTATCAACAGAGTATCAAGACGAACAAATGGAACAAAGCAGATACGATTAATTTCTCGCATGCAACTGCTCGACGTTTGACAGCAGAACAGTTGTTAGATGCTATCGGCGTTGCTACGGGAAGTCAACCGAAGTTCGAGGGTGTCCCAAAAGATTTCCGCGCTGTTCAATTACCTGACAGCAAAGTTAAGGATGACGGATTTTTGAAATTGTTTGGTCGTCCAGAACGCGAAAGCTCATGTGAATGTGAAAGAACAACTGAAGTAAGCCTCGCACATGCGATGAACCTTATCAACGGACCGACGGTTGCAAACGCAATTATTGATCCTAACGGACGAATTGCTAAACTCATCAAAGCTGATGAGGATGATCGTACACTCATTGAAGAGATGTATCTCGCAACATTTGCTCGGTTACCGCAAGAAAATGAATATAAGACAGCGGCTGAACATCTTGCAAGTGCCGAATCAAAGGAAGAAGGCGCGCAAGATTTAATGTGGGCATTAATTAATAGTCCCGCGTTCTTGTTCAATCGCTAAACCCTATACCGATCTGAACTTACTTACATTATGGAAAGTTAGTTCAGAAAATTATGGAGGAAATAATTGATGTTATCGTTACCACAAGCACCCGGAAGATTATGTGATGGGTTCTCACGTAGAGAATTTCTCCGCGTGGGTGGCGCGGCGATGCTGGGCATTAGCATACCACAAGTATTGTCACTCCAAGCCAAGGCAAGCACGACAGTTGACCCAGCGAAGCCTCTAAACGGTTGGGGCAAAGCCAATTCTGTCATTCTGCTGTTCTTGCAAGGCGGACCGAGTCACATTGATATCTGGGATCCAAAACCAGACGCTCCATCTAATATCCGTGGCGAATTTAATCCTATTCCAACAAATGTTGACGGCATTCAGTTGTCAGAAACAATGCCACTTTTGGCAAAACAGATGGATAAAGCATGTCTTATCCGTTCAGTAAGTTACACGCCAGCAGGACTTTTCAATCACACTGCTGCAATGTATCAAATGGTTACAGGCGAAACACCGGACAAGGTTGCACCTTCAGGGCAGCTTGACCCGCCTTCACCTGCTGACCATCCAAACGCGGCAGCGCATATCTCCAAGTTCAGACCACCAGATGAACCGATGTTAGCAGCCGTCCAACTCCCCCGTCCAATGCAGGAGAGTGGTATCATCGGAAAAGGCGGAAACGCAGGATTTCTTGGTAGGGCTTATGACCCATATTTTCTCTTCCAAGATCCCAATACAGAAATTAATCTTGATGATTTGAAACTTAGACCAGAAGTTCCGCCTGCTCGGTTACAGCGTCGGAAAACGCTACTTGAAACAATTAACGCCAATATGCCTGAAATTGACAAAGTAGCAGAGTCTTACGCATTGAACGAATACTACGAAAAAGCGTATAACCTCATCTTGTCACAGAAGGCACGCAACGCGTTTGATTTGTCACAGGAAACTGGCGAAATGCGCGACAAGTATGGTCGTCATACATTTGGTCAGAGTGCCTTGCTTGCCCGTCGATTAGTTGAAGCTGGTACCCGTTTCGTACAGGTGAACTGGCCCTCAGTTGCTAACGGCAATCCAAATACGACGGCATGGGATACCCACGCAGCTAACTTCGGACCACTGAAAAATCTACATTGTCCGAAATTAGATAGTGCGGTTTCTTCTCTACTTGAAGATTTAGATCAAAAGGGTATGTTAGAGAGTACGCTTGTGCTTGCAATCGGTGAATTTGGACGTTCACCGCGAATGGGTGTCAGCACCTCCGGTAACGGAAACGCACCTGATGGACGTGACCACTGGCCTTATTGCTATACCGGTCTAATTGCTGGAGCTGGTGTCAAAGGCGGTCAGGTTTACGGCAAGTCTGATGACACAGGTTCAACACCACTTGAAAAACCTGTGCATCCGCGGGATATCCTCGCTACGATTTACCATACACTCGGTATTGACCCGCACACGATTGTGATGAACCACTTAGACCAACCACGCGAATTGGTTAAAGGCGAAGTGATTACTGGGATATTCTAAATTAGTTCTAATACTAAACCTGTGCTTGGACAATTATAGTTCAAGCACAGGTTTTCTAATAAAAACGAGGTTGCGAATATCCAACGTAGGTTGGGTAGAACGCAAGCGAAACCAGACTTGTAGATGGTTTAAACCGAATACTGTAACTTCAAGTTCAAGTTCAGATCCCTAATATTACTACACTCCTAAGAAAATCGATTCCAAATTTAGTTTGACGCAGAAATGGCAACACTTGCTAAGAGGTAATTAAAAATGCCTGAATCGCTATTTTGTAAGCACACAAAAACAAAGTACAAACAACCGCAGTTCCTTATCCAGACAGTCTTGATTCTCTTTATGGCTGCAGGCATAGCACATGCACAAGTTGCTCCGCAGCTGACAAGTATATCACCACGCGCAGCACAACGCGGGCAAACTATTGACATTACACTTGAAGGCAAAAACATCAACGAGAATGCGGAGATATGGTTCAACAAAGAGGGGATCGCAGCAGAAATTAAGAAAAAATCCCCCGCAGCAACAGTCCGCTTTAATGGATCAGGTATTTCTGGAAACATTCCAAACAATCCTCGCTTAGTTATTTCATTCCAAATTGCCCCTGAAGCCCCATTAGGCAACCATCAAATACGTCTCATCACACCAAACGGTGTTTCTAATCCGCAAAATTTTATCGTTGGCGACCTTCCTGAGATCAAGGAACAGGAGCCAAATGCCACACCTGCAGAAGCAAATATGCTTGAATTACCAATAACTGTTAACGGTACGGTTGCGTCAATTGACGATGTTGATATGTTCCGTTTTAAACTACGAAAAGGCGCGCGGCTCATTTGTGATATAAACGCACAACGTATGGGGTCTCCTTTAGATTCCTATATTGAATTATACGATCCAAGTGGAACTGAAGTGGTGAAAAGCGGTGACGGAAACGGATTGGATTCATTTATTGATTACACTACCGAACAAGAAGGTGAATATACACTTTACCTACGTGACATTCGTTATCAAGGTGGTGGAAATTATCTATATCGCTTAAGTATTGGAGAGTTACCATATCTCCAAAGTGTTTTTCCACTGGGTGGAAAACGCGGCGCTGCAAACAATGTCAACGTTGCAGGAGCAAATTTAGGCTCAGTGAATGCAATACAACTTGACATCTCACCTGACGCTTCTCTCGGCATTCAACAACTTAGAGTCAGTACACCAAGTGGTTTAGAGACGAATCCCTACCCATTTGCTATAGGTGAATTTAACGAGACAAATGAAACAGAGCCAAATGATGCTTTAGTAAAAGAAAACAAAATCGGAACACCTATTACAGTAAATGGTAAAATTGAGAAAGCGGGTGACGTAGATAGGTATTCCATCAAGGCAGAAAAAGGAACGCGTTTCGTTTTTGAAGTTAAAGCACGTCAATTTCGGTCAAAACTGGATCCTGTGCTAACCATATATTCACATAAAAAAGGAGAAACAGAAGATAACGTTGAAGAACAGATCCTAAGTGTTAATGATGATGCAAGCGGAGTAGATGCGGTTGTTGCATTTACGTTCCCAGAAGCAGGCGATTACGGTATTTCAGTGCGCGATTTGAATGACGCAGGTGGAGAGGATTACCCCTATAGACTCACTATCCGACCATTAAACCCCGGTTTTCGCCTCAATGTTGGTACAGATAATCCTCGCATTAGTCAAGGTGGCACTTTGATGGTGACAGTCTCTGCCGCACGTGTTGATGGATTTAATGGAGCGCTCCGTTTCTACTCTCCAGACCTACCCAAAGGATTCGTAGTAAGTCCTACAATCCTTTATGCCGGCCAAAATCAAGGGTTGTTGACGATAACTGCACCTGTGGATGCCCCCCTTGGACTCCACCCATTTTCTATTGTTGGCGTTGGTGCTGTTGGTGGGAATCGTATAGAAGAAACAGCGGCCCCACAAGAAATTCTGCTAACAGTAATGGAAGCACCTCCATTTACGCTCTCGTTTGCAGATGTTGATATAAATGTGGTTCACAACAAATCCACGAATTTTCACGTGATTGCTGATAGACGAGAAGGTTTTGATGGACCTATTGCTCTTACGGTACAAGGAATGCCGGTACGTATTTCAGGTGGCAAAGCTACAATCCCTGCAGGAAAAAATAGCACAGTGATTTCACTTCGGGCAGGAACCGTTGAACGACGAGAACAATTTTCTGTTGTTCCCACACCCGGCACAAGTTATATTTCCGTTAGTGGAACAGCAAATATCAATCGGGAAAGTTTCACCGAATCAACCCCTGCAATTCCGTTGACGGTTGTTGAAGCACCTTTTATCGTTACGATTGAACCGTTACGCTTTAGCATTGTTTTCCCGAAGGCAGCAAGCGAAACAGAAGATGCGGCTGCAGGTGAAGGTGAAGTTGTCGCTGTTTCTAATCCAAGCCCAATGGAAAAATCTGAACAAACTCCTGAGCCAGTGGAAAAAAGTGAACCGATAAAAAAATCTGCTAAACTTACTATGAGCGTTGTTCGACGAGGGAGTTTTACAGATTTTGTTACCATCAAGCCAATAACAGTACCCGAAGGCATCACTGTTCCTGAGGCAACGATTCCTATAAACGGAAATGATGTTGAGGTTGATCTTGAGGCACTCAGTTCATTAGAACCTAAGACTTACCAAGTTAAATTTCGTGCTACAGCAGTAATCAACGGTAAGGCTTTTGTGCAAGATAGTCCAATTATTAATGTGAAGATTATTCGTTAGACACAAGTGCTGTGTTGACCTTATCATGTATCGGATTATATTACATTAGTTCATCTTATGGATAATAGTAGCCAATTTTCGGTAACACTTTCAGGTGGAGAACAATTTAGACAATTTTCTCTTGAACAACTACATACTTAGGTTTTCCTGTTGTAAGGACGGGTTCTGGGCCCGTCCTATTTTTATGCCTGAGACAGAGCAAGGTTAGAATGGTATATTACGTCAATTTAGAACACTAAATAATTCACGGATATCCGTGATATAGGAATTTTAAAAGGGCTAAATTTATGTCAGAGAATCCTAATATTGTGTTATACTTTTGCATAATAAAATCTTGGTTAGGTAGGAAACAGAATGTCATCTCGACGTGATTTTTTCAAATATCTTGGTTGGGGAAGTTTCACTGCAGCACTCGGGTTATGTTTCGGTCCTGGGCTAGTCCGGTATCTCTACCCACGTGTTCTATATGAACCATCGTCTGTCTTTAAAGCCGGGTTTCCCGCAGAATATCCACCCGGTAGTGTCAGCGAAAAATATAAAAAAGATCCGTTTGGTGTTTGGATTGTTCGACGAGAGGATGGCGTATTCTACGCGCTGTTAACGACCTGTACGCATTTGGGTTGTACGCCACGATGGCTCAGCTCCGAGAGTAAATTTAAGTGTCCCTGCCACGGTAGTGGTTTCGACCGAGATGGTATAAACTATGAAGGACCCGCACCACGACCTCTTGAACGTGTAAAGATTACTTTGGCTGAGGACGGACAGCTTCAAATTGATAAGTCGGTCAAGTTTCTGGGTGAAAAAGGTCAATGGGAGGACATTGGTGCTTCTCTAAAAGTCTAATTCAGGAGGGCACAATTGCGTCTGAGAAGATGCTGCGCATCATCAGATTGAAAAAGGAAGACAATGAACGAAGAACGTAAAGGACTAAAAGATAAGATTACAAATTCCGATATTTGGAAATCTATTTTTCGACACGGTTACGAAAACACTGGTCGTCGTTACACATTGCAAATTCTGCAAAATGTCTGGCTGCATTTACACCCGCCCCGCATTTCTCGCCACGCACTCAACTTCCGATTTACATGGTGTATGGGCGGCATCACATTTCTGATGTTCCTTGTGACTGCTGTCACAGGTGTACTTTTGATGTTTTACTACCGCCCGGTAGCCGAATACGCTTTCCGTGATGTGCAGGCACTTGAATTTGACATTCCCTTCGGTATGCTCCTCCGTAACATGCACCGCTGGGCAGCACACGGTATGGTTATTTCCGTAATGCTGCACATGTTCCGCGTCTTTTTGACAGGTTCCTATAAAAAACCGCGTGAGTTTAACTGGGCAGTCGGCGTTATATTGTTACTTATTACATTTTTTCTCAGTTTTACCGGTTACTTATTGCCTTGGGACCAACTCGCGTATTGGGCTGTTACAGTCGGAACAAACATGGCACGTGCTACACCTGTCCTTGGACATGAAGGACCTTTCACACCAACGGACATTGTTACCCAAGCAAATGATGTGCGATTCGCTTTACTTGGAGGGACAATCGTTGGTCCGTCAACGTTGTTACGATTCTATATCTTACATTGTGTTGCTGTGCCGTTAGTAGCAAGTCTGTTGATGGCGTTGCATTTCTGGCGTGTCCGCAAAGATGGTGGAATATCTGGACCTCTATAAAATCTGTCTATTACGGTGATTGTTTTTCTCGCCTTTAGTTAGAAGGAGACCGAATTAAACTATGGAGCATTTTTTAGCACTGGTATCAAAGCCTGATAACGTTCCGATTTTGGCGATGCTTTTTTTGATACCCTATTTTATGTGGTTAGCATATAAACAAGCACGCCAGACTGATCGCGCAGGTGTCCCTTCAGATGCTGCACTGAATGACAAAGTATATGTTTGGCCATATCTGTGTCGGAACGAATTTGTCTGTGCTATAATCATAATGCTGGTGCTTGGTGTTTGGTCAATTATGATTGACGCGCCGCTTGAAGAGCCGAGTGATCCCGCTAAAACACCTAACCCTTCCAAAGCTCCCTGGTACTTCCTTGCACTCCAAGAGATGTTGGTTTACTTTGATCCCTGGATCGCAGGTGTTGTTCTACCCGGTCTGATTATCGCAGGCCTTATTGCTATTCCTTATATAGACATCAACGCTAAAGGAAAAGGGTATTACACAATCAAGGAACGACCTTTCGCGCTTGCTGTGTTCTGCTTCGGCTTTATCATATTGTGGATTGTCTTGATGATTGTCGGTACGTTCTTAAGAGG
Organism: Candidatus Poribacteria bacterium; assembly: GCA_965204285.1. Classification (GTDB taxonomy): domain Bacteria; phylum Poribacteria; class WGA-4E; order WGA-4E; family WGA-3G; genus MSPOR6. Next base: position 372,457 of record OZ241980.1, read on the forward strand.
ACCGGGATGGAATATATTTATGCCATGGCAGTATTGGGATCCGCACAAGATCGTTCCATTGACGAATGTAAATCTATCCTATCTCTTTGGTATTCGAGATGATACAACCGCAAATTTCTTTGGGTTTGCTGTTGTTGCTGGTTATTTTGCTCTCGGACCAATTTTCTATTTTTGGAAACACAAAACAAGTCGTTTTTTACAAGAACTGGGTCTCGTCAGATATGTTATTGTTTCCTTTCTGTTCTTAAGTATGGTCGCGCTACCTATTAAAATGATTCTGCGATTAGCATTAAATATAAAATATGTTTGGGTATCACCATGGTTTAACATCTAATTTTCTTCGACTTAATGGTTACACTTTAGTTTTCGTTCTCAACACTGTTCATAAATACTTATCAACTTGGAGGTTACATATTTCGTGAAGAGCAAAAAAGAGATTTCCGCTGAAAAAAAATCATATTCTGTTTTGTTCTTTATTCTGTCAGCACTGTTAGGATTGGTGACGATTTGGGGTTTTTGGGATGAGATGATCACACGCCGCCCATGGAAAGAAATTCAACAACGGTTCTATCAATACGAATATGAAAAGACAGATGCAGAATTGACAAATGCCAAGAAAAACTTGCCTGAAATACCCTCCGAACCTCAGATCAACGAAAAACAGTTAAGAGACTTGGACAAAGAAGTTAATACAAAGCAGGTTGAATTAGATGAAGCAATGCAAGAACGAAAGTTTGAGCAAAGCAAATCTGACGCGATTAACTACAAATATCAACACAGTTTGCACGAGGCACACGGCGAATATACTGATACAGTTAAAAAATGGAAAGAGAAATTAGACGAGTTTGAAAAACGGATAGAAGGTGAACTCACATCGGCTGTCCTAAAATCTGAAGCTGAATTTGCTGATGCGAATAAAACGCTTGCCGATTTTTATCAAACCAGTGGTGACCCTGGGAATGCACTCTCCACCTACCTAATCGCACAAAAATATAAGCCTACAGATACTGAAATCACTGACGGAATTACAGCAGCACAAGAAGCACTCGCAGCACTTGAGGCGGATAAAGCTCAATTTGAATCTGTTGTTCGTATTGAAGAAAAATTAGCAGATGTTGGCGGTATCAAACGTAATTTCCTCGGAAGCCTTCTGGAAAACCCCTTTAGAGAAACACGGACAATCGTCCAATACTATCTTGAAGAATTTGATTATACCGCGGATAGGTGCGCGACTTGTCATTTTGCAGTTGACAAAAGTGGTTACGAGACATCAGCGCAAGAGACTTTTGAAGTAGAAGGAGACGGTGAAAACCTTGTCAAACACCAACTCAAACATCCAAAAGTCAAACCCGGCAGTGAATCCATCGTGATTGACGGTTTTGATGCAGAAACAGATGAATACGAATTGTCAGAAAACGGCGTGCTTACCTTCACTGATCCTGATGTCTTCGGGGAGGTGGAAATATCTTATGAAACAGGCTATGATGCAGTTCTTCAAACACATCCACATAGAGATGTTCTCCTTGCAAAACATCCGCTTGAGAGATTCGGTTGTACGCCTTGCCACGGCGGTCAAGGACACGGGTTGACTGCGAAATCCGCGCACGCGCTAACGCATGCCGAATACTGGTTGACACCTGTGCTTGGGATGGATAAAAAAACTGGCAGAACATCCGAAGAGAAAAAGGGATACATGGAGTCCAATTGTCGGCGTTGCCACGATGGCGTGATGAAGTTAGACTTCGGTCTGAATCCAGAAACAGACGCGCCGCAGGATTACGCACCGAACCTTACGAAAGGATTAGCGCTCTTTGAAGACCTCGGCTGTCATGGATGCCACGCAGTGGAAGGATACAGCGCACTTGATAAGATTCAGAAAGTCGGTCCTTCACTGAAGAAGGTCGGAAGCAAAGTAGAAGATATTGCCTGGCTTGAGAATTGGATTAAAAAACCTGAAGCGTATCTTCCAAATACCACAATGCCGAACTTCTTTCCCGCAGATGGCATGAGTCAACTTGTTTACTTTAAAAATGGCGGACAACGCAACGGTGTCGTCACTGAAACTGATACTGGTTACGTTATTAAGGCAGATGATGGTACAGAGTACCCTTATGCAAAAGATGATGTCCTACGAATCGTTGATGAGGTAAAATCTATTGCCGCCTACCTTGCACAGATGGACGACCCAACCTTAGATGAATCACAAGCCACATACCCCAAATCTGAAAGCGCGATAAAGTCAGGTGAAGAGACTGTAAAAACAGTGGGATGTCTCACTTGCCATAAAATTGGTGAGTTAGGTAGCGATTTCGCTCCCGCACTGGACAGTGTTGGAGCAAAAGTTACGCCAACCTATCTCCGCCAATGGATTGATGACCCAAAAGTGTATGACCCTGATACCGCTATGCCAAGTTTGCGATTGAGCAATCGTGAACTTGATAATGTAGTCGCATATCTAATGAATCTACAAAAAGATACACCCTCTGTAGTTTCAGATTCAATAGGTGAAGCAGACGTTGACGAAGGCGAAAAACTTGTTAGGACTTATGGATGCTTCGGTTGTCATGAAATCTCTGGGTTTGAAAATGAATCCAAAGTCGGTGCCGATCTTGGAGAATTCGGTGCGAAACTTGCCGAAGAACTTGACTTTGGGGACACTTTAGAAGATGAAGTCGGACATAGTTGGCACGATTGGACAATTGGCAAAATTACTAACCCACGGCGTTACCAAACGCGTCGTATTGTTTCCCGTATGCCTGTATTCCAGGTTAATGACGAAGATGCGAAGGCAATCGCAATACTATTAAAAAGTTTCCAACCACAGAAATACCCACTCAATTACATCTTTGACCATGCAGTTGAACCCCAGCGTGTTGAAAAGCAGAAACAAATTGATGCTGGCAGACGAGTCGTCAAAAAGTATAACTGTACCGGATGCCATGAAATCGAAGGTGAAGGTGGAGATTATCGTGATATTATCATCGCACACGAAGGATTAGATGAAATCACAGCAAAGCAGTTAGCACCGCCTACCTTACAAGCTGAAGGGGCAAGAGTTTATCCTGATTGGCTGTTTGAATTCCTCAAAAATCCTTCCGACATACGCTACGGACTCAAAGTGCGTATGCCAACATTTGATATGTCAGACGAAGAAGCAACAACACTTGTTAAATACTTCTCTGCTTTAGACGATGAACCGTTCCCTTACGAGACGCTTGAACCGCCAGAGTCAACCTCTACGGAATTGCGTCTTGGAAAACAGATTTTTGACGCACTGAAATGCGACTCATGTCACCCTTCACAAGGTGAGATCATTCCTGCTGGTAGCGATAAAGCGGGAAGACCTGACCTGACCTTAGCAAAAGAACGGCTGAAAGTGGACTGGCTTATCGATTGGTTGAAAGACCCGCAGACATTCCAACGCGGCACTGCGATGCCGCAGGCATGGCCTCTCGTTGGTGGACAGCACATGGCTGTTGATGGATACGCCGATAATGATGCGGAAAAGCAAATTCAGTTGGTTCGTGATTATCTAATTTCGTTAGGTCGTTAGTGTAGGAACGGATTCAATTCGTCCCTATACTAAGGGAGTTCCGTCCTATATGAAGCATCTACTGATCGTAGTCGTTATGGTCTTTGTGTGGCTTAACGGGTTCATCTGGTTAGGAAAACAGGTTGACCCCAGCACAAAATATCGTACACAAGTTGAATATAAATACGCAAGATATTGTGCTGGATGCCACGGAAACAGTGGTGAAGGAAACGGAAGGATTGGGCGTTTTAAAAAATTAGACCCTGCTAACCTGACGGATAACAATTTGTGGGATATGCACGATGATGAGCAACTGCTTGAAAGTATCCGTGAAGGCAAAAACGATATGCCAGCATTTCACTACTACCTCAGTAATGAAGAACAACAGGAACTTCTTGATTACATTAAAGTAACCTTCCACCCTTAAAACGCACGGATATCCGTGATATTTATTTTTAAGGGTTTGCCTTTTCAAATCTTAAGGTGTTAATATAATAAAAAAGAATTATATAAGGAGAAAAAACGATGAAAAATATTAAATCCCTAATCGCACTACTTATTTGTGGCACAATGGTAAGTGTTGCCTATGCAGCCAATATCATTGGAACTGTAACCTATGATAAAGCCGAACCGACTACACGCACAGCACTGGCAATCAACACACAGGAGCAACACTGTATTGATGCAACAAAAGGTGCTAAATCTGAAGAACTTGTTGTTTCAAAAGGCAAAGGCATCCAAAACGTTGTAGTTTACGTGCGTATGAGTGGACAGAAGGTAACACCACTAAAGGAAAATCCTAAGGTTGACCAAAAGGATTGTCGCTATTTACCGCATGTGCTTGCTGTGCCTGTAGGCACTACCGTTGATTTTACTTCTGACGACCCAGTTGCACACAATGTTCATTCACATGCTACGAAGAACGAAGCACCAAATGTTCAGATTCCTAAAAAAGGTGTTGTCATCCCTTACGAAATCAAAAAAGCTGAAGAAATTAAATTGACATGTGATATCCATGCTTGGATGAGCGGTTATATTGTCGCTGTTAATAGCAACTATTATACGGTAACCGGACAGAAAGATGAAAAGGATAAATGGATTCATCCAGATGATTATGAAAAATCTGCGGATACTGGTAAATATACCATAAAAGATGTTCCGGCAGGTAGAGCGCGTGTGGTGGTGTGGCACGAAAAACTCGGTTCAGCGAACAAAACCGTTCAAGTCCCTGAAAGTGGTGATTTAAAAGTAGACTTCAAAGCTTCTGAATTTAAACCGCCTAAGAAAAAATAGGTAATTTATATTGTCTTCAGGACTTACGCACAAGTGGATTATAGAATAATTCTACATCTCCCCTATAGGAGCGATCTCCGAATCGCGACTGAACTAAAGAGCAGTCGGGAATCGGAGATCGCTCCTACAGTTCAGGAATGTAGAGTTAATTCTAATTCTTTACCAGAATATAGTAATGCGATCCTAACAATTGAGAGAACAAAAAAATGCGTTGTTGCTCTTCTCTGATAACTAAAAAGAGACTATACCTCATACTCGGTTTTGTCCTGCTCGGTTTTGCACTGTTAGCAGTTGTGCCAGCATTTGCACAGGACATGACTGATGCAGAATACCGTCCGTTCCCTCTAATTGGTAGCCGAAACGCAGCGTGGATCGCCGCGCAATTACATCTGTTGTTCGGTTCTTTCATCCTCGGTGTCCCGATGTTTGCGGTGATTATTGAATTTATCGGTTGGAAAACTAAAGATGAACGGTACGACCGAATGGCGAAAGAGTTTATCAAACTCTGCATGGGGGCATTTTCAACAACAGCACTGCTGGGTGGCGTTCTCGTCTTTATTCTTGTTTGGTGCTATCCGAAGGTGTTGAGCAAATTAAGCGGAATCTTCGGTCCGACCATGATTTTTTATGTTGTCCTATTCTTTGGAGAGACCTTTACACTCTACATATATTCCTACGGTTGGGATAAGATGAAGGGACGTTTTAAATGGGTGCATCTCGTACTCGGTGTCCTATTAAACGTATGGGGCACAGCGATCATGTTTGTATCAAATACGTGGCTCACCTATCAAACAAGTCCCGCTACAATGTTCGGAAAGTTATCTGATAAGACCAAGGAATCGTGGATAGAAAACTCGTTAACGCAAAACCCTGAGCTAACCCGTGCTGAACTACTTGAAGGTGTAACAGATAAAACCGTAATCCCACTCCACAACGAAACTACAGGTGAATTCTGGGGGACCGTTTGGGAAGCGGTCAACAATTTTACGTGGATGCCGGTCAATATCCACCGACTCATCGGAAATATCGCATTTGGCGGCTCCATTGTAGCTGCTTATGCAGCATTTCGCTACCTTGTGGCTAAAACCAAAGAGGAAAAAGCACATTACGATTGGATGGGGTATAACGGCAACTTCATCGCCTTATGCGGATTGATTCCACTACCCTTCGCTGGTTATTGGTTGGGTAGAGAAATCTACATGTTTAACAACACGATGGGCATCAATATGATGGGTAGTCTATTCTCTTGGCTATTTATCATTCAGGCGGTAATGATTGGAATTTTGTTTATCGGTGCAAACTATTACCTCTGGTCTGGAATGGGACGCATTCAAGGCGCAGAGATATATGCACGCTATCGTCCCTATATGATCGCCATTATTGTTATTTGTGTCGCAATCTGGATGACACCGCGCACACTTTCTAAAATATCTTCTGCTTCTGAACTTAGTGCGATGGGAGGTTCAAACCACCCACATCTCGGTCTTTTCGGGTTGATGACAGCCAAAAATACGGTGGTCAATATTGTCATCCTCACAACCTTCTTAAGTTTTCTATTTTACAGACGTTCTGGTAAGACACCCACAGTGGGTTGGAAAGGTTTAGGGAACATAGTTATATCAACAATTTTCTTTTTAGGTGTCGTCTCAATTGTTGTTATCGGTATTGTTGGATTCGTAGTTCCGACCGATACACGCGTCAATGTGTTAACACCGTGGCAGGTATTAGTCGCTCTCGGTGTGATGGTGGTCGTAACAATACTTGACATTTTCCTATATCGAAAAGCCACCACATCAGGCACTATCAATTGGGGGCAGATGACAGAAAGGTCCCAGTACGTTCTAATCCTGCTTGCGATTACATTTACTTCTCTAATGGGTTTGATGGGATACGCCCGTTCCGGCCTACGCGAAGGATGGCATATCTTTGGTGTTCAGAAAGATACCTCAGTTGACGCATTTACGCCTGCTCTTGGTGATGCAGTGAACATGGTTTCAATCATTATGGTGATCTTCTTCGCACTCGTTGGGTTTATCTTCTGGCTTGGTTTGTGGGGTGACAAGAAAAAACAGCCTGCAGTGCCAATTGATGCAGAGGCAACTGCAGAAAGTGATGACTAATGGGAGAACAAAACGATGAAAAACACACTCGTTAGAATTGTAAGTCTAATCATAATGGTGGTCAGTTTCATTGCCTTTGTCGCGAAAGCACCAGCCTTTCCAATTGCCTCTGAGAACCTACTCCCTTGGTCGGTCTGGTTTATGATTTCACTACTGGTGAATATAGTTGTTTGGTTCCCTGTCATGAAATTGGTGTCGTTTGCTCTGGGCGTAATATGGTTTTATGCTTTTATCGCAGGGCTTGTACCAGACACATCAACAGCATCGGGAACTGTGACAACATTGGATTGGACTGATCCAGACGCGGTCGCTGAAATTGGTTTAGCTATTTTCAACGGAAAAGGACAGTGTGCCGCATGCCACACTTTGGATACTTCCGCACCGAAAGGTAGATGTCCTGATTTGACAGATATTGGTGTAAACGCTGCAAACCGTGTGCCGGGCACGGATGCAAAGACTTATCTAATTGAATCTCTGTATGACCCAGGGAAATATTTAGTCACAGGATACGGTAAGATTATGCCAGAGGTATGGAAAAATCCAATTGCGCTAACAAAATTAGAAATTGAGGCAGTCATAGCATTTCTACAGAGCCAAGGCGGCGAAATTGACCCGACCCCATTTGATGAACCTATTGATAGAGCGAAAGCCGAGACAACAGCAGAAGCACTTCCTCCGCTGCTTTCTGGTGATCCTGAGGCAGGCAAAAAAGTCTTTATAGAGGCAGCGTGTATTTCTTGTCATGAGATAACAGGTTTAGAAAATCCAAAAGCAGGAGACGGAAATGAAGACTTTGAAGTTGTCACCGCACCAGAACTCTCAGAAATTGCTGCCTTTAACGAATTGCGATATATTGAGGAATCAATCCTGAAACCACATGCACAAATCGTCAGTGGTTACGGCACAGTAAAGGTAAAAGCAAAAGGGATAACCTACGAAGGAACACTTGTCTCGCGAGATGATGAAAAGATTGTTGTTCGCACGAAAACAGCTGACGGTACAGAAGAAGAACATACAATCCTTTTGAGCGACATTGATGACGAGCCTATCGAAGACCTATCAAATCTAAAGGCTAACGGGTACTTTACATTAATAATTACACCCATTGATTCTGATGCACCTGTGAGTGGTGAGATCGTTGAGGAGACCGAAGACACAGTAACACTCAAAGTCGGTGACGAGAACCAGACATTATCTAAAACAGATGTCAAAAAGCAGATGACACTTACAGATTTTGATGGAGAACAGACTATCGGTGAACATGTGTCGGGAACAATCGACGATGACGAAATCGTCCTGATTATTGATGGTGGTGAAGAGAGTTTCGACCCATTTGATATTGAAGAAGTGATTATTGCACTCGCCTATGGTAAAAAATTGCTTGAAAAATCGCCAATGCCAGACAATTTCCCGATACTCTTGTCGGTAGTCGATTTAGCGGATTTACTCGCTTACTTAAGCACATTAACTGGTGAAACAGCAACAACTGATACAGTAGAAGAAGTTACAGAATAACCGAGAAACGCTAAGGAGTTAACCCATGAAAAGAGTATCGCTTTTCACAATATGTTTCGTAATTTTCATCGCATGTTGGGTATTTCTGGAGTTCGTTATGGGTGGCGTTATCTCAAAACCAATACCCAGTAGCGTGATTTCTATGTATATGGGGCTGGTCCTCATCGCCATTTTGGTGCATGTTTCCGTTGAGGACACAAGATTCCGGGAATTCCTCCGTCCTATTTTTGAGACGCTCGTTGATGAAAATCGTCGTGTCCGACGTATCGTTTTGGTTGTGTTGATTCCGCTCCTTATGCTTGGATATACCTATTCAAACCTTGCTCAAAAAGCCAATCCACCCGGAGATCCGCGGGATGCACATCCATCACCTCCGCTTGAATTAACCTACAAGGACGAGGTGATCGGATCTATGCAGGATGTTGAAAATCCTCATCGTCACTATGAAAAAGATGACCCAGAAAAGTTCAAATCACATGTAGAAAATGGAAGACGTGTTTACTACCAGAACTGTTTTTATTGCCATGGCGACCACCTTGATGGTAAAGGGCATTTTGCGGACGCGCTAAATCCCTTACCAGCGAATTTCCAAGACCCAGGCATCATCCCCAATTTCCAAGAATCCTTCTTTTTCTGGCGGATTAGTAAAGGCGGACCTGGGCTACCTGCATCAGGTACACCATGGAACTCAGCGATGCCTATCTGGGAAGATCACCTAACGAAAGAAGAAATCTGGGATGTTATTCTCTTCTTGTCTGATTATACTGAGTATCCGTATCGAACATTTGGGGAGGGACACTAATATGAAAAGCAAAAATGTTGTCCATTTAGTCCTTATTTTAGGTCTACTCTCTGTTTTTAACTTAACATTTGCACAGGACGCGCCAGAGGTCTCCGAAAAAGGAAAAGAGGTTTATGAAGAAAGCTGCGCGCATTGTCACGGCATTGAAGGTGATGGCGATGGAAGTGCAGCAGAAAATCTCTTACCAAAACCAAGAGATTTTACACGCGGATTATATAAAATTCGTTCCACAGAAGGCGGACAGTTGCCTACAGATCAAGACCTTTTTGATATAATTACCATAGGTATGCCCGGATCGTCAATGCCAGGATGGGAAACCTCACTGAGTGCTAACGATCGTTGGGAAGTCGTTGCATATATTAAAACCTTTTATGAAGGTTTCAAAGAAAGTGAATCGCCCCCACAACAAATCAGTTTAGATGGTAAAATTCCTTACTCTGAAGATAGCGTAGAAATTGGGAAGATACTTTATACGCAATTCGCATGTTTTGAATGCCACGGTAGTTTAGGACGCGGTGATGGAACGTCTGCTCCAACCTTAGAAGATGAGTGGGGTTTTAAGAGTTGGCCAGCAAACCTCACACAAAGTTGGAATTACAGAGGTGGTAACGATATAGACGACATCTACAAGCGATTCATCGGTGGAATTGCAGGTTCAGCAATGCCCATGTTTGAAGACCCCGCATTTGGCTTAACCATAAAGGAATCCAAACGGTATAATGAATTGGACAGTAAAGTCGAAATGACAGAGTCTGAGGAAGAAGAATATAACCAACTCGATGAAAAAATGGGTAATGCTTACGAAATCTTAGATCTTATGGCTGATGGTGACGCAACCGCAGAACAAAAACAGACCTATGATACAGCGATGAAAGCATTTAATATTAAGAGTTGGCATTTGGCGAACTATGTCAAATCGCTTTCTCCTGAAAAGCAACCAGAAGCAGCAATTGGTAAAAATGTCCTTCGTTCACAATATATAACAGGCAATTTGCCTCAGATGGCTGATGCTGCTTGGGAAACGCTTGAATCAAGCTACTTTCCTCTTGTCGGACAAATAATTGTTGAACCTCGGCAATTTAATCCGACTATTGACTCGGTTAATGTCAAATCATTTTACAACGACTCAGAGGTCGCTTTCTTGTTCATCTGGGATGACCGAACACATAATACCGAAGTTGAAGAGGACGAAGATACTGGAACAACGTTTGAGGACGCAATTGCAATCCAATTTCCTGTGAAAGTGCCGAAGGGTCCCACTGCTGAAAAACCTTATTTCCTTTGGGGCGGAAGAAAACCTGTTTATCTGTGGCAGTGGAAAGCATCAGATGCAGACAAGGTTACGGAACTCACAGCGAAAGGAATCAACAATGCTGAGGCACAAGAAGTCCAAGGGGATATTCAATCAAAAGGTGAATACACTGATGGACAATACAAATTATGGATCAAACGTGCGCTAAAAACGGATGATAAGAAAGACCTGCAGCTTGAATCCGGTGTATTTGTACCAATCGCCTTTTCAGCATGGGATGGTGCGAATGGTGACGTTGATACGAAGCGGGTTATCTCAAGTTGGTATAGTTTTGTATTAGAACCTATTCCTTCATCAAGAAGATTTATTTATCCGCCGTTAGTGGCACTTCTCTCGTTTGGTCTGTTGGTCGGACTACGTCAGTTCGTACGACAAAGAAATACGTAATTCTATAGAATCAAAATAGTGAGGCAGTTGCGCCTCATAAACCTTAAATTATATAAGGAGATAAAAAATGAAAATTAAAATGTTGGCATGTCTTGCACTTCTTCTCGCATGTGGCTTCGGTCTGTTTGTCTTTGCAGACAGTCACGAAGAAGAGGAGATGAATAAACTTGTTTTTCCCGAAGCATATAAATCCATGGCTGTTAAAGACGGTGGTAAAATCAGTGGTGTCGTAAAGTTTGAAGGCGAAGTGCCAGAAAAGAAAAAACTGGAAATCACAAAAGACGAAGCAGTTTGTGGTGTTACGGATAAGTTTGATGAATCGCTTGTTGTCGGTGAAGGCAATGTGTTGAAAAATACGATTGTCTATCTGATGGACATTTCACAAGGCAAGGATTTTGACAAGGATGCAAAACTTGAAATTGACCAGAAGGAGTGCCGATTCGATCCGCATATCCAAATTGTCCCGGTTGGTAAGACCTTAACAATGCTGAATAACGATAAGGCAACACACAATGTACATATCTTCGGGACTAAGAAAAACAATACATCTGTGAACAAACAACAGACAAAGAACCGCAAAAAAATGCGGTTGTCGCGTGAAGGTGTAGCCAAGGAAGCAGAAGGCCCGGTTGAAGTGAAATGTGATATCCATGGATGGATGAAAGCATGGATCGCTTATGTGCCGCATCCGTATTTTGCTGTGACAAATGAAAAGGGTGAATTCACGCTTGAAGATGTTCCCCCAGGAGAATATAAATTAGGATATTGGCACGAAGCATGCGGGACTAATAACAAAGAGCCTGTTAAAGTCACCGTTGCTGCTGGTGGGGAAGTCAAGCAGGATTTCACGCTGAAACTTAAAAAGTAGTACGGGGTGAAAGATCAAATTACGGTCGAAAATCTGACGTATAACTACGGCACTCGGTGTGCTTTAGATAATGTTAGTTTCACCGTCCCGCGTGGCGAGATTTTTTGCCTACTCGGTCCAAACGGTAGTGGAAAAACAACCCTTTTTAAGATTCTGTCTACACTCATGCCACCAACATCGGGGAGTGTTAACATTCTTGGACACGACCTGAGTATTGACGCGAAAGCGATTCGGAAGTTATTAGGGGTTGTTTTTCAACGTCCAGCATTAGATGTCAAACTCACTGTTACAGAGAATTTACGGCATCATGGACATCTCTATGGACTCAAAGGCAAAAGTCTCAAACACAGAATTTCCGAGTTATTAGAACGATTTGGAATCAGTGACAGATCACATGACCTCGTAGAAAAATTATCGGGAGGTTTACAAAGGCGCGTAGAAATAGCGAAAGCAATGCTACATTCCCCTCAAGTTTTACTGCTTGATGAACCGAGTAGTGGGTTAGATGTAAGTGTGCGGCGACAACTGAGTGATTATTTGAACTCACTTGTGGAAACAGAAAATATTCTTGTCCTGCTGACAACGCATCTTATGGATGAGGCTGAGGTATGCAACCGAGTCGGTATTTTGGATTCAGGAAGATTGGTTGCTCTTGGAACATCTGACGAACTCAAGGCGCAAATTGGCGGAGATGTTGTGTTGATAGAGACTGAAAAAGGTGAAGAACTCTGTAGCGCAATTGCTGACCGATTTGAAGTTTCCCCGATATTAACTGATAAATACTTACACATTGAATGTGAACGGGGACATGAGTTTGTTCGGGATGTAGTAGCCGCGTTTCCTGATAAAATTCAGACTGTGCGGTTCGGAAAACCGACTTTAGAGGATGTCTTTATTAAGTTAACAGGAAACCCTTTTGTGTGAGAGAACAACGACGTGATCAACGTTCTGCTACCAGTTACAACGATTTGGCGACGTGAAATCATTAGGTTTTACCGCCAACGGAGTCGTCTCTTTAGTGCAATCGCACAACCCTTGGTGTTTTGGATTCTCATTGGAAGCGGCTTGAGTGCTTCATTTCAACCTTCTGGGATAGCAGAGAAACCCGGATATATTGAGTACTTTTATCCCGGAATTATCGTTTTAGTCTTGCTTTTTACTGCTATTTTCGCTACAATCTCTGTTGTTAATGAGCGCCGTGAAGGTTTCCTACAAGGTGTGCTTGTCGCACCTGTCGCGAGATGGGGTATTGTCCTTGGACAAGCATTGGGCGGGACAACTTTAGCACTTTTACAAGGTGTGCTACTGCTGTTTTTGGCACCCTTCATTGGTATACAATTCAGGATCGTCTCTCTAATTCTTACGTTAAGTGTAATGACGTTATTGGCGTTTGGCTTGACAAATCTCGGTCTGCTTATCGCATGGCGGATGGACTCTACGCAAGGTTTTCATGCGATTATGAACCTTCTACTTATTCCGATTTGGCTGCTGTCTGGTGCTTTTTTTCCAAGTACTGGGGCACCCGGTTGGTTAGCCTGGGTAATGAAACTAAATCCTTTAACTTATGGTGTCGCTGCTTTTCGGCGAAGCCTCTACTTTGATACTGCAACAACAATCGGCAACATGCCGACGTGGACACTTTCTCTATTGATTATATCTCTATTTTGTTTTTTGACCTATTTAGGCGCAACGCTTACTGCTTCAGCAGAAACAAACTAAATACGCCTAATAGATACTTCTGCTACGAATTGGAAAAGGAGGAATGAATGCTTCGATGGCTTCCAGAGAATATATCAGAGTACGCGCAAGGTGTTGATAAGCTCTTTGAACTTATCTACTGGATTACCGTGGTGGCGTTTGTCCTTGTGATCGGTACTCTCATCACGTTTCTGATTAAGTATCGTCATCGAGAAGGACATCGCGCTGAATACATTGAAGGAAGTACGAAACTTGAAATCATCTGGACGGCTGTAACGACAGTGATTGTGTTCGGATTGGCAATGCTCAGCTTTCCACAATGGAATAACCTTAAATCACCCGCTGAAAATCCAGATTATGTCGTTCAGGTCCGAGGTGAACAGTTTAACTGGTATATGATCTACCCCGGTCCAGACAATGAATTAGGAACAGAAGACGATCTGGAATTAGAAAACGAATTGTATGTCCCAGAAGATAAACTTGTGCAAATCCTACTAACATCCAAAGATGTGATTCACAGTTTTTTTATCCCTAATTTGCGCCAGAAACAGGACGCACTGCCAAATAGAATTATTGACACACTAACGTTTCAGGCAAGAGAGCCGGGACGTTATGAAATTCCATGTGCCGAACTTTGTGGATTTGGACACTCAGGCATGCTCGGATATCTCATTGTGCAAACACAAGAAGATTATGATGCATGGGTCGCGGAACAGTGGCCTGAGTAGGCAACGTCAGCGCGGCCTGAATAAACAACAATTCGTAATTGCAGGGTCGTGAAAGGAGTAAAAACAACATGCAAGAAAACGAAAATATGTCACATGAGCATGACGATGACGAACATCACGATCATGTACATGACGATAACGATACTACAGAACATACACATGAGCATGATGATGATCACCACGCGCATGCACATCATGAAGAGAGTTTTATTCGCAAATATATCTTTTCGCTCGATCATAAGATGATCGGAAAGCAGTTCCTTATCTATGGGTTGATCATGCTATTTGTTGGTGGCGGACTCGCTCTGCTTTTTAGATGGCAACTTGCTTACCCGGAAACACCTGAACTGGAGGGTGGAAAAGCCGCAAAAGCCGCAAAACCTTTACCTATCATTGGGGCTTCTCAAAAGTATATTGATGATGGAGAGGTAGTGACTGGTGCCGATAAAATGTGGGAACGGATTTACGATTCCGACAAAGAGGAATTTCTTGAAGTAAACACGCCGAGCGGTCTTATTGAACCACATTTCTACAACATGCTGTTTACGATGCATGCCACTATAATGGTCTTCTTCGTCGTTGTTCCAATTCTGGTGGGTGCGTTCGGAAATTTCTTGATTCCTCTAATGATAGGCACGCGGGATATGGCGTTCCCCGTTCTCAACATGCTATCATTTTGGCTTGCCGTACTCGCAGCAATTGTGATGGCAGCTGGGTTTTTCGTGCCGGGTGGACACGCTGCAGCAGGTTGGACAGGCTACGCTCCGCTATCATCTGTCTCAGAGTGGACCGGTGTTGGATGGGGACTCAACCTATGGGCAATCAGTTTGTTGATTCAGGGTTTTTCATCTTTAGTAGGTTCCATAAACTATATTACAACAATTATTAACATGCGCGCACCAGGGATGACGTGGTTACGGCTACCGTTGGTTATTTGGTCCCTATTTATCGTAGCAGTTCTATTGCTCCTCGCTTTCCCCGTGCTTTCTTCCGCTTTGGCACTTCTCATCTTTGATAGACTTGCAGGAACAACGTTCTTCACTTCAACAGTTGAAGGCGGTGGAGACCCGCTTCTGTGGCAACACTTGTTCTGGTTCTTTGGTCACCCAGAAGTGTATATCCTTATTTTACCAGGAATGGGAATTGCTTCCGAATTGGTATCAGTCTTTTCACGAAAACCGATTTTCGGTTACCGTTCCATGGTCTACGCTATGGTTGCAATTGCATTTTTAGGATGGGTAGTTTGGGGACACCACATGTTCCAAAGTGGCATGCGTCCCGGAATGGGGGCATTCTTTATGACGACAACAATGCTAATTGCGGTGCCATCAGCAATTAAGACATTTAACTGGCTTGGTACGATGTATCGTGGTTCAATCCGTTTCACTACACCGATGCTTCATGCCATCGCCTTTGTGTCTATGTTTGTAATCGGTGGACTCAGCGGCATCTACATGGCAAACACACCAGTGGATGTCTACATACACGATACATATTACATTGTAGCACACATTCACTATGTCGTTTTTGGTGGAAGTCTATTTGCTATTTTCGGTGGCATTATCTTCTGGTTCCCAAAGATGTATGGTCGCTATATGAATGACACGTTGTCCAAAATTCATTTTTGGTTAACCTTCATAGCGTTTAACTGCACTTTCTTCCCGATGCACATTTTGGGCGTAGGTGGACACATGCGCCGTATATCTAATCCGATGCAGTATGGGTCCCTGCAGACCTTTGAAGGAATGAACATCTTTATTACAATGAGTGCATTTACGCTCGGTTTTGTGCAATTGATACTTGTCTTCAACTTTGTCTGGAGCATTTATCGCGGTAAGGTCGCTGAAAAGAACCCGTGGAATGTCAATACATTGGAATGGGAAGCACCGACACCAGTGCCACACGGCAATTTTGCCCAAATTCCAACTGTTTATCGTGGTCCTTATGAATACAGCGTACCTGGCGAAGAATCTGATTTTATTCCGCAAGCACAACCAGAGCATGCGCCAGCAAGTGCTGGAGATTAGTTGCTATAAATTATTTTCATCGGTAATTCCAGTTTTCCACACGCACGGTAGGTGCGGTTTCCTAACCGCACTTATGAAGACTTAACATGAAGAAACAAATCAGTTATAGCCCTTGGCTACATCGGATTGCACTCCTCACCGCAGGAGCAACGTTTCTGTTGATTGTTATTGGAGGGATTGTTACAAGCACTGAGTCAGGATTGGCAGTACCAGATTGGCCGACGACCTTCGGTTACAATATGTTTCTGTATCCGTTTTCCGAAATGGTTGGCGGAATTCTATATGAACATAGTCACCGCCTCATGGGTTCATTAGTCGGTCTTTTGACAATTATACTGCTTGTCATGTTGTTAGTGCGAGACTCACGCAAGTGGATAAAATGGCTTGGAGTCGCCGCATTCATCGGCGTAAGCCTGCAAGGTGTTCTCGGAGGACTTCGGGTTACCGAACTCAATCTAAACTTAGCAATAGTTCATGCGTGTCTTGCACAAGCATTTTTTGCACTGCTGTGTGGAATATGTTGGTTCACTTCTCGTGATTGGATTGAAAATCAAGAGCAATCTGAAAGCACTGTTGATACTGTTTCAGCAAAGAAATTACGAAGATTAAGCTTAATTACAACAGGTTTAATATATGTTCAACTCATCTTTGGAGCGATTTTACGACATACTGGAAATAGACTTGACGCGCATCTCCTATTTGCATTCTTGGTAACGCTTCATATCTTCCTATTGGCAAGACGTATCTTTAGTATGAATGAGAGCACACAGAAAATCGGTCAGTCATTGCCTTTACTATTACTTGGATTACTTGCGGTGCAGTTGATGCTTGGTCTCGGTGCTTATATTACGAAATTAACAACAGTTGGTGCAACAGCATCAGCACTACTTACAGATATCGTCACGACTGCACACGTAGCAGTAGGCGCGCTCATGTTAGTGAATAGTTTTGTGATTACATTGAAAATTTATCGGTTCACAGATACTTCAATTTCTATGGAAACTCCTGTTACCAGTTCATTGGTTGCAGAATAAGATAATATTATGCGTTCAACAACAGCAACATTACCAGATAATAGCGAAGTGGCAACACAGCCATCAAGAACCTCAGTTTTCGTGCAGCGAGTTGAAGACTATATTGAACTCACTAAGCCGCGATTGGTAGCGATGATATTGATTACGACCGCTGCAGGTTTTTATCTCGGCACACAAGGTGCTGTGAATTGGTTGCTCTTTCTACACACTCTAATCGGTTCTGGGTTAACTGCAGCGGGTGTTTTAGGATTGAATCAATACTTGGAACGCGATATAGATTCGCAAATGGAGCGGACACAGCAAAGACCACTTCCTGCAGGTAGGATGCATCCCTTGGAAGCACTGCTTTTCTGTGTAATCCTAACAGGAAGCGGAATGCTTTACCTGACGCTCCTCGTAAATCCGCTAAGCGGATTTGTTATCTCTCTAATAGTTGTGAGTTATCTGTTTGTGTATACACCACTTAAGCGGAAAACGTCGTTATGCACACTAATCGGTGCAGTTCCGGGCGCATTGCCGCCTGTTGTCGGGTGGGTTGCAGCACAAGGCTCATTTTCGGGAGCAGCAGGGGTATTATTCGCCATTCTCTTTCTTTGGCAACTTCCGCATTCGCTCGCAATCGCCTATATCTATCGTGAGGACTATGCGAACGCAGGTTTAAAGTTGTTGCCCGTTATCCATCCGGATGGCGCAAGCACACGTCATCAAATCGTAATTAACTCTGTAGCACTCTTTGGTATTGGACTTCTTCCTACACTGTTCAACATAGCAGGAGGAATATATTTTCTTGCTGCACTACTCGTAGGCGGGATGTTTCTGGCAAGTGGTCTTTATTTTCAGAAAACACACTCAGTAAAAGCGGCACGATATGTACTGTACGCATCTTTGTTGTATTTGCCACTGATATTTATAACAATGGCAATTGACAAAATATAGTGTTTTCATAGGAGTTTCCAAATGGAAAAGCAGGAAAGTCGCAGGCGAAATCGGAAAGTTGGCATTATATTGTGTCTTGTGTTTGTTGGCATATTTACCATTTCAACTGTAGGGCTTGTTTTAGGGTTTGAAGCATCTCCACCGATAAAAAAAATAGTATATTGGAGTACCACAGTAATTGCCGGTGTCATTGGGGGCTTTCTGATAGGTGCCCCACTTGTTACGTTTATTGTTAAGTTTGTCAGAAGAAGAATCCGTAGAGTGCCTGAATGATGGTACATAGTGAATTGGAAATTACCGAAAATCGCCCATTGAGCAACGCTAAATTGGGAGTTTTAATCCTACTCGGTGCTGAGACGATGTTGTTCGTCGGTCTGATTGGGGCATTTTTGGTGTTTCGGATGGGAAGTGCCGTCTGGCCCCCGCTATCGCACGCGGATATTCAGCTGCCACGCTTGATAACGGGTTTCAACACCGCACTTCTCATTATAAGCGGTTATACGATGTTTCTGGCATTACGGTCAGTTCAGCGAGATCAGATAAAACAACTCCGCAATTGGTTGATGTTCACAGGAATATTGGGACTATTTTTTCTGGTAATCCAAGGCAGTGAATGGATACAACTGATTCAAAAAGGATTGACGCTTCAGTCTGGCATATATGGCGGTATCTTTTATGTCCTTATCGGATGCCATGCAGTGCACGTATTAGGAGCAGTAATTTGGTTAGCGATTGTTATCAGTATGGCAGCGGCAGGGAAGTTTTCAGCTGTCCGTTATACCGGCGTTGAAACATGTGCAATTTATTGGATTTATGTGGTCGCACTATGGCCAATTCTTTATGTTTTGGTATACCTTATTTAATGGAGATGTTATGATTCGTCAAATTATTCTATGGATTCTGGTTATTGGGATTGCAGGCTTCATTATTCCGGTTACACTTGAGGCATGTCCTGCTTGTAAAAACCTTGACGAACCGATCGCAAGAGGTTTTAATTGGAGTGTGCTTTTTATGATGGCAATGCCGTTCACAGTTTTTGGAATTATCGGTGGTAGTGTGTTCTATTGTTACCGTCGTGCCAATAGAAACCTAAATGTGTAACATGTTTTCTTCAAAAAACAAAGATGTTAACGGTTTTACAATGAACTTTTAGCGTGAATAACGCTTCAATTTGCTATTTTTTATGATGTAATTTCTAATACCATTTCTGATAATATATCTCTCTTATGTAGCACAAACTGTTAGTTTGTGCTGTCCCCATTGTATTTCTAACAACCGGCAATGAGATAAAAATTAATAGAAATGGTATAAACAATAGAAAAGGAGTTTAATATAGTGGAACAAGCTACCACTTTAGAACATACTGAAGACGTATACGAACCTTCGCTTACGCCTGACAGTCTTGGCAAACTCGGCATGTGGATTTTCCTCATTGGGGATACCATGTCGTTTGGGGCGCTGCTCGCCGCTTATGCAGCACTCCGAGCTGGCGCAGGTGTAATCGGATGGGTGCCACCAAGCGAAATACTCGGTATTAACCTGACTGCAGGTATGACGTTCCTATTAATTTGCAGTAGCGTCACAATGGTAAAAGCATTAGAGTCAATTCAAAAAGGTAACGTATCAAGGATGTGCACTTTTCTTGGTTTGACTATCTTAGGCGGTGTTATATTTCTTGGACTGCAGGTGTATGAATGGACACATTTGATTAAACACGGTTTGACGCTCACAGGAATTCCTGATCACGGTCTATCTGGTGCGGCAATTAGCGGTTCAACGCTCTTTGGTCCTACTTTTTATGCAATCACAGGTTTCCACGGTTTACACGTAACCGGTGGTGTAATTTATCTAATTGTCATTTTGATACATGGGTTGCGTGGCAGATACACAGCTGAGTTTAATCATGAGGTAGAAATTGTCGGTTTATATTGGCACTTCGTTGACCTTATTTGGATTATGGTTTTCACCTTTATCTATCTACTATAGGAGGACATAAATATGGCTGATAACGGACACAAAAAGCATCCAAGATATATATTAATTTTTGTGTGGTTGGCAGTGCTAACTGCTATTGAAATAGGTGTAGCAATACCAGAATATTCTATAATAATTAAAGGTATTCTACTGATCGGTCTAGCATGCGGCAAGGCATTCTTAGTTGCCGCCTATTTCATGCACCTTAAACTTGAAAAACGCGCGTTGGCAGTAATTGTAATTACGCCTTTCCTTATTTGTGTATTCCTTGTCATCATGCTAATGCCTGATTTAACATCAGAAAAACGCCACGAAGGTATTGAAAAACCTGCAGCAGAGGTCATGGAAACTACAGAGCACTAAGGTATAGATGGAAATTTAATCCGTTCTAACGGTGCACAGAGAAATATGGAGAATCAGACTAACCACCTCAATGAAGATGAACGCAAACTTGACAAGAGTACCTTGCCGTGGATCGTATTAGGTCTCATCGTTATCGGTATTGCTGTTCTCAATTTGTGGTTAGTTTTCAATAATAAACCCGAATCAACCGCAGAAGTTGTTTCAGCAAGTGTTCCAGATTTTAATTTGGTGAATCAGCAAGATCAACCGTTAGGTTTATCCGATTTACAAGGAAAAATTTGGGTTGCTGATTTCATTTTTACCCACTGTCCAACGATTTGTCCGGTGATGACGCAAGAAATGGCAAACCTCCAATCGGAATTCGACTCAGAACCTGTCTATTTTGTTTCTTTTACAGTAGACCCAGAGCGGGACACATCAGAAGTTCTCTCGCGTTATGCAGTGCAATTTGGTGCTGACGCACAACGATGGCATTTTCTGACAGGTGAAAAGGATCAGATTTACCAATTGGCGAACGATGGTTTTAAATTATCTGCAGCACAACATGGGGGTGGGTTTCCGCATAGCACAAAGTTTGCTCTCGTCGCACCAAATGGAAAAATACATGACTATTACGATAGTCGCAGCAAACCTGCGATGAAGCGTCTACGGAAGGATGTTAAAACCCTCTTAAAAAAATGAGGAACTAACTGAATTTTTTAATTTCAATTGCTACATTTCTAATACATTTTCCTTTCGGATTTTTTCGTGTGCGGTTCAAAAAATTTAGCCGTCCTTGGAGTAGGTGTTTATATATTCCAATTGTGCTAAACATTGTAGCACGACGTTTTGTCCTTGATTGGCAATGGCAAACAGCAATAGTATATCTATGGCCCGCAACACTTTTGGCACACATCCTCGGAGGTATTATCGGGTCGCATTACAAACCTTGTAATAACGCAGAGATAGAAGACGAGTGAGAAAACATTATGAAAAAGATTTACGTGCCTGTAGACAATTCAGACTATTCAGACGCTAGTATTAACTTAGCCGTTGAATTTGCAAAGAAATTCGCTTCCCAGTTGGTAGGGTCTCACGTCTACGCGGCAAAAATGCACGATGTGCGTTTCAAGCAGATGGAGTATACGTTGCCAGAGGAATACCAAGACGAGGTTGAACTCGAAAAGCAGCGCCGTATCCACGACACACTCATCACCATGGGACTCCAACTTATTTCAGATTCCTATCTTGAAGTGATGAAAAAGAAGTGTGAAAAGCTTGAGATTCCGTTTGAAGCGAAGATGCCTGAAGGTAAGCACTACATCAAACTGGTTGAGGACATTCAGGAAAGCGACTACGATTTAGTAATTATGGGGGCACTCGGTATGGGTGCTGTCAAGGATAGCCTAATCGGTGGCGTCTGTGAACGCGTTGTCCGCCGCATCACAACAGATACGCTTATTGTGCGAAATCTTGACCCTGTTGAAGAACAATCTGGTAACATCCTCGTCGGCATTGACGGAAGTCCTGAATCCTTTTCTGGATTGAAAACCGCTATTCGTCTTGGGCAAATGTTCAACAAACAGGTAGAGGCTGTAGGTGTATATGACCCCTATTTACACTACATTGTTTTTAACTCCGTTGTCAATGTCCTGACAGAACGCGCCGCGAGAACATTTAGATTTAAAGAACAAGAGCAGCTGCACGAAGAGGTGATTGATACTGGTCTTGCAAAAATATATCAATCACATCTTGAAGTTGCCCGTTCTATCGCTAAAGAAGATCACGACTATAAACTAAAAATTACCCTCCTTGATGGAAAAGCTTACGAAAAAATACTACAATACACCCGAAAAACTAACCCGTGGCTACTCGTTTTAGGCAAAATTGGTGTCCATAATGAACAAGATTCGGACATTGGCAGCACGGCTGAAAACCTCTTACGCCTTGCCCCTTGTAATGTGCTGCTGACAAGTCAACGTTATTTTCCCCAAATTGATGTAAAAGCAGAAGAAACCCTTGTCTGGACGCAGGAGGCAATGGATCGCATGGAGAAAGCGCCTCCGCTTGTGCGTGGCATTGCCAAAACCGCGGTGCACCGCTTTGCCATTGAACGCGGGCATTCTGTTATTACTGAAAGCGTTATTGACAAAGCGATGGAAGCAATTATGCCGCAACGTGCTTCGGAAAAACTGACACGCGTTGCCAAAGAGATCGCAGAGCAGAAGGTCTTGGAAGCAGGTGATGTGCAGACCTATATCTGTGGGGAATGTGGCTACGCAGCACATAACGATCAACCGGTTAAATGTCCTGTCTGTAGTTCGCCACCAGAACGTTTCCAAATGGTTGACAAAGATTCCATTGAACACATAGCGATTGACGAAGGCGGTACTGCAGAAGAGGAAACGTTTGACGGTGTCCGCTTGCAATGGTCTGAGCATGCGAAGAAAGCACTCCGAACTGTGCCTCGCGGTTATATGCGGCGCAATGTCAAAGCACGAATAGAAAAATCCGCACGATCACAAAAGATTGGCACAATCACAAATGAATTCGCCACGCAGATTATTGATGACAGCATGGGTGAAGCAGCAGCTGTCCGTGAAGATGCCCCTGAACTTAGAGCCATGCAAACGCAAAACGAATCTCAAGGCACTGAAACAACAGTAAATATTGAAAGTATCCTTGAATGGACAGAAGATGCTGTAGAAAGGTTAAATTTAGTTCCCGCAGGATTTATGCGAAATATTACCCAAACCCGTATTGAACAGCGTGCCCAAGAGACAGGTATTTCTGAGATTACGCTTGATTTTGCCGCCCGCGTTATTGAAGATGGCAGAAGTCTTGCGAATGAGGTGTTGGGCGAATATTATCAACAATCCAACAACGGAAATAATCAAGACAACTAAATAAAAATAATAGACACTTTCGTTCCCAGTAGGCGAGGTTTCCTAACCTCGCTGGTGTAGAATTTCCAAGTACTTCAACAATAAATGGAGATAAATTATGGCGGAAATTCCAACAATTACTTTCCAAATCCTTGGTCCAAATGAAGGTGCTGCGGAGGGATCAAACAAAGGTTTATGGTTTAAGTTAAAATCAGATCCGCCGCCATCAGATGATCTTGTCGTAGGTTTGAAAGTACGTTCATCTAACGGTAATGTCAGACAATCTGGTGTTATCATGATTCTCAAACATGAAAGCGATTCTGCTGACTTTATTTATAAAACAGTGATCGGTGATCTTGATGTATGGTTGGAAATTGACCCAGTTGATTCACTTACCAATCTTGAATTTCCTATTTTCACAAACGAAGGCTATGTTATAGAGGCAGAATATAAGTTCCCCGATTACAGTGTCGGGGCTTTATCAAAAATTATTCCTTATCAGTGGAACAGCCATGATCGCGGCTTATGGACAGACGAAAATCGTTGAAACGGAGGTAGATGATGAAGAAAAAGGTTTTTAAAAATGCACTAACTATCATTTTAAGCATTACGACATTTATTTTCTGCATAAACAGCTGCGCCCAAATAGCATCTGATACAGATACCGCTCCTACGAACACATCCTCTAAAAACTGGTACCAGTGGCGAGGACCAAATAACGATGGAATCAGCCATGAAACTGATGCACCTATCCAGTGGAGCCACACTGAAAATGTTAAATGGCGTTTGCCACTACCCGGCGAGGCAGCTTCTACACCCGCTGTGTGGGAAGATAAGATTTTTCTAACATCCGCTGACGGAAGAGAACTTGTTCTGATGTGTGTTAGTACCGAAGGTGAGGAACTATGGAAACGCACCTTAGGACAAGGCAACCGTTCTGCTCGCCGTGGTGAAGTAAATTCAGCTGCACCATCTCCTACAACTGATGGTAAACATGTTTGGACATTTCTCGGAACCGGTGATCTCGCTTGTTATGATTTTGAAGGTAATCCTGTCTGGAAAACAAACCTTGAGGAACGTTATGGCAAGTTCAGTCTCTATTTCATTATGTCAACAACACCCTTGCTTTACAAAGATAAGTTATACATTTCACTTATTCACAGTAATGCGTGGTTAGTTTTGGCACTTGATAAGATGACAGGCGAAGAGATTTGGAAACATGAGCGAGAAAGCGATGCAAGGAGTGAATCCGAACAAGCCTATACCTCCCCAATTGTTTATCGTGATGCTGAACATGAATTCCTTGTTGTGCATGGTGCAGATTATGTTACTGCCCACAACCTTGAAGATGGCAGCGAAATTTGGCGATGTGGTGGTTTGAATCCTTTAAATAACTATAACGGTTCATTCCGACTTGTCGCTTCACCTGTAGCAACGGAAGGTCTCATTGTCATTCCCTCTGCCAAAAATGGCCCTGTTTTGGGTTTAGCTCCATCGGGAACTGGTGATATAACGGACACTGAATGGCAAATCTGGAAACTCAAAGATGGCACTCCAGATGTTCCTTCTCCGCTTATCCATGATGGTTTAGTCTATCTGTGCCGGGAAAACGGAGACCTAATCTGCCTTGATGCCAAAACAGGAACAGAACTTTATAAGCAACGAACACATCGACAACGGCACCGCTCTTCACCTGTTTATGCTAACGGATATATCTATCTAACAGCACGGGATGGGGTGGTCAATGTTGTGAAAGCAGGACGAGAATTTGAAATCGTGGCAACAAACTCAATTGGTGAAACTGTTGCAGCATCGCCAGTTATTGCAGATGGCACGCTCTATCTCCGCAGCTACGATGCCTTGTATGCTATCGGCCGGAAAAAGTGAAAAGTTACAAGGAACTCCCGGATGATGCCGGTTCTAACATTATTGGGCAAGTCACAGCACAAGCGAACCGCCTTAGTAAACGTCTTGCCTCTGTAAAATATACTGTCGCAATTATGAGCGGAAAAGGCGGTGTCGGTAAGAGTGCTATTACTGCCAACCTCGCTACCGCGCTGACATTAGCAGGTTGTTCGGTCGGTATTGTAGATGCTGACATCAACGGCCCAACGATTGCCAAGATGATGGGGGTACGCAACGCGACGCTTGAATATGCGTCCACTGGTGTAAAACCTCCCGTCAGTTCCCTCGGTATTAAGATCATCTCAATGGACTTACTCCTCTCTGAAGATGACGCACCGGTGCTGTGGAATGCACACACGCAAAAGGACGCTTTCACATGGCGTTCTACAATGGAAGTAGGTGCACTGCGAGAGTTCATCGGTGACACGGAATGGGGAGAGTTAGATTATCTTCTGCTTGATCTGCCACCAGGTTCTGACCGCCTGCCCAATGTGGTTGAACTTATCCCAAATCTCGGTGGCGTAGTCGTCGTAACAATTCCCTCCGAAGTGTCACACCTGATTGTCAAAAAATCAATAACGATAGCAAGAGACGTACTCAAAGTGCCAATTATCGGTGTTGTAGAAAATATGTCATTCTATGTTTGCAAACATTGTGGTGAACACGAACCCCTTTTTTCTCCTGAGGATACACCTGATAATACGTTTCAATTAACTACGCTTGGCAAAATCCCTTTCGAGCCTAAACTCTCCCACTGTAGTGACAGCGGCACCCCTTATGTCCAAGAATACACCGATACCCCCGCAAGCAGAGCAATTATAGAAGTAGCACAAAAGATTCAAGAGTTCTTTTATAACTGATATAAGTCAGTCACTCCGCTTTGACTTTTCCGCTAATGATATGGAGAAATACGATGAAATTCTTATGTATAGACTGCGACACAGCAATGAAATTTAAGGACGTAACCCGTCCCGAACAGGGTTCTGTCACCGCAGTTTTTGAATGCCCTGACTGTTTTACTGAGATAGCCATGTACCTTAATCCATCGGAAACGCAGATGCTAAAATCCTTAGACGTAAAACTCGGTGGTAGTAGCGAAGCGGCACAACCGATGCAAATGCTGCGTTCACAGTTAGAGACTGCAAAGCAGGATTCAATGCCGAACATAGCATCAGAAATGGGGGCAGGGGAAACCACAGAAGGTGGAAAATGTCCCTTTACCTCCGTCATTTCAGACGCTTTTGAGGAAAAATCCGAACCTGAACCTGAAGGTCTCACTTGGACACCTGAAGCATTGGAACGTTTAGAACGTATCCCAAGTTTTGTCCGTCCGATGGCAAAAATGGGAATTGAAAGTTTTGCCAAAGATAACGGACATACAGAGATTACAGGCGAAGTGATGGATGCTGCACGGGGAAACTTCCCCGCACAGTTCTAAAATCCTAAAATGCTTGATACCCTCCTGATTTTCGGCTATAATTAACGCATAGTATAGACGGAACTATAAATCTTAACCGCTGTTTTCACGCATCTTATGGTAAGGAAAACATTATGGCAACTAAATCAGAAAAGGAACAAGTCTCTTATGTCCCCACAGATGCATCATCACTTTATCCTGAAGAGGATGGCAAACCGATGGCAGCCAGCGATCTTCATAGGCATCAGTTGTTCTGGACATTAGAAGCACTTGAAGCACATTTCTCACATAACCCATCTGTCTATATCTCTGGTGATATTCTGATGTACTATGTGGAAGGTTCACCTAATAAGTCTATTTCTCCAGATGTTCTTGTCTCTTTCGGTATAGGCATGAAGTTGCGACGGACATACTTGGTATGGGAAGAGGGAAAAGTGCCAGAGTTCGTGATGGAGTTCAGCAGCAAAAACACATATCAAAATGACTTAACTAAAAAAATGGACATCTACGCATCACTCAAAATACAGAACTATTTCTTATATGATGCGGAGGGGCTGTATTTGCCGTCACAACTGATGGGTTTTGAATTGGTTAATGATGTTTATGTAGAAGTTCAACCAGATGAGAATGGTGGTGTCCGTTCATCATCTCTGGGTTTAGATTTCCGCATACGCGATGGACAAATAGGTATTTATGATCCAGTTGTGAGTGACTGGGTGCGAACACGCGCGGAAACGGAAGCAATACGTGCAGACACCGCTGAAGCACGCACACAACAAGAGGCAAACGCACGACAGAAGGAAACTACACGCGCCGAAACCGCTGAAGCACGCGCAGCACAAGAAGCAAACGCACGACAGGAAGCAGAGGCAGAAGCTGCCCAACTCCGAGAACAGATCGCACGCTTGCAAGAGCGCACTTAATACGCTACTTGAGACGTTGTTGGCAAAGATAGAGCATCTAAAACAGGATGAATTGCTATGAAATACGGGTTATCAGACAAGACTATTCAAAAAATACATGCCGTTTTCAAGCAGTATCCACAAATTGAAAAAGCGATTTTATACGGTTCACGTGCCACAGGTAACTACCGAAACGGTTCTGATATTGACTTAACCTTCTGCGGCGAGGGATTAACACACAGCGTACTTACTAAAATTGACTTTGATCTTGATGATCTGCTTTTACCCTATACGATTGATCTATCTATTTTCAGTAAAATAAACAATCCAGATATGGTTGCGCAAATTGAACGTGTCGGGGTGAACTTTTATCAGAAATCTGAGGATGTATAATTTCATACCTAATCGTAAGGCAAATCCAGCAAATAACAAACTATGCGGACGTTTGTAGAACTTATTATCCGAAGTATCCATCTAATAGCAGCAATAATCTGGTTTGGAGGTGTAGTATTTTCAACCTTGATTGCAATGCCGATAGTTCGGCAAAATTTACCAGCCCAAAATCTGTTGGCAATTCACAATCGCTTTCGTCACATGATACGATTTACCATTAACATACTCTTGTTGACAGGCGGGATTGTAATCTTTATCGTTGCATGGAATAGTAATATGGAATTAAAATCGGAGTATATGATATATTCTGCTGCAAAGTTTGCGGCATTCGGATTGATGGCACTCTTTTGGGGACTATACAGTTCACTCTATCGGCGGCACCTTGAGGCAGCACAACCAGATAGTCCAATTAGTATTCCCCGTCATATCAATGTTTTCGGACATTTAACACTTTTTTCAGGATTAATTGTATTTGCACTTGCGTTACTATTGAGAAATTAAAATATGCGCCCCTGGTGAATCAACGCTAAATGCTCTTTTAGTATTTAGCGGGTGCGGTTTCCAACCGCACCATTTGCCCATACCATTAGATGCGGTTAGGAAACCGCATCTACCGCGGAAAAAATATAACGGATTTACTAAAATGGAAAACACAAAAGTTCAGGCAGTCTCATGGAATATCACCCGATTGTGCAATCTGAAATGCACGCACTGCTACCTTCCCGCTGGGTTTGTAGATACAGACGAGTTCCCGCAAGGGTATCATAGAGATACAGAATTGAGCCAATCGGAATGTTTTCGTGTGATTGATGAAATAGCCGAAATTAATCCACATATTCTACTAATACTCACTGGCGGCGAACCGTTGTTACGTCCGGATATCTTGGAGATTTCAAAATACGCTTCCGATACCGGATTTCTTGTTGTCATGGGGACAAACGGTGTCCTACTGAACGACGGTGTTGTTGAGAAGATGCAACAGCACGGTGTTACTGGGGCAGGTATTAGCCTTGATTCTATCCAACCCACAAATCACGACAAGTTTCGCGGCATGGAAGGCGCGTGGAAGGCAACAATGAATGGCATTGAAGCACTCAAACGTGCCCAACTTGATTTCCTTGTACAAACCTCTGTTACGCAGTGGAATTACGAGGAAATCCCTGAGATTGTTGAATTTGCCTATCAGTTAGGCGCGAAGGTGCTAAACCTCTATTTTCTCGTGCGTACCGGCAGAGGTAAGACGGTAATGGACATCACACCTGCACAATATGAAAAGATGCTTGAGACGATGTTTCAACTCCAAGCAGAATATAGCGGGAAGATGCTCATCGCAGCGAAATGCGCGCCGCATTACAAACGCGTTATCTATGAACAACAATCCGACTCAGCTTTCCTGCAAGGTTATCCGAGTGGCACGTGTCCTTGTGGTATCTATTATTGCCGCATCAGTCCTGAAGGGGAACTGACACCGTGTCCGTATCTACCTGTGAGTGTTGGCAATCTCAAAAACGAGAGTTTTGTCAAACTGTGGAATGAATCGGAAACTTTCCATGAATTGCGAAATCGGGATATGCTGCAAGGCAAATGTGGTGCATGTGAATTCAGAGAGGTCTGCGGTGGATGTAGAGCGCGTGCGTATGCCACCACTGGCAGTTACCTGGCTGCAGATGAATCTTGTGAATATCAACCGGGACAGCAAGGGCAACAACCCGTTCAACTTGAAAAAAGAACTGCCTTCGCAACAGAACCCGATTACGATTTGCAGTGGAATGATGCAGCAGAAAAAAGATTAAAACGTGTTCCCTCATTTGCGCGCGGCATGGTTATCAAAAGCGTTGAAAAATACGCTCGTGAAAATGGCTATCGGGAAATAACACCAGAACTTATGAAAGCAGTGAAAAAGAGGTTCGACAAAACCGGCATTCCCTCTTTCCGACCGCGGCGTTAGGAATTTAGGCAATATTAAAAGGCTTTTAACTTCTAAAAACACATAAACATTTTTTTAGATTAGTAGCGTTTGTAATCGTGCAATTCATTGCGCCTCTTACATTTAGCTTACTATGATAACCCAAGTTGCTACCTATAAGATTTTAGACATACGGACATAGAGTTTAATGTATAATAATAGTTCAGTATTCGCAAATTTTGTACCGCAAACTTTTAGTTTACGCACTCACAGGCACAAACTAAAAGTTTGTGCTACTATGTGGCAACTTAGATTATAATAATAGAGGAAACTTGTATGCTAACAGCAAAACAGGTGGAATTTTTTCAAGAAAACGGATTCCTTATTCTTGAAAACTTGATAGATTCAAATGTCCTTGATGGCTGGCGTGAACAGATTTGGAAGCATTTCAATTCCAGTTTAGAGACACCAGAGACATGGCCAGACAATTACGTGGTAGAAAACTTCGGTTTTTCCCCAAACTTCGGACAAGTGCCTCCGATGCAAACGATTACTGAGCAACTCGGTGGTGGTGAGTTTGCAGGTGGTGGTGGTTCACCCCTTGTGAAATGGCCCAACCCAGATGCAGAATGGTCAATGCCCGGGAGCGGACATATTGACGCCTACGGTCCTGGCGGCTGGAGTCCATTCATGATGGGTTCAACAACCTATCTATACGATGTTGAACCCGGCGGCGGTGCCTTCATCTTTTGGCCTAAGAGCCATCTGACAACACATAAATATTTCCTCAAATATCCTGAGCAGGTTGATGGTAGTTTTAGAGATATTGAAGGATGGGGTTGGCATATCTTTTCAGATTTATCACCAGAGGGACCGCGTGAGTTTATTGGCAAAGCAGGCGATGTTGTGTTGTGGCATGCATATCTGTGTCATACTGGTTCTGGCAATATCAGGGACATTCCACGAGTAGGCATATTTGCACGCTATCACCATAAACAGCGCGAAGAAATTAGATATGAAATTCCAAAAGACCTATGGAAATATTGGGTAATTTAAGGAGGAAACATGAACGAGCAAACTAACATTCAAGAACGACTCACCAACGTTGAAGACCGTATGGCACGTTTGGAAAATCTACTTGTCAGTATTAATGAAAAGTTGGAACAGACACCACAAACTAATGTCGCAGAATCTGAAAGCACCGAAAAGTTCCAACAGTGGGTGACCGATTACGTCTCAATGCGGTTACAGCAACTTGTGCCTGAGACCTGCGATCATCCTGCCGAAGCAGCAGCACAGGACGGTCCTTTTCTTGACAACACCAATGTACCTTGCACGGAAGAAGTTGTGCATCGTGTCAAACGCATTCCGATCCCATTTGTGCGGGAGATGGTTGTCCAACGTGTAGCAGAGAATGCGCGTTCCGCACAAATTGAGCGCGTGGATATAGAGTTTTTTGAAAATGCTGCAACGTTCTGACAATGTAAAGCCACAGAGGAGTTCCCTCTGCCCGATTTTGATTGGAAGGACTTCTTGAAGGCACCTGGAATTTAAGATCTTCTCGTATTATGTTGAATGGTATAAATCATGGACTGGGTTTTTAACACGTTCTCTGAATACCTTGAAAACGACTTTAAAAAGCGAATCGGCAAGCCAAATCCTACTGTTGCTGACTTGTGGGATGCTTTTCAAGTGCTGTTTCCGGCTACTTCCGCCCAACTGTTAGTACAGGAACCTGTGGGAAACACCGTCCGGTTCAAACCACTCGCTTTCTACTATGCTGACGAAATGGGGCCGTTGATTGATGCACCTTTAGATTATCTTAAACAGAATTTTGGCGGCGGTAAGTTTAAAATCAATTTCTATCACGGCATGCAGTTCATAGCAACAATAAATTTCAAGCCAGAAGGTCCGGAGATATGGCGAGACTTACCAGAAATGGAGGCAATAGGTCCCTCATGAATCAACAACAAGAGTATGGGGAATGCCCAAAGTGTGGCAATGTCAACATCCAGCAGTTAGATACGAATTCATGGTTTTGCTTGGATTGCGACTGGGATACTCTTAAGACGATTCCCACTGGCAATGACGAATTACTTGCGTCCTTACGGCATGGGGATATCCATTCTCGACGCATTGCAGCACAATCGTTGATTAATATCGGTGATGCGGAACGCCATCTTGCCACTCCTTCAGATACCGAGACACTGCTGGAAGCATTGGACGATGAGGACGCTGATGTTCGCTATTTCGTAGCAGTAGCACTTGGCAAACTTGAGGCAAAACTTTGCCTTAACAAACTTAAACAGTTGGCACAAAACGACACCTCTGCGCTTGTGCGGGAAGGGGCACAAACAGCGGTAGAGCAGATAGAATCGCTTGTGGACAAAGGAGATCGCTAAATGGAAAAAATAAAAATCGGCTATATTGGATGTGGGTTTATGGCGCAAAAGGTGCATATTCCAAATTTTGCAAGTATTCCTGAATGTCAAATTATCGGACTTGCAGAGGTGCGTACTGAACTCGGCAAAAAAGTCCAACAACGATTCGGTATTCCGCATCTCTATCGAGACCATACTCAACTTGCCCAAAACACCGAAATTGAAGCGGTGGCAGTATCCGCTGATTTTGCCTTACAAGGCGAAATTGCGAAAGACCTTCTACGTGCTGGTAAACACGTCTTCATGGAAAAACCGATGGCTGTTTCAGTTGAACAAGCACAAGCAATCGTAGATGCCTCACAAGAATCTGGCAAAAAACTGATGGTAGGCTACATGAAACGCTATGATGCGGGGAATGAGATTGTCAAGGAGAAGATCACACAATTCCAAGAAACAGGTAAACTTGGTCGCTTGACTTATGCCCGCAACCACGGCTTTGGCGGCGATTGGGTATGCAATCTTGATACACCGATGGACAGTACAGATGAACCGAAACCGAGCGCACCGCAGAAATTCCCTGAGTGGCTTCCAGAAAGATGGTGGGGTGGATACATCGGATATCTTCAGCAGTATACACACAATATCAATCTAATGCGGTGGTTTCTTGATGCTGGTGATAACGTTACCGTTAAAGCAGTTGATTTGAATGAGAACGGGTATACGGGCGTTGTTATCTTTGATATGAATGGCACACGAGTTACGCTGGAAACCGGACATGTTTCTCACTACCGTTGGGATGAGCATTCACAGATTTATTTTCAGCACGGATGGATTCATACATGGGCACCACCACTGTTACTGAAAAACACACCTGCAGAGGTTGAAATCTACCGCGCAGGAGAGGTACAGGAGATTACACGACCAATTCCGAGACCGTCATGGACATGGGCATATCACAGAGAAGCGGAATATTTTGTTAAAAACCTCCACAACCCTGAACCGTTCCGTTCTTCTGCTGAAGATACACTAACGGATGTGCGGCTTTTTGAAGACATCTACCGTATCTTCGTTGCACAGCAGGAAGGTCCATAAATTTATTCTAAAGCAGATACATCATGACACTGAAAGAAGCATTAGACATATTAGGATTAGATTCGGATGCCTCACCAAAGGATGTAAAAAAAGCATTTCGTAAATTAGCGAAACGGTACCATCCCGACAAAAATTCCACGTCTAATGCAGAACAATGTTTCGGCGCGTTAATGAAGCATACGAATATTGGCAACAGGCTGAAGACTTACGACAACAAACTGAAACGAAACGACAGAGTGAGGAACAACACTAAACAGATGACGCAACAAGCAGAGGAAACAAAAAAGGGAAAGCAACAAATACAAACAAAAGTGATAGAGCAACGAACAAACAATATTTGGGGTTACTGTTTAATTACTTGGATTCTGGCGGGATTATTATTCCTTGATAAGTGGTATATTGATCAAATAGAGACACTTTTTGTTATACTTTTTCTCCCAATAGCATTTCCTTTTGTATTAGTCATTTTCTTAACAAAATCTCTGTATTATTAATGTTAATTGCAAGTTCGTAGTTTTCTTCCAAGTATTTTGCAATTATCAGGTGGCGTTCCTCAACTGGTATACCGTCAACATTATCAAACCAACCCCCCGTCTTAAAAATAACTAAACGCGTCTGATCGCTTTCAAGTGCCGAGACAACCTCGCGCTGCATCCCTGGCGTTGCGGCATAAGACACCATGTGAAATCGGGTAACACTCGGTCGATTTGCAAAGAAGAAATAGGCTCCCTGACTCGTGAAATCAAAAATCTTTTCATCCGGTGCCGTGTTTTCTTGGATGTAAGCCACCACCTTCTTAATCTGCTCAACTTGGTCGTCTGGAATATCTACTTGTCCTGCACGTTCTAACTCCTCAGCAGCAAGATGCCGATCAAACGGATTCTGACGCAACTGCTCCCATCTTTGTGAAAATCTTGTAAGAGGTCGATGCACTTCACCAACATACCAGACAAACATCCCTATAGGTATAAGTATCCATGCCGTTTTCAATACACGCTGCCAGCGCGCCCTATCGGTTAGCAAAGAGAGACGCGCGCGGAAACCTTCGCCAGATTCTCCACCCAAAAGGTTGTTGAACACTCCTGATATACCTCTATCAATCGGAAACAAGCAAAGAAGCCATAAGAAAGTAGCACCGTAATTCAAATGTCCGCCATCCGATCTGCCAAGTGCAGTCCGGAAAAATGCAATCCCACCGAGTAACAGGAGCAGAAGCTTCAGTGCGTCTTCTGCGGAAATATTAGTTCTGCATAGACGGCGATAGGTAAGATATGCCGCTGTAACTACAAAGACACAAATTGGAAGATACCATCGAAATCCTGTGCTCAGGAAAAATGCCCGCCATCCGTTTTCTGATAAAATAGAAAGCGTTGCAGACAGAGATGGAAATTTGAGTCCCCATATTGCAAGCTGATATTTGCACTGAATATACGAATTCCAGATAGCATCGTCCAACGCACCATGGGAGAAAAAATAGATTGCTACAGGAAGAAACCCTAATAGAAGTCCGCAACAATAGCCAGCTAATGGTAAGGGGCGTAGGTGCAGTTGGATCCTCCGTTGTCCGCTGTAAATCACCAGAAATAGACCGGTAGCACCGAGCGTATATAAACCGACTTCAGTGCTGTACCAAAACGCTAAACTCGTAAAAAACCCTGCCAGAATAAGTTTCCAACCGAACCTAAAGAGATGCAATATCCATGTCGGTTTTTCAGACCAATTGCGTTGCCAAGGGAGAAAAAGTCCCTTCTCACGATGGTATGTTAGATAGTTAGCAACACAAGCAAAACTGAGTAAACCGAGGGCATGCCTTGGGGAAACGGAAAAGTTGTGTCCAGAAGCAATAAGGAAACATAAAAAGGCAGTTAAGAATCGTCCTCGAAATACCTGCAAACCGAGCAGATATAGCGCAATATAACCGAGCGGTCCCAACACACGCTCCATAGAGCGCACACCCATCAACGTCGGTTCAAAGATTTTACTACCGAACCACGCCAAATATGCATTTTGGAAAAGTCCATGTTGCACATAAACATCTCGGAATACCACACCGCCATGGAGCATCTCATTCAAAGGCGCTAACCGTTCACCTTCATGGAACATATCAATGCCACCATTGATATTTCCATTATACACAAGCAAATAAATAAATACCGGTAGGAGAATATATTCACACCCACGCAACAAAACACGCATATTTTTTGGGACTGCAAAGATCTTACCAGTTTGAAGAGTAAGCGGTTCTGACGAAACAGTATCGCCTTTTCCTTCAATAGGTTTAAACCTAAGACCGAATAGAACCAATTTAAATAAGAGCGTTAATCCGATTGGAAGTGTTAATCCCAGAAACCCAGCTTGATCTAAGTTAGAAATCTGCAGCCAACTCAACCACAAAGGCACTGAAGCAAGTGCGTTTAGTTTTAGCACACGGTATATTGGTTGATTAGTTGCCTGAGCAGCCCAATTTGAATAGGTAAACCATACAAACCAATAAAGCCAAATAGCAGCTGGGATTCCGATTAGGGCAAGTAGGTAGTAGAAAAATTCTTGCTGTTTGGGATATTGATCAACACTTAGCCGACCAACTACACCCGAAGTGTCATGAAACTCAAATACGATATAATTCTGAAGTGCTACGCCTAATCCGACTGCAAGCGAGAATGCTGAAATCGCAATAAGACACACGTAAGGACGGAGATGAACGCTGTAACTTACGTTAAAGTCTGGTAGTAATCTTTGGAGGGAACGAAACAGACCTGTTTGGGGGGAGTGCATCAATTTCTCTTCTTGGTAGCACAGAAGTGTTCAGTAGAGTTAAGAGTAAAACTTATTGGACAACATCGCCTTCAACAGGTTCTACTTGGACTTTTATATTTTTTAGGTAATCAATAGCGCGTTCAATTTCATCCGAAGCACCCCGTATTTCTAACATCACCCAACCCGATTCTTCAGTTACGTTAGCGCGACGGATATTGGTGATCACTCGAAATTGTTGTCCAATGTTGTAAATGATCGGTTCAGTTATTTTTTCGGGCGGAAAAGTTAGACGGACCTTTAAAGAGGTTGTTTGCATTGCTCCTGATGGAGTCTTTTGGACAGGAACTTCAATAAAATCAGATTCAACTTTATCCCATGTAAAAGCCTTGACCACGCGGATTGTGTCTCCGTATATTGAGATGACGAGATATGCCACCCCTGGATATGCAGGTTCACCCCACATCAAAGCGTCTGATTTATCTTTTTCAGAAAAGTATGCCTCATGGTTCGGATGTGAATGATAAAACGCTTTAATCGGACGATGCTGTGTTTCTACCTCTTTATGCACAGAAATTAGATCATCAGGGTGCATTAAGTACGCTGTGCGAGCATCGCGCGGGTAAGTAGTAGGATCATCCCTATGCATTTCATTTTGGATATTGCGACAAGGTCTGACAAACTCTTGCGTATCCTCATGCAAAATTATACCACAGCATTCCTCAGGAAACTGTGCTTTTGCATGTGCACATATCTCATTAAAGGTTTTGGGTAGTAGCGTTACCATATCGTTTGTGAAAATACATGTGAATCGCATATAGGCGGATACGGTATCCGCCTGTACACGAAATACCGTTTTAGGAAAGGTTTCTGCCGCCAGCAATAGCGGGAATTATTGATATTTCAGCACCGTCAGTGACGGGTGTCGCTTTGCCATCAAGAAAACGGATATCCTCATCATTGAGATAGATATTCACAAACCGACGGATGTTTCCGCCTTCATCGCAAAGCCGTTCTTTCATTCCTGGATAGTTTGATTCCAAATTTTCGATGATGGTCTCAATATTAGTGCCTTCAGTTTCAACCTCCGCGAGATTCTGTGTTAACCTCCTTAGCGGGGTTGGAATACGAACTATGACAGCCATTTTTCCTCCTTTATCGGGTCAGAGTTCTGACGCCGTGCTTTTTGTAGAATATGGTAATGGCGGGAAAATCCACCATTTCGTTTAGTATTAAATAGCGTAGTGTAACCCACACTCTTTGTTGTTTTCCTCAGCGTCTGTTCCGTTTTGCCAACGCCATCTACCTGCACGTTTGGGTTCACCAGGTTTGATGCGCGTTGTACAGGTCATACATCCGAGTGATTCATAGTAGTGTCCATGAGCGTCAGGTTTAAAGAGCGGATTGACAGGTACATCATTTTCACGCACAAATTCCCATACTTGTTCGGTTGTCCAGTGAAATAACGGACTCACCTTGAGAATAGGATGCGTCTTAGATGAAATGATTTCTGTTTTCTGGAAATTTTGTCGGTTTTCAGATTGATCTCTCCGTGTTCCAGTAATCCAAACATCTAATGTCTCTAAAAGCTTTTGCATTGGTCTAACTTTTCGGACATCACAGCAGAACTTCTGTTTTGCTGTGCTATCGAAAAACAAGAATTC
The DNA here is from genome assembly GCA_965204285.1 of Candidatus Poribacteria bacterium. Taxonomy (GTDB): domain Bacteria; phylum Poribacteria; class WGA-4E; order WGA-4E; family WGA-3G; genus MSPOR6. Next base: position 410,324 of record OZ241980.1, read on the forward strand.
CCCATGTTCGGCAATCATTTCTTCTACTTCAGTAGTGTTTGGTTGGATGCGTTCAATCTCAATACCGTAGCGTTCTTCTACTTGATCAAAGAATGTGTAGGTTTCAGGAAAGAGACGAAACGTGTCTACCGTACACACTCTAAAAGGTAATTTACTTTCAGCTGCAAGATGTATTTGTACCATGCCCGACAGCTGACCACTTGTTACAATAGCTGCTCGATCATTAAACTGTTTAAAGAGGCAGAAAAGAATTTCTTGCGGGTCCTCTTTTAAGGTAATCTGCTGTTTCAATTTTATCATTGAAGCAGTTTCAATTTGAAATGCCATTCCGTATTTTCCTGTTTAGACTCCTTTTATGGTAATGTCTCCATTATATCAGTTTCAAGTTCAAAATAACGATTCAAACTGAAGTAACGTTCACCTGTATCTGGGAGAATCGTGACAACAGTCTTATCAGGCCCCTGTGCTTTAGCTACCTCCAATGCTGCATGCACGTTTGCTCCAGACGACATGCCTACCAATAAACCTTCCTTTTTCGAAATATCTTTCATAGTTTGATACGCTACCTCTTCAGAAACCGCAATGACATCATCAATGATGTCCACATTTAAAACCTCAGGCACCATACCAGCACCAAGACCATCAATCCGTGTCGGTCCAGGCACTCCACCTGAAAGTACAGATGACACCAAAGGCTCTACAGCAACGACTTTTATTTTTGGATTTTGTGCTTTAAGAACTTCCCCAACACCTGTTAACGTCCCTCCTGTTCCTACCCCAATAACAACGAAATCAATATCACTTCCTACAGAATCCAAAATTTCAACAGCAGTCGTCTCACGATGAATCCATGGGTTCGCGGGATTCGTAAACTGGTTCGGCATATAGTGTCGTGAATTTCGTTTAAGGATTTCTTCTGCTTCCCAGATTGCGCTTGCCATACCACCGTGTTCCGGTGTAAGCACAATATTCGCGCCAAACGCAGAAAGGAGTGCATATTTTTCACTACTAACGTTCTCTGGCATTGTCAAAATTACTTGATAACCACGTGCTACCCCAACAATAGAAAGACCGATGCCTGTGTTCCCAGCTGTCGGTTCAACAATAGTATCACCCGGTTTCAGGATGCCGCGCTCTTCAGCATCTATGACCATGGCATAACTGATGCGATCCTTAATGCTACCACCGGGGTTATAGGATTCTAACTTTGCAAAGACAGTTGCATCCCCTTTTTCCGGCAACGCATTCAGGCGAACCATCGGTGTATTTCCGATAAGTTTTGTCAGGTTTTTAGCAATTTTCATATAAAAAACAGATGTGAATGTGTCGGTTGCGACAACTGTTTAAATTTACGTGCGTGACAACAGAGTTCATGTAAGGTTTTTGTGTTCAATACGTCGCGGACCTCTTCCTCAATTTCGGCAAAAAAAGGCCCAATTTCAGACGATTGTTGTGTTTCAAAGCCTTTTGAGAAATCAACAGGACCCTCTACTGCAGCAAAAATATCACCTATCCGTATTTTATCTGGAGGTAGCGCTAAACTATATCCGCCGTCAGGCCCGCGACGGCTTGTGGTCAGTCCAGCACCTTTGAGTTGTAAAAGAAGTTTCTCCAAAAACGGACCGGGAATACAGCGTTTTTCAGCCAACACCGTGACCGAAACGAATTCTTTACGATACTGCAGACCGAGTTCCAACATCGCACAAACTGCATACTTCAACTTGGCAGACAATTGCATCTGTGTTCCTCCCCCCTATTAAATCCTAACCAATTTAGGCAATTATATTATAATATACCTTACCAAATAAGTCAATTAATTATACTATTTCTTACCAAAAAAGTCAAATTTAATCTCGTAATTGGGTGTGTAAAGTTTTCGTACAAAGCATATTGTCGGTTGAGTTTCGCTTCACCCTCCCGATCTACACATTGAATTAGGGCGTTTTGCACGTCACATTTGGGATTTTTAGGACGTTCTGCACGTCACAAGTGACGTGCAGAAGTCAATCAGGACAAGGATTGTGACGTGATTTTCAAGTTTTTTGTGTTTTCTTGTTTTTATTTTTTAGAAATTTTGAGTATACTGAAAACATTATTAAATTATGTTATAATAATATTAACATAAATACATTGGTTTGTCAAGTTAATTATCTAAAAAATAATCAGTGCCAAAAACTTTACACCCCCTCGTAATATTTTTAGGGCTATTTAGTTTTATGAATTATCCACTGATGAGTGTTACTGAAAATTTATATCGTAGGTCGGGTTTCGCTAACGCTCTACCCGACCTACGGTACCACATAAAAATTAACGATTGTGATAAAATATGTCAGAAAAGCTTAAAACTAAATAACCCTATAATACTTTTGAGAGTTATTGCATCAGTCTTGTAATTGTGCTATAATTTGGAATATATGGTAAAGTTAATAGGATTATGAAATGATGGATAAAGTCACACAAATTATCAATGATTTTGGCGAGAGTATTGTTCAAGTAGATGGTGATATTCCTGTCAACTTACCTGCTAAGGATGGCGACAGGTTTCTATTTATCAGTCACGACCAAAGTTTTCTGACACACGGCTTACACAAATATCCTGCCAAATTCTTCCCAGAATTGCCGCGTTGGCTCATCAAACGGTATTCCCAGGAACATGACAGAATCCTTGACCCATTTGCTGGGAGTGGTACCACAAATGTTGAAGCACTCCTCTCAAAACGTAACTCTATTGGAATTGATGTAGATCCATTTTCTCGTTTTATTTCACAGGTAAAGGTAACGCCATTATCAGAAACAGAACTTAAGTCTGCGCAGAAATCGTTGATGGAGTCTATCCTCAATTACGATCCCTCACAGGTTACAGAATCCGATTTGCCGAATTTCCCTTATAGAGACAATTGGTTTAACACAGAAATCCTTTATGAGTTAACCTATTTAAGAAAACATATCCAGCAACTTGATGCCAACGATGGGATCAAACACTTTTTCAAAGTCTGTCTTTCGTCCATTATCCGTTCTGTATCAAATGCCGATAATAATTGCACGCGGACAGTGATTCGGAAAAAATTGAACAAGTTGGTAAAGCCTTCCGATGCGCTGAATCGGTTTGCGAAAACAGTTCTCACCAAAGTGCCTAAAATGGTTGCGTTTTCCCAAAACTATCCGTCTGATATTACCGTTGATTTTCCAGAAGACATGGATGCAAGAAATATCAAGTATGTGGAAGGTCATTTCGATCTCGCGGTAACCTCTCCACCGTATGTCAATGCCGTTGACTATCCAAGAACCCACCAATTGGAGATGTATTGGCTCGGTTTTGCGCAGGATTCGCTAACTGCTTTGAAGAAACAGAATGTTGGCACAGAGAGTGTTTCTGCCCGCAATTACAAAGAGCGACACGAAATCGGAGTGCCAGAGGCGGATAGAGTTATGGCTAATATTTTTGAAGTGGATCCGAGGCGCGCATTCATCGCCTTTAAATATCTTGACGATATGCGAAAAAACCTCACTGAAGTCTACAAAGTCTTACGCAAAGATGGTAGATATATTGTTGTCGTGGGGAATAATCGTATTCGCGGGCAGTTATTTGAAAATTGGAAGTATCTGATGCCGATTGCTGAAAAAATTGGATTTGAAGTTGAAACCTATTTCGGTTCGGAGATTATCAAACACTTCATTAAGGTGCCGAGAGAAGAACGTATCAACACTGATTGGACTTTAGTCCTAAAAAAATAAAATCAATATCGCAATTCCACACCAATATATTGACACATGCGCAGTAATGCTATAAAATGGAATCAAATTCAAGATTGCAGAATGGCACAGAGAAAAGTTCATATAGGAGAAAATAGATGGCTAACAACATTTTTCCACCTAAGGAGACAGCCTATCCAATCGGTGATGCCCACGTCAACAGTTTAGAAGCCTATCAGGCACGATATGCTGAATCTATTGAAGACCCGGAAGGTTTTTGGGCAGCAATTGCCGAGCGGTTGACGTGGTACCAAAAATGGGATACGGTTCAGGATTATGACTTTGTTAAAGCACAGATAAAATGGTTTGAAGGCGGCACCTTAAACGCATGTTACAACTGCCTTGATCGGCACGTGGAAGCAGGACACGGTGATGAAACAGCAGTTATCTGGGAAGGCAATGACCCTTCCGAAGATAAGACATTTAGTTTTAGCGAACTGCTTGCAGAGGTTAAAAAGTTCGCCAATGTCCTAAAAGCACAAGGTGTTGAAAAAGGAGATCGTGTCTGTATCTATTTGCAAATGGTGCCAGAATTGGCTATTGCAATGTTAGCATGCGCGAGGATTGGTGCGGTTCATTCCATCGTTTTCGGGGCATTTTCAGCCGAATCACTAAGAGATCGGATTAACGATTCTGCTTGCAAACTTTTGATAACGCAAGATACAGCAATGCGTGGTGCCCGAAGTGATATTCCGATGAAGGCAAATGCCGATGCCGCTGTTGCAGATTGTCCGTCTATTGAAAAAGTTGTTGTCGTGAAACGCACGGGTGATGTGGTCGATTTTGACACATCCCGCGATGTTTGGTGGCACGAAGCAATGGCAACTGCAGATGCCGAATGCGAACCTGAAGTCATGAATGCTGAAGACCCGCTTTTTATTCTTTATACCTCCGGCTCAACAGGAAAACCGAAAGGTGTTTTACATACCACGGGTGGTTATCTGGTGTATACCTCTTATACGCATCAGCAGATTTTTGACTATCACGAAGGCGATGTGTATTGGTGTACCGCTGATATAGGTTGGATTACCGGACATTCTTATATTATTTACGGTCCGCTTGCGAATCGGGCAATTACCGTTATGTTTGAAGGTGTGCCGAACTATCCAGACTTTGGGCGATTTTGGCAAGTGGTAGAAAAGCACAAAATCAATCTTTTCTATACCGCCCCTACAGCCCTGCGTGCCTTAATGAAAGAGGGCGATACATGGGTAGAAAAATACGATAGGTCTACGCTCCGATTGCTTGGCACAGTCGGTGAACCGATTAAAGAACCGGAATGGTTGTGGTATTATAATATTGTTGGCGACAAACGGTGTCCCATAGTTGATACGTGGTGGCAGACCGAAACGGGTGGAATTTTGATTACACCGTTACCTGCGGCGACACCACTGAAACCCGGATCCGCAACGTTCCCATTCTTCGGTATTGAACCTGTTATCTTAGATGAAGAAGGAAACGAAGTGCAAGGCAATCCTGCGACCGGTTATCTCTGCATTAAAACTGCTTGGCCCGGTATTATGCGCACGGTGTATGGCGACCACGAACGTTTTGTTGATGTCTATTTTAGTAGGTTTCCCGGCTATTACATGACAGGTGATGGCGTGTTACGTGATGAAGATGGGTATTACTGGATTACGGGTCGTGTAGACGACGTGCTGAACGTTTCTGGACATAGGTTAGGCACAGCAGAGGTTGAAGGTGCTATCGGGCAACATGATGCTGTTGCGGAAGCTGCAGTTGTCGGATATCCGCATGACATCAAGGGGCAAGGTATCTATGCTTATGTCACACTTATGACGGGTGAATCTGCCTCTGATGACGTGGAAACAGGTATCAAACAGGCGGTGCGGCAACATATTGGACCCATCGCTACACCGGATAAGATTCAGTTTACGCCCGCTTTACCGAAAACCCGATCAGGTAAAATTATGCGGCGCATTCTCCGTAAAATAGCAGAAGGCGATATATCTGACCTTGGTGACACCTCAACGCTTGCTGATCCGACAGTGGTTGACGCATTGGTTGAAGGTAGACAGTAAGTTGATTGAGGAAAAGGCTCGGTAGGTGCGGTTTCCTAATCGCACCATTCTGCCCAATTGCATGAATGAGGAACACTTGTGGCATCAGCACAAAAAATAGTCCAGGCATTGAAAAAACAGAATATCACCCATGCCGTTGGTGTACCAGACAACGGCAGCGCGAAGATTTATGAGTTATTGCGTGAAGAATCGGAGATTGAGGTCATTACGGTAACTCGCGAAGGTGAAGCATTTGCTATTGCAGCAGGGCTATTCGTTGGTGGCAAAAAACCTGTGATCATCATTCAAAATACAGGCTTCTTGGAATCTGGTGATGCAATCCGCGGTACCGTTATCAATATGCAAGTGCCTGTCGTTGTATTCATCGGCTATCGCGGTTATCACAATCGAGATGCAGAAGGTAAATGGGTTGACTCTGTTGCTGCCTTTCTTGAACCGACACTTGAAGCATGGAACTTACCGTATCATAAGTTAGAAACGGATGCTGATATTGGCAGTATTGAGTGGGCTTATGGCAAGGCTGCGGAAACTTCCTTGCCCGCTGCGGTGCTACTCATCGGACATGCGAAATGAAAAGAGGATACTTTAAAAGTTAGATGTAGTTATGTAAATAACGAAAGGAGTTTGGTGAATTGTATGAAACCCCAAGAACTTGCGAAAATTGGCACAGATTTACTTGAAGGAGCAGTATTAGACTTGCTGCTACAAGCAAAGCACGAGGGAAGAATTCTTAAGACTCGTGAAATTGGAGATCTCCTTGAAATCCCAAAAACTACTTTTACGCCGTTAGTAAAAGTTATTCTTGACAGCCTAAGGCATAAAAAACTCGTTGTGTCTCTAAAGAGCACAAGCATACACTTTGACAGTTGGTCTCTAACTGATGAAGCGTATGAGCAGCTAAAGTAAGCAGAGAAGGAAAGAAATGAGTTTGCAAATGAATGGCACATTTTGTTCACAGATACACTATTCTATCTGTCACCGATCTTCAAGATTGGGATTCTTCTATCTACCGAACCCACCTTGGTAACGGATAAAAGAAAAATGTTAAAACAACTTCTTGGTATTATGTTATTATTGCTAATTCTCATTACCGGTTTAATTTTATAATTTCTATATTATTTATAGGTTAACAGAAGAACTTATCAAGGCGGGGAATATTCTTTGTTTTATAATCTTAATCGCAATTGAATGTAATAATTACAAACAGGGAATAATCAACGACACGAACGGTGATGCCAATAAATTACCTGTCAATGTATCAAATATTATCAACTGGAGCAAATTAAATGTTAAGTGTTGAAGAAGCACGACAACAGATGTTAGACACTATCCCCGTTTTACCGACAGAAAGGCGAGGGATTCTTGACTGTGCAGGTTTTGTCCTTGCAGAAGCACTGCATGCCACTGAAAATATCCCACCGTTCGACAACTCTGCGATGGACGGTTTCGCTGTTCGTTCAACAGACGTGAAGGGGGCATCAAAAGAGAGACCTGCTGTGCTCTCAGTTGTTGAAACAATCGCTGCTGGATATGCACCCGAAAAACATGTGTCAAGTGGACAAGCCGCAAGGATTATGACAGGTGCGATGATGCCTGATGGGGCAGATGCTGTTGTAATGCAAGAGGTAACTGAACTTGTCGGTGATAAGGTCAAAATCTTTGAAAGCGTTGAGAAAAACGAAAATGTCCGTTTTACTGGTGAAAGTGTTAAGCAAGGCGATTGTGTCATGTCTCCCGGAAAGGTGCTTCGTCCACCGGAAGTGTCAATGCTTGCTTCGCTTAATTGTGCTGAAGTGACGGTCCATAGAAAACCGACAGTAGCTGTTGTTTCCACAGGGGATGAACTGACGCCACTCGGTGAACCGTTGCTGCCGGGAAAAATTCGGGATAGCAATAGATACGGTATGTTTGCACAAGTTCAGAATGCTGATGGTATCCCAATTGATATGGGTATTGCTCCTGACGACGAGGCTGAAACGGAACGTATCTTTCGAGAATCCCTTGCGAAAGCAGATGCGCTTATTACAAGTGGCGGCGTTTCGGTAGGAGAACATGATGTGGTGAAAAATGTCCTGACGAAATTGGGAAAGATGAATTTTTGGCGTGTTGCAATGAAGCCGGGGAAACCACAGGCTTACGGCATTATAGATGGAAAACCGATTTTTGGATTGCCGGGCAATCCGGTGTCTTCACTTGTTGTGTTTGAGCTTTTTGTACGTCCTGCACTCCTGAAAATGGCGGGTCATACCGATCTACTACGTCCAACCTTTAAAGCAACCTTAGCAGCGGACATTACGAACAAGGATGGACGCGTGAATTATATGCGTGCGATTCTTACGAAACAGGATGGGCAATACATTGCCAAAACAACTGGACCGCAAGGCTCTGGTATCCTTCACTCCCTTGTATTGGCGAATGGATTGATCATTATTCCGTCTGGTGCGACCATACATGCTGGAGAAACAGTAGATGCCCAGTTTCTAATCTGATAGGCAAGGATGAAGTTAAAAATGGTTGTTGACACCCATGTTCATGTCTGGGAAATTGACCCACCTAAATATCCTGTAGGTCCCACGGCTCCAAGTTGGAATTCCTATCCTGATGAACCTGGAACCGCTGATGAACTTTTAGCAGAAATGGACATGCATGGGGTTGATTGGACTGTGTTGGTGCAAACGAGTTGGTCAACCTGGGATAACGGTTACATCGCTGATTCGGTGGAGCGTTTTCCATATCGATTCATAGGACACGGGTTGATTGATCCACAAGATCCAAACAATGCATCGCAAGTACGCTATTGGATTCAGGAACGTGGGCTGGTCGGGTTCCGATTTCATCCGATGTACTACTCAGACGAGAAAATCCTCCTAACTCAACAAAACACAGCAATGTGGGAAGAAATCGCAGCAGCCGATGCAATTATACAATTTCATCTACGTGCAGAGTTTGCCGATCAGGTTGCCGCTATTGCACGACAGTATCCGCACCTAAAACTTATCCTTGACCACATGGGGTATCCGCAGGTGAACGCTAATGAATCCGAGTTTCAACCAATAATAAACCTTGCTCAATTTGACAACATATACTTGAAACTCTCAGATGTAGCAGGTCGTTCTCACCAGAATTTTCCTTACGTAGATGTTTATCCTTTTATAGAAAAACTACTATCGGCTTTCGGATCAGAACGAACGGTTTGGGGTACGGGATATCCCGGGCATCACAGAGAAAAGCATAACTGGCCTACGTTGGATCAGGAACTCCGCCTTATTCGTGAAGGTTTACCTTTCTTGACGGATAAAGATAAAGAAAATATCCTCGGAACTACAGCCACGAAAATATGGAATCTTTCAGGTTAATAGTCTGAGAAATAAGTCTACCAATATGATGATTTTTCATTATGGGACAGAAGAAACAGATTGGGGACAAATGACTTACACCGATTCAGGTGGATTGAATCATCCTTTATTATTTCTACATGGTACTGGTTGTGATTCATCGGATTGGAAGTCGGTAATTGAACAACTACCTCGCCATCAACGTCATATAACGGTTGATTTACGTGGACACGGACAGAGTAGCGTGCCTACCGAACCGTTTACATTAGCAAACCTTGCTGATGATGTCTTGCACCTTATAAACGCAATTGGAATTCAGGAGGTAATACTTGTTGGGCATAGCCTTGGCGGTATGGTTGCAATGGAAGCTGCCAAACACTCACCTTGTATTGCAGGACTCGTTTTACTTGAGGGATGGACGAGTCTTTCATCGGCAGGTAGTGCTTTTGACATAGGCAGGTTTTACGGTTCACTGTCCCAAGCAGAGAGGACGAACATTCAGCGGAAGGCTGAAGAGGCGCGAATCCGTTTTAAACCGCATGTCTGGGAAAGCTTTTGGAAATCTGTCAAAAAATTTGATGCTTACGTCTATCTTGAGCAGGCAGATATCCCAATCTATGAGGTATTTGGCGGAATGGGTAGGAATGAATCAACTGAACAGAAGTTGCGTATCCCACCTAATCCCAATATTCAGGTGATATGGGTGCCTAATGCGGGGCATTATTTGCCACACGAATACCCTGTGGAGGTAGCAGTAATCTGTACTAATTTTGTAAAGACATTTTCCTAATCGATCCATTTTGTTGGGACGGTAGGTTCGGTTCCCAACCGAATCATGAGCGTTAATTTAGTGAGTGCAATGTCTGTTTTACATTGAAAGATAAGGTTTTCAATTCAAACTTCTTCTGTAGGAGCGACCTCCCGGTCGCGACCAGGAGGTCGCTCCTACAAAATGCCAGAGGCGCCAAATCATGTAGAATGCCAAAAACGCATTCAACTAAGCGCATTTGGCGTTGATTCGACAATGAATAGCGCGATTACAAACGCATGTTTTGTTCATGAAAAGCGATCAATTAGAAATGGTATAAATGAAATAAAATTACTTTTCCTCAGGAATTTCAACCGGCAAATCCAGCCGGTCTCCCCACTCTTTCCAAGACCCTATGTAGTTGCTTACCTTCGGATAACCGATAAGCCGCAACGCTAAATAGGTTTGGGAAGAACGGTATCCGCCCTGTCAGTAGCACATTACCTGTTTCTCTGGTGAAATGCCCACTGCTGCATACATTTGTCTGAGTTCATCAGCAGCTTTGAATGCACCTGTTTCTTCAAGATTATTGAGCCACTCTATATGAACAGAACCTGGAATTGCGCCAGCACGTTCTGCGCGAGCAACTCTACCGTAGTGTTCATCATCTGTCCGTGTGTCCAAGGGTATAAAATCCTCTTGGTTTAGCGAGGCATGAATTACATCTGCATCCATGTGTATATTATGTTTTGCTGCTATCGGAAATTGCGGCACTTCTGGAGGTTCAACCCCTTCAGTGCTGATCGCTCCGTCTGCTGCTAACCATGCTTTGAAACCACCATCAAGTAAACGGGTATTAGCATGTCCTAAATATTCGCAAAACCATAAGCCGCGAGAAGCGCGTGTTCCTGAAATATTCTCATACCAGATAATTGTTTTCGCATGGTTGAGACCTCGTTGTTGGAACAGATAAGCAATCATCCACATAAAAGCGTCAAATGTCTCTTTACGGGTATTGATAAGACTCAACCCAAAAAGATCAAGATGAAGTGCTCCTGGAATATGCCCGTTTAGATATTCATGTGCCGGACGCGTATCAACGATACAAAGCGATTCATCATCAAGATTGCTTTTCAAATCCTCAGCTGAAATAACCAGTTGAGGATTCACGTAACCTTTATATGCCATTTTCAAACTGCCTTTCTGGTAGAATTTTCACTACCATTTTTAATAACCTTTATTGTTTTCCATCTTCCCGTGCGATACCAAAGCCACATGGCGGCACCTTGCACCACATTTGATAGTGCAATTCCGATCCAAACCCCTTTCAATCCGATAAAATGTGACAATAGCATGACAAGCCCTAAACCGACTCCCATCTGAGCAGCAAGGGTAATAATCATCGGTGAAAAAGTATCACCCGCGCCGTTAAGTGCCTTGCCCAACACTAAAGAAAATGCTATAAATCCAAATGTGAGGGATAGGTACTGTAGGTAAACGGATCCGATTTTTATAACTTCCAAATCATCACTGAAAATTCGGAGAAACATCTGTGGAAAAAGAAGAAAAAGCACACCAATTCCTGCCATAACCGTTGTGCCTAAAATATTTCCCATCCGAGCTGATTTTTCTGCTCGTTCTAATTGGTTTGCGCCTAAATTCTGCCCGACCACAGGTGCAACAGCATTCGCAATTCCAAAACCAGGGTTCATTACCAGAATACGGAGGCGCATGCAAATCGTATAGGCAGCAACTGCATATTTGCCGTAAGGTCCTATTACCCACAGGAAACCGAGACGGGATAAATGTCGCCAGAACCCTTGCATAGAACTATAAATCCCTAATCTAAAAATGTCAAGCATTTCTACGAGGTCAGCACGATATTGAACGTTTCGCAAGGATATTGGGGCGCGTCCACTAAAACAGAGAAATAGTAGAATAATAACACCGATTCCCCTACCAATGAGTGTGGCGTAAGCCGAACCAGCTACACCTAATTTCGGGAATTTCCAGAGACCAAAGATTAACAACGGATCAAGTACAATGTTAATTAATGTGGATAAAATTAATACAACCATCGGCGTGACAGCATCACCGCCTGCGCGAAAAATTGAACCAAGTGTCATTGACAGAAACATGGTGCTGATACCAACAAGAATAATATGCATGTAAGTTGTGCCGAGTTGTATCACCTCTGGCTCTGTTGTTCTAACTGCACGTAAACCGACTTCTGCTAATGGATAGCCAATAATACCGATACCGATAGCAAAGAAAAAGGCAAGCAAGATAGCCTGCATCGCCACGTGTCCGGCTTGTGCGTGATTTCTGGCACCGAGGTATTGTGCTACCATAATTCCCGCCCCCGTTGAAATGCCGAGAGAGAACACTGCAATCAACCTTAGTAAAACACCACTTATCCCGACGGCTGCGATTGCAGCAGGTCCTAATCTGCCAACGAAAATCATATCAACAATATTGAACGCGTCTTGGAGAATATAACCGAACGTTATCGGCACTGCAAGTTTCAACAGATGACGTAGCAGACTACCTTGGGTCAAATCACTCAGTGTTTTATTCATTCATATCCTTACTGCCATGCTGTATAGACAATTTTCGCCCCCCTCCAATCATATCCTAACCTGCCGTCCTACAGAGGCATTCAATTGTGGGTTTATTACCCGTTTTAGTCGTAAAGGTCGCGAGCTGGAGCTCGGAATCAACGCTGAATGCGCGTTAGGCATTCAGCGCCTACAGGAAGAGGTTTTATGGAAAAAAGCAATTATTGGAAAATTGAATGCCTCTGGCCGATCCTATTTTACGCTTGAATTAAAAATGCGACTGATTTATACTCAACTTAAGATACATCAATTATGGTAGATTTTAGCATTAATTAGACATTGTGGGTTTGTGAATCAACGCAGCATGCGCTTTTGTCATGCTGCGGGAGGGAACTCCGATTCCCGACTACGAGTGGCTTGGGTTGCGATTCGGAGCTCGCTCCTACATTTGGGTGTCCAATTATTTCAATAATTCACCATAAAAAGAAAGGAATAAAACTGTGCGAGTACTGATTATGTCCGATATGGAAGGTGTAAGCGGCATCGTTGTGTGGGATCAAGTTGATGGAGGTGCTGCGATGTTTGAAGAGGGCAGACTCCTCTATACCGAAGAGATTAACGCTGCGGTGCGCGGTGCTAAAGCGGCTGGTGCTACAGAGATTGTTGTTGTGGATTGCCATGGTGCCGGGCAAGGTTGGACATTTAATTCGCTTATCCCAGACAAAATACATCCAGATTGTGAGTGGGTTGCACACCACGGGTGGGGACGGTTTGACGACATGTGGAAAGATGGGTGTGATGCTTGTTTGCTTATCGGGATGCATGCCCGAAGCGGTACACCCGACGGTGTGCTGTGTCATACTATTTCTACCGTGCGATATCGGAATCTTTGGTTCAACGATGATCTTGTGGGCGAAACCGGGGTAAATGCTGCACTGAACGGACATTACGGTGTTCCGATTGCGCTTGTTACAGGCGATGCAGCAGTGTGTAGAGAAGCCAAAGAACTACTCGGTAAAACATTACCAACAGTTGCAGTTAAAAAAGGACTTAGCCGATACAGCGCAAGACAGATTCCACCCGTACGTGCCCGTCAGATGATAGAAGAAGCAGCCAAAAATGCCCTCTCAGATTTAACAAGGGTTCGTCCATACATACCTACTCAACCAACAATAATCAAAATTGAAGTTTCAAGTGTAGATAAACTTGCAGACTTCAAAGGACGACCCGGCGTTGAAATAATGGGACCTGTCACTGCTGAGAGCCATGCAAAAGATTGGATGACAGCGTGGAATCAGTTCTGGCCTTTCGTCTAAGACTTTCTTTCTAATCACTGAATTTAAAATTTCACGCTTCTGTATACACTAAAATTGCGAGTCGTGTTAGGAGTCGGGAATCAGAGTTCCCTCCTACAAAGAGGTATTTTGTAGGAGTCGGGAATCAGAGTTCCCTCCTACAAAGAGGTATTTTGTAGGAGTCGGGAATCAGAGTTCCCTCCTACAAAGAGGTATTTTGTAGGAGCGATCTCCGAATCGCGACCTTTACCCGCAAAATTTCGGTGGACACTCTACTACTATAGCAGACAACGATATATGTTTTAAGATTCTTCAAGCACGTCAAGCGGGTCACCTGAAGCATCTTTACGTTCTAACAACTCAACCTCATATCCGTCTGGATCAGTTATAAATGCCATCTTCATGCCGCCAGTGGTAAATTGCTTCCGCCACTCATCCGGCCAAATCTCCAACCCTGCTTTCTCCAAACCGGCGCAAAATTCGACAATATCTGGAACACCGATAGCAAAATGCATCAGATCTTCCTGCACCTGAAGATCAAAATCGGGTGAATAGGTTAACTCCAACGTGTGGGCGTTCCCCGGAAGTTCAAGATGCACGATTTGGTTTCCCGCTGGGGATTTATCGCTCCGACTCAAAACTTTAAAACCTAAATGGTCACAATACCATTGAATAGAATGATCAAGATCGCTGACGCGAACTCGTGTATGTAGAAATACTGCCATGTCCGTCTCCTTATTTTAGAAATGTATGAAGTGCATCAAACACTATGTGGAGATAATAACGTACTCCTACAAATTTGACAAGGAATATTCCCATCATTATTTGCCTCGTGGTTATAGTGAAATCTAAGGTATGTGAATGTTCACTTGGTAGATGCAGTTTCCAAACCGCATCTATGAGGCTGAATAAATAATACCATTTGTAAATAATGATATTACATTATTTCATAAATCGGTTGTAAGAATGCAGCACCCTCTTCTGTAGGAGCGACCAGGAGGTCGCTCCTACAAAGAAACTCAAAAATCGGAATGATACTTTGTCAATTAGAAATGGTATAAGGTTCGGTTAGGAAACCGAACCTACCGTGGTGTATAAATGATTATTGGTTTTTCTATAATCAATTTCTAATCAATGGTGTAACTATTTACGTGCTCATGGATTGGCTGTCGTTCACGGTTAGCATGCGGGTCAGCGCGACGAGCAATGCCAGTTATCGCATCCACGGATTCATCTGCCTTAAATCGTAAGTAAAGTTTTTGGGATTTATCAGCCATAGACCTATTTTTGAGTGCGCGATAGCATCGCATCATATTGTAATGTGCATCCAAATCTTCTGGATCAACCGCAAGCGTTTGCTGGAAATGTGCTAAAGCGGCTTCATATTCACGTTTTAGAAAATGCATGCGTCCCAATTCGTTGCGAACACGGGTATCGCGCGGGAACTGTGAGGCAGCCCGTTGCAGATGCTGAATTGCTATGTCATAGTTGCCATAAGACTCTTGAACGAGGGCATAAAAGTAGTGAACCTTTGCACGATGTAGGTTTTCCGGAGGCAATGATTTCTGTATCTCAAACGCTTTATTGAGCATCGCTTCAGCACCTTGTAAATCTCCTTCTTTAATGCGACATCTTGCGATATTCACCCACCCATCCATGTAGTCAGGGTCAATTTCGGTTACTTGCCTAAAAGCACTCTGTGCTGCTCTAAGATCACCTTGTAGAAGAAGTCCGATGCCGTAATCGTTCCAACGTTCACGTGCATTTGCCACTTCCGTTTTTTGTTTCGGTGTATTCTGCGATGCCGGTATTACATGAAGTGTTGCTTTTGCATTTGCCATCACGGTAATTGGAAGGTTCGGAATCTCCTTGATTTTTCCTGCAACATCTGATGTATCGCCAGTCCAGACCCACTTACCATCATCGTAGCCCTTATCCACCTGAAAATCTGTATCTTCGGGGTCGCGGACACCTGCATAAGCCCACTGTGTATGCCACCAGTTAAATTTACGATAATTCAGTTTCGCTTCTACGAAGAGAGTGTCTCCACAGTCGGATGGAATTTCAAGGCGATATCGCACAGTATCGGCAGCACCTGGTGGAATGGTTTGTGAATACAGCACAGTGCGCATTGCCCACGCATTACGTTTATTGATTAGGTTGCCGTGTGCATCTAACATATAAGCACGATAAAAATGCGCGCTCGGGTCAACAGGCCCGTTTCCATCAGGTGCATCAATTCTTCCGTTCCAGAACACGATTTTTCCGTTTTCGTCTGTGGCTTTTACTTCAAGCCATATATCAAATGCATCAATTGTTCCCGCCGGGAATTGATGACCGACGCCTCGCGTTCGCACCACAACCTCAATAAGTGGGTCTTCAGCTCGCGTTACTTCAATTCCGTTTTTAGGAATCGGTATTCCATTGGCAAACAGGTCTAATGTTATCACATCATTTTGCAAAAAATCTATCACTGTTTGGAGCTGTTCTTCGTGTTTATTTACATAAGGAAGCGCAGTATTCGCAGCAGGAAAGCGGTGGCTGTGAACCTTACCGTTGATATTCCCCGCATCCGTAGAGTCTACGAGCGGCATGTGGCAATCAGCACATTTCTTGGCTTTTTCAGGATAGTAAAACGAGAGTGCGCCTTGATGGGAGACACCACTCTTTTGCCATTGGTCGTAGTCGTTGAATCCGCGTACCCATTTGAAATTGTTGACAGGAAAATCCAGATGCACTTTATGACAGGTTGAGCAGAATTCTGCTGTATTGTCTCGGTGGAACGGTTTAAGAAAACTCTTTTTATGTGGTTCCGGGTCAAGACGGATAAGATAGTTGTGCAAACTTCGGAAAAAACGATTATCACTTGATGCAATATCATGGAGTGGCGGGTATTTAATCACATATCCACTGTTCCCCATCGTGTCCTTTACCTTTTCCATAGAGTGACAGGCGGTACATGCTAAACCTGCTTGCGCAGCAGGTGTATGTAGATTTTCCTCAATCGGTCTATCCATGATGCCGTTGAGTAGAATCGCAGGATCATGACATCCACCGCACCATTTAGAAGGTTCAATACCGTTCACTTCCTGCATGTAGACGATGGACTTTCGGTACCACTGGTTATTGAAAGACGAGAAATGATGGGCAGATTCGTTCCACTGCTTGAAAATATCGGGATGACATCCCTTTGTGGCGCATGTTTCCGATGTAAGAAAGAAATCAGTCGGAATTAGGTTGCCTGTCTCGGTTTCAACAGATGCGGGGAAAAAGTGTCCTGTTGGTCCGGCCCCTTCCTCGTACATACTTGTGGGTGGCAGTGCGGGGTTTTTGACAAGATAGTCCTTATTTGGAAAATAGTGTTGGGAGAGTTTCGCACCAATTGGGAAAAACACAACGCCAACTAAAGTACCAATAACTATTTTTTTGAGACGTGGTGATAGACTGGAACTGTTCAACAACAAGTGAACGGTGAACAGAAGACTGCCAATGCTTACGCTGACAATGTGTAAAATGAGCAGCCAACGATAGGGCGTAGTAGCACCGACTACCATCAAATAACCGCCGGTAGCAATTCCAACTATTAACCCGAAAACACCGATACGACCAAGAGATGAAATGTCTTTGAATTTTTGAAAAAGGTAGATACCAAATGGAATTATTAATACAATACCAAGTGCTAAATGAAATAGGACATTTAAAATGTAGAAAAGTGTCGGTTCACCAAAACTAAATAGATATGCACTGTTGAGTAGTAATATGAGGAAAACCAGTACGGATAATTTTCGCATGAATTCGCCTGCAAAATGTTTGTCAGTTTAGTTGCTCTGCATATTACAACTTTTCAATATAATTTTATCCTGCGGTATAGCCGCCATCAATTGGCAAAGCGATGCCCGTAACGAACGCAGATTCATCGGAGGCGAGGTATAATGCACCGTAGGCGATTTCTTCTGGTTGCCCGAGTCTACGCATCGGATGTTTATTTGCAAGTTTCTGATATTCTTCTGGGTTTTTGACGACTCCTGCGACCAAGGGTGTTTCTACGAAACCCGGACAGATGCAGTTTACACGGATATTATCTTCTGCATAATCAAGTGCCATGCCCCGTGTCAAGTTTGTGACAGCACCTTTGGATGCTACATACGCTGCGCGAACATCTGCACCAACAATTCCGTAAATGGAGGACATATTGATGATTGATCCGCCTCCGTTTTTCTGCATTGCAGGAATAGCTGCCTTTGCACAAAGAAAAACACCGTTAAGGTTCACATCTAAACAACGATGCCAGTCTTCTTCTGACAGTTCAACAACCGGCAAGCGCATTGCAATACCGGCACTATTGATCAAGGTATCAAGTTTTCCGTAAGTTTCTTTGGTCTGCGCTACCATCTGCTCAGTGTCAGCTTTAATTGTCACGTCAGTTTGAACAAAAATTGCTTCATTGCCAACGCTTTGAATGTCGGTAACGGTCTGGTTTGCACCGTCTTTATCAATGTCTGCAACAACGACCTTTGCACCGTGTTCAGCAAAGAGTTTTGCTGTCGCTTTGCCGATTCCAGATGCTGCACCTGTTATGATTGACACCTTATCTTTTAGTCGCACTGTTATACTTTTTCCTTCCAAGCGGCGGGATTCTCTTCAGGTTCACCGATTCGATTTCTCAGTACACCGATTTTTTCAACTTCAAGTTCAATTACGTCTCCTGGTTGAATCCATCGGTCAAGTTCCCAACCGCATCCATTTCCGACAGTGCCAGAACCTAAAAACTCACCCGGAAAGAGCGTTTCTGACTGCGAAACAAATGAAATGATTTCAGCGAAGGAGTAATACATATCAGAGGTACTACCTTCCGCCCAAACTTCTCCGTTTATCCTTGCTGTCATTTTCAGGTTATACGGATCACCAATTTCATCAGGCGTAACAAGGCACGGTCCCATAATGTTGCTGTTATCAAAATCTTTCCCTTTGGCGGGGCCGAGTGAAAGTGTCATGTGTCGGAATTGAATATCGCGAGCGCTGATGTCGTTATAAATCGTGTATCCAGCAATGTACTCAGGGGCTTCTTCAATTGAGATGTTCCTGCCGGTTTTGCCGATGTAGATTCCCCATTCCAGTTCAAAATCAAGTTTTTCTGTGTAGTTAGGCCAGGTCACTACAGCTTCATGTCCAGCAATGGAGGCAGGACTTGTACTGCCGCGATAATAGTTGGGAAGTTTGAACCATTCTGGCGATATTTCCTTTCCCGTGATGCGCGAGGCGGCATCCATGTGTGTTTTGAACACACCGAAATCACGCAAACTCGCTGGACGCGGGAATGGTGCAAGCAATTGGATATCAGACACGGAGAAAACAGTATCGGACAAATCAGAACCGTCGCTAAGTTGTTGTTGAGTTGTGTTAATCCGTTTTTGTGCCGCTGCGGTGCAATCCTGTTCAAAGAATTGGATCATATCAGTGACATCTAAGTTGAGATCAATAATCTTATCAGCATCAACCCATGCACCGAGTCGGGAATGTTCGTCTAACGTTGACTTTTTGAATGTAACAAGTTTCACAAGGACTCCTCTTCAAAAGACGTTTCTGATTTTATATCACAGATTGCTTAAAAAATCAACATTTTTGAAATATCCATGGGTGTAAAGTTTTGACAGAGAATATTATAGATTGGGTTGATCGGAACGCACCCCATAGGTGTCAATTTAGCGTGAGAATTGCTTAAAACTCGGTAGGTGTGGTTTCCTCACCGCACCTACCATTCTGAATGTCCGAGGCGCAATAAATTGCGATTGAACGCTTTTTCTCTTAAGTTGACAGTTATGGACTGATCGGAAAGCCCCGAGCTACGTATTCAAATAGGACGTTTTGCACGTCACAGTGACGTGCAGAAGTCAATCAGGACAAGGATTGTGACGCGATTTTTAGTTTTATTTTTCCAATGTGTGTATGGCACTTTGTGAAAAACATTGCGAGAGATAGTAGATACGGCCCGTATCCTATTCACACAAACCGCAAGGTGACCAGGACCTGGCACGTATCTACGTCCTATACTTCAACGCGAAATGCTGACATGATAGCAAAAGGCGCGAAGGCGTGGAATGCAAAGCCCAAATACAACTTTACGAGTCCCAGATTTACGAATACCTAATTAACGGGATTTATCTTATTTTTTGATGGTAGGTGCATTTAGGAAAGTGCACCTACCGAGACGAATCGGATTAATTTGGTATAACTGGCGGGCAGCTAATAGGTATGGGTTTGTTGCTTTTGCGTAGCTGCATATCTCAAAAACACCACGACTCTGTGAGGTTTTACGCGAACTTTTCCGTGTTGGTATCGTTCCGTCTCTGTTTGGCGTCGCGTTTCCAAGAAGACTGCCCACGGCTCTTTTCGAGTTTTCGAGCGACTGTTGTGGTTGTAAAGTTGTGTTCCCGTGTTGTCGCTTCTTCAGGGAACTTCACCACCTCATTGAGTATCGATTGCCTCGTGTTGCCGTATTGGGCGTTTGCATTGTATAACACGAGTTAATTATACGCTCGTTTTCTATGTGCTTCAAGATTTAGATTGTATTTCTTATTGGGATTCTATTGTGATTTTACTGGAGTTTCAATTGTTGGCAGATTTTTTTCTCTGTATCTTGGTTGATGCGTATTTTAAGAGAAGTTATACCAATTCTATGATTTATTTTCGTTTGGAAAATGTCCGAGGCTCAATGAATTGCACGGCTACGAACGCAACAAATGCTAATAAATGTTCACTTAATTTTACGCGTTGTGCTAGTTAACATTGGTATGTTTATATTTCACATGTCCGTCTCGTTTGGGTTGAATTCCGTAACTTTTCCGATACCTGATGACCTCAAAAGTAGGAGGGAACTCCGATTCCCGACGACAAACGGGTCGCGATTCGGAGATCGCTCCTACAAATATGAAAAGTTGTAAAAAACAACAAAACTATCACGTAACTAGCACAAGTCGTTAATTTTACGCGTTGTGCTAGTTAACATTGGTATGTTTATATTTCACATGTCCGTCTCGTTTGGGTTGAATTCCGTAACTTTTCCGATACCTGATGACCTCAAAAGTAGGAGGGAACTCCGATTCCCGACGACAAACGGGTCGCGATTCGGAGATCGCTCCTACAAATATGAAAAGTTGTAAAAAACAACAAAACTATCACGTAACTAGCACAAGTCGTTAATTTTATAATTCACTATCATAATCAGCGTTGTTCGGCTTCCTACCTTACTCAACATTTTCAGATGTCAGAGATAGGAACAATTCCTCTAAACTCATCTCATCGGTACGCATTTCAAGTAGATTCCATCCATTATCAATGATAGATTTTGCCACCTCTGCACGGATATCGTCTGTGAACGCGTACTGAATATGGAATGTCAAAGTCTCATTTGCATCTGTGACAGACTGTTCAACTGAAACAGTGTCAGGGATATTTCTAAGTATTTCCTCTATATTATCTGGTTGTTCACCTGTTACTACAAGCGTGAGCGTCTTTATGGCGGTATTGTCTTCTGTTTTAATCAAAGTTTGGTTCGAAACAGCGCGACCGTTTAACAATTGAACATCACCTGTAATTTTACCTTTACTGATAATCAACAACCGTTCACACGTTTGACTTGCTTCGGGGAGAATATGGGTGCTAAAAAGAATCGTTCGTTCTTTTCCAAGTTCTTTGATTAATTCTCGGATTTCAACGATTTGGCGAGGGTCTAAACCGGAGGTCGGTTCATCAAGGATTAATACTTCGGGTTCATGAATTAAAGCCTGTGCTAAACCGACGCGCTGTCGAAAACCTCGTGATAATTGTCCAATAATCTGATTGCGTCTTTCAATTAATCCGCAAGATTCAATTGCAATATCTAACCGTTTTTTGATGTGTTTACGCGAAACGTTTCGGATTTTTGCCATGTAGGCGAGATACTTTGTGACGGTCATTTCAGTATAAAGCGGAATGTTTTCGGGAAGGTACCCGATGCGTTTGCGTACCTCGCGTGATTCTTTGAACACATCGTAACCTGCAACAGAGACTTTTCCACTACTTGCAGGCATAAAGCAGGTCAAAATGCGCATTGTCGTGGTTTTGCCGGCACCGTTGGGGCCGAGAAACCCTACAATTTGCCCCTTGTCTACGCTAAAGGATATATCCTTGAGTGCCTGAAATGGACCGTAGTTTTTTGAGAGGTTTTGAACTTCAATCATTTTTGGCTATCGGTAGTCAGTTAGAAGAGGTAATTAATAACGTAAGTTTGATAAAAGCCCATTGTAGCAAAAACTGTATGAAGTTTAAATAAATATTTCGGTAATCCAATTCTGTGGAACGCAAACTAACAGTTTGCGGTACAAAGACTTGGACCGAATTCACGTTAATTGATACGTCAGAAATCTTACTATTGATCAACAACACTTTCATTTTTCCGTTGGATAGTAAATTCTTGATCTCTGGGACGACCCGACAGATATAGATTATTATCTGGATTGACTGCTTCGGATTCGGCAAGTACCTCTGGCAAGTCAACAGGCACAGAATTCACCTCAACTCTATCGGGATACACATGAACTTGTCGCCACATCATCGGGTAACATATAATACCGGATGTTACAATACATAACAAACCTTGTTCCCTAAAAACGCGATTGAGGTGTTGGTGTCCACAGAAGAAACCTAAAATATGTTTTTCAAAAGGGGCAACAATTTCCAATATTTCAGCCGAGTTTGCAATTCTTGAACCAATTCCCTGAAATTCTACACTTGGAAAAGGGAGTTGGTGTGAAAAGAAGAATATTTCTTCGCCGTAATCCACAGATTTTTTCATTTCACGTTCTACCCATGCAAGTTGATTCGTGCTGACATATCCGTGTGTTAGGTCTTCAGGAACTTCTTGTGCGTCAAGCAGAATAAAACGGATATTTTCTTTTACGAAACTGATAGACCCTCTTCCATTTACACCGAATCGCTCCAAATACGAAGCTTTGGAACCGGTCTCTGGGTCAAGATCATGGTTTCCTGGGATATAGTAGCACGATGCATTTAAACGTTCACCAAGTAGTTTAGCAGTATTTAAAGCCTCTACATATTCCTCTGCTGACATATCAAAACTTTGTCCACCGCAAACAATGTCTCCGCCGTGAACAACAAATGCAGGATCAAAAGCGTTGAGTTGCTCAATCATCTTTTCATAAAGCGCAACACTGTTCTTTTGTTGTTGTAGTCCACCAGCAAAGTTTTGAGTGGCATTGGGATAGAGATGTGTGTCTGTAAAAAAGGCAAATTTGAAGGGTGTCATTGTCTAACTCGTTTTTTCAAGATTGCAACATAAGTGGGTTTGTCTGAATCAATGTAGCGTTCAATTGTCCAACTTGTGCCAATGAGAATTTCTTCCAGTTCTGATTTTGATACGAACAGATAGTCGAACCAAGGGGTGGCATATTGTTTATAGCGTATCCGCAGTCTTATCTGTCCGCTCATTCTACCGCGATCTCGATTATATTGATGGTAAACGAGATGACCAGGGTTTTCTGTTTGGTATGGATCCATCGTTTCAGCGATGATTTTTCCATTTTCTGTTGTCATAGAAGCGAATCGTTTCAACAGCCACTGCGCTCTCTTATAGCTGCCAACAAGTCCAAAATTGTGTCCCATCATTAGGATCGCGTTGAAAACACCGAGTTTGGAATTAAGTTGCGTAATCGGTACAAGTGAAACGTGTTTGATGCCTCGCTGTTTACAGAGTTGTATGGCTAACGGTGAAATGTCTGTCCCTAAAACATCATGTCCCTGTTTCTGCAGATAGAGGGCGTGCCGTCCTGCACCACAACCGATGTCCAAAACACGTCCAGTAGCATATTCCATAGCGCGTTGTTGGTGTTCTGCCCACTCAGTATATTCGGCAAAATAGGTGAGAGGTCCTAAGCGACTTATATCAATGTAGCGATCCTCTCGCTCTACGATTTCAACGCTCTGTTCTCCATTCTGATAATCGGTAAGTAGATGTCCAAAAGCATCTTGTTTGTCGGTTAACACACTACTGCCTCACATACCCGGTCGTCCCGTTCCGTTCTTCCTTATGTGCTTCCCAATAGTCTTCAATCCCTTGTCGCCACGTTTGTGCTGCTTCTGTCAACTCAGCAGTGAGTTCTGGATGTTCGTCTTTTAAATTGGTCGTTTCACCCATGTCGGTTTCAAGATTAGCAAGGTGGACATCATCTTCGGGTGGTGCGCCTTCTACTAATCGACCATTCAGTACTAACTTCCACTTGTCCCGACGTATTGCAGTCTGGTCTCCCATTTCCCAAAAGATATTGGTATGAGGTGAAAACCATCCATCACACACCACCCCTATTTGGCTTAATCCATCAAGTTGATATTTTGACAAATCTCCATCAGCAGCGGAGAGAAAAGTCGGAAAAACATCCATTGCAGCACCTACTAAACTGATGACATTTCCAGGAGGAATTTCATTAGGCCAATGCATAATTCCGGGTGAGCGGATTCCCCCTTCATATAGACTGAATTTATGTCCTTTGAGTTTACCTGCGCTGCCGCCGTAGTAAGGGTCTTGTGTGCCATCTAACCAATTTCGTGTTTCACGCGACGGACCGTTATCACTCTGGAAATATGAGAAGGTATTTTCAGCGATGCCTTGACGTTCCAATTCAGCAAAAATTTCACCGACGCTATCGTCAACGGCACTCAGCATAGCAGCCATGATTTGTCTGTCCCACGGTAGGTTTGGAAACCTATCTACATATTCTTGTGGCGCATGCATCGGATAGTGTGGCGCATTGTAAGGCACATAGAGGAAAAATGGCTTGCCGAGATCTATTGCTTTTCGGATATATCTTATTGCGTATTCGGTGATCAACTCCGTAAAGTATTCACCATTTCGGTATATTTCCTCACCATTTTCCCAGAGATCATGCGTTTGGTCGAAATCAGGTCGTCCCAATGCCCAATAAAAGATATGTGAATAGAAATCAATGCATCCTGCCATAAAACCGAACCAATCATCAAACCCGTGATCCTCAGGGCGTGAACCTTCTGCAAGCCCAAGATGCCACTTTCCGGACATTGCTGAGTAATAACCGAGTTCCTTAAGGGCAGTTGCAATTGTTGGAACGGAAGGTGGCAATCCTGTGGCTGTTCGGTGTCCAGCCAAGATTGATCGCACACCTGCATGGCACGGATACCGTCCCGTTAATAACGCAGCACGAGACGGTGAACAGACAGGTGAATTAGAGTACCAATCAGTGAAACGGATACCTTCAGCTGCCATTCTATCCAGATGTGGTGTTTTGAAATCTGTAGCACCCATGCAAGAAAGGTCACCGTAGCCTTGATCGTCTGTCAAAAAGATAATAAAATTCGGTTGCATTTGTATACCTCGTTCTTATCTGGCTATTTGCGGAGTAGCATCCGCCGTGTTGACGTGAAATCCCGGCAGTGTACGTATAGAAATAGAGCCCACTTGCCACGGGTTCACCGCGCTCGTTTCTGCCATCCCAATAGGCTGCACGACTTTGCTACCGTACAGACTTGCTTCCTGATTTCTAACGTTAACGTCTGAATCAGATCGCCATCTACTGAATAGATACGCAACGTCACGTCCGCAGTTGCTTCTAACCGATACGGGAACCACGTCTCCGGATTAAACGGATTCGGGTAGTTTTGAAAACGGCTGTCATTTTAATCTTTCCCCAGGTTGTGGGTGGTTGGCATAGGTGTGACGTGCCATAACAGCACTGTGCCATCTTCACTCCCACTTGCGAGAGTTTGTCTATCCGGACTGAACGCTACACTCAGGACCGAACTCGTATGCCCTGTGAGTGTATTCTTGTGTTGCCCTGTCTCCGCATCCCATAAACGGATAGTCTTGTCCCCACTCCCACTTGCGAGAGTTTGTCTATCCGGACTGAACGCTACACTCAGGACCGAACTCGTATGCCCTGTGAGTGTATTCTTGTGTTGCCCTGTCTTCACATCCCATAAACGGATAGTCTCGTCATAACTTCCACTTGCGAGAGTTTGTCCATCCGGACTGAACGCTACACTCAGGACCGAACTCGTATGTCCTTGGAGTGTATTCTTGTGTTGCCCCGTTTTCGCATCCCATAAACGGATAGTTGCGTCATCATCCCCACTTGCGAGAGTTTGTCTATCCGGGCTGAACGCCACACTCCAGACCTTATGTCCTGTGAGTGTATTCTTGTGTTCCCCTGTCTCCGCATCCCATAAACGGATAGTCTTGTCCCAACTTCCACTTGCGAGAGTTTGTCCATCCGGACTGAACGCTACACTCAGGGCCCGACTCGTATGTCCTGTGAGTGTATTCTTGTGTTCCCCTGTCTCCACATCCCATAAACGGATAGGCTCGTTCCTACTCACACTTGCGAGAGTTTGTCCATCCGGACTGAACGCTACGCTATCGACCCAAAGTGTATGTCCTGTGAGTGTATTCTTGTGTTTACCAGTTTTCGCATCCCATAAATGGATAGTACTGTAATCCCCATTCGCGAGAGTTTGTCCATCCGGACTGAACGCTACACTCAGGGCCCGACTCGTATGTCCTGTGAGTGTATTCTTGTGTTCCCCTGTCTCCGCATCCCATAAACGAATAGTTTTATCCCCCCAACTTGCGAGAGTTTGTCCATCCGGACTGAACGCTAACGTTACGCTAAGGTCTTTAGCGTAACGTTCAGTCCGGGGTTTTACAAGCGTATTCTTGTGTTCACCCGTTTTCGCATCCCAGAAGCGGATGGTATAGTCCCCACTCCCACTTGCGAGAGTTTGTCCATCCGGACTGAACGCTACGCTAAAGACCTGACCCCTATGTCCTGTGAGTGTATTCTTGTGTTGCCCCGTTTTCGCATCCCAGAAGCGGATGGTATAGTCCCCACTCCCACTTGCGAGAGTTTGTCCATCCGGACTGAACGCTACGCTGTCGACCGTATCCGTATGCCCTATAAGCGTATTCTTGTGTTGCCCCGTTTTCGCATCCCATAAACGGATAGTTGCGTCATCACCCCCACTTGCGAGAGTTTGTCCATCTGGACTGAACGCCACACTCCAGACCTCATGTCCTGTGAGTGTATTCTTGTGTTCCCCTGTCTCCACATCCCATAAACGGATAGTCTCGTCCCAACTTCCACTCGCAAGAGTTTGTCCATCTGGACTGAACGCTACACTATCGACCCAACCCGTATGTCCTTGGAGTGTATTCTTGTGTTGCCCCGTTTTCGCATCCCATAAACGGATAGTCTTGTCCCCACTTGAATATGTGCTTGCGAGAGTTTGTCCATCTGGACTGAACGCTACATTATCGGCCCAACCCGTATGTCCCGTGAGCAAATCAAGTGCTTTACCAGTCGCTACGTCGTATATCCAAATACCCGCACCGCTCACAACTTCAAGACGTGTACCATCTGGGGTATACACAATATCGTTTACAGTGCCTTTACCGAGGCGTGCTTTTGCCCCTTTGGGTAAATTCCACGTTGTGTAGTCTTGGGCGAAAGCAGTCGGTAAATGTACATTGAAAATTAAAAATCCTGCCAAAACAATCGAAAATAATAACTTTGTTTTTATCAAAATCGTTCCTTTTATTTTTTCCAGAAACTTCTGTCTAAACTCCGATATTGTATAGCTTCAGAGACATGCACTGGTTCAATGTTCGGATTTTCGTCCAGATCAGCAATGGTGCGCGACACTTTCAAGATACGGTCATAAGCTCTTGCACTCAATCCTAACTGGTTAATAGCAACGCGAAGTAGGTCTTGTGCTTGCGATTCAATCGGACAATATTCGCGAATTTGCTTAGATTCCATATTTGCGTTTGCATGTATAGTTGTGCCATCAAAACGTTGATGCTGAATTCGGCGAGCAGCTTCTACCCGTTCACGCACGGTTGATGACGGTTCTCCCGTTACATCTGCAGAGAGTTCAGCATATTTCACTGCGGGTACCTCAACTTGAATATCTATCCTATCTAACAGCGGGCCGGAAATACGAGAAACGTACGTCTGAATCTGTTTGTGGGAGCATTTACACTCACGATTTGGGTCGCTGAAAAAACCGCAGGGACAGGGATTCATTGCTGCAACCAACATGAAATTTGCTGGATAGGTGAGTGATGCAGCTGCGCGTGAAATTGTCACATTACCATCTTCCAAAGGTTGCCGCATGACTTCAAGGACATTCCTACGGAATTCAGGCAGTTCGTCAAGAAAAAGCACACCGTTATGAGAGAGACTCACCTCGCCAGGGCGCGGCACATTCCCACCGCCGATCAATCCTGCGTCTGAAATGGTGTGGTGCGGAGAACGAAACGGACGGGTTATAACCAACGGGGTATCACTTGGCAAAATGCCGACAATGCTTTGAATTTTTGTTGTTTCCAAAGACTCATCTACAGACAACGTTGGCAATATTGAAGGAATTCGCTTGGCAATCATCGTTTTACCCGAACCGGGAGGACCAATCATAATCAGATTATGTCCGCCTGCCGCTGCCACTTCAACTGCCCGTTTCACATGTTCTTGTCCTTTAACATCAACTAAATCAAGAAGTGGTTCTATGTTTTCTTTTTTTACCGTAGTGCTAAGTGTATGGGGTTCTGGCGGTATATCCTTAGCAGAATTCAGAAAAGCTGCAGCTTCCGATAGACTTTCAACGGGATAAACTTTCAACGCATCAACAATTGCTGCTTCTTTTGCGTTCTCAGCAGGTAGGATAAGATTCTGCACGCCATTCTCTTTCGCTGCAATGGCAATAGGGAGTCCACCCTGTATACTCCGAATGTTTCCATCAAGTGCGAGCTCACCCAATACCATCGTGTTTTCAAGTATGCTTAAGTCCACTTGATTCGTTGCGGCCATTACACCGATAGCAATGGGTAGATCGAAAGCGGATCCAGCTTTTCGGATATGTGCGGGCGCTAAATTTGCGGTAATTCGGCTCGGGGGGAAGTAAAAGCCGGAGTTTTTTATTGCCGCTGTAACCCGATCTCTGCTTTCCTTGATAGCACTGTCCGGTAAGCCAACGGTGCTGAATGCGGGCAGACCATCCGCTACATCCACCTCTACTTTAACAATATAAGCATCAATGCCAAGTACTGCACTGCTTAGGACAGTTGCGAGCATACGGTTGTTTTCCTTCTCAAATTTTTAAGACATTTGTTTTCTAACGTGCATCCTCTGTGAGTTTATGAAGAGTTTGGAGCTGTCTTTGATCAGATATTACAAAGAGCGCGTCCCCCGCTTCAATTGCCAAGTCTCCAGAAGGATTATAGATATAAGTTCCGTCCTTACTGCGAATTGCTATTACAACTAAACCTGTTTCTTCTTTTATATTTGCATCTTCTATTGTAATTCCATTAAGTTTAGATTCAGGTTGGATGATAGATTCTGCGAACCGTGTTGTTTGTCTACTTACCTGCATTTTAGCAAAAAAATCAATTAGATGCGGCTCAAGTATGCCGGAAGCGAGTCGAATTCCGCCGATATGGTCTGGTAAAACGACCTCATCTGCGCCTGCGGTTACAAGCTTATCAGGTGAATTATTTTCTACGGCTTTAGAAACAACACGGAGACTTGGGTTGATTTTTTTGGCAGAAATGACGACAAATAGATTGTCTTGATCACGACTAAGACATGCGACGAGTCCTTTCGCACGTTCAACTCCTGCGCGGATAAGCACATCATCATCGGTAGCATCACCGTGCAGAGACAAGAAATCGTGAGTTTCAGCGAGATGTTCTAAACGTTCCTCATCCATTTCAATGCCGACAAAACTGGCTTCAGCCTTGAGCATTTCTTCAAGTACATGCACGCCAGTGTCACCAATGCCGCAGATAATATAATGGTTTGATAATTTTTCTACAGTTCGTATCATTCTTCTCTGTTTGAAAAAACTCAACAATTGCCCTTCAATCAGAAAGGCAGTTGTAATGGTTATGCAATAGACAAACATTCCAAAACCACCGATAATTAGAAACAGTGTGAAAATGCGTCCAGCATTACTTACTTGCATATCGTCATAACCCACTCCTGTTACTGTTATTACGGTCATCCAAATTGCATCAAGTAGATTCCACGCGCCTTGTGGATTATTCTTTTCAAGCAGTGAATAACCGATGGATCCTATGATAAGGAGCCCAAACAGCAGGCTGAAGGCAATAATGATCCTGCGTTGATAACTCATTATCCTCCGTTATAATGCAGTCTATTTGAAATTTCAAGACTTCGGTTTATTATCTGATAACCGACATGGTCAGGAATCAGTGTTTTCTTCTTTGTTTGTAACTTTCTCAGTATGTTCTGTTTCTGTTGAAGTATTGTCCTCGTTAGGTGTTTCTTGTTCAGATGCATCCTTGGATTCGTCTGGTTCAGGTGTATCTGGCTGGCTATTGACAGCACGGACATATCCCATTCTCAAATCATAGAGAGAATTTGCTAAAAAATTGGATTCAGGAGCAGTTAAGTTCCCTTTTGTTTTCTCCTCCAACATCTCTAATGTATCAATCACTCGCTTAGCCAAACCGAGATTAATAATTACTTTTTCGGTTTCCGGGTCTCGGAATCCTTGCAGGTAGAGATGCGCTGTTGTGATTAGATCAGTGATAAAAGATACAAAATCTACTGGGGGGAGTTGTGCCTCTTCCTGAGTTGTGTTTTCTTCCACTTAACTTCTCCTGATTTGACGCGATGATTTTAATAAAATATATCGAAAATTATATGAAAATTTCTCTATATGGATAAAACAAAATTATTCATCAAAAATAATTATTTGTGTGAGTAGACTTCCCGCTTGGTTGTTGTTATTTGGGTTTTCGTTCATAGCCAAAAAAATAACACCGTCTGCGGGGGCGGGATTATCATAGCGTGATCCGACTGCGAAAATGTCATTTCCAATTTTTGCGATGAGTGCGCCGATGTTTGTCCCGGGATGCAAATAACCATCTCCGGCGGGGGTTTTAGGGACGCCGTCAGCCCCACACCACCCGGTTCGATTTTGTAAGTCAGGGGACCACGCGCCATCAGCATCAATTATAAGACGCTGCCCTTTTTTTACGCGTACATAACTTTCTTGCCAAACTGGACTCGGACGTGCTGTCCGAATAACTGTTAACGCCATTCAATTTTCCTTTCAGTCTAAGAGATAGGCGGTCTCGGTGTTATTTCGGACCGCCCAATTTCTTACTCTTCGCTACGTTCGCGAATTGTGATATTCTCTATTTTATCATTCACTTCAATACTGTCTAATACCTCTAAACCTTTGATAACTTTGCCGAGGATAGTCCAGTCTTCATCCAATTCTATAGCCTCTTTACAGATCATGAATTCGTCTCCATCAGCAAGGTTTGATCCCTCTTCTGTTATCATTAACACGGTGCCTTTTTCAAGAGGGTGTTCGCTTGTTTCAATGGGGAGCTTTTCATCAGAAAAACTGTAACCGGCTTGTATAAAGAGAGGATCAACATTATGAAATTTCTCACCCCGATAAAACCCGCGGCTCGCGTTTTTGATGAAGTTTTTCGCGGCTTGTGGTGCATCAGCCGCATAAAATTCAAATTCCATATTGCCTTTTGCCGTTTGAATCACAGCGATTGCATTCGCTGGATCAACCATTGGCTTGGCTTCAGGCTCAGTTTTTTCACTATCTTCCGCTGGTTTAATAACCTCTTGTGGGGTCGTTGTTTCTGTAGTGGCTTCCGTTGTCTTTTGATCTTGCTGGGCACAACCGACCACAAAAGTAACATACAAACATAGTAACACCAGGATTACAACTGCGTATTGGTTAATTCTCTGCTGCCTTAACATATTTTGACTTCGCCTCCAATCGGATTGTAGTCATGACATCGCCAATCTGTAAAAGATCAACGACATCCATTCCTTGTATGACACCACCGAATGTAGTATATTGTCCGTCAAGATGAGGCTGCGGTTTGAGGCAGATATAGAACTGGCTTCCGGATGAATCTGGTATACTTGCACGTGCCATTGCCACGGTGCCTCTAATATGTTTTCGCTGATTTGGATTCGTGTATTCGTCCACAATAGTCCAACCAGGTCCACCACTTCCATCGCCTCTCGGACATCCTCCTTGAACAATATTCAAACCACGTGTGTCGACTATTCGATGAAATGTTAATCCATCGTAGAACTTCTGTTCAATTAATTTTTTGAAGTTTTCGACTGCCACAGGGGCAGACTCAGTATAGAACTCAATCACGAATGTGCCTTTATCAGTTTTAACGACTACGACTTCCTCCTTAGGAACTTCGGTTTGCTCCTTAGAATCTTTGTTTGAGAAAAATGGGAGTACGCAACCCGTTAAGGTGAGTGTAACTATAATTAATGGTAGTAGATAAGCCAATGTTTTCATTATTTCCTTTGCTATGTTAGTTATTTAGATTTAAGGTGCGCCCAAGTTGTGGTTAATTTGTCTTGAGGCAGAACATCCGACGTAGGATTATCCATATCTTTTATAAGTTCCTCTTTGGTTAATGGGTAGTTGTAAATTTTAATTTCGTCAAGCGCTCCGTTGACAAAACGTTGGTTTCCCCCGCGTGCGCCAATAAAGAGAGGATCATCGTTCGGCTTAAGTGTTCCCTTACATTCCAATTCTTTATCCAGTTCACCATCAATATACAACTTGATTGTGGTGCCATCCCATGTGCCTGCAAGAAAGTGCCATGTTTCATCCTGTATATTGCCACCAATGTTTAGGTCACGACAATTTGCGGGTAAATCGAAAAATTGAAGGATTGAACCGCCTCGGTACCAAGCTGCCAGTGTATACAAACCTGCTTTCCACCCAGTGCCTTTTTCAAGACCTGTTTGCACATCACTACCTGGCCCACCAGCGCTTGGACGTAGATTTGCCCAGAATTGAACCGTAATCCCATCAACAATATCCAGACTATTATCGTCGGCAATTTCTCCGTAGGATGCGCCATCAAAGTCAAGTGCCTTTCCGAACTTTCCATTAACCAAATTTGTTTTACCTTTTAAGGTTGCATCATTACCAAACTCTGAAAGGTCTTTTGCCACGTCTCCATTCAATTCATCAAAGGAGAGATGCAATACAAGATCATCTGCAGAACATATCCCGGTTATGAAGATGGCCGTAAACAGAAAAACGTACACGGCAACATTAATTGGAATTCTACGACTAATTGTCCAGTATTTCATGTGTATACCTCATTGGAAATTTATTAGGTTTGTTCTAATTGTGTTTCTGAATTCTAAGAAAGTTTGAATGGGATATCAAGAAAGTTTAACATCTTAAATATGCAATCCCGATATTAAGAATATCAAAAGTATTAGAAAATGTCAAGGGTTTCTTAAATGAATTCAAGGTATTCGGTATCTTAGATATGACACTAAACCCATTTCTCTGATTCCAGACTCAGTTTTTGCAACATTTTGATAGAAAGATTACATCTTTATAATTATAAGGTATAATATTACGCGTTGTGCTAGTTAACATTGGTATGTTTATATTTCACATGTCCGTCTCGTTTGGGTTGAATTCCGTAACTTTTCCGATACCTGACAACCTCAAAGGTAGGAGGGAACTCCGATTCCCGACGACAAACGGGTCGCGATTCGGAGATCGCTCCTACAGAATATGAAAAGTTGTAAAAAACAACAAAACTATCACCTAACTAGCACAAGTCGTAATATTGCATTTTTGAAGTGTTTTTTATCTCGAATTCTACACACTAAGATTTACTTGAGGAGAGTACTATGATTAAAAAATATAACTGGAAATATTTTGCGGTGGCAGCTACCTTGACCATCATGATATGTGTTGGGGTTTTTCTCTATAATAGATGGGATATACACCGATTTAATGAATCGTTGGGCAAGGATTCTACACAAGTTTTATATAAACAAGAGTCAACTGAAGAAGTTGCTGAACAAACTGTCTCTGAGATGACATTCCGAGAAGGAGCAAACACACTTGAAACATCAAAACAGCAAAAACCTGAACTAAAGACAGCTGACAAGGGAGTAGAAGATACAAAAGATGCTTCATTTGAAGATTTCTTAGGTTTTCTTGATGAACTTGATGATGAAGAACTCGCTGCCCTCCTTGCAAGTCTTGATTTAACGGATGCTGAGAAGGGAGCCTTTGGTGAAATTCTTCAACAGCAATCTGAAAATACGGCAAAAGCGGATCCCAGCAGTATGGTCGTTGAAATGATAGAATCTGGTGTTGCTACACTTGCTGGACTCATTGATCTGATGGAAGCATCTACAAGCACTATGTCTGAAAGTGGACAGGAGAGATTTCAACCTGTGTTAGAACAACTCCAAACGCTACATGCGAACGGTGGAAAATTAGCAGTTTACCGGCCTCCAGACAACCCAAGTGGTTGGTATCTTATATATTTGAATATGAGGAGACCATTGCTCGAACCTGATATGATTAGACGTGAGCTTGAGAGTGCTGGAATTATTCCGGATGAGGATATTGATAAGATCATTGATAAGGTCCGTAAAAACGAAACCGAGTTTTTTCTGGAACTGAATGATGGCAATACTACCACTATAGATGATAGCAATACCACCATCATAGAGTAGGAGTGATGCGAGAATTGTCTGACCAAGGATTTACAAAATTTTAGGATTACAGGATTACGAATCAACGAGAAGCGCGTAAGTAGGAATGAGCAAAGTAAACCCAACCGACGCGCCAAATTCTAAACACCTCACTCCAAATTTGCCTATTTCCATGTAATTTGCTATAATCTCAACAGATAGACACATAAATATAGAAACGAGAAGATTATGCAAAAACTGACGGTTCAAGGCAAAACTTTCACAAATTCAATTGGTATGCAGTTCGTTAGAATTGAACCTGGCGCTTTTATGATGGGTTCAGAACAAGCGAATCTTGCAGATGAATTAACAGCAGGAAAAGAATATCTACGTGATGGTGACTGGGACGAACAGCCGGTGCATCAAGTGACGCTCAGCACACCGTTTTATATTGGCATTTTTCAGGTAACAAACGCTCAATTTGAAGAATTTCAGTCTGACCATAGCGAGCTACGTGGAAAATTAGGCTTCTCACAGGCCGATGATGAGGCTGTTGTTTTTGTGGATTGGCATGATGCGACCCGATTCTGCGAATGGTTATCTAAAAAGGAAGGACTCCCTTACCGATTACCAACCGAAGCAGAATGGGAATACGTCTGCCGCGCAGGCACAACAACGCATTTCCATACTGGTGACACCTTACCCAATGAATTTCATAAAAACGTTGGGGAAAGCTGGTATCCAGATGTAGGACGCAGCCAAGGATCGGAAGAGATTATGCCTTTACATGTTGGTAAAACGACACCGAACGCATGGGGTGTATACGACATGCATGGAAACGTTGAGGAGTGGTGCCAAGATTGGTATGGACCTTATGAATCAAACTCACAAGTTGATCCAATTGGAAGGACAGAAGGACTTTACCGTGTGACGCGAGGGGGTAGCCATTCGACGCTGCTCTGTTATTTGCGTTCTGCAAATCGGATGGGGGCTGTGCCTGAAGATAAACATTGGTATATTGGATTTCGCGTTGTCTGTGGCGAGATACCTGAAACCGCAACGTTTTTATCTGCACCGAAGGTGGCGTTATGGGGACAGAACGTCAAACAGGAAGTGGCAAGTTCTCCCGCGCCAGAAACACCGTCTTTTGCTGAACCAATCCCATTTGTCCGAATTCCTGAAGGGTCTTACGGACCGCTTTTTTCAAGGCATAACCACGTTCCTGCGATAGTGGAATGCCCGAATGGGGATATGTTTGCAGCATGGTATTCATGTGTAACAGAACGTGGACGCGAGTTGACATTGGCAGCAAGTCGGTTACGTTTTGGTGAATCAGAATGGGAAGTTGCTGAACCATTTTGGGGACCGCCTGACCGCAATAATCACGCAACCTCTCTGTGGCGTAATGAGAACGGGCGGATTTACCATTTCAACGGTCTATCAGCTGCGGCGACGTGGGGACCTTTAGCATTGGTATTGCGCTATTCTGACGATAACTGTGCGACATGGTCGAAACCCCGTTTTATCTCACCTGAGCATCGTTTGCGACACATGCCGATTGCTTCTGTTTTCCGAAGGCAAAACGGATCAATTCTTCTTGCATGTGATGCAGTGACCGGTGGAAACGGCGGCACAGCGATATGGCTAAGCGACGATAATGGAGAAACGTGGTACGATCCAGGGGCGGGGCAACCTATTCCCGAATTTGCTGCGGGGAAAAGTGGTGGATGGATTGCAGGGATACACGCTGCTGTTGTGGAGTTGTCTGATGGTTGGTTTATGGCGTATGGACGGGGTGATACGATAGATGATCGCATGCCGAAAAGTGTTTCTGAAGATGGTGGCAAAACGTGGCACTATAGTGCGAGTCAGTTTCCGGTTGTTTCAGGTGGGCAACGGTGTGTGTTTTTAAGGCTTCAGGAGGGACCTATTTTTCTTGCGTCCTTTACGGGAAGTCGTAAAACACCTGAAACGATGCCAATTGTTGACGAATCTGGGAATGAACGCCTCGTAACAGGACTTTTCGGTGCACTCTCTTATGATGATGGGGAAACGTGGTCTCATATACGCCTGATTTCAGATGATGGACCTGACCGAGAAATTGAAACAATGGATGGACATCCTTTTATTATGGGACTGGACAGTGCTGAACCCGGCGGGTATCTCGCTGTATGCCAAGGTCAGAACGGTATCATACATCTGATTAGCAGTAAACAACATTATCAATTTAACTATGCATGGCTGAAAGAGACACCACCTTCGGAAGTGAGGAAGTAAGATGAAACTACCTTTTTTGCACCAAGAAGTAGAGGTAAGTACTGATTTGCGAGCCAGTAATGACATATTGGACAATCCAGATGCGTTGCATGAACGGATTACAGAAGATGGGTACCTATTGATCCGTGGACTACACGACAAAGAGACAGTATCTGCTGCCCGTGAAGCAATTCTGATGGAATTAGCAGCGAAAGGGATGCTTGCTCCTGATACACCGTTGATGGATGGTATTTTCAACCCAGATTATCCCGAACCAACTTCAACAGGATCAATGGGGAATAAAACGTTGACGCAGCTGCCAGCATTTCAAGCAGTTGTTGAAGGTGCGCCAATAATGGATTTTTTTAAGCATTTTCTTGGTGGTGAGGCGCGGACGTTTGATTTCAAATGGCTTCGGACTGCTGGTCCCGGTTCTGGTTCTCCTATTCATTACGATATTGTCTTTATGGGGAGAGGCACGCAAAACCTATATTCATGCTGGACTCCTTTTGGCGATGTCTCATTGGATATGGGACCGATTGTTTTTTGTCTCGGCTCCAACCGATTTGAAAAGGTGAGAGAAACCTACGGGCAAGCAGATGTTGATCGCGATTTGATTAAGGGACATTTTAGTGATAATCCGCTTGAAATTGTTGAGAAATTTGGTGGACAGTGGGCAACAACCTCGTTTTCGGCTGGAGATGTAATCATTTTCAGTATGTTTCTGATGCATGCTTCACTCGTCAACACATCAAACAAAATACGGATAACAGCAGACACGCGCTATCAACTTGCTGTTGAACCGATCGATGAACGATGGATCGGTGAAAATCCCAAGGGACATTACGCTTGGAAGAAGAAAGATGTAGAAATAGAATCGTTGGAAGAATCACGGCGTAGATGGGGCGTTTAATTGAAACTCGTAAAATAATATGACGTTATATTCCATCACAGATACGCCATCTGCAACTTTTATGTGAGTTTCATTGGTCGATAACAATGAATGCCGATACGGTTTTGACCTCTGGGTTCGGATGCGTATAATGGCGAGTCGGACATCAGTCTTAATATATTTTGCCTGGACGATTTTGTTTTGATCAGTGCGCTGGCATCATCATAGACATAACCTCAGTCATCAAAGTGTTGCTGAATCCGTTTCATCAAGAGTGATGCGACAACATTAGGATTCCTGTACTGCCACCGGAAATTTAGACCACTCTCTAAT
Source organism: Candidatus Poribacteria bacterium (assembly GCA_965204285.1). Classification (GTDB taxonomy): domain Bacteria; phylum Poribacteria; class WGA-4E; order WGA-4E; family WGA-3G; genus MSPOR6. The sequence goes on from OZ241980.1 coordinate 448,100, forward strand.
ATAAGATTGTGCTACAATGACAATCTATTTGAAAGGAGAATTCCGATGGCGAAACGAAGAAACTTCACTGCTAAGTTTAAAGCAGAAGTTGTGCTTGAGGCTCTTAGCGGTGAAAGTTCACAGGCGGAACTGTGTCGCCGCCATAACCTCAGCGAGAACCAACTCTCAACATGGAAACGGCAGTTTCTTGAAAATGCCGAAACCTTTTTTGAATCTCCAGAGAAGCACGCCGATGCCTCTCTGGAACGCATCGCTCAACTCGAGCAACTCGTTGGGAGGTTGACGCTGGCGTTGGAAGTTCAAAAAAAAGCATTGACTTTGTTGGATTGACGCCATCTCAACAGCGACACATAGTTGAGAAGTTGCGACCCGATTACTCGATGCGACTGATTTGTGAGGTGCTGGGTTTCAACAAGAGCACCTTCTATTATCAACCCAAAAGCGACCCGTCTGAAGACGTCTTGCGAACTGAAATACAGCAGTTAGCGGCGCAGTATCCCACGTATGGGTATCGGCGTATCACGAAGGTGCTACTGCGTCTGGGATACACTGTCGGGTATAAACGTGTTGCCCGATTGATGAAAGAGGAGAATCTCTCAGTATCGGTGAAACGTGTCTGTCAAACCACGAGATCCTTTGAAGGTAGACAGCCTTGGATCAATAGAGTTCAGACCCTTGAGATCTCTCGAGTCGATCAAGTCTGGGTGGGCGATATTACCTACGTCCGCCTCAAGAGGCGTTTCATCTATGTCGCTGTGCTTATGGACATCTTCACCCGAATGATCAGAGGATGGCAGGTCAGCCCACATTTGAATACATCTCTGACGCTCAAACCGCTACAAGAGGCACTCTTGCAAAGCGGGTCTCCGGAGATACATCATTCCGATCAAGGCGTGCAATATCTTTCAACTGCTTATCTTTCAACGCTCAAAGAACACGGTATTGAGATTTCATTAGCACGTCGCGGGCATCCTTGGGAGAACGGGTATGCCGAAAGGTTGATCCGAACCCTCAAGGAGGAAGAAGTTCACCTCAATGACTATGAGGATATTACCGAGGCGAGAGAACGCATCGGGCATTTTATCACACAGGTGTATCACCAGAAACGCCCACATTCAGCGTTAGGGTATCTGACACCTGTAGAGTTTCAACGACAAACCTTATCTTAACTTTGCTAAATTTTGGTCTAAATAAAGGGTGGCACTTCATGCTCTTTTATTTTCGAATCTAATACATCATCTCTGATTAATCTATCTTCCATTTTTTCTCCTATTAGTATTTGAATATTTTATAGATATTGTGATTATATAAGATAGGCATTAAGGTGCAGGCCTGGTATCGATCGCTTCTTGTTTCTTGCGACTAGAAGTATCATACTTCTTAGATTTGTCGCTACTTGATTTTCGTTTTGCATCATTAAGACTTCTATTTTCTAAAATCTTAATTCTCTGTAGAAGTTTTTCTATTTCACTATCTTGAGATATAAGCTTCTTTTTCAATGATTTTACTGATCCAAATATCATGGTAACTCCTATTACGGCAGCAACTAATGTTGATAAAGGTGCACATGTACTTACATCTATAATAATACTATTAATAGAATCGCTGCATGGTGATGTTGGCTTAAGTATCGTTACTCTAAAAATGGCATATATTCCAGTAAAGAAAAAGGTTAATATAGATGTTGATATTAGAAAATCATCACCAACACCTTCAATTTCCTCAATACTTTTTACTGTGTTATTTTCAGATGGATTCATAACACACGAACGAAATAAAAACCGTTGACACGAGTTAGTTTTCTATATTCTTTGATCTTAACTGCCATACAGTGCATGTACCTTTGAATAATACAATCACTGTGCAATATGTTAAAATTATACAACAGTCGTATTGCCGTTGTCAAGATAAAAAAAAACAGTTTTTCAATAATTACTTAATCAACGACACAATCGATCAACGGATAACTCACGATACGGCATAAAAACATAACAAACGTGATATATCATAGATTTGAATTACCGTTGGCACTTCACTTCGCCTCATTTCCATTAACAAATATCTTCAACAGATTATATACTCCCTTGCCAGGATTACTCATTTGAATTAAGTTCACTATGACAATACCGACATTTCACGGCTTTGGCTTTTACAAGTTCTAAACAGTAAGGGCATCTTTTTATTTCACCCCTCTGTAGAGCCTTTTCTTCTTGTACGGCTTGTGTAGGTGATAGAAGCAAGGATATGATTATTCCTATCACAGGAAAGAAAAACCCTAACATAAATCCACCAACAATATTTCTGCCTTTATATCCAAGAATTAGTCCATTTAGGAAACCGAATGATAAAGCAACTATCAAGTATACACTAACCCAATCTATATTCTCCAAGTCTGCTCTCCCTATTTTCTGTTTGATATAATTTCGAAATATGCAACTTTGGCTTTAAATAAGTTGATTTAATCAGCAGAAATTATTTTTTCATATTTGAGTTTTTGTATCAATTCCTCTTGTGTTCCTGTTCCTTTCTTTGAGTTGCAAGAGGTGCATAAGAGTTGTAAATTTTCTATACGGTTATCAATTCCCTTACTTCTTGGTTTGATATGGTCAATAGATAGATTTCTGTAATGAAATTCATATCCGCACCCATTACATCTGCCTTCTTGTTTTCCAAATAGTTCGGGCTTATGTGTTTGATACATGGGTAATCGTTGTTGTATAGCGATTTCTTCTGCGTTGTCAGTTCGTTCTGGTAATGTGCTGGTAACGGTGACATCTGACATCTGAATAGGTGAGAACAAAGCCCCTTGTTGACTTGCTTCCTCAAGGCGTATTTTTGTGATAACTTCTGCTGAAGGTGAAATGTCAATACCTATCCATTGACGCTGTAACTTCTCTGCTGCAACGCAAGCAGTAGCACACCCACAAAACGGATCTAATACCATATCACCTTCATTACTGGATGCCTTTATGATGCGCTCAAGTAACTTTAACGGTTTTTGTGTAGGATACCCAGTCTTTTCCTTTGTGAAACTCATAATCATAATTGAGTTTAAAATATCGGTTTCAGAACAATTCCAAGTGTCTTCTATAGGAATTCCTCTACCTGTTGGTTTTTTACCATCTCGCCTAACATAATCTTCAGGATATGGTATATATTCCTTATTGAATGATTTAGTAGCATGTCTGTTCTTGGTATAATAGAGTATTGTATCATGATTTCTTATCCAACCCTTCTTTTGAGACTTGAAACCTGAAATCCACCCTATACGCCACACAATTTCATTTCTAAAGTTTTCATGTCCAAATAGATCGTCCATTATGACTTTTAGATAATGGCTTGCGGTGGGATCACAGTGCAGGTAAATTGACCCCGCAGGTTTTAAAACACGGTGCATTTCAAAGAGACGAACTGCCATTGCGGTTAGATATATTTTCATAGTCCTATCATAAGTTGTCTCTGATGCCTTGATAATCTGATATAGTTGTTCGTGTTCTGCTGCGATTTGTCCATGCCATTCCTGCTTGATGTCCTCATCTTTCCAAATATCTTTGAATTGTGCACCTTCTGCAGGTGATCCGATGGGTGCTTTATAATTCCGATTAGTATTGAACGGAGGATCAAGATATATCAAGTCGACGGTCTCGCTGTCTATACCTCGCATAATATCAAGATTATCTGCTATGAAAAGTGTTCGGTTTTCTACATTCATGTGAGCATCCTTTTGATGGTTTGATAGTTTATTCTACTATAGAAACTCATAACGGTCAAGCAATTGCCATGCTCTCATTTACAAACTTACCAAACACATCATCATGATCTCGGTAGTTATATTTATAGCACGCCTCTGCTACATATAGGGGCGTGTATGCTACTTTATAGTGGTGATGTGAACCATACCATGCCCGTTTCAGCAAACTCCAAAATCCCTCTATGGTGTTTGTATGTTTATCACCTTCTGCGTATTGCTCTTGGTGATTGATAATCTGATGTTTCATTTCCTTACCGATGGTAGCATAGGCGTGAAATTCATCTGTTATCAACTCTGAATCTTTGGTGTTGACATAACGTTTAATGAAGTTGTAAATTGCACGTCCTGTCAATTCAGTTGCAACCTGTGCAACAACCTTACCGCCACGTTCAACTGCACCTAATACAGGCGTTTTATCTGTGCCACGTCCACGCTTTGCTGGCTCTCTATCTTCCTTTTTATTCGCCTTACGGGGTTTACCACCAATATAGGTTTCATCTGCTTCTATGATACCTTTTAGCAACGCTCCGCCTTTCTTCGCCATCTCTGCCCTAATACAAGTTTCCATACGCCATGCCGTCTTTTGATTCAAGTCCAAATCACGTGCCAATTGACAACTGGATAGACTTTTCTTTGCATTCAGTATCAAGGAAATAGCAAGAAACCACTTTTGAAGTGGAACTTTAGCACCATGAAACACTGTGCCACAAGTTACTTTGAAACTTGCGTTGCAATCATGGCAATTCCAACGTCCTATGCGTCCAATACCTGGTTCTTTCTTTTTAACAATATCTGTACTACCACAATGAGTGCAACTTGGGGTATCACCCCATCTAATCTTCTCAAGATGCTTAATACATGCATCTTGATCGGGGAACCGTTCCATTACTTGTAATAAATCCATGAAAAAAACTCCTTTGATTATTTTTCAAAGGAGTTGCATTTTTCTGATAATTTGTGTATAATACTTAGAAGTTTTTGACCAGAAAATGCAACTCCGTTTGCTTTTCTGAGATAGGGAGGTTACCGCCTCCCTATTTACTTCCTAATATTATACTACATTTTACCCCATTTTGTCAAATAAAAATCACCTATAAACATAGTCGTAGACTGACTTTATTGAACTTTTTTATAGTGTATACTTATGGAATTTATAGTGTATACTTGTGGAATTAATTTGCAATTTCGTGAGTTTGAAACTACAATTAAAGAACTGCTAAACACACTAAATATGGGGGTGTAGCTCAATAGGAGAGCGGCAGTTTGAAAGTCTGTAGGTTAGGGGTGCGAATCCCCTCACCTCCATAAAAGTGTTTAGCAGTTCTTTTATGTCCTTATACTGAAGACGAAATGTAAGGACTATAAAAATTATATACTATTACTTGCCTTTTGTCAAGTAAATTTAACTTAACAAATATACTTCTTTGAAAAATAAATCAAACAACTTAAAAAAACATAGCCACAAACTACATTCACAATCTTTTTCTGAAAGTAATTTTCGATGCGAAAATCAACATTTTCAAATCCCAAAACTACTAATTGCGAAAAGTTTTGCTTGTTTTCTGAAGGATAGTTCCTTTTCTGTTTTGTCACATTCAATGCTTAAAAAGTGTCCAAACTAAACTGTAGTAATGTATAATACTCTCAAAGGACTACTATGAACCAAAAAAAGATTGCTATTATAGATCTTGTCACCAATAGTAGCAAACGTTCTTTATACGGACGTGTTATGAACCCTAACTTCGCGAGCATCATGCCGCAAGCGATCGGTGTCTGGTGTAAAGAAGAGGGACATGATGTTACGCTTATATGTTATACTGGTGCTGAGGATTTGATTGAAGGGTTGCCGGACAACATAGATATCGCCATTATAGGAACTTTTACGTTGGGTGCGCAACTTGCCTATGCCTTAAGCAACCGGCTCCGATCACAAGGTGCTATCACTGTATTAGGCGGACCGCATGCCCGTTGCTATCCAGAAGATGCTCTGAAATATTTTGATTATGTTCTTGGCTTTACTGACAAGTCAGTCATTCGGGAAGTCTTATCTGATTGTTCCCAATACCGTCCTATCGGGACTCACATATCCGCGAAACAACAGCCACTGACACTCCCGAGTGTTCGTGAGCGTTGGCAGTTTATTGAGTCGATATTACAAAAAGCATTGTTTTTTAAGAGCGTTCCAATGCTGGGGAGTCTGGGATGTCCATATACTTGCGCTTTCTGCATTGATGCGAAAATCCCTTATCAACCGCTTGATTTTGATGTTATCAAGGATGACCTCCGTTTTCTTTCGCAGCAGTTCAAACGTCCTGTCGTCGGCTGGCATGACCCGAATTTTGGGGTTCGATTCGACGAATATATGGGGATAATTGAAGATGCAGCCCCGCCGGGTAGCATCCGGTTTATTGCTGAAAGTAGTCTATCACTTTTGTCCGAAGCACATCTCAAACGACTTAAGCGGAACGGATTTAAGGCGATGCTACCGGGAATTGAATCGTGGTATTCTCTCGGTAACAAGTCAAAGACAGGTTCAAGGGTCGGCATGGAAAAAGTCAAAAAAGTCTCAGATGAGATTAACACCGTCCAGAGATATATCCCGTATGTACAAGCCAACTTTGTATTTGGACTTGACACCGACGAAGGGGCTGACCCCTTTGAACTAACTAAACGATTTGTGGATATGACCCCCGGTGTCTATCCAACCTATAATCTCCTTACCGCCTATGGCAGGGCAGCGGAACTCAATCTCGGTTATCAACGTGAAAACCGCGTCGTTCCATTTCCATTCCACTTCCTGAACAATATTATCACGAACGTGAGACCGGACAATTACGGCTGGACTGAATTCTACAAGCTCGTGACGGATCTAAACATTCATACATTCTCATGGAAGTCGATCCTCAAGCGTTACAAAGCAAATAGGGAGCCGATTCCACGGTGGATAACTTTCATACGGGGCATCAGCGCGAAAACTGGTAAACTCAAGCAGTATCCAGAGATCATCCAACAGCTTGAAGGTGATTCCCAGTTCCGAGCCTACTTTGAACAAGAAACGACTGAACTCCCAGAAGTTTTTATTCGCCAAATACGGGAAGACCTTGGTGCTCTGTGGGAGTGGCTCCCGGACGGGGCATTGTATTACGATCCGAATGCCTACCTCAAGTCAGAAAAAGCGAATGATACCGAGGTTGTCACTTTAAATAAAGTTGAACGAAGATAAATTCGTTGTATTTGAGTGGATATGTATACATCTCATGTAACACCAGCTCCACTGTCTGTTTCGTTGATGGGTTTCTAACCTGCCTTGTATCGTCAGTTGCAGGTTTCATCCAGAGCATACCTTGTTTTGGAACTTGATGAAATGTAGCACTACATCCGAAACAAGAAAAATATGAATAGTGATTTGGGTAAGCAGGAGACTAATGTGACACCAAGGAATCGGAATTCTCGGTCTATACTGTTCTTCCTCATTTTGTTATGTGCTGTTGTGATCGGTTTTACGATCAGGCATTTCAAGGGAAAACCCTACGCAACAACTGAGGAAAGCCCCTGGGAGGTATATTTTAGCAAAGTCAATGGGGACAACAAGGCAAATTCCTTGGAAGGTCGACTCGTTACAAAACTTGGTTTAGCTACAGAGCGAATTGACGCAGCGCTGTATGATTTGGATTCCGAACCGATAACAGATGCTTTAATTGATGCACACAAACGTGATGTGAAAGTGCGAGTACTAACCGAAAACGATAATGTTGATGAGGCAGAAATAAAACGTTTGCAAAAGGCGGGTGTTCCTGTTCTTGATGACGGTGACAACGAAGGACTGATGCACCACAAATTTTTTGTGATTGATGAACGTTATGTCTGGACAGGCTCGTATAATACAACCTATAACGGTGCATACAAGAACGATAATAATGTTGTCTGGATTGATTCGGAGCCGCTTGCGTATAACTTCACACAGGAATTCCGAGAGATGTATATCTTAGCAGAAATGGATAGGTCATCGGACCCGCATATTCCATTCCCACATATTACCCTTAATGATGGCACACAGATTTCAACCTATTTCGCTCCAGAAAACGACACGATTTCTCCGCTATTGAAGGAAATTAAATCAGCAAGAAAGTCAATTTACTTCATGGCGTTTTCATTTACACACGATAGACTTGGAAAGGCAATGCGCGATCGCTTTAAGTTGGGAGTTACAATGGGTGGAGTGTTTGATGAAAGTGGACTTAATGCGTATTCTGAATATGAACTGATGAAGAAGGTGGGAATATCGGTTAGGATAGACAGAAGTTCGGGAGCAATGCATCACAAGGTGATTGTGATTGATGAAGAGACAGTGATTACCGGTTCATATAATTTCTCAAAGAATGCTGAAACAAGAAACAGTGAAAACTTATTGATAATCAAGGGAAATGAGGATATTGCACAAGCCTATCTTAATGAGTTTAACCGATTAAAGTGGTAGACACTATCTTTCACCGAGTTTAATGGTATAGTTTTGCTCGTGCCCGTTCCTATTGATTTTAAGGATGATTTTAGTATTTGGTGATGCGGTTCCAACACGTCTCAAAAGTTCGAGATAGTTTGTCACAGGTGCATTATTATATTCAAGAATAATATCCTTAGGCAGAAGCCCGCTTTTGTGTGCTGGACTATCTTCTACGACACGTTTAACATAAACTCCAAAATCACTTATTTCAATATCAACACCAAGCCAACCACGCGGCACCTTACCATATTTTATAATTTCGGTAGCAACGGATTTAACTGTTTCAATTGGTACTGCAAAAGTAATGTTTTGGCTATTCCACATCTGCATCGGCAACTGCATCTGAAGTGGGTTCCAATCGTTAGGTTCAGTAAGTACAGCAAGGATCATTCCAACGACCTCTCCCGATGTGTTTACAATTGCTCCACCACTATTCCCCGGAGAAATAGGTGCATTGATTTTAATGAGTTCAGCGCACGGATGGGCAGGTAAGGTTTCCCGACCACTTACAATACCGAATGAAACGATTGGATGTTCGCCCTGCGAACTCCCAATTGTGAAAACCCATGAACCCATGTCAATTTTATCAGAATCTCCTTTTTTCATTTGCATAGGTAATTTGTTATCTACCTTAAGTACAACAAGATCGGTCAACTCGTCTATCCCGATGATTTTTGCTGGAACTTTCTTGTTATTATTGAAGACAACTTCAATCTTGCTGGGCGTTATATCAAAGGTAGTTGTAGCAATGTGTCCTTCCTTATCAAGAATAATGCCAGAACTGATGTTTTCGCCGGGAATTATTCTAATTATATCTGGAGGTAATTGTGCGGGTGAATGGGGAATTATTCTAATTGTGTCTGGCGGTAATTGTGCGGGTGTATTTTGTGATGCGATAACTTTGACAACCGCAGGACGGGCAGTGTTGACAACTTTTTTGAATTCTTTTTCAAGCAGTTGTAGCACATTTTCCTGCCCAAAACTTGGTGTTATAGCGCAGATGAGAAAAATAAACGCACTTATACCAAGCAGCTTGTATAACATAGAAAATTTCGTGTTTTTATTTTCATTCTGTTTTAAATTTTCAAGAATCATTTATTTATCCTCATCAAAGTAGTGATCTGCTTTGTAGATATTCATACCAAAGGACTATAATCCGCCTCCAGTTGATACAGTGGAGTAACTTACGCGCTTTAAGGTATAGCGTTGTTGCATCGGTTGACCGCCGGAAATTGTATTTGAGAAATCGGATGACCCAGAAGCGCGCGGCAGAAATTGATTGTTGAGAGATGGTGATCCAGTTTGCTCATTTGATGGCGGAATTTCACTATTGAACCAATCGTTCTGGTATAGGAATGTGGCTGTACCAGTAATCAAAAGTAATACCATAATCCCACTGAGAGCCCATTTGGGCATCTTGAAGATATATAACAGCCGCTGCCAGAAGGAAAGTGTTCCCCGCTGTTCTTCTGCAAGGCGTTGCTTTAATGTTGATGTAAAATAAGGTGAAGGTTCAATCTGCGGCAATTGTTGTGATGCTTTAACAGATTCGCTGAATTGGGCGTACTCACGTTGACACATTGGGCATTCCGCAATATGTGACTCAAAACGTTGTAATGATTGATAGTCAAGTGCATCTTCTAAATGTGCAGAAAAGTTTTCTTCAGCCTGTAAACAGTTCATAATAACTCCATAAATGGTTTTAGTTTGTCTTTAAGCATTAATCTTGCTCTGTTGATACGCGATTTTGTCGTTCCACTTCGTAGTTCAAGTATTTTGCCGATTTCGTCATAACTTAATCCTTGGATATCCCGCAAGATAAGTGGAAATCGATACTGTTCTGGCAATTCTGCGATCGCTTTTTGGATAGCGTCGCGGAGTTCCTTACGTTCCAGTGCAACTTCCGGTTGGAAAGCTGCATCTGCAGGTGCAGTAGCAATAATATCGATTTGTTCATCGTTTGAATTATAGGCATTGTCGTTTGTAGTGATATTATCAACACGGAAACGATCTCGGCGACCTCGGTTGCGGATTTCATTTATACATAACCTTTTAGCAATTAAATACATCCATGTTTTAAACTGAGCACGACCAGGTTTGTAACGATCTGCCGCTTTATACATTCGGATGAACGTCTCCTGTGCCAAGTCTTCAGCGTTATCTTTATCACCCGTAAATCTGGCGATAAAATTTATCAACGGTTGTTGATGTCGACGTGCTAAGAGGTTAAACGCATCCTCATCGCCTTTTTGAAATCGCTGCATTAATTCATCATCTAATTCAAGCATCAGGTGCCTCCGGAGGTGCTTACATACCTAATACACACCGAAAAAAAGATTTAGTTGCAAATTTTTGTTTCTTAGGTGTCAGAATTAAGCTTCTATGGAGTGCGTTAAGTTTTTACCAAAAGTTTACACGCGAACTGTTTTTTATAGGGAAAGACCTCTGTGCTTTTCCTTTTATGCAAACCGTTCCACAAGTTGAGTGTTTTTTCTAAAAACCGTAAGTTTGTTGACAAAAAAACAAGCAGATATCCGAAAGGAAATCTGCCTGTGTTGGTAAGTGAAAATTCGCAGCGTTAGTTGTTATTGTAACTGCAGCATACACCTTCACCAGAACAAATCGCTCAAGAAATTACTTCATCTCATCCTAGTGCTTAGTCAAGTGCTAATTGATGGGCTTGAAAGGATCGGGAATCGGAGTTCCCTCCTACAATACGCAACCCATCGGTAGGAACGATCTCCGAATCTCGCCTACAATAATATGTTGACAAAGCACTAGTGATGATGAGGTGTTGATAACGCTTGTAGCACGACTTCGGGCCGCATCGCGTACGGAAAAACATGCGAACTATGTGTACAATAGTAACCAGGTGGAATACCAAATACAGATAACCCAGGATGAGATCCGAAATAACAAACGCCCCAGCTACAAGCATAGTAAGTCGCGCCGCACGTTCCACAGGTACTCGGACTATGTTGTTGAGACTCACAATATAAAGGTGATTGACCACACCCACCACAATTAAAAGTTGCTGTGTGCAGCCACTTATCTTGACTATTGCATTCGTAGTATGTATGGTTGCTGCGGCAGAGTAATGATCGGTGTCCTTCTTGACCTGCTTCATCAATGAGTTTATTACAACCTGAACACAGATGCTGAAGGGATTGGTACCTCTCTTTTGCTTTTTTATAAACCCTTTTTTTTCGTCACGTTCAGAGATAAGGTTAGGGATAGTGATTGCGATGTTATCAATATCTGCTTGTTTTGCCGCTCTGACTTCTGCAAGTGTTTGCCTATCAAAGAGATCTCCAACAGTCTTGGCACCTTGTTTTATAGCGTTTGTAATATCTACCGTTTTCCACCCTAACGCATCTATAATATTCTCTCCAATATCTTCAAGGTTGCTATTCCATTCAGATACCGTCACCTCTAACGAATTTTCTAAATCGCCTTTGATTCGTTCCGCTGTTTCCCATTTTCCGTATGCAAGGGCGTATTCGCTTGCTGCGATACTGTAGTCAATTTTAGCATTCTCTAAGTCTGTATGTGCATAAGCAAGACTAACGATAGGAAATATTAAAACAAAAATAATAAATATAACCTTCATAATACATGTGAAGTGCCACCCTTTATTTAGACCAAAATTTAGCAAAGTTAAGATAAGGTTTGTCGTTGAAACTCTACAGGTGTCAGATACCCTAACGCTGAATGTGGGCGTTTCTGGTGATACACCTGTGTGATAAAATGCCCGATGCGTTCTCTCGCCTCGGTAATATCCTCATAGTCATTGAGGTGAACTTCTTCCTCCTTGAGGGTTCGGATCAACCTTTCGGCATACCCGTTCTCCCAAGGATGCCCGCGACGTGCTAATGAAATCTCAATACCGTGTTCTTTGAGCGTTGAAAGATAAGCAGTTGAAAGATATTGCACGCCTTGATCGGAATGATGTATCTCCGGAGACCCGCTTTGCAAGAGTGCCTCTTGTAGCGGTTTGAGCGTCAGAGATGTATTCAAATGTGGGCTGACCTGCCATCCTCTGATCATTCGGGTGAAGATGTCCATAAGCACAGCGACATAGATGAAACGCCTCTTGAGGCGGACGTAGGTAATATCGCCCACCCAGACTTGATCGACTCGAGAGATCTCAAGGGTCTGAACTCTATTGATCCAAGGCTGTCTACCTTCAAAGGATCTCGTGGTTTGACAGACACGTTTCACCGATACTGAGAGATTCTCCTCTTTCATCAATCGGGCAACACGTTTATACCCGACAGTGTATCCCAGACGCAGTAGCACCTTCGTGATACGCCGATACCCATACGTGGGATACTGCGCCGCTAACTGCTGTATTTCAGTTCGCAAGACGTCTTCAGACGGGTCGCTTTTGGGTTGATAATAGAAGGTGCTCTTGTTGAAACCCAGCACCTCACAAATCAGTCGCATCGAGTAATCGGGTCGCAACTTCTCAACTATGTGTCGCTGTTGAGATGGCGTCAATCCAACAAAGTCAATGCTTTTTTTTGAACTTCCAACGCCAGCGTCAACCTCCCAACGAGTTGCTCGAGTTGAGCGATGCGTTCCAGAGAGGCATCGGCGTGCTTCTCTGGAGATTCAAAAAAGGTTTCGGCATTTTCAAGAAACTGCCGTTTCCATGTTGAGAGTTGGTTCTCGCTGAGGTTATGGCGGCGACACAGTTCCGCCTGTGAACTTTCACCGCTAAGAGCCTCAAGCACAACTTCTGCTTTAAACTTAGCAGTGAAGTTTCTTCGTTTCGCCATCGGAATTCTCCTTTCAAATAGATTGTCATTGTAGCACAATCTTATATTAGAGAGTGGTCTAAATTTCCGGTGGCAGTACAATGCTTTTACTCTCCTTTAAGTGATTGACGGCGTTCTTTTAAAGAGTTAAGACAGCGTTCAATATCCATCATTCGTTTTTGAAGTTCTTCAACAGACTTGTAACGTTTCATCTTCATATCATCAATAAATGTTTCTATATCGGGAATTATGGCCTCACTTTCGTCAGCGAGTCTTTTGATTTCAGTGTGTAGTTGTTGGTGTTGTTCGGAACTAAGGGCATTGTGTGGATGTGGAGAACGTTGCTGTTTTTCTGCTTTAAGTAACTTAAGTGCCTTTTGGATATTAGGATCATTGTTCCATGCGGCAATTTGTTCAGGGGTTAATGGGTGAAACTTGTCTGGAATGGGTTGCCCATTCACCGTATGTGCTGTTTTGTGCCAATAGTCACCGTCCCAGTGTCCTGTTTCGTGTGTTTCACCAGGTGGCGGGGGTTTATTGACATCATCAGAAACATCCTTCGCCTTTGGAGTTTGTTTCTGCTTGTTTGATTTGTCCACTTTCTCGGATTCAGCGACTTCTTTTTTGAGCTGCTGAATTTCTGACCATTGTTGGTAGAAGACAAAACTACCTAACGCAATGACTGTTATGAGGGCTGCTAATCCTAAATAAAGTTTCCTGTTCATGGTTTCCGTCCTATAGAATTAGAATTATCCTTTGTTCTGCTGCACCAGCACGCAAAAGCGTTTCGGTTTAGGACAGGGTTTTACCTGTTTGTCCTTAGGGCGCCAGGCCTTATCCGTTCTACACAGGCAGAAGATTCTGTCTGTGTCCCATCAATCATTTTGATTGTGCCAAATAGTATTCCATCACTTATGAAAACAATAAGTGTTGTGGTAAGTCCTACCTTTAAAAGTTTCGTTTTTAATATGATACACTCTCCGTTAAAATTTGTCAAGTAAACGAAACGAATTTGTTTGAGGTAACCGAAATTTTCAGTTTTTCCACATTTTAGGGAGATCATCGCAACAGAGATGTCTCTTCTACAGGGAAAACCCCGATTAATAAGATTAATCTAAGGAGTATGGTCAATGTCAAAACTTTATGCATTGTTCCTATACTTACGACTTGACCCGAATAAGGTTTTCGTGTATGATTATCTCATCTTTTAACAAAAATGATTTTGAACTATTGCAGTTTTAAGCAAGTCGTACTATCTACAGCACAAAACGATATAAAAATGTTACCATATCATTTTATGTGTGTCAAATTCAAGCCATAGCGTCTTTGTTTCCAAAGGAGGATTATATGTTTGATCAGGTTTTAAAAGAGGTTGAGGCACAGTGTAGAGAAGAGAGAATTCCAATGTTAGGACCGGAAAAGGCGAAATTTCTCGCTGACTGGGTAGAGAAAGCAAAACCATCGTTGATTGTTGAATGCGGGACTGCTATCGGTTATTCCGGTCTATGGATGTTACGTGAGTTGAAAACTTCAGGTGCTGGACGTTTAATCACAATTGAAATAGATGCTAATAGAGCACATCAGGCGCGCGCAAATTTTGAACGAGCAGGTTTGGCAGATCTCGTTGATTCACGGATCGGTGATGCACAAGAGGTGCTCAAGAGCATCCAAGAACCTATAGATTTTTTGCTGCTCGATAACAATTTTGATAACTATTTTCCATGTTTTCAGGCGATTGAACCGCAGTTAACAAATCCGGCGACTGTACTGGCGGACAACGTTGGGATCGGTGCAGATTCTATGGCGGATTACCTTGAACACGTTCGTGAACACTATGAAAGTGAAACACATTGGTTTGAGATCAATTTGCCGTGGGTAAAAAAGGATGCTATTGAGGTAAGCATTTATCGCCGTTAAAGTTATCGTGGATTTTACAATTAATTTGATATGTTGATTTGTAGGAAGGAACTTCGATTCCCAACTAACAAAGTCTTTCATCGCGATTCGGAGATCGCTCCTACAAAAGAGGTGTGAACATATTTTAGTTAGGAGGTCCTATGACGCATAATTTTATAAGTGTTGCGCGGTTACCCGCTCCAGATGATAACGTTGCTATTGCTACAAAAAAATTAGATGAGGGGACACAGATTCTGCATAATGGAGTAAAGTTTAATTTGTCGCACTCTGTGTTAGAGGGACATCGCTTTGCCATCCGATCAATTGCAGAAGGCGATCCGCTATTGTCATGGGGGTTGCCTTTCGGTTTTGCTTCAAGTCCGATTTCTGCTGGCGACTATGTTTGTAATCAGAAGATGATCGATTCGTTATCCATTAGAAACCTGAATTTTGAGTTGCCATTATATCCTAACTTTTCCGACGTGATAGTACCTTACGCATTAGATGAAGCCGAGTTCAGACCGGGTAAACAGGTGGAAAGGTATTCAGAAAAACGTGTTTTTCTTGGCTATCGGCGCCCTGGAAATCGCGGCGTTGGAACACGGAACTATATCGTTGTGATGGGAACAACATCACGCACCTCTGCCTTTGCCAAAAGACTTGCGGACAGATGTTCGGGTAGTGCAGAAAACTATCCCAACATAGACGGGGTCGTTTCGGTTACCCACACTGAAGGTGGCGAAGAGAGAACACCAAATAACATAGATATGTTGCTGCGGACGCTTGCTGGTTTTACGGTGCATCCCAATATCGGGGCGATCTTGCTTGTTGGCTACGGTAGTGAAGCTGTGACTAATGAGATGTTGAAAGAATATATGCAGCGCGAAGGCTATGAATTGAATAATGTTATACACAATTTTTTTAGGATTGAAGGAAGTTTTGATACGAACATCGTTAGAGGATCTGAAATAATTGATGGGTGGTTGGATTCAGTTAATAGTGTCTCACAGACAGAACAATCTTTAGAACATCTCAAGATTGCGTTGCAGTGTGGCGGCTCAGATGCTTTTTCAGGTGTGTCTGGAAATCCCCTCGCTGCTTATGTTGCGAAGGAGGTCATCCGTTATGGTGGGTGCGCTAATCTGGCAGAAACGGATGAACTTATCGGTGCAGAGACATACCTTTTGCAAAATGTTCGGGATCTATCAACAGCACAGAAATTTCTCAATACCGTTGAAGTATTTAAGGAACGCGTTGGATGGCATGGACACTCTGCAGAAGGGAACCCGTCTGGCGGGAATAATTTCAGAGGTCTTTATAACATTGCTATCAAATCTATTGGCGCGGCAATGAAACGGAATCCTGATGTTTGCCTTGACTACGTCATCAATTATAGTGAACTGATGGATAAACCTGGATACTATTTCATGGATAGTCCCGGCAACGATTTAGAGAGCATCGCTGGACAAGTTGCATCAGGATCAAACATGATATTCTTTGTTACGGGCAACGGATCAATCACCAATTTTCCTTTTGTGCCAACGATTAAGATTGTAACGACCACGGGTCGTTACGAAATGCTTGAAAAGGATATGGATGTGAACGCGGGGGCTTATCTTGATGGGACACCGATGGCGCAGCTTGGTGAAGATATGCTTGATCTCACGGTAGATGTTGCATCTGGTGAACGTTCAGTTGGAGAAAAAGCGGGACATTCGCAAGTTTCGCTGTGGCGTGATTGGAAACAGACAGGTCCTACGGATCTAACACCTATGCTTGAAACATCTGAGATTAAGTCTGGTGAACCGTTACCGATTTCATCAGAAGTAACTGAGAGCATTTCTGCAGATACATACACATTTCGGGCTTTCCAAACAGTAGACGGGCATCGCAGCAACCAACTTGGACTCATTTTGCCGACAAGTCTTTGTTCAGGACAGATTGCCCAGATGATTGCGCATCAATGCAACGAACAAAAAATCGGGAAAAAGCAAGGAATTTCACGTTTTGTGGCACTTGCACACACGGAAGGATGCGGTGTTTCAAGTGGACGTTCTGAAGAAATTTACACTCGCACCATGATCGGACATCTCACACATCCATCAGTGGCAGTTGGTTTACTTCTGGAGCACGGTTGTGAAAAGACGCACAATGACCATGTTCGGCATGAAATTCAGCAATTGGGTATATCTCCTGAAAACTACGGATGGGCAAGTGTGCAATTAGATGGGGGTATCAATGCCGTTATTGAAAAGGTGCAAAGTTGGTTTACAGATGAACTTGCTGATAAACCGTCTGTTCCTATTGTTGATGCTGGGTTGGAACATGTCTGTATAGCGGCAACTTCTATTGGTGAGGTGACAGAACCTGTTTCGGAAGCACTAATGCAATTGATAACGGTAATTGGTGCCTCTGGTGGGACGGTCGTAGTTCCTGCGAATGCCACATTCTTACCGGAATCCTCGCCTACTTTGGCTTATGGACAGAAAATTGAAAAAAGAGGATTGCATATCATGGAGACTCCCACTGATCAACCGACAGAGACGTTGACAGGCTTAGGGGCGACAGGTGTAGAACTCGCGCTTGCGCACATCGTTGGAGCACCCTTGCAATCGCATGTGATGGTACCGTTAATTCAGATATCTACAGATTCTAAGACGCAATCATCCTATGGCGCAGACTTGGATTTGACATCTATTGATGTTGATGGAATGTTGGCGCTGATTATGGAGGTGGCTTCGCGTCGGTATACGCCAAAGTTGCACGGTAAGGGAAATATAGACTTTCAGTTAACGCGGGGATTGTTAGGGGTTTCAATGTAAGAGGAGAACATTTACATATTCAATTTTAAATTTGGTATCTTTTTGCGAAGTTGATGGACCGGTGTCAAATCTTGAATTGGATTTCCCTTAATCCCTAAATCCTTCAAACTCGTGAGATTTTCAACAGCACTTATGTTTTTGATTTGATTAAATGAAATCAATAGACTTGTAAGTTGTGTCAAGTTTTTGAGAGGCGTTATATCGCTAATTTGATTGGAAACGAGCCACAAATCGGTAAGTTGTGTTAAGTTTTCAAGAGGCGTTATATCACTAATTTGGTTAGAAACAAGTAATAAATTGGTAAGTTGCGTCAAGTTTTTGAGAGGCGTTATATCGCTAATTTTGCCATACGAAAGCGATAATACTTTAAGCTGTGTCAACTCTGTAAGTGGTGTTATATTAGTAATCTGGCTTTTTGAGATTGATAGATTGGTCAACTGTTTCAAGTTTCTAAGTGGAGATATATCAGTAATTTGGTCTCCACTGATTTCCAATTTCGTAAGTTTTGTCATTTTCGTAAGTGGCGTTAGGTCAGTAATCTGGTTCATTCGGAGATTTAAATCAGTTAGCTGCACTAAGTTTGTTAGCGGTGCGATGTCTGTAATTTGATTCCTATCAAGTTCTAAACTTGATAAATTAGTTGCTTTTTCAAGCCCTGTTAAATCCGTTATACCTGCGTTTGGGGCAGACAGCGTTTGTAATTCATCCAAATTCTTTTGAAGAATAGGATCGCTTGGTGCTAAACCTAATGCCTCTCGGACTGCTCCAGCTAAGTTCTGATCGGATATTTCTACGGGTTGTGGTGATGAACAACTCAGAAAAAGAATGAGGATTGGAAAGAGAAAGTAGATATATTTCATTAGAGGTGTTTTCTGGTTGAGATAGGGTATACCTTGCATTATAGCATTTTGTGAAGGGATTATCAATTTTATCTATCCAACGAACAGAGCCATTCAATTATTGAGTTTACCCGATTAATTGTGATGTATTATCCAATTAACAAGACAGTCATGTTTTGTAGGGGAACTCCGATTCCCGACTACCAAAGTTTTCGTCGCGATTCGGAGATCGCTCCTACAAGAAGAAACATAAGTTGGAATATGCAATTAATAGACAATTGAATGGCTCTGATCCGACAAAAGGAACAAGCAATTTCCACTACGGTTTAACGGCTTTATAGAGGACTATGTCTTCATTGTGAATTGTGTGGAGCAGTAGGCTTTTGACGGGGTGCCGATTTTTATCAAAATGTGAAATAGTGGATGCGCCTTGATAATCTGTGACTTTTGCTAATTCATTCCGAATTTGAGTGGGATCAAGTGTTGCTGCATTTTTGATAGCAATAGCCAGCAAAGACATCGCATCGTATCCCCACGAGGATGGACCATCGGGAGATTCCATATACATATCAGTATAAGCCTCAACAAAAGGTGCTGCATCTGGCGATTCAACGCTGAAGTCTCTCGTGAAATAGGAACCTTCTAATGGTGTATTGTCATCTAAAACGTTGAAGAGTTCGTCAGGAATGTCCCAAGCATTTGTGCCGATAAATGTTGCCTTGATTCCTATTTCTCTCGCTCGTGCTGCTACGAGTGGGACTTCGGGAATAAAACCAGCGATTAAGAAGACATCTGGTGCAGCGTCGTTAATCTTTGTGAGTTGCGTATCGAAATCCCTATCCATGCGTTGATAATATTCGGTTGCGACAACTTTGCCACCAAGTTTTCCAAAATTGTCTTCAAAAGCATCTGCCACGGCGTTTGAGTACACATCACCTTTCTGCCGAATTGTTGCAGCGGTTTTGGCGTTAAGTTCGTCTGGATCCACTGCGAATTTTGCTGTTGTTGCACCTTGAAATGATGTGGGGGCAACCGCAATAAATACGTATTCGCCGGTTGCGGTTACGTTTTGACCTGATGAACCTGTAATTATAGGACGTTTGAGTTCGGTGACAACTGGTCCAACCTGCGTGGAATTTGTTGAGAGCAGTGGTCCAAGGATTGCGACAACACCCTCCTCCTTAATAAGTGTTTTGGCGATTCGGACACTTTCGTTTGCATCAGGGAAATCTCGCGTTCCCTGATTATCCATGACAATAAATTCAACTTCCAGTCCAAGGAGACCTCCGCTATTATTAATTTGGGATTTGGCGAGTTCTGTACCTTTGGTAAAACTTGGAGCGAGTCCGGAGGGTTGAATTATACCGACTTTTACGGTGGAGATCGTTTCTGGCGGAATCATTTGGTTGATCTTTTCACAACCTAAAAGTGATATAACTGAAATTGCGAATAAGGTTCTAAATATTGATAAAAGAGATTTTGTGTTCAATTTTTGACTCCTTTCTGAAAGGAAAAGTTTTCAGCTACGACAAATTTATCGTTTGTTTCTGGTGATCTGTAGATAAGAGATAAAGATTCGACTTCAAACTGGATTGGTTTCCACTCATTTTGAAATTGCTGTTGCGCGTCATTGAGGTATCTGTGCTGAAATTGTCCAACTGAGAGGTGGGGGTTGAAGCCACCCGGAAATTGTCCGGTGTCATTGTAGTCAGGGAGATGTTGAATGAGTGTACTGTGTAGTTGCACGATTTCGTTTTTGGGTTCAGGAACGAGGAAAAGTGTGCACGATTTTCTATGACGGAAAGCGTTGAAAGATGCAAGTGTGACAGAGAACGGTGTTGTCTGTTGTGCAGATTTTGCAAGTGCTGGGATAATATCTTGAAAATCTTGTTGTGGTGCGAATGGATAGAGAAGCGTTATGTGTGGCATCCATCGCTTGAAATTGCGGTCATGGACACGACGTATAGCTTGGATAGGTGGCTGTATCGTTTCTGGCGGAATGAGAACAACGGCAGTGGTGTGTGTTTTGTCGGGCATTGGTTAATAATTGTTTATTGTCAGTATTCGGCTATTGAAAAATCAGAGTTGGAAACTCCTCCTACAAGAAATCCATCATAGTATTTTCTAAGTCTTGGCACTGGCACCGCCATCAACGAGGAGGGAGGTACCTGTGACCCACTCTGCATTATCTGATGCGAAGAAAACTGCTGCGCGTCCGATATCTTTGGGTAGACCTAAACGTTGCAGAGGCGTCTTTTCTAACGATTCCTCAATTTGTTCTGGGGTTAGGTAATCCTGAATTGCAGTCTCAATATAGCCTGGGGAGATTGCGTTTACAGTTATTCCGAATTTGCCTACCTCTAAAGCGGTGTCTCTAACCATGTTGACAACGGCAGCTTTTGCGGAGGTATAGGCGGGTCCTGCGCCACCCCCATAGGCATGGACAGATGCAATTTGGATAATCCGTCCAAATTTGGAGTTTTTCAGGTGGGGTATGGCGAATTTTGTTGTTAGGAAAACGCCGCGCAAGTTCACACCAACGACTTTGTCCCAATCGGCAACGGAAATGTTTTGTGATTCGCCGGGAATGTGAATGCCAGCGTTATTGACAAGGATATCAAGTCCACCAAAGTTTGCAACGGTTTGTTGGATCATCTGCGCGACCTGCGATTCGTCTGAGACATCTGTTTTGATGAATATCCCTTGCGCGCCTAACTCCTCTATTTCTTGGACTGTTGGTGTTGCGGCATCCTTCTCGTGATACTTACCTTGCAATGGGGATTCTTGTTTGTCAGCGATGACGACACTTGCGCCTTCTCGGGCGAATTCAAGGGCGATTCCGCGTCCGATGCCAGAACTGCCACCTGTTATGATGCTGATACGATTTTTAAGAAGCATAAATAGTATATCCTTTACAATGTAACTACAGATATGCCAGTCGTTATATTGTTTGGTTGTTGAATATTGGTGGTTTCAGTATATATACTTCTTCCCTCACCGTAGTAGGAGTCGTAGATATGTTGATATACTTCTTCCAACTTCTGACTAAACAGTATTGGTGTAAAACATTCATCAGGAAGGCCCTGTCCAAGAACATTCCCCAGAGTGACCATGACTTTAGCACGTAAACGCTGTTGTTTGCGCCAATCTAAAACCAGATTTTCTTGTTTGAGAGTTTCAAGTAATCCCTTCACAGCAGATTTTACTTCTTCTCGCTGTGGTATAGTCATTTGGAGTTCGGGTTTAGTTAGAAGATCAAATACCGCCAATTCCTCCTCTGAAAGTTCTTCGGAATCGGCACGTTGTTCCTCTTTGTTGAGTTCATTCAGAAAATCAAAAATTCTCTCAAAATGTTGGTCATCGCTAATATGGCCTTCGTTGTATTCTTCAATCATCTGTTCAAATTTCTCTTGAAGGTCCATTCTGCTTTTGTTGAGTTGAACCATCTCGTTGAGTTTTTTATTTATCGCTCCCTTGAGTTTTTCAGCTTGTGTGCGTTTATGTTCTGTTTTGAATTGTTCTGCCAGCTGTTCAAAGTCAATTTGGCTTAAGTCAATTTGTTCTGAGTCATAGGTATTTATGCCAGCACTAATGATATAACCTTCAGGGGCGATTGAGCGGTCCAGTAATTCTTCTACTGCATCTTCAACTTCGGAGATGTCAACGGGTTCTCTGAGATTCTTTATCTTGCGAGCGATGATGTTTATCAGTGAGCATCTACCGCTAAATTCGTTCGCTGCGGTATCCGGAAGAATTGCTTTAAATAATTTATAGACATTATTCGCCTGTTCAAGGAAATTCTGTTTAGTTTCATCGTTTACCAGAATCATGTTTACTGCTGCGTCTATCAACTGGATCCGTTGCAAACTATCCGCTGCTTCGATTTCTGCAAAGTTAATTCCAAGATTGCTACAAAAATCGGAAATTTCTGCAAGTGCTTCTTTGAGTTCCTGAATAAGTTCTGACTTATCGGCAATTGGATTGCTTCCGTTCCCGTTAGTTCCTGTAGCATAGATAGTAAGTGCTTTTTCAAGGTTACGAAAAACGCCTATGTAGTCAACGATTAAACCGTTGACTTTGTTCCTAAAAACACGATTGGCTCTTGCAATTGTCTGCATTAAGGTATGGTTGCGTTGTGGTTTGTCGAGATAAATTGTTGAACAGCAAGGGACATCAAAACCTGTGGTCCACATTGCACAGAGGAAAACAATACGGAAAGGGTCATCTGGATTTTTGAATTTGGTGTCTAAATCTTCTGTGTTCATGCGTTGCCGATGCTGGCTGATGTCAACTCCTTTTCGCCTTAGATCGTCAATTTCGTTTTGTGATTGTGACACCACCACTGCCATATCAGTTTGTTCCATATACTGAATTAGTGCCTCAAGTTGTTCCCGCCTGTTTCTTTCGACAACACTGTTTAATTCTGATTGCAGGGAGTTGAGTTTTTGTTGCCAATACTCCTGTACTTTGTCGTACATCTTAACTGCCGTGGGTTTATCAATTGAGATAACCATCGCCTTCCCTTGATTGCCTCTGCCTATAAAATGTGCGACTATATCTTCTGCTATAATTTCTAACCGGTCCTCCCGCGTGATAAGTTGATATTCTTGAGCGAACTCGCGTTCCAGTTCTTTTTGTTGTGCCTCATCCAATTCTGCTTCCTCAAGAATCTGTTCAAGGTCTGTATTCAGATCTGGGTTTGTCAATTTTAGTCTGGGAACGCGGTTCTCATAGTAGAGCGGGACGGTTGCCTTATCCTCTACGGATTGTTTAAAGTCGTAAACTGACACATAGTCGCCAAACACTTCGCGTGTCCTTTCTTCTCCAACAATTAAAGGCGTACCTGTGAAAGCAATAAATGCAGCATTGGGGAGCGCGGTACGCATATTTAACGCCAATGTGTCGTATTGGCTGCGGTGTGCTTCATCGGTAATAACGATAATGTCGGATCGCTCGGAAAGGACAGGATGCGGTTCGTTACCCGTTGTCTGAAATTTATGAATAAGTGTGAAAATATAGCGAT
The DNA here is from genome assembly GCA_965204285.1 of Candidatus Poribacteria bacterium. Taxonomy (GTDB): domain Bacteria; phylum Poribacteria; class WGA-4E; order WGA-4E; family WGA-3G; genus MSPOR6. The sequence continues at coordinate 471,692 of OZ241980.1, forward strand.
GGTCTTCGCTGAGCAGCTGACGTAGATGTACTATGTTTTCTGCATGCACATCCTGTTGTGTTAAGACACCACTGGCACTCACAAAGGTTTTGTAAATTTGGTTGTCCAATTCTTTGCGGTCTGTTACGACAACATAAGTCCAGTGTCCTTGCATCTTTCTGTGGACTTTCTGCGCAAAGAAAAGCATTGAAACACTTTTACCGCTCCCTTGTGTATGCCAAAACACACCGAGTTTCCCAAGATCGGATTCGTTTTCTTGCAGTGCCGCTATGGCATTGTTTACGCCCAAGTATTGATGATTTTTTGAGATCAGTTTAATTGTCCCGCCTTGGACCTCCATAAACAGTGTAAAATTTTCAACGATGTCCAAAAATCGTTTTGGTTCACAGACACCTTTCAGTAGGATTTCCAGCGCGGCTTTCTGCTGTTCATCTTCACGTTCAATTCGTTTCCATTCGGAGAAGTGTTCCCATTCGGCAGTGAAACTCCCGATGCGGTTCTCTGAACCGTTGGAAACAATAATTATGGCGTTGTACCAGAAAAGGTGAGGGATTGTGTCTTTATAGTCTCGGAGGTTTTCGTTGTAGGCGGCGTAGAGGTTTTCGTCAATCCGTTTGAACTCCATTAGTACTAATGGGATACCATTGACGAAGCAGATAAGGTCTGGTCGTCTGGTATGCATATCGCCAGTGATCCAGCATTGTGACGCTGCGAAAAAGTCGTTTTTTTCGGGATTATCCCAATCAATGACTTTAAGGACTGAAACGGTTTCTTCTTGTGTGTTCGGGTCGGTGACTGTTACCTTCACACCATCTTTTAGGAGATTGTAGATTTCCCGATTCGCTTCAACAGGGTTCATGACAGCGCGGGATTGTGTCAATTCTTCAATTGCTGCGTCAATTGCATCACTTGGGGCATTAGGGTTGAGCTGTGTTAGTGCTGTACGGAGTCTATCAGTTAGTACGACTTGAGATTTTGTTTCTCTGCCGATGCGACTTTCGTTGCTGTATCGGAATTCGTTGGTACAGTTTTGGTGATGCCATCCTAATTCTTTAAGCAGGTTGATTGCGGGTTGTTCGACGAGTTGGTCTTCACTGTAGGGGTTTTGCATGATCACTGGATATCAGTACGGAATATATGTTATCTGATCTTGGAATCTTCTGGTACACTTGCAAGACATATCAATTCAAGTGTATCAATAATTTGTTGGTAAGAGGCACGAGGACGTAAATGTAAAATACCGGGGATATGTCTACCTTTTTGAAGATGTTCACGCAAATGTACTGGCATTGTACTTCGGTTTGATGAGAGGAGGATGTACCCCTCACGTTCCAGAAATATAAGAATATCTTCATCTTTTGTACTGAGTGGTGGTACACCTTTACTCCCGATGACCCGAACCTCAACTTCTGGTTGTCTTCGCTTGAGTCCATCTCGGATAACATGTGAGGTGTTTTCATCAAGCAGAAAGCGAATTTGGTATTTATTCATTAGTTACTCTGAATAATATCCTTGTGCTTCAAGTTCCGCTTTAATTTTCATGAGACGCTTGACACCAGGAGACGGGTTTTTTAGTTGTTCCTCATAAGCTGCCTCTACTTGCTTGATACCTTCGGCAATATATGTATCGATTTTCTCTCTATTGAGCAGATAATAGGTAATCGTTGCATAAATCTGCTCTAACGTCAGGTTCGGATAAAGCCGTTGAATTTCCCTTGGGTCTGCCCCCTTAAGAAATTGCTCAATGACAATTTCAATGCCAACCCGTGTCCCTTTTATTCGGATTGCTGTTGGGTTGATGAATTCAAACATGTTTTCAAGTTCCACCGAATCCTCCTTTTCCATAATATATTCCCATCGGTTCACATGTTCGTTCACGCATTATCTCTGTTCGAATGTCTTGATAGTCACGAAACTCAGTCTGAGTTTTGACCGCAGCGTCCATTTCTAAAGTATCTTCTAAGTCTTCCAGACGTTGCATGAGTAGTTGGAATTCTTTGATTGTGAGGAGCACAGCGGTTTTTTCGCCTTTGTCATCAACAAGATATTGCGGATTGATTTTTAGCATAAGTGTCCTCTATCGATTATATTGATATTATTGTGAAAACTGAGCGTAGAAATCTGCGGCTGTTACAATTTGGATGTTCTGATAGCTTCCAATTGGCAAAAGATGACGACGATCTCCAGTTACAATGTGGGTCGCCGAACCTACAACAGCACATTCTATGATTTTGTCATCGTCCGGATCAGCAGTAACACCTTTAAGTGTGTTGTTAATTTGGATTATCCTCAGGAAACCACGGAGGTACTTGAGCCTTTCTCTCCTTTGGTTTAACGAGAAATTGAATTTAGTAGAGAATTTTTCTGCTAACTCATCCAAAATTTCTATACAAGTTACACCTTCAACTTTGCCTTGTCGTGCTAATTCAAGACATTGATAAGGGGTTCCTTTCCAACCGGTAGCGGAAAACAGTATGTTTGTATCATACACGACTACTGGATGAATTCGCGATCCTCGTGAATCAGATCATCAACAAACCTTTCACGATCAGGTTCATTCATTGCGTCCCAATCTAAACCGCGCGAGGTACATAACTTGCGAAGCTGTGTCTCGGCATATTCCATAAGTTCTGCTTGCCTGGTTTCTGTATCGGTTTCAACAGCAGCATTCATATCCGAAATATCCTCCAAATCTTCCAGACGTTGCATGAGTAGTTGGAATTCTTTGATTGTGAGGAGCGCAGCGGTTTTTTCGCCTTTGTCATCAACAAGATATTGCGGGTTGATTTTTAGCATTGGTGTCCTCCTAATTGCCTTGCTGTAATTATACATCTTCACGGTTGTACTTGTCAATTGCTTTCGGAGTGGTGGGTTGTGTCCAGTTTTGTTAATTGTCTGAATCTCGAATTATGACAAGTGCATTTGGAATGAGCAATGAAAAAATTCGCTCCATCCGCGAAACTTGTGAAAATCTGCGTTTCAGAATGCAAAATACTTACATACCGTAGTTTTACGATGTCAAATTTCAGAGTTATATGCAATGGTGGGTTGTTCTATGAGTTGGGCTTCACTTATGAGTTCATTTGAAAATTGGTTCAATTGTTCTAAATTTTAGATTATCTTTTGTTTCAATCTCGGTTACAACTTCCCGAACATCAGTTTGGGTCATAATATTTAGTACCCAGAGAGCCCGTAAAATTTGGGTCAAATTGATGCAATCAATAAGGTTTGCACCGCAATGGTGCATTACGCGGCGTTCGTTGCTAACCAAAATAGCTTTTAGGCGTTTACAAAGTGCCATAGATTCGCGTTCCCCCGCATCAAGTGTTTGTGGTAAGGAACGCATAAACTTTTGATCTGCACTCGTCGTGCTATGTGTGCGAATTTGACCTTGTGTATTTAGTTCTATGATTTGATGGGCGAAGTGAAACCCTTTTGCGCTCGCTATTTTGATTTCATTTTCGACAGCAGTAGCAATGTTAAGCTGGTCTTGATGAAAAACCGCAAACAAGAGAGATAATCTCTGAATCTTGGCGAAAATTGAAAGAACATCAGTATCAACAAAGACCAAAGTTACTGTTCCTCTGTGCTGATGTTTGATTTGTGCAATTCCCTGATGTTCGCAATTCCCGCTTCCAAATTTTCATCTGAATCCACTTCGGCAATTTTAGATATCCCTTTTGCTTTCAAAATCTCTTCAAACTCAAAACGGTGGATTCCTGCTAATTCAGCGGCTCTTCCGAGTGTCACTTCACCTTCTTGATATAGTAGGATTGCGGCATCAAGTTGTGATTCAGCTTCAAGAGATTTCCGTAGTTGCTCGCGCTCAATTTCAGGCAATTTTTGTATCAACGGCAGCAGTTTTTCAAGAGTTATTGGTTCAGAAATTTGGATCATCCTATTCTACTCCTTTCAGATTATATCTCAATTTAATTGCCTTGTTGTAATTATACATCTTCACGGTTGTACTTGTCAATTGCTTTCGGAGTAGTGTTGTCGAATTTCAGAGTTTCAGAGTCAGAGGCAAAAAGAGAGGCATCGAAAAATGCCTCTCCGATTAGTATGAGAGCGGGTTTACGGGGTTTTTCGTAAAATTGCGACTCTGAAATTTTTAGTTTTTCAGAGGAGGTGTTAAAGGGTGCTGTTTGTGTCAATATCCAGTTCGGATACGTCTATTTTGCCAGAGATGAGTTTGGGGAGGAGGGTGTCGCGGGTTTGGCGGAGGTTGGCGTTTTTCTTTAACATCATCTGAATTGAATTCAGTAAGGGAGTGACTACATCACTGTATTGTTTAATCAATGAGTTCGGTGGTATAACGATTGGCATTATAGCAAGTCCTAAATCCCACGTTGCATAAGGAATTGTGCTTCCTGTTGAATGGTTGCTGGAATACTCAACCGTGGAATCCTGGAACGTTGTCAAGAGATCAAAAGGATAATTGTTAGAATTTTTGGATCGTAAAACAAAGCAAGTTTGTCTGGTGATACCATCAAAAGGGGCAAGACTTACCTTATGGAAGTACGACCGCATCGCACCAAATAGTATATCGTTCCTTTTAAATGCGATTAGACTACTTTTGGCTTTACTTGATGGCTTGTGTTCCATTAGTGATATTGAACGTCTCGAAATACAATCAATTGGAACGTAAGGTAAGGGGTTTAAGTGTTTCCCTGGTTTCACCTTTTCTTTAATGTTTTCAACTATGTTTTCGAATTTTCCAACCTCCCATCCCTGTGGTATCGGTCCTAACTCTGATTGGGCCATTGGGACGTTCTCATGTCCGGGAAAGCGGTAGTGGACGAACCATTCTCGGTAGAGGGTTTGTGCCATGTCTTCAAGGATTTTGATGCGGCGGGTGTTGTTTTCTATGAGGTCGTCGTAGGTGCTGAGGATGGTGGCGATTTTATTTTTGGATTCTGGGTATGGAATTGGAAAATTCTTAATCGTGTCAGTTGTTAGATTTGAGAATGTTGATCCACCCGCTAAGTTAAGAAGTCCTTCAAGTTTCCATTCAAGACAGTAACGAATAAATTTGGTTTCTAGTAAAGTCTTGCCGCGAATTGAGCAAACTCCACGCCCTAATGAATAGATTTGATCCGCCCAATTCATCCTCCCTGTTGATCCACGAACACAAAAAATTAAATCACCAATTTCGCATTCTCTCTTTGAGTCAGTTGAGTAAAGTGTGCAGTGCGGGTGGGTTTGTCCAAATTCCGTAGGTCCGTTCAGCAAAGGTAAACCTATACCATCATAATTGTAAGTTGTCCCTTTCGGAGAGAGCCCCATGGTAACGGTAGCGATCTTACACAAGGCAACTTCAGAATTATTCATCACATCGTTTCCTTCCGAATTATTGGCCCGGAATTCGGAACTTCTACCATTTGTAGTTTCTGTTCTGCAAAAAACTTCTTAAGATCTTCAGTGTATTCCGGCATTGGATATCGCTTTTTATTTTCGTGTATATATCCTTTAATAACCCTTTTCTCAAGAAAGGGACATCACTACGCAACAAAGACTCGCAGGTGTCCGCCTTTTTCATTTGAAGGCTTAATATGAATTTCAACGTCTCGGTTTAGCCTTTTCAGAATCGTAAGGAGACGTTCTACGGTGAAATCTTCAAAATTCATCTTGTTCAGACGTTTGACATCATCCGGATCAAGTCCGAAACGTGTTGACGCTTTTGCTGGTGTCAGTTTCAGTTCTTTAAGAAGGCAGTGAATTGCATAGGCGAGATTTACCCTTAACAACTCACGTTCTGCTTCCTCCTCAGAGAAACCGATGTCTAAAAACACATTTCCTGAACTTTCTTCAATTTTAATTTCTTCACTCATTTTTGCCTCCATTTCCGTATTCTATCCCAACAATATTATACTATATTCTCCAAAATGCTTGTAATACCAAATTAACAGGATTAATCTTGTTTATTGGATACAGGCAGAATACGCGTATGGTATTCTGCATTGGTTAGGAAACCGCACCTACCGAGACGGATCGCGTTAATTTGGTATTACGTTCCAGTGAGGTGTCGGTGATTATCTTACACAGGATCATGTAGTACTTCAATCTCAAGCCATGAATCCCATTTATAAATAGAGGCATACTTTTTGACATATTTCGTCCCGTGTTCTATGTATGTTTCTACCTCTTCTTTTTCTGAGTCTTTAGGATAGTTAACCATTAGTATTAGTGTTTTTCCATCATCCTTTGGCGTATATATCCTCTTGAATTTTCCTTCAAATGGCGTGTCAAGATATGGCGATAACGAATTTAATGCAAACGCTAACCATTCTAAGCGGGATGGTGTGAAATCTTCAAAGCCTGGTGCTCTTTCTACCATGCTGATCTCCTTTGTTCACTATATGGTAAAGATTAGAATTAATGCTACATTCCTGAACTGTAGGAGGGAACTCCGATTCCCGACTGTTCCTACAGTTCGGTCGCGATTCGGAGATCGCTCCTACAGAGGAAGTGTAGGATAATTTCTATACTCTACTATAAGTACTTGATAATTAGAGGAACTATAAATGCTGCAATTGCTACAGTTATACCTATAAACCATCTCAGCCCTGAGATTCTTTCCTTTATGTCATCTCTAACGACTTGAATATCATTCTCTAAGTCTGTTTTTACACCTTTTATGTTATTCTCCAAGTCTGTTTTGACTTGAAGAATGTCATCCTTAAGATCAGTTTTGACTTGAAGAATGTCATCCTTAAGATCAGTTTTGACTTCTTTTACACGATTTTCAAGACGAAACTCAATTTTAACTAACTCTATGTCAGTCTCTTTTTTGCGATCTGTAAAAGCTTGGTGGTGTTCAAATATGTCGTCTATGGAGTATGCCATAACCCACTCCTTGTTTGGGTTTTAAATTACGAAGCTTTTCGGATTCCTGACTATGAGTAGGTTTCGTCGCGATTCGGAGATTGCTCCTACAATATTCGGAGATTTATTGTTGAAGGTCGCGATTCGGAGATTGCTCCTACAATATTCGAAGGACTAAATGCCCTACTTTTACCATTATACCCTACTTTCTAAAATCTTTGCAACATTCTCAGCGATACGTTCTTCCAGTTGGTGTGCCTCTGTGTTTAGGACTTCTAATTCTTCATTGAGTTCTCCGAACCGTTGTGTGAAGTCAAAATCTTCTGTTTCTTGTGTTGCGACACCGACATAACGTCCGGGGTTCAAACTCCATCCTTGTGCTTCAATTTCTTCAATAGTGGCAACTTTGCAAAGGCCGGGGACATCAATGTATTTTCCGTCAGGGAATTTTGTTTTGAGGAGATCCGCGCTGTCGTGTCTGTTTTCAGGGTTTTCGTCTCGATAGAGCCGGGCAATGTTTGCTAAGAATTCCAGTTGCTGGGGTGTGAACTCACGATGTGCGCGACTGACTTGTTGATAGCGATTGCGGGCATCAATGAAAAGGACTTTGTCGTGTCTATCGGTGTCTTGTTTGGATTTGTCAAAGAACCAGAGGGTACACGGGAGTGTTACGGTGTAGAAGAAATTTGATGCGATGCTAATCATCACATCAACAACACATGATTCAATAATCTGCTTGCGTATTTCTAATTCCGAAGCGCGGGCATCTGCAGCGGAGTTTGCCATCACAAAACCTGCTTTACCTGTCCCGTTCAGTGAACTCAGAAACAACTGTATCCAAAGATAGTTGGCGTTGTCTACGCGGGGCATGCCAAAGGGGAATCGCGGATCATCTTTTATACGTTCCATGTCTACTCTGTCAACGTTAAAAGGTGGATTTGCCATAACGAAATCAAATTTATCTAAAGCCTTATGTGGGTCTTGATAGTAGCTATTTGACTGTCTGATGTCCCCTTCATGTCCATGCACAGCAAGGTTCATTTTACAGAGTCTGATAGTTTCATTCACCCGTTCAACCCCGTAAATGCTGATTTGATTTTGGTTTCCGTTTTGTTGATGATTCCGAATGAACTGTTCGCTTTGGACGAACATACCACCGGAGCCGCAAGCAGGATCAAGAATCCGTCCGTTAAAAGGTTGGAGTATTTCCACGATGAGTTTGACAAGTGAAGTTGGGGTGAAGAACTCACCGCCGCGTTGCCCTTCGCTCATAGCAAAATTGCCGAGAAAGTATTCGTAAACTTTTCCAAAGGCATCGCCTTCAATATCCATCGGAATTTGTTCCATAATGCGTAGAAGTTCAAAGAGGGTGCTTTTTTCAAGTCTATTATAGTTTTTTGGCAAGACCCCATCAACTTGTTTATTTTCTGCTTCAATCGCTTTCATAGCATCGATGACAGCTTGTCCTATATTCGCTCTTTCGGGTAAATTGAGTAGATGTTGGAATCTTGCTTCTTCTGGCACATAAAAAGCACCGCGCGCTTGGAATTGTGTTTTTATATTAATTTGTCCTCGCTGTGAGGTTGAAGTCTGTTCGTTACTGATTTCCTGTTCAGTCAAAGAAAATTTATAGTCGGCGTATTTTAAGAAGATAAGGCCGAGGACTGGTGTAGAGTAATCAGAACCTCTGAGATTTGAATTGGCTCTCAATTCATCTGCAGCACTCCATAGTTTGTTTTCTATTTGAGCGAGGTTGGTATTCATATTTATAGGCTCCTTAGACATCAATTTAACCTATTCAGTTTCAGCGGGTAGAAGCGGTAGTGAAACCCACCGAATACCATACGGGGAATGCCATACGCGCATTCATACCCGGGGAATGCCATACGCGCATTCATACCGTTGATTTCTTGATTTCTTGATTTGGCGTATTCGGTGTTGATTTGGACTTTTTATAGCGCCATGTCCAAATCAACGCCAAGTGCGCATTTGGCACTTGGCGGGTTTCGTTCCTCTACCTGACCTACAAGATATTATGACAATTTGTCAATTAGAAATGTTATAATGTGTCATTGCTCATTGGAAGAACCCCTAAATCCCCTTATCAGAGGGACTTTAAGGAAGCCTTTATGACAGTTTCTTAAATAGAAATGTTATTAGAAGAAGGAGCGTCCAAGTGAATTTCCGCTACCAAATGCATTATACGGCACGCCTGCTGGTAAGGTATGGAGTCCCCACGTATCGGTAGTGGCATCAAAACCGACCCCCATTGAAACTGCGGGTTCACCAATCAAATTAACTTGGAATGTGAAATCTTGTCGGACGTTGTCAAAGGGTGGTTCGCGTTTGATTCCGACACGACTCCAAGAAATGCGCAAGTTCCAATCATGTAAATTACGGTTGATACTGATACGTTGTGAGTAAAAATCCTTTTCAATCGGATAATAAATAAAGCTAAAGTCAAACTCAAGGTCCTTGCTCAAACGGTAGCGTCCGTTTGCAGTCACCGAGCGCGAGGCGCGTATAGAGGTGTGTCTTTTGCTAAAAGAATTTCCGACACTTACATACCATTTTTGGCGTGTGTATCTGATATTGGTACGTACACCAACCATTTTGAACTGTTTGCCATCTTCGGGATGGGGATTCGGGTCATGTGTGAGACGAACGGTCATATTTAGATTGCGGCTGGGAAGTGGAACGAAAGTGAAATCACTTTCAATCGGTTCGTATTTACGCCTAAATACGGATTCAAATTCGGTAAAATCCGCAGTGAGTCGGGTATCAAAATAGAAGATGCGGTGTGCAGATTGGCTGCGCCGGGTTTTTATTTCTACATTAGTATTGAAGTTGTAGGTAAGTCTTTTCCGTTCATAGAAATAGGTGCTGGGACCGAACGGATAAAGATTGTTTTCTGCATCAATAGGTGGCTGAAAATCGAAAGTAAGCGAGGATTGCAATTCGTGTCGCATTTTTCGGACACCGGGTATAAATCTGGTATTGTAAATACGGAACAAGGTATTGGTGGCTTGCGTTCTGATACTATAGACACCTCTTATAATGTTTCTATTTTTGTCTTGGTCTTTGGCGTGCCAGATAGCGTTTGTGTTTAAGCTTGCACTTAATTTCAACTCGCGTAATGGAGTAATAAATAGGTTGGCTTGCTTACGTAGGTCGAACCCTAAGTCAAGGGTTTGAAGGAAGATATTTTTTTCTTCTCCGTGTTTTCCACGATAGATTTGTCTATAGAAGTTTCCAAATTCAATATCCAAATCGAAACTGGTATCTTCAAGCGTAGGAAAAGCGAGGAGTGAGAGAATAGGTAAATCGGATTTTGTCTTTTCTGAGACGAATACCATTCCATCGTTAATGGTCTCAAAAACTGGGAGTCTACTAAACCGCATCCGTGAAAAGTGTAGGGTAAATTGGGGTAGTTTTTGGAGCGCGGTCGTGCCTTGCCCAGTAAAATCTTGGACATGTCGGACTTCAAGCCTACTGGTAATATCACCAATGGTCTCTCGTGAGTAAGTTAGATTTCCGTCTTCATCAACGTCTTTATCACTTGCTGTAGACACAGAAGAACCGTAGGTGATTACTCCAAATGAATTGAGAGCAGAATCGTTTTGAAGCCCCAAATCCTCTTTGTAGGTACGAGCACCCCATGCAGTCCGTCCGACGAAGCTAAGAGGGCGGCGTCCTGCTTGTCGACTGTCCCATGGCGTATAGAAGGACTGTCTGTGTCCCCACCGCATATTCCACCGTCTGCCGATACGGGATGAATCTTGTCTGCTAAAAGAGTATTCGTCAGCGCCGTAGAAGTAGATATCACCGCGATAGGCGCGTTTCTTATCCACTTTGATTACGCGAAACGATTTTTTTGTGTTAATTACTCGGCTATATTCGCCTGCGTATAAACTTTGTGCTTCTGATGCCACCTGCCGAGGGTCTTGCCATCGTCCGCGATATCCATGTTTTTTGTAGACTTCAAATGCTTCTTCTTCCTCTGTAGCATCTTCTTGTTCAGGAGTCACCTCTTCTACTGTTTCTGGTTCAATAGGCGTTTTATTTTCAGTATTCTCAATCACATCAGGGAGCGGGGTACTATCTTTTTCAGTATTTTCCTGGTTATCATCGGGGGAGGTTGTTTTTTCGTCTTTATCGGGCGTTGCTAATACCCCCGCTTCAAAAGTTTTCCACTCCGCTTCAAACTGTTCGGCGAGTTCCTCAAATTTAGGTGTCTTCTCTTTTTTAATTAATTGGAAGATGTAAAGACCTTCTGGTGAAAAAACGGGGCGGCTCTCGGTAATATCTCCAGGTTCTTTCAGGCGGCGAACAGAATACTGCCATCCAGAATTCATCTCGTTAAGGGGCAACCCGTCGCCATCATTAATCTCAGACAATTTTGCTTCAGTAAATTCAGTGGCAAGTTGTTCAAATGTTTCACCGATGATAGCACGTTCATGAATTTTCTCTGCTGTCTCACGCACTGTCTCTTGTGTTTCAGTGCTTGCAGTGATCGCAATATCAATGCGAAGAAGTTTAATTTCGCGCTCGCCATAAATGTCAAGCACACGTTCAACTTTGAGAACATGGTAGGCAGATTCAGTTCTTAAAACGCTGCTAACTTCACCTTCTTTAAGTGCAAATGCTGCTTCTTCCAAAATCGGATCAAGTTTTGGCTTACCATCTTTGTCTTTCTCACCTCGTGTAAGGAATCCCAGATCACCCCCGTCATAACGTGTTTCTGAATGATCGGATTCACTTTGCGCAAGTTGCGAAAAGTCAGCATCTTCTTCAGTGAGTTGCTTAAGTATATTTTCAGTTTTCTCTTTTGCGCGCTCTGCATCTTCATTGGTGATTTTATATTCCAGAAAGAGTTGTTTTAGCCAATATCTATCGTAATCTCCTTCAAGCCGATCATATATCTCTTTAGCCTTTTCTTCCAATTTTGTGCGTTGAGCAGGCGTAGCATCGGGTGGAATAGGTATATGGATTTCTCGGAACTGCGTATCATTAAATCGATATTTTCCTTCAAAGCCATAACCTTGGCCTCTCCGCGCGCTTCTATCGTATAGTAACGCTCCATCGTACCGTCTTTTGCGTGCCACAGGGAAAATGATGCTGATGTTAGGGCCTTGGTAACTATCTGTTCCGACTCTGACGATAATTTTTGCAACTTTACCTTTACGCAGGTCACGCCGAATTGCGGGGAAATAGAAAAGTGGAATACCACCAATCCGTAAGACGATGTTCTTTGCAATCATCTCTTCATTCATCCGGATAATTACTTCGGAAACGCTGAAATGGTAGTGTGGATGTTTCAAGGAGCAGGTCGTTAAGGAGCCACCACGGATATAAGATCTATTGTCCTCTATTTTGAAAATTTCACTTCCACCGAAGTACCATGGATCGCTGAATGTGTAGCCGTTGCGAGCAATCCCCTTTTTTGTTTCAAGGTTGAAAACAAGTTCATCTGAAAATGTCTCCTCATTACCTACTTTTAGGTAAACATTTCCTGCAGCACGCATCAGATTATCGTTGAAATCTGCCCAGACATGGTCGGCTCGCAAAATAACATCTTCATATTTGATAAGAGCATTTCCATGAATCTGAACGAAATTATCTTGTAAAATGACTTCGTCCCCATCACCGATTACCGTGTCTGGTTCAGGTGTCATTTTTTCAGGATTTAAGGCTTCTTTTGCGGCACTGGTTGTCTGATCTGTATCTTCTGCGGGTTGGGTGTCAGTATCTTCAGGAGGTTTCGGTGCAAGGGGTTGTGTATCTTGCGCGCTGCTCCACTGTATCGGTAAAAATAGACAAGGGAAAACTACGATTGCCAACAACAAAATCTGAACAGTTCGACTTGTACGATATGTTTTTTCCATTGATGTGTCTTTACGAAAAAATCTCAGGAGCAAAATTGCTACTGTTGGCGCTTTGTGATTAATAGGTAGGTTTTCTTCGTTCTTCCGCACAGATTTCTCACTCAAACAATGCTATGTTTTACCAATTCTGAAAATAAAATCGCATGTAGGAGGTTACAAAAACTCCTATGATGGTGAATGTAAGAGGCGCTATGAATTTCGCGACTACAAACCAGTTTTTGTTATCAACAATCCTCATTCAAAAATAGTATTAGAACTTTATCCATTTCCAGATCAGGAGTCATAAAAATAATCGGGAATCGGAGTTCCCTCCTACAAAGAACTGAGCGTGTTAGTTGGAACGATCATTGAATCGTGACAGACAACCCACAAAATTTTGGTAGACAATCATTAGTTGTCTTTAGAATCTGGAGTTGGGGTAGTAGACACTGCATCAGACTTGATTTTAATATAGGCGTTTTCAAGAAGCGAGTCAGTATAGGCAGTCCATTCTTTTTGAAAAAATTGTTGGCGTAAAATAACGATAATTTGCTGCTTTTCTTGCTGAGTCAATTCAGGCGTTTTGCGTTCATCAACTTTATAGATGTAAAGACCGGCCTCGGTTTCAAAAGGTTCACTGTGTTTTCCAACCTCAAGAGATTCAATGATTTTTTGGGTTTTTGGATCTAATTCAGTAAGGATGTGCGCCCCAAGGTCACCACCTTTTTCCCGAGTTTCCATATCATCTGAATGTTCTTTTGCCAAAACATTGAATTTTTCCCCAGCATCCAATTTTTTGAAAATTTGTGCTGCTCGTTCGCGCGCAGCTCGTAAAGCCTCCTCACTCAATGGAAATGGAACAATCAAATGACGAAACGAAATTTTCTCATCAGTTCGTGTTTCAATTAGAAAAAGATGGAACCCCGCCTCTGTTTCAATTGGTTCGCTGACTTTTCCTGCCTTGAGTTTTGCGAGAACAGTCAAAAATTCCGCCGGATATGTAAGTATCTCGGCAGGAGTAGTCTCTATGAGGGATCCAGTTTGGGAATCTGGATTATCCTTTGAGGTGATGCGGCGTGCGACATCTTCAAATTGGGTTTTATCTGATCGTATTTCTTCAAGTGCTTGATTCACCGTGTTTGCTGTTACTTTTTTGTCTTCATCAGTTGGTTTGAAAGCAATAAATATACGGCTCAAACTGATTCTATCAGCTTTAGTTGGAAGTTGGTCTCTGTTTTCTTCATAAAATTTTTGAATGTCACTGTCGCGCACTTGGAGTCTTGGCAAGATTCTGCCCATAACCAGTTTTTCCGCCATCAGATCGCGTTGAATTCGTTCACGATATGCTATGATCGTCAAGCCATCACGGCTAAGCAGCTTTTTAAGCTCCTCGTCAGACGCGATTTGGAACTTCGTCTTAAAATCTTGAATATATTTCTCAATTTCAGCATCAGTGACTTGAATTTTCAAGGTTAAAGCCGCTTCCAAGAGTAGCTTTTGGCGGATGAGTCTATCAAGCAGCTCAGCCCGTTGTTTTTCAGCTTCTTTAAGTGCTTCACTTTCGGCGTATCTGTGAACTTGCTGCAGTTCAAAGGCGTACTCCTTAACCAATGTATCAAGTCGTCGTTTGGTAATAACATCATCGTTAACGTAGGCGATAATTTTATCGAATATCCTCGCGAGCGTAGGTGTCAAACTGCTGCAGATTAGAACCGTAATTAACACTAAAAAAATGATCGTCTTAGGCCTCATTGAGAATACCTCCACATTTAGACAATGTGTCAAAGTAAGACGGGCGGATAGCGTAGTGCCGCCCGTACTATCTAACAATTCTTTCAATCAGAATCTATTCCTCTGGTGTTGTTTCTTCAGCAGGATTTTCAGATTCTTCTTCGGCGGGTTGATTTTCTGGAATGCGGTCAATAAAGGTTTTCACTTCGGCACGTTCTCGGAGTTGTGAAATCCATGCTTTCATCTGAGCATCCCGTCCTTCCCGTTCAACTTTTCTAATTACGTTTTTACGGACATCCTCTTCATCAAAGGGTCTCTGAAATGCATCTCTTGCCTCTTTCTTAACAAACATCATGTAGTATTTCTCTCCCTGTACCTCAACCTCAATGACAGATGGATAGAGTGTGTCAATCTCTGCCTCGAAGGCTGCATCCATAAAAGGTTCAGTTCCGGGAGGATAAGAGTTTTTACTAATGTAATCAGTATCACCAGGTGAGGCTGGATTGGCGCCAGGTCCCACTAATTCACCTCTGTCAGAAAGTTCCTGTGCTGCGACAGCAAAATCTTTACCAGCTTTAATTTCAGCGAAAACCTCATCTGCCCGCTCTTTGTTCATAAGCGTGATACACAACAACCTAACTTGTTCAGGACGGACATAATCTTCTTTGTGCTCATCATAATAGGCTAAATAATCATCTTCTGAAAAGAAAAGTTTGCTATCAACTTCCTGTTCTGTAATTCTGTCAACCATTAACTCGTAAAGATAATCTTGAACCTTCTTGATGATTTCCTCATCCTCGTTGAGTTTCTGGTCTTTGGCAAGACAGAGAATTAGACGGCTTTCTGCCATGAGAGTCATGTATTCTTCAAGACCCCCTTTGTCTTGGTATTGCCGTTGTTTGTATTCGGGAAGTTCGCTAATTTCCTGCATCATTTCTTCAAGTGTGATTCGTTGTTTTCCGTTCCACTCAAATTCAGCGATAACAGTTCCATCAGCACCAATTGCTTTATCGCCACAACTATATAAGAAGGGAACTGTGGCAAAAATAGTGAATAATAAAATAAGAGAAACATTACTAAAATTTTTCATGAATTCTATCTCCTTTCAGATAAATATTGTAGGAACTACTCCTTAGGCGTATCGGATTCCTCTTCCACTGCTTCGGGTTGAATAGGTTCAGGAATGTTCTCAGGGTAGGTTTTAAGTTTTGCCATCAGAGTGATTCCTTCAACCCATGAAAGGATACGGGCTCGTTTCATCTCTCGTTCAACTTTTCGTTCAATATCGGATCTGACTTCCTCTAATTCCTTTTGCCGTTCTGGCTGGTGTTCCTCTTTACGGAAAATGAGGTAATATGTTTCATCATTGACATCTGTTTCAAAGACAGCATCGGTCATTTCACCAATTTCCATTTCGAAAACTGCGTCAATAAATTCAGACCAAATTGGTGATTGGTTTTTGGTAAAGAAGAACGTATTACCAGGATCTTCTTCACTGGTGCTGCCAGGGCCGTCAGCCAATTTCTTTTCCTCAAAAAGTTTCTTTGCCATTTCAACTATATCCGTTCCAGCCTTAATCTGGTCGAAAGTTTCATTGGCTAAGTCTTCATCATCAAGGGAAATACATGTTGCTCGCACCTTAGCAGATTCAATGTATTCACTCTTGTGTGCATCATAGAATACCTTAAGGTCATCATCAGTGTAAGACACCTTAGCATCAACTTCTATTTCGGTAAGTTTTTCAACCATAAGTTGATGGGTATAATCGTCCAATTTTTTGAGGTGTTCGAGAAGTTCGTGGAAACCGGCATCCTTTGCTTGATGTAGTTTCAGTTTTTCATCAATATAATCCTC
The DNA here is from genome assembly GCA_965204285.1 of Candidatus Poribacteria bacterium. GTDB lineage: Bacteria > Poribacteria > WGA-4E > WGA-4E > WGA-3G > MSPOR6. The sequence goes on from OZ241980.1 coordinate 487,966, forward strand.
TAAGTATTCCGCTTTCCCCGCTTTCGTAGCATAATTTCGCTGGCGGTAGGTCGGCAATTCAGCAATGGCTTCTTCCAGTTCAGTAAGAGAAATCTGGTGGAGTTCACCGTCCCACTTGTATTCAGCTATAATGATTTGGCTCTTGTCAACCTCTTCTGGTGCGGATTCGTGGTTGTCGGAACGGACAAGAGACCAAGTGAGCAGACAGGTTGCAAAAACTGCTGCGATAACAACAATAGATTTTTTCACTTTGAAATACTCCTTTCAATTTTATTGAGATAGTAATCTACCTCGTACTTACAAATATGGTGAATTTTTAAAATAATTATACACATTTTCTGTAGGAGCGATCTTCGAATCTCGACAGAATGTTTTGATAGTCGGGAATCCAAATCAAGAAATCAAAGGTATGAAGCGAATACGCCAAATCAACGGTATGAATGCCGTTTAGGCATTCCCCGTATGGTATTCGCATGATTTAGGCGTTCACCATGTATGAATGCCTTGGCAGAATACGCGTTTGGTATTCTGCATGATTCCCGGAGTTCCCTCTTACAACTCAAAAATGTCAGGTTAATTGTAAAATTTACCATATATTTAATCAGAAACAACAAATATACTTAAAATTCGTTGCAATTCGGTTAATAACTTCTTTCCAGTTAGATTTTCTATACCAACCATCAGTTGTGCTGGTGGCCGTAATTCAAGTTGTGGGTTTTCCTGAACTGCCTCAACGAATTGTGCCACATCTATCCGCGGATTGTGTTCATCAAAGGTTACTTTAATCCGATTACCACCTGCCACAATGGCTGTAATTCCGAGCTTTTGACAAAGCTGTTTGATACTTGAGATTTCAAGTAACATCTCAACAGGTTCTGGTATATCTCCATACCTGTCCTTAAGTTCGTTGGTCAACTCATGCTTTTCGGTATCTGTTTTTAGAGCCGAAATTTTCTTGTAGATAGATATTTTTTGTCTACCGTCAGGGATATAGTCGTCAGGGAGAAATGCTTCAATAGGTAAATTGATACTGATTTCAATTTCTTCTTCTATCTTTTCACCTTTTAGTTTTCGGACCGCCTCATCAAGAAGTTTACAGTAGAGTTCGTAGCCAACATTTGTGATATGCCCATGTTGTTGCGCACCGAGGATGTTCCCTGCACCACGTATTTCTAAATCTCTCAGTGCGATTTTGAACCCGGAGCCGAGATCCGTAAATTCTTCTATGACACGGAGTCGTTTCTGTGCGCCTTCAGTAATCGGTTTATCTTGTGGATAAAAAAGGTAACCGTAAGCCTGTTCGTCGGCACGGCCAACCCGACCACGGAGTTGATATAACTGCGCTAATCCAAAAGCATCTGCCCTATTTATCATAATGGTATTAACGTTAGGAATATCTAATCCGGATTCAATAATCATGGTGCAGACAAGGATATCGTGTTTGTGGCGGACAAACTCTAACATCACGTTCTCCAATTCGCGTTCAGGCATTTGCCCGTGAGCAATAGCGACGCGTGCATGCGGAACAAGTTCTTGTATGGTTTTGGCAATAATTGCAATGTTCTGTACACGGTTATGGACGAAAAAAACTTGTCCGTCTCTTGCCAACTCATTCATAATAGCGTCTCGGATAACCTTAGAATTGTAAGGCATAACATGCGTCTGAATCGGCAATCGGTTCGCTGGAGGTGTGTTGATAATACTGAAATCTCTGATGCCAACGAGTGACATGTGTAAAGTACGTGGAATCGGCGTAGCAGTAAGCGTGAGAACATCGACTGTTTCTTTAAATTGCTTGATTTTTTCTTTGTGTTTCACACCAAAGCGGTGTTCTTCATCAACGATGAGCAGTCCGAGATTGTCAAAAGAAACAGTATCGGAAAGCAGCGAGTGCGTGCCGATAACAATGTCTACGGAGCCATCTTTGAGTCTCTCTTTAACAGATTTTATCTCCTTCTGGCTGCGGAAACGGTTTAACATTTCAACGTGGATTGGGAATGGTTTAAACCGTTTTTCAAAGGTGTCGTAGTGCTGCAGCGCAAGTATAGTTGTTGGTACAAGTAGTGCGACCTGTTTTTCAGCCATTACTGCTTTGAATGCAGCACGCAATGCAACTTCGGTCTTACCGTAGCCAACATCTCCGCAGATGAGCCGATCCATCGGTCTTTCAGTCTCCATATCGGCTTTAATGTCTTCAATGGCTTGGAGTTGGTCATCTGTTTCTTGAAAAGGGAAGAGTGCTTCAAATTCGGCTTCCCACGGCACTTCTGCTGGAAAACCGTAGCCTTCATTCGCTTGACGAGCGGCGTATAGTTTTAGCAGCTCACCTGCCATCTCTTCAACAGCAGCTTTAGCACGTCCCTTCTTCGTTTGCCAAGATTTACCGCCAAGATAATCTATGTTCGGTTCATAGGATTCATCTTTGTTTCCCATATACTTCTGAACAAGGTCAACTTGGTAGGTTGGCACATAGAGTTTGTCATCTTCCTTATACTTAAGAATGAGAAAATCTTGAGATTGACCGTCTATATCCATACGGCGAATGCCTTCGTAAATTGCGATACCGTGAGAAATGTGAACAACGTAATCTCCAACCTTCATGTCTACAAGGCTTAAAATAGGGGCACCGTTTTTGTATCGTTTTGGTGAGGCAACCCGCCGCTGACGATTACCAAAAATCTCATTTTCTGAGATGACAACAAGCTTGAGAGATTCACTCAGAAAACCTTCGGAGATAAACCCTACAGATACGGCAATTTGCTCAGGTGATAGTTCGCGTTCAATTAACATTTCTAATACGCGTTTAGCCTGCTGCGGCGTTTCACAGAAAACGTTCACAGAATACCCTTTAACTGACCACCTTTTGATATAATCAATGACCATCTGGTAGTTACCTCTACCGAGTCCAAGTGATTGCATATCAAAATTTACTTCTGAGACATCCGTTGATTGACTTAAATCAGCTTCTTGATCCGATGCTAAAGACGCTAAAGATATAGGAATGTTTGTGTAGTTCTCCAATTCAGACTGGAGCGTGTCAACTGAAATCAACAGATTTTCAAGAGTAGGCATCAATTTGCCTTCTTTCAATCTCCTGTCAAATATTTCTTGTAATTGATCGTGCATCTGTTCTGCTTCCCGTATCTGCCACCGCGGCTCCACCATAACAACAATTGTTTTATCTGGCATGTAATCGGTCAACATTTCAGTTTGCGGATATAACATAGGTAGAAATGCTTCAATCCCGTCAATCTCAACAGGTGGTGCCTCAATCACATTCAAACTTTTGGACTGTGCTCTTTTAAGACAATCTTCCATGCACTGCGTGATTTCCCGAATAGTATTTATGAAATCCGGAGAATTTTCCGTTTGTTTCATCAGTTGTTCGGTTTGTGATTTCCAATGTGGCATAGAGATGTCAGCGAGGCAAACTTCGGACATCGGCGTGATAACAACTGATGTCTGCTGCTCAATTGAAACTTGTGAGGTTGGGTCGAATAGGCGAATGTCATCAAGTTCATCTCCAAAAAAATCAAGCCGAACGGGGGCATCGGAGGTAAGCGGATACACATCTAAAATATCCCCTCTGTGTGCAAATTCCCCCTTTACTTCGACCAGTTCAACTTGTCGGTATCCGCTGCGAATGAGAAATGTAACAAGATCATAGAACTCTATCTCATCACCAATTTCAAAGGTGCGACATGCTGAAGTTAATGTATCACGTAGTGGGAGTTTGTAGGATAACCCTCTGACAGTCGTAAACATGGCACTATGTGGTGCGGTCAGAGAAGTATCAATTTTGTGATTATTATTCTTTGCAATAAGACGATGCAGACAACGCATCCGATCAACACAAATATTTTTGCTTGGTGAGACACCCTCAAAGAGCGTATTTTGCCACGCGGGAAAGAGATGTAAGTCGGTTTGTGGAACATTTGGTTCAGCATTCCTGTGTTGAGAACTGTGGTCCTGAAACGCGCGGACCTCCTCCAACACCTGTTCTGCTTCTTGGTGTGAGGGAAAGACAATGAGGAAAGATCTGTTTGGGAAATCTTCTATTAGCGTCGCCAAAAAATAAGAAGTTGAAGCATTGAGTAACCCTCTGAGCCATGGAGGATTTTCTCCATTCTTAAGGCATTCAATCAGTTTCTGGTAATTTTTTGTTTTTCGTAAAAACTCTTGCACGAACTGTTCCTTGTTGTTCGGTAACTGGATATACTTCAGACATTATAATGATTTAATTGGATATGCCTGATAACTCCAAGACTAAAATATGGTCAAAAGCGAGTGATTTGTAGTCGGGTTTCGCTTTGCTCTACCCATAAATCAACGCTATGAATGCCTTTAGTAGAATGCGCTTTTTGGCATTCTACATGATTCAGCGGGTGTCAATTTAGTGTATAAGTTAAAGAATTTGCCCTGTTTTAGAGTAGCACAAACTTTTAGTTTGTGCATCAAATGCCGCAAACTAAAAGTTTGCGGTACAAAGAGAAATCCACAATTTGTGAATTTTGGTTCAGACAAAAGGAAACTTTCAATATTGCAAATATCGGCTTAGAAAGCCTTCCAACAACGGTTAATTATTGAAATAATTAGACATCCCTTGTAGTAGCGATCTCCGAATCGCGACAGAACATAGCAATTGTCGGGAATCGGAGTTCCCTCCTACAAGAGAAAATCCATCAATTTTTTGCTTAAGTTGACACCTATGGGTTTTGCTTCGCTCTACTTGACCTACGAACTTAAGATTTTATTAGACCAATTACCACTCACAATTAAAACGTAATAATGTCTTTTATAAAACAATAGAACGGATCTGTCTTTTCACATCTAACAACCGAACTGCTTATCTTATAAATTCAATTTTTTCAAGGTTAGCTTTCATTTTCCCGATTTTTACTTCTGCTTCAATTTTGACGGGGATATGACGCGGGTCGTCGGTCAACCAGAGTTGATAACCGTGGGATGTGCGCACCACGAGTGTTTTGACACGACCTAAGCCTTTGACCTTTAATTCCTCGCCCTGTCTTACACTAATGCTTACTTTTATGACTTTAGCTTTGCTAATTAGCGGGAAGAAGTAAGTTTCGCCTGGCACCAATTTTTTACACCGAAGAAAATAGATCATAGAAAGTTCATCTTGTGTGCCGAATGGAGTCTCTATTACTTTTTTCTCATGTTTTTCAGGTGTTTTTGAGTTATTCTGTGAGATTTTTTTATATTCCGTTTCTCTGTCTTGAAAATTGATCTCAACGCGAGCTCTATATTTTTTATCCTGAAGTTGGTTTCTGAAACTAAGTGGAAAGAACCCTACGGTGTTCAGAAAAGTAGACTGACGATTCTGAAAACGGTGTATTCTGGAGGCGACAGCACTTGTTTTTACTTGAGAGGTAATGTGATATACGCTTTTCCTGTTAAACGACATTTTTTTCTCAATGTGGTCAACTCGTTTCCCCGCAGAAACTGGAACCCATGATACCTTTATATTATATGTTAATTTCTCACCAACTTTTAGCGGCTGTGACGAAACTTCTTGAACTTCAACGAGTGGAATTTTCCCTTTTGTCTGATTTTTCGGAGAGGCATTTTCGGATTTCGTTTCTTCCGAGACAATCTCAGATAGCGAAAAACTTATTCCTATAAATAAAATGATTATTAAAAAGCACTTCTTATAATTCACATTAACAATTCCATGGATAGACCAACCACTTGTGTATTAGAAAAACGATGTTCAATAGTGAAGTGCCTTAACAGTAAGTAGGTACAAGCCGAAAATTATTCAACCGCACCTAACAACACTTGATAACGAATGCATCAAAACAAATAATTAAAAATAAGTGTGGGCATTCCACGTTTAGTTTGTTGCATTTGCACGGTAATTCTTCGATTATTATAATCTTCAGCTGTTTTTGATGCATCAAGGATATTCCAGGCGTGCAATCCGATACCCACAATCAGGAAAATAGACCCACGGATGCTATGATCTGTCATCCTTGATTTGACCTGGTCCTTGGTTAAAAAATTGGTTGTTCTCTCATCATAGAATCCTGTTCCGAATGTGTCATGGTTTCTATAATGTAAAGCACGCGCAATATTATAACTTGCAAGAGAGAAGACACCTATCTCTGCCGTAAGAAACAGTGTGGCTTTGAGGTAGTTTTCGGCGTAAGCCTGCCCTAAACCGGGCATAGTTGCTGATAACAGTAATGCTTTTCGCGGACTTCGCGCAGGATAATATTGGTCGCCATGAGAACGGAATAGTGGGTAGATCGGTTCAGTATCGGCATCTTGTTTCGCGCTTGATTCCCATAGTTTTGAAATCTGCTTCTTTTCTCCGGGCGGTTGTTCATCTGCCGATACCTCAATTTGGGTATAAAATGTCATAAAAAAAGCAAATAATAACAGAATTAATGTTTTTCTCACAATCCCTCCTTTCAGTTAGGCACTTCGTAGTCTATAAATATGTTTAAAAATACAATCCACCTTGATTGGCGCGCGTACAAGCAAAACGCGTCAATCAAGGTGTTTAATTTTGTTTTTTTTACGATACATTCCAAGCCGCAAGATTAGACTTTACGTTTACTTCTTAACAGGCAATGCAGGTGCTAATTGTATATTCTCTGGATCAGTTTGGTATGCCCAATCAAAGACAACCGCGTCATCAAACAGTTTGCGAACATGAATTTTTGCGAAGTTCCCATCAGGGGTGTAAATCGCATAAATATGCCCTTCAATGAGTTCCACAAATAACGTTGTATAACCGTATTCTGGCACAACATCAACACCATCAAAATCTTCGTGATAACCCAAATCTTGTATCGCAGTTTCGTTGTCCGAATAGAGGTAGGTAATATTTACCTCAGTATCTAACCCAAAATAGACATCTGTCGTTCTGTCATCCCATGCGATACTTCCCTTTCGGGGATGTGAAAAATCAAAACCGCTGCGATCAGGTGCCAGTTGATAATCATCTAATGTAACGTTTCTACCTTCTGGGCGTGGTGTATCCCAAGCATTTTCAGGGCTTAGTTCACTTTCATTACCTGTTATATCGTAAGCAGAAACAGCATAGTAATAGGTTCTCCCGTTCCTTACATCCCTATCTGTATAATGTGAGGTGCCAGGGGGTAGATCAGAAATTGCCTCAAAGTCATTGTTATTTTCACTGCGCCAGACAGTGTACCCTTCTAAATCAAATTCAGCGTTCGGGTACCACTCAATGCGTACGTATTCATCACCTGTAATAGTTTTAACACCTCGTGGGATTGCAGGGGGTTCACGGTCAATATTGTCGTTATCATTGTCTGCATCAATATAACATCCTGTTAGCGTTGCCACAAGGAGTATGCACAAAAAATGTGCTATGAGTCCATTTATTTTTCTCAACATTTTTAGTCTCCTGTCGTGAAATCTAATTTATATCCAAGTGTAACGCTAATCACACACAAGGCGTTGACATGATTATTATACTATCATTAAATTCGGATCAATGCAAGGTAAATTTAGATTTACTACTCCAAACTAAATCTGTTTAATGCAGTATTTGTTGTCGGTATTTTCATCACCGAAAATCTTGACATATTTATGACACTATGATATACTTAAGATATAATGAATTTTATGGCAAGGATATACTTAAGATATAATGAATTTTATGGCAAGGAGATGAAATGTCGCGAAAGAATTGCATCCTACTAACGTTAAGCCAAATCGCTATCGGAGGTGTGATAACGGTTGCTGGCAGTTTAATATATCTACTAATTTTTAAAGCGTTTTTGTGGCAAACACTTATTGATGAACGAATTATGCATGGATTTTGGGTAGGATTGTTCTTGTTAATATCCATAGGATGCACTTACGGTGTAATTGTAGTGGGGGTGAGTGAAGGAATTAGATTTGTTGGTCGGAAATTCGGAGTTGATATTCCCTTCAAACCGTTGTGCTCAGGTGCTTTTTTGGGTGCGCCTGCAATTGTGTTTCTACTTGCACTGCAGAATATTCCATGGGAAATTTTTGGAACGCAGAATGTTGCTCTTGTATTGATTCTTCCAGTTTTTAAAACCCTTGCTTTCCTTTTATCTTTACCGATTCGATCTTGGTTAATGCTCCAATTTCCAGTTGAAATTTTATATGTCATAGCGATACCGATTGGTGCAATTTTAGGGTATCGACTATCGAAAATAGAAGATGCAGATGTCAACGTCCAAGAAGCGTAACAATTACACATTTCCGTTTCTGATGGTATTCTGTTTTTAGTTACCATGAAGATTGTATTTTGAATGAGGTCTGATCCATGTGCTGTGCGGATTCGCTCGCGTGGCGGAGGTATCCCTGACAATGCAGTATGATAAGCCTAAGGATGAATGCGGCGTATTTGGTGTTTTTGGACACCCAAAAGCGGTAGAATTAACCTATTTAGGATTACGCGCGCTTCAACATCGAGGACAAGAGAGCAGTGGAATTGTTGCATCTGATGGTGAAAACATTTTGTCTCACCATGGAATGGGGCTTGTTGATGCTGTGTTTAACACTGATGTTTTAGCAAAGCTTAGTGGACATATTGCAATTGGACATAACCGATATTCAACAGCAGGTGAAAGCACGCTTGAAAATGCTCAACCTTTGGTGCGTAATTATAAGGAAGGAAAACTTGCTCTGGGGCATAACGGTAACTTAATCAATGCGTCTCAGATTCGAAACCATCTTGAGAATATAGGTTCAATTTTCAGTACAAGTTTGGATACAGAGGTAGTCTTTCATCTGATAGCACATTCCCGTCAAGATAGTTTGGAAGATAGAATTTTTGATGCGTTTCGGGCAGTTGAAGGTGCTTACTCGTTCGTTGTGCTTGACAAGACGACGCTGATGGGTGCGCGTGATCCGCATGGGTTCCGTCCCTTGTGGATCGGTAAGCTTGGAGAGGCTTATGTATTAGCGTCTGAGACATGTGCTCTTGACGTAATTGAAGCAGAACCGATACGTGAGGTTGAACCTGGTGAATTGGTCACTATGCGTTCCAAACATCTCGGAGTGGAATCTTTCCGTTTTTCCCCACAAAAATCCACATTATCTCAATGCATTTTTGAATATATCTACCTTGCGCGGCCAGACAGCATGATGTTTGGACAAGGTGTGAACAGCACACGCCGTGAGTTCGGTAGACAACTTGCGCGCGAGCACCCTGTGAAAGCGGATGTCGTAATTCCTGTGCCGGACTCAGCAACAATAGCTGCCCTTGGCTACGCAGAAGAATCTGGCATTACCTTTGATCTGGGATTGTCCAGAAACACCTTTGTTGGCAGATCCTTTATGAATCCTACACAGGATATTAGAGAACTCATGGTGAAGGTGAAGTTGAATCCAATTCGTGAAGTTCTTCATGGAAAACGGGTTGTGGTTGTTGATGATTCAATTATGCGTGGAACAAACAGCCGAAAACTGGTCAAAATAGTACGTCAAGGTGGAGCAACGGCTGTTCATGTCCGTATAGCATCGCCGCCCAATAAATATCCATGTTTTTATGGGGTTGATACGCCTACCCGATCAGAACTGATAGCAAGTAAACATACTACTGAGGAGATCCGTAAATATATTCGCGCTGATAGCTTAGGATATGTCAGTATTGAAGGGATGTTAAAGGGAGTGAAAGAACGTGACAATTTTTGTACTGCATGTTTTGATGGGAATTATTCTGTCACAAATGAAGGTATACCTCGCCAATTACCATTAATTTTAGATTGATTTTGTCAATTTGTGTGTAGAAAGAGTGAATATAGAGTAGGAAGTTTTGAGTGAAAATCAAAATATAGCAAACAGAACTGATTCCACTGAATAAGGAAAATACTATGGTATTTATTCCGCCACCATACGTGCCACCAAACCAAAATAAGAAAAAGAATTCTCCGAGAAAAACATGGCAAGATCGTCACGATTCAATACGCACAAGAAATAGAATGGGAATAGGGCGGGTAATGAGGACTTCACTCAGTACTGCGCAAGGTTCGTCTACGTTAAAAATAGTCTTAATGTATTCTATTCTTGGAATGATTTTGCATTGGCTGCTTCCTATTGTAATTCAAAATGTGAGACCTAATATGGCAGAAGAAGATGCACAGTATTATGGAATCCTTGGTGCCATCATCATAACTGTTTTCTTTTTAGTAGTTAGTCTTTTGAAAGGGGTAATCCTGCGCCAAAGGGCACAATCAGAGAAATCCAAAACACAAGATGTTAATACACAACTTTTAGGCCCAAAAAATTCAGAAAGATAAGGTGAATAGGATGGCAGATACCAAACCTTTGACCTATGCCGATGCAGGTGTGTCATTTGAAGCAGAATCCAAGGCTATGGGCCGGGTACGGGGAATCATGGAAACCACGTATCGATCCGAAGTTCTTAGCAACGTAGGAAGTTTCGGTGGCTTATTCGCATTGGGTACATATAAGCAACCTATTCTTGTTTCAAGCACGGATAGCGTTGGCACGAAGTTGAAGGTTGCCTTCCAAGCTGACAAACACGATACCGTAGGGTATGATATTGTTGCACATTGCGGCAATGATATAGTTGTGCAGGGTGCCGAGCCACTTTTCTTTTTGGATTATATCGGCATCGGAAAACTGGAACCGTTGGTTTTTGAACAGATTATTACAGGACTTGCTTCGGGATGTAGGGAAATTGGTTGTGCGTTAATCGGTGGAGAAACAGCAGAACTTCCTGGTTTTTATGCGCCAGGGGAATACGACTTGGTAGGAACAATCGTAGGGGTTGTAGAAAGAGACGTACTGATTACAGGAGAAAGAATTGTATCTGGAGATAAGTTAATCGGTTTAGCCTCAACGGGATTACATACAAATGGGTATTCGCTTGCGCGACGTATTTTATTTGACCGTTGTAACTACGACGTAGATACTTATCTACCAGAACTTTCATCAACAGTCGGAGACGAACTGTTGAAACCACACAAAAGTTATGTCAAATCTATCTTGAAACTCCATGAGGTGTGTGAAGTCAAAGGAATTGCGCATATTACAGGAGGGGGATTGCCCGGAAATGTTGAGCGAATTCTACCTGAAGGGTGCCGTGCAGTAATCCAGAAGCAAAGTTGGGAGGTTCCGCCCGTTTTCAATTTACTCCAGCAAAAAGGGAGTGTAGAAGAAGTAGAAATGTATCAAGTCTTCAATATGGGGGTTGGAATAGTTTTAGTAGTCGCATCCGATTCCGTTGCGACAACTTTGGAATCATTAAGCGAATCGGATGAGTCAGCGTTCCTACTGGGAGATATAGTTTCAGGTGACAAAGGAGTTGAGTTGTGTCCACGCCATTCTTAAATGAAGATTCACTTCAAGAATTGACTGATTTATTTGAGAAAACACCGTTGCCTGTAATTATGCAAGCATTTGAGCAGGTAGACGATGCGGACGTCGCTGTATTCTTATTATTGTTAGATGTTGCAACCAATAAAGTTCCATCAGAGAGTTCTGATGAGATTCGTAGAACACTCGCTCGTGCTGAGGAAGAAGGCACATCTAAAGAGCGGTTAGAAGGAACACTTACCGCTTTTGCCCAAGAAGTTTTCGTAGAATTTCCAATTCAGAGACAGGTTCGAATTGCTGAACATTTAGCGATAACTGAGATGATTGACACCTCACGAGCAGAACAGATATGGGATGATCTGGTCGGTAAAATACACAGCATATTGCAAAGCACACTATTTTTTGGCAATGGAGCAAAAAACGTCGCAAAATTCTTGGCACAAGTTGATTTTGAAAAACAGCACCAACTTATGGAAGCACTGCAAAAAAGTCAACCTAAATTAGTTAATACCGTCGCAGATCACTTATTTGCCTTTGAGGACCTTGCTGAGGTGTCTGATGACACGATTGTTACGCTTCTGCAAGTTTTAGAGACAAACACGTTGGCCCTTGCTCTGAACGAAGCCTCACCTGCAATTCAAGATAGATTCTTTGAAAATATGTCAGCGGCGCAGGCGGAAACGCTGGAATCAGAAACCGAGCAGCTCACATTTGAACAAAAGCAACTCAGTGAAACTGCCCGGCAATCTGTAGTCAGTTTAATTCGCAATTTTGCAGCGAAAGGTTTACTGAAAATTCGTTAGGTAAAAAAACTTTTACAATTCACTAAACCAAGTAGGAATGTCAATATAAATCAAAAAACCTATTTTTTATCCAATTCAAACTCAAATTTTCTGGTAACCGTCATCTCAACATCTTTACCTTTTTTCTTTGCGGGGACAAATCTACACCTTTTAAATGCTGCAATTGCTGCCTCTTCAAAACCAAATCCAATGCTTGTCAAAGCTACAATATTTCTTGGAATCCCATCTGTTCCAATAGTAGCTTGTAACCTGACGGTTCCTTCTTTCTGTGCTCGTTTGGCATTTTTTGGATAGGTCGGTTCCACGTCAATTTTTAACTTCGGAGGGGATGATCCTACCTCCGTGGTGTCAAAATCAGGTGGAACTGTTAAACCTCCTGGGTCAGAAGACTGAGTGGTATTAGATAGGTCCGCAATTGAGGAACTCTCCGAAGTAGGTCTCTCAAATGTGGGTGTTACTGCAGTTTCTGTGGGTTGAACCGGTCCTTTCAAAGCTCCCGGAATTGGTGAAACTTTCGGTGCCTCATTTAGCGTAGGTCCTATGGCACCTAAATCTGTATCAGTTGGGGTCGGAAGTTCGAAATCACCTGGTGTCCGTCGGATATTTGGATTTGTCACTGCCGTCCGTTTAATGGGTGCCTCTATTTCTTGTGGCTTAGCATCAAATCTCACACGAGGGCGTGTCTTCATTGTGGCGCGTTCTCTTTGGGGTTGTTCTTGAGGGACCAATGCGACTGCAAGCCGTTCACTATCGGATGTAATTTGGTCTTTAATATATAGAAACCCCAGTAACAAAGCGATGGCAACGTGCAGCCCTACTGAAAACGTTAAAGCAACAGAATTACGCCCACCTGTTTTCTGCACGGTCATCGGTGGCGGTTTATTCTCTTGTGCGGCAGTAATCCCGCCCTTCTGATTTTCATTAATGCTAACTTTCTTCAACTTAGCATTAATCTTTGGTTTTTTCCGTTCTGCTCGACGATGTTGGATTTGGTATACAATATCGGAACTTCTACTCATCTCTTTCCTCCCAGAAATTATCTCGTGATGTCGATAGCGCGCATTCAACACACTTACCGGAGTTTATGAGATAGTTTGTAAAATCGATAGAATCGTTAATTAAGATTTCGTTAAAACGTCTATCTTCACATCATAGTATAACAGATATCAATGCCATTTTCCAGCGATAAAACTAATTTTTTCCTTAACAGACCTGATTAACTATAAATTATAACATATTTAAATGTATATGTCAACTTTAGTGTCAAAGTTTTGGCATGATACTCTTTTTTTGTTGTTGGAGGACTTTCAACCCCGCTGAATCATGTAGAAATGGTATTATATTTTTAGAACAAGATTTACGCAAGTTTCACGATTTTTACAATAATTGTGGCTAAAATGGCGTAATTTTCAGCAAAATTCTGAACTCTAAGCGCGTTTTGTAAACGCGCTTACCACTTGTGCGTAAGTTTTGGAATTAAGTTGCGATTACGGATTCCACCAAAATGTCATTTTCACGACCACCGTAGAATTTAGGAGTCTTGTCTTTGTTGCCTTGTCGGTGTCATAGGTTTGGTTGAATACAAAATAGAAATCGCTCCCCGGACGATAGATGTAATTGACGAGAAAGTTAGTTGACACGAGGTTCGTCTCTGTATTCCATTGTGCAAATATCTTAGCAAACAGGGTTGTTGAAAACGAATAATATAACCTACCTGAGAAGAGGTTTGCATCAAAATCACCAGCGGGTAGGTTAACACGATTAAATTGGTAGTTTGCGTGCAGACTGATTTTTCCACTCGGTTTCAGGGACCCATTGATATAAAATTTGCGAATTTGACCGTTGTAAAAGTTACCCAATTCAAAACCTGTCGTTGTACTAATAACACGGCTATCACTCGTTGAAAACCTTCCCCCGACGATGCTGTATTGGTAATTTCCAATTCGGATGATCACATCCTCTCGAATTTCGAAATCTTCGTTAAGTTGTTCAAACATACGTCTCGCAAAAAGCATAATAGAGTCGCCTGTAGCAAATGATGTCCAGTGGGTATAGGATAAGTTCCAGCGTTCCAATTCATTTTCTTGGGTGAGGATGTAGTTTGCTTCTGGTCCCGAATAAATTTCACGAATTCCATATTTATTTGGTCTGGGTGTAAAACGTAGTTCAGTTCGCATTTGACGCATTCCTGTTTGCTGGACGTATCCGACCGCAGGGTCAAAATCTTCGTCAATATCGGTGTAGGATCCTCTGAGTCGAAAGATGTCATTCCGCCAACGCGTGCCGAAGTACCATGCGTTATTTTTCCCAGACATATCAGGAGCAAAGGTACGTGCCCACATCCCGCGCACATCAAGTCTGTCGTTGGGGCGAAACTCAAAGTCGAATCCACCTGCGCGGTTGTAGTTACCAATTTCGTCTTTATTGATAGCAATCATACCGAAACGTGTTCCTGCTGCAGCATCCTTTGTAACTCGGATGACAGAATAATTGGTCCGCGGTATGTCAATTGGATCTTCTTCTGCTGGTTCATCGTAAAATTTATCTGTAAGGACATTAAGAAAACCGACTCCATAAGAACCGATTTTGCCGCTGGCTTTTCCACCGAAGATTATCGGAATAGCGTTTCCTTCAGCTAATCCGATGCGTCGACTGTAGAAAAGTAGCATCGGCGGGGGTCGCCGAAAACTTTGCCTTGGAACACCGAAATCGAAGAGTCCTGCCCCTTCCAAAAAGAATGGTCTTTTTTCAGGAAAGAAGAGGCTAAATCGAGTGAGATTAACCTGTTCCTGATCCGCCTCAACTTGTGCAAAATCAGTGTTATAGGTGATGTCAGCTATTAAGTTAGATGTAATGCCGTATTTTGCGTCAAAACCAAGTTTGAATTCGCGTGTAGTTTTATGTGCAGCAGCGTCATTGTTCTCTTGGGTAATACCGGGTAGAACATAGGGAAGAAATTCCAAATTCCGAGACGGCGTAATTCCTTTGAGACCACTAAGGGTGCCAAGATTCGTTGTTCTGTATTTTGCCAAACCGCCGTAGGAAGCAGGCACAGGAGTCCAAATTGTTTCTTCCTGATTTCGTATGAGTTCACGACCAACGTTCATACCCCAACTCATTGGATCGCTTTTTTTGAAACGGAGTTGGCTAAATGGAATACTGAGTTCCGTTGTCCATGATGTGTCGTTAATCTTTGATTTACATGCCACAACAGCATCCCAGTCATCGTTCAGTGTATCCCCATTATTCGTTATTGCTCTGTCCTGAATTGCCCCTAATGCGTTTGCGCGAAAGAAGAAACCGCTCCGTTTGTCGTTGTATGTATCCAATAGCAGGAAAACGTTGTCATTTTCGTGTATATCACGTGCGTCTCTGCGCATTTCGTTTGCGACAAGTTTTGACATATCTGAGTCAAAACAGATAAAACCGAAGTAGATATTTTCATCGTCATATAGGATACGGACTTCCATCGATTCGGAACTGGCTTCACCCTCATGCGGTTCAATTTGTACGAACCTTTTTATCGGCTCTGCTTTTTGCCAATCGGATTCGGTGAGATCACCGTCAATCTCAATACTCTCGTAAGTGCGGTATGCTTTAACCTCGCTAACGGGTGTTTCGGGACTCACAGTGGAAGCAACGATGAATAAAAATGGTAAAATGAATGATATAATTCTGATTTTTGGGAACGACAGGAAAGAAAATAGATGTTGTTCCAAAAGCGTTGCCTCCTTTGCGCAGAAAATAACACATTAACATTAAAGACGTAAAAGGAGGCTAATTGGATTATAAAAATTTCTATTTCACTTTCTTTTCAATTTGTTATATAATACTCCTAACGACTAAAACATAGTATTTCAAGATGGGCGCCCTTCTCAACTTTATGTGTGGGATCTTATGGTTTGATCGCCAGGGTGCCCCGATCTTTATTAAGCCGGTGGAAGGTCTACCGAACAAGGATAGGGAACCCGATAAACTTTACGATATGCTAAAAAGCATATCAACTATAGTAAGTTTTAGAATTAATCAGACATTCTCCATCAGCGAGGTTAGGAAACCTCGCCAGCAGTCGTTTGAAAGTGTCTATTTATTTCTAAGTTTCACTATAAATAGGAGAAAGAAAATGATCAGATTGAAATCAATCGGTATCGCAGTAGCGATAATATGTTCCTTATGTTTATTCGGATGGGTGCTAACGCCTTGTGTTTCCGCACAGTTAGCGATAGATAATGATCCAGCAGAGAATATAGATGCTACCATCTATGTGTCTATAGATAGCCTTACTTATGATGGAGATGGTGAAGGCGTTGCAGATGTGAGCGGAACCTTTTATCTTTACAACTTTGGTGAAAGTCTAACTTATAGCGGCGAATTACGTCTTGAAATCTTAGACATGGCAGGTAATGCTTTTCTCCCTCATTCCGAAGCGGGAGTAAGCGGTCGTTTAGAAGAGAATGATGAGGACGCTCGCTTATCGGATATCTTCAGGAATATTCCTAAAGACACCAACTTACATATGAACTGCCTATCACCAAAGGTAGAAGTAGGCGAAGAGTACGAGATGTCTGCTAATATAGCACTCAGGGTGACTCAGGGTGTTACTGAAACTTGGGCGATTCCCTACTCAACTACTTTTGAGCACGAGCCAGAAACTGATGTTGAGCAACAAGTCGGTATCGGTCCGACAACGGATGGCGACACGTTTTCTGATGATTGCAAAGCCGACACCGAAGATGAGTGGGAGAGTTGGGAGTCCCTGATATATACAGAAGGGCTGTATAATGCAGTCTATTGGTATGTTAGAGCCCCCGAGGATACCAGTTCACTGGGCACACACGTTGATACATCTTACGGCGACGGCGCAACGAGAAAGGCAACTATGACCTACAAGGATTTCCCTAAGGATGTCGATAAGCCGCTTTGGTATGAAATCACGGCCTATGTATACAGATGGGATCTAAGCGTCTACACGACATCCTACCTTGTCTGGGTGAAAGACGATAAATGATATAGTGACCTTTAGAATTAACAGGACATTTTGATCTGTAGGAGGGAACTTCGATTCCCGACTGTCAGTGAGTTTCGTCGCGATTCGGAGATCGCTCCTACAAAAAATGTGCATCTTTAATTTTAAAGTTCACCATAAAAGAATGAAGTTCTTGTTGCTTTGATTTTATAGAGAACAACGATAGGCACGGGGTAACAACCGTGCCTATTGATACACCGTAAAAATGGAGGGAACTCATGCGATTGCAACGTCTCACTTTATGTTGCTTGTTATTCTTGTTGCCCACACTCACGCACGCAAAGATCGTTTTCTGGTCTGGCTCAGGTATTCATGTGATGGACGATGACGGGCGTAATGCCAAAATATTAGTCAAAAGGGAAGATGGGAGGGGTGTCTTGTGGCCTGTTTGGTCTCCGGATGGGAAGCAGATCGCTTTTTTGCGAAAACGACCAATTGTCCCAAAGCAAACGCCTACGAATGCCATATTTATCATCAATAGCGATGGCACAGGTGAATTTCGGGTTACCGAGGGAGATGATGCCGAATTTATTGCGTCGTGGTCGCCGGATGGGAAACACCTCGTATTCACAAGCGACCGGCTTGCCAAACCGGGAACTGCTCAAAAAGATGCCTGGACGATAAATATCGAAACAAAAGCGTTACGGCGACTGACACGCACCGTTTCATTGACAACATCAGTGACTTGGTCCCCTGATGGCAAATATATTGCGTATCGAGACAGAACCAAAGTGCGAACCACAATCCATCTGATGCGTGCCGATGGTAGCGGACAACGTGAACTTGTCAAGAGTGACGGGACACATTGGCGTGATGGTCCGAGCTGGTCTGTTGATAGCCAATCTGTTCTGTATGAGGAATGGAATGGTCATTCAGAAAAAGTTGTCATTCATAACATAAAAACTAACAAACGGCAAGTCGTAGATACACCTGAGAAATGGATACTCCACAGTGCGTGTTTTATGGGCAGAAAATATCTGTTGATTTCAGCCAAACCTCCGAACGCTGATACGCATGACATTTACCGGTATCATCTTGTTACAGGTGAAATGGTCAACCTGACAAACACGCCTGCTGTTGATGATTACGGACCGGATTGGATAGACGATGATGTGCTGTCTGTATCCCCGAAAGAGAAAAAAAAAGTAACGTGGGGGACACTAAAGCAGTAAAACCTTAATCTGTGAACATTAGGGCATCACAGGCAGGTATCCTTCTGGGTATCTGCCTATTTCTCTTTTTTGTGTGTAGGTGTAGCGATAATAGGACGTGAAGTTCAGTCCTTGTCGGGTTTCGCTTCGTTCTACCCGACCTACAAAAGAAACTCTTAGTAATACTCATGAACTGAAAATTATTAAAACTAAATAACCCTGGTTGCTTAGATTAACTTTTGTCTTTAATTTACGACTTGTGCCAGTTAACTTTTTGTAAAGTATCTAATACTATTTTGTCCTATTATGCGTAAACAACGTCTTTGAGTGCCGTTAGCGAGCGTCCTAAACATTGGTTCAAAAAAACGCCGAGTGTAAAACCAGCAAACTTGTTGCTCAAGCGTGTCCGAAACCCCCAATGTGCCTTGGCGCGTATCCGTGAAACATTGAACTGGTCTGTCAGTTGACTGATAGTCGTTTCTATGCGCCGCCTTTTTTGACTATGCAACTTCTGAAATGGTTCTGGATATTGTGTTTTTTGATTTTTACGCCGCGTCGGTAATAGACACACATTGTAAGTTTGGCGTAAATCAGTTTCAAGTGCTTCACAAATATACCCTTTGTCTCCAAGGATAATCGGATAAGTGCCACGCTCACACAACAAGGGTAGCACTTCTCTATCATCCGTATCCGCAGTGGCAATGGCAAAATCAACAGGGAGCCCATAAGCAGTAGTTATCACACTTCCCCGAAATCCTAAGAAAGTGTCAAGTCCCTTTGTAGCACACTTTCCATAAGTTGCCAAAGTGCCAGTGCCATCAGCGTATTTTAGAGGCGATGTAGAAGCATACGCACGCTTAAAATCGCAGAGCGGTATAGGAAAACTATCTACAATGAAAACCTCGTCATCCGGTAAAAACTTTATCAAGATACACCGCAGTTTTTCGCTCGCGCTGCATAAGTTGCGCCGGCGTCTATTGAAGCGAGACCTTTCCGGTAAAAATCGGAACAGATGTCCGAGTTGTGCCCTAATCAGTTTGTATCCTGACAGTTCGCTGTCTTTACCTATGAGTTCCAACAGCCACGCAATCGTAAGAATGTCACTATCTGGACAAGGACTAACGGGCCCCGGACGCAGTGTCTCTGCAGCCGGGAAATAATGGTCATAAAGTGTTGCCATGATTTTCTGGCAAACAGAAGCAACATTTTCAAGGGTGCGTGTCTTATTTTTCAGTTGCGCACCATATTCTGCTAAGGTATACTGTAAGTCCATTCTTATGTTCCTTTTATATTGATTTACTAAAGGATAGCATAAGAATGGGTTGAGTTATAGAAAATATTAAATAGTGAAATACAATATTACATAAAAAGAACTAACTGGCACAAGTCGTCAATTTAATGAGAAAAAAGAACGCACATTAATTTATGACTTTAATTCGTTGAAAGGTCTTATTTTTCGGATCAAAACATCAAATGAAGATCAAATGAAAATTATTGATATTATAGAAAAAAAGTGGGATAAAAACAAACGGACTGACTTTAAGTATTATCAGGCTTACTACAGTGTATCTCATAAATATTAAATGGTTTGAATTTTTCTTTTAATTCCTCATCATTCCTGGTAAACTCTATCTATTTCTACTATAAGTAAGGAGATGAATTGAATGGAATTAAGTGATAAGGAATGGAAGATTATTGAACCATTATTGGACGAACCGCCATCGGGTAAACCCGGTAGACCTTGGCGTGGCAATAGAGAAGTGTTAGATGCGATACGCTAAGTGTTGCGAACAGGCGCTCCTTGGCGGGATTTACCAGAAAAGTATCCACCGTATCAAACTTGTCATCGTCGTTTTCAGCAATGGTCCTCGGATGGAACGCTTGAAAAAGTTCAAATGGCACTCACAGAAATGCTTGAAAGACGAAAAAAAAATAAATATGAGTGAATGCTGTATTGATGCGAAGTTTGTTCCTGCCAAGAAAGGCGGCATTTGTGTTGGTAAAACGAAGTGTGGCAAAGGGAGAAAACTGGTAGCGATTACAGAGAAAAGCGGTAGACCTGTGAGTGTTCTGATTACAGATGCTTCTTGTCATGAAGTGCGCTTGGTTGAACCGGCATTGGATGCGTGTTGGACATCGGAAAACCCCGCAGTGTTGATTGGGGACAAAGCGTATGACGCTGATCCTTTAGATGCGTCTTTGAGGGGGCGTGGTATTGAAATGGTAGCCCCTCATAAAAAGAATCGTAAAAAACAGGCGACACAAGATGGTCGTCGTTTACGCCGGTATAAGCGTCGTTTCAAAGTAGAAAGATTTTTCAGTTGGTTAGAGGATTTTCGGCGTTTAGTCGTTCGTTGGGAATATTATGCTGAAAATTATTTAGGTTTTGTGCTTCTTGCTTGCATACGTATGTCAATAAAATATTTATGAGATACGCTGTAATAAGTGTGAATATAAGAAAATATGTTTGTTTAGGTGGGGTTATGTGGGATGAACTGAAGAGTGTTAAAACTAACGCCAAATACCAAATCAAGGAAATGTGCGTTTGGCATTTGGCGAATTTCAAGGATTTCGGGAAATCTTAACCTGCCTATTGCTTGTTCCCGTACATTGGGTTTTCAAGGATAGATTGAACTTCGTAGATTGAACCTTTCTTTTCGGAGTAAGGTTCTGGCATACGAACGGGCGCAGTTACAACCCGTGGTTGGTTTGTAGGTTCACCTTGAATAATGAATTCGTTGAAGGTGTCCCAGTCTGGAATGCCTTTCAGAGGCCACGCATCAACAGCACAATACTGGAAAAGTAGTAAGCGGCGAGGTTTATCAGAGGTATTCGGGGCAGATCCGTGTAAAGCACGAACATGATGGAGCGTAATTCCGCCTGCTTTCAACTCAATAGGCACAGCACCTTCTGATGTGAAATCTGGATCGGTCACCGCACCGACGAAAGCGCCATTTTGGTGATGGTCTAGGGTTGGTCCCTTGTGCGAACCGGGAAGTATCATCAATGCCCCATTTTCGACAGTCATATCATCAATAACCACGCCAACTGCAAGTAGATCGTCATTGGTGTGTGGGTAAAACGCCCAATCCTGATGCCATTCAACAGGACTACCAAATGCGGGATATTTCATATTGAGTTTGTGTCCATTATACCGAATTTCTGAACCGATAAGTCGAGACACTATGCCAAGTATGTTCGGGTGGCGTAAGGTTTGGTCATAGACAGTGTGGTATAGGCAAGGGCTTTTGATGCGACGTACACGCGGGTTTGTAGCGGAATGTCCGGGTTCAAGATCAAAAATGTCGTTGTGTTCTGTGACTTCTCTGGATTTTTCAACAAATTCGTCGGTAACGCGACGAAGTGCTGCCACTTCGTCATCGGTTAGCACTGCCTCAATGCCGATATAGCCGTTTTTATCATAAAAATCAAGTTGTTCCTGTGTGAGCATTCATAAACCTCCTGGATATGATATTGCTTTCTACGGATATCCCACTATCTTACCACTTCAATATGCGCGCTTATCTGTCTTCAAGCTTTCCTGTTTGCTCAGTGTCTTCAAGAGTTCCTCAAGACTCCCTTGCCAGTCCGCGGATCAGTTTTAAGGCTTTGTTGTTAGTCATTTGAGCGTATTTTGCATCTGTCTCATGTGAAATGACAATTTTAGAGCAAGTGACTGAAAACTTTGCCCAACCACATATAAAACTAAATTCCCAATCAATATCAATATCATCAGGCACAAGCCCTGTGTATGTGTCTGAAATTCCCCATGTTGGACCAGCCTTTGGACCATCATCTTGAAGCGGTGATGAGATAAAAAATGATTTGACATCTTTAAATTCAACTCGAATGAACTTATTATGCTCTTTTTTATAAGGGGAAGTGTTGATAATGAGGATAATTGTCTTATTAGCACTTCCAATCCCTATTGACGCGTCATTTTCATCTAAGGCTTTATAATCTTCAAACTTAATTTCAATCCCTGCAACGCAATCATCATGAAAACGATTGAAATGCTTTAGTGCTTCTTCAATTTCTTTAATATTAGTGGATTCAAATCTTTCATTCATAAGGCATGATTTGCTTTGAAAATTCTGTTTTTGATTTTATGACATAATTATACATCATTCTTACTAATAATTTCAAATAGTTTTCTCCCAATAAAGTTAGGATAGACAAATCTGCTGGCGGGATATTGCTAACATTTATACTTAAGTATAGTCGTTAGCTGCGAGTAGTTTTTCATATATGTTCTGAATCTTTTGGACATGCAGTTCAATGCTGAATGTTTTCTCCGCATGTTTTCTCGCAGCTTTACCCATCTTTTTACACTTATCAAAATCTGTAACCAATTGGACAATCTTATCTGAGATCGCCTCAATAGAGTCTAACGGTATAACCCATCCTGTTACACCGTCTATAATCATATCAGAAGTGCTGCCAATTGGTGTACCGATGACAGGTTTTCCCGATGCCATTGCTTCTGCTATGACACTCCCAGCAGATAACGTGACCAAAAGGTCAAGTTCCTGCATTGCGTGCGGCATGTCGTTACGGTGTCCTGTGAAATGTATCATTTTTTCTAACTTATATTCGGATACCGATTGCCGAACATCGCGTTCATAAGCGCGATGTTCAGATGTGTCAAGTGCCGCACCGATGATGTGAAATCGGACGTTTTGACATTGCTTGACTACTTGAGACGCTATCTCAACATAATTTTTTTGCCGTTTAAAAGGTTCAATCCTGCCTACTATTCCGACTAAAAACTGATCCGATTTTTTGTCTTTTACTATAAGATTAGGTTGAAAAACGGAGAGGTCAACACAGTTTAAAACGACATCAATTTTTTCAGAAGGGATGCCTGCTTGAACGATCGGATTTTTACTCTGTTCAGAGATCGCAATGATGTGACTCATTTGATCAAAAGCATACTTCAACACTTGTGCTGGCGTTAGAAGATTCCGTACGTGTGAAATGACGGGAACGTTCAGTTGGTTTTTAACTGGCAATAGATATGGATTGAGCCACGAATCGGAGGTGTGCACTAATTGTATATTGTGTTCTTTGACGAGATCGGTTAACTTAGCAGCAGCGGTGTAACGAGTGAGGCGGGATACCATTTTCCGCCAAGGTGGTAGATTCAGAATAATGGTGGGGATATTCGCTTCTCTAAGTTGTTCAGCAAAAATACCATCGTCGGGACAGACGACAATTGGTTGATAAAGATTTTTCTCCAGATGCGTAACAAGATAATAGAGTTGTTTTTCGCCCCCACCGATGCTTGACCCACAATGGCTGAGATAAAGTATAGGTATCATCTCTTATAGTAGATTTTACAATTAACTTTACATTTTTATTGGTAGGAGGGAACTCCGATTCCCGACTATCAGTGAGTTTCGTCGCGATTCGGAGATCGCTCCTACAGAATATATGTAAACTTATTTTCATAATTTACTATAAACTCTATCTGCATGGACAAGACACTGAACTAACCAAACAATTAACGATCACAGAGAGGTATTACTAATGATAAACAGTTCTTTCAGCTTCTGCACAGCGTCTAACGTTGATTTTCAGAAAACCTGACGCGTCTGTAAGTGTTGTGCAAGGACAACTGACAATCAATTGAATTGAGCGACAACACATCTTCAAGCGAGTGTAATTCATCCAATATCCATTCTGTACCTTGGCGATGGTACTGTTCAACCTGGACGCGATCCTGTGAAACAAGGAGGTATTCCTCAGGGGTAAGACGAGTTTGGACTGCAGCGGATGACATGAGTCCCTCCATGAATTTATGAGTGTTCCAAAGGAAATTTGCCTGAAATCTGTGTGCTTTAGGACATGTAAGTCCCAAAGCACGTTTACAAAGTCCATTCTTACATAGTATTATACAGCAAAATCAAGATGCTGATCACGGAAAACTTGACTCACAGATCTGTGTTGGTGAACCCTGAGAATGGCTTGCGCGAGAAGTGGTGCAATGGAAAGCACTTCTATCTTCCCGTCAAGTTGTTTCTCAGCGGGAACAGGGATTGTATCAGTGGTAACCACTTCGCGAATTGAAGGATGTTTTAGTCTCTCCAACGCGGGACCGACCAAAACGGCATGTGCGATGCTAACATAAGCGGGTTTTGCGCCCGCTTCTGCCAACGCTTGTGCTTGTTCGTAGATACTACCCCCTGTTGCTATTTCATCATCAATGATAATCGGAGTTTTATCTTTGACGTCGCCAACAAGCTCAACGAATTCAACGTCTTGCCCATCAGCACCATTTCTCCGTTTGTGCATGATGGCTAACGGGAGACGAAGTATTTTGGCATATTTTTCTGCAAGTTTTGCACGTCCGACATCAGGCGCGACGATTACCCCGTTTTCTATCTGTTTATCCCGAAAATAGTTGGCCAGGGTCGTTAGTGCAGTAAGGTGATCCATCGGAATATCAAAGAAACCTTGGATTTGTGGCACGTGCAGGTCAATCGCCATAACGCGACTGGCGCCTGCGGTGGTTAGGAGATTTGCCACAAGTTTTGCGCTAATGGGTTCACGTCCAGTTGTTTTGTGGTCTTGGCGAGCATAGCCGAAGTACGGGATGATCGCGGTAATCTGCCGCGCAGATGCGCGTTTCATCGCATCAATTGTGATGAGAAGTTCCATCAGGTTTTCGTTTGCGGGTTCACTCGTTGGTTGAACGATGTATATATCTGTCCCGCGAATACTTTCCTCTATTTGCACACGTGTCTCACTGTTAGGAAATGGTCCAATTGTAATTTTTCCCATTTCAACACCTAAAATCCCAGCGATCTCCTTTGCCAAAGCTGGGTTTGCGCGTCCCGCAAATAGCCTAAAATCGCTGCGAACTTGCTGGTTTTGGTCTATCAATGTGGACATGCCAAAATCTCCTTAGTAATTTTTAGCATCGGCAATTCTGCCGGTATTTACACATATTTGATTGGCACAATTAAATCAGGGATTCACCTGTCATCTCAGAAGGTTGTGGTAAACCGAGGAGGCGTAGTGCTGTCGGTGCAATATCTGCAAGTCGTCCTCCTGTCCGTAGTTGATAATTTCTATATTGCTCATCTGCAACGATGAGGTCAACATCATACGTGGTGTGAGCGGTATGAATACCACCAGTTTCTGGATCAATCATCTGCTCACAGTTGCCGTGATCTGCGGTGACGATGAGCGCACCACCTTTTTCCAAAACAGCATTTACAATCTTTCCGACCCCAATATCAACTGCCTCAACTGCTTTGATAGCGGCTGGAAGCGAACCTGTATGTCCTACCATATCGCCATTGGCATAGTTCAGTACCATCAGATCATATTTGTTAGAAGCGATTCGCTGTAACATCTCATCTGTTACACCGTGTGCTGACATCTCAGGTTTTTGATCGTAGGTAGTGACATCACGTGGCGAAGCGATAATTTGACGTTCTTCACCTTTGTATGGTTCATCTCGGTAATCGTTAAAAAAGAACGTAACGTGCGGAAACTTCTCTGTTTCGGCACACCGGAATTGCGTGAGACCTGCTTCACTGACATAAGCACCAAGTGTATTACGCATTTTCGGCGGTTTTTTGACAGCTGCTTCAACAGGCATTCCCTGTTCATATTCAGTCATCGTAACAAACTTAACGCTTATTTTGCAATTCCGTTTAAAACCCATTTCGCGCGTAACACCGTCTTTTCCTTCTGCTTGATATGGAAATGTATCAAGGCAGAAGGCCTTCGTAAGTTCTCGTGGTCGGTCACCTCTGAAGTTGTAGAAAATAACAGCGTCTCCATCGGATATTCGGGGCGGTGGTTCTCCGTCACTATCAACAACCACAGTCGGTTTAATGAACTCATCACCCTTACGATTTTCATCATCTGGCTCTTTGTAGTAATCACTGTATGCTTGCGTTGCAGCAGGAACGCGCGAACCGACACTTTCGGTTAGAAGACGATATGCAACCTCAACCCGTTCCCATCGGTCATCACGATCCATTGCGTAATAACGACCAACAACAGAGGCAATTCGTCCAATACCAGTTTCTTTTGTTTTTGCCTCAATCTGTTCGCAAAATTGAATACCAAGGTCGGGTTGGCAATCGCGTCCATCACTGAAGTTGTGAATAAAGACCTGATTAGATTTTAGTCCGTTAGCTTTTGCAAGGGAAAGTAATCCGTAAAGATGTTCAAGTGAACTGTGAACACCTGCATCGCTTGCCAAACCCATCAGATGTAAATTTGTACCGTTGTTTTTGACATGGGCTATAGTGTCTAAAAGCGTTTCGTTCCGAGTGAACTCACCGGAACGAATCATTTTGCTGATACGCAGAAGTTCTTGATTTACAATACGTCCTGCACCGATATTCTGATGTCCGACTTCACTGTTGCCGATGACACCTGGCGGTAAACCGACATCCTCGCCAGAGGTGTGAATTTGGACATGCGGATAGTTTTGCCGTAACCAGTCATCTACAGGAGTTTTTGCCAGATGAACAGCGTTGACTTCCTGAAATTCGGGATACGGATTATTGCCCCATCCATCTCGAATAATGAGAACGATAGGGCGTTTCTGTTGGCTTGTCACACAAATTCCTCTCTACTCTTATATGTGTAGTAGTGAATTTTCACCATTAATTTGGTATTTTGAATTACAGTATGTTATAATATTTGATGATCGTAGTCGTTTCATTTTTTTGAGTTAAGCTGCTTGTGAAGCAGCAGTTTAACATAACTATTGTATCAGATTTATAATGGAAAATCAAGATGTCATTTAAGTCAATCTTCCTTTCAGTATTTTTGGGGGCAACATTAATAGTCATCGTTCTTATTTTTAATGCTAAACGCCCTGAAACGGAAACGAGCCATCCGAGTCCTGATTTCGTGCGAGCAACAGGAAAGTGTGCAACGTGCCACCGTCGTGAGACATCTGCAATTATTCACCAATTTGAACGTAGTGAGCACGCAAAACACGGAGTCACATGTTTGGATTGTCACAAAGCCGTCGAAAATCAAGAGGTACAATCACATAAAGGGTTCTCTATTGCTAAATATCTGACAGCAAGGAATTGTAGTGAGTGTCACTCAACGGAATATACACAATTTTTGCGAAGTCGGCACGCAGCTCCAGCTTGGGCAGCGGTATCAGGGGCGAGAGACTTCACAGCAGAACAAATCGCTTTCTCCGAAAAATACCATAAAGGAGCAGTAAATCGTCCTGCAAATCAATTGGCAATTGCGGAAGGTGAAAGCGCAATTAACGTTGGGTGTTTAGGGTGCCACGATATAGGTAAACCCAATGCAGACGGTTCTATCGGAACATGCACAGATTGTCATGCAAGGCATTCAAGTTCCGTGGCTCTGGCACGCGAACCGGAAACTTGTGGTCAATGCCACATGGGACCTGACCATTCACAGATTGAAATTTACCATGAATCAAAGCATGGCGTACTTTACAATGCCCAAAAGGCAAGTATGAATCTGAACGCACCTCCTAAAAGTTTAACTACGGCAGATATGTCAGTTCCAACATGTGTAACATGTCATTTAAGTGGATTAGATGGTTTGAATGTGACGCACGATACAACGGAAAGACTTTCATATTGGCTATTTGCAGCTGTATCCGACAAACGGCCGACCTATCAACAAGGGCAGGATACAATGAAAGAGACGTGCTTAAAATGCCACGCGCGTTCGCAAGTAGAAAAATTTTATCAAGAAGCTGAAGGTGTTGTTGCAGACACCAACAAGAAAATTAGAGCAGCTGCAGCGTTGATGAAATCACTTCGCGAAGAAGGATTACTGACTGAAACCGCTTTTGATGAGCCGATTGAGTTCCTCTACTTTGATCTTTGGCATTATTACGGTAGAACTGCAAAACATGGTGCCTTTATGGGTGGTGCAGACTTTGTCCAATGGCATGGGAATTATGAACTTCTGTTAAAAATGACGGAGTTGGAAAAAATTGCCAGTGAACTCAGAGAAAAAGCTGCAAAACCGTAGCGGATTAGCAGCAAGGCTACTTGACATTTTTATTATTGCAAACTTTGGGTTTCTTGCCCTTGATGTTTTCATCGCTCATGCTGTCAATGCATTCGATCATTCTGCTGAGTGGATTCCATTTTATTTTTCGTTATGTGCGTCTGTACTCCTCGTTCCAACCTTACTGACTCGAAAAAAGCCGTGGAAACATTGGTGTCGGGTCGGAGTTGGATGGTGTTCTATTTGTATCGGTGTTATGGGGATGGTGTTTCATCTCCATAGTCAATTTTTCTCGGATTTGACCTTAAAAAACCTCGTTTACGCTGCTCCTTTTGTAGCACCGCTTGCATTTACAGGCGTAGGGCTGCTGTTAATTATGAACGGAATGATTTGTGATTCAGATTTAGAGTGGGCACAATGGGTTGTATTTTTAGCAGGATGTGGATGGTGCGGCAATTTTATTCTCTCTGTTTTTGACCATGCGCAAAACGGGTTTTTCAATATATCAGAATGGTTACCAGTTTTTACAAGTGCTATGGTTGTTGGGTGTTTGGTAACCCTTTTCCTCATTCCCTATCAATCTTTTTTTCTGAAATTCTGTATAGTGGTTTTGGGGATTAACTTCATCATTGGCGTTGCGGGGTTTCTCTTGCACTTTACGGCAGATTTACACACGCCCGCTGATAAATTAACAGAGAGGTTCCTGTATGGAGCCCCTCTGTTTGCACCATTACTTTTTCCAAACCTATCACTACTTGCACTATTAGGTATCTGGAAACTACCCAGTAAAACTTAAGAAAATATTTACTTCGCCTTTATTTTTGCCCACGTTGTGGTAAGTTTGCCACGTGCTTTCACGTCCTGCGGTGTATTCATAGCCTTTTGAATTTGTGCCTCACTTAGTGCTTTCTCATAAAGCCGGACCTCATCTATTTTGCCGGGGAAGAAATCACTCGGACGACCGTAGTCATCACCGCCAATCCACAGTTCTAAATCGGAGGGGGCAATCGGGACATTGTTAGCTGCCTCACCTTCTAACTTACCGTTTACGTAAACCTTCATTGTCTTGCCATCAAATGTTCCAGCGAAATGGTACCATTCACCGACTGTCCAATCGGTCGTCTTAGATTCAGCAAAGGTATTTTCGGGTTTGACAAGAAAATCTATGCTATTCTTGTTGCCGAAGTCAAAGATGACGAATATAGAGTTGTTCTTAACCATCAAGCGGCGGCTCGTTAGGACATCATTTGGACTGAACCATGCCATCCATGTGATTTTATCTGTTAGGTCTAACGCGTCATCATCTGCCACTGCAACATAGTCGTCTTCACCATCAAATTCGAGTGCGGTGCCAAATTTTCCATCAACCCATTTGGGTGCTCCTTCAAATTTACCGTCGTATCCGTTCCCCGTAACGTCTGCTGCTGTTTTGCCAGCACCGTCGTTAAAAGACCAGTAGGCGACGAGTCCGTCTTCAGCAGGGTTAGCAATACTTAGACTCGTGATAATTAGTGAGCATAGTAACAACACAAAAGTAACTTTAGACATTGTGGTTCCTCCTCTGAAAAGTAAATTTAGATTTATATTGTCAGATACATTAATATTATACCATGTTTTTTGAAGCGGTGGGAATTAAAATGGGTGTTTTTATTAGAATTTATGGATAGGAAATTTCAGAGTTTCAGAGTCAATGAAAAAATTGATAATAACTCAAAGTGGCGATGAAGTCAGTTTGGATATAGGTTTGTGGGAGGTTTAAAGTGGATTTTATTTTAAGGCACTCTGAAAATTGACGGGTGGTTGATTAATCAAGTACCAATGAGCCAGCTTTTTCTGTTAACTCACCGCGTTCAATCATTTTATGAATTACAACTTCAACTTGGTCTTGCATATCCCAATTAACCTTTTTAAAACCGAACAACCTACAAGTTGCGTGAGGTAAATCATCCCGATCTATCCCATAAGCTTCTGACACAACTAACCTGATAGCCATCTCCATCTCTTCGGGTGCGATAAGTTCCAACTTACGCGAAGCATTAGGGAGTTCACATCGATCTCGCACGACGATTTGTTCTTGCTCAGTCCAATAGAGAAATTTCTCCTTGATCTGAACACTTTCGTAATGTACTGCCTGTCTTGCAGCATTTTTAATTGCTTCCCGGATGCGATTGCCAACCTTCTTTAACCCGACGGCACTTGTGATGCGTTTTGCTATCTCGTTAAGATGTACTGGACTCTCAATTTCAACAACTTTCTGGATCCAATTTGCTATTGTGCTTGACGGAACCTTATGTAAATTCTGTCCATTGGTAGAAATAGATAGTTCAGTGAGTTTATACTTTTCCGCAAGTGAATTTGACTTTGGTTCTGGAGTTGGGTCACCAGTTGTATCAACTTCTGTTTCTGATTCATCCTTATCTTCATTGGAATCATGATTATTAGTTTCTGGAGTTTTGCCAATAGAGAAGGGAACGTGTGCCTTAGCTGCTTCAATTGCTTCAGCTGCTTTTTTGAGTTCACGGTCTGGAAATTTAAACCAATCGGTACTCCAAATACGATGGATACGCCAACCCAATCCTTCAAGTACTTCCTGCCTAATTCGATCTCTATCGCGAGCTGATTGAGCACTGTGGTAGGTAGCTCCGTCACACTCAATTCCCAATAAATAACGTCCTGGGCGTTCCGGATCCTTAACCCCAAGGTCTATGAAATAACCAGCAGTTCCAATCTGATGGTCAATTTCATAGCCAGACTTCCGTAACGCATCTGCCACCTCTATCTCAAAAGGAGAGTCTGGTAACCTACCGTCCGATTCTGGGATGTCAATTTCGTCTGTATGTGCATATTTCAGATAACGTTTTAGAACTGCTACACCGCGAGCATTGGTGCGACTAAGGTCAATATCATCGGCAGTAAGATTAGTAAACACTTCACAACGCTGCCGTGCTCGCGTAATCAAAACGTTCAGTCGTCTTTCGCCGCCATCTCTACCGAGAGGACCAAAGTTCATCGTAAGTTTTCCATTAGCATCGCGCCCGTAGCCTATGCTAATGTAAATGACATCTCGTTCATCCCCTTGAACGTTTTCTAAATTTTTTACAAAAAATGGTTCTTCAGGATGTGCATTGAAGAAAGTATCCTCACATGATGAATCTTCTCGGCGTAGAAGTTCAAGCTGGTCTTGAATTGCTTGCATTTGTGCTGTGCTAAAAGTCGCGACTCCAAGTGTCAAATGGGGGCGTAAATGTGCGTGTTCCATGACCTTTTCAGCAACGGTTTTAGCTTCTTCCAAGTTGCTGCTACTCCCTCCACGGTCATAAGCCGTATCAGACAGGTAATGAAAAACCAATCCGACTTTTTCTCGTGCGGCATCAGGGCTTGGAAAGATTATAAGTTTATTCTGATAAAAACAATAGTTTGATACCGCAATCAACGAAGGGTGTCTGCTACGGTAGTGCCATCGTAACATGCGTTCTGGCGAGTTCTGAGCACTAAACAAACCAAGAATACTCTCTGTATCGGCTGGTGCGTTTTCTTCCGTGTCATTGTCATCTTCTGCTATGTGTTTATCAAAGAAAGAGGTCGGTGGTAGTTGTTGCGTATCACCAACTACAACTGTTTGTTTACCTCGGACAATTGATCCGAAAGCATCAACAGGTTTTACTTGGCTTGCTTCGTCAAAAACCACTAAGTCGAAGTCAACGCTTTTCGGTGGAATAAATGTCGCTACAGAGAGCGGACTCATCATAAATACAGGCTTAATTGCTTGTATTACATTACCTGATTTTGCCATAAGTTGACGAATTGGCAGATGTCGACGCTTTTTTTGAAATTCCTTCTTGAGCAATCCCAATTGTCCAGCCGGCATTCCGTTCCGTGGTAGTTGCTTCCAATG
Organism: Candidatus Poribacteria bacterium; assembly: GCA_965204285.1. Taxonomy (GTDB): domain Bacteria; phylum Poribacteria; class WGA-4E; order WGA-4E; family WGA-3G; genus MSPOR6. The sequence goes on from OZ241980.1 coordinate 520,132, forward strand.
TTCATAAGCTACTTTTACCTTATTGTATTCAAGTGAGATACGATCTAACTCTTTGAATCTTTCTACAATATGCTGATGTGTCTCGCTACTAAAACCTGCAAGAATTGGTCGTTCTTCCATTACCGTCTCAATCCTCGCGTTGTACCACGTCTGTTTGAGTAAATCTGATAAATATTCTCCTGCTTCTGGCCATTCATTTGCAACCTTTACAATTTCATTGAAATCACTATCCCTCAATTCTTCTACTAAGTGGTTATATGAGACTATCTCTTGGAGTCTTTCCGATTCATTCTCCCAGCGTTCGAGGATTTGAGTTTGCTCTGTAAATGGGAGATCTGTTAACCCACTTTCGCCTTCAAAACGCACTTTTTCGTCAAGTTGAATTTTATCAATCACAGTTTGCAGGAGATTGGGATAGTTACTCTGATGTTTCTCAACGGTTGCAAGTAGTCCCTTAAGTGTAACCAAATTTGGGTTTGATGCAAGGTATGCAACTAATGCTTCTGGCAACTCGCCATTAGCAACCGATTCGTGTAATTCTGAAAGGTACTTGACGATTTCTCTAAGTTGATCTGAGTCCGAGGATTGCCCCTGCCAGCGTGTGCCAAATAACTTTTGTCCAAGCTCCTGTATCTTCTCGAGATGGGGTAGTTCACGTTGCGCTTCAAGAATCGCATCCACTATACGGAGTCGCGCATTTTGAGCTTTAGGTAGTTGGTGTGAGCATAAACCTTTGAGCTCATTATGGGCACGTCTATATTTCCCCGAAAGTATACGCCACCGCTTATCTCCATAAGCTGCCAGCATTTGCCGAATTTTCAGAACGTTTTGCTCCCATGCTTCAGGTATAAGGATATTATTATGTGTGTTATGGAGTTCACTTAACCTTTCTCCTGCGTTTAACCCTCTTTCCAAATCACTACTATGTGTTTTCCATTCCGTTGACTGCACAGCAACACCTGATAAATCTGGCACATCTAAAACGTGACGCGCTGCGCGGATAAGACTTTCAACTCCCTCACAAGTGTCTGGGGCAGCAAGTTTAAGGTGCTGTGCAAGTTGTTCAGATGAATTCTTGAGTTCTGAAACACTTTCGCACGCTTCTGCCGATGCTCGTTTCAGTAGTTGTCTATCGGCAGGAAGAAAGACTTTACAAAGACTTCCCCAAAACGGATGTTTTTTTGGTATGCCCATCCGCTTAAGGAGTGTTTGGAATTCTTCAGTAAGTGCCACGCCTTCTCTAAATTCAGATGTTGAATGTTGAAAATCTTTTGATGCTAAAGTCGGTAGTTCCTTCCCTGAGAGGAGACGCTGTGTAACTAAAAGTTCTCCATACGCCTGATAAGGTGTAATACCACTTTCGCCAATCGGTTTGTTGACTGCTTCACAGTAACTATTCAAACGGTTACGATTATTGAGAAGAAGCTCCAATTCTTGCTTTAGATCTCTTATTTGAGGTTCACTGGTATTAAGGATTCGCTTCAGTTCATCAACTACGGCTTTTTTGTTCATCTTATGACTATGCAGTTCCAAACATGCGTTCCCAAGTCCCACTTTGTCCAAATTACGCTTGACCACTTCCAAAGCTGCCATCTTCTCAGCAACGAAAAGCACACGCTTCCCTTTCGCTATAGATGCAGCAATCAAATTGGTAATAGTCTGGGATTTACCTGTGCCAGGTGGTCCTTGAATAACGAGATTTCGTCCTTCACTTACATCATGGATAGCCAATGCCTGTGAACTGTCAGCATTCACTACGTGGTGAGTATTTTCGGGAGTAAGATGTTCGTCAAAGTTGGGGTTGCTATCCTCAATGGATGAGTCTGGTTCTTGGAATCCATTTACGAGCACTGAATCTAACGTTGGATGTTCAGAGAGGGTATTATCAGGCCAATTATTAACGTCTAAATCGCAGTACATCAGAAACTTGGCAAATGAGAAAAAACCGAGTGCAACCGCTGAATCATCTACTGACCATCGTTTAGCGTTACCAATTGCCCCATTTACTTCTTCAAAGTATTTTAGAATACTGGACTGATTAAGGTCATCCACTTCGGGGAGATCTGGTAATTGGATACGAAACTCAGTTTTCAGTTTTTCTTGGAGTGATAGATTCGTTCCAATCTCCTCCTCTGTGTACTGAACTCGAAAATTAGCACGCACACTGGTTCGGTTGAGTTCCACTGGAATCATGATTAGTGGAGCATGGCGTAAAGTATCGCTTGATTCAGATTCATACCATTCAAGCATACCGAGTGCAAGATAGAGGGTAGTCACTCCTTGCTCTTCAATTGCCGTTCGTTCAGTATACTCGGTATTTCTTAGACGCTTTTGAAGATCAGTAGATGAATGGTTTGTCTGAAGTTTGGTGTCAGTATGCCGATCAGGGTCGTGTTCCGCTTCATCTTCAAACAGAAAAGAACTATCATCTTCATCTCTTGGTAGGAAAGACATAGTTCTCTTATCTTGAACAAGTATCTGATAAATATCTGGTGGAGATTCATCAATAATCTCAACTCCTCTCGCCTTGAGAAGTTTATAGTTTATCAATGGGTTACGCAAGGTTAAGTCAAGTAGTTCAGCGCGAGCTTTATCTAATTTCGTTTGTACAGAATTCATCCTATCTACTTCTTAATTTGATTGCTAAATTAAGCGTTGCCCTTTATTTTAAGGAGTTTTAAACGCATATAAGCATATCATAAAACATATTTGAAGTCAACTTTTAAAAATTGATGTGCCGCGGGGTGAAAAATCTATAGAGTGATTCCAAAGGTGTAAACATGACACAAAGGTGTTATATCAAACACTCCGCTCAATAGACCAATGCCGATCAGTGCTTTGGACGACAACGGCACCCGGCATGTCCATCTGTGTCAGCATCTGATTGACTTCGGCAAGTGTGAAGGCGGCGAGGAAGGAATCGTAATAGAGTTTTTGTTGGTAGGGAGTATCGTCTGCGGCATAGCGGTCAACGAAGGCTTGTGCATCTGCGAGTGTTTCGGGACGGATGAGGTCGCGAATTAGGACAACGCCTTCAGGTTTTGCGACTCTACCCATCTCTTTAAGGGCACGCAACGAGTCGTGGATATGATGCACAATACTGTTAGAGATAAGTCCGTCAAAGGTGTTGTCAGCGTAGGGTAATTCTTTGGCATCAACGAGTTTGAGGGTGATACGGTCGGTGAGATTGGCATCTGTGACGTGGCGTTTTGCTATTTTTAACATCTCTGCAGATAGGTCAATAGCGGTGATACGGATATTGGGGCAGTGTTGCGCAAGTAGGATTGGGATTTGGGCGGGACCTGTGCCGACATCAAGGAAATGTCCATCGTTTGCACCGAGCGCGATAACACGGTCAACAAAAGCTTGGTCAACTTCACCGTGCTCCATCGCATCGTAAGCCTCGGCGGCTTCCGTTGTGTCCATCACTTCTGGTTCTACAATTCGTTTCATTATCCAACTTTCTGATGAGTTTAGCAACAGTCAGTGCGTTTTGGCGAATCTGGTCAGGTTGAAATTGAGTATACATGCCAACCGCCATCGCGTCAATTGGTTTGATATTTTGAAGTGCAAACTGAAATGCTGCTTGCGGTTCATTTCTCCCTGCCGCTAATACTTTTATTGCAATTACGGGCAGCGGCACTGCTTGAATGGTAGCAACTGCAGTATCACGATCATCTGGCAGATATAGTTCCCTATGCTGTGTATGATTATACAACGCGCAAACATAAAAGTCAACATCATATCCTTCTGTGTAGCAGTATTTTAGGATTTGCGGGTCGTGCGTGCCGATACCGACTGCACATCCGAGGTCGCGGATACGTTTGAGGCTATCACGCAGCGAGGTGAGTTTGCCTTCCGCATATAATTGATCGGTGGTGCCGCCGTGGTGGTAGATAGCGATCGGTTTGTAGTGTGCGATAATCTTGAGATAGTCGTTGAGGTCACTATATTCTGTCGACTTTGGCGTTTGGGCAATCCACTGAATTGTGCCGCCTGCATTCCAATATTCGTTGAGTGTGCGCATGATGTGTTTATCTGCACGGGCAAGGACGGTGTTGATACCGTTCTGTTCTGCTTGCGCGAGGTCCGCCATAATTTGGTGCGTCGTATAGTAATCCTCCATCGTTTTTGATGCAGCAAGAGATTGATGTGAGATGCCGCTATACGGATTACCACCAATTATAAGGCGTGTGATGCCATGGGATGCGATGGAAATTTTTGGGAGTTTCACAGGACGTATTCCTTAATCGTTAGAAGGGACATCAATCTGTTGGAGCCGCTAACACACAAGCGTAATCTTCACCTATGGCTATGCTGACCGGGTGTTGATCCTGAAACGTTGTAGCAGAGATAAAACGATGTTTTTCTTGCGTATCAAGGTCAATAATAGAAAGCACACCGTTTGCATTTGTTGCGTAAAGCAAATTCTGAGAAATTTGAAAATCAGTAATCGGACCTAATAGATTATTCTCCTCAAAGTCTATTGTTTCTGACCATTGGTCTTGCGCGACGAACTGAATCTTGTTTGAACGTTCAATATAAGCATCTGTAGGTTTACCACGGGTGAGCGTCTTTTTTCCCGTTAAGTAGAGATAAGCGAGATAGTTCGCCTCTAAGTTGTAGTGTTCAAGCCACTTCCACATATTAGGACGAACTTGGTCCTTGCTCCATACAATTGTAATATCGCGATTTGGATATCTACGACTTGCAAATACCAAATAATCCTTGGAAACTCGGACCTTCTTGTGTCTGCCATTAAACTCTAAAAGATTGTTCCGATCTGAAAGCACCGCCCAGCCAGGGTCACCAGAGGTTCTATGCTCCAGCAGAATCTGTTCTACTCCCGTTCCCTCTCCTCTAACACCTACTAACGATGAAGGGGATGTTGTCCCAACGGACTCAATAAATCGAGCAATTCCATTATTTAAGGAATAAATGTGAAAATAGTTGTAGACATCCATAATATATAGATAGGATTCATGGATATCGAATTCTGTTATAACGTTTGCACGGTGTAGACTCACCGTAGATTGAATCACGGGGTGAGGCGGATTAGAAACATCTACGAGATAAATCTTCTCTTTGCTTGAAACAAAAACTTGATGTCCAGATACGCGTGGCTTTTTGATTTCTTCTGGGAACACTATTGATGTTATATATGATGGCTGTTGTGGGTTAGAAACATCAATGACATGTAGATGACTTTCAGACGTGACATAAGCGTGTTTTTCTGCAAGGACGACAGCATTGTTTGGATTGACGCGAAACGGTATTCGGATAGAAGCCGCGAGTGCAGGATTTTTCGGATCTGTCGCATCTACAACAGTGAAAATGCTCTCTTGTGGTTTTCCATCGGTAACCGCTTTTTGGCTCTGCTCAAGGATACTTAAGCTGCATCCCATGTTAATAACAAAAGTTAGCGTTACGATGACAAAAGTAAAGGTTGACTTTGCAAAAACTATCCGCACTGTTTTATCTCCTCAGTAATGATTACTCTGATGATGTTAGTCTCTATGTTATTTAGAGCAATTTTTATGCCAGTGTCGAATACGCTGAATATGCGGATAAGTGCGGTATATCAAGGTGTGGATTGCACGAAAAGGGGCAAACAAGAAATTGTATGTACATTTTTGTGCAGATGTGGATAGAAAATGGAGGGATTGTGGGACAGCAGTAAAGCTGTCCCGTGGAAGATTATCGAATAGCAATTGGATTGCCGGGAGAACCTGTTGCACCTTTGAGGCGAAGCGGTGCGAAACTGAAAGCAAATTTGTACACTTTCGCTGCTGCCAATTCTTCAGTGATCAGGTTTTCAAGATTGTAAATGCCGTATCAGCACGCGTAGTTTCATAACTGTCGCCGAGGACTTCAACGCATTTATAGCCAGCAACATCAATAGACATTATAACGTTTTAATTGTGAATTGTTATTGGCCTTTAATAAAATCTAATTTAGTCCCGCTGAATGCCATAAAGGCATTCATAGCGTTGATTTGGTAGAGATGATATGTTTTCGCATCGCATTGGCAGTTACTATATCGTTCCTACGGAACTCAAGTGGTGTTGGTATCTTTTTCTATAAACATAGCGTTCCTACGGAACTCAAGAGGTCCGAGACACTCGGTAAACCTTAATTCAACAGGACTTACGCATTTTTACTTAAAGTCCCACTGATAAGGGGATTTAGGGGGTTAAAAACACGAAAATAAGGACTTTTACCCCCCTTATCAAGAGGGAATGCGTAAGTCCTATTCAGATTAAATCATTATAATGTCTAATGTAAGAGGCGCAATGAATTGCGCGACTACAAACGCATTAACTCATAGGAAAATATCAATTTATCTTTTTATAATTCACTATAGTGTCACTATTGGAAAGAGACACCCAATTTGACGCTTCGTTCGGGATGGTTATCCATCTCAATGTAAGCCTCAACTGAATCTTCAAACGGCACAACTGGATCAACAACATCTTCACAGTCAAATCGTCCTTCAACAAGCCACTTCCAACAGGTATCAACGATACGTCTGAAATTCCAACGTGGATGATCACGATTTGGGTCGCTGTTTGCACGCGCGAAAATGATGTTCGGAATGTTGACATGCGCGACGGCACCGAGGTCAAGTCCGCCTGTGCATTCTTTCGCGCGTCCAGCATAGACGATTGTTCCTTCAAAAGTGACGCTGCGAAGGGCATCATCAAGTGCTTCGTAAACTGCACTTGTTTCTACAGCCACATCAACGCCAAGTCCGCCGGTTGCTTCCTTGAGTACTTCTCCGACATTGCAGGCAGTTGGGTCAATGACAAGTTCCGCGCCAGTCTTTTCAGCGGCTTTCCGCCTTCTTTCAAGCGGGTCTAAAGCCGCGACGAAGTCAGCTCCCGCGATCCGCGCCATCTGCACCGTCATCAATCCAATAGCCCCAAGCCCAAAGACAGCAACCCGCTCGCCAACACGGACTTTTCCATCACGAATTGCGGACATTGCGAAGTGTGCTGGATCATAGCAGACTGCCTCTTTCCACGTCATGTGGTCGGGCATCTTGAGGACACTGCCCGCACGCCACGTATGTGTCTCCTTGAGGTGTCCGTGGTTAGCGACACGCTCGCCGATCTCAAAGCCTTCCACGTCTTCGCCAATTTCTATGATTTTTCCGACGCATATATTCCCAAGTCGTAGTGGAAATTTTGGGTTGTTATATCCGTAGTAGGCTGTTAGTTCGGTGCCACGTTTAGGCGCGCCGAATTCAACTTGAACACGGACACTATCCGCAGGGACAAGTCCGTCTTCATATTCTTGCAAAACGGGTTGTCGAGGGGCAACTGCTACTAATTCTTTTGGCATTTTTCCTCCTTAAAGTTGATGTCGCGACCGGGAGGTCACTCCTACAAGAAGATGGCTCTCTAATGTGGAATACCTAATTGATGCATCCGACGGTGAATTGCCTCTCGCGCCTCTTGGAACGGGCGGGATAAGTATTCCAGATGATCATCCTCACCGTGATGATGCGTTACAGTGCCGGGTTCATGATGCCGTGCAGATTGTTGAATATAGGACAACCCACCCTCAATCAAGGTTAGCATATAGTTTGCCGTTTCTGGATCGAACATCCACCATTCGCCACCGACAGCGATGTAGATGGGAGACGTGTGGGCAATGATACCGCGCCGCCATCCATCGTGATGTGGCACTGCTTGTGCATAGTTTGGTCCGCCACACCGAGCAGCGATCCACGAATGCTTATCTACTTTTAGGTTTGCTTTGAGACGCAACTGGTGTGAGCCTTTGTTTTCCTCTGTAGAGGCAACAACTTGCCCTGCTTGCACGATTTGAAGAGTATGAATAGGGAAGATAGAATCCGCAGATGCTTCAACTTCAACGGTACCACCGTTACCCGGTAGGTTGATAGTGCTGCCTATTGGTTGTCCATTCACGGTAAGACGAATCATTGGTCCACCGCTGAGGAACGTATTGCCAGCACTCATGTATTTGCACCAATTATCGTAGTTGAATTCCTCGTTTTCTGGAATGTGGACATACGTTCTATAGACACCTACAGGCACATCTGCTGTCATCTTATCTGTGCCGCCGACAAGCGGTAGTTTATATCCGCAGTTGAGATAACGGTAGTACTCAAGATGTCCATACATTGCGTTAGTGAGATACTCTACAGCGTCAACGCGTCCAGTAGCGATAAGGGTTGCCGGTTCGCAATTCGGATTTGGAATATGCGGTAAGACGACAGTACCTCCCTGTGCATGGCATGCATCTGCCCAGTGCGAAAGCGTTACCTCCAGGTTTCCGCCAAGTTCTGCTTCTCCAGGTCCGTCCGAACACCACGGTGAAACTTGTTCTTTTAAGCCGAGCAGTGTGAGATGACCAAGCACATGTTGGCGATTTTCCTGTGTGGCATAGACAATGCTTTTTCCATCTGCAGATACTGTGGGTCTGCCGATGAATTCCTCCGTATTTGTAAAAAGGTGTCCCCACTGCGAAAGCAGAAGGTTGACAACGCCAAGGTCTTCGCCTTGTGCTTCGGTATGCGCGCCTTGTGTTGAGAGAAAATGGACGTGCGTGTCGCCACTGAAATAACGTTCAGCGTTCATATTACACCATCGCTTTATCTGTAACGTCAACTCGCGTTGTCCGGGTTTAATGTTGACGGTAGTCCGCAAAGGCGTATATTCAAAGCCTCGTGCCACATCAACGATAACATCACCACGAGGCAGCCATCCTTGACAAGTGCCATCAATATAAGCATAACTAATCTGTCCCAACCGCACATCGCCACCGACGTCTATGTGCCATGTGCCCATGTTTGAATTGACATGTGCGTGGTGTCCATGCGGGGCGTACGGCACACCGTGCGGGGAACGGAAATAGATACGACACGGCACAGGTTTATTCGTGTCTTCGTCAATTACTGTGGTATGCACCCAGTTTCTGCCAGTGTCAATGACTTCCACCTTGACACGTTCATTCGGTTGAGCAACTCCCTTTTCTTGGAGTTCTCCCCAGTTGACATTGCCAAGCGTTTCACCCTGATTCTTAACTTCAACGGTTGCTGATGGCGTGGCGGATATCTCAGTGTATGCCGGACTGCTTTTATTGTTTTGAAACTCACCCCATCCCTTGAAATCATCATTGATGAATGCGTCAGATGGGTTTTCTGGCAACGGATACGGATAGGTCGCGGTGCCACGGTCTACATTGACTTCCATGTCAAAAGGTTTGCCGGCATCTTCTGCTTGCGGGAGTATGATTTTAACCTCACGGTTCGGATGTCGTGGAATCGGGTCTTCGTCAAGGTAACCGAGGGTGATTGCTGCAATAATAAACTTACGTTCTTGTGGTTGTATTTCTATTGACGTTACTTCAACATCAGGATTAGGATTTTTCCATATATAAAGGTAATAGGTGCGCGGCACACATTGCATCGCCTCTGTTTGACGATTCCCTGCTGCCCCCCAAGGTCCTTGGTGTCGTGCATGCAAACTTTCCTTTGTATCAGGGACAGCGATGAAGGTCTGTTGTCCCCATCCCTGCGGCACGCTGCCGATCTCAAATCGTTCACGAATTGGCACACTTTCTTTTTCACCATTGGCATAATGAAAAACGTAGTTGGCGATCAGTTTGCCAATAGGTTCGCCTTCATGGATGCGAGACTCAAGCAGCCGATGTGCTACGATAACCCGTTTCGGATTAGAATTTATTGGGACTTGGATGGGGTCGGTATGGACACCTTCACCGAAACCTAAAAAGCATTTTTCGCCTTCGGAAATGTGGAAGGGGAGTCCATGGAATATTTGTTGTCCTAAGGTTGGCGTTGCATTTGTGCCGATAATTTCTGCGTCTACATTACATAAATCGGTAAGAGAGATTGGTTGATAGTCTTGCATGGTATATCTCATTAGTATTCAGCGCGCTTGCAAAGCGCGCCTACGAGGAAATTTTAAAGCGGGAATTCTATTGCTTGTCCCTGTTCAGAGGACATATAGAACGCCTGCATCAATTCTGTAAGATTACGTCCATCTTGGATTGTGATTGTCATCGGTTCATCGCGGAGAATAGCATTGATCCACTGCTGCATCGGTGGCGGTGGTGCTGTAGGGGCATCTTCAATGTATTTTGCTTTTTCTTCATCAGAGAGTTTGCGGGTTTGGAAATGCATCTCACCGTGTCCCGCAGCATAAGAGCCTTCCGTGCCGTATATCTCAAGCATATTCGGACCGGAACGGTGTGTCCAGGCAACATCAATCACGCCGAGTGCTTTATTCGCAAATTCCACAACGGAAACGCTGTTGTCATCAATTGGGAAATTACCTGTGAAGTTATTTATCTTGGCAATTGCACTTTTCGGTTCACCCATCAACCAACGTATCACATCAACACGGTGACATCCTAAATCAAAGAGTGCGCCACCCCCTGCACGTACTGGGTCTGCGAACCAAGCACTTGTGCCGCTGAACCAGCTATCCAGTGCGGCGGAATGGGCAATCCGTCCCCTACCGAATGTTATGTCACCGAGCAGTCCGTCATCAATTGCCTTTTTTGCGAACAGAATCTCAGAATTGGCTCGGGAAGGTAGGGAAATCATGAACTTTATGCCTGCTTTTTCAACTGCCTCAATAATCGGATCACATTCTGCAACGGTTATAGCGAGTGCCTTTTCGGTGAAGATGTGTTTGCCTGCTTCTGCAGCGGCGATCATCACACGTGGATGGTCGGATGTAATAGCGTCAACTGCCACTGCATCAACATCGTCACGGCTTAACATTTCGTCAAGGTCGGTATAAAACGGCACTTCGTATTGTTCTGCTGCTGCTTTACCGCCGTATTCCTCTTCGTCCCAAACAGCGACGAGTTCCGTTTCGGGGTTTTCGTGGATTTGTCGGGCATATCCACCTGCGTGGACATGTGCCATACTAATTTTTGCGACTCTAATCATTTAATTCTCCTTTTTAACTTAACTGAATGAGATATATAGTGAACTTTGAAATTATTAGGACACTTTGATAAACATGAGAAGTTGTAGCACAAACTGTTAGTTTGTGCATATTAGTCCGCAAACTAACAGTTTGCGGTACAGAAGTGTCCCATTAATTGTAGATTTTACTATAAACTATAGATTCGTGACATATTCTATCTCTTTTTCGATATAAGGCTTTAGACGCGGTTTGATAGAGGTAGCAGTAACCAGGTCAACGTTCTTCTTAAACAGATCTTCAAGAAAAAGAGCTAACCCCATATAGTCGCGAAGGGTCAATCTTTCGAGTTCAACGATGAAATCAATGTCGCTTCCGGCAGTCGCTGTCCCTCGGACGTAAGATCCGAACAAGCCGATCCGCTTTACACCGTATTTTCGCAAGGTCTCTCGATTGTCTACCAGACTCTGTTTAATAAGTTCCTTGCTGAGAATTGTTTGATCTTTCATCTTAAATCCGTCTGGTAAGATACCCGATCACACGCCTAAAGAAACCGTTCTTGATGTCCTGATCGCGCCCTTACCGAATACTTCCGACAGAAGATCGGGTTGCGAAATGATTCCAACCCCGTAGCACTAATTTTACGTTGGTGTGCCGATTTTCACCCTCAATCTGGTCATCACCTGCATGCATTTGAACGAGAACACTTTTACGCGTTTTATTAGAACGGTTCGGCATTGAACCGTGCAGTGTGAAGTAGCTAAAGAAAAGCACATCTCCCGGTTCCGCCTCTAATACGGTGGCATCCTCAATCGGGTACCGATCCGTTATTTCTTCATTATCTCCTCTTCCCATCATACCGCCTGTTCTACCAAGCTCCTTATGAGAACCGGGATATACGCGGACACAGCCCATCTCATCTGTGGCATCTGACACATAGATGATAGCAGCAATCATGGTATCTTTGACAGATGGAAAATACTGCCAATCCTGATGCATCGGAAAGGGTGAACCTTTCTCAGGAGGTTTGCAGAAAAGTTTGGAATGGTGGAGCATAATATCCGGTCCGAGTATATCTTCAGCGACGTCAAGAAACTTTTCTTGCAGAAATGCCTGCATCCACACAGCAGAGAAACTCTGGATATTATGGGTATGGATAATAACAGATTCCCCGCCATCAAGCGCATCCATCAATCTACCACCCCAACGTGCATTGACGTTCTCATCGCTTTTAAGCAGCTGGTCTACCACACGGTCAAAGTCGTGTTCCATTAACTTGATTTCTTCAGGTGAGTAGACACCTTTTGCGAAATAGTATCCGTTTTCATGAAAAAATTGTCCGATGTCTGACATTACGATTTTGTTACCTCCAAATAGAGTTCAGCAAGCCAATTCGGCTTAAGATTTTCTGTGTTATCTTTCTCTTTGATTTCTTGTTGCAACTGATTGATTGTCCTGATGACAGCGAATTTCCCTCCGTTGAGAATGCCGATAAGATTAGTTTTTGACGAAACTTCAGAACCAGTATAGCAAAGTTTGGACACATCTTCCAAACGATTGGTAGCTATGACGAGTGTTTTACCCATTGCTTGAAGTTCACTGAACAGCTCTATCATCTCAATTTGTCCGCGCGGGTCAAGCGGTGCTAAAGGTTCATCCAGCAACCACAACTGTGGTTCGTGAAGAAAGGTTTTGGCAAACAGAAGACGTTGACGTTCTCCCGTTGATAAAGTGCCAATTTTGTTGTCACGCAGATGCTCAATGTCCATTAATTCAATCACAGCATCAATCGCAGCGGTGCGCTCCTGCTTCTCTAATTTATATGCAGCAGCGAAAAAATTGAGATAGTCAACGACAGATAACTCAGGATATCCTTCAAAAGCAACCGGTATATATCCGATGTGCGGACGCACCTGTTTCAAGTTTGAAAATGCATCTGTTCCGGTAATAGAGATAGTGCCTGATGACGGTTCGACCAAGGTTGCCAAGATACTGAGCAGGAGTGTTTTCCCAGTGCCGTTTCTTCCAAGCAGAATGAGAGAGTCTCCTGCTGCCACCTGGAAAGTGAGGTCGGAGAAAAAAGGTTTCTTGTCAATGGATTTGCTGAGGTTTTGGACATCAAGCAATTAGATTCTCCAGAGTTGTTCTCATTCATCAGGTGTCAACACTTGTTGTCTCAACTAATTTCTGTGTTATAAGCGCGTGGAGACTCATACCTGCTTTAGCGGCTTCATCTGTTAAGCGGTGATATAGCTGCGAATCTACAGGAACATTGAATGGCAGGTCATTTAATTCTCGCGCTGGAGCTTTTGGAACAGGGATGTTATCCTCTTGATAACACTCTTTCATCAACTCCCAGGCTGTTTTTAGTTCAATTAACGCCTGTGCAGGCGTAGGTCCGAAAGCGGAAACATTTGGAAGTTCGATGAAATGTGCAAGATAATCACCGTCTTCGTCAAGAAATATCTTAATGGTAAATCCATCAAAATCGTCATGATTATTCTTCATTTTCATTTTCCTTGTTGTATTGTGCTAAAAATTGCCTCACTTGATACCCTTTTGCCATTGACTTATCGGTTGAATTGCTAACCTATACCCTCCAGGAGAATACCATATCCGATGGCTACCTCGCTGTCGACGTTGCGTCCATAGACTTTGGCGCATAACTCGTTCAAATTCGGAAAACTTCAATCCATTTGGATTTCGCCGTGCTTTTTCAAATAAAGCCTCTTTTCGATTCATATCAAATCTCTGATCGATTATGAGGTAGAAAAAGAGTACCTATCCCACCTACATAACAATAGCGCGCTAACTGAGGTCAACCTTGACAGGCTTTCCAAGATCGGCAGATTGCCATGCAGCTTCGGTCAATTGAATAACACGCAACCCGTTTTCTACACCGATTGGGTTTTCTGTGCGTTCTCCACGAATCAGTTCAATGAAAGCAACATCTTTGTTCCCGCCTTTTGGCAGGTCAGATTCATCAACAGGAATCGGTTTATCATTCTGATTTTGACGATGGAGTTGACCCCCGCGCAGAAAGAGTCCGCCCTCTTCCAGCCAAATGGAAAAATCTTCTCGTACACCGCCATACGCATGTCCAACAATACTAATATTACAGAGCGCACCTGTATCAAATTGGATAGACATTGCGGTTAGCACATCAACCTCAATGTCTAAATTGTCTATCATGGCAAATACTGTTTCCGGACTTGCTTCCAATACCCATAGCAGGATGTCAATGAGGTGGCTACCAGAATCGTTCAGCTGTCCACCACCGCCGAGGAACGGGTCTTGCCGCCATTTCCCTTGCTGATTCCGATACCAATTCTGCGACTGGTGGGCTGCAACAAAGTTCACTTTGCCAAGTTCGCCACTCTGGACGACTTTACGACAGTATTGATACGTAGGACTCAAGTGTCTTTGGTAGCCGATCATCAGATGCAAACCGGTTTCTTCAACTTTTGCCATCACTTGTTTTGCGTGGTCTACTGTGCATACCATCGGTTTTTCGGTATGCACATGGCAGCTCGCGTCAAGTGCAGACATAATGTGATCAAAATGAAGTCCGTGCGGTGAACTAATGACAACAGCATCCGGTTTTGCTGCTGCCAACATTTCATCATGGTCGGCATAAGTAGGTACCGAATCGTCTAAACCGACGGTTTCTTTGAACGCTTTGAGTGCGTTTTCGCTTGGGTCGGCAAGTGCCACGATTTCAACATCATCCACACCTGAAACACTACGTCCGTGTCCACGTGAGTTGCCACCACATCCGATAAATCCAAATTTTAATTTCTGTTTCGCCATATATGTTCCTCATTCAATTCTTTTTGTTTTAAGTTACCACGACCTTTGACAAAATGCAAGAAATAAAATTTTGATGTCCATATATTGAAATCAGCTCTTACAATTCCCATCTGTTCAAAAAGTGAACACTATTATACAAATTATGCCCAAAACTGATTGAATTCTTGGTATTTTGTTAGGATTATGTATGGCATAAAATTTGCTTAAGTTGATAAAATATTATGAGTTCTTACACAACACCATAAGAACAACAATATTGAATGGAGAATAATAACATGCAAAAATCATTTTATTTTTTTTTAATTTTTAGTTCGGCACTGTTTGTGATTTGGAAACCTTGTGCAGGCGCGAATGTCAAACTTAAAGAATATAAAGACAAAGATGTTGTGGAAATGCAAGAGATTACGGTAACAGCCACGCGCGCTGAGAAAGAACCTTTCAAAACACCGAACGCTATTAGTGTTCTCAATCTAAAGCAACTTGAGCAGATCAATGCAGATATAGCGTCCAACCTACTACGGGATGTCGTCGGTGTCATCGCACAGGAAACGACAGTTGGACAAGGTTCACCGATGCTCCGAAGTTTAACCGGTTATCAGACCGTGATACAAGTTGACTGGGTCCGCCTGAACAACTCTACATTTCGTTCTGGACCGAATCAGTATACAGCAACCATAGCACCTGAAAACTTAGATCGGGCAGAGGTTTTACTCGGTTCAAGTTCAATGCTATATGGAAGCGGCGCGTTGGGTGGCGTTGTTAGTTTCTTTACGAAGTCAATCCCGCTTAATCCAGCACAGGAGAACTGGGAAATACACCCTCGTGTTCTTGCACGATATACGACTGCCACACAGGAACGCCTCGGTAGGTTAGAGTTAACAGGGAGTCAAGGACGATTTGGATTCAGTGTTGGTGGCGGTGTGCGATACTACGGTGATATAAACCCGGGTGGGGGATACGATCTTCACTACAAAAATCGTAAGTTTGAGATAGTTGACGAAATGCCAAGCGGAGCTAAACTTTATGACTATGATGAGGTCGGTGCATTATCAAAAGATGATATACCTGACAGATGGCTTATAGACAATGAAGGACCTCTAAGTTGGAACGCTTTTGATGCCGATGCAAAAATTGCATATCAAATTGACGAAAGAAGAACAATCAATGTTGCTTACCAGATGTGGCGACAACCACAAACACCACGTTATGATAAAATCGCGCCGCAGGAGTTTGACGAATTCTTTTTTGAACCACAAAATCGAGACCTTGTATATGTTAATTATGTAGCGAATCCTGAAATTTCCAGCATTGACCTATACAGATTTACAGGTTCTTTTCACCGACAGAAAGAGGGGCGAAATGAGGTAAAGCGGGGTGAGATATCCCGTAGACAACGATATGATACGGTTAACACTATCGGTTTAAATGCACAAGTGGTTAGCAGTGTTCTTCCTAAGCAACGTATTGTCGGCGGTGGAGAATTTTATTTTGACCTGTTGCAGAGTCGTACTGTCAAAACTGCTCTGGAGACAGGGAAAGAAACTGTTGACGAAAACCTTGGGCGGTTTATCAACGGTTCTCAGTTTTGGGATGCTAGTTTGTTCCTGCAAGATGAAATAACGATACATGAACGTGTGGAATTAATCCTCGGTGGGCGTGCCACGTTTTATCAGACTAATGCGGACCTTTCTATCCGATCTGATGCTTTTGATGAATTCAATGAATCGGACAGCAGTTTGACAGGAAGTGCTGGGGTAGTTGTCGGTTTGGCAGATTACCTAAACTTTGTGAGCAGTTTTGCGACAGCGTTTCGCGCCCCATCGTTGAATGATACTACAGCGGTTGAGGTTACTAATGAGGGTGTCACTGCACCGAGTCCTGATCTTGAAGCGGAGACTTCTTGGACAGTTGAGGGCGGGTTCAAGGCAAAACATCCCTATTTCCGTGGTGCACTGACGTTGTTCCATAGCCGAATCAACGGTTTAGTTACGCGTAGACCTGTCCAAGAGGCGTACGAAGATGGTAAAATCCCTCAACTCCATCAAGACCTTATCAAGGAATACGAGGGTATTGACGTGCTGGTATTTGACAACGTTGATGAGGCACAGTTTCAGGGGGTTGAGTTAGCTGCAGTTGTTCCAATTGATTCTGCGTTGTCGGTTTATGGGAATGCAGCATTACTGCGTGGGAAAGTACTTTTGATTAACGGCGTAGAACCTGATCCGGACAAGCCATGGGAAGCACGTACTCGGAGAGAACCGCCTTTGAACGGTGTTATTGGAATCCAGTGGGAACCTGTGAATACGCAGTATTGGGGAACACTGTTTGTGCGTGCTGCTGCAGAACAGAGGCGGCTGAATCGGAGCGACATTCGCGACCCACGCATACAAGGACAAACACGCGATCCAGCAGCAGTTGAATTTGATGATAACGGAGCTGCAGTAGACGCTGGGACACCGGGATGGTGGACACTCAACGTGCGCGGTGGCGTAAAACTCTTTGATTACACACGGTTGACGTTATCGCTTGAGAACTTGCTTGATAAACGTTATCGTCCACACGGGTCGGGTGTGAATGCGCCAGGGTTTAATGTAAGTGTGAGTTTAGACAATCGGTTTTAGATGGTATATTTGCAGGTGCGGTTCAATTGTGTCTGCAAATTACTGGACATGATATTTCCGTTTGATAAACTCTACAACAACCGGCGGCACCATCTCCAACAACTTCTCTTCACTTAATTTGCCTTGTCCCATCTCTACAACCTCCATGACGAGCGTTGAGCTGATATGTGCGTATTGTTTATTTGCGACCATAAAGAGCGTATCAATTTCTGGGGCGATCTGCTGATTCATCCGTGCCATTTTGAATTCCCATTCAAAATCGGAGATTTCGCGTAGTCCGCGGATAATGGCACATGCCCCACGCGTTTGCGCGTAATGCACCATCAACCCAGCATCCCCGGCAATAGTGGCTTTCGAATAAGGTTTTATGACCTCTTCAAGCATCTGGATGCGTTCCTCAATCGTGAACCGCTCCTGCTTTGCAGGATTCACACCGATAACAATGACGAGTTCATCAAAAACGTCAAGTTTGCAAACCCGTTCAATCAAGTCCGCATGACCGAGCGTGATCGGGTCGAAACTTGCTGGGAAGATTGCAATTCTTTTGGACATCTGTTCTCCTTTCTTGTATATTTTATGGTTTTTTAGACGGTTCTGATTTTTATCTTCAATTTAGAATTCCCGTGATGCGATGTTTCCATGTATATCAATCATCCGAAGTACAACTCTATGTATTTCAGGTTCTTTTATTTTAAAAATAACGGTTGCCTTCTCTTTACCGTTGAGTGCTTGACAATCGTGAAGCTTTTTACTCAACCCTTGCAATTTAATATCTGACGGTACATACAAATGTGCTTGGTGAATGCCATCTTCATCTTCAAGCGTAAATTGGAAAAAACGCGAGTCAGAATTATCTGGCTTTGATATATTCAACTCAATCTTGGGTTGTTTGTCAAAGAAGGTTTGGGTTGGGTTAAAGAAACGACTCTTATCCAACCATTCTGCCTCACATTTAGACAATTTTGCTTTCTTTTTTCTCCACGACCTCACATTATTTACGAGGAAGTCAAAATTCTTCAAAATTTTTGATTGAGGTTTAAGTGGAATATATGGTAAACCTAAACCATTTCTGAGAGCATACGCAAGTGGTTTCCGCTTTAGGTCTTTAACTGATGCATAAACAAGTTTGCCATGGGTAAACCCTTCAATTTCGTTGCCCGATACATTTTCTGCGATTCTTTTGGTTGGGTACTGAAATGTCTCATTAATACCTGCATTTCTTATTAATTTATAAACATTCGAGAAAGCATTTGGTGCGTCATCTTCAATTGCAAGCCAACAATCGTTTGACAAGTCAAACTTTTCAGTTTGATTTTCCCTGATAAGATATACCTTTGTTTTTCCATTTTCATCGGTTTCAAACGTAAAAGTTTTCCTACCGAATCCGTGTCGTTCCATCTCATCAGCGTAGAAATCTTGAACATCTCTAATTGTTTGATCTATTTTGTCTACGATATTTGGTGGAGGCTCTTTATCTTTTGCCAAACAGTAAATTATACGTACAATATCGGAAGGTGTTGTAGTTAGATTTAAATGTTGCGGTGTAAGTTCCCACAATCGGACAATACCACCCTCTTCTCCAGTGACGAGGAGGTTCCCATCTTTCGAAAAAGCGGCATCA
The DNA here is from genome assembly GCA_965204285.1 of Candidatus Poribacteria bacterium. GTDB lineage: Bacteria > Poribacteria > WGA-4E > WGA-4E > WGA-3G > MSPOR6. The sequence continues at coordinate 539,109 of OZ241980.1, forward strand.
CGCGCTTTTATTGGTAATGAAGTTATAGGTGCACCATTCATTGTTGACCAGAGTTCTATACCTCTTCCTGAAAAATATTGATGATTCGCACTTGCACATATCTTGCCATCTGGAGAAAACATTAAATTTTCAACATGTCCGCGTAGCACCTCACCCTTACGTTGCCAACTTGGCAATTCCCACATGATGTATCCTTTCACAGACGCTGTACTATACATGTCCAGTTTATGACCACCACTAACCATATATTTGTTGTTAGGGGAAAACTTTAGAAAATCCATTGAATAGAAAGATGTTTCCAATGACGTTACAAATTGGTGAGTCTGTAGGTCCCAAACATTAATGGATCCCTGGGAATATCCGACAGCGATTAATTTACCATCGGACGAAATGTCAACTGCGGATGCCCAACCTTTAGCTTTATGTGTTTCATTAAATGGTAGGGTGGCTATTTGTGTGATTCTCTTTGGATTCCGAATGTCCCAGAGTTTGACTTCATTGCGAACTGTCGCGATCTGATTTCCATCTGGTGAAAACGCGAATTGACCGTAAGAAGTCTCAAGTGAATTGAGTTTCATACCTGAAGCAACATCCCATAATATGAGTGTCCCGCCAGCACTTACAAGTAACTTTCCTGTGGGTGAGAAACCGATGGATGGAAATTTTTTGGGATGGCTGAGGATTTTTACTGGTTCTTTGGGGTTGTTAATGTTCCATAACTTTATGGTGCCATTACCACTAACACTCGCTATAAGAGATACATCAACCGGAGAAAACGAAACAGAAAAAATCTCTCTGCCAAGTAAATAAGAAGAATCAATTGGGTTGTTTACGTCAGGATCAATCTTTGCGGCGTGATGAAATATCGCTATGAGTTTAGGTTTTTCAGGTAGCTGCGCGAATGTTTGTGGGAGCAATTTCTGCGGCGGTCGTGAGATGAAATACACGACAATCCCAATAACTGCTATAGCCAAAATCCCAAATAGTAGTAATATTTTTTTATTTTTCATTTAGTTTCTCCATATTCCAGAGGTAAAGAACACCATCGTAATTTCCACCAGCAAGCATGCTGCCATCATGTGAAAACGCAATTACTGAAACACTGCCAAAAAGACCTTCCCCTCTAAGCAAAGCAATAGGCGTAATCATTTCTATTGACCAGAGGGTTATCCCTTTAACATCAGCAACTGCATACATCGTGCCATCCGGTGAAAACGCTATGTCTCTTATCCGTTGATTCAGAACTTCGTGATAGATATTCCATTCTGGTAAAGTCCATATAGTTAACCCATTATTAGCCGCAACAGCAAAAAAACGGTTGTCTGTCGAAAAATCGATTGCACGGATACTATTGATACGTTCGTTAGGTTCAGCACCTTCTGCAACTTTTCTGTCCCTCTTTATAAACTTGGTAAGTTGTTTATTTCGTAAATCCCAAACTTTTATTATTCCAATCCTTTTGTCCTTGATTTTGTCATCTATATGTCCTCCGGCTGCAATCCATTTGCTGTTATCTGAAAAGTCAATTGAATTATAAAACTGGTTGTCTGTTGCATGATGGTATTTGTTAGGTAAAATGTGATATTTCGTTGGTGGTTCAGAGGTAGTATCAGGTACACTTATATCTGTCAGAGATAGAGGTTTCCAGCTTACCTCAGGTGGTAATAACACTAAATTCCTTAACGTTTTTTGGATCACTGATATCCCATAATTTTAATTCATTAATCGCTGTTGCAAGATATTGTCCTTCAGGAGAAATAGCGAATTCAAGTGCTGGAGTCTTTATTAAGTTAATTCTCCTACCTGATGTTACATCCCAAAATTCAATTGCCCGATAAGTAGTGCTTGCCAACCATTTATCTGTTGGTAAAAATGCTATACCATTAATGTTGGTAGAGCCATCATCGTCTTCCTGAGCTTCCAGCGTTATTTGAGGACTATCCTGATTTTTTGTATTCCATATTTTTATTATGTTTCCCTCTCCAGCACTTGCAAATAGTTCCGGATTCGTCGGTGAAAATGCAATTTTTCTTATTGAAGTACCATGGTTAAACTCGGCAATTGGCGGAATCGGTCTCATCCGTTTTTTCGTCGTTTTTTGATTGTCGTTCCACTGGTGCCAAGTTGAATACGCTAACAGAACGCCAGCAACTGCAATTGCTAAAAACAGGATCAATATTCTTTGAGTTTTCATTATTTTCTCCAGAAGACACTAACCAAGATTTAACAGGAGGTCTGCTAAACCATAGGTAATGAGCACTAAATCAAGAAATATCGGCGTAAAAAGTTCTCCAACGACAAATTAAGTGCCAATTTAACACCTTTGGGTTTCATGCTGTTCAACCCAAGCTTCGTCTACTCTTGGATTTTTATTCTCTAATTCCTACTATATCATAGCATATAAAAAAGAAAAATGTTAAGTCATTTACATGAATCGTCAAGAATTATCTTGCTTGCTCTTTGCAGATATGCTATACTATTGTAGATATGGTTAGCATTGTTCAAACGATGCGTGAATAGTTTAGAGAGGCTTAGAATCTTTTTTGGTGCTTAAACTTAAGTAGGGAAATTTGATTTTTTAACTGAATATCTGTTATCATGCTTTCAATTCGAACATGTGGGAAAATTAATTGTTCTGAACACTTACGGCAGCGGTTACCAAACCTGCATAATTTTAAAATAAGGAGAAATCTGAAAATGAAAGTTTATCACATCTGTGCTATGCTTGTTGTGTTGCTGATGCTGACAGTCTCAATGTCAGCCTTGGCAGTAGTGCAAGAAAAAAACCTCGTTGGTTGGTGGCTTTTTGATGACGCGTCAGAGGAAACTGGTAACTGGGATGATATTGCTCTCCAAGGTGCCAAATTCGAGAAAGGGCAATTAGTCGTTGAAACCGGTAAATGGGCTCATGCTTTAGGTTATAAAGGCCCTGACATCACGGAGTTGAGTTTAGTGACATGGGTCAGTTTGGATAGTTACGCGAAGACAAACGGTTCTGCGCTCTGCTTAGATAAACGGACCATCGATCAATTTTGTGCGATCGTCTGGGCAGAGAGAGTAGATAAACAGTGGATGCCAGGAAGTAGTCATTTTAGGCGTACAGCAGATTTTCCTAAAGCTGTCACCGAAAAAGAAACAGGAGAAATGGTTTTCTTGGTAATCACCTATAAGGATGTCAACGGTCAGTATGAGATTACCGGTTATCGTAATGGTGAAAGCATGGGAAGTTTTAAAAAAGGTGATCTCAGAACATGGCCTAAAGATGATGCTGAAGCGATTTGGGGTAAACGGCACGTAAACGGACTTAACGGTCCTGGAGAACTTAACGCGCACATTGAAGAATCTCGAATCTATAATATTGCCTTGACAGCTGATGAGGTCGAAACAATCGCCAAAGGTGATCTATCAGTTGAAGCGCGCGGCAAGCTCGCGACGCGCTGGGCGCAAATCAAAAAGTAACGATTTTAGAGCGGTTCATTAAGAGTTATCGGTTTACCTGAGTCTACTCACTCAGGTAAACCATTATAGTGGATTTCACAATATAGGAGGGAACTCCCGATTCCCGACCATCAGAGTGTTTCGTCACGATTCGGAGATCGCTCCTACAAATTATTAAATGTAAACATATTTTAGATTTTACTATAAACGAAATAAAAAAGGAGTTGTTCACATGAGAACAAAAATTTACTGTGTATGTGCGGTATTGCTAATGGTTGGCATGCCGATGTCAGTTTTTGCGCAAGTACAAGAAGATAACCTCGTTGGTTGGTGGCGGTTTGATAGTGCGAAAGAAGAAACAGGTAACTTTGGAGATGTTGTCCTTCATGGTGGCGCTACGATAGAAGATGGGCAATTAGTTGTTGCTAATGGAAAATGGGCACATTCATTGGAATACACAGGCCCCGACATTACAGAACTTACTTTGGCATCATGGGTTAGTTTAGACAGCTACGCAAAGACAAACGGTTCAGCGCTTACATTGGATGAAGTGTCAACCGATCAGTTTTGTGGAATCGTTTGGGCAGAAAGGGTCACTAAACAGTGGATGCCGGGAAGTAGTCATTTCAGACGGACAGATGATTTTCCGAACGCTGTTACTGAACCTGAAACTGGCGACAGGGTTTTCATCGCTATCACGTACAAGAACGTTGACAACCAATACGAGATCACTGGTTACCGAAACGGTGAAAGCATGGGGAGCTTCAGAAGAGGCGATCTCAGAACTTGGGAGGCTGGTGATTCAGAAGCAATTTGGGGTAAACGTCATGTCAATGGACTTAGCGGTCCTGGTGATCTCAACGCCCACATTGAAGAATCCCGAATCTACAATGTTGCTTTGACTGCAGACGAAATTGAGACCTTAGAACTCCAAGCGTTAACGCCGGTTGAACCCCAAGGCAAACTTGCCACGCAATGGGGTGCGCTCAAAGCCAAGTAAGTTTTCTTGGAAAGGTTCCAGGATTATTTAGTTTTTAGACAGGGTGTCGCGACCGGGAGGTCGCTCCTACAGAGGAGGGAAGCGATTTGGAAATCGCTTCTACAGAACTAAATATGCCTGGAACCGTTCCAAATCATTTCCTTCTCAATCGGGCAATATCCTATAGCCACTACTAATCCCTGTTGACATTCCAACTATTGCCCATAGGCCAGCACATAACATCTCTCCGATGACCAAACCGAGGAACGCCGGACGCGCTTGACGGTATGCCTTCAGTCCGCCGTATTTCACAATCGCAAATTTCATTCCCCATCCTAAAAAGATTGAGAACCAAAGTTTGAAAGTTGCCCATGAACTTAACATCGTATAACCGAGAGGGTGCAGGGGCCACCAAACAAATGTCTGCCGCATCCACATCAACCATCCAGTAAAACCGCCACCAAAAAAGATGAATCCGGTATTTGTCCAATTAGTGCTGGTTTTTGGACTTGTGAGTAATCCTTCAAGTTGCCGCATAAACCACCCACCACCCATATAAGGCGCGCCGTGTGCATACCCTACTTTGATTGCTGAGTAATAGGATACACCCAAACCGATAACCATCGCAACCGCCATTGCGATAAGCAGTTGTCGTCGCTTGACGCGCGCTTCATCCGCCGCTTTTAGTCCGTTCATGATGTTCGGCATCATAAATTCGCGTAGGTCAAGCGTTAGGCATACCGGATGCATCATCAATGATGTTAATGTTGATGGATTTATTTTTGATGTGCCGAGAGTTGTAAGGAAGAAACTTTGAGGTGAAAATGACGGATTGATGAAAGGAATACCGCCGTTTATCACCTGCCATGTCAAGACAACGTACATTGCAAGCAAGAACAGCACAAAACCAATAGCAAACAGGATAGACATGCCCATGAGGTGATTGAAAAAGACGAGGACGCAGATACCCCCAATAAGCCCAAAGACCGTAACACCGTAGGGCAGTGCCTCATCAGAGGAACTTTTCTGGAACATGTTTTTAATATGGTGTCGCGTTTTCCATAAGGCGATAGCGACAAACACCAAACAAGCACCCGCCTCTTGTGCGGCACTAAACGATTTGCCTGTCCATTGCACACCCGGACCGGAAGTCAGTTGAAAACCGAGCATCACGCCTAACAAGCATTGCAGCTTGTAAAACACAAAGAAAAACCAGATACTAAACGAGACTTCTAAAGTAAGCAGATAACTAAACCCTACCATTGACCAGAAGATGACGACTTGAAATGGACGTAATGCAGTCCACGGTCTTTCGTTGAAATATTGATTGAGCCAAAAATCGCGCGGGATATGTGGAACGGATGGGAAAAACGTATGGAGTCCGTTCATCGTATGAAGAAATACGGGAAATGCAACACCAAACCAGAATACACTATTCTTAAAGAGCGGTCCGAGTCTCCCGCTGCCTTGCACTGCCATCTCAACCGGTAGTTTAACAAGTGGAAATGCACAACGTTCATATTCTACCCACTGCTTACGCAGTAATACAGAGAGGCAGATCATCACGAAATAGATGACGATGACATAAGCACTCCAGATAAAAATAGGGGTTATCCAAGCCCCCCACGGCACAGCCTCTCCAGCAAATAATCCTTCGTAAAAAGAGCTAATTGCGGCTTCATCGCTGACTACACGCCAATGTGGAATATAGTGGTAAAACAGCGACTCCCAATCGTTTTCTGGTGTAGCAAAATACTTGTAGGCGATCATCGGACTAAGCGCGTAACGCATCATACCTGAAGACGGGATGCCTGCAGGTGCAAGCATGATACACCAAATCGTAATCAGTTCTCCGGGTGAAAACGCTGATTTAGGATTTATTTCCTTTAAGATAACGTTAATTCCCAAGACAAATATAGTAAGCACAAAGAAGGGCCCAACAGGAAAGTGTCCACCAGCAAGGAAAATGTTACGAATGACATAATCATTATAAGGCGCGAGGAGACATTCAATTGTGGCACATATCAAACCGATGAGTACTGCACGCCAAGATAGGCTTGTCCGTGTTCGTTGTTGAATCAATATATGCTCACTTTCGTATTGGGTAGGAATTTGAAGCGGAAATCTGACTCTGCGTTAATCATACACAAAATATAGGGTTCTGTAAACTGTTTTGCTATCATGACAAAAAAATTGGGTTTTTATTGAAAAATTATATGACAAATAATTAAAAGTCAAGTAAAATAGTAAAGAGATTATAGCAACAATCGCGAGATTGAGGTAATAGTAAAAACCACCTAATCTTTCATTTAAACACGGAGATTTGATGATGCAAACGCATTCTAATTTATTCAGCGATGAACAGATGCGGGATTTTATTGTCAATGGTTATGTTACAGTGAAATCAAGTTTGCCACGCAGTGTTCATGAGACGATCTATCGTAAAACACAAGAATACACCGAAAAAGAGGGAAACTTGGGAAATAACATCTTTCCGCGAGTTCCAGAGTTGCAGGCTGTGTTTGAGGATCCTACGGTTCGCGGTGCCTTTACCAGTATTTTGGGGGAGAACTATGTGATGCATTCACATCGGCACCCACATCGGAATGCACCACACAGTGGCGGACAAGGTTTCCATAAGGATAGCTACTGGGGACATCAGAAGGTGCGACATCACCTACCCCGCTGGGCGATGGCGTTCTACTATCCACAGGATACGCCAGTTGAAATCGGTCCCTCAGCAATCTTGTCGGGAACGCAATACTACAGTAACAGGATTACTGACAACAACGATGGTGAGGTCGCACTTAGCGGCGAAGCGGGGACGGTATCAATCATTCACTTTGATTTGTGGCATCGTGCGATGGCGAACCAGACCGATAAAACGCGCTACATGATGAAATTTCAGTTTATCCGTTTGGATGAACCACAACGGCCGGAATGGAACGTGGGAGATCCCACATGGAAAAGTGATGGACTTGATGAAAATGGCAACCCTGCTGCTAAAAGACATGAAACAACATGGCGACACGTTTGGCATTGGATGGCTGGTGATTCCAATGGACATGCAGGACAGCAAGCTAACGGCAATTTGGCAAAACATATTGAAGCGTTGAGTGATGATGATCCGTCTGTACGTTCAAATGCTGCGGATGAATTGGGATTGTTAGGAGAATCTGCTGCTGATGCTGTTCCGATGTTGAGTGAAACCTTGCGGGACAACTATGAACCTGCTCGGTTGAATGCCTCCTATACGTTGGGTGCGATTGGTGAACCTGCTGTGTCGGCATTGATTGAAAAACTTTCTGATGAAAATGGTCCGACACGACGGGCGGCGGCGTATGGATTGGCAGCAATAGGAGCACCTGCTGTCTCCGCACTATGCGAAGCATTGGAACATGAAAATGATGCAGTGCGGGTTGAAGCAACTTACGCTTTAGCACAAATCGGAAGTACAGCAGAGTCAGCGGTTTCTGCGTTGATAGAAAGGTCTGAGGATAGCAACGTTGAAGTCAGACGTTATATTCCTGAGGCTTTCGGGGCAATTGGGCCATCGGCAGCGCCTGCAGTGCCGACGTTAATTGATAGGTTAGCGAACGATGATGACGTACAAGTCCGTTTTGAGTCAGCATTAGCGTTGGCACAAATTGGTCCGTCTTCAAGTGATGCGATTCCCGTTTTAAAGGATTCGCTTTCGGATAAAAACCGGTACGTGAGGGATAATTCTATCCATGCGCTCAAACGGATTGGCACGCCAGAAGCAGAATCGGCACTTTTTGATTATCTACTCATGGCGCGATGGTGTCCTATTACCAACCGCGAAAGCACATTTTAAAGTAGTCGTGACATTTGTCTAATTTTCGACATATCCCTGTAGGAGGGAACTCCGATTCTCGATTATGCGTCGCGATTCGGAGATCGCTCCTACAAAAATGTTTCGTATTGTAGGAGGGAACTCTGATTCCTGACTATATGTCGCGATTCGGAGATCGCTCCTACAAGAGTCGGCAAATCGTTTAAAACGAATTGTTACCTTTCTTAATTCATTTTTACAATATGGGAGAATAGTTATGAACATCTTGGAACACGCAGAAGAACTAATTAACGACATTCAGAATCGATTGGAGGAAGACGAGAGGATCGCTGAAGAATCAATCCAGAGGATTCACCATCAAGTAGAGGAACATAGAAACGCTGCGGAAGAACAGATTGAAAGGATTCACAATCAGATTCACCAAGAAGCGGAATCTGCTGAAGAACAGGTCCGAAAATTTCACGACGGTTTAGAAGAACATCGGAGAACTGTTGAAGAACAGATTCAAAAACTTCAAGAAGAGTCCGAAGAATATGGTCATAAGGTTGAGGAAGATGTTGAAAGAATTCAGGAACGACTTGAACAATCCAGAGAAAACGCCGAAGAGCAGGTTGAAAGAATTCGCGAGCAAATGGAACAAAAAGCGGAGACTGTAGAGGAACAAATTGAAAGAATTCAAGAGCAAGTTGAGGAATTCCGAGACAGCGCAGAGGAACGGGTCGAAAGAATTCGAGAACAAATTGAAGAACATAGAGATGCTGCCGAAAACCATTCAGAAAGAGTTCATATTGAAACCCATACATCAGTTGAACAACCCACCGAACCCAATAGTGTGCAATTGCTGATAGGACGTTTTGATACGCAGTACAACGAACGGCACGCTGCTACCACTATCAGTCAAACTTATGTTATAAACGGTGTTGAAGTATTGAAATATGGTGGCAAATTACTTCCACTTCCTGAGATAGAGGAACATTATCCACGTAGTGAGTGGCTTCAAATATTTCTTAATAAAAATATCACTATAGAAAACCTGGATGATTATTGCCGTTGCCTCAATGCACGCGATATGTTGATGCGGATTCAAAAGAAACCCGAAGTTTGGACCTCCGGACTATTTGATATTCCTGCCACTGAGAATTGGGAAACCTATCAAGAAGCGTATATCAATCAGTTGACAAATCCTGAAAAGGCACCACATGTATAACGCAAGATGGTTAGTCGTAGAGCAATCTTAAGCACGAAGGGATGACCCAGCTATAGGTCATCCCTTGTTACAGCGTATCTCATAAATATTTTATTGACATACGTATGCAAGCAAGAAGCACAAAACCTAAATAACTTTCAGCATGGTATTCCCAACGAACGACTAAACGCCGAAAATCCTCTAACCAACTGAAAAATCTTTCTACTTTGAAACGACGCTTATACCGGCGTAAACGCCGACCATCTTGTGTCGCCTGTTTTTTACGATTCTTTTTATGAGGGGCTACCATTTCAATACCACGCCCCCTCAAAGACGCATCTAAAGGATCAGCGTCATACGCTTTGTCCCCAATCAACACTGCGGGGTTTTCCGATGTCCAACACGCATCCAATGCCGGTTCAACCAAGCGCACTTCATGACAAGAAGCATCTGTAATCAGAACACTCACAGGTCTACCGCTTTTCTCTGTAATCGCTACCAGTTTTGTCCCTTGCCACACTTCGTTTTACCAACACAAATGCCGCCTTTCTTGGCAGGAACAAACTTCGCATCAATACAGCATTCACTCATATTTATTTTTTTTCGTCTTTCAAGCATTTCTGTGAGTGCCATTTGAACTTTTTCAAGCGTTCCATCCGAGGACCATTGCTGAAAACGACGATGACAAGTTTGATACGGTGGATACTTTTCTGGTAAATCCCGCCAAGGAGCGCCTGTTCGCAACACTTAGCGTATCGCATCTAACACTTCTCTATTGCCACGCCAAGGTCTACCGGGTTTACCCGATGGCGGTTCGTCCAATAATGGTTCAATAATCTTCCATTCCTTATCACTTAATTCCATTCAATTCATCTCCTTACTTATAGTAGAAATAGATAGAGTTTACCAGGAATGATGAGGAAGTAAAAGAAAAATTCAAACCATTTAATATTTATGAGATACACTGTAGGTTCACCTCTGTCCTATCTACCTTCCTATCTACCTTAGCGTCAATTTCAAATATCTGTTGCACAATCTTTATTCAAATGTTAAAATAAACTAAACATAAATTTTGTTTTAACGTTAAAATAACGATTTGTGCCAGTTGCGTGAAAGTTTTATTTTTTTCACAACTGTTCATATTTGTAGGAGCGATCTCCAAATCGCGACCCGTTGTAGTCGGGAATCGGAGTTCCCACCTATTTTGAGATCGTCAGGTATCGGAAAAGTTGCAGAATTCAGACTTAACGAGACGAATATGTGAAATATAATATACTAAATATTAACTATCACAAAGCGTTAAAATAGATATAGAAAATAATAACATTTCTAATTGACAAATTATCATAATATATTGTAGATCCAAATCAACGCTATGAATGCCTTTGGTAAAATGCGCGTATGGCATTCTACATGATTCAGCGGGTAGAGGAACGAAACCCGACAGGACGGTATAAAAAGTCCAAATCAACACCGAATACGCGTATGGTATTCGGTGGGTTTCGCTACCGCTTCTACCCGACCTACGAAATAATGTAATAGTATCATATAGAAATGGTATAACATTTCTGAAGAGGACTCAGAATGTGCTGTATTTAGACGCGCTCGAAAACCAAACAGAAAGCAATACACCTAATGAGTTCGTTATCTGCCACCAGAAAGTGAAAGGCATCAGAGTCATTCCTGAACTTACCCCTTCTATGCCTCTATTAAAAAAATGGGAGTCGCGCGTTATTGAGTGGGACCAGTTTCAGCAAAAGTTCAAAGCAGAGTTGCGAAAGGAATACGGAAAAGGTGAAATCAGTCTGCTCAAAAGACTTACAAATTATAGCCTCAAAAATGAAGTTACGCTTTACTCTCCTGAACCTCCCGGTGAACGAACATATCGCGCTATCTTAACAGAAGTTATTAACAAAATCTGGGAACAACTTGGAGAAAAGAAACGGGCAATAGACCGTGCCGCTAAATCCGAATTAAATAATATCGTTTTTCAAACATGTCTAAGCGAAATGGCAGAGACTGCGAACAAATGCGCTCATTTTCAACCTATACCTGAAATTCGCCTCTTTTACTCTTGTTTAGGTTGCGAACATTTAGATGCACGCATTTACGCGTGTAAAAAACTGGGGAAACCCGTCATTAACTATAGATGGTATAATGGGAACGGTTATTCCAAAAATTTGGCAATAACAGGGGGGACCAAATAGGAGATATTATCCCCTTGTGCTATCCGCTGACGCACTTCCGTGGAGGAAATTTCTGCATAGTATTCTGGAAGCATCAGACACCTAACAGACGAACTGTAGGGTTGAAATGCTGGTTGAGCAAGAAATTCTTTTATCATTTCTATGTCTACATCATCACGATTTGCTGCGATGAAGCAGCACTGTAAAAAAAGGTGTTGTAATTCTGTCTGGATATCCGCATAGTATTTCGGATCAAAAATCCTTACCAACGTATCGTAGCCGACAACGAAGTTGAACTCAGTGTCAGCAGGATAGATCGCTTTCAATGCTTCTACTTTGTCAATGTATCGCCCATGGCTGGACAGACCAATTGAAACATTATTATGTTTTTCCGCATAATGTTTGAGTGTGAGAATCCTCCCAGCTAATGACCATCCAAATACATCTTTATCAACGTTTGCCTTAGCGAGTAGCAAAAGCAGCTCATCAAGCTGAAACCGTTCGCGTGCTTCCTCAACCATTTTAATGTGTGCTACAGTGAGTGGATTAAAAGAACCAGAAAAAATGCCAAGTTTTTTATCTGATTCACAAATAGGGTCAGATGTCCGATGTACAATTACGACCCGCGGGGGTGCGTTCGGATCCAATTGATTGATAAGTTGGGAGTACTTTTCATATTCTGGGTATGTTTGAAACTTATCAGAGGACTTCATGATTCATCTTTTTTAATATCTTCCCAAATTTTGTCGAGTTCAGCGAGAGTTTGCTCGGAGATAGTCTTCCCCTGTTTTTCCAGCTCTGCCTCCATCCGTTTAAAGCGATCGATAAACTTACGGTTGGATTTTCGCAACGTTTCCTCAGCTTGAAGGTCAACAAAGCGGCATAAATTCACAACAGCAAACAGAAGATCTCCGATCTCCATCTCAACAGCATCAGAATCATTATTGTGCAGGCTCTCCTTAACCTCTACTAACTCTTCGTCCACCTTTGCAACCACATCAACAATATCATCCCAATCAAAACCGACTCGTGCTGCCCGTTTCTGTATTTTCTGCCCACGAAGCAAAGCAGGAAGCGCATTTGGAATACCGTCAAGCACCGATTTTCTATCCTCGTAACCAGCCTCTTGACTTTTAATAGCTTCCCAGTTTTTGACAACATCTTCAGCGTTTTCAACATCAACATCACCAAATACATGTGGGTGTCTTCGAATTAATTTCTCTGTCAACGTATCAATCACATCGTAAATGTCAAAATCCTTATTTTCTGCAGCAATTTGTGCTTGGAGCATGACGTTTAGTAGAAGATCGCCAAGTTCCTCTTTTAATTTTTCTGGATCACCAGAATCAATCGCTTCAACTGTCTCGTATGTTTCCTCAATAAGTGTGGATTTCAACGATGCGTGTGTCTGCTCCCTATCCCAAGGACACCCGTTTTCACCTCTTAATGTTGCTATAACTTCAACGAGCGATTCAAACAGATCTTTTTGCATAAAATAGCCTCTTTACGATCAGACAGCAGCATCTAATCAGTTTCATTTTGTTGCAGGTTTTCTAACTGGATAATCAGTTGTCCAAGTTGGAACCGGAGTAACATGTTATAAATTTGCATCAACAAAGTCACTTGCGCTTCGGTCGTCAATTCACCTACTTGAATGATCTGCATGAACTTTTCTGCTCGTTCTCGAATCCGTTCAGATTGTTCCACATCAATCGGTTCTGACTGATTTTGACTCTCTTTGATAAACTGCCAAATCCTATCTTGAATCTCAAGCATATAATTTTTTGTCATCGCAGTGCGTGCCTTTTTAGCAGAATCAACCCAGATAGTATTCGCCTTCCAATTTAGCATAAAGGCGATACTGTTGATAATCACATCACGGAGCGTGTCTTCTCCAGAAAGCAGTTCCTCTAAGTTGGTTATGCCTTCTGCTTCTGCTGAGAAGGTGCGAACGCGTGTAAAGTCCTTCAAGTTTGTCAACAGCATCTCATTTTCAGCAATAAGGTGCCAAAAACTTGCACTCGTTGAAAGCAGCACCTCAATTTGATTACTAATCTCACCTGACAGTTCAGCACGGAGAGAAAAATTGTGGATACTATGCAAACGGTTCCGAAATTGTTGCAACTCGGTCGCTGACTGGAATTTAGTGAGACTCGCAACTTGTGGAAGAAGATGTTGACGAATCTGAGTGAGTAGTTCGTTTATAGCGGTTGGTTCAGTGTTCATAAGCGAAATGCCTTACAGAATAACTATTTTCAATATGATAACAGATTTATCCGCTAATATCAACGCAAATTAGAGGCGTTTTCGTTCACTGCTTGACATCAATTTATCTCTTGTGATAAAATGCAAGTATGATGAAAATAACTACATGTCTGTTCATTTGCATAATGTTAGTAGGTGTTACCAGCCTTGCAGAGGTAAAACCACCAAAAGTAGGCGATACCGCACCAGATTTCGCACTTCAAGATGCTGAAGAAAAAGAGCATAATTTGAAGAAGCTGCGCGGAAAACTCGTTTTTCTGATTATGGGCAATTGGAAAATTAGGAAGGAAGATGATAAATGGGCAGAGGCATTCCAGAAAGATTACAAGAAAGATAAACGGGTTACTGCTTATATAATTGCGGATATGCGGAGCGTCCCAGGATTTATACCGAAAGGATTCATTCGGTCCCGAATAAAGAGAAAACCACCACCCGTAACGTTCCTAATGGATTGGAAAGGGCAAGTACATCAACGCTATCAAACAGAAAAAAAGAAGCCTAACTTATATCTGATTTCACCGCAAGGAAAAATTGTGTTTCATCGGAAAGCGGATTTCAGTCCAAAGATTTACGCTGAACTCAAAAAACAAATTGATACACTATTAGTTGAAAAACTTTAGACTGCGATTGCACTTAGTGGACTAAGACATTATGCTACACATAGGAGATAAATATGGATTCCAAAGCCAAAGATGAAATAAAAAAATATTTGTCCTTTCCGATGGTTCTCATAGGCAGTGGTTCATTTGTCGGTGTAATCGGGTGGTTGGGATTGGCTCAAGCGGCGGAAAGTATCCTATTTTTCGTTGGTTCAATGCTTCTTTCATTTTCAGGTTCAATGGCAACTCTATGCGGTCTAATGAGTCTTGAAAGAATTGCGCCAAGTAAGCTTAAAGTCAAAAAAATGAAATATGAGATTTCAAAGAATATCAAAATTCAGTATCCGACTTATATCTTAAATGTTGAAAAACTCAAACAGAAGTACCAGGAACTTCATGGAAAATTACCTGAGATCCGAACTGATTGTGAAAATTTTAGGCAGGCAATAAGAAATCAAAGATCAGGGTTAGTTAACTTACAGAAACAACTTCAGGAAAATCTGAAAAATCACGCTTCAGTTATTGGCAACGATAGTGTAGATGGCATTGCTAAAAAGATACTGTGGTCTGAAAAGGAAATTCAGCTTACTAAATTAAATGATGTCTTAGAGAAACTCTCTGGCTTTTTTACAGGGGCAGACTTGGAGCGGTATCGCGTTGAACTGATACATATAAGTGGGAGTTTGACACAATTAGACCAAGGCATAAGAGATTATCGGGAGCTAATGATACTTTGTAACCGCGCAGACACTAATTATGAGAATATTACAAAGGGAAAACAGAAAGTTGATAAAGTGGACACTTTGATGGCCTTGCAGGAAAAGCGATTAGAAGAACTCGGAACGGAAATGGATACAAAATGTGAAGAGGCTAAATTAGAGTTATCGCTTTTTCAAAAACAACTTGATGATATCCAGGTAGATGATGAGTGAGAGCAATTCTTGAAATAGCAGAAACCGAAACGTTAACCAGAACGTATCTCATTAATACTCATTTGTTTCATTAGCACTTGCTTAAACCACCTCACCAATTTAGCAACGAATAAACAACTATAGAGGTTTGTTTCTACGATTACAAACGGAGACATCCAATTGTGAAAAATGAAGATACCTCTAAAATAGCCTTAGCGTATCAGCAGAAACTATTTAATTCACCCGCACCGAATGTTGACCTACAGGCAACTTTAAAAAATGTTGATTGCCGCGACGGGATGAAGCAACTCAAAGAGAATTCCATTTCTCTTATACTTACGGACCCTCCCTATTTCATTGATGGCATGGGGGATGATTGGAACACCCAAAAGTTAAATGCGCGAGTGAAACCGGGTGTTATCGGTTCACTACCAGCGGGGATGAAGTTTTCTGTTGAACAGGGACGAGAATTGCAAAAGTTTCTCACACCCATCGCTGAAGAATGGATGCGCGTTGTTCGCCCTGGCGGATTTTGCCTCGTTTTTAGCCAAAACCGACTCGGACATAGAACCGCCATCGCTTTAGAAGATGCGGGGTTTGAAATACGCGACGTTTTGATTTGGCGATACGAAGGACAAGCAAAAGCATTCTCGCAAGACCATTTTATCCGAAAGCGGAAGATCTCAGATGAAGAAAAAGATAGGCTTCTCCATAAAATAGGCGGACGGAAAACACCACAGCTCAAGCCACAAGGGGAAATGATTATCCTCGCACAAGCCCCAAGAGAAGGCACCTTTGTTGATAACTGGGATAAATGGGAAACTGGTTTAATTGATGTCAACAACCCTTTGATCAACGCATCCCAATTTCCGGGAACTGTTATTCCGTCAAATAAACCCAAAGAACGATATGGACACATGACAGCAAAACCTGTTGATTTATTGCAACACCTCATTCGTATTTTCTCCGCACCCCGCGCCCTCGTTCTCGATCCTTTCGCGGGTTCAGGTTCAACTGGAGTCGCCACTATACTTGAAGGCAGAGATTTTATCGGATATGAGATAGAAGTCGAGATGGCAAGTCGCGCACAAGAAAGAATAAAAGCAACACGTTATGAATAGCAATCTACCGGCACAGGATGACTTACAAAAAATGGCAGGGTTGACACTCCAGAGCAACACGTTTTTAGTTTGCTACAAAAGAATTCTGTTTAATTTGGTTAGGGAAAAGAATAGTAGAGGATTAGTATGAAATATCTTGTCACGGGATGTGCCGGATTTATAGGGTGGAAAGTCACTGAATTTCTTATCGCTGACGGACATACCGTGGTCGGAATTGATAATCTAAACGATGCTTATGATGTAGCGGTTAAAAAGTGGCGGCTTTCGCAACTTCAAGCGTTACCCGCTTTTCATTACCACCCTGTAGATATTTGTGACCGTGCTTCACTTGAACCGATATTTGATGAACATTATGATGCTGTGATCAACCTCGCTGCACGTGCGGGTGTTCGGCAATCCGTTGAAAATCCCTGGGTCTACATTGATACGAACGTGACAGGTACCCTAAACCTATTGGAACTTTGCCGTACATCTGATATAAATAAATTTGTGTTGGCTTCTACTTCAAGTTTATACGGTGCCAACAACCCACTTCCATTCAGTGAAGAGGCGAACACAGATGGACCGCTTTCCCCTTACGCTGCCTCAAAAAAAGGTGCGGAGGCACTTTGCCACAGTTACCATCATCTCTACGACATTGATGTAACAATATTTCGTTTTTTTACTGTCTATGGACCCGCTGGACGTCCGGATATGAGTGCGTTTCGTTTTGTCCAATGGATTAGTGAGGAAAGACCAGTTATTGTTTACGGTGATGGAAAACAATCCTCGCGCGATTATACTTATGTTGAAGATATTGCACGCGGCGTGATCGCAGGACTGAAACCGCTTGGGTATTCGGTCATAAACCTCGGTTCAGATAGTCCGATTGTGTTAATTGATACGATTAAATTGATAGAGGAACTTGTCGGCAAGAAAGCGGAACTATCACATCAACCGTTTCATCCTGCCGATGTACGCGCTACATGGGCAAATATCCAAAAAGCAGAACAACTTTTAGGATGGCGCCCACAAGTGACTTTCCGTGAAGGGATCACTGCACTTGTGGAATGGTATCAAGAACATCGTGACTGGGTGAAGGATATTCCAACCGGGTAAAGGCAGTGATAAGTATTTGTTATAATTGCACGAGGACGGGACTCACGCTCCGATCACAGATTAGACCGACAACTCTAAAGCAACTGAAAG
Organism: Candidatus Poribacteria bacterium; assembly: GCA_965204285.1. Lineage (GTDB taxonomy): Bacteria > Poribacteria > WGA-4E > WGA-4E > WGA-3G > MSPOR6. Next base: position 556,796 of record OZ241980.1, read on the forward strand.
CGATCTTACTGAAAAACACCCAAGGTATTGCTGCTTTTTTCTCTGCCATCGTAAGAAAGATCGCTGGTTCTATCTCTTAAGGCTCTCGTTCTAACAAACACTTACCAATTTTGTCATCGTCGGGACGGATTACCCGAAACTATAAACGGATCGGGGCATCAGTTTGTACCTGACGACTCTCTGTAATAGCGTCATTCTTTTGAATTCTCTTGTGATTTTTCCTGCGGTTGCGTCGGCGGAGGTTCTGTGAATTCTTCGCCCCGAACTTCTGCTTCCCTTCGGCGGCGATCCCACTCCTGGATCTCCTGATAAACTTCGGCTTTACCTTCGGCTTTACCTTCCGCTATACCTTCCGCTATACCTTCCGCTATACCTTCGGCTTTAGCAGCTTTTTTGGCAGCTTCTATCCGCTTCTCACGTCTTTCTTGAATAAAGTCTGATAATAACATGATTATATCTATGCCTCCTATTATCGTTGCGACGAATGCCCCACCAACAGGGATAAATGCCGATATATCTTTGGTAACATTTTGAACGGATACGTGTCCCTTCCAACCTTGTGTAATTTCAAACTCCAGTGCAATATACCCGTATATGAGAGCGAAAAAGGAAATTAGGAATAGGGCAACCCCTGTCTTACCCGTTTTCCAAAACTCTCTTACGGTTTGCCAGAAGTTACCGAGTTTCTTCAAAATGTCCTCCATTCTCTTGTGCACAATATAACATAATTCGGATAAGAAATCAAGGTAATTGCCAATATCCAAGAGAATATTATTAGGACATACCGACTAATGCCAATAAAACAAATATCAAATATGATTTACCTCTCTTAGGAATTAGAGTTGAATAATCTCAATACGGAAAGATGCGTTAAGTCCTTCTGACATTTTTCAAGCACACGTTTTTCTACATTAGGCAATTTTACAGAATAATCTATATGGATTTAGAATAATACCAAATTAACGGGATTTGTCTTATTTTCCCAACGGTAGGTGCGGTTAGGAAACCGCACCGATAGATTGAAATCAAGTTAATTTGGTATAATAAGCGAGATTCACGACTGTATCAATTGGGTTTTAACATACATAGAAATTTTCTCTATTCCTCAAGCAGCTGTCAAGATTTCCACTGCTTTTTCCAACGCTTCTCCATCCACCTTCAGTTTAGCGTTTTCTACCTCGCGTTTCACATAGGTCAAAGTGTTTTCCAAATTCATCGGCGTTGCAATTTCCTGCACAATTTTGTGTAGACGTTTGACATCGGTTTTCTTAATCCCAGTCTGTTCTTCCACACGAGTATGTAATGCAGCAGGGGACTCTGGTTCTTGAGGGGTTTCAGCAGGTTTTGATGCTGTCTTTTTTGAATCAGTATTCCGCTTTTTCGCAGTGGGAGTGCGTTTTCGGGATGTCGTCTTCTGAATTTTTCCCACGTCCAACGCTTTAAGACCACATTCCTTACACAATTTCGCTGTGACTTCAGCCAACGTCATCGTTACAATCACTTCACTGATAGCACCACAGAGTTCACATTCCGTAAGATTGTCAATACCTGAAAGGATGTCGGCGTGTAACCCTAACATCTTTTGCTTGTCAGTCTTTGTCGGTTTTTCTTTCTGACACAATCCTATCAGTTTTTGTGCCGCTTTTTCAATTTGGTCTAAATTTCCCATGTCACACCTCCAATAAATGTTATAATTAGTATAACATTTATATAAAATAATATCAAGGAAATTTTAGAATTATAAACAGTCGATAGGATTTATTTGGCTGCATCTTCATCCTTATACAACTTATATTCGAAACTATCAATGAGTGCTTCGTAACTTGCCGATATGATATTCTCTGAAACCCCGACGGTACTCCAACTCATTTCGCCATCACTCGCTTCAATAAGCACACGCACTTTTGAACCAGTTCCTGCTTTGGTATCTAAAACCCGAACTTTGTAATCTATCAATCTGACTGTTTGTAAAGCTGGATAGAACTGTTCAAGTGCCTTTCTGAGTGCGGTATCCAACGCGTTGACAGGACCATCGCCATCCGCCGCTGTGTGGGTTGTAGCACCGTCTGGTGTGGTAACCTTTACTGTTGCCTCTGAACGCATGGTGTGGTCTGTGAACTTCTCAATAATGACGCGAAAACCGAGCCGTTCAAAAAAGGATTCATACCCATTAAAGACTTTCCGTGTCAATAGCTCAAAAGATGCTTCAGCGGCTTCATACTGATACCCTTCATTCTCCAATTCTTTGAGACGATTAAAGAGTTCCAGCACTTGTGGCGAGTTCTTATCGTAATTGGGATATTCCTTCTCAATTTTTTTCATGATGGTGCCCCGACCTGCTTGGTCGGAGACAAGAATCCGTTGTGTATTACCGACTTTCTCGGGAACAATATGTTCATACGTAAGGCGATTTTTACGGATAGCGTCAGTGTGTAAGCCTCCCTTGTGCGCAAAAGCGGAACTTCCTACATACGGTTGACGTTCATCATGTGGCAGGTTTGCCAACTCACTAATTAACCGAGATACGCCGGTAATTGCTTGCAGCTGCGTATCACTGATACACGCAATACCTAACTTTAGTTGAATTGTAGGAATAATAGACGCAAGATTAGCATTGCCACACCGCTCACCGTAACCGTTAAATGTCCCTTGAACATGGTTTGCCCCAGCTTGAACGGCTAACACAGAGTTCGCTGCGCCCATACCTGCGTCGTTATGTGCATGAATACCAATAGGCAAGGGAAACGCAGACATCAATGCTTTCACACCTTCCTGAATTTCTAAGGGCAACCGACCTCCATTGGTATCACATAAAACAAGACATTTTGCGCCACCTGCTGCAGCCGCATGGAGTGTTTCAAGTGCATACTCCGAGTCATCAGCGTAACCATCAAAAAAGTGTTCCGCATCGTAAATTACTTCGCGTCCGCTTTCCACGAGATATTTAACAGAACTTTCAATTAATTCTAAGTTCTCTTCTGCCGTTACGCGTAACACATCTGTTGCGTGGAGCCGCCAACTTTTACCGAAAATTGTAACGGTTCTTGCACCTGTATCAAGCAGTGCAGACAAGTTCGGGTCAGTGTCGGGGGAATATGTAGGATATCGGGTGCTGCCAAACGGGACGACTGTTGCAGTTTCTAACACCATATTTTTTGCCCGTTTGAAGAATTCGATATCTTTCGGGTTGGAACCCGGATAGCCACCTTCAATATAACGGATACCTAATTCATCTAATGCTTCTATGATGATAAGTTTGTCTTCAACGGAAAATGCTACGCCTTCGGCTTGGCTACCGTCCCTGAGTGTTGTATCGTAAAATTCAACCATGTGTTTTTACATTAGTTTTGACTTGCGCTTTTGAATATGGGCTTGCAGACTTCCCCCAACAACGCCAAAAATTGATGCCTCCTTTAATGGCAGTACCCGTCTATTTCTTGCTAAAATTCTATCACAATTTAGGGCAAAAGTCAAGATTATTGTAATCGTATTTATCTTGACGAATCTTGTCAATTCACAACATGTTTTGCTTTCATAATCTAAAAATTTATGCTACATTAATAGATTATGAAAACTTATAGCATTTTTTTAATTTGTTGTGCTTTGTTGCTATCAAGTTGTGGGGTATTCGGGACAAAACCCGTCCAACCGCAAGCGCCAACACCCTCTATCGATCCACTTGAAAAACTACATGCAGATATTGATGTAGTATTGCAAGACGCGCTGTTTATAACGGCGAGCATTGGGATAAAAGTGGTTGCTGTTGAAACAGGAGAGGTGATTTATGCAAAAAACGCTAACAAATTGCATCATCCCGCTTCCACAACGAAACTCTTTACCGCAGCAACAGCCTTGGCAAAGCTTGGATCTGACTATCAATTTGCAACAACGCTTTATGCAGATACAACTTCGGACGCGCAAGTTGTAGGAAACGTATATCTCAAAGGTAGAGCCGATCCAGTCCTTCAAACAGAAGATATAGTAGAATTGTGTGAGGCTTTAGTGCAAACAGGTGTAAAAACAATACAAGGGGACATCGTTGTTGACGAAACTTACCTTGATACTGTTCGGGAAGGTCCAGGTTGGATGTGGGATGATAAACCGCTTCGTATTAGTGCTCTAAGTATCCGCAACATTGAACCCGATGTAAAAACAGGTAGCAGGGCAATCGCGTGTGGACGTCTGCTGAAAACGACACTGATGCAAAAAGGTATTGACGTAATGGGTGAGGTCGTCTCAGGAACAGTCCCATCAAATGCAAACAGAGTCGCCACACATTTATCACCGCCACTTGCCGACATTATCAAATTAATGAATAAACCGAGTGACAATTGGATCGCCGAAATGCTTTTCAAAACAATTGGTGCTGAAGTAAAGGGGGAACCAGGAACGTGGCAGAAAGGGTGGGAGACTGTCACAGAATTTTTAGGTGAAATAATGGATGAGCCGCCTGCACACCGATTTGTTGACGGTTCAGGACTCTCTCGGTACAATCTCCTCAACACTGAATTGTTGACCAAGCTGCTTGTCTATATGCACCACAATTTTGAGTTGGTGCCAGAATTTATGGCATCCCTCCCGATTGCTGGTGTTGATGGCACCTTGAGAAATCGGATGCAAGGAATGTACGCTGAAAAGACACTCCGTGCGAAAACGGGAACGTTAAGTGGTGTTTCCGCACTTGCTGGCTACACCAAAACAGCAGATGGTGAGGTGTTTGCGTTCGGTATTCTTATTAGTCATTATGTTGGATCATCTGCAGTGGCGCGGGGAATTCAGGATAAGATCGGGAATTATTTGACTCAGTTTAGTCAGCATTCTGTTGGAAAATAATGTGGTGACTCCGTTGAATCATCGATCAAAAAACGAATATCACATTTTTAGTAGTGTGCAAGATACGGTTCCTAGTGTTGTGTCTACCGAAATTTTATAAGCAGAGGTCGCGATTCGGAGATCGCTCCTACTGCAGATGGGGCTGTCTTTGTAGGAGGGAACTCCGATTCCCGACTATTGTTGATACCTGTAATTTTAGAATGGACACTCCACCAGGATGTTTACGACGTAAGTTTTTAATGAATGCTCCTTACTTCTTTATAATAAACACTAAGACAAACGTATAATTGCTTATTTATTGAATTTTGTCTTAGATTCATTTTTTTTTGAATATGAACTGACAAAGTCCAATAAACGGCAATAATAAAAATGGAAGCGAGAAAACAAAACCTGCCCACCAAAAAGTTAATTTCAAACAAAAAAGTGTAAATATCATAATCGTTGGAATTGCGAAATGAAATAGGCGAGACCAATCTCGCCAAATTATATCCCAACATTTGAAAAAGTTTTTCCATGGGGAATGCAAAATTGTAATATCAGGTGGACAAGTTTTCTCAAACAGAGTAACTTCACTAACTTTGTCTTTACAAAAATAAACTTTAACTTTTTTATCAATATCTGGATTGAATTTAGTAGCATTCGGATGATGAATAAAATAGTCTGCAAGACACTCAGCTTTTGCCAAAAAGAAATTCCTTCTGTTTGCATCATTCTCCATGGCGATACAAAGCCCTTTTTGCCAGAAACAGTAAAACCAATGTACAAAAATAAAAGCTAAAATTAGCCACCAGTGCTTGATACCCCAATTGTTGGAAAACAGTCCGAATAGTTGAACCCCCTTGTTAAAGTGGTAAAACGCCAAAGCAAGTAAGGTGATATAGGAAATGGAAACCCTGAACTCAACTTGTCGTCTATCCTCATGTCTCTTGGCACCGAATTCAGCCAGTGCCAATAATCTCTCAAAGTTGTCCATTAATGTCCCTGAATTTATGAAATCTCCGGAGGCGGCTCCCCCACAGCAGACTTCCCATCCTTCAAAAGAGGTTCCGCACTCCCCCAAAGACGACTGCCATCGTGTGAAAGAAGCGGCTCTGCAGAATACTGTGCAAGATACGCTCGCCGCATTGCATCGGTAGTATTTGTCCCACTACTGTGGAAATTTATGCTTGTGAACGCCACAATGCTACCCGCAGGCACAATAGCAGGCACACCCTTTTCCGGTCCAAAATAACCCACCAGATCGTTACTTCCCTCTTCTCGGATATGTTTCACCCAGGAACGGACACCAATATGCGAAAAAGGCATGACATAAACTGTCCCATTTTCCTCAGACATATCGTCAAGTGCACACCAACAGGTTAAGTAAGGTTTGTGATCCGGATAACCGACATAACCTGAATCCTGATGCCAACTGAACTTCATGCCTGCTTCAGCACCTTTGACAACATACTGTTCCCAAAAAAGATACGCTGTATCACCCAATGTCGCACGACAGACTTCCGCCATCAAATCACTGAACAGAAATTCACGAAGTTTCGGCTGTTTCCTAAAGCAGTTTGAGACAAAGTAGCGTTTATTCCGGTGATTAAGACCGAGCACATCCGTGTTCTCCTGCTCCATCCGTTCATCCATTTGGGTAATAAATGTTCCACATTCACCACGAAGCAGTTCCAAAAATGATTCAGGAATAACACGCTCCAAGATGAAATAGCCTTCCTCTTGATACTGCTGTTTCTGTTCATCCGTTATATTGATCAACTGAGTCTCCTATTTCTATTCAATGTTAATCTTGCGTACGATCTGACCATTACTTTCCCAATAAGTTTGTTTTCCTTTTATGTAATCAGAATCGGCTGCAGGTTGGATATTCCCTTCCGTATCAATAGCTCTGGAGACGATGGTGTGTTCACCTTTTGATGGGTTGTCCCAATCGAAATGCCAAATCTTCCAAGCGAATTCGGCATCTTCTTCCGGGTCTATCGTCACTTTTTGCCAAGGCCCGTTATCAATGCGAACTTCGACTGTTTGGATAGGTGCGCCCCATGCTGCGCCATAAATACGGTGTTTATCACCAATGCGCGTCACTTTTGCTGCTAACGATTTCAACTTTGTTCTACCAACAGAGGTTTCCATCCAGACTGATTCGCCATCGGGGCGTTTCTCCTCGCGTATCGTGACATAATCGCGTCCCATGAATCTCCCCATAAACCGGGTATCCCGCACCTCAATACGTTTGAGCCATTTGACGCACGCGATACCGTACCAACCGGGCGCAATTAGGCGAACTGGAGCACCATTTAGATGTGGTAACGGTTCACCGTTCATCTCGTAACAGAGTATGTTAGTCTCTTGTAGCGCGTCCTCAACGGACATACTCCGTGCAAAGTTCTGACGTATCTTTACTTTTCTCGGTTTCTCTTCTCCGGTATCGTGCCCAAAAAAGATTACCTCAATGCCGTTTTCTTTGATACCAGCCTCTTTAAGGATCGGGGCAAGGGATGTGCCACCCCATTTTGCGTTGCCAATTGCACCGGTAAATGGAGGAAAACCATGGTTGCCGGAGCATTCCAATGTAAAAATTACATCCTGTTTTGGTCGCGCTTTTATATCCTCAAGCGTGAGCGTCATCGGATTCTCGACTAATCCACTAATCTCCAGTTTCCAAGTGGCAGGATCAAGCTTCGGTTTATCGTAATGGGAGACCTGAAAGAATTTTTCGTTCGGTGTGATGAACGAATCAAATTCGCTCCAATCTAATAAAATCCGATCTGAAGAAGGTTTCGGTTGATCAGTAAACGGGACAAGTTTTTCACCTTCTCGGCTGGGAAAAGCATAAACTGCCCATGGGCTAAGCAATAATCCCGTTAGCGTTAAGCCACTACGTCTTAAAAAATCTCTGCGATCCATAAAAACTCCTCTACGCTTTCATTGCTGCGAGGTAGTTAAGGTTAACCTGTTTCCAATTGACAACTTTGCTCCACGCATCAACATAATCAGCGCGTCGGTTCTGGTATTTCAGATAGTATGCGTGTTCCCATACATCAAGTCCAAGAATGGGTGTATGTCCCTGCATGAGTGGACTATCTTGATTTTTAGTAGCATAGATTTGCAGCTTCTTCTTGTCATCAACAACGAGCCAAGCCCATCCCGAGCCGAAATGCGTTTTTGCTGTTGTGGCAAATTTCTCTTTCGCTGCATCAAGTGAACTAAAAGTAGATTGCATCGCTTCTGCAACCTTGCCAGAAAGTTCTCTACCACCCGCGATCATTGTGTTCCAGAAGAGTGTGTGATTGGCATGTCCACCACCGCTGTTTATAACGGCTTGGCGTATTTTTATTGGCACCTTTTTGATATTTCGCAGTAAATCCTCAATTGACTGATCTGCTAAAGCATGATCATCTCCAACGGCTGCATTGAGTTTATTGACATATCCCTGGTGATGCTTACTGTAATGGATTTCCATCGTGCGTTTATCAATATACGGTTCAAGCGCATCATATCCATAACGTAACTTCGGAAGTTCATAACCATGGCTATGGTCACCCTGTAAATGGTGATCTGCGTAAACACGCAGTGGATTGGCAGTCAGAAAAACACCTGCTAATGCGGTGCTGCCAGTAATTAAAAAGTTTCTACGGTTCATAGGTTCTCCTCACCATGCTGTTTTGAATAGTATTTTAGCAGATTTTTGGTACTGTGTCAAGTGGCTTAATGTTTAAATTATTTTGACAACGAATGGCAAAGTGGTTAAAATAGTAAAATGAAAAGCAAGATTACTCAGATATATGGCTTAACACAAAATCAATACATACTTTGAAAATTGGGCATTAACGCTGTCCACAGCCAAGGCGACCGTAGCAAAGTTTAAATCTTATGATCTATAAAACCCTTTCATATTGGCTATGGTTCTCAATTTTCGGCGTTTTAGCATTAGTGCTTGCCACCATCCCCCTGTTCAATATACTCGCTTTTGAGTTTTGCGCGATTATCACTCTCTGCGTCACCTTTGCCTGCGCCCACGTGGCAATGACTGAATTTCAGACGATGAAACGTAATCCAGATAATCTGAGAGGATCGTCAAGTCAGGTTATTTTGGGATGTTTCTGGCGCGCACTAAGAGCGAATGCAATATTACTGATAGCAGCACTCACTATAATTTTGCTAAATGCGTTCCGTATCAAAAATTGCAATTTCGGTGAAGGATTTCTCTTTTTTCTCATCTTGCCGACACTTAGCTGCGTTACCGTAACAGCAGCAGGTTTATTCTTTAATGTGTGGATCCAAAAAAGATGGTTAGCATATCTGGCATATCTGGCGTTTCTTCTTATTTCATGCATTCCAGTTGTCATAAATCTGATATTCCATCCACCAGTGTTTGCTTTTCATCCAATTCTCGGATATTTCCCTGGACCAATTTACGATTTCGTTATTTCAATTACAAACACCTTACTCATAGCACGTGGGGAAACACTGTTATGGGCACTGCTATTCTTAACGATTTTAATCTATACGTGTGAAATTGGGCGGGAGACAGATTTTGTCCCGAAACTTCGGTGGCGTAATCTTATCCAATTTTCTTCTAAGAATTCGCTTTGGCGAATTATAACGGTCTGCGTATTGGTAATTTTAGTTATCGGTATGGAAGTATTTTCCGGAAAATTGAGAACACGTCCTACGCGTGGCGACATCGCCGAAGCGTTAGGTGGTTATAGAGAAACAGCGCATTTCGAAATTTTCTATGCGACAGAACTTCAAGATGAAATTGACCTATTCGCCGACGATTGTGAATTTCGTTATGCTCAGTTGTCCGATTACTTACAAACAGAAAGCTCAAGGAAAGTCCGTGCCTATCTATATGCGTCTCCTAAACAGAAAAAGAGGTTAATAGGGGCTGGCAATACCTTTGTTGAAGACCCGTTTGGTTACGGTTTTCACATCCATTCATCTGGTTTCCCACATCCCGTTCTAAAACATGAACTTGCACACGTGTTGACTGCCGATTGGTCACCTTGGAAAGTTAGTTTGAATGTAGGAGTGCACGAAGGCATCGCCGTTGCGGCAGATTGGGATGAGGAACGACTTACGGTGCATCAATGGGCGAAAGCAATGCGTCAATTAAAGGTTGCACCGCCTCTTTCCAGCGTCATGAGCATCGGATTTTGGAGACATGCTGGTTCACGCAGTTATTTACTTGCAGGTTCTTTCATCCGTTTCCTTGTTGACACATCCGGATTAGAACAGTTGAAACAGGCTTTTCCACTTGGGAATTTATCAAAAGGTTATATGAAAGATTTGATTACCTTAGAAGAAGAATGGATTAGATTTTTAAAAAATGAAGTGCATTTGCAAGATTCAGACATTGCATACGCTGAACGCCGTCTAAAACGGGGTGGAATCTTTGAACAGGTATGTGCTCATGAAATGGCAGCACTACGAAGTAAAGCGTGGCAAGCATATTACAGAAATGATTTCACGTCTGCCATAGACATTTTTCATCAAATGCTGTCAGATGAACCAGAAAACCCAAGAACGCTATTAGGTTTGATGTTTAGCGCATTTAAGATTGGAGATTATAAGCAAGCGACTTTACTCGCAAAACGCATTATAGCAGACGTAAATTCACAATACAGAGCTGAAGCAGCACAGTTACTGGGGGATATTTATTGGCTACAAGGGGATTCAGCAGAGGCATTAAATCTATACAAAGAAACGGTTTTGTTTGCCACTCGTGAAACTGTTGAGCAGAGTATTTTCAAACGTATTGCGGCACTTTCGGAAAATTATACACCTCAATCCAGAGAACGGCTACGCACAGTTATACTTCCAAAAAGTTCTTCAGGTCGAATAGGGAGTGGGACAAAAATAGCACTTCTATTAAGGGTTATTAGAACTAAACCTGACGATTGGTTAGCCCATTTTTTAGTAGGTGAGTTACTTCATAAAGAGAAAGCGTGGGAACTGAGCTCTCAATATCTCACCCATGCTATTGCGTTGAAACAAACAATACCTCCTCAAATTGAATTGAAATCGCGCTGGTTATTGGGCCTCAACGCATTTTATAAAAAAGATTTTGCAATTGCCAAAAATACATTTTCTTCAATAGCAACCGATCAAGCAAACCCCATGGGAACTAAACTTTCTGCACGATATTGGGTAGAACGGTGTCAGTGGACAAAAAGCCGCAAACGGTAGGTTGTGGTGCATCTTCCTAAGTATTTTGGCATTAACCATGGCATCTTTCTTGTTGGAGGGAAACCTTGTTAACCCGATTTGTCCAAATCAACGCCTCATACGCGTATGGCATTCGGCGGGGTTGCCCTCCAATAAGAGAAAAAGAGTATTCCTGCCAAAAACTTTACACACCCCCTTAAAATCTTAACTTAAAGTATGAGCTTTTAAAGTATGAGATTGAGAAAATGTTTATAAATTGAGACCAAGAACTTGACGATTTAGAAAAAAGGATACCTACATATCCTGACACACTTTAACATCTATTTATGAAACACCCTCAATGAAATACAAAATTGTATCAAGAAACAATCAATCTTCTACAGATATTGAAAATATGGCATTTTCTGGTGGATTCATTTGACTTAATAAATTTCTTAATTTCTGTGCCGTCGATCTGTGTTTAGGATTATCACTATTTTCAAGTTTAGAAATATAGTTTTGTAATTCCTCAAAAGAGTTAGTTTCAAATGTAGGATTGCCCCTAGTTGGCTTTAAATGATCAAAGACAGTAATTCTGTCTCCCCAGTCAACCTCAGGATCCTCAATAATTTTTAACGATCCATTTTTGATAAACTCCTCTATGATAGGATTATCTAAATCCTTTTTTATACTCACTTGTGATTTGGATAAGTCCTCATTTGATTTTGGATCAACATCATCTGATCGCTCTGGGCTTTCTGATGCCAAATTCTGTTGGTTACTATCAGACTGTTGTCGCTGTTTCGCATTTTTTATATTCTGTCGCACAATTTTCATTTCTGATTCAGTTGGAGCTCTATACACTTTTTCAGGCGTACTTAATTTTTCTTGCTGAGATATATTGTAGGCATATAAACCTAAAAAAACCACCGCAATTAACAACAGAAATATAACAGCAGTTGTTTTTAAAAACTTTTGATTTAACATGAGTTATTCGCCTCCACAGTTGTAGAAAATGCAATTAGAATTATAGCGTAAATTACAAACCTTTTTTTTTTAATTATACGAGTTGTGCTAAATAACCTTGTGTAAAACATTGTATCACATAAGCGGACATTTTATCAGTGTTGCTCATTGGTTGATGTAGCATTCAGTCCCGTAGAGACGATATGTTTATAGAAAAACGTTGAATACCCTATCTTTAGTCCCGTAGGGACGATATGTGTATAGGACAAAACTAATATCTGTGAAAACATCAAAAACAATTAGTTAACTGACACAAGTCGTAATAATAGGTTTTCGTTATTTAGCATATTCAACGATAAACTATAGGGTTACTTTCAACGATTCTTCAACGATTCTTAGATGCTATTCGCTATGAGTTCATTATGTCAACTCACTATTTTATGGTAGGCGACTAATTTTCTTCAACAATCGGACGATGCACATCAATAAAACAGTTATTCTCATCCTTCCGACGCGCTGGTGGTAATGCGTCTGCTTTTGCTTTAAGTCTTGAAAGCATATCAGCATAATCCGGATTGTCTGTCAGATTGTTTCGTTCGTGTGGGTCTTTGGAGAGATCAAATAGTTGGTCGGGCCATCCCTTATTATTGTCAAAACAGAAATACTTTAAACTACCCTCTTTGACCATAACAGAAGGCCCGTTTTGTGCACGCCACAGTTCACTATAAACTGTATCATCCCACTCAGTAGTATCTCCTTGAATCAACGATACAAGCGATTTTCCATCAAGTTCATTAGGTGCAGGAATTTCTGCTAACTCACATAGCGTTGGGAACAGGTCAACTAACGAGACATTCTGCTCAACAATCTTCGGTTCTCTACCAAACTTCTTTGGATACCAAATTGAAAGAGGGACACGTGCAGATGCCTCAAAATAACTCTGTTTCTCCCACAATCCTTTTGTGCCAAGCATCTCACCATGGTCAGATAGAAATACAATGATAAAATCATCAAGCACATTTAGATGTTCTAATTTCTCTATCACTCTACCAAACTGTGCATCCATCCACTCAATCATTCCATAATATGCAGCAGTTGCACGGTGTGCCTGACGGTAGGTGACATCTTTGCCCACCTGAACTCTAAAAAAGTTGTCGTATCCAAACTTCTCGTTCGGTTCTTCAACAATCGGTTCTACACGCTGCATGTAGTAGTTGAACAGATCAAGCGGACACTGATACGGATAATGTGGTGCTATGAGACTTACCGCCATACAGAGCGGATTTGATCTCGGACGGTCATAAGAGGCATTGACAAAATATTCTTCAAGGAATAACAGCGCGCCATCTACATTATATTGGTCATGAAGCATCCAATGCCCTATACCGGGTTGCGCATCTCGGATTTCCTGAACGACTTTGTTCTGTTTCATGCCTGTTCCGGGTTCTCGTTCGGTCTTTGCGAAGTGTTCGTCTTTCACGGCAGGATAGGGATAACCGTTATTGCCGACGATATCGCGTCCGACACGTTCTTGCCAACCGTGCATCACATCAGTGCCGACAAAGTGCATTTTGCCTGCACAGCATGAATAATATCCGTAGTTGCCCAGATGACCGGGAATAGTTCGAACTTCTGTTGGCATTGGGTCGCCAAAGTTGAGGCATCCGCAGTTGCGGGGATAGAGTCCCGAAAGAAAACTTTGGCGCGCAGGAACGCAGACTGGAGATGGCGTATAAGCATTGCGAAAGTATGTCCCCTCTTCCATAAAGCGAGAGAGTGTTGGCATGCGGATAGCCGTGTCCCCTTCAATAGGCAATATATCGGGTCGGTGTTCATCGTTGATAAGTAATAGAATATGGGGTTTATTTTGCGGCATGGCTGTTTAGGTTAGATGAGCAGAGAGTTCTAAATCGGGGTTATAAACCCCTCGGACAAGGGCATTGCAAATAGGGAACAATTTGAGTTATTTTAGTAAGGTGCCATCAATCCTTCTGCACCCGGAATCGGTTTTCGCTCAAATTCAGGTGATATCCACCTTTCACCTGGGTCTTTACCCGGTTTATAATAACCGTAGACGACTGTCCATCTGGTATTACTATCCTGTTTTCTCGCTGTTACTGCATGTGCTGCATGTGTCCACATCAGGACGACCGTTCTTGGCGGTACTGATAATGTCTGAATCTCTAACGGTTCACCTGTTTCAGGGTGGGTTTTCCCTGCCAACCAACCTCCCCGTAATGCTTCATCTGTTGCCGCCTGAATTTTATGATCACGGTAAAGATGACTACCGGGCACTGCCTTCAAACCGCCATCATCCGCTTCAAATCCATTAATATAGAAAAATATACGGACATAACCGTAGCGCGGATCATCTTCAGAATAACTGTGGCTATGCCATCCGATGCCGCCATTACCCCTTGGACGATTAAGACTCACGCAGTGGTCATAACGTATCTCTTCGCCAAGCACTTGACGCGCAAGTTTAAGCATTTGCGGATGTCCGATTAAACCTTCAAGATAACTATCATATTCCGCTGCAAATCTGTTCGGTTCATATCCTTTTGGACCACCAGGGATGAGCGATTCAATCCGAACCAACGCTTCTGTCAATCGTTCCTGAGCATCGGTAGTAAGCAGTTTAGGCAGCACATAATGACCATTGTAATCTAATTCTTTCCGTTCACGATCACCGAAGGTGTAATCAAGAAATATTGGGTTTGGCGGCATAAAAACTCCTAACTACTACTTTACCTCAAGTTGCTACCTATAAGATTTTAGACATATAGACACAGAGTTTAATGGATAATAGTTCAGTATTCGCCAATTTTGTAGCGCAAACTTTTAGTTTGCGCTACTTAGGTTACTTTTAATAAAGGGACATCAACCCTTCTGTTCCAGGGATTGGCTTTTGTTCAAATTCGGGTGTAATCCAACGCGCACCAGAAGGTTTTCCGGGATTACGATAAGCGTAAACGACACACCAACGTGTGTCGCTATCTTGCTTCCTCGGTGTTACTGCATGTGCTGCATGCGTCCACATTAAAATTACTGTTCCTGATGGTACTGATAACGCCTGAATCTGTAAAAGTTCACCGGTTTCTGGATGTGTTTTTCCTGCCAACCATCCTTCCCTCAACGCATCATCTGTTCCACCATGAATTCTTCCATCTCGGTAATGATGGCTTCCAGGAACTGCTTTTAAACCACCGTCATCTGCCTCAAATCCGTTGACATAGAAGAAGATGCGGACAAAACCGTAGCGCGGGTCATCATCTGAATATCCGTGGCTATGCCAACCAATACCGCCATTGCCACCGCGGCGATTAAGGCTAACGCAGTGGTCATATCGGATATCATCGCCAAGCACTTTACGTGCAAGTGCCAGCATCTGTGGATGTGCAATCACACTTTCGAGATAAGTATCGTATTCGGCAGAAAATCGGTTGGGTTCATGCCCCTCTTTACAACCAGGTATTAGCGATTGAATCCGAGCCAACGCTTCTGTCAATCGTGCCTGAGCATCGGCAGTCAAAAGTCCGGGAAGCACAAAATGACCACCACGATCTAATTCTTTGCGTTCTTTATCACCAAAAGTGTAATCATGAAAGATTGGGTTTTGTGACATAAAAAACTCTCGTTAGTAACACTTTTGCCGAGACCGAGGGTATCCTATTTTGAAACACCCTCAGTCTCGGCAACCAACGCAATCTTAGGTTTCGGAGTAGGTCAATTAGCTTTAATAGTAGCCCAGGTAGTTGCGAGCTTACCTGAAGGTTCAACATTAGTCAAAGTATTTAATCCATCAGTCATGACGGTTCCAATATCATCACCGGACAATGCCGTATTGAAGACAACAACTTCGTCAATTATCGCAGACAAAAACGCACCCCACTGACCATGTTGTCCAGTGGCTAAATAGATCCCAATTAAAAAGGGTTTGTCGGTTAATGGATTTCTTCCTATGTTTGCTCCAGTTACGCCAGAACCAATCGAATCGGCGTCCAGATATACACCAAACTCTTCACCATCCCAAGTAACGGCAACATGATGCCACTCTGTATCTGGATTCCAAGGTGCATCTACATAGTGAAGCATAGCTGGTGGGTCTTGCGTGTGATGTCGGATTATATTCGCATCCCACCAAAATCCAGGTGCCCAATCATCTTTGGTCAAGACAGCCATGCCACCAGTGGGAACATTATTCAATTTAACCCAGAGCGCAATTGTGTGTCCACCTCCGACCATTAAAGATTCATCGTGAGGAATTTCCACATAATCATCCGAGCCGTCAAACCTCAACGCTTTGCCAAACTTTCCATCAACCCATTCTGCCCCACCGTGAATCATGCCTCTATTGTCCTTGCCAGAAGTATCATTAGCTACGTCACCACTGCCCTCATCAAAGAGCCACATTCCTACAAGCGTTTCAAAGTCAATTTCAGCAGAACTGACACCTACAAACATCAGATTAATAACCATTAGACTGATACATAATAATTTTAATCTTGCAACAGTTGTTTTCATCCTTTATTACTTCCTTCATCATTTTATAGCCAGGGATTATCCACTGGCTACCACTCAAATTTAAGTCTCGCTTAATAATTATCGGTCACTGAGGCAGCAAGAATAATCTAACTTCCCTCTGTATAATAGATTTATACAATCATACCATTTAGATGTTTCTTTGTCAAGTTATACTTTCCAAAAATTGGGGTGATCCGATAACCGCAATTAATTCTATTTCAGTTCCGGTCCTGGTGTTCGATTCCATTGAGTAGGTTCAACGTCCCCTTCGTAGACTGGGGCAAGTTCGGCAATTCGCTCCCAATCCGCGTCCGACCAAGCGAAACTTTGCCGAAGTCTACCGATATGTGCCTGCATGCTTGCTGGTAATAGTGCAAAAAACGGATGATACCAGAGTGTTATGACAGTGCGACGTTCATCGGATTGATTGCCGTGTGAGGCATGCAGAAGCCGAGAATCACCGATAACGAGGTCGCCAGCATTTATCGGTATGTCAATCTCACCTGAGAAGTGCTGAAATGCGGGATGGTCGGCATCTTCGACTCGTTGTAGTTCTGCACCGTGTGCGCTTGGCAATATATTATGAAGTGGGTGTCGTTTGAGATGCGAACCTTTAATCACACGGAGGCAACCGTTATAGGGCGTTGTATCAACCAGATAATACATCAGAAATAGTTGCTGCGGTAGTGCTGTGTAACTGCACGGATCGTTCCAACCCCACCAATCTTGATGCCAAAATAGTGGTGGACTCTGCGGTGGTTTGCTAATAATGTATCCTGATGACCATTTAGGTCGCAGGAAGCCCAGTGCCTCAAGTGTTTGTAAGGCACGAGGATAAACTACCAATTCCGCAAACAGAGAATGTTGATAGACACTGATCATGCTGCCAGAGGAGCGGTGTGCAGCACGTTCATCTTCGGTTTGGGCATCAAGCAGTTCATCCGTTACCGAACAGAGTCGTGTGAGCATCTCTTCCTTCAGGACATTTTCAACGACACAGTAACCATCAGCGATTAATTGATCGTATTTCTTCTTCGGTTTTTCAATTTTCATAACGATAACCGCTTGCCTTTCGTTGGTATCACTTTTTAGCCACTAAAGAAAACCCATTATCATTCTCTGGATCGAAATCTTCAATCCTACGTTTCTTATAAAAGTGGAAATCCCGAAATCCTGCTGCCACAAGACATTTTTTAATTTCGTCCGGAGGGAGATACTTAAGGAAAAAGTCGCATTTGTAATGTTCCTGTGTATTAAAGTCTATTTTAAGCCAAGTGTTTCTTGACCCGTTGTCATCATCGTCATATTCTCCCGTTTGCAGAACAAACACATCTTTCTCTATTTCAGACAAATCAACCATTGGAAATCGGCTGATTATTTTTGATTGATTTGGATGCTCAAAGTAAAGTCTGCCATTAGGTGTGAGTGCTTTATAGATTCGGGTTAAGAGCGATACTAAACCTTCCTTGGATTTATAGAAAAATGAGCCTTCAAAGAAAATAACAGAAAACCTCTCTTCAAAACTCATTTTATTATAATCACCTAAAACGAATTCAATCTCTAAATTTTCGCGTTGCGTAATCTCTCGTGCCTCAGCAAGAAAATTGGGTGATAGATCCATACCAACAACATGGTAGCCCTGCCGTGTAAATTCACGCGAATAACTTCCAATTCCGCAGCCTGCCTCTAATATGATGTCGTTTTTAGATAAGTGTAGTGCTTTTTCATAGAATGGGATATGTTTTTCTACAAATTCTTTTGCTTCAAAATTGTGTCTTGCATGTTCAAGATACCACCTATCATATACCTCGTGTCCAAAATCAATTCTATTAAACTCGCCTGAGGGGTTTTTCATTTATTATTCTCCTGGGATGACTCGTTCCTTGCGCAATTTTATCTTGCTCTCTATTAATGCAATCACATTCAGAAACAAATGTCAAACGAATTTCAGAGTACAGAGCCATTCAATTTTCCAATTATTTCTTTTTTTCATAAAACCTCTTCTTGTAGGAGCGAGCTCCAGCTCGCGACCTTTCGACCAAAACGGGTTATAAACCGACAATTGAATGGCTCTGATTTCAGAGTATCACAATCTTGACTTTTTTCTTAGAAATGGTATTATTACATCAGACCTTTATAGTGAAATTCAAAATTATGTACACATCTGCCCGGTAGGTGCGGTTTCTAACCGCACCATCTACACCAGTTCGGTTAGGAAACCGAACCTACCATGGTGTGTAATTATTACGGATTTTACAATAATGAGATTAGGTATTAACGAGAGGAGAAGAAAATGTCAAATATTGTATCACGACAAATCCATCTTAAAAATCGCATTGTAGGAATGCCGAAGGAAGAAGATTTTGAGGTAGTTGAGGTGCCGCTACCTGAACCTGTAGAAGAGGAGGTATTAGTTCAAAATATATATACATCGGTAGACCCGTATATGCGGGGTGGAATGCGGTCTGCCGAACTCGGTAAACCGCTCGGTGGTGGATGTGTCGGTAGGATTGTGTTATCAAACAGCGATAAGTTTAAGGTTGGAGATTATGTATCAGGATATTCAGGATGGCGTGACCATTACATTGCAAATGCTGAGAGTTTGACACCAATTGATACAACAATCGCGCCGCTTCAGTCGTTTCTGGGAGCGGTCGGTATGCCCGGACGCACAGCCTACTTTGGATTGTTAGAAATAGGTCAACCGAAAGAAGGTGAAACAGTTTTTGTCTCCGCAGCAGCGGGGGCAGTCGGTTCCATTGTGTGCCAGATTGCCAAAATCAAAGGTTGCCGCGTCGTAGCAAGTGCCGGTTCTGACGAAAAAATTTCCTGGTTGATAGAGAAAGCAGGTGTTGACGCGGCTTTTAACTACAAGCAGATTGATAATTTGGAAGGAGAACTCAGAAAACATTGCCCAGATGGTCTTGACATCTATTTTGAGAATGTAGGTGGGAAACACCTTCAAGCAGCCCTTGCAGTGATGAACATGCATGGGCGAATACCTTTATGTGGTATGATCTCTCAATATAACGATATTGAACCTACTCCTGGCCCGACAAACCTTAGTTCGGCTATCGGCAAGCGGATTAAATTACAAGGTTTTATCGTCACAGATTTCATGGCGCGTAACAATGAATTTTATCGGGATATGCGGCAGTGGATAGGCGAAGGTAAAATCACTTGGGAAGAGACAATCATAGAAGGTTTAGAGAATGCGTCCAAGGCATTTATCGCCCTATTTACAGGGGAGAAACTTGGTAAGATAATCGTCAAAGTTAACTCTGATGCTTAAAATTCTGTTTTTGTAAAACCGATAATTGTCTATACCATGAACATTTATAATTTCATCAACGTTTCGGGCAGGAGACCCAATCCTTTAGGTTTGGGAGGAATGCCCGCTCCTAATTTTTTTTCTTGACAAAAAAAGCCAAGTGATGGTATACTATATTCAGCATGGTTGGTAGAGAAAGTCACCCTCGCTGCAAAGCGGGGTCTCTACCACAACCGAGTGGCTTCGGGAACCGTGCTGAGGCTTAAGACCATGCGCACCTATAAATACAAGATACGCACCCATCCCAAGAATAAACGCTTGGGCAACCTGCTTGATGAACTTGCGGTTGTCCATAACCATTTTTTGCGTTTGGAGAAGCGGTATTACCGCATCTATGGCAAATACGCGGGCAGGTATCGCTTGCAGCCGCATCTGACGAAGTTGCTCAAGACAACGAAGAAACATTGGGCGTGGATACCGAGAGATACACTTGACGCTGCTATAATCCGTATCCATGATGCTTACCAACGCTTCTTTGCTGGACAAGGCGGTATTCCTAAACCGAAACGGAAACATCGCTATCGTTCTGCCAAGTTCCAAACAGGCTACAAACTTGAAAACGGGCGTGTCCGTCTTTCTTTTAAGTCTTGGGATAACAGATCGCAATCCTTGAAATTTAACCGTACCTGGTTCTCTTTCCATCAACATCGCGACTGGCACGGCAATGTGCGCTATGTCCAAATCAGCAGAGATGCTGTTGGCGATTACTACCTGCTCATCGTGACAGATGATGCGTCTACCGAACCCTTTTCTGCTACAGGTGAGAGCGTAGGGATAGATTTCGGTATCAAAACGTTCTTGACGCTGAGTAATGGTGATAAAATAGAAAGTCCGCAGTTTCTCAAACAATCTTTGAAGCAACTCCGCAAACTGAACAAGTCTGTCAGTCGCAAAGTGAAAGGGTCTGCTAACTACTATCGTGCTATTAGACAACTCGCACGGCTTTACCGAAAAATTGGCAACCAACGCCTGGATTGGCAATGGAAACTCGCTACCGCCCTCTGCAGGCGCTTTGATACTATCGCTATAGAAACGCTCAACCTTGACGGCATGAAACGTATCTGGGGACGCAAAGTCTCCGATCTCGGTTTCTACCAGTTTGTTGAGTTGCTCAAATACAAGTGTTTCAAACATAAGCGGCAATGCCTACAAGTCGGACAATGGACACCTACAACAAAACCTTGTTCTGAGTGTGGACATCACACGCAAAATCTTTCTCTCAATGATAGGCAGTGGATATGTCAAAGATGTAATACGCACCACGACAGAGACATAAACGCTGCTATCAATATACTTCGGGCTGCTTGTGATCCCGACAAATGCCAAACGCGCATGTGGCGTTGATTTGGTTGTGGAGCAGACGTAAGACGCTTCTTCGGAAACGCTAACTGCTACGAAGCACAAGCCCAATGCTTTAGCTTTGGGTGCCTTGACTCCATTGTTACTCGGAATATAGGCGCGCTTACAAAGCGCGCCTATAGATTGGATGTCTACTTTAGGCGAATGCTGCTTTGTCAACATCTGAGAGATAGACACGGGCACCGTTTTGTAAAGCGGAGCGATGGACTGCTGCTTCAAACAGAAGTTCATTCCATGCTGCTTCTCCGTCCGCAGGGAACGGTTGGTCGGCTTGCATTGCTTTAATCACACCATCAGCCATTCGCTTGAAGGACTCAGGCATTTCCGGTTTGCCGGGTTCGTTTTCCCATTTTTCCTCTATTTCAGAATTATTCGCTTTACGGCGTAAGTATGAACCGTCCAAACCTTTTGCTTCCGCGTAGGATTTATCACCAAGTATTTTGACTCGGAGTGGATGATCATCGTATCCCCAGAGGTTAGTACCGGTAAGCGAACCAACTACTCCGTTTTCCCAACCGATATGAATCAAGCGTTTCCAACCGCCGCCTTCATTCGGATCGCCGACAACACTCACCCACTCTGGTGTACCCATATTCCAGAGAATCTGGTCAATGATGTGTGACCAACAGTTGAAGTGTGCTCGGGCATGGAGCATCTTAATTTCCCCTAACCGTCCTTCCACAATATCTTCGTGAAGCTTTCTGAAATGTTCCATAAAACGGTAGTTGAAGTCAATACCAAATTTGAGATCGGAGTCGCGCCATGCAGAAATAGCGTGACCTGCAATGGCGAGGTCTGCTTCTCGGACTGTGGCCTGACCTTGTAGTCCGCATAAGGGTTTTTCAGTGAACACATTCTGTCCACCAGCAATCAACTCACGTAATGGGGGGATACGACGGGTTTCATTGACGATAAGGAGAACGAGGTCGGGATCACAGTTTGCCAACAATTCTTGAATAGATAAATACCCTGGAACACCGAAGTGTTCTTTCGCTTTTTCAAGAAGTTCAGGGTCCATTTCACAAACAGCGACAACTTCAGCATCTGGGTGGTTGTGAAAGTTGCCACCGTGCATCATACCCATTCCTCTACCACTGATTAATGCACATTTTGTCATAACTTAATCCTCTCATTTTAGAAAATTATCCAGATTCGTTTGGAAAATTCGAAAATTTATCTAACTTAGTAGGTTGGAATTAATTCCAACAGTATTATTACACATGTCTGAATTATAAGAAAAACAAGATATTATTTCAAGATTCAAGGTGAGCTCGATTTTGCACAACGAAAACCGATTAAATGACTTGTACGTGCTGGTTCATTACCGCGTCGGTATGTAATCCATATCCGAGGTTGACCGCTCTCAACCCAAGAACCGCCCCGTAAAGCACGAGAAGATGTAATATTCTTAAACTTTTCTAATACTTCCTCAATACTATCGGCACCAGTAATAGGATTCTTGTCCGGCGGATCGTCATAATAATCTCTGTCATACGCATCAAGACACCATTCCAATACGTTTCCGACTATATCGTATAAACCGTATCCGTTAGGCAGATAATCACCTACAGGCGTTGTACTCCCAGTTAATCCAACATTCAGGCTATAATTTGCTTTGTCATCATCAATTGTATTTCCCCAAGGATATTTTTGACCTTCCACACCGCCCCGCGCAGCCTTTTCCCATTCAGCCTCAGTCGGAAGCCGCTTGTTTACCCAGTCTGCATAGGCTGCTGCGGCATACCAACTTACAGAAACAACAGGATGGTCAGCCTTGTCACTTGGATAAGCATTTTCATCCCAATTTTCAAGATAATTTCCATCGTGAAACCTACTGGCAATCGTCCCTTTTTGCCATTCTGGGTTTACATCAATAAATTTTTTGTAATCGGCATTCGTTACTTCATACTTGTCCATATAGAATGCGTCAAGGTAGACCGTATGTCCAGGTTGTTCCACGTTTCCTGCTTCTGCGCTAATACTGCCTAACTGGAACTCTCCTGCAGGAATAAGGACCATGCCTTCAGGGACTACGACTTGGTTTTCTACAGTATAAGTGAGTCTACGATTTCCACCTTCCCAAGTAAGTTCAACCTCAAGCATCCCTAATGGGAACGGACCTGAAATGGTAGTGATATTATCAGAAGTAGCTGCCTCTCCTTTAGAAACCGTAAGATTTTGTGGGTTGCGGCTAAAATTCACAGTAATAGTTGCATCAGTAGATATAGTACTTCCATCTGGCGGATCAACAGATTGAATTTCTACCGAGTCATCTTCCCCACAACCAATTATAGAAAAGGCGAATAAACATAAGATAACTATTACTAAAGAATATAACTTCTGTTTCAAAAATCTTCTCCTTTCAAATGTAAAAGAAGTTGAGCAATTGACTTACAACCTCTCACGAGAAAAGTCGGATGTAGACAACATTAGTTCATATTGAATACCCGTTGCATTTCTACTTGCATCATCTCAAATAATTCACTTTTCAAGTTGATTAAATCTCTATCTGTAATGCTTCTTGGCCGCTGTAATGGGATTTCAACTTCGGCTTTTATGGATGCTGGTCTTGCTGTTAAGACATAAATTTTGTCGGCAAGGAGGAGTGCCTCCTCGATATCGTGGGTTATCAACAGAACTGTTTGCCCATCTTTGTGCCAAATATCTAAAAGTATGGATTGCATCACGGTACGCGTCATTGCATCTAACGCACCAAAGGGTTCATCTAAAAGCAGAACATCTTTCCGAAAAAGAAGTGTGCGAACTAATGCGACACGTTGACGCATCCCACCTGAAAGTTGTATCGGGTAACTATTTGCAAATCCCTGCAAGCCAAGCTGAGTTAACAGTTTGTGTGCTTCCTTTTTTGTCTTAATAAGTGATTCTTTCTGAATTTCCGGTCCGATGAGAACGTTTTTTAAGACTGTTCGCCACTGTAAAAGAAGATCTTTTTGTTGCATATACCCAAACGCACCGGTATTACCTTGAATACGTTTCCCGCTGAGGTAAATTTCTCCAGTTTGCGGTCTGAGGAGTCCAGAGATGATATTGAACAACGTGCTTTTTCCACATCCGGAGGGACCAAGCAACGCGACGAATTGCCCTGTTTCGACTGAAAAGTTTAACTTGTCCAACACCTGCAGTTGGCTATTTTTTTGAACAAAAGTATGTGTTAAATTCTTAATCTCAAGTTTGGTCATAATACTACGATTGTTTGCTGTGCAGGTGCTTATGTTGCTAAGATGGAACTTAACCACGCGCAGCGCGCTGACGAAAAAAGCGCATGAGTGGTATCACATAAGACTCATCCGTGCGGATATTGATATAATCAGTCTGACTCGCACGAAAAGCTTGTAACCGTGCTGTATCTGCTTCTTGATTGAGTTGCGCATATAGTTGCCGTGCTTGTTCAGACCTTGTATCTATTACTATTCGTTCCCCAGTCTCGGCATCTTCAAGCTCAATTAAACCTACGTTTGGCATCTTTACTTCTCGTCTATCTTGTAGTGTAATAGCAATTAATGAGTGTCGCTTGGCAGTGATACGTAGCTGCTTCTGATAGTCTGTATCCATAAAATCCGAGATTAGAAATACAACACTATGCGGTTTTAAAACCTGATCGGCAAATATTAATGCTTCTGCAATATCTGTCCCGGAATGACTCGGTTGAAAACGGAGAATATCTCTAACAACACGCAAAACGTGTCTTTTGCCCTTGCGTGGCGCGACAAAATGTTCAACTGTATCGGTGAAACAGATCAACCCTACTTTGTCGTTGTTTTTGATGGCAGAAAAAGCGAGAAGTGCGGCAATTTCAGCGGCAATCTCTGCTTTCGTTTCAGGAATACTCCCAAACGCAGTCGACCTGCTCATATCTACCAGCAACATCATGGCTAATTCGCGTTCTTCAACGTATTTCTTGATGTAGGTTTGTCCCATGCGGGCAGTAACATTCCAATCGATAGCCCTGATTTCATCACCTTCCTGATATTCTCTCACCTCATCAAATGTGATCCCCTGCCCTTTGAAAATACTTTTATACTCACCCGCAAAGACGGTATTCACTAATCGATTTGTGAATATGTCAATACGTCGAATCTTTTTCAGGATTTCTTTTTCGTCCATACCATCTTCCATTAAGACCAGAGCCATTCAATTTCCCAATAATTTATTTTTTCATAAAACCTCTTTTTATAGGAGCGACCTCCCGGGCGCGACCTTTCGACCAAAACGGGTTATAAACCGACAATTGAATGTCCCTGCCATTAAGACAGATTTTAGTTGCTTAATTATCTATATCACATTATATTATCAGAAAAGTAGTGATAAATCAACATCTTAATTTGAGTAAGTAAAACCTATGCAAAATGTAATTTTAGATGGAACTAATATTGAAATTCGTCGTGAGATACAAACTGGGAACATCCGTCATGTCGTTTTCGATTTTGATGGGACAATCTCCCTAATTCGAGACGGTTGGCAGAACGTCATGGTACCAATGATGATTGAGTTTCTTCAAACAGATACTGATACAAATGAAACCCAAGAACAATTGGAATCTATCGTAGTTGAATTTGTTGATAGATTGACAGGAAAACAGACTATTTATCAGATGATTCAGTTAGGTGAAGAAATTGAGAAGCGAGGAGGAAAACCGAAGGATCCGCTTGCATACAAAGATGAGTACAATAATCGCTTACTGCCTATTGTTGAGCAACGCATTTCAGGACTCGCGGAAGGCAACTTGTCTGCAGAGACGTTACGCGTTCCAATGGCACTTGAATTCCTTCAAAGCCTACATGAAATGGGTCTTAAATGCTATCTCGCAAGTGGAACTGATATTGAATTCGTCAAAAATGAGGCAGAACTTCTTGGGGTTGTAGAATATTTTAGCGGTGGTATTTTTGGCGCGTTGCGTGAATATAAGAAGTTTTCTAAAGCCATGATTATAAAGAAAATCCTTACAGATTTCAAACTGAGGGGTAGTGAACTACTTATTATTGGAGATGGGTATGTAGAGATTGAAAACGCTAAAGCGGTGGAGGCGATTGCCGTGGGGGTTGCGTCTGTTGAAGATAATGTTTACAATATGAATGCTGATAAACGAGAACGACTCATTCGCGCTGGCGCGGACATCATTATCCCTGATTTTCGAGAGGGTAGACAACTTCTTGGATATCTATTTGGTCAATAGCCATTGTATATTGTTTCTGTCTTGATGCATCAACTGTAAACCTACACACTGTAGAATTTCTTGTCAGGACATAAAACGTAACAAAGGCATCTATCTTAAACAGTAGAAGTCTTTCACTGGTAACTTATACCAAATTAACTCAAGTTGCTACTCACAAGATTTTGAACAGAAAGACACTGTTTTTTCTGAAAAACAAGGATTTTCTGTTGATTCTGGCGTTTTTTGTTCTAAATCGGGGTTAGAAACCCGCAGCATCATGTAGAATACCAAACGCGTATGCTATCAAGCGTATGCTGCGTTGATTCACAAAATAGGTTGCAACTTTAGTTCCCACAATTAAAAAAGTTTGCTTTTTCTTTTCAGATTTGTGATACTTAACCACTGTTATTAGATTGCTGGATGTTTTTATCTTCAGCAACACTTTTGACACGACAATTCGTCGACTGTCTTTGCTTTGATATTGGTTCTTGGATGCTGCTTTTTCAAGTGGTAACCGCCAATGTTTCTTAATACTTAATATATAAGGAGTTAATGTAATGAAACGATTGGGCTTAGTAGGTATAGCGGTGTTCGTCTTATTCATTTTTTTAGGAGTTGCTACGGTGTCTGTGCAAGCCGCAAACTTGAACATCACAGTAACAGACGCCCAAACCGGCAATAAACTGAATAATGTTACCATTACCGTTACACCTAAAACTGGCGATGCTGATAAAGGTGTTAGTGATGCGAATGGCGCACTTGCATTAGCTAATTTAGCTGCAGGTGTCTACACAATTACCGCATCATCTCCGGGGTACGCCGAAGAGGTTATAACGAATGTTGAACTTGCTTCAGATGAAACAAAATCGGTAGAGATTTCACTGTCATCAGAAATCATAGAACTTGCTAAGGTTTCGGTAACGGCATCACGCCGTAAGGAAAAAGTTCTTGAAGCACCAGCATCAGTTGCTTTGCTTGATGATACCGAGATCAAAGACCGAGTCGCAATGAGTGTTACTGAACACTTAAAATCACTGCGTGCTGTAGATGTTGTGACCTCTGGAATCGGGACTTCGTATGTTGTCGTGCGTGGTTTCAATAACGTTTTTTCAGGCAATCTTTTGTCGCTTGTAGACAATCGGATTGCAAGTGTTCCTTCGCTGCGTGTTAATGCCTACACACTCATCCCTACCATAAGCGAAGATATTGAACAGATTGAAGTTGTATCAGGTCCGGGTGCTGCACTATACGGTCCAAACAGTGCCAACGGTGTGATGCACATTCTCACCCGTTCTCCGTTCACTTCGCAAGGCACAACCGTTAGTATTGGTGGCGGTGAGCGGCGTCTCCTCATCGGTTCACTGCGACATGCCGGTGTTATCAATGACACAATTGGATATAAATTGACAGCAGGTTATACCCGAGGTGATGATTGGGAAGAGGGGCGTTTAGAAGAAGACATTGGAGGTGAATTGGAACCCTTATTTGACACTTCACACGCTCGGGGTGAATTTCGCGTTGATTATAGTCCAAATGACGATACAACCGTAATCCTTGCCAGCGGTTTAACGCAAGCCACCGGCATTGAATTAACAGGTATTGGTGCCGGTCAAGCCAAAAACTGGACTTACGGTTTTGCCCAAGCCCGTTTCATTCACAAGGACCTATTCGCCCAAGCCTTCTGGAATAGGAGTGATGCTGGTGAAACTTATGTTCTACGGACCGGGTTGCCAACTGTTGACAATTCTAACCTATATGTCGGACAGATTCAACACAGTTATGGGATTGGAGATGTGCAACGTTTTACCTATGGAGTGGATGTCTTGCTTACTCGCCCTGATACTGAAGGTACAATTAATGGGGTCAATGAAGATAACGACAACATCAACGAGATAGGTGCCTATTTACAGTCGGAGACCAATATCCTGCCGCAGCTGAAATTGCTTGCAGCGGGAAGAGCTGATCAACATAACCATCTCAGTGATATTGTCCTGTCACCAAGGGTCGCCCTTGCGTTTCAACCAAATGATGACCACAACTTTAGGGTCACCTATAACCGCGCTTTCAATACACCAGGAACCTCAAACCTGTTTCTGGATATTCTTTCAGCACCGGATGCATATAACTTAGGTGCTAACTTTGAAACAGCATTAGGCTTCAGTCCCAATATTGACATACGAGCACAAGGTGTTCCGTCAGACACGGGATTTACCTTCAAAAGAAGTGCGGATGGTCTCCCGCTATTCCGTTCTCCGTTTTCACCTTTGGGAAAACTTGAAGGTGGTGCTTACATTCCCCTCAACGATCCACTTTTTACCAATGTCATGTGGGGCGTTGCCAGAAGTGCTGTGATGAGCGGTGCGAAGCCAGTTTTTGAAGCAGGTTTAGCCGCACAAGGGCTTCCAGCTGAGATAGTGGCAGCTCTCTCCGCAGGATTCGATAGCGTTATTCCACAGCAGGTAACGGGTGTGAAAAATGTTTTACGTTCTCTTGATCCAGAGACATCAAATTTTGTTGATGTTGCAGATGTAAATGATGTAGACTCGCTTGAACCAACTATCACACAGACTTATGAGGTTGGATACAAAGGCATTCTCCTAAATAGATTGGCTTTTTCTGCTGATGCCTATCACTCAAGAATTAACAATTTCATCGCGCCATTGTTCGTTGAAACACCTAATGTGTTCCTGGACGCGGCAACCTTGAGTGCTTCTCTCGGTCAACAGATCAAAGCGGCATTAGCCGATCCCCAAAATGCACAACTTGCTCAAGCACTGCTTGCATTTGATGCCACAACTCAGGGCGGGAACGGCGATGGTTCGTCTATTGAGGAGTTGGTAACGTTGTTTGTTGCAGGTACTGAAAATAACGGTGCTGCTTTTATTCCGTTTGGCACGGTAACACCTGAACAAGCGGTAGACCCAAATGCTGTTATGTTGACCTATCGTAACTACGGCGACATTTCGCTCAATGGATTAGATCTGAATTTTACCTTTTTCCTCAATCCAAGTTGGAGTTTAGGTGCGAATTATTCATTTGTTAGCGAAGATTTCTTTGAAAACGTTGACGAAATTGGGGACATTGCACTGAATGCTCCTAAAAATAAATTCGGTGCAAATGTTCAATACACTAACATTGATCTCGGATTAGGCGTGGGATTACGAGCGCGTTTTGTGCAAGGATTTCCCGTTCGATCAGGGGTTTATGTAGGCGAAGTTGAATCGTATTATACGGTCGATCTAAACGCTGGCTATTCTATTCCACTCGGTCCTGAACCACGCCTATCGGTGACTATCCAAAATCTTCTGGATCGTAAACATAATCAATTTGTTGGAACACCGGAAATTGGGCGTTTAGCTATGGCGCGCTTGACACAAACTTTCTAAAGTTTTTCACAAGATAATGCGCGATGAATAGCGGTTTGAAATCGCTATTCATCGCGCTTCTATTGCAGGAAAGTCACAATATAGTGGAACCAATAATTATTTATACACTGTGGTAAATCAACGCCACGATACACCGAATCATAGCGAGTTAGGAAACCGCATCTACCAGGGAGTGTGCACATATTTTAGGTTTTACTATAATAATCCCAATGTGGTATAGCAAGTAATAGGGCAATATATTTGATTGGCTATCATCCTATCACATTTTCAGATTCGCCCACTTTGTTGTGAGTTTACCATCTACTTCCACAGCAGCAAATTCTTCGACATAGTTCAGCAAATTCTCCATGAAAAGCTTTGCCATGTCTTTCGTATGGTCATCGTTACCTACGATATAGTATTTATCAGGGGCAATTGCCATCATCAGGAACTTACCTTTCCCGAATTCCGCTTCCATAATGACAGGACTTCCTAAACTTTCCATCAACACGTCAAATCCCGTTTGAGAAGCGATGACTTCCCAAACAGTAGGCCAGCCTTGATGTCCCCAGTCTTTAAACGTTTTTTCATTCATACGGTTTGGTTCGTTAAAGAGGCGGTGGTCCGCTGCCAGAATTTTAAAATCCGCACTATCACGGTCACTCCGAACACAACTTAATCCAGGCGGCAACCAATCCACCTTCGCTTCGTTCTGATCAGCTTGTGTCGGTTCCCAGACGACACCTCCATTTTCGACGAAATCCTGAATCACTTTTGCATTCTTGTCGAGGTTTTGGTGCAATCCAGCACTGTTGGTTGTCATGCTACCAATTAAGAAAATTTATTTTCCGCTTTGAGAGGCAGCTCCCCACCTTCAAGTGCCTTTGTGAGATCGTCGTATTCAACCTTGAATTCATCCAGTGCCTGACGCAATGCATCAACCTTTGTCCACTGGTCAGCAAAATCAACAATGGCAATTTTAGCAGCTTCTACAGCCATTACACTCAAAAAGAGGTTCAAAATACAGAACCCTGCAAACAAACGGGGAAACATAAGTTTATCTCCTTACGTATAAAACGCATTTTCACGAGATTAAATAATCCAAAAGTTGTTGATAATAGTGCGTGAACTGGTGGACACCTTGCTTTCGCCGCACCATATCTATTGGGAAGTAATTATTACTGGGTAAGAAGCAAGTTGGTCTTCAGCAACATATTTTCACCTCCGCTTTGCTTTAACTGCATACATCGGCCAAGAAAAATAGAAATCATCGTCTACGGGTTCAACTGTATAATGCTTTTTTGCGTCATCAGGCGAAAGTTGTGCGAACGCATCACGGATTTTCTTCACTACTTCAGGTGGGTTTTTCTGTGGACGCACCCACCACAAAAACGACATCAGCGCATTTCGCGTGTGTGCTGTCTTTTCAATTTCAAACCCGGCATCTACAATCATCGCATCCCATTGAGATGGCGGATATCCGTATACGTGCGAATCGTCGCGCAACTTTTCAACGCGATTTTGCCATGCTATTAGTTTTTCAGATTCAGGTGAAACGGAATCTACGAGACAAAAAAGCCCATCTGTGCGTAGAACGCGATGTACCTCGCTCAAGAATTTTGGGACATCTTGAAAGTGGTGCGGTGCAAGTCGACAGGTAACTAAATCTAACGAAGCAGTAGCAAACGGTAAAGACTCTGCAGCAGCAACGGAAAACGTGACGTTCTCTATTGCTTGTTCTTGTGCTAATTCGGATGCTTTTGCAACCATCTCAGGTGTTAGGTCTGTGGCGACTACATGCGCGACCTTAGGGGCAAGCGCGAACGCCGTAAAACCTGTGCCTGTTGCAATATCCAGCGTTTTTTCTGTCCCTTTCGGAGCCGCAAAGTCAAGGATAACCTCAAGCGTATCCCCTTCGGCATGGGCACTGCTTTGCGCATAATAGTCAGCGTGTTGGCTAAACTGTTCGCGGACAGAGGTGTGAATAGATTTCATTGTATTGTGTGACAAAAGGAATGTCAATTAAAGAGAATAACGCCGCGTGCGTTTTCACCGGCTTCCATATCCGCGAACGCTTCATTAATTTGATCAAGATGATAATGTTTTGTAATCAGTTCATCTAACTTCAATTTGCCTTCCGTATAGAGATTAAGAAGTTCCGGCATATCTACTCGTGGTTGACACGAACCGTAAAACGAACCGATGATTTGTCTTTCACTCGCGACGAAGTGTTGCGCTGGAATACTAAATTCTTTTTGATGGTGTGCCATTCCGACAATAACAGCGGTGCCTGCAGCGCGTGTCATTTGATATGCTTGAACGATAGTTTTTGGATTTCCGATGACCTCAAATGCATAATCTACACCACGACCATTTGTCAACTCACGAACCGCTTCAACCGGATCAATATCAGCAGCGTTAACGACATCCGTTGCACCAAAACTTTTGGCAAAGTTAAGTTTCTTTTCAGTAATATCAACAGCAATAATCTTCTCTGCTTGCGCGAGCACCGCACCTTGAATAGCGTTTAAACCGACTCCGCCTGTGCCGATAACTGCAACGGAACTACCAGGTTCCACCTTCGCAGTATTCAAAACAGCGCCAACGCCAGTTGTTACACCACAGCCTACGAGGGCCGCTTTCTCTAATGCATAATCAGGATCTATTTTGACGAGGTTTTGTTGCGGCACAACCATGTATTCCGACATTGTCGCAATACGTGCCATCTGTAGGATACCTTCACCTGATTTGTTATACAAACGGTAAGTACTATCTAATTGAAACCCGCGCGCCACATTGTAACTTTCGCACAAACAGACTTTTTCCATCTGACACATGTGGCAATCACCGCAATAACTGACGAAAGAGAGGATTACATGGTCTCCTACCTGAAAGTCTATTACATCGGTTCCAAGATGTTCTATTACACCCGCACCCTCATGCCCAAGAACAACAGCAGCATCGTAGTAGATAGCACCCGTGACAACAGACAGATCAGAATGGCAAACACCACTTGCAGCAGTACGCACGAGAACCTCATTCGCTTTCGGTTCTTCTAACGCCAACTCCTCAACAACCACAGGTTGATTATGTTCATACATGACTGCTGCTCGTGTCTTCATCTTATCCTCTACGATATGGTGATTTTATTACAGTATAGATTCCAAGTAACTTCTTGCCTTGCGCATTGATTCAATCGGATCGGATTGACCTTCATAGACTACTGAAAGACAACCGTTATACCCAACACCTCGCAAAATGTCCAAAACCCGCGGGTAGTCCAACCATTCCTCTACGCCGCTATCAATTTCATAAAACTTTGTTCGCACATAAACTGCGTAAGGTGCAGTTTGTTCAATGCTTGCATAGCAGTCATAGTCTGGATGTGACG
This sequence comes from Candidatus Poribacteria bacterium, assembly GCA_965204285.1. GTDB lineage: Bacteria > Poribacteria > WGA-4E > WGA-4E > WGA-3G > MSPOR6. Next base: position 589,888 of record OZ241980.1, read on the forward strand.
AACCGCGATGTCCACTTGCGCCGGGAGAACCTGCGTATTGTCCTGTATCCAAGATATGTGTGAAGTAGGGATGGTTAGTTCCATTTAGCGCACGTAAGACGGCATTTCCATCACGTGTAACGTTGTTGTGATTATGGTTTTGCAGACCAACGAGAATTCCCGATTCGTATCCGTATTCTGCTACCTCTTTAAAGCCTTCAATCATGGGAGGCCACAATGTTTCTTCATCTTCACAATCTGCTGGCACATAAGCTGCAAATACACGAACTATAGGGCAACTCATAAATGACGCAATATCAATCCATTGCTTAATAAGCGCAACCTGTTCGGGATGTTCAGCAACTGGTTTACCAAAATTATTGCTGACACCGATGTAACCTAATGGCAAACCTTTTCGCATGAGGTTCATCTTCAGGTCCCGTAGATAAGCTGCATCAGTAGATTCAAAAGCGCTGGAATGGAGTTCTATTACATCAAAGCCGAGATCATATACGATTTGGGCAAAATCGGTTGCTGTGGTGCCTTTGACATTCAAAGACATCGTGCCAATTTTCATCATGAAACGCTTCTCCTCTCAAAATTCGTTTTTATTTGATCGAGCATTAATTTCTGGGTTGATATTGTCCGTTTCATCATTGACCTCTTTAAGCAATGCTTGTGTTTGCCGATTTGAAGTTTTAAAATACGTTGTTAAAGTTTGTTGTAACTTGTCAAGTTGATGACGGTCTTCTTCAAGGGCGTTGATTCGATTGTATAAATTTTCTAATTGGTTGAGACGATCAAGAATATCTTGGAGTAAGTTTTCTTGCTCTCGGTACCGTTGGCGTTCCTCTTCCAATAATTGCACTCTTTCAGTCATTGAAGCGAGATTTTCCGCTGTTTCTTTTAATTCGGCTTGTAGTGTTCGAGTAAAAGCAATTAATTTTTCCAATGTATTCGTCGTTTTATAAACCGGTATTTCTGGATCCGTTTGAGGGAATTCTGTTGGAATCACATTTTTCTCATCTTGTTCAGGAACATCTTGTATATTTTCTTCAGACGTATCTGTTTCAGTGATTTCAGATATTTCTGGTTCTGGATCAAAGGTATCGGCAGCTGTAATCTGGAAGATGCCCAACAATTTAATATTATATGCGACCGGAGTATAGTTTTCTCTACGTTCGGTATAAGTAATTTGGACGCGAAGCTCTTCGTCAACCTTTAGCAAATTTAGGCGGGTGTGGATATTACGGATTGCAACTTCATTGTATCCAAATGCTTGATTCGATTTCGGGTTTAACTGCCGAAGATACCGGTAAAGTTCCATCACATCGGAACTTTCTCGCGAGATACCCTCTTTTGTCAAAACTCCGATTATATCCTTATCCTCGGAATCTGATGATGTATGCAAACTCGGTATCACGATATCCAGAGGCACTTCGCCTTGAATCGCTCTCATCCCAAGGGTCCAACTGTTCTCTGAAAGTCTACCACTGAATACTATGAAGTCGTAACTGATTGTCATTTTTCAACCTTTGAAATCATACAAACAAGATTGTCAACACTTTATATGTTCACGCTCTGTGCCAATCTATAATTCAAATACAGGTTCCATCTGTGCCCACCATTCACCCGCTTGTGCCTCTTCGATCGGTTCCTGAAAAGTTCGCATTAATTCATCCCATTCTCTACACTTCGGATGTTCTTCAAGATAGCGCGGAAAATCCCGTTCTATATCAAAGGTGTCCACAGTCTCCATCGCCATAAATAAGCGCCGACCTAATAAGTAGATATTCATTTTTGTAATGCCAACCGCTTTCAGACCTGCCAATGTCTCTGGCCAAGCATCTCTATGATACGCCTTATATTGTTCAATGATTGCCGGATCGTTTTTTAGGTTCAAGGTTAAGCCGAAGTGTTTCATTTTAATCCTTCCAACGCCTTTTCGATTATTTCACTATGGTCAAATGCAAGATGCGGCAAATCTAATGTTGAAAACCAAGCAACTTCCGCAGCATCGGAACCTGCTACAACTTTCTGTTGTTCCGAATTTATGATTCCAACGTAAGCGATAGTAATAACACGCCCGCGTGGATCACGGTCGGGATGTCCAAAAGTTCCAACTTGTGTCAGTTCAACGTCTGATATGTTTGTTTCTTCGTTTAACTCGCGTAGTGCACTTTCCTCAAGTGTTTCGTCCATTTCCAGAAAACCGCCCGGCAGTGCCCATAAATCTTCAAAAGGAGGATTCTTACGTCGAATTAACAAGATTTTTGGATGCGGAAAAGCATCCGTCAATAACACAATATCAACAGTCACTGAGGGGCGCGGATAATCGTAACAATACACTTAAAGGATATAATACCAGATTTCAATGTTTTTTGTCAATAAATTTTAAAGATAGGTTTGCAGACACCGCCTTTTAGTGTGCCCCATTTATAAATATTGAGAAAATTGAAAACGGATAGGTTTTGACAAGAGCATTACAGACTTTCTGAAATCTTAAAGCTGTTTACTCAGAGCCATTCAATTGTCTATTAATTGCATATTCCAACTTATGTTTCTTCTTGTAGGAGCGATCTCCGAATCGCGACGAAAAACATTGGCAGTCGGGAATCCAAATCAACGGAATCAACGGTATGAATCATGCAGGATGCCAACAGTGCATGCTGCCAAAGGCATTCCCCGGAGTTTCCTCCTACAAACATGACTGTCATGTTAATTGGATAATACGTCACAATTAATTGGGTAAACTCGACAATTGAATGGCTCTCATGGTTATTTAGTTTTCGGTTTTTCTGTGCATTTTATTACATACGTTGAAATATTTTATCGTCGCTTGTAGGTCGGATAGAGCGGACGCGAAACCCAACAATTTTAGTTTGAAAGTGCGATCATGTCGGGTTTCGCTTATGCTCTACCCGACCTACGATATAAACTATTAGTAACACTCAACAACTGATAATTCTTAAAACTAAATAACCCTGAATGGCTCTGCTGTTTACTTGACAAATACTTCATAAGTCAGATATACTATAAATAATATTCATAACCAGAAATAGACTCAAATAAGTTAGAGAGGGAACAGCGAATTGAAGACACAAATAAATATCATAAAAATTAGTTGTCTATTGATGTTGATTTTAGTTGGCAGTGTTGATGCACAACAGAATCTGGCACAAGAGGCTTATGCGATCTTTGAGCAATCCTGCCTAATCTGTCACGGGAAAAATGGCTCATTCTCTGACGATCTTCTTATTGAATACACAGCACTTATTGAAGATGGATCAGTTGTTCCGGGAGATCCGGACGGTTCTGTGTTCTATCAACGACTCATTGAAACAAACCTTGCCAAGCGGATGCCGCTTGGACAACCACCGCTTAACCCTGAAGCGATTGAGACAATACGCCAATGGATTTTGGCAGGTGCATCAGATTGGAGCGATATTCCCAGGCCAGAAACCGACTTCATTACGACTGATACAGTGCTTCAGACAATTGAAAACCACGTTAATTCTCTCCCATCACGTGACAAATTGTTTGCGCGCTACTTTACGTTAACACATCTGTATAACGCAGGTGAGACGACTGAAGCACTCAACGCCTATCGGCGCGCCCTCTCAAAACTGATTAATAGCCTCTCCTGGGGACGCGAGGTTGTTAAACCGCAGCTCATTGATGCGGAACAAACCCTTTTTTACATTGACCTTCGTGATTACGAATGGGATGTGAGAAACGATGCATGGACACAAATTGAACAGGCATATCCCTACAAAATGACGTTTGATGCGCCGACACAAACACATCTTCGTGAAAAACTCACAACTTTACAGCAAGAGATGAACTGTGAAGTGCCGTTTGTGCATGTGGATTGGTTTATCGCTACTGCCTCGCTACCACCGCTCTACCACGACATTCTCGCGTTGCCCGAAACAGACCGTGAATTAGAGGCAGCACTTGAGGTGTTTGTTGCTGAAAACCTGCAAAATGCCCCTGGGAAACGCGTTTGGCGTGCGGGCTTCAACAATTCCCGTGTTTCACGACACAATCGCGTTCTTGAGCGTCACACATCACGGTATGGTGCGTATTGGAAAAGTTATGACTTTGCGGGGAGTTCAGAAGCACAGCATATCTTTACACATCCGCTTGATTTCTCACAAGATGGTGGTGAAATTATCTTCAATTTACCGAATGGTTTACAGGCATATCTTATTGTAGATAGGGAAGGCATCCGCATTGATGCGGCGCCGATCAGCATCGTTTCGAATCCTGCTGTGGCGGATCCGACAGTGCGCACGGGTCTCTCCTGCATCGGTTGCCACACAAAAGGGATGCAAACCTTTGAGGACAAGGTGCGTGCTGTTGTTGAACAAGCTGATAATCCACCTTTTAACAAAGAACGTGCATTAGACCTCTATGTTGAAAAAACAGAGATGGATGAACTTGTAGCGGAAGATATGAAACGTTTTCGTACGGCACTGGAAAAAACAGGTGGCGTATTTGGTGGTATTGAACCGGTCCAACGATTGCACGAGGCATTTCAAGGCCCCCTTAGTGCAGCACATGCTGCAGCTGCCGTTGGATTAGAAACAGATATATTCCTTGAAAGAATTAGTAATAATGTGAGTTTACAAAACTTATTAGGAGCACTGGTATTAGAAAACGGTGTCATCAAACGAGACGCATGGACAACGGCTTTTCACGATGTGATTACTGCGTTAGATTCTCCTGATAGCATTCTACCACCGGTTGAAGAACGACCAGAACGTATTCCCGGTGCTGGTGTTTATATTTCAGATCCGAATTTACGTGCTGCAATTGAGGAAGTACTCGGCAAAACACCTGGTGATGTGATCACGACTGAAGATATGGCGACGTTGACTCAACTAAAAGCGGAAGGAATGGGAATTCGTAATATCACGGGACTTGAATTTGCAACAAACCTGGAAGAACTTATTATTAGAGGTAATCCACTATCCGATTTATCTCCTCTGACGAAGTTAGTAACGTTGAAGTTGCTTGAATTTTCCGGCGAGTCTCTATCAGACCTATCTCCTCTTGCAGATTTAATTAACTTAGAAAGGTTAGGTTTTTGGAACACTTCTGTTTCAGATCTATCCCCTTTGGCAGGATTAACAAAACTAAGATGGTTAGGATTCTTTAGCAATCCGAAGATTTCAGATCTGTCACCCTTGGCAGGATTAACAAATTTGAAAGAGCTGCACACTTACAGTTCCGACAGACCTGGTCTCTTACCCTTAAAAAGTCTAACAGGTTTAGTAGCATTATCGGTTCGTGGCAGTGGCGTATCGGACATCTCACCCTTGGCAGAATTGATTAATTTAGAACAGCTCAATTTAGAGGGGAACCGTAATATATCAGACATTTCAGCTTTGGCGTCTTTGAAAAAACTTGTATATCTTAATCTCCACACCAATAAGATAGAAGACGTGTCGCCTCTTGCAGGTTTGCACAACTTGGAACGTTTGCAGCTTGAACGTAACAACATATCAGACATCTCCCCTTTGGATGGACTACGCGAGCATACAGAAATCTTTTGGTTCAGCAATCCAGGTTTTGCTCAAGGTGGTCCTAAAATAGAGGGTCCCTGGTTATGGATGTTGGTGTCGGGTTCTGATTTATCCAATTTTTTCGATGGAGAAGATTTACTGTCCCAAGCAAGTAACGGTGCCGTAACTGAACTGGAAATCGCAACAACCGGTGCTACAATAGGAAGTCCTGTTGGAGAAAATGTGTGGACACCAAACAAAATCGCACCTAATGAATATCAGAACATTGCCGAGATGCTTAGAACGACTCGTATTTGGGAGAAAAGGGATAGAGATAATATAATTTATGGATCCATCATCATACATTCACCACGTGAACAGAAGACAACAATGTTTACTGGAGCTACTGGGGAGTACAAAGTTTGGTTCAATGGTGAATTTCTTCACGAATATGGTCCCAGTGGTGTGTGGGGTACCGATTACCAAGAATTCGTCCCTGTCACACTAAAGCAAGGGATAAATGTATTGTTATTTGGGATTTATAGTAGGAGCGATAAGAACGATTGGAATGTTAAATCCGGTTATTTCGGATTTGCACCTGATGCAGAATATACGGTATTACCTCCTCGTATTATCGCAGACCCAAACCTCCGCGCCGTTATCGCAGAGGCATTTGACAAAGAGGGTACTGTTCCGTTAACGCTTGAAGAAATGGCAACCTTAACAAACCTAAGAGCAAGCAATAGAGACATTAAGGATTTAACAGGTATTGAGGCTGCTGTAAATTTGGAAAATTTGTGGATTTCAAGAAATCCGATATCTGACATTTCACCACTGGCAGGATTAAAAAATCTTATCGGTTTAGCTGCTTGGGATATGAATATAGAAGATTTTTCGCCGCTTGCTGAATTAACAAAGCTAAATTGGTTAGAATTGTTTAATACGCCAATATCTGACATTTCACCACTGGCACGCCTTACAAGCCTGAAAAGATTGAGTCTCTATGGAACTGGAACAGAAAACCTTGCACCGCTGGCAGGATTAACCAGCCTAATACAACTGCAGATCGCTGACAATGAGCGACTATCGGATGTTTCACCCTTGGCAGGCCTCATCAATTTAGAATGGTTGGACCTTCATCGTTGCGATTCACTATCGGATATTTCATCATTGGCAGGATTAACCAAATTGGAGTATCTAAACCTTAACCACTCCAGAAGAGTGCACGATTATTCTTTATCGCCATTATCGGGTTTAACAGGATTAAGACGTTTACGACTTGCCGAGAATAGAATATCAGACGTATCTTCACTTGCAGGGGTAATCAGCTTAGAACGGTTAGATTTACCACGGAATGAGATAGTTGATTTATCACCGTTATTAGGTTTAACAGGATTAACAGAGCTTTACCTTCACGCAAACAGGATTTCAGACGTGTCTTCACTTGCAGGGCTAATCAACTTAGAATGGTTGGATTTACGTGTAAATCAAATAGTTGATATATCTGCTTTAGATGAGTTAGCTGCACGCACTTATATAACTTGGGTTGAAAACCCTGGTGTGCCTATAGGCGGTCCCAAAATAGAAGGACCTTGGTTATGGGTACCTATTCCAGAAAAACAACTCGACAACAAGACAGATTTATTGTCAGAAGTGAGTGGAGGTGCTGTAACAGAACATCAGATTGCTACGAGAGGCGCAACGGTTGGAAAAGCAGTCGGAAATTATGAATGGACAACCCATAAAATTTCTCCTATCGGTACTGATAATGGGTTTATAAATAATATGCCGGAAATGGTGCGTGCTTTTGGCTTACCCGAAGAATATGAATGGAGTACAGAAGTTATTGTTTTCTACGGTTCTGTCCTCTTAGATTCGCCGCGGGAACAAAAAACAAGAATGTTTGTTGGAAGCGAAGGTCGCAACAAGGTTTGGCTAAATGGCGAGTTAGTCTACGAGCAGTTAATCAGACCTACTGAATTTGATTATTGGTGGGACGATAGTGACGGTTTCACTCAGTATTTTCCTGTTACGCTGAAACCGGGAGTAAATGTTTTGTTAGTCGCAGTTGGTAATGGAAATGCAATTACGGGGCACTTCGGTTTTGAAGAAGGCACAGAATATACGCTGTTACCGCCTTCAAAGATTGATATTCCTGACTCGAACCTTCGTGCCGTTATCGCAGAGGCACTTGGCAAAGATGCTGATGATGCATTTGTCCCAATTACAGCAGATGAAATGGCTACGTTGACAGTAATTAATGCAGAGGGTCAGGGAATCAAAGATTTAAGCGGACTTGAGTTTGCAACAAATCTGGTACATTTAAATGTTCGTTTCAATTCTGTCACTGACCTATCGCCCATAATAGGTTTGAACAATTTAACAGAATTAAGACTGAGAGGCAACACGATATCTGATTTTTCTGTCTTAGCGGGATTAGAATCTCTAAAAGAACTCTGGATATCAGGGGAAGGGATATCCGATTTTTCTTCACTGGCAGAATTAACCAATTTAGAAGGATTTGGTGCTTGGGGAATCTCTATAGATGATATATCGTCCTTGAGCGGATTTACGAAACTAAGATGGCTCGAATTGGGGCATAACAAAAAAGATTTAACAGATATTTCACCTCTGGCAAACTTCACAGGCTTAAAAAGATTGGTGCTATACGGCATGGGAGTAGAAGATATTTCACCGCTTGCAAGCTTAAAAGGTTTGAAAAACCTTACAATAAATGCCAATAAAGTATCAGACGTATCACCTCTTGCAGAGTTAACTGAATTAGTTTTTTTAAGCCTTTCAGGTAACGATATTTGGGACTTTTCACCTATAGAAGGATTATTTGGGAAAATACCTATTTCGACAGATGGTAACCCAGGGTTCCCAACAGAGGGCCCAATAATAGAGGGACCGTGGCTATGGGTACTTGCCCCAATATACGGTATGTCCACTATGGATGCCGCTACTTCAGGAACAGATTTTCTTGCACAAATGAGTAACGGTGCTGTAACAGAACTGGAGATTGCAACGGAGGGTGCGAAAGAGAGAGGTTCTGTTGGCAACGGTGTTTGGACAGTCGGTAAGCTCTCCTCATCTGTTGGTAACATAAATGATATGGTGAACGCCACCAACTTGGAAATAAGCGACACAAATCATCATATTGCTTATGGTTCAATTGTTTTGGGTTCTCCAAAAGATCAAAAAGTAAACATGCTCATTGGTACCAGTGAATCTGTTAAGATTTGGCTTAACGGAAAGTTGATTCATAATCATCCGACAGGTGGGAGCATTGACGGTTACACTGGATTCTTGCCTGTTACGCTGCAAAAAGGCGCAAATGTTCTGTTAGTTGCTATTTACGAGAGAAAAGAAGACGGGAAAAAGCAGGGTTGGACAGGCTTTTTCGGATTTGAAGAAGGCACAGAGTATACTTTGGCACCTCCAGGTGTCGGCTTCACATTTTCCGAAACAGAAACAACAAACCCTCTCGCTGGCGACACGTTAACACTCAACCTCAATGCAGAAAACATATCCGATTTAGCAGGTTGGCAAGCGGATATTGCTTTTGACCCGCATGCACTTGAAGCGGTTGAAGTCACTGAGGGCGAGTTCCTAAAGTCAGAAGGTGGAGATACCTTCTTCCAAGGCGGTACGATTGATAATACAGCAGGGAAAATCACAAATCTGTATTCGGCGCGGATAGCCGAAAATGGGGTTAGCGGCACAGGCGCGCTGCTCTCTGTGATATTCAAGGCAAAAGCTGGTGGTGAAACACAAGTGACACTGGAAAACTTTGAGTTCAGTTCTATCACAGGTGACATTATCCCTGCTGTGCCTCCGAATATTACCATCACTGTAGGAGAATATCCTGCTTGGGATGTGAATCAGGACGGACGTGTGAGTATCACGGATCTGGTTCTCGTCGCCAGGGATTTTGGCTCAAACGCGCCTGCTAACTTACGGACAGATGTAAATCGTGATGGCGTTATTAATGTTCAAGACCTTATCCTTGTGGCACGGCACTTTGGTGATTCAACGGATTCCACTGCTGCGTCTCCTTTACTTGCAATAGATAACAAGGAACTCATGCCAGTAATGGTCCAGGCATGGATAGATCAAGCACAGGCTCAAAACGATGGTTCTATTGCTTTCCAACAAGGTATAGAGAATCTGGAACGGTTATTAGCATCGCTGATTCCTGAAAAGACTTTACTGCTTGTGAACTACCCGAATCCGTTCAATCCAGAGACGTGGATACCGTATCATCTCGCAAAACCTACGGATGTAACTTTGACGATCTATGCCGCGAACGGTGCGGTTATTCGAACATTGGCGTTAGGGCATCAGGTAGCGGGGATATATCAAAGTCGTAGTCGTGCAGCATATTGGGATGGCAGGAATGATGTTGGTGAGTTTGTTGCAAGTGGAATCTATTTCTATATGCTAACGGCAGGTGACTTTACTGCTACGCGGAAGATGTTGATTTTGAAGTAAGTCTTTTCTTGAGAACACCGATTACAAAACCTGCACACCGCTATTGTACGGAGTTTTGCCAAACTTTACACATCCAAATCTTAATCCAATTGACTTTCACAGGCGTTTTTGTTAGAATTTCTAAAAATTTGTAAGGAAGAAAAGATGTCAACACAAGAAGAACTTTACGATGTTGCACTCACACATTTCGCTGAAAACGACTTGGAAGCAGCTGTTAACGCTTTTAAGGAACTTATTAAAGCATATCCAGACTATATTGAGGGCTATCTTGGATTGGGGCATGCGTATGAACGGCTTAGTCAATACGATAAAGCCATTGAAGCTGTCCAAAAAGCGATTGAAATCAATCCGAATGACCCACTTGTTTACACCAGTTTATCTATGTGTTACCAGCGTAAAGGCATGATTCAGGAAGCAGAAGATGCAATGGCGAAATCGCAACAGGTACAGATGGAAACGTCCCATTCAAACACATAGGAGGTTTTGACTATGGCAGATGTTACCTTACTTGATCCCACCTCGCAAAATGATGCAGATGAGAAATTTTTGGCTCCACGACTTGATACCTTTGATGGAAAAGTAATGGGATTGTTAGACATTACCAAAAACGGTAGTGATATTTTTCTTGAGCGTGTTGAAGAGTTGATGCGTGAACGTTTTGACATTGCTGAAGTCGTGCGTGTCAAAAAACCTACATTCGCGCGTCCAGCTCCGGTTCAACTACTCGTTGACCTTGCGGAACGTGCAGATTTTGTCATTGAAGGGCTTGCAGACTGAGGTTCCTGTATATCGTGCAGTATGCACGATGGAAGCGTTTTAGAGGAACGCGGCGTGCCAAGTCTTGCAATCTGTACAGAGGTGTTTTTCGCCGCAGGAAAGGTTCAGGCGCGTGTACTTGGACATAATGAATTAGAACCGCTCACTGTTGCGCATCCTATTCAGAGTCTCACACCGGAGCAGATTCGTGAACGGGCTGAGGGGATTGTTGATAAAATTGTTGATCGGTTAACGAAATAGAATCTCAAGTTAGCACAGACGCACCTGTACATTCAGCTAATACATTGAACGGCACACGGATGAAGTTTAAGAAAATATTTAGGTAATTTGGCGAGGTTAGGAAACCTCGCCAGCAAGGTAGTGAACCTGCCTCATGCAAACAGAAAATTACCGAATTAATTATTTAATCTTCATGAGTGTGTCTACTACTTTAACGTACTTATTTTTCAACTTGGTTGAAAACGAACTCTTCACTCGTAAAATCAACAACGATAGCATCACCATCATGGAAGTTGCCTTCAAGCATATCAATAGCCAACGGGTTGAGAATATCCCGTTGTAGTGTCCGGCGAAGCGGTCGCGCGCCGTATACAGCATCAAATCCCCGTTTTACCAATTCCTCTTTCGCAGATTCAGTTAATGTAAACGTCATATCCTTTTCTGCAAATCGGACACTGAGTTTGGATAGTTCAAGCGTTACAATCTGCTTCAATTCATCAATTCCAAGACGATCGAAAATAATTAAATCATCCACACGATTCAGAAATTCTGGTGGGAAATGTGTTTGCAATGCATCCATCACCTTACGTCGAATTTCTTCTGTGCCAAGATGTGTGTCGCTAATCCATTGGCTACCGATGTTTGAGGTCATGATGACGACTGTATTCTTGAAATCCACCGTGCGTCCTTGCCCGTCTGTCATTCTACCATCATCAAGCATCTGGAGTAAGACATTAAATACTTCCGGATGTGCCTTTTCAACTTCGTCAAGCAAAATAACACAATAGGGATGTCGTCTAACCGCTTCGGTCAGCTGGCCACCTTCATCATAGCCTACGTACCCCGGTGGTGCTCCGATAAGTCTGGAGACGGTATGTTTTTCCATGTATTCGCTCATGTCAATACGCACCATGGAATTAACATCGTCAAACAGAAATTCAGCGAGTGATTTTGCGAGGTGTGTTTTGCCGACACCGGTAGGTCCCATAAATAGGAAAGAGCCGAGAGGTCGTTCTGGATCGCCGAGACCAACGCGAGAGCGACGAATCGCGTTGGAAACCGCCGAAATCGCTTCGTCTTGTCCGATGACCTGTTCACGTAACCTTTCTTCCATGTGAAGCAATTTTTGTGTTTCACCTTCCATGAGTCGGTAAACCGGAATACCGGTCCATTTCGCTACAATCTCAGCAATATCTTCAGCGCTCACCCGTTCTTTTAGCATTTGGGAGCCGTTAGTTTCTGTTTCAACCACCTCACGTAAGGTTTTGAGTTGCGCCTCAAGTGCTGGTATTTTGCCATATTCAAGTTCAGATGCTGTAGCAAGGTCGCCGGTGCGCTTTGCTTGCTCGGATTCAATTCGGAATGCCTCAATTTGTTCCATTAATTCCCGAATCTGTATCAGGTTTGCTTTTTCGTTTTGCCAACCTGCTTTCAAAGCATTTGTTTTCTCTTTTAGTTCGGCAAGATCAGCGTTCAATTTTTCTAAACGTTGTTTTGACGCATCATCTTCCTCTTTTTCCAGAGCCTGCTGTTCAATTTGGAGTTGGATAATACGGCGTTCTACTTCATCAATTTGTTCCGGCACACTGTCAATCTCAATTCGTAGTCGTGATGCTGCTTCATCTACCAAATCAACGGCTTTATCCGGGAGGAAGCGATCAGAAATATACCGTTTTGAGAGAGTTGAGGCAGCAACAATCGCATTATCTTGAATTTGAACGCCGTGATGCGTTTCGTACCGCTCTTTCAATCCGCGAAGAATAGCGATTGTCCCTTCAACAGAAGGTTCTTGGACTTGGACAGGTTGGAACCGTCGTTCTAAGGCAGCATCTTTTTCAATGTGTTTACGGTATTCGTCAAGTGTGGTTGCACCGATGCAACGCAATTCACCGCGTGCTAACGCAGGTTTTAACATATTAGATGCGTCCACCGCTCCTTCTGCGGCACCTGCCCCGACAATCGTATGAAGTTCATCAATGAAAAGAACAACTTGCCCCTCTGCCTGTTCAACATCTGCGAGAACTGCTTTCAGCCTGTCTTCAAATTCACCACGATATTTACTACCTGCGATGAGTGCGCCTAAATCAAGCGCGATGAGCTGTTTTTCCCGCAGACTTTCGGGAACATCACCATCCGCAATGCGTTGTGCTAATCCTTCTACAATAGCGGTTTTTCCAACCCCAGGTTCACCAATTAGGACGGGGTTATTTTTTCGTCTACGTGATAGCACTTGCATCACACGTCGAATTTCATCATCTCTGCCAATTACCGGATCAAGTTTACCGGACATCGCTTCTTGCGTGAGTTCCCTGCCAAAACGGGTGAGTGCTTGGTATTTGTCTTCGGGATTCTGGTCTGTTATTCGCTGTGTGCCGCGAATGTCTACGAGCACTTTGAGGATTTTATCCTTTGTGATACCAACATCCCTTAGGATTTGCCCGACTTCGCTCTGTTTTGATTCTGCACAGGCGATTAGGAGGTGTTCTGTACTAACATACTCATCTTTGAGTGTCGTTGCCTCTTTAAGAGCAGTCTCCAGGGCGAATTGTAAGGCTCTTGAGACGTGTAACTCTGAGTTTACCCCTTGTACTTTAGGTGCTTTTTGAACGACATTCTCAAGTGCTGATATAATTCCTTGAATATCTACCCCTAATTTCTGAAAAATTGGCGTGACTATTCCGTCTGTTTGTTCAATGAGGGCAAGCATGAGATGCTCAACACTAAGTTCCGGGTTTTGTGCTTCACTTGCTAAAGTTTGAGCTGATTGTAGTGCTTCTTGTGCTTTAATTGTAAATTTATCTAATCTCATTTTTATCTCCTTCGACATTTCTATTTTATTATAGTGAGAGCAAAATTTGTGCCAATTTTTGTATGGAAAAGGCGTAATAATTACGATGCTACAAGCTGTAGCACGAAACAAATAGGCACAGATGATACGAATGCGGCACAAATTGTGCCATTTTGGCAGCGACCAGGTAATTTCTGCACAAAAAAACACGGTAGCCTGATAAACTACCGTGCTTTTGAACAAAGGTAATATGTGTTCATCTATTTTCAATGAAATAAACCGTGCTATTACTGTCTCGTTCTTTGCGCTTTCAGCGTGCCCCACGTCGTTGTATATTTTCCTTGTGGTTCCACACTTGTAATATTCTGAATTACTTTTTTATATTCAGCGAAATCGTCAGCATCAAAAGCGGAGTTATAGACGATCACTTCATCAATAATTCCACCAAAGAAGTGAATGTCAGTGCCACTACCATCATCATCATGGAAAACTGCGTTTTGATTGGTATGTGCAATGCCGGTATTGTCGCCGTGTGCGAAGAGCTGACCACCAGGTTCGCTGGCGATCATTTCACCATCAAGCCACATCTCAAATTTGCCATCTTGAACTTCATTAATAGTGTCTCGAAGAACAAGGGCAACGTGATACCATCTGTTAGATTCGACAGGAGCGGAGGGCCATGCACCAGCCCATTGGTATTCAGCACGATTCCATGCCCCGACGTAGACGTTTCCATCAAAAACATTGACGACAAAACCACGGGTACGTCCGCCTTCATCAAAAATTGTTTGCTTATGGTCTGTAATACTAACATCAGCACATTTGAAGTAAGCAGCAATCGTTCGGTTTTGGAAGGGACCACCTGTGTTGAGGCCGTTTGAATCTGGGAGTTTAACACCATCGTCTACACCATCAAACTTTAATGCTTTTCCAACAATACCGTCAACAACTTCTGGTTCGCCAGCCAACGTTCCGTTGACATCGTGCCCCGAGGTGTCTGCGGCATCACCTTCATCAAAAGTCCAAATTGCTCTAACAGTTTCTTCGTCTCTCGCTGCATAAATTGATAGGGCTATAAGCATAAGTAAAACACTTAAGATAGAGATAAACTTTGTCATTTGAGATTACTCCTTTGTAAAAGCGGACCTCGTCCGCTATGGAATGACAGGACTTACGCAGTTTTTGAGATTATCGTGTTTTCGGATATATGCGATGAATATCGCCACGATCTACAAATTTGCGCAAACCTGATAAAAACTAATCTTGGGTGCGTTGGGCTTTCATATTTGCCCAAGTTGTTGTGAATTTTCCTTGTGGTGCAACACTTAAGGGTTGCGTAAGCTGTCCAAAATCCGCTTGATTAAAAGAGGATCCGTAGACAACAACTTCATCAATTAAACCGCCAAACCAATCAATGTTGGTGCCTGCACCACCGTCATCATGGTAGACAGCATTCTGGTTGACAAAACCGATCCCGTTATTATCGCCGTGTGCATGGAGTTGACCGCCATCAGCTTTTTCTATAAGTTTGCCATCTAACCACATTTCAAGCTTATCTTTTTCTACTTTACCAGCAGCGTCGCGGATGACTAAACCGACATGGTACCATCTGTTTGACTTGATGTCAGCGGATAACCATTCACCGTTCCAGTTGTACTCAGCACGATTCCATCCACCAACATAAACTTTGCCGTCAAACACATAGATAACTAATCCGCGTGTTCGCCCACCTTCTTCAAAGATAACCTGTTTTTGATTTTTGTTAACATCATCACAGTTGAATAATGCTGCTATAGTGCGTTTAGGGAATGGACCGCCAATATTGATTCTGTTGGAATCAGGAATCTGTATGCCGTCGCTTGTGCCATTGAATTTTAAAGCTTTTTTGGCAATACCGTTAACGGATTCAGGCTTTCCAACAATAATACCGTTTAATTTTTGAGGTGAAGTATCATTCGCAGTACCATCGTCAAAAGTCCAAATTCCCGCGACTGTGTTTTCGTCGAGTTGTGCTTCTACTGGCGTAACTGGTAAAAATGTTAATATCAACAAGCAGATAGAAGAAAAAAGTATTGAAAGTTTAAGATTGTTGTCTTTCGTTAATACTCGAAACATATAGACAGATACCTCCTATAAAAACGCACTTATCTTGGGTGAATTATTGTTGTTAGATAGATGCGTTCCAATTGGGTTGATCTTGGTATGATGTCAACTATTATGCCAAAATAACACAATTTTGTCAAAAAGTAATTTACATCAGATAGTTTTAGGTTTTTCTCAATATCTTATACCATTTCTAATTGACAAATTGTCACAATATATTGTAGGTCCAAATTAACGCTATGAATGCCTTTGGTAGAATGCGCGTATGGCATTCTACATGATTCAGCGGGTAGAGGAACGAAACCCGACAGGACGGTATAAAAAGTCCAAATCAACACCGAATGCGCGTATGGTATTCGGTGGGTTTCGCTAACGCTTCTACCCGACCTACGAAATAATGTAATGTTATCATATAAAAATGGTATAACAAGTGCCACAGTTGCCCCGATGACACAACTTGTGGCACTTATTTGTTCGATATGGGTTGACTCTACTTTACAATAACGAGGCGCCGTGTTTGCTGGAAGGTTGGTGTTGTCAACTGGTAAAAATAGACACCACTCGCAACGCTTTCTCCTAAAGTATTTTTGCCATCCCAAAAAGCAGCACGTTCCCGACTATTATAAAAACCTGCGGATCGAAAACCGAGCGAAAGTGAACGTATCACCTTACCGGTTGTATCATAAATGGATACCGATACAGGACTATCTTCCGAAAGTTGATATGGAATCCACGTTTCCGGGTTAAACGGGTTCGGATAGTTCTGTAACAACTGATTCTGCGTTGGTTTGCCAATACTATCAAGATTGACAGACAAAACCGCGTTTGCCAAGTTCTCAGGGGTCACTTTAAAGCTGAGGGTTTGTGATTCAAAGTTTCCATCAGTGCCGATGACGCGGACTTCAAGGATGTCTCCAACTTGAACGACGCTCCGCCGCGTTAAGTCAGCAGTTGCAGCAGCGAAGTAATCATCTTGGACCGAGGCGGTTATGATGCTGTCTGTTCTCAGGTTCCGGACGATGACTTGATAGCCATCAAACGCTGGTTTGCCTTCCAGATGCCCACTTACAACGAACGCCCACGCTTCCTTGGGCGCCTTCGTGGATATGGCAGGTGCTGAAGCGGCCTCTGTTTGATTTGTCCACCGTGATCCGACAAAAGCAAAATTGCGAGTTTGTGGCACATTGACGATATAACCTTGTCCTCCTTCAATTGTGAAACCGTCATTGGGTGCGTCTCGTGTCCAACCGATGAAACGTTGATTTTCAGCATCAAGTGCTATTACAATTGTCGCACCAGCTATACCCGCAAGTGATTTTGCAGTCATTGGTGTTGGCGATGCTAACGGTAAAGAAAGCATGTTCAATCCTTTCGTCAACGTAACATTGTAATAGTTACCAAAATGATCGCTTACGGCTTTATCAACGGGCATCCCGACAAAGCCGTGTCTGCGTCCATCCGCTGTGTCATAATAGCCGATAATACTCCCATCCTGATTAACATTTCGGACGACAGTGCTAACACTGCCTGGGAGTCGCACTTCATGGAGAATGCCGCTGGGCAGAAGGATATAGGACCGTAGAATATCATTTACAGCTTTGGCTCTGAAACCTACAACACCGACATCAGTGATGGTGTTCACAAATAGAAATTCCAAATTTGGCGTTTCTGGAACATCTATAGTGATAAAACTACCGTCAGGGTTACGCATAAATCCGTGAAACATCCCATCGGCGTCCCTATAGCTGCCGACGATGACCCCCGCAGCGTTGACAAAGTCCCCATAAGTAGCTACTGCTCCAGGGAACATAAATGACAGATCCCCTGAGAAAGCACGAGTGTCTCCTGCTTCATCGACGACATTACCGCTCAGTGCCCCCGTTTCATCACTAATACCGAAGATGAACGTCTGGACGGCACCTGGAAAATCGTATTGTTTCAACTCGCCATTTTCATCTAATACGACACCATGGTAAAGCCCATCGCTATCCTTGTAGTGTCCCGCAGCGACACCATTATTACCGAGTGCATAGAAATACGTTTTCTGTGAGCCAGGAAAATCGTGAGTAGCAAAGATGCCGCCTATCAATGTGAAACCAATGGTCTTCCCGCCATTAGGGCTCCGGGTGTTACCTGCGTAATCGCCATAGTCGTTGCTGGCAGTCACTTCCAGAAAATCAACACCAGGAACAGTAATACTCTCAAATGCAAAATAGCCTTTGATAGAGGGGATCTCAGGTTCAGGGTCGACATGTACAGGAGTGTCCACTGTGGTGGGTCTGGCGATAAAACCGTGTCTGCGTCCGTCCGCAGAGTCATAGTGTCCTACGACAGAGCCGTCCTGATTGATATTCCAACCCTCCGTGCTAACAGCGCCCGGAAACTGCAATTCCTGTAGGTTGAGGGGGCTGCCAACATAGGTGCGCGAAACATCACCTACCGCTCTGGCTCGGCCAACGACAACCCTTGCATTGTTGAGACCGTGCAGAAAAAAGTATTCCAGATTTGTTGCGTTTGGAAGGTCAATATATAGAAATCTGCCCACCGAACTACGCATGAATGCATGATATATACCTGCAGCATCCACGTAGCTGCCCACGATATGGCCTGTCCAGCTCACAAAATCGGCATAAGTTGCCGATGCCCCAGGGACCTCAACTATTGTATCCCCTGAAAATCCGCGGCGAACACCAGAGACATCTATATAACTACCTGTCAGAGCACCCGTCGTATCACTAAGACCGTATATTTCTGTTTCAACCGCACCCGGAAAATCGTATCGCCGCAATTCACCATTCTCTAAGATTACACCGTGGTACAGACCATCGCTATCTTGATAGTGTCCGGCAGCTTTTCCATCATTACCAAGTGCATAGAAATAAGTCCCCTGTGAGTCAGGGAAATCATAGGTCGTGAAAACGCCATTGATGAGTGTAAATGCGACATCTTTTTCATCATCAGCACTCCGCATGTTACCTGCGTAATCTCCAAAGTCGCTACTGGCAGTTATTGCTAAAAAATCTACGCCGGGAACATCAATCGTCTCAAATGTATAGTTGAGTTCAGGATGCGAAACACCGGGGCGTGCTTGTGGAGTGCCCTCTTTCGGTTTAGCGATAAAGCCGTGTCTGCGTCCATCCGCAGAGTCATAGTGTCCCACAATAGAGTTATCTTGATTAACATTCCAGCCTTCCGTGCTAACAGCACCCGGAAACTGCAATTCTTGTAGGCCGACGGGGTTGCCAGCATAGGTGCGCGGGACATCACCGACCGCTTTGGCTCGCCCGACAGCAATTAGGGCGTTGTTGATACCATGGAGAAAAAAGTATTCCAGATTTGATACTACTGGAATATCCAGAGTTGCAAAACTACCTCCAGGTCCACGCAGGTATGCATGATATGTGCCTTCAGCATCTACGTAACTACCTACGACATTTCCTAACCCGCTCACAAAATCGGCATAAGTTGCCGATGCCCCAGGGAACTCAACTATTGTCTCTCCTGAGAATCCACGACGAACGCCGGACGCATCTGTAAAATTACCCGTCAGTGCGCCCGTCGAATCGCTATACCCGTAGATCTCCGTTTGGACAGAATTCGGAAAATCGTACTGGCGCAGTTCTCCATCTTCTCCTAAGATGATACCGTGATAGAACCCCTCACTGTCCTGATAGTGGCCTGCGGCTATCCCATTATTACCGAGCGCATAGAAATAAGTGCCTTGTGCCCCAGGGAAATCGTGGGTTGTAAAAACGCCATCAATGAGTGTAAATGCAATCTCTTTTTCTCCATCAGCACTTTTCGTGTAGCCTGCGTAATCCTCAAAATCGCTGCTTGCAGTCAAAGCTAAGAAGTCTACACCCGGAACATTAATCGTCTCAAATGTATAGTTGTCACTAAAGGATTCAGCCTTGACTTGTGCAGTGGTATCCCTTATAAAAAAGGAATTGAGGCACATGAACAACGTGAACATGTAAAACAAAAAACTGGTTTTAATTTCATTTTGCATAAGGAATCTCCCTAAATATTTTCTCTAAAGGTAACCCAAGTTACCACCTATGTAGCACAAACTTTTAGTTTGTGTACTATTGGACGCAAACTAAAAGTTTGCGCTACGATATTTCACGAATAATGAACTTTTCTTGATTAAAAATGGCATCTGCAGACCTAAAATCTTGTAGGTAGCAACTTAGGTTAAAGATAATAAAATATGTCAGACACCCGTTTCAACGAATGATGCGTGAATTTGAAGTATTGCAAGTTAGCATTCAACAATACGGTAAGAGCAGGACTGGGTATGCTGGTACATTCTGTATACCTATTAATTATCTAATATTTTCCGAAAGAAGGCAAGAAAAATTCATCTGTTTTCTTGATTTTCTTTCTTCTACGACGGTATGAAGTTATTCATCCCATGGCAGTGGTACGCCAAGACGTTCACTCGCAGCACGTGCGGATGATTGCTCCATTTCACCATAACGGATACCTTCACGACGGTGTAATGCTGTCCGTTCAACTTCAATGGCACCGGGTAGCAGTGCTTGATCTGTTCCGGGCAGCGGTTCGTAGGTTTCGCGTACATCATGCACTAACCGATCAACTTCAGCATGGAAAAGATCGGGTGGCACAACAGATTCGATATGTATAGCGAGTACCATACCCCCGTGACGTTTTGCACCACTCCATTTTGCTGTGTCTTCCGGTGGTGGTTCCGTGAAACCGGTTAATGCACCGCCAAGTAGGCACGCAACTGCAGTATAACCGATACTCTTAAAGAATGCTGCGGGAATAATGGAAAGCAGTTCATCAAATTCAGGACCACGTTGGTAATCCGCCATAATACATGTCGCGGCATCAAGCACAACTGGGGGTTCATCGCCTGAAGGGATAGCAAAACAGATTGGTGGATTTCCGTAGTAACCGAGTTGCGGTTTTGGATCCTGACCGCTCGCGTTTCCATGGTTCTGATACCCTTGCACCGAAAAACCGATACAACCTTCTTCGTTACACATACGTGCATAGTGTCCTGCTGAACCGTAATGTCCGATGTAACGGACGAGTCCCATTCCAATGCCGACCTCTTTCGCCTTGGCGATGGCATGTTCAGTAGCACGCACCATCGGAAAATAGCCGAGGGTGCCATCCCCATTAAGCACGACAGCTGTCGGAGTTTCATGGATAACACGTATATTGGGATTGGGATTAAGACTTCCGTTTTCAAACCCGCCGCAGTAGCCGCTTAATGTCCTTGTGCCGTGGCTTCGGACACCACGCAAATCGGAATTCACAAGCAGACGACTGATGAGTGCAGCATGCTCATGTGTGATTCCCGCTTTTTCAAAGCAGGTAGTGCTGAAGTTGAGAAGTCGTTCTTCGTCAACTTGGATAAACTCCTCTGGTGGTCTATTCATATTTTTCTCCTATTTTTGTTTATTATATAGTGAACTTTGAAATTATTGAGACAATTTGATAAACCCGTTTTGGAACATAACGGGCAATAGAAGTTGTAGCACAAACTGTTAGTTTGTGCCGATGTGACGCAAACTAACAGTTTGCGCTACAGAAGTGTCCCATTAATTGTAAGTTTTACTATAGTTTGGACAATTCTTGTCTCGTAGAAGTTGAGTTTCAACGGAAAATCTATTTTCTACGAGTTCTGCATATCAGTGGAACGCCGAGAAAAATGCTGCACTCCAACGGAGTGCTATGTGTCGGAAATCACATACCACTTCGCTGGAGCGGATATGTCGTTTCATCATGTGGCTATATACATATTGCTCCGCTGGAGCAAAGAAGGATTCCGTTTTATGTTGATTTGAGCAACATAAGCGGTGAACTAATTTCTTATCAACTCACATTTAAAAAATGTCCAAACTTTAGTTTGTTTAGATACCAGCATTCAAAGCATATTTTAAGGGTCAATTTGCTGGTAGAACTGCTTTTCGCCATCTTTTATAGTAAAAATCACTGCGCTTTTGGTAGGTTGACGGTTTTCGTTGTAACTGGCGATGCTTGTAGCACCGACATAATTTTCTGTCGCAGCGAGTTGCTCACGTATCGCATCTGGATCCAGACTACCTGCGCGTTCTATCGCTTCAAAAAGCAATTTGACCGCATCATAACTTACCGCAACGCCCCCAGTCGGTGTAGATTCATAAACAGACTCATAAGTGTCAACAAAAGCGCGCGCATTCGGTTCGTTTGTGTCGGGTGAGAAGTGCCCACTGAAGTAACTACCTTCTATTTCAGCATTTTCGCCGTTAAACAGTAGGGTACTGTCCCACGAATCTGCGCCGAGAAAAACTGTGGGTTCACCAGCGGCGTTTTGCAACGGAATTGCCCGTGCTTGTTGTGTAATATCTGCAATGTCTTGAACAAAACCGGCTGTGAAAAGGGCATCAGGTTTCATTTCTGCGATTTGTGTCAACTGTTCTGTGAAATTGGTTGCCCCACCTTCAAAGGACGTATTTGCAACCACATTTCCACCAAGTGAGGTAAAATTAGATGCAAAGAATTCGGATATCCCTTCTGTATAGAGATCACCACTTCGTGTTATTATGGCAGCGGTTGAAATACCGAGTTCCATTTTAGCAAATTGTGCCATAACAGCACCTTGAAAACTATCCGTAAAGGATGCCATAAACACAAAGTTACCTGCTTGTGTGACATTTGGATTCGTTGCGGTTGTGGTAACCATCGGTATCCGATGTTTTTGTGCGATTGGACCTACCACAGCAGCGTGAGAAGAACGGTTCGGTCCAATCAAAGCGACGATTTCGTCTTCAACAATCAACGACTCCGCAAGTTGGACGGAGACTTCTGGTACCGCTTCCTTGTTAATGTGACCAATCAATTCAACTTGCATCCCAAATAGTCCGCCGCGTTGATTAATTTCTGTTACAGCCATTTCGGCACCGTTCGGATAGGTAACACGTTGTCCAGCAACGATAAAACCGATTTTCACAGTTGGTTCTGGCGTGGGGGCAAGAACCCTTTTGACGTTATCACATCCGATGAATGTTAATATTAACAAACTTAAACATAATGTTACTATAAATTTCTGCATATAAAGCTCCTTTGTTACGTCATAGGAGTACGTTTACTCCTATACTAATGTAAAAATACCTTTTCTTTGTTTCAAATTTTTGTTAAAATGAAAAAGTTTATGCTGATGGCATCCACCTCATTATTCTAAAAATAAGTAACGAGGATACGGCCTATCCAAGCACATGAACTTTTTAATTAATATCATTAATTTGTGAAAATAAGCAAGTATTTTCTATGAATGTTGTATAGGTCTATAAATTTATGGAAATTTTAACCACTGTGATTGGTCGTGGGCATTCTGGGACACGTGCCATTTCACATACGTTGTACGCCAGTGGTGTTTTTATGGGTAGTCAACTAAACCCATCTGGCGATAAGATTCCACCGCACGCAATGTACGATGCGTGTCGAGTAATGGCAAAATATGTCAAATGGAAGGGTGGGTTATCGTGGAATTTCGATCCGTTGTGGACGATGCCGATTGACCCAGAGTTTGAGCAGCTTATCAATACCTATTTATCGGATGTGCTGAACGACAAATCCGAAAATAAAGGATGGAAGATACCTGAGACAACACTTGTTTATCCTTGGATAATGCGTATGTTTCCAGAGATACGTTTTATCCATTGGATTCGTGATCCAAGGGATTGTATCTTGGGTAGTCACAAAACAGATAATTTACGCGACTTCGGCATCGAATATCAGCATACGGATGATATTTACGAGAGACGTGCAATTTCTTGGTACTATCAATATCAGTTGATGAAAGCCACACCGAAACCGAAACATGTAATTCAAATCCGATTTGAGGATTTCGTGCTGAAACAGGAGGAGACGCTCAAACGGCTTGAAGCATATTTAGGTATTCCGTTAGGGCGGATTATAGTGCGTCCAGAAGCGGTTGCCCGTTGGAAAAGAGTTGACAAACCTTATGAACTTCCTTTTGATTTTTTGCGCGAGGCTATTATTGAAAACGGTTATACATTAACAGCAGATTAACCATAAAGAAAACAGTGAGGAACTATTATGCCAAAAAATGGAATCTACCAAGTTGGATTGGTTGGGACTGGCGGAATTGCTCGTGCCCATGGCGGCGCGTGTCAAGCAGCACCGAGTGCTGAATTAGCGGCAATCCATGATGTGTCAGAAGGTGCATTGAAGGGTTTCGGTGAGCAGTTTGATGTTGCTCCCGAAAATCGTTATCTCTCTTTGGAAGAGATGTTGGATTCAGAGGATTTGGATATTGCGGTCATTTGTACGTGGGGTGCGTTCCACGCAGAGGTCGGGATTCAAATTTCGGAATCTCGTCAAGTGAAAGCGATTCTGTGTGAAAAGCCTTTCACATCAACAGCCGCAGAAGCAGAGGCATTTGTTGGTGCAGCACAAGAAAACGGTGTCCTTGTTGCGGAAGCTTTTAAGTTTCGCCATCATCCGATGCACATAAAGGCAAAAGAATTGGTCGACTCTGGGGCAATCGGTGAGTTTATGACGCTTCGCAGCACTTTCTGCACAGGTGGCGGTGGTGGCGGTCCCGAAACACGGAAACCTGAGGCAAATTGGCGGTTTAATAAAGCAAAGGGGGGTGGTAGTATTTACGATTTGGCATGCTACAATATCCACCACGCACGGTTTATGTTCGGTGCTGAACCGATACGGGTGTCGGGAGCGTCTCAAGCAGGATTGGAAGTTGATGATGCTTCCTACCTACTCTTAGTATTCCCCAATGAAAAAACTGCCCAAATTTCTACCGGTTTCAATTGTGCTGGCGGTCAGTATGCTGAAATGACAGGTTTGGGTGGCATGCTTCGAATTGATGCCGCATGGAATAATGGAGGTTCCCCTGTTAATATTGTCCTACAGAATAGGGATGGTCGTGAAGTGATTGATATTGATCCTGTTAATCAGTTTGCATTGCAG
This sequence comes from Candidatus Poribacteria bacterium, assembly GCA_965204285.1. Classification (GTDB taxonomy): domain Bacteria; phylum Poribacteria; class WGA-4E; order WGA-4E; family WGA-3G; genus MSPOR6. Next base: position 614,722 of record OZ241980.1, read on the forward strand.
CTTGAGCACATGTGTGAATGTTTGAAAACAGGACAACCGCACCGTATCTCACCGGAAAGCTGCATAAATCAGATGCGCGTCATTGATGCTGCTTTTGAAGCGATGGCAACCGGCAAAACAGTTGAATTAGGGTAGTGTAACTAACCGTAGGGGTGGGTCTCTGTGCCCACCCATTTGTCTTTATATCGTATAAAATATAGTGAGGTATAAGCCTTCTCTACATAAATCAAGGACATTTATGCCAAATTTTGCTGAAACGAAAGCCCTCACCTTCGACCTATTCGGAACAATTTTGGATTTAGGCGGCAGTCTTACGCCATTTATCCGCGAATCTTTAGATAATCACGATGCTTCCGAAATATTTGCGGGTGATTTTTGGGAACAGTGGCGCTATAGGCAACGAATTGAGCAGTATCAGGATACAATTATAATGCTTGGGCATAGTGGTTATCTGGAAACGGTACGCCGCGCGCTCCACTACACGTTAAGACGGAACGGCATTAATGCTTCAAATAGTACGGTTGAAGAATTTATGCAAGGGTGGCAACACTTGTCTCCGTTTCCAGAGGTTTTAACTGCGCTTGAACAGCTGCAATCTCAGTATCAGTTAGTAGTGCTATCTAACGGAGATCCAGATTTTTTACAATATCTTGTCACACAACGGGTTACATGGGATTTTGATGACGTAATTTCGGTTACATCTGTCGGTGCATTTAAGCCACATCCAGCTGTCTATCGTGGTGCAGCAGACAAGTTGGGTCTTGAAGTTAGTGAATGCCTGATGGTCTCCGCAAATTCATTTGACATTATGGGCGCGCGGGCATGTGGATATAGAGGCGCATTTGTTAACCGCTATAATCTGCCTTATGAGGATACACAGTTTCAACCTGATGTGATGGTGAACGATTTTACAGAATTGGCAGAGGCGTTGCTATAGTCTTTGGCATTCCACTATTTTGCCCAATTGTTAGTATCTCCTGAAGATGACATATCCCATAAGAGAATCGTTCCATCGCTACTCCCACTAACGAGCATTCTACCATCCGCACTGAAAACCACACTATTAACATCATCTGTATGTCCTTTGAATGTCCGAATGTGTTTACCTGTTGCAACATCCCATAGACGGATAGTGTTATCCGCACTTCCACTTGCGAGTATGTTTCCTTGTGGACTAAACGCTACGCTTTTGACATTACCTGCATGTCCTTTGAGTATGAGTTGTTGTTCACCAGTTACCATATCCCAGAGGCGGATAGCGTAATCCGCCCAACCTTCACCACTTGCCAGTGTGCTCCCATCCGGACTGAACGCAACACTATAAATATTTCCCATTTTTCCCTTTAATGTTTCTTTAAGTTCTCTCGTTTCCACATCCCAGAGGCGGATGCCCTTATATCCGTAGGAATGATCCTCCCCAACATATTCGACTTCCCCTCCACATGCAAGTATTTTTCCATCCGGACTGAAAGCTATACTTTTGACCTCTCCTGTATGTCCTTTAAGTAAATGCTTCAGTTCACCGCTCACAGCATCCCATAGATAAACAGTAGCATAACTGCCACTCGCGAGGAGATTATCATTTGAACTGAAAGCAATACAAAATACTCTTTCTATATCTGTAATAGAGTGGTTTAGTTTACCAGTCTTTGTATCCCAAAGTCGAATTGCCAGTCGGTGTTGCATAAGTGCGAGTATTTTTCCATCCGGACTGAAAGCCACGTTATTGACCGTTCCTATATGCCCTGTGAGTGTTCTGTCGGATTTACCCGTAGCAACATTCCAGAGATGGAAAGGAGCACCAACATCTCCACTTGCGAGAGTATGCCCATCCGGACTAAACGCTACGCTATTTACCGAGTATGTATACCCGCTTATGGATTGTTCAAGTGTCTCTGTAGCAATGTTCCGCACATAGAGGGTATCGCCATGACTCATAAATGCAAGTGTTTGTGCATCTGGACTAAAGGCGACCCTTGTAACTATACCTATATCCTTAAGTGTTCGTGTGTGTTTAACTGTAGCAAGATCCCAAAGATCAATAGTTGCATTAACACTTCCACCTGCAAACGTGTTGCCATCTAAACTGAAGGCAAAACTGCTGCCTGTACTCGTGTATTCAATTAGTCTTGATTTTTGGGTGCCGGTAGCAACATCCCAGAGGCGTACAGTTCCATCATTACCTACACTTGCCAGCATTTTTCCATCCGATACGAAGGCAACACCTTTGATACTATCTGTATGTCCTGTAAGTGTATGTAGTTTTTTACCTGTGTCAGTACCCATAATTGGACAACATACCCGGGCCAAGCCTCACCACTTGCGAATGTTTTACCATCCGGACTAAACGCCAAAGAATTGACCTGTCCTTGTGCTGTGAGTGTGCGTATGTGTTTGCCCGTAGTCGTATCCCACATTAGGATTTGCGCACCAAATATTTCATCTCCGCTACGTTCCCCCGTACTTCCACCCACAAGTGTTTGTCCATCTGGACTGAATGCTATACTGTAGATTCCATGCAGATGCCCTACAAGTGTCTGCTTGTGTTTCCTTGTCTTCACATCCCATAGACGAGCGGTCTTGTCACTACTTCCACTTGCGAGCGTTTTTCCATCTGGACTGAAAGCAATGCAAGTAACACGTTCCGTATGACCTGTTAGTAGAGCGATTTCCTTATAGGTTGTGGTATCATAAAGCCAAACACCGATGGAACTCGCAACTGCAAGGCGCGTGCCATCCGGTGAATATTGTATTTGATTTAGACTACCTTTCCCCAATCGTGTTGTTGCGCCTTCAGGTAAACTAAATTGTGATGAATCTTGGGCAAAACAGTTCGGAAGACATAATACTGAAAGGATAAATAGGGTGGAAAAGATGGAAAATAGTAACTTTTTCATGTAGTGTTTCTCCTTTGAGGAATTGGCTGTAGTTTGCAAAATGCCACATCCAATTTACGCAATTCTGCTATGAGTTAAGTATGTCCTAAAGAAAATCAACTGTCAATATAAAAAAAGAGGGCAGACCGAAGCCTGCCCTCAATAAATCTGAATATATTACTTCCTTATCAACATCTTACGTGTGGCTGTGAATTCTCCAGTTGTTAGTGTATAGAAATAGACCCCACTTGCAACAGGTTCGTCAAGTTCGTTTTTACCATCCCAATAAACAGCACGATTCCGCTGCTGATAAAGTCCTGCAGACTGATTTCCTATACCTAAAGTGCGAACCAACTGTCCATTTGAAGCATAAATCTGGATTGTTACGTCTGCAGCCTCTGCCAACTGATAAGGTATCCATGTTTCTGGGTTGAATGGGTTCGGATAGTTCGGGAGAAGTGCTGTCTTTTTTGGTGTCAATGTAACCAAGAGTTGCTCAAGAAAACGGATACCTTCTTGTGATGTTATATCTGTAAGGTTCAATTGTTGTGCTTGGGTAAGCCATTTCTGTACATCCGCTCTTGTAGGAGCGAACTTCTGATTGAGATTTACTGCCAAGGGTGCAGCTGCAGCGTTTTCTATGGCTCCTGCTACTTTGATAAGATCGGCAATATTAACAACACCATCCCCATTCACATCTGCAGGATTTGGACCTGTTTGTCCGAAGTTTGCAGCAACAACCACCAAGTCGTGAACATCAACAACACCATCACCGTTTACATCTGCTTCAGGTCGCGGTGGATTTAATAAGGCAGGAAAATCCCACAATAGTATTATTCCCGTGTCTACCAATAGTGCAAGTGTTCTACCGTCGGGGCTAATCGCAAAGTTATAAACACCATCTGGTATATTCTTGAGCATTAGTTTGAGTGTGCCACTTTCTGGATCCCAAAACCGCAATGTTCCATCTTCCCAAAAACTTGTAGTTACGAGCGTTTGCCCATCCGGACTAAATAGAACATGTTTAAACTCACCAACATGCCCCGTGATAATTGTGTTTCTTTCGCCAGTGTAGACATTCCACAAATGCACTTCCTGACCACTCCCTCCAGCTGCAATTGTGTTCCCATCCGGACTGAATACGAAAGTGCTGGTTTTGGGTATTGAACCAAAGAATGTTTTAATTTGTCTTCTACTTGCGATGTTCCACAGATGGATTCCGTTACTATCTCCATATATGAACTTGCGACTATCCGGACTGAACGTAATGTACCCAACTCCTTTCTCAATTCCAGTGAACGTCCAAAGAAGATCACCTGTGACAGCATCCCAAAAAACGGGTTTTTTGTTAGAAGCGTAAGTTGCGAGAATCTGTCCATCCGGACTGAAAGTGACATGATAGATGTCACTTTCATATGCAAAAATTGTTGATTTCTGGGATCCAGAGGGAACATCCCATAACCTAATCGGATAGTCATCAGCAAACCATCTATCCTCATAAATTACACCACCGCTACTCGCTATAGTACGCCCATCTGGACTAAAGGCAACCGATATAACTGGACCGAGGTGTCCTATGAAGGTTTTTATGTTTTTGCCTGTAGTCGTATCCCACAGTCGCACCTTTTTATCCCTACTTCCACTCACAATTGTGTGTCCATCCGGACTGAACGCTATCTCTGAGAAACCGGATATATGTCCAGTGATTGTGGTTCTTCGCTCAAGCTTCTCCGCATCCCACAGAATGATAGTCCCATCCTTACTATAACTCGCAAATGTAGTTCCATCTGGACTATACGCAACGCTCGTGACATCGTCAGTATGTGCTATGAGTGTCGTCTTATAACTACCTGTAGAAACATCCCACAGACATACTGTATTATCCATGCTACCACTTGCAAGGGTGCGACTATCCGGACTAAACGCGACATCGTTGACACCACCTATGTGTCCTATAAGTGTGTTTTTCAGTGTGCCACTTGCTATATCCCAAAGAAAGATACGTGCGGCATAGCGACCACCACAAATTGCGATTGTCCTGCTGGCTGGACTCAATGCGATATTCGCGTCGTACGCCCTCCTATCTTCTGCTAATATAAAAGTTGCTTTGACTCCACCATTAGCAACATCCCATAACTTCATTGTTTTGTCTTCCCCCTCATAACCGACACTAACGAACACCGTTCCATCTGGACTGAAGGCGATGGTTTTAACACTTCTCTCACTCACTATAAGGGAGTTTTTCAGTTCTCCGGTTGAGACATCCCAAAACTTGACTGTTCCATCTTTATAGTACCCGCTACTTGTCGCGATCGTTTTTCCATTAGGGTTGAATGCTATACTTGAGATAGATTTTGTGTGTGCAGATATAGTTAGCTTGAGATTACCAGTGTCAACATCCCATAAAAAAAGTTCGGAGGAATTATTACATGCAAGTGTTTTTCCATCAGGACTGAATGCTATTTTGGCGTAATAGTCTAAACTACTTGATAGTAAATTTAGTTCCTTACCAGTGAATCCATCATATATCCAAATCCCAATAGGAGTTGTGACTGCAAGAAGAGAACTATCTGGAGAAAAAGTGATATTACCAGTTATTTCTCCTTTCCCTATACGCATTTTTGCACCTTCAGGCAAACCCCATTGCATGTAATCTTGCGAAGAAGCATTTGGTGAAAAGCAAATTGAAATAAGAGCAAGTAGTAAAATGGTGGATCGTATCGTTTTCATTTTTGTCTCCTATTTTCGTATGACCATGCGCCGTGTTGCACTGAAGTTTCCAGCAGAAAGTGTATAAAAATAGACACCGCTCGCGACGGGTTCACCAAAATCATTCTTACCGTCCCAATATGCTGCCTTATTCCGATTCTGATAGTTTCCCGCTGGTTGATTGCCTAATACCAATGTCCGAACCAACTGTCCATCTGCAGCATAGATGCGAAGTGTGACATTTGCAGGGTTTGCTAACTGATACGGTATCCATGTTTCTGGGTTAAACGGGTTCGGGTAGTTAGATAAAAGCATCGTCTTTTTGGGAGCCAATGCTGCTAAGAGTTGTTCAAGCACTGCGATGCCTTTCTGGTATTTTAGTATATTGGTGTTGACCTGCCACGTTTGACTTAACCACCGTTCTACTTCTGTAGCGGAGATCAATTCATTGAATACCGAATTAATTGGCGGTGCGCCATTCTCATTAGTAAGTGCAGCAGCAACCAATAAGATATCCGCGATGTTGATAACACCATCACCGTTGACATCGGCTGCACTATCATTTCCCATCTGACCAAATTGTGATGCAACGTAAATCAGATCTTGTAGGTCGACACTACCATCCCGATTTACATCCTCAGCGAGTTGTTCTGTCTCATTTTCGGCACCTATAATTGTAGTGTAATCCCATATAAGAACCGTTCCATCCCTACTCCCACTTATAAGTGTTCTGCCGTCAGGACTAAATACAACAACGGGATCGCCAGACGTATGTGCTGTAATGTTCGTTATCAATTCAGCGTTAGTTACATCCCATATCTGTATAATTGGATCTTTCCAATTTCCACAACTTATAAGTGTCTTACCATCAATACCGAATGTAAGCTTATGTATCCCGTTGGTGTGTTCAGTATGGATCAAACTCGGATTACCTGTCGTAACATCCCATAGAATAATCGTATTGTCTTCACTTCCACTGGCGACAATGCTTTCATCCGGGTTAAATGCTACACTATGGACCTTATCTGTATGGCCGGTAAAAGTTTCTATGTTCGATCGGGAAGTAAAATCCCAGAGGCGCACTGTACCATCATAACTTCCACTGACAAGGGTACGGTTATCACGACTTAATGCAATTGAAGTTACCTCATCGGTATGCCCTTTAAGCGCGTCTATATAGGTACGCCCCATATACCACAAATGTACTGTCGCATCACTATGTCCTGAAACAATGAACTTACCATCTGGACTGAAAGCGATGGAATTATAACCCCGAGATGAGTATGAGTTTGTCGTCCTTTCTTGTCCATGACCATACCACTTATAAATAGTACCAATCTGTGCGGTACTAGAAACGTCCCAAAGGTGAATCGCCCCAAAATCCAAACTTGCAAGCGTGTTGCCATCCGGACTGAAAACTAAATCCCAATGAGATGAATGGCTTCCTCGTCCATATATAAACTTTTTGTATTCGCCTGTGCTTGGGTCCCATAGATGGATATTATTCCCACTTGAGGTGGCAAGGGTATTACCATTTGGACTGATTGCCATTCCAATAACACCAGGTGTATGCCAGGTAATATACATTTTGCGCGTCCTACTTTCAACATCCCACAGATATAGTTCATCCCTGCGTCCACTCGCGAGCGTGCCACCATCCGGGCTGAATGCGACATGACCACCCCACAGATCTCCTCCGAGTTCGGTTAAGTGTGTCCCTGTAGCAAGGTCCCATAAATGCACACCTTTTCCACCTGTTGCGAGCGTGTTACCATCGGGACTTACGGCAATATCATAGAAATATGGAGTGCTGAATTTGACTCTCCTTTTCCCTGTAGAAACATCCCAGAGTCCGATAGAGTTTTCATTTCCACTTATAATCGTTTTGCCATCGGGAGAGAACACAATATCACGTATATTGTATGCATGCCTGGATATAGTAGTTATGTGTGAACCTGTGTCAACATTCCACAGTTGGAAAAATCGGTTATCAGAAACCCTACTTAAACTTGCAAGCGTTGTGCCGTCAGGGCTTAAAACAACAGAACTTATCCATCTTGTATTTATATCCATTATGAGAGTGTTTTTTAGTTCCCCTGTGATCAGATCCCAGACATGTATCTCATTTCCAATGTCACTCGCGAGTGTGTTCTGTTCAAGACTAAAGGCTACGTAGTACATATCTGATGTGGCTCCTTTTAGGGTTGATATGACACTACGATCTGTTATGTTTCGCACTCTTACTTTATTGTCCGAATCCTTACTTACATATATGCTGGCATTTGGACTCACGCCCAATATGTTACTTGGATTCGCTGGAATTAAATCCAGTTCAACACCCGTGTGTGCATCATAGATCCAAAAACCAATAGTACTTCCAACGATCAACCGATTACCATCAGGTGAAAACGTGATATTTCTGACACTTCCCTTGCCAAGACGTAATTTAGCACCGTCAGGTAAATCCCATTTTATATAGTCTTGGGCAAATGTATTCTGTAGAAATAGGGCTGAAATTACTAACAGCAGTAAAATCGGATTCTTAATTAAAAATGGCAAAAAATCCTCGTGGCGTAACTTGTTTTTTTCGCTTTTTGTCTGAATGTTCTGGAATTTAGTAGATGTCATAGGTTAGACTCCTATCTATTTTGTTTTCTACTACAGAAACATATTAGCAAATCTGATGCCAATTAGTGCGATTGTTAACAACATAAAAATGTAGTGTTTGATAGGAAGTTAAACATTGAAATTCGGTTATGTTGTCAAAAAGCGGCATCATTGTCCATAATTTGAACACTCACAGCGGTATATTCAAATAGTTTAGGTGTTTAGTGCCAAGGACGACATGCACGAAAATGGGCATTTTGTCCTTTGATTTGCACATTTTAGGGCAGATAAAGGAAAGAGGGATTTATACAGTTAATGTAATATGAGAATTTAACTATTTGGCAAGTGCCAAAAAATGTGCGTAGATGCGAAGGGTTTAATGGAATTTGGGAGGGTACAAAAAAGAATGATTAAAAACTAAAAATTATAAGGAACGTAGGGCAAGAGGGTTTTCAGTCTACTCCACGGCGGTATTGTATTTGCCCTACGATATGATTATAGATTATTTCAGGATGAGCATTTTTCGTGTTGCTGTAAACTCTGCTGCTTTTAAGGTATAGAAGTAGATTCCAGTTGCAACCGGTTCACCCAATTCATTTTCACCGTCCCAGTACGCGGCACTACCTTTGTATTGGTAAAGTCCTGCCGACTGATGTCCTAAAATTAATGTTCTAACTAATTTAGCATCTGAAGAATATATCTGGATTGACACATCCGCAGCTTTTGCCAACTGATACGGTATCCAAGTTTCCGGGTTGAATGGATTTGGATAGTTCGGAAGAAGAGCAGTTTCTTTCGGAGTCAGCGCTACCAATAGTTGTTCCAAGACCAAGATACCGCGTTGGAAAGCAGGATCGGTAAGTGCAAGTTGTTTAGCATCCTGTAACCACTTTTGCACCTCTGCTTTTGTCAGAGCGTTTTTAAGGTCGTAACTCCAGCTTGCAGGTGCTGCACTTGAAGAATTTGCCATAGCAGCTGCCACTAACGTTAGGTCTACGATATCGACAATTCCATCACCATTCACGTCGGCGAGGTTTTCACCTTCTTGTGTAAAGTTAGATGCGACTAAAGTCAAATCTTGTATATTTACCACACCGTCGCCATTCAAGTCCTCTTGTTGACGTACAGGTTCTGCTACCTGCCCGATTCTAACGCGCGCATAAGAAACGTTGCCAATGCTATCCGTCAACCGCACATTAGACACAGTTAGCGTAGATGTCTTAGGAGCAACAACTTCAAAGGTGATGTTTGCCAGTGTTCCTGCCCCAAATCCATCTCCAGCAAGAGATGTTGCAGCAAGCGTAACAGTGTTTTCCTTAAGAATTGGCTGCACGAAAAATGCTCCCATTGGTAAAAAATCTGCATTCGTGCCTTCTACATAGCGGAGTGCTGAGGTATCATACCGAATCGTTGCTTGATATCCGGTTACGCTACCCGCGTCTGCGATGTCGAGTGAGAACATAATCTGCCCATCTATAGGAGGAGACTGCTGAGAAGATGGAGAAAGACTCACAGTCGCATAATTATTAATTGGAGGCGTAAAATTCCATAGAAGTGTTGTGCCATCTGCGCTGCTACTGGCAATCGTCCTTGCATCCGGACTGAACGCGATGTCAAGGATGCCGCTTGTATGCCCAGAAAACATTTGTATCTGCTGACCAGATACCGTATCCCATAAACGGAGAGTACGATCACCGCTCGCACTTGCAAGTGTTTCACCATTGTTGCTAAAAGCGACACTCCAGACTAAATCCGTATGTTCAGTAAAAGTCTGGAGTTCTACGCCAAAAACAGTATCCCAGATTTTGACAGTACTATCGTCACTACCACTCGCAAGCATATCGCCATTTGGACTAAACGCAACACTCCTCACAAAATCCGTATGTCCAATAAGTGTCTGCTTTTGTTTGCCTGAATCGGCATCCCATAGTATGATAGTATCATCAGCACTACCACTGGCAATCGTTTTTCCATCTCTACTAAAAGCAACACCCAGAACAGCGTTTGTGTGTCCATCGAGTGTTCTCAGTTCTTCTGCAAGAGTGGTATCCCATAGTTTGATAGTGCCGTCTTCACTGCCGCTCACAATCTTGGATCCGTCAGAATTAAAGGCAATACTCCAGACCCAATCCGCATGCCCAATAAGTGTATCAATGTGTTCACCGGTAAATGCATTCCATAATCGGATAGTCCCATCGTCACTACCACTTGCCAGTGTATTTCCATCAGGACTGAATGCAATACTCCATATCCAATCATCATGTCCTATTAACATCTGTTGGTGTTGCCCCGTAGCAGCATCCCATAGATTAATCGCATCGTCTGCACCACCTGTTGCTACTATGTTTCCAGTGGTATTGAAGGCAACGCTTAAAATATAATTTGTATACCCAGTCAGTACCTGCCGCTGTCCTCCAAACACAGCATCCCACAATCGAACAGTCCCATCGGCACTACCGCTTGCAATCGTGCCTCCACTTGAATTGAACGCTACACTCAAAACAACATTTGTATGTCCAGGAAGTTCCTGCTGAGGTTGCCCAGTAACAGGATCCCACAATCGAACAGTCCCATCGGCACTGCCGCTTGCAATCGTATTCCCATTTGGACTATATGCTACACTATAGACGGGCCCTAGATGCCCGAGTAGAGTCTGCTTGGGTACACCGAAGGCTGTAAACCAAAGCTTAACAGTGCCATCACGGCTGCCACTTGCAAGTGTTCCATCATTTGGACTGAACGCTACACTGTAAACAGAATCTTCATGCTCAGTCAGGATGTGTTGTTGTTCACCAGTTGTAACATCCCATAGTTGGACAGATGTATCTAAACTCCCACTCGCCAGAACTCCTCCACTTGGACTAAATGCAACACTCGTAACAGCATCAAAATGCCCAGGAAATGTTTGTTGATGTTCACGAGTAATATAATTCCACAGTTGGACAGTGCTGTCACTACTTCCACTGGCAAGCATTTGACCATTTGAACTAAATGCTAAGCTTAAGACCACATCTGTGTGTCCTATAAGATCTCCTTGATGTTCGCCAGTTATTGCATTCCAGAGTTTAATTGTGCCATCACCATGACCACTGGCAAGTGTTTGACCATCCGAACTAAATGCAGCAGAGTAAACAGTTTGTGTATCTTCAGTGAGCAATCTTATTTCTTCATAGGTTTGTGCATTATAGAGCCAAATACCGATGGAACTGACTACCGCAAAATGTGTACCATCTCGTGAATATGTAAGCTCACTTATCCTACCTTTACCGAGACGTGCCCTCGCATTTTCGGGTAAATTGAATTGTGAGGCGTTTTGGGCAAAGGTTGGGGTTAGAAAAAGTGACAGAACAAAAAATTGGATTAAAAAAATGAAAAATAACGTTTTTTTCATTGGAAGATACTCCTTAATTATTAAGGTAATTGGCTGCTATATGTTACATGTAAACAATTTGAGTAATGTCCTTTGAAAGTATACCACAAAGAAGGTGAAAATGCCAATTTTACGTGGGAGTGTAGGTTAGAATATTGGTAGGCATCAAATCCCTAATGCTTCTGGTTATTAGAAGTATGATGGGGTTTAAGACCAGACAAACACTTCATCGTCGTCTGGGGAATATCCGATGAATACTGCTAAAACAATTCTGGCGCGTGTGCCTTGGACAGGTGGTACTTCGTGGATACAACGGGTGTTAAAAAAGTAAAGGTCTCCTTGTTCCAAATTGACCTGACAGTTCTCTATTCCGTTCTCATCTGCGTAACTATCAAACGTTTCTGTTGCAATATGTGGTTGAACGTCTTCAGACCAAAGACATCGGTGTAGGATAGCTTGTGTTCCTTTTCCAGTTTCGTCCGCATTTTGCACACACAACACACCTGCAAACTGATGTTCAAAGCGGTAAACAGCGTAATCAGTCCGTTGTTCACGATACTTGACACTATCAATATGCGGTTTGTAACTATGTGTTTCGTAGTGAACACGGAAGATAGCTGGACCATAAAGTGCCCCGTCAGGTTCCCGCGCAACTTTAACCTCTTTTCCGGGGGAAAGCGCTGCAAGAGATTCATAAACCAAGTCAACAGGATTTTCATATCCATCAAATAGAAATTGAAACAGGTGATGTGTTGCTTCAGCATGCGCCAAAAAACCGGGTTTATCGCTACCACGATTTCCGAGACTTGTGCCGATGTCAATACGGGTACGCTTATCAGCAGAGTTGGTATCCGCTTCGTCGCGCATCAATCCCATGTTGGTGAATCTATCAATGAGTCCTTGGCATTGTGCGGGGGAATAGGCATTACGTAGAATAATAGCAGGCATTTCCGCTTGTGAGAGCGAATAGATCGGGTCACTATATTTTTCAAGAACCGCATTAAGATCAGGCTCTGCAGGAAGCCAATTTGTGTTATTTTGCATGAGATACTCACTTTATAAATCCGCGTGATTCAGTTATGGACAACTTTTACACAGCGATTTAGAATTTCGGATTAAAAAGATAATCATCCATATTTTCGTCTACAAATTCTGCATTATGGTCAAGTTCACTGTTTTCAAAAGCAGCTTCACATCCGGTTTGATATTTCAGTCGTCTGCCGGAACGGAGCCAACGTATGCGGTGGATCATCGCTATCATGTGACGTGGTTCGCCGGACAAGTTCGGCACACCACGGTGCCAGAGCCGCATATCTCGGATCAAAACACCCCCTTTTTTCGCGTTCCCCCGAATAGGTGGTGCTATTTCGCGACGCTCCGCTTCATGTTCTTCGTCTATATGTCGATCGCTTACGTCCAGATGCGATCCGGGCCAAAGTTCCACACTGCCGTTCTCTTCTGTTGTGTCCTCTGGTGAGATATTGACAACCACTTCAGCCGCTGGGTGAGCAACTTCCTGATTTAACCACAGATGGTCGCCGTCTCTGTGGAGCGGTTGCGTGCCACTGCCAGGGCAGTTGGTGTTGCCGTTATAGAAATTATTGTAAACCCCAGCACCGAGCAGTTCCTTTGTTACCTGTACGACGTAAGGGTTCGCAACGATGTCGCTGAAGATATAAGGTGCAAATGGCGGCGGTCCCTGCTGAAGATGTCCTTTAAGCATTCCTGCACCACCCCATTTTTCTGCCTTAATCAACTTTTGTGAATCAGCATCCATGCGTTCGTGAAGAATATCCAAATGTTCATGGTTGATAATGTTTTCTATGACGACACACCCATCAACCCGGATAGCTTCAATTACTTTTTTGAGATGCATTTCTGAGAGTTTGCCTGCGACTAATTCTTTAGCTTGAGCTGCTACGACTACCATTGAAAAATTCCTTATAGAGTGCTTGAACTGCTGTATCCATATCCGTTGACTTTACGCCGAACATCATGCTGACTTCATTAGAACCTTGGTTGATCATCTCTATATTGACGTTTGCCCCCGCTAATGCACTCGTTGCTCGTGAGGCGATGCCTACAGTGTGCCGCATGCCCTCACCGACAACCATAATGAGTGAGAGATCGCGTTCTACAAAAACATCTTCTGGCGCAAGCGTTTGCCGAATCTTTTCCACAACCCTTTTCTCTTTATCCACAGGTAGGTTTTCTTCGCGAAGGATGACAGACATATTGTCTATACCAGAAGGGATATGCTCAAAAGAGATGTTTTCACCTTCCAAAATCTGTAGCAACCGTCTGCCAAACCCGACCTGTCGATTCATTAGATATTTGCTGAGGTAGACACAACAGACATCGCTCATGGCAGCAATACCGACAACAGGCATTTCGCGCGAAGTGCGGTGTGGAACAATCAAGGTGCCTTTTGCTTTTGGGTTGTTCGTATTTCGGATGTGGACAGGCACCATCGCGCGATACACGGGTTCAAGTGCCTCATCATGAAAAACCGAAAAACCAGCGTAAGAGAGTTCACGCATCTCACGGTAGGTTAGTTCCGAAATTGGGGCAGGATTTGATACAATTGACGGATTTGCAGCAAACACTGAGTCGACATCTGTGAAATTCTCATAGACCTCTGCACGAACTGCACTGGCGAGGATTGCACCTGTAATATCCGAACCACCACGAGAAAAGGTTACTATGTGTCCTTCTTTAGAATAACCGAAAAATCCTGGGAAAATCGTTATGCCAGGACGTTCACTTAAACTTCGCAAGCGGTTATATGCTTCAGGCAGAACTTGGGCATTGCCAGGTTCATCTGAAAGTAGTAAACCCGCATCTTTCGGATTTACATAGTGTGCTTCTACACCGCGCGCCTGCAGCACTTGTGCAATTAGGCGGGCACAATTATCTTCTCCACCTGCCTTCATCGTATCCATGTAGAGATCGGCATCGTCTGTCCCATTTTCAAGACGTTCTGTCAAATCATGGGCAATCGGGTCAACGACCTCATCGGGGAGTTCCAGTTCAGCAGCGATATTACGGTAACGTTCAATAGCCTCAGCACATTCAGATGCACCGATTTTCCCCATCAGTCGCTCCGATGCTGCTGCAATCAGCAGGTCGGTTACTTTTATATCTTCGCTGTGACGTTTACCGGGTGCCGAAACTACAATTAATCGCCGTGCTGAGTCGGCAGTAATTATGTCGCAAACTTGACGCACCTGCTCGGCTGTTGCAAGGGAACTCCCCCCAAACTTTGATACTTTTAACAATCCATTTCCTCCAACTCAATATTGTATGTTCGTGACAATTATATCACAGTTCCAATTTTTTATAGTAGAAATTCGCACATCCAGATTTTAGTTGCAATTGCCGCTTAGATGTGTTAAAATAGTGTACGGTTAAAATCAGAATGCTTGCTTGTAGGAGGACAGGCGAGTGGAAGTACCTGTTTTAGTGCTAAACGCCAGTTATGAAGCAATTAATGTTTGCAATCTCAGACGCGCTCTGAAGATGGTTTTTAAGGGAACCGCTCAGACAGAGGAAGTGTCTGAATCGGAAATACGGTCACCATCGGCTATTGTCAAAGTGCCGCATGTTATTCGCTTGGTGAATTACGTGCATGTGCCGCGCAGTGTTGTCAAGTTTTCCCGTAAGAACGTGCTTGCGCGCGACCAACATGTATGTCAATACTGCCACCGAGAGTTTTCTGCTTCCCTGCTAACGCTTGACCACGTTATCCCAATTTCAAAGGGGGGCAAGACAACTTGGGATAATGTTGTGACCGCTTGTAAACGCTGTAACAATAATAAAGGCAATCAGATGCTTCATGAGACGCATTTCAAGTTGAAACGAATGCCAAAAACGCCTTCAATCTTAACGTATTTGCAACTCAACCGTCATTTTCGGGGTTACCATCCGTCTTGGAAAAAGTACCTTTATATAAATTAAAACTGAAAGACAGTTGTTTTGCTTATTCTTATCCGATTATGTGCGTGAGCAGAAGGCAAACCATTCAGAATTGCGCGAAGGAGAAGGTGCTTTCAATCTGAATAAATCCTGAAGTTATGCCGTATCAACCACATCCAGAAAGGCTGAAGAAAACTTGGGAATTTCAGAGAGCATATAAAAATGGGAAAAAGTACTGGAATACCCATTTCGTTATCTACATCTACCACACAGAATTCAGTCAGCCAAGGTTAGGAATAACAGTCAGTAAAAAGGTAGGTGAGAGTGTTCAGAGGAACCGCGTGAAACGACTTATTCGTGAAGCCTATCGCCTGCTTAAGCCTAAAGTTCTGCCACATTTTGATATTGTAGTTGTGGGTAGAAAAGCTGCCTTCGGTATTTCAGGACAGCAAGCTGAAGAAAGTTTATACCAATTATTCTGTCGAGCATCAATCATGGTAACGAGAAAGACAGATTTATAAAAGTATTTGGCAGCGTGAACCTCTATAAAGATCGCAATATAGTAGAATCAATAGTAATAAAAAGTTTGTTGAGTCAAAAAACATCTCCTGCAAGTGAACGGTTTCTAAAAGAAAATGAACCGATTAATTCTCTACGCTATCCGCGGGTATCGTCGCTTTATCTCCCCACTTTTTCCTCCAACGTGTCGTTTCCATCCGACTTGTTCACACTACGCACAACAGGCATTTGAGCAATATGGCACTTTCAAAGGCAGCTGGTTAACTTTAAAACGACTGGTAAAATGCCATCCTTACCACCCAGGGGGGTTTGACCCACTTCAGTAACAAACAACATTCAACATAAATTGACATTTTGTGAATGGCGAGTTGTAAAAACCTCGCGCTATAAATCATGAAAGAGGAGCATCTAAATTTAAATGGGATCACGTTACATTCTCGCACTTGTTCTAATGATTGCTGTAATGATTGCATGGACTCTGATGTTTGGCAAACCCAAACCCTTTACCCCTGAACAGAACGACCCCACAATAACTGAACAAATTCCGCCAAGTGACACACCTGATGGAATTGATCTCGGAGAAAAGGAAGAAGACTCCATTGATACAAACCCACTGATGATGGTTCAGGAGAGTCCCGATGATCCTATGGTCCGCGTTAGAACATCTACTTATGACATCACTTTTAACGAAAAACTGGCAATAGCCAAAAAATGGAGATTGATAGAAAAAAAAGAAAACGGGAGTCTTCGCTTTCCCGACAGATCAGATACTACTGAAGACGTGCCATTGAATCTTATTCCTGAGACAGCACATGACTGCCTTGAACTCCAGTTTGGGAATTCATATCTTCAGAATGAACTCAATTTACGGCAGGCTTTATGGAAGGTTGATAAACCGCAGGGCATTCAACTATCAGATACACAAGAGAAGGGGACACTTACCTTCACAACTACGATTGGCGAGCAATTGCGAGTTGTCAAACGATTTACCTTTTATAATGATCGTTATACGGTGGACTTGGACCTAACATTCGAAAATGTTTCCGATGCTTCAGAACCTGTGTTAATCGGTGGAAATGAACAATGGGATGGTTATGAACTGCGTTGGGGTCCGGGAATTAACGCCGACTTGCTCATACACGAAAAAAAGAGAAACAAACGTGATGGATTTGATAAGAACGCCGAAGGGGCAAAAACCTATATTGGTGAAGGGAAACCAACAAAAAAGTTGAAAGATGAAAGTGCCACAGCAACTGTAGTCTGGGCAGGAATTAGCAGTAAGTATTTTAGTGCTTTAATGATTCCCGACCCACAACTTGAGGCTACCTATACACTGGATAGTGCAAAGGAAAATGAGACAACGGATATGCTTGTTGCAGCACCTACAGAGACCGCTGTTTTAACAGTTCCACGTTTTGATCTGCCGACTCAGCAAGAACGAACTCATGCTTTCCGTCTTTATGTCGGCCCCAAAGACGACACATTATTAAAATCTGTTACTGCCCCAAATGCACCCGAAAATCCAATTCACCTTTCAAAAATCATAGATTTCGGATTTTTCGGTCCGGTAGCAAAGGGGATGCGATGGCTAGTCAACGGGTTAGACAGTATCTTCCGCAACTATGGAATAGCAATTATCCTGATGACTGCATTAGTAAAGGTGATTTCTTTCCCGCTTACACGAAAAGCACATGTCTCTATGAAGAAAATGCAAGATCTGCAACCGCAATTGACTGAATTGCGGGAAAAATATCGGGACGACCCGCAAAAATTGAATAAAGCCACAATGCGCATTTACAAAGAAAATGGTGTAAATCCGTTGGGTGGATGTATCCCGTGGCTACCACAACTCCCTATTTTTTGGGCACTCTATGCCCTGCTCAGAAGTGCAGTTGAATTCCGCGGCGCGCCTTTCTTCTTGTGGATCAATGATCTTTCGGCACCAGATACACTGTTCAAACTTCCATTTACGATACCGCTAATCTTTATAGAAATAGACTCTATCCGGTTCCTACCACTACTAAACGGTTTGACAGCATGGCTCCAGCAGAAATATGTCGGTGGAATGTCTGCTACGCCCGCTACCAGTAATACACAAGCGAAAATTATGCAGTTCTTGCCGCTTATCTTCGTCTTCATTTTTTATAACTGGGCTTCAGGATTTGTGTTATACTGGTTATGTAATAGTGTCCTTACTGTTGCACAACAACAAATACAAACGAAATTTTTCCATGATGGCGAATCCAAAACACAGGAAAATACTCCAAAACGCAAACCGAATTGATATCTTCACCTAAATCTTGTTAAATTCAATAGGTAAGTTTTAGCAATTACTATCGTTTAAATTTTCCACTGATATGCGTGAATCTTCAACAGCACAAAGGAGTACTGCCAATTGCAAAATTATATTGAAACTGAAGCCGAAACTGTCGAAGAGGCAATTGAAATTGCGCTCACACAGCTTGAAACAACGCGTGAAGAGGTCAACATCATAATCATAAACGAACCGACTAAAGGTATTTTGAGTTTTGGCGCGAAACCCGCAAAAATACGTGCTACTCTAAAGGAAGATATTTCTACCGCACCAGAAACGGTTTTGAAGGAAATGCTCACGCGAATAGGTATTAATGGTGAAATTGAATCTAACTTCATCGACGGAAGTCTACACCTCAACATGATTACCGATTCGCCAGCACTTCTTATCGGAAAGCATGGACAGACACTTGATGCTATTGAACGTCTTCTTAATTGCATTATTAATAAAAGTGCACTCGCCAAGAAGAAGGTGTTTGTCAATACTGAAGGCTATCGCGAACGGAGAGAGCAAACGCTCGTAGACCTTGCCCATCAAGTTGCTGCAAAAGTCAAACGGACGCGTCAAGATGCTGTTCTTGCCCCTATGACTGCTAAAGACAGACGTGTGATCCATCTCGCCTTGCAATCGGACGATAACGTATCAACGTTTAGCCAAGGAGAAGGTGATATGCGTCGTGTTGTTATTGCAAGACAAGATACCTATTGAGCCATAGATGTATGACCGGGTTTGAGAAACATCAAACTACCGGTAACTTCACGCTGTGCTGAAAAACGGGGGTTGCGATATGAAATTTGAGGATACTATCGCCGCCATCGCGACACCGCGCGGCGAAGGCGGTATCGGTATAGTACGCGTCAGTGGACCGCTGGCAATCCCAATCGCATCTCTGCTATTTCGTCCATCACGCGCTGTTTCACCTGATGAACTCCCATCACATACACTTACACACGGACACGTTATAGATACATCAGCATCCGACGAAATCATTGACGAAGTGATGCTGGGCATTATGCGCTCCCCGAAAACGTATACCACCGAAGACATTGTTGAATTTAACTGCCATGGCGGGATTGTTCCACTAACAACAGTGTTGGAGTTGGCAGTAAAGGCAGGGGCAAGACTTGCTGAACCGGGGGAGTTTACGAAACGTGCCTTTCTTAATGGTAGACTTGACCTCGCACAAGCTGAAGCAGTAGCAGAACTCATCAGTTCAAAAACAGAACTCAGTCGAAAAATCGCCATTCAGGCACTTGAAGGCAAACTCTCTGAAAGTGTAAATCAACTTAGCAATACACTTGCGGCATTGCTTGCAGAAATTGAAGCTTCCATTGATTTTCCCGACGAAGACCTTGATTTTATGAAGATCGAGACGCAGCTTCAGACTGCCCGAGCTGTTCAGACAGATTTGGGGCACTTACTCAAAACTGCTTCGGAAGGACGTCTAATCAAGGAGGGTGTTAACGTCGCTATTTTGGGTAAACCCAACGTTGGAAAATCAAGTCTATTCAATGTGCTTGTTCGATCAGCACGCGCTATTGTCACAGATATTCCCGGTACGACGCGCGACACAATTGATGAAACTATAAATCTCGACGGTATACCTATAAATCTGATTGATACCGCTGGACTGCGACAAACGGAGGACATTGTTGAACAGCACGGTGTTCAACGGAGTAGAGACGTTCTCAATAGAGCTGAATTTCTACTTTTAATGTTTGACGCATCCCAACCCTTAAATGAAGCCGATACCGAACTCTTGCAAATAGCGAATTCACACCGCGCAATCCTGATTCTGAATAAAATCGATCTTCCTCCTATCGTCAAGCCACAGGCGTTAACTGACTATTGTCCAAAGACTCGCATTGTTCAAACAGCAATTACTGAAGACAAAGGTATGGATGCACTGAAAACCGCTATCCGAGAAGAATTACTTGGTGGAAATTTCAGTATAGGTGAATCTCCTATTGTTACGAATGCTCGCCATCAAGATGCGCTACGCCGTGCGCAAGAAGCACTTGATGATGTGATCGCGAGTTTAGAAAACGAAATGCCACCTGATCTTGTTTCGGTTGATCTACGTATTAGTCTGGATGCCCTCGGTGACATTGTTGGTAAAACAACCACTGAAGATATTTTAGATCGAATTTTCTCACAGTTCTGTGTAGGTAAGTAAACACAATCTCTTAATGTTACGTTTGTCATGCTAAAAAGCAATAATATTGTAGGTCGGGTTTCGCTGACGCTCTACCCGACCTACAACCACATAAAAAATTAACGATTGTAAAAAATATGTCAGAAAAGCTTAAAACTAAATAACCCTACAAGCATCTGTTTTAACTGGACATACTTCGTGGAATGTGGTATTATTTTACAATCACTAAAACGATAAACCGTTGCGCAGGTTATCTGTTCAACATGACAACTTAGGAAATACTTAATTTATCGTTTACCTAAAGGAGAGAATTAATGATTAATTCTGTTTTTTATCGCTACTCTCCCTATGTAGCAGGACTCACCGTCCTTTTACTGATGACGGTATCAATTCCCGTCCTTGCAGAAGGCGAAAAAGTCCAATGGGGAAAATCCATTAAGGATGCTACGAAACAAGCCGCTGAAACCGGTAAACCGATTATGATGGACTTCTATACAGATACGTGAGGTTGGTGTGATCGGCTGGATGCCGAAACGTTCACAGATGCAAACGTCATCACTCTCTCTGAGAAGTTCATTACCGTCAAGGTAAATCCACAAAACGAGGACTTGCCTATAAATGAGGAAACGCGCAAAAAATATGGAATTACAGGCTATCCGACAATTCTGTTCATCGGTCCGGATGGCGGTGTCATAACTAAGAATGTGGGTTTCGCTTCACCTGAAAAATTCGCACCGGTGATGAAAGAAGCACTCAAAAAAGAGACGGAATTCCAAGCAAAGTTGGCAAAATTGAAGGAAATGCCTGATGATGTTGAAATCAACCGCGAAATCGCTATACTTTATCTGCAGCGCCAACAAATTGAAAAAGCACTTCCGATTAGCGAGAAGATGCCTGATGATGTTGAAATTAACCGCGAAATCGGTATCTATTATCTCAGCATGAATGAAATTGAAAAAGCACTTCTGATTAGCGAGAAGATGCCTGATGATGTTAAATTGAATAATCAGTTTGCGATTACCTATCTGGACCAGAGACAATTAGAAAAAGCACTCCCGTTCAGCAAAAAGGTTTTTGATAATGATCCTAAAAACACTTCCGGGCTTATCCCTGGTCTACACATAAAACTCGGAGTCACTTATGGCAATCAAATTCGAGATAAAACTGAAGATATTGCAGCAAAAAACGCCGAAATGGCGTTGATGCACTTCCAAAAGGTGATTGACACCCATCCAAAGAGTGATGTTTTTGAATTGGCTCACCTTTATCTCGGTGTAACCTATTCACTTTCAAAACAGTATGACAAATCAATTGAAGTGCTTGAGAAGTTGGTGAGTCATACAACCGACGAACGGATGAAACTTAACGCTGAAGCAAACTTAAAACGCGTCAAGGAACTCGCTGCGGAAGCAGAAGAAAAAACCGACAATTAATGTTCTGTATACACTATAATTGCGAGTCGTGTCAGGAGTCGGGAATCAGAGTTCCCTCCTACAAAGAGGACATTCTGTAGGAGTGATCTCCGAATCGCGACCTTTACCTGCAAAATTTCGGTGGACAGTCCACTAAGCTTGCAATTGAGCAACTTCCGTAGGGGTCAGAAACCGATGCTGCCCCTGCGGTAAATTGCCTAATCCTAACTCCCCAATATGTGTCCGCTTCAGTCGAATTACGCTGTGTCCCACCGCCTTAAACATCAAACGAACCTGCCGTTTTTTTCCTTCGTGGATAATCACTTTAAATTTTGATAATGTTCCGTTCTTACCTGTTTTTTTCTTCGCGGTTGATGTTGAGGTGTGCTTTACATTTAACCGCTTGATTTTTGCTGGAGATGTTATTCCTCCGGGAATAGTAACACCGTTGCGTAAGCGGTCAAGTGCGCGGTTGGTCGGAGTACCGTTTACCCAGGCAAGATATGTCTTATCAATCTCATGGCTCGGATGCATCATCCGATTAGCAAAATTGCCATCGTTTGTAAATAATAGCAATCCCTCAGTCTCTAAATCTAAACGCCCCACCGGATAAATGGATTCAGGTAGTTCCGTTAAAAGATCCATCACAGTAGGACGACCACGCTCATCACGACGCGTTGTCAAATAACCAGCAGGTTTATTCAACATCAGATAGATATGTTCTGTGAGTGGCGCAACCTGTTTCCCTTCAAATTCTACACAATCCAATTCTACTTCAATCGGGTGGCCGGGAATAAATATCTCTGTTCCATTAACAGTGACGCGCCCCGCACGAATTGCTCGTTTTACTGCGCGCCGTGAAGCGATACCTGAGGTTGCGATATATTTTTCAAGCCGCACTGTTATATCCCATCCATGACTACAATTCTATTTCCCAATTTCTCTCTGTTGCTATACGGCGAAGTTCCCGATCAGGATTTACCGCAACTGGATATCCAAACAATTCCAGTTTATAAACATCTGAATGGTGGTTACCATACGCATAAGAAGCGTTTAGGTCAAACCCATGCGTCGTTGCGAGTTCTTGTGCAAGGGCAGCTTTGTTTTCTGCATAAGGACGCAATCCAACGCGCCCACCAGTAAACTTCCCATTAGCCACCTCCAGCTCGTCTGCGACCATGATGTCAGTTTGAAAATGTTCATGAAAAAGTTCGACTAAAAACGATAACGAACCAGACATCAAAATAACCGTTCGTCCCTCACCACGGTGGGTGTTGATTAGTGTTGAAATGTGTGGTGTAATACTATCACGAAGTGAATCGACAAAACAATCTCGTGCAAGTTCACAAAGGTGATGCTGCTCTAAACCGCAAAGATGAATTTTGTTCGATTTTGCTTCAGTATAAGATCTGACCTTCAAAAAATGGGATGTCCACGCAAGCAAATTTGAAATCGGAATTTCGCCATGTTTCAGCAAATGTTTGAGAAAAACTTTCTCTGAAGATTGACGAATTAGTGTTCCATCAAGATCGAAAATAGCACATGTTTTGTTCATTGTCCGTTTTGTCCTAACGCTTTCCGGTATGCTTTGACTGCAGCTTCCAAACCGATATAGAGGGCATCAGCCATCAAGTGGTGTCCAATAGAAACTTCAAGTAACCCGGGCAATTGCTGCATCAGAGGAAGATTGTCAAGATTAAGATCATGCCCCGCATTAGTACCGAGACCTAAATCAAGTGCCTTCTCCCCAGCATTTTTCAGAAGTGAAAATTCTCGCGAAATTTTCGCTTCTGACTGTGCCATCGCATAAGGGGCTGTATAAAGTTCAATTCTATCTGCCCCAATATCACGCGTCTGCTTTATCTGTTCCAGATCCGTTCCACTAAACAGACTCACGCGGATACCAGCGTTCTTCAGAGAGGTTATTATAGGTTTCAACATATCTCCATCTTTTTGGATATCCCAAACGGTGTGACTGGTGATCTCGCCACTGACTACAGGGACAAGTGTGCATTGTGTTGGACGCACATCCAGCACCATTTCAATAAGGTCTGGACGCGGATCTCCTTCAATGTTATATTCAATGTTATTATCTTTATCAGAGTTTATATCTTTTAACCGTTGGAAAATTTCATAGACATCTGTTGGTCTGATATGGCGTTGGTCTTCGCGAGGATGCACCGTAATGCCCTGTGCCCCCGCATCAATACAGGTGTCAACGGCAGTTAGAACATCCGGAATGTCACCGCCTCTCGAATTTCGTAATGTGGCGACTTTGTTTACATTAACGCTTAGACAGATCATTTTTTCTCCTTTACAGTAAATCTGAAAATGCGAATGCGCGTAGTAGGCGCGGTTTAAACCACGCCTACCTATAGTTGTAATAACTATGGAAAAATGCCAAGTTGCATATAGGATTGTGCAATTTTATGAATAGCACTGATAAACGCAGCTGTCCTGTTATCTACAACATCTTTTCCGTGTTTCAATCGAATTTCGCGAATTTCTTGATACGCGTTTACCATCGTATCTTGAAGTCCTGAGTTGACCAAATCTGTTTCATCTGCCCCGTGTAAAGGTCCGCGTTCATCATCGGAAAATTGATATCCGGTAGCTTGTTCAATAAAGAGGAGCATTGCATTGTACGTGCTTTCTTCATATCGTCTGGCAAGCCTTCCGAATCCGACGTGTGAGAGATTGCGAAGCCACTCAAAATAGGAGACTGTAACGCCTCCAGCATTTAGAAAAGTATCAGGAATAATCAGGGCACCACGTTTTTGGAGTATCTCATCGGCTTTGGTCGTCGTAGGACCATTTGCTGCTTCGGCAATTATGCGTGCTTTGATACGCGGGGCATTTTCTGCAGTTAGCTGATTTTCAAGTGCGGCTGGGATAAGGATATCACATTCTAACGCCAAAACGTCGTTAGGATTCTGAATAAAACTTGCGTCAGGGTAATCCCGAATTGAACCGGTTTCGGTTCGAAATATAGACACCTTTTCAATATCAAGTCCTTTTAAGTTATAGATGGCACCATCTGACTCGGCAATGCCAATAACTATCGCCTCAGCTTCAGTTAAGTATTTTGCGGCAGGATACCCGACCTTTCCAAAGCCTTGAAGGACAACGGTTTTTCCCCGCAGACCGGGGTGAAGTCCGACCTGTCTCATATCATCTTCATAACTACAAACCTCTTCCAACCCGAACACAACACCGCGCCCAGTAGCCTCTTTTCGTCCATGTATACCGTTTTGATCAATCGGTTTTCCCGTCACACACGCGATGGCATCAAGTTTGTCTTGGGACATTGTGAGGTATGTATCAAGAATCCATGCCATTTCGTTTTCACCGGTGCCGAAGTCTGGGGCAGGCACATCTACACCGGGACCGATATAGTTTTTCTGAATCAGTTCATAAGTATAGCGCCGAGTAATTCGTTCCAATTCACTCTCAGAGTACTCATTTCTATTAAGCTGAATCCCGCCTTTTGCGCCGCCAAATGGCACGTCTACCAGCGCGCACTTGTAGGTCATCAACGCAGCAAGTGCCATTATCTCGTCTTCGTTAACGAGTGTGCTATAGCGGATACCGCCTTTCGTTGGCAGCTTGTGGTGGCTGTGTTCAGCACGCCATCCATGAATCGTTTGGATAGTGTCATCATCTCGTTTAATCGGAAAGGTGAAATGGCAGGAGTTGTTACAAATCTTAATCTGATCCAAAAGCCCCTGCGGATATTCAGTGAACTGCGCAGCTTTGTCAAAATTCTTATTCACTTTTTCAAAAAACGAGAGGTTTTCTGCCATTTGTGTTAACCTTTGAGACGGATTATTGTGAATTATTAAATAAGTACCACTTTCACCCAGGTAGGCGAGGTTTCCCAACCTCACTGGTGCAAAGTGTATAAATAATTCCAAAATTTACCGTAGTGCTTTGTCAACATATTATTGTAGGTCGCGATTCGGAGATCGCTCCTACCGATGGACTGCTTATGGTAGGAGGGAACTCCGGGGAATGCCAAAAGGCATTCATACCCGGGGAACGCCTAAATGGCGTTCATACCGTTGATTTCTTGATTTGGATTCCCGACCCTTACAAGCCCATCAATTAGCACTTGACTAAGCAATAGTTGTCTGGATTTATGAAATACCTCAAAACACTTTCAGTTATAGTAAAATCTAAAATATGTGAACACTTTCTGGTAGGTGCGGTTTCTAACCGCACCATTTACACAAGTTCGGTTAGGAAACCGAACCTACCACGGTGTATAGGTAATTATGGGTTTTACTATAATCCTTCTCTATCGGGAAACAGGACAAATATTTACCGTTGCCTAATGTATTTTTGTAACCTTGCATCCGCTTGAACTTCGCCAACGTATATGTCACCGTGCGAATCTAACCAAATACCGTGAGGGCAAGCCAAAAATTCACCAGGAACAGTACTACCACGTTCACTCCCCCATTGAGACACTACTTCTCCATCCAATGTCATGATTGTTACCCGTTGATCCAGTTCCGCAATATACACCAAGTCGTCTTCATCTATAAAAATAGTGTCGGGTTGCAGCAGATCACCCCATTCCTCAATGTATTCTCCATCTAAGGTGAAAAACTGAATCCGATTGTTGCTTCTGTCCGCTACCATTACTCGATTGCGAGGGTCAACTCTAACGCAGTGGGGTAGGTCAAATTCCCCTGGACCTGTTCCCGGTTTTCCCCAAGATTTAACCAACTCTCCATCAGGTGAATACTTGTGGATTCGTGCGTTACCGTAGCCGTCACTGATATACATCTCACCATTAGGTCCGAGTGCCAAATCCGTTGGTAGATTGAAAGGTTCACCCTCCGCACCAGCTTCATCCGGCGTGCCGAGGGTCATCAGGAGTTCACCTTCCGTGGTGAACTTGCGCATAACGTGAGTCTCACGTTCAACACAGTAGATGTTATCCTCAGCATCAATGAAAATACCGTGTGCGTCCTTGAGAATATCATCACCCCAAGAGGTTAGGAAATTACCATCACGATCAAAAACCACCATCGGGTGTTCGCTTCGGCTATAAACATAGACTTGGTCTTGAGAATCAACAGCGACAGCAGGAATCCATCCAAATTCCCAGCCACCTGGTAGTGTCCACCAATCTTCCTGCACCGTATACTGATGCGTTCCTTGTCCAAAAATCATTAGGGTCTCCAATTTTAAATGAATTGTGAGTCATTTTAACAAATACATTGCCATATATCAAGGGAATTTAACTGGGGAACATGAGTTTGGTATAAAAGACATGAAGGATTCCATATCTTTTCTCCGAATTTACGTTCATAATCAGATTTCTAAAGTTTCAGAGTTTCAGAGTCAATGAAAAAACGGTAGCCTTTTGTAATGTGCTACGATTCTTTATTAGGACTGGATCCGCAGGCTTATTATGACTAAAATAGTCATATATTGACTCTGAAACTTTGGATTATTTTAGCGGACACAATAACAGCAGTTTTTAGGCAGCGAATTCTGCTGATTTTGATGGTTGTTTATACCGAACTCACGTTAACTTACAAGTGATAAAGTGCTGAAGTCTATGCAGACTCTGCGCGATATGCTCTGCGCTGAACCGAGTATCCACGGTGGGAAAAAGTCTCAATGTGATCTTGATGCGGAGTTGGTGGGGCTTAAGCGGAAGGGGATTGCTTTTCCGATTTGGTATGATGAGTAAATCTGTAGTTAACATTTTTTATACAGATGCCCTCCCCACGGAATTAAGAAAATCAGAAACGAAATCTATATAAAAAACGGGCAAATACACTTGATATTTCAGTAGATTCATGGCATAATTCCTAAAGGTTGAACAATTTTATATTGTAACGTGAGTTTGATAAATAGTATTAGAAATTACATATCATTGGCAACTGATAGTCATTTTCTTTAAGTTCTTTATGTTTAAGTGAAGGTTTTTTCTGTAGACAGGTATAAGCGATCAAGGCAGCAACTGCATTCACTTGAAAGTTAACAGGACTTCTATGGCGTGTGTGTTGTATCTCTGTCTGACTTTTAAGTTCTTTATTCACCGACTCAATAAGCATGCGTTTTTTTAGAAGTGCTGCATCAGCATCAGACAAAGGTTCAGGTTTCATATTCTTACGCACCTTGTAAATGAGCGTCACACCGTCTTCTTGGAGTCTCTCCCGCAGATTTTTGTTGATATACCCTTTATCGGCAAATAGTTTGCCAAAGAGCCCTTGACACAACTGTGGCACGGTTCGCCTGTCATCTACGTTTCCCGCTGTCACCATAGCGGACAAGAGTTCACCTTGGTCGTTGATGACGAGATGTAGTTTAAACCCATAGAACCATCCCATAGAGGTTTTAGAACGCTCCGCATAATCAATGAAGACACGATGCGCTGAAATCCGGCGATTGTGGCAGACCGGCAGCGGTGTTGAGTCTATGAAGGAAATGCCACGACACTTACCGAAACGGGTGTTGAGAAAAATAGACAACAAAACCAATACCTCTTGTGAGAGCTGCACAAAACGACTATAGCTGACAAGGTTCGGAAACGCCCAACGCAGATGGAAACAGACATAATCCTGATAATACGCTTTAAAGTTTTTATACTGCTTCTGATGAAAAAGCACAAGTATCGTCATGACTTCGCTCGGATGAAGGCGCCGGGGTCTGCCCCGTGTGTTGTTTGTTCCGGGTATGTCCGGCAACTGGTATTGTGCTTGATATTGTTCATACGTAAGAAAAAAGTCGTCAATTTCACAGAAAAGTGTTATGATATCCATCAGAGAACTCCTTTGTAAGTATAATGGTATACTTCATCATAACAAAGGGGTTCTCTATTTACCAGTTTTTAATTATCAAACTCACGTTATTGTAGAAATCTGCGCAAATTCAATACAATTGTAGGAGATCATGAGATCAGTCCACTATACCGATAATGTTTTCATCAATTGTCCTTTCGATGCAGCGTATAAACCGTTGTTTGATGCGATGGTGTTTACGGTACATGATTGTGGTTTTATTGCGCTGTGTGCCCTTGAAGAGGAAGATGCGAGTCAGGTTCGCATTGATAAGATTTACACCATCATTGCGGATTGCCGTTATGGCATTCATGACATCTCCAGAACGGAATTAGATGAGAATTCGGGGTTTCCGCGATTCAATATGCCTTTGGAATTCGGTGTTTTCCTTGGGGCAAAGAAATTTGGGGTAGTCGAGCAGAAAAGAAAGAAATGTCTTGTTTTAGATAAAGAGTTGTATCGGTATCAACAGTTTATCTCAGACATTGCAGGACAAGATATTCAGGCACATAATAACGAAGTTGAAACGATTGTGAGGGTGGTTCGGAATTGGCTCCGCACCGCCTCGGGCCGGCAGACAATCCCAGGTGGGAACATCATTTGGGAACGTTACCAAACTTTTTTGCGGGATCTGCCTCAAACAGTCGAAGAATGTCGATTAGATGTTGAAGACTTAACTTTTAATGATTATATTTTTGTGATAGGCGAGTGGTTGGAGACTCAACTAAGTCTTTTATTACAACCGAGTTCAAGGAGGTAACCAACATGGCAAGAGAAAGAACAGTTAAGCTCCCTCCTCGCAAGCGAGGTGGGAAACTCACAGTTCATCAAATTAGACGTGCAGTAAGAAAAGTTGTCCGTGAGCGGCTGGAGCGAGAAGCAAAGGAAGCAGCAGAGCAGGAAAACGCAACCCTTTCCGAGAAGAAATAAACCCGTATCTATGAAGATGTCCCCTGCAATAGGTATTGAAACTGTTCTTGACGAGTATATCCACAATGGCAAGACAGCAGAGGCAATAGCTGATCGTTACTATACGGTTACACTGGAATAGGTTTACGCTACAATCCCATATTACCTGTAAAACCGAGAAAAAATTGGTGCGTATTTAGCGGATTATCTGGAATTTGCCGAAAGGCACGAGAAAAACAGGCGAAAAATCCGTCACCCACCGTTGTTCGCCTGCGTCAACTTATAAAAGATAGAAGAGTTTCATAACCCTCCTTGTCTATCAGAAAACCTACAAAATCCTGGTTCAGACAATCAACCGTTTCCATCCACAAACCTCCCTCCGCGTAATCAGTGTAATCCGTGCCAATCCACGATTCAGACAATTAACAAAACTTTACACATCTGAAACTTGCACAAAGTCAATAAACAGTGATATAATTTGTCATTACTGAAGAAATTGCTTTAAGGGGAGAACATGAAACAAATTTTAACAATTGCAGGTTCAGATTCTGGGGGAGGGGCGGGGATACAAGCGGATATCAAGGCGATTTCGGCAAATGGCGGATTTGCTATGTCCGCAATAACCTCCGTAACAGCACAGAATACCGTTGCTGTCACAGACGCGTTTGATCTACCAATTCCGCTCATTGAAGCGCAGCTGGATGCCGTCTTTTCTGATTTTGATGTGGCAAGCGTCAAAACAGGGATGCTCTCATCGTCAACGATTGTGGAAACGGTGGCAAAAAAGTTACGTGAATATACGCCGCAGGCAATTGTCGTAGACCCTGTAATGATTTCCAAAAGCAAGTTTCCACTCTTGAAAGAGGAAGCCATCAACAGTCTCAAGCAGACGTTAATTCCAATTGCTACCATAATTACGCCTAATGTCTATGAAGCGGAACTGCTTGCAGAACATGAAATCCGAAACATTGATGGTGCTAAAGCAGCGGCAAAAACTATTGCTCACCTTGGCTGTCAAGGGGTACTTGTTAAAGGTGGGCATCTTGACGATGAAAAAGCGATAGACGTACTTTATTACGAGGGTGAATGGTCATTTTTTGAAGCGGAACGGGTTGAAACAAAAAACACACACGGGACAGGATGCACCTACTCCGCTGCGATTGCAACGCATCTGGCACTTGGAAAGGATTTAATTGAGGCAATTCGTAATGCGAAAACATATATTACGAATGCTATCCAACACGCGTTGGATATCGGCAAAGGACATGGACCAACAAATCATTTTTATTTTTTGACCTAATTACAACGGTTTTCTTCCTGCAAAACCGCTCTCAATCTCATGCCAAAAACGCACCTCTTTTTCACCAAACCGCCAACAGAGATAAACCTCTTTCCCATCGCGCATGTGAGGAAAATCGATTAAGGCTGGATCCAGTCCTTTGAGATGGCATCCACGACGTTGGATACGTTCAACAATCTCTCTAAACTGATCGCCGGTTTGCATAAGCAAAAGTGCGTTTTTACTGCCGCCATTAGATGGAATAACCTCTAAAAACGGTGTCAGTTCACCGTGTAGTTTTTCCAATTCCTCTTTCAGTTCAAGCAGTGCGGAGATGTCTGTAATCAATTCTGGAATGCATTCGTTTGCTTCTTCAACCGTAAAATATTTCTTTTCCTGCATGAGTAAGTCTCCTTGTTTATTGACTATAAATTATACGAATTCAGAGAAGATGTCAAGCATCAAATCAATTAATAGAACCTTTCAAGTGCCATGAAATACTTTTGTAGGAGGCTTTGTCTGCCCGATTTTATTCAACGCAATTAGTAGAAACGAAGCCGTAACTATGGGTGAATTATAGAAATATGTTGACACCTTTTCTGTAGGAGCGATCTCCGAATCGCGACCGAACGCTTGATGTTCGGGAATCGGGGTTCCCTCCCGCCAAATACCAAAAGCGTATTTGGCGTTGATTCACAATTAAACTCTTACATTAATTGTAAAATCCACTATAAATTGAAAGCCAATATGGAAGAAAATGAAACACAATCTGCTGAGGAGCAGAATCAAAACGTCACCCGTGCTGCAGGAATAGTCAGCTTAGCCGTAATGGGGTCTCGGATACTGGGACTTGCCCGCGAAACGGCGATTGGCTACTACTTTCCTTCAAAGACAAGTGCAGATGCTTTCTATCTCGCTTTCCGTATTCCAAACTTTTTACGCGATATGTTTGGCGAAGGTATTTTAAGCAAGGCTTTTATTACCACTTTTGTTGCAACAGAGGCGGAAGATGGAGAGGAAGCAGCATGGAATTTGGCAAACCGTATCTTTAATTTGACGGCTCTCGTCTTAATTGGCATTACGGGGTTGGGTATCATTTTTGCACCTGCCATTGTTGATGTATTGGCTCAACACAATTTTGACAAAAATTTAGATTTTGTCGAGCATCACGGATTTACCAGTAAAATTGAACTGGCAATCTATCTTACCCAGTTGATGTTTCCCTACCTATTATTTGTTTCACTCGCTGCAATCGCGATGGGATTATTGAACAGCAAGGGAAAATTCGGTATCCCCGCATGTGCTTCCTCCTTCTTTAACCTGAGTTCATTGATCATCGGGATAGGTGGCTACTACTTGTTTCCATTAGCAGGAATTCATCCGGTAACAGGGATGGCTGCCGGTGTAATCGTCGGCGGGATTGCGCAATTTCTAATTCAGGTGCCGTCAATGTATCGCGTCGGTTTTCGGTATCGTCCGCTCTTGAGTCTACGAAATCCGAGAGTGCTCCAAGTAATTCATCTGATTGGACCTGCTGTGTTAGGTGTCGCAGTCGTACAGGTAAATCAATTCACCAATACGTTCTTTATTACCTCAGATTCTGGGTGGTTAACATGGATTAGTAGGGCATACCGCGTTGTGCATCTCCCTATTGGGATATTCGGCGTTGCCATTTCAACGGTAGCACTCCCACAACTCGCAAAATTCGCAACTGCGGGAGATACGGAAAATTTTCGCAACTCACTTTCTTATGCCCTCCGTCTTCTATTTACCGTCACAATCCCTGCCGCAATCGGGCTTATGATGTTGTCTGAACCGATATGTCGTTTGCTTTTCGAATGGGGTGTTACTGTTGCGGAGGACACAGTCCAAACTGGAGGGCTTCTGTTTGTCTACGCATTCGGTTTGTGTGGATTCTCTACTCTCAAAATCGTTACAGATGGATTTTATGCGTACAAGGATATCCGCGCCCCTGTCATCGTCAGTATCTGTGCGGTTGTGCTTAATATCTGTCTCAATTACCTATTTATCTTCCGTGAACTTTTTTTAGACCCGCGTGCAGTGGTGTTCTCAACTGTGTTGACGGTAACACTCAATAGTGCTGTTTTACTCTTTTTGCTCCGCCGAAAAGTTGGACGATTAGAGCTTCGATCGGTTGTTCCGTTGACACTCAAAATCTTAATTGCTTCTGCAATAATGGGTCTTGTATGCTGGATAACAAACGGTTTTATTGAACAAGATTGGCTTGGAACTGAGGGAATTGTACCGCGTGTTACCAATGTGTTTGTTCCGATCATATTCAGTGTGTTTGCACTCGCAGGGATGTATAAGGTGTTGAAGGTTGCAGAATTTGATGATATTTTGAACATATTTAAGCGAAGATTCCGCAATCAATAAATTTGAAAAAAGGAGATATATGCTAACAAAACGGGTAATTCCATGTTTAGACGTACGCGCAGGAAAAGTTACCAAAGGCATCGCTTTCAAAGGCAATGTTGACGTTGGTGATCCAGTAGAAATGGCGCGTTTTTATTACGAAGGTGGTGCTGATGAACTCGTCTTTTACGACATTACCGCCAGCAATGAACGGCGCGATATAATGATTGATGTAGTTTCTGCCGTTGCCGCAGAAATCTTTATACCGTTCTCTGTCGGTGGTGGGTTACGTACACTTGAAGATATGCGGCGCGTGCTGCTCGCTGGGGCAGAAAAGGTTAGTATAGATTCTGGGGCAGTGCGCAATCCTGACATTATTTCTGAAGGCGCGCGCGCATTCGGTAGTCAATGTGTTGTCTTGAGTATGCAAGTGAAAAAGGTCTCTAAAAGTGAACAGATTCCCAGCGGTTATGAAATCTATATTGATGGCGGACGGAAACCTATTGGATGGGATGCACTGGAATGGTCTGCTCGCGGTGTTGATTTGGGTGCAGGCGAAATTGTGGTCAATAGTATTGATGCAGATGGCACGAAGGCAGGCTATGAATTGGAATTAACGGGTGCTATCGCAGACCTTGTGCCAGTACCTGTTATTGCTTCTGGAGGAGCGGGAAATCCACAACACCTGCGCGATGTTTTTGTGGATAGCAACGCTGATGCAGCAATTGTCGCATCTATTACACACTATGGCGAATTCACGATTGAGGGTATCAAAACCTACCTATCAGATGAAGGTGTGAGTGTCCGCGATACGTGGTAGTGATACATGGTGCGGTTAGGAAACCGCACCTACCGTAATTTATTATAATTATGGGTTTACTATATTACGCTACCCACTCCGCTTTAGCCTACCTACGCGTTTAGCATATCTTTCGGCAAGATAGAAAACCCAAAACCCCAACGGAATAAGCACAATTCCTATAACGAGCAATAGCAACAGATTCCCTGCTTGGCTTTCAACCGATGCGTTTTCCAACATCGCTGCACGAATAGATCCGAGCGTATAGGTTGCAGGTGAAATCTTTGAGAAAGGTTGTAACCATTCAGGTAAGACACTAATATCATAATAGATACCGGAAATCAACAGCAGCACAGATTGGAGAATCCCTGTTGCTGCTTGCCCTTTTTCGGGTGACAGTAACGGGAAAATCGCAGCCATCAAGCCAATACCGATGAATGATAGGCTTGAGACCGCAACGGTCACGCTCATTGTCAACCAATTCGCACTTCCTAAATCAATATGTTCACCGAAGAAGAACGGCATTATCGCCAAAACTAAGCCTGTCCGCAATAATCCATACAGAATTGCGAAGAGGCAAGAACCAACAAGGTGTGTGATGCGGTAAATCGGTGCCATGAAGGTATATTCAATTGTACCTTCCCATCGTTCCCATGTAATTGCATCGCTAACTTCACGCATCATGATAGAGAGAAATCCCCAGATCAGTGCGCCGATAACGAGGTAAAGCACATCTTGACTACTCCCGCGACCGACCATAATTAAACCGATTGTTAGCGCATTGACAATAGAGTAGCTGAAAAACAGAATTTCCCAATTCAGATACCTTTTCAGTAGGTTGAAGTTTCGCTCAATAAAAGCGTAAGAAATAATAGTTTCTCGCCTGATATTCAGCATCGTTTTATTCTTCTCCTTCTTCCAAATCCTTTCCAGTGAGTGCGATGAAGACATCTTCTAACGTAACTGGAACATCGTCTTTTAGTGGAACTTTGGCGATTAACTCTTTCACAGTGCCTTCAGCAATAAACTTGCCCTTGTCAATAATAGCAATCCTATCACACAACCTTTCTGCCTCTGCCATATCGTGTGTTGTTAGCACAATAACAGCGTTCCGTTCGTTCCGGATATCTTCTATGAATGCCTGAACATCGCGTTTTGATTTCGGGTCAAGTCCGGTTGTCGGTTCATCAAGTAATAGCAGCATAGGCGTAGTTAAAAGCGCACGCGCAATCGCGATCTTCTGTTGCATCCCGCGCGAGAGTTGTTCCATCTCTTCGTCCATCCGCTTCGCTTCAAAACCAAGTCTTTCCAAAATATTACGCGCTTTTTTAGATGCTTCTGTTGCTGAAATGCCGTAAAGTCGCGCGGCGTATATCAGATTTTCTGCTGAAGATAAACGTTTGAAAAAAGACGCTTCAACAGAAACACGGTTCATAACCCGTCTCACTTTCATACTGTTAGTAACGACATCATCTCCGAAAACGTGGATACTCCCCGCATCTGGTAAAAGAAGCGTTGAGATGAGACGGATGAGGGTCGATTTCCCTGAACCGTTCGCACCCAAAATGCCGTATATTTCACCGATACCAACATCAAGAGAAATGCCATCAACAGCACGAATCGTCTCTTTTTCGCGCTTGAACCAGTGTCGGATTTTCTGATGAAAACGCAGTTTTCCTTCTGGCTTTTTAGTTCTGTGAAAATGCTTTGTAACACCGCGGACGGTTAGTCCATATATAGATTGTTTAACCTTTTCTCCTACCACTAAACTCAGCAGCCTCCAAAACCCTTGACATTTCAAGGTTACTTTTATATATTATACTCAATAATACGTGAACATTTGGTAATTTATTTCATAGATTTAAACCTAGTGGAGTGCTTTGCAACAACATCTACACCGCCTATATTGTTGAGGCTTACAACATAGTGGAGTGTCTATTCTAAAATTGTAGATATCAACAAGAGTCGGGAATCGGAGTTCCCTCCTACAAAGACAAACCCATCTTCAGTAGGAGCGATCTGCGAATCGCGACCTTTACCCATAAAATTTCGGTAGACACAACAATAGTTATAAAAGAATGGAGGAACAATGCCGAAGATCAAAGGTCCAGCCATCTTCCTCGCCCAATTCATGCGGGATGAGGCACCATACGATACTATGGAAAATATTGGGAAATGGGTTGCAAGTTTAGAGTACAAAGGCGTTCAACTTCCCGGATGGGATGACCGCGTTATTGACATTGGAAAAGCAGCCGAGTCCAAAACCTATTGCAATGAATTCAAAGGAAAACTTAAAGAGATGGGACTTGAAGCTACGGAGGTGGCAGGCTATCTCGCAGGGCAAGTCTTAGCTGTTCATCCCGCGTATGAAGTGATGTTTGAGGCATTTCACCCACCGGGTTTGCGCGGCACCGAAAGGACAACATGGGCAGCAGGCGAATTAACCAAATGTATCCACGCATCTGTCAACATGGGATTGCATGTTATTCCCGTACTTTCAGGGGGTTTCGCGTGGCACACCGTCTACCCGTGGCCCCAACGTCCCGATGGAATAATTGAAGAGGCATTCAAAGAGCTTGCTGCACGGTGGCTGCCACTACTTAATCTGGCTCACGATAACGGTCAGGTCTTCGCCTACGAACTCCACCCAGGTTCAGACATTTATGACGGTGCGACTTACGAGATGTTCTTGGATTACACGGACAATCACCCCGCCGCATGCCTTAACTACGATCCGAGCCATTTTCTGCTTCAACAACTCGACTATATTGATTTCATCCGACTTTACGGGGAACGTATCAAGGGATTTCATGTTAAGGATGCCGAGTTCCGTCCTACTGGTCGTGTAGGGGTCTACGGTGGGTATCAGTCATGGGCTGGTCGTGCGGGGAGATTCCGTTCGCTCGGTGATGGTCAAGTAGATTTTACACAGGTGTTCACACTGCTCACCGAAGCAGGTTACGACAGTTGGGCAGTGCTGGAATGGGAATGTTGTGTCAAAAGCCCAGAGCAAGGGGCGGCAGAAGGCGCACCGTTTATCGCCAAACATATCATCCAAACAACTGATGTCGCATTTGATGACTTTGCAGGTGGTGAGACTGACGTGCAACGGAACCGAGATATTCTTGGTTTGAATTCTTGACAACTAAATTGGAGTAAACCATTATGGAATCTTGGAAACGGAAATTACGAATGGGTATGGTAGGTGGCGGACAAGGTGCATTTATCGGTGGTGTTCACCGAATCGCTGCCACGCTCGATCAGCAGATTGAAATCGTTGCTGGGTGTTTCTCACGCGATCCAGAAAATACACGAATTACAGGTGCGGAACTGTATCTTGATGTAGATCGTTGCTACGACAGTTACACAGAGATGGCAACAGCCGAAGCAGCCCTCCCCGAAGATGAACGTATCGATTTTGTTAGCATTGTTACGCCGAACATTTCCCACTTTGAAATCGCAAAAACTTTTTTGGATGCTGGTTTCCACGTTGTCTGCGATAAACCGATGACCTACAGTCTTGATGAAGCAGAGGCACTTGTCCAACTCGTTGAAGATTCAGGGTTTGTCTTTGCGTTAACCCACAACTATACAGGGCATCCGCTTGTGCGGCATGCGCGTGCCTTGTTTGCCGATGGTTCAATGGGGCAAATCCGTAAGGTCATCGTTGAATACCTTCAAGACTTTTTGATGGTGCCACATGAGAAACTGGGTCAGAAACAAGCAGCATGGCGTGTGGACCCAGCACAGTCAGGCATCGGCGGCACAATGGGTGATGTCGGCACGCATTGTGTTAACCTGCTTGAATACGTCACCGGTGACCCGATTACCGAACTTTGTGCTGATAAAAGCACCTTTCTTCCCGATAGAGTACTGGATGAAGATGTCAACGCTTTACTCCGTTTCAAAGGTGGCGGTAAAGGGGTTTTAAGTATAAGTCAGGTTGCCACCGGTGAAGAAAATGGACTTACACTCCGCGTCTATGCCGAACAGGGCGCAGTGAAATGGGCGCAAGAGAATCCGAACTATCTTGAACTCTATCGTTATGGTGAACCGAGACAGACACTAACCCGCGGTCAGGGTTACCTATCCGAAGCAGCGGCAGCAGGCGCGCGTATCCCGACTGGACATCCCGAAGGATACTTGGAAGCGTTTGCGACTATTTATGTGGGTGTCGTTGAGGCAATCCGGCGACACATTGATGGCGACCCGATGGAAACTGAAACGTATGATTTTCCAACAGTCTATGACGGACTTAGGGGGATGCAGTTCATTTACAAAGCGGTTGAGTCTTGTGAAAACGACTCGACTTGGGTTTCAATGTGATAAAAGTTATCAGTTGTCAGTACAAGAGAGTCTTGACACATATCAGATACTTCCTCTAACTGACAACCAATAACTGAGGACCGAAAACTATAAAAGGAGACAACCATGCAAGCACCTAATACTGAACCTTTCCGCGTTGGATTTCTGAACGTTGATTCTTATTCGCATATGCCATTGTGGGCACCAGCCATTAACCCGCGAGTCGGTCAAAAAGATACACCTTTTACAGGAATGCGCATCACACACTGTTGGGATATAGAATACGAGAAGGCAAAAGCGATTGCTGAATCTTACGGTTGTGAAGTTGTCAAGAATTTCGATGATATGTTAGGAAAAGTGGATGGCGTAATCTCTGGTGGATACTATAATCATCCGTGGAACCATATCCTACACGAACCCTATCTTGAAGCGGGTCTACCAAACCTTATCAACCGTCCTTTTGCCAATTCTCTCGCAAAAGCGCGAAAAATGATAGCGTTGGCGGAAAAACACGGTGCGACAATCCTCGCGCCATCAAGCCATGAACATAACGAGCCTATCTCACGTGCGAAGGCGTGGGCAAATGACAAACAAATCGTCTGCTACACGGCTACCAACTCGTTTGATGACTATCCCACACACGGCATTCACGGTGTCTATATGGTGTGCAAAGCAATCGTAGAAGCAGGGAACCCAGTTGTGTCTGTAGCATATCAGGCGGATAGTTGGCATAGCCCTCCCGGTGTCATTACTTTTGAGCACGTTAATGGCGAGGGACACCAATTTTATGGAACACTCCATCAAGTGAGTGGTTCATGGGGCACCGTGCAGATTCACACGCGGGAAGCTTACGGGGGCGAGAATTTTAGGATTCATACCGGCACGGGTTATCCTTTTGATAAAACAGAAATCTGGGTGCCAACAATCTGGGCATTTCAGAACATGGCACTACACAACGAAATGCCGCAAACCTTTGGGCAACTTCAGCATAAGACCAACGTCTTCCTTGCAGGATGGAAATCAATTTTAGAAAATGATGGAAAACCTGTGAAACTGACAGATGTTCCCGAAGAATGGGAGGCTCCCGCTGAACTACCGAACCACCCAGACCATGACACGATATCGCTGTTCCAGAAGAAGTTTGGAGACGGTTCAATATAGGAAATCCGCGATTTTCCTGAATTTCGAACCAAAAGCAATATAGGCGCGGTTTGTAACCGCGCCTACAGATGATTTGCATTAACATAAATGCTTCTATATCGTGATTTCATTGAACCAAAATAAAATCTAATTCCATTTTTTCACATTAGCCCAAGTGGTAGTAATCTTGCCGCTTGCGTCAACAGCAGCAGCGCCAGGTTCCATGCTCTGCTCAATTTCAGCTTCCGACAAAGCACGTTCCCATACCATCACTTCGTCAATAAGACCGTTGAACTTTTGACCAGTTGCACCCCAGGAACCTACCATCGTATTGCCAGCCGTTCCCTTGTAGAGCGATTTATCTTTATCTTCAGATTTCTGCTCGCCGTTAATATAGACTCTTCGGGTTTTCTTATCCGCATCCAACCAGAAACAGATATGTGCCCACTCTTCGGCTTTGACGGCAGCGGCTGCGTCAAGGTCATTACCATAAAATCCCATGCGGACGGTACCATTGTTGTAAATGCGATAGTGAAGGCTTGTATTTCCAGCATTGACTTGTGTCTGTGAAAAGACACACTGCTGGTCACCACCTGTCAACATCGGTTTTGCCCATAATGTCACTGTAAACTCTTGTCGTTCAGCGGAATATGGGGTGCCTTAACCTCTGCATTTTGACTAAACTTTAAAGCCTGGCCGACTTTGCCATCAACAAATTCGGCGCCTCCGACGATTTCACCATCGTTTCCATGTGGAGAAAGATCTGCTACCGCATTTCCTTTGTCATCGTCAAAAGAAAAGTAAAGCAGTAGTTCCTTATCCTTTAATTTAAATGCCTCAGCGTGAAAAGGTATCATCAAAAATCCGATGATAATTAGAAAAGAAAATATAATCCGATACATTATATAACCTCCTATATAAAATAAAATTCATTTTCACCCTCAAACGTAACAAAAAATAATAAAAATGTCAAGTGTTTAAAAAAGTTAACAGAGCCATTCAGTTTCTTGTCTTTCTTAATAATTTGGACAAGGTCGCTCTTAAAAGTCGCTTCTTATTGCGCGACTGGGATCCCCGCGAAATATCATATATGTATTTGGCGTTGATTCACGCAACCAAAGAGCATTACCTTACTGCCTGTTTTTCTGAAATTAAGGCCTATGATTCGTGTTTATAGAAACATTTACGCCTTTTGTTTTACCATG
Source organism: Candidatus Poribacteria bacterium (assembly GCA_965204285.1). Taxonomy (GTDB): domain Bacteria; phylum Poribacteria; class WGA-4E; order WGA-4E; family WGA-3G; genus MSPOR6. The sequence continues at coordinate 655,412 of OZ241980.1, forward strand.
CTGGAAAGAATACCGAGGATTTTGTCGCATTGAGCGATTTGGTAGATCGTAATATCAAGATGCAAGCGTTTTTCCTGTAATTTAAGAAACTTCCACTCTGTTCCTGTAGTGGCAGCACCATAAATGTGGGGAATGTCATTCCCTTTTTCGGCATTAAAACGTTGTGCGGCGAGCATCTCGGCGACACACTGACCAAGGCCAGGGGCAGGATCGTCCTTCTTTGCTTCAACAAGGACGATAACGGGTGCCTGTAAAATGGATTGCATCGGCGACAGGCTCACTAAAAAATCGCACACACCGGTGAGGCCGTTTTCGGGATCAACGTTGAAGTCAATTCCTGAAAAGAAACTGATACCACGGTCAAATTGCTCTCGGAGTTCAAACAAAACATTGGCGACAATTAGTTCTGAGCGCGCTTTCTCTGTATTTATGGCGGCAGCTACCGGTACTTTTTTTTCTAAGTCCGCTGTTAGTTCCGCGCTCGGTGTCACTGGTTCTATATTAGAAAAGACACCAGCGGATTCAACGAATTCGAGTTGAAACTCTGTGCGTACTGTTTCTAATGTGAAATTGCTGTAAGACACTGCGTTAACCTCCTTCCGCAGAATTATTATAACAAATTGTGTCACTGTGTATCCAATTTTATCTCTGCATCCGTGAATGTTTCACCTTTGAGTCAGATAGCAACAGATGTATATGCCGCATTGGAATAGCCGCCGCATTCATGAGCTGATCGCTCCTTGCCACAATGCCGATTAGGATGCATTATGATTGCGCGAATGACGGCTTTGTAGGCTTAGTCAGCTGATGGTTTTGGGGACTGTGGAGGTGAAACCCGCCATAAGCGAATAGTCTTGTCAAAACTCCCGCTTCCCAGTGTCTGCCCATCCGGACTAAACGATACGCTAACAACCGAATTCTTATGTCTTGTGAGTATGTGCAGGTTTTTGCCCGTGCCAACATCCCACAAGCGAATAGTATGGTCTCCGCTCCCACTTGCGATTGTTTTTCCATCGGAACTAAACGATACACTTTTCACCCACCCCTTATGCCTGGTGAGGGTTTTATAATGAACGTAATCTTGCGCGAAACTATTTGCAAGGAAAAGGTTTGCAACAAGAAATAGCGTTAAAATGAGAGAAATAACATGCTTCATAAGATTCATTCCTGCACAACGTACTATTTTACCTCAATATGTTCAAGTACCCACTCCCGAATTAGATTATCAGGTGACATACCACGCGACTTGGCAAGTGATTCAATAATCTCAAATTCTTCGGATTCCAAGCGAACAGAAACTAAGGTATCAATAATATCTCTGTCGGGTTCAGACTTTTCGCTTGGTGGCTCTGTAAACTTATATTTACCTGACTCCCGCATCTCTTTTTGAATCTCTTGGTAATACGCTCCCAATCGGTTAAAATCGTGCCCAAATTCTGCAGAGATTTTACGCCGCATCTCGCGGACTTCTTCCATTATGCTGCATTCCATAATTTCTTTTCCTCTTCAAAATCGATTAAGTCGTGTGTATCCCAAAAATCAGCGAGTTTTTGAATAGAATCGGTTTGTGAAATTTTGTGTGATTCATCGGTTTCTCCATTGCCTATATTGAGAGTTCTTCCTCACGGACCTTACACCTCTTGCTCAACCATACTCGCGAGGATACCGAGGATTTTGTCACACTGTCCAATCGCATAAACTTCTTTATCAATGTAGAGTTGTTGCCCTTCCATTTTGAGAAATTGCCACATTGTACCCGTAGTAGCGGCTCCATAAATGCAAGAGATTTCATTTCCTCTTTCGGTATTAAAGCGTTGTGCGGCAAGCATTTCAGCAATACACTGGCCGAATCCGGAAACAGGATTTTCTCGCTTTGCTTCAACAAGAATGATTATGGGTGCCTCTAAATAAAATTGCACAGGTGAGAGACTTACCAGAAAATCACACACGCCGGTTAATCCCTTTTCAACATCAACACTGAAGTCAATTCCTGAAAAGATACTAATTCGATCCTCAAACTTTTCACGAAGTTCAACGAGAACATCGGTAACAATTAATTCCGAACTGGCTTTCTCTGTGCCGATAGCGAGAGCTAACGGCACTTTTTTTGCCAATGCAGTGGCGAGATGTGCACTCGGTGATACCGGTTCTATTTTGGAAGAGAAATCCGCTGCTTCATCCGTTTCTAACTGAAACGCTTTCAGGACTTCTTCAATGGTGAAATTACTATATGCCATTACTACAGCACCTCCTCCTCTGGTGTCAAATTTTCCTAATCTTCAAACGTTTTGAAATTATGTTAAGTGTATCACGTAAAATTCCTTTTCGTCAAGCGGAGTTGAACAGATGTTAACTTTCGTTATTCTCCTTGCACAGCACTAATCTCATCTTCCGAAATCTTATGGACACTCTTTGGATTGAAAGTCTGTGTTGTCCCAACGCGCAAAGCCACCTCAATCCTACCACCTGTCAACACAAAAAACTGAATCAGGAAACCACCGCCCTGCATTGATTCAACTTGATATTCTTCCGCATCAAGGTCACCAATCCACTCTGGGAGTGTCTCAGCAAATTCCGGATGTGCCATAACGTTTTCTGGTAATGCTATAATCAAGGTGCCGGGCTCATCACCGATTGCATCACCGATAACTTCTCGTTTTTCTACCATAAACGGTACAACGATGCTTGCATATTCAAAATCGTCGTCAGTGGTGCGTTCTGGCGGCACAAGCCCCCACGTCAAATGATGGATAAACGGATTGCCGTATCCCTGTCCGAGCATGTGTTGCAGCGCTGCTTTGTCAACAGGATGCACAACAGCCACGTAGTCAAACCACCCATCATCGTGTGCAGGACTATCCGCAGACAGTTGGGCAGATACATTTATATAGTCGCATCCATCAACAGGCGATGGATAACACCGCGCATCCCATCCATTCACATAACCGAGTTGTTTCAAACCGTCTGCGACAAGATGCGGCGGGTCGCAAAAAATGGCGGCGTGATCCATGTTTGGATAGATTTGGACACCTGCACCCGTGATATGTTTTGCGACATCGGTTGCTTCGGTAAAACGCAGGTCGGCGTTATCAATTTGTAAGTAATCAGCGAAATTTGTGGGTAATTTAATCTTGTTTTGCATGGGATTCCTCCGTTCTGTTCCAAGTTGCGATGCAGTATCAGTTTAACAAAAATTACGCCCATTAGCAAACGTTATTTTAGCGTTGTAAAAAGTACGGAATCCTGTTAAGATAGGTGCGTTTAGATGCCGAAAAATCGCAATTGTAAATCGTTCTTACAATACAAAAGAGGAAAATTGATGAGAAAAAACACCTTTCGAGAATTACTCAATGCTGATAAACCAACCGTTGGCACGCATATCCATACGACTTGGCCCTCCATCGTTGAAGCGATTGGTCACACGGGGATGTATGACTATGTTGAATTTGTGGGGGAATACGGTCCGTTTGACCTGCACGACTTGGATAACTTGTGTCGAGCAGCGGAACTACACAATATTTCCACAATGATTAAAGTTGACCAAGAACCGCGCGGTTTTATAGCACAACGCGCAATCGGTTCGGGTTTCCAGAGCGTGCTTTATGCGGATTGCCAAAACGTTGAAGATGTGAAGGAATGTGTTAAGATTACTCGTGCGGATACGCCTGAAGATGGCGGTAGTTATGGCGTTGCAACTCGTAGGTTCTCCTATATGGGATACGGCGGAGGACCAGAATATGTCCAAGCACTGCGTGATGTCGTCGTTGTGATTATGATTGAGAAGAAGGGGACGGTTGAAAACCTTGAAGAGGTACTATCTGTTGAAGGCGTTGACATGATCCAGTGGGGAGGATCGGATTATTCCATGAGCATCGGGAAGGTCGGTCAACGCGGATCAACTGAGATTCAAGAAACGGAACAGAGGGTATTTAAGACCGCTCTGAAGATGGGTGTGCCGCCGCGTGCTGAAATTGGAAGTGCAGATGGCGCGAAACGTTTTCTTGATATGGGCGTGCGGCATTTCTGTATCGGTACTGATATTTCAATTCTTTACGGTTGGTGGCGTGAGCATGGAGATGGATTACGAAAGGCACTTGAGGGACATTAGAATAGTTGTCAGTCATCAGTCATCGGTTGTCAGTTAAAGAGGACTTTGATTCAATAAACGCGCTCCTTAACTGACACTGATAACTAATAACGTTTAAAGCATCTCTTGCATCTTTTCTGCAACCCAATCCACAGCGACATCAATCATAACCTGCCCTTTTTCTTCTGTGGCAAGTTTTGCCTGATGATGATACTCTCGGTCAGATTTTGCTTGTCCTGCATCCGAAATAGTGAGTTTCGCGCTGTCGTAATCCACACCATTCCAATCAACGTTTTCTGCAAAAGCAGCAAGAGCAAATGCCGTCTCAAACTCCGCTGCGTGTCCCGGACAAACCCCAGATTCCATCTGTTCTTTGACCAATTCGCTTGTATATGCCTCCCAATAGGAATGAAATGCGATGTTAATACCCAGTTTTTCTCGGTAACCATCTAACCTTTGATGCACTGGACCAGCATTCCCCGCATGTCCGTTGACAATCAGGATATTTTCTACTCCATGCCGACGCATACTATCGGCAACATCGTATAGCACCTCACCAAAGACCTCTGCACGCAGCGTCAGCGTACCCTTGTGATCCATCCAGTGTTCCGATACACCGATTGCCAAAGGCGTTGTGACAATCACCTGCGGAAACAACTTTTCCGCTGCCAGTTTTGATACATACACCGCGCTCTGCGTATCATGATACATTGCCAAATGTTCGTTGTGTTGTTCTGTGCTGCCTGTGGGAATGATAGCACCTTTGAGCGTGCCAGCATCTATCGCTTCACGGACATATCGCCGCTGGTTTTCCCATAGCAACACCGATTTGATTTGAGACATTGTTTATCCTCCATGTTTACTTACGATCAATAGTGTGCTTACAAAGCACGTCCATAAAGAAAACTAATTAGAAGATTCTAATTTCTTTTGTACCTCTTTGAGATGAAATATCGTTTCAGGATAAGCAGTTTCCCGATTCTTTTCTGTCCGATTTAGCACAGGTCGCTTATGTTGATTGACAATATGCATTCCTGCCATTTCAGCAATGGTGGGATACATATCAAACTTATCGTTTGCCACAACAAAGACATCGTAATCATCAGCCAAAAACCGCTTACAGTTCTTAAAAACCTCTGCTACACCGTGAATGTAAGACTCTCTCGCCTCTCGTCCCCGTCCTCTAAACAAGGGACCAATTTCTAATTCATCTAATCTCTTGAAGCCAAAAAGATCATAGGCATAAGCGTGCTGTTCGTGGTAATTGATGAGACCAACATAAGGTGGACTTGTGAAGATGCCTTTAATTCGTTGTTTTTGGGCAATTTCGGCAAACTGTGAGTTTTCCTTTCTCAACATTGTAAAGATGTCAATTGTCCGTGAATCGCCAGTTAAACAGTGTTGAAAGGTGTCTGTTTTTAACTTACTGAATTCTATCCATCGTTCTATGCTATCCTTGCTGTATCGTTCCCACCACCCTAAAATCGAAAAGAGTGGTTTGCAGACCTTTCCATGCTTTCTACAATAGTAGGTTGTCGTTACAGGTTTTCGTAACGTTCCCAAATCTGCGTGCGTTGTGGCTCTGCAAGAACGAATTGTCCTGCTTAAAATGAGCATCAAGGCGTTTTGTGTTGACGGACCTTCTACTTTGCGAATTTCGTTGTGAACGAAATCAATCTCTGCTTTGACACCAGGAAGATACCACCGTTTCATAAAACGTTTAGAGTCAGTTGGCATCTGCAAATCAATTTGATATTCAGCGACAAGTTGATGGTATGTCTCTAAAAACGCGGCTCCTTTCTCTGCACCATATTTTTTTTGGTCAATTTCACCCATCCTGACTTGGCGTTTGAAGGATATAGGAAAATACTGATTATTGAATTCTGTAAGACTTTCAGCAAGTTTAGATTCAAATTCGGCTATTCCAGACTTAGCAACGAAACTTCTGAGCGCTGCTGTTATTTCTTGACTTTTCTCGTACAGCTGAACAAAATTGAATGTCCCCACCTTGGCATTGCTAATAAATGCATTAAAAGCAGAAATATCAGTACCGATTGCATGCATGCCGAGTTCATGCGCTTGCACCAATGTGGTTCCACTACCGCAAAACGGGTCAAGCACAATATCGCCAGGTTGAAAATAGGCTTTCTGCTTAAAATCGTCAGTATGTGCGTCTAAGAAATATTCTACTAATTGGGGAATAAATTTGCCTTTGTAGGGATGCAGCCGATGGACGTGTTTTGTTGTTTCCGCCTCTTTGATCTTTTCAAAGGACAGTGCCCAATTCAAATCATCACCGAGTTCATTTTTCCACCGCTTCTCTCGATTGCTTTGACCGTAATAATTTTCAAGGCTATCCAAAGGGATCAACGTTAACCCGTTTTCAAGTTTGGATTCAATCTGTCCATACTGAATCAAATAAGATATATTTGCGGTTGTAACGTTTTTATTGAGGTGATCTGATGCCCATTGGCTTGCCTGTTTGAGTGTCAGAAGCATTTCAAATCCTTTATGATATGACAGTAATTTTTGTTGCAGACACCAATGTCCAACAGAAAGCAGTATATCATTCAGTAGTTTAATTGTCAAAGTGATTCAAAATCGGGATTTCAAATCCCTCCTACAAGAAAAGCAGCACCCACTCTCAATCAATAGATCGCCAAGTAGTTGTCGGACTCCCATTGACTGACACTCAAATGGTAATCACGCCATTCGTCTCGTTTTACCTGAATGTAGTAGTCGGCATATTCATTTCCGAGTGCGTTTTTGATGACTTCGTCTGCTTCAAGCGCATCTGCGGCTTCGCTGAGCGTCGTGGGTAGAGAATCAATGCCTCGCCGCTGTAGTTCATCTTCCGGCACTTCGTAGAGGTTATCCACGTTCTGTTCCCCAGGATCAATCTGATTTTCAATACCATCCAAACCAGCAGCAAGCAGGACAGTCGCCGCAAGATAGGGATTTGCTGCGCCATCCGCTAATCGGTTCTCAACCCGTCCTGGGGCAGGAGTCCGAATCATCTGCGTCCGATTGTTCCCGCCAAAAGTGACAAAAACGGGTGCCCATGATGCCCCCGAACGCGGCGCCCTCCGAACCAAACGTTTGTAACTGTTCACAAGCGGATTTGTGACCGCTGTAACCGCTTTCGCATGTTTGAGAATACCACCGGTAAACCAATATGCAAGTTGAGATAAACCATTCGCATCATTCTCATCAAGGAATAGGTTAGTCTCATTGCTCTCATTCCAAAAACTCATGTGGAAATGCGCACCGTTGCCAGTCAGATTAGTGAACGGCTTCGGCATAAACGTTGCCAACAACCCACTTTCTTCCGCAAGCGTCTTGACCATCCATTTGAAAAAAGTGTGTCGGTCTGCTGTGGTAAGCGCATCTGAGTATGTCCAGTTGACCTCAAACTGACAAGTGCCATCTTCATGGTCGTTCGCGTAGGGTTCCCATTCCAATTCCTGCATGTGTTTAATCAGGGTTGTCATCATATCAAGGTTGCGATACAACGCTTTTAGGTCGTAGCAAGGCTTATCCAACGTATTGAGTTTGTCCCATGGGGCGTATTGACCTTCCTCATTTTGTTCCAACAGCATGAATTCTGCCTCAATGCCAACGTTGAAGACATAGCCTTGTTGTCTTGCTTTTTCCAATTGCTGCCGCAGAATGGTTCGCGGACAATAGTGCCATGATTGCCCTTCAACGAACATATCCCCCGCAACCCATGCTAAGTTCTCCCGCCACGGCACGATTGTAAGCGAATTAAAATCAGGGATGCTTGCCATCTCCGGATCGTGAGGATATTGCCCTATCTCACCTGCTGCAAAGCCGCCAAAACCTGCCCCCTCTTTTGCCATGTCCTCAAGATGTGTCGCAGGAATAACTTTCGCCTTCGGTGCACCACTCATCTCTACAAAAGAGCAGAGAAAAAACTCAATACCACGCGCTTCCACTAAAGATTTGACTTGATCTAATGTCATAAAACCGATCCCTTGTCAGACTGAAAAAATCCAAATTTAGACTTGTAATGCAAAGCTGAGTCGTTCGATCCTTACTACTTCCCTGCTTATGAAGTAGAGGCTAATAATTTCCGCGTAATGTTAAACCTACAATACTGTGATTATAGTTGAGGAAATCAAGTAATGGGTCTAACTCGTTGGTCTGGTTTCGAGTAAATTGATAATTAGCATTCAGTGTCAAATAGGAAGTGACTTTCCAATTAACCTGAGCGTTGAACCCCCATTGTGTATCGCTTCGGTTTTCAGCATCTTCCATTATATTTCCCATCTCATCCTGAATCTGTCTGCCTTCAAAACGCACCCAAACGCGGGAAAACCGGAGGCGAATCCATCGTCCCGTGTCAAACTTATAAAAAGTGCTCAACGCTGCTTCAGTACTTAAAAAGTTAAAGAAATCAACGTTGGAACGGTTTAGAAAAAGGTTAACTTCTTCCTGAAAAACGAAACGTTCAGCTGCCGTTTGTAATAACTTTGCAGTTCCGGAATGTCGCCAATCAAGTCGGTGTTCGCCTTCTTCAAGTCCAGTCACACCTAAAATTAGGTTATTGAGGTTAGTTTGGTAGCGACCATGTTCAATTCCGTATTCAACTTTTCCGATCATCTGTTTGAGCAATCCAAATTGAAACCGTGTAGTCGCTTTATGGTTCGTAGAACCGATTAGCAGGAAATCTTCTCTTAGTTGAGATTCATCATCAAATCGGTGGATTCGGAGATTATATTCTAAAACACGCCCAAAGCGGAGACCTATCTGCCGTTCAGTGTTATTATAGACATTTAGAGTTCGTGTTAAACGTTGAAACTGATGAGAGACTATGAATTCGGGTAAATCTGAAACCGGACGAAAACTCAATTCAGTCGAGGAAACATCGGTGAATGCATCAAATTCGTTGAGTTTTCCTTCTTTACCGTTATAGTTTTCAAGTTGAGGAGCGTATTGCAATCTGAGTTGGAGTTTATTATTTACAATCGGAAGTTCACCGCGCAGATTTACACCCAATCGGTTAATTATGCCTTCAAGTTGAGGACTTTCCTGTCCAGCAAGACTGCTGGTGTAGGGATCAACGCTTAATCCAAGTTCAATGTGGTTGTTAAAGGTATTAGAGAGATACGCATCAATCGTTAGTTTTGAGGGCTCGGTTTTAGGTGGTTCAGGTTCAAGTAGTAGTTCCTGTGCAAATTCATTCTGAAATTGTGCAAAAGCGTGTTGGTATCCTCCTATGAATATTAAACTACAGATGAACACGCTTATCCAAAAAGATAGTTTTGATTTTTTCACATACCTACTCCAATTCTATTGTGGAATTGCAACAGTGTTGTTTTTCTTAGCCTCATAGAGGCATTCCTTCTTACTCGATCAATCCATCTTGTGGACTTGAAGCAGTTGCATAGAGTTTCCGAGGAATACGTCCAGCCAAAAATGCAGCCCTTCCTGCTTCGACTGCTTTTTTCATTGCTTCCGCCATCAGTACAGGACGGTGTGCCTTTGCTACTGCTGTGTTAAGCAAAACACCATCACACCCTAACTCCATCGCAATCGCCGCATCGGAGGCAGTGCCAACCCCAGCATCCACAATAAGCGGCACTTTAACCAAGTCTCGAATTATCTGAATATTATACGGATTACGTATCCCCATTCCAGAGCCGATTGGCGCGCCTAACGGCATCACGGCAGCACAACCAATATCTTCTAATTTCTTGCAGGTGATCGGATCGTCGTTACTATACGGTAGCACAGTAAACCCATCTTTTACAAGTGTTTCCGCAGCACTGAGGAGCTGCTCCACATCAGGAAATAACGTCTGTTCGTCACCAATAACTTCAAGTTTGACGAGCGATGTATCAAGTGCTTCTCGTGCTAGATGCGCCGTTAGTATAGCATCCTTCGCGGTAAAACAACCTGCAGTATTTGGAAGAATTGTCATACCGCGTTCACGTAAGAGCGCGAATAGATTTTCACCTGATGTATCCGTAAATTTAACACGACGCATTGATACCGTAGCAATTTCTGCACTGCTTGCTGCAATAGCCTCCGTCATGATATGAAAATTCGGGTATCCCGCTGTTCCGATTAGCAATCTTGATGTGTATGTTTGGTCTGCGATTTTGAGTTCTTGCATCTGTTTTTGTTCCACAACTATTTCTTGTAAAATACCACACCAACACGTTCAATTTGCTGAATCATATCGGGATTACGTACATTCTTGAAGATAGATAGATCAATGGTATAGGGCAGCAACTGCTCGTCAAGGTCATTTGCTATCTTAGAAAGGATAGTATGTGTCAGTGAGTCCCCACCGTGAAGTATCAGGTCAATGTCGGAACCGTTTTTGTAATCTCCTCTGGCGCGAGAACCGTACAATACTGCTTCTTCAACCTGCGGATATCGTACAAAAACATCGTGGATTTTTTGAAGCGTTTGATCAGATAAACCAAATTTCATTTTAAGAACCTTGTTCCATTTTCAATTGCTTAAATCTCACTAACAATTTCTCGAATTCAGCAAAATAGGTTGAACAAATAGTTGTCACTACTTGGGCAGCGGTTTCTTCATCATAAGTATGTGAGGTTAAATTGCGTTTATCAACCATGTCCATCCAGACTTCACCATTTTCAATCAACTCGTTCCGAAAGGCAGCTCGAGTTGTGTCACGAGAACCGTATAAATTCACTACGCCTTGAGTTTCAAGAAAGTCCTTGAGAGTTTTCCAAGCAAGTTCATGCGTATATTCAAAACCTTGTATTAGTCCTTGCGCTTCTAAATCCGAGAGTTCTCGTTGTTCTGCAAGCTTAACAGCTGCCTTTAATCGAGCAAAGGCTCTCTCAAAACTATTTGCGCGTTGAACCCAGCGAATCTCCTGGTTTTCCATAGTGTTTTACTTACTGTTGTTTCTGTATATTTCCAAATTAGTATAACACCTCCAATCCTCTTTATCAAGATTATATACTTATACCATTTCTTATTAACAAAGTATCATCCCGATTTTGAATTTCTTTGTAGGAGCGACCTCCCGGTCGCTCCTACAGAAGAGATTGTTGCATTCTTCTAACCGATTTATGAAATAATGTAATATCATTATTTTTAAATGGTATTATATCTTCATTCTCTATCGGTGACTTTAAGAGTTCTATCTCTTGCCATTAACCTCCCTGAACAGCCCGGATAATCTCAACTTCACAATATTCGGCAAGTTTTGTCTTTTTCCACTTCGTCTTTGGAATAACCTCTTGGTCCACAGCGACAGCGATACCTGATTGATCCGGATTCAGTTCTAAATCAATGAGCAACTCGTAAATATTCAGATTGAGGCGTACTTCTCTGTCTTCACCGTTGAGGCGTATCTTCATTTTGCAACTCCATCTATGCGATAAACCTGTCTAACTGAAACGGAATGATTGTCTCTGGCATCCTATCGGTCAGAATCAGTTTGGCAATTTCGTAAGCCGTGATGGGTGTAAGTAAGATTCCGTTCCGATAATGTCCTGTTGCGTATATAAGATTTTCAATGGGTGTTTTACCGAGTATGGGAGCATTGTCTCTGCTACCGGGACGTAATCCTGCCCAAGTTTCCAAAACCGGCAATTCATAAACGCCCGGAACTGCTTCCCACGCACCGCGGAGCAACTCAAACAATCCACCAACGGTTAATCGGATGTCAAACCCCATCTCTTCACTCGTTGCCCCAACGATGAGTCTCCCATCTGATCGTGGCACCAGATATACGGATGTCGGGTACCTTGCCCGGAGAGTACGGATAACTGTTTTTATGTCAATACCTTCTTCCATCTGCAGTGCCAGCATCTGTCCTTTAACGGGTCGGACGGGTGGACGTATTGCATCTGGTAAGCCATCAATCTGTGCAGACCAACATCCTGCCGAAAGAATAACTACATCTGCAATATGGAATCCTGCTTGCGCCTGCACACCAATTACGACATCGTTTTCTATAACAACTCTTTCAATAGGACTGTTTTCATGCAACATCCCCGCACACGTTTGAAAAGCACGTTGGAGTGCCTCAACCATCAATCTATTGTCAACTTGATAGTCAGTTGCACAGTGAATTGCAGCAGTGACACGGGGTGAGAGTGCAGGTTCAACATCACGTGCCTCCCGACCAGACAGCCAATTCACATCCAATCCTAAGTGCTGCTGTGCCGTATAAAGATGGCGAAGTTGATCGGTATCGTCTGTCTCCAACCCGACAATGAGCGTGCCTTCCACCCGATACCCGATTGACATCTGCGCATCTGTTTCTAACGCTTCAACCCATTGTGGATAGAGTGCTAAACTTTTGCTGCCTAATGTCAGCAATTCGGGTTCTTCGGTATGTGCTTCAGCAAGGGGGGCAAGCATTCCTGCGGCTGCCCAAGAGGCGGCACGTCCAGCGCGGTCGCGTTCATAAATGGTGACCGATGCTCCCGCCTTGGCAAGTTGCCACCCAATACCGAGTCCAATCACACCGCCACCGAGGATGATAATGTTTTTATTTGCCATTATCCTTTGGAGTAGGTATTTCTTCCTCTAATAGATTGATGAAAAGGTCTTCTACCTTGACAGCTTTGGAGATTAACCCTTTTTCAAGTGCGAATTTCGTGAAGGCATCCCACTTTTCTTTGGACTGCACCTGTGTCGTTGCGAATAAATCCAATGTATCGCGAAAAGCGAGTTCTTCTAATTCCTTGTCTGCCTCAGGGTTCGCCTGAAAGAAAAGTTGCAGTGCCTTGTCAGGGTTCTTTTTTGTGAATTTTATGGCTTCCTGAATCGCCATCATCAGTTTTTTCGCTGTTTCTGGATGTTTTTCCAAATAAGTGTCATTCGTAATGATGACTAATTCATAATAATCCGGAATACCGTGTTTCTCAAGTGGAAAAAAATCGGCTTCTGCCCCTTTGAGTTTCAATATATTAATTTCGTAGTTCCGAAATGGTCCGATCACTGCGTCAATCTGACCGCTCATTAGAGGTGCTATAATATTTATGCCTATGTTTATCAATTCATAGTCACCTTTTGATAGTCCGGCGTTCGCCGCGATTGCATCGAACAGCAGTACATCTAACGGTGCGACCGTGTATCCGATTTTTCGCCCTTTGAAATCTGCGGGCGTTTTAATGCCTGACTTTTTCAGAAAGCTGATTGTGTTGAGCGGATGTTCTACGAGTAAACCGATGGATTTGACCGGTAAGACCTCTTCACTTGCGCGTGCAATTGTGACGCTCTGTTGATAACTTACTGCAAAGGGAGCTGTTCCGGCGGCTACGAGTTTCAACGGTGTGCTTGGGTCACCACCCCATCGCAATTCGACCGCTAAGCCGTGTTTGGCAAAAATTTTGTTTTCTTGCGCAACATATAGCGGCGCATGATCAACATTGGGAGTCCAGTCGAGCAGCAGCGTGACTTCCTCCATTTCGGATTTCTGGTGCCCATCTGCGTAACTGTTGATATGTCCAGTTAAAATAATACCACAACCGATAAGTAACATTAAGCGAATTACTGTTTTCATGAGAATTTTCCTTTCTTATGGTCCGATGGGTTCATAATACACCTATCGGACATCTGATATGTTTTTTAATGCCGTCGCCACGGCATTGCGAATCGTTCCAGCACCGTCATCAGTGCAAAGAGCCCTAAGCCTAAGAGGGTTAGGCAGAAAATAGCCGCAAACATAACTGAAGTCTGGGCTTGTGAATTTGCATACAACATAAGAAAACCGAGTCCGGCACTTGCGCCGATCCATTCTCCTATTACTGCACCAATCGTGGAGATGGATATACCGATTTTCGCGCCTGAGAAGATAAACGGCAATGCTGATGGAATGTAAACTTTCCAGAGAATCTGCCATCGCGTTGCCCGAAGGATGCGAAAGAGGTTTACCGTATCGGCATCAACGGATTTCAAACCGTCTAATGTGTTCAGGACAATTGCAAAAAACACTATTACCGCAGCCATAACTACTTTTGAGGCAATCCCGAAGCCAAACCAAAGCACTAAAAGCGGAGCAATCGCAAACACAGGTACCGTTTGTGAACCAATGACGTAAGGATAGAAGGCTTTCTCCAAAATTGGAAATTCAAACATCAACACAGCTAACGGGATACCGATGCTAACAGCAAGGGCAAATCCGAGAAGCATTTCCTGAAGTGTCACAAGCGAATGTTTCAGCAGTAGTTCGTGTTTTGCGAAGAGCGTCACCACAATTTTTGAGGGTGGTGGTAAAATAAAATGTTGTATATTGAAAAAATGTACCGCTGCTTCCCATATCCCCAATACTGCCAAAAGGATAACCACTGGCAGTCCAAGTTTGCTGAACATCCGTATCTGTCCCTTAACAGCAAAAAGCCGTCTTCCATTCTCGGTATACGGAACATGCCAGTGGTTCTATCCACAAGCTTGGCAGCACCAAAGGAAGCGGCTAAGTGCCTCATTACAAGAGGCGTGCGATTTCGCTTATGTATTTCCCTACGCTGGCATGACCCAGATCAGGTTCAAAGGGTGTTTTCTCAGCTCTCAATCTGGTAAGAGCACCCCATAATCTTCTAAGTTTAATTATACAATATTCTCCGTTTTAATGCAAGTTTTGTGATTGAACAATTTTCTATTAATCCACTAATGATTAGTCGAGTGCTAATTGATGGGTTTGAAAGGGTCGGGAATCGGAGTTCCCTCCTACCATAAGCAGTCCATCTGTAGGAGCGATCTCCGAATCGCGACCTACAATAATATGTTGACAAAGCACTAACACGTATTTTCATATTTCAAGTGTGGTTACGACACACGGTGGGAGAAAGCGCACAGCTTTTCTAAAGACCCTGCTCCTTTGAAAACCTGTCCAAATGAAACGGGGCGATTGTCTCTGAAGTCTCCCCCGTCAGAATCAGTTTGGAAATTTCGTAAGCTGTAATGGGTGTGAGTAAGATGCCGTTGCGATAGTGCCCTGTTGCGTATATAAGATTCTCAACAGGTGTTTTACCGAGTATGGGAGCATTGTCGCTGCTACCGGGACGTAAACCTGTCCAAGTTTCGATAAGTGGCAGTTCATAAATACCCGGCACAGCTTCAAACGCACCGTGGAGGAGTTCATATATACCACCAACAATCAGATCCGTGTCAAACCCCAGTTCCTCGGTTGTTGCACCGACGACAAGTCTACCATCGGATCTCGGCACTAAATATACTGGCATCGGATACCTCGCCTTGACGGTACGGATGACGTTTTTGATCATAATGCCCTCTCGCATTTGCAACGCCAACATCTGTCCCTTCACAGGACGCACGGGAGGAATAATAGAATCCGGTAACCCGATGACCTGCCCAGACCAGCATCCAGCGGCGAGAATACACACATCTGCGCCTTGAAAACCGTCCTGTGTTTGAACACCAGTTGCAGTTCCGTTTTCTATAACAATTCTTTCAACAGTGCTATTTTGATGCAACATACCGCCACGCGACTCATAAGCACGCTGGAGTGCCTGCACCATCAGTCGGTTATCAACCTGATGATCAGTTTCACAACGAATAGCTGCAGTCACATAAGGTGAGAGGGCACCCTCAATTTCACGTGCTTCTTGTCCGCTCAACCAGTCAACATTCAACCCTAAATCTTGATATAAGGTATAAGCATGCCGGAGTTGATATGTATCATCAGGTTCAATTCCTATAATGAGCGTGCCTTCTGCTCGGTAACCGATTGGCATTTCTGTTTCTGTTTCTAACTCATCGACCCATTCTGGGTAGCGTGCTAAACTTTGATTGCTGAGTTTGAGGAGGTCAAGTTCATCAATATGTGCTTCAGCAATTGGACCGAGCATACCGCCGGCTGCCCAAGATGCGCCGCGTCCGGCTTGTCCGCGCTCATGAATGGTGACAGCGGCACCCGCTTTCGCCAGCTGCCACCCGATACCAAGTCCAATCACACCGCCACCAATGATGATAATCTTCTCATTTTTCATTATTCACCTCTTCAAATAGATTGATAAATTAATTTTTGCTTTGACTGTATTGAAAATCAATCCTTTTTGATGGGTGAATTTTGTGAATGTAGCCCATTGTTCTTCGGATCAGGATTGAAGGGTATTTTCTCAGCTCTTAAGCAGGAAAGAGCCCATAATGTTTTTCAAGTATTATTAGTGGATTATAGAAATAATTCTACATTTCCTCTGTCCGAGCAATCTCCGAATCGTGACTACATTTCCTCTGTAGGAGCGATCTCCGAATCGCGACTACATTTCCTCTGTAGGAGCGATCTCCGAATCGTGACTACATTTCCTCTGTAGGAGCGATCTCCGAATCGCGACCGGACTTAGGAGCAGTCAGGAATGGAAGTTCTCTCCGACAGTTCAGATATGTAGCGTTAATTCTAATCTCTACTAATTATAACGACTTGTGCAAGTTACGTGATAGTTTTGTTGTATTTCACAACTTTTTATATTCTGTAGGAGCGATCTCCGAATCGCGACCGGTTTGTCGTCGGGAATCCAAATCAACGGTATGAATGCCTTTTGGCATTCCCCGGAGTTCCCTCCTACCTTTGAGGTTGTCAGGCATCTGAAAAGTTACGGAATTCAACCCAAACGAGGCGAACATGTGAAATATAAACATACCAAATGTTAAATAGCACAAAGCGTAATTATATCTATTCTCTATCTTTAAAAAAGCAAGTTTTGGAAACACAACAATTTTCATTTTCGACTTAGTCCACCGGCATTGCGTGCTCCGGAATTTCAACACCCTGCTCACTCCAAAACTTGTAAGCACCGCTGTGCAGTGGAATAACAAATGCTCTCGGAGCATTTTCTATTGTCATAGCTGCTGCCGCTTGATTTGTTTGCAGCATTGTTTGATGTCCTTCCGATGTATAAACATGCTTTAGAATGGTATAAATAGTCTCCTCTGGTATTGCTTTGTTAGCAATTAGAACTGTCGGCATCAGAATTGTCTTTACTGGCTCAACTTTTCCCTCATAAGCACCCTCTGGCAAGCTGCCCGAAAAATAAAAAGGATATTTTTCATAGAAACCATACTTTTTAGCAGGCGTATCAAGATCAAGCATTCGGATGGATTTTATCGCTGTCAACTCAATGATTGCACTGTTCGGAACACTCACCAACCATAAGAATCCTTTCACTTGTCCATCTTGAAGTTCTTGAGCACCTGCTGTCCCACCCCTATATATTGGCTTGAAATCGTCCCAAATGCCTGCTGACCTTGCAAGACGTTCTAACGTTTGTGCAGTTCCGGACCCAGGCGCTCCACAGGCTATCTTCTTTCCAACAATGTCCTCAAACTTATGGACATTGCTATTCTCAAGCGTTGAGAATTGTCCATAAGCAAAATAAAGCAGCGTCACCATTCGGATATCTGTTTTTGAACCTTCCTCAGCGAAAATCTCTTGTCCATGATAACCGAGGGAACTCTCAGAAGCAAAAACGACACCGAGTGCATTCGGCTCCTTGTTAACACGGCGAGTATTTTCAATTGATCCTGCCGAAGCAACAACAGATATTTTTAGACCCGGTTCCTGATGTTTGACAATTTGATCAACGCCTCCAGCAAATTGTGAAAAACTTCCTCCAATGACACCTCCATAAATTGTAAGCCATTTCTTGTTTTGTTTATCACCGCAGCCAGAGAAGATTAAGCCAACGAAAATAATATATATCCATAGATGTAAAAAATGGTGTGTGTTTTTTCGCATAATATTCCTTTTGTATTTTGGATAAAGATACAAAGATAATATCACAAGTATTGTGATATTTCAAGTTAATTGAACCCTTTCGTAATAACACAACAAGCACTAATTGTATTACTAAAGTTTGGACAATTCTTATTCAATGAAAGTTGAGTTTTCAACGAAAGTCTATTTTTTTTGCAAGTTTCCCATATCAGTGAAACGCCCGAAAATGCTGCACTCCAGCGGCGTGCGATGTGTCGGTTCACTACATACCGCTCCGCTGGAGCGGAGATGTCGGTTCGGACGATGGCTATAAACATATTGCTCCTCTGGAGCAAGGGTTTGCGTTCTGTGTTGTGTTATACCATTTCTAAATAATGATAGGACATTATTTCATAAATCGGTTGTCCGAATGCAGCACCTTCTTCTGTAGGAGCGACCTCCTGGTCGCGACCAGGAGGTCGCTCCTACAAAGAAACTCAAAAATCGGAATGATACTTTGTCAATTAGAAATGGTATTAGGATTGGTAGCAGATAGTAAACCGATTTCTGATATAGAACGCCTATATGAAAAATTGTCCAAACTATAGTAATTGTGTTAGGTTATCAATTCAAAACCAACACTAAATAACCCAGAACAGACACGATTTTTCTTGATATATGTTCCGAAAGTTGATAAACTAATAGAAATAATAGTATTTTTTGAACAAAGAGGTAAAAACGGTGAAACGTTTCATTTCAATTTTATTTTTGATGGGACTTGGCGTGTTTTTTACCGCTGTTTCTCTTAGCGATGCGACTACGACTACGACTGCACCACATCCTTCAACAAAACGTGTCGCAGTCTTGTATTTTGAAGACAACAGCCGTTTTGATTCGTCAACAGGATGTGGTTGTGTGCCAAACTTCATCGGGAAAATTTTCGGAACAAAGAAAAAATGGGATTTGGAAGCAGGGTTCCGTACACTGCTCAACCGCAAACTTGCTGAAACGACTGTGTACCAACCGGTGTCGCGCGATGAGCTGCTGGATGCTATGGCTCAGTTGGCACTTTCTCGCCACAATTTGAAAAAACTTGATAAAGAACAACGCGCAAGACTTGCCAAACTTCTGAACGCCGATGTTCTTGTAATGGGCGAGATCAAGAAATTCAGTCAGACACGTATGAAAGCCAATGCCTCGCGCACCTTAAGAGAAGGTGGTAGAGAAGGAAAAGCCGTCCCGACCACAACAAGTTATATGACTAGTGTTGCGGTCGGAGGTCATCGTTATCGTGCGAATATAAAACTGAACCTGAAAATTTATGAAACATCCGGAAGTGAAGTTGTTACTATTCCGATCTCAGTCACTCGCAGCCACGTTCGCGCTGGCACGCGGGTCTCCGGTTTAGAAGCAACTGTCACTGAATCTGGAACGAGCCTACGACTTGGTCAGTCTTCAGAGCAGCACGGTAGGAACTCACGACCAATTGTTAAACCGACAGAACTCAATAAAATTAAATTCGCTACTTCTGAATATGACAGAACCCTAATCGGGATGGTAACAGATGAAGCACTGATTAAGTCAGTGCTGGCACTCCGAGATAACTATGGTCCAAATTTTTTAACACCATGGGAAACTCCAGTCGAGGATAACGAACAAGAAAAAAAAGCAGATGAAGAAGCACTCAAACGTCCAATTAAAATTACGTATGTTGAAAGTGAAAATCCGGATCAGATTTACATTAACGCCGGTTCAGCCAGAGGTTTAGCCATAAATCAGATGTTTGATGTTTACACTGATGGCAAACCAATTCGCGATATTGACACTGGTGAAATTCTTGATTACGTGCCAAAGAAAATAGCAACTGTCGCTGTTGTGGAAATTCGCAATGACAGACTTTCAGTTGTTAAGATTGTTGAAAAGACAAGTGATATAAAAAAAGGCGACTTACTTAAATCAGTCCCTACAGAAGAAGCTACTAAGGAACAATAAGACTGGAGGAATTATTGATGAATTGCAAAATTAGTCAACATACTTATAGACAGAAAAATACATCGTTAAGCATGTTATTCCCTCTGTTCATCACCTTGATATGTTGCGCAACGATGTTACTCGGTTGTGCAGACTCTTCAAATAAGAAAATCAAAATCGGTTTATCCATGGACTCTTTGCGAGTTGAAAGGTGGCAAAAAGATCGAGACATTTTTAAAGCGGAAGCAGTTAAACTGGGTGCTGAAGTGATTGTGCAATCTGCTGATGGAGACCCTGTCAAACAGAATGAACAAGCGGAAAACATGATTACACAAGGTGTAGATGTCCTTGTTGTAATTCCCAAAGATAGTGTTGCCTCCTCTCAAATTGTAAAAGCCGCTCATGCAGAGGGAATCAAAGTAATTGCGTATGATCGCTTAATCCGTGAGAGCGAACCAGACCTCTATATCTCATTTGATAATGAAGAGGTTGGTTATTTGCAAGCCGAGTATTTACTTCGTAAAAAGCCCAAGGGAAATTACTTCCTACTTGGTGGCGACCCAGGCGACAATAACGCACATCTCCTCCGGAAAGGACAACTTCGCGCATTGCAACCCGCAATTGATAATGGCGATATTCAGTTAGTCGCGGACGGAAAGCATTGGGCAGTTGGCTGGGATCCGCTGGATGCACTTAACAAGGCAGAACAGGTTTTAACGAAAACGAACAACCAAATTGATGCTGTTGTTGCTTCCAATGACGGAACAGCAGGAGGCGTTGTTCAAGCACTTGAAGGACAGAACCTTGCGGGAACCGTTCTCGTTTCTGGACAAGATGCCGATATTGAGGCATGCCAACGGATTGTCAAAGGCACACAGACAATGACGGTATACAAACCTATCCGCTTAATTGCAACAGAAGCCGCACAAGCTGCAGTCGCACTCGCAAAGGGAGAGACTCTCGAAAAAGCAAATCAGACTGTTAATAACGGCAAATTTGATGTGTCATCCATCATTCTTACACCGATCCAAGTTGACAAAGATAATCTTGATGAGGTTGTTATTAAAGACGGATTTCACGCACACGAAGATGTCTATAAAACAGAGTGATACAAACTCACATACATAATAACGACTTGTGCTGGTTACGTGGCAGCTTTGTTGTTTTTCACAACTTTTCATATTCTGTAGGAGCGATCTCCGAATCGCGACCCGTTGTAGTCGGGAAATAGTCTTATATATAGTTGCCGAATGCCCAGATTTGTATTTTTTGTTAGACATTCGGCGATTTACTATTGCTGTGTCTACCGAACTTGGGTAGGTCGCGACTCGGAGATCGCTCCTACAAAAGGTCGTGATTCGGAGATCGTTCCTACAAGACAAAGTGTCAACATATTTCTATAATTTGATATTTGAAAACTTTGCTTGACAATTGCACTATAGGCATGTCTCAATTTTGACACACTTCTTTCCAACATTTTTTGTGTCTTAATCAAGAAATCCCACCATACTTCCATTACTCGCTTCACAATTCAGATTCAATAACCCACTGCACAGTTATTGTAACACATTAGATATAGCTTACCAAATTGGCAACCTCCAACCTAACCATTAGCATAATGATTCATCAATTTTTGAAATGGCATCATTTTTGCTATATCACTATTGTGGTAAATTACAATTGATTTGAAACCAGACAACAGATATATCGTTTAGTATTGCAACACTTTTGCAACAATTTAAGCATTTTGACATATAAGTCAGATGTTAGCGATAGTGTTTAGTAATGAAATTGGACGTAATTATAAAAAATAATTAATAAAATACGCTTAGTTTATAATTCTCTATACCGAAGAATTGCAAACCTTCGGTATAGACAGAGAAACTAAGATGCTCGTGTAGAGCACCTCACGTAATTTGGGTTTGCAGGAGGCAGACTTGATGTTTAACGTAATCCTTCTTGGTATCTTATGTGCCTTGATGGGAATTGGTGCTGGATACTTAATCCTCAACGCTTTTTTTGCGGGAGTCCAGCATATCGCCAAGCCTCGAATTGCTAATATTGAAAAAGCAGCACAAGAAATGCTTGACAACTGACGCAGTTGCTGTTATTATATAATATTGAACTACTGCGATCAAAACAGGTAGGTAACGCGCTCCGTTACGAACTACATCGGTTTTGGAACGCGTTACTGGACACCTGAAAATACCGCTTCTGTGAAGACAATCGGGTGTACCAGATTTTGAGAGTAGGCAGAATATGAAACAGCAAAATGCAGTATCAAAATCTCCATTCATGGAATGTCACCCCCAAAGAAGCAAAACATCTTCAAAATAAGTTACGGACTCAGGTAATCAGAACAGATCGGTTTGGAACAATCAAAACGGTCGCGGGTGTAGATATTGGGTTCAAAAACAACATTGCTCTTGCATCAGTGGTAGTCCTCAACTTTCCTGATTTGCAAGTAATAGACGGTGTTGTTGTTGAAAGCCGTGTCACTTTTCCGTATATTCCTGGATTTCTTTCGTTTCGAGAAATTCCTCCACTTTTGGTGGCTTTTCTACGTTTGCAAACAGAACCAGACCTTGTGATAGTAGACGGTCAAGGCATTGCACATCCAAGACGATTAGGGCTTGCATCGCATATAGGGTTGATTTTGGATAAACCGACAATTGGCTGTGCTAAATCTCGGTTGTGCGGGCAATACACTGAACCGGATACAGAAAAGGGAGCTTATACAGACCTTTTAGATAAAGACGAGATTATTGGAGCAGCTCTCCGAACGCGCACAAACGTCAGCGTTGTCTATGTATCAGTAGGTCACCTTATTTCACTTGATTCAGCACGAATGCTAACATTGGCATGTTGTAAAGGCTATCGTTTACCCGAAACTACTCGATACGCTCATAAAGCCGCATCTGGTAAAATACCTGAGAACGTGATATATGTTAAGGAGGATGAAAAAATCTCTAAACAAACGCGTGAGGAATACTAAAATAACCCAAGTTGCCACCTATGTAGCACAATCTGTTAGCTTGTGCATATTAGTGCGCAAACTGACAGTGGACGCTACGAAATCTTGCAAAATATGAATATTCTCTATAAAAAACGGTGTTTGCCTGTCTAAAATCTTGTAGGTAGCAACTTGAGTTAAAATATAAAGATAAGAATATCACATTAAAAGTCTATGTCCAATTGTTTTAACAATTAAACCACCGTAAAATCATGGATGATAGTTATCAACTACACTGGTCGTTTGACTATAATCATGGTGCACAAAATCCTGAATTCGCGCAGGAACTGATCAAATTACTACATGGGTATGATACCAAATCCACAACCTACCCGGACGTGGAAGGGTGTCATACTAAACATGTTTACCAGATTTTACCAAATTTTTGGCGCGGTTATAAGGGAAGGGTTGCTCAGCAAGATACGTTCCGTATTGGAACCGCTATCATTGAACGCGAGAAAGGCAGCAACGGTGTTTGGAACTATAATGTCCGATACCAAAATACGACGAGTGGTGAAGATTTACGGTTTGAATTCCGTTGTCAGGATGAATGCTACCGTCCCCTCCGTGATAGCTGGCATGTTGATGCTCGAAACAGTGGTAGTGACATATATTCCAGATTGAAATGGGATGGACACCTCACCTCGGAAGCAGAAATTCGACTTTGTTTTAACGGCACTGAATTTTCCGCGGGAACGGTGAACAATTCTTTACCACTGACATGCAATTGGGCACTTTTTGATATTATTCCCACACTTGCTGAAAAGATGAAAGAGTCAGGCGATGATGTAGATATTGCCTTGCTTGATGACCTTGAGCAATTTAGACCAAAAAACAGACTCGGTTTCCTCGACGCAACACAATTCCCGATTTCTCTTGATGGTTATTATCTTTACGGTACGGGTGTCCTACCATCGTATTGGTGGGTTGATGCAAACGGAAACATCGTTATTGTTTCAAGTGTCTTTGAGACGTTGGTGCTTAAAGAGAAGATGGGGTGCCCTTCATGAGCAAACGTCCCAATATTCTCTTCATTAACACTGACCAACACTCTTGGAATGCCATATCGGCTTACGGAAATCCGTATCTCCACACGCCTAATATTGACCTACTCCACCGAAACGGAACATCTTTCAGAAAATCGTACTGTACCGACCCCGTATGTGCTGCTGCTCGATCCAGTTGGGCAACAGGATTATATACATCCGAAACAGGTGTGCCTTTTAATGGTGGACAACTTCACACAGAAATTCCTGATATTGGACAAGTTCTTAAAGCTGGAGGCTACAGAGTATTCCATTGTGGAAAATGGCATGTTCCCGGCAGAAATGTACGTGAAAGTTTTGAGACACTCTACTATGGACAACCCAATATAGGTGCAGGCGGTGCTGCTTATTACGATTCAGCATCTACACATGCAGTAGCAGATTTTTTAACGAATTACGATGGTGATGAACCGTTCTATCTGCAAATCGGTTACGTTGATCCACATGATGTGTGCGAATATTTACACAACCATGAGGAAAAACAGATTCCAAACCCGATTGAACAGGGCATTCTTACTGAAGATGAATTGCCACCATTACCTGAAAACTTTGACTATGATGATCGGGAAACGGTATTACATCGTGTTTGTAGGAGAGTTGATGACGCGCTTATCCATGCACCTATCTTAAAAGCGGTTCGGAATTGGGACGAACTTCACTGGCGTTATTTGCGGTGGAATTATTATAGATTTATAGAAAAAGTTGATGCCGAGATTGGACGGACACTTTCGCTACTGCGGCAAACGTCTTTCTATGATAATACGTTAATCATCTTTAGTGCTGACCACGGTGAAGCGTGCGGAAGCCATCAGATGTTTCAAAAGTTTTCGCTTTATGAGGAGAGCGTCCAAGTTCCATTTATTATGGCATGTTTGGGAGAAGATGTTTCATTAAAGAAAAACCGCTTTGACGAAAAGCATTTTGTTTCGGGAGTAGACCTATTCCCTACAATCTGCGATTACGCAGGTGTTGACACACCTGAAGACGTTCAAGGTATGAGTCTCCGTCCACTTGTAGCGGGTAAAGATATTTCTTGGCGGGAATATGCTTACATAGAAAGTAATTATTGGGGACGCGCGATTGTTACCGACAAGTATAAATACGTTACAGAGTATAAACCTAAGGCGGTGGAGGATTTTTTGCCACCAGGACCAGACGTTGAACAGCTTGGACTGGCACAGTTGTTTGACAGACATAATGATCCGCTGGAAACCGAAAATCTCGCTGATGCCCAAGAATACCAAGAAGTTTTTAAGACTTGCCGAGAAAAACTTCTCACTCAAGAAAGTCAACTTAATAGACAACAGATTGTTCACCAAGGCCCGCAAAGAATTATATCAAATTGGGGGAAACGTTTGCGGGAATATTGGGAACATGGTAAAATAAAATAATAAATTAGGACCTAAAAGATGACTATATTTTCAAAACGCTTAAATCGGCTACCACCATACATGTTTGGCAAACTCAAACAGTTGACGCATGAACGGCGGCAACAGGGAATAGATATTATTGATTTAGGGATGGGAAATCCGAATCAACCGACCCCACAACCCATTATTGATAAACTCACAGAAGCAGCACAGGAACTCCGAAATCACCGCTATTCTGCATCTCGTGGTATATATAATTTGCGAAGAGAAGTTAGTTGGCACTATGAACGAAGGTTTGGTGTAGACATTGACCCGAATGCAGAAGCGATTGCCGTTATTGGGACTAAAGAGGGACTTGGACATCTGGCTTTAGCCCTACTTGATGATGGTGATTTGGCGATGGTGCCTAACCCGACTTTTCCTATTCATATGTATAGCGTTGTGCTTGCAGGTGGAAGCGTTGTGAGTATTCCGCTCTCCGAGGAGAACGATTTTGTTCCCTCTCTCGCAGAGATCACCCGCGATATATGGCCCAGACCGAAGGTATTGATATTAAGTTTTCCACACAATCCGACCGGTGCAGTGGTAGGGTTAGATTTCTTTGAGGAAGTAGTCCAGTTCGCTAAACAACAAGATATGTTGGTAATCCATGATTTGGCTTATGCGGATATTGTTTTTGATGGATATAAAGCGCCAAGTTTTCTACAGGCAAAAGGTGCAAAAGATGTCGGCGTTGAATTTATATCCCTCTCCAAATCGTATAACATGGCAGGATGGCGATGTGGATTTGCCGCAGGTAATCGGGACATTATTGAGGCACTTGCACGCATTAAAGGGTATTACGACTACGGAATTTTCCCGCCCATTCAGATTGCTGCGATTATGGCACTACGTACACCTGAAAATGTGGTTATGGAAAATGCAGATGTTTATTGGAAACGTCGTGATGTGCTTGTTGACGGGTTAAACCGAATTGGTTGGAAAGTGCCAAAACCACAAGCCTCTATGTTTGTCTGGGCACCCATCCCTGAAGCGTGGCAACATCTCAACTCTTTGGACTTTTCAATGAAACTCTTGAATGAGGCAGAGGTCTGTGTTTCACCGGGGGCAGGGTTTGGACACAATGGTGAGGGTTATATTCGTATCGCTCTTGTGGAAAATGAAGATCGAATCCGTCAAGCAGTGCGTCAAATTCGGCGGGCGTTGTTCACTTAATTGCGAGGAAAAAGTACGATGAAAGGCAAAATTCTCGATTTTTCTGTTCAGACCAACTCCGGTGCGATTTCTGGAGATGATGGTGAACGATATAATTTTAGTGGTGCCGATTGGAAGAGTGAACGTCCTCCAACTCGCGGTATGTTCGTCGATTTTGCTACTGAAGACTATCAAGCCAAGGAAATTTACATAGCCATTGGTGGTGGTTCAACTTTTGGTGAAAAGGACAAAATTCTCGCAGGACTCTTTGCTATTCTTCTTGGGGCATTCGGAATCCACAAATTCTATCTTGGTTATAAGAAAGCAGGTATTATTTTATTAGTCATCAATACCGCAGGACTTTTGATAACCTGGATTCTTCTATTCATCCCCAATTACATAGTTTGTATAATAGGGATTATTGAGGGTATCTTGTATTTGGTAAAATCAGATGAAGAATTTGAGCAGACTTATGTTATTGAGAAAAAAGAATGGTTTTGAAGTATAAAACGGTAAGAAAAACGGTTTGATAGGCACAGTTCGTTTCCCGCGCCTATCGTTGAAAATATCCTATCTTTTATTCCAATCCCCACTCTTTCTTCGCTTCCTCAAACGAAATTTTCTGACTTCCTGTGTGCGAAATCGGATTTTTACCGACCCACCGCTCATCAATCGGGTGTTCCGCGGGTTGGAATCGTATGTCACAACTGATGCGCCACCGATCCGAAAGATTTTTAGTAGAGGTGTGCATCGTGTGCATCGTGAAGACGATAATATCCCCCATCTCAAAATCCGCTGTCTGCCATTCCCCACCGTACTTTTCACTAATTTCCATAGGGTCGCGTCCGAAATGTCCTGGTGTGCCATCTTTGTCCACATCGGTTTTGCCGTAGGTGTCGCGAATACGCGCAAAACTGTCCAGATTGTGTGACCCTACAAGCACAGTGAGCGTTCCCATCGTTGCGGGCACATCACCAAATGGTACCCAGCAAGTATGCAACTGCTTTGATCCTCTGCCCATATAGACGAAATCAAAATGTGGACCTGACCAACCATCAGGACGAACAAACCGAAGCCATTTGTAATCAAATGTGCGGGTATCGCCACTAAAAAAGTTTCGGAAAAAGGTAAAAAGTTCATCCCCTTCTAAAACAGACAGCACATCGGGATGATGTGTAACAGCAGGCGCGCCCATCGTCCGTCCCGGACTGCCTTCGCCTGCGATTGCCTCCATTATATCAGTTCCATCTTTGAATACGTTATCCTTCCCGTTTCCTTCGGCATATTCAAGAATAGCGCGCCGTGCAGCGATAACCTTGTCTTTGTCAATTAAGCCACGAGCGAGTAAATACCCATCCTCTGCTATCTGTTGATGCAAGCCTTCTGCCGAATCCAAAACGGCATTGCAGTCCCGAAGCACACCGAGATGCGGTCCTGGAAATGTAACCTCGTGATCTCCCACAAATACGGTCTCAGCCATTATTTTCCTCCGACAATTATTGTTTTTCTGTGTAATACGTTGAATCAGTTGTACTACTTCCAAATCGTGGTTGATATTGATTTTGCATCAGTATTTTAACAAAAGTTAGCTTTTAGTGCAAGTGGATAACAGAAAATTTGCGTTGACATGATGGTAAACGTATTATAGAATTCCGTACAAAATACTCTATGGATATTCTTTATGGAACACTATTTAAAAATACAAAAACCTGAACTGGGATACACTTACGAGTTTGAAATTGATCAACTTTCTCAAATGTCCGAATGCTTAGAGGCACATGGTTTTGCAATTATCAAAGACGTGCTACCTGATGAGTTGGTTGATAGTTTGAAACAAGCCGTTTTCAATGGCACAGATCAGAACAGAGAATTGGAGCATGGGCAGAGCCGCACCCGACATGCTTGGATCGAATCCGGCACTGGTGCGTGGCAACTACTGGAATATGAACCATTTATGAAAATTCACCGACATCTGATTGGCACTGATGAGTTAACCGTGCATCGTTCCGCTGCAATCATTCGAATGCCGGGGTCTCATCCTGTTGCATGGCATACCGACTGGTGCGGGTTTTCTACGGATGCACCAAAAAATTCTGGCGATGTATTGAACCGGGGAATGTGGCCATCGGGCAAATGGTTTTACATCACCGGTTCGCGTCCGGAACACGGTGGGTTGTGTGTAATTGCAGATTCTCACGTGGAAAATTGGGAGGGTCCGGAAGGTTTCAGTCTCACAGCAGATAAACGTTCTTTTTACAAAGTGGGTGGAGAAGAGAAGGCTTATGCAGACTTTGATGTTCCTGGATGTGTGCCGCTCTTCACGAATCCCGGTGATATGATTGTGTTTGCGCATCGCACATATCACGCTGCATTCCCAAACCAGATTGATGAGATAAGGCTATCGTGCGCTATTGGTTTTCGTGACCGAAGACACCATATTGATATTCCGTGGGAGATACCGGATGTAGGCAAGCAATTCTTATCGGACTTGCCACCGCATCTGCACCAATATACACACGGGTATACGAGTATTGATACGGCTTGGCGGGGATAGATATTTTTATTTTATAGGATACGCTGAAAGTTGGCGATGTGTTTCAGGGGGCGCACCGTTTTGCAGCCAAGCGATGGGTTCTTCTTCTGCTGTTCGTTCAGGATTTACCCAGATGATACGTCGAATTTCTCCAACCCATTGAGATGCTCTAACGAAAAGTTGACGTGCGGTTTGATCCAGTGAAATAACAGTTTTATCAGTATCCAATGCCGCTTCAAGCAGATGGAAATCTTTTTGCATCACTTCAATGTCATCTTCGCTGTCCGCTGTGTTCGTTACCCTATTTTGGAGTTCGTCATACTCCAGCGGATCAATGCGATCCACTAATCTACGCGCATCCATTGACGCTCTCCACTCAAGGGCATATCGGGATTGATGTCTTTTCCACTCATCACTAATTTTTCTTGTCATCACGATCTTATGATTCTGCGTCATCACTTCCTTTAGGAAGTCCCGGCAATTAATGGCTCGCGGATCAGTCGCATCTTCATCTCCAGACGCTTGGGCAACATCCGCGTCAATTACCAACCTTTTTGAATTTCTTGATCTCACGAAGTCTCCAATTTCCCAAATCTAACGTTATCAACAGCATCAAGAAAACGACTCTGCGCGTTGAGACTGATGTCATGAAAATCAACCGACCACTCACCGTAAGTACCCGCTTCGTCCAAGTCCACACTGTCAACTTTCGTAATACCATCTTCGTTCCGTGAAAACCAATGCAGCTTGACCAAATCTGGCGAAAGTTTTCCTTCTGCTACAAGTGTTTGAATACCCAAAAGTAGTAATGAACTGTGCGTTTCTGCGATCACACGCACGCCACGTTTTGCTGCATCTGCCAGCACTTGTGCTAACTTGACTTGTGCGTTGGGATGAAGGTGAAGTTCCGGTTGTTCAAGATAGACCAATTGCCCCGGTTCCGATACAATCAATGCCACCAAAACAGGTAGGACCTGTGATACGCCGTAGCCAACATCAGCAATGTTAACCATGTCTGTTTCGTCAGTGCTGGTGTGAGGGAGACGCCCAACTTGAACTTCAATGCCGACATCTCCGATTTTCTTAGTAGCAACTTTTCCAGTCAATTCAAGTGTATGTAAGGCATTTGTAACCGTTTTCAGACGTTCATCTGCTGTTTCTTGCCATTCGTGAATGACACTTGCCGCATAGTTTTCAAACATGCCAGGGAACTTAGGACCGGTATTAGTTAGTTTATAGATACGTTCTGGGCTACCTCGTAAGCCATGAAGATGAATGGTGTCGGAAATAATGGTACTATGGTGAGAGGTAATATAACTGCTTACACTACCATCTCTGGATTGCAAATGTAGAAAACAGCGTGAAGGTTTCGCTATATACGTCTCTTCATCATTGATCTGATTCTGTCTGTCAAAATAGTATATTTTTTTAGGTGGACTATCAGGACACAAGGTAAGAAATTGAGATACTGTTTCATACGTCATTTTGACAATTTCAATTCCACTCGATTCCTTTTTGAAAGTTGTACTCACCAAGTTTATATTACGATCTGCATCAACACCGGCCCCAATCCCAATCTGAAAACAATCTACTTCTTTTTTTTCAGATAATGAGGTAAGAAATTGTGATGCCTCAGTAAACAGGACATTCGGTCCACCAATTAACAACGGTCCCGGATCATACGGTGCCTCCAATGTCTGCTTAAGCATCAGTAGTGGCTGCATGATGCTGGATTTTCCAGAACTGTTCGCACCAGCAAGAATCGTCAGCGGACAAATGTCAATTTCACAATTTTCGGCTATTGATTTGAATCCTTTTACTGCTATCTTAGTGATACCTGATATATTTTTTTCTGCCATGGGTAATCCTTCAATCCTAAAAGGGCGTTGTTTATTGAGGTGGATGCAGCACACCGTAAGGCAACCGTTCCCCTTTCAATCCAGCAAACAAATTCTCCATTGCCATCGTTGCCATTTTCGTACGCGTTTGAATGGTGGCACTACCGAGGTGTGGTGCAATGAGCAGATTGTCTAAATCAAGGAGTGGATGGTCAGTGTTAATCGGTTCCGGTTCAGTTACGTCAACTGCGGCACCCGCAATCTGCCCTTCCGTAAGTGCTTCATACAACGCATCGTGATCAACAACGGGCCCTCTGGCGATATTGACAAGAATCGCGGTGGGTTTCATCAATTCAAACTCCGCTTTGCTAATCATGTGGGTCGTTTCTTCTGTCAAAGGAACATGGAGCGTTACAAAATCGGAGACCTTAAGCAAGTGTTCCAGTTCAGCATATTCAACACCGAGTTCTTCCTCCCAATCAGGTCTCCGTTCTCGTTTATAATAGAGGACGTTCATGTCAAATGCCACAGCGCGTTTTGCGACAGCATATCCAATCCGTCCCATGCCGACAATACCGATAGTCGCGTGATGCACATCGTATCCCCAAAGAATGTTCGGATCGTAGTAATGCCACTGCTTGTCAACCTGAACGTGGTTATATGCTGGCACAATATTCCGTGCAGCCGCAAGCAGGAGTGCCCATGTCATATCAGCAGTTGTATCGCTAAGCACACCGGGTGTGTGTCCAAGCGCGATGCCGCGTTCTCTCGCCGCATCTTCATCAACATGGTCATAACCAACGCCAACTACGGAAACAACTTTAAGGTTGGACGAAGTATCAAACATCTCTGCGGTGACAGGTTCATGTCCATAAGTCATCAATCCGTCAAGCGGTGGAATCTTTTCAGCGATAGGTGGTAAAATAGCACTCGTGTGCCACATGTCAACGTCGCATTCCGCTTGTATTTGGACGAGAACAGGTTCAGGAATAGGGCGAGTGATAAAGATTTTTGGGGATGCCATGGAATGCCTCTTAGGTTAGGATTTTGAAATTAAATTTGCAACTGCAAGGGACGGATACCTCGCGTAAGATATGTTGACAATTTGATTTAATTTCTCCGATAAAAAATGCGGATCGGTGTACCGTGGAATCCGAAAGTGTCACGGATATTGTTGATTAAATACGCTGTGTAAGGAGGACGGACTCTGTGCGTATTTCTACCAAAAATCAGAAATGTCGGTGGTTGCGTCTCAATCTGTGTAATATATTTAAGTGCAGGACGTGTGCCTTTTACACGCGGGGGTGGATGCGCTGTCCGCAACTCTAACAGCAGTTCATTGAGTGCTGGTGTAGGTATACGAGTGCAATACTCGCGGTGTACCTCAAGTGCAACATCAAGGATTTTTGAAACGCGCTGCCCTGTTATAGCGGAGACAAAAATTTTTGGCACATAGTCTAATTGTGGAACTTGAGCTTCTATTTGCGACATAAATTCACCGTGGGTTGCGTTATCTTTCTCAACGAGGTCCCACTTATTTAAAACCAGCACAGATGCCTTTCCGTTACGCGCAATAAAATTCGCTATCGTTTTATCTTGCTGCGCCAGTTCCTGTGTGACATCTAATACCAATGCAGCGATGTCACTTTGGCGAATACTGTGGATTGCCCGTTGGACAGTCTCAGATTCCAATTCATCTTTAATTGAAGATTTTCGGCGCATGCCAGCAGTATCAACAAGTTCAAAAGGGATATTTTGGTATACAAATCGGATATTGACAGCATCTCGTGTTGTACCAGGGCGGTTGTCCACAATCATACGTTCTTCACCGAGCAGCGAATTGAGAATCGATGATTTGCCGACATTCGGACGACCAACGATAGACATTTTTATCGGTTTGGAAGAATGTTCAGATGTATCATCATCTTCAGGAAGAATCTCCACCACTTGGTCAAGTAGTTGACGGACACCTATGTTTTGTACACAGGAAGTCAAAATAGGTGCTTCCAATCCGAGCCTATAAAATTCCGCAGTGTCCATTTCAAGACTGACACTATCCGCCTTATTGGCAACAAGGTGGATAGGTTTTCCAGAAGCACGTAGTTTATCTGCGACGATGATGTCGTGCGGCATAACACCAGCTCGGACATCAACGACAAATAGAACGAGCGTTGCCTCTGCTAAAGCATGGTCAACTTGCAGCTGAACGTTATCAATAAGTGGGTCATCAGGGTCAACGTCCATACCTCCTGTATCAACAATCGTAAACGGCGTTTTTCCCCACTTTACATCTGCATAGTTACGATCACGCGTTACACCGGGTCTATCGTTGACAACAGCAACTTGTTTTCTATGTGCCGAACTTGGGCGTGCATCTGCTGTAATCCGATTAAAGAGGGATGATTTCCCCACATTGGGTCTGCCGACAATAGCGACAATAGGAAGTTGATTTTGCATTAAGCTTGCTCCTGTGCGGCGGGTGTGTCCGCATCATTTATATCAGATTTTGAGACGGCAACAATAGATTTTATCACAACTATAATCGGAATTGCCAGTAGAACACCCCAAAAACCGAGAATAGAAGCACCAACGATAACGGCAAACATAATGAGTAACGGATCAACATCAACAGCACTACTCATAACATTCGGAGAAATAAGGGAATTGTCAATTGTCTGAATACCGAGGATACCCCCTAACACAAAAACACAGCGGATAAGAAATTCAATAGTACTACTGAATTCACCCGCTGCGAGTCCCATCAACATAGCAATATATGCGAATCCACCTCCGATGAAAGGACCGAACGTAGGAATCGCATTACATAGTCCCGCTAATATGCCAACAAGTAACGCGAAAGGCACGCCAATAACACGATAGACAATACAAGAAATAATAGAAATAATTACAATCACAATAAATTGCCCTTTGAGAAACTGATGCATATTTCTATCAATCTCTCTTAGGTATGCCATAGCGGTTTCGCGATGCCTTTCAGGAACTAAACCGATGAAACCCCGGAAATATTTGTCAAATCCTTGGCTTGCATAGACAAAAACGATGAACGCAAGGAACGCTGTCGCAAGGAGACCACCAAACTGAAAAGCGATGGAACCGGCTAATCCGGACAACCACTTAACAAAAGCGCCGCCGCTGGCTGTCCAGCCAGGGATTCTCTTGGTAAGATATTCCTGAAACTGCCTGACAATTTCCTCATCTCTATATGCTAATATCCCATTTTCTTTTATAATAGAACTTTGCCAAGTCTTTATTTCGTTAGATTCGTCAGAACCAAAATAAATTACGCTCTCATTGCCAGCAAATAATCCAGAAGGTGCGGAAACTAACAGAGAGATTGATCGCGGCAGTTGGTCAGAAGATGGTATTCTTTTCCACGTCTTATGTTTGTACCACTCGTATATCCCATTTACTGTACCTGCATAGAGTTCTTCTGCTTTATTGTCGATTGTTGCAAGCACATTAATTTGTCCTGGATCTCTGTCAAAACTAAGTTCGTCCCACTCTCCAGAAGGATTCGTCCGCTTGTACACAACAGTTTTTATTTTATCAGAATCCTCTGTTTTTTCCGAATTTGTTTCTTCTGTAGTAGGAATTTGTTGTTCAAGACTTTCCTGATCCGCAGGATTCTGGTCATCATCGTTGTTTATCTCTCTTTTTTGTTTCGGCTGGGAAGTAGTCTGATCAGTATTTTCAATAGTTGCAACATACATAGGTATGTCTTTACGCTCAAAATACTTCGGGACATCATCACGAGCGCCTTTATATTTCTCAATAGAAGTGATGTGGACAATAGACCTTTTCTCAATCTTATTACTTTTTTCCTCAACCCACGTTTCCCCAGAATCTTCGCTAATAAATACCCCTTTATTTGTTCCGACATATAGTAAATTAGGATTCCAAGTTGGTGCGTTGATAGTTTGAACTACCAGATCGTCAAATACATTTGTTATTATTTTAGTCCATTCCAAATCTACTGATTTTTCTTTCTTTCCTATTACTACATCCCAAAGTTTTCGTAGAAATCCTATGCGCGAGGTAGATTCAGATGATTCATCCTTCTTTCCAGTCACTACTTTCTTTCCAGTCACTACCTGTACAATTTTCTTATCACATCTAAATACTCCAGAATCTGTCCCAGCATAGATATAGTCGTCGTTCACGGAAATTGCACGTATTTTCTTTCCAACTATTTCACCATTCGTTATTCCTTTTCTATCTTCTATCTTCTCTTTCTCCGTTTCTGGATCCATCACAATTTTGTAAAAATAGATTCCGTGATTTGTCGCAAGATAGAGTGTTTGTGTTTCTCCAGATGTATCAAATGCTAAGGCTGTGAAATCTTCTCCTACGATTAATGGTAATAAAGATTCGTGATAAAATTTCTGTAAACCATTCGCCATTTGACTCACTTGATTGCCAACGCCTATGCCAGTAAATATTAACGCACCACTACAAACAAGAACGATTAAGACAGTTGCGATCGCGCGTTGATAATACTTCTTGAATGGGAGTGCACGCCACAGAAACCTAAAGAGATAGGCAAATCCGAAACCGAGAATAAAAGGCATCAAGATTCCCAACATCCTAACAAAGAGCCAGAGACCAATCATGATAATTTCAAGATGAACGACAAATTTTATCCCTACCCATCGGTAAATACGGATGAGCAGCACTATTAGCGCAACGGGAACAAGTGGATGTAATAACAGTATCCGATTTCCGTTTGCATCGGGACTCGTACCGTGGTAGAAGGAAAATGCTATCCATAAGGCAGCAAGCGTGACACTAATGATTGCAAGCGCTGTCTCACCAGAAATACCTGATTGTTGTGGAGTTCTGTCGTTTTGGGAGTTCATTGTTTTGTGGGATATTTTGAAATCTTCCTAATAAACGTGATAACTAAAATCACACGTTCCAAACACACCTACAAGGAAGATTCAACATTTCAATCACACGTTGAAAAACGTGTTTAGTAGGATAAACTAACGTGAGGTCAACTATAGTTGTCGTGAATTTGTGCTAATAAATACGCTTATGACACTTGTTGGGTTTCACTACGGTCAATCTATAGATGTCAATTTAAGAAGCAACATCCGTTCTTGAAACTTGGTAGGAGCGGTTTCCTAACCGCTCCGTGTTGTCCAAAATGCTCTTGTGGAAGACGTTTTCAACGCCGATTTAGAAGTATATAGTAAATTTTGTAAATAAGTTCACATATATTCTGTAGGAGCGATCTCCGAATCGCGACGAAACTACTGGTAGTCGGGAATCGGAGTTCCCTCCTACAATTCAGATGTAAAGTTAATTGTAAAATCCACTATAAATCTCACAAATCGGGCTTAGAAAGCCCTCCCACAAGAGACAATCTGGTAATTATGTGCTTAAATTGACACCTATGGTATCACTACGTTCAGTCCAATCTACCTCTTAAACCAGCGTTAAACTTAAGTCGCAGGAACTTCAGCAGAATCACCAGATTCATAAGTTTCAATGATACCTGCCCCCACACTGTCACCCCAAACGTTGACGGTAGTGCGGAATCTGTCAAGAAGCCAATCAATTGAGAGTATCAGTGCTACACCTTCAATCGGCAAACCAACTGCTTTTAGTACGATTACCATCGTAACGAGACCTGCTTCAGGTATCCCTGCAGCACCGATTGCCGCGAGTGTCGCAGTCAGGACGATAATGAGTTGTTCTGCTGGTCCCATTGTTATTCCATACACTTGTGCGATGAACATAACAGCAACAGCCTCATAAAGTGCTGTGCCATCCATATTGATGGTAGCCCCTAACGGTAACACGAAACTTGCTGTGCGGTTAGAAATTCCGTTTTGTTCTTCAACATTTTCCATTGTTAACGGCAGAGTGGCACTTGAACTTGCAGTAGAGAAAGCATTAAGTAAGGCTGTTCCCATTCCTTTGGCATATCCTATTGGGTTCCGTCGTCCTAATAGGAATAGCAATGTTGGTAGGACAACAAAACCGTGGAAACCAAGTGCTAATACCACTGTCATACTATATTTACCAACAGCAGCTAATTCTGGCAAGAACTCAGCGAAACCTCCGGCTTCACCTATTCTACCTGCGATTAACCCGAAAATACCAACTGGTGCAAGGATCATAATCCAGTTAACAATCTGCATCACAGCTTCATTGAATGCGTTAAAGATAGCAATTGCGGGTTTACCTACATCCCCAATAACCGACAAAGCAGCACCGATTATTAGTGAGAAAAAGATAAGTGGCAGGATATCCATATTCGCCATTGCCATAAAGATATTTGATGGAATCATGCCCTGTTTACCAGTTTCTTTGTTACCTAAGAAGACTTCCATAATGGTCTGTCCCATAGTACGTTCTTGTTTGCCTTCAACCTCTGAAGCAATTGGAAGTGAAATTGCAACACCAGTACCGGATTGTTCAACTTTTAGATCGGTAAATCGGTTCTCAGCGATCATCAAAGTCTTACCGGTCTTTGTTATAATGTAGTCAATTTCACCGGACAGGTCTTGCCAATTGGCTACAGTCACTTGATTGCCTTCAATTGATTCGATTTCCCCTACCAAGTTTTGGTCAACAAGTGTGATTATAAATTTGTCGGAATAGTCTTCTTTAATTTGCTCCTCTGGCAATGTTACAATGAGATTATTCTCACCACTCAATGTATAAGAAAGTTGAGGATATTTATCCCCTTCTTTTGATAACTCAATCCCTTTACCTGGGGCAATGATGTTGACGAGAATCATTCCAATGATGACAGAAATAGCAGTCGTTGCCATATAATAAAGGACGGTGCGTCCCCCAATAGAACCAAGGTTGCGGATATCACCCAAGTTTGT
Organism: Candidatus Poribacteria bacterium; assembly: GCA_965204285.1. Lineage (GTDB taxonomy): Bacteria > Poribacteria > WGA-4E > WGA-4E > WGA-3G > MSPOR6. The sequence continues at coordinate 692,999 of OZ241980.1, forward strand.
GATTCCTACGACCATTGAAAATATTACAAGGGGTACTACAACCATTTTCAGTAAGGTCAAGAATATGTCACCTAAAATATGGGTATGTTTAGCAAACCCTGGAAAGAACCCCCCGACAATTGCACCGACAACAATGGCGATGACTATGCCAATGAGAAGCCCAAAATTGCTTTCTGAATTTCCGTTTTGATTCATAGTTAATTTCCTTTTGTAGGTAGTGTTTAACCTACATTGAATTATTATTTCTGTTTTTATTCATCAACATCTACGCGAATTGACAATTCTTCAAGTTGTGCCTCCGTCACAGTAGACGGAGCATGCGTAAGTGGGCAAAGCCCTTGTTGCGATTTTGGAAATGCTATCACCTCACGGATATTTTCCTCGTTCCGCATCAACATCACCATACGGTCAAGCCCTGGGGCAATCCCCGCGTGCGGTGGTGTGCCATATTCCAGAGCATCAATGAAATAACCGAACCGATTTTTAACGTCCTCGGGGTTGATTTTCAGAATATCGAAAATCTTCTGCTGAATATCCCATTGATGAATTCTGACACTCCCGCTACAGATTTCTGATCCGTTGCACACCAAATCATAGTGCTGACTCTGAACCTTACCAGGGTCTGTATCTAATAGTGGCAAGGTCTCCGCAGTCGCACCGGTAAACAGGTGGTGAAACGGCTCATATCTATTCTCTTCTTCGTTCCATTCAAACAGAGGATAATCCACAATCCACAAAAAGTTGTATCGATTCTCGTCAATCATGTTCAGTTTGCGACCAAGATGTAAGCGAAGATTACCGAGTGCGTCTGCGACAACTTTAGGACGATCAGCGACAAAGAACATGATGTCTCCAGGTTTCGCACCCATTCTCTCTTGTGCTGTCTCAAGCTGCTCGGTTTTGAAAAACTTGACAATACCTGATGAAAATTCGTCTTCCATAACCTTAACCCAAGCCAATCCCTTTGCGCGGTAAGTAGCGACAAACTCTGTTAAGTCATCAATATCTTTCCTTGAAAAATCTGCCCCTCCGGGAACAGCGATGCCTTTTACCTGTCCACCAGCAGACAGTGCGCGGGTGAAAACCTGAAAGTCACAGTCTGCCATCACATCGGATAGGTCTGTAAGTTCCATACCGAATCGAGTATCCGGTTTATCATTACCGAACCGTGCCATCGATTCATGGTAGGGAAGGCGTAGAAAAGGCGTTTCAACAGGAATGTCCCCTGCTTCCTCAAATATCCGTTTCATCAGCCCTTCGGTTACCTCAAGCACATCATCAACTCCTGCAAAAGACATCTCAATATCAAGTTGCGTAAACTCAAGTTGTCTATCTGCACGGGTATCTTCATCGCGGAAACAGCGTGCAATCTGAAAATAACGATCAACCCCGCTCATCATCAGAATCTGTTTGAACTGTTGTGGAGATTGTGGAAGTGCATAGAATTTGCCGGGATAATGACGACTTGGCACAAGGACATCGCGTGCCCCTTCTGGCGTGCTGTTCATCAAAATAGGGGTTTCAATTTCAAGGAATCCCTGTTCATTCATATAGTTGCGAGCTGCAAGGGCAGCTTTGTGCCGCATCTCAAGCGTTTTTTGCATCTCTGGTCGGCGTAAATCAACGAATCGATAACGCATGCGAATATCTTCTGCCACTTCAATATCGTCTTCTACTGGAAACGGCGGTGTTTTGGCAGTATTGAGGATGTTCAATGAATCAACAGCAACTTCAATTTCACCTGTAGCAAGTTCTGGATTAACGGTTCCCTGATAGACGTCAAGAGCGTCCGCTTCCCGTGCTATGTCATAAGTTCTATTATTTTCTTTATCGGTGAGAAGCCATCGTTTATTAGGTTCGCGAACATCAATTTTAATGTTATCAGACAATTTATATTTAGTGTCTAAGTCGGTAAAGAGGGCACGAAATTCGGCAGACAACGATGTATTATCTGTAAGTTCATCTTCAAATGCTACATCTGCTTGAAAGAGGAGTTCGCCAGGAGCACGTTCGCGGACTGTTCCGCTGACGTTTAGGACAAACTCACTCCTGACAGTATCTGCAAGCGCGTGCGCTTTTTCATCAATCTGTGGGTCGAAAACTACTTGCGTGATCCCCGTCCTATCGCGTAAATCGACAAAAATCACACCGCCATGATCACGGCGGCGCCTGACCCAACCGTTGAGTTGAGCAGTAGTGCCAGCATCTATCAAACGCAGGTCACCACAATAGTGTGTCCGTTTTAGAGAAGGTTCTTGGGACATAATGGGTATGTATTTTCCTCCTATTTTTGTATCTCTTTAAGTTCGTTTTGTATCTGTTCTTTGTAACTTTGTAAACTACTTGGATCTGAAGCACGAGGAATTTCCTCATCAATCACTTTCAGAGCGTTTGCGTAGTGTTCATGTCGTTTTTCGGGTTGATTCATAGCGTGATATACCTTGCCAAGTATGTAATGCGAACGCCATGAATTGGCATCTGCTTCCAGTCCTTTTTGTGCATATCTTTTCGCTTCATCAACATTTTCTAACATCCAATGAAGTCGCGCCATCGCTGCAAGAATTGGTGCGGGAAGGGATACTGATTCCTCTTGACGCTCCAAACGTTCATAAGTGCGAAGGGCTTCTCTATAACGTTCTTGACGTTCATATAGCGGTCCCAAGATAAGATATATCTCAGACCTTCTTGGATCTCGTTTGAGAAAATCCTCAAGCTCTTTTGCCGCTTTTGCAAGTTCCTGCGTTGCCTTTGCAAACTCACCTTTTCTCTCATACTCTGTCGCAAGACCTTCGTACACAGTTGCCAAATAGAGGTGTCCTCGAATGTCTTCAGGATTTTGCCGCATAGTTTCCTGCACCTGCTTTTCAATTTGACGGAGTTGTTCCTGTTCATCTTCCCGAATTAAGCCGCTGACGACACCAAAATTATAGCGAATTGTTTCGTCTTGTGGGTTAATTCTCACCGCCTCGTTCATTAGGGCACTTGCACTTTCAAGCTGTGCTGTCGGATTGGCAATTTGTGCTTTGGCATAAGCAATCTGTCCCAGAATTAATTTCTGTGTCGCATTAAAGTAGGTAGCTATCTTTTCTCGGACTGTTTTTTGCTCCTCAAGTGTTGAACCGTAATTTATCAGAAATGGCGTGACAAGTTGTCTAAATTCTTTCATTCCAATAATATTCTGTGCTGTGGAACTCACCAAATCTTTACCTTTGAAGAATTCCAATCTGGGTCGGTCATCTGTATGAATAGGCACATCACCAGCATACTTGCGGACAGCTTCCGGCCCCATCATAAATGAGTCCAACAGTGACGGACCATCCAGATCATCAGCGGCGAGTCCTTCACGGATACTCGGTATCCTGCTTCGCTTCATGAAGTCTTTATAGTCAATGGAAAGTCGTTTATGTGTGCCGATAAGAATCACAAAATCGGGTGTGTATTTGTACCAGAGGGTTGTTTCTGGAAAGACGTTAATAAATGTGCGGATAATCATCTTATAGTGTGCTTCTGGTAAACGATGCAACGGCACCCACTGACACATCACCCCATCCTCAGTCAAGATTCTTTTGCACAGTTTGTAAAAATCTTCGGTGTAGATATTGGAACTACCGGCACTCACAAGCGGATGGATAATACCGGTTGAAATCATATCATACTTTTTTTGTGTCATTAGGATATGATTGCGTCCATCATTAACCTTATAGTTAAATAGCCTGTTTTCAAAAATGTTGCCATTGACATGTTTGAAATGTTTTTGCGCTGCAGAAATTACCCCTTTTGAAAGCTCAATTGCATCGACCTGCACACCGTGCTGTGTGATTGAATGTGAGGTGAGTCCCATCCCGAACCCTACGACGAGTGCGCGTTTTGGGTTAGGGTGTAACAGCAACGGCAGATGTGCTATAACGCGATGCGACGGGGAATCCCACCGTGATGCATCTGCTGCCTGATTTGCATCTACATAGAGACGATAAACACCTTCATCATCTTTCAAGGTTGTTACCGTGGCGTCTATCTCCTCCTTGTAATCCACAACTTCATCCCCTGGACGTTGCGTTTTGTAAATTGTGCTTTTTAAGAAAAGTGGTTGGCTCAAAGTCAGTAGTAAAATAACTGCTAACCCAATATTGAGTATCGGCACGGCAATGCCCATCCCTTGAAAAATAGACTTGGCGCCGCTTCCTAATTCTGTTTCACTTGCAGATGCTCGTAATCCTTTGAAAATCAGAAGACACCCGATACCTGTGTTCAATGCGACTGTCAGCACAATACTTGGACGGATGCCCAATAGTGGAACTAACACGAACCCCGCACAAAACGCTCCCAAAATACTTCCAACTGTGTTGATAGCATAGACATTGCCAATACTTCTACCGAGTTGACGCGCATTGCCCGTATAGATTTTGGTAACAAGCGGAAAACTTGCGCCCATCAAAAATGTTGGCAAACTCATCACAACGAAGCAGGCAAAGAATGCCCAGAATCTACTCCCACCAAATGTAGACTGGAGTGCATAAGTCATCCCGTACAACCTCTCAAACGCAGGCATTAGGATAAGTGCAAATAGACCGATACCGAGTTGGATGATGCCGAAGGTAGTAACCGGTTGTTTTATCCGATCAACCCAACGTGCTAAAACCATGCTGCCAAGCGCAATACCGAACAGAAACGCCGCAAGCATCGTGGCAAACGCATAAGTCGTGCTACCCAGAAAAAATACGAGAATACGTGTCCACAACACCTCATAGGCTAAAGCGCAAAAACCGGATATTCCTATCGCCCATAGAACCAAGTGGCGTTCTCGTTTGACAACTTCAGGGGCTGCAGTTTCTTGTTCACCTGGGACAGCTTCCTTATGTTCTGTCAACGTCTCATTTTCATCTGTTTCTATCTGATGTGCATGCCGTGCCAATAGCAAGGCAACCAACACAACACCAAAATTAATTGCAATTGCTACACCGAGTGACCACCTAATACCTAATGCCTCAATCAAGAAAAACCCTGCTGCCACAGTTCCGATGACTGCTCCAAAAGTATTCAACGCGTATAGTATTCCGATGTTCGTGCCGAGTTGTTCCAATCTTTTGACAAAAAACCGTGTCAGGACAGGTAAAGTGCCACCCATCAATGTTGAAGGGATTAGCAATATGCCAAAGGTTAAGACAAATCGGATAAGTGAGAGGGTATAAAATTCGGATGTTATATTTCGGTAGATAAGCACATAGATGGCTGTTAGTACAGTGAGTAGCAGCGGCCAGATAATACAAAATCCACCGATGCCTGCTTCAAGGAGGGCGTAAAGTTTCAGCGGTGACATTTTGCCCTCGTCTATCTTTCTGCCGAAGTAGTAGCTGCCGAGCGCGAGTCCTGCCATGAATGCTGTTAGCACGGTGCTGGTGGCAAAAACGGTGCTGCCGAAGACAAGCGTGAGTTGCCGCATCCATATTACTTCATAGATGAGGGCACTTGCGCCAGATAGGATAAAAATGAGCCAAACGATGGGTTTTATGTGTCGCATTTTGTCTATGCCTAACAAAGATATGTATATATGATACGTCAGTCTACCCTAAATTTCAAGCAGAATCTTCCAATCTTTCCTCTAACCGCACAATATGCCGATAGGTCGTAGAGAATATCATATCAAGCGTCCCAATATCTCGCGCTTCAAGTGGGGCCCGTGAAAAAACACGCCGCAACGATTTCAGATACGTCTCCCATTCCTCATTATACGGTGACATACCCACTTTATCCAACAAACGGATAACCCGTCCATAAAATTCCTCTAAAGCGTTGACTTCGGCATAGTCAATCTCGGTTGGGGCATGCTCCTCCAAACTTGCAATAAATACCTCATACGCGAAGATTTGCACAGCTTGTGCTAAATTAAGAGAAGGGTTTTTGGTCGCCATCGGCACGCTTGCTGTCAACTGACAGAGACTCATCTGATCTGTAGATAAGCCGAAGTCTTCGCGTCCAAAAAGTAACGCCACAGGTTTGTCCTGCGAAACAGATGCGATTGTGTCCGCTGCTTCGCGAGCAGTTACTGGCGATGGTAAACGCATATCACGGCGACGGTGTGTTGTACCGACAAGATATTGTACACCTTCAAGTGCATCCTTTAGTTCAGGAACAACTTTGCTGTTTTCCAAAATGTCCTTAGCCCCGTGTGCCATATACCACGCCGCGTCTACATTCTGAAATGGAACAGGATTCACAAGGTAAAGTTGCGACAGTCCCATCCCCTTCACAACCCTTGCGACAGAGCCGATATTTCCGGGTTCACGCGGTTCAAAGAGGATTATTCGGATGTTCGCAAGATTATCGGGTACTGGGACAGGAATCGCACGGAAACTTTCTGTCGGTTGAATCGGTTTTTTGTAAGTTTCAGTTGACATATTTATAAAGGTATAGGAAACCAGGCAAATTGTCAAGTGGAATTGTGTTAGGTGCAGGGTTATTTAGTTTTAGGGTTTTCTGTGTATTCTATTACAAACGTTACGCGTTGTGCTAGTTAACATTGGTATGTTTATATTTCACATGTCCGTCTCGTTTGGGTTGAATTCCGTAACTTTTCCGATACCTGATGACCTCAAAAGTAGGAGGGAACTCCGATTCCCGACGACAAACGGGTCGCGATTCGGAGATCGCTCCTACAAATATGAAAAGTTGTAAAAAACAACAAAACTATCACGTAACTAGCACAAGTCGTAAACGTTAATATTATATGGTCGCATTGTAGGTCGGGTAGAGCGAAGCGAAACCCGACCTACGACCTGCCTTGCTATTCAGCGTCTTTTTCCAACTGATATGTGATTTACCCAAGCCTCGGAGAGGCGAAAGGTGTATAGTAAACATTGATCCCATCAATAGCAAGCCCCAGAGGGGCGAAAGGTGTATCACACACAACATATACACCTTTCGCCCTCTGGGGCTAAAGAGGGTGTTTGATACCGTTTTCTCTTAATCAACGCAAAGAAAAAGGCAGATATCTGAAAGATACCTGCCTGTAAAGTCAAAAGTAAGGTTGCCTTGCTATTCAGCGTCTTTTTCCAACTCGGTTAGCACCCCATTGCAGATGCTAAAACTATAACTGATAAAACGCATACCATAACAGTCTGCCAAAAAGACCAAAATGCTGCGCGCCGCAGGAGGGCTCTGCACTTATCACAGTAATTTTCACACGGCCCCTCATGAGAAGTCGCCTTGTCCAAAAAGCGCTTAAAGATTTTCATAAGTCCCTCAAATAACGTTGGCTTCGTGAAGTTATTTTTCGTCAAATTGCAACTGTTCTATTACAGCATCCGCAAAATCTTTGTCAAAGTTTTTGTTGACCAACTCACGCGCGAGCTTACTTTTTTGTGCTTGCGTTGCATTCGGTATCTCATTGACAAGTTTGCGCACCTTAGATACCACCCCCTCTTGCGCCTCTTTCGTCCGAGACTTCAACTGCTCCCGTTCTTGTGCTGTCGGGAAATACTGCTCTATTTCCTGCTCGGTTAAAGACTGCGATATAAACACGTCAAAATATTCCGCTTCAAAACTGCCACGCCACGACCGCAACGAAGTTTGTGCAGACGACAACGACTTGACGGGATCATAAGGGGTAGACGGAGACACAACCGTTTCTTCGGTAGGCGATGGATTTGACTCTTCTGATAAATCAGTAGGCGATGCAACACCAGTCAAAGGGTTGGGATCGGTGAGCAGATTCGGGGTATTGTGTGGCACTAACCCTTCTTCTTTCAGAAGTTCTAAATACGCTGAATATGAATCTGGCATCCCACGCTCTTTGATAAGTGCTAAAATCTTAGGATCGGGTTTGCCATACACAGATTCATGGTATTCCCGTTCCCTCCGGCGCTGCTCTGCTTCTGCCTCACTTTCTGGGTCGTAGGCATTCCTTTCCTGAATATCGTTGAGACGGGCTATAACACCACGAAGACTTTCCGCTTCTTCCAAATCGCCTGATGCTTCCGATGCACGCAGCAACTCCTCTGTTTCTCTAATTAGATCCGGCAAGTCGGCAAAAGGGGATTTACCTTCATTAGATTCTTCCATCTGCCAAAGGTCGTCTGCCGTTTGTAACAATATCAAAATCAGTTGCTCTTTTTCTTCTGGCTTTGAAAAATCGGGGAACGCGGTATCATAAGCGATCCCATATTTCTCAAGGATCTCCGTTGTTTCACCATGAGGATAAAAAGACGAAAGGATTTTGAGAATATCCGTTTTGCCTTTACTTTCAAAGGGCATAAATTTCGCCAGTTGTTTCCCATACTTCGCACGGGCAACTACAATAGGGTCTTCAATCGTATCTACATCTGTCATATCCATATTGTTCTCCTTTTGGGGCAGCCCTGCGGGGAACGGTGATGGCGACTTTTTGCGTGTCTCTACAACAGGAGGATGGTGATGGTGGCGATTTTCAGATGGATCGTCACCACGATGCCATACCTGCCATGCTAAAACACAAATGACAACAAACTGAAATAAAATAATAGATGTCCCGATGTAAAACAACTTTTTCTGTTTCATGAGATTACTCCTCTGTATCATACTCTAATAGCCGTTCAACTTCTTCCTTGAGATCAGAGTCTGATTCAAGGGCTTCCGCATAGCCGTCAGGGTTTTGGGCTTCTACGGCTTTCACCTGGTTTTGTAGTGCTTTTACCTCTCTTCTCAATTTTTTACGCTCTTTTTCCTTATCGTCACGTAATTTCTTTTTCGCTTTCTTGTCCGCGACTTTGACATTGATTTTCTCACCTACTTTATCGCGAGACTTTTTGGCAGCATCGGCAAAACGTTTTTGTATTTTGGCAAACGTATTGTGATTTCGAATATTATTCTTCGCAGAGTTAATACGTGCCTGCTGTGTTTCAATCTCCGCTTTCGCATCGTCCCACGCTTTCTTGTATTTGCTCGTTTCGGTATACTTACTTGACCACAAATTGTAGAGATTCGTCCCCTCACTACACTGGGACATGTCCGATTGACATATTGAGCAATTATCGTAATGTGATGTGTACCTATTATATGCTAAGTCACTAATCTGCTTGGCAGTAAGATAGTTATACTTCTGCTCTGCAGCAAGTGTTTCTGCAGCACGCTTGTCACCTGCCGCAGTCGTGATTTTACCCTCATATTCAGTAACCTTATCTAAATGTCCCTGCCTTTTCTGCTTATGATATACATACTTATTATGATGCTTCTTATATTTTACATCCAGTCGGTAAATTTCCCATTTGAGGTCATTAATTTGGTCGTCAAGGTCTCCCATGTCAACCCAAATCAGCGATATAAATGATAAAACTGTTCCCGCAGCACTAACAATACCCCATAAAACCGAAGCCACAGTTGGCTCCGCCAATAAGAGCGTTGAGATACATAAGAATGCAATGAGCAACATCACAAATATACTTCGTTTTTCCATTTCGCGTTGAATATACAATAACATTTACAATATTCTCCTTTATTTCGCGTTGTGATTAGCGAAAGTGTAATCAATCTATACGAATTAGGTGTGTATAGAGGTCTTTCTGATTTTGACAGACCCTAAAGGAGATGTTGGCAGGAAAAAACGAAAAGTTGCTGGCAACTGTTCCCTTTCGGGCTCGCTGGTTTCCATATTTCTATAGCAGTAAGAGTGATACTTGTGCTAAAATGAAAACCAGCCCTGTCATAGGTACATTATGGCATGGCTACGCGCTGATTGTGCTTTTGTGATGATCAGCACTCTCGGCGCGCCCCCACTTGGGGGTAAACGTGCCCAGGTGTAACACACGCTTTCTGTGCATTTCTAACACCTTGTGTAAAGTTTACACAACTTTACAAAAAATGTCAATCACTTTCTTTTACAAGTAATTTCTGACATTTTCAAGTATTATACTACATTTACATTTTTTATGCAACACTTTTTTGCTTTTTGGTAAAAAGTTTTGGTTATTAACCCGAATGTATTTGTAGGATGGAACTCCGATTCCCGACAGTTCGCGATTCGGAGATCGCTCCTACAGAGGAAATGTAGAATTATTTCTATAATCCACTATAAATAACCCTGTGTTAGGTGAGGTAACTTTTCGTAGATGCCGTTATAACGGCAGGTAATTTACCATGAGCTGCATCGCAGCACCGGAGATGAGAGGCATTGTCAAGTTGTCATCTATTCGAAGCGGCAAAAGTTCCACGAGAGTTGCTACAAATGCACCAGCAAGACCGATAATCGGATTTACCCAAAAAAGCGTGATTACAGCACAGACAGCAAAACAAGCTGCGCTTCCCTCCAAACTCTTATTGCCAATAAGTTTTGTTCGCCCCCATCTTCTGCCAACTAAGGCGGCGGCCGTATCTCCTAAAATAATAAAAAAGATACAGACGATAGCAACAGATTTCTGAAAAAAGAAAATGCATAGCAAGATACTGACGAGATAGTAAGTCGCACCAGTAATTGCCCCTTTCTGTTCATGAGTACGGAGGATGGATTTAAAAACGGTAAAGAAAACCTTTCTAAACCCCACAGAAACCCATTTCAAGAATTCCACTATCACCGCAATACCTGCCAAACACCCGACAATGAGCAACATAGTGGATTTATCCAAAACAATATAAATTAGTGGTAAGAAGAATCCTGCCAGATGGGTCGTTTTTCTAAGTAATTCCGCAATCATGAATTTGGAGTCTCCAATCAAAAGTTAAAACTTGTGCAAATTTATTATTACAGATTTATACATATAGATACAAGCAATAATTTCTTGTATTTGCCAAAGAAATTACACAATTTTGTTTCAATTTCGGGTTAAAATTTCTTCACCATTGGAAATTGCTTTAAGAATAAACAGATATAGTGAATTATAAAATATGTTGATATATCTTCTGTAGGAGCGATCTCCGAATCGCGACTAAACGCTTGATAGTCGGGAATCGGAGTTCCCGACTACAAATCAAAATGTCAAGTTAATTGTAGAATCTGCTATAAATTAAAATGAGAGGAAAAATGAGAGACGTTTGCATCGGTTTGTTGTTTTTAATACTCGGTCTGGGATTTATCTTTCCGGGAGAGACTATTGCCCAAGAAACACAACAGACCATAGAAATTACAGGCGTTGTCGTAGATAGTGATACAGACACACCGTTAGTTGATGTAACCATAAAGGTTGTAGGCACAAACATCAAGGTAAAAACTGATGAAACAGGTGTATTTTCTTTAGATTTACCCCCTGGTACTTATGCTTTTCAAATATCCGCACCTTTCTACAACGCTGCTGTACTTTCTGATATTGAAGTCAACACCCAAGGTTTATCGGAACCGTTACATGTTACATTGGAACCACAAGTCGTAAAGTTAGATGCGATTAATATGAAAGTTCGCTTAAGTCAATCCGGGGAACGCGGTTTGCTTGAAAAACGGATGCGAAGTTCTCGAATTGAGGACAGCATTAGTACTGAAGAAATCAGTCGGTTGCCAGATTCCTCGGCAGCACAGGCAATTAAGCGTGTAACGGGTGTCAGTATTGTAGGCGGCAAATACGTATTTGTACGTGGGTTAGGTGAACGTTATAGTAACACGCTTCTCAATAACGTGGAAATTCCGAGTCCTGAGCCAAATCGTCGGGTTGTCCCGATGGACATTTTTCCGGCAAGTTTGCTTGCAAGTCTTCAAACCGTGAAAACATTCTCACCTGATCAACCGGGGGGATTTGCAGGTGGTTCAGTCCAAGTATTCACAAAAGACTTCCCCGAAGCGTTGATGATGTCGCTGTCGTTATCAACAGGTTTTAACACACAAGCAACTGGTACAGATGGGTTAACGTATCCTGGTGGAAGTCTTGACTTTTTGGGATTTGACGATGGCTCGCGTAAGCTGCCAGAAATTATTCAAGAAAAGGCGGACGGAATCCCTATCCGAGAACGTGGAAGATTTACTACAACAGGATTTACACGTGAAGAAATTCAGGAGTTCGGGCGTGCATTTTCAAATGTTTGGTCTCCGGAACGGCATGCGATCCCCGCAAATCAAGGTTATAAATTCAGTATCGGTGACAGCAATACAATTTTTGGCAAACAATTCGGTTATCTCGGTGTCATCTCCTACGGTAATAGTCATAGTTACAGCACGCAGGTGCGCAAAGCATTCCGCATAGGATTAAACGAGACACTTTCACCCGTAACCGATTACGCTATTGAAGAGAGTGGGCATGAAGTCGATTGGGGAAGTGTTATAAACGCAAGTCTGCGGTTTTCACCAGATCATCTCCTTAGTTTGCGGACGCTTACAACACATGCCGCAGAAGACGAAACACGAACATGGGCAGGTTTTAACGCCGATAGAAATACGGATCTGCGGAGTGCACGCCTTAGATATGTTGAACGTCAACTCTTCTCAGGACAATTGGCAGGTACGCACGGTTTCAATTTTGGCGAACCGGAACTAAAAAATGTTGCTACAGAGGAAAATTCTGCTGCTATGGAAATGGCATCAGACCAATCCGATTTTTCTATGGAATGGCGGCTAACTTATTCGCGTGCGGCGCGCGATGAACCCGACACCCGTGAAGCGATTTATGAAGATAGAGGGGACGGCACGTACACATTCCGTGATGTCACACATAGTGGTAGTCGGTTTTTCTTTGACCTTGAAGATGATGAATACAATGTCCGTGTTGACTGGAAATTACCGATAAGGGAAACAGGTTTCGTCAAATTTGGTGGTCTCCTGCGAGATAGAGCGCGCTCGTTTGATGTGCGAAGATTCAGATTCTTACCTTCAGATAATGTTGACACAACTGTTGATCTGTCCTCACCACCGGAGACACTTTTCCAAACTGAAAATATTGTGCCACGCGTCTTTGAATTACGCGAATCCACCCTGGCAACTGATAACTACCTCGCTGACCACAATATCTACTCGGGATACCTGATGCTCGATATTCCCCTCACCACAAAATGGCAGGTGATGACGGGACTGCGATTGGAATCCTCCAATCAAGTCGTAACAACATTTGATCCGTTTTCTCCGGTATTGAAGCCAATTAAGGCAGATTTAGAAACTCTTGACCTGCTACCGGGACTCAATCTCACATATCGGTTAACGGAAAGAATGAATTTGCGGGCTGCTGTGTCACGGACAGTCACACGCCCCGATTTCCGAGAGCTTGCTCCCTTTGAATTTACTGATTTTGTTGGAGGAAGAACCGTACTTGGAAATCCAGACCTTGAACGTACACTCATTGACAATTACGACTTCCGTTGGGAAGTTTTTCCAAACACAAGTGGTGGCGGTGTTGTTGCAATCAGTGCTTTTTACAAACGATTCCAAAAACCGATTGAACAGATTATCCAACCTCAAGCCGAGGTTCGTATCACTTATGAAAACGCAGAAGCAGCAAACAACTACGGATTGGAGCTTGAAGCGCGCCAGAACTTAGGTGTGCTATCGTCAAAATTAAGCGCATTTTCAATCAATACAAACGCTGCGTTTATTGCTTCAAGAGTCGTACTTCCCGAAGATGTTGGTATACAAACCTCTTCTGAACGTCCTCTACAAGGACAGTGTCCATATATCATCAATCTTTCAGTAGGATATGAAGAGCCAAATTGGGGAATATCAAGTTCGGTTGCATACAACATTTATGGACGACGACTCTCTGATGTAGGGAACCACGGTGCCCCAGATGTTTTTGAACAACCGCGTGGACAGTTAGATATGAGTTTTAGTCGGACAGTGGCTGATTCATACAAGTTTAGTGTCTCCGCAAAAAATCTACTGGATCCACAGATTCATTTCAAACAGGGTGAGGAGACATCAATCAGTTACAAAATTGGCAGATCATTTTCATTTGGGATAAGTTATAACCTATAACAACACTAACGACTTATGAAAGTTTATCTAACATATACTTGAAGTTGCGAGTTATCTGCAGAGGCAATTATGGTAGATTTTGAATCTATTTAGAACATTCTTTTTCTGTAGGAGGGAACTCCGATTCCCGACTATTAGTAGTTTTGTCGCGATTCGGAGATCGCTCCTACAGAAGCGGTGTCCAATTATTTCAATAATTCACTGTAAGTGCTAATAAAAAGTCAAAACCTTGTCAGTATTCTGCAACAATTTATGGGTAAAATTATATATGTTAGAAATTGATAGCGGTGACTTCCAATCAATGGATCATAATGAGAAAGTCAACTCATTCAATAGTGAGTGAGACAAAAAATAAAAAGGAGATTTGCTAAACTAATGTCAAATATTGTATGTACCTTACAATCCGTTTGCACAGCGAGTAAATTCACATGGTTGTTTCAGTTAATGGTTGTTTTCACAGTCGGGTTAACCTTCGTTTTGGTCGGATGTGGTGAAGACGATGACCCCGAACCCGTTGAAATAGTTGAAGAATCTATCGTTGTTGATGGACGTGAAGTGGTTGTCCTACAAGGCAAACTCACAGAAGATAAAACACTTTCATCGGACTATGATTATCTATTGCGTGGTGCCGTGTTTGTTGAAGATGGTGCTACGTTAACAGTTGAACCTGGTGTCACAATTTACGGAGAACAAGCGCAAAACGGCACTCTGATTGTCGCTCAAGGTGGAAAAATTATGGCTGAAGGCACAGCCGATGCGCCTATCGTTATGACAAGTGATGTCGAAATCGGACAACGCGCACGCGGGCAATGGGGCGGCCTGATTATTAACGGAAGGGCACCTTCAAACCAAGGTATCACTGCCGGTGAAGGAGACACAGGAGATTTCGGTGGAAATAATCCCGCAGATAGCAGTGGTGTTTTACGTTATGTCCGTGTTGAATATGCTGGTATCGAATTTAGCCCAGACAACGAATTGAACGGTATCGCTTTCCAAGGTGTCGGTTCCGGGACTGTCGTTGAATATGTCCAAGTTCACATGAACCAAGATGACGGGATTGAAATGTTCGGTGGTACTGTTAATCTCAAATACGCACTTGTTACTGGTGCTCGGGATGATTCGTTTGACTGGACCGATGGTTGGACAGGCAAAGGCCAATTCTGGGTTGCCCAACAATACGGTGACGATGCAGATAACGGCTTTGAAAATGACAACAGCAGTAAAGATAACGAAGCGACTCCGCGTTCCGCGCCAACTATTTTCAACGTAACCCTCGTCGGTGATCCGGCTGGACCCGAAAGTGATAACGGTATGTTGATTCGCGAAGGTGCGGCGGGGATGTATGCGAACTTTATTGTTACAGGCTTTAACAAAGTCGGACTTGATGTCAACAATGAATCATCACACAAACAAGCTGATGATGGAAAGTTAGTTGTGAAAAACAGCATCTTCTTTGAAAACGGAAAAGCCAACTTCGGCGATGAAAAAGATGATGACGGTTTTGACGAAGCAGCATGGGCAAAAGGTCTTGGTAACAAGGAGAATGACCCAAATCTTGAAGATCCATTCAACAAGGACAACCCGGATTTCAGGCCTGGTTCAGGTGCTTCTTCCATGTCACCCGCCAAACCAACCGATGGGTACTTTGACCAAGTCGACTTCATAGGTGGTGTGAATCCTAACAGTGATTGGACAAAGGGTTGGACAACGAGTGCGCGGAACTAAACAGTGTAGTACTACAATCTCTGCTGGGTGCTACCTCTCTTACATTGCGACTGCAGTTCTACTGTTTAGCATTAGTTTGATGGGGTGTCAGCGTCAAGTATGGGAAAACAGTCTCGACTCGCCAGACCAGCTTGGTCTGGCAGTCGTTGACGCTTTAAACCAGAAAGATATTGTCCAATTAAACGATTTGCGAGTGCAGCGGAAGGAGTATCTCTCCTGGATTTATCCAGCTTTCCCTAAGAGTGGATTTCCATCTGATTTCGCTTGGTCAAATCTGAATAAAAAATGTAGCGTCGGTATGAAAAGGTGGATTGACCAATACGGTGGACTTAACCTTAGTTTTGTAAATATACGATTTGATAAACCGACAACATCTTATGATGGGTTCCAACTTTTACGTGGAACCGTTTTGACGTTACAGAATCCTGCAGGGCAAAAACAAGAATTAAAGATTTTAGGATCCATTGTGATGAAGAATAACCGTTGTAAATTACTCAGTTATGATGATGGTTAGTTCCGGTTTTATATGCAAACTGAATTGCGTTTTAATGTGTTTTTGTATGGTATCTATACCAAAACTGAAATCTATAAATTATAGGCAGATATTGTATTTCAAATGCCTTTTCTAAAATCTGGGAGGACTAAACTTAATGAGCTACGCACTCTCTATTTACACATCTGCTAAACAGAGGAAAAAGCGTCAGAAAAAAAAGATGGCAATGACTGACAGCGTGAGTGTTAAAACACCGAACGTTGCAAGAAGAATGGCATCTGAAAACGCGTCAGAAGTTTCAATCACATTCGTAGATGCACAACGACAGAATCGTCAGGCAACCCAAAAGTGGAAAGCAAAAGCCAAGAAGTTCGCATTCGGGACTGCAATTGGACTTCATGCTGTCGCCTTTATTGTCTTTGGTATTTGGTTTGTAAAAAAAGCGGTTCTGCAGATGAACGAAGATAAGTTGCAAAGTGTTATTGTGGAAGCACCGAAACTTCAAACAAAACGCACCATTCTCCAACGCAAAACTCAGAAAACGGTAAAACCGAAAGCCGTAAAAGTGCTTGCACCGAAAACCAATGGGATAACAACAAATGCGAACGTCTCGGTAGGGCCGGCAGATTTCACTATTCCAATGACTGAACTACCAGTTGACAATATGATGAGACTCACGGCACTGGAAAGAGGTAAAAACATGGAACAAACCCGACACGTGAAAATTGTTTCTACTGTTCCCAAATTCGAAATGCCTAAGTTTGAAACTACAGGGTTAACGACGAAGATGGATATGGGTACAAGTTTAGCCTCTCTGGATTTTGGTACTTCGGCAGATATTAGTTTATCTGCTACAGATTTTGGAGATACAAAGCAGTCTTTTTCAGAATTTTTGAGACAGGTGCGTGAACGGATAAAAGAGATGCAACGTTTTCCACCAAACGTCCGGAATTTAGAAGAGGGTTCCACGACAACGATCCGCTTTACACTTCTTAGAAATGGCACCATTCGGGACCCTAAGGTTTCAAGTTCCTCTGGTTCCCCTGTCTTGGATAACGCCGCCCTCGCGGCTGTCCAAAATGCTGAACCTTATCCGCCATTTCCCGAAGGACAGTCAGGGAGTAGTATAAGACTTGAGCTTCCAGTTGTCTTTGAATTGGTTAATTAAATGATGCCTTTGTGTGGTGTGGAAATATAGGTTATAATCAGTGAGTTGTTGGATTTGATCCAAGTTATTCCGTGGGAGCAACATTCCACAAAATCATTGTGCCATCCATGCTAACAGTTGCGATAGTGTTACCATCTGGAGAAAACACAAGAGATTCAATACGCCCTTTATGCCCCGTGAGTGTTTTCTTGAGTATCCCTGTGGCAGTATCCCATAAACGAATGTCACTACTATCGGCTGTAGCGAGGGTAGTTCCATCCAGTGAGTACGCCATGGAAAGAACAACACCTTGATTTCTGAGCGAAGTTTTGGGAGTTCCTGTGGCAGCAACCCATAAACGCACCATGCTATCTCCATACCACGCGCCAGTAGCAATCGTAGTACCATCCGGTGAATATGCTACAGAGTAGACCCCATCTGTATGTCCAACAAGAGTTGTTTTATGTTTTCTTGTTGCAACATCCCACAAACGGACTGTTTTGTCCCTGCTGACACTTGCTATTGTGGTACCGTCCGGGGAAAAAGCAATGGAATGGATAAGGTCGGTATGCCCAGTGAATGAATTAATTTGTTTTCCTGTTGCAATATCCCACAAACGGATAGTATTTTCATCAATAGCACTCGCAATCGTAGTGCCATCCGGTGAATAGATTGTTGAAGTAACGTGATCTCGCCGTGTGATATAACCCCTACTGTTGACAGAAGATGATTGTGAGTCATTCTCAATTTCAAGCCTCTTATATTGACCTGTATTTGCATTCCACAAATGAACTTTTCCGTCCCAACTCCCGCCTACGATAGCGGTGCCATTGGGTGAAAACGCTACAGAATGTACAGTATCTGTGTGTCCTTTGTACGTTGCTTTAAATTGACCAGTTGTCGCATCCCACAAATGTACACCATCTGTATTCCCAGTAACGATAATAGTACCGTCGGGGGAATAGGTTACGCAATTTGCCCATCTCTTATGTCCAGAGAAAAGAGATTGTCCTTCGAGTCTTTGTCCAAGTTCGCTATTGACTTCAACATCCGCAGCATCATATAGATATGCTGTCCCGTCGTTACCTCCCACAGCAATAGTTGCCCCATCGGAAGAATAAGTCAGAGAAGAAACTTTTGGGATACGTCCTATGAAGATTGCTTCATCGTTCTCAACATCTACATGCCAAAAAATGATACCATCCCAACCCCTACTTGCAATTGTATTGCCAGCCGGTGAATATTCAACTGACATTGCATAGTGTTTATGTCCCGTGAGTGTGGCTATGTGATTTCCTGAGATTGCATCCCAGAGTCGCACCGTATCGTCCAAACTTGCAGTAGCGATAGTCAGGCCATCGGGGGAGTAATTGACAGAAGTAACCCAATCTGTATGTCCCGTGAGTGTGGCTTTGGTCTGTCCTGTGGCAACATCCCAGAGTCGCACCGTGTCATCTTCGCTTGCGGTAGCAACAGTAGAAAGATCCGGTGAATACGCTATGGAAGATACGATAGAAGTATGCCCAGTGAACTCTGCTTTGCTTAGTCCTGTTGCAACATCCCAAAAATGCACGGAACCATGATTACTTCCAGTAACGATTGTAGAACCGTCTGGCGAAAACGTCATAGAACGAATAGCATTAGCCTTAATTGTTGTTTTGAGATCACCCGTAACAGCATCCCATAATTTCACCCCATCCCATGCCCCAGTGGCAATGGTGCTGCCATCAGAAGAATACGCTACAGAATAAACCTCAGACCTATGACCTGTGAGCAAGTTAAGTTCTTCACCGCTTTGCGCGTCGTAAATCCAAATGCCGATAGGCGTAGCAACTGCGAGCTGAGTGTCATCTGGGGAGTATTGCATCTGAATAATACGACCCTTACCAAATCGTGCTGTAGCATTTTCAGGCAATGCCCATTTGGTAAAGTCACCTTGATCATCTAAAACCTGATTCGATTTTTTTCTGTTATCACCATCTTTGTTTTCCTCATCAGATTGAACTCCTACTTGATTGAGAATTTCCGATTTTCCCTCAAGATTCTGGGCAACAGGAGCATTAACGGTCTCCACGATCATTTCAGATTGAACGTTTAAACTATTTTGGCTGTCTATTCCGAGAATTAACACAATTAAGATGGCACTTGCAATGCCAAACACCAATCGAATCACAGATTTGTTTAGGGAAAGTGTAGCAGGTTTAATACGAGCTATCGCTTGCATGATGTTTTTTGTTTCGTTCGGTGAGATTTGGAAGTTGCCGATTGCTTCTCGTTTCATAAGTTCATCCTCTACACTTAAAAAGTACCGATTTCTTTCGCAGTCATTCACCGAAGATCAAATGCAAGTTTATCTGCTTTCGCCTTCTCTTCATTGACAAAAGAAAGGAGAATCAAACCAACAATAAAGAAAACCATTAATGAAATAATAGCAAGCCGTGCTGTCCCTGTGATCTGTCTTATGAGTCCAAAGGTAATTGGGCCCCAGATAGCAGAAAACTTACTAAAAACAGAAAAAAATCCGTAAAACTCGGCACTTGCTTGCTCTGGAATCATCGCGCCATAGAAAGACCGACTGAGTGCTTGCGTTCCACCCAGAACTAACCCAACAACCATTCCCAACACAAAAAATTCTGTTGCTGTTTGAATAAAATATCCGTAAATGACGACACCACTCCACAGGACTAAAGAAACCATCACAGCACGTTTTGCACCGATACGGTTTGCGATTTTGCCAAATATCAACGCACCCCCAATTGCAACAACTTGGACAAGTAGAAGTGTTACCATCAGTGATGTCGCTGATAGTCCTAACTCACCTTTACCATAAATTACCGCCATGCTTGTCACCGTGTGAGCACCATCATTGTACACCATATAGGCAATCACAAAAAGGGAAAGATGTTTGAAATTGCTCACCCTTTTGGCAGTTGCAATAGTTCGATTAAAGCCGAGTGAAAGATATGCAAATATTTTACGTTTATCACGGTAAATATCAGGTAGTTTCTGTTCTGTTCTATCCTCCTTTAAATATATGAGAGTCAACACCGTCCAACCTGCCCACCAGATTCCTGTCATTGCCATAGCAATGCGTACTGCCATCGGTTGACTAATTCCGATTTTGTCATACATAGCAACAATTGCAAGCGATATCCCAAATTGTACCGATCCTCCAACATAACCGAATGCATACCCTCTGGCAGAAACAGAATCAAGCTTATCCTCAGAAGCAAGCTGCGGCAAAAAAGCATCGTAGAAAACATTCCCGCCAACAAAGCAGACTTGTGAACTGATATAAAGCACAACCGACAACCACACAAATCCAGGTTTACAAAAGAAGAGTGAGGTAGCAAACAAACTACCGAAATAAGCAAAACCGATAAGAAAACGTTTCTTTGCTGCAGAAAAATCAGCTATCGCACCAAGCACAGGGGCAAAAAGAAATACAAGTAATGCAGAACCTCCCACCATGAATCCCCACAATGCATCCGCGCTGACTGTTAGTCCGAAAATCGCTGTGCCCGTATCCCCAACAATACCTTCCCTGAAATAAATCGGCAGCAATGCTGCATGGACAGTGGTAATATAGGCAGAATTCGCCCAGTCATACATGCACCAACCGAAAATTGATTTTTTATCGTTTTTCATATTATCCTACTTGCAAAGGAAGAAAGGCGACACCTTTCTGTGTTCCCAGATTGACTATGCAAAGCAAATTGGGGCAGTAGTGCGTGAGAGTTCCACGCGCCTACTGCCCCAACCTCAACGAAATTAAGCAAGGTCGAAACGATCAAGATTCATGACCTTGTTCCACGCAGCCACGAAGTCATGCACAAAAGATTCTTGCGCGTCATCACACGCGTAGACTTCCGCAATGGCTCGAAGTTGCGAGTTTGAGCCGAATACAAGGTCTACCCGGGTGCCCATCCACTTGAGATCGCCTGTAAAGCGATTGCGTCCCTCGAATATATCATCGTTTGCAGAGGATGCCGTCCACTCAATGTTCATGTTGAGCAGGTTCACGAAGAAATCTGTCGTCAACGTCTCGGGACGGTCAGTTAAGATACCGAATCCGGACTGACAAACGTTTGTATTCAGGACACGCAAACCACCGACGAGAACCGTCATCTCAGGTGCGGTTAGCGTCAGCATGTGTGCCCGATCCACCAACAGTTCTTCGGCTGTTCTCTCGTGTCCGTTTGCGATATAGTTGCGAAATCCGTCAGCAGTCGGTTCAAGCACAGCAAATGATTCAACATCGGTTTGCTCCTGCAACGCGTCCGTGCGTCCCGGAGCGAAGGGAACTGCTACATCTATACCAGCGTTTTTTGCAGCTGATTCAACTGCTGCACATCCGGCAAGAACAATCAGATCAGCAAGTGAGACCCGCTTCCCACCAGACTGCGAGCCGTTAAATTCCTCTTGAATCCCCTCCAAGGTCTGAAGGACTTCCTCCAGTTCGGACGGCTTGTTGACTTCCCAATCCTTCTGCGGCGCGAGACGAATGCGTGCCCCGTTAGCACCACCGCGCTTGTCGGTGCCGCGGAATGTTGCCGCAGATGCCCAAGCAGTCGAGACGAGTTGCGAAATGGATAATCCTGATTCGAGGCACTTGTCCTTGAGGGCAGCGATGTCTTGCTCACCAATCAATTCATGATCAACATCAGGAACAGGGTCTTGCCACAATTGCGGTTCCGCAGGCACCCAGGGACCGAGACACCGTGTGCGTGGTCCCATGTCGCGGTGGGTCAGTTTGTACCACGCCTTAGCAAATGCGTCTGCGAACTCATCCAGATTCTCGTAGAAACGTCTGGAAATCTTTTCATAGACTGGATCCGCCTTCAGAGACAAATCAGTTGTGAGCATCATGGGGGCATGATTCTTTGAGGCATCGTGAGCGTCTGGCACGGTGTCCTGTGCAGATTCATCTTTGGGAGTCCACTGCCACGCACCGCCAGGACCCTTTATCAGTTCCCACTCGTAGTTGAACAGATTTTCAAAGAAGTTGTTATCCCACTGGACCGGTGTGGCGGTCCATGCGCCTTCCAATCCACTGGTGATCGTGTCGCCGCCCATGCCGCTACCAAAACTATTCTTCCAACCGAGTCCTTGCTGCTCGACAGGTGCTCCTTCGGGTTCGGGACCGACGTACTCGTCCGCATCCGCAGCACCATGGGTTTTCCCGAACGTGTGTCCACCAGCAATAAGTGCAACCGTCTCCTCGTCGTTCATTGCCATACGACGGAACGTCTCTCTAATGTCTCTCGCTGCAGCGACCGGATCAGGGTTCCCGTTCGGTCCTTGCGGATTCACATAGATTAAGCCCATCTGAACAGCACCGAGAGGTTTCTCCAGATCCCTGTCGCCTGTATAGCGTTCATCACCCAGCCACGTGGTCTCCTTTCCCCAATAGATGTCTTCCTCAGGTTCCCAGACATCCTCTCGTCCGCCTGCGAACCCGAGTGTCTTGAGACCCATAGATTCAATGGCACAGTTCCCAGCGAAGATTATCAGATCCGCCATCGAGAGCTTCCGACCATATTTCTGCTTGACGGGCCAGAGCAACCTGACCGCCTTGTCAAGGCTCGCGTTGTCGGGCCAACTGTTGAGAGGGGCAAAGCGGAGCGTGCCAGAGGCACCACCACCGCGTCCGTCGTGGATGCGGTATGTGCCAGCACTGTGCCACGCCATCCGAATGAACAGAGGTCCATAGTGTCCATAGTCAGCAGGCCACCACTCCTGTGATGTCGTCATTATCTTTTCTATGTCCTGCTGCAGTTCCGTCAAGTCAAGTGTATTGAATGCCTCTGCGTAGTTGAAATCCTCCCCCATAGGGTTGGATGAGGGTGGGTTCTGGTGGAGCATCTTCAGGTTCAACTGATTCGGCCACCACTGTTGGTTCTTTATAGTGCCCTGTGCCTGAGAATGGTGCATCACTGGACATTTACTTTCGTTGCTCATATTTCCTCCAATCGTGTTCTGTATTCTTCCTACTTATTCTTTAACGTACCCCCTTCTAATCACTTAAGTGTTATAATAAGGGAGACTAACATCCTATTCCTTAGGATATATTATACATCAACGCTGCAAGAATGAAAACAAAATTTTGACTTCCCTTCGTACACATCATATAATACCAAAACCATTCAATGCTCCAATAATTCTACCTTTTTTTAAAATCTCTTACTGTAGGAGCGATCTCCGAATCGCGACCCATTTGTCGTCGGGAATCGGAGTTCCTTCTACAATTCTCTAAAACCTCTTACTGTAGGAGCGATCTCCGAATCGTGACCAAAATCGGAGTTCTCTCCTACAATAAAATGTCCAGTTAATTGTAAAATCTACCATAAATAATCCTACCGTG
This sequence comes from Candidatus Poribacteria bacterium, assembly GCA_965204285.1. Taxonomy (GTDB): domain Bacteria; phylum Poribacteria; class WGA-4E; order WGA-4E; family WGA-3G; genus MSPOR6. Next base: position 716,580 of record OZ241980.1, read on the forward strand.
CAGAACATTGTTGGAAAGATTTATATTTTTCGTAGAACTCTTGGAAGAATCCAGAAGATTAAGGTATAATTTTAACAGATTGGGTATAATAACAGTACTCTTTTTTAACGCTGAAAATATACTTGTGCGTAGGAGAACCCGATGAAAATAGTTGAGGTAAAAACCTATATGATTGACGTGCCGCCACCACACTGGGGCGGTAGACATTGGATTTTCGTCAAATTAGTGACCGATGAAGGAATTGAAGGCGTAGGCGAATGCACCTATCATACCCGATTAAACCACGTCGTCATTGAATTAATCAAGGATTGGGGAGAACGTTTTCTTGTTGGAACTGATCCCTTTCGGATTGAAAAGATTTGGTCAACGCTTTATGAGGGACCTTGCGTTCGGCACTCTGGTCCGCTTGCAACACCAGCGATGAGCGCAATAGAGATGGCATGTTGGGACATAGTTGGGAAGGCAGTGAACCAACCGATTTACAACCTTTTGGGAGGCATGTTCCACGAAAAATTGAGGGCATATTCCTATCTCTTGCATTGGCGGCATGGTGATTCTCCAGAAAAAACCGGTGAACTCGCGCTTTCTTACGTTGAAAAGGGGTTTACTGCTGTCAAATTCGATCCTGTCCATCCACATACGGCAGATAGGTTAGAAACACTCAACTATGCAGAGAGTGTTATCCGTGGAATTCGCGATGCAGTAGGTGATAGGTGTGATATTCTCATCGGTACACACGGACAATTTAATACCAACAGTGCTATCCGCTTTGCCAAACGTGTTGAACCCTATGACCCACTTTGGTTTGAAGAACCGATACCACCTGAAAATATTAAGGAAATGGCGCGCGTCGCACAATCCACAAGTATCCCTATTGCAACTGGTGAACGGCTACTTACTAAATATGAGTTTGCTGATCTACTGGAACAGCAAGCAGCGTCTATCTTGCAGATGGATTTAACCATAACAGGCGGTATCCTTGAAGCAAAGAAGATTGCGTCTATGGGTGAAGCACACTACGCCCAAATCGCACCACACCTATACGGTGGGCCCGTCGGCGGCGCGGCAAATATACAGTTAGATGTTTGCAGCCCGAATTTCTTGATACAGGAAGGTATCCACATGTGGGACGGTTTTCACGCTGACATTCTCAAGGAACCGATACAGTGGGAAAACGGATACATCATTCCACCGACCGGACCTGGACTTGGCATTGAACTGAACGAAGAAGTATTGGAAAAACACACAATTGAACTTTGAAACCTATATAGTAAAACTTACAATTAATGGGACACTTCTGTAGCGCAAACTGTTAGTTTGCGTCACATCGGCACAAACTAACAGTTTGTGCTACACCTTCTATTGTCCGTTATGTTACAAAACAGGTTTATCAAAGTGTCTCAATAATTTCAAAGTTCACTATATAAATCTTTTTGTAGGCACGGTTTGAAATCGCGCCTACAGTATTACTTTAAAGGAAGACATGCCAACCGCAGATACACCAACGGGTACGCTTGATGAGCTGCCCGAATCAATTGAAGAAACATTAAAAACGCTGGATATAGACTTTAAAAAAATCCGATTCGCGGTTCAAAGTGACGTAAGTTCAACAGGGAATTACGGTGAAGAATGGTTTGTGTTAACAGATGTAGCGATTTTCTCCGTAACAGGTACGGGTGAGGTGCTTCACTATATACCCTATAAGAGTGTGTTAGGTATTCGTGCTGAGACTGTGGTAGATGCTGGTCTCGTTGTGCTGGAAACACAGGAGGGGACAATAGACCTCATCCGTTATTCAAACGGTTGTGCGGCAAAGTTCGGATTTGTCGCCCGATTTATTGGAGACGAGATAGCGTTCCGAGATGGTGAACGGGATGAAGCACCAATTTGGGACTATAAGGTTGAGGAACATTCCTGTAAAACCTGTGGATTGCCACTTGCAGATGAGTTCTCTCCGTGTCCTGCCTGCACGAAAAAACATAGGGTAATGTTGCGTATTTTGTCGTATATGCGTCCTTACAAAGGTAAAGCATTACTCTTTATGGTATTTGCCATTGTTGGCACACTGATTTCTCTGGCTCCGCCTTATTTTTCCCGTATCCTGATTGACGACATACTACTGCTGAACGATGCTGCCGCCCCTACACCCGATGGAGAGACAACATGGTTAGGCAACATATTCCGAGCGATCCAACCTGCAGCAACAGCGTTAGCAATAGCGGTAGGGACACTCTTAGCAACGCATCTAATTAGTGCAATAATTAATATTCTGCACTCACGATTGAGTGCCTGGTTGACACTCCGCATCGCAGCAAATATACGCGAACACGTTTACGAGCATTTGCATAATCTCTCTATCAGATTTTTTGACAAACGGACAACAGGAACTGTTATCTCACACATCACCGAGGATAGTGAAAGGTTACAGGACTTTATGTTGGAAGGATTGTCGTTCCTTGGTAGGGAAGTATTTCTGATCTTCGGGATTGGTGTCGTGCTTTTTTTGATGCATTGGCAATTGGCATGTTTCGTCTTAATTCCAATTCCGATTATCATTTTGGGGGGAGGTTGGTTTTGGCGGAAGGTACGAAGTCTCTGGCATCGTGCATGGCGACGCCGCTCAAAACTCTTTGATGTTGTCAACGATTCTGTATCCGGTATCCGAGTTGTTCGCGCATTCGGACAACAAAGCAGTGAAGTCAACCGATTTGGCGGCGCAAACATTGATGCGCGAGACTTTGAAACCAAAGCCGAGCTGGTCTGGGCTACCTATTACCCGCCGCTGATGTTTGCCGTCAATTTCGGGTCTCTGATTGTTTGGTATGCAGGGGGTCTTGATGTTCTCGATGGGTCATTGACGCTCGGCGAATTGATCTCTTTTAGCGCTTATCTCGGAATGTTCTATGGACCATTACGATATATCAGTCCACTGATCAATTGGGCTTCTCGTTCTATGACAGCAGCGGAACGACTTTTTGAGGTGATAGACTCACAACCAGAACAGCTTGACGATGGTAATCTTAAAGCGATACCAAATATTGTCGGAGAAGTCAAATTTCACAACATGACTTTCGGTTACGATGCCCATAAACCTGTGCTTCGGGATATAAATCTTCATGTGAAACCGGGTGAAATGATAGGACTTGTTGGGCACTCAGGGGCAGGAAAGTCTACACTCATCAATTTAATTTGTCGCTTTTATACACCGGATGCTGGACAATTAGAAATTGATGGCGAAGACATCAAACAGATAAACCTAAAAGATTTGCGTAGACAGATTGGCGTAGTGCTACAGGAACCATATCTATTCAGCGGCACCATCGCGGAAAACATCGCCTATGCAAATCCAGATGCGTCAATGGAGGAAATTATCACTGCGTCAAAGGCAGCGAATGCACACGAATTTGTCATCAAATTCCCTGATGGATATGATACTGAAGTCGGTGAACGGGGTGGAAGTTTATCTGGTGGTGAACGGCAGCGTATTTCAATCGCGCGGGCGATTTTACACAATCCGCGTATCCTAATTCTTGATGAAGCCACCTCTTCCGTAGATGTAGAAACCGAAAAGAAAATTCAGCAGGCGATTGACAGATTGGTACAAAACCGAACCACGTTTGCAATTGCGCACCGTCTTTCAACACTCCGAAATGCGGATCGGCTTTTCGTTATAGAAAAAGGTAGAGGTGTTGAGTGCGGTTCTCACGAAGAACTTATGGAGAAAAAGGGAATTTATCACAAACTCGTGGAAACACAGCGGGAAGCCGCCAACGTTCGTGCTGATGCACAAATTGTGGAGAGATAAATGCAGAACCAAAATACCGAAGAACAAAATAAATCTGAAAACACTGAGTCTATTGAGCAAGATGATTTTACATCACGTTTTCTGGAAGCATCTGAACTTACATTCACACGCTCTCAGGTAGGCACAGCACGGCTTGAAATTCGCAAAGAGGTCTGTCATCTGCGGGTGATTGTACGCAGACTAATGCCGCTCAGTCATCCTGAACAATACATCTCGCTCGCCGCAGATGAGGACACTGAAATCGGAATTCTTGTGAAGCCATCGGAACTTGCACCTGAAAGTCTCAAAATCCTAAACGAAGAATTAGACAAAAGATATTTCACGCCTATAATTCAAAAAATTCACCGTGTGAAGGAACAATTCGGTATCCATGAATGGGAGGTCCAAACGGAACGTGGGCGCGTAACGTTTTTGGTGCGCGGATTGAATCAAAATATAAAGCAGGCTCCACCTGCACGCCTTTTTGTGACAGATGTGCGGGGGAATCGCTACGACATTCCAGATTATCGGGAGTTGGATGCGCAGAGTTTTCATCAAATTCAGCGGCATCTGTAAACAGTAATGAAATATAAACGTCTCCATGCAGTTATCATTTCAGTGTTAATTCATCTTCTCATCGCCGCGATTATTGGTCTGTTTCTATCAGAACACTATTGGACATTGAACGACAATGCAATCGACGTTAGATTTGTCAAAAACACACCAACAAGAGATACAGTGCAACGAATACATAGAACGGTAGCACTCCCCACAACTCGGCAAACTGCAAATCCATTGCGAGTTCACATCCCATCAATCAATCAAATTCCAAAAACCGACACTTCAATTCAAAATCCAACGACTACGCCAATGTATGACACGGACGTATTGAAACCAGACGATATCTCTGCCCCAAATCTTCGAGTGGAAACAGATCAACGTGCTGTTGATACCGTACGGGAAACTCCTATAGATACGCCAACAGTCCCATCAACTGCAGGAAAGACAAAATCGCGTCCTTCTGCTGTTATTAGCCCAAAGCCAAACACCTCTAAAACAGGTGGCTTCGCAGAGTTGCTTGATGAAACTTTACCGGAGAGAGGTTTAAGGGGAGGAAACCTTAATGTCACACTACAAAATCCTGTACTCTTGCCACAAGATCAATTAGGGGCTATCCTTGAGGGTACAGGAGATAATTTACGCGGCCATATTCGGATTATCCGACTAAAACATTCACTCTCGGATTGGTGGCAAGACCCGACTGCACTCCCTGCCCTTATGAAATGGATGGATAAACACACCACAATTCGATTAGATATGAGTTTTGAAGGCGGTGCACTTCCCCTAACAAACCCAAAGATTTTTGACGCGCCACTCATTGTGATGACAGGACACGACAAGGATATTACTGCTGGACGCGGGCTTGCAAAAGATGGTCCCTTACAAAGTAGTTTTACACCTGCAGAACGCGCCGCATTACGGAAATATATCGTTAATGAAGGTGGTATGCTCTTTTTTGATGATTGTGGCTTCCACGGTCTTTTCGCACATATTGTGGCTGAGGAGTTACAACAGATTTTTCCGGAGTATCCACTTGAAATGCTGCCGCATGAACATGAGATTTATACGATTCATTATCATCTCAAGAAACCACCAACAGGTGGTGATGTGTTCTGGGGCAACGAAAATAACGCACAGCCAACGCAGTTCCGTTTCCAGAAAGGGATTATTATTGATAATCGGTTAGCAGTCGTTTACAATCGGAAGGATTATATGTGCGCGATGGAGACTGCAGAGATTGAGAGCCGCACGATGCTGCGGCTTCGGCGTTCCCCAGACGTCTATCGGTTTATGACAAATCTATTGATTTACGCGTTGAAGTATGGCGGAAATACGGATAGGTCGGGGTATAAGGAGTAGGTGTTATTTGTCAGGATAGTAGATTACATAGGTTTCTCATACTGAAAACCTGTGCCAATTGCTAATCCTCTAAAAAGACAGTTATTTTGTTTTCTGCTTTTTCTTTGGGAGAGCTAGCATTACAAGAATGTCATCTGGTAGTTTAATTCCGACTTTTTCCTCAAAACCTGGAATACCCTTATAATCGAAACGAAACTGACCGCCAATTTCAAATTCTTTTTCCAACGCAACCGCTAAATCTATTTTGGCTTTTTCCCATTCTTTGAGTTCTAACCACGCTGTGCCTCGCTTATAATAGGCTTGGGCAATATCAGGATTTAGTTCTATTGCTTTACTATAGTCTTGTATGGCACAGGCTATTTCATTTTTATTTTGAAAAGCAACGCCACGATTGTAATAAATCCCAGTATAATCTCGTTTCAGTTCTATTACTTTGTTATAATCTCTGATAGCACTGTCAAAATCCCCTTTGTGAACGTAAACAACGCCGCGATTGTTGTAATAATTTGCATTATCAGGTTCCAGTTCTATTGCTTTATTACTGTCTCGTATAGCAAGAACAAAATCGTTTATAAAGGCCCGAATGCTACCCCGATTGCTATATGCCTGTGCATCATCGGGTTTGAGTTCTATTACTTTGGTATAATCTTCAATCGCATTGACATAATTATATTTATCACTGTATGCCATAGCACGATTTTTATAGGCACTGTTATAGTCAGGTTTGAGTTCTATCGCTTTGGTATAATCTTCAATAGCGCGGTCGGACTCCTTTTTATCGTTGTAAGCAACCCCACGATTGTTATAGGCTTTGAAATCATCAGGTTTGAGTTCTATGATTTTGGTGTAGTCGACAATAGTGTTGTCTAAATTACCAACTTTTTTGTATGCAAGCGCGCGATTATTATAGACTTTTAAATTGTCAGGTTTGAGTTCTATGATTTTGGTATAGTCGGCAATAGCACTGTCAAAATCCCCTTTTTTCTCAAAAGCAAGCGCGCGATTATTACGCGCCATTATACCGTCAGGTTCCAGTTCTATCGCATTTGTAAAATCTGTGATAGCAAGATCGCACTTACCTTTATCGTGATAAGCTGCTCCACGACTGTTGTAAGCATTGACAAGATCAGGATTAAGTTCTATTGCTTTGCTACAACTTTCTATAGCAAGATCATAGTTATGTTTGCTTAGATAAGCAACACCCCGATTTAAGTACGCTTCAGCGTAATTAGGTTTAATTTGTATTGCATTATTATAACTTTCTATTGCACTATCAAAATCGTTTTTGTGCGCGTAGGCCCATCCTTGACAAAGATAAGCTTCAGCATCATTCGGTTTGAGTATTATCGCTTCAGTAAAGTCCTCTATGGCACGATCATACTCGTCTTTATGGATGAAAACAACACCCCGATTATAATACGATGCAGCCATATCCGGTTTCAATTCTATTGCCTTAGTATAATGTTTAACGGCTTCTTCATATTCTTTCTGTTTTTCTTCCTGATTCTCTGCTTTATCTCCCCTATTTTTACAAGCAAGTCCTCTATAAACCTGCGTGTTTGCGCTCCCATGAATATCTTGGTTTCTAATAAATCCATAAATATCATTGTAGATGCTTCCCGTAAAAATGCCCTGGTACTTTCGTAGATACTGTAATATTGGTTTTTTGAGGTCTGCCGGAATAATAACTATATTGTCCTCGTGCGGCCCAATATAGCCTTTAGGGTGACGAACAAATACACTTTTCTGAGCAATAACTCGGTGTCTCGGGTTCCGTGGAGTCTTGATTAGATCTTTAATTTCTTCTACATTTTGTAGAATAACTCTACCTTTTTTATCATGGTGACCATCACACGCGAAGAATAGGGCAATGCGATAGTCAGTTGTGAAGTCAATAAGATTAGTTTTACCTCCGTAGTGTTGGATTTCAGTAAGGATCTCAAAATCAATGACGTCAGCAGTATCCTCTTCGTCAACATTAAAAAACATAGCCATACTTCGACGAAAATCCTTAGGTAAGTCTCCTGTATGAGGTAGATGTCCAGTATGTATTTTTGCTGCATTAAGCATCTCTTTTTGGACTACCTCTATATCAAATCCTTTCATGTCTATATCATCAAAGTCCCGATAAAGTGTTGAGGAAACTTTTGTGTGAGTGCATCTACGTTCACCACGGAAAATGTAAATACCATCCGCTGATTTTTCTTCAATTTCGTTGATTATTTCCTTAATCTGGTTTAGGTCGTTTTCTGTGTTCATAATCAATTTTCCAGAGTTTGAGTGGTTGATTTTCAGTAAGAATAGGTGAACTCAGAAATCCGCGTAATCTGTGCAATCCGAGATTCTGACAATTGGAATTTCCGAGAAATCTCGCAAATCCGCATAATCCACAACTCAGACAATACAAACCCACACGAACTACGGTTGGTCATGGATATTCTCCATGACCAAATCCGCGATCCAGGTGTTCTTTACGGGATAATTAGATGTGCTACTCCACAACCCACGTATTCCCAGCATTGAGGAGTGCTTCAAGGTCACCTTCACCTCGCTGCTGTTTAGCGGAGGCAATCTGATCAACCATCATATCCTCGTAGCAGGTATGCTGAACGCTTCGGAAGATACCGATAGGATGGGGCATTTCAGGCATATCGCTCATACGGGCAAGGAAGTTTGCTAAGGTGGTGTTTTCGGCAAATTGATCATGCACAATAAGATCATCTGTGCCGTTTGTCACGGTAGTAACTTCAGGTTGGAATCCGTTCAAACGAATCCCTTTTTCACTTTCTTTTCCGAAAAGTAAGGGTTCACCATGTTGAAGAAAGACGGTGTTATCGGCTTTTGTCTCTTTTTCTGTATATAGAAAAAAAGTTTCATCATTGAACTCGTTACAGTTTTGATAAATTTCAATAAAAGAAGTGCCTTTATGTTCAAACGCAGCTTTAATAATGGATCGTAAGTGTTCGGGGTCTCTATCAAGTGAACGTGCTGCAAAGGTAGCACCCGCAGCCAGAGCGAGACTGATCGGATTAAAGGGGGCTTCAAGTGAACCGAACGGACTTGATTTCGTGTCTTTTCCCTGCTCCGAAGTGGGTGAGTATTGTCCTTTAGTTAATCCGTAGATACGATTATTAAAGAGCAAAACATTGATGTCAAAATTACGGCGCAGGAGATGGATAAAATGGTTCCCACCGATGGAGAGTGCGTCCCCATCGCCAGTGATAACCCAAACAGAAAGGTCAGGATTTGCCATTTTCACACCAGATGCGATAGTCGGAGCCCGGCCGTGAATCGTATGAAATCCGTAGGTGTTCATATAGTAAGGAAAACGACTTGAACACCCAATTCCGGAGATAAAGACGATATTCTCTTTCGGGATACCTAATTCAGGCATAATCCGTCGCGTTTGTGCAAGGATGGAATAATCACCGCAACCGGGACACCATCGCTCATCTTGATCAGACGCAAAATCTTTCGGGGTAAGGGTAGGCACTCCAAGCGGAATGCCTGAAGATTTTTTCTTTTTCATACGTGTGCCTGCCTTTTGTATATTTCCAGGATAGTTTCGGTGTAAATTGAAAATTCGTTTTGTGTCAATCCCGGCATATTTGTGTATTAGATATAAGTTTCAATTTTAGATTCCAATTCAAAAACTTGGAAAGGTTGTCCCTGGACCTTGTTAAGTCCAATAGCATCAACAAGAAATTCGTTTCGAATCAATTGACGGAGATGACCCGTATTTAGTTCAGGAATTAAAACGGTTTTGAACCGTTTTAGAATTTCGCCTAAGTCGTTTGGGAACGGATTGAGATGGCGTAAATGAACATGACCTATAGCACAACCTGATTCAAGTCTATTTTCCACCACAGTCCGAATCGTTCCGAAAGTGCCTCCCCATCCGAGTACAAGCAGGTCCCCCTCTTGTGCGCCAAAAATTTCTATGGGCGGAATTCCATCTGCGATACGTTTAACTTTTTCTGCCCTGATACTCACCATTTTCTCATGATTTTCAGCATCATAACTCACATTCCCTGTTACGTCCGACTTTTCCAAACCACCGATGCGATGCTCAAGTCCGGGTGTGCCAGGCTTTGCCCAAGGTCTTGCGAGAGTATCAGCGTCCCTCGTATAAGGTTCAAAGCCATTCACATCGGTTTGGAAATTGGGTTCAATTTTAGCGAGATCGGCAACATCAGGAATTTGCCACGGCTCTGCACCAAGCGCGATATAAAGTTCTGAAAGAAAGATGACTGGAGTACGATATTTCACAGCGATTCGGCATGCTTCATAAACTGTGTCAAAACAGTCAGTAGGACGACATGCTGCAAGAATAGGAATAGGGGATTCTCCGTTCCTACCGTAAAACATCTGCAATAGGTCCGCTTGTTCTGTTTTTGTCGGCATTCCTGTTGAAGGGCCAGCTCTTTGGATATTGCAAACAACAAGAGGCAATTCTGTAATCATAGCGAGATTAATTGCTTCAGATTTCAGGGCAAGTCCTGGACCACTACTACCGGTCACACCAAGTGAACCACTAAAAGCAGCACCGATAGCCACCCCAACAGCAGCAATCTCGTCTTCCATCTGCATTGTTACAATGCCGAAGTTTCTATATTGTGCTAATCCATGAAGAATGTCACTTGCAGGTGTAATCGGATAACTACCGTAAACCAACTGTAATCCAGATTGATGTGCAGCAGCCACAAGCCCTAAAACAGTGGACGTATTTCCTGCAATATTACGATATTTCCCAGGCGTAAATTTTGCTGGCTTCACTTCATAAGAAGTTGCAAATTGTTCTGTAGCTTCACAATAGGTGTTGCCCGCTCGGAGTGTTAAGATATTCGGTTCTATGAATTGCGGATATTTAGCGGCAAACCTGCTCTTAATCCATCTTATGGTATGATCCATCGGGCGGCTATATAACCACAAAATCATACCGAGTGCAAAGAAATTTTTACACCGATCCATATCCTTAGTACCAAGACCCGTCGATTCCAGGGTTTTTCGAGTAAGTTTAGTCAATTCGACAGGAAAAACCTGATACTTGGTAAGCGAATCATCTTCTAATGGGTTGTCTGTGTAACCTGCAAGTCGTAAATTTTTACGTGCAAAATTATCGGAATTGACAATTAGAATTCCGTTAGCCTTCAATTTGTGAAGATTGACTTTTAACGCGGCGGGATTCATCGCTACAAGGACATCACAAGTATCACCGGGAGTGTGGATAGCTTCGCTTGAGAAGTGTAATTGAAATCCAGAAACCCCAGCGAGCGAACCAGCAGGGGCTCTAATTTCAGCAGGGTAATCGGGTAACGTGGCAACATCATTCCCGACAATAGCGGAGGTTTCTGTCATCTGCGTTCCAATTGTTTGGGAACCATCGCCTGAGTCCCCAGCAAACAGAACTGTTGCCGCTTGAATTTGCTCTACTTGCTTACGCATCAGTGTTCAGCCTTTTTATATCCTATTTTGTATGGGTGGGATCGCAATTCCTGCGAATAAAAGACCTCGTCCATTGTTATGCTCCTTCTCGTGCTTTCAAAGCATCGCGGACAGGATTGGAGGGCAGTGTCAATACCTCTTGTGGAAAATAATCCACGAGATAAGAGATAACGTCGCGAATTGATACCATGCCGATGGGATGTTGCTGTTCATCAACAATAGGCAAATGCCGAAAACCGCCTCGTGCCATATACAACACAGCTGTATTCAACATATCTTCGGGATTTGCTGTTTGCGGATCCGCTTTCATGAATTGTGTTACAGGAATTTGCCTTAGATCGCCTACCTGCTTGTTTAGAACTTTACGCAATACATCGCGTTCACCAAAAATACCGCGAAGTACACCATCTTCCACAATGGGAGCAGCACCAATATGGTGTTCAATTAGCAGATCAATTGCGTCCTGCGTGCTTGCAGTAATGTCAATCGTCACACAGGTCCGCATCAAGTGTCGGAGTGGCACCTGAATTTCACTTACCTGCAACGCTTTAAGAGGCGACTCCGCATCTTTATCCATCTGCGCTAATTCTTCATCAATTGCTTGATCGTAAAGCATAGTTACGCGCCTCCTTCCTGACTCTCAATAAATATAGCGACGTGGTCCAAAATATCCCGTGTTGAAATCAAACCAATCGGAAACTCTTGATTCTGGTCATCCCAAATACAAAGCGGAACATGCCTGAAATGTCCGAGATGCATTAAATTCAAAGCAAAGGCAATCGGATCGCTGGCACGTAACGATTCGGGGTCTGCTGTCATGATTTCTTCAACCTTGACATTTTCAGGGTCTAACCGTTTACCACACACATGGACGAGCAGGTCACGATCAGTGAGAATTCCGACAAGCCGTTGTTCCGTATCAATAACAAGGATGCATCCAAACCCCTCTACTTGCATGATGTCAATGGCATCTGAGACCGGAGAACCAACTTGGACGGTGGCAGGTTGTTTATAACCAAGCGTGCTAATCGGTAACGATAATGTTCTCGCGTCCATCGTATAGACTCCTTGATGTTAACGTTGAAAAACGGGGTTGGGTTTCTTACTGTCCCTTGTTATTAGGATACCATATTTGTGTTGAATTTGCAAGTATATTTTGGTACGGTGTTATTGGGTGTAAAAACTGCAAATACAGATTAATTTCTCAACGCTACAGTAACTGCACGTGAAGAGGGAGAACCCCAGCCAGGAACAACCATACTCCATCTTCCTGCCGGTCCGCCAGCAACCATTAGAAGCAGGTCATTTTCCGAATATCGTTCCGTCGTCTCAGCGATGTAACGTCGGACATCTGTTTTGCTAAATCCATCTGCTGAAATTGTCTTCGCGTGTTCAATTCCAATAACGATAAGCGTTTCACCGCTGCTGTTTCCGGGAGAAGAGATATTTTGACAGATCGTATTGAGAACTCCTTCTGCTGTGTTACTGCCGTGATCGTTTATACTTTGTGGCCCCACACCAGCAAAGACAGTTACAGTACTCTCACCTTCCTCATAACCGCGTTCAACGTGTAACGACTCCCAAGGGCTTTCTTCCTCTTTTTCTGCAATGCAGCAGGTATATTTGCCAACATGTCCAAAGGCAGCGCGGTCTAATTCTCCGGGTAGTGCTCCACCAACGTTTGTACAGATAAGTCGAATTGCTCTGCCAATAGTTGCGTTTGCTCGCCATCCCTGTCCGAAAAGATTGAAACCGTCGTTAATGTCTAATTGTTTACGGATGGGACCATTTACCACCAGCATGGGAGAGGCATGCGATGTTGTGACCTGAACGCCGTGTAGATTAAAGTCCTTGGATGCCATCGCCTCAACTGTAGCCAGAACAACTGGAAGATACGCTGGTAGGCAGCCTGCCATAACCGCGTTAATTGCTATCCTTTCAACCGTCGCCCTACCCCATTTCGGTGGAACAGATGCGATTAATTCTTCTGGTGATCTATCCGTGCCGTTGAGCATCCTTTCAACACGTTCCGGTGTAGGTGGAACAACAGGAAGCCCATCAGTCCATCCGTTCTCATAGCAAACCTCAATTGGGTCAACCTTCTCGTCAATAGAAACTTGTCTGGCATGCCATTCTTGTCCCATGTTTGTCTCCTCGCAAATGAGATTGATATGTTCTCTTGGAAAATGTTATTATGTTAGCATAGACTTTTTGGTTTGGCAAGAGACTTTGCATCATAAAATAATGCAACAGAAAACTATAGTAAGCTTTAGAATTAATCGGACACGCCGCACCAGCGAGGTTCGGAAACTTCGCCTACCGTAGGAGGAAATTGTCTAATTATTTTTAGGTTCCACTATAATATTCACTGGTGGTTGGAGAAAACGTGTTAGAACAAAACAATACATCTCTACAAGACAATAACCAATCTACTTTAGCAACGATACCCCTCAAACCGATGGGATTTGGCGAAATTTTGGATACAGCGTTTGGTCTGTATCGGAAACACTTTACGCTATTTTTGAGGCTTGTCGCATTTTCGGTTTTGGCAGAACTGGCATTACATCTTTTTACTGATTTTTCTCATTTCTTCTTTTCTCGTTATCTCCTATTGGGAATAGGAATGGTCATATTTGCGGTCACCTTTTTCACTATAGGTGTAGGTGGGATAGTTATTGTAACTGGTGCAACTTATCTGAATGAGGATATAACAATCCGTTCAGTCTTGCAGCAAACAGTTCAAAGGTTTTGGGAATTACTGGCTTGTTTTTTCCTTTGGTCGTTAGTTGTAGGTGGTTTAACAGTTACGATCATCGGTATACCGTTTGCAATCTTTTTTGCTGTCCGATGGGGATTTTTCATTGGAACAGCGATGTTGGAAAAGCCTGTGGTTAGCACACCTTTTAGGCGGAGTGGTCAACTTGTTAGTGAGATGTGGTGGCAGATGTTTGGAATGCTGCTTGCGATCTTTTTGTTTAGCACACTTGTTCACATGATATTAGAAATTTCTATCGGATTCATATTTATTTTAACAAACCCTGGTGGTGAAATTGGCTTTATTGAGATTCTTGAATGGGGAATACTCTCCGAACCTTTTGAAAACAGCACGCCACTTTTTTACGCGATTCTGATTATAATACACCTTTGTGTTTATGCGATTTCATTTCCAATTTGGATCATCGGTATCACCCTTCTTTACTTCAACCAACGTATTCGAAAAGAGGGTTTTGATATTGAGATGCAAGCACGGGATACATAATGCTATTGAACGTGTTCGTTTGATTTGTTAGTGATATTATACAAAAAACTAATGGAGTGTCCGATCTAAATAATGAGTCGTCAAAGAAATCGGGAATCGGAGTTCCCTCCCGCCAAATGCCATAAGTGCATTTGGCGTTGATTCACAAAGACAGACCTTCTTCTGTAGGAGCGATCTCCGAATCGCGACATTTACATATAAAATATGAGTAGACACAGCACTAACGTTAAAACATAAATTCTAAAAATTCATAGGAGAAAAAATTGAAATCTGTTACGTTTCACGGAATTATCGCTGCCAGAAAAGTTGTCACGCGTTTTCTTAAATCAACCCCTTTAACCCACTATCCTGAATTATCAGAAAAACTCGGATTTCAGGCAAATATAAAACATGAAAACCATCTACCGACAGGCAGCTTCAAGGTACGCGGCGGCATTAATTTTATGTCTAATTTACCGACAGACCAGAAAAAACAGGGGGTCGTCACGGCAACACGCGGCAACCACGGACAATCCATTACTTATGCTGCGGCACAGTTCGGTGTAAAAGCGACTGTTGTGGTGCCGCGCGGGAACAACCCAGAGAAAAATAGCGCGATGCGTGCATTCGGAGCGGAATTGATTGAACACGGCGCTGATTTTGACGAGGCGCGTGAATTATGTGACACGCTTCAAGCAGAACGCGGTTTATACTATGTGCACCCGTGCATGGAACCAGCACTTATTCACGGTGTTGGCACATATTCGCTTGAGATTTTTGAAAGTCTTCCCAATGTGCACACAATCATTGTCCCAATCGGTGGCGGTAGTGGAGTTTGCGGAGCAATCACCGTCGCCAAAGCGATTAACCCGAATGTCAAGATTATCGGAGTACAGGCAGAGAATGCACCAGCAATTTACCGTTCGTGGAAAGAAGGAGAGCATATAGAGACGGATTCTTGTAATACCATCGCAGACGGTTTGGCGACGCGCGTCCCGTTCAAACTACCATTCTCCATCATTAAAGACGGTATTCACGACATCGTTACGGTCAGCGAAGAAGAAATAAGGACGGGTATCCGAACAGCGTTGCGATGGACACACAATTTAGCGGAAGGCGCGGGGGCAGCAGCACTTGCAGCTGCGTTCAAACTTTCGGATACGTTGGCTGGACAGAACGTAGTCATGATAATGAGCGGAGGGAACTTGGATACAAAAACACTCAAAGAAGTGTTATCCGATACCTAATCAGACCAATTATGAATCACGTAAACGGGGATGGAGTTTCCAGTTAATCGAATCTCCGCCCATGCCGCGCCTTCTACAAATTCATTGCGCAGCGCGTTCGTTAAGTCAGGATGGATATGCAGAGATGTCAAGTCCCAACGCAGGTTTTGGCTGCTTTCTACAACGACGTTGGCTTCTTCCGCTATAAGCGAAACGCGCTGCAAACCGCTGTTTTTTCGGGTTAGTCGTAATTCTGATAACATATAGTGGATAGTTTGTAGCGGTTCTCGCATCTCTGCTTTATAGTTTCCGAGATTATCTTTTGCGAAATAATGTCCAAAACGCATCAGTTTCAAATTACCAAGAAAATGATCTGTCTCATATTCTGCGGGGCGCGGTAATCCTCCATAAATGATAATATGTTGAGAATTATACGTATCTAAAGCGTACTTTACTGCTAACTGCCCATCGGTATAGTCCTTATCCGTTTGCCCTATCCACTTTTCAACGGTACGTTTTGCTTCAGTCGTTCTTTCCTCGATTGAATCTAAATCCCCAATAAGAATATCCGGACTCAGAGTCTCGTCTTCGTCCTCATTCAATTTGTCAAATATTCGGATACCACCATCGGCACAAATAAGCGGGTAACCTTTTTTTACAGCATATTCTATTTCTTGTCGGTAAAAATCCAAATACCGTGTGTCGTAGTATCCGTTAAGGAAAATCAGTGCTGCTTTCATAAATGTTATATGATGGTATCAATCGCGTAGGATGATAGGAGCGTTTGACACGTTTTAGATTCTCTAACCCCGAATCATCCATAGCGTTTATCCACTTGTAAGTTCCCGTCAATTCCTTGCAAAATTCCCGATAGATAAACTGCGAAAGTCCTTTTATATCAAGGTCTGCAATTTCAAACAACACGCAAAACGTCTCACTGTTCAATTCATATCCGAAGGTATAAGCATGTAACTCACCATCAATGCGGACAACCCTACCGACCAATCCCAATTCTTTTGCATGTGTTATACCAATCCGATGTGAAATCTGTGAGTCGTCCAGCATCGCCTGATAAATTGGGTCATCATATTTTTGTGCGCGCGACCTTCGCCATCTCTCGTATAGTTGAAGGCAAGCATCCCGATCAGTCGCTTGATACGGTTCACATTTTATAGAAGG
The DNA here is from genome assembly GCA_965204285.1 of Candidatus Poribacteria bacterium. Classification (GTDB taxonomy): domain Bacteria; phylum Poribacteria; class WGA-4E; order WGA-4E; family WGA-3G; genus MSPOR6. The sequence goes on from OZ241980.1 coordinate 733,372, forward strand.
GTATCGTGCTACAAATGCGTTGTAAGCATGCCGTTGCTGTTTATAACGATTCCCCCGTAACTCACTTAAATCTTCTGTTCTATAAATATATTCAATTTCTTTTTGGATAGCACAAAAACCTTCATTCTTAAATATAGGGAGTAGTTTTTCAGGGGCATTTTCAATGCGTGCAATCTGAGGATTCCGATTAGAGTCCAGCATGAATTGGGACGCATCACGAACTATTTTTAAGTAAGAACGGTTGCCGATAGCACAAGGTATCGGCAGAATCGGCATAAAATAGTCATCTCCTTGTTTTGCAAAGATGCAGAAGTGGTCGTCAAGCAGTGTCCAGTAGAACTGAAAATGGTTTCGCCATACATAAAGCGGTGCAAACGCATAACTGGATAAGGGTATGCACATCTGAGAAGTGTACGTCTCAAAAACAGATTTATCATCAAGGGTTAGGGGACGCAATTGCATGTGTCAAGTTTTGATTGAACGTATGAAAAATCTTCACCGTGTCCTGATATTCCCCAATGAGACTCCAGTTTGCAGCGATCTGTTCCCTCACCATATCTAATTCGACATAATCAATAACATTCCGAAGATGTTGCTGAAATGCTTCCGTTTCAAGATGCGCCTCACCAAATGGACAAAGCATATCCATACCCAGCACTACACTGCTTCCGTCCTCACTGAACATCAAGGCAAAGGGATAAAGTTGACAATCAAGTGGACGATTTGCATAGATTGTACATCTACTCGCTTCAGGCTCAAAGAACGGACAGATATAAAAGTCTTTATGTGGTTTTAATTTAATCCGTGAACTTTCTCCATCTGCTTGTGGCTGGAATAAAGTTGGGGCTGCGCCTTGAGAAATTGCGTGCTGTTTCTCTGCTTTGGTAAAAATTGGCGCGAGAGAGCTATCTGACTCTAAAAAACGACAGCAAACATCACAAGAGAAACACACTTTACTGGGAATGATTTGGTAGAGTTTAGAAATAGACATGCTAATATACCCTTCAGCAAAGACAACACACCGATTAGGGTTTTTGATGTGCCAGAACTTTACCAATAGTCTCAATCACAAAATGCACATCTGATTCAGTTAACCCTGGATGAAGCGGCAGACTTACAACTCGTTCAAAAACTTCCTCAGCACGTGGAAAATCGCCAACACTATAACCGTACTGCTTCTGATAAAATTCAAAAAGATGTAACGGAATATAGTGGACACTACATTCAATGTTTGCTTCGCGTAAGGTCTCCACGAATTCATCACGGTTGCCAGTATGGAGCTGAATAATGTATAGATGCCACGCATGTTCTTTTGGGTTATCTGGGACGAAGGGAGTTGTAATTTGAGGAAATTTCGTCAATTCTGATTGATATATCTGCGCGAAATTCTGACGGCGTTCATGCTGTTTATTGAGTTTGATGAGTTGGCATAATCCCATCGCTGCCTGAATATCGGTCATGTTGTATTTATAACCTTCTGTAGTAATGTCGTATCGCCACATACTCCGTTTCGACTGCCGTGCCCAGGCGTCTTTGTCAATACCGTGCAAACGCATCGTTCGCAGTGGTTCAGCAAGTGCATCGTTGTTCGTTGTAATCATCCCGCCTTCTCCTGTAGTCATATTTTTATTCGCATAAAAACTGAAACAAGAGAGGTCACCGAGAGTTCCGATATATTGTCCGTTATATTCAGCAGGGATGGCATGTGCGGCATCGTCAATAAGCACAAGATTATGGGTTTGACACATCTCTCGCAATGCATCCATATCACATGGTACCCCAGCAATGTGGACAGGCATTATCGCTTTGGTGCGCGAGGTTATCGCCTGCTCAATTTTGGTAACATCAATATTCAATGTCCCAGGACAAATATCAACAAAAACAGGTTTTGCCCCGACATATCGGATTGCCTCGGCAGTTGCAGTGAAGGTGTAGGGTGTTGTAATGACTTTATCTCCAACACCGATGCCAGACACTACAAGACTGAGATGTAAAGCTGCAGTGCAGGAACTCACAGCGATTGCGTGTTTGACACCAAGATATTCGGCAAAAGCACGTTCAAACTCACGCACTCTCGCGCCAGTGCTAATCCATTTAGAGGCAAGTACTTCGCTAACTGCTTCAATTTCAGTTTCATCAATCCACGGACGGCTAAAAGGTATAAAAGGTTTTTGTTCCACAAATAATTCCCTTCAATTATGCATCTATAGTGAATTTTACAATTAACTTGACATTTTGATTTGTAGGAGGGAACTCCGATTCCCGACTGTTCCTAAGTTCGGTCGCGATTCGGAGATCGTTCCTACCAGGGAAGTGTCTAATTATTTCAATTATTCATCTAAATTATCGGTTGAATTCGGACCAAGGGTATGAATCATCGCTTCAAGCGCAAGGATGTAACTATACGCCCCGAAACCACCAACTACTCCTACCGCAACACCCGATATATAAGAATGATGCCGAAATTCCTCACGAGCGTAGATGTTAGAGAGGTGAATTTCAATGACGGGGACTCCGACAGTCGCGAGCGCATCTCGGATGGCAATGCTGGTATGTGTATAAGCAGCGGGATTGATCAGAATACCATCTGCCCAGTCAATATGCTCTCCAATAATAGAGACCAACTCGCCTTCATGGTTAGATTGCAAGATTTTCAGCACAACATTGTGAGGCGATGCTGCTACAAACTGATCAAGTGCCTTATCGATGTCTTGCAATGTTTGGTGTCCGTAAATCTCTGGTTGTCGTTTTCCTAAAAGATGTAGATTTGGTCCGTGAAGGACAAGGATATTCATATAACTAATTCCCGATATATTTATATTTTAAGCAGTAATATTGATTTATTGATGAATTTTAGATTGTGATAGTATTTTATTAGAAATACTATTTGAAATCAACAGAAATTTTGTTTTTGAGAATGTCTTAATCGTCAACCGAATCATTAACCTATCTAAACCTTGTTATAGTAAGGGTTTATAGCAAAATCATTAACTAAATCAGTTAGAAATCATTAAGCCAGTACATATTCTATATTTAAACTCAATCTATTTGCGGGTCAAGCGCGTCTCTGAGCGCATCTCCAAGTAAGTTGAAACCTAAAACAATGAGGAAGATTGCCACACCGGGAGCAGTAACAGCGAGCGGTGCCTTACGAATATACTTTGTATTTTCATTCAGCATTGCTCCCCATTCAGGCACACCAACTTCCGCACCGAGTCCGAGAAAACTGAGTCCTGCCGCATCTAAAATAGCAGCACCGATACCTAAAGTCGCTTGCACAATCAACGGGGCAAGGCAGTTCGGTAGAACGGTAGTTAACAGAATACGGATGTCACTTGCACCAATAACTTTCGCAGCAGTAACGTAGTCTAACTCGCGCACCTTAAGAACAGAAGCACGTAAAATCCGTGCATATTGCGGGATATAAACAATAGAAACAGCGATAATTGCATTCGTAAGACTCTGACCCAAAATCGTGACAATAACCATCGCAAGCAGAATACTCGGCATCGCGAGCATCATGTCCATCACACGCATAATCAGATTGTCTAACCATCCACCGTAATAGCCTGCAACTGCTCCGAAGAGAGTGCCGAGTCCGAGTGAAAAGACAATTGCGATAAATCCTACCTTCAGAGAGATACGGGAACCGTAAACAATTCGGCTAAAAACATCACGCCCAATACCATCGGTGCCGAGGTAGTGTTCACCAGATTGCCCTTTGAGGCGTTTTGCGATTTCCGCTCGCATTGGGTCGTGCGTTGCAATAAGCGGTGCGAAGATTGCCACAATGACAAAAAAGAGGATTATAGACGCACCGATAGTTGCTGAACGGTGCCGCAAAAGTTTTCGGAAAACATTGTGTTGACCCGTTGATATTGTAGTGTCATTCATGTAGCTTCGTCTCCCACTCGGATACGCGGATCAACATAAGCATACAACAGGTCAACAATCAGGTTAACAAACATAAAGAGTGCAGAAACGAAAAGCACACCGCCTTGGACAGCGCGAACATCACGTGCTTCAACAGAGGCGCGCAACCATGAACCGAGTCCGGGCCATGAAAAAATATGTTCAGTTAAAATTGCCCCTCCCATCAGGTATCCGAATTCAAGACCAATCACAGTCAAAACAGGAACCATGCTATTTTTTAACGCATGTTTGATAATAACTCTCCATTTTGACAAGCCTTTTGCGTAGGCAGTCGTAATGTATGGTTGATTTAATACTTCAAGCAGACTTGAACGAGTCATCCGGGCAATAATCGCTAAAGGAATAGTGCCAAGTGTAATTGCGGGGAGTATAAGGTGGGCAATTGCATTCTTAAATGCAGCGAAGTTTCCCATAAGTAAGGTTTCAATCAAGTAAAATCCAGTGCGAAATTCAATGTCTGAACTCAATTCGGTATCCAAACGTCCTGTGGCAGGAAAAATATCTAAATAATAGGAAAAAAGCAGAATTAGCATCAACCCAAGCCAGAAGATCGGCATTGAGATGCCAGCGAGGGATGTAGACATGGAGAAATAATCCCAAAATTTACCGCGATAGACAGCCGCAATGATGCCTGCCGCTATGCCGAAAAAGATAGAGAATGCCATCGCAGCGAGGGTTAATTCGGCAGTTGCAGGAAAATAACGTTTAATTTCTTCTAAAACGGGCTGCTTTGTTTTAAAGGAGTGTCCTAAATCAAGACGTACGAGGTCCCAAAGAAATTTAGCGTATTGGTGATATAACGGTTTGTCAAGTCCCATATCTTCTCGGAGTTGGGTTAGCACTTCTTCAGTGGCGCGTTCACCAGCAATAGTGAGGGCTGCATCACCAGGAATCAGATGAACCATCAAGAATACGAGAAGGGATACCCCCAGAAGTGACAAACCAATGGAGAGAAAACGTTGGATTAAATATGAGAGCAATACTCAAGCCTCACAAGGCATAGACAACAAACATAGACACCATAACATACGGCGTGAACTTAAAAAAATGGGTTGTGTAACTTCTCTTCGCCAACAGTTGTCGCGGGACCGTGGCCGGGGAAAAGTCGCACATCATCTGGAAGTGAGAGTAGATTTTCGCGAACACTGTTTATCTCATCTTCGTAAGAAATATTTGGGCCGCCAACCGAACCAGCAAAAATAGCATCTCCTACGAAAGCTGCTGTTTGCGTTAGAAAACTACAACCGCCAGGGGTATGTCCAGGCGTATCAAGCACAGTGACCATAAGCGCGCCAATTTCCACAACATCCGAATGGATAAGTTCACGCAATTTGCCTGCACTGCGCGGTTTCGGTTCATTTTTATGGATATATGCTTGGCATCCGGTAGCGTTTTCAAGTTGGGATAATCCATCGGTGTGATCTTTATGTGAATGAGTCAATAGAATAGCAGTCGGATTAACTTTATGTGTGTCAAGTCGTTCCAAAATAAGGTCGGGGTGTGCTGCGGTGTCAATAATCGCTGCCTCATCGGTGGCTTTGCATATTAAAAGGTAGGCGTTGACCGGCCATCCACCTACGGGGGCGCTTATCGTTATTACATCAAGGCTTGCATCATCAGGTTGTTGAACAGGATCAGGTTCCCACTGTTCTGTCGCAATTGCAAGTAATTTTGCTCCGTCTAAGTTAAGGACTTCAGCAAGTTTATAGACTTGCGCTTCTATCGGTTTTAAGGTATACTGTTCCATACGTGACAAATCGGATTCTGTGATTCCAGCGGATGCGGCTGTTTCACCCTGTGACATGTTTTGTCCACGTCGGGCTTTACCAATAATGTCTCCAAATTCATCTTCAAGTGCGTATGCCATGAGTGTGTTCTCCTTTATTGTAGAGTTAGAGAAATTATAGCAAAAAAATCGGTATATAGCAATTCAAAATAGGAAACGAAAGAAGGAGAAATCTTGTGAACGTTCCAAAAAATGGTTATGAACAGGCTGAGATATCCCTCGCCCCCATAAAAACTGATATGACATTGGAAGAATTTCTTCAAAATGACATAGAAGGATATGAATACGTTAAAGGAGAATTAGTGCCGATGTCACCACCGACGATGGAGCACGGTGAAATAAGTATGAGTCTTATTTTACCTTTAGGTACTTATGTTCGTGAAAAACAGTTAGGTCGTCTGTACCCCGCAGATACAACATTTAAGTTAGGGGACAGATTGGTGAAACCTGATATTGCGTTCGTTTCAACAGAACGGTTGCCTGAAAACAGACGCCAAGGATCCCCAATACCTCCAGACCTCGCGGTTGAAGTGGTTTCTCCGACAGATCCTCAGTATAATATCGCTGAAAAGGCATTTGCCTATCTAAATGCGGGGACTCGTCTCGTTTGGATTATTGAACCTATTGGAAAAACGGTAACAGTCTATCGTTCAGAAACAAAAATAAAAACACTCACTCGCAAAGATACACTCACAGGAGAAGATGTCGTTGAAGGATTTTCTTGTCCGGTAGCACAACTATTTGAATAGATGATTCTTGATATGGCAAATAACTGCGGAGGAACAAATGCATCTACAAGATATCAACGAATTTCCACAAGAAAATATTTCAATGACTTTGAAAGAATTTCTTGAGAGCGATTTGGAAGGATATGAGTACATTAAAGGAGAAATAATACCAATGCCAGCTGCGTCATTGGAGCACGGCTTAATTTGCGCCAAGGTATTTTTGCGTTTGGGTATGTACGTGCAGGAACATCAACTCGGCGAAGTGGTTACGCCTGACACAGGTTTCCAGGTCGGTGAACGCGTGCTGAAACCAGATGTTGCATTTCTTTCAACAGACAGATTGCCTGATGATCATAGCCGAGCATGTCCAGTGCCTCCAGACCTTGCTGTTGAGGTTATTTCCAAGTCAGATATATCACTGAGAATTATTGAAAAAGTATTTGCTTATTTGGAAGCTGGCACACAGATAGTTTGGGTTCTCGAACCTATCGGAAAAACGGTAACGGTCTATCGTTCAGAAACAGATATAAAAACACTCACTCGCAATGACACGCTTACAGGAGAAGATGTCGTTGAAGGATTTTCTTGTCCAGTTGCACAACTTTTTGAATAAGGAGATTTTATGAAACTTGGCTTAGTAACTTATAATATGGCAAAAGATTGGGATGTTCCGACTATCATAGAACGGTGTTCGGAAACAGAATTTGCAGGTGTGGAGTTGCGGACAACTCACGCACACGGTGTTGAGGTTAACCTCTCCGCAAGTGAACGAGCAGCAGTAAAACAACAATTTGAAGATTCACCTATTGAGATTGCAGGCTTAGGTTCTGCTTTCGACTATCATTCAACTGACCAAGATGCTGTTCGCCAGAATATAGATGGTACGAAGGAGTACTCTCAGTTAGCAGCGGATGTTGGCGCGCCGGGCGTGAAAGTGCGTCCAAATGGTCTCCCCAGTGAAGTTCCTGTGGAAAAAACATTAGAGCAAATTGGATTGGCATTGCGGGAATGTGGTGAATTCGCTGCAGACCTTGGCGTTCAAATTCGGCTGGAAGTGCACGGTGGCGGCACCTCCGAACTCCGACATATACGCACTATTATTGACGTGGCTGACCACGAAAACGTATACGTGTGCTGGAATTCCAACTTCGGTGAGGTAGAAAACGGATCAATTCTAAATAACTTTAATTACGCAAAAGGTAGAATCGGTTTAGTGCATATCACAGAACTACATCGGCGGGAATATCCGTGGCGAGAACTGTTCACTTTGCTGAAAGAGTCCGGATATTCAGGTTATACCTTGGCAGAAATTGCAGGCAGTTCCGATCCAGTGCGAGTGATGAATTTCTATCGTGCGTTGTGGGAAGAATTATCAAGGTAGAAGGTTTCGCCATAAGGCGCTTTGCAAGCGCTCCGAACACCGATACTCAGTTTATTGTAAAATCTACTATTAGATAATTCCATATTTCTGAAGAAAATCAACTTAGTTTGCAACTAAAAACAAATCCTTCATATATCATTTCAAAGCATACTTATCAGTCCGTTTTTAAGGTTTTTGATAATGCTCTCAATTGAAATTGAACAAAGGAGCAAACTATGTTTATGCAGAAATTCAAAGCCAGCCTTCGATTTCTCGGAATTCTATTTGTTAGGATTTTGGCAGGAATTGTAGTAGGACATTTGTGGGTTATCGCTGTGGCACTTATTTTTCAATTAACAGGGGAAAATGTAGTATCTCAACACGCGGACATAGGTTCCCACCGAGGGCTTTATGACTATTTTGATTCAAGATACGACACGGACAGTCCTATTTTTCGTATTGTTGCTTGGGTTGCATTTTTAGGGAACTTGGGGTGTACAGTTCTCGGCATTTTTTGGGGTTTTTGTCAGGGAAGATTGGATTTGCGGAGATGGCTAAGGAAGCGGTATGCTTAAAAAGTTGTGTCATCTTTGAAAGGTAAGTTATGGATCAGACTGAATTCTATCAGGCAAAACTCAATTACGAGACCGACTCTTGGGATCTTAGTGAGGCACTGAATAACGGAGAAGATATCATCGTTATAGATGCTCGTTCTTCGGAATCTTATGCGCTTGAACATATACCAACATCAATCAATATCCCTCATAGAACAATGTCTGAGGCAACTACACGTGATCTTGACAAATCAAAAGTGTATGTCACCTATTGTGACGGTATTGGTTGCAATGCTTCTACAAAAGGCGCTTTGAATATGGCAAAATTAGGGTTTAATGTCAAAGAATTGCTTGGCGGTTTAGATTGGTGGAAACGTGATGGGTATGAGACGAAAGGCAAAGAGGGTGTTCAGGGTAAGGAAGTTAAGTGTGGATGTTAAAATCGTAAAATATACATTTTAACTTGCAATAGGGTTATACAATAGTGTATAATTAAAATGTTAAACTATTATATTCCCCCATAGCTCAGTCGGTAGAGCAGATGGCTGTTAACCATCGTGTCGGCGGTTCGAGTCCGTCTGGGGGAGTTTCAATTTGCTGGCGGACTTGACGTTCAAGGTTCGTCAGCAATTTTTTTAACGTGTTCCTGCTCAAATTTTCCCTACTTGTCCAGTGGAGGGTAACATGCCCATAAAACTTACCGATGCCTATCTTCACGAATTCGGTGCGAAAGGCTATCTAATCGTTCCTAACTATTATTCCGGGGAGCAGCTCGCTGAGATGCAAGCTGCCCAACGCCGCGTGTTACCAACGTGGGAGGAGGTCAAAGACAATCCACCGTCGGGCAGAGCTATCTTGACTGAATTTCCATCGTCTGAAATGGCACTGTTGCGCGGGATCGTGGACTACGAAGCATGGGGGTTCGCGCGTAAATGGTTCAAGACAGAACACATCCACTTTCGCGCTGGGTGTATGATTGCACGCTATCCCGGATTCAAAGGTGGTGGTATCGGTAGCGACGCAAGCGGCTTGCATATCGATAACGGCAATAACTCACTGCTACCGCAGTCGCAGTCTGCACCAGAATTCGGACAACTTGTCTTTTGGGTACACCTTGAGGATGTTGACGAAGATCAGGCGCCGCTCAGATTGCTCGCTACCGAGTACGGACGGGATATGTCTAAATATGAACCGCTTGTTTGCAAAGGCGGCACCCTCTGTATTTTCAACAACTATACCTTACATTCGGCAAGTGATTATCTGCGGGAAGATGGACAACGCTTTACATGGGGATTTGGCTTAGGACGGGCAGACCACTATTGGGAAGGCTTTCGGCACTACACAGACAAAGGACGACACGAGACGTTCTCAAAATTCATCGGCACGTTAACAGCATCGGAGCGTGAGGTCTTTCGGTTTCCACCTGCAGGACATCCATACTATACGCCACAAACGCTTGAGGCATTGGAAGAGCAGTACCCTGGTTGGAACGCACGCGGCGAGTATTGAATCGCATAAAAGGACTAGTCAGGAGTCGGGAATCAGAGTTCCCGCCTACAAAGAGGGTATTCTGTAGGGCAATCTCCGAATCGCGACCTTTACCCGCAAAATATCGGTGGACACTCCACTAGTGTTCTGTATACACTAAAATTGCGAGTCGTGTCAGGAGTTGGGAATCAGAGTTCCCTCCTACAAAGAGAGGTATTCTGTAGGAGCAATCTCCGAATCGCGACCTACAATAATATGTTGACAAAGCACTAGCTTGATCTGAGGAATAGATTAAACTATCTGTGGAAACCGATGATGAAAGTTATGATTCCACCGATTAAGTGTCAAGGAATTAAAAGCAAGCTTGTTCCTTTCATAAAGCGAACTGTAGACTGGTCTTTTGAAGGCAGATGGGTTGAACCCTTTATGGGGTCAGGAGTCGTTGGTTTTAATATTATGCCGCGTAACGCAATCTTTGCAGATAGCAATCCGCATCTGATTAACTTCTATAATGCGATAGCGAGTGGAAAGATTGATGGTTTGAAAGTGAGAAACTTCCTTGAACAGCACGGCGAAATGCTATCAAAATGTGGGAAAGATTATTATTACGAAGTTAGAGAACGGTTTAATAAGACACAAACCCCTTTGGATTTCCTTTTTTTAAATCGCTGCTGCTTCAATGGCATGATTCGGTTCAATCGCAAAGGAGATTTTAATGTGCCTTTTGGGCACAAACCACAACGATTTTCTAAAGGATATATCACAAAGATTGTGAACCAAGTTGACTACGTTCATGTCACATCAAGGCATTTTAATTGGTCGTTTATCTGTCAAGACTTTAAAGAAACACTTAAAGACATTTCTGAAGATGATTTTGTCTACTGTGATCCCCCTTATGCTGGGCGGCACGTCGATTATTTTGACAGCTGGGACGAAGAAAATGAACAGAACCTATTTGAGATGCTGAATCAGTCTCCTTGCAAATTCATCTTATCCACTTGGCATAGCAATCAGTACAGGAAAAATATATTTCTTGAGACACTGTGGTCGGAATTTCATTTGTTAACCAAAGAGCACTTTTATCACGTCGGCGCGAAAGAGAAAAATAGAAATCCGATGCTTGAAGCATTGGTAATGAATTTCACACCTAAACACTTGGAAGAAGAACCAGTAGAACGAACTGAACAACTCATGCTTTTTGAAAAGTTGGCGGAATACCAAGAAAGTGAGAGTTTAATGTCATAAGATTGAATTATGTTGTCTCTCCAGCATAATTTGCTTGGTTTCCCTTAGAATTTCATCACAGCGTATTAAAAAGAGGTTTTCCGGAGGGCATCAGCTTTCAGCCAACCAATAGAATCGATAATTTCGTCTTGATGTTCCCGCATCATTACCTCAATAAGCGCAGGTTTTTCGGCATTGACGGCATCGCGCAACACAGATTTAAAATCTTTCAAGTTTTCAACCTTCTTTGCATAAGCACCGAAAGACTCCGCAAACTCAACAAAATCCGGATTATGTAGGTCCGTGTCAATAGTGCGTCCGTCAAAACCCTTCAATTGGGACCCTTTAATCGCTGACAACGCATCATCATTTATTACAATTGCTACGACGTTGATGCCGTATTTCATCGCTGTCGCCATTTCCATTGCGCCCATCAGAAACCCACCATCGCCACTAAAGCACACAACCGGACGGTCAGGGGACGCTACCTTAGCACCAATCGCCGCAGGATAAGCATACCCTAACGCCACACCGATATTTGGATAGAGGAAAGTGCGCGGATCATAAATAGGGAATTCGGCAAAAGAGGCATAACCAAGCGAGTGAACATCAATCGAATAGATGGTCTCCTGTGGCAAAACATCTCGAAGTTCGTGAATAATCGGCAGAGGTGGCTGGGAATTATACTTTGTGCGAAGTTGCGGCAGCACCTTATCCCAACCATTTTGACTTGTAGATATATCCTCAATGAGTGCTTGCAAGGTAAGTTTTAAATCTCCTACTACACCTATTTCGCACGGATATTCACGTCCAATTTCGTTTTCATCTTCGTCAATTTGGATGAAAGGTTGCGGCAGTTCCATACTCCAACTGCGGGTATCAATAGAAGTAAACCGAGGTCCAATACCGATGAGACAGTCAGCGTGTTTGAGTGCTTCTTGTCCCAAAAAGCCGTAACAGATTTGCAACGCTAACGGATGGTCTTCTGACAAAGCACCTTTTGCACAACGGGAAACAATAACTGGTGCTTTCAATTTCTCTGCAAGCAATCTTAATTCATTTCTGGCATTAGCATGAATCACGGCGGAACCAGCAAAAATAAGTGGCAATTTCGCATTGCGTATTTTATCAATTGCATTACTTAGGACCGAGTCATCTGGTGGAGGTAAATCTGAACGTTTAACACGGGACGGTATTCGGACTTCACCATCTCCAGTGGTTACATCCATCGGAAATTCCAATACGGTTGGTCCCGGTCTACCGTTGCGCATCGCTTTAAAGGCATTTTCAACTACAACAGGAATCTCTGAGACAGTACGCGCGATAGCACAATACTTGGTAATCGGTTCAAAAAATCGCATCTGATCCAAACCGTGGAACATCTTACTCGGATCCCTGCTATAGGAATCGGAATGACTCTGCCCGGTAATCAACAAAACAGGGACACAATCGGTGAAAGCCTCTAAAATTCCCGTAGAAGCATTGCTTGCACCTGGTCCTGGCACGGTAATGGCAACGCCAACTTCACCTGTTGCACGGGCAAACCCGTCTGCCATTTGCGTTGCAGCATACTCATGTCGGACCAGAAAATGATTGATTGACCCGGATCCTTTACGAAGCAGTGAATCGTAGATATGAATATTTTGCGTGCCAGGCATTCCGAATATTGCCGAAATACCTTGCGCTTTCAAACATTCAATCAGAATATCGCCACCGTTCACACTTTACTCTCCTTTGTGTTTTTTCAGGAAATTTTCCAACCAAGCATCCGGATCACGCCCAAGTTTACGTAAAAACAGACATCCTATTTTCTTGACAAAATTGGGAAGTAGGTTAAAAAGTCTTAGCTGCCAACTCATAATAGTTCCGATTAGGATATACAATTATAGTGAATTATAGAAATAATTCTACATTTCCTCTGTAGGAGCGATCTCCGAATCGCGACTGAACTGAGGACCAGTCGGGATTCGGAGTTCCCTCCCGCCAAATCATGCAGAATACCAAAAGCGTATTCTGCCAAGCGCATTTGGCGTTGATTCACAGTTCAGGAATGTAGCGTTAATTCTAACCTCTACCATAAGTCAGTAATGCTTCACCTGTAACCTTGTCGAAAAGATGAATGCGATCAGGCACAAAAGAAACATAAAGATGTTGTCCTATTTCCGCCTCAAAGTTGGGGACAGTTCGGGATTTAAGGATCGTCCGAGAACCGTCAGCATCCGTCCCAAGCATAATCTCAGCTATTGTTTCCGCACCGAGTGGTTCAACGCTATAGACTTCAGCTTGAAAAGCGTTCGGGACAGGTTGATGGTCAACGAGGACATCTTCGGGGTGAGCACCGAATACTAAGTCCCGATCTATATTGATTTCACTCACTACTTTAGCAATACGTGTATCCTGAATCGCAAACGTATTGTTTCCATTTTCACTACCAGACAAGGTTAACTGGAGGTTGCCATTACTGCTGGAAATTTCACACGGAATACAGTTCATGCTTGGACTACCGATGAAACCAGCAACAAACAGATTCGCAGGATGATTGTAAATTTCGGAGGGTGTTCCTAACTGCTGTATTTTACCGGTATCAAGCACAGCAATACGGTCTGCCATGGACATCGCTTCCACCTGGTCATGTGTGACATAAAAAGTAGTAGTTCCGAGTTCGCGTTGCCGCCACCTAATTTCAACACGCATCTCGGCACGTAGTTTGGCATCAAGGTTAGAAATTGGTTCATCCATAAGGAATACTTGTGGGCGACGCACCATGGCTCTCCCGAGTCCAACGCGCTGTGTTTCACCACCACTCAACTGATTTGGTGATCGCATCAGAAGATGCTCAATGTGCAGCATCTGTGCGATATCATTGACGCGTCGGCCAATTTCTTCAGCAGAAAGTTTTCGAGGATGTAAGGGGAACGCCATATTCTCATAGACGGTAAGGTGAGGATAGAGAATATGGGATTGAAAGACAAATGCGACATCGCGTTCAGCGGGTGTTTTGTCGTTAACGCGAACATCGTCTAAGTAGATGCTGCCTTCTTCAGGTTTATCTAATCCAGCGATACATCGGAGTGTTGTCGTTTTTCCCGCCCCTGTCTGACCAAGTAAGACAAAAAATTCCTCATCTTTTACATCAAGTGTAATGTCATTCAGAGCGGTAACTTCACCGAATCGTTTTGTAACGTTTTCCAGTTTTACTGTTGCCATATTAGTATTAAAAAAAGTTTATGTTTTTTGTATTATCGCATAAATGCAGATGGAAGTCAATAGATTACAAAAAAGTTGACCATAACTTTAAAATCTGATATTCTAATTGACAGACTCAACCTTTTCAATCAAAGATGTCATTTTAAAATACACATTGTCCGTATTACTATTGAATTCCGCTCAGATATTTACAAAATGCGATTGGAGATATAGATGCCAACAAATGCAGAACTGATTGCAGACTGGCATGACGCGCCAGCACCATTGCTCAGCATATTACACGCGTTCCATGACAGAGACGGGTTTATATCTGAATCATCTCTCCGTGACGTTGCAGTCGGACTTCGAATTCCACTTGCAGAGCTTTTCGGCACATTAACTTTTTACCACCACTTTGCACGTGAAACGCCAGGACAAAGCGCACCGCGTGTGTGTACCGGACCGGTATGTCGGTTGCAAGGAGGACTAGAAATCCTTGAGACACTTAAAACCGAAGGTGCAACCCCAATGCCGTGTGCCGGAAGATGCGATGATTGTGTCCCCGTTCTAAAAGGACATCAAGTGCTCACCGGAAAACAGGCAGACGCGCTTTCTGTTCAACCTACTCCTTTACCGCCACCATATCCCGGCGATGGCGAAGAATGTATCTTTGTAGAGATTCGCGAACCGAACAGAAATACGCTTGCGGGCTACCAACGCACAGGTGGTTATGAAGGATTAAAACACGCGATAACGTCCCTTACCCCTGAAGAAGTGATTGAAATTCTTAAAGAGAGTCAACTTGCTGGTAGAGGTGGTGCAGGATTCCCCACAGGCATGAAATGGGAATCGGTTCTGAATGCCCCGGGGGAACCGAAAGCGATTGTCTGTAATGCCGATGAAGGCGAACCCGGATGTTTTAAGGATCGTGTTATTCTTGATTATGCACCACATTCGGTAATTGAAGGCATGACGCTTGCCGCTTACGCGACGGGAGCGACACGCGGCTTTATCTACCTCCGATATGAATATCCAGAAACCTTAAGAATACTTGAACGGGCACTCGCAGAAGCTGAAGCAGAGGGATTAATTGGTGATGAGATTTTCGGAAAACAAATTAATTTTCACATCTATATTAGGCGCGGTGCTGGTGCTTATGTTTGTGGTGAAGAAGGTTCGTTGTTGAACAGTTTAGAAGGAAAACACCCTTTTCCGAGAAATCGACCGCCATATCCAGTGACGCATGGTTTTGAAAATCTACCTACCGTTGTAAACAATGTGGAAACACTTGCCGCCGCTACGCAGATTTTGCGACACGGTGCTGAGTGGTATAAAAGCCTGAGTTACGATAAAAATCTGGCAGGCACAAAAATTATTAGTCTCTCAGGTGACATACAAAGACCTGGGAATTACGAGGTGCCATTTGGGTTCCCACTAAAGACACTACTCTACGAGTGGGCAGGTGGACCGTTAGAAGGACGTTCAATTCAGGCGATTACATCTGCGGGGTTATCAGGTGGGTTTATCGGTGAAAACGATCTTGATATAACAATTGATGAACCGAGTTTCCAAAAGGTAGGAGCGATGCTCGGCGCAGCGGGTATCATGGTGTTTGATGACACACGAGATATGCTTGATGTAGCGCACAACGCAATGGAATTTTTCGCTGAAGAATCCTGTGGAAAGTGTTTTCCGTGTCGAATCGGAACACATCGACTTACCGAATTATTGTCTGAACCGCTGAACAAGAAATCAAAAGATCTGATTGCGGAAATTGGAGCAGTGATGAAAGCCACAAGTGCTTGCGGACTCGGAACCGCTGCACCGAATATTACGGATAGTTTGATGCGGTTAAGTGCGTAAACTGCAAACCGATATTAATAGGCAAACAGGTTTTCTGATATGACCACATTTTCTGGTGTGTTCTGATGTGGACACGAGGATTCATTTCGCTCTGCCTCATCGTGTTTGTAATCGGCTTAATAACTGGACCAGTACATCTATTTTTTCCGGTATATGCCGAATCGGTCTTAGGAGAAAACCCTCTTTTCGCTGGATTATTGCGTGCCATACCCATCGGTCTCGGTGGGATAACCGCGCTTATTGGTGGAACACTTAGTGACCGATTCGGACGAAAACCAACATTACTGATCGGCATGACCGGTGCCGTTATAATAGGAGGACTTTTTACCACACACTTACCGTTGTTTATCTGGGGAATCCTATGCTATGAAGGCATCGCTTCTGGATTTAAAACTGCGGGTGGTCAATCGTATCTTATCAGCTCGGTGCGACCAAACCAATTAGGGTTGGCAACAGGACTTTACTTCATAAGTAGTACTGTCGGAAGTGCTGTCGGAAATGTCATCGCTGGCGAGATTATTGATCGAATCAACTACAGAACCTTCGGAACTGGCGCGGTATTTCTGTCTGGTTTACTATTTGTCGGAGCATGTCTATTTTTACCTCGTCTTAAACAACATAGCGACGGCAGCCACCAGAAACGAGATGGGATTTGGAAATCAACGCTAAACACCGAAAAATATATAAACTTATGTCGCAGATCGGAAATTTGGATGTTGATCGGTTTACGTGTTTTTCCAACGTATTATTGGGGGTCAGTAAACCTACTCATGCCAATTTTGGTTTATCGTATCGCGGGGGATAAGGCAACTGGATATTATGGCGCTGTCAGCTTACTATTTGCATTTGCATGCCAATTAGTTACCGGAAAAATATGTGATGTAGTAGGTCACCGAATTCCAGCATTGATAGCAAATATAGTTGTTACATTCCTTGCTTTTGGTTTGGCATTTTTTCATAACTCGTTAGTTGCACTGGGGGTTCTCTGGATACTTGGATCAGGCGCCGCATGGTCGCTTTCAACTACAATACCACGGTTTATCAATGAATTTACCGAACCGCATGAGAAAGGACACGGTGTCGGCCTTACACATTTAGCATGGAGTACCGGATTTCTCCTCGGTTATGTCGCAAGTGGATTTTTAATTAACATTTCTGTTTATGTACCATTTATTGTCGCAGGATTTTTCCTGATTTGTTCAACACTGATTGCCTATAAACTTTGGCAATCTAAAATAAACTTAAGGAAGGAACACCTATGATTATTGCTGAACTTGATTTAGAAAATGCTGACCATCTTGAACTCACAAATGCCCAGTGGCGTTTTGCCGAGGGACTTGTCCCTGGTGAACCAAACGGTGGTTTAGTTGACCAGATGCCGGAAACACCAGCGCGCCTCGCTGATTATGACGATTCCGAGTGGGGAATTTGTGAAAATATTCAAGAAATCGTTTTAACAGGTCTCTGCTTCGGTTGGTATCGGATTACTGTCACTATTCCTGAAGAAGTTGATGGAAAGTCCGTTGCCGGTTCAAAGGTCTGGTTTCACACCTGTATTGACGACTACGGAGAAGTTTGGGTTAATGGTGAAATTGACTTGGCTTTTGGAGAGTCAGGTCGTGGTGCCGCTTCAGGTTTCAATACGCCGCAACGCGTTGTTGTAACTGAAAATGCTGAACCGGGCGCTAAACATGTCATCGCATGTTTGGCTATCAACGGACCTCTTGCCAGACCAGGTGGCGGTATTTTTCTCCGTTTTGCCAAACTTGAGTTTGAAAACGAATAACTAATAATCTTTGTTGGGACGGTATCGTGCCGTTCCCATAAGCGTATATTTAGCGTCCTATCTTTTTTGTGGGATGGTTTTTGAAGATCGATTTTACTTGAGTTCCGTAGGAACGATATGTTTATAGAAACAAGGTCAAACATTCTCTTGAGCTCCGTAGGAGCGACATATAAGGTTAAACACATACCGCCTCTACGAGGCTCAATATTAGGATTAACCACGTATACTATAAACATATCGCCTCTACGAGGCTATACACCACTCTAAAAAACAGAATTTAATTCCTTAAATTGATGCTTATAGGGCGGTATCTTGTCGTCCCTTATAATACAGGTAAAATTTGTCTACAAAAATAACACATCTCAACAATTCTCAAAATACACCAAAATCGATTGTCTTACTGAGCGGAGGCTTAGATTCAACTACGACATTAGCAATCGCGCGCGACGAGGGTTTTGATTGCTATGTGATGAGTTTTCGGTATGGACAACGGAACAAGGTTGAACTTCAATGTGCACAAAACATCGCTAAGTCACTTGGCGTACAACAACACACTATTATTGACATTAATCTTCGTATCTTCGGTGCATCTGCCTTGACAGCAGACATTGAGGTGCCCAAAGGCAGATTAGACACAGAAATGAAAGATGGCATACCGATCACTTACGTACCTGCTCGGAATACCATCTTTCTATCCTATGCGCTTGCATGGGCAGAAGTTCTCACAGTTGATACAATTTTCATCGGTGTTAATGCTATCGACTACAGTGGATATCCGGATTGTCGTCCAGAGTATATGAGTGCCTATCAAAAGATGGCAAACCTTGCAACGCAAGCGGGTGTGGAAGGTAAAACAAAACTGACAATCCGCACCCCACTTATTGAAAAAACAAAAGCAGAGATAATCAAAATTGGAACAGCACTTGGTGTGGATTATAGTCTCACACTAAGTTGTTATGATCCAGATACGGATGGACGGGCGTGTAGCGAATGTGATAGTTGCATGCTCCGCAAAAAAGGTTTTGAAGACGCGGGCATCTCTGATCCCACCCGCTATCGCTGAGCGTCATACCATATTTTTAACACATGCTCTCATATCGGTTATTTTATCCTTGAGATCGATAAGAACATGTTGTACAATATTTGCATTGCACAGTAATACAATCTATGGCACAACAATACGATACGACAGGAAAAGACATCCTGAATGAACGGATCAACGAACTTGCCCAGTTTGTTCTGAATGTGTCTCATGTTGCGGTGATTGCAGACCTTGATACCGAGCAACAATTGATTCGTGCGTTTCGCACGGATATTACGAAGCGTGTCCGCTTGAACACCCACGAAGCCGTACTGCACATTGATTTGAACGCATACCGGAGGAACTTATGCAAGAATCACCTTTTGAACAACGCAGACGCGAGAAATTTATTGAACAAGGTGCTAAAGATGCTACCCTCAAAAACCTTATGACAGTGCTCAACGCAAAATTCCACGCAGAAACGGTGCACACGCTAACACCAGCTCTTGAAAATATAGACGATTTGCAACGCCTTGAACAACTCCTGCTTACTGCCGTCCAAGCGGAAAATCCAGAAACCTTCGTAGAAATGCTCTCGAATGGAAACGCGCGGGTAAGTGAAACTATCCCTCTGCTTTTATGAGTGGGATCCAGTTCTTCTTGATAACATAAAAGTTGTTTATAGTAAATTATGTAAATAAGTTTACATATATTCTGTAGGAGCGATCTCCGAATCGCGACGAAACCAATAACTGAGAATGTTGAATTGTCCAATCAATATTATGATAAAAGCAGTATTCTTTGATTTTTACTATACTTTATGTGTTTGGGGACGACCACTTGAGGAAAGTCTTCAGAAAATTGCAGAACGATACCAATTTGAAATTGACTGGGAACGTTACGCTGCGGCAGTCCAGAATCTGTTTGCGGAGGCATCAGACTCCGATCCTACCACACACTCCCTGCTTGGAACAATGCAAAAAATCGTGGACAGTTACTGTGAGTTTGTTCAAGCGCTCGGTGTTCAGGAACATGTAGAACAGATGGCATGGGAATTGTTGCAAGCTGGACACTCGCTCTTTGCAGCGAACGTCGCATCGCTCTACGACGATACTGTGCCAACACTCCAACGTTTGCGTGATGATGGATACAAGTTAGCAATTGTCTCAAATTGGGACACACCGCTGGACCCGCTTGCTGAACGGCTCGGTATTGCGCACTATTTTGACATAATTGTCGCCTCACATGACGAACGCGTTCGGTCAGCAAAACCAGACCCATACATATTTGAGTACACGCTAAAAGCAGTTGGGGTGTCTGCGGAAGAAACCGTTCATGTTGGTGATACTTATGAAGCTGACATCATAGGAGCGCAAGGGGTCGGTATTCGTCCAATATTGATTGATAGGGAAGGTTCGCAACAAGGTAGGTGGGATGAAACTATTCGGAGTCTTGCTGAATTGCCTGAACTTCTGAAGTAATTTGATAGACTCTCTTTAATGAATTGCCCTACTCTTGAGGATTTGTCTGTGGTGATGTCGTTAAGCCTTTCAACCGCTCAATTTCCTCTCGGAGTTGCACCAATTCCCTTCTGTTTGTTCAGCTCGGATCAATGCTGCCTCAGCAGGCGTTTCTAATACTCACTTCAGTTACAAAAACGTCCAAAGCAGGTTCCTCAATTTCAAGTTCTTCTTTTCCAAAAGTCTCAATATAAAACCGAATTGCGGATGTAACATCTGCAACACTGTCTTCATAAGTATCGCCTTGCCCTATAACAACGCCTTTGAGTCCAAGTGGATAGGCGACATAACCATCAATATGTTTTTCAACAATCACTTTAAACGGTTGCATTTGTTCTCCTTTTATGGAAATTTTTCTACTCACTGAACTGTGAACGTAATGCCCACAAACCTTGTCCTGGCTCACTAATATAGAAAAAGCCATCATCGTTGAAGCCATCAACAAGCGTTTCTGGGTTGTATTGAGCAAGCACCTCGTTTAAAGGTCGCCACTCGTAACCAACTGATTCAATCTCTTTTTTGGTAAGATGTTCGGTTGCATAGATAACCCTAAAACGCCCCTCGGTACTGCCGTGAATTAAGTGTGCGGCGGCAGAGAGGTTTTCTCGCAATTCGCTGTTTTTTTCAACCGCTTTGAGTGTTGCAGGTGTACCGCGATAGCCATACTTTCGGATGAGTCGGTCAATTTCAGCATCCTCACCGAATTCACGTAACCCTGGTGCGATGATGATTAACTCACCATCGTCCGCCATTGCCATCCGTGTGCGATAGATAGCCTTGTTCCCAAGCCATGTGCTTCTAAACTCCTTCGGATCCAAATAGACGACTACCTTTTCTAATGGCGCATCTAAAAATGTCATATTAACGTTTCTACTCAATTCCGCAGCAGTCTCAAAAGTGCGTGCATCATCACCGATATAAAGCCCGCGCATCACCCGCTCCCCATTTTTATCTACATCCATAACGCTCATGACGTACACAATACCGAGTTGTTTCAGGTAATGTGTATGTGCATAATTCAGCACTCTTCTGACAGAGGTATCCGTGCGTCCCATCAGCCGTTCCATGCCGTCTACAGCACCGAGAAAATGAGATTTGTTAATCATCTCAACCCCACCTGCACCGACAAGAACATTCTTAAATCCATTTGCAATGCCAATCACTTCGTGAGGAATCACCTGTCCAACAGAAATAATGAGTTCATAATCCTCTTCTACAAGTTTTTGATTGACTGCCACAGGAATACTATAATCCAGTTTGCCACCAGACACCTCACGGATAAATTCAGATGGCACTTCCCCAAAGTGGTAAAGTCCTGTCCGCCAATGATGCACATGATATTTTGCCTTGGGCAAATCACCGTACATCTCCGTAATCTGTGCTTCTGTCATTGGGGCATGCGTGCCAATAGCAGGAAGAATGTCAAAGGTAGAGCCGTTTGCAGTATCCCAAAGTTCATAGAGAATACGCGTGAGTTCTCCTGCATTTGAGTGAAGGCGCGTTATATCTGGCGGAATTACCAGAATCTTTTTCGGGATACCGCCTAACTTGAGCAGTGCTTCTTGAAGTAATTGGCTTTTTTCTTTGCTGGAAATGACAGTGTCTTTTCCACCGTGGGCAATGTAAGCTGACATAGTGTTAGTCTCAGGTGTCTATTGTATTGAAAGAGGACGGGAACATAATTATCTCGCCCTCTAACCTATAAAATTAATATGAGGTTTTAATACTGCCCCAAGTTATGCTTAACTTTTCCTGCGGTTCAACAGGCAAAACCAGATCAGCAACGGAATCACCGATAAAGAGGTTATCAATATAGACAAGACCGTAGTTGCCGAACTTACCTGTTTTATAATCACCGTCTTTTGCTTCAGTAGCTACATCAACATCATCAAAAGGTGTTTTGTCATCTCGTTCTTTGAGCTTAAAGGTGAATGAATCGCCATCTAACGTAAGTTGCGCGCGATACCAAACTTGCGGTTTGTTCTCCACCATTCCATCCCCTATAAGCGGCCATCCATTTTTGCGTTTATAGAATCGATAAACTTTGCCACCTTGCCGACGGTCACTCAGATAAAACTTCTCACCATCTTGAAAACGAAAGACGACACCCATATAGAAATCATCGGGAAACATCATATCCCATTCAGCGACATAATCAGTCCAATCGGCATCTCCACAGACATAAATGGAACCACCAGGACCATCATGTCGTGAATCATTAGACGGATTATTAGAAGTCTTAAGCACTTTATTTCGCGCATCTTTCGGATCAGCAACAACTATAGCCTTCGTTTTGCCAGCAAACCCGATTTCCCATTTCTTGGGTTCTTGGTCAATAGAATCTTTCTCAAAATCGTCATGGAACAACAACTCTGCTGAAGCACTCATTGCAGCAAACAGAGTTAACACCAACACGGTGCAAAAAATAAATAACATTGTGAAACGCATTTTTCCTCCTTTGGACTTGGTCAGATTTCACTTGAATATTTTCCATAACAATTATATCATAAAAATAACAAATAGGGTAAAAAAAGAGGCATGCATGCGCATTTTGCACACTGCCGATTGGCATATCGGGCAACGTCTTCATGAACGTCAACGGCTTGATGAACATACACAATTTTTGGACTGGCTACTTGATACAATCCAAGAACATAAAGTTGAACTTCTCCTCGTTTCAGGCGATATTTTTGACACTTCCCTTCCCTCAGCAGAAGCGACCAATCTCTATTATGAGTTTCTTTTTCGCCTTTATAATGAGACCGAAACATATACGGTGATTACAGCAGGCAACCACGACTCACCACGACATTTGGAAGCACCACGAGAATTCCTCAAAATGGGTAGAATCCATGTTGTTGGTCTTGCAAATGAACCAGCTGACTGTGTGATTCGTATTCCAAACGAAACCCCTCGCGTTGCTGTTGCTGCAGTGCCATATCTCTCTGAAAACGAACTTCCGCATGTCTCTTATGAATCGGAAATGGAAAAGAGCGAACGGTACCGGGAACGACTCAAAACGTTCTATGCAGATTGTGTATCCCACATGCCTACGACCTTCCCAAAAATTTTGATGGGACACTTCTTTGTTTACGGTGGAGAAGAAACCGATTCTGAAAGGAATATCCAAATTGGTGGTGCTTCTGCTATCCGCGCCAATGATTTTCCTGATGGTGTGGATTATGTTGCCCTTGGTCACCTCCATAGACCGCAAACAATAGAAGGCAGCACATATCCGATCCGATATTCAGGATCGCCAATTCCGATGCGGTTCAACGAGGCAAATTATCGCAAGAAAGTGTTTCTGCTGGAACTGTCTGACGATGGAACGCTGACGTTAGATGAAGATATTGAAATCCCTATTTTCAAGGAGTTATGTACTGTTGAGGGGGATGAAACCTCTGTCCTTTCAGATGCTATAACAGAAAAGTGGGATGGTAAGTATATTCAGGTTAAATTGAAATTGGACTCTGCGCGAACTGGCATCAGTGACGAAATTAGAAAAACGTTTAGTGATCGTGGTGGCGATGTTTTGATCGTTCAAGTTGAACTGCCAGAAGTAGATGACGTTCCGGTTATTCAAGTTGAAGATATGAAACGTCCTGAAGAAATATTTGAACAGTTTCACACGGATAGGTATGGAGAAGAACCAGATAAAACCATGAAACAAACGTTTAGTGAATTAGTCCAGATAGTAGAGGGATCTCAATGAAATTGTGTAAACTGAAAATAAAAAACCTAAATAGTTTTCGTGAAGAGATTGAAGTAGACTTTGAAAAACCACCGTTAGATGATGCATCGCTCGTAGCGATTACCGGTCCAACTGGGGCAGGGAAAACGACGTTATTAGATGCGATTTGTGTTGCGCTTTATGGAAAAACACCACGTTTAACAGGACGCGACACACAAAACCCTAAACATCTCATCAGTCATGGAGAAAACGAGGCGTTTGCTGAAGTCTATTTTGAGGCAAACAGCAAACGGTACCATGCTATTTGGACAATAAAACGGACAATAAAACGCGACTATCCTCCCAAAACACAACTATTTGATGGTTCCGGTGAGTTAATCACTACTAATGTTAGTCAAGAAATAGAATCTGTCTTAGGGCTTGATTTTGCAGCATTCAAACGGTCTGTGATGTTAGCACAAGGAGAATTTGCTGCGTTTTTGAAAGCAAAGGATGAAGAACGGCGCACAATTTTGGAAGCAGCCGCGAGTGTTGATATCTACGATGAACTGAAAAAGACATTAAACGATAAGGCGGCAATTGTTAAAACTGAATATCAGAATGTTTTGCAAAAGCTGGAAGCTGTTCCTGAAGCCTCACCTGAACAACTTGCAGAAGCAGAGACAGAACTTGGCAGATTACACACAGAAGCAAAGAAGTTAGGTGTAAAAGATCAACGAATTCAGGAGCAAAAAGATCATGAAACAGAACGCAAAGATGATTTTGAAACACTCCAATCTTCTGAAGAGAAACTGGGAGAATTTACTGAGCAGCAACCAGTTATTGATGAACGAAAATCGGAACTTGAACGTGCTGAACACGCAAATCAACTTCGCCCAGAAAAACAGGCGTATGATTCCGCGAAATCAGATTACGAAAAAGCTGCCGAGGCACTACAACAAACTGAAACTGAACTTGCAGATGCACAAAAGCAAGTAGAGTCTGCACAAACTGATTTTAAGAAAAAAGAAGATGCGTATTTATCTTTATCTACTGATCGAGATCAGAAAATGGAAATATACACTGAGGCAAAATCT
This sequence comes from Candidatus Poribacteria bacterium, assembly GCA_965204285.1. Lineage (GTDB taxonomy): Bacteria > Poribacteria > WGA-4E > WGA-4E > WGA-3G > MSPOR6. The sequence continues at coordinate 758,588 of OZ241980.1, forward strand.
TATATAGCACGATCAGAGGAAAAGTTTGCGGAGGTTGATAAGCGTACTCCTACATTGGAAAGTTTGAATAAACAGATTGACACATCATCAAGCGAATTAGCCGAAAGGAAAACTCGTCAAGCTGAATTGCAAGAACAAATTGCGGAAGCGAAAACTTTTTTAGATGAAAATCCCCTTCCATCAGATCGCCAGGCCCGTTTTATCCGAGTAACCGCTCTTCAGGTAGAAATCAACGCTAAATATCAACAGCAAGAAGGAAAAACGGATGATGAATTACAGTATAGGTCACAAATTGATGAATTAGTGGAAAAGACAAAAGAACTATATGAGGACCGTGAAAAACTCCAATCAGAAAAGGAAACTGCAGAAACTTCCCGTATACGGGTAGAGACAGAATTTAAAGAACTTCAAGATAACGGCACCCTTGAGGATTGGCAAACCCGAAGAAATAAGGCAAGAAAGGCGCAACCAATAGCACAGCAGTATGGAAATTTGGCCGATCAACTTTGTGATAAGAGGGACGATCTCGCAGAACTACAGGAAAATATCGTCGGACATGATGATTCCCTCAAGGACATTGAGAAAAAACTTGAAATTCAATCTCAACTGTGTAAACGTGCAGATGCAGAAGTTGAAAAATTAGAAGCAGAAAAGGAATTGGCACTTTTAGCTGAACCTGTTAATACACTGCGACAGCAATTGGAAATAGGGGAGCCATGTCGCGTATGTGGTGCGACAGATCATCCCTACGCTGATAAAGTTGAGCATGAAAGCGAGGCGTTACTTGAAAGTATTGAGAAAGCATTAGACGGTGCCGAAACAGAGGCGAAAAAGACACAAAAACAGAAGCAAAAAATAGAACAGAAACAGGCACGTCTTCAACAGAGTAAATCTATCGCCGCTGAACAAGTTGATGAGCGCATTGTAGAAATAGAAAACCTGAATTCTGAAATCAAAGAATTTCGCTTGCAGTGGCAAGAACTTTATGAATCTATGGATATTTCATCCGAATGGGTAAATGAAAAATTTAGTGAAGCTGACACTTCAATTGATAATCTCAATGCAGATCGCGAGGCTTACAATAAAATATCGAATGAGTTAAATCAGATCTCTCAAGAACTCGCAACCTGTGAGCGCGACCATCAGCGAGAAAGCAAACTATTAAACAATACAAAACAGGAATTGGAGACTGTAACAGATGAGATTGAAGATTTAAAAGTTGATATTGCAGAGACCGAAAAAAGTTTTTGGGCTTCAATGCCTGACGTTTTTCACGGCATTACGCCAGATGCAGCTGTGAAGCAATTTGATGATAAGATTAAGGCAGTTGATTTGCGTGAGCAGGAACTTAATACGAAAAATAGCCAACTTAAGGTGCTTAACACCGAAATTCAAGCCAACCAACGTGAACTTAATGATTTGAATGAACGCCGAAAAGGAGTTGAGGTAGAAATCAACCGTTATCAAAACGAACGAGAAACGTTTTTAGATGCTGTCCGTGAAAAGACTGATGGTTTAGAAACGGAAGATCAGATTAACGCAGCGGTCAGCAAGTTAGACGCTGAACTGCAGACTATGGAAAACGCTCGTGATGAGGCTAAACAACAGTTAGAGGAAAACCGTACACTATTTACTGAAAAAGAAACGGCTCAGGAATTTCGCGAAGAACAGTTGAAGGAGAAAAATGAAAATTTTGAAGCAGCGCGCGATCTTTATTTTCATAAGTTAGACAAAGCAGAATTTGAATCGTCCGAAGCACATGATAAAGCATTTCGTGATGAGGAACAGATGCGACAGATAACGGAACAAATCAATGAGTACACGAATAAAACGGAGCAACTTGAAGTAAAAATTGTCGCATTGCGAACGCAGTTTGAAGATACGCCGTTTGATCCGGATGTATTAGGGCAGATAACAACTGTAGCGGAAGAAATTGCAGCAGAGATACAAGGAATACAACAAAATATTGGCGCACAAGAGCAAAAAATCAAAGATTTGAAAAATGATCTTCAAAAACGTGAGGAACTTGATAGCGAAGTGCATGCTGCAAAGCAAGAAATGGAACGTTGGAAAAATCTGCAGGAGATAATTCCAGAAAATAAGCTTCGAGATTTTGCATTGGATATTATGTTCAAACAGGTTAGTCGCATCGCCAATGTGCAGTTAGCATATTTAACCTCAGAACGTTACCAACTTGATGTAGAAACCATCGGCAAACTAACCGTTATTGATCGATGGAATGCCAATGAAAAACGTCCTGTTGAAACACTTTCTGGTGGCGAATCATTCTTAACAAGTCTTGCCCTGGCACTCGCACTCTCCGAGCTTAGCCAAGGTCGCGCACAACTCAATTCGCTATTCCTTGATGAAGGGTTTGGGACACTTGATGCGGAAACACTTGACATTGCAATTGCAGCTTTGGAAGGACTCCGCATGCAGGGACGTAGCATTTATCTCATCAGTCACGTTCAGGAATTAACAAGACGTTTACCTGTCAAAATTAAAGTCAAGAAACGAGGTGACGGTAGTTCATATATTGAAATCCGAGATTAACGCATACCATCGTGACATATAAACATCTATAAGAACGCACGCTTTGATAAAGTTTAAGGATTTAATTCGGTAAAACGGTTTCCACCAAGACCGATAGATGCGGTTTCCTAACCGCATCGGATATAGCTATGGAATTACCTAATTTCTCTTTTAATCTTCATGTAAGCACGCAAAAAATAATACCATTTCTAATTGACAAATTGTCATAATAATTGTAGGTCGGGTTGAGGAACGAAACCCGACAAGACGCTATAAAAAGTCGGGTTTCGCTACCGCTTCTACCCGACCTACGAAATAATGCAATATTATCATATAGAAATGGTATAACTTTAAACAAATTGGAGGCTATATATGCAATTTGGTTTCATGTCATCAGTCTGTCCGCCATTAACGTTGGCAGAACTCATTGACAAAGCAAAACATTACAACTATGAACACTTGGAACTCCGTGTAGAATGGGACCACGGTCACGGTGTTGAATTGGATTCTACAGTGCAACAACTCAACGATGCCAAGACGCGCTTAGCAGACAGTGGAATAATCTTGTCTTGTATTGCAACGGGGGTTAGATTTGTTAATCCGGATGCCCAAGTACGAACAGAACAAGTGGATCTACTCAAGCGGTATATTGAACTTTCAGAAAAAATGGAGGCAAAAAACATCCGTATCTTCGGGGACCCAGTGCCAAAAACACCGGTTGAAGTGGATCAAACACTTGATTGGGAAGCAGAAGGTATTCGTGCATGTGATATGTTAGCTGGTGAGGCAGGGGTTGCGCTCTGTTTGGAAACACACGGGAATCTTATTGCAAGCTACGTCGCTGAAGCACTATATCGCTCGGAAGCACAAAATACCTTTGTCAATTGGCATGCAGCACATCATGTGCGACACGGGCAGCCTGTGGATGTCGCGTATGTGCATCTGCGTGATAAGGTGCGGCATGCACATGTCAACTTTGGTGCTGATGGTCCAATGCCCGACACAGAAAAAGACTCTCTAACACTTCTCGCGCAAGATGGATACACAGGGTTTATCTCTATAGAAGTAATCAATCCGAAGGATTCGGATGCTGTGCTGCAACGACATGCCGAACTATACAAAACACTGTAAACCACGGATCTTCAAGGACCGATAGTCAATCAGAGATTGAATTAAACGTTTTGTTCCGGTAGACATGTTTTGTGAGTGCGTCTACCGGATTTTTTTAAACGCTAAACGATTCGCCGCAGCCACAGGTGTTTTGGGCGTTTGGGTTGGTAATCTTAAAACCCGAGTCCATTAAGCCGTCATTGTAATCCAGCACCGAACCCGCGAGGTATAAGGAACTGCGCTGATCAATGAACACCTTCAAACCGTGAAATTCAAAGACCCTATCGGTGCCTTTCGCTTCGCCAAACTCAAGGTTATATTGGAAACCTGAACAACCGCCGCCGATCACCTGCATGCGCAAACCGAGTTCTGCTTCTGCACTACTTTCATTGCTGTTTATGAGTGTAATCGCTTTTTCTGCCGCAGATTCTGTTACAGTAATCATTGGTGCGTCTCCTGTTTTGAAAGCGAGTTTTCAATCGCTGTTTTTAAAGCCTTTTCGGCATAGGTGGCGTAACGTTGCTTCTCTACCGGTAGTCCGCCTAAAGCATTTGAGATATGCAATGCTGTAATCTCCAGTGCATCTGAAATTCGGCTACCAGAGACCAATTCCGTTAGGACAGAACCACTGGCAATTGCTGTCGGACATCCAAAAGCCCTGAACTTCGCTGCAACAACTGCACCATCTGCAATTTTTAGCGAAAGTTTTAGCATCTCTCCACTCGTAGCAGAACCGATTGTTGCTGTGCCATCTGCATCTGCAATTGTTCCAACATTACGTGGATTCTCAAAATGCTCCGTCACCTGTGGGGTATGCATAACAACTATCTATCCGATCACACAACGTGTCGCCAAGATGTATTATATTCCATATTATACACTATCATCATACAATTGTCAAATCCAACTTTAAGCAAATTTACAGACATTTATAACATTTTCAGCTAAATTCTGATATAATGCTATTGTAACTTACACATTAGAAACGAAATGGAGGATAATATGGCAACATATAGAACCGCAATCGTAGGTGGCAGACGCGGTGTTCACCATGCACGATGCTACGCTGGCATTGAAAACATGGAAGTAATAGCACTTTGCGAAATTGATGCCGATCGACTCAAAGAGGCTGTAGCAGAATTGAACATTAATGGATATTCAGACTACGCAGAGATGTTAAAAGCTGAAAAACCGGATATTGTACACGCAGTTACCCAACCGACAGTGCCACGACATATCTGGGTAGAACCTGCCGCTGAAGCTGGCGTTAAAGCATTAGTGATAGAAAAACCGATCGCTCTCAGACCCAAAGAAGCGGAAGCGCTTGCCGCCGCGCACGAAAAAACAGGATTAAAGATAATTGTCAATCATCAACGTAGATATCTTCCATTTGCTGAAAAACTATTAGAGTTTTTTGCTGAAGATAGCCTTGGCGACATACACTTCATTCGCGCCTGCACACAAGGCGAGATAACTGATATGGACACACATTTGATGGACGTCGTGCTTTTTGCGCTTAAGGATATTCCTATTACGCATGTGTGGGGTGCTGTTGAAGGTGGAGAAACCTACGACGTTCCAATCCTTCAGTGTCCTGAAGACTTAATGGCGATTTATACATTTGAAAACGGGGCACGCGTGTTTTTTGAATCCGCGCGAAATGCTTTTGGCACAATAGATTTTCCCGGTAGTAATCCGCGCTGTAATCTTGACTTTTGGGGAACAAAAGGACGTATGTGGTGGCGTGAAAACGGCTCATGGGGATACCAACTTGATGGTGTGGCAGAGACCTTCGTTGAGATGACCGATTTTGGAATAGATGACAGAGACGGGCAACGCGCCTTTACACAGGCAGTCGCAACATGGCTTGATGATGAGAATCAACCGCATCGGAATAGGTTAGAATTCGCTTTGCTCGGTTTTGATCTGATTATGGCAGCATATCGCTCAGCATTGATTGGTGAACGGATTGCATGGCCTCCGAAACTTTCTGACGATGAATGGGTAGAACTCAAGAATCGTGTAGTCGGAAATAACGCAGGTTAACCAAATTGACAGAAAGATATTAAAATGCTATAATGCCTCAGACAAAATTCCATAGGAGACAAATATGCTTACCCAAACCCAGGTTGACACGTTCCGTGAGAAAGGCTTTCTGCTCGGAAACCGTGTCCTAACTGACGAACAAGTTGAAGAATTGCGGTCAGAACTGGCACGCGTTATTGATGATTATGAAAAAACCGATGTCCCGCAGCCTGTACGAATAGCAAACCTTGGCGGCCGAGAAGAAAGTCCTGTCTGGCAAATCGTTAATATCTGGGAGGCGAGTTCTGCCTACCATAGACTTATTTACAATCCGGTAATTGTAGAAGAAATTGGACAATTAACCTCCGCAACAGAGTTACGCGTCTGGCACGACCAGATTCAATACAAACCACCTCAGATTGGCGGTGTCAACAGATGGCATCAGGATTCGCCATTGTGGGGAATCCTCATGCCGAAAACGAGTCAGGTAACCGCTTGGGTTGCATTGGACGATGCTAATGAAAGCAACGGATGTATGCGTATGGTCCCCGGTTCCTATCATTGGGGTCCTCAGATGAAGTTTTTGGGTAGTGTCGGAGACATCCACACAATGCACGACAACTTTGAAGAAAATAAACTGTCTGTAGAACTCTGTCCGGTGCCGAAAGGACATGTCCATTTCCACCATTCATTGACATGGCACGGATCGCACGACAATGCCAGTGACGCGGCGCGACGCGCTATTGCAGTGCATTATATGACAAGCGAAACGGTTTACCATGAAGAAGGTAATCACCTCATGAAACCTTTTGTTACTGTTAAAGGTGATGAAAAATTGGCGGGCGATCATTTCCCGCTTGTAATGGAGAATGGTACACCGACAAACCCGATGGCATGATCACTGAGTGCTAAAACACTGGATAATTATAAATACTTTATTAACAACTTCTGCTTGTTACGGGATAGTTTTGTTGTTTTTCGCAACTTTTCATATTCTGTAGGAGCGATCTCCGAATCGCAACTTTTCATATTCTGTAGGAGCGATCTCCGAATCGCAACTTTTCATATTCTGTAGGAGCGATCTCCGAATCGCGACGGAACTTATGAATAGTCGGGAATCGGAGTTCCCTCCTACCATAAGCAGTCCATCGGTAGGAGCGATCTCCGAATCGCAACTTTTCATATTCTGTAGGAGCGATCTCCGAATCGCGACGGAACTTATGAATAGTCGGGAATCGGAGTTCCCTCCTACCATAAGCAGTCCATCGGTAGGAGCGATCTCCGAATCGCGACCTACAATAATATGTTGACAAAGCACTAACACAACGCGTTTTTAAAATAAAAAGTATATGTTTTAGGAGACAAATATGCTTAACCAAGCCCAAATCAACGCATTTCGTGAAAAGGGCTTTCTCCTTGGAAGTCGTGTCTTGAACGATGAACAAGTTGACGAATTACGGTCAGAATTGGCTCGCGTTATTGATGACTACAAAAAAGACGATATTCCGCAACCGGTCCATATTGTGAACCTCGGCGGCAGGGAAGAAACGCCTGTCTGGCAAATTGTGAATATCTGGGAAGCAAGCTCTGCTTATCATAAACTTGTTCATAACCCTATCATCATCGAAGAAATTGGACAACTGACATCAGCGACAGAGGTGCGCGTCTGGCACGATCAAATCCAATATAAACCGGCTGAGGTTGGAGGTGTCAATATGTGGCATCAGGATTCGCCTTATTGGCCGATACTTACACCGAAAACCAGTCAGGTAACAGGTTGGGTCGCATTAGATGATGTTGATGAAAGCAATGGGTGTATGCGGATGGTCCCCGGTTCATATCATTGGGGTAATCAGATTTCATTTCTGCATACCGTCAAAGACATTCATTCAATGCCAGACCACTTTGAAGAGCATCAATTGGATGTAGAATTCTGTCCTGTACCGAAAGGACATGTGCATTATCATCATTCATTGACATGGCACGGATCACATGACAACACAAGTAGACAACCACGGCGTGCAATCGCAGTCCATTATATGACGAGCGAAACCCTCTATGATGAAAGCGGAAACCATGTGATGAAACCCTTTGTTACAGTGAATGATGGCGAAAAATTGGCGGGCGACCATTTTCCACTCGTGATGGAATCTGGGAGTCCAATCAGTCCATAGAGTGACCTTATAGGAGATTTTTATGAAAGTTGTTGATGCGGTTGCAAAAGTCCTAAAGACAGAGGGTGTGGAATACCTATTTGCATATCCCGTTAACCCGATTATTGAGGCAGCCGCTAAGCTGGATATACGCACCATCATTGTTCGCCAAGAACGCATCGGGCTTCACATGGCAGACGCCATGAGTCGAATGACCTCTGGACAACAGATCGGTGTTTTCTGCATGCAAAGCGGTCCGGGTTCTGAAAACGCATTTGGCGGTGTTGCGCAGGCTTACGGCGATTCCGCTCCGATTGTTGTTTTACCGATGGGATATTCCAGACCATTGTCCCAAATTCAACCTAACTTCAATTCTGCGTTGAACTTTCGGCATGTAACAAAGTCATGTGAGCAACTCACGGTGCCAGAGGCACTACCAGAGGTCATGCGGCGTGCTTTCACACAAGCGCGGAACGGTAGACCAAGACCCGCACTTGTAGAAATCCCTGGTGACTTAATGTCGCAGGAAGTCCCCGAACCTTTTGAACCAACACCTGTTCCCACTGTACGCTACGGTCCTGACAGTACAGAAATTGAAGCGGTTGCAGATGCTTTGATTAAAGCAGAATGTCCTGTGATTTATGCTGGACAAGGGGTTCACTACGCACAAGCGTGGGATGCGTTGAAGGAACTCGCTGAACTCCTCGCTGCACCTGTCACGACAAGTTTGGGTGGAAAAAGTGCTTTTTCAGAAGATCATCCGTTGGCTCTCGGTTCTGGGGGACGCTCCATCCCAAAACCGGTGCATCACTTCCTCCAAAAAACAGATCTTCTTTTCGGTATCGGTTGTAGTTTCAGCAGAACCAACTTCGGTGTAACAATACCAGAAGGCAAACGCGTCATCCACGCAACGTTAGACCCAGCAGACATCAATAAAGATGTACCAGTTGATGCCGCCCTCGTTGGTGATGCACGCTTGATTTTAGAGGGGTTAGTAGAAGCTGTTCGCGAACGTTCAGATAATGCATCCGAAAGCCGCACGGCTGCCGTTACAGAAGAAATCAGTAACGTCAAAGCCGAATGGTTGGAAGAGTGGATGCCAAAACTCACCTCTGACGAAGTGCCGATGACACCTTATCGCGTTATCTGGGATTTGATGCACACCGTTGACGTTAAAAACACAATCATCACGCACGATGCGGGAAGTCCTCGCGACCAACTATCTCCGTTTTGGCAATGTGAAAGTCCACTCTCCTATATAGGTTGGGGAAAGACTACTCAGCTTGGATACGGTCTTGGTCTCGCCATGGGAGCAAAACTCGCAAAGCCGGACGCGCTCTGCATTAACGTGTGGGGAGATGCAGCGATCGGTTTTACTGGAATGGATTTTGAGACAGCAGTGCGTGAACGAATTCCGATTTTATCTGTCTTATTTAACAATTTCTCTATGGCAATTGAAATTCCGATTATGCCTGTATCTACCGAGAAATATCGGTCTACAGACATTTCTGGTAACTACGCAGATATGGCAAAGGCGTTTGGTGGCTACGGCGAGCGAGTCGAAACACCGGACCAAATTATACCCGCTATCCAACGCGGTATTGAAAAAACACAGGAAGGTGTTCCTGCGCTGCTTGAATTTATAACAGCAAAAGAAATTCAGATTTCTAAGTTTTAACATGTCCGATCAGAGAAACCTCATGGTCGTGACAAAGGAGTTCTGAGATGAAACTGGTTACTACTGTTCTCCTCATTGCCCTAAGCCTCAGTCTCAATGCTTGGGCATTAAACGATGACAAAGCACTCATGATGTATCTTCCTTTTGACGAGGGAAACGGCAACACAGCCAAAGATGCAAGTGGAAATAACCTTGAAGCTACCTTGAATGGAGCAACATGGTCAAAAGATGGCAAAATTGATGGATGCATCCACTTGGCAAATACAGAGCAATTTGTAGAAGTTGCGTCAGTCCCTGAACTTGATATTACTGATGAACTCACGATTCAAGCTTGGTTTTTTCCAGAACAAGACCAAGGTGATTCTAACCTGATGGGACGTAGGACAGCAAACAACACTGGCGGGTATTGTCTTCAGTGGAGTTCGAATCCTACTGGTGCACCGCAAATTGAAACGTGGATGAACGTGGGAGGCGGGTGGCAAGGGTCTCGTAATAAACAGACTATCAAACCCAAGTTGAAAGAATGGCATCACGTATCTTCTACTTTTGACGGTGATATGATCCGTCAATATATTGATGGTAAGTTAGACGTTGAATGGAAACCACCCGGTAATGAGATTTTCAGTGTTGATGTAGTTTTCCGTATTGGCAAATCTCAGACAGGACTTGCTGGTACTGTATGTCTTGTTGACGAAGTAGCCATTTATAGCCGCGCGCTCTCCGAAGACGAAATCAATCAAGATATGAACAACGGTGTGTTCTTTGCGGTTGATCCAGGTGGCAAACTCGCCACTACCTGGGCTAACCTGAAGAAATAAGCCAAACATATAACTGTTGTTCATTATTTCAATTCTGTCGTGTGGCGGGTCTCAGTACCCGCCTCTGTTACATTTCTAATTTGTGCTAACCAAATAGTTTCCCACCTTTCAAATTTTGAAACACCTCTTCTAAGGAGGAATCAATATGAAAACCCAGAAAGTTATCTTCCTAAGCATTTTCCTAAGTCTACTCCTCTGCCAAGTTGGATTTGCTGCTGGTGGAAAAGGCAACGTAGCACAACTCGGCAAGAAGTTATATGTCTGGCATCTTGACGAAGGCAGCGGAAAAGAAACAAAAGATGCAACTGCAGGATTAGTCGGTAAATTCACTGGCGATGTCAAGTGGGTAGAAGGAATCGCTGGCAAAGCTGTCCAGATGGCTGGAGAGGTCGGCAAACCTGATTACATAGAGGTCCCACACTCCGATGAGATTGATATAGACAAAGCAATTACGATGATGGCGTGGATTTATCCTGATCCACTCCCTGCTGGAGGGCAGGAGAACAAAGCCACTATCTTTTACAAAAATACCTATTACTTGCAAATTGAACCCGGCGCGGGTCAACTCGCTTACTACTTCTACGATACTGATAACCAAGGCTACCATATTTCTGATGGCAGCTTGAAAGCAAAAGAATGGTCGCATGTTGCGCTTGTGTGGAACGGAACAGAAGCGCGTTTCTATTTTAATGGTGAACACGATGGCAAGGTAATTCCACAAAAAGGAACTGGCAGAAGTTCACCTGATAAAGTGTTGCGATTTGGTGGTGAAAGCAATGCATGTTGTCCGCGTTTCTTTCAAGGGCGCATGGACGAACTAATGTTAGCTAATTATGCACTTTCTGAAGCGGACATCCAAAGAATCATCAACGATACGCTTGATGTTTCGGCTCGCGGCAAATTGGCAACTACTTGGGCAAGTCTAAAAAGATAAGCCAATACCTATCTGTAATTTTCTTATAGGACGGGTCTCTGTGCCCGTCCATTTCTGAATTCACCGAGTTGTATATTTCTTGCAATTAGCAGCAAAAATTTGTATAATTGAATTAAAAATCAACTGATAGGATAAGATGATGCGCAGAATCAGAAACACAAAATCCATAAATGTTCATATTACGGTACAAAATTTTGGACCCGTTGAGAAAGCAGAAATAGATCTCCGCCCGCTAACCGTGTTTGTTGGCGAGAGTAACTCCGGCAAAACCTATCTCTCAGCACTCATATATGCACTACACCATACCTTTGAAGGATTCTCACCGTTTCCTTGGTCAACTTCTAATATCCTCAGTTTACGTCTTAATTACCTTCCCCGCTACCGTTCTTCATCGACTCGGATCAAGTTAGAAGAAGAAGATGAGATTCTAAACACACTTGAAAAACTCAATAACGTTGAACAACCCTTCAAATTTTCAGATTTACCTATACGTATGCGTTCCCGTTTAGAGTCAAAACTTAAGAATTCAAGTATTTTCGAAGATGAACTCAAGAGGTGTTTCGATCTTGAGTCAATTTTAGATATTATACGCTCCGGTAAAAATAACTCAAATGGACTTACAATTTCCTTAAAGGTTGATGAAAAAAAACAAAACATCTGGAACTTTGATATGCATTATTTCGGAGCTAAACCTACTGTAAATGGCTCTATAAATGAGGATTTGGTAATTTTATCAGGAAGCAAGAAGCAATTACCAGAGATGTTAGGAATTGAAGAGCTTCTTTCACTTTTGCGGTCATCTGCCTATAGACGAGGGACTGGAGATTCATATTACCTTCCAGCTGCACGAAGTGGTATCATGCAAAGCCATGGTGTGATTGCGAGTTCGCTTGTAGAGCGTTCCACTCGCATCGGTTTAGAACGCTTCCCTGAAATTTCTACGTTTTCGGGAATGATAGCAGATTTTCTAAAGCACATTATCAATTACAAGGAGCAAAAAAAATCTTCAAGTAAGATAATTGACATTGCCAACAAACTAGAGGAAGAATTACTTGGTGGAGAAATCAAAGTTTATAAACCTAGCCGAGTAGCATATCCTGAATTTCTCTACCACCCACAGATGTCAAAAAAGCCTCTCCGTATGAACCAATCCTCGTCAATGGTATCAGAACTCACTCCCTTAGTCCTGTTCCTACGCAAAATTGTTAAACGAGGAGATACACTCATTATTGAAGAACCAGAATCCCACTTACACCCGGGTGCCCAAACTAAAATTGCAATCACCCTTGCTCGTTTAGTCCGCGCAGGTGTGCGCGTAATTATAACAACTCATAGCGATTGGCTTCTACAACAAATCGGAAATCTAATTCGAGAGGGTGAATTGAATAAGCAGGAGAAAGATACTTCCGAATTACCACACTGGTTGTTAAAGGAAGAGGTTGGCGCGTGGTGGTTCCATGCAGACAAACCCGTCCAAGAAATTCCGTACGATCGAATTGAAGGTATAGAGCCAAGAGACTACGAAGATGTTGCGGATGGCCTCTACAATAATTTCGTTGAACTTGAGCGACAGTTCCTTAACGAGAAAGCAGAGAGTGAAAATGAATGAAACTCTCAACGAGATTCGTAGGCGGATGGGTGAAGAAAACCTAACAAATTCGTGTAGCGGAAAAGATTGTGGAGTTTACATGGATGATGTACCAAGAGAACGAGTTATTGTGGATGTTGACCTCGCTTTTGAGGCACACGGAGAAACTGGTAAACATTGTGATAGGATTCTTTTTTATCTTAGCCCAACAGATAGTACCCTTGTAGTGGTTTTAATTGAACACAAAGGCGGCACCTTTGACAGCGCAACAGACGTGGCAAATCAGTTGCAAGGTGGAGCAGATTTTGCAAAAGATAAAATTCCAGTAGGCATCGAAACGACTTGTATTCCTGTTCTGTTCCACGGTAGTGGGAGTCACCAATCGCAATTCAAAAAACTTAGACGACAACAAATTACCTTCGGCAGCGGAAGATTTCCAATCAGTAAGGACAAATGCAATGCTAAAGAGAATTTAGCAAAAGTTCTAAGAGACGCGAATCTATTGTCCTAACTCCACAACCTATCATGCGAACGTTCCGCATCCCATTCAGTAGTTGGAGCGAAATATCCCGTCTCCTCCGCATGCAGATGTTCACGGATCACTTCCTCGTTGAGTTCAATACCTAAGCCCGGTGTTTCAGGCACTACAATATAGCCATCTTCAATAATCGGATTTGGCAATCCGGTTACCATCTCATCCCACCACGGGTTATCCACAGAGTGATTTTCCAACACCATAAAGTTTGATGTCGCCGCAGCACAGTGAACACTTGCCATAGCACAAACGGGTGTCCCTGCCATGTGCAACGCCATTGCGATGCCATGTTCTTCAGCAAGGTCACCAATCTTCTTCGTTTCCAAAATACCGCCCGATGTCGCAATATCCGGATGACAGATCGCAATTGCCCGATTTTCAAACAACGGCATAAAATCATCTTTGCAGTAAATATCCTCACCTGTGCAAATTGGTGTCGCACACGAATTGGAAAGGCGAACATATTGGTCGGTATATTGCCACGGCACCATATCCTCTAACCACGCGAGGTTATACTTCTCCAATGTCCTTGCAAGGCGAATACAATCCTCAATACCGATATGTCCAAAATGGTCAACTGCAAGCGGCACCTCATAACCAATTATGTCCCGAACCGTTTCCACATATTCACACAATATACCGATACCTTTTTCCGTCAGACGAATGCCGGTGAACGGATGCATCAGATCGTGCGTATCTAAATTCCCATCAGGTGCAGAGAGAGTCCCCGGAATACCACGAAGTAATCCAACCCCGATGTCCATTTTTAGAAACGTGAATCCTTTGTCAATACGTTCTTGAAGTTTGTTGCCCATCGCCTCAGCATCCTTGAGCGAAGGTGTATCGCTGTAGCATCGGATTTTATCTCGGAATTTGCCGCCTGCAAGTTGATAACACGGCACACCGTAGGCTTTCCCCGCAAGGTCCATCAGTGCCATTTCAATGCCACAAACACCACCCCCTTGACGCGCATGATGGCCAAACTGCTTAATCTGCCGAAAGATTTTATCCACGTTACACGGGTTTTCTCCCAAAATTCGACTTTTGAGCATCAAGGCATAAGTAGGACTCGCGCCATCGCGAACCTCTCCAAGCCCGTGGATACCCTGATTCGTATCCAGTTTCAAGATAGGTCCGCCTACTTGTGTTCGAACAATACGCATGTCGGTAATTTTTAATTCCGAAGGACGAGAAGCGGTATTTACATTTGATAGCATTGACTTTTCTTCCATCTATATTCCTTTCAGTGATATTTCAAAGCAGTATCTAAAACCCCTAAATGAAGTGCTGCGCGTTGTTCAAGAGGCCACACGGTCGGTGTTTCGGTAATAATGACATGCTCGCTATGGAAATGTAGTAGGTAGGGTGCTAAACCTTGTGTGCCCCATTCTGAGGCAACTTTGTAAACGCCTTCAGCAATGTCCGGTGCATCTTCGCCAGAATCTTCAGTATCGATTGGACCGATGGTCTTAACAGCATTAGCAATCTTGGGTCCAATATACTGTTCATCCCGTTTGCCTTCATAGAGGTAAAATCCTGTTGCCTCATAGTCTTCGTGAAAATCTATCGCTAACGAGAACTGAGTCTCACCGAGTGCTTTTTTTACAATCGTTACTTCAGAAACTTCATCGGTTTCAAAAGAGCGGTTAATATCTACACCATCACGATTCTCTCGCGTGTCGCGAACATAACCATAGGGATTAACACACGGAATTACGACAAACGCAAACCGTTTCAAAAGTTCCGTGTTGTCGCGAGTTAAGAACTGTAGGATTGCTTCTACGCCTGCAGGTTCATCACCGTGTACACCACCCGTGATTAAGATGTTTTTAGGCGCGTCCATTAACGATTCAAGGTGAAGTTGATATATCGGATAATTGTGAACTGCTCCGATTTTATTCATCGGTAGATCCAACTGTTCTAACCCGTCAATTATCCTAACATAATCGCGCAATATGATAATCCTTTACCAACCTATTCTTGATTTTTGCGCCATTCGGCAAAATCTTTTTCAATCTCTTCTGACCATTTTCGATCAATTTCACCAGGTGTATAGACACCTTCTCGCAAACGTTGATGTCCAAATCGATCGCGCAGTTGTACTTCCTCACCCTGTTCAACCACCTGTTGTGCAAAGTGTGGTGGAATAAAGATTACACCACCACGCCTGCCTAAAACCACATCCCCAGGTAAAACCGTCGCTTCAGCGATGCGGATGGGAATATTAATGCCGGTAAGCGTGACGTTGGCAATACCGGTCGGGTCTACGCCACGCACAAACGTAGCGAAATCGGGTAATTCGTAAATCCCATCTAAATCTCTGATACCACCATCAATCACCATGCCTGTCCTTGTTTTCGCGTAGATGGAATTGCCCAAGTTATCACCAGCAAAAGTGCCTTCTTTGACTTTCCCGAACAGATCAACAACAATAACATCATCTTGGACAAGCGTATCTATCACCCACGAGTTTTGTCCACCAACGCGCCCCTCTTTTTCACCTTGTGCAGAGATAGCATCGTTGAAGTCCGGACGAATCGGCACAAAAGCACATGTCACTGCCCTACCAACGAGAACACGGTCCGGATGCAGATTCATCCAATCGCCTGCAAACTGAAACCGATAACCGTTACCGTTGAGCACACCCCACGCTTGTTCAATAGAGATTGCCTCCATCCGTTGAATAATATCGTCAGGAACGCGCGGTCGTCCATCAGGAAACCGTTCACCTTCCCAATTATGCGTCATAGCAAGAATGTTCTCTTCATTGATAAGTTGCACGTTTTGTTCCTTTGTTATTGCCTGCTGAAGGGACCTTTCTTCTGTAGGAGCGACCTCCTGGTCGCTCCTACAGAAGATCCCAGCAAATGCCACATAATATTAGAAATGGTATAAGTTCGTGTTACAATCCAGAATTTTCCCAAACCTGATCGAGTGATTCCGCTGTCGTTTTCGCAGCATCGGCAGGTTCCATCTCGTTTACCTCTTTACTGAACGGTTCTGGAGTCACAGGTCCATCATAACCGATTTCGGATAGGATTTGCATCAATTCAGTGAGCGGAATAACGCCAGTCTCAGCAGGTAGACAACGGATGCTGTCAATCTGTTCATCCGGATCAATGCCTGCAGGCGCATCATTGATATGAACATAAACAACATCGGATGCGGAAAGTTTTCGCACATCGTCAACAGTGGAGCGACAAGTGTACCAATGCCATGTATCAAAGAGCAAACCAACGTTACCCGTGCCGATGGAAGCAGCAAGTGCCAACATAGCGTCCATTGAATACGCGAAGAGGTGTTTTGCAGATTTTCGACTTGTTGCTGGTCCAATAAATTCAAGACCGATTGAATGACCGTGCACATTCAGAATTTCGGCAACGGAACGGAGTCGTTTAACTGAGAAATCCCAATTCTCCTGAAACGTCATATCGTTTGAAGCAGGTCCCACAACGGTAGTTGTGCGGAAGCATCCGAGTTCAGCAGCGAGTTCCGCGCGTGCCGGTAACTGCGCTAATCCAGCATAATAGTCAGCATTAGAACCGCGCCAATTAACACCGAATCCCCAACCGCCCATCGCAATGCCAGACTCTGCCCATAGGTCTTTCACATATTGGACAGAGTGCTCCTCAGCAAGTTGACTCGCTTCTCCGATGTTCAGGTCAAGCCCTTCAAATCCTGCGTTTTTTGCTAATGTTAAACCCTCTTTCATGTCTGCTTGGATACCAATTGCACCCGTACTTAGATTTTTAAACATGTGGTCTTCCTTTCATTTCAAATTAATTCTTAAAATACTGTGAGAGAATTACCCCTTCTCTCCACGCAAAACTTTTGCAGCAACTGCCCACGGATAGTCATTATCTTCAGCCTTTGCATCACGATAGGTAGGAATCCAGACCCAACGTTCCTCTCCAGAGACATTAGGATGGCTCGAATGCAGCGTCAGATCGTGGAAAAAGACTGCACCACCCGCTTCCAATTCAGCCGTAACAGCAAGACTTTCATCAACTGCATCGGGACGCAAGCGATTTCCAAATCCGTGTCCATCACTTGCATCACCATCATGCACAATCGCTGATTTATGCGAACCCGGAAATAACTTGAGACACCCATTTTCAACAGTAACATCGTCAAGCGCAACCCAAATTGAATGTTTGTGTGCACCGTGCCAATAGTGCCAATCTTGGTGCCACGGACTTGCAAAGGTCGTCGACTCACTCTTAAAAACAACCTTATCGCTCAAGAATTCAATATCAGGTGCAAGGGTCTCCGATAATATATCAAGTAGTCGTTCATCGCCGACCGCTTCCTGAAAGACAGAACTCCGCGCCGCTAATCCGACACAAACACCGTGCTCCGCAACTGAACCAGTCTCTTTTCTAACTGCTTCCAGAATGTCAATACACTCCAATTTTAGCTGTTGCACCTCGTCTCGCGTAAACAAATTAGGAACGATAGCGAAACCTGTTTCAGTAAAATCGTCGCACACTGTTGACATGTCAACTTTCATAATTATTCCACCTCAAGATGTACCTCGCGTCCCGTCTCACCACTTTTGAGCAAACCTTCCATCATCTGCTGAACAATCAGTCCGTGGCGAAGCGGTGCTTTGCACTCTACATCATCCAAAATACATTCAATAAAATGATCTGCAATCGCGTCCCACGCTTCATTATATTTGCTTTTAGGCAAGGTAATATCTATATCCTCAAATTCACCTTTTTTATCAGTTCTATATGCTTTCAACGGGCTCAGTGTGGCTCCAGCTTCCGTTCCGAACAGTTCAATTTGAAATTCGCCAGGTTGATGTGATGCCCAGAAACTTTCCACTTGTAATCCTATTCCATTTTCAAAGGTAATGAAACCGCCTGCATAATCATCAGAATCATATTTCTCGTACGTCTCTTTTGGAGGCTTTGTCCGATTCCAATAACCGAGCCCGCGCGGTCCAAATTTCGCACCAGCAGCACCGAGAACAGAGACAGGTTTCGGCATACCCAAAATCCACCAAGCAGAATCAAGCACATGCACTCCCATATCCCGGAATGCTCCGCCACCTTTCTGAATGAAACCGAGATTCCACGCGGGGATACCACTTCTGCGAACACTTCGCGCACGAGCATAATACAGTTCACCAAAATAGCTTTCACGAGCAAGGTTGCCAAGGTGTTGGCAGCTATGACCGAAACGAGTTGACAGGGACATCATATTCACAACTCCCGCTGCTTCCGCTTCTTTTACCAATTTTCCTGCTTCTTCTTCGCAATCTGCCAGTGGTTTGGTTACCATGACATGCTTGCCGTTTCGCACCGCCTCTAATGCTATCGGGACATGCCACTGATTTGGCGTGCCAACGAACACTGCGTCAATATTAGATGCTTTGCACATCTCCTTGTAATCAGTGTAGAGTTTGACTTTCCCCGGCAAATCCTTTGCAAAACCTTTCATGCGTTCTTCGTCAAGATCGCAGAGCGCGACGACATTACCTCTTGAGTTACGTGAGAGTGCTGCCCCATTCGGTCTACCAATGCCCATCCCCACAACACAAACGCGAACCTGTTTTTTCTTTGATGCCATTAAAGTTCTCCAATTTATTATAAATCCTATTATTGTTCAGTTACGACATGCAATTGCATCCTCCAACTCCCCCACTGCAACACACACATTCTTATTGAGGACGGCCTTGATGATCTAAAGCAGGATTGACTTCGTTTTTGACAGGTTTAATTGTACGAAGGTATGCCCAAATAGCCTTGAGATCAGCATCACTCATTTGCGCATAATGCTTAATCGGCATCGGTGGTAAGATCTCCCGATTGTTCGGATCACCTTGATGATGCCCTGTTCGCATCGCATCAATGAACATCTTCTCTGTCCATTCACCTAACCCAGTTTCTTTATCTGGTGTTAAATTTGAAGCAAAGGATGTGCCAAATGGAGCAGAAAATGCAGTTAACTGCGGAGCAGTTAGCATAAAAATGCCTTGTTGAATCATACGGAAATTATAACGCGGTATAGATTCACCTGCAGGATGTCCGGCAAGATACATATTCATATTATATTCGGCACGAACACGCGGCGTATGGCAAAACCCACACGCAGCCACGGCATCAACAAGATATTTTCCTCGTTCAACCATATCGTTCTGACTTTCGACCGACTGGATACTTATCGCTACTATGACACCAATGAAAAGTATTGTTAAACCCAAAATAAAAAGTTTTCGACGCATTTTATTTCTCCTGTAAATTCAAATCTTGTGCAAATCTCACTTAATTTAGCACTTTCTGCAAATAGATGCAATAGAAAAAGGCGCGGTTTGACCCGCGCCTAAAATACGAACTAACTACAAAAAACCATCCTAAAAACTGTAGGACAACTTCGCGTAGTAAAGACCACCGTTGAAACCGAACGGAGCAGACCTTCTTGAATACGTGAACACACCAGGGGAGTCAACAATGACCTGTCCCGCGCCATCTTCTAATTTTCCAGCACGTGCACCGTTCATATCATCATTATTGGGGTCAGGCAACTGATCAAACAGATTATTTACACCAATGGTAAGTGAAAGTCCTTCATTTAATTGGTAATTGCTTTGAACATCCGTGAGCCATTTTCCACCATAAGTTTGTCGTGCAGGATCTGCACCGCTACCTTCTTGAACGGTATATTCTCCAAAGTAGCGTAACGCACCACCGATAGTAAGATCACCAATAATGTAATCCACACCAACGTTAATACGGGTATTTGGCTGCCACTCTTCAATCATAGAACGTTCCTGTGATGGGAAAAGTGTATCCTCTAACCCAACCAGAATTTCGGGTGCTTCCACATCACCAATAACTGCTGTGTCTGCATAGGTCAACGCAATTTTCAGATTGAGAAGTGATTCATTGTCAAAAGCATGGAGATAACCTGCAGCGACATCAACGCCTTGTGTGCGTGTCTGTGCGACGTTCGTGAAGACCTGTGCACTGTTAGCTCCCGCCTCAACTAAGTCAGGAACTTTGTCAGCACTAAAACTACCGCTCAACACAATACGGTCATCAATCTGAATAAGGAACCCGTCAACTGACAACCACAATTTTTCAATCGGTTTTAACACAACACCACCAGAAACGTTAAATGCTGTTTCTTGTTTCAATTCAGGAATGCCAAGTGCACGCGCGGCATCACTGTCATTGCGGAACGTGCCAACCTCAAGGGCTATCTGTTCACCAGTCGCTTCATCAAGCTTGAATTGTGTACTAATGTTATTGAAGTAGAGTTGTTGGAGGGAAGGCGCACGGAAACCGGTGCTACCTGCAGCGCGTACCGCAACCTGTTTCGTAAGGTCATAACGTGCTGTGGCTTTTCCTGTAACGGTAGTCCCAAAGTCACTATATTGTTCACCGCGCACAGCAGCACCAACGAGAAGCCCACTACCGGGCTCTCCACTCAGATACGATTCAAAATCAGCATAACCGGCAATGTTGGTTCTACTTTCGTCTGTCTCTTGATTCGGACGGAAACCAGGGAAAACTTGGATGCCAGAAGCGGCACCATCTGCACCGAGTCCAGCGTTTATCCATGAAACAGGTTCACCTGCATGAATACCGTATCCTTCACGGCGGAATTCCACGCCACCCGCCAAATTAATGAGTGAAGATTGATATTCCAGCGGATAGGTAACATCCAAGTTAAATGCTGTCTGCGAAAGTTCAAAGCCACCTGCATCAGCAGAAGTCGGACTCGCTGCACCGTAAGTAGCATTCATTGAGTTAGAAATGAAAAAGTCAAACGTGTTCAATCCGTGATTGACACTGACATCAACATTCAGATCAGTCGCTTCATGTGTCCACGCCGCACCGAATGCAAGAGAAACGTCTTCAATATCCGTATTAATTTCGGGCAGGAAACCGTCCGGATAAATATCAGTTACGGTTCGTTCTGATTGGTTGGCTCTACGATAAAAACCAGCACTATTGTTTTGGCGAGTGGAATATCCACCGAATGAATACAACTCCATGCCGCCAACTATTGGCAATCCGAAATTATAAAATCCAACTTTTTGTGCAGAATCGGCATCGCCAATACGGAAGTTTTGACGGTCAAATGTGTATTCCCGTAAGTCAAACCATACAGGTTTCTCTGTTACAGTGCCATCATCATTTTCAATTTCAAGCGTATGGTCAGCAGGTCTACCCTGATCTTCTTCTATCCAATCATATTGCCGTGTACCAGTGAGTCCCGCGCGGTTTGTGCGGTATCTGTCGCGCCATTCTGCTGTCAGGTTGAGAAAGCCAGACTCACCCACCTTCATACCGTAATTGGCGTTTCCGATCCAGGTATCGCCATCACCTTCGTAGGTTTGTCCCCAATACAGGTTCGCGTCACCTGTATCAACATCGTCTTTTAATACAATGTTAATCACACCAGCAATAGCATCAGAACCGTATTGTGCAGCAGCACCATCACGCAGCACCTCAATCCGTTTGATAGCAGACGAAGGAATCGCGTTGAAATCTGTACCAGCAGTACCACGACCCACTGAAGTATTGATGTGTAGCAACGCGCTTTTGTGACGACGCTTACCGTTCACAAGCACTAACGTCTGGTCTGGTCCCAAACCTCGCAGTGTCGCAGGACGTAATGCATCCGTTCCGTCACTAATTGATGAACTTGAAAAATTAAAAGACGGAACTAACATCTGCAGAATACGTCCAGTCTCAGATTGCCCTGTCAAACTAAGTTGTTCTCTCTCAACCACCTCAATTGGCACGGGGGCCTGCAATGCACGCCGTCCAATACTTCGTGTACCCACTACAACCACCGATTCTATGGTTTGGAGTGGGGCAAGCGTCACCGTTAATTCTTCCTGTCCAGCGGTAATATTCACTCGTCTATCAGCAAAACCGAGTGCTGTTATTTGCACCGCCTGTGCGCCTGCCACGTCACTAAACATGGCTGCGCCGTTATCATCTGTTGTCTGTTCTTCGCTACCGATCAGCACCTTCGCTGATGGAATTGCGCTCCCATCTTGGTCTTGAACAACTACTTTAAGAACGTCTGCATTCGCAGTCAAGGGTATTACTGACACAATGCCGAATAAAATTACGACAACACACCAGAAATACCTATTATTCTCTAAAATTTGCATTTAATTGCTCCTTAGGTTTTCTTTTAAAGTCAATGATTTACAGTAAATGAACGGATCACGATGAACCCCTGATGTCCATCAGTGTCCGCATAAAACACTATAATTATGACTTATTTCCGTTATAAAATGCAAATCTAATTGCTAAAACCTAATACTTATGCTTCATGTCCATTCATTTATAGGAGAGCATATTGTAATTCAAACAAACCAATTTTTTAACAACAAACTCAGTTTTTATGCTAAACTATGGTGAATTATTGAAATAATTATACACGCCACATGTAGGAGCGATCTCCGAATCGCGACGAAACGCTTGATAGTCGGGAATCGGAGTTCCCTCCTACAGATCAATACTGTCTAAATAAATCCAAAATCCACCATAAATAGTGTTTTTATTATCAATAAAAGAGGACAAACATGCTTGGCGCTATGATGAACTATCCTTTGACACTCGCGCAGATTTTAGAGCATGCGCACAATATCCATGGCGATAAGCAGGTTCACACACTCTTGCCGAATGGAAGGAGGCATACCTATAACTACACTACGCTATACCGCCGTGTCAAACAATTGGCAAACGCTATCACCGCATTGGGTATACACCCAGGTGATAGAGTCGCAACTTTCGCATCTAATACATACCAACACTTAGAACTCTGCTGTGCAGTTCCTTATGCTGGTGCAATTATTCATCCGCTCAATGTGCGACTCGCACCAACACAACTCGCTAAAATCGTGAAGGAAGCAGATGACAAACTCTTTTGTGTTGACGGAGCATTTGCCGAACAGTTTTCTAAACTACAGCAGAAAATTGACTGTAAGCATGTTGTTCTCTTTAATGTAGACACTGGACAGAATGAAAACCTCACCAATCTCCCTATTGAATATGAACAGATTATTTCCGAAGCAGATGATGATTACAAATCGGATATTCAGGATGAAAATTGGGCAATGGGGTTATGTTACACAAGCGGAACAAATGGTGAACCAAAAGGGGTCCTCTACACGCATCGTTCTATGTTTCTCCATACACTGGCAGTCAATCATGCAGATGTGTTCGGACTAACTGAGTCGGATGTAGTTATGCCGCTCGTTCCGATGTTCCACGCGATGGGGTGGGGTTTACCCTACGCGTCTATGTTTGTCGGTGCAGATATTGTGTTAGCCGATACTAACCATGAGCGAATCGTTGACCTGATCGCTGAAACTGGAGTTACCGTTGCTGCAGGCGTCCCGACAGTCTGGGCAAGATTTCTTCCTGAATTTCGAAAAAGAAAACAAGAAATTACATCACTGAAACGAATAATAGTCGGTGGTGAACCAATACCTCCTACACTTATTGAAGCTTATGAGGAGGGACTTGGAATTGAGGTGCGCCACGCATGGGGCATGACAGAGATGTCACCGACAGGAACGTTCTGCACACTGCGAAAAACACATCAGCATTTGTCAGATACTGAAAAATGGGAAATAAAAGCGATGCAGGGTCGCCCAATTCCCGGTGTTCAGATGCGTCTTGTTGATGAAAATGGTAGTGAACTCCCTTGGGATGGAAAGACAATCGGAGAAATACAGGCAAGAAGTCTTTGGACAGCGAGCAACTACTACAAGAATAAGCCAACACAAGAGCATTTCACAGCAGATGGGTGGTTACGAACAGGTGATCTTGCAACCATCAATTCGGAAGGCTATATGCAGATTGTTGACCGTGTGAAGGCAATAATCCGTAGTGGTGGTGAATCTATCTCTACCGTCGCATTAGAGAATGTTCTACTAAAACATCCTCAAGTTCTTGAAGCAGCAATCATCGGCGTACCAGACAAAAAGTGGGGTGAACGACCGTTTGCTGTCGTTGTCCTTTCTTCAAAAACTCATGAAAATATCTCAGAAATACTCAAGCGCCACCTCGCCAGCGAATTTCCTAAATTTTGGATACCGGACAAGTTTATTGTCGTTGATGAAATACCGAAAACAGGTGTCGGAAAAACCGATAAGCAGGCTATTATTGAACTGATCACAGAGAGCTAAAAAGGAGAATTACTATGAAAATGAAAGCTGCTATCTATTCAGGTATTGAACAAATTGCGATCCAAGAAGTTGAACGTAACGAACCGCCACCCGGATTTGCTCTCGTTGATACGAAACAGACAGGTATCTGCGGCAGTGATCTCCACAGCTACTTCGGGCATTGGGGACAATCCCATGAACACGCCGCGGGTCATGAAACGTGCGGCACTGTCGCCGCACTCGGCGATGGCGTGACTAAATTTGAAATTGGAGACAAAGTCGCAGTGGAATGTTTTTCGCACTGCGGCACATGCAGATACTGTGAAACGGGTCAATATAATCTCTGCTTCAGTAGAGCATGGATTTCCCCAAATATGCATGGCGGTTTTGCCGAATACACTGCAACGCATCACTCCGGGTTGTTCAAGTTACCAAAAAGCATGACATTTGAACAGGGCGCGCTTGTGGAACCACTTGCTGTTTCGCACCGTGCTGTGGCACGTTCAGGCGCAAACTCCCGCGATAGGGTAGCAATTATCGGAGGCGGCACCATCGGTCAATTCTGTTTGGCAGACGCTGTCGCCGCAGGTGTGAAAGAGACGCTGATAACTGTCAAATATCAACAACAGGCTGAACTGGCAAAATCCCTCGGTGCTGATCATATTGTTAACATTGGCGACACCGATGTCAGAGAATACGTCAACGACATCACAAGCGGCATCGGTTTTGATGCTGTCATTGAAACAGTTGGCGGATCGGAAAACTTTAATACTGCCACAACTATCGTTCGGAAACAGGGCACTGTCGTTCTCGTTGCAGGCTATTACAAACCGCTTGAAGTAAACCTATCAACAATCGTCTGGTCAGAAGCGTCTATCACTGGATCAAACTGTTATGGATACAGCGGCATGGAAACCGACTTTGAAGCAGCAATTGAGTTGATAGACAGCGGAAAAGTAGATGCAACAAAGTTGGTGACCCACTACTACCCGCTGGATGAAATTCAGGAAGCATTTCGTGTTTCTGCCGATAAGACCTCTGGCGCTATCAAGGTACATGTCTGTCAGGAGTAATATTCAAAACCGTTGAGGAATACTACACTGTCTACTACTGCTGTGTCCACTTTCAATTGTAAGTCGTGACAATAGTCGGGAATCGGAGTTCCCTCCTACCTTACACACTATTTCTGTAGGAACGACAATAGTCGGGAATCGGAGTTCCCTCCTACCTTACACACTATTTCTGTAGGAACGACAATAGTCGGGAATCGGAGTTCCCTCCTACCTTACACACTATTTCTGTAGGAGCGATCTCCGAATCGCGACCCTTATCCATAAATTTAGGGCCATAGCACTACTTTGGAAGGAATTATAATGTCAAACACAAACAATAAATTAAGCTTAGAAGAGACGGATCAATTTCGGAAACAGGGATACCTCGGTCCCTATACACTCTGTAGCCCAGAAGATATGCTCAACATGCAGCCGGAAATTGAAAAGATACTTGAAACCGATGCACCTGACCACAAAAACAGAGTGCATAACCGCCATCTTGATTTTCCGGTAATTCATGAGCTTGCCACACATCCGACCATCGTTGAACGGATGGCATCCCTCTACGGACCTGATCTCCTACTCTGGCGTACCAACTTTTTCGTCAAAGAACCGGGTGCAAAAGAGATTCCATGGCATCAAGACTTTAACTATTGGCCTCTTGAACCGCCCATCATCATATCAGCATGGATAGCGATTGATTCGGCAACGCTCGAAAATAGTTGTCTCCAAATTGTGCCAGGGTCACACCGCAAAGTCATCCCACACGTAAAAGCCACTTCTGAGATGGCGTTCAATCAGATGGGAGACCTTGATTTTATTGACACAACCAATTTTGTCAATCTGGAGATGCAACCCGGTGAATTTGTGCTATTTAATGAACGCACGCTACACCATTCGGAGGCAAACCGTTCAGACAAAAGACGCATCGGATTGGCTATTCGCGTCATCGTCCCAATTGTGAAAGTCTTTGATTGGGATTCACCTCAGCACGAATTGATTGTTATCCATGGCAAAGACCCCGTCCAATTCAATAAAAGGAGTTAATATGAATCGCCAAATTACGTTAGCAGCACGACCTATCGGGTATCCCAAAGAATCGGACTTCAAACTGGTAGAAACTCCAATTCCGACACCGGAAAATGGGCAAGTACTTGTAAAAACCATCTACCTCTCAGTTGACCCGTATATGAGAGGGAGAATGAATCAAAGGCGTTCTTACGCACCCAACGTCCAAATAGACGAAGTTATGGTAGGCGGGGTGATTGCACAAATTGTTGAGTCTAAACATACCGATTTTCAGGTCGGTGATATAGTGAACGCAAGTATCGGATGGCAGGAATACGGTGTCGCTCAAGGCGAAGGATTGCGAAAAATTGATCCATCAATTGCGCCAATATCAACTGGGGCAGGTATCCTCGGCATGCCAGGATTGACAGCGTACTTCGGTTTACTTGAGGTTGGCAAACTTCAAGATGGCGAGACAGTGTTCGTCTCTGGTGCTGCTGGCGCGGTCGGTTCAGTGGTTGGGCAGATTGCAAAAATCAAAGGGTGTCGGGTTGTTGGATCGGCAGGTTCAGATGAAAAGATAGCATATATCGTTGACAAACTCGGTTTTGATACTGCATTCAACTACAAGAACGTCACAGATTATCCGGCGAAGTTAGCAGAACTTTACCCCAATGGTATTGACGTGTATTTTGACAACGTTGGTGGACGTATCACAGATGCTGTCTTTCCTAATTTAAGAGTTAAGGGGCGCGTTGTTATATGCGGACAAATTTCACAATACAACTTGGAAAACCCTGAGACCGGTCCACGTTTTCTTTGGCATCTCATTACACAACGCGCGAGAATTGAAGGTTTCCTCGTTTCTGATTTTGCTGACAGGCATGCAGAAGCTCTTGTCCAAATGGCGGAATGGCTCAAACAGGGCAAACTAAAATACCGAGAGACAATCGCAGAAGGTGGCATTGAAAACGCACCTGCGGCGTTTATAAGCATGCTCAAAGGGGGCAATATCGGAAAACAACTGGTCAAAATTGCCAATATAAGTTGAAGTCTATCTAATATCCCTTCTGCTTATCAATCACACTCAGAAGCGGTTTATCAACGAGAAACCGTTCCAGATTGTCACAGAATAACGCAACCGTCCGATCCATCCGAATTGGTGAACCGCCAGCGACGTGCGGTGTAATAATCACATTCGGCATATCCCACAATGGGTTATCCGCTGGGAGTGGTTCTATAGGTGTGACATCCAATCCCGCACCACCTATGAGTCCATCATTTAGAGCGCGGATTAGTGCCGCTCCATCAACAATCTGACCTCTTGTCACGTTGATAAGCAATGCGTGTGATTGCATTTTTTGGAATGCTGCATCGTTAAACATGCCTTCTGTTTCTGGAGTCAACGGCGCACAGATACATACAATGTCAGACTCTGCAAGCAGATCATCAAATCGATCCATCTTCCAGATTTCATGGACAAACGTTGGCGCTTCTACGGCTTCAGGATCAACAGCAATCACATGCATTTCAAACCCCTGTGCACGACGCGCAACTTCAATTCCCGTGCCGCCGAGACCGACAATACCAAGTGTTCGCTCACCCAGTTCCCACGTCGCCAAACGGATAGACATCTTGTTATCCCATGTCCGTTCCCGTACCGAACGACCAACACCGCGAAGCAGACCGAGAATCAATGCCCATGCCTGATCCGCCAGATGCGTTCCAACAAACCCTTTCGCACTTGTCAAAATTACATCGCTGTTTACAAATTCTGGAAATAGAATACCGTCAACACCTGCTGCCCACACTT
The DNA here is from genome assembly GCA_965204285.1 of Candidatus Poribacteria bacterium. Lineage (GTDB taxonomy): Bacteria > Poribacteria > WGA-4E > WGA-4E > WGA-3G > MSPOR6. Next base: position 786,980 of record OZ241980.1, read on the forward strand.
GTACCCACTTAAGTTGTTTCGCGTTTTCAAAAAGTGAACGGTTAAATCCACCGAATACAATGTCAGTATCCGTTATTTCTTGTAATGCTTCTTCTGAATTCCGTGGTTTAACAATCTGTATCGCGTCAGAAACAACTTCTATCTGTTGCTGCTGTTCCGATGTAATATCCGAGTTAATCAATATTTTCATTTGACATCTTCTCCATTTACTGATATGCTATGCATAAAACAAACTACTTTATCTAAAAGTGTTTTTCTCAAAAAGGAGGAAAAACTTGATACACTTGAATTTAAATCGTTTCTACTCCGTTTCACTTATCATATTTTCCATCAGTCTTTTACTCACCATGGGATTCATAACTGGCTGTGGTGATGAGGGTGATCCCGTTACGGAGATGGTCAGCGAAGACGATCATGACCATACTGAGCATGAACATGAGCAGCCAGTTGTTGAAGAACCCGTTGCTGAACCACCTGTCGTTGAAGAACTAAAGGTATCCTTTAAGGATGATATTTCACCTATACTCGCTGAGAGTTGTGCCACACCAAATTGTCATGTAGGTGGACACTTCACGAATCTTGATCTTTCTACCTATGATACTTTCAAAAAAGGTGGAAATAGAGGTGCTGCGTTTGTTGCGGATAACGCTGATGACAGTCTTGTTGTAAAATACATTAAAGGTGAGATACAACCACAAATGCCTATCGGTGGAGCACCTCTAAACGGAGAACAGATCCAACTCTTCATCGATTGGATCAATGAAGGCGCAGAGAACAACTAAAACCTAATCTATTAAACATATTTGCAGGGCAGGTCACCACGCCTCCGCCCTGCAGGTTTTATCCAGTACAACTAACCCTCACATCTTTTCTACTTATCCATTTATCATACCATCGTCTTGTATTTGTGTCAAAGAAATTGTATAAGTACTGAGTTATTTGTAGTGGATTATAGAAATAACTCTACATTTCCTCTGTAGGAGCGATCTCCGAATCGCGACAGAACTTAGTAGCAGTCGGGAATCGGAGTTCCCTTCTACAGTTCAAGAATGTAAAGTTAATTCTAATCTCTATCATACGAAAGATTGCTTATACTGTTCACGTTAACATTTCCTTGCCCTTATTGAGAAAAAGCCATTTTATGCAACCTTTTTGTCTTCGGCACGCGTTATTAACTTACAAAGACATTTTCATTTTTGAGGTGAGACATGAAGACCAACGACTTTGTACTGATCCAGCGCACTTTAGATGGTGACCAGAAAGCGTTTACCGAACTCGTAAACAAATATCAGAAACGGGTGCACTCTCTTGTATGGCGAAAAATTGGTGATTTTCACATTGCGGAAGAGATTACACAGGATATATTCCTAAAAGTATACAAAAAGTTATCAACCTTGAAACCGCCTCAACATTTTCCGGGGTGGTTATATGTCATTGCCTCGCGGCATTGTATTGCATGGAAACGAAAAAAGCAGCAACCAACTGAATCTCTGGACGCTATGCCCACAGCAGAACTTGAGGAATTGTGCTATACACATTATGAGGTAGAACAGGAAAATACAGTATCAATTGGACACCAGCGCGAAATTGTCAAACGTCTTCTCCAAAAACTTCCTGAGAGCGAACGCACCGTCGTAACGCTGCACTATTTGGCAGAAATGTCTTGCGAAGAAATCAGTCAATTCTTGGGAGTATCATCAAACACCATTAAGAGTCGGCTCCACCGCGCCCGCAAGCGATTGGAAAAACAAGAACACCTGCTTCACGATGCCTCGGGTGCCTTCCAATTGTCGCCAACGCTTACCGAAAACATCATGCGTGAAATCGCGCGTATCAAACCGGCATCTACTTCTGTAAGCAAGCCATGGATACCGTGGGGACTCTCATTCGCTTCGGTCCTTTTGGTTATGCTGACGGTGGGAATGGGACCTCGCACTTTATCGCGTTTCCAGAAGCCCTACAGTTTGGCAGCGGCATCAGAGGTGAAAATAGAATTGGTTGACACGCCTATTGTCCTTGAATTAGAACGCAAATCCGACGCGCTGACCCAAATTGGAAAAACCGACGCACTTGGAAAAAATAGTGAAACCGGATTCCAAGCGGAATCACTGCTTTTTGCAGCTGCACAAGCAGAAAACACCGACCTTCCTGCAGCAAAACCTGAATGGATTCAGACAAAAGGACCGGGAGGTATCGGTGATTCAGGCGCAAAACTCTTTCTTACGTCCGACCAAACCCTCTACGCGATTACAAAAACAGGGCTATATAAACTCACAGAGAAAGCAGACATGTGGACACTTGTCAGTTCCAGTGCTCCGAATCAGATATTTGATGGAGTGATGACGGAACGCTATGACACCCTTTACATCCTTACTTCCAATGAAATCTTAGCCTCAATTGATGAGGGTAAGACCTGGGATAACCTCGGCAGACGCCCCGACGGCAGTGCCGTTGCATTGGTTGCCACGGATACGGCGATGTACCTCGTCCTCAGAACAGATGTCTTTCGTCTTCGTTTTGAGGATGTCGGTCATGCGTGGGAACTTATAGGAGATTCCTTGCGTGCCTTACAAGGCGATGATGTCCCGGACGCTGTCAATCCCAAAACCCGTCCTAATCGTGATGCTGCAGACAATCCCAATTTTTCCCCCAGAACAGGCCCTTTGGATGTACTCGCTCTTGGTAACATGGCTTTCCGCATTTGGGACGCACTTGCCATTGACAATACCCTGTTTATTGCAACAAGTAAAGGGATTTTCCGATTTACCGATGACTGGGAAAAACTACCGGTGCCGACATCACACGGTATCAAATCTTTGGCAGCTGCAGAAGATAGGCTTTATGCAGGCACATTCGTTGGACCGCCGATCCCTATGGTCGGGCAGGGACCTATGGGGATAGGACCCCCTCGCGGTGGAGTATTCTCTTCCACTGACCTTGGCGATACATGGACCGATATTACACCGAAAACCCACATACATTCAATGGGCACTGTTGAGGTCGTTACAGTCGGAGACACACTGATATTGTTTGGTTCCGGTTTACGCTCTCAAGATGGTGGCAAAACATGGACGGTTCCTGAAGGGGACCTTAGGATGATTAGCATGTCTCCTACTATCGCGTTAGACGAAAACAACATATATAATATCAGCATTGGCGGAATAAGACGGACAATAGATGGCGGTGTCACGTGGCATCCATTTATGACTGGAATAGTGAATTCTCACGTTCGAAATCTGATTATGGGCAAAAACGTTCTCTTCGCGCAAACACCTACAGAACTGCTCAAATCCGTAGATGGCGGGGAGTCCTGGGAACCTGTTGACCTCATAAGTCCTAAGGAAAAGACTTTGCCTTATCTGAAAAGAATGCAAATCAAATTTTCAACAGCCAATGATATTCTTTATGCAAGCAATAGTCAACCTGATGGTGTTACGCTCTTTCGTCTCTCTGCTGCTGGTGATGTGTTCCTACCCGTTGAAGGTGTACCGGATTTTGCAATAGACACCTTACAAACGGAATTGGATAAAAAGTTAAAGATCGAATCCGGTAAAGCAACAGAACAGTTTGAGGCGGAATGGGAGAAAAAACGTGAGGAGCTAATAAAAAACGATCCTAATGTTGACATTGACAAAGCGATGAAACAGTTTCATGCGGAACGGATAAAAACGCGTAAGAAAGCATCGGGAATTAATATTGTGACGATAGGGAACAATCCTGATCTTGAGAAAGCAATGGAGCAGCGGTTTGCTATTGCCACACAAGACCAGATCAATGAAGAACAGAGGACAAATGGAACATTTACAGTTGCTGACGATACCGTCTTCATGGTATACAGACATAAACTGTTCAGATGGCGGTTCGGCGAAACGGCGTGGCACGACACAGGTTTGGATTTGGAAGATCAAGATGGAAACTTACCCACCCGTGAAAAAGGATTCGCGCTTGCTGCCTCTGGGAACACCGTCTACGCTGGTAAACGGCAGGGTGAACTTTTCTTGTCCCAAGACAACGGAGACACTTGGAACGACGTTACTGCAAACCTTGCATTTCCTGGATATTTCAGAGAGATAAAGTTCGCAGGTTCAACAGTTTACATCTTGACGGAAGTCGGGGTTATGAGTTCACACGATGGCAAAACATGGCACGACCTCACCGATGTTGATGGTAATGTAATTTTGATAGACTATATTGCAGTCGATGGCGAAACTGCTTACGGTGTATGTGATAGCGGTATCTATCAAGCAGATAATCAAACAAACACATGGAAACAGGTTATCCCAGAAATGCCACACATGGCAACCTCCTTGGCTATTGATGGCAATACGTTTTACATCGGCACGAGGCAAGATGGGGTGTACCGCTTCCAGCGCGCAAATCGGTAGGTTTACCCACTTTCCGATACATCCTTCCAACTATACTTTCTCAGGCGAGGTTTCTTACCTCGCCTGCTTCTTTTTCTCCAGCAAAACCTACTAAAAAGAAATAATTCTCATAGACATTCAGTTTTCGGTTTTTCTTATCCAGAATCGTCGAATTGTACCTCATAATACTAATTTCTATGAATTATTTTCTCTTTTTCTGCAGAAATTGTCTCAAACTACGCAAAATTTGCCTGATTTACTACGCAAAATTTGCATAGTGCGAAAAATTTGCGTAGTAAAGAAAATCACAAAATCCCTTAACAGTGCATGTTTTGTAATTGGCACGGAAATTGCTACCATGTTTCTAACGAACATCCCACGCACACGGGCGTGGGAAAAACATGAACATAAGGAGGTCTAAGATGTCCCGTGATTTTCTGACGAATAGATGGGTTCTCGGTGGCGTTGGTTTTCTGATTGTGTTTGCTGTAGCGTGTTACCTCTGGTATCAGCACGATATAGCACCCTACAAACAAGAAGCAGCTGAGGCTGCTAAAATTGCGCGCCAATGGGACATAGAGAAAGCCGAGACAGACAACACGGCAGAAACAGTGTCACCCCAAGTGCCTGCGGAAAGCACACCACCAACCGCAGACTCACCTATAATAGAAACACCCGTGACGAAAGAGATAGAACCTACACAAGCACAAACGGAAGCCCTTGCACAAACCGCAGAGACCCAAGATGTGCCTGTGTCGCCATTTGGATTTGGCCCTTACCCAGAAGTCCCGCAAGGGTTTCCTTCAAATATAAGGGTTATCTGGCAGTGGCCGAATATAAAATACAGCGATGAGGCGAAAATGAATTTTGAATTAGCTGCCCGTGTGCTCATTAAACTATGGAATGAAGGCGACACCGCTTTTACAGGCTGTCGCATAGCAAGCGATCAGAAAGTGTATCCACACTACCCTGATGTGATTTACGTCAAATATGTGGAAAAGCAACTTGAAGATGGGAGTATTTCTAAAACCATAGGCGGGTTAAGTAGGGGTGCAGATCTTCCAGAGATCACACCAGAAATGTTAGAGTCTGGAGAGATACCAGGGTTTCGTCTAATTGATGAAAAAGAGGGTGGAATTGACCCTTATGATTTTTTAAATTTATAGGAGGAATAAAAAATGTTCAGAAAAACATCCGTTTTCGTATTATGCGCAATTTTTGTGATGTGTGTATGTTTCAGCTTGGGGCAAGCAGGGACAGACCATGAAGATTCGGATCCATTAAAACATGATAATTTAAGTGCATCAACAAATTTTCTTTGGCATTATCCACTATATCCTAACCCATTCGTTGTTACGTGGTGGGCGACAGCAAGAGCCTCAGCACCCAGCAATGCTGACGGTGAGTACAGTGTATACGCATGGGTTGAAGGCGGACAAGCAGATAGTCGAAGTGGGAATTATCTTGGAGGGATTACCACTACTATTTTTATGCCTACATGGGGATTTGTTGATGTTGATTATGCCAAAGCAAAATCTTCTGTTGAGCTGCCTATCTTGGCGCCTGCTCCTGCGCACAGTAAATCTGCATGGGTTTCAGGTTTTTTTCTGCTTGGTTCACCAGGTAATATAGTACAACATACAGATGATCTTATAGATCATTTCACATCAGATGATAGGTAATACTAAACAGGCAGATATCCATTGGGTATCTGCCCATTCTTTTTTGTGCGCTGGCTGTTGTCAGGGTTATTTATAGTGAACTTTGAAATTATTGAGACACTTTGATAAACCTGTTTTGTAACATAACGGACAATAGAAGGTGTAGCACAAACTTTTAGTTTGTGCCGATGGGACGCAAACTAACAGTTTGCGCTACGCAAGAACGGGTCAAATATCATTAAAGTGACCCAAGTTGCTACCTACAAGATTTCGTAGCGTCCACTGTCAGTTTGCGCACTCAAATGCACAATCTGACAGATTGTGCTACATAGGTGGCAACTTGGGTTAAAGTACACTAAATTGACATCTATGGGTTTCGCACGCTCTACCCGCTGAATCATGCAGAATGCCAAAAAGCGCATTCGCCATGATTCACAGCGTTGATTTGGACCTACAAGACTGCCATATAGATAGTATATCTGAAGGGGAACAGGCATCTGAAAGGAATTGGGAGGTGTGAACAATAGATTTCCAATAGATACGCAATAGGTTTACGGAAAACACACGAGCGTGTTAGAATCTATTTTATTGCTAAAAATCCCTCGAATTTATCCGAATTTGGCGTTTTTCTTTTATTTTTTTCAAAAAGTGCAATTATTCACCTTAAAAATGTGTCTTTAACTTATGAAAGATGTCATATAATCTGTTTAGGAAATCCATGTCAACTATATGATAAACAAACGGAGGTGTCCGATGTATCGTGATTTTCTGACGAATAGATGGGTTCTCGGTGGCGTTGGTTTTCTGATTGTGTTATCTGTTGCGTGTTATTTCTGGTATCAGCACGATATAGCAGATGAGAGAAAAGCTGCAGCTGATGCTAAAGAACTGCTGCGCCAATCGGAACTTTCTCAAGAAAGCGAGATGAGCAGCGTGGTGGGACAGGCAGCGGATGTAGTCCCTGCGGAAAGCACAGCGCCAACCACAGATAATCCGATACCCCAAACAATGGGGACAGTGGGGGAAGATACCGAAACGAAGACACAACAGCAATCAAAAACATCCACGAATACGGCAAACGTTTCTGAAGATGTGCCTGTGTCACCGTTCGGTTTCGGACCCTACCCTGAGATACCGGAGGATTATCCCGGTAGAGACCGTATAGATTGGTCAACGGATACGCCTTCAATAGAACTTATACGACGTGTGCTGATTAAATTATGGAATGAAGGTGAAAGAAACTTTCGTGGGGGTAGCACCCACAACGGAAAGGTCTATCCGCACTACTATGACACAGTTTATGTCAAGTTTTCCCTGGTTCGAAACAAAGATGGGAAAATAATAGGACAATCCTCAGATATCTTATCAGGTACTCAAGTTCAGTTTACGCGGGCGGATCTTTTAAATCCGCCACCTGGTCTACGTGTTTTAGATTTAGATTCTTCAGGTATTGATCCATATCAATACCTCAATTTACCTTTAAGAAAAGGAAAAAAATAATGGCTAAAAAGTTTTTCGTTTTCGCACTGTTTACACTATTCACAATCGTTACAGTCGTTCTGCATAGTGGACGCACACATGATGAGTATCCTCATAATAACAGTTTGCCCTCAAGTGAATATGCAGATGTCCACGGGGAAGTATCTGGGGGATTTGGGGGTCATGATACAAAGGTCCATCTCCACGCTATCGCCTATGCACACTGGGACCGCAAAGGAAGTTATACTATACTTCTCACAGCAAGCGGCGTTGATGATCCTCCCTCTGCTCAAGGTTCTTTTGATGGTGAAGAGACCCGCAGAGAAAGAGACCTCACTTTCACTACAGATGAGATTGACCGGGTAGCTATGGGTTGGACAGCAAGCTCTACTGTCAGAATCAAAAAAGAGGATGGCACGACGGTCATTCATAGCGATTACGATGAAAAAGAGGAAGACGCGGCGGGAGAGAATAATGACTGGCGGGATGCCCAGGGCAATGCGGATCCAGAGCCCGGCTTATCCCCATCCAACGGTTCTTACGTTGCGAGTCCGGGTGATTCACATGAGGCAGCTCTTATCACAGATGCCCATATAGCTCAGTGTATTGGTATGTGAAGGGGCCTGGGGAGGCATCAGATTCACTCGGTTCAAACATAGAAACAGATTACAGTACCGACAGCGGGTCAACTGAAGCATCACTTAGCTACACGTTTCCCAGTGGTTCTATGCATACTGGTGACTACGTCATCACAGCCTATATTTACCGTGCAGATCAATCTGTATACGAAGAGAATTACACCGTGACAGTTCAGTAATGAAACCTTAAAATAACGACAGGCAGATATCCGTTTTGGATATCTGCCTGTTTCTTTTTTTTTTGCGTTTAACCTTGCGTCACTTGGCTATTTTATGTACTTTGTTGATGTAACCATATTCCCAACTCTTTTGTGTCCTTTCCACACTAAATCTTTTTAATATTCGCTTGACATTTTTCAAAAATCTGCTATGCTATCGGGTAAAGATAACAATCTAAGCTCCTTTATTGCCGAAAAGCGAAAAATAGTCCTAATGCGAAACGAAAAAGATAAATCTATTGATCAAAAACACATAATTATTGTCGGTGAACCATCTGATACCTTAAATGGTATAAGTAAACTGCTTGAACAGTCCGGTTGCGAAGTCTCTATCACCAGCGAGGACAGCGAGGAATTACATCAAATTATAAACGCAAATCCAGAGGCATATTTGTTGAGACCGGTGCATACTACTGATACGCAATGGATGCTGAGCTCGCCTACGAGAATAGAAACAAAAAAGATTGGGACTACACTGCAAACACCAAGAAACATGTTGGATGGGGATTATGCAGAGATTATCGGTGAGAGTCCACAGATACTTAAAGTTCTCACCGAAATAGAGCGGGTAGCAAACACAAATGCAACAGTGCTAATTTATGGTGAAACAGGAACAGGTAAAGAGTTGATCGCGCGGGCATTGCACAAAAACAGCAAACGTTCAGAAAAAGCAATGATTGTAGTCAATTGTGCTACATTTCCAGAGAACCTGATAGAGAGTGAACTCTTTGGGCATGAGAAGGGTGCCTTCACCGATGCAAAATCGCAACATATCGGTAAGTTTGAACAAGCACAAAATAGCACCCTATTCCTTGATGAAATCGGGGAGTTACCTTTGTCCCTCCAACCGAAGTTTTTACGGACACTTCAAGAACGCGAGATTGAACGTATCAGAGGTACGAAGCCGATTCAGGTAAATTTTCGAGTTGTAACAGCTACCAACCGTAACCTTCAGGAAGCCATTGAAGATGGAACGTTTCGTGAGGATCTCTATCATCGGTTGAAAGTGGTCTACATTCACCTGCCGCCATTACGGGAGCGAAGAAAAGATATTCATAGTTTGGCAAAATATTTCATAAAAAAATATAGTCAAGAACCCGATCAACTAAAACACAAAATTGCACCACAAACACTTGTCCTACTCCATAACTATGTGTGGCCCGGGAATGTACGGGAACTTGAAAACGTCATGAGTCACGCGGTCCTTTTTGCCAAAGGAGAAGAGATTTTACCTGAACACCTACCTGGAGAAATTCAGACTTTTCAAGTACAAAACATTAACTTTCCGATAGAAAAACAGCAACCCCAAGAGGAACAAACGCTCACACTCCGTATTGGAACACCAATGGAACAGGTAGAAGAAACGTTTATCTTGAAAACCTTAGACCAGATGGATGGAAATCGCACAAAAACCGCTGAGGTATTGCAAATTAGTGTACGTACACTGCAAAATAAATTAAAAGAGTATTCTAAAAAAAGTAAGAAGAACAGGTAGGGATAGAACCTACCGTAAAAGGAATTGCCCATGAAAGTCACAAATATTGAACGTGTTCTCGTTGATGTTCCCTTCACACCGCGCCAACAAGAAATTACCACCCAAAGCGTCTCAACCGTTTACAACTGGTCGCTCCTTGAACTGTGCAAAGTCACAACCGATACTGGATATGTCGGGTGGGGCGAGACGGTCATTCACTATACCTATTCACGTGTCAGCGACTCAAGCGTTGAACGTGTGCTTGGGCAAAGTCCCGCTCAACACATGAACGATGACTCTCTCGGTGCCGGGCTGCAGATGGCACTCTTTGATGTTGTCGGTAAAATCTTGGAGGTCCCCGTCTATCGTCTCCTTGGAACGCAGTGTCGAGATGCTGTGCCTATTTCATGGTGGAGTATTGATTCATCACCTGAAAATTGGGCAGCAGAAGCAGCAGATGCGGTGGAAAAAGGCTATACCAGTTTCAAAAACAAACCGCGTCCATGGTGGGATATTGTAAAGCAGGTAGAAGCAATCGCAGAGGTTGTTCCTGCTGATTTCAAACTTGATTTAGATCCGAACGCTTGTCTACGCGATGCTGATACCGCTATCCCGATATTGCGAAAACTTGCGGCACACCCGAACGTAGCGATCTTTGAATCGCCAATTCCGCAAGGGGATGTAGACGGAAATAAACAAATTAAACAAGCAATTGATTGTCCAATTGCAATGCACTTCGGTTCACCGCCTTATACCACATGTATTCGTGAAGAGGTATGCGACGGTTTTGTCATCGGTGGTGGTAAATCTCGGACGATGTACGATGGATATCTTAGTGCAGCTGCCGATATGCCGTTCTGGCTACAAATCGTCGGTAACGGATTGACAACGACATGGGCTGCACACCTTGGCAGTGTGCTTACGCATGCCACCTGGCCCGCGATCACTTGTCTCAATCTCTATAGTGAACATCTGCTTACGAAACCAATAGAAGTTTCGAACGGTTGCTACACAGTCCCAGATGCACCCGGATTAGGCGTTGAGGTTGACGAAGCGGCGATTGAGAAATTTCGTGTTCCCGATGAAAATTTGGATGCTGACGGATATACCATTCACCCACATCCACGAATAATCAAAACGGCAGTCTATCCAGATGGCAGTTGTATCCACATGGCAGGCGATGGTTTGAGTTACTTCAATGCTGGAAACGGAGATGCTTACGTTGAAGGAGCGCGCCTTGAGTTGACTTTTGATGATGGTACAAAAGAATGGTCAGAACTGTATGAAAAGGCACAGGAAACTCCTGTGCATGCACATTGGTAACTGGACAAGTATTTTTGTTGGAGGGCTTTGCAAGCCCGATATTATTATTATTTTTCGTTGCCAAATCAACGCCATATGTGCGTTTGGCATTTGGCACCTCTTACGCTTACATTCTGTAGGAGCAACCTCCCGGTCGCGACATATTACGAACGCTTACATTCTGTAGGAGTAACCTCCCGGTCGCGACCAGGAGGTCGCTTCTACAGAAAAGATATTTAACAAAAGATCGGAACTACTGGAGAATTGAATGGTTCTGACTCTGGGCCCCCTCAATTTACTTGAGTCCTCTCTGTATCTCTGCTAAAATTAACCAGACATACCACACAGATGTGACAGAGGCAAGATAAATTGACTTCTCCCTCACAACAGCGCTTTCTAACTTGGCGCGTTTTTCTTATCTTCGCAATTACGGCCCCGATAAACTGCTACTTCCTAATTCAAATGGAACTGGTGCGCTACACCTTTCCGACTTGGGTAGTACCATTCTCCAATGTAATTTTTTTTCTCACCACTATTCTTCTTATTAACAGTATCCTCCGTCTTCTAAAAGTCAACTTCGCGTTCAGTCAAGGTGAGTTGTTATTCCTATATGTAACGCTAAGTTTTGCCACGACCTTAGCAGGATGCGATATCTTGCAAGCTGTTCTATCCGTGCTTGGACACAGTTTCTGGTTTGCTACAGAAGAAAACGAGTGGCAAACACTGTTTTGGCATCACCTACCACAATGGTTGACCGTCTCAGATAAAGATGCACTGCGCGGCTACTATCACGGTGATTCAAGCCTATATCTTCCACATCATTTACGAGTATGGGTACCAGTGGTTGGTGCATGGCTGTTGCTGTTTTCGGTCATCGCTTTTATTTTTCTCTGTCTAAACACTATCTTGCGTAGACAGTGGTCCCAACGGGAACGCTTGACGTTCCCAATCATCCAACTACCATTTGCCATGACAGATTTTAAATCCGGGTTCTTTCGGAATAAGCGCATGTGGATAGGATTCTCAATTGCTGCAGGGATCAGTCTATTTAACGGATTAAGCCATCTCTACCCTGTTATTCCACATATCCCTGTGACACGTCGTTTCTTTAGATTCTCCGAACCACCGTTAAGTCTTTATGGGACCATCATCACCGCTTTTTATCCGTTTGCCATCGGCATTCTGTTTCTCATGCCGTTGGATGTGTTGTTCTCCACAACCTTTTTCTATTTTCTCTATCGTAACGAGGTGGCTTTAGCAGACGCTGTCGGATGGAAAAGTATTCCACGATTCCCGTATCTCAATGAACAAACCATAGGCGCTTTTATCGGATTATGCTTTTTCTTTTGGTGGACAGGCAAACGACATTTCAAAGCGGTTTTGCAAAGTGCTCTAAAACGTGGACGAGAACCGCCCGGATTATCTTCTAACGGACCGATGCCGTATCGGGTGGCAGTCTGGGGATTTGTGGTAGGTGTTTTAATATTTGCATTTTTACTTTACAAAGCAGGCATGGCAGTATGGATCGCTTTATCTTTTGCCGTGCTTTTTCTCATCACACCACTGGTAACAACACGTATCCGCGCCGAATCCGGTATCTTTGTTCACGCTTATCATTGGCAAGCTCCCCGATACATATTGAATACTATCATTGGCACGCACCGCCTCGGTGCACAAAACTTGACCGCACTCTCAGTCTGCTTTTTCAATCGTGACTACCGTCCACAGCAGATGCCGCATCAGCTGGAGGCATTTAAAATCGCTGAGGTTGCAAAAATTAATCCACGTCGCATGCTCTACACTATTATCATCGCTACTGTTCTCGGTGGTTTGGTCGCTTTTTGGGTGCAACTCCATCTCTACTACCAATTTGGAGCTGATTCCGGCTATTACGGTCCGTGGGCACTCGGATACGGAAGGCAATACTTCAGCAGGTTAACAAATTGGATCACCTATCCGCTTGACACGGACTGGATCGGTGTAATATTTATTGGCATCGGGTTTTCTGTGATGATGGGATTGACCTTTCTACGGGTCAAATTCTTTTGGCTACCATTACATCCACTCGGATACGTGATGGCAAGCAACCAAGAGATGTCTGACCTATGGATTCCATTGTTAATAGCGTTGACATTGAAATGGCTTATCTTACGCCACGGCGGAATAAAAAGTTATCGGCGCGCTGTTCCGTTCTTTCTTGGGTTAGTACTCGGTGATTATTTGATGGGAAGCACGTGGAGTCTTTTGAACGTGCTACTGAACACAACGATGTATCAGTTTTATCCATAGGTCGATATTACTTCCAACAGATTTTAAAACTTGACAGCGTATGTAAATTAGGTTAATATTAATTGAAATAGCGTTGCAAATTTGTATTTCCAGAATGTTACGCAAAGGGCAAATTCGCAGTATATGAGGGAGTTTAGCAATATGTCTATGAAAAAATACCGCGTAGCCATATTAGGATGCCGAAGTCGCGGCACTTCCGCAGCAAAAGCATATCACGCACATCCACGCACCGAAATCGTTGCACTCTGCGACCTTGTTCAGGAACGGTTAGACGCACTCGGTAAGATCGTAAACGTCTCAACGCATTTCACTGATTTAGATGAAATGATTCGGCAGACCACACCTGATATTGTCGCAATCCCGACAGCAACAGAAATGCACTATCCGCTCTGCATGCGTGTGCTTGAATACGGTGTGAACATTGAAGTAGAAAAACCGCTCTGTGTTGACTTAGTGCAAGCAGATGCAATAATTACGAAAGCGAAAGAGAAAAACGCGCGTGTCGTTGTCCACCATCAACGCAGGGTTAGTCCCACGATACAGGCAGTCGCGAAAGCACTTGACGAAGGTAAAATCGGTGATCTGCGCTATATCTACGCGTGTGGAAAAGGGTACTACGCTGGCTACGGATTGATGAATATTGGCACGCATGTTGTCAACAATATGCTCCGTTTCGGTGGACATTGCCGCAGTATTGTAACACAAGCAACGGCAGGCGGGCGCAAACTTAAACCAGAGGATGTACTCCCATCACCAGCAGGCATGGGAACAGTTGTCGCAGAATATACCACTTCATCGCTCCAGTTTGACGGAAATGTCACTGGAACTCTGATTCAACAGCGCTTTCCAAAAGTGGATAGTGACGCTTACGTTTTAGAACTTTATGGCAGTGAAGGAAGATTATTCTGGTCGGAATTAAAAGGTGCGTGGTGGTTACCTACACCACACTTTGTACCTGATGGCACGCATGACCGATGGGAGAAACTCACGCCTATTTTTCCTGAGCATTTTGACAGAAACAAAGGCGCTGATGCCGATGATTACTGTATTGTTGACGAATATGTGAATGCTCTGGACGAAAACCGTGAACATGAATGCAGCGGTGAAGAAGGTCGTCATGTGCTTGAGATTTTAATGGGTATTTTTGAGTCTGCTATTTACGGAACACGCGTAGAACTACCACAGAAAAATCGGGAACATCCGCTATTGCGATGGCGTAATGAAAATGGACTTGGCGAGCTTAAAGAGATGCCGCGCGACTACGGCACATGGTTATCACAAGAAACTGAACGGCTATACGGATAATAAAACAAAAAGATGTGACCTTAAGGTAAAGTCGAAATGAAGTAAGTTAACCCTGTAAGATATAATGTTTAGAATGGGAGGATCTTATGCCAAATCCTACAACAAATGCTGACAACTTATCACCAATACCGTTGACAGAGGAACAACGTTTCCTCTTTGATACGCGCGGATGGTTACTGTTTCCCGGTGTGTTAAGTGAAACAGAAACCAAAGAAATGCGTGAGTTCTGTTATCAACTTCAGAAAGAACCGGAATCAATTCCGGAACATCATCGTTCATCAATCGGAGGCCCATTGGAGTCATTGACCGACCATCCCGTTGTGTTCGGTTTTATGAACGAATTTTTGACATCAGGGTATGCAAACGAGAACTGCTACGGCTTCCGATTAGAAGGCTCATTCCTCACAATTCGCGGAAACGGACACGATAACTTTCGCCCGCACGGCGGACGTGGCATGCTCAACTTCCCTGGCAATTCCCACACATATCACTTACACCACGATAAAGCACATAGCGGTTTAACACGGGTTGTATGGGAACTTAACCCTGTTAAAGAACGTGGCGGCGGAACAATGTTTCTGACGGGAAGCCATAAAGGTGCGTTTCCCGCGCCACAATCAACCGCAGACCGAAATTCACCATTGTGGGAGGATTATAGTTGTCCCGCTGGTTCAATGCTGGTTTTTACAGAGGCGATTACACACACCGGTGCAAAATGGACAGATGATACACATGACCGCGTCGCTATTTTCAGCTGCTACAATACCGTCGGTAACAAATGGCACAGATGGGAACCACACCCGAAACACCTTGAAGATATGCCGTTCAAACGCAAGACACTCTTCCGACCAGTTTATTGTCAGGACAATACACCAACTTTAGATGCAGTGTAATCACACTTTGATTTCGTTTCTTGCATCGCCTGTTAGACCTACATTATGAGGTATTTATGAAAATTACCAATGTCAAATCGTTCGTTTCATCATCGGGGCATTTTTTCGTCAAGGTAGAAACCGATGCAGGAATCTCTGGTGTCGGTGAAGGCGGCATAAGACGCCGCGCCCTGGCACTCACTGAAGTTGTCCGCTCGTTTGAACCTATTCTCATCGGTGCTAATCCTTTTCAGATTGAGCATCTGTGGCAGGTTATGTTTCGTGGCGGATTCTTTCCTGGTGGTGTCGTTCAATCTGCTGCTGTCAGTGCTGTAGACATCGCCTTGTGGGACATCAAAGGAAAAGCGTTAAACGTTCCTGTTTATGAACTTCTGGGAGGACGCACAAGAGACAAGGTTGTTTGCTATCCGCATAATGGCGGCGGGACTCTTGATGCCCTCGTTGAGAGTTGCCAGCAAACATACGAAGCAGGCTGGAAATTTGTACGATGGGGTTTGGCTGATAGGACAGGTACAGGCACATTTGAACCGAGACGTGCTGTGCAGTTCGGATTGGAGGAGGTGCAAGCAGTACGCGAAGCATTAGGTGACGACATAAATATACTCGTTGACGTGCATACCCGTCTTGATCCTGCAGATAGCCTTGAATTTTGCAGCAAGGTTGAACCTTACAATCCATTCTTCATTGAAGACCCACTACGAAGTGAAAACCCAGCAAGTCTCAGGAGATTACGCCAACAAACCTCCGTCCCAATTGCCGTCGGTGAACAATTTGATAGCAAATGGACATTCCGTGAAGTCATAGAAGAAGACCTGATAGACTACTGCCGCGTTGACCTGTGCATTGCAGGTGGATTAACAGAAGCGCGTAAAATTGCAGGCTGGTGCGAAACACATTACATCCATCTGGCACCACATAATCCGCTCGGTCCTGTTTCCACCGCAGCATGTCTACATCTCTGTTTAGCATCTTCGCTTGTTGGTGTGCAGGAACTTCCGCGTGCGCCGATGTCTTCACTGACTGATGTTTTTCCCGTGCAGGTGCCGTTTGAATCGGGTTATCTCTTGCCACCTGAATCCCCGGGACTCGGTATTGAATTCAACGAGGATGCACTTGAGAGTGTGTCAACGCAAGAATACGGACCACCGCACGGCTATCAACGCGATGACGGTTCTTATACGAATTGGTAGGGATTTGAAATTATGTTTACAAAATTTAGAACTTACAATCAAAAACCGTTTGTGGAATGAATTTCCGTGCTGCGCGGAAGGGAGGTGCAGGATGAGTCAAATAAAAGAGACTTTTGCCTTTGCAAAACGTCAAATATCAATTTCAGATGCATATAACACCAGTACCGACGTTGTTCTCTTTGATGGGAATTGTAGCGACCTGCTAAAGGACATTCCGTCAAGTTCGGTGGATTTGGTGATTACTTCCCCACCATACAACTTAGGCAAAAAATATGAGAAAAAAATGTCTTTACAGGCATATCTTAAAAATCAGGAACCTGTCATAGTGGAACTCGTTCGAGTGCTTGCTGATACAGGAAACCTTTGTTGGCAGGTAGGCAATTATGTTGAGAACGGTGAGGTTTTTCCGCTTGATATTTACTTTTACGAAATTTTTAAAAGGTTTGGCTTAAAATTGCGCAATAGGATCATCTGGCGATTTAATCACGGTTTACACTGCAAAAATCGGTTTTCGGGTCGGTATGAGGTCATCTTATGGTTTTCCAAAACCAATGAATATATTTTTAATCTTGACCCTGTAAGGATTCCTGCCAAATATCCGGGCAAACGCCATTTCAAAGGACCTAAACGGGGACAACTTTCAGGCAATCCACTCGGCAAAAACCCATCTGATGTTTGGGATGTGGTGACACATGACTGGGAAGATGGCGTGTGGGATATTCCAAACGTGAAAGCGAACCATCCAGAGAAAACCGAACATCCGTGTCAGTTCCCTGTGGAATTAGTTCAGCGATGTGTGTTGGCACTTACGCAGCCAGAGGGAATCGTTTTTGACCCCTATTGTGGCGTAGGGTCAACGATTATCGCTGCGTTGCAGCATAACCGTAAAGCAATTGCAGCGGAACTCGATTCAAGTTATATTAAGATTACGCGTGAACGGATACAAAAGTTCGCAGATGGGGAATTGCCGCTTCGTCCACTCGGTAAGCCAATCCACCAGCCATCAGGAAAAGAACGTGTGGTACAGCTGCCTCTGGAATGGAAATAGGCGATCATGATTATTGCTGCTGAGTATTCATTCAACGGTGGAGATGCTATTCAAAAGGAATACACACACCTATCACAAGACGTAAAAGATATAATTGCATCTGTTGATGCTTCACAGTGTAAAACTAAAAAAAGCAAAGAGATCACAATGTCGGGCAAAATGTTGTATAGCCCTAAGGACCTTAATAGCGTTTTTGCTGAAGGTTTTAAATCTAAAGGATGGGAAAAGAAACGCGTAAAATGTAACTATCCAACAAACTACTATCTACCTGGACATACACCAAAACCTATGCGCCAATCTGCATACCGAGAAATGGATTTTTTAAAAGAGGGCTTGGGGGTAGAGATCCAGTTCGGAAAATATGCGTTTATGGTTTACAACGTGTGCGCGAAAATGACTATTTTTCATAACTTGGGATATATTGACGCTGGGATTGAGATTGTTCCTATAAAGTCTTTTGCTGATGAGATGTCTACCGGCGTTTCGTATTTTGAGCAGTTCGTGTGGGATTTAGAGACACGGGGTGTTGCTGACATTGATATCCCTGTTCTTATTTATGGTATTGATACGGAAAACAACCTTGCTTGAATTAGGCAACAAGACGCATGAAATTTAAACATTCATATTATAGATTTTAGGTGCCGTTTCAACCGTGCCTACCTAAAGCACACAAGGAGAAGATTTATGACAACAGCTGACATTAAAACAATGGCGACAAAATATATTATTAACACCTACGGGGACAGAAGTCTTGCATTCGTCAAAGGCGAAGGGCCTTATGTATGGGATGCAGATGGAAAAAAATATCTCGATTTTTTAGGTGGTTTAGCTGTCAACGGATTAGGACATGCACACCCGAAGGTAGTCTCCGCTATCCAGGAGCAAGCTGGAGAAGTGTTACATACCTCTAATCTTTACTACATAAAACCACAGGCAGAATTAGCGAAACTACTAATCGAAAATTCGGATATGGACCAGTGTTTCTTCTGTAATAGTGGTGCTGAGGCGAATGAAGCAGCAATTAAAATAGCGCGAAAATTTGCCAAAGACAGTGGCAGAACAGATGCCTACGAAATCATCACAATGGACAATTCGTTTCATGGTAGAACAATGGCGACGATTACTGCTACTGCCCAAACAAAATATCACGTTGGGTTTGAACCGATGCTTGAGGGTTTCAAATATGTGCCGTTTGACGACCTTGATGCAACCGAAGCGGCTATCAGTGCAAAGACATGCGCCATTTTAGTTGAACCGATTCAGTCCGAAGGCGGCGTGAATATACCAAGTGATGGTTACCTACAAGGATTACGAGACCTTTGCGACAAACATAATCTGCTGCTTATCTTTGACGAAGTGCAAACAGCGATGGGTAGATTAGGCACATTCTTCGGATACCAGAGTTACGGTGTTGTGCCAGATGTGATTACGATGGCAAAAGCACTCGGTAGTGGTGTCCCAATTGGTGCAATGTTGGCAAAACAACACGTAGCTGAAAGTTTTGTTCCTGGCACCCATGCAGCGACATTCGGTGGTAATTTCTTATCCAGTGCTGCAGCCGTTGCAACAATAGAAACTATCCTTGAAGAAAATCTTGCAGTAAATGCCGTAAAAATGGGAAACTATCTTGCAGGCGGTCTCATGGAACTCAAAGGTGAGTATCCAATTAAAGAGGTCCGTGGCAAAGGCTTGCTACGTGGACTTGTCATGGAAGAGGATGCCAAACCACTCGCAGCCAAATGTATTGAAAACGGATTAGTCACGATCTGCACTAACGATTATGTGCTCCGATTCTTGCCACCGCTCAATATCAATGCTGGTCATGTTGAAGAAGCGGTGAATATCGTTGAAAAATCGATGTCAGAGGTCTTCTAAATGAGAAAGCGTCTTACTATCGGTTTCTCTCTATTTCTATCAGTGTTGATACTAATTATTGGCTGTGCCGTTAAAACGCCTGACATTAACCTCTCTCCGGAGAAAACGTCGAAATTTTCTTCACACTTAGAAACGCTCCAAACGAGATATGATCTAACTGAATCCCTAAAAACTACTAAGATGATGGTGACGATTCAGGAAGCAGATCGCAAACCTGAAGAACTGCGCGAATTGTTATGGTATAAGAAATCTGAGGACGGTAGTGAACTTCTACATATACAAGCATTAGGTGCTTTCAACGACACAAAGGGAGTTGCGATTGCCAACCGAAACCAATTTTTGCTAGTACTCCTTGATGAACAAAAAGCATATTTTGGCGCGTTATCTGATGGCATCTTGAATAAAATCTTCGGTATCGATCTACGCATTTCAGATGTGTTAAGTACAATCTTCGCAAATCCGTTTCTTGATGGACGCACCGAGAAGTTAAAAATCACAGGGTTTACACCAATATTCTTCATTACCCGTCCAGGTGTTGAAGCGGGACACACAGAGACTATCACTCTTCTTGTGAAAGAGGGAGAGCCGCGTGTGACAGAGTGGCGTATCAATAACAAAGACAAGGTGTTGCAACAAAGTGTCGTTTTTTCAGACTATCGCGAAGTCGACGGTATCTTGAGACCTCACAAGGTTGAAATTGAAAGACCACTTGAACAAACACGCGTTGTTGTGAAAATGACACAGGTACAACTGAACGTTAAAATTGACGATAGCAGGTTTGATTTTGAACCGTTTCTGACTGAAGGTATGAAAATTATACCTTTATCGGAACTTGAGGAGACAGATGTTGCTGAATGAACAAACCCAAAACTTTACGTGTTCGCGCCCATGCCAAGATCAACCTCTATCTGAATGTTGTCGGAAAACGAGAGGATGGATACCACAACCTTGAAACAGTATTCCATTCGATCAGTTTACATGATGAGATAATTCTCAGCGAAACTTCAAAAGCAGACATCACGATCAACTGTCAGCATCCAGATGTCCCATCCGATTCCCGAAACCTCGCGTATAGTGCTGCACAATCGTTGAAAGATCATGTAGGTGGATTCGGTGGGATTGAGATACAAATTCACAAACAGATACCCGTCGCAGCCGGGCTTGCAGGCGGCAGTGCAAACGCAGCGGCTGTCCTTCATGGTGTAAATGAACTCTATGCGTTAGGACTATCAAAAAATGTGTTAATGGAAATAGGCGCGCAATTAGGCGCTGATGTTCCATTCTGCTTACATGGAGGCGCAGCTTTCGGCACTGGTAAAGGTGACATCTTAACCACACTACCAGCGTTATCTGATGTTCCACTCGTTCTTATCAACCCTGGCATTGCGATTTCAACCGCCAACATATTCAAAAATTTAGACATTACCTTGACAAAGCAGAAAAAAGAAAGTATAATTATAAAAACTTGTCTTGAGAAGAATGATGTAGTCGGCACTGGAGGAAACCTATACAATCTTCTTGAAGTACCAGTATTTTCCAAACATCCCGATTTAGCCGTGTTGAAGACGCAGTTGTCCACACAAGCGGGATGTCAGGGTACTTTGATGTCTGGTAGCGGTGCTACGCTGTTCGCTTTGATGGAAAACGCCACCACAGCACAACGATGCGAATCATTTTTCAAAAACAACGTCAGTTTTTGCACAACCACAGTAACCAATGCTGTTGGTGTGCGTATTCAATAATTGAAGGGCGGTGGCCAAGCGGTAAGGCACAGGTCTTTGGAACCTGCATGCGTAGGTTCGAATCCTACCCGCCCTGCTCTATATTTCAGAGAAAAGGTTTAAAAGATCAAAATGCAGCAAGCAAAATTAGATGTTCAACAACGAAGCAGTTTCGGGAAAAAAAGCGCACGTGCAATTCGCAGCGCAGGTGATGTGCCGGCTGTTCTATATGGACGCAAACAGGATGCCGTTGCCCTCCAAATCAATGAACGAGCATTCAAACAATTTCTCAGAACTTATGGTGAAAATGTCATCGTTAATATGGAAATTACCGAAGGCAACCCCGAACCCGCCATTATCAAAGAAATTCAACGTGACCCAGTTGAAAAACGGGTTTTGCTCCATGCAGATTTCATTCGAATCTCTTTAGATGAACCTGTGACATCAACTGTGCCAATAGTTTTAGTTGGGACACCTGCCGGGGCACAAGAAGGTGGTGTTATTGAATTTCCACTCCGCGCCCTTACACTTAATTGTCTACCCGCTTTAATGCCAAATGAAATTACTGTAGACGTGACCAACTTAGACATAGGCGACCTCATCTATGTCCAAGACGTAGAACTCGCTGATGAAATAGAAGTGTTAGATGACCTCCAACGGATGATAGTCTCCGTCAGTGAACCGCGTGTCCACGTTGAAGAAGTCGAAGAACCTGAAGAAGGTGAAGAAGGCGAAGAGGGTGAAGAAGGCGAAGAGGGTGCCGCTGAAGATGGCGATGCTGAAGATGATGCCGCTGAAGAACGCACCGAACCAGAACTAATTTCACGTAGACGTCGTAATGACGAAGACGCGGAATAACTTTAAAACATGTGGTTACGCCCATTTGAGTCCTTATCTCTCTTTTTGTTCACTGTTATATTAATCTCTGTAACGCACGGTATTGCTCATGCATCTACCGTGCGTTTTGTTGATGGTGAGGGCGAAACTCTTGCCGAAGTAGAATTCAAACTTCATCAAGAAATAGTTTACCTACCTGTTGAAACACTCAAAATCGTCTTCGATCCGGAAATGACACATGAATACCATCGTCCAAGGAAACAACTTATCTTGAAAACTAAGGGTAAGGAACTCCGACTGCGAATGGGAAATGCTACAGTCCACATTGATTCCGGAAAACAAACTTTCACTCTCGCCGCACCACCTTTAGCGATTCAAGGGCAGCCTATGTTGCCCATTCATTTTTTTCGAGAGATATTGGAACATCTTGATGATGTTGAGGTGCTTTATAACCCTAATCTTCAGCGGATTAGGATAATGCCAAAAACCGCATGGGCACTTGATTTATCAGATGACACTCGCGAATGGACAATCATTATTGATCCCGGACATGGTGGAGGAGGTGATCTCGGTTGTAAAAGTCAGAATGGACTTCTTGAGAAAGACATCGTTCTGGCTGCTGCAAAAGAAATTAAAAAACTTAGCGAACAACATCAACTTTCAATCCATCTAACCCGCGAACAAGATATAGAAAAAACGCTGATTCAACGTGTCCAAACTGCGAACCGCGAGCAAGGACGATTATTTCTTAGCCTGCATTGCAATGCTTCGTTCTCACCCAATCACAAAGGAATGCGCCTCTATATCAATAACCCAAACGGACAACCCCGATTTAGAACAAGTGAGATGCCAAGATTTGGCAAAAAACGATTAAATATTCTTAACCAAGCCAATTATTTAAAACAGAGCAAAAATTTTGCCAATGTCCTCCAAAAAGAATTGAACTTTTTGGCTGAAAATCCAATTGTTATCACTGAATTCCCTATAATTACCTTGTCGGATGTCAGCATGCCAGCTGTTCTATTAGAACTTGGTTACTTATCAAATATAGACGATGCTAAACGACTTTCCAATCCTGACCACATCTCCGAGCTTGCAGTTGCTATCATACGTGCCATCCAGTTATATTCCGCATCGGTTAATCAACCACCTAAATCTAACGGATTTTCAAAAAGGAAACCCTCGGACACTAACTAAGACTCACTTTTATAGTAAAACTTACAATTAATGGGACACTTCTGTAGCGCAAACTGTTAGTTTGCGTCACATCGGCACAAACTAACAGTTTGTGCTACACCTTCTATTGTCCGTTATGTTACAAAACAGGTTTATCAAAGTGTCTCAATAATTTCAAAGTTCACTATATAGTGAAATCTCAAAATATGTGAACACTTTCTGGTAGGTGCGGTTAGAAACCGCACCATTTACACAAGTTCAGTTAGGAACCGAACCTACCACGGTGTATAGGTAATTGTGGGTTTTACTATAACTGGTATTCCTCATTTTGTAGCAGTCAAAACATAGGAACAGGATTCTATTGGAGCAAAAATGTGAATCTTCTCCGAAAAATTTTCCACTCAAGACTCTTTATGGTATGGGGCATTACTTTGGTTGTCATTATAATCGGTCTTGCCATTACGCTTGTACTAATCGCACATTCTAAACGAACAAGAATTTTAGATGCTCCACCAAAACTACCAGATACCGCCAACCCAACAGATATCTTGCCACCACCAGAACAAGTAAACATATTTCTATTAAATCCGACATCACTTGAAATTACACCCGTTCAAGCCGAACTCCGACTCTATTCAGAACCAACTGAACGTTTGAAACAAGTAGTTACAGCGCTCGTTCAAGCAACACTTCCGAACTACAGAAATCCAATTCCACGAGGAACGTTACTTAACGAAGTTTACATAGATAGTCAAAAAACTGCATATTTGGATTTTTCACACCATCTTGCAGATGGACATATTGGTGGAACAACAGCTGAATTAACTACAGTAAGTGCCATTCTTAAAACGGTCTTTGACGCTTTTCCGAACGAGATTATAAATGTCCAGATTCTTATTGACGGTAAAGAGAAGAAAACACTTGCTGGACATTTAAATCTCTCACAACCGCTGCGATTTTGATGGAAACCTATTTTTACCGCAATATTTAACCCAAGTTACTACCTGCAAGATTTTAGACATGCCGACACAGTGTTTAATACAGAATAGATCAGTATTCGCAAATTTGTACCGCAAACTTTTAGTTTGCGGACTCACAGACACAAACTAAAAGTTCGTGCTACTATGTGGCAACTTAGGTTATTTAAAACGAAAATGGAGAGAAACTTGTGAAACTCATCGTTGGACTCGGCAACCCCGGACAACGGTACGAGCATACGAAACACAATATCGGTTTCCGAGTAATTGATGCAATCTACGACGAAATACAATCAGCACAGAATACCGAAAACGTATTTACAAAGCGCGTAACTTCTATCTGTCAATCGCTCGTTACACAGGTTATATTACACGATTCCTCTATCATCCTTGCTAAGCCAATGACATATATGAACAATAGTGGTTCAGCTGTCACAGCGCTTATCAATCGGTTTGAGATTCCCCTTAAGGATCTCTGTATCATCTATGATGATATTCACTTGGACATCGGGACAATTCGGATAAGACAGAAAGGAAGTGACGGTGGTCAGAAAGGCATGCAATCTATTATCTATCACCTGGGCACAACTGAGTTCCCACGTTTACGGATCGGTATCGGTGAACCTGTCGGTAACTTAACCGATCATGTCCTCTCAGAATTTTCAGAAGAAGATGAGATTGAGATTGAAGATACTGTTAAACGGGCAGTTGATGCAGTTGAAACTTACGTCCAAGATGGTATTCTTACAGCAATGAATCGGTTTAACGGTCGCTAAATAGGAAAAGAGGTATTGAAATGGATCAGAAATATCGTATACAGAACGTTGAAAACATCCCCAGTCCAGCACTTGTTGTCTATCTCCCACTGGTGCAGCAGAATATAGAACGCGCAATTGCTACTGTTGATGGTAATGTCTCAAAACTCAGACCGCATGCGAAAACGCACAAAACAGCGGAAATAATCGAAATGGAACGGGAAGCGGGTATCCTCAAGCATAAATGCGCCACGCTGCGAGAAGCTGAAATGCTTGCACAAAACGGAATAGAGGATATTTTAATCGCGTACCAAATGGTGGGTCCCAATATCAACCGTTTTCTTTCACTACAACAACGGTATCCAAATGCCGATTTTAAAGTCATCATTGACCATCAAGAAGCGGTAACTGCTCTCTCTGCATCATCAAATAAACTCGGATTAAGCGTTAAAGTGATGCTTGACCTTGATGTAGGCATGCATCGCACCGGTGTGCCTGTTGGCGATACTGCTGTGCAGATTTACGAATCTATTGATCAGTCAGATAGTTTACAGCCATGGGGTTTGCATGTATACGACGGACATATCCACGATGAAGATTTAACTGCACGCAAAGCCGCTTGCAATCAAAGTCTTGCAAAAGTTGAGGAGATGCAGGACATGCTTTCTGCAAAAGGACTCGCAGTACCGTTGATTGTGATGGGTGGCACGCCAACATTTCCTATTTATGCTGAAACACCAGGGGTAGAAGCATCCCCTGGAACGTTTGTTTTTCATGACTATGGTTACACTAACCGCTATCCCGACCTCGGCTTTACATCAGCAGCACTACTACTCAGTCGCGTCATTAGCATACCTACCCCGAACCGTATCACGCTTGATTTAGGACACAAAGCAATAGCGGCTGATCCGGATGGCGTGCGCGGAATTATCCTAAATATTGACAACGCTGAGGTAGACAAGCAACACGAGGAACATTGGGCGATAAATATCCCTGAAGATATACCAATACACATCGGACAAGAGATTTACGTCTGTCCGACACATATCTGTCCATGTGTTGCGTTACATCCGTTCTATTATGTGATTGATACAAATGGGTATTGTCAAGGCACGTGGGAGGTCACTGCGCGAAATCGAAGTGTTTCGTGATAAATAGAAGTTAGAAGGTGTTTTTAGTTTATCTTATAACACATCATTCGGTAGTTACATTTTTGTCAGTTTCCGACAAACGTTTATCCGATTCGCGCTTCTGTTTATTCATTTCCTGCAATTCAACGTAAATTCCCGCCAACATGGTAGCTATAGCAGCCAACATGAACGGTTCCATTGAGTAAGTTTCAGGGTGCAAAATCATTGAGAACCCAACAACGAAAGAAAATATTATTGCAACAAATATAACGGGCCAAGAACGTTTTGAAATACGCATTTTTTCCTCCAAAGTAATAGTTAAAGTTTTCCAAGCATTTTTCTATTCGGTTGTGGCTATTCAAACTTTTTTGGCACCTTCTGAATAGCATCAACCAACTTCTCCGCGCCAAACCGCACCACATCTGTTACAGGCAATCCTGTTTCCGACTCCGCAGCAGCAATTGCATCATGCGCTTCTTGTTCAGATAGATCAAAGCAATTAAGTGCTAACCCGATTACCTTAGCAGGTTTTATAGGCGCAGTTAACATCTCATATTGTGCTATCATCTCGGTTAAAGAGGGTAAAGGCACTGTATACCGCGCAACCTTTTTCCGAGAGGGTTGATGACAAAAAATCATCGCATCCGGCATGCTGCCATGGAGTAGACTCAACGTTACCCCCGAATATCCTGGATGCACTAACGATCCCTGTCCCTCAACGATTAAAAGGTCATGATTTTTCGCCCCTTCAAGCACAATTTGCTCCGCTGCACCAGCGGTGAAGTCAGAAACAACAGCGTCAATCGCAATACCCCAACCCCACACCATAATGCCGTTCTGCCCTGTTGGACAAAACTCAGCATTGAGTCCACGTTCCCTTGCAGCATTTGTAATCTCTATGCCAGATAGCATCTTCCCGACACGGCAATCTGAACCAACTGTGAGAACAACAGTCGCATCTACATCTGCAGCTTTACATGTTGCCACAGGTAAGTTCTCTGGTGGTTTCCGAGCATCCCATAGTACCACGTTGTGTGCCTCTGCTAACTCCGCCAGTTCAGCATTCTCACTCAAAAAATGGTGCAGACCGCTCATGATATGTAATCCGCTTCTGATTGCTTCATGAAGAATCCCGCGCCACGCCTCTGGCAACTCACCACCAGGAGGTGCAATGCCGATTGCCAACATCGTTGGTTCAAACCGCATTGCCTCTGCCAGATTGCGAACAACTGGAATTCCTTCGCCAATTTCAATAACTTCGCTTACATCTTTTCCCGCTTTGGTACTATCAATGACAGCAACGACGTTGCCAGGAAGGTAACGTACTAAAACTGTGGCGGTCTTCGATTCTAAGACACCGAATGACCCTTCGGCAAGAATTACGATTTTATGTGATTTAGGGTGTAATTGTTTATTCATTTACTAATAAATTATCACAAATCAAGGGCAATTTCAAGAAGCATATATAGATTACATTATCATTCTTGTTGGAGGGCTTTCTAAGCCCGATTACAATGTCCACGTTTGTAGTCGCGCAATTCATTGTGCCTCTTTCTTTTGTAGGAGCGATCTCCGAATCGCGACAAAACGCTTTGATAGTCGGGAATCGGAGTTCCCTCCTACAAAACATGACTGTCTTGTTAATTGGATAATACATCACAATTAATTGAGTAAACTCGACAATTGAATGCCTCTGCCCTTCACCCACCTCAGGTAGGCGCGTTTTGTAAACGCGCCATTTATGGCGTCTTATGTTTAGTCTTGTGAGAGGACTTTCTAAGCCCGATTACAATGTCCACGTTTGTAGTCGCGCAATTCATTGTGCCTCTTTCTTTTGTAGGAGCGATCTCCGAATCGTGACAAATTCTCCAATCTGTATAAATCCAAGATTAAGATAGAAAAGAATGAAATACAAACTGAATATCACAACACTCAAGTACTTGGCAAAAATTGACGAAGATGTCTACAACCGATCGCAAAACCCTCTAACCCCGGTGCGCCACGGTCCTCATTCTCCACACACAGAACATAATCGTATCCAGATTCTAACAACGCGCCGATAATCGTTCCCCAGTTCAATTGACCGCGTCCGGGCACCCGATACTGCCACCACCAATTCCCGATGATACCTTGCCTAAAAAGCATTCTTGGACTAATTTCGCAATCCTTAACATCCGCATAATACCACTTCCCGCTAAACATACGGATAGCGTCTTCAGCAGGTAAAATCCCCATCCATAGCCAATGCGAAGGATCGCAAGATAGTCCCAGTGCATCCGAAGGCACAGCATCAATAATACGTTCCCACATTTCGGGATTACAAGCGATATTCCCCATGCGAACAGCACAATCCAAAGCAAGCTTTACGCCTTTCTCTTCAGCAAATCGTACAACAGGGGTCCACATCTCTTTAAATCGTCCAACCAATTCAATTGAACGATCACCAGGGTTTCCCGGTTCCGAAGAAAATTGCCCATAAAAATGCCAACTGACAGAACTTCCCGCATAAGTGACTATCGCTGGAATTTCAAGGATATGCGCTGCTTCAATTGCTTGCATCAACGCATTGCGAGCATTTTCGCGTTTCTCTAAATCATCATCTAAAAGGTTACAATGTGCCGTTAAGGCTGCAAGATAAATATCTATGTCAGCCAAAATCTCCTTGACTTCCTCACCACCTGATTGTATAATCTGGTTCGGTTCAAAGAGACCGTTATTGTAGGGACGGATTGCATCAAAATCGTTGGCTTTTGCCCACGCTGCACATTCGGCAAGACTCCACGCATTACCACCAACACCGGTACTAAAACTGATATTCATAACTTATCCTCACTGTCTATGGTAAAGATTAGAATTAACGCTACATACCTGAACTGTAGGAGGGAACTCCGATTCCCGACTGTTCCTACAGTTCGGTCGCGATTCGAAGATCGCTCCTACAGAGGAAATATAGAATTTTCTCTATACTCCACTATAAATTGAGAATTATATTATACCGATATGCGAATTATTTATGAAGAAAATCTGAATAAAAAATTGCTTGACCTATATCATCAACTCCAAACGGAACACGGCACCTTGAGATGGTGGCCGGCAGATACACCTTTTGAAGTCGCACTCGGTGCTATCTTAACACAAGCGACTGCGTGGCGGAATGTAGAGAAAGCGATTGACAATCTCAAAGCGGCAGAAGCGTTTACACCAGAACAGATACACGCTGTCAGTCAAGACGAATTGGAACAACTTCTACATCCTTCTGGATATTTCCGAATGAAAGCGAAGAAGGTGCGCGCCTTCGTGGAACATATCGTCCAACGCCCAATGCAGGAAATGTTTAAGCAAGATGTCCCCGAACTGCGAGAAGAATTACTCTCTATCTACGGTGTCGGACCCGAAACTGCCGATTCAATCATTCTCTACGCCGCAGAAAAACCGAGTTTTGTTGTGGATACCTACACATATAGGTTGTTCAGTCGGTTGGGATGGGTTGAGGGAAACTTTCACTATGAAAGACTCCGCGCGCTATTCATGGATAACTTGCCGCACGATGTAGACCTATTCAATGAATACCATGCTTTAATTGTTCGGCATGGTGCAAGAGTATGTCAAAAAACACCTGAATGTGAAGCGTGTGGTTTACAGGCAGTCTGTGACTATTTTTTCCAATAGTTATAGTAAATATATACTCTGATATTTACAAAATCCTTCAGATTTGAATGTTTGTCAACGCTCACCCGTATGTTGTTTATGAAAATGCACACTGAGAGTAAACAACATCTGTCTTTATAATGAAAATTAGACTGATTTTGTCATTGAAAATTTTGCCAGAGATGTTATCATTATTATCGTTTAAATATGATGCAGCGTAATTCAGAGAGTATCCTGCTAATTCTGATATCATTATTTTACCGATATTCTCTTTTTCTGTATATTTTGGTTGTTAGTATGTTTTTCTTTATTAATATTAGTATTGGAGGAAGAACTCATGGATATAAAATCAATAATTTCACTACTCAATTTTTCAAAAACTCTTATTCAAGATGGTGAACTTAGCTATCTTTATTATCAACAATTCCCAACTGATCCGAATAAAAAAGGGAATAGAATGCGTGAAATTGAGGCATTCCGGGAACAGGAAATTAGAGATGCGGAGCAAAAGAAGAATGAAGCATTTCGGAAACTTGTCTTAAGAAAATTAGAACGAGAGAAGAAGTATGAACCTTTTCGTGAATCTGATGATTATTTCATTTTTGCCGAGATATCTCTTGTTTTCAAAATGGGTACCGACTCTGCTAAAACTGGGCATGAAATAGATTACCGAATGGAGATAATTAGTCAATATGATAAGTATCCATCCCTTGGACATATACGCCACTTTAATGATGGCTTCGAGGACCTTTTTTTAGGCAAAGGAACTGACTTCTTTACGGTAACACGAGCATCGCAATTTGATGAAATACCGAGTTTTGCAGGTATTGAATTGGAACACCAGAAAGATACTATAAACGAAGTAATTGACATTGCTGTACTTCCACCTTTAGACTTTATAGATGAGACACGCGCAAGTGTTGAGTCCACAGAGTTCTCAGGTGAGAAAGGCTATATTATTACGCATTTTCCAGATAAAAATGATGAAAAAATATTGGTCAAGGTCTATGTTCGTTCTTCATCTATTCCTGAGGTATTCCGTGAGGAATGGTATTTTAAAAGTGATGCTCCGATTGCAAATGCAGAGGGATATTGGTTACGATTGCGTGAGGACCATAGCGATTTTCAAATTGTTGATGAATTAAACATAGCTGTTCCAAAAGTGCGCGTGCAAAAAGAGTTCAGGTCTGATGGTTGGCAGCGTCGCCAAACAGTCTATACCTTGAAAGAGATGAGCTTCAATCTCGGTCTTCCTGAGCACTTTTTTGATATACAGGAGACTGATTTAGATGATGACAAAGGTAAGCGTAAGAAAATCAGAGTAAGAAATTAACCCAATGTCTCAGTATTATTATTTCCTGTGAACTTCTTGGGCCAAACCACGATAAACCGAACAAGGAGCAACAAATGGCACAAACTGAGATGATAAAGATTGATGGCGGTACCGTAGATCCTTTTGGCACTGGGGAAACAGTGTCTGTCGACCCGTTTTACCTTGACAAACACCTCGTTACATATCAACAATATATAAAATTTATTGAAGATGGCGGGTACAAGAATAAGAGGTATTGGTCAGAAGAAGGACGTAAATTTCTTGAAAAATACGGGTTCTGGGTGCCATCAACATTTGAAGAAAATTATCTAAAACGTAATGGTATGCCTGTGACCGGTATCAGCTGGTATGAGGCAGAGGCTTATGCAAATTGGCGAGGGATAAGACTGCCAAGTGCTGCAGAGTGGACACTTGCCTGCCAAGGTAACACAAAGCAGCGTTACCCATGGGGAAATGAATTTGATTTTCAGGCGATTGATTATCGCGCACGTTTAGCTCCTTACGCTATAGGAACTCAAGAAAAAAACGTGAGTCCTGTTGGTGTATTTGATCTTGTTGGAAATGTATGGCAATGGTGCGCTGATGATTACCAGGGACGTGATTTTCGGTTGGATGCTGAACCGACCGGAACAAAACCAGGACAGAGAAAAATTCTACGAGGGGGTGGATGGGTGTCCTTGCGGATACACTTTGAATCGGATTACCTATATTATGATAAACCTTTTCATAGACTTGCAACTTATGGGTTTCGATGTGCAAAAGATGTGGAATAGGTGGTGATATACGCGCTATCTTCCTTCATAAGGTGCTGTAGCGGTCTTATGAAATGTGCGAATCCAAGGATTTCGGAAATAGTATTAGTTTCCTGACATCTGGTGGATTAGGAATTCGGAAAGGACTATCATGGATACTACTGGCAAACTATATACCCGCGCTGCAAGCGACAGGCGTTGCGCTACTCTGTCGAGTTTGGATGCTTTCGACAGAGATAATCTTGGATGGTATCGCCTTACTATGCAATCGGAAAAGACAATAAAACAATGTACCAGATGATGCGGATATTCGAATCATCACTTTTCCTTGATAACAAGCACCTGATTCACATCAATCTTTTTGAAAGTCTCAACATGTCCACAGATCCAGCGGATTGTCACCGAGTCAACCTGCTTAACATCTCCTAACCCGAAGTGTAACCGCATATCGTTCTGACTGAGATAACCTGAGCCGCTTTTGACCTCTCTGATTTGTGTCAATTCCCCCGCCACAACCGTCACACGTGCGCCAATCGCATCACGAGCACAGTGCGTTCCGACCAACTTTATACTGAGCCAATTCCCAGCATTTCCACCCGCATTTCGCAAAACAGTCGGTGTGTCTTTTAGGTTAGCAACGACAATATCCACATCGCCATCGTTATCAATATCCCCAAATGCAGCACCACGACTTACTTTCGGGGGCAACGCTACCTTTTCTTCCCTAAATGTGGCATCTCGATTGTTCCAGAAAATCTGATTGGGTTGCTTGTATGTGCCGATTGGATCAATCTTCGCGATATTGTCGTCTAAATGTCCGTTAGCAACAAATAGGTCAAGCCAACCATCATTGTCAAAATCCACAAAATCGACACCCCACGCCAAGTAGGGAAGACTCTTTTCGCCAATTCCTGTGGCAAAGCTAACATCGTTAAAAAACCCGTCCTGTGCATTCTGATAGATGCTATTAACCTGGTCCTGAAAATTCGTAATCACAATATCCAGAAAACCGTCGTTATCAAAATTACCGAGGTTAGCACCCATTCCGCTATAAGCACGTCCCTCTTCACTCAATGCCACCCCCGCAAAAAGCGCATCTTCAGTAAAAGTGCCATCCCCATCATTAAGGTAAAGCAGATTCGGTGTCGTGTCATTCGCAACAAAGATATCTATATCACCATCATTATCCACATCTCCACAAACAACGCCTAATCCCTTTCCAGGAGGGGCAGTAATCCCTGCTTTTTGTGTCACATCAGTGAATGTGCCGTTCCCATTGTTGCGGTAAAGCTTATCCGCTTCACCATTAAGTGCTTCAGGCGTGCAATATACGGGAACACCTTGACGCGTACATTCTGGGTTTGTGTCAACATCAAATTGGACATAGTTGACAACATAGAGATCTAAGTGTCCATCAGCATCGTAGTCTAAAAAAGCACATCCGCTGCTGAGCCTGTCACCACCCACCCCTGCTTTCTCTGTCACATCTGTGAAACTGCCATCTCCGTTGTTTTGATAAAGCACATTTTTGCCGTAGTTTGTCACATAAAGATCAACAAAGCCATCGTTGTTGTAATCCCCTACGCAACACCCTAAACCATAACCGGTATCGCCCACAGAAGCATCTGCTGTCACATCAATATATTTGCCATCATCATTACGGTAAAGCATATTTTTCGGTGGAATTGGAGAGGTTGTACCGGGTAAATCACAACCGTTGACTAAGTAAAGGTCTAAATCACCATCATCATCATAGTCAAAAAGTGCTACTCCCCTGCCAAGCGGTTCAATAAAATATTTTTTACCGCTTTCACCATTCACATCATGAAATTGGATACCGAGCGCAGCAGTCACATCGGTAAACCTGACGTTTTCATTTTTAGGAGCAACTTCCTGCGCTATGCTGTCTGTCACTGTGAGTCCCAGTAGAGCGAGAAAGAAAATTGCCAGTAGAATCAGATTTTTGTATCGCATCTGCCATATATATGCTATAATGCTAAAAATTAGTTTTTAACCTTTTGCCAGACCCATATTGAGTCCTGTCTGGCGATCAGAATTATTTGAGTACTTTCATCAGGAGAATCCGAGAAAGACACGTTATTAGGAGAAATTTAATGGCAAATAATCTACGTTTTGGCGTTGTCGGCTTAGGTATGGGCATGAATCGTTCAAATATAATTCATAGCACAGACGGTGCTGAACTCGTCGCTGTTGCTGATCTCGTCGAAGATCGGCGTAAAGCAGCGGAAGAAAAATTCGGGTGCGAAAGCCACGATGATGCACTTGAAATGTTCGACCGCGACGATATTGATGTGGCAATGATCATGACTCCCAGCGGTCTCCACGGAAAATTTGGAAAAGAAGCAGCACGCCGCGGAAAACATGTAATCACCACAAAACCGATGGATGTCAGCGTTGAAAATTGTAATTCGCTGATCAAAACATGTGAAGACAACGACGTCAAGCTGCTCGTTGACTTTGGAGAACGATACGGCGGTCACAATCGCCGAATCAAGGCTGCACTGGAACAAGGCGCAATCGGAAACCCCCTTCTGTGTGAACTACGGATGAAATGGAAACGCCCAGATAGTTACTACGTCGGTTGGCACGGCACATGGGAACTTGACGGTGGCGGCTCTATCATGAATCAAGGCGTACACTACATTGATCTGATGCTGTGGTTTATGGGACCTGTCAAACGAGTCATCGGTGCACACTTTGATGTTTACGACCACGAAAATTGTGAAACCGAGGATATGACCTCCGCAATTTTAGAATTTGAAAACGGTGCGCTTGGACACGTCCTAACAACTACAACTTTTCCCGGCAGTAGTGTCTCCATGATTCATATCCACGGTCAACATGGAATCATTGGTCTTGGACCGGAAATGTGGCAGTTCCCCGAAGATAAAGAACCGGAGATTGAACTGCCACCCTATCCCAGTAATGTAATTCAAGATGCGCTCCGAGTGATCCACGATGACGCAGAACCAGCAGTTGATGGATATGAGGGCAGACGTTCTGTAGCGCTCAACATGGCGATCTACGAATGCGCGCGGAGTGGTGAGTCCGTAACATTATAGTGTCAAGGTTTTCTGTAGTTATTGTAGGTTGGCTTCGCAACATCTTCACATAACTGTCAACCTAAGGACATATTCTCTTGTTGGAGGGTTTTTAATTTACAGTTATGGGTTTGCATGCGCTCCCCGACCTACGATCAGTTTGCTGCAGATGGCGGCTCTGGTTCAGGGAACGCATCTGCATAACCCTTGGCGATTACTTCAAAACTGAGGGTTGTTTCACCATTCTTTGCGGATTCTCGGAATGGTATTAATAATGCTTCTTCCGTTGCATCCGGGTGTAGCAGCGACAGGTATACCCATTCTTCAATGAGGTCAAGCATTTGAAGCTGGTCAATCGCGTGGAGAATATCTACACCTATTTCGCCATGAATATCAATATCTTCCTGCATGTCTACAAAAACAAGGTGTGCATCTACATCAACAGGATTTTCTTGGATTTGGATGCTTAAAAGTTGGAATCGTATCTCAGGACTTGGATATTCAACGCCCGTTTCTTCCTTGAAAATTTCTGCTGCCTTCATGGGTAAGGTTAAAAGTGCCTCTAAAGCATCTTCTTCCTGTGTGAGTTGTTCAAATGATTGGACTAACTCAAATTCTCGTTGAATATACCTTTTTATTCCATCTACCGCTTTTTGGCGTGCCTCAAAACTTTCCTCGTCTCCGTTTGACCTGAGTACATCAATAGTCCGCTCACACGC
Source organism: Candidatus Poribacteria bacterium (assembly GCA_965204285.1). Classification (GTDB taxonomy): domain Bacteria; phylum Poribacteria; class WGA-4E; order WGA-4E; family WGA-3G; genus MSPOR6. The sequence goes on from OZ241980.1 coordinate 822,826, forward strand.
GATAGACAAACAACAGATCATTATCAGGATAATATATCCTGTCCACTTCATAATCATAGTATCCGCTCCTTTTTGGATAGTGCGGGAATCAATATTAAATGCGCGTTTGGCATTTGCCGGGTTAAGCGTCTCCCCGCGAAACGTCTGAACTTCATAAAAAGTCTTGATTTTGAACGACAATACCAACCATTTTGTTTACACACTACTGGCTGGGCGATGTATTATGGTGAATTATTGAAATAATTCTACATTCACTTGTAGGAGCGATCTCCGAATCGCGACGAAACGCTTTGATAGTCGGGAATCGTAGTGCCCTCCCGACAAATCATGCAGAATACCATACGCGTATTCTGCCAAGCGCGTTTGGCGTTGATTCACAGATCAATACTGTCCATATAAATTCAAATCTATCATAAATCAAGCTTCTTCTGCTTTCGCTTTTAAATCATAAAGAATATTCACAGCATCTAAAGGTGTTATCTGCGAAAGTTCCAACTGTTGGATCTCCTCAACAAGCGGATGTGTTTTCGGTGTGAACAACGCCATCTGAAGAGAATCGCTCTGTAACGTTTTCCGAGTAACACGGCGTTTTGGACGCGGCATTGTTTGGGTTGTTTTCTGAGGTTTTTCTGCTGCACTATCTGCCTCAACGCTGAGATTGTGCTGTTCAAGCACCTCAAGAATCTGCTGCGCGCGTGAAATCACAGTATGTGGCAACCCCGCAAGTCGGGCAACATGAATCCCATAACTCTGGTCAGCACCACCGGCTACAACTTTCCGCAGGAACGTCACCTTTTCCCCATCTTCGTGGACAGCGACGTTATAGTTTTTCGCGCGTTTGTACTTGCTTGCCAACTCAACAAGTTCATGGTAATGCGTTGCAAAAAGTGTTTTAGCACCCATTTTTTTCTCATCAAGTAGATATTCTGAAACTGCCCACGCAATACTGAGTCCATCAAATGTGCTTGTGCCGCGTCCGACTTCATCTAAAATAACGAGACTTTTACGGGTAGCATTGTTGAGAATATTCGCTGTCTCGTTCATCTCCACAAGGAAAGTACTCTGTCCCATCACGAGATTGTCCGATGCCCCGACACGGGTGAAAATCCTGTCTACCAATCCGATCTTCGCAGCAGCAGCTGGCACAAAACACCCTATCTGTGACATCAAGACAATCAGCGCTGTTTGACGCAAATAGGTGCTTTTTCCACTCATATTCGGTCCCGTAATGATGTGGAGTTGTTCATCATCACAGTTAAGCATCGTATCGTTAGGCACAAAACCTTCTTGGATAAATATCTGTTCTACTACGGGATGTCGACCATCGCGGATAATAATCTCCTCACTGTTCTCCACAGTCGGTTTTACATAGTTATATCTTGAGGCACAATATGCGAAGTTTGCGATGACGTCAACCATCGCAATAATTGCTGAGATTTTCTGTATCTCCTCTGTAGATTTTGCTACCTCGTCCCGAATCTCGCAGAACAGTTCGTATTCAAGCGTTTGTATCCGATCCTCTGCGTTCAATACTTTCGCTTCCTGTTCTTTCAGTTCGGGCGTTATAAACCGTTCAGAGTTTCGCAAGGTCTGTTTACGGATATAATGCTCAGGCACCATATTGAGATTCGGCTTCGTCACCTCAATGTAGTAGCCGAAAACTTGGTTGAATCCAATCTTAAGTGATGTAATTCCACTGCGTTTTCGCTCCTCTTCTTGTAGCTGCGCCATCCATTCTCTACCTTGCCCCACAATTTGCCGAAGTTCATCAAGTTCAGTGTTATAACCATCACTTATCACACCGCCTTCACGAATTGTCGCAGGTGGATTCGGATGAATCCCACCTTCAATCAATTCAGCCAATGCAGCCATCGGATTCAATTCCGCATTCAGGGAAGCTAAAAGCGATGTCTGGCAGTTTTGAAGTTGTTCCTTAATGGCAGGGATAAGTCGAAGCGAATCTTTGAGTGAATATAGGTCGCGCCCGTTGACTGAACCGAGACTGATGCGGGTGATGAGACGTTCGATATCGGACATCTGCTCAAGTGCTTCCCGCAACTCCTCTTGTTGATTTATCTCTGTTTTAAGCTCGTCAACTGCGTCAAGTCGTTCTATAATTTCACTTTCATCTAACAACGGCTGCAACAAACACTGCCGCAGTTTTCTCCCCCCCATAGATGTCACTGTTTGGTCAAGCACTTCAAGTAACGTGCCTTTTGTAGAACCGTCCCGAATAGATGCTGTTAACTCAAGATTACGTTGCGTATCTGCATCCAGCACCATAAAATCCGAAAGTGTATAGGTATGGAGCGAAAGGATATGTTCAACTTCCTGTTTCTGCGTTTCATGAAGATAATAGATGAGTGCACCCGCTGCACATATAGCAATGGGAAGATGTTCACATCCAAACCCATCCAACGAAACCGTTCGGAAGTGTTCAAGGAGTTCCGTTCTGGCAGTATCAAAATCAAATCGCCAATCGGGAAGAAAATTGACCACTGCTTTCAGTTCAACCTTGATTTGTTCAAACATCTTTTCATCTTCAAAAGACTCTGAAAAAAGACACTCTTTTGGTGAAAATCGGTGTGTCTCTGCCCAGAGTCGCGAGAAATCTGTGAGTTCAGTTACCTGAAATTCACCTGTTGAGAGATCCGCAACCGCAATGCCGTAAGTGTCTTTTTGGTGATAAATTGAGATGAGATAGTTGTTCGTTTTATGCTCAAGTGCTTTTGGATCAGTGACAGTCCCAGGTGTAACAATTCGGACAACATCGCGTTTGACAAGACGATTTTCATCGCGCGCAACTTTCGCATCTTCAGTCTGATCCAATATTGCGACCTTGTGTCCAGCAGTAACTAATTTGTAGAGATAGGAGTCAAGTGCGTGGTGAGGGATTCCAGCCATTGGTGGCGGTGGTGTCTTCTGATTTTTATGGCTTCTGGTCGTCAAGGCGATCTCAAGCAGACGTGAGATTAACTCAGCATCTTCATAGAACGCTTCATAGAAATCACCAACCCGACAGAGGAGAATGGCATCTTCATGCTGTTTTTTTACCTCTTTGTAAAGTTCCATCATGGAAGGTTCTGACTGTCTTAAACGTGGCACGTTGATGTCCTCACAATAATTTAACAATTGGTCTTTACAGTGAAATTTATTCTTAATACCTTATCACAGACCGTGTTGTATGTCAAATTTTTTGCGTTTTTGCGGTAGAATATAATGAGGGATGTGTGAAATTTGATATTTACCACTTTAACTTGATTTTTTTTTTTTGCAAAATTGATATAATAACCACATTGAGACAATAATTTCCAAGTTTTTTACTTAACTTATAGAATTGTCTTAACCAATTTTATTGCAGAAATTCCTCCAAATTCAGTTTGCTTGACCGATGAAACCTATCCTTTTTAATTGACATACTATAATACAGATGTGTCAAAAAACAAAAGGAGATATAAAATGTTTCACGATATATTAACCAACAGATGGTTTCTTGGAGGATGTGGTTTCCTTATCCTTCTCGCGATTGGCTGCTACTTTTGGTATCAGCACGAGCTTGAACCCTACAAACAAGAAACAACAAAAGCACGCCAGCAATTAGAAGCATCCCAAAAAGCAGCAGATGCGCCACAGGGCGATTCTGCCAAAACCGAGCTTGCTATCGGCACTGTGCCAGAAAGTATAGACGATAGCAACTCTCATAAGGCAGCATCGCTTGAGAAAGCAGACGTGCCTGTTTCTCCTCATGGGTTCGGTCCATTTCCCAAGGTGCCTGACGATTATATCATAAAACCGTTTTCTTGGGATTTTTACAAGAACGACCCACCGATTTTTGAATTAATGGCACGCGTCCGGATCAAATTGTGGAAACAAGGTATACGGACCACAGGGATAGGGAATTCCTCCGCCACTGGCTTGGTATACCCGACGATTCCTGGGACCGTCTTCGTTAAAAAATATAACCTTGACGGTATCGATCACCTTGATATTCGAGGAGACCCCGAACTTGATTTAGAAGCTATTAGAAAATCGCTTATGGATGGCAATGTTCCTGAAGGTATTACGGTTCTTGACATGGATGACGCAGGAATTGACCCTTATACATTTTTAGATTTACCATAAGGAGGTATAAAATGTTCCGTGATATTCTTACCAATAAATGGTTTATTGGTGGTTTTAGTTTCCTGATCGTTTTCGGTATAGGCTGCTACTTCTCGTATCAGCACGATACCATACCCCACAGAAAAGCTGCTGCCGAAGTAGAAAAACTACTACGCCAATCGGAGAAACTTAAAAAGGTTGCTAAGACAGACAGCAAGGTAGAACAGACAACCGATGGAGAAGTGGGCAATGACATCGAAGGCGGAGACACAACCGCAGCCCAAACGCCTGCGGCAAACGCTGAGGCAGAGGTGCGTGTGTCTCCGTTCGGTTTTGGTCCCTATCCAGAACTGCCACCCGACTTCCCCTGGCAAGATTTGTTTGATCCACCTTATTATGCTGAGGATCCAAACCACCCATATAAAGACGAGCCAAATTACGAATTAATGGATCGTCTTTGGGTAGAGTTATGGAAGCGTGGTGAGAAAGTTGAAGGCTTCGGAACGATGGAATCAACTGGGTTATTTTACCCAACGATACGCGGCACAATTTACGTTAGATGGGCACCGCGTTGGAAAGATCTTGGTCACGGTATCGGCAAAAAAATCCAATATATAAACGGTCATCCGGATGACATTAAACGTTTGGAGTCCGCAAAAACAGAAGGTGATATCCCTTCTGACTTAAAAGTTTTAGATATATCAGAAGGAATTGATCCTTATACTTTTTTAGATTTACCGAAATCTAAATAAAGGAGAAAACAGATGAGAAAAGTTTTTTGTATAATCGCGATACTTGCTTCAATACTGACAATGATCTCAACTTTACGTTCCGATAACGATGTCTCCAATGAGATGGTAGAAATGCACAAGATTTATATCTGGGGAGGTACAGTTTGGAAGGAGCAAATGTCTGGAGCAGATCAGGAGGGAAAGCTTACAACGCTTGCTGAGGTAAGTGCAGAACAAAATGAATTCGAACATGCGCTCTCCGCCGATGCCTCGTTTGGATCAGACTATGAGGAAGCAAATATCACAGGCACCTATCATCTGAGAGCCAAGTTAAAACATGCCTGGGCAACAGACGAACCGCCTTTTGAGGAAAGAGGCCAAATCAAAGGTAAACAAGGTGGCATGTATAAAAGTGGTGATCAAAGCGATAGAGACTGGTTTCGCTATGCCGATCCGTCGATCACCATTCATGATTGTGATGCGTATGCTGAGGCAAAAGTCTATCCTCCCAACGAAGTTATACATTTTAAGGCTGTCGCTGAGGCGCCTATTGGCATTTTTTCTCCGATATGGCTCAGAAAGAGTCCTGGAGACAATAGTCCTGATGATGAGGATGATGTTATAGATTTCCGTGACCTCACTCCTGATGATGAGGAGGAGGATACTCCCGCCCCTCCCCCTTACACCATTTACCTTGCGGATTCAGATCAAACACCTTCACCAGGCGACAGTGTCACACTGAATCTTGTCACAGACTCCGCTTACTATAGTATAGACTGGTATGTGAAGTCGCCATCGGAGACAAGTGAACGCGGCACATACCAACAATATGACTATGGTGATGGAACGTCAACAGAAGCAAGTCTTTCCTACACGTTTCCAAGCGGTTCTATGCATACCGGGGATTACCTGATTACAGCGGTCATTTACCGATATTCGAATATGTCAAGTTATGAGGAGACCTATACAGTGAATGTCTCTGATAGCAGTAGTTCTACCACATCAGCCCCAACGGACAACACGCCTGATTGTTCCTATTGCACAGATGGTTGTTCTTCATGTCAAACCTCAACGACTGATAGCGACGACGACGACACCGATGACACCAGCACTACGCAGTCAAGCGGGGTATATCCTACGAATGGGTCCTATACCGCCAGTGCAGGGGACACGCATAACGCAACTGGCGTGACAAGCACACCATATACTTATGTGGCGTGGTCCGTGAACGGTTTTCTCTGGGAAACTGACTCCGGCGATGGAACAGCAACGGAAGCTTCCTTTAGCTACACTTTTCCCAATGATGCCTCTGGTGATTATGTGATTTCGGTTGAAGTACAAACAGGGACTTACTACACAGATAGTTACACTGTCACGATTCCATAGTTATTCGGAGATTTACAACTCTCACCTAATCGTGTGATCCTATAAACATAGGCGTTTTCGATCTCATATCCATAGGCAGATTTCCGAAAGGTATCTGCCTTTCCTTTTTATCAACCACTGCACCGAAAAAATCAAACCCTCTAACATCCTTTGATAAGATATCTACCTAACCTACCTATAAATTCTCACTTGCTATTTTTTGGTATATCGTATATTATTAATGAACGTGACAAGGACTGAAACCGGTATCAGAAATTTACAAGGAGAACACGATTATGGCAGGGAAACTGAAAGTTGCTGCTGTCGGTTGTGGGGGAATCGGATTATTACACCAACGAGGATACCTCCAACATCAAGGGGCAGAATTGGTAGCAGTGTGCGATATTGATGCTGCCAAAGCGCAAGCACGGGCTGAAGAACTCGGTATTGCCAAGTGGTATCCGTCTATTAAAGAAATGCTTGTGAATGAAGAGTGTGACCTGGTCGACGTAGTTACTGCGGACCATTTACACTTTGAACCTGTGATGGAATGTCTTGATGCTGGAAAACATGTTATTTCTGAAAAACCGCTGGCACTTGAGATTGACGAAGCGGAACAGATGGTGGCTAAAGCAGATGAGAAAGGTGTGCACCTCGCGATAGACTACAATCGTCGGTTTGCCCCCGGTTATGTACAGGCACGAAAGTGGTTTGACGCTGGTGCTATCGGACAAACCTATTACTTGGATATGAAATTGTCCCAAGGCGGACCCGCCTCCACATGGAAAGGTGAGTATTACCTGCTCTACGAGTTACAGACGCATGCGCTTGACCTACTACGCTGGTTCGGCGGTGAGATTGTTGCTGTATGTGCTGAGATGGCGAAACCAAGAAAACATGAGGCACGCGAAGGCGAGGATGCCTGCTACACAAGCATGGCTATCTCAGTACGATATGAGACGGAGATAGTCGCGACCTTGTTGGCGAGTTGGGATAGCGATTTTATTCATCCGATTGAGCGGTTGGAGATTTGTGGTGCCGCGGGTGAAATCGTAGTTGATAACGTGCTGAGCCGAGCAACACTAATGAAACGGGATAATCAAGTCGTTGAGGAATACCGTCCCTCTATTTTTCGGATGGAGCAGCTTGCATTTGATGGGACTTTTGCGCTGCGTATGGCCGCGCTCGTAGATGATTTACTCAATGATCGCCTACCCGAACCGACAGGACGAGATGGTTTACAAGCGATGCGGATAACAGAAGCTATCGTGGAATCGTGGAAAGAAAAACGGGAAGTCGCAGTTAAAACTGATTAACAACACGTGGACTATTTTTATGCAAGGAGGAAACGAATCATGAAACGCCGTATGTCCATTTTAAGAAAAACTCGTCATGTATTCCTGAACGGTTCTTTATATTCAGCGCTGTGTGCTTGTGTCGCATTACTTATTTTCGCACTCCTGTCAATTAATTGTGGCCCAGTACCACAAGGGGAATACTACATCCCTGAAACGGAAAATACTACTGCAGAAAAGACGACCACAACGCAATCAACACAAAGCACAGTAAAGTTACCGGAATCCGCTACTGTTGATTTAAAGAAACACGCTTACATCAGAAATGCTTTCAAACAACGCCCGCGCGTCACCAGCAGGAATGCGCTTGATGATTTTCAAACCACGACACGTAGGACAGTGCGGCACAGTGCCGTAATTGCCAACTGCTCGTTTGATGTGCTGAAGGCATTTATCGCAAAAGGATGGACTCCTATTGTCATGGTCGGATTTCAAGGACGAACCCCAGAAATTTTGCCATTGTCCGAATATAATGATCAATCAAGCATGGTATCTCTTCAAGATCCTACCAATCTTACCAAGCGCAGATTAGCCTACAAGGATTTTGAGGAATCTTGGAAGAAGCATTCGCGGAAAAAATGCGTGCTAATCACACCGCAAAAACTTTCGGAAACAGACGTTCAGAAAGTGTTAGGCGAATATTTACCGCCAGACGCGTTCCAACAAATTAGCATGAGAAGCCGCTGATACCACATTCAATCAATTGTCGGGTGAGACACTCAAGTCCGTAGGTTGGGTAGAGCGGTGAATGAACAAGACCCCTTCAGTCTGCCAAGAAAAGCCTGCTTTTCAATGACACATTCATCAGAATAGATATAGCGAAACCCAACAACAATACAGCACACCGCCTGCCTGAAGATGTGTCGGGTTTCTAATTATATGCTTATGTCAAACTGACGTTTTTTATATTTCACCATAAACAAGAAGGTAAAAATTTTGAAAGCACTACCATTCACAGATGTTACTATCAAAGATCGTTTCTGGTCGCCTCGGCAAACAACGAATTCAGAGAAAACCATACCACATGAACTCGAGCAGTGCCGAACAACCGGCAGAATTAATAACTTTGCCAAAGCTGCCGGTTTGATCAAAGGCGACTTTGAAGGTATCTTCTTTAACGATTCAGATGTCCACAAATTAGTGGAAGCGGCATCTTATACCTTGCGAACACATCCCAATCCTGAATGGGAAGCAGAACTGGACGAGGTTATTGACACAATTGCAAAAAGCCAACAGACAGATGGCTATCTGAATTCCTATTTTACACTGGTCGAACCAGGAAAAAGATGGCAAAACCTCGGTATGATGCACGAATTGTATTGTGCTGGACATCTATTTGAAGCGGGTGTCGCACACTATCAAGCAACGGGAAAACAGAAGCTGCTTGATGTTGCATGTCGATTTGCCGATCTCATTGACAATACTTTTGGACATGGCAAACGTGATGGTTTGCCGGGACATCAGGGAATTGAACTTGCGTTAGTGAAATTGGCGCGCGTAACAGGCGAAGCGCGTTACATGTCCCTTGCAGAATATTTCGTCACGACACGCGGAGAGTCTCCACATGTTTTTGAAAAGGAATTAGAAAATCCTGATTTACCGGGTGGCCTTGGCGCATATCAACATCACTACACACGAGATGGAAAATATGAAGGCACGTATTCACAAGCACATAAACCATTAAAAGAACAGACAGAATGTGTAGGACATGCAGTACGGGCAATGTATCTCTATGCTGGTGCTGCTGATATTGCGCTTGAAACGAGTGATACCGACATTTCAAACGCTCTCGACGCACTTTGGGAAAACGTAGAGAAACGGTTATATGTCACTGGTGGTGTAGGTCCATCTGGACACAATGAGGGGTTCACACAAGATTATGAATTGCCAAATTTCTCCGCTTATGCCGAAACATGTGCTTCAATCGGATTGATATTTTGGGCACATCGCATGTTCCTATTGAAAGGCGAGTCACGTTTTATTGATGTGCTGGAAACCGCCCTTTACAACGGTGCACTCTCTGGTGTTTCACTTGATGGCACAGGTTTCTTTTATCAGAATCCTTTAGCAAGTCGTGGTGGAAGGGAACGACACGCTTGGTTCGGATGCGCATGTTGTCCTCCGAATATCGCTCGGTTGTTCAGTTCTCTCGGACAATATATCTATGCACAATCTGAAAAAGACCTATGGGTTAACCTCTACGTTGGCGGCACTGCCTCCGCAACAGTAGCAGGCGATGTATCTCTAAATTTAACACAAGAAACCGATTATCCGTGGTCTGGAGATGTCAAAATAACGATTGATCCTGAGAAACCTGCAAAGTTTGCATTGAATTTTCGGATACCGGATTGGTGTAACAATTTTAAGGCAGGCGTCAACGGAGAATCTTACAGTGCTAATGCTGTATCTAACGGATACCTATCAATTGAGAGAACGTGGCAGACTAACGACACGGTGGAATTGAAGTTGGATATGCCTGTTGAACGAATCTACGCACATCCGTATGTGAGAGATAATCTCGGACGGTCAGCACTGCGTCGTGGTCCACTTGTCTACTGTTTTGAGGATGGTGACAATCCTGACGGTGCTTTTGAAACCTTATCCCTTGTTGACGATGCAGCAGTTGAAACGGTGTTTGACAGTGAACTCCTTGGCGGTATAACGCTGTTCCGTGGCACTGGCACAGTGTTTGATGCTTCTGATTGGGGAAATAGTCTCTATCATCCGAAACCGAATTTGAAACAGGTAGATGTTACTGCAATCCCATATTATGCGTGGTGTAACCGTGAAGCAGGACAGATGGCGGTTTGGGTTTTGTAAAGCATTATACATTTTGAACCACGGTAAACAACGCCTGAACTGAGTGCGGTTGTGTGTGGGCATAGTAGAAACGGAAATACATATTAGCGAATCTGTGGAGCAACTAACGCAGTTTCCACAGAAGGATTGTGCCATCCCAACTAATGCTGGCGATTGTATTGCTATCCGGTGAAAACGCCACAGATGTGATATATTCTGTATGTCCGTTAAGTGTGGCTATCTGTTTTTTGGAACGAGGTTCCCACAACTTCACTGTCCAGTCCTCACTCCCTGTGGCGAGGATAGCGCCATCCGGAGAAAATGCGGCAGAAGTGACCTGTTTCGTATGACCATCAAGTTTTGCAACGTATTCTCTGGTATTTAAATTCCACAAATGCAATGAACTGCTTGTACCAACACAAGCAATTGTATCGTTATCAGGAGAAAACGCAATAGAAGAAACCGGTGTATGAACTTCTAATGTCTCTATCTGTTCCCAAGTACGAGCGTTCCAAAGCATTACTTCAAATCTAATCCAACGGCCACATGCAAAAGTGCTACCATCTGGAGAAAACCCGACATACTTAACATGATCTACATTATCTAAGAGTGTAGATATGTGTTTGCCTGTTTTTGCGTCCCACAATCTTACAGTTTCTTCGCTGCCCGAAGCTATAATTTTTCCGTCCGGAGAAAATGCAATCGAGTTAACCCGTTTCGTATGCCCTGTGAGAGTGCTTATGTGCTGCCCTGTCTTCGCATCCCATAAGCGCACTGTCCTTTTATCGCCCGTAGCGATAACATCTGCATCAGGTGAAAATGCAAGGCATGTGACCGCACTCGTATGTCCTTTGAGTGTCATTTCCTGTTTTCTTGTGTCAACGTCCCACAATACCGCAGCTCTATAATCACTTCCAGTAGCAATCGTATTTCCATCTGGTGAGAATACAGCGAAATCTCCCCATTCAGTATGCCCGGTAAGTGTGATTTTGTGCTTCCCTGTGTTTGCATCCCACAATTGTACTGTAGTACTGCCGCTTGTAGCGATGGTATTTCCATCTGGAGAAAATGCTAAGGACATAACCGACGAATTTTGATCTAAGAGTGTCGTTTTGGGTTTTCCTGTGTTCGCATCCCATAGTCGCACTGTATTGTCCGTACTTCCTGTAGTGATCGTATTGCCATCCGGCGAAAATGCGATGGATGTAACATCTTCTTTATGTCCTGAAAGTATCAACTTGTGTCTCCCAGTTCGGATATCTCGCAAACGCACAGTATTTTCATCGCTTGAGGTAGCAATTGTGTTTCCATCTGGAGAAAATGCTACCGAAGAAAAATATTTTGTTTGCTCTTTGAACGTAGTTTTATGTTTTCCTGTGTGTGCATCCCACAATCGAACCGTTTTGGTTGTATCTGTAGCCATCGTATTGCCATCTGGAGAAAATGCTATGGCCCGGACATTCTCTGTATGTCCTGAGAGTGTTGCTTTGTGCTGTCCTGTATTTGCGTTCCACAAATAGACTGTACCATCAACATCCCCAGAAGCGATTGTATTGCCATCTGGGGAAAACGCTACGGAGAAAACACGTCCTGTATGCTTGTAGAATGTCGCAATCTGTTCTCCTATAGGGACCTCCCATAAACGCACCGTCATATCATCACTTGCACTTGCAAGTCTGTTTCCATCCGGAGAAAATGCAACGAATCTGACCTTTTCAGTGTGACCAGTTAACAGATCGAGTTCCTTTACCTTTTTCCCTGGACGCGTGTCATAAATCCAAATCCCTATAGAACTTGCAACCGCAAGACGAGTACCATCCGGTGAAAAAGCGACATTTTCAGTCATGTCCCCCTTACCGAGACGTGCTTTTGTGCCTTCAGGCAGCGCCCATTGTGTATAGTCTACTGAGTCAGATAAACTCTGGTTTGATTCCTGCCCCGTACCATTACCTCTACCGGGAATATCAGAATTATTTCCTTGAAGATTTCTGACATCAGGTTTTGCTTCAATATTTTGGACTATAGGTGCATCAATAAGTTCTACTGCTATCTCAGACTGCATGTCCAAACTATAGGGATGTTGGAAGCGCGCTAAATTCTTACTGCCCATGCCAAGTATCAATACAATCAAAATAGCACCGGATGCAGCCAGCACCCAAGGCATAACAGGATTACTCCCAGCAGGTGCAACAGGATTAAGATGTTCAATTTGTTTCATTATGTTCTCAGTTAAGTTTGCAGAAATTTGAAAATTACTCAGTGCCTCTCGAATCATCGGTTCCTCCTTCTTTAAACGTTGTCTGGCACGGCTAAGGCGACTCTTAATCGCACTTGCAGAAACGCCTAAAAATCGACTAATCTCTTCACACGTCATGTCGCCGAAGTAGTGGAGTATCATCACTGTGCGTTCACTCTCTTGTAGTTTTGAGAGCAACTTTTTAATCACTTCACGCTGTTCATCTACCGTTACTTTTGCTTGTTCTGCAGCAACATATTGGGAATAAGCGGTTTCATCTATCATATCAGTGTCCATGTCTTCCAGGGATTCAGTTTCAATGCGTCTCTTACGAAGCCATGCGAAGCATCGGCGCGTTGCGATGACATAAAGCCATCCAGAAAACTGATTCGGATTCTTCAAAGTTTCTAATTTCTGATAGACTTTGAGGAAGGTGTCCTGCGTAATCTCTTCAGCGATGTGGAAATCACCAATTTTTTTCCAAGCAAGTGCGTGAACCTGCTTTTGGTATTTTTCCACTAAACTCACAAAAGCGGCATCATCACCCGATAGGATACTATGTATCAGTTCAACATCGTTGTTTTTCATTAGACACCTCAAAAATGATAGATTAATGTCTTTTCTATATATAATGACGCGGGTTGAGTCTAAAACGGTCGCATAATTCTGAAAAATTGTAATTTATAGTGGATTATAAAAATAATTCTACATCTCCTCTGTAGGAGCGATCTCCGAATCGCGACGAAACTCACTGATAGTCGAGAATCGGAGTTCCCTCCCGCTGAATCATGCAGAATACCATGCGCGTATTCTGCCAAGCGCATTCAGCGTTGATTCACACCCCAAATGTCCTGTTAATTCTAAAGGTCACTATAAACAGTGGTTTTTAACGAAATGTTGGATTACGGAGAATAGAATTTACGAGGCGCGAGAGAGCACCGTCACGTCAGATAAACCTATAAGATAATCTTGCGCAAACGCGTTTGGTAGCAAAAGGGCAACAGTGAAAAAGGGAGTAATGAGGAATAGAGGTATTGTTCTCATTAGGTGGCGATTATTCTTTGGACAAAATTAGCGATGAAATCGGCGTTCTAATTCATCACGCCCCATTTCAATGATGATAGGACGTGAATGCGGACAATTGAAAGGGAGTTTTGCTTCAGACAACTCGCGAATGAGGTTAATCATCTCTTTGGTGTCCAATGTATCCCCCGCTTTGACAGCAGAGCGACAAGCGAGCGTTACCAACGCATCGTCAAGTGCTTCCGGGATTTCCACTTCGGTATGCGGTTGTTCAGGAAGTTTATCAAGCAAGTCGGTAACAGTCTGAGCAGCGGTTCGCGTTGGCAGTGGTGCAGGTATTGCTCGGATGAGTATCGTGTTTCCACCGAATTCCTCTAACTCAAACCCGATTTTTTTGAAGAGGTCCTCGTGAACTTTGAGAATAGCAACTTGTTGCGGTGTGGCTTCAAGCGTAACAGGAAGCAGTAATATTTGCACCGGGATACCGTCAGTTTTTATCTGGTTGACGTAACGTTCATAAAGCACCCGTTCGGCGGCGACGTGTTGGTCAATGAAGAAGATTTTATCTTCTCCTTCAGCAACAATATAAGTCTTAAAGAGATTCGCCTTCAACTCAACATTTTCAAAATCGAGCAGCTTGAGCATTGCCCCTTCAGGGATCGCTTGTTGTGGCGGTTGCACAACAGTTCTGGGGACTTCACGAGTTGCTTGAATACCTTCATCCGTAGGTTGTGTAACTACTGGCTCAGACTCAACACTTTCGGTTGGAACATCTTCTGGTTGTGGTGTCTCAATGGGTTCTACTGTTTTAGCGGTAGAAAAAGTCGGTTGTGGACGGGGTTGTGGCGTTGGGATTTGTTGTGGTGTGTTGGTTATTTTATTTTTTACTTCGGCTTCTTCAGTAGGTGTGGGTTCGGTTTCTACAGATGTTTCAATCTTCGGAATAAACTTCTCTTTATGGATAACGTTGCGGATCATCCGTACAATACCGCTGAAAATCGTCCGCTCGTTCCTAAACCGCACCTCAATTTTAGCTGGATGGACGTTGACATCAACTGTATCAGGTTCAAGCGTCAGAAATAGCAATGCCACGGCATGTCGATCCTTCTGAATTGTGGCACCGAGTGCCTCTTTTAATGCTGCACCGAGCATACTGCTTCGTATTGGTCGCTGATTCATAAAAAAGAGTTGATATTCGCGGTTCGGCTTCGTAAAATCAGGTTTTCCAAGCAGACCAGAGAGTTTAAAATCTGGTAGTTCTTCATCAAATTCAATAAGATTATCAGCAAATTCTTTGCCATATAGGAGGCGAGCACGCTCCAAGTTTGAATCACAAGCGCGAACATCTATAATTGACTTACTGTTGTTTGATAACGAAAAATGTATTGTCGGGTGAGCGAGTGCAGCCCACGTCACTTGATTGGTAATGTGGCGCACCTCTGTGGTGTCAGTCTTGAGAAACTTGAGACGTGCAGGCACATTGTGGAAAAGGTTATTAATGGAGATATGTGTACCGGGTGAACATCCGCTCTCTTCAACCGAACGAAAAACGCCGCCCTCAACGTTAATTTTTGTTCCCTGAATGGCATCAGCGGTACGGGTGAGGAGTTCAAACTGAGATACAGAGGCGATACTTGCCAATGCCTCCCCACGAAATCCGAAAGTATGGATTTTTTCAAGGTCTTCAATCCGACTCACTTTGCTTGTGGCGTGGCGTTCTAAAGCAAGAAGTGCATCTTCACGTTCCATGCCGCTGCCGTTATCGGAAACGCGGATGAGTCGTTTGCCACCTGCCCGGATTTCAACGCGAATGCCTGTGCTTTCAGCGTCTATTGCGTTTTCTATGAGTTCTTTGACAACAGACGCTGGACGTTCGACGACTTCACCCGCCGCGATTTTATTTGCCACATCTGCTGGAAGTATTTTGATTTTTGGCATGTGTTTTACTCTGTTTTTTGGCGTTGTCTCCATCATATTGAATTTATGTGTTTATGGTGAATTATAAAAATAAATATACACTTTCGTCCTCGGTAGACGAGGTTTCCTAACCTCGTTGATGCAGAGTGTAAAAATAATTGTTAAATTTACCATAATTTAGCATATTTAGAGAGGAATGTCAAGTGTAATCAAGGTTATTTAGTTTTCGGTTTTCTGCTCTATTTATTCACATTTCTATATAAAGTCCCTGTAGGTCAGGTTTCGCTAACGCTCTACCCGACCTACGATGCAAACTTTCTGTGACACCCGTCAACAAGTAATTCATAAAACTATAGTGAATTATAGAAATAATTCTACATTTCCACTGTAGGAGCGATCTCCGAATCGCGACAGAACTGAGGAGCAGTCGGGAATCGGAGTTCCCTCCTACTGTCCAGGAATGTAGCGTTAATTCTATGTAGGAGCGATCTCCGAATCGCGACAGAACTGAGGAGCAGTCGGGAATCGGAGTTCCCTCCTACTGTCCAGGAATGTAGCGTTAATTCTAATCTCTACCATAAATAACCTTGAGTGAAATAAAATCACTGTTCGGTTGGAAACGCGTTGTAAAACTTGACAGATAGGAGCTGCTCTTTTATAATTAAAACAGAGGAAAATAGATGAGATTTGAACCTGATGATTTCATTGTTGAAGAACTACCGCTTTATGAACCTTCTCGGGAAGGCAACCATACATATTTCGCTATACGAAAACGGAATCTCAGCACGTTGGAAGCAATTAATCAAATCGCACGCGCATTACATGTTAACCCCAGAAATTTTGGGTATGCTGGACTAAAAGATAAACGAGCAATCACAACACAGGTGTTGTCTGTAGAAGGCATTCCGCCTGAACAGGTTTTGAAGTTGGAACTACCGAAATTTGAGATTTTGTGGGCAGAAAGACATGCACATAAGTTGCGCGTCGGACATCTTCGTGGCAATCGGTTTCAGATAACGTTGCGTGATGTTTCACAGACAGCATTACCAATTGTCCAAAAAGAGATGGAGCGTTTAGAAAAAGAAGGTGTGCCGAATCGATTTGGCGCGCAACGATTTGGCAATAAGTACGACTCGCATCTGATAGGAAAGGCATTGATAAAAAAGGAATGGGAAGAAGCATTGGAGTACGTGTTATCAGATGAAACAGCACAGTTCGGAAAATTAGCGAAACGGATAAAACAGGAGAAAGAACAAAATTCTTTGGAGAAAGCCGTGACGAGTATCCCGCATCGACTGCGAAAACTATATTTATCCGCATATCAAGCGTACCTATTTAATGCAATTTTAGAGAAGCGGTTACCAAATTTGGGGCAACTTTGGAGTGGCGATATTGCGGTGAAGCATAGCAACGGGGCACCTTTCCTCGTTGAAAATGCTGCGATTGAGCAACCACGCGCAGATGCGTTTGAAATTAGTCCTTCCGGTCCGATCTTCGGCTACAAAATGCGGCGACCTGCAGGTGAAGTGCTAACATTAGAGGTAGAACTCCTCACATCCGAAGGTGTTAAAACTGAAACGTTTCGCAAAGTGGCAGGTATTCGGTTGCCGGGAACACGCCGACCGCTACGTATGTCAATGGAATTGCATCAGGTTACGACTGTTGATGTGGGATTACGTATCAGTTTTACATTACCCGCAGGGGGTTATGCGACTGTGGTATTAGAAGAACTTCAGAGCTATTTCTCAGACTGACTGATTTTTTCTCAGTCCCAAATGAGAATCGTACCATCACCGCTGCTTGCCAAGATTTTACCATCATTTGAGAAACGCAATGCCTCAATACCTTCTATATGTCCAGGGAGTGTCTTCAATACTTTCCCACTCGGAACTTCCCAAATACGAATTAGACTGGAACGGTTAATGTTCTGATCATACACGCCACCACCCGCAAGTATTTTTCCATCGGGCGAAAAGGTTATAGTGGTAGGCCATCTTGAATACGCAGGGATCGTAAGTAATTCTTTACTTGTTGTAACCTCCCATAACCGAATTGTCATATCCTTGCTCGTAGTAGCGAAAATTTTGCGGTCAGGTGAAAACCTATACCGCCAAATCAGGTCCTTATGTCCTGCAATGTGGGAGATTTCAGTGTCAGTTGCGGCATCTACTATACTAATTGCCGTTCGATCTTTATTAATTTTTGCGGAAATTTTACGACCAGAAGAAGTTGATTTTTGTTTTGTGGAATAGGTTTTTCGTTTAGGGGCTGATATTTGACTACCCGTAACTGTATCAAAAAACCACAATTTGTCTTTTCCCACAACTGTGTTTAATATTTTTCCATCGGGTGAAAACTGTAATGTTTCACCAACTCTAACATGTCCTGTGGTGAATATTGCATGTTTGAGTGTTACCCGATCCCACGAGTGAAATGTGCCATTCCAACTACAGGTTAAGATGGTATCTCCATTAGGTGAGAATGCAAGTGCTATCACCCTACTATCATCGGGTATAGGGGCGGACACTAATATTCCACCAGTATCTACTTTCCATACGTGAATAGAATTTTTTTCTTCAGTAGGAACTTCATCAATTAATCGCCCGGCCCCGAAAAGCATAGTACCATCTGGTGAAAATTCTAAATTACTGGGAAAACTGACCGAGTGTATAGGACGTGCTTGATATTTGCCATTTTCAAAAGTATGTAATTGGATGTTGTGTACCCATGCACCACTGACAAACGTTTTGCCATCGGGTGAGAATGCTAAACTTTTTATGTGGTCACGTTTGTGATCTCTAATCGTTGAAAGTCTCTGACCAGTTTCGCCATCCCAGATTCGTACAACCCCATCCCAGTGTCCACTTGCAAAGGTTTTTCCGTCAGAAGAGAAAGCCAAGGCATCAATCACATTCGGATCTTCAAGATTTCCATTTCGTATCCGAATTCCGGGACGAAATCGGTTAAAGAAATTTTTGATACGTTGGCCCATATTAACACCATCGTATTTAGTGTGGCGTTTAAGTTGTTTACCTGTCTCTGTATCCCAAAGAATAAGCGTTTCCCACGCACCACTGGCTAAGGTCTTACCATTAGGTGACACTGTGATGTTTCGGATGCCACTTCTATGTCCAGCGAAAACTGCAATTTGTTTGCCAGTATTTATATCCCACAGTCGGACTGTTTCATCAAAACTCCCACTTGCCAAAAAACGACCGTCTGCAGGAAAGTCTATTGCTGTTACCCAACTTGTATGTCCTGTGAGAAGGGCGAGTTCTTCGTGCGTATGGGCATCATATATCCAAATTCCGATACTGGTGGCTACAGCGACACGTTCACCGTCCGGCGTATATTTTATATCATGCACTATGCCCTTTCCAATCCGTAGTTTAGCTCCTTCAGGAAGTTTCCACTTGTTATAGTCTTGAGCAGAAAGATTTGAACTAAACAGAATTGAAGTAAAAAGAAACACGTGAAAGATGCATCGGACAACTTTCATTTGGTAAGTCACCTTATTTGCAATAATATGTCTTCAGAGATCGGGGTTGACAGGTAATACAATATCTATTTCAACGTTTCTAAAGTATACTATGAATCGCTATATGAATCAAGCAATGGTTGCGTAAAATTCTTGTATTTTTGTCTTAAATCAGATATACTAAACTTCCGTGAAGGCGGATTTTGCCCTTATGTAATATTGTGTCATAAAATCTTAATAAACAACGCAATTCCTTCTTAAGAATACAAGGCGATAGAGATGAACATTCTCCATGATTTAAATGAAAAACAGATACAAGCTGTAATACATAAAGACGGTCCTATGCTTGTTATTGCAGGACCCGGCACCGGCAAAACAAAAGTCATCACCCACCGTATCGCCTACCTCATTCGCCAACACGGAATCAAACCCGAAAGCATCCTTGCGATTACCTTCACCAATAAAGCTGCGCAAGAGATGCGAGATCGTGTCAATAACGAAATTGGCGAACCACACGGTTCTAACATCAAAGTCAGCACCTTCCACGCCTTTTGCGTAAAAGTTCTTCGAGAGCATGCCCACCATATTGGATTGAGCGAAAACTTTGCTATCTTTGATCAGGAAATCCAGGACGAGATACTATTGGAAGTCGTCAACGAACTCAATCTAAATTCGGACAACTACCCACCATGGCGGCTACGAAATATTATTAGTGATGCAAAATGCAAACTTGATAATGAAGCAGATGACCTATTTATTGATCCAGATGTTCTCACTGACATAGATGATCCGGATGCGGTAACAAATGTTAAAAATGCGGTCAAAACCTATCAGGATAAACTTGACGAATACAACGCTCTTGATTTTGACGACCTTCTCCTAAAAACGGTGACACTGTTTGAACAAGCGCCAGAGGTGCAGCAGGAATACCATCAAACCATCTCCCGTCTCCTTGTAGACGAATATCACGATGTGAACAACGTCCAATATCGTCTCCTACAACTGCTTTGTGCTTCTCCAGAACATAATTTGATGGTGGTTGCGGATGCTGATCAATCTATCTACAGCTGGCGAGGGTCAAATCCAGAGTATATTGACAATTTCAAAACTGATTTTGATCCGCAAGTTGTTACATTAGATGACCATTACCGATGTAGTGAGACGATCTTACACGCTGCGCAAGAGGTAATCGCGAGAAACCCGCTACGGCAGCAACAGCATACCCTCATAACTCATAAGGATGAGGGACGAAATATCTATCACTATACATTCAGCACTCCCTCTGAAGAGGCACGTGCTATTATCATGATCATCCGAAACTTGGTGAAGCAACGTAATTTTTCTTATCGTGATATTGCAGTCTTTTACCGGACGCATAGACTCGCAGATGTTTTAGAAGAAGAGTTAATACGAACCGGCATTGAATTTCAGCGAATTAGAGCCACCAATTCCTTTGATGATGAAAATCTGAAAGGTATCCTCTCATATCTCTGTTTTGTCCAATGGCAGCTCCCGCGAGACCTTGAATACGCTATCAATTTTCCTGAAAAGCGGATTGACGATTTAACATGGGTTCGCCTCAAATGGTTAGCACAACGAAAAGACTTGACGTTGGCGGAACTCTTGAAGAATATTGAGGAATACCCAGAAGATGTCGGCCCCTTGACACGCCGAAATATCCACCGATTTTGGGAACAACTTGAAACATTGTCGGACGATATTGAAGATGAGAAAATTGATAAGATCGTGCAAAAACTCTTTGCGGGATTAGAACTTTTTCGTTCTCCCTACCGTGCTAAAGAATTGACGGTTATTGAGGAACAACCGGAGATGCAGAATCTGGCACTTGCACAGGATGTACTTTATAGCGCACTTGACCGTGGTGAACAGATTCAGATTACAGCGAGTTACGGGATTGATGCGTATTGCGCAGCAGAGATTATCCATCAGACACTTAAAACCTATCTGGATAAAAATGTGCATATCCAATTTTTGCCTAAAGAATCAAATGTTGAGGAAGAAGGCTCTCAACCTACGACTTCAGGTATCAATGCAAGTAAACCGATACTAAATGGAAATGTCGTCAATATACTCATTGGAAACTTTGCTGAACTTGAAGAAAAAGGAGCAGCACGAACAATTCTTATTGGTACCGCCTCTGAGGAGATAGGTGTGATTCAACTTCAATCCGAGGGAGTGCACAGTGTTGCTGCGCTAAAACTGTGTCAACGTCTTTTGAGCCGTTTTGAAACGCCAAACATGGCAGATATGGTTATCTACGACTTGGAAACGACAGGTGTCAATCCCAAAAGGGCAAACATCGTTGAAATTGCTGCGAAACGCCTCAATGTTATCGGGAATGAGATAGAAAGTTTTCAACGATTGGTAAGACCACCTGGCGGATACATCCCACGAGCGGTCACACGTATTCACGGAATTAGCTCCGAGGATGTGAAAGATGAACCGAGCATTGAAATAGTCCTCCCCGAATTTTGCAGTTTCATTCAAGATCGTATCCTAATTGGGCACAATGTAGCTCGGTATGATAATCCGATCCTCGAACGTGATTTACAGACATATCTAAAAAGAAATTTACCAAATCCGTCCTACGATACGCTTGTTACGGCGCGCAAGCTTTTACCTCGCCAACGTCGTGGAATTGAGGCACTCGCCGAAAAATTTGGGATTGAACATGGACGTTTGCATAGAGCGATGGAAGATGTTGAGACAAATAGACAAATCTTTAAAGAATTGATACGGATTGATCTGCAAAAACGTGAGATAAAATCACTCACAGAATTTCTGCCACTCGTTGGGGTTGGTATCCTTTCCAAAATGGGTGTCCCTGACGAACGCAATGACTTGAACGAAGTGAGCGCATTCCTAAATGCTGCAAAGCGGTTTGTCAAAGCACATCATTCCACTTTACCTGACGACCTTCCCTTTGACTCCATAGAAAAAGAACAAGCAGCAGAATTCATCAATCAGTTGACAGAATCCGATATACCAATTTTCCGTGAAGATACAGAATGGATAGAAGCAAAAGCGAAATTCCGAAATCTCTTGTTGAAATTTGGTAAAGTGAGTGGTGGAAATAGTCTTTCCGACTTCTTGGATTACCAAAAATTGCTTACCAATTTTGATGAAATGGAAGATAATGCTGAACAGGTTACACTGATGACATTGCACGCTGCAAAAGGCACAGAATTTCCCGTCGTCATCATCATCGGCATGGAGGAGGGAAGTTTTCCGATGTGGAAACAGGGGATGACACAAGAAGAAATTGAGGAGGAGCGCCGCCTATTCTATGTCGGTATGACGCGTGCACAAGATCAACTCTATCTTTCTTCCACTATTTATCGTTTCGGTGATCGTGAACGTTCTGCGTCTATGTTCATTTATGAGATGCCTCCTGATTATATGATAACGTGGAGTCCACATAACGGTATATAACGTTTAATCGTTAGATCCCTTCTGTAGAAGATACCGAGCATGTTGTTTTCTGTATATTAAAAATGCGAATTGATTGCCAGAGTCACATATTCCCAAAAGCCTATATTGAAATCCTCGCGCAAAATCCACATCCGCCACAAGTAATTCAGCGCGGCAGTGAAGCAATCGTCACCTATGGAGATGTGCAAATATTTCGGCTGCAAGACGAAGCTTACGACCCAAAACGCAAACTCAAGGATATGGACGCAGCAGGCGTAGACATGGCATTGCTCAGCACCAACATACCGCCACCTTGCATGCTTTCACCAGAATTGGGAAACAAAGGCGCACAAGCAATTAACGATGCTATCGCAGAACTTGTGGACACATATCCAAATCGTTTTGCAGGGTTAGCATGCCTGCCGTGGCAAAATCCGGATGAGGCAAAAACGGAGATGGATAGGGTTAAGGGATTGGGATTTCGCGGCATAATGCTCTATTCACATATCGGAGGCGACCCAGTGGATGCACCACACTTTGAACCTGTTTACGCACATGCCGAAACGTTACAGTTGCCGATTGTGATGCATCCTACCGTTCCAACGTGGGGTGAGGCAATCAAAGATCACTGGATGATCGGCATGATGGGGTTACAGGTAGACAACAGTTTCGCCTTGTTGCGCTTGATTTTGAGCGGTATTCTTGAACGCCATCCGAACCTTCAACTTGTAATGCCACACGTGGGAGGCATTTTGCCCTATATGAGCGGACGAATAGACCATCAAACCGAAGTATTAGGTAGAGCAAGGGAACATATTACACAACCGCCAAGCGTGTATTTAAGTCGTATTTACTTGGACACTGTGTCGCCATCATTACAAGCACTGCACTATGCATATCAGTTTGCTGGTGAACATCGTTTACTGTTCGGAACAGATCATCCGTGGGTTGATATGCCACGGTTCGTGGATTTAATTGAAGAAATGGATATACCCGATACCGCACGTGCGCGCATTTTTGGCGAAAACGCTGCGACACTGTTTGGTTTATAGTAAAATTTGAGAATATATACACACTTGGTAGGCGTGGTTTCCTAACCGCACCTACCGTCTTCAGGCGGTGTCTTTGGTAGGTCAGGTAGAGCGCAGCGAACCCGACATAGATATCCACATTAAATGATTAAGTGTCTAGAACAACACCATCAAAACTATACACAGCAGAGGTAACGCACATGGCACATGAGTTAACAGAAGCGCAACGATTCTTTTTTGAAAATAACGGTTATTTAGTATTAGAACATTTTCTTGACCGTCCACATATCGCTGCCCTCAGAAATGCACTTACCGAATCTATTGAGAAACGCCGGGAATGTGAAGCGAAAGACTTACCGCACAACGGAATGACGCATATCCACGGCGAAAAAAGCACTCGTATCTTCTATATACTTGGTGATCATCCGTTGTTCTTAGAACTGCTGGATTGGCAACCAATGCTCCCTTACGTCACGGGACTACTCAACGAGATGCCGCACCACCATGCATCCGATGCGATTGTTGAGCACGGCGCGGAACTTATGGATCGTCTGATGGGATGGCACATTGACGGACACGATAACGGCTATCGCAATTTACGTCCGATTCCACTACTACAACTTAAAGTCGGCTACTATTTGACAGATATGACAGAAGGAGGGCAAGGCAATCTGTGGCTGATACCGGGTAGTCATAAAGCCATGTATGATCCGAACCATGAAGACTTAAGATACCCATCTGAATATCCAGGGGCATTAGAGGTGTGTGCCCCAGCGGGTAGTGCGATTCTGTTTCATAACGCGCTCTGGCATTCTTCTGGTATCTTTACCAAATCGGAAGGGTGTCGTGAAATGCTCTATTACGCCTATGAACATCCGTGGATGATTGCCTCTCAGGAGCATTGGGGATATCCAAAAGCATTCTATAACTCACAACTCTCACCTGAACAACGAAAGTTTTTTCATGGATTTGTTTTTGATCCACCTGAACACAGATGGGGATAGGCACTACGCAAAGAGGAGAAATTATGCGATTAACCGAATCTGAAGTCTCGTTTTTCCACGATAATGGGTATCTGTTACTTGAAGATGTGTTAGATGAAAACGACTTAGGTCATGTGATTGCGGAGTACTCAAATATTATCGCTGAACGCGCCGAAACATTGCACAAGGAAGGAAAGGTCACCTCATCATATCCCGATAAACCGTTTACGGAACGATTGTTGCATCTCGCTGCTGAGGCACCAGAGGTGACCGCAAATTTAGATATTATGCGTGCCCGTGGGGAAGCAACCTTTAACTTTCTCAAAAACCCTAAAATCCTTGACCTTGCCGAATCTTTTGTCGGTTCGGAGATAGTCTGCAATCCGATTCAACACATCCGCGCGGTCTTGCCAAAACGGGAATCCCAACGTCATCCGACACCTTGGCAACGTCATCCGACTCCGTGGCATCAGGATGCAGGCGTTTGTTGGCCTGATACAGACCCATATTTTATGTTAACTATCTGGATACCGATTGTGGATGCAACATTAGAAAACGGGTGTCTACAAGTTTTACCAGGCAGTCATAAGATGGGGTTGTTTACACACGTTTGGAACGATGCTGGCTTGGCAGTTCCCTCTGAACATCAACCTCCGAACCTTACACCGAAAGTTTTACCGATACGTGCAGGCGGCGTTATTCTATTCCACAATTACACGCTTCACAGCGCAAGACCAAATGAATCCGAGACCGTCCGATGGAGTTTCGACCTCCGTTATCACGATGTTTATCAACCAACAGGCAGACCCTATTATCCTGCGTTTCTGATGCGGAGCCGTTTGCGTCCAGAGGCTTGCCAAACTGACTATGCAACTTGGTGTAAACGGTGGGAATTCGCTTTGGAAAATTCCAGAGGTGTGCAGGCATATCGGTGGCCCCGATAGAAAAGGAGTAAACGTGCTTGAGATTTCAGATTTACCAACTGTCAATGCAACTTTAAATACAATCAGTACTATCCTATTGACGATTGGATATGTGCTAATTCGGCAACGGAAAATTGCAGCACATAAAAAATGTATGCTTGCTGCTTTTGCAGTGTCTGTGCTTTTTCTGATTAGTTATTGTATATATCATGCAAATGCGGGGTCAACCAAGTTTACACAGCAAGGATGGATTCGTTCAGTCTACTTTACGATTCTGATTTCGCACATTATTTTGGCATTCGCAATCGTGCCGTTGGCGTTACGCACGCTCTACTTGGCATGGCGTGAAAGGTTTGAAAAGCACCGTCGTATCGCAAAAATCACCTTTCCAATTTGGCTATATGTTTCTGTTACAGGGGTGCTTATCTATCTGATGCTGTATCAGATGGGTTAATTGTACAAGAAAAACCGCTCCAGGCGTAGAGCGGTTTACTTTATCAATTTGTACTCTCTATGCCGAATAGGGACGGAAACCTCGCACCATCAATCCTCGATCACTATTAGATTTCTTCGCTTCTTCTGCTGCCGCAGCACGTTTCTCCGCCTCTGACCGATTTGTGGTTGTTGTCCCACCAATTATCACAAAGTCATCTGTCCGACGGTAACGATTGATGAAAACCGGACGCGGTTTGTCCGACATATTTTGTTTAGAACCGTGCACTGTCTTGACATTAAAAAAGATGGAATCACCGGCTTTGCCAATTACAGGGAGTGCGCTCTCCCAGGGCCACTCATCCTCTTCCAAGCCAAGATGTGAGAACGTATCTACGTGCTTCAGTTGTCCAAGTTTATGTGATCCCGGTACCACGTGTAATGCCCCGTTCACAAGGTCAGTATCTACAACATAGTTCAAAATACCGACAGGTCCCTGATAGCGATGCTCAAAATAAGCGGAGTCTTGATGTAGGTGTTTCGGATGTCCACCTACCGGTTCTTTATAGAGGCACTGTCCATTACCGAAAATTTCAACGTTCGGTCCTAATATCGCTTCAACGATACTTATAGCGTTTGCATCAAAAGCTGAGTGGAAAAATGCTGCGCTTGTCTGGTAATTCATTGCCAATACCATGATCTGTTTATCTCGATCGTATCCTGACGGCGCGGGAATGAAAAGCGTCCCGTTCGGTGTGCGCCACCCTTCAACAATCTGTTGTGCCTCGTCAAGTAGCGATAAGGATTCAGCAGCGGCAGATTCGGCATCTTGGTAAATTTCCTCAACATAAGGTTTCATCAGATCGCGCACGACAAGGCATCCATGCTCGTCAAAGATACTGGCAGCCTTTTTAGCATCTATAGCGTCAACTGACATTTCGATATCTTCAACTGTTACTTTCTGTTCCTGATTCACGAAATATACTCCCTTAAAGTCTTTATAGTAGAGTATAGAAATTATTCTACAATTCCTCTGTAGGAGGGATCTCCGAATCGCGACCGAACTGTAGGAACAGTCGGGAATCGGAGATCCCTCCTACTATTCAGGAATGTAGCATTAATTCTAATCTTTACCATATATAAGCAACTTACGAATTAACACCATGGGAGCGGTGTCCCGTTAACTTTTCTAAATACTCAGCCGTTTGACGGACTTCAGCTTCAAGTTTTCTCGCTGTTCTCTGTTTCTGTACCTCTTCAGTCCTATATTGCACACGGTAAGTTCCTTTCTCCACTCGCCGCAAGGCAAACTCGCCAGTAACATTACGGTTCACATACCCAAGCATATCATGTAATAGCCAATAAATATCCGTTGGCGTATACTGCAAATCGCAATGTTCGGATTTTTCCTTTACAGATTCAAGTGTTTTCTGAACAAACTCTACGACTTCGGCAAGCGTATAGGATTTATCTTTATCCAAATTAATATGATTCATTCAATACCTCACAATTTGATGGTAGGCATCCGAGCAGGTTGCGCTTCAAAGGATTGTCCTTTTTCTCCACCATTCCGCACCTGTATTAACTGTGAAACGATGCTGACTGCGATCTCTGGCACAGTTTTGGAATTAATATCCAGCCCAATTGGTGCATAAACACGTTGCAGTTTTTCAATCGGTATGCCCACCTCCAGCAGATCATCAAAAATCAATTTTATTTTTCTGCGGCTACCGATCAATCCAATGTATCGTGCGTCTGATTCAACGACACTATGCAGTGCAGACTCATCGTGCTGATGTCCGCGCGTCACAATTACTACGTAAGTTAAATGATTTATCGGATATTTTTGCAGTTCTTCCGCAATATCACCGATGATAATATCGTCCGCTTCAGGTAACCGCTCAGTTGAAGCAAAATCTGCGCGGTCATCAACGATAGCAATATCAAAATCCAACCAACTACCGAGGTGACACAGTGCTTGACCAACGTGTCCTGCCCCCGCAATAAGCAGAGTCGGTCTCGGTTGAAGCGGTTCAAGGAAAACTGACGTAGTTTCATTCTGTTGGAACATGCCTACACGGTTTTCCTCAAGAATAGTGGAAATTTGGCTCTCCACATCCGCTTCTAAATCCGAATTGCCTAATGTGCCGATCCGTTCACCGTTAGTCGCAAAGATCATCTTCATGCCGACATCTACACTTTGCTGTTCACTCTCCACAACTGTTGCGCAAATGAGTGGTACTTTCTCTGCGTTCAATTCTTGTAAGCGAGAAAACATATCTGCTTCAGCGCGAGTTTTCGGTAAATCTATGAAGATTTTCATATTTCCGCCGCAGATAAGACCATCGTCCCAGCCGTAATCACTATCCAATTGAAATTGAAGCAACCGAGGTGTACCACCTTGCATTAACCCAATCGCTTGTCGGCGTGCTTCCGCTTCTACACAACCACCACCGAGCGTGCCGATATTACGCAAATCCGGCAGGATCAACAACTTTGCTCCCGGTTTTTGTGGTGTTGATCCTTTGGTCTCAACTACAGTGCAGTAAGCACCAACTTGATCTGATTCAATCAATTTTGGGATTTTTTGATATATTTCTCTCATCTGCTATTTTTTTACTCAAACCTAAATGTAAATCAAATTCATAGGTCAGGTAGAGCGAAGCGAAACCCCATAAGTGTCAATTTAAGAAAAGATCGCTTGCTTATCTCTTGTTTGAGGGAAACCTTGCCCGCTCAATTTTCTTCTGTAGGAGCGACCTCCCGGTCGCGACCCGCAGCATGCCATACGCGCATGCTGCGTTGATTTGGCCAAATGCCATACGCGCATTTGGCGTTGATTCACCGCATATAGTTTCTTCCAGTTATTTACAAGTGTTTACTGTAGCGCGGCATTGTAAAACTCATAATCAACTTTTTTTAACAGCAAAATCGTCAGATGCTTCCCAAACGTGTTCTCCATCTTCAATCGCCTCCATTAAGTCGTTATATGCGTTTATAGCTGCGTCTTTATTGATGTAAGTTTTGATATGTACAATTTTATCTTTTGTATCCACTGTTGGCATTACAACAGCAAGACTATGATGCTCTGTGTTTGCAATAGGTACGACAAGTATATCCCGTACAAATTCAATATTAATTGCACCCATAATTGAACCAAAACGTTTCTCGCCGATGTTAGATATGATCATTTTAATTCCAACTTATCTCATAAGCCACGGGACAGGGACCCGCTTTACAACAAGAGGTGTAAGATTTCGACAAAACTTTACACATTCAACATATATTTAAAACTTGAGTTCAGCTAAAATTCTGCGACGTTGCACTCTGTGCAACCAGTTGCGTAAACTGTTCGCGTTGTGGATTGTTCAATTCCAATGGAATAATCTGCTCTATGCCGTCACTACCGATTTTTGATGGAACATTCAAGAAAACCGATCTCGTATCCGTTGAAATTCGTGTACCAACACTCATAACCCGCTTCTTATCAAGACTGATTGCCGATAGCACTTGAAGAATGTGGCTTGCCAACGTATATTCACTCGCTGAAGTATAGGGGCAACGTTCAGCAACGGTTGCCGATAGACTTTGGATATCCGATTCATCCATCAATTGCGTAAGCGGGATACCATTCACCCTGCAATACTGCGGTAACGGATACGTCACTTCATCGTTTCCGATTGCCAATGCGGATACATCCTTTACTGACAGTCCAAGCTGAGTTGCTATTTCTGATTTTAGATGTGCTGTGGAAACACCATTTGCAATGCCGATAACGCTGTTTGTCCCGTGAGTCTGATGTAGCCATGCCGATATATAGTTGGCAAAAGGCATAGCGACCAAAATTTTGGCATTTTGCGTATGTTCCAGCACCTTCGGTACAACCTGACGCGCTATTGAAAGATTCGTTGTTTTCAATGCTTGTGCCGAGTGAAAACCAAAGGATACAGATGCAGGTAGCAAAACAACTACGTCAGAATCGGATAATTCTTCACCGGAATCTGTAAATGAAACAGCAGTATCACTGGCACTCATAGCAGTTGCAAGCGTAAGGTCTTCCACACCATCGGCTACTGGACGAGAATATCTTGAACTACGATTCCCATGTTTGCCGCTGGATTGAGTACTTGTGATAAAAACAACTTCTTGTGCTAACTCCGAATGACAAATACCCCACGCAACTGAAAGTGCCAACTGACCGGATCCAAATAATGCTATTTTCATATAGTTAGTTCCTATAAAAGAGTTTCAACGATTTCTTGAAATCGTGATTCAAGGTTTTCACGCTCAATGTTCATCTTAGAGTCGGCTTTCAGTTTAGTCTGTAGCAATTCATCGTAACGCTCGACGTATTCCATCAAGGTTTCCACCTCTTTTTCATAACAGATAGCCGAAGTTAATACCTTTTCCTTAACGACAACCGGAAGCTCCTCAGAAGTAATTTGCGTTAATTCCCAACGCCACACTTTTTCCGAGATATACGCAATAAATTGATCTAAAACTTCCCCTTCATAACTATTGTTTTCAAGTTCTTTGACCTCTTGAATCAGTCCTAATACCTGATTAAAAAGGGAGTCCGATAAAATACTACGTAGTTCCATCAAAATTCGTCCCGTCGTTGAAATGGGCAACTTATTCTGAAGCAGGAACACTCGGAGATTTGGATAATCCTCCAACGTCTTGATTTCGGATAGCCACGTTTCACCTATTGAAGGTAGTTCACTTAAATCAAAACTCAATACTTGTTGTTTCCGAATTTGTTCAAGTTCAGCGGCACTTCTATTAAGTCCGGCATTCGCGAGCGTACTTATAACCTCTGATTCTCTATAAGGTTTCAAAAAGGCAATCATTTCGGTGACTTTCGCCTGCTCTGCTTGAATTGCCTCGGAAGTAGCGTTGCCGTTGTTACGTGCTTGAGCAGCATTCCGTTTTTTACCTTTCCGTGTCGGGGTTGTGAGACGGGTAGCACGTTTGGCTAACGTTTCATCGTACCGAACTAATTCTTGGCGGAGTAGAGAAAGTGTAACATCTCCGTGAATAGCAAGTTTTTCAGATGTTGTAATGTCACGCAGATTATGTCCTGTTTTCGCAACAAGTGCGCGATTGAGATTGCGTTCCAAAACCTTCCGATCTTTCTCGTTTTCAACAACAAGTTGGCTTTCCAATGTAAGGTTCATCAACCTTTTCGTCTGGTCTGGCACACTAAGATTGATGTCACAGGTAGGTTCGAAATCTCCTAAAAGTTTCTCACGATATTTTCCATTAAGCACCAAAATCCACAATGTATTGTAATAAGTTTGGAGTTTCTCAGTTTCTCGCGGTGCCTTCTCAATCCATCGCTTTATGGTTGGAAAATGATCTTTCACATGCGTTAGGAGTTCTTCAAACTCCGTGTTTGTAACCTCAAATCCTGGGAATTTTGATTGTGTCTGCCGGTTTGTCCGGTTGTTCCGCTGAGCAGTTGCGGATTTCATGGCTAACAGAATATTCTCAAACGGTTGGATAACCTTTTCAAAATCCTGATTATGTTGACTTGCAAAATTAGCGATTTCAAGTAGCGTGAGCCAGACGTTACGCATTCTCTCAATTTGCATTGGATGCAAAGTGGAACGAAGACCGATACGTGTCATTTTTTCACGTACAGTACCAGATGTCCATTCAGGCAGATAGATTTCGTCTAACGGAACGTCACCCTCAAAAATCTTTGCTTCAACCGGGGCGACAAGACCGGCTGCGATGAAATCGGTTTCAAAAACGAGGTCGTGGAAAAGTGCGGCTGCCTTATCTATTATCTGATCCGTCAAGGTATAACTTGATTGAATCATGTGGTTAAGCGTAAACTGTTGGTTCTCTTGTAGTTGCCAAAATTCAATTATTGGATCAATACTTTCGCTAAATTTCTCTGTCGTTGTCTTTGTTGCTTCCTCCTCAAAATGTTCACCAAGGTAGTCTGTATAAAAATTAGAAAACGCACCAACCGTATTACGCAGTTCACGAATAACGAGGTCATCCCATACTTTATTATGAATCCGTTGCCCACGATTGAGCATCAAAGCCTTAAGTCGACTCTCAACACCTTGGTGGAATTGCGTCATCAATTGATATGCATGCTGACTTGCTTTGACCATATAGCCTTCAATCTTTGAAGTGCTCTCAGTTATAGTTGCCTTGATTTCTTTAGGTGGCGCGTTGAATGCTATTGGAACAAGTCTTAGCGTTTTGGGTTCAAGTGGATCGTAAACAGCTGCTGTTGATAATATCCGGACAGATGGTAGGGTTCCGGAAGCATCGTCCTCCAAAAAACGTTCATGAAGCGTTAAACTATATCCTAAGTCAACGAGATCAGGATACTTTTTAATATGAGTTCGCAGCACTACCAAAACCGTGTCATACCCTTCTTTCTCAACCTCTCTAAGCACAACATCTTCGTTGAGATGTACTCTATGGATATGGGTTTGTTCAGGAATAATAACTTTTGCGGAAGAGCATTCAGTGTCTGCCGCCTTCGCAAGAACAAAACCACCTGTCTTAATAGTACTCGGTATAACTAAACGCGACTGTAAAACTTCTTCCGTCAGTTCAGAAAGTGTAAGAGATTTCCCTAAGTGTTGGATGGTAATGTTAGCAAGAACACCGTCAGCGAAATCAGTGACTTGGCGTGTGTTGCGTTCTAACTCTTGGACACTTTTGTGAACGCGATCATAATCGTCAAGTGCTGAAGCTTGGACCTTTGCTTCATCAATCCAGGATACCCAAGCTCCCGGACGCTGCTTCATTTTTAAAGTGAGTTCTCCATCTTCGGAGTCAAAACCCGGAAGAATCTGGCTCTCGGATGTAACCTTTGGTGTCCAAACAATCAAATGTTTATTGTTCTTGCTACCAAGCCCGATTCCAAAAGTGTCTCCCCAACTCATCCGTCCCTCAACACTGGCTTTGATTTTTTCAGTTAATATAAAAAGTAAATCAGAGTGAAAATTAAGAGATATATCTTGCATGTGTCAATTAGTATGTGTCTTCCTTTATTTTATAGTTAGGATTCTCCAAAATGTTTTCCGTGTTCAATTCCTGCTTAATCTCAAGCCCCCATACGTCCCAACCTTGAACTTCCTTGCGTGCGAAAAGTTCCAGTTTGCTCTGTTCAGGAAACATCTCCTCAATACGGCGGCGGACTTCATCCGGTTTTTCTGAATGTTTGGTCCGCTTTGATTGCACAAACTGCCTTATATTTCGCATACCCCTGGGCTGAGGAATTGTCCCGCGTTTAAAAACAAGACACAATTCACACTGGCTCATCGTATAAAACCCTGGATTTACGCGACATTTATCCCAGACAAATGCCACTGTCGCCCAGTTAAATCCCCAGGCTTTTCCTAATATGATTGCTTGGTCAAGATGTGGTGATGAACTCCACATAAACAACAAGCAATCTTTAGAAGAGATAGCCGCAATATTCCATTGCGCCATTTCTGATATAGAAATGGTCGGATAATGTCTAATTGCTCCACCACTATCTTTGCCTCCAGAACCTGTGTGCTGGAGTTGACCTTTGTAATCCCAGGGCGGGTCCGCGTAGAGTATTTGATACTGTTTATTCGGAAACGGGGGGTGTGAAATCATAGTCCGTTTACAGACAGTGCCTTCCTTCCTTTCTAAAAACAGCGGCACCAACTGTATGACAAGCGCGCTAAATATTATGACAGCATTTCGCTTGCATTTATGGTGAACCTTGAAATTAAAGAGGCACATTTTCTGTAGGAGCGATCTCCGAATCGCGACTTGTCGGGAATCGGAGTTCCCTCCTACACCTCAAAATGTCCTGTTAATTCTAAAGGTCACTATAGTTACCGCGCATCAACGCTAAGTCCTTCCTGATCAATGTCATTGTTTGCAACCAACATATCACGGCTAAAGATGAAATCACTACGAGCACTTCCCAGTTTTTCACCTTCTTCCTGCCGTTCACGGAAATATTGTGGCAGCGTTAATCCTGTCATGCGAATAGCATCTTCGGGACACGCTTCAACACAATAACCACAGAATATACAACGCAGCATGTTTATCTCAAAAACATCAGGATATTTTTCGCGTTGGTATCCCTCTTTCGTTGTCCAACCTTCCGGGGCAGGTGCCGCTTGTATCGTGATGCAATCTGCGGGGCAAGCGGTTGCGCATAAGAAACATGCAACGCACTTAATTTCATCTTTGTCAGTTGTCGTTAGTTTGTGAACACCTCGGTACCGGTCATTACGTTCATCAACGCTTCTCGGATCTTCAGGGTACTGAACTGTTAATTTCTTTTTTGGAATGTGTTTTAACGTTGTAAACATCCCTTTAATCAACGCTGGGATATAGAGTCTATCCCAAAATGACATCTCTTCACTAACTTTCATAAGCGGAATTCCTTTCTGATTACAACTTTCACAAAATTGATTCTTTCCAAAAATGCTGCAGGCAAACGTAAATTTCTGTTAATATTATATCACTTATCAGATAATTATTCAAGTACAAACAAAAAGATCCGGGTTATTTAGTTTTCAGTTTTTCTATGTACTTTTTGCACACATTAATATTTTATAGTTGCATTGTAGGTCGGGTAGAGTTGTGAAACCCGACAATCTCAGTGTAGCAGTGCGATCCTGTCGGGTTTCGTAAACTCTATCCGCTGAATCATGTAGAATGCCAAAAAGCGCATTCTACCAAAGGCATTCATAGCGTTGATTCGGACCTACAATATAAACTCTCAGTAAAACCTATTAACCGATAATTCTTAAAACTAACTAACCCTGCAAAAAGATTGACTGCGCGTCATCGTTAAATCTACAGTAGGAATGTCAAATCATTGAGCCGTTATTACAATATTGACATATTCACTATCGGCAGAACCCGCAGCGTTAGTCGCCGTAAATCGGATACCACGACTCTCAACGCTTGTCACCGTCCCGCTCAAGACACCATTACTAAGCGACAACCCAGCAGGGATACGCCCGCTCGTTTTCGTTATAGTTGGACTTCCTGTCACATAACTACTCAGGTCTAAACTAAAACTATCACCTACCGTCAGATTATACGGATCAGGTATATCGCTCCAAACAGGGGCTGACACCGTTGGCGTAGAGGCGGCAGTGATGACAATATCTACCCATTCACTTTGTGCGGACCCTGCCGAGTTTGTCGCCATAAATTGGAGGCTACGATCTTCAACACCTGTCACCGTTCCACTCAGGACACCATTACTAAATGATAATCCTGCTGGTTTGTTCCCACTGGTTTTGGTTATAGTTGGATTTCCACTCACATAACTATTCAAGTCTAAACTAAAATAATCACCAACGGTAAGGTTATACGGATCCGGTATATCACTCCAAACAGGTGCCGGTACAACCACTACAATGATTGGCGCGCGAGGAGTTGCTGTCACAGCATCTGTTTCTGAACTCTGACTCGTGCCTTTCACGGAACGAACTTCAAACTCATAAGTCGTACCGTTAGTTAACCCTGTAACATCTTCACTTGTGTCGGTACTTCCTGTTGATGTCCAATCGCCCCAGGTGAGGGTGCCGCTCTGGCGATACCGGTATTCATAATCGGTAATGGAAGTATCGCTCGGTGCAGTCCAGGATAAACTGACCTGACCATCGCCAGCAGACACAAGCAAATCTGTTGGTGGTGGAGGTGGATTCGTAGTGCCACTACCAGGATTACTGCCACTACCAGGATTACTGCCACCACCAGGATTACTGCCACTACCAGGATTACTGCCACTACCAGGATTACTGCCACCACCAGGATTACTGCCACTACCAGGATTACTGCCACTACCAGGATTACTGCCTTGCTGGTTGTTTCCTTGTTGATTTGGATTCGGTCTCGGTTGAAGTCGTGCATCTGTCTTTTCCCAAAGTGCAAAATTTCCGTTATTGTTTACACGAACCTTTGTTACTGGAAGATTCCAAGCCGGTAATGGAACTGTCACTGGTAGCACTAAATCGTAGTTTACATTGTGATGATCATCTATTTGCGTTTCATGACCGGTGCCGAGCTCAGTTCTGCTCCACAAAAGACAATTAAGGTCGGGATGGTTCTTGTTCGCTTCAGCAGGACAGTGTCCAAGATTTACACCGTGTGCAATTTCATGGCCAACAACCTGTCTAATCCACGCATCTTCTGATTTTAGCTGTGGTGGGTTCGCTGCAGCGTCAATTATGGCTTTCCACTCAGCCCACGATCCATTGCCTTGATTGATACGCGCTTTGAAAACATATCCTTTAGAGTTTTGTGTTGGCGGTCCCAACAACATGTATCCAAATACTTGTCTAACTCTATTGTCAAGGTTCGGTTCCGGTAATTGACCGCGTGGTAAGTTACTCTCTTTAAGCCTCAGCGCATAAACAACAAGGTTTGATGCTTGGTATTCACAGACCCTTCCATTGTCAAAGTCTACTTCAGCATCCGCCATCAAATGTAATGTAATATTCGGAAGCAGAGAGGCATCACCATATCCGACGCGTTGACCATTTGTGTCTGTCACATTGCTGGTAATAAACAAATCCCACGTTACAGGGTTCGTGTCTTTCCAAACACCATTAACATAAAGACCTCTGTATTCGTCAATGGCAGCGAAGTTGTCACCGTAATTTATGACTTGCCCCCGATTCATTACCACACCTGCCCCCCCAATGTCCCAATCATCTGTCAGTTTGTATCCTCTTTGTGTTGTTCCATTAGAAAGTGCAAGGGTATAAGTGCCATCGTTTTGCCACGAGTCCGCTATTTTGTTGAGGTTATCGTCTTTGGGTATCCGCCTTGACGCTGGCATCGGCTCCATTTGTGATGTGCTGGCAGTCGCATCAAGTGTTAGAATACCAAAACCACCATCATCATAGCAGTCAACTCTCACTTTGAAGGAAACTGTGCCACCGTTTTGGTTTACACTTGGAAGCACTCTACGCATAGAAACAAAATCTGTTACCTGTTTCCATCCACTGCCATTGTTCGAAGCTTGTAGAACAAGGTCTTTTGGAAATCTTGCATAATCATTCCTGTTTCCACAACTACCAGGATAATTTGTTACATCAGAAAGTGTTGCGGTAAGATGCCCACCTGAATAATTAGGCGGCAATGTGACACGCACGTCAAAAGTAATTTCGGAGTCGGCACGGGGGCGCCAAGCGTTATACGTAGAAGGATCCGTGATTGTGATTACTATTCTTTGGGCAAAGGCGTTGTTAACATTTCCCAAACAAAGAGAAAACAAAAGAAAAAACACGATGAAGCATGCATAAAAATGATTACGTTTGAACATAAGTCTATTCCTTTACTGGTAAGCAATGTTTATTCCATCATTGTATCCGTTTTTTCGCACTGATACGTTCTATTTCAAGAGCGAGTTGTAGATCTTGTTTTTTTAAATGCCTAAGCCCAATTATATCGCCATGTCTGGCAATAAATTCATACGCTTGCACAGTCCGGTCAGGATCGTAAGTAAATCTGCCATATTTGATAAATGTGTCTATCTCTTTGGCAAGTAAGTTATCGGTGTGTGTCTCTGATTTTTCCTTTACAATGCTTTCTACCCATACTTGAAACTTTTTCAGTTCTTGATGTGCCTCAACAGGATAAAATTTAGGGGTTGATACGGTGTCTTCAACAAAAGAACTATCCATATTTTCAGGTCGACTCCCGATTGTTTCCTCTACTAAAGGATAGTTACTCACGCCGGATTCAAGGTTAAATATATGCGTTTCAACACCATGAAAATGTGGGAGTGTCAGTTCCCTTCTATAGCAAAGCCAAGCAGTTTTGTAGTCACCCATCCGTTCATAAGTAATACCCAAATCAAAGAAACCATAACTCGGATCCAATCGAATACTTTTTTTTAGGTGTTGCGCCGCTTGTAGAGGTGACTCATAAGCAATATCCCGTGCTAATCCTTGTAAAGCAGGAACATAAGTAGGGTTTTCATCTAATATTTCCCGGTATCCTAAAATTCGACTTTCCCTTTTGGCATCACTCAGCAAGTACATGTACGCGTCATAGTTATTCGGATTTTCAGCGACAGCTTGCATCGCAGCAGCATGAATACGCTCTGGAGATGAACCGATTCTCGCGAGGTATGTAAACCCACGCCCCGCAGAAATGCGGGTCAGGATAGCAGTATTGTAGTATTTATATTTCTCAAGAAATGCAACCGCCTCTTCATCAGATAAATCGCCCGTTAGAATTTCAAGTTGTTTTTCCGCGTACTCGTCTGATTTTGAATAATTGGGGATACCTGAATACATCATTTTTCGTCGCAAATCCGCAAGTCGTGACACAATCTCATCCGGCAATTGCGGGGGACGGGTCGGTAAATAATCCATAACTGCTGGAACAATCTCTCCTGGTGCTCTTGCATGTTTTCGTTGAGGTAATTCGCTACCCTCTGATACCGGCAAATCTGTGTGTATTACCTCCATATCCGCTGGAGGAAGTGGTTGTAAAGGTTTGACAACTTCACTTGACTTCGCTGCAAGTTTTTCATCAAGTGGTTTTAAGACAGTATCATCCACCACATCCGATGCCTGTTCTTTTGTGATCGGTGTCGTGGTTTCCGGTTTACAACCGTGACACACAACGAGTAAGATGACAATCAATGTAAACAAATTAGCGGCGTTTTCACTCTGAAGTTTCATTATAATTCTCCGATTGTTTAACTTGCTAAGCCTCAATGGTTTATGTGTTTAGGTTTGCAACCGTATAGTTTGGTGCTTCCTCTGTAATATCAATATCATGAGGATGGCTTTCTCGGTAACCGCTACTTGACATACGAACAAATCTGTTTCTGAACTCTAACTCATGCCTTTCACGGAACGAACTTCAAACTCATAAGTCGTACCGTTGGTTAACCCTGTAACATCTTCACTTGTGTCGGTGCTTCCTGTTGATGTCCAATCGCCCAGGTGAGGGTGCCGCTCTGGCGATACCGGTATTCATAATCGGTAATGGAAGTATCGCTTGGCGCTGTCCAGGATAAACTGACCTGACCATCGCCAGCAGACACAAGCAAATCTGTTGGTGGTGGCGGTGGATTAGTTGTGCCTCCGTTGCCTGGATTAGTGCCTCCATTGCCTGGATTAGTGCCGCCATTGCCTGGATTACTGCCGCCACCATTTGGATTAGTGCCGCCATTGCCTGGATTACTGCCAGTGCCATCGTTGCTTGGTGGTGACCATTGAGGTTTGTTTTCGTTGCGCATCGGGTTGGCAGCAAAGTTACGACCTCTATCTCCACTCGCAACCAGATTATACTGTGTTTTGTGTATTTTCTCAGAATACGGGTAAGCGTTTTGATCTAATTTTCGGACAATCTCAGCATAATCCTCTCGTTGTTCATCTTCCGTCAGTTCAGTGCCATCGTCCCAATGCGTAGCTATTGGTGTATTTTGCATAATGGAATGACCGTGTCGTTCACTATGATGCTGTTGTTGTAAAGTCTCTGTTGCATGGTATAATCCAATACAATGCCCAATTTCATGTGCAATAGTTTGTTTCACATCTTTGGTGTAATAGTTATTATAATAATTGTTCAAAGTTGGATGTTCATCTATCCATTTCAAGTCTGCTTCAATACGATGTGGATACACGCGACAATATTGAACAAGATATGGCACGGTGACTGTCGGCGTTACGACACCTTGCACTCCCGGATGTGAGTTTTTAATTGCATCATTATCAGAAGCGGAGGCGTTTATCACCTCCACAGCACTTTGTGGGTTACGAAAAACACCGGGGGCGGGTTTATATCTTTTGCCATCCCCGCAGGTATAGCGGTTCATGCGTCTGGTGTTTGATGCCATGTTACCTCTGTCAATGAGGCGACGCTCAAATACATTGGGAAGGTTTGACGCATACCCATATCCTTCATTGGCAAACTCACTGAAAATAAACAAGTCTTTTTTTATCAACGGTTCTATGTCCTGATGCTTACCCTTTATCCAAAAGCCTCTATACTCCTCAAAAACAGTAAATCCATCGCCATGTTTCGTATTGTCATTTGGACCCGCTTCCTTATCTTCCCACGGATCATAACCTTCGCGTCCTTCAACTACGTGCGTCTTATCGTTCTTCCAACCATCTGCAATGTCGTTACCGTTATTGTCCAGTGGTATTGAGATACTATAGTTTGCTTCGGTATTGTTGCTTGGCGTGTTATCCGCTTCTGTGCCATCCGCATTTTGCTTATCGTTAAGATAAACAACGCCATCAAGTATGCCGTGGGCACCATAGTCGTCAACGAAAACATAAAATGTGATAGACGATGTCGCCGCCTTACAAGTGACGGTTAAAGTTTCGCCATTGCTCCCACTGACGGTATACGTTAAATTCGAATTTTCAGTATTTGCCGGCTGATCACTTTGCCGAAAATAAATATCCTTCTTATCACCCGCCTGGGTGCCTGCATTCATACAGAAACCCGTGTAATCAGATACATCGCGTAGGGTAAAAACATATTTTGTGGAGGTGATCTGAGTTGTGTCTCCGATAACATTTGCTGTAAAAGTCAGAACAGTATTGCGCTTGGGGCTCCACGCGTCCCACTCTGAAGGTGGCACAAGTTCTAAAGTAAAAGTGCTCCCATTTGCTGATGCACCAGATAAGTATACCAAAATGGATGAACAAATAAGAACTATTAATAAAAGTGCAAAAATAAAATGTTTCCGGATCATGAGTCTATTCCTTGTTTTGTTTCATTGCGGGTTGTTCACGAATGAGATGTATAAAAAAAGAGGTGCCTTCCAAGGGACCTGTAAACACTTCGGATGCTTGAAAATACGAAAGTGACTTTTCATATTCCCCTAAACCATAATAGATAATCCCTAATTTATAAATAGGCACAAACCAGAAAGGATTTTCACGATACAGCTTTTCAAAGTAAGGTATAGCCTCGCTCCGATGCGCGTCTGATGAATCAGCCTTTGTTGAAATAGAATCGGCTAACCTATACAATGCTTTTGTAGAGTCTGGATACATCTTGACAAGTCTACGTAAAACCATTTCCGCTTCCTCAAGTTCCCCAAGTCTTTCAAGTCTATTGCAGTAGGTTAACCCAGTATAAAGGTCATCAGGGCTTTCCTCATACGCTTGGTAATAAAGTTCATTCGCTTCTTGAGTAAAACCGCCCAAGTGTGACAGGCACGTTGCAGTCGTGAATGTGTCTAACCCTTCGCTTACAATGTTTGCTATTTGCTTGGCATATTCTTCATCTGTAAGGTTCCATCCATCAAACGCTTCAAGTTTCTGTGCTTTTTCTGGAGGAAACTTTACATGCCAGAACCCATTACCGTCAATTTTAAAGTGATCAGGATATTTCTTGACGTAATCGGGGATTTCAAACGGATTTCTCGGGGGGTTGAGATAGTGTCCGTCAGGTCTATGTGGCGGTGTTGTTGGAAACTGTATCGTTTTGAAAAAGGTGTCGCCGGGTGGCGCTTTTGGCACTTCCGTGTAGGCTGTGCTATGGTCACCCTCCGCGTGCAGTTCGGCATCGGGTGAAGTGTCAATAGGTGTCTGCTCTGCGTTTTTCACGCCGCAACCACTGCAGCCTGCCAGTAGAATAACAATAAGTGTAAGCAAATAAGTAAAGTGTTCAATCCGAAGTTTCATTATTGTTCTCCTATTGCTTAACTTGCTAAGTCTCAATCGTTTATGTGTTCAGGTTTGCGACTGTATAGTTTGGTGCTTCCTGTTGATGTCCAATCGCCCCAGGTGAGGGTGCCGCTCTGGCGATACCGGTATTCATAATTGGTAATGGAAGTATCACTTGGCGCTGTCCAGGATAAACTGACCTGACCATCACCAGCAGACACAAGCAAATCTGTTGGCGGTGGAGGTGGATTCGTAGTGCCAGTGTCAGTTTCTGTGCCATCACCATTATCTTGGTTATTTGGATTCGAGTTCGGATTATTTGTGCCTTGCAATCCGTTATTAGGGAATGCCGCAAAGTCTGGCATAGGTTGTGATGCCTCTACAACATTATCATAATTGTTGATTATATCAGTGGGCACGAGTTGATAGGTCAAATCATGGTCTAACGGATAATCCCTATAGTATAACTCCTTGTTACCGGTTTCTGGACTTACCGATAACTCCGCTGTCTCCTTCATGATAGAGTTATAATGCACATGCGTTAAAGTCAAACCATGACCAATTTCATGTCCAAGCACCCAATACCAATGCTGGTTGGCGATTTCTAACTGATTCGCGTCTTCAGCAACGTCAAGAGCTATACTTTCTCTCATCTTATTATCGTATATTTCAATTCTACTGACGCGTGAGGGCCCCTGCATTGCAGCACTCCCGCGCGGCTGTGTACGACCCAGTATAATTTTATTATTCTGATTTTGCTCATTACTTAAGTTTAACAATTACTCTCAGTGCTCTTTGCGTGATCCGGTGGTAATCAGAACACACAAGGAAATTCATAGACGTGTCTGCTCCGGTATAGTTTTGCATGTCACTTGTCACTACCTCGCGGAATCTAAATATACTGGGAGGTTGTCAGCCCACCCAAATGTACTGTTTGCAGTTCGCACATCTGACGCAAGGTGTATAAAGACGTCCTTTTCGGCAGGGTGCGTGCGGGTGTGCATCAGTCGCACATATGTCCACGATATTCCGCAAAAGCGGTGAAACCGTCACCGTGATGTGCGTTATTTCCTGGACCCGATTCATTGTCATCGTTGGCGCCACCTGTCCATTTTACGCCATTTTTTGCCCACCCTGTTTCCTGCCAAATATCCGCAATATAGTTACCGTCGGTGTCAACAAGGATCATGGCGGTGTTTTGTGTTGCAGCTTCTTTGTTATAGACTTCCGCTGCAAGTTTGGCAACCGCACCATAGTCATAACATTGAATCTTTAAAACAACAGAAGATGGTATCTTTGTCGGGTCTTGACCGATGATTAATTTAACGGATTGCACTTGTTCTGTGCTTGTGCTATTCTCCCAAGTCGCACCTTCAGGGACTGTAAGGTTCGCTGGAATAAAAGCCATATCCGGTT
This sequence comes from Candidatus Poribacteria bacterium, assembly GCA_965204285.1. Taxonomy (GTDB): domain Bacteria; phylum Poribacteria; class WGA-4E; order WGA-4E; family WGA-3G; genus MSPOR6. The sequence goes on from OZ241980.1 coordinate 865,671, forward strand.
TGTCGTCTTGGTTCTCGGTGTCCTCGTCGTCTCTGCCGTATGCATCGCCAAAGTAACCGTTGTTGCTGTGACCGGGAAACGCAGATGACAAAAGTGAAAAGTTGATATGGTCACCTGTTGTTTTATCATCTGGCAATGTTACTGTAACTTCAACATAGTTGGCTTTTTCTGGCACAAATGATTTCGGCACAGAAATCGCAATCTTGTTGGTCGCATCGGAGGGTTGTTCCGAAACCCCACTCGTTCCGTCAATAAAAGACATCTGTAGACACAATAAAACGAATAAAAATATAATTGCCCTATTCATTGGTGTTCTCCTTTATTGAATGTTCTCAATCGTTTTGAGGATGCCTTAAAATTGGTGTTTCCCTATACCTACTACCAATTCTTTTCTCTGTTTGCATTTGTGTAATACACTTTTGTGCAAGTGCTGCATCATACTTGGACAAATGCTTCAACGTTTCCAACGCTTTTGCCATCGCTTCTGTCTCTACACTGCGCCAGCGGTAATATACTTTTGCTAATTGAAGCAATATAGCGACTTTCAAAGATGCAGGGTGGTCTACTGGCACATCGGGGGCGTATTGATATGCCTTTTTCAGTAAAGGTATCGCATCCGTAGAATACGTTAAATTTCCCAAACTATAAAGCGCGTACGCACTATTGGGACGGATTTTCACTAAACGCCGATAACCTGCTTTCACTTTACCAATATCATCACCAGTCCCATAATATTGAGCCCATGTCCAAATAAGTTGCGTGTGAAAATCATCGGGGTTCTCATCAACGGCTTGCTGCGCATACTGATTTATATGTTCAGTGCGTATATTATGTGCCATCAGATACTTTGCAGCATTCAAAGAGGTCATGCCTTCGGTCATTATCTCTGCCTTGAGATTTTTCAATTCTATCTGGTGTTCTCGGTATCTGTCACGAATGACTTTATCTGAGGTTACGCCTTCCAGGATTTTTTCGAATTTATCCCACATTTCTTTTTCGCGTTTTTCATAGCGTGCCCATTTCCCCGCATGATTAGGGGCTACAGGTATGGTCTTTTGCGGCATTTCCTCAATTTCCCATTCATATTCAAATTCGGGTATCCATAGAAAATCACCCTTAATGCCGCCCACATAGTCGCTTGTGGGTGCTGTTCCTGTGACCGTTAGGTCTTCGTATGGGTTTTCGGGTGGGTATAAGGTGGACGGCACCGTTTCCGCTTGTGCTTTTTCTGACAACGTTATCTCAATCTGTGTATCGGTTGGCACCTCAACCTGTTCTGGTGGTTTCTGTTTATCCCCATTGCATCCTGCTAATAGGATAACGGCTATCATTAGTAAAGCTGTAAGGCTTTGTATACGAAGTTTCATTGTAGTTCACTTATTGCTCAACTTGCTGAGTCTCAATAGTTTATGTGTTCAGATTAGCAACCGTATAGTTTGGTGCTTCCTCTGTAATATCAATATCGTGCGGATGGCTTTCTCTGTAACCGTTGCTGGACATACGAACAAATCTGTTTCTGAACTCTGACTCGTGCCTTTCACGGAACGAACTTCAAACTCATAAGTCGTACCGTTGGTTAACCCTGTAACATCTTCACTTGTGTCGGTGCTTCCTGTTGGTTGTTGGTATCCACGCCGAATCCGGTACTAATGTGATAGTTGCATTCTGTGCGTTTGCCGACACATAGCTAAAAAAGAAGACAAATAAACAGAAATATAAAAATACTCGTTTCATGGCTGTTCCCTTTTCTCTATGCTGTCTATAATATATTGACGAGACGATGTATGGTAAATGTTTTTGGCACGCTTGTAAGATTCCAATGCTTTGGGGGTATCCTTGAGTTTTAGATACGCCTCCCCTAAATAGATAAAAGCGGCACCTTTATATAGATCAGGGTCTATTGCTGCTGACCTTTTAAGGTGTCCGATGCCTTCTTCAATTTCTTTTTGATGTTTCCCATCATACACAAGCGTTGCCCCTATGCGCCACAACACATGTGCGGAATTCGGATTTTGTGCTAACAACTTGCGACACCCTTTCACGATCTTATCAGGGGCTGTCTGTGCTTCTGTCCACACATAAAGCGTATTATAGTCATTTGGATTTTTGTCAAGTGCCTTCTGAGCATATTCCTGCACATATTTTCTGTCATACAAATCAACAACAAAAAGATATTTTGCCATATCTAAATCTGTCGTAAAAACTTGATCTATGATGTCAAGCTCCAAACGCACGTGCTCTTCTTTTGTTATTGGTCCCGCTTTCGTCCGCAGCTGACCACTTTCATCAGTCCAAACATTTATATCATAAATCTGTTGTTGTATATGATTTGGAAGTATCGGTAGAGAATAGTGCCCATCGTGTCCCTTTGTGCTGAGCCACTCGTCATATATTATGTTGGGACTATAAAAGTATGGGTCACCTTGATAACTGTCTGGTGTTTGAGGTTCAACGAGTTTGATTTGTGATGCCGACAGTGGTATTTCTCCAGCGTCCCCTAACAATGGGTCCTTTGTTGGTGTGTCAACATCATGCTGCTCTGCGTTTTTCACGTCACAGCCACTGCAGCCTGCCAGTAGAATAACAAGCATTGTAATGAAATAAGTAAAAGTTTCAATCTGTTGTTTTATTGTTGTTCACCTATTGCTCAACTTGCTGAGTCTCAATAGTTTATGTGTTCAGATTAGCAACCGTATAGTTTGGTGCTTCCTCCGTAATATCAATATCGTGCGGATGGCTTTCCCGATAACCACTGCTTGACATGCGTACAAATTGAACATCTCTACGTAAAGACTCAATATCAGGCGTACCACAATATCCCATAGCGGATCGAATCCCACCCACTAACTGATAAACATAATTGCTCAACTTCCCTTTATGGGGAACTCTACCTTCAATGCCGCGAGGCACCAGTTTTGACATTTCTTCGTCACTCACCTGTTCTCCAAGAGCATCTCCTCGTTTTCGTAAAGCACCCAGCGAACCCATCCCACGATGAATCTTATATGTTCTGCCCTGATAGATAACTGTAGAACCTGGGCTTTCATCTGTCCCTGCAAGGAGGCTACCAATCATCACAGAACTGGCCCCTGCACCAATTGCCTTTGCAATATCACCAGAATAGCGAATACCGCCATCAGCAATAATCGGCACACCTGCTTTGTCCGCTTCTTGTGCACAATCATAAATTGCCGTGATCTGTGGAATACTAACACCTGCCACCACACGCGTCGTGCAAATAGACCCAGGACCAACCCCTACCTTCACAGCATCCGCACCAGCATCAATCAAACTTCGCGTCGCTTCAGAGGTAACGACATTCCCAGCAACAAGGTCAACATCTGGAAACTCCGATTTAATATACTCTGTTGACCGAACTACATTCTTGGAATGACCGTGTGCTGTATCTAACACAAGCACATCTACTTCCGCCTCCACCAACATTTCAATGTCTTCCAAAGAAGTTGATGGCACAATCGCCGCACCCACACGCAACCGTCCCGTGTCATCCTTACATGATTGCGGAAACATCTGCACCTTATCAATATCCTTAATAGTGATTAAACCACATAACTTGGATTCGCTGTCAATAATAGGTAATTTTTCTTTTCTATGCTTATGGAGGACCTGTTTCGCGTTTTCAAGTGTAACGCCAGGGGAGGCAGTAATCAATTTGTCTGCTGGTGTCATCCGGGCAGTAATGGGAAGATCCAGGTTTTCCTCATACTTCAGGTCTCGGTTGGTGATTAAACCGACAAGGTAACCGTCTTCAGTGACAATAGGCACACCACCAATGCGGTAACGAGCAGTTATTTCAAGCGCATCACGGATCGTTTTATCCGCTGTTAACGTAATTGGGTCATTTATCATCCCACTTTCAGAACGTTTTACCCGATCAACTTCAGATACCTGTTCCTCAATAGAACAGTTGTAGTGAATTATTCCGATACCACCCTCCCGCGCAATCGCAATAGCAAGCGTAGATTCTGTGACGGTATCCATCGGGGCACTACAGATAGGGATATTAAGCCGAAGATTCCGCGTCAACTGCGTGCTTGTGTCAACGGCATCTGGTAGCACACTCGATTCCGCAGGAATGAGCAAAACATCGTCGAAAGTTAACCCTTCTTTTTGAAACTTCGGTGGGAAATCATCGGAAATTTTGGTGTCCATCGGAATCATCTCCTTATGAGGCAAATTGAGGTGGGAAGAAGACTTAATAATTTGTTTTAAAACACGCCCTGCCAATTATAAATATTATAGCATATTCTCTCTTTTATGTCAAAATATTTTGACATTTCTCGAAGCCACATAACACTCCCAATTGTATATCAACATTCTAAAAAAAACACCTGATTTATATCTACAAAATTTTATTCCAAATAAATTCCGAGCTTGTGCTAAAATATATGAAAACATTGAGAATAAGGAGTTATTAAATGGATAACCTAAACGTTGGAATTGTGGGTCTTGGTTGGGTCGCTGGCGCACATATTGAAGCATTCAAAGCCGTTGCTGGAGCGGATGTCACCGCTATCTGTTCACGACGCGAACACGACGAATCTGTGTTAGCGGATACTTACGGCACACCGCTTAAGGCATATACTGACTATGAAAAGATGCTCGCCGATCCAGATATCCACATCATAGATATTTGCACACCGCACCCCTTCCATGCAGAACAGGCAATCGCTGCAGCAAAAGCAGGAAAACATCTCATCATCGAAAAACCGATCTGCATCACTTACGAAGATGCTTTAGCAATCCGAGATGCAGTGAAGACTACTGGCATCAACGTATGTGTCTGTTTTGAGTGCCGCTATAGCGCACATTTCACGATGATCCGCTCCGTGATTGATAACGGATTACTTGGTGAACTTCACTACGCAGAAGTGGATTACTACCACGGAATTGGCCCTTGGTACGGACAATATGAATGGAACATCAAAAAAGATTTTGGCGGTAGCACCTTACTCACTGCTGGATGTCATGCACTTGACGCGCTTCTCTTTTTTATGGATGGCAATGTTGAAGAGGTAACCAGTTATCATACACAATCCGTCGGTGAAGCATTTCAACCTTATGAATACAAAACAACCAGTGTAAGTCTGCTTAAGTTTGAAGGTGGACAGAAGATAGGCAAAGTCACTTCTTGTGTTGATTGTCTGCAGCCATACTATTTCCACATTCACCTTGTTGGAAGCGAAGGGAGTTTACTTGATAACCGCATCTACTCAGCGAAGATTAAAGGTATGGACAAAAGCAAATGGAGCAACCTTGAAACCTCGCTCATTGACTCTGGTGATGTAAGCGATCATCCGTATGAACCGCAGTTTCAAGCATTCATAGATAGCATTGGACGAAACGAACCGATGCCGCTCACCGATTTTGATACCGCCTTTGAAACACACCGCGTTGTCTTTGCTGCTGACCAATCCGCAGAAGCAGGTGGGCAGACTGTCAAGTTGTCTGAACTGGCAATTTAGAGAGTATTCACAAAATAGATGTAGGCTTAAAAGTAGTAGGCACACTCCGCGTGCCGCACACAATGTAAGAGGCGCAATGAATTGCGCGACTACGAACGTCGCGAATCCTACGCAATAAACTTAACCGTGAGAATGTGCTTTATGCCATTCCTGCACCGCTTTTGGAATTTCTTGGAGGTTCTCAATTGTCGTTTGGAGTGGGATAGCACATTCTGGTCCGATCAGCGGTACGCCTGCCTCAAGGTTTTTCACGACTTCCGCATTTACGGCTTCCGGTTCTTTGGCAAAGAGCGTTTCAGGATTGTTGATATTGCCAACCAGCGCGATCCGTTCCTGAACAATGTCCATCGATTCTTTGGGGTCATTTTTGGAGTCGTAATGGAAGGCTGCCATGCCTGTTTGCGCGATGTACTCCATCCGATCCACAGTGTGTCCGCAAATATGTAGGATAAGTGGTATCGGAATCCGTTCTACGAATTCAATGTGCAGGTCGCGGAGAAAACGTTTGTAGTATTCACCGCTAACGAGGTCACCCGTTGCGTGGTCGGGGAGTGTGAGTGCATCCGCGCCTGCTTCTATTTGTGCAATGCCGAACTGCACAGTCGCTTCCTTCATCCGATCTAAAGCGAGTTTTGTTTTGCCCGGATCATCAAGTGACAACAATAGAAACGGTTCAACACCGAAGCAGTGATACCCAAGCGACCAAGGTCCCATCGTCTTTCCGATTACAGCGACTTCATCACCATATTCTTTCTTTAGAATCTTAATCGCTTCAAGCACACATTGTGTATCGGGATGTGTTAGAAAATCGTTAGGGATGGTGATGTCGTCAACATCTTCCCAAATCGGTTCACGCATTTTGACGGTTGGCCAGTTATCCTTCTGTTCCCACTGAATTTTGCAACCGAGTGCACTTGATTCTTGGATAATCGTGAACACCGGCATAATAGTGTCAAATCCGAGTTCAGTATAGCCAGTAGCAGCGAGTCTCGCCATGAGTTCTGGTTCACGATTTGCCTGCGGAAAAGGAGCATCAACCAAATCCATTAATTCTACGGTGGCAACGGAGGTAGGATTGCAAATGGGGGTGCGGTCAGTAGGCTCATTGCGGAGGGCGGCGAGCACACGTTCACGTCCGGACATAGGTTTGACGACTTGGCTATTTTCTTTTTGCACTATGGATTACCTCATGTTTGGACTATTTTGTTTTGGGCATTTTGACATTTTACTCAAAAAGTCGCGATTCGGAGATCGCTCCTACAAAGCATATATCGCGATTCGGAGATCGCTCCTACAAAGCATATATCGCGATTCGGAGATCGCTCCTACAAGAAGAAAAGAGGCGCAATGAAACGCATCAACTTAGGAAAATGTCTACTTGCTTTTTATAATTCATCATAAATGACCAGGGCCTTAAGTTTGCTGACTTGGTGCAGATAACACACCACGTCCAGCACCTGCTTCCTCTTCACGTAGGATTACTCGGACGTTTGGCGCACGCACTAACAGCAGTCCGACAAGGGCATCGTGCGATTGCCCGCACGGAAAGGCGACAGAATCGTTTTCATCATCCTGAGCGGCTTCCATTTCACCTAATTTTATCAAGCCGCCTGCAATCGCAGAAACGCGACGTTCAGCACTACGTCCCTCACCATTTGATTTAACACGGTAGATGCCATTTCCCACAGAGTCAACAGTAATATTTAGTTTAGATTTCTTATCCAGCGTGTTTAAGGGGCGTGGTTCGGCAGATGCCTCTGAGGGGAGTTTGCATGCCTCCAAAAAAACGCGTCGGCATGCTGCTTCATGTCTTGCACCACAAGGAAAATAGAGCATTCCATCTGAAGTTTCGTGCATGCCACCTAATATTTTCATTGACTGGACAACGTTTTCAATTCGCGTGGTAGCACCTTCAATACGACTGTAGGTATGCACTCGGAAAACAGCACGTTCTTCTTGTTGTTGAAGGTAAAGTGCTATGGTAATATCCTTGAAATGTGTGTCAATCGGCACGAGTTCAATGCGTCTGCCGATGTTAACAATGGATGCCATGAAATACCTTTATAAGTTTAAGCACGCGATAAATTACCACCGTCCACCGTAACTTTTGTAAATATAACCGTAAGCCTTTTCTGAAACCCTGCGTAGCACATTTGCCCGTTGACTAACCCACGCACCAAAGGAGATGCGCCGTCTTCCATAAGCTTTGCTTCGATCTTCAATCAGTCCGGTAAAGACATAAGGACGGAGTTTTCCTTGTGGATCACGCATAACTATGATACCACTATCTCCTATCAGTCCGTAAACAGTTCCTGTTTTGTTGAGAACTTTGACAGATGTGGGGATGCGAGTCTTTTTATAGATGTAATCCCCATTCGGCAATCCAAAGTAATGCTTCATCTTTTTTGAGTGAGGCAGGTTTTCATGCCACAATTGTACAAAGAATCTATTCAGGTCATGGGCACTCGTCTTGTTGCGATACGTACGTCCATTTGTAGGGATATACTCAATAATTTTTGTTTGCTTGAAGTAGGGATAGTTAGCTTTCAATTTACGATTCACGGCATAAGGTCCCCCTATCAAGCGAATAAAATAGTTCGTTGAAGAATTTGAACTAAACTGTATCATATTTTTTAAATGGCGCTGATTTCTATTGGTATGTTGTAAGCGTCCGTGTTTTACCTCGTGAAAATATGCAAGCATCACAAAGTTTTTTATTAATGAGGCAGCCATTCTTGGTGTATCTTCGTTGATAGAAACTAATTTTTTACTTCTTGAAATATCATAAACGACAAAACTGGTTCGGTCAGAGTATGTCAATCCCTTTTTAGGGCGGAACTGTTTTACAAGGGTATCTATGGTTTCTTCAAGTGGGGAATCAATTGAAGTATCGTAAGCAGCATGAATTACTGTGGTCCCGCAGAGTAAGACGCCAAGTCCACAGCAAACCGAAAGTATGAAGAGATTGTTAAGATATGCTTTCATTAGTATTTGTCTTCCTCTTTTTATATAAAATATCCCCGATAAATGTGGGGTATAATAGCTTATGAGAATTGTGATGATGCTGTAACGCGGAAGCCGTTTATTCAGTTGGCAACCGGTAACAAGCTGCTTCTCGACTGTTTCGTACGAGAAGGTAATTACCAACGAGTGCGGGGTTATTCCATGTCTGTCCAGCCAATGCTGGCAACCGCGCAAGTTCTTTATGTGCTTCTGGATTGGGTTCTAAAAGAACAATCTCACCAGATTCGGTAAGCACCAACAAGACATCTGAGATTAAGAGTGTCTGTCCGTGCCCATAACGTCCTCGCTTCCATTGGCGTGTCCCATCAGATGGGTCTATACAGGTGAATATTCCGTCATCAAGACCGTATAAATAGCCTTCGTAATAAATTATTGTTGTGAATTTGGCTTTGAAACGGATACTCTCCCATAAAAGATTAACGTTGAATTCTTGTGCTGGGTTACTTCTTGAGATTTGAAATAATTTTGCGCCGACACCATAAGCAGTAGAGACGAGAAGTTTATCTCCAGGGAGGGGTGTCGGTTGCGCTGCACATTCTACGTTGGCTGGCCATGATTGTTTCCATAATAGTTTGCCAGTAGTAGGTTCATGTGATGTGATAAGTCCCTGGTCAAATAACACGACCTGCTCAATGCCTGCCAAGGTTAGCAGAACGGGGGAACTATAGGCGCTCTTAACTCTTTGTCCAGTCCATGCGATTTCACCTGTTTTTTTGTCGTATGCTACTGCACCGCCTGCACTCACAATAACAAGTTCATCAAGAACAAGTGGGGAAACACTCACACCCCAAGGGGGTGCCTTTGCCCTATTTTCTTCAAAGATATTCGTAGACCAAATCTGTTTACCTGTTTCAAAATCCAGGCAGTTTAGAATACCTGTTGCCCCGACGGTATAGACAAGGTTCCCGTCAATAGTTGGTGTTGCACGTGGGCCGAGTTGACCAAGCGCAGTATAATACCTCGCCTTATCTCTATGTGTCCACTTCTCTTTGCCGGTGAGAAAGTCATAACAGACGACTTTTTCCCATTCGTCTTCCTGTTCCTGCGTGATTGCAGAATTGCCGACAACGGCAAAACCTGACCATCCAGCACCAATAGGTTGTTTCCACACCAGCTTTGGAGGATTATTTTGCCAATCCGTGTTGAGTTTAATACTGGTAATTATAGCATTTCTGTCTGGTCCAAGAAATTGTGGGAAATCTGTTTGAAGTTCTGCATCTGGTGGGGTCTGCGCCTCGGTTGAGGCAGCAAAACTCTCTGGTTCTGCACGCCACCGCCATTCAAATTTCGGCACAAGATCACCGCTAAATCCATCAAACGGGAATAGGGTCACAAACGTAACGATGCTTAAAAGAATGACGCCAAAGGATAAGAATTTAACTCGCCATGCCAAGCGGGAAAGGCATAACAACCATACGATACTGAGAAAAGTCGTTATGATAAGTATTAAAACAGTAAGGGCTACTTTGTCTTGACGATGGCCGGCATTCATCAACCATACGAATCCAATCGCTAAAACGGTGAGACTAACGATGATGTATAGGGGCCATAAACGAATGCTTTTTTTGTTTGATGTCATGAATAGAAAACTTTGTCTATATGTTCAATTTATTTAAAGGTAGATTTTGAATTTATTTAGACCATATTGCTCTGTAGATGGAAACTCCGATTCCCGACTATTCATAAGTTCCGTCGCGATTCGGAGATCGCTCCTACAAAAATTATTTCTATAATCCACTATAGTATTAATTCTATCATATATTATTTGAATTAAATTTGTCAAGAAAAATTGTATAACTTTTTATTTTTTGCTGAATTTGTGAATCAATATCAAATGCGCGTGATACAGTGGGTCGCGATTCGGAGATCGCTCCTACAATGTAAGAGGCGTAATGAGTCGCACGACAACGAACGGTCGCGATTCGGAGATCGCTCCTACAAGAAGAGATAAGGTCGCGATTCGGAGATCGCTCCTACAAGAAGAGATACGATCGCGATTCGGAGATCGCTCCTACAAGAAGAGATACGATCGCGATTCGGAGATCGCTCCTACAAGAAGAGATACGATCGCGATTCGGAGATCGCTCCTACAGGAAGAGGGGAAGGAACGGACGAAGAGATTAACTCAACTTGATGATGCCATGGACGACGCGTCCACTGCCGATACTTTGCCTGTTTTGTAAGCTCAAGATAAAATAGGCGGTGCTGTCTATGCCGTGGTTATCCCCTTTGATTGCTTCGTCATCCCTGTTTGTGCCACGCACATTTTCATCATAAGTACAACTTAAAAACTCATCTGTGACTTCAAGCGGACGATATGTGTCCTTCAAATCTTCATCCGGCGGATGGACAAGTCTATCCCGTAAGAAAAAGATTGCAGGGGCACCCGTTGCATCTACCTTTAGGCGTTCCTTGATAGCGTCTATTTGTGTGGTACGCGATTTTTTGGGTTGGTTAACACGGAATCCCGCGCGCTGCAGCTGCTCAACTGCATCTTGGTCAGCGCTGTCTACGGCTGCGTATCGGATACGGTCTGAAGCGTCACAATTTGCTTTTATCATCCGTATGAAATCGGGTTTTGTGAGTTTCGTTTTGTATATCTCTTTGTATGCATAGATACGGTCGTCTGGTGACCGCGCCCACCATATACAACACGATGGATTGCGAAATCCCCAGTCGATGCTGATATAGCGTGCCCATTGTGGAGATATAGTGAAGTTGTCGATGACATGCACTTCTGGCATAAAAGTATCAAATACGAGTCCTTCGCCGGATACCCATTTGCCTTCGTATCCGCGTTTATACCGTAATCCTTCGAGGTTTTGTAACCTTTGGACGCGTCGCTTGCCTTTTTCGGTTAGCTCGCCTGTTTTTTGGTTGTATATTTCGGGATTGTCTCTGAATGTCATCTCGAAATATGCGAGTTTTCCGGCTTTTGTCTGCTGGCGTATCCAGTGGTTCGGTGTGCTTGGATTACAATCACCGAGTAGGAATGCGATTGGCAGTGTTCCAGCACGTTCTGATACTCTTGCGGTAAGTTCGTCCCATGTATCGAAGGAGACGAGTTCTGCTTGGTTGACGAATGCGGCATCAAAGAAGTCGGATAGTAGGTTTTGCGGTTTGTCTAATCCGTTCATGTAGATGCGGGAACCGTTCCAGTATTCAAAGAAGTCGGGATGTTCGCCGCCGTATCGCGTAATGGGTGTGGGTTTTGGGTCGGCGCGACTTTTAGGTCGGAATCGGAGATATTTTTCATAGGTTGGGACGATGTTTTTGTATACTCTTTTAAGGCTGCGGTGTATGAAGGTGAGTCGTGCGCCGGGGTAGTTCCTTGCTAATTGGTCTATGTATGCGACGCAGCTATAGGTTTTGCCTGCGTCGTAGGTGCCGCCTGCGATTTTTATATTTTCGTTTGATTTGAATAGGTCGCGCATTTGCCCGTGAGGCTGGAATCCGTTAGGATTGTATGTGATGATGGGCGGTTTTTGTTTAGGTGTAGTCGCTATTCGGGGGTTGTTCTTACTCGCGATTCGGAGATCGCTCCTACTAAGATCGTTGGGGTTGTTCTTACTCGCGATTCGGAGATCGCTCCTACTAAGATCGTTGGGGTTGCTCTTACTCGCGATTCGGAGATCGCTCCTACTAAGATCGTTTTTGTTATCTTGCTTGGGTAGGCAGGATTGATACTGCTCCATTTCGGGATGGAGATGTGTGAGTTCTTGTGGTTCTTCGTCAGGTTGTGCTATTTCGTCGGTTTGTTCGGCATTATCGGATTGTTCTGGTTGCCCGTTCTGTGTGGCGTTTTGCTGTGATGTGTCGGTCTTTCGGTTTTTTGCTGCTTGTTTATCCTTATATTTCGATGCGGTGATGTACGCGTTGGTGTCGTATCCACGCTGCTCAATGTTTTCACGTCGGCACATTGTGTCTTTTGTTCGGACAAGTCTATTGAGGTCGGCTATGCATTTGGATAGTCTTTTGGCTCTATCAGGGCCGGCTGCCTCTTCCTTGACTTCTTGGAATTCCGCTTTAAGCTCGGACAACATTTCATCATACAATGCATATTCCTGTTCATATAGGATATACTCCTGTTCTTTCATAAGGTTGTCTTGACAGTTTTTGTCAGCGGGGGTTTGATTTTCCATACGGATATTATAACTGATGGTGGGCGGGTGTTGGCAGTTTTTGTGGCGTGCGGAACAATAGATTTCCAATAGATATACAATAGGTTTGCGGGAAGATGGCTCTCGGCGGTCAGCAGTCGGCATTCAGTAATAATCAGTTGTCAGTTATTTGTCTGAACCAGGATTTTCAGGATTAGATTTAGATTATCGGGTTTTGTGAGGGGAATGTGCGGATTTTCGTTGGGAGTGGTGCGGTCGCGAGGTGGAGGTCGCTCCTATAAGAAGAGGTTTGGTCGCGATTCGGAGATCGCTCCTACAAGAAGAGATAAGATCGCGATTCGGAGATCGCTCCTACAAGAAGAGATAAGATCGCGATTCGGAGATCGCTCCTACAAGAAGAGGTTTGGTCGCGATTCGGAGATCGCTCCTACAAGAAGAGATACGATCGCGAGGTGGTGGTCGCTCCTATAAGAAGAGGTTTGGTCGCGATTCGGAGATCGCTCCTACAAGAAGAGATAAGATCGCGATTCGGAGATCGCTCCTACAAGAAGAGAAGGGAATATGTCGGGTTTCGCAGGCTTTACCCATAGGTGTCAATTTAAGAAAATATCTATGTTATTATGAACACCTCTAAATAGGCATGGTTATTGGGATTTTCCCATATTTAGTCCCGCTGAATGCCATAAGGCGAATGCGCCAAATCAACGGTATGAATGCCGTTTAGGCATTCCCGTATGGCATTCGCCATGATTCATAGCGTTGATTTATGGGTTTCGCTTCGCTCTACCCGACCTACGAAGAAATACCACAGTAACCACCAAGACTAAGGTTACGTATATCTTTACACATTAAGTAGACAGGACAGCAAAATTTTTCTGCCGTAATTCTTTTTATTGACAGTGACGGGTTTAGGTGCTACAATTTTAAACGCCATAAGCGTTAGCAGGAGGGATTTCAATTATGGACAAAGTGCTGGTTAGCGATTTGCTATCACAGCGGGGTTTAGACGTTCTCATCAAAAGCGGCGATTTCAAGGTTGATGTTGCGTTGGCGTTGTCCCATGAGGAATTGTTGGAACGGATTGCCGATTATGATGCCCTACTGATTAGAAGTGAAACCAGAGTAACAGCAGATGTTATTGACGCAGCAAAGCGGCTCAAGGTTATTGGTCGTGCAGGGGTTGGCGTAGACAACATTGATGTAGCAGCAGCAACGCAAAACGGGATATTAGTCGTCAATACGCCTACCGGTAACACGATTGCAGCAGCAGAACACACCGTCGCGCTGTTGTTGGCTTTAGCGCGCAACATTGTGCCTGCAGGTATCTCTCTCAAAAACCGAACGTGGCAACGGAATGACTTTATTGGGGTGGAGCTATACGGCAAGGTTTTCGGCACCGTCGGACTTGGCAGAATTGGACGTGAAGTCACGAAGCGGGCGCTCGCTTTCGGTATGGAACTTATCGCTTTTGACCCTTATATCTCCGCTAACGCTGCTGATAAATTGGGAGTTCGTCTTGTTGACCGTGAAACCTTATTCAGCGAATCGGATTATATCTCTGTTCATACGCATCTCAATGCAGAGACATACCATAGCATTGGGGAAACTGAATTCCAATTGATGAAACCTACAGGACGCTTGATTAACTGCGCACGCGGTGGTATTATTGACGAAAAGGCACTCTATCACGCGCTAAAAGATGGGCAGATAGCAGGTGCTGCGCTTGATGTTTTTGAAGATGAACCTGCAACGGATAGTCCGCTGCTTGAGTTGGATAATTTTCTCGCGCTGCCGCATCTCGGTGCATCAACGACCGAAGCACAAGAACACGTTGCTATTGAAGTGGCACAGCAGGTTATCAATGCACTTCGAGGCAAACCTGTTGCGAATGCTGTCAATCAACCCAAAATTGATCCGAGAATGTTTGACATTTTGGGTCCCTACCTTCAACTTGCTGAAAAGATTGGAAGTTTCCACTCGCAAATAGTTGAAGGGCAGATTTCAGCAATCAAAATTCATTATAGCGGCACGCTTTTTCAGAAAGAAGATGTAACACCTATCACTGTCGCTTTGCAGAAAGGGCTGTTATCACCCGTGCTGACAGAGGTCAATTATGTAAACGCGCCTTTTTTAATCAAGCAACGCGGAATTTCGGTGACTGAAACCAAGAGTGACTCACAGGCAGACTTTGCGAACTTGATGACTGTTACAGTGATCACAGATAGAGGTGATACAGTGCTTGCTGGGACAACTTTTGGACGCAAAGATATCCGTATCGTTCGCATCAACCAACTTCACCTAAACGCTACACCAGAGGGATATATACTTCTTATTTACAACCGCGATCAGCCGGGGATGATTGGGTTAATCGGCACTATTTTGGGTGAGCATGACATCAACATCGCGGATATGACGGTCGGACGTTCTCGTATCGGAGAAGTTGCATTGACACTTATTAATGTGGACAGTTTAGTGCCTCGGAATGTTATAAAGACGATTGCGGCGCAGAAAAGAATTGATTTCGTCAAGCAGGTTATTCTTTAGTGGCGGGTGTGTAAAGATTTTGGTATTATGAAGTTTAAGAAAATAAATCGGTAGTCTGGCGAGGTTAGGAAACCTCGTCAGCGGGTATTCAAGAAGGCGCGATTCGGAGATCGCTCCTACAGCGAGAGGAACATTCAAGAAGGCGCGATTCGGAGATCGCTCCTACAGCAAGAGGGACATTCAAGAAGGCGCGATCTGGAGCTTGCTCCTACAGCAAGAGGGACATTCAAGAAGGCGCGATTCGGAGATCGCTCGGACAGAGGAAATGTAGAATTATTCTATAATCCACTATAAATGCCCCTGGTGCCCACTATTTTTGTTGTTTTAATTGGAGAAATTTTGTATAATTTTTTCATTCAAAAATGAGAGGTTTCCTGAGAGGCATAAACCATGTTGAAATCTATTTTCTGTTTCTCGGTTTGTTTGTGTGTAATTACGTTACCATCTCTCGCTGAGTTGACACCTCAAGACCTTAGAGAAATTCGCTTGATTGTTAAAGAGGAAATCGAAACAGTAATTGACAAGGAACTCACACCTATAAAAGCTGATATTGTATCTATGAAAGCTGATATTGTATCTTTAAAAGAGGGTTTTGCGCGATTAGATGCACGTTTAACCGGTGTTGAAAAACAGATCGCAATGGTCGCCTATCTTGTATATGCGTTGATAGCTCTCATAGTGGTAGCCGTAGGTATCCCACAGCTCATCATCACATGGCGTAGTAGGAAGGATAGCGCGTCAGAGACGCAGATTGCGGCACTCGTACAGAAACAGGGTGAGATGATCAGTTTGCTCACAGCCGAGGTAGAAACGCTTAGAGTAAAGATGTATCGTCACTTTAATGATTAGAGCGACAATCTAATTGAGGCTAAAGTTTGGACACGTAGGCGAGGTTAGGAAGAAATCAAGAAATCAACGGTATGAATGACATTTAGTCATTCCCCGGGTATGAAGCGAATACGCCAAATCAACGGTATGAATGCCGTTTAGGCATTCCCCGTATGGTATTCGCATGATTTAGGCATTCCCCGCCTCGCCAGCAATCAAGAAGTCGCGATTCGGAGATCGCTCCTACAGCAAGAGAGACATTCAAGAATAACCCTATGAAATGCCACTTAATGTTGCGTTAATCACAGAAATTCTGTATAATTCTTCATGTAGAGAAAATATATGCTGATGTATGAATTATAGGGAGTTTTAGTTTGGATGTAAAACAGATATGTTTGTTTATCAACGATGAGATACCGAAGGAAAGATTATTTTCCAGTGAAAAACGGGATGTCCACCCTGATTGTAATACGTCATGGCGTATCTCACCAGAACCGTTTTGGATTTCACAAGAGGATTTGGATTGGTTTGAGGAACTTGGTCCTCACCTATTAAGTTTTTATCGTGCCTGCAACTTGCTCTATTCTCAGAGTGCAAGAGGCATTCAACCGACTTGGGTAGCAGAATATTTGGATATTGGCAAGCCGGAAATCGTTATCCAGCAGGGACGGATGAACCGCTTCAAAAGCCAACTGCCTGGCGTTATACGTCCCGATATTTTGCCGACTACCGACAACAGCAAGGCGATAACCGAACTGGATTCTATTCCAGGTTTCATTGGTGCAACGGGTTGTCTTGCGAGGCTGTATACGAAACTCGGTTATCCTATCATCGGTGGTAAAGACGGCATGGTAAACGGGTATGCCGAGATGATCCGCGCTTTGGCAAAGAAAGATAATCCTACGCTTGCGATTGTCGTTTCAGACGAATCTGAGGATTATCGTGCAGAAATGGTATGGCTTGCTGATGCACTTTGTGATGCAGGACTCAAAACTGCTGCTGTTAAACCGCACGAAGTCGTTTTCACCGAAGATGGACTTTTTGTTCAGACTGAAGATAGTAAGATAGATATTGATGTCGTTTACCGTTTCTATGAGTTGTTTGACCTTCCGAATATCCCCAAAGCAGAACTAATCTTTTATAGCGCAAAGAAACGCACTGTTGTTTTGACACCACCTCCGAAAGCCTATTTGGAAGAAAAATTGTGTTTGGCACTCTTCCACCATCCATCACTCCAACCGTTTTGGCAGCGTCAACTTGGCAAAAAAACCTATCCGTTTCTACAAGAAGCGATTCCACAGACATGGATACTTGATCCGCGTCCGTTACCGCCGCATGCTGTAATTCCAAATTTGGAAATAGATAATATCCCTGTAACAGACTGGCGGCAGTTTAGTACTGTGACACAAAAACAACGAGAATTGGTTATCAAACCTTCAGGATTTTCGGAATTTGCATGGGGTAGTCGTGGCGTAAAAATCGGACATGATTTGCCAACGGAAGAATGGGAAGCTGCGATTGAGAATGGTCTTGCGTCTTTTGAGAAAACACCGTACGTGCTACAGCAATTCCACACTGCTGAACGCGTACGGATGCAATACTACGATTTTGAGACTAAGGATATGCAAGAGATGCCATCCCGTCCGCTGCTCCGACCATACTATTTTGTTGTAGGTGATACCGTAAAACTCGGTGGAATTCAGGCTGCTGTTTGTCCTGCAGACAAGAAAATATTACACGGTATGGTGGATTCTATTATTGTGCCTTGTGCGAAAAGGGAATGATTACTCTCAAGATTTCATTTTTTTAGGAGCACTTTAGGATAATACGTTAATTCTCAATTTTCATATTTCCCCAGAATGTGAGAAATTTATCTAATGCTGCTACGCTCAAACCGCCAAGATTGAATTCCTCTACGGTAGGTAAAATTTGAGGACCAAGTCCCTCAACCACACCTCCTACAGCGTAGATTTTGTTGTTGACAGTTCCTGCTTCCAAGAAAACTCGTGCAGTTGGCATATCTATGCTTTCGTCCCATCTGTCTGTTAATGGATCGTAAAATTCAACTGTTGTCAATCCAGGACCTTGGACAACAGATGCTCCACCAATTGCATAGATTTTTGAATTGACTTTACTAACTGCAAGTGCAGTTCTTGCGGTAGGCATATTTGCTTTTTGTGTCCAGGTGTCAGTAGTTGGGTCATATTCTTGTACACTTTTAACTGTGGGCCCTTGCACGTTTTGGACTCCACCGATAAGATATATTTTATTTCTAAACACGATTGCAGCCATCCCAGATCGTGTGTTTGGCATATCTGCTTTTTGTTTCCAAGTATCCGTAATAGTATCATATTCTTCTACTGCCGATAACACAGGGCCCACATTTTGAGCGACTCCACCGAATGCGTAAATTTTACCTTCCACAGCAACAGCGGAAAAAAATGAGCGCGGGGTAGGCATATCTGCTTTTTCTATCCATGTGTCAGTTTTCGGGTTATATACTTCAACTGTACCAACAGCGGGATTTTGCCCATCCCATCCACCGATAGCATATATTTTTCCGTCGACTTCGCATGTAACAACACCTGCACGCGCTGATGGCATACTTGCTTTCTTTATCCATTTATCTGTTTCGGGGAGGTATGCCTCAACGTTGTCTATTGGTTGAGCAAGCATCCCACCAATAACATATATCTCTTTATCAACAGCAGCAACAGAGAAAAAGAGTCTCGGATTTACCATATCTGCTTTCTGTGCCCATTCTTGCGCGTTGACACTATTTGTCAAAGTAAGGACACTTAAAATGCTTAATAACCAACCTAATTGAAAAATTGAAATTGTGAGTTTTTTCATTTAATTCTCCTATTTAAATTTTAGATTATATTCATCAACGGCGATAGATGCTAACCTCCATGCCATCGCGTCTTCGCTGCCTTTGATTATCCCCCTCGTTTCCGTCACGTCTTCGCCGCCAGCTTTCAAACCAATGCGTTTCGGACTCGTAGTTGGAACGGACATGTTCCAAATAATCTGCCATTTGATCCGCTCTACCGACGTTATCTGCTACAATCGTTGCTGGATCGGTTAACTGGGATTCGATCGCTTGGAAGCATGCGAAATAGCCGTCCTTATTGTTGTCAAGGAATAGAAAATCTACAGGTTCTTGAATAGTTTTTAGGACTTCTGCAGCATCTCCAATACGTGAATCAACAAGGTCTACCATACCCGCGCGCTCAAAGTTTTCGCGTGCGCGTTGTGCATTGTTAGGCTCTATTTCTACCGTTATCAAACGTCCTATGCCTAACGTTTTGAGGACACGTAATATCCACAATCCGGAATAGCCGATGGCAGTACCACACTCTACAATAAGGGATGGTTTTGCTTTTTCAACGTAACTCGCGAGGAGTTTCGCCTTCGCAGGTCCTAACATCGGAATTCTTTCCTGTCGACATTGCTCCTCAACTTCTTCTAAAACTTTTTCAAACATTAATGTCCCTCCGTGACTTTTTTATCCTGCATATTGGGGATATGATAATCAAATATCTCGCTACTTTTATGATGATCTGCCATAGCATAGTGCTCCAAGAGTGTCTTAGGACCACGATTCAAGGCAAAAATACCGTAGTCTTTGCCGTCTGGTGAACGGATAATTGTGTGGATATGATTTGTCCCACCACCTTCGTTATTGAATTCGATCCAGACTGCGGGGTTGAAGACACGATAGTAAATCGAATCGTTTTCAGTTGTGCCACCAATCCAAACGAAATAGGTATCTTCAAGTCCAGCATCAATATCTTCCATCCAGACATCTGCAAACTCGGTTTCAAGATTGTAGACGTAGGTCTTAATCAATTTCCGAAGATTCTCTTTCTGTGCATCGTTCATATCTGATGCCTTTAAACCGACACCTTTGAAGTGTGAATAATCGTAATTCAGGAACGGGTCTGTTGTTCTACCCGGTCCAACTTTTAGACCACGTCGCCCTGTTTGTATCGCCTTGTCTTTTTGGTTCGCGTCAAGACTATTGAGTAGGGCTAAAGCATTACCTCTTTCGCCTTCAAGTACGATAGTACCGTTAATGGTAGTCGGAGAAGTTCCGAGATGTGCAGGAACAATAGAGACTTCGTCCCCATGCACCAAAAAGTTGAGAGACAAATGATGACCATCCAACTGAAATCCCCATGATCCGTCTGTCTCCGGGTTTCCAAACAGTGCGATAAAATAGGGCCGTGAATTCCAAAAACTGTGTCTAATTTTACGAAAATCTGTTTCAGCTTTTGTGGTAATCAGTGAAACTTTTGTGTAACCTTCATCACTCAAGAACGCATCCAAGACTTTATGGAAAAGTGTCAATTGATCTACGGACAACCTACTGAAATCTATGCCGCCACGATCCTCGCCTGTTGCTGGTGGTAGATTCGACCATGAATACGATTCTTTATGTCCAAGTGGATAAGAAGCGTCGGCAAGCAATTGATTGCTCAGTGACTCTCGGAAACTTTTCATCACTGTTGCCAATGCCACAATTGAAGGTTTTTTGGAAATTTCGGCTATTTCAGCTGCTTTTTCTGCTTCAACTTCAGCAGAATTAACAAGGTTGAGCGTGAGTACGACGCTACACGCTGCTGACAGAATAATGAGTGTTGGTAAAATTTTCCGTAACATAAAATCCTTCCAATATAGTTTATTACTTTTAACCTAATGGAGTGTCTACCGAAATTTTGCGGTAAAGGTCGCGATTCGGAGATCGCTCCTACAGAAAATGTGTATCTCTATTTTCAAGGTTAACTATATTATGAGACTTTTTCTTATTTAGTCAATTCAAATTGGAAAAAGTTCGTTGTTTTCAAAGCATTCGGTAAGGTTATGAGAGGCATGTTTTTTAAGCAACCTTATATAGATCGTAGTGTGTCTCCCATAAACCAAGAGATAAGACACGAATTTTTAAACCTGTAGAAAATAAATCTGAAATGTGATATAATTCATTCACATATATGGGGTTTGTATCCTGACAATCGGCTTAATTATGAATTCTCCAATCAAATAGAAAAGTAGGAAAATAACTTAATATGCAATTAACAGACACACAAGGTGCGGAGTTTCGAGAAAATGGATTCCTCGCAATTGACGGCTTTTTCTCACCTGTTGAAGCAGATGCACTTCGACTTGAATTAGAACGCATATACAATACTGAACTTGAAAAAGGAACTGGCATCAATTGCGCAGTGCAAGAGGATGGCACTAAACGTGACAACGAAGGTGAACGCCAAAACCTGCAGGTTATTCCGCTAAACAATCGCAGCGACTTGCACAAAGTGTTACCTTTTCATCCCAAAGTTGTCTCTGCTGTCAAACAACTCATTGGTGACGCATTCATGTTGCAACTGGATCAGGCGTTCTGGAAACCACCAAAAGTCGGTATCGGCACGAGTTGGCATCAGGATAATGCGTATTTCAAAATTGCTGACCCATTGCGTGGCACTGCTATGTGGATTGCAATTCACGATGCAAACGTGGAAAATGGGTGTATACATGTAATTCCCGGCAGTCATCGGGAATCTTATGAACACTACCGCGACCCGTTGAGCGACCACCATATTCGTTGTGATCCACCTGAAGCACGTGCTGTCCCAATTGAATTGAAGGCAGGCGGCGTACTTTTCTTCTGTTATGGCGTTGCGCATTGCACCAGATCAAATCTTTCTGACAAGGAACGCGCTGGCGTTGCGCTGCACTTTATACATAGCGATTTCGGTGGTAAGGAACTCTGGGAACGAGGCAATGCTACTAAACCGATGATTACCGGTCCTTTGGCAACGGGTGGTGAAAAGGAGTTTGGTGAGAAGTTTGAGGGTAGGTGGCAAGAGGTGATGGATAGTGTGCTTGCTTCTGCTTAAATATGCTTTCATTTTCTAACTACTTAAGATATTCCGATAAACCGGTGCCAACCGATACAAACTCTATAATCCTGTTAATATTATACGTTGTGCCAGTTAACATTTGGTATATTTATACTTTACATATTTGTTTCGTCGGGTTTGAATTCCACAACTTTTCTGATACCTGAGAACCTCAAAGGTAGGAGGGAACTCCGATTCCCGACGGCAAACGGGTCGCGATTCGGAGATCGCTCCTACAGAATATAGACAGTTGTAAAAAACAACAAAACTAACACGTAATTTGCACAAGTCGTTAAATATTCTAATCCTGTTAATATTATACGTTGTGCCAGTTAACATTTGGTATATTTATATTTTACATATTTGTTTCGTCGGGTTTGAATTCCACAACTTTTCTGATACCTGAGAACCTCAAAGGTAGGAGGGAACTCCGATTCCCGACGACAAACGGGTCGCGATTCGGAGATCGCTCCTACAGAGAATATAGACAGTTGTAAAAAACAACAAAACTAACACGTAATTTGCACAAGTCGTTAATATTCTAATCTTGTTAATCTTGGTTCAGACAATTCTAAACAGAAACACCTATTTAAAAAAATAACACTTTGGCACATTAAGTGCTCTACTTATTTGTTGACAAAACTCGGATAAGATTTTGTTCTGTTCACTGCTGCCTATTTATGCGGGGAGGTCTCTAATGTTCAGACGAGTAAACTTATTAGTTGTCGCATGCCTGCTGTGTCTTATACTTTCCACCTTATTTCTTCCATTAACAACCTATTCCCAAGATGACGCGAGCGATGAGAAAATCATTGAACGTTATAAGCTGATGCTGAGTCGTAAGCCGAAAGAGGGGAGTACGTTTGACCGTCTCTATCAATTTTATCTTGAAGGTGCTGGTTTAGATGCGATGGTTGAAGACTATCAGGCAGAAGCGCAAACCCAACCTAATAACTCAAATCTCCAACTTATTTTGGGACACATATACAAACGGCTTGGCAAAGACACGGCGGCAGTTGCAGCATATCAACGTGCTGTTGAACTTGCACCTAATAAATATTATCCTCATTTTGCACTGGGGAAAATATATGGGGCTTTGCGTCAGCATGAAGATGCCATCCAAGCGTTGACGAAAGCTGCAGCACTTTCTGAACAGGCACAAGATATACCCCCCGAAGAATTAACAGCAATCTACAAGGCACTTGGGAGTGCTTATTTTCGTCGTGATAGGGTGGACGAGGCGATTCAAGCTTGGGAAAAAATATCTGAACTTGATCCGCAAGACATCTTCGCACGTATTGAACTTGCAGACCTATTTCGTGAACAGGAATTATACCGACAGGCAATCGCTCAACATGAAGCAATAATTCAGCTGAAAAAGGATGATCCATATAGAATTTGTTTGAGTCACAGGGAGATTGGCACTATTCATGAGGCGAAAGGTGACTATCAGGATGCTATCAAAAGTTTTGACGCTGCACTTGCTCTAACCGCCCCCGGCAACTGGCTACGTAAAGACCTCCAACACCGTATCATCGGTATTTTCGCGGCGGATAGCAATTGGGAAGGCTTAATCGAATATTATCAAGCAAGACTGGAAGCTACACCTAATGAGCCGGAACTGCTCGGGTTGCTTGCGGCAGCATATATTGAAAATCAGCAGCTTGAAGAGAGTATCAGTACATACCGAAAAGGACTTGAACTTGCCCCAACCGACACAAATCTACGGCTAAACCTTATCGCTTCACTGCGTAATGGCGAAATGTTTACAGAAGCAGCAGCGGAATACGAAGTTCTTAGTGAACAAGACCCTGACGATTTCGGTATCTACCGAGAACTCGGTGAGTTGTATCTACAACTTGGAAATCAGGCTAAGGCTAAGGCGGTATACAAAAAAATGATTGACCGCGACCCAAACAGTGCTGGGACACACCTTATTTTAGCTGAAATTTACACAGGACACGAATGGATAGCAGATGCTGTTTCTCAATATGAAAAGGCAATCTCATTAGCACCTAATAATCTCGACTACATTGAGTATTTTGGTGAATTTTATTTTCGCCAAGCGAACCGTGAGAAAGCGCTTGAGACCTGGAATCGGATGGTTGCTGATGAAAAAGCCATCGCAGAGAATTATGACCGACTCGCGCAGCTGCTTAAAGCCAAGAATTTCAAAACTGAGGCGGTTGCTGCAAGCCGAAAAGCAGTTGAGTTGATGCCAAATGAATACCGCTATCGCGAAGCATTGGCAAAACACCTCATGGAAGATCAAGCATACGATACGGCACTTACAGAATACACAGCGGCGATGGAACTTGCACCAAACGAGTTTTTTGCGGAAAAGATGGATGATAAAAGGATTGAACTCTATCGTCGGCAAGGCACGCTTGTTGATAAGATTGAAGCATTGGAAACAGAACTAAAGAAACCCGGGGTGGCTGATGCAGAGATGTTTGCACATCAAAAGCAATTGGCGAAAATGTACCTGAAGTTGGGGAATATAACCTATGCCTTGGAAGTTCTGTTGCGTGCCAAGCAGCGTAAGCCTGACGATATATCTATCAACCGATGGATTGCACAGGTTTACACACGCCAAGGTAGACGGGACGAAGCGAATGCTACCTACATGCACCTGATTGAAGTAGACAGTGCAAATGCTCGTGAATACCACGCGAACATCGCAGAGTCGTATCTGAACGTCATGGATTTTGATGCGGCAACAGCGGCAGCAAAACAGGTGATTGCACACAGTCCGCGCAATCCTGAAGGGCATGAATTGCTTGCACAAATTGCGAAACAATCCAGAAACTATGAAACTGCAATAGACAGTTTAAAGCAGGCGATTCGCTTACGTCCAGAAGCGATTGACACTCGCTCAGAATTAGCAGCTACTTATAAACTTTCTGGCAAACTTCAACAGGCACTTGCACAGTATTGGCGGTGTTGGGAGTTGAGCGATAACGTGAGCGACAAACTTTCTTTTGTCAAACCGCTCTCTGATGTGTATTACGACCTCGGCAGACGTGGAGATTTTGAAGAAAAATTAAAGCAATTGGCGAAATCAAATACATCTCAGGTAGCACCCGTTTTAGCACTCGCTGCACTTTACCGAATGGAGGGTGACCTACCGAATGCGCGTTTCCAATTGGCACAAACCTTAAACAAACGACGTGAAAACCCAGAACTCTTGAACCACTTAGCACAAATTAGCGTGGCACTTGGGGAGATTCAAGAGGCGGTTACGTATCAGCAGCGGCTTGTGAAAGCGGACCCTAATTTAACTCACCAGCAAAGACTTGGCGAATTGTTGTTTGATGCTGGGCGTGAACAGGAAGCAATTCAAGCGTGGACAAAACTGCTACATGCCAAAAATCAAACGCTTGAGGCTGAAGTCAAACTTGCTTCTTTACTGCTTCGGCACGGGTTGTCGGAAGACGCATTTTTGGTGCTTGACCGTGCAGCTGAAAAAATTACCGGCACTGATGCACACATTCCACTATATCGATTGGGGGCAATGTTAGTTGGCATGAATGAATCGGAACGCGCACTGCCTTATTTTGAACGGATTCTTGATATGTCTGAACCCCTTGTAAATGTTACAAAACAGCGGACAAAACAATCCTCAATTTATGTTTCTTCTGCTATTCCAGGGGTTGACTACAACAAGTTTGAGCTTTCCCGTACTACTATTAGAGAGATTCAGAGTAAACCGACTTTATCAGGAAGTGGCATTGCATGGGTGCCGAAAACATTTGAAGAAGCGCAAGCTGGTGCACTTGTGCATTTGACTACAATTGCACAGCAACATGGCAAACTTTCTGAGCTCGTTCGACAATTTGAGGTTGATGCCGATGCAAATCCCACAGACATCAAGACACTTGAAACGTTAGCAAGACTCTATACCTTAATCCAACACAACGACAAGGCGAAAAGAACTATTGACAAGCTGATTGAGATTTCACCTAATGATTTGGCATATCAACCACTACGTTTGCACCGTTCAATGCAGGAAGACTCTAATTCCGAAACACTGAAAAAGCTACTTGACGATATACCTGGATTGGTTCTTGAAGCACGTTACCGATATATCGGAGAATATGCCAAAATGCTGTATCGGGATAAGAAAACGGAAGATGCGTCAAAACTCTTGAGCGAAGTTGAGGATGTGAGGGTTGCCGACTTCAACACGGGTTATGCGTTAATTGATGCGTTTCTTATGGTTGAAAAGACAGATATAGCAGAAAAAATCCTCCTTAATCTGCTTAAACCGCCGCAAGCGCAGCAGTATCAATATAGGCAGTTGTTTGAAAAACTTACAGACTCCTATATTGAGCAAGATGATCCAGAAAAAGCGATTGCACTCTTTTGGACTTTCTGTGAAAGAACAAAACCAACTGGTGCGAATCCCAGACGCGTTGATGCCCTTGCGCGGTCATCATATTATTACGGTGGTTATAGACCCATTCAGACGACTTACCCCACGCCAATAGTCTATTTTAATAGTCAACGTTTAAACTATCTTCAATCAATCTTCCGTGAGCTTTGGATAAGGGAACAACAAGGGAGGTTATTCACAAAATTTCAGAAAGAATTAGATGCAGCAGCAGGTCGAGATCGTATTTACCCAAGTTTAGCGATGAGTTATTGCTATTGGTGGGATGGTAGTCGTGATAAGGCGCAAGAGATCCTATCCAGCTTGCAGAAGGGTTTCCCAGACGATCTTACGCTCAAACTCAACACTGCTATTGTCTCCATTCAGACCGGTAAATTTAGGGAAGCACTCATGATGCTTGAGGCCCTTGCTGAAGCGGAACCGAGAAATCGTCGTCAGTATTACGATCTTATGCTGCAGCTTGCAATCCACACAGGTGATACCGTTACTTTACGGGAGTTGATGGCAAAATTATTGAATTCGCCAACGGGTACTCAAGAACTTTATCAGTTTTCGCAAAACCTTCAAGACGCAGGTTTTACGCAGTATGCGATTGCAGCTGCCAAAAAAGCGATGGCATTAGCAATGACACAACGTAATGCCAATTTCCTGATGGATTTGGGTGAACATCTGAGTGAACTCGGTAGAGGACAGGATGCAGCACTGCTCGCGGAACGCGCCCTTCGTTTCGCAAATCGACCTGACCGTTATGGACGGATGATGTACTCATATAATTTCCGACAGGCGACAAATCTGGTGAGCCGTTCAGAAGATATGCAGGAACGTGAAAACTTGCTCATTGCAGAGGTGGAAAAAAATCCGAAATCATACCAAGCCCGAATAAAATTAGCAATTTTCTATGAGAGTGCCAACAAAATTGAGAAAGCAGCGGAAGCATTTAAGGCAGCATTAGCCCACCGACCTAATGACAGCGCCATACGTCTGCGATACGTCCGTATGCTGGAACGAAATAGCATGGCAGAAGAAACCTTGCCTGAATATACGATACTTCTCAAAAACAACTCAACCGCACTTGGCTATGACTATGAAAAAGCGATAGACGCTTTTGTTTCAGCAGAAAAATTAGATGATCTTATTGCACTTACAAAGGACATCATAATGCCTGTTGGACAATACTCTGGTAGCGATCTTACCGTAAAGGTCGGGCGTCGCTGTCTGACTGAAAACAGGCATCAAGATGCTATTGAGATATTCCAAAAGATAATTGAAGTTCATCCGAAATGGGATTATGTGCATCAGGATTTAGCATCCGCGTATGTTGCTGCTGGTGAACCTGAAAAAGCAATACAGTATTTAACAGAAAAACATGAACTTGGTAAGACATCACTATCGCAAACAGCGTTTCAATTGAAAATTGCTGAATACCAGGAAGCTGCTGGTGGTCGTGAAAGTGCGATTCAGTATTTGCGAGAAAAAACTGAAACTGGTGACCTCTCTATCACACAGTCAACCGTTGTTTTGAAGCTTGCCGAATACTATGAGGTGAGTGGTGAATTAGAACAGTTCATTACAGAATATGAAGCAAAACTCGCGGAAAAGCCGTCAAATACAAAACTGCTATATCTATTAGCATCAATGAAGATAAAAGCGGATGATATTGAAGGTGCAAACTTGCATATCAAGGCACTTATTGACGATGCACTCATGTCTGTTCAGACAAAGTGGCTCTATAACCTTGCCGATACAAGTGAAAAGGCTGGTGCACACGATCTTCAATTCCATCTGCTTGAAGCCGCTGCTGAGAAACTTGAACATCAGAATTCATGGGCACTTGCAACATCTTATCAGAAACTGGGAGAAGCATACATCAAGAAAGATGAGACGGAAAAAGCACAGAACGCATTCCGTAAAATGGGCACCATCCAAACGATGCAAGATAGTTCAAGAAGTACGTATGAGAAAAGACAACTCGCCTCAAAATACATGCAATACGAAATGTGGGACGATGCTGAAACACTCTACACAGAAGTCATCAATGACCTTTCAGCATCCTCGTGGGAACGTGAGTCCGCCCAAGAACAATTCATGGAGATAAAACAACGGCGTGGCGATCTCAATTCACCCCAATTTATTGAGAAAATCCAGGAGATGGGTATCAGCATGCAGCGCGCAATTGCACAAGAGTTTGCGCAGCGTAACCAAGTAGAGAAAGCGTTAGAGATATTTGAACGAATCTCAGAAACGATGCCAGAAGATTTAGAATCTCGCGCCCAACTTGCAACACTCTATTCACGGCAAAATGAACACGACAAAGCCTCTGAAACATGGCAAACCTTACTTGAATCTGATCCGGAAAACACAAAGTATCAAGACGGTCTGGTTAATAGTTTTCATGATGCTGGCAAACTTGACCAAGCACTTGGCGTTGCTCAGCAGTATATTGAAGCAGCTCCGGAAGTCGGTGTCCACTATGTTCGTCTTGCTAAACTCTATTCTGAGGAAGATAGGAAAGATGAGGCAATCGCTGCATATCAAAAGGCGATTGAACTCGCGCCTGGAGATAGAAATGTCTATCTGAAAGTTGCAGAACTCTATTTTCTTAATGATGACATCGCCGCTGCTGAAGCAGCATATAAAAACGCTATTCAATATACGCCATCAAATTGGGAGCGGGAAGACATTGAACGGCAATTGATCAACCTGTATCGTTATCAGGGAAATTTGGAAGAGATGCTACAGAAGGCTGAGGCTGAAGGCACACTTACACTTGAGATGCAAAAAGAACGAGCGAACTATTTTCTGAGTATGGGCGAACTTGAAAAATCTGCTGATGCATATAGAACAGCATTTGATATGACCACTGATTCCTATGATAAAAATAGGATCTCCAGTGATTTGTTCAAGATTTACATAAAGCTTGGCCGAACCGACTCAGTCTTAGAAATCCACGAAAAGGCGACTCAGACGAACCCAACAAGACGCTTAATCAGTTACGGTTCAGGTGGAATTACAGCCAGAACCTATGCTGATCGTGCCCGCGATAATTTGATCAACGCTTACAAGGATGAAGGTAAACTTGAAGACTTACAAACACTTTTTGAAGGTAAATTGAAGGAAAATCCAGAGAATTCCAAAATTCTGAAAACGATTGCTAAGATTTATTGGAATGGAGAATCCTATAAAGAGGCAGCTGAAGTTTATCAAACGGTCAGCAAAACACAACCTAAGGATGTCCTCAGTTTTTATTATGCAGGCGCAGCATTGAACAAAAGCGGTCAAGTAGGATTGGCAAAAGATATGTTCAACAAAGCATCAACTGCCCTTCAATCCAGCAGCGATAAAGATGATATGTGGTTTCTTGGCACGCTGGCTACGATTTGTCTTGAGAACGAAATCTACGATCAAGCGATTGAACTTGCGGAAGCTGCACTTGTTGAAAGTCGCAGCTACAGCGGTAGTTCGGTTCAGGAGACTTTACACGAAATGCTTGGCAAATGCTACCGTGAAACAAAACGCTACGAAGATGCAGTCAATGCGTATCGACAAGTGGCTAACACAACAAGGTCTAATTGGACACGAGAAAGAGCAGAGACTGCCATTGAAGAAATTGCCAAAGCAGGGAAACTCTATGAAAAATGGATTCCTGAACAACTTAAAAAGGTTGAGGCGAATCCTGAAAATGCTAACTTACGTTTGAAACTTGCCCAAAATTACGAAGCAACAAACAGAGTTAAAGAGGCGGTAGAACAATATGAAAAGTTGACGCAACTTCAACCTGATAACTCTCAGTGGTTTCAAAAGCTTGGTGAATTCTATGACAACATGCCTATCAAGAGACACAAAACAGGCGAAGTGGTTGAAGGAACAGCACTAAACCTAAATGGAAAGAGGAGTTTTGTAGAAATCGGTGATAGTGAATCTTTGAACCAAATTTCGGGACAGGTGACGGTGTCAGCGTGGATTAAACCGACTAATTTTCCAGATGGGTATTCCCCGATTGTCTCCAAAACTGATGCGTGGGATTCCGATTTCAAAAAACGGAGTTTCTTTCTCAATCTTAAAGGAGACAGGTCGATTCAATTCGCGGCATCCCCCGATGGAGAGGGTGATGCATCTATTTATTCTCCAAAAAGTATCGTTGAACTCAACACTTGGCACTATATTGCAGGCATTGTAGATACGGAGAATGACATCATCAAACTTTTCGTTGATGGAATTCAGGTTAATCAGAGAGATTTTAAGGGGAAAAGAAGGATATATCAAAGCAAATTCCCACTCCGTATTGGGTGGAGCTATGAGGAGATATCCGCGCATAAGTCTTTTGTGGGACAAATTGATGAGGTGCGTGTATGGAACGTTGCGCGCACAACGGAGCAGATTCGCTCCGATATGAACACACAACTCAATGGCGATGAACCCGGTTTAGTTGGATATTGGAAATTTGAGACAGAAAATGAAGGTGTTATTGCTGACGCAACACACAATAGAAATGATGGTAAACTGATTGGAAATGCTACGTTTGAACGTTATACGCGTCCAATTTTTGAGAGTTCAAGAGAGGAACGATTGGCGCAAGTTGTCGCTGCATATCAAAAAGCGATTGAACTTGAATCGACCTCGTACCATCTTTATGACTTGTTGGCAAAGTTTTATGTGAAAACTTCACAGACATCAGATGCGGAAACGGTATATCGGCGAGCATTAGATAAGTCTCTACCACAGGACAACTATAATTCTGCAATTAAGGCTATCTCTGATCTTTACGCTAAAGAGGGGCAAGAGTCCAAACGTATCGTTATCCTTGAAGAGATCAAACCAGATATGGAGAAAAGTGCTGTTCTGCACGAACTTTTGGGTGATCTCTACAAAAAAACGGGTGATTCTGAAAAATCGGATCTTGAATACGCCAAGTGGTTGAAGATACGACAGAAAGAGACTGAAGGTCGTCAAAGTGCACATTACTATCGTGAATTTGCTGAAGAACTTCTTGATAAAGAGCGTTTTCCAGAGATTGCATTGAAATTCGCTAAACGTGCATTACAGCGTTATACAAGCACAAGTTATTATTATCCGACAACACTTGGCGATGCGTGTATTGCTAACGGACTTTTTGAAGACGCACTCATACACTATAAGCATGCGTTAAGCATCGTGCCATCAGGATATTCAACAGAGCAGTTTTGGAAACGTGTTGCTGAGTCAAGCAAGAAGGCGCACAACAAAGAGGGTTACCGTCAGATGCTTAGTGCGTTGATAAATACTATTCCATCTGTGGATTCCAGTAATCGTGCCAATGCTTACCGTATGTTGGCACAGTTCTATAGTGATACCGAAACAACCGAGTATGTGGAGAACTATCTGCTATCAAAAACAGGTTTTGTCCCTGAAACTCGTTGGATAACGCTTGGCCCCTTCAAGAGTATAGATTCATACGGTTATGAAAACTCCTATATTCCTGAGGAGACCACACAAATTGACACAACGGCCCAATACTATGGCAGAGATGGACTCATCAGTTGGAAAAAAAGTAAATATAGATCATTAGATGGACATTATGTTTTCGTTGGTGACAACGATGCAAGTGCAGCGTATGTATGGGCAGTTGTTATTTCGCCAGATGAACGCGATATTACATTCCGATTCGACAGCGATGACCAAGGTGTTATCTGGTTAAACGGCAAACAGGTGTTTAAGCATGATAGAACAAGTGGGGCGAGACTTGATCGTCACTCCGTTCCCGTCACCTTGAAGCAGGGAGAAAACCCGATCCTTATGAAGATATGTAATTCAACACAATCTTGGGATTTTTTCCTGCGGCTTACTGACGCTGAAGGTAATCCGTTTGAGGATTTGAAATTTAAGACAGCAGATGCGTTGCTGAATGCGCCGCCTCCTGAACCGACTTTCCATGTGAATGTTAATCTCGGCATGGCTGAATATTACAGCAAAAACAACATGCCCGATGCGGCACTGGAACAGATGCAGCAGACCGGTATCATTCATGAGAATGCTTGGCGAGTTCTCGGTCCATTTGATAACACGGCTGGAATTGGATACAATACCGCATACATTTCTGAAGACATCACGCAGATTGACACAACGGCAAAATATGATGGTGTAGATAGTCAAGTAACTTGGCGAAAATTTACGGATGATGTATTTGACGGTTTCATCGACTTAGGTAGAAACGTCAATTGGCGTGTATCTTATACATTTGCGACTATTACTTCTCCTGATGAACGGCAGGTGCAATTCAGACTTGGTAGTGATGATCAAGCCAAATTGTGGTTAAATGGCAAAGAGGTGTTTGCGAAAGCAAATGCTGGATGGGCAGTTCTTGACAGAGACATATTACCGGTTACACTTAAGGCTGGTAAAAACACAATCCTCGTCAAAGTTTGCAATGAAGAATTGAGTTGGGGATTCTATTTGCGGATTACGGATGTTGATGGAAAACCTTTTGAAGATTTGCAAATTAGTGAGGCAAAAGGCAATTAGGGTAAAATTCGACTATTCTTAGTATCTGAATTTGTGAAACAGGATTCAAAACTTGCACATGAACAACCATACTGGTATAGTAGTGCTTAGTCAACATATTATTGTAGGTCGCGATTCGGAGATCGCTCCTACAGATGGACTGCTTATGGTAGGAGGGAACTCCGATTCCCGACTGCTCCTCAGTTCCGTCGCGATTCGGAGATCGCTCCTACAGATGGACTGCTTATGGTAGGAGGGAACTCCGATTCCCGACTGCTCCTCAGTTCCGTCGCGATTCGGAGATCGCTCCTACAGACGGACTGCTTATGGTAGGAGGGAACTCCGATTCCCGACTGCTCCTCAGTTCCGTCGCGATTCGGAGATCGCTCCTACAAGAAGAGGTTTATGAAAAAAGAAATAATTGGAAAATTGAATGTCTCTGGAAACAGGATTCAAAACTTGCACATAAACTACTATACTGATATAATACGAAATGTGTTGTTAACCTATTAACCTAATTTTCACCTATCGTCTCTGATACACGGGACACAAACCTGCCTTGATTTCAAATCAAGACGTTATTATATAGTGACCTTTAGAATTAACAAGACACTTTGAGGTGTAGAAGGGAACTCCGATTCCCGACAGGTCGCGATTCGGAGATCGCTCCTACAGAAAATGTGCCTCTTTAATTTCAAGGTTCACCATATATTAGTGTAACAGGGCAATATTCGCGTTATACGAGTTAAGCCCGCTACAGCAGCAGGAAAAAGTATAAAGTTTCATTGTAATCTTAATAGGAGGAATATTCTGATGGTACGTTCAATAATGTTTTCTCTCTTAACTATATTGATGTTTATTACAGTTAGCACACTTATGGCAGCACTTGAAGATGATCTTGTCGTTTACTTCACTTTTGATGATGTTGACGGTAAAACTATCCGTGATAGTTCTGGCAACGGACTTGACGCAAACATCGTGGCAAACGCTGAAATCGTTGAAGGAAAAAATGGTGATGCGATCAAAATCACTGCTGAAGGATCGGATTGTGTTAATGTTCCCGCCGATGATAAGTTGAAAATCAGCGGTGAGATCACAATGGCAGCCTGGATTTGGATGGAAGCTTGGAATAATAACTCGCAGTGGTTTGACAAAAACTGCCATAACGGAGGTGAACATACCTCTTACGGTATCGGTGTTTTTGGTGATGGCAACAGTTTCAATATGTTTTTAGGATCGGACCAAAATCGTCAACACTTGAACAAACCACACGATCTTGATGCGAAAACGTGGCATTATGTCGTGGGAACCTACGACGGTAGCGCGATGAAAGTTTATGTTGACGGTAAACTTGCTGTTGAAGATTCTAAAGCATTCAAATTTACCGGCACCAACGACCAAGACCTGCGGATAGGCTGTTCCAAAGACCGTCCACAGTACACGTTTGAGAACGGTATGATTGACGATGCGGCTATTTGGAGTCGCGCACTTAGCGAAGGTGAAATCAGTCAGGCGATGGGAGGAGAACTTCTCGCTGTGACACCAAAAAATAAAGTCGCGACAACATGGGGCAATATTAAGCAAAGAACTACTGCCTATTAACGACTCACTTTCATTAATTTTTTGAAGGCACAGATGTCCTTACAAGATCAGACATCTGTGCCTTCTTCTATGAAATAAGGATAGAGACATGATTAAAATCGGAATTATCGGTATTGGATTTATGGGGATGATTCATTACTACGGCATCCAGCGAGGGAGCGGTGCTGAAGTGGTCGCCATCTGTACACGGGACCCGAAAAAGCTTGATGGTGATTGGACCGGCATACAAGGCAATTTTGGGCCTCGTGGTGGTGTGGAAAACCTTTCTAACATCCGAAAATACAGCGATATTGACGAATTACTCGCTGATGCAGAGATTGACCTCGTTGATATATGTTTACCCACACATCTTCATAAATCAGTTAGCATTGCATCTCTCCAAGCGGGAAAACATACCCTCGTTGAAAAACCGATCTCTATTGATATTGACGATGCGAATGAAATCGTTAAACTCGCCGAACAAACAGACAAAGAATTTATGGTGGCGCATGTGCTCCCCTTCTTTGCTGAATATGCTTATGCGAAGCAAGCCGTTGAAAACGGAGAATATGGTGAACTTCTCGGCGCACATTTTAAGCGGATTATCTCCAAACCGAGTTGGTCGCGGGACATCGCTGACATTGAAAAAAGTGGCGGTCCTGGCATTGACTTACATATTCACGATACACATTTTATCCAGCTAATCTGTGGTGTGCCCGATGCGGTATTTTCACAGGGTAAATTGGCAGGCGGTAATTTCCTGGACTTTTTAACAACACAATATATCTACAACGATAAGGAACTCACTGTGAGTTGTTCATCAGGTGCGATTTCACAAAGGGGGAGAGCCTTTTCACACGGATTTGAGATTTTCCTTGAAAAAGCCACGCTACTGTTTGATTTCTCTACGCTTGCCGGTGAACCCTCCACGGCAATGCCGCTGACACTCATCACCGAAGATGGGAACGTTGAACAGGTAGATTTAGGGGAAGTTGATCCAATTGATGCGTTTACTGCTGAAATTCAATATGCCGTTGATGCTATTGATAAACAGGAAGAACCCACGGCTTTGTCCGGTGTCGGTGCAAGAGATGCGCTCTTGCTCTGCTACAAAGAAGCGGAATCGGTGAAAACTGGGGAAGTTGTGGCAGTTCGCTAAAACCACAGTGTAGAAATGAACAAATTCTATTCCATCAGTCCTATTGGGGAAGTCTACGTTCCCGCTGAATATCGGGAAGCAGTCTTTGCGCGAGCGAGGGTCAAGCTGTTTGCCTATCAAGAGTTGGTAAATCTTGGTCGTATTTTCACACATATTCAGCGCGGTGGTGTTGCTGTTGTTGAAGGGGAATGGGAACAAATTATAGCCGTAATGGACTATATTCAGCGACACAAGAAGGAATTATCTGCGTCAAATACTAATAAGCGAGTTGAAAAAAGGAAGTCACACACTCAACGCTACAATCCGAAACAGGAACGAGAAACAGCACTGTCAAGGCTGATGTGTTGGGCAAATCATGAGGGTATTTTACAGGTTGAACCTGCTCCCGTTTTACCGTATTTATTGGAGTTAATTGGTGAATCGCCAGACGTTAACGAGGACCTTCCGTTTCTTGTTCCTGTCGTTACTATTCAACGCATTCAAAACGTGCTTGAAGAGACTTATCCTATCCGCGCCTTAGATGCCTCCCTCGTTGCACCTGAAAACGTCCTTGCACCGCGTTCTCAAGATACAATTGAATGTTTCCAGGAGGCACTGCAAAGTGTGAGGGATGAACGCGTTCAGAACAAACCTATTGTTGCAGATGTCGGTTGTGGCAGCGGATGCTTGACACTGCTTGCACAGCAGGAATTAGGGAAAGAAGCAGAGATATATGCGTCTGACATACTTCCAGAGGCGGTAGCAACGACAAAAATAAACCTTCAACGCCTACTTCCAAATACGGACAATGTGCATGTTATGCTACCCGATGATCTGTTCAATCCGTTTCCGTCAATCCGATTTGACATCATCGTTTTCAACGCGCCATGGGTTGTTGCACGTGTGCGAAATAGAGCGGAATTGGCAATCCACGATGAGAAACAGCAAACATTGATCCGTTTTTTTGAACAGGTGCCGGGCTTCTTAAAATCTGATGGAACGGTGTTATTAGGTTATGCGGATGCCTCTGGTCCAAAAGCAATCGCTAACCTTGAAGCGATAATAGATGAGTCAGGTTTTGTTTGTAAAAACCTTTTTAAAAGACGGGTTGCAACGCATCGGTCTAAACGGAAGTGGGAATATATTCAGGTTTATGTTTTGGAGAAGAAATAACGCAAGTTGCTACCTAAACAATGTAACGACCCCACCGACAGGTGCAGATTTCCTGCACATCTCGCTCCGCTGGAGCGAAAGATTGAACACATCAACTATAATGGAATCATCATTTTAATAGGCAGCTGCTTAGATTAAGAATAAAAAGTCGTAGTTTAATCGCGCACAACTGACACTGCCATTCCATCTTTAAGCTGATGCTGATTGTCAACAACCACTTGTGTTGCCAGTGCAAGGCGTGAGTTTATTTCTATTTCGCTACCGTATACGCCTCCTACGTTTACCTGTTTTAAGCGCGCCACACCTGCTTCAACGCTAAAAATGTTCCCTGTACCATTCTGAATTTGCAGCACAGCACGACGCGGTAGCAATAAGACATTTTTTTGCTCACCTGTTTTGATAGAGATAGTAACCGATGTGCCCGGTTTTAAAGCCCTATTGTCAATTGCGGCAGACGAACCGTTTTCAGCGTTCATGCCTGCTAAATTATGTAGGGTGGCATGAACAACAACTGTATTTTCACCCTGTTTTACAGTTGGACTGATAAAATCAATTGTCCCGATGATGTTTTGAATACCAGATGCTGTTGAGATGAGCACCATATTTCCGTTTTTAATTCGGTTTATATCGCTGACAGGCACCGTCCAAACGGCTTTGAGAATATCTACAGCAACAACCGTATACACAGGTTGACCAGAAGAAGCGACAGTTTTTGCATAGTCTCCAAGCTCCTGGTGACGCTGCGTAATTACACCAGCAATTGGAGAAATAATAGCTGCTTGATTTACTTGTTCCCGCGCCAGTTTCAATTGTTCTTCTGCCTCACTGACTGCAGATTTCTCGATGGCAATTTCGCTTTCCCATGCTTTTGCGTCTACAAGTTTTTGGGCAGCAACCAAATTGGCTTTCGCTTGCGTAATTTTAGATTCAGCTGCAGCGATTTCACGCTCCCACCCTTTGCTCTCAACTATTTTTTGTGCGACAGTCAACTCTGCTTTTGCTTTCTCCACAGCAAGTTGGGCAGTTCCATCTTTAAACTGATTTGCTGAGGCGACTGCTTCTTCATATCGGCTTTTTCCGAGTTTGTAACGCGTTTCCGACGATTCATACGCGCTGTCGCTTATAAGTTCTTTTCCATGTAGTTCCTTATCCCTTTCATAGTCCGAAGTTGTTTTCGTAAACTCTGTTTTGGCGCGTTCCAGGCCCTGCTCAGAGCTGACTTTCGCACGTTCCAAGTTCGACTCGGCAACTTTAAGGGCAGATTCCGCTTCTAATAACTTATTACGAATCCGCATTTCAGCCAGCGATTTTGTCTCCTCATGTTTCGCCTCTGCCTCTGCAACTGCCTCTTTCGCGGTCACAAGTTGTGTTTCTACCCGCGTTTGTGCGTTTGCTTCCGTTGTTGTAAGTTGCGATTTGGCAACGCTTAATGTTACTTCAGCCTTTATTGCTGCGATGCCTGCCTCACGTGCGCTGATCTGCGCAAGCATATCCCCCTTTGCTACCTTCTGTCCAACTTGCGCGTTAAGTGCAACGATTTTCCCCGCAATATTTGCATATACCTTAACTTCGGCACGTGGTTGTAAAAATCCGTTGTATGCCTTTTCTGAAACAATTGTAACACGTCGTGGTGTTTCAACGTGGACAGGTGCTGGCTGTACCGTCTCTGTGGATTGTTCTGTCTCTTGGGAAATCACATCACTTCCACCGAAAAAACATATAAGGGAAAAAATGAAAATTACGCCTATAAAATTCGGTTTCAATATTTTTACCTCCTAAGAATAAAATAAAGGTTCTCATAATAAAGAACACTTTCTCGGTCTTTATTAGAAAACCTTAGCTGGATTTGAGTTTATCTTTGAAATCTTTTGTAAACTTCTTCATTTTCGGATGAATCACAAATTGGCAGTACGGTTGTCTTGGATTCAATTGGAAATAATTTTGGTGATAGTCTTCAGCAGGATAGAAGACATCAAGCTGCGTGATCTCTGTGACAATCGGGTCATCCCACATCTCTGATTTATCCATCTCATCTTTAGATTCTTCGGCAATACGCTGTTGTGCTTCGGAATGGTAGAAGATTGCAGAACGATACTGTGTACCAGTATCGTTTCCTTGCCGATTTAATGTCGTTGGATCGTGTGTGCGCCAGAAAACTTCCAACAGTTCTTGAAAAGAAATCACTTTAGGGTCAAACTCTATTTGCGCCACCTCTGCATGTCCTGTCATCCCCGCACAGACAGCTTTATAATTTGGATTTACGGTCGTGCCACCTGTGTAGCCTGAGACAACCTTGTGAACGCCTTCCAACTGCTGAAAAACTGCCTCCACACACCAAAAACACCCCGCCCCAAATGTTGCAGTTTCTAATTGCATTTTTTTATACGGTTTCCACACGCTGGTGAACACCGCAATACTCCTACAATCTTAATTGTATGTGAAAGTATGATAGCACAAG
The DNA here is from genome assembly GCA_965204285.1 of Candidatus Poribacteria bacterium. Taxonomy (GTDB): domain Bacteria; phylum Poribacteria; class WGA-4E; order WGA-4E; family WGA-3G; genus MSPOR6. The sequence continues at coordinate 904,794 of OZ241980.1, forward strand.
TGGACAAGTTATGCAACTTGCTTAATGTAAGAGGCAGGGTAATTTAGTTTTGGTTTTTCTGTGCATTTTATTGCAAACGTTGATATTTTATAGTCGTATTGTAGGTCGGGTAGAGCGAAGCGAAACCCATAGGTGTCAATTTAGTGTATAAGTTAAAGAATTTGCCCTGTTTTAGAGTAGCACAAACTTTTAGTTTGTGCATCAAAGGGCCGCAAACTAAAAGTTTGCGGTACAAAGAGAGTTTAGCGATCCTATAAATCCGATAACCCTGCTTCAGACACGCTGAGTGCGCGGCGAAAGCGCGCCTACCAGGAGGCAAAATGTCTTAAATTGACACCTATGGGTAGAGTTTACGAAACCCGACAATCTTAGTGTGAAAGTGCGATCATGTCGGGTTTCGTAAACTCTACCCGACCTACAAGATATGACTGTCTCTCACAAATCTAATGTTAGGTTGAACTAAAACGAAAGGAAATGTATCACAGCAACAAACCCAAATCGGAATCTGGCTCCACCATCCCTTGTAAGCAAGCATCCCAATAAGCCACAGTATACCTTTTTACCTCTTCAGACTGGTTTTCCTGTTCAAGATAGTTTTCAATCCAGTCTAACAAACGCTGACGTGGCGCTGGTCGAATCTCGCCAGTGCCTTCATCATAGATAATGTCTCGGAAATCGGAAAGCGTGTCAGCTTCTAACTGCAAATCGGGTTGAAAATACACCGTCAAATTCGCCATCAAACTGAGCGTTAACGTTTGAATCGGGTCAACAGCGATGCTAAGTGGTGGGTCAATCGTAAAAATATCCTCAAGTGGTAATGCTTGGACATAAGTCCATCTCGCCTCAATGTAGTCCAACTGCTGGCGGATGATCTCCATATCAGAAAGCTTCGTGAAAGCACGTGGTGGATGATTGTTTTTTATTATGACTTGTGCTGTGGAGATAGTGGTATCATAAGCGGCTAAAGCATCTAAAAATTCCGCTTCGGCATGGTTATATATACGGATGCTGTCAATGTCAAGGTGGGAAAGGGACTCATCTGGTTCTATTATCGCGTGTTCAAGAATGTGGCTGGCTTTTTTGAGTAATTTATCTGTAAGTGTGTTACCGATTTGGAAAAACTTGACGATGGGGTTCGCAAGTAGTATGCTAACTGCCTTATCCAAATTTCCTTTGCTTCCGTATTCTAACCCTAAACTCGTCAATGCAAAGGCAGTTTGAATTTGTGCACGGAGTTCTGACTCATTGGAAAGGTCATCTACCTTCATTGTAATTAGTTTATGTGCAAGCGCGGCGATGTCCTCAGAAAGCGTCTCCGATTTTTCGGAGTCAATTCTGCCGAGGGAATCGCCGTGCAGTATCGTTCGTGCCAAAAAAGACTGCCCATCAATGACAGCATCAGCAACGAGGGAAAATTTACTTGTCTGCATTCTCCTCTTCATCCTCAGCAAGTTCAAGGGAATCCAGATCAACTTGCTGCTTAAGGTCAGATTCAGTGACACTGATACCCGCCTCACTATCACGTGCTTTGACGCGTGCAGCCCTTTCCGCAGTTGCCTTTTCTAATGCAGCAACTAATTCTTTGTCTGCATCCGCTTCCTTGTCAATAGCAAACATCTCTCGCATAAGTTGTGTGAAGAGGTCCCCATCTGCCTCCCAAATCGCATTGAGGATCGCTCTGGCTTGGTCATCCTTACATTCTATAGAAGGAGAACTCGGATCAATGACACCTTCCTCTATCAACATCGCACCGAGGGCACCCTTCAACTTAACACGATTTTTGAGGAGTCCGGCAAGAATACGAATATCCATTTGCCCGAGGAACCGGCTAAGGTCGTCCCTTTCGCATTCAGATAACTCAAAAAGCCATAAATTCAGCGAATTTTCATCTAATTTGCCATCGCGCCAGATCGCAATGTCAATGATCTCTTCAAATTGTTCGTTGGATAAACACGGCAATAAACTGCAAGCGAGTCCGGTCCCAAGAAGTGTGTCAAGCACTTGTAGGACATCTTCGGTGGGACTATCCTGAATTAATTCTGTGCAGTCTGGCACAAGATAATATAATTCTTCTCGTTGTTTCGGGTTCCGGGTTGCACGGATGATTTCAAGTTGTTGCTCTTTTTCGTAACTTTGGAAAAGTTGTTCTGCTTCGCGTGTGGGGAGTGATAATAGTTTCTTGGCTTCTGATTGTGGAATAACTAACTTCTGACTGCTCATACCAACCCTCCAAGTAGACAATGCAAAGTATCGCGTGTTCTTGTAGATAACTGAATATTTTTAATGTGCTCTATCTTAGGTCTATCCGGTTTTCTGTAGGGCGAAAACATCCTACAGCCACAATCTACCAAGTTTCAAAAGTTATCCCTGACAAAATTCAGATTTTTCGCGGCGGACGCGATCGGGTCATCTTTCCCAGGCGTTTCCAAGACAAACCAACTATCGTAGCCAATTGCATGTGCTGATTCAAAGACTGCGGGGAAGTCAACATCACCTTCGCCAGCGTGATTGCCCCCTGTATCTTTAATATGCATCTGCACGATTGAACTGCCTAAACTCCGAATTTCGGACGGTGAGTCGTAGCCAAAATTTGTCGCATTGCCCATGTCGTAATATACACCGACATTTTTTGAGCCGACTTGGTCGATAATCTGTTGGTGTTGGTCTGCACTTAATGTAGATTCAATAGCAAGAAACACATCATGTTTCTCAGCAGTTTCTGCGGCAGCTTTTACACCGTCAATAAAGCGCGAGTCGGTGATATGCTCATCTTTTATTTGACCGCCACCAAAAAACGGCACAAGGATAACATTCGTGCCTAATTTCGGACACGTTTCCGCAAGATACTGCAACTTCGCAATGCCTTCAGTGCGCACACTATCTGTTGGATTCATAAAGGAAAATGCTGTAAAACCGCCTGGGGAGAGCGATGATACTTCAATGCCTGCTTCTTCTGCAAGTTTATTTACTGTGTCAATTCCACCTTCTTGCCAAAGCGTGTGTTCCCGATAATTTACGCCCATACAGAGTTCAATACCGTCAAATCCTATCTCTTTTGCTTTCTTAAACGATTCTGCGAACGGAACGGGTAACATCCCGTCTCTTATACCTACTTTCATATTTCCCTCCTGTTGATTTTGAATTGTAACATATTTTTTTGCTGATTTCAAATAGATTTTATCTTTTTTGGATAACTTGCATGAAGTGTTAACTTTTGGTAAAATAGTAGGACTAACGTTTGAGGGCATTGCAAAGAAAAATGACGTTAATTTTCTTTTATGAACGTTTTGCATCAATTGCGATATCAAGTATCGTATAGGGTTGAGGAATCGATGTAGGTAAGTGAACGAGTATATCAGCTTTAATCTGATAACTTTAAAGCGTTTGTGCACAACGCGAACTTCTGTTAAAATTGCATGCAAAGGAGTGCTCAACATATTATGAAAAATACACAACCGACAAATACATCTAAAGAAAAACTGAAGCAACACCGCGTCTACCCAACATATAAAGCGTTTCCCTTCACTGCGAACTTCTGTTAAAATTGTAATTTAGAATAGGAAATAGATTCACATAAAGGAGACGCAAATGAAATTAATTTTGACTTTAATAACGATGCTCTTGTTCTTTACAGTGCCTGCGTTCAGTCAACTATCGGAAACGGATCTGAACAAAATTCGACTAATTGTCAAGGAAGAAGTTGAGACAGCAGTTGATGCATCTGAGAAACGGATGAAAGAATATGTCTCTCAAGAGATTGCAAAGGTTAACATCAAAATCTCGGAAATGGACAAACGTTTAACTGGCAAAATCGAAGCATTGGATAAAGACTTGACTGGCAAAATCGAAGCATTAGAGAAAGACTTGACTGGCGATATGGAAACGTTAGGAAACCGATTGAATAACATTTTTTTCTTAACCTTAGGTTTGTTAGCATTCATTGCAGTTGTTGTTGGGGTGCCGCAGATTATTGTTGCGATGCAGCGAAAAGATATGCAGGCGCAAGATGAAAAAATCGAAGCATTGATGCAGGAGATAGAAACACTTAAACAGGAACGCATTGTCAGACCCTAACTGGGATGTTGCCATAACGCCGCTACCGCCGCGCCGATCTGGGACAGGACGGGTTAGGTTGGTATACAAAGGACGTAGCAAACCGTTTCCTGTTGAAAATTTTTGGGAAGAATAGATATTGGACTTATTCCAAATACGACCTCAATATGATAAATCATAATTTACTTGTAAAGGATTCGGTATAAAAGAGACCGAACAAGAAATTGATCTTATCAAACGCAGGTTGAAAATCGCTCAAGACTTAGCAGAAGGAAAATAAAATATGACAAACAAAACACTAAGTTCAGGCAATGTATTTAAAGATTTGGGACTTCCCTTGCCTGAAGAAAGATTGGTAAAAGCAAAACTTGCATATAAAATCAATCGTTTAATTGCTGTGCAAGAAATGACACAAAAGGAAGCTGCTAATTGTTTGGAAATCAGTCAATACAAAATGGCACAACTGAGAAATGGTCGATTAAGTCGTTTTACTGCTGACGATTTAGGTTCTCTGTTGGAAAAACTTGAGTGCTATATTCAACTTAATACGCAAGGTCGTACTGAGAAAGAACATTACGTCGTTGCCAATCCTGACGGGGGTTGGGATGTGTTGCGCGGTAATGCTTTGAGAGCATTGAAACACTTTGATACAAAAAAGGAAGCAGTGGAATATGGACAGAAAGTTAGCCGAAACCAGAAAACTGAGTTTGTTGTCTGCCATAAAAATGGCAATATTCAACGTACGAATAACCACTGATAAGTTTCTATAATGCTTTCTATGAATGGCGACATCTAATGCAAGGACGACCAAATATCCTCCAACAAACAATTGAAACAGCAATCACGTTTCTCTATCCTGCGCAATGCCGAGTCTGTGAAAAACCACTCGGACTTGAATCTGTGCCTTATATGTGCGGTGAATGCTGGGATGATATGCCGTTAATTGAACCGCCTTGGTGTGAAATGTGCGGAATTCCAAATACTAAAGGTAAGTGTGATGATTGTGCGACCACGCCGCCACCTTACGGAAAGTTACGCACGATTGCTTTTTATGAATCAGCACTGCAGCAGGCAATACACCTCTTTAAGTTTGAGAAGCGGAGATCGCTTGCCAAGCCGCTTACCCAATTGACAATGGAACACTTCCCTGATGATTGCAACATTGCAGAATATGATTTCATTTTGCCAATTCCTATTCATAAAAAGCGGTTGCGGGAACGTGGTTTTAATCAAGCCACTTTACTTGCTAACGGAATCGCCAAGAGCATAGGGGTTCAAGTTGTAACAGACGCTCTGGTTCGGCATCGGAACACATCTCCGCAGAGCAGTTTGGATAGAGAAGCACGTCAAACAAACATAATCGGCGCTTTTGAACTACAGAAGAAAGCGGTTGTGCGGAACAAACGTATCCTTGTTCTTGACGATGTTTTCACCACAGGTGCTACCGTGCGTGAGGCGGTAAAAGTCTTATGGAATGCTGACCCGGTTGAAATAGATGTCCTTACGCTTGCAAGGACGTTAAATCCCTAAAATGAAACCTATTTGAGATTTTTTGCGTATAAAAAGTTAGGTTAAGTATACGATAATAAAACGTTAAGTTATGATAATGTGTGATAAAAAACGGTTTATTTTGGTAGGAGGTTACCTTTGCTCTTAAATAGCATCAAAGTCAGTGGTTTCAAGAGTTTCGCCGAAGAGGTTAAACTGATACTGGAGCCGGGGATTACAACAATAGTTGGTCCTAATGGTTGTGGAAAAAGTAATGTCTCCGATGCAATTCGGTGGGTACTGGGCGAACAGAGTGCTCGTGCACTTCGGTGTACGAATATGCGCGATCTCCTTTTCAATGGCGGTGCCAATTTTAGTCCTTCTCAAAGAGCAAGCGTTGCGCTCACCTTTACCAATATATCTGAAAATCTTTCTATTGAGTCGCCTGAAGTAGAAGTCCGCAGACAACTCACCCGCGACGGTGAGAGTAGTTATCTTATCAACCAAACGCCTTGCCGACTACGTGATATTAGCGAACTCTTTATGGACACTGGAGTCGGTGTTGATGCCTATTCCGTTATGGAGCAGAGCAAGATTGACCTGATTCTCAACGTGCGTCCGGAGGAACGCAGATTCCTTTTTGACGAGGTTGCAGGCATCACAAAATATAAAGTTCGTAAGAAATCCGCCATTCAAAAACTAAAAGATACAGAACAGAATTTGGTTCGCATCAATGACATAATTCAAGAGTTACAACGTGAAACTGAATCTCTGAAAGCACAAGCGGAACAAGCGGGACACTATCAATCGTTAAAAGACCAACTCCAACAATTAGAACTTGGATTAGCCTACCGGGACTACGAAAAACTTGCTACAGATTATCGGGAAACGCAAAACAACTTGGAGGCTATTTTAAATCAGGTTTCTGACGCAAATCAGATTTTACAAGAAGCGGATGAACGGATAGAAAACGCAACTGTCCGTCGAACTGAATTAGATGCTGCAATCACCACTGCTCAAGAGGAAATTCGTGAGATTGAAGGACAGTTAGAGAAGGTTGAACGGCAAATTGTTGTTTACAAAGAAAATCAGTTGAATATTCAACAACAGAAACAGAGAGCAGAGCAAACGCTGGAATCCTTAAATTCACAGCAAGTAAACTTACAAACACGAAACCGGGAACGCACTCAAGAAAAGAAAAGGCTTGAAGCATCTTACAAGATTGAAGAAAGTCGCTTAACTGCGAAACAGCAACATTTACAAGAGTTGACCTCACGTATTGATAAAACAAATGCGTCTATCCAAGAGGCACAGAATGTTTTGCAGGAAATCTCGACAGAACTGTCCCAGCGCGAGAACAAACGTTTAACAATCGAACATGAGCTAACGAGTAAACAGAGCAGTCTCAACGACCTTGAACAAAGTTCCGATGCTTTGAAAACAGAGCTGCAAGCTGCTACGGATGATCGTGCTGAAATCCAACGTGGCGCGACCCAATTAGATGCCGAATTACTTCAGATTGGGACAGAGAAGAAACAGGTTGAAACTACCCTCAACGAAAATCAGGATGCGCTCCGAAAGATTGAATCTGAAATACGTGGATTAGAAGAAAACTTAGGTGGTAGTCTTTCCCGATATAAATCATTGGAACAATTGCAATCTGCGTATGAAGGTTATTATGCAGGCGTGCGTGCAATTATGAAAGCAAAAGACCACTTTCCAGACCAGTTTGCGGGAATTTGCGATGTTGTAGCAGAACTAATTGATACAGATACTGAGTATGAAGTTGCTATAGAGGTAGCCCTCGGTAGTGCCATCCAGAATGTCGTGACAGAGACCGCTGAAGATGCTGACACTGCAATCACCTTTCTCAAGAAACATCGCGCAGGTAGGGTAACGTTTCTACCGATTGATATTTTGCGGCGAAGAACATTCAGTGATGATACGCTCCTTGATGAACCAGGGGTTATCGGTATCGCAGAAGAATTGGTGGATAAAGATTACAGGTATGAGAAGGTAATTCAACATTTGTTGGGTAACACGCTCGTTATTGAAAATTTGGATGACGCGGTGGCACTGACACGCAGATTTCGTCCTAACGCTCGTTTGGTTACCTTAGAAGGTGAACTGATCAATACTACTGGGGCTATCACCGGTGGACATACTGATCACAGGAAAAGTGGACTCCTCAACCGTGCAAGCGAACTTGATGTACTGAAAACTAAGATTGGTGCGTTGCAACAGAATGTTAATCAGAAGGATGAAAAACGTAAAGCCTATGCTGCGACCATTGCTGCAGCCGACCAAACCCGACAAAGACTTACTGGTCAGTTACAAGACAAGCAGATTGAAAAAGCCTCGATAACAAAGGATATTGAGCAGATGGACCAAAACATCGCGCGTCTTAAAACAGAACTTGCTGAAGTTGAAACTCAAAATAGACAACTTAAAGAAACGGTTGATCTTTCACGCGAAGATCAGCAAACGCTTGACACAGAGATTGCGGAACTTACCAAAAAACGCACCCAAACGGAAGGTCGGATTCAACGGGTATCTGAACAGGTTGACAGTGACGCGCGTAAACGTGAGGAGGTCGTTGCGGATTGCCAGGAGAGGGAAATCTTTTTGGCAGGACAACGGCAAAAATTGGAAAGTATGACTGAAGAATTGGATAACTTTGATGAACAACAACTTCAAATAGAGAAAAATATTGAAGAACAACAAGCAATTATCGACTCTGATGAACAAACGAAACACGATATCGCTGAGCAAATTGAAGAGGCACAACGCCAATTCCTACGAATCGGGGGAGACCGGGCGGAAGCAGAAGCAGCACATGATGAGTTAACGGAGGAACGTGAAGCACTCCTTGAGGAAATTGAAACGATTCAAAAAGAGATGCGCAGCACTCGAAAGCAGTTCGAAAGCCAGAATCGCAAACAGCGCCAACTTGAAGTGAAAACGACACAACTTGAGATGCAGTTAAAATCCATCTCTACCCGTATTCTTGACAAATACCAAGTTTCTATTGATGAAATTCCTAAACCGACCACACAGGATGAGGTTTCTGAGAATGAAGAGCAATCTACCGTTCCTGCCATTTTAGAACTTGATGAAATTGATTTGATGGATAACATAGAAAAATTGAAGGCGGAAATCTCGGCTATGGGAGCAGTCAATCTCAAGGCGATCGAAGCACATGAGGAGCACAAGAAACGTTTGGATTTCCAAATCGCTCAACGTGATGACATTCAGCAGTCAATACAATCCATGCATCAAGCAATTCAGAAAATTAATGAAACCTCGCGGGATGTATTCATGAAAACTTTTGAGCAGGTGAAGATCAATTTCCAAGAGGTGTTCACACAACTTTTTGGTGGCGGTGAAACAGAGCTGCGATTGACAGATGAAGAAAATATTCTTGAATCTGGTATTGAAATTATCGCTCGTCCACCGGGAAAACGTCCACAAAGCATTATGCAACTTTCTGGGGGTGAACGTTCTCTGGTTGCGATTGGGTTGCTGTTCGCTGTCTTCAAAATCAAGCCAAGTCCCTTCTGTGTACTTGACGAAGTTGATGCTGCCCTTGATGAAGCAAACGTGCTTCGTTTTACAAATCTTATTCGTGCCTATTCGGATAACACACAATTTGTGATTATCACACATAACAATCGCACTATGGAAATCTCAGATGTGATGTACGGCGTGACGATGGAGCAAGCTGGTATGTCAAAGATCGTTTCCCATAAGTTTGCAGCATAGATAGTGTTTCTATCTAATCATTCCTCTCAATTCCAAAACAATGCCCCAATTTGATCGTTCTCGCCTCAAAATTTTGCCGTTGTCTGAACGCGAACATAAGATGACTGTAGTGGATATCTATGCGCTTGATGCTGAAACCCCTCCTTACGAAAATGAACGACTTAACATCGTTGCTGAACGGATTGTCCAAGCATTCCAAAACAGCAAACAGGTTATATGGATGATGGGCGCACATGTGATGCGGCGCGGTAACTCTCGCTACATCATTGACCTGATGGAACGCGGTGTAATAACACATATTGCCACTAACGGGGCATGTGCTATACACGACTTTGAAATAGCACACATCGGCGCAACGCTTGAAGACGTTGAGGTATATATCCGAGATGGAAAGTTTGGCAACTGGGAAGAAACTGGACGCTATCTGAACGAGGCAGTTGTTAGAGGCTACCGAGATAAGATCGGTTTTGGTGAAGCAATCGGCAGATTAATTCAGGAAGGAGAAGAGGATATATCCTTTCCGCACCGTGATGTGAGCATATTTGCTGCAGCATATCGATTAGATGTGCCGATAACAGTTCACAAGGGTATCGGTTACGACATTACTGACCAGCACCCCGCTGCGGACTATGCTGCTATCGGTTGGACGACAGGAGAGGATTTTCTCCGATTTGCGCACACTGTTTCACGATTGGAAGACGGCGTTTTCCTGAACTTAGGCTCTGCTGTGATGGGACCTGAGGTCTACCTCAAAAGCCTATCTATGGCACGGAACATCGCTGCACAACGCAGTGAAGAAATTCGGCATTTCACAACTGCTAATTTCGATCTAATTGATTTTCCTGACTTTCAGGAGGAAGGAAAACCTACCGACGCGCATTACTATCACCGTCCTAAAAAGACAATTCTCATAAGAACAGTTAAAGACGGTGGAGATAGTTACCACATCTCTGGCGATTTTTCTGTTACCATCCCGCAATTGTATCGGTTGATAACTGCCTCCGTCTGATGTTAAAGTAAACGTGCCTATCCGCAGACTACCTCCGAATACCTTTCCAATTCGGCTGTAACATTTGCCTCATTATTAGAGATACTTCTAATACCATTTCTAATTGACAAAGTATCATTCCGATTTTTGAGTTTCTTTGTAGGAGCGACCTCCGAATCGCGACCAGGAGGTCGCTCCTACAGAAGAAGGTGCTGCATTCGGACAACCGATTTATGAAATAATGTAATATCATTATTTAGAAATGGTATAATACCAAATTAACTTGATTCCAATCTATAAGTGCGGTTAGGAAACCGCACCTACCGTGAAAAAATAAGATAAATCCCGTTAATTGGGTATAAGTCTGGACTATTGGAGCTACAATTCTGGATGGATACCGTAGTAGTTTGCGTAAAATTGTTCGCTTTCTCGGCGCAACCATTCCTGATCGGTGGCTTGCGTGCCAAACCGTTGGTGTGAAAAAATGGTTAAATCTTCGCCAGGATCTCCGTTGATCACCCACTTCGCCAGCCACCGCCCAACTGCCGCGGAACCGGCAATCCCCAAAGCAGCACAACCGGTGGCTAAATAGAGGCGGTCAATTCCTGGCACAGGACCAATCATATAAGCACCGTCGGGGGCAAATGTGGTCATGCCACGTTTATACTCGTCTATTTCAAGGTCCTTCAGAATTGGGAAGATTGGGGTAAGCCTTTTTTGAGCCTCTGTCATCACCTCTATAGGTGGTTCAATATCTCCTGTCCTGAAGTCAACAGGCATCGCTTCCAAATCAATACTGACTGGCTCTGGTTCAAAGAACCCGTAGAGGTAGCCATCTTTTTCAGGTCTCAGGTAGCAACTAACATCCGTGACGCGCACAACTGGGTGATGGTTAGGGATTCCGAGAGTTGGCACTGTGCGAACGCGTTGATGACGAATCGGTTGTACCGCTGAAGTAGCGCTAACTCCCTTAGCGAGTGCTGCACCCCAAGGTCCAGCGGTGATTACGACATGATTTGATGCAATAAAACCATCTTTTGTCTCTACGCCAAGAATCTCGCCATTGCGCTGCCGCAATCCTGTTACGGGAGTATTCAATCGGATTTGAACCCCTAAATCTTTTGCTGCTGCGGCATAAGCATAAGCACACTGTTGAGGATCAACATATCCATCATTAGGGACGAAATATCCGCCCTCAATCTTGGTAAAGTCCATCGCAGGGACGAGGTGAGCCATTTCTGTGTGGGAAACAAAGTCTGCCTGAATTCCGTTTAGATTAGCCTTTTCAATTTGACGTGTGTAAGCCTCCATCCGTTCTGACGTAAGTGCCACCATCAAGCTCCCGGTTTGACGCAAACTGACATCATGTCCGGTTTCCTTTGGAAACTGCGAGAACAGTTCAAGTGCATATCGGATTGCCTGCAGCATAGTAACCGAGGATCGAATTTGACCGACGAGACCTGCAGCTTGAGGTGTTGTCTCTGCAGCGATTGCCTCGTTGCGCTCCAGAACGAGAATATCTTTTTGTGCGAACTTGGCTAAATGGTAAGCGGTACTCAGTCCCCAAATACCACCACCTACGATTAAAACTTCTGTCTGTTGTGCCATTTTATACCATTTCTATGATAATATTACATTATTTCGTAGGTCAAGTAGAAGCGTTAGCGAAACCCACCGAATACCATACGCGTATTCGGTGTTGATTTGGACTTTTCATAGCGTCATGTCGGGTTTCGTTCCTCAACCCGACCTACAATAGATTATGACAATTTGTCAATTAGAAATGGTATTATATCAGCACCAACGGTGTGAAAGGTGTATAGAATACATATCACCCAAAATCAAAGCACCAGAGGTACGAAAGGTGAATGGACTAAAATCGGGGTTGAAAACCCCTCCTACAAGGGATATTTCCTTTAATTGATGCCTATGGTGTCTCAATCAATTATCCGACAGATGCGATTTCTAAATGCCCTTTCCAATGTGCATTCAACATACGTTTCATCAGTTGATGCTCAGGGTCTTTTAACCGCGGATCGTCTTTTATTCGTTGCATTGCCTCTTTCTTTGCTGATTCTAAAAGCGCAGCATCACTGATGATATTGGCGATTTTAAAATTTGGAATTCCTGACTGGCGCGTACCGAAGAATTCTCCTGGCCCTCGGATATTCAAATCTTCTTCAGCAATTTCAAATCCGTTATTAGAACGCACCATCACCTGAATTCGTCTGTATGCCTCATCTGTTTTCGGCGTAGCAACGAGGTGACAATAAGATTTATCACTGCCTCTGCCGACCCTACCCCGTAGCTGATGCAGCTGCGCTAACCCGAACCGTTCCGCGTTTTCAATGACCATCAACGTTGCATTCGGCACATCAATGCCTACTTCAATCACCGTGGTTGCAACTAAGATATCGATTTCGCGCGCATTGAACCGAGTCATTATCTCCTGCTTTTCTATAGACTTCATCTGTCCGTGTAGTAGTCCAACACGCAGATGTGGAAAGACATCTTTCTGGATGTGTTCTGCCATACTTGTGGCAGCCTTTAATTCCTCAAGTTTTTCCGATTCTTCAACGAGCGGATAGACGATATAAGCCTGTTTTCCACGGCGCACCTCTTTTTCCAGTTTTGCGTAGAACTCTGTCCTATCCTTCTCCTTTATCCATTGGGTTTCAATCTTCTGTCTTCCCGGTGGCATCTCATCAATTACAGAAACGTTCAGGTCACCGTAAATCGTCAAGGATAAGGTTCTTGGAATCGGGGTGGCAGTCATCACGAGCACATCTGGTGAAAACTGATCCGTGGTATCATTTGACTTTGCTTTACCCCGGAGCGTTGCGCGCTGCATCACACCAAATCGGTGTTGTTCATCAATGATAACGAGTCCAAGTTTATGAAAATCTACACCTTCCTGTATCAGTGCCTGTGTGCCGATAATGAGGTTAGCAGTGCCATCAATTATTGCCGCCAATACTTCCTCCCTTTCGGATTTCCGTAGATCGCTTTTAAGAAGCACAACCTTCACACCCAGCGGTGTTAACAGCGTTGAAAGATTGTGGTAGTGTTGCTCTGCAAGGATTTCGGTCGGCACCATTAAAGCACCTTGATATCCGTTCTCAATCGCACATAGCAGTGCCATTGCAGCGACAGCAGTTTTTCCCGAACCGACATCGCCTTGAATCAGTCGGTTCATTACCCGCTTACTTTGCATATCTTCTTGGATCTCATTGAAAACCCGTTTTTGCGCACCGGTTAACTTAAAGGACAACGAACTTACGAATTTTCTCAGAAGCGAATTGTTGTTCTGCAGCGTGCTTTCAATCTCAAATTGGATGCCGTTTTGCGAAGTTCTGTTGTCTTTACGCATCTCCATACCGAGACTCAATAAGAAGAATTCATCAAACGCAAGCCGCCGCTGTGCTGCTTGCCGATGTGCTTCTGAAGTTGGAAAATGGATCTCGTTAATTGCCTGCTGTCTATCTATCAACTGGTGTTTTTGGCGGAGTGGAAGGGGTAAAATTTCAGGGATATTCTCACCATGTTCATCTAATGCATTTCGAACCGCTGTCCGCAACATCTTCGCTGTAATTTTTGCTGTGAGCGGATATTTCGGCACGATGCGTTTGGTGTGAATCAGGTTTTCTTCGTCAAACACCTCAAATTCGTAGTCTGTCGTCTGGGTTTCATTGTAACGGCGTGTGAATTTTCCGCTGATAACCACCTCTGTATCAATAGGGAGAATAGACTTGATATACCCGATGCGTCGTCCGAAGTTGACCAAAATAGCAACTCCGGTGCCGTCGTAAATTGAGACCTTTCCGATGCTCTTTCGACCTTTCGTGACTGGTGGTGTTGTCACATGATTTACAACCCTGCCTTGAATCGTTTCTGGTTCACCATCCTCTCTGCGACCCACATTGTAAATTTCTACTGTTTTGGATCTGTCAATATAGTCACGTGGGTAGTATTCCAACAATCCACCTACGGTATGAATTTCTATCTCATCTGCTAACATTTCTGCACGGCGGGGCCCGATCCCCTTGATATATTGAAGTGGATTATTGAGAAATTCAAGCGATTCAACATCCGTTGAAACAGGTGTATCCCCAAGTACAACTGGTATTTCGTCCTGGTTTTCAACATCTTCAGAACGCATCGTAGGAGTAGTATCAGACGGGAATAGAGAGGCGTTACGAGTCTGATTGAAGGGACTTGGTGTCGTTTTCTCAGGAATTGGGGTATTTTCCGAGGAGGTAGTTGTCTTTTGAGAAACACCCGCGCCTTGAAATAGTGGCAAGTTCTTAGCCTGTTTAAAAGGTGCGGGGGCAGGTTTTGTGTTCCGCACGTTCACACCTTCGTCGGTGGCGTGAGGTTTGTCGGTTTCGGTGTTGCTTGTTGTAGGCGTTTCATCTATCGGCTTACCAGTGAGGGCAGCATTAATCTGTTCTGTGGCAGTTTGGATAGCCTTTTGGCGTTCTGTCGGAGGCATACCGGAATAGTTCTTGAAAAGCGCAGCGATTTGATTGATAAACTGTTTTTCATTAGCAGTGAGTTCAAGTGCTTTCGCATGTCCTACCCAAAGCTCTACATAAGCACCCATACCGTTGATAACAACGTCGTCTTGGCAACCTTTGCGGATTTCTTGCTGAAATGGGCGGCTAATAGTTGATAGAATTTGTTTAAAATCGTTCATTCTTTCCTTTAGGTATATCTGTGGTGTTGCTAAGAATACGAGTCGGATTCTTACGTCTTTAGATTAACAACGATGCTTGATTAAACCACGCTACACAGATTTTAGGATAGTAGGAATAGTATACGTTATGCATGTAGGAAAATCAAGGATTTTTGGTAAAAGCGACCTTATTCAATTCTAAATTTTCAGCCGAGATAATCTGCCATTAATGTTGATTTTTCACTTAATATCTGATACACTTTAAGCCTATGATGTTAGCGTGAAAAATCCTCTGAGTTAATACTATCAAGATCAATTGAAAGGAAAAGAAATGAATGAAGACAGAAAACAAAAACTAATACAATTGCTACAGGAAACAATGGAGAATTTGGAAATACGGCCGCGTCCAACAAATGAGGAGAACTTACTTTCCATAATAGATATCCCTACGTATAAGGAACACCTACAACAATATTGGCAATCTCATTCGGAAAAATACTTGTGGGTTGTGATGGCTTATGAACCTTACATTGTAAATGAGATTGTAAAGTCAAAACTTCTGGATTTCATAAGGGTGGAATTCGCTCCATTCATTGATGAGGATAAAATCCTATCCGCTAGTCTGTTTCTAATAGGTGGTCTTAGTGATGGATTTCCACTGGATGACTTACTAATGCAATTTCTAAAAATTACCATTGTTCACGGAATAGAGGAAGCTATATTGACTTTTGACAGATGCACCAAAGAGACACAAGGCTCTTTTCAACACATAGCATTACTTGAAGGAATTAAGTTAGAGTCAGAAATGCAAGTTTTTGACGGGATACGACTTATCCCTCTATCTAATTCAACATCAGAACTTCCGCGCTATCTGCGCACTCCTTTATTATTGCGTGAAAGAGAAGGTTCTTTCATTGGAAAAACATTACTCATTGTTAACTGTTCAGTATCACCTATATTTCACAAACCTATTCAAGCATCAACCATGGAAGAATACGAAGATCAAGAAAATAAGATATTTCAGATTGAGACAAATAGTAAAGATTTACCGAACTTCAAGAATGGGCTCTCTCAGTCTTTTCTTTGTCAGGCCTTGTCTTTAGCTTGTAATTCGGAAGTTAAAATTACTTTTATCACTAGATTTCTGGCAGAAGATAAACTCTACAATCTGGGCGGTATAATGGGTGGAGGTAGTTGGACCACCCCTCCACCTTTTGGAAATGTCACGGAGGTCGGGCAGATCCAGATAGAAAAAGCCAAAAGTTTGTACAGGATTTTGGCCAAATTGAAAGATAAGAAAAAACTGCAGATCGCAATTGATAGGTGGATAAAATCAACAACGAATAAGGATTCCGAAGATAAAATAATTGACTTGGGAATAGCTTTTGAATCTCTTTATTTATCCAAAGGAAACAAAGAACAATTATCTCTTTCATTACGACTACGTGCAGCATGGTTCTTGGGAAAAGATAGAAAACATCGGAAACAGTTGTATGAAGTTATTAAGGAATTTTATAATTGTCGCTCCACGGTGGTTCATGGTGGAGAGTTTAAGAAGAAAACAGTAACGATTGATGATGACACAATTCCTATGTCAGAGTTTATTACAAGAGTTCAAGACTTATGTCGAGACTCAATAATACAGATTCTGAAAGATGGGAAATTTCCTGACAATGATTATTGGGATGACTTGATACTCGGTGAGTAAACGTTAACTCGGTAAAAGTCTTTGTACCGCAAACTTTTAGTTTGCGGAGAATACGGCACAAACTAAAAGTTTGTGCTACATAAGAAATAAAATCAAGATGAGCCATTTGGACTATAAACCATTCTATCGCCGTAACTTGCCGCATATACAGCCGCCAGGGGCAACTTTCTTTGTCACCTTTAATCTTGCGGGTTCCTTACCACGTTGTATTTTGCAGCAGTGGAGAGCAGAAAAAGCTCAACTTGAAGCAGAAAAATTACGTACCCTCAAGTTGCAAAACAATATTGATCTTGCTTCTGTTGAGCAGAGGATATTTGAACAAAAACGTAAATGGTTTAGAAAATTTGAAAAAACGTTAGATGATGTACAAAGTGGACCTGTATGGCTCAAAGATGATCAGATTGCTAAAGAGGTAGAGGATAGTATGCACTACTTGGATGGAAAAGTATATTGTTTGGACGCTTACTGTATCATGGCAAATCACGTTCATGTTGTGTTTACACCACTCCCAATACAACGTTCGGAAGTACCGCAAACCTTTAGTTTACCCACTAATGATGCACAAACAAAAAGTTTGTGCTACAACACGCTTTCATCTATTATGCAATCGCTCAAAGGTTATACAGCAAGGAAAGCCAATCAGTTATTAGAACGCAGCGGTGCATTCTGGCACCACGAAAGTTACGATCATTGTGTGCGCAACCCAAACGAATGGCAAAAGATTGTAACGTATGTTCTGAACAACCCTGTAAAGACTGGTTTAGTAGATGAGTGGCAAGAGTGGCAGTGGAATTACTCTCGTACCGCAAACTTTTAGTTTGCGGAGAATACGGCACAAACAAAAAGTTTGTGCTACAACACAACTACTTTTAGTATCCCGACGAATTTATACGAACGCATTTTAGAGGAATTGAGGCAAATTAACACATAATTGGGTTTTGAACCCTCTCAGACATAGGAAACAATCCATGGAATCCCCATACCTAACAAACACACAACAAAAACATTGGCAAGAACAGGGCTATCTTCTTATAAAGCAGGTGCTTTCACCGACAGAAATTGAGACACTTTTGACAGCAGTAGATTCGGCAATAGAAACATACGTACAACAAACGCCAAATCTACAAGGGACACGATTTGGAAAGGGAGCGTATACGATAATCCGTGCGATTGAACGGACAGATGCGCTTGATCCGCTCACTGACCACCCACGCACCTTCGGCACAATTCTGTCATTGATGGGACCGTATCTACAAATTATGGGAACGCAAATCTATGTGCGCCATCCGGATACGGAAGCGTTGATGGGATTTCATACAGATGCAGGACCATCGCTCCAACGGATTCACCCGCACCCTGACAGTTTGCCTTTGCAGTTCAAAGTCCAGTTTTTCTTAACCGACCTTTCTGAACCTGACCAAGCCAATTTTATGTGTGTACCGGGGAGCCATAAAAAGCCGTTTCCAGAAATACGATTTGAGAAAGGCAAATATCCTGAAGGGGCGATACAAGTCCTCGCTGAAGCTGGAGATGCGGTTATCTTTCCGTGGGCATTATGGCACGGCGTAGGACCAAATCGGACTGACCGTATTCGAAAAAGTGTTACATTCCGTTATGGGCAAATGTGGTGCAGACCTTACGATTACGACAAACTTCCCGCACATGTATTGGAGCGGATGACACCGCGCCGCCGTAGGTTATTTGGTGATATGGGAGAGGGCTTTCACCCAACCGATTACTATAAACCGAAAGATCAAATTGAGATTATTTGTAGAGATGAATGGAATTTATCTTTATAGGCAGAAATGCTTCTAACTCGCCTGCTGCAACTTCTGAAAAAGGTCTCGGAAGATTGCATCCCGATTCACGCCTGTCGCAACACGCATGAGATGCCGACTGTTGTCAAAACTCCACGTTACAGCATCTGTCAGGATAGGGCTATGCACAATTTCCGTTGGCACCCAGTTACTATTGACAAGATACGCCGTAGCAGATATATCCCAGATGACCTTTGACCAACCGAAATGGTCTTTGTGGTAGTCTTTGAAAATTTCCACGAGATAACCGCCAATTTTACCTTGTCCCTGCACGTAACGCTCCATTTCAGCGACTGTTGTGTGTAGATGTGAGACCACACCGCGTGCGGGGAGATGCACAAACGGCACACCGCAATCGAGAACTAATCGTGCTGCGTGGATATCTTGTGCAAGATTGAACTCTCGTGTATGGGACCAGTATAACGGATTACCACCAAGCCAGACTACGACTATATTTTTTATAATTTCAGGTTCAAGTAGTATTGCAGAAGCAACGTTTGTAATTGCACCAACGACGACAACGTAGAGAGGTGTATCGGTGTTTTCCATTGCGCGTTCAACCATATCGGTTGCTGCTTCGCTCGGCACAGATGTTTCTCCATCAGAGAGGAACGCCCTTGAACCACGATAGACAAAACCATCGGATTCCACATCCAGGAAGTCTAATAGCCGCAGAATCTCGTCGTAGCTTTTCTCCATGCCGTCTCCAGCATTTGCCGAACGGTTGTTGTGAAAGGGAGCTGCGTATATCGCCTCAACATCAAGTTGATCGGGGGAAAGAAGTGCATGGACGACTGCAAACTGGTCGTCAATTTCATTATAGGTGTCCGTATCAAGCACCATCCGAACGCGTCCCTCTGGGGGTTGCAGCATCTCTAAACGTCTTGACTCAGACAGGTTTGGAAAGTTCATTTATATAGCCTTTTTTCTTCTGGATTGAATGGATATTTTCTATAGTGTATCACATTATCAAGGATGGGAGTCAATTGATTTGTTTCAAACAAGGTTATTTAGTTTTAAGAATTATCGGTTAATAGATTTTACTGAGAGTTTATCTTATAGGTCCAAATCAACGCTATGAATGCCAGAATGTGCCAAATCAATAAATCAACGGTATGAACGCCTGTAGGCATTCCCCGTATGGCATTCGCCATGATTCATAGCGTTGATTTATGGGTTTCGCTTCGCTCTACCCGACCTACAAGACGACTCATTTTAAAATATTATGCAACAAAAATTATTTTTTACATAACGATAATTAATGAGTTGCCGTTACAAAGATAGAATATTTGTTTAACGTTGGTAACTTTTTATAAATGGTAATGAGTCTCAATATCATTTATATTTTATGATATTAGGTCTCATTATCAAGTTTATTCTTGTATTACTATTGCTTACTAATATACTTTTGCTTATTTCCATGCATTCTATTTGTGAAATTTTGCAAATGTGTTTGTAAAATTCAATTGAATGGATAATTCGGACACAACAAGTCGTCAAATGTGTTTGCACCTTACAACTTTTTACAGAGGCATTCAATTGTCGGTTTATAACCCGTTTTGGTCAAAGGTCGCGAGCTAGAGCTCGCTCTTAACAAAAAGAGGTTTTATAAAAAAAGAAATTATTGGAAAATTGAATGCCTCTGAACCTTTTACATAAACGGTTGACATAGTATTTGTTTTATAGTATAATTCTTGATAGTATTCAACGCAATTACTATTTCGGAACTTTCTGAACGGAGAAGTGTAATGAGGCAGATACTATAACATTAGAAACTGACTACTTTAAACACACCTAAATATGAACACACTCCGTCTGTTTGTTAACGGCTTTCTGATAGGCATTGCCAACATTATTCCGGGAATGAGTGGCGGCACGCTCGCCCTTGTTTTAGGAATTTATGAACGCTTAATTACAGCATTACGCAACATAGGAACTTCTACTGTTAAGCGATTGCTTAGCATTTTTACCTTTAGAAAGACAGCATTTTCAGATTTTCGAGATGAACTCCGTCGTATTGACTTCAGTTTCCTAATGATATTAGGAATTGGTGCTGTTGCAGCAGTGCTGGTGTCAACAAGACTGATTGATTATCTATTGAAGTTTCACCATGATGTGACTTATGGCTTCTTCTTCGGTTTGGTTCTGACATCTATTTTGATACCGTCTCGTATGCTAAAGGGGTTCAGTTGGCGGGAGTTGTTCGTCTTGCTCGTAGCTGTTGTGTTGATTGTTTTTACAGAAGAACTCAAAAAATCTGCTGCAGATGCATCATCGTTTTCAGGTGAAGGATTAGAAGTATCAATTGGGGCACTTGCGATATTTTTTGGATGCGGCGCACTGGCGATTTCAGCAATGATTCTGCCTGGTGTCAGCGGTTCGTTTCTACTGCTTGCATTTGGCGTATATTTCCCGCTCGTGACAGCGATTAAGAAGTTTATGGATGATGTTCCAAGACTATTGAAAGGAGACATAAGTCCCCCAATCCTCAGTAACCTGTTGATACTGACTTTTTTCGCACTCGGTTGCTTGTTTGGTCTGTTAGCATTCACAAGATTATTAAACTTTCTGCTGGCACGTTATCGCAATTTGACGATCGCCTTTTTAATAGGGTTAATGGTCGGTTCTTTATACAGTTTGTGGCCGTTTCGCGAAGAAGGTCTTGCTCATGGTCTACCCGAATTTAATATGAATTTGCTCATCACTGTTTGTGTTTTTCTGGTCGGTTGTGGTGTAATCTTGGGGTTTTCCCGATTGGAAAAGGAGACAGGATGACGAAGAAGGTCGGTTTTTTTGTCAATACCACTAAAGATAATGCCGCACAAGTTGTGGTTGACGTATCAGAACTACTCAAGAAAGCTGGTATAGTTCCGCTGATTCCTGAAGAACAAGCAAAGGCACTCGGACTTCCACAAACGGGAATCACCACAGCACAGATGGTAGAAGATGCTGACTTGGTCCTTGTCCTCGGAGGTGATGGAACGCTTCTGAGTGCAGCACACACACCACAGATTGAGAATGTGCCAATCCTTGCTATTAATATCGGACACCTCGGTTTTTTGACAGATGCTTCTCTTGATGAACTTAAACCGAGCTTAAAAGCAACATTACGAGGTGATTATCGGATAGAGCATCGGATGATGTTAGAAGTGGTTGTAAATAGCCAAAGTCCGCAACCGTTCCAGGCGTTTGCGCTGAACGATGTTGTTATTCGACACTATACACGACTTATAGAGTTGAACGCTTATATTGATGGTGAGTTGTTTATACCGTACAATGCAGACGGATTGATAATTGCAACGCCAAGTGGCTCAACAGGGTATTCGCTCGCGTGTGGTGGGACGATTGTAGCACCTCAATTGGAAGCGATTTTGCTAACACCTATAGCACCGCATAGCCTCACAGTACGTCCCTTTATCGCACACGGAGCCGCAGAGATAAAAGTGGAGATGCATTCCACGTATGAACACTTGGATCTTTTTATTGATGGACAACGTGAAACGCACACCCTTGCGAGAGAAGCAGAGATAAGAGTCCGTAAGGCAAAACGAACAATTCAACTCATCCGGTCTCAAAGTCATAGTTACTATAAAGCATTGCGCGAAAAGTTGATGTTAGGTGAAAGAATCAAATAAGAGATATTAGGTTTTTAAAAGGATAAAACCGTGATAGAAGCGATCTCTATTCGCAATATTGCCCTGATAGACGAACTTGAACTTGAACTCTCACCGGGATTGAACATCTTCACTGGTGAAACAGGAGCAGGAAAGTCGGTTATCCTCAAATCAATTGGTTTGGTTTTAGGTGAGCGAACATCTGCCGATATTGTGCGAGAAGGCACTGATTTTGCGGCTGTGGAAGTAAGTGTTGTGCCATCATGTCCGCTGCCCATAGACGCGGATTCGGGTGATACCTTAGTTTTCTCAAGACAAATCAGTAAAAACGGTAGAAGTCGGTGCCGTATCAACGGAGAGTTAGCCAATTTAAAGCAGCTTGAAGAACTTGGTACTTTGCTGGTTGATATTCACGGACAGCACGAACATCAATCGTTGTTTAGAACTGAAATGCATCTTGAACTCTTAGATGATTTCGGAGAGACTGACACAGAGCGACAACAAGTTAGCGAAAAATATCACCATCTCCTTGACTTGCAGCGAGAAATGGATTCACTGATACATACCTTGCGGACATCTGAACGGGAAAGGGAATTGCTTGAATTTGAGGTAAAGGAACTCGCTTCAGCAAGTCTCCAAGAAGGTGAAGAGGAAGACCTGACGGCTGAGATGCAAGTCCTAAATAATGCAGAAGAATTGTACGAGTCCGCCAATCTGGTGTATGAGCAACTTGATGGACAGGGCGACTTTGGAGGCACAAGTTCTGGTGGAAGCGGCTCAGTTTTACAAAATCTAAGAGATTCGGCTAAGACCTTTGCGAAATTGTCTGAAATGGATGCGAGTCTTTCGGAGTTGAGCGATCGGATAGATTCGTCTTTATATGAACTTGAGGATATTGCTTCACAAATCCGTCAGTATGCAGACACTGTAGAATTCAACCCAAGCCGTCTTGCTGAAGTAACGGATCGATTGGAACTTATTTCAAAATTCAAGAGGCGATATGGTAACACTGTTTCTGAGATGATAAATTATCAGGCAGAGGCAGAACGGAAGTTAGAGGATTTAGAACTCGGTTCTGATAAAATTGAGTTACTTAAAGAGCAAATCCAAGAAATAAAACAAGATATACTTGAGTTGTGTGTTGCGTTGTCCGATAAGCGCAAAAAAGTTGCTGAAGGACTTTCAGTGTCAGTTGAGAAGGAACTGCAGGAACTTGGCATGGAAAAAGCGGAATTTCGGACATTGGTAGAACCTATTCAAGATGAAAATGGTTTTCTTTTAATTGACGGAAATCGTTATACGTGTCGTGAGCACGGTATGGATAAAGTTGAGTTCTTAATTGCGCCGAACGTCGGTTCTGATTTGCGTCCCTTAGCAAGAATCGCATCAGGTGGCGAAATATCCCGTGTGATGCTGGCATTAAAAACCGTATTAGTTCAAGTTGACAACATTCCGACCGTACTTTTTGATGAGATTGATAGCGGTATCGGTGGCAAAATCGCTGATGTTGTGGGTATGAAATTGAAGGAGCTTTCCCAATCAGCGCAAGTTATCTGCATCACCCATCTACCGCAGATTGCCCGTTTCGCGGATCGTCATTTTCTGGTTGAAAAAGAGGTTGTAGGTGAACGAACGTTGATCAATGCTAAACCCTTGACAGAAGCAGAACGTGTCACTGAAATCGCACGTATGCACGGCGGAAAAGAGACGGAAGTCGGGCTTGCCCATGCGCGTGAACTATTGAGTGGATAGTCTCACTCAAAGGATCATTTAAAAATGGATGAAAGGTTTACACAATCAAACGGCACAAACGTCTATACTGGCTGTGAATTGCTTGTCAAAGGTTCATTAGAGAGCGGCGTTAGCCTGATGACAGGGTATCCTGGCTCACCGCTTGCGGAGGTATTTGATGTTCTGGAGCGTAATTCCGAACTCCTCAAATCAAATGGCATCGTAGCACAGATAGCCAACAACGAGGCGTTAAGCATTGCCCGGTTGAACGGTTCGCAGATGGCAGACATGCGCGCAATCACATTTATGAAGAGTGTAGGGTTGCACGTTGCGTCTGATGCGCTTGCTATTAGTAATATGGCAGGGACAACTGGTGGTGCTGTGGTTGTTGTGGGTGATGATACGTGGTCCTATAGCACACAAGTTCCTGCTGATTCCCGTGTTTTGGCACGACATCTCTATATGCCGCTTTTAGAGCCATCGACTTGGCAAGAGATGAAAAATTGGATTAGTTATGGGTTTGAGATTTCTGCCGCAGCAAACCTCTATACCTGTTATTTAACGACACAGAATCAGGCAGATGGCGGTGGAATTGTTGAATTACACCCAAATAATCCTCCAACCATTAGCCAAATTGCACAAACCGAATTAAATACAGAATTAATTTCTACAGATGACCGTGTAGTTTTGCCGCCTGATACTGCTCGTATTGAAATTGAAACCCTCCGGGAACGGTTTCCTGCCGCGCTCAAAACAGCGAAGCGATTAGGTCTCAACGAAATTCTCTATCCTGCAAATAGTAATGGAAATTCAGCATCGGTTCAAGCGCAACATAGAATCGGATTCGTAACGTCTGGCTTCAGCTATATTTATTTGGAACATGCCCTAACTGAACTAAACCTCAGCGGTTCTGTACCTATCCTCAAACTCGGTTTGACACATCCACTTGACGAAGACATTATCTATGAGTTTGCAAAGGGATTAGATGAACTGTTTGTTATTGAGGAGAAACGTCCTATCCTTGAGAATGAAATCAAGGCATTCCTGACGCAGAAGTATCAGGAGGGGAATCTGGATAAGTATGTGAAAGTGTGGGGCAAACATTTTCCAGAGGGATTACCCGGTATTCCAGTAGAAGCAGGTTTGGACACTTCTATTCTGATTCAGCGTTTAATTTCGCTCTTTTCAAACAATGGAAAAGAGACTCAATATGTAAAAAGTGTCCTTGTAGATACAGAACTTTTTGAAAAAGAAGCGCAGCTGCAGCAAGAGGTAGCTGAAATCAAAACTGATATTCCTGCACGTACTCCGACTTTCTGTCCTGGGTGTCCACATCGAGATTCCTCCAGCGTTTTTCTTGAAATTACAAATCAATTTACGGATACCGCGTATATGCAAAAGCATCACGATTCTCCGCCTGTTGATCTGGTTTTTCACGGAGATATCGGGTGTTATTCAATGCTAAAATACGAACCTTTTCCACGTTTGATGCACAATCTCTCAGCTATGACGTTGGGTGGTGGCGCAGGTGCAGGTATTGATCCGTTCATTATCAATAAGCAGATCGTTTTTATGGGGGACTCAACCTTCTTTCACGGTGGCATGTCCGCCATCTCTGACTCTATCAAGAACAATCAGGATATCGCCTATGTTATTTTGGACAATCAAACAACAGCAATGACAGGACACCAACCGACACCTGCTGGGGAAATGGACATCCTTGGTAATCCAACTTTTGCACAAGATATTGAGAAAGTTGTACAGGGATTGGCAGGAAATTCTGAGATTACGATTGTCCGAGTGAATCCGGAAGATCGATTGAATTATAAAAAATATCTTGAGAAAGCGATTTTGAGAGATGGTGTCAAAATTATCATTGCCGACAAAGAATGTGCAATTACCTTCCACAGACGCCGCCGACGCGAACAACAAGCGATAAAAGAAAAAGAAGGCTTCTTAAAGGTTGAAAAACATATCAATATTACATCGGAAGTCTGTGAGTTTTGTTTAGAATGCACAAAATCTACAGGATGTCCTGCCCTAAAAATAGTTGATACCGACTACGGGAATAAAATTGCAATTGATCGTTCTAACTGTGTAACCGATGGTGCTTGTGCGCGAATTAAATGGGCATGTCCCTCCTTTGAAGAAGTTGTCATCACACGGAAACGACCCCCCCGCACACAGCACGTTCAACAAATTGAAAAACCAATACAGAAGAACGAAGAATCTGAAAATCAGTGGGAAGATTCAGGCATATCTGGATTACTTTCACAACTCGGATTAAACGAGGGGCATCCTTTACCACCACCGCCGCCACAAGATTTCGATAGAGTGTGGAGTGCTTATGCTGCTGGTGTAGGCGGAATGGGTATCGGCACAATCTCAAAAATCCTTGTCGTTGCTGGATATATTCAAGGGTATGATGTGCATTTCTGTGATAGAAAGGGTTTAGCGATACGGAATGGCGGTGTCTATACACACGTGACCTATACAAATAATGGTCACAAGATTTCACCGATTATCCCTTACGGCAAAGCGGATCTTGTCATGGGACTTGACATTTTGGAGACGGTTCGTGGCATTACATCCGATTCGGTTTTCCGTGTAGCATCGTCTGGACGGACTGCTGCCGTTGTCAATACAGCCAAAACAGAGACGATGACAACTCTCATTGGGAAAGATAGTTTTGAAACTACAGATTTAGAAGGAACTATTGAGCAAAATACGAATGCCTATGTTGGGATCAATCTATTTGACATTTCGGAACAATTGTTCGGTACAAAACTGTACGCGAATATCATGCTAATAGGGGTTGCGTTCCAACGCGGTTTGATGCCACTTGAACTGGAACCTTTGAAACTTGCATTGAAGCAGATGGTTAGACGTTCCGATTTACAACAGAATCTCAATGCGTTTGAGATTGGTAGATACCTTGCAGTCCATGAACATGTTGATAGTACTCTACTGCAACATACATCCCATGTTTCAAAACAGACTTATGTAGAGACATTAGCGGAAAAAAGGAGTATTCTATCTGAAAAATTCCGCGGTAAACATCTGGTAAATTCTTATGTTAGTATGGTTGAGGATATTGTCAAGAAAGTTAGTTTAGATGAGCCAACACATCGGAGTCTCGCGCTTTATATTTATGATCTGATTCAGTTTGAAAATATAGATTATGCTCGGTTATACATTGAGAAAATAGAACAGATTCACGAAAAAGACTTTGGTGATTACCGTGCTACAAAAGCTGCAATAAAATATCTACACAAAGTAATGCTGATTAAGGATGAAGTATATGTTTCACATCTGTTGACAAGTAAAGAAAAACTTGCACGCGATAAGGTCCGCTATAATATAGATGAAAAAAATGGTGATAAAATACGATACCTTCACCTCAATCGTCCGCATTTTACCGTGATGGGTTTTGATTTTGAATATGACATTGACGCCAGAAATTGGGTGTTGCACATGATGAAACGGATGAAGTTCCTGAGACGGTGGTTATCGCAGTGGCACGCAAAAGAGAAGGAATTCCGAGATTGGTATATCAAAGAAGTGATAGATACCTTTTCACCGACAAATGATGAGAACTATGCAAAGCATGTTGAGGCATTAGAATGCGTTGAAACGGTTCGAGGGTATAGGGAAGTTCGTTATCCGACAATGGAAGCGGCGAAACAGACGGTGGAGAAATTGCTCGTTTCAGATTCATTGTAACGCGTAGCATCTGTTTTTTGTATAATCGCCTGTAGGTCGGGTAGAGCGTTAATGAAACCCGACCTACAAATTAACTTTTTGGTAATTTGGTAAGAAAGTTGGCATATTAGTTATATGGACAATCCACACACAATCACCGGTCACACAAAAATTGTTGGGGTTATTGGAGCACCAGTTTCGCATAGCCGTTCACCCCAAATGCATAACGCAGCCCTTGCTAAAGCAGGACTTGATTATATCTATGTCCCGTTCCATGTGGATGCTGATGCAGTGGCTGAGGCGATGAATGGGTTTAAGGCGCTCAACGTGGTCGGAATCAATGTCACACTTCCACATAAACAAGCGGTCATTCCGTTTCTTACATCTATTTCAAGGGAGGCGAAACTCATAGGAGCAGTGAATACGCTTAGTTTTGTTGATGGAGGGATACACGGTGAAAACACGGATGCCCCAGGATTTTTAAGAGCTTTGGAGGAAACTGGCGCAGCAGTCCCTGTCGGTGAGGATGTAGTTGTGCTTGGTGCGGGAGGTTCAGCACGGGCAATTGTTGTCGCTTTGGCACTTGCTGGTGTGCGTTCAGTTGTTATTGCCAACCGAACGGTATCAAAAGCAGTTGTTTTAGCGGAAGAACTTTCCGAAAAAATAAGTGAGCAGGAGGAAGAATCTGGGCATAAGACCATTCTTAAAGGCATGGGATTACAAGATTCCCAATTGCCCGATGCAGTGAAGGGTAGTACATTGCTTGTCAATACTGCTACATCAAGTATGGATACCACACATTCACTTTTAATTCATCCAGATTGGCTGCAACCGAGTACCATTGTTTACGATATTGTATATACTCCGCCAATGACAACGTTATTAACAACAGCAGCTGAAAAAGGATGTAAAATTGTAGGTGGAATCGGTATGTTGGTGCATCAGGGGGCAATCGCTTTTGAGCAGTGGACAGGGGTTGAACCGTGTGTAAACACGATGAGAGAAGCACTTTCATAAATGAAAAGGGATATAAAATCTTATTTTCTGCATTTTCCAAGTCAGTTTGTAATTCCGACGCAGCGGCGTTAATTTGAACTTTTTCTGAAAGGAATAAATATGCAAGACGAACAGCAAACAGATATACAAGACGAACAGCAAACAGAGGAAGAAAAACAATCTACTGAAGATGGTAAAGCCATTCGTTTTGTCATTTTGGGTACCCCTTATTCTATTAGACCGACAGAGGAGTTAACCGCTGAGGACATTGACATCTTAATCACTTACGTTAAGCAGCGGGTAGAAAGTTTTACGCAGAAAGGCTATGACCATACCCGAATTCCAATGCTTGTCGCTTTTGACATAGCAAATGAGTTGCGGGAGCTGCAGAAATACTACGAATTGCCTATTAACCGTGCTATTGACAAACTTAAGTTTGTGCTTGAACCAGAGTGAGTAGATATACTTTACTCTTGTCGTATATACTTAGTTTCCGTATTTACTTAAAATATCAAGTTCTCATAAACTGCTCTTGCCTAAAACTACCACATGTTAATTTTTTTTGAATTATAAACTAAATTGTGGTAAACTATTATAACACATCTATTGTGGAATCAATATTTTACTCAGTTTACGCATCAATTTTTTGGAGGAATTCCATGAAAACCAGAGGTACACTTTTTGTTGCTGCTCTTTTGGTAATAAGTATTGCCGTTATAGGTTGCGGTAAATTAGACCAAGAAGAGTTTGAAATGTGGAAAAATGAACACGTTGCAGAGGTCAATCAATCCAATACAGAAATAAAAGCAAACCTAACGAAGCTTGAAGGGAAGGTTGATCAAAATAATAAGGATACAATGGAGACTATCTCCAGAGCGAAGGATGAGGCTATTGCCGCTTCGCAGCAAGGAGATGCTGATACCATTGCTGCTGCCAAGCAGAACACAAAAGAAGAAATTGCCAAAGCTCGCGCTGACTTAAGCAGAACTATTAATAGCCAGAGTAAAGAGACTTTGGATTCTGCTAAAGCTGAAGATGCTAAGGCCCAAAAAGCGATTTCGGATCTTGCCAATAGTCTGAAGGCACAAGGCATGGATTTGAAGAAAGTCATGGCTCAAGTTGCTTCGATTTTAGAAGATGTTGCCGCGCTAAAAGCAGACGCTGCGTCAGCGCCAACGCTTTTGGTTACCGTCAATTTCAGCAGTGGGCAGACTGGTCTGTCAAGTAAAGCGAAAGAGATGCTTGATGGGATCGTTGGTCAGATTTTGGAAAATCCTGAAGCTGAAATACTTGTTGAGGGACATGCAGACGGCACGCCCGTATTACGTGGCGGTCATCGAAGCAATTGGGATCTGTCTCAATCGCGAGCAAATTCTGTCGTTAAATACCTGAAAGGCAAAGGTATTGATGCTGAAAGGATCAGGTCTGTTGGAAAAGCACATACTGATCCGGTTGCTCCTCAGAACACCACTGCGGGTAGAGTGATGAATCGGCGGGTAGAAGTGATACTCAATCCATCTGGGTCAATGTAGTCTCTCATCTGTTCGTGATTTCCCTTGATTTCCGTTCAGTGTCGTTAGGATGTCCTAACTTTGGGACATCCTATCCTTTTAATATTTTGTGTCTATACTTCTTGAATTTAAATATTATACCAATTCTATAAATAATCTGTTTTGAAAATATAAGAGGCGCAAAGAATTGCGCGACTACGAACGGTCAATTTTCTTAGGAAAAGTTATTTTGAGAAATGGTATTACTTGATCTTTTAGCATGGATGTCCTGAATAATGCGTTATTTTTCCATTATCCTATTTTCTTTTTTCATTATCACAGGCATTTTTTCTGCTGAACCTTTGAATGCACAAGCATCCAGACCACCATCTATTTTAAACAGTTTTTTTACACAACACCTACAAACTCCATCACTGCAGTTTTCCCTCTTTTCTTACAAACCGGAATTAGGTGATTTGACTAACTTTCTACAGAGCGCCGGAATACCCAAAACTCCGGTTGCTATGATGCCAACTCTTTCAATTGTTTTTCAGCACATGCCTGAACTTGATTCTCGGTTGGAAATTGGTTATTGGAAAACTCAACTTGACACGCCACCGCCGGCTTCACTGTCTCTCAAAGCGGCACTTACGCCCATCTCATATCAGTTAATCTACCGTCCGGTGCTACTGCATGAATATTTGCCAATTTATTTTGGTGCAGGTATCGGTTTTTTAAGAGCCAATTTCGATGGAAATATAGTTGATGTGCTTGCAGCACAAGGCATCACACTTAATGATAGCGCTTCAACCACGACTGGTTATGTTATTGTTGGTGTTGAGTTGTTTCAATGGCAATCGCAATCCGATG
The DNA here is from genome assembly GCA_965204285.1 of Candidatus Poribacteria bacterium. Lineage (GTDB taxonomy): Bacteria > Poribacteria > WGA-4E > WGA-4E > WGA-3G > MSPOR6. Next base: position 935,688 of record OZ241980.1, read on the forward strand.
CTCACGCTACCATAGGCAATAACGCCGCTATCAATTTAGAATTAAAACGAATTCTGAAAACTGTTGAAACCACTGGTCCACAACCGCTGAATATAGTCTTAGATGGAACAGCAATTGGAATCGGAGTCAGATCACAGTTTTAATCGTTGTTACGGATGTCCTTCAAACAACAAGCAGCCCGCATCCTTCCGCTTTTAGTTTTCGTTGCGTTCGGAGGTATCCTCGGACGCTATTCAGAAACAGCGCTTGCTGTTCTCTGTTTATTGGTTGCAACAGGAGCGTTTGTATTTATCGGGATGGAATTAGCACTCTATGTGCTGTTAATCTGCCTGCCTTTTTCCTTTCGTTACATTATTCCCCAACTTCTTGAAATCCAGACACCTACTGAACCACTGTTAGGCATGCTCAGCGCTGTTTATTGGATAAAAAAGATTGTAGACTACGCGCTGGGAAAGCGAAAGCGTATTCCGACCTTTCCATTTTTATTGCCTGTTTGTGCTTTTATATTTGTCACATTCCTATCTGCAATCAATACCCCTGACCTGTTTGGCACTTTGAAAGGTGCGCTTCGCGCTTCTATCTACATAATGTTCAGTTTGGTGATATATGATTTAGTCCAGCATCACCGAAGTTTGAAACGGTTATTTATCGCTTCTTTTCCGAGCGCAGCGATTGCCGTTATCTGGACGGTTATTGTACTCATTTCTCATATTGATGAATGGCAGTGGACAAGCGCGTTTCAGAACTCTCCGTTTACAAATTACTCAGTTTACGGTTCATTCACTGCAATCTTTTTCTTAATCTGTCTGAGTCGCCTGCTATTTGATAATCAACAATATGACCGTGTTATGTGGATCGGATGGTTTGTCTGCTTCGGATTGGGTCTGATTATGTGTTTCTCGCGAGGCGTATGGCTTTCAGTAATCGTTGCGGTTGGGTTCATGTTAATACAATTAGGTAGAGGTGTAACACAGAAGAAAATTCTGTTCATTGGTGCTGTATGTCTTGTCTTATTGGTATGTTTAAGCTTGCCCGGTGTTTTTAGTGCTGTTGTGGAACGAATTTCGTCTACAGTAGATGTTAACTATGCCTCTAACCGAGCACGACTCATGCGATGGGGACAAGCCGTTACAATGTTCCTTGAAAGCCCTATTTTAGGAAAAGGCTATGGTGCTTTTGCGATGCTTTACGAAGAGGATGTTGGACTTGTAGGTAGTTATGTAGCACAGTTTCAGTTGGGAGCGCACAGTGAATATCTTCAGGTTATGTCAGAATTGGGAATTGTCGGTTTAGCAGTATGGATATGGCTCAACTTTGCGTTTTTAGTATACGGTTTTCGTGCCCTCAAACGTGTTGAAGATGGTTTTTATCGCTCTATTATCATCGGTTTGATGGCAGCTGAAATCTCGTTGATGGTGCATTTCGTTGTGAATAACCTGCTGAACGGTGATGCGATTGGGGTGCCGTTCTGGGGGATTTATGGTCTGTTACCTGCTGTTGTACAAATTGCGGAACGTGAAAAGGAAATTACACCACAAGAAAACGAAAATACGGTATAATCTAAAATAGTATTCAAACATAACAACTCTAATATAGATATAAAATTATTCCGTTTTGCAGATTGAGGAGCATATATGAATATTATCCACATTATTTCAGATACATTTAGACGTGATAACTTAGCAATTTTTGGTGGCAAAGGATATAGTCCCGCACTCAACGCCTTCGCTAAAAAATGCGTTGTTTTTGACAAAGCCTATGTGTGCAGCTACCCTACCGTGCCAATTCGTGGAGACTTGGTAACTGGCGAAGTGGGTATTTGTCGTCGGGGATGGGAACCGCTGCAACGTAACGTGCCTGTAATTGCAAACGATCTCACAAAATCAGGTGTTGTGAGCATGATGATTGCGGATACCCCACACCATCTCAACAATGGATTTCTGTATAACCGTGGTTTTACAGGGTGGAAATGGATACGTGGGCAGGAAAGCGATCTTTTGGAAACCCACCCATACAACTTTGAGTCAGAATTAGCGTTGCGGTATCGAGAACACACGCGCCCGCATCCAGATAAGTTACCCGCAGGCATATTTAATCACCTTAAAAATAGTGACGCCCGGAGGAATGAAGGAGATACCTTTGTTGCACAAACTGTGCAAACTGCCTGCGACTGGCTGGAACGCAACTATCAGCACAAAAATTTTTATCTGATGGTAGACACCTTCGACCCACATGAACCGTGGGATGTGCCAGACTGGTACATCAGACGGTTTGACCCCGATGATTACGATGGTCCGGAACCCATCTATCCGACCTACGGTCCAAACAAGATGGACGAAAGGACGACCCAACGTCTCAATGCGTTATACCGCGCCGAAGCGTGTCTTGTAGACAATTGGATTGGACAGCTGCTACGGAAAATTGACTATATGGGGTTGATGGAAAACACAATGATTATTTTCATGGCAGATCACGGCTTCCTGTTAGGCGAGCATGGGCTTATTGCCAAAAACCTTGGAATGTATGAGGAGATTGTGCATATACCGCTGCTTATTTATTATCCGAAGGTTACACCTCGTCGGACAGACGCGCTTGCCAGTATTATTGACATTCCTGCAACAGTGGTTGATGTTTTCGGGGCAGAACGCGGTAAACAGGTTGAAGGCAATAGTTTGTTACCAATCGTTATGGGAGATACTGACACGGGCAGAGATTATGCGATTACACACGGCGCATGGGGTGGCGGATGGAGTCCTGATGGCGGTAGTCCGCATGGAAGTGTTACGGATGGCACATGGTCGCTATTATTGGAAAATAAGGGTGCACCACAACATCTGTTCCATCTTCCATCCGATCCGGAACAGATTAAGAATCGTTTTGAATCAGACACAGATGAAGCAAGACGACTCTACCAAGCGTTTTTGGAATTCTTAGGGCAGCACGGTGGTCCCGAGGCTATGGTTGAGCAATTCCAGAAGAGATGGCCACTTTGAACTTTTGATTTATAGTAGAATAACCTAAGTTGCCACATAGTAGCACAAACTTTTAGTTTGTGCCTGTGGGTGCGCAAACTAAAAGTTTGCGGTACAAAATATGCGAATACGGAACTATTATCCATTAAACTCTGTGTCCGTATATCTAAAATCTTATAGGTAGCAACTTGGGTTAGAATATAAAAATTAGTTTACACGTCTTTTGTAGGAGCGATCTCCGAATCGCGACCTTTTATGCATGTCGGGAATCGGAGTTCCCTCCTACAGTTCAAAAGTGTGCAAGTAATTCTAAAATCTACTATAACTAATTTCTTTACGCAAAAACACGATTGTGATGTGACGTAGATAGAAAATAGAACCTAATGAATACACGGAATTTAGTTGCAGAATTTATTGGAACATTCACGCTAATCTTTATCGGCGCAGGATCGGTGGTTATCAATCCTGGGAATTTAGTTGCAGTTGCACTTGCATTCGGTTCGGTCGTTGTAGCGTTTGTTTATGCGTATGGACATATTTCTGGTGCACATATCAATCCTGCAGTAACGCTGGCACTCCTGATAGCTGGAGAAATTCAATTTACTGCAGCAGTTGGTTACTGGATTGTTCAATTTACAGGTGGTATTTTGGGGGCGTATGTTCTCAAAGGTGTGTTGGCGGTAAATGGTGATTTGGGGGTAACTATTTTAGCGACTAATGTGACACCGATAAATGGGCTGATCGTTGAAATTGTCCTAACGTTTTTCCTCGTCAATACGATTTTCAATACTGCTGTAAGTGGAAAAGCGGGTAACTTCGCTGGACTCGCCATTGGGTTAACATTAGTGTTTTGTATCCTAATGGGTGGACCATTGACACGTGCGTCCCTCAATCCTGCACGGACGTTGGGTCCTGCTATTGCAGCTGGTGCTGAACATGCGCAGTGGGGTAACATCTGGCTCTATTTTGTTGGTCCCTTTATAGGAGCAGTGCTTGCTGCACTTCTTTATATTGGTGTATTAAAGGGCGAAAAGACTGAAACTGAGTAGTTAGTAATACTATATATTAAAGTGGATCATAGAAATAATTCTATATTTCCTCTGTAGGAGCGCTCCTCCGAATCGCGACCTTTTATGCATGTCGGGAATCGGAGTTCCCTCCTACAACTCAAATGTCAAGTTAATTGTAAATCTACCAAAAATAAAACAGGCTGCTGCTTTTTAGCATCAGCCTTACTGTTTACTATTGCGAGGCACAAGATACCTCACACTTCAATATATCGGATTAAGCCTCAACGTTGATCGGAATTTCCGTTGGTTTTGCCTCTTCCGTTTTCGGAATCACAATTGTCAAAATACCATCCTTGAATTCTGCTTTTATATCATCAGTTTTCGCATTTGGTGGAAGTGGGAGTACACGTTTAAAACTTCCATATCGCAGTTCCGACCGGCGTGGGTGTTGTGTTTCATCTACCTGCTTCCGCTCCTTTTTCCCTTTTACCTTCAGTAGATTATCAGTTACAGAAACGTTGACATCATTTTGTGAGACACCAGGAAGTTCAACTAACACTTCAAATCTATCTTCAAAAACAGAAAACTCTATGGGCAGCTGCCAATTAGATTTTCCTCTTCCCGTTTTTCCCTCACGATACGCGAACCTTCTGTCAAAAACGTGCCGCATCCGATTGTGATGTAGGAAAAAATCACGCATTGGATGATGTGGTCTGAAGTTCGCTGGTCGTAAACGGCGGCGATTTCTCCAACCTCTCGGGGGTTGATGTTCCCAATTTCCGCGTGCTACAAGTGATCTGTGCCGTCGTGGACCTCTTGCCTGTGATGGTCCTTGCCTTCCTACTTCAGGATGTGGCGAATGGTGGCGGCGCTGTCTTCTTCCTCGTCCGGGGCCTCTGCCTTGTGCGGACTGATGTTGACGTGGCCCTTTAAAACCGCCTCTTGAACCACGTTGTGGTGAATTTCTCATTTCAATTCTCCTTTTTTAATTTTACTCTTTCACTTATCTTTGACCCTTATACTTATCAAATGTTCGAAAAAAGTGATACAACGTGAACAGAGCAGGCACAATTGATTGTACCTGCCCTGTTATTTTTGGAATTATTTTAACTCTCCTGCGGAGCATCCACAGTTGATTCAGTGACAATTGGAATTTCTTTCGGTTTTACCTCTTCAGGTTTTGGAATAGACAACGTCAACACGCCATCCTTGAATTCGGCTTTGATGTTGTCTGCCTCAACCTTTGGTGGAAGTGAAAACCGCCGCTCGAAACTCCCATAACGGCGTTCAACCGCTCGAAACTCCCATAACGGCGTTCAACTCGCTGGTAATCCTTGGAATCGTCCGTTTTTTCTTGCCGTTTTTCTCCCTTTATCGTTAAGAGATCGTCTTTGACAGAAATATGGACATCGTCCTTTGTAACACCGGGGAGTTCAGCACGAACTTCAAAACCTTCATCTGTTTCAGAAATGTCAGTTGAGGGTCTCCATTTATATTCTTCTGTCCCAGGTCTTACCAAAAACGGCGTGAACAGAGCGTTGTGAAACCTGAAAGGATTTGCTACTGGTCTGTGTAAAGTCAAATAGGTCATTTTTCTTTTCCTTATAGTGTGGAGGCTTATCGCCTGTGTTATAGTGTGCATGCCTCAAGAGCATTCGGAAAGAGGCATGCGTAATTATGTTGTGTTAAGCATTTGCCGTAATCGAGATTTCAGTCGGTTTTGCCGCTTCCGCCTTCGGAATGGTGAGGGTCAGAACCCCATCCTTAAATTCAGCTTTGATGTCAGCGGTTTCAACACTCCTCGGAAGTGTAAAACTTCTTTGGAAACTACCGTATCGTCTCTCCACTCGGTGGTAGTTTTTATCATCTGTTTCATTCTCCTGCTGTTTTTCACCTTTAATTGTTAGCAGGTTGTCGGTTACTGAGACGTTGATATCGCTTTCTACGACTCCAGGCAGTTCAGTGTGAATTTCATAGCCGTTTTCCGTTTCAGAGATGTCTACTGTGGGCATCCAAGAAGTGGATTCACCACTGGTTTCACTTTCCTGAGAAGCGAATAGATCTCCGAAGATTTTTCCCATTTCGTTATGAAGGCTGAATAGGTTTCCTACCGGTCTGCGTGTTGCTAAATGTCTCATTTTTTTCTCCTTTTTATTTTAAGTTTTATGTAAATTTTATACGCAAGTCCTGTGCCAACTTTTCTGACACAATTCTAAATTGTTTTCCATCTACAATAGGTATGAGCAATTTATATGCCAAACACTGTTTTATCCCACCTATAATGAGCGATTAAACTCAGATATAGCTATACCGCTAACGGAGTCCAGAGAAATTGACTATCAAATCCTTGGCGAGGTTAGGAAGAAATCAAGAAATCAACGGTATGAAGCGAATACGCGTATGGTATTCGCATGATTTAGGCATTCCCCGGGTATGAAGCGAATACGCGTATGGTACTCGCATGATTTAGGCATTCCCCGCCTCGCCAGCGTGAGCGTGTAGGGATTGTGAGCGTGTAGGGATTATTGATTGAAGTAAGATTCTTAGTCTGCCATGTTGACATATCCGTGCCATTTTGAAACGGTGTCTATGTCAAAAAGGCGGGATTGTGATAGTAATAGAGCATAGGTGTCAATTTAGTGTGTAAGTTAGAGAATTTGCCCTATTTTAGAGTGGCGCAAACTAAAAGTTTGCGGTACAAAGAGAAATCCACAATTTTGTGAATCTTGGTTCAGACAAACGGAAAACTTTCAATATCGGGCTTAGAAGGTTTCCCTCCCACAATAAAATATATCCCTAAATTGACACATAAGGGTTGTGATAGTAATAGAGTTGGGAAAATTAGGGTAGGCAGAGAAGATAGGTTTATTTATTTGGATCAGAAAGTTGCTCACGTATGCCAGCAGCAACAGTTTGCAATGCTACTGGATTGTCGTTCAAAAATGGGATTATTAGATCAGCGTATTTTTTGCAAGGTTCTGTGTAAATAGGGAAATTAGGGAGTACATCTCGTCGGTACCAGTTGATTGCACTTTCAAGGCTGCCGCTGCGTGTGCCGACATCGCGGAGCATCCGCCGCAGTACTCTTTCATGTGCGTCAACATCCAAGAAGATTTTAATATCTATTAACTCACGGAGTTGCTGATTCCAATAGATAAGGTGTCCCTCCACAATTACGACATCGCTTGGTTCTATAATTTTCTCTCCATCCCCACGTTGTGCTGCACGGGTTCTGGGCGCGGGTGTTTCAATAGGATTTCGTGAGCGGAGTTTTTCAATATCAGTAATAAGAACATCCCAACGCACTGCATCCGGATGATTTGCGGTTACTACCTTTTCACGTTCTTCAGGTGTGTATTCTGACCAGTCTCGAAAATAGGAATCTTGGTGCAAAGTGATTGGAGAAAAATCTGTGAGCTGTTCTGCCAAAGCAGTAGCAAAGGTTGTCTTTCCAGAGGCTGAACCGCCCATTATGCCAACGGTGATTGGTCTAAGTGTATCGTTTTTTTTCATTATTTCTATGCTTTCATCAAATTTTATTGTTAGGTATCATACAAGAATAGAGTATCATAAATCAGTGTTATTGTCAAATTTTGAGTGTGTAAAGTTTTTTGCATGTGTATTGTCAGAATTACTGAATTAATAAATTACGGTGAATTATTGAAATAATTAGACATATCCACTGTAGGAGCGATCTCCGAATCGCGATATATTACCCTTGGAAAATCGGAGTTCCTCTTATAAGCGTGTACTGAAAAAAGAAAGGCAGATATCCGCAAAGGATACCTGCCTGTAAGTTTATGTCAAGTGGACAACGCTAATGCTAATCTATTGCCCAACACCGAAGCCCGTTCGCTTTGCGATACGGTTTATTACAGATCGGCGCGTTACCCGAACAGTTTGCCCACGTTTGCCCACATTCGCTAAATCTGCACGTCTTCGTGTGATGTCTCTTGTAGGCACTTGGATTATTTGGATCGTAAGAATGACCATTCGCACACGTCGAAAGCGAAGGTTCAGGTGGCGCAGGATACACGTGCGTATGCGGGGAACACGTATAAAACCCTGTCACCGTACAAGAGTTGCCATTGCTATCTGTGGCTGTGCAACTCGCTTGTAAGTTGGTATGACTCGAACCGATTTGGCACGCATACCCCGCATGTGTAGAATCGCCACACGCTGGGGTTACCCAAGAATGATCGCCCGATACAGACGTCTCATGAACACCACACGCATGGTAAGAGGGTGAAGGTGCAGGCGTTGGTGTCGGTTGTTGGAATTCATTTTGTGTCGTCTCGGTAGTGGTGCTATCCTCGACTTCGGAGTGCTTGCTAAAAAGCGCCGGAAATATATCACTGAGATTATGATCAAACACTTTCTTCATACACTTCCTGAACCTATGACCGCAAGAATCGTACTCAACACCGTTTTGGTCAATGAAGTTTTTTTTACATCACCATATTTTATGGTCTGCGGCTTCCGCCTCGCTGTCTGAGTCACAACTATACCAAACCTCCCCACAGCCCTCCGTCACAGAACGCTGCCCCAATACAAAAGCGTCGGTAGAATGGCTTGTACTTGTACCACATTTCTCGCGATGTGCCATCAACGCTCTATAGGGGGACCTGAACCTGTCAGAGCAGCTCCCTTCACACTCGTAATCGAGCGGGGCGTCGTCCGTATCCCAGTCAGCTTTCGGGCGCCGCGGATTAACAGAATGCTTAAAACTTGTGCCGTGATAGTATGGACCAGTATTAGATGGTGTTGTGTTGACAGACATATCAAGCGAGGCTTTGGTTACTCCAAGATGTGTCGCCATCACACCCAAATATTTGTCATACTGCGTTTTGTAGGCTTCGTAGGCGTTGTTTATATTTTCAACAGCGGTTGCTACAGCACTGTCAGTGGTAGACATCGCTGAGACATAACTGTCTCTGGCATTTATTGCCAGACCAACCTCCGCAGCCTTTCTCAATGTTAAAAGTGCACCGGCAACAGCCGTGATAGGTGTGCTTACCGACAGGGCAGAGGCAAGCGCACTGGCACTCGTCGCGAAAGCCCCTGAGAGCGATACCTCGGTGCCACTTTTTATTTTCCTCTCGTTAGCAGACCATTTCCCTATCAGCGCCCCCAATGCGGCTTTATACCTTGTCAATCTCGTCTCCGCACCGTCCAAGTCCCGCAACTTGATCTGAAGTTGGTCTTTCTCAAAATCATTACTGAGTTTGTCAGCAAAAGATATGTTCTGATAGAGAACAAGTGATAACACAAAAACGATAAGGGTTAGCTTTGATATTTTCCGAAACATCTGAAATACCTCCTTTTATTTTAGATCGGAAAGATAGAGTGGAAAATAGTCTGAGGGTAACCTACGGATCTTGTCCGCATGGGGGGTTCCGTCCGCATCAAAACGGATCACGTCCTCATAGACAGGTTTAACGTCCTCAGCACGCATACGAGGATAAATTAACATCATTAAATCACAAGCGCGCGCGCTAAACGGCATATCTATCAAGCGTTCTGTTTGATCCCAAGATGCACTATTTGCCTTTTTGTATTCAGGGTTGTCTGTATCTTCAATACTTTTGTAGTATATGAGGAGATATTGAGTCCTGGCAATCTCTGCGGCTTCTGTGTCATCTGGTGGGAATGGTGGTATCCATTTTGCGCTCCAGTGTCCGCGTTCTTCTGCTTGTAGACGAAGTGCTTTCACAGGGTCTGTTTTCAGCAGTTCCTCGTGGTAGGTCAACGGTCCGGTATAGGTTGGTTTCGCCTGCACTTCTTCTGCGACAGGTATCGGTTCCCCTTGCCACGTATCTGGAGCGGAGACTGGCACTTCGTGAAAATGGTCGTCATGCGGTACCAATTTGTATCCCGGGCGCGCGGGGCGATCGTTGTTTTCCACAATCGGCATATTCTTTTCTTCAAGCAGTTTCTCGGCTTCAGCAGCCTCTTTTTTGAGCTGCTGTATGTCCACATGTTGTTTGTAGAGTAAAAAACCGAAAGCACCAATGAATAGAATGAGGGCTGCTATCCCCCAATACATTTTGCGATTCATCTAACGATCCTCCTGTTCAAGCTTGTTGTTCTCCCTGCTATCTGTTGTATCCAGTGGGCAGGGGTGTCTCGGACTTGGACAGATCAAGCCCGGTTTCGGTGCCTCTTCTCTCGGTGAACATTCGCGTTTAAATTGTTGTTCACAAGCAGATGCATCTATCTGTGTGGCATCTATTGTGCCAAACAGCAACAAACCGCTTGTGATGATGAATGCGAAAGTAAGAACGGAGAGAAAAAGGACTTTGTAGTCTCGTCTCATCTTGTGCCTCCTCATTATTTGAGTAGGTGAATTGTTTTTGACAGACTACAGAAATAGGTAGGTATCTGTAAGTTTTTACTATTCCTGTAGAGGTCGCTGGTCTCTATGATATGCATTGACGTTATCATAAGGTCTCTGATAAAATAGAAACCAGCCTGTCATACTTGATCTATGGCAGTGCTTTGGCATCGGCAGTGGTTCGACACACTGTCGGTGCATTTGCAAAGCACCTCTACCGCTAAAAATTCCGAATATATCGCGAATTTATAACGTCTATTAGACATTATACACTTTCAGTGTATTTTTGTCAATAACTTTTTCAGATTTTGTCAAAAAATAATTTATTTTTTTTTGTCGCGATTCGGAGATCGCTCCTACAGAAGAAAATTTCTTGTTGTCTGACTCACGGATTACGCGCCTTCTGCGATTCTGACGACAAGAGAATATACCTCACGCAAGAAAAACATAAAACAGGACATCTAAGGTGTTGTGCCACATTAACACCGATATCCTTAATATTAATGTTATAAAGGGTTGGGTTTCCGGTTCCAACTAACGTATAGACTGGTGATCAATACATTTAGGAAAATGTGCCGATTCACTGTCTTATACCTTATATATTAACACCTAACTTAATTTTTATCAAGTTTTTATCGTAGGTCCAAATCAACGCCAAATGTGCCTGTTTGGGTTGAAAGGTCGCGATCTGGAGGTCGCTCCTACAAGAAAGAAGAGGTTTTATAAAAAAAGCAATTATTGGAAAACTGAATGGCTCTGGGCAAATTCTGAATCATTTGACTTCGTTAGCGTTTTTATGTTATCCTATTTACTAAACAAAAGATTATGCCGCCGTCAAATTGTAGCATGAGAACTTACCTAACAACGCCTTTTATCGTGGAGAAAAAGTATGTTTTGGGAACAGATTGAATCACAATATAAAGTTTCAGCTGCACATCAATTTTTACTACATTTTAATGTTAACGATTTACTATACGACGAACTTTATGGCTATTTACCTGCGCTGGACTATCTGATGGAGCAACTCAACGTCCTCGGGTGCCGTCTGGTTATGGGGTATAACGCGACACGAGGAATTATATGGGCGAATGCAGGTAAGTGGATAGAAACGCAGAAAATTTTGGGTCTTATTCCTAAAGATCAAGGCCTTCCCGAAGAGACAGAGGTGCGAAAAAGGATTAATACCCAACTCTCTTACCATAAACTTCATGAAGATCCATTTCTTAAGGTTGATCCATTACCTACGAAGGAATTGGCACAAAAGATACACGGGCTTCTGAATCAAGACAGAGCCAGAATAGGTTTGATAATCAATAATCTTGAACAGATTGCCCCCAATGACCCAATGTTTGACACAGGGGCGAAAGACAACCTACAATTCTTCTTTCATCAACTCCAAAATTGGGCATCAGACTTGGAAATTCGTAGGAAAAAACATATTATCCTACTTCTTACACAAAACACTTACGATATTCATCCGCAATTTCTTGTGAATCAAGAAATACCAATTGTAGAAATACCTTTTCCAAATTATGATGAACGTTTGAAGTTTATTGAACATTTGAGTAAAATTCCACAGGAAATTTCACAACAGGATTCCCCTGATGAGAAAGTGCAAATGCGATTAAACCTTGGGAATGACCGCGAAAAGCAAACCATAGCCAGAGATACAGGCGGCTTAAATCTTTTCGGTATACACGATTTGGTGCGGCATGCAGTCTCTTTAAAACAGAAAGTAGAAGGTCGAATACTCGCAAACTATCGGTACCAGAGCGTTAAAACATTCAGTCACGGAATCATTGAAGTGAGTGAACCACTTACCGAGCCGAAACAGCATTGGTCAAGCCATGTAACAAGGGTCATTCAAGATATTGTAGGTGGTTTAAAAGAAGAAGATATGAGACGGGTACCACGAGGGATTCTACTACTTGGGCCTACCGGTAATGGAAACATTTTCGCAGCGCGCATGTTAGCTGGACAGACAAATATGGCGTTTGTGAGACTTCGTTACGCCAGTCAGATAAGCGAGGTAACAATAAACATTAATGATAACGGAAATAGTTATGATAGAAACTTAAATTCCGCTATCAACTTTATTCGTGGGCTTGCGCCTGTAGTAGTGTTTATGGATGAAATTGAGCAAGCTTCACCCCATACAAGTATGAACATAGCAAACGTGGAACGCACATTTCCTGCTATTCTTACAAATGCTATGAGTGATTCCTCCTTGCATGGGAAGGTGATATGGGTTGGCACTTCAAGCCGTCCCGATTTGATACCGCCTATTTTCCGACGTCCTGAGATTTTCAACCACAAATTAGTGCTTCTGCCCCCCATGCGTGAGAGTCGAGGTGGTATTTTGCAGTTTTTCTGCCGACTTCACACACAAGAAGAGATAAATTTTCAAGAGATTGCCAGAGATGAAAAATTACGTGGAGTCAGTGTTAACGATCTTAATCAAATTGCACAACGCAGCCATAACGTTGCGAAACGTAAGAATCGCAATACCTTCACAGAAGAAGATTTGCGCGAGGTGGTAGCAGATTTTATGCCGGATTATTCTCCAGAAATGCGAATGTTTATGACATTATTGGCTTTGCAGGAGGCGAATTCGCGTGCTATGCTGCCAGATAGACTGCCACCACCATTCCGAGAGTTTGTGAATGAAAACCACATTGACAAAACAAAGATAAACGCGCGTTTGATGGAACTGGGTAAAGAACTTGGATTGAATGCTTGAGGTTTGAGGAGGTTTTGGAGAATTAGTTCTGTTATAAACAGAATGCTCCTGTTGCAAACCAACAGGAGCATTATCATTCTACTTGCTTGAATAGCCATTATTTAGCCAGTTGACTAAATTTTGCAAAATTGCAAGGCATATTCCTCACAGTGTATTACTCTTCTTCGTAGCGGTTTTGATAACGGGGGCCACCAGAACGTCGTTCGCGTGGACGAGCAGGGTTAACCTTCAACGGGCGTCCCATAACCTCTTGACCATCAAGAGCTTCAATTGCTCGTTCACCATCTTCTTGGTTTTCCATCTCAACGAATCCATAACCTTTGGAGCGGCCATCATAACGGTCGCGGATAATTGTTACCGAACTAAGTGGGCCATGCGGTTCAAATAGTTCTTCCAAGTCAGTTTCCGTCGCTGCATAGGGCACATTGCCAACGTAGATGTTCATCTCGTTTCTCCTTTTGAAATTGAAATAAACGGGAATGTGAGAAAACTGAGTACTGTCAGCATGTTCTATAGGCGGGCATTTGGCAGTGCTAAGATTGGCAAAAATGAACTCGGATTCTCATCAATCTTCTTCGGAAGCCGCTTCACAATCTAACTGAATGCTCCTGGTTCCAAACTAAAACTGTCAAAATACTACACATAATTTGTGTCGCAGACACCATCACATTTCCCAAACGTTAATATGATACTACAAATTAACATATTTGTCAAATTTGATTTTACAATTCAATTCTATTCAGGTAATAATTGACGTTTTTGCGAATTAAGATATAATGTTTTCGTTTACACAAAATAGGAGGTGACAGATGTTATCAAGGTTTACGCGTTTGGCAACAAGTGTTCTCTTTTTAGTAATGTTAATACTATTATTTAATGGCTTTTCATATGCGGTGATCGTCTTCAGCGCGAGTCCTATTGGACAACGAAGTGACATTTACGTTATGAACGATAACGGAGAGGATGTCCGACAACTGACAAAAACCCCGCTTTCGGAACACAAACCCCGCTTGTCGCCAGATAGGAAATACATTCTCTTTACGCGTAAGCCGAGTCCGCAGTCTGATATTTTTATCATGGATGCCGATGGGAGCAATGAACGTCGTCTGACCCATCATCGCCCTAACGACACAGATCCTTGCTGGTCGCCTGATGGTAAACAGATTGCGTTTACAAGCACTATAGATGGTGCGTCGAATATCCATATCATGAAACTTGCGAATGGCAACATTAGACAACTAACAAAAAGCAAAGACGGTCAGACATCTGCATCCATGCCGAGTTGGTCGCCAGATGGACAGCATATTGTCCACCAACTTGTTATTGGTGATGGACGATATATCTATATCACTGATATAGATGGTAAGAAAACCCTTCCTTTTCTTCACGGACCACAACCACACATCATTGATAATACGGTAATTTCAAGACATCATCCGCTCTGGTCGCCTGATGGCAAACACGTTATGTATTTTGAAGATCGTATGACATTTGATGGGAATCGTGTCGTTAGGCTTCCCAGTCACCTGATTGTAGTTGATAAGAATGGTAGACATCCAAAAAAGTTGGATATCCCAAAAGACTGGCTGCTATACTCGGCTTGTTGGGCTGCGAATGGAGCGGAAATTCTTTTGTCTGCTGAGGAAGACGGGGAAGGTTGGGTCAATCCCATAAACATAATCCAGCAAAATTTTAACATTTATCGCTATCGTCTACTTGATGGGAAGATAACACAAATAGCAAATACGCCTACCAATGACCTTGACCCGCATTGGGTGCCGGGTACGCTCTCTGTTTCTCCAAAGGGTAAATTGAATGTGCAATGGGGAGAGATAAAAGAAAAAGAGTAAATTGGGTTTCGCTTCTTACAAGTACATAAACAGGCGAGGTTAGGAAACCTCGCCTACTGGGACGTTTTGATGTCTGTAGACTGCCAAAACGTCCGTTTATTTTCAATTCACTATTTCGCGTCCATCCAATTATCCGCAATACCTGTTTCTGTGCGAAGTGGCACACGAAGTGTCAATGCATTTTCCATCTCTTCCGCGACAATTGCAGCCTGTGACTCTACTAATTCATTCGGTGTTTCAAGAATCAATTCATCATGGATTTGCAATAACATCTTCATCGGCAACTGATCTTTGTCAATTCTGTGTTGGACTTTGACCATAGCGGCTTTTATCAGATCCGCTGCGGTTCCTTGAATAACAGTGTTTATAGCTAACCGTTCTCCCAAACTTTGCCTACTCTGAGAGGGTTCAAAGATTTCAGGAATGGCACGTCGTCGTCCAGTTAAGGTGGAGACATAACCTTGGTCTAAGGCTTGTTGAACGCAGTTTTGGAAAAATACGTTGATACCCGGAAAACGTTCTTTGTAATTTGTAATCAATTCCCTCGCTTCATCTACATTCATGCCTTGAATTCGGCGCGCTAATCCTGAAGGTGAAACGCCGTAGATGATACCAAAATTGACAATCTTTGCTTTATCTCTGAGTTCTCGTGATATGTCTTCTGGTGCGATCTTAAATACTTCTGATGCAACAGATGTATGGATATCTAAATCCTGCGTGAAAATCTCAGTCAGTATCGGGTCTTCACTGAAATGGGCAAGCACACGAAGTTCAATCTGTGAATAATCAGCACAGATTAACTTATAACCTTCTGGTGCTATGAATGCACGCCGCAACTGACGTCCGATTTCTGAACGGACAGGAATATTCTGAAGATTTGGACTGTCAGATTTTAATCGTCCAGTGGCTGTCGTCAATTGATACAAGTGGGTATGTATACGTTTTGTTTCCTCATTAACCGAGTGCCGCAGCTGTCCGAAGTAGGTGCTTTGGAGTTTGCGAAATTGGCGATATTCTACAATTAAGCGCGGCACAGTTGTTTTCGGATTGTTTACATCCTCTTCTAAGGCAAGTGCCTCCAGCACATTTACATCCGTTGAACGTTTGCCACTTTTGGTGCGTCTCACGGGTTTGAAACCGATTTCATCAAATAAAATGTCTGCCAACTGAGTTGGTGAATCTGTGTTAAATGAATACCCTACCAAATCGTGTATCTCTTTTTCGCGTTCATTCACGAGTTTTTCAACAACGCCGGTTTGCCTTTTCAATTCCTCAGTGTCACACACGATACCGTTGAACTCCATCAATGCCAGTACTGGACCAAGTGGGGATTCTATCTCTCTAATCAATTCATCGGTTTCGGTTTCCTTAAGTTTCGGTTTAAAATAGTGATAGAGTTGTAGGACAATATCCGTATCCTCCGAAGCGTATTTTGTCACCTCTTCAAAAGGAACTTTATCAATAGATGTAGAGTCCTCCTCCTCACCGATCAAGTCTGAGAGTGGAATCATCTTGTGGTTTAAGTGAAGTAGTGCCAGATTGTCCAGGTTATGTGAGGGTTGCCGTGGGTCAACGAGTTGGCTTGCCAACATTGTATCAAAAACAACACCTTGCAGTTGGATGTCGTGCCGAATGAAGATGCTTGCATCAAATTTCAGGTTGTGTCCGCATTTTGGCAATTCCGGATTTTCCAAAATCGGTTTGAGTTTGGAAACGACTGTTTCCTGATCTAAATGGTTTTCAGGATTAGGTGATCGGACAGGCACATACACCCCTTGCTTTGGCTCCCAAGAGAAACTGATCCCGCACAATGCCGAATTCCGATACAAGCCATCTGTTTCTGTATCTACAGCAATAATTGGTTGTGTTGAAAGTGTTTCAACAAGGTCTGCCAATTGTTCTTCAGTGGTAATAGCCGTATAGTCCCCCGATTCTGCGGTTGTAAAATTACCTTCTTCCAAGATGGCATCTTTTTTCTCCTCCATCGCCTCCAATCTTTCTTTTCTGGTCGTTTTAACTTCAGCTTTCACTTGGTCCGAAACAGTACTTCCAGATGCAAGTTCAGCGAGAGGCTTATGGAAACGTTTGAGTTCAAGCTGATCTAACAACGGGTTGATCTTACTGAGGTCTGGGGGTTTAAAACGCGCTTGCTCCAAAGAAAAATCCAAGTCAGCATCCCGTTTAAGCGTTACAAGTTGTTGGGAAAGTGAAATGTATTCTTGTGCTTTCTCTAAATTCTCGCGCCGTTTGCCCTTAATCTGGTCTATATTCGCGTAGATATTTTCAATTGAGCCGAACTCTTGAATCAATTTCGCTGCAGTTTTCAATCCGATGCCTTCAACCCCAGGTACATTGTCAGAGGTATCGCCCATCAGCGCGAGCGTATCTATGACTTGCTCAGGTGTAATTCCTTTCGTTTCCCACAATGCTGCAACATCAACCGTTTTTTCTTTACGGATATCAAACATTGTAACTCGGTCACAGAGTAATTGCTCAAGGTCTTTGTCTTTAGAGATGATGCAAACATGCACATCCTGCGTATCTGGCGAATCCAGTATGTATTGGGTGACAGAGGCAATAATATCGTCTGCTTCCAGTTCCGGTTTACCGATGACAGGTATTTGAAGGGTTTCAAGTACTTGTTGAATACGGGGAATCTGTGTTACAAGGTCGTCTGGCGGGGTTCTACGATGCCCTTTGTATTCCTCATACATTTCATTACGGAATGTGTCGCCAGGCATATCAATAGCGGCAATAATGTACTGTGCTTTGTAGTCAGTTAATAGTTTGATGAGTGTTGTCGTAAAGCCGTAGATAGCATTGGTGGGTTCTCCAGTGACACCGCTAACCAAGCGAGTCTGAATTGCATAAAAAGATCGGAATATCTCAGCGAGGGTGTCAATAATATAGAGCGTTTTTGGATTTTCGTTTGGTGTCATAAAATGTTCCCTTATGATTTATAGCGAAATTTAAAAACAAGTAAACTTCTACACTATAATTAAAACGGAAAAACTGGCATTCTATTTCATTAATCGGGTGTGTAAAGTTTGACACAAGGTGTCAGGTTGAGTTATAGTAGGAGGGAACTCCGATTCCCGACAACAATCATAAGGGTCGCGATTCGGAGGTCGTTCCTACCAAGGGTCGCGATTCGGAGGTCGTTCCTACCAAGGGTCGCGATTCGGAGATCGCTCCTACAGGAAGAGGTTTCGGGAGATGAAAAAATGCTGGAGAATTGACTGGCTTTGATCAATCAGGATTTTGGATAATGCCATTTTCGCAATGAATCAGAGGCAGACAAGCCTGCTTCTTGACCGAGGGCGAAGGCAGTTGCAATCAGGTTTCGTTCCCCAGAGATGATGTCTCCAGCAGCAAAAAGACCGGGGATCGGTTCACCATTACTGTCTAACATCTGCATGTCCTCGTTTGCAATGATTAACCCCTCTTCATCTTTTTGGTAGTCCCAACCATCCAAAAACTTTGTATTAGGGATTAAGCCTTCATCAACGAGGAAACCGTGAAAATATAACTCTGTCCCATCAATCATCTCAAAACCGAGTAGATCCGTTTTCTCACCGATATGTCGCTTAATCTTTGTTTCAATAATATGGATATTTCTCTCTCTAATCTGTTGGAGAATAGGAGGTGACATCCCGTGCGGACGTCCATTCGTGAGGATAGTGATTTTATCAGTGAAATCTTGTGCACCTATCGCCGCTTCATAGATATAATCACCCACGCCGAGCAGCGCAAGGTGTTCATTGACGTGCAAATGTCCATCGCAACGGATGCAGACATGCCACCCTTTTTTATTTCCAGCATAACGAAACACGGTAGCGTACTGCTTATACAACCGATCTGCATCGGGTTGAAACTCAATATCGGGCCACTTATCATCAAAACCCGAAGCAACAACGACGGTGCGAGATTTAAAATGTCCTATCTGCAACGGTGTATCTTTCTTGAGAACTTTCGTAGATGCTTCCAGCTCAAAAATACCGTTGTTTCGCGACAGTCGGTCAACGAGACCATCTCTGATGTCAATACCTGTTTTTCGATCTTCGTCACCGAGCATGAATTCCACGACTGGGCGACTTTCCATCCACTTCATGAGCTCTTTGGCGAAGTTGGGACCGATGATGCCGGGAAAAACTGGGGCATCTTCAATTTCAACAGACTTTGACCAATATGCTCTACCACGACTGAAACTAACCTTGCCGGAATGTAGCACAAGCACATGCCGCATCTGGTGGCTTGCGGAAACAGCTGCTTGTGTGCCAGCAGGTCCAGCGCCAATTACTGCCACATCGTAAATTGTATCTATCATTTTCTATATTCCTGAAACATTGCATGTCTAAAATATGAATTGTATAACTATAGAAAGGACAATTTTGTTTACAATCCGTATTTCTTCCACCTTTCGTTGACGAGTTCAACAATTTCGTCAGACATCTGAATTTCTGGGGGCCATTCCCGGTGGTAACCTTCTTCTTCCCATTTCGTTGTGGCATCAATACCCATTTTTGATCCAGCACCGATAAGCGGCGCGGCGTGGTCAAGCACATCGACAGGACCTTCAACAATAGTGACATCGCGTTTTGGATCAACATTGCTCCCGACATAAAATAGGACTTCCTCAACGTTTTGCACATCTACATCTTTGTCAACCACAATAATAATTTTGCTAAACATCAGTTGCCCGAGTCCCCAAAAACTGTGCATCATCTTTTTCGCTTGGAAAGGATAACGTTTATCTATTGAAATCAGGGCAAAGTTGTGAAATACACCGAATAAAGGGAGATTCATATCAACAAGTTCAGGAAGTTGCGTTTTAATCAACGGCATAAAGATACGTTCGGTGGCTTTGCCCATATAACAATCTTCCATTGGCGGCTTACCAACAATAATTGTCTGGTAGATCGGGTCTTTGCGGTGTGTAATTGCACTGATGCGAAAAACAGGATATTCATCGGGCATTGAATAGAAACCCGTATGGTCGCCAAATGGGCCCTCAATACACGTCTCATCAGGTTCAATAAAGCCTTCAATAACAATATCCGCGTCGGCAGGTACCATCATATCAATCGTTTTTGCTTCCACCATCTCAACATTAGATTTTCGGAGGAATCCAGCGAACAGCAGTTCATCAATCCCTGATGGCAGCGGTGC
Organism: Candidatus Poribacteria bacterium; assembly: GCA_965204285.1. Classification (GTDB taxonomy): domain Bacteria; phylum Poribacteria; class WGA-4E; order WGA-4E; family WGA-3G; genus MSPOR6. The sequence continues at coordinate 955,763 of OZ241980.1, forward strand.
TGTGCCGATATAAGACATAATAGGGTCTCCGCCAATAGCAATTGCCACTGGCATCTGTTCGCCTGCTTGTTTATATTCCCGATGGTGTGCTGCACCATCGTGGTGAATTTGCCAATGCATTGCTAAGGCATGCGGGTTCAGTTTCTGCAACCTATAGGTGCCGACGTTCCGTTGACCTGTTTTCAAACTGTGCGTGAAAACTTGTGGCAATGTAATATATTTGTTGGCATCCATTGGCCAACATTTTATCAACGGTAGCCTATCCAATGAAGCATCTTCGCCTGTTAGGACAACCTCTTGCGATGCGCCACGTTTGACGGTTTTCGGGGGGAAATTGGTGAGTTGGGATAAGATTCGGAGGATTTTGACTTTATCCAGCAGCGACTCAGGCGGACCTATTTTAATCATGCCTTCAATTTCGTAGGCTATTCGTGAAAGGTCATCTACACCGAGTGCCATCGCCATTCGCGTATAAGACCCGTAAGTATTGATGAGCAACGGCATATCACTGCCTTCAACGTTTTCAAACAGCAACGCCGGACCGCCTGCTTTACTAACGCGGTCGGTGATTTCACTTACTTCAAGGTCAGGCGATACCTCTGTTTTAATACGTGTGAGTTCACCTGCTCGTTCAAGTGCTTTTACAAAATCTCTGAGACTGGAATATGCCATTTTTCACCTCTATCCACCATTATTATAACCCAAGTTACTACTACAAGATTTTAGATATGCAAACATCGTTTTAATAAAAATAATGCATTTTTCGAAAAATTTCGTACCGCAAACTTTTAGTTTGCGCACCACAGACACAAACTAAAAGTTTGTGCTACATAGGTAGCAACTTAGGTTATTATAGTGTGAACCTTTCTACGTTTTATCCTCTTGCTTCGCGAGGGTTATCTCTTTAAAATCTGTTTTAATCCTTCTTGATAGTTACGATTTTTCGGGTCAAGCTTAATCGCTTTTCGGATAGATGTTTCAGCTGTATCGTAATCACCTTTTCGGTATGCAATTAGTGCAAGTGTGTTGTGGTAACTGGCGATATTCGGATTTAAGCGAATTGCAGTTTGGGCGTACGATGCTGCTGTTTTTAATTTTTCGACGCGCATGCTCTGTTTTTCAAAAGTGCTTGCGATCTTCGCATTGAGTTGGGCAAGCGCGTTATAGGCTTTCGGTAAACCTGATGCCAGATATGCTGGCGCTGCTGCATCAAAATTTTTCTGCTGTGCGTAAAGTTCACCTATCAGATAATGCGTTTCAGGTAGAAACAAAAGTTGAGGACGGTTTTTTGCCGCTTGCGCTGTTTGTACTGATTTTTCAAGTGCTGACAACGCATTATCTGTTTTTTCTTGATGCGCATAGCACACGCCTAAGTTATGGTATGCCTCTGCATTGTCCGGATTCAGTGCTATAGCTTTTTGATACGCTGAAGCTGCAGCGGCATAATCTTTCTGATTTAGCAAAATTATGCCAATTTTCAGGTGCACCTCTACTTGAAACTTAGGATTACGCGCCTCACCTTTGTTGAGACTACGTGTAATTGCCTGCCGATAATGTTTGAGCGCTAATTCGTTTCTATTTTGCATGAGGTATACTAAACCGAGTCCTGCATGTGCTTCTGCGAAATCAGATTGCAGCGCTAATGCTTTGTTTTGTGCTTCAACGGCATCCGAATATCTCTTGAGCATTGTATAAGCGATCCCGACACCGTTATATGCCTCAAACGCTTTCGGATTCAGCGCGAGTGCTTTCTCATATTCCCAAACCGCCATCTCATAATGCTCACTTTTAAGATAAAGTCTTCCGATGTTAGCAAGGATTTTGGATCTTTGAGTCGGTTCAGGTGTGCGCTGCAACGCACCGCGTAACTCCTGTATCGGTTTCACAATAGCTTTTTGTTTTTCAAATAGCTGCATCTTTTCACGCGCTGCTTGTTTATTCCCATTACGTCTATGGACTTGCGCCAGGTTATAAAGCGCTTCGATTAATTCCGGGTCTTCCGAATAAGCGGTTTCATAAGCGGAGATAGCCTCTGGCAATCGATTCTCTTGAGAATAGAGTAAGCCTAACTGGTAGTGTGCCGATGCTAACGTAGGTGAGATCGCTATTGCTCGTTGCTGATGTGATATTGCTTCAGCACGTTTTCCGCGTTTACTATAGATGTTTCCTAACTGATGATGAATCATTGCATCATCAGGCTTTAGATCACGTGCGGTTTTGTAAGCCTTAAGTGCCTCGTCATAACGATGTAGGTTTGCATATCCAGCGCCTAAAGCTGCGTGAATATGTGCCCACTCTGGTGCGTACTGAATCGCTTGCCGATATGCTTCAATTGCCTCGTCGAATTTCTCAAGTCCTGTATAAGCTAATCCTAATCCATAGTAACCTTTAGATAAAGCAGGATTATGATTAGGCACAGTGCCTAAGAACGATATAACTTCACGATACTCTGCAACGGCTTGCGTATAAGCCTCAATTTGAAGATAGACCTTTGCTAATTGCAACCGAATATCAACACGTGTAGCATCCGTGGCAAGTTGCTTCTGATAAGAATCAATCTGTGCTTTAAGGGTAAGGTTTTCTCCACTTTGAGCCCGAACAGAAATCAAGAGACAACACATCGCGAAAATAAGCGGAATACATATTTGGAAATCAGTACGCCGTTTCATAAGGCTTCCCATTTGAACATATTTTAGTTAAAAGGGAGGCACTTCCTGATAACTGAAAGGCCTCCCTTAGAATAAATGTTACAATGGACGTTCAAGTGAATCAGTAAACGAATATTCTGTATACACTAAAATTGCGAGTCGTGTCAGGAGTCGGGAATCAGAGTTCCCTCCTACAAAGAGGGGTATTCTGTAGGAGCGATCTCCGAATAGCGACCTTTACCCGCAAAATTTCGGTGGACAGTTGACTAACGATCTCTTTTGATACGTCCCCATGTTGTCGCTAATTTATCAAGTGGCTCAACTGGGGTGCCATCTCCTTCAATATCATCGCCAGAGACTTTGAAATCATCAAAACTTGCACCGGTTTGCCAACCCCATGCGCCAGCTTGTCCGGCAGTATATACGCCATCAGTAATTTCACCCTGTTTTTCGCCATCAATCCAAAGAGCCATTAAATTACCCTCAACAACAACTTTCATATCAAACCATTTACCATTTTCAATTGTGACGTTCACTGCATTAAGTTCACCGACATTGTCACGTGCGGTCCAACCACCAGTTTTATGTCGCCACAGTTCTGTTTTGTTATTTGGCACGTTGAGATAAAAAACATAGTATTCCATTTCGCTTTTGGCGCGGAATGCAATACCTGCCCAGTTCCCCTCATCAAGTCTAATTTTTGTATCAACAGTGTAGTCTGTCCAATTAACATCTCCAACGAGAGAATGTTCCGCTTGAGCACCTGTGGCAAGTTTGTAGACACCGTCCTCTAAACTCCAATTACCGTTAGCCACGGTCCACCCGTCCGCATGGGAATCGAAATTCCATAGTTGCTCACCTGCGAAGCCGGTAGAGGCGATTACAACTATGAGGCAAAATCCGAGCATAATTGAAAATATACGTTTCATAAATTCTCCTTTTATTCTTATCAAACCCAGGCTTGTGGAACGATTATTGAGAAGTCCAAGTTCCACAAGCCTGAGTACTATCAATGTAAAATGTGCACTTTTGAAAGCAGTAGTAAAGGGTTGTCAACGAACCTCTTTGAGACGCCCCCATGTTGTTGTTAGTTTTCGGCTTGGGTCAACAGCGAGCGTATCCTCAATATTTCTACCGGAAACGGTGAAATCATCAAAACTCGCTGCAGTTTCCCATCCCCAAACCCCAACTTTGCCTTCACCATAAACATCATCACTATCTTCGACCTGTTTTTCACCATTCAGATATAATGTAAATTTGTCGCCTTCCACTTCTATCTTCATATCAATCCATTCACCGTTTGCAATTTTGATCCCAACCGCGGGCGGTTGAGAAATGTTGTCACGGGAAGCCCATCCCCCTTGTTTGTGTCGCCATAATTCAGATATGTTACTGGGTACATTCAGATAATAGACGTAATATTCCATTTCGCTTTTGGCGCGAAATACAATACCTGCCCAACTTCCTTCATCAAGCCGGACTTTCGCTTCAATGGTGTAGTCATCCCAATCTGATTCGCCAACGAGGGAATGCTCGGCTTGTCCACCTTTACTAAGCTTGTAGACACCGTCTTCGACCGACCACGTACCGTTGGCAACTTTCCAACCCTCCGCATTTCTTTCAAAATCCCATAGTTGGGTACCTGCGAATGAAGGGAGAGAAAGCAACATGCCAAAAAGTGGAATAAAACTCAAAACGGTAAATTTCCGTAAAGTTATATGACTTGTTTTCATCGTAACTCCTTCCTTTTTATTATATTTTGGATCATGTGAACAATTGTGAAGAATCATTACCCACAATATTAGAATCTTGTTAATAGGATACGTCTTAAGCGGAAAAAAGTCAACCTAAAAACCGCGTTACCTTTTCGGTTTATTTTTGTGCGGATAACTTGAAAATTATGCAATTGAGTTGTGAAATTGGTCTGGTAGAAAATTTCTTGAATTCCATTAAAAAATTAATGCTCACGTTTGCGTACAACGCGTTTTTTATTAAATCCAATATGATATTACCTAAAAAATCGTTTTGGGCAAATTTTGCATAGCGGTGTGCGGATAGGATTTAATTTAGTCTTGGGTTTGCCTACTGAACGCAGTCTCAAAGCGTTGTCGTAGTATATCGGGGCTGGTATGCATATAGATGAGTGTAGCGTCTAAGCTTGTGTGTCCTAATGCAATACGCACCGATTCTAAATCGTGTGTTGCGCGATAGAGTTCTGTTCCGAAGGTGTGTCGTAAATCGTGAGGTGTGAACCTAAGCCCTAACATTGCTGATGCTGCTTCCATGATACGTTGGAAGTCGCGGGGTGCCAATCGGTTTTTTGTGCGGAGCGTGCAAAATAGGGGGCTGTCCAATTCGTCTTTTTCGCCTTGTTCTGTTTTCCACAGTAGGAAATCGTGGAGTGCGTCTCGTACGTCATTTACAAGTGGTATTCTTCTTGACACCTTATTTTTTGCAATTTCTGATCGGACTTCTAAGGTGGTAACAATGTTTCCGAATTTCAGTACATCTCCGATATTCATGCCGCATGCTTCAGCGTTTCGGAGTCCAGTTCTCAGACAAAAGAGTACGAGCATTCTATCGCGTTCTCTATTTTTGAGTGCTTCTAATAGTATTCTCTGTTGTAATTCGTCGAGTACTCGGGGTTGTTGTGTTTTTCGTCTTTTCGATTTCGCCATTCAGGTTCTCCATTAAAATTTGACGATTTTGATTGTATCATTTTTCGTTTTCAGGGTCAACGGTTTAATGACGTTTTGCACGTACAATACGTCATTAAATGCCTGTACAGTTACACTTCGTATTTTGTTATTCCTATTTTCTAACCTTTACCTGTTACAAAATTTTTTTAGTCTAACCCTCCGACAAAAATGTTGCATTTGCACTCGCGATAGTGTATGCTAATTAAAAATAATTTTCACCAATCTGTTTCATCTTTTTTCTATTTTCCAATTACCTCTTAATTATTCGTTATTTTTACTACACATTTTTATGTCTATCTCATTCTGTACAGATAACACCTTAAAGAGGTACACGTTTAATTATATTTCGTCTGTCCGAATTCAATTTTGAGATTTCATCTCAAAACCTAAACAATACTTTTTAATTCTGATTCATGTTTGTAATACAATATTTTCAAAACAGGAGGAATCGTCTTGAAGAAAAAGTTGCCTCTTCTTATCCCTATTTTTCTTATAAGCCTTATAATTGTAGGAACCGCTCCCGCAGCAATTAAGGTTGGTTTAATTTATGATGTGCGCGGTCGAGGGGATCTCTCTTTTTGTGACGCTGCATACACAGGTGCAAAAAAAGCTTCTGATAAATGGGATATTAAACTTACTGAGGTTAATCCCGGACAAAGCACCGATACCGAGATGGCATTACGCCGCCTCGCAAAATTGAAATACGATCTTATCATCGGGGTCGGTTTCCTTTTTAGAGAACCGATGAACCGTGTCGCTGTTGATTTTCCAAACGTTAACTTCGCACTGATTGATGCGGTCGCTGAACCTACCAACGTCGCATCACTTATTTATAAGGCACACGAAGGAACGTTCCTCGCTGGTGTCATCGCGGCATTAAAAACCGAAACAAAAAAAGTAGGATTTGTCGGCGGCATGAAGATTCCACTCGTTGAAGCATTTGAAATCGGATTTGCGGCTGGCATTAAGGCGACTAATCCGGAAATTGAACTTCTTGTCAATTATGTCGGGGTTACACCACAAGCATTTGATGATCCAGCTAAAGGAAAAGAATTGGCACTTGCACAGTACAATAAAGGAGCAGATATAATTATCGCTGCAGCAGGGGCAAGTGGGTTAGGTGTACTTGAAGCGGCAAAGGAGACAAAAAAATATATTATATGGGTCGATTCAAATGGTAACGGTTTAGTCCCTGGTCAGGTACTCACAAGTATAATTAAAGGTGTGGAATTGTCTGTTTATCAGATGATAGAAAATATGGTGTCCGGAACTTTCACAGGCGGATTAAAAAATTACGGTTTAAAAGAGGGTGGCATAGAGTATATTGTTGATAAAGATAACAAAACGTTGTTGTCTGATGCTATTTTGAAAAAGGTTGAGGAATTCAAGACGAAAATTATTGCAGAAGAGATTGTAGTGCCGCATTTGCGTTCGCAAACCAAGTCCGCCAAAAAGAAAGGGAAATAATTTGTGGATAGACTCAAAATTGTTGTTCCCGGTGATTCGCCACCGCAAATTCAAGGATCGGCACATCTGGAACGTTTGAAACCTTATGGTGACGTTAAAGTATATACGGATCGTCCAGAGACCACCGAAGAAAAAATCCGCCGCGCTGAAGAGGCTGATATTCTCATCAATTCACGCGGTATGGTTAAATGGCACGCAGATGTATTGCCACATCTCCCAAAACTGAAACTCATCTCGCTCTGCTCCATCGGCACCGATATGATTGCACTGGATGAAGCACAAAACAGAGGGATTGTTGTTTGCAATCAACCCGGCAGAACTGCACCTGTCGTTGCAGAACACAGTTTCGGTTTAATGTTTGCGCTTGCCAAACGTGCTGCTTTTATGACTGCAGGTATGAAGGCGGGTGAATGGCACCGTATGGATAACGTTTATCTGCAAGGTAAAACGCTTGGGATTGTCGGCACTGGACACATCGGTTCGGAGATGGCACGACTTGGTAATGCAATTGGGATGAACGTTATTGCATGGACATATAATCCGTCTACTGAACGTGCAAAGCAACTCAGTATTAAATTTGTGTCTTTTGAAGATTTACTGCGGATGTCTGATGTTATAAGTCTACATGTAAAACTGACAGATGATAGCTTTCATCTTATCGGTGAACGCGAACTTGCATTGATGAAACCGAACGCGCTTTTAATTAATGTAGCACGCGGACAAATAGTTGACACAGACGCGCTTGTTCGCGCACTTAACAGTGGTCACCTCGGCGGCGCTGCGATTGATGTTTATGTACAGGAACCGCCTCCTGCAGATCATCCGCTTTTAAAATGTGAACAGGTGATTTTAACGCCACACTGCGCAGATATGACTCCCGAAGGGGTTGATCTGCTTAATGAAGGTGCTGTTGACAATATAATCGCTTTTTTAGAAGGCAACCCAAAAAATGTAGTTGTGTGACAGTAAATGAGAAAAAACAACTTGTTACCTTAATATATGCACAAAGAAAAAAATGTAAGAAAAATTGGTGTTGACACCGGCGGCACTTTCACCGACATCGTTATGTCGGTGAAAGGTTCTCTTTGGACTCACAAAGTGCTGTCCACACCACGCAACCCGGCACACGCTGTTATAAAAGGTGTGAGTGAGATACTAAATCGACATAACATAGAGTCTCATGATGGTGTGGATATTGTTCACGGTTCTACCGTTGCTACAAATGCTTTACTTGAACGTAGGGGTGCGCGCGTTGCTCTTGTCACAACAAAAGGTTTTGAAGACGTTTTAGAAATCGGAAGACAGGCACGCCCAGATCTTTACGATATATTTGTCCAACGACCAGCACCACTTGTGCCTGCAGAACGCCGATTCGGTATCCGAGAACGAACACTGCACACGGGTGAGATTCAAACTGAAATTTCAACCGCTGATCTTGAGATACTCATAACACACCTAACAACTTTAGAATTAGATGCTATAGCGATCTGTTTCCTTTTCTCATACATAAATCCGAAAAATGAACAGATTGTTTCAGATTATCTTGCCTCGCTTAATATACCGATTTCATGTTCTCACGAAATCCTACCCGAATATCGGGAGTACGCGCGTTTCAGCACCACTGTTGCAAATGCTTATATCCGCCCTACTTTGGAAAGACATTTATCAACGCTTGCGGAATCAGAGAAGTTTCCCAAATCCTTCCGATTGATGCTCTCTAATGGCGGATGTATCTCTACAAAAAATTTTGAATCTGCGGGTATCCAAACAGTGCTTTCTGGACCTGCTGGTGGTGTCATCGGTGCATATCACATCGCTAAAACAGCAGGATATGAAAAGATTATTACTTTTGATATGGGCGGCACTTCTACAGATGTTAGTCTATGTGAGGACGGTATCTCCATGACAACCGAAAGTACAATTAGCGGTTTGCCGATCAAAGTGCCGTTAATTGACATTCATACCGTCGGTGCAGGTGGTGGATCTATCGCTACTGTGGATTCGGGCGGTGCGTTACGCGTCGGTCCCGAAAGTGCAGGGGCTGATCCTGGCCCGATATGTTACGGGAACAACGGCAAAGAAATTACTGTGACGGATGCAAATCTATTTTTAGGGCGTATTGATCCAACGCAGTTTTTAGGGGGACAGATGTCGCTTGCTTATGATGCAACGCGTCAATATATTGAAGAATTCTCTAAGCGAATCGGACTGTCGGCACTTGAAACCGCAGATGGTATTTTGAAGATTGCCAACGCAGCAATGGAACGCGCTATCAAGGTTATCTCTGTTGAACGCGGGTTTGATACACGTGATTTCACACTCGTATCGTTTGGCGGTGCTGGCGGTTTGCACGCTGCATTTTTGGCAGAAAATCTCGGTATACGTACTGTACTTATTCCGCCGAATGGTGGTTTGCTCTCTGCTTACGGCATGTTGTTTGCCGATGTTGTCAAAGATTATTCTCAGACAGTGCTATGGAAAACTGAAGACAGTGAGGCAAATCTACACAAACGGTTGGAAGAAGGTTTTGATATACTGCTTACCCGCGCGGAGAGTGATATGAAAACGGAAGGATTTGATTTATTGTTACTCAATATCAAACGTTCACTGGATATGCGGTATGAGGGACAATCTTATGAGTTGAATGTTCCTTATTTGGATATGGACACAGATTTTGTAAGTCAATTTCATGCGATGCACGAACAACGATTTAGTTATGCGCGTCCTGAGGCAATGGTGGAGGTGGTGACTTTACGTCTCTCTGCCATCGGTGAAACCGAAAAACCTGCATTCACTTCTAAACGATTTACAGATGCTGATCCTTCCGATGCAAGAATTGCACAAAACGCTGTAATTTTTGATGGTGAGGTGTATCCGACCAATTTTTATCAACGAGAGTCGTTGTGTCCCGGTAATCGGATAGAGGGTCCTGCTATTATAACAGAATTTAGTGCGACAACTGTCGTCCCACCCAATTTTTTTGCTGTTGCGGATGTGTATGGAAATTTGATTTTGCAGCAGGGATAGTTCCCGTAATCCCAAAATTGACATTTTTTGTCAGGTATGTTAGTATTCTGTTCATTAGTGGTAAAAACTGGAGTCAATCACCTAACTTTTTATAGTTGAACATAATTCTCGGCTTTGTTAGAGAATTACTTATTATGGTAGATTTCACAATTAACTGGACATTCAATTTGTAGGTGGGAACTCCCGATTCCCGACTATCAAAGTGTTTAGTCGCGATTCGGAGATCGCTCCTACAGAAGAAGTGTAAACATATTTAAGGTGACTCTAAGTGGGATAAAGGTAAATTTGGAGACGCAATTCATCTTAATGTCGGTGCACACGTTGAGATGCAGGCAACCGATACCCTGCATGGCGACATCTTTAAAAGTGCCCCGTTTACAATCTCTGTCTGGATTAATCCAACTTTTGAAGGCGGTGCTTGGCAACAAATTTGGCGGAGTTTACCTGGCGCTTCTGGACACAACACCTTCTTTGTCAATAAAGATCAAGGATTACTTTCTTGGCGAGGACAGGTAGCTGGATGGACAGTCCTGTGTCAGACAGATGGAGGCGTTGTCAAACAGGATGAGTGGGCTCATGTGGTTGTTCAAAGTGATGGTAAGAAATTCAGAATCTATGTAAACGGTAAGATGACTAAAGAATCGGACTTCCAAGAAACCCGAGGTGCTAACGCAATTTATCGACTTGGTGGAGAAGGCGGTGAAGGTTATGGCGGCGCGATAGATGATGCTGCAGTCTTTTCCCGTGCGTTAGATGAAAATGAGATTAAAACTTTGGGAAATGGTGTTGAAGAATATCTGTCGGTTGAGCCTCAAGGTAAACTCACGACAAGGTGGGCACATATTAAACGTTCAGGATTTTCACGTTAGAAATCAGTAGATACTACCCAACTTTCAGAGCCATTCAAGTTTCCAGTAATTTCTATCTTTTGTCAAATGCCTCTTCTTGTAGGAGCGACCTCCTGGTCGCGACCCTGGCTTAATCTTGAAAAAAAGCGAAAACTGAATGGCTCTGTCCCAACTCCGCTGTTTAAAGTAGTTCAATCCAATTAAAGTTGACAAACCCAATCTTAAAATAGTATCATTTAATGGATAAAGTTGTGAGTCACATCATTAGAGGAATAGAATGGGCGACACTCCAAAAACCTTTGTCTGCAAGAATTGCAACGCGGATATTGAAATAGAAGCATTAATTAAAAACCACAAGGTTTGTCCGGCTTGCGATGCACACTACCCGATGAGTGCACAGGAACGTCTTGATCTGCTTGTGGATGCGGAGAGTTTTGAAGAAGCTGATGCGAACCTCTACTCAATTGATGCGCTGGAGTTTCCGGAGTATCCAGACAAACTTGAGCGCGACATTGCCAAAACAGGACTCCGCTCAGAGATGCTCTCTGGGACAGCCAAAATCGGTGGTTTTCCAATAGCAATCGCAATCGGAGATGTCGGATTTATCGGTGGCACGTGTGGTGCTGTTATCGGTGAGAAGGTTACCCGATGTATTGAGCATGCAGGTGAAAACCAATTACCGCTTGTTATCGTATCTGTGAGTGGAGGCATGCGGATGCAGGAAGGTACTTTAGCGTTAATGCAGATGGCAAAGACTGCTGCCGCCTGCACTGAATACGCCCAAAAAGGTGGGTTCTATATCTCCGTTGTTACGGACCCAACGTTTGGTGGTGCGACAGCGAGTTATTCCTCTCTTGGTGATGTGATTGTCGCTGAACCCGGTGCGCGTATCGGTTTTGCTGGTCCCCTTGCTGTTGCAAGTTTACAGGAAGAACTACCCGAAAATTTCCAGAAAGCCGAATCTTTGGTTGCACATGGGTTCATTGACCATATTGTTCACCGCACAGGCATGCGGCAGTTACTGACTGACCTAATTTCATTCGTCTACTAATTACAACTTCGTGCCTCTTATTACCGCCGACACAATGCAAAACAGGGTATGAAATGGCGAATCTCTCCTTTTTCTGTCACTTTATCGGATTTTAGACGTATTAAAATAAATACACACATTATGCAGACCTCTGCGGGATATTGATAGGTAGTATACGACCGTCTATTCACTTTTATATCCAAAACGCATTCATAATATAAGGAACACACGGAATAGAAAATGCCGAAATCATTAGTTGTTGTTGAATCACCAGCGAAAGCGAAAACTATCGAAAAAATCTTAGGGAAAGATTATATCGTCGACTCCTCTGTTGGACATATCCGCGACCTGCCGAAAAGGGAACTTGGGGTTGATGTTGAGAACAATTTTAAACCGAAATATGTGTTGATTCGTGGAAAAGGTCCCGTTGTTAAAGCAATTCAAGAAAAGGCAAAAAAAGTCGATTGTATCTATCTCGCCGCGGACCCCGATAGGGAAGGTGAAGCGATCTGCTGGCATCTCGCGACGGAATTAAAGAAGACAAAGAAACCTATCTATCGCATTGTATACAACGAAGTGACGCAAACTGCGATTTTAGAAGCAATTCAAAATCCTGGCACGATTGACCAAGCCCTTGTTGATGCGCAACAGGCGCGGCGTGTTTTAGACAGACTAATCGGATATAAGATTAGTCCTATTTTGTGGAGCAGTGTTAAACCTGGTCTGAGTGCAGGTAGGGTGCAATCCGTTGCGGTGCGGCTTATTTGTGAACGTGAAGCAGAAATTGAGGCATTTACCCCGGAAGAGTATTGGACGCTTACTGCGACACTAACACCAACAGAAAAGGAAAATCCCTTTCTCGCCAAGTTACATAAAATAGGTACAAAGAAAGGTGAGATTAATAATTATGGATTTCGTATTGATGAAACACGCGCAAAAGAATTAGAAGCAGACGCAAAGGAACAGACCTACGTTGTTGAGAAAGTGCAAAAACGGGAAAGAAAACAGAGGCCTGTTCCGCCATTTATCACAAGTACTTTACAACAAGAGGCATCTCGGAAACTTCGGTTTACAGCTAAACGGACAATGATGATTGCGCAGCAGCTTTACGAGGGATTGACGATTGGAGATGAAGGGTCTGTTGGTCTCATTACCTATATGCGTACCGATTCAACCCGTGTTGCGCAGGATGCGCTTAGTGCGGTACGAAAATATATTGATACAACTTACGGTGCCGAGTACCTCCCCGGCCGTGCTGTTAATTACAGAAGTAAAAGTGGTGCCCAAGACGCACACGAGGCGATTCGACCAACATTGCAACTACGATCCCCTGCATCTTTGAAACCACATTTGAGCAATGACCAGTTTCGTCTTTATGAACTGATTTGGAAGCGGTTTATCGCGAGTCAGATGAATCCCGCTATCCTTGACTCTACGACAATTGACATCAAAGCGGGACGGTATCTTTTTCGTGCCACCGGTTCCGTTATCAAGTTTGATGGATTCAGGCGTATCTATATGGAAGGTCAAGATGATGTGACTACTGATGGAAACAGTGGTGGCGAAGAAAACGTTATTTTACCTGTCGTCAAAGAAGGCGAAACGCTTGATCTACGTAAGTTAGAACCAAAACAACACTGGACGCAACCACTTCCTCGCTATAATGAGGCCACGCTTGTTAAGGCATTGGAGGCAAAAGAGATTGGAAGACCGAGTACCTACGCTACAATTCTCTCAACGATTCAGGACCCTGACCGGGGTTATGTAATAAAGGAACAGCGTAGACTCGTCCCTACGGATGTCGGGAGACTCGTCAACGAACTTCTAATTAACGGGTTTCCTGATATTGTTGATGTTGAATTTACGAAGGAGATGGAGCAGAAACTTGATACTATTGCTGAAGGAGCAGTAGAGTGGGTTGATACCCTCGGCGAATTTTATCCATCGTTCCAAGAGGCATTGGAAGATGCACCTGATAAGATGTATGAGGCGCGAAAAGCGATGGAAACCGAATCGGGTGAGCAGTGCGAGAAATGCGGTGGAAACATGATTGTGAAATGGGGCAAATATGGGCGTTTTCTCGGATGTTCCAACTATCCAGAATGTGAAAATATCAAGGCTTTGAACGGCGATGAAACTGCTGCCGCAGAACCGGAAGAAACCGATACGCTCTGCGAAAAATGTGGTGAGCCAATGGTCATTAAGCAGAGTCGTGCAGGTGCCCGGTTCTTGGCATGTAGCGGTTATCCGAAGTGTAAAAACGCCAAACCCATACCCATGGGCGTTGATTGCCCAGAGGTTGATTGTGATGGCTATTTAGGTGAACGCCGTAGCAAGCGTGGAAAAGTATTTTACGGTTGTAGCAACTATCCAACGTGCGGATTTGCAAGTTGGGATAAACCGATCGCTGAACCGTGTCCGCAATGTGATGCAACCTACCTCGTTGAAAAAGTGCAAAAGACAAGTGAAACTTTGCACGCATGTGCTTCAAAAGAATGTGATTATACCAAATCATCGGAGTCGCCTTGAAGAGTCTTAACTTGCCTCCGAGTAATGAACGATCAGCAAGTGTGGAATGTGAGCAATTATGATTCAACTACATCAAGTCAGTTTCGCTTATCAAGATCTAAGCGTTCTTGAAAGGGCAAGTTTCCGTCTTGAACGTGGCGAATTCGGTTTTCTCGTTGGCGACAGCGGTGCTGGTAAGACAACGCTGCTAAAACTACTCTATCACGAACTAACGCCTACTGAAGGTTCTTTAAGTGTGCTTGGTCAATCCCTTGCTGATCTCACTCCCTCAACGCTACCGTTTTTCAGACGCAAAATCGGTGTGGTTTTCCAAGACTGGAAGTTAGTTGAGACCAAAACAGTTGAGCAAAATCTTGCTATTCCGCAGAAGTTAATTGGTACAAAACACAGGATACTGCGCGAAAATGTAAATAATCTCCTACATCAAATAGGGTTAATCCACCATAAAAATGCACTGCCAACCCAAATATCAAGCAATGAAAAACAACGGCTTGCCATTGCAAGAGCGATTATCAATAGTCCACTGTTACTTCTTGCAGATCAACCTACAGAAACATTAGATCCAGAACTGACACTTGAAATGCTTTCACTTTTTGACGCGCTCAATTTTCAAGGTGCTACAGTTTTAGTTGCCACTTCTGATCCTGAACTTCCCGAAAAATTTATTCGTGCTAAAAATGCCTCGCCAAAACGGGTTTTTAAACTCAAGGATGGCTGTATAACAACATAACGCTATTGTGTTCATGAAACTGTATCAATAAAGCAACGATTAAACTTGCTCCACAAAGTAATAATAGGATAAGTCTTAATTCAAAATGCGGTATAAAATACAAAATCTCTTTACACATATTGGTTGCACCGGCTTAAACAACCTATTAAGTCTTATCGCGCTTGCTTTTTTTACAGTGCTACTAAATACATTTTTATTTATTCATACTTCTGTCTATAAGGAACTTGATCTTAAAGAAACATTACCGTCACTGATAGCTTTTGCTAACGATACAGTTGTTGAAAAGGATGCGCGTGTTTTTGCGGACCAGATTCAGAAGAAAGACCACATCCTCTACATTGACTACATCTCTAAAGAAGAAAACTATAATAGAGCAGAAAAACAGTTTGGTTCATTAGGCAGCCTAATTAAAGATAGAGTGGCAGACAGCAACCCCTTTCCTGCATCTTTAGAAATATATGTTAATCCCTTAGATAGTTCACGAAAAAAGTTGGAAGAGATCGCCTTTGAAATCGAATCCAATGATGAAATTGATGATGTCGTGCTAACAGGACAAGGAATACTCACTGACCTTTTTCGTCAAACGAACCGAATGACAATTGCGAGCATCTCCATTACAATTCTCCTCACCTTCCTGATTATCCGCGCTGCCGTTCTAAAAACGGCCCAAAATCGCCACGAAGAGATACAGCTCTTAGACCTTATCGGTGCTACCCGTGTCCATCTTAAAATTCCTTTTTTTATCCACGGTATTTACCTTGGTTTCTGCGGTACTGTACTGGGATTAGTTTGTTTCTATCTCCTCTATTGTCTCCTTACTTTCCAACTTGGCACACTTGAATTCCTTCCGTATTATCAACTCATCAGTATTGTTGTAGCAGGCGTAATAATTGGTCTGTTCGCGGGTATATTCGCGCAACGAAAGTATTTCAAATTATTTAGAAACACATTATAATATGGGTAAAAGGGTCGCGATTCGGAGATCGCTCCTACAGAAATAGGGTGTATGGTGGGAGGGAACTCCGATTCCCGATTAAACGCGTATTCTGCTTGTTTCCAAAATTGCTTATATTGAGTTCACGTTGTACTTATGCGGTAGCAAAACATAAATTACACCGAAGTATTGTTTAGCAGGCGTAATAATTGGTCTGTTCGCGGGTATATTCGCGCAACGAAAGTATTTCAAATTATTTAGAAACACATTATAATATGGGTAAAAGGGTCGCGATTCGGAGATCGCTCCTACAGAAATAGGGTGTATGGTAGGAGGGAACTCCGATTCCCGATTAAACGCGTATTCTGCTTGTTTCCAAAATTGCTTATATTGAGTTCACGTTGTACTTATGCGGTAGCAAAACATAAATTACACCGAATCTATACATTTTAATTATAGGCATAAATTTATCATGAAAAACATAGAAATCAGTAATATATTCAGCAATATCGGAGAACTTTTACAAATCCGAGGCGACGCTTCATTCCGAATTCGCTCTTATGAAAAAGCTGCCGATATAATTGAAGGGTTAACTGTTGACGTAAGCGAATTAATTGAGGCAGGAGAATTCCAAAATATCTCTGGAATCGGCAAGACGATTGAGGAAAAGACACGAGAAATCCTTGATACTGGCACTTGTCAAGCTTACGAAAAATTGATCACGGAGATGGGATTAGAGGTTCTGGATCTTTTAGACATCCAAGGGATTGGAAGCAAAACAGCAAGCCGTCTCTATAGCGAACTCGGTATTAAAAATCTGAATCAACTCGCGGAAGCACTTGAAGATGGAAGACTGCAGGATGTGAAAGGGTTAGGGAAAAAGACCCTTGAAACCGTCAAAGAAAGTCTTGAATTTCTAACCACCTATCGCGGGACACGTCTGATTTCGCAGACCATAAACCTTGCTGAAAAACTTTCTGAAGTCTTCAAAGGTTGCGATGCCCTCACACGACACGAATTTACGGGTGATTTACGAAGACGCGAAGAGGTTTGTCGTAATCTTGAAGTTGTTGCAGAATGTGTTGGAGATATTAACACAACACAAAACGCGCTCATTGAATACTTCTCTAAACATCAGGAACAACTGACAACGCAAATCGTAGATGCCCAGGATACGCCTATTGGAACACCGCTATTACAACCTTTACAGAAAATTCATCTTCTGATTAACACCGATTTTCCTGCGGTAATCTATCTATGTTCAGCGGCTGAATACGGGACAACACTGTTTCTAACAACAGCAACGGATGAACATCTCGCAGCGCTTCCGACTGATACCTCTTTAAAAATTAGTAATCCGAACAATACATCAGATTTCTGGCAAGAAACACAGAATAACACAGAAACAGAAATATATGAGAAGTTGGGTATGTCTTATATCTCCCCAGAACTTCGGCAATACTCCGATTCAGTGGCGTTAGCGGTGGAAAATAGGCTGCCATCGCTTGTTGAATTCGATGATATGCGAGGTGATTTACATACTCACACGGATTGGAGCGATGGTGCCCATACTATGAATGATATGGTGGCAGCAGCCATAAAACGCGGTCTTGAATACTATGCTATCACCGATCATTCCGTTTCATCTTCAGTTGCTAACGGCTTGGATCAGGAACGTTTGTTGGCACAGATGAAGCAGGTGCGCGAATTGGATGCTGCAACCGAAGGTATTACAATTTTAGCTGGGTCTGAAGTGGATATTCGTAGAAATGGCACCCTCGATTTTCCTGACGAAGTGCTTGCGCAACTTGATATTGTTGTGGCAAGTGTTCACAGTCATTTTACATTATCCGAAGCAGAGATGACAAAACGAATGATCCGTGCGATTGAAAATCCGTATGTCAAAATCATCGGACATCCGACAGGGCGATTGCTTGGCAGGAGACCGATGTACCCGATAAATCTTGATGAGATTATCAGCGCTGCAGCAGAAAACGACACTATTTTGGAGATTAACGGTTCCCCCAGTCGTTTGGATTTGGGACCGGAATATGTACGTAAGGCAAAAGATGCGGGTGTTCTGATTTCTATTAACACAGATGCACATTCAGTCCCGGAATTTGAACGTTATCAATATGGTGTGAATGTAGCAAGACGGAGTGGATTAACAAAGGATGATGTTATCAATACTTATCCTTTAGAAAAACTGCGCGAAACTTTAAGCTGAAAGGAGTTTTATCGTGAAACGAACACAACTTGCACCTGCAAAACGCGCCATCATCATCGGTATGGACGGGGCAAGCATGGAACTGGTCAATAACATGATTGCGTGGGGACACACCCCGAATATGGCAAAACTACGTGATACAGGTGTCCACCGCCCAATGATTGGCGTATTTCCTACATTGACTCCACCTGGATGGACTGCACTCTCTACCGGTTCTTGGCCCGGCACGCATCGGGTGATGGATTTTAACATTCGTGCTGTGGGAGAAACACTTGATAAAACGGTGTGGGGTATTAACACAGGGTTGTGTCAATCTGAATACCTTTGGAATCTTGTGGAACGGGCAGGTGGAAAACCGATTCTGGTGAAATGGGAAATGTCTTGGCCGCCTACTGTAAAAACCGGAATTCAGGTGGAAGGAACAGGTCCTGGCGTTTCAAACCATCATCAAATTGCAGGCTATCACCTCTTTGTTGCGGGAAAATGGGCAGCGCGTCCTATCGGTGGGCAGCGCGATCCGGAGACGCTCGATCCGAGTGCATTACAGAAAATTAAACATATTGATCCAGTGACAATTAAACCGGTTGACACAAGTGAATGGGAAGGAACACTGCCCGAATCCAACAAACCTGTCCAGGAGGTAGAACTGATTATTCAACCTTTAGCACGCGGCAGAAAGGATATGAACCGTGGTGAATCTGGCACTCCCAAACCTTTTTACGGGCTGATTTATGCTTCTGGTCAAGACGGTTATGACCGAATACGCGTGTGTGGCAGTCGTTCTACAGATGACGTTGTTGCGGACCTTGGCATTGGCGATTGGAGCGATTGGTGGTTGGATACGTTTGAAATTGATGGTAGTGATGTTGAGGGTTATGTCCGTATGAAACTTATCACGCTAACGCCAACTACAGATGCCTTTGAACTCTTTGTACCACAGATTTGGCCCAGAACTGATTATACAGTGCCTTCAGAGGTTGCGACTTCAATTGACCAAAATGTCGGTTCATTTCTCCAAAATCCTGCCCGCGACGCACTCGGACAGGTGGACGATGACACCTATTTTGAACTATTAGATTATCACCATCAACGTTTAGCAGATGTTGCAACATATCTTGCATCTGAAAACGATTGGGATGTGCTGATGGTAGAGACACATGCGCCGGACTACGCGAGCCACTTTTTCCTTAGCCAAGCGGATGAAATCAGCGGTGCAGCACCGGAAACAATTCATCGGTGTAGAGAAGGATTGCGCCGTACTTACGAATCTGTAGACCAGATGATTGGACAGATTGCAGAACTTGCAGATGATGAAACGGTTGTCCTTATCTGTGCAGACCACGGCGGCACACCGAATCAATTCCGTGCTGTAGATATTGAAAAGGTCCTGGAAGAAACGGGATTTATTGTCAAGAATACAGATAACAGAATAGATTGGACGAAAACACGGGCAGCCAACGTTGGTTTAGTACATATTTTTATCAACGTTGCTGGACGTGAACCGAATGGGATTGTTGCACAGGAGGATTATGAGACGACACAACGGGAGATTATCGCAGCACTACATGCATATCAGGATGCAGAAACAGGTAGACATCCGTTCTCACTGGCAGTGACGCGATCAGATGCGGAGATGTTGAACCTTCATGGTGATCTTGTTGGTGATGTTGTTTATGCTTTACGTCCAGAGTTTGATGGTGCACACGGCAAACAGTTGCCATCGGTTAGTTTCGGCATCGGTGGACAGCATTCAACGTTTATCCTTTCCGGTGCGGGTGTTCGGAAAGGTGTTGCCTTAGAACGGCAGGTACGCGTGGTTGATGTTGCACCGACAATCTGCTATCTGTTAGGGCTACCAATGCCTACAAATGTTGAAGGTGGCGTAGTCTATGAAGCGTTAGATGATCCCAATTGGCATTTAACGTGCCTTGCTGAATTAACGTGACCTCGGTATAACAACTTCTTGTAGCACAAACTTTTAGTTTGTGCATATTAATACGCAAACTAAAAGTTTGCGCTACAGAAGTGTCCCATTAATTGTAAGTTTTACTATAATTCTGTTAATTTGGTATTACACATTCATCTTGAGCGCCAGTCTCCTGTGACTTCTTCAAATGGCGCTACCGGTTCATAAGCCTCGTCGTAATCCCCACCATTATGGCTAACCTCACATGAGCGGATCCATTCACGCAGGGTCTTTCGGGTTTGGCCCATACGTTCGCTTTGTTCATTTACCAAGTTGGTCGTTTCTGTCCGGTCTTTAATCATGTCAAAACATAAATCTTCGCTGCCATCACTTGATAGGTTGGTCAAGCATTTATAACGGTTGTCCATCATTGCGATGGTCGGTGCGTCAAACATTGAACCTTTTCCACTGTTGAACCGATACGGAATTGGCGTGGGGCGTTCTGCCATGTTTCCTTCAATGGCTGGTAGCAGACTGATGCCGTCAATCGGACGATTATCTGGCATTTCATATTCCATGACCTCAGCGATTGTGGGGAAGTAATCCAACGTGCTGCACGGCATTTCTACCACGCGTCCGGGGTCTGCATGACCCGGCCAGTGCAATAGCGCGGGGACACCTACACCACCGTCAAACAAAGATCGTTTTCGCCCGCGCAAGCCGCCTGTTGATCCCCGGTTACGGCCGTCTTGACCTGTACGCCCTTCAGGTCCGTTGTCCGAACAGAACCAGATCATAGTGTTCTGGGATACGCCCCATGCTGCCAATGTGTGGGACAATCGTCCCACCTGATCGTCTATGGCGGTAATACAGCCGTAATAGTGCTGCTCATTTTCGCTGTATTCGGAATACATTGCACGATATTCCGGTCCGGCAACGACCGGGGTATGCGGTGCGTGAAACCAGATTGTCGTAAAGAACGGTTCGGCATTTTCAACGGCTTGTTCAATAAATGGAATCGCGCGATCCATCAGTACCCGGGAATCGCATCCTTCAAGATTTTCCGTTGCCAGTTTTCCATTTTCGTAATACGGCGATGCCCAAGGGCTGTCTAAACGCTTTCCGTTCCCCTGGATACCTACTGCGGGATCCCAGGTGGGAACTGCATACTCCGTAGCAAAAGATGTATCGTAATCCCGCTCCCACGGTGGGGCGTAATTCCGTGCTGGATTACGATTGGGTTTACCCGAATAATTCGGGTCCAGTGTGCCCAGATGCCATTTGCCAAAATGTCCAGTCGTGTATCCAAAGGATTTTAACATTCGCGCCAGTGTTATTTCCTGGGCGGGTAGATGCCCGCGATTGGCATGTGTTACACCATATCGAAAATAGTGTCGTCCGGTTAAACACGTCCCTCGTGTTGGCGAGCACACTGGCCCTCCCGCATAAAATCGCGTGAATCGGATACCATTGCTCGCCAGACGGTCTAAATTCGGGGTTTTGATGATCTTATTTCCGTTGAATCCGATATCACCGTATCCCAGGTCGTCGCACATCATTAAAATTATATTGGGGGGTGTCATCTTTTAGCCTCCATTTCTGATCACTGTTCAGCCTCTTTTCGCTCTGGGATGATAGATATAATCTACACGCAATCTGAATTAATGTCAAGTTTTTTATATGAACAGATACCCTAACCTGGTAGGTGCGGTTTCCTAACCGTACCTGATATTGTTAGAGGGTTTCTACCCCGATTTTGGTTCAAATCTAATTAGAAGCAATCCGTTTGTAGTCGCGCAATTCAGTTGACTTATGTTAGCAAACTCGCTATAATAAAACGAAACAATAGTAACATCATAACTGAAGTTAAGGCAAATGCATGCACCACCAACATAACAATAGTGAAGACACCATCACAACCCTGTTTGTAGAAATCTTGATGCCGATGAGTGCCACATGGAAAATTTACGAGCAATCAATAAGACCACTTGTCGAAAATCAAAAGAAGCCTGATGCAATCATCCGCACAGTTGAGCGATACCCGATGGCAGTTGAGGTAAAAATTGACTACAAGCGCGGTCCCAATGAAACAGGCGAAAAACAGGCACGTGAGCAGTATTTAGGTAAGACCCTCGCGATGACACAGGAGAAACTTACCAGTGCTATGGTAATTCGCATTCCACACAGATTTCGCACAATGCCACGCGACGAGATTAGCGATAACCTGAAAACCTCAAAAGACTTCGCGTATACCCTACTCAACATTGATGAACCTGACAGATTTCCGAAAAAAGGGTGGCTTCACGGCAGTATTGTCGACATCGCAACCGCTATCCGTATCGGTGCAACACCTATAACCAAAATTGAGCAAGCCGCTGAAGTGTTGGAAAATGGCATCCATCGTGCCGCTGTTATCGTCAATAGTGCTATTGAACACCGACCGCATATCGGCAAAAGGATCGGAGAACTCCTCGTACAAGAACCTGGTGAACAAGCAACACAAATGGCGATGCTAATCATCAGCAACGCGCTGGTGTTCCAGAGTTCCCTTGCACGTAAACCAGATTTAGAAAACGTGCCATCGCTCAGTGAACTCACCTCCGAATACGGACAACTCGATTCAGACGAAATTCTCCGCGCATGGCGAGAAATCCAAAAGGTAAACTATGCCCCGATTTTTAACGTCGCGTACAATCTCGTCGAAACGCTTGCCGCAGATGATAAATTGGTCGGTGAGATTTTAAGTGTGCTGCGCGATACTGCCCGCGAATTAGAAAAGATGGGACTTGCACAAGAACATGAGCTTGCAGGAATTGTGTTTCAGAAACTTATTGACAATCGAAAAATACTCAAGGCGAACTATACCCGCCCCGAATCTTCTGCACTGCTTTGTGCCCTCGCTTTGCCAGAACTTAACCGCGATCCAAAAAACCTGAAAATTGCAGATTTCGCTTGTGGCACAGGTTCACTCCTTAACGGCGTATATCAACGGCTATTGATGCTTTACGAGCAGACAGGTGGTAAAGGGGAAACTATCCATCAATATATGATGGAGAATAATCTTGTCGGATGTGACATCCTGCCGAACGCTGCACACCTGACAGCCTCTATCATTGCCAGCACCTATCCTGATGTCCGCATCGGTGGCACACGTATTCACACAATGCCTTACGGCACGCAGCGAGCAGACGGACTTTACGCCATTGGTGCTCTCAACCTACTCAGCGATCCGTCAGGTACGCTCCCGTTAACTCTTGACACAACGGAAACCGCCACCGGACAAGGCACAGAAATCACTGACATGAGAGATGCGTTCAGACATGACGAATTTGACATTGTTATTCAGAATCCACCCTATACGCGAACAGGTGATAATAATGCAAATGTACCAAAGAGCGTTTTTGGTGACAAGAAGGTCGCAGCAGCAATGCGAGGTTCGCTCAAAGTACAGAAGTGTCAACTCACAGGCAATAACACAGGTCTCGGAGCACACTTTGTTGAACTTGCGGACAAAATGCTAAAACGGAACGCCAAGATGGCATTTGTGCTACCTGCTACGGCTATTACTGGCAGTAGCTGGCAGAAGGTCCGAAAGCTGTGGGCAGAAGAATATCATAATGTTTTTGTGATCACGGTTGCTGATGCCAATATTGAAAAATGTGCATTTTCCGCAGATACAGGAATGGCAGAGTGTCTCATTGTTGCAACGAAGGGAAAACGCAAAAATACTGGGAGGGGAATATTCATTTGTCTTACGCGGTCTCTTAATGGAGAGTTAGAAGCATTGGAAGTCGCGAAGCAGATTTGTAGGTTCAAGAGTAATTCCCGGCATCTTGAAGATGGTATGGGAGGCGGTGATCCGCTCATGATAGGAGATGCTACTATAGGACAAGTGATTTCAGCTCCACTTCTGCATAGTGATACAGGTTGGCCCATTTCTCGTGTAAAAGACATGGTTGCAATTCAAGCGGCATACTATCTCGCAAATGGACAGATACGGCTTCCGCGCCAGGGAGACGCTATTCAATTTCCATGTTGCCCTGCGTCAGAGATTGGGACGCTTGGGGCAGGTCCTAAGGACATATACGGTGGTGGCGGGAGAGGTGCTTTTGACGTGGAGAAAGGCTGTCCAGACACCGCGCAGTATCCAGGATTGTGGCATGTAGATGGCACGACCCAACGAGCGATGGTAGTACCGCCAGATTCTCATGCCAGACCCCGCGCAAATTCAGACGAAAAAGCGCAGCGAATCTTGGAGTTGAATAGTCGGGTTCATTATAATACAGAATTGCAGTTTAATGCGAATTCATTGGTAGTGATGTTTACTGAAGATAAATCTCTCGGCATTGCCTTAATTCCTAATGTCTGCTTCATGAACGAAAAATATGAGTACGTGTGGACATTGTGGTGTAATTCAACATTTGGTTTGCTCGCCCACTGGATGCATAGTGGTACGCAACAACAAGGCAGAGGAAAATTGAGCCGTGCTGCTTTTGATGCAATGCCTACGCTGGATGTACGAGAACTCTCCGCTGAGGCACTTGCAAATGCGGAACAGATTTTCAACCAACTGAAACATAAGCAGATGTTACCGTTTAATCAGATGGATGAGGACCTTGTGCGTCATGAACTTGATCGTCTATTGTTATCAGATGTACTCGGTATCACGGAATCTGAACGTCCGGATGTGCATGAAGGGCTAAATCTGCTTCGGAAAATGCTATGTCAGGAGCCGAGTATTCATGGTGGGAAGAAGTCAAAGGTTGAGCTGGATGCCACTTAACTTTTACTAAATGCATGAGAATGCTACGGCACTGGGTCTTATCGTGTTTTATAACGATTTTTGAATGTGATTTGGGGTGAATGTCCCTATAATATGCATCCTATTTGGGTGTATTTTATCTGAACTGTGAATATTTCAATTATACTTGACAAACTGTATTGAATTATTGTATACTGTCCCAAAAGTGTATGAGAGCGGGATGGGACTTGAACCCATAACCTACCCTTTGACAAAGAGTTGCTCTAATCCATTTGAGCTACCGAGGTTTATATATTATACCGTAAAAACTTAAAAACTGCAAGGTAAATATCTTTATGAATTCTGAACATGAATCTGAACATGAGATTGATGACAGAACATTTAATACCTATATTGAAATGCAGAAAGAGGTATCTAAACGAGAGTTTTCGCTTTATGAACAAGTTGACAAATATTTATTTACACTTTCAAGTGCTGGATTAGGTTTTTCTATTGCATTTATTAAAGGTATTATCAATTTATCAACATCATCAAGTAAGTGGATGCTGTTTGGTTCATGGTTTTGTTTTATGGCTGCAATTGTTCTAAATCTGGTATCGTATTCGCCTGCAAAAAAAGCGTTGCGATTTCAGAGAGAACGTATTGTAAAATATTACTTGCTGGGAGATACCACTGTATTAGGTGAAAAAAACATATTTTCAGTACGTGTTGATCGTCTTAGATTTTTTTCAGTCATACTCTATATTACAGCCCTGGTACTAACTTCGTTATTCATTATATTAAATCAAGATAATTTTATTAATCAGAACAATTAAATGGAGGTCTATTGTGAGAAACCAGAAACCAAATAGCCGATCACGAGCGGATACGCCCAATAAGAGTAAACCTATAGTTACAGATGGAGAGAAACAATCACAAAATCCGCCTGAAATTATAGTTTTACCTGATAAATTACCTGATAACAAGCCTAATATAGAACCTACCAAACCTGTTGAAAAACCACCTGAAGATAAACCGAGTGGTGAAAAACCATCTGATAAGAAATAGGTATTTTATTTCTTATAACAACTTGGTAACCTAACTAATCCGTTTCAACTGGTTTTGAAACGGATTAGTTAGGTTACCAGTAAAAAAACAAGGCGTATCACGATAACGTGACACGCTGTTAAAATCATGGTAAACGCAAACCCCGCTTATTCCCATGCATTCAATAGTTGTGGGTCTTAGTCCAGGATACAGTAAATTTCTAAAGCCCAAAACGACTGATTGCGTCCTTTTGACATTTTCCCCGATTTCTGGTAAGATGGTAGTGTGACATAAAAAATGGAAGGAGCAAAGGAGTGGCATCAGAAACAGTCCGAGTCGGTATCATAGGTGCAGGCAGAAACACAACATCACGACATATCCCTGGGCTACAAGCAATTGAAGACGTTGAGATAATCGGCGTTTGTAATCGGAGTAGAGAGTCATCGCAACGGGTAGCAGACGAGTTCGGAATCCCTAAAATCTACGACAATTGGCAGGACGCAATTGACGATAAGGATACGAATGCAATCGTCATTGGGACATGGCCCTATATGCACTGCCGTGCAACTGTGTCAGCACTTATGGCAAATAAACACGTGATGTGTGAGGCACGCATGGCAATGAACGCCCGTGAGGCACATGCAATGCGTCTGATGGCACATCGCAAATCACGACTTACCGCGCAGATTGTTCCTTCACCGATGACACTCCGAGTTGATAAGACGATAAAACGTCTGATTGCCGAAGGGTATATCGGAGACGTGCTTGCCGTTGAAGTGCGTGCAGGCGGTGCGTTTCTGGATGGTGAATCACCGCTGCAGTGGCGGCAAGATTTCGACCTGAGTGGCATGAACATCATGAGCATGGGAATTTGGTATGAGGCATTGATGCGCTGGATCGGGGAAGCAACAAAAATCATGGCGATGGGTAAAACGTTCGTTAAAACGCGACCTGATGCTGACGGTGTGATGCGGGCAGTTCGTATTCCTGAACATATTGATGTTGTCGGTGAACTCGCCTGTGGTGCACAACTCCACATGCAAATCTCTGCTGTAACAGGGTTGGCGGGTGCACCAGAGGTCTTTATTTTTGGTAGTCAAGGGACTTTGCGATTCTCAGGAAATAAACTCTACGGTGGGCAAAAAGAGAACGATGCACTGAGTGAAATTGATATTCCCGCTGAAGAAGAAGGCGCGTGGCGAGTGGAGGAGGAGTTTGTGAATGCTATACGCGGTGAAGAGATAATCACACATACCGATTTTGACACAGGCGTTAAGTATATGGAGTTTACGGAGGCGGTCACGCGGAGTATGTCATCAGGTGCCGCGGTTTCATTGCCACTTCAAACATAGAACGACTTACGGCACACAGCGTGTGCTTACTACTGTTTTGTCAACATATTGTTGTAGGTCGCGATTCGGAGATCGCTCCTACAGATTGTTGTAGGTCGCGATTCGGAGATCGCTCCTACAGATGGACTGCTTACGGTAGGAGGGAACTCCGATTCCCGTCCCCTTCAAGTCCCATCAATTACCACTTGACTAAGCACTACTTTTAGAAAGGAGAAAAATTGACATTAGGAGGCCTTTTTGATATTTGCCAAGACCTTGAACTGAGACAAGCCAAATTGTACGCATCTTTCGCGCTGCTTTTGGGGGATGTTGATGAACGGATAGCGCGATTTTGGGAAAAAATGAGTACTGAGGAATGGCAACACTATATCCTTGTGGATTTTGGACGCGCTTTGTGTGTAGATGCATTCGGAATTGACACGCCTATATCTGCTGCGGACAGTGAAAAATCTACTTCACCGATAGCCCCCCTACCCGATATTTCTATTCAAGAAATTACAGATGCTTTGGATGCCCACGAATCGAAGGTTGAAAGTGGGAGAATTTCACTGGACGAAGCGTTTGCTATAGCAATCGCTATTGAAGGAAGTGAAGCAGATACAATCTATATGTATCTACTTTCCATCATTAGGAAAGCCATACAAAAGAGCGACCAACCCTATCTTATGAATCGTATCGTTCAGGTCGAAAAGGATATGGTTTCACATGTAGATGGACTGGTGCAGGCAACACAAAAATTTTCAAAAGATACCTCTCTGATTCGGAAGGCACATCGTCTCAAGGAAGAACATGGATAACATTAGGAATGCTGTGCGTTGCATAGCAGATTGCCTGCTTGTGTACACGCAACTTGTTCGAGTTGGAGAGTTGTATGATTAATACCGAAACGTTGTTTTAATTCGGTGTTAATCTGTTGCAAAATCTGGTCCTGTGGCAGTGGTGTGTTTTCGTGAATAACGATGTGCGCGCTCAAAGCACTATAATTGGAACATAATGACCAAATGTGCATGTCGTGCACATCTTTGACCGCGTCTAAATCGCAGAGATGTTCCGCCACAGTATGCGCGTCAGCATTGCGCGGCGAATTTTCAAGCAGGATATGCACCGCTTCTCTCGTCACATTTATAGCGCCGAAAAGAATAATCCCACCAATAAGGAAACTGAGAATCGCATCAATTGGGTACCACTCTGTCCAAAAAATGATCGCACCGCCAACAACAACCGCAACAGAGGAAAGCGTATCCCCTATCACGTGAAGCACCGCGCTTCGCACATTGAGGTTGCCGTGACTCTCACCGTGCAGTTGCCATAAGATAAATAGGTTCGCAACAAAGCCGAGGCATGCTACAACAAACATTCCTGTCACTTTAATTTCTGTAGGTGAAGTATATCTGTTGTATGCTTCGTAAAAAATCCAACCGGAGATTACGATAAGTGATACACCGTTGAGAAATGCGGCGAATACCTCAGCGCGATGGTAACCGAAAGTTCGGGATGATGTTGCAGGACGGGTTGATAGATAAATTGCCAACCAACTAATTAGAAGTGAGACAACATCTGACATCACATGCGCAGCGTCACTTAGTAACGCAAGGCTTCCTGACCAGATTCCGCCGATAACTTCTCCGAGGAAGACAAGAAACGTAACGACTACTGCAATCTTAAATTTCTTCTGCAGGTGTCTCTGATGGCTATGCGTATGTTCTTCCTCGTGATGATGTTGGTGGTTATGATTGTGCAAAGTGTCTCCTAAAAAAAACAAATCTGATCCAGTTATTTTGTAGCACGGGGAATGCCATTAGCAGCATGCGCTGTTGGCATGCTGCATGATTCATACCGTTGATTTCACTTTCAGTTTGCGTATTAATATGCACAAACTAAAAGTTTGTGCTACTATGTAGCAACTTGGGTTAATTTAGTCAGAGTCACTGGACTTTGTCTTTGATTCACTGTCGTTAGACTTGCTTTTTGACTCGCTGCTTGTATCGGTTTTCTTCTCTTTTTGGTCGCTTTTGTCGCTTTTTTCTGACGAAGAGTCGCTATCTTTCTTTGCGGATTCTTTGTATCCTTCACTCCGATAGTCGGTGATGTAAAAGCCTGATCCTTTGAAGATCAAACCTGCACCTGCTCCAATGAGTCGTTTAACTTTACCATTACACTCGGGGCATTCTTCAAGCGGCGGCGCTGTAATACCTTGAAACTTTTCAAACTGAACATCACACTCAAGACACTTATAGTCATACGTAGGCATATAAACATCTCCTCCATTCATTTCTTGTTGATAAAATGCACGTGATTTGATAAATTTTAATGGTTAAATTTGAAAAAGTCAAGTCAAATTTGAAAATACCTTCATCAATCAGGTTTCACATTAAAGGCATTTATGCGTATTCCTTATGACATAGAAAGTTTTCCACTTGGCAAGGGACCGATGGTCATGTTGGTTCTTTTTCTTATCTCCTGCTTCTTTATTTTTGCGCCTGCCGAAGAAAAAGATGAGAATCTGGAATTTTGGATTTTCGCCAACACCCATTACGAGGAATACCAAGCACGTGTGCCAATTTTTGAGGCATTGCATCCAGAAGTTAACGTGCAACTCATCAATTATGGTGGGACGATGCATGATAAACTTCTCACCGCGCTGCTGTCCGATTTCGGAGCGCCGGACGTTGTTGAAGTAGAAATTACATCTATTGGTCGCTTTTTAAAGGGGGCAATTGACGAAATAGGATTCGTTGACCTGCGTCCCCGTTTAGAAAGTGAAGGTTGGATGGATAAATTGGTCGTAAGTAGATTTACTCCGTGGTCCTACCGTGGGAAAATTTTTGGTATCCCGCATGATTTACATCCCGTTGTTTTACTTTACCGAGACGACCTCTTTAAAGCATCTGGTGTTGATATGACTGAGATTGAAACATGGGACGACTTCATAGATGCTGGCAAAAAAGCTACCCGCGACCTTGATGGTGACGGTGAGATTGACCAATTTGCAATTGTGTTAGATAATAAGACAGAAAGCGACTATTTTAACCTACTACTTCAAAGGGGCGGTGGATTTTTTGATGTCAATGGAAATGTTGTTATTGATAGCGAAATTGCAATTGAAACCTTAGCGTTTTTTACATCGCTGTTTAACGAACATAAAATCGCCACACCTGTTTACGGCACATGGCATGGCGATCCGAGCAATTTCGCTGCAATGCAAGACGGAAAGATACTTTCTATCCTCGCACCGGATTGGTATGTCGGTATCCTCAAAAGTCAAGTACCACAGATGTCTGGTAAATGGAAGGCTATCGGTATGCCAGCGTGGAAAGTAGGAGGCAGACGCACCACAACACGCGGCGGTACAATGATCGGTATTACAAAGCAGTGTAAAAAGCCGGACCTTGCGTGGGAACTTCTGAAATTCGCCTATTTTGACAAAGCAGGATTGATAAATCGTTATGAAACAACACGGATTATTCCACCCCTCAAGGATGCATGGAACGCACCTATTTACAAAGAACCGGACGCATACTTGGGAGGGCAGCCATTGGGCGAGTTATTTATTAAACTCGCTCCCGATTTGCCGCCGCGCTATCAGAATCCGTATTGGTCTGAAGCAGCGGATTTGCTGAACGATGCGATTTTTAATGCTGTTACTGAAAAACAGACACCTCTGCAGGCTTTGACAGAACTCGCGGAAAAGGTCAGATCAATTATTGCAAAAGATCAAGAACGTTGGAGAGAAGGGATTACTGATGAAAACGGAACGGAATAGATATAACTTTTGGCATCAGCAACAGAAAATCGCTCCATATCTTTTTATAGCGCCGTTTTATATTCTTTTTATCGTCTTTATGGGGTATCCGTTAATCTCATCACTTATTATGAGTTTTTATGAGATGCGCGGATTTCAGAGTCGAATCTTTGTCGGGTTTGCCAACTTCACAGACCTATTTCGCGATCCAATCTTTTGGAAATCACTATGGAATACAACCTATTTCGCGCTTGGCACGCTGATACTCCAATTACCGATAGCATTACTACTCGCTATTCTGCTCAACTCAAAGTTCGTAAAGGGAAAGAACTTCCTACGTCTCGCCTTTTTCGCACCTGTTTTGGTTGCGGGTGTATTTGTTGCGATCATCTTCAATCTTATCTTTGACCAACGGGCAGGGTTAATCAACAACGAATTTATACTTTTTGGAAAAGAGATAGGTTGGTTAAGTGAGGGTAAATATGTTATGCCAGCAGTAATTTTAACAGGTGTTTGGCAGTGGGCAGGATTTAATATGATCTATTTTTTAGCGGGCTTACAAGGAATTCGACAGGAACTATATGAAGCTGCATCAGTTGATGGTGCGAATTGGTGGCAATCGTTTGTTCATATTACATTACCCTCTTTACGTCCGGTTATTGCTTTCGTTGTTGTCGTATCTATGATTGGTTCGTTTCAACTTTTTGACCTACCCTATATCTTAACAAATGGCGGCGAACCTGCTGATGCTGGCTCAACTATCGTGATGTATCTCTACAAAAACGGATTTCAATTCATGCGTCTCGGCTATGCAGCTACAATTGGATGGGTGCTTTTTATCATAATTGCTATAATCTCAATAGTGCAATTGAAATTACTTGGTATTTTCCGAGAGGAATAGCGGAAAGGAACTACAGTGCAAATATTACCAGCAATAGACCTACGTGGTGGCAAGTGTGTAAATTTGGTCCAAGGGATTGCGGAACAGGAGACTGTTTTCTCAGATTCACCTGTGGATATGGCAAAACAGTGGCAATCAGAAGGAGCAGAATACTTACATCTTGTTGATTTAGATGGGGCGTTTCAGGGTGAATCGGCTAATCTACATATTGTCCGTGAAATCGTTGATGTGCTTGATATTCCTGTTCAACTTGGTGGCGGCATCCGTAGTATGGAACAAGTTGATGCAGTGTTAGCATTAGGCGTGCACCGTGCAATTTTAGGCACTGCAGCACTCAAACAACCGCGTTTAGTAAAACAGGCTTGCGAAAAACATGGTGAACGTATTGCTGTAGGTATTGACGCGAAAGATGGCATGGTGGCGACACACGGGTGGTTAGAAGTATCTCAAAAATCTGCGGTTGAATTTGCAGTAGAGATGGCTGGAGTCCAAACACTCATTTACACCGACATCAAAAGCGACGGTATGCTTAAGGGGCCTAATGTTGCAGCAACTGAAGATATTGTCAATGCCGTGTCTGCAGGCGTCATCGCTTCTGGGGGTGTTACGTCACTTTTCGACATAAAAGCATTGAAGGAGATTGGTGCAAGTGGTGCGATTATCGGGCGTGCTTTGTATACCGGCGATCTCACATTATGTGATGCGATTGAAGCTGCGCAGTAGAAGCTTTAAAGGTGAATCATACGACCGCAGTCACAACACCGAGTCCTATCCGAGATCCCATTTTCTTAACCTCAAATGTTGTGCCGATTTGCATTGCAAGCGGTAATTCAAGGGTAAAGGAAACATGGGCATTCGCACCGGGTGTAACAATTGATAATTCTGGTGGAAGTTGCAAACGCGCTGGTATATCAACACCCCACAAACGGACTTCAGGTCTATCGTTTTCGATAAGTGGGATATGTGTGCCACTCTCTTCCTGTGTGAGCAGATAAATGAGAGCAGTAAATTCAGAATGCGCCTTTAGGGTTTTAGGTAGGCACAGCACCTGACCAACAGACAACCAATCCGGTTCAGATTCAACACTGACTTCATTCTCTTTTATACCAAGGCACTTCGTCTTTATTCGATCACCTTTACCAACAATATCCACCGCTTGTCCAACAGCAAGATGTCCTTGCACAATTTCACCGCGCACCGTTACACGTTCCTTCAGTTCCTCAACGATTTCATAGATCGGCATAATGGGCGGTAAACTTTCAGGATTGACAGGTGCTGGCATACACCGATTCATCGCAAATATAAGATCAACAATCGGTTTCCAGTGATCAGAACCGGTGCGATCCCCTTTGTAACTTAAAGCTTTATTTGCATCTCCGATAATTATTGGGTTAGTCTGTTCTTCCCATCCACATTCGGAGAGTAATTCACGCATCTCTTGTCGGCAAATATCCACCAGTTCATCGTCTTTTTCCATATTAGGTGTATTGAGAAAGGAAATCACCGTAGGCAAATTTATTCGGTTCGCTATGCGGAGATGTTCGTCAGATTCTTGGGTAACACCATCAACAGCATCCACCACCCAAATTGCCCCTTGGATAGCAAATGTACGACTGACCAACAATTTGACAATGTCCAGATGTGTTTCACAGTCGATCTGTGAATAGAATTTACCGCTGGTTTCATAATCAATTGCGCGATAGGTAATGCCAATACCTTCTCGGATAGGATGGTGAAAAGGCACTTGCTGTTCAAATTGATTACCAATGTTTGAACGGATTGACCCGATTCTTGCAACGACCTTTGCTATCGCTGCTGTTAATGTTGTTTTCCCGTGTCCGGTTGCGCCAAGAGTACAAATAGGCAGTCCATGATGTCCGCTTTCTTTTTCGTCTGTCATTCCTTTCTCCTAACGGTTATAATCTTTTATGATTTCAATTTATTATATCACAAAGTCGGTGATTCGGCAATGATTGTGATTAAGCAAGGGTGTGTAAAGTGTTTGACATAAATATTCTTTTTTATTCTTGGAGTGAATCAACGTCAAATGCACTTGGCAGAATACGCCTGTGGTATTCTGCATGATTTGGCGGGAGGGAACTCCGATTCCCGGCTATTCATAAGTTCCATCGCGATTCGGAGATCGCTCCTACAAGGGATGTGTCTAATCATTTCAATAATTCACCATAAATAAATGTTGACAGTAAGGTAGTGTTCGTGTATACTTAATAGATACAAAATTCGGATAGATCATATTCTATGTAAGAAGTAAATT
Organism: Candidatus Poribacteria bacterium; assembly: GCA_965204285.1. Lineage (GTDB taxonomy): Bacteria > Poribacteria > WGA-4E > WGA-4E > WGA-3G > MSPOR6. The sequence continues at coordinate 989,866 of OZ241980.1, forward strand.
GCGACAATTCAATTAAATAAGTAATATTACCATGGCAAAGAAAAAAGGCAGGTCAGCGAATGTTGCCCGAAAACGGGAAAAACGAAATCGCGACCGAAAAACCAAAAATAAACAATTGGCAAGTGAGAAGCAACGCAGGCTCCCTTATGGAAAGATGGACGAGGAACGCCTACACACTTACCTTATGAAAAGTCGTGATTTGCTTGAAGAGCCTGAACTTGAAAGACTACACTTTGATCTTGACTTGATGTACGATGAAATAGTGATATTTCTCAAAGACAAGAAAGTTGCTGAAAAACCTGAATTCCCAGTTAATGCTGAACTTGAAATCTTAGAAGTAGATGAGGATACACAATTTCTCAAAAATCATGAATTACAAGATTCAGATGAGATTTGTGAAAGATTCCGCACAGAAGTTCTCCCTCGTTTGCTCACACCTAACTTTACACGGACTTTATTCTCTGCCCTAACTGCGTGCGAAAACCGTCTCATACGAATAGGGAATCGTGAACTTGCAGAGGTCGCATTTGTTACGCAATCCCTATTTGAAGTAGCCCCGCCTGAGATTTTCATAGAACATCCGTTAATTCAAGGTATAGTGATGCAAACGCTATGTCTACTGGTTGAACAACCACCTCCCCCGAATGAGGAAGATCCCATTGTAAGAAACATCCTTTCAGAAGTCCTTGAAAACGAAGATTCGGAATCCCAACAAGAGGAAACACTACCGCGTATATTCTCAGAAGCTATTGCTAATGAGGCTACTATTGCAAATGTTGAATCGCAACCAATTGATACGCCAGACACACTGCCTGTTCCAATTGCACCAGAACCAGCAGTGTCAGAACCTGCACCTTCGCCCGATTCACTGCCGGCAAAAGCACTCTATAAAAATTTTGACGGTTTAGCAATAAAAGAAGTATTGAAAAAATGGGAGGGACCTAGTCTGGAAAAAGAGTCAGCGACACAGCTTGACTATTTCAATGAGGAGCAGGAACTTTATATCACGGTAACTGAAAATCGAGTACAACTACATGCACATTCTGAAGCAAAATTGAATATAGCGATGGAAGAACTTGAGTCACATTGCCAATCGGCTTTGATGTATCTTGCCAAAACTTACGAAGAAGGAGGTAAAACTGATGGCACGGAGTAAAAGCGGACAAGCCAGACGCCGAACACAGATTCGCCAACGTCAGTTACGTCGTTTGAAAAAGAAGAAAGCAGCATTGAAAGAATTCTTACAGAATCGCTAATTTGCGATACACTCTTGTCGGGCGGGTCATCGTACCCGCCCGTATTGCGGAAAAATATATCAACTTTAAGGGAATTAATCCAATTTTCTCAATTTTTACTTGACATTGCTCAAATAGTGGTAAAATTGACAGCAATTGGAAATTATACTATCATTTAACATGGATGTTATACTGTTATACTTGTTTTTCCCACATGTTATATTTGATAATGAGATTTAATATCATAGAAAATGAATATCATTATCAATATAATCGTTTGTGAAATTAAGAATAACTTTCTACTGGAATAGTCTACAAGAAATTTAACATTTTCTTGACATTCTGGATAATACCAAGTATAATTAACGAAAATCGTGCAATTTGCAATTGTTAACAATTTGTCATGGTTTTTTGATATTAGCATAATATAGGATAATGAGATTCGTTATCAATTTTAACATCTGTCTCAAACCTATTTGAAATTTGATTTAACAACCGTCTAATATGATATTGAGTCTCAATATCATATTAGAAACTCTTAAAATTTATGAAGCTACAATTGATTTTCCCGATAATTCTGGGAATGTGTATTTTGTGTAGTATCAGTGCTATTGCTGATACCAACCCATTTTCAGTATCAGGATACGGTATAATTAACTATGCCAATTTTGATTGGGAACTTGACCCGAATAGACGTGCAGCCATTGACGTAGAGCGTTTCGTCGTAGCGCCGAAATACCGTATCAACGATACTATCCGACTTGAAGCGGAAATAGAATTTGAACACGGTGGTACCGGTAGCACAATGGAATTTGACAAATTTGAAGAGTTTGGCGAATTCGAAACGGAAATTGAGAAGGGGGGTAAAATTATTGTAGAAAAACTCGCAGTCGTTTTTTCTATACAACCCACGCTCAACTTCCGCGTTGGGCATATCATTGTCCCAGTAGGACTTGTTTCGAAACGCCACCGTCCACAACACTACTTTACCACAACCCGCCCTGAAGCAGAAGCACATCTCATTCCGACTATCTGGCACGAAACCGGTGTTGAACTCTTTGGTACGCTTGGTTCACTGAAGTATCAAGCACAAATTATCAATGGTTTAGATTCAACCGGATTTAGTTCGCGACACTGGATAGTTCGCGGACATCAACTACGGTTTGAGACGGTCAACGCTGAAGCACCCGCGTTTGTCGGACGACTTGATTATGCGTTTCATGAGAACGCAACCGTCGGCATCTCTGGTTATTTTGGAGACACCGCCGCAAACCGACCGAAACCTGACGTAGATTTTGACGCGCACGTTGGTATTGTAAGTCTTCACGGATTTTACGAGATGAATGCCGTGAAAGTGCGAGGATTGTTCCTCTGGGGAGCGTTGGAAAATGCTGATCGGTTGTCTAAAGTCAACCGCAGCCTCTCCAATAATCTCAACGTGAAACGTACTCCGATAGGCAGTTCTGCCCTCGGCTGGTATATTGAGGCAGGTTACGATGTCCTATCATTTTTCAGAACAGGCAATGCGTCCTTACACATATTAGATGTATTTGCGCGTTACGATTTTTACGATACGATGGCAAGTGTTAAAGGTATTATCTTTGACAACCCTCGGTGGGAAAGAACCGCGTGGACTTTTGGTATAAACTATCATGTGCACCCACAGTTAGTTTTCAAGAGCCACTATTCACTGAGACGTTTAGCGACAAAGGATAAAAATAGGGAAAATACCTTTGCGCTTGGTTTTGGTTTTCAATATTAACACACTATTGCGCGGTACAATACTGCGTTAATAATTACTTTAAATTTAAATATGATGGAGGATTAAATGAAACTCTATAAAGTATGGACAATTTTTTGTTGTCTCTTAATCACATCTGCTTTAATAGTAGGATGTGGAGACGACGATGATGACCAACTGAATACCAGTGAAGCTTATGATGCGGGAACTATGCTAAACGATTTTGCTAATACTGTCGTTTTGGCAACCTATTCTGATTTGGATAGCAAGGCAGGCGATTTGTTGGCTGCTGTCAAAGCATTAGAGGCTGATACAACGCAAGCAAATCTTGAAAAAGCGCAACAGGCATGGAAAGCAACGCGAATACCTTGGGAACAGAGCGAGGCATTCTTGTTTGGTCCAGTTGACACACAAGGACTTGACCCCGCATTAGATAGTTGGCCCGTTGATCATGTCAACTTACAATCTGTTTTAGACAGCGATGATGACTTAACGGTGGATTATGTCAGTGGTTTAGAAGATACACAGAAAGGTTTTCATACCATTGAGTTCTTGTTATTCCGCGATGGTGACCAACGCGAAGCATCAGACATAACCGAACGTGAACTGGAATATCTTGTTTCAACGACAGAGAATCTCAAAGCAAGCACTTCCCAGCTGCGATTAGCGTGGGCACCAGAAGGTGAAAACTTCAGCAGTACTGTTGCCACAGCTGGAGAAGGAAATGCAGTCTATCCGTCACAGAGTGCTGGAGTACAAGAAATGGTCAACGGTATGATAACTATAGCGGATGAAGTTGCGAATGGGAAAATATCTGATCCTTACAATGAAGCAGATACAACTCTGGTTGAATCTCAATTCAGTTTTAATTCTATATCCGATTTTCAGGACAATATCCGCGGAATTCAGAACGTCTATATGGGGAAATTTATGAGTAATGGACAAGGTCTCAACGAATTTGTGAATGGTAAAGACGCTGACTTAGATTCCCGTTTTCAAACAGAAATCCAGAAGGCGATCGACACCATTGGCGCAATTCCGGATCCCTTCCGTGATTCTATTATTGGCAGTCGTTCCGCTGTTCAAGCTGCTATTGATGCTGTCAGCACAGTTCAGTTGACACTTGAACAGGATATACTTCCGCTTATTCAGGATAGTGAGTTTAATTAGTATTAGGTAGCCGTGTTTTGTCAGCACGCAAGACTACTTCGTTTTTGTGGGAGCAGTCATTGGCTATTCCCACAAAATTACAATCATTATCTCGTAACAATTTATAATCGCTTGAACACTAATATGGAGAACAAATCTGAAATACAGACAAAACCGATAAAAAATGAAGTATCTTTCTACATTTCTATATCTTATAGTGTTGGTCCCTATCCTAATTGGGTGTGATTCCGAACAACCAACTGAAATATTAAGTTTTAATATGCCTATAGATTCCACGGGTGCGCTTTCTGGTGGAGACACAACTGTCTTTGATGCATCAAGCCATGCGTTTTCAATTCCTGCTCCCAATCTTTCCGCAGCAGCGCTTGAAAAACACTTGGAAGGTGATGTTGAATTTGAAGCGGTCTTTGTCACTGCTCCTGCGGTAGTGAATCCCGGTTTAGGACCTATCTACAACAATGTTTCATGCATCAACTGCCATAGTCGTGATGGAAGAGGCCGTCCACCAAGTGCGAATGAAGGGTTGGTATCTTTACTCTTAAGACTTAGCCTCCCGAAAAATGATAATATGGCAGATGGAAAGCCTCCAATACCTGTGCCAGGATATGGCAGGCAGTTGAATAACCGTGCAATCTACGGAACACCCCCAGAAGGCACGGTCAAAATTGAGTATTCTGAGCAACCGTTAACAACAGAAGACGGAACGCGTGTGCATCTCCGCTATCCAAATTATACAATTACAGATACCTATCAACCGCTACCTGAAGATGTTGAGGTATCGCCTCGCGTGGCACCCGTTGTGTTCGGACTCGGTTTATTAGAAGCAATTCCTGAAAAAACCATTTTAACTTACGCGGATGAAAATGATGTTAACGGAGATGGAATCTCTGGCAAACCCAACTATGTATGGGATGTTGTTCAAAAGCGTTACGTGCTTGGGCGTTTCGGATGGAAAGCGAACCAGCCGACACTCCTTCAACAGGTTGCCTCTGCGTATCACGATGATATGGGGCTGACGACTTCACTATTCTTACTTGAAAATTCGTTTGGACAGCCACAACTTACAAAAAAAAGCACAACCCCTGAAGTTAGCGATGAAATTTTAGACGTAGTAACCTTCTATGTGCAAACGTTGTCAGTTCCTGCACGGCGAAATATAGACGATCCACAAGTCATGCATGGTGAACAACTATTTGCACAAGCACAATGCGCGAGCTGCCATATTCCAACGTTAAGAACTGGTGTTTTACTGGGTGTTCCCTCAGTCAGCAATCAAACGATTCATCCGTATACAGACCTATTGCTGCATGACATGGGACCTGGTTTAGCAGATAACCGTCCTGATTTTCATGCCAGTGGAACAGAATGGCGTACACCGCCATTGTGGGGTATTGGCTTGGTGAGAACAGTTAATGGACATACCAATTTTCTCCATGACGGTAGAGCCCGAGACCTGATGGAAGCCATTCTCTGGCACGGAGGGGAAGCGGAAAAATCACGACAAGCCGTTTTGGAGATGTCAAAAACTGAACGTGATGCACTTATCGCGTTTTTAGAGTCTTTGTAAGAAATTTTATTTTAAAAAGGAGAAATAATGATTACAGTTGCAAATCGAATCTACGTCGCACCTGAATATTACGAGGAATTTGAGGAACGATTCCGAAACCGAGCACGTCTCGTTGATGGAATGCCAGGATTTATCTCTAATCAAGTGTTGCGACCTGTCAATGAGGGTGATCCTTACGTGGTCTTTACACTCTGGGAATCACGGAAGGATTTTGAAAACTGGGTAGACTCTGAGGAATTCCGTAAGGGACATGCGCAATCCGGCACGATGCCGAAAGAGGCGTTCACCCAATCCAACAAACTGGAATTGCATGAGGTGTTTCAGGATTCCGCTCGACCTGATCTAAAGGAAGAACCGCGGGGAGGTCCGTATAAGGTTCATTAAATCTCGTTTCAATGCATTAAGTACTCTTGTGTTTCTGTTGCTTGTGCCTCCCCAAAATCTGTGCTAACGCAAAATATGTTAACCAAAACCTACGGTATATCGTTTAATATATTAGCGCATCCAGATGGTTATCCATGGATGATGCCAAACATGAATTTTTTATAGGTTCATTCGGATTTTTAGTATTTGACACATTATTTTTATAGATGAAACTCAACACTTTATGATAGGAGAAATCATGGATCAAGCAACAGACGCAATCATTCAAGAACTCACTCGCGTTTATTGGTTAGAGTTGGAAGCAACAATTAATTATCTGGCAATATCCGTTGATTTGGATGGCATCCGTGCCGAAGAGATTAAGAAATCCTTGGCGGCAGATATTCAAACGGAAATTGGACATGCACAGGACCTTGCCGCTCGTATCAAGGAAATCGGTGGGCGCGTACCCGGTTCGTTTGCGTTTAAACCGAAGCAAACTTCACTTCAACCACCAGAAGAATCTACAGACCTTGTGGCAGCTATTCACGGTGTTATTGAGGCAGAAGATGCCGCAATTGAACAGTATAATAAGATTATTCGCATGTGCGATGGAATAGATTACGTTACGCAAGACCTCTGCATCAGACTCCTCGCGGATGAAGAAACGCACCGCAGAGAATTCAGAGGGTTTCTGAAAGAATTCGAATAAAACTAATGCTATTAGAAAGGCATTGAAATTTCAAACAACGGACGTTTATGTCCGTTGTTTCTTTTTAGAAACAGTAAGTGTAGGGAGAAAATCACTGTTTCTCCAAAACCATCTTTTTTGCTGCAGAAGTAATCAGGGTAAATGTATTTCCTTTCAAGGTGCCGGTGGATTGCTTGAAAGGCGTAAGGATAATATCCCTGAATTGCTCAATATATTGCTGTTCTGCTACTTCTGCTGTTATATTACCCTCAGTTACTTTTTCAATAAAACCTTCCGGATCAGACGTCATTTTCACATCTGCATCTTCTGTAGTAAGAAAGAGCATGGAATCTTGAACTCTGTAAGCACCTGACCATACCCCTTTTATTTCCATCTTGCCCTCGTGCAAAACCACCTCCGGACCAGGCAGAATTTCAGGAAAAGCCATAATCGCTTCAAGTTCAAGATTTATTGTCCATGAATCATCAGCAGAAAAAACGAAGTGAAATTGTTTGACTTCAACCGCTTGTTCTTCTAAATCCTCCCCTACAGGTGATTCAAAAAATGCTCCAGGAGTCAGACCATTGATTGATACAACTTGCCAAGTGCCAAGTAAATCTTCCTTCGGCAAAACGGGCTGTAAAATAGGTTTTTCTTCTTTCGCCTCATCAGCATCAGGTTTTTCTTCATCACTGCCGCAACCAATTATAACTAAAAGTACCATACCAATCAGTAGAGTTGAGATTATACAGCTTTTCCGGGTCATTTTTTCCTCATAAATTGAAGTCTAAAAGATAAGTTGTTCCTATAAAAATGACTTGTGCCAGTTAACTAATTGTTTCTAATATTTTCACAGATATTAGGTTTTGTCCTATGCACCACATGCATATTTCGTCCCTACGGGACTAAAGAGGGCGTTTATGATGTTTTTCTATAAACATTTCGTCCCTACGGGACTAAAGAAAATATCAATAAGTTAAAATCATAAAATGTGGCACTTATGTGAAATTAGGATTTACATTCAATGATTTAGCACAAGTCGTTATAAAACGAAATTTGCTCTATTGATTACGTTTTGAATTATATCAAATCCACTCTCCAAATTGCAACAGAAGAAAAATAGATGCAATTCAATACAATACAAGGTATAATTAAAAAAGCATTTGTAGAACGGACTGCTCACTGTTATGTTGGAGAAAAAGATGTTTGATCGCCAAGAGGCAAAAGATACCCCACACCTAAAACTGACCTTAATTGAAAAAATTAGGCGAAAATACGATTTAACCCCATCTATCACGCTAATCCTCGGACTGACAACACTATTTTTTGTCATATTCCTTATCTATCCCCTCCTCTATATCTTCAAAGAAGCATTCTGGGTTGAAAATAAATTCGACCTCACATATTTCAAACTGATGGTAACCGATCCGAACATTCGGGAATTGGTTATCAATAGTTTCAATATCGGCGTGATGGTAACGTTAATGACAAGTATCATAAGCCTTCCGCTGGCATATTTCTTAACCCGCTATCGGTATCCGGGACGTAATATGCTGCGATCCGTCATTCTAATTCCGATGATAATGCCGCCTTTCGTCGGTGCCATCGGTATGTTAAAGTTTTTCGGGAAATATGGCAGTATAAATATGCTTCTCGTGAAACTCAAGCTGATAGATATTACCGAAACTATTGACTGGTTTGAGGGAGGTTTTTGGGGCGTAGTCTTGTTGTCAACTTTGCACCTTTACCCAATAATGTATCTAAACATCGTTGCTGCATTGTCCAATGTTGATCCGAGTTTGGAGGAAGCTGCAGAAAACCTGGGCGCATCAAGGTTCCAAATATTCAGGCAAATCACACTGCCTTTAATGATGCCTGGCTATTTTGCTGGTGCAATCCTTGTCTTTATCTGGGCATTCACAGACCTTGGCACGCCACTGATTTTTGACTACAACGAGGTGATAGCAGTCAGAATTTTTCGACAAGTAACCGAAGCGAACGTAAACCCGATGGGGTATGCGCTGGTTGTGTTAATTATCGTTCTTACAGCACTCGCTTTTTACGCCTCCAAACGATGGACTGGTAGTAAACACTATGAGATGCTTGGACGAGGACACGTAACTTCACGGGAAGTGGACGCAAAAGGGGGATTGCGATGCATCATCTATCTGTTTATCGGTGGCTTGACATTTATGGCACTACTACCACATATCAGTGTAATTTTGGTATCCTTAACACCGGATGCGAGTCAATGGAACTTGAGCGTGCTACCAGAATCGGTCACTTTTGCCCACTATATTGAGGTATTTACGCATTCCGATACACTACCGAGCATTTTCAACAGTTTGAAATATAGTATCTTCAGCACGTTAATTGCCCTTATTGTTGGCGTTGCAATAGCATATCTCCTCACACGTAAACGCATACCGTTCCAAAATTTGTTAGATGCGCTTGCAATGTTACCTTTAGCACTGCCTGGCGTTGCGATTGCCTTCGGATATATGGGCAGTTTCTCAGATACATCACTTCTCCTACGAAATCTTCCAGAGGATTTCGTAGCTTTTATTGATCCGAGAAAAAACCCAACTTTTCTGTTAATTACTGGTTACGCTGTGCGGCGGTTGCCGTATATGCTACGTTCGATATATGCAGGTTTCCAGCAAACCAGTATAACCTATGAAGAAGCCTCACAAAACATGGGCGCAACGCCAGTTCGAACCCTCTATAAGATTACGTTACCTTTAGTTTTTGCCAATATCCTTGCTGGTGCTATTCTGGTCTTCTCCTTTTCTATGCTTGAGGTAAGTGAAAGCCTGATTTTAGCAACGCAAAATCAGTACTACCCTATCACAAAAGCGATTTGGTCACTCTCCCAACGTGTAGGACAAGGTCCGTACATTGCAAGCGCACTCGGCGTTGTTGGGATGTTAATTTTAATTGCGTGTTTGCTCGGTGCAGGACGTGTTCTTGGTGGCAAATTAGGCGAAATTTTTCGCATTTAGCAGTTGAATTGATATAGAACACCTAACTTTGTGAAAGTTTGGGCCGTGGTGCGTTATTTGGGAGGTTTACTCTTTTTTCTTTGAATCTCGGATTAGAAGATATCGCGAGTTGGAGCTCGTTCCTACAAGAATTCGTGCAGAGTTATTTAGTTTTCGGTTTTTCTGTGCATTTTATTACAAACGTTAATATTATATAGTCGCATTGTAGGTCGGGTTTCGCAAGCTCTACCCGACCTACGATATAAACTATTAGTAACACTCATCAACTGATAATTCTTAAAACTAAATAACCTTGGAATTCGTCCGTAACGTCTTGAAAATTATCACAAAGCATGGTATATTTATAGCAAGCCAATAATTATTTATGCAATACGAATCAACGCCAAATACGCTTTTGGTATTTGGTGAGTTCGGTTTCCTAACTTCGCTGATTCGCTCTTGTAGGAGGGGTTTCTAACCCCGGTTTTAGAGGCTACAAGTTTTGGCTTAGAAGACATAATTTGGATGGACAAAGCCCTACGATTTATGAGATACACTGTAATATAAAAATAAGGTATTAAGTTTGAACACAGAAATTCTAAATTATTTTTTACCGCCGCGCATTGAATTTGGGGAAGGTGCCATCGCAAACTTGGCAGATCATGTCAAGGCTTTCGGTGGCAAAAAACCGCTTATCGTTAGCGATGCAGGTATCCGAAAAGTGGGAATATTGGACCAAGCAATAGCACCATTAGACAATGCCAATTTGCCCTATGCGACTTATGAGGACATTGAACCGAATCCGACAGATATTAGTACCTTGCAAGGTGTGAAAGTCTATCAGAAAGAAAAGTGCGATGTCGTTATTGCTGTTGGCGGCGGCAGTGTAATGGATGCTGCGAAAGCCATCCGTCTCTTGACAACGCACAAGCCACCGTTCGAACCGTACTATGTAGACTCGGATGGGGTTAATAAAATTCGTGGTGATATGCCACCGCTGATATGTGTGCCAACAACTGCTGGTACCGGTAGTGAAGTCTCTCAAGGTGCGATCATTACCGACACGTCGCTACAGACAACTAATCGGTGGCGAAAACGTGCTATTATCACTCGCTACAATATGTCAAACCTTGCGCTGCTTGACCCAGTGCTGACTGTGGGAATGCCACAAGCATTGATCGCAGCAACCGGTATGGATGCTATTACACACGGGATTGAGGCATACGTAGCAACAAAATACCACCCAATTTCAGAAGGTGTGGCATTGCAAGCATTGAAGATATTAGGCGCAAACATCCGAACAGCATATCACCATGGAGATAATATTGAGGCGAGAGGCAAAATGCTGTTAGGTTCATGTATGGCAGCATTCGCATTTCAGAAAGGTCTTGGTGCAGTTCACTCCATTGCCCACCAATTATCAACTGACGCACCTATCCCGCACGGTGTCGCTAATGCAATACTCCTACCACCTGTGATGGAATTTAACCTGCCCCATGTGATTGAGAAGTACGCAGATGTGGCAAACGCTTTAGGTGTTAATGTTGAAGGTATGTCCAAAGGTGAGGCAGCGTGCGCAGCAATTGATGAAATTCGCGAATTGAATAAGGAATTTAATATGCCCGCAGGACTCGGAGATGCTGGATTAGACAGGGAAAAGATTCCGAAACTTGCAGCCGATTCTATGCTTGACCATTGCCATAAACTTAATCCGAGACAGTGTACAGAACAGGATATGCTTTATTTGCTTGAAGCTGCCTTCTAAGTGCTTTAATTAACCGTAAACAGAACATGGTAGATTTTACAATTGATGAGACACTGTTGTTAGGTGCGTTTACAAAGCATTTTACAACTTCAAGCACAAAGTCGCGACCTGGAGGTCGCTCCTACAAAAAGAAAAGAGGTGCAATAAATTGCGCGACTACAAACGCGTTTTTAGGTAATGAAAAGTCATTATTCAGAAAAAGTTTATTTTTTATGGTAAAGATTAGAATTAATGCTACATTCCTGAACTGTAGGAGGGAACTCCGATTCCCGACTGTTCCTACAGTTCGGTCGCGATTCGGAGATCGCTCCTACAGAGGAAGTGTAGGATAATTTCTATACTCTACTATAGTAGGTGTTGTAAGCGGAATATCTACGAGAATTCTCTTGTTCTCTTTATCATATATGATATTTTTTTAATAGTTTTCTGAAATACATATCCAGTTTAACTTCCACCTGCTCCTTCTCTATTGGCGCAGTCTGAAAGTGCTTTTGTAGAAAAGGATGATGTTGAATAGTATCGCTGATGAAATAGTGTTTGGACTGCTTGAAAAGTTCATCATCTATAGGAACATCACAGTTTCCGAAATAGAAGGGGAGTCTATCAAGGTTTCTTTTAAACACGTCAACATAAACATAATAATCCAGTTTGCTTTTGTCAATTACAATAGTGTTTGTGTTATAGTTGTCGACAAACGTCCGATTCCGCCTCAATGCGTTAATATCTCTCATTGTCCAAAAAAACAGAGAATCATCAGGTATCGGTTGGTGCTGCTTGCTCGGATATTTGCGAATATAACTTGGGATATAATCAAAATCACTTAGACAGAAACTGAGTCCGTTTCCTGTTCTAAATGGGAAGGAACGGATAAAACTGTATTCCATCCCTTCGGTGTCACGCTGATAAAAGGCAATGATAATAGGAAAAGACGTAAGTTTTGCAGATTCAGGAAACTCCCCACTACTAATAAGTAAGCCATCTATCAATTTATAATTTGCAGCAAATTCCTTTAATTGTTTGAAATTGGCTGGTTTAATCAAGTAAGATAACGGATGCAAAACACAGATAAGATCCGCCTGAAGTTTATTATAGGAACGGAGAAACGAAATTCCTAAGTCTCTACTGACTAAATCTTCATCAACGTCAAATTCAGCCCGTTTAATCTTTTGACGAATAAGAGAGGTCTTGTCATTATAGGGTGGGTTTCCGACGACTATCAATCTTTTGCACTGCTGAGGGATACTAAATTTTTCCCTTGAAACGTTGGATAAAGAGTTCGTCTGAAAGAAACGGACTTTATCTGTGTTCTTTTTTGCTATATCAATTGCAGCTTCGTCTATATCGCACCCGATAGTAAGAGATTGCCCACAATTCTTTAGAAAATCCCCGTATCCACAGGCACTGTCAATTACGGCAGTCTGTGAATCTATGTATGGCACAATAAATTCCCATGCCTGCTCCACAAATTGAGGAGGGGTATAATAACTGCCTAAGTTGACCCTATCTTTATATTCTAAATGTTCTTGACTCATTAGATTTACTATAAGGCGTTTCTGCTACAGAGACAGGTTAATAGGCTCAATCCCATAACTGTTAATTTAGCGTATTATCTCTCTTGTTGGAGGGCTTTGTAATCCCGATTGTATTAGTCCCGTCGGGACGATATGTTTATAGAAAAAGTTGACACCATTTCTTGAGCTCCGTAGGAGCGGTATGTGTATAACATAATATATGTCACCCTACGGTGTTCAAGAATGTGTTAAATGCGGATTCTATAAACATTCCGCCTCTACGAGGCTATACAACCACAAACGGGTTCAGGTTCTTAAATTGACACTTATGGGTTAATAGGCACAATCCATCCCTTTGTGTCTGCAGGCTGATAGGCATTATTCCGCAGATAATCTGAGGTGTGCCATAAGCATAGGCTTTTGCCATCCGGCATCCAGACAATAGAGGCGAGTTTCATAGATGTTCGAGCAATCGGATATTTCTTGCCGCTATCCAAGTCATGCACCCAAATCTTCCAACGGAGTCCGACACAATCCTCCCGTTCTAAGTACGCTAACCGATTCCCTGTTGGCGACCATGCGGGTGCTGTGTGTTTGATAATCCGATGTTTCAGCGATTCGTCAGTGATTCCAGCAATGTGAATCCGTTTATCAAGCACTAAATCTTGTCGATTGCTGCCAGAAAGCACGTAGGCAAGTTGTGCCCCATCGGACGACCACCGCATCTGTCGGACGCGTTGGTGTTGCGTTGGAATCTGTTTCACCCGTTCTCCTTCAATATTTTGAATACGGATCGCTGCATAAGTAACTGTGCCGTTTTCGAGCTTTTGATCTTGTGTCACCTCAAAAGCGAGTAGATTTCCATCTGACGACCAAGAAGGTGCGTGCAAAAAGGTATAAGCGCGCCGAGTTTGTTTAAATAACACACGCGCAATATCTCTACCACCACTGCCGTCACTGTTAATCCGATAAATAACATCATAGCCTCTTTCACGCCGTCTAAACGCCAATTGATTAGCCGTAGGTGACCATGCAGGCCCCGCACCCTTAACCAATTTCTTGATACGTCCCAATTCCCAATCGGCAGTAAAAACAAAACGATCATCGTCTACTTCGGCTTCAAATGCTATTAAGCGACCATCCAATGACCATGAAACATGTGGATTGTAAAGCTGCCCGGTATAAAGTTTTCTCGCTTGTTTCCCTTTTTTGTCCATAATCCAGAGTTCACTTGCCTTCCAATAACTTCCGCTCAGATCAGTTCTTTTTAGCATGGCAATGCGTTCACCATCGGGACTCCAATACGGGTATTCTGCGCCATTGATCAGATATATCATCCGAGGATTCCCACAAAAATTGGTGTTTAACAGGATACCTTCTGTCTCTTCAAATTGTCCGAAGGCAAATTTATCTATCCATACTTGTTGCTTATTCGGTAGTTCCACCTGATACCAATTCTGTGTAGTTTGCAAAATTGGTATGTTTGTGCCATCACTGAGTCGATATAAAGGTGAAGTCCCATTTTTCTCCGCGTAAACTGATGCATCATCATGTGTAACAATACCATGTTCGCGTGTATCATCTGCAATCGGTTTACTTTCTATAGCATTGGCAAACGCATAGATTGAACCGTCAGTAGATGTTGCATAGAGGACACCGTCGGAAATCGCAGGGGCTGCATTGACTGGACCGCCAACCTGGTGCGTCCAAATCTCTGTCTTAGACGCTATATTAATCGCATGTATTTTCCCGTTGCGTGCACCAATATAGACAAAACCGTTTGCAGTGACGGGAAAACTCTCACTTCCAGCTGTATATTTACGCCATAAATTCGCGTTATACTGTGGAATAATGGGATAGAACTCTGCATTCGCGCATCCGTATTCAACGCCGTTTATTGTGACTATGCGCTGTCGTTCGGATTTAAGTTTGCCGGTGATGGCATCCAGCATGTATATTCGCGTAGGAAATGCACCCGTGTAAACAGTTCTATTAAAAACAACTGGTGGTGAATCCATCCAACCTTTTGATTTGAATTCCCAAAGCACGTCTCCTGTTTCTGCATTAAGTGCGTAAAACATATTATCCCGTGTACTGAAATAGACGCGTCCCCCCCAAACAGCAGCAGAATACCGGACGGCACTTCCAGCATTGAAAACCCACTTTATCCCCCACTCTTTGGCATTTAAAGCATAGAGTTTGCCATCTGCAGAACCGATGTAGAGAATCCCGTTGGCTACAACTGGGGATGCAGTTATAGGACCGCCCGTTTTAAATTGCCACAACAATTGGAGTGGCGGCTTAATTGTTTTGTCCGGACTCTTTCCAGATAACTGCAAGTCGTGCATGAACATGTGCCAATCTTCAGCACGAAGAGGGGTGATGGGAGGCGTAATGACTTCAGGAGCATCGGTTTTTGGGGTTGAGGATGGTGAATCTTGAGGTTTGTCTTGGGAATTACAACCTGACAAAAGAAACAAAGGAATTAAAAGAAGTATGAATGCTATGATGGGTATATATTTGTTGAGTTGCGGCATAGTTATGCAAAATACTCACATACGTGTAGAATGGTTTGAAGTGACGAAAATCAGTAATCACTAATATAACGTGAGTTTGAAAAAAGAATTCAATTCTGATAGGATGGACGCATTCCCCCCTTGATAAGGGGGGTTAGGGGGTTAAAAACCCTTATTTCAGTGATTTAACCCCCTAATCCCCCTTATCAGTGGGACTTTAAAGAGGAATGTGGAAGTCCTAACTATTTATCAAACTCACGTTAATATACCATGAAGATAGTTATATGTCAACTTCTGATTTACCTACAATCCTGATATCCTCAGAGGCATTCAAATTGTCGGTTTATAACCCGTTTTGGTCGAAAGGTCGTGAGCTGGAGCTCGCTCCTACAAGAAGAGGTTTTATGAAAAAGTAATGATTAGAAAATTGAATGCCTCTGTGATATCCTGATTATTTATTGACATTTTTTTTATAGACTATTATACTTTGGCAACTGAACAATTAGCGGATTGCAGTGTTATGAGGATTGCTATCTCATCATTAATTTGATGAAAAATCCTTGGCATTAATCCACATAATGCAAACCAAACATTTTCATTCGGGAGAACAAAATTTGTCAAAATCAGATTACTCAAACAAGCTCTCTATTCAATGTGGCAAACGTATTTCAATTTATCTTCTATGTATCTCGTTCGCGTTTAATATATTTGCATCCATCGGTCATGCAAAACCCCATCTCGTCTTCGTTGTAGGCGAAAATGAATATCGTTCAGAAGTAACGATGCCCGCATTGGCTAATGTGTTGGAAGAACACTATGACTTCCGTACCACAGTTCTTATTGACGATGTACTACAGGGCGGTGAAGGGAATAGCATAAATGGACTTGACGCGCTCGAAACCGCAGACCTACTCGTTTTGTATCTGCGATTCCGCCAACTTCCGGATGACCAACTTGAGTTGTTACAAAAATACATTGACCGTGGCGGTCCTATCCTCGCCTTCCGCACAACGACGCACGCCTTTGCCTACGAAGAGGAAGACGAGCGTGCTACAAAATGGAACAGTTTCGGTGCCAGCGAACTCGGCGCACCCTGGATATACCACTATGGACACGGGGCAAGCACCGATGCTACAATTGTCGGTGATCACCCAATCCTTGCAGGCGTGAGTCCTACATTCCACGTCCGATCCTGGACCTACCATGTCCGCCCTAACTATCCACCAAAAGATGCACAGGTCTTAGTGCAAGGACGACCCGTATTTCCAGAGGGAGAACGTGGCGGTGACGAGACTGTGAACCCAATCGCATGGACACACACCCATTCTGGTGATGGACGGGTGTTCACTACCACGATGGGACATCCAGAGGACTTCAAAGTAAGCGATTTTCGTCGCCTCATCGTCAACGGTGTCTACTGGTGTCTTGAAAATAAAGCACAGCGACGATATGTTCCGGGTTGGCGTGCTAAAACCGGAGAAAAGTGGCGAGACATGGATTATGGACCATTTCTCTCCACAGCAGTTGCCGCGAATGCCGATAACCTAACCTACAAAGGCATTGTTATTCCACTTACTCCGGATCATACAAGTGGTGCTGTAGTGTTTGACACAGACTTACTGAGGTACTCTGCAGGTTGGATAGGTGGACTGATTGACTACGCCGACGTTGAATTTAACGGATGGCATCAGAGTTATCCATCAATAGAAGGAAAACTGCTGTGGCAAAATCTTGTAGGTCCAGGATGGGCAAAGGATGACAGTTTCAAAGATACACGATCCGTTCCCTTTGGTCCTCTACCCAAAGATTGGGCACATTGGAAAGGATTGTATCTTCACGAAAACCGCGTCATTTTGTCGTATACGGTGGGCAATCGGTCTGTGCTGGAAACCCCATCGCTTGAAAGTGGAGAAAATGGGATCGCCTTTGCACGAACTTTCCATCTGGGTTCATCCACATCAAGCACACTTGTCCGTATCGCAACAATGCCTGATGGCGAAGCATCTGATCTGCCTGAATTTTCACGTGGCACTGGTGTAGCCTTGTGTCCGGCAGATGCGGAACCTGGGGTGCCGGGTAGTCTGCTTGGTGCATTGATTGACGCTCCAGAAGGCACACAGTGGGAAACTACACAGGGTGAGATCCGCGTCCGCTTCCCGGCATCTAATAAAGCAATCTCTGCTAAAATTCTGGTTACTCCAGCGATACATGATACACTTGACTTAGACACGTGGAAAGAATTTGTAAATACCTCTCCTCCTGTGACAGATATGACAACTTTGATTAAGGGTGGGCCGCAACGTTGGTCGGAAAAACTGAATATGGCAGGACACACCGATATACAACGAAGACTTCAATCGGAAACGGTGAGAATCGACGCAGAGACAACCACTTGGTATCTTGAAAAAGAGGGATACCTTCCTAAAATACTTTCAATGGATGATTTGTCACCAGTTCTCGGTGATACTGGTAGTGCAGATCAGTACATCGCTGCCCTGCTTCCTTTTGACAAAACAGCACAGGCCGCGGATGCACAAGGACATAAAGATTATCCCGGTTTGATCGGGCATTGGCAATTTGACGAAGGTTCCGGTGGACACGCCGCAAGTGCAACGTTGGGGAAGTCTACAATCGTTCTTGATGGTGTACAATGGGAAGACGGACGACAGGACAGTGGTCTTGCATTCGGTGGTGATGCGGAAGCGCGTTTTGAGGAAGACTTTGCCCTTGATTTCGATACGAATGACCTAACCTTTGCTGTGTGGATTGCGACTGAAAACGACGGTTCAATCTTCTCTGAAGCACTTGAGGATCCAGAGTGGGTGCCTAACGGTAAAACCTTTTTTATCAGAAATGGACAATTGGCATTTGATGTCGGTTGGGTCGGTGTTGTCAGCAGTGCTTCGGGAAATGCGAAATCAGTCACTGATGGGGTTTGGCATCATGTTGGATTGACGTGGCGACATCAAAGTGGAGAAGTGATCCTGTTTCTGGATGGCGAGATTGTCGCCCAAGGCACTCTCAAACCAGATGATGAATTGGAAGATGATATTTGGCGACTCGGATTTACTGCAGAGAATTTCCCAGAAGAATCTCCGTGGTTAGAAGGGAAGCTTGATGAAATGCATCTATACAACCGTGTTCTCTCACACGATGAGATGCATGCGCTTTACCAAGGTCACCATGAACCACCTATAATTGCAGCAACTCTGACAGAACCGATTGAGGGGGCAAAATGGATCGTTGATGCCGAACGTGTTTCCCTCCACCTTCCCACTGACACAACCGCAAAAGTTCTAAAGTGGAAAGGGAGTGAACCGAACCTCACAGATTTCGCACGGTTAGCGGCAAATGATGGACGCGACCCCAACCAACCGTTCGCTATTGACAAAATCGATTGGCCTGCACAAAATCCGTGGGAATCGTGGATACGTTTCGGTGGGTTTGACTTCTTCCCAGATGGCAATCAGGCTGCGCTTTCCACATGGAACGGCGATGTCTGGACAGTAACTGGACTTAATGATACTTTGGACACACTCGTATGGCAACGTATCGCCACCGGTCTGAATCAACCACTTGGACTAAAAATTGTCGGACAGCAGATTTATGTTGCCGGACGCGACCAGATTACCCGTCTTGTGGATCTCAACGCAGACGGTGAAACTGACTTCTACGAGAATTTTAACAATGACGTTAACAACAGTGAACACTTCCATGAGCAGGTTATGGACTTGCAGACTGATGCAGCGGGGAACTTCTATTACATGAAATCCGCCCGACATGCATTGCGCGCCCAACATCCACACCACGGCACACTCATTAAAGTATCACCAGATGGAAAACAATCCTCCGTGATTGCTTATGGATTTCGTGCATCAAATGGACTCGGAATTAGTCCTGGCCCGATATTTTACGGTACTGATCAGGAAGGCTTCTGGATGCCCGCCAACCGACTGAACCGTATCACTGCCCCAGATAAATTCTACGGAAATCTATGGGGATGGTATCCACCAGATGATCCGCCAAATAGTTACGAACCGCCTCTCTGCTGGGTCGCGCCTTTTGTTGACCGTTCTCCGGCAACATTAGTCTGGATTCCTACAGACAGATGGGGAGAAATGGGTGATTCTCTACTCTCAGTCAGTTACGGCACAGGAAAAATATACGCGGTTCTTCAGCAGCAAACAGAGGAAACAGTGCAGGGTGCTCTCACTGAACTGGGTTTGGAGTTTCCCACAGGTGTGATGCGTGGACGATTTCATCCAATCAGCGGGGACCTCTACATTGCTGGTCTATTTGGCTGGTCGTCTGAAAAACAAGAGGACACCGGTTTTTACCGGATACGTATGACTGGTGCCCCGCTCCGTACCCCCAAATCGTTCCGCGCTGTCAAGGATGGTTTAATCATCGATTTTTATGAACCGCTTGAACCAGAGTCCGCAACAAGTACAGAAAACTGGCGGGTACAAAGTTGGGAGTATCGCTGGTCTAAAGATTACGGTTCGCCACAGTTAAAACGTTCCGGTGAGGAGGGCAGAGACATGCATCCCGTCCAATCTATAACACTCTCCGAAGATGGCAAAACAGTCTTCCTCAAAATACCGACTCTGACACCTACCATGCAGTTCCATGTTGACATCAAGGGCAACTTTGCAGACGGCACACCACTGGATTGCTATTTGCACGGTACAATACACATGCTTGAAGAAAAACCATAAAGAAAGTTATTAGAAAAGTGCAGAATTTGTGAAGTAACGAAAATCCGTTACCACTAAATTAGCATGTTGTCATAGAAATGTCAAGTTTCCTTGAAAAACCCTTGATTTTGTGTTACAATTTCATTTTCATGAAGACAACACCATGGCAAGTTACAAACGGTGAAAAGAAATGAATAGATTATTGGCAGAGGTAGACCCACAAATTGTTGAAATTACCGCCAAAGACTTGGCACGGCAGCAAGATTCTCTCATGCTGATTCCATCGGAGAACTATGCCAGCCGAGCCGTTATGGAAATTCAGGGGAGTATCTTAGCAAATAAATACGCTGAGGGGTATCCTGGGGAACGTTACTATAACGGTTGCGAGTTTATGGATGACGTAGAATCGCTTGCAATTGAACGTGCCAAAGCACTCTTTGGTGCTGAACACGTCAATGTGCAACCGCATGCAGGCACACAAGCGAATATGGCGGCATATCATGCACTGCTTGACCCTGGGGATACCATCTTAGCAATGTCACTCAGTCACGGTGGACATCTGAGTCATGGCGATAAAGTGAACTTTTCTGGTCGTTATTACAATGTTGTTGCTTATGGTGTGGATGCCGAAACTGAACTAATTGACATGGAAGAGGTTGCGAATCTGGCTTCGGAGCATCGTCCAAAACTTATCGTTGTCGGGGCAACCGCGTATCCTCGCCATTTTGATTTTGCTGCGTGGCGGAAGATTGCCGATTCCGTTGGTGCATACTTGCTTGCAGATATAGCACACATTGCGGGTCTCATCGCGGGCGGTGTTCATCCCGACCCAGTCCCATACAGCGATATAGTTACCACAACAACACACAAAACCTTACGCGGCCCTCGTGGTGCAATGATTATGTGTAAGGAAGAACATGCAGCCAAGATAGACCGTGCTGTTTTTCCCGGATTACAAGGTGGCCCTTTCCTACATACAATCGCTGCAAGGGCAGTTGCTTTCAAGGAAGCAAGCGAACCTGAGTTTAAAAGATATCAGGAACAAATCGTAAAAAATGCAAAGGCACTTGCCGAAAGATTAATGGAAAACGGATTCCGGTTAGTCAGTGGTGGCACAGAAAATCACCTAATGTTAATAGATCTAACTACTAAATACGAAAAATTAAGCGGAAGACAAGCAGCGGATCACCTTGAAGATGCAGGCATTATTGTGAATAAAAACACTATTCCGTTTGACAAAAGGAAACCGAAAACGACAAGCGGCCTTCGTCTTGGATCCCCGATGGTCACAACACGCGGCATGAAAGAAGATGAAATGCTTCACATAGCGGATTTTATTACTGAGGCACTTGAAAATAGACAGAAAGCATCTATAAAGAAGCGAGTCCGAGAAAAAGTCAAAGAATTCTGCGCGCAATTCCCGATTTATGAATATCTAAAGGTATAGAAGTCGCGAGCTGGAGATCGCTCCTACAGGAAGAGACCTTTGAAAGAAGTAAGAAACTATTGGAAAATTCTATGGCTTTAGGTACACTCTGTGTGCTGTAACCGATAATACCAAAAAATTGGATTACGAATCTGCACTTGCCTACATTGAACAGTTCATTGACTACGAAAGAAGCCCGGATTTTTCACGGCAGGCACGATTCTACAATTTGAATCGTATCTCACAGTTATTAGACCTACTCGGAAATCCGCATGATAAATTGAAAGTTGTCCATGTCGCGGGGAGTAAAGGGAAAGGATCAACCGCTGCACTTATCGCATCAGTGCTAACACATGCAGGCTATAAAACGGGTTTATTTACGTCACCGCACCTTATTACACCGAGAGAACGGTGTCGTATTGATGATAAATTTATTTCAGAAGCAGAAGTCGCCTACTATATTGAGAAACTAAAGCCCGCTATTGAAACCGTTTCCGCTTTCGAATTTGGACGTGTTTCGTTTTTTGAAATATACACTGCACTTGCTTTTACTTATTTTGCTGACAAAGCCACCGATTTTGCAGTGATTGAAGTCGGCTTAGGGGGACGACTTGACGCAACGAATGTTGTTTCACCCGTGACATCTGTTATTACCCCAATTGGTTTAGAACATACGGCTATATTAGGAGAAACACACACCGAGATAGCAAGCGAAAAAGCAGAAATTATAAAACAGGGCTGTTCTGTAGCACTTGCACCGCAACACCCAGAAGCGCGAGTTATAATTGAAAAGATGGCAAGCGAACGGAACGCACCGATTGTTGAAGTTAAAGATTTCGTAGGACGGGACCGTGATATACCAGTATCACAACTCGTTCCGAATTCCGACGGTATACCTATAGCACAGCAATTTGACGTGGAAACAGATTCTGAGCGTTATTCGCAGCTCAGGTTGCCACTACTTGGACACCATCAATATGTGAATGGGACAACTGCCATCGCAGCAATTGAATGTCTAAAACAGAAAGGGTATGAAATTTCGAGAGACAGTGTTTATGCTGGTTTCAAAAACGTTCAGTGGCACGGGCGGATTCAGCAAGTTATGTCCTCACCGCTTGTTGTGCTGGATGGTGCACATTCGCCTGTCTCAATGAACGCTTTATGTCGTGCTATTCGTGAAAATTTTCGTTACACAAAAGCGATTTTTATCGTTAGTATTATGAAAGATAAGGACTTAACCGAAATTGGCGAAATTGTGTCAAAAACAGCGGACTACGTTATTGCAACACAGGTTTCCGAGAATCCACGTGTCCTGCCCGCCGAAAAGATACAAGATGCATGGTCGGGTATATTCAATAAGATCACAACATGTCCAATCCCAGAATTAGCAATTGCGAAGGGTTTATCATCCGCATCTCCGACAGATCTGATCTGTGTGACAGGTTCTATCTACCTTGTTGGACAAACACTCAAATTTTTTAATTGGGAATACGAATAAATATAAAAAGAGAGGTTTTTAATGCATGAAATTACTTGCAAAAGACGGTGGTTAAATTGGAAGGTATATCTTGCCTGCCTACCCGTTTTGAATTTAGCCACCACGGCTTTTGCCCAAACAGACCCTCCCCCTGCTGTACCGCTGATATGGTGGATTGCCCCAGTCGGTTCACTTATTGCTTTAGTCTTTGCCTTCCACTTTTATCGCTCTGTGATGAAACAGGACGAAGGTAATGATACAATGCGTGACATTGCACAATCTGTCCGAGAAGGTGCGATGGCGTATCTTAGACAACAATATAAAGTGGTCGGCATTGTTTTCGCTGTTCTCTGTCTAATTTTTATCTTTATGGCTTTTGTTCTTAAAGCCCAAAATCAAGTCGTCCCGTTTGCATTTTTAACAGGCGGTTTTTTCTCAGGACTCTGCGGTTTCTTGGGTATGAAAACCGCAACGAATGCCTCTGCACGTACCACAAGCGCTGCAATGCAAGGACTCAATGCGGGACTAAGAGTCTCTTTCCGCGCAGGCGCAGTGATGGGGCTGATAGTCGTTGGATTCGCACTGCTTGACATCACCGGTTGGTTTCTCATCCTCTACTACATCTTCCCTAAAATCCCTTGGATAGGAGCCGAATTTTTAGGTGCAAATCCGCTGCCACAAATTACTGTGATTATGCTCAGTTTCGGTATGGGTGCTTCAACACAAGCACTATTTGCCCGCGTCGGTGGTGGCATTTATACAAAAGCAGCTGATGTCGGTGCAGACCTTGTCGGAAAAGTAGAAGCAGGAATCCCTGAAGACGATCCGCGAAACCCCGCTGTGATTGCGGATAACGTTGGTGACAACGTCGGTGATGTTGCAGGTATGGGTGCTGACCTCTACGAATCTTATGCAGGTTCAATCCTTGCAACTGCTGCGCTCGGTGTTGCTGCTGTTGCTGCTAAAGACTACAATAACCTTGCCCTTCAACTGAAATACCTCTCTGCCCCAATGATTATCGCTGGTATCGGTGTACTTCTCTCTATTTTGGGTATCTATATGGTGCGCACAAAAGAGGGCGCATCAATGAAACAGTTGATGAGTTCCTTGAACCTCGGTATCAATGGCAGTGCTTTAGGTATCGCAATTATTTCTCTTCCGGTGTTACTCTATTTAGGCAGAGAAGAAGGTTTTGACAACGAATGGCAGGTATGGGGCGCAATTGTCGCTGGACTTGTCGCAGGATTAGTTATCGGTAAGGTCACCGAAATCTTTACCTCTCACGAATATAAGCCAACCCGTGCCATCGCGAAGCAGGCACAGACGGGACCGGCAACAGTCATTATTGAAGGTGTTGCTGTTGGTATGGAATCAACTGCAATACCTGTTATTACAATTATCGGTGCAGTTGCCGTTAGTTATTACCTACCCGGAGGTGCAACCGAACCGTTGATGGGACTTTACGGTGTCGGTATTGCTGCGGTTGGTATGCTTGCCACACTTGGTATTACGCTTGCCACCGATGCTTACGGACCCATTGCAGACAACGCAGGTGGAAACGCTGAGATGGCAAAACTGGATGAAAGCGTTCGCGGGCGTACGGATCAGTTAGACGCACTTGGTAACACAACTGCCGCAACAGGTAAAGGGTTTGCAATAGGTTCTGCAGCACTGACAGCCCTTGCACTCCTTGCAGCTTATCTTGAGGAAATTCGGCACGGACTCATACATTTAGCAGGTAAAGAAGAACTAAATATCCCTGGTGAAGGTAGCATTGATACCTTAAAGGTCACGGTGAGTCAATTCATGGATTACTATAACGTCACCTTGATGAATCCGCAAGTTCTCATCGGACTGTTTATCGGTGCGGTCATGGCATTCTATTTCTGTGCGTTGACGATGAAGGCTGTTGGGCGTGCTGCGAGTGCCATGGTAGACGAGGTTCGTCGCCAATTCCGTGAAAATCCTGGCATTATGAAGGGTGAGGTAAAACCGGACTATGCACGATGTGTTAGTATATCTACGGTAGGCGCGCAACGCGAGATGATTTTCCCATCACTCATTGCTATCGTTGTGCCTGTTGCTGTCGGATTAATTTTTAATGTCGCTGGTGTGCTCGGCTTGCTTGCAGGCGGATTAGCCACAGGTTTTGTCTTAGCGATTATGATGGCAAACGCAGGCGGCGCATGGGATAACGCGAAAAAGTTTATTGAAGAAGGTAGCCACAAGGACGAATACGGTGAAAAAGGATCAGAACAGCACAAAGCCACCGTTGTTGGTGATACCGTGGGTGATCCGTTCAAAGACACCTCAGGTCCTTCACTTAACATCTTGATTAAGTTGATGTCTATGGTTTCTGTTGTGTTTGCGGGTCTTATTGCAAAATATGGTGATGTATTTAGTAAATGGATCGGCATGCAGTAGTTGGCATCCCTAAAGGAGCAAGTAAATATGAGAAAAATAAACAACATTTTTGGACTTTTCTTGGGTTTAATCGTTATCTTTATCGTAAGTTGCCAACAACTACAGAATGAGATAAAGGTGGAACCTGATGATACCGTATCTGTTTCAGTTGATGACGTTGGACCTGACATTGAACCGTCCGTCGGTAAAGTTTTCATTGGTGATGCAGGTGATAGATTTGGAACTGATGTGTTTGCCTTGAATACTACCACGATAGATGGTGACATACTGAAGGTAAGTCTATCCTACAGTGGTGGATGTGAAACCCATCAATTCACTTTGGTTGCTTCTGATTCGTTTCTTGAATCATTTCCTGTTCAGCTGTCTATTTATATCGCGCACAATGCGAACGGTGACACCTGTGAAGCATATCCGACTGAAGATTATCACTTTGATCTTACGCCAATTAAAACCATGTATCAAGAAGCGTACCAACAGGAAGCAGGAACGATAAATTTACGTCTCAAAGATGCTCCGGATGGAGAACTTGCCTACAAATTTGATATGTAGTCTCTAATTGTCACTTCTTTATCTATTGAAGGAGAACACAGCCAATGTCCAATAAACTGAAACCCCGAAGTTATGTGATTACCGATGGACCCGACCGCGCTGCCGCACGTACCATGCTTATGTTTGGCGATGGCGGACTGTCACCAGAGGACCTTGACAAACCGATTATCGGGGTTGCTAATACATGGATTGAGATCGGACCTTGTAATTTCCACTTAAGACGACTCGCTGCTAAGGTCAAACAGGGAATCCGCGATGCTGGCGGCACACCTCTTGAATTCAACACCGTTAGCATCTCTGATGGTATCACAATGGGAACAGAGGGCATGAAAACCTCGCTTATCAGCCGGGAGATTGTTGCCGATTCAATAGAATTAGTCTCCATCGGCAACATGTTTGATGCTGTTGTCGCGCTATGCGGATGCGACAAGACTGTCCCTGGGACTGTGATGGCATTGGCCCGCTTAGATATTCCATCGCTTACGCTTTACGGCGGTTCAATCATGCCGGGCAATTTTCAGGGGCGTGATGTTACCATCCAAGACGTGTTTGAAGCGGTTGGTCAGCATGCTGAAGGCACAATCACAGTAGAAGAATTAGACGATCTGATAAGCAAAGGATGTCCTGGTCCCGGTGCTTGTGGGGGGCAGTTCACTGCCAATACAATGGCGACTGCCGTTGAAATGCTGGGCATTGCACCGATGGGTAGCGGTAGTGTGCCTGCTGTGGTGGAAGAGAAGGACAATGAAGCATACAAAGCGGGACAACTTGTAATGGATATGCTTGCCGCTGATCGTCGTCCCAGTCAAATTATCACTCGCAAATCTCTTGAAAACGCTATTACCTCTGTTGCTGCTACGGGTGGTTCTACCAACGGTGTCCTGCACCTCCTCGCTATTGCGCACGAGGCACAAATCCCATTGACGCTTGAGGATTTTCACACGATTAGTCAAAGAACACCCGTATTGGCAGACCTGAAACCCGGTGGGCAGTTTGTTGCCACTGATCTATATGAAGCGGGTGGTATTCAATTTTTAGCAAAACGGTTGGCAGAAGCAGGGCTGATTCATACCGATGAACTCACTGTTACAGGAAAAACCATCGGTGAAGAGGCAAACGCTGCCACTGAAACTGAAGGACAGAGAGTCGTTTTACCTGCGGATGAACCGCTCAAACCGACGGGCGGTTTTGCCATCTTGAGAGGTAATCTTGCACCAGATGGATGTGTCATCAAGTTAGCAGGTCAGGACAAAACGCTTCACCGCGGTCCAGCGCGTATCTTTGAACGTGAAGAAGACACTTTTGCTGCCATTAAAGGTGGGGAAATTAAACCCGGTGATGTTGTTGTTATCCGTTATGAAGGACCTACTGGAGGTCCCGGTATGCGTGAGATGTTAGGGGTAACTGCGGCAATCGTCGGTGCAGGCTTAAGCGAAGATGTTGCTCTTTTAACCGATGGCAGATTCTCCGGTGCTACGCACGGCTTTATGATCTGCCATGTTGCGCCTGAAGCTGCAACAGGTGGTCCCATCGCTATCCTTCAAGAAGGTGACGAAATCGTAATTGACGCGAAGGCACGCCGACTTGATGTTACGCTCTCCGATGCTGAAATTCAAGCCCGTTTTGAGAAGTGGACTCCCCCCGAACCTCCCTACACACGAGGCGTGATGGCGAAATATGCTAATTCTGTCTCGTCTGCATCTGAAGGTGCTGTGACGGGGTAAATTCTACCCTATTCCAACGCATAGTGTAACCTATTATCAGTTTAATTGTTTCTATCTGTAAGGACAGGTGTTATGCCTGTCCTTACGTGGTTAACCTTTTGTACAGAAAACATTTGCAAGATTTCTTCAAATTTAGTAACATGCTTTTATGCAAGAAGAAAATTAAAACTTCTAAATTAAATACGCTTAATCACACTTTGATAGCTGATATTCAACATAGGAGATACTTATGGAATCAATTGAAGAACTCAATAGACTATCTGACCGTATTGACGATTTCAAAGAAAAGGTAAAAGGCGAAGAAGAAACGAAAATGTCCTTTATTATACCCTTTATACGTCTTTTGGGATATGACACTACTAATCCGACAGAAGTTAAATATGAATTTACTGCAGATTTTGGTGTAAAACAAGGAGAGAAAGTTGACATCGCTATTCTCAAAGATGCTAAAGTCGTAATGCTAATTGAGTGCAAAGATTGGCGTGTAAATATTTCCGAAGCGGACGTTTCACAACTTTACCGTTATTTTACAGCTGTAACTGAAGCGCGGATCGGTGTATTGACAAACGGTATTGTTTACAAATTATACACAGATTCGGAAAAACCAAATGTAATGGATGCAAAGCCTTTTTTTGAATTCAACATGTCTAAAATTCGTCAGTCTTTAATTAATGTGCTTAATAACTTCACTAAAGAAAACTTTGACTTGGATAATACTCGTTCCACGGCAATAGACTTAAAGCACCGAGGCGAGATTAAGAATATCTTGACAAAACAACTGGAAGCACCTACAGGTGATTTTGTTGAATTTTTCCATAATGCTGTAAAAACACAAATTAATGTACAGGATTTCAAGGATCTTGTTAAACGGGCATTCAATGAGTTTGTAAATGAAATAAACAGGAAAGAACCAAATGGGAGTGATGAACAAAATGAAAAAGGACATGACAAAGAACCGAATGGGAATGATGAACAAAATGAAAAAGAACCGAATGAGAGTAGTGGACGACCTTCGAAATTGAAATTTACGAATCTCAGAGTTACTATGCCGGATGATAGTGTTATTTATCATCAAAGTGGGAAAGATACCTATATCGAAGTACTTGAAAAATTAGGACTGGAAAAAGTGATGAAAGTTCGTCCGAACATTGTATCAAAAGAGCAGTTTTCACAGAGAGCCAAGGGTGTCAAACGAGGAGAGTATTGGGTAAGAGGGACGATTAGTTTTGGTGGTCCTAAAAGTAGAAAAGCTGAACTTGATAAGATTGCTGAACTTCTTGGTATAACATTAAAGGTGGAAAGAGTTGAGAAGAATTGAAATCTGAATGAATCGCATGTTACATATTCCAATAGATTCAAAGAAAGAGAAATATATAATTTAAGGACATGTAGCATCAACAAAGGAACATGTAATGCAGGAGCAGAAAAATGAGTAATGAGAAAGTTAAAGCTGAAAAAGGCAGCGGCAATGTTTACAAGGATTTGGGATTTCCTAATCCAGAGGAGATGTAAGCAAAGGCACATCTCGTTTTCAAGATTCAGAATACTATAACCGAAAAAGACCTGCCAACACGCCTCCCGCAGCCCTCCGCATCTCAGCTTCAACAGATTAATTCCAATCTATGCACAGTTATGGAAACCACCGGACAAACCTACCACATCCAAACAGAGCACAGTGGGAAACGGTTGGATCAGTTTCTGATGAGTGCAACCGAAGGCTTGTCGCGAACCTATCTCCAGAAACTGATTCGTGATGGTGCTGTTACTGTTAATGATAAGGTTTCCAAACGATCCAGTTACACGTTACGTACTGGCGACCAAGTTTGCATTTCACCTCCTGATTCCCGTCCTTTGGAAACATTGCAACCTGGGGATATTTCGCTTGACATTCTTTACGAAGATAGCCACCTAATTGTGCTGAACAAACCCGCGGGCATGCTTGTTCATCCTGCAAGCGGTGTAAATGAGGGAACACTTGTCAACGCTTTGCTTGCGCATTGCTCTGACTTGTCGGGCATCGGTGGGGTAGAGAGACCTGGAATTGTTCACAGATTAGACAAAGACACGTCAGGGGTACTCGTTGTTGCGAAAACAGATGTTGTGCATCGTGCGCTGTCCGTGCAGTTTGAAAAACACACCATAACGCGCCAGTACGTTGCGGTTGTGTGTGGGGTTCCCGCTGAAGTTACAGAGACGATTGACGCGCAAATCGCACGGAGTCGCCGGGACCGAAGGAGAATGACCACAGTCAAAAACGGTGGCAGGCATGCTATCACACATTATCAGGTATTGGAAATATACGACAAATTTTCGCTTGTTCAACTCACATTAGAAACAGGACGACTCCATCAAATTCGGGTGCATCTGCAGCATATAGGACACCCAGTTGCTGGTGATGCCATTTATGGAGGTGAACAACGTGCCTTAAATGATGCCGACACACTTCCTGTGAAACATGCACTCATACATCTTAAACGGCAGGCATTGCATGCGCGGACACTTCAATTTGAACACCCTATAAGACATGAAAGTTTGATATTTTCAGCACCGAAGCCTGCAGATATGGAGCGTCTTGTTGATGCACTGCGGACGTTGAGTCGTGCACATTTGTAGGTTTTGTTTTGATATAGTGGATTTTATAATTAACCTGACATTTTAAATAGTAGGAGGGAACTCCGATTCCCGACGGGTTGCTCTTTGTAGGAGGGAACTCCGATTCCCGACTATCAAAGCATTTCGTCGCGATTCGGAGATCGCTCCTACAAAAAAAATGTCAGCATTTTTATAATTCACTATAATACCCCGTTAAAAAGAAATATCTATTAGGAGGAAAATATGGAATATGTCAATTTTGGTAAAGCAGGTGTTAAGGTAAGTCCACTTGCGTTGGGCTTAGGATTTAGAGGGCAATCAGACGAAAACGCTGCTCAACGACTAATTGAACACGCTATTGATTCAGGTATCAACCTGATTGATTGCGCCAACGTTTATGGTCCAATGGATGACCGTGCAAATATTGGGCAGTCTGAGGTTATCCTGGGCAAAGCGATTAAAGGGAAACGGGATGATGTAGTGATTACCTCTAAGGTTTGCAGCCATATCGGAGAAGGACCAAACGACTACGGATTATCACGATACCACATCATGCGGGAGATAGATCGTTCACTGACACGACTTGACACTGACCATATTGATGTCTATCTAATCCACGTCACGGACGACACCACACCGCAAGAGGAGACAATCTGTGCTTTAGATGATCTGGTGCGTTCAGGTAAGGTGCGCTACCTTGGCTGCTGTAATCATCATGCATGGCAGGTCTGCAAGGCACTGTGGATTGCCGATGGCATTAACGCAACACCCTATATGTGCATTCAAAATATGTATAATCTGCTCAATAGAGACTTGGAAACCGAGATGTTTGGATTAGTGCGTGAGGAAGGACTTGGCGTGATGTGTTATAGTCCGCTATCGGTTGGCTTATTGAGCGGTGTCTATTCTCCAGATGAACCGCCCCCTGCTGGCACGCTGTGGGCAAGACGATATAGAGAGGAATATGATCGTCGAATGCGTGGTGCAACTGGAAAAGTAATTGCAACACTCAAACGACTTGCGGATGAGTTAGGAAAAACGCCAGCACAACTCGCTGTGGCATGGGTGGTATCACATCCCGAAGTCACCGTCGCTATCAGTGGTAGCGATACAATTGAACAATTAGACGATACGCTTGGCGGTGTCGGTTGGGAATTAGATGCTGCTATTCGGGATGAATTGGATGAGGTTTCGCGTTCGTTTGTGCGTTTGACTGCACCGCCTTTTTAGCGATTTATCCGAGTTGTTTTTATGGTCTATCCAGAAATACCTTAATGAACGTTCAATTCATAAATGATCATTCTTCACCTTTGTGTCGAATGCGGATTCGGGTTTCTTCCACGACTACTAATGCACCCCGCAAGAGATCTATGTCGTGATCAAGAAGTTGGTTACAGACACTTATAATATTTCGTGAATTCATATTCCTGACCCTTAGGAGGATGATACCTACATACCGTTTACCTTCATGAATCGCCAAAGTTCCGAAATCCGTATCATGTGTAAACATCCATCGGTTGTCTTGATACGCTATTTCAAGCAATTCGTCATCCTTCTTTCCGAACCATCCTTGCTCCTTCGTATCTAACACGTCAATCCCGCTATTTCTGAGAAAAGCCACGACCTTCGGAGACACGTTTTCATCGGTAAGGATTCGTAGCTCATCAAATTTCATGCTTCCGACTTCAACTCAAGATATATTTCATTCTTATGACACCGCGCGGCATATCTAAGACAAGCGTGAATATCTGATTTGGTTATATGTTGGTAGTCCTCAAGAATCTCTTCTTCACTCACGTCAGACGCAAGTAAATTTAGGATAAACTCAACCGATAAGCGAGTACCTTTGATAATCGGTTTTCCTCCCAGAATTCTTGGATCCACAGTGATGCGTTCCATTTTAGTTTCCTCCAATACATTATTATAGCACATCGGGTAGTATAATCGCTAATAAACTTTTTTCCGATAGGTGTTAATTTAAGGTAATCAAACAACTTGCTTGTCAGTCAAGTTTCGTTCTTAAATCAATGCGGAATGCCTAACGCGCTTTCAACATTGATTTACCTGTCATTGGAATCCTTACTGCACAATTCAGCCCAATCATTCAAGCGTGAGTTCCCATAGCAGCACGGTGCCGTCCCAACTCCCGCTTGCGAGCGTTTTACCATCCGGACTGAACACTACGCTGGTAACACTATTCGTATGCCCTGGCAATGTCAAGAGATGTATACCTGTTCGCACATCCCATAAACGAATGGTATTGTCCCAACTTCCTGTAGCGAGCAACTTGCCATTCGGACTGAATACAACACTAACAACATTATTCGTATGCCCTGTCAATTCCCTAATAGATGTGCCCGTTTGTACATCCCACAAGCGCACTGTATCGTCCCAACTCCCACTTGCGAGGGCCTTACCATCCGGACTGAGCGCAACGCTACCAATCCTTTCTGTATGGTTTGTCAATTCTCTAATAGATGTGCCCGTCTGCACATCCCACAAGCGTACGGTGCCATCCCAACTTCCACTTGCAAGAAATTTTCCA
The DNA here is from genome assembly GCA_965204285.1 of Candidatus Poribacteria bacterium. Lineage (GTDB taxonomy): Bacteria > Poribacteria > WGA-4E > WGA-4E > WGA-3G > MSPOR6. Next base: position 1,022,840 of record OZ241980.1, read on the forward strand.
TCAGGACTGAAGAAAACGCTAACGATTTCATCCGTATGTCCTGTGAGTGTCCTAATAGATGTGCCTGTTTGTATATCCCACAAACGCAACGTATTTTCAACACCTTGACTTGCGAGTATCTTTCCATCAGGACTGAATGCAATGCTCTCGATCCCATCCGTATCCGCTTTGAGTTTTCGAATAGATGTGCCTGTTTGCACATCCCATAGAAACACAGTGTCATCATCATCTGAATAACTTCCGCTTGCAAGGGTCTTGCCATCGGGGTTGAACGCTACGCAAGAGACCTCCCACGTATGTCCTATCAACGTGTGAAGTAGTGCACCTGTTTGTACATCCCACAAATGCACGGATTTTTCCGAACTTCCACAACTCGCCAGTGTAGAACCATCCGAACTGAATGCTATGCTCCTGACCCTACCCGTATGTCCTGTCAGTTCCCGAAGATGTGTTCCTGTTCTTACATCCCATAGACACACAGTTTCACTAATACTTCCAGTTGCGAGTGTTTTGCCATCCGGACTGAACACTATGCTACTGAGATCCGTATGCACATTCAATATCCCTTTGGAATCTCCTGTTTTCGCATCCCAAAAACACACTCTTTTATCCCAAACACCTGCACTTGCGATTGTCTCACCATCCGGACTGTATACAACGTCTATGACTCCACCTGCAGTGTGCCCTTTCAACGTGTGAAGAGATGCACCGGTCTCCGTATCCCACAGCCGCACGGTTCTATCCCAACTTGTGCTTGCGATTGTCTTGCCATCCAGACTAAACGCTATAGCCAAGAGATGCCTCTCATGCCCTATAAGTGTCTGAACGGATTTACCTGTGTGAACATCCCATAGACGCAAGGTTTTATCCCAACTTGCACTTGCGATTGTCTTGCCATCCGGACTGAACGCTACACTCCAGATCCTTTGTGTGTGTCCTCCGAGTGTCCGCAGAGATATTCCCGTCCGCACATCCCACAGTTGGATAGTGTTGTCATCACTCCCACTTGCGAGTATTTTACCATCAGGGCTGAATACAACACTATTAACACGAAAGATATGTCCTTTCATCGTCAGGAGAGGTGTACCTGTTCGCACATCCCACAGACGAACGGTAGCGTCCCCACTTCCACTTGCCAATGTAAAACCATCTGGACTAAACGCTACACTTTTGACATTAGATGTATGACCTGTGAGCAGGTCAAGTTCTTTACCCGTCTGTGCATCATAAATCCAAATACCAATACTACCTGCTACAGCCAAACGCTTCCCATCAGGGGAGTACGTGATTTGACTTATAGAACCTTTACCGAGTCGTGCCTTCGTTCCATCGGGTAACCCCCATTGTGTATAGTCTTGGGCAAAGGCGTTTGGGATTAGAGGGAATATTGAAAGCCCAAAGATTAAAACCGAAAACAATATATAATTTACCATAAAGTTTGTCCTTTTGAATTTGAGTTGTATCCTGCGTTTCAGAATAGCGTATTTACAGTTACACAATTATGGATGCACAAATTGGTATATATGGTAAATAATTATTTTGGTTGGTAAAGAGAGATGTTGGGTGTGTTTTAGAATCGCGGGTTATGTAGATTGAGAAGGACAGACTGATATATTGCAGTACATAATTTTCTTATAGGTAAAAAGAAGGGATTCCCGCTAATTGAAATGTTGCAGCAATATCTAATCCACTGGTTCAGACGTTAGATCCCATAGTAGCAAGGTGCCGTCACGACTTCCGCTTACGAGTGTCTTGCCATCCGGACTGAAAACAACTGTATAAACCATCCTTGTATGTCCTTTCAACGTTCTAAGGTGTGTGCCGGTTTGCACGTCCCATAATCGCACATCAGTGTCTCTACTTGTACTGGCGAGGGTTTTGCCATCCGGACTGAATACAACGCACCAGACACCATCTGTATGTCCTGTAAGTGTCCGAATATATTCACCAGTCTGCACATCCCAAAAACGGACCGTCTTGTCATCACTCGAATATGCGAGAATCTTGCCATCTGGGCTGAACACAGCACTAAATACCGACTTTGTATGCTTATCCAGTGTCCGCATAAGTGCACCAGTCTGTACATTCCAAAAACGGACCGTCCTGTCATCACTTGAACTCACAAGTGTCTTGCCATCCGGACTGAAAACTACGCTATTGATATTTTCTCTATGATCTGTCAAGGTCAATAAAAGTTTTCCCGTCGCTACATCCCACAAACGCACATCAGTGTCTGCGCTTCCAGTTACAAGTGTCTTGCCATCCGGACTGAACGCAACACACCTGACCAAGTCACGATGCTCTGTCAGTATGTGTAGAGATGTGCCTGTCTTCACATCCCATAAACGCGCATCAGTATCCCAACTTGCAGTTGCAAGTGTCTTGCCATCCGGACTGAAAACCAAGTCTACAACATCAGCTTTATGCTCTTTAAGTCGATGGAGTACTTCATCGGTTTGCGTATCCCACAAAGGAACAGTTTCATCCCAACCAGAACACGCCAACATAGATCCATCCGGACTGAACTGAATACTCCTAACACAGAAGGCATGATCTGTGACTGTGCGACGAGATGTACCGCTTGCCACATCCCAAATACGGACAGTACTGTCACCACTGCCAGTTACCAATGTAGCCCCATCCGGACTAAACACAAGGCTTGTAACTTTCCTCGTATGCCCTTTTAGTACCTGAAGCGGTGCACCTGTCCGCGCGTCCCACAAACGGAGGTCTGTGTCAAAGTCCATTGCAGTACTCACAAGAATTTCGCCATCTGGACTAAATAGGACGTTAGTAACCCTTCCCGTATGTCCTGTAATTGTGTTAAGAGATTCGCCTGTTTGCACCTCCCGTAGACGAATGGTTTTGTCCATACTCGAACTTGCAAGTGTCTTTCCATCTGGACTAAACCATACCCTACTAATAGCAGCTGTATGTTCTGTAAACGTATGAAGAAGTGCCCCGGTTTGCACGTCCCACAAACGCACAGTAGCGTCCCAACTTGAACTTGCCAATGTAAACTCATCTGGACTGAACACAACATAATTAACCCTATCCGTATGCCCTATAAGTGTACGAATAATTTCATTTGTTCGTACATTCCACAGACGGATGGTATTGTCATCACCTGCACTTGCCAATATAGCCCCACTTGGACCGAACACAACGTTATTGATACGACATGCATGTGCTTTCAACGTCTGGATATGTGTTCCAGTTTGCACATCCCAGAGACGGATGGTCCTGTCACCACTTGCACTTGCCAATATAGCCCCATCTGGACTGAAAGATACGGTAGTGACATCAAGTGTATGTCCTGTGAGCAGGTAAAGTGCTTTTGCCGTCTGTGCGTCGTATATCCAAATACCAATGGCACTTGCTACCGCAAAACATTTCCCATTAGGGGAGTACGCTATTTCAGGCGGATCTAATACATCACTTACCCTACCTTTCCCAAGACGTGCTTTTACGCCTGTGGGTAGATTCCATTGTGTGTAATTTTTGGAAACGTTGTTTGAGTCTAAAGTATGTAATGAAAATGATGGTAGAACTTTTTTCATGATGCATTTTGCCCTTTTGTTTTGAGTTGTTTTCTGCATTTTAGGATCGCGAATTGTGAATGTACAAATTGACATTTGTGACACAAAAATTATTTCGCGGAATCAGGAGAGGAGTTCCCAACATTCCAAATAGAGGCAACACCTAATCCGCCATGTCAGGTGTGAGTTCCCATAGCAGTACGGTACCATCATCACTCCCACTTGCGAGTGTTTTGCCATCAGGACTGAACACAACACTTTTGACCCTATCCGTATGTCCTTTAAACGTCAAAAGATGTTTACCTGTTTGGACATCCCACATACGTATCGTATTGTCGTCACTTCCGCTTGCGAGCATTTTTCCATTTGGACTGAAAACGACGCTTCTGACTTCTTTTGTATGTCCTTTGAACGTCAAAAGATGTTTATTTGTTTGAACATCCCACATACGCACAGTCTTATCAGTACCTCCACTTGCTATGACTTTACCATCCGGGCTGAACCCAACGGTTTTGACCCAATTCGTATGTCCACTTAGTGTGCCAATTCCTGTTCCTATCCTGACATCCCATAAGCGGACAGTAGTGTCTCCACCCCCGCTTGCGAGTATTTTGCCATCTGGACTGAACCCAGCAGTTTTGATGTGTTTTGTATGCCCTTTCAGTGTCCGAAGCCGTTTCCCCGTACGAACATCCCATAGGTTAATGGATGTGCCATACCTCACACATGCAAGCGTCTTATCATCCGGACTGAACACTATAGCCTCCGTGCTTTTTTGCCCAGTCATCGTCTGAAGATGTGCCCCGGTTTGTGTATCCCACAGACGAAGGGTTGCGTCATCATGTTTGGTTGCGAGTGTTTTGCCATCCGAACTGAGTCCTATAGTCCAGATTTTACTTTGATGCCCTATTTGCATTTGACGAGAGAGACCTGTTTGCATATCCCACAAACGAAAGGTTTTGTTAGTATATCCACTTACAATTGTTTCGCCATCCGGACTGAGCCTGACACTTTCTAAATAATAAGTGTGTCCTTTCAATATGCGTAGAAGTTGACCTGTATATGGGTCCCATAGACGCACAGTGCCGTCCCAACTTCCGCTTGCGAGTGTTTTGCCATCGGGATTGAATACTACACTATTGACATAATAAGTATGTCCTTTCAATATGCGTAGGAGTTGACCTGTTTGCACATTCCACAAGCGCACGGTACCGTCCCTACTCCCACTTGCGAGTATTTTGCCATCGGGACTGAACGCAACACTAATGACATAATAAGTATGTCCTTTCAATATGCGTAGGAGTTGACCTGTTTGCACATCCCACAGATAAACAGTATTGTCCGAACCTCCGCTTGCGAGTGTTTTGCCATCGGGACTGAACGCAACAGACCAAACTATATCCTGATGTTCAATCATCTTTAGCTGAGAAGCATCTGTTTGCACATCCCACAAACGAACGGTTTTGTCCCAACCCCCACTTGCCAATATCTTTCCATCTGTACTGAACGCAGCGCATGTAACCCTTCCCGTATGCCCAATGAGTGTCTGAATGGATGTGCCTGTCTGCACATCCCACAAATCTACAGTATAGTTTGAACTCACAATTGCCAGTGTCCTGCCATCTGGATTGAATGCTAAGCCATAGCCATGTAAGTAAGGTCCTACCATCGTCCGAACATGTAAGCCAGAAGGGACATCCCATAAACGAACGATTGTGTCCCAACCCCCACTTGCCAATGTTGAACCATCCGTACTGAACGCTACGTCCCATATAGAAGTCGTATGTCCTGTCAGTAGATCAAGTTTTTCACCTGTCTGAGCATCGTAAATCCAAGTACCAATACCACTTGCTACTGCTATTAGTTTTCCATCAGGGGAATATATCATATTATTTAACACACCTTTGCCGAGTCGCGCTTTCGCACCTGCAGGTAAATTCCATTGGGTGTAATCTTGGGCGAGGGTGTTTAAAGTAAAGATTGAAAACCAAATAGTGAAAATAGTGAACAGTATTTTATTCATTATGAATTTATCCTATTTTCTTTAATTGTTTGCTGCATTTTAGGATGGCAAATTGTGGATACCCAATTTGATATTTTGTGGCAGAAAATATTTCTCGGATAAAGAGAGGGTATTTCCGTGTTCCAAATCGTTGCAACTAACCTAATCTATTAAGTTAGTTGTCAGATCCCATAGAAGTACGGTACCCTCTCCACCCCCGCTTGCGAGTGTCTTGCTATCAGGACTGAAGGCAACACTGTAGACAGTAAAGAGGTGTCCAGTCAACGTAGAAAAGTGTTTGCCTGTTTGCACATCCCATAAACGCACAGTTGTGTCGTTACTTCCACTTGCGAGTGTCTTGCCATCCGGACTAAACACAACACTTCTGACATAATTCGTATGTCCATTCAATACGCGAAGCGATGTGCCGGTCTGCACATCCCACAAGCGCACAGTCGTGTCGCCACTTCCGCTTGCGAGTGTCTTGCCATCCGGACTAAACACAACGCTTCTGACCGATCCCGTGTGCCCATTCAGTGTGCGAAGGACTGCTCCGGTCCGAATATTCCACAAGCGCACAGTCGTGTCGCCACTTCCGCTTGCGAGTGTCTTGCCATCCGGACTAAACACAACGCTTCTGACCCAACGTGCATGCCCTCGCAGTATCCGAAATTGTGTGCCGGTCTGCACATCCCATAAACGCACAGTAGAGTCTGAACAGCCAGCTGCGAGTGTTTTACCATCTGTACTAAACGCTACGCTACTGGAATGGGTATTATGCTCTATCAATGCGTGAAGTCGGGTCCAAGTCTGCACATCCCATAAATCAATTTGCATGACTTCATAGCCAGCTGCGAGTGTTTTACCATCCGGGCTGAACGCAATGGTGTGGGCTCCAGGTGCATACTTTGTGATGGTCTCAAGAGATGTGCCGGTCCGCACATCCCACAGGCGAATAGATTGGCCGATATTTCCACTTGCGACCATCTTACCATCCGGGCTGAACGCAACGCTAAAAACAGTAGACGAATGTCCTTTCAATTCGCGAATTAGTTCCCACGTCTGTGTATCCCATATACGAACGGTACTGTCTCTACTTCCACTTGCGAGTGTCTTGCCATCCGGACTAAACACAACTCTTTCAATATCAGATGCATGTCCTTTCAATTCGCGAAGTAGTTCACCAGTCTGTGTATCCCATAGACGAACGGTACTGTCTTTGCTCCCACTTGCGACCATCTTACCATCTGGACTGAATACAACGCTTTCAACATCGGACGTATGTCCTTTCAATTCGCGAAGTAGTTCACCAGTCTGTGTATCCCATAGACGAACGGTTCTGCTCTCACCCCCGCTTGCGATTGTTTTGCTATCCGGGCTAAACGCAACGCTCAAGACTTCCCGCTGATGCTCTATCAGCATTCGGAGAGAGGCACCAGTTTGCACGTCCCACAAACGAACGGTTTTGTCCCAACTTCCAGTTGCGAGTGTTTTACCGTCAGGACTGAATACAACACAAGTTACACCTTTCGTATGTCCTTTGATTGTTCGAATAGATGTGCCTGTTCGCACATCCCACAAACGCACAGTCGTGTCCGAACCTGCACTTGCGAGTGTCTTGCCATCCGGACTGAACGCAACGCTATTGCCATGATGGAAACGCCACACCATCGTCCGAACATGTATGCCGGTGTGAACATCCCATAAACGAACGATTGCGTCCCAACCACCGCTTGCGAGTGTTGAACCATCCGGACTGAACGCAACGCTCCAGAGCCAACCTGTATGTCCTGGAAGCAGATCAAGTTCTTTCCCTGTCTGTGCGTCATAAATCCAAGTCCCGACACTACCTGTTACTGCTAAAAGCTTCCCATCCGCGGAATATGCTATATCTCTTAGCCAACCTTTGCCAAGGCGCACTTTCGCTCCCGCAGGTAGATTCCATTGGGTGTAATCTTGGGCGAGGGTGTATGAAGTTAAAGTGAGTATTGAAAGCCAAATAGTGAAAATTGAGAACAGTGTTCTTTTCATTCCGAAGTTCTCTTATTGTTGGGTTATTTGCTGCATTTTTAGGATCGCGAATTGCGGACCCACAAATTGATACTTTATTGCACAAAACTATTTGGTGGGATTATTGCTATTCTGTGGGGACACCACTTGCTATGGCACGCGGGAAGCATCGTGTTTACAAAGTAATACCACATTTGTAGGAGCGATATGTCTAAAACGTATAAAAACCAAACTTATTATGTCTCTTTAATTATACACTTTCTCTGTCTGAACCGCCAATTAGAAATTTGCAATTCAGATAAATTGAACAGTTTCGCTAAATGTTATAAGACCTAATGCGGATCTATTCCTAAAACACCGCTGAGGATTATCACTACAAGCCAGACTGCGACTAACACAACGCCAAAAGGTCGTTTCAATTGGCTACCTGAAACGAAAATACCGAATCGGAAAACAATCAAAATAAATAACATTGCGGGGAATGCGAATTGGAAAAAATGTGGTTCTGCTTTTAAGCCACCTTTTGTTGCTGCGGCGGAAACTCCTGCAACAAACAGCACGTTAAGAATATCTGCACCGATAATGTTGCCGACTGCTAATTCGCCATGTCCGCGTCGGACTGCTGTGATGGCTGTTACAAGCTCGGGGAGCGAAGTGCCGAATGCCACCAATGTTAATGATATAATAGATTCTGGCACCTTAAATCTTATAGCAAGAACACTTACAGTCGGAATAAGAATTTGGGCAGAAATAACGACGATTGCGATTGAACCGATGAGTTTCAGAAGTGTAAGGAAAGTACTTGATCCACCTGACGATGCCTTTTCTTCGTCTTCAGGATCGGGTGTTGTTGAACCTGCCCATCGGATAGACTGCCAGATATACAATCCTAACAGTACAACAAAGACGAATCCCATAAATTGTGGAAGTACGCCACCTTGTTTAAAGGCTGCCATAGGGGAAGACCATGGGATACATGCTAATACCAAAAGAATACCAGCACTTACTTGGACATTGGACAACCGTGATGCTAACTGACGATTGAATGATAACGGTGCAATTAACGATGCTAACCCTAAAATAAGTCCAGTGTCACATATTATTGAACCGACTGCATTTCCGAGTGCAAGCCCCGGTTTTCCCTGTAATGCTGAAAATACAGAAACGGCTGCCTCTGGTGTTGTTGTGCCGATACTCACAATCGTTGCGCCAATAACCGCTTTCCCCAAACCCCATTGCGTTGAAAGCAACACTGCTTCATCTACCAGCCAATCTGCCCCTTTACCGAGTGTGTAAAGCATCACTGCAACGATAAAAAAAAGGGCTACACTCGGTAATCCTACAATAAGTTGTTCAATCCACTGATCCATTAATTATAAATGTTCCTTCCAATTTGATTTTTTTATAGACATAGATTATCACAGACACGCAGCGAAGTCAAACAAATTGGTGTCTGACACAAACGATTTACTTGATATTGTGGACAGGAAGAGGGTATACTTGTATCAAGTAAGGGGGTGAAAGGATTCGACGGAGAACGAAAGCGTGGTTGCTTTCAATTTTTTCCGGAAGTGGGTTCAATTCCCACCACCTCCATTTGAATAAGTCTCCACTTTACTATACCTGTCAATTTAGTTGTTTTAGAGTGTGTAGGAGGGACTCCGATTCCCGACTGAAGAAGGGTCGCGATTCGGAGATCGCTCCTACAGAATGTAAAAGGCGCAATGAATTGCGCGACTACAAACATCGTAAATCAAAAGAAAGTGTATAGATATTAGATGACTGTACGTGAGTCATAGACTTCAACCAATCGCTTCCCTCGCTTCCAACACCTTCACAACGACTGTTTTGACATCTTCTTCATCAACAAAGGGAGATAAGATAAACGATTTTAAAGCGACAATCGGCTCTCCATAGGCTGTTTTACGGTAACAATCTGTTGTGGAGATGAAAACACCTCGCCCTTCCATCGCCTCAGAATTCACGTATTGAAAGATTTCGCGATTGTAGGCATTGTGTGCAATTAAAATGTCCCGGATAGCAGCATCTTCAAATTCCTGACGTTTGATTTCAAATGTATCTACACCGACAGGATAGGCACGGAATAGGGTAACGGTGCCAAAATTTCCACGGTTCAGTACTGTCGTACCTTCATGCCCTTCCAAGTGTTCCCGTAGAAGCTGCGTCATTTCAACGATGTGGCCAAGTATAGCGCGCAACCCTTCTTCTCCGAACAATTTAAGATTAGCAAGCGCCGCAAGCACTCCTGTCCCTGCTCTTGAGGTTTCAAGCGTGAACATGCCGGGACGATACTGTCCAAAGTGATAGAGATAAGGCATCTGTTCAGGAGACCTTTTCAACATATCCAAATCTGTCCGATTTTTGACGAGGACGAGACTGGAGATATAAGGCGCAAAACCCGTTTTATGAAAGTCAATGCCGACAGAATCAGCGAGGGAAAGATGTTGTATCCTTCTACACGCACCAGCTAAAGCGCGGATGGTACGCGGACGAAATCCTAACGGGTTATCCTCAAAATCATAGTTATTGAAAACAGACCATGCCCATCCGATAACAGCGTCAGCGTGGATATGTGGTTGATAATCAAGCGCAAATTCATCAACAAGGCTTTCTCGCAAAGTCACGATTTGCAGTAAATTGTCCAACCCGAATGCATCGGTAGTCCCTAATGTGGCAATAATACATGCAATCTTCTTTCCATCTGTGAGTGCTTTTCGGAGTTCTTGCTCAAGTCGCTCAACGTCAATTTCGTTTTCACTGGTTGTCGGAATAGTCCTAAGATTGTCAGTTCCTATTCCGAGCCAACCCGTAATATTTGCTGCACAGTAATGTCCCGCATCTGACACAAATACGACTGCCTCTTCTGGTGTGCCTTTATGCATTGTCTCAGGGCATGCCTTTTCTAAGCCGATTTTTACGCCATAAAGTGTCGTTCCAGTACCACCAAAGGTAAACACACCACTCGCCTGTTCCACATCATATCCGATCAATTGTGATGTCATTGCAACGACCTCAACTTCTGCCATCGCCACTAATTGACTGGATGCATCCCAACAAAGGTTCGGATTATGCAGAGAAGCGAGAAGCACCCCGATTAGACTCGGAATAGTTGTCGGTGCAATCACATTTTGTTGTGTGCGAGGATGTCCAAAGATAGTCATTCCTTGGAGGTAACTCACAAGATCGGTTGTTACCTCTGCAACTGAGGAAATAGCCTCAGGTAATTCTGTCTTTTTTGCTGCTTCAAAATCTCCAGTAACCATGTTGCCAAGAAATGGCAAATGTGTTTTGAGTGCGTCTACCTGATCTAAGGCACGCATCATAGAATGTATAAAATAGGAATCGTGTATGGTGTTGGATATTGGTTGAGGGAATGCAAGTCTTATTTTTTCTAAGATGTTTCGGTATGTCATTTTTATCCTAAAGTGAAGTGTATTTCTACAGATACGTAGTTCAGAAAGTGTGTATTTGTGGATAGGACTGAGGGTTTATATTTAAAAAGACGTATCTATATTTTATGTTAAATATGGTAACACTTCACTTTACGGATTTTCAATGTGATTTGAGTATAAGGATTCTTATGCTCGGTTCATGATGGCTTGCAAGAGCCTCAAAACTTAAGACGTATCCGAATGTTCAAGCACCGCCTCAAGCTGATCCATCACCTTGTGAAACGCCTCAACATAATAGGACATCAACTCAAGGTCATTGGGCGGATTGACATCAAAGATATAACAGTGAGAGTCAATGAATTCAACGGCTTTAGGATAATCCTCAGTCTTGTATTCGACGGTCGATTGATTGCATCGCCACGGGCAGCCTGTGCCGTAGCCGATCCGGTTCTGGAAAATTTCTTGAGATGGTACGGGGAGTCGTTGCCACTGTCCACTCGGGACTCCCTCAGCGCGTAGTGCGGCTTGCACCTTCTCACGTAAGGTTCGTGCGGGAATATCTAATCCCAATGCTTTCGGGTCAAAACCGATGACGTAATTGTAATAAACAGGTTCACATTCATTTGGAGTAACAGGTGTTTCAATGCCCTTAATTTCACTCAGATGATCCGTAAGATAGTGGCAATTTCTGATCCGCATCGCGTTGTTCACATCAAGCCGTTTGAGTTGGCTACGGATAAACGCTTGACTGAACATATCTCCACGATACATCCATCCGAGTCCATACGCGTTGTATTGCTGTTCCTCACGTTCCCTGCCCGGGACGACGATTTCCCCAAAATACTGCAATAACGCTGCGCGCTTGTAAATTTGTTCATCATCCGTTGTGAACAAACCACCTTGACAACCGCTGCTCAACGTTTTTGAGGCTTGGGTGCTATACCCCGCCGCGTCACCGAACGCGCCACAAGGCTCACCTTTATAGCGTGCGCCATGCGCCTGCGCCACATCTTCAATGACCTTAAGGTTATGCTTTTTAGCAATCGCTAAAATCGGGTCCATATTGGCAGGCATGCCGTGAATATGCACGGGCAAAATCGCGCGAGTTCGCTCGGTGATTTTCGTCTCAATTTCATTCGGATCAATACAGTAGGTTACGGGGTCAATATCAACAAAGACAGGAATTGCATTGTGATGGAGGACGGCTGCTGCCGTCGCCCAGAAAGTAAAGGCGGGAATAAGAACCTCGTCTCCTGGTTCAATACCGACACCTGCAACACAAAGATGTAGTGCAGCAGTCCCACTGTTGACCGGAATACAATACTCAACACCCATGTATTCCGCCCATTCTTTCGCGAGACCTTCGGATTGGATTCGTTGCTGTTCGGTAATTCTATCGGATGCGATCACCTCGGCAATCGCATCCCTGTCAGATTGGGTAACTTCTGGCCACGGTTGAATTAACCCATCAGGGACAGTCTTTTTACCACCAGATATAGCGAGTTTTGCTGCCATGAGCGACCTCCTTCTTATAGAGGTTTACGTGCGCCACAGCGCTGTGACTCAGAGATGCGCTATTGCTTTTGGGATCCGCTTCAAAACCTCGTCTCTACCAAGCAGTACAACAATATCAAAAAGACTCGGTCCAAACGATGTCCCTGTCAGCGCGATCCGCAACGCCTGCATCGCTGCGACGCGTTTGATGTCGTTTTCGTCTGTGTATTTCCAAATTGCCGTTTCAATTGTTTCTATGTCAAACGTAGAAATTCCTTCTAAAATCTGTCCGAGATTTGTAAGTATCTCACGGGTTTTTTGCTTTTTCTCGTCCGAACCTCCCCACCATTTTTTGACCGCTTTCGACTCATATTCAAAATCGTCGGTAAAGAAGTAGCGAGTCTGTGGCACTATATCTTGAAACGTTGTCAGACGTTCACCTACTGCCTCAACGATTTTCTCAAGCCAGTCGCGCTCTGTATCAGAATCCACTAAACCTTCTTGCTCCCAGAAAGGCATCACAGCGTCTGTCCGTGCTGAAACATCAAGTTGGTTGATATAGTGGGAGTTGAGCCATTCTAACTTCTTAATATCAAATACACTACCGCTCTTTCCAACGCGTGCAAGGTCAAATTTATCCATAAGTTCATCAACAGAAAAGATTTCCTGCTTGTCGTCATAGGACCAACCGAGTCTTGCAACGAAGTTTAGCATTGCTTCGGGAAGATACCCTTGTTCACGGTAGCGATTGACAGCGACAAGGTCGCCGTGATGACGTTTGCTAAGTTTCCTACCAGTATCATCAAGTACCAGTGGAATATGCGCGAATTGGGGCAGTTTCAGGTCAAGTGCATTGGCAATAGCAATCTGTTTCGGGGTATTGTTTAGGTGTTCTGTGCCACGAATTACATGCGTTATCTGTATCTCAGCATCGTCAATAATAGAGGTGAGATTGTAGTTCGGCATGCCGTTTGAACGCACAATCACTTCATCTTCAAGTGTAGCGGGATCAATATTGCGTGAACCAAGAATAAGGTCGTCAACACGGATTGGTGTGTCAGGCATTTTTATGCGGACAGTCGGTTTTCTACCCTCTGCTACATAACGTTCAACGGTTTCTGGTGATAGGTGTCTGCATCTCCCATCATAGGAACGTGTTGATTTTGCGGCACGCGCTTGTGTACGAATATCTTCTAATTCTTCTGGTGTGCAATAGCAGTGGTATGCATTCCCACTTGCGAGCAATTGTTCGACGTAACCTTCGTAGATGCTTTTCCGATCCGACTGGACATATTGTTCGTCCCAATTGATGCCCAACCACTTCAAGGCATCGTAAATCTCGTGCATGGATTCATCAGTGGAACGCGCTGTGTCTGTATCGTCAATTCGGAGAATGAATGTGCCGTTGTGGTGTTTGGCAAATAGCCAATTGAAAAGTGCTGTCCTTGCACCGCCGATATGTAAGAAACCGGTAGGAGAGGGTGCCATACGGACTCTGACTTGGTCATTTGGAGATAGGGTTTCGCTCATTTCTGTCCTTTCTGAATTTTTGCCCAAGAATCCCGCAGCGGTACTGTGCGATTAAATACTAATTTTTCTTGCGTTGTGTCTGAATCAACGCAGAAGTATCCGATCCGTAGGAACTGATAGCGACTTTCAGGTGGTGCATCAAGGAGACTCGGTTCAACTTTACAGTTATTCTGAACCTCTAACGAGTTTGGATTGAGGAATTGCATCCAATTTGCGTCCTCTGCTGCGCTTTCCGGTTCGCGTTCTGTAAAGAGCGAATCGTACAGGCGAACTTCAGCATCAACAGCATGTTCAACAGAAACCCAGTGCAATGTGCCTTGTACTCGACGTCCGTCATCTGACCAACCACCACGCGTTTCTGGATCATACGTGCAGTGAATCTCAACGATTTTACCTGTATTTTCATCTTTAACAACACTTTCACAGGTAATATAGTATGCATGCTTAAGCCGAACCTCGCGCCCTGGTGCCAATCTATAGAATTTTCGCGGTGGATCTTCCATAAAATCTTCGCGTTCAATGTAGATTTCTCGTGAAAACGGAATTTCCCTTGTGCCTGCATCTTCATCTTCAGGATTATTATCGGCATCAAGCATTTCAACTTGTCCTTCTGGATAGTTGTCAATAACAACCTTCACAGGATTGAGAACAGCCATAACACGGGGAGCCTGTCTATTCAGATCATCGCGGATAGAATATTCCAATTGTCCTATCTCAATGAGGTTGTCAGCTTTTGACACACCAATACGGTTGCAAAAATTTCGGATAGATTCTGGCGTATAGCCACGACGTCGCATGCCTGCAAGTGTAGGAAGTCTCGGATCGTCCCATCCATTGACATGTCCTTCCTCAACGAGAACTTTGAGCTTTCGTTTGCCAAGCACAGTGTATGTGAGGTTTAAGCGAGCAAATTCAATCTGGCGAGGTTGATAAATTTCCAACGATTCTAAAAACCAATCATATAGTGGACGATGATCTTCAAACTGAACATCACAGAGCGAGTGCGTTACGCCTTCAATTGAATCGGACTGTCCATGGGTAAAATCGTAGGTAGGATAGATGCACCAATTGTCCCCGTGTCGGTAGTGATGTGCACGAAGGATACGATACATCACAGGATCGCGCATATTCAGATTCGGGCTGGACATATCAATCTTCGCGCGTAGCGTGCGAGATCCATCAGGAAATTCACCATTACGCATCCCGCTGAATAACGTTAGATTTTCTTCAACAGAACGGTTGCGGTAGGGACTATCTTTGCCGGGTGTTACCAAAGTGCCGCGATAGGTGCGTATTTCATCTGGTGTAAGATCACAAACATACGCCTTTTCTTTTTGTATTAGTTTTACAGCATATTCATAGAGTGTCTCAAAAAAGTCGGAGGCATAGAATTCGCGTTCCTCCCAATCAAATCCGAGCCAATGAACATCGCGTTTAATCGCTTCTACGTATTCACTTTCTTCTGTAATGGGGTTGCTGTCATCAAATCGGAGATTGTAAAGTCCATCATAGTCTTCGGCAATCCCGAAACTAATACAGATAGCTTTGGCGTGCCCGATATGGAGGTATCCACTCGGTTCTGGAGGAAATCGAGTGTGCACCCTACCGTCAAATCTATTTGAGGCTATATCTTCTTCAATTGCTTGTCGGATAAAGTTTGTATCGGATGTATTGTTGTCGTTTTCTCGCATATTCGTTTTGCTTTTGGTGTTTTTTGAGTCGGATTTTGGATGATTCATGAACACCTCCTGAAAATAATAAATTATACCTTCAAAATGTGCTAAAGTCAAAGATTTTGGGTTGAATGTAAAAGCAATTAGCGTTTAGCTCGTTAAAAAAAAATGAAACCTCGCTTTTAAGGATGACGTTAAAAACGTGTAGGGAGGGTAACCTATAACTTTTAGGGGGTACAAAATGTATAGAAATTCAAAACAACATACCGCTGGCACACAGCCATTAGATGAAAGAAAACCGGATTACTATGAATTAGCGGTGTATTTCGCAGCAGCAAAGGCGCAAGAGGAAGAATTCCGTTGGGATAATTTTATTGATAACCTTTCATTTATTTGTGACAAATTTGCGTCTCATATTAAGTCTAACAACACATCTCACTTAGGACAGTAATGTTACATTAAAACCTTTGTACAGTGTCATAAGCCTATTTTCTCCAAGAAGGGTAGTGTTTCTTGAAACCTACCCTTAATTTTTTAACTAAATCACTTCGCTCAGTTTCGGATGATTTTTGAAGATATTTACAAGATTCATGACTAACTTTTCAGGATCATGGCGAATGACGTTCATCTGCTCTCCTCCCAACCAAGTTCCAATTTCTGTGACAACCATGTCTCTGATTAAATCTGCTTCAACAACGGTAATGCCTTCCTCTTCAAGCCTCTCCTGCTCTCGGTTATAGGAAACCTGTACTTTTGAAGCGTCAGCAACTTGCATCGTTTCAACAGAAAGCGTTGAAATATCTTTTGCTAAGTCAAGCACCTCCTTCAGATGTTCGGTATCCTCTGCCAGTTTTGAAAGCCCTTCGTCAGATAAAGAACGAATTCGGGTAAGTTGTGAAACCAATTCATTTCGGACATATCCTTGCATGATTTCTTGTGGTGCTGGTTGATTATTAACTAAGACATAATCAATGGGTATTTTTGCGTGGTCAAGAATGGCATTGACATGGTCAGTGACTGCGTAACCGTCGGTTTCTCCGGGTTGTGTCATCACATTACACACGTATACCTTAACAGCGTTTGAACGTTGAATTGCTTCAACAATACCCTTTATTACAAGATTCGGCATAATGCTGGTGTAAAGACTTCCTGGGCCGATGATTATTACATCTGCATTAACAAGCGCCTCCATTGCTGTTTCGTGTGCTTGGCATTCATAAACTTCATCTGAAGCATGAAGTGTTTTGCCGTTCTCACGAGGTTCAAAAAAAACGCGTTTAATCGGTTCTCGGTTCTCACGTATCGGAATGGTTGATTCACCTCGAACGATCTCACCGTTTGCAAGTTCAGCGCAGAGAACGGTGTAATCCAAGGTGACAGGGATAATTTGCCCACGCACAGCAAGGAGACGTGATGCCGCTTGGATCGCTTTTGGAAAATTACCTTTGAATTGTTCGGTCAAGGCAGTTAATAATAAATTTCCGATTGTATGTCCGCCAAGGTCACCATTACTGGAAAAACGGTATTCCCAAAGCCCAGCAAGTTCGTCTGCATCGGAAAGCGTCCATAATAATCTGCGGATATCGCCTGGCGGAAGCACATCAAATTCTTCTATAAGACGTCCTGAGCTGCCGCCGTCATCAGAAACAGTAACGATCGCTGCCAAACTATCCAGATCAATAATTTTTTCGTTATCTGTTTCCAGATTAGCATAGTACTTAATCCCGCTGAGCAGTGCGGATAATCCGCTTCCACCGCCAATGCAGGCAATTTTCAAAGACATAATTTCTCCAAACTACCAAGATGGTGGTTAGTATTTCTTCATAGTAAACTTAACCACAAATACGACTGTCGTTCAATTCTGAAGACAGAAAATGTAAGATTTTCAGCGTGAAAAATATAGGACTCGTTTTGTCATAAATAACGCATCTAAAGGTTTATCTGTTTCATTAACATTTTCAAGTTTTCAAGAGTCTCATCACAAAGGGCTTCTGCCTCCATTACCGTAGGAGCTTCACTGAAAACACGAATTACAGGTTCTGTTCCAGATTTACGGATGTTTACCCATCGATCATCCCAGAAGCGCTTGATACCGTCGGTTAGCTCAAGAAATGGTCCTGATTGGTCAGTTAATGTACTCTCTTTCTTATACATTTTCAGCGCGAGTTCAACGAGTTGCGTTGCGACTTCTTGTGATGGAATCTCCAGTTTTTTTCGACACATCTCGTAGTGTGGTATGGCTTCAACATGTGCTGTCACTGTGGTCTTGGATTCGGCAAGATATTGAACAATTGCTGCGATAGAGGCAATACCATCTGTCGTATAGTTAATAGAGGGATAGATCACCCCTCCCGTGCCTTCACCTCCGATAACAGCGTTGACTTCACGCATTTTCTCAACCACCCATCCCACACCGACTTTCGTACGGTGTAGTGTTACACCGTGCTTTTCTGCAATATCGTCCATCATTCGGCTTGTTGATACTGTGACGACTATGTCTCCTTTTGTTTTACTTAAAATAAAATCTGCTACGAAAGCAAGTGTCCATTCCCCGCTCAATGCTATGCCACCATCCGTAACAATTATAACTCTATCCGCATCACCATCATGGGCAAATCCTATATCTGCACGAGTTTCACGAACCTTTTGACACAGTTCACCTAAGGCATCAGGAGTGGGTTCGGCTGGACGGCGAAAATCACCATCCGGCACACAATTAATTTCAACGACTTGACAACCGAGTTCTTGTAAGAGGTTTGGACTAATTACACATCCGGCACCGTTACCACAATCAAGTGCAACTTTCAGATTAGCATTTTGAATTAAATCTACGTCAAGCCATGGCAAACTGAAAATTTGCTTAAGGTGATGTTTGGTAGCATCTTTAAATTTTTCAAGTGTCCCTTGTTTGTCCCACGGTGCTAAGGTAAAATGTTCAGTTTCATAGACACGTGTCAATTGATCACGTTCAATCTGTGTGAGCAGCTTTCCAGATTCAGATGCAAATTCTATGCCGTTCCATTCTACGGGGTTATGACTTGCTGTGATGGTAATACTGCCTTGCGCACCGAGCGTTTTCGCCATCAAAAGGACAGTCGGGGTAGGACATAAACCTACGTCAATAACGCGACACCCTGTAGCAAAAAGTCCAGCAAGCACCGCGTGCCGAATCATCGGGCTTGAGGTGCGAGTATCTTGCCCTATTACCACAGTTTTACCGCTAATAAATGTTCCAAATGCAAGCGCAAAACGTGTAATTGTACGCGCATCAAGCGAAATACCAACCTGTCCACGAACCCCTGAAACGCTTATGATTGGGTCTTTTGTTTTAGTCATGAAGTTTCTCTGCGATAATAGTCAAATCCTTAAGAAATAGAGTCAAACTTAGCGGATCTACACGTTTGCCATGTCCATAAAAAACAGCATGCGCCTATCAGAAGTTGCCAGAAAGTTATAACATACCAGGATGGGTACGAGAAATCGTAAGACGTAATCGGTGTTCGTTCATAGAGCAAAGGTGTTCTAAAAATGTCCATCCCATCAAAGATATTGCACACGGCAATCAGTGGGTTCAGATGGAGAACTGGTTGAATAATCGGTTGAAGGTTGTCAACATATCGTCCTAAAGGCATAAGTAGAAACGCGCTGCCAATCAGTACGCACGATAAAAAATAGGTGCATTCTGTTCCAAAGATGGCGCTCCTCAATACCCGCGTACTGCACATCCCAACTGTTCCTGCCGAAAAACTATAAAGTCCCAACACCACCAACATTTTCACTGCTTTTCCGATTGAGATGTCGTTGGCAAAAAGTGCGAAAATTGTAGATAAAAACACCCAACATAACAGAGGAATCTGGCTGACGACGAGCTGCATCAATAGGCACTTACCAAAAGAGATAGGGGAAAGTGAGAGCAGCTGCGCGGAAGAATTACTTCTGTTTTCTGATCGCACACTGCAAGCTGCCAAATAGGGTGCTACCAAAAGCACAACGAATGTCTGTGCAAGCGCGAAACATTCCGCAGATGAACCGAGTTTCGCTTGTATCAACAATTGGTATGTCAACCATTGGAGAAAACTTGCAATACTGATACAAACGAAGTATGTTTGCTTACTGTAAAACTTAGCTTCAATATCAGCCTTCATTGTTGCTGTCCATAACTACACTTATTCTTCTTGAAACTCCCGTCGAAGCTGCATAAGCGACTCAGCAATAGAAACAAGATTCGGATTAATAATCAATGCTTGTTTGTAAGCGTCAACTGCTTCACCAATTTTACCTAATCTGAGATAAACGTGTCCCATGCCTGCAAGTGCCCCAAAATGATGTGGATTGAGCTTAATTGTCTGTTTACAATCTGCAAGTGCAATTTCCCATTCTTCCAGCATAAAATAGGCAATTGCGCGTTGATTATATCCTTCAGCAAAATTTGGAGAAGCTTGAATCACTGCGGTAAAATGTTGAACTGCCTCTGAAAAATTCTCATTCTTTAAAGACCTTTTACCTGCTTTGAGCATTTTGTCAACGGATTCGTCCCCTGAGCGGGACCATACGTTCCACAACGCGATTTCACTGTTGAGGCAGGCGCGAAGGTCGTTATTCTTAAGGTTTTCCACTAACGCAGGCACTACCTCCATACTACCTATCAATCCGAGTGCAGTAGCGGCTGCACGTCCTACAAATGGGTCCTCACTTTGAAGATAGTTCACCAGATCGTCTTCAGGATATTTTGATGTTAGAAGCTCTTTGAGACTTTCCTCATCTGCTGCGTTTTTGAACATTTGCGCCGCTAATTCCGAAAATCCGTTACGCGCTTGCATGGTTAACCCTCCTTATCTAAAATTGATTATAGCACATCTTTTTTGAAAATAACAATTCAAATCTACAACTAAGTACCTCTAATACTTGTCAAAAAGTCCCTTTTGAACTACAATGTGTATGTGTACACTTTAGAACCTCTTTCGCATCAAAATGTTAACGAATGGGATTCTGTTATCCAACAATGCTTGAACAGCACAGCTTTTCAGGGGTCTGTATGGCGAGATGCACTTGCAAATTCCTTCAAGCAACTTGATCCTGTATATTTACTTATCAAACAGGACGAGACGGTGATTGGGGGAGTGCCTGCTTTTGTGTTTGAACCGATACCGACTATCCAATTGTGGTATTCTATGCCGTGGAATTTGTTTGGTGGTCCGCAGATAATTAATACCGTACAAGTCAATCCAAATGATTTGGTTTCAACAATTGAAACCTACCTTAAAACTACATCAACTGAAAAAGGATGGTGCGAACTGTGTTGGACGCTTTCACCTGAGGATACCATAAAATATGGGGATTTCCTAACAAGAATTGGATATGAACGAACAGAACGGTTTACACATATTCTTAAGACAAATGGAGACGTTGATTCCCTCTGGCACGGCTACAATAAACGGGTACGGGGGGCAGTTCGGAAGGCACAAAAGTCGGGTGTAGAGGTTACCGATACCGAAAGTGATGCGGATTTATCCACATTTTACGACATGTATCTTATGACGGTAAAACGTTTAGGAGGAACGCCAAAGCCTCGCGCGCTCATGAAAATGCTTCTGCAGCATGGTGTTGCCAAGCTTGCTATCGCTACATATCAAGGTACTATCATTGCTGGATTACTTTATCTCTATTTCAACCGTACTGTAACTTTGTGGTGTGAGGCTTCCGTGCCTGAGTATTTACAATACCGTCCAAATAATGCAATTTTTCACCACATTATTACATGGGCATGTAAGGAAGGATATGAATGGGTTGATTTTGGGGCATCCCCACCGGAAAATGAAGGATTGATTGCACACAAGGAACAGTATCGCGCCCAAAAGACTAATTTCTGTAGTTGGACAAAAATAGTTTCGCCATTCAAAAAATCGTTGTGGACACGGAGTGAAAGCATGTTGCGGAAAATATATACCTGGCTACAGTAGTCCGTATGTCGAGTGGAGTTTGCGAAATCCGCCCATGAAATAATGCAATATAATCACATAGAAATGGTATCATAATTATGCACCAAACAATATCTGTAGAAGAAGGCTAACGTCTCATGCAAAAAGCAGTGGTTTTGATTTTATCGATTGGGTTGTCAATATGTGTTATTTCTTTACACACCGCCGCGCAAGACCCACAGGATTGGTATTTTCGGAACTTACCCGAAGGTGTCAAAGCACGGATCGGCAAAGGTTCTATTACCGGAAATATCGCGAGTTCCGTTGATGGGAAACGTTTGGCAATAGCCTGTAACATCGGTATTTGGGTGTATGACACAGAAACAGACAAAGCCCTTAATCTGCTGACAGGGCATAAGGATTGGGTTCTAAGCGTAGCGTTCAGTCCCGACGATACCTTGTTGGCAAGTGCAAGTATTGATCGAACCGTCCGTGTGTGGGATGCGCGCACCGGCACTGAACTTTGGACGCTGCAAGGACATAAAGGTCGGACTACGGACGTTGCGTTTAGTCCAGAAGGTTCTTCGTTAGCAAGTACAAGTGAAGACGAAACCATCCGTTTGTGGGATATGAAAACCGGCGCACATCTGCGGACACTGACGGGGCATATTGGGGGTGTTACAAGTGTGGCGTTTAGTCCAGATGGGAAAACACTCGCAAGTGGCAGTGCGGACAAAATGTCTCGGCTGTGGGATGTGGAGACAGGGGAATCGCTGCGTCCATTCATAGCGCATCGGGATAAAGTCCATGACGTTGCGCTGAGTCCGGATGGGAAAACGTTGGCAAGTGCGAGTAAAGACGGGACCATTCGTCTGTGGATTGTGCAGACGGGCGTGTCTCTTCAGACGTTAACTGCACATAACGATTCTGTCGTGAGTGTCGCGTTCAGCCCGGATGGGAAAACATTGGCGAGTGGGAGTTGGGACAAGACTATTCGCTTGTGGGATGTGCAAACAGGAACACAGCTGCATGTGTTATCTGGGCATACATCTGGTGGTATCAATGTTCTATTTAATCCTGATGGAAAAACGTTGGTAAGTAGTAGCAAGAACAACACCGTGCGGCTGTGGAATGTAGAAACAGGCAAAGAACTTCGGAAGATGTTGGAACATACGCAGCGTATCCTTAGCATTGCGTTCAGTCCGGATAGCAAAACGTTGGCAGGTGGCGTTTTTGACAATACCGTTCGTTTGTGGGATGTGCAGACAGGATCAGTACTTCGGTCACTAAAAGGGCATATAAAACCTGTAACAAGTGTAGCGTTCAGTCCGGATGGACAGATATTAGCGAGTGGAAGTGCGGACAATACTATAGGTTTGTGGGATTTAAAAACAGGTGCAGCACTTCCACCACTAATTGGACATAGACTTATGGTCACAACTGTTGCATTTAGCCCGGATAGGAAAACGCTGGTGAGTGGGGGTGGTGATGGCACCATCTATTTGTGGGATGTGCAAACAGGTAGACGGATAAATATGATGACAGACCATCACGGTTGGGTGGATAACGTAGTGTTCAGTCCAGATGGTTCTGTGTTGGCAAGTGGGAGTCGTGATAAAACCGTACGCACGTGGGATGTGCATAGTGGCACCGCGCTTTTGACGTTCGATAAACATAGGGATCATGTTAAATGCGTAGCGTTCAGTCCGGATGGAAAGACAATCGCAAGTGGTGATCAGGACAAGATCGTATATTTATGGAATGCAGCGTCGGGTGAACTGCTTCAGACATTGAGAGAACATCAGAGAGAACTCTACAGTGTGGCGTTCAGTCCGGATGGACAGATATTAGCGAGTGGGGCAGGTGATCGCACCGTAATGTTGTGGGAGGTGCGTACTGGCACCCTTCTTCAAACACTAAAAGCACATCGGGATTCTGTTTTGAGAGTAGCTATCAGTCCGGATGGGAAGACATTGGCAAGTGTGAGTGGCGGTATTGTGTATTTGTGGGATTTCATATCTGCTAATGTAGATTAGGCTGCGCACATCACATCATAGGACAAAATCAACACTATCTAAAGAAAGATTTCGTAGGATGATGACTATCCGCACAGAATAAGAATAACCCGTGCCTTCCCTGTAAATTCGAAATTTAGATAATACACCGTCTAACTTCCACAAAATTATATACATTCTTTAAATTGATACCTACCGAGTAGGATAGAGGTAATTTTAGTACTAGAAATAGGAGAAAAAATGGAAAGAAAACCTAATTTAATCTTTGTTTTTGGTGACCAACACCGTCAGTGTGATGTCGGATGTGCAGGTAACCCGCAGGTTCAGACACCTACTATGGATAAACTTGCACAGGAAGGGATGTTTTTTCCAAACACCTTTACCAATGTTCCGATATGTGTGCCTGCGCGTGGATGTCTGATGACCGGTAAACACCCTTTGAGCCACAAAGCCGTTTCCAACGATCTACCGCTTCCGTTATCTGAAACGGGTATTGCACAAGTCTTCAAAGACGATGGGTATGCCACCGGTTATATCGGTAAATGGCATCTCGGTGGTATGCCGAGAGATAAGTTTATCACACATGAGATGCGATTCGGTTTTGACCACTGGATCGGATGGAATTGTCATCATAATTACTTTAATGCACCCTACCACGATTCCGACGGGAATAAGATGCAGATTGATGGTTACGAACCCGAATTCCAAACCGATCAGGCTATCCAATACTGCCGTGAACACGCTGATGAACCTTTCTGTCTCTATGTGAGTTGGGGGCCGCCACATAATCCGTATGAACATGTGCCAGATCGGTATAAAGAGATGTATCCGCCAGAGGATATTCAGTTGCGTCCGAATGCTGTGGATACACCCGCAACACGAAAGGATCTCTCAGGTTACTACGCACATATCACAGCTTTAGATGAAAACCTCGGACGTTTGATGACTGCTCTTGACGAAATCGGTATTGCTGAAGACACTATCCTTGTCTATACATCTGACCACGGAGATATGCTCGGTAGCCATGGACACAACAGAAAAGAACGTCCGTGGGACGAATCAAGTCGTATTCCTTTTATGATCCGTTGGCCCCGCAAAATTCCTGCAGGCGTTACGCGTGACACTTTACTCAGTCTTGTTGATTTTATGCCGTCAATGTTATCCTTATGCGACCTGCCGATTCCAGAGAGTGTTGAAGGTATTGACCTTTCAGACGCAATGCTCGGTAAAACAATTGACGAACCACAATCTGTCCTGCTTGAAATCCCATTACACGGAAGTGAAGGGTTCAATTTCGGTCTTCGCGAATGGCGCGGTGTCCGCACGCATCGCTACACGTATGCACGTCATTACGATGGAAGAGGTTGGTTGCTTTACGATAACGATAACGACCCGTATCAGATGAACAATCTGATTGATGACGCAAATTCACAATCGCTCCGAGAAGAATTAGAGGCAGAACTACAGCATTGGCTCACCCGAATAAACGATCCATGTCTCGCTGGTTTAGACCACATCCGACAACTTGGGTTATCGGAGTTGTGGAACATCAGTGAGCAGCGGTTCGGTGGCAGAAATCCACGTTGGGCATAAGGGGTTTATAGATGCGTAAACGGGTACTTGTTATTGGCTGGGATTGTGCAGCGCCTGAATTGGTTTTTGAGGCGTTTAAAGACGACATGCCCAATACACACCGCTTGATGCAAGCGGGTATCTACGGGCAATTAGAAAGCACGGTACCACCTATCACCGTGCCTGCGTGGATGTGCATGATGACAAGCCGTGATCCGGGTGAACTCGGTATCTACGGCTTTCGGAACCGTCATGATTATTCATACAACGCGCTCACCATTGCCAACGCACATGCGATGCAAGTGCCAACACTTTGGGATTTACTTGGACATGCACAAAAACGATCTGTAGTTTTAGGGGTACCGCTCACCTATCCAGCGAAACCGTTTCCTGGATGGATGGTTACCAGTTTTCTTACGCCATGTGACCTCAATTCGCCATTGACACAATCTAACCTACAGTGGACTTTTCCACCGAGACTTACACGTGAAATCGCACAAATTGCTCCCGACTACATGATTGATATTCCAAATTTTCGCACCGATAAACGTGTTGAGTTAGAACAGCAACTCCTCAAAATGACACGCGCACGATTCAAATTCGCACGTTATCTGCTTAAGAGAAAGGCATGGGACTTCTTCATGATGGTGGAAATGGGTTCTGACCGGTTACATCATGCTTTCTGGCGATTTTGGGATAAAACGCATGCAAAATATGAACCGAATTCACAGTTTGCTGGGACAATGCGGAACTACTATTGCACCCTTGATGAAGAACTTGGACAGATGTTGACTTGTATTGATGATAACACCACCGTTATGATTGTCTCAGACCACGGTGCTAAAAGAATGGATGGTGGTATCTGTGTGAATGAATGGCTACAAAAACACGGTTATCTGACGCTAAAAACTGAACCGCAAGGTATTACTCGATGGACACCAGATATGGTAGATTGGCAGCACACAAAGGCGTGGGGTGAAGGCGGATATTACGCCCGAATCTTTATCAATGTGGCGGGTAGAGAACCGAATGGGATTGTCAAAGTACAAGATTACGAAAGTGTGCGTGATGAATTGAAATCGCAACTTGAGAAAATTGTAGACGAATCGGGAAATAACATCAGTACCCGCGTTTTTAAGCCTGAGGAGATATATCGTGAATGCCGCAATATCGCTCCTGACCTTATTGTATATTTTGGCGATCTTTTTTGGCGTTCGGTGGGAAGTGTTGGATATAACAGCATTTATACTTACGAAAACGACACAGGTCCTGACGATTGCAACCATGCGGAAATGGGCATGTTTATTATCAAAGACAACAGACAGATGCGTGGACTTGTCCCTACAAGAAGCATATATGACATCGCGCCGACAGTCCTAAACGAATTCGGCATTGATATTCCAAATGCAATGCAGGGTAAGCCGATTTAGATAAGAAAGATTGATTTTCACACGGTGAAGTGATAAATTATGTGATAAAACTGTAAAAAGGCAAAAATATGAAAACTTTTGAGACTCAGGGGCCTGTGTCACCTGATAGAAATTATGTCGTTCGTCGTAGCATAGAACTCTCTGATTTCGTCAACCGTATTAAACAGGGACGTTATATTGTTATCTTTGCGCCACGGCAGACAGGTAAAACTACGTTTTTCCGTTGGGCAATGGACGCTCTTACAGATGAGGGTCTTCAATATTTTCCGATTCAACTGGATTTTGAGGAGTATAAAAACGTCAGTCTTTCTGACTTTTACAACTACCTTTATCAAGATATTCGTAAGGAAATTGAGAACGTACACCAAAAACGTGACATAGTCCCCCCTGATCCACTTCGCGAATTTCTGGAGAACACACAGATTGTTAATCACGTTTCACTGAGGCATTTTTTTGAAAAACTTGCAAGAATATTGGATAACCAACGGATCATTATCATTATTGATGAATTTGATGGTATCCCACAAGATGTGGTGTCTGACTTTCTCCATTCGCTACGCCGTATCTATCTATCTGATCCGGATTCACGATGCATCTATAGTCTTGGAATTGTCGGAGTGAAAAGTATTACACAACTCAACTATGATCGGTCTATCTCGCCTTTCAACATACAGGACGAATTTGCCTTACCAAACTTCACACTTGAACAAGTAAGTGAACTTCTTGCACAATATACAGATGAAGTCGGACAGATGATCACAACTGAAGTTATTAACGCACTTCACAAACAAACAGCCGGTCAACCGTTTCTGGTGAACAGATTTGCGCAGATTCTTACTGATGAACTTCACATCCCAAAAACTGAAACTCTTCAAATGGTGCACTTCACACAGGCACACACCCGTCTTCTTCGAGAACGGAATACAAATATAGATCATCTATTAAGCAATATTCGTAACGATCCGCGTTTTGAAGGTATTCTGATGAAAGTTGTTTCTTATGAGAAGGGTATAGGTTTCAATCTCGACAATGAACTTATTGATAAACTCACTACTTATGGCATTATTGCAGAAGGTTCTGATGGAATGTGTGAAATTGTCAACCCAATATATCACTATCGTATCATGCAGGCGTTTCAACCGATAAATAATGGTTTAGAAGATGAATACTTTTCTGATGATACCTACTCCAATTTTTCAGATTATCTCACTCCTGACGGTAACATTCAGATGCAGCCGCTCCTTGATAATTTTCAGAATTTTATTTCTCGCGCTGGACATCGACTTTTGCATGTGCCGCAGACCCCACAAGAGTTTGTAGGTCAGTATCTTCTTTTTGCCTATCTTGATCAGTTTGTTCGCTTGGCACGTGGCACCATGTATCTTGAAGTACAAACAGGTCGAGGTAGGATAGACCTACTTATTCTTCACAATCAGCAAAAATATATCGTCGAAACCAAAATTTGGGAAGGAGAAAGTCTCTATCAAGCAGGAAAAAAACAACTCGCCGCGTATCTAAAATTGGAGAAAGCATTGGAAGGTTACTACATTGTATTTGATCACCGTAAACAGCCGGTTTCATTGGTAGAAACAGAAATTCAAGACGATTTTACGATTCACAGTTATGTTATTCCTGTTACCCAAGAAGCTCCTTCACAGTTAAAATAAAGGATCTGGAAGTTCACTGATTAGGCATAGAAGATGTGGTTACTGCAGCAACAATCGCCTCAGCGACCACATCTGCGGCGAGAATACCAATAGTATTGACACTGCTGCCAGTATGGGCACCTGTGGCAAGCGTAAAAAGCGTGTCGCCATCAAACATTGTATGAGATGGACGAATCGCACGCGCCATGCCATCGTGTGCCATCTCTGCCACCCGTGTCGCTTCTGCAACAGAAAGCGTGGCATTTGTGGTAACAACACCGATGGTCGTGTTTGTTCCGGGAACGATACTCGCGTCTAAGAGTCGTTCTGTAATGTCCACAAAACTACCGTTTTCTTTTCCACCTGCAACGATCTCACCCGTTTCAGGATTTACAACGTTCCCCAACGCATTTACAACTACAAGGGCAGCAACGATTAAACCGTTATTAAGATGTTTACTCACTGACCCCACACCACCTGATGAAGGCGTAACACTGGGTGCCTTGCCTACAGTTGCCCCTGTTCCTGCACCAACAACACCCATCACTACCGGTGCATCTGTAGCGTTAAGGGATGCCTGATAACCCATTTCTTTGTCAGGACGTACCGTTGCGTCACCAACATGTAAGTCGAAGATGACAGCAGCGGGGACAATCGGCACACACACGGGACCAGCCGGAAATCCTACACCCTTTTCTTCAAGATATTGGACAACGCCGCCTGCAGCATCTAATCCGAAAGCACTTCCACCTGTCAGAAGTATCGCATGTGCCTTTTGGATTAAGCGTCCGGGACGAATCGCTTCTGTTTCACGTGAACCCGGGGCGGCACCGCGCACATTAATACCTGCCGTTGCCCCTGCTGGACAGAGGATTACGGTACACCCTGTTCGAGCAATTGAGTCGGTAGCATGCCCGACCTTGATTCCATCTATCGTTGTGAGTGTTTGGTTTGTTGCTGTCATATCATGACTATAGCGGAATCAGATATAATCTGCAAGAGATATTGTATAGATTACAACTGTATATGCTGCTATAATGCAATCAATCTAATTGAAGGAGAATTTTGTGTCATGAAACATATTTGGCTAATTTTATCGTTTCTTATTGTATTTGCCAGTTGTTCACCGACAGGAACAGTAAAAATCTCTGATCCGAATTTAGCTGCAGCCGTGCGAGCAGAACTTGGTTTAAATCCAAACGAACCTATTTTAGAAAAAGATTTGAGAGAATTAGAACGCCTGATGGCCATGCATGGAGGTATAAAAAATCTGACCGGTTTGGAAAAAGCAAAAAATTTACAGATGTTATTTCTTGACGGCAACCAAATTGCGAACATCACTCCCCTTGCACGCCTAACACAACTCAAAGGCTTAAGTCTTCGGGACAATCAAATCCGTGACATCGCGCCGCTGACTAAGTTGACTGAACTTATCACATTAATACTTTCTGACACTAAAATAGATAACATTATACCTATTGCAGGGTTAACACAACTCATACACTTAGAACTCAATGGTAATGAAATCAGCGACATCACACCTCTTACTAAGTTGACTAAACTTAACACATTAAAACTTTCTAACACCAAAATAGATGACATTACACCACTAACAGCGTTAAAACAACTCACAGACTTAGAACTCCAATGGCATAGGATTCCGGACACTTCGCATATCTTTGCAGTGCTCACAAAAGTTCCCAAACTTACAAATCTAAAACTTGGACTAAACCAAATCAGTGACATTACGCCAATCACGAAATTGACGCAGCTGAGAAGTTTATTACTTGAAAGCAACCAAATTGTGGATATTACACCATTCACTGAAATGGCGCAACTCGCGAACTTGTCGCTCCAAAACTGCCAAATTACAGACCTCACGCCGATTGCTGAAATGATACAACTCAAGAGTTTGTCACTCATGAGAAATCAAATTACAGACATTACCCCTATCGCTGAATTAACGCATCTTAAAACTTTATGGATCGTGGGTAATGATATTCGTGACGCTACGCCAATTGCCAGACTAACGCAGTTGTCAGGTTTAGTCCTCGGTGATCATCAAATCAAAGATATAAAATTTTGCAGCGAATTAAAGCAGTTGATATCTCTGGCACTCATCAATGGCCATATCAGCGACATAAAACCTCTCGGTGGACTAAAGCAGCTGACCACCCTAAACCTTGATGACAATCAAATTAGTGAAATTTCACCACTTACTGGGATGGCAAAACTTGAAATTTTATCACTTCGGAATAATCAAGTCAGCGATATTTCATTACTTACTGGATTGACAGAACTTAAGGGGCTTATACTCGGGAATAATCAAATCAGTGACATCAGCGTCCTTGTAAACCTTAAGAATCTCATGCATTTAGATATCCAGAAGAATCCAATTCAAGATATAAGCTCAATCCGTGAACTCCGCAAACAGATTCCAAATTTGCAAATTATAGAATCTAATCGCTAATCAAGGCACAAAAAAGGAGGCAGAAACATGGCAAAGTTAGCACTAAACGGCGGTGACCCCGTTGTCAAAAGCGGTTTAGGTAAAAGTTGGCCGATATTTGATGAAACAGAAGAGAATGCACTGTTAGAGGTATTGCGTAGCGGTGCTTGGAACAGACGCGAAAAAGTAGACGAGGTTGGTGAGAAATTTGCCGCGTATCAGGATGCAAAATACGGCATTCCGCTTGCAAATGGGACTGTTGCGTTGCAGTGTGCGCTAAAGGCTGCTGGCGTCACCGCGGGTGATGAGGTCATCGTTCCAGCACTTACATTTGTAGCAACAGGGACCTCAGTTGTATGCGTCAATGCGGTACCGGTTATCGTTGACATAGACCCACTCACCTATAACATTGCACCTGATGCGATTGAGGCGGCAATTACGCCGCACACGCGAGCGATTATCCCTGTCCATAACGGCGGCTATCCTGCTGATATGGACGCGATTATGGATATTGCTGAAAGACACAATCTTAAGGTGATTGAGGATTGTGCACATGCCCACGGTTCACAATGGCGCGGAAAAGGGATGGGTTCAATAGGACACCTCGGCACATTCAGTTTTCAGATAGGTAAAACGCTGACGTGCGGTGAAGGTGGAATGGTGATAACAAACGACGAAGCACTCGCAAACAGCGCGAGGCAAGTCGCAAATTTGAACATGCGGATGACAAACCTTCAAGCAGCACTCCTATTGTGTCAACTTGAACGATTTGATGAGCAAGTTGAAACGCGCGAACGAAATATTGCATATCTTATGAAGGGTATGGAAGCGATAGAGGGAATCCATCCGATTCCGCGCGACGAACGCGTTACACGATGGTGTTTTTATTATTGGGATTTCCGTTTCGTCTCTGAAGAATTCGGCGGCATTTCACGCGGCAGATTTTTAGAAGCACTTGGGGCAGAAGGTGTTCCGTGCGGTGTTGGGGCACACGGACAACCTATCTATAACGAAGGTCCCTTTAGTAATCCAGAATGGTTTGACCAACTCGGATTGCCTCGTGAACACCTTGGTGACCGCGCCATTGATTACAGCAAGGTTCACTGTCCAGAAGCAGAACGGGTATATCAGGAAGAAGTCTGTAGTTTTGGGCATGCCATGTTTTTAGGCGACACAGACGACATGCAACTGATTTTAGACGCATTCCAGAAAATTCGGACGCATGTAGATGAATTATAGCGCATGAAATCTGAGGGATGTCCTTACTATAATTTCAATGGAATATCCAATGTTTGTGGTAACAAACACTCCGTATCATTGCAAGCTTGATAGTTGAGTTTAAGGATAATTGGGACGTTTTTCTTGATGATGGTATTTGGTTTCTGCTTTACCTTGAGAGAGATAGCCAACGTTTTTTCATAAACGTTCAAAGATTCAGGACTAAACGCAAATTGCATCGATTTGCCCTTTGGATACTTTACTTCAACAATCTCAATTGGGGTATCCTTTGCGACAGTAATAGTCGTCGGAATTAAGTTATCTTGACCTGTGGGATTTGCGTTAATATGCCAACCTTCTGCAATTTTAACCTGAATTTCCACGTTAATTTGCTTATCTTTAGTGGAAGTTTTAACTGTTGCTGTTACAAGCGATTGCGTTAAGCCGTCAAGTTTCTGTTTGCTTCGCTGTGTTGACACATCACGATTTTCGCCTAAGTTTAAGTAACCGTTGAGCGCATAGAGCAAATGCATGAAAGACGAGGGGGATTGTTCTGTTGCTTGTGCAAAACTAAGAAGTGTTTTCTTGGCGAAATTTCGATAACTGGGATCAAGCATTAAGAGGTTGTTGACTGCAACAGCGTTGCCAGAAGGAATTGCAGAATCATAAGGTTTTTTGGTGCGGACAATCAACTGTTTGGCATCTGCCTTTGTAAAATAGAACCCCCCATTTTTCTCATCCCAGAAAAGTTCAATCATCTTGTCGGTTAGGGTTGTTGCGGAACGCAACCAACGTTCTTCTCCTGTGGCACTATACAATCCGAGCAAACCACGCACAAAGAATGCATAATCATCAAGATAACCATCGTACTTGGTAGTGCCAGCGGTATACGTGTGCCATAATTCGCCGTTCGGTTGTCTTAGGTTGTCAAGTATAAACTGTGTGGCTTTTGATGCAGCAGTGAGATACTTTTCCTCGCCAAGCACTTCATATCCGTAGGCAAGTGCATCTATCATCAAACCGTTCCAACTCACAATGATTTTTGTATCAAGCAGTGGACGTTCACGTTCAGACCGAACTGCTAAAAGCGTTTCTCGCGCAAGGATTAAAGACTTAAGAGAATCTTCCGATTCTGATGCGTTGGGAACATAGAGAACAATTTTGCCTTCAAAATTAGGTCCCTTGTCCACACCGTAAATAGAACTAAACTGTTTGACATCTTTTTGTGGGAGAGCGTTCTTAATTTCATCTGTTGTCCAAACATAGTATTTTCCTTCCTCTGCGTCCGTTTCAGCGTCTAATGCTGAATAGAATCCACCTTCGGGTGCTGTCATTTCTCGAAAAATGAAACTGAATATCTCTTCAGCAACACGTCGGTATTGCGGTTTTTCTGTTAATTGATACGCTTGAAGATATATTTTTGCCAATTGTGCATTGTCGTAAAGCATCTTTTCAAAGTGAGGCACGAGCCACTTTGCGTCAACTGAATATCTGTGAAATCCCCCACCGATCTGGTCATAAATTCCACCGTAAGCCATCATATCTAAGGTTCGTGTCACCATTTTTAAAAGTGATTCATAGTCAGCAGGAGAGGGTTGTAAGGTTGATTGCCTTTTATATTCTCTCAAAAGGAACTCCAAATTCGCAGGACTTGGGAATTTTGGAGCACCGCTAAATCCTCCATAAGCGTGCTTATAGTTAGTTTTTAGATGCGCTACGGCGGCAGAGATCAGGGAACGGTCAAGGGATTTTGCAGTGAGAGCAGAAAACCCTGTGCTTATTGCCCCCTCAATAACCTGTGTAATCCGATTCGCAGAATCAATTACTTCTGCTTCTCGCGTTAGCCATGCTTCATGCACTGCGGTCAAAATTGTTGGGAAACCGGGTCTATTCGGCATATCTGTCGGAGGAAAGTAGGTACCAGCAAAGAAGGGTTTCAAATCGGGGGTAAGAAAAACAGAGTTGGGCCACCCACCACGTTGCATCAATAGCTGCGTTGCAGTCATATAGATTTCATCTAAATCGGGTCGTTCTTCTCTATCAATTTTGATATTGATAAAGTTCTTGTTCATCTGCTCAGCGATTTCTGGGTTTGAGAAGACCTCCCGTTCCATTACGTGACACCAGTAACACGTGGAATAGCCAACAGAAAGAAAAATCGGTTTGTTTTCTTTCTTCGCCCGTTCTAATGCCTCATCATTCCAAGGATACCATTCCACAGGATTATGTGCGTGCAGCAGTAGATAGGGGCTTGTTTCATGGATGAGTTGATTGGTCCATTTCCAGGAACCATCCGGATTTTTGAGTGCACTTTCATCAGCATACCCCATCCAAGCGATATTGAACAGAATTAGACAACAAAAGATATTTCGTATTGTATTTTTCATGATCAAAACTTTTACCTTTCAGGGAATTTAACGTTTTCATATATTTCCTGAAGTGGTAATTCGCAGTGAATAGAGGTAAGCGGAAGGACTTCATCAAGTTCTTGAAAGGAAGTATAACCCCACTCCTCCTGTTTTCGGAGATACCGTTCAACATATACCCTATCTTGTGATACAAGGATGTATTCTTTTAAGGATTCAAGTTGTGTGTAGTGTAATAATTTTTCACCTCTATCATAAGCCTCCGTACTTGGAGAAAGTACTTCTACAATGATGATTGGATTGAGGAGTGTGTCAAAAACATCGTCTTCAAAACGTGGTTCATCACAAACGGCAACGACATCTGGATAGAAATAGGATGAAGTGCTGGGTGTGCTTACACGCATTTCGCTCTTATAGGTTTCACATCCGCTGCCTTTTAAGCGATTGCGGAGTTCACCAAAAATATTGCCTGAAATAAGATTATGCACGCGACTTGCACCAGACATAGCGACAATTTCGCCTTTGACGTATTCACTTCTGACAGTGTCAGCATCAGGGATCGTTTTACGTTCTAAAGTAATGTATTCTTCAGGACTTAGATATGTTTGGACTGCACTAATTGCCATGACTTCTCCCACTTATATTGATAATTTCATTATAACGTAGGCACGTAGTGATGTCAAGATTATTGCACAAGCGCCTGCTGTGCGATGGAGCGCCCACGATCTGTCAGCGTCAACTGCGTTGCTTCCTGACAAACATATCGGTTGTTCAAAGCATATTTAACGACTCGTGTTGCAAATGTCGGTTCCCACTGAAGATGTTCATGAAGATGTGCTATTTCAGATTCATCTTGTGCTTCTGGCAATCCTTCGTGATTAAAAAGATGAATAACGAGCATCGTTTGCGCAAATTCCCATTTTTGACGGATATGTCTGCGCGCAATTGCGATGAGTCCACGGTTTGGGACAATCATAAAGATAAGTCCGAAAACAAGAAATGTCACTGTCGCAATAGGTCCCGCAATAGAAACATCAAATGGGAGGGCAAGCAAATAACCTGCCACAGCATTCACACACCCTATCACAACACTTAGGATAAGCATCCACGCAAGACTATCAGTCATCAAATAAGCGGTAGCAGCTGGACCAGCGATGAGTGCAACAACTAAAATTGAACCGACCGCATCAAATGCACCTACCGTTGTCATAGAAACTAACGTCATCAATCCATAATGGATAAGAGCAGGCGCGAATCCTAACGTTGCGGCTAAACTCGCGTCGAATGTTACCAACTTCAATTCCTTGTAGAATATCAGAATAAAAGTGAGGTTCAACAAGAACATTCCACCCATCACATATAGAGATACAGGCCCTAGGTCGTAGCCAAAAATTTTTAATTCGTTGAGTGACGCGAGCTCAAGTGTGCCGAGAAGAACCGCATCCGCGTCCAGGTGAATATTGCCAGCGTAACGAGAAATCAGAATTACACCGATGCTGAATAGAGCAGGAAATGTCAACCCGATCGCAGCATCCTCTTTCACGAGTTTCGTTTTTTGTAGCAATTCAACGAAAACAACGGTGAGAACACCGGTTGCAGTGGCAGCGAGAATCAGTAATGGCGATGAAAGACTGTGGGTAAAAAAAAACGCAAGGACGATACCGGGAAGAATAGCGTGACTAATCGCATCGCTCATCAACGTCATTCTCCGTAGGACCAAAAATACGCCGGGTAAAGCACACGCGGACGCTGTGACAATAGCAATCAGTAGGGTAAGGATGTCAAGATCTTCTGGTATCATTTTCTTTTATTTGGTTTTCTGCTGCGGTTGCACCAACTAATCTACTTGTGGCTATCTTCAAGCGGCGTCTATTTCGACGTTGTTTGATACTGTTCCACAATAACCCATGGTTTGGCGCAAAAGCGATTGAAAACCCCACCATAACCGTTGCACAGAGGATAATTGTTGGACCGGTGGGAATATCGACTGCGATGCTGCTGATGAAAGTACCGCTCACCCCTGCAAGTGCGCCGAAGCATGCAGCCAGAAGCACCATTAGATTGAGCTTGTCTGTCCACTGTCGTGCAGCAACTGCAGGAGCCACTAACATTGCACTCATTAGCACCGCACCAACCGCTTGTAAGCCGATAACAATTGCAATAACGAGCAGGCTTGTCAGCAGAATATCAAGGGCTCGTGTCGGCAACCCAATAGATGCAGCGAACCCCTCATCAAAAACAAGCAGTTTCAACTCTTTCCACAAGATAAACATGATAATCAGTGCAACCCCGCCGAGTAAACCAATTGTTAGGACATCGCGCGCCAGAATTGTAGCTGCTTGTCCAAAAAGGAAATCATCCAATCCGGCTTGATTTGCATTGCCACTGCGCTGTATAAACGAGAACAGCACCATACCGCCCCCGAAAAAAGTAGATAGCACAAGACCAAATGCGCTATCATATTTGATTCGCGTCAGTCGAACAATGCTCAAAATAACGAGCGTGCTTAACCACCCCGCGATTGCTGCGCCAAGCACCAGAATCAACGGTATCTTACTTCCTGTCAACAGAAATGCGATCGCAATACCGGGAAATGCAGCGTGTGAGATCACATCGCCGAGGAGGCTCTGCCCCCGCAAAACAGCATAAGTCCCAAGTGCCCCGCTAACCGTCCCGAGCAGCGCAGCACCGATTGCTACAATTGTAAGTGTATAATCAAAACGAGTCAGAAAGATTAAATTTTCCATGATTTTGAACAAGATACGTGGAAACCGCTCTCATAAAATCTTGCATATTTCATCGGTTTTTCATAAATGCGATTCGGCCCCCGTAAGTCTCGCGTAGATTTTCAGGTGTGAAGATTTCATCAACGGGACCGCTGGCAATTCGGCGAATGTTTAACAAAGTCACCCAGTCGAAATAGTCGGTTACTGTTTGCAAGTCATGATGCACTACGACAACAGTTTTGCCGTTTTCACGGAGTTCCTGAAGTAAGGTAACGATAGCGCGTTCGGTAATCGCATCCACACCTTGAAAAGGTTCATCCATCAGGTATATAGTGGCATCTTGAACAAGCGCGCGTGCAAGGAAAACACGCTGCTGTTGTCCACCAGAGAGTTGGCTAATCTGTCGATTACTATACTTCTCCATTCCAACTTTTTCAAGTGCGTGCATCGCCAGTTCGCGGTCCTGCTTTCTGGGACGTCTTATCCAACCAAGTGCACCATATCTTCCCATCATAACGACATCAAGTACGTTTGTGGGAAAATCCCAATCAACACTTCCGCGTTGTGGCACATAGCCGACAATTCGGCGTTGCGTCTCATAAGGTTTATTGTAAATTAAGACATTGCCAGCTGCAGGACGGACTAACCCTAAAATCGCTTTTATCAATGTTGTTTTCCCAGCGCCGTTGGGACCAACGATAGCCAAAAGCACCCCTGGCGGTACATCAAGGTCAATGTCCCACAAGACAGGTGTTTCGCGATAGGCGACTGTCAGATCGGTTACTTCAATAGCTTTTGCGTCAGGTGCTTGCAATTTTAGTTTTCCTCTGCAGAAGCGGTTTCTCCTGTCAACGCTTGGACAATCGTCCTAATGTTGTGCCGAACCATACCGATATAAGTGCCTTCAGGTGTTCCCGCATTTCCCATAGCGTCTGAAAAGAGTTCGCCACCAATTTGCACATCAAACCCTTTTGACTTCACAGCAGCTTTCACTGCTTCAAGGCTCCGCGCAGAAACAGATGATTCTACAAAAATAGCAGGAATACGCCGTTCCGCTATAAAGGTTGCCAATTCTTGCACATCAGCGATACCTGCTTCCGTGGCAGTGTTAATACCCTGCAGCCCATGCACTTCAAATCCATAAGCCTTTCCGAAGTAGTTAAAAGCATCATGTGCAGTTACAAGCACACGTTGTTTAGGTGGTACAAGATCTGCCTGCGTTTTAACATATTTATGTAGTTCCGTGAGTTCGGCAAGGTAACGTTCAGTATTGTTTTGATAAACTGTCTCATCTTCAGGATTAAACTCGCTTAGTGTGTCCCGAACCTTCTCTACTGCTTTCATCCAAAGTGTTACATCAAACCATAAGTGCGGATCGGACTGTCCTTCAAGTTCTGGTGGTGACAATAACAGCGTCCGGTCAACCCCCTCAGTTACAGCAACGGTTTTGACATCTCCCGACATATCAGCAAGCACCTCTGCCATTTTTGCTTCGAGGTGCAATCCGTTATAGAAGACAATATGTGTTGATTTTAGTCTTTGGATATCTTTTGCAGTCGGTTTGTAAAGGTGCGGATCAACGCCGGGACCCATCATCCCTATAACTTCAACTTGATCACCACCGACATTTTTGACAATATCGGTAATCATACCAATTGTGCAAACAATACGAATTTTTCCTGCCTCTGATGTGTTCGGTGCGTCTTTCGGGTCACAACCAACACTTGTCAAAAAGGTTACCAAACATAGTAAGATACATACTTTATGTATTAATGGTGTAAGAGCGTTTAATTTTTGTGTTAACATTTTTGATAGTAGCATATATATTTTAAACATAATTCCATTCCAAAGACAAACCGTTTTAAAGGAAAAAGCGATCTAAAAGTTCGCCAACAAGATAACCGACCCCGGCAACGCCAAGACCGACAACAAACATGTCAATACCACTCCGAATCAAGCCGCGTCCAGTGAAAAGACTTCGTGCTGCACCAACCACAAAGTGTGAAAACATCGCAAGTGAAAAAGCAATCCATATAGCAGTTGCCCCAGAGGTAAACAGAAACGGCGCTACAGGAATAAAAGCACCAACGGCGGTTGCAAGTCCGGTAATCCATCCTTCTTTGAATGGTGTTGTGTGCGTTTCGCCGATCTTAAGTTCAGCTTGAATTTTCTCCTCTAACGCTCTTTCAGGATCGCTCATGACTTCCTGAGCAAGGAGGCGAGCATGTTCTTTCGGAACGCCCCGAGAAGCATAAATAAGTGTAAGTTCATCTTCTTCAATGTCTGGCATCAGGCGGATTTCTTCCCTTTCCACCTCAATTTCGTGTTCGTACACCTCTTGTTCACTCTTAGCAGCGAGGTAACCCGAAGCACCCATAGAGAGTGAGTCTGCCACTGTTCCGACAATGCCTGTCACAAGAATTGTTGAGATTTCCGTAGTCGCAGCGATAACGCCTGCGACTAAGCCAAAGTTTGCTGTTAAACCGTCATTAAAGCCGTAAACAAGGTTGCCTAACATCCCTCCTGATTCGGTTCTGTGCCAGGGTTCATCACTTGTGCCTGTGAGTTCCTTTAAACTTTCAGTATGCATTGCAGACTCTTTTGCCAAATCCAGAGCTGTTTCTTTGGCATCTGCCAATGTGCTGTTTTTATGGAGCGTTAGATAATCTTTTACTTCACTCGCTTCTTCTTGTAGCATCCGAGAAAGTGGTAATACCCTGTTAAATTTCTGAGCATACCATGCCCAAAATCTTGCTTTGAAAGTTGGGCGTTGTTGCTTCATCTTGATGTTGTATGAAGTTAGCATCTCTACCCAACGCGCTACATGCCGATTTTCTACCTCAGCAAGCTCAAGTAAAATATCTTTCCGATCAGGGTCAGGTTCAAGGTTTGCGAAAACGCTGTAAAGGAAACTTGCATCTATTTCATCTTGTAGATGGTGTTTCCATGTTTTGATGGTTTTGTCATCTGGTTTAATCTTTTTCTGTTGTTCCATTTTTGGATTCCTCATCGGTAATAAGCGCGCCTTCAAAGCGCGCCTACACATTATCTGTTTCTTGTACATCATTAACGAATATATTTTTTGCAACCTCGCGTCCTATAACCGCTTGCTGTCCAGCAATATCAATAGTGAAGGGACCTTCAAATGGAGCAACCTCAATAACCCGAAACGTTGTGCCGGGATATAGATTGAAACTACCCAGATGTCGGAGCAAAGCGGAATCATTATCGCTTACTTCAGCAACAACGCATGATTGTCCGTTCCGTAGATCCGTCATCGGCATGGATGGTGTTTTGGGCACAACACCGTTTTTATCCGGTATAGGTGAACCGTGTGGATCAACGGTCGGGTATCCAAGAAACTCATCCATCCTTGCTTCCACGTCTTCTGAAATCACATGCTCTAACTTCTCTGCTTCCTCATGAACGCCATCCCACGGCACACCGAGTGCTTTGAAAAGATAAAGCTCTAACAGACGATGGTGTCGGATGATTTCAAGTGCGATCGCTTTTCCCGCATCCGTAAGTGTAACGCCTTGATAGCGTTCATGACTCACAAGGTTCATCGTTTTTAGTTTTTTGATCATTCCTGTTGCAGATGCAGGTTTAACGTCAAGGTATTCCGCTAAAATACCTGTTGAAACTTTGCCACCCTTCTCTTGTAACTTATAGATTGACTTGAGGTAGTCCTCTGCCGCTTGCGTAAGCATTCGTCTTTCCAATCCGCAAGGAATACACAACATGTGATTCCTTACTTTGCGGTATATGGTAGGTCCAACCCACCTAAATTTAGGCAATATATGCTAAAATTGTTATAAACATTGAGAATATATTTTAGGCATACCTAAATTATATATTAATGTACAATTAATGTCAAGAAAAATGTCTAAAGTTTTTGGCACTTGTCTGTTACGGATTACGTGGATTCTGTAGGAGCGACCTCCTGGTCGCGACCGGGAGGTCGCTCCTACAGAAGAGGGCCGAGTCAATTCCCAACAAGCTTGTGGCAATTGAGAAATCGGGGTTGAAAACCCTCCAACATGAAAAAGAACGGTTAATGCCAAAAACTTTACATACCCGAAGAAAAAATGTCTAAAGTTTTTGGCACATAGATTCAATGGACCGAGTTGCCATAAAAATATCAATCCCACTAAATGCTTTATGTACATTTGACAGTGCTTAATGCCTGAACCAAGATTAGCAGGATTTTTAATAAAAAAGAAAGGCAGGTAACGCATCGGTTACCTGCCTTTGGTGTTATAAATAACCTGTGTTATTTTTCCTGTTGCAACTGGCTTATTACCGCCTTTGCAAAGTCTGCATCCCAGTCTTCTGAGAGTGTATCCCTAATGAGAGCAAGTTTCTCTACTCTGTTGCCGGGCGTATCTTCTGATAAGACGTTTTGCACATGTAAGGTGATGGCATTTTGCATCTGCTGCTTCTGGTTTTCAAGTGCCATCCGGTCTGACTCGGTAGGGTAGAGATGTCTAAGTTCCTTTTGAGTGAGGTATGGAATTGCAAAAGCTCCAGGATATTTTTTTCTGATTTCCATTTTTAAATCAGATATCTCTCTTTTGAGATGCTCCTGCCATGTTTGCAACGTGGGTTGATCTCTCTTTGATACCAAGTCCTTTTGAGGCGTTTGCGAAAAGCGATTCTCTCGTCCCTCCATAAGTAGATTTTTATGAGAAGGATCATCAGGATCGGATCTCTCATTCACGGACCCTTCGTCTGTGATGAGAGACCCATTCTGCTTGAGCCATTGTCTGAGTCTCGCGAGTGCCTCCTGTTTCTGTTCTAAGTCGCGCGCCGCCAGTTTGCCGAAGGTATCCATTTCTTCACCAAAGCGTCGGTAATCTGCGATGGCTTTTTCTTTTTCGGCAATAAAGTTTTTGAGATGCATCACCCATTCTGGAGAGAGTGGGTCTCCCCACTCTTTTAGATTCTCAAGCGCCATTGAAATCTCTTTTTTCCCCCATTCTGGAGAGAGTTCTCTGTAACGCTTTTGGGTGTCTAAATCTAATTGAGATAAATACTCATCTCGACTGTTTTGCACCTTCGCAATAACATGTTCAACCAAGGAAACGTCTGTTGGCACGGGTTTCTTAGAAGTATCAATGCGTTGAGCTTGTTGATCTGTCGATGCACTTTTTTTCAGAGGTTTGTGTTCCCAGTTTCTCAGGGAAATAACCACCCCTATTACGATTAACATAAGAACGAGTAATCCACAAATGCCTGCTGTTCTCTGTCTTGTTGTCATAGATGTTCACCTCACTCTGGTGGGTTATGCGTGTGAGTCGTGTCACCGTTGTGGTGCGTCTCAACATGCCTGTCTAATGCTTCCTGAATCAGTTGATTTATCAGGGTTTCCATGTTGGCAAATTCGTCTTGCTTCTTGCTAACTTGCCGCGCAGAATATGAACATAAATCTGCCTGTATAGCTAAATTATTCTCTAAGAAGCCAAGCCAAACTCTTTTCCAGGCTATTTTCCACGTATTTGACAAGATTACGCTTTCCGCAGCATCCGCAAGAGCATCTTGCGTCACTTTAATATCGCGTTGAACGTAGTAGTCACTCCACAAAGACATGACTTCAGGATTTTCAGGGGAACGTTGGCTATCTCCTTGAGTATCCGCTTCATCTCTTTTTTAGCAGCTTTCGCTGAGTCTATTGCATTATAGTAATTTTCCCACGCGTTGGAGCGCTCAGTCTCCAGAGTGCCTATTTCTTCCGCTACCTCCATAATAAGATCAAGAGTAAAATTGTAAAGTTTCGCATTTTCATTATGAAGTTCAATTGCTTCTACCAAATCATTTTCGAGATCCTTAAGCGCTTGTGCACCTGTGAGTATATTCGCAGCCCAACTGATTGGATTTGCGTAAATACAAAAGGCAATTAATATTGGGACCAATAAGGTCATCACAATAAGAGTAAGAAATGAAAAGTCGCTCTGCTTCGTTTCATATTTCATCGGAATTCTCCTTTTCCGTGTTAGGTGCTAACCTAAAAGTCACACAAAACGGGTGGTTTCATGTTGCAATTAGGTTAACACTGCTATAGCTGGATTATGGCAGTGCCGCGTCGATCAGTCGTTGCTACACCGTCGACGCACCCTATAAACATTATAGGAGACTACCAGGAACGTAAATTATTATAAAAAACAAACATACAGTTGTCAAGAAAAACTTAAGTTTTTCTAATAAAAATGAACAATT
Organism: Candidatus Poribacteria bacterium; assembly: GCA_965204285.1. Lineage (GTDB taxonomy): Bacteria > Poribacteria > WGA-4E > WGA-4E > WGA-3G > MSPOR6. The sequence continues at coordinate 1,066,057 of OZ241980.1, forward strand.
TACCATCAACATTACGAAGGTAAATTTGGTAAAATTACTGAATTAGATGCGTCTAACCAAGTGCCGCTAACGCTTCTCGTGCTTGATTTAGCTCACGCACAACAGACTTGATATTTTCCGCATTCACACTCATTTTCCGCTGTACAGAAAGAAGGTGATCTGCCGCGTCTTGATGTTCGGCAATCACCTCGTACGTAACAGATAATCAGTTAAATCGTCAACAACACTTTCCCAATAGGCTTTCCAAAATCTTGCATCCCCTATTGCGGCTGCGTCGTTTCCGTTTAGAGCATTATTAAGGTCAAGTTTAGCTCGCGTTAGCTCTTTTTCAGCTTCCGAAAGCCAATACCTTGCACTGTCAAGGGTTGCAGAAGCACTTGCTAAGTTGACCTCTGCGTACGCTAAATCTATTTCAAGTTGTATTTCTTCAGCATGCAACCCAGCAAGTCTGCTTTTTAGGGCATCAATTTGTGCACGTGACTGTTCTGCATTTTGTGCATAAACTGTTTGACTTGTTGTAAATATTATGAAGATACCGAGGAATACGGTAAGGATAGGCAACTTACACTGTTTCATTGAAGTTCTCCTTTTTTTGTAAGGTGCTAACCTAAAAATTACACAAACATAGGGATTCATGTTATAATTAGGCTAGCGTTGCTATAGCTGGATTATGGCAGCGCCGCGTCGATCGGTGGTTGCTACACCGTCGGCGCACCTATAAAACATTATAGGAGACTACCATGAAAACATATAACGTTAGCAATTATAGTAAAATTGCAAAAAGTTGTCAACAAAAAAGTTAAGTTTTTTAATAAAAAATTGATAATGTCTCATTAACGTTGATTTTCTTAACTAACCCACCTTTTCCTCCCTTATCATGAGGGATTTTTTTCTAAATCTATTTGGCAGCTTAAATTACACAAGCAATTGACATCTTATGGATAGTTCACAAGCGAAATTAGTGGAGTGTCTACCGGAATTTTGCGGGTAAAGGTCGCGATTCGGGAGATCGCTCCTACAGAACACACTCTTTGTCCGAGGTAACTCTGATTCCCGACTCCTGACACGACTCGCAATTTTAGTGTAGACAGAACACTAACAACCGAGGACAAAAACTTCACACACTTTCAAGTAAATTTTCATATTTCTTGAAAGTGCCTATCGTTAAAATTCGTTAAAAACTTTTACAGGTTTTCCAGATTCAATTGATTCCCACGCTGCAACGCCTACAGCAATAGACTTCGCACCGTCAACTACATTCGGAGACGGTTCTAAATCTTCTACAAGACATTGCTGAAAATGCCGCATATATCGGATAACTGTTTGTCCATGACCGTAAACGCTTGTGTCAACCTCAGGTGGACATGTCATCTCAAAAGGTTCTCTGGCAGACATTTTATCAAGCATGAGTTTTACTTCTCCGCCTTTGTTATCCGTGAAGTCTCCGATCATTGTGCCCTTGCTACCGTAGATGGATACTTGCATCATCGGCATCGGTGGATGCACAACATCGTAAAGTCCCATTGCTCTGGCAATTTGTCCACCTTTGAACTTCAAATTGAGAAAGAAGTTGTTTTTTATCGGGTATTCAGGCGTAAGTGTGCCTTTTGCGCCATAAGCATGCACCTCCTCAACATCACCGAGGAAACTGCGTAAAATGTCTACAGGATGTACGACACCGCCAAACATTAGGTCTTGCGGGACATGAAGCCGCCACGGTGTGAAATCATAGACATCGCGCAGATCATGCACGTAATATGCATCAGCGACCATGATACTCCCTAAATCATTATCGTCAAAAAGTCGTTTCATGGTTAAAAACTGCAGGTCAAAACGCATTGTTTGTCCGACAAGGAATTTGACACCGTGTTGCCGAACCAAGTCCACCAAACGTTGTGCATCTGCCAACGTAGTTACCATCGGTTTTGTGCAGACAACGTGCTTACCGGCTTCAATCGCAGCGATGCAATGTTCAGCATGAAGATGGTCTGGCGAATAGACTGCAATCACGGAGATGTCATCACGCTGTATCAATTCCCGGTAATCTGTCGTCCAAAAATCTACTTCAATATCTCTGGCGTAGTTTTCAAGAATATCCGCTCGCTTTGCACAGATGCCGCGAAGTTCATAATTTAGGTCTGGCACATCCTTTAACAATGTTGCGGTTGAACCCATATTAGTAGGATTCATCCCGATAACACCTAATCCTATTGCCATTTTCTTCTCCTTTGATTTGAGTATAATCCTATCATAAATCCTTTTGGTTGACAAGAATTTATAAAAACTTTCATTTGTAACGCGTTGTGCTATTTAACACTTAGTATTTTTACATTTCACATGTTCGTCCCGTTTGGGTTTGAATTCCACAACATATAATACCTGATGACTTCAAAAGTAGGAGGGAACTCCGATTCCCGACTACGAACGAGTCGCGATTCGGAGATCGCTCCTACAGAATATGAACAGTTGTGAAAAATAACAAAACTTTTGCGTAACTATCACAAGTCGTATTTATAGTAAAATGTATAATTACTTTTACAGTTTGGTAGGTGTGATTTTCCAACCGCACCTACCAGTGATGTGCCCCAATTTTAGTATAAACACATTGTAAGCGCGCTGATCAACAGTATATCATCAATAGTAAACCAGCGTAGCTTTGAGTTTTATCTATTTTAGTCGGAAAGTCGCGATCAGGAGGTCGCTCCTACAGAAGAGACATCTTGGGACATGAGATTAAACTATAGGAAAACCAGACAACCCCACGAGAAAATAAAGTTGTCCAACTCACAACAATATGCTATACTTCTTCAAAATGCCATAAGCATTTATGGAGGAAAAATAAAGAATGTTATCTATAAAACAGTGTTATCTTCTATTGTGTATGAGTCTTCTCTTCTTAGGGATTACAACATGTTTCGCAGAAGGTGGCTTTGAATACCTCCCCGACAACAATACCCTGGGTCTTTGGCATTTTGATGAAGCAAAGGTCAAGGATATATCTAACAACAATGTGGAAGCAAAGGTTGAAGGGAAAGCGGCCTGGGACCCAAACCAAGATTGGAATAAAGAGAACAAACCCGGAAAATCATTCCGTTTTGATGGTAACACAGTAATCTCGCTCGGTAAGGCAAAAGAACTTATTCCTGAAACTGCTGTTACCGTAGAAGCATGGGTGTATCCCGAAGACTTAAACGGTTGGCGGCTTATCTGCGCTAACTGGGATGGTCCTCCTGGCGCATACCACTTAGGCGTTTCGAATGCTATGCCCAAGTTCCATATTAACACAACCCAAGGAGGCGCCTCTGCTGAGCCAGCAGAAGCACTCAAATTGAAGCAGTGGTATCACATCGCTGGCATTTATGACTCCAACTCAGTTAAACTTTATATCAATGGCAAAGAGGCGGCATCAAAGAACCATGGTGGAAAACTAAAAGATGCAGACTTTGATGTAGTTATTGGGAGTAAGAACACGCGCCAGTTTAAGTGGATAGGTTTAATCGACGAAGTTCGGATAAGTGACATTGCCCGCGAAGCTGACGAACTTAGCCCTAACTTTGATAAACCACAAGCGGTTGAATTCACTGAACTAACTTTGCCGCTTTTATGGGGTAGCCTTAAACGATGACAGAAAGCCGAACATCCCAACATAATTCGGCAATTAAGCAACAAGTCCTATCTGCCTTAGCACGTGCTATTGATTTTTTGCAGACACAGCAGCACGCGGACGGAAACTTTGAAGGGCAACTCTCCTCAAGTACGTTTCCGTCTTGTGCTTATGCTTGGATTCAACTTGCACAAGGACAAACACCAGAAAAAGCATTGATTGATTGGTTCATTAAAAATCAGAAAGAAGATGGTGCATGGGGATTAGACACTGCAAATCAATCAAATCCGAATGCATCCTTGTTTGCCCAGTTGATTTTAGAACAAGTATCTGAAAATGATTTAACTCCACAACTTCAGGAAACACTTTCGTGCATTCCACAGTACCCGCTTGACCTTGCCTTAGTTAAGCTCACCTATGCTGCCTTCAATCAGTTTGACTGGCAAAAATTGACTGTTTCTAAAAATGCATTACCGTTGATGAAACTCGTCAAACTTTTAACGCGCATCCCAATTCTGCGTGCCTTGTTGAAACCTCCGAGAAACAAACTTCCTCCTGTAGACCTTTTCAACACCTCTCTATTTGAGGAGTTGTTTATTGCTGAACAACATACTTTAGTTCCAGTCTTTATTTTAATTGAATTAAATACCACAAAACGTTCTGAAATCATAAATGCGTTGGTTGAATGGTTGAAAACACGTGTTTTGGGTGATGGCAGTTGGTTTCGTGTGAATTATATCACGGCCCTCTCTGTTTTGGCATTGATTGAACTACGCGACAAAGGGGATGCCAACCCTGATATCTCTGTGTTAATAGAAAGCGGTATCAAATGGCTTCAAGCCACGCAAAACCCTGATGGTGGGTGTCGTGAAGCACTAAACCTTAATGTCTGGGATACTGCTTTAAGCATCATCGCCTTAACAGAGGTCAGTGCAAGTTATCCCAACAGTTCAGATATAATCAGCGAAGCCGCACAATGGCTTGTTGATCACCAAAATGACAACGGTGGTTGGGCATTTTCTGGCATGCAGGATAGCTCTCTTCCCAGTGACGCTGATGATACTGCTTTGGCAACCCTTGCTATAATTCGAGCGAAACTTACATCCACAGATGCAAAAAGCGCTATTCAACGCGGGATTGAGTGGTTGAAAGAGAATCAGGGGACAGATGGGAGTTGGAGCACGTATCAACCCGGGCAAGGTGATGTCGGATGTGTTAGCATTACCGCACATGCTATTGAGGCATTACTTGCAGACGGTGACAATGAAATGTTTGTAAACCGTGGTATTCAATGGCTTCGTGCGAATATTCATCGTGAAGGCTACTGGGATGATCTCTGGTTAGCGAAACGCACCTACGGAACAGCATACGCGCTTGTTGCGCTTGTCAAAGCAGGATTTGGAAAAGCGCCAGAGATTGCCCGCGGTATTCGCTGGTTGGAACAAACACAAAATGCAGATGGTGGTTGGGGAGAAGACATGTTTGGGAATCCCACGGATAGCACCGTAGAGCAGACGGCATGGTGCACATACGCGCTTTTACTGGCTGATGGTGAGAACCGGGCTGCTGAAAAAGGAATTGAGTTTCTCCTAAAGAATCAAAGAGAAGACGGTTCATGGCAAGAGAGTTGTGTCGGCATTTATTGGGAAGTAATTGGTGGGTACAGCGATCCGATTTATGCCTCTGTTTTTCCGATCTTGGCATTGAACCAATATGTCAATAAAAGTTCGTAGAAGGTAGGGTTATTAGTTTCCGGTTTTTCTGTGTATTTTATTACAAACATTACGACTTGTGCCAGTTAACTTTTTGTAAAGTATCTAATACTATTTTGTCTTATTATGCGTAAACAACGTCTTTGAGTGCCTTAGCGAGCGTCCTAAACATTGGTTCAAAAAAACGCCGAGTGTAAAACCAGCAAACTTGTTGCTCAAGCGTGTCCGAAACCCCCAATGTGCCTTGGCGCGTATCCGTGAAACATTGAACTGGTCTGTCAGTTGACTGATAGTCGTTTCTATGCGCCGCCTTTTTTGACTATGCAACTTCTGAAATGGTTCTGGATATTGTGTTTTTTGATTTTTACGCCGCGTCGGTAATAGACACACATTGTAAGTTTGGCGTAAATCAGTTTCAAGTGCTTCACAAATATACCCTTTGTCTCCAAGGATAATCGGATAAGTGCCACGCTCACACAACAAGGGTAGCACTTCTCTATCATCCGTATCCGCAGTGGCAATGGCAAAATCAACAGGGAGCCCATAAGCAGTAGTTATCACACTTCCCCGAAATCCTAAGAAAGTGTCAAGTCCCTTTGTAGCACACTTTCCATAAGTTGCCAAAGTGCCAGTGCCATCAGCGTATTTTAGAGGTGATGTAGAAGCATACGCACGCTTGAAATCGCAGAGCGGTATAGGAAAACTATCTACAATGAAAACCTCGTCATCCGGTAAAAACTTTATCAAGATACACCGCAGTTTTTCGCTCGCGCTGCATAAGTTGCGCCGGCGTCTATTGAAGCGAGACCTTTCCGGTAAAAATCGGAACAGATGTCCGAGTTGTGCCCTAATCAGTTTGTATCCTGACAGTTCGCTGTCTTTACCTATGAGTTCCAACAGCCACGCAATCGTAAGAATGTCACTATCTGGACAAGGACTAACGGGCCCCGGACGCAGTGTCTCTGCAGCCGGGAAATAATGGTCATAAAGTGTTGCCATGATTTTCTGGCAAACAGAAGCAACATTTTCAAGGGTGCGTGTCTTATTTTTCAGTTGCGCACCATATTCTGCTAAGGTATACTGTAAGTCCATTCTTATGTTCCTTTTATATTGATTTACTAAAGGATAGCATAAGAATGGGTTGAGTTATAGAAAATATTAAATAGTGAAATACAATATTACATAAAAAGAACTAACTGGCACAAGTCGTTATAATAATCAACAATTGGGAAATAGCCATGGTATATTCAGGAGGGACAAATGGACAACGAAGTAATGACTAATGAAGAAAATTACGCTTTTGATGTCGCAGGCTACCTACATATTCCGGGTGTTCTCAGTCCAGAAGAGGTGGCGGCACTGAATGAGGCATTAGATGCAGTTGGAGAAAATGGGACGCTGTTAGGCGGATCCGGTCCGCACCGAGAATTGTTCCGCGATCTACTGGTACACCCTAAAATTGTGTGGTATTTAAACCAGATCATCGGACACGGATTCCGACTCGATCAAGCCCCTCAATTGTTGGGACAGCGAGAAGGTGAAGTAGGTACACCACTCGTCGGTGGCGATGAACCGAGAAATCCGTCCTTGGCATATCGCCAACAAAATGGTCGTAGGCGTTGTCAAGGTGTGAAAGCAAGCTGGGCATTGGAAGATGTCGCAGAAGAGGATGGTGGATTAGTTGTCGTTCAGGCAAGCCACAAGAGCAATGTTGAAACACCTCATGATTTGGCAACCGGGGTTGATGATATGGGGTTGGTGCTGCAACCGGCACTGAAAGCTGGAGATCTATTTTTGGTCGCGACACCTACGCTCCAAGGCGTTCGTCCGTGGAAGGGCAAACCGAAAAGGTTGCTGACCTATAAGTATGCTGCGCGTGCAGCAGTTCAATCTAATCCAGTTGGACCTTACTCAGAAACTGAATCTTTACCGGGATGGGCAGACGAAGCAACGCCTGCACAAAAGGCGGTCATGTATAAACCCGGATTTAAGGGGTCGAATCCACAACCAGTGTTAAATACGGATGGCGAAAAGACGTGGGTAGAAGAGGACACGTCTGTCCTTCATCCATCAATTTATATCCGAGACCCAGATTCGGGTATTGATGAGAAAGAGTTTTATTTTTGGGATCTGAACGGATATATGGTGGTGCGCGGTGTGATGGATAAGCAGTGGCTTGCAGAGGCAAATGAGGCAGTGGATAAATTTCAAGATCGCATCGTTGTAGGCGAGGAATTAGCGCGCGGGTCGATAAGTCAGGCTGGCACAGGGCGACCACTCCTGCCGGGTTTGTTAGACCTACCTGCCCCCTATAACGCACCGTTTCGGCGTATGATTGCGCATCCCGACGTGGTGCATCGACTCAATTGGATGGGTGGTAGTGGCTATCGGATGGGAGGCGCGACTGTATTTTGCGCGGTTCAAGGCACATCAGGACATTCACTGCACGATGGAAATGAACCGATGACTCCATCACGCGGTTATGCTTTTAAGAACGGTCGCAGTTATGCCGAGACCGTCACTATTACATGGCAATTGCGTGATGTTGAGCCTGGACTGGGCGGTTTTGCATGTGTGCCCGGGTCTCACAAGACACAGTACTCCATGCCCCGCGGAATTCGGACGTGTGATGATACGATGGGTTTGGTCGTACAACCCGTTATGAAAGCAGGAGATGTGCTCTTTTTTATGGATGGCGGTTGCACACACGGTGCTTTAGCATGGAAAAATCCAATCCCCAGACGCGGGGTATTGATTAAGTATCAGTCGAAAAACGTTAATTGGGGCGGTGGTGTGGTTGATCCGCAAGACCGGTGGGGCGATATGGTTGAAAATATGACCGAGGAACAGTTCGCTGTCATGCGAGGACCCGAACGGGATGGTCGTCATCGGACAGTACCACGACTGGTCGTGCATGATGGAGAAGTGTCCGTTTCGTACGATCCTGAGGGGGATAGTTATTCCTCTAAGTATCGCAAACCGGGTGAAAAACGGGAATAGACTGAAAGGTAAGTATCTTATGTCCACAACAACGGACAAGACACTTGTAAGCTGGTTCTGCTTTGATGAAAAAGCCCCCAAAAACTGCAGTGTAATTACCGTGCAAGCGGCTGAAAAGTATGATGCGCTTGCTTTTGGAGAGGATGTCCCAGGTAAGTGGTCCATCGCCAGCGAAGATAACACTCGTACGCAAACCACCGAACAACTCGCGCAAAATCCTACGCAGGAAATTGTACTCGGACAATGCCTGATGATGGCAGCCGTTTACAAGGACAACTCGGTCACTATTTATAGGAATAGGGAAGTATACGCCAGCTATACCATCGCAGAGTCGTTTGATTTTCTGAACAGCCCTTATCTACAACTGATAATTGGCTCAGTCAATCTAAATCCTAACTATGCCACATCGTTCAAGGGAAAAGTCAAAGATGTCCGGATTTATGCACAGGCTTTGACTCAAGAGCAGATTAAGGAACTCAGACCGAATGAACCTTCGGAAATTCAGCCGTTCAGTTGGTATGATTTCTCAAAAGATGGTTGGTGGGAAGATCGTGCTGGAAAATTTCCTGAGTTTAGAAACATTGCCGCGAAAAAAGAGAATGAAGAAGACCCGTATATCGTTTTCGATAGAGACGATAGACACATGTTTACCCTGGACAACGAAGCTGTCCGAATCGCTCGTGATTTTCGCCAACGACTGATGCATGACCCGAGCCGTCCGACGTATCACTTGGTTAATTCCGATGGTGATAACGAAAGGAACTATTCGACCGACCCCAATTTCATGATCTATTGGAAAGGTCAGTATCACTTTGGTTATATGTATAAAGGTGATGAGCATGCTTTCGGACATTTCACAAGTACCGACCTTGTTCACTGGCGGCGGCGCGGGGACTGTGCGTTGGGCAGCGGCGGTTGTGGTACGGGCGGTACAATTATCACTAAAGACAGCAAGAAAGTAATCTTTGTCGGCATATTTGGTGGTCGTCCGACTTATGTAGAGGCTTCGGATGAGCATCTGGAGGACTGGTCTAAACCGATTGAAATTGATGTGCCGCAAGAAGCAAGGGATGCGGATTATTGGGTATTCTGGGATCCGACGGTTTGGGTTGAAGGAGATTACTATTACATATTTTCTGGTGATCATCCTATGGAGGATACCCGACCAGGATTGGGTAACTGGTATAAACGGACGACTCTTATGCGTTCTAAAGACTTTAAGCAGTGGGAATTTCTCGGTGAATTTATGACGAAAGAGTTGCAGGGACTTGAACAACACGATCATTCCTGCACTGATTTCTTCAAACTGGGCAACAAGCACATGATGCTACTTATCAGCCATGGTTGGGGTGCCCGGTACTATCTGGGTGAATGGAAGGATAACAAGTTCACGCCCGAGTTTCATACCAGGATGAGTTGGAGCAATAATTATCGTGGAATACCTATTTATTGGGCACCCAAAACCTTCCTCACACCAGACGGACGCAGAGTCGTCATTACCAATATACAGGTTAACCTTGGCAACACTTTATGGAGCTGTATATTCTCATTGCCATGGGAGTTGAGTCTACCTGATGATGGAATTGTGCGTATTAAACCGGTTCGTGAGCTTGAGTGTCTACGCTACAACGAAACGATTGAGAACAACATTACGGTCAAAAATGGCGAGGACTACAGGCTGAAGGAAATCTCAGGCGATACGGTGGAATTGAATGTTACAATCAAGCCCACCGAAGCGAAGGACTATGGTGTAAAAGTGTTCTGTGACAAAGACAACCAGAATGGGATGGAGATCTTCTATTTAGCCGACGAGAAAACAATTTCGGTAGGTGATGGCAATGAAACGCAAAAACCATATGGTAGTTCCCAACCTTATGGCGTTGCGCCGTTTGAGTTGAAAGCTGGAGAGGATTTGAACTTACGGATATTCATCGACAGAGCACTCGTGGAAGTCTTTATCAATGAACGGCAGGCAGTCGTACAGAGTCAACTGCATAAGGCAGAAGACGTTGGAATTTGCCTTTACACCATAGGTGGGGACATACAGGCAGACGTAACGGGTTGGAAAATGGCACCTGCCAACCAATGGTAAGAGAACTCAGGTTTTTTATAATTGCCCTTACAACAACAGAATGTATTCTAAACTACTTACCCACTTTAGCAAACCAGAGTTTATAAAGAAGGCATCTATTTGGGTAGTGTCAACCCTACTCTTATTTTTCGGGTTTTACACTAACTTGTGGCGCGTGGCAGATCAGCACTGGTTTGACAATCATCAGAAAGACACCGAAAGCCATATTATGGGTAGAATGGTCAAATCACGCCAAGATGGATTCTTCTCATCTGGTGGTCTGAATGGGTGGGGAACAGCGAAAATTACTGATGCAGAGTGGATACCGCCAACAGAAAGGACACCTCAGTATACAGCCTATCTTCATAATCTCACCTTTGAAAAATTTTCAACGTACAATTCACAACCTGGCGGTCAAGGGATGATTTTTAGTCTACTTGATAGACTAATTCCATTTTCGCCTCAAATTAAGTTACAGATATTCTATGTCTTGACCGCTTTACTTTTTGCAATCGCGTTGACATTTATCATTGACTGGTTTTATGAGGCGTTTGGCGGGTGGGCTGCAGCATTTGTCTTATGTTCGGCAGCACTTTCTCAATGGCTGACAGTTTTTGGTAAGAATCTATGGTGGAGTTCATGGGCATTTTACCTACCGATGATTGCCGTTTTATACTTCCTTAAACGCCACAGAGTTTCAGATAACCGCCAGTACCTCTGGTTTGGCATATTGATTTTTATTTCCATGTCCATCAAGTGTTTCATCAACGGCTACGAGTACATCACAACTACGTTGATAATGATGGTGACACCGTGTATCTATTACGCCATACTTGACAAGTGGAGCAGAAACCAATGTATGAAATTAACCCTTGCAGCTATTCTCGGTTCTGGCGTAGCAATTTTTCTAAGTTTTATAATGTTATGTTTCCAGATTGGTGCTGTGAAAGGAGGGTTTATAGATGGAATTGAGCATGTGATATGGTCATTTGGAAAACGCACGTATGCAAGTCCCGAAGACTATCCACCAGTATATGCTGCCAGTCTTGAAGCAGGGACGATAGGGGTGGTTATTACCTACATGAACGGTGTTTTCTTTGATCTCAACAACTATCTATCTAACACCAATCCCTTCGTTTCTAAACATCTATTTAAAGTCCGCTATTATTATCTGATAGTTCTTTTTATGGCGGTGTCTGCGCTGCTGTTTTTACGTAGCAATGCAGAACAACGGCGGCACCATATTGCGTTAATCTGCACAACTTGGTTTTCAATTTTAGCACCGTTATCGTGGTTCGTAATCTTCAAAGCACACTCATATATTCATACGCACATGAGTTTTCTTCTGTGGCAGATGCCTTTTATTCTCTTTGGCTTTGCACTATTCGGAGCGGCCCTTATAGCGTGGACGAAAAAGACCGTATCAAAGCAAAGTTAGGTTGCGTTGAAGGGAAGAGCAACCCTCACTTGTAAGTAGAAATCATTTATTTACCCTTTTCTTATATAAACTCACGCTACCTTGAAACTTTTATCTCTCCCCATGCGATAGCAAGCTTCTTTTGAGGACTGACAGCAAGTCCTTGTGAATTGAAGTTCCGTTCGATTTCATTATCTGTTAGCACACGATTATAGATGCCCACCTCGTCAATTAATCCTTCAAAATATCTACGGGTAGTTTTTCCGACTCGGACAGATGCACCGATGAACAGAGGAGATTCTGTGGTAATATCTGTGCCTTCAGTCTCTCCTCCTTCAGCGTCTAACTTACCGTCAATATAGATGCGAGTCGTCCCCGATCTGTCTGAAACAAAAAGCACATGATGCCATTTTCCATCAACCACTTCCTTGGCTGAAGCTAAGACGAGTTTCGGTCCGCCACCAGCTTCGTTTGCAATCGTTACATTCACTTGAGTCGTAATAATTTTCCAGAGGATCCTGGCGTTGTTCCCTCCATCTCCCTTGCTAACAATTGTAGACTGTCCTCCATCCAATTCTGGCGGTTTATCAACCTTGATCCATGCCATCATCGAGAAATCTTGGTCTTCATCAAAATCCAAACTACCATTGGCAGGCGATGCAACGTCAATAGCATCTGGTTGCCCTCCAAATTCAAACGCTTCACCGAATTTTCCTTTGACCTGCTTAGGTGCACCAACAATCGTTCCGTCATTGCCTCCCACAAGATCTTTAACGGTATTACCTCGAACATCTGCTGCATCAAAACTCCAGTAACTGACTAAACCATCTTCAACAACTTGGCTCTCAATGAGATTCGTCTGCAAAACCAAAATCGTTAGAGCTAATATCAAACCCATTTTAGCTTTCATCTGACTTGTCCTCTCTTACGTTGAATAATGTTATGAAATCGTTTGACCATTAGAGCAGCTCAAACCTATCCAACAGCATTCATCAATGACATAATTTCTCCAAATTATAGCATACATAGAAAAAGATATGTATTTTTTCTCTATCACGGGTGTGTAAAGTTTTTGTCACTGATTGTTTTTTAGATAATTAACTTGACAAACCAATATATTTATGTTAATATTATTATTACATAATTATACACATTCTCAATATACTCAAAATTTCTAAAGAATAAAAACAAGAAAACATAAAAATCTCAAAATCACGTCACAATCCTTGTCCTGATTGACTTCTGCACGTCAGTGTGACGTGCAAAACGTCCTAAATGTGACGTGCAAACGTCCTAATTCAATGTGTAGATCGTGAGGACGATCCGAAACTCAACCGACAATATGCTTTGTCCAAAAACTTTACACACCCATCCACTGCAAAAGATTGAAAAAAGAAGATAGTCGTGGTAACATAATTCAAATATTTGTAGTGAAGGAACGAACAGGAGAATAACTTGGAGGGTTTATGAGCTCTGATAGATTAGATCAATGGATTGGTAGAGACCAATTAAGTCCCAACGAGATAGATGGAAACCGCTTTTTAAAAGCTGCCAGTCTTTTCGCAGATACAGCGATACAGTACGGAAGAGACAGATATAGTGGCAAAGATATGCCGCTCTTTGCCGATTGCCTACATATTGACTATATGAAAGCACCCAGATCAATGACATCTCACCGCTCAGGCACCGAGCCAAAACCCACGGTCTGGAGTTTCTTTCAAAATCAGCAGAACCTGATGCGGTTGCTTGCCTCATTAAGTCAGTTCACTGGGAATAGTAAATATGTCTATGCCGCAGGAGAAGCCGCCGAATACATGTTCAACAACTACTGGTATCCAGAAAGCGGTGTTCTGCATTGGGGAGGGCACGGCTATGTGGACTTGGTAACCGGTAATCCGTACGGCATGAAAGGCGTTGTCCACGAAATAGAAGACGTATACCCATATTGGGAATTGCTGAGAGCCGTAGATGCTGACCGAGGCGAAATGCTAATGAAAGGCATTTGGGAAGTAAATATGAAGGATTGGGATGCCTTACACTACAACCGACACGGTGATTTCAGAAAACAGGTTGATCATGCCAATACATGGAACAGACCTTGGGATGGATACAAAGAACCTAAAATCAGTGGAGACCTCTCGTTTATCAGTGTGGCACTGGATTTGGCTTATGCTGGTTACAGTTTAGGCTACCAAAAGTTGGAGGAAGCACCACGAATTTGGGCGGAACGTCTCTTAAATCTGATTATCAAGCAGCGTGACCCTAACACTGGCATTCTGCCTTTTCTGATGCATCCGCAGAGTTCAAGACGAGGACTTAATATATTTGGCAGAAAATATCCACAAGCGACCGAGCCAAGAGTCTATGTCGGTAATTTGCTGAACCACACCATCACCCAGATGATGGGTATGCTTACCATCGTAGAAAATGCCCAAAATTATGGGCGCGTCAGTGAAATGGCCCACATCAAGGATGCAGTTGAACAACATATCATCGGTTTCCTAAATGCTTCCTACGATTCGAAAAACAATAAGCTGAAAAGCATCGTTATTGATGGCACAGACCTCACAAATTTTCGGATTGAGGGGCCTTTCAGAGATGCGAAACTATACTTTGGCGCGAAAGAAGACGGCGCTTTTCTACCACAAAACATTACGCCGCTCTTTACTTCCGTTTGTGCGCGTGGGTATCGGGTTTCTGAGGGTAGAACTGAATTCAGAGACTACCTGCGAACCATGTTTAAAGCCTTCGAAATCGGAGACATCGGTGCTGACAAAAATAGCAAACCGATGTTGAATTTTGACACAACTGTTCTGGAACCCGCTTATATCTTCGCGCTGGTGGATTTGTATCAGGTAGAACCAAAATCAGAATTTCTGGCAATGGCGGAGCGAATAGGCGACAATCTACTGGAAGGCAGGCAACATGTGGATTCTGGCCTATTTACGCTTGAAGATGACTTCATCTTCCACAGCAAGGTCATGGATAAACCTGAGTTACAGGAAGGGCATGAAGGGAAAAGCGTGGTTGAACTTCTGCAGGATACCCATAGAACCGCAAGCCTTGATGCAATGGAGCCGTTGGCACTGCTCAGCATCTATGCTGCACAAACCGGACAGTACAACATTTTGCCCAGTTGGACAGCAGGTGGGCTTTACCTTAAGGTGAGTAGCGTCGGTCATATCGTAAGCAAAGAGATGCAGCTATGGTTTGATAAACCAGCACTCAAGCAATTTTACAAGGACAGTAATATCAACTGCACATGGTCTATTGATGAAGATTAAGATGGCTGATGAATAATAAAATGTTGACAACCGCGCCAAAGTTAACATATCATAGCGAAAGGAGTACTGAAAATGCCGAAAGTTCTCTCACTCGTTGCATACAACGATTTAGAAAGCCAGGTTGATGCACTGGAAAGGGATGGATATGTCTATTTCCCCAACGTGCTTGATCCCGATGAAATCTCGGAATTGCGAGCAACTATGGACCGATTACAAGCAATCCCAGAGTGTTTGGATCGACACCAAACACCCGAAAATGGTGGAAATTTTCTCAACAAAATCATTAACAACTCTTTTAATCGAGATCCGCTGTACCTCCAATTCCTTGATAAATCACCGATTATTGAGGTAGCTGAGGCGACACACGGCGATGATTGTCATTGCATCGGTATGCAATCGTGGCTGACAGGACCGGGACGTCCAGATCAGGGGTTGCATACCGATTGGCTGCCAGTCCCACTACCAGCAGACATTCGTTCTGATCCACGCGTCAAAATCCCTATCTTCATCACCACTGCACATTACTATCTCAATGATATGTCCGAGGAATTGGGACCGACGAAGTTTGTCCCGGGTAGCCATTACTCCGGATGTTCTCCAAACGGACAAACCGAGTGGAAAGGGCGAACTGAAGAAAGCATCTTATGTAATGCGGGGGATGTGGTGCTTTTCCGCAGTGAAGTCTGGCATCGTGGTTCCGCAAATACAACTGACGAAACCCGTTACCTTTTACAGGTACACTATGCCAAACGGATGATTACCCAGAAATACCCGCCTTATCTGAATAAATTTCAGTTTGATAAATCTATTCTTGAGCAAGCGAACCCTCGGCAGCGACGACTCCTCGGCGATCATCGACCAAGTAATTATGATTGAGATAGTCTCAACTCTATAAAGATATGATGACATTAAACAAACCGAAAAAAATCCCAGCAGGAACACCTTTTGAATTCGGTGAACACCGTTTTCATTTTGGTGAGGAGATCGTCGAATTATCAGATTCCACCGCACTCCTTAATAATCTCGGGGCGTTGCACAGAAAGATGCGTGAGGATGGTTATCTCTTTATCCGAGGTTTCCATCCGCGGGAACATGCGGAGAATGCTGCACACTGGACATTGCAAGCCATTTCAAAAAGAGAGGGCTTAAAGCCAAATACACCAGTTGAAGAGGGCATCATCGAGGAAGCGAATCAGACATTTAGTTTCTTTCGGCAAACTGAGGTGGCGCATGCCAAACCGATTCTTGATGTTGTGGATAGCCAGCGGACGATGCAGTTCTACAAAGAATTCCTCGGTGGTCCAGTCATTACTTTTGACAAACGGTGGCTCCGTTGTATGGCGAAGGGAGGACACAATCATTTTCACTACGATAGCGTTTACGTTGGACGCGGCACACAGAACCGCTACACGATGTGGAGCGCATTGACGGACATCGGTCTGGAAAATGGACCACTCGTCATCTGCCTCGGTTCTCATCAACACGATCAATTAAAGTCCACTTATGGCGCAACCGATACGGACCGAGATTTGACGGAAGCCGTGTTCAGCACAGATCCACGCGAAATGGTTGAGAAATTTGGATTCACGCTGGCAACGGCGCATTTTCAACCGGGTGATGTGATTATTTTTGGGCTTTACATGATGCACAGCAGTGCGCCCAATCGCTCTGACCGCTATCGTATCAGCATTGATACGCGATACCAACTCGCTCGCGAAGAAAAGGATGATCGCTTCTTTTTCCGCGAAGATGGGAGTTGGCTTGGTAATTTTTACAACAAAGGTGCAAGTTACAAACCGATGGTGGAACTCCGCAGGGAGTGGGGTTTGGCATAATACAATTACAAGGAGATTCGTATGGTTTACAAGCAATGGAATTTTGCAGTTTTAATCGTTATCTTGATTTTCTACGGGATTGGAAACAGTGTAACAGCAAATTCAACTGCAACCGGTACTGTATTTTTAGATACAAACAAAAATCAAGTAAAAGACGACAACGAGAAAGGATTGCCCGAGGTCCGTGTCTCAAATGGGCAGGATGTTGTCCAAACTGATGCTAACGGGCAATACTCACTCGCAGTCAATGATGACACTATTCTTTTTGTCATTAAGCCGCGTGGATATATGACACCGGTTGATGAAAATCGTCTCCCGAAATTTTATTATATTCACAAACCGCACGGTTCACCAAAAGGACTGAAGTATGCTGGCATCGCTCCAACCGGTCCCCTACCGGATTCAATTGATTTTCCACTCACTGAACAGACCGAAGCTGATACTTTCAAGGTACTTGTCTTTGGAGACACACAACCCCGTAATATGCAGGAGATTGAGTGGTTAGCACATGATGTGATTGAAGAAGTGATTGGAACTGAGGCAGTGTTCGGACTCAGTCTTGGCGATTTGGTAGGTGACAATTTAAACCTATTCCGCCCTCTTAACGAAGTGATGGCGACTGTTGGGATACCATGGTACAATGTCTACGGTAACCATGATATGAACCGTCTTGCTACCGATGACCGCTTCGCCGATGAGACATTTGAACGTGTTTATGGGCCCACGTGCTATTCTTATGATTGGGGCCCAGTCCATTTCATCAATATCGACAATGTGCACTATTATCGTGATGATGAGAACAAACCTGCCTACTTCAGTGAGGTGGGAGAGCGACAGTTGACGTTTATTCGAAATAACCTTGCTTTTGTACCGAAAGACCAGCTTGTTGTTATATCCTTTCATATTCCGTTGACGGAGATGCGTGATGTACAGAAATTGATGAATCTACTCGGTGATCGTCCACACACGTTATCTCTTTCAGCGCACACGCACATCCAACGTGATGACTTCGTTGGAGCAGAGCACGGATGGCATGGCAACGACCCACACCATCACCATAATCATGCAACGACATCTGGCAGTTGGTGGCAGGGCACACTTGATGAAATCGGTATCCCCCACACAACCATGCGAGACGGTGCACCGAATGGATATGGTATCTTCACATTCAGCGGAAATCAATATGCAATTCGGTTTAAGGCTGCCCGGCGTCCTGCAGATTATCAGATGAATATATGGGCACCATGGGAAGTTGTGTCAACGGAAACTGGCAAAACTGATGTACTGGTTAACATTTTTGGGGGAACAAAACGTTCAAAGGTTGAAATCCGTCTGGGTGAAGTAGGGAAGTGGAAACCGATGACCTATATGCCGCAGAAAGACCCATACTTTCAAGCACTCAAGGAGCGAGACGAGGCATACCACCTTGAGCGGAAAATGCATATGACACTACGGGAAACAATGAAGCTGCTGTTGAAGGAAGACACCGAACTACCACAAAGGGGCAAACGTCTTAATTTCGGAGTGCCAAAATCTACACACATTTGGCAAGCGAAACTCCCAGCGAATGTCGGCAAAGGAACATACGTTATCCACGTCCGGACAACCGATATGTTTGGTCAAACTTTCACAGGGCGCCGAATCATCCGAGTGCGCTAACTCATTTTCTATAGTGTGGTTTACGCCATTACACTCTCAATCCATGCTTCATCAATTTCAAGTCCAAAGCCGGGGGCATCTGATGGAACAAGGCACCCATCTTTGATAACCGCTGTTCCGGGCAACTTGATCATCTCTTCAAGTGGAACACCTGGTGCAGAAACGCCTTCCGAACGTTCACCCCACGTGATTGCAGGCATCGCATAAGCCAGATGTTGTCCATAAGGATAATTCATGCCGCCGTGTGTAATCACGGAAATACCATTTGCTTCAGCAATATGGCATATTTTGACTGCTGAGGTAATGCCGCCACACCACAAAACGTCAGGCTGGAAAATGTCAACCAATCTTTGTCCCGCCGCTGCCGCAAAAACGGTTGGCAGATACCAATGTTCTCCAGTAGCAAGTGTTTGCCACGGTATACGTTGCCGGACTGTTTTGTATCCGACTAAATCATCAGCGGAAATGTAATCCTCCATCCACTTTAAGCCATAAGGTTTCATAGTTTCACAGACGCTCACCGTGTACTCTACATCAAAGTTTGTCCACGCATCCAACATTAATTCAACGTTATCACCTATTGTCTCTCGCGTGTTTGCCACCAATTCTTCCAGTTTTCGCAAACCCTCTAATCCATCTTCCGGACCATACGGTGTGAACAGTTTTGTCGCTTTGAATCCGAGTTCCATATACCATTCCTGATCAAAGCCAGAAGCATAGCAGAAAATTTTCTCTTTCTGCGGTCCGCCAAGGAGTTCGTAAACAAGTCTTTTTACAGCGTATCTCATAAATATTTTATTGACATACGTATGCAAGCAAGAAGCACAAAACCTAAATAATTTTCAGCATAATATTCCCAACGAACGACTAAACGCCGAAAATCCTCTAACCAACTGAAAAATCTTTCTACTTTGAAACGACGCTTATACCGGCGTAAACGACGACCATCTTGTGTCGCCTGTTTTTTACGATTCTTTTTATGAGGGGCTACCATTTCAATACCACGCCCCCTCAAAGACGCATCTAAAGGATCAGCGTCATACGCTTTGTCCCCAATCAACACTGCGGGGTTTTCCGATGTCCAACACGCATCCAATGCCGGTTCAACCAAGCGCACTTCATGACAAGAAGCATCTGTAATCAGAACACTCACAGGTCTACCGCTTTTCTCTGTAATCGCTACCAGTTTTCTCCCTTTGCCACACTTCGTTTTACCAACACAAATGCCGCCTTTCTTGGCAGGAACAAACTTCGCATCAATACAGCATTCACTCATATTTATTTTTTTTTCGTCTTTCAAGCATTTCTGTGAGTGCCATTTGAACTTTTTCAAGCGTTCCATCCGAGGACCATTGCTGAAAACGACGATGACAAGTTTGATACGGTGGATACTTTTCTGGTAAATCCCGCCAAGGAGCGCCTGTTCGCAACACTTAGCGTATCGCATCTAACACTTCTCTATTGCCACGCCAAGGTCTACCGGGTTTACCCGATGGCGGTTCGTCCAATAATGGTTCAATAATCTTCCATTCCTTATCACTTAATTCCATTCAATTCATCTCCTTACTTATAGTAGAAATAGATAGAGTTTACCAGGAATGATGAGGAAGTAAAAGAAAAATTCAAACCATTTAATATTTATGAGATACACTGTACAGAAAAGAAAAAGCCATAAACACAACATTCTCTGGGAATTTGAGATAAAATGTGTCATAACGTATCTCCATTTTAGGATTGTTTACATAACGAGATTTCCAGAATAATTCGTCATAGTGTCTCATCAATATAGAATAACAAATCTTACCCTGAAAATCAACAAGGTATTTCCAGAGGGTGTTTAAAGTTTTTGTCACTGATTATTCTTTAGAAAATTAACTTGACATACCAATGTATTTATGTTAATATTATTATCACATAATTAAATAGTATTCTCAATATACTCAAAATTTCTAAAGAACAAAGAGAAGAAAAAAGAAAAAGATGAAAATCACGTCACAATCCTTGTACCGCTTGACTTCTGCATGTCACTGTGACGTGCAAAACGTCCTAAAATATCCCAAAAGTGACGTGCAAAACGTCCTAATTGAATGTGTAGATCGGAAGGGCGAAGCAAAATTCAACCAACAATATGTTTTATACGAAAACTTTACACATCCTTTCCAGATACATCAGTGTTTTATAGGTGTATTCTTGCGGCTATCTATCTTCAGAAATTTAACTTGCAAGCGAAAGATTAATATAGCATAATTGATTCAGTCTAATGATGCCAATTAATGGACCCAAGCAAATTACTTCCCCGCAAGCTTTTCAAAGGTAAAAAGATGGTTAGCCGCAAAGATATCCAAGTTACATGTGATGACATTGTGCGGGAGTTTGCACCGCTGCAAGTTATTCTCTTTGGGTCGTATGCGTATGGCACGCCTTCCGAATATTCGGATGTTGATCTGTTAGTTGTGATGCCGGTAGCGAAATCGGAAACGCGTCAGCAAGCATCAGAGATTCGGGAACGTATTCCACGCCGATTCAGTATGGACCTTATTGTGCGTTCACCTGAAGAGATTGCTTACCGTATTTCACACAACGATTGGTTTTTGCGAGAGGTAACTGAAAAAGGGGAGGTGCTTTATGAATCTGACGATTTTTATGTCAAACCGCACAAACGAGAGAATACCGAAATGAATCCTTTAACTTTGGAATGGATTGAATTAGCTGAGGAAGATTATGCTATAGCAAGATTAATTCAACGAGAACAGTTTGCGATGCGGAACGGCATGTGTTTTCATGCTCAGCAGTGTGCTGAAAAATATCTAAAGGCATGGCTTCAAGAAAATAATATCCCTATACAGAGAACACACAATTTAGAAGAATTGTTAAACTTGATTCTACCGTCTATGTCAGCTTGGCATAGTTGGAAAGTTGATCTTTCAAGGCTCTCAAAACATGCGGTGGAAACTCCAACCTATCTCATAAATCGTGGGAGAGACACCTTGTCCGCCCGATTTACAGTGAACTCTAAAATTACTGGGACACTTTTATAAACCTGTTTTGGAACATAACGGACAATAGAAGGTGTAGCACAAACTGTTAGTTTGTGCATATTAGTCCGCAAACTGGCAGTTTGCGCTACAGAAATGTCTCATTAATTATAGGTTTTATTATAAATAAACAGTGTTTAATCGCAATTCATTGTGCGTCTAAACGTTTTATGTTGAACTAATGCAGTCTGAACCAACACATCGTATTTATGAGATACGCTTTCGTTATGTAGGTCAATCCCTAACTGCTGCTGATGCTGAGCATGCGATGCAAACCTGTGAAACTGTGCGCCAAGCAGTTCGTGCTGAGTTGAGACTACCTATTGAGGAGAATAAGGACAATCCCTAATGAATTACGATTTAATTATCAAAAACGGAACTTTAATTGATCCTGCGCAAGGTATTCATGCCCAAAAAGATATAGCATTCGTTGATGGTTGCGTCTCTATCGTCAGTGATGATATTGCTACTTCTGAAGCACGAGATGTTGTAAACGCTGAGGACTGTTACGTCACACCGGGTTTAATCGATTTACACGTGCATGTCTTCCACGGTGTTAGCCATTTTGGTATTGAACCCGATCCGACCTGTTTAGCGCGCGGCGCGACGACAGTTGTTGATGCGGGATCAGCAGGGGCAGACACTTTTCCAGGCTTTCGTAAATACGTTATAGATGTAAGTGACACACGTATCCTGGCACAACTCAATATCTCATCACAAGGGATGCTAACACGGGAGATTGGCGAATTAGAAAATCCGGACTATGCAGATGTTGATAAAGCATGCCGAATGATAGAGCAGCATCGTGATATTATCTTAGGCGTTAAGGTGCGGTTAACACGGGAATCTATTGTGGGAGAACGCGCTGGTATGCAACCATTGCACAAAGCACGCGAAGCTGCTGATGCAGCAGAACTTCCGATGATGGTTCACCCGCAAGATGCATGGTGTCAGTCTATAGACGACATATTGGCAGTGATGGGTAAGCGCGATATTCTTACGCACTGCTTCCATGATATGGCATGCGGTATTTTAGATGAAAATGGAAAAATTCGAGATTCTGTGCATGCCGCAATTAAACGTGGTGTTATCTTTGATGTCGGGCATGGTGCTGGATCCTTTAGTTGGGATGTTGTTGAAAAAGCGATGAAGCAAGGTGTTGAGCCCACAACGATTTCATCGGACTTGCATGTCTATAATATCAACGGGCCGGTTTATGATCTGGTTAATGTCGTAAATAAATTTCTATACCTTGGCATGTCGCTTGACGATGCGTTGGCAAAAGTCACCAGTGTTCCCGCAGATACGATTTTGATGCCAGGGCAAGTTGGAACGTTGGCTGCAGGTGCGTGGGGAGATGCAGTTATATTTGAAATGCGAGAAGGGGAATTCCAATTGGTTGATGCTCGCGGTAAGGCTAAAATCTGTAGACAAAAACTTGAACCTATCGTTGTTATAAAAGGGGGCAAGGTGTATCGTCAGAAGCATACCACAAATTAAAATGCAGCCATTTCTGTCAAAAACCGAAATTATTTTATAGAACGCAGATAAGATATTGAATAGGAGAAGCGACTGATGAAATCCCAAGATGCTATTGAACAACAGTATTATGAAGCAGTAGATTCACTTGTTGAAAAGGCGCAGGCAGATCCGTATATCCTCGCGGCGATTGTTGCTGGTAGTTTCTCCCATGCACAAGTCTGGGAAAGATCGGATTTGGATGTTGAAATCATTGGTCAAGATGGCATACGCCCGACACAATCGTTTTTCTCGCTTGTGGAAAATGGTGTGAACATACACGCAGGTTTGTCTCCGCGTAGTTCCTTTAAACGATCAATAGAAAGTGCACAGCAGGGTTCATTCATGCACTCCTATTTTTCCCACAGTACGCTCCTCTTTTCACGCGATGAGTCAATAAAGGAATGGTACGATAAAAACGCCAGTCGTGATGGCATTGGTGAACGTGATAAGCAGCTTCAAGTGTTAAACGTCATTGCCGAAACCTTGCCTACTCTTCTCTATGCGGAAAAGCAGTTTTACGTTAATAACGATATGATAACTTCTTTCTTGTCGCTTCTAAGTGTTGTGCAAGGATTAGCACGGATAGAAGTGTTATTGAATAATCAGATTCCTGCACGAGAAGTCATCCAACCTGCCCTTGATTACAACCCTGATTTCTTCAACCATGTTTATACTGACCTGATTAATTGCGAAAAGAACGAGGCAGTTATTCAAGAGGCACTTGATGCGATTAATGCATATATTGATGAACGTCAGTTTATCTTTCAACCGATTTTGGATTATCTCAAGGAACAAAAGGGACCTCGGACAAACTCCGAGATGAATGCTCATTTCCATTCGAAATTCCGTGATGCATCTGTTGATGTGATATGCCAATGGTTGACGTGGAAAGGGATTATCAAACAGGTTTCTGCTCCTATGAAACTTACTGTCAAAAGTCAAATTGCGGTAGAAGAACCCGCTTATTATTATGATGATTCCGAACCCGAATTGCATCCTCCTCGTCTCAAATCCGATATTCACCCTCAAATTGAAGACGCTGTAGAAAGGTTTACAGATACTATTGCGGAGGATCGTTACATCGTTGCGGCTATTCTCACCAATAATTTGGTGAAAGATAACGTTTGGGAAAAGACGAATGTTAACATCACGCTCATTATGAGAGACGGAACGAAATTTCAACAAAGAGAGTGCCAATTAGTTGAGGGTGGAATTCCAATTCGAGTAAGACTCCAAACGCGAAGTGATTATAAAAAGTTGTTGGAAAGGAACTTGCAAGGGAGTGTAATCTTTTCTATCATGTCTCAAAGTGAAATACTTTTTACTAAAGACCCGTCTCTTACTGATTTGCATAAAGACCTTGATGTTATCGGTGAACGTGATAAAGAATCTCAACTATTTAACGCAGCCAGCATGGTCACTACAGTCCTTGACAAAACGGAGAAGTGGTTTTATGTCAAGAAAGATTACAATTACACGTTCCATTATTTAATGTCCGCAGTGAGAGAATTAGCACGGCTTGAAACCATCAGACATGGTGAAACTCCTAAACGGAAAGTGATTTATCAAGCACTTAAGCATAATCCAAAGTTTTTTAATTCGATTTTCACCGATATTATCAATGTTCTGAAAAATGAGGAAAACCTCGGCAAGGTGTTACAACAGATTGATACATATTTAGAAGATAACGCGCAAACGTTTTTTAAGCCGCTACTCGATTTTTTAGAGGATGCGGGAGGTGAGCAATCACTGTCTGACATCTATGACCACTTCGGTCATCGTCAACTATGGATTTGTATGGCGTGTGAATGGCTTTCCCGTAAGGAGATTTTGGAGCAATTTTCCTCACCTATCCGACTAACTATGGATAGTAAAGTGTCCGTTGAAGAACCTGCATATTATTACGATGTTGAAAATCCGTTTTTGTAAGTTGGATAGAGCGAAATAATTCATAATTGGCGATTCAAGTATTTTTCCGACATGTGTTTAGTCCCGTAGGGACGATATGTTTATAGTATCCCTCAAGAGGCTTGAGACACTCGGTAAACCTTAATTCAAATCAGGACTTACGCAATGTGTTTAAAAGTCCCACTGATAAGGGGATTTAGGGGGTTAAAAACACCATTTTATGCCCATTTAACCCCCTACCCCCTTATCAAGGGGGAAATGCGTAAGTCCTGTTCAAATTAAATCATTATAATGTCTATTGCTATATAGTGAACTTTGAAATTATTGGAACACTTTGATAAACCTATTTTGGAAACATAACGGAAAACAGAAGTTGTAGCACAAACTGTCAGTTTGTGCATAAAACGCCGCAAACTAACAGTTTGCGCTACAGAAGTGTCCCATTAATTATAGGTTTTACTATAATCAAGATAATTGAACTAAGAAGTATGGTTCGTAAAGGATGTAATGAGATGAAAAAAGCATTAATTATCATATTTTTGGTTATTGTCATAGTTATAACTATTTGGCTATTTCGTTATCCTTCAACACCGGATCTACTTGATGTCAATACGGCACAATTAAATACTCTGCAGTGGCACTTACCAGATGGAGTGAAAGCACGTATTGGAAAAGGGTACGTAAAAGATTTGGCGTATTCTCCAGACAGTACTATACTCGCTGTTGCGAGTTCCACAGGAACTTGGCTCTATGATACGAATAGTGGAAATGAACTTGCCCTCCTAACAAAGAACAGAGAAGGCACGAATTCTGTTGGATTCAGTCCTGATGGAAAAACACTTGCCACCGCATGTGGAAATAAATTGGTTCGGGTATGGAATGTTGAAACCCGTAAACTGATACATACTTTTTTTGGACATAGGTATGAAATTATCGGTGTCTCATATAGTCAAGATGGAAGAACATTGGCAAGTTGGAGTGATCATGGTTTGCATATTTGGGATGTAGAAAAAAGTGTGCATAAACAGGATTGGAATATGCATTTAGAACACCAATCTGATATCACATTCCACTCAGATAGGATATCGGTTGTTAATGGATATTATAAAACTATCACGTTCTGGGATTTAGGAACTAAAACGAAAAAGGAAATAGATGATGCACATAAGGAGAGTATCACATGTGTCTCATTCAGTCCTGACGGGAAAATGATTGCCTCTGGAAGTAGGGATAAGACGGTACGTCTGTGGAATGCTGAAACAGAAACATTACATAAGACCCTAAAAGGTCATAGGAAACCTATCTTGAGTTTAACTTTCAGTCATGATGGAAATAGCATTGCAAGCACAAGTGAAGACAAAACAATACGTGTTTGGCATGTTGCCACTGGAAGACGTAAGCACACTTTCAAAACAAATTCAGAATATTTACATAGAATCTCCTTCAGTCCAAACGGTAAAACTTTAGCAAGTTCAAGTTTAGATGGAATTATCCATCAGTGGGATCTAAACACAGGGAAACATAAGAATACTATTGTTGGACATGGTGATGGATTTGCTTCAAAGAATATAGTGTTCAGTAAAGATAAAATTACAGCTGCAACAACTTATGGAGATAATCACATAATTCTCTATGATGTAAACACACAAGAGGTGCAGGTAGTCCTTACGGGACATAAGAAACGGGTGAATTGTCTATCTTTCAGTTCAGATGGAAAAATGCTGGCAAGTGGAAGTCAGGATAAAACAATCCGGTTATGGGATGTTACATCAGGTGAACATAAAAAGACATTAAGAGGACATTCTGAACAAGTTTCACATGTGGTGTTCAAGGATGATGAAACACTTGTCAGTAACGGTGATGACAAGATGGTTCGTCTATGGGATGCTAAAAAGGGTAGACAGAAGTTTAATTTTGAAGTAGGTGTATTTAGTCAGGATATAGGGTTCAGTCCAGATGGAAATGTCGCATTATCGAGGAATTATAAGAAAGATCAACCATACTCCCTTTATCTGTGGGATATAGAGACAGGATCCCATACAACATTGACCAAACAGGTTAAATACACAATTCATTTTCCTGCTAATTTACCAATCAGTCCTGATGGGAGTATGCTTGCATATTGTAACGTGAGTTTGATAAATAGTTAGGACTTCCACATTTCCTCTTAAAATCCCCCTGATAAGGGGAATTTAAGGGTTTAAAAACACCAAAATAACGAATTTTTTAAGTAAATATGCCCGTTCTCTGTTCAATTTACCTCTGTCCTGTTAATTATCAAACTCACGTTATTGTACAAATTCAGAGATTGTTGTGTGGGATGTTACTACAAGCAAACAGAAAAAGATAATTCCTGAAAAACCAAGTATGTTTAGTTTTTTAGCCTTAGATTCAGAATATAAAATGTTGGTGAAGACAGATATTGATGGAATAATCGATCTGTGGAATGTTGATATTGGAGAGAAAATATGTACTGCCACCGGAAATTTAGACCACTCTCTAATATAAGATTGTGCTACAATGACAATCTATTTGAAAGGAGAATTCCGATGGCGAAACGAAGAAACTTCACTGCTAAGTTTAAAGCAGAAGTTGTGCTTGAGGCTCTTAGCGGTGAAAGTTCACAGGCGGAACTGTGTCGCCGCCATAACCTCAGCGAGAACCAACTCTCAACATGGAAACGGCAGTTTCTTGAAAATGCCGAAACCTTTTTTGAATCTCCAGAGAAGCACGCCGATGCCTCTCTGGAACGCATCGCTCAACTCGAGCAACTCGTTGGGAGGTTGACGCTGGCGTTGGAAGTTCAAAAAAAAGCATTGACTTTGTTGGATTGACGCCATCTCAACAGCGACACATAGTTGAGAAGTTGCGACCCGATTACTCGATGCGACTGATTTGTGAGGTGCTGGGTTTCAACAAGAGCACCTTCTATTATCAACCCAAAAGCGACCCGTCTGAAGACGTCTTGCGAACTGAAATACAGCAGTTAGCGGCGCAGTATCCCACGTATGGGTATCGGCGTATCACGAAGGTGCTACTGCGTCTGGGATACACTGTCGGGTATAAACGTGTTGCCCGATTGATGAAAGAGGAGAATCTCTCAGTATCGGTGAAACGTGTCTGTCAAACCACGAGATCCTTTGAAGGTAGACAGCCTTGGATCAATAGAGTTCAGACCCTTGAGATCTCTCGAGTCGATCAAGTCTGGGTGGGCGATATTACCTACGTCCGCCTCAAGAGGCGTTTCATCTATGTCGCTGTGCTTATGGACATCTTCACCCGAATGATCAGAGGATGGCAGGTCAGCCCACATTTGAATACATCTCTGACGCTCAAACCGCTACAAGAGGCACTCTTGCAAAGCGGGTCTCCGGAGATACATCATTCCGATCAAGGCGTGCAATATCTTTCAACTGCTTATCTTTCAACGCTCAAAGAACACGGTATTGAGATTTCATTAGCACGTCGCGGGCATCCTTGGGAGAACGGGTATGCCGAAAGGTTGATCCGAACCCTCAAGGAGGAAGAAGTTCACCTCAATGACTATGAGGATATTACCGAGGCGAGAGAACGCATCGGGCATTTTATCACACAGGTGTATCACCAGAAACGCCCACATTCAGCGTTAGGGTATCTGACACCTGTAGAGTTTCAACGACAAACCTTATCTTAACTTTGCTAAATTTTGGTCTAAATAAAGGGTGGCACTTCAAACCTTATCTTAACTTTGCTAAATTTTGGTCTAAATAAAGGGTGGCACTTCAATAAATGTACTTAAAAATCAGTACATAATAGGTGGATATAGTAAAGATGCCATAAGGCAGATCGTTCAGTTGTCGTTTAGTCCTGATGGTACTATCCTTGTAGGCGGACGTGTTGATGGTGCGATCAATGTATGGGATGTTACTACAGGGAAACGAATAAAGACTTTTAGTGGACATGTAGGTCATGTTACTTACCTAAAATTCAGTCCTGATGGACAGACTCTTGTTAGTTCTGGTGTTGATGGTACTACGCTCTTATGGGATTTGACAGAATTATCTCAGTAGAACAATGACGAGACCACGCAGATGGTAAAGTAAAATAACATAGCGGGAACATATCGTTATGGTGAGAATGTAATGGGAGGTCTTACAAATGAAAAAAACAGTACTATCTATAATTAGTTTGTTACTCCTTCTTCTTCAAATCGGCATACTCAATATATATGCTCAAGACTACACACAATGGGAGTTACCTGATGGAGCCATCGCCCGTCTTGGCAAGGGTCGAATCAATGATATGGAATATTCCCCTGATGGTTCAATACTGGCAGTTGCGACTACTATTGGTATTTGGATATATGACACTGAAACATATCAGGAACGGAAACTGTTTACTCGGAGTCATCAGGAAATGGAGAAAGTGAATTTTAACGCTGATGGGACAGTTCTCATAGGTATGGAAAGGTTCAGCAATAAAATCACGCGTTGGGATGTTACTTTACCGGAAATAGAAAAATCGTCAAAAAAGAAGCATGATTTTGCTCACCAGGCAATATACAGCTCAGACGGGAATACTTTTGCAAATATAAGTTTCAAGGATATTAATATATGGGATTCTAACACGAATTCTTCCAAACATATACTCAAAGGACATGAAGACTATATAGCCTGTTTGGCATATAGTCCAGATGGCAAAATCATAGCAAGTGGGAGTCATGATCAGACAGTCCGTTTGTGGGATGTTAAAACAGGGAAACACATACGTACGCTAACAGGTCACCAGGATAATATTACTTTCTTATCATTCAGTCCGGATGGAAGCACACTAATTAGTGTAAGCAGTGATATGACGATTAATTTTTGGGATATTACCTCAGGGCAACTAAAACTACCATTTGCAATTCAAGGTGTTCTATCCGATAAGATAGAAAGAAAAGAAAAGATAAATAGGACGTTTTTCAGTCCGGATCAAAGTGTACTCATTACCGCAGGCGAATCCAGAACGATACATTTGTGGGATACAACGACTGGAAAACTTAAACATACTTTTTCCGATAAAAATGAAGACAACAAGGAGACAAGTTATGTAAGAGAAGTAGAAAATATTCTGTTTAGTCCAGATGGAAAATCGATTCTTAGTTTGGTTAACGGTTACGAAATTAGAATGTGGGATATAGCAACAGGTAAACGTAGACGTTTCACCGGAGATACCGGTTACCTTACGAATGCATCTTATAGTCCTGATGGAAAAACGTTGGCAACTGTAGATTATCCAGGTGGAATTCGTATATGGGATATTATGACAGGGAAACTTAAGAGGACTATTTCAAATTTTAATCCAAGGGATACTTCTCATAATACAAAGTATGATACCTATTATATTGCTTTCACTCCAAATGGAGAAAAAGCCATCATTTCAGAATCATACGGAACTTTATCTCTGTGGGATACCGGTACGAAACGGTTGCATACACTTATCAAAGTCAAATGGGGACATGATGTTCTGCTTAGTCCAGATGGAGAAACAGTAGCGAGTTGGAATGGAAGTAAGGCTGGGTTAATTCGGTTTTGGAATGCCACCACAGGTGAACACAAGCGAACAATTAAAGACCATATAGGAACGATTAGAGGTGTAGAGTTTAGTAGGGATGGTAGTCTACTTGCAAGTTGGAATTTTTCACTCGAAGAAAAGACGATTCGTTTATGGAATGTTGCTACTGGTAGAAACACCCAGACGTTATCAGGGCATAAAAATCGAATAAGTAGTGTAATATTTAGTCCAAATGGAGAGACACTTATCAGCGGAGAACAAGACGGAACGATACTAATATGGGATGTAAGCACAGGAAAACATAAAATTCTAAGGGATCAGATGGAAGATACCGAGCATTATACACATTCTAATTCAAAAATGGTATTAATGTTCAATTCAGATGGAAGTAAACTTGTTACCGGTGATCAGAAAGGAAATATCTCTCTATGGGATGTTTCTACATGGAAAGAGGATCAGACATTAGAGGGTCATGCAGATGCTATTACCAGTATAGACTTTAGTCCTGATGATCGTTCAATAGCGAGTACAGGTAAAGATGGAACAGTCCGTTTATGGGATATAGATACCGGACAACAAATACAATCAATTTCTGGTGATAGACGTATGTTCTGGTATGTTATGTTTTACCCTAACGGTTTACCATTGGCAACAGAAGTCGCAGGGATGAATTCAAGATACGATAGCGACATTATAAACCTATGGGATTTACGTACTGGAAAACGGATAAAAACACTTCCTGGACATTCAAGAAATATTACGGGTTTATCTTTTAGTGATGATGGGAATACACTTGTCAGTACGGGTTTTGATGATACAATGCTTTTATGGGATCTAACATCTATAATACGAGAGTTGGATGTTGAATAATTTCCATATCTGTTTAAGATAAGGAGTTTAAGTTGAAAATGCTTCCCACAGAATGTTCGAGGCGCAATGAATTGCGCGACTACGAACAATACTACTCACGTAACTATAGCAGTTATTTTTCGTAATTTTGTATGTAATCATTGGATTTTTTCTTAATAAAATGTATGCGAAAATCTATCCCACAAAACATTAGATATTGTAGTTAAGCAAGGAGGAAACACATGAGGCAAACAGTCTCAGTTAAAGGAGCGCGAGAAAATAACCTACAAAATATAGAATTAGAGATACCACGCGATCAACTCGTCGTTGTTACTGGCATTAGCGGATCCGGTAAATCCTCATTAGCATTTGACACCGTCTATGCTGAGGGGCAACGCCGATTCCTTGAATCGATGTCTACTTATGCCAAGCGGTTTATCACACAGTTGAAAAAACCGGACGTTGATTTTATTGACGGGTTGTCGCCTGTTGTTTCAATTGAACAGAAAACAATCACAGCAAACCCGCGTTCTACCGTGGGAACTATGACCGACCTGCAGGACTATCTGCGAATGCTTTTCGCGACTATCGGTGTATCACATTGTCCTTATTGTGAAAAAAAAATACCGATCCGTTCTCACTATCAAATTTTAGAACGACTCCTTTCATTTCCAGACGATACCGAAGTAGAAATTCATGCCCCTGTTTTCAAGATTTATGGCGAAGATTATGAATATCTTTTTGACGATATTAGGACGAAAGGCTGCAGGCATGTGCGCATTGACGGTGTTGAACACGACATCAGTGAAGAGATAGAATTAGATCAAGATAAGGAATATGACATTCAGGTTATTGTTGACAAGTTTTTCATCAAAAAAGACGTTGATAAACAGATTTTAGCTGCACTTGAGCATGCTATGTTGGTTGGTGAAGGTTTTATGCGTTTTCATGTGCAACTGCCGGATGACGAAGATGCTGACGTTGATGAACTACTGGCAGATTTCGGTTGTGCTGAACACGGTGTGTTGATGTGCGAATTAGGTCCGCACCACTTTACCTTTAACGAACCGACGGGTGCATGCGTTACCTGTTCTGGTCTCGGTACCTATCTACAGGTGCATCCCAATTTACTCGTACCCGACAAAACAAGAAGCATTGCAGATGGTGCGTTTGTCAAGCAAGCGTTTAACTATGAGCCTGATAGATGGGATGGGCGGATGATGTATAGTCTGGCACAACACTATAAGATCGATCTGAACATGCCTTTTGCCGACCTTCCAGACGAAATTGTTGATATTGTATTTTATGGCACGCGCGGCGAGGAATTTCCGCTCTGTCAAGCGGAAGACGCGAAACCGATGCAGGAACGACACATCGGGATGCCTGTCCGTTTTGATGGCATTATCACACGTATTGATAGGCGTTATCGACGTTACCGAAAGCAAGGGGAGGCACATTCAGGTATGGAGGATTACCTCCGAAAAGTGATGGTTGAACATACCTGTCCCGATTGCCACGGTGCAAAGCTTAAACGCCAACGACTCCTTGTTACTGTAGAAGACAAGACTATCCACGATGTAGGTGAATTGCATCTTGAACAGTTGCGCGATTTCTTATCTGAAATTACGGACTTACCTGAAAAGCAACGTGAAGCTGGTCAACGTGTTATCAGAGAGTTAGTCAGTCGTATTGAATTACTGCTCGGTATCGGTCTTGACTATTTGAACCTCAATAGACGTTCCGCGACGCTTTCGGGTGGTGAATCGCAACGTATCCGTCTTTCCACTCAAATTGGATCGGGGTTAATGGGCATGCTATATGTGCTTGACGAACCGAGTATCGGTTTACATCCGAAAGACAATGAGAAGATGATTGAAACCTTGCGTAAATTGCGCGACATCGGTAATACAGTGATTGTTGTTGAGCACGATGAAAGCACAATCCGCTCTGCGGACCATATTATTGAGATGGGTCCTGGTCCAGGTGTCCACGGTGGGCATGTTGTTGTCCAAGGTACATTTGAAAAGATAATTAAAAGCGATGATTCTTTGACAGGTCTGTATATGAGCGGGAAGCGTGAAATTCCGATGCCCCTTGAACGCCGCGCCTTAAACGGCAAATTCCTTAGCGTTACTGGGGCAAGAGAGAATAATCTGCAAAATATCAGTGTAGATATTCCGTTAGGTGCGTTTATCTGTATTACCGGTGCATCTGGCTCGGGGAAAAGCACGCTTCTCAATGAGATTATTTATAAAAAGCTATATTCTATCTACCACGATAGTCGAACGCTTTACGGGGAGCACGATGAACTTGAAGGGCATGAAAACATCAGTGATGTAATTAACATTGACCAATCCCCGATTGGACGTTCGCCGCGCTCAAATCCTGCTACC
Organism: Candidatus Poribacteria bacterium; assembly: GCA_965204285.1. Classification (GTDB taxonomy): domain Bacteria; phylum Poribacteria; class WGA-4E; order WGA-4E; family WGA-3G; genus MSPOR6. The sequence goes on from OZ241980.1 coordinate 1,099,880, forward strand.
TATATCGGTTTCTATGATAATATCCGTAAACTTTTCGCAAGCACACCTGCAGCGGAATTACGCGGCTATACTGCCTCACGATTTAGTTTTAATGTCAAAGGTGGGCGATGTGAGGAATGCCACGGTGAAGGCACAATCACGACGCATCTGCACTTTATGCCGGACGTTGAAGTGACTTGCCCAACCTGTAAAGGTGCGCGCTACAATGAAGATACGCTTGAAGTTACCTATAACGATAAGAACATCTCCGAAATCCTTGAAATGTCAATTGAGGAAGGGGTTGACTTCTTTACTGACCAACGTCTGATTTGCCACAAATTAGGTGTTATGAACGAACTCGGTCTTGGCTATCTCAAAATTGGGCATCCCGCGCCTATCCTTTCAGGTGGTGAAGCGCAACGGATTAAACTTGCTAACGAACTCAGCAAAATCAAGCGTGGGAAACATAATCTCTATATCCTTGATGAACCGACGACTGGGCTACATCTTGCGGATATTCAGAAACTTTTGGATAGCATCGGACGACTGGTGGATTCTGGGCATACGGTGATTGTGATTGAGCATCATCTGGATGTAATTAAAACTGCTGATTATGTGATTGATCTCGGTCCGGAGGGTGGACATAAGGGTGGACAGGTTTTAGCGCAAGGCACGCCAGAGGAAATTGCGAAGGTGCGTAAGTCTTTTACTGGACGGTTTTTGAAGGAGCATCTTGCGTAGACTTTTACATTAGGCAATTTTAGACAACTTGTAGGGCGAGGTTCTATGCCTCGCCATTCATTTTAGGCATTACGAGTCTCCCAATGCTTTTTGGATGTCGTGATATGTCTTAACATCTTGAAAATTCTTATGCTTACCATCATAGTTTTCAGATACTAAACGCCGTTCACCCCATATTACCCAAATTAATTCGCTACCTATCTTTGCTAGATAACGTTTCAGTAAATCTTCTCGTAGATAGGTAAAATCCTGCTTGTCTTTCCATTCCTCGCCATAGCAAAAGGTTATTGACGCACGCCTGCCATCCTTTTCAAACAAATCGAAACTCTGAGGATGACCATATAAACTAAAGGTTTCTGCAATCTGCCGAATTGGAATTGCGACGCTCCGACCAGGAACAGCTGCACTACTGGAATCTGACCAGTGATTTTCCCTTACCGGAACTAACATCTCATATGTTTGAAATTCTGGTCGTTCAACATCGACCTTTTCCGTTGTCAATTCAAAGCCTCGCTTTTCCAATTGAACTTTTATCTTTTCCCAACTTCTTGTTCCAATTAGATTCGTAATACTGTTTATACCACAAAATCCTAATAATTTGTCAAAATTATCTTCTGGTTCAATCAGATCTTCAATACTATCCCAAAATGATTGTAATTCTTCGTTGGATATAGGTTCACCATCTCGAAGAATGACTTGTTGTTCTTCAGGAACTAGAACCGTTCCTATTTTTAATGACACTTTCTCCCAAATGTTTTCTTGGTATGTATCACACCGAGGTATTTCTCCCGCGTATGTGTAATCGTCCTCTGGGCAGAACGGTAAGGTACGGCTATCTATTTTCTCCTGCTTCTTCAAAATCTCAACAATTTCTTCAACCTCTCCGGATTTTACAATCAGTCCCTGCAAAAAGGAAAACAAATCACGATTGACTTGATCGTCTTTCTGACTCATGAATCCATTCAAGAGAATCCAGGTTCCTTTTTCCCCGCAGAGACCATCTATTTTCAAATACGATGTCAAATTTGGATGTGGGGTCTTGAAAACCCACTGTTCTGTAGACGCTTCGCGCTCACCTAAAAAATCTTCTCTGACTAAATTATGCTCTTGGTGTTCATCGGGAAAACTTGGATCAATATCTGTATATAAAGTGCGTGAATTGTTATAATAATCTGATAGTAAATTATTGTCTTGTCGATATCCAGAAAGTTCATAATACGCAATCCAAGAGTATTTTTTGCCGTATCTGTCTATCTTTCTGCCATCTCCTGATCTACCAAATTTTCTATAATTATCTTGAGCAAGCCAGCTATCAATTTTTCCAAAACTGTCCAGTGAAAAACCTAAATCGTATAACCGCCAATAAACATTGGCTTTAACACGCTTATATTCTTCTGGAGCAGAATCATCAGACTTTATTAAAGTTTTAAGAGTGTAATCTCTAAAATCCATTTGTATTGGTGGAGGACCTTCCTCCTTGTTTTCACTTTCGCCCCATTTCCGAATTCCGCCATCTGTAAATGGTGGGGTGATACGTTTTTGTTCATCTGCCGTTAGCAAGGCTGGGTGATGTATCAAAGCAATGTCAATTGTTCTTTTCGCATAATCGCGTGCTAAAATATGTGTTGTTGCATGTGGTGCATTAGGTTTGAACATGCTTTCATATAATTGTTTTGCATATTTGGGTAACATCTCATCTATAAAACTGGTATCCTCAAAATCGTTTTGTCGTGCCATTGCAATGCCGTAAATTGCAGCTAACATCCGCTCAGAAACATAAGGGTCGTTGATTGTAAAAGATTGTTGGACTAATTTAAGAAACTTTTCAGGGAAACGACGTCCATACCAGTAAAGTGCGCGTGTTGCTTGATCCCGCAGTGGACGAACAGTTGAAGTAAGAATCCACATTATGTATTCTGCTAAAAGATGTATACGTTCTCTTGATAAATCCTCAACGTTTCGGCAAGCTTCCTCAAAACGTATTACTATCTCTTCAAAACTATAACGGTTACGCCGGACATATTCTGTCCAGCTCATATCTCGTTCCGACATAGACAGTGACAAAAGTCGTTCTGACCAGAATAAAATATTAAATGGATGATTGGGATGTCCTACGGTAGTGTCTGCTAATTTGAAAAACCAATCACGATTCTCCTGATCCTGGTCAAATAGATGGGTGACCAACTCAATGCAATTTTGATTTATATTTTCTGGGAAAATTTCAAATAAGGCACGAATTGATAAACCAAATGCCTTGTTATGATCCGAAAGTTCGTGCAGAAAATGGCCTGTTGCGGATGGAAGAAGTGCAGCCAGACTTCTAACAATGTCTTCGTGCATGGGATGTAAGGTTTGATGGTCACCACTAAAAAGTGATGTCTCTATTTCCTCACGGCGCAAGAAACCTTGTACATCATCAGCAGCTTGTTCAACCAAGTATTTTGCAATCAGATAGCCACCAAGTAAGTCATAGGTAAAATGCATCACTTCACCAACGTCTGTCCAATCTCGATAGACTAACAACCCTTCACTTTCTATGGCACGCGTCTTTGATGACGGCCAGTCCAAATCCTCACGAGATTGACCGTCTACAATATGTACCAATTCTTCAAAAGGGATCTCGCGACTCCTATGTTGCCATAAGTAAGCTGCCATCTTGTTCAATGCAGACTGAACTATAATTGTTTTCGGCGGACGACCCAGGCACTTGCACACTGCTTGGTTACATTGGTTCAAGTATTCATCAAAGACTTCAAACAGCGTTTGCTCGCCAACATAAACTTCTTTCTCGGTCTTACGTTCACGATTTTTAGTTTCACAGAAAATCTTAAGGTAGATAGGATGTCCAAACTGGGACAATGATGCCAACGTGAGATTAGCAGTAATTTTGTACGCTTTAAAGTACTTTTCAACTGCAGACTCTACCTCCTCGTATGGATCAAAACCGTAAGCATAAACCAAATTTAGTGAATCCTTATCTTTCCAAATTATCTTTCCCCGAATGATGTCTTCATGTGTTGTGACCTCTTTCCAAATAGCCTCTTGATAACTCTTGCGACATGTTGTAATTAACACAAGGTTCTTTGTTTGTTTGATTTCCTGAACGAGTCCTGTCAGACCCGATTCCCATATATTTGAAAAAGTGCCGTTGTGTACAGATTCATTAAGCCCGTCAATTATCAACGGAATACGAGTCTGGTATACTTCCGCTGCCGCAGATAGTGTTTGCAGAAAAGCATGCCAACTATAGGATGGTGGAATGTCAAGGATTTCTCGCAACTGAACTTCAATCACTTGATCAGTCCTAAATTGATTTCCACGAACAAATATTACGGGTAATCCATGTTCCAATCGGTCATGAGAAATAGCACAAGCCAAGTGGGTTTTGCCAATTCCTGCATCCCCGAGAATGTGTAGATCCGACTCGTTGATAAGTCCGTGTTGCCAGATTACAGATGGAAAAAATTCATCCAATAATCTGGCAACTAAGTTATCCGGTCCATGAACAATCGATCTTGCATGGTTTAAAACTTGATCTTCATATTGTTTTTCAGTATTACACTCCATTTTTGTTATGCCAGATTTCATCACAACCTTGGTATAAGTTTTGTAGTTCTCGTAAATTAGGTCAAGTGCTGCTATCCAATCTATGGACTGAGCTTCAGAGAGATCCTTTTCAACCAAAAGATCTCTTGTTTGTTTCAACTGGTTATTGATGTTTAGCAAGGAATCTTGAAGTAATTCAGCTGCCTTGATGACCTTAGACTTTTCTTCTCCATGCCACTCAATATATGGAATTGGAGAATTGAGTTTGTTAATCGTTTCCTTTAAATCGGAACGATCTTCCTCAAGTTTTGCAATCCATTCGGTGATTTGTTGCACAAATGCTTTATCACCTAAAAGAGCGTGAATTTCAGCATCTATATTAGTTTCGGTATGCAAGGATGAATCGAATTTATCACCCACATCAGCCATCTGTTTGTCAAACCGTGTTTTGAACCAGTCAAGATTAAGTTCAAGTTCGCCAAAGAAATAGAGTAATTTTCCACGAAAGCGAGGTTCACTCAACCAAGTGTTTAACTCACTATCTCCCCAATGAATTAGTTCTATATCCATATCAGCTGGCCTTGACTTCTGAAGTGTATTATCAAACCAATCTTGTTCTTTGGGTGTAAAGTTTGATGTTGTACATAGAAACCATTTCTTCAAATTGGGATGTACCTCACATGCCTTTTCAAGGGATTTTTTAATTGAAGGTTTTCGACCACTACCGCTAAGACGGGGATTATCAGGATAAAACTTTGCTTGCCATCCCCATTGCTCACCGTTTGGTAAAGTCAGGTAAAATTCAACTCCATCTCCACCTCCACTATCGTCTATAGAAGTAAATTTACCTTCTCCTTCATAAAGTCCTTTAGCTATTTGATAACATAATTCTTCAAAACTACGATTCTTAGAATCCTTATAGGGTTTAAGTTTTTGCCAGACAATTTTATCAATCATGGTTTATTTCCTATTTCACAAGATCCAATTTCTTCAATACATCTTCCAGGACACTATCTGTCTTTTCACGGGCAATCTGTGCCTTTGTTAAGTCGTTTGTGTGCTATAGGAGAATTATAACGTCATTTGTCTCAAAAAGCAATCCCAATAATTTTGTTTCGGACATCTTTTTCTTGAAAAAAGTACCATATTCTGTTAAAATCATAGAAATTGTGTAAACTTGTTTTAAGAATGCTTACCATATCCGCCTGATCGGTGTTCTTGTCCTGATACACAACGGAGAAAATCATGGATACTTTAAACGATTTCAGAATCAAACAAAAAAAGTATATGCCAGTTTTTCCAAAAGCGAGTGGAAAACCGACCATTTACATTGAAGGCTATCCGTGTGAGGACGACGAACCTATGCCAGCGACTGAATTTCACGGTTTGCAGATAAACATATTTTTTGACCAACTTTTCCGATATTTTGGCATTGATGATTACGTTCACATCGGTGTTGACAACTTTATCTATTATGAAGAAGGGGATATTACGAAGGTGGTAGCGCCTGATGTTTTCGTTGTGTTTGGTGTAAAAAAATATCCGTTGCGGCGTTCTTTTTATACGTGGTCAGAAGGTGCAGTGCCGGTAGCAGTCTTTGAGTTTTTATCGGATGCAACGGCGGATCAGGATCGGCATGAAAAGGCGCAAGTGTATTTGAAAGATATGGGTGTTCAAGAGTTCTTTATCCATCAACCTGAGATGGATAAACCTGCGGAGTTTTTTGGGTGGCGGCGTGCTTCTGGTAATATTGTTGACATAGAACCGGATGCGGCGGGCGGTTTGTTCAGTCATGCACTAAATCTATGGTTTCGGTGGGAGGAAGATCACACGACGCGCGTGCGGTTATTACGCCCATCTCTACCTGATGGCACTCCCATAACGACATCTATGGAAGAACAACAGCTGCGAAAGCAAGAACAACAACTACGAGAACAAGAACAACAATTACGGGAAGCGGCAGAAGCAATAGCAGCAGAAGAAACTCAACGGCGGCAAACAGCAGAGGCACTTGCAAAACAGGAAGCTGAACGGCGACAGGAGTTAGAAGCTGAGTTAGAACGCCTCCGATCACAAGTCGCTAACAGTGAAGATGGAACCTCTTGACGTATCCGATACTAACCGTAGGCCACGGAGAGGTGTCTACTATTAAAACTCAACATTTCGTCCCATCACATAGATAAACAGCAAATATTGGGTTTCACTTTATTTTTCTCCCAGATTTCAACCTTTATTTCAAAGACATTTATGGTGAACTTTGAAATTAAAGAGACACATTTTCTGTAGGAGCGATCTCCGAATCGCGACGAAACTCACTGATGGTCGGGAATCGGAGTTCCCTCCCGCTGAATCATGCAGAATACCATGCGCGTATTCTGCCAAGCGCATTCAGCGTTGATTCACACCTCAAAATGTCCTGTTAATTCTAAAGTTCACTATAAGTTGCAACGTTCACATGTATATGTGTGAAAGGCGCAATCAATTGCGCGACTACAAACGCTTTTTTTAGACGCACTATAGAGCAGAACCTTCCTCAATAATCCGCGATTCAGAAACCCCTACAATTTCTCTTGCAAACAAAACCGAAATTGCGTATACTTTATACATTACGACTACAATCCCACATCCGCGGAGAAATTTCTTGTCCGACAATCTATTAAGTAATTTAAACAGTGTTCAACGTGAGGCTGTTCAACACACAGAGGGACCGCTCCTTATCCTATCCGGTGCGGGGAGCGGTAAAACGCGCGTGATTACCCATCGCGTTGCATATCTCATGAAACACCACCGTGTTTCTCCCTTCCGTATCCTTGCTGTGACGTTTACTAACAAGGCAGCAAACGAAATGAAGGAACGACTGGACGGACTCGTTGGGGAGGGTACGAGTAAAAACCTGTGGGTAGCAACATTCCACGCAACCTGCGCGCGTATCCTACGGCGAGACATTGAGCAATTTGACGGTTTTACCCGTAACTTTACGATATACGATAAGGGTGAGCAAGTTACAGTTGTAAAAGATATTCTCAGGCAGCACGGATTGGACGACAAAATGTATAATCCGCGCACCATTCACGATCTGGTTTGTAAGGCTAAAAACAACGCCATAAAACCGGATACTTATGCAAACACTGCAGACGGTTTCTATGAAAAGATTGTGGCGAAGGTTTATCCTATGTATCAGGACACGCTTCGCAAGAACAACGCGTTAGATTTTGATGATCTGCTCAACTTTACAGTGGAACTTTTCAAAAAATATCCAGATGTGCTTGAACACTATCAAGAGAAGTTTGAACATGTGCTTGTAGATGAGTATCAGGACACGAACCGCTGTCAATATGAATTGGTGCGTTATTTGGCTGGAGAAAAAAAGAATGTGTGTGTCGTTGGAGATGATGACCAATCTATCTACGGTTTTCGTGGGGCAGACATCCATAATATACTTGATTTTGAAAAGAATTATCCGAATGCTCGCGAACTCCTTTTAGAGCAGAATTACCGTTCAACGCAAAATATTTTGGATGCAGCATGGAGTGTCGTTCAAAACAATAAAGAGCGTAAAGAGAAAAAACTTTGGACAAAAAATGATGCGGGAGAGCTGATTACCTGCTATGAAGCGATGGATGAACGTGATGAAGCAGGTTTCGTAGGCACGAAGATTGAAGATTGGAATGCAGAGGGAGTCGATTATAAGGACTTTGCGATTTTTTATCGGACGAATGCGCAATCACGTATTTTTGAAGAAGCGCTTCGCGCTGCGAATATACCGTATCAGATTGTCGGTGGACTGGGTTTTTATGACCGGATGGAAATAAAAGATTTGATCGCTTACCTCCGTGTTATGTGTAATCCTTTTGACTCAATAAGTCTTAGGCGCATTATTAACGTGCCGACTCGCGGCATCGGAGCAACGTCACTTGAGCGGCTCATGAATTTTGCAGAGCGTGAGGAAGTTCCGCTGATTGAGGCTATTGATCGCGTTGACGAAATCCCAAAGATTAACGCTGGCATCAAGGGAAAAATACGCCGTTTTGCCAAAATCTTAGACGATTTTGATGGAGATGACCTGCCATCTGACGCACTTGAACATGTTTTAGACACAACAGGTTATCTTGAAAACTTTAAAGGACAACGTTCAATAGAGGCACAGAATCGGGTTGAAAACATTGAGGAACTACGGAACGCAATTTACGAATATGAAATGATCGCTGAAGAACCGACTCTTTCGGATTATTTAGAAAATGTTGCGCTCATAGCCGATATTGACACGATGCAAACAGATGATGATACAGATGAAACCAATATCGTGACACTGATGACCTTACATAGTGCAAAGGGTTTAGAATTTCCTTTCGTTTTCATCGTGGGTATGGAGGAAGGATTTTTACCACATAAAAATTCCATCAATTCGGAGCCGGAGTTAGAGGAGGAACGTAGGGTCTGTTATGTTGGAATCACACGTGCGATGGAGCAGCTTTATCTCGTGCATGCACAGGCGCGTAGAACGTGGAGCGGTGCGGAATACAGAGTGCCTTCCCGTTTCATTGAGGAAATTTCGCCGCATCTAATTCAGCACGTTGATCGTTATAACTCCCCGTTTTCACAACCAGAAATCAGTTACATTGAAGAGGAGCAAGAAAATTCTTATGGAATTGGTCAGATTGTATTTCACGAAAAATTTGGGCGAGGGAAGGTGACGAAACTCATAGAATCCGGCTCAGGTACTTATGTAACAGTCCGATTTGACCGTCCTGGTGCTGGATCAAAACAATTTGATGCTGCGTTGGCGCAGCTGCAAGCAGTTTAATTGAATGTTTTCTATTCATTCTACATTGATTTGAACGAGAGCATTTTGTAAGGAGAACAAGATAAAATGAAGAAATGTTACACAATGATTGCACTATTGTTGATGGTCTGTTTAGGTCTGACAGTTGCCTTATCTCAAGGTGGGGATATTGCAGAAGAAATTGAGGCAGTTGTAATGGAAAACCTGCGGGCGACTCAGGCAGAGGATCTGGAGGCAATGTTGAACACAATACATAGCGAATCACCTCTCTATCCACAAACCAAAGAAACCGCTGCCATGTTGTTTGAAAATTATGATATAAGTTATGGGTTATTACTATATCGATATATTGAACAGGATGATGAATACGCAATCGTTAGATTAAAATATTCTGCAGAAAAGTTGGCTGGACCGGATTTCAATGATAATAATCTTGACACCATTCATGTTTTTCGAGAAGAAAACGGTGTTTGGAAGATTTGGAGCATGGCTATCTTGGAAATAGAATACATCTAATTTGTAGATTTTAACATACAAGAGTTTTCAAGAAAATCGGTGAATAAATCAAAAGATAGGAAGGATTTCCATACTATATGGCAACAATCACGACAGAAGGCGTGAGCCACGTCGCAAACTTAGCACGTCTTGAGTTTAACGAGGAAGAAACAAAGGATTTCACAGAGCAACTCGCGCGAATCTTGGACTATATCGGCAAGTTGAATGAATTGGAGACGGATGACGTTCCACCGACATCACATATCCATCCACTTCATAATATTACTAAGCCGGATGTTGTCAAAACCTCGTTACCTCGCGATGATGTGCTTGCAAACGCGCCGGAACCAGAAGAAGGATATTTCGGAGTTCCCAGAGTAATTGACACAGAATAAGGAGCAGTAACTGAATGTCGCTTTACGAATTAACTGCACACGAACTACACGACAAACTCAAGGCGCGTGAGATTACTGCTATAGAATTGACCGAATCTGTTTATAAACGCATTGAGGAGGTAGAACCACAGGTCAAAGGTTATTTGACACTGACCAAAGAGATTGCGCTGGAACAAGCGGGTACTGCAGATGCAGGATTCCAAAATGGAAATGAGATGCCGCCGCTTGCTGGTATACCTATCGCAATAAAAGATGTAATATGCACCAAAAATGTGCGGACAACCTGTGCCTCAAAAATCCTCAGCAACTTTGTGCCACCTTACGATGCGACTGTCATGACAAAACTCTACCAGCAAGGTGCTGTCATGATAGGTAAAACGAATATGGACGAATTTGCGATGGGATCGTCTACGGAAAATTCTGCTTATCAACTTACACATAATCCGTGGAATTTAGAGACGATTCCCGGTGGGTCAAGTGGTGGGTCCGCGGCGGTTGTGTCTGCAGATACGGCAATCTGTTCGTTGGGTTCGGATACTGGTGGTTCTATTCGTCAACCTGCAGCACTCTGCGGCGTGGTTGGCATGAAGCCTACTTATGGGCGTGTTTCTCGCTATGGACTGGTTGCTTTTGCTTCTTCGCTTGACCAGATTGGTCCGTTTACGAAAGATGTGACAGATTGTGCGTTGGTCCTCAACGCCATCTGTGGAAAAGACGAGATGGATTCTACTTCCGTTGATGTACCCGTGCCGAATTTCACACAGAGTCTTATCAACGATGTGAAAGGTCTGAAAATAGGCGTGCCAAAGGAATATTTCGCTGAAGGTTTAGATACAGAGGTAGCAGATTGTGTGCATGCTGCTATTGGTGAGTTCGAAAAACTCGGCGCATCTGTCGAAGAGATTTCGCTGCCACATACTGACTATGCCATCGCTACATATTATATTATTGCACCTGCAGAAGCAAGCGCGAACCTTGCGAGATATGATGGTGTGCGCTACGGCTACCGGACTGAAGAACCCGCAGACCTCATCAATATGTATAAGAAAACCCGCAGCGAAGGTTTTGGACAAGAGGTAAAACGCCGTATTATGCTTGGCACTTTTGCACTAAGTGCAGGATATCAAGATGCCTATTATCGTAAGGCACAGAAGGCACGGACACTGATAAAGTCCGATTTTGATGCTGCGTTTGAAAAGGTAGACGTCATTGCTACACCGACTTCTCCAACACCAGCATTTAAGATTGGTGAACGAACAGCGGATCCGTTGCAGATGTACCTCTGTGATGTGATGACAACACCAGCAAGTCATGCGGGATTACCCGGGATTTCTATGCCGTGTGGTTTTGTCCAAAGTGGCTTGCCTGTAGGTTTGCAGTTGCTTGCAGCACCTTTTGATGAAGAAACGCTTTTACGTGTCGCTTATACTTTTGAGCAGAACACTGACCACCATTTACAGAAGCCTGAAATATTGAACGCTAAAGGAAAAAAATGAAGATAGTAATTGCTCCTTTAGGTGGACTGATTGGAGCGATATTAGGCGGAGTCCTCTGGGCGAAGTATATTCAGTGGACAGGCAATACTGCAGGATTCATTGCTATTGGTATCGGTTTATTTACCGGCATTGGAATGCTTCTAACTTGTTCTGGTACCATTGAACCGACTGAGAAAAGGCATTGGTTGATGGTCTCAATTGGTGCTGCAGTTTTCGCTGTAATAGGTGTCTTTATTGGGAAATACCTTGATGTTCAATGGAATGCAGTTACGCAAATTACAGAACAAATAATAGAAAGTCAACCAAACCTCTCGGATGAGGCAGCTACATCTATGGCAAGGACTGTATACTCAGGCAGCTCAAGATGGGAACACATGAAAGACCGGATGCATTGGATTGACTTACTCTTTGGTTCAATTGCTGTATTTGTTGCTTTTTACATCACATTAAACCCATGGGTTAGAAATATATTTTCTAAATTTGGTAGAATAAGATAAAATTTGTCCTTTGAAATATTGAAATGGAGTAAAAAATGAAAAAAAATTACACTTGCATCATCCTTCTAACAGTTTTCGTTTCGGTTTTTCTTCCGTTAAGTTGGAGTTTTGCTGAAACTGAAAACGCGAAAACAGAAGATGAAATATTATTAGAGAATCTGGCACTCTTTTCTGAAATCTTGGCTTATATAAAACAGGAACACCTTGATAATCCGGAATCTAAAAAACTGGTAGAAGGAGCAATCAAAGGGATGCTCCGCACTTTGGATCCATATAGCCAATTCATACCTGACCTCATTGCTTTCAACACGCCGAATCGTGGAAATTATGGCGGACTCGGTATGACCGTCGGTATGCGTAAAAATATGATAACTGTCATTACACCTTTCAAAGGTAACCCAGCCGCACTTGCTGGGATACAAAACGGGGATATTATCAGCCAGATTGATGGCGAATCTACTGCAGTCATGACATTAGATGATGCGGTTAACCTGTTGAGAGGCGAACCCGGCACTTCAGTTTCAATTACTATCCTTCGTGAGAAGGAGAATAATCCAATAGAGGTTACCCCAATAGAGGTTACAATCACGCGAGAAGTTATTCGCATGCCAAGCGTGGAAAATGAAATTATTGGCGATAATATCGGATACATCAAAATCAATCAGTTCCTTGAAACGACAGGAAATGATGTTGATAAGGCTTTAGCAGAATTCAATGAGAACAATATCACCGGTATTATCCTTGATTTGCGTTTGAACCCAGGTGGACTTCTCGGTTCTGCCGTTGAAATTGCGAGCGATTTTCTTGAACCTGGACAACTCGTTGTTTACAGTCAAGGACTTAAGGCTGAGGATCGTAAACCCTTCCACGCACAAGGAGAAGCAAGGGAAAAACTACCGTTGATCGTTTTGGTCGATGGTGGAAGTGCAAGTGCTTCCGAAATTGTAGCAGGTGCGATAAAAGACCATAAAAGAGGTCTTGTTATGGGAAGTAAAACCTTTGGAAAAGCATCGGTGCAAAAACTTTTTCCTCTCAGCGATTCAAAAGCAGCAGTTAAATTAACGATTGCTCGCTACTATACACCAAATGATGTGGATATAGAAAAAATAGGGATTATCCCAGATGTTGAAACAGCAGGATTTAGCCGATCTGAGCTGCAGATGCAGCTCAAACTGCGCAATCACGAAAAACTAATCTCTTTTGTTGAAGAAAACGGTGATGATGTTTTAGAAAAGTTAGCGGCTGCTGAACATGCCTCCCGGGATGACCGTGAAGCTTCAAAACTTTTACAAGCTTATAGAAACCTGACTGATGCCCTTATTGAAGAACAGATCGTCCTCAGCGACATAGGAATAAAGTATGCTATCGCTATAGTTACGCAGAACACGAGGGATGAACTTGAACATGACTCACAGGTTTTAGCTGCGGTTGAGCAGATGAAAGTACTTAAGTTGTTAGGTGGGCAGAACTGATTGACTATCGTGAACTTTGAAATTAAAGAGGTACATTTTCTGTAGGCGACAAATGCCAAAAGCGCATTTGGCGTTGATTCCGATCTCCGAATCGCGACGAAACTCATAGTACTCTGAAGATGGAGAACATGATGAACCCCCCAAAGCCGATCTTGAATTATATTAACAATACATGGCACGAATCTGCAGCGGTTAATCTACTTGATGTTACAAATCCTGCTACTGGCGAGGTTTTAACACAAGTTCCGTTGTCACCTGCGGATGAAGTGCATCAGGCGGTGACAGCCGCTGCATCTGCACTTGACGAATGGCGCCGCACCCCACCTGTCCAACGTGTTCAGTATCTATTCAAGCTAAAAAATCTTTTAGAAGAAAACATTGATGACATCGCGCAAACGATTACGAAGGAGTGTGGGAAAACACTTGCCGAAGCGAAAGGCGAAATGCGGCGCGCTATTGAAAACGTTGAAGTCGCGTGCGGCATTCCCACGTTGATGCAAGGCACAAATTTGGAAGACATCGCTACGGGTATTGATGAATTCATGATCCGTCAACCTGTCGGTGTGTGTGCAGTGATTGCCCCGTTCAATTTTCCTGGAATGATAACTTTCTGGTTTCTTCCTTATGCTATCGCTTGTGGGAATACCTATATCGTCAAACCTTCTGAAAAAGTGCCGCTTACTATGCAGAAGATATTCCAACTTCTTGAAGAGACAGGACTACCAGAAGGCGTTGTTAATCTTGTTAATGGTGGGCAAAAGACTGTGGATGCTATCTTGGAACACCCTGAAATCCGTGGTATCAGTTTTGTGGGTTCGACTGCCACAGCAAAGGCGATCTATGCAAAAGCTGCCGCAAATGGCAAACGTGTTCAGTGTCAAGGTGGTGCGAAAAATCCGTTGATTGTCTTGCCGGACGCCGATCCGCAGTTTACTGCCACTGCTACTGCTGATAGCGCGTTTGGATGTGCTGGACAGCGATGCCTTGCTGCATCCCTCGCCTTTGCGGTTGGTGGTGCAAGGGATTGGTTTCCAAAAGCCATTAGCGACGTTGCTACGGACAGAGTTGTCGGAAACGGATTAGAAGATGGTGTGCAGATGGGACCTGTCATCACACATGAAAGTAGAAAGCGAATAGAAGGAGTAATTCAAACGGGCATAGATACTGGCGCACGGATTCTCGTTGATGGTCGATATCCGAACATTAGTGGTGGTGAAAATGGAAACTTCATTCGTCCAACTGTCCTCGGCAATCTTGACCCACAAGGAGAGATTGCGAAGACAGAAATTTTCGGTCCCGTTTTAGGACTTATCCATGTTGAAACAATTGACGATGCAATTGCCCTCATCAATAGTGGTAGTTATGGAAATATGGCATGTCTATTTACAAGCAGTGGGGCATCAGCGCGCAAATTTCGCTATGAGGCACAGATTGGGAACATTGGCATTAACATCGGTGTTGCTGCACCGATGGCGTTCTTCCCGTTTAGCGGTTGGAAAGATAGTTTCTTTGGTGATTTACACGGACAGAGTTGGGATGCTGTTGATTTCTTCACGCAGAAAAAGGTTGTTGTAGAGAGATGGAATTAGTAGACAGTCAAATAATCCGTATCTCACCCGACTTTAATTTTACGCGTTGTGCCAGTTAACATTTGGTATATTTATATTTCACATGTCCGTCTCGTTCTGGTTGAATTCCACAACTTCTCCGATACCTGACAACCTCACAAGTAGGAGGGAACTCCGGGGAATGCCTTTGGCAGCATGCACTGTTGGCATGCTGCATGATTCATACCGTTGATTTGGATTCCCGACTACAAATGGGTCGAGATTCGGAGATCGCTCCTACAGAATATGAAAAGTTGTGAAAAATAGCAAAACAACTACGTAACTGCACAAGTCGTTAATTTTGGAATAAAATAAAATGAAAGCAAGATCAAGCACATCGCTCCTCATTTCAGTCGGATTACATCTCATCGTCGGCGTAATCGGTTTCTTTTACTGGTTTAAAGTGGCACCAAGCCAACACATAGGAACCATGGATGCGTTCTTTACAGAAGTGGAAAAGCCGAAAACAAAACGAATCATACAACCGAAACGCCCGCAAATCCGCAAACAAACCACGCAGAGTACGAATCAACCGCAGATGAAGATTTTAACGAGCAATCAACCTGTAACACATCGCGGGGTTGTATCTGCTGCAGAACCGACTGCGTTTGAACCTTTTGAAAAAGTAAATTTGGGCGAAGGTCTCGCTCCTGCTACAACTTCTGTTAAATTTGAAGGTGCACCTCGTATACAAAGAGGTGTTGAACAACCTATTAAGAAACAGAAGAAGACTCCTGAACGTATTAAGAGTCGGTTAGTTAAGTTTATTGAGGCACAAGAGGGCCCACAACGTATCGTCTACTGTGTTGACCTGTCTGCCAGCATGCAGGATTTAGCTGATCGGAAACTCAAAAAGATTTTGGACATAATGCGAGATTCACTAACCTTCCTTGAACCGCACGATAGTTTTAACATCGTGGCGTTTAGTACTGAATTCGTAGTCTATCAGAATAAGTTTGTGCCTGTGACTGAGGAGACAGTGGAGGCTTCGTCAGCGTATTTAGCGGACATTAAATCACACATCCGGACAAAAGGCACTGACCACGATATGCTCACAGTGTTGACAGAGACAGCTAAAACTTCACCAACGATCATTGTTCTTTTTAGCGATGGAATCCCGACAAGTATTACGCAACCAGACCTTACGTTGGTAGGCAGCCATGCCAAAGGGAACGGAAAGGTTTTTGCGATGGGCATCGGCATGGCACCGAATTTTCCCGGTGCTATGATGCTAAAGCAGCTAAGCATTGTTAGTCACGGAGATTTTTGGCTCGTTGATAGATAAGGCACGAGGTTAGAATTTCATATATAAGGAAAACTGCATGCAGGAAATAAGCGTCAAGCGTGCCGAAGAAATTGCCGAAGGTTTATTTTCACATCAAGTGGAAGGTATTGCTTTTCTATTGGGTCGCCGCCGCGCACTCCTTGCCGATGATATGGGGTTGGGCAAAACTCGCCAGTCCATCATCGCGATGGTTGAGGCAGAACCGGAAGGTCCTTATCTTATCATCTGTCCCGCCTCTATCAAACGTAACTGGGCACGCGAAATTAACATTGTTTTTCCAGATGTTGAACCTGCCATCGTTGGCCCTGCCCCACTCCCACCCTCAGATAACAACGGTTGGGTTATTATCAACTATGAAATTCTCGGTAAAAATCTTGACAAACTGCTCGAATTTGACTGGAAGGGCGTTGTTTTTGACGAAGCACACTACTTGAAAAACTACCAGAGCCAGCGAAGTAAAAACGGTGCTAAACTTGTTGAATCAATTGAGGATGAGCCGGTGGTTCATGCGCTGACTGGGACTCCGATGACAAACCGCCCGCGCGATCTTTTTCCACTGTTACAGATTTTAAAACATCCTCTCGGAAAAAGTTTTCTTAGCTTTGCGAAACGTTATTGTGAGGCATATCAAGGTGATTTCGGGTTAGTGGCAGATGGGGCAAGCAATATAGAGGAATTAACCGTGCAACTACACGGTGTAATGCTGCGCCGCACAAAAGATGAGGTATTAGACCTTCCACCAAAGGTGCGAACATGGATGGACGTTGAACTGCACCCTTATGCGATCCAACACTATAATCGATTAGTCCAAGAATTCCTATCTAAATTTGAATCACCTGAAGCAATTGCTGGATTGCCAGAATCTCTTGGTCTATCGTCGGAAGAAAGTGAAGAATTGGATGAATCAATTGATACTACGGATTTAGGAACTGGAATAGGTCGAATCACCCAAGTGCGTAGAGCAATAGCCTTTATTAAATGCCGCCACACCATTAAATTTGTGGAAAACGCTTTGGAACAGGGTGAAAAGGTCATAATTTTCTCATCTTACCTCAATACGATTCAACGTTTCCAAAAGCATTTCAAGGACAGAGCAGTTTATGTTTACGGTGCAGTTCCTGCACATTTGAGACAGGACAGGGTTGATCGGTTTCAAAACGATGACAGTATTAGAATTTTCGTCGCTAACATGCACATTGCAGGGGTTGGTATAAATCTCACAGCAGCACGACAGGTTGTGTTCAACGATTTAGATTGGGTGCCTGCTAATCATTGGCAAGCGGAGGATCGCGCCTACCGTATTGGGCAAACTGGCACTGTCAATGTTACCTATATGATTGCGAATGGAACAATAGATTCGTTCGTCAAAACAGTGTTAGAGACAAAAGCGGCGTTGATGGATTCTATCGTTGAAGGTTCAATTTTAGTGCCGGGTGGAGAGGCTGCGCTTCAGTTGGATGTTCTTAGTGAACTCAAGCGGATGATGAATGCGTTGTCTGTTCAACCCAATAAAATTGAAGAATCCAATATCCATGACGTGCTTCAGAATGCGGGGGATGCATATATTGAAGAGAACACCTCACATCTCCAAGAAGCGACACGTAAGCAACTCCGTCCATATTCAGAAGAAGCCATCCGTATTTTGGCACAAGTTCTCACCGGACCACAGCGGTCTGTCTATCATGCCGAAAGTTCATCACAAAAAGGCAAGTTTTATACATTAGAGGTAATCGGTGCAGATATAACATGTGATTGTCCGGGGTTTACACATCGTGGGAGTTGCCGACATGTTCGTCCTCTTAAATCTGCCCTTGTTGCAGGAAAGCCATTGCCAAAAGGGTATAAGGAAGTTTCGTTAAAGAACTGATTTGGAACTTTTCTGCGTATAGGAATAACGTAAAACTTCAGAGAGGCAACACTACCTTAACGCAATTTGTAATTTTAATATGTCTATGATATAATAGCACTGTCATAAATTAAGGAGGCTAAAAATGGCAAAGATTAATACACTTGTTTTCGCAGGCGGCGCGATTCATAATTGGAAAGGCTGCAGCGAAGAAATTGTCAAAGTACTCTCACAACGAGATGAATTTGAGATTACGACTGTTGAAGATGATCTCGACGCTTTGGTATCACCCAATTTAGATCCGTATGACCTCATCGTTTTCTATTATACGGTCGGTGAGATTTCGGATGCACAGAAAAATGGATTGCTAAACTATGTCGCATCAGGTAAAGGCTATGTCGGCATACATTCAGCTGCCGATTCTTTCCGTGGATGTCCAGAATATCGTTCAATGGTCGGTGGATACTTTACGACACATCCACGCTATCGTGACTATCAGGTCAGTATAGTAGATAATGAACATGAAATCACAGAAGGGCTTGATGAATTTGTCGTGACGGATGAACAGTACATTCTCGATTATGATCCACGTAATCATGTGCTTGCTTCAGCGTTGTGGAAAGGTGATGCAATGCCCGTTGCTTGGACAAAGAATTGGGGTGAAGGTAAAGTGTTCTACCTTGCACTTGGACACGACCCAGCAGCTTGTCAGCATGAAAAGTTTGCGACTCTTTTGCAACGCGGTGCGCTTTGGGCAGGCACGAACGGTGGAGAATAATCCTGTTTTTCCACAAGTTTGGGTTTAGACAGAAAATCTAAAACAATATCCTGTGTGAATACTCTATAGATCAGATTTCGTAGAACAAACTGTTAGCTTTTGTATTGATGCACAATCTGTATGAAGATTAATTTATTAATTCTGATTTCTTTTCTGTCAGAATCGCGGATGACGCGGAGGACACGGAAAACACGGAGAATGTTGTTGCACATCCTAAATCATTTTCACAAAATGTGCCGTTGTGACCAAATATCTCTTCTTTCCGCGTCCTCTGCGTTCTCTGTGCCTTCCGTGATTCAGACGACAAGATAATAGACCTCACACAAGAGAAACATTAAACAAGATGTCTATGGGTTTGACAGAAAACCCATCAATAAGATAGATGTATAGGCGGTTTTCATATCCGTCTATACATTATGCTTGGATAAAACTACGAAAACTCAAAGTGCTTCCTAACACAAGATGAAGCAGAAAATTACAGATATTCAACCGCATAGTAAATTTACTGCACATCATCAACTCTTTTTAGACAAGAAACCTTTTGTCGTAATTCCCTCTAACCTTGTTGAAAATTTAGGGCTGCGGGTCGGTTTAGAGATTGAATCGCAGACCATTGAAAAACTTATCGCAGCAGACGAAGCGATGCGCGCAAAAAATTATGCGCTCAATATATTACGTGAAAATATCTACAGCAAAACCCAAATGACACAGCAGCTGGAGCGAGAAGGGTTTAAAGAACAAACAGTCGAAACAATCATTGCAGAACTAATCCAATCAGGACATATTCGCGACCGGCAATACGCCGAAAAATGGATCCAACGTCGACAAAAATCAAATCCGAAAGGGCGCACAGTGTTGAAACAGGAACTTATTGAGAAAGGCGTTGATCCAGAAACAGCGGATCAGGTTTTGGCTGAAGTTAAGACTGAGGACGAGGCAAGGTTAGCATTACGAATTGCGCAAAAACGCGCAAAACAGTACAAACGTTTGCCAATTCATGTTGCTAAACGACGATTACACGGCTTTCTGGCACGGCGTGGGTTTGAATCAGAAACTATCTTACAGGTAATTGAAAAAGTTTTATGATTTGCAATTATGGTAGAGATTAGAATTAATGCTACATTCCTGAACTGTAGAAGGGAACTCCGATTCCCGACTGTTCCTATAGTTCGGTCGCGATTCGGAGATCGCTCCTACAAGGGAAATGTAGAATTATTTCTATAATCCACTATAAAATACAGGCAAATTCGGGTGTGTAAAGTTTTTGTCACTTGTCTGTTACGGATTACGCTGATTCTGTAGGAGCGACCTCCCGGTCGCGATTCGGAGATCGCTCGGACAGAGGAAATGTAGAATTATTTCTATAATCCACTATAAAATACAGGCAAATTCTTTTGTCTTGACTTCTCTGAATAAATAAACTATAATTGGATTTAGGAAGCAGGTCAAAATATGACATCAGATGAAATCAGAGCAAGTTATTTAGAATATTTCCGAAAGAAGGGGCACACTGTTGTTCCGAGTGCTTCTTTAATTCCCGCAAACGATCCAACGTTGTTATTTACCAATGCGGGGATGAATCAATTTAAGGATGTCTTCCTTGGCATTGGACAACGAGAATATACAAGGGCAGTAGACACACAGAAATGTCTGCGCGTGAGTGGGAAACATAACGATCTTGAAGAGGTAGGCCATTCACCAAGCCACCACACCTTCTTTGAGATGCTCGGAAACTGGTCATTCGGAGATTACTATAAACAGGAAGCAATCGCTTTTGCATGGGAATTAGTGACGGAGTTGTGGAAAATTCCTGCAGAACTGCTCTGGGCAACGGTATACGTTGAAGATGATGAAGCAGAAAAACTATGGCTTCAAGAGACTGACCTGCCGCTTGATCGCATTCGCCGCTGTGATAAGGATAACTTTTGGGAAATGGGTGAGACCGGTCCCTGCGGTCCGTGTAGTGAACTTTTTATTGATTTAGGAGTAGAAGCATTCCCTGAAACTGCGAACGACCCCGATGCTGGACCTAACACAAGTGATAGATTCTTAGAATTTTGGAATCTTGTGTTTATTCAATTCAATCGGGACCAAGATGGAAAACTTGATCCCCTACCTGCTACTCATGTAGACACAGGCATGGGGTTTGAAAGAATAACGTCTATACTGCAAAGTGTTGATTCTAACTACAAAACAGACCTGTTTACGCCACTTCTGGATACGATTTCGGATATGACAGAGACCGCCTACTCACACGACATCAGTGGGCTACCGCACAGGGTAATCGCTGACCATATCCGCTGTTTGACATTTGCTATTGGAGATGGCGTAATGCCGTCTAACGATGGACGAGGGTATGTCATCCGCAGAATTTTACGGCGTGCTGTGTTATATGGCAAAAAATTGGAGATGGACGAACCGTTTATTTATCACCTTGTTGATAAAGTTGTTGAATTGCTTGGTGATCCTTTTCCAGATGTTTTGCCACGACAGGAGTTTATCAAACGCACTATTCAGGCAGAAGAAAATCGTTTTCATCAAACGCTGGCACGCGGGTTGGAGATGCTTGGACAGTCAATTGACACGCTCAAAGCAGAAGGGGAAACAAAACTCGACGGTAAACGGGCATTTGAATTATACGATACGTTCGGATTTCCACTTGACCTGACACAACTTTTGACAAGCGAAGAAGGTTTCACAGTAGACGAAGTTGGTTTTGAGGATAGCATGGAGGAACAACGCGCCCGGGGACGCGCTGCATGGCAGGAAGCAGGTAGTGGTGCGAAAGACGATGAAATCGCTGTTTACGCAGAAGTTCTCAAAGAGACTGGCAGCACAACATTTATTGGGTATACTGAACATAGTACTGACGCAGAGATAGTCGCGTTGATTGCTGGCACGGAATCCGTAGCAAGAGCAAAGCAAGATGAAGAGGTGTCTGTCCTACTCAATTGCACACCGTTTTACGGGGAATCGGGTGGACAAGTTGGCGACGTAGGAATGCTTGAGAGCTCTGACGCGAAACTTGCTGTGCTTGACACGATAAAACCTTCTCCTGATCTGTTCGTGCATAAGTGTAAGGTCATTGAAGGTGAGATTACGCCGTTTACCAAGGTGAAGGCACAGATTGACATTGACCGTCGCAACGCTATTGCGGTGAGTCACACCGCAACACATTTACTTCACAGTGGATTGCGAAATATACTCGGTACACACGTCGCACAGGCAGGATCACTCGTTCAAACAGGAAGATTGCGCTTCGATTTTAACCATTATGAGGCTGTGTCATCTGAACAACTCCGTGAAATTGAAACCTTTGTCAACGAGAAGATTCGTGAAAATGATATACTTGACATCAGTGAAATGTCGTTGGATCAAGCGAAAGAAAAAGGAGCATTAGCCTTTTTCGGCGACAAATATGGTGATATTGTGCGTGTGGTGCAAGCAGGTGAATATAGCGTAGAGTTATGCGGCGGCACGCACGTCGATGCAACAGGTGAACTCGGTTATGTCAAATTGATGAGTGAAAACAGTATCGCCGCGGGTGTGCGTCGTGTTGAAGCGCTTACTGGCAATGCTGCTGTTACAACAATTCAGGATGACGAAGCGTTACTTTCTGATGTGGCCAGTTTGCTAAAAACGCCAAAAACTGGTTTGTCCGAAAGAATTGAACAACTACTTCTGGAACAACGGGAATTAGAGCAGCAAGTTCAACAACTAAAAAGCCAAAATGCCCTCTCTAACATTGATACTTTAGTTAATGGTGCAACACTTGTTGAAGGTGTGAAAGTTGTCGCGTCACGAATAGACAAAACCGATAGAGATAGTTTGCGACAGATGGTAGACGCACTCAAAAGTAAGCTGGAATCGGGTGTCGTGGCACTTGCCTCAGTTACAGGAAACGACGCTGCCTTTATTGTTGGTGTAACATCTGATCTCGTAAAAAATAGCGGTTTGCATGCGGGCAAACTCATACAAGCAATAACCGAAATTGCCGATGGGCGCGGTGGTGGTCGTCCGGAATTGGCGCAAGGCGGCGGACGCAACCTTGGTAAAGTGGACGCAGCTATTACTGCAACCACTCAAATTATAGAAAGCCAACTACAGGCATAAAGAAAATCGCGTTTGAAAATTGGTATCATTTCTTGTTGCTACGTGTTCAAACGCACAAAATAAGGAATACATATATGGCAGAGTGGGATGTAATTCTTTCATTTTTTTGGAAAGGCAGTCTTGGAATCTCGCTAATTGCTTTAGCCGCTTTATTTGTGTACTTATGCAGAACGCTCGGTAGTTTAAGAAATTCTCTAAGCAGCATTCAGAACACGCTTAATTCTACGGAAAACCTCGTCAATCAAGAAGTCGGGATACTCATAACAGACGTTAGTCAAACGGTGAAAGAGATCAACAAAGAATTACCGCAACTACTAAAAAATATCAACGGCGTTACTGCATCAATACAGCAGATTAGTGAAAATGAGGTTCAACCGACTTTACATAGTGTACAAGAATTGACGGAAACACTGAATCAAAGTGTGCAGGAACTTGAGTCGGTTGTCCAAAAAGTATCTACTTTTTCTGGTCAAACCATTGAACAAGCAGAGTATTTTCGTAATCAAGTCGCAGTATCACTTGCTGATATTGTCAGCGTGTGGCATGGGTTAAAAGCAGGTTGGGAAAGGCTTTATAAATCATCTCATACAAGTGGAACTGCTCAATCTAATGCTGAAGACAATGAATCTCAACCGACCGTAGAATCTTTACAAAATGATGAATCGGAAACGGAGACTTCTACAGAGCAATCAGAAGTTGTTGCTGAGTAATAAATTGACTTACTTTTCAGAAATTAACCAATTTGCCAGAATGCTATTGTTCTGATAGCGTACAG
Source organism: Candidatus Poribacteria bacterium (assembly GCA_965204285.1). GTDB lineage: Bacteria > Poribacteria > WGA-4E > WGA-4E > WGA-3G > MSPOR6. The sequence goes on from OZ241980.1 coordinate 1,123,688, forward strand.
GCAATTAAAATTGAAAAAGATTTGGTGAAAATCCACTTAATTGAAAAGAAATATCCAAAATAAACGTATATACTAAAGTAACGAACAATTTCATCCTAAACGTGGTAAGTCAATATTATATTAACGCTTACACTTACATATAGAAAGGATAAACCCATGAGTAACGATGGACGCAACACTGGATTGACCATGATTTTTGCTTTTTGCACCGGTTTTTTAACAGGAGCGGTAATTAGTTTGCTCTATGCACCAGCACCTGGTAAAGAGACTCGACAGAAAATCCGAGATACCTCTGCTCAGGCAAAAGATAAGACACTGGAATTCGCTCAACATGCTGGTGAGGCAGCAAGAGAAAATGTGCAGCACATGGTAGATCAAGGGAAGGAAAGTGTACAAGGACTCGTTGAAGTCGGCAAAGAACGTGTCAAAGACGCATCAAATCAAGTGAAATCCGCAGTTGAAACCGGTAAAAAAGTCTCTTCTGAAGTTCGAAACAAAATCACTGAGACGATTCCCGGACTTAACAATGATAAGAAATCAACTGAAGAAGCATAATAACCATATTTCTGAGGTTGTAGCTACTTTTCTTGTCTGTAGTAGAAATTCCTAACAAACTTTTTTCATTCATTTCTACAGTATGGAAGTTGAAAAATTAAGAACTCTCCTTGAGAAGGTCAAAAGTGGGGAGATTGAGGTGAGTAATGCGCTTCAATCTCTCCGCACCCTCCCTTTTGAAGACCTCGGCTTTTCTAAAATTGACCACCATCGCCAACTTCGAACCGGTTTTCCTGAAGTCATCTTCTGTGAAGGGAAAACTGATGTCCAAGTTGCGAAAATTAGCGAACGTATCCTTGATGCTGGCCACCCTTTATTGGCAACGCGCGCAACACTGTCAATGTACGAGGCTGTCAAAGCACTCCATCCTGAAGCACGTTATAACGAACTTGGACGGACAATCTCCGTTATTCAGTCTGATGTAGAAGGTAAAACAGGAGTCTTGGTTATTTCTGCTGGCACTTCTGACTTACCCGTTGCAGAAGAAGCTGCCGAAACTGCTCATATGATGGGCAGTCCACCTGAACGTCTTTACGACGTGGGTGTTGCTGGATTACACAGACTCATAAGTAATCATGAAAAACTTCTGAATGCCCGAGTCATTATTGTAATTGCGGGTATGGAAGGCGCATTACCGAGTGTAGTTGGTGGTTTAGTTGATTGCCCTGTCATTGCTGTGCCAACAAGTGTTGGGTATGGTGCCAGTTTCGGTGGACTTGCGGCGTTGCTCGGCATGCTAAACAGTTGTGCTTCTGGTGTTACTGTTGTCAACATTGATAACGGGTTTGGTGCTGGCTATAGTGCCTCGCTTATAAATCGGTTGTCAGATACCTAAGCATATTTGTCTCCCTGGAAATTTAGTCTTATCTTGCGCTCCACTTTTATCATAAATCATTCATAGGTGGTCGGTTTCGTGTTGGTTGGACAACCTTGGTAGGTGCGGTTAGGAAACCGCACCTACCGAATCTTATACCATTTCTAAAATATAATGTATCATTTTCGGTGGAGATTCTGTAGGAGCGACCTCCTGGTCGCGCCCGGGAGGTCGCTCCTACAGAGGCTCTCTTCCAATTATATTCAATCCAATAAATTTCCGTAATGGAATGTTATTTATTAAAATTGGTATTATTATCGAACTTACGGGAAAAACAAACTTGCCCAAAAACTGAATATTTGATATAATACTCCTATAAACAAAAGACTTAGGAGAAAAAATTGAATCAGCGAGCACCGATTGAAGAACAGATTGATCTTCCATTTTTAGAATCGTTACGGATAAGTTTTCAAAGCCTAAAAATCCGTTTTGGTCGCTCTATTATCACGACAGCGGGAATTACACTTGGCATCGCTTTTCTCGTTTCTGTTTGGACAAACAACGAAATTGAGTTTGCACTTCAGGAGAGCGGACGAAGTTCCGAGATTACCAATATAGACGAAGCAGCTGAACAAGGCATTTCAACCAAGGATATTTGGCTTATTATTATGTCGTTGATTGTTTGTGTTGTCGGAATTGCCAACTCTATGTTGATGGCTGTGACCGAACGGTTCCGTGAAATCGGGACAATGAAATGTCTCGGGGCATTAGATGGGTTTGTCGTGCGGCTATTTCTATTGGAGTCGGGCTTCCAAGGATTTGCTGGTGCGCTAATTGGTGCACTTATCGGCTTACTGGGTGCTGTTGTTTTAGGATTGAAAAACTATGGACTTGACCTGTTTTTCTATTTTCCGTTGTTGCCTGCGCGTCCTGAAAACGGACCATTTCAACTTGGCGTGTTGTTGCTGATTCTATTTGGATGCGTGCTTGGTATGATTTTGGCTGTTATCGGTTCATCGTTTCCCGCATGGCGTGCTGCGAAACTTCCACCTGCAGAGGCTATGCGGACTGAGGTATAACCAATTTACAGTAAAACATGGAAAAAGTTGATATTATGGAGTTAGCATTTCTTGTAGGAGCGATTTCCAAATCGCGATATGTAGTCGGGAATCGGAGTTCCCTCCTACAAGAAAATCGTAAGGACTACTATGCCAGATATTGTTGTAAAAACTGAAGATGTTGTCAAAGAATATCGTATGGGATCAAATGTCCTTCGCGCTTTGGACGGTATCAATATCGAAATTCAACGCGGAGAATATATCTCATTGATGGGACCTTCAGGATCAGGAAAATCGACCTTGTTTAACATGATCGGTGCGCTTGACCGACCAACTGAGGGAGAGGTTTACATTGATGGGCAAAATATGTCAAACCTATCACAACGTCAGATTGCGGCTTTTCGGTGTCATCGCGTCGGTTATATTTTTCAGAGTTATAACTTGTTGAATGTGCGCACTGCACACGGCAATGTTACTTTACCGATGATTTTTGCTGGCATCCCCGAAAAACAACGGAATGAAAAGGCAGAAAAACTGCTGGATAAAGTGGGTTTAGGAGATAGAATGTACCATCTTCCCGATGAACTCTCTGGTGGTCAACGGCAACGGGTTGCTATTGCCAGAGCACTTGCGAATGACCCCAGTATTGTCCTTGCTGATGAACCCACGGCAAACCTTGATACGATTACAGGACGCGAGATTATTGACCTCATCAAACAGTTGAATACGGAGCAAGGGGTTACCGTTATCTCTGCGACGCACGACCTAAAAATGCTTGATGTCTCTGACCGCATTGTGGATATACGTGACGGACTTGTAGAACGGATTCGGAATCGTGATGAGATTGAAATTGAGGTTGGGGAAGTTGGTGGGCACGAGTAGACTTGTGTTACGACGAGATTTCTGACAATAGAACAGGACGATTTTCACGAAGCGATTTTAAAGCAGCATAACCCATCACAATAGGTGCGCGACCATCTACACCTGTAACTGGTGGGTGTGTGTCTTCCTGAATACATTTTATGAACGCCCGTAACTCCGACAGATACGCTTCCTTATAACGCTGAATAAAAAAGTCTGGCGGCGATGCTGAACGACTCCCCTCGCTCCCACTGAAAGTTACCGTATCTGTCAGTGGATTCCCTGCCGTAATCATTCCCTTTGAACCGAAAACCTCTACCCGTTGATCATATCCGTAAACAGCCTCTCTGCTGTTATCTATGGTCGCAAGCACGCCATTTTGGAACCGTAGTGTAATGATCGCTGTGTCAATGTCTCCCACCTCACCGATTTTGGGGTCAACACGCACACAACCTGCTGCGTAAACCTCAACCACTTCATCACCGATAAGATACCGCGCCATATCAAAATCGTGTATCGTCATGTCAAGGAAAATACCACCTGATACTTTTACATATTCTATCGGCGGCGGTGCTGGGTCTCGACTTGTGATGCGCAAAATGTGTGGTTCGCCTATCTCACCAGCGGCTATTGCCTCACGCACCCGCATGAAGTTTGCATCAAATCTACGATTGAATCCGACCTGAAACTTTACGCCTGTTTTCTCAACAATCGCTAAAGTTTTATCTATCTGATCCAAGTCTAAGGCGATCGGTTTTTCGCAAAAGATGTGCTTGCCTGTCTCGGCTGCAGCTTGACATATCTCAACGTGTGTGTCCGTTGAGGAAGCGACAATAACAGCGTCAATCTGTGTATCGGATAAAAGAGTGGTATAATCTGATGTTACTTTAGGGATATTGAACTGTTCTGCGAGGATTTGTGCTGTTTCGGTGTCTAAGCTGCAGACCGTTATGAGTTCTGCTTCGGGTATATTCTGGGAGAGGTGTTGAATGTGGAGTTTGCCGATGCGTCCTGTGCCGACAACACCGATACCGATTTTTGGAGGTTTGTTCATTTTGCGATAATTGAATTCAGATACTGGAAATTACGTTTGGCACTCTCATAAGGACTGCCCATGCCCGGTAAAACATCCTGTTCAACGACTATCCATCCGTCATAGTTGCGATTTCGCAATTCCGCTATGAATGCTGGAAAATCAACATCTCCCTTGCCCAATTCGCAAAAAATACCTCTGTTAACAGCCGAATTATACTTCCAATCTTCACTATAAGTAAGAGCAGCAATTTCAGGGTCGAAATCCTTGAAATGCACGTGCCAGATACGTTCAGCGTGCTTATCAAATATGTCAAGCGGTTCACCACCACCGAATCGGTAATGCCCCGTATCAAAACACAACCCAACCAGATCTGGATCGGTGCGTTCCATCAAGATGTCCAGTTCCTCAGGTGTTTCTACATAGCCTGCACAGTGATGATGAAAAACGGTGCGGAGTCCCATCTCGTCTCGTATCGCTTGCGCGACACGATGCACACCTGCTATAAAAGTATCCCACTGCTCCTGCGTTAAGCCGTGCTCGGGGCGGATACGTCCCACATTTTCAGTGCGTTCTTCCACAGTAACGTTGTCATCTGAAAGCACGATGAACGCTGTGTCAAAGCCAGCAGTTACTAACAGACGCGCATGTTGTAATGCCCTCGCCTCACCCAGTCGGTGTGCCCAACGATCCGCGAACGGGATTGGCATAAAAGCACCTACCAATGTTAACTCGCGTTCTGCGAGTTCGGCGCGGAGTTTTTCGCAATCCGTTGGCAAAAAGCCCCAATCTCCCAATTCGGTGCCGCGATAACCGATCACTTGCATCTCGTTTAGGACTTCGGTATAGTCGGCGGATTTGCTTTGTGGTTCAAATTCAAGTACTCCCCAGGAACATGGGGCATTTGCTATTTTCATGATGTTATTGGTTTTCTTCTACGAATCGCTTAAAATCTTCTATGAAATGTCCGAAAAGTTTGACGTTCTCGCTTTCTTGAAGGTTTTCTATTGTCAGGACATAGGTCCCGTCAAGTTCTGTTTCTACAATAGCGCGTCCTTTCTTTGGTACGTCTGTGATTTTCAAGGTTCCATCCAAGTCAGTTGTGACAAGATAAAATTTGATAGTGGACGTATCTTCGTCTGTCTGTAGTTTAAGTTTCCAATAAACTATGTTGTTGATTCGGTTTTTCAAATTGACATCACACGAAATTACAGCAACAACACGCAAATCTTCAGGGGTATAAACAATAATATCAATATATGGGATTTCAGAATAAAATTTTCCATAATCTACTGTCAAATGCCGTTTTACTCCTTCTAATTCTCTGGACAACGTAGTATCCTTCACTAAATCATAGCGTAAAACCGCTTTCAATCCTAACTTTTCAATTGAAGGTGCTATCATATCTCGGATCCGTTCTCGAAAAGTTTCGCCTTTAGAAACGCGCCAAATCTCACCTAATTCTCCTGTTAGAGAAACCTCAAAGCACTCTATGACAACCTTTTCATCAAGGCTATCATCCCATGCAATAGATTCACCATAATGTTCTTCAAGTTGGTACTTGATAGCACCTGTATCATTAACATTATCAAAATCAATAACATTCATTTCAATTAGGACATCTGCCAATGTTTCATCATAACCCATTTCATAAAGAGCATCCGTAAGAATAGTTCTCATTCCATCAAGATTAGTTTGCAAACCACGCGCCGTCGGTGCTGCTTTGATAGGTTTAGTCATAATCTTCTCCAATCAATTTTCTGTATCAGGACGGTCAATATGTCTATCTACATCATGTTCATCGTAAACATCAAAAACGGATTGGCAAAATGCTATTATCTTCTCATCTTGCTCTGCCACCGCAGTTTCGTACATTCTGATGAAATACCTTTTGCCTGCCTCGGTTTGTGAATAGTTCTTCTTGAGCAAATTATGTTGATAACAGAGGGTTTGGCCATTATCAATAGTGTTCGTGCCACCCTTATCTTTTGGTTTTTTATGGTCAACCGCAAGCGTAACGCCATCTTCTTCTCCGCGTCCACAAACCACACATTTGTAACCATCGCGTTCTAAAATTGCTTTTTTGACATCTGGAGGAAACTCATGTAACTCTACTTCATGATCATAGTCAGGATCGTATTTGTAGACACCTTTCTTGATTTGGATGAGTTTTCCATCTTGATGAAGTTGTCTGATAGACCGCCAAGGATCTCGCGGAGGGTTGCCATGTTCCTGTTGGTACTGCTCTGTTACCCAATCAACTACAGGTCCGTGAGGGAGTTCTTCATTTGGGTGATTTTTGAAATATTCCAACACAAGTTCACGAATTGTCTTTGCCATCCAGTTTACCTTCTTCTTCAAATAGACTTAATTGTTTCGTAGCTTCATCTAAACGCTCTTTAGCAAGTTGACAGTACCCCTCATCAACTTCGATTCCAATACCGTTCCGTTTGTTCAAGTGTGCCGCGACTAATGTAGTCCCACTTCCCATAAACGGATCAAGGACTGTGTCACCTACGAAACTAAATAGTTTGATACATCGCCTCGGAAGTTCAATTGGAAATGGCGCGGGGTGGCCAATCCGTTTTTTACTTTCACCAGGGAAAGTCCAGAGACCGTTTGTCCATTCCATAAATTCCTCTTTGTTCATATCCGACTCACCGCTACCACTTGTTTTCTTCCACTGATCTTTGTAGAGAATGACTATTAACTCAACAGGCGCAATAACATAAGGCGCGGATGCTTTCAACCAAGAACCCCAAGCGGTTCTTCTTGAGATATTGCCTTCGTTCCAAACAATTGTGGAATGATATTGAAATCCAAGCGCGGTTGCTAACTTTGTTAAGTCCGCACCGACGTGTTGTTGTCCGCCTTTGTTTTTGTCCAAAGGGATATTAAGACAGAAACGCCCATCGGGTTTTAGCCATTGCAAGCATCGGGAGAACCAATCTTTAGAAAAGGTAAGGTAGTCGGTATAGGAGAGTGCATCGTCATTTGAGTTATACTTAATATCAACGTTATAAGGAGGCGATGTGACAATGAGATCTATGCTATCCTTTTCAATAGCGCAGGTCGTCAGAACATCTTCGTTGATTATAGTGGATTGTTCGTTGTCAAAATACACTTTTTTCTCCTATGGCAAATACTATTGAGAATTTTTACATATAACTTTGTTTATGTAGTTGCTGAATTATAGTCTATTATCCAAGTAACGTATGCCAAGATAAAAAAGGTTACAACCTACTGAACAGGCTTGGTGCTGCTTTCGGCACAGCAAACATTTGATATGTCGCCAAATCAAGCTCCAATTGTATATTGTTTCCAACAGTAGAATCAGCTTCACCTTTTTTATCGTATGCAATATCTCGATTTTTATACGCCTTATCGTACTTAGATTTGAGATCTATTGCCATATTAAAGTCTGCAATAGCTTTCTCATACTCGCCTTTATTACCGTAAGTCGCACCTCGATTGTTATATGCTTCTGCATAGTCAGATTTGATTTTTATCGCCATATCAAAGTCTGCAATAGCTTTCTCATACTCTCTCATATCACTATAAGCATTTCCTCGATTGTTATATGCCTCATAATAATCGGGAGTCAATTTTATGACCGTGCTTAGGTCTTCAATGGCTCTATCAACCTCACCTTTTCTATAGCGGACGTTGCTGCGATTGTAATATGCATTGGCATAATTTGGCTTAAGTTTTATCGCCGCGCTAAAGTCTTTAATGGCAATCTCATATTTGCCTTCTCTAAAGTAAGCAGTCCCACGATTGTTATATGCTTCAGCGTAATCGGACTTAAGTTTTATTGCCTCGTCATAATTTTTGATGGCTTTATCATACTCGCCTTTATCACTATAAGCTACACCACGATTGCTATATGCTTCAGCGTAATCGGACTTAAGTTTTATTGCCTCGTCATAATTTTTGATGGCTTTGTCATACTCGCCTTTATCACTATAAGCTACACCGCGATTGCAGTACGCATTGACATAATTAGGTGTCAGTTTTATTACTTCTGTTAAGTCTGTGATAGCTTTGTCAACCTCCCCTTTCCTATAATAAGCATTGCCACGATTATAGTATGTCTCAACGTCTGTGGAACCGAGTTTTATTGCCATGCTAAAATCCGCAATAGCATCCTCAACCTTACCTTTAAGAAGGTAAGCGGCACCACGATTGTGATACGCGTTTGGGTCATCAGGCTTAAGTTTTATTGCCTTGTTATAATCTGTTATAGCTTTGTCATAATCGTCTTTGGAAACGAAAGCAATACCACGATTATAGTATGCTATATCGTAATCAGGTTTACGCTTTATCACCTCGCTAAAGTCCGCAATGGCTTCGTCAACTTCGTGTTTCTGGTAGTAGGCAAGGGCACGATCATGATACGTTTCAAAATTATTGGGTTTGAGTTTTATCGCTTCACTATAATCTGCAATGGCTTTGTCGTATTCTCCGATGTAACTATAGGCATTGCCTCGCTTGATATATCCCTCAACCATTTTTGGATTAAGTGTTAAACCTGCCGTGTAAAGCGCAATTTCTTTTTCGGCATCTTCTTTATTCTTAATGTGCTCAATAGGATAACCTCTATTAATCTCTTGGCACTGCCGTAAAAACCGCCAGTACCCAGCGACTCCAAGTTTATCAATAAGAACTTTAAGTCCGATTTCAAAAATTTCAATATCCGCCATTTTTCGGATTTCGCTTTGAGGTGCAGCGAATCTTTCAGCACGTTCCCTTTCTTCTACTTTCCTCGCTTCTTCCCTCTCTTGAATCCGCTTGACGATGGTATCTATATCAGGCTCATTTTCCAACAACTTATGTCTGTCAACAGAATAATTTCCCTCACCTGGTTTGCATTTTCGAATAAACCGTTCAACTTGATCAGCACCAAGTTTATCCGCAAGTGTCTTTTGACCGAGTTCATAAAGTTCTTTATCTGTCATTTCAAGTATTTTCATTTTTTGCCACCTTCTTTAACCATTCCAGAGGATTATCAACTTCAATGTTAAGTTGCGTTTGCACACTTTTTGCTTTCTTGAGTAACCTATCGTCTGTTGTTAAGAAAACATCCACTGATCCGCTCTCAGCACAAGCAAGATGCAAAGCATCATTCTTCTTAAAACTAATTGATTCCAGGTATGCACCTCTTGAAGTTTGACCTGCCTCAACAGCAACGTTTTGGTGTGTGTCAGTCAACCAACCTCTGATTTGAGAACGTTGTTCTTCATTTGGATTATTCTCAATTTCGGTTACCAAAACCTTGCTTGATATCCAAAGCCAGTACCTGTCTTGAAAACGATTAAGGATCCATTGTATAGCCTCGGCTTCTTGGCGAACTTGAGTTTGCGTTTGATCGTCAAAAATACGACTCAAACAACAGGTATCAAGATAAATTCTCATAGATTCCAAAAAAGATAGTTCGTATAAGAGATCACACCGTCATTTGAGTTATATTTAATATCAACGTTGTATGGTGGTGATGTGACAATGAGATCTATGCTATCCTTTTCAATAGCGCAGGTCGTCAGAACATCTTCGTTGATTATAGTGGATTGTTCGTTGTCAAAATACACTTTTTTCTCCTATGGCAAAGTAAGTATTGAAGTGTTCCGAATGCTCATATTTCATTTAGTCTTGCGGAAGTTTGTTCTCTTTCATCGTCTGCATGACACCGCTATCCGACTGAAACTGCTGCGGTTGGTCAATAGGCTGCTCAGCATTAAGGTTTTTGAAATGTTGCGTGATGAACCGCAACAACCCGTAAGCACCAATGCTATCCGCAAGGACTTTAAACCCGAGTTCATAGATCTCAATATCGGTGAGTTCTAATAAACCGCTTCGCCACGCGGCAATTCTTTCAGATTTAACGCTTTCTTCCTTTGCTTGCAACGCTTTTTCCTCTTGAATCTGCTTTGCCATCGTGAGGATATCCGGGTCGTCAGCTAGCCTTTTATGTCGCTCAGCAGTGTAATCATAGTCACGTGGTTTGCATTTCTGCAGAAACTGCGTGGCATACGTCGTACCCATTTGTTCTGTAAGTTTTTTAGTCCCAAGTTCATAAATCTCAAGATCTGTCATCTCTAAGATGTCCATTCTCTGTCTCCCGTAACCATGTATAAGGATTCTCAACATGAATGTGAAGCCGATTCGGATAACGTTTTGCTCTTCTGAGCAGCCGATCATCGGTTGTAAGAAAGAAATTCACTTCGCCACTTTCAGCACAGGCGAGATGTAAAGCATCTCGTTCCTTAAATCCCAACGCTTCAAGTTCAATCCCTCTTGATATTTCGTCCGCTCCAATGTGGACAGTCTGATGTGCAAAAGTTAGCCAAGTTTTAATTTGCGCGCGTTCTTCTAAATCCGTAGTCCGGTTGACTTCATGAAATAAAACGTCACTTGCAGTCCAATACCAATGTCCACTGAAGCAATAAGTGAGGATACGATTGACAGCCTCGGCTTCTTGACGAACCCGCGCCTGGGTTAGTGGATCAAAAAGCCGACTCAAACAACAGGTATCAAGATAAATTTTCAAAGGTCTCGAATTGGCTTGCACACGTATATCCAAACTCCGTCAGAACGTATTTAGGAGGTGGTCTATAGTCCTCTATTTCCTTCTTCATGCATAAGTATAGCACAACACACACCACATCGCAAATCGTTTCTGAATGCAAAAACACACACGGATATGTAAAAATGTGCTATACTGCTACAACAAACCGAAGTCTGAACATTCACCTTCTTTATTAGGGGGAATACGTTATGTTTCCGACAATTGAAGCGCAGACACGAGTTCAAACGCCGCCGACATGGGCAGCCCTTGAACGTGAACTAATTGACAAAATCAATGACGCAGCACCGAAGGTTTTAAAGAAATACACACGTCCAGATGGGACGTTGTTCTGGCCTAATCATCCAGAGTTTCAAAGTTTTGATGGATTGGACGATGCTTATGAGAGTTTCCATAACTGGCCGCTTTTTTACATGCTTGGTGGAGATGCACAGTTCTTGGTAGATGCGCAAAACGAATTTGAAGTTATCACGAAAGACATGGCGCGCTACGGCTCTGGACATGACTATCCGATGGTTTTTAAGGAGTATCAACCTGGATACGACTGGTTTCACCAAAGCGAAGGTAACTATCTATTTTACATGTTGTGCATGGCAGATCCGTCGCATGCAACGAACATTGATCGAGCAAAACGGTTTGCAGGATTCTTTATGAACGAAGATCCGGATGCACAGAATTACGACCCAGAGCATAAAATCATCAAATGTGTGATGAACGGCAGTAAAGGACCGGCATTTTGGATCCTTGAAAGGGAATCTTTTTACCCCTCAATGGGTTACAATTTGCCGTTTATTGATGTGCCGGGCTGCACGAGTCGTGATGTGATGCTGGAAAGTGATGAATTGCGCGATCTGATGGGCCGGGTAATCTATGAACGTCAAGGAAAAGGAGACGCAGTCGGTAATCTCGCTGCGACAACACTCGCTGCAAATGCATATATGTTCACAGGTGAGAAAAAATATCAAGCGTGGGTTCAGGAATATGTTGATGCATGGATTGCTCGCACGAAGGAAAATGACGGGATCGTGCCTGATAACGTTGGGCTTTCGGGCATCATCGGAGAACACATGGAAGGCAAGTGGTATGGTTCTCGTTATGGTTGGAGTTGGCCTCACGGGTGGCATAGCGTTGGTCAGGCAGTGAGCACGGCTGCGCAGAATGCAGCACTCCTTCACAAAGATTTGACATATATGGACTTCCCGCGTTCACAGGTTGATGTGCTAATACAGCACGGTATAGAACATAACGATCAACTCTATGTGCCGCAGAAGTATGGTGATCCTGGAATTGCAAACTATACGCCTGGTCCGTGGATGCAGTATCCAATAAAAAACGAGGATGACACCACGCTACAGATTGATGGTTGGTTTGAATTCGCGCCGATGCATCCGTCCGATGTGGCACATCTGTGGGCAATGACAATGGATGATGCTGACCAAGACCGTGCAGTCCAGATCGCTAAAAAAACGGGGTCGAAATTTGACATCAACGCATGGCATCACACCAAAGACCAAGGTGGGCGCGATGGCGGTTGGTTAGCGTATATGCGCGGGGATTTTCCTGAATATCCAGAATCTATCCTCAATCATAACTTATCACAAGTTGAACAGCGACTCAACTACATGGAAAATGATGAAGAAGATCCAGCAGGATACGGAGACGCATATTTCCAGAGACGTAACCCTGTTACCTGTGAAGGACTTGTTGAACTCACGTGTGGCGGTCCCTTGCCGCATTACAATGGCGGATTGCTTGTGACTCGACTGCGGCACTTCGACCCACAGCAGAAACGCCCCGGACTTCCCGCAGATGTCGCGGTATTGGTTTCAACACTGACAGACGATTCCACTGAATTGGAGTTGGTAAACCTAAACGCGTCTGAAGCGCGTGATGTTATTGTCCAAGCGGGATCGATGGGTGAGCACAATTTTACAACTGCGCGTGCCAAAGATGGTAACGGTGAGAACAGTGTTGAGATTGACGGTACGTATCTTCAAGTTCGTCTGCCGCCGAACACGCATATTGCGTTAGAGGTAGGGATGGAACGTTTTGTCAATGCGCCATCGTATCAGCAGCCATGGTAGGAAATCTTATGACATCCGAGTGAAATTGTTCTGGGCATTATAGATGTCAATTTAAGATAAGAATCTGCTATTTATGAGAGTCTTCAACACTGCAAATGCGCCATAAAATTTGAGGAATGGTATAACTATAGTGAACTTTGAAATTATTGGGACACTTTGATAAACCTATTTTGGAAATATAACGGACAACAGAAGTTGTAGCACAAACTGTCAGTTTGTGCATAAAACGCCGCAAACTAACAGTTTGCGCTACAGAAGTGTCCCAATTAATTATAGGTTTACTATAAATTCGTATTGTTCCTCCGTTTTGGAGAATGGGCGGGCACAGAGCCCGCCCCAACGATTTATAGCAATTTGTTTTTTTACCTACTCTACATTGAAATTACCTCTATTCCGTGACGTTTGAGTAGTGCAGTTGTAACGCCATCGCCTGAAATTAGCGTTCCTGAAAACGACCCATCATAAATTGTGCCACAACCGCAAGATGGGCTTTTGGCTTTGAGGATAACGCACGTAGCGCCTTGTGATTGTGCCAACGCAAGCGCGTGTCGTGCCCCTTTCAAAAATTCTTCGGTCTTATCCTCGCCATCAACAGTCATTACTTTTGCTTTTCCATCTAAAACATCGTTTCCATCACCACCTACGATCTCCACAGGTGGGCGCGGCGTAGGAAGTCCGCCTGCTTCTTCGGGACAGACCGGTATGAGTTCGTCTGCCTGCTGGCGTTTGATAGCGTTTACGTTACGGCTGTTGCCTCCGTCGTATCGGCAATTGACACCGAGGAGGCACGCACTGACAAGGATTTTCATTCTGCTTCTTTCCATGCTTTTAATACGCTATCAAGCTCTGATATATTTCCTGATTTCAGATGCAGATAGTTTTCCTCAAGATGATACAATATCGCTTGGAGAAGTTCTACACGACAGATTTCAGGATTGCTGTTTTCTGATGCGGCAATCTGTAGCGATGTTGCTGTTTCGCGTAGTGTCGGTGGGAATTCCTCCACTGAAATATTGACATTCACACCGAACCCTAACACGAAGAAGGATTGACGATGCTGGTCGTATTCAATTTCTGTGAGAACACCTGCGACCTTTTTCTTTGCAATTCGCACGTCATTTGGATATTTAATCCGTGCTGCAAATCCGGTCATGGAATGTATTCCCTGCGCGATAGAGAGCGCTCCGATGAGGTTCGGCAGATGTATCTGGTCATGCTTCAGTCGATGTCTGAAGACAACAGAAGCAAGGATACATTTACCGGGTGGTGCTTCCCATGTTCTGCCGTATCTGCCACGACCCGCAGTTTGATGGTCTGTGATGATGAGTGCTCCTTCTTCAACATCTCCAGTCTTTCCGTGTGTGATAGCAATGTCGTTTGTTGATGAGACCTCAGCGTGGAATTCTATGTGTGATTTTCCGATGATTTTTGTTTTGAGTGTTTTGCGAAGGGTGTCGATTGTTATCAAGGTGTATGTCACCTTTGCAGGTAATTTTGCTGGGTTTCGCAAGTTCTACACATTGGTGTCAATTTAGTGCAAGTTAGAAATTTGCCCTGTTTTAGCGTAGCACAAACTTTTAGTTTGTGCCTCATAGTGACGCAAACTAAAAGTTTGCGGTACAAAGAGAAACCCACAATTTTGTGCATCTTGGTTCAGACAAAAGGAGAACTTTCAATATCGCAATATCGGGCTTAGAAAGCCTCTCACAAAAAAATATCCTTAAATTGACACCTACCCTAGTTGGAGAACTACTTTCCACCAAGTTCGCTGAGATGATTTTCTGCCTCAACCTTCCACTGTTCAGGCGGATTCAATTTAAGAAATTGTTTCCACTGTTCTTTTGCTAATTCCGTCCGTTCTGTATATTGATACATCAAGGCGAGATTATAGTTCGCAGTCAAATTACGGGGTTCCAATTGTAGTGCATGCTCAAACTGATCGGCTGCAGCGCCAAGCTGATCCATACTGTAAAGCACATTGGCATACACTATAATCGTGGGAACATGTGCGTCGTTTAAAGCGAGCGCCTTTATCAACATATCTTTCGCCTTATTTAACTCCAACTGAGAATTGTAGTATAAATCACCAAGACGTTGATATGCTTCAATTGCCTTATCGTCAATTGCTATCTCTTTTTCATATAGCTGGATTGCTTTTTCCCAATTTTGTTCCCGTTCAGCGAGTTTTCCAAGCTGCGTGTGGACACCATTATATTTCGGATCCAGTCGTATGACCTTTTGGAACGTTTCTTCAGCGAGTTTGTGTTGCTCAATATAGAGTTGAAGTGTTCCGATATGGAAATGGGCATCAACATTTTTAGGATCTAACTGCACAACTTGCTTGAAATCCTCCAATATCTGACTGCTACGATAAAGCGTACTCCCAATCCGTTTGTATCGGTTTGTGATGAGACCACGATGATAGTAAGCATCAACATATTCAGGCTTGAGTCCGATTGTCTTCGTATATTCATTCACCGCCACCTCAGCATACTTATGGAAGTCTTCAAGTGTTTCTGCGTAGGTGTCTAATAACCGCGCGTAACTATAGTGCCAGTCAAAATGCTCTGGATCATGTTCGTTTGCTAATGCGTAGTGATGAAATGCTTGTTGGATATTGTGTTCGTGATTTTCTTCGGGACCTTCCTTGCTCCGTTTTTCAAAGATAACTGCAAGTGTATGGTGGATATTGGGGTGATTGGGTTCCAATTTCAACGCAGGTTGATACACACGGATCATATTATCTTCGTCTTTACGCTGTTGGTAGATACCACCGAGTCTGAAAAACGGTTCTGCGTTTTCTGGATCAAGTTCAATAGTTTTCTCAAAATACACAATGGCGTTGTCAATATCGTTTTTCTTTTCGTATAGCATGCCGATTTGATATTGTGCGGCAACGTTTTCGGGTGTGAGGCGCACGGTTTCCAGAAACGCAGCGAGTGCCTCGTCGTGTTGTTCAAGTGCAAGATGAGAGAGGGCAGACAGATAGTGTGCTTGTGCGTCCGCAGGATTGATAGTGACAATCTTCTTCAACGCATCTATCGCCTTCTGATGAGATTCGCCTTCACGGTGGATATGCACCATTTTGTAAAGCACATCTGGTCGATTGGCATCTAACTGCAACGTTTTTTCATAATAGACAAGTGCGTTTGCTTTGTCTTCATTTGCCTCGTAAGTCTGTCCCAAAAGATAGGTGGCATCAATATCTTTCGGGAATAGAGTGATGTGGACGTTTAACGGCTCGACGGCATCCTTATAGTTTCCCGATTCAAAAGCAGTTTTGCCCTGTTCCCAGAAACGGGTGGCTAAATCGGGGTTGAGTTCAAGTGCTTGCCGATAATAGGTTGCCGCTGTTTCCAAATCGCCTTGTTGACGATATAGGTCACCCAATTGGAGATGCGAATCGTGAAAGTGCCCGTACGGAAGTTGCAGCTCCAAATAACTTGCGTCTGCATTAACAATCTCAAGTGTCTTTTTGTAGTGTTTTATTGCTTTTTCTGTATTGCCTGCATCGGTTTCAAGTTTGCCCATATAGAAGTGGGAGCGCGGGTCGTTTGGCAGAATACTCATCGCTTTCTTTAAGAGTTCGCGGGCATCATCTGTCCCCATTGTTTCTGCGAAGTATGGTTCTAACGGCTTATAGATTTTGTCTATAAGGGCTGGATCGCTTGCGATTGCGCGTTTATAATGGATAATTGCGGTTTTGATGTCGCCCTGCGCGTAGAGGACATCTGCAACAGCGAAATGTGCGGGACCGTGTGTTGGATCAATCTCCAGTGTGCGATGATACAACTGGACTGCGCCCTCTGTATTGCCTGCCTCAGCAAAAATGACAGCGAGATCAAAAACATCTGTTGCGGTGTAAGGTTGATATTCCGCTGCTTTCTGGTATTCTTGTAGTGCATCATCAAAGAACTTTTCCTTTGCAAGCACTTGCCCTAATTTGATGTACGCAGGTGCGAATTTGCGGTTGTTTTGAATGGCACGTTCAAATGTCTCTCGCGCCTGATTTAGATTGCCTTGGTCAAAGTAAACCAACCCACTACCGTAAACTGGATATTCCCATTTTGGATTTAGGGTTTGTGCCACTTCAAAGGATTGGAGTGCTTCGGCATGTTTGCCCTGTTTAAGATGGATTTCGCCTATGTAATAGTGCGCGGGATAGGATTCTGGATTTAAGGTGAGACATGTTTGGAATTTGGTGAGTGCTTGATCGTATTTTTGCTGTTTTTGGTAGATTGCACCGAGACTATAGTGTGCCCAAAATAGCGAAGGGTCAAGCTGGAGGGCGGTTTCGTAGTAACCGATTGCTATTTCTTCGGCATCCGCATTCTGCTTTGTGTCGGTGAGGGCGTAGGCGTAACCTAATGCATAGATGAATGCTGCATCATCTGATCGATTAACTTTTTCAGTCTCATAGCGTTGGATGAGTTCAGCGAGGTGTCCCTCTTTTTGCCAATCTGCAATTAATTCACGATGTTTTTCGGGGGCATCTTTTTTTGCTTTTAGTACCTTCGCGAAATCTTTTTGCATATCTTTTTCCCATTCTTCTTGTGCGAAGGTTGCTGTTGTAATTGTGAGGATTGTGAGTTGTATTATTATAAGTAGTGTGGTTATTTTTTTCATTTTTTTCTCCTACGCGTCTGCATTTAATGTTATACCGTTGAATGTGTCCAAATCAACGCCAAATGCGTCTATACATTTGGCATCTCGGACATTGTCGCGACCGTTCGTAATATGTCGCGACCAGGAGGTCGTTCCTACAAGAAAAGGTTTGGGCAGAAAATCAAAATTTCTGTTTCTGTCGTTATATTACCTTTCTGAAAGGATTGCCTCAATTTTTTCGCGAGTCGGCATTGAAGGCGTTGCACCCAGCACTGTGACTGCGGCTGCACCTGCTGCTGTGGCAAACCTCACTGCCTCAGATAGATTATCTCCGTTAGCAAGTGCCGTTGCCAATGCACCACTGAACGCATCTCCCGCACCTGTTGTGTCCACTGCATCAACCGATATTGCTGGAATGTGTTCGGATTCCGTTGGTGTGCGGAGCAATACTCCCTGTTCTCCAAGTGTTAGCACGACAGCGGAATGTCCATCTGTTGCTATCTGTGTTTGTAATGCTTTTGCTGTAACGATTCCCGCTTCAAGTGTGTTTACATTCTGTCCCGACAGCAGCGCTGCCTCTGTTGCGTTTGGTGTGAGAATATCCACTTGTGCTAACAGATTTGGCGGTAGTGGACGCGCTGGTGCTGGATCTAAAATTACGATTGTGTCGTTTGCTTTGGCTATCTCGATTGCTGTTTGTGATGCCTCAATCGGCGTTTCTAATTGTAGCAGCAGAACGTCTGCTTCTGCAATGCTTGTTGATGCCTCCTCTATGTCTTTCGGTGTGAGGCGCATATTGGCGCGTGGCACAACGATGATGCTGTTGTCGCCATCCGGTTCAACGACTATTGTTGCGATACCGGTACCGTTTTCTGCATCGGTTTTGACAAATCGACTGTCAATATGTTCGGTCTCTATTGCGGATCGGAGGACATCAGCAAATGGGTCGTCCCCTATTCTACCGATAAGCGTGACTTCTGCACCTAATCGGGCTGCGGCTGTCGCTTGATTGAAACCTTTGCCACCAGTGAAGATGTCAAACGTTTCTCCAATAAGGGTTTCGCCTCTGTTTGGCATTCGTTCTGCGCGAATGACAAGGTCAACGTTTGCACTGCCTACGACGGTGACTTTGGGCTGCTGCATCGGTGTTTCCGATCCTTTGTTTTGCTAATCGAGATTCGGAGATCGCTCGGACAGAATACGGTCGCGATTCGGAGATCGCTCGGACAGAATACGGTCGCGATTCGGAGATCGCTCCTACAGAAGAGGTTTTTAGATTTTCGATGCGTTCAATTCTTGTAAGAATGCCTCAACACTGGGTGTCTTGACTGCTGTGCGATGGAGATCTGTTAAACGATCAAGGTCCTCAATAGATTCAAGTGCCTGCTCAACAGGTTGCACATCGCTCAACGGAAAACGCTCAGTAAGCACTGACAAAATATTATTGATGGAATTTTCACGTGCACCTTGTTCAATACCTTGTTCCGTATATTTCTGCATTAGGTGTTCAATAAAAGGAGATTCTTGCATCATTTCCTCCGATATAAGTGTTTGTAAAAATGTAAGGTCATGGGCTAAACTGCCCAACGTTGATAGTGCCAAGAACAACGTCCCACGCGTCTGTGAGTCAACGGGTGCAACAACTGTCTTCTCAACACACCTTTCCAACCATGCTTCCGTGTTCATACCCGCAGGCGGCTTCATTAAAGGCGTGAACGGTAAGAGTCCAACCGATGCTGCCTCCAAAAACGACTCACCTTCTAAATCCGCCAACCGAATCACCTGATACCCGTGCCGCAAACCAAACGCATCATTTCCATAACGATAACCGCCCGGGTCGGTCTGCCCTGCATTTGGACTTAGATATAGCACCACTGAATACACGGGAAGTTCATGACGTAGCAGGAGTTCACCTGCGTAAGAGAGCATCCGCAACGGCATCGGTTTATCTCTACTATCCTCCGTTTGCACCTCTATATGCAGAAGGACTGTTTCATTGTGCCATCGCACCTTAAATGTCATGTCATTGCGATGCACTTTAACCGTTTGTTGCTCCGTGTCAAGTGTCTCTAAAACTTTAACATCGGGTGTGCCAAAGGATAGCATGGCGAAGTCATCGGCGAACCGATCCATCAGATGCTTCACGATTTCATCATATTGTGCCATGCTATGTGTTATGCCTTTTCGGACAAATTCTTTTATTGATTATACTTGATGGGGTGGTGGGTTGTCAAGGGAAGTTTGATTAAGAAATCGACATACTCCCTATGCTAAAGCATGGGGATTCTTCTCTCAACAGAAACATCTTACATACGTAAGTCTTGCGTTCCCTCCTGAATAGGTCGATGCCCCGACCTGATATGCAATAGTAATCCTATTTGGCACGATTGTCAAATCTATTTTGGGATGCTATGTGGAAATATAAAAATACTCGCCTCAAAAATGAGGCGAGTATTGGCAAGTATTAACAAAACTAAAATCACCTTTTATTTATGATTGATTTTCTTCATCCATATATTCTTCTAATATTTCCACAATTTCTACTGTTAAACTAGACACTGTATCAAAATCACTCTTTAAAACCTCATTTACAACAGTTAACAAATTTATTACAAAATTATCTTTCACTTTTGCATCAAGAAATATTCTGGGTTTAAGTGCTGCGCCAGGTATTTGTCTGTCTTCTGGTTTAGGCACAATATCAGATAAAAGTTTAAGTGCTTCAACTATATTTCTTGCAACACCAATCGCATATGAGGCTTCTGTCCTAATATTATCATACCCATCAAGATCTATGTGAAAATTACCTTCTTCAATTTTTTCCATGTATTGCCCAAGCGAAGATCTTAAAGATTCTAAATTTCGCATGGCACTCCTTATATAAAATCCATAATCATCTAATTCATTATTTGACATAATTAATCTCCTGTATATTAATTCACCTTACAAAGTATAGGAAAACTTTGTAACATGAAATCTAAATTTTGATGGCTTTTCTTCAAGATTGCTCATGTGATAGTATTCATTCCACATATTAATGTTAATACCTTCTGGGTTTCGCCCTTTATCCATATAATCCTCATCTAAATATATTACATGTGGTCTAAATTTAATATTACTGTTGAATGAAATTCTAGCTTGATTTATATCAGATATAATATCATTAGTAAGTTCTTTGTTGCATAATTCCAAACAAAGTTCATTGCATTTACTAATAAAAGCATTATATGCCTCATCCACATAGTCATGATCGTTAATAGCTAAACCCAATCTCATCTCAATTAGTATCCCTTCTCTTGTTCCAGTAACTATAGCGGTTATATAGTTTTGCAACTTAGTAACCACGTCTGGAGATACAGTCATCCATTCAGATTGAGACCAATATTCTCTCCTCATATTAAATCTTATGTCGCCTCTTTCATTACATGTATATCCACCCATATCAAATCCCATTTTTCTAAAGATATAAATTTCATTTGGAGATGCCAAGCATTCCTGAGGATTTAAAATAAGTGTTTCATCTATTGCCTTAACAATATTCTCTATACCTTCAAAGTATTGTGAAGATGGAAATAAATCAATCCAATGTAAATTTGTAAGTAATACCTGTGGCCTAATCCTAATTCTCGGAATTTCACATTCATTAATTCTTATGGGTATAATCCAATTGTCTCGAGGGTTTAGATCTGCCACATATCCTATAGCGTAGTCTAATTCTCTGTAAAGAGCAGTTTTTTTACGACTACTAAATTCTTTAGAAAAACAGGGTATGAAATGTCCGCTACTCTCTATAAGATCTCTTAATGTAAGTTGCCAGTCATATCCACCTCGCATATTTCTATAGTCAGTAATTACTTCTATTCCATAATCAGTTAGTATTTGATCTATATGCTGAATTATGAATTGATTTTCCCTAACGTATGAAAGAAACACTTTATTTGATTTCATATTATTGCCTCGATTATTGTGTGCATTAAATTAAAATTGGATTTTATCTGCTTGGCAAATCCAATGGACATCTGGTATCATAGCGAATTACATAAAATTTGTTTGTGGAGTTGAAAAATGTTTTTTATTGCGAAAACCATTGGATATTTTATGATTGTTCTAAGGGCGATTTTATAGAACTACCTATGGCAGCGTAGGTATTTGCAGACAGAAAATTAGCAAAAAACATGCCATGTTTACTTCGGACAAGTGTACAGTTTGGGGAAATATTGTAGGAAGTCGACCAAGCCTTTCATGCCCTTTTATCGATTATTCTATCCCCTTAGAGGAACGCTTGAATACTGAGTAATATCCAAATATTCAATACCTTTTTCTAATGCATCAGATATTGCCTCTAATACAATTTTTCCTTCATTTTCTAATTTATACTTTTGTATGCATAAATCCACAGTATTATCCTGTTTATCCCCAATTTGAAGATATAATGCGTGCGTGGCTAATGCAAAAGGTAATTGAGTCGTGGGATATCTATCTATGTATATCCCACGATATTCAGATGTATCAATTATTTGCTTATCGCTTATTTTTAATAACATTTGATTTATATCCTTTAAGCAATAGACAGATATCTAACGTATCTACCTATCCAGATAGTGTATACTTGTATTTGTGCAGTTCGGATCACTGCCTGTTCTATATGCTAAGTATATCACAACTTCTCTAATATTTGTCCCATTATCGTAGGTAATTTCTGTTAATCTACTCTTCGTCTTCTTGTATTATCTGTCCGCCTCCTCTATACATTATTCCGCCGGGACCAGGCATTCCAACCTTTAGGTTTTCTTTTTGTTTTTCCTCAATTGCCTGACGCTTTAGATTCTGGTGAGACCACGCGTCGTTCTTGCCTTCACGTCCCAATTCATCATAAGCAACTTGATGTAATATCTTATATCGTCCTTTCTTGAATTTAGGGCTAAGAGATTCAAAAAATTTCTCTTCAGTTTCACGAGTATGGATTCTTTTATGATCCCAACCTTCGGAAAATAAAACTTGCATCTCAATTTTTAGTTCATCAATCCTGTCCCTTCTTGATTTTTTAAAAGATACTACAGTCACTAATATAAAACTGCCCAAAACTGCAATTGCGTTGATCACTGCGGCATAGGTTTCAATCATTGAATTCTTCTCCTTGTGTGTTTCATTATCCTGAGAGGGGGTGACGTTTTCTCTTAAAGATTTGTCACTGCTATCACCGTTCCTAAATTCCCCGATGTAAAGCAATAAAACAATGCCAATAGTCAAAACGCCAAAAATACTGTAAAAAATTAAGTTTTCTTTGGGTGTCATGTGCTTCAGATATACCAGGTTGCAACTCAGGCATGTTCAAAGGAATGTAAGTTTACCGGATCACACGCCTACAATTCTCGGTAATCCCCTTTAAACACTTGTTCTGCATGCCATTCAATAAATTCAGCCTTTGGATAATAAGCTCGACTCTGTGGGTAATTGATTGGTTCTGAATGGAATCTCATCAACCAATCATCAAATCCGGATGAACCTTTTGCACTATCAGATACAAGGATTTCCCATTCCAAAGATAGTCTGAATACTCCGCGATCAAAAAGTTTATGGTGTAGAGAACATAGTGCTAATCCGTTGGATTCAATATCTGGTCCCTCCGCCCTATGCCATTTAATATGTGCAGCTTCTAATGCAACCAGTCGGTCACGTAATCTGACTTGGAATCCACATACAGCGCATTTGTTTTCATACGCATTCAAAATTTTTTCTCGAAAATGAGGATCTCGAGGGCGCGTAGTCCTTTTATCGGGCCTTATTTCAGTCGAATAAAACCTAATTTGGGTTGGATAAGAAATACCAACCGCCTGAAATATATCTTGATGGTAAGTAATAGGAAAGTGTGAATCAAGAAGGTTCATTGCAACTTCATAAGCCAATCTATGATTTTTCTGAAATTTCATTGCAATAGGTTCAATAAAACCACCTACACCGTACTGCTCAAGATCCTTAATGATTGCATCACCAGTAGGTTTCCTATTACTTCTTAAAGTTTCACCAATCATATATTCGTTAGGTATATCCCAAACTCTTTCTTTTTCATTTCGTAACCGCCAAAATGGATCCTGAGGACGATAATTTTTTCTAGGGGGTCCAAATTCCTTTAGTAAATTTCTTAGATCCTCTTTTATATCAATATAGGCTAATTGCTTGTCACCACCTATTAATTTTCCAATTGCGTACAAGACAAGGAGAGGTTTATGAGGTGCTCTTTCATCACCTCTTTGCCATATATTTAGGTCGTGAAATCTTCTAAGTATTTCTCTATTCTTCAAGGTTATCTCCAAACTTTCATTTATGGCAAATCAGGCAAGGTTCCTCATCATCCTCATCATCGTGAACATCGGTAAGAATCTCTATCAGTCGGCGATTCGGTTTTTCCTTTTTCTTAAATGCCTTCGCCTTTTCCGTATTTGCCTTGATTTGTGCTATCCGTTCAGGATTCGCCAGTTCCTCAAGACTTTCACCTTGACTCCACGTGAACCGTTCCCCCGTCTCCGAATTAAACTTCTCATATTCTTTAGCGAGTTCAAAGAGGTCGGGGTGTTGCTCTAAGAGTCCTACCCATTCGGATTTGCGTTGGAAAAAGCAGAAGTAGCATCCGGAACGTGTGCGCCACTTGTAATAGTCGGGCAGACCGAGTCCGCTTTCTTCAAGGATTTGGTAAACATCGTCTTTGGTGATGCCATCCTCTTTGAATGGATATTTGGGGAGAATGTTTTGGAGGGATGTCGTTTTCAGTGGTTTGTAGCCGACACGGTCTTCGTCAGCACGGATAGCAACGTAGTTATATGCTTTATCTTCGCCAACGTATTCTTCAAAAGGCCTGATTTTAAGTTTTACAGTACACCAACGGACTTGAGACGAAGGCAGTAAACCGCCGTGAAGCGTCAACCAATGGTCAAAATCGCGTTCAACGTTGAGACGGGCAATCGGTTTGCCGAGGAATGCCTCTAACCTGTCTAAAAAGTCGTACGTTTCTGGCAATTCCTTACCGGTATCCGTAAAGAAGTATTCCATCTCTGGCACTCTGTCGCGCATGTAAACGGCAAGTGCTGAGCTGTCTTTGCCACCCGAAAGTCCGAGAAGATGACGTATTTTTTCTGTCATGTTGCTCCCCTAAGATATGTTTATTATACTGCTGCGTTATTTGCTTTTGTAATGCGAATTAGGAATCGTAGTGCTTCGTTTACAGACGCAGCATCTGGAAATACTTCAGCAACGTCAGGTTCTAATTGGATGACAGGTTTGCCGCCAAAGGATTTGCGTTCGGAACCTATTCCTCGGACCCGTAACTTTTCTAAATCATATTCAGGTAAAAGGTCGTCCTGCATCATTCCTTTATCCTTCTTCATAATATTTCCTTTCCTTCGGAGTCGCTCTTCTTGCGCTAATCAAACGAGTCACATTGCTTCGTTCAGTAAATGCTACCATTAATATATGTTCTTGCACCGATTCTCCAAGGATAATATATCGCTGCTCGTGAACAGAGTGTTCTGGATCATCAAAAATTACATAACGCGGATCCTCAAAAACGGTTTTTGCTTCATCAAATGACACCCCATGCTTTAATAGGTTTGCAGCATCTTTGTTTGCATCCCATTCAAAATCCATTCAGCCTGTCCTAATAGCAGAAGCCGCAGCCACTTAGTATTTTCCATACGAAATATTATACTATAAATGGCAAGAAATAGCAATGCAAGTTACAACACTCATGATCTACTATAAACAATGTGACTTTAGTGTGACGTTTAGAACGTCACACTGACGTGCTGATGTCAAGCAGCATAAGGAATGTGACGCGTTTTCTCGTTTTTTATTCCCGTGTTCTGTTTGTCCGTTAATCCAACCCACAGAATAAACACATGTTAATTATACAATACTTTCTCGTATCATTCAAATAAAAAATGACAGGATATTGGATATATATTGGGATTATATTGGATATTTATTGTTCCTATCTTTTGGGATGGATTTGGCTTGACGTTTGTTGATAAGATATGCTATCATCTTCGCAAAGGTAGGTGTAAGGAGCAATGTTATGAACCAAAAGAGACCACCCCGTTCGTTCTTCAAGAAAAGGCAGGTAAAAGCGATGATAGTGTGGTATCTAATACTGCTCGCGGGTATCCTGATTTTAGCGTGGAAAATGCAGGATATTATTTCGCTGTTCAGAGTATAACATAAAATAAAAGATTTATAAAAAACATCAATTTTCAGAGGAGAAATTATAGACATGTCCTATTTTAATCCGTTTCGGCAAACGTTGAAGACTTCCTATATCGCAATAGCGGGAATACTACTCTGTCTGATGGCAGTGCCGATTGCCGTATCTGCACAGGATAAACTCATCATTATATCACCCCATCCCGAAAGTATTGAGACAGAATTCGGCAATAATTTTGAAAAATGGTATGAAGCACAGACAGGTAGAACCGTCAAAACAGATTGGCGAGATGTCGGCGGTACATCTTCTAATTATCGGTTTATTGAATCTGAGTTCAAGCGTGTGCCAGAAGGTATCGGTATTGATATTTTCTTTGGCGGTGGCACGGATAGCTATCTCCGTTTGGCAGAAATGGATTTGTTGACTTCCTACAAACTGCCCGATGCGCAACTGAAGCAGATTCCACAATCGTATCACGGAATTCCCGTCTACGATGCCAAACATCGGTGGTATGGTGCGGCGTTGTCAAGTTTCGGTATCATGTATAACGATCAACTGCGTGAGATGCTCAAATTGCCGAAAGCCACAAAATGGGAGGATTTGGGAGACATCGCCTTAATCAATAATATTGGGACTGCCGATCCGAGAGAGAGTGGTAGTGCGCACATGATGTATGAAATTATCCTTCAAACGCACGGATGGGAGAAGGGTTTTGCGCTCCTGACAAAATTGGGCGGAAATGTGAAGAAGTTCTCCGCTGGTGCTAACGTTATTCCAAGAGATGTTGGTGCGGGTCAGGTGATTTACGGGTTAGCGATTGATTTTTATGCTTATAGCCAAATCGCTGCACTTGGTCCTGAAAAAATCAAATATGTTATGCCAAGCGATGGCACTGTTGTTAATCCAGACTCTATTGCAATTCTCAAAGGTGCCCCGAACATGACGGTAGCGAAAAAGTTTGTTGAGTTCGTTTTGTCTGAACAGGCACAAAAGCTGTGGATGCTGCGCGACACGGATGACGAAGGACCTAAATGGAAAGGCGGACTCAATCGTGCCAGTGTGCTGCCTGCACTCTATGACGAATTAGGGGATCGGTGTGTTGTGACAAACCCGTTTGACTTGAAATCATCACCTTTTCCTTATGATGCTGATAAAGGCAGCGCACGGTGGGATATTGTCAACGATCTTTTCGGTATTCTCATCATTGATTCGCATAAGGACCTCGTTGATGCGTGGAAAGCAATTGGCAAATGTAAAGATGCTGAAAAGCGTGAGGCGGCAATCGCAGCACTAACAGAGATGCCGGTAACTGAAGAAGAGGCGATGCAAGTTGCCGCTGATAAGTGGAAAGACCCTACCTATCGTAACGAGAAACTCAAAGAGTGGGGACAATTTGCGAAGCAGAAGTTCAAAAAAGCAAAGGATTTGGCGAAGTGATACAAAGTTGACACATAAGGTGCGGTTTCCCAACCGCACCTACCGTTAGGTTTCGCTGACGTTCTACCCAATCTACGCGGTTTTCTCTCCTCTTTTTGTAAAAAGATAAACAAAACCGATAAGTCCACCCACCACTATAATACAATAGACTCCAATATATACCCACACATGAATCAGATAAGCAATAAAAAAGACTGCGATAAATCCCATCATTGCTAAATGAACATAAATAAAATAGCTACAACCCATCCCGCCTTTCTTCGGGTTGATTTCCTCGGAGAATGGTATGCCTGAATCGGGTTTTGGGTGAGACAGGACATTATAGAAGATAAAGACCAGACTCGGCAAAACATATAAAATCCCTGCTGCCCACCAAAAAACAATAGCAATAACGCACAGCAAAAGTGTATACGGCATAACAGCATAGAGGATAGCGGTTATCTGTGCGCCGCGCCATAAGTCAAGAGGTGCCGTAAGAGGTATAACCTTAAACATCCAAGACGCCTTCCAATGTTCCGAATACCTGAAAATAGAGAGAAAAGTGCCCACAAAAGCTACACCGAAAAAACAGGACATCATAAAAAACGCAGGGTTTAGTCCGGGAATGTATGACTTCATAGTCCATCCCAGATAAAATGTTTCTGCTTGTGTTAAGATAACAAAAAAGCCTATGGAACTTCCAAGCATACCTAATACACTTTGTAGCATCCTTTTATCTCGATAGAGATATACCGAACTCATGCAAACACCAGCGAGGATAACACGGTTTTTGATAATTTTCGCAAACCGAGGGATTTTCACTTTTAATTTCTGTTTTTGCTTGATATCAGATTCTATTAGGTAGGAAAGGTATTTTGAATATGTCTTAGCAATGCTTTGAAGTGGCACAAGGACTAAGAAAGCGGTAGAAATAACAGCAAGTGCAGTTAAAATCAAAAAACGGACTTCTATTTGCCCAAGGAGGACTGAGACTGTGCCAGCAAACCAACCGTTCGGAAGCGCGTAGAACCACTTTGCAGCGGAGGAAAACATCTCTATGGTGGCATCCTTGGGGATGTCTTTAGGGAAAAAATAAACGATCATCCAGATTGATGGAAACAACACAGGAAATAACCCTTGAGAAATTTTTGCAAGATTTCGTAGTCTTTTAATTGCATATAGTTTTGTCAAATACCCTGCAAATACTGTCATTATACCAACGGTGAATATGCCGGAAATTATAGCGATAGGAAGATAAACCAACGGAAAAAGGTATTGGAGCTGAGAAGATTCTCCACTACGAACCCAAATACCGCCGATAGCAGGTATGAGGTTTAGACAGACCAACAACTTGACAGTATAACTGAGTATCTGTGTCAACTTGACGAGAAAATAGGTGCGCGATGAAATGGGTGTGTGCGCCACAACAGGATAGTTTATAGGGTAAATAAGAATATCAAAGTAGGGTAGCGTCCATATCCCTATCATCACCATTGATACAGTTATTCCTATTAGCGCGTAACTATAGACGGAAATGTCTATCAGCATTGGAATAAAGAAAAACGTCGCACTAATCAGAAAACTAAACACGTAGTTCAATATGTTTGAAGCGAGAGGTTGTCCTTTAAGTGCCCGTTTTTCGACCATCTTCTCTGTTTGTAGAAGATGGCTGTACTGGGTTGGGGATACGCCAAACATTCCAGCGATTTTTTCAAGCATCAGAGGTCTCCTTCATTGTTTTTTTTCAAAGATTTGACAAAGCCGATTACCCCACCTATCACCATTACGCAATAAACCCCAGTATACACCCATACATGAATAAAACGTGCCAAAAATAGAATACCGACTAAGACACCTGCTATAATCATACTTATACCGTAAGCAAGACATCCTGCCATTCTATCTATTTCAACCGGTTCTTTGGAAAGAGGTATGCCGGATTCCGGTCTTGGATAAGTGATGACTGAAAAAAGCACAACGAGGAGTCCCGGTAAAATAAAAAATATCCCTATAACACCCCATAAAACTGTAGCAAATATAAAGAATAGGAGTGTTGAAGGCAAGACAATGTAAATAAACGTAACTGCCACAACACCACGCCATAAGTCATACGGCTTCCGAAGTGGTGTAAGAGACAGCATCCATGAGGCTTTCCAGTGTTCTGAATATCCGACAGAGCTAAGGAAACCGAACACCGTAACCACCCCTAAAAAGACGAACAGACCGGTAAATCCTGGACTAAGACCGATAGCGTAGTGATATTCAATGAATTCTATTGGATATATTTTACGAACAAAGAACATTGCAACCATAATGACACTTACAACCGCTCCAGAAGCGAATTGGTGTAGGATTTGTCTATCACGGCGCATGTAGGATGCACTGAGGCAGAAACTGGCATAAGCATCGCGGGATCGGAAAAATCGTGCAAGGAAAGGTCGTCTTATTCGTAGTTTGTCTTTTTGCCTACTTCCTGATTCCATGAGATAAGAGAGGTACTTTGAATAAGTCTTGGCAATACTTCGGA
The DNA here is from genome assembly GCA_965204285.1 of Candidatus Poribacteria bacterium. GTDB lineage: Bacteria > Poribacteria > WGA-4E > WGA-4E > WGA-3G > MSPOR6. Next base: position 1,153,418 of record OZ241980.1, read on the forward strand.
GCGGGATTACGATCAATAGGAGTGTTGAAAAAATCGCCACCCCAGTTAAAATAAGGTCACGAGTAAACCCAGGGCGTTCAATTGTGCTAACTGCAAGCGAGATAGCTCCTGCAAACCAACCGTTCGGAAGCACATATAGCCACTTTAGAACCGATTTATAATTGTCCGCTACGACATCGGTTGGAATTAGGAAAAAGGATGCGGGTAAGAGGAGAGGTAAAATAAATTGAGCAGATTTAGAGATTTTTCTAAGTCTTTTTACAGAATAGAGTTTTGTCAAATATCCGGCGAATGTTGTCATGAGTCCAATTGTGAAAAACCCTGCTATAAAGGCAATAGGCAGGTAAAAAACAGGAAAAAAGTAGAGTAAAACAGTCGTGTTATCTTCTCGGATGAAGGGACCGCACATTGATGGAAAGATATTCAGACAGATTAACAACAAGACAGCATACTTAAGTATCTGTGTTAACTTCACCATAAAATAGGTGCGTGATGAGACGGGTGTATGCGCTATAACTGGATAGTTGATAGGACTGAGAAGGAGATCGAAGTATGGGAGAGTCCACATCCCTACGATGAACATAGACATCGTGACACCAATGAGTGCGTAGGTAAACACGTCCATGCCAAAGAACACCGGCAGTGCTGAAAAGATACTTGTTAAAAAACAGAAAGCACAGGTTACAGAGAGTGAGAGTTTTGCTGTTCCCTGTTTTCCTTCAAGTGCTCGCTCTTCAAAGGTCTTTTCTGTCTGTAGGAGAAGTTTATACTGAATAGGACATGCACCAAACTTTGCAGCGATGTTCTCAAGCATTCGGCATGTCCTCCATCACAATCCGAATTGCTTCATCAGTCTTTTCATCAAGTCCTGTTGTTTCTGTCAGTTGGACAAAAATCTCATTGAGTGCTGTCTGATTTGTCTGTTCCCGTAACTTCGCTACCGGTGCATCGGCGATGATTTTTCCCGCATTGATAATCATAATGCGTGGGCAAAGCGTTTCTGCTACTTCAAGAATGTGTGTGCAGTAGAGAATAGTTTTACCTAACTCTGCTAAACGTTGGAGTAATGACTTCAAAAATGTTACGGTTGTAACATCCAGATTGGTAAAGGGTTCATCTAAAAACAGGACATCTGGATTGTGTAAGAGTGCTGCCATGATAAGGCACTTCTGACGCATGCCTTGCGAAAAACTGCTTATCCTTTGGTTTGCTTGCGCTTCCATGTCGAACAATTTTGCAAGTTCAACGATCTTATGTGCGATCAGTTCTTCTTCTAAATGGTAGAGTCTACCCATCAATTGTAGGTGTTCTACTAAGGTGAGATGTTCATATAGTTGCGCCTCTTCAGGAACGTATCCGACACGCTGCTTTAATTCAAGTAGGTCGGTTTCTGCGCTATATCCCGCAACTAAAATATCACCGGATGTTGGTTGAAGTAAACCGACTAACATTTTCAGAGTTGTGCTTTTGCCTGCGCCGTTCGGACCGAGATAACCGACAATTTCGCCCTTTGCGGCTTCAAAACTAATGTCGTCAACTGCTTTCTTTTCTCCATATTCTTTCGTGAGGTGTGAAACGCGAATCATATTTTGTTGTCCTTGTTGTGTAGTATTAAAAACATGATACCATATTCATAGATTTCTATCACCTGGATTTCTACAAGCACAAGTTTAGTTAATTTTTGGTTTTTCAGGGTATTCTATCACAAATGTAAATGTGTAAAGGCAAACCCAAAATAGTGGAGTGTCCATTGTAAATTATAGGTATCAACAATAGTCGGGAATCGGAGTCCCTCCCGCCAAATCATGCAGAATACCAAAAGCGCATTTGGCGTTGATTCACAAAGACAGACCCATCTTCAGTAGGAGCGATCTCCGAATCGCGACGAAAAACAGGGATAGTCGGGAATCGGAGTTCCCTCCTACAAATCATGACCGTCATGTTATTTGGAAAAGCTCTACAACTGAATGCCTCTGTCTATCACAATGATTTTCTTGAAAACTGTTCATAGATATGATAACATGCAAAGCAATAGATTAAAAGATAATACTACAAACAAATCGCTCAAATGGAGATAGAGCAACATGAAACGATTGATACTTTTAGCACTTGTTATTGGCATCACAGTACTCGGTAATCCGATACTCCATGCACAACAGACATCTTTACCCAATGAGGCTAAAACTCAACCTACAACTAACCGCTTCACTTCCAAACTTTTCGGAGAAGTTATTTGGAAAGGGCAAGACCTTTCACAAACAAATGTGTCGGTATATCGCGATGAGAAACTCAAAGACCTCTATACCAGTGGATTGTCCCGCACAGGGACAGGGGCATTCGAACTACGTGTGGAACCGGGTAGATATTATTTAGTTGCTTATGTTGATGTTGATGCCTCTGGTAAATTTGACGAAGGGGATGGTTACGGTGTCTTGGGAATAAGGAATTGGCAAGATGAAGCGCAAAAGCACCAAGCGGTTGACATAGGTGCAAACGCTGAATTAAAGGGAATACAGATTCCAATTACTGCCCGACTACAACGTATTGGGGACAAACAGAAATTGGTTGATACGTCCATATACCAACCGAGCGAATATCAACGATTCAAGACTGAGTTATCTCGTGTGACATCAGGGTGTCGAGGTATACTGAAATATGCGAAAGAACCAGAGTCATCAGAAGCTCCTATGCTTATCCTTGCTTATACTGATACATCATGGAAATATCGTGCTGGGATTGCTGCTGTTGATGCGAAAACAGGAAAGTGGGAACTCCGATTAAAACCTGGCAAATACTATCTGATGGCGATAGTTGACAAGAATTCCAGCAATAAGCTTGATGCTGGAGATACCTTTGGATTTTACGGCGTTACAGATATGTATAAGCGCGGTGCATTTCCAGAGCCAATCTTGATTAAACTTAACACATTTACTGAGAATTTAGAAATACAGATTTCTGCTACCTATACTACGAAACATCTATCAAAAAATCAAGAAAACACTGCGATTATTTCTGGTCGTGTAACGCCTATTCCGCAAACGGAAACAGAGGTTCGGGTTGAAGTTTATCCGACATCCGCCTTAGTGAATCCCATCGCGAGTGCCACAACGGATTCAGAAGGGAAGTTTCGTTTCCAATTACCGCCTGGTGAATATTACCTCATCGCCAATCATGACGCAGATGGAAACGGTAGGTATAGTGAAGGGGATACACTTGGTGCTTTAGGAACAGACTCTATAGCCACGACTCCACCACCCGCAGTAGTTTTTGATACGGGTGAAACGCGTGCCGCAAACATTGAGATGAGTGCACGTTATGATGCGGAGGGACAACTTGTTACTTTACAAGGCAACCTACTCACAGGGAATTTAGCAGTGAATGCATCCGCAGATGCAGTGCCAGAAGAACAAGTAGGCAGTATCACTGGCAAAGTAACATCATTTCTCGCCTCCGGCAAGGCTAAAAAAGATAGTGATGAACCCACCACTACTTCAGAGAATCAAGAGCGCGTCCCTGATGGCATTTTAAGTCTTTCTACGACACCAGACTTCAGTTCACCGATGTGGATGCCGCTGTTTCTTGACGAGGAAGGGAGATACCACGTTGATGTCAAACCCGGACAATACTACATCATGGCAGTCGTAGACCAAAATAGTGACGGACGTTCAGGAACTGCGGACGGAATTGGAGTATACGGCACCCATCTACCGGTACGAGGCACGCCCGCTGCTGTTACCGTTTTTCCCGGCAAGATAACACCCCATGTAGATATTGACATTTTGGCGTCTTATGTTGACGAGGAAGGTACGATGGCGGAACTTTCAGATGGTGGACGGTGGAATATCGCACGCAGGTTTGGAGAACCAGAAGATATTTTTAAATACACCCAAGATGGAAAAATGATTGAAGAGTGGATGTATTGGTCAAAAGGTATAGGGTTTAACTTTGAAGCGGATGGCGCGGGATGGAAACTTAAAGACCAGAATAAATTTGAACCTAAAAAACAGAATGCCCCAACGGAAACGGAAACGCCAAAAGAGGATAAACAGGACACCGAGAGTAAACCTCAAACTGAGCAGCCCAAGAATATGAGTGTAGATGGATTTTCCATCGCTGCGGAGTCCGTGTTTATCTATTATAGTCATGAAGGTGTTTTGTGGCGGATAGCACCTGCTGGTGCTGTTGATGTTGCTGCAAACGTTCATCGGGAAGTCCCATTGGACACACGTGTTGCACCACTCGGACCTGGTTTTCGACCTTCTGCCTCGGAAAACGGGACGCTTGTTTTCCACGATTTTGATGATAATGTGATCATTAGGAATATTGGAACGGGAAAAAGCATGGTCTTGCTTGATAATAGACACCTCGCGGAAGATGTCGCTATCTCTCCGAATGGTGAGTATATTGCTTATGCCCAAACCGCACCGACCAAACGGAAACGAATTATTATTCAAAGTCTCCGAAGCGATAAGATTTTCCGAATTCCTTCCACAGCAGTTGAAATGTCCAATCCTGCATGGCGTCCAGATGGGGAATTGCTCGCTTATGCTACGGCAGGATCAATTGAAAATCCTAATGCTGGTGAAAACCGTAATATTTTTGCTTTTGACAACGTAGCGAACAGTGTTGAGCCAATTGTGATTTCGCCTGCGGATGACGCAGAACCTGCATGGCATCCTGCTGAACGAAATACGCTCGCTTTTTCACGGGGTGAAGCGGGTAACCCTCGTCAAATTTGGATCGTCACTTTCTCTGATACTGGTGAACCGGCAGAGCGGCAGATTACCGTAATGGGTGGTAGTCGCCCTGTTTGGATGCCACCCAACGGACGTTGGATACTCTATGAAAACAACGGACAACTTTGGACTGTTGATATGAAAATCCCTGGCAGTGAATCGCCGTTGATGAGTAATGGGAAAGCGGTTTTTGGATATCAGCCTATTGCGGTTTGGGTTGAGTGATAAGTATATAGTGGATTTTACATTTTTGAGTTGTAGGAGGGAACTCCGATTCCCGACTGAAGAACGGTCGCGATTCGGAGATCGCTCCTACAGATTGAATAGGGTCGCGATTCGGAGATCGCTCCTACAGATTGAATAGGCATCGCGATTCGGAGATCGCTCCTACAGATTGAATAGGGTCGCGATTCGGAGATCGCTCCTACAGATTGAATAGGGTCGCGATTCGGAGATCGCTCCTACAGAAGTCGTGTTAACTTGTTTGTATAATTCACTATAACTACAAAGCAATCAATATGTTTTGAAAATTTCTTAAAAGTCTATAAATGAATGTAGGACTCGTAAACTTGTAAGGATGTTTTAAATGAATGTTAATAACCGAACAATCTTTAGTAATGACAATTTACATATATTGCGCGGTTTAGACACCCAGTCCGTAGATCTCATATACCTTGATCCACCATTCAATTCTAATCGCACCTATTCTGCGCCGATCGGTAGTGAGGCAGCAGGCGCAGCGTTTAAAGACACCTGGACACTCTCTGATGTAGATAATGCATGGCACGGTGAAATCGCCGATCGTGAACCTGCTTTATATCAGGCAATACACACAGCTGAACTCACACATGGCAGAGGCATGAAGTCATACCTTATTATGATGGCTGTGCGGTTATTAGAGATGAAACGTGTTCTCAAAGAAACAGGTTCTCTATATCTACACTGCGATCCCACAGCAAGCCATTACCTGAAGGTTATCATGGACAGTATCTTTGGAAAGAATAACTATAGATCTGAGATCACATGGAAACGTGCAACATCTACACAAAAAGGGTCTCAGCATCGCAGTTTACGGTGGGGAAACAATGCCGATATGCTTCTGTATTATGCAGCATCTTCCGCTACATCTTTGTGTCCAGAAAGAGAATTGACAGAATCTGAAGTATTTAAAAAATTCAAGCACGTTGACGAGAATGGAGAGAGATATTACAACGACTCATCACATATTTGGAGCACACCAAATATGGGTGCGCGTCCGAATCTTTGTTATGAATGGCGCGGGTTCGTCAATCCGCATCCATCCGGATGGCGGTTAAGCAAAGAACGTTTAGAGGAAGAATATCAAAAAGGGAATATCGTTATTCGTCCTGATGGAAAACTGGAGCGGCGGAAGTATCTAAAAGATTATAAAGGCGCGTCCCATGGTAATATATGGGATGATGTTCTTCCACCTGCTGGAGATGAGCGCACTGGATACCCTACTCAAAAACCAATCGCCCTATTAGAACGCATCATAAAAGCAAGCAGCAATGAAGGTGATATAGTCCTTGACCCATTTTGTGGTTGTGCAACAACTTGTGTGGCAGCAGAGCGTCTAAACCGTCAGTGGATCGGTATTGATATATCAGAAAAAGCTGTTGAACTTGTCAAAATACGTCTTGAGAAAGAGCTTGGAATGTTCTATGACGTGACACACCGAATCGATATACCCAAACGTAGTGAAAAACTACCCAAATATGACACCCACAAGCACACACTTTATGGTAAACAGGAAGGTGTCTGCAATGGCTGTCGAACTCATTTTCCATTCCGTAATATGACTGTAGATCATATTGTCCCGCAAAAACACGGTGGTACAGATCACGAGGATAACTTGCAACTTCTCTGTGGGGCTTGTAATTCTACTAAAGGCACTGGGACGCAGGCAGAACTTATTGCTAAACTTAAAGAGCAGGGAGTGCTATAAAATGAAAATAAACCCGTCAGAAAATGAGAGGCATTTTGATTTAAACATCAACCGACCAAGTTATGGATTGTTATATCAAAAAGTATTGGATCAGATTGACGAGTTACTAACGAATGAATATGACTGGGATGATATTGGTTATGAAAAACCAAATCCGAAAGATATAGATTATGCAAAACGTATTATGTCAGATTTCATATCATCTATTAGTTCAGCAGGATATTCATTATCTTCATTAGAAGCACCATTTATCAGCAATGGCGAATATGGTGGTGCAACTATAGAGTGGCGAGAAAGTGGGAGGAGTCTATATTTTGACATAAAACATCAAAACGCAAAGTGGACAAAGGTATGGAGAGAAGGTAAAAGGACAATAGTCCGAACCAATAAGCTTCGCAAGACTGACTATGTCCAAGTATGGGAATGGATAATTGATGAACAATCCTGATTATATAGATAATGATGAAGAGTTATATAGGCGAATTGAATTGAATGAACTAAACACAAAAACACCGCCTCATTATATTGTAAAAGCGTCTGGTGAAATTAAGATTGAATCTGCAGCATTTCTTGGCGGTGAAAGGCCGTCTGTAGATAGGGCAAAACTTAAGTGTAAACCAGAGGATACGAAGAAAAATGTTACAGACGGAATTATAAGTGTTACTGCTGAAGATGTTAGGGCTATATCTATACAAGACTATACAACTGATGTTGAACATGTCCCTCTTGAGAATAATGATGCACATTCGGAGATTGTTTTGAATTCAAATCGTGATGGTATATCAAATAGTAGGAAAAGAAGAGCACTTTCAGATCTAAGGCGAGGTCTTGCGGATATAGCAGTGTGTAAAATAAAACCTACTGCAGTTAAATAGTTATTATGTCCTGTAAAAGAGAAATCCTTGCACCTTGTCAAATATAGGCTTAAAGGTAGTAGGCACATCCCGTGTGCCGTACACGAGAATGTAAGAGGCGCAATGAATTGCGCGACTATGAACGCGTTTTTGCTAATGAAAAACGAATATTCAGAAATGACACAACCCACGATTTAAAAATAGGAAAAGCACTATGTATAAACTAAACAAACTTATGCCAATTCTAAATGATTATGTAGCATTATTCCGTAGGTCGGGTAGAGCGACGCGAAATCCGACACGTATGATTTTAGATAGGGTTTCCATGTCGGGTTTCGCAAGCTCTACCCGACCTACAGTTAATTATGGCAATTTGTCAATTAGAAATGGTATTACATTATCTTTACTAATAATAGTCTGCCTTACGATGCTTCTGTCTACCGCCTCAGCGCAGTATCTGCTTGTGCCGATGGAGCAGAAACAGACAAACCATCTGAAGGCTTACGGGCTAACATATTGGGCATTACAGGTGCCACGTGAATACCAATGCTATTGGTGGCTTAATTATCGTGGCGGATCGTTTGTGATACCCGATGCTCCCGATGTGCGAGTGCGTGCCGCACAGATGGGTGTCACTATTGAACAGATGAGCGATGTTGAATACCGAACAATCAAAGAGAACGTACTTGAAACGAGCAACATGGATGAGATTTTGCTTGAAAAAGCACCCAAAATCGCTGTGTATGCGCCGTCAGAAGATTCTCCATATCGTGACCCGTGGGACGATGCGGTGAAAATCGCGCTGGATTATGCTGAAATCCCTTACGACCAAATCTGGGACAAAGAGGTGCAGCGCGGGGCATTACACACAGAAGGTTACGATTGGTTGCACTTACACCACGAAGATTTTACCGGACAGCACGGGAAATTCCACGGATCTTTCTCACAGCAAGTGTGGTATCAACAACGGATGGCACTGTTTGAGACTGCAGCAAAGGAAGCGGGATTTAAACGTGTCCCTCGCCATAAAGGACAGACAGCACTGGATATTGCGGATTATGTCGCAAAAGGTGGGTTTATTTTTGCGATGTGTTCAGCACCTGAAACTCTGGACATCGCTTTAGCAACAAAGGGAGGAACAATTGATATTGTTGATCCTGTCTTAGACGCAACACCGATGGCACCCGATTTCCAAAAGCATTTGGACTTTGAACGAACTTTCGCATTTGAAAAATTCACGCTTTACCCCAATCCGAACCGTTATGAATTCTCTGATGTGGACAATCCAAATCCTGATCGGAGTCCACATACAGGCGTAGAGGATTTTCAACTGTTTGAATTTTCTGCAAAACACGATCCCATTCAGACAATGCTCACGCAAAACCACGTTTCAGAAGTGCGCGGTTTTCTTGGACAGACAACATCTTTTAATTTAGATAGGATTCACAAATCGGTTACGATTTTAGGAAAAATTGAAGGCACAAACTATGCTAAATACGTCCACGGCACTTTAGGAAAAGGCACTTTCACCTTTCTCGGTGGGCACGACCCGGAGGATTACCGCCACCTCGTTGGAGAGGGGAAGATGCCTACTAATCTTGACCTGCACAAGCATTCGCCAGGGTATCGGTTGATATTGAATAACATTTTGTTTCCCGCTGCTCGTAAGAAACCGCAAAAAACATAAACTCAGGAGACAAACCATGACTTGCGATGTATGTGAAAAAGAAGGGACGCGTCAACGTTATATTACTCGCAGCTACGGAAAAGGAGAATCCCTCTTAGTCATTGAAAATGTCCCGATAATCTATTGCCCTCATTGCGGTGAGAGATATATGACTGTCCAGACTTTAGATCAAATTGAACGTATTAAACGTTCACCCGAAAATCTCGCGACTAAACGACTCGTAACAGTTGCTGTTTTTAAATAGTGATGAAAACATCAAGAGACTTTACTAACCACTAAATATGAAAGCAACACTTGCAACCTGCAACCTGAATCAGTGGGCATTGGACTTTGAGGGCAACTGTGAGCGCATTATTGAGTCGATAGAACTTGCCAAAGCAGCAGGTGCACGCTACCGTCTTGGTCCTGAACTTGAGATAACGGGCTATTCTTGCGAAGACCATTTCCTTGAAGAAGATACGTTGCGGCACAGTTGGGAATCGCTTACGCGCATCATCATGGGTGGACATACGAACGGTATTCTGTGCGACATAGGCATGCCAGTGATGCACAAAAGTGTGCGTTATAATTGCCGTGTGTTTGTCTGTGATGGGAAGATTCTCCTAATTCGTCCGAAGTTGGTGCTTGCTGCTGAGGGAAACTATCGGGAGCCGCGTTGGTTTGCTGCGTGGCAAAAAGGGTGGACAACAGAACCTTTTCAAGTGCCCCCTGAAATACATGAAATCACGCCCAATTCCACTGTGCCGATAGGGTGTGCTGTCATTGTAACGCACGACACGATTTTAGCCTCAGAAACCTGTGAAGAGTTGTTTGCACCGCTCTCTCCACATATTGATCTCGCATACAATGGTGTTGAGATAATCGCCAATGGATCGGGTTCACATCACGAACTCCGCAAACTTGATACGCGCTTGTCATTGATCCGAAACGCTACGGAAAAATGTGGTGGGGTATATTTATATGCTAATCAGCAGGGATGTGATGGTGGCAGACTCTATTTTGATGGTTGTGCAACGATTGCCCAAAACGGACACGTCCTCGCGCAAGGATCGCAGTTCTCAATCAACGATGTTGAAGTGGTGACAGCGACTGTGGATTTGCGAGATGTCCGTTCCTATCGCGGTTCAAGAATGAGCGGAGCAGTACAGGCGAGCCGTGGTGTTTCTATTCCGCAGATTTATGTTGATTTTGAGGTGACAGACTCTGAAAAACGTCCTGTCACCGTCCCGAAGGTTGAGCTTGACATTCACACCCCAGAAGAAGAAATTGCGCTCGGTCCAGCGTGTTGGTTATGGGATTATCTAAGGCGTTCTGAAGCAGCAGGATATTTCGTTCCGCTTTCGGGCGGTTCGGATAGCGGTGCTGTTGCGACACTTGTGGGTTCTATGTGTCAACTCGTTGCGAAAGGGATTCTCGGTGATGTGACGCACGTCATTCGCGATGCAGAAAAGTTGCTCGGTGCAGAGTTTGTTGAAAATATCAAAACCGATTTCAGTGATCCGTTTCCTGCTGCGCAACATCTTGCTAATCAGTTGCTTTATACGTGCTATATGGGCACATCAAACAGTTCTCGTGAAACGCGGCATCGCGCGAAGCAGTTGGCAAGTGAAATTGGAAGTTATCATCTTGACATTAACATGGAGTCGCTTGTCGGTGCTTTGCGAAAAATGTTTGTCGGTATAACCGGGAAAACGCCCCAGTTCAAGACCGAAGGCGGCAGCACCATTGAAAATCAGGCACTTCAAAACATACAAGCGCGTCTGCGGATGGTTATCAGTTATCTCTTTGCACAGACGTTGCCGTGGGTTCGTGGTAGACGCGGGACACTCCTCGTATTAGGCACTGGCAACGTTGACGAGGCATTGCGCGGTTATTTGACCAAATATGATTGTAGCAGCGCAGACATTAACCCGATTGGAAGCATTAGTAAAACGGATCTACGGAGTTTTCTCCACTGGGCACAAGAACATCTCGGCTATCCGAGTCTCAGCACTATCTTGGAAGCACCACCGACTGCGGAATTAGAACCCATCACGGAAACCTACACCCAAACTGATGAAGAAGACATGGGGATGACTTACTCTGAGCTCAGTCGGTTTGGTCAGCTTCGAAAAGTGCATCGATGCGGTCCCGTCAGTATGTTTGAGAAACTGGTTCAGGAATGGGATCATCTGCCTCCGACTGAAGTCGCAGAAAAGGTTAAAAGATTTTTCCGTTACTATGCGATAAATCGCCACAAGATGACAACACTAACCCCCGCTTACCACGCTGAACCGTATTCACCCGATGACAATAGGTTTGACCTACGGCAGTTCTTGTATAATACACGATGGAGTTGGCAGTTTCGGAGAATTGATAGAATAGTAGAGGAGATGGAAACTGAATGAGATTGCAGTTTTTTAGCATAGCACATAAGAAGTCCGTGTCGTTTCTATGCTCTATTCTTCTGTTGTTTCTCCTCAATTCTTTTTTTGTTTATGCTGCCCCAAATATACCGCTTAACTTTGACGGATGGATAATTGAAACGCTTGCTAAACTTGAGGTATCGGGTGTTACAGGTGGTTTTCATCGGCATTCTCTACCACTATCGCGTGCCGATGTAGCAAAAATTATCCAGCGCGCTGAGGCACGTATCCGCTCTGGTGCAGTCACTATATCGCCAATAGATAGAAAACTTTTAGAGAAACTCAAACATGAATTTCACTTTGAATTAGCATGCACAAAGCAAAAGACTGACATACGTATTCAGCCAGAACTACGTGTCAGAGATAAAAAAATTGCACCAGCACTTCAAAGTGGGTTGCATTATGCTGTCGGAAATAATAAGCATTATCTAAGCGTGTATTCCGAATTAGAATTATCTAATTTTGAGCAAGGGACATATTTTATAGAGAGTTTTTTTCTGCCCGATCCGCCACCGCTTCTTAAATCTGCCGACCAACGTTATGAGAGGTGGCGTAGCGATTATGTTGTTGACTTTAAAAGGAGTTATCTGCAATATCAATTGATGCCTTTTGGAGAAGCAGAATTAAACTTATTAGTAGGGAGAGATTTTGTGTTTTGGGGGGCAAGTCCTGATAAATCTGTTGGGATTTCGGACAACTCACCTCCGTTTGAACTTATCCGACTTACTGGCACTTTTCCTTGTAAAATAGGGACGCTTAAAGCAACAGCATTTTCTGCACAACTCAATTCAACATGGTTTGACGATGGCACAACGCGCTATCTCGCGAAACGTTATCTCAGCGCGCATCGACTTGACTATCAATTTAGCGATTGGCTTGAAATCGGTGCTGCTGAATGGGTGCTTTACGGTGGTGACGTGCAATCGGTGGAATGGAACTACCTCAATCCCGTTATTCCGTATTACGCGGTGCAATACAATGCGAAGAAAGACGACAATATCATGTTTGGTTTTGATGGGGCTGTGCGTCCGATTGATGGTGTTCGTCTATATGCGGAATGGGTTGCGGACGATTTCCAGTATAATCCGGATACCTTTGACCCACACGCGGTTACATGGCTCACCGGTTTGGAGTGGTATCCGATACAGACGGAGCGTCAACTTGGTATACACACAGAATATGTTCGCGTCAATCGGTGGGCATATACACATCTTGTCCCCGATAATCAGTTTACACATTTCGGCACGATGATTGGACATCCGATTGGCACGGATGCGGATATATTCTCGTTCCGCGTGTCGTATCAAGCGACACCTGCAGCAGTAATTGAGAGCCGTTTTAGTCATCAGCGAAACGGGGAGGCGGATATTATTGACCGTTTTTATGGTGAGGAATATCAAAACATTCCGTTTCCTTCAGGCATAGTTGAACGGCTTTCTGAAATTCGGATTGGCTGGAAATATCGACCGAACAGTGGTTTGAATGGTTCTGTCAACTATGCGTGGCGACATGTTCAAAACATTGCGCATGTTGAAGGTACAACTGAGCAGGAACACCGTTTTGTTTTTCTGTTTGCGTATGCTTGGGGAAATTGAGAGTGCGTCGCGATTCGGAGATCGCTCCTACAAGAATTGGCTCAAAAGTCGCGATTCGGAGATCGCTCCTACAAGAATTGGCTCAAAAGTCGCGATTCGGAGATCGCTCCTACAAGAATTGGCTCAAAAGTCGCGATTCGGAGATCGCTCCTACAAGAAACAGGCACATCAGCTGGACAATTCGCCACAATTGAAACTGGATAAAGCAGTAGGATTGTATTCACATGGCAAAGATATCAAGACGCATTCTTGTGAGAATTATTATATGTGCGCTACTGATTGGGGGCTTTGCCGTCCTTGTCCGTGACTGGAACGGTGTTCGGCTTCTCGCTTTTTCCCCAAAGATTCTAAAGTACCGTCGGGTAATCCAAAAACACGCTGCAACGCAACAGCTGGATTGGCGGCTGATTACTGCACTGATTGTCCAAGAATCTGGGTTTAACGAAAATGCCGTGAGTCCTGCTGGTGCAAAGGGATTGATGCAGCTAATGCCTAAAACTGCAAAAGAATTGGGTGTCTCCGATCCATTTGAAGCACATGAAAGCATTGCCGGTGCAACCCGTTATCTTCGCAGTTTATATGATCTTTATCCAGAGAGTTCGCATCCGAATCGTGTACGCATTGCTTTAGCAAGTTATAACGGTGGACGCGGACATATCAAGGATACTCAGAAAATAGCGGGACATCGTGAGCATTCGCCACATGAGTGGGAGTGCCTCAGCAAAAATCTCAGTTTACTTACAGAAAAGGATAAGGAATTGCATGCGGAAATATGGGAGTCCGGTGTGCCACCGCACGGGTATTTTAGAGGGTATCAAGAGACTCGCCAATATGTGAAGCGGGTGATGGGATATTATGATCGGTTGTGCTATTTTTCTGATATTGTGCGCAAAGTAAATCGTTTGTGAATTTATAGTAAGGTAAGGTATAAAAGCAGGACAACGGTAAAGTAGGTGAAAAAGGAAGGCAGATACTCCGTATGATCCAGAAAACCTGAAAGTAGGTTCATTTCTTATATCAACATTAGCAGATGCGGATACTTGATGTCCCAAATTATGTGTCATTCCTGTAAGAGCGACACCCGCTTTCAAATGTACACTACTATACAATTCGGGATCCACATCATCAGAGGCTTCTCTATGTATCACGTAAGGGTCGTCGGGATGGCGCCGTTGAACCTCTGGCACTTCCCGTTCAGACGTTCCACTTCTATTGGCACCAAGTGTTGGTCTACTAAAATCATCTTTTATTAGTGAAGACTCAATTAGGAATGCGCCAACACCAAAGAAGATAATAACAAAAACAGATACTTTTTTTATTGTAAGTCACTCCTTATGGTAAATCTAAAAACTGATACGGGTCAATGCCCGCATCCTTGAATTCAATCACTTTAAAATGCTGCGGAATATCGCTTTCATAGATAGGGAAACGTATGAAGGATACGGCTTCTGGAGGATATTGCACGCGGACTACTTTTTTTCTTGTCCCAAATGGAGTTATTTCAGTTTTCCATTCGACAATCAGCGTGTTTGGCAGTGTCGGGTAAACGAATCCTTCTTCCATTGTTACGCCATGGGGACGTTTACCTTGTTCCCATAATTTTATAAGGACGCGATCCATTAATTCCATGTTTTTGTCTCGCGGGAATTCCCAAAAATCCTGTTCAGGAAAGTCCTGAGGCAGTTTTGGGTAAGGTCCAAAACCATAGGGTGACACTTTCTCATCCGACTTTACTGCTATGCCCACTGGCGTTCCGGCTTGTTGGTTTATCACCACGTCGGTGGGGTTTTCCACTTTAGCGGCGATCTCACTTCTCGGCTTCTCTGCAGTTTGCGTTGTACTTTCCGCAGGTGCATCAGCTGCCTGTTTTGCTACCTTGCTTTTCTCGGATTTTTCTATTTCCGATTGGCGTAGCAGCTGTTTGGCATCAGCTGCCTCTTGTCTGTAGGGTGCCGTGTCGTATCGGTACCATAATACACACGCACCAGCAATGATTATCAGGAGGGCTATTGCGCCAATAATCCATTTTATTGGGGTGATGTCTCGAGTCATCTATAACCTCCGATTGTTGTGCAACACGCCACAATGGCATGTCTGTTATGAGAGTTGTTTGTCTGCACTGGTTTTCCACTCGTCAGCGGAGGACACACACCGTGTGCGTCGCGTATTCAATATAGATGTTTTTCTGTAATTAACAATAATTATACAAGAACTGAAACAAAATGCTCAAGCAATTAACAATAATTGATGTGAAGCGGGTGATGGGATATTATGAGCGGTTGTGTTATTTTTCTGGGATTGTGCACAAGGTGAAATCAACACTAAATTTATAGTAGAGATCAGGGAACAAAAGCGTGATAAAAAGAGTAAAGGCAGATATCCAAAACGGATACCTGCCTGTAAATCGTTTGAGACGTGTTGAACACCTTTACGGCTTTTCTTCATGCCGTAAGGTGTAATCAGGGTTACGAAAGGTTGTGTACGCAACAGAACGATATTCTGTGTTATTGGGCGGCACCTTCACTTTTACCTCCGCAAACGAATCACAATCCCAAATGGTCGACGCCGGATCCCGTGTAGTCCACCAGTCTTTGTCGTTTTGCTCACCATTGTCACTCATGCCACCTGGCTTACCTTCTATTTTACCGTTATTTTCATAAGCTGGTTCATCTGTTGCCCAGTCATTATCTAACTTCGCACGCATATACCAGGTGCCTGTCACGTTTGGGTTCTCGTATTTTGATGTAACGAGGCGTAGGCGTTTAGGTTATGTCCACCGCTGCTTTGTGATGCTTTCGCAGTTGCATACGTCGAGATGTTGCCACCGTCTTCCGCGTCACCACCATATTGACAGGCACGCCAAATCTTCTTTTTCCAGTGCCAGATTTCATGAAAATTTGTCCTTTCGTTGTAGACACTGTTATCAGAACGTATCCCTGAATTCAGCGTCGTCAAAAAAGCCAGTATCGCTATAAAACAAAATACTCTTTTCATCGGATTTCTCCTTTTATTTGGGTTGAGGTAAATCTAAAAATGTATACGGGTTAATTCCTTCTGACATATCTAACACTTTTATATCAGAAGGAATATCACTTTCTAATAAGGGACGTCCTACTTGTTGACGGATAGCCTGCAACCGCTCCACGTCGTCTGCGGATCCCTTCATAGCACGGATGCGTCTGCCGATTTCCACCCCAAAAATTTTCCAACGCGGCCCCCATTCAACATAGATCGTGCCCGGAATCGCAGGATAAAATAACCCTGTTTTATTCGACGTTTGCGTGCCTGTAACGCCCCGTTCACCACGCTTCCACAACTCTACCCGAAGACGATACATCAATTCATAATCTGGATCGTCTGGATCATAGACGTTGTCTAAGGTAGAAGCATCAAAAAGGTTTGGATATGGGAAGTCGGGCGGTATTTCAGGGTAGGGCCCAAAACCAAACTTTGACACGCGCACTTCTTGGGTCTCTGCGTTTTGTGCAGGGGATTCGGTTTGGGCCTCTGTCTTATCGGTTGCGGCAGTCGTATCCGTTATCGGTTTCTCTGCGGTTGGCGATGTGCTTTCCGCAAGGGCTTTCTCGGCTGCCTGTTCTGCTACCTTGCTTTTCTCGGATTTTTCTATTTCCGATTGGCGTAGCAGCTGTTTGGCATTGGCTGCCTCTTGTCTATAGGGTGCCGTGTCGTGTTGGTACCACAAATAACACGCACCAGCAATGATTATCAGGAGGGCTATTGCACCAATAATCCATTTTATTGAGGTGATGTCTCGAGTCATCTATAACCTCCGATTGTGTGACACGCCACAACGGCATGTCTGTTATGAGAGTTCCTGTTTGCACCGTAGTATTTCCACTCGTCAGTGGAGGACGCATACCATGCGCGTTGTGTATTTAGTACAAGTATCTCTCAGTGATTAACAATAATTATACAATATAAGCAATTAAATGTCAAGTAATTAACAACGAATTGCATAATATTAACAATAATTATACACAAAAAATCAATAATTGCCAAGTAATTAACAATATATTATAGGTTTTTGACAATAATTATGCAAAATATATTAAAAGTTAAGATTGAAAGGAGTTTTTTACGGGGTTAGGACTTCTTCAAGCAATTCTGCGAAAAGTTCACTTGCGCGTGTTTTGGATTGTGTGGGAATAACTGAAAGGGATTGTCCGAGTCGTCTATTTTTCTCGACCCATTCAAGACGTTCACGAGCAGATTCATCACCAAAATATGCGGCGTTGAAATCTTCAATAAGGAGTTCTTGTATTTCAAGGCAGAGTGCCCCCGCTTCAATGCCGAACAACTTTTCTAAATCAAATTGATGTCTTTGGCTCGGTTGTCGTCTTCCTGTTTCCCAGTGCTGGACAAGTTCAATTTCCACACCCATTTCTTGTGCAAGTTGCTCAGGTGTAAGTTTGGCGTTTTCGCGTAGGTAGCGTAAGAAGTGTCGGTTGATTTGCTGTTGTGGGTCTTCTGTGTTTTCGTTTGTGTCTGGCATGGTGTGTCTCCAGTGAATCATGTCGGGTTTCGCAAGCTCTACCCGACCTACGTGGTATTATAGGACTATTTTTCTTCAATTGCTTCGACGTTGGCGCGGGGCAATATCGTTTTTTCACCATCTTCAAATTCAACCTGCAGCACGCGTACCTCTGCTTCTGTTTCCAATTTCTGTAGTTCAATCGGTAATTCAGTGACGCGTCCTAATTTGCCAAAATGCGGTTCACGAATAATACGGACAGGACTACCAATCTCTAATATGCCGACAAGAGCATCCGTGTCTGTGCCTTTACTTTCTGTAGCCAATGGAATTACGATTTCTGGACGGACAACACCTGCCCGAATTTGTGTAGCACCGTTGATAGAGGTTTTCATACCTTCGCGTTCTTTTAGTAGTGCAAAAGTGTGTTCCGCCATTGCGATACTACCAAATCCTTCGGTGATGACGAGTGTAATACCGAGTTCTTCAGAACCGGTAATTGCCACACCGAGTTCATAACCGAGTAGTTGCCGTAGGTCTGCATCGTCAATACCACCTGCGATGATGCCGTGAACGCCAAGTTGAATTGCTTTCTGAATAGCATCAGTGGCAACCAATGCACCGCCAACAAGTATGTTCTCTTTGTGTTCAGGTAGTATTTGTTCTGCAGTAAACTCCTCACTCGGTGAATTCGCGACTATAACTAAGTTTCCTACTGTCTCACCACCCACTCCGAAGATGCCTTGGATGTATGTTCCGTAAGTTTCTACTGTAACGCCTTCTTTTGGGATAGTTTCTGTTATCGTGCCGTCGGTGTATGCTTTGAGTTCAACAGGGATAGGCGGCTCGCGAAGGATGACTTGTCCTGTGATGTCAGATATTGATTCAATCGTGCCAGTGATGGGTGAACGTGCCTGCGATTTGAAAAGACCGAAAAGTCCTTTTGTTGTGGCGATGATTTCATCTTCTGAGACGGCTTCGCCTTCAGGCTTAAGCATGTATTCTTCGATTTCGTTTGGCGGAACACTGAGTAGATTGGCAACGTTTAACAACTGGACGTTGCCCGGCAAATCTGCCTTTGCTATTACATCCTCTGCTTTAACTTCGGTACCCGCTTCAACAAGTACCTCGCCTTCAAGCGGAAGTCGACGGTTTTTCTCAATTGTCATTCCCTTCGTGACTTTAAGTCCAGGGGTGTATGCGTGCGCCATTAATTAACCTCAATTTCAAGATGTACAGGGTTATTTAGTTTTCGGTTTTTTTGTATTTTATTACAAACGTTAATATTATATAGTCGCGTTGTAGGTCAGGTAGAGCGAAGCGAAACCCGACCTACGAAATAATGTTATATTATCATATAGAAATAGTATTAGATTAAACGGAATCCAAGAATCCTAACTCTCGCATTCGGTCAATCCAACGTTGCCGTTTTTCGCTTCCCGCTGGATTCGCCACCCAGTGTGGATCGTAAAGTGGCATGTCTGGCAGATTAAATCGTTCGGTTGTCCCAGCATTGCCACTCGCACGATTTCGAGCGGCTGTGTCTTCTTCAGGAGTTTTTGGGTTGTTGTAATAAACGACTGTACACATTCGACGGTCACTACTACCGCCCCAACTTGCGTGCCAGCAACGCACATCAAAAGCGACTACATCGCCCGGTTCAGATTCGCAAACATATCCCGGAATATCACAAATCTCCAATCCGATCTGGTTCAAATTCTCTCGCAAATCCTCATGGAGTGGATTTTTGTGAGAACCGGGAATCAATCGCAACGCACCGCTTTCAGCGTCAACCGGTTCCAAATAAAAAGCGAACTTCACCCCATAACAGTCCTTGGTTGGATTCGCATCATGGTCAGGATGCCAGCCGGTGTTACCGACGTAACGGTTCGCATCCGAAACGATACAAAATACATCTTCACCGTAGAGTTGTTCTGCCACCTCACAGAACCTCGGGTCTTCTGGCAGATTAGCGAAGAACGGTGTTTTGGGTCCCATCATAGGTAGCCAATGTCGACGCGTTCCATCAAAAGGCATGTGCCGGTATGCTGCCGCCATTGACGTTTGAAACTCCTTGTGTATGGTATCCAACTCGTTTTGGTTGAATAGCTGCCGAAAAACAAGGAAACCCAAGGTATGGAAGTGCTTGATTTGTTGTTCCGTGAGCATGAGCCCCTCCGAACTCAACTTTATCGTGCCAACTTCTTCTGCAGTTTTGGGCTATCTATCACATCTCGGTTCACAATCCACGTTGGCATTTGCCCAGAAGCAACGGTGATGATACTTTCACACGCGCTCTTACCGTTGCCTTCAAAACATTCATCTGTCCAGCAGATGCTATGTGGCGTAACGATAACGTTGTCCAAACTTAAAAGCGGATCATCATCACTAATCGGTTCCTGCTCAAAGACATCAAGTCCAGCACCTTGTATGCGTCCGTTTTGAAGTGCAGCAGTGAGTGCCTTTTGGTCCACAATCGGACCGCGTGCGGTGTTTATCAGGTATGCTGTCGGCTTCATCAGTTCGATACGTCTCGCGTCAATAATCCCTTGTGTTTCTTCTGTCAACGGGCAGCAAACACAGACAAAATCAGCAGTTCGCATCAAGGTATCCAAGTCTACTATTTCAGCACCAACTTCCTCAGCATCAGTAAGTGAGACATAAGGGTCAAAGGTAATATGGCGCATGCCGAAGGGTTTTGCTAATTTGAATGTCTCTTTTCCTATATTACCCATGCCGACGAGACCGAGCGTTCTTCCAACTAACCCCATGCCCATATAGTCTTTGGTATCTGTCCATCTGCCGGTTCGGGTGAGTCGATTTTTTATCAACAACTGATGGCTTAGAGACAGGACAAAAGTAAGGATGGAGGTAGCAACGGGTCTGCGGACACCGTCCGGTGCGATTGTCAGTAAAACCCCGTTTTCGGTGCAAGCCTCAACATCCACCTTATCGTATCCCACACCAAACCGTGCTATAATAGCCAATCTGTCAACATCGGTAAACGTATCTGCCGTGATGCCCGCTCCCAATACCAAGAGCGCATCGTAATCCCGCACTTGTGCAGCCATCAATTCTGGTGTATTTTCTGCAATATATTCCCAGTCCAAATCTGCTTCATCAAACAGTGGACCAGCAATATTGTCTAAATCTGAACTTCCGTCAGGTTTGAGGAAATCGCGCGTGATTCCTACGCGAAATTCGGGTTTTGGCATTCATTATATCCTATTTAATTTGTTGGAATACTTGGAAATATTTACTCCGATTCAAGTGATACACTGCGGAGATATTTCCACCCAACAGGCGCAAGTTTGAGATTTTGCACACTTCTGTCTATAACCAAGAGTCGTTGTGCGTGTGCCAGCGGCACCCACGGCACGTCTCTATGAAAAATTGCTTGTGCTTGCTGATAAAGTTCAATCCGTTCACTTCTATCTGTGCTCATCCTTGCGCGGTCCAACACATCTTGCATCTCATCACTTTTATAGAAAGCGATATTAAGTGCGGGTTTCTGTGCGGTGGTTTTGCTTAAAAGGTAGTAGAGAAAACTATCTGGATCCCCTCCGGCACTCCAGCCAAGCATTGCCATATCGTGCTCGCCGTTTTCTGTTTTATTAAGATAGGTACGCCAGTCATAGGTGACGATGTTCGCCACAATGCCGATGTTTCGGAGGTCAGATTGCAGTGCCTCTGCGAGTGCCTGTCCGTTGGGAATGTAGGGACGCGGAATGGGCAATGCCCAGAGTGTCGTCTCAAATCCATTGGGATAACCTGCTTCTGCGAGAAGTTGTTTCGCCAGTTCAGGATTGTAGGCGTAATCTTCTATCGAATCATCGTAACTCCATAATGTGGGCGGAATTGGATTCTTTGCGGGGATTCCAGTGCCTTGATACAATCTTTCAATTATATCTGTTTTGTTGATTGCATGGTTAATCGCAAGGCGCACCTTCAGATTGTCAAAAGGTGGTTTTTCTGTGTTCATCGCCAAATAACCTACATTCAGACTCGGTTGCATTAAGAGTTCAAGCCGTGTGTCACCGCGAATCATTGCCAAGTCATCCGGGTTCGGAAATTCCATAATATGGATATTACCTTCCTGAAGTTCCATATACCGTTCAGAATTATCAGGTATAGAACGGAAGATAAGTCTATCAATCTCTGGTTTTCCTGCCCAATGTGTGCTGTTTGCAGTAAGCACTATTTGATTGCTCCTATCCCATTGGACAAACTTGAAAGGACCTGTACCTACTGGATTGTTTCCAAAACTTTCACCAAAGTGTGCAACTGCTGCTGGACTCACAATAGCATTTTCAGAAGAAGCCATTGTGCTGAGAAACGGTGCGTACGGTGTTTTGAGATCGATCTGAACGGTAAAATCATCTACGGCAGTAATCCGATCTATAAATTCTTCGTAAAAACTACGGGCGAGTGCATTTGGGCGACTCAGTGAAAAGACGACTGCGTTAGCGTTTAGCGGAGTGCCATCGTGGAACTTCACTCCTTGTCGTAAGTGAAGGGTCCACGTCAATCCATCTGCGGAGCTTCCCCATGTTTCCGCTAAAGCGGGTTCAATGTCAGTTGTAACCCCTCTGTATTGGACAAGTGTATCGTAGACCATATCACAAATTTTTGCTGATTCCCCATCAAGCATCCGTGATGGGTCAAGCGTGACAGAATCACCACCCCGTCCAAAGATTAAGGTGCTCATTTCAGACGTGCTATCGCCTATCATGCTGGCAACGATAACTAAGTCTAAGATATTGACGATGCCGTCACCGTTGACATCAGGGTTCGGTGTCTGTGCTTGGTCAACACTTTTGCCAAAATGCGAAGCGACGTAGGTCAAATCTTGGATGTTTACGACACCGTCACCGTTGACATCACCTGTGACGGTTCCGTTTTGTGCGTCAATTCCTGTTAACAACAAAAATGAAAAAATCAGTGTTATCGCTACAAAAATTATTCTATTCATACTTACCTTTCAAGTGAAACATTTCGGAAATACTTCCAATTCAGTGGATGAAGTTTAAGGTTTTTAACCTTTTTGTTTACGACTAAAATCTGTTTTGCGTGTGCTAATGGTACCCACGGCACATCTTTGTGGAATATCTGCTGTGCTTGTTGATAGAGAGATATACGCTTCTCCTTATCTGAAGTTGATCTTGCCTGTTCTAACACATTTTGCATCGCATCACTACGATAAAACGCGATATTGCCCGCGGGTTTTTCTGCGGAGGATTTACTCAAGAGAAAATAGAAGAAGTTATCTGGATCACCGAGGTCTGCACTCCAACCCAGCATTGCCATATCGTGCTCACCATTTTTGGTTTTCTCAAGATAGGTGCCCCAGTCATAAGTTACGATTTTCGTTTCAATGCCGACATTTCGGAGTTCAGATTGAAGCACTTCTGCAAGCGCGCGTCCATCAGGGATATAGGGACGGGGAACAGGTAATGCCCAGAGTGTCGTTTCAAATCCATTGGGATATCCTGCTTCGGCGAGAAGTTGCTTTGCCAATTTCGGATTATAGTCGAAATCTTCGATTGTATCGTCATAACTCCACATTGTGGGTGGGATTGGGTTCTTCGCAGGAATACCAAGACCCTGATAGAGATATTTTATAATCTCGGATTTGTTGATGGCATGGTTAATTGCAAGTCTTACCTTAGGGTTATCCAAGGGCGGTTTATCCATGTTCATCGCTAAATAACCGATATTTGTTCCTGGTTGAGATAGCAGTTCAAGCGTTTCATCATCTTGAATTTGTTGCAAATCGTCTGGATTTGGAAACTCCATCGCGTGGAGACCTCCCCGCTGGAGTTCAATGAGTCTTACCGCGTTGTCCGGGATAGAACGGAAAATCACTCTATCTAACTTTGGTCGTCCACCCCAATAGTTTTCGTTTGCCGCGAGGACGATTTTATCGCCTCTATCCCACTGAACAAACTTGAAGGGACCGGTTCCAACTGGATTGTTAGAATACTCGTCGCCAGATTTTTTCACTGCTGTTGGACTGACAATGGAGAAAGAAGTTATCGCAATGGTATAAATAAAGGGCGCGTATGCAGTTTTAAGATGGATTTGGACTGTAAACTCGTCAGTAGCGGTAATTTTGTCCACAATTTCTGCTAATCCGGTAGCAATCCAATAAACGTAACTTCCACCAACATCGTGAAATGCATGTGTTTTATCGTGTTGTCGGTTAAGTGAAAAAAGAACCGCATCGGCATTGAAGGGGGTACCGTCATGGAAGTTTACGCCTTTTCGTAGGTGAAAAGTCCATGTTAAACCGTCCTCTGAACTTTCCCAACTCGTCGCAAGACCAGGTTCAATTTCAGTGCTCCCATCTTTGTATTGAATGAGTGTATCATAGATGTTATCACAGACTTTGAAGGATTCGCCATCTTCTTCCAGTGCTGGGTCTAATCCGACAGAATCACCACCACGACCAAAAATAAATGTGCCTCCCTTTGCGTGAGAATCGGCTTCTGCAGGCAAAGATAAGAAAACCGTTGATAATGCAAGGGTTGCGAAAACGAAAAGTATATTGATAAAACGCTTAAACAAGTTTTTCGTCATAAATCTCTCCAAATAATGTCAAAAGATATGTTTCATGATATAGGTATTTTTTGGAAATGTCAAGTCAATTTATAGTATCAGGGTGTGTAATAATATCTTGAATTGACAATCAAAGTGAAACCCAGCCTACATAGAGAGCTAAAGAGATGGCGTTAATAAAAAGATGTACCTTTTTCGCTAAAAAATCGTTTTATTATGGATAAGGTTTACACAAATCCAGTATAGTGTGACCTGCCTGATATGTAAAATTGAAATTATAGAGAAAACAGTCCTCACTTCATCCTCAAGGCTAAAGAAAAGGGTGCGCGACGATTTATTCGTGAATGAATTATGCCATCATTTGAACAACTCACCCAAAATTTAACTGATACCTCGCAGCCGATTGCAACTCGCAGAGCAGCGGTAATAGAGATCGGTAATATAGGCGGAGCACAAGCTTTACCTATTTTGTTGAAAGCGTTGTCCGATACTGCACCTGGCGTGCGACGCGAAGCAGCGAGCGCGTTACAGAAATGCGATTTCCAAGAAGCAACATCTGCGCTTGTTGATGCTTTAAAAGATGAAGATAGTGATTTAACCCGCTGGACACTTATTGAGGCAATTGGGAATATTGGGGATGTGTCAGCACTTCCAGCATTGGAATCACTCTTAAACACAGATGTGTCGCCGTTAACCCGCAGGGAAGTCCAGAAAAGTATTGACCTAATCACCGCCAGGTATCCAAATACTGACGCCGTTGAAACGACATCGGAAAATAGCGACCCTGTTATCGCTTCTACGGATTCGCCAGATTTTAGTGGTTTACCCTCTTTGGAAATGGAACAACAGGAGTTGAGTCAGGAAACTACCAGCGAAAACGTTACAGCCGATGAATATCCTGATGATTCGCCACCGAATTCCGATGAATTAATTCTTATTGAAGACACATCTGAATCCTTGCCCTTTACTGAAGGAAATACGCCTCCCGATGATATTGAGACACCGATAGATTTGACAATCGAAGAAGATCCTCAGACTAATAAAACGGCATCTGAAGAAGCAGACTCTACAGCGTCTTTACAAACCTCCGCAACTGACATTGAAGATGATACTGAACTTCCCAAGGATCCAGCGCCGAGCGTGGAAATGCTAAAAAGGCATGGATCTACACCTGCTTTACCGGTACTGGTACCAAATACCTCCGTTGTGATTTATGAACAAAAGGATGAGAAATTTAAGCCCAGTGTCTTCGCTATTATGTTGCGACCTAATGCGTATCTTTCGAAACGATGGGTCTATCGGACACGTCTATATCTCACTTTGTTATTTTTACTGGTAGCCGCAACGATCGCCTTGGTATATTCGCAAGTGCAACGGCGTCCTCGCCCACCGTATCTACCCAGTACAGAAATTGCTTTTGTGGAAAATCCTCAACGCTATTTAGACGCAGGAAGTTTCTTCATCCAACAGTCGGACTACCGCAGTGCAATTGAAATGTATGAACTTATTCGAGGAATTGATTCAATGGACCCAGTTTTATATAAGAATCTGGGATTTGCACATTTTCAGGAAAACCAATACGCTCTGTCAGTGGAGGCTTATGAATTCTATCTGCAGACACGGAAAACTGAACCGTATCAACCATTTATTGCGGAAGCATCGTATTCATCCAGTATAGATGATAGCGAAAAAGGGGATTCGTCTAATTATAGGACTTATAACATACTTGGAACCGCACATAGACGTTTAGGTCACCTTCACAAAGCACGACTTGCGTATGAAACCGCTATAAAAATTGCGCCTAACGAGGCAGAAGCTTACAACAATCTTGCCCAACTCTACTCAGATGGTTATCAGCAGAAACATCTCCTTACCGAAGCACTTGCCTACGCTGCAGTAAGACTTAATCCAGACGTTGCTTCATATCACGATACGTTGGGATGGATACTTGGTAAGAGCGAACGATTTAACAAGGCTACAAACGTTTTAGAACAGGCTATCCGACTACAAAGTGATTATGTTCCAGCATTTTATCATCTGACAGAAATAGCCCAAAAATCTAAACATTCGAAAAAAAATAATCAAGTAGTTCAAAATGCATTAATAAAAAAGATGCATCACACAAGGAAATCGCGTCAAAGTATCCGAAAAGTGCTATCTCACATTTATGAAACCGAATCTCAAAAAATTCCTCGTTTTAGCTCTTCATTTTTACATCTCCGTGGGATAGAGAGATAACCAAGTATCTTTGTGTCCTAATTCATCTATTTTCTAAGAAGTATCCTTACTAACACAAGTTTCGCGTGGGTAAGTTTTTGTACAAAGATTTATGCGGCTTTTGTGTTTAGATACCAATATTTACGCGTTGTGCTATTTAACATTTGGTATGTTTATATTTCACATGTTCGCCTCGTTGGGTTGAATTCCGTAACTTTTCAGATACCTGACAACCTCAAAGATAGGAGGGAACTCCGGGGAATGCCAAAAGGCATTCATACCCGGGGAACGCCTAAATGGCGTTCATACCGTTGATTTCTTGATTTGGATTCCCGACGACCTCCTGGTCGCGATTGGGAGATCGCTCCTACAGAATATGAAAAGTTGTGAAAAACAACAAAACTATCACGTAAATAGCACAAGTCGTAATATTTGCCCGAGCATTATTCTTCAATATATACACCTCCACTTCAGTCCCACAAGCTGCCTAATTTATACAAAATTGATCCATTTTTCTTAAGTTGACGCCTATGGGTTTCGCTACGTTCTACCCGATCTACAGAAGGTGATATTGAAATGTGAAGAACATAACAGAAAAACCGAAAACTAAATAATCCTGCTTAAGTAGAAATTCACTTGACTTCTAACAGAAAAATAAGATAAAATCTTTAGTACAAATCTGTGATGAGGAGATGACTATGAGAACAGTCAAATTAGGTTTAATTGGAGCAGGTGGTATTTCGCAGGCACATTGCAGAACGCTTGCAGAAATTGAAGGTACGGAGATTATCGCGGCATCTGACTTGGTTCCGGCAAATTTGGAACGCGCTGAGGAAAACTGGGGAATCAAAAACACGTTTACTGATTACAATGAAATGCTCAAAATGGACGAGATTGAGGCAGTATATGTGTGCACCCCTACAGGTGTGCATGCCGCTCCAACCGTCGCAGCGTTAAACGCAGGTAAACACGTTTTTTGTGAAAAGCCGATGGAGGCAACGTTGGACGGAGCAGCTGCTATGTGGCGTGCCTCAGTAGAAAACGAAAAAATCTTAATGATCGGTCTCAAACTTCGCTATTCGCCGCAAGTCATCAAGGCGAAAGAGATTGTGGACGCAGGCACACTTGGCGAAATTTACTACGCTGAAACCGTTGCAGATCGTCGCCGTGGGAATCCCGGTGGAAGTTTTATTCGTAAAGCGACAGCCGGTTTAGGCGCATCTGCAGACATAGGTGTTTACGCCTTGGATACCGCGCTCTATTTAATGGGGCATCCCAAACCTATTGCTGTTTCTGGTATCACCTCAAACTATTTGAGCCTACACAATACATGGAATGCCGCGCTCAAAGAGACAGAAGTTGAAGACTTCGGTGTAGGGTGGGTTGTTTTTGACAACGGCGCTCGCTTAGTGTTCAAGACATGTTGGTGCATGAATATGGATTCGCTTGGTGGCACAATTTTTCTTGGAAAAAAAGCGGGCTTACGAATCGGCATCGGCGAAGTTCGCGGTCCACAAGATGGTGTGCGTGTTTATGGCGACAAAGATGGTGAAATACATGATCAAACATACACTGAATTTGAATCAGTAAGTGTTTTCCATGAGGAGGATAGCGCATTTATTGATGCAGTCAGAGAGGGTAAACCTTCTCCCATTGACCCTTATGAGATTTTGCTCACAAACGTTATCATTCAAGGCGTCATAGATTCTTCAGAAGCAGGTGGGCGCGAAGTAGCAGTAACAGTTCCTACGTTGTAACTACATAATTTGGCTATCCTTTTAATTTTGAAAGACTCTATTATAAAATTAGATAAGTGAACAATGGAGAAAACCCGAAAGAGTCTTACTGAGTAAGTTATCTTACTGACATACTCTCAAGCATACACGGGTTTTCTCAATAATGGGAATTTTTCACGATGAAACTATTTGAGATAGCAGGGAAAAAATTCAAATTAGCGTCCCGGGCTGCTCGGACGTTCGCGCTCTTATTTGATCTAATTGCCACCTCTTTTTGCTCTTCCATTTTAGTCACTCTTTTTGGATTGCTATTCATGTTCCAACGTCCTTTTATGTTCAATATATTTATGCCGTTCCTATTATATTTAGTAACTTGGAGTGCGGGTCTACTTTTCATGGATGGATTCAAAAACGGACAAGGCTTTGGCAAAAGGATCATGTCATTACAGGTTATTCGGTTGAGAGATGGCAAACCGTGCTCCTTTAAAGATTCTTTTGTTCGTAGAATCACCGGCTTTTTCCAGCCATTTGATCTTCTCTTTGCACTCGGTGGCAAAAGGCAACGAATGGGAGATAAGTTTGCGGAAACAGTTGTCGTAAATTACGAACGACACCCTGAAGAGGTTGTAGTTGAAGCTGAAGACCCTGAGAAGGTCTTAGAAAATGCTATCATTGAAATGACAAACCGGTTATCCGAGGCGAGACAGAAGGTTGATGCTTCTATAGGGATAGAAAAGCAGTTTCAAAACGCTTATGAGGGGGCTGTTGTCCAAGTGGAAAGGTGTGAGGAACGCGCAACTATTGCGATTCAGGCAGGGCGGGAAGATTTGGCAAGGGAAGACCTCGCACAGCGCAACGAATATCGCCAACTTGCCAACCGATACAAGGCACAATGGGATGAACAGAAACAGGTCGTGGCAGAACTTACTACGCTCCTTGAAACATTGCAACAGAAGACTGAAGAAGCAGAACGAAAAAGAGATATTGTTATCGCACAACACAGAAATGTTGATGCACACCAACACCTTCAAGAAACATTGACAGAAGTTCAAGATGGCGCGGCGTTTGAAATTCTCAATGAAATGGAGCAAAATGCAAGCGAAGCTGCGACATTAGCAAAAGCGGCATCTGAAGTGGATATAGATCTGAGGGATACAAAGTTAAACAAAGAATTTGCTGGTTATGCTGAAGAAGCATCAATTGAGAATGACTTAGCAGAATTAAAGGCGAAATTACAGTAATATCCACCGCCCAAAATTACAATTTGACAGGCTTTAATTTAGAACATTAGCCAATATCAATCACCTCTTTATATTTATATCCTCTATACATTTTCTCTTTTTGTAACAGATTTGTGGTTGTGCAATTCATTACCATATCAACCAAAATGTACTGAAATCACGGAGTTGCAATAATGTCAATCATTAGAATCGCTGGAGAAAAGTTTAAATTGGCATCTCGTTGGGCAAGGTTAGGTGCGTTTTTGCTTGACATCGGTTTCTTGGGGTTCTGCCAGGGCGTGTTATGGCTAATAGGACTTTTACAATCTGTAATGTTCACTGATTTTGACGAATATATGATGTTTGGCGATGATCCCGCAACAACTACCTTCTTTGTCCTAAGCATTTTATTGTGGATGTATGGTTATTTTTTTATGGATGGACGTGAAGATGGCGGAGGATTCGGAAAGCGATTATTATCTCTTAAAATAGTCCGTTTGAAGGATGGAGAACAAGCCAATTATAAAGATGCGTTCGTCCGTCGTTTTGCTGCCATATTTCAACCTATTGACTGGTTATTCGCCTTAGGAAAAGGCAGACAGCGAATGGGTGATAAACTTGCGAAAACAGTCGTTATCAAACTCGACTCTCCTCAAATAGAAATTGTCTCCGAAGATGAAAAAATAGATAAAGAAACCGATCTGGACAAGATATTAGAGGATGTAATCCTGGAAATTACAAATCGTTTCTCAGAAGCAAAGCAGAAGGTTGACGCATCAATTGGAATAGAAAAACAATTTCAAAATGCGCACGATGGAGCAATTGCACAAGCAGAAAAATGTGAAGAACGTGCTGTCATCTCACTTAAGGCGGGACGTGAAGATTTGGCACGGGAAGACCTTGCCCAACGAAATGAATATAGACAAATCGCAAACCGATATAAAGAACAATGGGAAGAACAGAAAAAGACAGTCGA
Organism: Candidatus Poribacteria bacterium; assembly: GCA_965204285.1. Taxonomy (GTDB): domain Bacteria; phylum Poribacteria; class WGA-4E; order WGA-4E; family WGA-3G; genus MSPOR6. The sequence goes on from OZ241980.1 coordinate 1,183,860, forward strand.
ACACCTCACAACACTTCTTGACACACTCCAGCAAAAAACACAGCAGACACAGCGAGAAAGGGAAGTTGTAATTGCAAAACACAGAAATGTTGATGCCCAGGAACATCTACAACAAACATTGTCTGAACTGCAAGACAATAAGGCTTTTGAGGTGCTTAAGAAAATGGGGCAAAACGTAAGTGAAGCTGCAGCTTTGGCAAAAGCAGCTTCCGAAGTAGATATTGAATTCAAAGATGTCAAATTGCATAATGAATTTGAAAATTATGCGGAAGACGAATCAATTGACAAAGAACTCGCTGAATTAAAGGAGAAATTACAATAGGTGGATTGTGTAACCACTATTCTCTATTGGTGAAATATGGATAATCAAAAATTACCGAATATTATATTTATTATGGCAGACGATATGGGTTACGGTGATGTCGGCTGCTATAACCCTGATTCAAAAATTCCCACCCCTAATATGGACCAACTTGCACAGGAAGGCATTCGCTTTACTGATGCACATTCCCCTTCCGCTGTTTGCACACCAACCCGATATGGGGTTTTAACAGGTAGATATTGCTGGCGGAGTCGCCTAAAGCGCGGTGTACTTTACGGCTACGAACCCGCTTTAATTGAACCAGAACGGTTGACAGTCCCAAGCTTGCTCAAAGATGTTGGTTACAACACTGCATGTGTCGGTAAGTGGCACTTAGGAATCGGATTTTCAACGAAGTCGGAATACGATTTCGATTTTAATGCGCCGCTACCATGGGGGAATGCGAAACGAGAATTAGAAGAAAATATTGATTTTCTCGCGCCATTGACTGGCGGCCCGAATGATATCGGCTTTGATTATTTCTATGGTACTGCAGGTTGCCCAACATGCCAACCGCCTTACGGCTTTATTGAAAATGACGCTTTTGTTGAAATTCCAAGTGAATACCGTGGCGTGCCAGATTTTACAGGTAGACCGGGTATGACCGCCCCGAGTTGGCAGCATAAAGATGCTGACCCGATGATTGCACAGAAGGCTGTTGAATATATTGATGAGCAAGCCGATTCAGATGTGCCTTTCTTCCTTTATTTGACACCTTCGGCACCGCATGAACCTTGTGTTGAGGAGGTCGTGCCGGAATTCGCACGTGAACAAAGTGACGCAGGTCCCCGTGGAGATTTAGTTTGGTTAGTAGATTGGATGGTGGGTGAAGTTATGGAAGCTTTAGATCGTACTGGAAAAACCGATGATACGCTAATCTTCGTTACAAGCGATAATGGCGCGTTGCCCGGTGACCGAATTCGCGGTGATAATAGCCCAATGCCGTATAATCTTTATGACCACAAATCTTGCGGAGACTGGCGTGGTTATAAAGCACACATCTGGGAAGGTGGACATCGCGAACCATTGATTGTAAGGTGGCCCGGTGTAATTGAACCTGATACCGAAACTGATGCACTTGCCTGTCTAACTGATCTGATGGCGACGTGTGCGGCGATTGTTGGACAGGATATTCCCGACGATGCTGCACAAGATAGTTGTAATATTTTGCCGGCACTCTTAGGTAAAGAGACAGAACACGCGCTACGCGAGGCAATCGTGCATCATTCCAGTAATGGCGTTTTTTCTATACGGCACAAAGAATGGAAATTAATTTTGGAAACACAAGGTTCAGGGGGATGGCCTCCACCTCGTGGTAGTGGTCCTGAGCCAGGTACGCCAGGACAGTTATATCACATTTTTGACGACCCGTATGAAACAAACGATTTGTGGTCAAGTCGTCCGGAAATTGTGCAACGCTTAACAGCATTACTGGAAAGATTTAAAAAGGAAGGACACAGCAGAATGTGAGGTAATTCATGACAAATAAAATTGATTCACTTTTCCGATTATCAGGCCCCTCGCAGGAAGACATCGATTCATTTCACAACGATGGATATATTGCGTACCCAGATGTTTTCACTGATGATGGGAGAGAAGGCTTAATTGAAGAGATAACGCAGCATTTTGAACCCACGCGCCAGTACATTGAAACGTTGAAAAACGGTGAAAAACCGGAACGCTCCTATTTTATTCGTCCCTGGAATGAACGGTGTGAGTACAGCGACAGGCTTATTGACGATCCCTTTATTACGGCACTGATACGCGCAACCATCGGTGACGCATATCACTTCTGTCACTCCGCACTCAACATTGCCCCTCGTGGGATCGGGCCAATTCAATTCCATCAGGACCATCACCATTGGAAGCACGAGAACCCGGTCAATCTTGTGGAACGTGATAACTACTACATCCAGATTCTATACTACCCGAACGGTTTTACACGCGGTGATCGGAATCTTAAAGTTATCCCCGGCAGTCACAAGGTCGCACCGACGCAAGAGGCAACACCAGAACGCATGCTTGCAGGCGACTTCAACAAAGAAGCTGGGCGCAAGCTGGAAGAGGAACGGCTTGAATTGCCTCCGGGTAGTATGGTCTATATTGACGCGCGTATTTTCCATGGAGTAGAGGCGAAACCTGTGGACTCTCCGCAGCTTTACCGTATCTTTGCTATAGACATCTTCAAAGAAGCGGGACCACCACATCGTTACACCCAAGAAATCCCTTCGGAGTGGATAGAAAGTGCTACGCCGTATCGCCAGAAATTATTTGATCGTGAGGCATATACAGAAGGGTGTTGGAACTAAAACATAAAATCACCGTTAAAAGGAAGCTATAATGAACACGCCAGATCGTCCGAACATCCTCTGGATATCTTTAGAGGATACAACACCGCGATTCGGTTGCTATGGCGACCCAATCGCTCGAACCCCGAATATTGACCGCCTCGCTGCAGGTGGATGCCGATTCCCAAATGCCTTTTCAACAGCAGGTGTCTGTGCCCCAAGTCGTTCCGCTATTATCACCGGTATGTACCAAACCTCTATCGGGACACACCACATGCGGACAGGACATACAAACCGCAATACGCCAGACATGCCTACGCCGTACTCTGCTGTTCCGCCCCCTTACGTCAAAACCTTTACCGAGTATCTGAGGGCTGCGGGCTATTACTGTAGCAACAATAGCAAAACTGATTATCAGTTTACACCACCTATTACTGCGTGGGATGACAATAGCAACCAAGGGCACTGGCGAAATCGTGAGACAGGACAACCCTTCTTTTCAGTCTTCAATCCGACTGTTACGCACGAAAGTGGCATGTGGGAGAAGCCAAATCGCCCGTTGACTACGACCACAAATCCAGATGATGTAAAATTACCGCCCTATCTACCCGATACACCGAAAGCGCGCCAAGCGTTGGCTCGCCAATACGATAATCTTGCCACTGCTGATGCACGCGTCGGAGAGTTGTTAGATCAGTTAGAAGAGGATGGACTTGCTGAAAATACTATCGTATTTCTCTGGAGTGACCACGGTGAAGGACTCCCACGTGTTAAAAGGTGGCCTTATGACGCTGGCATTAGAATTCCATTGATTGTGCGTTGGCATGGAAAACTGAACCCAGGGAGTGAAAGCGATCAATTGGTAAGTTTGATTGACCTCGGTCCCACTGTGTTGTCGTTGTGTGGTGTACAAGCACCGCAGCACATACAAGGACAACCCTTTCTCGGGCCAGAAACAATAGAACGGGAGTATGTATTTGCGACACGCGACCGATACGATGAATCCTACGACATGATCCGTGCTGTGCGCGATAAAAAATATAAATACATCCGAAATTATTATCCCGAAAAACCTTACCTCCTCTGGATTCCTTACCGTAACCGTCACCCCGTGATGCAGGAGATGTGGCGACTTTATGCTGAAGGCAAATTAGAGGGAGACCAATTGACCATGTTCCGTTCACGTCCAACAGAAGAACTTTACGATGTGGAAAATGACAAGTATGAACTCAACAACTTAGCACAGGATGCAGCACATACAAGTGTGCTTGAACGGATGCGAGGAGCATTGGCACAGTGGCAATCGGAATTTAGAGATATGGGAGATATTTCAGAAGAACAGATGGTGGCGAAGTGGTATCCTAACGGCACACAACCACAAACAGCATCGCCAATTTTTATTCCTATTAATGCCTCTAACCCCGGCAGAGAACCCGCTGAAGGAGATGGCGAATGGGAAGCCCCAATGCTTTTACAACTCCACTGTTCTACCCAAGGGGCATCAATTGCTTATACAACAGAAGAAGGTGAAGATGTCCCATGGCAGTTGTATACTGAACCTCTGCGTCTACCGAAAGGTGAGATAACTGTGAGATCAAAAGCAATTCGCATCGGATATAAAGAGAGTGAAGAAAATGCACTCAGCGTTACAGTTTTATAAACAGAGAATCTGAAAGACAATTGTTGTAGGTGCGCTTTGTAAGTGCGCTGTAACAGTGTTCAATAAAACCTTTCTGTATCAACGCTTTTCATTAACAAAAAATGCGTTTGTAGTCGCGCAATTCGTTGCGCCTCTTACATTGTCTTTCATATAAATTTCAAAATCTCATAAGATCTTCTAAATACATTTTATTTTAGAATTGGATAATTATAGTTTACTACAGTGCAATTCTATAAGGAGAATAAAACCAATGGCTCAAGAGAACAATCAAGACTATTATGTTTACGTTGGCACATACACACACGGAGATAGCGAAGGCATTTACGTCTATCGTTTAGATGGTGAAACAGGCGCATTAGAATATTCCAGTAAGATAACAGGCGTAGAAAATCCTTCGTTTCTGGATATCCACCCAAGTGGCCGTTATCTTTTCGCGGTAAATGAGATTGGCGAGTTTGAAGGTAAAGCAAGCGGCGCCGTCACAGCGTTCTACATCCATGAAAGCACAGGAGAACTTAGTTTCCTTAACCAGCAAGCAACAGGCGGCGGCGCACCCTGCCATGTAAGTATAGATTCTACAGGAAAATATCTACTTGTGGCGAATTACGGTGGCGGAAGCGTCGCTGCATTTCCAATAGGTAAAGATGGTAGGCTTGGTGAAGCATCCGATTTTGTGCAGCATCAAGGTTCAAGTGTCAATCCGGGACGTCAATCAGAACCGCACGCGCATGCCATCATGATTGATGGCAGTAACCGTTTTGCCTTTGCCCCTGACCTTGGACTTGATAAAATCCTTATTTACCAGCTGGACTTAGAAAATGGAAAACTTGTACCTAATACTCAACCATGGGCAAGAGTACATCCAGGTGCCGGTCCACGCCATCTTGATTTTCATCCAAATGGTAAATACGCTTATGTGATAAACGAATTGGATTCTACTTTCACCGCTTTCCGATACGACGAGAACGCTGGATCTCTCACTGAAATCCAAACAATCTCCACACTCCCCGAGGACTTTGATGGGACAAGTCATTGTGCTGATGTTCACATCCATCCTTCTGGCAGATTTCTTTACGGGTCAAATCGTGGACATGATAGCATTGTAATCTGCGCAATTGACGAAGAAACTGGAATGTTGAGTTATGTAGACTGTGAATCAACGCAGGGACAAACGCCTCGAAACTTTGGTTTAAATTCTGCGGGAACTTTACTTTTAGCTGCCAATCAGCAGACAAGTAATATTGTCACGTTTGCAGTTGATGCTGATACCGGTGAACTGACTGAGACAGGTAATGTTGCAGAGGTGCCAAATCCTGTCTGTTTGAAGATGCTTGCATGTAGTTAAAAACATAAAATATGGGAGGATATTTTCATATCCTCCCATATTTTTCGATTATGCTGTGTATGCAAATACCCTATCTTTGTTGCCGACGTTGTCTGCGGTGTTCTCCGAGTTTATCCCATGGATAGATAAAGCAACGGTTTGCCCAGTCTTGATACAGACCATCTAATTCCTTTACCTTTTGCGGATGTTTGTCAGCGATATTATTGATCTCTGTCCGTTCCGCTTGCAGATCATAAAGTTCCCAATCCCCTGGGAATCTACAGACAAGTTTCATATCTCCTTGACGGACAGCGCAATTGCCTTCGTGTTCCCAAAGAAGAATATCCTTGCCATTGTCTTTATCATCAAAAATTGGGACTAAACTTGTCCCTTCTAATGGCAGAATTGGTTTGTCATCGTGTTCTTCGGGATAGGTTGCGCCAGAAACTTCAAGGCAGGTTGCCATAATGTCAGGGAGTTGTCCGGGTTGGTGTCGCAGTTCACCTGCTGACTTTATTGCATCAGGCCAATGTGCTATGAGTGGCGTAGCGATTCCACCTTCATGCACCCAGTGCTTATACAGACGGAACGGTGTATTTGATAGATTTGCCCACGGAACACCATAACTCTGATAGGTCGTTTCAGGACCGGGCATAATGCTTGGATCGTTACCACGATAGACAGGTTTTCCATCAGAGGTTGTCTGCGTGCTGATGAGTGAACCGCCATCACGTTTCGCGGGTGGACCGCCGAGTTCCTCCGCACAACCGCCGTTATCAGCTAAAAACAGGATGAGCGTGTTGTCCAATTCACCTGTTTCTTCAAGCGTGTTGATAATTTTTCCTATGCCTGCATCCATCCGTGTAATTTGTGCGGCATAGACCTCCATACGCCGTTGATTCCACTCTTTATATTCCGCATCACTCCACGGTCGTTGTGATGGATCGCGGTCCGTCAATCGCCATGACTCATCCAAAATTTTCATCTCGCGCATCCGTGATAACCGCTCTTCCCGCAGTTTGTCCCATCCTGCTGCGAAACGTCCGTTGTACTCCGCGATGTCCTCTTCGTGTGCATGTAGAGGCCAATGTGGTGCGGTGTATGCCACGTAAGTGAAGAACGGACTATCGGCTTTCTTATCGTGGTGATTCTGAATAAAATTCACCGCTTCATCACTGACGGCATCTGTAAAGAAATACCCTTCTGGTAGTTCATCACTCTCTATTCGTGTGTTATCTCGGGTTAAAGTGTTTGGTTTCCAAAAGTTCGCTGCACCGGTGATAATGCCATAGTAGTTATCAAAACCGCGCTGACACGGCCAACTATGTTTGGGACCGTCAGGACCAGTATGTCGAGAGATATGCCATTTACCGCTCATATAAGTGCCGTAGCCTTCTGAACGGACAGCATCTGCAATTGTGATACAACGGTCGTTGAGGTCACCACGATAGCCTTCCAACCCATCGTTCCCCATCATGTGTCCAACACCTGTTTGGTGTGGGTGAAGACCCGTAAGCATTGAGGCACGTGAAGGACAACACCGTGCGGTATTGTAAAACTGTGTGAACCGAAGTCCGCCTGTTGCGAGACGGTCTAAATTTGGCGTATGAACTTCTCCACCATAGCAACCTAAGTCTGAAAAGCCCATATCATCGTTTAGAATTAGAACAATATTCGGTTTTTTATTTTCACTCATAAAATAGACACCTCTTTTTAAAGTAATACCATTTCTAATTGACAAATTATCATAACATATTGTAGGTCGGGTAGAGCTTGCGAAACCCGACATGATACTATAAAAAGTTGGGTTTCGCTATCGCTTCTACCCGACCTACGAAACAATGCAATATCATCATATAGAAATGATATAAGGTAAGGTAAAATCAAATCTGTCTATGCAAGAATATGTACTCCATTCATCAGGAATTTAGTGTAATCTTGAAGAGGCAGTATTACTGTTTCTTGTATTTAGTAGTAAGCGACTACTATCTTCACTGGCAAGTCGGCTAAATAATTGCTTTGCTTCTGCGTAAGCCTCTGCAGGAATTGTCCGTTGTTTTAATGTAAATATCAAACGGTAAGTAACTGAGTTTTCCTGTTGACTATATTGTCTCTCCATTGCTGCAAAACTTGTAGTCCGTTCAAAATCAGACGGCAGCACAGCACTCCATTCATCTGGGAGGTGAATCTGAATTATTTTTTCAAGTTTCGTGGGGTAGCTTAGGTTGAGCGGATAAGTCCGTTCCGCTGCAGCAACAATTTCAGCATAATCGGTAAATTCATCAATTGGCAGCGGCAGAAGCATTTGTTTATTTAAATGTATAGCGTAATTTTTTACATGGAACTTGATTGCCATTTCGAGAGGTGTGTCAAGATTGTTTAATTCAGAAATCACGACAGAGTCTACCTGAATGTTAGGAAATTGTTGGCTCAATTCAGCCGCTATCGTATCTTTCCATTCAGTAGGAGGAATCTGCTGATATGTCCAACGTGCGTCAATAGTGTATTGTCCGGTCATGTGAATGCGGATTTCTCCATGTGCGTCACCTTTTCTATTTAACCACAATTCTGTTGTTGACGCGAGTTTGTTAGACTCTGCGGGATAAATAGGTATATCAACAAAGGTGCCTTGCGTATCACCTATAAGCAATCCTGTGCGTCCTTGGTCACTGTGCGGCAAATCGCCATAATTACAAGTGCTTGAGGTCGGATCCAACCAAAAATAGGTTTCTTTGCCCTTGGGGATAGCGACAATCATGTGGTTAAACTGACTTAAAGATGGTAAAGTAGTATCAATCCGCTGATATGGTGATGTGCTAATCATAACAGGATAGGCTTTTATACCCACAAGGTCAAGCATTGAGATGAGCAGCGTCGTTTTATCCTTACAATCACCATAATGTTTCTGTAGCACTTCAACGGCAGGAGAAGGTTGATATGCACTTTGACCAAGTTCAATACCAACGTAACGGATACGTTTTGCGACAAAATAATATACCGCTTGAATCATTGCCTCGTCAGTCGTTAGATTTCTTGTGAGTTTTTTTACAGTTTCTTGTATGTGTTCATCAGGTGCATATCGTTCCTTTGCGAGGTCTTTATACCACTTGTACACATCATCCCAAGACGCAATTGAGGAATAACTTAACCGCGGTGCGATGTCGTTGATGTGAGGCATGCCATCTTCTAACTTCAGCGCAGGCATCTCGCCGTGCCGCCAAATATATAGAACGATTCCATTTTCCTCGTTCGAGATTTTTGGTATAATTTCAAAATTTTCGGTTTTCCACTTAAGGTGTTGATCTTGTGGTAGCCTAAGCGCGTAAGTCGTTTCAAGTGTTGCCTCTGAGGATTGGAAGTTATATCCACCTGTAACCCAAGTTTCACTGCCTGCTACTTTTTCTAACTTGTCTTCAAGTGTTACCTGATATTCAATGCAGACCCCAGGCGAAAGTCCAACCATAGAAATTACTCGCCACATCATATCAGAGTAAAGATTGTAAGATAATAGGCCAGGTGGGGTTACGTCATTGAACGCTTCATCGGGTGGTGTAAGCACCGTGCCATCAGGTGCAATCGTTCGCGCAATGTTGACTCCAATATTTTGCGAGTTCGGTTGGTATGGGATAGCAATGTCACCATATTTTTGTATTCCTCTTTCGGTTAATATTTTAACAACTTGATGAGTAGTATAGCGCGACTGTCCAGTCGGTAAGACATCATGGCTGAAGTGGTTGAATAAAATAATAACGTCAGCATCAGGGTAATCGCTTGAGGTAGGCGCATTGGCAATGATTTGGGAGACATCAGGATTAAGGATTGGAACAGGAGGAACTGTTGCAACTTGAATTGGTGTAGGAGTCAACTGTGCAATTGCCTGCAACCTTGTAACAGCAAGTAGATTGTCAGGGTCAACTTGCAGGAGTTGCTGGTATTGCAGTTGTGCTTCAAAATAACGCTGGTGGTCCTCGTAGAGTGAAGCAAGTTGTTGCCGTGCCCAGATATCGTTTGGAAACAATCGAATTGATTCTCGGAATTCAGCGATAGCCTCACCGACTTCTCCTCGCTCCAGATAGATTAAACCTAAGTAATTATGTAAATTTTCGCAATCAGAACTATCACAGTTTGGATCAAGTGCCAATGCCTTTCGGAGTAGTGCTTCGGCTTCATCAAGGCGGTTTAACTGTTTATAGGCTAAACCGAGGTGATTTAGCGCATAAAGATTATCTCTTGAAATGCTAAGGACTCGCTCATAGTATTGCGCTGCGTTTTCATACTTACTCAGCTTTTCAAAGATGTATCCGACGTAGTTAAGTGCTGTAATGTGATTTGGTTTTAATGCAAGGAAAGTTATAAATGAGTCCCGCGCGTTTTCGTACTCCTCAAGTTGAAAGTAAATCTCGGCTATTTTATATTGTATTTCGTTTGAATTCGGACGGATTTTTACAGCGGCTTGATAGGCGTCAAGTGCATCTCGTAGATGACCTTGTTGTAGTGCGGCATTACCTGTTTCAGTGTGTTCGCGCCATTGCCGATTCTGTTCAATCAGTGGATCCACAATCCCAGGTGAGTTGGATTGGGTTTTTGGAAAAATTGCACAGCCACAAAGCACAAAAAAGAGGCTAAACACTAAATACTGAAAACATCTACGAAACATTATCTTCATTCCCACTGTTTTCTTGAAGTTTCGGATTTTTGATGTGTCGTTCCTTATCGCGGGTTGTTTTTTTTAGCATTGATTTTTTAAATGCTTCTTCAAGTTGAATTCCTGTTTGATTTGCTAAACATAAGAGAACAAATAGAATATCTGCCATTTCTTCAGCCATGTCTAAATCTTTTTCATTTTCTTTAAAGCTCTGGTCCCCGTATTGACGTGCCATTATCCTTGCTAACTCACCAACTTCTTCCATGAGTATAGCAGTATTTGTTAGTTCAGAAAAATAACGCACACCAAAGGTGTTAACCCAGTCGTCTACGATTTTTTGGCAATTTTCGAGTGTGTAGTCCATTAAGTTGTCTATCTCATTCATAACATTTTCTGGTATTGTAGCAGCGTTTGCAACAGAAGTAAACTAATTTCCGTTGCAATCCGTTTAGTGACATAAAGCAGAATAGGTGTTTAGTATTAAGTTTTTAGAGTGTATCTCATAAATCTGATTTGATAGATCTCGCTCTCTATTTTCTCCAATGTCCACTCATATTGTAGGGGCGTGTCTCTGTGCCTGCCCGCCCGCTATATTCCACACATGAGACATGACGAAGCACAGGGATCTCGCCTTACATATAATTTATGAGATGGATAATAGTGTTTGAATACAGATATTATGGTAAAGATTACAATTTACGCTACATTCCTGAACTGTGAATCAACGTCAAATGCACCAAATCAAGAAATCAACGGTATGAACGCCATTAAGGCGTTCCCCGGGTATGAATCATGGAGCATGCCACAGGCGCATGCTTCTTTAGGCATTCCCGTATGGCATTTGTCGGGAGGGAACTCCGATTCTCGACTATCAATCCGTTCTGTCGCGATTCGGAGATCGCTCCTACAGAGGAAATGTAGAATTATTTCTATACTCTACTATAAATAAACCAGTTTACCAAACCTTGCCTTAAGAGTTGCTTGAGGAATATCTTGATTTTTTTGAAAATTTGGTTTATAATTCACTACAAATCTTAATTGAATTAAGGAACTTCACATGGGAATTACAGATAAAGAGAAACAATTTTATGAAAACAACGGTTATCTTTTAAAAAAAGGACTCGTTTCCGCAGAAGACATCTCGCGGATCATGGTAGAGATTAACGATATTCACAACCGTATGGCTGAAAAACCGACTGATGGTATAGGTATTTCGTGGGAAGTATATGATGATCCCGATCATCCACCGCTTATAAAGCAGTTAATGCATAGTGAACTGGTAAGTCCTACGCTTAATAAACTCCTCCGTTCCGATACGGTTCTTGATGTGCTGGAAGCGATGATGGGACCTGATATTTCACTATATCACAGCAAACTGCTCCCGAAGGCTGGCGGTGATGGCACGGCTATCCCATGGCACCAAGATTACGCTTATTGGAAAAATGATAATAACAAGCCTGTGATGATAAATTGTCAATTGGCTATCAGCAAAGCAAACCTTGAAAATGGATGCATTCAGTTTGTGCCCGGAAGCCATAATTGGGGTTTGCAAGAACATGAACGTAAACAACAGACGTTTGGTGTGTTTTTACCTGGACATTATCAAGAACGCGAGGATGCTGTTGCAGTGGAAATGGAAGCGGGAGATGGTGTATTTTTTAACGCACTTATCATTCATGGTTCAGCACCTAACGAGTCGAAAAATGACAGATTGATGAACACATTTGCTTACAATGTTACTGGAAATGGCACATCACAATCTCGAGAAGTGTTACGTGGTAAGGAATTTAATTCATGAAGAGAGTAGATTGCGTTTGGATTTTTCTCTGTTTCTTTTTTATCACCGTGGTGATCGGTTGCGGCACTGATGAATCGGGACCTAAGAATCTTGCGCCCGTGATTTTGGTGTTTGAAGCAGAATCAGAAATAGTTCCGCCAGGGGAGCAAGTTTCCATTCAATTACAAGCAATTGACCTTGAACATGATATTTTGACTTACGCATGGTCGGCAAGCGAAGGCGAAATAAAGGGAGATGCCTCTGGCGCAATCTGGAACGCACCTGAAACTGAGCGCAAATACCAAATTCAAGTTACAGTGAGCGATGGTGAAAAGTCTACAACAAGTACACTTGATATTCAGGTGTGGCGAATTAGACCAGGTAACTATTATCCTTTAGCGGTAGGAAATATCTGGCGATACCGTGATGCAGAAGACACCCAAATTACCTTTGAAATCATAGATACTATACAGATTCAACTGAAAGGTGGAGAAACTATTGAGAGTTTTGTCCTTCAAAAAACCAGCACAGCGGAAGGTTTGGAGAACGTTGTTAGTTTTTCTTATCTGGGAAAAACTATTGACGAAGAGGGTAAGATTTCAGCTGTTGTTCAGCATGCAACAAATATTACTCCCGGCTCAGAGGACACAATTATGTTTTTCCCATTTTTACCTTTGTACAAATTCCCACTCATTACAGGTCGGAAATGGCAGGTCAGTTTTGAGGTAAAATTGGCGCCGGAACTTTTTCCATTAGATAGAGGTATTGATGAATTTGAGGTGCTTTCTGAGGAAACCGTCACTGTACCTGCTGGGACTTTCAAGAACGTGTTTCAGGTTCAAGAATCGTTTCACTGGGTATATGATCCTGACGTTCTGAATTTTTCGCTTGATACTACTATTACTCAAAAATGGGTGGCACCAAATGTCGGCATTATAAAATTTACGCAATCGCAAACTCGTGGTGATAAAACAGTCGAATCGGAATTTGAACTTGAATCCTACGAACTCGTGAAAAATTAGACACAGGAAAGGACCCTCTGAAGTGAAAGAATCTACGAAAAAATTGGATATTTTAACGACAACAGTGGGCTCATACCCTGTCCCAGCGTGGCTTCAATCTACACCGACAGAACAAGCGCTTATTGATGCAACACGCGTCGTAGTAGATATTCAGCGTCAACGCGGTATTGATCTACCTACTGACGGTGAACTATATCGTTTTGATGTAAACCATCCTGACACGAATGGGATGATTGACTATTTTATTCGACCACTTTCAGGTGTGAGAGCAGAGGTAGGACGACTGGAATGGTCCGAGTTCAGAGAAATGCAGACAATGTCATTTCGGGCGAAACCTGCTGGAGTTGTTGAGAGTGAATTAGGTGAAGGCACGTTAAACCTTGTTTCTGATTGTGAGCGCGCTGTGGGTGTTGCTGGTAAAAATATAAAGTTTACGGTAACAAGTCCATATATGCTTGCCCGAACATTATTAGATAAACACTACGACAACTTTGACGTATTACTCACTGCTTTGGCAGAAGTGTTAGCTGCACAGGTACGAGAATTGGATTGTACATGCCTTCAAATTGATGAGGCAAATATACCGGGAAATCCTGAAGACGGACCCCGCGCTGCCGAAGCGATAAATATTGTGCTTGATGCGTTTGACGGAGAAAAGGCGGTTCACTTCTGCTTTGGCAACTATGGGGGACAGATAATCCAGAAAGGTAACTGGAGTGCCTTAATTGACTTTTTAAGCACGCTCAGATGTGATCATCTTGTATTAGAGTTGGCACATCGTCCTGATGCCGATCTTGAGGCTCTCAAGCATGTCTCGCCAAACATCCGTCTCGGTATCGGAGTGATTGATGTGAAAGTGAATCCGGTTGAGACACCTGACGATGTTGCATCAAGTATAGAAAAAGCTGAGAAGGTGTTGGGTTCCGGACGCGTTGGTTGGGTGCACCCAGACTGTGGATTGTGGATGCTGCAACGTTCTGTAGTTGACCGAAAAATTGAAGCGCTTGTTAAAGGTAGAGACAAATACCTCGGAATCGAATAGTGAAAAGATAGAAATACGAGAACATGATTTCCCTGAATTTTATCAAAGAGGACTTCCAGAGTAGACATACGGAATCCCCCATAATTAGCAGTATTTTCTAATTTCGTGATAAGTGGTGTGTGCTATAGACACGCACCACTTTATTTTTTAGCAGAAAGTAGAAGAAGTATATGTTTGAATTTCATTCATCAGGATTAAAAAAGTATCAAAATATCGCGGGTATTGCAGGCGGCATAGGATTTATACTCGGGACGGTTATTCCAGGCATAGGGATACTTACGGATAATTGGCGCAGTCCATTTGGAGACGGTATTCTTCAGATTGTAGGATTTTTGGTAATCACGGGATTTGGCAGTGCAATTATCTTGGGTAACCTCGTTGCCTTTTTATTAATTGGTATAGCCAAATATCAGTATGGTTTACGTAAATCATCTCGCAGAGAAGGAGATTCGGATGGGAATTGAATTTTTAGGTCTTGACATTTTGTATATTATTTTGCTCATGGGCGTAGGAATGTTTGCAGGTTTTCTTAACACCGTTGCTTTCGGCGGTTCACTTTTGACATTACCCACCCTCGTTTACTTAGTCCCTTTTGCTATTGATGTCCCATCGCTACCTGCAGGTACTGATGAGACAAACATTGCCAACGGAACAAATAGAGTAGCGATTATCTTTCAAAACTTTAGCGCAATTCTTGGGTTTCGACGTAAAGGTGTTTCAAATTTTCGGCACGCTATTGCGCTTGCAATCCCAGCAGTAGTAGGAGCCAGCATAGGGGCTTACGTTGCCACCTTAACGTCATATAAGGTATTTAAACCGGTTCTTGCTGTTGTGATGGTTTCAATGCTATTTTTAACCTTGTTTAATCCAACTGAGTGGCTACAAGGTAAATTTAATCCGAGTGGTACACAGCATAAAATAGTAGCGAGTATAGCTCTATTTTTTGTTGGGATTTACGGCGGTTTTATTCAGGCTGGTGTAGGTTTATTGGTTATAGCTACTTTACGGATCATTGACGGTGGTGATTTGGTCATTACTAACGCGCTTAAAGTGTTTATAATCTTCTTCTATACGATTATCGCATTAGGTATTTTTGTCATTAAGGGACATGTCAATTGGATATTAGGCTTTACACTTGCAGCTGGAAATGCTACTGGCGCGTGGATTGGCAGCCATTTAGCAGTAAAGATGGGCGACAAATGGATTAAAGTGGTGTTGGTCATTACAGTGATTGCCTATGTAATAAAACTCTTATGGGATACCTTGCGGGACCTGGGCTTTATTTAATCACTGATTCTCAATGGAAAGAGAAAAAAAATCTAAACGATTAGCGATTAATTCTTCGCTGTTAATCTGTGATACCTCTTGTAATAGTTTCAAAATTTGCTTTGAGATATCTGATTTTTCACAAGTAATTTTTAGGTTCTCTCTTTTCAAATTTGGAAAGACAGGAAGTTCTTCCTTTTCGGGTTTAACTATAACGCACCCATCTGCCCACCCAAGTTCCTTTATTATAATATTGCTCCAATTGTAATTACCATCAAAGACCGTTATGATTGGTTGCGGTAATTTTAGTAATTGCAATTTAGTGTTCTGAATCGCAGTGCCTAAAGCTAAAGAAATAGGGTGCTGTGTTGTAGCAATATGTATTAGGGGCAGGTTCCACAATACTAAAGGTTTATTGAGGCGTTGTGCAAGATTAGTTAACCGAAGAAAACGCCTCCAGTCGGCAGGTTGCTCAAGACTTTTGGCATTTCCTTTCAACAAAATAACTTTAGATTCTTTGAGGTCAGCGAAACCGGCAAATTCAAAGTTGCCTTGTCCACCTGCTCTGTCACCGTAGAGTTGTATTGTTTTTTCAAACGGAGGAAGTTCCAAATCAAAATTAAGTGATGACATTGCCTTTTTACTATAAAAAAAGCAGGGAAGAGCTGATATGCATCTTCCCTGCCTAATGAATAACTGAAATTACTTATTCGCCGCTACGACCACCGATTGTGCTAAGAACAAACCATCCGATACCAGCTGCAGCAGTTGTGATAAAGACGAGGGCGCGTTTCGTTGAAGAAACTTCTTCATGCACGCCTTTTGCATCCTCTATCATCATTTTTAGCTCACTGATACCCTTCTGATTTTTTTCAATCTGTGCCAATGCGGTTTTCACGTCCGCTTGAATGCCTTTGTGATGCTCTTGCGTTCCTTTCAACTCCTTCTGGAGAGCAGTAAGCATCTCATTTGACGAGTCAAGGTGACCATGTAAATCTTCTAATTGCTTTTGAATAGCATTTCTGCTATTTCTGACGACTTTAGTAACATCGGCAGCTGCATCTTTATTAGCTTTCTTGACTGCGTCAATTACTTTTTCTTGGGATTTTTGGCTGCTTTCAAGTGCTTTAATTTGTTTTTGGAGCTTCGCCATGCTCTCATTTAAACTCTTAATCTCAGCCATTAATTTTTCCCGAGTTGCTTCAGATTCAGCGAGTTCAGCACGTAATTTCTCTAACTCTTCCTGTTGTTTAGCAAGATCTCCCTCAGCTATTTCAGCAACGACCTTAGCCATAGCTAAAGGAATACGTAATTTTTCGCCAGGATAGATCAAGTGAGGGTTAGTAAAATCGTTATATTTACTAAGTTCTCTCCATCGGAGAGGGTCTTTCAAATGCTCCTGGCAGAGATCCCAAAGGGTGTCTCCTTTTTCAATGGTAATCAGCACGGTATCCTCATCGCCTTCGTGCGGTGTGATTCTTGCTGAGGCGGATAAAGCATATATACCACTGAGTGCTACGCAGATATAGAGAATCAGGGTTAATTTTAGCGTGGATTTCATCATCTTCATCAGTATTCTCCTCTTAGATGCTAAAATTCATAGGATACGGAAACATAGTGAGTGCTGCCGACCCCATTAATTTCACTTGCCATACCATCTTGGATGGCGTAGTCAAGCTGCAGTCCAGCAATGTTGACACCAAGTCCACCGAACAAGTTCTGGACATCACGCGATGCTCTCACACCAGCGCGTATCGCAAATTCAGTTGATTTGTTTGTGACAATTGTGTATTCAACACCGCCACGCATGCTAAACGCACTTTCTTCAAGATTGACGAATTCTTGTTCAATGTCTGCTGAGAATGTAACAACGTTACCCATATAGAGATCGTAAGCTACACCTACATCAACAACCATTGGTACAGTCCCTGCTTCACCAAGAGATGCTCCAAGGTATTTTGCAACAATACCGTAGTGGAAAGTTGGTACTTGTTCCTCGTTTGCATCTATGTGTAGAGCATGTCCCATTAATCCGATATCTACGCCGCCGAAACCACTCTGGTTTTCAACGCTATCTACGCCGAAGTTATCTGCTAACATTCGACCTGTTAGGCCGAGATTGAAGTGTCCGACAGCAATACCGTAAGAGAGGGAGTAGGCATTCGAACTATAATCAGCTTTGCCTCCGTACTCACCTTTTGAATCATATAAATTGTAATCAGACACACCAAAATTTGTAGCAGCTAAACCAATTGCCCCGTAAGTACCGAGCATTTTTGTTATAGCGATAAAATTATGGGTTCTATCAAGTGACAATCTCTGTGTAGAAAAATTGAGGCTTAGATCCGCCGCTGAGCCGAGACCTGCTGGATTCCAGACAGTGGCTGTGGCATCTTCTGCAATTGCTGTGTAAGCACCGCCTAAGCCGATCGAGCGGGCACCTGCACCAAGGCGTAGATGGGGCATAGCGTTAACTTCACCCTCAGCATAACAGACAGGCGACACAGCAAGGATAAGAAGTAAAACGGGTATTACACCGCATAGCAATCTTTGCTTTGTGATAGACATTTATGTCCTCCTTCGTATCCGTATTATCGGAAATTGGGAACAATACCCAATTTCCGATTTACGGACTATCTTTTACTTAGCGCGTCAGAGCGAGCTTAAGAATGGCGGATTCCGGCTCGAAACCATCTGTTACTTCAATTACGCAGAAATAGATGCCGCGAGCTAAGTCTTCGCCACCGCTGGTTTTTCCATCCCAACCGATTCCGTTATTGCCGGTATAATCTCCAGCATTCATAACAACGTTATCCCGCAGGACTCGAACTGGTCGGAACGTAGCGTCATATATGACGATGCTTACCGTTGACATCCTGTTAAGTCCAAACGAAATCCGTGTGTTATCTTTGAACGGATTGGGGAAGTTAAACGGTTTCATCAATATAGGCGCATCCGTATACTCAACAAAGAAACTGAACTGATATACAGCTGTGTTCGCTTCGCGAGCACCGTCGCTTTTTTCAGAGACATTGCCCTGTTTATGCGCGTTGTCGGATACCTCCAGTTTAACCACATGTTCACCGGGAGCGAGTCGATCCGTAAAGACAGGAGCCGCAGGTTTATAAATAACCTGTGTAGCTGACTTCTGCTTATCTGTAAGGTTAATCGGAGTCACCAAGGTTCCTCCGCCCCATTTCGGCGCTTCTATAACAAGCTTAATGGAATCGACATTTACACCAGTTTCAGCATCCGCAAATGTGATTGAAATGGTGGGTCTTGCCTGTTCATCGTGCTTATACATCAGACGTGCACCATCCTGGGGTGAAGACGCTGTAATGATTGGCACAGCAGTGTCGAAATCGACTGTGAATATACTGCTACCCGTAGAGGAATTACCGTATGCGTCAGTCGCACGAACTTCAATCGTGTAAGTGCCTTCAGAGAGAGGCGCTTCAGGACGGAAGTCTAAGCGGGTAATACCTGCATTGGTTCTATCCTCATCGTCATCATTGGTATCCCCTTTCACTTCTTTGCCATTACTATCCATTACGACGATCGTCATTTCTTCTACACCCGAATCGTCAGTAGCACTCACCGAAACAACCGGGAGTCCCGCATGAATAGTGCCAGTAGGAGTGATTGAGGAGATTACCGGTGCAGATTTATCAACCTCCAGCGTGAATCGCCAACTAAACTCTCGGGTTCCACCTTCACTGGTTACCATTAGTTTGATACTATGTGTTCCTGGTGTAAAGCTTTCTGTAATTTCAAACTTTTCTCCAGCTCTTTCAACAGGATAGGAATTAGCCGGTAGTTGACCATCAATAATGTACTGTACACTGGATATAGCGGATTCCGCTTCAGTGATGACAGCGGCAATGGTTATCGCAAAGTTTTCGTCCAGAGTAGCCTGCTTATTGAGCGTAACCAAGCCGGATGGAGACACTTCTGAAATGATAGGTGCCGTAGTATCGACTGGTATTGCTACCGAGAAGACAACGCTTGCCCTTGCAGATTTCTTGTTCGCATCTGTGACTTCAACGACAACCGTGTGTTCACCATCACCTAATGCCTCAGCAGGTGTATAGGTAAGTAGATTATCTTCTACCGCATCTTCACCTAACTCAACATCTTCACCGTTAATAGTGAATGTGGTTACGTTGACATCTGTCATTCCAGAAAATTCTGCTCTGATAACCGGTTCACCATGTTCATAGGTGTGACCCGCAGCAGGTGAAAGAATTACTACTGTCGGACCCGGTATATCAACTGTGAAGACAGCGGATGTTTGTGCAGTTTCGCCATTCGCATCCGTTACCTCAACAGCAACCGTGTGTTCGCCATGACCGAGCGCATTTGCAAGTGTATGACTGAATTGATTACCTTCTACCTTTGCCTCAGCATCTTTACCGTCAACGGTAAGTTTTACCGCAACATCACCGACACCAGTGAATTCACCAGTGATAGTGGGTTTGCCATGGTTATAGGTGTGACCCGCAGCAGGTGAAAGAAGCATAACTGAAGCCATAGGGAATTCCACTGTGAAAATTGCAGTTGCTTGCGCCATTTTGCCATTTGCATCTGTAATTTCAACAGTAACTGTATGTTCACCTTCACCTAAACCCTCTGCTGGTGTATAAGTGAAACCGTTACCCTCTACTTTTGCCTCGGCTTCTTTACCATTTACAGTAAGTGCTACTGTAACATCGCCGACACCTGAGAACTCACCTCTGACAACTGGCATATCATGGTCATACATTTGACCCGCAGCAGGCGAATTAATCGCTACTGTTGGTCCCGGTATATCTACCATGAAAGCAGTAGATGTCTGGGCGGTTCTACCATTTGCGTCTGTGACTTCAACAGCAACCATGTGTTCACCATCACTCAGCGCATCTGCTGGTGTATAAGTGAATTCGTTGTTATCGTTCACATCTGCCTCAACGGCTTCGCCATCAATGGAGAGTTTAACCCCCACAGGATCAGCACCAGAGAAATTACCGGTGATAACCGGCATACCGTGGTCATAGGACTGTCCTGCAGCAGGTGTTACAATAGTGACTGTCGGAACAGGCAATCTTACTGAGAAGACAACCGTTGCGTCTGCAGATTTGCCGTTTGCGTCAGAAACACCAGCAACAACCGTGTATTCTCCGTCACCTAATGCCTCAGCAGGTGTATACGTAAATTCTCCGTCACTTACCACTGCTTCGGCAGCTTCACCGTTAATGGTGAGAGTTAACTCTACAGGATCAAGACCTGAGAATTCACCTGTAATAGACGGTTTACTGTGGTCATACATCTGCCCAGCAGCGGGTGAATGGATTGCGACTGTCGGAACTGGCAACCTTACCGTAAAGATAGCAGTTGCATCCGCAGATTTGCCATTCGCATCAGTGACTTGAGCAACGACCGTATATTCACCATCAACTAACAAGTCAGCAGGTGTGTAAGAAAATTCTCCGTCGCTTACCACTGCTTCAACAGCTTCACCGTCAATTGTCAAGGTCAACATTACAGGATCTACACCTGAGAGTTCACCCGTAATAGACGGTTTACCGTGGTCATACATTTGACCCGGAGCAGGTGAATTAATCGCTACTGTCGGTCCCGGTATATTCACGGTGAACATAGTAGATGCTTGTGCCATTCTGCCGTTGGCATCTGTGACTTCAACAGCGACCATGTGTTCGTCATCACTCAGTGCTTCTGCTGGCGTGTAAGTGAATGTGTTGCCACTTACATTTGCAGTCACTGCTTCACCATCAATAGAAAGTGAAACTTCTATCGGATCAGCACCAGAAAATTCACCGGTGATAATCGGCATACCATGGTCATAGACTTGACCAGCAGTTGGTGTATCTATAGATGCTGTCGGAACCGGTAATTCTACTGTAAAGGTTAAGGCTGTTTGAGCAGTTAAACCGCTGCCATCCGTAACTTCAACAGCAACCGTGTAGTCGCCATCACCTAATGCCTCAGCGGGCATATAACTGAAGTTGTTGTCCATTACTTCTGCAGTCATATCTGCATCGTTAACGGTGAACTTCGAAATGCTAACCTCACCACCACCAGTAAAGAAACCAGTGATTTCTGCAGGACTGTGGTCAAAAGTTTGCCCAGCAGCAGGTGCGGTAATAACAACAATCGGATCTTCACCTTCAACGGCAAATATTACTGAAACAGGTTCACTGTTTCCGAGCATATCTTCAACAGAGACCGTGAACTGATATGCACCACCAGCGAGTTTGTCAGTGCCAGTATAGACAACAGAGGCTAAATTCTGCTCAACCAAACTCTTATCAACATCAATAGCAGCAAAGCCCTGTTCAACTTCCGGACGGAGACGTGCTAAACTTACCATTGCAGTATCTGCAGCACTTACACCGCTACCATCACTTACACCACTACCCAGATCACCATCACCGTAATCAGCTTTGAGCGTTGGTAAGTCATTGACTGTAGCTCCTACCGTCGGTGTTATAATGGTAATCATTGGACCGGTGTTGTCTAAGAGAATCGTTGCTAACGGGAAGGTTACCGAACCGTTGCGTTTAGTTACCTGTCCGTACGGCGTATACCATCCATCTGCTAACGCTGAAAGACCGCTTGCCATCAGTGAGAAAGCATTTCCTTCACCATCTGGCTCAGATGTAACTGCATGTCCATCAACGAGGACACCGGTAAGGTCGTCCTTTTCTAAGTATGAAGTGTCATTAACATTGAAACTCACAGCGATTGATTCTTTAAGTGGGAACCTGCCTGGTAGTTCTCCTTCAGTTTCCTGGAGTGGGAGTCTGTCTGGCGATTCACCATCAACTGCGGTAACCATTCGGTTGGTTATGTCACTTAATCGGAAGTTACGGACATGCACGGTGATTGGTGGAGAATTACCATCATCCTGCACATTGCCGAAAGCATCAACAATAAGTGCATGATACGTATAATCTCCATTTGGAAGGTCATTGACATCAACCGTTGCCATCCCAGATTCAAGATCACCATCGGTTTTAGTCATTGTTCCGTCAGGGGCAGTCTGGACCAGAATGGTCTTTCCACCGACATAAGTATGCGCCACTTCAGGATTAGGTGCAATGGTAAACATAACATCTGTTGACAAAGCTGGATCATCAACGATTAGACTGACAGTGTAGCTGCCATCCTCGTTCGCGGTTGATCCTGCGACATCAGCAATATCAGTAATGTTCGTCGGACCGAGCGGCGGAACATCATCAACATTGTCTAATGAGAAAGATGCTTCCACACCATCCCTTTGCGGATATTCTGGACTATCCATGCTTAGGGCTTTAGGTGTAAGTGCAATCGCTCGCACTTTATACTGGTTTTCATCCAACGAAGCATCGCGTTCAGCAGGGTCACCTGCATTGATGGTATCTTCCAATCCCAGTTTAATGGTGTCCACTGGAATGGACCATTTCAATGTTGGTATTGCTACTTCTGATTGCTTCCCTGATACTGTGCTAATATCTGTTACATTAACAACATCAGTTACCACTCCTGCCAGATCCGCATCTGCGGGGGCATCAGGAGCATCTGCTGTGCCAACCAAGATCCAAACCTCCTTGTTAGGATCTTCAGGATCAGGATGCATGACCTCAAATCGAACAGCCTCTGTTGGCGGTGATGTGAGACCGTGCGTGTATGCCGCGATAGTAAGTCCACCTTGTGGTGCACCACTATCAGGATTCGTCATTCCATCTGAATTATCAACGGTGATAGCTAACACACCCGGATCGGGTCTGTAACTGTTTTCAACATTAACTGTGATTTTGTTATCAACAGTGTCAATTATTTCACCACTTTCGGCACGATCATGGGTTTGAATATTTTGCATATTCCCTTCCATGTCCGCGTCATAAGCCAGAGCGTGAACGGTGAATGTATAGACATCGTAGTCTGTGTAGATTCCGCTCCGCTTCTGGAGGTAATTCTTATCCATGAGTGTGCCAACATCAATGGCTACGGTAAATATCGGCATACCGTCAGCATTAACAGCTGGAGTGATGTCTCCGATAATAGCACCTTCAGGAAGACTTGTCATCAATTTGACTGATTCGTATGTTTTGGGATCAGCAGTTGGTGTAATGGTGAAGGTAACTACAGGAGATTTGCCGTCATACCTATCAACAAGACCACCAACCGTGTAACTTCCATCATCATTCTTCATAAAGACAGGATCATCAGCATTTACATCGTCAATACTGTTGATAGCAATGTTTGTCGGACCGAGCGGACCAACATCATCAACGTTGTCTAACGAGAATTTCTCGGTATATGCGTCACCTTCAGCGACTCCATCTGCATCGTCACCATCACTGGTAACTGGGTATGCGCGCACCATATAGCGGTTGCCATCCAGGTCCACATACGTCATTCCCTGCTTATTGGATCCAGCATGCGCAGCGTCAAGATTCTCTTTAGTGATGCTGTCTGGCAAACCTAAAGCAACGGTATCTACGTCAAGAGACCATTGGATGTAGCTGCTGGTTTCATCAACGTGAAGCATATTGTCTTTATGGACTTCTGCTAAAGTTTGACCTTTAAACATTTCAGCGGCGATCTTATCACCATCCATACCGTGTTCAGGTCCAGTCATTACTTCAACAGTGCCAACATCTGTCCACGTTTCGCTGTCCATACTAACATCAACACGAATGGACATAGTTGCTGGGACTGTCCGACGTGCAGCATATCCGGTTAACGTGATATTGCCTTGCGGTGCGCCGCTATCAGGATTCCTATCAGTGATAGATGCTACATCAACGTTCAACACCTTAGGATCAACAGGGTGAACGTCATGATCAAGCGTGATAGAAAACGGATCTGATTCAGTTGTGAGTTGGAGACCGTTAGTTGTTACAGTACGAACCATTACGGCATCGCCTTCCATATCAGGGGCACTCCAACCAATTGTAAGTGTATCTCCAGCGGCGCCAGTTGCTTCCGCTAAGGAAAGTTCACCAATATTCTTCCAGCTACCATCCGCGGCCATATATTGAACCATAATAGTGCCAGGATGGACTGTGCGTTCGTTGACCGTGATAGTTAGTGTTACATCTCTGGCATTGGCATAGATAGTGCCACTTTCATACGGGTCATCTTTACCATTATGGTTGATGTCACCCAAACTCGCCATGGTAACACTTGTTTTATCGTATACAGGTGCAACGATTCTAAGATGCGTCGGCGGAACATGAGCACCAACATTTAAGAGATGATCAATCCCCATTGCGCGAATACCGTAGTCACCGACTAAGAGGTCCATCCCTTCACCTTGAATCGGCATTATCATAGGACGTGCTGGATCATAGGTGAGCGGTATCGAATTAAGGTCATCAATGACTGCCCCTATGAACCTGACCAAAAATTCACTGTTAGCTTCTATAAGTCCGATTCCCAAAGGTTTCAAGAACGGATTTACATAGTCCCGTAGTAAACCAGCGTAAGTGCCTATCAGTGGATCATCTTCAGCTAAGCCAGATAATACATCTACTAAAGGCAAATTGGCGATCGCCTGAACATCTTTATTGGGATTTGTTGCCAACTGTTCTTGAACCAGTTTCCAGAGATCCGATGCTAACATGGTAGACTTCACTGTTAAAGGCAACCAAGTGCCTTCCGGATTTCCATCTGCGTCAAGAGGAATTATTTGGTAAAGGAGATATCCTGAGTCGACTCCCAAGTCAGCCGGGTTTTCAGGTTTACTTGTTACGCTCGCTAAAGCGGGGGCACCGCTGGTAGGAGCAGTGGCAACCCAAGCACCTGCTGCGTTTTCATAACCGGTAACGTTATCTCCGAAGTTTGCTACGCCATCTCCGAACACAATGTCTGCTTTTGGTGCAGAAGCGTCAGCAGTGAAGTCTGCCATAATCATATCTACGGCTTCACCATCAGCATTGTGTACAGAAGCTACTAATGTGTTTTGACCTTCAGAGATCGACTGAAGAATCGAGTAATTAGGATCAGCATGATCTGGAATCCAAATTGACTTTAATGGATTATCAACAGTTTTAGGTATAGTGAAAACGGATGCTAACAACGGATCAAAGTGGCTTTCAAAGTCACTTGTTAATTTTTGGGCATTACGTAGCAACCTATTTTGTAGTGGACGGATTAGTTTGCCGGGAACGGGTTGACCAGCCAAAATGGGTTCTACTATTGCCTGAAGTGCTTCTACGACATCTTCAGTAAACAGCGCATCAAAGATACCACGATCAGCAAATTGGAGATTGAGTGGGTCGGGCATTGACCATGTTTTAATCTCAGGGTATTGCCTTACAGCTGGTTCAGTAGACGTTCCGTCAGTTGAAGCAAGCTTTTGAGCAAGTGCCGTACCATTAAACACCTCTAATTTCACTGGTTGAGCAAGTGTTACTGTAAAGTAGTAAAAGACATTACCTCTTGGTATAACGCCGATTGTACTTTCCCAAGCGTAACCTTTTTCACCAAGCACTGGGTCCATATCTACTTCAATATAATTACCTCTTAATCCATCCTGAGAATACCGAAGCACAACGCTTTCAAACAATTGGTCATTTTCATCCCAATCTGGCCATGCGGGTAAGTTAGTTGCAGCAAGCGTTTCCTCCAAACGGAAGGTATGAGGAATTGTATCCGCTTGGAATTCACCTAATTCAATCCGCTTACCATTTACTGTCTGGCCATTGAGATTAAATGTAACGCTTCCACCTTCAAGTGCTGATGGAACACGGACATAGAGGTTAAGGTTATCGCTTTTTAGATACTTCGTAACGTTAAGCACGTTCCGATAGATAACTTCAGACAGGCTGGGGGTAATAGCATTTCCAAAACTTTCTGGATCTAACTGGGGTGACTCCTTATGAAAAATTGGAATACCTTCTTTATTTTTTAAAGATTTTAATATTCCAATCAGTTCTTTTGGGAGAAACCCTTTTGGGACTAAATCCAAGACAGCATCAACCGCGGGTTCAACAAAAGCGTCTGCCTGTTCATCAGACAAATTTGGATAAGCTTTCTTAATTAGAAATTGGACAAAATTGTCTCCAATAAGCTTATTAAGTGAGAGACCACCAAGTTTCGATTTACCAGTTATGTTTGAATCAACGAGATCAACTGGTGGTGGAACCGGATCAACTGGCGGTGGTTCGACCGGTGGTTTCTCCACTGTAGCAAATTCAAGCGCAAAGGTTGCGGGGGATGAATCTGCCGTACCGTCGTTGGCTACCAACGTTAATGTAACAGTTGCGCCAGGAATGGTAGGCATTGCCGTGGTGGGAGCAGTCTGCGTAATCCGCACACGGCCGCCAGTGAGTGAACTCGTGTAATAACTTGCTACCTCAGCAGGTTCCACAGAAATGGAACTTTTCACGGTAACCGTGTCCCCGTTAACATCTGCAGTAGTAAAAGCGACATCAAACGAACCACGTTGCGCTGTTGTCGGGCTCGGGGTTGTAATAGATATCGTTGGCGGTGCTGGATCCACTGGTTTAGGTGGCGGTGGCTCAACTGGTGCATTAATCAACCTCAAAAGCTCGTCAAGTCCTGCCGTAAGGTCATCACCTGTAAGACTTAATAGTGCCACAGTGGTATCATCTTTAAGGACTTTTTGAACATCTGCATCGGCAATTACGGCAATTTGATTATCTGTTAACGTGACTCCAAAATTAGCAGCAAGACTCTTTAAGCTTGCTCCGGTTGGATCACTCTCTAAACTAGTGATTGCCAAATTGATGATAGATGAAAGTGGAAGTGGTAAATCCCCTTTAAGACCTTCAAAAATCTCTGGCAGGTATTGCTTTACATTTGCGCGTCGCAGTACCTGATTGTGTTCCTCAAACACTTGTTGGGCGAGTTCTGCGGGAGTTGGTGCCGCGTCTTGCCCGAACACAGTGCCTGGAATTGAACTGTGAAAAATACACAATGTAAAAATCAAAAAACAAACAAGTGTTCGTTTTTTCATTAACTCTTCCTCCTCGTTAAGTCTACGCGAAAACGAGACTAAATACTGAAGTTTTAGATGGGCAAGCGGGAAACACAACAAAAACGACCGGAGGTAGGTGTTTGCCCATCCAAATTAACATCCTACTACCAAGTATCATAAAATTTTTTCCGTATACGTAACTCACCTTTGGATAGGGTCAGTATATCCGTAATGAAGGTCAAAAGCAAGCAAAAATTGGGCACCGAAGTTCTGTATTTGACCAGCAGGAATCTCTATGGGAATTCACATAACAGATTCAAGCGATTACGTAACATAATATTTAGTTGACTTAAAGTTTGCCCATGAATATAAGGACATCTGTTATTTTAACAAAAGTGACGATAATTAAGCAAGCATTTAATCGGCACACGGCGTTTTGTTTAGAAATTCGGTAAATTTCCCCGCCTATTTGTTTATCATCGATTAAATTGCAATCGGTATTAAGTATAATACCATAATTTTAAAAATATGTCAAATCAAATTAGCAATTTTTCACCTGAAATTTTGGACATACTGTGACAAAATTTCAAATTCCAATTGACATAATACAAAAAATTAAATAAATTGTCAATAAAAAAGATTATTGTTGAAGGAAATCTATTGATGTTAACAATTTCTGGAAAATCTCAACTCAACCAAAGCGGTTTTCTGCTGTTGGAAGACTTGATTTCCACGGCTAAAACAATCCATCTCCGAGAACGTGCGCTGGAACTTGCCGCAGCAGAACAAAAAGCAGGTAAAGGTCATATCTATTTGCAAAACGGAACTGCACAACGCGTTTGGAATTTAATTGACAAGGGCGAAATATTTGAGGAGGCTATCCAACAGCCAAAGATGCTTGCCGCTATGGAGTATCTCCTCGGTGCTGACTGCACGTTAAGCTCGTTCACGGTAAATATTCTATATCCTGGTGCGCCCGATGCGGGGCTCCATATTGACTATCCGTTATCCGGACTCCCAGTTCCGCGTCCCAATTTTCCAATGGTGGCAAATAGCGTCTGGTTTTTAGACGACTTTACACTTGAAAACGGCGCGACCAGTTGTGTACCGGGAAGTCATCAAAGACTTGAAGCGCTACCTGAATCCGGTGTTGAATATGAAGACGAACAACAAATCTGTGGTTCCCGCGGTTCAGTGCTAATTGTCAACGGTGCAGTTTGGCACGGTTCTTCAGAAAATAGAAGTGATAAACCACGGGTTGCGTTGCTCGGTTTTTTCTGTCGTTCTATTTTAAAGCCTCAACAAGACCATCTAAAAATTGTGTCAGAGGAAGTCATTGAACGCGCAACGCCGACATTAAAACGGTTACTTGGGTTCAATTCGTTGCCAAGTTTGAATACATAGTATGGCTTTCGGCTATCAGGCAATATAATACCAAATTAACGGGATTGTCATATTCCAAACGGTAGGTACGGTTTCCTAACCGCACCGAGTAGATCAATGAATTACCTAATTATTTTAAACTTGCATGTAAGCGCTCTGTTTATAAAGTATCCGAGTGATGCTTTCTCAAATCTCATGGTACAGTCTTACTTACTTCTGCCATAAGTATCCATTCAGGTTCAGGTGTTTTGGGTGTAAGTTGGTATTGTAGACGCGTTTTGAGTGTGTCGCCACTGTTAACATTAAAAACAAACTTTCGCTTCTCGTCAGGTTTAAGACGGTTTTCCGCTTTCGCAGAAATTAGCACCTGTTTTTTCTCACGCTGTGTTCCGTCTGGTGCAAGATGTGTTACATTAAGAACAATAATACGCAAAGTCCCACCGGGTAAAAGATGTCCCGCCTTGTTCTGAAGGATCACAGTCGCTTGCTTATTAGCAAGTTCAATCTTAAATGTTGCAGCACTTTTAAGCTGAGTGACGCTGCGGCTGCCTTGCCACGTATGTTTCCTCCCCTTTATACCTTCGTAACTTGCCGTGCTTTGTAGCCGATTCACAACAGGCATGTGGCATGTAGCACAACTCTTTTTTTCAGATGCGAATCTGCTCTCAAGAAAACTGGACACTTGATCGTGTTCAGGCACATTCGGTTGACCATGACACGTAGCACAAAGTTTTGTTGGTGTCTTATAGATAGGGTTGGTTACATTTGCATGAAAGTTGGTCTCTGCACTTGCTGGCGGACCTTGCATTGCACCATCCGAATCAAGATGGCAGACAAGACATGAAACGCCAGAGTCATGTTGGACGTTACGCAATTTTGGCATTTTTCCAATGCCGGTTACAAGGATTGGTTCAGGTGCATGGCACGGATCGCAACTTTTTTTTCTGTCAGAAACCTGTTTTGCAGCTTCCTGATATATTTCATCTGTCCATGCTTGTGCGTGCATCGAATTTTCCCACTCACGCCAAATTGCCGGGTGGCAACTTTTACACTTGCCAACCTTAAACGCTTGATACATCTTCTTATGTTGATTCGCATCGCTTCCCGCACCGGAAACATATTTTTCCAGGAATGCAAAAATACAAAGACTTAATAGACATACACACAAACTGGGTATATATCGGCGAAGAATTACAAAGTAATGCATCTTTGTACCTATATCGCATTTAATAGTGTTAATGCTGCTTGCTCACCGCTGTGTACGCAATCTGGGATACCAATGCCGTGGTACGCATTGCCTGCTAATGCCAGACCGGGCAAGTCTTTTGCAAGCTTTTCAATCTCAGTGACAAGTTTTTGGTGTCCGACAAGATATTGTGCCATCGCTTGTGAATGTTCACTGACAATAAAAAAAACAGGTTCCTTTTTGATATCAAGTAATTTTGATACGTCTTTTAATGCAGGGAGGACAAGATTTTTGTGAGTTAAATTTTGATTGGTATCACTTCCAACGGTCTTTCCTCCTACAAATGCGCGTAAGAGCACATGATCCGCTGGGGCTCGATTTTCAAATTTAACGCTACTAAACGAACAACCAACGAGGTTAAGTTGTTCTGTAACAGGAACAACAAATCCCATCCCGTTGAGCGGGTGTAGAATATCCTCTCGACGGAACACCAGATTAACTGTTGCAGATGATGTATAAGGAATAGCAGAGAGTTTTTCGGCAAGCGACGGTGAAACTCCTGACAGAATTTTGCTTGTTTGCGGTGCGGGGAGTGCAAGACAAAGCAAGTCTGTTTCTAACACTTTCCGATCTTCAAGGCAAACACGCCACCCTTTTTCACTCTCTTTTTGCTGAATAGTGTTCACGCGGGATAAAAAACGGATACATCCTGAGAGACTCTCTGCAAGTGTATCTACTAACGTCTGCATCCCGTCCATAAAAGATAAAAACAGACTATAACGGGGTCCGCTTGTATCACGGCTTGTTTGCGTAGCTTTCCGTTTCTGTGCCAAGAGTGCCTTGATGATGCTACCGTGTTCTCTCTCCATTTCCAAGAATCTTGGAAACGTCGCTTTGAGACTTAAATTTTCTGCATCTGAAGTGTAGATGCCGCCTATCATCGGTTGTGCCATTCGCTCAAACGCCTCGGTTCCGAGTCTCCGCCTAACGAAATCGGCAACCGATTCATCGTCTATATTGCTGGGACGGGAGATAAAAAGGTCAAGGGCTATACGGAATTTGCCTCGCCAACTGAAGATAGGGCTTTTTAAAAAAGGCAGCAATGATCCCGGTGCCATCATGTAAAAACCTTCGGGGACCGTTAGTAGTTCTCCTTTACGGATTACAAAACTCCGTCTTACTTTCGGGTTAGTTCCTATCAATTTATCCGCTATATTGAGTTCTTCACACAGTGCTTTAGCCCATGGCTTCGTTGAGATGAAGGCATCAGGACCATGCTCAATGATGAACCCGTCTCGGTGTTCCGTTTGAATAACGCCGCCTACCCTATTGCTCGCTTCAAGCAGATCGATTTCAAGTGGAATACCTCTTGTTTCTGCTTCGCACTTCAAGCGATAGGCAGCAGCTAAACCTGTAATTCCGCCGCCGATAACGATTGCACGTTTCTGTTCTTGCACCATCAGAGTATTCCTTAGCAACGCCAACAGCTTAGCACTAAAAACTTAATCCTACTTTGCAGACTTTTCACAGACAAAATCTGCTAACATACCAATAAATTCCGGATGGTCTCCGACAGTTCCCGCCCGAATAAAATCAATTCCGCACGCTTCCGCTGTTTCCTTTGCTTCTATATCAAGGTCATATAGGACTTCAACGTGGTCACAGAGGAATCCGATAGGGGATGCAACGACAGTATCAACTCCTTCTTCTTTCTGTGCTCTGAGCCAATCATTGATGTCGGGTTGTGTCCACGGAATTGGACTGTTTTGGACTTCGCTCTGATATGCGAAACTAAACCGTTTTTTTTCAATCGCCCGCGCCACAGCTTCTCCAGTCTTTTCAAACTGTTGTGAGTAAGGTGAGGTATCCGCAGCGACTTGCGGAATTGCATGAGCGGTAAAAACCAGTTCAGCACGGTCTAACTTGTCACCACATGCTGTTTTGATAATCTCAGCGATAGCCCCAACATATCCGCTATCGGTATACCATTGATCGAGATAATCAATAGTCGGTTTTTCACCTTCGGCTGCTTCAATACCTTTCTTGACGGTTTGTTGGTACCATTCCCAACTGACTTTGGCTCGATGGGGTGCCATGATAATACCGAGCATTTTACGATGTCCTTTTTGTGCCAATTCAGCGATAACATCCTTTAAGTACGGTGTCCAATGCCTAAATCCAGCATAAACAGGTAGTGGTAAGTCGCGCTGTTGCAATGCGTTTTGTAATGCTTTGGCTTGTTTGAAAGTCAATTCGTTGAATGGTGAAAACCCACCTAATTGTACGTAGTGGGATGAGATGTCTTGGACACGTTCTTTTTGAGATTCTGCTTCACCGGCAATGCCTTCAACAAAACAGTATGCCTCACCAGGACAGTTTTTAGTATCATATTTTTTACAGCATCCGGGGGTTGGACCGCCAAATGCCACAAGTAAAACGCTATCGTATTTCATTTTTCCCTCCTATGC
Organism: Candidatus Poribacteria bacterium; assembly: GCA_965204285.1. Taxonomy (GTDB): domain Bacteria; phylum Poribacteria; class WGA-4E; order WGA-4E; family WGA-3G; genus MSPOR6. The sequence goes on from OZ241980.1 coordinate 1,216,208, forward strand.
CATATTCGCAAATTGTGCTGGCATAAAACTTGGATCAACATTAATCGCTTGTTCAAATGCTTCACGAGCAAGTGTTTCATCACCATTTGTACGATGTGCAAGCCCAATAGAAAAGTAAGCTTGTGCAAGTTGTGTGCCTTCGATTCCGCTAACTAATGCTTTATAGATGGATTCCATACCCGGTGTAGGATCATCACCATTTCGGTAAGATGAGAGGATGTAGTTTGATCCACGCAAAAGATGTGCTGGTGCATAATCAGGGTCCAATTCAAGTGCTGTATTGAGCGCATTTTTTGCCTCGAAGAAAAAATCACCCTTCTCAAGCACACTTGATACAGTACGAGAGGTTTGTGCAAGTAAATTTGCGTATTCTGTCCATGCGTTTGGTAGATTGGAAAATTTTTCAGTTGCTGCTTTTAAAATAGCGATAGCTAATCCGAAGTCGTTTCCTTCTGCAACTTCTTCTGCAGTCTCGCGGTATCCCTCAAAGTCTTTCAATTCTTGTGTCTGTTGGTTAAGCGTCTCGGCATCTGCCGTTGGGATAGCAGACGGTTTGAAGTGTTGCCATCCCTGTTCTGGGTCATCAATCAATCCACGATACACACGCAGAATAGCATAACGCGGTGTTCCCCAAACTTCAGCAATGTCGCGAATCCAGTTCGGCCTGTTGGTTTCCATATCTGTTAGCAATTCTGCTAAAGACATACCCTGTTCAACCCGTTTTCGAACTTCTGTTAGGAAGTAGGACTCAATTTTGAGCAACAAGTCTATTTCAGCATCGTGTGCCAAAGGACCGTGTCCGGGAAGCACATGGTCTGGTGTGTATGTGCGCAATTCTTTAATTGTATTAATCCAATCGTGGTTTGCCATCAGTCCTTCATTCATGACGGGTTGCCCAAAAATAGGAAAACTGCCGGTCATCACTGTATCACCAGAAACAATACATCCTTCTGCTGGGATCCTGATGGCAGTTGCGTCATCTGTTTCCGCTTTTCCTAAGTGAATGAGGTGTAGAGATTGATTCCCTAAATCAAGTTCGGTTTCGTGTGTGAACGTTTCTTGTGGTAGAAATGGCGGATCGCCAAGGGTAAAACCACGGGAACGGAGAAAGTCCTCTTGCCGTGGTGCCCTGTTCACCATAAAGTCTTTTGTCATTTCCCGGGCAACGACAGTAGCGCCTTCTTGGCGAAAAATTATGTTCCCGTTTGTATGATCCCAGTGGTAGTGCGTATTAATTGCATATAGAATCGGTTTTTCTGTGATGGTTCGAATCGCTTTCAGCAATCTTTTTCCCATCATCTGATTTACCTGTGTATCAATTACGGCAACACCGCTATCTCCTATTATAATAGAGGAGTTAACGATATTGCGAAACAGATACACTCGGTCTGTTACTTTAACAAGTTCTCCGTACTGACGTGGGGCAAAAGGGTTTTCTGAAATGTTTTGCATCAATTATCCTAATATGTTTTTGCAATGTTCACGAAATGTTTGACGTTTTCAAATGGTGTATCTCTATGAAGTCCATGGCTAAGATTTAAAATGTGTCCAGTTTTTCTACCTTGTTCTATACAAATGCGTACTGCTTCTGTTATGTCAGAGAAAGTTCCGTCGCGAAGAATATCGTTATCAACATTTCCCTGAAATGCGACTAAGCCATCAGTTTCAGTTTTGGCTTTTTCAAGGTCAACACATTTTCCGATACTTAAAACATCTGCTCCGCTTTGGTACATTAAATTAACGTAAGGACACTCTTTTGCAAACAAGATTGCAGGAGTCTCTGCATTGAGTTCAGCAAAAATCCGTTGGTGATACGGAAGCGCGAAATCTATATACATCTGCCGCGATAGCACATCCGCGATTGACTCAAATAGTTGGACAATCTGAGCACCTTGACTGATCTGGTAATTCAGATAGTTAATCGTCATTTCAGTCAATTTATCTAACAGCAGGTGTAGAAGGTCTGTGGCATCTTCCATCATCTCAAAAACAGGGTTCGCTTTCTCTGAGATTCCAACACCTTTTTTTATTGGACTTTCCCCTGCTATAAGAAAAAAAGCGAGTGTTAATGGGGCACCAGCGAAACCGATAAGTGGCAATTCACTATTCAACTTTTCGCGTAGTAATCGAATAACCTGTCCAGTAAACTCTAATTGTACGTATGGATCATCTAACGGACACAGTGCATCTACTTGTGACTGTGTTCGTATCGGTTGGCTTAAAACGGGACCTGGGGAAAATCGGAAGTGCGCACCCATCGGCGCAAGCGGGGTGAGAATATCTTTATACACAATTATGGCATCTACACCGATGCGTTTGGGAAGTAGTGAAATTTTTGCTGCCCACTCAACATCGGTGTCCGATATCGGAGTGGGACAAGTTCGGAAGAGGCGTTCTAAAGGAAGGTTAAGTTCTTGTCGAATTTGCCGATACAGAGGGTCTGATCTGCCTGCTTGTCGCATCATCCATACAGGCACGCGTTCCACTGGCACACGTTTTGCCGCGCGAAGAAGTAAGTCATTTTTTAATTGTTGTTCCATATTAAAAGGAATAACCGCTTTACTGTGTTTTTAAGCGGGCAAGTTCCTCTCGGAGTCTTGCAGCTTCTGCTTCCGCCTTCTGTCGCGCCTCAGCTTCATGTTGGACACGTGTTTCAGCTTGTTCGGCACGCACTTCAGCTTGTTCGGCACGCACTGTCGCTGCCTCAGCAGGAGTCTGCAGCCATTTCCCCGCAACCGGTTCGTAAACCCCAAGCCCATCATCTAATAAATGAAAATTCAGGTTTAATACTTCAGAACGTAATCCGCCATCAACGTTTGAGAAAACTTCAATATAAGCATCCTCAACAAGCCTAAATCCCATCAACGGTGTTGGTAAATAACGTCTATCAACATCATAGAGGAAATACTCTGGAATCCCTATTGCGGCATAGTGAGCGACTTTCCCCTCTAAATCATTTTGATAGGTGCGTTTGCTCGAGAACTCCATCACGAAATCGGGAGCCTTACCCTCCTCCCATACCTTGTAGGTGCGGCGGTCTTTCTGCCCTACTCCGAAGGAGACAAGAATATCGGGAGACACAGCAGTCCGAAGAGGTCCCTCAATGTCGTACATCATGATATTGCCAGAGATATAGACATCCGGTCTCTGCGCAAAATGCCCCTCAAGGACCTGCCGCAGCCAGATTATCCACTGAATGTGGAGATCGGTATCAGCCATAGGTTTACCATCCGATTCAGGGTAGAGATCTGCCGTTTCTGTCGGCGCGTAAGGCATTTGGCACACGTTTGGATAATTTTCCATCGGTGTATCTCCTATAGCGCAAACTGTATGAAGTTTAAAAAATAAATTCGATAATTCTGTAACCATGCCCGGTGCGGTTAGGAAACCGCACCTACCAGGATTGAAAAAAATAAATATTACCGAATTAATAACTTAATCTTCATTTAGTTTGCGTAACATCGGCACAAACTAACAGTTTGTGCTACAACTTCTATTGTCCGTTATGTTCCAAAACAAGTTTATCAAAGTGTCTCAATAATTTCAAAGTTCACTATAGTTCTCAATTTTACGAGAGATTTCATTGTGAAATACCTCTCTTCTGACGCTGTTCCAAAAACTGACGTAGTTTCACAAAACTTTTCACGTTTTTCATAATTCTGCCGCTCTCCCGTTCTTCAAGATAGAGTAAAAAACCCATAACATAAAGGCTTACTAAAAACAACAGAAAACCTGTTAAGCACTGTACAATTGCCCAATAATTTAGTTTTAAACCGAGGTAAGGGGTGACAACAACTTCGTCGACGGTCGCAGCAGATAGGTTCTGCTCGGGCCACTCAACCGACACAAGGTCACCCCACCCTGTTATTGCAAGCGATAAAAAAACAATTGATAAGGCAAAAACGATAAAAAATGGGATACCCATGTTAGAAACCGACTTAAGAAGAAACTTTTATCAAACCTTTGGTACAGCTGTCTTCTCGGTTGCGAACCTTTGTAATTCCTTCAACAAGTGATTCAAGCGGGAATTCGTGACTGATGATTTTATCCATGTTGACATCGCCACTGGAAATGAGTTGGACTGCCTCTTCCCATGTATCAGGTGCTAACCATGAGAATCTGATGGTCTTATCCATAAGGATCGTATCCAGGATCGGAACCTGCATAACATCTTTATCGCCAGGGAGTCCAAAGATAACGACAGTTGCGTGTCTCCCCGTAACTTCAAGTGCTGTATGGATTGCATCAAGCGAACTCGTGGCTGTAATAGCACGGTCAGCCAATTCACCGTTATTGAGGTCCTGAATTGCTGCACCAAGATCTTCAACGTAGTGTGGAGAATTGGTATCACTGACGTTCACAACTAAGTCTGCACCGAGTTCTTTACCACAATCCAAACGGTAGTCACGAGTTCCAACCAACAGCACGTTTTTCAAACCACGACTTTTTAAAACTTGTACCATCATCAAACCGATGGGACCTGGACCGAAAACAACAGCAGTTTGACCTTCTTCTGCATTGAGATTGTTAATAGCGTACAATCCACATGCAAGTGGCTCTGTGAGTGCCCCTTGGTCATACGTGACATTTTCGGGGAGTTTTACCGTCCACCGGTAATCAGAGACAGCATATTCCGCAAAGCCACCATCAACTCCCACACCCAAGATACGTTTTTCTGGACATAGGTTGGAAAGCCCTTTTTTACTCCAAAAAGAATTCGGGTTGGATTGCACTGGATTCACAACAACTCTGTCACCGACTTTAAATCCGCCTGTTTTTCCTGCTTCATTTCCAACTTCAACAACTTCGCCAGTAAATTCGTGTCCGAGAATAAGCGGTCCTTTTCCGTCATCTGTTTCAAGTGAACTGTTACCGAAATAATACGCTACATCCGAACCGCAAATACCTACTGAACGAACTTGAACTAACAGATCATTATCACCGGCTGTCGGCACCGGTTTATCTTCAAGACTCATTGATTCAGGTTCATAGAAAATTTGGGATTTCATTATATACCTCCTTAACTTTAATGAATACCGTTAGTTTATCATACCTACATAAAATTTTCAATGGAATTATATTTCACCAGATATGAATCCGTTCTACCCAATCTATATGTTATTTAAAGGTAGAACTTTGTCGTGAATATGATAATTTTTAATAAACAACTCTTTACCTTTCGCTGCTGAATCTTTCTGATAATTGTTCATCCCATATTGCAATGTCCATTCAGAAATATCTGCGAAATCAAACAACTCACGAATCTTTGGCGAGTCGTCGTAGGTAATAAGCCATTTGTGCTTGCACTTTTTCATATTGTCAGCGAACTGCTTATGATTAAAAGTGGTGTGCAAAGTGCCTCGTGTTCCGTATAATTTAGATTCCGTTGCTTTCCAATAGGGCGGGTCAAGAAAAATAAAGACATCGTTGTTCTCATCAAAAAGACTTGCTGTGTAATCTTCGTTTGTGATTTTGACATCGGAAAGTGCTCGCGAAATCATCTCTACTCGATCAATGGACGAACGCGTAAAACGTTTTTCATAAGCACCTTGCGAATACCCTCCCGAATCTACGACACCTGAAAATGTGATACGGTTCAAGACGAAAAACCGCACAGCCCGCTCAAATTCGGAGAGCATGTCCTTGTCGTTGTACAACAAATCTTTGTCCTTCGTCAATTCCTCAAATAAGGAGCGACCGTCTTTAGTGGTTGTGTGTATTTTTGTTAGTTCATCAACGAGTTCTGCAACGTTATCTCTTGCCTGCTTCCAAAAGCAGTATAGATCGTAGTTCAAATCGTTGATCCAATATGATCTGATATTGCTCCCAAAAATATTTCGGATAGCAAAAAAAACGGAACCCCCACCGACAAAAGGTTCACGAAACTCGGCAATCTTGGTAGGAACAAGAGGAAGAATCTGTTTTATTGCTCTTGATTTACCGCCTGGATAGCGTAGTGGACTTTGAACGTTTTTTATCATTAGATGATCTTTGAAATTTGTCTGTGAACAGATGCTGAAAGTATACCATACATGGCTGTAATTTTCAAAAAAGAAACTGCATGGATAAAAACAGATATCGGCTACAGAACTCACCCAAAAAAACAGTAATTATTGCAATAAAAAGAAAACCAGTCGATGCCCGCGTTGCCCCGACTTCATCCTTAGCAACAGATTTTGGACGTAAACAATCCCAAGAAATAAAATAGAGAACCAGTGTCGCACCAAACCCAATTCCTAACCGCATCCAAAAGATAAGTTGGTAATGAAAATTAAAAGGCACTACTTCTTCCGCTTGCGATCTAAAAAACATATTTATGCAGAACAGAGAGATTGTTACAATGAGCGCACATAACAAAACGGTGTTGAAACGTCTTAGATAATGGACAGGTAATTCTGGTGTTACAAGATACCAATGTCCAAACCACATGCCAGTATGAACTGTCCCGAGTAAAACTGCTGATACAAGGAATTGGAAAGTTAATAAAAACCTTCCACCGGGAAATTGGACAAGTTGAAAATAGGATATTGCACTGAAAAGTATCCAAACACTACCGCAGAGAATTCCTAAAAAGAATAGTATATCAGTAAGTATAGACGATTTGAACCACCAACTTAGTGTATAAAAAGATATAATCAAAACAAAACTGATTACCAGAATAGCTTCAGCATCTTGCCAAAATCGGAAAAAGTTGGCAAAAGTGACGGATTGCTCATGGAGGTATAAATTAGCACAGCGCGCTAAACCGCTAACAAGCAGGTAGATACCTCCCATCAGACGATAAAAGTTTGCCCCCACCAAACCTTTCGGTATGAGAAGCATAGTTACAAACCCACCTACAGCAAGTTGGCTGAAAACAAGGTAAAAAATTTCTGCAATACTGAACATCTGTTTGTAAGAGAAACCCCATTATAGTTTAATACCATAACGGGGTTTGCTTAAGTTCATTTTCAGTATGCCTCAACAAATTGGAGGCGATAACTCAGGTTAGACAATTTCGACGACTGCACCCACAGCTTCAAGTTGTTCTTTGCTTTTTTCAGCATCTTCTTTGCTGAGCCCTTCTTGGATAACAACTGGTGCAGACTCAACCTTTTCTTTTGCCTCTTTCAAACCGAGCCCAGTAATGGCCCGAACTTCTTTAATAAGAGGAATTTTCTGTCCACCGATTTCTTTGATTTGGACATCAAATTCAGTTTGCTCTGCTGCTTCTTCAGCTTCAGCTTCTCCAGCTGCCCCTGCCGCTGGCACGGCTCCTGCTACTGCCATTGCAGGCATTGCGGAAGCACTGACACCAAATTTATCTTCAAGTGCTTTTACCAACTCAGAGAGTTCCAGAACAGTCATCTCACTAATTTCATCAATCAATTTTTCTACATCTGCCATTTTTATAATCCTTTCTTAAAGTAAAAGTTATGCCTATTCGGCTGCTTTCTTCTGTTCGGCGATCTGTGTGAGCACAGATGTCACCTGACCTATTGTATTGCTAAGCACATTAACAAATCCGGTCATGGGAGACCCATTCTTCAAAACGCCGACAAGCCCATACAGCGGCGCACTGATGCCTCCGATTGCCTGACCAATCAGAACTTCTTTGGAAGGCATCTTCTGTAGTGCTTCAACGCCTTTCGCGTCAACAACCTGTGTTCCAAGGATGCCTCCTTTAATTTTTAAGCTTTCATGTTCCTCGCTAAATTCAAAGAGAATTTTACTTGATGTAGCCGGATCATCGCTTGCCGCAAGTGCGGTGTTCCCTTTCAAATATGGCGCAAGTCCTTCGATTTCTCGTTCTTGCGCAACAACGTTAATTAATGTATTCTTGCAGACTTTATACTGAATGTTCGCCTCACGTAATTGCTGACGTAAATCATTTACTTCAGCGACGGTGAGTCCTTGGAAATCTGCTAAAAGAACTACATCTGAACTTTCAAAAAGTTCACGAATTTGTCCAACCTGCTGAATACTTGCTTCATTCGGCATAGGTTAGCTCCTTTCTCATATTGACCATTCCCCAGAAACAGAAAACCCCCAGAGAACTGGAGGCATGACCTAACTACGGCAGTCAAAAAACTTGCTTCGTTGCGATGCACGAAGTGTCTTCCAACCTTATCCGAGTCTCGGTAGGTAATTAAGCCAAAAGCTCCTACTTTCTTCAACTCTATTCTGTTTTTCGGAATTTGTCGTCTGGTTCCTTTTTAAAATTTGCAACGTCCCATGGTTGACGTGCTTCTACATATAAGTTTTGATTGTCGCATTACAAAAATTCTTGAGGATCAATTCGGATGCCAACCCCCATCGTTGAAGAGATCGCGACACTTCTGAGGTAACGTCCTTTTGCTGAGGCAGGACGTGCCTTCACGAGCGCGTCCATAACAGACATAAGGTTTTCCTTAATTTGTCCTTCATCAAATGAAACCTTCCCAATTGGTACGTGAACGATACCGGAGTCTCGCTCAACTCGATACTCAATTTGTCCTGCTTTGATGCTTTGAAGTGTCTCCGATATATCCATCGTCACGGTGCCAGCTTTTGGGTTGGGCATTAAACCGCGTGGTCCAAGTATTCTTCCTAACTTCGGCATGATGCTGCGCATTAAATCTGGAGTTGCGATTGTTGCATCAAAATCAAGCCAACCGTCAACGATTTTATCGACTAAGTCATCGCTTCCAACAAAATCAGCACCGGCTTCTTCAGCTTCGCTTGCCTTTTCGCCTTCAGCAAACACAGCGACCCGAACAGATTTTCCGGTGCCGTGGGGAAGGGCAACTGTGCCACGGATATTCTGCTCAGCGTTACGGGCATCTATACCAAGGCGAGAAGCCAAATCAATAGTTTCATCAAACTTCGCTGAACCCGTCTTTTTCAAGATTGAGATTGCTTCGTCAACAGTGTACTGATTTAGTCTTTCAACGTGTTGCTGAATATCAGTATAACGTTTTCCTTTTTTTGCCATTTTGCTCTCCAAATATCATAATAACATGTAGGTCGGGTAGAGCGGCAGCGAAACCCGACATGGTACTATCCAGATTTTTCTTAAAATGAGTTAACTTAATTAATATTTAAACCCATGCTTCGCGCTGTGCCTTCAACCATGCGAATTGCTGCTTCTATATCCGTCGTATTAAGATCAGGTAATTTCGTTTGGGCAATCTCACGAATCTGATCTTTATTGACAGTCGCTACCTTATTCCGATTTGGTTCGCCAGACCCTTTGGCAATTTTCGCCGCAGATTTAAGTAGAACTGCAGCGGGTGGTGATTTAACTGTAAATGTAAAGGAGCGGTCACTATAACATGTAATGATAGTAGTAACAACCATACCACTTTGCTGCTGAGTCTGCGCGTTGAAGGTTTTTATAAATTCCTGCAGGTTAATCGCATAAGGAGCAAGACTTGGACCAACAGGGGGCTGTGGCGTAGCCTGTCCTGATACTAATTGAAGTTTGACTTCACCTGCTACTTTTTTTGCCATTTATTTAATGTCTCCGTATATTTTTTAATTTATAGCCTTTCAACTCCAAGGAATCCCAATTCAAGAGGTGTTGAACGTCCAAAAATTGTAATTGAGAGGCTTAATCGTTGCCGTTGCATATCTATTCCAAGAATTTCAGCAGTAAAGGAACTAAAAGGTCCTTCAATAACACGAACTTTATCACCGACCGAGTACGTTACCTCTGGTACCGGTTCTTGTTCTTCAACGGTTGAACTTTCCAGCATCCGTTCTACATCTTCTGAGCTAAGCGGAATTGGATTCGCATTTCCCAAAAAATGCATCACGCCAGGCGTTTCTTGAACAAAAGCCCAACTTTTCTGTCCGATCGAATTTTCTGCGTGAGGCCCAATTTCATGCTGAGAGTTGATAAGCACATACCCTGGATAAGTAGGACCACTTCTCACCTTTCGTTTTCCGTCTTCATTTTTTACGGTTGTGGAGATAGGAACGTTAACCTGTAGGATTTCGTCCTGTAGTTCCTTATCAGTGTCCGCATCGGATGAAAGTCGTCTTTCAAGATTAGACTGTATTTTCTTTTCGTGTCCAGTGTATACCTGAACAATATACCAGTAGCCAGTCATGGTCAATTCCCAATTGCATAAAGAAGATGTGAGAAATAGAACTTAGACAATTGTTTGTATCTTAATCTGATACATTTCTCTGATAGCAAATTAAGTAAACGTCAAACAAGTGTGGGAATTAACTAAAACACCACACCTATTGACATAAGTCCTATTGTTAGTTAACGGAGAAAAATATTCCTTAAAAAGGACATCCCGAATCCAGTGAGAGGATCATCTGGCTTAATAATGTATTGACTGACAAGGACGACAACTAAGGGAATACATGCTATAGCTGTTGCAAGTGACCGTCGATTTTCTAAATCTTTACTAAGAAAAAAGACAGCGATAGGAATTGCAACAAGAATCAATGCTGCGGGCCACTGCCATTTCGGTTGCGCAGAACTACCATCAACAAGCCAGATGAAAACGCCTAAAATCCCAGAGGCAATCAAAACGACAACTGTGCTGCCGCGCACCTGTTCCATGTCAGGTTTAGATACCTTTTGCCATTCTAAAAGTATGTTTTGAACGTAATTTTTTATTCGTGCTATCATGATATAAGGCAGGCCAGGAGGGATTCGAACCCCCAACATCCGGTTTTGGAGACCGGCGCTCTACCAGTTCGAGCTACTGGCCTATGGAAAAAATTTAACGAGTTTCCTTATGAAGTGTATGTTTCCGACAGAAACGACAATATTTCTTTCGTTCATACCGGTCCTGTTGTGTCCGTCGATTGCGGGTTGTTATATAATTCCGTTGTTTACAAGCATCACATGCTAATGTTACTATATCTCTTGGCATAATTTTCCACCTTTGTATATATAACTGAAGCCGACGACCGGGATTGAACCGGTGACCTCGTCCTTACCAAGGACGCGCTCTACCGACTGAGCTACGTCGGCAAATCAGAGTATGTCACAAGCGGGAGACGGGATTCGAACCCGCGACGCATGGCTTGGAAGGCCAATGCTCTACCAGCTGAGCTACTCCCGCATAAACCGATGGGGGCGGACGGATTCGAACCGCCGTAGGCGTAGCCAACAGATTTACAGTCTGCCCTTTTTGACCGCTCAAGCACACCCCCAAAAGGGAAGCTGACGAGAGGAATCGAACCTCCAACCTAGTGATTACAAATCACTTGCTCTACCATTGAGCCACGTCAGCACTCAACCGTTCCTCTCTTTCAACCCTTAAAGTATATACACTTTAAGCGCATTTGTCAAGAAAATCTCCTTTTCGCGCTTAGCCTTCATCTTTGTTATTTTCATCAGCGTCGCTGTCTTCGGTATCTACAGTGTTCTCGGTATCAGCGTTACTGTCTTCGGCAGAACTTTCACCGAAGAGTTCTGGAATCTGTTTGTCGTTGTCTACCGCATCAGAATCTTCAGATTCAGAAATCAAGATAGACTTCATTTCAGATTCCAAAGTATTTGGATCAACTTTTTTGTATGTCAGTTCACCTGAAGCCAATTCCTCTGTTGCAACAGATACAGGTTTCTGTTTTTTGGATAAACCAGCTCCGAGTAATTCGTCATTTAATGCACGAGCCCGTTTCGCGATAACGTTAACTGCCAAATATTTGTTTGGCACCTGTTTCACTAACTCTTCAAGGTAGACAATTGCCATCGTTTTTTCTCCAATTTTTTCAAGACTCAACGTATAATTATATCCAAATTCTTCAGCGAAGTCAAATTAATTTTGACATATTAGCGGTAAAATGGTAAAATTAATTGCATGAACGTAACAGAACATGTGGAGGATAATATAAACTGATGGATAATACCATTCAACCTGTATTAGAAAAGACTCTTGCAGGGGAGCGTTTGAACTTTGATGATGGACTAACACTTTTTAAGAGTTACGATCTGCTTGCGCTGGGACACGCCGCAGATGTTATCCGCCACCGAAAACATCCAGAAGGCTACATAACCTACATTGTTGATAGAAATATTAACTACACAAACTGGTGTTATGTTGATTGCGAATTCTGTGCCTTCTACCGTCACCGAAAAGATCCTGATGCTTATGTGATGGAGCGTAAAGAACTCGGACAAAAAATCCAAGAAACCCTTGATTTAGGCGGCGAACTTATTCTGATGCAAGGAGGTCTACATCCTAAACTTAAATTGGAGTGGTATGAAGACCTGCTCCGTTGGATAAAAGCAAACTACAATATTCATGTTCACGGATTTTCGCCACCAGAATTAGATTGGTTCGCAAAGATTAATAGGATGTCTTTGCGAAAAGTGCTCACTCGACTCCGAGATGCTGGACTTGACTCTATTCCTGGCGGTGGGGCTGAAATTTTAACTGATCATGCTCGGAACATAATTAGTCCTAAGAAATGCACAGCAGACGAATGGCTTGAGGTGATGCGGCAGGGGCATATAGTCGGACTCAAATCAAGTGCGACTATGATGTATGGACACGTTGAGAGTTATGCTGAACGCGTGGAGCATCTATTGCGATTACGCGATCTACAAGATGAAACCGGTGGTTTCACAGCATTTATCTGTTGGTCGTTTCAACCAAGCAATACAGAACTTGAACACATTCCACCTGCGGGAAGTTTTGAGTATCTAAAAACCTTAGCAATCTCCCGTTTATTTTTAGATAATATTGACAACTTCCAATCATCGTGGGTAACACAAGGTCCTAAAGTTGGACAACTTTCCCTGAAGTTCGGAGCCAACGATATGGGTGGAACAATGATAGAAGAAAACGTAGTTAGCAAAGCAGGCACCGTGTACTGTATGCCAATTGAGGAGATTGAACGAACCATATCAGAATTAGGATTTGTTCCGAAACGTAGAAACTTCTTCTACGATGTTCTTAATTAACGGTAGTCCTCGTGGATCCAAAGATTCGCTAACTTTTTACGTGCTGCAAACCAGTTATCATACGCACTCAGTTTCTTGTCTCCAAGAAGTGTCTGAAAACGTTGTGCCTTTTGGGCAGGATCCGTTTGGAACGATTCCAAATCTGGTTCCACTCGTTCAACTAATTCAACGATATAAACCGACGAATCCCCTTTAAACGGTCCACGTACATCGCCTACCGACATATTAAAGGCAGCGAACATTACTTCCTTTGAATTCCCCATATTGGAAATGTAAGTACTTTTTGTTGTCCGATTAAAAAGGTTGCTCTCTTGGACAGATTTTTGGGCTGCAGTTACCTTTTCAGGTCCTTTATATTTTTTAACTAAGTCATCTAATGACTCGCTATCCGCGCGTTGATTGAACAGATTTTGTGCATCTGCCAAAGCAATCTCTTTTGCTTTTTCTTCACGCAATTCTTGTTTAACAGCATCTTTAACGTCTTCAAATTCAGGAATAGCAGCAGGTTTTTTTCCAAGAACGGTCGCAACAAAATAGGCTGTAACGTCTCTGCCAAATTTTTTTGTTTCAATTGTTTTTGTCACACCTACTTCTATGTCAAAAACCTCTTCAGTGAATCCTTGGTATTCAAAATTTGATCCAATGGCTGGAATACTTCCGCTATCTTTACTAAAAAAATCTGTTTCACCCACAGCAAGTGATAGTTCCTTGTATCTATCAAGCCCGATTGCAGTTTCATAATCTTCTACTTCAATGTCAAATAACAGATCCTCAGCAGTTCTTTTCGCGTTATCCACGCCGCTACTTTTAACCACTTTATCCCGAATTTCGCTTTCTACTTCAGGGAAAGATTTCAGTACAGGCGGATGTTTTTCTTCCAATTGGATAATATGATATCCGAAAGCGGTTTCAACCAGATCACTGATTTCTCCCGGTTTTAAAATATCAAAACACGCTTCTTCAAACGGTTTTACCATTTGCCCGCGCCCAAAATATTTGCCAGGAGGAAGGTCTGGAATGCTACTCCCTAATGCACCGCCATCTGCACCAGAGGGCCCCTCTGAATGTGTTTTCGCCAAATCAGCGAACGATGTCCCGGCTGCTAATTCATTTTTGACGGTTTTAAGTAATTCTTCTGCAGCCGCTTTCGTTTCCGCCCTTTGTTCATCGGTAGGGTTGCGTGTACCTTCGGGGAACTGTTTCAAGATATGTCGCGCTTTAACAACCTCAGGAGTAATGAATTCGGCTTGATTTTCAGTGTAATAACCCTCAATATCCGATTGGGTGACAAAATCTTCAGGATTAATTTTAATAAACTTGACGTTTACCTGTTCCTCAGTTTTATAGTTGTCCTGGTTTTCTTGAAAGTGCGCTTCTGCTTCTGCCGCTTCTGCATCATCTGCCTTGTCAGTTGAAACATAGTCGCTATGCCGAAATTCAATGTATTTTACTTTTGCCTTGTCTGCCTCAAGCCGATATGCTTGTTCTGCTTCAGTGTCGGTAACCAATTCAAGGTTTTGGATATTATCTCGCAGTTTTGTTGCACTCAGTTGGTGCTTATAGAAGTTTGCTACTGCCCCTGCCCCGAATAGATTATACTGTTGCAGCCGGTTTTCGTCACTTCGGATATAACGTTCAACTTCTGCGTTGCTAATATAGGCACTACCTTCAATTGCCCGTTTGATCAAGAAATCAATCATATTTTTTTCTGTCTGTTTCTGATCAGGCGGTGGTCCAAATCTTTGGTTCTGTTGGGACCGCATCTGGTCCGAGACCATTCTTTCAAAATTACCTCTTGTCACTTCTAAAGCATCTATTTTAAGAACGACCTCTGCCTCAGTTCCATCCTTGCGTCCTCCGCTTGAACCGCTATAAAGCATAATTGAGCCAATGACGAAAACAACCGCAATAACCCACATAAAGATTTGCGCTATAAATTTTTCCCGTAAAAAGATGATCATGCGTAATCTTTTCTCCTCAATTTTAATAATACTGCTTTTAATGATACCCTATAGCATGACAATTTTCAATTAATTTTTAGTTTAACACTTGCATTTTATTGTGTTTTAGCATATAATTTGTGCAAGAGTGCCAATGAAGATGGATAACGTCACGAATCAACGTCAAATGTGCATACAGCATTTGGCAGATTTTAACCTGCAATATACCTTAGAATCTGGACAGTCATTCCGGTGGAACCGGGTGGATGATGCGTATTATGGTGTCGTTGAGGGGCAGATACTCAGAATTCGGCAAAGTAACGATACTTTAATTATAGAAAGTTCAGGAAACGAGCCAATTTCCAGACCCCACTTGTCCCATTATTTGGATTTAAATCGAGAATTAGCATCAATTTTAGCAGCTGTGAACGTTGATGCTTATATTGATCAAGCAATTAATCGGTTCTGGGGAATGCGTATTCTGAATCAGGAGTTATGGGAGACAATAGCATCGTTTATTTTATCGCAAAATAACAACATGGGGCGAATCCGAAGCATTATCCGTACACTTTCAGAGCGTTTTGGAAGCAGGTTGGAGTTTGAGGGGTATGCGGATTATACTTTTCCAACACCGCAAGCCCTGGTTGATGGGGGAGTTGACGAAATTTTTGATTGCGGCACTGGGTATCGCGCAAGTTATCTTTGGAATGCCGCAGACAAAGTGTCTAACGGAGAACTCAAGCTTGAGGAACTCAAACGGATGGACTATGCTGAAGCTAAACACGAATTGATGCAACTGGAAGGAATTGGCGAAAAAGTCGCCGATTGTATCTGTCTTTTTTCGCTTGGACACCTTACGGCATTACCTATTGATGTTTGGATAAAGCGGATTTTTGAGACAATATATCTTCGTAAACGCGCGACAACACGCGAAATTCAAGAATTTGCCCAAAACTATTTTGGTGAATTTGTTGGATATGCCCAACAGTATTTATTTCATTACGCGCAAAATCATCCAAATTGGGCAGATGCTGAACATTTGGCATTGCGCTATAAAAAAAGGTAATATACATTTAGTATTTTGCAGTAAAGTTATATCATGTATCACCGTAGTCAATAATTCATTACCGTATCCATGGTGAAAGTTGGCTTGAACGGGTGAAGTTCAACAAATCGTTTTTTGAGAACACTGTAAACAGTAAAATTTAGTAAGATATCTTTAGGAGGATTGTATGGCTGAAGCAACAGGGAAAAACGTGGTATCTCTTTTAGAAGAACATGTGGACCTTGCTATCTCGACCGTTAAAAAATTAAGAGATGAAAAACTTGAACTTGAGGCTGAAGTTGCGCGGCTTAACAGTGATGTGTTGCAACGTGATGCCAAAATTCAAGAGTTGGAAAGTCTTAATAGTGACTTACGAGAAGCATCTGAGCTTGCACGGTTAGCCACTGAAGAGGAACGGGCTGGAATCCGAAAGCAGCTTGAAGGGTTAATGGCAGGCCTCAACGAACCAGATGGTACATCAGGGGATACTGATGACACTTCAGAAGAGTCTGAGTCCGAGGTAATGTTTAAGGCAAACAGTTAAAGTAGCATACTGAAGTCAAAGTAGTGCGTGTCTTAGTTCTTTCTCACTCTTATATAATGAAACCGTATCGGAGAAAGTTCAATCTCATTGCAGCAAAGTCGGATGTCACAATGCGTGTTCTCACGCCTGACCGTTGGTATGAAAGTTTTCAAGAGATAAATTTTATACCAGAACCTGACATTCACTGTGAAGAGGTCCCTTGCTCTATAAGGTTTTCTGGGTATGGCAGTCGTTTTTTTTATCGGCGAGGCATCGCAAAACACTTCAAAGACTTTCAACCCGATATTATCCACCTTGAAGAGGAAGCGTGGAGTCTCAATGCTTTGCAGACCGTTCGACTAAAACGAAAGTTTTGTCCAAACAGTCGATTCATCTTTCGCACTTCACTCAGCATTCCATCTAAACAACGTTTTGGTCCTCTACCTGTTTGGATTGAAAAACAAGTTTTCCGAGAAACCGACATCGCTTTTCCACTCAGTGAGAACGCTGGCAAAATATTAAAGCAGCGTGGGTATCTTGGAACTCATATACCGTTTCCAAACGGTGTAGACATTTCGTTGTTTAAAAAACGGAATGTGAACCAACTAAAAACATCTCTTGAACTCGCTGACAACTTTGTTATTGGCTATGTCGGTAGGTTAATTCAGATGAAGGGCGTTGACACGCTTATTGATGCAGCAGTGATGCTCAACTTCCCCTTCAAACTTTTAATTGTTGGACGCGGTGAAGATAAGCAGAAATTTCTTGATATTGCTGCAACACACCAAATCACAGACAAAATTGTCTGGATTGATGCCGTTCCCCCCGAAGAAGTTCCCGACTACGTAAACTGTATGGACACACTGGTTTTACCTTCCCGCACGACAGCGGACTGGGTAGAATTTTTCGGTAGAGTGCTAATTGAAGGCATGGCGTGTGAAGTTCCAGTCATCGGCTCAGATTCAGGAGAAATCCCGCAAGTTATTGGTAATGCGGGTTTAGTTTTTCCAGAAGGAGATGCCGCTGCTTTAGCAGAAAAGATAAAACAGATCGCATCTGATCCAACACTTTGTGAAACCCTTCAAAAACGTGGTCTGGTAAGGGTGGAAAATTTTACATGGGAAACCATTGCACAACGCACTTATGAGGTGTATCAGCAACTGTTAGCAGAGTAGGACATATCTCATAAATAGTAAGATGATTTTTACGGAGAATAAAATGACATTAAATCAAACAACCCTTGAAAATGAAATCGCTCGCTTAGATGCAGAACTTATGGAAAAACAAAAAAGATTGAGCGATCTTAGAGGGCAGCTTCCAGCAGTAGAAGTAACAGACTACGTTTTAAAGGGATCAAATGGAAAAAAGGTAAAACTTTCTGATATTTTTGATGAGAAAGAAGATTTGATTGTTATTCATAATATGGGGAACAGTTGTTCCTATTGTACTATGTGGGCAGATGGATTTAACGGTGTGCTTCAACACTTGGAAAGCCGTGCAGCATTTGCCGTGCTATCACCAGATCCGCCTGATATACAGACATCATTTGCTCAAAAAAGAGGTTGGCAGTTTAAGATGTATTCCAGTGAAGGCTCAACGTTTACCGAAGATATGGGTTTCAAGAAGGGAGACGGTTGGCTACCAGGTGTTTCAACTTTTTACAAAAAGGCAGACGGCAAAATTGCTCAAATTTCAAAAGCAGCTTTCGGTCCAGGGGATCCTTTTTGCGCAGCTTGGCATCTTTTTGATCTGCTCGCTAATGGTGCGAATGGTTGGGAACCTGAATTCAAATATTAGTAGATGGTTCTGGTTTTGATTTAGAAACGCTTCAAACTTACCTGTGTGGTTATTATTAATGATGAATAAATTTGGAAGGGATGCCTCCGACTGGACTCGAACCAGCACGCCAATTAAGGCACAGGCCCTCAACCTGCCGTGTATACCAATTCCACCACAGAGGCATTTAATTATTATACTTCCCAACGTGCAGAAAGTCAAATTTTTCGTAGAAATCCCGCCTCCCTAATTTCTTTTTTTATAAAACCTCTTCCTGTAAGGAGCGAGCTCCAGCTCGCGACATAATCTACCAGCATAGACCATTAGACTTTCAAGATTCTTCCTGTAGGAGCGAGCGAAGCTCGCTCCTACAGGAAGAGAATTGAGCGAACAACATAACTCTCAGTAACACTAATCAACTAAAAATACTTAAAACTAAATAACCCTGCAACTGTAGTTATTTTCTTGATTTTTTGGTGTATTGGTGTTATCCTCTAATTGTGTTTAGGATTTGATAATCGCTTATCAAACGCTATCCAATTTTTAGCCACTTTTTTACTATGCTGACACAGCAGAATATCACGGGAATAATAATGGAAAAACTACACGAAAACCCATTAATTGTAAATGAATTGGAGCATATTCTAAAAGAAGATTATCCATTCTTGGCATATAGTGAACACATGTCTAAACGGTTGTCAGAAGATTTTTTGGAGCAAGTGAGTAATGATGTCCTATATGTCCGAGTAATACCCAGAATGGAGCGGACAGAACGTGACGGAAGTGCTATTGAAGATATATGTGAAAAACTATCTCAAGCGACACAGATACAGTTTATGTCAATAGTGTGTCCCCCAGCTCGGTACTACAGCGGTTCTGATAG
The DNA here is from genome assembly GCA_965204285.1 of Candidatus Poribacteria bacterium. GTDB lineage: Bacteria > Poribacteria > WGA-4E > WGA-4E > WGA-3G > MSPOR6. Next base: position 1,235,270 of record OZ241980.1, read on the forward strand.
TTCTCGGCAAAATGTAGGGACCGAGTGGACTGCGTTTCGTTTATACAAAGCAATGATAAACCAAGACCCCAACATTCACCACGGAGCGACAGTGTTTATCGGCACTCGTGTGCCGATACAGTCGCTAATTCACCATCTGAAAGCAGGAGAGAGTCTTGATGACTTTATTGAAGGATTTCCTTCTGTGTCGGAAGAGCAGGCAATCGCATTTTTAGAATTCGCATTGACAACGGCAATTGAAGCATACGCACAACAAGATAGGCAATCAAAGTGACATGCGCGTTCTACTTGACGAAAACTTAGACTGGAGATTGGTCCGATATTTTGATGCCGATTGTCACTTGACAACTGTAGATTGGCAAGGATGGAAAGGAGATATTATGAATAATGAATATAAACATGCCGGAGAACCTTTTACTGTCCAAATAGCTGAAGAACTTATCCTTGAATTATGTGAAGGTGAAACCCTTAAGAAAGAAGAGATTATAAGACGTGTGTATCGTGAACATCATCGGAAACAAGGTGGAGCAGAGTATGCAGGTTCACAATCATTAGATCAGACCTTTGCTGATGCGCTGGACAGAAATCTTAAACAAAGGCGTGGTCTGGCAACTAACGAAGGGACACCACACGGTTATTGGAAAATTTATGGCGAGTCTTCACCTGACGATCCACCTGATGAACCACGCGAGGGTTGTGTCTATATCTATTACTACCCATCCTACAGAGAACTTGCTGAACTCAAAGGTGAAGATGAATGGCCCTGCAAGATCGGACGCACTGAACGCGATGCAGAACAAAGAATTAGAGAACAAGGGACAGGGATGCCAGAACATGCTACGAAAGAGGTTGTCATGCATACAGATGATCCGCGTAGTTTAGAGCAAACTATTCGTTCTATTCTAAAGGGAAAGAATAGGCACATTCAGAATGCTCCAGGAGATGAATGGTATCTGATCAACTCAGAAATAGCGAAACAAGTAGCTGAGGCATTTGAAGAATTCCAAAAGAAGTTAGACTTTATCTAAACTTGTGAATTGAAAAAGCAATAAGGCATCATTATCAACGCCCCAGTCGTGGAAAAAGTATTGACTACACTAATGGAGTCGTCTTGCGGGAGGCGTAAACCCCGATACTTATATTATGAACTAAGACTCAAAAGAGACATTATGCTTACATTTATATTTAGACTTTTAGGGCTTGGAAACGAAATCGTTTTGCTTGACAAAATTGAAAGGTTGTTGCCACCCAAACGCCCCTCAAAACGAGGCATGAAACGAATATTACGAGAACACTTCAAAGTAGAACAATACGAACAACATGATAAGGCCCCTCTTGTGTTAGAGTGTTTAGATGACGGGAAACAACGGACATACGACTATTTATTACACAATACAGGATTATCGCATGAACAGTTGATAAAAGCCTTAAGGGTTTTGGAACGGCAAAGGCGTGTAAAACATAACTGTCATAAAGAAATCCATTTACGAAAATACCGTATCAATTGGGGCAATTGGTAGCTTCACAAGAAATGTGGGAACATCATGAAACATGAGATTATACAGATAGAAACACCGGCACATTACAACTCACCAATGAGGATAAATTAGGAACACAAAACAGATGCAAAATTCTGAGCCAGCATTAGAACAACTTCTCACGAAAGAACTTGAGGGCGAAGTGCGCTTTGATGCATATTCAAAGGCACTCTATAGTACAGATGCAAGCCTCTACCAAATTGAACCGATAGGTGTTGTTGTTCCCAAACACAAACAGGACGTAATCAAGACAGTACAGATCGCTGCCGAACGTAAAATTCCCATTCTTCCGCGCGGCGGCGGAACAAGTCTTGCAGGACAAAGCGTCGGCAAAGCAATTGTCCTGGACATGTCCAAGTATATGAATCAACTGATTGAGGTAAACGTTGATGACCATTGGGCAAGCGTTGAACCGGGAATCGTTCTTGACGAATTAAATCACCAACTCAAACCACACGGACTGATGTATGCCCCTGACGTTGCTACGAGCAGCCGTGCAAACGTCGGTGGCACTATCGGCAATAACTCCGCAGGTTCCCACTCACTTATCTATGGTAAAACGATTGACCATGTGATGTCTCTTGACCTCGTTCTTGCAAATGGCGATGAGATAACAGCTGCTCCCTTATCATTTCCTGAAGTCGCATCAAAAAAACAGGGAGATTCTTTAGAAGCACGCATCTATAGAGAACTCCGCAGAATCTGCGATGAGAATGCAGATGAAATCCGTAAACGTTATCCCCGAATTTTACGTAGAGTTGCAGGTTATAATCTTGATGAATACGTTTCAGATGCTGGTTCAAAAGAGGTAACCCCCTACCGTCGCGATGGATGCGATGCACATCGCCCTTTCAACCTCGCGAAAATAGTTGTCGGGTCCGAAGGCACACTGGCAACCACTGTTGAGGCGAAAGTCAATCTTGTTCCCGTTCCCCAAATGACTTGTCTATGTGTCGTTCATTTTAAGTCGCTCATCACTTCTATGGAGGCGATGCAACCCATCTTAGCGTGCAACCCAACCGCAGTTGAACTGATTGACAAAACGATACTCGGTATGGCACAAGGCTCCTTGGAGTTTTCACGGCTAACCAGTTTTATTGAAGGTGAACCGGAAGCACTCCTCGCTGTTGAATTTTACGGTGAAACAGAAACTGAACTACATGAACAGATTGACCGTCTTGAAAAAACCTTGAAAAGTGCAGGATTTGGGTACGCTTTTGTGCGATGCTTTACTGCTGAAGAAAAGGCACGTGTGTGGGAAACCCGTAAAGCAGGGCTCGGGTTACTGATGGGAATGAAAGGCGATGCAAAGCCGATAGGGTTTGTGGAAGATGCTGCTGTTCCTATAGAGAATTTACCGGAATATGTCCGCCGATTTGACGAAATCGTCACGAGACATGACACAACCGCCTCTTACTATGCCCACGCCAGTGTAGGATTACTACACAATCGCCCGATTATCAATCTCAAATCCGAAGCAGATATTCATAAAATGCACAATATCGCACGTGAGGTGCGCGATTTGCTTATGGACCTTGGCGGTGCAATGAGCGGAGAACACGGGGATGGACTCGTCCGAAGTGAATGGATTGAAAGCATGTTTGGCCCCCAGATTTATCAGGCACTCCGCGAAGTCAAAAACGCTTTTGACCCTGACGGTATTATGAACCCCGGTAAAATTATTGACCCTCCCCCGATGACAGAAAATCTTCGATTCGGCGCAAAATACAACACCATTAAAATTGATACCTATTTCGATTTTTCAGCACAAGACGGGTTTGGCAGGGCAATTGAGATGTGCAACGGGGTCGGTGCGTGCCGTAAAACCCTGACAGGTACGATGTGTCCCTCCTTCATCGCTACACGAGAAGAGGAACATTCTACACGTGGACGTGCCAACGCGCTCCGCTCAGTGATCTCTGGTGCTTTGCCACATAAAGATTTCACAAGTGACCGACTCTATGATGTTCTTGATTTGTGTCTCGGTTGTAAAGCATGCAAGGCGGAATGCCCTTCTAATGTGGACATGGCAAAAATAAAATATGAGATGCTGGCACATTACCGCAAAGCAAACGGACTCCCACTTCGTAATCGCCTTTTCGGAGAAATTGGATCCCTTGCTGTTTTAGGTTCAGCGTTTGCCCCTGTCTCAAATTGGGCAACGAATAACCCGCTTTCCAAATGGATGGCAGAAAAACTACTCGGTATTGACCGCCGCCGTGATATGCCAACCTTCGTTCAACAATCTTTTGAAAAATGGTTCAAAAAACGCAAGTCACCACAAACTTCTGACAAAAAAGTTGTGCTATTTCACGATACTTTTATGAATTTCAGTGAACCCAATATAGGAAAGGCAGCAGTCCACGTTTTAGACGCCGCAGGATTTGAGGTAATCTTGCCGAAGAAACGGTGTTGTGGCAGACCGCTTATTTCAGAGGGCATGCTTGACAAAGCCATTGAGTACGCAAATTACAACATTGAACATCTACATGTTTATGCAGAGGCGGGAATTCCAATTATCGGATGTGAACCGAGTTGTACCTCTGCATTGACAGACGATTATGTTGAACTTATTAACACGGCTAAGGCTAAACGAGTGGCTGAGTCAACTTACTCACTGGAGGAATTTCTACTTCACGCACATGAAAAAGGTGAACTCGCTCTTACTTATGAGACTAAGCCACGCGATATCTTGTTACATGGGCACTGTCACCAGCGCGCACTTGCTGGTATCCAACCGGTGCAACAGATGCTTGAGTTACCAGAAACGCATGATGTCACAGTAATTGATTCCAGTTGTTGTGGCATGGCAGGTTCATTCGGGTATGAAAAGTCACATTACGATCTTTCTATGAATATTGGCGAACTCCGCCTTTTTCCAACTATCCGTGAAAAATCTGGAGAGTTTACGCTGACAGCGTCAGGATTTTCCTGCCGACATCAGCTTGAACACGGTACCGGCATCCTACCGAAGCACCCGATTGAAGTGCTAAGTGAAGCAATATCGGATACAGATATTTAAAGGAATATGTTCTGTGCCTATTTGAGGAGATGAGGGATGCCTAAAGTTTTTGAACCACTTGATGACTTTAAAACTATTGACTTACCTGAAAAACAACTGCCTTTTTGGAAAATAGCAGGCCCAGGTGCCATTTTAGTTGGCTTATCTATTGGCGCAGGTGAGATTGTGATTTGGCCTCTCATCGCTGCAGAATACGGGGCAAGCATGGTCTGGGCAGCCGTCCTCGGTGTATTTCTCCAACTTTGGATCAACTTTGAGGTCGGTAGATGGACAATAGCAACTGGCGAAACCGTATATACAGGTTACAGTCGTGTTTGGCGTGGCTTTGCGCCGTTGTTTATCCTGCTTATTGTAATAGGCTGGATTGCCCCAGGGTGGGCGCGTGAATCGGGCGCTGCACTTAAAGCACTCATTTTCAACTCCAAATGGCAGGCAGGTACATTTTGGGGTTCGGATACTTTTTGGACGATAATAACATTCGTTGTAGCATCCGTTATCTTATTCGGTCCAAAGATGGTCTATCAATCCATGGAACACACAATAGAAATACTTGTAGCTGTGGTGACAATCGGACTGATTCTGGTGGCTATTTTGGTCGGTTCTTGGGACACTTGGAAAGAATTAGGGGCAGGGATAGTAAATGTTGGTTACAAAGACCCGAATATGTCAATAAAAGCACTGTTTATTGCACTGGTGTTTGCAGGGGCAGGCGGCACTGCTAACCTATTCTATACGTTCTATCTACGCGATAAAAACATTGGAATGGGCGCGCGAGTCCCAGGGCTTCGTAATCCGCTCCGTGGGCGCACAGAAAAAGTCCCAGCAACCGGTTTTCTCTTTGAAGAGACAGAAGAAAACCGTCGTCGTTTTGCTGACTGGTGGCGCTACATCAAACGCGACCAGATGCTCTTCTTTTGGGCACTCAATACTTTTACAATCCTGCTCTTTATTTTTGGTGCACTTGCTGTTTTACATCCGGAAGGAATTGTCCCTGACAGAAGCCAACTGATTTTCGACGAAGCAGACATATTAGGTAAAAGTTTTGGAGAGTTTGGGCGCCGTATCTTTTTAGTGGTTGGTGTTGCAACGCTCTTTGGCACACAACTTGCCTTACTTGATGGTGTCGGACGTTCTATCTCCGATATTATTTACACGAACTTTAAAGGTGCACAGAAACGAGAGTTAAGTTGGTGGTACCTGCTCATAGTCGGTATCTGGATTGTCGCTGGTTGCGTAATTACGTTTGTGATGGAACGGTTAAATGTTAGCGGTCTCGGTTTTCTCTTTAACGCAGCATATATGGGTGGTTTTGCGATGGCACTCTATGTTCCGCTTACACTGTATATGAACTACCGCTTTTTACCTAAAATTGCTAAACCGAAAACGATGTCAACTATAATGATGTTCATTGCTTCAGCCGTTTACATCGGATTTGCTATTTCAAGTATTATATGGGAAATTAAACGACTCATCGGAGGATAAAAATGGATAAGAATGCACAAAAAGCCTTTTTTGAGAAGGAAGGCTATCTTGTTGTTGAAAACTTATTGTCACCTGCAGAGTTGGAAGAATGCCAAGCTGAGATTCAACTGCTGCATCAATTTGCTGCTGGTCAGGAATCAGATGCAGAAACAGAACGGGCAGAAGTCGCACGTAGGCACGTACAACGCGAACCTTTCGCAAAAGATGAAACACAAGGTGACAAATTACCCGTGCTGCGGAAAGCAGAAAATACGCGCCAGTACTCAGAGGTGTTTCGGAATTTAGCCCAACATCCGAATCTTATTGCAGTGCTGCAAAATCTCATCGGAGAAGACCTACTTCTCTTTAGAAGTACCTTAATGTTCAAACCTGCTTTTCACGGTTCATCACACGGGCTGCACCAGGATTCAGCATATTGGCCGATGGAACCACCGAGACTGGTTACAGTCAGCATTTCCCTTAACGATGCGACCCCAGAGAACGGTTGTTTTAAAGTCGTTCCGCGTAGCCACTTGTGGGGTGTTCAAGAGTGGGGTGGAATCGCACGGCAACAAGATGCAGAACTCACTGATCGCGAAGAAGTCGCGAAACAACAGATGGATGTCCCGCTTTCTGCAGGCAGCGCGCTATTTTTCCATAGTCTTATGGTACACGGTTCCGGTCCGAATGCTTCACCGAATCCGAGAAACACAGCACTCTACGCCTATTTTTCACCGGAAGTCAAGTATGTTACGAAAGATGGAATAGGTGAGCGCACCTTCCCTGTTGTGGCAGGATTAAACGGGCAAACAGAACTCAAGTTCACTGCACAAAAGGCATCTTAAACATCAAGCTGAAGGGAACGTATGAAAGTCGCACTTGAAGGATACGGAGCGATTGTCACTGGTGGTGCAAACGGGATCGGCGAGGCGATTGTGCATGCGCTCGCCGAAAATGGCGCGCATGTTGCAATTGTAGATATTGACGCGCAAGCTGGCATTCAAACCGCTCAAGATATTGAGAAAACGGGTGGCACATGCATCTTCGTTGAGGCGGATGTTGCAAATCCTGAACAGATGGAAGCAGCTGCACAAAACATCGCTGTCCAACTTGATGAAATTCAGATACTCATCAACAACGCCGGTATTAACACAAAAAGTGACCGCGTCCCAATTCATCAATACACTTTAGACGACTGGCATCGTATCTTACAGGTTGACCTAACTGGCGTATTCGTGACAAGCCGTGCTGTGATACCCTATATGCTCGAAAACTCACCTGGACGAATTGTCAATATCAGTTCTATTGCTGGGTTGGTACCGCTTCGTCTTCAGAGCGCGTTCGTGGCGGCAAAGGCGGGGGTTGCTAATCTCACACGTTCAATGGCGTTGGAACTCGGACCGCAAGGGATTCTTGTGAACGCAGTTGCACCGGGTTCTACGCTAACACGCGGTACAAAACAACTTTTTTATGGACCCGATGGAGAATACACAGAAAAAGCTGCGAGTCTCCTATCCCACATCCCACTCGGACGACCAGGAAAAGTTGAGGAGATTGCTGCAGCCGTGCTTTTCTTGGTCTCACCAGAGGCAAGTTATGTGAATGGGTCTATCCTCACCGTAGATGGTGGTTGGACTGCAGGTTACACGCGAGACTGGTAAGAGAAGTAGCTTTGATCATCTTAACCATAGAGAAAATAAAAGTAGGCGCGTTTTGTAAACGCGCCTAGAGACAGTTAGAGACAGTGTATCATTAATTGTAAAAACTAAATAATTTACGGATTCGGTGGTGAAGTACAGATAAGCACTTCCAATGTCTCATCACCAGTATTTTCAATACCGTGCTCACACCACGGAGGCAGATGAATAAACGTCCCCGCTTTTACTGGCACTTTTTCATCTGCGATGGTCATAGTGCCTTCTCCGCGCATGATAACGTAACACTCCTCCGTGTGATGACTTCCCGGTTCCAAAACGACATGCGGTGGGACAAAAAACATCACCATCCCTAAATTTTGTGCTGGTGCTTTTGGATTAGCAGGATGCACAACCCGCACTCCAATACCATCACACCCCGGATATTTCACCGGCACGCCATCTTGAACAGTAACGATGTTGGCTTGCACCTGTCCTTTCGGTTTTGGAAGCGGAGGTTCTCCTTCATAACCTTTAAACAACTTAATTTTTGCCATCTTTCACCTCTGTCGTTACGCCACTACAGCATTACGCAAAACACCAATTCCTTCAATCTCAACTTCAACGACATCACCATCTTTCAATGCAGTTGTGGTTCCGGGTGTTCCCGTGAAAACCGCATCCCCAGGTTCTAAAGTTATCGCCTGAGAGATAAAACTAACAATCACTGGGACAGGAAAAATGAGATCGCCAGTCGTTTGAGACTGAACCACATCACCGTTGATACGGGTCTCTAATTGTAGGTCGCCATAGTCAAGATCAGTTGTGATAACAGGTCCTATAGGTCCAAAGGTATCAGACGCTTTCGCGCGCCACCATTGCATATCATTACTTTGCCACGTGCGTGCGCTGACATCGTTTCCACAGGTTACACCTAAGATATTTGCTTCCGCTTCATCGGGCGTTGCTTTACTCGTCCGTTCCTTAATTAAGACTACCAATTCACCTTCTGCATGCACATCATCATCGCCTTCAGGAAGCACAATCTCACCCTCTGGATCATTAATGCATGATGGCGTTTTGATGAAGATTTCTGGGTTTTTTGGCTCAGGCGCATCCCCCAAATGACTCCGATAATTCAAACCTACGGCTAAAACTTTTGATGGTGCTGCTGGTGCAAGGAGTTTCACATCTTCTAAAGCAATGGTATCTCCAGTTTCACTATAGTCCGTAAACGGGCATCCATCTAACGTTCGCAAACTATTGCCTTCAACAATTCCATATCCAACTGTTCCATTCAATTTATATCGAGCAAATTTCATAATCAATCCTCCGTTTCTATTCTCACATGAATTCCCGTTTTTGTCAACCGTTCTTTCAGATCATTCTGTAATTAAAAATTGACATTCCTACCGCTTCATGCTAAACTATTATGGACAAAACATATCCCAAAGGTAAAAAGATGACAAAGATCGGAATTGTTGGTGCATCTGGTTATAGCGGTAGCGAATTACTAAGATTTTTGGTCAACCATCCCAGCGGATTGAAGGTGGAACTTGCCACATCCGAAACCTACGCTGGTCAACGTGTTGATCACGTTTTACCACATCTGCGCGATTTTATAGACCTTACGTTTGAGCCGTTAGACATCAATTCTCTTAAAGAACGGGTGGACGTTGTCGTGTTAGCTGTGCCGCATAAAGTCGCCATGACGTATGCTCCACAAATTATTGCACAAGGTTTGCGTGTTGTAGATTTCAGTGCAGATTACCGTCTCTATGATGCTGAAACCTACAGTGATTGGTACCATGTTGAACATACCAGTCCTGAACTTATCCAGAATGCGGTCTACGGTTTACCGGAACGTTACCGTGAGAAGATTCGCGATGCGCAAATCGTGGCGAATCCAGGTTGTTATCCGACCAGTGCTATCCTTGCCACGATGCCTTTACTTAATAATAGACTCATCGAATTAGATTCAATTATTGTTGATTCCAAATCAGGCATTTCTGGCGCCGGACCAAAACCAAAAGACACTACACACTACCCAAATCGAGAGGCTAATCTCGTCGCTTATAATATTGGAAAACACCGCCATACACCAGAGATTGAACAAGAATTGAGCGCTATTGCTGGACAAAATGTTGCTGTAACTTTCACGCCGCATTTAGTTCCGATGACGCGAGGCATTCTTAGCACTGTCTACGCACGTCTCAAGCAACCGCTTGATACAGAAACACTACTTGAGACATACACTACTTTTTACCAAAATGAACCGTTCATCCGCGTTCTTGACAAAGAGATTTACCCGCAAACCAAATCTGTCCTTGGCAGCAATTATTGTGATGTCGGGATAGAAGTTGATGAACGGACGCAACGCGTTGTTGCTATGGCAGCACTAGACAACCTCGGAAAAGGTGCTGCTGGTGCTGCGTTACAAAACCTCAACCTAATGTTCGGCTACGAGGAAACAGAAGGCCTCAAATCACCAGGCTTAATGCCATAGGCACCGTGTGCCATTTTAACCACAAACCATAATGCAACTTATGATTGTTGCAGGTGAACCCTCTGGTGACCTGCACGCTTCACATGTCGTCCAAGCACTCAAAGCAAAATGCTCAGAAATATCGTTCTACGGCATGGGTGGCGACATGATGGAAGAAGTCGGAGTATCCCTTGACATTCATATTCGTGACTCTGCAGTCATGGGATTTGCTGAGGCTTTCGCTGCCCTTCCAAAGTTTCTCAAAAAACAGGTGTTATTAAAAAGGCGTATCCGTCAACAATCTCCGGACGCGCTCCTCTTAATCGATTTTGCTGAATTTAACATGCCTTTGGCAAAATATGCTTACACGCAAGGAGTTCCAGTCATCTACTATATTCCGCCAAAAGCGTGGGCATGGCGCGGTGGTAGAGCGAAAAAACTCGCGAAACGAACAAACGTCATTGCATCAATTTTTCCCTTTGAAACAGAATTTTACCAAAATGCAGGCGCACCAGTGGAATTTGTTGGGCATCCGCTTGTTGACTTCGCAAAAACCGAGCTCACCTCCACACGAGCACGCGAAAAACTTGGTTTGCAAAACAACACACAAGTGATTGGGTTGATGCCCGGCAGCAGGCGATCTGAAGTCCAACGTATTTTCCCAATTATGCTAAAAGCAGCAGCCGATGTAACAAAGGTTCTTCCAGGCGCAGAATGGATTCTACCTCTTGCCCCAGGCATTTCAGAGGAACTAATATTTGATTGTAAAGAAGGAATCGAAGGTATTCCGACTATAAAACTATTACAAGATGAAACCTATATGGCAATGCGCGCTGCCACATTGATGCTTATTACTTCTGGCACTGCAACGCTCGAAGCTGCCTGCATCGGTTCACCGATGATTATTTTATACCGCACCTCATGGCTGAATTGGCGGATTATAAACGCATTAACCCCGTTAGAACATAGCGGGTTGCCGAATCTCATTGCCAAAAGACGTATTGTTCCCGAACTTCTTCAAGATGATTTGACACCGGGTACCCTCACTGAATTTACCTTAGACCTACTCCGTAATCCTGAAAAATGTGAAGCACAACGTAATGCCCTCAACGTTGTCTATCAAAAGTTAGGGGAATCCGGCACTGCAGAAAGAACAGCACAGTTAGTGTTAGAACAGGTCGCATCAACACATAATCCCACGCAATGAAACGAAAACTCTACACTCTCATCACAACTAAGCAGCGTGGTGTAATTTCGATAATCTTACGCCCACCCTTAATGCCGTTAAGTTGGTTCTACAGAGCCGTTATATGGATACGAAATTACTGCTTTACAAGTGGGATTTTTAAACAGAAACGATTGCCTTGTTCTGTTATTAGTGTTGGCAATATCGTTGCGGGTGGGACAGGTAAAACCCCAGCAGTCGCTGCAATTGCCAAATTACTTCAAAACAAAGGTTTTCAGGTGGCAATTCTTTTGCGTGGTTATAAACGGCATAGCAGTGAAAAAATAAGGGTCGTATCGGATGGTGAAAACCTGCTTTGCTCCAGAGAAGAAAGCGGAGATGAAGCAAATATGCTTGCACGGCAACTCCCCAAAATTCCAGTTGTTGTCGGAAAACAACGTTATCTAACAGGTGAAGCTGCTATTGAACGCTATAATAGCGATATTTTAATCTTGGATGATGGTTTTCAGCACCGACAACTGGCACGTGATGTTGACATTCTCACAATTGATACAACACAACCTTTCGGCACAGGTGCGCTACTCCCTGTTGGCACGTTACGAGAATCCACATCTGCAATTCAACGGGCCGACATCATTTTGCTAACTCGGACGGATGCTGTTGACACAAACATCGGAGATTTGAAAGTGGAATTGAACCGATTAGCACCCAATACACTCATCTTAGAGAGCGTCCATCACCCCACATCACTATATTGGTTAGATCAAACAGACAAGCATACTAAAATGCCAATAGAAGACCTAACGGGGAAAAGGCTTCTGGCAGTGTGTGGCATTGGCAACCCCAATGCTTTCGCCGCAACCCTTGAAAAGTATAATCCAGAGGCGGTAGAGTTGATCGCATTCCCCGACCACCACGTCTACACCGAATCCGATTTACAACAAATTCAGCAACAGATGGAACGTTATGGTGCGGAGTGGATTATCACAACACAAAAGGATGAACAAAAATTAGCATCACTTCCCACAGAATTACCGATAGTTGTGTTGGCAATTGAATTAGTCATCACTGACGGGGAAGAGGCTTTGATGGAAGCGCTGCAAATCCAGTAGCGACAAACCACTACGGTATCGGAACACCTTCGCTTGCGGTCATCTCTGCATAAAGTTCTTGCAAACGTCCCGTCATCGGTCCCGGACTACCCGTACCAATCTGTCTGCCGTCTACTTCTAACACAGGACTCAACTCGCCAACGGTGCCTGTCGTGAACATTTCATCAGCCGTGTAAACCTCTGTCAGCGAGACGTTTCGTTCCACTATTGGAATTTTTGCTTCACGGGCGAGATAGATGACGTTGCCACGTGTAATACCGGGCAGGCAACTGTCCGCATGCGGCGTTAGGACTTGCCCCTTTTTCACTATAAAGATGTTTGTCGCATTCGTTTCTGAGACAAAACCGAAGATATCAAGCATAATCGCATCGTCTACGCCAGCAACATTCGCTTCTATTTTAGCAAGAATGTTGTTAATCAAATTGTTATGATGTATCTTTGAGTCAACGCATTGTGCTGTATTCCGTCGAATTGCCGAAGTAATCAACCGAACACCTGTGCTTGCATAAATCGGTGCTTTCCACTCCGCCAAGACAATTAAGCATGTGCCATATTGGTTTACTTGTGGATTCATACTGGAGGTGACTTTCTTACCACGACTAAGTGTCAGGCGGATATGAACTTCGTCACGCATTCCATTAGCTTGGAGTGTTTCAAAAATAGCAGCTCTGATTTCGTCACGGGATGGGATTCCTTCAAACGCCATTGCGTGCGCTGAGTCGATCAATCTGTCTAAGTGTGCATCCAGTGCAAAAATCTTACCTTTATAGATACGTAAACCCTCCCATACGCCATCCCCACCTTGGACAAGACTATCAAACACAGAGATTTTAGCATCTTCGCGGGGCAACAATTCCCCACCTACGTGGATTAAGATATTTTCATTTCTTGCATCTGGCAATTGTGGATTCATTCGTTTACCTTTCTTTTCTTTAGGCATCATAAACTTCAGTCTATATTACCACATCATCCTTGCCCTGTCAATTTTAACACTGCTCTTGAAAACATCCCAAATTAATGTTATACTCATTCATGTCTCAAAAGAAGGATAATATGAAACAACACATTGTCATCTTGTTCATCTCTGCTATGATATTTTCCTGCCAATCAAAAGAGTCGTCAACCTTCAAAGATAAACAGCAAAGATACCCACGTGTCCGCACAGCTATGTTAGAAAAGGATAGTTCACTCCGTAAACTCTTTGCAGACCAAGGGCTTGTATATCCACTTCATAACTTGTTTATCCGAGTTTTCAAACAGGAAAAAGTTTTAGAAGTCTGGACGTTTTCTGCATCCGATTCCAACTTCAGGAAGGTGCGCGACTACGCTATCTGCCGCACATCGGGAAATTTAGGGCCTAAAAGACGTGAAGGCGACTTGCAAATTCCAGAAGGTTTTTATCATATAGACAGGTTCAATCCCAAAAGTAGTTTCTATCTATCTCTTGGGATCAATTATCCAAACCGATCTGATCAAATTTTAGGAAAAAAAGGTGATTTAGGCGGTGATATATTCCTGCACGGAGGGTGCGTAACTGTTGGGTGTATTCCGATCACCGATAACTATATCAAAGAGGTTTACTGGTTAGCGGTGCAAGCGACATCAAATGGTCAAGTGAAAATCCCTGTCCACATTTTTCCTACAAAATTAGATATTGATACAATCAAACATTTAAAGAAAAAATATGCAACTCAAGAAACACTGATTAAATTCTGGGAAAATCTACAGATCGGATATCAGTGGTTTGAAAAACACCGCAACCTGCCAAAAATCTCAGTTAATTCAGATGGCATATATCAGTTTTCAACATCTTCTTTCCCATAAACACAATCAAATCCAACTATACACCGCAGACCGCAATATTAAACTCAACAATGGCCAGAAACACCCCATTAGAGCTTCTCCTAAAACCAGTCCAATGAAAAACGGTATCGCTCGTCGATACGCTTTTATGCCACCATTCCGTAAGATAATCCACTTTGTCACCATAGCAATTAGCAACGGAAACCAGATGACATCAGTCGTTCCAGGAGCAACGCCGATCACATATCCCGCAGGATGGAGAGGACACCATACAAAACGCGATCGGAGAAACATGATACCTAAATTTGCAGCAAAGGTTCCACCAAGCACAGTCGTTGCTAACCAATCCGTTGGTTTCGGACTAACTAACCACGATGACAGAAAATTATAAGTATCAGCACCACCCGCGTGAATCTGCTCAGAACCTGCAGCCACACCCTCTCTATAGATTGCGTAGGGATAAAGAATTAAACTGGACAAAATACCGACAAGGCTTGCGATAATTAATACAGTAAACATTGTTCTGTTCCGAACACTGGTACGTTCCGCAAGTTTAAACGCTTCAAGCTGATCGGGCATTGGATGCGTTCGGAACGACGCGTAACTTGCCCCACTGAGCCAATTCATCAACGAAAGCATTGTAAGGTTGCCTGCTCGTAAACGTCGTGTGCCAAGTAGTGAAATCATCATGTATTGCGGTGTTAGATAGCCAATTGCATGTATCGGCGGGCCGAGTTCAGCGCGCATCCGTGTTAAACCGACAACAATTAGGAGATAGATACCAATGAAAACTGCAAAAGCCCATAACGACATGCCTCCCTGAATACAGAAAACCGCTAACAAAAATAGTGACAAAGCTAATGTAATCAAAGTTGTGCGGTAGGAAATTGCTTCAATTCTCGCCGTCGCACGGTCGGGTCGAATCGCTTGTGATAGCACAAAATCAAAATGCTTTCGTCCGTTCCAACACGCTATAGCGAGAAGTGCTAACAACGCTCCTGCACCTTGCTCTCCTAAAAATGGGTAACCTTGTAACTTTGATACGCCTGTCGCGCTTCCGAATAATAATTGAACTTTCTTCATCAAATAGAAGAACGTACAAGAAAACGCTAAATCCAACGGGAGAATAAATGAGAAACCTATGAGGTAAGGATGAAACCGAAGCGGGGTGCTACCCATTGCATTCCACGGTTTCTGCGTGAAATACATATTAAGGTTGTATTTTCTGACGGGGATTTCCGGTAATATCGGAAAGAAAAAATGTAATCCATTGAGTAGATTTATTCCCATTGCTATACCAAAGCCAATCCAAAGCAGGCGACTTCTGAAAATACGACGATTTGTGGTAATTTCAAGTGGGATTTGTATAATCGGATACGCAAGTTTTTCGTTTTCTATCCACTGTTTGCGAATTAAAGAAGTCAAACACAGAAAGATCAACATCAACAGAAAAATCACAGCAGACCACGCAAGAATTGGCACAATCCAATATTGCACGTAACCTTCGGTAAAGAAGTTGACGTTACCTTCATAAAAATCATTGACCGTTTTCGGATCTTTAACAACAAGCCATTCAGGAAGATGGTGAAAAAGTAGTGCTTCCCAGTCATTTTCAGGAGTAGCAAAGCGAAAAGCATACGGGATAAGTCCCATCAGACGCGGCATGCAATCGTGACCAGAAAACGCGCTACCAACTGCAAGCATACTGTAAACAACTATCAGATCACGCTGTGTAAGGGCAGCATTCGGTGCAAAACTACGAACCCACATGTTTAGCATCGTGATAACGAAAATGCCAAACATGACGTTAACAGACATAGCAACTGTTGTCAGATGGGCTGTATGCCATATCATCTCAACATAAGCGATCCAGTAACTATTGCCGATAATCAAAACAGTACCGATTAATACTGCCCGTTTTGTAATCGTGCGCGAAGACTGTTCGTTAGTTTGAAACATCTTTTAGGGAGGTGAGAATTAAGTTGTGGACACAGTCTGTGTTGAAACTGTATAAGTTAGATGCGAAAATTAAATGGATATATTTTCTATAACATGTTATACTAAACAATCAGAAGTCTGTCAAGGTAAAAGAGGATGGAATTTTAACTATTTTATAGCAAATAAAACTCTTTAAAACATAAAGTAAAACAATAACTTTTACGTTTTGCTGTTTAATTCTTCTTGAGGCTTACGCATAAATTTAGAGCCTGCTTTTCCACCGTACATGTATTGGAAAAGGTTTTGGATTAAAATCTAATGGATTGCGTAAGTCTTATTATTAACTACTAATATTTACTTATATTATTGAGAAATAGGAGCGATTGGGAATGGAACTTGTTTTTGAAAAAGATGAACTCTTGCATGCCTTACAGATGGTTCAGGGAGTCGCAAGTGGACGGAACACCCTGCCTATTCTTTCAAACGTCCTTATTCGTGCACAAGATGGGAACATTGAATTAGCAGCTACCGATTTGGAAGTTGGAATCAAAGTCAAAGTCGATGGCACTGTCACAGAAGAGGGAACAACCACAGTTTCTGCTAAAAAATTGGTAGATATTGTGAGAGAATTACCCGATAAGACGATTAACATGGTTACCACTGCAAATCACCGTGTTGAACTTACTTGCGGAGATGGTGTTTATAAGATTATTGGACTTTCCGATGAAGAGTTTCCAGAACTGCCATCTGCTGATGGAGAAGGTGCAACGATTTCTGGAGAAACTTTATGTTCTATTATTCATAAAACAGAATTTGCGGCATCCAGAGAGGAGTTTCGATACTATCTGAATGGTCTTTATTTTAATATTCTTGAAGATAAGACTGAAGTGGTTGGTACCGATGCTATCAGACATCTGGCATTGGCACATTGTACCTCCTTAAAAACATCTGAAGAGGTGGATGGATTCATTGTACCACTGAAGGCTGTAAAAGAGATTGAACGCACCTTTGCCGATTCCCCTAATGTTAAGATTTTACTACTCAAGAATCAAATTCTATTTGCCAATGATAACGCCACCTTAACGACACGATTGGTAGAAGGTGATTATCCGCCTTATCAGTCGATCATTCCAGAATCTTCTGAAGGACGTGTGGTTGTTCCAAAAGAGTCTTTCTTGCGCGCTACGCGACGGGTCGCTTTGTTGTCTGATCCCAAAAATTTTACGGTCTGTTTAGATATAGACACTGAACAGATTCGAATTTCAGCTCAGACACCTGAACTTGGCGAGGCGCACGAAACGATCTCCGTAGAATCTGGAACAGGTAGTGCTCGAATCGGTCTTGACGCACGAGTTCTCACAGACATACTGGCACACATTGAGGCGGAATCCCTAATACTTGAGTTTTCTGGAGAGATAAGCCCGGTTCTCATTAAACCTGTAGGTGATGATGGACATATCTGTATCATCATGCCGATGCGCTTAGAGACATCTTTACAATCAGAATCCTAAGTTGTATTTGCAAGCTATGAAATGGGACATAATGCGAATCTGAAATAGATAGGAGTTGTGATGGAACTTGCTTTTGAAAAAGATGAACTCTTACATGCTCTACAGACGGTTCAAGGTGTGGCAAGCGGACGTAATACCTTACCTATTCTTTCAAATGTTCTGATTCGCGCACAAGATGGAAACATTGAATTGGCAGCTACCGATTTGGGTGTTGGCATCAGAGTTAAAGTGGTTGGGACAATCAAAGAAGAAGGAGCAGTCACGGTCCCCGCAAAAAAATTGACGGATATCGTTAGAGAATTGCCTGAAAATAAGACAATAAACATCGTCATGACTGCAACTGATCGGGTTGAACTTATTTGCGGAGACGGTGTTTACAAAATTATTGGACTTTCCGATGAAGAGTTTCCAGAACTTCCATCTGCCGATAAAGACAGTATAAGCGTTGATGGAGAAACGCTGAGGTCTGTTATCCACAAAACAGCATTTGCTGCATCTACAGAGGAGGTGCGGTATTTAGTGAACAGCCTCTATTTTAACTTTTTTGAAGATAGAACTGAAGTAGTCGGGGCAGACGTGCCAATGCTTGCGATTGCCAAATTTGAACCGCTTAGGACTTTTAAAGATGTTACTGGATTTATTGTGCCACTAAAGGCTATCAAAGAAATTGAACGAATCTTCGTAAATTCCTCTGAAGTCAAGATTTCACATTTAAATAATCAAATTATTTTTAATGACGACAATTCTACTTTGATGGCGCGATTAGTAGAAGGCGACTATCTAAAATATCAGGCGATCGTTCCGGAATCTTCTAAGGGACGAGCGGTTGTATCAAAGGAAGCAATCTTACGTGCAACACGGCGTGTCGCTTTGCTTTCGGATCCTAAGTTTTTTTCAATCTCTATTGAGATAGACCCTGTACGGATTCGAATTTCGGCGAAAACGCCTGAACTTGGTGAGGCAAATGAGACGCTTCCAGTGGAATCGGGCACTGGAAGCGCACAAATCAATTTAGATGCTCGGGTCATAACCGATGTATTCGCACATATTGAAACGGAATCTCTCGTATTAGAATTTTCTGGAGAGTTTACCCCTTTTGTTGTTAAACCTGTGGGTGATGATGGACATATCTGTATCATTATGTCGTTGCATAAACCAAATTATTAATACTTGAAAAATAAATAGGAGTGATTGGAATGGAACTTACTTTTGGAAAAGATGAACTATTATATGCGCTACAAATTGTTCAAGGTGTGGCAAGTGGGCGCAACACCTTGCCTATTCTTTCAAACGTCCTTATACGCGCGCAAGATGGAAACATTGAATGCGCGGCTACCGATTTAGAAGTCGGTATTAGAATCAAAGTTGAAGGCACTATTATTGAAGAGGGATCAATCACAGTTTCTGCTAAAAAATTGACAGACATCGTGAGAGAATTGCCTGGAGATGAGACAATAAAACTCGTTACAACCGCAAATGATCGGATAGAACTAACTTGTGGTGACGGTGTTTACAAGGTTATTGGTATTTCTGATGAAGAGTTTCCAGAACTCCCCTCTGCTGACGGAGAAGGCACTACTATTGACGGGGAAACCTTATGTGCTGTTATCCGCAAGACAGCGTTCGCTGCATCTACAGAAGAATTTCAGTACCAACTAAACGGTCTCTATTTCAACCTCTTTGAAGATAGAGCTGAAGTAGTTGGAACTGATAGATACTCCCTCGCGTTAACGCATTGTCAACCTATCAGGACATCTGAAGATGTTGATGGAATCATTGTGCCTCTGAAGGCTGTCAGGGAAATTGCTCGAGTTTTTGAAAATTCTCCTGAAGTGAAGATTATACATGCCAAGAATCAACTTCTATTTGCCGATGGCAATGCTACCTTGACAACACGTTTGATAGAAGGTGAATATCAGCGATACCAAAAACTGATACGAGAATCTTCTGAGGGACGTGCGGTTGTATCAAAGGAAGCAATCTTACGTGCAACCCGCCGCGTGGCTTTACTTTCAAATCCGAAAAGTTATGCGATCTGTTTTGAGATAGCCCCCGAACAGATTAGAATTTCAACCGAGACACCTGAACTTGGTGAAGCGCATGAAACGCTTGCAGTAGAGTCTGGCACGGGAAGTGTGCGAATCGGTTTGGATGCTCAAAGACTAATAGAAATATTCGCACATATTGAAGCGGAATCTGTCGTTTTAGAGTTTGAGGGAGAGCATAATTTCCTTATAGTGAAACCTTCTGCTGATGATGTACATATATGTTTCATTGGACCGATCCGTTCGAAATCCTAAATAACTGTTTTTGATGAAATTCTCTGCAGTTGGCAGTCAACTATAAGAAAAGATAAAACCTCTTTCAAAAAACTATGGTAGAGATTAGAATTAACGCTACATACCTGAACTGTAGGAGGGAACTCCGATTCCCGACGGTTCCTAAGTTCGGTCGCGATTCGGAGATCGCTCCTACAGAGGAAATGTAGAATTATTTCTATAATGCCAACTGCCGAGAGTTGTCAGACAGCATGATATGATTAATTTACTTCTGTCCCAGACATCTGTTCTAACGCAAGCAGTAAGGCTTGTGTGCCTAAACGCCCATGTCCCTGAGCTTGCACAGCGGTATAAAGCTGATGCACCAATGCCAACCCTGGGAGACTCAGATTCATTTTTCTTGCCTCATCTAAGGCAATACTCATATCTTTGATAAAATGCTCTACAAAGAAGCCTGGGTCAAAGTCGCGCTTAAGAACGCGCGGTGCTAAGTTATCCAACGACCAGCAGGCAGCCGCCCCACCACTGATTGAGGATAACATCGTTTCCAGATCCAAACCCGCTTTGTGACCATAGATTAAACCTTCACAAACGCCAATCATTGTGCCAGAGATAGTAATCTGATTACACATTTTGGTATGCTGTCCCGCACCAGCGCCACCTTGATGGACAATGTTTTTGCCCATAGCAGAGAAGAGCGGCATAACCGCCTGCACGGCGGCTTCGTCGCCGCCTACCATAATAGAGAGCCGTGCTTCCCGCGCGCCTACATCCCCACCTGAAACAGGGGCATCCACAGAAGCAACATCCTGTTCCTTTGCTTTAGCGTAAATCTCTTGTGCCAGAGACGGTTCAGTTGTCGTCATATCTATGACGATACTTCCAGCTTTTGCTCCCTTCAGAATTCCGTTATCACCAAGGTATACCTCACGCACATCAGGTGGAAATCCAACGATGGTAAAGATTACATCTGAGGCATCTGCGACTTCACTCGGTGAATCTGCCCAGGTAGCGCCAGCATCAATCAAAGGTTGTGACTTAGATTTAGTGCGGTTGTAAACAGTCATGCCGTATCCAAGGTCCATCAGGTGCTGACACATCCAACGTCCCATCACACCAGTCCCAATCCAACCAAGTTTCGTAGTTTTAGGATCAACTTTTTCAATACTATTTGCCATGATTCTCCTTTCGGACATAGTTTTGATGATAATCGATCATCAGTCAAGAGTATGTAATAACACATATTCTTTACCGACTACTGAAAACCGATAACTGATAGCCATTTACTCAATTATGTCCTTTTTTATCCTTGAGCTCTCCTATCGGGTGAGCTCGAACCTGTGACATAGCAGCTTTGGCTATGTCCTTTTTACTTCTATTTAAATCCTTTGTCAATTGTAAAGCGATTACAATACCGCCAGCAATCACACCACAATAAACGCTAAAAAATCGGTTCAACAACACAAAAGGTGTAATTAAGTTAGCAGAAATAAGGCTTTTCATTAATACACTTTTTGTTCCTTCTGCAAACCCACTTGCTCCAGGCGTTGGCATAAACAAAACAACAAAGTTATACAACATTTCAACAACCCAGAGATCCCATAGTGAGGCGTTGGCATCAAATGCTCTAATTACAAAGTAGCCCCCGACAATACGTGCCGCAAAGAATCCGCAAGTAAGAACCAAGCTAAGGAGGTAAGTCCATTTGTGATTGCGAAGAAGGTTTCTGGCAAAAGTACTGTGTTCAGTAGTGAGTTGCTCTACTTTTAATTTTGCACGTTCTAAGTAAGGAGCAATGGGCGTAAATCTTTTCCCCAAGCGATCGGAAACCCAATAAAAAAACCGGGAAACGAATTCTGGTTTGAAAAGCAGTAGAAGGAACGTTACAAATACGACACCGAATATCAGAAAACTAAATAGACTCATCCACGTCGTCCCTTTTGGGATCAATTTCGGATTTAACAAGAATATACCACATGCAGAGAGAAATAGAATGATTAACGTAGAAAGGAAGGCGGCAATACCTGCTGTTATCGCGCCTGATAGCGGCGCCCCAGATCGAGCGTAAATATATAGATGACCGACTCCACCTGTCTGAAAAGGTGTAATAGCAGATACACAAGTTGTTGCTAAAATAGCGCGACAACTATCCCGAAATTTAATTGTAGGGGCTACTATCCGAATAAAAATGTGGAATCGGAGTCCACCGCACAACCAATCCAAGAACATGCACACACATGCACCAAGCAGAAATTCAAACTTCATTCCAAGGAATACTTGTATTAAATCTTCTGTCTTGTTTTCTATACTTTTTTGTGTGTCAAAACCTAAAAAAATAATTAATAACCCAACCAACGTAAATAACGTAAAAAGAATAACACCGCGAATCATTTTATCGCGGCTCATAGGGGCATGCATGGCGATCTATTTTCCTTTGTTGAGCGTCCTATAGGAATAGTTTTAACGATGACCTTCTACTCCACCAGTGTTAAGTCTAAACTAATGTCCATCGGCATTGCCGAATGCGTCAAAGCACCGACAGAAATGAAGTCAACACCAGTAGAGGCAACAGCTTGAACCTGTTCCAGAGTTATACCACCTGAGGCTTCTGTTACCGAGCGGTTTCCAACGATTTGGACAACCTGTTGTGTGGCATCATGGGACATGTTATCTAAAAGTAAAATGTCAACGCCAGCATCAAGTGCTTCGTTGACCTGTTCAAGAGTTTCTACCTCAACCTCAATTTTTACGGTATGTGGAGCAGCTTCCTTCGCTCGCTGAACGGCGTTATGTATCCCCTCAGCTGCAACAATGTGGTTGTCTTTAATTAGTACGCCATCGTAAAGTCCGAAGCGGTGGTTGTGTCCACCGCCAATACGAACTGCATATTTCTGAAGTGCGCGCCATCCTGGGGTTGTCTTCCGGGTATCAAC
Source organism: Candidatus Poribacteria bacterium (assembly GCA_965204285.1). GTDB lineage: Bacteria > Poribacteria > WGA-4E > WGA-4E > WGA-3G > MSPOR6. The sequence goes on from OZ241980.1 coordinate 1,258,172, forward strand.
AATTTTTACATCGTAGTCAGCGACTGCTTTGACAAACTTTGATGTTAACGTGGCAACACCAGAGAGTCGTTGAAGGAAGTTGAGAGCAGTTCGCTCTCCGATTAAAATTGTTTTTGCGCTACCTTGAACTTCAGCAATGGACGTGCTTGCAGTAACGGCATCACCATCCTTGACTAAAGCACGAAAGATCAGGGTGTCATCCAGTTTCCTAAAAACTTGTTCGGCAACAGGTAAACCAGCAACAATGCCTTCGGTCTTTGCCTGAAGTATACCTAAACCTTTTTGAGAGGGTGGCACAGTAGACTCGGTAGTAATATCACCAATACCAATATCTTCTGTAAAAGCAAGTTCTATTAAGGAATCTAATGAGCGCAGGTTAAGCATTTATTACTCTATGAATCGTAAGGTGTTTCAAAACTCGAAATAATTGGTGTTCTGTTCATTTGAAATCATCCCTAATAACCGACTATCTCTCCGTTAATATTTCCTGCCTCATCAATTTTAATCAGGGACAATCCCAGCGCATTTGATAAATCAAAACTGGCTCGCAAAGACGGTTCTGGACTTTCCAATTCTTCTACAAGTTCGCTAATAGGATCCGAATCATAAGAGAATGTATCAAGGTAAAGAAGTTCTTCTGGCGTAGCGTCTTCGTAGTCAGCAATAACATTCAAGCCAAGTTTCCACTCTCGCTCTAAGTCCTTCCGATCTACGTTTGACAGTGTATACTGCTCAAGTACACTTTCATAGTATTCGCGAGTTTCTTCTTCAAGTTCCTTGAGTCGCTGCAGTTTGCGCTCTCGTTCCTGTCGATAAATTTCATTGTCTCGTTCCCGCGCGAGATTCGCTCGGATCCGTGCACGAGATGCCGCACCTCGTTTCCGTTTTTTGCGCTTCTTACCTCTCTTCACTGGTCGATACCTTATTTAAACCTAAGTTACTACTTATAAAATTTCAAGTTAGTAGTCGTTATTTTATTGAAAATCAAGGATTTTCCGTTAATTCAGATGTCCTCTGTTATAAATCGGGGTTACAAACCCCTCCTACAAGAGCATTTGCAAAATAGGTAGCAATTTGAGTTGTTTTAGTTAGGCGCGGTTTGAGACCGCGCCATTTCTGCTCTGGAAAATTCTTAATATCTTTCTAAATAGGGAGTAAGGAATTTCTTAGCGTCTTCCGTAACATCCCATGCATTCGGCCAGAAACAGAGATCAATTGAGAACCATTCCCCATCGTATCCGGTTTCATCCATGATAACAGGGATAATTGCGTCAAAGTCCAGCACACCGTCTCCGAAAGGTGCGTGTGTACTGGTTTCGTCGCCATGCAGCGTATTGTCGGAGTCAATGAGATGGAAGTGTCCAATTTCCCCTTTGAGTTGCCGCGCGAGTTCAATCACCCCATTATCGCCAAGTGTTTCCTTTTCACCTACCTGTCGTGACCCAACAGTTGCACACATCTGCGCGTGGCATGTATCAAACATCACCTTAAAATTCGGGTGGTCAACAGCCTTTGGCATGTTAATAATGTCACTGGGTTTGTTAAACATAAATCCAGGTTCAAATTCCCAAAGCATTAAAACGCCATGGTCTTCTGCGACTTGCGCACAACGTCTCCAGAGGGAAACAATCCGATCCCACGCCACCTCACGTTCAACTCCCGGATCAGTTTCAGCATCGGTAACAGTGTCTACCCGTATTGAAGGCGACCCGAGATCAAGAGCAAGCTGGAGATTTTCTTTGAATAACTTATAGTATTTATCATCCTCTTGTGCTTCGTCCGTTGCGGGACCAGGGTGTGACCAGAAATCTGCTGCTAAACCAGAGACCTCTAAACCGTAGTAACTAATCAAACCCTTGACAGCATCCCGGTCACTTTTCATTGGATAATCGTTGATGTCAATATGCGGTTTAAAAGCGCCGATTTCAATTCCATCAAATTCAAGTTCTCCAAGACGTTTAACAACATCGTCGAACGGAACGGGGTTATCTTCATAAGGTCCAAATGCGTAAGCCCAACTTCCAATTGACAATTTTTTTGCCATGTTTTCCTCCTAATAGGAATAATTTAAGAAATGTCATGAAACTGGAAATATCTAAAGTTAGAATGGGTTCAATTCATCAGCAGCTTTAGATACTTTTGACTTTTCTTTTCTGGGATAGATTATGTTCTTATGATAATCCGGTAACCAAATTTTGAACTTCTGTCTCCAATTTATTCGTAATTTGCTCAACTGTCTCTTTTTTCTGCGATTTATAGTTGTCGTAATGCTCCAAGAGATTTTTCGGTTCGCCAGCACGGATTGATGCGACACGTGGTCCCCGCATCTTTGCTGTGCCAAAAACCTCTTTTTCCAACCTGAATATCACTTCAAGATAACGTTCCGGGGAATGTTCTTCAGCAACATACCCATCCGAAATCGCTATGAAATTAACTAACCGATTCAAATCTGGATAAAATTGTTGAAATTTTTGGAGTTGTTCTTCATGTATTTTCCGTTCATACTCCGTCATTTCATCAACATCTCTATAGACTTCAGCATCAACAATGTTTTTCAAAGCACGAACGCGGGTGAGCACATCGTTGTCAGAGTGTATACCCATAATTTTTTCTGCGTGTGATAAAATCTGTTCCTTGAGTCCTTGAATTTGCTCATTGAGGGAGGCAGTCGGTTCCACTTTAAATTGGTATTCATCCGCAAGCGTTTTCAAGACTGCAATACCGATACGTCGCAATCGTTGATACCGTTCTGCTGGCATGCGCGATGTTGGTGGAAGTATATTCCGCTCTAATTCTGTGAGTGCCGTATCAATGGTATCCCACATATCCTGTGTATAGTGATATTTGATACCGATTGGCACTACATATAGCGGTTTGTCAATGTCTCCTTTTTTTATGTCGTCCATAGCCCAGAAACAGAGCTGTGTGACACCTCTTTCAAAGCGCATGACAGTGTCATTCTGATGTGATATTTCTCCCTCTCCAAAGATGACAAGTGGCCATTTTCCTTCATATAAGAGTTGGCGCGTCATTCGGAAAGCATTTCTATCCACTGTGCCTCGCACAACTGAGTACACACCCAACCGTTGCATTACAAAACTACGAATTCCACCCAATTTTCCCTTGTCAAAGATTTCGCATGCTGCCATATAATAAAATGGCTGAGATAGCCGTTTTGATAACAGAAAGACGACGGCAGGATCTTCGGACGCCGCATGGTTTGGCACTATTACCGTAGGATTCCCATGAGTTGATTTTAATTGCGCAATTGACTCTGCGTCAATGTCAATCGTTAACCCCTTCAAAAACAATCGGTTGGCAAGAGGTACAAGCGCTTGCGCAACCTTTATTACAGTTATATTTGGTTTAGGGGGTTTAAAATCTAACATTGCGTGCTACCGTTGCATCACGCGGTGTGTTGCCACAACTTTTTTCTTAGACCTACAGCGTGTGCCAGATACTTCTCAAAGGTTTGGTGGATAACAACAGATTATCTCCAACGGTGTGTTTCCAGTGCTAACGATAACGTAACTGGACAAGCACCGTGGAATGAAAACAGACTTACCGCGTTTCAGTGGAACATCTTCAAAGTCACCACGCAGAACACCCTCACCACCAAGTGTAACAAGCGCATAAAAACCTTTATCTGCTGCCATACTAAGCGTAGAATTTACCGTCAAACGGGAACATCCGAAGTATTGTGACGTCTCTTCTGGCACGATACGGTCTTCGCGGTTATCACCTTCAGCTCTCACGAGTTCAGGTGTGCGCCGAATGTAGTTGTTGAGATAATCAAGTTCAAGTTTATCAAATTCAGCTGCATCTACCGCTAAATCCCAACCAAGACCGAGGTGTCCGTCTTCTTTATCATACGGAAATCCTTCCCATTCAGCAAGGATGTTCCAATCAGTAGGTTCCTGCGGTTCAAGCACACAAAGACCAGTGCCAAGTGAATGCACAATCGGTGTGCGTAAGAAGTAGACTTCACCTACCTTTGGTTCAACGACGTGCATCAAACTTCGCAGCGTTTCAATATCTTGTGCTTCCATTAGGCGGCGGAATTCGGCTTTTTCTATCGCCTCTTTCCAACCAATCCATGCCTTCGCGCCGGGACGTGTGCCGATTAATATCCATGCTTCGTTTTTCCCGAAAGGCGAGTTAAGATGTTCTTTTGAAAAATCTGGATTCGGATGCCAATGGATAGGGATATGTGCCCCTTCTCCTACATCAAAAATCTTGAGAAGTACACCTAAATCAGTGCCAAATTTTGCGACATGCGCGCTCCCCAGAGTCTCTTCTGGGAATGCGTCTAATAATTCTTTTAGTAAGATTTCCTCTCCATTCGGCAGTTGAACTCGGCTAAAACCTTTGTCAGGTGGATTATCTCTGCCCGGTGTAATTGCTCTATTTGTAGAAAAAATCCATTCTTCTGAGTAGTAGTCATCTTTGGGATCGGGTTCACCCATAAACTCCGCTCGAAGTTTTCCTCCATTGTAGAAATGCAAGTACGTATTTGGTGCTAAAGCAATGGGTGCGTCTAACATTGACTTTAATTCGTTTTGTGATGCCATATTGCTATCCTCTCTATATCTTTAGGATTTAATTCTATCACTTTTCCTTGAATTTGTCAAGAGGCTTTTTCAGGATAAATTGATACAACAAATTTGACAAAAGATACAATTTAATGTCATAATTCTGACACCTTGGAACAAAGAGTGAGTTTTGGTTTTTCACTTATACATTTAAGACTGACTTCGGTGCAACAACATTTTCACATGCACTGGAGGGGGGAAATAAAATGGACGCTAATGAATCACCGACTACGGAAACTTATCGCGCGCCAGCTTTTGCCGATTTCAATCCCGAACATTCAGCGCCTGGCGCCACACCAGAACGTTTAGACTACTTGAAGGAACACGGTTTTGTTATTATCAACGACTTTGTTGATAATCCTTGGATTCCGATCCTGCGGGAAGCGGGTCGACGTGTTACGGAGGCATGTGCCCCGAAAAACAAGTATGATGTAATTGACTGTTCAAAGGGGTATGTCCACCGTACAGGACAAGAACAACCGTGGGCAATTCGTGGAATTATTCATCCGGCTTTTGGAGAACCGAGTTTCTCGGAATTCCACGGTTCAACAGATTTCTTAGACTTCGTTGCTTCTTGGTGTGACGGGCTTCAGCCTGAAGACCTCACATTCAGAGGAACTCTACTGTGGGCAAATCCACGCACGCACGAAAATAAACTCGGTTGGCACAGAGACGTGACATGGTGGGGAACAGGAAAAAGTTACTTTGCCCAACGTGAAGTGCGGGGCGATGGTCCTGAAGCATATTCCGAGGAGGTAGAAAGAATTCGTTGGAAAGAGATTCGCGAAAACAATGCGAAGAATATCAAAGAGCGAAACGGCGTGGGCATGTTCTTAGCACTCGCAGACGACGAATGCCACGAACTTGTTCCCGGAAGCCATGACCGATGGCGTACTCCTTATGAGCATGATGTGCTTCTGCCTAAATCAATGAAGGATCAAGGTGTTCCGTACACACCCAGTTGGAACGGTAGTGACCCGTTGCCAGGGCAAGTCGCGATTCGGCTGAAGGCAGGCGAAGCTCTCATCCGAAATGGAGCTACCATCCATACGGGGCATACCGTCCCCGAGCGTGAACGGAACACATTGTCAATCGGTTGGTCAAAATGGTCTGGTGAACCTACCGAAGATCCATCAGTGGCAGATGTGCGACACGCATGGCAGCTTGATCCTGCAGTGAGAGACGCACTCCCACATGAGTGGATGAAAACCGCTTGGGACCGCTGGGCAGAAACCCAAAAACTCGGTGACACGCTTGAAGATCGTTACACAGGATTTGACATTAACCATATTAGATCTGGAATGGTCCTTGGATGGCGTGGAGAGTTAGAACGCCAAGCTGCTGCAGAAGCAAGTGATGCTTAAAATCTTCCAAACGGATTATTCATATTGTAGGGGCGGGTCTCTGTGCCCGCCCTTTATTTTTTCAAGAAATGACGAAACGTGGTCGCCTGCCCAACAAGTAATTTAACCCAAGTTGCTACCTATAAGATTTTAGACATATAGACACAGAGTTTAATGGATAATAGTTCAGTATTCGCCAATTTTGTACCGCAAACTTTTAGTTTGCGCACTCACAAGCACAAACTAAAAGTTTGTGCTACTATGTGGCAACTTAGGTTAATTTATGAGATACTCTTATTTCGTTATCACCGATTCATAAACGGCAAGCAGTTTCTTTCCGATGTTCCGCCAATCGTAATCTTGTTCTACGCGCGTTCGACCGTTTTCACCAATCTTTTGGCGCAGTGACGGGTTTGTAATCAATCGAATCACCGCATCTGCAAACGCTTTCGGTTCATCAGCAATAAATATCTCCTCACCGTCTCGAAGAGCCAAACCCTCAGCACCAACTGTGGTAGAGACAACCGCCTTTCCCATTGCCATCGCTTCAAGTATTTTTAGACGTGTTCCACTCCCGATACGTAAAGGCACGGCAAAAACTGTTGCTTCTGCGAAATACGGTTTGATCTCAGGAACACGTCCTGTAACAACGACACCTTCAATATCCTCTAACTTTTGTACACGTGCCGATGGATTGCCGCCAACAATAGAAAATTTAACATCAGGTACACTATTCTGAATCTGCGGTAACACCTCTTCCACGAAAAATGAAACCGCATCTTCGTTCGGATACCAATCCATGCTGCCGATATAGATTAGGTGTGCCGGTTCTTCAGATGTGAAGTCCGGGCGGTAATGTGTAACATCCACGCCATTCGGAATTACCTTAACAACCCCTTCAGCACAGTGTTGTTGAAAGACAGCAGCATCAATATCAGACGTACACGTAACAGCATCAAACTTGGGACTTATCACACGTTCATAACGTTGAAATGCGATCTGTTGAGTCCAATACGCAAACTTGTAGAACAGATTGGAAGTTTCGCCTTGTAACCTTCGCCAGATAGCAGAATCAACGTTTTGTTGTGAAAGCACACGGGGTAGGTCTGTTTCTGAGTAAAATTGTGCAATATGAAACATCTCATAATGAACGACATCAAAAGTTTCAGCTGACAGCAATTCCCTTAATTTTTTCCGATAAGCAGGAACATTGTAACGTGCGACAGTGATGGGTTGTCTTTTGAAAAATGCTGAGAGGAGTGTGCTGGGTGATATACGTGGAAGCATTGACGAATTTGGGACAAGGTGAACTTTTATACCTAAGTCTTGGATGTGTGTAATACTTTCAGTATCTTCCGGTTGCGTTTCAAGGGCAAGTAGTGTTACATCATTATTTTTTGTAATCTGTTTGAGGAGGTTGAATACACGGATACGTCCACCGTCAGTGAGAGGATACGGCACGGTAGGAGATAGGAAAAGAATTTTCATTTTTTTTTAGGCTATTATTCACGGTGAATACAATAATAACGGTTTCTTGCTGAGCGGTAACCAAGTGTTTAAGGTGAATTATAGAAATAAATATACATTTCGTTACCCAGTAGACGAGGTTTCCTAACCTCGCCGCCACAGAGTGTATAAATAATTCTAAAATCTACTATAGTGTGTTTGTGAACACGGAACCGCAAAACACATCAAGGAAGTTCGGCATTTGGAACTTGATTGGGTTGCTTGGAAATTCCAACCCTATCTTTTAATGTGTCAAGGAATGCGACTAATTTTACCTTAAGTTGCTGGCGGGAACTAAGTGTTGGTTCGGGTGGCAAGAAAATAGTACCGCGTTCACGCTGTACCCACCCTTTGATACTGTCATTGACTCCGAGAAGAAGCCATTTACTTTCAAGATCAAGAAAAACCTTCAACCGCCCATCCTCTTTTTGGATGTTATATTTTTGAGATCCGTCAGTAACTCTCCAACTGATGCCATCTTCGCCAGCCGTCAGTTTAGCATTTCGCGACAACGGAATTCTCTGAAGCACAAATCCTTCGCGCAAGTCTTTAGAAAAGTCACCTTCGGTTAAGGCAGTTATGATGGCTAAATCAACATTAAACAGAAACGTATGAATAGGATACTTAGATTGTTGGAATACATCCAGTTTCCTTTTGCCATTTCTAATTTCATACACCTGCAGAGACTGATTATCTTTTATCAGCCACTGTTTCCCTGTTTTTTCAATAGAGAGTTCTACATCTGCAGAGAGTGCGGTCTTATTATTTTCGAATGCTTCTTGTAAATTAGGAAAATAGATGTCAAGTGCATCCCTATTTTTTTGAACGGTAAAACCTGCCCCAGTACTGTCCGTAAGAAACCAATCTTTACCACTTATCAATACCTTTATTGTTGGTGACCTTGAACTTAAGCGAATTTCTGTCTCTGAATCTGCGAACATTTTTTGCCAATTAAATACGGATTTTAATTCACTGTCTAAGAGTTTGGCACTATACAGAGTCCGTTGTCCCAGGGGGACACTAAATAACAATTCGTTTGAAAATAGGCCACTGTTTAAATTACTAATAAATATTTGATCAATACTAAAACGGTAGACATCTTTTGTATATACAATCGGTTTTGAGTTGACGGTAGGTCTGCTGCGTAATGCTGTGCGCGTATGGACTTGTAACTTCGGTGGATCTGGCTTTGCAACAGGAGGAGCTTGTAGAATATAAACACAGAAGCAGAAACCGATGATTATGCTAATAAATAAAAATAGACTTAGACCTTTAAGAAATGATTTCATAACTGAATGTCTCACCTCCACCTTATTCGGATAATACAACTACTTGTTGTTTTAAACTGATATTAGCAAAATTTAGTTGACATTAAATTATCCTCCGTACACAATTATGGCATAATGTCCGATTCACTCATGACTCATCATTCAGGCACCTTGTTTTACTATAGTTTACACGTATAAAAAAAATATGCAAGATTTAAATCCATTAGCAATTGAATTAAATGAACAAATTCGTAGCACTGTTCCAGAAGTTTACAAACTACTCTCCGAATTAGGGAAACGTATCTACCTACCAAAAGGTATCTTAAGTCAAAGCGCTGAAGCAAATGCAAAGGCGGATCGTTTTAATGCAACACGCGCAGTTGCATTGGAAAACAGTGAGATAATGCACTTAAACGTTTCTCACCAATTAGTACCTGAACTTTCTCCTGAAAGTATTTTCGGTTACGCGCCGATACTCGGTAATATCGAATTACGGCAGGTCTGGCAAACTCGCCTTCGCACAGATAATCCTCTACTTGCCGAAGCAATGTTTAGCCTCCCTATTGTGACAAACGGTATGACGCACGGCTTCAGCCTGCTTGCAGATCTCTTTGTCAATAAGGGTGATACACTTATTCTCCCAGACAAAATTTGGGGAAATTATAGACTCATCTTTCAGACGAAGACGGAAGCGGATGTCCAAACCTGCCCGTTCTTTAACACTGATAAACGTTTTGACATCATCGCATTTAATAAGACACTTTCTGAGACTACTGCAGACAAGCTGTTGATTCTCCTAAATTTTCCGCACAATCCAACAGGATACGCTGTTACCCGTACCGAAGCACAACAGATAGTAGACGCTATTTTAGTATGCGCTGATACCGGACGCAGCGTACTTGTAATGGTAGACGATGCCTACGCAGGTTTTTGGTATGATGCGGAGGTAATGCAGGAATCTATTTTTGGTATGCTAGTAGGATGCCATCCCAACGTTATTCCAGTAAAAATTGACGGTGCAACCAAAGAGGAATATGCATGGGGTTTGCGCGTTGGCTTTTTGACTTTCGGTCTTTTAGATAGGGTGATGAAACCGATTGAAGGAAAGTTAAGCGGACTCATCCGGGCAGAAACCTCTGGTGCTGCACAGATTTCTCAAACGCTGATTCTTGAAGCGATGAAAGCACCGAACTATACTGAACAGAAACAACGCAACTATGAAATACTTAAGGCACGAGCGCTAAGAGTAAAACAAGTTGCCACTGATGCGCGTTACGCGAATCTATGGAAAGTTTACCCAAACCATGCAGGTTATTTTATATGTCTATGTCTTAAATCGGGAAATGCTGAAAAGGTGCGTCAAACGCTTCTTGATGAACATAGCATTGGTACTATAGCACTTAACAACACCGAATTGCGGGTGGCATACTCATGTCTTGAGGAATCCGAAGTTGAAGATGTTTTCAAAGCAATTGCACAAGTTATTCAATCACAAAAATAGATGTGAAAAATATTGTTCGTAAAATTATTGTGTTTTGGGAACGGTACAAACACCGTTCCCAAAATGTTAAATCTTTACCTTGCTGCTTTCAACGCTCCCCATGTAGTCGTAATTTTACCTTGGGGTTCAACAGGTGTAGGCACATCGCCAACAGTTTTTCTGAAATATACGTCATCCGCGCCGTCGTTTGGACCTGCCCAAACCCAAAATGCAGTTGAATCAGGGTCTTTCAGGGTTTCGCGCATTGTGTTGGCACCGAATCCCCAGATACCTTCCCCGAATTGGTCAAGTTGGGTGGCATTTTCCCAACCACTGTCGTCGAAATCTACTTTTTCCCAACCATCATTGCGTTCTGCGAGAGGTGCGCCAGCATTAGATTTCCATGTATCATTAGAAGGAATATACGTGCCATCATCAAGGATCACATCAAACAACGCGCCACCGCGCCCTGAAGCACCAGGCTCTGCGTCGTGAACATAGACTCCAATGACAGCATATCCGTCGGGCATTTCAAATTCTGTAACAGTTGCGACCTGCCAGTTATCGCCTTCAGCTACCTTTTCGCCATTTATGAAACCGACCCAGGAGTTGTCTCCATTAATACGGAGTTTTGCTGCCCATAAACTGGAGGCGGTGAGACATAATACCAAAACTGCAAAAACAAAAAATTTCTTCATATAATTTCCTTGTATTATAGTTTGCATAAGTCGTTAATATAGTGGTAGGACAACCACGCCTACCATATAGAAAATTTACATCACATTATCCTTAATTCGTGCCCACGACGTAGTGAGCTTATCTTTAGGTTCTACGGGAAGTTGACCGATAGTGTAACGGAAGTAGATATCGTCTTCTGCGTCGTTTGGACCGCACCAGACCCAATTTGCTTCACAATCTGGGTCTTTCAAAATTTGGCGCATAGTACCTGCACCAAATCCCCAGATACCTGCCCCGAATTTTTCATAAATTTCAAGTTCATCTTCCCATTTACTATCGTCGAAATTCACTTTTTCCCAACCATCATTTCGCTGAGCGATGAGTTTGCCTGTGTCGCATCGCCAACCTTCTTCACCTGTACCGATGTAATCGGGTTTATCGTCAAGAATGATGTCAGCGAGGAAACCACCTTTACCAGCAGCTCCCGGTTCCGCATCATGCACATAGACTGCAATTACGGCAAAACCTTTGTCCAATGTGAACTCGCTGACAGTCGGTTGCTGCCAATTTCCGTTTTCTGCGACCTTTTCTCCGTTTACAAATACGACCCAGGTGTTATCACCGCTTACACGCACCTTTCCATTTTTGGGGACAGCGTCCACGGCTTGAATTAAAATTATACCACCTAACAGTAGTATTAGTGTGGCACAGACTATCAATCGTTTATTCATAAAAAACCTCCTTTTTTTATGTTTGCGATTGTAAAAATTTTTAGATTCACGATAAAACTACAGATTGTAGATTGCTAAAAACCGTTACTTGTTCAGTTTTCAACTTCAAAAGAGTGATGGAAAATGACGATACGGATCTGCCGGTTCACGGAACAAAATCTTTTGACGTTCCGTTAATTCAATATCCTCCGGTTGTGCAACGCGTCGTGAAGTCCACGCCATGTGTGAGACACAATATTTGTATAAAAGCGAGCGCCGCTGATGCTTTCCATTCCATGCAGCAGTGCCATGGGTCAGTGCCTCAGAAAACAGAATCGCTGATCCAGCAGGAGCGTCTGGAATCGTCACACAAGGTGATTGTTCTGGTGATGCAGCAATCTCGTGCGGTAGTCTATAATTGCTCTTATGGCTGCCGGGGATACAGCAAAATCCGCCATATTCGGGACCGGTATCTGCCAAATTCCATGTTACCACAACAAATCCGTTAGTAATTTCGGTATCTCGAAATGCATAATATTCTCCGGACTTCGCGTTGGAAGTTGGGGACGAAGCACCGTAATCAGCATGCAATCCACCTCTCGGCATACCCTCCCGCATATACATACCGTAAATTCGATCAAGTCGAAAGCAGTCGCCTAATCGGAAACGGAGGACTTCCATTATTTTTGGATGGTCGAGTAAATTACAAAACGATTTACCCCACTGTAAAAAACCTGCGCCGTCCGGGGCACTCCCAAATCTTTGTACCTTCCCCGGTATGGGAAGTTCTTGATCATCAATTCGTTGATTAAGTTCTGTAACCTCATCAGAATTCAAGACATCTTCAATAACTAAGTAGCCTTGCACATCAAAGAGGTACTGTAGTGTCTGTAGATCGCTCATAAACTTACCTTCCTATTCATAGAATTAGGTGATCCTATGTAAGAGAATTTGCTATCTAATATCAGTAAGTGCTAATTGTCCAGCGAGGTCTTTGATAAACTGAAATGCGACTCGACCAGAACGTCCACTGGATGACGCTTCCCATTCCAATGCTGCACGATGTAATTCCTCTGTTGACATAGAGATACCTCGTTTTTTGGCATAATGGGAAACAATCTGTAAATAAGTGTGCTGCGAAATTCGATAGAAAGCGAGTCTTAATCCAAAACGGTCACTTAATGAGACTTTTTCTTCTGTTGCCTCGCGTGGATAAAGTTCATCTTCCTCATTTTGCGGGTACTGGTTTTCACCCACCTGCCGAGGCATCAGATGTCTACGATTAGAAGTAGCGTAGATAAGCATATTGTCTGGACATTCGGAAATCCCACCTTCCAGCATTGCTTTCAATTCACGATATTCCGGTTCGTTTTCGCTAAAAGCAAGGTCATCACAAAAAAGAAGGTAACGTTCAGGACGTTCCCACAACAATTCCGTAATTTCCTGTAAATGGACCAACCCCTCTTTACTAATACCGATTAACCGAAGACCATCATCAGCATAACGGGTCAACATCGCTTTCACCAGAGAAGATTTTCCAGTGCCACGGTCACCCCATAGTAGCGCATGGTTTGCCGGTAATCCTTGTAGAAACTGTCGTGTGTTTCTATCCAATGTCTTACACTGTGTGTCTATACCAATTAAATCCGCCGTATCAACAAGATGTGGATGTTTTACGGGGATAATCTGTCCTATGCCATTTTGCTGTCGCCACCGAAAGGCTATATAATCGTCAAACACTCCACTTGATGATTGAACCGCGGGCATTTGCCACCGGGTTAATAAACTATCGGCTTTTTCAAGCAGTTGAATGAAAAGTTCTTCTTGCTTCCGCGCTTTTTCAGACATTATACAAAGTGTGCGTGATACTTATTACAGAAATCCACTGAAGGTATCTAATCACAAATAGTTTACTACTTATTCATAGAGAATGTCAAAGTAAATTTGTTGTGGAACACATGCAAAATCCTGATTTTATTCTGCAAATTTTTTCAATTGTCCCCAGGTAATTGCTAACTTGCCAGTTGAATTCACAGCAAGTGGTCCCTCAAACTTCAGAACGCCAAGATTCGCTGAATCGTCCGGATTCAAACCGTGCCAATCCATAAACACAAGCCCTGCCTTCTTTTCAAGATTATCAGTTCCTTCCTCGTATCCAGGTGTAAACCCGACTTCATCTCCTTGTTCTATTTTCACCTTTGTGAGCCATTCAAACGGCATTGCGACCTCATAAACCATGCCACCCTCTCCTAATTCGGCATTCGGAACAATTGCAATATCGGAGTTAGGTAAATTCGCATTTTTCACAGCACTGAAGTCAGTAACATGTGCTTTATTTTTGATACGCGCAAAGTTAGGTTTGCATGCAGGTTGTCCAGCACCTATTTTTTCCCAATCAATATATAAGAAAATTGTATCGCCTTTCCACGACTCAGCAGCATTCGCCGCTGGTGTAAACTCATCATCCCGGACTGCTGCAGCAAAATAGAAATTCTTTTCATCATACATTGTTGACCATGTCATCGTGAGGTCATCTTTTCCTTGCCATGCGCCTTTACCACGTAGTAGTTCCTTCTCTGAGTCGAAGGCTACCCAGACAGCGTATTGCCAGTCATTAAGTTTTCCATCAATCTTCGGCGTACTGGGCGGCATCCCCGTAATCGATTCACCATATTTTAGTCCAAATGCGGCGCTGTTGTCCTCTGGAAGAAAATCTCCATCCGCAGAAAAGACAAAGAGCATACATAGGATGGTAGATAGAATTACTAATTTCATCTGATTCAACTCCCTTAGTGTAGAATTTTATACTATTTCTTTTCAGAATGATGAAGAATTTGTCTTAACCATTCTTCAAGATGTACATCGTTGGAAACTGCTTTTATTAGCCACAATCCTCCTAATCTGATACCCCAGGCAATAGTAATAGCAAGTATCACTGTAAAAAATAAAGTAGGAATAAAATATGATAGTGCTCCTCTAACGAATATCTCTAATGTGGGCATTGATATACTCCTTACTCATAAACTTAACAGAACAGTTTCTAACACTTTACTTGTTTAGTCTCTCAGTGTCAAGCAAAATCGGAACCTTTCAATTCTCACCAAGTACTTTTATGGGTAGGCATGGTAAACCTGATTTTTTTTCCACTGCATTCAAAAACGAAATTGACCATTTCAAATTATTCAACTAAACCAATTGATGCAATTTGCGTTGTATGATATGCTATATAGACGCTATACTTAACATATTACATTATTTCTATATTAATGTCCTCTTATGTGCCAATCCCATTTTATTTTACTATTGGAAGGTTTTTTAATTTTCTGAAACGTAATACGCGATAGTTTCGTTATTATATCACGTGACTGGATTTATACAATCCTTTGGCTAAAGGAGGACAAAGGAGGGCTTAGCCAATGGCGCGCCAAGCGAAAAACGATTTATCGGCTACTGAAGACTCTTATTTAGCTACCCAGGCGAAACAAGGTGATGAAGCTGCGTTTAGTCAGTTATTTGAGAAGCACTATAATTGGGTCTATAGCAAAGCTTATCGAATGCTGGGTGACCATCAGGATACTGAAGAGGTTAGTCTTGATGTTTTTACCAAAGTCTGGCAGAAACTTGACAAAGATAAATGGGATCCGGAAAAGGGCAGTTTCCAGGCATGGTTGAATATAGTAGCTCGCAATACAATTATTGATGCGATACGAAAAAGAGATAGGATACGAGAATCCCTTCTCACACTTGAAGAGCAAGATGATCTGCCGTTGAACGAATACGAAGATGGACGACCTGGACCTGATAAACACATAATAGCGCAAGAGGCGCAAGAAATTTTAGAAAGTGCTCTTGAACAGGTAACAAAGCCAAACCATCGCATCGCCTGGATATTAAGACACCTTGAAGGGTGTAGTGTCGCCGAAATTTCCCGCATTCTTAACAGGAAAGATGGAACTGTGAAAATATGGATTTTCCGGTGTACACAGGAACTGAGACAAATTTTGATTAATAAAGGTATTAGTTGGATTCAATAATTTATAACTTTCTAACCATGGAGGATACTAATGCAGTTTTTTAGAAAAACTCCAAAATCCGCTCGGTATACAGATACCGATGTTAAAGAAGCAGAAATTTTAGAAGCATATACATGTTGGTTGAAAAACGAAAAACTCAACCGCAAACAGAAAAGTCTTCTAAAAAATATTCAGGAATCAAGTCACTTCCATAAGACGAAGGACCTGATAGATTTCGCGCATTATCGTTTTCAGGAAACAGAAAGCGTTACGCCTCACCCAGGTTCAAAGGAACGTGTCGCTGAAAAACTTATGAAAGCGATTAGAAGTGAAACACAGGAAACTACGCAAGAAGTACCTGTTACGCTTAATCCGCAGGCTGCTTATAGCCCACAAGCAATGGGGAATGTGGATACTGATGTTTTTCCAGTGTCACCAACACCTCCGGTTGAAGGAGAAGTGGAAAACTGGCATGATCCTGAAGATGCCAAAAATACTGATTCCCGAACGCTGGCTCTCCTGAATCTTTCCTTTGAGATGCAGGATAATGAAGTTTCTGTTACAGATATGGGAAGTTCAACACCTACTTATGTTGAAGGTGTTCGTATTAAAGATTCTGCTCCTATTCAAGAGGGTGCAGAGTTTAAGTGTGGAGATGTTACTTTCCAGATTGTTGACATTGAAAAATCTTAACTATTAGGAGGAAGAGGGAAGGAACTGCTAAATCTACAATTAGGTTTCATAATATATTTAGTACAGATACATGTGGTTTACTTCCCTTCATTCCCACCTAACAAATAAAAATAAGAATCCGTGTGTGATCCATCTTCGATCGCCTTATCCTATTTTCAGCAGGCAGCAGCTTGTTATCAACAAGCCCGTTACGTTGAATCAATTCAACACTACTTGTCGGGTTTAAGATACGACCAGAGTCGTTACCATATTTATGCTGATCTTGCTAAAGCCTACGAAATGGTTGGAAAATGGGAACAAGCATTGGCATACTTAGATACTGCACTTCAGTTATGCCCTGACTCACCGACAGTCCTGAGACGCAAAGCACGCATCAAGGAAGAAAAAGCGTATTATCAATCCATAATTCGCGAGAGCCAATTAGTGGATGAACCTCCCTTAAATTTCTCATCAACACTCGAATCGAAGAATTTACCACACCCCCAGAATGTTATAGAACACCAGTCTTTCATACTGACTGTTCAGCCAGTTGTTGCGCCAAAAACACTTTGGTATATCTGTCAACTGATAAAAAAAACATATAACGATGTCGGAACCCAACTTGATCGTTATCCATCAGACCAAATATCCATCTCAATCATGAATACACACGATGCTCCAATGCAGATGGGCATTCCAAAATGGGCGAGTGGACGCTATGATGGACATATCCATCTGAATTATTGTGCTGATGGCGAACCAGAACTTGGTGTTTTATATGCACTTATTCGGCATGAGTGGACACATCTGTTAGTAGATCTGATAACACACGGCAATTGTCCAATTTGGCTTAACGAAGGACTCGCGCAAACCATCGCACGTCCGTTGCTATCCTTTGAAAAACTGTCGTTACAACAAGCAGACAAAAACGGTGCTTTACCAACGTTGTCGGAACTCAACCAACCGTTCAGCCAATTATCCACTTCAGAGCGAAAAATCGCCTATCTCCAATCTGCAGCAATTGTCGCTACCTTAATTAATGAAGGTGGATATCCTTCTATCCGACAACTCCTCTGTCTTTTAGGAAACGGCGCTCCGATTGAAACTGCAATGCGACAAACATACAAAGAGAACGTAATACCAAATTAACTATATCAAAAAGCACGCCAAGTCTCTCTTAACTTTTTACGTCTCTAATCTTGAAACTTGCATAAACAATCAATATTTAGATCACATGCTTACTTGATAGGTTGTGCCTCACTATGACCATATTAGATATTGTCATCCTCATCATCGTTGGGATAGCTGGGTTTAGTTGCTACAAGGCGGGTTTTACTCGCAGTGTATGGGGTATTTTTGCCATCGGTGCCGGACTCATCGTCGCGAGTCAATTGTGGCAGCACCTTGCTGTTCCTATCCAAAAACTTATCTCGAATGAAGAAGTCGCAAAATGGATTAGTATTATTATCCTGATAATTATAATATCTATCGTAACAGACATAGTATTCGAACGAATCCATCAAATTTTTGAGAAAGGCATTTTAGGGTGGCTCAACAACCTACTCGGATTAGCGATTGGTATTGCTTCAAGCGTCGTTATAATTGCGCTTATTCTTCATTTCCTTAATCCTTACTTGAGCGATTTCTTCAAAAACGAAATTGAAAACTCACTTTTCGCTTCCCGTTTGATGGAACTCGGTGACGAAGTTTGGGCATTTGGTAAAGAGAATGTGAAGAAACACCTTGAAACAGAATAATATATTATAGGTTGGCTGCTTGATAAGTGCCTACTAAGGTGGAAAAAACCTGAAAATTGTGTTATTTTAGAAAAATACACAATTTTCTGTAACCTGAAATTTAATGTCTGCGTTATTATGATATAAATATGGGTATAATATACGTGAAGTGAGGACTCTATACAATCCATATTTTCATAAGGGAAGTTAACAATGAATAACCGACACATTAAAACGACAATCCGAAGAGTAAACATGCTTGATGCTTGTTACCTGAGTAGGATTTATCCACGCGGCGCACATCAGTTGACGTATTTTAACTGCAAGTTAACCCCCCCCCGAATTCACATCCGTTAATTTCAATTATTTTAGTTTAGAAGGTCTTATCGTAGGTATTAGCAGCTGCGATATTTTTGCGCCCCCATGCGCGCTTCGTCTTGCTCGGAGTGTCTCATGGCGGGCTTTGTTTTTGCATTGTGAATGCTTACAATGCTTGACTTCCTTATTTTGCAAGTGCGTACTCAAGTTGTACGCTACTGCTAAAAGAAGATCTAAGGGAGCTCTAATTTTGTTTACACATAATCAAGAGGCGTGTTATAATAAACGCGTCTCCTTGTATCACTTATCAATTTTGAAAAGGAGATTACAAAGATGTCAAGAATGAAATTCAAAACAACCATGATTGCAGCAGCAATCACTTTCCTATTTTTGCTAAGTTTTATCGGCAGCAGTCATGCCATTGAGATTGAAAGTATGTACCCCAGTTACGGTTGGTACTCCGACTTTAGTGGATATCTCTACCATACAGCGTATGTGGAAACGAATGAGCCGTATTTTATGGTAGATTGGTATATAAACGACGAATATAAATCTGTGAGTTGGGGTGCGAATGACGAGACAGAAGCCTATTTCTCGCCCAATACCTCTGATTATCCGGGCAGCCCTCTTGGAAAAACTTATACAATAGAGGCTGTCGCTTGGTCATGGGGTGATAATGGTAATGCGGACTCGGCCACCAGTTCCTACAGCGTGAGTGTCTATAGCACTCCAGATGTAGATGAAGGCATCGGTATGCACACGGGTGCTTATGGGCATGCGTCAGCGGATGCGGGATGGAATGGCACCACAGGCGAAGCAACGTCTTACGGTTCCATCAATAACGGCACAGGAAAAGATATTAGTTTTGCAATCGTGATTTTCTATTGGGTAATAGAGGTTGACGATCAAGGTAATAAACTCAACCAATTCGACGCAGCCAATCCCATCAAAAATGGCACGATACGTAAGAATGCTCCGTCCCAATCTGATGCTCTACCTCACTCCGGCTCCTTTCAAATAACTTGGTTTGAGAATGGGGATAAGTTCGAAGTTCAGACCAGCGTAACGGTTACTGCGTGGGATCCTGAAAATGTTGATTGGGAAATTAACAACGTAGATGAATGGACAGCATCGGACAGTGATTCTCTAATAATTGATTGAAGTTGGTTAATTTTCTTTAGTCTTTAATACACACAGGTGTCTTCCTGAAGACACCTGTGTACCATAAAGGAGTACCATTATGAGAGATAAACTTTTTAAGGTATACACCTACGTAAACCTGAGTATCGCAATCCTATTTACGGGAAGTTTCCTTGTTTCCTTAGAGTCTCACGCAAAAATTGTGTTTTCATCAAAACGCATTGATGGCAAAACCCGCGACATCTATGTGATGGAAGACGACGGTAGTAATGTCAGACGAATAACAAATTCATCATTTTGGGATGGGAAACCGAGATGGTTTCCGAGTGGACAAAATATTCTATTTCAAAGAGACTACAGTCGAGGAAGAGCTGTAGGAAAAAACTCTGAATTTTATATTATTGATGCCACAGGACTGAATGAACGCCGTTTTATGATCAACCATCCGACAGATTTCTACCCGGTCCTATCTCCGGATGGCAAACGGATCGCTTTTAATAGCAACCGATCGGGAAATGACGACATCTATACCTTTGACTTAGAAAGCGGTCACCTGAAACAGCTCACAGACAACAAAGAGGGTGAATGGTCCTACAGAATGGATTGGTCCCCCGATGGCAAACAGATTGCCTACCAACATGATGGGAAAAGTGATAGGGGTTGGAACGTTTGGATTATGGATGCCGACGGCAAACGGAAAAGGCGATTAAGTCCAAACCCAGAGGGCGACACTATTACGCGGCGCGGACCTCCCGCTTGGTCACCGTCAGGGAAATACATCATGTATGACGACCATGTATTTAGACAAGATGCCAATCGCGCCCTCCATCCCGTAACGTCGCAGCTAATAATTCATAATGTGGTTACAGACGTGCGCGATGTCCACAATTTCCCTAAAGTATCTCAAATCACCGAAGGGTGTTGGATGGGAAATGATCGCACGGTGCTTTTATCCATTAGGGACAACGGTGCTGACCCTGAATCCGATTATGAGATCTATCGGTATGATCTGGTCAGACGCAAGTTGACAAATCTGACGAATCATCCAGCAGGAGACTATCACCCGCATTGGATAGAAGGTTCTCTTGCTGTATCTCCACGGGATAAATTGACCACGCGGTGGGGACAACTTAAGCAAGAATATTGATTTAGAATGCAAGGCGAGGGTAGCGCGTTTGTAGAACTACCAACCCGCAAGTTTCAGGAATTCCAACGCCATTAAAGTATGTCCCTCTGCATTCGGATGAACGCCATCTTGCGTTGTCCATAATGCTCCAGGCCTCGCGGCGACTGCATTATCAAATGCATCATTCGTCTGAATTAACCGTGCATCAAACTCGTCAGCAAGTTTATGGATACTTGCGTTGTAGGCGTCTACTGCTAATGGACGCGGGTTTTCAACATCTTCTTCAATATAGAATATTTCAAACAAGAAAAGCGGCGCATCCAACTCATTTTTTACACGTGTGAGGATTCTCCGATAGCACGCTTCCCATTTTGGCAAATAGACTTCGTTTGTAATGCCTTCTCCAAGCTGACGACTCGCATTATTGATACCAATTTTCACTGAGAGCCAATCCGGTTTTTCATCAATTACATCGGTATCCCAACGGTTTTCTAAACCTTCAACAATATCTCCACCAATCCCTTTGTTGACGTAAGCAATGTCACGATCAGGGTATTTAGCGGTAATCAGTTCGGTTATTTTGCGGACATATCCATGCCCTAAAGGTGCGTGATCACCCCTCCTGCCACAATCCGTGATGCTGTCTCCAATGAAAAGCACTTTTTCTTCTGATTGAAATAATAAATTACTCACAAACTATCTCCTTTATGTGATATACTAATAATAGACATATTGAATTTATTTTCGGTGTTGCTCAAGATTAACATTCCAATTAACTTACCATATTTTCAACAGAATGCCAACATGAAAAACATAGGGGTTCTCCACGTCATTACGGACACAACACTTCAATCTCAATTTACACATCCGCAATTGGCAGAACTTGCAATTCAAGGCGGTGCGGACACCGTCCAATTTCGACACAAAAACGGAACGACACGCGAATTGATAGAAATGGCACAACAGATACAAACAATATGCGCGCAGCATGAGGTGCCATTGATTGTAAACGATAGAGCGGATATAGCGCTGGGAATTGGCGCAGCAGGAACACATTTTGGGCAAGACGATATGCCTGTCGGTATCGGAAGGAAAATACTTTCTCCAGAAACCATTATCGGTGCATCAGCACGAACCGAAGAGAAGATACTTGAGGCTATTTCGGAAGGAGCGGATTACATTGGGTTTGGACCTATCTATCAGACCTCTTCGAAATCGGATGCAGAAAAACCAAAGGGATTAGAGCGATTGCGTCGAATGTGTGAAATCGCGAAGTGTCCGATTATTGCAATCGGGGGAATTACATTACAAACCGCGGCAGAGGTGATAAAAGCAGGCGCACACGGAATTGCTGTCATTTCTGCTGTGTGTGCACAGCCAGATCCGCTCACAGCAACACAAAATCTGATACGAGAGATCCAGCAAGCAAAACTGGTGTAAATACTGCACGGAGCATAGATCATATATGAGCGAACACAGTCAAGTTGATGAACCTTGCGTACCCACAAGTGAATTTGCGCCTAATGAATTCAGGGAAGTCGATCAGGTTTACGAACCAGATTTTGATAAGGTTGATGAAGATTTTGTGCAGAAATTATGGAATATGCAACGTTTCTTCAACGCCAATCTGATGTCAATTGGTAGTAGAGAAATTCGCGTGTTAAAACCCGGCGTTTGGAACCGTGAAGAAGGTCCCGATTTTATGCACGCTGAGATTGAAATTGATGGCAAATTACATGTCGGTGATATTGAAATTCATGTCAAATCATCGGAATGGTACGCACATAAACATCATCTGAATTCAAGATATAACCGTGTTGTACTCCATGTAGTTTTCTTCAACGATGACTTTAATCTACGCACGCGTCTTCAAAATGGGAAACGAATTCCAACTTTAGAACTCCTCAAATGGATTGATGCACCTATCGGAGACCTATTTGACGAAACGACACAAGCAGAGATAGACGCAACTAATTTTTGCCGAGTAACAGGAAACCGATTAAACATAGAAAACCTCAAAAGCACCTTTGAATCATTAGGGACTGAGCGATTTTTAGAAAAAGCCGATGCTGTGCGGCTTTTAAGAACACGTCTCAATTTTGAGCAAATCCTCTATGAAGGCATTATGGAAGCGTTAGGATACTCGCAAAACAGCAAACCACTGCGTGAGTTAGCACAACGGGTGCCATTTGCCGATTTGGATCATAAGTCCGAACACGAAATTCAAGCCATCCTTTTTGGTGTTGCGGGTCTGTTACCATCACAATCAGATAAACCGCTGCCTAATAAGGAAACGGATGAACCGTTAATTGTAGCGTTAGAAACATTATGGGAAGTTTCAGAACATGCTAAACGTCCAGACCGCATGACAGCATCGCAGTGGCGGTTTGGTAAAATTCGTCCTTTTAACTATCCAACCCGACGCATTGCAGCAATGAGCCAGTTAATCTATCACTGCAAGGGCAGTCTGATGATGTACTTCTTACCTACATGTGAAAAGGCAGCAACTGTAAACACACCTAAGCTGCTACGAACTATCAGAAATGAACTTCTTAACTTCTTAATGCTTGAACCTATCGGTTACTGGGAAACACACTCCAATTTTGGAAAAGGAGGCACAAACAAAGCAAAACTGATCGGAGAATCAAGAGCCTTGGACATCATGGTTAACAAAATCCTTCCTGTTGCATATATTTGGGCGGTCGAATCGGAAAGCAGGAAATTACAGGACGCTATTCTCACACTTTACAACGATTATACGAAGTTGCAAGAAAACAGTATTATCCGTGAGGTTGGCAAACAAGTTTTTACTGAAGCACAACCGATGCGTCTGATAAAACCTACTGCTAAAATTCAGCAGGGCATGATGCGACTCTACAAAAACTACTGTGCCGATCAACTTTGCGATCTATGCCCTATTATCGAGCATAACGCCGTTTTGTTAGAGGAAGGTTAATATGGATTCAAAGGCTTCTCCATTAACCGGTGAATCTTATTGGACAACACTCTGGGATGGACAACAGCATAAAGTTCGTCATCTCAGGTGGGCTTATGTGGCAAATCGTCATCTCGCCAAATTGTTTCACCGTGCCCTTGCTAACTTTAAAAATCCTACATTGATTGAACTCGGATGTGCAGATTCGCTGTGGTTGCCATATCTTGCAAAAAATTATGAAGGTGAGTGCTACGGGATAGATTTTTCGGAATTGGGGTGTCAACTTGCAGAACGTAATCTTGCCCTTGCAGGCGTAAAAGGCACGATTCTATGTGAAGATTTTTTTACTTATGTCAAAACGCATATAGCCGAGTTTGATTTTGTCTATTCAATGGGTTTGATTGAACATTTCACCTCACCGCAAGCGGTTTTGGAAGAGATGTATAGCCTGCTTAAACCGGGAGGAATAATGCTAACAGTAATTCCAAACCTACGCGGCATGTATACACCGATAGCCCGAATTGCAAGCCCTAAACTTCTTGCTACACACCAAAATATTTCTCCAACAACGCTTGCAGAGTTGTTGCGAAATGTTGGTTTTCAAGTTACAGAATTTGGATACACAGGCGGTCCTTTAAAGTTGAGTGTCGTTGATTATTCACCGTGGCGTGCAGTCATTGGCAAGTGGGGACACGAAGTACTATGCAAATGTGTCAATCTAACAGATATTGTAGTCGGCAATTTTCTGGCGGCAATTCGCGTTCCAAATCAACAATTAACGTCACCTTATGTATATGCGTTGTGTACAAACCCAAAATAGTCAATCTTTAATCTCTTGTTTTTGGCATTTGCCAAAGAAACTATCTCAAAAATTTGTAAACTGATATAATGTTAATAAACAGAGCCATTCAATAGTCTATTAATTGCACACTCTAACATAGGTTCTTTTTGTAGGAGCGATCTCCGAATCGCGACGAAAAACATTGATAGTCGGGAATCGGAATTCCCTCCTACAAATCATGACCATCATGTTATTTGGAAAAACTCGACAATTGAATACCTCTGTGTCAATAAAGTAGAATTGTTGACAGAAAACCGTTAATTGTAATCTACTATAGTAATTTAAAACTCGAAGCAACACAGGCTTCAAATAACTTAATATAAAGGAGAATATTCCATGAAAACGTTGTGTATTATAACAATTACATTGCTCTGTTTTTCTGTTGCAATGGCGAAAGAGACTTTCTTTTCCGCACTTGAAAGCAAAGCAGAAGTTGAAAAAGAGGGTGGTACTGTTGACGGAGGCAGTTTCGTCCCCGGTAAATTTGGTAACGGGTTTGTCAGTGAAGAAGCTGGTGATGTTATTCATTTCCCTGTTGAAGACCGCTTTGTCAACCTTGATGAAGGCACAGTTGAGTTATGGGTGACAATGGGTATGGATGTCAGCACTGTCACCGGTGAACTTTTTCTGTTCATGACTTATAAGCGTGGAACTGATGCGGTTTTCCTGCAATTTGACAACGGTGGAAAAGCTCGCATGCGTATCAAGAGCGGAGGAAGTTGGTTCAACGCGGACAGTGGTGCACTTAACTGGAAAAAGGGTGAACATCACCACATGGCTGGAACATGGGGACCAGGTGGATTGAAACTCTATCTGGATGGTAAATTGGAAGCTGAACATGGTTCAAAAGCAGGTCCAAAAGTTTTCGCAGAAACCTTTGAGATAAACAATGCCTCCCCGCCCGATCCAAAATTCCCAACGAATTGCGTTGTTGACGGACTTCGAATCTCTGATCACCAAAAGGAAGTTGGCGAATTGGTGCTTGATGACCCCGCACCGGTTCAACCGCTTGGAAAATTAGCGACAACTTGGGGACAACTGAAATCTGTAAAATAACTGATAGGGTGGGCTATAGCCTACCCTATTCGCTTTTCTTAGTTGAACTACTCGAATTTTATTCATACAACTGAACTGAGGATTGTAAATGTATAAAACAGAAAATCCACTTTTTATAGCAGGTAAAGAAGGATATAATACATTTCGTATTCCGGCACTCGCTGCATCGAATGACGGAACACTATTGGCGTTCTGTGAGGGTAGACGAAAAGGTGGCGGTGATTCAGGCGACATAGATATTGTGCTGAAACGGAGTTTTGACAATGGAGAGACATGGCAACCGATGCAAGTTGCTGTCTCCACAGGAGCAGATACAGATGGAAATCCTGCCCCAGTAGTTGACCGTGATACAGGCACTATTTGGTTACTTTTCTGCAAAAATTTCGCTGATGGTGGGGAAGGTAAAATAATCGCAGGAGAAGCACCACGGACTGTTTGGGTAACCTCAAGTTCCGATGACGGTGAAACTTGGGCAGAACCCAAAGAAATCACCTCTAATACGAAATTGGACACGTGGACATGGTATGCAACTGGCCCCTGTCACGGTATTCAACTGGCAAGCGGTAGATTGGTGATACCATGTGATCATGTGCTTGGACAAAGCCGGAATTATGCTGAGATGGGATATTCACATCTGATTGTCAGTGATGACCAGGGCGAAACATGGCGTATTGCAGGTGAAGCACAACCCGGCACAAATGAATCGGTTGTCGTTGAGACCGTGGATGGTGATTTGTATTTCAACTGTAGAAACTATATAGCACCGAAACGACGGGCTTACGCGTGGAGTTCTGACGGTGGGGATACGTTCACTGAATTCGGATACGATGATGGCCTAATTGAACCTATCTGTCAAGCCAGCTTGGTCCGTTATACAGATACTAATACACACGATAAAAATCGGGTGCTGTTCTCTAATCCTGCAAGCACAGGACGCGAGAAGTTGACTGTGCGTATCAGTTACGATGAGTGCCGCAGTTGGAACGATGGCAAAGTTTTGCACGAGGGTCCCGCTGCGTATTCTGATCTCTGCATCGATTCGGATATGAATATATGTTGCCTATATGAACGTGGTGAGCGAGGTGCTTATGAAACGTTGTCGTTTGCGAAGTTTGATTTAGCATGGTTGACGGATGGGGAGGATACACTGTGACACCAAATTAATACCGACATGTAAAATTCTATATTGATTTAACATCACGGTTCTCCTTTCTCACCCTATTAGGGATCTCTAATCAAGTTATTATATGAAGATTACCTTCACAAGGGCGGTTTGACAATATCCGCCCAAATTTCAAAGGAGGTCAATCGATGAATCTAACACGGCGAATCAGCAAACATTCTTTTCAGCATGCACGAAATAAAAGAAAAAAACGATATTGGCTTTTAATTTGGCTTGTATCAGCTTTTGCAGCTTGTGATGTGCTTATTCTCTTTGTCCTATTCAAGATTTTACTTCCCCTCCTTTTAGATACCACCCCGTATCTACTTCCCGAACATACACAAGAGTATACACATATTTCTACTTTTACCGTGTCCAGAAAACCTGCTACTACGTTGGCGTTTACGCCAGATGGAAAAACTCTTGCGTATGGCGCATATAATCAGATTGTGTTATGGGACGTAGAAACTGGTGACCAATTGTACTCAATAAATGAGTTTTCGGATTATGTAACTGACCTAACTTTCTCACCGGACGGTATGTCGTTCGCGAGTAGTGGCAAGTTTAATCAACCCCATGTTATATTGTTCGAAACCGCTACAGGTAAAGTAAAAGCCTCTTTATCGGGACATATATCTTGGATAGCAACGTTAGATTTCTCTCCTGACGGTAAAACTCTGATTGGGGCAAGTCCTGATGGTATGATAACGGCCTGGGATACCAATACTGGAACTACACGTCAACGCATACTTGGAACATTTGCATTTGCGCGACAGACTCCTTTGGCATTTTTCCGACGTACTTCTCCAACTTATTCCCATCCCGAATCTATCAAGGGACACATCCTGACAAGGTGGAATCGAGTGTTTGAGGACACGAATCTCATTAACACGTCGGAAAGTTTAGTTTCTGTTCTGAATTCTAAAGCGTTTGAAGATGATGGTATCATTGCAATGACACCAGGCCCTAACCTTCTGCCAATTTATCTTTCATCACATACCTATCCGGTTCAGGCGTTGGAATTTTCTCCAGACGGTAGAACACTTGCCAGTAGTAGTCAGAGTGAGTTTCAACCGTTTAATATCACTACTGGAGAAATCCAAATATGGAATGTTGATACAGGAATGCCTATATCAATCCTCAAAACACCTGGACGGAGAGTGGGAACCCTTGCATTTTCTCCAGATGGTAAGACCCTTGCCAGTAACGGCAGTAAAAGATGGGCAGGTAGTCGCAAAATTCTCATTTGGGATCTGGCTACTCATAGGTTGATCTCTATGATTGATACAGATTCGTGGGGAGAAATTACTGCATTAGCGTTTGCCCCCGATAACATTACACTCGCAAGTAGTAATCGGAGCGGCAAAGTAGAAATATGGAATATTACAGGTAAAATAAAAAATAAATGAAGTAGAATACTTTACAGAAATTACCTATAGACAGTGATTATTTTAAGTCAAATGTTACCGATTGGGTAAATTTGGTTGAAAGACACAGTTTTTCATGCTAAAATATACAAGAATAAAACCAAGAGTCTACGTTGAACCGAAAAGTTTGCCAAGAAGCAGGATTCAAACCAATAACTTTATGTACACCAATTGAACTGATGGAGGAAATCCAGATGAAAGAAACTCCGGAAAAACAAGCAGAATTTGATCCCGAAACTTACACAAATCCCATCCTTGAGGAATGCTATCGGATCAAAGCAGAGATTAGCGCGCAGTTCAAGACCGTAGAGGAATATTATCTTATCTGAAGGCGAAGGAGGAAGAGGAAAAACGGAATGGAGTAAATATGTCCCATATTTTGACTTGTCCAAACATAAAACATCTGAAAAATCTGAAGATAATCTCTAAATAGCAGAAGATAAGTGCCACTATTTTGTAATTTGTCTGGAACTTTGAAAAAGAAGGAACCATTTTTAAAAGATTCAGAGGTGAATTCTACCGAACAAATTCCTCACCACGATGTTTTGCAATCCATGTCTTCAATGGTACATCTGCATCTGTAGGTTGCCACCAGCCTTTAATATCCACACCATCCCCTAACAACTGCCGCCGAATCGGATCGCATTTTTCAAGAAGCTCTGTCGGCATCAGGTTATAATCCAGGCCACGCAACCAACGATAACTATAGCCCATAAACAAGGCTTTTCGCGTCACATCAGAAAAATTCCAGCCGCGTGAATGCCACATCCGCCGATCGAATAGCACGGCAGTGCCGCGTTTGACAAGCAGATCCATCGCACCTTCAGGGTCGTCATCGGGATCACTGCGTGGAGACAAGGTGTCAAGTTTGTGACTGCCCGGTATAAGGCGCATCGCACCATTATCCCGATGTGTAACATCAGTTAACCAATAACTCACTTTAAGCGAAAGGCGTGGATGGGGACGCTCCATCTCTGGAACAGGTCTGCCACCGTCCTGATGCCAATGTGCGGCTTTGGTAACACGCTCTGTTTCAGGAGGTTCTGGTGGATACATGATGAGGTGTGAGATGTAAAGTTGAATGTTCCAGCCTAAGATGTCCCAGAGCAGTGGAAAAACCTTCTTGTTGTCAAGTAGTTCCAGCAGTATATCATCTTCAATGACAGTGCGGAATTTCGACAGCAATTTGTGCGGTGCCAGTCCTGTTTTGGCGCGCTCTTCAGTATCAATCTGATCCGCTACCGTCTCCAAAGCATCTGTCATCTCAGAACTTATAGCGTCTTCCACAATGAGGTAACCGGTATCGTTAAACGCTTTAAGTTGTTCGTCTGTGGCACAAAATTCAAGCCAACTTGCGTCCATTATTGTATCCTTTACTCCTCTACTCGCTCAATTATCTCACCCGTTTCGCGGTCTCTGAAGATGCGTTTCATTCTACCATCAGGCATCCGTTCATCTTTGAGGTGTGCATATCGTTCATCAGCATCAGACTTAGCTGCTTGCGCGTCATCAGTTTCCGCTTCACCACGCCAGTCTGCAAGTTCAACTGCTTCCCACTGCTTTGTTTTTGCAGATTTATAGCAAGCATCAATGATAGCGTTGACAACATACCCATCATAAAAGGTTTCCAGCGGTTCCCTGCCTTCGTCCATTGCATTGAACATATCAAGGAACATATCCCGGTAACCGAGTTCAGCCACCTCATCGCCAACAGGGAAGAGCCAACCCGTGTCACTCTCTGCTTTTTCAGCGACATAACCATCTTGTCCCACAGCCGTAAACATCTCAAAACCTGTGCGGAGCCAGTGATTAAGCCAGATTGTTCCTTCGCTACCAGAAACTTCATCGCGCAGATCCATTCCACCGCGGAATGCCCAACCGACCTCGAACTGTCCCATCGCACCGCTTTCAAATCGGATAAGCGCGATGCCGTGGTCCTCAGCATCAATCGGATGCACAAGCGTGTCTGCCCAGCACATCACCTCAAGCGGCTTATTGTTTTTCCCAACAAAATTTCGGATAATCTCAATGCAGTGGCATCCCATGTCCACAATAGCACCACCACCCGCTTGTTCCAAATCCCAAAACCAATCACTGTGCGGACCGGGGTGTGTCTCACGAGAACGTACCCATAGAATCTTACCAAGCGCACCGTTTTGAACAGACTCTAACGCCTTAAGTGTTTTCGGTGGATAGACCAAATCTTCAAGGTAACCTCCGAACACACCAGAGTTTTCTACGATGTCTAACATCGCTTTCGCCTCTTCAGCAGTACGTCCAAGCGGTTTCGTGCAGAGGATCGCCTTACCTGCTTCCGCCGCGAGTTCAACCGCTTTCAAATGTAGGTTGTTGGGCAATCCAATGACAACAGTATCTGTTTCAGGATGGTTGATGGCTTCAGCTAAATCAGTTGTTGCGTTAGGGATGTTCCATTCTTTGGCAAATTCGGTTGCGCGTTCCTCGCGCCGTGAGTAAACTGCATGAACGCGGTCTGCACCGCGTTGGTTGTGGAGCGTCATCGTATAAAACATGCCGATGAGTCCAGTGCCGAGCATCGTAACTTTATGACTTTTCTGTTCCGACATTCAATTCTCCATTAGAAGTGTTTTTATAAAGAGATAAGGGTAAAGCACCAAAACCTTACCACAATACTATTCCGTTTTATATGCTGAAATCACACCCCAGTCGTCCACTGTCCAACAGTGATCTTTATCCGTGGCAAATACTCCTTTGAGCGTTCCACTTCCACCAGCTTTTGAAGCACCCCACGTTTTGCCTCCATCTGAGGTATGCAAAACAGCACTATAGTCTCCAACTGCCCAACCTACCATGTTATCCACAAATATAATATCATGAAGATTATCAATTGAATCCGTTTTCTGTTGCTTCCACGTTTTCCCACCATCGTTTGTGTGTAGGATTAATCCTTCCTGCCCACAAATCCACCCGGTCTTTTCATCGAAAAAATGGATGCCGAACAAGTTGTTATCAAAACCAGCGTTCTGTTTTTCCCATGTTTCACCACTATCAGTGGTATGCAGGAGCGTTCCATAAGATCCAATAATCCAACCTATAGTTGGTGAAACAAACCAGATGTTTTCCAAGTTGTTTCGTGTTTCCCCAACACGTGCGCGTTCAGAACTGCCCACCCATGTTTCACCACCGTCAGTTGTCTTGAGAATAGTGTTCTCTGAGCCAGCGATGAAACCGACCGTCTCACTGATCATCTGTATTCCCATTAAGTTGGCACGTATACCACCTCTACGAGGGTTATTGCTTTGTCCCGCAGCCGCGCTTCTTGCCATTTTTCGGTCCCAGGTTTTCCCGCCATCTTCAGTCTTTAGAATAGTTCCTCTTGCACCTGTAATGTAACCTATCTGTTCATTGACAAAATAGATATTATAGAGTGTAGGAGAACCGCCTCCACCAGGGCGACCTCCAGGTCTCTGTCCCGCAGCTGCACCAGGAGGACGCATATTAATCTCTTTTTTTGTCCAGGTTTTTCCACTATCCGCCGTTACGAGCACTAAGCCGCTATCCCCAACCACTAAACCGTTTTGATTATCCCAAAAATGCACATCATGTAACATCCCTTGAATGCCATCACCTCGGATGATGTCGTCATCTCGGAGGACAGTCCACTTTGTTTCTGCTACTGTGTCCGAAAAAGAGAGCATAATACCGATAAGTAAAATGAAAAAAGCAATAACTGTTCTAACCATGGTAATCTCCTTTTTATCAACAATTATACACATACTGAATTTGTATAGTCTCTCTATGTAAATAGTCTCTCTATGTAAAAAATTCTTCATTATGTGGTCGTACATCTACCTCAAAACTCCACGCACTACGCTCTTGCTGCACAAGTGCCCAATAAGTCTCTGCAATAGAGTCGGGCGTGAGCAAAGGTTCATCTTCTTCCAACTGATACCGTTCCCTTATACCGGGTGTATCAATCACACCGTCAATAATAATGTGCGCTACATGGATGCCCTGCGGTCCAACTTCACGCGCGAGTGAAGACGCCAAACCTCGCATCGCGAATTTTGCACTGCTGAAGGCGATTGCTCCAGCTCTGCCACGAACAGCAGACGTTGCACCAGAAAAGAGGATTGTTCCACCACCTTTTTCAATCATTCCCGGGACTACCTGCTTAATGCAGAGAAACGCACCAAGTGTGCAAACTCGCCATGCGTTTTCAAATGCCTCAGGCGTCAGTTCTGGGAGGTTACCCCATGCCGCATTTCCTGCGTGGTTCACCAAGATATCGGGCTCTCCTAATTCTTCGCGAATTTGGGTAAAACTCGCGGTAACTTGTTTAGCATCCGTAATATCTGTTGGGATCGGGATAACTGATACGCCTGTTTTTTCTAATCTATTTGACAAATTGATACTGTATGCGGATGAGCGTGAGAGTAATGCAAGGTTGCATCCTTCATCCGCGAATTTACGAGCAATCGCCGCGCCTAAACCTGGACCTACACCTGCAATCACTGCAATTTTTGACATGTCAATCCCTTTCATTTGTTGTTTTAAAATCGAATTTCAGAGTTCCTCTATCTTTCTTTTTTTCATTTAGTCGTGCCTAAGCGCATCAATCGGATGGAGTTTTGCAGCTTTCCACGCAGGATATGCTCCAAAGAATACGCCAACAAGTGCACTAACTACAAAAGAAAGAAAACCGTAGACAGGTGAGATGACGGTTCGCCATCCCCAAAGTGATGGCACCATTTCTGCACCGGCTATTCCAACACCGACACCCACAAGACCACCGATCAAAGCTAACGTTGTAGATTCAACAAGGAATTGAAATAGAATATCTAAACGCTGCGCACCGACCGCCTTACGGAGACCAATTTCTTTGGTCCGTTCTGTAACTGAGACCAACATGATGTTCATAATCCCGATACCGCCAACAAGTAATGATACCACAGCAATTCCTAAAATCATATTGGTAAATGTTTGGCTCGATTCTTCCAACGTTTCCATGAATTCTGCTTGGTTGCGAATGTGAAAGTCAAGCTCTTTATTGATAGGGATTTTGTGCTGTTTTCGTATTAACTCTGTTGCCTCTGTTTCTGCTGCCTCGAGAAGTTTATCGGTTTTGGCTTGCAAACTGATACTTGACAAATTTTCAACGCCAAAAACCCGTTTCATCGCTGTAGTGTAGGGGATAAAGACCTGGTCGTCCGGATTCCGCCATCCGCTTGCCCCCTTTTCCTTCATAACACCTAAAACGTGAAAACCGATATTCTTAATCTTGACCGTTTTTCCGACCGGATCTCTTTGATCGAAAAGATTATCTACAACACTTTTTCCAAGAACACACACTCTTTCACGTTTAAGTATATCGTTTTCACCGAAAAACTTTCCATTGGCCACGGTAAAATTTGCAGTGACGAGATAATCCGGGGATGTGCCAACGATTGTGGTGTTCGTATTTTTATTCAGGTATTTGACTTGTGCCCGGCTGCTTACTTCAGGGGTAACATACCAAAAATTCTGTCCCCGTTCTCGTAGTATGCCAGCATCTTCAACAGTCAAGGTTCTTCGTGCATCAGCTGAACCTCGTCCCCGAAACATACTTTGCCCCGGGCGGACAGCGAGGATGTTTGCACCTAATGTCTGAATGCGTTCCGTAATATCTGCTTTCGCACCTTCTCCAATTGAGGTCGTAGTAATAATTGCACCGACACCGATGATAACGCCTAACATTGTCAAAAGTGAGCGGAGTTTATTGGCTAATAAACCGCGAAAAGCGTTTGCAAGACTTTCAAGGATGCTCATAATTACCTCTTTTGCATTACCGACCCCGCGGCCCCCCACCGCCGCCCATCCTACGTACTGTAGAAGCAGGATTCTGCATCATGCGCCTGAACATTTCACTTGAACCTCCCCCTCTTTGAAAACCGCCAATGGCAACAATATCTCCTTCAGCAAGTCCTGAGATGATTTCTACCTTGTCAAAACTACTAACGCCAACCACAATCGGTTGTGGACGACCGGGTTGTCCATCTTCTCCAATAGGTCGTGCCATTTTCCTTCCGCGCATATCAAGGATAGCTTCGGATGGAAGCGTTAAAATGCCTATTTTATTAACAGCTGATATCTGCACACTGGCGTTCATACCGGGTTTGAGAAATGGCATCTTAGCTGATTCAGGTTCTGGTTGCTGTGTAATGTCCGGCGTGTTCTCAGGAGGAGTTTCTTCTAAAAGACCGCCAAAAAGAGTTCCCCAATCGTCTTCACTTTCTTCCTCTGTCTGAGCGATAGAAGGTTCTGCAGGTTGTTGTGTAGCAGGTTCTTGACGGTCTGGTCTACGTCTCTGATTCTGATTTTCACCCTCACCTTCTGCCTGGCGTTGTTGACGCATGGCGCGAAAACGTTCTCGCTGTTCCTCAGTCAGATTCCTCATGTCTCCAGGTGGTCCTCCACTACCTCTACGCATACCTTGGCGTGAACTTGTAGCACCCACGTTTTTCAACTCGGATGTCACTTCAAACGTAGTAATGTTCTGGATAACCTGTCCCAAGGGTGCTATTTTTAGAACTTCGCCCTCAAACGGCATGTCGGGATATGCCTCTACCGTAATCGTTACGGGTTGTCCTATATGTACCTTACCGATGTCAGTTTCATCAACCTCAGTTACAACAAATACAGTGTTCAAGTCTGCCATTGTAACCAACGTTTGTCCTTCTGAAGAAGCAATAGATGAGAGCCGCGAAGTGATAACTTGTCCCTCTTCAACCTTTTTTTCCAAAATAGTCCCAGAAATAGGTGCCTTGATTATAGTATCTTCAAACTCAATTTGTCGGAGGTCACGTTGCCCTTGACTCCGTTTAAGTGAGGCTTTTGCACTCTGCAGGTCGCGTTCTTTCCTGTCAATCTGTTTCTCATTAGTGTGTGCAAGTT
Source organism: Candidatus Poribacteria bacterium (assembly GCA_965204285.1). Taxonomy (GTDB): domain Bacteria; phylum Poribacteria; class WGA-4E; order WGA-4E; family WGA-3G; genus MSPOR6. Next base: position 1,293,087 of record OZ241980.1, read on the forward strand.
TCAAAGCATCTTCTGCCTGTGAAATGCGTTGCTGCTGTAATTCTATATCCATATCACGCGACGCCTCACCTTCAACCCGCTCATTCGCTACTTCTAAGGCAAATTCAGCTTTTTTAATATCTGCCTGCGCTAATTCAAGTTCCACTTCACTCGCCGGTTTTTCAACTAACTTAAGTTGTTCTTGAGCAGATTTGTATCGCGCCTCAGCAGAACTATATTGTGCCTGTGAAGCGTCAAGCGATGCTTGTGAGATAAGTTCTTCCTCAAACAACTTCATATTCCGCTCATGCTCCGTTTTGACCAAATCAAGATTGACCTTTTCCTGTGTAACTGAAGCTTCTGCGCGCTTTTTATTTTCCTCACGAACTGTTTCGGAAGTCAGCAGTTTATACCTGAGTTTTGCAATCTTCAGACTATTTTCTGCGTCTTTTACACCGCGTTTATTCGCTATTTTCTCAAGCCTAATCTGCTCCTTTATTTGCTCTAACCTTTTCTTTGCTTCTGCCAGCGATTCTCTGGATTGCCGAATCTGGATTGCTGACTGTTCCTTCTGTAGTTGAATGTCAATTTCAGACTGTTGAAGACGCGCTTCAGCCGCTTTCAAATCCGCTTCCGCTTGCTCTAAACTAATCTGCACATAGGTGTCTTCAATTATCGCGATAACATCGTCCTTCTCCACATAATCGCCTGCGTCAACATGAAGTTTCAATATCTTCCCGCTCGCTTTTGAGCTGATTTCAACGATATTCAACGGCTTTATAGTGCCTGTAGCATCAATTGTTACAGCAATGTCGCCCCGTTGAACGGTTGCTGTTTGGACTGCTGGCGCATCTGAATTGCCACTGTCTCCCTTAGTAGCAAATACTATGCGTCCAATGACGACTGCGGCTCCTACGACAAGTACAACCACACCAACGATTGCGATAACTTTCCACTTGTTCATCGGAATCTCCTTATAATTCGGTTCAAATTCTATATCTAAGAAGTAATGTGAAGGACATTATTACCAACTATAGACCCTCTCCCACAATATAATAGGCGCTATAGATTTAGTCAAATTAAATAGGAAAATGTTCGCATTTTTGTGACAAGTTGATTGTTCTATTTAGATTACTCATTTTGGTGCATTAAATTTGCTTCAAGACACCTTAAAGTGGCATATCAACAGCACTATCCCGCCGTTCGTGCATATTCTTTTCCATTGCTTCTGGGTATCTATCAGGCAAATGCGAAACTTCGTTTAACCTTTGAAGTGCTTCTCCCTCCAACTTCCAACCCGCAGCACCAAGATTATCCTGCAGATGTGCCGCGTGCCGTGCCCCGACAATCACGGAGGTCATTGCCTGTTGTTCAAGCACCCATCGGAGTGCTACTTGTGCAGGACTATGTCCTAATTCCTCTGCAACCTCAAAGAGAATTTCTAATGTCTCATCCGCATTTGCAGCAAAATAACGTTGCGGAAATGCCCAACCTTCTGCAGACCGAGACCCTGTTTGCGACCGTTCTCCGGGTTTGTATTTGCCAGAAAGAAATCCACCGGCTAACGGACTCCACACAACAATACCTAAACCTTTATATTCACAGAGTGGCACCAACTCCTGCTCTATATCCCTTGCAACAAGGTTATATAGTGGTTGATAACATACGAACCGTGCCAAATTGAGTGAATCACTGAGCCATAGTGCTTCAGATAGCCGCCACGCTTGGTAGTTACTGCATGCTGTATAGCGGACTTTCCCTTGACGAACAAGATCGTCTAATGCACGGAGCATTTCTTCTAAGGGCGTTTGTGTATCAACATGGTGAATATAATAGATGTCTACATATTCCATCTGAAGCCGTTTGAGGCTATCGTCAATTGCTTGCATGATATGCCCGCGGGACATGCCAGAATCGTTTGGCCCCAAACCCATCGGATTGAAAAACTTTGTGGCTACGATAGCTTTGCGCCGTCTGCCTTTGAGTGCTTTGCCAAGTAGTACTTCCGATTCACCTTCGCCGTACGAATTGGCTGTATCAAAGAAGTTGACCCCTGCATCCCATGCCAGATGCACCATGCGTTCGGATTCTGCTTCATCCGCGCCGTGACCAAATGTCATTGTACCTAAGCAGATTTCAGAGACCTTCAGACCGCTTTTGCCAAGTCTTCTATATTCCACATTCTCCTCCATTTTATAGGCTACAAACTATTCAAAGGTTTTGCTCTATTCGCAACTTCTAAAATAGCGTCAAGTACGTCGGTAACTTCCGGATCAATCTGTTCTGTGGGTACGTATTTGACGAGGATATGATAATTTGTTTTTTGCATCAGATTCGGTATTTCCAATTTTTCAAAGAAGGCATCAAAAAGCGGGTCCAAAAAATCGTCAGTTACTTTAGTATCTGATGACCAAGGGGATCCTTTACCGAGTGTTGCTAAGGCTTTTTCAATGTCAACAATCGTTTGATCAATTGTAGACATCCATAATGTTGGAAATGGCACATCTGCTATATGTTCTTCTGCTTCAGCATATGCCCAATCGATTAGTACCTTTTTATTCAACACAATGTAATTTTCAATTTCGCATCGTCTCCAAACATGTTCTATTAATTCTGGCTGCATTTCGTATTCTGAAGATATTCGATCAAAAAGACAGAATCCTACCAAATTCGGTTTTGCTTCACGTAACCCATAAAAATGCTCACGTGCTTTTGCTGGTTGATTACCAACATAATGCACAAAAGGAGCCTGCAATACATCTTGTGTGGGATGATTAATTTTTTCTGCAAATGCTTGCAAAATTGCAAGATCGGTGGCACCTTCAAGATAGAGAACCCATCCCTGTTGTTCTGCCTGATAGTATTGATCAAAACCAATTATTCGAAGAGACTTTGATAATTGGCTGCCACGGTCATCAATTCGATGAGGCGCACCGAGAAAGGCAATGACGACATCACGTTCCGCTGCCTCATTAAGGATTACCTCAGAATGACTGGCAGATATGATTTGACTACCATGCTCTCGTGCTAATTCCGTAAGCACTTGGTAAATTTGTCGTTGTCGAAGGATTTCAAGATGAGCATCTGGTTCATCAAGTAGAAGAACTGCTCTTGGATGTACAGCGATATAGGCGAGTAATAGTAACGTCTGTTGCAACCCACGTCCCGATGAGGAAAGATCAAGAGTAATACCTGCCTCATCACGGTAACTCATCGCAATCTCTCCACGTTCATAGATATATTCTGGAATTGCGAGTTCCACACCAAACAGTTCACGGATTTGTTTGCAGAGCCTTTCCCATTTCTGTATATCATTATCTTGTGAAACCTGAAAGCAAAGATTACGCAGGACTTCCGCTGTGCGACCTTCTCCAATTCGGACACCGATAGTTCCTGGCTCCAATCGGATCTCATTGGCTGCAAGCCCGGACATCGGGGGCAAGAAAGCTACGGAAAGGTATTTCGCTTCGTCAGGAATTGCCATTCTCTCGTGAACTTCACCATCTACTTCTGATATTCTCAAAGGGCGACAGTAAAAAGATTCCTGATTGGCATAATCGAATTCCAAACCACACTTCCAGTGTTTTTCATGAGTAACACCTTCCACAATGATGTCTATTCGTACATTTTTCGGATCCCGTACTTGCAAATTCCGCCAAAGTAATCTTGCCTCTGGCACTGGAACGGAAATTAGGTTAAGTCTGTTAATAACAACTCCTGGACGCTTTTCTGGATTCTTCTTTCCCATACGATTCTCGTTCCATCTTTTAAGTCCTATTTCCCACAAAGCGAGTGCTTGCAATGCGGTTGTTTTGCCAGAATTATTAGGGCCAATAAATACAACAGGATTCCCTAATTCGACTTCTACCTCTCCAAACCTTTTGAAATTACGACAAGTCAATTTCGTTAGCATTTTTGCTCCAAAAAAGTATTAAAACTACGCGTTGTGCTAGTTAACATTGGTATGTTTATATTTCACATGTCCGTCTCGTTTGGGTTGAATTCCGTAACTTTTCCGATACCTGATGACCTCAAAAGTAGGAGGGAACTCCGGGGAATGCCAAAAGGCATTCATACCGTTGATTTGGATTCCCGACGATAAACGGGTCGCGATTCGGAGATCGCTCCTACAAATATGAAAAGTTGTAAAAAACAACAAAACTATCACGTAACTAGCACAAGTCGTTAAAACTACAATTGTCCTTATCAATACCTTCGCGAAAAATAAACGATTTTTTATAAGTCAACTACACCCACCATCCGATCAGTTCCTATCTTCCTGAAGAATCAGATACCTTTCACCAGAATACTCTTCACCTCTTAATTCATGCTCCCAATCAACGAATCCCAAACTTTCATAGAGTCGCGAGGCAGCTTCATTTTCCCTTACATGACTTGTCGCAATCTGCTCAACTTCTGGATGTAATTTTAATCTTCGTATCACCTCAATCATAGCTGCCCTGCCATAACCCCTTCTTTGAAACTTTTCATCTATCATCAAGCGCAAAATGAAGCCGATTGCGTCGGTAAGTTCATACATTGTGAATCCTACCATAGACGGATTCGCTTGGTAATGGGCTTCAGAGTCATAAATGCCGAAAGGATGATATGTTGGATTGACAAACGCTTCGGCAAGAGATTGCACATTGGTAGCAACTAATTTCTTTTGATTATCAGCGACCCTTAAGGAGATACACTCATGAAAATTTACCTGTGTGATTGGTCTGAGAGATACTGTTGCCATTTAGCCTCCGCTTTGTCGGTAATTGTTAACAATTTTAACTCTTAAAGAACAGGGACGGTTTTACCTTCAGAACGAAGCCCTGCCTCATATACCGTCATAACTTCCAGCGCAAATTCAAGCGAACCCCGCTCAGCAGGTTTTTCCTCCAAAATACAATCACAGAAATACCGCATCTCTTGGTAAAAACCTTGGACGAAAAGCCCTTTGTTTTCAAGCGTGCCGAGACTGTTTTGCGGTTCCCAAACGATGGCACCACTGTCAAAGTCTTCAGATACAAAACTTGTGCTACCACTGTAATTGAACTGCATACCGCGTTGTAGTAAAACACGCGTGCCGTTCCGAATTTCAACGTGGCATCCATTACCGAAAAACTGGTAAAGCTCGGAGGGTTGTCCGTGCCTCGCGCCATCTGCCAGATGGAAATTGCCAAGCACGCCGCTGGCAAATTCTAAGACACATACGCCACCACCGCGTTTACCACGATGCACCGTCACAGATGATACCTTCCCACCAACTGCTAACAGTAGTGATAACGGATGAACTCCATTTTGAAGCCAGTTGGTATGTTCGCCCTCACGAAGAACGCGCTTTCCCTCACTCGGAATAGTCATCGGGTAAATACCCAATAGTGTCCGTAGGGGACCGTATTCTTCTGTGTCAAAAATCTCAATAATTTTCTGTGTGGCAGGCATGAACGCTTTCTTGAACCCGACAACCACAACGCGGTCTTTTCGGTGGCGAATCATCTCCTCAACTTCACTTGCGAACATCCCCGGCGGTTTTTCTAACCATACATGGACACCCGCATCTAACGCCTCACACGTCAATTCAGGATGGAGACGTGGTGGAACACAAAGAAATATCGCATCCAATTCCTCGTGCCGAAACATGTCTGCCATGTTGTCGTAGCATGTCTTCACACCGTACTGTTCAGCAGTCCGTTTGGCACGGTCAATGTTCACATCACAAAATGCTTTTAGCCGAACAGGAAGGAATGTCATCGTTGGCAAAACATTACGATATGCATGCGAACCAACGCCAACGACTGCTACGTTCAATCTTACATCAAAGTCTCTCTGATAACTCATACCTACTTTAGTGGTCCCTCAGCGTGCAATACCATTTATAAATCGGAAAGCGTTGCATTAAGGTAAGCGTCCATATCCGCTTTCATCTTTTTCAATTCGTCCATGTCAATATACATCATGTGTCCCGCGCCGTAGTAAGCCATTGTGATGTTATCCTGTAATGATTTGTCCAGACCGAGATGCGTAAACGTGTATTCTGTCGCCAAAAACGGTGTTGCTAAATCGTAGTAGCCACTTGCAACATAAACCTTCAAAGAAGGATTAGTCGTCATCGCCTTACGCAGCGTATCTGCAACGTTGACGTATTCGTTCTGATGTCCACCGTAGTCCCACGGATGCACGCGTCTGCTCAAAATTTCGTACGGGAGATCGCTTTCAAACTCAAGGTCAACCCGGACATAATCGTTTAGTGTCGCAGTGTAAGCACCTTGAATCACTGCTGAACTTGGGTCATATTCATAGTTTTCACCCGCTGAATCGCGGTCAATGCCTTTAAAGCGGCTATCAAACCGACCAACCGTTTGCCCTTCCTCTCGGAGCAACTCCTTACAGAATCTGTTTATTTTAATTCGTAAATCGGTCTTTTCAATGTATTCGGATGTCAATCCAGTATACATCGCCAATTTCTTAACAATCGCTTGTCTTCTACGATCCGACAAGGCTGAACCCTGCATTAGAGCAATAGTATAGTCGCCAATTGCAAACTCTCGCACCTCATCTAAGATCTTTTCAAGGCTACCCTCTTTTGAAGTTTCCAACTCGCTGAGTTTGTTATGCCAGAAGGCTGTGGCAGTATAGGTTGGCAAAAAGAGAATATAAGGCAAATCGTTCCCTGCCGCAAACCGAATTGTCTGAAAATTCAGCACCACAGATACCAGCATGATTCCATTGAGGTACGTCCCATGCCGATCTTGTAGATAACCGGACAAGCCACATGCCCGCGTTGTACCATAACTTTCACCGATAAGAAACTTAGGTGAACGCCACCGCTTGTAACGCCCCAGATACAGCAGAATAAAATCACCAACCGATTCAATATCCCGCTGAAATCCGTGGAACTGCTTCGCTTCTTCGCCCGGAACAGCCCTACTAAAACCGGTACTCACAGGGTCTATAAAAACCAAATCGGTCTTATCCAAAATGGAAAACTCGTTATTTGTGAGCTCATACGGTGGCTGCGGTGGATTGCCATCCTCATCCGGTTTGACACGACGGGGACCTAACACGCCTAAATGCAACCAAACAGAAGATGAACCAGGACCGCCGTTGAACGAAAATGTTATCGGACGTTTTGATGCATCCTCTACATCATCTAAAGTATACGCTATGAAGAAAATAGACGCTTTCGGCTTCTCACCCTCTTTTTCATCTTCCGCCTTCAAAACAAGCGTGCCTGTTGTCGCAGTATACTTAAGTTCTTTGCCATTGATCGTAACGCTGTGATGTGTAACAGAGAGCTTATCTTCAGGTATAGACTTATCTTTGTCCTCAGACGTGCTCTCTTCAGAATCTTTTTGTTCTTCTTGACTCATATTTAGTTCCTTTTCTGTTAGATATATGCGACCATTATAGCATATTTTCAAAACAGGTGTTACAAAATTGTTTGACATAAAGGCAAAATGTGCTAAACTCTAAAAAAAGGAGAAATGCTATGAAAAAACCGATTCGCTTAGGACTTATTGGCTGTGGTGGCATCGTCCAAAAAACACATGCGCGCGCTTATCTTGCTCTTTCAGAAAAAGAAACCATAAAGGTATCTGCCCTTGCGGATGTTGTCCCAGAAAACCTTCAGGTTGTTGGTGATCAATTTGATGTGCCAGCACAAAACCGATATATAGATTACCGTGAGATGCTGGCAAAAGCCGATATTGATGCTGTAACAATAGCAACGCCACATTCACTTCACGCTGAACAAGTGATAGAGACCGCAAGTGCGGGAGTGGCGATTATCTCGGAAAAGCCTATGGCAACAAGCCTTGAAGAAGCAAATAAAATTATGGAGACAGTCAACCATAAGGATGTGTCTTACACGGTGGTGCATAACTACCTCTATACTGCTGGAATGCAAACGGCAATTGCACTACTGCCCGAAATCGGCAAAACTTACTTCGGACGAAGCACTGGCATGGGATTAAGATCAACTGACTTTAATGCTAACCATCCGAATCCAGCGTTCGCATGGCGTGCAAGTAAGGCAAAAGGTGGCGGTTGTATTAGTGATACAAGTTATCACGAAATTTATTCTGTTTGTACTTTAGTGCAATCTCCTGTACGCTACGTTGAAGCACGCGTGCACACGATGGTTCTTGACATTGATGTTGACGATTTTGCCATGCTGTTGTGCGAACATGAAAATGGGGCTGTCACAACCGTCTCTGGTGCATGGAGTGTCCCAGCTGATGATTTCGGTTGGTGTGAAGTGCATGCTGAAAACGGGTCGCTACGTGTCAAACATCGCTACAATGTTCGCGAGGCACTTCGCCGTTTTACCAGAGCAGAAGGTTGGAAACAATTAGAACTTCCTGATCTTGATGAGGAAGGACTCAAGGATTCCAGTGGACACGCAGGTTATTTTACCGCCACCTTTAACGCGCTCGCTGAAGGCAATGCATTACCCATCAATGCTGAGAAAGCATACCACAATCTTGCGATAATTGATGCTGCACGGAGAGCTACAACAGAACGCCGCGCCATTGAAATTACTTGATCTAAATAGAGTTGAAATTCTATATAAGGTACAGGTAAAATTTAATCTGAAGTTTTACACAGAATTTTCTGTAAGGAAACTGAGAAATGAATAATGATCAACACCGGGCAGTGATTGCAGCTGACCAGGATGCCAAAACAGATGTCAGCAAATTTCTATGGATTTTTGTGGGTTTTGTTGGAAACATAATAGGTATAATCATCGCGACCATTTATCAGCCAATACCACCAGCAGTCCGTTTGTATGAAAACTCGCAAGAGTACATCGCGTTTTACACGGATACATATAGGTTCAAGGCCAGAAATCTTCAACGTAACTATGCCGCCGTGGGTTTTTGCATCCTATTTGTTTTATTATTTATAATTTCATTTTTTTTAGACAAAATCGCTTGATTAGATATGTCACATTAAAACTTGCCATTAATGATGTGTAAAGAGTACCTTGAAAAGAGGACAAGAAAATGGATGCTAACCGACATCAGATACGAATTACTGCCGAACAAAATGCTCAAACCGATGTTAACAAGATTCTATGGTTCTTTGCGGGTTTACTATTAAACTTTATCGGAATTCTAAGTGCTTACGTTTACCAACCTTCTCCACCTGCTGCCCGGTTACTTCAAAAATAGACGGAAGATGCTTAATTTTATACAGACTTATATAAAGCGAGAACTCGCCAGATTCAGTTAACTGTTGCTATTACAGGTTTTGTGTTTTGTGCGGTTTTAGGTATTACGCTTGTGGTCGTCCTTTTTAGTTTTTTCTTTTTAGCACAACAAGAGTTAATGAGAGAGGCAGAACGGAGCGTTCAATGGTAGACTCAATTTGATTTTTTGAAAGAAAACTTAACTGAATTACCACTAATATAAACGCAATCTTACCACGACTCCACAAAAGTGCATCTGTTTTCAAACGAAAACAAATCTGCACTCATCAGTATAAAAAACCGAAAAGGAGAAAAAATGAAAATCATCACAACGCTTAATATTTCAGTCTTTTTCATATCAATCCTAACTTGTCTCTTACCCTTTGCTACTTACGCCCAACAGAGCTCAGCATCTGCATCCATACAAAGTGGGGCTGCTGAATTATTAATTGGCGACAATGCTGGTATTGATGATGTTGATGCACAGAGTGCGGCGATGTTGATCGCTGCAGAATTCCGAAAACTTGGTTTTGCTGTCAACGATCCGGTTTTTGAAACAACTACATCCGGAAATATATATCGCGTTACTTTCCGCCGTTTAGGTGAAAAGGTACTGGTTCATCTGAGTCAAGAAAACCCACCCGAAAAGGTTATTGCAGAGAAGCAACTTTGGATTGACAACATTGAAGAGATAATTCAGGCAGCCCCGAGATTAGTAGATGCGCTGGTCAACAACAAACCAATCGCTTCTACTGTGGATATGGAGAGTGTTACTGGACACGAGGCATCTGAAGTCAAAAAAATGATGGGTGAATCCCTTTGGAATATGGGAATCTTCGGTGCCTTTATACCAGGAACTGACGCTGCTGCAGAACCCGGTTATGAATTCGGTTGGTCATACCAGACACCAAGATATGCTGTCGGAACAGAGTTTCGAGGTAGCTTCGGAGACGACTATTCATTCGGTTCTTGGTCAATTGGCGGACGTTACTTCTTTAATAATAAGAACATTTCACCCTATGTAGGAGGCGGCCTCTCGGTCTTTGGCGGAAGTTATAATGATTGGTACTACGAAGATGACTATTATTATGATTACGATTCAGGTGACGATAACGGTTTAGGTGCTTATTTTGTCAGTGGGATAGAAATGCTTCGACTCACAAAGAGCCGTCTAAAACTTGAATTGCGTGTAGATAGACCTTTCTTCTCATTACCAGAACAAGATATGATGCCTATTACCATTGGACTCTTCTTCTCTCAGCATTATGTTCCCGGTAGGTCCGGATGTTGGTCGTTTTGATTTAGAATCTATTTGAATAGAGTTGTGGTTTACCCCGTTTTTAACACGGTAATTTAGGAGTGATCACATGGTTAGTCGACAAGAGATACAAGCGACATGTGATGATATCGTGCGTGAATTTGCGTCGTTACAAGTAATCCTCTTTGGCTCCTATGCTTATGGTACGCCAACGGAGGACTCGGATGTTGATCTGCTTGTCGTGATGCCTATTCCGAAATCAGAGTTTCGCAATAAAGCTGTAGAGATACGCCAACGAATTCCGTATCGTTTCAGCATGGATCTGTTGGTGCGCTCACCGGAAGAGATCGCTTATCGTGTCTCTTACAACGACTGGTTTCTTCGCGAAATTACTGAAAAAGGGGAGTTACTTCACGGTTCCAATACATACTGCATTTTAGAAAAGCCAGCAGACGCACAGAATTCTATCGCAAAGGAAAGGGAATGTATGAACCCCTTGACACTGGAATGGATAGAAAAAGCCGAAGAGGATTATAATTCAGCAAAATGGCTTCAGCAATCCCCAAACCCTGTTCACAACTCTATCTGTTTCCATTTCCAACAGTGTATAGAAAAGTATTTGAAAGCGTGGTGGCAAGAGACAAACACCCCTTTTTCAAAAACACATAACCTTGAAGAATTACTGGATCTGATTGTACCGACTGTGTCAATCTGGCAAACTTGGAAACCGGATTGTAAAATAATATCCACTTATGCGGTAGATTCGCGCTATCCCGGTGATTCTGCGACAGCTGAGAATACACAACATGCAATGCAAATCTGTGAGGAGGTGCGTCAAGCCATCCGTACACAATTGGAACTAACTGAGTTGGTATTTTGGAACTATGATGAACTTTGAATTCTTTGAATTAAAGAGACACATTTTCTGTTCGAGCGATCTCCGAATAGCGACGAACCTCACTGATAGTCGGGAATCCAAATCAAGAAATCAACGGTATGAAGCGAATACGCGTATGGTATTCGCATGATTTAGGCGTTCCCCGGGTATGAATGCCATTTAGGCATTCCCCAGAGTTCCCTCCCGCTGAATGCCAAAAGTGCATTCAGCGTTGATTCACAGCTCAGATGTAAAGTTAATTGTAAAATTCACTATAAATTAAATTTTGGAATCTATTAAGGAGAAATCCCAATGAAAATAAAATTAATATTTTATGTTTTAGTTTTTGGGGGAGTATTGTTAACTTTTAGTATGCCTTTTACAGCGGTTGCCCAGCGAAATTTGGTGGTGGCACAAGCTGAGAAAGATGCAACAGCAGATGCTAATAAAGATGTCAACAAACCTCTATGGTTTGGTACGGGTTGTCTGCTTTCAGGACTCGTATTTTTACCTTTGCCTGGTTGGTCAAGTTGTCTTTTACCGCCAGTCGGTCTTACGGGAACCTATTTCTATCGCCCCGCTCCTCCTATTTCGCGACTGATTGGAAGGACGCCAGAATACGTAGACGTTTACACGTCAACCTACAAAACAAAAAGAGGGAGTCTTCAAGCCAGTTGGGCATCTGCAGGATGTCTTAGTGGTGGTGCTACAGTTGGGTTGATAGCTGTTGGAATCGGAGTTGGACTCGGGTTGGAGGAAGCACTGCAATCAATAGAGTAATAATTTTTGAGATTTACCGTTCTAACGTTTGTAAAAACAGATGAAAAAAAACATTGGACTGATAGTACCATTTTTATTTTTATTTTTCGTAGCATTCTCACTTCACGCCGCGCCCTTAAAAACCCTTTCTTTAGATTTCACGCGTGAACTCACCGAAAAAGGTAAGACAGAACATATTGCAGGCACACTTCACTACGATGTAAAAATCGCAAGAGTCGTCGTTGAAGTAACAAAACCACTTAAGCAGATAATGGTCGTGAAGGATAAAGTGTTAGAAATTTATTATCCTCAAGAAAAACAAGCATTTCGTTTCGTTTCCGAGGGACGCATCCCGCTCCCTTTTATTGAATCCATACTCCAATCCACACAAGCAGAGTACGGATTGACCGCAATCGGATATTCTTTGAACAGACATGACATTGTAGACAAAGTACTCTATACTTACTGGAAACCGCCTGAAAAAGCCAAAGATCAACTCGGAACTGTCATCTTAGGTATGCGCGATGATAAACTTATCGCAGCTGAAGTTAAGAACCCTAAGGGACATATTATCGCAAGATCGTTTTATCAGAACCACAGCAAAATCGGCATCAACTATATCCCGATGAAGGTTACATCCAGCACGTATGGTGCAAAGTCTGAAGTGTTACAGTTTGAGACGATTATCTATAGTAACCCACGAATGAACGTGAAAACACGAAACACAATTCTGAATTTTAGAATCCCCGAGTCTGTAAAAGTCAAGGTAGTCAAATGGTAAATTACTTTGTTAACCGAAGAATCGTCCCTTTCTGTACTGTGTGTTTAATTGTGATTACGTTTTCCACACCTTCTTATGCAGGAGAAGCAAGCGATCTTGCTTTTATCCTAAAAATCAATCCTATTAAGATTAAGAAAGAAAAACCTCAAAATGTTAGCCACTTTAACCCTCTGGAAACTTCAGAGTTGAAACTCGCTGCAACTGGTCTGATTCGTCTGTATCAAAAATTCATCTCAAGTCAAGACGGTCCGTCGTGCAACTTCACACCGACTTGTTCGCGTTTCGGCATGGCATGTATACAGGAATTTGGTATGCTACGCGGTCTCCTCCTCACTACTGACAGGCTAATCCGATGCAACGGTTTAGAATCTACACATTACCATAAAGACCCAAGTACAGGAAAGTACATAGACCCAGTTACAGATTATGACTACTAAAGAAATACGGGGATTGTTGCTCATAATACTTCTCAATACCGCGTTTTTATGTTTTGCAAATTCTGAAGAGTCGATCAACTATTACAGTCCTGAAAATGTTCTCAAATTTGCTGATCATCTATATGAGCAGGGTGATTACCTTCGCGCTGTAGGTGAATATCAACGCTACCTTTTTTATAACCCCCTGGAAAGTGAGAAAATTCGCTATAGGATTGCCCTCTGTTATCGTTTTGGTGGTAAATCTGATCTGGCTATCCAAAAATTTGAAACATTTCTACAGGAATCTCCGAATAGTAAATTGGTCAGTAGCATTTATTATCAAATTGGTGTTTCCTATTTTCTTATGGAACAGTATGGGAAATCGGCAAATTATCTTAACACATCTCTACCACGTATAACAGATGTTCGTTATCGCGCCGAATCACGCCAACTAATTGGACTATCTTATCTGATGCAGAGGCAGTGGTTTGAGGCCAAAAAGATATTCAATATATTGCAGAAATCGGACGTGTTGGCAGTTAGGGAAAAAGCAGCGGTATATAACAAATATGCTACACAAGGAGGCAAGCTACCTACTCGTAGTCCGTTTTTAGCCGGTTTTTTCTCCGCAATTGTGCCGGGATCCGGACGGATCTATACGGGTCGTGTTGGTGATGCGCTGAATTCTCTCCTCACTGTAGGCTTAACAGGGTGGCAGGCTTACGATGGCTTCCGTAGAGATGGGATCACATCAGTCAAAGGATGGGGGTTCGGTGCGCTTAGCGGCATTTTCTATGTAGGCAACATCTACGGTTCCGTAATTTCAGCACGTTTTTACAACCGTCATGTAACGGACGAATTTTTGGCAACACTTTTCATAGAATTTCCATACTGAAAACCGTAGTTATTGTCTAACAATGCGCGATTTAAGTTGTCCCCACGTCGTTGCTAACTTATCCCGTGGCGTTACCGCAAGCACACCGACGATGCCGATATTCATCACCTGTTTTATTTCTGCTTGTGAGCGAGCGATGTTAGAAATGCGGACTTCATCCATCTTACCATCAAGGAATGGTCCAGCACCTCGTCCGAGCCAAAGTTTATCGTTATTTGGCGTAATCTCTCCACCGATGTCGCCTTCGTTATCTACTTCGCCATCAATGTAAATCTTGCCTTCACCAGACTTTGCGTCGTAAGTGCCAGCAATATGCACCCACGTGTTAAGGGGTAATTCTTTTTTTCCAATTACAACGGCACTGTTCCAGCCTTTAGAATTCGTTGTCATGCGGAGCAGGACTTTTTGATCGCTCCGAGGACCTACTTTATAGGTGCCCTCTTTAGTTGCACCTGTGCCGCCAGCAGTTGACGGAGAATCCAGAAAAACCCACATCTCCACAGTGAGTCCTTCAACTAAATCAAGACTATCACTATCAGGAATCTCCACAAAGTCTCTTGGTCCGTTTCCTCCGAAGATTAGCCCGCCGCCAGGTTTGCCCTCACCCCACTTCGGACTCCCCATGAGTTTACCATCATTTCCGTTTCCAGAGAGGTCCTTGACAGTATTTCCCTTACCGGTTTCAAATGTATACAGCAGTACAGTGTGTTTATCTTGAGCAAAACTGGGAAGATTAAGGGCACATGTCAAAAAGAGGGTTAGTATGAACCAATATCTCAAATTTTTAAAGTTGAACATGATAAAAATCTCCTTGCAGATGCAATTTTAAAATTTTCTGTGCAGTATATCATATCACAAACCCTCCTATTAGCAAAATAAAATCAAGTTTAATCTACGAAGGTATTCATATTCAAAGATAGATAAAGATGTTTTTCTGAACAAATTCAACACTCGTTTGCCTAATGTAACAACAGAAATTGCCTGATTGAATATTCTAATCCGAAGCTCCAATACATAATGAGGAAAATCTATGAAACACAAAAACAACATTTTTATTTTCACTTTAATACTAATATTATCTTCAGTAGTTGTTATAAACACTTGGACACAAGAGACACTCTCAAAAGATGAAAAGCGGTTTGATCTTGATGGGAGTGGCGAACTTGGCACATCTGAAAAGGAACTTATGATTAGAGTGGTGAGGATAGAAAATGCCAGAGGTGTCCAATTCAGTGAGAACGAAATTCGTGAAATGGTCAGTGACAGACGTGACCAACCTCGCGGGAGGGGTGGATTTAGCAGAGGACGTGGCTCAAGAGAACCTTCAGGACCGCGCCTAAACCCAGAGCAGGTCGAATTTAAGGATGGCACAGCAACAGTTCCTGATCGGGAAACCTTTAAGAAGTTATCATATCAAGGGACAGATGTGCGTATTGACACCCAACTTGCAGGAATTGAGTTTGTAAAAATTCAGGTTGAAAATACCCATACACAGAACCCACAACTTTATTTCATGAATACAAAGACACATCGTTCTCATGGGAGTTTCATGCGGGCTGCTGGTTTAGGTAGAGGTCAAGGACAGATGCGCGGCGTGCTCAGTTATCGTCCACTTTTTACTGCTCCGAACGGTGAACCTGGGGTTTACACTTTCGAGTTTAATCCAAACGATGCCTTTTCGTATGAAAAAATTAAACTTGTTCACGACCTGCTTGTAGCAAAAATGCCAATACTCAAAAACAGGTTAGGATATTGTCCGTTGTGGGGTGCAATTAATATTTATAACCGTGAGAAGACGTTATATGACAAGGCAGAATTTCCTGTCTATTTTGAGGATGACCTTTACGCGAATGTTGGTTATCTTCCACTCAATCAGGCTGAATCGTATGGTCGGCTACGTGTACTGGAAGCAAACGAACGTCCTACACCACGCGACATCTTAATATGCAAGACTTTACCAAACGAGATGTCACGCGTTGCAGGAATTATCATAGGTGTGCGGCAAACACCGCTTTCACATGTGAACTTGCGCGCTATTCAGGACAAAGTACCCAACGCTTTTATTACCAAAGCATGGGAAAATAGATTAATTGCACCACTCATCGGAAAATATGTCTACTATAAGGTAAACCCAGACGGTTTTGAAATCAGAGAGGCAACACGTAAAGAGGTAGAAACTCATTTTGCTGATTTACGCCCAAAGAAAACACAAAAACCTACACGCGACCTATCTGTTAAAAAGATATTACCGCTTGATGAGATTAGATTCACAGACTCCTCAAGTTTCGGAGTCAAAACGGCTAACATTGCTACATTAAGGACATTTGAGTTTCCAAAAGGCACCGTGCCTAATGGTTTCGGTGTACCCTTCTATTTCTATGATGAATTCATGAAGTACAACAACTTTTATAAAAAAATTAAGGCACTACTCAAGGATCCTGATTTTCAGAATTCACATGAAACAAAGGAAGCAGAACTAATAAAGCTTAGATCAGAGATAGAGACCGGAAAAATACCAAAGTGGATGGTGCAAGCCTTTTCGGATTTACAAAATTCATTCCCAGACGGAACTCCTCTCCGATGCCGCTCCAGTACAAATAACGAAGATTTACCTGGGTTTAGCGGTGCAGGTTTATATGATTCCTTCACACACAATCCAGACGAAGGACATCTATCAAAGTCAATTAAACAAGTGTATGCAAGCCTCTGGAATTTCCGAGCATTTGAAGCGCGCGATTTCTTTCGTATTGACCATTTAACTACGGCTATGGGTGTGCTTGTACATCCAAATTTTGAAAATGAAACGGCAAATGGAGTTGCGGTAACTGATGATGTCGTGTATCAAACTGAGGGAAATTACTATCTCAATATACAGGTAGGTGAAAACCTTGTAACAAATCCAGAAGAACAGTCCATTCCAGAAGAGATTTTGTTGGATTGGTGGGATAGCAATAACTATAGGGTTGTGTCAACTTCCAATCGGACCACAGATGGTAAACAAATTCTGACAGACAAGTATCTACGCGAACTGAATCTTTATCTTGGCACGGTCCACAACAAATTTAGTCAGTTATACGGTGCTTCATCGCAAACGAAAGACTTTGCTATGGAGATTGAGTTCAAGATTACCAAAGATGGTAAAATATCAATCAAACAAGCACGACCATGGGGACAGTAAGTTTGTGAATTTCCGCTAATTCAGTGTTTGGTAGTTATGGATTCCACCAATACGTCATTTTCCCAACGATATTTCAATCTATAATTTGTCCGTTTCTGAATGGAAAAGATAGCACAGAAAGCGATACACAATAGCAGAAAAAGACATATAGATTTTCCTCCTCACGGTGTAACGAGGTGTGATGCTTATATTTAGAAGATGCCACCCGGATCAATTCATTCTATGAATCGTCAAGTGGAAATTTCTCAGTTATAAGCATAAGAGGATGCCCGTTAGAAACAATTCTATAGGTTCGACTGAGAAAAGGTTGTCCCTCAAAGTGTGCAATGCTGCTTGGCAATCCGGTTGCTTGTTCAACACCCCACCAAAGCAAATCACGACGGGTTTCCAATTGGTTGTGTTGCAAAAGGGTTCCTAAACCTTTTATACCTGCTTCCAAACCTTCCACAACGCTTTGGGGTAAACGTTCATGAACAATTTGAGACACTGCGTATGCATGGATTTTCGGAGTCTGATTTTCTGTGGAAGGTGTCTGTAGAACCACTTCTCGTGCGATAATATTACCGCCTGTTGGGAGGTCAAGCCAGAAGTGTTTGTTATGAAGTGTCCGTCTTGCTTGGTATAATAGGACTACTTGCATCGGTGCCAACTTATATGCTTCAATAAAACGTGTAACGGTTCCATCTGCAACAAGTAAAGCTCGGTGGAATGGTGTTAAACGAGAAAGACTTATGTCCTTCAAAGCAGCCGGTCTATTAGATTGCGCGACAAAAAGTTCTTTTACACGGTTATTGACAAAGGTATCAAGATTAGAAAAGGAATCTATTTTCATTTTTGCTATCAAAATTGTGGTAGTTGTAATTTTGGCGTAGTGTCTTTTAGTTTTTGATGTGTTTTACTGGAAATAGTTGTTCAAGTCAGCCATCAGGGTGTATGTATAGGATACCATGAATGCGTGTAGTAGCGCAACTGAAATGCACCACACTATACCACAATCCTTCAACCTTTAGATTCTTTGTTGTGTTGATCTCGGTAGGTGAGTGTAACCTAAAACAATCTCTATTCTGACTGACTTTAGTCCAACAACTATAAATTGGACATATTTAAGCCAAATATGTTCGCAATAGAGGATGGACTGAATATCTCTTATCAATAGTCAGATACCATGATTGCAAAGTATTGACTCAGTGGTTGCTTTGAAGATAGAAACAATTTCTTTGAAAAGCGGATTTTGCCTGATTATGCATAGGATAATCGCTCAACACGTTTCTCCAATGTTTCCATCTTTTCAAGAATAGCACTAATCAGTTGTGCTTTATCAGCAGCATAAGCAGGATTGCCCCACTGATTGAGTCGCTCGGATGGATCATCTACTAAATCGTAAAGTTCACCATAAGGATGTCCACAATACCATGTCAGCTTCCGCGTATCAGTCACAATCGTTTTGAGGCGTAATCCTTGTGGGTCGTCTACACATTCAATCAATAGCGAATCCCGCACAGACTCTTGTTCTCCGGCAAGCATCGGCATCGCATCAACACCATCAATATCTGACGGAATTGGCAATCCCGCAGCGGTAAGCACAGTAGGCACAATATCAACGTGGCTGAAAAGCGCGTGTGTCCGTTGCCCAGATGGTATGGCTGCAGGATAACGTATTAGAGTCGGCACACGGACAAGTTGTTCGTAATGAAACGGCCCCTTCATCCAAAGTCCGTGGTCCCCCAACAGTTCACCATGGTCGGTGGTGAATAGCACCAACGTATTTTCGCGCAGTCCACAGGTATCCAAACACGCTAAGATACGTCCCATCTCCTGATCGATAATCTTCACCATGTTGTAATAGTAGGCTCTTCCGAGTCGGGCATCATCTTCTGAAACTTTGCGGAAATCGGCACCACCACCTTGTCCAGCCATAGCAAATCTGCCAAGTATTTTTGACTTACTCAGTTGTCCACAACGCGCTTCCATAAAATGAGGAGGTTTGTCGTCCAACTCACCTTCAACGAAGTCTGGCAGTGGCACTTCTATAGGATCAACACGTTCCTCAAATTCGGTTGGTACACAGTGTGGATGATGCGGGTCTTGAAAACCGACTGCTAATAGAAACGGTTGATTAGCATCGTGGTTTGTCAAAAAATCTATTGTCCGATCAGCAGTCCAAACACTATTGTGGTATTTTAGCGGTATATCCCAATCGTGTGCACCACCGCCAAATCCTACTTGTGAAAGACGCCTTGCTTTGCTGTAACTGGCAAAAGTCTCTTCAGAAACTTGAGATCGCACCCATTCACCGTAATGTCCGGCTATGCCATAGGTTGCATGTCCAAGTGCCAATTCCACCGTCTCAAATCCATAATATGGACCGCGAAATTCGGGATAACGGTCTGTATTGTTTCGTGTTTCAATTGATTGCTCTGGGGACGCACCGAAGGGTTGAAAATGTGCTTTACCGATATAGTGTGTGCGATACCCGACATCTAATAGTTGATGGGAGATCATTGGTTGGTCGTCCGGGACGTTCATGCCAACGTTCCATGCACCATGTCGACTCACATACTTTCCTGAAAAGATTGAGGCGCGGGCGGGTGTACACACAGGATTTGCACAGTAGGCACGTTCAAAACAGACACCTTCAGAAGCGAGTTTGTCTAAATGCGGCGTATCTGTAAATGTTGAACCGTAGCAGCTGAGGCTATCTGTTCGTTGTTGGTCTGTCGTGATAATGAGTATATTGGGACGTTGTTCGTTCATAAATATTGACAACCTTAATTTCCTTGTACTGCTTTGAAAACAGAATCAATAGCACCAAATAGAATAGGCAAATTTGCTAAAGTAAAACTCGCTCTGTTCCGTGTAAAGACATCGCCGACAAACCGTCCAAATTCCCATAATGTCCCATCTGTTACAATGCCATACACAGGAAAATCAGGATTGTCATTCATCTTTTGCGCTGCAACCATCTCAGCCAGGCATTGCCCCCAACCCAGTTCAAAATCGTTCTTTTTTGCCTCAACCATCATTATCAGAGGCATTCCGACAACAGTAATGCCCAATTCAGACTTTGTTGCAATAAGATAATCTGGCGTGCCATTCAAAGTCTCATCATAGGTAATGGTTTTCTTTACCCAAAGCCCGTAGTATTGAGCATAATCTTTGTAGATCTCTCTTAAAATAGGAAATATAACCACTTCACATCTTGATCCTTCTGATGTAAAAAAATCAATATGTTGCTGACTAAATTCAAGTTCTTTCAAAAAATGTTCTGAAGGATCTTTTGCCTCAACTCCGAAAAAATCGTTATATGAGTATTTGATGTTAAATTTTTCTTGAACTTCAGAAATTGTCTTGAAATCACTAAACGCCATCTGTACTACCTCCACAATTTCAATGTAAATTATTCTTATAGTAAATTATGTAAATAAGTTTACATATATTCTGTAGGCGCGATCTCCGAATCGCGACCAAACCACTGGTAGTCGGGAATCGGAGTTCCCTCCTACAGTTCAGATGTAAAGTTAATTATAGAATCCACTATAAATGCCACTGAGGCAAACCTACAATTAGCCACAAAAAGGTTTCAAATACGTATAACTTTGTTCTGCTGCATCCTCTGGTTCCATTATCTCTCGGAACGCCTGATGCACCGTCACATACCCATCATAACCAATCGCTTCTAAACCTTGAAACACTAACGGAAAATCAATTCCGCCTTCATCTTGTAGACGGATCGGATCGTGTGGCACTTCACCTTGAATCCACGTCAAAAGACGCGTCTTCCCTTCTGGACGACGGATATGATTTTGGAGATAGACATTAAAAAGATATGGCGAAAATCGTTTGAGTGTTTCAACACCATAATCCTGTGCACACAGATCGAGATTAGCAGGTTCATAAATAATGCCAAAGTTTTTTCTACCGACTCGTTTTAGTACGTCAATTGAATCTTCAACCGTCTCAAACAGGCTCTGTGTGTGCGACTGATGTGCAAGACGAATACCACGTTCTGCTGCTTCGTCGGACGCGCGTTGTGCCCATGGAATATCCTCCTCAACTTTCATCGCAATGCGAATCAGGTCTGCACCGAGAAGTTCCGTTAAATCGAGATATGGCGTTATATTTTGCAGTCCATCAGGGCCTGCATCGTTATTGAGCGGCACAGGAAAATCACCTGTGATCATAGAGATTTTTAGATTCAACGAATCTGCCTGCTTACGTGCAGCGGTAATCTGCTCCAGAGGTGACTGGATACCGACTTGGGATGCACGCATACACATTGCTTCGTAACCAAGGTTTGCTGCGAGTTCTGTGAGCTGAACAAAGGTGTGGGTAGCATCCCTTTTAGAGGCATTCTCTGCAACGCGAACGGAAAGTGATAGTTTCATATTTAACGTGTCTCCAAGATTAGTATAGTAGAGTATAGAAATTATTCTACACTTCCTCTGTAGGAGCGATCTCCGAATCGCGACCGAACTGTAGGAACAGTCGGGAATCGGAGTTCCCTCCTACTGTTCAGGAATGTAGCATTAATTCTAATCTTTACCATAAAATAAGCTGCTACAGTAAAATATCGGCAATTGAAAGAGCCATTAAAACCAAACTTATCATGCCGTTCAATGTAAAAAATGCGAGATTAACACGGGACAAATCATTCGGTTTGACGATAGCATGCTCATAGACAAAAATCAGAACGACAATTCCAACGCCTATATAGTAAAAAAGTCCCAATTCGGCAACAAGCGAAATCCCGAAAAGTAGCATAACGGCAACTACGTGCAGTGCAGACGAAACCCATAACGCCCAACGAATACCGAGCCGCGCAGGAATAGAATGAAGACCATGTTTTCTGTCAAAATTGACATCTTGGCATGCATAGATGATGTCAAATCCAGCTGTCCAAAGCAACACTACGAAACAAAGTATTATCGGGGTCCAATCAAACTGCCCTTTAATTGCAATCCACGCCCCTACGGGTGAAATGGAAAGCGCAAGTCCTAACCAAAGATGAGACAACGCGGTAAATCGTTTGGTATACGAGTACCCCATAATCACGGCAAGTGCAACCGGGGACAACGCAAAAGCAAGCGGATTTAATCGCCATGCAGCAAAAACCAACAATCCTGCCGAAACGAGTGTAAAGACCCATACCGCTCCCTTTGTAATTAAGCCTGCTGGAATTGCCCGCATTGCCGTACGCGGATTTTCGCTATCAATTTCCGCATCAGCAAGGCGGTTAAATGCCATTGCACAACTACGCGCGCCGACCATCGCTACGAGAATCCATCCGAGTTTTGATAAAGGTGGGAGTCCCTCTGCAGCAATAAACGCACTCATAATCGCAAACGGGAGTGCGAAAATCGTATGTTCAAATTTTATCATCTCAAGGATGATTTTAAGTTTTCGCATTAAATTAACTATCCATTGCTTTGTCCAGCTTAATTTGTGAGTTAGTAGGAGGGAACTCCAATTCCGACATTGAATGCGTCGCGATTCGGATATCGTTCCTACCAGCAGAATGGAACATAAGTATAAAGTTTTACTCTCAATTGAAACGGATAATCACTATTCTTCTTTCCACCGTTGCGTTAGTCCTGAATCTATACCAAACTGGTCCAGGATTTTTGTCACAACAAAGTTAATCTGGTCGTCTACCGTTTTTGGAAAATGATAAAACCCTGGCATAGCAGGCAATACGCACACGCCAACGCGTGATAATTTGAGCATGTTTTCAAGATGGATGGAGCTAAGTGGTGTTTCTCGAGGCACTATGACAAGTTTGCGGCGTTCCTTGATACACACATCTGCTGCACGCTGGATAAGGTTACGCGAAATACCCGCTGCAATAGAGGCGACTGTTCCCATACTACACGGCACCACAATCATCCCTTCCGTACGGAAAGAACCGCTGGCAATTGACGCGCCTATATCAGATTCATGGTGGTAAATGACCTTCTCCGTATCAACATCAATAAGCGATTTCAAACGAAAATTGTCAATATCTATTTTAATCTGCAGTTCTTCCCACAATGCCCGCGCACCAGATTTAGAGATCGTTAGATGCACCTCTATATCCCCATGCTTTGCCAGGACTTCAAGCAGGCGAACACCGTAAACAACCGCGCTTGCACCTGTGATACCGACTATCAATCGCTTCAATTAATGCGTCTCCGATGAAAACGGCAGTAGGTTACCTGTTCCGTCAAATTCAAAAGGCAATGTTTCACCAGCAACCTCAAGACTTGAATGCAGTTGTGCATCTTTGAGTAACACCTCAGAAATGTCAAGTTCTGTTAATCTAAGTGTACTCTCAATCCGAATAACGCGCGCATTCTCAGGCTTCGTCAAACCGATAGTGTCAAGTGCAACTTCAATTGCCTCACGGTCAGTATCGTAGTAGAATGGAATCTTTGATTTTTGCGGTCCGAGCGCAGTGATACCGTTCATATAAGTTGAGTGTCGGTCAATCTGCTCAACGAGGCGTGTCGTTGTAAAATCAGCAAGGCCGATACCGGTTGCGTTACCGTCGCTCTCTTCGGTTAGATCACGGACAAATATGCGTAGAATCGCAGGTTTAAGTGGTTCCGGTTCAAAATTCTGCATCATTCTGCCGATGACATTTGTATCCATCCCTGTACCACTGATATTTTTCCCAGACCAATCCACAATCAACAGGTCAAGCGTATCAAATGGAAGACGTCCCATCATCGATTTTGCCTCAACCAGAAGTTCGCGTTCTGTCTGAAGTAGTTGTGCAGCAGGCATTGCCACGGCTTTTGCAGTCTCTTCATGTGCATTTTCAATAAGCCCCAATCCAAAAGCAATTTTCCCGCTGTTAAGAATGAAACTACCTGCTGCTGTTATAACGTGTTCAAATCCGTATTGAAAAAAAGCACGGTGATAGAAGTTTGCCCCTTGCTGTTTGCCGAGACCGATGACCATCATCTTCATCAAACCGCTCTCAATAGATCCGTTGAAATCCGTATGCGCCTTTATGCGGTTCAACGGCACAACATGGTCTGCTTCTGCAGCATAACGATCCATGAAAACAGGCAAGTCATCTGCCCCCGCCTGCGGCAGAGTGCCGAGTTTCACGACCTCCATTGTTGCTTTTACCGGCGCGCCAACGGTCGCTTCAGTAATTCCGTAATGCTCCAGTACGGCTCGCTGTCCTTCAGAAGTTGCGCCACCGTGACTCCCCATTGCAGGAACAACAAAAGGTTTCGCACCAATACCTTTGAGATAATCCACGGTTGCCTTAACTGCTGTTGCAACATTTGCAACACCACGACTGCCAGCGGTAATCGCGACAGACTCACCTGGCCGGACAATAGATGCAGCGTCAATCCGATCTAATTCCGCGTGAATTGCGGCTGGTAAGTCCGCGAGAATCGGTGCGTCAAAATGTTGTCGTACCCGTGCCATTTTTGGAAGTGCCATTCGTTCTATCCTTTTGAATAGTAATATTTTGTCTTTTCAAATTCAATTAATCGGAATTTTATCAGAAATAGGTTAGAAATGCAAGAAAAATCAAAACAGGGAAAGAACTTGTCCTTTTAATACGTTTTGCGTTATAATAAGTTATAGAAGAGACTTATGAATTCTCCATCTCACACGATCCAAAAGTCAAAGGATGACCACAAAATGATGAAACCTAACCTTTTTTACCCCGATTTTTTCTCATATTTTAAGGCAAATAAAATACATAAGATAGCACTAAGTTTGATGGTATGTTTTTTCTTTATGTTCGTTACGACTGTTAACTTATTCGCAGCCAATCACACCGCTTCACCCGATGTTGAAAAAATCATTAAACATATTGATCAGCTTTATCGCAGTAAAACAAGTCATGCCGACATGGAGATGCATATTGTCACACCTCATTACGAACGCACATTAAAAATGTTGATTTGGACAAAAGGGACGGACAAAACTTTTATCCAAATTACGGCGCCAAAGAAAGAACAAGGAGTCGCAACACTACGCATCGGAAACGAAATGTGGAACTATCTGCCGAAGGTGAACAAAACAATGAAGATTTCGCCATCAATGATGATGGGGTCGTGGATGGGGTCTGATTTCACGAATGACGATTTAGTCAAGGAATCGTCAATGCTTGATGATTACACATATCAATTGATTACGCCAGAAAATGCATCTCCCGATTTGCTTTATGTTCAACTTATCCCAAAAGAAGATTCTGCAATTGTGTGGGGCAAGATTATTGCAGCAGTCCAAGCCAAAGATTATATACCGGTGTGGCAGCATTTCTATGATGAAAAAGGGAAATTGATGCGTGTTTTAAATTTCAAAGAGGTTAAAAAGTTTGGACGCAAAACCGTTCCTTCTGTCATGGAAATGATTCCACAAAACAAGGAAGGACACAAAACGATTGTTCGCTGGGTAACTGCTACATTTGACTCAAAAGTTGACGATAAAATCTTCACACGCAGAAATCTCCAAAAAAGGAGATAACCTATTATCCGTTAGGAATCCAACATGAGCTTTACAATGAAACACAATTCAAAACCAAAAGTGAAAACACACGCATTTATCTATTTAATTTTCCTCCTTTTAAGTCTAATATTTTGTTCTGCAATCCAAGCACAACAGACAAACCTCACCAAAAAATTCGGTATTGGATCTCAGGGAGCCACACCTGCATTTGGTGGTATTAGTTTTCGTTATAACGGACTTGCACCCGTATATCTGCAAACTGTCGGGCGTTTTATTCTCAATGATCAGGATGGGGACCACATGTTTGGTGCAGGCGTTTCGTATGCCATCTTTGAACATCGAGGCAAATGGAACGAAGCACGACTCTATTTCACATTAGAGGGTGGCTGGCGCTATAAAACGCAAATGGATATTGAGAAAGACTTTACCAAAACAACCACATTGGCAGCGGGAGTCGCTTTTGGTGGTGAGCTTGTGTTTTCACTTGGCGGTATTCCGCTCGGTTTAAACATCGGAATCGGTCAAGGGATTGGTAGAGAAGATAGCAGTTCTCAATCCAAAGGTATTGCGGGTGTTTACGTAGAAGCGGGTATACATGCCTATTTTTAGGTCTTTTTCTCTGTGCTTGTTTTCGATATTAGTTCTTGGCATGTCCCTATTGGGATGCTCAAAGATGTTTCGTAAAGAGGTTAAACCAATTTCCGTTATACCTTTCTCTTTTGAGCAGTACGAAATTTCCATCGGTACAGCGAAACACCAGCAAACCGTTTTGACAGGATTTCTTTCAGGAGATGCTATCGCGGAACTCGCTGTCGTCAACGTTGATGAAAACAATGCACGTCGTTTGCGTATCTATGCGTTTAGTGAGGATATCTGGAAGCAAAGGCTTGACACAAAACTACGTCCAGAAGTACTATTCGTTGATATCGCAACTATTGGTGGACGCGACAGACTCATCACCTACGAACACGGTCGCCTAAACTGGTTTGATCACGACTCGGCGGTGGAACGCGCACTGATGGACATTACTACCAATTACAGAGCGACAGATGCAAGTGTAATCCCTCATATTGACATCACCCAGGACCTAAATGGAGATGGACTCGATGACATAGTTGTCCCGGATATTGACGGTTTCTGGATAGCCACGCAATTGAACAACGGTTCATTTTCCGAGCTGGTAAAACTCGGACCGCCAGACCCTTTTCTTGACAAGTTTGCCATGGATGAATCCCGCAGCTACCGCGAGGTAGGGATAAACGCTTTGACGGTTTTCTGGTACCTGAGTCGTTTGCATCAAATGGACTACGACCACGACGGACGCACTGACCTTGTGTTCTGGAACGTTGACCATTTTGATGTTTATCGCCAAGACGCAAGCGGAATGTTTTCTACAGTGCCTGAAACCTTTACTATTGATGTGCCTTTTGACACGGACGGCGCCTATTCAATCGCCTTCGGATTTAGTGGTGAGAACATGTTCGCGCTTATCTCTGGTTTCAGAGAGAACACTAAACGGAGAGTCTTATATACATTCCGCGATATGAACGGTGACGGGGTTGCGGATATGGTAATCCTTACACTGGAGGGACGAAGTCTCGGCAAACAGCGAAGCCAATACGAAGTCCATTTCGGCATACCAGCTCCTAACAGGACTGTGTTCGCACAAGATGCCAGCGTGACGATTCATCCGCGAGGTACCGCTGGAGCTTTACTGCCTTGGGGCTATTCGTTCCAGTGGTTGCAGGATTTTGATGGAGATGACGATATTGACATTTTGTTCAGAGATGTAAAAACCGGTCTCGGCGGGATGACCCGTGCAATGGTCGGCAGTTCCATAGCGATAGATATTGAGTTATATCAGTTGAAAGATGGTGTATATCCTAAAAAATCTGCTATCACACGTAAAATCAGACCGAACTTTGATTTGTTTGAGAAAAAAAGGGTTTTCTTTCCAGCTGTTCTGTTAGGTGATGTAAACGGTGATAAACGTCCAGACCTACTAATAGGAAAAAACTGGGAAGAGATGCACGTCTTTCTCGGCATACCAGGACCGAAACTATTAGCACAGAAGCCGCAAAAGGTGACAGTGGCTATGCCTGAAGACGAACGAAATATAAAGTTGGTTGACCTCAATAAGGACACCAAACAGGACATTCTCATATACTACAGGTCATCCACCGAACCGAATCGGGTAAAAATGTTGATCGCTCAATAAGCAATCCTCTACTTACTTTGTAAAATAAGCGTTTGATTGCACGCGGAGCATTCCTGCTACTATGATACTCAAAATTGCATTCCGTAACATTTTCCGACAAAAGCGACGTACAATCCTTACTGCTCTCGCTATGATTGTTGGATTTACGCTTTCCTCAATAGTCATTGGTTTATCTGATGGTGCGTATTCTAATGTTATCAAGATGTTCACTGGAAACCGTATCGGACACATCCAGGTGCATCGCGCAGGTTATCATGACAAACCTTCTATCTATGAAACGATTAACCATTATGAATCCATTGGCAGAACAATTCAAAGTAACACAGACGTTGAAGCGTGGACACCAAGAGTTTATGCAGGTGGACTCGGTTCGGTTGGTGAAAAGAGCACGGCTGTACGAATTATTGGGGTTGATGTAGCACGGGAAATCAAAGCAACTCAATTTGATAAAAAAGTGGTTCAAGGGAATGCTTTAACGGAAACTGCATCGCGTGAGGCAGTTATTGGGCAAGGACTTGCAAAAACGCTTTCTGCTACACTGGGCAGTAAAATCGTGATTTTTTCCCAAGCTGCAGACGGTTCAATTGCAAATGACGAATATACAATTGTTGGTTTCACAGAAAGTGGTGATAATATAACGGACAGGATAACCTGCTATCTACACATTGAAGATGTCCAAGAACTGTTTGTGCTTGAGGGGCGAATCCACGAAATCGTTGTAATTGTATCAAATATCAATAAGGTTGGGAAAATAACGGAAGCGATTAAAGGAAGTCTCAACGATTCAAACCTTGAAATCTTACCATGGCAAGTGGTAGCAAAATCCTTTTACGATGCGATGCAGGCTGATAAGCAAGGAGATGCTGTTGCACGTCTAATCATTATGCTTATCGTTGCAATTGGCGTTCTCAACACCGTCCTAATGTCTGTATTAGAGCGGACGCGTGAATACGGTGTGCTAAAGGCAGTCGGAACGAAACCTATCCAAATTTTCTGGTTAGTTATCTGTGAAGTGGTAATCATCACTATTGGCAGCATCGCTATTGGTGCGCTACTTGGAGTTTTTATTAATTATCTGTTGTCCATACACGGTCTCACGTATGCCGAAGGGTTGACTATGGGCGGAGTTGAATTTGGAACGATGTATGCTGAAGTTAACGCCCGATCTCTCATGATACCGGGTATTACCGTAATGCTTTCAGCGACGCTTGTCGGGCTGTTTCCAGCAATAAAAGCTGCACGGATTATGCCTGCAAAAGCGATGAGGACACATTAAATGGGTGTCAGTTATTGGTTATCAGGAAGAAATTTTCTCTTACTGGTAGCCGAAAACTCAGAACCGATAACCGAAAACTATTAAAACTATGTTTCTGATTTTAATCAAACTCGCTTGGAGAAACATCTTACGGAATAAACGGCGTACAATCATTGCGTCAATAGCAATCAGTATTGGGTTGGCAGCCCTTATCTTCGGAGATGCTTTCATGATAGGGATGATGGACAATTTGATTAGAACGGCTACTGATTCCTTCATTGGGGACGCTCAGATTCATCGGCAAGGATTTCGGGAGACGCAAGAGGTTTCAATGACCATTCAGGAAATTGATAAAGTGGGAGCGAACCTTGCCAAAGAAGCGAACGTCCAATATTTTACACGAAGAACTTACGCTTCTGGTATGATTGCATCATCGGCAAATAGAAGTGCAATTAACCTCGTCGGCGTTCAACCGTCAACAGAAAAATTCCTATCCCAAATTGATGATGCGATTACGAAAGGTGTCTTTTTTGAAAAGACGAATGAACATGATATTGTCATCGGTAGCAAACTTGCAGAAATTCTGGAAGTTGAACTCGGAGATAAGGTCGTCGTCACAGTCGTTCAAGTCGGAAGTGGTGATTATTTTGAAGATTGGTTTCGTGTTTCTGGGATTTATTATTTTGCTGATGCAGCGATGAACAGTAGTATGGCGTTTGTTCGGCTTAAAAAGACACAACAAATGCTTGCTATTGGTAATAATGTCCATGAAATAGCGATTAAGTTTACTTCAACCGAATATGGTCAAAACAAGCAAGTACCATTTTGGGAGACTTATTCTCAACATGGGAACGAGGCACTCAGCTGGACAGAAATACTACCGCAATTACCGAAAGTATTTGCAATGTCCGAATACAGCAAATACATCATGGGAATTGTCCTGTTCGGAGTGGTTATTTTTGGTATTATCAACACACTATTTATGTCGCTATACGAACGAATGTTTGAGTATGGCGTGTTGCGTGCCGTAGGAACACGTTCTTTCGGCATGGCGCGCATCATCTTATTTGAGGCAGGTGCATTGGCAATCGTGAGTATAGTAATCGGGGTGATACTCGGTTTTGTATTGACAGCAATATTTGCAAATGTCGGTTTAGATTATACCGGTAATGAAATGATGGGCGTAACGGTACAGGAGTTTATTTTTCCAGTGCTAACAATTGAACAGTTTACCGTTTATCCTGTAGCGGTCTTCGTTTTCACTATCATTGCCGGATTGTATCCCGCTTGGCATGTAGCCAAAATGTCGCCTGTAGACGCAATGCGGCGTAGTTTTTAGGAATTATCATGGAACAAAATCAAAATACAGATGTCATTGTTACTGAAAGTGTGACAAAAGTTTATGATGCTGATGGGATTCCCGTGGATGCTCTTAACGGGATCGATTTAACAATTCAATCTGGAGAATTTACGGCAATTGTTGGTCCTTCTGGTTCGGGAAAAACAACCTTTCTCAACATTATTTCTGGATTGGACAGTCCTTCGGCAGGAAAAGTGTGGCTTGCTGGCAAGGTACTATCAGAAATTAGCGGCAATGAACTGTCTGACTTTCGGCGGGATAACATCGGTTTTATTTTTCAGGCTTATAATCTGATCCCCGTTTTAACAGTTGAAGAAAATGTTGAATATATCATGCTATTAGCAGGTGTACCAAAGGCAGAACGGCATGACCGGGTTGTAGCAATGCTTGAATCTGTCGGATTAAAGGACGTTGAAGACAGACTTCCCACGCAGCTTTCAGGTGGACAACAACAACGTGTCGCTATCGCTCGCGCTATGGTTTCTGAGCCTAACATTATCCTTGCAGACGAACCGACAGCCAACCTCGACTCCAAAACAGGTAGTGATCTGCTTGAGATGATGAACCGCCTTAACGCGGAAACAGGCATGACTTTTATCTTCTCAACGCACGATCCGATGGTGATGGAAAGTGCAAAACGGTTGGTTACACTTCGTGATGGGCAAATAGACACTGATGAGACGAAATAGCGGATCGCAACAAAT
Organism: Candidatus Poribacteria bacterium; assembly: GCA_965204285.1. Classification (GTDB taxonomy): domain Bacteria; phylum Poribacteria; class WGA-4E; order WGA-4E; family WGA-3G; genus MSPOR6. The sequence continues at coordinate 1,324,405 of OZ241980.1, forward strand.
CAGAAGAATCATCGCGCTTCTTGTCTGTCTTGTGGCAATCCCTTTTGCAACAACCATCAATGCCGAACTCCAGATCGGTGGTTATTACAAAAACTTTTTCACAGTTTTCAATTCGCCATCTCCCAGCGAACCGATGATGGGAGCAGTGGTCAATCCTCTTCGACTCAATCTCTCCTACACACCGACAGACTCGCTATTCCTTGCTTTTGCTTACGATTTTACACCGCGCGTTCAAGCCCCTTCACTCTTTACTGAATCCCCATTCGCTGTTGGTATTGCCTCATCCCGTTACCGCGTAGCAGATTTCGATTCCCGGATATACCCAGAAGAAAATGAATTAATCGGTAATGTTGGAATTTATCAAAATATCGATCGCGCTTCCGTGCAGTTGAGTACCGATTTTGCTGACATCTCAATTGGTAGAGATGCAATTGCTTGGGGTAGCGCACGTATAATCAATCCAACAGATATTGTCGCGCCTTATACTTATGACCAGCTGGATACTGAAGACCGTATTGGCGTAGACGCAGTTCGTATCCGGATTCCAGTTGGTATCCTCGGAGAAGTGGATACAGGATACATCTTTGGACCTGATTTTAATTTTGAAAAGAGTGCAATTTACCTTCGAACACAATTGAATGCTGTTGAAACAGATTTTTCTATTTTACTATTGGAGTTTCAGAAAAACTTGCTCTTAGGTTTAGATATAGCGCGTGGAATTGGAGGCGCAGGATTCTGGTTCGAAACTGCTTATGTGTTTGCCGAACCTTTTGATGAACCAAATACTTCGGAAAACTATCTGCGCGCTTCTGTCGGTTTAGATTATAGCTTCGGCGGTGAAACTTATACATTTGTTGAATACCATTTCAGTGGAGTGGGTACGAACAACCCCGAAAATTTCCTCGCCAATACAACCCAGACTGCATATACTCAGGGTGGCGTTTATCTGCTCGGTGTCCATTATATTGCCCCCGGATTCACCCACCAACTCACACCGCTCATCAGTTTCAGTGGACAGTTACTATTCAACCTTTCCGATCCCTCAGCTTGGATTGCCCCGCAGATCGCGTATAACATCGCAGAGGATGTCCATCTGTCTGTCGGAGGCTTCATCAGCATCGGAAAACGACCGAAAAACAAGGACTTGATCCAGTTTCAATCGGAGTTTGGGGCATATCCCAATCTTTTCTTTTCCTCATTTCGCATCTATTTTTGAAGTTATACCATTTCTAATTGACACATTGTCATAATATATTATAGGTCCAAATCAAAGGCATTCATACCGTTGATTTGGACCTACGAAATAATGTAATGTTACCATATAGAAATGGTATTAGTTGGTATCTGGCTGTCAAAGATGGTATCATGTTACACAAGAAAAGAGCATCATAATTGATATTGTAAGAAAATGGGATTTTATGGATAATTGCTGTCACGACAAAGGGAGTGAATTTGAAAAACTCCGCGAACGGCAATCCAAAACATTATGGATTGTACTTGGCATTAACGGCATCATGTTCTGCTTAGAATTAATCGTTGGTTTGTTAGCAGGTTCAGTGGCATTACAAGCCGATTCGCTTGATATGTTAAGCGATACTTTGGTTTACGGTTTCAGTCTCTATGCAATTGGTAGAAGTAACCGATGGCGTGCGGGTACAGCCTTGCTCAAAGGTAGCATTATGGCAATCTTTGGCATCGGTGTCTTGTTCCAGACCGTCCATAAATTCCTTGCAGGCGAAATCCCAGAGTCGCATTTTATGTTTCTTATGAGCGTGCTTGCTTTGGTCGCAAACGCCAGTTGCCTGATTCTACTATCCAAGCACAAAGGAGATGATATAAACATGCGCTCAACCTGGGTGTGTTCCCGCAATGATATTATCGCGAACACAAGCGTTTTCGTAGCAGCGGCACTCGTTGCCATCACCCAATCCAAACTGCCAGACGTAGTGGTTGGTCTACTGATTACAAGTATCTTTCTCAAATCGGCGATCTCTATTCTGAAGGCATCGTTCAGAGAACTAAGTCAACCAACCGAACAACCCTCCGAATCGTCCTCTATTCCCAAACTTTTAACAACACCAGAACTCTGTGCGACAGGAACTTGTCCAATGAACGCTTGCCTTTGTGGTGGCTTATAGTAAAAGTTATAGTGAAATCTAAAACTACTTTTACAGTTCTTTATCGGGTTTGTGGTCGTGCAATTCATTGCGCCTTTTCCTGTAGGTGCGACCTCCTGGTCGCGATTATAAAAAGGTGGTAACGATCCGAAGATCGCTACCGCCATAAATCGCGATTTGGTTAGCGCGCCTACCCAAATCGCGATTTTGTAAGCACGCCTTAGGGGAGAGGGACAGGCGCACTTACACTTTTAAGGCACATGGTGTGCCTATGTCTTAAAGTTTTATATCTAACTATAGTGAACTTTGAAATTACCGGGACACTTTGATAAACCTATTTTGGAACATAACGGACAATAGACGGCGTTGCACAAACTGTTAGTTTGTGCATATTAGTCCGCAAACTAACAGTTTGCGCTACAGAAGTGTCCCATTAATTGTAAGTTTTACTATAAATACTCCCAACATTGCGGAGAAATTACATTGGGACTTAATAAAGTAAGCAAGTTCCATGCCAAATTCCTTTAGTGTCTTATATTTCACGCTTCAATTGCTAAGATTTTGGCACACCGGTTACCGCAATGTGTTAAAAACATACGCTACTATAAGGATTAGCGAAAATGTCTAAACTCATTTTTTTTCAAAAAATCTTTGCACAAGTAAAGTAATCTCTCTTTGCAAATTTGCTCCTGTAACCCGAGACGCAAAAATTGTAGTATGAAACATAAAAAATTGTGTTTTTGCATGCAAAAATTGTGCATTAACATTGAAGAATGAAAATTCAATTAAATGTAGTTGTTGAGAAATAAATATCAAGTCAACTAAATTCTGGATCCAACGTTAATAATTCAGAAAAAATGTGCTGTAGTTTTATTTCTTGTGAGGCAAAATAAGATATGTGCTTGATAATGACGCATCTGGCACAATCCGCACTTACGAAATAAAATTGCTAAGACTTAAATATACTTCGTCCAGGTTAAAATATACTTTAAGGAGCACATTATGAACAATCAACCAGCGTTTATCGAATTGCCTTCTGCACAAATGCAGGCGATTTATAACACAGTAAAACAGGTTGTAAAATCAAATATACCGTTTTTAATTACCGGCGAAACAGGAGTCGGTAAAGAAGGCATTGCAAAATATATCCACGAAAAAAGTCCACGTCGGGACAACCCATTTATTGCCATTAACTGTGGAAGATTTCCCGCTGAACTCCTACAAAGTGAACTTTTTGGTCATGAAGCAGGGGCGTTTACCAGTGCAATCCGCCAGAGACAAGGGGCATTTGAACAAGCAAACGGCGGTATTCTCTTTTTAGATGAGGTGCCCGAAATGTCTTTGGATGCACAGAAAATGCTCCTCCGTGTTTTGGACACAACCACATTCACGCGACTTGGCGGAAACCAACCATTGGCAGTAGATGTGCATATTCTCACCGCAACAAACAGGGATATAGAAAAAATCGTCAAAAAAAACAAATTTAGAGAAGACCTATATTACCGTCTCAAAGGTATGATGTTGCACCTACCGCCCCTAAGAGAACGTACTGAAGATATTCTACCCTTAGCAGAGGCATTTATTACTGAGTTTAGTTCTGAGTATGCTAAAGACATTAAAAGTATTAGTCCAGAGGCTCTTACGCATCTTGAGCAGGCGGCATGGCCAGGCAATATTCGGCAGCTTAGAAGTTCTATTCAAACAGCTGTCGCACTCGCAACATCCGATACACTTGAACCAAAAGATTTTCCAAATATATACCCTGAGTTCTTACAAACGCTAATTTCTGTATGGGGAACACTTCCCCCAGAAACGCAGCACGCTATATGGCAGGCACTACATCCAGAGACGCAGCATATAATAATGCATGAACTCTCTACACAAATACTGCAACCGTGGTATAGCATAAGAAATTCAGTCGGCACAAGCACTGAAGAAGAACAGGAATCACTTAATATAGAAGATCTGAACCAGAATCAAATTCTACGAGCAGTTGCCAGGATGCGTATTCAAAAACACCCATCCCTCCGTGAGGCAGCTGAGTCGTTAGGAATTGATATCCGAACGCTCCAGAGGCACGCTCAATGGTCTGAAACTGCTAATTAGGGAATCAGACGCAAGTGTGTTGTAAACATTTTTATAAATAGCGCAATAAATAGCGTCTCATATTCGTAGGCGAGGTCTCTGTACCTCGCCTTTTATTATAAGATTTTATCAAACTCACGTTATAATATACTATACCTGACCAAATTAGTCAAATTAATTATCAAATTTAAGTTAATGCGGTTTTTAAAGTAGACATCATGCTTGAATTGGCAGGACTATTGTGTTAAACTGATACATTATGGAGAAACGCAAATCTGACGGTACACGCCTCATTAAACACGATCCTTTGTTAAAGTCTTATGCCTCTCAATTACAGGAAAGGTTTACCCACTATCAACGTATCAGAGCAACAATTGAAAAGACCGGAGGTATATTAGGTGAAATAAGCCGAGGGTATCTGTTTTTCGGTTTCAACCGTGGAGAAAACGATGGTGAGTCTGGTGTCTGGTACCGCGAATGGGCACCGGGAGCACAGTCCCTTTACCTTATAGGCGATTTTAACGATTGGAATCGTGATGCTAACCCGATGTCCGTTGATGAATGGGGGATATGGCATCTGTTTCTACCGGATAAACATTATACAGATCAATTCACACATGGCAGTCGAGTAAAAGTCCATGTCAAATCAGCATTGGGTGAACTTGATAGAATCCCCGCCTATATCCAACGCGTCATTCAAGAAAGCAAGACCGATTTCACAGGACAATATTGGGCACCGCCGAATCCATATCAGTGGAAACATAACACGCCCGAATTTGACACCAATACCAAAGGACTAAGGATTTACGAAGCACACATCGGTATGGCGCAGGAAGCGGAAAAGGTCGGAACGTTCAATGAGTTCATACAAAATGTGCTACCAAGAATTGCCAATTTAGGTTATAACGCAGTGCAATTGATGGCAATTATGGAGCATCCCTACTATGCAAGTTTCGGGTATCATATAAGCAACTTTTTTGCTGTTTCAAGTCGTTTCGGAACACCTGAAGAACTCAAGGAACTCATAGACACAGCGCACGGCATGGGTTTACTGGTCATTATGGATCTGGTGCATAGCCATGCTGTTAAAAACATCAACGAAGGCTTGAATCGCTTTGATGGTACAGAATATCACTATTTTCATGCTGGCACAAAAGGTGAACACATCGCTTGGGACTCTCGCTGTTTTGATTATAGCAAATACGAAGTGCAGCGGTTTCTACTCAGCAATATCCGCTATTGGTTGGAAACCTATCGGTTTGATGGCTTCAGATTCGATGGTGTTACGAGCATGCTCTACAACGATCACGGACTTGGGCAAAAGTTCACAGGTTACGATGATTACTTCGGATCAAAAGTGGAATTGGATGCTATCGCTTACCTAATGTTAGCAAATGAAGTTGTCCACGCTATCAACCCGAAAGCGATCTCTATTGCTGAGGATATGAGCGGAATGCCCGGTCTTGCACGCCCAATTGAAGAAGGCGGACTCGGGTTTGATTATCGTCTTGCAATGGGTATTCCAGATTATTGGATTCGGTTATTGAAAGGGAAAAAGGACGAAGATTGGCATATCGGCGAGATTTACGGTATGCTGCGCAACCGCCGCATAGGTGAAAAACACATCGCTTATGTGGAAAGCCACGACCAGAGTATTGTCGGTGACAAGACGCTTGCGATGCAGTTGATGGATGCTGAGCTCTACACAAAAATGAGTGTTTTCACGCCAAGCATTAGAATTGCACGAGGCGTTGCTCTTCACAAATTGATTCGTCTGCTCACTTTTAGTTTAGGCGGAGAAGGCTATCTCAACTTTATGGGCAATGAGTTTGGACACCCTGAGTGGATAGACTTTCCCCGTGCGGGGAACAACAATTCCTATTGGTATGCCCGCAGGCAGTGGCACCTTGTTGATGATGACACACTCTACTACAAGTATCTAAACGCTTTTGATACGGCAATGCAACTGCTTGATGCAAAGTATCATCTACTGACTGATGAAGTCATTCAGTTGTTGTTCATTCATGAGAATGCAAAACAGATTGTTTATGCGCGCGGTGGACTCGTCTTTGCCTTTAACTTGCATCCGACAGAATCTATTATGGATTGGCGTATCCCCGTGCCTGAAAAGGCAGATTACCGTCTTATCCTTAACACCGATGATGCCGAATGTGGAGGTTATGGTGCAGTGGAGGGTATCCATTATCCGTGGCAAGATGTAGAGATGGAAGGACAAGCACAGTCTATTCAACTCTATGTCCCTGCCCGAAGCGCGCAGGTGTTAGCACCTCAAATGGTGTCAAATTCATGAGTATCTTGTTTTGACAATTAGATCTTTATGTGATATAATAACCATATTACATGGAATTGTACACATCTTGCTAATCCGAACAAGTTTGATTTTATCGCGCGGATCAACAGAGAATTGGGATTAACAACACCAGAATTAAAAACACCACATGACTACTTAGGAGGTTCCGCATAAAATGGATAAGAAAATTGATCTTTGCAGTACAGAAATGAACGAAGTCGTCAAGGAAGTTCGCGAAATGCGGATGAAAATTTCAGAAGAATGTGGACACGATCTCAATAGATTGCTTGCTTACTATCAAAAAGTAGGCGAGGAACTACGGAAAACAAGTAAGTATAAGTTCGTTGATCCGGAGCCATTTAGAGAGAAGTTAAAGGCTACTAAATCGTCCGATGATAAAGCCGCAGATTAAGGGATAACAGCACACGACGCACATTTTGATTATTCCTTGCCCGAATACGTGCCGTACGGACGGTGCTTTTCTCTGGAAAAGCTAGGGACAGCCAACCGTGACCTCTACTTTTATGTATGTCTATGTTGGGTTGCCAGAGCCAGACACTCTGGCATTTTAAACATTCACAGTAGGCGCGGTTTGTAACCGCACCTCTTAAGTGCCTATTATCACGTAGTGTTATTCTCCAAAGAATACGCACGATTCCCACCAGGACCACCACCAATCGCCCACGTCCCACGGAACAACGATTGCCGTCTCGGCGGCATCGTCTCAATAATCTCATGACTCAAATTCAACCGATGCCACTGCGCCCATATTGAGTTATAACAATTAAACACAGCACAGCGTGGATTGTCAGGATTCGTCCAGTCGTTCGCCGCATGCACCAGGCTTTCAGTGAAAATAACAACTGAACCCGGTGGACAACTATAATCGTCCATCATGTCCCGCATGCTTTCTTCCCAAGGCGACTCGCCGATATTTGGACGATACGGATCAGGACCACCGTAGTTGAAATGCGCCTTGTGCGATCCGCTCAGAAAAGAGGTAGCACCTTGTCCAGCCTTTACCTCCTCAAGTTCCCATACCACACGTGTCAGTCCAGCAAATATCTTTCCACCAGCAACCTGATACCGCATCGCATTTGCTTGTTGTGGTGGTCGCACGACGTGGGGCAAACCATTGTCTCCTCGTGATGTCACACTCCAGCCGGATTCTCGGACAGTGGTAAAAGACCCTTCACACCGAAATCCGTAGCAATCTTCGTGTACAAAAGGATTTTCGGATAGTATTTCATTCAAAATTCCCACAATTGCGGGATGGTCAAGTAAGTTCTGGAGTGTCCCTTGATAACTCTGTCTTGCACCTGCATATACCTCTGATTTTGCCGCTTCAGTTTCCGACTCTGACAATACCGATGGTAATAAAATCCAGCCCCGAAGATCGAAGAAAAACTTCTGTTCAGGTGTCATCGGTACTGGATCATCATTTAACGTTTCTTTTGACATTAATATCTCCTTAAAAGTCGTTGTCACAATTTGCATGTAATCACAATTGTATTAATGAGTATAACAATAATTTACCATTAATCAGGTAATTTTGCACAAGGTATTACACTTCACTATGAGATGTTTCTACTAAATATCAAACTCACTGCATTGGATAAGAAATCTATATCTTATGGTGAATTATTGAAATAATTATACACCTCATCTGTAGGAGCGATCTTCGAATCGCGACCCGTTGTCGTCGGGAATCGGAGTTCCCTCCTACATGTGAAGAATGTCCAAATAATTCTAAAATCTACCATCGATGGTCTTTGATTTATGTGGTGTTATTATCCAACGAATACTGGCGGTTTCCACCAGCACCACCACCGATTGCCCATGTTCCACGGAATAAGGATTGACGTTTTGTCGGCATCTTTTCTATGATTTCATGACTTAGATTCAATCGATACCATTGCGCCCATATTGAGTTGTAACAATTAAACACGGCACAACGCGGATTGTCAGGATTCGTCCAGTCGTTGGTAGCATGTATCAGACTCTCTGTGAAAACAATCGCAGACCCAGGCGGACAACTATAGTCCTCCATCATATCACGTATGTTATCCTCCCAAGGCGATTCACTGATATTCGGACGGTTTGGGTCAGGACCTCCATAGTTGAAATGTGCCTTATGAGAACCGGTCAGAAAGGTTGTGCCACCCAATCCTTTTTTCACCTCTTCAAGTTCCCAAACCACACGCGTCAATCCAGCAAATATCTTTCCACCAGCAACCTGATATCGCATCGCATTTGCTTGTTGTGGTGGACGTACGACATGCGGCACCGTTGTGCCTTTTCCATAGGCAACGTTCCAGCCAGGTTGCCTGACCGTAGTAAACGAATTCTCACAACGAAATCCGTAGCAATCATCAAAGAGAAAACGTTCATCCGCAACGATTTCGTTTAGAATACCGACAACAGCAGGATGGTCAAGTAAGTTCTGAAGTGAACCTTGATAACTTTGTTTTGCCCCCGCATACACTTCCGCTTTCATCTCTTCTATTTCCGAATCTGTCAACACCGATGGTAATAGAATCCAACCACGCAGATCTAAAAAGAACTTTTGTTCTGGTGTCATCGGTACTGGTGTTTCATTTGATATTTGTGTTGGCATTAATTTATCTCCTCTTTAAAGGTAGTAGGCACGCTCCGCGTGCCGTCCACAAAAAGCATATACGGAGGTAGTTACATGCTCCTTGAGATAGCTATTCCTCAAAGGTCACAAGTCTACGGCGTGAGCATGCAATTGACGTATTTTACGGTACACGGAGTGTACTTACTACTTTTAAACCTGATACAAAAAATATTCGCTGTCCTTAAGATGAATTGGGTTATTTCTAATATATTGTTGAATCGCACAAAACTGTTCAGGCGAACGGACAAGATGATCGAAACTTTCTTCCTGCCAAAATCGTCCTGTTTGCCCAAGCACTTTATTAATCTTACCTGCACTAAACCTTTTCCATGAACGGCATTGTTTAAGAAGATCCGTGTTGTCTAACAAGCAAACCAGCAAATGAACATGATTCGGCATAACTACAAAATCTCCTATATGGTAACGGTCACCATTAAAGTATGACAAACTATCTGCTACAATTTTTGATAGTAGTGGTTGTTTCAGAACGCATGCGCCGAAACCTTTGTCAAGATTTTCTAAGTATTGCCGTGAAAAGGTTTCATGAAAGTGTATACGGAGTTTCTCAGGCAATTTTACCAGTTTTTCTTTCCAATCTGGAATTGAATCAGAAATTCCATGTATTTCAAGCCACTTTGACCGTTCGACGTGCCATCGTTCAATAAGATGTCCAGGTAGCGAATCCTCCGTGCGAAAGGTGATAAAGTAGGTCACTTGTGGTTGAAACCAATGCGGCAGATTTGAACCAGATGTAATATTGTAATCGCTGTCAGGGTCGAAGAGTTTGAACATGGTTGAAATCACTCTTAAAGGTAGTAGGCACGCTCCGCGTGCCGTCTATTATAGAGTCTAAGCAGGTTGTGATGCCATCTTATTTTAAGTATTAATTCTGTTTTGACTCGGTCATAATGGTGATTATAGTGAACTTTAGAATTAACAGGACATTTTGAGTTGTGAATCAACGCTGAATGCGCTTTTGGCATTCAGCGGGAGGGAACTCCGATTCCCGACTACCCGACTATTAGTGAGTTTCGTCGCGATTCGGAGATCGCTCCTACAAAAAATGTGCATCCTTAATTTCAAAGTTCACCATATAGCAGAGGAAGTGTGTTTAGTGATACATATAAAGCAGTGTACGGCACACGGAGTGTGCCTACTACTTTTATAATGCCTGTTTCAATCCAGGTAGAAAATAATCCTTAACAACAACCTCCCAACTCATACGAGAGGCAATTTCATAACCCTCTTTAATCATATCCTCAACATCACGCGGCTTCCGTGGTAACCGACCAAGAAGTTTCGCTGCGATGTCACGACTATTCTCAATTTCAATCTGCGTTCGCTCTGCTAAACCGATGTTCAGCACATCTCCTAACGACTTTGGGGCAGCATTAAGGTACGTATAGTCAGCGATTACAACATTGGGAACTTCACGATTATCGGTAGCACGTTGAATGAAACCACAACACCCGCACACATTGCTAACAACACAAATCGCACCGAAACTGAGCGGCTCCACCTGCGCAATCCCAAAAGGTTCATAAATTGACTGTCCAAACTCCGCATCACTGCCTTTACGAATATCCATAAACTCCATCTCTATCGGCATCCGACTGCCGCAAGAGTCTTGACTCCACCCAAACTGATTAACAAAAACGACCTTTATGGCTTTAGACTGTAAGTTAAAGGCGGACACACCGTTGTTCAACTCAATTTCCGCACCAACCAGATCAGGATAACCGATTTTGTGGAACACAGGCCAACCGTATTCACGTTCCATCTCATGAATATTTTCGTGTGGTCGTCCGGTGGCAATTTCTGTAGATAGAATAAACAGCACAGCGGTTTTATCATTGGAAGCAAGCAGCGAATCCAAATGTGTTAGCACCTGCAAATCGCGCCACAATCCTTTGCTTTTAACAAGCCGAGTCACATGCGTAAACACATAATCAGGACGATAGTCAAGCAGCGTTCTTGCATACTTTTGCAGGCGTGCTTTTGATGCTAATTTATCTTCTAAACTCATCTCAAAAGCTGGAATTCCGTTATAGACGAGGTTTATGGGAAACGCCTCGAAAGGTGGTGCCAAAAAGCGAAGTTCATCTACAACGAGGTCGCCGACAGCGAAGATCGTATCACAAAGATGTGCCTTGTCAATCAAAGCGTGTTTGAAATACCAGAACGGATCGCCGAACACATCTTGGATTAACATACCTTCCGTTTTTGCCTGATCTAATGCATTGTAAAAACGGACATCGTGTCCGGGATGTCCTTCAACAATAGGTCTGATCGAAGCGACTTCATGGGCATAAAAGACCGTGCGCATGTTTACCGCGCCATTGCCGTTTTTCCGCTCAATCTGCGTTTTGAGTGCAAGCGGCATTCCCATAAATTCATGTGAGATAATATAAACGGGAGTTTCTATCTCTTCACCGATCAGCACCCGCAGTGCCTCATAAGCAGGTTCAGCGAGGCGCACATACTCCTCGTACTCCCATTCACTCTCGTAACGGGTAGATTCAATGCCAAAATGTTCGTAGAGTTGCCACTTAAATTGCCCCGTCAGGTCTTCATTACTGTTAGAAACATTAACTAAGAGGACATCTGTAAGTATAGATACCTTCTGGTCTTTACCTTCAAATCGTCGTTGCCCGTAGATAAGTTCAACATGGTAAGTCTTTTCAATCTCACTAAGTGCTTTTGCATGAGGTGTGGTTTTGATACCTTCGGCAGCGTGATACAACACCGTATCCAATGCGCCTAAATCGGCACCGGAGAAAAGGGTACCGACGAGAAAGGTTTGCTCAATCGCTTCGTTGTAGCTGCGAGTTGTCAGCAACCCCTCCAAAACTGCACCGATACCTCCCATTTTCTGGATTGCCTCGTGCGTGACGTGGACAACAATACTCAAGATTTCACCTCGTCTAAAGAATAAGGTTGGAATGTTTAAAAAATACCATGTAAAGTGGGAAAGTGTCAAGACGTTTTTTTGGGAATAAAATGCGCTTAAATTCTTGACACATGGCTAAAATAGAAGTATAATTTATTTGACAACGCACGTCCTAAACAACAAAATATCGGAGGGAAATATGCTTGATGATATCGGAATAACCGCTGGTGAAATTTGGCAATATCTTGAAAAACATGATGAAGCATCTGTCGGAAAATTAAAACAAGAACTCAAACAAACTGATCGGATGATATTGCTCGGACTCGGTTGGTTGGCACGCGAAGGAAAATTAAACATCCAAAAACGACAAAGAGCCACCTATTTCATGTTAAACACCACATTCACTTCTGATAATGGAGGGAATGCTGGATAATGAAGCCGATTCGTCAATTATCAGTTGTGCCAACTTTACCAGAGAACCTTGAACCGCTGCGGGAGTTGGCACTGAACCTGTGGTGGACATGGGATAACGAAGCACTTAGCCTATTTCGTCACCTCAACTCAGAGCTATGGGAAGAAACCTACCACAACCCAGTCGCCATGCTCGGCAAGATTTCACAGGAACAGTTGCAGGCTGCTGCAAAAAATGAAGTTTTTTTGGCACACCTTGATGTCATTCATAAAAAGTTTAAATCATATCTTTCTGCCCCGTCATGGTTTGAAACTCATTCAAACCATGAATTACTTTCAGATATAAAAATCGCATATTTTTCAATGGAATTTGGACTAACAGAGTGCATGCCGCTCTACTCTGGCGGTTTAGGCGTTTTAGCAGGTGACCATCTGAAGTCAACAAGTTATTTGGGGCTGCCGTTTGTTGGTGTCGGTTTGCTTTATCAACACGGTTATTTTCGGCAAACGCTCACATCCGACGGTTGGCAGATGGCAGATTATCCAGAAAATGACTTTTACAATCTGCCGATTCAACCTGAGCAGAAGGCAGATGGTAATCCACTTTTGGTTGAGGTTGAATATCCAGAGGGAAAAGCGTTTGTGAAGGTCTGGCGTGCACAGGTGGGACGGATTCCTTTATATCTGTTAGATGCGAATATCCCTGAAAATGAGAATGCCGAATTGCGTGACATTACCGATTATCTTTACGGTGGCGATGAACGCATGCGCATCAAGCAGGAGATTTTGCTTGGAATCGGTGGCTACCGCGCATTAGCGGCACTTGGTTTTAAGCCGACTGTCTGCCACATGAACGAAGGGCATGCAGCTTTTTTGGCATTAGAACGAATACGACAATTAATGATAGATACCGGTATCGGTTTTGACGAAGCACGCGAGGCAACAACGGCAGGAAACATCTTTACAACACATACACCTGTTCCTGCAGGGATAGATTGGTTTCCACCCGATCTTGTTAAACATTATTTCAGGAACTACTTTGGCACACTCGGAATTTCTGAAGAAAAGTTTCTCGGTTTAGGCAGAAAAAATCCTTCGGACAATAGTAGTGAATTCAGCCCAGCATTAGTCGCGCTACGGCTTTCAACAATGTCCAATGGTGTAAGTCAATTACATGGACATGTTTCTCGCAACATGTGGAAAGGTCTATGGCATAATCTGCCCGCACATGAAGTTCCCATCAAAGCGATTACGAATGGCATACATACTCGTTCTTGGGTTTCAGAAGATATGCAGAGCCTGTTTGACAGGTATCTTGGTCCAAAGTGGATCGTTGATCTCACAAATCAAGAGGTTTGGACTCAAATTTCACAGATTCCCGATACGGAACTATGGCGCACACATGAGAGAAGACGCGAACGTCTCATCGCATTTGCGCGACAACGCCAAAGCCAAAAACGCCACAAGAGCACGGACCAAAGCTTAACAACACAAGAAACCGATCAAAAGCACGAAATTGGCGAAAAGACACTCAATTCTGCAGCATTGACGATTGGATTTGCCCGACGATTTGCCACCTATAAACGTGCTACGCTACTGTTCAACGATCTTGATCGACTTGATAAAATACTCAACAATCCAGAGCGACCTGTCCAGCTTATCTTTGCTGGAAAAGCACACCCGCACGACCATGAAGGCAAAGTCTTAATTCAAAAGATTCATAAAATCGCTTCAGAACCGAGATTCCGACATAAAATCCTTTTTATTGAGAACTACGACATCTGTGTTGGTCGCTATCTCGTTGAAGGCGTTGATGTATGGCTCAACACACCACTGCCACCAAATGAAGCAAGCGGCACAAGCGGTATGAAGGCAGCAGCAAACGGCGCACTCAATCTCAGTATGGCTGATGGATGGTGGGCAGAGGCTCAACATCTTGGCGGCGGTTGGACAATTGATGCTACACCTGAAGCAGACGACTCTAAATCTGTCAACAAAGCACATGCAAACGCGATTTATGACTTACTTGAAAACGAAGTTGTTCCACTATTTTATGACCGAGACCCTGTTGATGATATTCCGTACGGCTGGGTTGCAAGAATGAAGACAGCAATGCAGAACCTTGCTCCAGTATTTAACACAAAACGCATGGTCGCAGAATATGCAGAACGTCTCTATTTCCCTGCACACCAAAGACGGCTAAAACTGAATCAGAATGAAGCACGCCGCGGCATCGCACTCGCAAATTGGAAAGCAAACATCCGTAAGCATTGGCGTAATTTGCGGATTGAGGAGCGCATTCCCAAATCACAGAAAGATACTCCACAAAAAAGTATCCCTTCCCTTTCTGTCGGGGAGTTAGTTTCAATTCAGGCAGTTGTCCACACGAATGCGCTGTTTCCAAATGAACTCGCTGTCCAAATATACCATGGAATGTTAGATTCAACAGGTGAAATCCAGAACGGTAGCGTCACCCAGATGGAATATCAGGAAGAGCTTGACAATGGAAAATATCTGTTTGAAGGAACACTTAATCTAAATCAAACGGGTCTGCACGGCTATACATTGCGTGTTTTGCCCTCACATGAGGATTTACAATCTGTCTACGAACTCGGACTCATAACTTGGGCATAATTGAATGAGAGGATTTATACTCGTTTTTCCGTTGCGCAAACCCATTTTTGAGCGTATAATTGAGTAGATTCATATTGAATTGGACTGATTCAAACAAACTAACAACAACTTAAGATATTTAACATAATGGAAAGAAAAGCAGACATCACGCGCGAAACCAGAGAAACCCAAATTCGACTCAGTCTCAACCTTGACGGTGATGGAACTTCCAATATAAACACAAGCGTCGGATTCTTGGATCACATGTTAGAACTCTTTGCAAAACACGGATTCTTTGATCTGGAAGTTGAAGCGAAGGGTGATTTGCATGTAGATGCACATCACACAACAGAAGATGTCGGTATCTGCTTAGGACAGGCACTTCAAAAAGCGGTAAAAGACAAAGCGGGCATGAAACGTTTCGGTAGTTTCGCTGTTCCAATGTACGAATCTCTTGCGAAAGTTGATCTTGATATTTGTGGAAGACCTTTTCTACATTACAAAACACCTCTTACCTCTGGCAAAGTCGGAGAATTCGATATAGAATTGGCTGAAGAATTTTTCCACGGATTTGTTAACAACAGTGGGACAACATTACATATTAACGTTCCGTATGGCACAAACCAACACCATATTATTGAGGCGATTTTTAAAGCAGTCGCAAAAGCCTTAGATATTGCAACACATATTGATACGCGCATCTCTGGTGTGCTTTCTACCAAAGGAAGTTTGTAAGAACTATAGCAGATTATAGAGATAACTCTACATTTCCTCTGTAGGAGCGATCTCCGAATCGCGACGGAACTGTAGGAGCAGTTGGGAATCGCTCCTACAGTTCAGGAATGTAGCGTTAATTCTAATCTCTACTATAAATTTAAAAACGGGGGAGAACTTTATGAGTAACGGGAACGTAATCGCAGTAATTCTTGGAGGAGGTCGTGGCACGCGCCTATTTCCATTAACACGCGACCGCGCAAAACCGAGTGTCCCCATTGCAGGCAAATTTAGATTAGTTGACATCCCGATTAGCAACTGCCTACATTCAGGGTTAGAGCGTATTTATGTCTTAACGCAGTTTAACTCTGTCTCCTTGAACAGACATATTGCCCAGACGTACCGTTTTGATAGTTATCGGCGAGGGTTCGTCCAAATTTTGGCAGCGCAACAAACGCTAATGGGTGATGAGTGGTATCAGGGAACGGCAGATGCTGTCAAACATAATCAACCCTATATTCTCAATCCCCGTATAGCAGACGATCACGTTTTGATTCTTGCAGGCGATCATCTCTATCGGATGGATTATCGGAAAATGTTGGCTGTTCACACTGAAACCAATGCGGATATTACGGTATCTGTGATTCCTGTCAAAAAGGAGGTAACAAGCGGACTCGGTATCCTACAAGCTGATGCGAACGGACGGATAACCGATTTTGTGGAAAAACCGCAAACAGAAGAAGAATTACAGCAGTTACGTGTTGAACCTGATGTCTTTACCTCGCGCGGAATCGAACCCGAAGATAGAGAATACATCGCCTCAATGGGAATCTATATCTTTAACAGTGATGTCCTTCAAGAAGTGCTTCAAGATGATTCAAATGTAGACTTTGGTAGAGATATTATTCCGAAAAGTATTAAGACGCGCCCTGTTTCTGCTTACTTTTTTGATGGCTATTGGGAAGATATTGGGACAATCCACTCCTTCTATTCTGCTAACATCGCACTCACCGATGTATCCCCTGCATTCAATTTCTACGATGAACAAGCACCTATTTACACAAACCGCAGGCATCTGCCGAGCACCAAAGTTAACAGCAGCAGTGTCCGCTCCTCTATCCTTGCGGAAGGATCGATCATAGATGATTCGGAACTGGACAGAACGATTGTCGGTATCCGAAGTATCATCTCTAACGGCAGTCGAATTTACCAATCTGTTCTCATGGGTGCAGATTATTATGAGTCGGACACGCTACGTAAAAAAAACATAAAAGCAGGGATTCCAAATGTCGGTATTGGCACAAAATGCTTAATTCAAAATGCAATTATTGACAAAAATGCGCGAATCGGTGATAATGCTGTCATAGCAAATACAAAAAATCTTGACAATCACGATGCGGTTAACTATTATATTCGGGATGGAATCGTTATTGTACCAAAAGACGCTACAATTCCACCCGATACAGTTATCTAAAACGTGGTGTTTTACGCGGGGAAATATCCTCTATTATTCTAATCCAAGTTGCTATGTCGTTCCTACGGAACTCAAGAGGTTCGAGACACTCAGTAAACCTTTATTCGAATTAAATCATTATAATGTCTATTGAAGACTTCACTATTTGGAACTCCAGATCTCATACAACACAATATAACCTGAATATCTGCTTGTATTCAAGAAAGGCAGACTCTCAACATGGCTGAAATAAGACAGCAGCTACTTGTTTTACATTTACACACACCAGACCTCAACAGCCAAGTCGTTGCATGGGCAATGTACGATGGCACTGGTAATAAACGCCATACAACTGGCGATAGCGATGCTCCTCCGTATAACTCGGTTATAGAAGCAATGCAGGATGGTTGGCGGGTTATTCAGTTTCCACAGCAATTTCCCGCTTTTCCCGGCATGGAGTATCACACTTCATATCTAAGATTTGAATATATCTTGGAGAAGTTGGAGGAAATCTAATGGTTGATAAACAGTATCTCCTAACCACAGAACAGATGGCGAACTTTGTAGCCGACGGTTACCTTCGCTTTGACGATTTTATCCCTGATGAACTCAATAAAGCCGCACATGAAGAAATGCAGTCTGGCGTTCAAGTTCATGGTGGTGGTGGCACCGTATTAGACGATGTATGGCACGACGATTCCGCTGTAGGAAAAGTTTTTCGCCTCCCTCAAGTACAAGGCATTACTGAAAGCCTTGTCGGTGAGGCACCTTTGTTTGACCATCATGCTACTCACATCGTGCGACCACAGAGTGAACACGGACAAATTTGGCACGCGGATGCAATCATTGATATTCGCATGCACTTTGACATCCAATTCTTCTATTTTTCACACGACACACCGCGCGAAATGGGTGGTACAATGATTTTGCCCGGAAGCCATTTCAGACGGGTCTGTGAAACAGACATTGCACGCTACCAAAACTTCTTGAGCCAACATCCGATAGTTTGCAATGCCGGCACACTTGTCGTTGTACATCATGGCATGTGGCACTGTGCACAACCGAATTTGACTGAAGATACCCGCTACATGTATAAACTGCGACTCAACCCGACTGTGCGTCAACTAAAACTTTGGAACACGGATGATATTGATGCTCCCGGTATCCGTGGTATTTTAAGTCGAAACCATAGATGGTATGGCAACGATGTCCGACTTGAAATTGTCAACCGCATAAAACTTTGGCGATTCCTCATCGGTGATGAGTCCTACGATGTCGGTTATTGGTTATCTCGTCTTGAAAACATGCCAGAGAATGTACCAAATGTTGCTTAAATTATGATTGTGTAGACGGGTTACGCATTTTCCATTATACAAACAAATAACCCGCAAGAACTTGCATAAGTCCTTGTGGGGTTCGTTTTTGCAATGTTGCTGTAAAATTATGGTTATTTATCAAAAGTAACAATTACTTTGCTATTCCCTTTGAAAACACCGCGCTCCTTAAGTTCACGGATTATCTTTTCACGGTCTCCTGGTGGAATATTCTGAAATTTTCCACGCATCTCTTGGGCTTTTTTCATCGCTTCTTCCTTAGCCTTTCTCATAGCAGCTTCTTTATCAAAGGATTTTGATGAGCTACCCTTGTTGTTGCTTTCATTACGATTAGTACTTGCTGATCTGGATGGACTACTGCGACGCGAACCACCGCTTTTGAGAAACTGCATATTTCCCTTTCTGAGCGTGATCGTTTCACCATTCTTGTCTAAAGTAACTTTCTTCTGCTGGATTTCTTTTACGATTGCATCACCAACTTTGTCACCAACGCCAACTATATAAAATCCATTTGAACGTTCCTCTGATATAAACGCCTCCACTCTGCTACCGTTTGGGTCTATAGCAGTACCAATCAGCGTATATTGAGGTTCTCTATTAGGTGGTCTCCAACCGAGCGGACGGAAGATATTATTGTCAATAATCACCTTATAAAAATCAGAATTGTCAGATTCTGTACTTCTCAAATGTCCTCGCTCACCCCAATTAGCACCTTGTTGACGGTTGGGAAATTTGACAATATGAGGCACCGCTTGTGTTTTCATTTCGTTTGCTTTGGCAATGATGGTTTCTTTTTTATTCGCATTTTGTGCTTGGATTTTTACCCCAAATACGAGTAGTAACCCTGCTACACAACCTATTCCCAATAAAGCCAAGATTTTTGAATACTTCACTATATTCTCCTTATTTGCAGTGCAAGCGAACTAATATAGACACGCAAAGTATTATACATATATTACGGACTTAGTTTTATTATGGTTGATTTTACAAATAACTTGATATTTTGAGTAGTAAGAGAGAACTCCGGTGAATGCCTAAATCATGCGAATACCATACGCGTATTCGCTTCATACCGTTGATTTCTTGATTTGGATTCCCAACTATCAACGTGTCTGAGCGCGATTCGGAGATCGCTCCTACACAAGAGATGTCACCATAATATTATAATATACAAATAGACCAAAAACAACTGAAAATTAATACATTATAATGTCCTATAATTAATGACGCTAATATAGAGAAGAAAGGTTGCATTATTTAAGTCTGTCGTAAACCTTCCCTTCTTGCCGGTTTCAATAATGTTTCGTATACACTCCTTAATGGTCAAAGTAAAATAAAACAATGCTGAATACTCGGCGGCATTGTCTGGCGCGTTGTGATTACTTCACTAATAGTGTTAAGTAAAATTAACGACTTGTGCTACTTACGTGATAGTTTTGTTGTTTTTCACAACTTTTCATATTTGTAGGAGCGATCTCCGAATCGCGACCCGTTTGTCGTCGGGA
The DNA here is from genome assembly GCA_965204285.1 of Candidatus Poribacteria bacterium. Taxonomy (GTDB): domain Bacteria; phylum Poribacteria; class WGA-4E; order WGA-4E; family WGA-3G; genus MSPOR6. Next base: position 1,344,476 of record OZ241980.1, read on the forward strand.
ATCGGAGTTCCCTCCTACCCCTTGAGGTCGTCAGGCACCTGAAAAGTTACGGAATTCAACCCAAACGAGGCGAACATGTGAAATATAAACATACCAAATGTCAACTAGCACAACGCGTAAAATTACAGATGATACATGGTTTGAATTATTTTCTACAAATCTGCTATAAGAAGTACAACGAAAACCCCACAAGGACCTTCATAAGCCCCTTGTGGGATTATTTTTGAAAAATTGGGTTTTAATAGAAAATGCGGCCAGTCCTCTTAGCGACCTCTACCTCTGCGTCCGCCAAATTCACGGATCATCCGCGAACGTTGCTCTCGCGAAGCACCCTCAAACCTTCTCCGCATTTCCTGAGCCCTTTTCATCATTTCTTCCCTCATTCTTTTCTCAGCATCTTCTCGGGCATTTTTCATAGCGGCTTCTTTATCAGAGGATTTAGACGCGTTGCTATTATTGTTTTGATCCCGATTGGATGATTCTGATCTGGACGGACTACGGCGTGAACCACTGCTCAGAAACGGGCTATTTTCTCTTCTGAGTGTGATCGTTTCACCATTTTTGTCTAAAGTGATCTTTTTTTCCTCAATCTCTTTTACGACTACTTCACCAACTTTATCTCCAACCTTAGCTCTGAAAAATTGATTTGAACGTTGTTCTGAAAAATACGCCTCGGAAAACGTCCCTGTTTGGTCTGTTCGGGTGCCAATGAAAGCATATTCTGGTTCTCTATTAGGTGGTCTCCAACCGAGCGGACGGAACAAGTTATTATCAACGATCATCTTATAAAAATCTTGATTGCCTTTAGAATCTGAAGTTGAAGAACGCTGTTGTCCACCCCATCTTGAAGTTTGCTGATCGCCTTCTGATCTCCAGTTTGAACCTTGTTGTCGGTTGCGAAACTGCTCTATCTGAGACATTGCTTGTGCTTTCATTTCGTCTGGATTCACAGCAATAGATTCCATTTTTGTTTTATTTTGAGCTTGGATTTTTACCCCATATACAAGTAGTAACCCTGCTACACAACCTATTCCCAATAAAGTCAAGATTTTTGAATACTTCACTATATTCTCCCTAATTGCAGTACAAGTAAACTGTTATAAACACACTAAGCATCTTTTATGTAAGTTTGACAATTTTATCCGTAAAATGTTCATTTTTTATTTATTCAACTCATATCTACTGCTTATAATTCTATCATAGTTTTCACCTGATGTCAAGTTTATATTTTACATACTTCTCATTTCAAAAAGCATTGACTTTCATAGAAAAATTGGGTACACTTTATAATAACCGTATTACATTGAACTGAAAGGGATTAACTTCAAATGGAACATAATAGTTCGAATCAGAAACGGTTTGCAATCGGAGTATGTTGTGTTTTTTTTCTTGGTTTGACAATTCTACCTGCACAGGCAGCTCGCCGCTCACACGGTCTTGCTATAACCTTGTTAGCATCTGGAGTAGGCTTGCAAGTCGGTAGTACGCTGCTGCATACTTCTGCTGAACGTCGGTATGAGGAATATCTCTCTGCTGCAATCCAAGCGGATATTCAAAGTCACAAAAGTGACGTAGTTGCGAGGGAAAATGCCAGTGTTATTATGTCTCGTGTCGGATACGGATGTATAGGACTTGCTGTAGTCCTCTCCATCTTTAACCAGTTGGAAAATGCTTCAATCGAAACGCCACCGTTAACACAAATACCAAACTATATTAATAGCAATACACAATATCCAATTAACTTTGTCTCTTCACGTGTATTAGGGGACGAAATTTTGGGTGAGTCGCTAATTTACAACTTACGACCTTACTACGACTTTCAAAAACAGCGAGTTAGTCTGCAATACTTGCACCGTTTCTAAGGTTTCTTATTGTATTGTTTAGTAGGCGTGTCTTTTACACCCTATTCCGTAGTGTTAGATAGACTACCAATTTGCGGGAGAAAAATTAAATGCATTCATTTTACAGTCTTTTTAAAACGCAATCACACCGTTTTTCGTTAAGAAGAGCATCTATACATTGTTTGCCGCTGTTCCTAATAATTTCGGTGTTTTTAGCATGCACTAATAGTGAGGATTTCGCAAACCTGCTTGACTCAGATAATTTGCGAACAGCTGGGTCACCTGAAGGACTCACGCTTTATCCTGGTGACGAACAAGTTCGTGTGACTTGGACAGATATCGGGCAGGAAGGTATCAAGGCTTACCGAATCTATCGACGTTCAATAGCCAATTCAGATGAACCGTTTGAGTTAGTCGGAACGGTTGACGCACCTGCAAGTGAGTTCGTGGATACCCAGAATATCGAAAATGATCGGAAAGATTCACTCGGTCGTGTCCTTGCGTATGAATATCGTATCTCGTATGTTGATATAAATGGTGTTGAAACACCGGATCCATCTAACCCGCCAAGTATTTCTGAAGAACCGATCCAAGTGTGGCAAACAGTTGCTGGCACACCAAGTATCCCGCCGGCTCTTCCTGTTGTAACACTGGGTACCCCGACAGACCTCACCGTCAAACTATTTTGGGAAAACTACGATTTTCCACACGATTTTTCCCTTTTCAGAATCTACATAGCAAGAGATGAAGGGACAGGCAAAGAACTTGCTTTTAGACGTGTGGCGGAGATAAAGCGAGATCAACTTTATTATTTTGACGCCAATTTTCAAGAAGACGGTGAATCTAAAGTCTATCGTGTCGCTGCTGTTGACGAATTTGGTGTAGAAGCTATAACGACAATTAGTGCCACCGCTCCACATTTACCACCTGCCCCACCAAAAAATGTTACGGTTATTTACGCAGCGCGATCCTTTTTTAATAACAAATACGATGCTATTATTTCATGGTCCGCAAATGCCGAAAGGGATCTTGCAGGATACCAAATCTATACAAAGGATGCAGAAGGTAATTTGCTGCCGCGTCAGTCTGCTGGCCGAAGAGACAACGGTTTGACAATTCCTGGCGAAGACCCGATCTTAATTGGCCAGCAACTTATCCCTCGGTCTTACTTCATCACCGCATTCGACGGTACGCCTGGACCCGATGGCAAGCGAGACGAAAGCGAGATCGTTGAAGCACAAGCACTTAATTGACACTTTGGTAAAGAAATATTAAAAGGAAAATCTATGCACTTTAAAAACCACATCACTATTGGAATTGTTTTAATTTTTATCGGAATTAGTTCTCCGATTTTTGCACAATCGTTGTCCACTTCCCAACTCACAACTATCCAAACTGCGGAAACGATAGGCAAGGGCGGATCTGTTACAGCCTTTGGCTTGTTCCAGCATTCTAAAAATGAAATATTGCCCGAACATAGCCAGAATGTCGTCATCGGTGGATTTGAAGAATCTCACCGTGTGACACTCGAAATTGAGACATTCGTTATACCTGTCAGATTTACTTACGGCTTAAGTGAACAACTCGATTTGCAGTTAGGGGCTACCCTCTCAACAGGTGGTGTTAACAAAGTCGTTCACGATTTCTATAACACTGGAGACCCAGAACTTGATTCTAAGCGAGTTTACACTCAACCAGTCTACGAAGGACTTATCGGACTTAAATATAACATCAAACCAGAAAAAAATGATGGGTTTCCAAGTATTTCAGTCGGTGGCGATTTCTATTCCGGTTTCACCGCAGATGACCGACTTAATTCTGATAACGATTTCATTGATGACAGTCCTATTGATGGTTTTCCATTTGTCGGTGTCAATACTTATGTCGTTGGCACACAAAGATTTGGCAGGTATTTTAAAGTTCACGCAGGGGCAGGTATCTTTTTATCTTCAAAAGCACTCAGAACGACAGACTTTTTTACGCTTAATTGGCAAGCGGGTGGTGAAATCGCTGTTTCGGATAACATGTGGCTCGCCGGTGATTTCTCACGTGAAGTCCAGTATGCAGGGGTCAACTTCTCAAGTATACTTGGTCTTGCATTCCGTTATGAAATCTCTAATACGTTGGCATTCCAAATTGGACTCAATAACCTACCCGGATTTCATTTTAGTCTGACGTTAGGCGGCGAAAAAGCACAAGAAATGGATGGGAATAAATTGCTATTTTAACGACTTGTGATAGTTTTATTCGTAGGGTTTGGTAAACTCAATCCGACCTACACAGCTTGTCTTAGTTTTATGGAAAAAGTCTAAATGCGAGCAGTCATCCAACGCGTCCAATCAGCAAGCGTAAAAGTAGACGGTGAACTCGTTTCAGAAATTGGAGCGGGATTGCTTATATTCCTTGGCATTGCCCACGACGATACCGAAACAGAATTGGAATATATCGCCAACAAAGTTGCAAATCTGCGTATCTTTGAAGATGCAGACGGAAAAATGAATTGTTCACTCCTTGAAACCGGGGGTGCTGCCCTCGTTGTATCACAATTCACACTCTACGGGGACTGCCGCAAAGGCCGCCGTCCAAGTTTTATTGATGCTGCCCGTCCCGAAGTTGCAAACACACTTTACGAGCAATTCATCACCACTTTAGAACAACTGAACATCCCAACACAAGGCGGTACCTTTCAAGCGATGATGGACGTACAACTCATTAACGACGGGCCTGTTACCATTTTATTGGATAGCGACAAACAGTTTTGAATCAACAGAAAAGGCGATGCTTCTATAGCGCGTAGCTAAAAATGAAACATTCTGAGTACATCAATACCATCAAACAGGGTGACTGCATTCAGTTGATGTCCGAAATGCCGCCTGAATGTGTTGATCTCGTCATAACGGATCCACCTTTTGCTATTGATTTCAAAGCAACTCAACACAATTACAACCGCAAAGGAAATCGCGTTCTGCAAGGTTACAATGAAATTGAGGGAAGTGACTATCTTGATTTTACGCTCCAATGGCTTTCAGAAGCAACAAGAGTATTAAAAGATTCTGGTAGCATGTATATCTTCTCTGGTTGGAATTACCTGAAAGACCTCTTGATAGCAATTGATGAGTGTAAACTTACTACGGTCAACCACCTCATTTGGAAATATCAATTCGGAGTCGTTACCAAGCGAAAATATGTGACTTCTCACTACCATTGCCTTTTCTTATGTAAAAACGACAAAAAACGACAATTTTACCCATACCGCCGTTTTGATAAAGATACAAAAACTGAAACAGGCGGATCCGCACACTATAAAGATAAGGAAGATGTCTGGGAAATCAAGAGGGAATATTGGCAAGGTGCTGTGAAAACACCAACTAAATTACCCGCTGAACTGATTGAAAAAATCCTTGATTATTCAAGCCAGAAAGGTGATGTTGTTTTAGATCCATTTTTGGGTTCTGGACAGGTTGCAGTCGTCAGCAAAATGAAGGGGCGACATTATATTGGTTTTGAGATAGTCCCTGCATATTATGAATTTGCACGCGACCGCCTTGAGTCAGGGAAATACCTAATTCATAAAACAGAAGATGAACCAGAATGGGGTTTGTTCAGAGAGGAAGAATAATTTTATGTTAAATCAAAAGATCGTGGATACGGTTAAAAAGTTGCAAATTGCTTCGCGAAATATGCCTAAAATTTGGGATGGTAGAGACTCTATCATTGAAATGAAAGAGTCAGGATCAAAACAGTGGAGACAAATGGAATGGATGGGGTTTTACTTTGAATTTTTGTGTCAAAAAAATTTTGCTAACATTATTGATATGCCCGGAAAAAGTACGGCAATACCGAGTTTGATGCATTTAGTGGAATCTCATGGGACTTTAAAGCTCATGCAGCCAATACGACAAACCATACAGTCATTACAAACGATGCAGAAGCAATTACAACACTATAAATGACTACGGTTACTATGGAGTTATTCTTGCAATAGGTGAAGTAGAATACAATGACGAAGAAAGAACCTTCAAAAAATGGCATGATGAACTGAAAGAAGGAGTTAGCAAATATGAAGTGAACCGAATAAATAGAGGGGCAATGTCACGAAGACGTAAAACAGAATTTGTTTTGTCAGAAATCCATTTTATCTGTTTTGATAGTGAAACGCTAAGCCAATGTTGTGGTTCATTTCAGAAAGGTTTTAGAAATGCCGATGGCAGCCCAAGACGTGAGAAAATCACGGTAAATATTCGTAAGGTGCCAGATACTGCCCTTGTTGCCACCCAAAATTTTTAATAAACAATTTTACACAGTGAGGTAGACCCATGCGTAACAGACCCCCAACTATCGGCGAATACCTACTCAAAAAACTCGAAAGTTACGACATTGAACACATCTTCGGCATCCCTGGCGATTATGTGCTGCGCTTCTACCATCTCATTGAGCAGAGTGAAATTCAACATATCGGTATGACACGCGAAGACGCAGCTGGCTATGCAGCAGATGCCTACGCACGCACAAAAGGCATGGGTGCTGCGTGTATCACCTATTGTGTCGGTGGATTATCAATGGTGAATGCCATCGCGGGTGCTTATGCCGAAAAATCTCCCGTTGTTGTGATTAGTGGGGCACCGGGTATGAAGGAACGCGGCAAAGACGCGCTCCTCCACCACAAAGTCAGAGATTTCCACACGCAGCAACGCATCTATGACGAAATAACCGTTGCGACTGCTCTACTTGATGAACCTTTTACTGCATTCAACGAGATAGACCGCGTGCTTGATGCTGTGTATCACTACAAACGCCCAGGATATATAGAACTTCCACGTGATATGGTAGATGTACGTGGCACGCTCTACCGGCGCCCTTCAACCAATGGGCGCGTGAGCGACCCAGAGACGTTAAACGCTGCCGTTGACGATGCGGTCAAGTTCATCAATCAAAGCAAGAATCCAGTTATTCTCGCAGGTGTAGAACTTCACAGATTCGGATATCAAGGCAAATTACTCAAACTTGTTGATGAAAAACGCATCCCTGTTGTTGCAACGCTTCTCGGCAAGTCCGTGATACCAGAGTCGCATCCGCTTTACTTAGGGATTTATGAAGGCGCAATGGGTAGAGGGGAGATTAGAGAATTTGTTGAAGATTCCGATTGCGTGATTATCCTCGGTGCGTTTATGACAGATGTTAATCTCGGGATTTACACTGCAAACCTTGACCGTGCACGCTCAATCTATGCCACTTCAGAAAAAATCTCTGTCCGTTACCACTCTTACGAAACAGTAATGTTTGATGATTTTATTGATGGACTCATTTCACCCCAACTCAAAAGACGAAAGAAACCGAACTTAGGATGGGCATTACCAGATTCTGAACCGTTTGAAGTCAAGCCTAACGCACCTTTGACAGTTGAACGCTTGTTCAAACACCTTAATGAATTCATTAGTGACGAACTTGCGGTTATTGCTGATGTCGGAGACAGTCTCTTTGGCGCTGCAGAATTGCGGATACAACAACACACCAATTTTATCAGTCCTGCCTACTATACCTCAATGGGTTTTGCTGTGCCAGCATCCGTTGGCGCGCAACTGAGTACCCCGAACACCCGCCCACTTGTTATCGTGGGAGATGGTGCTTTCCAGATGACAGGTACAGAACTATCAACCACCGTCCGTTATGGGCTAAATCCGATTGTGCTTCTCTTAAACAACCATGGATACGGCACAGAACGACATCTCCTTGAAGGAGATTTCAACGATATCGGGTGTTGGAATTATAGCTGCATGCCCTCACTCTTTAGTTCTGGACGTGGGTTTCATGTCCGAACTGAAGGTGAATTTGATGAGGCGATGAAAACTGCCTTAGCTGAAACGGAACAATTTACGCTTATTGAGGCAGAACTTGAAAAATTGGATAGGTCGCCAGCACTTGCGCGGTTAGCAGAGCGAATGTCTGAAACTGTATAATACAAATTATTAACCACTACAGGCGCGCTTAGAAAACGTGCCTACCACAATTGCAAATCGACTACAATCCTGTAAATCTATAAATTTTGGTTTAGACAATTCCTACAACGCATCAATCTTTTCTTGCAAAAATTTTACACAATAAGGCACTTGTTCTTCAGAAAGTCCGTGCAGCACCACCGCACCATCGTAGCCACACGCCTTTAGCAAACTGAGATATTGATCGTAATCCAGCAAACCTGTTCCAGCAGCAAGATGTCCCGCTTGCCCATCCTTATCCAAATCCTTCGCGTGTGCAAGTGCAATATCATCACCAAGCAAAGCAAACGCCTCATCAAAAATTTCACGCATCTTTGGCAGCTCACCTTTATGGAAGATATTCGCGCCATCCATACAAACTTTTAGGTAAGGGGATTGCATCTCATCAAGCAAACGGCGCGCTTTCTGTGCTGAGTCAATCACGTTTGACACTTCCGGTTCAAACGCTAATGTCACCTTGTATTCCTCAGCAACCTCTAATGCTTTTTCCATAGATTCAATAAGATCGCGCCATGCAGACGTTGAGTTGTTATCAGGATGCGCGCGCCACATACTCTGTGGATCACGAGAACCAGTGCAAAGTGTAATGACGGATGTCCGAAGTGCTGCACACTGCTCAGTAACATAACGTAACATACGCAAGCCCGCGCGACGTTTCTCAACATCAGGGTCAATCATATTGTAGGTACCGGAAAGCGCTGAAATCGTAATCTGCCGCGCATCCAACTCTTTGCGAATTTCTGTGAGTGATGGTGAGGATGCAGATACATGATATTGTAAGTGGCGAATACCGTGCGCTGCCACAGCATCAAGCGTTTCTCCCAATGTTTCCCGTCGAATCGTTCCCTCCATAAGACCTATTTCCATCTGCCACTCCTAAATAATGATTGTAATAAACTCATCCGAGAATAATATAAACTATCGTGATTATATAAAACAAGCCGTCATATCGCAAGAAAAATCAATCTTTTCCTAAACCTCTTCCTGTAGGAGCGAGCTCCAGCTCGCGACCATGTCCAAAATGTTAAGAAAACACGAAAACTGGCCGGCTCCGAAACTATTTCCTCTGCACTTGACCTTTTAATGTGTCTATGATACCATATTTTTATCCAGTAGAAATAGAGGTTCTATTTGTGGTTACCCCAGAAGTGATTATTACCAAAATATGCAATGCAATTGATTTGATGATCAAAAGCAGCAAGGAATATAAGGGGTTGTTCCCCTCCATTCTGCATCCGCAGACTGGTGAGATGCTAATGGATAAACCACCTAAGATTCCTGGTCAACGCGACGGCGATAGGGCACATCTCGGCACAAACTTGATTCACGATGAGCCGTTGCTTGCTACTATGAATGCACTCGCTGAAACGCAATCAAAACCGATATACGTCGAAGCCGTAGATAGATATTTAGAACACTTTGCCCAGAATTGCACACAGACTAAAACAGGGTTATTCCCTTGGGGTGAACACTCCTTTTGGCATCTCATTGGAGAACGAGTTGGATGTTCACGAAATCCCGCAGGCGGTGCCGCTATCCACGACCATCTTCGACAAGTTCCACTCTGGCTCTGGGAAAGGCTCAATACGTTCAATCCCGTCTGTGTCCAAACATTTGCCGATGGGTTGGATTATCATTGGACAAAAGGAGATACGCTTGAATATATTCGTCATGCAAACATTGACATGAAGGCGCATCTTGATCGTGGCGGACGCTCGTGCGATTTTCCACGCCATTCAGGGTTTTATATCTTTGATTTGGTTTTCGCGTATACACAAGATCAACGTCCTGAAACGCTTAAACAGATTCAGAATTATACTGAATATTGGTGGGAAAAACGGGATGCACGTGGACTATTGCGTATTGAGAGTCGCTCACCGAAGGAAGCTGAAAGTTTTTTTGAGAAGAATGCTCCCACACAAACCCTCTCATTAGGAATTAGTCTACTTGAATCCGCAGCATTGTTAGAATCGCTCTTACCGGAATTGGCAGACAAGATGCAGCAATACGGCTTGGTTTACATTGGCGGATTTCTCGCTGCTCCGCACAACCTTGAGACTCGCGAATTCGTTAGTATGTGTGAATGTGAGACGAATCGCGCGTACGGTCAAATGTCAGCATGGGGGAGTGTCTATGGTTCGGGGACAGTGGGCAGTACAGGTGTGCTTTGTCTCGGTGGATGGCAGTTGACACAGAATGAAAGGTTAATGGAGTGTGCACGCGCCATTGGTAATATCTATCTTGATGAGAAATTTCCAGTCGACCAAGTTCGCAGTGAGGGGTTTAAGATTCCTGCATCAGATGCGGGGTTAGCACTTGAGTTGTTTGCTGACCTCTATGCCATCACAGGTGAATCACTGTGGTTGGAGGGTGGAATGGAACTTGCGAAGACAGTGTTGGAGGTTTATTTTCCAGAAACGCTTCCCTACGGCGCATCCGGGATTGACTGGTATGAGTCGCAGATGGGCGCAGCATATTTGATTCACGGTTTGGCGCGGGTTGCACTTTGCCAAACTATGCCAGATAGTTGCCCACTCGATCCCAATTACACCGCACGATAGGCGATATATGGTGTACAATAAAATGAACTGGCATTCCCGGTAGGCGAGGTTTCCTAACCTCGCTGGCACAGAGCACCTAATTATATTCTTAAATATGCTATAAAATTAAAAGACCTTATGTCTACAAGTTAATGGGTTATAGAAAAATCTATGGTAAAGATAAGAATTAACGCTACATTCCTGAACTGTAGGAGGGAACTCCGATTCCCGACTGATCTTAAGTTCGGTCGCGATTCGGAGATCGCTCGGACAGAGGAAATGTAGAATTATTTCTATAATCCACTATAAATTACTTTTATCACTCTATAGATTTAATATGTTTGTAGTCGCGCAATTTATTGCGCCTCTTATATTTACATTTGAAGTTAAAAATTGAAAGGAAAAACTATGGCAAGAGTACCAATTGGTTTAGAGTTATTTTCTGTCCGCAATGAGTTAGCAGAAGATGCCCGCGGCACAATAAAGGCTGTCGCAGAAATGGGATACGAGGGCGTAGAATTCGCAGGTCCACCACAACATTCTGCGGAGAAATTGAAAGGTTACCTTGACGAATTTGGCTTAGTCTGTTGTGGATGGCACACCCCGTTTAACCTCGTTCAAGAGGACACCCTCGCTGATACGATTGAATTCAACAAAGTGCTTGAAAATCGTTATGTTATCATTCCCGGCATCCCTGGAGAACTACGTCAATCACGTGCAGATTGGTTAAAGTTAGCAGATTTCTTCAATGACCTCGCCGATAAACTTGAACCACACGGCATGGTAACTGGCTATCATAACCACCATGTTGAGTTTTCACCTATGGATGGTGAAATTCAGTGGGATACTTTCTTCGGTAACACAAACAACGGGGTTGTGATGCAACTGGATATGGGTAACGCTCTCAACGGCGGTGCTGATCTCGTTGCAATTCTGGAAAAATACCCCGGTCGTGCTGGCACAGTGCATCTCAAGCCTTATACTATATCGGATAATGATGAGGGTGGACATGCTGGTTTTCGCCCGATTATCGGTGAGGATAGTGTGCCGTGGTCAGAGATTTTCCGCGTCTGTGAAACAACGGGCGGCACGGAATGGTATATCGTCGAATATGAAAGTGATGCCTTCCCACCGTTAGAAGCAGTCGAACGCTGCCTAAAAGCACTAAAAGGAATGGGCAAATAATGTGGTTTAGTTGGAATAGAAATATAGAATCTACTGAGGCGCGCTTTGTAAGCGCGCCGAGCAGTGATGTGTCGTTAATTGTATGTTTTTTATAACAGGAACAGATACATGAAAACCTACTGTGCAAGCACCCTTCCATTCTCCGCTTTTCCTTTGACCGAATTTGTTGGAGAGTTATCCCAAAGCGACATATCCGCCATTGAACTTGCCCAAACCCATTTCTCAGATATGGAGAATAAAACAATCGTCGCGCTCCGAAAAGAGACTGGACTACATTTCAAATCCTTACTGAGCACGGTGAGGGTAGACGCACCAGATGGGCTTGAAGCACAAATCTCGATTCTTGACACTGCACAAAGGCTTGGAATTCCAATAGTTAGCATCGCAAGTGGTGGAAATGAAGATGCCACCGCTCACGAAATTGACACGATTATTGATCATCTCAAAACAGTCACTGCGGAAGCGCAGGCTCGTAATCTGACCCTCGCCCTCTATGCACACGAAGGTAGCCTGGCTTACAACCTTGAACGTACACAGCAAATCTTCAATACGATTCCCTCCGAGAATTTCGGTTTTTACTACAGCCCGTTTCATTTCCATCGCGCGGGAGACGATCCCGTTGTCGCCTTGCAAACCTTGTCAGAACGGTTAAATAGCGTCTATTTCAACTGTGGTGTTGATTCGCAGACAGGTAGTGAACCGTTCTGGGCACCAGAGATGAATTTTCGTGCTATTTGTAAGGAGATAGAACGGGTCGGCTATAATCAGGAAATTATGCTTATCTATTTAGGGTTGAAAGCGGATACACCACAACCGATTGTTGAGGGAGTCGCAAATGCACGCGTGAAGTTAGATACCTACTTTTAATTTCTCCAACAGATTCGTTATCTCTTCACGGATCTGTTCTTCAACTGCAGGCAATAACGCTAACCGATACGGACCGCTGAGCGCATGATTGCGAGGACCGGCTTCATAACCACCTCGCAATCCTAATTCATAGTCCTTCTTTGTGGCAATGTAGACTTCACTGCCGTTCGTGTATCCAAAAACGAATGTATGTGAGAATGGCGATGTTTCGTCAACAAAAAGTTGATACTCCGCAAAAAGTTCATGCGATACAGACAGGAAGCAGAGGGCATCTCCGACAGCGAAGGCACTCATTGGGAAGGGCAAAGTGCGTTTCTTGCCACTTTTGGCCACTTCTAATAAAGCCTCATAGCGTTTGTCATCGGGAAATTCTTTTATTAACTGTTCGCATTCCTCTACTGATGGCGGATCTTGAAACGGAAGATTGACGAGAACTGAACGCGCCTTAAGCGGTGCTGCGGGAATCTCTTCTGCAGTCTTTAATGCCTGGTGTGTAGCGAATGCAAGGGCAAATCCTGCAACATCGCATGCGCTGAAACCACCACGCAATGGATAGCCATTAATATTTGCCGCGCATCCTTGGGCGAACAGCAAAATACTTTCTGGCTTCAGTTCTAAGAAATTGCGTAAATGTTCAACAGCATAGCCAGGGAAATCGGCACCTATTTCTTCGCTTGACCAGTGCACAATTACTGGATGTGCGGCATGTGAGAACAGCACAGCAATGATTTGTCCATTTGCATCGTAAGCACCTAACACGTCTACCCACGGCACAACCGCACCTTCAGGGTTTGGTGCCATTGTCATATAACCCTTATCGTTCATCAGACGGCGGTTGTAGCCAACTTGCACAGGCGCGCGTCCAACGCGTAACGTTGCAGGTTCAAGCGCATCCACTGCATCTTTAACCAATTCGGCAAGACACGTTACTAACCATGCCTCAGATTCCTCGGTTATCCACCGTCCATCAACACCAGGGGCATTGTGTGTATGGCTGCAGTTAATGACGATATTTTCAGGGGGGATGTTTGTTGTGCTATGAATTGCCTCAAGCAATCTGTCATTGTATTGAAGCGGAAACTGCCCGTAGTCTGCCGTCACGATAGCAAGTTGTGTTTCACCATCCGCAAGCACCAACGCGCGTGCATACAGTTCAGCGTAAACTTTTGGTCTATCTTTTATAGCAGTGATGATAGTTTCTGCCGCACCAGCCTTTAACCGTGCATTCATAATAAAAACTCTTCTTGTTAGGAGTGACCCGACACATGCTACACGCGCATTCAACGTTGATTCATTGGTCGCGAATTTATGACTTATCTATAGCAGCATTGTTAGTTCTACCGTGTTATGGTTATGTCAAATCCGCCAATTGCGGCATCACTTCATTCTTGAGAAGTTCCATTGAATGCAGCCACTGTTCCTTAGGTTCCCATTCGTGTCCCATCGCCAGTAACACACCGAACCCACCGACATCCTCATAAAGTTTACGCAAACGATTTGCAACATGGTCAGGACTACCAACAATCCACAATGTATCCAATAAAGTCTCCAAACACGTTTCTATGTCAGGAATATCTGGGTTCATCTTAAATTTCTCCCATCCAAAGAGTCTAAACCAATAATCCCGAAAATCGCGTCCGAGTGTACCTTCAATCGCCTCTTTTCGTGCCTGCGCATCAGTATCCGCAACGTATACCTCGCGGGCGATGCGCCATGTGGATCGGGATGGAGAGAGTTTTGTTTTTGCAGCACCCTCTTCAACAGCATCCCAGTGTGTTTTGATCACAGAGACTGGAGCAAGATTGATACTCATTGGAATCCATCCGCGCTCACCAGCAAAAATAAGCGTGTCGGATTTGGCTGACGAACCTGCCAGGGCAATCGGTGGGTGCGGTTTCTGATACGGTTTCATGTGGATACTCACGATGTCTGGATGCCCTTCAGGAATTTTAAATTCCCAAAAATCGCTTTTATAATGTCCCGGTACAGGATCCGTCCAAATCTTGAGAACAGCATCAATTCCTTCCCGAGTCGCCTGCCGTCTGTCAGCAGATGCCATGAACATTTCTGCATCGCTCGGTGTGGAACTGGAGCCAACGCCCCAATGGAATCGTCCGTGTGCAAGATGGTCCAACTGCGCGATGCGATGTGCAACGACTGCAGGATTGTGTATCGGCATACACGTTATTCCTGTGCCAAAGATAATGTTCTCTGTCATCCCAAGTGCTCTGGCGATGAAGAGGTCAGGAGACGGAATATTTTCCCATGTAAACGTAAAATGTTCACCAATATAAGCTTCTTTGTAGCCTAATTTGTCTAACGTCACCATCTGTTCAAGGTCATTATCTAACGTCTTGGTTGTGTTGCTACCGGGCGGGTGCAAAGGCATTGTGAAAAATCCGAGTTCCATAGATAAACTCCTTTATGTGTATAAAACGAACGGAGTAGGTATAAGATTCTTGTCTGTTTTACTATAAGTCGTGAACTTTGTTTATTGAAACGCGTTCTGTTATCTTGGAAAAGGCAATTTGAGGAATATATTTCTGAACTTGACAAGATCAAAGGAATCTGTTATTGTTTTCACAAGTCTTAAAATTCTATCAGAACTTTACCATAAACCTAAATATTTTTCAAGCGTTTTACGCGAAAGGTAAATTGCACATAATGAATACAAAACATTTTATCTTAACTTCAGTTATTTTGTTGGTACTTGTCAGTGTATCTCTATTAGGATGTGAAAAAGTTGATCAGATGATTCCAACCGACACCACACCTTCGATGGATACGGCACTAAAAATCGGCGTCATTCAGCCATCACATAGTTACACAACCTTTAGCCAAGGTGCTGAGACCGCTCGTGTCCAAATCAATAAAAATGGTGGGATACTTGGCATGGAGGTCGTGTTTATCACCCGAAATAATCAACCTGTAGCAGGTGAACCGCCAACATCGGAAGCAAGCATCGGCGCTGCAAAAGAACTGATTGAGGTGGAAGACGTATTTGCCCTACTCGGTCCCGTTCGTTCTTCCATGGCACTTGAGGTCGGACCTATTGCACAGCAAGCGCAGCGACTCATGCTTCCCGGCTCAAGCGGCTCAAATGTACCAGAATCCGGAGATCATATCTTCCTCATCACGGTGCCAAACCCATTTCAAGGGAAAGTTATGGCGAGTTTTGCGATGAATCCGGATGAACTTGGCGCCAAAACAGCTGCTACAGTTTTTGAAGAAGGTGATAACTACTCTATTGATCTTGTCCAAGCGTTTGAGGCAGCTTTTAAAGAAATCGGTGGTCAAATTGTTGATAGCGGTTCATACTCAGCAGGTGAAACTGCCTTCACCACATTACTTGCGGAAATTCAAAGTGCTACGCCTGCGCCTGATGTTATCTTCTGCCCGGGGCACCAGCCAGAAACACCTCTATTAATAGGGAAAGCACGACAAGCTGGTATCAAAGCGACCTTCCTCGGTGGTAGCGCTTGGGATGACAGAGAACGGTTCCTCAGCATATTAGACGATAGCACTATGTTGGATGGTAGTTATTATCCGACTAATTTCTCTGTCGCGACTCAAGATGCAGATGTACAGGAATTTGTGAACGGATACATGGCGTTGTACGAAAGTTCTCCTGACGGCGTTGCAGCATCTGGCTATGATGCAATGCGGCTTTTAGCACGCGCAATAGAGAAGTCAGGTTCACTTGATTATGCTGCTGTTCGTAATGCCTTTGCGGAAGTCAAAGATTACAAAGGGGCTACAACTATTTCGCATTACGATGCAAACCGTCACCCTGTCAAAAGCCTCGCAATTCAGACCATCCGAAACGGAAAAGTAGAACACTACAAAGTTGTAGAACCGTAATACTGAAATACCTAATCTATCGGATTATTTTATAGATTGGGACGTATGTAATAATTTTAAGATGTGTTATGTTATTCTATAATGATAACTGTTGATCGCAATCGCGCGAATTAGAAGATTTTAGCAGAGGAATTACCTATAAATGAAGAATAAAACAAAACTTTTGGTTTTTATTTTAATTCTTGGTTGTTTCGTGGGATGCGGAAGTGATGATGTTGATGATAACGACAGTCTCGCTGTTGAGGATGGTAAACAGATACCAACAGTAATTATTGAGAAATTGGGGATAGATATTTTAGCAAACCAGAATTCAGAAAATCTGGGAGATTTTATTGCGGGAATACTTCGATGGAGACTCCGCGCAATCCCTGCTCCGAAAGATGATTTAGCAGTGAGGTTGAATGAAGGATATGATTGGGTTATTATCCGTAAATCTCAGAACTACTCAGCGGTATTTCGGACTCTTATACGTGCAGCATACAGGGCTGAATTAGATGACGATATCTTAAGGGAGGAAGGAACGCACCGCCTGTCACAATTTTTACGGATTACAATTGATCCGTTACCTATCGTCCCCAGTCCCGATAATGTGGTAATGGTTGACCAAGAACAACTTCAAAAGTATCTACCTATTCAATCACTTAGAAAATACACTATCAAAAAAGGTTATGAGTTTCAATACTATGAGATTGGAAACCCATCACACCTTTTCATGAATAGAGATGGACGATTAATATTTGCATCAGTAGTTAAAGCTACTCCTGCAGAAGGCGATATATCAAGACATCGTCGTATTATTGTGGATTTTAACAACAACCCAGGTAATATAGCAGCCAGTTCAGGCACAGTAACAGGCACGGGTAATTCTCGTACCATCAGTCCTCCGGATGGTGGGTATCCAGTCGGTGACCTAATCTTGACAATTAGGTGGGCAGACGGTGAACATACACTTTTCTATACCGTTGTTGCAGGAGATGAGACTCCTCCGAAAATCGTCAGTAGCAGTCCAAAAAACGGTGAGAAAGGCGTTGATCCAGCGGTTCTGTTTGAGAACGGCATCAGGATTACCTTCAATGAACGTGTTATCGGTGATCTAATACTATTGGAGGGCAATGATGATATAGGGTGGACAGACGCTTTTGGCGGGAGCATAGCTACTCTCAAAGGAGATGCGCGTCAAGAACTTCGTAACAATACAAGATACAAGATTATGGGAACAGTCTCTGATGGGGCAGGCAATGAACTCAAAGTTAACATTACCTTTACTACGAAAATCTAAGTTGAATTCTGAGTGTTGTTTTATTAAACACGTCTATATATAAGGGTATCCCAAATGTCAAACCAAATCATTCAACTCGGAGTCATAGGATGCGGATGGGCAGGCTGCCAAGCAATTAACGCCGCCAACGCTACCTCTCGCCTCAACGTTATCGCAATTGCAGAGCGCGATCCAACCCGCCGTGAGCAAGCTGGAAATGACTATGCAGTACCACACCGCTACGTTGACTATACAGAACTCCTTGACGACTCCGCTGTTGATGCCGTTTATCTCGCTACTTCCCCAGATGGCAGACTCCAACAGGTCTTGGATACGCTCAATGCTGGTAAGCATGTCTTAGTACAAAAACCGCACGCTATCCGCGCTCCCGAAATTTTAGAGATGGAAACAGCGGCGCAACAGTCCGGCAAAACACTTCAATTTTGCTATTTTATGCGTCATTTTCCGCACAACCGCCAAATTCGGAGCGTAATTCAGAACGGTGAAATCGGAGACCCATTTCATGCCCGCGTTTTTGGAAAATACAACTTCATACCAAGCCTTGATACGAACACCCGATGGCTACACGTATATGGACAGAAAGGCGGTTCATTAGGGCAACACTATTCGCATGAACTCAACCTAACGTGGTGGTGGATGGGATGTCCAAAACCTGAATGGGCTTTTGCATCAAAGCATGTGCTTTACCCACAGTATGATGGACCAGAAGGTGCAGCAGAAGACTATTTCACAGGTCTCCTCGGATGCGAAGGTGGGAAAACTATCCAGATTGACTGCTCTCGGATGAGTCATTCCGATTCAGGTAGTGTCGTGGAACTTTACGGCACTACTGGCGCAATCACAAACGGTGGCATATCAAGATTCAAAGATGGGGAATTTGTCCGAGAGCCGATTGATGAACCAATTGAAATTGATCATGGAAAACTACCAGAAGATGTGCCTGTTTTCTATTATGAACTCAACCATTTCGCTATGGCAATAGCAGGAGAAGTCGCACCAGATGTTGATGCGCCTAATGCTTATACCTTTATGCAGATACTTGATGCGCTCTACGATAGTGCGAAGAGTGGCGAAAAGGTTTATATTTGACAAAAACACATCTTTCTGTTAATCTATAACTCAAGTTGCTACCTATTGAAACATATTGGTTCGGTCCTAAATACAGTTTTCAATCTTTCGCTTCAGCGGAGCGATATGTATAGAAACTGTAAGGAATGTATATCTGAAAGTTCTGTATAGACAGTAGTTTCACTTTATAGGTTACAACTTAGGTTAATTTATATTAAAAATATTCCTCATATACGAGAATACACTATTTACAACTAATAATTTTATTCTGGAGATTTTTTATGTATAAAAGTGCGATGTTAGGGTGTGGCGGCCGCGCAGGTGGTCATGCAAGTGCCTATCGCTTTGTGAAAGGTGGTAAACTCGCAGCAGTCTGCGACATGAACGAAGAACGACTCAACAATTTTGGTGATAGATTTGAAATCTCATCCCGATATACAGATTTAGATGAGATGCTTGAAAAAGAGAAACCAGACCTCCTTCACATTGTAACTGCCCCAGTGCTGCGCGGTTCTAATGAACGGATTAGGTATTCACTGATGAAGCAAGCATCTGACCATGGCGTGCCAGCAGCGATTGTGGAGAAACCTATTGCTGTTGAAAGTGAAGACTGGAAGCAGATTGCCGGGTTAGCAGAAGAAACCAAAACAAAGTTTGTCGTCAACACACAACTTAACTTCCATCCGAAAAACCTTGAATTGAAACGAGATGTCGCAGACGGTAAAATAGGTGAGCTTAAGTTTATTGATGCGAGTGCCCGGAGTACGCCTGTTGATCAGGGGCCACACGTACTTCAGTTGGTATCATCCTACATTGATAATTCCAGACCTGTGAGTGTACTGGGGCAAATCTCAGGGAGAGATCATTTAGATTCAGCACAACCTTCACCGATGCATGCCGCAGCACAGGTTATATATGAAAATGGGTTACATGTCTCCCTTGCATTTGGGCAGGGCATGGGCACGATGGCATCCGATAATCAAGGTATTTATTGCCACAAGCGTGTCTTTGTCATTGGAACAGAGGGATTCGTTCATTGGCGTTTTAGTAGTTGGGAACGGGCTACACAAAAAGGTGGCTACGAAGGTGGTCCACTCAACTACGGTGAACAAGATGTTGAAGCACAAGGAAACCTAACAGAGGCTGTCTTTGATTGGCTTGACAACGAGGAAAATGAGCATCCGACACATCTCAAACAATCCCTTGCTGAGTTCAATCTCCTTTTAGGAATGTACCATAGTGGCACAACGAATCAGATTATTGACCTTCCGTTTGACCCGCCAGATGGGTTAATGGATACACTGAGAGAGAAGTTGTAAATCGACTTTAGATTTCCCTTCTGTAAGGTTAGCGGTAGCAGCGAACTTATTTGCAACTACCGCTAATTGTTATATCTCAACACTTTAGTAGACTTGGTTTGAAACCTCGTCTACCAAAGAAAAATTCACGTTTTGACTTTTACTAAGGAGAAATTTCCATGTATAAAAGTGCATTTTTAGGATGTGGTGGTCGCGCCCGTGCGCATGCCAGTGCGTATCGTTTTGTTAAAGGCGGCAAAATCGGAGCGATCTGTGATATGAACGAGGAACTCCTCAATAAGTTTGGTGATGACTTTGATGTTTCTTCCCGCTACACAGATTTAGATGAGATGCTTGAAAAGGAGAAACCCGATCTTCTCCATATCGTCACTGCACCGGTACTACGCGGTACTAATCAACGTATCCGGTACCCGTTGATGAAGCAAGCATCAGATCACGGCGTACCAGCAGCGATTGTGGAAAAACCCATTGCTGTTGAAAGTGAAGACTGGAAACAGATCGCTGGGTTAGCAGAAGAAACGAAAACGAAGTTTATTGTCAATACACAACTTAACTTTCACCCCAAAAACCTCGAATTAAAACGGGATGTAGCTGAAGGCAAAATCGGTGAAATCAAGTTTATTGACGCAAGTGCACGCAGTACGCCGGTTGACCAAGCCCCCCACGTATTGCAGTTAGTATCGTCATATATTGATAACTCGCGTCCGGTCAAAGTGTTAGGTCAAATTGCAGGTAGAGAACAATTGGATTCAGCGCAGCCCTCTCCGATGCATGCTGCTGGACAGGCAATATATGAAAATGGCCTACACGTTTCACTCGCTTTTGGAACAGGCATGGGAACGTTGGCATCAGAGGGCGGAGGCACAGTAACACATAAACGTGTTTTTGTTGTCGGCACAAAAGGTTTTGTGCATTGGCGTTTCAGTAGTTGGGAACGTTCCACACATGAAGGTGGTTACGAGGGTGGTCCACTCAACTATGGCGAGCAAGATATTCAAGCACAGGGCAACCTCACTGAAGCAGCCTTCAATTGGCTTGATGATGAGAAAAACGAACATCCGACGCATCTTAAGCAATCCCTCGCTGAGTTCAATCTGCTTCTTGGTATTTACTATAGCGGTATAACAAATCAGATTATTGATCTCCCGTTTGACCCGCCTGATGGTTTAATGAATTCCCTGAAGGATCATCTGTAAACCTACAAATTGATGTGGAGGCAGATATAGTCTGCCTCCTTATGCAAACTAAGTCGAAATTGGCATACGCTCCAAACATGTGCTATAATTTGTAAAGGAATTTAATCCAAACTGAGAAAGGAATGAGATGCCAAGTTTTGATGCTGCCTCTAAGAAACAGGTCTAAACAAACCCTCAAGATTTTGTCCACCTCTGCTTCAAATTCGGACTGACGGATACTACCGTGCTGGAGGTCGTTACGCCCGAACAACCTACTGTTGAAATGCATCAGGCGGATATTCTTATCAAAGCACTTTACCACGGTAGGGAAGTGCTGGTGCATTTTGAGTTTCAAACTACTGATAGTTACGATCCGGAGATGCCATTACGGATGGCCGGTTATATCATCAGAGCGATTGAAGTTCACCGTCTACCTGTGTATTCTAATGTCGTTTATCTACGTCCCGATGCTGGCAGAAACGATCCGGGAAAATTTGAGCAAAATCTGGAAAATCATAATATTTCAATTGAATATCAGGTTTTCCGATTGATTGAGATAAATGGGCAAGAGATTCTTGATTTGAAGTCTGGGGGTTTGATACCTTTTACCCATTGATGAAACGTCCTGCAGATGTAGATTCAGAACAATGGCTTCGCCGATGTGTTCAAGCTGCAGACAGTATTGATGTCGTAAACAAGCCTGAATATCTTGGAAGTCTCGCTGTTTTGGGAAATTTAATTTACGACTCGCAAACAATTTTGGAAATTATTTCGGAGGAAACCATGCAACAACCCTCAATTGTCGAATACGTAGCACCACAAGCACGCGAACAAGGGATTCAACAAGGTGCTAAAAAACAACTCGAAAACTTATCCTTCAGGTTCTTACACAGCGACTACAGTTAGACTCAACACAAACTATCAAGCCAATACTTGATGAAATTGACGATCTACATCACCTTGAACAACTGTTCAATACCGCAATGCAGGCGGATACTGCAGAAGATTTCACACAAGCGTTAAACGAAAACAGTGAATAACTGAACTGCTATTCTTAGCTTTACTGCAAAATATCTTGAATATTATAGGAGACATTTTATGTATAAAACAGCGATGTTAGGGTGCGGTGGTCGTGCGCGTGCACATGCAGACGCGTATCGCTTTGTGAAAGGCGGAAAACTTGCAGCAATCTGCGATATGAACGAAGAATTACTCAACAACTTCGGCAACGATTTCGGTATCTCTGCCCGCTACATAGATTTAGATGAGATGCTTGAGAAAGAAAAACCCGATGTGCTTCATATTGTCACAGCACCTGTTTTACGCGGCACAAGTGAACGGATTCGATATCCGTTGATGAAGCAAGCATCAGACCACGGTGTGCCAGCTGCAATCGTAGAAAAGCCTATTGCCGTGGAAAGTGAAGACTGGAAACAACTTGCTGGATTAGCTGAAGAGACAAAAACAAAGTTCGTTGTTAACACACAACTTAATTTTCATCCCAAAAACTTAGAACTAAAACGAGATGTCGCAGAAGGTAGAATTGGTGAAATCAAGTTTATTGATGCGAGTGCTCGCAGCACACCAGTTGATCAAGCACCCCACGTGTTGCAACTCGTCTCTTCTTACATAGACAACTCGCGTCCAGTGCGAGTACTTGGACAAGTTTCTGGTGCTCAGGATTTAGACTCCACCCAGCCTTCCCCTATGCATGCTGCTGCTCAGGTAATATATGAGAATGGTCTTCACGTCTCTCTTGCATTCGGAGCAAGCGTAGGGACGCGAGTGCCTATAGATTCAGGTAATCACACCCACAAACGTGTTTTTGTCGTGGGAACAAAAGGTTTCGTGCATTGGCGTTTTAGTAGCTGGGAACGAGCAACACAGGAAGGGGGTTATGAAAACGGACCGCTTGACTATGGAGAGCAGGATGTCGTCGCGCAAGGCAATCTTACTAATGCTGTTTTCGATTGGCTTGACGATGAGAACAATGTGCATCCGACGCATCTCAAACAATCTCTTGCGGAATTCAACCTTCTCCTCGGCATTTACTACAGTGGCGTAACGAATCAGATTATAGACCTTCCATTTGAGCCTCCCGATGGCTTGATTGATATTTTACGAGAAAAACTATAAGACTTTATTTGTAACAGAACGGTTAGAAATCGCTCTTACCGTGTAGGGCCAAACTGCATAAGCCTGGGCTATAATGGAGACATCATGTATAAAACTGCGATGTTGGGGTGCGGTGGTCGCGCCCGTGGACACGCAGATGCTTATCGCTTCGTCAAACGTGGTAAACTCGAAGCAATCTGCGATATGAACGTAGATCGACTTAACAACTTTGGGGATGACTTTGATATCTCTTCCCGTTACACTGACTTGGATGAGATGCTTAAAAAAGAGGATCCAGATGTGCTGCATATCGTCACAAGCCCTGTGCTTCCGAGTAGTAACGAACGTATCCGCTATCCGTTGATGAAACAGGTGTCGGATCACGGCGTGTCAGCGGCGGTTGTTGAAAAACCGGTCGCTATTGAAGGCGAGGATTGGAAACAGATTGCAGGGTTAGCGGAAGAGACGAAAACAAAATTTGTCGTCAATACACAGCTCAATTTCCATCCGAAAAATCTTGAATTAAAAAAAGATGTCGTGGATGGAAGGATCGGTGAAATTAGGTTTGTTGATGCGAGTGCGCGTAGCATGCCTGCTGAGCAAGGAGCACACGTATTACAATTGGTGTCCTCCTACATTGACAACTCACGTCCAGTACGAGTTCTTGGACAAATTTCTGGAAGAGAGAATTTACATTCTGCTTCACATCCCTCTCCGCTGCATGCAGTCGGGCATGTTTTGTATGAGAATGGTGTCCACGTCTCTCTTGCATTTGGAACAGAAATGGCACAAATGGCATCCGATGACCCGGGTATCTATGGTCACAAACGTGTTTTTGTTGCCGGAACGAAGGGCTTCGTTCATTGGCGTTTCAGTAGTTGGGAACGTGCAACGCTGGCGGATGGCTATGATAGCGGTCCACTTAGCTACGGAGAGCAAGATGTCGTTGCGCAGGCAAACTTTACCGATGCCATTTTTGATTGGTTGGACGATGAGAACAATGTGCATCCGACGCATCTTAAGCAATCACTGGTTGAGTTTAATATTATTTTAGGGATGTACTACAGCGGAATAACAAACGAGATTGTTGAACTCCCGTTTGAGCCTCCCGACGGATTGATCAATGTCTTACGAGAAAATTTATAAAACATAAACTTAATGTGAATTCAGCGTTAGCAATTTTGGAAACTGGTGTGGTTAGAAACCGTACTAACCAGGGAGTGTCAACATATTTTAGATTCCACTATGTAAGGAGACATTTTATGTATAAAACAGCGATGTTAGGGTGCGGTGGTCGTGCGCGTGCACATGCAGACGCGTATCGCTTTGTGAAAGGCGGAAAACTTGCAGCAATCTGCGATATGAACGAAGAATTACTCAACAACTTCGGCAACGATTTCGGTATCTCTGCCCGCTACATAGATTTAGATGAGATGCTTGAAAAGGAGAAACCTGATGTGCTGCATATAGTCACAGCACCTGTGCTTCGTGGCTCAAATGAACGAATTCGGTATCCGCTAATGAAGCAAGCATCTGACCATGGCGTGCCAGCGGCGATTGTTGAGAAACCGATTGCTATTGAAAGCGAAGATTGGAAGCAGATTGCTGGATTGGCAGATGAGACAAAAACAAAATTTGTTGTTAACACGCAGCTAAACTTTCACCCGCAAAACCTTGAACTGAAGCAGGATGTGGCAGATGGAAAAATTGGGGAAATCAAGTTTATTGATGCCAGTGCTCGCAGCACTCCCGTTGACCAAGGGCCGCACGTGCTTCAGTTAGTCTCATCTTACATTGATAACTCGCGCCCAGTACGGGTATTAGGACAAATTTCTGGTGGGGCGCATTTAGATTCTGCACAGCCATCTCCGCAATATGCTGCAGCACGAGTCCAATACGAGAACGGACTTCATGTCTCTGTCGCATTCGGCACAGCCATTGCACCTTCTGCGTCCGACGATCAGACGGTTTTCTTTCATAAACGCGTTTTTGTTATTGGCACGGACGGATTTGTACATTGGCGGTTTAGCAGTTGGGAACGCTCAACGCGTGAAGGCGGTTATGAAGGTGGTCCACTTAGCTACGGAGAACAAGATGTTGTCGCACAAGGTAATCTCACCAACGCTGTTTTTGATTGGCTTGATGATGAAACCAAAGTACATCCAACACATCTGAAGCAGTCGCTCGCAGAATTCAACCTACTTTTAGGTATATACTATAGCGGTATTACAAACGA
Source organism: Candidatus Poribacteria bacterium (assembly GCA_965204285.1). GTDB lineage: Bacteria > Poribacteria > WGA-4E > WGA-4E > WGA-3G > MSPOR6. The sequence continues at coordinate 1,369,958 of OZ241980.1, forward strand.
GGTAATTGAACTTCCATTTGATCCACCAGATGGTTTGATGGATTTGCTTAGAGAACGGTTGTAGATTTCGTCTGGTCATACTTTCACTAAATTTGACTACGGTCACATTTTTTAGTGAAACCTAAAATATGTATGCGCTCCTTGGTAGATGCGGTTTCCCGCCAAATGCCAAAAGCGCATTTGGCGTTGATTCACCGCATCTATGAGACTCAATAAGGACCGGTTCGGTTGGGAAACCGAACCGACCGTGATGTGTATCTTATTATTTGTTGTACTGTAAGACAAATGGAGGTAAAATAGTTGTCCATTTCAAAGATTATTTGTATCGTTTCAATCTTTATTCTTTTTAGTATGGTTAGTTTCACAGCGAATGGTGAATTAGTTGGTTATTGGTCATTTGATAAAGACGACGGAGTGACTGACCTGACCGGAAATGGTCACGATGGCGTAATACACGGCAAACCTCAGGTGGTAGAAGGCAAAATTGGTGAAGCATTAGAGTTCAACGGCACGAACGACTACGTTGCAATCCCTCATCACAAAGCGATTTCAGAATTAGATGCGTTGTCTATGGCCGCGTGGATCCAATCGAAAAGACACGGCGCGTGGGTAGCAGTTTTAGAGAAAGGTATACATCTAAACTGGAGTTACGGTTTCTTCATCGAGCCGGATGGCACGCTTTCGTTTGAGGTTTCTACAGGACCTGCAAATAACCTTGTCTGCTGTGTAGGCAATGTCGCGCTTAAAATTGGCCAGTGGTATCATATCTTCGGCTCTTATGATGGTAAGTCAGTAAAGGCGTACGTTGATGGCAAGTTAGAAGGCGAAATGGCTGGTAATGATGCCGTCCACATAACCGAAGGGTTGCCTTTTACCATCGGCAGCAGAAACGGACAAAACTTCTTCGCTGGTGTTGTTGACGAAGTTACATTTTGGGACGAGGCAATTACTGTTGAGGAATCCATGAACCCATCACCTGTACAACCAAAAGGGAAACTCACAACCACTTGGGGTAAGATAAAAGATCGCCACTAAAAAGATGGAAACCAATTCTGAAAAATTCGCTGAAGATGGCTACGTCGTCGTGAAAGCGGCACTACACTCAGACGATTTGGCACCGTTAATCGCTGTTATTTCTGAAGTTGTTGACAGACGCGCACAGGAATTTTGCAACGAAGGGACAATCTCCGATACCTATGGAGACATGCCTTTTGAACGCCGCTGGTATGCCATTCTTCAGGAGTGTGGTAGAGAAAACGAGGTGTTTGGCTGGCATACACTCGTTTTTAGTGAAGCACTCTTCAACTTAATCACACATCCAAAAGTTTTAGATGTGGTAGAAGCACTGATCGGAAGTGAGATTCAATTCAACGGTGATTTCTGGGTGCGACCAAAATTGCCAAATGAAAAACTCACCACACTTCCTTGGCACCAAGACAGTGCCTACATGCCACATACTGAAAACGATACGCACCTAACAGTATGGCTTCCGTTAGTAGATGTAGAAGTAGAAAACGGGGCACTGCAGTTTTTGCCCGGTAGCCATACATCTGGTTTACAATCCTACCACCGTGTTGAAGGCGAAACGTTCGCTGTTCCAGTGCTACCTCCGACATCATCTCATACCAACATTGATACATTAGAGATGAAAAAAGGCGACCTACTGATTTTTAACAATCTGGTATTTCACCGTTCTTTGCTAAACCGTAGCAATACCATTCGTTGGTCTGTTGATTTCCGATACAGTCGGACCGGTACATCGCTGAATGGGCTCTGGCACGAAGTAATTGCATGTCCCGCTCGCGATAGTAAGAGCGGACAATGTCCAACGTCGTGGAATGTGTGGTATGCACAATGGGAAGCAAGTCCCCACAAAGACAAGTTTATTTAATCCTCAGACTGCGTTGATAAAGTTTCTTTGTAGTGTAACGCCTCAAGAGCTGCTTGTCTCATTTCTTGTTGCTGCTGTAACGGAGCACCTGCTATCCTTAGCGCGGCACCTATCGGTTTAAAAATGTGAATCCTGATCACTTTGTTGTCAACATCAAAATCAAATGAGATACCCTTTTTCCAGTACCAATGTTGTTTACCACCAAAATCGTTGTTATCAACCTCTTGTGCTTTGCCCAATTCCTTTTCTACACGGTTGAGAGCACTTTTGACACCATTACCTCCTGCTGTTTTTGCTTTATTGGGATGTCTTAAAAATAGACTTTCAACAAGATCTATACCATCAACAAAACCTGATAATCCTTTGTTCTGTTCGTGATAGGTAAAATATCCGACTTTATCAGGTGGATTGTCCGGTTTACCATATACGGCTTCTACTTTTTTGAACGGATCTCCTAACTTAATGCCAGCGGCACCTTTTCCTGGAACAATAGAATTGAGCGGAGGGTCCGGAGTAGGATCAAATGGAATATCTAACGGGGTTGGCGGAATAAATTTCTGGTTGACGATCTTTTTTACTCTTTTTGTAGACTTGGTCACACCATCACTCACATAGACAGTGACTCTAACGGATTCAACATCCTCAGGCGCTGTCCATTTTACCTTTGTTCCGGATGTTGTACTAAGTTTTCCGGAGTCTACTGCCCATGTATAAGTCAAGGAATCGCCATCATTGTCATAAGCAAGCACCCTAAATTCAATTATCTCTCCAGGGCTGAATTGAGTTGGAATAATAAAAGCGTTTACGATAGGAGGACTGTTAGTTGGTTCATCCTCACCGTCGTTCGAACCACAACCAGCAATATAAAAAGTAATCAACCATACAACAATAAAACTTAAAATACGATATTTATTTTCATTTATACTTCCTTAAAATTCTGTAGTTTCTCCCGTTTTCAAAACAACATAGCTACGATATCGTTCTGCGTGGATATCCCCAGATTCAACAGCACTTTGAATGGCACACTCAGATTCTTTAACATGTGCACAGTCATTATATCTGCATGTGCCCAGATAAGGTTCCATCTCAGGAAAATAAAGTTCAAGGTTTTCTGTATCAACACCCCACAAACCGACTTCACGGATTCCTGGTGTGTCTGCAACTTCGCCTCCGATTTTGAGAGAAAACAATTCTACGAGCGTTGTTGTGTGTCTACCTTTCCGGGTTTTTGAACCTACTTCCGCAGTTCGTAATTTAAGATTCGGTTGTATGGCATTTAAGAGACTTGATTTTCCTACACCGGATGCTCCTACAATTACACTGAATTTATCTCTTAGCACATTCCGCAGAGATTCAAGGCTTGTGGGCGTATTTGTGCTCGTGTACAATACTTGGTAGCCGAGTTTTTCATAGATTTTGAAGATAGAGATGAGTTGGTCATGTTGGGTTGAATCGACCAAGTCCATTTTATTCAAGCAGATAACCGCTGCCATGTCTCCTGCCTCGGCTAAAATTAGGAATCGATCCAGTGTCCTAAAGTTAAGAGGGGGCATTCGCGTTGAAACAACGGCTACTACCTGATCAGCGTTAGCAACGATAATCTGCTCAATCTCTTCCTGCTTTCCCGCATATTGCCGTGAGAATTTGGTTTGGCGTGGAAGAATTTCCTCAACGACACCTTCTTCTAAATCAAGTTGCGTAAAGATAACTTGGTCCCCAACAGCAACTGGGTCAGCATAAAGCCTACGTCCTGTTTCGGAACGTCGTTTTCTTTTTAAGGTGCCGCGTAATGTGCACCGCAGAACAAGTTCACCGTGCTGAACATCGTAAAATCCTGTTCGTGCCCGGATGACTCTGCCTTGTTCACGAGTAAGAATAAACGCCACCTCCTAATTTGTATCTGGCAATTTGATTTTAGTTAGTAGATTGACCCAATTGCGGATAAAGTAAAGTGTTCAATCCATACCATTGACTTCAAATATAAGCCTTCATTGTTATTAAAGCAGTTTCGATATCTGCATCAAAGTTTTCAAATTTGCACTCGCACGAGATGCGTCCATCGTATCCTGCTTTTTGTAGAGCGGTAAAGAAATCTGAAAAATCAAAGTCATCATTTCCAGGGTATGATCGTTTGACGGGTTCAGCGATATGAACATGTGCTAACCATTCCGCAGCATCAACAATGTTTTGCATGGGTTCGTTTTCCTGCCAGACGTGGTATAGGTCAGCCAATGTTTTAATTCCTTTTCGGTTGACACGTTTTGCCATCGCCAACCCATCTGCAACGGTGCGTAATATGTTTCCTTCTTTCATGCAGATCGGTTCAATAACAATTGTGATGTCGTGTGCTTCTGCATGGTCAGCAGCCATATCAAGAAATTCTGCAATCTGTGTCAATGCCCGTTCTTCTGAATAACCTTCCTCAATATTCCGCGAGCCGCTGCTGCCGTAAACAATTATCTCTCCGCCAATCTCGCTGGCTCTGCGGCATGCAGTTTCCACATAGCGAGACAGGCGCGGAAAATCCACCGCGTCACCGACAACGCGCAAGTTTCGAGGAATAAATCCTGCATAAGCTTCAGGTTTTAGCGGTGCTGCTGCTACCTGTTCTCGAATTTTCTGGAATTTGGCTTCATCTGCTTCTGGCATAAGTGCATTTTGTACACCTAATTCAATATAGTCGTATCCAACTTCCGCAAGACGATTAACATTTTCTAAACCAGTACATATTCCAAATCGCATGAGTTTGCTTCTCCGTACGAACTAAACTCCTGGCAAGAGCAGACGTAGTAAAATTTCACCCATAACAACCAGTAGGGCAACAAAAAAAGTGGTAAAAAAGCCATTCAGTTCAAACTTACGCACCACTACGTTAGTAATGCCAAAAAGAAAAGCTATAAAAACAAGGTAAATCGGTAATTTAATTACATAAAATATCAGACCTACAACGCACTCCTGACGCCCTAAGGCGTGGCCAATGTCTGTAGGCGGGGCAGATGCCAGAAAAGACTTTAGACCAGCAGGAAACGAATCGGATCTAACAATTGCTGTGAGCATGGTTTTAATAGCACCAAATCCGAGTGCAACCCCTACTGCTATTTGCCATTGTTCAATTTTCACCATTGGCAAAAACCAGATTATAAGAAAAACGGAAACACTCATAGTGATCAAAATTAGAGGAAATGCCGTCTGGTTTCTCATTCCAGGTGATAACACATCATCAGGAAAGGGTGTCACGGGCCCCACCTGCCTAAGTAAGGACTTCAATGTGTTTACAGGAATAGCGAAGTTAAGATTTTGTCCATCGTCTCTGGTTTCAGAAACAATGCCTATCACTTGTCCCCATCGATTTACCACTGCGCCGCCACTGCTACCACGCGAAATGGGGGCTGTAAACTGAAGCACTTTGTCACGGATTCGGGGAGTACCTTGAGATCGAATGCTACTGATATTACCTGATGAGAATGTTCCTTCAAAACCGCGTGGATTGCCTGCCGCATAAACAATTTCGCCTTCTGCAACGTTATCACTGTTTCCGAGAAGAAGTGGAGGCGCATTAAGTCCGCGGACTTTCACTATTGCAAGATCATGGTTTTTATCAGTGGCAACAGCGCCTTCAATATCAAAACGTCTTTGCTCAACGACTAATTTCGCGGTGCCTGTTTTGGCACCGTTGATAACATGATAGTTAGTTGCCACAAGTCCGTCGCCAACAAAAAAGCCGCTGCCTTGTGAAGACCTCCCTCCAGATCCCTTCATTTCCAATAGTACTGTGGATGCTTTGGTTTTTTGGGCAATGATGTTAGGGGACTGTGCAACTACGACATTTATCCCAAAACATAGAAGTCCCAACGAGAGCATAAAACTGAACATCAGTTTTGCTTTATACATTTTAATGTTTCTCATCATACAATTATTTTCCTCATTTTATTTTCCGAATCTTCGTTTACGATGGCTATAGTCACGCAAAGCACGGAGAAAGTCGATTTTTCGAAACGAGGGCCAATAAGTGTCACAAAAATAGAATTCTGAGTAGACGCTCTGCCACAATAAAAAACCTGATAACCGGACTTCTCCACTGGTACGAATAATTAGTTCTGGGTCGGGCAGATTTGAGGTATATAAATATGGTGCGATTTTATCAACGCTCAATTCTTCAACGATTTGATCAGTATCTTTACCATCCTGAATTTCTGCTTTTAGATGTCCTCGGAATGCTTCAATTATTTCCTCGCGCCCACCATAGGCGACAGCAACGTTCAGAATAAACTTGTCATAATTTTTCGTTGCTTCTTCTGCTTGACGAATTGCTTCTTGAAGACTTGGCGGCAATTGTTCAATTTGTCCCATTGCACGCACTTTAATCTGATTAGCATGCAATCCCTTAATAGTTACCAATTCACGCATTTTTCTTTCAATTAATTCCAAAATTCCTTCAACTTCATCATCTGCACGTTTGAAGTTATCCAGTGAGAAAATCCATATTGAAAAGATTTCAACACCAAGTTCATCACACCAATGGAGAACCTCTTCAAGTTTATCTGCACCTTCATAATGTCCTTTAATCACATTGTCCAACCCACTGGCTTTGGCATAGCGGCGGTTTCCATCAAGGATTACACCAATATGGCGCGGTATTTTCCAAGTGCCTGCTTCTGCTTCCAACCGTTTTTGGTATGCGTTGTAAAACTTTTTTTCAATTTGATTCTTAAGGAATTTAAGTGGCTTCATACGATTCCTTTGTAAAATGACTCCGGTTTGCTAATTACCATCTTTGCAACTGCGATTTTCGAATGAGTGTATAAATAGGTCAGTGAAGATGCAATGCATATTGTGATGTTTCTCAATTATACCATAAAAACCTTGTTAAGAAAACAGAAACTAAATTGTTGTTTACAGATTTGATTGACTTTATTAACTGAATTATGTTATATATACGACTTGTGCCAGTTAACTTTTTGTAAAGTATCTAATACTATTTTGTCTTATTATGCGTAAACAACGTCTTTGAGTGCCGTTAGCGAGCGTCCTAAACATTGGTTCAAAAAAACGCCGAGTGTAAAACCAGCAAACTTGTTGCTCAAGCGTGTCCGAAACCCCCAATGTGCCTTGGCGCGTATCCGTGAAACATTGAACTGGTCTGTCAGTTGACTGATAGTCGTTTCTATGCGCCGCCTTTTTTGACTATGCAACTTCTGAAATGGTTCTGGATATTGTGTTTTTTGATTTTTACGCCGCGTCGGTAATAGACACACATTGTAAGTTTGGCGTAAATCAGTTTCAAGTGCTTCACAAATATACCCTTTGTCTCCAAGGATAATCGGATAAGTGCCACGCTCACACAACAAGGGTAGCACTTCTCTATCATCCGTATCCGCAGTGGCAATGGCAAAATCAACAGGGAGCCCATAAGCAGTAGTTATCACACTTCCCCGAAATCCTAAGAAAGTGTCAAGTCCCTTTGTAGCACACTTTCCATAAGTTGCCAAAGTGCCAGTGCCATCAGCGTATTTTAGAGGTGATGTAGAAGCATACGCACGCTTGAAATCGCAGAGCGGTATAGGAAAACTATCTACAATGAAAACCTCGTCATCCGGTAAAAACTTTATCAAGATACACCGCAGTTTTTCGCTCGCGCTGCATAAGTTGCGCCGGCGTCTATTGAAGCGAGACCTTTCCGGTAAAAATCGGAACAGATGTCCGAGTTGTGCCCTAATCAGTTTGTATCCTGACAGTTCGCTGTCTTTACCTATGAGTTCCAACAGCCACGCAATCGTAAGAATGTCACTATCTGGACAAGGACTAACGGGCCCCGGACGCAGTGTCTCTGCAGCCGGGAAATAATGGTCATAAAGTGTTGCCATGATTTTCTGGCAAACAGAAGCAACATTTTCAAGGGTGCGTGTCTTATTTTTCAGTTGCGCACCATATTCTGCTAAGGTATACTGTAAGTCCATTCTTATGTTCCTTTTATATTGATTTACTAAAGGATAGCATAAGAATGGGTTGAGTTATAGAAAATATTAAATAGTGAAATACAATATTACATAAAAAGAACTAACTGGCACAAGTCGTAAACATTAATATTTTATAGTTGCATTGTAGGTCGGGTAGAGCGAAGCGAAACCCATAAATCAACGCTATGAATGCCTTTAGTAGAATGCGCTTTTTGGCATTCTACATGATTCAGCGGGTGTCAATTTAGTGTGTGCTTTAATAAGATTTGACCTATTCTTGTGTATCACAAACTTTTAGTTTGTGCATCAAAGACGCAAACTAAAGTTTGCGGTACAAAGAGAGTTTAGCGATCCTATAAATCCGAAATCCTGCTTCAGACACGCTGAGTGCGCGGCGAAAGCGCGCCTACCAGGAGGCAAAATGTCTTAAATTGACACCTATGGGTAGAGCGAAGCGAAACCCGACAATCTCAGTGTGGCAGTGCGATCATGTCGGGTTTCGCTTCGCTCTACCCGACCTACAAGATAAACTCTAAGTAAAGTTTATTAACCGATAATTCTTAAAACTAAATAACCCTGCGTAGAAGGTAGTCTTGTTGTAGCTTAAAATGATATGATCTCAGTTATTATACCGATTCTGAATGAAGAAAAGATTTTGAAAAAAACGCTTTCTGGACTTCAACCTGAATTGAAAAACCATGAACTCATTATTGTAGATAGTGGCAGTATTGACGGTTCTATCAGCATAGCAGAAAAATATGGGAAGGTAATTAAATCTGAGCGGGGACGTGCTAAACAGTTGAATGCTGGTGCGGCGGCGGCAATAGGTGAAATTCTCGTTTTTTTACATGCAGACGTTTGGCTTGAGGCGGGGGCATTTGCTGCGGTCGAAGCAGCGCTATCGTCGGGGTATGTCGGTGGTGGATTCCTTCAAAAAATTGATGGTCGGAGTATCCTATATCGCATTATTGAGACTACCGCAGACATGCGCGGTAAATATCTAAAGGTCTTTTATGGGGATAGTGGAATTTTTGTGAAAAGGTGCGACTTTGAACGTATCGGTGGTTTTCCAGAAGTTCCAATAATGGAGGAGATGGGATTTTCAAAAGCATTGCGCAAGTTAGGAAAAACAAAAATGGTTTCGCCCTGCATTCATATATCAGCACGACGGTGGGAAGCGAACGGAATTATCCGAACAACCGCAATAAATTGGTTTATTACCTTACTCTTCTTTTTAGGTTTTTCACTGGAACGACTTGCGAAATTGTATCGGAATATACGGTAAAAAGAAAAAGCGGGGACAGCACATGTTTCCGCTGTAGGTAATTGGAACTATTGGCAAGTTTTCGAACAAAGACTATTTGTCAGACTTCTCTATATCTTTCATTCCATTTTTCCGCCAATCATCCTCTTTCTGCCTCAGTTTTCTTATGTCCTCCGGATTCTTAATATCTATGATGTGAGGGGTAATGATGAAAACGATCTCCGTATCTTGGACTTCGGTTTCGGTGCTTTTGAAGAGTCTTCCGAGTAAAGGAATATCACCAAGTATAGGCACTTTGTTTTCTACCTGTTTCTGTTTCTTGCGAATAATGCCACCGACGATAAGCCGCTGTCCATCCTCAACGTCAACATAGACACTGAGGGAGTTATCGTCTGTTATCGGCGCATTAAATTCGGTGAATTCAATAAAGTTACTGGCACTGATATTTGTAATATCTAAACCGATTGTTCGCTTGCCATCACCATCTGACTGTGATCTTGCGATATAAGGCGTGAGTGAAATGTTAATGCCGACAGGGGGATCAATAAAATCGTAATTGAAAAGCGGTTGTGTAGCAGTATCTCCAAGAATGCTATTGGTATCAACACTCTGGAGATATGGAATGCGCCGTCCACTGCTCCATGTAGCAGCTCGACTGTCCCGTGTCGTGATCGTTGGTGTAGAAAGCGTCTTGACTTTATTTTCCCGAATAAGTGTGTATAGGAGTGCCATATACTCTTTTGTTACCAAACTGTAGTTAAATCCGGAGATTTCCTGAGCAAGTCCGAGTTCTGCATTTGTATCACCGATAAGTGGGTTACTTGGACTGAGTTCAAGACCACCAAGTCTCTTTTCATTTGCAGCTAACTCAATACCAAGTTTTGTTTTTTCATCAAGGGTAACTTCAAGGATCTTGATATCAATCCGCACTTGTCCCCGAACGAAGTCAAGTCTTTTGATAAGTGCTCTAACCTGCTCAAGATAGCGGCGTCGAGTTGTGACAACAAGCGAGTTCGTATCTGGATCGGCATAGACAGTAACCTTGCCAAATAGTGAATTAATGTCAGTAGATTCATCCTGATTGCGTCTGTCATCGTCCCAATAAAAGAAAAAACCAAACCCGTCATCTTCGGCTTGTGGGTCTTGCCAGACTTGCCCGAGCACTTGAGCAAGAGAATCCGCTGTTGCATATTCAAGGCGGATAACTTCGGTGACTTCTGTTTGTGCTTCGGGGGTAGGTATATCAAGTTGTCTAATAAAGTCTTGGATCATGTTGAAGTTACGTTTTGTGCCTGTAGATACGATGAGGGCATTGTGACTTGCCAAAGGTTGGGCAGCAACATTACCTGACAAAGAACCTTGTGATTGCGGTGTTGTTTGCCGCTGAGGCAGATAATAACGGTAATAAGAGTAGCTGCTACCACCTCTAAAACCATCGTCGCCACTGCCTTGGTAATGTGTGTTAATCAGATTTGCCAAATTTTGAGCATCAGCATACTTCAGATAAAAGATTCTTGAACTCCATTCTTGGTCGGGAAGGTTGACATCAAGTTTTTTAATCAGATCATCAATCATCGGAAAATTCTGAGCGGAAGTAGAAATGAGCAGAGCATTGAGTCTAATATCTTCAACGATGTGGACAGTTCCTTGTACTCCAAAACCGGTATCTTGATTTGAGTCCCTTCTATCGTCCCACCAATACCGGTAGCTATCACCACCCGTATCCTCGCCTTCAAACAGTTGGGTTAGATTCTCTTTGAGCGTTGCGGCATTTGCAAACTCAAGTAGATACATCTTGAATTCATTTTCTGTCTGCTTTTGATCAAGTGCTTCAATAATCTTTTCAATGATAGTGAAATTCCGCGGGTCAGAGGAAACAATAACGATGTTCAACCTGTCATTTCGAGAAATATTTACTGTACCTACAACACCTTGATATAGATCACCCGACTCACCACGTTCACGTCTGAATGCCCGCATCTTCTCAGCAGACCACCTATCCAAACTTCTTCTACCACCCCCCTGGATACTTTCACCAGTAATAATCTCATCAAGCGTTGTGGCAACATCTTCTGCTGAGGCATATTGCAGACGATAGGTGCGAATATCAGTCGTCAAATTTGGTGCTATATCAAGAAGACTGATAATTTCTTTCAGTATGGTTAAGTTTTCTTCGGTAGCTTTGAGGATAAGCGTATTTGAGTTACTATCCGCATAGACCTTAACCATTCCATCAATCAAGGCAACACCTAAACCTTGTTCAATAGCTTGCTTGATTTGCTCAGGATCCATACCATTTGTGCCACGCGCAGACTTATCACCTTCTTTGTTGTCCTCAAAGACTCTTGTGAGTGTTTGCTCTAAAGTTGTGGCATCCGCATAAGTAAGCGGGACTAAAGCGATCTTTAATGGGAATCTGTCACCTTCATCAGCAAATTGCAAAATGGTAACAACTCTCCGGATGGTTGAAGCAACATCGGTAACAACGAGTGCGTTTGTCATTGCATCAGCAAAGATGTTTGCTTGCCTATTCAATAAAGGTTTCAATACACCTGCTTGTTCCGATGCAGACGCATTTGCCAACTGGATGATATAAGTCTGAATCTCATCAGTCATGTCAACCAATTCGGGATTAGCCTCAATTATCTTGACAGGCACATTCATTGTAGTCGCTTTTTCAAAGGTAGTGACAAGGAGGGTGCTATCAACCTTAACAAAGGTTAGATTATGCTGCGCAAGGACAGTCTTGACTTTCTCAATGACTTCATCAAGTGTCACGTAATTCAAATTTATAAGGGCAAACGACTTCCCTTGAATATCGTTTTCACTTGCGATAATGGTGAGATTGGTTTCACCAGACAACCATTCAAACACGTTTTTGAGTTCTCGACTGGTAAAGTCAAAGTTAAACCGTGTCGCTTCGCCAGTTTCCTCATCCCGTTCAGCAACTTCCATCGTGCCTTGACCGCCCCGCTGCTGTGCCAACAGATCTCCTTGCATAAGGAAAAAGAATCCGAAACATATTAAAGAAATTAGACATAATTTGTTGTATTGCCGCGATAATGTATTCAACAAATTACTACATTTCAATATCATAGACAAATCCTCGTAATCATTTGAATTCTTTTTAAGGTAAGATGTAATGGAATTCTGCAACTACTTGATTGATTCCTCTAAATTTGACTGCCCATTTTTTTGCCAATCGTCAGCGATTTCTTTCTGTTTCTTAATATCATCTGGCTGCTTTATGTCAAAGATATGAGGTGTAATAATGAAAACAATCTCAGTGTCTTGAACTTCGGTTTCGGTGCTTTTGAAGAGTCTACCAAGTAAAGGAATATCACCAAGTATAGGCACTTTGTTTTCTACCTGTTTCTGTTTCTTGCGAATAATGCCACCGACGATAAGCCGCTGCCCATCCTCAACGTCAACATAGGCACTGAGGGAGTTATCGTCTGTTATCGGTGCATTAAAGTCGGTGAATTCAATAAAGTTACTGGCACTGATATTTGTAATATCTAAACCGATTGTCCGTTTTCCATTTTCCTCCGCTTGCGATCTTGCGATATAAGGCGTGAGTGAAATGTTAATGCCGACAGGGGGATCAATAAAATCGTAATTGAAAAGCGGTTGAGTAGCAGTATCTCCAAGAATGCTATTGGTATCAACACTCTGGAGATATGGAATGCGCCGTCCACTACTCCATGTAGCAGGCCGGCTGTCCCGCGTCGTAATTGTTGGTGTAGAAAGCGTCTTGACTTTATTTTCCCGAATAAGTGTGTATAGGAGTGCCATATACTCTTTTGTTACCAAACTGTAGTTAAATCCGGAGATTTCCTGAGCAAGTCCGAGTTCTGCATTTGTATCACCGATAAGTGGATTCCCTGGAGCAAGTTCAAACCCGCCAAGTTTCTTTTCATTAGCGGCCAATTCTATGCCGAGTTTTGTGGTTTCATCAAGGGTAACTTCAAGGATCTTGATATCAATCCGCACCTGTCCTCGAACGAAGTCAAGTCTTTTGATAAGTGCTCTAACCTGCTCAAGATAACGGCGTCGAGTCGTTATAATAAGTGAATTCGTATCTGGATCGGCATAGACAGTAACCTTGCCAAATAGTGAATTAATGTCTGTCGGTTCATCTTCATCAAATCTTGAACTGAAGAATCTTCTAAAACCAAACTCGTCATCTTCGGCTTGCGGGTCTTGCCAGACTTGTGAGAGTACCTGAGCAATGGCATCCGCTGTTGCATATTCAAGGCGAATAATTTCAGTGATTTCTGCCATTGCATCAGGTGTAGGTATATCAAGCTGCTTAATAAAGTCTTCAACAAGTTCAAAGTTACGTTTTGTGCCTGTAGATACAATGAGGGCATTGTGACTTGCCAAAGGTTGGGCAGCAACATTACCTGCCAAAGAACCTTGCGCTTGCGTAGTTGTTTGCCGCTGAGGCAGATAATAACGGTAATAATAGTAACTATCATAATTACCGACATCGTCTTGGTTCCCTTGATAATGTGTGTTAATCAGATTTGCCACATTTTCCGCATCAGCGTGCTTCAGATAAAAGATTCTTGAACCCCATTCTTGGTCGGGTAGGTTGACATCAAGTTTATTAATTAAATCGTCAATCATCGGAAAATTCTGAACAGAAGTAGAAATAAGCAAAGCATTGAGCCTAATATCTTCAACGATGTGGACAGTTCCTTGTACTCCAAAACCAGTATCTTGATTTGAGGACCTACTATCCCGATCCCACCAATAATATCGGCTTCTATCACTACCCGTATCTTCGCCTTCAAACAGTTGGGTAAGATTTTCCTTCAATGTTGCAGCATCAGCGAACTCAAGTAAATACATCTTGAATTCATTTTCTGTCTGCTTTTGATCGAGCACTTCAATAATCTTCTCAATGATAGTGAAATTGCGCGGGTCAGAGGAAACAATAACGATGTTCAACCTATCATCCCGTGAGATATTTACCAAGCCGACAAAACCTTGAAAAAGATCGCTGGTGTCACCTTGTCTCCGTCGATACGTCATCATTTCCAGTATATCCTCTCTGTCGAAACTTCTTCTACCACCCCCTCGGCTACTTTCACCAGTGATGAGCTCTTCAAGTGTTGTAGCAACATCTTCTGCTGAAGCATATTCGAGACGATATGTTCGGATATCCGTTGAAAGATCAGGCGCTGTATCAAGAAGGCTGATGATTTCTTTTAGTATGGTTAAGTTTTCTTCGGTAGCTTTGAGGATAAGCGTATTTGAGTTACTATCCGCATAGACCTTAACCATTCCATCAATCAAGGCAACACCTAAACCTTGTTCAATAGCTTGCTTGATTTGCTCAGGATCCATACCATTTGTGCCACGAGCAGACTTATTATCTTCTTTGTTATCCTCAAAAACCTTATTGAGCGTTTGTTCAATACCTGTAGCATCTGCATAAGTAAGTGGGACTAAAGCGATCTTCATCGGGAATCTCTCACCTTCATCAGCAAATTGCAAAATGGTAACAACTCTCCGGATGGTTGAAGCAACATCAGTAACAACGAGTGCGTTTGTCATGGCATCAGCAAAGATGTTTGCCTGTTTATTCAACAAAGGTTTCAAAACATTCGCTTGCTCCGATGCAGACGCATTTGCCAACTGGATGATATAAGTCTGAATCTCATCAGTCATGTCAACCAATTCGGGATTAGCCTCAATTATCTTGACAGGCACATTCATTGTAGTCGCTTTTTCAAAGGTAGTGACAAGGAGGGTGCTATCAACCTTAACAAAGGTTAGATTATGCTGCGCAAGGACAGTCTTGACTTTCTCAATGACTTCATCAAGTGTCACGTAATTCAAATTTATAAGGGCAAACGACTTCCCTTGAATATCGTTTTCACTTGCGATAATGGTGAGATTGGTTTCACCAGACAACCATTCAAACACGTTTTTGAGTTCTCGACTGGTAAAGTCAAAGTTAAACCGTGTCGCTTCGCCAGTTTCCTCATCCCGTTCAGCAACTTCCATCGTGCCTTGACCGCCCCGCTGCTGTGCCAACAGATCTCCTTGCATAAGGAAAAAGAATCCGAAACACACCAGTACAATCAAGTATATATTAGATTTCTGTACCCACATCGGACAAACATCATTTCTGCACATTTTCATTATTGATAAACCCTCGCAATCATAAGAATGTCCACATTTATTTTATTGTCTTTATTATCAGCGGAAATTTGGAGGTCTCGAACCATTAACCATTTGGTTTTGGTTTCAATAAGTCGATTTAAATTAACAAGCTTATCAATTTCCGCTTTAAACTTCATTTTTACGGTATAGCTTTCAGGCGAATAGGAGGCGGGAGCCATTTGTAACCTCCGAGAAAGTTCTGTAATTTGCGCTTCAATCCTATCAAGATATTCAAGGAGGTCTGCGGTAAGTTTTTCCTTGTTCAGTTCTTCCTCATAGTAATTAATGAGTTCTGTAAATTTGGCTAAAATCTGGCTATTTGGACGAAAGTATATCTCGGTCATAGGTTTTTTAGCACCGATGCCAAAAAACCCGGGGGTTGCCTCCGTTTGTGTTTTATTAAATTGGTTTTCAAACAGTTTAATTTCAGCACCTACAAGATACTGCTCCGTCATTGAAACAATGAGTTCGATCAACTCAACTTGCATGGAATTTGGTATGCTTGCTGGTAAAGATGCAAATTCCCATTGAGGTTCAGTATCCATCGGATTTTCCGGATCGGTTTGATTTTTGTAGACCTCTTGAGGTGTTTTGACATCCTCTTTCACAGTCGGTTTTAAGGAATCTACATCAGACTTTTCGGCTACCTGATGATCCTTATCAGGTTTTTCATCTATTGGATTTTCTTCAGACTTCTCAGTTATCTGATCCTCATCAGATTTCTCGGATTCTTCGGGTGTTTTGACATCTACCTCTGTCTCGTTCAGCCATGCCTCCATCAACATATCCATAGCGGCTTCTTCTGTTTCAATTTCAGCTTCGGCTTGTACTTCAATTTCAGTTTGGAGTTCAGCTTCAATTTCAGCATTGAGCGTATCCCGTTCAGTATCCAATTTCTTCTGATAAAGATAAACAACAAGGTTTCGTCGTGCCTGAGTCGATATTTTCTCTGATTTTTTGCCTGGGACTGGATCTACATCTAATTGGTAATTCCGGGGGATACCTGCTTCTTTCACGATTGCGTGAATTTTCTCACGGATAACCGTTCCAGAATAACTCCCATCAAAAATAGTCTTATCTTGTTCTTCGCCTGCAAGTCCAGCTTTTTCGTATAGACCGGTTTCAATAGGTTTCAGGATTTTTGACGCTGCTACCAAATCTTTAGATGTCTGTAAGGTTTGACGCTTGTTTTCCATGTCAGTATTGGAAATCAAGCCATAGAGTCCTGGACCCCATTGTGTTGCAACGGCAGCAATAAGAACAATTACCAAAACTCCAAGCAAAATTTTGGTTTGTTTTGTAAGTTCAAGATTTAATTCCACTTTCTGGTTCCTTACCTATTTTATAGGTTATCTGTGCATTTTGGTATATTTTAGAATTACTTGGACACGCCCCACCAGCGAGGTTAGGAAACCTCCAAATCAACGGTATGAATGCTATTGGTAGAATACGCGTATGGTATTCTACATGATTCCCCGTATGGTATTCTACATGATTCTCCGCCTCCAGAGGACGAAAGTGTCTATCTATGTTTCTAATTCACCATAATTGCAGAATGTAAGTGGGTTAGTTTTTTTGCTTCGATTCTTTGTCTTCTTCTTTTGATATATCTTTTAAGTTTTCAATGTTTATAGGAGGTGGCGACAGGTCTATCTCTTCCACCTCTATCATTTTAGTTTCAAAAACAGGTTTCGGATAACGTGTTTGTGCAAACATTTGGGTTGCTTCACGACTCAATCGACAGTTTATTTTGACCTCAAATGTCGGTCTTCGTTCATCACCTGTCGCTGTAACCTCTCCTATCTCAACGTTGCTAAATAGTTTTGAACTGTTAAGAACGCCATCCATCGAGTTAATAGAATCATGTGAATTTGCTTGTAAACTAAAGGAGACACGTGTTTTTTCGAGGTCATCCAAATTGTGAACTTCAAATGTTTTCCAAGCCACTTTTGTTCTATCTTTAAAAAGTGAACTGAGTGCATGTAAAATATCCATTGGAGAGATTTGATGGGTTAATTTGTCCGCTAAAATCAGTTCAAGTGCGAGTTGTTTATTCGCATTGACTTGTAGATTCCCAAATGTAGCAATTTGATTATCTAATAGGGTTTCTTTAGATTTTTGCGATCTGCTCCATGTGACACCGCAAAGAACAAGGACAAGAAGTATGAAACCAGCAATACCTGCTGTGATCAGTTGTTGGTGTTTACGAGTAGATTCAACCCGTTTCACGCTAACTTCGGTCGGCAACAACGACACAGGTTCATCAATTTCTAAAAGATGTATTCCAACGCCTAAAGGCACAGCTAAAGCATCTCCGTATGTTTCAAGAACCTGTGTTGATGCATTGCTTGTGTCTAAAGTACCCGCATGAAGTGGGTTCCAAAGTTTTGTTGGGATTTGAAGTTGTTCCTGGCATGTTTCTACCAATTCTGGAACGCGTGCCCCGCCGCCGCATAACCATATTTCCGCGATATTTTCAGGTTCATCATTGTTAATTTCTCTCTCGGCTGCAGCGATAGAACGTTCTAACTCTCCAATGAAACGTCTTGTCCAGGTACGAGTAGGTGCTTGATGTGCCGGGATATGTTGTTTTTCTTGTTCTGCTGTTTCAGCATCCAACTGCATTTCTGTCATCAAGGTTCGTGTTAATTGGTTTCCGCTGACAGAAAATCCCCGAGAAAATTCTAAAGTATCTCCCCGCATTAAACAGAAATCTGAACGTTCTGCCCCAATATCAACGATGACTGTCCGTGCTGTACTATTGGGTAATGCGTTGCGCGCTATGGTCGCTATGGCTAACATAGACGGGATCACTGCTGAAGGTGTAACACCTGTTTCATTAAGAAACCCCATATAGCGCGTTACAGTATCGCGTCGAGTCGAAACTAACTCGACCGAAAGTGATTCTGGTGTCCGTTGAACATCGTGGTACGTAAAAACAGACTCTTCTGTTTGAAACGGCAGCTCCGTCTCAGCTGCCATTTCTACTATGGTAGGCAGCTGTGCATCGGTTGTTGCTGGCGGTAAGTTAGGTAAACGTTTTGTAGAAACAAATCCACGAGGAATCGCAATTCCAACTTCCATCTTATGTTTATTGAAAAAGGTTCGCTTGATTCCAAGTTGATTCCACAACTTCCGTACATCTTCAGAAGTGTGTTGAGGATTATCAGGGTCCGTAAAAGAGATAACACCTGCGTTAATCAAATGCAGCGCGCCAGCAATTTTTTCAATATGTACTATTTTAGCTGTGGATGAACCGATATCAATTGCTACAACCTGATTTTTTGCCATTTATAAAACCTCATTTTATTTTTCAGTAGTTCCCTTGCTAATCCTGCCGCAAATATGGAACATTCAATTGGTTTCCGTTTCGCACAACGATACCAACGCTCTTTGCGATGGTTTTTCCGCTCATATCAACCGCAGCAGATTCTATACGGTATCCGTGTGAACGATAGGTCACCCAATCCACAACTTCTCGGAATGTTTGATTATCAATTTCTTCAATATCTAAAAGTTGCCCAATGTCATTAAACGGGTTGCCTCGGATTGGTTCTCCTAATGTGCCCTGTTGTTCTTCTTGGTTTTCCTCTTCACGACGAACTATGATTGCTTGCGCTTTTGTTTGATCCATCCCTGGTAACAGTTGTAATATTTCTAAAGGGACTGTATTTATATTAATTAATCCGTTTACAGTTTGTCCGTCGCTTGCAGTAATTCTATCAGCAATCCCAGCGAGTTCTTGGACTGTCATTAGTTTCACTTCTTTAATTGCATCAATGTTTTGGAAGAACCCTTGGGAATTGCGATGTGCTATAATCCGTTCGGCAACTCCTTCATCAATTCCTTGAAGTTCTTGAAGTTCATTTGAGTCAGCGGTATTAATATTAATCTGTGAGTTTTCATTACCGCCATTGCCATTATTATTGCCTCCGCCGCCACTTTGATTATTTTCACCACCAAACTGATTATTGTTATTTTCAGAGCTGGTATTTTGGCCAGAGGCGGTTTGAACAGTGATTTGATTTCTTATATTATTAAAAACTTGATCCGATACAACAGAGACATCTAACAGTGCAGAGATGCCCTTAAATTCGTTAGATTCACGATTTTGGATAATTGCATTCGCCTCAGCTTGCGAAAAAACTGTTTGATTATTAGATCGAACTTGTCTCAACTGTTGTGCGTTCGCAGAATTGATATTGACTCTTTGTTGCCCGTTAGAATCAGTATTCGCGTCAACGGAATAGACTGTTGCCATGTTCACGAGACCGTTGCCACCCATTGTTATTTGCGTTTGCGGTGGAATCTCTTCAGTCCCACTTGTTTCGGGTGTTGCTACTGTTTGCTGTTGTATGCCAAAAAGAACATTTTGGGTCATCCCTTCAACACGTGCAACATCGCGGACGGTGCGATACGGTCGTCCTTCAACGATCCGTGCTGCAAGATCACCCGTTTCATTGTTTTCGGGTTGAGCCCCTAAAAGAGTGAGTAAATTTCGGATAGTATCTTCCGGTGCAGAATTGATGTTAATTTTTGACGCTTCATCAGTAATGGTCACTTGATAGTTTAACATTCTACCAATTTGGATACCGTCATCAATCTGTTGCTGAACTGGTTCTGCCCATGTTTCACCGAGTGAGTCAAAGTTAGTTTCATCAGTTCGCAATTTTGCGATCCCCCACTCAAATCCTGCTTTTGCTGCGTAATGATACTTCACTCTGTCCACAAAGTTCCGCCGTGCGTTGTTTTCAAGCTTAAATGAGTAGAGCAGCTGCATTGCTAAGACAGAAAGGATCGTCAGAATCCATAGCGTTGAGACAAGTGATAATCCGTTTGAATCGCTAAAACAAGACGTTGTTTTGGCAGACGAACCTCTATATCTGAAAAGAGTATTACGATATTCTCTCATTGGTTATCCTTAAACTTGCTTTTCTGAGAGCGAAAAGTGTTAGCAGCAGAAATGTCTATAAATCCTTATTGAAGTTAACCATTTCTATTCTCTGGAGGTATTTGCGCTTGCGGGCAGATATACCATAGTTGACTGTGTTAATGCGCCTTGTGTCATAACACTTGGGTTTTGCGCAAAAGCTTGCACTGGCGTTGATTCTTGTCTGTCTTCATCTATTATCGAAATCATGGCTTGAACTGCGATTGGAAGTATGTCTGTCTGATCCCAAGAGTCATAAACCGATCCTGATTCTTCATCAATATACTTCAGGTCAAAGTTAATAATCCCATCAATTAGTGGATCTACTGTAAAATGAATCGGCATACCATTTTCATCTACTGTTGGAATCGTTCCGGTATTCATAAATGACTGAATAACCAATTCAGGGTTTAGTGCTGTAGTTACAATGCGATATAGTGAAAGATTTTCTTCCTGATTGGATATGTTTTGTCCTGGCTCTTGTGATGCGATATATGGCTGCGGAATGAAATTCTCACTCTTCAGTTCTGCTATAGGCACCTTCAGTCCGACATAATAAGCAACGCGCCGAACATCGCTCAAAGGAGGTGTATTCAAAATATTAGCAGCATTTACCTGCGTCACAAACGGATCTGGGTCGGTTTTTACTAACGTCACAAAACTGAGAATATCCATATTCTTATCAATAGATTCAGTCGGGACATCTTCTGAATAGAGCACAAACATTTCGTCAGATGTGTCTGCCTGCATTTGCCTTAAATCTGTGACTAACTGGTTCATAGCCACACGGCAACGTTGTGATTGAATCAATTTCGATTGTGTGCGATGATATGCTTTTATTGCCGTATTGAAAACAGCATAAGCGGAACCCCCCATAATTACGATAATACTAACAGCAGTTAGCATCTCAACGAGGGTAAGACCACTTTCACACTTTTTAATTTTAATTAGATTTCTCATAATTTAGTGTCCACATCAACCGTTTTCTTACTATCGCAACTGCTTTACCTTATTGGTTTTGTTCTTGTTGCATTTCCCTGTCAGCCATATAGGTAAACATACCAATTGATTGCAACTTTCCCAAATGTTCCCAAGAGATAGTTAACTGAACCCTTCGGAGTCCAAGTATTTCTTCCGATTCTATATCTGAAATCACAGATTGCCACTCAAAGATAGAATCTCCAATCACATCACTCTGTTGTTCAACTTCTGGATAGCCGGACATCTCAATCTCTGCCATCTGAGTTTCGAGCAGATAGAGCGCTGTGACTCTGTTATCTGAAAAAGACACGTTCCGAGCGGTATCACCAAATACCTTTAATAGTGCTGGTAATACAGCTGCCATAATCGCTACGGTTACAAGGATTTCAGCAAAAGTAAATCCATCTTCACGTGAGAAAATTGATAGTTTTGACATATTACAAATCGTTCCCTAAACCTAACGTTTGAATCTGTTCTGGTGTCATTTGTTGAATGCTGGCGCGCCCGGTTGATGCCTCAACAACAATAGCCAATACCTTCCCTTTAACGTTTCGGAGATACACAATGGTATCTACTGATGTTGAAGTCGGGGAGAAATAAACATAATTCGCGCCAGAAGTAATTTGTTGGATTACACCGTTATGTGTTGTTACTAAAGCCGCTATCGTAACACCTTGGTTGAGTGGCTGCGGGATTCCCATGATTCCACCCGTTCGCGATATCACAACTTGCCCACCCGTTGAAGTTGTAGGACTGGCAGTTCTGCCTGCCGAAGCTGTAGGATTTTGTGTGTCAAAAGTTTCGCTGGGAGCCAACCAATATCTGTTGCTGCTAACATCAAATACAACAAGGTGCGTCGTTCGCTCGGTAATTGCCATATCTCGTGCATATGCAAGCGTATCAGCAATTGCATGTGCGGAGGTTGTTAACCTGCGCGATGCGGCAAATCCCCGCATTGCGGGCATAGATATTGATGACAAAACAGCAATAATAGCGAATACCAACATGATTTCCATAAGACTAAAACCGTCCTCGCTGGACGAAGGAATTTGGTTTCGGAGTTTTTTAAACATGCTGGTTTTCCTATTGTTAAATGATAAAGGTTTACTGTGCTGCAGGAGTATCTTCAATCCAGTTGGTAATGTCCTTGTCAAAACCAACACCCCCTTGTTTGCCATCTTTACCGAACGACAGTAGGTCAAAATCGTAGCCTGCCTGGGTGCCCGGGTTTCGATAGACGTACGGATTACCCCAAGGGTCATTCGTCAGCTGCTTCTGAAGATAAGGTCCACCCCAATTTTGAGGTGTCGGATTCGGAGCCTGCCACAAAGCATTCAAACCTTGTTCTGTGGACGGATATTCTCCAACCTCAATTGCATACAGTTGCAATGCAGTTGATAGATTGTTAATTTCTAAACCTGCTTTAGAAACTTTTGCCTTTTGGGGAGCATCCATTATTCTTGGTGCAATGAACGCGGCTAAAATACCCAAAATAACGATAACAATCGTCAATTCAATGAGGGTTAACCCTGATTCGTCTGTTCTAAGTTGTTTAAACATTTAGTTTAACTCCTTAATTAATGTCCAGAACTTTACGTTCTGGTTTTTCTGACTATAAATGAAACTTGTGTCTGTTTAGACAAATATTTTTCGTGATAGTTTAGAAAAATTGACTCTGAGAATAAGCGTTTATAGTGGATTATAAAAATAATTCTACATTTCCTCTGTAGGAGTGATCTCCGAATCGCGACCTAACTCAGGAGCAGTCGGGAATCGGAGTTCCCTCCTACAGTTCAGGAGTGTAGAGTTAATTCTAATCTCTACCATAGCATTAGCCACTCAACGCTTGTTGTGCCTCAAAGATCGGCAGAATCATCGCAACAGCGATAAATCCGATGAGCAATCCCATAATCAAAATTACCAAAGGACTAATGGAACTCGTCAACCGTTCAAGACTCTTTCTGATTTCCATGTCATAATAGTCAGACAGTTTTGATAACATCGTGACCGGTTCCCCGGATTCCTCACCAACAGCAATCATGTGGGTAACGAGGGTCGGGAAATCCTTGTTCTGTCCTAATTCGCGCGATAGCGTTGAACCTTGTTCTACTTCTCTTTCTGCTTCAGTGATAGCATTACTATAAACCTTATTTCCGATAGTATCTTTCACTACTTGCAGAGCAGGAAGCATCCGCACGCCGTTTTCCAAAAGAGTCGCCATCGTGCGTGTAAATCGAACAATAGCAAATGTGCTAATAACTGGTCCAACAAGTGGGATTCCAAGTTTAATTCGATCAAACAATATCTTTCCCGTTTCAGTACGAAGGTATTGCCGGAGGACCGTTGCAATGACGCTAATGACAAGTAAACCTAACCACCAAAAATTGGCAAAAGCATCTGATACTGTAATCAGGACTTGAGTCGGGAGTGGTAGTTCAGCATTAAATTCAAGGAACATGTCCGTGAATTTAGGAATAACGAGTATCATTAGAACTATAACTGCGGTTACCATTAACCCAAAAAGAATTGCTGGATAGAATAGCGCAGAAACAACTTGGTTTCTGAGAACGCGCTGTCTTTCAGCGAACTCTGCCAGCCGTTCCAAGACTTCTCCCAATACGCCACCTGCTTCACCTGCTTTGACCATGTTGACGTAAAGTTCGGAAAAGACTTTTGGATGTTGCTCCAGGGCAGCGTTAAACGTTGCGCCGTGTTCCACATCGTATTTTACCTGCGAAATAATTCGGTTTAACTCTGGATTCGCAATCTGTTCCAATGTCACCTCTAAAGCCCGAGGGAGTGCAACGTGTGCGTTCACTAACGCTGCTAACTGGTAGGTGAAAAATTCGACTTCAGCCGATTTTATTTTCTTCGTTCGAAAACTAAATAACTGTTTCGCTTTGGTTTCAAGCGCTTCACCTTCCTCCACCACCTGTGTTGGCCAGTATCCCATCTGCCGCAATTGTGCGATCAGTTCAGCTTTTGAGTCTGCTTCCAAAGTATTGTTGACTGTAGCACCTGTATAGGTGATTGCTTCATATTGAAATCTTGGCATGTTGAATCTCTTGTAGCAGTTGAACCGTCTATCAATAAATAATTAAGTTAGTAGGGTTAAATCAGATGATTGTCTACTGTAGTTGCGTGCCACAATTACATTTGTAAATTGCCTATCAGAAAATCGTCCTATGTTCTGCACAGTACTCCTATTCGGATGCACTTTGATTATCTCTATCAAATTCGTAAGCATCTTCTTGAGTAAGTCGAAGGATTTCATCAATCGTTGTTTGTCCTGCAGTAACCTTTTGCCATCCATCTTCGCGTAAACTTTTCATACCCATTTTCATAGCAAGTTGACGGAGTTCGCTGGTTGAAGAATGTTGGAGGGCGAGCGCCCGTAATTCTTCAGTCATAAAAATAACTTCAAAAATACCGATTCTGCCCTTATAGCCTCTCCCACGACATTCTTTGCAACCATCTTCGTTTGCCCGTGGAATTTCAAGGTCAGTTGGCACATGGACTCCGTTGTTGATGAGAACTCCTGCGATTTCCTTTTCAGTTGGTTTGTACATTTCACAGCAAGCTTTGCAAACTCGTCGTGCTAATCGTTGTGCTATAATCCCTTCTACTGTAGAGGCAACTAAATACGGTTCAACCCCCATATCAATAAGACGTGTGATTGCACCTGGGGCATCATTGGTGTGTAGTGTGCTGAAAACGAGGTGCCCTGTAAGTGAAGTATGAATTGCCATTTCAGCCGTTTCTTCATCACGAATCTCACCGACTAACACCTTATCAGGGTCTTGTCGTAGAATATGCCGTAACCCGTTGGCAAATGTAAAACCAATTTCAGGATTAACTTGAACTTGATTGACCCCTTCCAATTCATATTCAACTGGGTCTTCAAGGGTAATAATCTTAACTTCTGGTGTGTTGATTTCTTTTAAACAAGCATAAAGCGTTGTTGTTTTACCACTTCCAGTGGGTCCTGTTGCGAGGATAATTCCGTGCGGTTTATGGATCATTCGCTGAAATAGTTCAAAATTATCATGAGTTAGACCGAGTTCTGTTAGACCGAATTCAATGGATTGGCGGTCAAGAATACGCAGCACAACACTTTCACTATGCTGCGTGGCAACAGTAGGAACTGTAGAAACACGAAGGTCAATCTGACGCCCACCGCCGAGACTACCAATTTCTTTATTGATTTTTCCATCTTGTGGACGGCGACGTTCCGCCACGTCCATCTCAGCCATAATTTTGATACGCGAAGTGATCGCAGACTGCAAATATGCGGGAGGTTGTTCTTCGTCTTCTAATACACCGTCAACCCTAAACCTGATTTTCAATTCTTCTGGATAAGGTTCAATGTGGATATCACTCGCCCCTGCGCGAACGGCATCAATAATCATTTGGTCAACAGCGTGAACAACTGTCGGGTCTTCGCTGAGATCCTTATCATCAATCCCAAAGTCTTCAATTCTATCTCGCTCAATTGTTGCAGCAGCACCAACTGGACCTTTAATACCCGCACTCAGCAGTGAAGCGGCACTTTGCCCGTAAAGTCGAACGATCGCGTCTGATATTTCGTCTTCATCAGCAAGAAGAAGGTTAATCTCACACTCAGTGACATATTGAATTTCGTCAATTAACATTACATCTTGAACATCGGCAATTGCTACCGTGAGAATATTATCTTCAAGGTGCACTGGCACGACCTTATTACGATAGGCAAAACTTGCTGGCACTTTCTCAAGTGCTTCCGACTCAGGATCTATTTCTTCTAATTGTAAAATAGATGTTCCGAATTCGCGCCCTTTTTTGGCAAGTTCAAGAACTTTAGGAGAAACGTATTCAGAGACAATTCCTTCTTCTGATTCTCCTGCTTTTTCAATTTCATCCAAAATCAGCCGATAGCTTTGTGAGTCAGATTGAGGGGCTCCGTCTGTCGTCTCTTCAGTTTCGATAGGTTCTTTTACCCAACCTTCCAGTATTTTTTCATGAATTTCATGATATTCCTGTTCTGAAATCAGGTTAGCTTCTCGTAGCACTTCAACAAGTGATTTTTTAGTGGATGCACCGTACATAAAATAAAGTTCCTCATTGATTCTCAGATTAACCAGTGCTTTTTGACGCAACACAAGTTAATTAGTTTAAAATTCAACTATCCAAACACTATCACAATTGTCTGTTTACCAATACATTTAATCTTTCGCACTACGGTTGTAGTTTTGCGCTAAAACATATAATATCATGTGGGGATTGATACCTTGTCGGGGAATTATTGAAACTTTCTCAAACACAGTATTTTGAAAAAGTAAAATGATGGTTGGTTTTGATTTTATTTGAAACTGCTATTTAAGACGAAACATTTTGTCAAAAAGTTTAATATACCTACCAAAACGTATAATCATCCATATTTAAATTGTATCATTACACCATAACTGAAATCCACTCAATTTGATCTTTTACAATAATGTGGCTCAAACTCAACTTATGTCGTTGGAAAATGATTGTTATGATTTGTCGGATTATTCTATTAGACCAAACACTATAGTATAAGTTCGAATTTTCAGAAAAAAAGCGAGATATGCCGTTTTTTCTAAGTTTTTTAGAAAAATTCACAAATATAACCACTTTTTTTAAACAATTTGCTTGACAAAACGTTATAGTATAATGTATTATATTTTTTTGGTAGATTTTTAATTGAATTCCTATAATTTAAGGAGAGGAGACGAATGGAAACCGAGTTTTTCGGTGAAACAGAAGACATCGAAGGTGTTGACACATATATAGATGAAGTGTATCCGTCGGAAGAAACGGAGTATGCGAACGACTACAAAGGTAGTGATAGGAGTGCTTTAACGAGTTGGTTACGTAGTGTTGCGGGACATCGTTTATTATCTCGCGAGGAAGAAGTTGAATTAGCAAAACGGATTGAAGCTGGTGATACTTCTGCGCGCGACGAGCTTGTTCAAGCTAATTTACGGCTCGTCATTTCTATTGCAGTTAAGTATCAAGGAAACAAAGTTCCGCTTGAAGACCTAATTCAGGAAGGAAATATTGGGTTAATCAAAGCAGCAAGTAAGTTTGATTATCGGAAAGGATTTAAATTTAGCACCTACGCTATTTGGTGGATTAAGCAATCAATTATGCGGACGCTTGATAATTTTGCGCGTTCTATTCGCTTGCCAGCATATATTGTTGCAAAGATGAATAAGTTTGATGCGACTTATGCGGTGCTTTGCCAAGAACTTCAGCGTGAACCGACCCGTGCTGAAATCGCTGAAGCACTTGACCTAACCGTTCAACAGGTAGAGGAAATTCTCACCTTTAATGCGGACACCATATCAATGGATTTACCGCTTGGTGAAGATCGTTCAGTGCGTTCGTCGGCAACGTTAGGGGATCTAATTGAAGACCCTTCAACTGCACCCGAAGATGGACCAATCGCCCAATTGATTACACATGATCTGGTGGAAAGAATTCTTAGCAAACTTCCAGAACGAGAGCAGCAGGTTTTAAAGATGCGTTTTGGGCTTGAAGATGGAGAACGGAAGACACTTCGTGAAATTGGAGATGCTCTTGACGTAACCCGAGAACGCATCCGACAGTTGGAAATCTATGCAATTTCTCAATTAGGTACCCTTTACAACGAAATGGGTGAATTCCGCACTGACTACAAGGCAGATCGGACAGCTGCTTGAGTTGGATTCACGAAGGAAACTTATGAAGAATTTGTTTAAAAAGTTAGCGGGAACTGAAGAATCTTTATTGGAAGTCACAAAAACAGCACAAGAAAAGATTCAAGCAGTTATTGATGCTGAAGATGTGGAAGTGGAAGGACTACGTATTAGTATTGAAGGACGGAGTGCTTCCGATTTCCAATATAGTCTTGGTTTAGCTACTGAAGCTGAGGAAGACGACATCGTCGTTGAAATGGGAACTTTTAAGGTTTTGGTTGATGCAAAAAGTGCACCAGACCTTAAAGGTGCTGTTATTGACTATGTTGAAGACCTTAATTCAAGCGGGTTTAAGATAGAAAACCCGAATAAGCCAACATGGGACAATCCAAAGGCACAGAAGATTCAAGAACTGATTGATGAGCGAATCAACCCTGCTGTTGCAGCACACGGTGGACAAATTGAACTTCTGAATGTTGAAGACGATGCCATCTATATCCACATGGGCGGTGGGTGCCAAGGATGTGGCATGGCGAATGTCACGCTCAAACACGGTATTGAAGCAATGATTCAAGAAGTGTTCCCAGAAATCACACAGGTCATTGATACGACTGACCATGCATCGGGTACTAATCCTTACTATTCCTCTGGGAAAGGGTAGAAGAATACCACCGATTTAGAAGTAAGCTGCATATATAGATTTCAAATCGGATTCAAGATTAATTCATATTGTTATAGTGACGGTTGGTTAGAGCAATCATGCTTTAGCCAACTTTTTTAATTTGGGCACCAGTGTTGTTGGCATAGGTAATAAAGCAGGTACCGCCATCTGGTAAAGTCGCCAGGTATTCCATTGTTTTGCTTTTTAAAGAATCTATGTCTTCACTCACAGCACAAATTGCTGGCCCCCAACTACTCACACCAGCACCTAACGCACCGTTGGTTTGTAAAAATTCAAGTGTTTGCTGCAATTCAGTACCCTGTGCGTCAATCTCCACCTTTTTCCAACCGAATGTTTGAATCTCGTTTAAAGCCTTGCCAAAACTACGTATATCATTTTCAAGGATCGCGGGTAATACTTGTAGCAGTAGAAGATAGGATAGCTTTGGCGCAACAGATGCGGGTTGCGGACACAACGTTCGGAAAAGTTCCAATTCAGCTTCTCCATAGACACGTGAACAATTCGGCAGGACAATGAGAAGAGGCCAATTTGGAAATGTATATCGTAATAAAATCGGTGGCGGGGAAATATCGTCTGCGGCAGAAGATGGTAGAAAAGAGGATTTCTGTTCAGGATAGCGATGCCCTCCATCAACAATGAAACCGCCAGTCTCAAATGCTGCGACGCCGATTCCGGAAGTACCACCACGTCCTACTGCGTTTGCGAGTTCTAAAATACTTAATTTTAGGTCGTAGAGATGATTTACAGCAGAGGCGATTCCCAGAGAAAGTTGAGTACCTGAACCGAAGCCGCTATGCGTTGGGATCTCCGAGATAAATTTTAGTTTGATTCCGGGGAATTGATAAGTTTTTTGGAGATGTGTCAGAATAGCACAAGCACGTTCATGGTAGGCAACAGATTCAACATAAATTTCTGCTGACGGTTCAGCAATGATTTCAAACTTCGGTTCAGTGATGGCTAATCCGAATCCACCATCAATTCGACCGAGTTGTCCATTCAAGTCTATCAATGAAAAATGGAGCCGAGCAGGCGTGGTTATTTCAACTCGGTTCGTTGTGGTGTTAGTTTCGCCTTTCATCTTGCTCAATGAGGCCGTCCCGAATGTGGAGAACCCGTCTTGCATGTTCGGCAACCTCTGGTTCATGCGTAACCATGATGATGGTATTACCTTCCTCATTAAGGCGGTCAAAAATAGCCAAAATTTCGGCACCAGAGCGCGTGTCCAAGTTACCTGTCGGTTCGTCAGCAAAAATCATTGAAGGTTTATTCACAAGGGCGCGCGCAATCGCAACACGTTGCACCTGTCCACCGGAAAGTTCAGTTGATTTATGGTCAACCCGATCAGCTAATCCCACGGCTTCCAAAGATTCAAATGCCCTTCGCTTACGTTCTTTTCTTCCTAAGCCAGAATAGATAAGTGGGAGTTCAACGTTGTGGAGTGCGCTTGTTCTCGGAAGTAGGTTGAATGACTGAAATACAAAGCCGATCTTCTTATTTCGGATGTCTGCCAAGCGATTATCTGAAAGTTGACCCACCTCTTCACCTTCAAGGTAATATTCACCATCTGTTGGGGTTGCAAGGCATCCTAAAATATCCATCATAGTTGATTTTCCAGACCCAGAGGGTCCCATAATTGCGATGAACTCACCTTGTACCACGGTGAAAGTCACACCTCGTAGCGCATGCACCTGCACATCACCCATCTCATAGATTTTTGTTATGTCTTTGACATCTATTAACATATTTGTTGTTCCTCACGTTTTGATCATAGATGGTATTTCAATTTATCACTTGTATTTTCTTTTTCTGTGGTTAAGATTTGCCTTATACCATTTCTATATGAAAACAAGACATTATTTCGTAGGTCGGGTAGAAGCGGTAGCGAAACCCGACTTTTTATAGCGTCATGTCGGGTTTCGTTCCTCAACCCGACCTACAATGTATTATGACAATTTATCAATTAGAAATGGTATTATGTCTTCCTAATTCGTTGTCCAACATTTCTTGGTGGTGCTTAGATAGTTTCGTATGTTCGCTTCTTTATCTGATTATCGTGCGGACTTCTCCCTGTTACACTTTTTACAAAGCATCTGGCAGTTATCCTCGTTGGTCTTGCCACCCTCGGACCAGGGTGTGATATGGTCTGCTTCCATCTCTTTGATTTCAAATTTTTTATCACAAATAGCACAAACCCCCGACTGTTTTTCGTACGCCTTTTGCTTCATGCTTTTTGAAAAGGCGCGTATGTTCAGATGCTTCTCCTCGCCAGTGAGAATATACCGGTATATACCCGATTGCTTTGTGACATCATCGTCAAGTATAAGACGGGCGGTTTCCTGCTCAATCTCATCAGCGTCAAGGTCTTCGTCTTTAAACTCGTTGTATAACGAACCCCACTCTACGCCCTTCATTATTTTGGGTCTCTTGTTCGTGAAAGTGGATTCAACCCAATCAATCACCGATTGAAAATACTCCCATAGGGGCAACGCGTTTTTCTCATGCTGATGTGTCCCCATGTAGTTTTCAATTGCGTCTTCGCTGATCCACTTAATCACTTTCTCCAAGTACGCTTGTCGGTCTGGCGAGCCATTGACATAGGCATTGCCGATTTTGTATGCAGCGCAACCGCGCCGACTAAAATATCGCTTGGCATCTGACAACCATGTTCCAGCATAAACGGCGTTACGCAACTCTTGATTGGTCAACACCTTTCCTGCAATGTTGATCGTCCTGAACCACTCCAACTTTTCGCTGTCTGTCCCGGTACACACGTAGACCATCAACTCGTAATTCAATATCAAGTCTTGTTTGTCTGATGGCAGATTGTGGAAGTATAGATCATTGAACGAAAACTCCCAATCTACATACTGTGCAATGGAAATTGTACGCTGCTGTCCATCAATAATCTCGAACGTGCCGTCTTCCCGGTCTGCCCAGTACATCACGTTCAACGGGAATCCTTTCAGGATGGAGTCAATGACGGCATTGCGTTCCTTGTCTTTGTAGATAAATTCCCGTTGAAATGGTGGTCGTATATCCAATTTGCCGCCATACCCGGTCACGCCGCCTTCGTCATCGTCGTAGTAATCCTCGACAAGCTCTTGCACTGTGAGATCTAACAACTCGATTTTCATTGCTGTATCTTCTTGTTACGGATAACGATACGCACATAGGTAGGCTTGCCGTCTATTGCGCCGTCCTTATCCTTGATAAGTCCATGAGGTTTGACGGGAACCTTAGCATTTGCCCTTATATCATTCGCACTTACGATCTCGAACTGATCAGGATTGTGCTTGTCCAAGAAGGTAATCGGCACGCCCATTTCTCCAGCATAATCTATTGGGATATGATCCGTTTTGTTCACGTTGATCGCGTCGTAATTATCGTACTTAGGGTATTCCTCTGGTGAATATCGTTTGAACAGAATCAATTCTTCATTTCGCTTCTTGTGGTCGAGGTTGGTGAACCAAACAGCGTTTCCCAATCTACCCATGATCTCACCATTCACCACCCGATAGGCACTTCCCTTCTTCTTATTTTTAGCCAATTCTTGTTTATAATCTTCTGGCACATCAAAAAGCATATCTTTGCCAGACGGACCATGACCAAGCCACAACCTGCCACTCTTGATGAGGGGAAATATCTCTTTGTATGTTATCGCGTTCATGTTGCCGATCACGAGGAATTTCTTGTCGTACTTAACCAGTTGCGCGATATACTCCCTGAACAGTGAAAATGGCGGATTTGTAACCACAATGTCTGCCTGTTTTAGCAACTCAATACATTCGTGGCTCCTGAAATCTCCATCTTCCTTGAGTTGAAATACGGTGGGTTCTGTTCCATTGCCGACATACTCAAGTCCGGCAGCGGTTTCGCTGTCGTTTTCACTGAACATATTTATCTGCCGATTTTTGTAGCAGGTTGTGATCAGTCTTTCGAGTCCAAGTTTCTTGAAATTCCGCTCAAAGTAGACAAAAAACTTACTAATGACGGGATCGTCGCAGTTGCAGTAAACAGTCTTGCCGAGAAAATGCTTCCTGTAATGCTTCAGCTCTTTCTCTATGTCCGTGAGTTGTGTGTAAAATTCATCATATTTTGCTTTATTCGCAGCGTGTAGGGACTGATTCTTTGCCATGATATAGTTTATCCATTTCGGAATTTTGTGCGGAGATGTTCAAAGCGAGCAACCATTTCGTCAATAGACACAATATTCCACTGTCCTCGGACTGAATTATCAGCCAACTGCAGACGTTTTAAAGCATCAAGAGCCTCAGTTATGTTCCATTCGTCTTTAGGAGGAGGGAGTCCTTCTCTCTCTATGTGTATTCTCTCAATCGTCTCGCGGATGATTTTGCGTTGAATGTGCTGCTGACCCTGAAATATTTCTATAATCAGTTCTACTGCTATAGGTGAATCAAGCGGTTTGCCTTTATATTCATATTTGTCCATGATATAACCTCCATTTTGCCCCATATAAAAACAAAATAGGAGCGGAGCATTGCTGCTCTGTCTGTTTAGAGTTATGAGCGAGGTTAGGGAACCTCGCTTACTTATCACCTTTAGGCTTGAGTGACACATGTATTCTAAATGTATCAGCATTTAACGGTATGCCGTTTTTCTTTCTAATAGACATCTCAATGTTATGTATTAAGGTTCCTATCTTATTTACTAAATTTCTTAAACGATTTAAACGATCTTCATGTTCAATCAAATATCTTGCAACCTTTTCCAACTCTTTCTGAGTAGCCTCATATCTTTTGTGTGAGGAGTGGATATGGGCAACGGTCTCATCCCGAGCCTTTTTAAGTACCCCATAAATGTCACTGCCTCTGATGTTTTCCAATTCATTTGTGAACTTTTCTGTATCCTCGTGGTGACAAGATTCGAGATGTGTAGATATACAAAAAGTATCCTTTTCACGTCCGCGTGCAGGTTTATCTACTAATTTACAAATGTTGGCAATTACAGGCACAATGTTATTTAACACATCAAAGGGATTAACTTCTTCTTCTTCAGCGGTGTGCAATGCTAACAAATTTTCTATATTATAATCTACATGCCGCAAACAAGAATCGAAATCCAAGTTTAGAATTCTAATGCTCGCTGGTATAAACTCCTCTTCGTCTTCTTTTTTTTCCTTTTCTGACATTCGTATTTCCATAATAAAATAGGGCGGAGCATTGCTGTCCTGTCCCTATTTTGTGAAATCCCGTTAGTTGTTAGGGAGGGTAATGCGAGCTTAAATCTCTCATTCAAATATAGATAAGATTAACTATACGATTGAAATTAGCATAAAGTCAAGTTAAAACATTTAATTGCGTTATCTGTTATTTTTATTTTCTTCTCCTTTTGTCAATTCCATCATAGAAGGAACAAAGACGCGATCGCCTTCTTTTAAACCGCTAAGTATTTCAAAATGTGTGTTGTTGCGCCTTCCAACTTTAATATGTGTTTTGACACCTTTTTCTTCATCCTTTTTCGGTGGTTCACCTGTGTCCAGTTTTACAAAATGCTGACGTTCACTTCTGATTTCTGCTTCTATGCCGGACAATCGCTTATTTTCAGAGATTACAATAGCGATTTCTGTCGGACCAGGACGCATACCTTTCGGAGGCTCATCAAACAGAATTTCAAGATTGCGACGAGTTTCCGAAGGCGAAATTTTTGTAACTTGACCAGGAAACTGTTTGCCGATAAGGTTTTGGACTTTCAATTTTTGTCCTTGCTTAAACTGTCCGAGATCGTTTTGATTAAGTGTGGCTCGGACAGTAAACACCTCCGGACTTAACACTGCTGCTATCGGAATCTGAAGAATATCAGGTTTTTCAAAGACAATAATATCTACATCCGCAGACATTCCGGGCAATAGTTTAATTTCTTCATCCGGTATATCCACTTCTATATTTACTTCAAAGGTAATCACGCCTCCTCCGCCTTGACCGCGTGGTGTGGAGCTGGGTGAAATTTCACTGACTCTACCATTAAAGATTTTATTGCGAAAACTATCCACACGTATTTCTACGCGTTGCCCCTCTTTTATCCTACCGATTTCAACCTGGTTGATTTGAGTTCTGACAATCATTTGTGAAAGATCCGCGATGCGCATGATTGCCTCGCCTCGTGAAAATGCTGAACGTCCTGAAGTGATAATTTCACCCTCTTCTACAGAAAGACGTGTAATAGTGCCGGACATAGGCGCTTTGACAGTTGTCCATTTGTAACGATCTTGCTGAGATTTGAGGCGGCTCTCTGCTTGAAGCAGGTTCGCTTGTGCGCTAACTTTCGCATGTTTAGTCAAATCTTTTTCTTCTTCAGTTGTTTCTTCAGTCTGTTTGAGTCGGGAACGTGCATTTTCTAAATCTGCTTTTAATTGCTTTGCTTGTGCGTCTTGAGATTCTTTGACTGTTTCAACGTTCTTTTTATTTAGGGCAAGCGTTGCTTCTCGGCTCTGAATTGCCACTTTCTCCCGCTTGATGTTTTCTTCTTCGGATTTAATTGTTTCATTTTGGGATTCAACCCCTTTCTGTGCAGTTTCATATTGAGATTTAGTCGAAGCGAGTTGTTTTTGGGATTGCTCTAATGTTTGCTTTGAAATTAATTCCTTTTCAAATAGTTCTTCGTTGCGTTTGTGTTCGGTCTGAGTTGTTTCAAAGGTAATTTTTGCAGATGTTGCACTTGCCTTTGCCCGATCAAGTGTCAAGTTTGCCTGTGTTAGAGAGATTTCTGCCCGCTTCAGTGAGATTTGGTCTCGGTCCAACAAGTTCTGCGTTGTTGCAACGAGGGTTTCCGCTTCAGTAATCCGTTGTTGTTTGTTTGCAGCAAAGGATTGAAGGTTAGCTTCCGCTTTAGCAACAGCATTTTGTGCCTGCAGCAGATCACTTTTTTCGCGTTGCTCAGCAATCTTTATTCGGAGGTCTGCTTGTTCAAGTTCAGCATTTCTTGCATCACGGTTAGCCTCTGCCTGCTTCATATCCTCTAAAATCTGTTCATCATCAATTTTGAGGAGTGGTTCACCTTCTTGAACAGTTTTACTTTCTTCAACAAAAATCTCCGTTATTTCACCCTCTACATTTGACCGGACATCTACCTCAATAAAGGAGCGTAGGCTGCCAGACTCTTGGATCTTTACAAGGAATTCTCCGCGACGGACTACCTCACGTTTGTCCTCTTCGTCTGCTTTCTTTTTCCCGAAGTTCATTCGCGTAGCCCCAATTATCACTGCACCAATTAGAACAATAGCGACTGTGCCGATGATAACCCATTTTTTACCGAACTTCATAATTACTGTAGCACCCCCATTGCATCCTGTAATCGTGTTCGCGCAATTTTGTAATCGTAAAACGTATTCACCCGATTTGTCAATGCTTGCGCGTAACTTGTTTGTGCGTCAAGCGCCTCAAGTGGAATTGCTTTCCCTACTTTAAGGCGTCCTTGAACAACATCTAAGCTGAGTTTAGCATTTTCTACTTGTGTATTAGAGATTTCTACAGCAGCTTCGCTGCGTTTAAGGTTTAGATAACTTTGTCGCACCCCAAGCGCAACGGAGCGTTCCAAGTCACTTGCATTTTCCCGTGCTTGTTCTAACTGCATATTAAGTTCTTTGACTCGATTTCCCAAAACACCGCCATCAAAAAGCGTAAAGTTAAGTGATGCGCCAACGCTCCAACTCCGAAAGTCTGAGAAATTTTGGCGTTCATGGAGGTAATCATCAAGGTTTACGTTATAATTTGCGTTTGCACTCAACTGAGGCCAGCGCCGTAATCTTGAGAGTATCAAACTCCATTCCTGCTGTTTAATTTGTGATTCGGTTTCCTTAAATTCTGGGCGATTTTCAAGTGCTAACTGTATTGCTTCTTCAACAGTAATATCTATTTTCTCAATAGTACCACGTTCTAAGTATAACTGAAAAGATTCATCCACCGCTACGGTTATTAATAGCCCAGGATCTAACCCCATAAGTCGTGGCAAAGTTGCTTGTGAAATCTGAAGCGAATTTTGATTGTTTAGCAATCCGAGTTCATCGTTTGCCTCACGAACTCTTGCGGTTGCAACATCTGCGGGGATAAGAACACCTGCTTCCTCCAAAGCTACGATTTGTGCTGTATTTTCTTTGGATCGCGCTAATACATCTTCGCTAACCTTAACAAGTGCAGTGTCTTTAAGAACATCGTAGTATGCTTGTGTAATCTGTAGTATTACACTTTGTTTAATTCCTTCATTCCGGTTGGTTGTCGCATTTAATCCTTCTTTTGCTTGTGCGTAACTTACTTCACGTTGTCCATTATCCCAAAGCGTATAACGTCCAGTCAATCCTAAATCATAGTTTTCTCTTTCAAAACCGAAATCTAACCGATCAGAAAAATCGTATCGACCAGAGGAGGTAATTAAAGGAAAATAATCCGCACGTGCATTTTTCACACGAAGCTCCTGAATAGCCAGACTCAACCTTGCATTTCGCATACTCGTTGCCCTTTCTAAACCCATTTGAATGCACTGTTCAAGCGTTAACGGTTGAGACAGGTCAATTTCCTCTGGTTCTTGTGCGCTCACACAAAGAATCACCAAAAACTGAAGACTAACCAGAATAAACGTAAACCCAATTCTCCATCGAAACATCAGCATCTCCTTAAATTAAAAAAATTATACTGCAGAAGATTGTAATTTTAACAAGCTTTTTTATATTTGACAATAACCGATTGCAAAAGTTCAGCACAAATTTTAAATAAAAATTTTTTGGTAAAAGTTTATTGCCAATTTTGACGCATTTTCAAGTATAAAGTTTAGTAATAATTCGGTGGATGATGGCAAATCAGTCTGTAATTAGCCTTTGAATACAGTACGGGAAAATCTATTGAACGGTTCTCGTATCAAAGGGTGTTAGAGGAGATGATTTCATATTGAGCAGTTTGTTGAGTATTTCGGTGTATCTTTGGACACTCAGCCGAGATATTATCTATGAAGACAAAAGTCTCTATAAGCACGAGGCGGTGTATGGCATCAAAGGCACCGAAGGGGTGCGCGCCCTTGATACAAATGCGAGTTGGTCAACAAGCAAGTATCGCGGATGGGTTTATGGTTATGGACTTCATCTAACAACCACTGCCAACGGATTTCCACAGTTCGCCAATGTTTATACTGCTTTAGTGTTTATGCACACCCCTCAATTAATTAGTTCTCCTTTTTGTGAAGGGGCGTAAGCACCTGTGTTCGTGGCTCTGAATTGAACGGAAGGTAGTAATATTAACATTTGATAGATAAAGAAAATCTTGGTGTGCCTCAGAATAAGACAAGTCAATGTCCAAATGCTTTATTTTTCCCAATCGTTGTGCCAAACGAGCGTATTCTGCACATCGTCGTCAAGCAGATCACCAACTTCAAGTGAGTTGAAATAGGGTTCTGGAAGGATGTTTCTTTTTCCATTAAAGGTGCATCCATCAGGCATGAAACCGCATGTCATCGCTCGGCGATGCAAGAACGTCATGTTTGCCCCTGCGCCGTGTGCAGTTAGACCGTTATGCAATACCATAGAACCTGCGGGGCATGGTGCAGATTGGGGTTCAAGTTTTTTCCATTCTGGGTAAACATCAAACAGCGCACCAATATTTTCACCGATGCCGACATTATCAAACCGTGCTTCCTTGTGAGTACCGGGGAGATACCACATACAACCGTTCCCTAATGTTGCGTCATCTAATGCAACCCAAAACGAAACAGCATCACGCGAGTCAAAAGACCAATATGGCACATCAAGATGCCAAGCGGTGGGATTGCCGTTTGGTGGTTTAATCAATGCTTGGTCGTGCCAGATTCGCATGCCATCAGTTCCTGCTAATTGCGTTGCCATTTTTCCGATTTTGGGATCATGCACTAACTTTCGCATACCCGGATGCGTATCTGAAAGTCGCAAGCATTGTGTGAATACCCGCGCATAAAAATTAGACGGATCCAGTTGGTTTGTGAAAAATTCAACGGAATTTCCGAGACGTTCGGTGACTGATTCGTCTGTGCATTTCCGCCATTCTTCTAATTCGTCAGCATCCAAGAAGTTTTCTATGACAAGGTATCCGTTTTCCTGATAAAAGTCAATTTGTTCCGTGGTGAGTTCGTGCTGCATCTTCACGTTCTCCTTCCATAAGTTCGGGTAGCGTTTCTTCAATGTTTCAACCCGATGTCAATACGTCATTATGTAATTATCCTATCATGTAAAGCGTAAATAGACAAGCGAATTTTAAGGCTAATTGTTTTCTGTTGAAAGCACACTTCAGTTAATGTTTGCTGTCTATTTCAATTGACTTACGGAGTGGAATCTGTTATATTATGCTTATTCTGATTGGTCAAGTAAACAACACTGTGTTTCTTTTCCAGAGACATTCAATTTTCGCGTTTTTCTTAATATTTTAAGCTAAGGTCGCGACCAGGAGGTCGCTCCTACAGGTAGAAAATTTTGATAGAAGATAAGACTATTGGAGCTTAAATGGCTCTGGCATCTTTTACTTTGTGGAGGCGACAAGTCATCACAGACACGAGACATCGAACGCGCAAAAACCTATTGGTTGGAATATAAGGAAACACAACTATGAGAAATTTTAGAAAATGGCGCGACTATCTAATTGATCGTCTTGCTACCGACAAGGACGAAGCAATTGGATGTCGGTTGTCTATTGTGCCGTTAGAAGTCGAAAAGCCTGATATTGAATCCGCATCTGAAGCTCAGAGAATCTCTGCAGCAGGATAACGTTTGTCACCAGGTGACACATCAGATGGGTCGTTTAGCACAGCAGTTTCTGGCGATGTCATAATCTGGTTTTCGTCCACTGGATCGTCCGTATCCTTTCTCCATTGCTCCAGACGTTCACGCATCTCTGCCAAGACATCAGCATAATCAGGATTTCCTGCAAGATTATGTGCTTCCGATGAATCAAAGACTATATCGTATAACCGTTCCGATTCGACTGGTTGATTTGCCCAATCATTTTCTAACATATAGGATTTACTGGTGCTATCATCACAGTTCGGCAGTGCCCACTGTTTAGCGTT
Source organism: Candidatus Poribacteria bacterium (assembly GCA_965204285.1). Lineage (GTDB taxonomy): Bacteria > Poribacteria > WGA-4E > WGA-4E > WGA-3G > MSPOR6. The sequence goes on from OZ241980.1 coordinate 1,409,557, forward strand.
GTCGTAGCGTCGAATATATTTCCAGCGCTTGGTTCGGATAGCGCGTTGCGGTTCATAGCAGCAATGATAATTGACTTCAGCAAAAACAGCATCACGGATATCATCAGTCTCATCGTGAACAAGAGGTAGGGTAGAATGTCCTTGTAACCATTCAGGCGGTTCAATCTCAGCCAATTCACAAATAGTCGGAAATAGGTCAATCTGACTAACTAATCCGTCAACAACTTTCCCACCATCAAATCCACATGGACCTCGTACTATCAGCATCACACCGATACCGTGATCAGTAACATGGCATTTCATGCGAGGAAAAGCGAGTCCGTGGTCTGTTGTGCATATCACAAGTGTATTTTCAGCAAGTCCGTTCTTCTCCAGCGAGTCAAAGACTTTTCCCATTTTCCAGTCGAGTTTGCGTGCGGCATCAATATATTCCGCCATATCCTGTCGGGTTACAGGATTATCGGGGAACGGTGCTGGCGGTTTCACATAGCGAGGGTCAGTTTTCGGTTCGCCGTCTGGCGGTGGGTCAAACCCTTTTGCTCTGCGATGTGTTTCTCCAAATCCGATATCTAAAAAGAATGGTGCATTAGGCTTTTCATCAAGAAACGCGCATGCACGTTGTTCCGCACCAGCGTTGCCGTTTTCTTGCGCTAAGATTCGCTGATAACTTGTGTCCTTAACATTTCGAACGACATGCTGGAAACCTGCTAATGCGGTCATGTAACCTGCATTGTTCAAAGTGTGTGGAATGAGATGTTCTGGCACAGGCAGACTCCAACCTCGGTTTGCCAATCCGCCCATACCGCAGCTATGTGCCCACTGCCCAGTGAGCAGTGCTGCACGTGAAGGCGAACAAGTTGGGTTTGCACAAAAGGCGTTTCGGAAAAGGACACCCTCTTCCGCCAATTTTTGGATATTCGGGGTCGGAATTGCATGACCGTAAGGCTGCACATATCTTCCTGTATCGTGAGAATGAATATAGATTATATTTGGTTTGTTCATATTATTATTATACCTTGAGGTGTTCCCATGCGGTATCCTCTTCTGGACGAAGCCAATGTTCAGCGAGAGCATCTTCGCTTAACAATGCAGTTTCAGATACATTAAGTTCCTCGCTTAAAATTATCACAATTGCTCGTCCGGGTTTCGGCAATTGAATCGGTTCAAGTAATTTCACATTACCTTGTTCATCAATCGTTGCTTCAACAGTTTTTAACATGGCTACCTCATTTTTGGTGTCCGTAAAGGTCTTTATAAGTTGTCGGAAAATAACGACAAATATGAAGATTGCTCATCTACCCAATAAATTGAGTATACTCCATAACTGAAGTAATGTCAAGGTTTCTGTTCGTATGAATTTACTATCTTTTGATCTGAGAGGACTCCATTTAATCAAACCAGCATCAATCGAACCCAAGGCTTCAGAAGAATAGCTGACACAAATACCAACTACCTTTGCATTGCCTCCTGCTTCGCCTTGTTAATTTCCGTCAACAGGTTTATTGAATGCAATGACTCTTCCTTGTTGTATTGTGGGCACTGGCTTAGACCGGCGGCAAGGCAGCGATGGATGGCTTCTGCTTGATAGATGAAACCGTGCTGATTTGGGGAAGCTGGTGCCATGCGAGTGGAAATCGGTATGGGATATTCAAAGTGCTGAACTGGTGCGGGTGTGTTATTGCCTCTGTATTGTGAAGGCACGCCATTAGGCGGAACTCGGATAGAGATGCGCGTTGGGCAGTGTGCGGGTCGTTCAAGGGTAATTCGTCCTTCTGTACCGATGAGTTCTGTCACCTCTGGGAGTTCACAGTTTTTGGGTGGAAACGTCAGCATCGCGCATTTTTCTTCGCCATACTCAACGATTGCACCGCTGGCTTTACGTCCTAATGCGCTAACTGCTGTCGGCACGGCTGTGGCACCAAAAGCAAGGGGTGCTGCTTGGATTGCATAGATTGGGTCAAAGAAGTCAGACTGTGTTAACACAACTTCACCAATAGTGCCTGCCTCAATAGCGGCGCGTGCATGCTCTACTGCTGGAAAGAAACGCGTCCAGACACCGTCCTGTAGCATTACATCTTTCTCTTCTGCTGCCGTATACATCGCTTGTGCATCAGCGATGTTCTCTGCAAGTGGTTTCTCACATAGCGCGTGTTTGCCTGCTTCAATCGCAAGGAGCGTATGTTCCTTGTGGAGTCTCGTAATTGTGCCAATGTACACGATGTCCACATCATCGGATGCTACCATTTCTGTATAGTTGCCGTACGCAGACTTAATCCCGAATCGTGTGGCAAATTCCTTTGCTCGTTCAATTTCACGGGCTGCGACAGCGGTGACCGTTGCCCCAGCACACGCTTGCAGGCACATTACCCACTGTGTTGATATTCTACCTGCTCCGAGAATACCCCAACGCAATGGGAATGCAACATCTGCAGCATCAGTGAGACCACGGCGAATGTCCAACGGTGTTGTGAGAGGTAGATTGTTTGACGTAGAATTCATAGTTAATCTCTCTCAATTATAATGGATTTTACAATTAACTTACATTCTGTTTTGTAGGAGGGAACTCCGATTCCCGACTATCCCTATGTTCCATCGCGATTCGGAGATCGCTCCTACATGTGATGTGTCTAATTATTTCAATAATTCACCATAGTTGAGTATCTCTTTTTCTGTGAAGGCATTTTAATCCGAATTAACTGAATGAATCAGTGTATCAAAACGCATTCGCGACAATCACCAAATCCTGAATATTCACAACACCATCACCGTTTAGATCGGGTTCCGCTTTACCAAACGCATTTGCGACTATGACTAAGTCTTGGATATTCACAACACCATCACCATTAACATCCGCATTTACCTCAGTTTTCAGATACATCTCGCCATCTAAATCGGGGACGGTGTGTTTGAAACTGGTGACACCGCTTTCGACACCGGTGGTTTGGATCGACAGACTAATTTCTTGCGCCTTACCACTGCGATTATAGACCGCCCATCCATTGGTGAACTCTCGAATGAACAGCCCTTCTCGATTCTCGTAAAGCTGCCCTTTCGTTTCATCACCACCGACAGGACGACCCAGATCCGCATCCCAGAACGGATACCAATAATGCTGGTGTAAATGATTATGCTTTTCACCGCGTGCGTGCTTATCTGAATGCCCTTCCCAAATCTCATCCCAAATCTCATCAATATGCGTATGATGGCCCAAAGCGATCCCAGCTGCGTATGAAACATAGCCATCAGAAAGTGTGAGGCTCATTGTGGTGAACAAGCGCATCCATTGTTGATTTCTTGGACTGTCAAGCGGTTCAACCGTCAGTGCCCACCCTTCCAAGCAGTTGATTTGCGGTGTTTTTAGATGCTGCTCACCCCAAAGGAGCGTACTCTCAATCTCAGCAAGTCGTTCATGGGTGTAACCATATAAAGGAGAACCTATAGTTTCCATAAACATCCCATTTACATAAGGTGCTGAACGCGGGATCTTGGAGCGATTCGTGTTAGCAATGATAAGGAAATCATCTCTGACGGCATCGACGCCCTCACGGACCCGCCGCAGCAGCGTAATCGCTCCTTCTTCTAAATCGTATGCGTAGTAGGGAGCGATCCCCCTATTACGCCATTCATCCCGCCAAACATCGAAAAAAATCCCGTCAAAAAGACCGCATTTCGCAAACGCAACCGCACGCCTAACCAAAAAGTCCTGCACTTCTGGGTGTGTGAAGTCAATAAGAGGATTTCCATGTTCTTCAATTTGATTTCCTGATTCATCCCGCAACCAATACGGCCAATCTTCTGGATACTCACCCGGGTTTGCGGCCCAATAGTTCATCGCAACAATGAAAATCATGTTCGGGTTCAGAGAAAGCAGATGATCTCGCTCTTTTCTTGCGGATTCAACATGCAGAAAGGTTTTTAGACCTTCAGGACTTGGAAGCCACTTCATGCCACCAAACAGCAGGCTACTCAAGTATACGTCATGATATGCTAAGTTTTCATTCCAGGATAGGCTTGGTAAGTTGATGATATTCCCAAATACTGCAAAAATCGAAGGATACTCACGATTCTCAATACGCTCAGAAATCGGGACACCCACTAAGTCACAAGTTTCATCGTATCCGAATTGCATCCACTTTGATAGGGGAAGCGTAGAGAAAACGTCTGCCGTAACGTTCCTCACTCTGAGGTCTTCAAGGTTTGCCAACCCCGCAAGCGGCGAGAGATCTGTAATCTGATAGTTGTTAAGTGAAAGTTTTTTTAGACTTGCTAACCCCGCAAGCGGCGAGAGATCCGAAATCGGATTACTCCCAAGTGAGAGGTCTTCAAGGTTTGTTAATCCTGCAAGCGGTGATAGGTCCCTAATTTGGTTGCCGTTTAATCCCAGCACTTCAAGGTTTACTAACCCCGCAAGCGGTGATAGGTCGGATATCTGGTTGACTCCCAAGTTTAAGTAACGAATCTCTTTCAAATCCGCAAGCGGGCGAAGATCCTGTATCTGATTGTCCCAGGCAACAAGACTTCGAAGGTTGACTGCGTGTTCCAATCCAGTCAGATCGGTAATGTTCATTGACCGAATGTCCAATCTATCCATACGCGTTATACTTTCAGGGATGAGAGGCGTATTTTCAGGAATACCAATCCCTTGTTGAATAAGTCTTTCTTGGACAGCCTCCCGGAGCGCAGGATCCGGCATCCAATGTGATTCTTGGGCATCTTCTGCATAGGTAAAAACATAATAGACCAACACACCCATAACGGATAAAAGTAGTAACTGAACCCATAACGATTTACGATATATTTTTTTTATTGTCATAGAATGATTTCCTTTCTTATATATTATCAGGACTTACGCAACTTGAGCAGAAAATAGGCGAATCTGTCTAAAAAGTCGCTATTTCAGCACTTTTAACCCCCTAAATCCCCTTATCAAGGGGACTTTAAGAGAAAATGCGTAAGTCCTGTTTATATTAAACTTGATGATTACGCTGATACCTGCATCACGGAGATTTCAAGGTATTATCCTGACATGTAAGAGTATATCAGATTTGTATTTCCCTGCCAACCACAGTCTTCCGGCAAAATCCATATCTATTCTTGAAAAAAAGTTGGATATTCGGTATAATTGTGGAGAACATCAATAAGAGTATAGTTGGGAGGAACATAGCGTGATTCGTGAGGCTATTCAGAAAGTTGTTGAGGGAAATCCGTTAACTGAAGCAGAGATGGTTGAAACTATGACCGAGATAATGGAAGGAGAAACGACGGATGCACAAATTGCTTGCTTCTTGACCGCATTGCGGCTTAAAGGGGAAACGATAGATGAGATTATCGGTGGCGTTCGCGTGATGCGTGACAAATCAACACAGGTACCAACAAAACAGTCGTTGGTTGTTGATACATGCAGCACAGGCGGCACTGGATTGCATTCATTCAACATCTCAACAACATCAGCGTTTGTTGTTGCAGGGGCAGACGTTCCTGTGGCTAAGCATGGCAACAGAGGCGTAACTCGGCAAAGTGGAAGTGCAAATGTTTTGATGGCTTTAGGAGTGAATATAGAGATTTCACCAGAACATATTGGGCAATGCATTGATGAGGTTGGTATCGGTTTTCTATTCGCACCGATGCTACATGGTGCTATGAAACATGCGATTGGACCTCGTCGAGAAATTGGAATCCGCACTATTTTCAATACAATTGCTCCACTAACCAATCCAGCAGGGGCACGAGCACAGGTACTTGGTGTCTATGCATCGGAACTGACAAAGTTACACGCGAATGTACTCAACAATCTTGGAACAAAACATGCGTTCGTAGTGCATGGGGAAGATGGCTTGGACGAAATCACGACGACAACCACAACACGCGTCTCTGAACTAATGAATGGCGAAGTGAAGACTTATACACTTGACCCAATAACTCTTGGGATTCCGAAAGCTGAACCAGAGTCGCTACTTGGCGGTACACCAGAAGAAAATGCGGAGATAACTACGAGTATCCTCAAAGGTGAAAAGGGACCTAAACGAGATATTGTGTTGTTGAACGCTGCTGCCGCGATTGTTGCGGGAGGTAAAGCGGATAATCTTGAAAACGGATTGGCGCTTGCTGCGGAGTCTATTGATTCTGGGAGTGCGTTGGAAAAATTGGAAGGGTTGAAATCGGTTTCAAATAAATGATCGTGCCTTATGATATTAGACAGTATTATTGCTCATAAACAGAAAGAACTGGAAATCGAACAGCAACAGGTGCCGCTTGCTGTATTAGAATCGAAGTTGGCGAACCTACCATCTACAAAGAATTTTCAAGGTGCAATTACCCTGCCCGGTAATATTAACCTTATTGCGGAAGTAAAGAAGAAATCCCCAAGCAAAGGCATTATCCGAGAAGATTTCGACCCCATTCAAATAGCAGAAACTTACGCTGAGAACGGTACTGCAGCCGTTTCTGTGTTGACAGATGTGCTGTTTTTTGATGGAAGTCTTGAATATCTCTCTTCAATACGCGATGTTGTAGACGTGCCGCTTTTACGAAAAGATTTTACGATTGCCCCCTATCATATCTATCAAGCGCGTGTTGCTGGTGCAGATGCTATTTTACTTATTGTGGCAGCGTTAACCTCTGAACAACTACGTAAATTTATGGATATTGCTGCATCACTTTCGTTGGCATCTCTGGTGGAGGTGCATACAGAAGCGGAGTTAGAGATTGCGTTAGACGCTAACGCGGAAATTATCGGTATAAACAATAGAGATTTACGGACATTTCGGACCGATTTAGCAACGACATTTCGGTTGCGCGAATCTATTCCTGCGGAGAAGGTTGTTGTGAGTGAAAGTGGTATTTATACGCGTGCAGATGTGGAGTTGTTACGTGAAGCGGGTGTAAATGCTATTTTAGTCGGCGAATCGCTGATGCGTAGTCCTGATATTGGGGAACAGGTGCGGAAATTGATTGGCTAATACCTTTAGTGCATGAGATACCATCCTAAGTCGAAAGGTGACATCACAACTGCAAGAACTCTCACTTTTACTTTCAATCAGAACATAAAAATAGATACAACTGCGTCCAAAACAGTGGGAATGCGGTAAACCCTTCTATCGCACAAAAGGCACAAGTCGAACATTTAGTTTGCTTGTGCTACTCTTCTTTTCGGATATGGCAAAATCCAAACAATGCTGGTGTTTGGCAAACCCCTGCGTGCGTGTGAGATACTCAGAATATGCTCCAACACCACGGTTAGGTGTTAAAATTAAATTTTCCTATCGACTTTTGGATACTTTAAAACTAAAACTAATGTGAGAGGGTTTACAAATAAGGGTTAAGATAATGTGTGAAATCCATGCGAATAAACGTTAAGATAACGCGTTGTGCTATTTAACATTTGGTATGTTTATATTTCACATGTTCGCCTCGTTTGGGTTGAATTCCGTAACTTTTGAGATACCTGACAACCTCAAAGGTAGGAGGGAACTCCGATTCCCGACGACAAACGGGTCGCGATTCGGAGATCGCTCCTACAGAATATGAAAAGTTGTGAAAAACAACAAAACTATCACATAAATAGCACAAGTTGTTAAGATTACGGATCCTAAAATACAAAACACTCTGTCATTGATGCTACGTTGCAATAGCGTAAGTTTTTCACAATATTAGACCTACCTCAATCTATTTCCAGCGAAGCGACACCGATTTTCCTTGCAATTTTCTCCTATTTCTGATAAATTAAGCATAAGCAATAGCGCGGTTTTGATATAAAATTCTCAACTTAGGGACAAGTAAATGCCTACACAAAAAAATACCTTTATTATATTTTTTATTTCTTGTTATATTATTGGCATTGGAACAGTTTTTGCTGAACCCATCGATTCCGGAACGTATTGGTTTATGGTTGATACCACCCCTGATACCGATGCACGAGCACTGTTTAAAACACTGGACAAACTTTTAAAAGAAAGGGGAAAGGTATCTCAGGAGCATATTCACATTCTTGCAGGGGATCAAGCGACTAAAGACGAAATACAGATCGCTCTAACTGATATCGGGCACGCGCGTGAAAAAATAGATACCTTTATCTTTTTTTATCACGGTGAAGTTTCTAAACCGCGTGGCGAAAACGCAATGCACCTTTCAACACTGTCAGAGGAAACTATACAGGATTCTGTTCTGAATCAATGGCTACAAGGAACAGGTGCAGATCGTTTGCTCGTAATTATTGATGGTTACGCGAACGAAGATAGCCTGACTATCTACTATGCCAATAGAGAAACGCTTGGCACTGCGGCACTAAACGTTATCCAACCCTCTGGTGCGGCAGGTAAAAATGCTTTTCTTCAGGCTTTGATTGATGCTTTGTCTGAAGAAAAAATAGACACAGATAATAACAGACACATTAGTATTATTGAAATATATCAGCGTTTACAGACAAATACAGCTTTTGAACAGGCAATTTTTGCACCCACGGGGGAAGTTGAAGAAACGGTAATGAAACTTAGCCCTGCCATTAATGTCACTTCGTTTCCAGAGGGAGCACAGATACTGTTGAATGAAAAAGAAAGTGGGGTAACCCCTAAACTTTTCACGGACAACTTACAGCAAGGCAACTATACTGTCTCTGTGAGAAAAGCGGGCTATAATAGTTCAGAGGCTAAAACCGATGAGTTGAAGTTAGAACAGGGTGAAGTCATAAATTTTGCATGGGCACTCAAACCGATTTCAGTTTTTGGCACTGTTTCTGGTCCTTCCGATGTTTCGGTTGTTGGTGCACAAGTTTCAATTGATGGCACTGAATACGTAGCACTCGTTGGAGAAGACGGTGCCTATTCATTCCAAGACTGGCAAGTATCGAAACTGTTAACTCCAGGAACGGATTATACGCTTTTCGCGAAGCAAGGGGATTTTTACCACGGTTCAGCAACTTTCACGTTTGACGGTTATAATGCCATTGAGCAACCGATCCAGTTGGTTAAAAAGACATGGTTTGAAATTGCAGAACTTGAATTTAGTCGAAATGATCACCAAAAAGCGGTAAATGCTTTCCAAAACGGAATCGAGTTAACGGCAGATTTTCCTCCGATGTCGGAAGATTTAACTGTTTTGCTGTTTACTGTCTTCGCCGATGCTATTGATCAATTAGAAATTGAGAACGTCAACTTTTTTGTCGCCACAGCAAAATTAGCTGAAGCATACCAGCAACCGGAACTCGTCAAGAAGTATTGGAAACTGGTGAAATTGAAAGCAGAAAAAGGGAGTTCTGCAGCGAAATTAGCTGGGCAGCGACTGTGGCGCCTCAACCCTTGGCGTAATATTCTTAATATCGGCATAGTTTGTCTGTTAATTATTGTAATTGCCTCTGGTATATGGACATTCTACCGATACCAAAAATCAAAGCAAACAGAGACAGAAGCAGATGCATGAACACCCACCTAATATCCTCTGGATATGTAGCGACCAGCAACGATTTGACACCTTAGGTTGCTACGGAAACCCTTTTGTACAGACACCGAATTTAGACAATCTTGCGCAGGAAGGTGTGCTTTTTGAATACGCTTTCTCACAAAGTCCTGTTTGCACACCGAGCAGGGCAAGTTTCCTTACTGGACGTTACCCGCGCACGACACGATGTCGGCAAAATGGACAAGCAATCCCACCAGATGAAGTACTTGTAACGAAATTGCTCCAAGATGCTGGCTACGTTTGCGGATTGGCAGGTAAACTTCACCTTGCACCGTGCAACCCACGTGTCTGTAAGGGCACAGAACAACGTATAGATGATGGTTATGATCAATTCTTCTGGTCGCACGATCCAGCTGATGCCTGGCCCACACATGATTATATTCAATGGCTTTCAGATAAAGGACTGCGCCGAGACAGCACACCGTTCGCTGATTCAAAATACGTCCGAGTGATTCCATCAGAGGAGCATAGTCAAACGACGTGGAGCATTGAACGGGCAATGTCGTTCATCAGCAGTGCATCACGATTTAAGCAACCGTGGCTTTTCTCTGTGAATATGTTTGACCCACACCATGCGTTTGACCCGCCAGTAGCAGCGTTAGAACGATACGGTGATATGTTAGACGATATCCCTTTACCAAACTACGTTGAAGGTGAACTTGACGATAAACCGATTTGGCAACAGGTTGACCACAGTGGTGCGTATGGTGGAAAATCAGGGTATCCTTACCAAGAAATGAGCGAATCAGATCACCGTTGGGTGACTGCTGCGTATTGGGCAATGGTTGACGTTATAGATACGCAGGTCGGGAGGTTGCTTAACTTCTTAGAGGAGAGAGGACAGAGAGAAAATACAATCGTTATCTTCACCTCTGACCACGGAGAAATGCTTGGTGACCACGGTATCTATTTGAAAGGACCCTATTTCTATGAACCTGCTATCCGCGTGCCCCTAATTATCTCAGGACCGAAAATGCTGAACAATAGCGCACGTTCGGACGCGCTCGTGGAATTAGTAGACCTTGCGCCAACGCTCATGGAAGCAAGTGGTATGGAACGTTACCCCGGTATGCAAGGGCAGAGCCTACTGCCGATGCTAACAGGTGAAAAGAACTTGAATACCCATCGTGATGATGTCTACTGTGAATACTACAACGCGATGGGATGGCATCGTGAACCCACTGCAAACGCGACGATGGTCCGTAGTGAAAGGTATAAGTTAGTTGTAGCACACGGCACAGGAAGCGGTGAACTCTACGATTTAGAAGATGATCCGAAAGAGACACATAACCTTTGGGATCATGCAGATTATAGGGATGTTAAACTGAAAATGCAAGAACGTCTAATCCACCGGATGGCATGGACGGTGGATCCGCTTCCGGAACGTCAAGCACCTTGGTAGTCAGAGGCATTTAATTATCAAAATGAACTCTTGTGAGAGGGTTTTGTAAGCCCGATTTACCAAGAAGCACACTCAAAAATTATGATCTTTTCCGTAAAATCAAAATCTTTTCAACCAATAAAACAAGCCTCACTAATCTTTATGCTGGTTGCTTGTTTGTTTATAGTCGGCTTAGATGTGAATGCCGACAATATTTTGGCGCGCTGGGATCAGCAGCTTTTTGATCGCATCTATGACGCACCGCCACATAGCGAACCGATGTGGACAGTTATGGACGGGGTTTCAGAGTTTGGACATTATCGGTCAATCATGGGATTATCAATTCTGCTTATGGCGTACGGAGATGAGGATCATCGGAATACGGGACGTTTGTTATCCTCAGCATATATTAGTGCTGGGGTAATGACGTATGGGGTAAAGCGGTTGATTCGAAGGAAACGCCCCCTTGATGAAACTCTTGGGAATCCGTCTCTGCCATCTGGACATGCGACAATTGCGTTTAGTGCGGCAACGATTTTAGGCTATCGGTATCCGAAATGGCGAATTCCGTTATACATCGGCGCGGGACTGGTAGGCTTCTCGCGGATCTATCTTGGGCGGCATTATACTTCGGATGTGTTAACGGGTGCTGTCATAGGCACCACGATGGGGGTACTCGTATGGCATAATCGTGTAACATTGTTGCAATGGAAGTTTTAGACCTATACAAGCATCATTGCCTAAGTTCAAATTCTGCAACTACTAAAGAGGTATCTCTGACAACGGGATACCGTGATTAAACATCTTCACAGGTGGAAGCGTCTCCTCTACTTCTGTCAATCCACACAACCAATTCCATGTTAATTGCCCCCTCTGCCGATCTCGGTAGGATTCTACCTCCGTTACATACGGGTGTCTACCTTTGTGTTGATAAGACGGGATTTCATCGGATTCACGCACCCAATCCCGTTTTGGCATAGAGTTGCGGAAATAGGAAAACTTAATCATGCCGCGGCTGTCGGCATTGAGTTTTGGACCTGCCTTATGCCAAATACCGTAGCGCGTCATTGCAACGGTACCAGCAGGCACAGTGAGCGATAGTTGTCCAAGAATATCACCGTAGTGTGCAATTGCCTCTCGGTCAACAAGGCGAAAGTGTGACCCCGGCAAAATCATCGTGGGACCATCTTCAATGCTAACTTCTTTCGGATAATAGTAGCATTGGAGGTGTGTGATACCGTATCCGTATTCGGTGAGTCCGTCTGAGTGCCACGTCTGCCCACGGTGTGGTGCTTCAAACAAGTGATGGTGTGCATTTGTCGGCACAATGAAATTCGCACCTAAAAGTGAACGCACAACGCCAGCAACCTCTGGATGGAGCAGGACATTTTGACGAAATTCGTCGGTTTGGACAAAACCACCCATACCTCCCCCGCCAATGGATTCACATTCACGATTGTAATCCGCATCAATGATGTTTTCTAATGTGATATATCCGTTATGGATAAACTGCATGACTTGGTCATCATTTAGTGTCGGTTCTACGTTATACATTTGTGTTGTTCCTTATACGATTTTTTCTAAAATGAATTCAAAACTGAGATAAGCGTTTTCAACATCCGAAAAGTTGTGGAGTTCGGGGCGCGGAAATTGCACAATGCGCCATCCATCGCGAACTGCATCAAGCACAGAAGCATAAGGCGGATCTTGTGATGGTAATATTGGCTCGTCTGGTACGGTTGGGTCGTATAATGCCCATGCACCAAGTGGTGAGCGCAGATTGGTTGATTTGGAATAGAGGTAAAGAACACTCTGTTTTTCCGAATTCAACGCCGCTTCCACAGCGGAAAGGTCTTCTACTGTGAGTTCACCTGCGTCGAGTTTTTCGGTGCAATTGTCAAGCCATTCTTTTATCGCTGATTTCACACAAAGGTCTCCCTTCAATTAAGGTTTTAGCATTATAGCATTAAAACAAAAAATATGGTATAATAACTCAAGAGTTTGCGAATTACTAAGAAAGGAATTGATTATGAGGTTGGAAGGAAAAGTTGCGATTGTCGCTGGTGCTGCATGGGGCGGTATCGGGGCAGCAACCGCTTACAAATTTGCATGCGAAGGCGCGAAAGTGGTTGTCAACACGCGCCGCCGAGAAGGAAAACTCGCTGAAACCGTCCAACGCATACAAGATGCTGGCGGTGAGGCAGTCGCTGTTATGGGTGATGTCGCCGATGAGAAGACGTGGCAAACGCTTGTTGAAACAGCATTAACAAATTACGGTAAAATAACGACATTGGTTCATAACGCAGCACACTCATACACTAAAAAAGCAATTGAATTCACGCCTGAAGAATGGAACGAAAGCCTTGGTGTAACGCTTGGCGGTCCGTGGCTTGGTGCAAAATATTGTATTCCTGAAATGATCAAAAACGGCGGCGGCACGCTGGTATTTATCTCAACCGTCAATGCCACAATTACAAATCCAGGTTTTGGGCTTTACGGTGCGGGCAAAGGCGGACTAAACGCCTTAACGCGCAGCATAGCGCTTGATTACGGCAGAGAAGGCATTCGTGCAAACGCTATAGCTCCTGGGCAAATTGTAGGCGAACGCGGTGAAACATCGCTCGCAGCAGATGCACTTGAGGAACAAGCGTCGCGGGATTGTTACCCGATAGGACGTTACGGTAAACCTGAAGACATTGCGAATGTTGCACTCTTTTTAGCATCCGATGAAGCAGATTTCGTTACCGGTATCGTTTTGACTGCCGACGGTGGTCTAACACTCCAGTCACCAGAGGCACTTGTGCGTCCCTCTTTCCGTTTAAGATGGAGAGACGACATTCTGGTACCGCAACCGAAATAGGAGTTAGTGCTTAGTCAACATATTATTGTAGGTCGAGATTCGGAGATCGCTCCTACAGATAGACTGCTTATGGTAGGAGGGAACTCCGATTCCCATTCCTTACAAGCCCATCAATTAGCACTTGACTAAGCATTAGTTGAATTCATGGATTCTTCAGCGGACACGCATAACAAATGTAAAAACAAGTCTATGGACTAATCGATTTCCTTGATCAAATAGAGGCGATATTCAAAAACTCATTTGTCATTAAAGGAGATAAAAAATGTGTGGACGATTTACCTTCACAAGCGACCCTATACTATTGAGGCAAATTTTTCGTGGCTGTAAAATACCAACAAATATTTCTCCAAGGTACAATATCACACCAACACAGGATGTGGCTGTGATTGCCAACACGCAGGATAATGGTGAATCTGACGGAGATGCGAAAAAAGTAGAATTCTTCCATTGGGGACTTATTCCATCTTGGGCAAAAGACCCTAAAATCGGAAGTAGGATGATAAATGCGCGTTCAGAAACGCTAACAGAAAAACCTTCCTTCCGAAGTGCCTACAAACGCAGACGATGTCTCATTTTGGCGGATGGCTACTATGAATGGCAAGAGGTCCTCGGTACCAAACTCAAACAACCGGTTTATATACGTCTCAAATCACAAAATCCGTTTGCATTTGCTGGGTTATGGGAAGAATGGAGCGCAAATTATATGGAAAAACCGCTTCGATCCTGCACTATCATCACATGTCCCCCCAATCCTATGTTGGAAGAAATTCACCATCGAATGCCTGTTATTTTACCACAAGAGGCGTATACGCAATGGCTTGCCCCTGATGAACAATCGTCGAAGACGCTACAACCCCTTCTCACGCCTTACCCCGGTGAAGAGATGGAGGCATATCCTGTGTCAAGATTCGTTAATCGTCCGACAAATGATTCTCCAGAATGTATTAAGCCCATGTCAGATGGAAACGGAAGCAGCGAACAGAAGTTAGATGGAAGTTTATTTTAATTTTCAACAATATTGAAAGAATACTATTTATTAGGAAGGATTTATGTCGAAACCAACCAAAGAACAGATGCTTTTCATGTATCGCAAGATGTTAGAGATTCGCCAATTTGAAGAAGCCGCTGGGACGTTATATCAAAGTGGTCAACTTCCAGGTTTTCTGCACTTATATATTGGTGAAGAAGCCACTGCTGTAGGTGTCTGTGCACACTTAAATGATGATGATTACATCACCAGCACACATCGTGGGCACGGACATCTCATTGCGAAGGGGGGCAAACGTGATCGGATGATGGCAGAATTGTTTGCCCGGACGACCGGCTACTGTAAAGGCAAAGGCGGTTCAATGCACATTGCCGATAAAGAGACTGGTATTCTCGGTGCAAATGGCGTTGTCGGTGCGGGAATTCCGCTCGCAGCAGGTGCTGCACTTTCTTCCAAATACCGTGGCACGCAGCAGATCGCAGTATCCTTCTTCGGCGACGGTGCCACAAATCAAGGTGTATTCCATGAAACACTCAACCTCGCTGCTGTGTGGGAGCTGCCGGTCGTTTTCGTCTGTGAAAATAACCGATTCGGGATGGGAACGCCACAACATGAACATCAACGGGTAGAAGATATTGCTGTCCGCGCGCCTGCCTATGATATACCGGGCATCACCGTTGATGGGAACGATGTGCTCAAGGTTTATGCTGCAGCGGACGAAGCTGTTAAACGTGCACGCGAAGGTGGCGGTCCTACGCTCCTTAATTGTGATACCTACCGCTTCCGGGGACACCATATTGGCGACCCAGGCACATCCTACCGTGACCGAGAAGAGGTTCAAGAACAGGAACGTCAACGTGACCCCATCCGAAGACTTGCACAGGTCCTCACTGAAGAGGAAGGTATAGCGCAAGAAGAACTTGACTCACTTGAAACAGAACTTGCAAATGAACTTGAGGAAGCGTTGGAATTTGCAAAAAATAGTCCCGAACCATTACCCGAAGATGCTTTAGATGACGTTTATGCTGGCACCATTCAACCGTGATTGGCAAATCCCAGAAATGTAGGCGCGGTTTCAAAGAGTGCCTACTGCAGTGTATCAATAATTATGTGGTGAAAACACGGAGATTTTAAAGTGTCCAACACAACTACAGCGACAGAGATGTCCCCATCCGATCTCGCGGAATGCAGAGAAAACCTCAAGCGACAGTGGGAAAACCGACAAGTTGACGAGGAATTGCTCCAACGCGCATGGGCGGTTGCCCACCGTCTTGCTACCGTACTCTATCAAGATTATGGAGCGTCGAAAGTTGCTGTTTTCGGTTCACTTGCTGAACGTGAACGTTTTACTAAATACTCCGATATTGATATGGTTGTATGGGGTGTCTCATATAACAGATGTCTTGATGCGCTTTGGGAAACAGAGGATTTGGGTTCTGAATTTAAGATAGATATCATCAATTTCAAAACTATTAACAGGTCATTTCGTGATAGGATTCTTAGCCAATCCATTCTAATTGACAGAGGTGAAACAGACACACTCAAAATGATCAAGGAAACGAGTAGTAGAGCAGACACCGAAACAGGAGAAATTTATAAAGTGGATCGCGAGAAATTAATTCAACGCATCTTTGATGAACGTCAGAAAACAGAGAAAACTGTCGCCAGAATTGGAAGAGCTTTGGAAAAAATTGATGTGTTGCCAGTTGATGCGCGAGAATTCGTTGAGAGAGCACTTGCAGCAGACCTTGCCGAAGTTTATACAGGTTTTGGAAAAATATTTGAACAGATTGCTAAAGAAGTTGACAAGTACATTCCGAGCGGAGATCGATGGCACAACGATTTGCTCACACAAATGGCTGAACACCGTTCAGAACGTCCACCCGTGGTTTCTGCAGTAACCCAGCGTAGATTAAGGCGGCTCTTGAAATTTCGTCATAAAGTAAACAATATCTACGGCGATGAATTAATTTACAAAAAGGCAGAAAAACACGCAAAGCGAGTCGGTAAACTTTTTGGTAATATCTCCGAAGAACTGGACGCATTCGCAGCTTTTTTGAGCGACACCTAAGGCAACATGAAAGAAAATGAACAGTTGAAATTGAACGGAGTCACATGGAAATCTGTTGCAATTACGGTTGTGTTGATTCCGTTGAATTTCTACTGGATTATCGCGGGTGAAGTTGGACTCGTCGGTTATGCACTAAATACTTACGCTGTCCCGTTTTACAATGTTGTCTTTGTTCTTTTCACTTTCACCCTAATCAATCTTGCCGTACAATACACTACCCGTATCCGTTTATTTACGAATGCTGAACTCCTTACCATATACATTCTGCTTAGCACTGCATGCGCTTTCCCCTCCATAACCTTGATGACGATTCTTGTCACGACCGTCGGACACGCCTTTTGGTTTGCAACCCCCGAAAATGAATGGAAGCAACTCTTTTGGGACTATCTGCCGAGATGGCTACTTGTGGACGACTCGAAAGCACTTGCAGGCTACTATACAGGGGCATCTAACTTCTCAAGGCTGGAGATTGTTAGCGCATGGATAGTGCCAATCCTATCTTGGACACTGTTCATAACGGCACTTATCCTTGTGATGTTGTGTATCAATGTTATCTTGCGGAAACAGTGGGTAGAACGTGAACGTCTCGCATATCCCATTACACAGATTGCGTTTCATGTCACGCATAACACAAAATCGCTGTTTTCGCACCGCATCATGTGGATCGGTTTTGGGATTGCAGCATCCATCGCAATTCTCAACGGTTTCAGTTTCCTATACCCGACCATACCTTCGCTACCGATAAAACGCATCGGTGGGTGGCAAGGGTTTGGGCATCTGTTCACAGAAAAGCCTTGGAACGCCATCGGTGGCATCAGCATGTCCTACTATCCATTTGTTATCGGACTTGGGCTGTTAATGCCGCTTGATCTTTCGTTCTCAAGTTGGTTTTTCTTCTTTTTTTATAAAGCACAATTAGTATTCTCAAGTGGCGTTGGACTGTCCAATCTTCCCGGCTTTCCATATATTGACAGGCAATGCTTTGGTGCTGCCATCGGGATTTTCATCTCCGTGTTAGTGTTGAATCTACGTCATTTTCGGGGTGTGTTTCGCATTGCACGGCATCGTACAGGTGAAGATTCTGCCGAACCAATACCATATAGGTTTGCGTTATGGGGTATTCTTGGTGGACTTGCCATCCTCTTTATCTTTTCTAAACGTATCGGCATGTCGCTATGGCTTATCCCTCTGTTTTTCGCCATCTATTTCATTATCGTGCTTGTGTTAACCCGAATGCGCGCGGAACAAGGATTCCCCGTGCATGCGATGGAGAACATGCCGAACCATCATATCCTCATTGATAGCTTTGGCACACGCATGTTAGGCACAAACAACCTTGTTGCTATGACACTTTTCCGTTGGTTCAATCGGAGTTATACAAGCAACCCGATGCCGCATCAGTTAGAAGGATTCAAACTATCGGAACGTTCGGCTATTGCACCGAGACGATTGTTTTTCGCGCTACTCGGTGTTTCGGCTTTTGCCTCAATTATGGTATTCGGTGTTATTCTTTATCTCTATTACAATTATGGTGCTTTGAACATGAGCGGGAGTAGCAGTTGGAACATAGGTTTCGGTGAACGTGTGTTCAGTGGACTCCAACGTTGGCTCTATTATCCTACTGAACCGAATTTCTATGCTACAGGTGGTATTGTTTTCGGTTTACTCTTTTCGACGTGTCTGATGTTTATGCGGGCGAGATTCTTCTGGTGGCCGTTTCATCCGATTGGGTTTGTCGTCTCGAGTGATTGGGGGATGCGGTATTTGTGGAGTTGTATGTTGGTGAGTTCACTTGTGAAGTGGTCAGTCTTGAAAATCGGTGGACCGCGAGCATCTCAGCAACTGGTGATGTTTGCTGTTGGGTTGATGTTAGGTGATTTTACTGTTGGAGGGATTTGGAGTCTTGTTAGTGTTGTAACGCAACAACCGATGTATAACTTTTGGCCATAAGGTCCGTTTATCTAAGCGAGATGTAAATCGCTTATCCAATTTGGCAATTGAACTTGCAAGTGGGTTTGAAATATGTTAAAATCATAATAGCACAACAGAGAACCTGAGAATTGAATTTGACTAATAGAGACAAGGAGTCATCCTATGAAAAAACCGAGTGCTACGTCAAAAAAAGTCGCATCAAAATTACCAAAACCCAGTTTATCTGATATAGATATGACAGTGGTAGATAGCGATGTGCCACCTCCAAAAAAAGAAAGCGGGCCTGTCCCACCGCCAAAATATACGCTTGAACAACTTCTTGCTAACATACCTGAACCCGATCCAAAAATGTGGCAGACTAATTCTTCCGAGGAAGTGGACACAGGCAAGCCGGTAGGCAAGGAGGTCTGGTAAATTGCCATGTATATTCCACGACGTGGTGATATAGTGTGGATTAACTTTGATCCTCAAGCGGGACATGAACAAGCAAATGTGCGTCCTGCTCTTGTACTTTCAGATGAACAGTATAATCGTAGGTTACGTCTTGCAATAATGTGTCCAATTACGACTCGCCGTGCTTCCTATCGCAGAGATCTTGATGTCTCTATCCCTCCAGAAGTAACAATTCGAAACAAAGACTCTACAGGTTTAATCAAACTAACTGGCGTAATTCAGGCTGATCATATCAAAAGCCTTGATTGGTTTGTAAGAACAGCAAGGTATGCTGGTGATATGCCTAATGAAACGGTAAATTAGGTACTACAAATAGTTGGAACACTTGTTAAAATTTGGAATGTCCAAAATTGATAATATGCTCGTTCTTCTCCTATACGGTGGTGATAAGTCTACACAAAGGCAGGATATCAGGAAACACAACAATGAGAAAACTACGGACATGGCGCGAGTATCTGATCAAACGGCTTTCAGCTGACCGAGATAGGGCGAGTGGATATCTCCAAGCGTCACTGGAAGATTATCAAATAAATCAAGACCCCGCAGTATTTTTGCTGGCACTCCAAACAGTTGTAGAATCTCATGGCGGGATTTCTGAGCTCGCAAAGCAAACTAACATAAACCCAGAGACTCTTTCGGAAATGCTCTCCAGTGATGTTTTTCCCGAGATTGGCACGCTTACAACCGTCCTCAATGCACTCGGGTGCCAGATTTCGATTCAACCTATAGAGTCTGCAAAATCCGGTGTTGAAATTGCACCAACGGAATCCGTGCCTATTAACGGAGAAGTTGCTGCAGAGAGTTAGGATTTCACGGTTAGTGGGATTCGGAGTCTTATTAGCGTTGTAACACAGCAGCCGATGTATAACTTTTGGCCATAAGTCGAAAGGGTGTTTTAATTTGAGAAATCATTAGGAATGTGCTACAATTTTGATTAACGATGAATATAAAAGAAACCCACTTTCCACAATTCGGTCTATGTCTTAATAACGAAGGATACTTAGCGTCTCTTGAGGCTGGAAAAGTGTATCGCGTCATTCCTGACGATAAAGCAGCGGTTCACGGTTATATTCGCGTTATAGATGAAAGCAGTGAAGATTATGTATATACTGCCAACCGTTTTCACCTAATTCAACTGCCTATTGATGTTGAAAATACGTTGTTATCCCACCTGACAGACATAGAAACAACATCTACTCAAGGAATTCCCGGCATCTAAAGCCTAAAAGCAACCTGAATTCTAACTATAGGAGCGTTGCGTATGCGCCCGCTAACGATTTCATTACCGTATTATCTCTATAAAAAATTGACACGACAAGCACTGCAACTCCGCAATTTGGAAACACTGGAAAAACGGCTTTTGTCATAAAGTAAGGAATAAAGGGTGCGTGTGGGCTATCCATGGCGTGAAAATATCGAATATAAAAGTTAATTCATATTGAAAGCAACATAGTTCTAAGTAATAGAGGTTGGAAAACTAAATGGTTATTCAGCCTCTTTTCTTGAATTAATAGCACTTTTCTGGTATCCTATTACACAGTAAGGCAGGGTAAATACCAAATTAATCAACAACCACAAATCATAAGCAAAAAGGAGAAACCCAGTGAAACTTAGAAAATATATTTCAAAATTTGCTTGTTTCACCCTGCCAATACTGTTATTAATATCATTTTGCTTCATAGGTTGTCTCTCAACATTGTTGGGACAAGGACCGCGCAGACCGCCACAACCTGCTGTTGTTGAGTTAAAATTGCAACCGGGAGAGAGTTGCCATTATAGTGCCAAAGGAGATGGTTATAGCTTTGATGTAACATTCCATGTAACTAAAGAAGGTGAAGCTAGCTTTAAACGCATTGCGGTAAAATCGCCTACCGTGAATTATGTTCATGAAGGCGGTTCCTGGTCAATAGTTGGAGGGAACATACAGATCAGCATGTTTGATTTGAAAATAGAGGTTAACCCTGTCGTTGCAAGAGTGTGTGCAGGTAAAAAATGTTTTGCTGCAACCGTAAAACCAAGGGGTAACTGGATGGTAAGTCAACTTCCGTTCCCTGCAAGTAACGAGTAAAATCTGATGTTGAGGCTGAGTGGAGTTTTTGATATGCATCAACCTACAGACACCCATCGCACAGCGAAAGACCTATCACCGGAAGAATTAAAAGAATACCGCATACGCCTTGACGAACACTTTAAAAATCGGAAGGTAGATGAGGCATTGCTGCAACGCGCATGGCACACTGCACATCGAATTGCAGCGATGCTCTATGAAGACTTCGGGGCAACACAAGTTGCTGTATTTGGGTCGCTTGCTGAAAAGGATTCGTTTTCAAAATGGTCGGACATTGATATTGCTGTTTGGGGCATTCCAAATGATAAATATTTTCTTGCAGTATCAAAGTCAATGGACATTAGTGGTTTATTCAAGGTTGACCTGGTTGATTTTGAAAATTCTAAAGGATTGTTTCGCGAGAGAATTCAAAACCAACTTATTCCTATCGAAAAAGGGGTAATCTACGCAGTGGACAGAAGCGCGCTTATCCGACGTATTTCTGATGAACAAAATAAAATAGAGGAAACTGTAAAAAGAATAGCTGAGAGATTAAAAAAAATTAAAACAGCCCCTGTTGAGTATAAAGAAGAGATAGAAACGACAATTGCCAAAAATCTTGTTGATTGTTACCGAGGTATAGAGAACATCTTTAGACGAATTGCACTGGATGTTGACTTACGCATACCCGATGGAAGTAGATGGCATAAAGAATTGCTTGTTCAGATGACAGCACCACAAGATGAACGACAACCTGTGATTTCTCAAGAGACGTTTGAACTGCTGCAGGAACTTTTGGAATTTCGTCACGTTTTCAATAATATCTATGGAGAAGAACTGGTTTACGAAAGAACCGAGAGAAATGCAAAGCAGATTAGTGAGTTGTTTAATACTCTGTCTGAAGAACTGGATACCTTTGTTGCTTACCTAAAGAAATAAGAAAATGACTGAACACACGCTCCTCCAACAGATCAACGACTTCTGCCGATTGCTCCGAAAGATGAACATAAAAGTTACCACAACTAATCAACTTAGTTGGTGTAACAGTGTTCAGTTGATAGACATTAGTGATCGGGAGACATTTTATCATACAGCGCGGACAAACCTCATCGCCAACCAAGCAGATAAGGAAACGTTTGACTTCGCTTTCAACTTGTTTTGGCGGTATCCGCGTCCCGAATTCCAGGCTGTTGATACGGAAGGCAACGAACCTGAACCTTCTGCCTTACAAGACCTCTACGATGCTGATAACGAAGAGAACATACTTGATCAATGGTTGGATTTTGAGGAAGAAGACGATGAGGAGGGACAAGAAGATGACCCTATCGCTTATAGTGTAGAAGAAGTTCTCACCCGAAAGGATTTTAGTGAGTTTACTACGGAGGATATGGAGAAGGCACGGGACATTGTTGCAAAATTGGCTGCAGTATTGGCTACAAGATTAAGTAGACGAAAAGTTATCAGTAAGAAAGGAAAGGTCATTGATTTTCGAAGAAGTTGGCGTAAGAGTCTCGCGTACGGTGGCGAACCGATTGAACTCATGCGAAAACAGCAGAAGATCAAAAAGACAAAGATTCTACTCCTCTGTGATGTGAGCGGCTCTATGGATTGTTATGCCAAATTTCTAATTCAATTCATCTATGGCATGCAACAGGAATTGAGAGAAGTAGAAGTCGCAGTCTTCAGTACACATCTAACGAACATTACTGGACTGCTTCGGCGTAAAGGTTTAGCAGAGGGATTAAATGAAGTCGCGAACGTTGTCCCAGACTGGTCAGGCGGAACAAAGATAGGCGAAAGTCTGTTAGAATTCTATCGGCAGTTTGCTCCATCTTTTTCTGCATATCGTACCGTGATAATCCTCATCAGTGATGGTTGGGATAGAGGGGATGCAGATTTGCTTCGGCGATCTATGGAAATGCTACATCGACATGCGTATAAACTCATTTGGCTCAATCCGTTGCTCGGTAGCGACACTTACCAACCGATTTGTCGGGGTATTCGCACCGCACTGCCTTATGTGGACTATTTTCTTCCAGCACACAATTTGGAGAGTCTCGCACAGTTGACAAAGGTGTTGATTCCGCTCTGGGCAAAATGAGTGATACCTGCAAACTATGGTAGAGATTAGAATTAACGCTACATTCCTGAACTGTGAATCAATGCCAAATGCGCTTGGCAGAATACGCGCATGGTATTCTGCATGATTCGGCGGGAGGGAACTCCGATTCCCGACTGCCAGTAGTTTAGTCGCAATTCGGAGATCGCTCCTACAGAGGAAATGTAGGATTATTTCTATAATCCACTATAAACTATAAAAATAAAAAATAAGCAAGGAATTCTAAATTATGCAAGTTCAAGCGGCGGTGATGCTCCAACCAGGGCAGGTAGAAATCCGAGAATTTGAGAAACCTATACCCGCAGACGACTCCCTTCTGCTACAGGTAGACAAAGTCGGTATCTGTGGCAGTGATAAGCACATGTACCTTGGGCATACGGCACTAAAGTTCCCTGTTATCCCAGGGCATGAAGTTGTCGGCACAGTTGCAGAAATCGGTAAAAATGCTAATCAAGTTATGAATGTGATGGGTGGGCCTATTAAGACAGGTGACAGAATCACTGTGGTGCCTGGTTCAAAAAACTGCGGTCGATGTTACTACTGCTTACATGTCCCTGGACGTCCGACTTTATGCTCCGGACGAACTATTTATGGATTTAGCAACAGCGAAACACCGCCTTATTTGAACGGAGAATTTTCTGAATATACCTATATTCACGGAAATTCTTGGGTGTACAAGATACCTGATAACATTCCCGAAGAAATATCTGTCCTGACAGAACCTGTAGCGGTAGCGACGCGTGCTGTTGAACGTGCATGCACTCCTGGGTTGCCGCAGGTAGGAGATGGATACAGCATTGGCAGCAGTGTTGCAGTACTTGGGTGCGGCCCAATCGGTCTTCTTGTCATTGCAGTGTTGCGGGATAGTGGTGCAGGCACAATCATTGCTACCGACCTTGTAGATAGCCGTTTGGAAATGGCAGAACAGATGGGAGCAGATACAGTCATTAATGTTGGAAATACTACTCCCGAAGAACGAGTTGAGCGGATTCAGTCTCTCACAAGTGGTGTTGGTGCAGATATAGCGATTGAGTGTGCGGGTATACCTGCTGTTTTCTCTGAAGCATTAGATGTTGTGAGACGGGGTGGAAAGGTCATTGAAGTCGGGCACTACACCGATTCTGGTGATATCCAAGTGAGACCACATCAAATTTGTAATAAGGACCTTGATGTTTGCGGCGTATGGGCATATCCACAAATCCAATTTCAAACAGCGTTGGATTTTCTCCAGCGAACACGCGCGCCGCTGCATAAGTTGATAACACACCATCTTCCGTTAAATCAATTGGAAGTAGGCATTGATATGCTCGGAAAAGAAGGTGTTTACAAGGTTGTGATTGAACCTCAATCCTAAGGATATTAAACAAACATGCTGAATCATCAATCCACAAAATGAAATCCAATAATAGGTGAAAAAATGATAAATCAAAAACGCATGTTCATTTTACTATGTTGTCAAATAATGTTGTTACTTTTTTGCTTTAGCATTGCTGAAGTCTTTGCATCAGAAATTCTGCCAAAAACATCAAAGATACCAAAGGAATCTTCGCTTTACAGAACAATCGAAAACGTAAAAACCTATATCGTAAAGAACCAAAATAAAGATGGTGGTTGGCCTCTGGTACCCGGTGAAAAAAGCGATGTAGAAATCACCGCCCTCGCTATATGGGCATTAACAGATGCAGGTTGGGGAACCGGATCAATTGTCATCCGTCGTGGCGTCAGATATTTGAGGAACAAGCAGCGTGAAGATGGTAGTTGGAACAACAATACTGCTCACACTATTTTTGCCCTCATCGCCTTGGATAATGCTAAAACGGATCCTGATGTGCAATTCAATGGATTGCGTTGGCTCAAAAATGCCCAGAACCCCAGTGGTAGTTGGGGGCGTAAAAGCAAAAGCCCCGGACACATTCTTTATACGGCAGCAACTCTTGTCGGATTCAAAAAACTCGGTTTTATCCAGAAACATTTCGAACCAATTCTCTCCGGCATGGAATGGCTTGCTGAACAGAATAATTTTGAAAACCTTTGGAATCTGCCAGGTGGAACCCAATCAGATATTTTTGTGACATCTTGGGTACTGCAAGGATTATTACGTTCAAGTAAATACGACCATATTGTATACGACCTTGACGAACAGTTTGTTTGGTTAAAGCAATTTCAGAATGATGATGGCGGATTCGGCAGATTCAAAGGTAGGCCGAGTGATCCAGAGGTTACCGCCGCTGCTATTATGACACTTGCTGCGGCGAATGACCCGCTAAATACGAAACGTATTGCAGTTGCTTATCTAACAAAAACACAAGAACCCGATGGCGGTTTTGTCAGCGATACTCCGATAGAACTCAAGACACCTACCGTGAACTTGCAATCTACCTGTTTTGTACTGATTGCTATCTATGCAAAAACAGACAAGGACCACTAAAGGCAAAACCATAAGTGTCAACTTAAGAAAAAAAATCTTGATTTGGATTCCCGACTAAAATTGGGTCGCGATTCGGAGATCGCTCCTACAGAATGAAGTGTCTGTTAAACTTAATCCAAAAGTTAAATTGATGCCTATGGTGTCAATCAAAATTCAACCAGTAGTTGTGGGATAATTGCCGCACTTCGCGTTGACTTTTCGATGTTGTTTACTTGATACACAAGCCGCGCTGAAGCACCTTCTGCGAAATGCCATGTCAACGCACTACCAAGTGTTGACCATACCTGTTCGTCAGATGTCCGGTTGAATGATAATGTGCTAAATTTCTCCGTATTCGGATTCCATACATCATACTTCAATCTAACATCTAAAGTTTCTGTCAAAGGAAGTTCCGCATGCAGATAATAACCTTCCACCATTGCATTACGATCTTCCGATGGAATCGGAATGTGTAGATATTTCAAGAGTTGTATATCTTGCCCACGAACCCATTCCGCAGCAAGATCAAATCGCCACAACTTAAAACTTGTGGCGAGTCCCAAGCGACGTTTGTAGATTAGCGTTGAAGGATTAACATCACCGTTAATCGGATTAAATGGATAACTATTGCCATCAAAATAGGAAGCACCGAGCCATATCCGCTTTCCGAAAACAGGAAGCGTCCCATTCAGATGAACAAACAGTGGCGGACTGTTATTTTGGATCGGCTTTAAAATACCGCCCCCACTCCCGTGCGGACCAATTCGGATGCCTGCTGTCACCGTTCCTTCTGTAACGGTGCGGAGTGAGTCTGGACCATCAGCAAGTGATAATGTATATGAAACGGGTCCGACGAAACCGTTGAGTTGAAATCCACGGTCAGAAATAAAACCGATGTTCTTCCGAACCAGATTGTATAGGGGATTCGCCGCAGCGTCAGACTTTGTGTCAATACCAAAACCGTGTCGAAACCGACCAATTTTCAGAGACGCACCCTTTGGCAAAACAGGTAGTCCTGTTAGGATAGCGTAAATAAATCCGTGATCGTCTGCAACCTGTGTTCCTAAAGGTGAGGTCGTCAACAGCTGCTCACCTAAAATGCCGACATGATCACCGACATTCGTTGTTACCACGAATTCGGCAACATGAATAAGCGTGGTGCCGCTATTCCAATTGTCTCTATCAGGGATTAAATCCTGCCCGCGAGTGAGCCGGCGAATATCCAACGCGCCGCCGAATACAAGGTCTCCAAATGCACCGCCCAGAAAATCAGAACTACTTGTTTCTTCAGATGCATCAGCATCATCAAAACTAAAAACGTCACCATCCTCAATATCTAACGTTTCATCCGATTCAGTGAGATCGTCTGTAGCCTTAACATTTTCGGGTGTGCTGGCAGCATCTCCTGGGTAGGAACGTGCGATAATTTCAGCGATGTTACTAAATCGGTCTTTATCCGAATCTGTTTTTTCAATCCGTGTGAAGGTTGACAGATTCATGCCGTTGTGTAAAAATGCTCTGCCGTAAGGATTAGGTGAATCTCCTCCCTTCTTTGAGAAATGGCATACGTTACAACCGCCTGCCCATTTATATTTAGACTTGAACATTTTATAAAACGCTGGCAAAGCATAAACCGACTGTCCTGCGGTGACGACGCAAAAGAGAGCCATCGCGCAGATGAAAAAAATTTTACGCATGATAAATTCCTTTAATGATATGGATGAATGGAGGGCGAACTTTGAATCCGCCCTATGTGGTATCAGGTTTAATACGCCTCAAGGTCAATTTCTTCTTCGCTGAACCGGATGTGGGCCTGCTTGATTAACGCATCAATTTCATCCCACTGTTTACGCGTCTCGTCAGAAATCCCGTGCTTAGCAAGTGCTTTAGCAAATTCAGTGAGCGTTTTGCTAAACTTATCTTGCATCTCAACATATTCTTCCTTTTGATCAGCGTTTTTCGGTGGTTCAAAATCGGAGATTGCTTTGGCGTAAGTGGCAAGTTTTTTGGCAGCGGCTACTGCTTCTGCTTTACCTTCACCTTTGTCAAAGTAGTCAACGATTTCAAAATACTCATCCACCATCAAAATCATGAGTTCCTTTAGGTCTTCTACCTCAGGCACCTCTTCTGGCGGTTCTTCCGGTTGTGGTTCCTTTTCCACATCCGACTTTGGCTTTCGTTTCAGAAAGAGTGCATAACTCATGACCAGTGTCTTTTTCGGAATCAAGGCAACTGCTTTTGATGCTTCTTCATGCCCTTTTACTGCCTCAATATCCTTACCAACCGTGAAAGTATCGTCTATACCCTTATCAATAAATTGCTTGAGAAATTTCTCTGATGCAATCGCATCCGATTCCTTGTGTTCATAGACTGCTACTTTAACGACCTTACCCTTCATGTTGAGACCAACAGCACCGTCTATTACGCCGCGCGGTCCCTGCACATCAACGAACAACACTAAACCGAGAGGCCTCTTCTGATCGCTAATCGGTATATAGAAGACAGGTTTCTGGTCTTCTTTCCGAAGTTTCGCGCCCAGTTCTTTTTCAATAGAAGCGATTTTATCTTTTGTGAGCGTTGCACTTCGCTGTACAAATTTTTTCGCTTTCGGGAAGATAGCTTCAAGTTTCTTTCCTGGCCACTCCGTTTCATGTGCCTCACTAAATAGTGACGCAATTACCATCATGGAAACTATTACAAGTAGCATGCCCGCACGAGACGGACGGAAAATTTGGAAAATCATCTTACTCTCCTCATTTTGTAATATTAGAGTAGGTGGATACCTATCCTACAATTATGGCAGAGATTAGAATTAGCGCTACATTCCTGAACTGTAGGAGGCAACTCCGATTCCCGACGGCTCCTAAGTTTTGTCGCGATTCGGAGATCGTTCCTACAGTGGAAATGTAGAATTATTTCTATAATCCACTATAAGTGATTTAGTCTGACTCCTCAACTTCGACCATGAAAGTGGGAAACAGAATTTGATCAGTGTGCTTAAGCTGACCAAAAATCTGGTAGACCCCTGGTTTTGCAAATGTCGTCATGAGCATCACGGCAGGTCCAAATTTATCTGGTGTACTACCTTGATGTTGATGTCCTGTTGTAGGTATCTTTTTCATTTTATGTCCGGCATGCGGATCTTTCTTCACCATTTTACCGTTATGTCCATTCATCGGAACTGTACCATGCGTATGTAGTATACCATCTAAACGGGTACTGACAATAGCAAAATGCATTGGAGCATCCAAAAATGGAACGAGATCGGTAATCGGTTTCCCATCACGCGAAAAATGATAGGTAATATGAACCATTTCACCTGCTTTAATCCGTTCAGGAGCTTTCATTTTCACGTGATATTTGGATGTTCCCTTACCATCAGTAATGGAAACGGCTTTTGTAAACCGATCACCGCCTTCTTCAGCGTAACCGAAAACAACTTTTTCCCTACGAAGGTCTTGAGAAACATCTGTCATCTTCTTATCACCTGCAACATCTACATGCATGTATTTTGAGATTTCGGCATCTGCAGTCATCACATCAAGTGCAAGAATATATCTGCCTGCTACGGGAAAAGTAAAGTACACTGTATAAGCACCTTCAAGTTCTGCCATCATGTCACGAGATTCAAAATCTTCGGGATGGATATGTCCTACGATCTGCAGATTCTCACTGACGATTAGCACGTGAAGAATTCGATCATGGTGTACCATCAAATCCGTAAAAGGTTCACCCTTTGCATCAGTAAGATGAAACATGAGAGTCGTAGGTTCTCCAGCCTGAATCTTTTCGGGTTCGGTGTGAAGGACAACATTCAAGGCAGCAGTTTTATGTGCCTTATGTATATCGTGCTTCTCATGTTGATCGGCAAAGCCGAGATTGATAAAAAACAACGTGGTTACGACGATTCCGATTGTAAAACGAAAATTGAAAAACGTGGAAATTCGGGATTGCATTTTAATGCCTCCATATATTTAACCGTAAAAAATTAAGTATAAATTCAAATAGATCATTCTTCCGTTGTCTCACACAAGACAGGAAAGGAAATCACTAAATTATGAGTAGTTGAAATTACTTAAGAACGGGTATAGGGAGGACCGCGGCGGGAGATGTCGCTATTTAAGAGAGAGGTATGTAGTTTTGGTAGTGGGAGATAAAGCAATATCTCCTGAGAAGCTGGTAAAATTGCAGAGAATGGAACAATAAAAACGTTTTGGTGTGTTAACGACTCACGGATAATTTCTCCGTTTGACGAAACATCCGGTAGAATAAGTTGTAAACCATTTAAACAACATGCAGTTTCACTTTCTGAAGGTGTTTCAGATTCATTTGTAGCATCCGTTTGAGTCTGATGACAACAAGACGAACCGGTTTCAGTATGCGCCATCAGCATCTTTTCAGACGAGCCGCTACACAAAATTTCTTCAAAAGCCTCACAGAATAGTGGACATATAGAATGAACACAGACCAATACTGCAAGTAAGATGGGAAACTGCCAATGTTTTCGGAACATTACTAAATTACTCCGCTTGTTCGTCAGAAAATAGAAAAGAATTTAACGCTTCAAGGATATTATACACCAAAACCTGTAAAAGTTGCAACAAAAAGTTAAAGCAGGTCTTGTAGAAGGGTTGCAACCTAATATATTTGGTATTGACTGACAACAGCCCCCCATAATTCACCTAATCTGTATAATCCGAGATTCAAACAGAAAAAGGATTGCACTTATGACAGGAAACCTGTATAATTTGAATGGTAAAAAAGAAACTTAATAAAATTCCCGACAGTTATAAATTGCAAATACTCAGAACTCATCGTATAGGAGATTCTCATGGCAAATATAAAAATCCCTAAGGGATGGGAAATCCCAGAAAACCGAGTAACACCTGAATCAGTTTATATTAACCGTAGAAAGTTTATAAAAGAACTTGGTATAGCAGGTGCAGGAGCATTGTCGCTTTTTGGCACAAACGCCTGTGCACAAGATAGCAGAGTTGCTAAACAACTTGAACCTTATCGCGCGAAGACTCTTGATGCAAAAAAGAACGAAGAATTCACAGTTAAACGGAAACAAACAGATGAAATTATCGCGGCTACCTACAACAACTTCTACGAGTTCACAAGTTCGAAAAGTACCGTTTGGAGACGGGTCGAAAAGTTTAAAACGCGTCCATGGGAAATTGAAATTTCTGGACTCGTTGAAAAACCGGTAACTTTAGATGTAGATGACTTAATTAAACAGATGCCGCTTGAAGAACGTATCTATCGTTTTCGCTGTGTTGAAACATGGGCAATGGTCGTGCCCTGGATTGGTTTCCCGATGAAGGCACTGCTTGACAAAGTTCAACCGAAATCTGATGCAAAATACGTGCGGATGACCACATTTATGGAGCCTGATGTGGCACCCCAACAAAACAACTTTCGTTTACCGTGGCCCTATGTTGAAGGTCTCACACTCGCGGAAGCGATGAACGATCTAACACTATTAGTTGTTGGCATATACGGGCATATTCTCCCGCCACAGCACGGCGCGCCTATCAGACTGATTGTGCCGTGGAAATACGGATTTAAGAGCATCAAATCCATTGTCAGCATTGAACTCACCGACAAGAAACCGCGAAACTTCTGGAACGTTATACTTCCGAGAGAATACGGTTTTGAGGCAAACGTCAATCCAAATGTTCCGCATCCCCGCTGGTCGCAAGCCGCTGAGTGGATGATTCCCACAAGAGGGAAAAAATATCCAACCCAGATTTACAACGGATACGGTGAGTTTGTCGCACATCTTTACTAACGACAACTCTCAAGTAGTAAACCACCAACGTTACGGTAGATTTTAGAATTACTTGGACACTATGCACGGTGAGGTTGGGAAATCTCGCCTACCGAGAACGAAACACCTATTTATTTTTATAATTCACCATAAGATGGAGAAAGCAAATGAATAGCAAACAAACATTCGGAAACACCATGCTAAGTTTGATAATGATCGTTTTTCTGTTATTTGTAGGGTGTTTTGAATCTGTTATTGACACACTAACCTCAGAGAAGGACGAACCTATAGCTGTTCCGATTGATTCCAACGTCCCTATAGCAAATACTGAATTCGGTTTTAATCTATTCGATGCACTCTGGGAAACTGAACAGAATCAGAACATCTTTATCTCTCCGTTCAGCGTTTCTGCTGCCTTGACTATGACGTTAAACGGTGCTGCCGGCGAAACAGAACAAGCGATGATTGGTACGTTGCAATTACAAGACATAGACACCAATTCTATCAACTCCAGTTACGCACAATTGCAACAAACACTCCAGACATCTGATCCGAAAGTGACGCTCACTATTGCGAACTCGCTTTGGGGAAATCAAGGCATTCAGTTTACGCCAGATTTTCTACAGCGAAACACTCAATTTTTTAATGCTGAAATCTCAATACTTGATTTTTTGGATCCAAGTTCTCTAACAACAATTAATCAGTGGGTAAATGGCAATACAAATGGCAAGATTCCAAAAATTCTTGATGAAATAGACGCAAATGCGGTGTTATTTCTGATTAATGCAATCTATTTCAAAGGGGCGTGGCAAACAGAATTCGACCCTGCACACACGCGCGACGGGACGTTCCATCTCACAAACGGCAGTAAAAAACAGGTCCCAATGATGTTTAGGTCAGGACGTTATTCCCATTACCGCGGAGATACCTTCCAAGCCGTTAACCTCCCTTACGGTGATGGGCGCATAAGTATGTATGTCTTCCTTCCCGTCCGGGATGCCAACCTGAACACCTTTTTAGAGGCTTTGAACTCAGAAAATTGGGAGAATTGGATGTCACAGTTCCGCGAACAGGAACTGTCGCTCAGAATCCCTAAATTCAAATTGGAATACGGAACAAAAGAACTTAATGACGCGCTTACAACACTCGGCATGGGTATAGCCTTTGATGCAAAACGGGCGGATTTTAGCCGGATGGTGTCTTTAGAAGATTTAAAGGCAAATCTGTATATTGATAAAGTTTCTCATAAAACTTTTATTGAGGTTAACGAAGAAGGCACTGAGGCTGCCGCTGTAACTGTTGTTGGGATAGTAAAAACCAGTCTTCCACCAGAGTTTACTGCTGACCGTCCATTTTTCTTTGCCATTCGCGATAATAAAACAGGAACGGTGCTGTTTATGGGGACTGTCGTAGACCCTCAGTCGTAACGTAAAATCAAAGTTTGAAATCAAAAGAGGTATTTTCTAATGAAAATCAAATTTGAAAATCTCAGATTAAGCGTTATTCTCATGATGGTATGTGGGTTGGCACTTCTCATCTACACAGGTTGCGGCTCTGGCGATAGCGAGGAAGATATCCAGGCTGTGTCGGTTGCGTCCAATGATTCTACCTTTTTCGGTTTAAACCCTCCAAACGGTGCCGCCTTTGACGATGTTTTCTTTGAAAATTACGGCACTAATCCTTTTATTGATACAGAGGATGAACACCTTTCGACGTTTGGCATGGATGTTGATACCGCTTCCTACTCTGTCACCCGACGTTATCTCAGAGATGGACATCTACCTCCACGGGAAGCCGTACGTGTTGAGGAATTTGTCAACTCCTTTAATTACAACTATATGCCACCTTCCAATGACGCTTTTGCTGTACACATTGAAGGCGCACCCTCCCGTTTCGGAGAAGGCAAACGACTTCAATTACTGCGAATCGGTGTTCAGGGGAGAATCGTCCCTGACGAAAGCCGAAAAGACGCTATGTTAACTTTTGTGATTGATGTCTCTGGGTCAATGGCAATGGAGAATCGTTTAGGTTTGGTGAAACGTTCACTAAAACTCTTGGTTGAACAACTCCGTCAAGGCGACAAAGTAGCCATCGTTGTTTATGGAACTAAAGCACGGATTGTCCTACCGCATACGGGAACTGAGGCACACGAGGAGATTGTGGATGCAATTAACGCACTTGAACCTGCAGGTGTAACGAATGCAGAAGCAGGACTTCGTTTGGGCTACAAGATCGCGCTACAGAATGCAAAGTCTGGTAGTATCAACCGTGTCATTCTATGTTCAGATGGTGTAGCAAATGTTGGGGAAACAGGACCTGATGCTATCCTTAAGAAGATTCGCTCCCACGTTGAGGAAGGAATTACGCTAACAACAGTCGGGTTCGGCATGGGGAATTACAACGATATTCTCCTGGAACAACTTGCGAATAATGGTAATGGTAGTTACGCTTATGTTGATAACCTTAACGAGGCAAGACGTATCTTTGTTGAGAATCTGACGGGAACATTACAAGTTATTGCAAAAGATGCTAAAGTTCAGGTTGATTTTAATCCTAAGACTGTCAGTCGCTTTCGCTTGATCGGTTATGAAAACCGTCGTTTGACACATGAAGATTTCCGTGATGACGATGTAGATGCTGGCGAAATTGGTTCTGGTCACAGTGTTACTGCTCTCTATGAGATTAAACTCCACGAAAATGCTACTGGAAAACTCGCAACAGTTTTTATACGACACGAGGCCTCTGATACTAAGCGTATATCCGAGATTAGTAAGGAGATATTTTCAACAGAACTGAAAAGTACATTTGAAGAGACATCAGCTGAATTTCAACTCGTCGCAGCAATAGCAGAATTTGCTGAAATACTGCGTGAGAGTTATTGGGCTCAAGAAGGCAGTTTGGAAACAGTACGGCAAACCCTTAAAGGAATTCAAACTCAGACTTCCAATGAGCAGATTGACGAACTAACGTATCTGGTAAATCAAGCAATTAGTCTTAAGGCATATACTGACGAATAGCTGGCTTCTGAGTATAAAGGTGATGAAAAACCTTATTTTTATTTTAACGACTTGTGATAGTTAACTATTTGTTTTTAATGTTTCCACAGATGTTAGTTTTATCTTATATCATTTCTATATGATAACAGGACATTATTTCGTAGGTCCAAATCAACGCTATGAATGCCTTTGGTAGAATGCGCTTTTTGGCATTCTACATGATTCAGCGGGTAGAAGCGGTAGCGAAACCTGACCTACAGTATATTTATGACAATTTGTCAATTAGAAATGGTATTATAAACATATCGTCCCTACGGGACTAAAAAGCGTCTCAACTAATGAAGAATACTCAGACAACCTTTGTTTATGTGAAACAATTGGTTACTAAAAGTTATTTAGCACAAGTCGTTATTTTACTATTTCTACTTGTATTTTCAGTATCTGCAACTGCCTCGTGGGAATCATCAGAAAGTACACATTTCAGCGTCTACTACCAAGAAAACACCGTGGACCCAGCGTCAATTCTTCAAATCGCTGAAGATTTTTATGCCGAATTGCCACGGATAACACGTCACATTGCAGATGAAACAATAAAAATCTGGATTTGTGACACGGATAAAGAATTTCAGGCGTTTGTTCACGCGCCGATTCAGGATTGGGCGGTTGGATGTGCGTTTCCGCTGAGTCGGCGTATTATTATCCAAAATCCGACCCAGATAATGGCAGCAAAACTTCAGTTGGCGCAAGTGCTACGGCACGAAATAGCACATGTCCTCTTTGGACAGTATACACGAAAAGCTGTCAAAGGAATTCCGTTATGGTTTGTAGAAGGCATCGCTATCCACTTCTCAAAAGAGTGGGTGCCAGGTCGTCACGAAACCTTATTGGAACATGTTTTTACAAAATCTATTATGCCACTAAATGCAATAACGCATAAATTCCCTACTACCTCAAAAGGTGCAGATTTAGCCTATGCCCAAAGCCAAGATACCTTGCGGTGGATCGTTGATATTAACGGCAGCGAGGCATTATGGTCAATTATTGATAAACTTCATACTGGAGCGAATCTCAACGCTGCTTTTGAAGCGGTTCTGGGTTATAATCTTGATACTTTTGATGAACTTTGGCGAAAATCTTTGCCGCAACGTTATCATTGGGCAGCTTTCTTGTCCAGTTCCTATGTTTTCTGGGGTGGGCTCGGAGGACTATTTCTCCTCGCTTATCTCATCTGCTGGCGTCGCAGGCAAATACAACTTCAAAAACTTATGCAACAGGAAAAAACAATCGACCCATTTTTCAGAGAGTAAAACCAATGAACAGTACCCTAATTCACACGATTCTCTTGTTTTTCTGCTTTACTATGATAGTAACGGCGCAACCTAAACACATTTCACAATACCCAAATCAACTCACACGTGACGGACATATTATCGTTCTACCCGACCACGGCACCGTCTACATCGTTTCTGATTTACACGCTCACTGGAAAGATTTTAATCAGTGGTTACAACAAACCCAACTTGTTGAACGTATCCAAGCAGGTGAGGATGTATACGGCATAATGCTCGGAGATTCAATTGACTATAAACCCGATGAAGAACCTAAGCCTCCTTTTGGCGATGTCCAAATAGTTAACCGCGTTATTGAGATACAGCGACAACTTGGGGAAAAAGGGAAAAGACTCATTTACATCAGAGGCAACCACGAATTCGCAGCAGCAGATACATACGCTATGATGAAAAAACATGGAATGACAGATCAAAGTCGTCCGGCATTTATTCGAAAATTGTACAACAGTATAAACGGTAGTTACTATAAACAGTTTAATTTCATTGAGCGAATGACTGATGAGCATTTCGAATTCCTTACTAATCTTCCAACAGTCGTTATTGGTAAAAACGGGTTTGTTGCCGTTCACGCAGGGCCCGCGCGTTCTATTATCCGTTTAAGGGACATCATAGACCCCGGTCCCAGAACACTTGACGAAATGTTATGGGACAGACCAGATATTGTGTTTGGTGGTGGATATACGTTGAAACATACCGAAAATTTTCTCAAAGTTCTAAACGGGAATTTCCTAATTGTTGGACATACGCCTATCGGCTATTTTCCATCAAAAAATGTCAAGGATGGGGTGGCAAGGCTTGATGGTAAGCAGCTTATCTTTTCTACCGGTTATGGAGGACTCAAGGATGGGCAAACCTATATTGAAGTTGATTTAGCAAAAACATATACCTCGGTTGAAGAACTAAAATTCGGCGTTAATATCCATCGTCTTTATCCGAAATAATGTAAGAGTGTTATTGTATGCGCGCGTTAATTTACATTATGACCCCCGTCCTAATTCTAACATTTATTTTTGCATCGCGGTTTGTGACATGGGATAAACTAAAGGGGGTAGACAGCACTGCTTTAAAACATCTAACTCACGGAACTCAATTACTTAGAAATGGGAAAAACTACAAAGCCGTAAGCGCACTAACACAAGCCATTGAGATTGAACCGAAATATGCTGAGGCTTATATCAAACGTGGTCTTACTTATTACTATTTAGCATACTATAAAAAGGCAATTGCTGACTATAACCAAACCCTATCTCTCAATGAGTATTCTGCTGATGCGTACGCAAGCCGTGGCGATGTTTACCTTGCCTTAGGTGATGAGACCCAGGCAATCAATGACTATACTGCCTCCCTTAAAAAAAGAAAAAATGCACGTGTAATGTCAAAACGGGCGAAAGTTTATCTTGAAACCGGTAAAATCACCGCGGCTATCAATGATTATTCGGACATTGTTAAGCACCGTCCCTCTGCAATTGCCTATTACAACCGTGGTAGGGCATACTACCAAAAGCATCTACTTTTAAACAATCAGTCTGAAACACTAAAACTCGCCTTAACTGATTTTGATAAAGCCATCGAATTACAACCGGGCTTTGCTATTGCTTATCTCAGTCGAGGTGATGTTCATAAAGATTTAGGACAACAGAAATCCAAAGAATCTGACTGTTCGTATGCAATTGATCTCCTAACTGATGCTATTCAGAACTGGGAAAATGAAACACACGAACTAATTCCGATATATCTTTGGCGTGCAGTTGCTTATAAAAAAGGAAACTACGTTGAAAAAGCAGTAAATGATATAGAAAAGGTATACGGACTTTTCACACAATTTTATTTGAAAAAAATAAGTATCTCTGATATACTATAAACGGACGTAAAAATCCAAAATTTTCAATAGGAGGAGATAGGTATTAATATGACAGGAGAAGCATTAGGTTTAGTTGAAACGAGAGGCTTGGTTGGCAGTATTGAGGCTGCAGATGCTATGGTAAAAGCCGCGAATGTGACGCTTGTTGGACGCCAACAAGTCGGTGCTGGTTACGTTACAGTGATGGTGCGTGGAGACGTAGGCGCTGTGAAAGCAGCGACAGATGTCGGTGCAGAAGCGGCTGCCCGTGTAGGAGAAGTTGTTTCAGTGCATGTGATCCCACGTCCACACGCTGAAGTTGAAACTATCCTGACAAACGAATCATAATTTCATGAATAATTTTCTGGAAGTATTTGAATCCGAACAGATATAAAGTTAATATGCATGACCAAGACTTAGTTAAGTTAATTACCCGCCGTGTAGTAAGTCAATTGACAAATGATCAATCTTGCAGCGGATGTGCTTTACGAACTTGCGATGCCGGTAACCGTGCGTGCGATGTTGCTATAGCGCAGCAAAAAATTCCGGTCGGGGTTTCTGCTCGGCATGCACACGTAACCCAAGAAGACCTTGAAATCCTTTACGGACCTGGACACCAACTTACTGTCTACGCACCGCTTTACCAACCGGAAGCGTTTGCGGCGAATGAAACAGTCACGGTTGTCGGGAAGCGGATGCGTGCGATTGAACATGTTCGTATCCTCGGTCCTGTCCGAGATTATTCCCAGGTAGAGGTGGCACAGACGGAAGCAATTCGACTCGGTTTAAATCCACCCATTCGGGATTCCGGTGATCTTGCCGGTGCTGAAGCAATAACCCTTGTTGGTCCCGCTGGAAGTGTGTATTTAGAAGAAGGCGCGATCTGCGCGACGCGACACATTCACATGACACCAGAACAAGCTGAGGCTTTCGGTCTCAAAGAAACAGACCTTTTAAAAATCCGCATTCCGGGTGAACGCGCCTTAATTTTTGAAAATATTCGTCCGAAAATTCATGAATCTTATGTGCTTCAGATGCATCTGGATACGGATGATTCTAATGCTGCAGGATTGAAAGGTGGCGAAGCTGTTGAGCTGCTACGCGACGAAACATGACACCAGAACAGATTGCCCAAATTGAGAAAATTGTTGAGAGAGTGCTTGAAGCACACCTCTGTAGCACGCAACAATCCGAAAAACAGTTTCTCGTAATATTTGGTGCTACGCAACTCCCATTAGAACAAATACTTCAACAATTCCAAACATGCATGCAAGAAGGATGGAAAATTCGAATAATTCTATCCGATCTTGCAACTAAAACCGTAAATCTCGAACCAATATATACGACGTTTGGTGAAGATAACATATTGTTGGAAAATGATTTAACTGATATACCATCTTTTGTTGAAAATTATTCACAGATTGTTTTACCTGTGCTTTCCTATCCGATGGCGGGAAAACTTGCTTTGAAGTTGGTTGATACGCCTTGTACCTATTTGGTGTTCCATGCGCTTTGTTGCGGAAAACGGGTTATAGCAGCATCAGATATTTTAAACACAAGGAAGTATATAGACAAAAAATCGATCACACTTGACCAAATTGAGCCGTCACATGTAAACGCGTTAACCGAATTTGGCGTTAAATGGGTAACAGTTGACCAGATTGCGGCGACAATTCGTGATGGTGATGCCCCAAATCGTGTAAGTGTGCAAACGCCTGTTATAAGTGCGAATGTGATCGCGAATTTGGCTTCTAATGTTCAGGAATTAGTTTACGTTAAACCTGCAATTGTAACACCCCTTGCACGTGAACAGGCGCAAAAACGGGGTATTCAGCTTACACCTAAACCGTAATAATCTAAATGCAGATTTTACAGTTCAGAAACCCCTACTTTCCAACTATGGTAAATTATTGAAATAATTATACAGATCTCCTGTAGGAGCGATCTCCGAATCGCGACTAAACACAATGATAGTCGGGAATCGGAGTTCCCTCCTACAGATCAGGCCTGTCTAAATAAATTCTAAAATCTACCATAAATTATACTTGACAATTATAGTAAGAAATTGTATAATGTTTCAATTATACGGTTTTGTAACTAAAAATTAATTACTGAAACGCTACTTTATGCTGAAAATAGGAAGAACTTAAGGCAGAAATTACTTTTACACAGATATTAACCGAAATACGAATAGAAGAGAAAATATTATATTATACACGGTTTTTTAACCAACGGCTAACCCTGCTGGTTTAAGATCACTAAATAGGAGGATTCTCATGTTGAAACGAATTTTCACTTTGACAATCGCAGGACTCCTTAGCTGCTTGCTAATCGGGACGTTGGCAACAGTGAGTTACGCCGATTACGGTTATTACGCGGACAGACTGAGTCGTGAACATCGGGTCGCAAATGATGTAGATGAATGGATAGAGCGCGGCAATGCCACAATTACAGCAAGTCCTATTTTTGAAGACGGTATGCGGCTTACCGCTTGGGCAAATTCCTATCAAGATGCTGATAATTATGAATTTGCTATTGCAAGCGGTGTATATCTATTTGAAATCCCGCGTGGCGCGCAATCCATTGAAATTATGGTGCGCTACAAAGGTGAACCGAACAAGTTTGAGATTAACAATCATTATGAACCAATTGCGGGGCGTATATGGATTCGTAATACCAAGCGAGAAGCAACACGCCGCGGTTACCATGACCAAAACGCCTCTGAAACACGATATGGCGATACCTTCGTCCTTCGCGCAAAAAATCGCTCTGAAACCATCAAAATTCCTGTCGCGGGACATG
The DNA here is from genome assembly GCA_965204285.1 of Candidatus Poribacteria bacterium. Lineage (GTDB taxonomy): Bacteria > Poribacteria > WGA-4E > WGA-4E > WGA-3G > MSPOR6. The sequence goes on from OZ241980.1 coordinate 1,450,028, forward strand.
TCAAAGATGGGTGGATGGAACTTCATGTCGTGGCCGAGGGTGGCGAACAACTTGATGTCGAATATATTGAAGTTTCTACCTATCGCCGAGCACCAAAAGTACGGGTAGTTCAACACTATACGCCCGCCTATCGTTGGCGTCCTTGGCATCGGTACACCTATCTCTATTTTTATGATGGTCCCATTTATTACAGAAGCGGATTCGATTCCTATCTGTGTTGGAGTTATCCGGTCTACGATCATCGCTACCTCTCAATCCGCACCTATTATGGTGGTTATTTAGGTCGTTATCGTGTCTATCATCCGGCACGTTATTCGTATTACCACACACCTTATTACGGTGTTTATAGTAGGGGCACGCCAATATACAATAAGCGGACACAGTTAAATAGGTGGAGTGCACAACACGAATCAGCGCGTAAACAATATTCTCGGAGTCGGTTAGCAACACCTACGCGAACTACACAACGGACACAAATCCAAAATGATGTCCGTGTCGTAATTGAAAACCACCGTAGGCAAGCACCTCCGCCAACTGAACGTGTTACGCGGTCTGCAATAATTTCTCAGAAACAACGAGTAGCGACCAGATCAACCACCCGTCAAAACGATGGAATTCGGACTTTTAGTAGTCGTTCTCGTTTTTCAACCCAGACACCGAACAGTCAACGAAGTTCTCTCTTAAATTCGCGCTCACGGGTGAATACGAGCAGGAGTAGCACTTCATCAATTACGAATAAATCTTCTCAACTTTATAGGAGATCGGTATCTTCTTCAAGCCGTACGAGCACTTCGTCAAGTTCGCGTTTACGCAGTAGCAGTAGTACTGATCGAACGAAACAGCGCAGTTCGTCTGTTAGTACATCACGATCTACACCGACGCGAACCGAACCACAGAGGGTTAGTCGGACTTCATCGTCCAGTTCTCGGACACGTCCAACAACTACCACTCGTACGTCAACCAGTTCAAGTTCCAGTAGTGATGATGACGATGACGATAAGAAAACCGAAAACCGGAGTCGGACAACGTCACGGACAAAACGAAAAAGATAAACAGCATTTTCGTTATTGAATTATCTGAAATACATAAACGATGCCTCGTGCAGTTTTTGCGCGAGGCATCGTCAACAATAGCGTAGATTTTTTTATCTACAATGAAATTTGGTCTTGAAACATTAGGAATATTATTTAGAGTTCGCGACTGATCTATTCGCGTAATTTTCCAAAATATATAGATTAGGAATCAATGCGTTTTTTATTACCCTTTTTGATATTGCTATTGAGCATGGAATTTTGTTTTGCCGAAGAGGCTAACAATAAAGTTGTTTTTATGGAATCTGAACAATCGATACGGTTAATTTCTCCCATTGGAACTATGGTTAGGTCAACTGTTTTTCCCGGATGGGGACAATTTCATAGTCGCAACTACTTTCGTGGGAGTCTTGTCTTACTTGGCATCGGTAGTTCAGCTGTTGGAGCATTTCTGGCACACCAATCTTTAAAAACACAATATGATCATTATGTAATCACTGCCAGTCTTGATCCGGATGATGCTACTTTGTTGGCAAGTTACGATAAAGCAAATCAACAATACAAACTTAAGATGTTCTTTGTTTACACAGGAATTGGGATATGGGCATATAGCATTATTGATTCTTATGTCAGCGCAAACTTTTACAATGCTACCTCACAAGTTCGTTCAATTCAAGAGGATGCACAGCAAATTGAAAATTTGGGGCTCCAAGTTGGAATCACTCCATCACGGCTCTATTTGGGGGTCGTAAAAACATTTTAATTTGGAGATGAAAATATTATGTTAAGGGAATTAGTAAAAACAAGCAGCGTGCTCATTTTAGTAGCATGTTTTATCGGTTGCGGCGACGTCGATAAGGTAAATCAGGTGCCGCCCGAGGACTATTTGGCAATTAACAGCGTTTTAAAACGGTGGCGGGAAGGTTATGAAACTGAAGATGTAGAGACTTATATGAGCGCTTATTGGTCTCAAGGTTTTCGCTACGTTTCGGACATGGGAACAGACGGTGATAAAACTGATGACTTAATATTCGATGATATCCGAGACGAACGGGATTCAGCTATTCGCGTCTTTAGTCGGTTTCAGGATATTGAGATTGAACTCTCTGTTCCACCAGAAATTTTTGTAACTGAAGATGGTAAAGAAGCCGAAGTCCGAAATCACTACCGAATCCAAGGGTTCGTTGCCGATGGCGAATCACTTGAAGGCGGATTCACTGGATGGTTCGCGGAAGGCGATAATCTGTTTATTTTTGAAAAAAGAGATGGCGAATGGCGTATTACCGAATGGCATGACGAAGCATTCAACGATGAAGAGATTCGCATCGCAAATAACCTATAGTCTCACACAAAAGTTAGTGTAAAGGAGAGCAATTTCCCCGATTTTCGGGAAAACGACACTCATGCCTCAAAAAGAGGAACCATTGCATGACTATCTGCAATTCATACAGAAGTACAGCTTCGTTATCTGTCTGAGCACTTTATTGGTTTTAGGAACTGCGCTTATTATCTCACTGCGTATACCTAAAACCTATTCTGCTTCTACGCGGATGCTGCTTATTCAATCTAACACAGCTTCTCCTATCTCCTCCAATAATTTGTTCCAAACAGTTTTTACAGGAGGAGTTGATCGCAGAGAGATGGCAACAATTAGTGAAAGGTTTTCTACAGAGTCTATGCTAAATGCTGCGATTGAGAACATGGAAGAGAATGAACTTGGAGACGTGCAGCATCTTCCCAATATAGGAAATCTCAAACGGAAGTTGAAGGCACAAATACATCCGGATGCTGACTATATTGACTTGTCAATTGAATTAACAGAAACCGAAGGAGGCGAACGTAACGCAGCCTTATTGGTTAATCAACTGGCGCGAGACATGCAGACATTACGGAGTGAAAATGAAAAAACAAAATTGGCAAACCACCAAAAATTGCTTGAACAAAAACGAGAAGATATTGATAAAAAAATTCTACAACTCATAGACGAAACTCTTAAATTTGTCAGCGAAAACGGAAGTCCAGAGATCTGGTACCCTCAATTAGCAAGTTTATTGGAACAGTATAGAAACTTACAAGAACGGCTTGGAATCGCCGAACAAACTCTCCACACTGCACGCGGGCGCCTAACCCATTTGAAAAATCGGCAAGAAAACCTTCCACAACAGACACAAATTGCGGAAACTCAGAACTACCATCCGATCTGGCTATCTTTGCGCGAGAAATTAGATGACTTGGAATCCCAACGCATTGGTGATAGTAAAAAAGCTGGAAAAAGTTCACATGAACTCAGTGGGCAAGATGCACAAATTGCTGAACTCCAGAAAAAATCTGATGCGACACCGGAAATGGCTAATATTACCACCTACGGTACTTCTCCACACTATATTTATATACAAAATCAACTAATTGAGTTGCCGCCAACTATTGAAGGTTATGAAAACGAAACAGAACAACTTAAAAAAGAATTGCAAATAACTTATAACCAATTGCAAAAATTATTAAACCAAATTCCGGTAAATCAACATACTTTTACGCAATTGCGCACCGAAATTGAACTTGTTGGCACCTTAAAAGAAGAAATTGAAAAACGCTATCTTGAATCTGAAATATTAAGTGCGGAGTCCGGCGTTACTGACACACAGATGGGCGGTATTGAAATCGTTGATATCGCGGTCCCACGGAAAATTCCGGTCAGTCCACAATTCAAATTAATTGTTATTCTCGCGGGGGTTGTAGGATTATGTTTAGGTGTAACACTCGCTTTATTAATCGAATACTTTAAGATATCTTCGCTTAGTTTACAAAACTGAATCAGTCCTATTATTCTGTCGCGTAGTTAATAGGGAATTCAGTTTTTTGTTTGCATGTAGGTGTGTAAAGTATTGATATTTATACGCGTTATCACTTAATAGGAGGGATTTCTACTACGATATATTGGAGTTGATTTGTTGAATTTCGTATACCTAACAGCGCCATTCAATTGTAAAGTTTTCGTATTTAATTATATTGTAGGAGGGAACTCCAATTCTCCACTATCATTATGTTTTGTCGCTAGCTAGAGTTCGCTCCTACAAGAAGAGGTTTATGAAAAAAGAAATTATTGGAAATTGAATGCCTCTGCCCCCATGTCTATAATAGTGTTGTAAGTTATTAAGGGGTTTGCTATAATGCGTTCTATGCTAAGCTTTTGATAGGATTTCTACATCCTTTTGTATTTTATTGTTGCAAAATAATGACATTTGTGATATGATTTGTCTGAATTACACAGTACAAATTTCTTTTTAGTTGAAACTTGACAAAAAATTACATCTTTGTTATTATTGACACTTAATAGCCGTTTTGTGAGAATTCCCACAAAACACCCCTTAATTTTTGGAGGAAATCTGATTTCTGCCAATCAACAATCTCAAATTCAGTGGGCAGAGACGTATAATCACCTAAAAGAGTTCAACTAACACATGGCGGTTTTTTTTATAATTCTAACGGATATGTGTTTGTTTCGTTTACATTATCCACAGATTTGATCCATTTTTTAAGGTTTCGGACACTGGACAATTGCCTCAGCAATTGCTTGTTAAGGTAATTGTTTAATATCCGAAATAATTATTTCCTAAGGAGGAATATGAAACTAATGAACAAGTTAAAACGAGCGATTAATGTTTTACTTGTAGTGCCTTGCATCCTAAGTGGGCTTGTGCTTTACGGTTGTGGTGCACAAAGCCTCGGGCCGCAAGAACCTCTCTTGCCTACTATTGAGGGAGACTCAAAATTCTCAGATCGATTCCAACTGGAAGAAGAACCACAGTTCTTCTATGATCTGTTTGGTAAAGAACTCTTGGAAGGTAGTGAAGTCTACAACTACCGTGAGCGTAAGGCGTTCAATCAAAATGGTGAACTGGTTGTCGGATGGACTGGTCAACTTGATAGTGAACGTTTTTCAGCTCAATTAGACCGGACTATCTTAACCGAAGATGCCTTTCGGGGTAGATATAATGAGTTTGCGATTGGCGACCATATGCGTATCAAACCTTCTACCTTGTTCCCAAATCGATATGCAATTTACAAAACCGAATTTGATGGATTCCGATGGGACATTTCTTTTGCACAAGAAAGACATCTCTTTACCCTTATCAACTCGCGTATTTCTAATCCGGTCCAGCTGAATGATACAGCAGCGAACCTGGCACCGACACTCGGGCGTCGAAACGGATTAAACGACGATGCCGGTGTCCGTCACATTGAAAACGCGCGCCTTGTTGGGTTTAGAGGACAAGGGCTTTTAGGGGACATCTTCCGTATCGGGTTTACTTATGTGAACTTACATAAAGAACACCCAGAACGTGTTGAAAATCCGTTGATGGGAACCGTTCCAAATACCCCGCCAGAAAGCATTACAATTGTCTTCCGGGATGACTCCCCTGAAGACAATCACGTCGCAAGAATTACCGACTTTGACGGATATAATTTAGACTCACATGGTGAAAATATCCAAGGTGGGGTCGGTGCTGCTTTCAAAGGGATGATTGTCAACATTGTCACACAAGAGCTTGAAGATGTATCTGTTGAAGATTTAGAAGAAGGGTACGAACCCAGTCTTCAACCTGAGCAGTCACAACAGATTGAGGTCTTTATTGACGATATCACACCTGTTGATGCTGCTATTGATGAAGTACGTGACTCTGTTGATGGCGAGTGGAAAATCGTTGATGGGTTCAATAAGATGAAGTACGATCTCATATTTGAACAGCACGATATTGACCCACGGACAGTAAAATCTGTTGATTTTGAGATGGTCGTCGCAGGTGATTATAACATCGCTGTAGTCGGCTTTAGTGAAGCGAATATGGCAGAGTCTGACCCTGAAATTCAAGAATGGATTAAAACTGAAGATGGTCATATACAAATGCCATATCGTGACATCATTGAAGCACCTGGAAACTATGGACAATCATCAGATTATACGGACAACCGATCAACCCTCGTAGATAACCCAAGCCAGTGGGAAGGTGAAGGAAGACCTCGAAAAGTTCGCTACCGCTACGGTGCAGCGCGGGCTGCGGTGCTTTACGGTTTAGACCTTGAAGGAACCGTTGGCAACGTCTTTGTGAGGGCTCACTATTCTATTAACGGCAAATACAAACAGTACCCTACTATTTCTAAAGATAAGATGGGATTTAGCCGACTCACCGACAATATTGAAACTGAAGACGGTGAAGAACCGACAGGTATTTCAATTGATCCAGCCACTTTGTTACCAGTAGACGCAAACGGTATACCGACTTACTCAGAAACTGACGGTGAACGCTTTGAAGCACTACTGGGAGGAGACGGTACAGATGAAGACGGTGATGGAGAGATGGGAAGAGAGTCCGCATGGTTCGTCCAACTCAAATCACGTTTTGGAAAACTCTATCTTGAAGGTGTCTTATACCACATTGATCCAGGTTACACTACTACTTATCTCAACTTTGGTGCTAACAGTGATCGTGACCAGACCTACGCACTTCCTCGGACACAAGAATCTGCGCAGGAGCGCGATCCGTGGGATGTAGAGCATTACGCACTTGTTGAAGACGATGATGATGACGATGACTGGCCTGATGATGATGACTTTGACGGAGTCCTTCCACGTGCTGATGACAGAGATCAGAACGGGATTTTAGATTTCCAAGAAGATTTTCTCATCTTTGAGGCTGATCCACCGATCTTTACTGACTTAATTGACTTGAATAACAATGGCACCATCGATTCGCTGGAAGATGATTTTGAACCACAATACGAATACGGTATTGATCGTGATGGCTATCATCTCAAAGCAGAATACGACTTACTTGATAATCTTTCGCTTCAAGTCGGATGGTTAAACGAAAGTGAAATCTCAAGTCGGCGAAAAAATGATTCCAAATATCTACACCTAACTTACCAACGTGATATTCCTGATTTTGGAATTATTCTCTTCCAAAACCGATTTGTCCGAGTACGAGACGATATCCCGGACTATACTATTACCCTTCGTGTTGGGGAATTAGAACCTGAGCAAATTACTGACGAGCTTGATTTCTATAACGCTCGCGTAAATACGACAACACTTCAGTTCACCTACACTGCTGTTCCTAACCTCACGCTGGAAGCTAAACTCCTCGTTGTTTTGCAGAAACAATATGAACAAGATGAAGAGGATGCGGTCTTCTTAGATGTTGAGTTTGACGAGGCAGCAGATTTGTTTGAACCGGATGAGCGTGTCGATTTTTTGGTACCTGATGAACAAGTTCGTATTAGTGGCGAAAAACGTGAATTTCCATTCTATCCTGACCACGGCATTAATGCCCTTGACGCAGCAGATACCGGTTTGATCTATGATGCCGAGAACTGGAAGACACGGCGTTACCCTGAACGGAACATACGCAGCCAACAAGTTATTTTGAAGGCAAAATATGAAATCCCGCTTGGAGACCTGCCTTATATTGACAGAATTGGCGAAGATTTCACGCTAACGCCTATGGTTAAGTATATCTGGGACCGAGCTTTTGATAGAAGCGCTGAAGAAATTGGCGACGCGTTGAACTCACGGTTCTACGTTCCTACTGATAATGAACCCGTGGAATACTTACGGTTCAATCGTCGAAGTCGTGAAGATGTTCTCGGTGTTCGTCTTGATTACCAATTCACACCAAGTATGAACATTCTTGGTGGGTTCCAATATAGGAAGTTTACGAACCGAGATATGAACTTCAGAAACTATTTGGCTATTTTCCCAGCAGATGAATCTGTTCCAATTCTTTACCGGCCAGATTTACGTACCCGAATTTTTGAAATCCAAGCCATTAACCAAGGTAACTGGGCTGGATTCAATATCGTCATTCTCGCAGGTTACCGCAGAACGACTATCTTGCTCCAACACACAACAAGTAACACTACGTTTGTTCGAGCAATGATGGGGTTCTAAATTCGTTAGAGGGTTTACTGGACGCGATATCTTCGTGTTCAGTAAACCTCCTATGGAATTACTTTTATAGTGGATTTTACAATTAACTGGACATTTAATTTGTAGGAGGGAACTCCCGATTCCCGACTATCAAAGTGTTTCGTCGCGATTCGGAGATCGCTCCTACAGAAGAAGTGTGACATATTTTAGATTTTACTATAATATCTTTTTATGTTGATTGTCAACAAAAGCGTAACTTCTTAGTCACTCAGGTGTTAAGGATATAAAGTCTGTTATTCAAGACTGCAGTTTTAAATATTGGACAGAACCTAAAAAGTACCTGGCTTTGAATATTCAGGTGTTGATAATTCAGAAATAGTTGATAGACTTTAGCAGCACGTTTGAGCGCGTGCCTTTCACATATTCGATTATATTTCTATAGAATATAGAAAATTTACTGCCGAATCGGCATTACCAAAGGAGAACCAGGACGAATGATTCGTTTAAGTTTAATTTTAATGTTAGTTGCCTGCATGTTTATGTCTGTTGGCATTGTTATGGCACAAGATGAAGAAGCAGCAGATACCCCCAGCGCAGATGCTGCCGATGCTCAAGGAGCAGAAGTCGTAGGCGGGGCAACAATTAGAGGTGAAGTTGTTGATACTACAACAGACCAGAATCCGATTGAAGGAGTAGCTGTTAAAATCGTCAACACTTCAACTGGTGAAGAGGAAATAGTTGAAACAAATAGTGACGGTATCTATGAAAAAACCGGTCTCCCTGCTGGTCGTTACACGATGAGTTATGCCAAAGAAGGTTATGGCCCTCGAGTTGGCAAATCGAAAGTGGTTGCTGCTGGAGGCGAAATCTCTGAGCGAATTAAAATGAGAGAAAAAGACACTATTGTCTCTTTTTTCAAGAAATTTGGGTTCGTTTTCTATCCATTAGCGATCTGTTCTGTTGTAGCACTAACCTTCATTATTGAACGACTTTTCACGTTTGTACGAAGTCGTTCACGCATCGGCACAGAACAGTTCATAGCAAGCATTGCGGATTCATTGCGAAAAGAAAATATTATGGAAGCTGTTTCGACTTGTGAAGAAGCAGGCGGTCCCCTTGCCAATGTGCTAAAAGCTGGACTCCTCAGATATAGCCAAGCTCAGATTGAGGAACGAGATATTACCAAAGAGGAAATCCAAGAAGCGATTGAAGAAGCAAGCCTTCTTGAAATACCTGAATTAGAAAGAAATCTGCCTGTTCTTGGTACAGTCGCTGTGGTTTCACCGTTGTTCGGCCTGCTTGGAACTGTTACTGGTATGATTACAGCGTTTACCACTATCGCCCTTGAAGGTACCGGTGACCCACAACAACTCGCGGGTGGTATCTCACAGGCACTTCTCACGACTGCTGGTGGTTTAACAATTGCTATCCCTTGTCTGATTTTCTTCCAACTCTTTGATAGTTGGGTCAATAGACATATGGTTGAAATCTCCCAGGTTTCTACAGAAATTGTTAACCAGTTGATTGTAGGTGAAGCAAACGCTTAAGCATGGACCGGGCGGGTATGTTTCTACTCGCCCTTGTTCTACATACATAAATGGAGAATCGAAATGCAACAACTTGGTGAAGCTAAATTGAGTCTGATGGCAACGCGAATACGGGAACGTAAACCGCCAACTCTCAGTATGGCACCTATGATTGATTGTGTGTTCCTACTTCTGATTTTCTTCATGGTGTCAACAACTTTTACCCCAATGCCGGGAATCCGAGTGCAACTTCCACCTCCCGGTGAACCTTCAAAAGATAAACCGAAGGGGCTCGTTATCAAAATTGATAATCCAACCACCAATGATAGGGCCGGCACAATGCTTTTGAATGGGGCAGTTGTACAGTTTGAGGAAATGTTTTCATTACTTCTCAATGCACCTCAAGAACAGAAAACAATGCTCATTATCCAATCAGGTCGAGAAGTTCTGCATGAACAGATTGTCACAGTAATGGATACAGCAAAAGATGCGGGGATTGATAAAATTGGATTTGCGATAACCGCGCGAGAATGACGCGCGTAATCAAATTGCGGTCTAACCGCACCAACAATAAGGAGAATACTCATGGCTCTCCAAATGAGTCGTAGAAGGAATACTTCAAGTGACGACGATATCCCGATGGCTCCTATGATTGATTGTGTATTTCTGTTACTCATTTTTTTCATGGTTTCTGCCATCATGCGGGTTCCGCCGCCTTTTAGTGTTACGTTACCGGATTCCTCAACCGAAAACGAATTTCCGAGGAAGAAATATAACTTGTTTATCAGCAGCGACGGTCGAATTGCTATTGATGATCGAGAAATGCAAACTTTGGAAGAGGTGGGGTTCTTTATAGCATCCCATGAACACCAAATTAGCACCTTGATTATTAAAGCGGATAAACGTGCGAAACACGGACGGGTGATCGACGTGGTAGAACGAGCAAAAATGCGCTCAGCCAAAGTTGAAGGTCTTGAAGTTGCTTTTGCCGTTGCTGAGGACGATTAATAAAACATAGTTGAAGGGGTAAGATCGCTTGTAGTGATCTTACTTTAAAGAAAGGGTCGCAGTTCTCTTTTACCTTCAATTAAATTTCAGATGATCGCTGGAATTAATAATGTAAAGCCTCTAATTGAAATCTCAATTAGAGGCTTTATGGTTTAAGTGCTTTGATAGATTTCCATAAATAAGGAACTGATTTTATTTACATGGAAAGAGGAGATACTAAATGAAAAAGCACCATTTCCAAATTATTATCGGCGTTCTTGTGTTATGGATCGTCGCTGCATTATTAGCATTGTTAATTTATCAACCGAAAAAGGAATTTGTCATTAAAATCTCTAATCCGGTAACTGATGAATCTGAAGGCGCTATGACATTAGACCAGACGATGTTAAGACCTTGCTCATGATTCATGCTGATAGCCAGGTGGATCACCGGCAAATTGTCCGTGTCATGGATATTGCTAAACAAACAAGTATAGAACACATAGGAGTTGCTGTGTGTGGGAAGAAATAGATAATTCACTTTAAATTAAATAAGGCAGCAGTCGCTGCCTTATTCTCAAAAGTAATAAAACTTATTTTTTCTTGGGCGTTCTCTTGCGGACCCGTCGAGTCTGTACGGGAGGCGGTGGCGGTGGTGGTGTAACAACCTTCCAGAAAAGCGGTAAGAACGTATCCCAGTTTGCAAGAATTTTCTCTGCCCGTTGGCTTCCAGTCAACTCAAGATGCTTTTGTATCAAACCGATCAACGTATCCTCGTCTACTTTTTCGGTGATACGTTCTAACTTAATAAGTTGTGGATTGATTTTTTCCCCAAATTGTTGTTTTTCGTCCAGCACATAGGCACTTCCACCTGTCATACCTGCTCCAAAGTTTCGTCCTGTTTCTCCCAATATTACAACAGTGCCGCCCGTCATATATTCACATCCGTGGTCCCCAACACCTTCTACAACAGTAGTGGCGCCACTGTTTCGAACGCAGAAACGTTCACCTGCTCTACCTGCAGCGTATAGGGAACCACTTGTTGCACCATACAACACAGTATTACCAATGATGGTATTTTCATGTGTCTCAAAGCGAGCATCAGGTGAAGGTTTAACAACCAGTTCACCACCTGCCATGCCCTTTCCGACATAATCATTTGCTTCGCCAGTTAGGATAAACTGAATACCACTGATACAGAACGCACCAAAACTCTGTCCAGCACTACCTGTGAAATAGCATCGGATAGTCTCTTTAGGTAAAGGTGTGTCACCATATCGGAATGCGATTTCACCTGATAACTTAGCACCAACCGTGCGGTGGGTATTACGTATCGGATATGACAGTTGTATTGGATCTTTGTTTGCAATAGCTGTTTCAGCATCCTTCAAAATTTCGTCATCCAAAGGTGTATCTACACGATCATTGCGTTCCTGTAAATGATAACGTGGACTTTTCCCTGTTGCATCCGCAGATGTGAGTATCTCAGTCAAGTCAAGTGTTGCCGCCTTTGGATAATCAACTAAGTCCGCGAGTTCCAACAACTCCGGACGACCGATAATATCGTTTAAACAACGATGCCCCAGATTCGCAAGAATCGCGCGCACCTCATTTGCTACGCCAAGCATAAAGTGAACAACCATTTCAGGTGTCCCAGGATATTTTGCCCGAAGTGCGGGGTCCTGCGTCGCAACACCGACAGGACAAGTATTCAAGTGGCATTGACGTGCCATTACACATCCTGTCGCTACCATCGCAGTTGTGCCGAAACCGTATTCTTCTGCTCCTAACATAGCCGCAATGACGATATCGCGCCCTGACCGCATGCCGCCATCAACCCGTAATACAACGCGATCACGCAGTTCGTTTTCAACGAGTCGGTGTTGTGTTTCCGCAAGTCCAAGTTCCCACGGCGTTCCAGCGTTTTTGATGGAACTAAGTGGAGATGCACCGGTACCACCTTCATGTCCACTTATCTGGATTACATCTGCATATCCTTTCGCTACTCCTGATGCGATAGTACCAATCAAAAACTCTGACACAAGTTTTACAGCGACTTTTGCACGGGGGTTCACCTGTTTTAGATCGTAAATTAACTGTGCAAGGTCTTCAATCGAATAGATGTCGTGATGTGGTGGCGGTGAAATTAAGGGAACCCCTGGTATGGAGTGCCGGATTTTCGCAATTTCCAATGTTACTTTATGTCCGGGAATTTGTCCACCTTCACCAGGCTTTGAACCCTGTGCCATCTTGATTTCTAATTCCCGTGCGGAAGCAAGGTACTGCGGTGTTACGCCGAAACGCCCAGATGCAACCTGTTTGAGCGCGCTCGATGCAAGGTCACCATTCGGTTGTCTTTCAAAACGACCGCTATCTTCACCGCCTTCACCACTTCCTGATTTGGCACCGAGGCGGTTCATTGCAATCGCTAACGTTTCATGTGTTTCACGACTCAACGCGCCAAAAGACATGCTCCCTGTGGTAAAGCGGCGAACGATATCCTCTGCAGGTTCTACCTCTTCAATGGAAATAGGTTTACTCGGCTTGAAAGCGAGTAAATCGCGTAAACTGGAAGGTTCACCTTCCTCAACTGCTTCTGCGTATTCGGTATAATCTTCAGCATCACCGCTTTTGACAAACTTATGCAGCGCCTTGAATACGGTTGGATTAAAGGCGTGAAATTCACCATTTCTCCGGAATCGAAAATAACCCGCTTCTTGTAGAGTTTTTCTCTCGTCAGTTGCGCCAAAAGCTTTTGTGTGAAAATGGAGAGTTTCTGCGGCGATGTGTTCAAAACCGATACCGCTTAACCTTGATGGCGTACCAGTAAAACAGCGATCAATAACCGATGAATTGATGCCAATAGCCTCAAAAATCTGTGCCCCTCGGTAACTTGACACTGTAGATATACCCATCTTTGCCATAATCTTCAAAATGCCTTTTTCAACTGCTTCCTTATAGTTTGTAATCGCTTGTTCTGTTGAGAGTTCCTCAAATTCGTCGTTTTCAGCAAGTTGAACAATTGTTGAAAAAGCAAGATAAGGACTGATAGCATCAGCCCCATATCCGAGTAGCACAGCGTAATGATGTTCTTCACGCGGATCGCCTGCTTCAACGATCAAACTGACTTGTCTGCGTTTTCCTTCGCGTATCAAATAGTGATGGACTGCACCTACCGCGAGTAGCATTGGAATAGGTGCTAATTCAGCATTGACGTCTTTATCACTCAAAATTAGAAGCGTATTCCCAGCAGTCACCGCTTCTGAGACTCTTTCACATAATGTGTCTAAGGCACTTTCTAATCCTTGTGTCCCAGAAGCAACTGGAAAACAGACAGGTATGGTAGCATGTTTGAACTCAGGCAAACTTTGCGCTTTCAATGCCTCTAATTCTTCATTTGTCATTATGGGTGAAGCGAGTCGAATTACGCGGGCGTGCCTTTCAGTCTCTGTGAGCAGACTGTGCCGTTTTCCCAGATAAGTTGTCAGAGACATTACCAACCGTTCTCTTAGTGAATCAATGGCAGGATTGGTAACTTGTGCGAAAAGTTGTTTAAAATAGTGATAAAGCAGACGTGGATTCTTTGATATTACAGCAGGAGGTGTATCGTCTCCCATTGACCCAACCGCCTCTTTGGCTTGTAATACCATCGGTTTAATAAACCTTTCCACATCTTCAATCATATAACCAAATGCTTTCTGAGGTGTCTGTAAATTATCAGGTACTGGCGTTATCGTCCCAAGAGGTTGAGGTTTTAGTTCATCTAAATGCGTAATCTGCTTAGCCCAATTTGCATAAGGTTTTTGATTCGCCACTTCGGTTTTGATGTCCGTATCTGTGAGTAATTGTCCGCGTATAGTATCAACAGCGATCATTTGTCCGGGGCCTAAACGTCCCTTTTTGACCACACGACTATCATCCAATTCAATAATTCCGACCTCAGAACCCATCACAACAAGCCCGTCATCAGTTACTTTATACCGAGCAGGTCTTAGACCGTTTCTATCTAAACTGGCACCGACAATGTTTCCGTCTGTGAAGGCTACAGCAGCCGGACCGTCCCACGGTTCACTAACACATGAGAGGTATTCATAACACGCTTTCAGATCAGGCGGCATATCCGGTATTTGCTCATAAGCCTCTGGCATTAAACACATCATTGAATGGAGAATACTGCGGTCAGAATGCGTTAACAACTCCAGCACGTTATCAAGGCTCATTGAATCGCTGCCGTGGGGGTTGATAATCGGTGCAAGTTTCTTGATATCCTCATTCCATATAGGAGAATTCATCTCTGCTTCACGGGCGCGCATCCAGTTCCTATTTCCCATCAACGTGTTAATCTCACCGTTGTGCGCAAGCATTCGGAACGGTTGTGCGAGCGACCAAGTTGACGAGGTATTTGTGCTATACCGTTGGTGGAAAACTGCTAAGGATGCTTCAAAGTCAACGTCCCGCAAATCGGAATAGAACATTGCAAGTTGGGGGGCAACGAGAAGTCCTTTATAGAGAATGGTACGGTGCGAAAAGGAGGCTATGTGGAATTCGTCAATTTTCTCATCTGTAATCCGATGTTCTAATTCTTTACATAAGAGATAGAGACGTTGTTCAAACTTATCAGCGGGAATATGGGCTGGTCTGCCAAAAAGCACCTGCTGAATTAACGGCATCGTTGCCAACGCCTTTTCTCCAAGAGCAGACTCATCAACAGGGACTGAACGCCATCCTAAGAGGGGGAATCCATATTGTTGAAGCATGTCAGCAACGATTTTGCGTCCCCGTTCTTGTGTAACGGGATCATTCCCCGGCAGGAAAATCATGCCAACTGCAAGGTCAGTAATTGAATTTAGGGTTACTCCGAGTGCCTCTAATTCTCTTTTAAATAATTTCTCCGGAATCTGTGTCAAGATGCCCGCACCGTCGCCTGTTTTTGCATCAGCTGCAACAGCGCCACGGTGTGTTAAATTTGTAACTGCTTGTATTGCCATTTCCAATATAGCATGATTTCGACTCCCTGAACGGTTCGCGATAAAACCTACTCCACAGGCATCTTTTTCATATAAATGTTCGTGCATTTGTAAACTCATACTCCAAGTAATCAAGATTATTGGTATCCGTTAATTTTGTGTCATCAGAAAAAATATGGTATAAAGACGCGGATACCTCGTTTATATTAAACATGTAGGCGTTTTTGCCTCTAATTTCTGAATTCGGTAATTTTTTTCTTCAATTAATAGTATACCTTAAATGCCGTGAATCGTCAACAAAATTTTATCCTGAAATGGGTGTAAAGTTTTGCCCTCAGTTGTTAGGTTTCACTGGTGCTCTACTCATGGATACTAATTTCGTGTGCAATTTTAGTTGCCCAAATAGATTTACAAAAAAGCCTCCCTGAGAAGGGAGGCAAGGCGAGTTTATTTCGGAAAAAATCAACGCTGATGGAAAATTATTTATTTTTTTTGAAAAAACTTAATTTTTTGTTGACAACTTTCTGCAATTTTACTATAATTATTAACGTTATATCTTTTCATGGTAGTCTCCTATAATGTTTTATAGGTGCGCCGACGGTGGTGTAAACACCGATCGACGCGGCACTGCCATAGGCCAGTATGACAGCGCTAACCTAATTGTAGCATAAAACTCTATATTTATGTAGCATTAGGTTAGCATCTTACATGAAAAAGGAGAACTTCAATGAAACAGTGTAAGTTGCCTATCCTTACCGTATTCCTCGGTATCTTCATAATATTTACAACAAGTCAAACAGTTTATGCACAGAATGCAGCAGCGCTGCAAGCACAGATTGATGTCTTAGAAGACAGACTTGCTGAGTTGCATGCTGAGGAAATACAGCTTGAAATGGATTTAGGGAACGCAGAGGTCAACTTAGAAAGGGTTAATGCTACCCTTGACAGTGCGATTTATTGGCTTTCGGAAGCTGAAAAAGAACTAACGCAAGCTAAACTTGACCTTAACAATGCTCTAAACGGAAACGACGCAGCCGCAATAGAGGACGCAAGGTTTTGGAAAACCTATTGGGAAAGTGTTGTCGTTGATTTAACTGATTATCTGGAAGAGGTGATTACCGAACGTCAAGCAGCGGTTGATCACCTTTATTCTGTACAGCGAAAAATAACAGTGAATGCGTCAAATATCAAGTCTGTTACGCGTGAGCTTAATCAGGCACGAGAAGCGTTAGCGGCACTTGGTTAGACGCATCTAATTCAGTAATTTTTACCAAGTTTACCTTCGTAATGTTGAGGGTAAATTCTTAACATTTCTTGAAAAATTTACTTTTTCTTGACAATTGTATGTTTGTTTTTTATAATAATTATTGTTCATGGTAGTCTCCTATAATGTTTATAGGGTGCGCCGACGGTGGTAGGAACACCGATCGACGCGACACTGCCATAGGCCAGTATGACAGTGTTAACCTAATTGTAGCATGAAACCATCTGTTTTGTGTGACTTTTAGGTTAGCACCTTACACGGAAAAGGAGAATTCCGATGAATATTAAAAATAGTCGAATATTTCACGCGTTAGTCAATAAACGTTTCGCAATAATCTGCTTACTCATATTTTGTATAGGTACTTTATGGGCAACAGGTATTTTAGGTCAAATTGTAGATGGTATAGAGTATACGGCGCGCGGGTTAGTAAAAGCTTTCAAATATATGAATGAGGCGGCAAGTGCTTACTATAACATTCAACAAATAGTTGACGATTTACAAGAGGAATTTGACGAACTGGAAGCAGACTGGAAGGTGGCTAAAGGTAAATTTACTCAAATGTGGAACATATTCACGAGTACTAAAGTGTTGTATGAAGCAGCAGTGGAAGATATGTGGGCTGCCAACTCGGATTACAATGCTGCGGAAAATCAACGTATCATCGCCATTGGCGATATAAATACTGCACAAGATCGTATTGACTATTGCAATAGTATGCTTGATGCTGCTTACAAGCGAACAGATGCGAATGCTTCAGCAATGATAGAGTATTGGAAAGGGCAACTTGCCGAAGCCAGATCTAATTTGAGTGATGCGAAATCCAGAAAAAGCCAAGCCATCAAGGATAAAGCAGATGCCAACAAGCGTTACAAAAGTGCGCGCAGACTTATGACTCACCACAAATTCTACCGTGATAAATGGGAAAGGGATGTAGAATTTTTAAGGCGTGAACGAGATGCTGCCAAAGATAAAATGGATGCGAAGGCAGATGAACTTGATGTCAAAATGGGAGAAGAAGTCGCAGCTGGTATAGAAAACGATAAAGCCGACGCAGAATACAGAGCGTATAAAGCAGGTTATAATAAGCAAAAATCTGCTGGAGGTAACAATTAATGATACGATTAACGTTTGTCAAAGTCCTGTGTGTTTTTGTTGTTATGCTTATTGTTGGAATAGCATCATTTATGATGCTATTACCAAAGCAAGAAAAGCATTCCGAAAAACAGGTTGGGACAATCCTACATGTTAATTCACAGAAGGATATTCCCAAAATACAGGTATCTTCACAGGATGATACACTCGATTTAGAGGACACCCCGCCCGAAATTGGTACGATATTGCCCGGTGCATCTGATGCAGAAATGAATGCATATCTCGCCAAACTTGAGAATACTGAAATAACGCTGGATATGTTAGACACTTCTGATCCGACTTTCATTGAGATAACAAAAATGTATGAACTCATAGCTGCAGGGAAACATCCTGACTACCCACCTCCACCGAGCAGGGAAGATTTCTCATCTAAACTTGATTATTTAAAAGCCGATCTTGAATACTACAAGAACAAAGTGTTAGATGCAGAAGGCACAAAATATCAAGAGGATTTTGAATCAATCGTATCTACTATAGAAAAAAACATTGAACGGGAAAAAGCATGGATAGTGCATAAGGAAAGAAGACGTGAAGCGGATTCAGAAATGGGATCTCGTCTGATTAAAATGAACGCGGAGATGGCCCTGCTCATGTCTCAATCCGATGAATACTGGAATCTTTACCTTGAGGAAGTTGTGCCGAGTATTCCACCTCATTTACAACAAGCCGTTTTAGATAAGTTTCTAAATGAGCGTGAAGCACCCGAAGCATCAGGGGTGCCCACGTTATCAGATGATCCAATACCTCCAGTAGAATCACGCGAGTCGGTTTCAGTCACTCCTGTTGTGGATCCAGATTTGCCTATTGAAGTCAAGCAGTTGATGGAACAGGTTGGAAGTTGGAATGAAGCGTTGATTAAAGATTTTCCTGATATATTTGCGTATCCTGATACCAAGTCTCGTGAGGCATTTTCACAAAAGCTGCCGAGTGAAGGGTCGCGTCAATACTTTCGGGAACGCCAAACGGCATTACACAAAGAATATGCTAAGTTGTTAGCATCACAGCTGAAACGTGTGCCGAAAGAGGAACGCGAGCAAGCGATTGCCACATCTCGCCAATTATTATTGCAGAAATGGGATGCGGACTTCGCTGAGGCTGTTATACGTCAGTTGCAACAGGAAAAATAACACAGGTTATTTATAACACCAAAGGCAGGTAACCGATGCGTTACCTGCCTTTCTTTATTGTCAAAATGTTTATCAAACGTAACACGCGATTATCTGAAACGCCTCAATTTGACAACCCTACCCTGTTGTGATAGAATTATGTTCATCTCAGAAAATAGGAGCAAATATGGCTACATACGATGAGGGGTGGGCAGATAGTGCGAAGAGTGAATGGGAAGACGCAAAAAAAGTAGTAAAGGCTAAAAAGAAGGAAATCGTAGATGCGGAAAAAGAGGAAAGGGCTGCCAAGAAGCGTCGTAAGAAAGCAGACGCTGAACACGATGCATATAAGAAAGGTCTTGCTGCACAAAATGCTGCGGGAGGTAATAATTAATGTTACATGCAAAGTATATCAAACTGCTGTGTGTTTTTGTTATATTAATTCTTGTGGGAATAACATCGTTTGTTATGCTGTTTCCAGAAAAGAACAATAAACAGGTGGGGGCGACCCTACCTTCTAATCCTGACGATATGCCCAAATTACAGGAGGCTTCACGAGATGACACCGACAATTTACCGGACAATACAGAAAAAATAGGTACGATATTGCCAGGTGCATCAGATGAAGAAATGAATGCATATCTCGCCAAACTTGACAATACGGAAATAACACTTGATATGATAGACACTTCCGATCCATCTTTCATAAAGTTTCAGAAGAAATTGGAGTTAATAAGGGCAGGTAAACATTCAGGCACTAACGATCCAGCACCCCGTCTTGAAGATTTTGAGTCTAAGCTGGATTATTATGAAGCTCGCCTTGAATTCTACAAGGAAAAACTTTCAAGAGCAGAAATACCAAAATATCAAGATACGTTTAAATCTATAATTGAATCTATAGAGGAAGATATTGCAGACGAAAAAGCGTGGATAGCGGGTGCTGAAGAACGGCATAAAGAAGAACTCCGTGAGGTAGAAATGGATGCCAAGCTCGTAGAAATGAACGTGTCTATAGCACTACTAATGGCTCAATCATCAGATGAAGATTGGTCTTTCTATATTGAGGATATTGCACCGAGCATTCCAATTCATTTGCAAGATGTCGTTTTAGAAAAGTTTTTAAGAAAGTATAAAGATTTGGAGACATCAGAGGATACCTCGCTTTCAGATACGACTCCCCCTTCTGTAGAATTAAGCGAAGTGGATGTCGTTCCGGAATCAAATCGTCCTGTGGATGAAAGGGCACTGCCAGATCAAATGGGCAGTTGGCACAAGGAACTCATCAAGACGTATCCTGATATATTTGCCTATCCTGATGTAAAGTCTCGTGAGGCATTTTCACAAAAGCTGCCGAGTGAAGGGTCGCGTCAATACTTTCGGGAACGCCAAACGGCATTACACAAAGAATATGCTAAGTTGTTAGCATCACAGCTGAAACGTGTGCCGAAAGAGGAACGCGAGCAAGCGATTGCCACATCTCGCCAATTATTATTGCAGAAATGGGATGCAGACTTCGCGGAGGCTGTTATACGTCAGTTGCAACAGGAAAAATAACACAGGTTATTTATAACACCAAAGGCAGGTAACCGATGCGTTACCTGCCTTTCTTTATTGTCAAAATGTTTATCAAACGTAACACACGATTATCTGAAACGCCTCAACTTGACAACCCCATCCTGTTGTGATAGAATTATGTTCATCTCAGAAAATAGGAGCAGATATGGCTAAGTATGATGTCGGAATAATCGGCGGAGGACCTGGGGGTTACGTCGCTGCCATCAGAGCAGCACAACTTGGCGGCACCGTATGCCTCATAGAGAAAGGCGAATGGGGTGGTACGTGTCTAAATAGAGGGTGTATTCCAACAAAAACCCTCTTTTCTGTTGCACATCTCGCTGAACAGGTGCAAAATACACCTGCTCTGAATACCCAAAGCACAACCGTTGACTACTCACAAACATTAACACATAAGACAGAAGTTATTGAAAAACTAAAAAATGGGATTGCACAACTTCTTAAAGCAAACAAAATTCGTACCATCAACGGAAATGCTTCACTTACCGACAAAAACATAATTGCCGTGAGTAAAGCGGATGGCACAACTGAACAAGTAAACGTGAAAAACGTCATTATTGCTACTGGGTCTGAACCTGCTGAACCTCCCGTCTTTGAAATTGATGAAACCGACGTGTTGACTACGACAGGTATTCTTAACCTTACAGAACTCCCTGAAAGTCTTATTATTGTCGGCGGTGGTGTTTCGGGGTGTGAATTCGCCTCCATCTTCAACGCTCTCGGTTGTAAGGTGACTGTGTTGGAACTTCTCCCCACAATTTTAGCGACTGAAGACGTTCAGGTTGTTCGCCACATCCAACTTTTCATGAAGCGAAAAGGCATCTCTATTCAGACAGGTGCAAATATTACCAGCGTTGAAAAGTCGGAGGAAGGTGTTACAGCAGTGCTTGAATCAGGTAAAAATCTGACTGCACAAAAAATGCTTGTTTCTATCGGTAGACGTTACAATACAGAGGACATCGGGTTAGAAAAGGTCGGAGTCCGCACGGAAAACGGAAAAATCGTTGTGGATGAACAGATGCAGACGGACATTCCGAGTATTTATGCTGTTGGTGATGTTGCAAGTCGGTATCTATTAGCGCACGTAGCTTCTGCTGAAGGTAAGATCGCCGCGCAAAACTGTCTCGGTGAAACGACTGAGATGGATTATCAGGTAATTCCGTGGTGTGTGTTCACACTCCCCGAAATTGGGCATGCGGGTATGACTGAAAAAGAGGCTACTGATGAAGGATATGAGGTTAAGATCGGCAGGTTTCCATACGGGGCAAGCGGAATGGCGTTAGGGATGGGTGAAGCAGATGGCTTCGTAAAAACCGTCACGGATGCGGATAGTGGTGATATCCTCGGTGTTCATATAGTGGGTGTGCATGCTTCAACGCTTATCCATGAAGCTGCGGTGGCGATTCGTTTGGGGGCATCTGCTATGGACATTGCGCATACTGTGCATGCACACCCAACGCTTTCGGAGATGGTGATGGAATCTGCTGAAGCGGCGTATGGTCGTGCGGTGCATGTGCTTTAGGTCGTGTTTACTTACACCACAATAATGCAAATGCGAAATTTGAGGGTGTTTAAAGCAGGGCTATGGTATATAATAAAAAGACAAGACGTTACGTAGGACTTTGTTATGTTATAGTGAACTTTAGAATTAACAGGACATTTTGAGTTGTAGGAGGGAACTCCGATTCCCGACTATTAGTGAGTTTCGTCGCTATTCGGAGATCGCTCCTACAAAAAATGTGCCTCTTTAATTTCAAAGTTCACCATAATTGAAGATAGTGTCCGAGTATATCAACCGACAACATTTCAGATGCCGTTGATGGTTTTACTGAATACAAGACATAAAGTTATAATTGTATAAAGTTTTCCACAGATTTGGCGGCATGTTGTAATCAGTTTCAGTATCTCGTTTACTACCAAACTTATAGTTTCAATAATCATGATCATAATTTTACAAAAGGATTCGATATGAATAAACTAAAAGATAATTCAGATCAACTGAAAATTGCCCCAGGGATTGTCCCTGCTGTCATCGTCTTAGGTGCCTTGGGTTTAGTAAGTTTTTTCGTGTACCTAACATTAACACGAACTTTAACTAAATTAGAAATCGTCCTATTGCAATTCATTTTCTTAGCAATAGGATTCGGTGTTTCATTCTGGGTTCGGCAAAAGTCTGTCGAAAAGGCTGTAAAAGAAGCGATCAAGCCACACGCCCGGTCTGCGTTCAGACGTCTTACCTCTCTTTACGATAGCCTTTTACGGGCATCAACAGTGTTACGAACATTAAATGCTTCTCCATCGCCTGATGACTACCGAATAATATTTTCCAAACTTGATGCAATTGTTACTGAGCAACTAAATACAACAGATGATGCGTTAGAAGATTGGAGAGATATTGTCCCGGAGGATGTGGACGAGTTAAAACAGAAACTACAATCTAACAACGTGACATTGGGTGATAATGAGGGAACCAATTGACGGAAAGGTGCCACGAGTACTTAACGAACTCAGAATTATACTTCAACACCGTATTATTATCTGTTTTGATGTGATAGATGCTCAAGATGAGAAGATAAAAGACTCTGACACGGCGTAGTCTTATGTTTTATTGAGCGTGTGAAAGTTAGGGTGCGGGTGACGGACGCTCAAGAGGACTTTGGCTCATGTCAAAAATAAGTGCAAATGAAAATTTTACCCGCATGGTTATTGACTTTATGAGAGGGTAGCACATACTTTTTACATGAACCACCGATATATTATAGTAGGTTTCACAATTAACTGGACATTTAATTTGTAGGAGGGAACTCCCGATTCCCGACTATCAAAGTGTTTCGTCGCTATTCGGAGATCGCTCCTACAGAGGAAATGTAGGATTATTTCTATAATCCACTATAAAAACTGATAACAAACAATTTGGACAAGAAATCGGGCTTACAAACCCTCCAACAAGAAGATGTTATCAATCCTTCCTTCCAACGAAATACACCGCAGATGCCAAAATATGCGAATGCGGATGCAACAACAACAACATATCCAACCACACCAACGGAAACGTCAACCACCCTATCAGAAGCGACACCGCCTTCGCAACCAACAAACTCCCGAAAGAACACACAAGCCCAACATATTCACGAAAAATCCAATGTAAAGCCGTTGTCGGTCCAGCGCATGCGCCACTTTCTATCTCACGAAACTGAGAAAACAGCGCCACGAACCCCGTAGTCGTCCAACGTTGATAATCGTGAGGCGATGCGTGATACCCTTGTAAGAACGGGACTGCTGCGCACACATACCCATTCGGCTTTAGCACACGGAACATCTCTGCTACAACACGCCGCGGGTCTCTGACATGCTCCAGCACCGCCTCAGAAATAACCGCATCGAAAACAGCATCTGCAAATGGCAGAGAGTGTCCATCCGCCACAACATCCACCGTGGGCGTCGCCTCAATCTCAAGGTTAATCACATTCGGTGCCCGGCGATGCATGCCCGAACCCAGGTCTAAAATCCGTGCCTCTGGTCCCAGTTCTCGGAGGACTCGTTTCACAGCACGATTCCAACGCGGTGCTGGATAAGGACATCCCATCAGAGGTGCTAACAATCGGTTTTGCCGTAATCGGCGTTTAATTCGCTCAACCATTTCTTAAAAGTAGTAGGCACACTCCATGTGCCGTAACGTAGCGTCCATTCTCCAGCAGATCCGGTAGGTTCAGTTTCCTAACCGAACCGTACTTGCCCCAGACACGCTACAAGGTTTTCTATACTGGGCGGGGCGCTGCAGTTTTCGTATATGACACGGAGCGGTTAGGAAACCGCTCCTACCGTTCGTGGACTTTAACATGTCATGGTAAAGCCTACCCTACAATAGAAAGAGAACAAGATGAACTGCAATAAAAAAACGGGGTCAGAACTCTGACCCCGCCATAACCGATTATTTAGACATCAGGTATATCAGGAAACTTTATATTTGCTTCATCCGCTGCCTTCGCTATATCTCTAACAATTAGCATCGTCAACTGTGCCAACTTCCGTGAAAATTCCGCATCAGAAAAACCTCGGTATCGTGATGGTTGCGATGCACTGAGCCGTTCATTTGCAATCGTCATTGCACTTGTAACCAGCGGTAACGCAACATTAAGCGTTGGTGTTTCAACCGGTTCGGATAATATATCGTCTTCTGTATCAGTTTCACCTGCTAACAAACGTTCGCGGTTTTCAGAAATTGTGTCAAGAACCTGTTTCGCAGCGAATTGGTGAGCACCCTTCTTCGCACCCGGTATCGGATCAACCGTTTCGTGAACCCGATCACCGTAGTGGACTGTTACCTTCCAACTCGGCGCGTCTGGTGTGCCAAGTTGTGTTTCAGTAAAACGGGGTTGGCTCAACCCGCGTTCTTGGCAATATTGAATTAAAAGTCCTTTATAGTTTCCATCAGGTTCGGCAACATCAACATCCCGAACATGCATATATGACGACCTCCCGGAGCAGCACTATCTGCTGTTATCGTAGCGTGGGCGATACTCCATCGTGCGCGGCTTGACTTTCCGCTGACGCTTTAGTTCGATTCTTCGGCGTTTTTCGCTCGGTTTTTCATAAAAACTTCGTTTTTTAATTTCGGTCACAACACCCGCCTTACCACACATTTTTTTAAAACGAGCAAGTGCCCTATCAAAGGATTCGCCTGAATCGACCGTAACTTCAACTTGAACCATGTTTACAATCCTCCTGAGGTATATTATCGTATTAGTATATCATATCTTAGGACAGATGTCAACTTTTTTTGGGCTATCAGGGGTGTGTAAACTTTTTGGCATGAAACCACTGGTAGGAGCGATCTCCGAATCGCGCCCCTTATGATTATTGTCGGGAATCGGAGTTCCCTCCTACTATAACTCAACCTGACACCTTGTGTCAAAAACCTTACACACCCGCTATCAGTACTACTCTTGTTGGCGGGGTTTTCAACCCCGCTGAATACCACACGCGTATTCAGCGTTGGTTTGGATTTAACTGCTTGAATTTCAAATATCGGGTTTACAAAACCGTCCAACAAGAAAGAGGATATATCCTTAAATTGGCAGTTATAGGTAGAGTTTAAGAAACCCAACAACCATCTTGACAAAACCGACAAATTTCGCTATCATAAACCGGACAATAACCGTTGAACCTATCAGGAGAAACCTTATCTACGAAATAATTATCTTATGTTTTGGGACATGGTTAACAGGCGTAAGTAAAGCTGGGTTCGGTGGCGGCATCGGCATGATAGTTGTACCTCTCTTCGCCCAATTCCGTCCCGTCCGATATGTTCTCGGTTTGATGCTTCCACTATTATACTCAACAGATGTTATTTCATTGGCACACTATTGGAAGCAGTGGCATCGCCAAAGCATCTGGCGCCTCATTCCCGGAGCCATTGTCGGTATTGCATTTGCGAGCTTCATCTTGAAGGACATATCAGATGAACATCTAAAGAAAGTTATCGGAGGTATCGTCTGTCTATTTGCCATATTGGAATTTTTTAGACCCCGAATAATGCAGCGGTTAAACCCAGATTCTACGGATGAAGAACCCGTGATACGTTTCAAAACGTGGCACGGCGTGCTTACGGGTATCTTTGCGGGTATCTTTTCAGCACTTGCACACATGGCGGGACCGATCATCGTCATGTACCTTTTACCACAGCGGTTAGGGAATCGCACATTTGTTGCCACAACAACTGTGCTTTACTTCTTCATCAATATGGTTAAGTTCCCATTCTATTATCAACTTGGACTCTTTTCTACTGAAATCATCATAGAAGCTTTAGTGCTTCTTCCTTTTATTGGACTCGGCGTACAGGTCGGTGTCCATCTGAACAAGATATTTCCGGAACGAATCTTTTCCAGAATCGTGTTAATTATGCTATTTGCAACTGGTATACATCTATTATTTTTTAGCTAATGTTCCTCTTGTAGGAGGGGGTTTCAACCCCGATAACCAATAACGGAGTAATATAAATGACATTAAAATGGGGTGTCCTCGGAGCAGGCAGCGTAGCGCAACGTCGAGCGATGCCCGCGATCCAAAAAGCAACAGGTGCTGAACTGCATGCCCTCTTCTCAAGAGATGCAGCACGCGCCAAACAACTCGCAGCAGAACATAAAGCCACAACATCATACAGCAGCGTTGACGATCTACTCTCCGATACGGAACTTGACGCAATCTACGTCTCAACACCGGTCAATCTCCACTGTGAGCAGGTGATCGCCGCCGCAGAACGTGGATTACATGTCCTCTGCGACAAACCGATGGCACTCACGCCACAGGAATGTGAGCAGATGATTGATGCATGCCATGCAAACGGCGTGCATCTGCAGGTTTGCTTCCTCTTCCGATTCCACTCCTGCTTTCAACAGATAAAAACGTGGGTTGACGAAAATCGCCTTGGACAAATAGTTCACGGTAGGATGCCCTTTCTGAAAAAATATCTATTGACAGCGGACGAGTGGCGCGCACAACCTGATAAAGGCGGGGGTGGATGTTTGATGGATCTGGGACCGCACAGTGTTGATCTGCTACGTTATCTCATCGGTGAAGTCACGGAAGTCTCCGCATTTTGCGACAGCGCAATTCACAATTACCAAGTAGAAGAAACCGGCGGTATCTTGATGCGGTTTCAGAATGGTGCGCAAGGATTCACCGATCTTAGTTTCTCTGTCGCACAGTGTGATATTGTCCTTGAACTCTATGGCACAGAAGGGACTGTATCTGTTATAAACGACGATGGCTGGAAAATCCATACATATTTTGATGGCGAAAAGCAAGTCACCGCATCTCAATATGAAGACTTGTATCAATACCAATTTGAGCATTTTGCCGAATGCGTAGCAACAGGTATTGCACCGATTGCCAGTGGCAACGATGGTTTAAGAGCAAACGCGATCCTATCCGCAGCATACCAATCTGCCCGAACTGGACAAGTTATTCAATGCACGTAAAGAGAGAATACCATAGATATATCTATTTTCAACTATGTCAAAATGGCACACTTTTCGCACATCCTTAAAAAATATGGACAAATTGTCACGATTTTACACACGTTAAAACACCACGATACCCCGCCAATAGTGAGTACATCTATGTTCCGAAAATTGGCACATATCTTGCTATAATGTAAGAACGTATACAATTATTTTAGTCGGGTTTACAAAAATCAAACAAAACCCGTAATACGTTAATAACCCATTAGGAGGGAATTATAGATATGGCACTTGTACCCCTTGGCGATCGAATCCTCGTCAAACGTTCCGAAGAGGATGAACAGAAAACCAGTGGCGGGATTATCATCCCAGACACCGCCAAAGAAAAGCCTCAAGAAGGCGAAGTTATTGCGGTCGGTAAAGGTCGTATACTTGATAACGGCGAACGGCAGGCTGTTGATGTTGAAGTCGGCGATAAAGTCTTGTTCGCAAAATATGGCGGTACAGAAGTAACCTATGATAACATTGAATTTCTCATCTTGCGCGAAGATGATATCTTAGCCAAGGTTAACTAAATAAGTAAGGAGTTACACACATGGCAGCAAAACAGTTAGCGTTTGATGAAGAAGCGCGGAATTCTATCAAGCAAGGTGTGGACAAATTGGCGGAAGCCGTCAAAGTCACCCTTGGTCCCAAAGGACGGAACGTTGTTCTTGATAAGAAATTCGGAGCACCGACTATCACAAAAGATGGTGTGACGGTTGCAAAGGAAATCGAATTGGAAGACCCCTATGAAAATATGGGGGCGCAGATGGTCAAAGAGGTTGCATCCAAAACGAGCGATGTCGCTGGCGATGGAACTACAACCGCAACTATTTTGGCGCAATCTATTTACCGTGAAGGTTTGAAAAACGTTGCCGCTGGTCATAACCCGATGGCACTCAAACGCGGTATTGAAAAAGCAGTTGATAAAGTCGTTGATTCTATTCAAGGACTCAGCAAAGAAGTTTCGGAGAAAACAGAAATCGCACAAGTCGCTGCTATCTCCGCAAATAATGACTCCGATATTGGCGATCTCATCGCTGATGCTATGGATAAAGTCGGAAAAGACGGTGTCATCACTGTTGAAGAAGCAAAAAGTCTTGATACGAACCTTAACGTTGTTGAAGGGATGCAGTTTGACAGAGGCTACTTGTCACCTTACTTCGTGACAGATCCTGACCGTATGGAAGCTGTCTTAGAAGAGGTTGTAGTCCTCATTCATGAAAAGAAAATCAGCAGTCTCCAAGACATCAGACCCCTGCTTGACCTCATTGCACAACAAGGCAAGCCACTATTGATTATCGCTGAAGATGTTGAAGGTGAAGCACTTGCAACTCTCGTGGTCAACAAGATTCGCGGTGTTCTCCGTTGTGCCGCCGTCAAAGCCCCTGGCTACGGTGACCGTAGAAAAGCCATGCTTGAAGACATCGCTGTGCTGACCAATGGGCGTGTCATTTCTGAAGACCTCGGCATCAAACTTGAAAATGTCACGACAAACGATCTTGGCACTGCCAACCGTATTGTTATTGACAAAGATAATACTACCGTTGTTGAAGGGGCAGGTAGTACCGAAGCAATTCAGGGACGTATTGACCAGATCCGTCGGCAGATTGAAGATACCACCTCTGATTACGATCGCGAAAAATTGCAGGAACGTCTTGCAAAACTTGCCGGTGGTGTCGCTGTCATTAATGTTGGCGCAGCTACTGAAGTTGAAATGAAAGAGAAGAAAGCACGCGTTGAAGACGCAATGCACGCCACACGCGCCGCTGTTGAAGAAGGCGTTGTTGTCGGTGGTGGTGTTGCGCTCGTCAGAGCACAAGAAGCGTTAGCAGAACTTGAACTTGGTGATGCTACCGAACAGGTCGGTGTATCTATTGTCGCTCGCGCGCTTGAAGACCCACTTCGTCATATTGCAAGAAATGCCGGACAAGAAGACTCCGTTATTATTGCGAAAGTCAGAGACGAAGGTGGAAACGTTGGCTTTGATGCACGCGAAGAACGTTTCACTGATATGTTTGACGCAGGTATCCTTGACCCGACTAAAGTCGTTCGTTTCGCTCTTCAAAACGCAGCCAGCATCGCAGCGCTAATGATTACTACTGAAACGCTCATCGCTGAGATTCCTGAGAAGGAAGCACCAGCACCTCCGATGCCTCCCGGTGGTGACATGTATTAATCCTATAGATTATCTCATAAATAGTAACAGACTCAGTCTGTGGGTAGGGTTTATGAGAAAAATCTAATTACAAAAATCGGGATGATTAACATCCTCCCGATTTTTTTTACTAAGTCCTTTGGATGTATTGGTAAAAAGAATCTGCAGATTTTCACAGATGGCAGAACGGCTTGTTGTGTGCTTTTGATGTAATCCGCGAAATCTGACAAATCCGCATAATCCGCGATTCAGACAAGAGGTATTGGCGTTATGAGAAATAATTGATTTGATGGAATATCATAAGTGATTCGGTTGTATAGGATTGTCGATTGAGTCTCAACTTAACTTGCATTGTAACATACAATGTGTTAAAATTCAAGTTGAAGGGACAGCACTCAGCAGAGAATCTTGAATATGGAGATGGGATGAATGACAGATGAATGATACAAGTAAACTGGCGGTAGACGCTTACCGTACTTCAAGTGGGAAAGAGCCCTTCACGGACTGGTTAGATTCAATCCGAGATAAAACTACACAAAGTAGAATTAAAAAAAGAATGGACCGAGTAGAAGATGGAAATATGGGTGATTATAAACAGTTGGGAACTAATCTTTATGAACTACGTCTTCATTTTGGTCCTGGTTACCGTATCTATTATAACGTGAGTTTGATAAATAGTATTAGAAATTACATATCATTGGCAACTGATAGTCATTTTCTTTAAGTTCTTTATGTTTAAGTGAAGGTTTTTTCTGTAGACAGGTATAAGCGATCAAGGCAGCAACTGCATTCACTTGAAAGTTAACAGGACTTCTATGGCGTGTGTGTTGTATCTCTGTCTGACTTTTAAGTTCTTTATTCACCGACTCAATAAGCATGCGTTTTTTTAGAAGTGCTGCATCAGCATCAGACAAAGGTTCAGGTTTCATATTCTTACGCACCTTGTAAATGAGCGTCACACCGTCTTCTTGGAGTCTCTCCCGCAGATTTTTGTTGATATACCCTTTATCGGCAAATAGTTTGCCAAAGAGCCCTTGACACAACTGTGGCACGGTTCGCCTGTCATCTACGTTTCCCGCTGTCACCATAGCGGACAAGAGTTCACCTTGGTCGTTGATGACGAGATGTAGTTTAAACCCATAGAACCATCCCATAGAGGTTTTAGAACGCTCCGCATAATCAATGAAGACGCGATGCGCTGAAATCCGGCGATTGTGGCAGACCGGCAGCGGTGTTGAGTCTATGAAGGAAATGCCACGACACTTACCGAAACGGGTGTTGAGAAAAATAGACAACAAAACCAATACCTCTTGTGAGAGCTGCACAAAACGACTATAGCTGACAAGGTTCGGAAACGCCCAACGCAGATGGAAACAGACATAATCCTGATAATACGCTTTAAAGTTTTTATACTGCTTCTGATGAAAAAGCACAAGTATCGTCATGACTTCGCTCGGATGAAGGCGCCGGGGTCTGCCCCGTGTGTTGTTTGTTCCGGGTATGTCCGGCAACTGGTATTGTGCTTGATATTGTTCATACGTAAGAAAAAAGTCGTCAATTTCACAGAAAAGTGTTATGATATCCATCAGAGAACTCCTTTGTAAGTATAATGGTATACTTCATCATAACAAAGGGGTTCTCTATTTACCAGTTTTTAATTATCAAACTCACGTTATTATAGTATCTATTTTACCGAATCAGATAAAAAGACTATTCTGATTTTGTGTGCTGGTGATAAGTCGTCACAAACACAGGATATTGAACGTGCTAAAGAATATTTGTTAGATGTCGAACAAAGATATAAGGAATATAATGATGGAACGATTTAGAACGTGGCATGAAATTTTAATGGAACGTCTTTCTGAACCAGAAGATGTTATCGGCTACCTTGAAGTTTCTCTGGAAGAATATTTAGATGATGGCGACAAGGCATTTTTTCTAAAGGGAATAAAAAATGTAATAGAAGCCCAAGGTGGGATTCTTAGCGTTTCAGAACAAGCTGGCATTGATCCGAGGTTTCTTTCAGACGTTGTAAACAATGGATCCATGCCCCCTTTTCATATCCTTAGTTCAATTTTCACATCTTTTGGAGGGATGTTAATACCGAATGTAGTGTCACGCAGCGCATTAGAGACTCCACGTAGAATGGCATCTGAACAAGTTATAGGAGAAAATTTTACTGAACGACAATTGCAGACTGAACGACAATTGCAAAATATTAAATACTGGACAGGGCTATGTGAGCATTTAAACCGACGAGACAGTTTTCTACAACGGCCAACGGCTAATACATTGCATTACCGAGATTTACGAATTGGAATAAAAGGGTTTTCGTTAAGAGCAAGGCAGACTATTAAACATAAGGAGATCAGTGCTTCGTTGGTCATGAGAGGTGCAAATGCGATAGGTCATTTCTACGCTTTAAGGGTGCAGGAAGAAGAAATTGAGAGAGATTTTGGGGACAAATTGGAATGGTGGGCAAAGGCAAAATCTGAGAAACGCGCGGCTTTCAGAAATCAAGATGCAGATCCTACCGATGAGAAAGACTGGCCTAATCAACACGAATGGTTGGTTAATGTGCTTGAAAAATTATATGCAGTATTTTATCCGCGACTTGAGAAGTTAATGATCGGGGTTTAGGGTATTAGCATTCAGCGAGCAATTGGAACGCAAATACTGTATGTAATTTTGAGGGTTTTCCGTTAAATAATGAGGTGATATAATGAGCAAACCCCCTCGCAACCATATTGTATCTCAATTTTACTATAGAAACTTCACATCTACTCCCCATAAACATCAGAATCAACAAAAAGTTTATACCTTAGACCATAATGGCGTTATTGAAAATATTGAAAACAGTGGAAGGAAAATTAAATCTATATGTCATGAGATAGGGTATAATACTGAACAGCAAGAAAATGATTTTAGACAATTGGAAAAACTTGCAGCTAGTTCTATACGTAGGGTAATAGAGGGCAACTTCCGTAATATTGACTTAGAAAATGTTAGAGGTTATGTTGGATATTTAATCGCTAATCAACCGCGCACCAGACAGATGTTTATAGATAACGTACTAGAAAGTACAAACGCTTTGGATATCAAAGACGGTATTTATAAAAAAGGTGCTCTCACACTAATGCTTACCCAATTAATAGCAGACGAATTAGGCACTTGGGAATCTTACATCTATCGTGTTAAAGAGGTAAAACCGAATGAATACCAAGATTTATTTATTACAAGCGATAATCCCGTTGATACAAACAGAATTGGTGCTATAAAAGTAGGTCAAATGCTGATGTACGGGAATGTTGAAAATGCAAGGATGGAAGATGGTAAAAAAGTCGTCAAATATTATTGGGAGCCACCAGATCTTTCCATTGAAGAAGATACGTATTATTTTCTTCCTTTGAGTCCTGTAACCGGATTTTATGTATATAGAACACCGTCGCAGAAAGAAGGTTTAATTCAAGATGAACATGTAGTTCAAAAAATAAATTTAAACCAATTTAGAGGTGCAACTAAATTTGCAATTGGGCATGATTGTAAATTATTAAAAAACGCACACAAATCTCATTTAATCAATAAGTGAAGTTGCGAAATTTGAACAGATAGTTGTTGTGGTTAACAGTCAGATAGATTGTCGGGCGTGTTGCTGCCATCGGAATTTAGACCACTCTCTAAAACAAGATTGTGATATAATATCACTCTAATATAAGGAGAATCCGATGGCAAAACGAAGGAGATTCACTTTTTAGAACAGGTGTCCAACCAAAAACGATCCCACTCGTCATCAGACTATTTGACACCTCTTGAATTTGAACAAGAACACTTGTCTTAACTTTTATTAAATTCTGGACTAAATAATTGATGGCACTTCACCCAAATACACCTCACATGCCTGCAACACCTCCGACACCGCAATTGTGTGCATACAAGGTGATGTCCCATCCGGTAACGCTTGACACGCATATTCAAATCCCAAATTAAGGCACGGACTACACGGTAAAGTTGCCGCAAGACAGGTCGCTTTATCTGTCCACGGACCCCACTGTGCAGAATTCGTCGGTCCGTGGAGTGCGATCACCGGTGTTCCCGCAGCCGCAGCGAGATGCATCGGTCCACAATTCCCGCTAATAACCAGATCCGCTTGCGCAAACAGTGCAGTGAGTTGATTCACCTTCGTTTGTCCAGCAAGACAGACCGTCTCACACGCCGTACGTTCTGCTATCCATTGTGAGACTGCTACTTCATCTGGTGCGCCTGTCAAGACTATTTGTGCGTTGTAGCGAGATGCCAACGTATCAGCCAACGTCACATAACGTTCGCGTGGCCACCGCCGACGTGGCTCACCACGCCGACCCGCCTCTGGATGCAGCACAACTAATGGGTCAGAGGAATCCATCTGTTTTTGTACTAACAAATTCTGACACCA
Source organism: Candidatus Poribacteria bacterium (assembly GCA_965204285.1). Lineage (GTDB taxonomy): Bacteria > Poribacteria > WGA-4E > WGA-4E > WGA-3G > MSPOR6. The sequence continues at coordinate 1,484,154 of OZ241980.1, forward strand.
TTCGTGTTCTGCCCCACCAATCCAAACTGCAAGTTCTGTATTTTCGGGACTACATCCCAATTCATGAGCAATGCTAAGAAAGTTAAGAACTTCGTGCTTTCTTGGAATATGTGGAACGGTATCGGTAAATAGATAGTGTCGGTATTGATGCACAGCACTAAACCCTACGCGACGAGGCACCCCAGTCGCATAAGCAAGGATCGCACTAAACCGCGACCAATGTTCCAGATCAATCACCCAATCAAAATGCTCCTGACGAAGCGTCCGAATTAACTGATAGAAGGGATAACGGAACGGGATACGCCTGTCAATGTAGGGACACCTTTCTAAATATGAGAGATTCGTTGATGAGGCTAAGAACGAGAGTTCTGTGTGTGGAAAATTCTGATGGATAGTACGAACGGCGGGGATTGCCAAAATTGTGTCACCCAAGGCGGAGAGTTGGATGAACAGAATTTTTTTGGGAAGGTCTGCGGGGAAATTGGTTTCGCTCTGAGAACCTAATCCTCGGTTAGGCGATTTCACCTTCCTATTCAGAAAGCCTCTAACAATGTTGATGAAAAATAATAATATATTGATCGGGATGCCAGCGTATCGGTCAAAGAATTTTTGGAGTCGATTCGACTGCATTCAACACACTACGGTGTCGCCTTAGCGTAACCGTACAACTCCATTTCCGCAATTTTAGCGGGTGCTTTTAAGGGACCATAGAGCTTGTAGACTTGTCGTCCACGGCGGACTTTACCATCAGCTGTAACCTCATTTTCCCTTTCAAGCTTTAAGTTTTTGCGTTTTCGTGCGGCATCGTCTGTTGTTTTTTGAACAACTAATTTAACTCCGTTAGTCGTAACTGCGCGTTTGAGGCGAATATCTATGATGGGTGCTTTATTGCTACGCTGCTCATGAATTTTATCCCATTCTCCCATTGAATCGAGCGCCATCAATTGAAAATCTTGCAGATTTGACGAATAGATGACAACCCGAAAGAGAGTCTTTTTATCTGGTAGATAGACAATTGCTTCTGAAGTCAGGTGCGTATCAAGTTCCAAACTGCCAGAACTTTCCTTTGATTGTGACTGCCCCACAGTTTCAAGATTACCGTCAATGATTACAGGTACATTTGACTTTACCCCCGGCATGTTCGCGTAGTTCTGGCTCCACTGTTGTCCCAGAGCACACGCTGACATCATTAGAATCAGTCCAAGCAGAGGCATCAACGCATAAAACCGCATCCCTATAGAGCAAGTTTTCTGTGTATCACTGCGTATAAATAAAGAAGATTGTTTATTTTCATCCGCTGTTTGATTTTGTGTCGTATACATCAATTTCTCCTTCGATTTTTAGTCCTTAATTGCTGAATATATTCCAAAATGTCTGATTTTTCTAATTTGCGCACTTTAAACTTTAACTCCTTAAAGAATGGGACAAGGTCTTCTCCTGCTGCTTTACTGATGTAATACACCAGAAAACTGGTTGGCATATCATCTCCCAATTTTTGATGTAACTGATCAGCTTCCATTAACGCGAAAACCTTGATATATAGATCGTTCCCGTGCTTTTTGCGAAGTTCCGACACAACCGTGTAGGCGTAACTATATCGCCATTGGGTCAATGGCCCGGAATCTCCATGTCCTCCCCAATTTTCTAATTCGTTGAAACCGTCCAGATCAAGTTCCAGACTGCGCTTAAGGTTATCAAATTTCGGATGTAAACCACCTTTTGCGTATTCCGTCTGCATCAACACCGCGACACCTTCCGAAAACCACGTTGGTAGGAAGTAGATATTGGTGAATGCATGTGTTAACTCATGCACTCGGACTCCATGCTTTTCATACATCGTCATCGGGAAATCCATCTTAATACCTGTCACGTATTTGATATTGGGAGCATAACGATACTCAGTTGTTGTGAATGCTCCCAGGGTTGTGCCTAAAAAAACCTGATGTAGTGTTACGTGGATTTTATGTTTCGGTTTAAAACCGAAAATTTCATACATCGCATCGTAAAGGCTCTCCATATAACCCAGAGCACTCTTTGCGAAGATAGCGCGCTCCTCTGATTCATCAAACGCATCTGTAACCAGCAAATCTTTGGCAAAAGTCAGTGTATAGTGGTCGCTTACGCCGTGGGGACTGTCTGTAATCGGGTCCGGATCAACATCAATTTTTGCATCTGACGGTGCCAGCATTAACTGATCAGCATTTCGCTTTTCAAGGAGACGTTCATCTTTCCGTTGCTGTGCCTCTTGTAGTGCAGTACACCCATTGAATACAAATCCTATCGTGACAAGGACACAAACGATCTTTATTTTCATTTTATTTCTTTGTAAAAAGTGAATTATAGATTTCATTTTCTCTTATGGATAATCATTTCTTTTGAGAATGTTTGTAATTTTAAGTTTGGAAACCGTTATGGCAGTGGCACAGCTTTTGTTTTATCTCCAATCCGCCGCATTGTAATTTCCTGTTCAACCGTCGGGTCTGGCAGCCCTGTTTCGGCTAACCGCTGTTTCAGGAAAGCGTCCATATCGTTTTTTAATTGTGCAACAACGTCATCCGCTTCCTCAGCCAAATTGTAAATCTCATCAGGGTCTTCCTCAAGATCATAGAGTTCAATATCGGGCGTATTATAGATAGCAGGTGTGCCGCCGGTTTCTACAATCAGTTTCCACTTTCGTGTCTGCCATCCACGCTTTTTCATCCATCCGCATTCTGTCAGATAGATTGCATCGCATGAACCGTCATCTGTGCCATTTTCAACCAAATTACGAAGACTTATGCCTTCCATTTTTTCGCGTTCCCCCAAAGCACTTTGTCCAGCATAATCTAAAACAGTCGGAGCAATATCCTTCAACGACACTAACCCATCAAGCCGCTGCCCTTTGGGAATAACCGCGGGGCAATGCATCATCAACGGAATATGGCAATTCGTTTGATACAAACCGTGGTGATCATACCAAAGTTCGTGTTCATCAAGTTCCTCACCGTGATCAGCCGTAATTATCAGAAGCGTTTCCTCCATAAGGTCACAGTCGCTCAGATACTGAAAAAGTTGCGCCAAAGATGCATCCATATAAGCAATTGAAGCATCGTATTGCGAGTTCACATACCTGCGGTCTGTCCATAGTCGTTTTTTAGCGAGGTTGTCAGGATCATCTGCATCGGGTTTGCACATCCACTGCCGAAAATAATCTGTAAACGGTTCACACGCATAGACAGCATCCATACTCCGATTGTTCGGATCGCATTCGTCTCCGCTATAAAACATCCGCTCAAATGGGAGTGGTGGTAGGTAAGGCGTGTGTGGATCCCAATAGTGAAGAAACGCAAACCACGGTTTATCCTGCGATTGTGCAAGTTCTAACAGTTCTATTGCTGTTTGATTTACCGCTTCAGCTTTTCGTGCATTTCGATAGCGCGTTTCCCATTGATAACCGCGATACTGACTCTCTGGAAAACCGCGTTGAAACCAGCGCCCCAAATTGTCTGCTGCTAAAGTGAAATAACCTGCTTCGCTTAGTAACTCCGGGAGAGTCTTGATGTTCTCAGAAAGGTTTAAACGTCCACCTTGTGTTATAATTTGGTGCGTCAACACATCTTTTCCAGTAAACATAGTGGTATGTGCCGGATGCGTTGGGATATGCGGACTAATGCAGCTTTCAAAAAGGGTTGCATCCGCTACCAATGCATCAAGGTGTGGGGTTGTTAGGTGGGTATGCCCATAACAACTCATGCTTGACGCACGGAGCGTATCTAATGAGAAAAGGATGATATTACGCAAAACTTCCTCCGCAGCGTTATCTCTACACTAAAGTATTACACTGCCAATAGTTATGGTTGCACAAGCACTTTGTTAATCCGCTGCAGCGACATCAACAGTAGCCACTTGTGCGCTTCGAATCGCTTCTGCTAAGTAAGTAATCCCTTCTGAAACGTCATCAACATGGCAATACGCATACGCTAACCGAATCGCTTTCACCGGATCACCTGCATAGTGGAAAGCACTACCGTTGCTATAGCCGACACCTTTTGCGGATGCCAACTCATTTAGTTTATTCATATCAGTCGATTCTGGTAGGTCTATCCATAGGAAAAGTCCGCCGCGCGGTTTCGTCCACGTACAGAGGTCACTGACATTTGCTTCAAGTGTATCAATTACGGCTTGACATTTAGCACCGACAGCAGCATTGGTGGTTTCAAGGTGCGCCTCAAGATGCTCCATGAAAAACTCTGCCACAATAGCACTTGCAAGCGCACTCGTACCACCATCCCAACGATTGTGGTGAATCATCCCGTAATACGGTTGTTTGGCAACAAAGTATCCTTGTCGCACGCCTGCCCCCAAGATTTTTGAGAACGTCGCGATGAAGATAACCCTATTAGATGTATCCAACCTGAACAGTGATGCAGGTGTTGGGTTCGGCACAAAATCTATATCACCATAGCAATCGTCTTCTACAATGAGTGTGTCATATTCTTCCGCCAGTTCCAACATGCGGTGCCGCCGTTCAAGTGACAGAATCGCACCAGTCGGGTTTTGGTGATTAGAAGTCGTATAGATGAGAGAAGGTGTGACATTTTGGCGTTTAAGCGTTTTCAACTTATCCTCTAACGCATCCATGTCCATGCCATCTACGTAATCCATCGGTACTCCGACAATATTTGCTTTGAGATGCCGCATAATGCCGAGTGTACCGCTATAGGTAAATTCCTCTGTTAACACCGTCCCACCTGGTTTAATGAATGTTCCCAACACTAATTCAAGTGCCTGCATTGACCCTGAAGTAATTGAGGTGTTATCTACTGGAAGCGGGACATCTTCTCGCCGTTCAAAGCGCATTGACGCGAGTTCACGCAACCCGCGATAGCCAGATTCACCGGGGTAATTGACCAGTTGTCCACCCAATTTACGGAGCGCTTTTGCGCTTGCTTCAATCAACGCCTCAGTTGGAAACGTATAAGGGTCAGGTCTGCCCCCTGTAAACGCAAAATCTTTCATTTAGGTCTCCTTAAAATACTTGGCAAATTCCATATTAACACTATTATAGCATTAGTTGTGTAAAAAGGCAACCTCAAAACCTGACAATGGTCGTGCAAGTTTTTGTCCTCGGTTGTTGAGTTTCGCTTGTGTTCTATCTGTAGGTGTCAATTTGCGTGTAATTAGATTGTCCAAATAGATTTACAAAAAAATCCACCCTGATAAGGGTGAAAAAGTGGGGTTATTTAAGAAAATCAACGTTTAATGAGAAATTATCAATTTTTATTAAAAAACTTAACTTTTTTATTCACAACTTTTTGCAATTTTACTATAATTGTTAACGTTCAGGACTTACGCATTTTTAAAGATTATTGACGGATTAGAGAGTTGATGTCGCATATAATCATCCAATAAACTGTCTTTGAGTTGGTAAATCGTTTGACCGAGTGAACGGGCAATTCGCTTCAAACAAACCCATACTTGCATACAACAAGCTATATGGTTCCGTTGGGCACGCATTTTACGACATTAAACGATTGAGTTGGTCGTGGCTCCATTTTTCTATATGATCGGCAAAGTAGGTTTGTGTCCAATTCGTGACACTCGCTAACAAAAATTGACAATAATCGAAAAATAAACTTTCCTTCTTTTTACAATGTCTAAATGTAGTCATAATAGAAGAGTATACCATTTTATAAAAATGCGTAAGTCCTGGTTAATTCTAATCTCTACCATTATAAAAAGATAGCAAAACTATAAAAATTGTCAAATAAAATTGCGAATGTAAAATTATTATCATTTTGACAAGTTCGTTGCGTTTCACTGTAGGCGCTTTGGTAAATTCTTTATACACCCAGCAAATATCCAGAATTTTCAAGAGTTTGAATCACATTGACAACTTGAATTTTAGACATACATCCTTCTGCCCCGAATCGGCAAGTGGGACCTGAGCAGGGGGGACAATCAAGTTTCTTGTGAATAGTTTGACATTTGTCGCCGATAGGTCCGAACCGTTTCGGATCACTGGGTCCGTAGAGTCCAATTGTCGGCGTGCCCACAGCTGCAGCGAGATGCATCGGACCACTATCATTTCCGATAAACACACTACATATATGCAAAATTGATGCTAACTGCGGTATGCTTGTTTTTCCTGCGATGTTAATTACATTTCCTTGCATCAAGTCTTGAATTTGGTTTATTATCGGGATTTCATCTTTCACGCCAACAAACAAGATTTGTGCACGTTTTTGTGCGATTAGCCAATCAGCTAATTCAGCGTAACGTTCAGGATTCCATCTTTTTAATGCAATTGGAGAACCCGAATGGATAGCAATGAGAGGCGTTCCTCTGTAAATTTGATGCGTTTCAAGAAAATTAGAGGTCCATTTTTCATTTTCTTTTGTTACTGAGAAAGTGGTATTTTGTATTGGTGTTGGAATGCCAGATCGTTTTAGTACGTCAAGATTTCGGGTGGTTTCGTGTGTTCCGCTGAATCGTGGGAAACCCAATTTGTTCGCAATCTGTAGAGATGCGCGGTTGAGACGTCTTGGTGTAACGTGCAAGAGTGAAAACCAGATGATACGCCAATCACCACGCAGTTCTATTAACAGATCGTATTTTTGACTACGTAACTCTCGATAGAGTTGAAGTGCATTTTTAAAGGATGTTGATTGTTCAGATCGTGAGAATGCTGGTGAATTGTATTCTAACACCTTGTTTACGTCAGGATGGTTTTCCAAAATAACACGTCCCCATGTCCCAGTCAGCGCGTGCAGTTCGGTATTTGGATAAGCCAGACGTAGATTAGAAAATATTGGTGTTGCTAATAGGACATCTCCGATGTGGTCAAGTTTAACTACGAGAATGCGTTCTGGGGCATAATCCTTCGGCAAACGTTTTCTGTAAAAAAGCCACTGCACAATCGCAGAAACAATTATCGTGAGAATTTCGGATGCTTTCTGAAACATCTTTTTTAGTTTACCTAATTCACATACGATTTGTCAAGTATTTGTAGATCCGGTCAGGATTATTTAGTTTTCGGTTTTTCTGGTGTATTTTATCACAACGTTAATGTTTTGTAGCAGCATTGTAGTCGGGTTTTGCTATCACTTTATCCATAGCCTCAACTCAAAAAAAGCCTCAACTCAAAAAAGATGCGCGATGCAAAGTAGTAGTTACACTCCGGGCGCCGTAATTTCTTGGCTGTCGGACGGCCCGTGGAGCGTGCCTACTACCATGTCCAAATCAACATCAAGTGCGGTTTTAAGCATTTGACGGGTTTCGCAAACTCTACCCCACCTACGATATAAACTCACAGTAAAACTCAGTAACTGATAATTCTTAAAACTAAATAACCCTGCTTATAATGAGACTTTATTTATCAGAAATGGTATAACTTGTATAGGGAGGTCTTTGTGCCTTGCCATATTTCGGTTACGGGAACGAACGGATTGTGAATCGTGTAGGAGATATTACTTCAGCTACCGTGAACCGGAAATGCAGGAACTTGCGGTGTATCTGCTGCATAAGTGTTTGGAAGCGGCCTGAGAATACCAACAAATATAAGGAGTAGGAATTTTATAGTGTTGTATTTCATTGTAATTTGCCCTTTAGTTTTAGCACTCGGATTTCTGTTTCCGTTCAGGACGCAGATATCATAGTTTTCACTCAATATGCAGATACTGATTTTCTTTCACTAAATACACAACTTGATTAGCAAAACCATCACGAACCAGCAAGTCAGCAATTTTAACGGCTATTCGGTTAGCCCTTCATAAACCTTAGTCCGATTGTTCCTGTTCGCTTAGCATTTGGGCAAAGACATCAAGGCTTTGCACCTTCGCAGCGGCGAGATGCAGCTGTTCAAGTCGTTGTAAATCGGTAATGTTTTGAAGTGATGGTGTTAGGGCGCTCACCGCTTCTGCCTGGAATTCCGACTTCAATAGTGTCAAGATGTGTTTGATAGTAGTCTCTCTGGTAATTTTTTCTACTTGGCGTTGGTAAAACTTAGATTCTCACATAAGTTCCTCCGGTATTTTTCGTTCATACAACTCTGAGTTATGCACTAAACTTCCAAAAAGGGAGATTGCATAAAGTAAATCTGCCTGTGTTTGCTGATCAACAGGAGCGGCAATTGTGGCATCAACGCATTCTTGTACCCAGCGTTCTAAATTCATCCCTGCGGGTGGTTGCATGAGCGGCGTGAAGGGTAGTATGCCGGGTACCTGCATCTCCAAAGCCGCTTGCCCTTCTATCTGAATAAGACGGACCACTTTATAGCGCAGGGCGTATGCATAACCTTGCCAACTGTATTCATGGACTCCTGTGTCATTCCTGCCAGCATTCGGATGGAAATAGATGACATTGGAGTAGACAGGTATCTGATGTTCACCGACGAGGTATCCGTGATAAACTGCGTTTCGTGCCCACATCGGTTTACGTGTGCTATCGCGAAGTTGCAATTCAATATGCAAGATAGCTTCATGATTGTTGACACGGATACGTTTTGTGCTATCGGTACGTTGTGCTATAACGATCTGTTGTTCAGTGTCAATATTTTCAAGGGCTTCAACATCGTTTACGTTGAGTACAAACTGTGAGATGTCGGTGGCATAATCTGTCAACAGACTTTTTGCCATATTATCGTAGTCTTGCGCCATATAGGTATTATATACAATAGCGTTTTGGATAAATCAAGACTCATTAGGTAGTGTTCAGGCACTCAACGCTTAAGTGCTTGGCTGTCTTTGAGATATTTATAGAGTTCACTATCGGTTGTCAAGATAAGTTTCGTACTCGCGTTCGTTGATTTACGATAGGTTTCTAAGGTTTGTAGGAAGGCAAAAAACTCAGGGTCTTTGCCGTGTGCTTCGGCATAAATCTGGATAGCTTGCGCATCAGCAGTCCCTTTAATCTGCTCCGCTTCCTTATATGCCTCCGATTGGATACGTTCCAACTCTTTCTGTTTTTGTCCCATGATGTTTGCCGCTTCGCCTTCGCCTTCTGATTTATATTTCTCAGAGATGCGCTGACGTTCAGAAATCATTTGGTCAAAAACTTTCTGTCGGACTTCGTCTACATAGTTGATCCGTTTTATGCGTACATCAACAAGTTCTATGCCGAATCGTGGTACTGCCTCGCGTGCTTTTTCAAGGATTTTTTGTGTAATTTCCTCTCTGCCAATCTGTATCTCTTCTAACTGTTCTTTGGTTTGACCTTCCTCTTCTCCAAGCATTTCCGCATCAAGTTCTAACACTCTGTTTGAATTTCGCACAACTTCGATTAACATATGTGCTGTTACTAAATCCCGCGCGGCGGAATCGATAATATCATCAAGTCGTGATTGTGCAAGTATTTCTGTTCCGAGTGCTTGATAGAAGATGAGAGCGTCTTTTATTCGCCATCGTGCTGTCGTGTCAAGCCAGATAAATCTCTTGTCTTTGGTTGGTATTTGGTTTGGGGATCCGTCCCACTCCATGATGCGTTTTTCAAAGCGATGTACCTGTTGAATGAATGGTGTCTTTATCTTTAAACCCGCATCGACAGTGGGTTCACCCACGGGGCGACCAAATTCAGTAATAACAACCTGCTCACCTTCTTTTACAATATAGAACGCACCTGAGGCAAATATAATCGCTATAATGACAACGATAATCAAAGGTATCAGTATCTTGAATTTCATTAGTAATCTCCTTTTGTGTTGATATGGTAATCTGTTGCAAATTACTCTTTCAGCTGCAGAATTGGGATTGGTGTGTTTGCTTTATCGTCAATGATATAAATCTCTTTAACTTTTGGCAAAACTTCCTGCATTGCTTCCAGATAGAGTCGTTGACGTGTTACCTCTTTTGCTTTTTGATATTCTGTCCGTATTGCGTTGAATTTATCTGCGTCGCCTTGTGCTTGGTTGACTCGTTTCAGTGCGTAGCCTTGTGCTTCTGAAATTTGTTGCTGTGCCAACCCCTTGGATTTCGGGACAGATTGGTTATAGTCACGCCACGCTTCGTTAATGAGACGTTCTTTTTCCTGCTTCGCCTCGTTAACTGCGTTAAATGCAGATTTCACCTTTTCTGGTGGATTTACATCCTGCAAGGTCACAGTCGTTACATCCAAACCCGTTTCATATAAATCCAGCAGTGTTTGCAGATGTTGTTCAACCTTTCCTGCAATTTCTATACGTCCGATGGTCAGAACTTCGGTAACAGTGTGGTCACCGATTACCCGACTCATGACTGATTCTGATAGATCGCGCAAAGCACGCTGAGGGTTCCTCACGAAAAACAGAAACTTTTGAGGGTCCTTAATTTTATACTGGACTACCCATTCAACATCAGCGATGCTTAAATCTCCTGTCAGCAGCAAGGATTCCTCCGCGTAATCTTGTGTGTCGTACTGGGTGCGAACGCCTGCTTTGAGAGTTCGAAATCCGAATTCTTCTTTGAAGACCTTTCGGACGGGAACACCAACGGCTTCTTCAATACCGAATGGTAACTTGAAATGCAGTCCGGGTTCTGCTTGTCGGACAACTTTTCCGAACATTAGAACGACAGCGATTTCGTCTGCTTCAACAGTATAAAAACTTGTTGCTAAACTCACCAAGACTGCCACGCCGATAACCACAAACAAAATTCGCTTTGGGGTGATAAGATGCAAGTATTGGGAAAGTTCCATGTTATTTCTCCTTATTTATAAGTCTGTTGTCGGGTTTCACTGCTACCTAACTGGAATATGTAGGTATGTAATTTGAGACATGTTTGGCTATCAGCACTCTCTTTCTTCAGTTCCGTTTTACCCGACCTACGAGGTTTTCTACATTAATATTATGATGCGATTAGGAAACCGCATCTACCACAGTTAACGGTATTTTCAAATTTCGTATCTGACTAACTTCCGAGCTGCATCAACTATCTGTTCTGTATCCGGAATAACAAAGTTTTCCATCACAGGCGCGAAAGGAACAGGCACTGGCGCAGCAGCAACACGTTCAATTGGCGCATCAAGATAATCAAACGCTTCGCGAACAACGAGCGCAGCGATCTCAGCACCGAACCCGGCTCTACCCACAGCCTCATGCGCAATGAGCAGCCGATTCGTTTTCTTAACAGAGTCAAAAATGGACTCTTTGTCAAGCGGCATCAATGTTCTTGGATCAACGACCTCTGCTGAAATGCCTTCTTCAGCAAGTTCATCCGCTGCATCGAGTGCTTTCAATACCATACGCGATGTCGCTAAAATTGTTATATCTTCACCTTCACGTTTTACATCCGCTTCACCTAATGGAATAGTGTACTCCTCATCGGGAATCTCACCCTCTTCAGTATAGAGCAATTTATGTTCAATAAACATAATCGGGTTGTCGTTTCGGATAGCGGTTTTTAGCAACCCTTTGGCATCGTAAGGGGTAGCGGGCATCACTACGAGGAGACCCGGAATATGCACAAACCATGCCTCAAGGCTTTGAGCGTGCTGTGCAGCGGAGGAACGACCTGCACCACCTTGCGTGCGGATAACAAGTGGCACATCCAATTGTCCACCGACCATATAGCGGATTTTAGCGACTTGATTGACAATTTGATCCATACCGACCGCAGTGAAGTCAATATACATCAGTTCTGCAACGGGACGCATGCCTGTAACAGCGGCACCGAGTGCTGTACCGATGATAGCGGCTTCTGAAATCGGTGTATTTCGGATACGATCTTTTCCAAATTGCTTAAAAAGACCGTCCGTGACCTTATATGCCCCCCCATATTCAGCAATATCTTCCCCCATCAGAAAGACTGCCTCGTCACGCTCCATTTCCTCTATCAGTGCCTCTTTTAGAGCATCACGATAGGTAATTGTTTTCATTATTAGTTTGTTCCTTTCAGGTTCGTTTTTAGTTTTCTTACTTTTCCATTTAAACTGATGACGGACGTTTTTGCATCACAGGAATCACATAACTCCGAATTGTCACACCTTCTACTGATTCTGTCTCTACCAACGGTTCTGGCTTGTCGCGATGATCAAATACAACGTAATATCCTTCTGTAGTTCTCTCCAATTCCATATACGCTGCGAGTTGTTTTTTCTCCGTTGCATAGGGGTTACTGCCTTCCCAAATCTTGGTTTCTACAATGTATTTTTGCTGGTTGTGAATAAGGAGGAGATCCATCCTGCCACGACCCGTTTGCACCTCAAGATACATATTTCCACCTACGCTGCGGATAAACTGTTCAAGGTAGGCATAAAGCAGATGTTGTGCTACGTATTCCTTTGGTTTATCGGGTACTTGCAAGATGCGACAACCGACACGGGCGATAAAATCTCTGAAGTTATCAAGCACGAGTGCCATATTAATCTGCCCCGTGGACGTAAGGTAATCCAAAAAACATTCATCCTTCTCTTCAGACAGATATTCATTCTCTAACCCATTGAATGTTGGTTTGAAGGTCCTCATAATACGGTAGAGATAAATTGGATTAACTATCTCACACCTTCCATCAGCTGCCTCTTTGATAACACCGTATGTGGCAAGTTCACTGATGATGTCATTATCAAGGTTGAAATCCACGCCTTCCTCACGCGCCATGATTTTCATCAACATACTTTCAAAGCGTGAGTCTCTTCGGATATTCGTTGTTAGATGCTGGATATTAACGTTCCGCTCGCGAAGGAGTTGCGTGTGTGCCTTTGAAAAGTGTAAAGAGGTAATGGTTTCAGTTTTGGGAATATCCATCTCCTCAGTGAGAATCTGCGCGAAACGGTTCACCAGCACAGGTTGCCCAGCAGTTTGTTTGTGAATAGATTCGATTACCTCAGGGGCAAAAGCTTGACCTACCTCATCCGTATATTGTGAAAATAGTTCTTGCACTTGTTGTAAAGTAAAGTTTGGTAAGTGGAACTCATCTTGTATATTAAACGGTGAAACAGATCGGTCATAGTTTAGCTGGGCGATGCTTTTTACGCCGACGATGCCAACGCTATATGGGCATTGAAGTTCATCGGAAAGATAAATGTTGCGGAGCGTATACAGAAAATCACTTACCACATCTTGAGGGATGCCATCAAATTCGTCAATGAGTAGCACAACTCTTTTAAATGCGCTTGCCTGACTGTGGGAATTGCTGTCCAACAGACCTGCAAGACGCCTAAAAAACATCATCATAGAAAAATCATCGGTTAACGTTGTGTTCTCCAAAAACTGCTTTAAGGTATCAGAAGGTGTGCCGCCGCGTTTTTGGAATACGCTCTCAATTTGCATGCATATCATTTGGTAGAGTCTATCATAAAAAATAGGCGGCGAAGCATTTCGCATCACTTGAAAATCCAACTGAATAGGGAAATAGGTTGGGTCTTCTGTGGTAAGTGCCTCAAGTGCAAATCGGAAGAAGGTAGTCTTCCCAGTCTGGCGCGGCGCAAAGAGGACAATATACCTTCCATCTTTCACACGGGTAATGAAGTCAGCAATTTCTTCGGTGCGTGGGACAACATAGTGTCGATCAGGATACACACGCCCTTGAGTTCCAAAACGTCTCATTTCTTCGCCTCTTGTCAATTTCTTCGTCATGATTAAGTAGTCAGGCAAATGTTGCCTTCAAAAATAACCTCTGGATTAGCTTTGCCACGAATCAAATCCGCTTCGCCATCGGTTTCAAAGGTATTGTTGTAGAAACGAATATTATGAATTCCTTCGCTTATACAGTCAACAGCAGCGGGATTCCCAGGGACCGATTCGGACATGCAAACTGTATTCCGATAAATAGTTGTGTTTCTGATACCACCGTTTGCACCGGTAGACCAGAGGTGAATACCACCGTAACTATTCTTTCGCCCATCATTTCCGCTTACATTATAGCGGATAACGTTATTGTGAAACGGTTTTGCCCCTTCAAATTGTGCTAATAGATATCCCGCGCCGTCGTTATTGTGTGAATAGTTGTACTGCACGATTGAATTTCGCACACCTCCATCCAGATCAAATCCTCCGCCGTCTTTACTGCTGCCAGTTCGGTTATGATGCGATTCATTGAATTGAATGAGAACACGATTTGAGTCCCATGTCCAAATACCAACAGGACCGCCGACATCGTAATCGTTTAACTTTCCGTTCTCGAACGTTTTACAATACTCAATCGTAGCACCATCTACTTGTGCAAGGACAATCCCGTTTCCCGAATGACTCCCTTTCCCGGGAATGCCTAAATTTTTATAGACACGACAGTTGCCAACATAGATGCCCGTGTGAGAATATCCTTCTACTTCAGGATTCCACGCACCAATGCAGCTTATCCCCGCATCTCCATTGTTATGAACGTTGGCGTGTGTAATTTTCACATTGTTGAACCCACACCAACCCTTATCAATTGGCTGTGCAGCGATACAAATCCCAGCGTGTTTAAAACCGCTAATCTCAACTCTATCAATGCGGATATGTTCCAACTTCTTGTGTTCTGATAGCGTATTGACAAACCAGATACCAGAACTTGTATTCTGCTCTGCACCCACCCCAACGAAGTTGAGATCAACTATCCGCACACCGCCACGGTTTTTAGCAAAAAAACCAGCACCAGTGCCAGCATTAATTGTTGCTCTACCGTTCCTATAAGAACCAAATGTTATCGGTTTGTCCGAAGCATCTGTATCTGCATCAGAAAGTGTTAGGTTTCCCTTGAAGGTATGATTAGCATGAAACCAAACCGAATCCCCCGGTTGTAATCGGGTCGCATTCATCCTATCAATACTCTGCCACGGTTGCTTTGTGGAAATCCCTGCGTTTGAATTGTCTCCGAATGCGCTGATGTAGTAATCCATATACCTTCGGTTACCTATTTGACTTCAGGATTACCCCATCCGCCTTCATCCACTCAATCGTCTGCTCAAAGGCGTGCACCGTTTTTGTGATGTCCGCCTCTGTATGTGCAGCAGTTGTCATACCTCCGTTGGTAGCGAGATCAACACCGTTGAGCAATAAACCGCATCGAAGGTGTGTAAGCAACTCTTCATCGTTGCCCCCTTTGAGTTTCCGATAATCCCAAGTATACGGGTCAAAATCGGAAGCACGTATATCTTTCTCACCGTGTCCAATGAGCAGTCTAATACCAGAAAATTCTCCGTAAATCACCCAGTCCAATCCGTATGAATCTATGACGTTATTGAGTTCATCTCGGAGTTTTTGTGCGATACGGTTTGCTTGTTCGTGCGGTTTACCTGTCTTGACAATGTTAAGCATTGCAATGCCTGCGGATGCAGAAATCGGATTAGCATTAAATGTGCCGGGATGCGGCATTTTCAACCCTTCTTCCTCTGCTTCCATTGAAATCAACTCAAGAATCTCTTTTTTCCCTGCAAGTGCGCCGCCCGGAAGTCCACCCGCCAAAATTTTTGCCAGTGTCGTTAGGTCGGGTGTAACATTGTAGTGCACTTGTGCGCCACCGGGTGCCACCCGAAATCCTGTAATCACCTCGTCGAAAATGAGAAGGACACCGTGCTTCTGTGTAAGTTCACGAAGTTGCTGTAAGAATACGCCATTAGTTGGCACGATACCGAAGGAAGCGCCTGTCGGTTCAAGGATAATACATGCAATGTCTTTGTCTATTTTCAAGTGCTTTTCAACAGCGTCAATATCGTTCGGTGGGCAAAGAAGGGTGGTATCACGCACCTCTTGCGGAATGCCCGGAACAGACATATCAAAGGGTGGGTAGGCGCCGAAGATAAGACTATCGTGCCAACCGTGAAAATGTCCGGCAAACTTCAACACCTTATTCTTACGCGTGTAGGTGCGCGCCAACCGAATTGCCATCAGTGTTGCTTCAGTGCCAGAACTCACAAATCTTACACGTTCCGCTGAAGGTATCAGTTGGGTTACGAGATTACCCCATTCCAACTCAAGCGGATGACACGCACCGTAATGTGTGCCGCGATGCATCTGTGCTGTTACGGCTTCCACAACTTCAGGTGGATTATGACCGAGCAGCAATGCGCCGTGTCCTGCCCAATAGTCTATGAAAGTTCTATCTTCAAGTCCCCATTTTTTTGCGCCATCAGCACGCGTAATGTAAATCGGAAACGGCGACATGTAACGGCTATCGTGGGTTACACCGTCAGGAAAGAGTTGATTTGCTGCTTGTGCCAATTCTCTGTCTTTTGCGAATGTTTTTTGATACCGCTCCAAAATTGTTGGCATTTTATCCTCTATTTATTTTATGTGTTTTTTGAAATTATTTATGCTTTGGAAGTATTTTATTTCTATAATACATCAACAGAGAGGGAATGTCAATGAAAATGATAGGACATTTGGGTTGGAACGGAAGTGGGATGGTTTAGAGAAAACTACTTGACAAACCCTAAAAAAAGGTATCATATTTTATCAGTTATAAGAGATTTTCTCACGGCATACCTTGTTGTGTTGTTATCTCGTTAGTAGTGAAAAACGGTAAGCACAATTGGTGGACTATCAGAGGAAAACAAAATGACGAATGAAGAACTCTATGATTTGATGAAAGACGGTTTTGAACAGGTTAATAAACGTTTAGAGGATGGTTTAGCGAACGTTAATCAACGGTTAGATCGGGTTGATCAGCGGTTAGACGCGATAGATGACCGCCTCCGCCCAGTTGAGACCGGCATCTCCGAACTTAAGGGTAAGCAAGGGGCAATTGTAGGTTTGCGAAGTTGAATCGTCACAGCATGTGCTATCGGCGCATTGGTTATCTCTATTGTTGTAGCAATTTTTAAGTAGTTACCATCCCCATCATGCCTTATGGCATCATTCCGTAATAACCGTCTCCTCCCCAAGCATATCAATAATCTTTACAGCCCGCGCATAAAAATAAAGTAGGCAACATGAACTGGAAGGTAATTATCATTGTGTCCGCAGGGCAACATTGCGCTGCCTTTAACAGGCTTAATTTGATTATGTGTTTTCCTTATGTTGTGGAATCTTTCTCAACAATACGCTTTAAGCGAAGGGAATCTTTTAGACTGGCAAGAATGTCCAGCACTTTATCCAATTGTGGTGTGTGCTTGGCATTAAGGAGATAGGTGAGAGTCTGTGGACTGAGATTTGTCCAACTGACAAGTCTTTCAATTCCGCCTTCCGCTTCTGAGACATCTTTCATGGAGAGCAATAGCGCCTCAACGTTGCCATCTTTATCAAAATCTTGGATTGCAGATTCAAGATAGCCTTTTGCAAATTCTGGTTGTGCCAAGTCTTTGAGAAGATAATCTTTAAACGGTGTTGTGCATTGCTGAAGTTTAATATCTGCATTCATTGTTGTTAGTCCTCCATTCGTTCCAGAAAGTCGTTCCAATAGTTTTGTGCTCTGGTAATATCCCGTTGTTGTGTGCCTTTATCCCCTCCACAAAGCAGGATAACAATGTCATTTTGAAAGACTCCGAAATAGACACGATATCCGGGGCCGTAGTGGATTCTCAATTCATATAGATCTTTACTCAATCGCTTGAAATCGCCAAAATTACCTGATCGTAGTCGTGAGATTCTATTAGAGATTGCTATCTGTGTCTTTTGATCCTTAATTCGAGTATGCTATTGCCGATACGGACTACGGCCGCTTGGTGTTGTATAGTGAAGTATCTCTCTGGGACGAATTTGCATGTTTTTTAGGTATAAGGCATTTTTAGCAAATCTTCAACCTTTTCCTGATTATATGGTGAACATTGAAATTAAAAAGACACATTTCTGTAGGAGCGATCTCCGAATCGCGACGAAACACTTGAATAGTCGGGAATCGGAGTTCCCTCCTACACTTCAAAATGTTCCGTTAATTCTAAAGTTCACTATAAGAGATGGAAAAGTTTCGATTCGGAGATCGTTCCTAAGCATTAACTCTTGGAACGTTTAGAAGTTGATGCCCGAAAAAGTTTTTTTGCTTGATAACTTAGGCGAAAGAGAGAGTATAATCTGCGAACAGAAAATAGAGAAGTAATCCACTTATGAAAGCCATTCCAACTATTTATACGGACAAACAGATAAAGTTTAAATAGCCATTTATAAAAGTCCATACGTAATGAAGCAACTACACCTTCTGAGTTATGAACTTCCAAACATGCTTTGGAACCGAGAGGTCGATTTTTGTTGAAAAACCTAAACTGTTGAAACTGGTCGTCAAGCATCGCATCGAGCGAGGAATACCTGTCCCATCTTACTTCCATTTTTAGATTGTCAGGTTTTGGAAAATCATGCTTTTTCAAAAAAGAATAGCCTTTAATGAGCGAAAATGGACAATTTAAACTGTAGTTCGCTGGATCTGCATAAAAACCTGGGTCAGCAACCTTTGCCCATTTGTCAATTGATTCCCATGTTGGATTCCACAAAACAACAACGGAATCAAAAGGACACCAACTTCTTAAGAAGGACGGAATGTTTAATCTCCTTAAATGCAAGTTTCATACGCATAGAAAAATCTGTAAGAACTGAAGATGGATCCATCGGGTCTAAAGGGAAAGTTGCAAACCATAAAGGCAAACCTACGACAAGCTGACCGCACCCATAATCACGGAACAGAGATTTATATGAACCTTTTTCACGACCCTTTTCAGCCTTTTTCACTATAGCCGTAATTACTAAATCTGTCATCTCTTGTTGCATGTAAGGATCGGGCGGACCTAAGTCAAGGGTCTTGAGAAACTCGTCAGCATCAATATCTCCTTTTCCTTGCAGACCATTGTATTTTCGAATGAACCTATTTACTTTTAAAGCATGTTCAGGCAAAAAGACTTCTGTAACCTCAACCCAAGTTCATAATCTGACAGTGGATCGCAAAGAGCCCAAACTCAACTCAAAAAAGGCATCCCCAGGATCGTTTAACTTACGACTTAGATCAGCGAGACGTAGTTTACTCTTTGAAGTTACACCGAAATCAAGTTTCCAGCGATTAGTAGGTCCCCATTGCTTAATCCAATATTGTTCACGCAAGTACTTTGGTATATCTCAATGCGGTACATCCTGCAAGTTCGGATCATTTTCCGTTCCACATACTTGTAAAATCTTAGGAATTTTATCATCTGGAATTGTAAAAGATGAATCTGGTTTATCAGTCATATATTAACCTATTGATCACGTTTTGTATCCGAATGAATGGTCAGATATTCTCTTACTTCCAGATTCATCCAATCTCCACAAGAAAGCCGCCAACGGAGTCAATAGTTTTGCAGATTGGTTTCGACTTCTCGGGTTTTTCGATCTGTTTTTGTAAAGTGTCTGGTGTGTGCTAATATTGCCGCAAGTTCTTTATTGTTCTGAATCATCTTGATAGGTTTCTTTTTCGCTAAAATTACACATAATTATGCAAATAATACCACATTTGAATGATAATATCAATCAAAACGTTTGACAGAAATCTTCAAACATGTTAACATATATTTAACATATTTCCGATTGTTACCCTTCTGCAACAATTAAGGTTAAAAATTTGATATACCGATTAGAATGTGTTATAATTATGTCACTTGAAATAAATTAGCAAGATTCTATCCAACAGATAGAATGTTACTTAATCTCTGCTCCCTGATTTACGCAGTGGAGCCGTGAGTCCAAAGAGAGGTATACATTGAAACTGTACGAACTTATGCTTATCATCACTCCTGACCACGAGGAGAATGAAGCGGAAGCACTCATTGAAAACGTCAAGGGTATTATTGAAAATGGTGGAAACATCATCCACACAGATGTTTGGGGAAAGAGACGACTCGCCTATCCAATACGGAAGCGCAGCGAAGGTTATTACGTCGTTTATGTATTTGAGAGCGAACCCAGTTTTGTTGCGCAGTTGAACCAAGCACTCCGTGTTATTGAAGCAATTTTACGACACATGATTGTGCTCTATGAAGACGATGTCGAAAAACTGAAATTAGCAGAAAAAGAAGCAGCAGGACCTGAAGAAGCCTCGGATGTTGATACTGCCGAAGACAAACCTGAAGCTGAGGAAGATTCAGCAGAATCACCTGCAGATACTGAAGAACCAACAGAAAATACTGAAGAACCTGTTTAAAAAACATAATTCCAAGTTGCGTCCAAGAAATTTTATCTTGTAACACGCACTGAAAAGAAAGGAGCATAATCATGGCAAGTTATAATAAGGTTATTCTGATGGGGAACCTCACCCGTGATCCTGAAATGAAGTACCTGCCGAGTGGAACCGCTGTCGCTAACTTTGGAATCGCTATGAATGAACGATATACTGACAGGCAAACTGGTGAACAGAAAGAGTCTGCCTGTTTTGTTGATGTAGAAGCATGGGATAGGCAAGCCGAAATCGTAAATGAATATTTGAGTAAAGGTAGCCCTGTTTTTATTGAAGGTGCCCTCAAATTTGAATCTTGGGAAACCGAAGATGGAACAAAGCGTAGCAAACTTAAAGTCCGACTTCTACGGTTCCAATTTATTGGTGGTAGACAGGATGAAGATGGGGCAGGCGGAGGTTACGCAGGTGCTACACCTGCTACACCTACAGACCCCTCAACGCAAGGGCCGTCTGATCAAATGTCCGCACCATCAGCAAGTGAAAGTGACACATCCTCTACTGAGGATGATATCCCGTTCTAAAGTTAGTTAACAGACCAAATTTAGATTATACACGCTAAATTTCACTTTTATACCACACGACAAATTTCATTATAGATTATGGCGTGGTACGGCATCATTACCTTTTTGCATCTGTTGGTGCCAGCACGATAAGTAAATGCTGGAACGACAATGTTCAGGTTAAGAGGAGTAAATTAATATGGCATATCGTCGAAGATCCCGTTTTAGTAAACTGGAATCCGTAGACTATAAAGATGTAGATACGTTAAGAAAGTTTATAAACGAGCGGGGAAAGATTGTGAGCCGCCGAGTCTCTGGACTTTCGGCAAAACAGCAACGTATGGTAACCCGTGCGGTTAAACGGGCGCGAAATATGGCTTTATTGCCTTTTACGCGGTAAACATGGAGATATAATTAAACTGTAGCATGAAATCGATATAGAATGCGCGCATAGCATCCCCCAGTTTCTGTACAGGGGATGACTCATGAATTATCTCATTGATTTCAGGGCTGCAAGGATGAAAGATATGGAAGTCATACTTAAAAGAAGGATTGATGGGCTCGGAGCACCAGGAGATGTACTGAAAGTCGCAGACGGTTATGCCCGAAACTATCTGTTCCCGAAGCAGTTAGCAGTGCATGCAACAGAGCGAAATCGGCGACATCTTGAACATCAGATACGCGTGATTGAACAACAAGAGTCGAAGGATAGAGAACACGCTCAGGAAATTGCGGCGCAAATTGCGGATGTCACATGTCATCTCACCAGACGAGCAGGCGAAAATGACCGTCTATTCGGTTCTGTAACCACCGCAGATATTGTAGAATCGGTGCGGGCATCAGCTAACGTTGAATTAGACCGGCGCATCATAGAACTCGCTGAACCGATACGCGAACTCGGTGCATTTACTGTCTCTGTAAGACTGCACGCAGATGTTGCTGCAGAAATACGTGTCGTTGTTGAAAGGGAAGAATAGGAATACTTTTCCAACAGACGTAGAGGCAATATATACGATTGGCTCTACATGGGAGAAATACCGATGCAAACAGTTGACTCCCTCATGGATAAAGAGGCAGAACGAGCGGTACTTGGCGCGATGATGACCGAAAAGTCCGTTATTCCACGGGTAGAGGCATTGCTCGGTTCGACCTCTGACGCTTTTTTTACGACCGATCATCAACTCATCTATACCGCGATTCTTACTGTTTATAGCGGTGATAAAAACGTAGACCCGATTCTTGTGGCGAATGAACTGAATCGGGTAGAACAGTTGAACCGGGTAGGTGGATCGGACTATCTTTATGAACTACAAGCACCTATTACTGATGTTGACCCAGAAAACATTGAGTTCTATGCAGAAATTTTACGAGAAAAGACGACACGGCGGAGATTGATTCGAACAGCCACTCAAATTCAAGAGTTGGCACAAGATCAAAGCATAGAAATTAGTGAGGTTCTCGATCAATCACAGGAGGCAGTTTTTGAAATTGGGCAAACCGATAGTAAACGAGGGTTTGAACATATTCGGTCGTTACTTAAAAAGAGTATTGAGGTCATAGAGAAGCTCTTTCATAAGAAAGATCGGTTTTTAGGTACTCCTACGGGTTTCATAGATTTTGACAACCTAACCTCCGGATTGCAGCCTGGGAACTTCATTATTATTGCAGCTCGACCGAGTATGGGAAAGACAACGTTGGTGCTGAATATGGCGCAAAACATTGCGATTGAACAAAAACGATCTGTGGCAATCTTTAGTTTAGAGCAACCCGCACAAGACATAGCTATGCGTATGCTCTCTGCGGAATCACAAATTGATTTCGGACGTTTGCGAATAGGCAATTTCAGCCAGGAATATTGGGCACCTTTGGGACAAAGTGTAGGTCGTATCAGCGAAGCGCCTATCTGGATTAATGACAACCGAGCCATGACAGTCCAAGGACTTCGGGCAGAAGCGAGACGTTTGAAAGGCGAACGCGAAGACCTTGCCTTAATTATCGTTGATTACCTCCAACTGCTGCGAGGCTCCGGACGCTATAGTGTGCGTGAACAGGAAATTTCTGAAATTTCACGCTCCCTAAAAATTCTCGCATGGGAATTAAATGTGCCAATTCTTGCTTGCGCGCAGCTGAGTAGAGAAGTTGAACGGCGTCCAAACAAACTACCGCAGCTCTCCGATTTGCGAGAATCGGGCGCAATTGAGCAAGATGCAGACTTAGTCGCATTTTTATACCGAGAGGATTATTATGACGACGATGATGATTACGCAGATGAAACGGTAGAAGCACACATATTAGTAAAAAAACAACGCAACGGTCCCACTGGAACAATTACTCTGTATTTTAACAAGAAGCAGATGCGTTTCGAAAATCCGAGTTGATAAGAATCTCTATCTGGAATATTTTCTATGCGCAATCCTCCTTCTGAGTCAGCATCTTCGAATGGGTTGGCGTTCTTAATAAAAAATCGGCTACACTACACGCTTTCAGAAATAGGGGAGGCATGTCGTCTACTCGCCGAAACCATTTTCCAAATTTTCAGACCGCCGTTGCAATTTGACCTAATAATGAAGCAACTGCTATTTATTGGCTTCAACTCGTTATCAGTTGTTTTAGTTTCTGGGTTTTTCACTGGAATGGTATTAGGTGTTCAAGGTTACGTGCAATTGAAGCCGTACGCGGTTGAAGGTTCGGTTGCTCAATTCGTCAGTGTTTCTGTCGTTAAAGAACTGGGTCCCATGATAACAGCCTTTGTGCTTTCAGGACGTATAGGTGCGTCTATTACAGCCGAGCTTTCAACTATGAAGGTTACCGAGCAAATTGACGCGCTGGAGGTAATGGGAACAAACCCGGTTAAATATCTGGTTGTGCCCCGTTTTCTCGCCTGTTCAATCATGCTCCCCACCCTCACAATTTTTTCTACGTTTGCTGGTATCTTCGGCGGCTATGTGGCGGTAGTCTCCTTGTTCGGTTTCAACGGATATTTCTATGTGTTAGAAGTTCAAAAGAATCTGTATGTTGGAAGTGTACTAATTAGTTTAATCAAAGCAACTTCTTTTGGAATGGCTATAGCTGCAGTTGGATGCTATAAGGGGTTTAGCATTTCAACTGCAGGTGGTGCAGAAGGTGTTGGAACAGCAACAACTGGTTCAGCCGTTATTTCTTTGATAACTATTCTTGTATTAGACTTTGTTCTAAACCATATCCTGTTTAATATCTTGGGATTGATTTAACGACGAATACTGATCTCCTGTAGGAGCGTCTCCGAATCGCCACCTTGTAAACTACAAATTACAATAAACAATTCACTATTCTTATGATTTCAATCAAAAACGTCAGAAAAGCGTTCGATGGAAAAAAAGTAATAAACGGATTAGACCTTGAAATTCCACGCGGGGAAACCCTTGTAATTATGGGGCGAAGTGGTTGCGGGAAAAGCGTTTTACTCAAAATTATTGCTGGACTCCTTTCCGTAGATACAGGTGAGGTTTGGGTTGACGGAACAGAAATCACCAAGCTGAAAAAGAAACCATTGAATCAGATTCGCCGAAAAATCGGGATGCTTTTTCAGTCTGCAGCATTATTTGATTCAATGACCGTAGCTGAGAATATCGCTTTTATGCTTGACCAACATACAAATTTAAGCCAGCAAGAGATGCGTAAGATTGTAGATGAAAAACTTAAATTAGTCGATTTACACGGTGTTCAGGAACTAAGACCGGCACAACTGAGCGGCGGCATGCGAAAACGGGTAGGGCTCGCACGCGCCCTTGCTTTCAATCCAGAAATCATTTTATACGATGAACCCACAACTGGGCTTGACCCAGTTACCTGCACCGAAATTAACGAACTGATTCGCGACCTAAATCAACAATTGGAAGTCACTTCTGTCGTCGTTACACATGATATGCACAGTGCGTTCAGTGTCGGAACACTTATGGTAATGCTTCACGAAGGAAAACAACTCGCTTATGGAACACCAGAAGCTTTGATTAACGAAGATAACCCGGTTTTACAGCAGTTCATCCTTTTTGGTGCACCAGACCAGATTCTTAATATTGACAACCCAACTTTGAAGAAGTTTACAGGAAGGAAACCTCAATGAAGTTTTGGACCTCGTCTGTGAAAGTGGGACTAATGGTTGTTGTAGCCCTTGTTCTACTTGCAATCCTCCTTACCAATGCTGGAAACTGGCCCTGGGCAACACGCGGAGATGATATATACTTCCAATTCCGGGCTGTCAATGGGCTTTATGTAGGTTCTGGTGTCCTCCTATCCGGTGTTTCTATTGGAAAGGTAACAAGCATTGAACTCGAACCGGAGACGAATACTGTTGAAATCCGAGCCCGTGTCAAAAACGCATTTCAGTGGCTAAGGAAAGGTTGTGATGCAGGTATCTCAATGAGCGGTTTTGTCGGTGAAACATACATCACACTCAATAATGGAGAGGTTGGAAATCCGCTCCTGCAACCATCAGATCTCCCGATTATTGGAATTGACCCTGTAAATCCACTGGAATTACTTGAACAAACCAGTTCAGGATTGAGTAAAGCCATTGAGTTGACGACTGCAGCGAACGAGGTCTTACAAGCAAGTCAAGAAGAAATTCAAGAAGGTATAAAAGAAACACGGAAATTGGTCGAATTAACAAGTAAGACACTTACAAAATTCAGTGAACACATAGATACAACAGTCGAGACTTTGCAGAACCTGACTTCAAAATACGACGTGCGCTTTGAATCAACGCTTTCGCAAGTGGATAAGTTATTAAACCAACTGGGTAATGATTCTTTGATACTTAGCAGTCAAATTAGTGATGTGAGTCGTTCCGTATTGAGAATGATTGATCAAAACTCACCAAAAGTAAATTCTATGATAACGGATTTGCAGCGAAGCACATCTGATTTTCGACGGTTAGCAACACAATTCCGTCAAGATTCAAGTTCTTTGAAAACCGAAATATCTGACCTCATCACACAAGGAAGCACCTTCATTGAAAAGGGGAGCACAGATGTTGCACCAATTATTGAAAACCTTCAGAAAGCAACAGCCGCATTCACCACATTGGAGAAAAATATCAGTGAACTGTTAAATACCATTCAACATGGGGATGGCACCGTCGCACAACTCCTGAACAATCCAGAACCTATTAAAGGAGCGCAAGAATCTTTCAATAATCTGAATGAAGTACTAATAGGATTGAAGGGGCTTTATCAGCAGACCGACGAACAATTAAAAGGCTTTAAACTCCGTAGATATTCATGGGATACTGAACTCCAATATCTAAGCCGTGAGGAAAACCTACACACCGAATTCGGTTTTTCACTTATTCCGTCACCACCTTCAAAAAATCTGTACCACTTTGGACTCAGCATTCGGGAGGAGAAAATTGGCGTTGATTTTCAATACGCCTATAATTTTACAGATTACCTCCGAGGTAAATTCGGTTTCATGCGTTCTAATCTTGGTGCTGGGTTTGACATACGGCTGTTATCACGCAGGTTAGGCATCGGTCTGGAAGGCATTAGAATAACAAGTGACAAGCCCGAACTGAACGCCGAAATGAGTTTCCGCTTCTTCCGTGGTGGACATGTTCTCTTTGGTGTTGAAAATTGGTGGAGTGACGAAAGGCGTTGGACAACCGGGATTAAGTGGATCACAAGTGACTGGTAAGATAGTTTTGATAGTCAGTTATCGGCATTAGGCAAAGAGATTTAGAAGCAAACGGGTCTTTGTAAGGAAGCCAATAGTTATCAGAAAGCGAGCGGGTTGTTATGGCACGAACAAAGCGCAAATTTGTCTGTCAGGAATGTGGATATACAACACCGAGAGCACTTGGGAAATGTCCTGGATGTGAAGCGTGGGATAGTTTTGCTGAAGAGACAGAACTTGTGACCACATCCCCCCTTCATCGAAGTATAAACCAACGGACGAGCCAACCAGAGTTAATTTCTGACGTTACGGTGGAGGATGTAGAACGGCAACTTACAGGAATGCCCGAATTTGATGGAGTGCTTGGTGGTGGAATTGTTCCGGGTTCTGTTATTTTAATCGGGGGAGACCCAGGAATAGGTAAATCCACGCTTCTGTTACAAGCAAGTGATGCATTAAGCCGCAAATATGGCAGTGTGCTCTATGTCACTGGTGAAGAATCGGTGAGTCAAACAAAAATCCGTTCAACCCGACTCGGCCTGAATTCCGATACCCTTTATGTATTGTGCGAAAATAACTTAGAAGAGATTCAAAGACATATTGAAAGACTGCAACCGCAAGCGGTTGTAATCGACTCTATTCAAGCAGTCTATCTATCTGATTTTGAATCAGCGCCGGGCAGTATTACACAGATTCGTGAATGCGCAGCACATCTTTTAATTTGCGCGAAGAATCAGAACATACCGATGTTTCTCATCGGACATGTAACAAAGGAAGGCACATTAGCAGGCCCCCGAGTTTTAGAGCATATAGTTGACACAGTGCTCTATTTTGAAGGGGAACGGCATCATATATATCGCGTCCTACGTGCAGTTAAGAATCGGTTTGGATCGACAAACGAACTCGGTATCTTTGAAATGCAGAACAAGGGACTTGTAGATGTCAAAAATCCGTCCCAACTCTTTTTGAGCGATAGAAAAGAAGAAATTTCTGGTTCCGTTATCGTGTCAAGTATGGAAGGCACACGGCCGCTGTTATTGGAGGTACAAGCATTGGTCGTTTCGACTCACTACGGAACACCACGTAACACCGCAACAGGAATTGACCGAAATCGTGTCGCACTCCTCACTGCCGTTTTGAATAAACGTATCGGGATGGATATAGGTGACTCAGACATTTTTGTAAACATTACGGGCGGGTTACGGGTTGATGAACCAGGAATTGATCTTGGCGTGTTAATGGCGATAATTTCTAACCATCGGAATATCTCAATTGACCCGCGAACGGTTGTAATTGGTGAAGTCGGATTGGGCGGCGAAATTCGACCAGTGCCTCATGTTGAAAGGCGAATCCGAGAAGCCGCAAAACTCGGATTTACGCGTGCAGTTTTTCCTGCTTACCATCAGAAAGGTTTAGAAATCAATGAAAAAATTGAACTTATTGGTGTGAAAAATATCTTTGACAGTCTAAGTGCACTACTGTAATTGGAACACGAGTTCAATATAAGGATTTCAGTGCATCCATAGTTGAGTTAATGGTAAAATCAATTCTATCATGTTTTACGAAAACAACGTATTCCGATGCAATAGATATAGCGAAACCCAAACAACTAAAAACAGAATAAAGTTCCTGTCGATTAACAAACATATAATTAACCCAAGTTGCCACCTATGTAGTACAATCTGTTAGATTGTGCATCTTAGTGCGCAAACTGACAGTGGACGCTACGAAATCTTGCAAAATATGAATATTCTCTATAAAAAACGGTGTTTGCCTGTCTAAAATCTTGTAGCTAGCAACTTGAGTTATAATTAGTAGATGTTGTCTTCGTAAGATAATGTTGAATAGCTTTTGATCTACAACATGGTTCAAACTATCAATCAAACATATTTCATTGCTTCCACTTGGCGCGGAGAAAGAACTATGCAAATTTGGGGTATTCGTCTTTTTTTTATATTCGCAAGTGCTGTCGCCTTCTATTTTCCAAATACTAATCTTACTCACGCATTTATTGGGTTTGCCATTGCATGTATCCTCGTTGCAGGTGAAATATCCCTTCATGTACCTTACACACGCAGAATTGTTGCAAGCATCTTCGGACTTGCGCTCGGTTTGCTAATTTCTCAAGGGGTACTCCAACTCCTCAATCAACCCGACTCAATCGTTCAAAACTCTACTTTAAACATTGCCGTTATCCTCGGATTTGGTTATATTGGCATGGTGTGTGGCTACCATATATCCGAAAGTTTACCTGTCGTGAAATTACTAAATTCGCATCGCTATATTCAAACGGGAACACCATTTGCAACAAACGACTCTAATGGTTTTAAAATTTTAGATACAAGTGTTATTATTGATGGACGTATCCTTGAAATCTGCGAGACACAATTTATTGATGGAACGTTGTTAATTCCCCGGTTTGTTTTAAATGAATTACAACATATTGCAGATTCAACCGAATTGCTTCGTAGAAATAAAGGGCGGCGCGGTTTCGATATTTTACGTTCACTCCAAAATAGTCCTTCTATCGCTGTTGAAATTATAGAAGAAGATGTAACGCACCTGACTGAGGTAGATGCCAAACTTGTCCATCTTGCTCGAAAATATTTTGCTAAAATAATTACCAACGATTTAAACCTTAATAAAGTCGCGGAATTACAAGGTGTCACAGTACTAAATATCAACGAATTAGCAAATGCCATCCGTCCGATCGTA
Organism: Candidatus Poribacteria bacterium; assembly: GCA_965204285.1. Taxonomy (GTDB): domain Bacteria; phylum Poribacteria; class WGA-4E; order WGA-4E; family WGA-3G; genus MSPOR6. The sequence continues at coordinate 1,513,018 of OZ241980.1, forward strand.
GTCGCTGGAGAAATTATTCAGGTTCATCTGCAGAAAGTTGGTAAAGAACCCAATCAAGGCGTAGGTTATCTTGATGACGGAACGATGGTTATCGTTGAAGATGGCAAACCCTACATCGGACAAACGCTTGATGTTGTCGTTACACAGATGTTGCGAACCAGTACCGGACAGATGATTTTCGCACGGAATGCGGATGAATCTCCATCAGAAAAAGGATTGCGATGAGTGAATCAACACCGAATGCGCGTGTGGCATTCGGTGGGACACAGATGAACAGCAAAATATCTGCCCTTAGGAAGGTTTGTGATGAGATGGTTGCAGATGAACAGCAAAATATCTGTTCTTATCCCAGCTGCTGGGCAAGGCAAACGGATGGAATCGTCGGTTAAAAAGCCGTATTTAATGTTAGATGATAAACCAATTTTATCGCATACTATAGACTGTTTTGAACAGAACAGTGTTATTGACGAGATATTTGTGATTGTAGACCAATCTGATTTTATGGTGTGCCGCGAAAACGCACTCGCGCCCTTCCGCTATCGAAAGGTTTGTGAATTGGTCGCTGGTGGTGAAACTCGGCAGGTTTCCGTGTTCAACGGGCTCCGCGCGCTTTCAGATGATGTTGATTTTGTCGTTGTTCATGATGGCGTGCGTCCGTTTATAAATGATAAAATAATTTTCGAATGTCTTGAAGCAGCAGCGGAATGGGGGGCTGCTGTCTCCGCTGTGCCAGTGAAGGAGACTATTAAAGTCGCAAACAAAGAACTATTTGTCGATCATACGCCTCAACGGGATCGGTTATGGCAAGTGCAGACACCACAGGTCTTTCGGAAATCACTAATAGTAGAGGCACACAAAAAGGCAATTCACGACAGAATTGACGCATCGGATGATGCTGCATTGGTTGAAAATCTGGGATCCTCTGTAAAATTGGTCCTGGGTAGTTACAAAAATGTGAAACTAACAACCCCAGAGGATTTGCGAATCGCTGAAACTTTACTAAATGATGAGATATAAAGGTATAATACCAGCTTATAGGGATTTCCAGAAAGAACCCGGTAAAATGAGAGTAGGAATCGGTTACGACGTTCATCGTCTTACCGAAAATAGAAAATTGGTTTTGGGAGGCGTAGAGATCCCTTATCATTTAGGATTATTGGGGCATTCAGATGCGGACGTGTTGACACATGCCATCTGTGATGCAATTTTAGGTGCAGCAGCACTGGGCGATATTGGGACACACTTTCCAGATACGGACGAAAGTTACGCTGGAATAGATAGTCAATTTTTCCTACGCGCTGTCGCAAAAAAAGTTGAGGAGCAAGATTACACGATTGAAAATGTTGACAGCACAGTCATTGCACAACAACCAAAATTAGCACCCTATATCTCAGAAATGCGTAGCGTGCTTGCAAAAACATTGGAAATTTCAGAAGCACAGGTAAGTGTCAAAGCTACAACCGCAGAAGGTTTAGGTATTGTTGGGAAAGAAAAGGCAATCGTTGCCCAAGCAATTGCGTATCTTACAAAAACTTGGTCTCATAAAAACCTTGTTAAATAGTGTTGTAAATGTAAACAAAACAAAGGAATAGTGAATGGGATTAAAGATATATAATTCCCTTAGTCGGCAACTTGAGGAGTTTTCTCCGTTGAAGGAAGGGCACGTCTCAATGTATAGTTGTGGTCCTACCGTCTACGACTATATACACATCGGTAATGCCCGGACGGCACTCGTCACCGATATTATACGTCGGTATCTCACCTACAAAGGATATGTGGTCAAGTTAGTTCAAAATCTCACAGATATTGATGACAAAATCATCGCTCGTGCGCTAACACTTGGAACCTGCCCGAGCCAACTTGCACATTCAAACGGTGAGGCATACTTTGAGGATACGCAACGTCTCGGCATCCAACTTGCGGATGTGCATCCCAAAGCGACAGAACACATCTCTGAGATGATTGACTTGATTCAGACACTTATTGACAAAGGTGCCGCTTATGTCGTTGATGGAAGTGTCTATTATCGCGTTAATTCCTTTAACGAATACGGCAAGTTGTCACGCCGAAAACCTGAAGATTTGCTGGCAGGCGCACGCGTTGAAGTTGATGAACGCAAAGAAGACCCACGCGATTTTGACATGTGGAAGGCAGCGAAGCCCGGTGAACCTTATTGGGATAGCCCTTGGGGGCAAGGACGACCTGGCTGGCACATTGAATGTTCATCTATGGCAATGAAGCATCTTGGTGAAACTATTGATATTCATGCTGGTGGTGAAGATCTGTTGTTTCCACATCACGAAAACGAAATCGCGCAAAGTGAATTGGCAACAGGTAAACCTTTCGCCCGTTACTGGGTTCATGTCGCTTTTCTAAAAATAAATGGCACGAGAATGGGAAAATCTGAAAAAAACTTTATTTTTTTGCGTGATGCCTTAGACAAATATCCCGCCGAGGTAATCCGCCATTTCCTCATTTCTGCCCATTACCGACATCCACTTGATTACGGTTTAGAAAGTTTACAAAAATCCGAATCTGCACTCAAACGTTTAAAAAACTGTTTAGAAGCGTTGAAAAAATATGAAGAAGAAACACCAGAAGTTACTGATGGAAACAGTTCCACACCACGAAAGACGTCAGACACAGATGTTGCCCTTCTTTCCGCAATAGAAACCATGCAGTCAAAATTTACAGATGCCATGGATAACGACTTCAATACAGCACAAGGAGTAGGAACAATTTTCTCACTTGTCAGTCAAGTTAATAGGTCTCTTGGAACACATAACGAGGTATCCCATCAAACTTTCGCGCAAGCCTACAAGGTTTTATGCGAAACTTGTCAAGTACTCGGAATCTATACGATGGACGAACAAGATACTGCAGGGACTGCTGAATTTCTCAATCCACTACTTGAACTTCTGTTGGAGATAAGACAAGAAGCTCGAAGCCAGAAAGATTGGGATACATCCGATAAGATTCGCGACCGACTTAAACAGCTTAACATCGAAATCCAAGACACTCGTGACGGGTCTACTTGGAAATTTGTATCGTAACTACAAACACGGCCCGTCTTTATCAACACTTATGTTAGGACAAATTTGGCGAAATTACTAAAAACTGTACACACTATTTGAACGTGTATTAAGGAGTTACAAAATGCTTTTTAGAATAACTATTTTCTTTTCATTAATTTGCTTCTCTGTTGTTATGATAGGTTGTGCTGCCTTGTTTTCTGAACAAGAATGGAGTGATAACTACGCGCTACTTGAAGGGACAAGTGCAACGAGTCCTCAAATGATTGATGGCAATATGAATACCATCGGAGAATCAAGTTTTCCAGCAGAGGCTACTTTTGGTTCAAACCCACCCTCTGAAGTTATCATCACGCTACCTGAAAAAAAGGTCATCCGTAGAATTGTGATCCATTCCGATAACATCAAAACATTTGATATCTTTGCTGATAAAGGCGGTATCATCGTCGAACAAGACTGGAAATTGATTAAAGATGTTAAAAGTGTCAAAGCAAATCCGATTGAGATTCCCGTTTTAGTTCCATTTCCTACCAACCGAATTCGGGTTAGGATTTTATCAACATCGGATGACGCAAACTTGAAACGAAGGCAGCGCGCACGTACCGGCGGTAGAGTCTTTTATGGTGAGAACCGTCGCGCGCAAGCTAAAATTCGAGAGATTGAACTTTACGGCTATAAAACTGTTGAGCAAACGCGGGAAAGTAGTGCCGCTGAAACCCGTGAAAAAGAACTTGATGATTTATTAGAAATAGAATAGCGGAATATCAAGGCAGCCGTTGGAAAAATACTGCCTTGATATTTTACAAAACATTGCATATTTTATGATAAACATTATAAGGAGGTATACATGCGTTTTGGATTATTTGCTATAATTTTTTGTTGGATACTTGGGTTCTCAGGATGTATCCTTGCATCAAACCCATCATTTAACCGGAGCGAGAATGTCGCAGTCACAGCTGCGAGTAGCGATTCAAAGTTAAATGATGAAAATTTATATACCGAAGGAGAAACCACGACTATACGTGAAGATGCAAGGGATATTGCCTCACAACAAGAATCAGATAATTTCACCGAGGCAGTCTTAAGCTGGAATATTTCTCAGACGATCCAACAAGTTATCATTAAGGCAAAAGAGGGACAATTAGAATTCTTTGAGATTCAATATATGGATGACAATGGAAAATGGGTTACAGTAAATCAAGTGCGCGATAACATGCGTTCTGAATATAAATTTACTCTCAGAGATCCAATTGTAACGAAGAAGTTTCGCTTAAAAGTGCCGCGTAGATGGGATTCGCGACGCGTCGGAGGGCAAAGCCGTTCAAAACGATCTGAAACTGGTGCGCCAACTGCTGCTGAATATAGGAAAATTCAAGAGATAGAACTCTATTATGCACTTCCAACTCCTGCTGAAGACGCACCCATGCAGTGAATACAGTTGCATCAGGTTCATTTCCTCAAAAGCCGTAGGATTACACAACTATATGCTACGCCTTTTACGGTATAATATAAACGATGTTATCTCAGGAAACCACGAATCTTCTCCATCTCAACCTAATTCAGGGTATTGGGCCGAAAACCGTTCAATTCTTGATCAAAATTTTGGGTAGTGCTGAAAAAGTGCTGAATGCTTCTTCGCAAGACCTGCAAAAAATTGAAGGTCTTGCGCCAACAGCACGTGAGCGATTGATCCACAAAAAACTCGGATGTCCATTAGAACGCGAACTGGAATTGATACACGAATTTGGATGTCAGATTGTAACGTTCTATGATGCAGCATATCCACCGCTGTTGAAGGAGATTGACACACCTCCCCTTCTCCTCTACGTCAGAGGAAAAATGAAGCCAGAAGATGCACTTAGCATTGCGCTTGTTGGGTCACGGCAAGCAAAAGATTATGGGCGACGCGTCAGTTACCAACTGAGTTATCAACTCGCTAAACGCGGTCTGACGATAATAAGCGGGTTCGCAAAGGGAATAGATACCTGCGCACACCGAGGCGCACTTGAGGCAAGTGGTCGAACAATTGCTGTCATGGGAAATGGGCTAAGTCTTATCTATCCTGCAGCGAATAGTGAATTGGTTGAAAAAGTCATAGATTCCGGTGCGTTGATCTCTGAATTTCCGATGGGCATGAAACCGAGGTCAGAAAACTTTCCAAGACGCAACCGCATCATTAGTGGGTTGACACTCGGAACCGTTGTCGTAGAAGCATCGAATCGGAGTGGTGCACTTATAACGGCACGACTCGCAAGTGAACAAGGCAGAGAAGTATTCGCTGTTCCCGGAGAAATTTTCTCTGAGTTATCAACTGGCACGCATAAGTTGATTGATAACGGAGCGAAATTGATCAGCACTGTAGATGATTTGTTAGAAGCACTACCGCAACACGCTTTAAGTCAAATAACTACTGCCACACCAACTCCAGTGCCAGATAGAGAAACAGGAGTTCCCCTAACACCGTCGGATATAAAGCGAGAACTTGATCAAACAAGCAACACCGCTTCAAAAACAACCGCCTCAGAGAAGAAAACTACTGCTTCCGTAGTTCCACCACCAGATTTAACAACTGATGAAAAAACGGTTTTCAATGCGATTGAAATACCCTCATCTCATATTGACACTATCGTCCGGACGACGCAGCTGCCAATTAGTCAAGTTTCCAGTGTTCTGTTGATGCTGGAACTCAAAGGGGCTATTCAGCAGTTGCCCGGTAAACAGTTTGCTAAAACTGTATAAAAGGATTATTTTGTGAACTCAACAGAATTAGATTTTGAAAAATCTCTCATTGAATTGGAACGTCATCTCACACAACTGCACGCTTTCGCGGAAGAACATCCTGAGTTAGACCTCACAGAGGGTATTACGGCGCTGAAACAGAATGCTGACACGCTTACAAAGCAGACCTTCCAAAAACTGAGCCGCTGGGATAAGGTGAGATTAGCCCGTCATCCGCAAAGACCGCAAGCCTCTTTATATATCAACGAACTTCTTGATGAACCCATTGAACTCCACAGTGATAAGTTATACGGAGATGACCGAGCACTTATCGGTGGCTTTGCATGGTTTGATGAACAACCTGTCGTCTACCTTGCACAACAAAAAGGCACAAACCTTGAAGAACGGCAGGAGATGAACTTTGGATATACGCACCCAGAGGGATACCGAAAAGCAAGACGTTTGATGCAGTTAGCAAACAAATTCAACCGTCCTTTAATTTGCTTTGTTGATACACCAGGGGCGCATTTCGATCTCCGTTCCGAAGAATACGGGCAAGCATCAGCAATCGCTGAAAATCTTGCTGAGATGATGCAGATGCGCGTCCCAATCCTTGTCGTTATTATCGGTGAAGGTGGCAGCGGTGGCGCATTGGCAATTGCGGTCGGAAATCGCGTATTGATGATGGAATACGCTGTCTACTGCGTTGCACCTCCCGAAGCATGCAGCGGTATTGTGTGGAAAGACAAAGGCGAACACGCGCCTGAAGCAACGGAAGGCTATAAACCGACTGCCCCCGACCTACTTAAGTTAGACATCATTGATCAAGTTATTCGCGAACCCCTTGGCGGTGCCCATAGAGCCCCTGACGTTGCAGTACGAAACGTCAAACGCGCAATTCGGAAGCATCTTACGGAATTAATGGAGATGACAGAGAAACAAATAATTGAACAACGTTATGAACGCTATCGAAATCTCGGTCTTTATGGGGAAGATGACGTTAACCAAACATGAAGATCCGAACCATTACTACAGGTATACCAAACCCTTTTTTTCGCTCCTACCTCAAACAGGCAGCCGAATTTAACGACGCATGCCGAACCTACTTTGAAGCAAACGACTATGAGGTCCAGTCAACACGCGTAAGTTGTCAAATCTGGAATGAAGCACGAGATGTAGGGACAATCCTTAAGTTAGAGTCCAATGCCAAGACATTAGGGATTGAATTCCTCAGTTTAGGCACAATCTCTCCAGAAGTACAGCACACCTCCGAACATCTTGAATTACTTACCGATGTAATTGTCCAAAGTGAATCGCTTTTTGCCACGACTACCATTACGACACAATCTGGACAGGTTGACTCAGACATCACCGAAAGCACTGCGAACATCATTCAACAGATAGCACACCAAACTGATGCTGGCTACGGCAACCTCCGCTTTGCTGCGTTGATGAATTGTCCACCAAATACACCTTTCTTTCCGGCTGCTTTCTGGCGCGACACAAGAACTAACTTTGGTATCGGATGGCAAGCAGCAGACCTCGTGCAAGATGTTTTCACAGATGCCCCAAATTTGGAAACCGCCTTGCAAAACCTGAAAACAGTTATGGAAGCAGAAGGACAAAGAATTGTCTCGCTGGCACAGGCGTTTGCACAGAAATGGGGTATAAAGTTTGTTGGTATTGACGTATCACCTGCACCGATGGGTGATGAAAGCATCGCTTACGCAATGGAACAACAATTATCAGGACATTTTGGTGAACGGGGCACTTTGACAGTTGCCGCAGGTATAACGCGAACACTTCGCTCGCTCTCACTTCCATTATGCGGGTATTCAGGATTGATGCTCCCTGTTCTTGAGGATGTCGGATTAGGCAAACGCAGTGAAGCAGGTCTTTTCAATTTAGACAGTTTGTTACTCTATTCTACCGTCTGTGGAACTGGTTTAGATACAATTCCTATCCCTGGCGACGCTTCTACATCTCAAATCGCCGCTATTCTCACTGACGTTGCCACCCTTTCAACACAACTTAACAAACCGTTATCAGTTCGCCTATTCCCCGTTCCTGGACTCAAAGCAGGCGATATGACGCAGTTTCAGTCTCCGTATCTCACAAATACCGCTGTAATGCAGATATAGACAGAATGTTCTGAATCTGCATCATGCTTGAATGACAGAGCAATTTAATTTTCAGTAGTTTCAACCTTCTATCAAGGTCTCTTCTTGTAGGAGCGACCTCCTGGTCGCGACTGTGGCCAAAATATTAAGAAAAATCAAAACTGAATGGCTCTGCTATTATAAACTTTTCCCTTGCCAATTGTCATAATCTTTGCTATGATGATATGAATTGAATCTAACGAATGTTGTCTACCGAATCAATATACATCGGAGGTAGTTCACTATGTATATGCGGCATTGGTTACAAAGTCCTTCAAGCCTTACACACGGCAACATCATTAAACGTGAAATCTTTAGCAAACAAACAGAGGAAAATTCAGATAAAGAAGGTGCGATACTCAGATATGTTGATAGTTTCTCCCGATGCTATCTTGAACCGCGGATTGCTTCTGTTCCTACGTCATTAGATGACCGACAACTGATTTTTTATATCGTTGATGGATCCGGTATATTTGAAGCAGGAGACTTGAAGCAACAGGTTACAGAAGGAGATGCCATCTTAATTCCTCCCGGACTGTCTCATGTTTTGAATAACCCAGAGAACACGCCATTAGAATTTCTAATATTAGAAGAGGTCATCCCAGATGGTGTTGAGGCACCACGTAAGGACGCGCTTATCCGAAACTACCGTGAACGCCCCTTAAGTCAAGGACATTGGACACACCTCGTACATCCAATTTTCGGTCAAGACGACGGGTTGGTGGTATTACATTCGGTATTGATAGTACGGATTGAAGCGATGCAAACTCCTGATACACATGGACACGGTCCGGATATGGACGAAGTATGGTATATGCTTGAAGGAAACGGAATCCATGTTGTCAGTAGGAATGTGTATCGTCAGATGCCGGGTGATGCAGTCTCAGTTGCGCCATCAAATCCCGGGCATAGTTTAATCAATGACACAAATGAACCGCTAATCACTTTCTATTTCGCGCGGTATACTCGATAAAAGGAATAACTATGAGTGACAAACCCAATGTACTACTAATTAGCACAGATCATTGGCCCAACTCACTGCTCGGTGTCAATGGACATCCAAATATTCAAACACCAACACTTGACTCGCTTGCGCGCGCAGGCACCCGCTTCACGAACGGATACAGCGAATGTCCTGTCTGCGTGCCAGCCAGAAAAACGTTGATGACAGGAACAACCACACGCACTCACAAAGACAGAGTTTTCAACGACAAAAAAGGAATAAACGGACTTCCAACAATCGCACAGACATTTCGGGATGCAGGATATCAGGCTTACGCGGTCGGAAAACTACATGTCTATCCGCAACGCGACCGCATTGGGTTTGATGATGTCATCTTAGGTGAAGAAGGCAGATTACAATACGGTGTGATTGACGACTATGAACTCTTCCTTGGGGACAAAGGTTATGCTGGGCAACAGTTTGCACACGGCATGTGTAATAACGATTATCTCAACCGCCCTTGGCATCTGCCTGAAGATTGCCACGTGACTAACTGGAGTACACAACAGATGGCGCGCATGATAAAACGCCGCGATCCTACACGCCCGGGATTCTGGTTCCTGTCCTATTGCCATCCACATCCACCTTTAGCACCGCTGCAATGTTATATGGATATGTATAGAGATATTGATATAGACATGCCCTATCACGCAGAATGGTCTAAAGACACTGACAAACTGCCGTTACCGCTAAAATCACGTCAGATGCAGGATGCACGATATAATGAAAATCTAATCCGTTCAGCACGACAAGCATTCTACGCACTCTGTACACATATTGACCATCAATTGCGGGTTGTCGTCGGAACGCTACGCGAAGAGGGTTTGTTGAACAATACCGTCATACTCTTTACATCCGATCATGGCGATATGCTTGGGAATCATCGGATGTGGGCAAAACGCCTCTATTATGAAGATTCTGCTAACGTCCCAATGATTCTTGTCGGCACAGCAGGCGATGACAGAGTAGGACATCACAGGGTTGATGACCGACTCGTCGGATGGCAGGACGTTATGCCGACACTACTCCATCTTGCTGGCGTTGATATACCAGACACAGTTGATGGTATGCCAATGGTAGGCGACAAAAAACGTGAATGGTTATACGGCGAGGTAGGCGTCGGTAGTAGTGCCACACGCATGATTCATGAGGGTCGCTACAAACTTATCTATTACGCGATGGGAAACTACTTACAACTCTTTGATCTGGAAGAGGACCCCAGAGAGTTAAACGACCTATCCGATTCACCCGCGCATGCTGAAATACTTGAACGTTTGACGAACCTCCTGATAGGTGAACTCTATGGTGGTGATGAAAAATGGGTACAGGATGGTGAACTTGTTGGTTTACCTGACAAAGCGTATCGACCATCTGCAAATCGTAGTTTGTCGGGGCAACGCGGACTTCACTGGCCACAGGCTCCATCTACTGGACGTTAGCAATTTACATAAAATCAATTCATAACATCCTTGACAAAATCACTTAAATTCGTTAAACTAAAACTATTAAAATTACTCGCATTCAAATGCGGAATATCTATGAGGGAGAAAAATGTTAGCAGAAATACGTCACAGAGAAGGTGTAATTATTATTCGTCCCACTGGTCGTATGATCGGTGCAGCAAATGTTGAAATCAGACAGCAAATCCATGAAGAACTTGAAGAGCACTTTGATTCACCAAAGGTCATCTTTAACCTTGAGGAAGTTACTCGAATGGATAGTAGTGGCTTAGGAACACTCGTTTCTGTGCATGTTACTATCACACGTAAAGGTGGACGCACTGCGCTCGTCAACGCAGGGGCGCATATCAGAAACCTACTCGTCCTTGGAAGGTTAGCAACCGTTTTTGAGAATTACGACAGTGAAGAGGAAGCAATCCTTGAACTGAGCGCAGACAAGAGTGAATAATCACTATCTTGAATCGCAATCAGTAACTAAGTTGTAACCGATCAATATAAGACATTTAGTTTTTTATAGTTTCGATTTTTACGCAAGGACTCTCTTCTGTAGGAGCGACCTCCTGGTCGCGACTTCTTGACAAAACGAACAAAGATTGAACGAGATTAAGGAGATCTATGGCAAATCAGAACGACCTGACGCTAACCGTTGACGCGGGTTTCCACAACCGGCATGGATGCCCTGTTGTCGTTAATGTTGACCATCCCTATATCAGCAAATTATCCGACCAAGATGTCATCCTAACAGATTCAGTGAGCGGAGATGTTATCTCTGCACAATGCTACGCGGATGCTGATCGCACATCTACCACTTTAGCATGGGTGCTTGACGGTCTCGCCGCTGGTGCTTCCCGCACCTACACCCTTTCAGAAGGAACTGTTGATGGTGAAGCAGGCGTTGAATTAAAAGAAGGATCTGAAACGATAGACATCACGCTCAACGGTAGACCTTTCACAACATTCCGCTACAGTAAAACACAATATCGTCCCTATTTCTTTCCTGTCCTGGGTCCAAATGGATGCGAAGTAACACGAGGTGAAACAAGCGACATCTCAAAAGACCACGTCCATCATCGCTCACTCTACGTCGCTTACGGTGAAGTCAATGACGTTGACCTGTGGGGTGAAGGTAGCAATTCTGGTAGAGTTGTTCATCAAAATTTTACACAAAAACACGGTGGTGCCGTTGCCAGCAGAATATATACCGACAACAACTGGGAAACCAAAGATGGTGAATTATTGATGACCGACAAGCAGAATTTCCGTATCTACAATCTGCCTGAAGATGGGGCTATAGTTGACCTTGATTTGAGTTTTATCGCCTCTGCTGGTGATGTCCATTTCGGTGATACCAAAGAGGGCGGTATCATGTCAATTCGCGTTCATCCATCAATGAATGCGTCAGATGGTGGAAAAATAGAAAACGCGTTCGGCGGCATCAACGAAGGTGAAACGTGGGGAAAACGGGCCAATTGGTGTGATTATTCCGGTGTCGTTGATGGCACGCCTGTCGGAATCGCTGTATTTGATCATATTGTAAATCCGCGCTATCCGACATATTGGCACGTTCGCAACTACGGCTTAATGGGAAGCAACATTTTTGGGAGTGGCACCTTTGAACGGGATCCATCCAAAGACGGTTCCTATACCTTAAATGAGGGTGAGGAGATGCACTTCCGATTTCGTGTACTTATTCATACTGGCGATGCCACCGTCGGCAAGGTCGCACAAAAGTATCATGATTTCATCAACCCTCCAACTGTTCAAATTTCAGAAGAATAGATTATAGTGAACTTTGAAATTATTGAGACACTTTGATAAACCTGTTTTGGAACATAACGGACAATAGAAGGTGTAGCGGAAACTGTTAGTTTGTGCCTATTAGTCCGCAAACTAACAGTTTCCGCTACAGAAATGTCCCATTAATTGTAAGTTTTACTATAACCTACCCGTATAGCAGTTGAACAGAAAACTTTCTTACAAAGGAGACCGATATATGGCAATACAAACTATTCATGTTGGCTGCACACATTTCGCACACGGACGCTTACAAGCACAAGTCAATTCACACGGATTTGAACCTGTGGCATGCGTAGACATCAACCTTGAAGCTGCAAAAAAAGGCGTTGAATCAATAAATGGCGCGCCTGAAGGCTTGTCAGACCGCATCTATACAACAATAACCGAAGCGAAAGAAAAACATGCTGAAGTTCAGGCGTGTCTTATTTATGCATCAACAACAGTTCACGCGGAACTCATCGTTGAAAGTTTGAACCTTGGCATGCATACGCTTTGTGTGAAACCGATTGCAACAACACAAGCAGAATTTCGCGACATCATTCAAGCACACAAGGCAAATCCTGCAACAATTTTGGTCCAGGGACAAAACAAACGATGGAATCCTGCCGCTGCTAAAATGCGAGAATGGCTCCGCGAAGAAGACGGCATCGGTGAAATGTTGGGAGGCGAATGCCGATTCTGGATACGCCAAAATTTGTTCACCGGACCCGATTCTCGACAACCCGATGCTTACGTTGATGGGCTTTACTTCCATGCTGGCTGTAGCCATCAACTTGACCAACTCGTTGGAGCGAAGGGACTTCCGAAATATGTTACAGCACAAGTTCATAACCGTCGCGACCCTGCATTAGGACAGATAGACGCATGGGGCACTGCGGGCGGAAATGCCTTGATGGAATACGACAACGGTGCACCGTTCACGTATGCTGGCACACGTGCAGGACACATGGGCGCTTACGGATGGAGCGGGAGTTGGACATTCCACGGAGAAGAGGGCGACCTACGCCGCGATGGTGGACACCTGCAACTTTTCCGAACAGGACAAAATGTTGAAGACCTTACGCTACAAGACCTCCACGGCGGATTAATTGAAGACGACAGACTCCAATTTGATGCTTTCGCTGAAGCAATCGCTACCGGTAAAGACCGGGAGTGGATTCAGGATAGCACACTCGGCACATGGATATTGATGGAAGCATGCAACGAATCTGCCCGTACACATGAACGCGTTGATGTAGAAGCATTCACATCGAAAATGTTGGCTTAGTACGGAGGTTACCGATGCAATCACCACACGGTTCAGCCTTTCGTCCTTCTGTAATGGGCAGCAACGGCATGGTTACTTCAGGACACGTCCTCGCTTCACAAGCAGGCGTCCAAACGATGATGGCAGGAGGCAACGCTGTTGACGCTGCAATCGCCACCGCCGCCGCGCTCGGTGTCGTTGAACCTGCTGGTTCAGGTGTTGGTGGAGATGGGTTTATCCTCATCTATTGGGCAGAAACAGGGCAAGTCGCAGCTGTGAATGGAACAGGACCCGCACCGCGTGCTGCCACGCGCGAGACCTATCTCAAAGATGGCGGCATTCCGATGAAAGGCATGCGAAGTGTTTCAGTGCCTGGTATTGTTGACGCGTGGCTGCTTGCACATGAACGTTACGGCGCACTCCCGTTAGAAGAAGCTTTTGCTCCTGCAATTTCTCTCTGTGAAGAAGGATTTCCAGTAAGTCATAGACTCGCGGGCGGGTTGAGAGGCGAAAACACTCGCTTCGCAGCCGAACCAGACAGCCGCGCCATTTTCACAAACGATGGCGAACCGATCCCCGCAGGCGAACTCCTTGCAAATCCCAATCTCGGCACAACCCTCCGCAAAATCGCTAAAGATGGAAGAGACACATTCTACAAAGGCGAAATTGCGAAAGCCATCGCTGAATTCAGCCATGCTTATGATGGACTATTAACAGCAGAAGACCTCGCAAACTTCCATGCACATTGGGACGATCCGATACACGTTAACTATCGTGGTTACGAGGTTTATGAGATGCCTCCCAACTCAAGTGGACATATCTTACTGCAGGAATTGAACGTTGTAGAATTGTTTGATCTACAAGCGTTGGGATGTAATACAACCGAAAGTGTGCATCTGATGGTTGAAGCGAAAAAACTCGCCTTCGCTGACAGAGAAAAATACATGGCAGACCCCAATTGGGTGGATATTCCGTTAGAAGGTATGTTATCTAAATCCTATGCCGCAGAACAGGCAAAACGGATTGATTTGGAGAAGGCTGCTGTTGATGTCCCCGCAGGTGGACCAGAAGCACACGAAGATACCACCTGCTTCTGCACTGCTGACCGTGAAGGAAACCTTGTTTGTGTCCTACAGAGCATTCAATCAGGTTTCGGATCCAGTTTAATCGCTGGCAACACAGGCATTCTACTCAATAACCGAATGACTTATTGGCATTTGGAGGAAGACCATCCCAACTGTTTAATGCCGGGCAAACGCGTTCGCCACACCATGAATCCCGTTATCGTTACAAAAGATGGAAAACCTGTGTTAGCGTGCGGCACACCAGGCGCAGATACACAGGTACAGACGAACCTACAATTAGTTACACATATTCTTGACTTTGGCATGACACCGCAGGAGGCAGTCTCTGCTCCACGCTGGCGTAGTCTCCAAAACCCGATGGAATCTACAATTCCACACACCTGTTCTAATCACCTCCAATTGGAAACACGATTCTCTTCAGACGCTCAAGAAGGCTTAGCAGAAAGAGGACATGAACTCCAACTTGTCGGGGATTGGGGCGGTCCAGGAAGTGCACAGATGATCAAGGTTCATCCCGAATCAGGCGCGCTTATCGGTGGTTCCGACCCAAGAACAGATGGATACGCGGTGACTTTTTAGAGGAATTATTCTCCATACAAGGCAAGGCTTGAACTTCGGGTAAGTTTTTTTGTGAATTATCAAAATCTGTAGACATTAAATCATTTGGTTAAAAACTATCAGAGGTTAATTATGTATAGCAACACTATAAGATTTCTCACATACGCGGTTTTTGTAATAACCTTTTTATTTACAGCACCAACGATTTGGGGCGTTGATACTGTCCTTTTTGAAGAAGATTTTGAGGCAGTGAAACTTGAAGATAGCATACAGGAAGGGGTTAAAGGCGTTGAAGTGTGGTCGGGCACACCTCCTGAAGGTTGGGAAATTACGAACGAAAACCCTAAAGACCTCGGTATGCCTGAATGGCGGACATGGGCAATTATTGACTTTGCGTGGTGGACACAAACTGCAGGAGACCAAGAACGCAGTCAGTTCACTATGAAACAGAAGGACGGTAAAGGCATGGGTAAAGGAGCTGTCGCAGACCCTGATGAGTGGGACGATTGGGAAGTAAACGGTAAACCTGAGGCTAAAAGTGCATGGAATGGACACTTAATTACACCTCCCATAAATATCAAAGGTGCAGCTGCAGATTCACTTGTTTTGACATTGGATTCCAGTTGGCGACCTGAAGATACGCAAACTGCTGAGATAACTGTGAGTTTTGACGGCGGTAAGGAAGAACGAATCCTATTGTTTGAGAGTTCCGGTGTGCAAACCCTTGTCACCATTCCAACTCTAAAGAAAAATGAGGAAAGATTAAACGATTTAGAACAAGTAAACGAAACGTTAGAAATCCCGATTGACAATCCTGCGGATACCGCTGAGATGGTTATCAGTTTCGGTGTCATTGATGCCCGGAATGATTGGTGGTGGGCAATAGACAACATCAAACTCATAAGCACTGCATTTGATGTAGAACCGAGAGGCAAATTAACAGTCAAATGGGCAGACATAAAAGCCTTAAAATAGATCCTCTTTGCTAAATCGTGTGTAACTCAGCACCTTACAATTCAGCAAAGATGACGTTTAGGAGAAAAAAATTATGAAAATTTTGGTCACGGGTGGCACAGGCCGCATCGGATCAAATCTCACCAAAAAACTATTAGAAAAGGGACACGAAATCCGTTGTTTTACCTATCCCGGCGATACTAATCGTATTGACAGATGGAAAGGTAATGACAAAGTTGAAACTTTCCTCGGCGATCTGCGTGAATACGAAGATGTGAAAAAAGCTGTCGACGGTGTTGACGCTATCTATCACATTGCTGCAGCTTTTGGTGGTCCATTTAATAACCGTGAATATTTGGCCATCAACGGGATGGGGACACTCAACATTTTAGAATGTGTCCGCGAATTCAATAAAGACATTCATAGACTTGTCTATGCGTGTACCGAAGCAATCTATTGGGAACTGACTCAAAAAGGGCGACTTTTCAACGAACCAATCACGGAAGATATGGTCGCCAAATATCACCATATGCCCTATTTTCTTACAAAATGGATAGGTGAAGAACTTTGTATGACATATCACCATCAATACGGTGTGCCTTCTACAGTGTTTCGGTTTGCTACTGTCATTGAACCGAGCGAATTTCTCAATAACGATGGATTACCCAAACTATTTGTCTTTAGTACCATCTATAACCGATACAAAAACTATAAAGGCAACGACCCAGTTGAATTAGAGACCGCAGAAGCGGTAATGAAAGCGTGGAACGGAGAAGAGAAGTTTATACTTAAACGCAATCCTGACGAACGCCCTTACAAAGAGCATTTTGCCGATATACGTGATATTGTTCAAGGATTGGTCTTAGGAATAGAAAAGGATGCTGCAGTCGGTGAAGAATTCACCCTCGGTGGAAAAGGCGTTTTTAATTTCGAAGAGGTAGTTCCTTATCTATGTGAACGCTATCATAAGGATTTCGCCGATATAAAACTCCCGAATGCCAACTATTTTGAGTTTGATCTCAGCAAAATCAAAACGTTGCTTGACTATGAACCGCAGCATGACTTTGCAAGTATCCTGGATGCAGCAGAAGCGATGAAACGCGGTGAAGATGTAGGTATAATTCCAACAGGAGTCCGATGGGGTTAAAACTAAATTACCTTGAAAACAATAGAAAAATGCGTTAAACTTAAATTTATAGAACAGATTTAGACCTTAAGTATAGTGAATTATAAAAATATATTGACATTCTTTTCTAGTGTTCTGTATACACTAAAATTGCGAGTCGTGTCAGGAGTCGGGAATCAGGGTTCCCTCCTACAAAGAGAGGCATTCTGTAGGAGCGATCTCCGAATCGCGACCTTTACCCGCAAAATATCGGTGGACACTCCACTAGGAGTGATCTCCGAATCACGACTAAACGTTCTGAAAGTCGGGAATCGGAGTTCCCTCCCGCTGAATCATGCAGAATACCATGCGCGTATTCTGCCAAGCGCATTCAGCGTTGATTCACAACTCAAAATATCAGGTTAATTATAAAATCCACTATAGTTGAGAATGTTAGGAGATGTACGATGAAAACAACATTTTGGAAGACATATCGGAATTGGGGAATTCTGCTTGCCTTCGCTTTCTTAGTAGCAAGTTGTGCTACAGTCACAACGATGACGACTACCGATAGACACGTTCATTCAAGCACAAAACACTTAGATAGACACATTGATGCTGTGCTAAAACGTGAGGGGTTTGAACCTTCAAGACAGACAACTGATACCGAATTTCTGAGACGTATCTATTTGGATATGACAGGAAAAATTCCGACACCAGAAGATGTGTTAGATTTTGTGGACGACGGTTCACCGAACAAACGTGCAAAGAAAATTGATGAACTGATTGGAAGCAAAGAATCCGTTGATTATTGGACACTGTTATGGGTAAATTGGTTAATTGGTAGGCGAGGCGATCAACGCATCGGTTTAAATAGTTGGGTGCGTGAGGCACTTGAAACGAACATGCCCTATAACCAATTCGTCAAAGAACTTGTTACTGCTGATGGAGAAACGCGTGACAACGGCGCAGGATACTATCTCATGCGTTACGGACATTCGCCCACCTTACTGACTTCACATACCTCGCGTCTTTTCTTAGGCCTCCCTATGCAGTGTGCTGAATGCCACGATCATAAGACAGAAGCTTGGTTACAGGAAGACTTTTACGGGATTGCTGCCTTCTTTACCGGTATTGAGAGTCAGCGCAAGGAGGACATCCTGACGGTAGATAAGATAGGTAATGAGATAAGTATGGAGAACTTTCTCATTTCAAATTCCCCAAACGAGCGAATGGCTTCTTACGAATTCGACGGCACAAGAGAATCTGTTCCACCGCGTTTCCTTGACAGTAATGAAGAATATAAAGGGGAACTCACCAAAAAGCGTCAAGCACTCGCTGAATGGATGACCGCTAAGACGAACCCTTACTTTAGTAAAGCTCTCGTAAATCGGATATGGAAACATTTTATGGGACGCGCTTTTGTTGAACCCGTTGACGGATTTGGAGAAGAATATCCACCCACCAATCCTGAACTATTGGCGTGGTTAGCGGAGGATTTTGTCATTCACGGATACGATTTGCAACATCTAATGCGGACTATTCTCAATTCTAAAACATATCAGCGCAGTTCAGAAACAAATAAGAGTAATGAGGATGATGAAATTTATTACTCGCACGCTTATATGAAACCCTTATCTGCTGATCAGTTTTTCAATTCTCTACTACAAGCCACCGGTTTTGAGAGGCTACAAGAAATTGAAATGGGAGGTATCAATAGGCTCGCGGGTGAAGATCGCGAAGGAATGCTACGAGAAATTGAATATAAGAAAGACGAACATCTCAATAAATTTTTATTTTTACTTGACAACGGTGAGATGGAAGAGATTGAGGCATTCAACGGTACCGTACCACAAGCACTCATGATGATTAATGGGGATATGGTGAATAATAGTGCTAATTACAAGGAACGCGGCACCTTCGTCAACTATGTTCTTGACAATTGGCGAGATGCAGTTGATAGAGTTCAGTTTATTTATCTCACTGTGCTGTCACGCAAACCAACAAGTAAAGAACAAACCTATTTTCAACGTTATTTAGAACGAAGTCTGTATAGAGACAAAGACTTAGCTTATGAAGACCTCTATTGGGTTTTACTAAATTCAGCAGAATTTTCGCTAAATCATTAAAAGCGGTAAGTGCGGTTTGTCAAATCGGTGACCCGCATTCGCACAAAAGGAGCATTATCAATGAAAAGATATGGGATATTTATCCTCTTATGTTGTTTTACCTTCGGCATTGCGACAGCTGTAATGTCACAAATCTACTTTGAGGATAATTTCGACAACGCAAACGAATCAAAAAAGAAATGGGTTCCCTTGTGGGGTGAATGGGAATTCAAAAGTAAAGAATATCATCAACTCTCAAATGATTCCAATTGCATGAGTATCATTGCAGATGATTTTTGGGATGAGGAATGGAACGATTACACTTACGAGGTGCGCGGGAATAAAACCGGTGGTGCCGAAGGATTCCTAATTATGTTTCGGTGCCAAGGTCCGATGGAACCTCGGGGAAAGGCACTTAAAGAGCATCCACCGCGCATGCAAAAGCAGGCAAGGTTAGAGTACTGGTGGAATCTTGGCGGTTGGGGGAACGCCCGTTCACAAGTGGAAGCGTGGGGTGGCGGCAAAGCTGGTGCACATAGTAACCACACTATAGAAACAGGTGATTGGTATACCGTCAAAATCGTCAATACACCTACCGGTTACACACTCTTTCTCAACGATGAACAGGTAGCAGAAATGGACGATGCTACGAGAGACGGTGTCGGACGAGTCGGCGTTGCTACGTGGGCTACTACCGCGAGATATGAAGACGTACTCGTTTACGGACCCGACGGTCCGCTACCCGTTAATCCCAAAGGAAAAGTCGCAACGACTTGGGGATTCCTCAAAGCTGGTAGATAAGATTATTTTTCTTAAAACAAAAGCGGCAGGGCCATCGCAGATGGCCCTGCCGCTTTTACTATTTTCTATGTATCTTGTAATACCATTTCTAATTGACAAAGTATCATTCCGATTTTTGAGTTTCTTTGTAGGAGCGACCTCCTGGTCGCGACCAGGAGGTCGCTCCTACAGAATCTCCACCGAAAATGATACATTATATTTTAGAAATGGTATTACTTTATATATAGTCCCAGCGGGACGGAATGTTTATAGAACTTGATTTTTTCACGCTTATAGCCCCAGTGGGGCGAAATGTGTATTGGGACGAGTTGGCTCTCAGCCCTTTGATAGAATATATACACCAGTTAAATTGCAGGGTTTATCCCAAAAAAGGAGCGTAGCAATAATCACTTGTTTCTACCGATCCCCGGTCTGCTCACGTACAGGCGGATTCTCCGGCGTTCCAGGTTCAGGACGCTGATCCAACCACCACGAAAACACGACAACCAGACACGCAAGCACAATCGCGCTGAGTACCATCGGCGTTCCCATCGTTCTTTCACCATCGGTAAGACGTTCTGCTTGCATACGTATCCTAAAAAGTGCTATAACACCGGATAACACGACAACAGCAGCCAACACAAGGTTCACCTGCCACGGAACACTGAAAAGTAACGTGATGAGTGAAATTACAGCAACTGTCAAACTCAGTAAGGCAAACGAATTGTATGGCGTTGAATCCGTCTCTTCACTATCAGATAATTCGCTGTACTGACGCGGTAGTACAGGAACAGGAGCATCATCTTGATACGTCATCTCAATGAGCCGAATGAATTCGGCTAACAACTTCTCCTCCTGAATCCATTCATAAAGCGTCGGATATTCGTGTCGGAGCAGCATTACGAACTCTTGACGTTGCGCACTGAAATCGGTAAACTCCTCCCAATTGTTTTCTGCCACAGTGATATAAGGTTCTGGACCGACTCGGAGTTCATAACCTTGCTCCTCTACATAAACCACGCTGCCAATATCTTCACGTTGTGCAAGTAATATCTCTCCAGAATCAGTAGCCAATTGTTGATCTTCCTCTGCAACAGCAGCCATGTCGCGTTGTTTGAGTGTTTCTGCCATCTCTGCAGATTGTGCCGCTATTTCATTATCTGCGATTGCAACGTCAATTTGACTTACCAGTTCAAGTGCAGTAACTTCATGCTCCGGTGCCACAAACAAGGCAGTTTGACGTTCTTGTTTTACCTGCACAGGACGACAACGAATCTGTTGCGCGCCTAAAGTCGCTTGGATAAGTCTGATTTCCCATTCATCGTTAGTGCGGTAAATCTCAACCCAGTTGGAAGTATCGCCGACTTCCTCACTTATGAAGTCTGAAACTTGGTTCAACCTGCCTTGGCTAACCTGTGCATCCTGCGTAGGACTACTCAGTTTTCCTCTTTGCCCATCCATTGTTACTCCTTAGGATGTGTTAATTTAGTGTTTTCTTTCTCTTGTGGAGGACTTTGTTAGCCCGACTTCTTCTGTAGGAGCGACCAGGAGGTCGCTTCTACAGAGAAATGTCCATTACACGCAATCCGAGATTCAGACACACAAAAAACGTATCCTTTTCCTTAAATTAACGCTTATGGGTTTGCTTGTGCTATACCCATCTAAGAATTGTGTTTGAAAATTAGGAGGTCAATAGTTCTGTATAAACTGCTTCTGTCAAAGCCGTATTCTTTTGACTGCTAAATAACTGTTCAGCGCGCTGACGTGCTGCCTTTCCCATCGCGGCTAACTGTTCCCGATCAGCAGCAAGTTCTGCAATAGCAGATGCAAACGCTTTAGCATTTTCAGGCGGCACCAAAATCCCTGTTTCAGGCGTTACCAGTTCCTTGCTCCCACCAAGCGGCGTAGCAATGACCGGCTTGCCAACTGCCATTGCCTCAATGATAGTGCGTGGACATGCCTCTGGAATAACAGAAGGCACTAACACAATGTCAAGCAGCGTCGTTACCACACGTGTATCGGATAAGAATCCCGTGAAGATAACAGAATCCTCAACGTCTAAATCGGTTACCTCCTGTTTTAAAGAAGCCAAATAATCCTGGTCTTTCTGAAAATAGGGACCACCGACAATTAGTAGTTTGACATCAACTGCACTGTTGAGAGAAGTTTTTTTCAACTCAGCCATCGCTCTCACGAGAAAATGGATTCCCTTTTCCGGTGTTATCCGAGTCACGACTCCCACAAATATCGGAGTTGTTGATTCCGCACCACTACGCACCGACTTAGCATTTTCCGAGAAAAGTTCCGCCCGAAGGGTTTCAACTTCTGCTTGCGATGCCTGAAAAGCCTCCAAATCTACTCCATTATAGATTAAAGTCTGTTTTGCTTCCTGTGCGAAGTCCCAGCGCGTTGCCTCCGATACCAGAATTACCCGATGTAGCAATTTTTCACATATCTTGTCCAGAATACCGTAGGATGTTGCATAGCGTTTGTGCATTAGGATTGGGATGCGATTCAATTTTGCTACGATACCGCCAAGCAGTGCCACGGAAAGTGAATTAGCATGGATTAGTGAAATTGCATGTTGTTTTACTGCCCGATGCAGTTGTAGAATAACCTGTAATTGTCGAAAATCATTGAATAGATCACTGAATGTAAATCGCTTCACCTTATCAGTTTTATTATGCGCTTCGGGGAGAGACAACGGCAGAACCTGTGCATCTGTCTTTGCTACTTCCGCTGCAAACGGACTTCCACCGAGACAACCTACAAACGGAGTAAAACGCTGTTTGTTTAACAACTTCAATAAAAGCAGAAGACTCCGCTGTCCACCGCCAATGCCTGAACCGCTATCAAGATATAGAATATTGTATTTTGAAGGATCGGGTGTTTTCATCTTCCCACGTAATGTAAATCTTTATACAAGTATCGGACAGTCCGTCTGCCATCCGCTCTGCCCACTCAATAATGCAGATACCGTCGCTTTCCACATACTCGTTTAATCCAAGATCAGCAATCTCTGCAGCTGTCTCAAGCCGATACAGATCGATATGATAGATAGGGATTTTTCCGTTATATTCGTTGATGAGGATATAGGAAGGACTGCTGACGACCTCACCCGACGCGATGCCGACACCACGCGCGATACCTTGTGTTAAACACGTTTTGCCCGTTCCAAGATCACCGATAAGTGCTATAACGTCACCGGGTTTTAGTGTTTTACCGATTTCCTCTCCGAGAGACTGTGTCTCCTCCGGACTCCCTGTCCTATATACCTTTTCCATTACGTCCCTGCTGCACTACGCAAAATATCTTCTTGCGTCAAATTTTCGTTGGTAAATTCACCTGTAATTCTACCTTCATGTAACACTAACACACGGTCACTCATTCCTAAAATTTCTGGTAGTTCTGAAGATACCAACACGATAGCAACGCCTTCGTCAGCAAGTTGAGCAGTTAGGGCATGAATCTCTGCCTTCGCCCCAACGTCAATCCCGCGTGTCGGTTCATCAAGAAACAGCACCTTCGGACGCGTCATTAACCATTTGCCTAAAACCACTTTCTGCTGATTTCCACCGCTAAGTTGATTCACAGGCACATCAAGTGAAGGGGTTTTAATACTAAGTGTCTCCACAGAATGCCTGCTTTCTTGATACTCTACTTGACGGTTGATAACACCAAACGATGTAATTTCTCCCGATGCACCAAGACTCACGAGCGTCATGTTCCGAACAACATCGTTATCTATAATAAGTCCGTACCTTTTCCGATCTTCACTGACTAACGCCATTCCCATTTGTATCGCATCGCGGGGTGAACTAATCTGTACAGGGGCGCCATCTCTATAGACTTTTCCACTCCATCTACCCGAATATGCACCAAAAATAGTGTTAATAAGTTCCGTTCTACCTGCTCCCATCAGTCCTGCGATTCCAAGGATTTCTCCCTGCCGCACCTCAAAACTGATGTTTTCAAGACGCGGAGGTTCTAATGGATAAGTGCTTAAATCATCAACCTTTAGTGCCGTTGAGGCTTCCCCTGATGGTGGCGAAAAGTGCTCACGATCCGGAAAAAACGTTGTCAACTCACGACCAACCATCTGTGAAATCAATATATCTTCGGTGCATTCATCAATTGATTGTGTCGCAACTGTTTTTCCATCGCGTAGCACCGTCACACAGTCAGCAATCTGAAATATCTCCTTGAGCTTGTGGGTAATATAGATACAAGCAACGCCCTTGTCTCTGAGTTGCATCAGAATCTGACGGAGGATGTCAACTTCGCTTTTGGTCAATGCCGCTGTTGGTTCATCAAGCACGAGCAACCGCGCATTACGCGATAAAGCCTTCGCTATTTCAACAAGTTGCTGCTGCCCAATACCAAGTTTATAGACTTGTCCTTGTAGCGGAATTTCCAATCCAAATTGCGTCAACAGTTGCCCCGCATCGTGATACAAACGGAATTTATCGATTACACCGAATCGACGGGGTTCCCTGCCAAGATAAATGTTCTCAGCAACTGTCATCTCAGGAATTAATGCTAATTCCTGATGAATAATAGCAATCCCAGCGTGTTCTGCATCGCGCACGTTACGAAATCTTTGTTCAACGCCGTTGATATGCAGTTGTCCTTCGTAAGTGCCATAAGGATGCACCCCGCCAAGAACCTTAATCAACGTTGATTTGCCTGCCCCATTCTCACCACATAACGCATGAATTTCTCCAGAATGCACCTCAAAATTCACATCATCTAACGCCCGCACACCGGGGAAATCTTTTGTTATTGCTTGCATGCTAAGAAGTGGGGCTACCATTTTCGTTGATACTCCGATGTTGATATGCCTGTTATTGTAGCAGAATCAGGTGCGGTATTCAAGGTTTCATAGTAGGGGGCAGGGTTATTTAGTTTTCGATTTTTCGGCTATATTTTTACATTTTATAGTAGGATTTAGAATTTAAGCAACATTTTTCTGTTTTATGATAGAATGTTTCTATTATGGCATATTCAACAGATAGACACAAACGCGTCTTAGATTTTATTCACACCGGAGGGAAAAAGCCGAAGCTGCCCGTCATTTTGCTGTTGCGCGTTCAACTATTGATAGATAGTTAGCAGCTGAAGACCCGGTCACCATCAAAAAACCGGGCCCGAAAAAAATAAGAGTGATTATTGAAGCGCTTGAAATTATACGCGAGGCGCTAATTACCGAGAGGGACGGCTTGCAAGCTAAGGTGGATAAAGGTAAGCAAGAATTAGAAAACATCGCTGATTCTATATTTAATGTAAAGATTTATATTTGGAGTGCTGAAGCACATTTAGCGATGGCGACAGATGAGGATGAGAGGTATGATTGGCAAAGTGTTATTCTAGATCTAACAATCCATCTGGGAATAATTGAAGCAGATTATGAGATAAAAGAAACTTCAATAGCGTCTGATGAAAAACGCATCGAAGAAATTAATAATGAGATTGAGCAAATAGATATTGCAATTCTCATGTTAAAGTTAGCAGCGCTGTTTTTCTAAACCCGTTTCTATTATGCAAATTATTGCGCGGGGCAATCTGTACCGTGCAAATCTAAGGAGTGAGTTATGCATAGTCTTAAAGTTTGGTCAATTGGGATACTTATTAGTTGTGCTCTGGCAGCTTTTATCTTATTGGTTTTCAATCCAAAATCAAACAATTTGGCCGAACCGAAAAAAGTTTATAAAGTTTTGCCCAAGGGAACATCGGAACCCAATCAACAAAAAGCTGATGTTGGCGCTACAAAGGAACCCGCAACATCGGATACAGAAATCAAATCAGAAAACAACAATAAATCTGAAATCTTGAAAACAGATATAACAAAGCAGAGGGCATCGGGCGTAGTTGGGACGAAAACTGAAACTGAAACTGAAAACCAGAGGGTAACACCCCAAGAATTTATGGATGCAATAAGAGACGAACTCGAGGATCATAAAAAGAGGTCAGAGGCTATAAGAAGTGAGTCTAAAGCATCTATAGAACACATTAAAGCAACCCAGCATATATGGGACGAAATTGCCAAGATTAATAAACAGATTAATGCATTGTTTCCTGATGGTGATATGAGGAACTACGAATCACACTTCTCGTCTATGAGTAAAGAGGAAGGAAAGGAGTTTCTCAAAAAATTCATGCCGTTATTGAAACGGAAAATGGATCTTTACGACCAATACAAATCCTACAAATAAATTGGATAGAAAATTTTTCTTGACAAAAGTTTTTACTACGTTATCCTTCAAGGTACTGGCACCACAGGCAAACGCAGTTCTTATACGTGGGCAGATACAACTGCTAAACCAAATGTTGCCTATTATTACCGTATAGAAGATGTCTCTTTTGCTGGATTCCGCAATCAGTTAGCTACGGTTCGCACCCGTGGGCATGTATCTGTCAGCGAAAGATATATTACGCAATGGGGCAATCTGAAAAAGGATAACTAAGTTTCTGTCCTGCAGGCGAATCGAAACCTATATGCACATTCAGCGTTGACTCTCAAGCAAGATGTGCATAGTAGAACATTCAAATAATCCTATATTCATATTATCAGTTGTGCTACGGTAAAGTCATTGTAGCACAAACTGATAATGTGCACTCTTCCCAAACTAATTCATCCCGAAATAATCCGAACTATTTAGGGTGATTTTTAAAATAAATAGACACGTTTTTTGTAGGAGCGATCTCCGAATCGCGACCAAGCGCACTGATAGTCGGGAATCGGAGTTCCCTCCTACAATAAGTGGTCCATCTGTAGGAGCGATCTCCGAATCGCGACAGAACTGAGGGGCAGTTGGGAATCGGAGTTCCCTCCTACAGTTCAGGAATGTAGAGTTAATTCTAATCTCTACCATAATTCATCTCAAAATAACCCACTTGACAAATAGGAATACTAACAAGTATCATAGAATACACAAATACACATAAAACCGAATTCTATTTAACGAATGTAAATTTTCTTGACGTATAATGAAATACATGTTATGCTAAAATAACAACGTTAAATTTATGGAGAATACAATACTATGTCTGAAGAAAAAAAGGAAGAAATGGTTCCTGTAACTGCTGAATATGAAGTTGTAGACCAAGTTGACGATCAAGCAATCGTTGAACTAATGACCGGACAGACGATTCAGGATTATGTCTACTCTTTCAAACAAGGTGGGCGCGTCGTTGAAGGGTTGACGTTAGCTGGCATTAACGAAGCTGCAAACCGAAGAGGTGGGATTCAGGTGGAAGAGATGAAGTATGAGGAACTTGAACATTCTTGGATTGCTACTGTCAAGGCAGTTGATACAATTACCGGTTCATCTCGTTGGGGTGCGTATGAGCAGCCGAAGATGAACGGGAGTCGTACCGATCCGTTCGCATTTACCAAAGCAGTTCATAAAGCACAACGCAATGCTATCAAACAGTTGCTACCTGTCCCAATAATTCGTGAAGTGCTAAATTTCTATCTGCATCGCAAAGCAGGCGGCGGCAATACCCAGCAAAAACCGCAGCCGCAACAGTCCGGTGACAATATCACCAACGCACAAAAAGCCGCTTTCGCAATAGCAAATCAGTTATCAGAACCACTTGAAAAGGCAGGTATCAGTAAGGCAGACCTCTGGAACTATATCAAACGCAAGTACAGCGTAGAATCCCGAAACGACATGTCTGAACAGCAGTGGACACAACTCGCAGCAGAACTCAAAGCTGCAGAAACCGCGCCGAAATTGTTTGACGAACTGTGTAACCGTATCAAGCAATTAACTACGGCGAATGAGGAAAGTGAAGTACCTACCGTAAAAGAATCGGATGAAACTGAAACTTACAATGAGTCCGAAACTGAGCAAGCAGAAACCAATTCCGCTAAATTTTAGCATCGGAGAAAAACAGTGTCTATCAAAGCAGGATCCGCCACATCAAATATCACGCCACCGCTCGGCACAGCAATTCCGGGTGGATTTCGCCCAAGATACGCACAAAACGTTGATGACGAACTTTTCGCGAAAGCACTTGTTATTGATAATGGATCAACACGTACAGCACTGGTCACATGCGACCTCATCGCTGTGTCACAGCGGATGGTTGATCTTGCCAAACAACGTATTGCTGATAGATGCGGTATACTCCCTGAACATGTGATGGTCAATGCTACACATACACATACAGCGGTTGCAGTTGCTGACCTACTTGGCGTTGATGAGGATACTGATTATACTGATTGGGTGCCCTTGAAAATTGCCGATGCCGTTGAGCTCGCTCTGTTGAGACTTGTTCCGGCACGCGTTGGATTTGCGAGTGTTTCTGAGGATCGCATCACTTTCAACCGACGTTGGCACATGAAAGATGGCACCGTTCGCATGAATCCGGGAATTGAAAATCCCGACCTTGTAAAACCGACCGGTCCAATTGACCCTGAACTCGCAATGATGTACGTTGAGACGGAAGACAACACACCAATCTCAGCAGTTGCCAATTTCTCGCTTCACTATATTGGCACGGACAACGGCAGCGGACTCTCTGCCGATTATTTTGGACACTTCGACCGTCTCATGAAACGCTATTTAGGTGATACGTGTGTTTCACTCCTTTGGAATGCAGCATCGGGACAAATAAACAATATTGATTTCAGCGGACAGACAAAGTGGATAGCAGGAGGACATGCACAGGCAGTGAAAATGGCAAACGTCCTTGCGGGACATTTTATCACTGAGATGCAGTTCATGGAGATGCATGAAACCTTACAACTCAGCGGAAAACTTGATACGTTGAAGTTTGAGCGAAAGCAGATTACCGATGCGGATTTAATGATCGCAGAAAAAATCTTATCCGTAGATATTGGAACTTATGATGGATATGAAACTGGTCCCTTCAGCTGGGTGGTTGGGCAACCCATTCCGAAAAATCTTGTGGATATTTATGCCCTGGAATGCCAACGCTTAGCCAAGTTGCCAGAACAGATGACCGCTCCGGTTCAAGTGCTACGTCTTGGCGAAGCAGCGATTGTCGCGTTGCCAGGAGAAGTATTTGTTGAGACAGGATTGAACATCAAATCAAAATCTGATACCAAGCCTCTTTTTCTTGTCAGCTTGGCAAACGGTTATATCGGCTATATCTGTACAGACGAAGCATTGACTCAGCAGGGTGGATACGAGACGTGGGCGGCAATGTCGTCACTACCCGATGTCGGCACAGCACCAACTATGGAAACACTCGTCGCCTCGTTGTTAGATTAGACTAATTTGTCTCATAGGTGTCAGTTCAGTGGTCCTCCAACACGGTAGATGCGGTTTCTAACCGCATCAGTCAAAGTTTATTGTGAAATTTACTATAGTCAAAACCTATTTGATGCTAACTATAGTGAACTTTGAAATTATTGAGACACTTTGATAAACCTGTTTTGTAACATAACGGACAATAGAAGTTGTAGCACAAACTGTTAGTTTGTGCCGATGGGACGCAAGTTAACAGTTTGCGCTACAGAAGTGGCCCATTAATTGTAAGTTTTACTATAATACCGTTCCTGAATGATTACTTGCGTTAAGAAAAAGAACGTGTAATCGCAATTCATTGTGCCTCTTCCTGTAGGAGCAACCTCCCGGTCGCGACTTTTAAACTGTTGGATCTTTTGTAAGTACCAAATGATAATGTAAATTTAATTGAAAATCTACTATAGTTACCCTCAAAAGGAGTTTATCATGAAAAGAATTCTCGTAGTTCTCACGGTGGTTGGTATGCTCATCAGTTTTGCGGCGGTTAGTGAGGCTAATCCCCCGGACGGATTAGTGCTGCATCTGAGTTTTGATAAAAACACCATTGATGGCAATACCGTCCAAGATTTGTCTGAAGAAGGCAATGATGGAACAATTAACGGCGGCGCAAAAGCTGTCGCTGGAAAGCATGGTGACGCGTTAGAGTTTGATGGTACGGATGACTTTGTTGAAGTGCCACTGGAAGATTCGATTACCTTCGCCACGGGCGATTCACTCACAGTACAGGTATGGGTGAAAACAGATGATCAGCCGCCAAATAACGATGGGATCGTTGGTAACTATCGTCCGGGTACTGATGCGCTTTGGATACTTTCCGTTAGCGGCGATAACCCAGCGGCTCGCGGCAAAATGGGGTTTTCTGTCAGGGATAAGGGACGTGCCAATAGTGCAGGGATAACTTCTCCTGACTTCCTAAACGATGGTGAATGGCATGTTCTTGCTGGTGTCCGAGACCAGAAAGCGAAAAAGATCCGATTTTACGTAGACGGCAAGTTAATTGATGAAAAAGACGACAACACAAAGGACATCAACAGCGGGCAGTCTATTTGGGTAGGAGAGCATCTGAATCGTTTTTACAAGGGACTGATTGATGAAGTGAAAATTTGGAATCGCCCTTTGACTGCCAAGGAACTTGATCAATCAGGACAGCAACCTTCTTCTGTTCATGCCACCGGAAAACTGACGACCACATGGGGAACGATCAAGGCAACTCGCCAATAATGCTTACCTTCACTTTGTAGGAGAGAACTCCGGGGAATGCCTAAATGGCATTCATACCCGGGGAACGCCTAAATGGCGTTCATACCGTTGATTTCTTGATTTGGATTCCCGACTATAAACGTACCGCGACTCGGAGATCGCTCCTACAAGGGATATTTCAAAAAATCTGACGCTAAATTGACACCTATGGGTTTCGCTCTGTTCTACCCGACCTACCAACTATAAATCAACATCCCAGTAGATATTCCCGACTATTTAATGCATCAGTCAACGAATGTGTAGTCGGCGCATTTTCAAGCAACAAATCCCCAGTATAGTTTCCTGACTGCAAACGTTGTTTGATAGCCTTAAAATCCACATACCCATCACCTACTACTGATAACACCCCTGCCTCCGTTTTCTGCTTGAAATGCACCGATGTCAGATCGTCCATTTTGACGTTGCTCCAGAATTCCTCCGGCGGATTTAGAGTTGTTCCATCAGCACGATAGGTATTCGTCTCGTCATACGTAAGTTTTGCACCACTTGCGACAGCTAACTTCAAGGTTAATGTTGCTGACTGCCGGGCGTTCTCAACAGCAAAAATCATCGGATAATCCGGCAAAAGTGAAGCGTACCGCTTTAGATTGGCAATTGCTTCGTTTTCATCAATCTCACACTCAGTATCCAGATCAACAAGACGTAACCTTGCTCGTGAGGAACATAACAGATACGCCAATTTCTTTGCAATTACAATATTTTGTGTATCTGTCTCACTATCAACCGGTGCAGAAAGCCATGGGTGAGACATTGCGTAGCTTAACGTCAATCCTGCTACTTTTTGGGCAAACTCAGCAACCTCTTTAAATAGGGCAGGATGTTTCGTTTTATCTGGATCAAAATCCCCATTTGTAGCAGTGCTATTCCACACAGCATCACAGATAGTTTTAAATTCGGCATCGGTATAATCAAGCATTACTGTTTCAAGTTTTTGAATGAGTGTCCCGAATTCAGAGTTGCGGAGATAATCGCCTTCTCTAACCTCCATATCTCTAAATCCATTTGCACCGAATTCAACCATCAAATCATCAAAACGTGCCCCATTTTCTATCTCTTTCGCCCAGATATTGGTAACAATCCCGAGTCTTTCAAACATTTGACATCCTCGCGCGATTAAAGTATGATATAAAAAAGTCTATAAATAGTCCTAACACATTTTTAAGGAGACTTATGACACAAAATTCCAAATTCACCGATGAACTGAGACAGTCCGCTGCACCTATCTGGGAGGCAGATCTTAAACACCCATTCGTTCGCGGAATTGCAGACGGGACTCTGCCGACAAAAAAGTTCAAGTTCTATCTGATTCAAGATTATCTGTTCCTATTAGACTATAGCCGAGTATTTGCTTACGGCGCAATCAAAGCACACGATGAAGCGACAATGGCACTCTTTGCAAAACTGCTCAACGAAACGTTAAACACCGAAATGGATTTGCATCGCGGGTATTGCGAAAAATTCGGTATCACGCCCGCTGAAATGGAAGCAGCACCAA
Source organism: Candidatus Poribacteria bacterium (assembly GCA_965204285.1). Classification (GTDB taxonomy): domain Bacteria; phylum Poribacteria; class WGA-4E; order WGA-4E; family WGA-3G; genus MSPOR6. The sequence continues at coordinate 1,545,056 of OZ241980.1, forward strand.
TGACACCGACAACACATGCCTACACGCGACACATGCTCCACGTTGCGCAAATCGGAACGTTGGCAGATGTCATTGCTGGGGTGCTGCCATGTCAATGGGGTTACGCCGAAATCGGTACGACCCTCGCCGAACAAGGCGGTTCACCTGAACCACTCTACCAAGAATGGATAGATATGTATGCTTCCCCTGAATTCCTTGCTTTAGGTGAATGGTTGCGAAACCTGTTGAACGACATCACAACTGAAAGCAGTCCTGCCGAAAAAGAACGGCTTCACAAAAATTTCCTACTGAGTAGTCGTTATGAGTATCTATTTTGGGAGATGGCTTGGACAGAACAAGAATGGGAAATCTAATCCGTATCCTCAATTGGCAGTGAAAAATGAAACACGGTGCCTTGCCCCAACTCGCTTTCCAACCATATCCGTCCGTTGTGGCACAACAGAATATGTTTAGTGATTGCCAATCCTAAACCGGTGCCGCCCATTTTTCGTGCGCGCCCTTTATCAACACGATAGAACCGCTCAAAAACGCGAGATTGGGACTCTAATGGGATACCGATGCCTGTATCTTTTATATGTACAACAACTTCATCAGCAGCATCTGATTCTGTTTCAATTAACTCCGCTGAAACATCAATCACACCACCATCAGGCGTATATTTAATAGCATTGTCAATGAGATTTACAAAAACCTGCATGAAAAGTTGGCTATCTACGTTCACTTCAGGCAAATCTTTAGGTATCTCCCACTGTAAAGTTACCCCTGATTCTTCCAACACTGGTTCAAATACATCCAAAATCTGCTCATGAAAATCATTGAGATGGCACATCGAACGTTTCAATTCAACATCGCCCGATTCAAGCCGTGCCAACTCCAGTAAATCAGAAACTAACCGAGAGAGGCGCGCCGAATGATTTAGTATCTTGACTATAAATTCCTTGCGTTTTTTGTTTTTAGTAGAGCCATTGTTCAACAGCGTTTCAGCGTATCCCTGAATTGTGGTCAAAGGTGTTCGCAGTTCATGTGAGACATTCGCTACGAAATCAGCGCGTATCCGCTCCAGCTGCCGAACATGACTCACATCGTGGATGACGATGACATACTCACTCTCAGCATCAACGGGGACAATAGTCACTTCCGCCTCAGATTCTTTCAGATTTCCAAGGCGAATTTCTGCATAAGCAACAGCACTTGTCTGTTCCGCCTCCGTGAGCAAAGTTTGCAGTTCAGGGATACGGTTAATTTCAATCAATGCTCTGCCCACATACATTTCTGGCAGGTTTAACATAACGATCGCGGCTGGGTTGGCGTAGGTAATATCAGATGCACCATTTACCAACAACACACCTTCACTCATGTTATTCAAGATTGTCTCTAAACGTTCATGCTCCGAAGAAATTTTATCAATCTGTTCCTGAACCCTGTCTGTCATCAAATTGAAATTTCGTGAGAGTTGCCCCAACTCATTATCAGATTTAACCTCAACTCGCGAAGTATTTTCTCCCGCAGCAATAGATTTTGTTATCTGTGTCAACCTCTTAATCGGTTTAACGATAGCACCAGTACTAAATATCCCGAATAAAATTGCAAGAATGGATCCTGCTATAGTTGCATACAGCAGCATCCGCTGTTGGTTACCAAGTGCGGTTTTAATTGCCTCCATTGGCATAGCGACACGACAAAAACCTATGGAGTTGCCATCTTTTTCAACTGGAAGCACAAGATAGCGGTATTCTGTCTGTGTTGTATCGCTAAATCGGTCTTCACTACCAATTCCTTTCGCAATAGTCTCCTGTACCTCTGGTCGAGAGAGGTGGTTGTCCATCTCAATTAACGACTGCCCATCTCGTTCCGTATCCCCCCAGACAGTCCCGTCTTCACCTATGAACGTCAAACGCACTTTTCCTGTCTCTCCAAGTCTATCAACAAGACCATCTATTACCTGATATGTAAAGTTTTTTGTTTCAGGAAGTTCTTCAATAAGAAATATTCTCGTTAATGCCGCCTGAACTTCCAACTCATTGGTAATACGATCACTAAGTACGCCTTCAAGTGCCCTGCCAAGATAAAAATCCATTGCGAATAGCACCAAAAGCACGATGCCAATGTAGCTAAGTATTAATTGTGTTCGGATATTCATAAGTCTTTACCCGCTATTTTGTGTCGTTCTAATATAATCATAGCACATTTTTTGGCGGGTGTAAATAATTTGTCAGATGGACTCAGAGCCATTCAATTGTCTCTAAGCACTCTTGTAGGAGGACTTTGTAAGCCCAATTTAACTACACACTACGTATTTATATGAAGATTAATTTATTTATTCTGATTTCTTTTCTATCTGAATCGCGGAAGGCACAGAGGACACAGAAAACACGGAGGATGCTCTTGCATATCCTAAATCATTTTCACAAAATGTGCCACCGTGACCAAAATGTCTCTTCTTTTCGCGTTCGCTGCGTCATCCGCGATTCAGACAATACATGCGAAAAACTTTACACACCCTTTGTCTTTTCTGGTATTTGCCTTTCCCTTAGCCTTGTGCTATAATAGGTTTCAGTATACATCTCACAGTTAAAGAGAAACGGCATGACACATCGCGGTTTAAAAAACGGAGAGATACTCCCCGACATTGAAAAGATTCTCATCATTCGTGCGGATGGTATTGGCGATTTGCTAAACGCAACACCAGCGATTAGGTTGCTACGCCAGAATTACCCATCAGCAGAAATCACGGTGTTAGCACGACCACTCAATGCGCCTGTGTTAATAGGAAATTCTGATATTGACAGGGTACTTGTGTTTGATCGTCAGGGAGAACACCGTAGTTTTACAAACAAACTTCAATTTTACCGCTCTGTTCGTCATGAACAAATTGACCTCGTTGTTGCGATGCAGACCGCAACGTGGTCTCATCAAGTCGCTTTTTTGTCTGGTGCCCCTTACCGGTTAGGTCGTTATCAGAAACGGTTTAAGTCTACATTAACGCATACATGGCATGGCAAGTATCAAAAAGGCGAAACTCACGAAGTCGATAGAAACTTGGAATTAGTACGGTTAATCTGTGAAGGTGAAGGTGACCGACAACCTGTTTTCAACCTATTGCCTAATGAGATTGCAAATGCTAAAGCACTTCTCACATCTTGGCGTGTGGAAAATGATACTTTTCTCATCGGCATTCATCCTGGCGGAAGTTCTTTTGATAAACGTTGGCCCGAAAAGCAATTTGCTGAACTCGCTGACAGACTTAGCCATCATTACAACGCTACGCTGCTCCTTTTACACGGTCCCGACGAAGCTGAACTGACACACAACATTCAGGAAGCGATGCAGTCCGATGCTATCGCGTACGCGCCAAAGACAATTCGGGAATTAGGGGCACTACTTTCTCGTTGCCACTTAGTGGTGTGTAATGATTCCGGTCCGATGCATCTCGCAGCAGCACTTGACGTGCCAACGGTAGCAATTTTCGGCCCCACCGATCATGTTGCGTGGCGTCCGATGAGTGAAAACGCATCTGTCGTGCGGCGCGATATGCCGTGCTGGCCCTGTAGTGCCCACAAGTGTAAAATCGGATGGGAATGCACCAAAAAACTCCCCGTTGAAGTGGTCTGGAATACAACGGCAATGACCTTAGAAGCGAGCCAAAAATGAAGATTGCTATTGCAGCTTGGGGAACAACGGGAGATGTCTATCCAGTTTTAGCACTTGCAGAACGTTTACTCCAAAGACAACATCAGGTGCGTGTCTGCGCGCCATCCATCTACAAAGACAAGATTCTTGACATCGGCGTGGACTTCTATGAGGTAGGGGTTCCCTTTGATTTAACAGAATTTCATCAAACAATGGATACCGTCATGGCGATGCGCGACCCTATGGCCCTACTAAAGCTCATCGCGAGGGAAGGAATTCTGCGTCGCGGCGAAAAATGGTATAACGATTGCCTCACAGCGATGAAAGGGTATGATTTAGCTATTTGTCATTCCATAGACATCCCTGGACAAGAGGCAGCTATCCGAAACGGGCTGCCATGGATCACTGTAACCTATTGTCCGGGGTTTATAAAAACACCTGATAATGCCCTATATCTGTTTCCGAATTGGAGTAGAACATTCAACGCCATCGTGTGGAGTTTGGTAAGGCTCCGCCTCAGATACGCTGTTGACCCTCTTTTTAATCAATTTATTACGTCTGTTGGTGGAAAACCGAGAGCATCAATGGCATTAGATGAAATGTATTCACCGCATCTGAACCTCATCGCGGCATCTCCTACACTTTGTCAACCAGCCAATTTTCCCCAGAATCACAAGTTTACGGGTATTTGGCATCTTGCACAGCCAGACTACGTTCCGCCTTCTGAACTCACAGATTTTTTAGCAGAAGGACCGCCACCTATCGTTATTACTTTCGGCTCTATGGGTGGAAGCGATGGCAAGGCAACAACAAGAATTTTAATTGATGCTGTCAAAATGACAAAGCAACGCGCTATCATTCAAGCAGGTTGGGGACTTTTAGGCACACAGGATACTGGCGAGAACATTTTTTGCACGGAGTATCTGCCGCATCAATGGCTATTTCCAAAGGTGAGTTGCGTTGTGCATCATGGCGGTGCTGGGACTACTGCTTCGGTATGTCGTGCGAAAGTCCCATCAGTCGTAGTGCCGCACATTGGCGATCAATTCTATTGGGGCAAGCTGCTGTTTGATTTAGGGGTCGCACCGAAAAGTCTATATCGGCGTAACCTTACTGCGAAACGTTTAGCAAAACGGATTGAACAGGTTTTAGGAACACCGACAATGACTGAACGAGCAAAGACCTTAGGCACACAAATGGAATCTGAAGACGGTTTGACAACAGCGGTTGACCTAATTGAATCTTTTCCCTTGTCTGAAAAATGAAAAAAATCCTTGTCTTCAGTTTCAGTTTTATAGGTGATGCGGTCCTGTCTACTGCTGTTATCCAACCCCTACGATCACACTTTCCGAATGCCCACATCACCTTTCTTGTTGGACCCAGTGCGTTTGACCTTCTTGTCAACGAACCGCAACTTGATGCCACCCTCGTTTACGATAACAGAGGTGAGCATGCAGGTTTGACAGGGCGAATGAAACTCATAAAATCTTTACGCAGTGAAAAATTCGACCTCGTTATCAATCTGCGGGACAGTTTCACTGCACGTTGTATCGGCGCGGAACATTGGGGATTAGTGCGTGGCGACAGAGAACGGCATGCAGTCACCCGATATCTGGAAGTCCTGAGTAAGCAAGGCGTTGACACAACAGATGCCCATCCTCACTTACAATTAACTGAAATGGAACAAGCGACAGCGCACCGTTTTCTGACGGAATCAGGTCGGACAACAGACAAGTTATTAATTGGCATACACCCTGGTGGAAATTGGGAATATAAGTTGTGGAGCGCAGAAAAATACGCACAATTCGCAAGCACTTTATCAAAAGAAGATAACGCTTCTATTCTGCTTTTCTCTGGTCCAAATGAGCGCAAACTTCAAACACAAGTTGCGGATATGATGGATACATCGCCAATCCTTGTCAAAGATGAAAACCTGCGAGAAGTTGCTGCGTTGATTGCAGCGTGTGATATCTACATCGGTAACGATACGGGACCGATGCACATTGCTGCTGCTGTGGGAACGCCTGTGATCGCGCTTTTCGGTTCAACAAACCATATTCGGAGCGGTCCCTTTGGTGAAAAGCATACAGTTGTGCAGAGTGGAATAGAATTAGCATGCAACCCGTGCCATCCGGGACGGCATCCTGGCGGTTGTGGTGCGGGCAGCTGCGCTGTGATTGATGGGATTACGGTGAAACAGGTGTTGGAGGCTATATCACTTTTGCGATTAAATAATATAGTAAAACCATAATTATTTACACACTACGGTAGGTGCGGTTTCCTAACCAATGCAGAATACCATACGGGGAATGCCAACAGGCATTCATACCGTTGATTTGGCGTATTCTGCCAATAGATTGGAATCAAGTTAATTTGGTATTATTCCATATCTCACCGACTTTTCAGCCGGATGTTGCCAGCAGATGTTCGCAATTTCAGTAACTTCCCTCCTCCTTTGATAGTTCCGCGTAACCTCCTTTTTCGGATTTCAGATCCTTCTACTAAAAAATCCGTTGAAATAATTCCTACACTTGTTTGAGTATCGATTTCAGCTGCAAGATTAGAGATAAGGGTAAAGACTATATTTCCAGCAGACGTCTGCAAATTCCATTCGTGTTGAGGTTGTGTTGCTATATCGGCATTGATATTCCCTGCGGAGGTTTTTGTGTCAACACTACCTTGGCAATTTGATAAAGCTATATTGCCAGCAGAAGATCTACCGAAGATAGACCCTTTGACTTCGCCAAATCGTAGATTCCCCGCAGAGGTATAAGCCTTTACTGGTCCGACGATGTTGTTTACATTGATATTTCCCGCAGAAGTTCGCGCATCCGATTTACCAGTTACACCCTCAACAGAAATATTCCCCGACGGTGTGTTTAAGTCAACATCATATTGGCGTGGTACTGTCACGTGAAAACGGATTTTCAAATTATTCAGCTGCTTACGCCAATGGTTTCGCCCGTGTTCAAACTCGCCTTTAATTGAGAGATCAGAGTCTTTTTGATCGAAAGTCACCTTAAAATCGTCGAGTGCCTCTTGGAATACATCTAACCCTTTTCTGGATTCTTTTGTCACTATTACCTTAACTTTACGACTTGTGCCAGTTAGTTCTTTTTATGTAATATTGTATTTCACTATTTAATATTTTCTATAACTCAACCCATTCTTATGCTATCCTTTAGTAAATCAATATAAAAGGAACATAAGAATGGACTTACAGTATACCTTAGCAGAATATGGTGCGCAACTGAAAAATAAGACACGCACCCTTGAAAATGTTGCTTCTGTTTGCCAGAAAATCATGGCAACACTTTATGACCATTATTTCCCGGCTGCAGAGACACTGCGTCCGGGGCCCGTTAGTCCTTGTCCAGATAGTGACATTCTTACGATTGCGTGGCTGTTGGAACTCATAGGTAAAGACAGCGAACTGTCAGGATACAAACTGATTAGGGCACAACTCGGACATCTGTTCCGATTTTTACCGGAAAGGTCTCGCTTCAATAGACGCCGGCGCAACTTATGCAGCGCGAGCGAAAAACTGCGGTGTATCTTGATAAAGTTTTTACCGGATGACGAGGTTTTCATTGTAGATAGTTTTCCTATACCGCTCTGCGATTTCAAGCGTGCGTATGCTTCTACATCACCTCTAAAATACGCTGATGGCACTGGCACTTTGGCAACTTATGGAAAGTGTGCTACAAAGGGACTTGACACTTTCTTAGGATTTCGGGGAAGTGTGATAACTACTGCTTATGGGCTCCCTGTTGATTTTGCCATTGCCACTGCGGATACGGATGATAGAGAAGTGCTACCCTTGTTGTGTGAGCGTGGCACTTATCCGATTATCCTTGGAGACAAAGGGTATATTTGTGAAGCACTTGAAACTGATTTACGCCAAACTTACAATGTGTGTCTATTACCGACGCGGCGTAAAAATCAAAAAACACAATATCCAGAACCATTTCAGAAGTTGCATAGTCAAAAAAGGCGGCGCATAGAAACGACTATCAGTCAACTGACAGACCAGTTCAATGTTTCACGGATACGCGCCAAGGCACATTGGGGGTTTCGGACACGCTTGAGCAACAAGTTTGCTGGTTTTACACTCGGCGTTTTTTTGAACCAATGTTTAGGACGCTCGCTAACGGCACTCAAAGACGTTGTTTACGCATAATAAGACAAAATAGTATTAGATACTTTACAAAAAGTTAACTGGCACAAGTCGTTAATTTTGTTTAGATTTATCACATTTACCCTAAGTCTAATACTCATCTTAGGGTTCAATATGCTTGGTTCAGCAGAGATCACAGAAGACATGATTGCTGCTGCGTGGATATTTGATGGCAATGCCGAAGATATTTCCGGAAATGGATTTGACGGTGAACTTCAAGGTGGGAAATTTGTTGATGGCAAAATCGGCAAAGCGATTGAGTTAAACGGCACAAACGAATGGGTCAACATCCCTAAGAGAATAGGTTCATTTGAAGAACTTACATTCACACACTGGGTTAGAACTACTGGGCGTGTTAGTGGCTGGCGAGTTTTCTATAACAACAGTGGTTGGAAAGCAGGTGATATCCACTATCAGCTGCATCCAAATAATAAAGTCGAATTTTCTATTCACAGTAACCCCGGCGGCAATGACTCGTTTGCAGATTTTGCGTTTACAAATGAGCAGCTAAATAGGTGGGTTCATGTCGCAACGGCTTATAGTGCGAAGGAGAAGAAGATTCGCTTTTATATCAACGGCACACTTGACGCAGAAAGAAACTGGGGAGGCAACCCTGGTGTCCTTGATCCCGGCAGAATTGGTGACTGGGGTGGAAGCAGACAGTGGCAAGGGACGATAGACGAATTCATTATCTTCAACACTTTCTTAAATGAGGATGAAGTTCAAAGTGTTATGAATAATGGTTTGCAAACAAACCTTACCGCTGTTGATCCAAAAGCAAAACTGGCTGTCACATGGGGTAGCCTGAAGAAATAGGTATAACGTTCAAGCATTTACCTATTGATAGTGCAATGAGAACTACATCAGGCAAACTCAAAACTACACATTGATAATCAATTCAAGTAAGGGCGGATTCCATATCCGCCCTTAACATTGGAAGATTCGCCAAAATTGTGTTTATAGACACTGAATAGGACGTGATTGTGTTTTTTACTATTCTTCATTTTGTTTTCTGTAAATACTATAGTATAAATTAGACATTATAATGATTTATGGTGAATTATTGAAATCATTAGGCACATCCCTTGTCCCGAGCGATCTCCGAATCTCGACCATAATGATTGTTGTCGGGAATCGAAGTTCCCTCGGACAGCATTGCCCCTTTTTCTCTACTGAAAATGTTCAATTAAAAATGTTATCATTTCATACTATTAGAAGAATTTTTCGCACGCTACAATAGCATTTTTTGATAAGGCAGATCGTTTAATGGAAGAAATAAAAACTGATCTTTATCTTGGAGATTGTTTAGAGGTACTCACTAATTTTGACACCGATTCTTATGACCTGATTATGACCTCTCCCCCTTATGCAGACCGACGTTCCAAGACGTATGGTGGAATTAACCCCAATGAATACGTCAACTGGTTCATGCCCCGCGCCGAGCAATTTTTAAGAGTCCTCAAACCATCTGGCACATTCATTCTAAATATTAAAGAGAAAGCTGTTAACGGAGAACGACATACCTATGTTATTGAGTTAATACTTGAGATGAAAAAACAGGGATGGTTGTGGACAGAGGAATTTGTTTGGCACAAGAAAAACAGTTATCCGGGCAAATGGCCAAATCGATTCAGAGATGCTTGGGAAAGATGTTTACAGTTCAATAAAACAAAGAAATTCAATATGTATCAAGAGGCTGTTATGGTGCCGATGGGAGATTGGGCAGAGAAAAGGTTGAAAAATCTAAGCGAGACAGATAAAAGCCGGGATACGTCAAAAGTGGGGAGCGGGTTCGGTAAAAACGTTTCAAATTGGTTAGACCGAAAAATGGCGTATCCGACAAACGTTTTGCACTTAGCAACGGAAACGGGAAATAGAAAACATAGTGCTGTTTTTCCAAAAACATTACCCGAATGGTTTATTAAGTTGTTTACGAAGGAAAATGATTGGGTGCTTGATCCTTTTGCAGGTGCAGGTACAACGTGTCAGGTTGCTCAAAAGTTATTAAGGAATTCCGCGGGCATTGAAATTTTCCCTCAGTATTATCAAGTGGCAAAAGAGAATATCAAACCGACAGAATATAAGATTGAGCGCCAAATAAGGGCAACTATTTGAAAATGTCCCACAAATTTTGTGACGTTGAGGGAATATGCTTTGGGAAGAAATTGTCAAATTTAATTCAGCAGATACCCCATCTTGAAAGTCAATCCTAAACCAGGGCATCCTAAAATCATTGCTAAGTTGGAAATAAATCTGATATACACCCCTACTTTTTCAACAATGGACGCGGCTACAAATTCTTCATAGCGTTTCCTGGCACAGAAAAATCAATTGAATTCTCAACTGAAATCTTATATAATTTCATTATCTAATAGACACTAATTTATTCATAAATTGATATAAACACAGAAACTTGGAGGTGTTTACCATGTTAGGTTGGTTTGACCCGATGTATTTCGTATTTCTCGCGCCAGGATTTGCGCTGTCTCTATATGCGACATGGAAGACAAAATCAACATTTTCAAAATATTCACAGGTCGGTTCGCGAAAGCGAATGACAGGTGCTCAGGCAGCAGCACTCATGCTGCAAAGAAACGGCATTGATGGTGTCAAAATTGAACACACAAGCGGTTGGTTAAGTGACCACTACGACCCCAGAAATAAAGTGCTACGGTTGTCCAACGATGTGTACTCAAGCCATTCGCTATCTGCAATTGGTGTTGCATGCCATGAAGCGGGACACGCAATGCAGGACGCACAAGGCTATGCGATGCTAAGTCTACGTAGTGCGCTCGTTCCAGCTGCCAATTTCGGATCTATTTTTTCCTATATTGTGATGATCGCCGGATTTTTTCTCCAGATGGTAGGACTGATGTTGTTAGGTGTATGCCTATTTTCGTTAGTTGTAGTATTTTCACTGGTAACGCTTCCGGTGGAATGGGATGCGAGTCGGCGTGCTAAAATCGCAATAGACGAAGCAGGGATGCTTTCACCTGAAGAAAGTCGTCATGCAGGCAAAGTGCTCAACGCTGCATTTTTGACGTATCTCGCAGCAGCAGTCACGAGTCTTTTAACGTTACTCTACTACTTGTTCCGTTTAGGGATTTTGGGTGGTGATGAGTAAAATTATGGAGGTGGCGCGGCGTGGAACCGCGCCTGTTGAGGAGTTAGCGATTTAACCTTTGCTTTCAATATCTACACCGGGCCACTGATCGTCGCGTTCGGTAATATCAACGACAATCCCGTCTGGGTCTTCAACTTTGAAAGCGATAGATGGTAATTCATCGGAATTCGGGTCGTAAGGTTTGGTGCCATCTAAACCTTCCCAAGTAATTTCAAAGCCGAGTTCTTCACATCGTTGTGCTGCTTCTCGCAAATCCGGAACACGGACACCGATGTGAAGATAGTCTAACATCCCACCGACATGTTGAGGACGGTTGGGACCGTTGTGTTGAAACACACGAAAATTGTGGTAACCGTCAGTCAGGTCGTAGCACCCATTCTTCGTTGAGGAAATTCGTAATCCGAGCGCATCGCGCCAGAAACGGATACTATTTTCAAGATTTGTTGTGCGGACACCAATGTGTACGAGTATTGTTGACATGATAATCTCCTTTTGTGCAATTGAGATAATACGAAATTCGCCTATAACATCAGACCCATAGAGCAGGTTCTCGGTCTTCGGCACGGTGTTCATAAAGCAGTTTGACACCATCAGGGAACTTATCGAAGGTTTCACCGGGAATTGTAGCAGTATTGACACCGAAAAGTTCCAAATTTAGCCACCACGGAGCATATCTGACAACAACCGCAGTTCTGCGACCATCACTCGGGTTTTCTGCATTGGAATGCCAAATCCGACTGTCCATGATAAGCACACTGCCCGCACTACCAACGGCTTGCATTTCACCCTCAAGTGGGTTGCGATCTCCAATGCCATCCTCTTTGCCACGCGGGTTCCTAAGGTCAACATGTGATTTTGGAACAATCCATGTGCCACCGTTTTCTGTCGTAAAATCGGTGAGCATCCAGAGTGTAGTGATACCGATAACGGCAGTCGGAAAAGGTTGGGTGATATGCCATTTTTGGTTTAAGTCATACGGAAAATCGGAGTGATATGCGCGCACCAATTGATAATGTGGAGGCCGAATCTTATACTCGGTTTGGGATATACGCACCTGTGGTCCCAATAATTCTTGGATGACCGCAAGGAGGTGTTCGTTAGCGAGATGTGCTGCAAAGTTCGGCATAAAACTGATGACATTGCGCTCCCATCTGCCGTTCTCTTTGCTGAATTCGTTATAGTCCGCTTCGGAGGTTTCTACCTCTTCGCGAACTGAATCAACAATGTCTGCGGGGATAACATCTTCTAATACACACCAACCTTCTTCACGCATTTGCGTAACATAAGGGTTGATGGTTTCTGATGAATTTTCTGTAGGCATTCTACTTCTCCTTTGAATACAGGAATTGGAAGGATAATAGAGTCTAATAAAATTATACGACAATCAGTTACGTTCCTTGTTATGACGAATTGCTGCCTTAATGAGCGGTGTGAGACGCATAATCTTACCTAATGAACCAGCGATACCGATCTCGCGTGTTGTAATCGCTCCCATAACATTGAGTTCGCCTGTCCAAAATTTGTGTGCTACATCTCCCGTCATCGTCAGTTCTACATCTGGCGTAACGTCAGAACAAGTATCACGAGAAATGGTGTATCCACCATTCGCTACAGTTAACGTTATCACACAATCGGGCATACTGTAATTAAATTGGACGCTTAAATTTAGCGATTTTAGCGCCTCTTGCGCTTCCGGTAAGGTGGCAATTTCTTCAAAAAGTTCGCTGATATAACTATAAAGTTGGTCTGATGTTTCAAATATAGCCATAGTTTGCGGTATAGCATAACTTATAATACATTGGAGGTCAAATTAAAAATGAATAAGAAACTGACACACTATTTTATTCCCGACTTTAAAGAAAATCTGGATTCACACGATATCAAGTTAATTTCAAAACCATTCCAAGATTTTTATGGTCCGAATAATCTCCGATACAAATTACCTACTGGGCATATAGACATAATTCAAACACGTTCTCACATTTCACATATATTTTTTAACGACGATTCCAGATTTTATGAACCGCCATTCATTCCCCAGACCGAGTTGCTGAGGCGCACAAAGAATATTTTAGACCGGTATTTTGATGGCGAGTCGGTAGATTTCAGAGAGATCCCTGTTAAAATAGAGATGGGAACAGACTTTCAGAATTCGGTTTGGAACACTATTCATCAGATTCCGTATGGTGAGGTACGTAGCTACAAATGGATTGCTGAACAGATTGGTAGACCGAAGGCTGTTCGCGCTGTCGGAAGTGCTACAGGGAACAATCCGATTACAATCATAATTCCGTGTCATCGTGTAATTGGGAGCAATGGCAATTTAGGTGGTTATGGAGGTGGTCTTGAACGGAAACGGCAATTGCTAACGCTTGAAGGATATCCGGTTGAGGCGTTGCGAAAACCGCGTGAGGGTTCTTGATCGTGGAAAATAAGAAGTATAAGGGCAAATCAACTGAGGCTATTCATGCGGGAGAAGCGTTGCAGATACTCCCAACAGATGAGCAAGACCAACAGGCAGGAAAAACCGGAATTCCCTTATTGCCACCAATTTACCAAAACAGCACTTTTCAATTTCAATCAGCGGCGGAGTGTGCATCAGCATTCATTGATGAAGAGAGCGGTTACGTCTACACTCGATGGGGTAACCCTACGCAGAAGGTGTTAGAGCAGAAACTTGCAGTACTTGAGGTAGGAGAAGCTGCATTAGCAACTGCATCGGGAATGGGGGCAATCAGCACAGCACTACTTACTGTTTTAGCCGATGGTGGACACGTTGTCGCCATGGAAACGCTTTATTCCGCCACGTACAATTTGCTAAATGAAGTATTCCCTCAGATGGGAATTGAGACTACATTTGTGGATGCAACCGATCCAAACAAAGTAAAAAACGCAATCCGTCCTGACACAAAGGTTATCTACCTTGAAAGTCCTACCAACCCGTTACTCAAACTTGTTGACCTTGCTGCTTGTGCTGAGATTGCCAAAGCACATAATATAACCTCCATTATTGACAACACCTTCGCAACGCCATGCAGCCAGCAACCAATTGCGCTTGGCATTGACGTAGTGCTTCACAGTATGACGAAATATTTAAGTGGGAACGGGGCTGTTATCGCTGGTGCAATAGTCGGGGAAAAAGAATTTATCGTGCGCGCACAAAAAGGAGCATTACGCAACTTCGGTGCAGCAATCAGTCCGTTCAATGCTTGGCTCACACTGCTTGGTATACCTACCTTGCCGCTTCGGTTTGCGCGACACTGTGAAAACGCAGCACATATCGCAGCGTTACTTGAGACACATCCCGCGATCGCGTGGGTTCGTTATCCGGGTTTGCCCAGTCACCCGCAGCACGACCTTGCTAAACGTCAGATGAACGGATTTGGCGGTATGATAACAATGGAACTTAAAGGAGGGCGTGCCGCAGGAGAAAAGTTTGTAAATCAACTTCAGATTTGTGCACTTGCAGTGAGTTTAGGTGATGTGCGTACTTTAGTTTGTCATCCTGCATCAACGACACACTCACACATTCCAACCGAAGTGCGGCAGCAGACCGGCATCACGGATGGCTTGGTTCGGTTTTCAATTGGTTTAGAGGATACTGAAGATATTATTGTTGACCTTGAACAAGCGTTAGAGAGGCTACTTTCTTAATGTATAGGGGCTTACGCAGTTGGTCATTTCATACTATTAACAATACATTTATGGTGAATTATTGAAATAATTGGACTCCACTTCTGTAGGAGCGATCTCCGAATCTCGACTAAACTACTGGCAGTCGGGAATCGGAGTTCCCTCCTACAGATCAATACTGTCTAAATAAATTCAAAATTTACCATAATAGACGCGTTTACAAAACGCGCCTACAAACAGATGTCTACATATTTCCCTATTCAACCAAATGTTCTGATTTTAGCGTCTGTACATAATTTTCAGTGATCTTACGCGATTCATGTGCAGTGTTTCGATGCGGTTCAGGAAAATCAGCGAGCAGTTTTTCGTACGCATCTATCGCTTGTTCCATATCCTCAATTTCTTGATAGATTTTCCCAACCTTGTATTGGGCTTGTAGCCGGGAGTCGTAATCGTGTGTAGGATCATCTGCGAAATTCTGATACACTTCAATCGCGCGAGCGGTATCCTTGTTATCTTCAGCAATCTGACCGATGTAAAATTTCGCAGTCATAGCGATTGCGTTATTTGGATAGTTTTCTATTGCCCCCTCAAGACGCGTGATAGCTTCATCGTAATCTTTATAAAGGTGGTATGCCCATCCGATGTAGAAATGTGCATCTTGTCCGACCTGGGTATCAGGATATAGATCAATAACTTGTTGGTATCCAGTGATTGCTTCCTTATATTTTGCCTCCGCTTCCCTATATTTTGCCTCTGCTTCCTTAGGTTTATCTTCTATTTCCTTATATTTTGCTTCCGTCTCTTTAATTTGCCCCTCACGAAAGTCGGTTTGCGCAATACCAAAGATCGAAGGTGGTGCATACTCCGGGTCCCCCGTATCTACTACATTTTTGAACTCAATTCTGGCATTTTCATAATCTTGTTGCTCAAAGTTAATCAACCCAATATGGTATAAAATCTTATAAATAATCGGACTATTGCGAAATTCCAATCTGAGATTTACAAGTTCGCTGAGTGCGGTATTTAAATCATCTCTGCCTTTGTAACACATCGCTATATTAAACTTCGCTTCTTCTTCCAAGGCATTGCCGGGATATATCGTTATTAATTGATTGAATAGGGCGATTGCTCTGTCATAGTAAGCATTGATAGATTCAAGTGTCCCGGTCTTTTTTAAATCATTTGCAATCCGATAGGTTGCGATGGCGATAGCGTACATTGAATCGTCTGCCCATTCACTGTCTGGATAATCACGTATTAGCCGCCGATACAAAGCGAATGCCTCCTCATCTGTCCGGGGAAGTAAGGCAAGTTGATAGAGCGCATCATCCGCCCAATGCGTATCTGGATAATTCTCAAAAACTGCCCGGTAGGCAGCGCGCACTTTGCGTAATCTATTCTTATCGGGTTCATCGTACGTTACTGGTGGACTGTTCATTTTATGGGCTTTACCCCAAGCTTTATCGGCATTTTCATAATACTGTGCATAATCATTAAAAGAATTTGTAATTCGTCCAATCCAAAATCCCACAGCGATTGCTATGATAACGCATATTTCCGCGATTATGAACTTTTTCATTTATTTTCTCCTTTCGGACTACTGAATACGGTATATTATAGTGGAGTGTAGAAATAATTCTACATTTCCTTTGTAGGAGCGATCTCCGAATCGCGACTGAACTGAGGAGCAGTCGGGAATCGGAGTTCCCTCCTACAGTTCAGGAATGTAGCGTTAATTCTAATCTCTACCATAAAATTGAATTTTAACAATGCATTTAAAAGATGTCAAGTTGTTTAATTGAAGCACATGATTTTTTGAAGTTCACCTTTATATGCTTTGTCTACCCAAAATTTATGGGTATAGGTCGCGATTCGGAGATCGCTCCTACCAAACCGTCTGCTCTTTGTAGGAGGGAACTCCGATTCCCGATTATTGCTGATACCTACAATTTTAGAATGGACACTCCAATAGTTGTGATAATAATTATACGCTATTACAAAACGAGCAATTTATATGCCAACTTTGAGACTATTAAAATACCCGATATTTACCCGTTGAAATCAATCTGCTGCACAGAAATGTACAATTTCTGCTTGAAGATGCACAATATGGGGCATCCCAAACTTGAATCACTATATCTCCCAGAATCCCAACTATCCGCAAATTTTGAATGATAATTAAACAAATTAGTGTTATACTATTTTACGGTTATTGAAAGCGCAAGACTTTACAGTATGAAACTTTTCAAAACAACAGGATTAAACACGACACTATGAACCTTCCATTAACTTTATTTATTACTGCCACAACATTTACATCGTTTGCATCATCTGCCGACACCATTCACAAACCAACTGAACCCCCACTGACCATTCGAGAAAACTTTGAGTTACCATCTTTTTATCGACAATGGATTGATGTAGGTGGATTTCCCGTCGTAGCATCGGAGAAAGTAAATCCGCATGCTGTGCAAGAGGCAGCATGGCTCATACAGCAAGTTATAGGACACCGTCCAGATTTATTAAAAGCACTTGCGGAAAACAGTGTTCGGTTCTCTGTTATGTCTTTCAACGAGATGACAACACAGATTCCTGAACATAGCGACCTAAAACCGGATTTTTATTGGGATCGGCGTGCACGCGGTTTGGGGGCAACATCTGCCCGTCCATCAGTCAGTTGTGGTGAGGAAAACCTGCTTAATTATCCGGGAGATCCTTACGGAACTGAGAATCTATTGATTCACGAGTTCGCTCATGCAATACA
The DNA here is from genome assembly GCA_965204285.1 of Candidatus Poribacteria bacterium. Taxonomy (GTDB): domain Bacteria; phylum Poribacteria; class WGA-4E; order WGA-4E; family WGA-3G; genus MSPOR6. Next base: position 1,562,387 of record OZ241980.1, read on the forward strand.
TCAAATGGGACTTAGTGTCGTTGACCCAGATTTTGACAAACGGCTTAAGGCTTTGTATGAAATAGCGATGGAAAAAGGGTTGTGGAAAGGCACTTACGCCTCCACAAACAAAGAGGAGTATTGGGCTGAAGGCACGCAATCTTGGTTTAACACGAACCGGGAAAACGATGCACAACACAACCACGTCAACAAACGGGGAATACTGAAAGATTATGATCCGGAGCTGGCAACGCTGCTCACTGAAATCTATGGTGATGAAGATTGGCGTTATACAAATGCTATAACCCGGACACATTTACCGCATCTGGATGGATTCAATCCTGATAATTCGCCAAAGTTTGAATGGCCCGTTGAACTGGCTGCGTGCTATGAACAATTGTTTGACCTAAATTGTGATGGCAGTGACAAATGGACAGATTTGCCCCAACATGAACCGAGTCAACTCTCAACGTTAAAATCAAACGATGGTGAGCATACTGCTGTCCTTTTCGTGAACAAAACCGAAGCAGATATTACCTATTATTGGATCGACGGTGACGGCAACGAGTCTTACCGAGGTCGTGCTGCTGCCGATGCTTTCAGTATCCAACATACACATGCCGGGCATATCTGGCTTGTTAAAGATCACAATGGAGATAACATCGCCATTTTTCAAGCAAAAGAAATGACAGGACGAGCCTTAATTCAAGAATAATACAATTATCGGTAAACCTATTTAGTGTTATAGGTGTTAAATCTTACCAAATCAACTGAAGTTGGTATGTCGTATAATAACAAGTTTATTACAATGAACTAACCATTTCAATTACTGTTCAGATGAATCATTGGACAAAATGTATTCATCTAAACTATTAATTCTATTTATTTTGAAAGGAAAAGAAAATGAAAAAAATCTGTTTTCGCATTTCAGTATTGGTATTAGCGTTATTAATGGTTTCCCCGCTTCTTTCAGACAATCACGAGAGTAGTATCCTTGACAAAGTGAAAAAAAGGGGAAGGCTGATTTGTGGTGTTAACAAAGAATTACCGGGGTTTGGTTATCTCGGTCAGGATGGAAAATATAAAGGATTTGACGTAGATTTTGGTCGTGCAATTGCAGCTGCAGTTCTCGGGGATCCGGACAAAGTTGAGTTCCGTTCGTTAAAAGCAGCCGACAGATTTCCTGCTCTTCAGACAGGTGAAATAGATGTGTTAATTCGCAACACTACTATGACGTTAACGCGTGACACAGCAAACGGTGCAGACTTCTGCCCGCCTAACTTTTATGATGGTCAAGGGTTTATGCTACGTAAAGACCTGGAGATTACATCACTGAAGGAACTTGATGGTGCTACTATCGGTGTTACAGCTGGGAGTACCACAGAGTTAAATCTTGCAGACAAAATGCGAACATTGGGGATCAAAGTTGAGTCTATTGTTTTTGAGGAAACTGAAACGCTTTACCAAAGTTATGATCAAGGCCGCTGTGATGCTGTAACAAGCGATAAGTCTCAACTTATTTCACGCCGGGCATCTTTGAAAAATCCGGATGATCACATCATTCTTGATGTGACCATTTCCAAGGAACCTTTAGCACCTGTTACCGTTCATGGAGACAACAAGTGGAATGATGTGGTGAGTTGGGTTATTTATGCCACGTTCTTTGCAGAAGAGCACAATATTACACAAGCTAAGGTGAAGAACCTTAAATCCGACAACCCAGAAATTAAGCGTTTTCTTGGAGATACTGGAAATATCGGTGAGTTACTTGGTTTGCCAAAAGATTGGGCGCGCCAAGCCATTGGTGCAGTCGGTCACTATGGTGAAATCTTTGAACGCAACCTCACGCCTCTCGGTCTTCCGCGCGGTGTCAACAAACCTTGGACAGAAGGTGGGTTGCTTTACGCAATGCCGTTCCGTTAGACATATACTACACATAAGAAAGTCAAAGATGCATGGTGCATTTCTATGTACCATGCATCAAATACTATGGCACAAAATACTACAAACATCCCCTTCTGGCGCGATACTCGCGTTCTTAAAGTCCTATTCCAAATCCTTTTTCTGCTTGGCGTATTCCTGTTAGCAGGACTTCTCTACGCGAATATGCTTAAAGGGTTAGAAAGTCGCGGTTTGAATCTCAAACTTGATTTTTTAAGAAATGAAGCGGGGTTTGATGTATCCGATAGTGTTATAGAATATGCTTCGTCGGATACGTATCTAAAGGCGTTTTATGTCGGCGTGCTGAACACCGTAAGGGTTAGCTTAGTGGGGATCTTATGTGCGACTGTGCTTGGTCTCTTTTTTGGCATTGCTCGTTTATCAACCAATTGGCTGGTGCGAAACATTGCTGCTACCTATATTGAGATTTTCCGTAATGTTCCGCTACTGCTTCAGATAGTGTTTTGGTTTACCGTATTTGGCTCACTACCCGCAGCGCGCGATAGTATTGAACTATTCAATGCTGTCTACATCAACAACCGGTCAATACATTTCCCTTCTTTACAACAGACAGCAGGATTCAGCAGCTGGGTTGGGTATCTTTATGCTGCAGCTATTTTGGCAATTATCTCTGTATTTGTCTTGGCATTGATTTTTTATCGCAAACAGGCCGAAAGGATGAAAGAAGGAGATGACAACAGATATTTCATGCATATATCCAGAGCTGCGATGTGGAGTGCTGTACCCGTTTTCTTGATAGTCACAATTATAGGGTGGTTTTTTGCACCAGAGAGTCCATTCGTATTAGTACGTCCGGAATTTCAGAAGTTCAACGTTGTTGGCGGGATCCGTTTTTCAGCAAGTTTCATTTCTCTCCTAATTGGGTTAAGTGTTTATACCAGTGCATTTATTGCTGAAGTGGTCCGAAGTGGTATACAAGCAGTCTCAAAGGGACAACGGGAAGCAGCACGGGCAGTTGGTTTGAGTACGGGGCAGACGTTACGTTTAATCGTTTTACCGCAAGCAGTTCCAATTATTATTCCACCACTTACAAGCCAGTATCTTAATCTCGCAAAAAACTCAAGTTTGGCAGCAGCAGCGGGTTATGACGACCTATTTCGCATTGGAAAGACCATTATGACTCAAGCTGGGAAAGAAATCCCCGTCTTTGCAATGATTATGGTAAATTATCTGACCATGAGCCTGACAACATCAGCAGCAATGAATTGGTATAACAGTTGGGTCAACCGTATTAAAAGATGATTCATAACGGTCTTGTATCTACTATGAACGTAATGCATTCTAAAGCAAAGGACATCACAAAGTGGAAGAACAGGTAGATATTCAACAAATTAAACCACCAACTTCTGCGAAAGGGCCTGTAGGGTGGCTGAGAGAGAATCTATTTAGTCCTTGGTATAACGCAATTCTGACTTGCCTTGCCTTGTTGTTTCTCTATTTTGTCTTTAAGGGACTAATAACATGGGCATTCACTGAAGCAGAATGGAACGTTATTCCTGCAAACCTACAACTTTTTGCTATCGGACCCTACCCACGGGATCAAGTCTATCGTATATGGATTTGCCTCTATATATTGTCTGTACTCTTAGGTTTGAGTGCAGGCGTCTGGCGTGGTATAGTCCAACGATGGACAATTGTTGTTGGGAGTATTTTTCTTGCATTTCTCGTTATACCTTTTGAGATTGTCCAGTTACCAGACACTCACTTAGTATCAATCGAATTTAGGCTAAATATATTTGCTCTAATTTTTGAGTCACGGCGATGGTTATTAGGTGATATAGCATTGCTTATTGGGGCATTTTTTTTCGGACAGCGTATTACCAGATTGCGTCCTTGGATATTGGGTGGGTGGGTTCTTTCCTTTCCTATAATCATGTTTGTCCTACACGGGTTTGGAGAGAATGCTGTTCAAACAAGTTTGTGGGGTGGGCTGCTGCTCACATTAATTCTTGCTGTCTTTGGAATTGTCGTTTCATTTCCACTTGGTGTATTTTTAGCACTCTGTAGACAGAGTAAACTTCCAGCTATCAAATGGGTATCAACATTTTATATTGAAACGGTACGTGGTGTGCCGTTGATAACAATTTTATTCATGGGAAGTGTGTTGATACCTATCTTTATACCTTATTTTACCATAGACCAAGTTTTACGCATGATGGTCGCCATAACTTTATTTTCTGCTGCGTACATGGCAGAGAACGTCCGTGGGGGTCTCCAGGCGATAGCCAGAGGACAACATGAGGCTGCACAAGCCGTAGGACTCAACTACGTTCAGAGTATGCTGTTTATTGTCTTACCACAGGCCCTACGTTCTGTCATTCCGGCGATTGTTGGACAATTTATAGCACTCTTTAAGGACACATCTTTAGTGTATATCATTGGCCTCATTGATCTGTTTGGTGTCGCTAAAAGTATAATTACAAATCCCGATTGGTTAGGACGTTACGTTGAGGTATATTTATTCATCGCCCTTATCTACTTTAGTTTTTGTTATGCAATGTCTAAAATCAGTCAGGAAATTGAGGCAGATTTAGGAGTCGGAAAACATTAGGAGTTATTAAGGTCAATACCACCCACTAAAACTGCACCGGTTTCAATAACTGGATTTACCAAAACCACATCAAATTAAGGAATCAGAAAATGACTGAAAACGAATATACAACGAATGACCCAATAATTATATGTGAAGATGTGCACAAATGGTTTGATGATTTCCATGTCCTCAAAGGCATAACGACCACTTTCAAAAAAGGAGAAAGGGCTGTTATATGTGGTCCCTCTGGATCAGGAAAATCCACGTTTATTCGCACCATCAACCGACTTGAGGAACATCAACGCGGCACAATCATTGTTGATGGTATTGAACTCACCAACGATCTCCGTAATATCAATCTTATTCGTCAAGAAGTTGGTATGGTTTTCCAGCAATTCAATCTATTTCCACATCTGTCGAACCTAAAAAATATAACCTTAGGTCCTATGAAAGTGAGAAAACTGTCAAAACGTAAAGCTGAAGAAGAAGCATTAGCATTGCTTGAACGGATGGGTATTGCGGATCAGGCGTATAAGTATCCATCAGAGGTTTCCGGTGGGCAGCAGCAACGTGTCGCAATTGCAAGGGCGTTGGCAATGGAGCCAAAAATCATGCTGTTTGATGAACCGACAAGTGCGCTTGACCCAGAGATGATTTCGGAGGTGCTTGATGTAATGCGCGAACTTGCACATTCTGGTATGACGATGCTGGTTGTTACGCATGAGATGGGATTTGCACGTGAAGTAGCTGACCGCGTCATGTTTTTTGATGAGGGGGTAGTTATAGAGGAAGCAGCACCTGTAGATTTCTTTGATAACCCACAGCATGAACGCACAAAACTTTTTATCTCACAAACGCTGCAACATTAAGCATATATTACGGAATCGTCTGCATCCCAACTGATTTTTAATCAATATGCAGTTTGTAGAAGCATAATCGGAATCGTTTCTGAAATTGATGGCGTATAAGAAGAAAGCAAAAGCACGTTGCTAACCGGAGGACGTTGAAGAACATCTATAACAATGTCTCGCAGATCGTCGGACAATTCGGATAAACCTGTGAGTGGGAAACTCCGAGGTCCCATGTCTGTCTTTTGGGCAAGTAAGGAGTACTCCAGCAAAGTTATCCCAATAGCTCTGTGATCCTGTTTGTTAAGTCGGAGCAAAATGTGAGGTGTCAACTCAATACCTGTTCCTTGTTCTCCGGGGATAAAAGAGATGTAAAGTGTATCGCTTACTTCATCATAGTTAAAAATTGGTTGATTCATGGCTATTTCACCTTATCTGTTTTTGGTAAGCTGTGACAATGTGGTTATTTGAAATCGGTTTACCATCCGAATTTTCACGAAACCGGAACAGAACAATTGCAATTATGTGGGTATTATCTTCTGGCAAATCATTGAAGGTATTAGCATAACGGTACTTTTGCGGGTTTAACGAATCTTGTGTTCTTGTCCCGTGGCGAATTGTTGCCTTTAGATGCTCCTCATAATTAGTCATATCTGGATGGTTAATTGAAGCAATAATATGTTGCCAACGTTCATGTGTTAGATAGATTTCATTTCCATATCGGTCATGTGTTGTCCAGCGGATGTCAGTTGATGTCATTATACACTCTTTAGTTGTTTAAGTACTCGCTTCAATTTGTTTTTTATTATACCATACAAATGGAATAAGGACACGAAAAACTACATCATGCGGTTAAAGGATAAAATTGCCATTGTCACAGGAGCAGGACGCGGTATCGGCAGAGCAATCGCCATTCGATTCGCTGAAGAAGGTGCTAAAGTTGTCGTTGATGATGTAAATGATGTCATCGGCATAGCCACCGTTTCCATCGTCACCGATGCAGGTGGCGAAGGGTTGTTTATCAATGCCGATGTCTCCGATGCTGCAGATGCAGAAAAACTTATAAATAAGACTGTTGATACCTACGGAACAGTTGATATTCTTGTAAATAACGCTATCTGTTCAACAGAAGACGTTTTGAACAATAACTGGGAAGCCAACTTAGCAGTTGCACTTCAAGGCGCGAGTCATTGTAGCAAAGCTGTTATACCAATTATGCAACAGAGTGGTGGCGGCAGTATTGTCAACATCGCATCAGTGAACGGTCTTATCGGATTGCAGGGAATCCATGCCTATTCTGCAGCGAAAGGTGGTGTTATCGCGTTGACACGTTCTATGGCAGTTGCACACGGAAAAGACAATATCCGTATCAACTGTATCTGCCCTGGCACCGTGCAAACTGAAGTCTGGGAACCGATGATTGAACGCAATCCTCGTATCTTAGACGAAATTACGCCGTGGTACCCGCTGGGACGCATCGGAAAACCCGTAGACATTGCCAACGCCGCGCTTTTTCTCGCATCCGATGAGGCAAGTTTTGCAACAGGCGCAGTTTTCGTTATTGATGGCGGATTGACTGCTGGTAATCATCAGTTTCCGATTTAAATTACACGATTTCGTAAATTTCAAATGGACATTAGATACACAAGGAGAAACACAATGGTAACACAGGAACAAGTTGACTTTTTTCAGGAAAACGGATACCTCAAATTCGGTGAAGTTTTAGATAGCGATGGTGTAGAAACCATGCGAGAAGGGTTAGATACCATTATTGAATTGGAACTCAATGAAGGCGATGATTCATCCCCAGAGTTCAAATACGGACATGACCGCCAAGGACAGCAACTCAATAGAGGTAGAGGTCACCCGCGCGCGATCCACCAATTCGTTAACATGTGGAAACGTGAACCCAGTTACGAAGCTGCCATCCATCATCCACTTATTGCAGGAACGGCACGCGCACTATTAGATACCCCCGAAGTTAGACTCTGGCATGACCAAGTTATTTCTAAGCCGCCACACGACAACGGACACTTCGGTTTTCACCACGATTTCTTCTTCTGGCCTCTCAGCCACCCTAATATCGTGAGTTGTTGGCTTGCTTTAGATGATGCCACTGTAGATAGTGGTTGTATGCACGTTATACCAAAGAGTCATAAAGATGAACGTTTTTCGGTTGAAGCAAAATCAGCCTTTAATGCGGAAACAGCAAAGGCACAAAAAGAAGGTCGCGAACCGCCCGCGAACCCTTGGACAGAAAGGCGTAATTTGGACATAAGCCATGGCATTCCAGTGGAGTTGAAAGCAGGTGAGTGCATGTTCCATCACTGCCTCAACTGGCACGGCACACCGCCAAATGTCACGGATCGTCAACGTAGAGCGTTTGTCATGATATTCATGGCGCAAGGTCTTTGCTATAACAACGCACAATCTCCAGGACACGTCCTTGTTCCGACAATTGAGGTTGAAGATGGCGAACCGCTTGTTGGTGATGGATTTCCCGTTGCATAACTATGGTGAATCTATAAAATAGGCATTTCCCCGGTAGGCGAGGTTTCCTAACCTCGCTGATGCGGGGTGTCCAAGTAATTCTAAAATTTACCATAAGGTTTGAATACTGAAATGAAAGATTCAACGTTTATTAAAAGAGTTATTCTAAAGAACTATAAGAGTATCGCCGCGTGTGATGTGCAGCTGCAACCGCTGACGTTTCTTGTAGGTAGAAATGGATCGGGTAAGAGCAATTTTCTTGACTCGTTAAGGTTCGTTGCCGATGCGTTGAATTCATCACTTGACCATGCATTGCGCGCACGTGGGGGGATCAACGATGTTCGTCGTCGTTCCCGAGGACACCCAAACCATTTCAGTATTCGTCTGGAATTCACTTTGTCCAATGGTGCCACAGGACATTATGCCTTTCGTATCGGCACACGTTCACCAAGAGGTTACGAGGTACAGAAGGAACAGTGTAAACTACTCCCGGACATATACTACCAAGTTGAAAACGGAACTGTAACGTATGCAAGTGTAAAAGTCGCACCGACTGCTGTGTCTGATAGACTCTACTTGGTAAATGCTTCTGGTTTGCCAGAATTTCGTCCCGTTTACGATGCGTTCTCTCATACGGGGTTTTACAATCTCAACCCAGACATAATCCGAGATCTGCAAGACCCTGATTCCGGTGTCATGTTGATGGAAGACGGAAGTAACTTAACCAGTGTCTTCAACCAACTCTCGCCTAAGGTGAAGAAAGATATTCAGGAATATCTGCAAGTGATTGTACCTGGTCTACAAAGCGTGGATTTCAGAAAGTTAGGACCGAAGGAAACATTAGGGTTCAGTCAATATGTTGCTGAGGATAAACATTCACTGAGATTTCTCGCAAACAATATGTCTGATGGCACACTCCGCGCATTGGGAATTCTTGTTGCACTATTTCAAGGAGAGGGGGACGCACAAAAACGCGTGCCACTCATCGGAATTGAGGAGCCAGAGATAGCACTTCATCCAGGGGCGGTAGCTGTACTGCTTGATGGTCTTCGGGATGCTGCCAACAGGACGCAGGTTATCATCACCACTCACAGTCCGGAGCTGCTTGATGACAAGCACCTGGATGTAAACTCAATTCTGGCAGTCGAAGCACACGATGGCAATACAGTGATCGCCCCAGTGGATGAGGCAAGCAAATCTGTGGTGCAAGATCGGTTGTTTACGGTCGGAGAACTTTTACGGAGTAATCAATTGCAACCAGATCCGGCAGCTCTCTCTGCTGCAAAGGAGAAATAACTATCTCTGCCTGATTTTGATAAGCCGAAGTCTGGTAAAGCGAAGAGTAGAGGAAAGCACAAATGAAAGTCAAAATCGGTTGCATTGTTGAAGGGGAAAGCGAGGTGGAAACTGTACCCCTTCTGATTCGCCGCATCGCTGCGAATCTTTATCCAGAATTGACGATCATTGTGCCATCACCTATTCGCCGTCCCCGGAATAAGGTTGTTAAAGAGAACGAACTTGAAAAGGCTGTAGAATTCGTGGCTCGGCAGATTGGTCGGCAAGGTGTTATATTTATCATCCTTGATAGTGACGATGACTGTCCCGCAGAACTGGGACCTGCACTGCTTCACCGAGCATTACAAGCCCGTAGTGATTTGTCCATTGCCGTTGTGATTGCTAAGTGCGAATTTGAGGCATGGTTTCTTGCAGCCGCCGAATCACTACGTGGACAAAGAGGATTAAAAGATAATATTGATTCTCCAAATGATCCAGAGGCTATCCGCGATGCAAAGGGATGGCTTAGTAAACGAATGGAAGACAGCAGAACATATCATGAAACGCGGGACCAACCCGCACTTGCAGCACTGTTTGACATTGAACAGGCGCGTCAAGCAGATTCATTTGATAAATGTTACCGAGACATCGTTTGGCTTCTTGAAGAGTTGAAAAAAGCGAATGACTCAACACGTGAATAAGCATAAAAGAATATAGTCTAACACATCAAATTTACCAACTGAAATGGAGAATTGATTATGGAAAACAAACCAAATGTCATTTTTGTCCTAACAGACGACCAAGGACCTTGGGCAATGGGTTGTAGCGGTAACGATGAGGTGCGCACACCCTATATTGACCAACTCGCTGCAGAAGGCACCCGCTTCCCTAATTTTTTCTGCACAAGTCCAGTCTGTTCACCCGCACGCGCAAGTCTGATGACTGGACGTATCCCTTCAGCACACGGCGTACACGACTGGATACGCGATGGAAACATGCCACCTGACCCCTCACGGTACCTTGAAGGATTAACCTGCTATTCCGATGTTCTTGCCGAGAATAATTACACGGTAGGATTGAGCGGCAAGTGGCACCTCGGCGATAGTTTAACACCACAGCACGGATTCAGTCACTGGTTCGCTCTACCTACAGGTGGAAGTCAATATAACGATGCGAATATGATTCGGGATGGACAAGTTGAGCAGCAACCCGGTTACCTGACCGATGTTATCACTGATGATGCGTTAGAATTTATCTCAGCTAATAGCGAAGGTCCGTTCTATCTCAGCGTCAACTACAACGCACCGCATACCCCTTTTACAGGACATCCACAAGATATTGTTGATTCTTATGACGATTGTCCGTTTAAGACATGTCCACAAGAACCGTTACATCCGTGGGCGGTGCAGGGTGCAGCGGCACACATGGGCAATCGCGAGTCATTGAAAGGTTATTTTGCAGCGATTACAGCACTTGATTTAAACGTAGGACGGATTTTAGAACGACTTGCTGAGTTGGGTATCCGTGAGAACACCCTTATTGTCTTCAGTAGTGATAACGGTTACTCATGTGGACATCACGGTTTTTGGCACAAAGGCAACGGCACGTTCCCGCTGAATATGTATGAGAATTCGGTCAAAGTTCCCTTTGTTATCAGTCAACCCGGTAGGATTCCAGAGGGGCAAGTCAGTGAGGCGATGGTAAGTCAATACGATTTCATGCCGACACTTCTTGATTATCTCGGTCTGCCCGATCCGAATGATGATATGTCACCCGGTAGAAGTTTTGTTCCCGCACTTACGGGAGAAACAAACGATGCCCAAGATGAGGTCGTTGTTTTTGATGAGTACGGTCCTGTTCGTATGATACGCACACAAGAGTGGAAATATGTCCACCGTTATGCTTATGGACCGCATGAACTCTACGACTTAGTGAAAGACCCGGGGGAACGTAACAATCTGATAGATGAAAAGGAACATAACGCACTCATCAGCGACATGCGCCAACAGATGGGAGCATGGTTTGAACGGTATGTCGTGCCGGAATTAGATGGGGCAAGATGCTCGGTCACAGGCGGTGGACAAGCAGCTAAATTAGGTGATGGGAATTATGGTGAAGATTCATTCCATCCAAGATACGCTCCGCCTCGGCGAAATATTTAAATGCCGTTTTCACCTGAATCGGATACACTATAACTACAAACGCATTTAGTGCTTAGTCAAGTGCTAATTGATGGGCTTGTAAGGGTCGGGAATCGGAGTTCCCTCCTACCATAAGCAGTCTATCTGTAGGAGCGATCTCCGAATCGTGACCTAGAATAATATGTTCACAAAGCATTAGTGTTGATTATGTAACATAAAGGAGGAACGGCATGGCAAATAGAGAGAAAGGACAAGGGACGCATATCTCGCGCCGGAGTTTTTTGAAGAATGTAGGCACTGGTGCTGTTGCCGCCGCCGTTACTCCAGCAATCTTAATCGGTAATGAGAAAACAGGAGAAACCCAAATGCAAAATCAACCCAATGTCATTTTCATATTAACAGATGATCAGGGGCCGTGGGCTGCAGGTTGTTGTGGCAACGATGAGGTTCGCACACCTTTTATTGATCAACTTGCTTCAGAGGGAACACGTTTTCCCAATTTTTTCTGTACAACTCCAGTATGTTCACCGGCACGGGCAAGCTTGATGACTGGACGGATCCCTTCAGCACACGGTGTGCATGATTTTTGTCGTGACGGTAGTATGCCACCTAATACTGAACGTTACCTTGAGGGTTTGACCTGCTATACCGATGTGCTTGCTGAAAATAACTACACAGTAGGTTTGAGTGGAAAATGGCATCTCGGCGATAGTCTAACACCACAACACGGCTTTAGTCATTGGTTTGCTATGCCCTTAGGTGGAAGCAAATACAACAACGCCAACATGATTAGAGATGGAAAAGTGGAGCGGCAACCTGGCTATCTCACTGACGTAATTACCGATGATGCGTTAAATTTTATTTCTGCTAATAAAGAGGGTCCGTTCTACCTTAGTGTTAACTACAACGCACCGCATACGCCGTTTAATGGACATCCAAAAGACATCGTAGCTTCTTACGACAATTGCCCCTTCAAATCATGTCCACAGGAGGCATTGCACCCGTGGGCGGGACGAGGAACACTGCCTCACATGGGAAATCGCGAGTCGTTAAAAGGTTATTTTGCTGCGATTACAGCACTTGATTTAAACGTTGGTAGAATTTTAGAACGACTGACTGCGTTAGGTATTCGCGAGAACACCCTTGTTGTTTTTAGTAGCGATAACGGATATTCATGTGGACACCACGGATTTTGGCATAAAGGTAACGGCACGTTCCCGCTAAATATGTACGAGAACTCGGTCAAGGTGCCTTTTATTATGAGCCAACCCAGTACGATTCCAGAGGGGCAGGTCAGCGAAGCGATGGTGAGTCAATACGATTTCATGCCGACACTTCTCGACTATCTCGGTTTACCCGATCCGAATGACGATATGTCACCCGGCAGAAGTTTTGTCCCCGCACTGACGAGAAAAACTAACGATGCCCAAGATGAGGTCGTTGTTTTTGATGAGTACGGTCCTGTCCGTATGATCCGCACGCAAGAGTGGAAATATGTACACCGTTATCCTTATGGCCCACATGAATTGTACGACTTAGTGAAAGACCCAGGAGAACGAAAAAACCTGGCAGATGATAAGTCGCAGAGAGCATTGATAAGTGATATGCGGCGACAGATGGGCGCATGGTTTGAGCGGTACGTAATTCCACGATTGGATGGCACAAGATGTGCAGTTACCGGCAGAGGACAAAGGGCAAAGATTGGAGATGGAAATTATGGGGAGGATGCCTTCCGTCAAAGGGACTCCGAACCCCGCAGAAATAGACGAAATATGTAGTAAGTCTGCTTTAATTCATTCAGAATGTATAATACCAAATTGTAGAAAGGAGTGATATGGCGAGGGCATTTGCACCTGGCAATATTTCGTGTGTCTTTAAAGTTATTCCGCATGGCGATCCAGCGCGTATGCATTCTCTCGGCATGGGTTTCACCATAAGAGAAGGAATAGAAGTTACTGTTTCTGAACATCATGAAACAAAGGTGCTGTTTAACGGTGAGGACATCAATTTTCCTACTGTCCGCGCTGTTGTAAAACGGCTAACTGAAGATAAAGAAATCGCAGGTATAAAAGTAAATCTAACGTCTCCGCTTCCTTTGGGTTGTGGCTTCGGTTTGAGTGGTGCTGCTGCGCTTGCTACAGCGTACGCATTGAACGAGTTAATAGAGACACATAAAGAAAATGAAGAACTCGCAATGATCGCGCATGTGGCTGAAGTTGAAAATCGGACAGGGTTAGGTGATGTCTGCTCACAATACCATGGAGGATGTCTCGTTAAGTTAAAGGAAGGCGCGCCTTTAGTTGCCGACAAGTTGCCGATTCCAGAACAACCTATCTATTATCGCTACTTTGGACCAATTCAAACGAGCGAAGTACTCAGAAACAAGAAACAGACAAAACGTATCAATAGTGCTGCGGACATAGCGTTAGCGGATCTGCAGAGACTTACACATATTCCGTCAAATCCTGAACTCTTTACCGCATGTTTTGCCGTTGCAAAGCAATTTTCAGTGGAAAGTGGGTTGCTGGGCGATAAGCGGGTGATAGACACAATTGCACAGATTGAGGCATCAGATGGTGTGGCGTCAATGATTATGTTAGGAAACGGAGTTTTTAGCACACATGCATTTGATGGCGCAATAGAGACACGACTTTCTAAAAATCCTGTACGACTCATCTAAAATAGAAGTTTTACGTCTTATACTTAACCATCTTGTTAATTGGAGTTGCAATGAAAACGAAAGTTACAGTTTTCTTAGCGTTTTTTGTGGCATCTTCAGCCTTCTGTACGGTGGATATTGAAGATGTGACGTTTGGATTCAACAATGGATATAAGGCGGGGAAATGGGCACCCTTGAGTGTTACCGTGCGGAGTCAGAATGAACCTAATACATTTAATGGAGAGCTTGCCGTTGAGGTTCGTGACTTTTTCTCTGATAAATCTGTTTACCGTTATGGGATCCCGCTGCAGCTGAGTAAAACAGATCTGAAACATAAAGAACTCTATATCTACTGTCCCAAAAATGCTATCAAACTTTTCATTCAAGTAGTTCGGACAAGAGGTAACGATAAAGAAATTGAGGTTATCAATCCTGAACCAAGTGCTACGCGAGAACTCTCGCCACCGACACCAATAGAAAACAAAGACTATTTTGTCTTGGTATTAGCAGCGAGCGGAGACAAACTAAAAAAAATCATTGACAAAAAACAATTGGATGACGATGGCATACAAACACACATCAGATACCTTCCGAATTCAAACGCATTACCAACACGATGGGTAGGTTATAGCGCAGTTGATCTGATGGTCATTCGCGAGGTATTACTCACTGAAAGACGCGTTTCCAAAAAACAACAGACAGCACTTTTACAGTGGGTACAGCGTGGTGGAACACTTATTGTATCAGGCGGTAGTGCTTTTCGTTACCTGAAAGGTAGTTTTATTGAGCAATATCTTCCAGTTACATTGATACGTGAAGATACAATTAATAAAGTGTCTCCAGCTTTAAAACAACAATTCGGATTTAATACAGAAAATGTAGAATCTGAACATGGTGTCTCAAACAAAGCAAACACTGCATTTAAAAATATTTACTTTGAACCTAAACCGAGATGTCACACTTTGGTCGGAACAGATGAACAGATTTACATAGCGAAACGGAACTTTGGAAATGGACAGATCATATCTTTTGCATTTGATTACAATGTGCCACCATTTTCAGATCTGAAAGCAGGAGAAACCTTTTGGCGTTGGCTACTCAAAACACACGGAAAATCGCCAAGACTATTTGCCGAACAATATGCGCCATTTAGACAACACGAAGACAAGATCCATAAGCAGTTTCTGTCAAGAATGCCAACACAGATTCCACTGATTAAATTTTTGGCGGTCATATTACCGATATATCTACTCGGTTTTGGTGGATTTCTCCTCTATTGTGGGAAACGTGGGCAATTTTCAAAAAAAAGAAATTTAAGATATTGGCTTGGAGGATTAATTTTTGTTCTCGTATCTGTTAGTGCAATTGGTGTGGCGCGAGCAATCTTACCTAAAAAAATAGAGACAGATCGGTTTTCAATATTATCAGTTTATCCTGAACATAAAATTGCACATTTACAAAGTTATATTTCGCTTAGGACTACTGCACGCAGCAAAACGTCAATTGCGTTGGGACAAAACACTTTTATCCGCCCCTTGAAGAATGAAAGTATCAATAAGCCATCAAAATTCTTTCAAGGTTCACCGTTTCAACTGCGAGAAGTTTCTTTGGAACCGTGGAGTCCTAGTACTTATGTGAAAGAAACATTTTTCCCGTTGGATACGCAACAATCTCGAATAACACTTGAAAATGCCTGGAGAATTACAGGCGAAGAGGCAACTCATTTGGAAAAAATCACACTTGGCAGTAGTGATTTACGGTCATCAGAGGCATCAAGTAAAAAAATAAATAAATTACCTCCGCACGAAGGACTTGAAGATACTCGTAAAACGTTCGCACAAATTTTACAGCGAGAAGGTCTATTACAATATCTGTTAAAACCGGAAAACGCACTTACGATTAACAAAACTCAAAATCGCACAGTATTAATTGGATGGACTTCGCAGTTGGAACAAGTTTCAACAACGATCCCGTTCATGTCTGCAGACGAAAATATTACCTCAAATGGTGAAACATTAGTTATAATGTATCTTGGCGAAAAAGACAAACGGATGTAACCTCACGCTAAAATTGTAGGCGGTGAGAGGTGAATAGATGGATGTGCTATCACTCGGAATTTTTGTCGTTGATGTGCTTGGCAGACCGATAGATCGTTTTCCTGAAAAAGGCAAACTGGAATTATTTGATCAATTGGAGATCCATGGCGGTGGTTGTGCTAACAACACAGCGATTGCGCTCTCACGGCTCGATGTTTCTGTTGGTGCTATGGGTAAAATCGGCACCGACCATTTTGGTGATTTAATCTTGCAAACCCTTACAGAAAATCGGGTTGACACAGCAGGCATACAACGGGACGTAAACGCGAATACCTCCTTTACATTCGTAGCGATCGCTTCCGATGGCGAGCGAAGTTTCTGTCACTATATCGGAGCGAATGGTGAATTGAGCGAAGACGATCTCAATTGGGACGTAATTCAAACTGCCAAAATACTACACATCGCAGGTGCCCTCGTCATGCCCAAATTTGATGGACAACCCATGGCGAATGTTCTCCAAAAAGCAAAAACATTAGGAATAACGACTTCACTTGACACCGCATGGGACGCAACGGGAAAATGGCTGGAAACGTTGGAACCGTGCTTACCGTTTGTTGACATCTTCCTACCAAGTTTGACCGAAGCAGAACACCTCACAGGCACATCCGAACCGCGCGAAATCACCAAATTTTTGAGGAACTACGGTATCAACACTATTGGCATAAAAATGGGTGAACGCGGTAGTTATGTTTCTACTCCTGAAGAAGAGTTTTTTGTCCCAGCATATTCTGTGAATGTCGTTGACGCGACCGGTGCTGGCGATGCTTATGTAGCAGGTTTTCTCGCTGGAACGGTAAAAGAGTGGGATCTTAAAACAACTACTGAACTGGCATCAGCAACTGGTGCTGCCTGCGTAACCGCTATCGGAACCACCGCAGGTATCCAAAACCTTGAAGAAACCATGAAAATCTGTAAAAGCAGTACAGTATCGTAAGTGCGGAAATAGGGATTCACTTTATGAATGATACTACAATTGTTCAAACAGAAAACCTATCCAAATGGTACGGTGAAGTGATGGGCGTGAATGACGTCACACTAACTATTCACCCTGGAATTACCGGTTTACTTGGCCCTAATGGTGCTGGTAAAACGACTCTACTCAAATTAATGACAGGACAACTTAAACCCAACCAAGGATTCATCACTGTCCTAAATCAACCTGTCTGGAACAACTATCTGCTAACGCAGCATGTCGGTTACTGCCCAGATATTGAATTAGCCTACCAATTTATGACCGGTTTTGAGTTTATCTCTTTTTTCGCAACGTTGAGTGGATTTGAAACAACAGAAGCAGAATCTCGGTGCCTTAAAGTGCTTGAAACTGTGGATATGCTTTCGGCAAAAGACAAGCAAATTGCATCTTACAGTAAAGGGATGCGGCAGCGCATTAAGCTGGCACAAGCACTTGTGCATGATCCGGAACTCCTTTTTCTGGACGAACCGCTTACCGGACTTGACCCAATCGGTAGGCGACATGTCATGAATCTGCTTTTAGAACTTGCACAACAGGGAATCAGCATGGTTGTCTCAAGTCATATCCTCTATGAGATAGAGGCGGTAACAGAGACGATCTTACTTATCCATCAGGGACGAATCCTTGCAGAAGGCACTATCTCGGACATCCGCGAACTAATTGATGAACACCCACATCAGGTCTACCTAAATGCTGACGAACCGCGTCGTTTAGCACAAGTTTGTCTTCCGTTTGAGGATATTCTCAGCGTCACCTTTGGCGATGACACGGGGGATGTTATCATTGAAACAGCAAAACCAGATGCTTTTTACGCTCGCCTTCCGCAAATCCTCATTGAAAACGAACTGAACGTCTCCCAACTCTACTCACCCGATGACAACCTCTCTGCTGTCTTTAAGTATTTGGTTGGGTAGGCTGCTTTCCTCACATTTTATTGTCCATTCAAAATATAGTGAACTTCAGAATTAACAGGACATTTTGAGTTGTAGGAGGGAACTCCGGGGAATGCCAAAAGGGATTCATACCGTTGATTTGGATTCCCGACTATTAGTGAGTTATGTCGCGATTCGGAGATCGCTCCTACAAAAAATGTGTATCTTTAATTTCAAAGTTCACCATAATTGCCTCGGTATCCGTTTTTTCAGAATTAAGTAACCATTTCGCACCCAACCCGCGTCATTATATATTGATAAGACATTAAGCAATCTACCACTTTCTCGAGGTTTCCGATGAAAAATGAAGATGTTAAACTTATACATCGTATCCTTGCAGGTGATGAAAGTGCTTTTGTGGATTTAGTGAACAAACATCAAAAGCAGGTACATGCACTCGCTTGGCGAAAAATAGGCGATTTCCATATTGCCGAGGAAATTACGCAGGACACCTTCTTGAAAGTCTATCATAAACTTTCTACACTGAAAGACCCAAATCAGTTTTCTGGATGGCTTTATGTGATTGCGAACCGCCAATGTCTCTCATGGCTTCGTAAGAAACGTATTGAAACTGAGCCCTTGGAAGACACAGGTATTGATTTAATAGATGAGACAGCATATTCCCGATATGTCGCAGAGGAACATGCGAAGGCTACGACAGAGGCACAACGCGAGGTGGTGAAAAAGCTGCTTGCGAAACTGAAAGAGAGTGAACGCACGGTGATGACACTTCACTATCTTGGTGAAATGACGATTGAAGAGATCAGTCGATTTTTGGGTGTATCTACAAGTGCTATAAAGATTCGTCTTCATCGTGCTCGGCAACGACTAAAAAAGGAGGAACCGATGATTAGAGAGGCACTTAGCAACTTCCAACTATCCCTAAACCTTACCGAGAACATCATGCAAAAGGTCGAACATATCAAACCCGCTGCACCATCAGGGAGCAAACCTTTAGTGCCGTGGGTGATAGGAGCGTCAACTGCTCTCTTGATAGTGTTAATGCTCGGAATAGGCAGTCAATATTTAGCGCGTTTTCAGAAACCTTATAGTTTAGATGCTCAGTCTGAAATGGCGGTGGAACTCATTAATGCACCTGTTGTGTTGAATCTTGAGGTAAAACCGGATATCCGAAATCAGTTTGGGGTAAATTCGGATGATGAGGGTAAAGGTGATGGTACAGAACAGGAATCTAATCAGGTAGTATCGAACAAAGGTGACTACACGCAGTGGAGTTTACCTAAAGATGCCAAAGCACGCCTTAGCAAAGGTAGCATAAATGATATAAGCTTTTCACCAGATGGAACTCAAATTGCTGTAGGAAGTACTACTGGTGTTTGGGTCTATGATGCCCGCACCGGTGCTGAACTGTCACTACTTACTAATCATGTAACAAGAGCAGATATTTTAGCGTTCTCACCAGACGGTAAAACCCTGACAACTGGAGTACGTGAGAAAATCTTGCTTTGGGATATATCCTCCGGGAAACTTTTGAAATCTTTCGAAGGATTTGATGGACGGTTAGAGGCACTAAGAGTCTCTGAGGATGGAAAAACCCTCCTCTGTGTATATCATGATGGCACAGCTTGTTTATGGGATACTACCTCTGGAATAAAAAAAGAATTGCGAGCGGCATCTATACGCGGACTTGGTGGAGGTCTGAGATCCTTTTTTGGAAATTCCCCTTTTACTGCAGACTTATACCTTGATATAAAGAGCGGCAACGGTATGTGGGCACTCGGGTACGATAATGGTAAAATTCGGGTGGATGATGTAACTACTGGACGGCATCTGAAAACGGTTGAAGTTAGTGATCAACCTGTCCATAGGTTGATGTTTTCACCAGATGGAAATCTTCTTGTTGCTCAGCCTCTTAATGGGCCGCTCCATTTATGGGATTCCACAACTGGAGAATCAGTAAAGATTTTGAATAATCCGAGGCTTGACAGTATACTTTCGTTCTCTGAAGATAGTAAGACCTTGATTTGTCAGGCAAGGACTGGGGAAATAAAGTTTTGGGATGTTGCGACGAAAACATTTCGCGCCACGTTTGGAGAAAAATTAGACACCTCAATACATGTGTTCGCATTTTCACCAAATTATGAGACTATCACAGGGGCAAATCAAGATGGAATTATAAAAACTTGGGATGTTAACACTGGTAACGAAATGTCTTCTTTTTCAACAGGACATACGAGCGGACATGGTATGTTAGTATTCTCACCTGATAGCAGCACTTTAGTAGGTAGACAGGGGAAGACAATTGTGTTGTGGGACACACGTAACTTTATTCGAACTTCAAAACATATAGATTCTGATACATGGATATCGGCTTTGTCATTTTCACCGGATGGCAGGACAGTGATTAGCTCAGGAGGGTTCAGTTTTAAGAAACAAGTCCGCGAAACTTCTACTAAGGAAAGTGTACTCGGTTCGTTGAGTATATGGGATGCACGCAACTGGAATAAACTTTCTGACTTTCCCGTTGAATCGCATACTATGCTTCCAGGACAGGAGCATACATATACGTCTAACACATCAATGGGTGGACCGCTTGTGTTTTCTCAGAATGGTTATATGCTTGCCACAGTTTTAAATGATCCTAACAGAAAGCCGGAACTAAGAGGGGTTATGGTTGATAATGAACAACGACGTACCGAGGATAATCGATTTTCCATACTTTTTTGGGAAGTTCCTGACAGGAAGTTGCATTTCATTCTCAAAGGACATACAGATAATATCAACGCGTTGGCATTCACTCCTAATGGTCATATACTTGCAAGCGGAAGTGACGATGGAACAATCCGCTTGTGGGATGCGAGCACTGGCACAGAGATGTTAAGTCTTCCTTCGGACAATACCCAGGCCTTGGCATTTTCTGCGGATCGTAAAACGCTTGCAAGTGGAAGCAAGGATGGGACAATTCACCTATGGGATATTGCTACAGGCAAGCAACTGAGTTCTCTTAAAGGGCAAAAAGAAGAGTACTGCAGCATTCTGGCATTCTCTATTGATAGCAAAATGCTTGCAAGTGGGAGTAGAGATGGGACAATTCACCTATGGGATATTGCTACAGGCAACAAATTGTCTACTCTTAAAGGACATACCGATTGGGTTTACTCGTTAACATTTTCTTCGGACGGTAAAACCCTTGCGAGCGGCAGCAGTGATGGTGCCATTTTTCTCTGGAATCTCCCCCAATTTTGAACGATTCTTGTTTAACTATTGCAGATTTACAACATCTGTAGATTGCCTAACTGTACTAACGCACCAATATTCGGTTCATCAGTTGTGAGTGATGAAAAACTACCATCACAGATAGCACGCCGAATCCCGCGCATGAGACTAACATAAAAATGTAAGTTGTGTAACGTATGCAGCTGCGAACCGAGAATCTCATTTTCAACATGCAGATGCCGAAGGTAGGCACGTGTGAAATTCTGGCATGTATAACAACTGCACGCGGGGTCTAAAGGACTAAAATCACGCGTATATTTTGCGTTTTTAATTCGGACAATGCCTTCAGATGTAAAGAGTGAACCGTTCCGAGCATTCCGAGTCGGCATTACACAATCGAACATATCAACACCACAGCGGGCACCATATACCAAATCTTCTGGCGTACCGACACCCATCAGATAGCGCGGTTTATCTTCCGGTAGGAGAGGCGCGACATAAGCCAACATCTCGTACATCAAATCCTTTTCTTCCCCGACACTCAACCCACCAATAGCATATCCCGGAAAATCAAGTGCTACCGTCCCTTCCACGCTTGCGCAGCGGAGGTCACGTTCCATGCCTCCTTGCACAATCCCGAATAGAAGTTGATGCGGATTCTGATGCGCTTTTTTACTGCGTTCTGCCCAACGCAATGTCATCTTCATTGAATTCTTGAGATATTCATATTCGTTAGGCAAGGCAGGGCATTCATCAAACACCATAATAATATCTGCGCCGAGTGCATTTTGGATTTCAATGGAACGTTCAGGACTAATAAACCGTTCCGTGCCATCTATAGGAGAACGGAACGTGACACCTTCTTCCGTGATCTTTCGCAACGGACCGAGACTAAAAACCTGAAACCCTCCACTATCAGTTAATATAGGTTTTTCCCACGCCATAAAATGATGCAAACCGCCTACTTCTTGGACAATTTCATGCCCTGGACGCAGGTAGAGATGGTAAGTATTCGCAAGGATAATCTCTGCCTGAATCTGTTCGGATAGGGTTTGCGGTGTGCATGCCTTCACGGTGCCACGGGTGCCTACAGGCATAAAAATCGGGGTATTCACAACCCCGTGGCTCGTATGAAGTTTGCCGACGCGAGCTTCAGTTTCTTTGTCTTTATGTATAAGGGTGTAAGGTTTTTGAGTGTCTTCCATCGTAGGCATTTTATCATAACCCTATTCAATTATCAAGTCTGATGATAGAATCTGCTTCATATTTGTTGTTGATATTCAACCCTAAATTTGCTAAAATTATCCAAAATTCTTGCGAGGATACAAATTAATGGAATGTATCTTTTGTGCGATTGTTGACGGTAAAATCCCCTCTGCAAAAGTGTATGAAGATGAACATGTTTTCGCCTTTATGGACATTGCTCCAGCAAACCCGGGACATCTTCTAATTATCCCGAAGCAACACTATCGGAATATTTTTGATATGCCTGCAGAAGTAGCCAGTAAAATAATGGAAGTCGCAGTACCACTCGCGACAGCCATTCGGGAAGCGTTAAACCCGGATGGGCTTAACCTGTTCCAATCAAATGAAGCGGCAGCATTTCAGACTGTTTTCCATTTCCATCTGCACCTTATTCCGCGATGGGAGGAGGATCCGTTGCGGCTACCCTGGCGACCAAGTGAAGGGAATATCGAAGAGATTAGTAACATTGCAACAAAAATTCGAGAAGTTTTGTAAATTTAACAACCCAAATTTAAGAGAGAAATTTTATGAATGTTTTGATTACCTCAGCTGGTTCCGAGTTGGCACGCAGATTAGCAACCGCAGCATCTGAAACACATACGATCCGACTAACTGAACTTCAACTTGTTGATACCACCAACTTACATGGATGCGAATTTGTGCAAAGTGCGTTAGGGCATGATGAATCAACAAATGAATTAGTGAAAGGCATGGATACGATTGTCCATATTGCAGAAACTCCACCCGAACTTAGGGCAAAATCCGACGAACCTGAGAACTTTGAGATTGATTATCAGACGCGTTGCACCTATAATTTGTTGATGGCTGCATCGGCAGAAGGTGTGAAACACTTCATCTATGCCAGCACACTCCGCTTGTTTGAACAGCACGGTGAAGATTGGACTGTTAAAGAAAATTGGAGACCGCGTCCCAGTACGGATAGTTTTGTGCTTTCAAAACACCTTGGCGAATTCACGTGCCGCGAATTCGCGCGGGAAGGGAAAATCGGTATAACATGCCTCCGACTCGGTGCAATTATCACTGCTGAAGAAGCCGCTAAAGCAGAATTCAACTCCATGTGGCTTGAAATAGACGATGCAGTTGCAGCATTCCAAGGGGCAATTGATGCACCGTCAAAATGGGGTATCTTTCACGTTCAATCAGAGTTCTCCGGATCCCGCTTCGCTATTGATAAAGCGAAGGGACACCTGAAATTCGACTCACAATTTGTGCCACCAACACAATAGCAAGAACATACCGTGTGCAACATAAACAGGAGAAAATATAGCAATGAAAGTTCTTATTTTAGGTGGTAATGGATATCTTGGACCACACGTTGTCAAAGCATTGGAACCCTACTACACCTTACGCGTAACAGACATAAACGAGATTGACACAAAACATGAATCTATGCATATTGATGTTGGGTCGTTAGATCAGGTGCTTCAAGCAGCGGAAGGGATGGACACTATTATCAACTGCTCGGTGCTTCGTCATGATCGCCAGTTAGCATTTGATGTTAGCACGCGTGGATGCTATAATATGATGCGCGCTGCACTTGAACACGGTATCCGCCGAGTTATTAATACCGGCCCGCATTTCACTATCCAAGGTGATGATTATACAAGTTGGGATTACGAGATTAACCCCGATGTTCCTCCAAAGACAAGCACAGGACTTTATCCGTTAACTAAAGGACTTGGACAAGAAATTTGTAAGGTCTTTACCGAACACTACGACATCTATGTCCTCTGTTATCTGTTTCTCAGTTTTCGGGAACTCGACTATGAAGCAGAAGGCACCGATCTCAATCCATTTTCTGTCAGTTGGCGAGATGCAGGTGAGGCGTTTCGATTAGGACTGGAAATTGATCTGGAAGAACTACCTTCAAAGTGTGAGATTTTCAATATCTTCGCGGACTTGCCGCATCAGCAATTCTCAAATGCAAAAACAAAACGGATTTTAGGATTTCAACCGCAGGATAATTTTGAGTGGATGTGGCATAAGAAGAAGGAAGAATAGGGTGCCTATTCCACTTGTGCTGAAAGGCTTGCAACCCGCAAACAATCTTTGTTAAACTTGTGATATACAAACCCACAGGTGAAATGATTTGTAATCACAATGCCATTTTTCGACTAACATCCTCGGAGGAACGATAATGTCTACCGTTGATACATCCACCGAACTAAGAGTTGAACATTTACTGAACAGCGTTAAACAGTTATCACCAGTCGAATTGGATGAATTCACTAAGAAATTGGCAGAATAGCAGCAAGAACAAAAAGTGCCGATAGGTGAGAGTGTTGATCCTGATGCCTCGGATGATGAGGTATTAGCATTTATCAAGAAAAACACACGTTTACCCGAAAAAGAGCATCAACGTTATTGGGAATTACGACTTAAGCGAAAGGATTTTGCGAATACTGTCGGACTCCTGATAGTTTCGCCACTTTATGTGGAGTGAAGATTTCCTCGTTATTATAGGACGAACACGAACAGGCAGAGCAACAGTTGAGGTATTGAACATGAATCTTCCGCAACGGGTGAATTTGCGTAAAGCATTATTAAGTTTGGGAGAACATCCAGCAGAAATCGTTTGAAAAGCTAATTATGGAGATTCAATTCTTTGCACATCGTGGCGGCATGGGACGTGCTCCCGAAAACACACTTGCATCCTTTAAACAAGCACTCTCAGACGGTGCTGATGGATTTGAATGTGATGTTTGCCTTACTCAAGATAAGCAACCTGTGCTGATTCACGTGGACTTTAACCGAGATGATATTCGCGAAGCTACCGGATGCTCAACTCCCCTCAGCCAATTAAACTGGAAAGAAGCACGGCAGTTAAAGTCGCAAAATTCAGATGAACCGGTGGCACATCTTGATGATGCGCTCAGATTTGCGCGTGAAAACCAAATGCCGTGTTTTGTTGAACCGAAATCAGATACACCAGAACTCCTCCCTATCATTATAGAACGAATCCAACACTTTGATGTCATTCACCTCGTCAGTATTCTCACCTTTTACATTCGGAAGCAATTGCTCATTGATGTTAAACAGTTAGAACCGAAGCTCCAGACGAGCGCCATTTTTATTAACCCTTTTGCAAATTTCATCAAAGCAGCTGAAGCAATTGACGCAAACCGTGTCATCTTCGGATGGAGTAAAATCAATCATTTTGGAATTTACAATTCTTTCACACGTTCTATCCCACGGCAAGTAGACGCACTTCGTGCAAACGGATTTATTGTTGAAGCTGGATTTATTCAAACATTCAAGGATGTATCTTGGGCACTGAAAAACGGTATCCAAGGACTATGGGTGGACGATGTGCCCTACATTAGAAACTATGTTGAGCAAATTACCAATGAAACTGGAGCTTAGAATTAGTAGAAAATAATGAACGTCACCGTCTGCAACCCGCTTCTCAGAACACCTTTATCTCTGATTGTAGATGATGCATGTCCGGTGATTAACCTCACCTACTATTGGATACAGCAAAGGCATGCATGGAAAGCAAAACATCAACCGAATATCCTCCCTCAACGTTGGGAAGGTGATGCGGTGCAACACAAAAAGATGCCGCCAACAATCCCTGCTGATTTTGCATGGGAGTGGGCAGAATGGTGCTGGGAGAACGGTGTGAAAGGCAAATTTAGTCTTATTCCTTACCCAGCAGGCAGGGGGCGCGTTGATGAAGGTTTTCCCGATTTTTCGATACACGAATATCAGTCGTGGCTGCGGATTTATAGAGAAATTATTTGGCCAAACTTCGATTTAACGCCAGAAATGTTAACTCATACTGCTGTCGTTGATTTAGAGGCGTTCTCGCTAACTGAAGAATGGGAGCAAGTTGAGTGGGTGGACCCACCTGTTGATAAACTTACAGACTATATCATCACGGCGATGGAAATGCTTAATAATGTCGGCATTCCGTGTGAAGGCGTGACGAGTCCTGGCGCATTCGGAAAACGACAAGAAGCTGCGTACGCGAAAGCAGTATTAACTGCATCACAGGAAGTCAACAACGATCCACGCCCCTTCTATTTTCTTTGGCTTAAACATGACGAACTACCAGATGTACCTATCTGGCACGTTGAAAAGGAGAAAGGGATCGCTATTGCCAGTATTGTTGCGTGTGCAGGCGATTGGTTTGGCGGGTGGACAGGCTACGATTTGGGAGATGCTGATCGATTCATTACAGAAGATTTGCAGGGTGGTCGGTTACCACCGATTCTTGAAAAGGAATTACCATGTGTCCTCGTAGGACATTGGCCTGGTTTCTATTTCAATGGAGAAAAACTTGGATTTGATGTGCTGAAAACAGTCAAATCTCGGTTGGACAATTACGATCCTGATAGCATGAAAACGATCTGGATGAAAACCTCGGAGATTGGACACTACTGTATGGCGCGTGAATTTACTGAAATTACAGTGCTTGAAAAACAACAGCAGATAAATCTTTCCACCCAATTCCCAACTGCAAACTTTACGTTGGCTATTGATGTCCCTATACGTAGTATCCAGATTGATGGGTGGGATTTGCGTGAAGTT
This sequence comes from Candidatus Poribacteria bacterium, assembly GCA_965204285.1. Lineage (GTDB taxonomy): Bacteria > Poribacteria > WGA-4E > WGA-4E > WGA-3G > MSPOR6. The sequence continues at coordinate 1,589,251 of OZ241980.1, forward strand.
CGTTCTCGGCGCGATTTTCAGAGAGATACGTTTCTCTATGAGGGCAAGCAAACGTTCATTGCTTTCGATTTGGAAATAGGAGAAACAGAACTGGCCCTTACGGTATGAGAATCCGTCCACCACTGGCAATTACAGTTGCCCCCGTCATATAACTTGATTCCTCGCTCAAGAGAAACGCTATTACATTTGCCATTTCCTCCGGTTCACCGAGTCTACCCAGTGGTGTTGTAGAACGGAGTTGCTCTACCATTTCTGGGGAAACTTCACTGAGCATATCTGTAGCAATTGCACCAGGTGCTACGGAATTGATCCGAATATTGTGCTGTGCAAGTGGTCCACAACACGATTTTGTTAGGGAAATAACACCAGCTTTTGCGGCGGCGTAAGGCAATTGATTCGGACGCACTGCCAACGCTGCAATTGACGATACATTTACGATGCGCCCAAACTGTTGTTTGATCATGCCCGATTTGACTGCCCACAACACATTGAAGGGGCCGGTCAGGTTAATCGCTACGATGCGATCCCAATGTTCAGGTGTAAGTTCGTCAAACGCCATATCACCTACATCTCCAGCGTTATTCACAAGCAATTCAATTGTACCGAGTCCTTTTGTTACCTCCGTAACCATTCTGTTTACTGCTTCTCTGTCCGAGATGTCGGCTTGTACGGGAATTGCTTTCTGACCCAATGCGTCAATCTGTTCGCAGACCGCCTCCGCCTTAGCAACGGATCGGGAATAGTGGACAGCAACGGTCGCCCCTTCACCAGCAAGTTTGAGAGCGGTGGCACTTCCGATGCCGCGACTACCTCCCGTTACCAGAGCAACTCTTCCCTGAAATTTCATAAAATCTTCTCCTACAAAAGCGTCTGTAGTTGTTCCCATACATCATCGGAGACAGGTGTTGTAGCAGCAGCGAAATTCTGTTCCACTTCTATCGGATTCTTAGAACCTGTCAAGGTTGTTGCTATTAACGGTTGACGTAGAGAAAATTGAATAGCAAGGTTCAGCAAACTCAAATTGTTGTCTGTAGCCCACTGCCACAGTTGGTGTGCTTTTTTGGCTTCAGGTGATTCGTTTCTGACATCCGGTTCTATCCCAGTCAGTAACGCCGTTGCCAAAGGGCTGCCGTTGATAACGCCAATGTCGTGTTCATAAGCAAAGGATAATAACCACTCATTTGCAGTTTGGCTAAGTAACGTATAATCCAAATGAGTTAGGACGACATCTACGATACCAGTTTCTATGGCAATTTTATGGAATTCGTGTTCTCGGACACCAAGACCGATAAATTTAATCAATCCTTCTTCGCGCATTCGTTGTAGTTCATCCAATGCGCCGTCTTTGGCAATAACTGGATCCATACTTGTGGGATCATGCACTAAACAGACATCAAGGTAATCAGTTCCCAACAGACGAAGGCTATTTTCAACGCTTCGCCGTGTGCCTGCAGCACTATAATCACCGCGCCATTTTGGATGTGTGCCTGTTTTCGTAGCAAGGAAAATTTTCTCACGCCATCCATCAGAGAGTGCGAGTCCAACCCGTCTTTCACTCTCGCCATATAACGGTGAAGTATCAAGATAATTCATTCCCAATGTAATGGCGCGGCGTACTGCTTCAATTGCTTCATCATCGGTGACTTCCCCTCTGCCGATACCTGCACCACCCATACTGAGGCATGTAACCTGCAATTCGGTTCGTCCTAATCTTTGTTTTGGTAACAGATTTGTTTGTGTTGACATAGTTTCCTTAACAATGGTGGGTGAGATTTTATGAAATTTAAAAATCGGTAATTTAGCGAGGTTAGGAAACCTCGCCAGCAATAGACACATCTGCCTCGTGCCGACAGAAGATTACCGAATTAAAAAATTAATTCTCATCTAACCTGCCAATTCTTTGTCGCAATTCACTCATCGGTGTAGATGTCCACGGCGTGCATCGGGATGAACCACACTCACCCATTGCACACCTTTAACGACATCGTCTGGAATATGTCCATGTTCAACACCTTTAGGGGTGACGACTAAATCTCCTGGTCCTATACGATAGGATTTGGATTGCCCATCAGCGGTGCGGAGTGTTACCGTTGTCGTGCCTTCGGTGAAATACCAGTACTCATCAAAATCGTGGAAATGAAGCTCAGTAGGATGTTCTTTAGATACAGCAAAAGACCCGATCGTTGTCATATCCGGGGTATCCAAAATTTCCCCGAGCGTATTGCCAACCCGTTCACCCTTACCGAGTCGAATAATACAGAGATTCGTATCCATCAGATGACCTCAATATCTTTTAGATGCTGCAGTGAATCAGCCACGCGAGCCTTAACACCAGCTTCATCAAGATTTTCACCCTCAATCCCTTCTAATTCCATTGTGAAGGGGCCATAGAAACCTGCATTGTTCAATGTTTGAAACACGGTTTTGTAATCAACTACACCTTCTCCGAGGGTTGGAAAATGCCACGTCCGATAACCACCGTTTGTATCCTTGAGATGAACAGCACCGACATATTCAACAATCTTTTTCACCTCTGTAACAGCATCCACATTATGGTTATAGTAATAGACGTTACCGGTATCAAAGTTGATGCGGATGTTCGGATGATAAACACCTTTCATTGTTTCAAGCGCGATGTCCCCGTTGTGTGCCATATCTGGATGCGTTTCTAAACAGACTTTAACACCCAGTAGCGCAGCATTTTCACCAATAGTACGGAGGCGATCGTATACAGCGTTTCGGTCTGCTTCACCAGCATGAACACTGACAAAAATAACTTTCACCCCCATCTCGTTTGCGATGTCTAATGTCGTTTGAAAATCCTCAACAACCGTGTCTGATTTCACATCGCAACTGCCGGTTAAACTTGTAGCGGTGAGTCCATGTGCTTTTAAATTCGATTGAACTGCGTCAACCGCATCAACCGAAGGTGCTCCGATTTCAACATTAGTCAAACCGATTTCAGCCAAATGCTCATAAGCATTCGCGCCAAACTGCCGATAACTACCTAAGTTACATGCAATAATGTTTTTCATTATAATCTCCTACAAAATGATTGGAATGTAAGGGTTTTATGGAATTTTCCGTAAAACCGTATTGCTCAATAAAATTTCAAGTCCTAACAGAAGGGCTGCAGGTATTAGAAAATACGCTGCCAATTCTCTGTGATATGTATAGTTAACAATCTTAAATTTTGTCTTTTCGAGCTTGTCAATCTCTGCATAAGTGTATTTTAAAGATTGTACGTCCGTAGCACGAAAATAGCGTGCACCAGTAGCGTTAGCAATTAGTTTGAGTGTGTCCTCATCAAGATAGGTTAATTCCTCTCTATATCGCTTTCCGAATGTAGTATCCTCATAAGGTATACGGGTGCCACCTTCTTTACCCATGCCGATGGTATAAACCCGAATACCAAAGGATTCTGCTAACGATGCTGCTGTCCCAGGGTCAATTGTACCAGCATTGTTTTCACCATCTGTCAGCAGAATAACAATTTTGGTTTTTGCCTCTGAATTTCGTAACCGATGTGTGGTAGTTGCAATCGCATCTCCGATTGCCGTGCCATCCTGCAGCTGTCCACCCATAGCAACTTCCACGCTATCAAGCAATTCTATCAACACTGGGTAATCAAGTGTAAGGGGACAGAGTGTAAAACTTTCCCCAGAAAAAACGACTAATCCGATCCGGTCACTTTCACGGTTCCTCAGAAAATCTCGTATAACCGATTTCGCAGTTTGAAGCCGGTTTGCGTCCTTAAAATCCTCCGCGCGCATGCTTTCAGAGACATCAAGTACCAAGAAAATATTAATACCTTCAGCGAAACGCTGCTGTTGACTTTCGGTTAGTTGTGGTCGCGCAAGGGTAAAGATAAGAAGTGTTATTGCGATGAACCTAATTATCTTGAGCAACGGTAGTAGTTTGACAGCGGACGTTTTCGGAATTTGTCGAACCCCTTTAAGCTCACCGAAGCGAATAGCAGACAAGGTTGCTTGTTTCCGTATCCACCATAGATATATTATCAACAAAGGCAATATGAGGAACAGACCGAGAAAAAGAGGAGATTCAAGATGCATTATTAGCGCATCCTTTCAGACCAGTGAATATTCTTACCCTGACTTTGTGATGACATTGTACTTAAAATTCCCAATATACATAGACTGATACCGATACAATTAAAAGTAAGAAAGGCTATCCAGTCCACATGTGGGATTTCAGTTGCCATAAAATAGGGAATAAAACCAAAAATCACTGCAAGTGGTTTTAAACGTCCAGCGAGAAGTGTGCTCCCGAGTGTAAAAAAAATTGCCGCTTTTCCACATAATGCCAGCGGTACCAAAAGGCAAATACATAGCAACAAGAACGGATACCCTATAATAGAAAGTATTAATACCACAAAAACTGCTGGAATAACAACAAACATTAGGATTCCAAATAGAATACACTCAATAGGTCTACGGATCAACAGCGAACTTACCGCATTTATCGGTCTCGGAAATGCCAGTGTAATTAACAAATATGTCAAAAGTAGAAGCGCAAACTTTAAGGTAGTCAACCGGAAATTTCTATGTTTTCTGATGTCCCAGACGGCATGAGGACGCATCAACACATCCGCTATAGCTGGTAAGGTTTTCCAATGGTTACTCACGCTGGAATTCTTTGCCGATTCAAGGTTCCCTGTTATTTCCCCTCCAATTACTCGTAGTATTCCTTGCACCTGAGCACCAGGTGCGAGTGCAACATCTCCACCGATTACTAAAATATTTCCTGTTACTGTTCCCTGTATAGTCGCGTCACCGGCAATCATAACAAGCGTAGTTATGGTGTCATCTGCTTTTAACTGATAATCATTAACAAGCTTAAAAATCCGCTGTCTCCCTTGCCACTTCGGCGGTACTGGATCCGACGCATCGGTCGGTTCTTCGATTTCTACTTTTTCTTCTTCGGGCATTGTATCTTGTTTGTCACTATCTACAGAGATTTCTTCAGGAGTAGGTGGCAACGCATTTTCGGTGTCCTGTTTCTCGCTTTCCGATGATGCCTCTTGTGTCGATGGTGAAACGATCTCCGTATTTTGTTCGTCGTTCTCCACAGGTTTTTCTTCTTGCGTAACTGGAGAAGAAGGTTCAATTTGCGAATCTGGCAACTGCCCAAACAACGGTTGAACACCAAAGATTACAATTATAAAGAAAATAAATCCTATTCGTTTCATGTCCATTTCTTTCTAAAGGATAGATGGGAACTCCCTTATAGTTTTAACAATATTCGTATTTATTATAGATAGAAAAACTACTGATGTCAACTCTTTTTCCGAAGTATTCTTGGGGTTTTTCTTGACATAACCGCTTAAATTTGATATGATATAAATATGTATGTTTTATTTGAAAATTGACACAGTGTAGCCATTTATGCCACATAAAACAACTGCTTTTACACTGCAACGAAGGCACTTGAAATAGTTCAACACTAAATTATGTGTTAAAAGACATCACAACTAAGGAGAAGTAAATGAATTTCAAACTTGACGAAATAGATGGTTTAGAAGAAGAAGTAGAGCCTTTTGAGCAAGGTAGTAACGACGACTTCACTGATGAGGATGCGTTCGATCCTTTAGGCATTGATGATAAAACCGACGAGGAGAATGCTGATGCAGTCGCTTATGAACCAGACGAATCGGAGGATGTGTATGATGAAGAAGATGAACTGGATGAAGAATCTTCTTCGTTAGTTTTAGAACAGCAGCGTGTAGAAATAGCCCCTTTTAATTCACAGGAAGAAAATAACTTCGCCTATGCTGAAGCTGTTCAAGCTTATTATGAAGAAAAGAATTATGAACAGGCAATAGTAAAATTTAGCGAAGCTATTAAAAACGAGAAAAAGCAAACGAAGGGCAAAATGTCCACGGCAAACGAAATCGTTGCCAAATCAATGTATTGGCAGGCAGAGGCTTACGTCAAAACCCAAGACATTCCAAAGGCGATTAAGACTTTTGAGTCCCTCGTAAAAACCTGTCAACAGCATTATCTTACTATATCGGCGCAACGGCGCGCGGAAATTTTGAAAGCGAAACACTCTTAAAAGGAAAGGAGAAGCAAAATTTGTGGATACCTTGAAAAATCTTCTTGAACAGAAAGCGACTAACTTACGAATTCACTCTATCATCTCAACATCGGAGGCAGGTTCCGGACATCCAACAACATGTCTTTCAGCAGCAGATATTGTTTCAGCCGTCTTTTTTCATGCAATGCGCTATGATTGTGCAGACGCCCAAAACCCGAACAATGATCGGTTTATTTTATCAAAGGGACATGCAGCGCCACTGCTTTATGCTGCATACGCTGAGGCCGGCATCATTCCAATAGATGACCTGATGACACTACGGCAAATTGATAGCATTCTTGAGGGACATCCTACACCTCGTTTTGAATGGACAGAAGTTGCTACAGGATCCCTTGGACAAGGTCTATCGCTCGGGTTGGGTATGGCGCTCAATGGTAAATACTTGGATAAATCGGATTATCGTGTCTATGTGCTTCTCGGTGATGGTGAAACTGCCGAGGGAGGTGTTTGGGAAGCTGCTGCTTTAGCATCACATTATCAGTTGAATAACCTCATCGGAATTGTAGATGTAAATGCCCTTGGACAGAGCCAACGCACTATGTACGCGTTTGATATTGATACCTACTGCAAGCGTTTTGAGGCATTCGGATGGCAAACTATCGGTATTGATGGGCATGACTTTGATGAAATTTTGCCTGCGTTGGAAAAAGCCAAATCTTCAACTGATAAACCGACAATGATTGTGGCGAAAACATTTAAAGGGAAAGGCGTTTCGTTCCTCGAAAATGAAGATAATTGGCATGGGAAAGCCGTTCCTAAAGGCGAAGAACTTGATAAGGCTTTAGCTGAACTTGGACCACTGCGAACAGATATGCCGTTACAGATAGAATCCCCAAACCCGATAGATGTGCAGAGTTCTACTGGTACAGAATGTGAACCTCCAGAATACGCGCCTGATGAAGAAGTCGCAACACGCGGGGGTTACGGTACAGGTCTTGCCAAACTCGGTGCGGCGAATCCTAACGTTGTTGCTTTAGATGGAGACACCAAAAACTCTACCTATGCTGAACAATTCATGGAACTCCATCCGAACCGATATTTTGAGATGTTCATAGCGGAACAGAACTTGGTAGGAGCAGGCATCGGTCTGGCAAAACGAGGAAAGATTCCATTTGTTTCTACATTTGCAGCATTCCTATCTCGTGCTTATGACCAAATTCGGATGTCCGCGATTTCACAAGCGAATATAAAATATGCCGGTTCACACTGCGGTGTTTCAATCGGTGAAGACGGTCCTTCACAGATGGGTTTAGAAGACATCGCAATGTTCCGCGCAATTCCAGAGGCGGTTGTATTATATCCAAGCGATGCTGTCGCTGCCGAACGTCTTGTCGCTGAGGCTGCTGCACACGAAGGGATTGTTTATATACGCACTTCTCGCCCAAAAACCTCCATTCTTTATAGTGCCGATGAGAGTTTCCCTATCGGTGGATGTAAAGTTGTTCGGAAAAGCAGTGAAGATAAAGTGACAATCGTTACCGCAGGTGTTACGCTGCACGAGACTTTGAAGGCACATGAAATACTCGCCTCAGAAGGCATTGCAATCCGCATCATTGATCTGTATTGTGTCAAACCGATTGACACAGAAACATTATTGACCGCTGCTGCTCAAACAAACAACACCTTAATCACCGTTGAAGACCACTATCCTGAAGGTGGTTTAGGCGATGCCGTGTTAGATGCTGTTGCGACTAACGGTATCCATGTCCATAAACTCGCTGTTACGGGAATACCGCGATCTGGTAAACCGGACGAGTTATTGGAACGTCACGGCATCAGTGCAAATTCTATTGTACAGAAGGTGAAAGAAGTTATCTGATAGTCTCAGGCAGAGTTGAGGTTAGCAAAAACATGCAGCAGACTATAGTTTGGATTGTAGTATTAGGCGTTATTCTGCTGGTAGGCATCGGAATGATTTTCGCCTTGCGTGCACCGCGCACTGCTGCTAAAACATATCCTGCCGATAAAGGACCTAACTATATTGATGTTTCCAAGTATCCACAGGAAATGCAAACACTTTACGACTTATTTAGTCGGAAATGTAGCCGATGCCATACCGTTGCGCGACCAATTAATTCCACCTTTACACCAGAAGAATGGCGAAAATATGTGCATAAAATGCGACAAAAGCCAGGATCCGGACTCACCCTCAAAACAGCCGAACAGATAACCAAATTCTTAATTTACGATGCTCAACATCGGGAGAGAAGTGCGCCATGATGAAACTAATACTTACGACTTGTGTAATGCTGTCTTTTGCAATCGGATTGCAAGCGTCACCAGTCAAAAAACTTCAAATTTCAATTGATAATCAACTCATCACATTTACCTCAGCACCTATATTTAAGAATGGCGCATGGTTAGTGCCGTTAGAGTCTTTCTGTAAACAGTTAGAATTAAAGGTTGAGTACCCAGATGGTGAGAAGATGGCGGTTCTCTGCGGCAGTGGAGAGTCAGAATTGTGTGTGCCACTACAATTTGGCGAGAGTGCATTCAACATTGACGGTGTTGCTTACGCTAAACTTGAAAGCATAACTGCACCGTTCGGCTTTGAAATCTACAAAGTATCAGAAACTGAATTAGAGGTTGTCCACCCGGAACAACTCGCCCCTAAATTTACACTACCCGACCTTGACGGGACGTCAAGACGTTTGCAGGATTTTCGCGGAAAGAAAACACTCCTCTATATCTGGGGTTCATGGTGAGCATGCCGTGGACAACTGCCAGGATGGCAGAAATTTTACGCAAAATATAGCGATAAACTAAATCTTGTCTCCATTGCGATTGATGCGCAAGGTGCGTCCGTAGTGAAACCGTGGCACGATAAGGCTAACGCTGAATTTGTCACACTCGTCGATTCGCAGAATATATTGGGAAATCGTTATAATCTCAAAGCGATTCCCTACGGTGTTATGATTGACGAGGCAGGACGGTTGGTCAAATCGCCTTTCAACATAAACGTTGCTAAAAAAGAGATAATTGCAATGCTTGAGAAGTGGCTATTGGATCCCACCTACAACGCGACACTCCTTCGTAATTTAAAACCGTTCAACAAATCGCAAAACCCAAAGATTATTGAGGCGAATGCACGTTTTCAACTTGGACTTGCCTTATTAGAGGTTGGGAAAAAGGTTGAAGCGATGACAGAATGGCGAAAGGCTCTGGCATTAGACCCCAAAAATTGGATTATCCACAAGCAGATTTGGGCAGTTGAACATCCCGATAAATTTTATGATGGTAATGTGGATTATGGATGGCAAAAGGCACAGTTAGAAGCCGAAAAAAGATAAAGATACGCAATGAGTAGTTTTGGACTTGAGATTTTTTCAAAAATTTTATTGACAAATTTTATCATTTAATCGTATACTATTATCAGCATTGTTGGTAGGGAATCACATCTGCCTCGCTTGAGGCAGTCCCTACCAAACCGAATGTGATCGGTTACAATGCTGGGTTAAACAATGCAATCCCATAGTAAAACGCATTTTAAGACATATTTTATGCTTGAGCAGCGCATAACGTAACTTGAACTACGCCATGCGCCAATTATCTCAAGCAAAGTGAGGTATATTATGCCTAAGAAAGCCGCTGGTACGCGTGTGCGCGATGCCAAAACGGGACGGTTTCTTAAAAAAGGAACGGACAAACGTCGCCCAGCGACAACCGTGAAAGAGACTGTCAAACCTCGCAAACGCTGTAAATAGTTTGCGAATCATGTTAGGGGTCTCTTGCGATCCCTAACACTTATATTCACCTCACTAAGGAGTTAAAATGAGAAAGACTGCAGTCTTTCTATTACTTATATTAGTCGTGTGCTTCAACGGAAAACCTTTGCAGAATGAAAGCAACGCACAAGTCCCAAACAAACCAATACCTTTGAAATATCAGGCTGCCCTGAAGTTATCTGTGCAAGAACTTTGGGTTATACTCAAAATCAAAGCTAAAACTGATCTTTGGCAGGCTGATATCATAGCTGATGATGGTAATCATACCTATCTTGGTGAAATATCTTCACAATTTAAGACTAAATCCATCTTCAATGAATTTGGTCGGTATGGTAGTGAATTCAGAACTACATCTATTTGGAATGAATTTGGTCGGTATGGTAGTGAATTCGGACAATACAGTGCTTTTAGCGATTTTACGAGTTCACCACCAATGATTGTTAAAAACAACACTATAATAGGTAGAGTAACAACCAACGAATCTTTGGCAGATGCGATAAATCCAAACTTATTAAAAGCATTGTTTGAAGATGAATTTTAGCGCAACCGAAACTAATCAACGAGGGGGTTCTGCCCCCTCAAACCTATATTAATGGTGAATCTTATGTTCTATGTAGAATACACCGAATATGACCAAAGAAAAGCACTTAACTTAGCTATGTGCCAAACCATTGAAACTCAAGTAAGCCACACAGGTGGTAGAAAAAGCACTTATGCACTCATTATACAACACGAAAAGCTCGGTAAAAAGGTAATAAATTTCAAAACAGAAGAAGAACTGTTGTCAACCTTTGATGACTTAATGAATGCTCTTAAGTCGTATCAGGCGCATTGGATGTCTCCAAAGCCCCTGCACCATGTTTCAAGTCAAACTTAGCCCCATAATAAGCCAGTGTGGAAAATAAATAATCAGCAACCACACACAACTCCTTCAGATGTTCTTCTTCAGTAAGTGCGGGTTTGAGAGGATCATCATCGCTACCTTTGTCAAATCCTCTCCTTTTTAATACTTGTGCCATAGAATCTCTAATTTTTGTCATAACTTCATATTCTCCGTGTAAAGATATTGTTGACAAACAAGTGTAAATATGGTTTACTATACCATTAGGAGTAAAGCCATGTTAAAATCCATTTTCTGTTTCTCGGTCTGTTTGTGTGCAATTGCATTACCCGCCCTTGCTGAGTTGACACCTCAAGAACTCAATCAGATTCGCGTGATCATTAAAGAAGATATCAAGGAAGAAATCAATCCTATAAAAACTGAGATCGCTTCTATAAAAACTGAGATTGGGTCGGTAAAAATTGATGTTGCATGGATACGAGGCAAACTCGACACCTTTGACAAACATATTACCTGGCTAATGGCTCTAATTGCCGTAGCAGTAGTTATCCCACCAATCGTCATCTCATGGCGTGACAGAAAAGATCGTATACAACAGAAGCAAATTGAATCACTCATGGATGAGATAGAAAAACTTAAACAACAACGTATTGTAAACCCTTAAAAAATCCAGTCTATTCCAGCTCAAGTCGTTTTTTCTGCTCTTCCAACATCTTCTTTTGACGTTTGACACGTTCCGGCACCAACCGTTTCCGCGGTCCTGTCGGTTTGAAATCTAAACGGTCTTTGCCTAATCCACTTAGCACAGCCAACTCCATAGGTGAGAAATCGTCCGGATTTTCGCGATTGAAATTCATCGGTTCTTTGAGTGCAACTGGCGGATTTGTGATAAAACGAGCGCGTCCCGAAGGATTCTGTGATGCTGAATGCAAGATGAACGGATGTAGGAGAACAACGTCCCCCGCATTCCCAGTAATTTCTACAAAGTCCTTGCACTTTTCATACAACTGACCAAAACCTTGCCCCGGTAGCAAACCTTCTGGATGTGCATGCAGATGTTGTGCTACATGCCGAACAGAATCGCAGGCGACAAACGTGCCTCCGCTTTTCGGATAAATATCTGACCAGACAACGATGGTGAGCAATCCCTGCTCAGGACTATCCAAAAAGTGACGAAAGAAATCGCCATCTTTATGCCAACCGCTGAAGTGAGACTCAGGCGGTTGCCATTCATCCTCCGCACCTAATTTAAAGTTGATGATAAACCCATCACCCCAAGAAGGTTCTGTATTGGCAATTCTATCTTCACCACCGAGCAGGTCGCAGATAGCATCCCATGCCCTCGGCGCAATTTCTCGAATTGGCATGCGATTCATAGAGGGTAGATGGATTCGCGGTTTTTCCCAAGTTGTGGGGTCGTCAGGAGCATAACCGAGACGTTTGAAAGCAAATGATCGCCATTCCGCTGCTAATTCTCGTGAAAAGCAGTCTTTCAGGATAACATGTCCCTTTTCAACAAAATGGTCTACATCCGATTCTGTGAGTGTTTTGTAAGTTTTTGACATCTATACCTCTTATTTCAAACTTTCCAACAACGTTTCTGCAAGTTTGGTGGCGAACTCGTCATCGTTTATATGAGTGTCCATCTCAATGACAGTAACATTGTCACCGATGTGTGCCTTTAGATTTTCTCGCCATGCATCTCGCGCTTCGGGTGAGTCAAAAGGTTGTTCTGTTTTGTCAATTGCAGAGACACCTTGTGTGGGAATGAGAACAGTTGTAGGTCCTTTCGCTTCGCTAAGTTTGCGTGCCATGATTTTGCCTAACTCGGCAGTTTCCTCGGAGGTCGTCCGCATCAGTGTGACTGTTGGATTGTGCTGATAGAAATGTCGTTCACTAAACTTTTCTGGTACTGTGTCAGGAGGACCGAAGTTCACCATATCCAAGGCACCAGGGGCAATAACTTGAGGCAAACCTGCTTGTCCTGCGGCTTCCAACCGTTCGGGGCCGGCGCTGAGAATTCCACCTACTAATTCATCGGCAAGTTCTGTTGTCGTTACGTCTAACACACCAGCAAGGAATCCGCCTTTGACAAGGTCCTCCATAGCCCGTCCACCTGTGCCTGTTGCATGAAAAACGAGGACTTCGTAGCCAGCGGCTTCAAGGATTTCACGCGCTTTTGTAACACACGGGGTCGTTACACCGAACATTGTGGCAGCAATTAAGGGTTTATCATCTGTCGCCTCTGGTGCTTTTGCGGTCACCATTCCGACAATTGCGCCAGCAGCATTGGCAAGAATCTGTCGTGACAAACGGTTGATGCCAGCAATATCAACGACAGAATACATCATGGATATATCTTTGGATTGCACATAGGGGCTTGTGTCGCCAGATGCCAGCGTTGAGACCATGATTTTCGGAACGCCTACAGGTAACGCTTGCATCGCTGTCGTCCCAATCGTGGTGCCAGCGGAACCTCCGAGTGAGATGATGCCATCAATTTCGCCAGCAGCATGTTTCTCTGCGATAAGTGTTGCCGCACCTTGTGCCATCACTGCGACACTATTACCTCTGTCGCCTTCATCCTGCAATGCCTTTAGCGACGAACCGCCAGCTTGTGCAACTTCATCAGCAGAAATATCGGGTGTCAACTGCGGTTCCCCCAAGATTCCTGTATTTACAACGCACGTTGAAACACCGCTTGATTCTATTTGTTCTTTGATGAAACCAAATTCTATACCCTTGGTGTCCATTGTTCCGACAATACAAACTGTTTTTGCCATCGGCAGAGTCCTCCGCTATGTTTGTTGAATTGTGTTGATAATTATATGGCGATGTGTAAAATGTGTCAAGTAAATTTCGTAACACCCCCATTCCGAATTATGCACCTTTTTCACCCTAACTCGCATCATTATATATGAGTGAGTAAAGATATGCTTTCTGGAGGCTTTTGGTGAAAAATGAAGATACTGCCTTGATTCAACGTATCCTTGCAGGCAATGAGGATGCCTTTGCGTGTCTGATTGGAAAGTACCGTAAACAGGTTCACGCACACGCATGGCGAAAAACGAGAGACTACCATATCGCTGAGGATATTACGCAAGAGGCCTTCCTACAAGTGTATCAGAAGTTGGAAACTTTGGAAGATTCGACACAGTTTTCAAGATGGCTTTATAAGATTGTGAATAATCTCTGTAATGCATGGTTTCGCAAAAATCGGATAAAGACCGAATCGCTGGAAGAAACCGACATATCAGAAATAGAGACAGAGGCGTATTCTCAATATGTCGCCGCAGAACATGCAAAGACTACCGTGGAAGCGCAACGTGACCTCGTCAAGAAATTGCTTGCGAAGTTGAAAGAAAGTGATCGAGAGGTTATTACACTCCACTACTTTGAAGAAATGACCTCTTCAGAGATAGGAACGTATTTAGGCATATCAGAAAATACCGCCAAGAGTCGGATCCGCCGTGCGCGGCAAAGATTAAAGAAGTATGAATTCATGATTCAAGAGGCGTTAAACATTACAGTTGAAAGGGAACAATGTTCCCAACACCAGTTGAAAGGAGATATTATCATGGCAAAAGAAGTGAAAGATGACCCCAAAGTTGAGGGAAATCCTGAAGAAATGCAAGAAAGTCTTACTGAAATTCGAGTAGAGATTAGTGAACTCCGTGAACAGATGCAGTCTATCGTTGAGGAACTAAACACTCGCCGTTCTGAAGATGATATGTTGCGTTATCCCCGATCACAACGAGGTGATGCACTTAAAACATTAAGTACGCTTCCGGATGATGCTGAAAATCACGTAGCATGGGGTTATGTTGGTGTATATAAGACCGCTGCCAATGCAGGTAAATCGCGCATTGCATATTGGTCGGACAGCATTGATATTTTTCTAAACAAAGCGCCAGATGCTGATATCGTAAATTTTGCACATCTTTTCACAAATCCGACTATTGTTGCTGTTTTAAGGCAGTTAGTAGAGGGCAATAAATCTGTTTCAGATTTAGCAAAAGAGAGCGACATATCAGAAGATGCGATAGAGAAAGCTGTGCAGACATTAATGGACGCTACATTAGTGGCACGCACAGAAGATAATCTCATTAAACCTCAAAACGATGTAATTTCTTTTTTTCTAAATTTTGTAAGTATGACAATCGTACATCTTGGACATATCAAACCAAAGAACTAAACTTAGTGCTTAGTCAATCGCTAATTGATGGGCTTGAAGGGGTCGGGAATCGGAGTTCCCTCCTACCATAATCAGTCCATCGGTAGGAGCGCTCTCCGAATCGCGACCTACAATAACAGGTTGACAAAGCATTAGTTCAATAACACGTAGAGCATTTAGACGAGTTATTAGAGCGTATCTCATAAATCATTTGTAGGCGAGGTCTCTGTGCCTCGCCATCTACTATCCTTTCATTATAACAACCCTACCACAAATACTCTTCCTAAATCTACTCCCAATTTAAATATATGCAACTATTTCCGACTAATTCGCGTCACTATATAGCGATTAGTGTTCTATCCAAGAAACGCGCAAACCCTATAATTCCCTTGATAAAATTATCCGTTTTGGAGATATCAGATGAAAAGCGACACTGTTGCGTTGATTCAGCGCATCCTTGCAGGCGATGAGGCTGCTTTTACCAGTTTGGTTAGCAAATACGAGAAGCAGGTTCATGCGTATGCGGTGCGGGAAATAGGTGATTACCATATCGCTGAAGACATTACCCAAGAGACCTTCATGGAAGTTTATCAGAAGTTGAAGACGCTGAAAGACCCTGAGAAGTTTTCAACGTGGCTATATGCGATTGTGAAAAACCTTTGTATCGCTTGGTATCGAAAAAATCGACTTCTACCTGAATCGTTGGAAGAGATCCATATCTCAAAAATCGAAACAGATACATATTCTCGGTATGTCGCCTCCGAACATACAAAATCGACTGCGTATGCACAACGTAACCTCGTCAACAAACTGCTTATGAAGTTGAAGGAGAGTGACCGAGAGATAATCACACTCCACTATTTTGAAGAGATGACATATGCTGAGATAGGGACATATTTAGGGATATCAGAAAATACGATTAAGAGTCGGCTGCATCGCGCACGACAGCGGTTGAAAAAGTACGATTTTATGATTCAAGAGGTCTTAAACATCACAACCACAACTGAAGGCGAACACCGTTCCCAACCCCAGTTGAAAGGAGAAACCATTATGACAAATGAAGTGAGAAACGGATCCGAGGTGGACGCAAGATTGGAAGAAATGCAGCGCCAGATCACCGATCTACAAGAGCAAATTAAGGGCATTGCGGCTAACTCCGATGCTTCTACTGAATATACGGATGTTTCTGATAGTGATATAGAATATCGCATTGCGGCTGACTCGGATGCGTCTACTGACTCAGACAAAAAACAAGCACTTGATGCATTACTCCAACTCTCTCATCATGTGAAAGACCCGATCACGTGGTGCTACGCAGGTGCTTATCAGGCTACCCCTGGTCAGAGATCAAGCCGCGGCTCAGTCTGGACGACCAACGTTGATAACTTCCTATCAAGCGCACCGGATGCTGAAATCGTGAAACTTGCGACATTCTTCACAAACCCTACCGTAGTGGCTGTTTTAAGACAATTAGTGGCGGGCAAGAAATCGGTTACGGATTTGGCAAACGGCTGTGGTATTTCCGAAAGTGAGATGGAAGAAACCGTGGAAATGTTAGCAGACGGAGCGTTAGTGAAGCGTACGGAAGACGATCTCATTGAACCTAAAAACGATGCAGTTTTCTATTTCCTGAACTTCGTCGGTATGGTAACCGTCTATCTTAATCCTGAAGATTATCATTCCCAGGATTAACTGTTAGGACAATATTGCGCGTTGTATAGGAAAAATCATCATTCAGAGATTGATCCTATACAACGCGTTTTGGTTACAGATAACACATACCCCGTTCTGATTTGATTCTCTTTGTTAAATGTGCTATTATTTTAATGATTGTAGATGCATGTTTCAGAGACTTATAGTTTTAGTTTTCCAATCCTAATTCTATCATTAGTAATCACAACAAGCTTACTCAGAGAACAGATGCGAAAACTCCCTTTTGCGCGATGTAGTGTTTTGGTTTTCTTTTGCTTTTTTATTGCCACTGCACACGCCCAAGACAATATTCCAATTCACCCTGTTGATGGCACGTTCATCAAAGAATGGTTGGTGCTGGGCCCTTTCTTTCCAGAGGATTTAGAAACCGATTTCCTCGCATCAACTAACGGTGAGACTTCCGCTAATCCCAAACCCGGCGATACAGTGTCCATTGCTGAAGGCAAAACGTTGACATGGATGGTATACCGTACCGAAGGCAACATTATCGACCTGCAGCGTGCAATTGGAAAATATGAAGAAGCAGTTTGCTATGCGTTTTGTCTATTGGAAAGCGATCAGGGTGGTGACGGCGAACTCCTTGTCGGCAGTGATGACGGCGTTGTGGTTTTTCTTAACGGTCAAAGGGTACACACCCACCCAGTTAATAGAGCAATCCGCGTAGATGAGGATAGGGTCACCGTTTCATTTCGTCCGGGCAAAAATCGCTGTCTGGTGAAAGTTTCAAACGGACTCCAGAAGTGGGAGCTTGCAGCGCGTGTTCTTCCACCCACACGTGCGGTGATAGCAGGGGTTATAACCGATGAGACGGGAAACACCTTATCTAACGCCATCGTACACCTCTGGCAAAGTAGTACCCTAATTGCGAAAACAGAAACCGACACCAAAGGCAATTACCAGTTTTCAGTCGACCCAGCAAGTGGACACTATGATATTCAAGCCACCCACAGAGACAAAGGCACTTGGGAAACGGGAGTCCAACTTTCTGCAGGTGCTCGTGTGAATATGAACTTGACGCTTCAGCAGGCTGTTAGCATCTCTGGGACCCTGTTGAAGTTTGATAATACGCCACATATCGGTGTTGTTGTTGAAGCATTATTACTCGAAAAAAACGGTTCCAGCCAAAGCAGAGCAACGACCCTCTCGGATAATAGAGGTCAATATCAATTCATCAACTTGGCTGCTGGACGGTATCAATTGCGTTGTCACACTTTGAAGAAGCAGAGGGAAGATTCAAACAAAATTGTTTCTGTTGTCACACAAAGGACGCTTGAGGATGTTGATTTCCGTTTTCCACCTTTCAAACATGGGACATGGAAGCACTATACTTATTTAGAAGGGCTGGGAAATAACAACGTACGGTCGATTTGTCAAGACAGAGACGGATTCCTCTGGTTTGGCACCCGCGGCGGTGGGGTTTCTCGATATGATGGCGAAGAGTTCGTCAACTTTACAACTGATGAGGGACTCGCACACAACACTGTATTGTCAATCTATCAAGACCGAGAGGGCTTCCTCTGGTTCGGGACAGACAACGGAATTAGTCGATACGATGGCGAAAAGTTCGTCAACTTTACAACCGATGAGGGACTCGCTGCTGATGACGTATGGTCCATTTTTCAAGACAGAGAGGGTTTCCTCTGGTTCGGAACTCTGAAAAATGGGGTTTCTCGATATGATGGCGAAGAGTTCGTCAACTTCACAACCGATGAGGGACTCATTACTGACTCTATAAATTCAATCTATCAAGATCGAGAGGGTTTCCTCTGGTTCGGAACACTCGAGGGACTCTCTCGCTACGACGGTGAGCAATTTGTTAACTTTAGTACCAATGAGGGACTCGCCCACAATTACGTATGGTCGATCCATCAAGATCAAAATGGACTTCTTTGGTTCGGGACAAATGGTGGTGTTTCTCAATATGATGGTAATCAGTTTGTGAACCTCACAACCAGGAGTGGACTTGTTAGTGACCTTGTTGAGACGATCCATCAAGACCGAGACGGATTCCTTTGGTTCGGGACTTGGGATAATGGGATCTCTCAATACGATGGAAAAAATATCGTCAACTTCACAACCAACGATGGACTCGCAACGAACTCCGTATGGTCCATTTTTCAAGACAGAGAAGGGTTCTTTTGGATTTCAAGTCTCAGTGAGGGACTCAGCCAATACGATAACAGCGGATTTATTAACTTCACGACTGCTGATGGACTAGCAAGCAACACTGTTTCCACCATTCTTCAAGACCGAAACGGACTCTTATGGTTTGGAACAGACAACGGAATTAGTCAATATGATGGGAAGAAGTTTATCAATTTTACAACCGATGATGGACTTGCCCATAATATAGTACGTTCGATTTTTCAAGACCGGGAAGGTTCCCTCTGGTTTGCGACAGACGGTGGTGCTTCTCAATACGAAGACGGCCAGTTTGTTAACTTCGACGATAAGCTTGTTAACTTCATGACCAATCGTGGAATCTTTATTTGGGCATTCTATCAAGACCGAGATGGATTTTTTTGGTTCGGAACGTCTAATGATGGAGTCTATCGATACGACGGTAATCAGTTCGTCAACTTTGCGACCCATGAGGAATTGGCGCAAAACGGTGTGCTCTCAATTTATCAGGACCGGGACGGTTTTCTCTGGTTTGGAACCGATGGGAGTGGTGTCTATCGTTATGAAGGTAATGAGTTTGTCAACTTTACAACTAATGATGGACTCGCATCTAATTCTGTACGGGCGATTCACCAAGACCGAGATGGATATATCTGGTTTGGAACAATTCGTGGTGGTGTTTCTCGTTATGACGGTGAAAAGTTTGTCAACTTCACAACTACTGATGGACTCGCACAAAATGATGTGTCCTCAATTTACCAAGATCGAGAGGGTTCTCTCTGGTTTGGAACGCAGGGCGGCGTTTCTCGATACGATGGAACCGCATGGACATCTTTAGATACGCGAGATGGGCTCACAAATAATCGGGTTTTAGATATTTATCAAGATTCGGACAATAGGTTCTGGTTTGGAACGCTTGAAGGAGTGACCCAATATAATCCAAATCCGGTTCCACCGCGTGTGCGTATCGTTTCAGTTCAGAGCCATAAAATATTTGCACAAACTGGTTCTTCTGAGACAATGACAATTGAAGATATTACGACCGATACGCTTGTAACTATCGAGTACAGCACCGATACGCTTGTAACTATCAAGTACAGCAGCATTGACTTCAAAACCGTGAAAGGGAAACGACAGTATCAGGTGCGTATTAAAGAGATTGATTCCGATTGGCGCGAACCGACTCGGTCAGATATGTTCAATATCAGCTTTGACAAACCCGGCACTTATACTTTTGAGGTTATTGCCATTGACCGGGACCTAAACTACTCTACCCCTGCCAGCCTAACCTTGAACGTTGTGTTGCCGCGGTCCCAAAGTGGATGGATTCTGTCCTTATTAGGAGGCGCGATTGCTGCGTTACTAACGTTTTGTGGTATTTTTGCGTATCGCTATTACCGCCAGCGGCAACAAGTTTTAGCCTATCAGCGGGAAGCGGTTTCCGAACTTGCCGATGCGCGAGAGATGCAGATGGGGCTAATCCCTCAAACAGCACCTGAAGTCCCGGGATTTGAAATTGCAGGTGTCTGTACCTCTGCCCGCACCGTCAGTGGGGATTTCTTTGACTATGTTCCTCTTGGTAACGGCGCGCTTGCCGTTGTATTGGCAGATGTTACCGGTAAAGGCATGAAAGGAGCAATGAATGCAGTTTTATCTTCTGGGGCACTCCATTCTGTCGCAAAGTTGGAAATGTCTCCATCTGAAATGTTGTGGGCATTAAACCAGAACCTTTATCCTCGATTTCAACAATATACCAATTGTGCAATGGCGATACTGACTATTGACCCAAATGACAAGACGCTTAAATACGCCAACGCTGGAATCCCTTATCCTATTATCAAGCGTGGAGAAGACGATATTGAAGAACTCTCAATAGATGGAATGCCGTTAGGTGCTTTTCGATCTTCTGAATATCAAGAAACGCCTGCAATTGAACTAAAATCTGGAAATACAATTATCCTTTTTAGCGACGGCATTACTGAAGCATCTCAAAGAGACAATTCTGACCGACTTTACATGGAAACCGACCGTTTGATCCACTTTATCAAAGAATTGGATAAAACGATGACCGCAGAAGCGGTTATAGATGCAATTATTAACGATGTCCATGATTTTTCCGGTGACGACCAACAGAACGATGATATAACGATTGTAGTTATCAAAGCTTTGTGAGAACTTAGCAAAGTCAAACTGCCAGAGACATTCAGTTTTCAGGCCAACAAATAGAAAAAGAAAGGAATGAAGTTATTATGGAAGGTTTCGGCGTAGGTTTAGGTGCAGGCATCGCTATAGGTTTTGGCGGAGGTATCAGCACAGGAATCGCAACAGGTATCGCAAGCAGACATGGTAAGCTTAAAAAGCAACTAAGCAAAGCGATAGAGGACAATGAGATCTCTATTCACGATAAGAATGGAGAACCGTTAACGATTGAAGCACTTTTTGTGCTCCTTGACAAAAACTACAAGAAGGTATAACAATGGCATCATTAACAAAAGCACATCACGACCATTTTGATGAATACGGCTATATGGTCATTGAAAATGCTGTTCCGATAGAACTTTGTGAAGCAGTCGTTGATGCGATTTTCGCGTTTTTGGAGATGGATCCTTCAGACTCAAATGACTGGTATCGCGCGCCACACAAACCCGGGGCAGGCATGGTAGAAATGTATTTTCATCAAGCGATGTGGAACGTCTATCAACATCCGCCAATCCATCAGATTTATAGTGAGGTGTATGGCACAGAGCAAATTTGGGTTCACATTGATAGAGTCAACATGAAACCCCCGAAACATCCTGATTTTCCGGAATGGGATCACCTTGGGATGTACCACTGGGATGCGGATACCTCCAAATTACCGGTTAGGTTTAGCACACAAGGTGTTTTGTTTCTCAGAGACACAGCCGAAAATCAAGGGTCTTTTGTGTGTTGGCCTGGCGCGCATAAGTCACTGATTGATGAAGAAAACCCGTGGGTGCCAGAACTTACACCGGAAATATATAGGGAAAAATTCATACAAGTACCAGCGAAGGCAGGGTCACTGCTTATATGGCATGTGGCACTTCCGCACGGCAACGGTCGCAACACGTCCGATAAGCCGCGATTAGCACAATACATGAACTATTATCGTGCGCCTAATCCTATGAATGAAGAACGACGACAAGAACGTCTTACACTGTGGCGAGAGCGGAGAGCATTAGGGCACGGCCCCTATCCCGGCGACCCACGCGGGTGGGAAGCGAAAAACTATGGATCGCCGGAATTGACACCTTTGGGACGAAAACTGTTGGGACTTGACTTATGGGATTAATCAGCATCGCGACCGGAAGGTCGCTCCTACAAGAAAATAGATTAATACGCCTTAATTATTGCCCAACTTGTGGTTAATTTGCCCTGCGGGTCTATACCAAGTGCGGTTTGTAACCCAGTATTTCGGATGGCATTAATCTGCTTCAAATCCAAAGCCACATTAAAGATAGCGACTTCATCAAATGAACCGAGCATAAAGGTGTGGTTAGCCAACCTTGCTCCCATATTGACCGCTTGGGTATCAACGTTGGTGTCCATCGCAAATTCGGTACCCTCTTTTTCCTGAAGTTTACCGTCCACATAGAGATCATGGTCTTTCACTGCATCCGACCCTTCTGGGAAAACGACAGCACAATGATGCCATTCACCATCGCAGACGTTGTCAGTGCCAAAATTGTTTCCGCTGTTGACTTCCACCCGTAAGTTGCATTCATTTCCGCGGACGTGCGCGCGGATATAGTATTTTTGGCTTGGAGAATTCACACCCCATTTGACCCAGGAATGGTCACGGACTGTTGTAGATTTAAACCAGAAGACAGTCGTTCGTGGTTCAGTACCGCCGATTCCGTTGTAACCTGTAACAATGACGTTGTCATCGTTTCCATCGTATTCTAAAGCGTTTCCGAACACACCTTTGACACGTTTTGCCCCAGTGAGTGCACCATCTCGATCATTTCCAGATATATCTTTGACAACGTTGGCACTATTCCCGTCAAACAGGTAAGCAACCTCCAGTATATCTTTCTCAATAGCTGCAGCATGGCTTACATTGGCAATTGATACTGTAAGAATGATACTTAGCCATAAGACCACCAATCTACTTTGACTTCCAAATTTCATTTTTCTCTCCATCGTGGAAAATGCTTACATCAATGTGGAATGTAGAGGCATTCTCATATTAGTTTGAAATAATTTTAGCAAAATCACGTAAAATAGACAAGTGAAAAGACACTGACATCAGAGGCATTCAATTGTCGAGTTTTTCCAAATAACATGACGGTCATGATTTGTAGGAGGGAACTCCGATTCCCGACACCGTGTCGCGATTCGGAGATCGCTCCTACAGAATATGAACAGTTGTGAAGAACAACAAACTATCACAAGACGTTAATAAAAGTCAATAACTGATAATCAATAGGGAATAAGAAAGGAGACCATCTTCTGTGAAACCATCTGTTTCATATTTAATTTGTGCGACACCTCGTTGTGGAGGGTACCTGCTGTTTGAGGCTTTGGAAAATACAGGCCTCGCTGGAATTCCAGGAGAGTATTTTTGGGACGATAAACAGTGGTCTGAAAAGTGGGGAGCAACGGACTATGCTGATTTTCTTGATAAAATAAAAGAAAAAAGCACAACTCCAAACGGTGTTTTTGGAACAAAACTTATGTGGGGATACTTTGAAAAGTTTATCGGTAAAGTGCGTCAAACACCGCAATTCAAAAATCGTGATCTGTCTCCGTATGCTGTGCTGTCAGAACTTTTTCCTAATCTGAATTACATCTGGATTATGCGTCGAGATAAGGTGCGTCAGGCGGTATCTTTGTGGAAAGGACTTCAGGGATTGGCTTGGTGGAAAAGAATTGGTGACCCTACGCCTGAACTGGAAAAAGAACTGGAGTACAACTTTTCGGCAATTGACTATCTGATTCAAGAAATTATTTTACATGAAGCAGCCTGGCAAGAGTACTTTACCCAATTCAATATCACTCCATTTACGGTAATTTACGAGGATTTTGTGCCTTATTATGAGGAAACAGCACTTAGGATTATGGATTGGCTAAAAATTTCTTATCCTGAAGACCTTGTGTTTGGGGAAAGACGTTTATTGAAACAAGCGGATAGTGTGTCTGAGGAGTGGGTGGAGAGGTATCGCGCTAATAAAAAGAAAAAAGAGAGTGGTCTGGAAACCTACTCTCCTTTTTCTATGTCTTCTTGGAATTTCAATACATCTGAAGTTTCTTAAATACTCTGGGTTTGATATATGGTGAATTTTACAATTAACTTGACATTTTGATTTGTGAATCAACGCCAAATACGCTTTTGGTATTTGGCGGGAGGGAACTCCGATTCCCGACTATTCATAAGTTTTGTCGCGATTCGGAGATCGCTCCTACATGTGATGTGTCTAATTATTTCAATGATTTTCCATATAAAGTGAAATCTGAAAATATGGAACACCTATTATAGGCACTGTTTGAAACCGCGCCTATAATAGAATGAAAATTGATAACCAACAAATGTTAATACTTCTTAATTCTCGCCCAACTTGTGGCTAATTTGCCTTGTGGATCAACACTGACAGACGTTTGCAATCCATCTTCTCGGATGGCATTGATCTGATCCATATCCAAGTCAGTACTGAAAATGGCGAGTTCATCTAAAAAACCCAACATAAATGTATGCCCTGTCAGGCGGGCCCCTATATTTACCTCCTGCGCGTCACCGTTCGTGTTCATCTCTTTATCGTTGCCAATTTTTTCTTGAAGTTCACCATCAACATAAAGATCATGGTCTTGCACGGAATCCGCACCTTCGGGAAAAACCACTGCTAAATGATGCCATTCGCCATCACATACGTTGGTGTTCCCGTAGTTTTGTCCGCCATTAACTTCAATTCTCAAGAAGCAATTTTCACCTGTCACATGTGCACGGATGTAGTATTTTTCGCCGGAAGCATTAGGTCCCCACTTCACCCATGAATGGTCTCTTGTGCCATCGGCTTTAAACCAGAAGAGTGTTGTTCTGGGTTCTGTGCCGCCAACACCAGCATAACCAGTGACGACCAGATTGTCATCTTGTCCATCGTATCGTAAGCATTTGCCAAAGACCCCCTCGGCGTATTGTGCACCAATTATCGCTCCATCTCGCCCATTAGGGGAGGAATCCACAGCTACCTCACCTCTCCCTTCGTCAAAGAGATAGATAACTTCAATTGTGCCTTCGTCAACCAAGGCAGCATGTGTGATACTGGTGACCGACAATGTGAAAATGATAACGCTTAACCAAATTAACATAGATCCACTGTGATTTCCAAATTTCATCTTTATTTCCTCCAATATGAAGATGATCGTTTTACTACTTAAAACGCATTTTTCGATTCAGGTTTAGATTGAATTCGTGGCGTTTGTAATCAGACATTTCATCATTGTTTACATTCGCCAGAAAATCATAACGGGTATAAAGGTGTTTCAAATACATTATAGACTATACTACAATGTCCAATTATAACAAAAACTTTTAAAATAAACAACGGAAATTGTAACAAAACTGTGACATGAATTGTGAAATTTGAAACGCGCAAAATAGATCGCACACCATCAAGGAGTATGATGAGGTGCTTGCAACAATCGGATTAGCCCGGTAAAGCGCCATGGTAATTTACACCAGTAACCATCCCAAGCACCATCCACGCGCCGACGATACCGAATTCACCTATAATCAATCCCATGAACAACGGACGAAACTTGCGATAGTATCCGATGCCGCCTGATTTCAGCACCAAGAACTTCAAAAACCAACCGATAAATATACATGACCAGAGGAAATAGGATGAGTAAACTGCTCCCATCACATACCCAATCGGATGAAGTTGCCACCACATAAATTGGCGTTGCATGATGAGTAGAAATGATGTGATTCCGACTCCTAAAATCATACTGTATGCTTCACCTAATTTCGCATCTCTTGGATATTGAATGAGTGAAACCATGTGATTAAAATATCTTGGTGCTCCGACGAAGGGACCGCCTTGCATATTTAATCCGCCTTTTTCATAAATTAAAGGTAGCGAAGCGGCATAAGAAACACCTATTGCAACAACAATCGCAAGTGCCATTGTATATAATACGCTTTTTCGATTTAATCGGAGTGGGTCTGCTGCTTTGAACCCGTGTAGTACGCTCGGCATCAAAATGCCACCCCAGTCGCGCATCATTACCCGTTGAAACCCTAAAAGTGCTAAGCTGCTTGCATTGATGATTCTTGAACCTGTAACAATCTCAAAGTATTCTACGGGGTACATAGGTGCTTGAATCAGTAACATCCCTCCGTTGACAACCATCCACGACAGCGCGGTAGAGGTAATCAGGAACAGCGCAATAATGCTGCAGGCAACCCAAAACGACATCCCAGCGTAGAAACAGAGACTGGCAAGTAGTAGAAAACTGGAAATTCCTCCGAGAACTGCCCATCTATACGGTAACACTTCATCCGAGTCGTTGATAGTTGTAGTGGAAGATTGCAGGAAAGTTTTCTTTAGAAGGTCTATGATATGCAAGCGACTGTTGATTAGAAACGCAAGAACCATCACTACATAGGCAGCCATTGTCTGTCCCCTTGCACAAATCCAAGGACTGATAGGAATCGCAAAAGCGTTGATAATGATGTATTGGAGTTTGAAGAACAGAAAGAAAAACCAGCAGCTAAACGATACCTCCATCGCGAGAAAATAAGTTATGCCGATAACAGAGAAATAGAGAAAGAACCGGAATTGGGGCCACCACCGCATCACGATCCATGGACGTTCCGTAAATGGGGCGTAAAGGTCGTACCGATTCGGGATGGATGGTAGCGCGGGGAAATACTCGTGCAGTCCGTTAAGTAGATGGAATGCGGCCGCAATGCCAAATCCTACCCATACGAGTCTGTTTCTGAAAAGATTACTCACGCCGCTGTGCATAGAGGTTTGCTGAACCATCTCTACGGGAACAGTAACAAGTGGAAATATGAACCTTTCTCGCTCAACCCACTGTTTTCGTAAGATGATTGACACACAAATTGTCACACAATAAAACAGAAGAATAAAAACTGACCATACTATGATCGGTTTTATCCAAAGTGCCCATGGTACAGACGACTCTCCTTCGTAGAAATTGGTAACGGCGTGCTTATCCCACACTATTAACCATTCGGGAAAGTGAGCGTGAAGCGTTTCTGCCCATTCGTTTTCAGGTGTAGCAAAATAGACCGGTGCAGCCAAATAGGGTAGTAAAAACCCCATCATTCCTTTCGACGGAATCGCTGAACTAACCCCCATCATCACCCATATTACAATCAACTCCGCTGGATTTAGCGTTGCGCGAGGGAATACCCTTTTTAAAATAGGGTTGATGACAAGCGTGAGAAAGATCAATGTAAAGACAGCACCTAAAGGGAAATGATTTCCGGCGACATCTGTTCCTTGGAGGTAGTAGTCGTTGTAGGGTGTAATTGCTGTTTGTACAATGACGAGTGCTAAACCGAGTAGAAGCGCTCTTACGGTCATCTATTTTCCACCTCGCTTTAGCACACAATTTTTAAGAAGCGGCTTAAAATCGGGAACAAACAACGCACTAATGGGAAGCAACCCTGGGTATCATTTGCGGGTGTGCATAAACAGCAGAGTCAAAACTCTTTTGCATGAGTTCCCACTTAATATCTTGATAATCCGCATGTTCGGAGAGATCGTTGTGTTCCCAGGGATCGTTGTCAAGGTCGTATAGTTCGCAAATACCTTTTTGGTGGTATACAACGAGTTTCCAACGCCTGTTCCGATACATTGTGGCATGTGTTTGATCGGGTGTTGCGAGTGCGCCGAAAAATTCACAACGCGCTGCTTCGCGGTGTTCGTTGATAGGAGCGTCACCGCGTAGTAGTGGCGCAAGTGACCTGCCTTGCACGTGGTAAGGTATTTCTATACCTAACATATCGTATAGTGTGGGGACAATATCAAGTAGTTCAACAAGTGCATCACTTTGAACGTTTTCCAAGAAGTGTGTTGGGAATGAGATAATAAGTGGTACCCTTGCTAATCCCTCGTAAAAACGACACCCTTTGTACAATAACCCGTGGTCTCCGAGTGATTCCCCATGGTCGGAAGTGAAGATGACGATAGTGTTTTCACGAAGCCCCTCCGCGTTGAGATAGTCGAGTATACGTCCAAATTCATGGTCAACCAGTTCAATCATGGCGTAATAGGATGCTTGTATCTGTTTATCGTCAAATTCTGAAGGGTGTTTTGCCTTAGATTGAAAATCAATTCCCGCGTCAGTTAGTTTTGCCTGAAAAGGTATGTCACTTTCCTGAAAGTAAGGACCGGGTAGCGTTTCCGTATCATAGCGTTGGTAGTATTCCCAGGGGGCATCAAACCCTGGATGCGGGTCAAAGGGATTTATGTTGAGCATCCAGGGTTGGTTTTTTCGGCGATTCTTCTGGATAAATTCAATCGTTTTTTCGGTGCACCAGTAAGTTTGATGAAGATGAGGTGGAATGTTGTCGCAATCAGGTGTCGGTTCAGGAAATTGTCCCGTATTTTTCTTTGGTTTTTGGACGACTACCCGCTGTTGCAAAAGTTTACCAAGGTCCTCACCTTGTTCACGTAGCCAATCAGCGTATTCGTGTCCGAATGCGTTTGGTTTTCCATGGTCGTGACTATATTGGAAGTAGCGGTAGCCATCGTTGACGCGATGTTCTTGTGCGTCGAATGCACTTGCAAGATGGAGTTTGCCAATTAAACCGCAATCGTAACCTTCTTGGGCAAGAACATGAGAAACTAACCGATCTTCATAATATTGCGGAAAAACCGGATTTCCGTTGCCAGTGACGCTTATCGCGGAGGGATACATCCCCGTCATAAAACTTGCACGTGAAGGTGTGCAAATGGGAGACTGGCAATAGGCGTGAGTAAATGAGACAGATTGCCTGACAAATTCGTCGAGTCTTGGTGTGTGGATATGCGGATTTCCTAACGCTCCGATAGTATCAAAGCGTTGTTGGTCTGTACAGTACCACAAGATATTTGGACGTTGTTCCATTTCTATTATTCCTTGTAAAACTTGTGTTGGAGTTCAGAGTTACCAACTATTTTATCAAATCTCCACCTTTTGATTAAGAGAAATTTTACAGTATCCAACTCAGACTTGAAAAATAGCAATTATATCAGTATACTAATGATGCAAAAAAGAAAGAAAAAATAGGGAGATTTCAAATGAAAACGTTGATATTGGTTAACATGACAACACTTGCAGATGCTTACCCCGAGGATGTATCGGATATCCAAAAAGCGATTGTGGCGTTCGCGCGTAGACATCATGCTGATATACTTGATATTGATGAAATATACCGAAAAAAGACAGGAAAACATATTAAAATTCCTGAATATCCCAACCCTGAGTTAACAGTAATGGCGAGGGAAATCAAAGCTGAAATCATCTCGCAAACTGGAGGAGAACTGAATTATCTTATATTGGTAGGAGATGAAAATATTATTCCGATGTGGGAAATTGGCTTAGACAGATTGCGGCTTCACACAGATTCATTCTATACGGATTTGGATGGTGACGGGCTCCCAGAAGTTACGACGACACGGGTACTTGGGAATGCCGAAGCAATGAAGCAGCAACTGAGCGAAACTACCCAAATCGGAGGACCGGAGGTGTCGATTTTATGTTCGGAGGATACCCGCATCCATCTGGAAACGCAACGGTTTCTTGATGTGTTGACGCAACAAGGGCATCGGGTTGCGGTACTAGGAAGAGGTGGAGCGGAACACTTACCTCAATCAGATTTGATTATCCACTTCGGACATGGAACTCCGAAAAATTTGAGTAATAGATTCGGCGAGGATTTTGTGACAGCAAAAGGAATGCCAACGTTGTCGCGTCATCCGATTGCGATTGTTGATGGATGTGCTACCACGCCACCGGGTTCAGCGTTGTTACGAGCATTTTTAAACAAGGGCTGTCGTGCCTATCTTGGTAGTACAGCTACCGTCGCAGGAATGACTCCTGCTCGGTATACTAATCAGTTAGTGATGCATTTCCTGGATGCATATCAAGTGCACCCGGAATGGCCTGTGGCAAAATTGCTTTCTGTAGCACGCACCGAATACGCGAATGTAACGAATCTTTGCGACGTTTTACTGCAACTTGAACAGACAGGAACTATCCAGCGACTTGATAGAGAGACAGGGACGCACCTGATGACGTTTTTGGAATGGCACGCCTACGGAGCGCCGTTTGCCTGTTTACATCAAGGAGAGGCACAACCAGTTTTTGCCAAGCATCCGC
This sequence comes from Candidatus Poribacteria bacterium, assembly GCA_965204285.1. GTDB lineage: Bacteria > Poribacteria > WGA-4E > WGA-4E > WGA-3G > MSPOR6. The sequence goes on from OZ241980.1 coordinate 1,619,297, forward strand.
TGGTAAAATCTCCGATGCCTTTGTCAGCAGGAGAGAAAAATGCTGTTGAGGCAACCTTTGAATTAGAAAATACAGATGGTCAACCGATACTTTTTCTCCGAGCGGATTGGTTGAATTCGGTCTCATCTTCGCTTACCGTTCAGATTGAACAGAATGGACAGGCAATACACCATCTGCAAGGAGATGCGGACATTATCTATCAACATCTGGAAGATATATGTGTTGGCGGTTATGTAGATGGGGAGTTGTATCACGCTTATTGGTTATTGCCGCTGGAGAGAGAAGTAGGTCAAAACAACCTACGAATTGAACTTGTGAGTCAAGAGGGCGGACTAACTATTTTGCCAGAATCTGCCATAGAAATTTGGCCAGAATGGGAAACTATTTCTGCTCCTGATCAAAAATAAGGTCTCATATAATAAAGTATGTGCAATTTTAGTTTATGGATTTTCTAATACTATCTCTGATTGATGAAAAGCGCGCGAAGACGTGGTTGCTAAACCATTTCTCTCACTTTTGAAACATTGTACTGACAAACTAAACGTTAATCGGAGCAAACTGCCCCTCAGTAGGCTCTGCTCAGCAGAACCATGCCTCAGTAATTCGAGGTGCGGGGAGATGCACCTCTCTTCTCTGTTTCGGCATAGCTTGTCCTCGCATATCAGCGGCAAGTTCCCATATCCGATAAAAAGTATCTAATGCATCAACACTATTTCGCGCGTCATTTTGGACAAGAGTGTTGACTGTTTTATGAAGTTCATCCATACGTGCGTCGGGATGTGTCCATATATAACTAAATGCGGTTTCATCAAGTGTGAGGTTAAGTACTTTGGTTTCGGGGCGGTTAAGCAGATATGAACCGGGCGGAATGAGCAAGCGAACAGCAAACTGCACAGGATCAACATGATAGACGAGGCGATGTGTGCCAACGAATTCAAGGATTTCAAGATAGTCGTCTAATATTGTCCACGGCGTAAATGGCACCCATGTCGGACGTAGTGCAATGCCAGCACTATGAACGATTTCAATTGCAGCTTCAACATCCGCTCGGGTATGATGTTTTTCCAAAATCGTTAGCACTGTCTCACTCAGCGATTCCACAGCGGAGATGACAAATCGGCATCCCAGTTTCGCAAATTCTGGGAAGTGTTTTCTGTTTTTAAGAATATGTTCAATTTTGGTTGTGAAGTCAAAAGTGAGATTAGGGAATGCCTCATGCGTTGCGCGGAGGATCCGAAGTCCGTGCATCGGTCCATTGAGGAAATCCGGATCACCGAACGTTATATGGGTTGCCCCCTCTGCTACCTGTTTCTGAATTTCATCTAACACAATTTCTCGCTGGACAGCGAAAAACTTGCCATTATAGACAGGTGGAATAGGACAGTGCGTACAAAGATGCTTACAGCCGTGTGTTGTCTCCGTATACCCAACGGTTCGAGCCTCGCCATTATCCTCAAACCGCGCATACTTCTCTAATTCAGGCAATTTCCCGTTTTTTACAATCGTAGAGTGAGGTTTTTGTGTCTCAAATTCTTTTTTTTCTTTAAGGGATTGCACTAATTCAACAAGTCGCGTTGACGTTTCACCACCGATGCAAAAGTCAATTCCATGTGAAAGTAGGTAGTCCGCATTAAGTTCCGCGTAAAGTCCATACATGCATATTGAGGTATCTGGATTGAGTTCTCGAATCCGTTGGAGAAGGTAAACACCAAGCCGTAGGGCAGTATGCATCGGTACAGAGATACCGATAAACCGCGCACGTTTAACTTTCTCAGCATCCAGCGGTTCAACAGCAATATCTATTGCATCAGGGAGAAATCCTGCAGCTTGAAGTGCACCGAGTGGACGCGTCAGTCCCATTGGTCGGTGTCCGAGTTCGTAGCAGGAGATTAAGAGGACTGCACCAAAGGGAGTTCGTGTTTTTTTACCCATATAAAATAGGATAGCACGCCATTACCGAGTACGCAACAGAATTTAAGGCTTTTCCCTAAGCAGAAACTCTACAAATAAGGATAGGTGGCATCGGGTTGATAATCCGGCAGTAAAGCGTTATGGGGTTTCCCTGTTATGAGGTTTGTGCCATCAGTAAAGCCTACCGGACGGTCACGGAGAAACTCAATCAGACGATTTCGCCAGGGTGTTAAACGAGTTTCGGCATCGCTCTGACTTGCTAAATCGCGCGTTTCGTGCGGATCATCTTGTAGATTAAAGAGATGTTCTTTGCCGGTTTGGGAATACCAGATGTACTTGTGGTGTCCGTCTGTCACATAGTGGTTACCGTGCTTGTAATTGTAGCAACCGGAATGCTCACCGTGTAGACAGTCTCGCACCCGATCAGTATCGCCGCGCATGATTGGGAGTAGACTTTTACCGGTGCATGTGTTGGGAATATCAATATTTGCTGCGTCAAGAATCGTGGGCATGATGTCCTGCAGACCGACAGGGCTATTGCAGACAGATTCTTTCGGATAACGCCATTTCGCTGGTGCGCGCATGAGAAACGGCACTCGTGCAGAGGCTTCGTAAGGAAAGGTTTTACGGAACATATTGTGGTCACCCAGCATTTCACCGTGGTCAGATGTGAAAATAACGAGACAGTCATTCAGACCACCTACATTTTGAAGCAGCCGACCAACCTGATCGTCAATGAAATTGATCATCCCGTAATAGGCAGCACGGGCACACTGCATATCGTGGCTATCAAGGCTAATCTCCCAAGCATTCGGATTCAACCCTTTCTGAGCACCGTCAAATTCAGGCGGCCAATCGCCGACCACAGGTGGCGGAAGTTCTCGCTGGATGTAGCGTTGGTAATAGTGGAGCGGTGGTGTCAATGGCGGATGTGGGTCTATAAAGGAGATATTGAGAAAAAATGGCACAGACGGATCACGTTTTCGTAGGAATTTGAGAGCGCGGTCGACACACCAGAAGGTGTGCATCTGCTCTTCGGGCAAGTGATGTGGTCGTCCAACCCAACCGTTAGCAGAGACACCGTGTGCCATACCCGGATCATAATCGTTGCGACGGTGGGACTGCTGCAACCATTCAACGTAGTCGTTGTTCGCAGTTCCATGCGTGGCATCGGACAACTGGAGATGATCGAAACCGTATCGCTTACGCGGCGGGCTTAGATGTAGTTTGCCAATCATCTCGGTTTGATAACCGGCTGCAGATAATTCACCAGCCAGTGTATGCGGCGGATTCCACTCTGCACCTCTATATCCCACTGCACCGTTGGCTGCGGGTGCGGTACCGGTCATTATACCACGTCGGGCAGGAATACAACTCGGACATTCAGCGTACCCGCGGCGGAAGTGTGTGCCACTACGACCAATCCAGTCCAAGTTCGGTGTCTGCAGGCAGTCGGGACCGTCAGGGTCAATACCGAGACAGTCTCCGCGTTGTTGGTCGGTGGTGATTAACACGATATTAGGACGTTCATTGGACATTTCAAACTCCATTCTCAATAATGTCAAATCGGCAGTTCAACGTCTTGTTGTTTTGTTGATAATACCATTTCTATATGATAACATTACATTATTTCGTAGGTCGGGTTTCGCTACCGCTTCTACCCGACCTACAATATATTATGACAATTTGTCAATTAGAAATGGGTATAATAACGCGTTGTGCTATTTAACATTTAGTATGTTTATATTTCATATATTCGCCTCGTTGGTTTGAATTCCGTAACTTTTCAGATACCTGACAACCTCAAAGGTAGGAGGGAACTCCGGGGAATGCCAAAAGGCATTCATACCGTTGATTTGGATTCCCGACGACAAACGGGTCGCGATTCGGAGATCGCTCCTACAGAATATGAAAAGTTGTGAAAAACAACAAGACTATCACGTAACTAGCACAAGTCGTTATAATAACAATCAACATAAAGCAAGAATAGCGTTATGAAGATGATCGCTTTATTTAGATAATAAACCCGGTGTGAAAATATACTATTTTGTTATGAGTATTTATGCACATTCCTCAGTTATATGGGATAAGTTTGGTAGATATAAAGTTATTCTTCGTCTTGTGGTTTCATAAACGATTCACATAATTTTCGTGCTTGTATAACTGCTTCGACTTCCGAGTGCTGAATCTCCATTACCTTCACAACATCTGATGGGATCTGTGTGAACAATTTATCCCACTCCAAGTCGCCGGCACCAGGTGGATGATAAGGTTCAAGTTCTTGTAGGTCGTGCAGTGTCACACCGATGAGGTGTTCACTGTATGCTTCAAGCCATTGATGTGACCAGCAAAGTCCGAGTTTTTCCTGCAAAGCTGCATGTCCTACATCGTGCCAATAACGCATCGGACTGCCGTAAAATTCATCAAAAAACAACCCTACTTCATCAAAATTTGGAATTTGGTAGTAGTGCGGACGATTTTCAATCGCGATGTGAAGTTCCATTTTGAGTGCCTTTTCATTTAGTTCATCAAGGCTGCGCATCACTGCATCACGATGTTTTGTCTCTTTTCGCTTTCGCCATTCGGTTGCTTCTGCCACTTTTTTACTGAACGCTTCAAACTCACGCTCGCCATACTCGTAAAGGTCAGTCATTAGATACGACCGATCATAGGTATCCACCTCACCGAGACGGAGCAGCACTGTTGTGATTTCCATTTCAACGGCGAGTTCCATTGTTTGAATGGTTCTTCGAATCGCTTCCTTACGTTCATCGTTATCAAGGCTGGATAGTAGGATTTTGTCGGTTTCTGCTTCGGATTGTAGAGTTTCAGGAAGAATTGGACAGAAATTTTGGATAGCACAAGGCGGTATTTGTCCGATGTCCTGAAGCATTGGTTTGAGTTGCTCTACCTGTTCAAGCATAAGATGGCGGCTAAGTGCGATAATTTTGAAGCCGAGGTCTTTCAACTCATCAAACAGTGCAGCTCCATCCGGTTGCTTCAAAGCATTCCACATTGTTGAAATTGCTAACATTTTTTCGAGATTTTCAGATAGAAATCAGAGTAAAAAGGTCGCGATTCGGAGATCGCTCCTACCGAAATGTATCTTCTTGTAAGAGGGAACTCCGATTCCCGACTACATTCAAGACCCATCAATTAACACTTGACAAAGCATTAGGTTTCTGAGGTTATCTTGATAACCTTTCGACCTTCAACTTTCAGTTTGCCTTGTGCATAACTCTTTATAACTTTGGGATATAGTTTATGTTCTTCAATCTGAATCCGTTTGTGTAAACTATCTTCATCGTCTGTATCATAAACAGGGACAACTGTTTGCGCGATAATCGGTCCTGTATCTACATCTTCGTCAACGAAATGCACAGTAACGCCCGCTACCTTAACACCGTAAACTAAACTATCAGCAACAGGGGTTGCCCCTGGAAACGCAGGTAACAGACTTGGATGCACGTTAATAATTCGGTTGCGGTATTTACGGACGAACGGGGGTTGAAATAACTTCATAAAACCAGCAAGTACAATTAATTCAGCCGAATAGTTTTCAATTTGTCTTGAAATTTCTGCATCATAAGCGATACGGTTTTCAAAGTCTTGGGTTCGGACAATTTGTGTTGGAATACCTGCACGCTCAGCTCGTGTTAACGCGTATGCTTTCTGCCGGTCACTAATTACAACTGCGATTTCAATACCGCTGGTTTCGTCTTCATGTAACTGCTCAATCAGGGTTTGCAGATTAGTTCCGCTTCCTGAAACGAGTACCGCAATTTTCACTGTTTATCTCTTTTGATGTAATTATAACCTAAGTTGCCATCTATAAAATGGAAACACCGTCTACACAAAACTTTCAGATATGTCTTCCTTACATTTCCATACATATCGCTCCGCTGGAGCGAAAGATTGAACACTGTATTTTATGCCAAAGCAAATATATTTCAATAGGTAGCAACTTGAGTTATAAAATCCAACTTGTCTTAAAACTGTGTATACCATGGTAAATGTGCGCCTTGGACACAATAATATATTGTGCTTTTCTAAGCGCTTCTGCTTATACATCGTTGTACTATCGGTTGGTTAATAGTTTCCAGGAATGGCGTACCAACTGCCTTTAGTTCTTGCCGCGAGTAATTTGTGATTCTTGTTTGAAATCCCGAGTACGTTGACATAGATACCAAACTCGTTACAGAGCGCAATTGTGTCATTCACTGTCTTACCCTCCATGCTTGTGAAAGGTTCATCGGTGACGAGGATAAGATGTTTTTTAGATGTAGCACGGAACCGCATTTCATTAATAGTTTTGGCAATAGCATCCAATGCGTTTTCGCCTTGGCGAGAGATAATCGCATTTATATTTTCTTTGTATGCTGATAAATCTTTAGTCAATTGTAGAACTTTGATGGCATTGCGTCCGGGTGCATAAAATTCTGTTAATCCGAATGCATAGTCAACATTAGAGGCTTCGTATACATCAACCATTTCAATTACATGATTAGCGACTGCCTTGATGTTATCCCCCATACTTCCGCTGGCATCAATGAGAAAAACAACATCAATCGGTCCACCATCACTTGTTGCAAGAATTTCGCTCGCGAGGTCTCTCATAACATTGTTAAATGGAATATTCGGTAAAGAAGGTTTGTTTTCAAAGATATCATCTATTTGTGCTATGCCATTGCCACCGATTGTTTCAGCAAAATCAAGCGTAGAACGGGTAGGTGTGCGTTGAATACTCTGTGCACCACTTGAACGTTTTGAACCGAAAGTGGTGCCTCCTGTTGGTTTTGCTGTTTCTGTACTTGATAACCCTTTTTCAACTTCACGGAGTTGGCGGAACGCGGTGCTGACATCCATTTTTGCGTTTTGCGTAGGATCTGTCTGGTTCAGTTGTAACTGTTCTGCAACAACGGGGGATGTAGGTGTAATATGCGGTTCCAATATTATTTTGGTAGCGATTGATTCAATTTTTGTAACTGACATTTTCGCTGGCTCATGCACCGTTGTTTCCCACTGAGGTTTTGGCAGTTTCATCGACTTTTTTGAGAGTAGTGGTTTCGGTACTGTTTCAATTGTTGCGTCAAACTTATCTTGAATAGATAAGAGAGACTGGTTACGGACAGAAAAATAAAACAGCGTAACCAGAAAGAATACATGGAGTATCATTGAAATGAGCAACGCATTACGCGTTATAGCTTTTACGGTGCGGCGGCTCATATTTTTCATTATTTTTACCTCATCAACGAATTTGACGCGTTGTGCCAGTTAACATTTAGTATGTTTATATTTCACATATTCGTCTTGTTCGAGTCTGAATTCCGCAACTTTTCCGATACCTGCCGATCCTCAAAGGTAGGAGGGAACTCCGATTCCCGACTACAACGGGTCGCGATTCGGAGATCGCTCCTACAGAATATGAACAATTGTGAAAACAACAAAACTTTCTCGTAACTTGCACAAGTCGTGAATTTGGTAAAACCTTACCAGTTTGTGTTATTTTTTACGTGTCCTTCTGGAATCGGCACCCACACGCCTCCAGTTTTGGCTGTTACTTCTTCTTGAAAATCATCGAAAGTTCCAATAACACTTACAACAACACGTTTTTCCTCTAAAAACTGGATGACACCTGATGTGGGTGAGTTTTTGTTTATAGGTTCATCAGTAACGAGGATGAGATGTGTTTTAGCTTCTGGACGGAGTTTAATACGGCGCAATCCATCAGTAACGGCGTGTAATAGGTTTTCATCTTCTTGGCAGGGCAGTGCAGCAATTTTGTGAACTTGTTCAAGAGTTTGCGGTGGATTGAAAACATTCACGATGTTAACAGAATTGCGGGACCGAAACCTAACGACACCTATCTGATAGTCAATGAGTGCGTTATCCCAATCGCGAACCCAAATATCCAGTTGGTGCAAAAATTGTGGAAGTTTATCTTCCATGCTCTTACTTCCATCAATAAACAGGACGATATCCACAGGTGTATTCCCATGATTTTGGAGAAATATTTTTTTGATCTTCTGCGCCTTTTGCCAATGTGTTTTTCTGAATAATTGACCTTGTTGCTTTAATGTTAAGTATCTATTGCTTTGAACTACGTGTTGCCTCTTCGGATCCTCAGGAATTGCGTGCCATTTTCCATTCGTTTCAGATGCAAGCAAGTGGTGTTGTTTGTTTGGCAGACCAAGGATATTAACATAAATGCCAAACTCGCGGCATAGGGCAATTGAGTCTTCTACTGTTAAACCTTCAAGACTGGTGAACGGTTCATCAGTGACAAGAATAAGATGTTTTTTGGATGTGGGACGGAATTGCATTTCATCGACTGTTTTCGCGATAGCGTCCAACGCTTTTTCGTCCCCGCGAGGAACAATCGCGTATAGATTCTGTTTGTATTCAGATAATTTTTGAGTTAATTGAAAAACTTCAATAAAGTTTTCTTGTTTCCGTGAATTTCTTTTTGTTCGTGCAGAGAAATGGGTTAAACCGAGTGCGTAATCAATATCTGAAGATTTGTAGACATCAACCATTTCTGCCAGGTGTTCAGCAACCGCTTTTATATTATCACCCATACTACCGCTGGCATCAATGACAAAAACAACATCAATTGGCCCGCCATTACTTGTTTCCACGATCTCACGTGCAAGACTTTTGATAACAGAACCAAATGGAATGTAAGGTAAAGAAGGTTTGTTTTCTTGGATATCTGCTATAGTTGGAATATCGTCATCGTCATCTACGGTTTCAGCAAAATCAAGTGTAGTACGGGTAGGTGTGCGTTGTACACCCAGCATACCGGAGCGTTTTGAACCGAAAGAACTTCCTATTGTTGGTTCTGCTGCTTCTGTCTTAGATAGCCCATCTTCAACTTGGCGGAGTTCGTTGAGCGCAGTGCTGATATTCACTTTTACGTCAGGTGCTGTATTTGTCTCTTTGAGCCGCGGTTGTTCTGAAACAATGGGCGACGGAGGCGTAAGACGAGGCTGAAACGCAATGTGTGGTTTAATCGCTTCAACTTCTTCAAGTGGTTTTGCTGTTTTATACACGGTTTTTGTGTGTTGAAGTATTGGTGCTTTTTTGGGAATCTTTGCTGGCAGCGGTTTTGGTACTGTTGCAAGTGTTACAGCAATTTTGTCTTGATAAGGTAAAATAGGTTGGTTGCGAACAGAAAAATAAAACAACGTGACCAGAAAGAACACATGGAATATCGTTGAAATAAGCAGCGCATTACGCGTTATAGACCTCACGGTGTGACGGTTTATATTCTTCATTGTTGAACCTCATCAACGAATTTTAAGGGAACGTTTGGGTTCCTGCTGCGGAATTACTTCGAACGAGATAAGCCTTTCTTGTTGAACCGCTGATGATTTAGAACTGAATTGGGTGAACGGATTAAGCCTATCAATACGAGGTGAATAGAGCGTTACACCTATCATTGTAAATACAGCAAATATTAACCCAAACATATAAACAAGGTTATAGGCGCGAATGTTGCCTCGCATCCGCATTTGCAACCCTTCAACAAACGAACCGAAGCGATTGAAGATCGACTGCTGTGTCTTTTGGGTCGTTTTCAACGTAGTTGCACAGGACATTACAGTTGACAGAAAAGTATCGGAAGCCTCAACCGGTTCTGCAAGGTGAAGAAGTTTATGCGTCTGTTCTATCGCCTTGACTCGGGCACTGCAATCCTTACACTGCTTTAGATGCCACCGAATAAGATGTCGTTTCCACGTGGGCATTTCATGGTCAAAATAGGCGGAAAGTTGTGTTTGAACGTTTTTACATTCGTTTATTTTATATTTTGGCATTGACTCCACCTCCTATTCCAGCCTTGATAAGTAGTTTTTTCATGTTTTGACGTGCGCGGTGAATTAAAGATTTTACTGCTCCTGTTGAACAATTTAGAATATCAGAAATTTCTTCATAACTAAGCTCCTGATATGTTACCAGTGTTAATGCTAAACGCTGGTTTTCAGGTAGCTGCTTTAGTGTTTTCTTGATGAGTTGTTGACGTTCTTTCTTTTCATAAAGGATATCCGGTTGATAACGGGTATCTATCATAAATTCAGAGTGGTACACATCCACGTTTTCTTCAACCATATCTTCCAGAAAGTAGGTATTTCGACGCGCTCGATTTCGGATTTCGTTTTTTGACAAATTGGTGGCAATCGTATAAAGCCAGCTTTTAAAGGAAGCTTTCGGCTCATAACGACTCGCGTTCTTGAAAACACGGAGAAACGTCTCCTGCGCGAGATCTTCGGCACGATGATAATCGTTGATGGTATAATAGATATAGTTCACAAGCGCATCCTGATACCTTCTGACAAGCAACTCAAATGCACTCATATCTCCTTTACTGCATTCCAGCATCAATTCTTCGTCTGAAACTATCATGATGTTCTCCTATCTATTCAGGTAAGTAACGGTTCTGTTTATTCCTCTTCGTTGTCTTTTGTTTTTGTTGGGCGGTACTCTTTTGCTACATTTAATTTGAGGCGCATCGCAGTTTTAAAAGCAGCAATGGCTTCTTGCCGTTTGCCTCGGAGAGAATATACTGCCCCGAGTTCCGAATGTAATTCTGGGTGGTTCGGAATAGACCGGATAGCACTTTCGTAAACGTCAATTGCCTCGTCATAACGTTTTAGCATACGATAGGTGGATGCAAGATTGATATATACAGTCACTTCACTCGGTTCGCACGCGATTGCCATTTTGTAAGCATCAATCGCTTTTTCATAGTTTTCCAACATAAAATAAGCTAAACCGAGATGGAAATGTGCTTCAGCGGATTCACGATTATGTTGTATTACCTGAAGGAATTCTTCAATTGCTTTTTCATAGTTGCGAGCGTTTAAGGCGTCAGCGCCCTGTTTTAAATGTTTGGCTGCTGCTTGATGAAGATGGATATCTAAGCGTCCACGCTGAATAACCCGATTCTGTAATTTTTCTGATGAAATAACCGACTCATCACGTTTTAGCGGGGAGTTAGCGGACTCATCTTTTTTAATTGAGACCTGTTCGTCATCGGTTTTATTGTCTTTCATCCGTTAACTCCATTTCTTCGTTTCCTGAAACTCAATTACTGTAACACCTATGTACTAAAAAAGTGTCAAATTAACGCGTTGTGTTAGTTAACATTTGGTGTTTACATTTCACATGTTCGTCTCGTTTGGGTTTGAATTCCACAACATTATGATACCTGATGACTTCAAAGGTAGGAGGGAACTCCGATTCCCGACGACAACCATGTCGCGATTCGGAGATCGCTCCTACAGAATATGAACAGTTGTGAAAAACAAAAAAATATTTTGCGTAATTGGCACAAGTCGTCAAAATAATAACGATGTTAATGCGGCATCAACGAGCAATGCGAAACCCTATTACAAATTCAGCATAGTTTGTACTGAAAAAATCGAAACTGGTACAGGTGCTATAATCGTGGTTGTAATACCAAGCGCCGCCACAAGCAACACGGAAGGTCTCTTCATCGTCATAAGGAGTGCTGGTCCATTCCCAGATATTACCTATCATGTCATAACACCCGAACGGGCTAATACCATCTTTGAATGCGCCGACTGGCGTTGTGCCTTCAGCACCGAGTTCAGTAGTGTTGCAGCGTGGTTTATCAATTTCGTATCCCCACGGAAAAAGTCTATCATCGGTGCCGCGCGCTGCGTACTGCCATTCTGCGAATGTCGGCAATCTTCCCCCAACGTAATTAGCGTAAACTTCAGCATCTTCACAACTGACCCAAACGATAGGATGGTCACCCTTTAATGCGTAAATTTCATAGTTGAGCTGGGGACTGTCAGTCCAATCCTTTGGCGGTTCATGTCCCGTGTCTTGTAAGAATCGAAGGTATTGTGCATTGGTAACGGGATAAATACCTATTTCAAATTCGTCAATTTTGAGCGGTTCACATTCTTCCCCGATAAGTGCTGTTCCTGCAGGGACACACACGGTTGCGTCCAATACTTGAAGGGCAGCCTCGCGGACTTTCTTTTCAGCATGAGCGAGTGCATGTCCCAAAGGTGAAATTACTTCTCCAACGGGAGGTGTCGTGAGTTGTGGAACTCGTTCCCATCCTAAGTCTGTGCTTAAAAGCAGTTTGGTCGCATCGTGTAGTGAATCGTTATAGTGCCATGTCCAGTAATCTTGAAGCAGTTGTTGAAAGGCATCTGGGGTATCGCTTTCAGTGAGTGCAATTCGAGATGCTTTCGGTTTTGTGACATCTAATAGCATATTCTTTCTGTTGTCATTACATTATACCTTTGTCACCTTTGGAATGGGACTCGGGACCTCAACCATCTGTAGTTTCTGACTTGTGAAAAATTTTTTGAGATCTTCAGTGTATTCTGGCATTGGATCTTGATCAACTATTTGGAACAATTCACGTCCAACATGGGAAAGTGAAACCCCCGATATCCTAAATTCCTTTGAGTTCTGATTCCAGTCCGGCAAAGGTGCTAAGACCCAGTGTTTATCTTGGTGTTGGAAAGAAAAAAGGATTTGGTTGCTTTCATTTACTATACACAAGTTGTAATCACTATGAGAGTTGTAACTCGAAATAATCAGATCGTACTCATTTAAGAGATTGAGTTGGGAAAAATTCAAGCCATATTTCTTAAGATCATTGGATCCAGGGTTACCTCCCAAAGCAGGAACTCTTATATCAATAATATGTTCATTGTTTGAAATACCAAGGACCACACATGCCGAGCATAGTTTTTTGAACAAAGCGGCGATATTTTGATCCAATTCACCGAGAGTTTTTACAGCCTTTGGTGAAAAAGATCCTGGTTTCTGAATTTCTCCTGCTAAGACACGTGCGAAACGACGCTGCATTTCTTCTGAACTTTTTTGTCGTGCTTCAGTTTCAAATCTATTTAGCCAATCGTCGTCAATTATTTTTTCTTCACTGTTATCTGTGTTTTGATCCGTTGTAACATCAGGGTTGTCTTTATTAGAATCATTCGCATCTTGGTCAATTGACTTTTCTGTTTCGGATTTCTGTAGTTCATGTAAAGCAAAAGCGGAGATATTATCAAGGTTAATCTGCTCACCAATAATTTTTTCAGCATATTTATTTCCTGCTCTACGAACATATTCTTGAGGCACATTCATTCGTTTTGCAATTTGATCGGCATCTTCTCTAATTAGCTTAACACGTGCTTCTGTTACTGCCCGTTTTTCTGCAGCTACCCCTTTGAGATGAGCAATAGGAATATCAACAGCTGCACTGCAGAATCTACCGATAACCTTATATAAATTCTTCACGGTTGAGGCAGGAAGGTCTATTGTCGTTAAAAGATTGTCAACAATGCCAAGAGCATTACCCCCAATATCTTCGATTGTTACGGGCAGATCTGGTTTTGTTTCATTAGACATAATTATATCTTGCTTTTGCTCTGGTGTCTCGCGTTCACCCGAAGTCTGATGCTGTCCTGATTTGAGATTAACTTTAAAGTCCACTTCGTGAGTTTCATCCCAATAATCGGCAAGGCTATGTGTATCCCAAAATTCACCAATTTCCTCTGGTGTGGCATCAGGCGGGGGCATTGGGTCTCGTTTTTTATCTTTTTGTCCCATAATATCTTCGCTCCTTTCTATCCATATCTCTTGCGCTGATAATCAGTGCTCGTTGACGCTGCTTTAGAATGAAAATAACAATGAGATAACGTCCCGCATCTGTTTGCCCCATAGCCGAATAAACATCTTCACCAGATCGGTTGCCTTTAGAAGCGAAACGAAAATAGGGGCGATTTGCTAAAACTTCTTCAACTTCGGTTGTTTTCACACCATGTTTGCTTGCTAATTTTTCGACAAATTGCGATTGCCATATAACCTCATCAATCTGCAAGTTTCGTTCCTATTCTATTGGTGATTTGACTTTCATTGGATTAAATAAAAGAATTAGACAATTTTCACACTAAATCTGGATGTCTATACAATATTATAGCACATTTTTTGCAATGATGCTATATCTTGCAAAGTTGTTAGTTTGCAAGATAAATTGCTAAGGCACTAACTGAACCTTAATGGAATCAGCGCCTTTTTGGACCATCTCAAAGGCAGTAAGATAGTCTTCCAATGGAAGTTGGTGTGTGACCATAAGGCTTACGTCAATAGCACCGCTATGGATATAATCAATAGCGAGTGGATACGCATAGGGACCTAAATGGGATCCGTGGATATTTAGTTCTTTCGTATCTCCTATGATAGTCCAATCCACTGTAACCGGCTCCCGCATGACGCTGAATTCGACGAAAGTGCCTGCCTTTCTAATCATATGGAGTCCTTGTTCAACTGCCTTTGGGTGTCCTGTTGCTTCAATGTAGACATCGCACCCATAGCCATCAGTTAAGTCCAAGACTTGCTGAACAGCATCTGTTTCGGATGGATTGATGGTGATATCCGCTCCCAATTTTTGGGCGACTTCTAACCGATTTGAGATCAGATCAACGGCAATAAGCACACCAGGATTTTTCAGTTTCGCCGCGCCAATCATGCCGAGACCGAGCGTGCCTGCACCTGCAACTACGACGACATCACCGAATTCAATATTTCCGCGTTGAACGGCGTGAATGGAACATGCCAGCGGTTCAATCATCGCTGCGCTTGCGGTAGGCATATCAGAAGGCACTTTGTAGACAAGCGAGCGCGCGGGAAACTTCATATAGTCTGCCATACCACCGTTGACGACCGGTTGAAAGCCGTAGATGTTGTGAACTTGGCAGAGCCAATACTTTCCAGTACGACAGTAACGACATTCCCAACACGGGACGATCTGTTCCGAGATCGCTATATCTCCAAGTTCCAGTCCATACTTTTCACCTGCACCTTCCCCAAGTTGAACGACTTCTCCAATGAATTCATGTCCTGCGATAACGGGCGCTTCCACATAAGGTTTGCGGTTTTCATCACCCCAGAAAAGTGGCGCGCCTGTATAACATTTGATGTCACTCGCGCAAACACCGCAGGCATTGACTTTGATGACAACTTCACCAGGACCGGCCTGTGGTAATGGCATCTCTTCAAGTTGATAGTCTCGCGGTCCACGGCACATTATCGCGCGCATCGTTTTGGACATCTATTTTTCCTTTGACGCATGTAAAATGTGGTAGGCAGCGATTCCGAGCGAGACATGAACATTCATTGATGCACCTTTCCCATACATCGGAAGAAAAATAACCGTATCGCATACAGCGAGCGTTCGTTTTGTAACGCCGTGATCTTCATGTCCTACGACAAGGCAGATTTTGTCTGGATATTCAACTTCATAGTAAGGGATAGATTGCGGCGTGAGTTCTAACGCACAACTTGTATATCCTTCTTCTTTGAACGAAAGTATCGCATCCGATGCGTTTTCTATATAACGCCATTGGACGCGTCTCTGTTTACCTCTTGCAACTTTTCGTAGCAGCGGGTGAGGTGGCTGCGCACTGATGCCGGTTAAGATAAGTTCTTGAACACGGCATGCATCCGCTATCCGAAAAGCAGAACCGACATTCACAGGGTCTTGCACATCTTGAAGAATAAAGACCAGTTCTTTTTCATGGTGTTCCACCTGTTTCAAAAAGTCTTTAAGCGGTTTGCCGCGTAGCTGCTTCATATCTAATAGGAGGGTTTAAGAAACACCAACGGGATAACGTTACGCCGCCTTGCTTTGGACGAGTCGTCTCCGCGCGCTTGCCCGTGCCAAGCCAACATCCAATGTGATATGCTGATTTTCAGTCATACCGAGGTTAATGGCGTGTGCTGTTTCAAGGTTGAATCCCCACTCAATCCATTCAGGCCTGTCTGCCTCCGGAATATCTCCTGCCACTACAACTTTCATAATGCTAATGCCTTTACCGAGGTCATAAGCACGTTGGATATATTCCAGATGTTTATCAAAGGGACCGCCCTCTAACATTCTGCCTTCTTTGTTCGCTGTTGTCAGGATAACGTCAATCTCAGGGTGATCAATCACGGCATCCATCACTGTCCCTGTGTATATGTGAGTGGAGCATCCGATAACGCGGACTTTGCCTGCGGCTTTTGCCTCTCGGAAAGCATCAAACGCGCCTTCACGTTCCCGCGTCTCTAAATCTTCAGGTGAAGAGATTGCGTGCAACAACATGACATCTATGTATTCTGTTTGCAGTTCACGCAGTGCCTTTTCAATACTGGCTGACGCGCTTTCGTGGTCTTTGTTGGCAGTTTTTGTTTGGATGACAATTTCTTCGCGGTTAATCTGTCGGATTGCTTCGCCGAGGTGCGGTTGCGTTCCGTAGCCTTCTGCAGTATCCCAGAAGGTGACACCCTCGTCAAGTGCATTCAGCATTAGTTCAGCACCTGCTTCGTGCGTTTTGCATGTATCCCCAATACGTCCTGCTCCGAAGCAGAGACGTGAGATTTCCAGACCCGTTTTTCCATAAGTAAGATATTCCATTGCTGCCTCCATATTTTACATGTTTGCCCTTATGCTCAGTCGGGATTTGTTCATGGTTTAACATACATTAACCTAATTTGTCTAAAAATGCAACCTTTTTCTTGCGACAAATCAATTATTAGGGTATCATCTCAGAAACATAAAAGATGTTGTGATAATATCAATTCTAAAGGTGAATGTAAGAGGCGCAATGAATTGCGCGACTACAAACGCATCAACTCAAAGAATTTATTTTGTATTTACTTTATAGTGGATTCTAAAATTAATTTTACATCTGAACTGTAGGAGGGAACTCCGATTCCCGACTCACAGTAGTTTCGTCGCGATTCGGAGATCGCTCCTACAGAATATATGTGAACTTATTTACATAATTTACTATAACCAAGGCTATGAAACTTAGTGGACACACGATTTTTGATAACAAACCTGTTGAAATTATCCTTGCGAATGACCGCGTTCGATCAATACACGAGGTAAAATCGACAGAAAGTAACACATGGATTGCGCCTGTCTTAGTAGATATTCAGGTAAATGGGTTTGCGGGATTTGATCTCAATGTTGCTACCGTCACGGCAGCGGATGTGTGTGCGATGGTTCGCGCGCTCTGGCGCGTTGGGACGGGTTTTTTATGCCCAACAGTGGTGACAGCATCCTTTGAGAGTATCAGTAATTTTCTCCATGCAGTTGTAGGAGCGTGTGATAAAGATCCGATGGTTGCGCATTCAATACTTGGTATACATCTTGAGGGACCTTATATCTCAGCAGAGGATGGTCCACGCGGTGCACATCCGTTGGAACATGTAAGGGATCCAAATTGGGACGAATTTCAACGGTGGCAAGATATTGCCGACGGTATGATACACATCGTCACTCTCGCTCCAGAGAAAGAGGGTGCAATCCCGTTTATTGAGAAGTTAGTTGCGGATGGTATAGTCGTAGCGATAGGACATACAGAGGCGTCTGTAGAAGAGATACGCGATGCAGTTAGTGCAGGCGCGAAACTTTCTACACATCTCGGCAATGGTGCGCATGCGTTTATTCGGCGGCATCCGAACTATATCTGGGAACAACTCGCTGCAGATGAACTTCACGCGAGTCTTATTGTTGATGGACATCACCTTCCACCTGCTGTTGTCAAGTCAATGATGCGTGCCAAAACGTTGGATAGGTGTATTCTTATCAGTGATGCTACGGCGTTAGCAGGGATGCCGCCTGGGAATTATCAGTTTGCAGGACAACCGGTGGAATTAAGCGCGGATCGATGTATTCGTTTAGCTGGGACAGAGTATCTTGCTGGTTCTGCCATTGAGTTGGCACGAGGCGTAAAAAACAGTGTGAAGTTTGCCGGAATTTCATTGTCAGAGGCAGTTTCAATGGCAACTTTACAACCGGCGCGGTTACTTGGTGTAGAGGAAGAAATTGGTACTATCGGTAAAGATGTCTCACCAAATCTAATTCTATTTGAGTGGAATTCGGCAACTTGTGAGATGAATTTGATAGCAACAATTATTAGAGGTGAGTTGGTGTATTATGCAAAGACTCTGCAATGAGGGCTGAATTTTTAGAAAATCTTTCAATTAATAATACACTGTCGTTCGGCACGTTTACAAAGTGTTCTACAGTTTTAAACATAGGCCGCGACCAGAAGGTCGCTCCTACAGGAAGAGGCGCAATGAATTGCGCGACGACAAACGCAGCGAACCGAAAGAAAATGTATAGGTATTTTAACCCTCGCTCTAATGAGCCTAAGTTCAAGCTTTTTTGTGGCAAACTATAGCGGTGATCCAACAGAAACGTTTGAGTGTAGGGAACAGTCGTAATAGACTTCTATCAATCAATTTGAGAAACTGGAGTGTCCATCGATAGAATGTCGGAATTGGGATTATCCGTTTCCAAAACAGCGCGGCTAAAGAGAGGAGATGGAATTCACGGTGTTCCATCTCCTCAAATTCTGTTGCAATTGCCTCAATGTCGGAAAGTGAAAAATAATGCAACTCGCGGGAGTATTTGAGAAACAGTTTGCGATAGAGCCACACCATCGGATGATTTCGCATATTTTCCATGAAAATTGCCTTTCCGCCCGGTTTAAGAACACGGTAGCACTCTTTCGCAGTTTGTGCATGTTCGGTAAATACCAACACAGATTTTGAGATGATAAAATCAAAAGTATTGTCGGGAAAAGCGAGTTGGGTGGCATCCATGAGGGAAAAGTCTACTGTGTCGGCAACTTTGTGTTGGTTTACTCTTTCCTGTGCTTCAGCAAGTCGGAAAGGTAAAAGATCAATTCCAACAACGGATGCCCCTTGTTTCGCAAGCAGCGTTGCAGTACCACCTGTGCCTGTGCCTAACTCAAGTACCTTTTTTCCTTCCAATGCTCCCATTTTTGGAAGGACGTACTCAAAAACGGGTAGGTAGAAGTCTTCCCACCAGAGTAGGAGGTCCGTTTCAACAGCACAGATGTTCCCTTTTGGTTGCGATTCATCGGGTTCACGCAAACCTAAATTTTTCCCATCTTTCGTAGATTTTCAATACATTTTTCGGCACATTCAAGTGGTGGGTACGCATAACTTTCCTGTTCTACGATGTACCACTCGGTGCCGCCGACGGTTTCAAAGGCTTGGAACAGATCGTCCCAAGGTATATCCCCTTCTCCAATAAGTGCTTTGTCATTCGTGGCAGAGTATTCTTTGATGTGTACGATTTTTGATCTGCCGGGATAACGTTCGATATATGAGATATTGTCGGCACCAGCGCGAAGCACATGCCCCGTGTCAATTTGCAGCACGACATCATCGCGAGTGTTACTACCAAACGTATCCCACGGCACTTCACCCTCTAAAGGTTTAAATTCACCCGTGTGGTTGTGATAACCAACAAACATACCTTGGTCAGAGATTTTCTCTGCAATCTCATTAAAAAGTTTTGCTGTGTTTCGCCACGCCTCCTGCGAATTTGTGTACTCTCCCCCCAATCCTGGCACAATCAGATAGGGATTGCCGAGAATTTTATTGAATTCCACTGTCTTGGCGAGTTCGTCGCCGAGCAGTGTGTTCAACCCTGTATGTGTGCCAACGACTTTTAATTCAAGGTCATCGCACATTCCGCGCAATTCTTCTGCGGTTCGGTCATAGTATCCTGCAAATTCAACACCTTCATATCCCATCTGTGCGACTGCTTGGAGTGCAAGGGATAGATCTTTTGCACAATCTTCTCTCACGGAATATAACTGTAACGCTATTGGTATTCTTTCGCTCAATTAGGTTCTCCTTGTTTGAATTAGTTGATGAAAAAAGTAACGGAAATTATATATAAATCACGCAATAAGTAGTTTTGGGCTTTGAAGATTATTTCAACGCAGGTCGATTTATAAGTTCCTATTGCCTTGGTTTCCCATCACTGAACACCTTAATTTCTTTTATCACGACATCCTCAAAGGACACTTTAGTTTTTTGAGTTAATGGTTCTCGTGTGGTGCGTGCTGAATCACGATTGACATAGATAATAACTCTTAGCATCCGCACTGGTCTGTCGATGTTGATGTGTATCATCTTACCGTTTACGGATCTGGCAATCTTGCGACTTTTCACTGGTTCAAAGTGAGATGCTTTTTCATCTGCCATCTCTGCAGTAGATGTGTCTACAGAGAGACGCAAAATGTTTGAAATTGGATGCACCTCAATGTAAGCAACATGCGTAAGCGTGCTAAGTTGAATCAGTGCTTCAACTTTCTCTTTACCTTCCAACCAGTCGCCATATCCGGTACTGCCTCTATAACGAGTGTTATCCTTTTCAACAAAGGTTTTTACTTTCAGGATACTGGATGTGGAAAGATCGCCATCAACGAGTGATGGGTACTTCTCGCAGGATAGGTATGTAGCATCTATTCGTCTTGGAAGCGACTGATACAAAGATGCGCAACCAACTGTGAGTAGCCATACTCCAATTGCCATACATAAGCTTAAAGAATGTGCTCTACTCAACATGGTTTTCTCCTCCGTTTCATTAGTGCATAGTCATTTTTCACATGAATTTACAATTCCAACACCATAAATGTAAAAGGCACAATAAATTGCACGACTACAAACGCTGCTAACCTAAAAAAAATGTAAAGGTATTTAGATTTTACTATAACTGCAATAAATTATTGTCTGTCTAAAAGTCTTATGTCATCGGCAGGTTGACAACCTGACCACTATCAGCAGAAACGAGACCTGCCTCCAAGATTTCTTGAGCATCTCGGCTTATATATGGACAACACAAACCATCTATCGGTTCACCTGTTTCCAAGCAGTGAATTAGGTATTCTGGTGCGTTCCGCTTACCTTCAGGAAGTGGGTCGGGGTCTATGGTTTGAGCATCACCGGCAGCGGGGTTCAGATTTACTTGGTTGCCAGTTACCGTCAATGCCCCTTCTGTCCCATAGACTACAGGATTTGGAGTGACATAACCTGTCTTTTGTGTCCACGAGGCTTCTGTGATACCGAATGCGTTGCCGTATTTCATTAGGATAACAGCGTTATCATCAGGGAGCGGATAGTCTTTGACAAAGGTGCCGCGGAAGGCAGTTACCTGCTCAGGTAGACCGAGTAGGTAAGCACACATATCGGCACAATAACAGCAGTAGTCCATCAATGCACCAGCACCGTTTTTCTCTTCATCGTATAGCCACTCATAGAAGTAACGGGAACATCCGATTTCTTTCGGGCCGTTGTGTGCTGAACGCCATTTGAAATAAAATACATCACCGATTGCACCGTCTTTGATAAGCTGCATGGTAGTATTCAGCGCAGGACTCCACGCAGTCGGCCAATTGATCATGAGGGAGATGCCTGCATTTTGTGCAGCATTGAGCATCGCATCCGCTTGTGACAGTCGTGCTGACATCGGTTTTTCAGAAACGACGTGAACGCCTTTCGCCGCCGCTGCTTCAACGATTTCTGGTCCAGCGTTATTTTCTGCACATGCTTGGATGATGTCTAATTCTTCTTTTTCCAGCAATTCTTGCCAAGAATCGTAGACAGTATTAACACCGGTTTCCGATTTGAATTGGTCGCGTAATTCCGCGTTGACATCGCCAGCAGCGACGATCTCAACGTTTGGGTGTTCTTTCCAACGATTCAGTTCGCCCCAGACATGGTCATGAACTAACGAAGCAAAGCCAACGCGATAGGTTTTTGACATAAATTATAACTCCTATTTATACATTTTATTTATAGTGGGTTCTACAATTAATTTACATCTGAACTGTGAATCAACGCTGAATCATGCAGAATACGCGCATGGTATTCTGCATGATTCAGCGGGAGAAAACTCCGATTCCCGACTATCAGTAGTTTCGTCGCGATTCGGAGATCGCTCCTACAGATATATGTAAACTTATTTGCATCATTTACTATAATGGTTGTTCAACCGTATTTCGTGAATGTAAGAGACACAATGAATTGCGATTAAATGATAACGTCACAATTAGGACGTTCCTGCACGTCACACTGACGTGCTAATGTCAATCAGGACAAGGAATGTGACGCGTTTTTGCATTTTTTCTTTTGCTCTTCTTTTTGTTTCTTTGCCGATGTTTTAAAGTGAAAAGCAGAAAATAGATTGATATGTAATAATTATTTTAACATAAGTATTTTCGTTTGTCAAGTAAAAATGAAAATATTTCCCAAGTTTAGACATGGCGAGGTTTTCTAACCTCGCCCAACGATGTAAATAGAGGTAAACACATGCTAAATTGACTTTATGGGTATGTCAGAATACGCATAAGGTATTCTGAATTAGTTAGGGAACCGCACCTACCGGGCTATTGCTTTGTCAACATATTATTGTAGGTCGCGATTCGGAGATTGCTCCTACCGATGGACTGCTTATGGTAGGAGGGAATTCCGATTCCCGATCTTTTTCAAACCCATCAATTAGTACTTGACTAAGCAATAGACAAAATTAGAATTACCCAATTAAAAACTCAATCTTCATGAAACTGCACCTACCAGTGAGTGTACGTAAAATTATTCTTGTGCGCGGACAGCAATTTTTATCGCTGTTTCGCCGTTGAGACGGTAGCCTCCATCAAGTGCCTTAAATCCGTCTTCAACCTGTGAAAGCGGTAACTGATGGCTAATCATGTCCGCGAAGGGTAATTCGCTTTTTTCAAGGAGTGGGAGTCCTCGGACGAAGTGTTCGTATTGACTACCCCAGATTGCTTCAACGCGAAGGTTTTTACGCATGAGCAGCTGGTTAATATTGAAGTCAATTGAACCCATATCCACAAAGTGCCCAACTTCAACGAAGGTGCCGCTACGCCGAGTGTAACCTAATCCCTCTGGTGTTGCGGGGAGGAATCCGGCACATTCAAACACAACGTCTGCCCCCTCATTACGTGGTGTTTCTGATTTTACAAGTTCTGTCCGCTCCTCTGCAGAGGTTACTTCTTCAATATCAATTGTAACATCTGCCCCGAACCGTTTTGCGAGTTCCAACCGTCCAGCAGGTCCGCCGACCATAATTATTTTTCCTGCCCCGCTCAATTTTGCGCAGGCAAGCGTTACCAAACCGATTGCTCCTGAACCTTGTACAACGACGGTATCACCGAATTTTATCTCACCCCGCATGACAGCGTGAACACCTACAGTAAAAGGCTCTGTAAGAACAGCGACCTCTGGTGAAACATCTGTTTTCATGAAACAGGTATTTGGGTAAGTGAGATACATGTAATCCGCAAATCCACCGCGAAAATGTGGTGCTTCGTCCGGATCCCATTGAAAGCCGTATCCGCCGTAGTTGGTACCGGGTGCGAATATAACTCTGTCTCCCTCTTTGATCGGTTTGCCAACATAATCGGTTTTTACGCCATCACCAATTGCCTCAACGATACCGACATTTTCATGTCCCAAGAGAATCTCTGTTTTGAAGCCGTTTTGCCAGTTATGAAGGTCGGTGCCGCAGATACCAGCCAACTCTTGACGGAGCAGTAGCGTGTTGGGCTCTGGGTCGGGTATTGGGTATTCGCGTATCTCAAAATCTTTGCCGTATGCAACTACGGCTCTACCGGTCCGAGGCATAGTTATCTCCTCTCATAAATGTGAGGTAAGGATGTGTAACCAACCTCTACCTCACAATCTATTTTCTTAGACATATTTTCGCTTCTTTCGCGAGATCAGCACAATAACTATAATAGCAACGATGAGGATTGGTACCCAGAACGCTTTTAGAATTGACCAGAAAATGGTAAATCCGATCCAAAGCAGGATTTCGATCCCAACGATAAGTACTGTCTTACTCCACGGAAAGTTCGCGCTGTGCTGTTTTTGCAAGCGGTGTGCATATAGCCACGAAACACCTATAGTGCCAACGATAGCCAGAAAGAATAGTAAATTAACGAAATTTTGGATGCTCTCTAAAATGAAATCCATGATAATTTGTCTCCTTTGTGGGAGGGCTTTGTAAACCCGAATTCCTTTTACCCTTATAGAGACACCACGTCCGAAAAAGATAGTAGAAACCTGTTACTATCTGTGCTCGTTTCGCTATTTAACATGAGTTCAATATATTCAATATAAAGGTTAAAGAAATTCGACACAATATATTAGGTTTGTCGCAAATTTGATGACAGATATGTTTCCGCACTCCACTGGAGTGCTATGTCAAAACCCGATGTCAAGTTCTTATACTCCGTAGGAGTGCTATGTGATAAATTACATACCGCTCCGCTGGAGCGATACGGCGTTTTAGGTTGTATTGGAACTGTCCTTCGTTCAATTGAATCCACAGGATGAACCAAATTTCTTAAATTGAACTCACTTTATTTATAAATGCGCTCAGGGTGGCTATAAACCGCCATACGTTCTCCCCGCATGAAACCGATTAATGTGAGGTTTCCTTCTTCTGCTAAGTCAACAGCGAGTGTAGATGCAGCCGAAACAGCAGCAACAATAGGAATCCGTGCAAACAGTGCTTTCTGTACGATTTCAAAACTTGCGCGTCCACTTACCATCAAAATGTGTTTATCAAGCGGCAGCATGTCTGATAACAGTGCTTGTCCGATGACTTTATCAACAGCATTGTGCCTACCGATGTCTTCTCTAACGATAAGGAGTTCACCGTTTTCATTAAAAAGTCCTGCTGCATGCAATCCGCCTGTTTTTTCAAAGACTGATTGCGCTGCTCGCAGTTGATCATTGAGTTTGTAAAACACCATTTGATTCAAGCGAAACACCGAATCCAGAGGGTCTACTTGATGCTTAACAGACTCAATTGTCATTTTACCGCAGAGACCGCAGCTTGCATTTGCATGAAAATTACGTTGCCAGCCTTGTTGCTCTTCAATATCCAATTCTTCAGTGAGACGCACATTGACGATGTTCTGCATCGTTTCCAAACCCGCAGCATGACCGTTAGTTTTTCCAGTAGGATTACCGTCATCACAGTATGCTATGATTTCAATATCGTCTACGGATTTTATGAGGTTTTCGGTATAAAGGAAACCTGCTGCAAGTTCAAAATCATGTCCAGGTGTTCGCATGACAACGATTAAGCTCTGTTCTTGCACCCGAATTTCAAGCGGTTCTTCAACAACTAATTCGTCTTCAACACTTGTTGGTTTTGATCGATTCCAGCGGATGACTTGTTTTGTGCCTGTCTGATGCATGGTTCAATCACTGTTCTTAGACCTGTTCAAATACTATTCCGTTTTTTGGTTGAATTTTTGCGCATCTATTGTAAGCATACCTTTCGTTGTGCCTATCCAAACACGATTTTTGTCGGCTGCAATGCACTGAATTGATAAATCATCCAATACTATTTTGGGGTATCCAATAGGCTTCGCATAATTATCAATATCCGAGAAATAGATAGCAACGTAATCGTTCGCAGCAACCCATAGGTATTTTTTGCCAACAATTCCTGTAACCAGGATGTCATCTAACTCAGTTTCTACCTTTATCCCCTCTGAGACTGGAGAATCTTTTCCGTCTGATCCATCCAAGTTTGCTTGAAAAAAGCCGTTTTCCTGATTTTCTTCATTGTACCATGAAAAGAGCATTTTTTCACCAACAACATCGAATTGAACAATTTGTGTATTTGATTTGATGTCATAGAAACTCTGTGGACTCCAAAGTTCTGATTCCCGATCAAAAATGGCTATGTTATCTCCTGATGTGCCTACCCATACAGTATCAGGGGTTAGGGCTATAGAGTGAATATCGTTTGGGATATAATCGTTCTCTTGATTGTAATGGTTCTGCAATCCGGTTTTTAGATTCTGCCGGACAACCCCAGCATCTGTAGCGAACCAAATTTCTTCATTATCCATCTTGATGTCCCGAATCCACATGCTGGGTAAACCATCGGCAATTGTGTAATTATTTACCTCGTGCTTTTCTTTGTTAAAACGTATGATGCCGTGATTTCGGGTGCCGACCCATACCTCAAATTGATTTACTGCAATTGCGCGGACATCAGGTGCTGGCTGCACGCCTTCGTTAATTACCCATGCGTCCGTTTCAATCGCTTTCCAGCCATTACCGCCGGTTTTGATTTGGGCTATTCCTTTCGGTGTACCAACCCATAGGGATGTGCCATCAACGGCAATAGCCTGTATATTGGTATCAGGTAAATCTTTTGTAAAGATGCTCCAAGCACTTGCTTGTAACACATCGTCTGCTTGTTCAGTAATGGCGGGATCATCGGTATTTTGCAGGACAAGGTTCGCTGTGTTAACAGCATTTGCTTTGTCTCCCAGCTGAAGGTAGATAATAGCCTGTTTTAAGTAGGCTTCATCAACCCAAACACTATTTGGATAGATCCTAATGAAATTTATCAAAATATTTAAGGCACTTTCAAGTTCACCTAATTCAGCTTGTAATCCGCCTATTATGTATATAGCTTTCTCATGTTGAGGAGCAGTAGGAAATTGGTCGGTTGCATTTTTCAACAATTCGAGACCTGCTACCGTGTCCTTTAAGTTTTCTACGAGCAAAAATCCTGTTTGGTAGCTAAGCATTGGAACCGCTTCATGTTCGGGATAATACTTAAGTATTAATTGGAAAGCATTAATTGCTTGTGCATACTTTTTTGTATTTGCAGCAATTTCATCATCACTAATCGGAGTAACTTCATCATTACTAATCGTAGCAATTGCGTTATTTCCAATTTCTTGGAGTAGCGGCACAAGGTCAAAATTCTCGGCATTGATTAGTGCGACAGATCGGAATTTTGTTAATGCTTTTTCTATATCTCCGTCTATTTTATAAAGTAGTCCGAGTTGATAGTGTGCATCTGCAAATTTTGGGAATTCTTTTAATGCTGCTTCAAAATTTCGTTTCGCTATTTCTGGTGATTCTAAATCTAACAAGGCAAGCCCATTGCGATAATGTTTTGCTGCAATTTGGTCTGGAACATTTTCAAGTTTTGAGACAAAACTAAGCGTATGTCCTTCTAATGGAAACCTTAAAACCTGTTCGTTATATTCAATTTCAAAGTGCGTATCGGTAGCACCACGCCATATACCAGTAAGTCTGTCGCCATTTTCCACATCAACAATGACATATTGTTCGGTGTGGGCAGTGCTTGTGAATAGCACAAGTATCAGGACGAGACCTGTTAATGAAAAGAGGGGATAAAAGTTTTTCATGGTTAACTTTCCATCTATATTTTGATAAGTATATTGATATAATATCAGAAAACAGCGGCAAATGTCAAGTAGGTTTCAGATAGCGGGGTTGTAGAATCGCGTGTTGTCTGAACCAAGATTCACAGGATTACAAGATTATCAGGGTTGAGAGTATAATACAAGGTAAGACTAATCTTGCAAATCTTGGTTGGGATAAGGGAAGTCTGTAATATCGGCTTACAAAGTCCTTCTACAAAAGAAGGAACGGTTATCATAAAAACTTTTATTTCTTATAGTAAATTATGTAAATAAGTTTACATATATTCTGTAGGAGCGATCTCCAAATCGTGACGAAACCACTGTTAGTCGGGAATCGGAGTTCCCTCCTACTGTTCAGATGTAAGTTAATTGTAGAATCCACTATAAAAACGGTTGCAGCTTTCTTACTATTTTGCTAAACTGAAATACATCAAGTTGCAGTTTGTTTCGAATTCAGTCTACCCGGTAAAAGTCCGGGCATAATTCAAATAAAACCCAGGAATACTTACTTTATTCTTGGATTTCCATGGAGGAATTTTCATGATTTTTAAATCTCAGTTAGTATTCGGTTTAATCCTCAGTTTTGCGCTAATAACTGTTGTGACAGTTTTTGCGGTAGAAGAGGTTAAGGTTTCCGAATATGGAAACGGCAAACAAATTTGGTTTGAAGCGGAACTCTTTGATGAACGCGATGAAAATAAAGCTTACAAATTAGGTAAAGGTGAAGGCGTAAAGGATCCTACTGATGGTGCATACGGCGATATTGTCACGAATGTAGGTGGAGATGGATGGCTTCGCTACAATTTTGACATCAGTCTCGCTGGTGGAGAAGCGGGGGATTGGCGGTTTATCGGACGGGTCATTAATCCGAACAATCATTCAGATTGGTTGTGGGTTTTAGGTGATGATGGCGATGAAATACCTAAGGAAAAACCTGGTCACTTTCAGAAAAATGTGGAAATCATTTTTGAAGAAAATACACCTGAGTGGGCATGGGTACGAACCGGGATTTTCGGTGCGGATGGCGGCACCGTTAATAAATTGCAAGACGGTGAAAACGTTATGATAATATACTATCGTCAGAGTTCCAATCTGGTTCAATATGATGTTTTTCTCTGGTCAAGCGATTTAGAGTATGAACCAACAGATGAGGACTATGAAAACGCTGAAATCGCAACTTTGCCTGTTAATCCGAAAGGATTGCTGACAACAACTTGGGGCGATCTCAAGAATCGGTAGGAGTTGATGGTGCTGATTCAGTAGAGGGAGTTGGCTCTAATTCTGCCTGACATTCGGAACAGTAGCCAATTATCTCATTCCGAAAGCGCACTGGTTTAAATTGGTGCGCTTCACACACAGACTTTTGCAAGGCATCAATTTGCGGCTCTTTGAATTCAACGATCTGACCGCACCGCAGACAGATGAGATGGGCATGCTCTTTGAGCGAATGGATGCTTTCGTAGCGGGTGTTTTTGTGTGCGTCAATAAATTCTGTGAGCAATCCACTTCTTACAAGCAACGGTAGCGTGCGATAGATAGTTGGACGTGACACATGATAGCCGTTTTGACGCATCTGGACTAATAGGTCTTCGATTTGGAAATGTCCTGGGTAGGCAAAGACTTGGTTCAAAACGTCCATCCGCGTTTGGGTTAAACGGAGTCCGGAACTTTTCAGGAAATCTTCAAATTGTTGTGTAATATCGTCAGTGGTGGTTGATTCTTCAGCGGAATTCATTTTTTAACCTGTTTTCGATTTTATGGTAGATTATCGAATTAATTAGACGTATTTATCTGTAGGAGGGAACTCCGATTCCCGACGACGAACGTGTCGCGATTCGGAGATCGCTCCTACAGAATATGAAAAGTTGTGAGAAACAACAAAACTATCATGTAACTAGCACAAGTCGTATTATTTAGATTTCAAAGTGTAAATCTTGTTTTGATTCTACGAGTCCATTTTTCACAGCAAGTCTGTAAAAATGTTTTAGACCTGCAATTTCAGATTCATCCAAGTCATAATGAATGTGATGTTGTAGGTAGTCTTTACAGAGGTTTTCGGGTAAACTGAGTTTTTTCGCTTCAATCTGTGCAATTTCAGGTATTTGTGTGATACCCCGGTTTTTCGCTTCTAAAAGTAGATTTGGCACATTGCCGAGTTCCACATCTCCCCTCGCGACCCAACAAGCATAGACAAATGGTAATCCTGTTAATTCTTGCCATTCTGTACCGAGGTCAGTGCTATACTCTGTAGCACCGAGGTTTTTGAGTGCTGCATCACCGATAAGTAACACCGCATCTGTTTCCGCTGTAGCAGGATTAATTGAAGGATCACAAGGAACGAGAGTTGGAGAAAAATGATATTTTTCAGCGAGTAATATTTTCAGCAATGCGACAGATGACCGGGAACTCGTATCAAACGCAATGTGTTGAATCTCTTGAATTGGGACACGACTAAACAATTGAATACTAAGCACACTACCCTGCGATGCTATTGATATATTAGGAAGAACACGATAACCTTCACCTTGATTGTTTGCACGAAAGTATTCAACAATTGGGATCAAACCAATATCTAACTCTTTATTCCCTAAAAGAGTCGCAAGACGACTTGGAACATGGACACTAAGATCAATTTTTTCTGATTGAAGTTCTCCATTCAAAAGCGGATATATGAGTGGTTTAGTGTTCAAGAAGGACACCGCGCCGACCCTTAAGCGGCTTTTCTGTACCACTGATCTCCCTCTCGAATGATTTCATTGTAAAGTGTGTCGCGTTCTACTGGGATATATCCTGCTTCTTCAATGAGGCGGGTGAGCGCATCCACAGAAACCGCTTCCGGTGTATCTGCCCCTGCCATGTGTGTAATTTTTTCTTCTGTCACCGTTCCATCAATATCATCTGCCCCGAAACTAAGCGCGATTTGTGCGGTTTTTAACCCTGTCATAATCCAATAAACTTTGATATGTGGCATGTTGTCCAGCATCAGCCGGGATACTGCAATGTTTCGCAAATCAGTTAAGCCTGATGTTGAGGGCAGATAAGCCATGCGCGTGTTAGCGGGATGAAAGGCAAGTGGAATAAACGTGACAAAACCGCCAGATTTATCCTGTTGTTCCCGTAACCTGACGAGATGGTCAACCCTATCCTCGTTTGTTTCGAGGTGTCCATAGAGCATTGTTGCGTTCGTCGGTATACCAAGCCGATGTGCAATGTCGTGAATTTCAAGCCATCCTTCAGCGCTCAGTTTACCGGGACAGATTTTTTCACGGGTTTCTTCAGCAAAGATTTCAGCCCCCCCACCGGGTAACGAATCTAAACCTGCTTCACGGAGTTGTTTTAAGACATCTTCTACAGACATTTTGAAGATACGTGAGAAATGATGGATTTCAACAGCCGTAAAAAATTTTAGGTGGACATCAGGCATCCGTTCTTTGAGGCCACGGATAATCTGTAGATAGTAGTCAAATGGGAGTTTCGGGTGTAAGCCACCTACGCTGTGAATTTCGGTGCATCCATGCTCTATCGAGTACATCGCTTTGTCTAAGAACTCATCAACACTCATCTCCCATGCGCCTTCTGTTTGCATGTTTTTTCGAGCAAAAGCACAAAAATGGCACCGCGCGTGAAGGATGCACACGTTGGAATAATCTATATGTTGATTGATGTTGTAGTATGTGACGTTTCCGTTTATGCGTTCACGGCTTTGGTTCGCGATGAATCCGACCCCTGTAATATCAGAACTTTCGTAAAGCGTGATTCCCTCCTCAAAGGAAAGCCGTTCTTCCGCCTTAACTTTTTCGTAGATGGCGGGTAACTTAGGGTCTGTAAAAAGATTGTAGTTCTCCATTATCTTCCTGTTATTCTCCTATGACTTCTCCAGCATTTGCAAAAACTACTTGACACTTATCTTCTCTGAGGGTATTATAGCATAATTGCTTTAGAGATGCAAGAGAATCTTTTTGGAAAAGGATGAAATAGAGCTATGTCAAAACTTGGACTTATTCATTACAACTATGCAGGTAAATCGCTTGATGACTTTCTAAAATTTACAAGTGAAACAGGGTTCGGGTACGTTGAACTCTCGATCGGTGATGTTTGGAAATCGGAGACTGCTGATCCTGAAAAGAATGCTGAGGCAGTGCGCGAACAAGTTGAGTCTTACGGTTTACAAGTATCAGCACTCGGCGCAGGAAACGATTTTGTTTTGTTAGAAGAGGAAGTAATCAAAGCACAAGTTGAACGGATGGAACGTATCGCTGGACTTGCGAAACGCGTTGGTACTTCAGTTCTTCGGACAGAGGGCGGCGCTATGAAGGATTCTGTGCCAGAAAGCCGATGGGTTGAAGCGATGGCAGGGTGTTTAACGCGATGTCTTGAGTTTGCAGAAAAGGATGATGTTTATTTAGCAGTAGATAATCACGGCTTGGTTACTAATGATGGCGATTTGCAGGTGGAACTGTTTGAACGAGTCGGGTCTAAACACGTCGGCGCAAATATGGACACAATGAATTACCGTTGGGCAGGTCATGATTTAGACACGGTTGGCAGATATTATGAAATTATAGCGCCTTGGACATTACACACACATCTGAAAGATGGAACGGGTTCACGCGGGAATTACCGTGGGGAAGCACTCGGTGAAGGCGAAATCGATCTTGCGAAAGCAATCAGTTGTTTGCGGGATGCTGGTTATGACGGGGTCTGGTGTTGTGAATATGAAGGCAGAGAGAATGATGGCACTGGGCAACGGAAAAGTTTTGCATGGATGCAGGAAAATCTGTAGAATAACGTGAATGAATCTGTTTTCATGGAAGGACGGTTGTGTTGTCTGAACCAAGATTTTCAGGATTAGTTGAGTTTCGCAAGTTCAACCCATAGGCGCAATTTAGTGTGTAAGTTAGAGAATTTACCCTGTTTTAGAGTAGTACAAACTTTTAGTTTGTGTTTCATAGTGACGCAAACTAAAAGTTTGCGGTACAAAGAGAAATTCACAATATTGTGAATCTTGGTTCAGACAAAGGATAACTTTCAATATCACAATATCGGGCTTAGAAGCCCTCAAACAAGAGAAAATACAGCATTTTTTTCCTTGAGTTGACAGTTATGGTTTTCGCAAGCTCAACCCAATCTACGCAACCTAAAAATGGATAAATCCCCTCCTATCATCACCTTAACAACTGATTTTGGCATAAGCGATGTGTATGTCGGTGTGATGAAGGGTGTTATTCTAAACATTAATCCAGATGCACAGATTGTTGACATTACACATGCTATCTCCCCGCAGAATATCCACGAAGCTGCTTTCACAATCAACTCGGCATATCGTTATTTCCCGAAAGACACAATTCATGTCATTGTAGTAGATCCGGGTGTTGGTAGTGATCGACAAGCAATGGTTTGCCAAATTGACAACACGTTTTTTGTTTGTCCCAACAACGGCGTGTTAAGTTATCTGCTTCAGAATTTTGAAACCGAAGAGACTTACATGCCTGAGGCGGTAGTTATTGAAAACCCAACCTACCTTTTACCACGAGTTTGCAATACTTTCCACGGTAGAGATATTTTCGCGCCTATAGCCGTGCACCTATCGCTTGGTGTTCCACTTTCGGAGATCGGGGCACCGATTCAAGACCTTGTCCGTTTTCCTATTCCAGCAATACACATTTCAGAAGGGACATTAACAGGACAAATTATCAACGTTGATAGTTTTGGCAATTTAATAACGAATATATCGGAAAACGCGCTTGCCTCTTTCTTGCTATCATCTACATTAAACGAGGATGCAGTTGGACAACTTGATGAGCAAACAGTGTCTGCAAAATTTGAAATTATAGCAGGTAATACGTGTCTTAAAAAACTGAATGGTGCTTACGCTGAATCAGGTGCGGGAGAACCGCTGGCAATTATCGGGAGTTTTGGGTTATTAGAAATTGCCATCAATTTAGGAAATGCCGAAGCGCGTTTGGGAATAAAAAATGGTGATACTGTTATTGTACGTAGGTTTGATTGACATACCTATACCTGTAGGTTATAATAAAGTTAGAATAAACAAAGGAGAACGGAATTGAAACAGATCGCTTTAACAGGAATCAAACCGACAGGACAACCACATATTGGCAACTATCTCGGTATGATCAAACCTGCGCTGGAACTCGCGCAAGATTATCAGGCACTTTACTTTATTGCTGATTACCACGCACTTACTACAGTCAAGAGCAAGAAGGAATTAGAGGATTTGACGTATCAGGTGACTGCAACATGGTTAGCATTGGGATTAAACCCGGATGATGTGATTTTCTATCGTCAATCAGATATTCCAGAGGTGTTTGAGTTGGCCTGGGTATTGGCGTGTTTTACAGCGAAAGGATTGCTCAATCGTGCACACGCTTACAAAACAATTGTTGACGATAATATTGAAGCGGGGCGTGAAGAGGACAAAGGTATCAACGCGGGACTGTATACGTATCCAGTTTTGATGGCGGCAGATATCCTACTTTTCGGCACACATGTTGTTCCTGTAGGACTTGACCAACAACAACACCTCGAAATAACACGCGATGTGGCACTCACCTTTAATAAGAATTATCGAGAGGTTTTGGTCGTTCCAGAGGCAGTAATTCGGAAAGAAGTAATGACCATCACTGGACTTGATGGTAGGAAGATGAGCAAGAGTTATAACAACGTCATTCCACTTTTTGCACCGTCAAACCAAGTTCGGAAACAAGTTATGCGGATCGTGACCGATTCGAAACGTCCTGAAGAACCGAAAGACCCGGAAGAATGTAATGTCTTCGCGATCTACCGTCATTTTGCGGATGCGGACTCGGTTGAAGCAAAGCGACAACTCTATCTCAATGGTGGACTTGCTTATGGTGATATGAAAAAGGAGCTGAATGAGTTGTTAGAGGCTACCTTTTCGGCACAACGTGAGGAGTACAATGCGTTGATGGAAAATCGTGATGAATTGGATAAGGTGCTTGAGAAGGGTGGAGAGAAAGCGCGGGATATTGCTGTGCCGATTTTGGCGAAAGTCCGGAAAGCAGTTGGTGTGACTGGGAACCGGTAAAACGCATTATGGCTATAGAGCAAGGTTATTTTGCGTGTTTGTATACTACGATGTGTTTTGTGCTTTCAAACGCTCAAGTTCCTCTCGGAGTCTCGCTGCTTCTGCTTCAACCTGCTTTCTAATCTCAGCTTCTTGGTCTGCTCTTGCAGCTTCTTGGTCTGCTCTTGCAGCTTCTTGGTTCGCTCTTGCTGCCGCTGTATCTGCTGGGGTTTCTAACCACTTTGACGAAACTGTATCGTAAAAACCGAGAGTATTACCTCTTAAACGCAGCTCTAAATTCAGAGTTGCAGACATAACACTTCCATCAGGACTCATCGGTATTGGAACAAACTCTCCTTCAATAAGACGAAAACCCATGAGGGATGTCGGTAGATATTGCCTTTCGGGATCATACAGAAAGTATTCTTGCACACCTATTGAGGCATACAGTCGTTTCTTTTCATTTTGGTCTGTCCTGTGAGTTTTCTCGCTTGAAAATTCCAACACAAAGTCTGGTGGTTTACCCTCTTCCCAAACGCGATATGTGCGCCGCAGCTTTTTGCCTATACCAAAAGAAACAAATACATCAGGTGAAATTGACTTCTTAGGGTCTCCTTCAACATAGTACATCATCATATTTCCTGAAACGCAAACATCAGGTTTATCTTTGAAAGTTTCAATAAGGATTATCAGCGCATTCATAAGCGCATTTCGATGGAGTTCTGTTTCTGCCATAGGTTTCCCATCTGATTCAGGATAAATAATTGCCCCATTCGTCGGCGCATATCGTATACGAGATGTGGAAATATCAGAACCAGTTTCATCAATAACTTCTTTATTAGCCACAATCGTCCCTCCTTTATTTTCAAGAATTACAGAGGTTTAGAACAATTGAGAGTTATTAGGACTTGCCGTCCGTTTACTGATTCAACATTCTTAAACCGAACTCACGTTAAGCTTATACTAATTTTCCTCAGATGTCAAGGGCAATGGAGTCATTCAATTACTTCAAAATCAACATTCGCCGCGTTGCGGTGAAATCCCTTGCCGTTAACATATAGAAATAGACTCCGCTTGCTACTGACTCACCGACATCATTTTTTCCATCCCAATATGCTGCCCGGTTGCGACTTTGATAGCGTCCCGCAGCCTGATTACCCAATGCAAGTGTCCGTACCATCTTTCCATCTGCAGAATAAATGGATATAGTGACAGATGCAGGTTCTGCTAACTGATACGGTATCCATGTTTCTGGGTTGAAAGGGTTCGGGTAGTTGGGTAAAAGTGCCGTTTCTTGTGGTAGTATTGTCTTCAGAAGTTGTTGAAGTGTTAGAATCCCGCGTTGGAACATAGGATCTGTTGCGTTAACTGTCCGTGCTTCATGCAACCATTGTTGGACATTAAAAGCAGAAAGAATCTCTTGTGCATCTGCATAGACTGCTGGCGCGCCCGCCGTATCTCCAAATGCCCCAGCAACTAATACAAGGTCTATGATATTGACCGTTCCGTCACTATTCACATCCGATGCATTTCCGCCGCCCTTTCCAAAATTAGTAGCAACAAGCACTAAATCTTGGATATTAACAACACAATCTTTATTTACATCTTCACTGATAACAGTTGAGCAGGTGATACTTTCACCATCCTCTGTGATAATACTTCTTAATAATTGTGCCCCTTCAATCCATGCATAAGATGTTTTTCCTTCAGGGTCAGATAAGATAACATCTCGTAAACCCAGTTTTGAAGTTCTAATTGTTTTCACTTTGAATTTAATAGTAGCGAGTACTCCATCACCACTACTTTTAGTGCCAGATAAGGAAAGTGATGCAAGTTGAACTGTGCCTGAACGTTGATTTGCTATAGGTTGAACTGGCACTCCACCAGATAAATAATTACCGTATTTGGTTTCGACATACTCAAGTGCATCGGGATCAAATTCTATTGTCGCTTGATACCCTGATAGGTTTTTACCGTTCGTAATTTTAACATCAAATGCTAATTCTTCTCCGACAGTTAAAACTGTAACCAAATCTGGTGAAATGCTTACAGAAGGATAGGATGTAAAATCCCATAATAAGATGGTTTTATGAACAATACTGGTAGTTGCTATCATATTGTCATCTGGTGAAATTATGGCAGAGAGTATACGGTTTAACTGTCCATGCCCATCTATTGTGAATTTATATTCACCATTCAAAGTGCTATAAAAATGTATTCCACCGCTGGATGCAAAGAAAAATATATCACTACCTGATAAAAATGTAAAATTATTTTCTAGTTGGTAAAAACTTGCGCCAGGCACTTTTGGACGCGATAGAGTAATCTTATGTTCTTTTGTTTTGGCATTCCATAAACGGATGTCATCCCCCGCAGTCACTAAAGTTGTTCCATCTGGAGAATACGCTACAGTAGACACTTTCGATTCATCAGTAATTAATATTTTTTCTGCGTTATTTTCAACGTCGTATATCCATATTCCAAGATTGCAAGCGATGGCTAATTCTTTCCCGTCTGGAGAATAACTCAATTCTCTAATCCCAGGGACTGTAGTAGATGAGGTAACGATAGGGATTGATGTAGGGTTTTCGTTAGCTGTATTTATAGCTGATGTCCCTGTAGGCAGAACATTAATAAGTGTATCACCTACAGGCAACGCATCTGTGGTCGGTTCGTCTAAATTTGATTTCCAAAAACGAATACCTTTTGGACCTGCCCCCGCTAAAGTTTTACCGTCTGGGGAAAAAACTACATAATTTCTATATCCATCACCATCTAAAAGTAATAATGTTGGTTCTCCAGTTGAGGCATCATACAACTTATCGCCACATACAAGTGTTTTACCGTCTGGGGAATACCTAACATATCGTCCACTAACACCATTGATCGTTAATTTTTCTGTTTTACTTTCAACATCCCATAGAACAACTCGTTTGGGATGCCAAGTAACACTTGCTAATGTTTTGCCATCTGGAGAATAGTCTAAATCTACCATCCATGCTTCATCCTGCCAGCATAAACGCGCAATAGCATTTTCAGGTAAGCTTAATTGCGTACAACTCTGCGCTAAAATATCTAATGCAAATAAATTTAATCCGAGAAGCACCGATAAAAGGATAGATAAATAGTGTTTTTTCATGTAGTAGTTTTCCTTTAGATAAGATGTTGTCCTTTCAAGTATACCATGAAAATTGTGAGTTGTTAAGTATTTCCGAGAAAGATACGGACCAACATTACAGTATCACAAATTCCAAAAGGCGATGCGCCTCGCGCGAGGAAACTTCTACTGCCTCTGGTGTCTCCGCGCGGGCAAAGATAAAACCGAGGTACCGATCACCTTCCGGCAACGGTACAACCTCCCCGCCAATGGGAATTGTGATATTAACCTCTTCAATACCGTTAACGTTGCGTGCTTCCTTTTTGCCGCGCACCTCGCCTAAAATACCAGCCTTAGGAACAGGAATCATCATCACGCCAGCTGCTTGTTTCTCACGAGCGAAGGTCTCTATCGGCTGTCCAATTGCATGTCGGATAACCAGTTCCTCAAGCGACATTCCTGTGCCAAATCGCAAAGTCCGGGAACATAACCCACCAATGGTGCGCGCAGCAATTTCAATCAGGTGCGCCCCTTTTTCATTGTATCGCAATTCAGCATGCACAGGACCGTGTTGAAGTCCTAATGCGGAAGCAGCTTCTGCTGTTGCATTATGGAGTTCAACCTGAATCTGTGTTGACAAACGGGATGGTGTGATGTATAGGGTTTCTTCAAAAAAGGGACCTTCAAGCGGATCGGGTTTATCAAAGAGCGCAAGCGTCTTGAGTTCACCTGCAAGGAGGATACCTTCCAAGGCCACCTCTATGCCCGGAATGTAATCCTCAACGAGGAGGTATTGAAACATTTCGCTGTCAACATCGCTGTCTCTCGATTCCTTTACTTTATTGAGAAGTGCTGTAATACGTGGAAAAGCCTCTGCAAATTGAGATGGATTGTCCGCTCGAATTACACCCCGACTCGCTGAGAGGGAGAGCGGTTTGAGCACACACGGAAAATTGATCTGTGTGCTAATTTCTTCAACATTTTCTTTTATAGAAAAACGTCTGTAGTTCGGTACAGACACGCCGTTTTTCTCAAGTGCATGTCGTAGGAGGTACTTATTACGCGTGGCTTTTGCAGATGAAATTGGGTTATGCGGCAGTCTAAGTGCTACGGATGCAATCGTGGCAAGCATAGTCGTATCATCATCAACACCGACAATAGCAGCAAAAGGATTTGTCTCTGCATATTCGGTGATTGTTTGTGTTGCGGCGGTTGGAGCGCGAAAGTCAAGGACTAAAGTGTCACGTGGGGAGAGATCTGCTGTTGTTGCAGGTTCCTCAGATGCAACAACTACTTCTACATTCAGTTTGAGTGCGGCATCAAGGAAGTCGGTTGCACGGTAGGTACGTGTAGGAAGGAGAAGAAGGACTCGCGGTTTTTCTGAAGAATGTACCGACATGTTGAGACCTATTAGGGCATGAAAAATCGAATAATTATCTAACACAACGGTAGGCGCGGTTTTAAACCGCGCCTACAAGATAAATATTGCCAAATGTCCAAAACTCGTATAATTAATTCTGTGTACGTAATTGTTTCTGATACTCAGCATGCGCAGTCTGTGGATCAGACTCTCCATCCAGCACACGGCGGAGGCACTGTACAAAACTGATAGGATCGTCTTCGCCGAAGATAGTGCGACCAAATAAAATAGCACGTCCACCGTTCTGCACAACATTGTGTGCAAGTGCAAAGGTACTCCGCGCATTCTGCCTCGGACCACCCAAAGCACCGATCACAAGCGTCGTATCAAACTGGCATAACTCAGTCCAAACATCAGCGGTTGTGTATGCAGTTTTGATAAACCGAGGACGTTGGTGTTTGCGCAGATAACTCATCGTACGGACGATAGAATCGGCAACGTACATACCGCGCTTTTCTTCATCCATTCCCGGCAATTTTACATTCGGTAAAAACACCTCTAATAGATGATCAAACCCTTCAATTTCACCAACAACATGGGCAAATTGCACATAAGCCTGTAACATCCGCTCATCAACAATGGGATCGTTGTTGAGGGTGATTGAATATAATCCGAGACTGACACGACAATCCAATGCCGGACCGATAAGATTTTCACAATACCGCTGCATATCTTCTGGGAAAACTGTTTGAAAAGGCATTGACGGTCGCGAAGTGTAAACACCAAAACGCGGGTTCCAAATAGCGGTTTCCGAATTCATTCGGACAATAGGTGTGATAGGAGTGCTTTCAAAAAGGTTTTCATCAAGTGCCAATGTCTCCGCATCTGCAGGTGTCATCAGGAGTCCATCAAGCTGCCCATCTGCAGCAAGGTCGCGTTGCAGTTGTAAAAACTCTGCGTGGGTGCGATAGTGCGGTTTTGGATGTTGGACCTGTCCAAGTCCTTTAATGCCTGCTGATGCAAGTGGATCAGCAGCAAAAACAAGAATAGGATTTTGTGCCAGTAGATCTGTGTCAGCAAGTTTGTCAAATATGCGGTTGCCCATATATAATTAATTCCTTTGAAATAGTGCGGGATAATTCTGATAGGTTCTCCCACACATCAGGTTAATTTCGTATTACAATGTATTGGTTGGATCAATATCTATAACACACTCAATAGCGTTTGATTTTATTGCAGGTGGCAGATCATCATTTAAGCGTTGAAGGAGTTGACTTATTTTTTTCACATTCTTACTTCGGAGGAGAAAACGCCACCGAAATTTGCCATCGATTTTTGACAGTGGGGCTGGGGCGGGCCCTAAAATTATCACCTCTGGAAACTCGTCGGCTTGCCAAATTTTCAGATGACCACCTACAGTGTTCGCAGCATCAATCACTTCATTCTCATTTTTTCCTCGTAATAAAAGCGTGGCAACATGTGAAAAAGGCGGATACTGTAAGGCACTTCGTGCTTCAACCTCTTTTTCATAAAAACCGACATAGTCATGCGTCTGTGCGTCTGAAATGCAGTAGTGGTCTGGCATATATGTTTGTATAATAACCTCCCCTGCGGCTTCAGCGCGCCCTGAACGTCCAGCAACTTGGGTGAGCAGGCTAAATGTATGTTCGCCTGCTCGGAAATCGGGAAGATTTAAGGCTGTGTCCGCTACAATGACTCCCACAAGTGTCACGTTTGGGAAATCTAAACCTTTCGCCACCATCTGAGTGCCTATTAATATATCAATTTTCTGATGTTGGAATTCCTCCAAAATATGTTGATGAGCGTTTTTCTTTGCCGTAGAATCAGCATCAAATCTCTTGATGTTCGCTGTTGGAAATGCCTTTTGCACTTCTCGCTCTACGGTTTCAGTACCGAATCCTCTTCGCCCAAAGTAGTCAATTGCAGGACTCCCACAATCTGGACATGACGGATGTGTATCGCGCTTATGACCACAATGATGGCAAACCAACTTTTTTGTGTCAAAGTGGAATGTCAATGAAATTGAGCAGTTTTCACACCTTTCTGCATAACCACACGTGCGACAGAAAACATAGTTTGAATGCCCCCGTCTATTCAGAAACAGAATGATTTGTTCCTGTTTTGTAAGTCGTAGCGCAATAGCATATCTAAGATGTTCGGAGAAAATCGTGCGATTCCCTTTTTTCAGTTCATTTCGCATATCAACGATATGAACTTCAGGCATCTTTCTGTCCAAGACTCGTGAAGGCAGACTAAGGAGTTTATAGTTACCCTGCTGTGCTTGAAAAAAACTCTCAAGGGATGGCGTTGCACTGCCGAGAATTAATGGGCAGTTTGCAAGCTCGGTGCGTTTTTGTGCGACTTCTCTGGCATGGTACCGCGGCGCTGTATCTGATTTGTAGGAATCCGAATGTTCTTCATCAATAATTAGTAAACCGAGATCCTTGACAGGTGCAAAAACGGCAGAACGAGGTCCTATGACAATATGAGCGTCTCCTTTTTGGATGCGATGCCACTGGTCAAAACGTTCACCGTCACTGAGGCGACTGTGAAGCACAGCCACGCGTTCTCCGAAACGTCCAATAAACCGTGATGCGGTTTGCGGTGTAAGAGAAATCTCTGGCACAAGTGCGATAACTGATTTTCCACTTTCAAGAACTTGTGCCATCGCTTGCATATATACTTCAGTTTTGCCACTTCCCGTTACACCGTGAAGTAAGAAAGTTTGATTTGAGCGGTTTTCGGTTTGAAGTTCTGTAAATGCAGCAGATTGTGCTTCATTCAAAGTGAGGGGTTGTGTCGGTGCGACAGGTTGGGAACTTAAAGGGTTGCGTACTGCTGCAGCGCGTTCAATTCTGATGAATCCGCGTCTTTCAAGTGTGTTGAGTAGAGAAACACTTCCACCTACTTGTTTAATAATTTCAGTCGTGGCTAAAGGTGCCGCTTCGTCAAGTAGGATTTGTAGGATTTTGGCATGTTTGACAGCAGCTGCATGAGGCACTCGTCTTGCGTTCTGATTAGTCGGATTTCCATATCCATCTTCGCCAGAGGTTAATTCATCGATTTCTGCTTCAATATCCGCAGGCGGTAAGGCTAAGGTAGCAACTTTGGTAAACTTGTTAGTTGCTTTGGGTTTGTGCGAAACTTTAACATCAATTACACCTTTCTCTCGGAGCGCTGTGATTTGGGGACGGAGTCTTTCGGGACTCCTGCCAATACGGTTTGCAAGCTGGTATGGGGTAAGTGTCTCCTCAGTTTCTAAAACTGCAACTATCTGTTTTTGGACTTTTCCTATAGGAGCAGTATATTCAGGCTGCAGTTGTACCAGTTGTTGTTTTTTGTTCCGTACAGCTGCGGGAACAGCACAAAAAAGCGCATTTCCCCACGAAGAGAGGTAATAGTCCGCCATCCATTTGGTGAGTGCAAGTAGTTCTTCGGAGAATGTAGGTTCTTCGTCAAGACAGTCAGAAATATTTTTAATCTTATCAGGTGCTAAATCGGTTTCATTTACCCGTTCAACAACAACGCCCTCCTCTGTGCTATTTCGAAAAGAGGCTAATACACGTACGCCGGGTTGGGCAATTGCATCCAGATATTGTGGAACAGAATAGGTGAACAGTCGGTTGACTGAGATGGGAAAAGCGATGTTAGCGAAACGCATTTGTCTTATATTCCAGAAAGTATATCAATCTTTATCTAAAAGTTCCATCACCTGTTGCATATCTTCCCAGACATCTCGTTTGGCGTTTGGGTTGCGGAGCAGGTATGCCGGGTGAAAAGTTGGCATCACAATAGGTGTGTTATCACTCTGTTGGGCGAGAGCATACTCATGGAACTGACCACGGAGTGCCGTAATCCCTGTTTTCGTATCAAGCAGCATCTTAGCTGCAAAACTACCGAGTGCTACAATCACCTTCGGTTGAATTAGCTCTATTTGTCGTAGTAGGTAGGGGCTACATGTTTCAACCTCATCCGGTTCGGGGTTTCTGTTACCGGGTGGACGGCATTTAAGCACGTTTGCAATGTAGACATCATCGCGGGTTAATTTCATTGCCTCAATGATTTTTGTGAGCAATTGCCCTGCCCTGCCGACAAAAGGTTCCCCTTGTCGGTCTTCATCGGCACCGGGTGCTTCACCGATAAACATTAAATTGGCATTCGGGTTTCCGACACCAAAGACGACAGTATTTCGCCCTGCATGTAATCCGCATTTGGTACAACCTTGCGCATCAGCATCTAAGGCAGATAAATCTAAATTAGCGAATTCAGATTCTGGCTGAGATTCATTTACTTCTGTTTCAAACAAACCGAGTTGAAGTTGTTCTGCCACGTGTTCCCTCACAGTTGCAACAATTTGTAGATATTCATCTCTGAGGTGTTCTCTATCCATGTTTTCCTTATAACGTCTATTAGTTGCGCAGGTCATGAAATAGCGTTAAACTATCAAACCAAGTGATATATAAAAATAGTGCAATAATAAGGATAACACTGACTTGTTGAATGATCTCCTGCGCTTTCCGAGGCACTGGACGACCACGAATTTTCTCTACAGCGAAAAAGAGTAGGTGTCCACCGTCGGCAATTGGGATCGGTAATAAATTGACGATAGCGAGATTGATACTGATAAACCCGATAAAAAATAGGACACTGGTTAACCCAACGCTTTCAAACATGCGATTTGTGGCATTGGCAATCCCAATTGGACCGGAAAGATACTTCGGCGACACTTCTCCACCGAGTAACTGTTTTAGCGTTCGAGTGATAGATGTACAAGTAAGCCAAGTAGTTTCAAGTCCTCTTCCAAATGCGGAAAATAAGTTATATTTTTGCGTAGGTAGTTCTGGTTCTGTTAGTATCATACCACTTAGAGAGTTGTCCCATCTTAATCCGTAAAAAGTTTCTTCTTCATCAGGTTTTGAAATATCTGTTGGAGAAAGTGTAAATGTTTTTTCGACTCCGTTTCGTATTAATACGAGCGTTACCGAATTGTTCGCCGCTGCTTTTAGATCAGAATAAAGTGTTTTACTGTCCACTACTTTCCCGTTAAAAGTAGCAAGAATATCTCCCGTTTTTATACCCGCCCTTTGTGCGGAGCTATTTTTCTGAACATTTGCTATTATTTGCCATTGTACAGGCAGTTCAAAGGTAAGTGTTTCATCACCGCGTAAAATCCCGAGAACAAGTAAATCTTTGTTTTGATCGATACTGTTGTAAAGTGCTTGATATTTTGCCCCGATCCACTCGGATTTGGGATTCCAAATCCCTGTTCCGAAATATGGAACATTATATATTTTTTGTCCATTAATGGTGTTAATTTGATCGCCAATTTTGAGTCCAGCTTGTGCAGCCAAACTTCCTTCTTCAATATGTGATATGATGGTATTGTCTTGTTTTAGCACATTAAGTCTACCAATATCGCCTCTGGGATCAGGGACTGCTTCAGGGATTACAGTGAGTGCTTCCAAGTTTCCATCTCGTTGTACAACAAGTTCTAATTCTTTATCTGGACTGGTATAAATCCTTGTTTGAAAAGCAGGCCAATTTGTGATGCGGTCTCCGTTTATTGAGACGATTGCATCACCGGGCATAATGCCTCCAGCAGCAGCGGGACCTTCATCATCAATCCAACCTATCTGAACACCCTCTTGTGATTTACCAATAGATTGTGCTGTCAATCCGTTGATTAATCGGACAGCATCGGCGTTAAGACCAACACCGAAGACGAACCAATATGCCAATAAACCGAACAGGAGATTCACGGCAGGCCCTGCGATAACAACAAATGCGCGTTTACCGAGCGAAGCACTTGCGAATTCGCCCTCAGCACCAGTCTGTTCGCTTGGGTTTTCACCTTCCATTTGCACATATCCACCGAATGGAAGCCAAGAGAGTTTGTATTCTGTTTCTCCGCGTTGAAAACCGACAATTTTTGGGCCAAAACCGATTGAGAAAGTGTTCACCTTAATCCCTGCACGCTTTGCAGCGAGAAAGTGTCCAAGTTCATGGATAAAAATAAGAAAACCGAGCGGAATAATTGCAATAAGTACTGCTTTGATAATCGGAAAAATTGTGAGAATTGGTTCAAAAAATCCCATTATTTATGTCTCCTATTTTATGAATGCAAGATTCGGATTTTATTTTGAGTATTTGTTAGAATTTTGATTATTTTTTGTCTTTTATAATTGAACGGGTAGTGGATTTTGCCCACTGGTCAACTTCAAGGACGTCCTCAAGTGATGGATCAGCAATCACGACATGTTTGTCCATAATACATTGTAAAATAGCAGGAATATCCATAAATCCAATTCGTTCCTCAAGAAATGCTTCTACCACGACTTCATCCGCACTACTCAATACCACGGGAAGCGTTCCACCTACTTTAGCAGCAGAGTAAGC
The DNA here is from genome assembly GCA_965204285.1 of Candidatus Poribacteria bacterium. Classification (GTDB taxonomy): domain Bacteria; phylum Poribacteria; class WGA-4E; order WGA-4E; family WGA-3G; genus MSPOR6. The sequence continues at coordinate 1,664,218 of OZ241980.1, forward strand.
AAGCGAAATGCAAGGAAACTTTTCTTTATCAATCGGTTCAAAATGCAGCGTGCGAGATTCACATAAATCTAACCGTGGGACGGGGGTTGAAAGTCTGTTAGGATATGTTAAAGCGTATTGAATCATAATCCGCATATCCGTTGGTCCCAACTGAGCAAGTGTTGAACCATCTGTCCATTCAACCATTGAATGGATGATACTTTCTCGATGGATAACAATGTCGATTTTATCAAGTTCAATATCAAATAACCACTTGGCTTCAATAACTTCCAGTCCTTTGTTCATCATGGTAGCGGAATCGATTGTAATTTTCGCTCCCATATCCCAATTGGGATGACGAAGTGCTTGTTGGGGCGTTACTGTGTAGAGTTGATCTTTTGGTGTATCACGAAATGGTCCGCCGGAGGCAGTTAATACCAGGCGATGAATGTCAGTCTTTTTGTCCCGCGCACCTTCTAAGCATTGAAAGATTGCGCTCATCTCACCGTCTATGGGTATTAAGTTTACCCCATTTTTCCGAACCGCGTCCATTACTATGGGACCGCACATCACCATCACTTCTTTGTTTACGAAGGCAATGTCTTTTCCCGCGTTGATGGCAGATAGTGTGGGTAACAGTCCCGCGCTACCACCCATTCCATCTAAGACTTGATCCGCTTCTTGGATAGTCGCTACGGCTTGAATACCTTCAGGACCGGAAAGGATTTCAATACCATTGAGATCAGAGAGTCGCTCGCGTAGACGATCTGCTGCGGTAGGTTCATTAAGTGCTGCTAACCGTGGAAGAAACTGACGGATTTGATGTTCAAGCGTGTTAACATCCTTATTCGCACCGAGTGCGACAACCTTAAATTCTTCACTATGTGTTTTAACAACGTCAAGGGCGTTTTTTCCAATAGAACCGGTACTACCTAAAATGGCGATGTGCTTCATGGGTATTGACTATGGTGGCAGTGCCGAAGCACTCGCCTTCTTTACAGTAGATACGCGCGTTCGTAAATGGTTACCTATCTTTTTTGTGTAGATAGTGTAAACAAACATATTTTACATGAACGGATTTATGTAATGGAACCTGTCAATGCGAGATAATAGTAGAGACTCGGTGCGCTAAAGATTAAACTATCACACCTGTCGAGGAATCCTCCATGCCCCGGTATGAAATCGCCAGAGTCTTTAACACCGGCGGTACGTTTCATAAGTGAGACGCTCAAATCACCAAGTTGTCCTAAAATACTCAACAGCAGCCCTATCAAAGCTGCGTTTGCTAAAGAGAGGGTTGCTTTTAGGATGATTGCACTCAGTGCCATGCTGACCAAAGTTCCTACGATAAAACCTGCAATAGTGCCTTCAACTGTTTTACGCGGACTAATTGGTGTGCTAAGTTTATGTTTCCCGACTGCTCTCCCGATGAGATATGCACCTGTATCGCTGCACCAAATCGTTCCAATTAGCAAGAAAATGAGTTGCATGCCGGTATCACCTGCTTTTCGTAGCAGGATACAGTGATAACCGAATGACCATCCGATTGTCAGGATACCTGTAAGTTTTAAGGTGACGGTAAGTAATTCGCCAGCGACTTTTCCTCGAAATATGCTTGATGCAAAAGCATAGATAAATACAACAACAAAGAAACTGAACAAGATGAGCGAGGTGTTCGCGTTTTCAATAGGTGTAGGCAAGAAAAACCCGAACAAACAGAATGCTACTGTTAGAATCGCTGGTAGAACTGGATTTAATTTCGCACCGAAATTCTCCGCTAACCGACAGTATTCAACTTGCATCATCAGAACAGCGGCGGAAACGAGCAACAGATAGAGCAAACCGCCAAACCGATCATGATCGCCAAAATAGACAATTAGGAGGATTAGCGGGACCAGCACTACAACACTCAAAGCTCGCCGCCAAAACATAATTAGTTCTCTAATAGTTCAGATTCTTTTGCATCAGCTAAATCGTTAATTTGGTTAACGTAGGTATCGGTTAACTTCTGTACCGGGTCAGCATCACTGCGACTACTTTTCTTATCGCCGCCTCTGCCTTTGCTTCTTCGGCTGCCTGAAATGGAATCACCGCCTTCAAGTTTGCGAATAGCATCGTTCGCATCTCGGCGTATGTTTCGAATAGCGACTCTGCCTTCTTCAGCTAATTTTTTCACCAATTTAGTGAGTTCGACGCGCCGTTCAGTTGTCAACTCTGGCACCTGGATCCGAACGATGCTACCATCGTTGCTGGTAGCAAGTCCTAAATCAGAAAGCGCTATTGCTTTTTCAATTTCCGTAATTAATGTTTTATCCCAAGGTTGGATAACAAGTTGATGTGGTTCGGGTGTGGTAATTGTACCAACCTGATTTAATGGGGTTTTGCTACCGTAATAGTTAATTGTAACTTGATCTAACAAAGCGGTGGTGGCACGACCTGTTTGGACATGCGACAACTTCGCTGTTGTAGACTCGACTGTTTTCTTCATTCGTGATTCAGCATCTTTCAGTACTTCTTGCATCTGGATTCCTATTCCTTTCTGTTTCGCTGATTCCGATGTAAGGCATCCTGTCTGAAATCATTTTCACTGTCCAAGGACGTAGAGTACAAAACGTTTTACAACGATATTCTCACCGAGTTGCGCGATCGCATCCTTGACAAGGTCCTCAATAGTTTTATCGGCATCGCGAATGTACGGTTGTTTTAGTAGACATGCTTCCGAGTAAAATTTAGAAAGCCGTCCTTCAACAATTTTATCAACAATATGGTCAGGTTTACCTTCTTGTAGTGCTTGTGTTTTCAAAATTGCTTTTTCAGCATCAAGGTCTTCTATAGGAACCTCGTCTTCACCAACATATTTGGGTTTTGCTGCAGCGACCTGCATAGCGATCTCTGTTGCTAATTTTTGAAACTGCTCTGTTCGAGCGACAAAGTCGGTTTCGCAATTTAATTCTACTAAAGTACCAACGCGGTTCCCTGGATGAATGTAAGAGATAATAAGACCTTCTTCAGTGGCGCGTCCACCTTTGATTTCAGAAGCGCGCAAGCCTTGCTCGCGCAATTTCTTAATTGCAGCGTCTATATCTCCATCCGTTTCTGCTAATGCCTTTTTGCAGTCCATAATTCCGGCACCAGTACGCGAACGTAGTTCACTGACCATTTTTGCTGTAATTGCCATATTTCCTCCGAATTAGATTCAATTTGGTTTTTCAACCACCATCTTTGAATGCTAAAGTTAAAGACCTTCAGTTATATGGATCTACCATCCTGAAAGTATTTGCGTATAAAACTACTGTGGGGGTCTTCGTGATCGCCCTGTTCTTCTTTTTGGACGAGGTTGACGTGCTTGCCGTTGTTCACTATCGCCAATTGCTTCAGGTTCAGCAGAAAGCTGCGCTTCGTCTAACATCTGGGCTGTCTGTTCCTCATGTCGTTCAGCTTCAGCAACTTTATCAATCTGAGTTTCTTCTGGTTTTGCTGTTTCTTCTTCGGTTTGCTCGCCTTCTAATGCATCACCACGCCCTTGAATTACTGCTTCTGCTAACACGGCACAAATTAACCGAATTGAACGGATAGCATCATCGTTGCCTGGAATCGGTAGATCAATTGGGTCTGGATCACAATTTGTATCTACTATTGCAATTATCGGGATACCGAGTTTATTTGCTTCAGCAATAGCGGTGTGTTCTTTCCGAGTATCGGTGACAATAACGACTTCTGGGAGGACAGACATTTCTTTGATGCCGGTGAGGTTATTCGCCAATTTTCCCTTTTCTCGTCTTAGCCGGATAATCTCTTTTTTCGGGCGTTTTTCAAGATCGCCGCTTGTTTCTTCTGCCTCAAGTTCGTCTAATCTACTGATACTTTGTCGAATTGTCTGGAAGTTAGTCAACATTCCACCAAGCCAACGGTGGTTGACGTAATACATTTCACAACGAGCTGCTTCCTCTAAAACAGCCTCCTGGGATTGCCGTTTTGTGCCAACAAAAAGTGCTGTGCCGCCGTCCGCAGCAACGCTTTGGACAAAATCCACCGCGGCTTCAAGCATTCTCAGCGTCTTCTGCAAATCAATTATATAAATTCCGTTGCGTTCAGCGAAGATGTACTCTGCCATCTTCGGGTTCCAACGCCTGGTCTGGTGACCAAAGTGAACTCCACATTCAAGGAGTTCTTTCATTGTAACTGCCAAAAAAAACCTCCTGGGTTTACCGGAGTCTCAAGACTCCTCATCGGGTTTATACGTCCACCTCCTTCATATTTGCATCAGACTCTCATGACGAGAGAACCCGCTGTGCAAATCTGGAGGTGTGTATCTCTGGTAATATCGTTTTATACATACGATCAAATTTTAATAATTATACCACGTTTGTAGCAGGCATGCAACATTTTTCTTTAGTTAGCAGGTCTATTAAGTTTTAAGAATTACCAATTGATGTGTGTTACTGAAAGTTTATATCGTAGGTTGGGTTGAGGAACGAAACCCAACATGAACCGCTTTTCCATACCAGCAATGTTGGGCTTCACCTTCGGTTCAACCCAACCTACGATACTAATACCATTTCTATATGATAATATTACATTATTTCGTAGGTCCAAATCAACGCTATGAATGCCTTTATGGCATTCAGCGGGTAGAAGCGGTAGTGAAACCTGACTTTTTATATCGTCATGTCGGGTTTCGTTCCTCTACCCGCTGAATCATGGCGAATGCGCGTATGGCATTCACCATGATTCATAGCGTTGATTTGGACCTACAATATATTATGACAATTTGTCAATTAGAAATGGTATAATATATCATTAACGTGTGTGATAAAATGGGTCAGAAATATAGAAAACTAAATAACCCTATTTAGTTAGGGATTGTTTACGTTGGCGTGAATTCGTTTGAGAACTCTGAAATCCTTTCTCAACCTAAAAGTTACCGTAATGTCTATTTGCAAAAATCTGGAGTCCAAATGCAAGAACTACTTAAGCAGATAGCATCACATTTCCAAATCAACTCATCTGAAATAGCAGTTAAACCGATTATTCACGGTAAACGAGAAAAACAGAACGTCTGCCGTCTGAGAATCAAAGGAAAAGATTACCTACTCAAACGACACGATATTACTGAGCCAGTTCCCGAATCAGGTTTCACACCGTTTCAGATTGAGAAGTTCACCTTATCAACACTCCACAAGGATGGATGTCTTGTGCCACGAATTATTTGGGAATCTGAACAGCATCAGGCACTGTTATTGGAATGGCGTGGCGATCACACCCTTGATTCCTTAGCACAGCATAGATCGGTGTCAAGTCTCATGCCTGAGCTATACACTATTCTTAATGTCTTCTGTCATATTGAAGAAGTCTTTAGAAAAAACGAGGTACAATTCAAACCCTATATATTTCATTTTGATCTCAAGGAGACCTTGCAACGTTTACTTGAACAGGGCAGGAAAACAGTCGGTTATTTGCAACATCTGCGTAAGACACCACCTACCGCATCACAAGCAGCACAACTTGACATAGCATGGGATTCTCTTTCAAATCATCTGCTTGACGTCCAACCAACTTTGGGCGGCCTTGACTACCAAGCACGTAATATTGTGTTTGACAGGGAACTCCCGTATTTCATTGATTTTGCGAGTGTTGGTTGGGATTGGCAGGAAAGAAGGTTAGTGCAATTCTTTAATAGTATCGGTGCGTCACAAGAAGGTGCTAACTTTGTATCTTTGTTGAACCGTAAATTGGTTAATACTTATACAGAATGGGTAGTTGTAAATCATGAAAAATGTTCCGCCGCAGACGTAGCCTCACGTGTAGATGCACATCATTTGCTTTTTTATCTTTCAATTCTGCATCGGACATTGCAAGCGGTTGCAAAACCCGAAACGGCTGAAAATCAAATTTTGTTAGATGCGTGGGGAGATGCTCGGTTGAGATTTCAACAAGCAATGACACTGATTATTAACGCTGATTTGAGTGATGATATTTATACTACCCAAATCCGTGAAATGATTGGAAAATTTCAGGCAGACATTACATAGTTAAGATTACAATCACATCAAAGTTTTTCGGGATTATCCGAGTTATCAAGGATAATAGTTTCACCAAGTTTTGTCAGAAATTCCTCCGCTTCCGGTGTTGAAGGTTTAATTATTGTTGATAATCCTGGGTTGTGAAATTTAGTTTGAAATGAATTGAGTAAGTCATAAAGGGATTTTAAATTAACCTGCCGCTTGTGAATAGCATCGCGAACATTTTGAAATTGTTCCTCTACTGTTTCTTGCGGGACACCGTCAGGGCGGTTTGTTATAAGGAGTTTTTCAGTGCCGTTTAAGGCGCGTGATGCCATCCAGTATCGCAAACCTTCAGCACCTCCGACTCGATTGTAAACGAATAATCCGATACCGATACTTACAATAAGGATAAAAAAAATAAAAAGAAGAACGCGTCGGTAACAACCGCTAATTTTCTGTGCTATGAGTGACATCTATAGTATTTTTCCTTCACGGATCGTTAAAACGGCATTGATTTTCTGAGTGCCGATAAATTTTGTACTGTGTGCATCGTAGAATTCAAATTCGCCATCAATCACTTCTAAAACAGCAATGTCCGCTATTGTCCCAATTTTAAGATTGCCAAGTTGTTTTTCGCGTTTGATAGTTTTAGCGGCATTGAAAGTTGCTTTTTCAATCACTTCCTCAAACGAAAGTCCGAGATGCATCATTTTTGATAATGTTGTTGGCAGGTCATAAACGGGCCCGTTGATATTGCCGGTATGTAGGTCAGTGCTGATAACATCGGAAATAAAACCTTGTTCCATTGCACGCTGTGCAATTTCGTAATGAAAACTCCCCGCCCCGTGTCCGACATCAAAGATCACACCATCTTGCTGTGCCTGCCATGCCTCTGGGATAACCCTGCCTTTTTCGTCAACGATGTTATCACCATTTCCTTGAAAACAGTGGGTAATTATATCACCCGGTCTCATCAATTCCAAAACATCTGGAAGCGGTACACCTGCACCGATGTGGCACATCACAGGCATTCCAGCCTGTTCGGCTGCTTGGATAGCAAGTTTCAACGGTTCTATGCCGTTATCGCCTACCTGCATTTTGCCTTGCCGCACTTTTACTCCTACCGTGATGTCGCGATTGGCTTTTAAGGTATCTGCAACGCGATCTGGATCAGCATAGGCGAGATCATGCATCTCGCCGACTGGACCGTAGACAAGCCCAATGCCAGAAATGTGTATGTAGTTTAAGATATTCGTTTGTGCAGGTTCTGCGATGAATTCACGGAAACCGGGAAAAGTTGCCCAACTGGCACTACCAGCATCAACAGTCGTTGTTGTGCCTGATGCAGGACAGACACTATCGGCTTTAATGCCCCACGTTGTCACACCGTAGTAAACATGCGTATGGATGTCAATCAACCCTGGTGTGACGTATTGATTCTTGACAGAAATAGTCTGTTTTGCCAAAGTTTCTGGAATATCATCGTCAATTGCTGCGATCACTCCGTCTGTAACAGCAACATCACAAAGGGCATTTAATCTCTGTGCGGAATCAATGACGGTACCACCCTTGAGTAGAATATCGTATTTCATTGGCTATACACCACGTTTTTCACCCCAGATATCAACATGCACGCGCGGTGAATAACGATACCCATTTTCTTTGCAAAGCGCAACTAACCATTCCTGTTTCTGATTTAACACCTGTGAGTTTTTGCCTTGAGGCATCAACATAATAGTTTCAGCGGGAATGCCAATATCTGCTTGCAAGGTTTGAATTTCCGCAAGATCGTCCGGTGTATCTACAACAAATTTTACTTGACACGTATAGGTGTCTAAAAACTTGCGGATAACTTCAGGACAGATACGTCCCCGTTCGTGCCGTTTATAAAAACGATTTTCTGACGGAGGGTTAGAATTGCGCAACTTTGGACTCATTGAAATTAAGTGTGCGGCAACTTCTGCGAAAAGTGTGGCATTCGTTTCAATTGTGATGTGATGTCCCTGTTGATCTAACTCGCGGCAAAGGATTATCAATTCCTTGGTTTGAATAAACGGTTCACCACCAGTGATGACGACATACTTGCACCCGAACTGAGCAATTGCTGCGACGGTTTCGGCAACGGTAATGTCTTTATTTTCAGGTTCCCAAGATGTATAAGGCGTGTCACACCAAGTACATCGTAGATTGCAATAACTTGTTCGAAAGAAAACAGATGGAACCCCTATGAGTTGCCCTTCCCCCTGGATTGTATGGAACAGTTCACTGTATTTCATAGGAGACTTCACCGCTACAATTAGGTACAAGGAGACACACTGTTTTCAACAGCACTTAAGCTTCAATGAGTTCAATCTGAACGTTATCTGGTCCCTTAAAAAATGCCATCATGAGTCCGGAAGGTTTTAGGTCTTCAAGCTCTGCCCCTTTTTCTTGTAGTTCCGCGACAGCAGTGTCAAGGTCTTCTACAGTAAAAGCGAGCTGATAGACACCCCAGCGTGGATTACCGCTCGTCGGTTCAACATCCATATCGCCAAATTTAGGTGAGAGGAAAATCCGCTCACCACCGATTTCCATCCGTACAATTTTTAATCCTCGGACTTCAACGGTATCAGTAACCTTTCCGTCAAACATTTTTTCATAATATTCTATTGCACCGTCAAGGTCTTCGCATCTGAGATGTATATGATGAAATGTAAATGCCATAAAGAACTCCTTTTAATAAATTGTTAATATATTTCATGAAACAACTTTTTTCAATAGGTAATTCACAGTTTTTTCAACAATTGCGTTGTTATTAAGATGTACTCAAGCCTGATTAATTACCTTTAATAATATACCTTGTTTAGCATAAAATTTTCAATATATTTTGGTTCATGCTAATCTGGTATTTGTAGTACTATCTACTCCACAGACGTAGTTGTGAGTTCCCACAGCAATACATTACCACCACTTGTACTTGCAATTGTCCTACCATCCGGACTAAAGACGACATCAGTGACCGCAGACGCATGTCCTGCCAAAGTCAAGAGAGACGCTCCGATTCGTACATCCCATAGGCGTACGGTTTTGTCCAAACTCGCACTTGCGAGCATCTTCCCATTCGGACTGAACACAACGTTATAGATATTACTCGTATGCCCTTTCATCGTACGAAGTAGAGTGCCTTTTTGCACATCCCACAAACGCACAGTAGCATCATCACCGGCACTCACTATCGTCTTCCCATTCGGACTGAACGCAACACTGTTGACACGGCCCGTATGCTCCTCCAACGTTCGAACAGATGTGCCTTTTTGCACATCCCACAAGCGAACAGTATTGTCCCTACCTCCACCTACGATCATTTTGCCATCTGGACTAAACGCAGCACTGTTGAAACCAGCCTTATCCCCTTTTAACGCTTGAAGATGAGTGCCTTTTTGCACATCCCACAAACGAACGGCATTGTCCCAACCCACACTTGCCAACATTTTTCCATCCGAACTAAACACAACACGACTAAACACGACATTTGCACTTGCGAAGACGTATCTGCCTCCTGTCGGTATTAGACGATGTGCACCAGTTTGCACATCCCATAAAGGAAAGATCTTGTCATCACTTGCACTTGCCAATGTCTTGCCATCTGGACTGAACATGACGCTATGGACACGTTTCGTATGTCCGTAGAACGTTCGTAGAGACGCACCAGTTTGCACATCCCATAGACGTACAATTCCGCTTCTACCGCCACTCGCCAGTGTTTTGCCATCTGGACTGAACATGACGCTATGGACAATATCCATATGTCCAATCAGTGTCTTAAGAGATTTGCCTGTCTGTACATCCCACAGATGAATGGTTTCACCCGAATAACTCCCACTCACCAGTGTCTTTCCATCTGGACTGAACACTAAGCTATCGACTAACTTGATATGTCCAGTTAACTTCCGAATTGATATACCTTTTTGCATATCCCACAGACGCACGGTTTGGTCATCACTCCCACTCGCAAGTATTTCACCATCTGGACTGAACACAACGCTTGAGATAAAACCCTTATGCCCTTCGAGCCTTTGACGAGGTTTACCGGTTTGCACATCCCATAAATGAATAGTTTCATCCATATAACTTCCAGTCGCTAATGTTTTGCCATCCGGGCTGAACGATATGCTTCTAATTCCTTCTGAATGTCCTTTCAATGTCTTTAGAGACTTGCCAGTTCGCACATTCCACAGACGCACAGTTTTGTCATTGCTTCCAGTCGCTAATATTTTACCATTCGGACTGAATGCTACTTTTCTGATCCCGCCTGTATGCCCTTTGAACGTTCGCAGGAACTTACCGGTTTGCACATCCCATAGACACACGGTTTGATTATAATCTCCACTCGCTAACTTTGAACCATCCGAACTGAACACCACGCTGGAAACAAAAGACCTATGCCCTGTAAGCGTCTGAAGATGTGTGCCGGTACGCGCGTCCCACAAACGGATAGTCTCGTCAGTACTTGCACTCGCGAGTTTAGAACCGTCTGGACTAAACGCAACGCTTGTAACCCCACCCGTATGTCCGGTGAGTAGATCAAGTTCTTCGCCCGTCTGCGCGTCATAGATCCAAATTCCGATGCTACTCGCTACTGCCAAGCGTGTTCCATCAGGAGAATACGCTATCTCATTCATTGAACCTTTACCGAGGCGGGCTTTAGCACCTTCGGGTAAACCCCATTGTGTATACTCTTGCGCGAAGGTGTTTGGGACAAAAGCAAATATAAAAAACCAAATAACTAAAATAAAAAAGATCGTTTTTTTCATGAGAAAATACCTATTTAGAATTTCAGTTTTGATGTCTTAAAAAAGATAAAAAGTTAGGAATAGAATCAAGTGTAAGCGCGTTCCCATATATGTTTAGCACAATTGACAAAACCCCGGAATGCTGTTATTATATCACATACAATACATGAGGTCAAGAGGGCGAGATTTATGTCGTTAGATGGATATACGACACTCCAATCCAAACACATTGAATTGTTAGCGTTAGAACTCGCGAAACGAAAATTGCCGGTAATTGACCAATTTGAGCCAATTACGGATTTTGAAGAACTTTACACCTTTTCTGAAGAACATCCCATACCACTTGAATTTGCTGAACAATATCCTGCATGGCGGCTTGAATCTGTGGCAGCACGCGTAATTGAGGTTATTGCGTTGGCTGCGCATGAACCTTTAAATGATCTCGGATGGCGATCACTTGCCCGAATTCTGTTAGAACATGCGGAATATCTCTGGACATATCCTGAAGCACCCACGGCGCGGGAAAAATTGTCGGCTGGCAGTGCGTTGGCATTAGCAGGCAGCGTTTGTGCGATGTTACCACAATCCGATCTATGGCGGCTTGCAGGATTTGGACATATTGCTGTGAATCTCGCTGAAGTTGCTCCTACAACATCAGATACGCATGTTATTCAGCCGCTTGATGCATCGTTTCTGCTGGCAAATACGTTAAATCTTCCAATTCTGGATTCCGCAATTGACTACTATAACAAGGTTCTGAACTGTGATTTCACAACTCAAAACAGATTTAAGTTTCCGTTAAGTGATAAAACGTTCTTTCACTATCTCAATTTGGAATTTGGCGAGTTGGAAGATGTTAAATCTGCTTTTTTAAAGGGAGACATAGCCTCAGCAAAATCAGCATATACAGCGTTTCGCACGGAATTTTTAAAAAAAATCCAAGACACCACACATTTGGGACGAACAGATACATTTAACAGCGCAAAATTGCCCCTTGAATGTTTGCTAAAATTGTCCATTTATCCAACACCCCCAATTTATGCGACTACAGAAATCGGTATTGCAGCACTTCTCTTCCCAGAATTTCGGTTTAGTGAGCAACTTCTCATGCTGACATCTCGTCGTTACAAATGGATAGTTGATGCGTTCTTCTATCCAGATGGTTTTCACAAAGACACATCATTGCGTTCTCAAGTAGAAGCGATTACAGATTTTACCAGATTCCTGCAAACTTATGACAAAATGAAGCATTCAAGCCAATTTCAGAGTGCTGAACAGATGAAAGCGTTATTGGAGAAGCAGTTAGAAACTTGTTTCTATATTCGTCAACCAGATTTGTCTTTCCCACCTATTGGCACTAATGTTCCTGATAATTTAAACTTTGATGAATTGTGTAATATCAATAATTTTAATCAGAGAGATAGTGAGCTGCAGACATTATCATACGCACTACCGTATACTGGTTACTATATAATGAGAGATAGTTGGGCATCTGATGCACAATATCTGCTTTTTGATAGCGGTCCGTTGGGAAAACCGGGTTATGAAGATAAATTGAGTTTTGTGTTGCACGCACATGGACGACAACTGATTACACATGACCGTAAAAATGAAAATGGAGATTCATCCAGTACGGCAAGTGACGCACACAACGTTATTCTAATTGATGAAAAAAGAGAACCGACTGAATCGGAAATTGTCCCGGCCCCTGATACACGTTGGATAACGACTTCTGCTTTTGATTTTGTGGAAGGGTGGTATAAGACATCCGACTACCATCATAAACGTTCTATTTTTTATGTTAAAGGGGAATACTTTATCTTACATGACCTTGTTCTTGGGGACGGAGAACACTCACTGGAGCAGATTTTTCACCTTGATGCATGCGGTGAGCAATTTACCGCGCCACACATTGGACAAGCATGGACGCGAGAATCTGGGCATAGTAATATATTTATCGGTGCTGTTGATGCGACTAACCTTGACGTTAAGTTGAATGATGATCGGCTTACTTATTCAGTACAGCGTAAATTACCCGCAGTTTTGAATGTAGTTCTATTTCCAATGAAACCTAATGTGGAACAACACCCCACGATTCATTCTGTTTCTGTCAATACTGATTCAGATGTATTAGCTACTGGTTTCACTGTCCAATCTCATGGCGTAACGGATACATTTTTAATTTCTGATGATGGCTTTTCTAAAATGTCAACTTCGGAGATAGATGAAAAAATTGAATTTGAAGGGGAATATCTGTTTTTACGTGGAGATAAATTCGTGATGCTCAATGCAAGATATATTAAAGTGGGAACAAAGGTGTTCGCTGACTTAAATGAACCACGTGAGAACTATGTGAACATGTAGGATTTATAGACATTTAACCTATTGAGAATAATTTTGAAATTTGTTATATTATTTACATCAAACTCATAATAATTAAAGGTATCCTGAAGTTTGCTTAACGTGCATTGAACAGAGGTTTGAACGATGGACACATATATATTCTTACAACTTACGGAAGAAATACTCAAGACACTCGTAACGTTGAATGAAAAGTACATCGCTCCAGAAGTATGGGAGAAAATGCAAATAGTCCTCACTGCAGAAGAGGGCAGACAACTGGAAGAACTTAAATCAAAATTACGCCACCGTCATCTACTCGTCATGAACGAAGCTACCCTTTGGGCACGCGCGATTTATCCGATGTTGATGCTGGCAGAACAAGGACATATTCAAGCGTGGAGCAGCGTGCCATTGAAAGCCACTTACCCGACATTTGAATTGGAAGGTGAGGTAGATGGTGCCCTCGCTCCTTCACTCGGTGGGAGGATTCAAGCACCATATCTGATTGTTCATGAGGCAAAACGCGGTTTGCATGCACCAGACCCATTGTACCAGCTCTGCGGTGAAATGCTCGCCGCAGCTTGGCTTAATTGGGAAAAAGATCCAATGCCTGAACACGAAATCTTTGGGTGCTACACAGTCAATGACAGCTGGGCATTTGTTCGGGGTGTAGTCAGTGAAATTGAAACCGACAAACCAACATTCACCCTTGAATTTTCGCCGGATTACAACGGGATTTTGGATGCAGAACAGATCGTCCAACTCCTGAAATTTATCGTTGCGAAGCACTTGGAGGAAATAAACAGTGGCTAAACAACATCACGAACTCGCTCATGTTTTTACCGATCCGTCACAGACAGTTGACGATGCACGAGGTGCTGCCGCACGCGACCTCAACACACCGTATACGTTTCCTAACTACACCAAAGCAGAATGGACTGAAAAAGCCGAAGCATTACGTCAGCAGATTCGAGTGGCAAACGGCTTAGTCCCAACACATGAACCGACACCGCTCAACGCCCAAATCTTTGGAAAAATTGAACATGAAGATTACACAGTAGAAAAGGTCTATTTTGAACCTTTTCCCGGCTTTTTTACAACGGGTAATCTCTACCGTCCCAGAGGAAAAACCGGTCCGTTTCCGGGGATTGTAAGTCCTCATGGACATTGGGGGCGTGGACGGTTGGAAGATATTGAACGGGGTTCAATTCCTGGTCGTTGTATTAACTTTGCTAAACAAGGTTACGTTATCTTTGCCTACGATATGATAGGTTACAACGATAGTGGCAAGCAAATTGAACATCGCTTCGGCGGCGCGCGGGAAGGTCTTTGGGGTTTGAGTGCGATGGGGTTGCAACTCCAGAACGGCATTCGTGCCATTGATTTCTTGCAGAACCTACCAGATGTGGACAAGGAGCGTATCGGTTGCACAGGCGCGTCGGGTGGTGGAACGCAAACCTTTATCTTAACGGCAGTTGATGAGCGTGTCAAAGTGTCCGCGCCTGTTAATATGATCTCTGCCACCATGCAGGGCGGATGTCTCTGTGAAAACGCGCCGAATTTGCGAGTGGAAGCAAGCAACCTTGAAATTGGCGCATTGATGGCACCGCGTCCGCTCCTGCTTGTATCTTGTACGGGGGATTGGACAGCGAAAACGCCAACGGTTGAATATCCTGCTATCCGCAGCATTTATGCACATTTTGATGCGGAAGATAAGGTGCATCAGGTTCAGGTGGATGCAGAGCATAACTACAATAAGCAGAGCCGCGAGGCAGTATATGCATGGTTTGCAAAATGGCTTTTAGATGCAGCGGACACCTCAACGTTCAAAGAGGTGCCTTATGAGGTTGAGTCAGATGATGATTTATTGATTTTCTCTGATCGTGATATGCCTGCACATGCGTTGAAACAGGAGAAAATTTTACCTGCTTGGATGAAGCATTCTGAAGATGCGATTGAAGAACATAAACCGACAAATGAAATAGAACATCAGACTTTTAGGAAAGAGATGGGTAATGCGCTGCAACATTCGCTCGGATTGCACTTGCCAAATAGTAGTGAGGTAACGCTTGTTGAACCTGAAGGCGCTTTTCCAACGACCTATCAGACCAACTATTCTGCGCAGCACGTTGTTATTGGTAGAAAAGGCATCGGAGATACTATTCCTGCAGTGCTATTCCGCACAGAACCGTTGGTAGGGCATGACCCGGTAGTTGTCATTGTCCATCCTGAAGGGAAGGAAAAGTTAATCGATTCGGAAACTGGAGAACCTGTGCCAATTATCACCGATCTGCTGAGTTCTGATCGCAAAGTCCTGATTATTGACGTCTTCGGAACAGGAGAGCACGGTGAGTATGAGAGATCGGAGGATACAAACTTTTTTACCACCTATAACCGAACAACTGCAGCATTACGCGTGCAGGATATTTTGACGACACTGCTCTATTTCTCAACCAGAGGTGATGTTTCAGAGGTTAGCCTAATTGGGATAGGTGAGGCGGGTTTATGGGCATTACTTGCGGCAGGATTCACGAATATCAAAAACGTGGTTGTAGATGCAGCACAATTTGATAACAAGAACGATGATACCTATCTGGAAACACTGCCGATTCCGAGTTTACGCAAAGTAGGTGATTTTCGTACTGCAGGAGCACTTGTAGCACCACGAAATCTTATTATTCATAATACTGGTGATGTCTTTAACACGACCTGGATTGAAGATGTGTATCAGAATATCAATGCCGGGCCACATCTGCTTGTGAGAAACGAAATTATGTCAGATGGTGAAATAGCGGGGAGGATAGTTGAGTTATAACCTGGGAAAATTCGGAAGGACAAAATTTTCTACCCATCTTTATTTATTTGTAGGCGCGCTTGTAAAGCGCGCCTATTCTTGTTAAAGATTTTACCTCGCTTAGAGGTTGTAGCCACGTTCGTTGTGTTGTGATAAGTCAAGCCCCATACGTTCATCGTCCTCTTCAACACGTAAGCCAACTATAGCGTCAACGATTTTAAGGATTATGAACGAAAGCACACCACTCCAAACAATGGTAATAACAATGCTAAGGAACTGCGCCCAGACCTGCGCGCCGATGCTGTTTTCCATGCCAGCACCGCCCAAAATTTCTGCTGTGAAGATGCCAGTCAATAATGCTCCGACAATCCCACCGATTCCGTGAACACCGAACGCATCAAGTGAATCATCATATCCAAGTTTTGTTTTCAAACTTGTTGCACCCCAGAAACAGACAGCGCCAGAGACGAATCCGATGACAAGCGCACCAATTGGTCCAACAGAACCTGAAGCAGGCGTAATCGCAACCAATCCGCCAACAGCACCTGTAACAATACCCAGAACACTCGGTTTACCGTGCTTACCCCACTCAATGAACATCCAGGTAATAGCGGCAGTAGCGGTTGAAACTTGTGTAACGAGCATTGCCATACCTGCTGTACCATTAGCAGCAAGAGCGCTACCAGCATTGAAACCGAACCAACCTACCCAGAGCATTGACGCACCTACGACAGTAAGTGTCAAGCTGTGTGGTGGCATCGCTGTTGTTTGATAACCGAGCCGTTTTCCGACTAAAATCGCGGCTACTAATGCTGCGATTCCTGCGTTAATATGTACTACATTTCCGCCTGCAAAATCAAGCGCACCGATTATATCGCCAAACAGTGAACCGTCACCTGACCATGCCATGTGACAGAGGGGAGCATAGACGATTAGCGACCAAATTGCTGAAAAGAGAAGCATCGCTGAGAACTTCATCCGTTCTGCGAATGCCCCAGCGATCAGTGCAGGTGTAATGATCGCAAATGTCATTTGGAAGACAATGAAAACGGTTTCGGGAATTTTCTCAGTCATACTACCTGTTGTAACGCCTTTTAAGAAAAATGTCCCGAGTCCTCCGACAAAAGAGTTGAGTGTTATTTTTCCTGCTTCCATACCAGCGGTGTTAAAGGCAAGACTGTACCCAATGACAATCCATAAGACAGTGATAACCCCTGTTAAAGCGAAACACTGCATGAGTACAGAAAGCACATTCTGTACACGCACAAGACCTCCATAGAAGAGGGCAAGTCCCGGAATAGTCATAAACAGCACAAGTGCTGTTGAAGTAAGCATCCAAGCAGTATCACCAGAATCAAATTTTGCTTCCTCTTCTGCGGTATCTTCATCCTCAGTCTGTTCAGTAGGTGCTTCAGCCTCCACTTCAGTTGTCTCATGCTGGTCTGCAATCACATCTTGTGTCAGAATTAGGCTTGACATACCAGATAATAATAAAAATAATATGAGCGTTCCAATTAGCGCGTAACTAAAACGCTTCCTTGTTGAATGCGATGCACATCGTTGTTGCATCTGTATCCTCCTTAGTATTAACAAGTGATGGTACTTGCTTAGTGATTTTCTACAAAGGCAGACAACTTTGTCTACCTTACCAATTCTTTTTTAGGGAATTAAACCGATCTACTAACGCTTCTTATTAAAGTCTAACTTTTACAAGTATTTGATTTTGCATTCTATCAAAATATTGCAAAGGTTTCAAGTGATTACAACCAACGGCAAAAAAGAATACCCATACAAACAGTAAAATAGGAACGCCCATAAGCCAAGAAGTAAAACTCAGGGATATAAGTAAACTTCTTATGGACGTCCTATTTAATTCATAACCTTGAATCTTCCAATCAAAGGTTATCTGAAAATATATCTAACGTATGGATGAAACATTGAAGTCCGGATAGGCACTTGCGCCGTGTTCTTCGTAATCAAGTCCGGCTTGTTCTTCCTCTTGTGTAACCCGTAAACCTGTAGCGGCTTTGATTGCGTAGAAAAGAATAAAACCTGTAACGAGACACCATACGAGGACAGCAACAACACCGACGAATTGTGCCCAGAGAAGTCCGAAGCCTCCACCAGCAAAGACACCGCTTGAACTGTCGAAAAATCCGAGAAGAAGTGTGCCTAACGCGCCACACGTTCCGTGAACAGAAATAGCACCAACCGGATCATCAACACGGAAGCGTTCAAGCAATAGCACGCTGAGAACGACAACGATACCACCGAGCGCTCCCATAATGGCAGCGGATGTCGGCGTAACGGAAGCACAACCAGCAGTAATTGTTACCAATCCAGCAAGTGCACCGTTAAGGGACATGCCTGCATCAGGTTTGCCGAGGAAAATCCATGCGGTAATCATAGCGGTAATCGCACCTGCAGCGGCTGCAAGGTTTGTCGTTACGGCAATGCTGGAAAGAGGTCCCGCATCGGCGGACATTTGGCTACCAGGGTTGAATCCAAACCAACCGAGCCATAAGATAAAGACACCAAGTGCGGCAAGTGGTAAGTTGTGACCGGCAATCGGTCTCGGTTTACCTTCGCCATCGTATTTACCGAGCCGTGGTCCTAAGACGATAGCACCCGTCAATGCAAGCCAACCACCTGTTGAATGAACGACTGTTGAACCTGCAAAATCGGACATGCCCAAATCTGATAACCAACCGCCACCCCAAACCCAGTGACCGACAACTGGATATATGATACCGGTGATGAAAACACTATAAATTAAATAACTTTTGAACTGTGTCCGTTCTGCCATTGCCCCGGAAACAATAGTTGCAGCGGTTGCGGCAAATACAAGTTGGAAAAGCCATGCTGCGTGTGTTGGGACAGAACTCCACTCTAACGCACTAAAAACACCGGAATCAGCTGGAACGAACCAACCGCTTGTTCCCATGAACGCATTGCCAGCACCAAACATAATGGCAAAACCGATTGCCCAGTAAGCAATTGAACCCATGGAAAAGTCCATCAAGTTTTTCATGAGAATATTCACAGCGTTTTTGGCACGTGTGAATCCAGATTCCACCATAGCGAAACCTGCCTGCATAAAGAAAACGAGAAATGCAGCGACCAGCACCCATAGTGTGTCCGCGCTGTATTTTACGGGTGAAACCTTAACCATCTCTTTTTCGTAGGGCGTGCCTTCGTAAGCCATTACCTTTTCACCTTCAGCTTCCAGGTCATCAACATTTCCGTTTAAGGCAAAAGCGTTTAGGCTCAATAGGCAGGTTAAGATGAGAACTGCTATTATAAACACTTTTTTCATTTGAAGATCTCCTATAATTCTATAAAACTGCTTCTTCTAAAACTCCGAGGAATTGAAAGTTTACATCCGTTTTGTGATACATCGGATTCATCGCGAATCATTGGGAGTTGTTGCCTTCGATTCGCGATGATTTTAACCTAAGCAAGGTACAGCAATCTGCTATCCTCACAAACCTATTCCTTACCAACTACGAACGAACGTCATTCTACCGGTAAGTCCAGTATCTTCAGAATCTTCTTCAAGCTGGGTTTCAACACCGACAAAGAGACCGAGCGTGTTATTTTCGCCATAGCCGAGATTGATGCGTCCTCCAACAATCAGACTTCCAAGTCCACCATCGTCACCTAAATCAATTGTTGCTTCAACTTGCGGACCGATAGCAACTGTGTCGTTGATGGAATAGAGGATAAAATCACGTGTGTAGAACGAATCTGCCCCTTCTTCATCAAAAGGCGAATTCAGGAACATTTGAATCCATGATTCAAAATAGATGGAACCAGCTGTAAGATAGGTAAACAATTGAGGGGCAATCAATGTCGTTGGACCATTCGGTGTGCCGTAGTCAAATCCGATACCAACCATAGGGAGAAAACTGAGTGATAGACTGTCGCTGTCTGCAACTGGAATACCGAGACCGAGGTCGAACTCACCAAAAGTATCCACGACATAAATATCACTATCTATTGAAATACTTCCAACAGGATGGCTTGCGCCAACCCAGATTTGTGTTCCAAGACTATCTGTATCAGTACGAAACCAGCCAGAAATACTTGACTCTTCTTCCATCGCCATTTCTTCACCCGCTTCGTGGGCATCAGCATAAACCATCGGAACGCTACCAACTGCGAGAAGGCAAACTATTGCCAATAATTGGGCTAACCATAACGCTTTAATTTTCATTAAAATCTCCTTAATAGAATTGTATTCAAGCACTACTTTGCGATGCTGGAATACGTTGTGTGCCAGTTTCCGAAACTAATCTTGATTCTGGCATCAACTTGTGATAGAATCTGTGCTTAGTTGCACTGCCTCAGTTAAAGCAATATGCGTGCCAATTGTAATATGATTTTGATTTGATACAACTTGATATGAATACTTAATTCCCTATCGGTATTAGGCAAACATTAGATTTATTCTTACCTTTAGGTCGTAAGCAATATAGATATTATGGTTAAAATGCCAATATTTTGAACGGTTTGAGGAGATAAGTTTCTACCAAAAATGCTGAAATTTTCATCAGAAAACTGCGTAAAAAATAGGCATATTTTACTTATCTGTATCGTCAGTATCGGTGGAATCCTACGATTTTGGAATCTTGGACAGTGGAGTTTCTGGATTGATGAGGTGCTCACGGTGCTGGATGCCGAAGAGTTTTCTCTTTCCAATTCACCGATTAATCCGATTCCTTATATCGCAGCAAAGTTTTCCGTTTTTATGGGTGGGAAGTTATCATTTTTGAGTGGTGGTGGGGATGAGTGGAATAGTCGCCTCATTTTTTGTCTTGTAGGAATTATATCAATTCCGATAGTCTTTAGTTTAGGTCAGACCTTATATAATAGTAGAGTTGGGTTGTTCGCTGCGGCATTTGTCACCTTGTCAAATTGGCATCTATTTTGGTCACAAAACGTTCGTTCTTATGTCTTCACCTTCCTATTTGCTGCCTTAACAGCATGGTTTTTCTATCGCTCCCTTGAAAATGATTCGACACTATTAACAATATGTGCACTCTTTTTTTGTAGTTGTCTTATCTTATCGCACTTGCTTGCTGCAGCAATTGTGCCTGCGTTGGCGGTCTATGCAACACTTCAGCTGTTAGGAGAGCGTAACCGAAAACGATGGGTAAATCTGCTTCTATTTTTTTTGCCCTTTGCTATACCTGTGCTAATGCTCGCGCTTCCACAGATTCGCGGCTATGTATCTTCCGGGTGGGGACACAATGAGTGGGGTCGGAGTCCAATCTATATTGTTCTCACACTTGTCCAAGGGGTTAGTATTCCGATAACCGTTACTGCTTTTTTTGCCGTTATCGTAAAACCATTTGACCGTTCCACCAACTTTTTAATTTGTTTTGCTGGTGTGCCTTTGGTGCTTCTACTCATTGCGTCTCAGTTTCAGAATGTAGCGGGCTATTATCTGTTTTGGACAACTCCCGCTTACTTTATTCTTGCTGCATTGGCATGCACCTATATTTGGGAAGCAATAACTGCAGACAAACACCATTTGTTGAAGGCACTACTGCCTTTTCTAATCATTGTTGTGTTATTATCCCAAGATTATCTTTACTTTCGATTTGAAAATGGTGGTAGACCGAAATGGAGAGAGGCATTTGAAGTTATCAAAGTTGAGCGTAAGCCAACCGATCAATTGGTACTATCGGAACCAGAAATGGCACGGTTTTATATGCCAACATCAGAATCGATTGACATCAACAAATTGGTAAAGGACAAAGCAGATTTTGAGAAAGAGTGGGAAAGTTCAGATGGCAAACGGATATGGTTTATCGTAGATGTGGCGAGTTTTAACGTCTTTGATGCGGATATGACTGTTCGTAATTGGATTCGCGAACGAGGACGTATGATAGAAACGTTACCAGCGTTCTCACGGGCAAAAGACAGGACAATTCATATTTATCTGTTGGAAAAGGATTCTGTAAGCAAATAGATGGCGTGGCTAAAATATTGTGGCTATATCCCAAAGGTATGGGTATACTTCATTAACAGTGTGCGTCTCTTCGTTAGTAATTTTCTCGGTATGTCATCATCCCGGTCCGTATTGAGATTTTCATTATAAACCAACCATAAGTCATTACCCTCACCGAAATTGTATCGAAATCGGATATTTGTTGAGAACTGATCACTAATATTACTGTATTGCACGAACGCATTTAGAGAGGCTTTCGTGTTAAACGCTGCCCGTGTTTTAAGCCTTACCACATGTGCATTAAATCCTTGATTGCGATTTGGAAAACGGATAACATTTATCTCATATTCGCTGCCCATTTCCAAATGTCGGGAAACATTCCATTTTGGCTTAACACCGAAATCAAATCGCCAACCATCGAAAAATCCACCAAAGGAACAATCAAAATCGGTTCGGAATAAACTTCCACCCGGCATATCGTACCCCCCCTTAATCTCAAAGGCGGTATAACTCCCAGCAGGGACTATCGTTCCTTCAGGAAAGTCTTCATCTTTTTTAAGATCTTCATAATCCATTTCCAAATCCATAGATACATTTGCCCCAGACTTCCACTGCAGGTCAATAGCGTATTCAGCGTTGGCAGACTCAACAGACCGGTCTTCATTTCGGAATGCGACATCTCCAGAAAACTGTAATGGACTTACTTGTCTAAGTGAAGTCTCCTTCCCCATTAGCCAGTCATAACGGAAACTGCCTTCCAGTTGCGTGAAATCCTTCCGAGATGTAAACCCAATTCCAGGTAAAAAGTCATCTCCACGCCGAGCTGCAGTAAGTCGATAATCAAAGCCAACGTCAGTGCGGCGAGTCAAGTCTATTAGATACATTGAGGCATCCCAAAAATTGAATGTTTTTTCTTTAATGATCTCGTCTTCAAAAGTTTGTCCCCATTTAAGGGTCAAATATTCTTGCCCAAGAAGTCGAAAAATGCCGTCAATCCCATAGGCAGAGTTATAATTGCCTTTTTCGTCAATACGGTTTGTTACCATTAAACCAGCATAGGAGTGTGAATTAAGAACTTGCCTGCGCAGCCGCAGCACGCCAAAGTTTTCTGTCGGAATTTCATCTTTACGCGCTGTTTGCATATCCAGAAAACCGATGTCCCAATTTCCAATACGTCCGACTAATCTTGCGCCACCAATAATCGGAATTTGTTCGTCATCTTGGATGCCGATTCGACGGCTATGAAAAAGCCGAGAACGACCAACGAAATTAAAGGAGAAAATCCCAGAACGTTCTTGGAAAAATTGCCGCTTTTCCGGAAAGAAGAGTGAAAATCGGCTTAAATTAACTTGCTGATCATCTGCCTCCACTTGCGCGAAATCAGGGTTTAGAGTTGTATCAAGGGTTAGGTTACTCGTCCAGTTATATTTAATATCAAGTCCTATGCTTCTCTCAAAATCGTTTTTCAAATGATATGCAGTTCCTGCATCATTCAACGTTGGTGTTTGTTCAAGTCCACCAACCAAGTAAGGTGTAAAATAAACCGGCTTTTGACTATGGACTTGTTTTAATACGACTGGATGTGCTCGAGACGGGGTATCAATTCCGCGTTCAGGAGATAGCGCTGGAAAGACGAGACGTTCGTTTTTTCGAGCAATATCTCGATAAGCGATTAGTCCCATAACAACTCTACCGTTATCATCCTGAAAACTTAAACTGGAGAAAGGGATCCGCATTTCAACGAACCAACCCTCTTCATTTTGAACAGCAGCGACATCCCAATAGGTATTCCAATTTTTGTTATCCGATTTGCCGTCTTTATAGATGGCTTTATCACCGCGAATACCAGCCGGGGTTGTCCAAAACTGCAAGGCAGATTTTTTGTCGTTGAAGGTATCAAGAATTATTCCAAACCTGTCATCTCCGCTTGACCGATCACGGTAAAGCGAATTTACGCGAATATCGGATGGGTTGCCATCATAACATCGCGCAGAACAGTACAGATAATCATTGTCATAAGCAATTCTGATTTCAGTTCTTTCTGTCGGTTCACCCAGATATGTAGGCTTGTACATAGTGAGGGGTAGTGGTGGAATTTTCTGCCATGCAAGTTCATCGCTCAAGCCATCAATTTTAATTGCTTCTGTTATGCGGGTTAGTGATAGAGGTGTTTGGGCGTTAATGGTGTTAACAAAGAAGAAAAAAATTAAAACTACGTATAGTATAATTACTCGGGACCAACAGGTATTTTTTTTCTTTAAGACATCAGAATTGGTACTGCTTGGGGCAGCTGCGTGATTGATATAGTAAAGGTAATAAGGATTATTCATTGTCTGAATCAGAACTCTATAGACGCACAAGGTATATATAGGTCTTGGAGGGTATTCTTTTCCACAAAGTATCGGTGTAACAAGATTGACGCGCTTCGTAGAGCGACGAAGCGCGTCGAATGATTATCAGGTAAGAACGCTCTTCATTGGGAACTCAGTATGAGAAAAAGCGTCCTACCAGAAACGAGTGAAATTCATTCTCCCTGTCAGTCCAGTTTCCCCTTCCTCTTTCTTTGTTTCATACCCGACATATATACCAAGTGTATTCGCTGTACCATAG
Source organism: Candidatus Poribacteria bacterium (assembly GCA_965204285.1). Taxonomy (GTDB): domain Bacteria; phylum Poribacteria; class WGA-4E; order WGA-4E; family WGA-3G; genus MSPOR6. The sequence continues at coordinate 1,688,677 of OZ241980.1, forward strand.
CCGATGTTAATACGTCCTCCAAAATTTAATTTCAGAGGTTTATCCAGTTCATCGGCAAAAACGAAAACTGATTCAACCTGGGGACCAATAGCGATGGTATCATTCAGTGAATAGGTGAGATAACTGCGGTTGTAAAGTTCATTGGTAGCGGTATCATCAAATACAGTAGAAAGTGTCCCGATTGTCCAGTGAAAAAAGAAGATGTCGGGTGCGTTTAGGAAAGCAAAAAATTGGGGAAACAGCGCATCGGGACCGTCCGCCCCAGTGTAATCAAATCCAACACCGAGCATGGGTACCAAATCAAGTGACACACTGTCACTTTTCACTGCAGGTAATGAAACACCAAGGTCAAATTCGCCAAGATGGTCGTTGACATAGATATTAGAAGCAATTGAGACACCTCCACCTCCGATTGGATGGTTGGCACCAACCAAGAAATAGGTGCCTAAACTATCAACATCAATCTGGAACCATCCTGAAACACCCGGCTTTTCTGATGCCATTTCAGCTTTAGCTTCTGGTGCCATCTCCTCTTCAGACTCATGTGCGTCTGCAAAGACGGTGGATGTACCAGCAACGGAAATTATACAAATCATTAGAAAGATAAAGGTTAACTTAAGTGCTTTGATCTTCATAAAAGTCTCCTTAGGTTGTGTAAATTAATAAGATGTGCCCAAAGTAAGAGCATTTCACATTGGAATATAAATAAGTATATCCTATTATACTAACTGATTTCAACTGTTTTGGGATAACAATAGGGTTGTTCTATTTGTTATAGGATTCTATCTGTTCACATTCACAACCCTGCTGGCGAGGTTTCCTAACCTCGCCAAATTACCTAAATATTTACTTAAACTTCATTTAGATTGTGCATCTTAGTGCATAAACTGACAGTTTGCGCTACGAAATCTTGCGAAAAATGAATCATTCTCTATAAAAAACGGTGTTTACACGTCTAAAATCTTGTAAGTAGCAACTTAGGTTACTGTTTGTAGATTAAGGTAAGGTTTCCTCTGTAAGTTTGACTTGTTCCATAAGTCGTTCAAGTTTTTGATTGTCTTTTTTGCCTTTCGATGCCTCTACACCTGAACAGAGGTCGATGCCGTAAGGTTTAATAGTTTCAATAGCTTCTTTGACGTTCTCAGGACGAATCCCACCCGCGAAGAAGATAGGTAACGTACTCTCATCTATTAACTCAGCAGCGACATGCCAATCACAAGTCTTTCCTGTCCCACCGTATCGAGGCGGATCAATGCTGGTATCAACAGTATCAAATAGGAGAAAATCTGCGCCTGCATCACAGTATGCTTGCATTTGTGTCCGAACCGCAGACATATTTACATTTTCTGGACTTCCTGCAGGTAGGTAGACAGATTTCCAGAGTTGACAATTCACGACCCTTTTGAGTTTTTCAACCTGTTGCGGTGTCTCTTGTCCAAGAAGTTGAACCGCAAACGGTTGAATTTGTCTTATTTCTTCTCGGATGTCTGAAGTTGTGCGATTGTATAGTAACAGCACTGTCGGGATAGGGCTTGCATTAGCGATTTCTACCGCTTGGGTAGTAATTAGTGATCGTTCTGAAGACGCAACGTCAACTAATACGCCAGAGTAATCGGCTCCAGCATCAGCAGCGATGCATGCATCGTGGATGGAGGTTGTGCCGCAGATTTTGACTTTACACCGTGATTCTCTATGCATGATTTGCAATTCCTATTGATCACAAAAAACTGTTTGTCTGTCGGCATCTGAGTAGCAGATAATCATCGTTACTGGTTGCCAACCGGTATTGACAGCATTGTGTTTGACATTACGTGGAATACGCAACATCATCCCAGGCTTTAGGGGAATTGTTTCATCTCCTAATTTGTGGTCACACTCACCTGAAAGCACATAGATAAGTTCCTCACAGTTCGGGTGGTAATGGGTTGGGTTACCTTCACCTGCGTTAATGTAGACAACACCGAATGTCATTTCAGCATTAGGGTCAATCTGATCATTGCATAGCCATTTAATTGCACCCCACGGAAATTCAAGGGCACCAGATTCATTACTATTTGTTAGCGTAATTTCCATATTGTTCTCCCTTACTGTTTTATGTTTTTAAAGAAAAACAGGTCAAACTTCTTTCAGCGTAAGCCTGCAAGCCTTCAGTCGGTTGTTCATGAAGATAACCGATAGGTGCACAGATTGCCTTAACGTCTTCGACTTGTTGATTAACAGCATAATGTACATGTCCAAAGAGGGCATGCGTAACAAGCGGTTCTTGCAAACACAACCTGCCAAGACCTTCGCTTCCGTAAAACGCACGGAAATAGTCCCAAGGCAATTCACCACGGTAGTGAATGCACTTCCGAAATGGCACATGATGTGTGACAACAACAATACGTTTTACTTTGTCCTTCAGGAAAGCTATCTGTTTATCAAGATCAACCTCAAAACGGTGTGCAATGTTTTCATCTGTATCTGCCCATCTGGCATATCGTTTATCACTCCAGACCGTTCCCATCAACTGTTTTTCAGCATACTGTTTTGTAGAAAAATCGTATTTATCTGATGCAAACGTATAATCGTACCAACCAATAGTGCCGCAGAAACCTATTTTTTTTCTGATATATGGTGCATCAATAAGTGAGTAAAACCCATGATCTTGGCAAATTTCTGAAATTACACGACACTTCTGCTCACTTGTCATGTTCGCATTCTTGCTGACCCAAATATCATGATTACCAGGAACAAATAATTTCTGACAAGTCAAATCTGCTTTGTCAAATTCACCAAGTATTTCGTAGAATTCTGATAATTTCGGGGTTATATCACCTGCAAGGACAAAAACATCAAGTTCTGCCGCTTTGATTGCCTCAATGAGAAATGGAACAATTGCTTTGTTGGCTTCGGTTGCTTCCGTATGCAGGTCGGAAATTAGTCCAATTTTCATTAATCTTGTGTATGCCAACTTGCAACGTATTTCAGAAAAAGTCCGCAAATATCGTGAGTTAACATTTCAAACTTGGCGTGGTATTCAAAATCAGAAAACAGTAATTACTGAGAATGAGTTGTCAAGCTGCTAAAAACCTCATCAAGAAAGATGCGGATAGCGGAATCATCTTCTTGAAAACGTTGTCGTTGTCGTTCAAGAGCACTTAGTGCGGATTCGTCTCCAATTTTAGCAATTGCGTCCACCAAAGTTAATTGTATCGCGGGATCATCGGTAGTTTCTAAGGCATTAATCAGAAAATTGCGTGTCTGTATTCCACCGATAGTGCCGAGAGCAGAAGCGGCAATGTCTTTCGCGGCGGTATCAGCTTCGTTGAATGCTGCGATGAGTGCATCAACAGCAGGTGTGCCGATCTGGCTAAGTGCTAAACCAGCTTGAAAACGAATGCCGGGAATTTCATTATTATCCCTAAGTACTTTAACAAGAGGTTCAATAGCGGAAATAGGCTTAAGGGTACCAAGAATGGAAAGACATGTCCGACGAATTTCCTGTTCCGGTTCAGTGGCAATTTGGATATATTGTTCGGCAAGTTTTACAAGAGAACCTTGGTTCACTTTCTGGTACAGTGCTTCTGAACGGTGACGAAATTGGATTCCGAATGGAGCTTCAAGTGTTGCCGTATTTGCAGCAGGATCAACAAGGAGTAATCCGAGAATTTCAGCAGATTCACTCTGTTGGCTATCAAGTGTATCTGCGGGGAGTTGATTCACATTTTCTTTTTGAAACTGCTGAAAGAGCGGATTGAGTTCGCTGAGGGCAACAAGCCGTTCTAAACTACGCGATGCTGCTTTACGGAGCGCAAGTTCATTGCTATTTTTAAGAATTTCTATCAAAGATTCTACTGCGCGAGCATCACCTAAATTACCGAGAGCGGAAACAGCGGCTATTTTTACACCGATCAATTCTGTTGTCCTGAAGGTCAAGTTAGCATTCAATTTTGCGAACTCATTGACAGATTTCTTGTAATCGTTTAAACTGTAAATTTTTCGCTCATCAACAATTTTTTCAACAACATCACCAACTTGAATAGCATCACTATTTGCAGCGGGGGTTCCAGGTGTAATTTCCTTAATACGAACAGAACCGCTGCCTTCAACCTCTAAACCAACTTTATCCCCAATTTTTCGGATTGCAATACGGAGTGGTTGCTTACCTTTGAGATACAGTAGCATGTTATTGTCGTCAGCCATAGCTCTTTTGACTGCCTGTTTGAACTCGCGGGGATTCTGGACAAGGTATTCACCTATTACATAAGAAATGAGTTCTCCAGGTGAAAGTTTTGCTTTATCAGCGGGACCGTTAGATGTGATAGCACTTACGACAACACCACTCGTTGACCATCTATTTTCGAGATCGCTATCAAGTTGTTGCACTTCCATTTTTAAATGTGCATCGTAATAGTGGTTCTCACATCCAAGCGTAAATGCCAAGGTGATAAAAATTAAGATTATTAATACATTTCTAAACATTCAGATTCCTTTCAATCATTCAGAAAACTAAGGTGGTTTTGCCCTATATCACTTGCAAATTGGAACTAATTACTTAACTCCACGACTACTTCACGACTACTTTTCTCTTTTAATGCATCTAAAAGGGGTTGAACAGCTTTCTCATCGCCGAGTGTGGATAACGCGCGAATTGCATCAACTCGTAGGGAAGAACCTTTGTTTTGGGTAATTTTGACCAGTTCAGGAACTGCTTTGCCTCCGATTTTTCCGAGTGATGCAACAGCCAACTGACGCACCTCCGGTTCTTCACGATCACGTTTCCGCTTTGCAGAACCCGATTCAATAAGAGCGGCAAGGACAGGAATAGCATCTTCATTACCTATCTCACCGAGTGCTTTAACAGCATTCAAACGGGTACCTACCTGATTATGTTTTAGCAATTCAATCAAAATCGGCACTATAGTGGTTGGATCAGATTTACCGATATTTGCCATGACCCAGTGGGCATCGTGCCTGTCACGATTGTCTTTGGACTTAATTGCTTTTTGTAATTGCTTGAGGAGTTGTTTGCGGTCCCCTTGCTGGTAAACGAGCGTGAGTGCTTCCAATGCAGCGTTTTGCACATTCACATCATCGTCTCGGAGCGTATCAAAAATAAGAATTTCAAGGTATTCACCCGGGTCCTCTTGATACGCTTTAAACATGTGCTGTCCTCTCTGAGCGATTGATGCTTGATTCCAGTCTGGTTGGTTGGTTTCGTAAAATTCCTGCGAATCATAGAAACCGAGCAGATAGTGCGCTTCAGCGTTATCGCTTTCCTGTTCAATAGCAAGCTTAAATTCGCGGACAGCGCGTTCCTCTTTTCGCCGTTTGTCGGATTTTATCAATTCTTTTCCTTTAGCAAGGTGTTCGTTCTGATTGCCGCATCCAACTATAAAAAGGACAAGTGGAAAAATAAGAAATATTTTTTTCATACACTGTTTATCCATGTTGTTCATTCGAGATTTATAGGTATAGTGAATTTTAACAATTAACTTGACATTTTGACTTGTAGGAGGGAACACCGGGGAATGCCAAAAGGCATTCATACCGTTGATTTGGATTCCCGACTATTCATAAGTTCCGTCGCGATTCGGAGATCGCTCCTACAAGAATGTGTCTAATTATATCAATAATTCATCATATTTGGAAACTATTGTCAAACGGTCTATTTTAATTCAAGAGACTTTGTTGTTCAGCATCTGTCTCATTTACCTGAGTTTCCTCGTTTTCCTCTTCCTCATCACCCTCTTCTTCAGTGTTTAGATCTTTTTGAAGCGTGACGATCGGTTTTTCTGAGAACCCCCAATCCTTATACCTTTGTATGACAGGTGTATCTGCGGGTGCGAGTTCAATTTCAAGGATTTTTAAGTCGTTTTCTATTGCTGCTGCTTCGGCGGCTTCAATCAGATGGTCTGCAACGCCTAAGAGTCGAAAAGGCCCGGATACGGCAAGGTCACTAATTTGGCCTACCTCATCATTTAGCGGATGCTGTTTTACAGTGATGTGTCCGACAGCATAACCACTGGCATCAGCAACGAGACGAGTCGTTTGACTATCTGTAGCCAAATCGGCTTTTAATTCATCAGCTACCTGTTCTATAGTTTTCTCAGGAAAACAGTATGTCTGTAAATGGTTAGCATCGTCTTCTTGAGCTGATCGGACGTTAAGTTTACCTCTCAAGTCAAAGTCTTTAGTTTCCATTTTTCTCTCCTTATTTTGTTCTGAAATGAGCGATTTTGCAACGGATAGACCATCCTAATTCCTATTAGTTACTGTTGTGAAGAACAGGACTTTGTGTGCTATCTTCTTCTTCAACCGGTTCTTCCTGCCCAATTCGCAGTTGGCGTTCAGCATCAATAACATCACGATTAATTTTACCGATACAACGATTCAACTTATCTGTGAGAGCCGTATGTCCTGTCATAGCACGGCAAATTTGGCGCAGTTGGTCAATGACAAGTCGGAAGGTTCTGACAAAGTCTCCCGGATCAAGTGCCGCATAGTCAGTCAATTTATCAAATTCACATCCACGGCTCCACGCTAACATCGCTGAACATAAACGAGGTTCCAACAGCGGAACAAATTCAGAGACGTTGAGTTGGTTTTCTAACCCTTGAATGTCTAAAATTTCGTCCCAAGCTGCTCCCAGAATTGATAACAATCTTTTATCTTTTATCTTTTTATAATAACCATCTTTGCGAGGTTCAGACACTATTGCTACCATGAGACAATTGATTTCATCTTCTGTCAACCGCTCAAAAAAGCCTTTATAGAGCAATTGTGTCAATTGGAGTTCGTATCCATAGATATGTGATGCGGTGTTTCCACGCGGTAAAAGCGTTTGGGCCTCAATATACCCGAGTTTCTCAAGGACATTTAAGCGGGCGGCTATCTGTCCTTGCTGATAATCCTGAATTGATGTCTGTTTTCTTTTTAAATTCTGGATATAATGTTCCTGTTTACGGATTAATTGATATCTTTTAGTACACTGTTTACGTTCGTGGCACTCGTGGCACAAGTTTTTAGCGAGTTCAGCATGGAGACTTTGCATTTTGTCGTGAATTAATACTGTTCTCTTTTTTCGTTCATTTTTCCTTGATTTTCCGCGCAATGATTTAAGAGATGCTAATTCCAACTGGAACCTTTCAATCCCCTTTTGATTTTTATGCTTATGTCTCTGATAACTCTCAATTTGCTTCATACCTTCAATGTTCTCGTGGATACAGATAGGAAGAGGTAAAGATTTCCGTTTTTCATCTATTTGAGTAATCTGTTTATTAAGATCCGCAATTCGTTTATAATTCTGGTGGTTGCTAAGACTCATCGTGTAGACATCATATATTTCGTCGCCATATTTCTCATATAGATTGAGAATACTGGAATATGAGAGATTGAACTGACTGGTGATGGGTTCAATGGTGTTAGAAATGGTTTTGCTGACATCGTCATGTGTTGCATATTGAGGGGCAACTTTGGCATAGACATAACCGACATCATCAATCCCGCGTCTTCCTGCCCTACCCGCCATTTGGTGATATTCCCGTGCTTTGAGATAACGGTAACTGACACCGTCAAATTTTTCTAATCTATCAAACACTACTGTGCAGGCGGGCATATTGATTCCAACAGCGAATGTCTCAGTGGTAAATAGGAGTTGAATTAATCCTGAAGTAAACAACCGCTCTACAACTTCTTTAAGGGTAGGTAACATGCCCGCGTGATGGTAGGCTATTCCGCAGCTTATTAATTGGCGAAAATCTGTAATTACCTTTTCTTTAACAATATCAAACTGAATACAAAGCGCGTCAAATTTTTCTAAAATCTGTGCCTGCTTTTCTGGATCAAGCAACTTGTGTTGTCCTCTGGAGGCATAATAGTGGGCGTTACTTTCACATCTTCTCCGACTAAAACAGAAATAGAGACAAGGCAAGCGATTTTGCTTGTGCAGGTAAGGGATCAAATCTGTTTTGATTATACTCTTTAGTTTTTTAGCGGTGTCATCCGTTTGATCTTTATTCTTACGTTTACGTCGTTTTGCCACCTGCCGAAGATCATCAAGGTGTCCCAATTTACCTATGCCAAAACCCGGAAAATAGAGGTGATGTTCTAAAGGCACAGGACGTTCTAACTCTTCAACAACTGCAATATCAATTTCTCGTACGCTTCGCATCCACTCCGCAAATGAGTTGATACTTGGAATTGTCGCACTCAGGCAGACAAATTTGATATGTTGCGGTGCAAAAATGATACTTTCTTCCCAGACGGTGCCGCGTTCAATGTCGTTGATATAATGGATTTCGTCAAAAATGATATAGGAAACATCTTGTAGCCTTTCTATATCATCAAAGATGATATTTCGGAATATCTCAGTGGTCATCAATAGGACTTGAGCATAAGGATTTAAGACCACATCGCCGGTTACGATACCAATTTTATCACCGTATTCAGATTGAAAATCTCTATATTTTTGATTACTAAGGGCCTTGATCGGTGCGGTGTAGATAACGCGTTTGTTTGTCTGAAGGCATTTTTCAACAGCGTATTCAGCAATAACAGTCTTACCTGCCCCAGTAGGTGCTGTTACTATCACCGAGTGGTCTTGGTTAATTGCTGTAATTGCCTCTTCCTGGAACCGATCTAACGCTAAGCCTTTATATTCCATCACTATCCCCTATACTAAAACCATAATAAAATAGTATAACGGATATCTGTTTTTTTGTCAAGAAAGATTGGTTGAGAAACAAAACAATTAATTGATAAAATTTTGTTAATTTGCCATAATACCTTTAAGTTTGGGGATAACCATTACAAAAACATTAACAGTATAACACACAGGAAAAGTTTTAAAGGAGTTGTAGGAATGTTTCAAACATTGACAAATGACAGAATTCACATGTTATCCGTAGTTCTATTATTCTGCCTTGTTTCATTGCTATTTACTTTCTTACCCATCATGTTGGTGGAAGCACAACGAAATGAAGCAACAGTCGCTGCAAATTGGACGTTTGATGATGGAAGTGCTAAAGATAGTTCACGCAAAGGATTGAATGGCCAGTTTGTGGGGGATCCGAAATCTGTTAATGGTATTGTTGGAAAAGCATTGCAATTTAATGGCAAAAGCGATGCTGTTAATATACCGGATTCTGTTGATATCAACATTGGTGGTCCTTATACTAATCGAACTGTCGCAGCTTTTTTCAAATGTGCTGACATCAGTAAAAATCAGAAACAGGTAATTTATCAAGAAGGCGGTGGCACACGAGGTTTAGCCATCTATGTGCACAGTGGTAAGGTCTACGTTGGTGGTTGGAATCGGGCAGAGTACAATTGGGATGGTGCTTGGCCTTCAGTAAAAATTAGATCGAATCGGTGGCATCACGTTGCCTTAGTCATTCGGGATGCTTCTGATAAAGTCCAAAACGATAAGTTTGAAATGTGGTTAGATGGTAAACTCATCGTCAAAGAAAAGGGTGGTCAACTTCATATGCATGGCAATAATATGTCAATTGGGCACGTCACTCAGAAGACGGTCTACCATGACGGTATTCAAGAAGGCAACAATTTAGACTGGTTCAACGGTGCCATTGACGAAGTCATCGTCTACAATTCAGCTTTTGATACTGCTGATTTTCGGAAAATTGCGCATCCCTTAAGTGTTGAACCGCAAGGTAAACTTACAACTACGTGGGGATATCTGAAAACCAAGCGAACTGAAAATTAATGTGTATTACTATTTAACTTGACAACCCACCCTGAATGTAGTACAATGTGTAGTCCCTTATATACTAAGGTGAATATATTTCGTTTTTAAGTCATTTCTCCAACACGAGCAGCCATCAATTCTGTATTGGAACTTTAGCTCCGGGTCGAGAGAGTGTGTTATCTTTAATGATACGGTCGCAGGTTCGAGTCCTGCTAGTAGGTTTGTGTAACGCATAAACTTGCTGTAGCTCAGATGGTAGAGCATATCAAAACGGACTCCAATCCTTATCCGGAGCGTTCTTTGGCGGGCCGAAGTATTACGTTAACTTTATCAATACACGCTAAGACGCACGTAATACACACCTTGCCCGCTCCTATGTAAAATTGAAGGTATGAACAAAAAATATTACTCTGGGTCGAAGGAATGCGTTATCGGGTCGCAGGTTCGACTCCTGCCAGCAGGTGAAGTGTGTAATGCGAAGCCTGCTGTAGCTCAGCGGTAGAGCGATGTATTCCAGTTCTTATCCAGAGTTGTTTTGTGCGGGCCGAAGTATTGTGTTATCTATCAAAACTGATCGCAATACACACCTTGCCCGCCACTTCATTTATAGTGGATTCTATAATTAACTTTACATCTGAACTGTGAATCAACGCAGAATGCGCTTGGCAGAATACGCGCATGGTATTCTGCATGATTCAGCGGGAGGGAACTCCGATTCCCGACTATCAGTGGTTTCGTCGCTATTCGGAGATCGCTCCTACAGAATATATGTAAACTTATTTAAATAATTTACTATAAATTTGGTGACATCATGAGTTATTTGCGTAAATATTCCCCATTGCATCCACACCAACGACAACCTTTGGACACACAGCAGGTAGAAAATTCTGCCGGCGGATACGCTTATCCTGTCTCTATCTGGACCAACCTTGACAGGTTTCTAATTTTGGGAACCGAAGGTGGATCCTATTATGCAACGGAACAGGATCTGACTAAGGTGAATGTTGATTCTGTCAAGCAGTGCATTGCCGAAGATGGGGTTCAGGTTGTCGAACGGATTCGGGAGATTTCTGTTTCTGGACGCGCACCGAAAAACGATCCAGCTTATACGCGTTAGCACTCGCTTTTACGCATGGGAATACTGCCACAAAGCAGAAGGTACAAGAGGTTTTTTGTGATGTCGCGCGTATTGGGACACACCTTTTTAATTTTGTGGCGTTTATAGATGGCATGCGCGGATGGGGTCGATCAGTGCGGCGGTTAGTCGGAGAGTGGTATCGCACGAAAGGCGATGACGCATTAGCGTATCAAGTTCTAAAATATCAATCCCGGAACAGTTGGCGGCACGCTGATGTGCTTGCAAAATGCCACTACGGTGAAAATCGAGGCATCTACCGTTGGATCAAAGGACTTGGAACCGAAAAGCGGACTGTACATCGCGGTTTAAAAGAAAAGATTTCTACCGTTTACGATGCAACTGACGTTTTACCTGAACTACTTGCGGGATATGAAGAACTAAAACGGACGAAGAAACGAGCGGAAATTATAAAACTAATTGAGAAGTACGAATTTACACATGAAATGGTACCAAATGAATGGAAGGATGATCCCAATGTTTGGGCAGCGTTATTAGTCAACATGCCTGTGATGGCAACGGTGCGAAATCTCGGTAAGATGACACAGGTCGGTTTGCTGAAATCTTTTGCACCAGAGGTCCAAACTGTTTTGGAAAGACTCTCCGCTGAAGCGATTCAGCGGTCACTTATCCATCCTATCCAGATTCTGATGGCGTTGACTACATACAAGTCTGGCAAGGGAGTCAGAGGCAGCTTGACATGGGAGCCTGTGCCACAGATTGTTGAGGGGTTAGACGCTGCATTTTACATGGCGTTTGATAACGTAGAACCGAGCCAAAAGAACACATTCTTAGCACTTGATGTGTCTGGTTCAATGGCACATGGCGCTGTTGCAGGTTGTGTAGGACTTACGCCGCGCAATGCTTCTGCTGCGATGGCACTGGTGACGGCACGGACTGAGCCGAATTATCATGTCTTCGGATTTTCAGACGAGTTCGTTCACATCCCGATTACCGCAACCGATACGTTAACAAGTGCTATTGAAGCAGTTTCTGGACTCCCGCACGGAGGGACTGATTGTGCGCTACCTATGCTTTACGCAATAGAGAATAAGCTTGAGGTAGACATGTTCACTATCTATACAGATAATGAAACGTGGCATGGTGATATACACCCGAAAACAGCATTGGACATGTATCGGCAAGAGATGGGAAGACCCGCAAAGTGTGCCGTTGTCGCTATGGTGGCAAACAATTTCTCAATTGCTGACCCGAAGGATGCAGGTATGCTCGATTTTGTCGGTTTTGATACTGCTACACCTGCATTACTCAGCGATTTTGCAAAAGATACTGAAGTTATCTCTGAAGACGCGTAGCAAATCAAGGCTATTACTAATACTCTCAGTTTCGTATTGGACATCTACGGAGGTAGGTGTCCTTTTTTCTTTATAGGTTTTGAAATATCCTTGTTGCAAAATTAATGACAGGTGTGATACGATAACGGTATCAATTCACAGGGAGGTTTTAGAATGAATCAACACGATTACAACCTCACCGATTCGGAGATTAATTTCTTCAAGACATTCGGTTATTTGAGTTTTCCACAACTGATGGCAGACAGGATTGAAGCGATTCAGGACGCATTTGAAACCGTGTGGGCAGAGCGCGGCGGCGGACACAATGGCAAACCGCACGAAGGAACTGCGCGCTCTTGTATAGTGCCTTTCATTGATCAGAGCGAAGAATTAGCATCATTGTTAGATGACCTACGGATTCTGGCGATTGCCAAAACGTTGCTCGGAGACGATTTTAACTATATGGGAAGTGATGGCAATTTCTACGTTGGCGATACAGGGTGGCATTCAGATGGTGGACATCGATTAGAAGACCCAATGCACATTAAAATTGCGTTCTACCTTGATCCACTGACACGTGACACTGGCGCGCTCCGTGTAATTCCGGGTAGCCATCTCTTTGGCGATAACTACGCAGATGGACTGAGTCAGCAAGTTGGCAAAAGCCAAGAATTATGGGAATTGCACGGAAAAGATGTGCCTGCAGTCGTCTTTGAAACAACGCCCGGTGATCTTGTGCTGTTTAACCATAACACTAAACATGCAGCGTTTGGTGGCGGTAAACGCAGACGTATGTTCACGATGAATCTCTGCCAACGGTACCCAGAGGAGAAGTTGGATGCTTTGCAGGCGTATATTGCGGGTTCAGCAAGGTTCTGGATTGATCGGAAATATGGCGAGAAGATGTTAAACACTGCAACACCGGAACGGCAGATACATCTTGAACAAGTCAGGGCGAATGATGGACATCTTGCGGAGTTATCACATCAGGCACAGGAACGGATGAGTGAACCTTCACGCGGATGATGCTTGTTGCCATGCTTGCCGAACATATTGAATTGACTCTTCAAATCCTCGCTGTCCTTGACGACTGGCTTCCTCTATGCTAAGCCAACCGTCGTAATTGGCTTGTCGCATACGCGAAAAGATTTGCGGAATCGGTGAAGCACCAGTGCCGACACGCACAGGTTCAAACTTCCCTGCTTCGCGCATGTCAAAGACATGCAGCACAACAACGCGGTCAATGACTTTATCCAGCAGTTCCAACACATCTTCGTTAAGGACAAGAGGGTTTGCTGTGTCAAAGCACACTCCGAGTGGCGTGTCCGAAAGTGCGTCAAGTATCTCTAAGAAAATCTCTGTCGGTTGTGAGAAATCCCAATACTGCCACGGCGCGCCTTTGGTATGATTTTCATAAGCAAGCGTAATACCTTGCTTTTCCGCTTCATCAAGCGCATGTTGAAATCCATCTACAACCCAGCGCACGCCTTTTTTGCGTACGGTGCCGGGATGATTTTGCCCTGCGGTAACGCGAACAAACTTTGCTCCCAATGCCTTTGCCAGCACAATATCCGATTTTAGGTTAGTTAATTCTTGTGCGCGTTGTGCAGAGTCAGGATGCGTGAAGTCGGAGTAGCAGGCAAGCATACAAGTTTGCATACCGCGTTCCGCAAGGATAGTCCGTATTATATGCACCGTTTTTTCATCACGATGTGGGAAGAATTTAATGCTAAAGTCAACTGCATCTAAACCTAACTTTGCGCCGAATCGAATCCAATCTGCAACAGTGTTTTTTCCTGTGAAGATGTCATCGTAAAGAGAAACAGGGAGACAACTTAGTTTCATTGTGTATTTCTTTTCATCTTGCTAAGGTCATTCATTGGTAGCGTGAGATATTATAATGGAGTTCCGCAGGATTTGCAAGGTTTTGTTCGCTAAAAGATATTTTTAGGTTCAGGTTTGATTAAGTCTATTCGCCAAAAATTTCGTTGAATCTATCCGTTTTGTATGGTATTATTATTCTCAAGTAATTCGAATTGTGGAGAAGAAATATGATGGCAAAACAAGATCAAAAACTTGCTAAAAAGTATTTTAATAGTGGGATAGAGAAAAGTAAAAATGACGAGTACGAACTTGCTATTGAAGACTATACCAAGGCGATAGAGCTCAAACCCGACTATGCGGAGGCATATTACTATCGTGGCGGATCGTGGCTACGCCTCGGAGAAAAGGAAAAAGCCAAAGAAGACTTGACAGCTGCCAGGGACCTTAGAATGGATGCTATAATTGCTTTAGATAAAATAGGACAGGACTACGAGCGAGCATGGAAAATTCTCGGCAACATGTAAGATATTTGACAATTTCGGAAATTTTGATGGTAGCCGATTGGCATGAAAGTGACTATCAGGTATTACAGGAGAATCAGTTACACTATTTGGCTGAAATAGTCAGCCAAAGATTTGGTGATACTGAACTATTTCCGACCCTATTCCAAAAAGCTGCCGTATATGCACATCACATCATTACAGGACATATATTCTTAGATGGAAATAAACGCATTGGCATGCATAGTGCGCTCTTGTTTTGGTTTGAATGGTTATTCGTTTCGAGAAAACATAAACGATTCAATTATTGAACTCGGTCTTAAGATCGCGGATGGATCTATAACAGATATTGACGCAATCGCTGACCACATACAGCGATTGATTTTGATGTGATTGTAGGACCGAGTATAATTTTTCCATTAACGTTATTGCCTACCTATGAATCATTCTCAAAAATACCTTGCAATGTGCCAACACCCCGCAATTCAAGCACTTCAACCCACCAGAGAAAACACCGAAAAATTATGGCTACCAACCGCTGAACAACTTCACGAACTTCTAAATCAAAAACTCCCTTATCCAGATCGCTCAAGTTTCCGCCGCACTGCAAATGGATGGGAATACGAAACTTATTTTCGTGAATGGGCAGCAGATTATAACACCTATATTGACACACATCGTCAGTTTGTTGGAGACGAAGCAAAGGTTGTGCTTTTGCAAGTGTTGATGGCGTTGCTCGGTATTGATGGACGCTGGATGGTATAAAGCCTCTCAAGGAGAAATCTATGACTTATGAAATATTATTCGCAACGATACGAGAATACAAACAAGCAGGTATCTCAAATCTTGATACCTTAACGACTCTTCTCAACAATACGTTTGGAGATTGGCTTATATCACAAGGTATAAGTCATCTTGAGATGTTAGATGAAAACAGAGTATGCTTGAATGTGATAGGACGACTAAAAGAGCATAGTCCCTCAAAAGGAATTCAACTATACTCCCGATTTCTGGTGATTTCATTGAATGAAATTGAAGGAAATCCAGAATCTATAGCGGATGCGCTGAAATTCTATACTTCAGATGGAGATGGTGCTTACGTTTGGGTGATTCCTGATGGTTACATGGCAGGGTTAACCGCAGCAGAGCAGGAATGGGAACAGCATGGTGGAGGCTATTTTTCGCATGAATCTATATGTATCTCCAACACTGCCGATATTGATACCTGTTGTCTTTTAGAAGTGCTTTATGAAGACACTGCGATGGAGAACGTCTCCTGCGAATTTGACGTACCTGCACATAGGTCGATACACTATCGATTAGACAAACTTAAGAACGCGAACGGTGAACCTTTGATTGCCAAAGATGCTCCAGTCAGTTACAAAATCACAAGTCAAGATGCGCGAATCGTTGTGCAAGGTTCACGTATATTAACAAGTGGCGAGAACAGTATGTTTGCCAGTTTTGGCACAGTGATGGCGTGGTGTCCACAATAACTTAAGCAATATTTCTGTAAGGTTCCAGATCAATACCCGGAAACGCCTGCGCTAAACGGTCTAATGCCTGCGGTGTGTAGTATGAATCGCCAGGAGCAGGCCACCCTAATACCTGTCTCACAGAAGGCGTTGTTTGTGTGATAAAGTTCATATAATGTGGACTTGACCGTGGGATGGGTCGTGTTGTTAAACACCAACCGGCATTGTCGGCACGGTGAAAGTGATACCCCATCCATACCCGTTGTTTGCTTCTGTTCGCAAACGGTTGTGCAGCATGAACTATATAACTTGACCGATAAATAGCACTCCCCGCTTTCGCCGTGAGAGGAACAGGTTCTGCCAATTCCTTAAACTCGCGCAGGTCAGGAATGCCGAGTCCACCAGCACTGCCGGGATGTTTTTCCCATATAATATCCAGTTGGTCCTGAGAACCTGGACAGATGAGCATCGGTGCACCGTCCAAATCAACATCGTGCAGCATAATGCTGCAGAGAATATACCCGTAACGCTGCCAATCAGGATGCGGTGGCAATGCCGCATTCGTGCCATTATCAATATGATACCCTTGCCACGGGTGCTCACTGTAACGCTTATCCGTTAGCCCTTCTCTCAGAAAAATTTGCCCATAACTGATCCGAATTTCCTCTGTGTCTAACAATTGCTGCGCAATTCCCAGATAAGTTTCATTTTCGATGAGCGTGTCCACTGCTTCTAACCCTGTTGGAAAGTGCGAAACCTTTGCGAGGGGCCCCGCAAGTTGATTCATGGGATTATTTTTTTGATAGGCACTTTCGAGTTCGTCCAGTTTATCGTCCCATTTTGCGCGATATTCCGCGTAAGATAACCCATCGTACGCGTTTCGCTCAACTGCTTCCAACGCAGCAGAAACTACTTTCTGCGGAAAGACGTTTGGCACAACGATAATTCCGTCACGTTTCCAAGTTGCGAGTTGATCATCTGTCAATTTCATACGTCTCACCTCTTTTGTTGAGAGAACTTTTCCCATTTGTCTTCTTGCACTACGTCCTTATCGGTATTTTGCTGAATTTTCTCCCACCATTCCCGATTTTCAACATACCACTGAATTGTCTGTTGCATACCTTGTTCAAATGGTATTTCTGGCTTCCAACCGAGTTCACGATGTATCTTTTCTGAATCCAAAAGATACCTGCAATCATGCCCTGGTCTATCAGGCACATAAGTTTTCAAATGTTGCGGTTTACCAAGCGTATCTAAAATGAAGTCGGTAATTTCTTCAATACTTTTCTCAACGCCGCTACCGATGTTATATGTTTCTCCAATCTTGCCGTTATGGATAACCGATGCAATTGCACGGCAATGGTCATCAACATGTAGCCATTCTCGACAGTTGTGGCTACTGCGATAAAGCGTCAAAGGTAAATCCTGTATAGCATTCGTTGTGAAAAGCGGTATCAACTTTTCAGGATGCTGATATGCCCCGTAATTATTGGAACAATTAGAAATAGTTATCGGCAGTCCGAAACTATGGAAATATGCGTTTACAAGATGGTCGGCTGCTGCTTTTGACGCGTTGTAGGGAGTCTGTGGGCGGTAAGGTGCGGTTTCGGTAAAAGCATCGGGGGAATCTAATGGCAATTCGCCGTAGACCTCACACGTTGAGATATGGTGAAACCGAGACACACTATACTGACGAGCCGCATCTAATAAAACTTGTGTCCCGATTACGTTTGTTTCAAAGAATTGACGCGGCTGTAAGATTGCGCGGCTGTTGTGTGATTCTGCTGCAAAATTCACAATCACATCCGGTTGATGTGTTTCTATGAGTTCTGAAACGAATGCATCATCCAGAATATCAGCATGCGCAAAAACATATCGCTCAGAATAAGCTAAGACAATATCTGTCAGATTAGAAAGGTTTCCAGCATAAGTCAACCGATCAAGGTTAATTACAACATCTTTCGGATACTCCTTGAGCCAATATCGGATAAAGTTTGTGCCGATAAATCCAGCACCACCAGTGACCAATAATTTCATGTATGTCCTTAAAAATAAAATTGATAAGCGTGTTTTATCTTTCTAAGCGCGTGGAAGCATTTCTTGAGCGCTTAGATGACTATATCCTATCAGAAACAGGAATTGTGTGTCAATGTAATTGTTACGACTTGTGCCAGTTAGTTCTTTTTATGTAATATTGTATTTCACTATTTAATATTTTCTATAACTCAACCCATTCTTATGCTATCCTTTAGTAAATCAATATAAAAGGAACATAAGAATGGACTTACAGTATACCTTAGCAGAATATGGTGCGCAACTGAAAAATAAGACACGCACCCTTGAAAATGTTGCTTCTGTTTGCCAGAAAATCATGGCAACACTTTATGACCATTATTTCCCGGCTGCAGAGACACTGCGTCCGGGGCCCGTTAGTCCTTGTCCAGATAGTGACATTCTTACGATTGCGTGGCTGTTGGAACTCATAGGTAAAGACAGCGAACTGTCAGGATACAAACTGATTAGGGCACAACTCGGACATCTGTTCCGATTTTTACCGGAAAGGTCTCGCTTCAATAGACGCCGGCGCAACTTATGCAGCGCGAGCGAAAAACTGCGGTGTATCTTGATAAAGTTTTTACCGGATGACGAGGTTTTCATTGTAGATAGTTTTCCTATACCGCTCTGCGATTTCAAGCGTGCGTATGCTTCTACATCACCTCTAAAATACGCTGATGGCACTGGCACTTTGGCAACTTATGGAAAGTGTGCTACAAAGGGACTTGACACTTTCTTAGGATTTCGGGGAAGTGTGATAACTACTGCTTATGGGCTCCCTGTTGATTTTGCCATTGCCACTGCGGATACGGATGATAGAGAAGTGCTACCCTTGTTGTGTGAGCGTGGCACTTATCCGATTATCCTTGGAGACAAAGGGTATATTTGTGAAGCACTTGAAACTGATTTACGCCAAACTTACAATGTGTGTCTATTACCGACGCGGCGTAAAAATCAAAAAACACAATATCCAGAACCATTTCAGAAGTTGCATAGTCAAAAAAGGCGGCGCATAGAAACGACTATCAGTCAACTGACAGACCAGTTCAATGTTTCACGGATACGCGCCAAGGCACATTGGGGGTTTCGGACACGCTTGAGCAACAAGTTTGCTGGTTTTACACTCGGCGTTTTTTTGAACCAATGTTTAGGACGCTCGCTAACGGCACTCAAAGACGTTGTTTACGCATAATAAGACAAAATAGTATTAGATACTTTACAAAAAGTTAACTGGCACAAGTCGTAATTGTTACAATGGGGTATGTAAAGTTTTTGTCATTAACCGTTCTTTTTCATATTGGAGGGTTTTCAACCCTGATTTCTCAATTGCCACAAGCTTGTTGGGAATTGACTTGGCCCTCTTCTGTAGGAGCGACCTCCCGGTCGCGACCAGGAGGTCGCTCCTACAGAATCCACGTAATCCGTAACAGACAAGTGACAAAAACTTTACACCCCCGTTACAATGCTAAATTAATTATTGACAAAATACCCTCAATTTTGTAAAATGACAACAAGTCATGTGGAGGAGAAATTATGCGACAGCGCAATTTTGGCAAAACGGGTTTGACTGTCTCTGAAATCGGCATGGGAACATGGGAACTCGGCGGACGTGAATGGGGAGATATAGGCGAAAAAGAGGCTGTTGATCTCCTCCGATACGCTTTTGAAAAGGGCGTAACCTTTTATGATACTGCTGACCAATACGGTGGTGGACGTGCGGAACGCCTTTTAGGTGAAGCATTTTCTGCACTCGGTGATAGGGTTGTCATCGCAACAAAACTGGGTTACGAATTGGACTCTGATGGCTGGATTAGTCAAGGTGGAGAAATTCCTGCATTCAATGCTTCGCGAGATTATATCCGTCAAGCAGTTGAGGGTAGTTTGAAGCGATTGAAAAGGGATGCGATAGACATCTATCAATTTCATGCCCCACCACCTGCTGAAGCATGGGATGAAGCGTTCGGCACAATGGAAGAACTCAAATCCGAAGGCAAAATTCGATTTTATGGATTGTGCCTCGGAAATGGAGCGCAGGCGCTTAAAGCAATAGCAGAAACCGGCATTTCTTCCTTGATGCTAACTTATAATATCCTGAACCAAGATATGGCGAAACCTGTAATGGAAACAGCTGCTGAGAAAGGGATTGCAGTAGTAGCACGTCAACCTTTGTCGTCTGGTTTGCTTTCTGGACAACTCAATGCCAACACTGAATTTGCTGAAAACGATTATCGCAAGACGTGGCCACGTGAGAAATTTCTTGCTGATTTAGAAAAAGTTGAAAAAATTAAATCAGTTATAGGAGATAAAGCGAGGAGCCTACCGCAAGCTGCTTTAAAATTCATTTTAGCACATCCAGCAGTCTGTTGTGTAATACCGGGCATGATGTCTCCCGCACAAGTCGATGACGGTGTCGCGACCTCTGGTGCTTCTCCCTTACCTGCTGTCATTCTGGAAAAACTACGCGAGAATTAGGAAGTAACACATGAAAGTTATCGCTGATCTGTGCGTTGTTCCGATGGGTGTCGGCGTATCTGTCTCAAAATATGTCACTGCATGTGAAAATGTTCTGAAAGAAGCCGGTTTAAAAACAAAACTGCATGCTTACGGTACAAACATTGAAGGCGAATGGGATGCAGTGTTTGATGCAATTAAACGTTGTCATGAGGTAGTCCATCAGATGGGCGCGCCGAGAATTACGACGACACTCAAGTTTGGCACTCGGATTGATAGAACCCAAACGATGGAAGATAAGGTTAGCAGCGTTCAAAAACATTTAGCGGTAGAATAACTGAAATTTTTAGAAAAAATATCTTGACTTTTTTTGACATGCTGCTAAAATAATATAATAAAAAATGTAATATTATTTACATTATTATTTTAAAATACTAAGAATTACTACGAAATAATGTAGGAGGTTTACGTAATAATGTGCAGAAAATTGTGTATAATAGGGTTGGCGTGTCTGATGAGTCTTTCGGTGATGACGCTGACTGCTGATGCCCAAGAGCAAATTCTCGGTCCGTGGCTTTGGATGATTGTTAAATTGGACGGTGGGGGTGGCGCAGCTGCTACCGATATCGATTCCCTGGCAGATGCCAGTGATGACAAAGTCACCGAAGAAATGGTAGCTAAAAATGGCGCCAAAGAAGGAGACGAGGTCGGAGATTATGAGTGGACACTCGCTGAATTGCCAGCAAACGGTGACATCAATGCTGTTGTCAATCAAACAGGAATGGCTGAAGGTGCGTTGGATCACATTACTTCATACGCACTTTATACATACGAATCGGATAAGGCACAAAAGGCGACAATGAAAACCGGGAGCGATGATTCTATCAAAGTCTGGCTCAATGGTAAAGTCGTTTTTAAAAATGCTGTTAACCGTGGACGTGGCATGTGGCAAGATGAGTTCGCAATTGATCTGAAACAAGGTGACAACTTGTTGCTGGTCAAAATCAGTGAAGCTGGCGGTGGCTGGGGCATGCACGTCGGTATTTCTGAAACGCCCTTCGTTCCTATAGAAGATATTTTAACAGATTGGCTTTGGATGATCGTCAAAGAACCTGATGGTCAAGGCGGCGCAGCTGCCACCGACGTTGATTCTCTTGGCAAGGCAAGCAAGAATAAGGTTACTGAAAAAAGGGTGGCTAATAATAGTGCAGCTGAAGGGGATAAGGTCGGAGATTATGAGTGGACACTCGCTGATTTGCCACAAGATGGAAACCTTGATATTATTGCCAATGAAGTAGGAGTAGCCGGACCTTTGGACCACATAACAGCTTATGGACTCGTCGTACTTGTTGCTGATGAAGCTAAGGAAGTCCAAATGTTAACTGGGAGTGATGATTCTATTAAAGTCTGGCTCAATGGTGAAGTCGTTTTTAAAAATGCGGTTAACCGTGGAAGATCCAGATGGCAGGATGAGTTTACAATTGATCTGAAACGAGGGAACAACTTGTTGCTGGTCAAAGCTAGTGATGCTGGCGGTGGCTGGGGCGTGCACGTCGGTATTCGGGGTGAAGTAGAAACTGCCTACATTCCAGGCGATGAATACCAAAGTGTTGAAGCAGCAGGTAAGTTTATCACTACCTGGGGTAAATTGAAAGGTGCGAAATAATTGGCTTTATACAACACCTGATACAATATTAGGAACAAGGTTATTTAGTTTTATGAATTATCCACTGATGAGTGTTACTGAAAATTTATATTGTAGGTCGGGTAGAGTTTGCGAAACCCGACCTACAACGCGACTATATAATATTAACGCTTGTAATAAAATGCACAGAAAAACCAAAAACTGAATAACCCTGACAATATTAGGAGGTCTTGTAATAATGTTCAGGAAATTGTGCATAATAGGTTTGGCTTGTCTGATGTGCCTTTCGGTGATGACGTTGACTGCTGATGCTCAGCAAAAAATACTTGGTCCGTATCTCTGGATGATTGCTAAAACCGCCGGCGGACAAGGCGGTGCTGGTTCTACCCATATTGATTCACTTGATGAAGCCAGTAGAGGCAAAGTCACCGAGGAGAAAATCGCCAAAAACGGTGCAAGAGAAGGTGACGAAGTTGGTGATTACGAGTGGACACCTGGCACACTTGCTAATAATGGTGACATTAATGCTCTTGTTAATCAAACAGGTATGGAGGTAGGTGCGTTAGATGACATCACATCTTATGCGCTAATAGTTCTCAAGACTAAAAGAGCACAAAAAGATGTAGCAATGGGTGTCAGTAGTGATGATTCCGTCAAGGTCTGGCTCAACGAGGAAGTTGTTCATACCCATGCAGGGAACCGTGGTCGGGGTGGTGATAACTCCTTTCAAGATCATTTGAAGGTTGATCTAAAAAAGGGAAATAATTTGGTCATGATAAAGGTCAGTGAACGTGGTGGTGGATGGGGTATGCACTTCGGCGTAGGTGGCGACTATGATATAGCCGAGATTGATGCCATTCTACCAGTTAAACCCGCTGGCAAATTAACTACGCAATGGGCACAAATTAAGAATATCCGGTAATCTGATCTGATATCTCACTAAGTGTTGTTTTCGGTTTTCTCTTTATTTATTAAAGAGAATTTTTACAGTTGAATTTTGTATAAACCCTTTAATTATAATCTAATTACTTGTGGTTTTTTAGTTTGACTTAATTACGAGTTTTTGTTAAACTAATTGTGAAATAGACGTTTATCCTTTAAAATAGATCAGAAATTGACGTTCTAAGGATAAATGACGTTAAATGTTACTGCTTTATTTTGTTAACAAAATTAAATGGAGGTTTTTCATGTACAGGAAATTAATTGTATTAGGTATAGCATTTCTGATGGTTCTTTCAGTTATGCCACGCACGGCTGATGCTCAAGAACAAATTCTCGGTCCGTGGCTTTGGATGATTGTTAAATTGGACGGTGGGGGTGGCGCAGCTGCTACCGATATCGATTCCCTGGCAAATGCAAGCGATAATAAAGTTACTGAAGAAATGGTCGCTAAAAATGGCGCAAAAGAGGGGGACACTGTTGGGGATTATAAGTGGACACTCGCTGAATTGCCCGAAAACGGTGACATCAATACTGTTGTCAATGAAACGGGAATGGCAGAAGGCGCGTTGGATCACGTTACTTCATACGCACTTTATACGTACGTATCGGATAAGGCACAAGAGGCGACAATGAAAACCGGTAGTGATGATTCTATCAAAGTTTGGGTCAATGGTGAAGTCGCTTTTACCAATGCTGTTAACCGTGGACGTGGCATGTGGCAAGATGAGTTCGGGATTAGCCTGAAACAAGGTGACAACTTGATAATGGTCAAAATCAGTGAAGCTGGCGGCGGCTGGGGCATGCACGTCGGTATCCTTGAAAGCCCATTTGTTCCTGTCGTAGATATTCTCACAAATTGGCTTTGGATGATCGCCCGAGCCGAAGAAGGACAGGGCGGCGCAGCTGCCACCGACGTTGATTTACTCGCAATTGCAAGCAAGGATGTAGTTACCGAAGAGATGGTAGCGACAATTGGGGCATCTGAAGGCGACAGCCTCGGTGATCACGATTGGACACTCGCTGAATTACCACAAAATGGAAACCTTGATGAAATTGCTACTCTAATGGAAGTAGAAGGTGCTTTTGACCACATAACAGCTTATGGGCTCGTTACACTTGTCGCTGACGAAACTAAGGAAGTCACATTGCTTGCTGGAAGTGATGATTCTATCAAAGTCTGGCTCAATGGTGAAGTCGTTCACACGAACGCGGTGAACCGCGGCAGATCCAGATGGCAAGATGAGTTTACAGTTAATCTGAGACAAGGTGACAACTTGTTGCTCGTCAAAGTCAGTGACGCTGGTGGTGGTTGGGGCATGCACTTCGGTATTCGAGGTGAAATCGAAACTGCCTATAAAACGCCTGCTGATTTGGGCACGCCTGTCGAAGCTAAAGGTAAACTCGTTACGACTTGGGGCAGCTTAAAAAGTGCCAAGTAACACTACATTCGTATAGTAACCACAATGTTGGTCGCTATCTAACCTATCGTTATTAAACATTAAGGGCAGTGCTATATAGCACTGCCCTTAATGTTTAATAGCCATGATCCATTTTCAAACTACACATTCTCCCCGCGCGGTAGGAGTCGTTTCTAACCGCTCTGTATTGTTGAGTTATTCGTTCCTTACCACATTAATTTCTCAACAATTCCATAAACACTGGTAGCGATTCCCTAAATCCATCCTCTCGTGTGCCATTCTCTGGAGTGTAGACACTCTCTAAGGAGGTTGAACGCTTCAGCCGCCAAGAAAACAATTGGATTCTTACCGATTTTCAAAACCTTGAAGATCGCCTACCACTTGTTTCAGTCCAATCTGAACTACCTTTGCGCGAGATTTATGATCGCGTAACATTTCCTGAGTAAAACAGGCGAACTCTGAAAGATACTACATTTATCTGAAAACAAAACTTCAACGAAAAACTAATCGCACGCCTCAAAACCAATCCAAACTTTGTTAGTGAATCAGATGAACTCCTTTCGCCGCAGCCAAAGACCACGCATGATATTTCAACCGTGACCTTAGCAAATGTTGCCTACTAAATGCTGCATTGGCAAATAATCCTTTTCCAATCTTCTCCATTCCAATTTTGCAATTAAGATGTTTACACATCTAATTTTACTTGACATACTCCACTACAAGTGTTATGATATTTAAAACTTTCTACTGACGAAAGAAAATGGAGAAATTGTCCAACGCATGTCAAAACTAAAAAGAAAACGTAAAAATAGACAATCCGAAGACCAAGGCGTGGACGAAATACCACGCTTACCTAAAACAAAACCACTGCAACTCCGTTATTATGGGGATCCAGTTCTCCGAAAAAGAGCCGAACCTGTTCAGGAAATCACAGATGCTGAAACCAAACTTGCTGAGGAGATGTTGATGACCCTCTATGCAACACACGGCATCGGACTCGCAGCAACACAAGTTGGCGTTTTAAAACGATTCCTCATTGTTGATATAGACCCAGAAGACGCAGACTATGAACCGATCATGCTGTTCAATCCTGAAATTTTGAGTGTTGAAGGTGAAAGTGTGGCAGAAGAAGGATGTTTAAGCATCCCTGACCTCCGTGCTGATGTGAAACGTCCGGAAAAGATAGTCGTTAAAGCAATGAACGACTACAGTGAAGATATTCAGATTGAAGCGGATGGACTTCTCGCCCGTGTGATCCAACACGAAATTGACCATCTCAACGGCACTCTTTTTATTGACAGGATTAGCGGTTTAAAAAGACAATTGCTTCGTCCCGAATTGGAAAAAATTCAACAAGCTGACAGACCTTATATAACACCTTAGGATGTGAACAGATGTTACCAAGACCTTTACAAACAAAAGTAAACCAACTCTACGATTGCTTGCGAGACTATGAAAGAGTTATTGTCGCTTTCTCAGGCGGAGTAGACAGTACATTTCTTGCAGAAGCAGCACAACACGCATTAGGTGATAATGCACTCGCTGTTACTGCTATTTCCGATTCCTACCCTATCCGAGAGATGAAAGCAGCACAGGATATCGCTAAACAGATAGGTATCCGTTTTGAAACGGTTCACACCGAAGAGTTGGAATTGGAAGGATACGCGAGTAACCCGACCAACCGATGCTTTTTCTGCAAGACAGAATTGTTTGATAAACTACGTCCAATCGCAGATAAATTCAATGTAGGAACAATCGTCTATGGTGCGATTCCAGATGACGTTGGCGACCACCGTCCGGGAATGGATGCCGCGAAACAGATGGGTATCCAAGCCCCCTTAATTGATGTTGACCTCACCAAAGCAGAGATACGTGAAATTTCAAAGGTGTGGGAACTGCCGACATGGGATAAACCGGCATTTGCCTGCTTATCCTCACGGTTTCCTTACGGCATGCGTATCACACGTGAATTGCTCCGTCAGGTTGATGCTGCAGAACAATTTCTTTACGATTTAGGCATTCGTCAATTCCGGGTCCGCCACCACGGTGAACTTGCGCGAATTGAACTGGAAGCAGGAGAAATTTCGCTCCTGCGTCAACAAGAAACGCGGAGCCAAATTAGCGCACACTTTAAAACTTTAGGATATGCTCACGTTACACTTGATTTACAAGGATATCGATCCGGTAGTTTGAATGAAGGGATAACCAAAATCATCACTGGGGCGTAAAAATGGAAACTATTCATGCGGTTTTCATCATAAGCGAGACTTTGTACGCCGCACCCGACCGGCCTCATCCAGCTGATCCTGTTAACTTTCTCCCTATAACAGATATTCTGATCAGTGTTGCTGTCTTATTTGGAACTGTAGGATGTGTGATAATTTTTCGTGTTCTATACAGAAAATGGAAAAGCAGAATTTATAGACGGAACCCCTCAGACCTATTGCCAACACAAAAGAAGAATTTGACAAAATACGAAAAACGGATGCTTGTTGACAAGATTAACGAAAGCAGAAAAGGTAATATCAAGAAAAGTTTCGCTAGCACAGTTAGTACCAAGGGTATGATATTTGGAACAATCATTTTGATTGCGCTTACGCTTCTATTTGTTGTTGGAATGATATTAATGAAGTTTCAAAAATACTAAATCAAATCATTGAATAGAAAGAAAATATCACCAACCTAATAAACTTTATATGTCCATCCAACAAACACAACCGCTAATCGGTATGGAGACCTTCAGCTGGAAAAAATGGGATGCCTGTACACATTGTGGTCTCTGCTTACCTACTTGTCCCACCTATCGAGAATTAGGACTTGAAACCGATTCCCCCAGAGGAAGATTATATCTCATGGGAAGTGCATTCAAACCGCAAAATGCCACGCCGCTTAACAAAGAATGGGCAGAATACATCTATCGGTGCCTGGATTGTCGCGCTTGTGAAACCGCTTGTCCTTCTGGCGTGCACTTCGGTGAACTCCTTGAACAAGCACGTGCCATCTATGAACAAAACGCGCATCGGTCCACAAGTTACCGATTCTGGAGCAACCTCGTCTTCAAGCAAATTCTACCGAATAAAGAAAGGTTAGACCTCATCTTTGAACTGATGTGGCTCTACCAAAAACTTGGTCTTCGCTGGTTAGTCCAAAAAACAGGAATTCTTAAACTGATGGGACAACTTGGGAAGATGGAATCGTTACTACCGAATATACCTTCTCCACGCCTCAAATATACAATACGTGACATCACACCTGCCGAAGGCGAAACCAGATATCGCGTCGGTTTTATCCCTGGATGCATCATGAACCAAGTTTTTACTGAGACAAATTTGGCAACTATCCGCGTGTTAGCAGAAAATGGATGTGAAGTTGTCACACCGCGCAAGCAGACCTGCTGTGGTGCACTACACCTACATAACGGCGCGCGTGATTTTGCTTCAGACCTTGCAAAACAGAACATTGATGCGTTTGAAAACGAAAATTTAGATGCGATTATCATAAACTCTGCTGGTTGTGGCGCAGCACTCAAGGAATATGAAACACTTCTTGAAAATGATATAGTTTACGCAGAGAAAGCAGAAAATTTCAGTCATAAAATGCGCGATATCAGTGAGTTCTTAGCCGAAATTGAGATGGTACCGCCAAAAGGTGAAATTCCACGGCGCGTTACTTACGATGAACCGTGCCACCTTCTACACGGGCAACGCGTGAAATCACAACCCCGAAAAGTTTTACAAATGATACCAGGACTTGAATTAATTGAACTAACAGAATCTGAATGGTGTTGTGGAAGCGCGGGTATCTATAATATCACGCAACCAGAACTTTCACAGGAAATTCTGGAACGGAAAATGAAACACATCGCCGAAACCGACGCAGAAATTGTCGCAACTGGAAATCCCGGATGTTTGCTCCAAATCCAACTCGGCATCCAAAAACACGGGTTAAATATGAAAGCGATGCACCCCGTAACGCTTTTAGATTATGCTTATCGCGGTGTTGCCCCAGAAGATTGGAAGGAATAGCCCAAAGCTGTCCTGTAGGTGGGGTCTATAACCCCGATAAACAAAAAATATTGAAACTAAATGTCCTTATCACAAAAAACGTGACATCTTTGCAAAATTATGGTAGTATTAAAATATGGTTTTATCAAATGTGGACATTGAAAAATATATACGCGAAGGGAAAATTAAGATCACCCCCAAACCAGATTTAGAAACACAGTTGGGGAGTTGTTCAATTGATTGCAGATTGGGCAACATTTTTCGCGTTTTTGAACATAGCAAACATCCGTTTATTGATTTGAAGAAAAAGGTTGACGCTGATGATCTCATGCGGAAGGTTGATGTGCCTGATGGTGAAGCTTTTACGATGCAGCCGGGGGAGTTTGTTCTTGCTGCAACATACGAAAAACTGGAATTAGCTGATGACGTGATGGCAAGGCTTGAAGGGAGAAGCAGTCTCGGTAGACTCGGTATTATCGTTCACAGCACAGCGGGTCTGTTCGATCCGGGGTGGGTTGGAAACGCTACTCTGGAACTTGGCAATCTTGGACGGATGCCAGTGTTACTCTATCCAGGTATGCGGATTTGTGCCTTTACCTTTGAACAACTTTCATCACCATCAAGTATGCCTTACCGATTGAAACCAGCGAATAAATATGCTGGGCAAGATGGGCCTGAAATGAGTCGTTTTGCTGAAGATGTTGAATTAAAAAAATAGAAAGAATCGTAATTCTGCTGAAATTTTGGGCAATTCTATGCCTAATAATTTAGCATATTTTGTAGTCCTTTTCTGTATATTTTCTCATGGAGACGTTATTATCAATGTTTAATTACATGGCTTCTTTCTATGCTCTGTGTGATTCTGTCGTCATCGGCGTGTTTTAGAATGCCAGAACTGAAGCAAGGTTACAAAATTGGCATAGACTTTGCATAGTTTTCCATAGAATTCTTGTGGAATATTATATAAGTTGCGCACCGATATGATGACACATCACGAGTTATAATTTACTATATTTGATCCACTTAGGAGGAAATGCGAATGACACCAAGTGAGGTGGTTGCACTTACAAAAGAAAAAAATATTAAGATAGTTGACCTCAAATTCATGGACCTACCAGGGATGTGGCAACATTTCTCTATTATGGTTGATGAATTGAGCGAAGACCTGTTTGAAGAAGGCATCGGTTTTGATGGGTCAAGTATCCGTGGTTTTCAAGCCATTAACGAGAGCGATATGTTGCTCTTTCCTGATCCTTCAACAGCATTGGTTGATCCAGTCTGTCAAGTGCCGACGTTAAGCATTACGTGTAATATCAAAGACCCAATTACTTTGGAAAATTACACTCGCGACGTGCGGCATATTGCACAGAAGGCGGAGGCATATCTTCAGTCCACAGGTATCGCTGATATTAGTTATTGGGGACCTGAAGCAGAATTCTATCTATTGAACGATATTCGCTACGGGCAAACCCAGAATTCTGGATTTTATCATGTTGATTCCGTTGAAGGAAGTTGGAATTCTGGTAGGGAAGAAAATCCTAACCTTGGTTACAAGCCTCGCTATAAAGAGGGTTATTTCCCCGTTCCGCCATCAGACACACTCCAAGACATCCGTTCTGAAATCTGTCTTAAGCTTATAGAATCTGGTGTTGATGTAGAAGTACATCACCACGAGGTCGGAACTGCAGGACAAGGTGAAATTGACATACGCTTTGGGACGCTTACAGATACTGGCGATAAAATTGCGCTGTATAAATACATCATCAAGAATATTGCGCGCTCTCATAATTTAGTAGCCACTTTCATGCCGAAACCGCTTTTCCAAGACAACGGTTCAGGGATGCACGTGCACACAAGTTTATGGAAAGACGGAAAGAACGTCTTTTTTGATCCGCAAGGCTACTCACTTCTGAGTGAGACAGCGCTCTATTACATCGGTGGTTTACTTGCACATGCACGTTCATTATGCGCAATCATTGCCCCGACAACCAATTCTTATAAACGATTGGTCCCAGGGTATGAAGCACCAGTTAACATCGCGTATTCCCAAAGAAATAGAAGCGCATGCGTCCGGATTCCTGTATATTCTAAGAGTGAAAAAGCGAAACGGGTAGAATTCCGAACCCCAGACCCATCATGTAACCCGTATCTTGCATTCAGCGCGTTGATGATGGCTGGTCTTGACGGAATTCAGAACCGCATTCATCCTGGCGATCCTTTGGATAAAGACCTCTACGACCTTGAACCAGAGGAACTTGACGATATTGAATCTACGCCAGTTTCTCTTGGGGACGCACTTGATGCGCTTGAGGATGACCATGAATATCTTCTCAAGGGTGATGTGTTTACTGAAGATGTGCTTGATGTTTGGATTGATTACAAACGCGAAAATGAGGTAGACGCGGTTAACATGCGGCCGCATCCGTATGAATTCTTCCTCTATCACGATATTTAGACTTGTTTCTATCATGAGATAGGTTCTAATGTGGACAAGAAGCCGGAACTGAGGCATCACATCAACGCATTGTAGATTTTCGTTTGTTGTGAAGATAACATCTGAAATAAAAAAAGTGTTAATTTGATGTCTCAGGTCATTGTAAAGATGGATTTCGTTTCTGTCCGCAAAAATCATATTAGAACGTAAGACTTATCTCCGTACCCGTAAAGACGCCTTAGGTATTAGGAGAAATCTCATGAGAAAAATAGAGTGTATTATTCGCCCCTTCAAACTGGAGGAAGTCAAGGAAGCTCTTAGCGATGTCGGTGTCCGAGGAATGAGAGTTAGTGAAGTTCGCGGATTCAGACGTAGCCGTAGGTATACCGAACTCTATCGCGATAACGAACATGTGTTTGATTTTGTGCCAAAGTTGAAAATTGAAATCGTTGTTGCAGAAGAAATTATTGATGAAGTCGTAGAAGCTATAAAGCAGGTAGCATCCACCTTTAAGACGGATTTGGCTCCGTCCACAGCTCCCTGATAAACGTAAGGCGAATCTCCGGATCCGCCAAGACAACCCTATCTAATTTGCGTAGGTATTAGGAGAAATCCCATGATAAAATTAGAGTGTATTATTCGCCCCTTCAAACTGGAGGAAGTCAAGGAAGCTCTCAGCGATGTCGGTGTCCGGGGAATGACAGTCAGTGAAGTTCGCGGATTCGGACGTAGTCGTGGGCATACCGAACTCTATCGTGGCAGCGAATATACGATTGAGTTTGTGCCAAAGTTGAAAATTGAAATTGTTGTCGCAGAAGAAAATGTAGATAAAGTCGTTGATGCCGTTCAACAAGCAGCATCAACCGGTAAGATTGGGGATGGAAAAATCTTTGTCATTCCAATTAATGAAACAATCAGAATCCGTACAGGTGAAAGAGGTCCCGCCGCTATCTAATCTGTATCTTTGTTACATTTATGAAAATTAGTAGGGACAGGTTTTATACCTGTCCTTTCTGTTTTTAACCGCTCCCTATCTGGCAATCTCGTGTTATTTAATCTGTCAAGATTCTCTTCCAATTTTCCTTGACATTCCCCAAAATACATGTTATTATTTTAATCCAAGCTGCCGCCTATGTAGCACAATCTGTTAGATTGTGCCTCTTATTGCACAAACTGACAGCGGACGCTACGAAATCTTGCAAAGTATGAATATTCTCTATAAAAAACGGTGTTTGCCTGTCTAAAATCTTGTCCGTAGCAACTTGAGTTATTTTAATGAATTTTATCCCAATAAGACGTTGGTAGAATCCTTTTCACCAACCGAATCGTTATACTATTTTAAAAATTAAAATCAAGACTTAATGATTGAAGTTAAAGAACTTACAAAATCTTACGGTCCAACGCTTGCCGTTGATCAGGTATCATTTGACGCACATGCTGGAGAAGTCGTAGGATTTATCGGTCCCAACGGTGCGGGTAAGACCACGACAATGCGCATTCTCACCTGCTATCTTACAGCGGACGCGGGGAGTGCGACCGTTGCTGGTTATGATGTCCTTGAAAATGCCATTGACGTGAGAAAAAACGTGGGATATCTCCCAGAAAGCGCACCACTTTATGCAGACATGGGAGTCGTTGCATACCTCAACTTTATGGCAGAAGTTCGGGAAATCCCCAAAACTCAACGGAAAGAACGGTTAAGATCGGTAGTTGATATCTGTGGACTTGAAAGCGTTATCCAAAAAGACATCGGTGAACTTTCTAAAGGTTACCGACAACGCGTTGGCTTAGCACAAAGTCTCATCCACGACCCACCTATCCTGATTTTAGATGAACCCACCTCTGGACTTGATCCGAGCCAAACCATTGAAATTAGGAATCTAATAAAAGAGATCGGGAAAGAAAAATTGGTACTTTTCAGTACGCATATCTTGCCTGAGGTAGCTGCTACCTGTACCCGAATTCTGATTATCCACCGTGGAAAAATTGTCGCGAACGGTACCTTGGCGGAACTTTTAAGTCAGGTTCAGAGTGAAGACAAGTTGCAAATTGCTATCAGAGGTTCAGAAGAGGCAATCACCACGAAACTAAAAGAATTAGATGGCATCACTGGCGTTGTGCATGTCAAAACGGACGATGGTGTTGTGGGATATGAAGTCACGATGGCGCAAGAAGGTTACGATGCTACCGGTGGTCTATTCAACGCTGCTGTCCAAAACGGTTGGGACTTGGTTGAACTTCGGCAAGAATCTGTTAATTTGGAAGACGTATTCCTCCATTTTACATCTGAGCAGAGTAGTGATAGTACCCCCGCTGCAGAATTGTCAAAAGAAGAAATCTCTGCAGAAGAAGAGTAAATCTAAGGTTAAAGTTTTCGGTTTTCTATAACCGAACGCGTAACACTAAAATAGAATACAATGCAGAACATCAACGCTATTTTCAAAAAAGAATTCAGAAGTTATTTTAATTCACCCATTGCGTATATTTTCATCACATTCTTCCTCGGCATTTCTTCATGGCTTTTTTTTCAAACTTTTTTCTTTGAAAACCAAGCCGAATTGCGAGGATTTTTTGGATTAATGCCGTGGATATTTCTTTTTTTTATCCCCGCTGTTACAATGAAACTTTGGGCTGAAGAAAAGAAAATCGGCACAGCAGAAATCCTGATGACGTTACCGATTCGGGACTACGAAGTGGTCTTTGGAAAATTTTTGGCGAGTTTCGGACTACTTGCTATTACTGCTCTCTTTTCATTGGGACTTCCCTTTTCTATCATCTATCTTGGCGACCCGGATGGTGGAGCAATTGTATGTGGATACATCGGGTTACTGCTAATGGGAGGCGCGTATCTGGCAATCGGGCTGTTCGCTTCAACGTTGACTGAAAATCAGATTATAGCCTTTATTCTCGGGATAACTATATGCTTTGTTCTGCTGATTATCGGCACAGATTATGTGCTTTTCAGCACTCCCGATTGGTTATACCCAATTTTTAGTTATCTCGGTCTCAGTGCACACTACAGCAGCATTCTCCGCGGCGTGATTGATTCTCGCGATATTATCTACTATTTTTCGATCATCGGGTTCTTTCTCTATTTAAGCACTTTGTCGGTTGAAAGTCGAAAATGGCGTTAAGAAAAGGAGGCAAACTGTTTTGGCTGATAAACGGATCAGATACGGTAGCAATACTGTTGCTTTTGTAGCACTCATCTTAGGTATCTTGGTGCTGGTTAACTTTCTATCCTCTCGTCGTTTTTTGCGCGCTGACCTCACTGAGGATAAACGCTATACTGTCTCAAAAGCAACCAAAAATGTTATTAAAAGCCTGGATGATATTGTAACAATCACCGTCTACTTTTCCACAGAACCTGCGGACGTAGCACGAATCTGTCGTGATGTCAGAGATGTCCTTGACGAATATGAAGCATTCTCTCAAAAACTTCAGATTGACTTTATCGACCCTGCCGATTTTGAAGATGCGCAGAAACAAGAACTCCGTTTCAAAGGTATTCCTGAAGTGCAAGTTAATGTTCCCGGGGAAGACAAACTTGAAATAGCAAACGTGTATATGGCTATTTCTGTTGGCTATGGTGGTAAAGAAGAAGTTCTTCCAATTGTACGTTCAACTTCTAACTTGGAATATGAACTCACCTCTGCAATTCTCAAGGTAACCACTAAAGAAGCAAAAACAGTTGGATTTTTGACAGGACACGATGAATTCGACATCAACGCACAAACACAAGGACATCAACAATTTCGCGGATTCTTGGATAAAAACGCACAGGGACAATATGATCTTACCACAGTTGACCTACGATCAGGAGAACCGATAGATCAATCTATAACTACATTAGTTGTAGCAGGACCAAAACAAGAATTAACAGATCGAGAGAAATATGAGATTGACCAATTTATTATGCGTGGTGGAAGGGCTATATTCCTGATTGATCCCGTTACAATGCCGCCCGGAACGGTACAAGCAACACCTCTTAGCACCGGTTTAAATGACCTGCTTGAACATTACGGTATCAAACTGGGAAATAACGTCCTTGCAGATCTTAGATTCCACGACAACGTACGATTAGACCAAGGAATAATGAGATTGATTCAACCCTACCCTTATTTTGTTAAGATTGCTAAAGCTAACTTCTCAAAAGAACATGCTGTGACCAGTCAATTGGAGGTATTGACTTTGCCCTGGACAAGTTCCTTAGAGATATTAAATAAAGAAAGTATTGAGGCAACATCATTAGCAAAGACAAGCGAATCTGCACAGAGTTCTCAAGGATTTTATAATTTAAGACCCGGCACGCCAATTCCGCCGACCAATTTACAAACTTATACTGTTGCTGCTGCTATGGAAGGAAAATTCAAAAGTTTCTATGCCGATAAAGAAATCCCTGCAGTCGCATCTACAACAGATGCCGATAGCGAAAATGACAATGATACACCCACCCCAGCACAAGATGATGGAGAACGAACAACTATTACCGAAAGTGCTGAAACGCAAATTGTTGTAGTAGGAACGGCACAATTCATCACACAGTTGCACCCTAACGGTGTTGAATTTTTCTTAAACTGTGTGGACTGGTTGACTCTCGGTGAAACACTTATCGGCATCCGTTCGCATGCCATCACCAATAGACCTCTAAATGATGTCTCCAGTTTTGCGAAGAATTTCATCAAATACTTGTGTACTATCGGGATTCCACTGTTAATCGTTATTTTTGGGCTAATTCGGTATTTCTTAAAAAGGAGGGTAAAACGGTTGGTTGGAGCCTACGGTTCACCGCTTTAAATTTTCCAGAAACATTGGAATCTGCCAACCGAATGGAACGATGAAAAAGAAACAACTTCTTATTTTAGGCGGTATTTTTGTTTTTTTATTACTCGTCATCCTCATCTTTGAAAACCCTTTCAGGAAAAGTGAGTACCAAAAGAAGATTGAAGCGGCGACCGCGCTGTTCCCGAACTTCAATATGGATCAAGTTACAAAAATAGAAATCATCGCCAAAGGTGAAACTACAACTCTCTCAAAACAAAACGACCAATGGACTGTTACCTCTATGGATAACTATCCAGCAGATAAAAAAGGTGTGAAAGATTTATTAGAGAAAGTTGCAGAATTTGACAATGCTAACCACGTTTCCGACAATCCGAAAAATCAAGCTGAATTCCAAGTAGATAGTTCAGGTGTTGAAGCAAAATTGATGGATGCAAACGATAAAATGTTAGCACACCTGTTTGTCGGGAAAAATACGCCCGGATTCTTGAGCAGTTACGTGCGCGTCGCTGATTCCAATGATGTCTATATTGCACAAGGTTATCTACAATCTGTTTTTGACAAAGGAACACGAACTTGGAAAGACCGGACTATCTTTGATTTTAACAAAGGCATTGTTACACAGATAAACATTACCGTTCCAGAAGAAACGGTGGAACTGCGGTTAGATGCTGAAAATAAATGGCAGATGCACCAACCGATAAATGCTGCTGCCAATCAGACCGAAGTTGACAACTTACTCACCTATTTCAGTGAATTGGAGACAGACGATTTCGCAGAAGCAAAGGAACTTGCTGAATACGGATTAGATTCTCCAACCTCATCTATCTCTGTCATCCTCAACGACGGAACAGCCGCTACTTTGCACATCGGAAAAGAGGAAAGCGGCAAACATTATGTCAAAAGCGAAGATAAAGCCCCAGTTTTTTTGTTGTACAAATCAAATGTTGATAGATTAATAAAAAAATCTGACACACTTACGGAAAATGCCGCGCCTCCAGAGGTAGAGGGCGTAAATCCACCAGAATAGAAATTTATGGGAGGAAAGATGAAAAAATATAATTATTGGTTATTAATAGTTGGAGTATTACTAATTTCAACACTTACCGCTTGCGATACACGTTATACCTCACAGTTATTGTCACCTCCAACAAGCGGCAGAACTATCCATGTCACAGGGAGCGGTTCTGTCACGGGGGAACCAGATATTGCAACGCTCAATTTAGGTGTATCCGTTGAGAAAGAAACGGTCGCTGAAGCACGCGAAGAAGCTGCAAGCGCAATGACCGCGTTGATAGATTCTTTAAAAGCGAACGACATTGCTGAAAAAGACATTAATACTGAAAATTTCAGTATCTATCCACAGTACGACTATTCGGAAGGACAACGTAAATTGCGTGGTTACAGGGTAAATAACACCGTTCGGGCGAAAGTGCGAGAATTGGATACCCTCAACGATGTCATAGATGATGCTGCCGAAGCGGGAGAAGATAATATTGTTGTCAATTCTATTCAATTCATGATTGACGACACTACTGAATTCCAGAAGCAAGCCCGTAGTTTGGCGGTAAAAGATGCTGCAGCGAAAGCACAAACCTTAGCGGATGCAAGCGGTGTAGTGCTTGGAAAACCTGTCACTATAACGGAAAACACCTATTTCGAAAGTCCACCAATTCCGTATGCAGTAGCAGAAGCAGCCTTTGATGAAGATAGCGCGCGTTCTTCCACTCCCATTGTGCCCGGTGAACTTACTGTCACCGTGAATATCACAGTGGTCTACGAAATTGAATAAAGTATTTTATCTTTAGGAACAGGTTCAAACCTGTTCCTATTTCATTTTAACACCGGAACTTTACGCCACCCTTGCCCCTCTGTGAATTCACGGACGCTGAGACACCAAATAACAACTCGCTTTCCTCTCATTTTGTCGCGTCTCCGAAACAGATTCAATCGTGATGGCGTTGCTCCCGAACCCCGAACCGCTACCACATCTACAGAAAACCCAAGTTGATGTGCGAGATGGTCTGGTAATCCCGCCCCTTGCGCATGCATACCGCTGCCTGCGTGAAAAACAAGATTGTGGCTATCTCCTAACAAAACAACGGGACTCTCTCGCCACGACGCACCAAATAGTTGTGTGTTAGCAGTTGATTCAACACCATGCTTAATAAATGTGAGTTGTAATCGCTCTTTTTGCAAATCCGTATCACCGAGTTCTTTCCAAAGATCCCCTGTTATCTCAACACTACGGGTTTCAAGTTTTGCTTTTCGTTTTGGAATTTTAGTCATCCATGCAGGCTTTCCGATAGCCGCTGCTATTGCCTCCGCTGTCAAAACACATGCCTGTCCTGACCAGTGTGTATCCTGTTTGCAATATAACTGTCCGATGTCGGCAAACCGATTTTTTAGGAAAAGATCGGTTAGGTCCAGCACATTCACACCCTGTTTTCGCAAAATGTCATAGAATTTGAGATGGTGTATATCAATACGCGGTGTTGCATTACCATGTTCGGAAATCATCTCAGGATAGATAGTGGCTTTTGCGGGAATAGGAACGAAAATCAACTTAATGTCTGCTGTGTCCAATTGCGCTTTGAAGTCAAGAATTGCAGATAGTGGATCGGC
Organism: Candidatus Poribacteria bacterium; assembly: GCA_965204285.1. Classification (GTDB taxonomy): domain Bacteria; phylum Poribacteria; class WGA-4E; order WGA-4E; family WGA-3G; genus MSPOR6. The sequence continues at coordinate 1,726,950 of OZ241980.1, forward strand.
AAAATCAGGGTTTGATGCGCGACTGACTTTCTTAGCGGCATCTCCCCAAAACCGTCCAACGCTCAGATGGCGAAGTTCAGGGACAAAGAATAACCACCCCTCTATTCCAGTGACGACTGATGTTTTTTGTGTTTCTGCCTCCGCAACTTTTTCAGCCAGCGATTGAATGAAAGGGGTGGGTGCGGCAAACGTGAAATCAGGATTACAAATTCCTCTTACCAGGATAGAAATTGATAAAACAAACAATAGCAAATACTTTGTGTTTACAATCCTCACGGCATTTCTCCCCAATAGACATCCAATAACCACGTATCTTCATTTTCCAATTCTATACGGTTGTAACTTCCATAATCTGCTTGAACGGAATCCCAAGTATGGAGTTTTAACTTCACCTGTTGTCCTATTTTGAAGGTAGCGGCTTCTGTCCATTTGTTTCTACGCATTCCCCACATGAACACAACGAATTCTTCTGGAAGTTCAGATATTTTGACGTTTTCAAGGTGGAGTGCAATGATACATTCGGAATATGGAACACTACCCGGGATAGGCGGGTCTGTTTTGTCTCTGATAGCAGCGGTTACGGTTATCTCTTTATCCAATAGTGTTGATCCTGTGACTTCATTTTCCGATGTGGGTTGGACTTGTGGAATTGTCAACAGTTTCCAGTCACCAGAAAAGATATCCCGCGATGCAAACTGATACACCACGACACGTTTACCAACAAGACGCTCAGGCTCCTGCACAAGTTCTTGGCGTGTTGCGAGTGTGCCACCATCGTTGATGACAATCCTATCAATTGGTCGCAACAACTCTGCGCTGAGATGCTCAACGAAACCTGCCGATTCTCCCCACCCCATGCCCGTGAGTGAGTATATATTGCTGAAACTGTCACCAAGAAATAGAATTTCTGCATTACGGTCAGGTTGCCATGGCTCTCCCGATTGGGTACGGATAACGGAGGTTGTAGCGTGTTCCAGCGGAAACAAGCGATGGTATTCTGACAGGTTTAGCATTTTAGCGATGTCACCCACATTTACGATTTCAGTTGCGGTTTTCGTATAGGCAGAAGTTGGGGCATTGATAAATTCAACATGTTCCATTATGAATGCCGCAAGGTATTTGGCAACATTTTCCATCGCCTCCGGTTTCCAATGTGTATCTGTTTTGAGAAACTGTGTATTTTCTTTGGCAGCTTCAAAGAGTAGGGTGGATGGGGCACACACCAGAACACCATCAGACACAAGTGCCTCAACAAATTTTGCGTAGACAGGATTATGTATCGGTGCAGTGGGATTTTGGTGGCGGGCAGAGAACTTTTCTGGATGAATCGACGGTTTAACGGGGGTCGGCATTACAATGAGTGTAATGTTAAGTTCCGCTAACTGACGTTTGAAATCAACAATCGCTTTAAATGCATCATCAGGATAAGTTGCTTTGTGTGATATCTGTGGGAGAGTGTTTTGAGCAATGATTAACGAGTCTATATCCGCACGGTAGAACAACCATCCGTCATGTCCCAGATATGCTTGTTCGTTTCCTGTGCGAAGCAATCCTGTCATAATTGTCTGCACACTCGGCAAGATCCAATTAGTTAGCACAGATTTTTCTTCTAACACGTCCTCAAACTTCTCAATGGCTTCGCGCTTAGGTTCGGATAACAGTTCAACAGCACTGAAAACATAAGGGAACTTACCACGTCGGATTTCTGAAATAAACTGACAGATGGGAACACAAAAAAGCATCAGACAGAAAATAATAAGACCAATTATGCACACGTTTCGTTTTACAAGTGTGCTGCCAAGTTCTTTTTTAGCATTTTCTCTGCGGTGTTCTGCTAAGTTTCGCATATCTAAAAAATGAAGTAGATGAACGGATTATACGCTTGTGTTGATAAGACAGCGAGAGAGAGCAATAACAGTAAAAGGCACACACCCATTCGGAGAGGCGTCAACCGTTGCGTCCACTCCCAGGTCTGCGGAAAACTCCAGACGACAATACCCGCTATGCCCATTGTCAACAGATAGTAAGGTTGATAAAGAATACCTGCAATTAAATCAGTTGCTGGTTGTATGTTAGCACTGCTAAACATACATTGTAAATAGGAAAGCGCATGAGTCAAATCACCTGCACGGAAGAAAACCCAAGTGATTAACACAAGTAGAAACGTTGCTACCACCCGTAACAGTTTCGGTAGAGAATTGTAGTAGCTTATCTTTCCACGGTTCCGTTCAAGTGCAAGTATACCGCCATGAATACCACCCCAGATCACAAAATTCCATGATGCACCGTGCCATAACCCTCCGAGCAACATCACAAGTGCTAAATTGATATATGTTCGCACCCTACCTCGACGGTTGCCGCCAAGCGGAATATAGAGATAGTCACGCAACCAACTGGAGAGTGAAATGTGCCATTTGCGCCAAAACTCTGTAATCGATTCCGAACGGTAGGGGGAATCAAAGTTTTTGGGAAACGTAAATCCTAACATCAACCCCAAACCGATTGCCATGTCGGAATAGCCGCTAAAGTCAAAATAGATTTGAAAGGCGTAAGCGATTGTGCCATACCAAGCATCAAGGGTACTAACGACACCCGCATCAAATACTGTGTCAGCGCATTTACCGCAAGGGTTAGCTAACAAAACCTTCTTTGCCATACCCAATGAGAAAAAAGCAATCCCACGTGCGAATTTCTGCAACGTGTGTGTTCTCTGCCTGAGTTGATCAGCAACCTCTGAAAACCGAATTATAGGACCGGCAACGAGTTGCGGAAACATTGACACATAGCAGGCAAAATTAATAAAATTCCGAATCGCTTTCGCATCACCACGATACACATCTATCGTGTAACTCATCGACTGGAAAGTATAAAAACTGATACCGAGAGGAAGTACAACGTGTAAAACACCTTCCCATATCGGTCCCCCTAACCATTCCAGAATAACATTAAAGTTTGAAATGCCGAAGTTGAAGTATTTGAAAAACCCCAAAAGGGATAGATTAGAGCAGATGGAGATTGTTAAAGCAAGTTTTCGACGATGATGATGTTCACTTCCTGAGATGACGCGCCCACACGTATAGTCAATTACCGTTGAGGCAAACATCAACAACGCAAAGGGAGGATTTGCCCAACCGTAAAACAGATAACTCAGGAGTGTCAGTCCAAAATGCTTTGCTTGACGGGGAAGTAGGTAGTAGATTAGTAGCGCGAACGGGAGAAAGTAGTAGACAAAGATATGTGAACTGAAAACCATACCAAATTCTATTTTAGTCTATCTTCATTTGCGGCGCTTTTCTGTGTTGCGTTGCCGAACTTTTTCAAGCTCCTGTGTCAACTCTGCTGCGCCAAGCGCATTCAGGTGGTCAAGGTCTTTGAACATCTCTGGTCTAAAATCGTGATCACCACCTTGAATGAAGTCAACGAAGACGAAGTTTGGGAACTGTTTCTCCAACTTTCGCATCCGATCAACCAGTTCCTGATACCCTTTTTGCGTAGTGCCATCATCGTCCACAACAGGTTCGCCCCGCATAATTGGATGGAAAGGAGACAAATATAGTAACATCTGAACGTCTTGTTCGTTTAATGCAGTGATCATTGCTTTAAGACGGTCCCACCGTTTTTCAGAAATTTCCCACCGCTTCTTAAAGTCATCGGTTTCAGGATTTTGCCAGACCTTGTTTCTGTACTTCCATCCCCACGGACGTTCAGACCAATATGCCCCCGCATACGGTATTGCGGAGATTTCGGCTACAGTCTTTTTTATGCCATCCGTGCCGGATTTGCGCCAAAGGGATTTAGCATGTTTTTGATCGAATTCATAACCATCGCTTTTCAACAATTCCCTCTCGGACGATCTTTCAAAGTGCCGGTTAACCACACGCGGCGACATTTGATAAACCACCCACTCCAAGTTGGGCATTTTCAAGAGATATTCATTAACAAAAGTTGTCTGAAACTCCAATGAACCGCCTGAAATTGCGAGGTTGTATGCTACCGGAGTTTTACGATTTTCGGCACCGTAAAACAGTTCTCCTTGAATGCCTGATTCGCATCTTGAGTCACCCAACGCAACAAGTTTCAATTGATTCTTCAGTTGCCAGAAAACCGGCATTTTTTCGGAGAGAATGGAGTCGTAGTCAAACCGATCATCAATAGAACGGTCTTCAAGAATCTTCTGTCCAATATCGTGATAGAACGGTATGTCCGGGTCTAATTCAAGCGTATCACTCGTATAGAGACTTTCCAGTTCTTTGAATTGTTGGTAAGGATAGAGTTCTAATGTCTGTGATGAACCGATTTTAGCCTTACCAATCGGTTGTGGTTGATTGTCATAAATTGCCCAATGCGCTACTCTCAGTTTTTTCCCTTTGAACTCACCATCAAGCCGCTTCTTGAGCCTGTACTCATAAAAAACGAGCGCTTCTCTATAAGGTGATATATCTTCAAGTGTCGGCAGTTTAGATTTCGTCACTAACTCCACTCTAAGCTCAATTGGATCACTCAGGTCCTTATCTATCAAAGTTCCGTCAGGTGCGATCTCAAGATCAATCTCTACGCCCATATCATCAGCTTTAATATCGTAAAAGATGCCTTTATCCAGTTCCGTTTTTCGTTCCACGTCGTCAATTCCCAACGTTCCAATGTGGCGACGAACTGTATCTTGAACAGATATTGGGAGTTCAGAGAAAGAAATTTCTTCGTGAATCTCTCTTTCCTTGATTGTGCCATCTTCTCTGATCTCAAGTTCAATCCTAATTCCATCTCCTTCCGCTTCCACGTCATAGATAATTTTTCCGTCATCCTTTTCCCTGTCAACATCGTCAATTGGTACGTCGCCAATTTCACGCAGAGCGATTTTTTGTATTGCTTTAGGCAGCTCGTCGAATTCTATGTCCTTAGAAAATCCGTCAACGCTGATAAACATCAAACCTGCTATGATACAGAAAAGTTGTAGTTGTGTCCAATACCGATATTTCTTCAAAACGTAAATCTCCTCCGTTGCTAACTTTCCTTTTTCAAGATAACAATACGATTACTATTTGTGCCTTTACTGTTATTAGAGACACCCCAGCAATTTGCTGTTTTCGTAAAGTGCTGCGCGTTAATCATCAATTTTTCAGGTACAAACCCTGCATCAAAAGATGCTTTTGCTACAGCATTTTCTAAAAGAACAGCACCCTTGCGAACCTCTCCAACCTCAAAAGCAATTCTGCCAGTCCGTTTTAATATCCGATGCAGTTCCACAAAAACATCTGTCATACGCGCAACCCAATCCTCTAACGATTTCAATAGCCAGATTTTGCCTGTTTCAACTTCTATGTCGCAAAACCACATCCGTAACCAGTTGTCCTGCTCATAGTCAACAGTATCAAGAAAAGGAGGTGAGGTGACTACTAAATCAACCGATTCGTCTGCGATATGCGGTGTGTTATCTGCGGATTCAGTGAGAAGTACAGCGTCATCACGGTAAAAGTGTCCGGGAAGGCTATGACGCAACAACTGCTTCGATTTTCGGAGTATCAATTCCTTCGTGTTTCGGTATTCTGGTGTCTGATTCCGTTTTTCATTGATTCTTTGCTGTGAAACAACTGAGGCGGCAAGATTTGGTGGAAGGGTAAAGACAGAGAAGAAGCCAGTAGAATGACCTGTAAGACGACTGCACGCCACCATCTGTAACCATGCATCAACAGTTTCAAGTTGTTCCTGTTGAAAATAGGTTCGCCATCCGTAAATCTCTCTGAGTGTATCCTCATGAAAAAAAACTAAAAGGTCTGGATCAATTTCAGTGTTATTTGATAGGTCAACCTCAGACAATCTATTTTCAATATCCGCCAATGTAGGTGGGTTAAGGCGAGGAGATGTAAGGATTATAGACAGAGGGTTTATGTCGTTTCCAATTACTTTATGTCGGTGGAGCTGCGCTTCTATTAGCGTTGTTCCGCGACCCATAAATGGATCGTAAACAACAGATTCTGGCTCACAGAACTTCTTAATAAAAAATGCTGGTAATTGCGGTTTGTAACAGGCGCGATAAGAGATTTCGTGAATGGAGTGGCCAGCACGTTGCTTTGCTGTCCAAAATTCGTCTACCTCTGTAGGAACATGAACCGTGAAACTATCAGGTCGATTAAAATCAAAAGCTAATTGTATTTTAGCCATGTTAATTCCCCTTTAGCAGCAAATATAACTAAAACATTTTGCTATGATGTGGTCCGTTCGCGAGAATTTTGTGGTTAACAGAAGCTTCAAATCTGACATTCACAATAGTTGTAGGTTCAAGAAAATCAAGTCGAATCGTGTTAATTGTAGCTGAATTTTGGCTTTGTGAATAGAGTACTGTCAGAAGAAGATGGTAAATAGGTTCAGAGAATTGCGCGCGCAGTTTTTTAGATGAAGACGTTAACACGCGTCGGTTAGAATCTTTTGGATTCCACTCGCTTGTCGCTTTTACTTCAAGAGGTATGCGATGTTTGGGTACCTGCTGAATTAACGTTTTGTCAGGATAGCCTGGACCAGAACAGTGCCAAATAGAAAATCCTAAAATGGCGGTATTAAGTTTTTCAATAGTATATTTTTCTATTTGATTCCCAATAGATTGGTTTTTACTATCAGGTTTTATAGGACAGATTGAACCTTTTATTGAAGTTTCTGAAACAGCATTAACAAATGCCGACACAATTGCATCACGTAGATCCTGGGGCCATTCATGAACGAGTTGACGATATTGCTGCCCTTCCCAGCGTAACAAGTCATTATAATAATCACTGAGATTTGACATTTGATAATCCCGTGTTTAAATGGTGACAACAAAGCAGCTAAAATAATTTTAACATTTATAATGTTAACGCAAAAAACTTCTTTTGTTTCCAAAAAACTGGATTAAACGACACTAATTGTCCGTTTCCCCAAATCGTTTCCAAATCCTGCGTGCACGTGTAATCCTTAAAAAAACGGGAAACATCATCTGCATCTCTCTGTACTGCAAGCCTGTTTTGAATGAGTTCTACGTTGAATGCATCAAGTTCAATACCTATCGATTTTCGCCCTAATTGTTCTGATACAACTAACGTTGTGCCTGAACCAGCAAACGGGTCAAGGACGACATCACCGGGATTTGTGGAGGAGAGGATAATCCGAAGGAGGAGTTGGATAGGAGTTTGTTGTTTGTGTAGGCGATTCCCTTCCGCATCGCGAAGTGCTTCATCGCCAGCAAAATAGCCTGATGTTAACTCGCGAATGTCATCCCATACGTCTGTAACGAACATACCGTTTTCACGCGTGTACTTGTAATCTGCTGGGAGCGGTGGATCAATACGTAGACGATTGAAAACGCGTGGTGCTTTGCCTTTTGTAGCAAACCCAATTATCTGATAGTGTTTTCCAAATCGCTTTGTTCCTGGAACTGCTGAGGTTTTCTTTTTCCAGACAATCAGATTTTGAAAAGTCCACCCACTATCGCGTAAGCATTGCAAAACGAATTCTGTGTTTTTTTCGCGTTGCATGAAATAGATAGCACCACCATCGGAAGTTAATGCGTAGATTTTAGAGCATACCTCTCGCATCCACTCCCAATATTCTTCAGGAGGTAGGTTATCATTCCATTGATTGTATGCTTTGTCTTGATTAAAAGGAGGATCAAGGAAGGATAGGTCTATCTTTGAGACAAAGTTGCTGGTATCCAAGGCTGTTGTGCAACTATCATGGAGCACGATACAGTCTTTGCTAAATGAGTTTCCCATGGTGCCGCGCTCCCACATTAACAGAGTTCAGAGCAAAGTCTTCTTGAAGTGTTTGTGTGTCATAATCACCGGATTTACAGGTCGCTGGCTAAACCGTGTAATTTTTTATAATCTCTTCATCCAGATTTTCTAAAACATCTTTTGCGTCAGGCTGCATTGGTTTCTCTTTTTTTACTTCCGCTTCAAGGAAACCGTTCTCTTCAATGACATTCTCCTCAACATAGATCGGCACTTCACATCGGATTGCGAGAGCAAGCGCATCGCTCGGGCGAGAATCTATATCGTATTCCTGCCCATTCAATTCAAGTTTTACTTGTGCAAAGAAGGTTGATTTTTCAACGGCATTGATACAGATAGAATTTATCTTACCGGAGATTGTGTCAATAACATTCTTGAGCAGGTCGTGTGTCATTGGTCGTGGCAGATCAACTTTTTTCAATCGGTTCTCTATTGCCCATGCCTCCGATTCACCGATCCATATCAATAATATCCGTTTAGATTCGCCATCTTTTTCTTTTAAGACGACAACCGGTGCGCCTGTATTTCGATCAACGGTCAGAAATTCAATTTTAACTTCGACCATGTTATTTCTCCTTTTCAAAGAATCCGTGTTTTTCGATCACATCGTCTTCCACATAGATTGGTGCGTTAGAGCGGATTGCGATGGCAAGCGCATCACTCGGTCGCGAATCTATGTTGAGGTCTTGAATGTTGGATTTGAGTTTCACCTTTGCATAAAAGGTTGCGTTTTTAACAACATTGATGTAGATAGCCTCTACCTTGGCTGAAAGCGCGTCAATGATATTTTTCAGCAAATCATGAGTCATCGGACGCGGATGCTCCGTTTTTGCCAAAGCAGTTTTGATTGCTATCGCTTCATTCCTACCGATCCATATCAACATTTTTCGTTTAGGTTCACCTGTTATTTCTTGCAAAACGACTACCGGTACGCCATTGTTTTGGTCAACCGCCCCTGGCTTGTCATCCTGCTCAACAAGAATATCGTTGATTATAACTTCAACCATTGTTCTGCCCTTTTGTGTTAAAAAGTTACACTGGCAATAAGGTTTTGATTAAATTATCTACAGTAATTTAATCAGAAACAGGATCGGACTCTGAATCTGATTCAGAGTCAGAAACAGTGTTTCGATTTAATCCTTTAGCATAATCTGAAATTGTCTGCCCAATTTTCGCTGTATCAATGCCGCTAAAGTTCACAAGTTCCTTCAGGAGTGGCATTGCAGCGCCAGCGTTGACAATAGACCCAAGAATGCGGTTCATACTACCAGAACTACCGTTACCACCGCCATTACCACCTAAGTCAAGCACGCGGATGCTTTCAATACGTTCCGCAGGCTTCATTAACTCATTCGTGACTTCAGGTAGTGCTTCTACGAGTGCAAGCACAGCATCACTGACAAGTACTTGTGGCTCAGCCTGATTTTTGGCGGTAATTAATGCTTCTTCACCATCTGCTTCCGCTCTGGCTTCAACAAGTAGCGCTTCGGAGAGTATCTTTGTTGCTTCAGCCTTGACTTGCGCTGCTTCAAGTTCTGCCTTTGCTGTTTCAACAATAGTATACACCTCAGCATCAGCAGTCTTTTCTTTGGCAATTCTTTCTTCGTCCGCTTCCTGCTCGGCACGAATCAGTTCTACTTTGCTTTCACGCTCCGCTTTTTCAATTGCTTCAGCTGTTTCAACAGCAGCTTCAGCCCGTGCTTTTTCTGCAGAAACTCCTAAGAATTCAATAAGGGCAGCCTCACGTTCTTTTTCCTTTATTGAAACCATAATAGTGTTTTCTGCCTCAGCTTCTTTCTCTTCACGTTCTTTGTCTAACAGAATAATTCTACGTTCAATATCAGTCTCTTTGATAGTTGCCTCTTGGTCAATTTTAGCTTTTTCTATAGTTAGGTTACGCTGAATTTCTGCCTCTTCAACCGTTTGCTGTTGCTGAACACGAGCGATTTCAACAGCCTGTTTTTGTGAGATTTCACTTTCTTGGACCATGCGTTCCTGTTCAATCCGTTCCATCTCAATTTTTTGAGTCTGTATAATTTCAGTGGATTTCACAGCCTGTTCCTGTTTGATGCGTGCTTCCTCAACCGCCTGCAACTGCTCAAACTTATGTGCTTCAACCGCGCGTTCCTGTTCAGCCTTGTTCGTAGCAATTTCCTTGCGCTGCTCTTCTTGTGCAAACTCAAGCCTCTGTTCAACCTCTAAAGCTTTGGTTTCTGTTTCCTCTTCCTTTTGCTTAATTTCGAGTTCCGCGAGGAGACGATCTTCTTCACGTCTGACCTTGTTTTCATGCTCAATCTTGGCGGTTTCAGTCTGCTTTTCTTCCACTTCCTTCTTGATCGTCATAATTGCAACGACATCAAATCGGTTGTTTTCATCAAGCGATTCAAGGGGTGTCTGGTCAAGGTTGGTAACAGCCACGGTTTCAAGTTTAAAGCCGTTCTGTTCAAGATCCTCAAGGCATGCCTCCTGAACCTGGTCGGAAAATTCCTGGCGTTTTTCATGAAGTTCCTGCAAGTCCATAGTCGCAGCAACACTTCTTAGCACACCAACGAGTTTACCTTCCAGCAACGAATTCACCGCCTGGGGTGTTAAGGTTTTATCACCGAGACTGGCTACAGCTTTAAGCACATCTGCTTCATTCGGTTCAATTTTTACATAGAACTCCGCTTGTATGTCAACTCGTAAACTGTCCTTAGTAATTAAAGCTGCTTGTCCCTCACGTTCAACAGGGAGTTGCAACGTATTTAAAGAAATGATCTGCGTCACATTCGTGATTGGATTAACGAGTGTTCCGCCAAACACAACCCGTTTTTTGCTTCCCCCTGAGATTACTAACGCTGCGTCTGCAGGGGCTTTTTTATAGAAAGATTTGTATATTAGTACAAAAATAACAAACAACGCAATGAGACCGCCCACAATGATTATAAACAAATCTGGCATTTCATATCTCCTTTACTTCAAAATCATGTTGATGATAGGAATCAGCATTTAATGCAATTCCGCTTCTACAGGTTTTACATCAAATATTCGTTTATCAGGATCATAGTTAATTAAAATTACAATATCGCCCTTTACTGGATTGGGTTCATCTGGTTTGACACGACATTTCACTGTTAAGGTATTACCATCCGGAGCTTGTACGCGGGCAGTGCCGAAAGTCGTTGTGATTTGACCGCTAATCACCCTGCCTTGCAATCCGAGTAGGTGAAGATCCTTTGTAGGTGGATCACTTTCAGGAAAAATCTTTGCAAGTGTAAACGATAGATATCGAGTACCTAAAACACTACAGACAAGCGCAGCGGAACAGGATATCCAAAAGAATAGGCTTGGTGCTGCGTTCACATTCAGAATTTCATTGACGATTAAACCGGTGAAACCCCACGTTGTAAAGAGTGCCATCACCACAACCATAAAGGGAACTCTTCCTACGTTCAGGAAACCCAAAACGTCAATAAAAATATTGCCACTTATACCGGAATCCGCACCTATATCAGTATCGGCATCAACGTCTGCATCTACATCCATGTCTACATCCGCATCAACGTCAATATCCACGTCAGCGTCAACATCAACGTCTACATCGGCATCAACGTCGAAGTCAACATCAGCGTCCACATCAAAATCCACATCGGCATCAACGTCTGCATCCACATCAGCATTCCCGCCAAAGTCCAGACCACCGAGGATTAGCCGGAAAATTGCAAACAGAAACACGACAGCAAGTGGTGCAGTAAACCATACATTATATGTTACAGTTAGGTAAGTCCAAAATCCCATAATTACCTCTGTATCTGTTCAACGATGAGTTGATAGGCGCGACGCGCTTCACGCAAACTCATGTTATCAATCCAAAAACTATTGCGTTTGACATTAATTTCAAGCCGTGCTTGTCCAAAAAACCGATGCTTCAAAAGTCGGGCAAGTTTCACAGTGCTAATTTCGCTAAAAAACACATTACCTCGGATATTGGCGTAAGAGATAGCCAAACTTCCCATATATCTTTCGTCTAAGATAAGCACCCGTAACGTGGTAATCAAAACAAAATCAGGGTGCAGCAGCGAGGAACGACCAAGAACACATAAACATATCTGTTCATTTGGCTGAAACTCTGCCTTGGCAATCTGTTGAATACGGATTGGAAGATTCTCAAAATCAGCCATCGTGCTTGTCCTCTTATATTGAGACATTTATCAGCGGAAAGATAGCAAAAATTTACTTTAGGTCACTGGCAAATATATGTATGTGCTTTATAGTAAAATCTAAAATATGTTTACACTTCTTCTGTAGGAGCGATCTCCGAATCGCGACGAAACGCTTTGATAGTCGGGGATTGGAGTTCCCTCCCGTCAAATGCCATACGGGGAACGCCTTAATGGCGTTCATACCGTTGATTTGGCGCATTTGGCGTTGATTCACAGAAGATTCATTGATGCCGAGTGGGTGATGGAGGTGGCGGGAATTGAACCCGCGTCCGAAAGCATATTGATAAAGGCTACTACATGTTTATCACAGGTTTTGAGTTTTCGCTGTCCAGACTCCCCTATGCGGGATTCATGGAGGCTATCTCAAGTTTAGGTTCACGGTATGTCCCTTGAGAACAATCAAACCGCTATCCCGTATTGCGGCGCTTTAGCTTCCCTGACGGGAAACAGGTTGGCCAAGCGTAGCTGCGTACTAAGCAGCTAATGCTAATTCTTGATCAGCAATTATAATTGTTCCGCCTATTTAACGAGGCCTGCGGAGACCTCGACATGCAACCTGTATCGCAATTACCTCCGTCGAAACCAAGGTCACCCCCAAATTATATTTTGTGAATTTATGTATATTCTCGTATTTCTCGGTTAGCGTGTTCACGCTCAATTTTATCGCGCTTATCGTAGAATCGCTTCCCTTGTGCGACTGCTAATTCTACTTTTACCTTTCCGCCACTAAAGTAAGCACGTGTCGGAACTAAGGTCATTCCCTTTGACTGAACTGCTCGTGTCAATTTTCTTATTTCGTTACGATGCAGCAAGAGTTTACGGGGACGTTTCGGTTCATGATTCATCCGATTTCCCTGATCATACAAACCGATAAACGCATCAATGAGAAATATCTCTCCGTCTGTTATTTGTGCGTAGCTGTCGGTCAGGTTAAACTGTCCGTTTCTAATCGCTTTTACTTCAGTCCCCTGCAAAACGATGCCTGCCTCATACCGATCGTGCAGATGATAGTCATAACGCGCTTTACGGTTGACAGTAATCGTTGGATTCTGTGGGGATTTCTTTTTATCTTTCACAATAACCCTTATTTTACCATATATTATATGAAGTGTGCAAGGAAAATGTGGTTTAATGGCAGAGGCATTCAATTTTCCAATTATTTCTTTTTTTTAAAACCTCTTCTTGTAGGAGCGAACTCCAGCTCGCGACCTTTCGACCAAAACGGGTTATAAACCGACAATTGAATGCCTCTGGCTATTAATTGGAATTAAGCGACTAATATGATTAATTTTGATAAATTAAGATAAAATAACACATTTTTTCACTTTATGCAACCTGTAGACCAAAAACTGTGTCTTTAATATCATAAATACGAAATGTATCAATTTTACTGAACTATTTATCAAATATAAGGAGCAGAACAATGAAAAGATTTGTCCTCTTACTATTTCTAATCATAGCACCAGGACTCGCAATAAGCGAACCACCAGAAGAGATGGTGCTGATATCCGCAGGGGAGTTTACGATGGGTACAGACGATCCGAATGCATCGGATGACCAGAAACCTACACGCAAAGTGAATGTAAAGGCTTTTTACATTGACAAACACGAAGTTACAAACGCCGAATTTCAAGCATTTATCTTAGCAGATGGATACAATAAACAGGAATACTGGACAAAAGAAGGGTGGGATTTCATTCAGAAGGAACGATTTGTCTATAGTTATCCAGCAAAGAGAAAGTATCGGATTGACAAACCACTCGGTTTTGAGGGAAATTCTGTATCACGAGAACCTGACCATCCCGTTATTGGGGTAAGTTGGTATGAGGCTTCTGCTTATGCTGTATGGGCAGGCAAACGTCTACCGACCGAGGCAGAATGGGAGAAGGCTGCCAGAGGCACTGATGCACGTCTCTATCCGTGGGGTAACGATTTTGATTTTTCCAAGCTAAATTATTTCCCCCATCACGAAAAGTTATCTCCTGTTGGGAGTTATCCAGATGGCGCGAGTCCTTATGGTGTGCTGGATATGGCAGGTAATGTTGCTGAATGGTGCGCGGATAATATCCAAGATGATGATAAAAAGGCCGTTCGCGGTGGTGGATGGAATTCTGTCCGATTACATCTGCGTTCCACCCATCGCGTAGCACATCCACCTTCATATAGATATTATAACATCGGTTTCAGATGTGCAAAGGATATTGAGTAGGAGCGATCTCCGAATCGCGATGGTAGGAGCGAGCGATCTCCGAATCACGATGGTAGGAGCGAGCGATCTCCGAATCGCGATGGTAGATAATCGGGAATCGGAGTTCCCTCCTACAATGAGCAACATGACGGGGGACGATCTCCGAATCGAGAACTACATACATAGATTACAAAATCATATATGAGGGTAATTAGCATGCATAGAATAATTATTATGACTCTTCTAATTTTATTCTCCTTCTACAACTTGAACTATGCAGAAGACATCTCAATAGAAGAACTCATACGCGGCATCAATAAGCAGCAAATAAAGATTCTGAGTGGTGAAGTCTATTCCAAAACCATGAATTTCAGACCCGCTTCAAAAACTGAAGAGGAGATCGCTGAATGGATGAAGACAGAAAAGAAAAAGAAGTTATTAGAATACATTCCCAGTGAACCCGATCTGGATGTTGATGTAAAACAGTATGAAACAGAATATCTCATACCTTATCTGAACTCCTGGGCAAATCGTTATCGTGAACACACAGAGACAGAACTTAAGACAACAATCTTCCGCGTCCTAAATCCAGATGATGAGAAACTTCCAAAACAAGATCAATATAAGGTAACGGTGGTAAGGAATCCAGGGCATCCGATAGATAGGATGTCGGAGTTGTATATACCATCAGATAGTATCTATCTACTTGCCTTTGATACGTACAAGCAGGTGAAACAACGTATAGGTAACATTCTCTTTTCAAGTAGTTCTTCATCTGCTGTAAGTTTTTATGATTCCAATTATCACGGAGGTTATTTGAAGTTTGCTAAGTTTGGCAGGTCACCTGATCGTGTTCCATCCGATGCTAAAGAAATTGGTGAAGAACAGATAGACGGTGTGGATTGTCGTATCATCACTTATACCTCCCCAAGGGGACTGAAAGTTCGGGTGTGGGTTGATCCTGAAAAAGATTTTGCTGTTCATCAATTTGAATATCTACATCCTACAAAGGGAAATGTTCGCTGGCGGAGTGTTTATAAAGCGTTCAAAAAATATGGAGATTTATGGTTTCCCAAAATCTTAATAGGCAGTTCCTATTTTGAAGATGGATCATTGCGAAATCACTATACAGTTGAAGTAATTGATGCGGAATTCAATGTTAGTTTTCCCGAAGATTTTTTTGATATTGATAGAGATTTTTATAAGCCGCGGAATTTTATATTTAATCAATAAACTCGTGGGATCGATCTCCGAATCGTGACAATATTCTATTCGGGAATCGGAGTTCCCTCCTACAGAACGTATACAGTAAACTAATACTGAAGGAGAATTCAAAATGTCCAGAAATGTTTTGGCTATCATAATCGTCATGCTGTTATCTATTAACACAATATGCTACGCAGCAGACATGCCCACATACGAACTCATCCAACGTGTAAATTTGGCACGCTGGGACATCAGAAGCGGCGAAGTCCAAGCAGAAATATCTACTGAAAATGCTGCTCGAAAAACGGAAGAAGAAATTACCGAATCTATAAAAAAGAGTATAGAAGATGAGTTGAAAAGTTATGCGCCACTTGAAGGCGTTGACAAGGAAACGTTTGAGAAAGAATATCTCATACCGAATGCGAATTACAATGCAAATCGGTATCGCAAACATACAGAAGTAGAACACAAATCAACGCTATTTCAGATTATTGAACCAGATACCGCTGGCTTCCCTAAACTTTTCCAATATAAATTAATATTGGAGAGGTCACCCGGATATTCTTTAGATAGTGAAGTCGCACAGAATCACCATGCAAGTGAATTACTCATTCTTGCTTATGACATTGAAACTCAAGTAAGGCAATCTATTGGGAATCTGATATCTCCCATGAGTTCAGTTGAGATAGAGGATTCTACTGTATGGTATGGATATACGCCTTATTCGCTATTTGGAAGGTCGTTTTTCAAAGTGCCAATGGATGCGCAATTCGTTGGAAAAGAAAACATTGATGGAGCGGAATGTTATGTCTTGGAATTTACGAACGTTTACGAGCAGAAAAACAGAATTTGGGTGGATGAATCCCTTCGCTATTGTATACGCAAGTTTGAATCTTTAGGTGCCGCTGAAACAGACGCTATATCTTATCGTGTAGAGAATAAAGACTTTCAGAAATTCGATGAGATGTGGTTTCCTATGCATATACAAGAAACCTATTATAAAAAAGATGGATCAATACGTGAGCGTCTTACCAACAAAATCGCTTCTGCAGAGTTTAATGTCGATTTTCCAAAGGATTTCTTTAAGATAGATAGAAACCGATATGAACCTCGCAGAACCGGACCACCATCACCTTCCTCTGAGATGCTTCTGCTGAGCGGTCTAAACAGTCTGGCGCACTATTGTAAATTGCTAAAGGTTGAAACGGATATTCAAGAACTTATGCGGCTGTCAGATTTCGATCCAGCACAAGGCACTACGATGAGCGAATTGAGAAAGGCTGCCGTTGCCAAGGGCATACCGCTAACAAGTATAGAGACATCACTGGATTCGCTGAAACGGAATTTGGTGTCGTTGCCAGCTATCACTTATGTGGATACCAACCATTTTCTTATCTTTGAATCTGCGGATAGGGACGGTGTGAAAGTCGTTGATCCATTTTACAAGTATTATCCGTATCTGACTTGGGCAGAAGTCTCTAAGATATGGAGTGGTGAACTGCTTGTCTTTGATAAGATGGACGGCCAGCAAGCGATACCGATGCAGGTGCCGATGGTCTACGCAGACGAAACAGTTTTCAACTTCGGAAGAGCGTTCGGTGGTAGTCAAGTTCAACACACTTTTGCTGTCAAAAACATCGGTCAAAAACCGTTGAATATTCTTGACATTACCGAAACATGTGCATGTACTGCAACCGTCCTGTCACAAAATGAAGTTCTACCTGGTGAAATAGGTACAGTTTTAGCAACCATGAAGATTTATCCTGGAAATGGCATGATGCAAGAATACATACACTTACATACGGATGATCCGACACAGAACACATTGACATTTACACTTACAGGACAAGCATTTACACCGCTCAAAACGTTACCCGATATGGTAGCATTCGGGCAAAGAAAATTGCTTCTCAATCAACCCATAACGAAGCGGGTTTCCATACACTTACAAAAGAATACGAAAATACTGAATGTAAGAACCGATTCGGAGCATATCAAAGCAACATTGGAGACAAAGAGTGGTATTCCGCATGCAAATCTACAATTTATACCGACCTTTCCTATTGGGAAATTTAATCAATACCTTATGGTTGATTATGAACATAAAGGCCAGAAAGCCACTCACATAGTTTACATTCATGGCGAGATATTAGAGAACTAAGGCATCAACCGGACGCATCACATTTTGAGCAAATCCTCTCAACAAAAAATTGGAATAGGAGATAAACCTTGTATAAAAACGCAATCACAATTATTATAACATTACTGTTTTTCGTTTCTGTATCCTCGTTAGCGGATATATCCGTAGAAGAATTGATCAACGGTGTGAACAAGGCACGACTTACAATCAAAAGCGGCGAGGTTTATTCCAAAACGATAGAAGAAAGTGAAGCACGAAAAACTGAGGAAGAGATCGCTGAATGGATCAAAACGGAGAAGGAGGAGGAATTAAGACGTTTCATTCCCTTGCAATTATCTCCTGATGTTGATAAGGAAAAGTATGAAGCAGAATATCTCAAAGCGTCTCTTGAAGATCGGTCTCGAGGGTATCGTAAACACAAGAATATTAGCCGGACGACAACACTCTTTAAAGTTCTGAAGGCAGGTGACTTGTCCCAAAAACCTCAATACCAGTATAAGTTAACGCTGGTTGACTCACCAGGAGTTCCACTTGATGAGATGTCAAGCCGATTCAGACCGTCAGATGATATTTTTCTCCTCGTTTACGATAAGCAAACACAAGTCCGAGAATCTATAGGAGATATTATCTTTTCCTTAGATCATCCATCTGGTATTACTTTTTATGATAGGAGTCAACATGGAGGGTATCCTAATTTTCACTTTTGGGGTAGATCGGGGTACTTTGTTCCACCCGATGCAAAACATATCGGAACAGAGAAGATTAACGGTGTGGAATGCCATATCCTTGCATTTACCGCATCAGACAGTCGGAGAATCAAAATATGGATTGATCCTGAAAAAGATTATGCAGTCCATAGGATTGACCATATACATCCCACAATGGAACTGGTCTTTTGGCGGAGTTTTTATAAACAGTTCGTCAAGTATGGGGATATCTGGTTTCCGCAGGTTCATGTTGGTAATACTTTTTTCCGGGATGGCAGGGTATTGAGAACGATTACAGATGAAGTGGTTGATGCGGAATTTAATGTTGATTTTCCCGATGGTTTTTTTGAGTTTGAACGAGAATATTATAAGCCGCAGGATATGGAGTAGGAGCGATCTCCGAATAGCGATTGCATTCCTAACAATACGCGACAAAAATCATGAGGTAGCAATATGGAAGATAACACTGTCCAACTCGTCAACAGGATTTTAACTGGTGAAGAGGAAGCATTTAGCATATTAGTACGGAAATATCAGAAGAGAATCCACGCCCTCGCTTGGCGGAAGATTGGGGACTACCATATCGCCGAAGAGATAACACAAGATACCTTCATCCGAGTATACAAAAACCTGTCCGAACTAAAAAACCCAAAACTATTTGATGGATGGCTTTTCGTTATTACAAACAATCTATGCAAAAATTGGCTCGAAAGGAATAAAGACACGATGCCATTTTTGGAAGATGTTTCTATTGAAGAGAGAAATAGAACTTATCATACACAATACCAATCAGAGCAACGTATGACAGAAATTAGAGAACATTACCGTGAAGTTGCCAAGAAGCTTCTGGAAAAATTACCGGAGAGTGAACGCACTGTCATTACCCTCTATTATCTCAGCGAAATGTCCGTAAAAGATATAGGTAATTTCTTAGGTGTATCCGCCAACACCATCAAAAGTAGGCTGCATCGGGCAAGAAACCGATTAGAAGCGGAAGAACACCTTTTGATGTCTGAAGCATTTGGGGGTTTACAACTCTCTACAGATCTCACCGAAAACATCATGAAGCAGATTGCAGACATAAAACCGACACCACAAGTAGCAAAACCATTACTACCGTGGATGGCTTTTGGCACTGCTGCGGTTTTGGTTATATTATTGCTGGGTGCAATGAGTCAACGGCTTGGTCTTATTCAAAAACCGTATGACTTTAATGCCCAATCAGAAGCAACGATTGAAATTGTTGAATCTCCTATACACCTCAATATTGTTTCTGAACCTGATCTACGCAATCAAATGGGGAAGAGTATTATTGATGGAAATATTGATGGTGATGAATCACAGGTATCTGAAGCGGTCTTTATGAATAATGCCCATGAGAATGTTACACATTTATCGTCAGTATGGAAACAGACAAATGTACCACAAGGAGACCCTGTCTATAATATCTTTGCTACCTCAAATGGTAATCTCTACGCATTTTCCTGGACTGGTGTTTACAAATTAAGCAGAGGCACGACATCATGGAGAAATATCAGCGCAAGCATACCTACAAATATCGTCGGGGCGCCAATCGCTGAATATCAGGGGACGCTATATGTTGTTGGTAGCGATAATATATACGCCTCAACTGATGATGGCATCTCATGGCAAGTATTTTCTTCCCGTCCAATTGGAAAACTTATCGGATTCGTCATAAGGGATAAAACATTCGAACGAAAATTACGCACAAGTTTTGTCATGTATGTTGCCACACAGGATAAAGGGGTATTTCGGTCTACCGATGCTGGTAGAAAATGGACTCTACTTAATGACAGCTTGACAAATAAAAAGATAACAGCAATTGCCGCGATGGGTAATGCTGTGTTTATTGGCACGAACCAAGGGCTTTATCGCTTGATTTCAGATGATTTGGAACGGTTATCTATGGTGGATAATACGGACAACGCAATCCACGCATTGGCAGTTGATGAGAATAACCTTTATGTAGCAACGGGGCAAGATTTTCTTATCCATGACTTTTCCGATGCAAAAAATAGAGAGACTCGTAAGATATCCCACTCAACGAACCTCGGTATGACGTGGACTGATATAACGCCTAAAGATAAATATTTCATGATCGGCACATCTCCTGCAAGCCCAACTCGTATTATAGCAAAAGGTTCAATGTTATTCGTTTTAGGTATCCCAACATTTCAATCAACAGATGCGGGGCAAACGTGGATACACTTTGGCTTTGACAGTAAATCATTCTCATCATCTAATGCAACCGTTTTGGCAGTGGATGAGAATACCTTTTACAAGTTGGATAAGTTCAGCATTCATCGCACAATTGATAGTGGCACAACGTGGCATCCTTTCATGAATGGAATTGTCGGAACAGATGTCCAGGAGTTGATTGTATTTAACAATCGGCTCTATGTGTATACAGGCAGCGACATTTATGAAATGATGGACAACGAGAAAATATGGGTACCGGTGCGTTTTGATTATGGGCAGTTTATATCTGAACAGCTTGGACAGTCGGGGTCTTATGTACATCATCTTACGGATTCCAAGTTTGTGATTGATGGCAAATCTCTTTACCTGATTTCATCACAAGGTGAGGATTTAGACATTTTTCGTTTACGCACAGGTGAAGCTGCGTTTTCGCTTGTTCAAAAAATCTCTTCTCGGAAACTATGGACAAACGCCAAATCATCATCCACTACACTGCTCTCTGAAGGCAAACAGAATATCAAATTCACAGAAAATAACACCCTTTTCATAGCATACAAAAATAGACTTTTAAAATGGGATACGGAAAGTTTAATATTTACGGACACCGGCTTGATAGATACAAACTACTACCCTGATCATGAAATGGATATTGGATTCAAGATAGCTGCTTCATCACAAACCGTCTATGTCGGTAAACGAGATGGGAAACTATTTCAATCCATTAATGGCGGAGAAAGTTGGAGGGATATAACATTGAGTCTACCCTCAACCTTCACTCATATTAAGGATATCGTATTTGCTAATCTGAAGGTATATGTGGCAACAGATAAAGGTGTCTTATGTTCGCAAACTGGCGAATATTGGCGTTGCTCACCAATGATGTTGGAAGACATATCGTCATAGATAAACTCGTTGTGGACGGATTAAGTTTATATGGTGTAGGGAGTATGGGCATTTATCGCTTAGATTCTGATAGTAAATGGGATCAGATTTCTTCAAGTATCCCTGATAAAGTGCTATCTGTAGCGGTGAGTAGTGATAAACTTTATATTGCTACAAAACAGCGTGGGATTTTCCATATTTTGCTTGAGGAAAAACCTCTAAAAATTGATGATATCATTAGTTTCCGTTAAAGTGGATTAGATCAATCTATAGATTGAATAAATTTTAATTGTTTCGTCTTACGTGTCTGTTCTGAGAGCATCAATGGGGGACATCCGTGATGCACGCATTGCGGGATAGATCCCAAAACACACCCCCATGAAAATGGAGAAAATCACAGAGATTAGTATCCAAAACAAAGAGAGAACAACTGGCCACTCTGGCACAATCGGCAGAATTCGCACGGCAAGCCTTGCCATGCCGTGTGCTGCAAACCATCCACCTATAATGCCGAGAACCGCACCGCAGAAACAGAGACATATCGATTCTGTTAAGAATTGCAAGAAGATATGAAGGCGTTTCGCACCTACAGATTTACGCAAACCTATCTCTCGGGTTTTTTCACCTACAGAAACAAGACCCATATTCATAACACTAATACCGCTAACAAATAGGGAAATGCCAGCAATTCCGCCTAACGCAATTTTTATCACCTTTTCAATATGCTCAAGTCGTCGGATGTTAACTTTCGGTATCCCAAAACCAATAAAGTCATCTTTTCCTCTGTGTCTTTTACGCAGGACATCCTTAACAGAATCGATGATATTATAAACATCCGCGTCCTTTTCAAAAAAGACAGTGAGGTTGTCAATATAGCGGTTGCTAAAAATCCGTTGTTGGCGTGTTGTCAACGGCACGCAAATCGTTTCATCCAAAGAACGCCAGGAGCTGACGCTGCTGCCTTTTGTTTTCATCACACCGACAACCCACAACCTTACCGCGGGGTTCTGCCACGAAAAACGCACTTTCACCTCTCGTCCAAGCGGTGATTTTTCTCCAAATAACTCATTGGCAATATTTGCACCTAAGACGCAGACCTGTGTTGCGTTTTCAATATCGTTTTTAGAGAGGAATCTACCGGCTTGCACTTCCCATTGCATACCGAGGGCATAATCTGCTGTGACACCCTCCAGATGTGGAGCGGGATAGCTTCCGTATCGGTTGGAAACATGGTATGGACGGAATCTTTCGTTTTTCGGTAAGACAAATAAAACGTTGGGACATTCAGCCTCAATAGTATAGGCATCTTCAAGGGTATATCGTTCGGTAGTGCGTCGCACGAACCGTCCGCTTTTCCAAATAGATGTGCGTGTCCAAAATTGAACTTGATTTGCACCCCCAAGTTTCTCAATATCTCTCGCGATGAGAAGTTTCGCGCCATCGCCGATTGCCATCATACATAACACACTCGCAACCCCAATGAAAATACCGAGAATAGATAAACCAGCGCGTAGTTTATTTCGAGCAAGGTGTGCAATACCTATGGTGATAGCATCACGTAGTTTCATATATTCTTTTGAATGCTCTTGCAAAAGGACATCATCAGGTTTTAGCTTTGTGTTTCGCTTGCTGCCTAACCTAACTTATATTCAATTACATGAATCCGAATGTTATAAAGAGGGGAATTTTGGACGAAAAGGTTTAAAAAACTAAAAAGTGTGTTTGCCGAAGTAGGGATTTTGGCAAACATACTTTTAGGAATAAAGCACGGGTTTTGGCAAAAACGGGACTTTTGCGTGAGTCTAATTGGAAATCTATTCGTTTTCACTCATTTTTATTCTTTCACGCGCGATTTCTACATAGGTAACGTCAAGGTCACAACCTGCGAATCTTCGGGAGTTTCTAACAGCAGCAACGCCTGTAGTACCTGAACCGAGAAACGGGTCAACAAGCAGATCGCCCTGGTTACTATGTTTTCGCACTAAATCTTCAAACAGTGATAAAGGTTTTTGCGTTGGGTGTACCCTGTTTCCATTATGCCGCGGGATTGGATATTCATAAACACCAGAATCATATTCGCTATTGAAGGTAGGTTTGCCAACTTTCACTCCCGTAACTGCTACTTCTCGACTATTGGACAGATAGGTTGCCCTCATATTCAACGGTACAGGATTGGTTTTTTGCCATATAATCAACCGAATCATCTTAAAGCCGGCAGATTCCATTGCTTCTTTTAACCTATCTATTTTCCAAATATCATACCATACAATAGCAGTGCCGCCGCGCCGCAATGCATCGTAAAACGATATTGCCATATCCTCAAGGTTAATTTCAGTCTGATCCCATTGCCCAAAATCCATACTCACAGCAAACCTTTTCTCTCCATTTTTTACAGACTTAAACCCTGTCTTTTTGCTTATGCAATATGGAGGATCAGTTAAGATAAGGTCAACCGATTTTGTTGGTAAAGCGGTCATAAAATCTTGGTAATCAGCAGTCTCTACCCGATAATCACAAGGCATCATGTAAGCACGTCCTTAAGGGCATTATAATAGCGTTAATTTTCTTAGTACTTATATTGTAGTATAATCAGATACATTGAGTCCAGTATATTTTCTTAATCCTAATTAGCGCAGATCCGTTCAGTTTTTGAAATTTCTCATCATTTGGACATGGTCGCGAGCCGGAGCTCGCTCCGACAAAAGAGGCTTTAGGGAGAAGGAAGAAATTATTGGAGAATTGAATGGCTCTGTAATTAACAAAGTTTTGGTTGAAAACCGCATATTAATCTGATAAACTGTATATAGTGTTAACCGAATCCCGTTACAGTTTCAAGGGGGTAATATGCAAGAACTTTACGATACACAAGCACCAAACCCACCTTCTCATGCAATTCTTGTCGGTGTAAAACTGCGAGATGCCTTGATGCACGAAACAAAGGAATCGCTGCAAGAACTTCGGCAACTGACCGAAACTGCAGGAATTGAAGTCGTGTGTGAGACCATTCAGTCGCGCAACGTGCCGAATCCAACCTATTTTATTGGAGAAGGTAAGGTTGAAGAACTTAAGGGTGTCGTTGCGGAACTTGAAGCAGATGCAATCATTTTTGATGAGGAGTTATCACCAGCACAGACGCGAAACATTGAAAACGTGCTTGATGTTGCGACTGTTGACAGAACAGGTCTAATCCTACAGGTGTTCGCACAACGCGCATTAACCAGCGAAGCGCGTTTACAAGTCTCTTTGGCGCAATTGGAATATGCGCTCCCGCGACTCACACGGATGTGGACACACCTTTCACGGATTGCGACCAGCGGCGGTAGTGGTAGTGGTGCTCTCCGTGGTCCGGGTGAAACGCAGCTTGAAATGGACCGTCGATGGGTTCGTAGGCAAATTTCTCAAGTCAAAAAATCATTAGAAACGGTTGAAAAACGGCGGCAGGTGCAACGACAAAACCGTTCAGAAAAAATCAAAGTTTCTCTTGTAGGATATACTAACGCTGGAAAATCAACCCTTTTCAATACATTAACAGGTGAGAACGTTTTAGCAGAGGATAAACTGTTTGCTACCTTAGATTCAACCACGCGGCGGGTGAATTTGCCAGAGAATCAAAACATTCTTTTAAGTGATACCGTCGGTTTTATCAAGAAACTACCGCATCAACTCGTTGCTGCATTCAAGGCAACTTTAGAAGAGGTTACAGAGGCTGACCTATTGTTACATGTCGTTGACATTAGCCATCCAGAAACAGAAGCACAAATTGCTGCAGTAGATACGGTGCTTCAAGAATTGGATGCTTCTGAGATGCCGATGGTCATGGTATTTAATAAAATAGATCAGCTTGAAAAAGAGGACCAGCTACATATTCTTAAAGCCCGTTATCCAGAGGCAATATCTATCTCAGCACAACGTGGAGATGGTATTGAAACGCTGACGGAAACGTTAGCACAACGTTTTGCTTCGCACGGTGCAATGCTCAGTCTGAGTATCCCTTATACGGAAGGAAAAGCATTGGATATGCTCTATAAGCATGGTACGGTGTTAGGCACAGAATATGCTGAGGATGCTGTTCATGTCAAGGCCCGTCTGCCGGGTCGTTATCTCAAATCGGTATTACAATTTTCGGTTAAGGACACAGAGACTCCGAGCTACAATTAATGCGGGTATTGTGTGGGAATCATGGGATGGTTAGACAGTATTCAGATCGGACACGACTTGCAGATCTGTCCAGATTGTAATCGTGAATATGAAGTACTTGAACAGTTTTTAGGAGAAACCCAAGATAGACTTACAGATTGGATTGATGCTATTTTTAACGATGCGTATTATATCGAACTTCGGTGTCCACAATGTCTTGAAACACGCTACCTGTGCATACAGGCGTTGACATCCATGCAATTTTATACTGAAAAGGAGAAAGAAAACAAAAAATGAAGATAGGCGTTACCCAAATAATTCTCGGTAATATGTCATTTGATGACACACTTACACTCTGCCAAGATGCTGGCTACGATGCGGTTGAACTTACTTTTGGTGAAGGCAAGGATACAGACATAAATATGAACGATACCGAACTTAAAGGCATTGCTGCGAAGTGTGAAGCCGCTGGTATTGAGATCGCCAGCATAACCGCAGGATACGCGAATCGTGGCAACCTACTCAGTCCTGATGCGGAGCAACGTAAGAACGGCGCGAAGTCGCTTGCGCGTGGGTTAGAAGTTGCAGGAGCACTTGGGGTTGGTGGTATTTTACTTCACCCCGGTCAACTCTCCGTTGAAGGCACTTACCAGCAAGTGTGGGATAATCTCGTCGGAATTCTGAAAGACCTTGCGCCTTCAGCTGAAACGCACAAAGTTGCCATCGGTTTGGAAAACGTATGGAACAAATTCCTGCTCAGTCCGAAGGAGATGCGCGAGATTGTGGACGAAGTTGGCAGTGATTGGGTCGGAACTTATCTTGATACAGCAAACATGATGGCGTATGGTTATCCTGAACATTGGATTCGTGAACTTGGGCATCGTATTAAGAATGTGCATTTCAAGGATTTCTCGCGTGGTCAACATCGCTTTACGAACTTGTTGGATGGTGACACAGATTGGGCAGCGGTTATGGAAGCGTTCCGCGCTGTTGATTATGATGGTTACGTGGTTCACGAAGTTGGCGGGGATAGGGAAACACAAATTGATCTTGCACAACGGATGCGTAAGATTGTTGCGATGTAGGCGTTAAAAGAAGTGGCGATGGTCTGTTCAAACCATCGCCTGATGCCGGAGGTCGGACTCGAACCGACATGGACCTAGGGCCCGCTGGATTTTGAATCCAGTGCGTCTACCAGTTTCACCACTCCGGCGGAAAGAAATCGGGGTTGGAAACCCCTCCTGCAAGAGTTTGTTTAAATACGCTCTTTTCTTAAATATAACACATTTGGGGAGAAAAGTCAAAAAATTATGGCGAACCAACGAAGAGGTCTTGCATCTGAAAGTATTTTTAAACAGGCTTTTACTGCCGTGCAAGCGTTTTTGTCACTATTGATTGAAAAGGAGACGTGGCAAGCTTTGACGCGTTGGGTATTGTGGCGCGTTTTGCCGAAACGTCGTCGTATCCTTAAATTAGTGCAAGAACTAAAACCGTTAGATGAAAATGCTGCCCCCGAAATGCATGCCTTGCGTGATGAAGTGTTTTCAAAAAGTTGCCTTGATCTGCGCCAACCACAAGACGAACAAATTCTATTGGAAATCCTCAACCATGTAGAACAACCGCTCGGATTAGAGCAGATATTTTTTGCTGCAATCTATCCTGTTTTAGTAAAACGGGATTTGGAGGCAATCCCGATTCCAACTGAGACACCCCATCGGCTTGAAGTGGAAATCGGTTATCTTGCACACAACGAGGATTATTTTTTCTGGGTTTTTGAAATTGACAGCAACAGACGCATGTCACTTAAAACGTCCCTTGAGGTTAGAGAAGCACGGCGGGATGACAAACGTTATGTAATCTATACACTCGGTTGTACAGGATTAGTAGAAACAGACTTTGCTGCGTATGCGGAACAGTGGCTTCTTAATACCCAACGTTTAACAATCGCGTTGCCACTTCTGGCTACGGCGTATGCGGAACAGTGGATCCTTAATACACGGATATACTTTGTGCACATTTTAAAAGATTTGAAAAAGCGGAATTATAAAGTTACAGCAGAGGCAATACCTGATTTTGAACGGGCGCGGTTGTCAATATTACGCCATCTTTCCCTGCTCCGGCTAAATAGACGTCAATTTCAGTCCGAACGCCGAAATCGGTGAGATATATACCAGGTTCTATTGAGAAACAGACACCGGGGATTAGTAACCGTGCGTCATGTGTTTCCAGATTGTCTAAATTCACACCGTTGCCGTGTATAACAGTACCGATGTTGTGTCCAGTACGGTGGATAAAGTATTCTCCATATCCCTTTTCAGTTATGTATCCACGGACGCAATCGTCAACTGCGTAGCCTGGAATCGGTTCGTTTGCTGCCCATTTTTCACGGATGAATGCCACAGCCCTGTCCCGCGCTTCCCTCACGATTTCAAATATCTCAACATACTTGTCAGGAACAGTTGCTCCTGCATAAGCAACCCACGTTGTATCAGCAAAGACAGCATCGGAGTCTTTCTGCTTTGCCCATAAATCAATTAAGATAAAGTCTTCCGCTTTGATCTGTTGTGCGTGGGGCTCGGTAGGAGCGTAATGTGGATCGCCACTATTCGCATTGACAGCAACGATAGGTGGATGGTCGGTTATCAATTCCATTTCATCAAACTGGTTGAGAATCTGTTGCTGAACATCGTATTCAGTGATTGTGTTGCCAGACTTAAGTTGCTCACCAATCCAAGCGAAGGCATAGTCTTTAGCTTGCAGGACTAAGTTTGCGGATTTTTGATGTCCTTCGTACTGTGCTTCGCTTAGACGCGCTTCAACGTGTTGCGCGAGTTCCGCTGACGAATGCACCTCAATTCCAAAAGAACGAATCCACTCCAACGTCCCAGCGTCTACACGTGAAATGTAAGGGATTGATGCGTTAGGCGAATATTCCATTGCAACTGATTCTACATCGCTAAGGAGGGTTCTCACCTCTTCATTAAGTTCCTGCCACCCAGCATAAAGCGAAACGGATCCAGATACATCGGTGAAATTTGATGTTTCTATCCGATGAATTAACCATTTTGGTTCGCCTTCCACGGGAATTAAGCAGTACCAACGACGCGTGATGTGTGCATCAGTCAAACCTGCTACCTTTTGTGAAATTGGGTTGATGCCGCGAAAATCATAAAGAAGCCAAGCATCAAGGTTTAACGTGGCTAAGGCGGTTTGTATTTCAGATATTTTCATATTTGTTAGAAATGTTCATGCTTGTGAAATTTACAGATTGAAACAGAAGATACTATTGAGATCATAGTAGCAGAAAAAGAGGATGCTGTCAAATGGGATTTAAATCTCTCCTTAAAATTATTTTTCGGAGTGAATCTATTCGTCGAAATTGAATAATACTGTATACCTTCAAAAACATTGACACTTAGGTGAATCCGTTGTATACTAAAACTTAAAATAAAATGGAGAAATTGAAATGAATTTTGACTTTGACGGTACGGTGTTTCCTGTTGGCATCGCTGGACTCAGTTTTTTGGCTGTAATTGCGTTTTGGGTTTTGACAGCTATAGTGCACATTACTTTTGCGGTTGCCGTATACCGAGATGCAAATCGTTTAGGGAGTCCGGTTTTTGTGGGAGCTGGAATATGGTTGATAGCCACACTGATCGGTGGTGTGTTTGTGGCGGCAATCTATTGGGCAATACATCGATCAGGTCTAAATCCATCTAATCGTGGCATATCCACAGAAGCGGACAAGGACGAAATTTTGTAAATTACTATATTTTTGAATACCTACAAGGTATATAAAGATAAACCCGTAACAATAGCATGTTACGAGTTTATTTTTTGCAAGATTGTTTCAACAACTTATTTTAATACAGCCTTTAAATTTCCCCACGTTGTCGTCAATTTCCCTTCGGGTTCAACGGTGAGAAATACAGAATTTTCAGCGAGGTAATTCAGCACATTTTCCGTGAGTTTTCTGAGATTGTCCGCTTCCTCGGATTTTGTATCGGTGTAAACACCGTTATGATGTCCAAGTGTGATGATTTTCCCATCTTCTACATCGTATTCAACAAAGGGGCGTTCTCCACCGCCAGCACCGCCGCCGCGTGTCTTCGTACCAAGAATCTTACCTGCGGGAGGAGTTCCACCAAAGTTATGGAAATCTGAACTGAATCCTGCCTGTGCCATGCTGGTAAGAAAAATAGGTTCGTTGGTATTAAACCTCTTAAATACAGAATGGTTTTTGGCATCATCTGTCGGTTTTATGCCGATTTCAGGCGGGCCTTTGCCAAGAGGGGAAAGGTTCCGGGGAACACCACCTTCTTCAACACCAAGGTCTGCTACATAACGAAGACCAAGTGCTGAAAGAAATATACCGCCACCTGCTTCTATATAGTCAAGAATTGCCTTTTTGGTTGCGTCTGCAAGCAACGGCTCAGGCAAAGCGTTTGTTTCTGTATAGAAAAGCCACAACACCGCGAATTGGTCTAATTTTATTGCCGTGCCGCTACTGTTTTTGAAAGTGCCATTGTTGTCCGCTGTGAGTATTGTTGCTTGAAAATTGTCGTCTGCCCATTGGTAAGCAGCTTCCTCAACTTCTCCAAGTTCGTTACTTCCTGCCAATAACCCAACGGTGACATCTACCGAGTGCGCTGGCAAAATCATAACTACTGAAAAGAGCAGGACTATGAACAAGCAACGAAATGTTATTGAATGTGTCATTGTATCCATCTCCTTTATCTGTTTTGCTATATAATAGCATAAATAGTTGGTGTTTGTCTATGTGAATATTAAATAAGTAATTTAACGTTTTTTTTGACAAAAAATGTGATATATACGACTTGTGCCAGTTAGTTCTTTTTATGTAATATTGTATTTCACTATTTAATATTTTCTATAACTCAACCCATTCTTATGCTATCCTTTAGTAAATCAATATAAAAGGAACATAAGAATGGACTTACAGTATACCTTAGCAGAATATGGTGCGCAACTGAAAAATAAGACACGCACCCTTGAAAATGTTGCTTCTGTTTGCCAGAAAATCATGGCAACACTTTATGACCATTATTTCCCGGCTGCAGAGACACTGCGTCCGGGGCCCGTTAGTCCTTGTCCAGATAGTGACATTCTTACGATTGCGTGGCTGTTGGAACTCATAGGTAAAGACAGCGAACTGTCAGGATACAAACTGATTAGGGCACAACTCGGACATCTGTTCCGATTTTTACCGGAAAGGTCTCGCTTCAATAGACGCCGGCGCAACTTATGCAGCGCGAGCGAAAAACTGCGGTGTATCTTGATAAAGTTTTTACCGGATGACGAGGTTTTCATTGTAGATAGTTTTCCTATACCGCTCTGCGATTTCAAGCGTGCGTATGCTTCTACATCACCTCTAAAATACGCTGATGGCACTGGCACTTTGGCAACTTATGGAAAGTGTGCTACAAAGGGACTTGACACTTTCTTAGGATTTCGGGGAAGTGTGATAACTACTGCTTATGGGCTCCCTGTTGATTTTGCCATTGCCACTGCGGATACGGATGATAGAGAAGTGCTACCCTTGTTGTGTGAGCGTGGCACTTATCCGATTATCCTTGGAGACAAAGGGTATATTTGTGAAGCACTTGAAACTGATTTACGCCAAACTTACAATGTGTGTCTATTACCGACGCGGCGTAAAAATCAAAAAACACAATATCCAGAACCATTTCAGAAGTTGCATAGTCAAAAAAGGCGGCGCATAGAAACGACTATCAGTCAACTGACAGACCAGTTCAATGTTTCACGGATACGCGCCAAGGCACATTGGGGGTTTCGGACACGCTTGAGCAACAAGTTTGCTGGTTTTACACTCGGCGTTTTTTTGAACCAATGTTTAGGACGCTCGCTAACGGCACTCAAAGACGTTGTTTACGCATAATAAGACAAAATAGTATTAGATACTTTACAAAAAGTTAACTGGCACAAGTCGTTAACTTTGTCTTGTGCAACAGTTTGCACGTCAATATTGCCCATCTCTGTATCAATTGTTAAACGCCCACCTGATTTGACATCAAAAGTTTTCTCAACCCTGTTTGAATCTGATCTCCGCTGATCTGTAATACCTTTCAGCCCCTGAAAATTGACCGAATTACTGTTGGGGTGTGCTAATATCTCTCTAAGAACATTTGAAGAAACAGCGAAAGTACTACCATTTATATTTATTTTATCGTCGCTTATATTGATACCATTACTGCTATTGTTTCCTCTCACATTAATTGTAATGTTACCGGTCCTTCCGATAGAGATAGACGTATTTTCATCATCGTAAATGAATTTATTACGCAATTCTGACAAAAGCATAGAAACACCGATGACTTCACCTTTGCTATTGAGTAAGGGACCGCCACTATTTTTTCGAGAAATTTGATTAGAAACCCGAATATACTTACCGTCTTTTGAGTTGCCTTTTACAGTGCCTTTTACCAACTTAGGTTTTGAAGGATCGCTGATCGTGTAAACTGTGCCGCCATGTTGCACTTTATTGCTTATAAATAGCGGTTTGACACCGGGAATTAGAACATTTAAGAAAGCCAAATGGTCTGTTTTATTAGGCATTGATATGCTATTCACAAAATACCTTGTTCTTTTTCCAACAAATTTAACATAGATTTCTGCATCTTTTGGAATTGGAGTGAAGCCTTTGAGGTTGGAGAGGTGGGTTGCTACCTCATTTTTGGATATAAAAAATCCGAGTCCGCGTAAAATTGTTTTCCCTTGGGGATCATCTATTTCCACAGCGACAATAGAACTCAATGCATCTTTTATAACTTTTGGGGTGTATTGAGCAGCGGTAGTCATAACCATGCCCAATAGTAAAAACAGCAAAACTGTAATGAATAAAGAAAAATGTTTCATTTCAAACTCCTTTTAAAAAGATTTTCCGCCACTGCAAACGCAAACTATTCAACACAACCGAAACACTACTAAACGCCATCGCAAACGCGGCAAGCATCGGATGCAACTTTTGTAACATCTCAGGCACAAACGCAAGCGGAAACAAAACACCTGCAGCAATCGGAATTAACAACACATTATAAAAAAATGCCCAAAAGAGATTCTGTTTAATCGTACGGAATGTGGCACGGCTTAACCGTATAGCATCGGGAATAGTGCGTAGGTCACCGTGCATCAACGTCAAATCGGCTGTTTCCATAGCAATATCTGTCCCTGTGCCGAGTGCCATGCCGACATCTGCTTGCGCTAACGCAGGTGCATCGTTGATGCCATCCCCCACCATCGCCACGAAACCGTTCGTGTTTTCCTGTGCTTTTTTGACAGCAGCAGCTTTGTCTTCAGGGAGAAGTTCCGCCATCACATCGGTAATCCCTACATTTTTGGCAATAGCAGTGGCAGTTCCACGGTTATCACCCGTCATCATTGCCACTTCACACCCGAGTTGTCGGAGTTCGGCAACAGCAGCTTTCGCTTCTGACTTCACCGTATCCGCAACAGCAAGAAGTCCGCTTACCTGCAAATCAATTGCCACCCACAACACCGTTTTCGCATCTGCTTGTAGACGTTCCGCTTCTACTTCAAACGCCTGAGTCGAAATTTGATGTTGCTTCATCAAGGACAGATTGCCCATTATCACTTCATTCTCACCGAGTTGTGCAATGATGCCATTGCCTGCAACAGCGGTAAATTCCGTAGGTGCAGAGGTGTCAATCCCGCGTTCAGTAGCAGCAAGAACAATTGCTTTTCCGATAGGGTGTTCACTACCACGTTCCGCAGAGGCAGCGATCTGAAGTAATTTGTTTTTATCTCCATCATTCGCAATAATATCAGTAAGTGTCAGTTTTCCTTGTGTTAATGTGCCAGTTTTATCAAAAATAATTCGCGATAAAATGCCAACATGTTCTAACGCCTCACTATTTCGGAAAAGGATACCACGATGCGCGCCAATTCCTGTGCTAACCATAATCGCAGTCGGTGTAGCTAACCCTAACGCACATGGACACGCAATCACCAACACCGCTACCAATCGCAGCATTGCGGGTGTGAATCCTTCTCCTACGATAAACCACCACACGAGGAAAGTTACAACGGCAATACATAACACAACAGGCACAAACACACTTGCTACAGCATCAGCAGTGCGTTGAATAGGAGCTTTACTCTGTTGTGTTGTTTGCACCAACTGCACAAGTCGGGCAAGCGAGGTTTCTGAACCGACACGTGTCGCCTCAATTGTTAGCATTCCGCTCTGATTGATTGTTGCGCTGGCAACTGTGTTTCCCACTGACTTGTCTACAGGCATGCTTTCACCAGTGAACAAACTTTCGTCAATAGCACTTGAACCTTCGCGCACGATACCATCTATA
This sequence comes from Candidatus Poribacteria bacterium, assembly GCA_965204285.1. GTDB lineage: Bacteria > Poribacteria > WGA-4E > WGA-4E > WGA-3G > MSPOR6. The sequence goes on from OZ241980.1 coordinate 1,760,752, forward strand.
GGCATGCTTTCGCCAGGACGCACAATCAGTAGGTCACCAACGGCTACTTGTTCAATCGAGATGTGTTGTTCTTCACCATCCTTGAGAACACACGCTGTTTTTGGAGAAAGGCGCATCAGTTTTTTCAGAGCAGCACTTGTCTGTCCTTTCGCACGCGCTTCCAGAAACTTGCCCAGTTTAATAAGTGTAATGATAACAGCCGCTGTTTCAAAATAGACATGGTTTCCAAGTCCTTCAATATTTAGCGATAAGGCAATCACCACAACCACACTATACAGAAACGCCACAGATGAACCCATTGCCACAAGCACATCCATATTGGCAGAGCGATTGCGTAATGCTTTGATGCTACCAACATAATAGTCCCAACCCACGTAGACCTGCACTGGCAAAGCGAAAACAAACATTACCCAATTGACCCAGGGGGCGTGCGCCCATCCACCTATCAATCCCATATCTCTACCCATACTGAGTAGGAATAGAGGAAGTGTGAAAAGGATACCCACACAGAATTGCAACTTTTGTCTTCGGAGTTCAGCATCACGCGCGGCTGCTTCAGAATCCGCATCAATAACGTCGAATCCGAGGGATCGGATTTTATCAACGATTGATGCCTCGTTGAGCGTAGACGGATTAAAGGTAACCGCCGCCTGCTCCGTTGCGATGCTAACATTTGCAACAAAAATACCCGCCATCTCTTCAAGATTTTGGGTGATAGTGGCAGCACAACCTTCACAGTGCATGCCAGTGATGGGAAGAGTAATCTGCTGTTCCATTTGTATTTTCACAAACTCTATTTGCTACAGATGAATTGGGTCACCAGTTACCAAAGATTGATTCGCAGCGATAGACAATATTGCAGTTTTCGCAGCATCAGGATACGGGGATCGAATTGCGCTACCATCTCCTGTGCGAACAGCCTCAATGAAAGTGCTATCCATGTCAATCGTGCAGCTATTTTCGGGATTCCATGTCTCTTTCCCTTCAGATGTAGAAAGCACAAGTGCCCGACGTAGATGGTATTCCAGGGAACCATCTTCACAGAAGATATCTAACCCGGAACGTCTTAGTCCGTTCGTTGTGAAGCACGCAGAGAACATAATGCCAAATACACCGCTCTCAAATTGCAAAGAGACAGCAGACGCTTCTTCAATATCGTAATCGGTATCGGGAATCAGATCATATCTTGCAACGGCATAGACGGTTTTGACTTCACCAAACAGGTAGCGTGCCATATCAAATTCGTGTGTCGTCTGCTCCATGAGTTGACCACCAGATTTTGCTTTCTCACGCCACCAACCGCCAGGCATGCCGCCCATCCAATACCCCATGAAAAAGCCAACACGTCTTGAGGCGAGCAGTTCTTGTGCCTTGTCAATAATATCAAGGTAACGCTCCTGATAACCACAAGCAGTAATGATACCCTTATCCTCTACTTGTGCAGCAATTTCCTTTGCTTCGTCAGCATCCATGTGGACAGGTTTTTCCACGAACATCGGCAATCCTGCAGCGACAACTGCCTTCTCAGGCGCGCCATGTGCAAACGGTGGTATTGAGATATAAACGGCATCCAATTCCTCTTTCGCAAGCATATCGTTGTAATCGGCGTAAGCCTTACCGCCGTACTGTTCAACAGCACGTTCTGCTTTCTCAATCACAATATCACAGAAGGCAACGAATTTGTTGCCACCTATTTGAGTTAATTCACGTAGATGGCGATTCATGTTGCCACCTGTTCCAATGAAACCTAATCTAACGTCTGACATAAATTCTCCTATATGAAAAATATAAATTTATAGTGAAATCTGAAATACATAGACATTTACCGATATTGGTTTGCTGGAATCTCTTTAGTCCTGTAGGGACGATATGTTTATAGAAAATGGTCTGTTTTGCCCTTTAGCTCCGTAGGGGCGATATGTGTATAACATCGTAAACCAAGTCCATATATATCAATGATTATAGGTTTGATTACAATATAGAATTACCATTCAAACACGGTGCCAAGCAATCGCATCGGTTCATCACGAAGCCAGCGATATATCTGCGGCACTTCGTTGAGGTTTACCCTATGCCGTATCAGCGGGGCAATTTTTACTGACCCTTGACGGAGAAAACGACACAGATTTTCCAAATCATCGCGTGTAAAGTGGCTACAGTGCAGAATGCTAATTTCCTTGAATTGCCCAACGTTGAAAGTATAGTTAACATCAAAACGTCCAGCGACCAAAAGTAAACGTCCGCGGGTTTTACAAGCTTGGATCATTGGTGTAACCATATCGGGAACACCCGCAAAATCCATGACTGCATCATAACTACCATCTGCAATTTGCGCCTTCCACCCATCGCCACTCGTGTTGAATACATTTTCAGCGATACCGAGTTGACGCACTTGTTCTAATCGCGATTCATCAATATCACAAACGGTAACGCGTGCGCCCATCGAGTAGGCAATCTGTGCAGCAAACATGCCGATACATCCCTGCCCCACAATAAGCACCCTTTCACCGATACGCGGATCAACTCGCCTGCAGCAGTGCATCGCTACGCCCGATATGCCGAAAAGTGCCGCTTCAGCAGGCTGAACGTCATCTGGTAATTTTAGCAGCAATCCGTTTTCCGCAATCTTAAACCGTTCAACATGGTCTACGCTGGCGTAAATGAGGTCACCTATTTGAAGTTGTGTAACATCAGGTCCCGTCTCAATGACACGCCCAACGTTCTGATAGCCGCCACCACACGGTAAACTTGCATCAGCTGGTGCATAGTTACCACCGATCAGTTGGTTGCGTTCAGTACCGTTGGTCAATCCAGTAAAGACTGCCTTGCACAGTACCTCATTTCGTTCAGGTGGAGCAGGTTCTTTCCAATCAGTGACGACAGTCTTTTCCCGTCGTTTATCCGGTAATAGTTTGATGACAATCGCTTTCACAAATTTATGACTCCTACAGAGATAAATATGATGTGTTCCTTACCTAATAAGTTACCCTATCCCTGCTAAATTGTCAAGTAGTTTGAAACGTCAAACAGCGCCATTCAATTCTTCAGTAATTTTAACTGATCTCAAAGATATCTTTCTGTAGGAGCGACCTCCTGGTCGTGCCCCTTCCGAATAAAACCCCAAAAACACTAAACTATAGTGGATTATAGAAATAATTTTACATTTCCTCTGTAGGAGCGATCTCCGAATCGCGACTTATCTTTGATTCGATGTAGTCGGGAATCGGAGTTCCCTCCTACTGGATAGTGTCTCCTCTTGTAGGAGCGACCCTGTCTAAAGCGCTGAGAACAATTTGAAGACTGAACAGATATAAATTTCAAAGAATAACCTCAAATTTCAGTTGACAGATTGTCAAACTTTGCTATAAGATAAAGTTAATAAAGCAACTATAGATTGCCCCGCTATTCAAACCTGTTTTCGGGGCTTACAAGGAGCATCACAATGCCCAAACGGGTTAATAAAGCAATTGAATTGTTAGAAGCGGATCAGCCAGTTTTCTACACAGGAAGCCACACAACCTCAGACTTGAATTATGATGCAGGTCGCGAGATGGCAAAAACGTGGGCTGATTATATCAACATCGGTATGGAGCACGGTTGTTTTGATCTATCTGGATTAGATAGTTACATGCGAGGGATGGCAGATGGCGGTCCGACAAATAGTGGACACAAAACGCCAGCGGTGATTGTTGAGTTGCCAGTAGATGGCGTAAGTGCAGACGTGATTCGCGCCAACGGATGGCAGATGCGGCAACTGCTGGCACGCGGTGTGCATGGGTTATTACTCTGCCACGCAGAATCACCAGAGGCAGTCAAAGCATTTGTAGAGGTGTGCCGCTACCCATTCCAAACAATCGGGGTAGGGACACAATTGGATGTTGGCAGACGCGGCTCTGCCGGGCAGGGACCTGCCTCACACATCTGGGGTATTTCCGTTGACCAATACCTTGATACTGCTGACCCGTGGCCCCTGAATCCGAACGGTGAACTGCTCCTTGGACTAAAGTTTGAAAATAAGCGAGCATTAGCCAACGTTGAAATGACTGCTCGGGTACCAGGGATCGCTTTTGCAGAATGGGGTCCGGGTGATATGAGCATGTCGTTTGGCTATAAACATCCGCCAAACCCACGCCCACAGGAATTACAAGATGCAAGAGATCGCGTGTTTGCAGCATGCCAATCGGCAGGTCTAAAGTTTTTGGAAAGCGCATCGGCAGATACGATTGAAGCAAGTATTGATGCTGGTGTGAGAATCTGTGGCTCAGGTGAAGAAACTGCACGTATTGGACGGGCTTATGCAGGCAGAACAATGCCCATCTAAACAGGGTATTTAGTCCTTCTATATTCTGTAAGAGCGATCTCCGAATCGCGACTTTCTCCTATGTAGGAGCGATCTCCGAATCGCGACTTTCTCCTATGTAGGAGCGATCTCCGAATCGCGACTCTTTACTTTGAAAAAAATGGAATCCATTCATAAAAAATTGAGGTAAACTATGGCATTAACAGAACAAGAAATGTTAGCAGAATTACGTAAATACGATACACCGTCAATAACAAATGTTGTGGCTACTTATCCGGGGAATCCGCTCTGCCTTGGACTTTACAACCCGTGGACAGAAAATTGGTACACAGATACCACTATCCGATGTATGTATCCTGAGTTAGGGGCAGTTGTGGGGTATGCGGTGACGTGTGTCTACGGTTTACCCGATCCAAACTATTCCGAACTCTCTTTCATGGATGTGGTTGATGCGTTAGATGCATCTGAAAAACCGACAATTTTAGCATTGCAGCAAAAATTTCCACCTGAATTAGCGAATAAAGTGGGGTTAGCAGGCGGCAACATGACAGCTGCAATGAAGTCCTTGGAATGTTTAGGCGTAATTTCAAACGGTCCTTCACGAGACATTGATGAAATCCGTCCGATGGAATTCCAGTATCTGTTGAGCGGGATTTCACCTGGACACGGTGCGATGGCGGTTCAATCTGTCAATGTCCCAGTCTCTATAGCAGGAATGGATGTGTCGCCAGGCGAGATTATCCACATGGATGAAAATGGCGCATGTAAGTTTCCAGGCGATAAGTTGGAAGCGGTATTGACAAATGTTAAGGCTCTGCTAAAAGAGGAAGGTGACCGAATTGGACATTTGTTATCAGGTCCAAAAACGGCAAAACAGGTTCGGGCAATTTTCGGGGGGCATTCTTATGCTGAAGATGAGGATGAATAGAACACGGTAAACTCAAAACCATTCAATGCTCCGAACGTTTTTAACTTCTTTCAAAAGTCTCTTTCTGTAGGAGCGACCTCAAGGTCGCGACGCTATCTAAAATATGGAAAAAACCGAAAACTGAATGGTTCTGACGGTAAGATATATTTACTTTGCCTCAACACACTATTAATTCGTCATGTAATAACAAGGTAAAAAAATGAGAAGTTTCGGAACCCGAGGACGCGTTTATCCCGACAAGCACTATGTTGTGCCGCGTACTGAAGAAATTAGGGATTTTATCAATCGCATTAAGGATGGAAGGTACATCGTCCTCTTTGCACCGCGCCAAACAGGTAAAACTTCCATTTTCCGATTTTCTATGGAGGCACTCACAAATGAAGATACTGCCTATTTCCCAATCCAACTGAATTTTGAGCCGTACAGAAATCTCACCGATTCCGATTTTTATAAAGACCTCCACAATAGAATCTGCAAAGAGATTGAAATGGTTTTTCAGAAACGCGGACGTTCTTCTGAGAGTTTAAGTCAATTCTTTGAGACTACACAAATAACTAACCACGTTTCAATGATGGAATTCTTTGAGCAATGTGCAAGTTTTCTTAACAATCAACATGAAATTGGACAGAAGGTCGTTCTCATCATTGACGAATTTGATGGCATTCCACAATCCGTTGTGAGCGATTTTCTTCATTCGCTACGCCATATCTATTTATCTGACGAACTGCAATGCCCACACAGTGTTAGCATTGTCGGAGTCAAAAGCATCACGCAACTCAACTACGATTGTTCCGTCTCACCTTTCAATATCCAAGATGAGTTCAACTTACAAAATTTCAGTTTAGAACAGGTGGGCGAATTACTCTCGCAATATACAGATGAAGTTGGGCAGGCGTTTGACTCAGAAGTCATCGCAACACTCCATAAACAGACAGCCGGGCAACCCTTCCTTGTTAACCGATTTGCGCAGATTCTCACAGAGGAATTAAACGTTCCGAAAACAGAAACAATACGGATGGAACACTTTTTAACTGCCCATGAACAGATGCTTGAAGAGCAGAATACCAATATCCAGCACCTCCTAACAAATGTTCGTAGAGACCGACGGTTTGAAAAATTACTCATGAGAATTACCGCTTATGAAAGAGGACTACCGTTCACCCTTGATAACCAAATCATCAATGAACTTGTTATGTATGGCGTAATTAAAAAAGGCAATGACAGAATGTGTGAAATCGTCAATCCGATCTATCAACACCGTATCATGCAAGCATTCAAACCGATAGTCAATGGGTTGGAGGAGACGTATTTTCCGGAAGACAGCGATAAAGATTTTATTGATTACATTTCACTTGCAGGAGAAATTGAACTGGAAGCACTACTTGACAACTTCAAGGATTTCATTGCCCGCGCTGGATTTCGTATATTGGAAGTGCCAGAAACGCCACAGGAATATGTTGGACAAAACCTGCTATATGCCTATCTCGATCACTTTATTCGCATTGTCCACGCGGATATGTTTCTTGAAGTGCAAACTGGACGTGGGAGAATAGACCTTCTCATTATTCACAACACCCGAAAATACATTGTTGAAACCAAAATATGGGAAGGCGAAAAATACTATCAGGCAGGTAAAAAGCAACTTGTAGCGTACCTAAAATCGGAAAAAGCTGATGAGGGGTACTATGTTGTGTTTGATCATCGGACGAATCCAGAATCACGCGTTGAAACAGAAACATTAGACGGAATAACAATTCGGAGTTACATTATTCCTGTTGTGCAAGAAAAACCTTCATCGCTTTCCCTTACCTAACTCAAGTTGCTACTTATTGAAATTAAATCGGTTTCGTTTTTTCTACTTAGGATTTATAGTAAAATCTAAATACCTTTACATTTTCTTAAGGTTAGCTGCGTTTGTAGTCGCGCAATTCATTGCGCCTCTTCCTGTAGGAGCGACCTCCTGGTCGCGACTTTTAACTGTAGGACGCTTTATAAGCACCGAATGACAATGTAAAGTTATTTGTAAATCTACTATAACAATTTGAAACTTTATTCTCTTGTAATGCCAGAAAAACCTTCATCGTTTTCCCGCTTCTGAGGATGTGTGTCGTGCCTGCCATAGCCACCAGAGTATTGCTGGGATGAGCGGAAGAGCAGTCATTCCCCACAGAACAAGACGGACACCAAATAGATCCAGCATTACCCCGACAGTCGCTGTAGCAACACCACCCATTAACGTAAAGAGGGCAAACTCAGTGCCAAAAATACGTCCCCGAATTTCGTTAGGGGCACGTTGGAGCAGCAGTTGTGTTGAAAATACCCAAGCAATGCCACCACCAACGCTGCGGATGAATCCACCGAGGACCACAGTTGTTAGATTAAAAAGAGGGGCAGCAATAGCAAGTCCAACCGTTCCAATCAGATAACCGAGACTGATACTCCGGCGAAGCGGTTTGTCGTTGTCACCGGTCCAATACCGTGCGACAATAGGACCTATACCGCTCCCAACACCCCCCATGCAATACATCAGTCCTAAACTGATTGCACCATCAATGCCGATAACGAAGTGTGTCTTTGCTATCTCAACCAGTGCGACCTGAAATCCAGAAGACAATAGGAGTGCTATAGCTGCCTTATGTAACGATATAAAGAGAATATCGGGATGCCGAAGCATGTAACGGAATGTTGTAAACTTTGAACCTTCGCGCACCTCTGTTGTAGAGGTAGAACGGTGCGGCAGTTTAATCTGTAGCAGGAGTACAGCTGAAACAAAAAAGGTTAATCCATCAATTATAAAGGCGGTGTGAACGCCAAATATTCCTGCTGTAAATCCACCAATAGCTGCCCCAAAGGCAAGCATCACAGACCACGTTGTAGCACTCAACGCGTTCGCTGTGCCAAGTTCGCGCTGTGAGGTGACATCCGGTAGGATTGCACTGCGGGCAGGACTAAAGAAGCCACTTACACCAAACAGAAGCGTTGTAAGAAGGTAAAGAAGCCAAATATCGTTTGCGTCTTTAACATAGAGAAATCCAAGAAGAAGTAGACCTCGGACGATGTCGGTAATGATTAAGATATGTTTTCGGTTGAAGCGATCTGCACATATTCCAGCGAGTGGTGCAACGAAGAAAGGGGCGAGCATCCGTATAGTAAACAACACCCCTAATGCTAATCCCGATTCAGTTAGATTGTGAATCAGTATCGCAGAAGCAATGATGTTAAACCAATCACCTAAGAGACTGACAACTTGTCCTGCCCAAAGCCAACGAAAGTTGGAATTACTTAGCAGAAGTTCAAAGTAACCGACAAGTTTTTCTTTCTTAACAGACTCATCTTTAAGGTCAACGACTTTTTCAGACGTTTCCGAGGCAGTGTGTTCTTTGTTAGACAACTATAAACCCCACCGCTCGTTGATCGGTTTCTGATATTCCTCAATGTCGCCAGATACCACATCTTCGTAGTTGACTGCTTGTCCGCACGCATTGGATTCGTAGATTGCTTCACAAATTGACTTTGCGCGGAGTCCTGCTTGAGCATCCAATTCGGGTGGACGATTGTTTTCAATGGCATCAACAAAATCGTAGCATTCAAGGACTACACCATCGGTGAAATCGTGTGGAAAAAGTCGGTTTTTCTCCTCATCAGAAAGACTTGCCATATATTCATCTATCAGGCTTTGCATTGAATGATGAGAACCGTCTTTGAGTATAACTTCTCCGCCTTCAAACGGTCCGTGGAAGATGTCCCCGTCATCAAGCAGACACCCTTCGCTCCCATAGTAAACGACGTGATTAAACCCGTGACCGACTGCTGCCCATGTGCATGTCCACAACCCGATAACACCGTTTTTGAAGTTAATTGTCGCTACCCAAGTGTCCTCTTGTTCATTCTTGACAATCTCACCCGATTTGGTAACTTCAAGATTCTCAAATTGACAGACGCGTCCATAAACAGTGGTAGGATCGCCAAATAGAAAACGTAAGGTATCACAATAGTGCGCGCCAGAGTCCATCACCATACCGCCACCACCGAGTGTTAGGTCAAGTCGCCAATGCCATTCACTTTGTGGATTCGGTTCACGATGACTCGCGTGCTGAGCGTGGAACATGCGCAAATCACCAAGCATCTGTTTTTCATTCATCAACCACTCTGCTGTGCGGCGACTCGGCATTCGTCGGATATTCTCTGCAGTTGCAGCGATTTTGCCATTCGCTTTTGCAGCGGCAATAATCGCATGGGTTGCTTTGACGGTAACACCCATAGGTTTTTCTACCATGACGTTGACACCAGCGTTAAGACATTTAATTGCATTGATATGGTGATGCGCGTGTGAAGTACAAATATCCGCACCGTCTAAATCTACCGTTGAAAGCATTGTATCCGTATCGTCAAACACAGTAGGCTTTTTACCTGTTACCTCTTTGACTCGTTCAGCGAAGTTGTCTGCTCTATCCTTAACTTCATCACACATCGCAACGAGTTCCACTTTTCCGGGTTCTGTATTATGAATTGTAAGATACGCATTGAGATGGCCGTTTGCCATCCCACCACAACCGATAATCGCAATCCGAATTGCCATGAGATTCACCCTTTTCTAAGTATTATATTTTTCCATGAGACTTTTTGATATAAGAAACGAAAAGTAGAATACTACAGATACGGATTTTTAGCAATCTGTAAGTTTTAGTGGACAGCGTCAAAATTATAGTTAAAACTAAAAACACCCATACACTTTTCTTTAATCTGCAGTGTTTGTAGTCGCACAACTCATTGTGCCTCTTCTTGTAGGAGCGACCTCCTGGTCGCGACTTTTGAACTGTAGGACGATTTCTAAGCACCGAATGGCAGTTAAAGTAAATTGTAAAGTCTACTATAACTCTTATGTTGAAGTAGGGTGAGTTGATAAAGGAAGGCATCAAAATGGCAGGAAAATAAATTCTAAGTAGGTTTGGGATTGAACGATCTGTCTTAGAGTTTGAAGGGTGATTAGGCATTCAAGATGAGAGGCAATCATTTAGATTACCTCTCACGCAATTTTACACAGAATAGATTTATTCTATTTTAAGACAACTACGGGAAGTGAATGCCTAACTTGCGGCACATCTTTCGGATTTTGTTAACCGCGCCGCCTACCTTCCTGCCGCCCCGCGTGACACCAAAAAGATGTTGACTGACAACCCTGCGAGAGATACCGAGGATACAACCGATTTCCTCCTGTGTTTTCCCTTCATAGAAATAGAGTTGAACGCAATCATTTTGGCGGTCAGTGAGTTCTTTGGAGACAATCTGACGAATCTGCTTTAGGACTTTCTGTCGTTTCGCTTGACGGGCCCTTGTATATTCGTCAGATGGGGACTGATGCCAGAGTAAGTCTTCCGTAGTCAGTTGGTTAAAATACTCCGGTGGTACCGGAACTTCCCAAAAATCGGGATTAAATTTGGACATAGATAACGACTCCTCAGAGTGAGGCACTGGTACCTATGCCATTTCAAATCAATATTTTGATAATGGGCAGAGGCACCATCGCCTTGTACGCAATACGTTGAGATTAAGCGTGGTGTGATTCAAATACAACATAATGGTCCCTCCTTATGTAAATGTAAATTTGGAATAGAGTTAGGATGTCAATAAGACATCAGTGAAATCTCATGCATGTATTCTACATGCAAAGTATACAATAAAACTTAAAAAATCGCAATGATTTTACCTATACACATTTTCGGATGCACTTTTGCATCGTATTGCGAAATACTTCACTCATTTTTTTATCGTAAAGATTAGAATTAATGCTACATTCCTGAACAGTAGGAGAGAACTCCGATTCCCGACTGTTCCTACAGTTCGGTCGCGATTCGGAGATCGCTCGGACAGAGGAAGTGTAGGATAATTTCTATACTCTACTATAAATTGGGGACAGAGGGTCGAAACCCTCTGTCCCGGTCAGAAAGTGTGCGACACTTAGTGCCACACCAAAGGGCGTAACACTAAGTGCCACACCTCCTCTGATTTGCTAACATAACAAATACCTCCTTTTCCGCAATTCAGCGGTAATAGGATACCATTACCATTAAAAATGATAATGATTCACCTATACACATTTTCGGATGCACTTTTTACGTTGTATTGCGAAAAAAAAGTAAATTTTTCTCATTTTAAGAATTCTTGGAGCGGAGCATGCAGCCGTTGGGATGTAATTTGTTCATCTGTTGAATTATCTGGATCATCATTTTCCCACTCGTTTCGTTCAATTCCCATTGTGTAAACTGGTACGTCTACATCAGTATAACCAAGATATTGGAATCCCGCATTTTCAAAACAGGTAAGTGCAGCATCGTTATCAGGTGAAACCTGTAAGGTGATATGAACAGCGTCCAACTCCTCAAAGGCATAACGCACCGTTTCCGTAAGTGCGTCTGTTCCGTAGCCACGAGAGCGATACCCAGACCGAATGATTACAAATTCCACTACAACAACATCAGCACTGCATCGGAGGAGCATAAATCCGAGCAGGAGTCGCGTGGTGTGTGTTTCAATTGAAAGTGCATGGGTTTCTGCATCCGCTGTCCAACGTTGCCAGTCTTCTACAAAGATTTCAAACGATATTTTTTCTGTATATAGCATACCTCTCATATCGGGTTGATTTATCCATCCCCAAATTCGGCGTAGTTCATTCTGAGTTGTTAAACGGAGTTGAATTCCCCCACTTTGAAGACGCTCCAATTTGTGTAACTCACTCCGCAAATTCTCCAGCTGTGCCGAATGCATGTCAACTTGTACTTCCGCTGCACGCACTTTCCGCAGACTTGGGCTTTCCATGAACTGTGCTCGCTTCAGACGATTCTGAAAATATTTGAGTTTCTGCTCAGTTCTATCAATAATCTGCTGCAATCCATGTATAACACTTTTCCACTTATCTGGATCGGTGTTTGCGTCGTCGGTCAGATCGGTTTTTTCGGTTTTTATCTGTATTTCGTTCATACCTTCCTTCCGTGAATCCCGAGATACGGAGGTAACTCTCATATCGGAGTGGATTGATGTTCCCTGTTTCAACTGCTTGTTTGACTGCACAAGTAGGTTCGTGGTGATGTGTACATGCAGCATATTTACACTCCGGAATATAAGGACGCATCTCTGGAAAATGAATATCTAACCCTTGTTCATCGTCAATTTCAAGTAATCCGAGCGTACGAATACCTGGTGTGTCCGCAACGAAACCCCCAAATTCAAGTGGTAACAACATAACTTCTGTTGTGGTATGTTGTCCCTTGTGAATACGGGAGTCTACCTCGCCAATACGCAATTGCAGTCCAGGTTGTAACGTATTCAGTAAGGAAGATTTTCCCACGCCAGATGAACCAACAATTGCTGAAATTTTATCCTGCATGACTTCCCGCAAGTTGTCAATCCCGAAATCTGTCACGATACTTGTATAAACAACTTTGTACCCTAATTCTTCGTATAAATTGAGTTCGCGTTGAACATTCTCCAATTTTGCCAAATCCATTTTGTTAATACAGATCACGGGTTCTATATTGGAAGCTTCTGCCGTGACAAGAAATCGATCAAGCATGCGCAATTTGAGTGTTGGGTGTCGTGCTGCGAAGATGATTAGCAACATCTCAAGATTCGCAACAATAACTTGCCGCCAACCGTCCATGCGTGTTCGTCCGAATTGGGTTTGCCGTGGGAGGCACTCCTCAATGTAACCCGCGTTCTCTGTAGACACAGCGGCAGAAATACGGACTCGATCGCCAACAGCAACCAAATCGACATAAGGCATTTCTTTTGTTTCATTGAGACGATGCCTTTCCGCTTCAATGAGGTGATGGCGCAACGTACAGGTGTAGCACTGATTGCCAATCTGCACTTCATAAGCACCACCACGTGCTTTTATTACAATGCCTTCCATAACCATACAGTCCAAACAGTATTATGCACCTGGATTCCGCCAGACAACTCGTCCGCGTGTGAGATCATAAGGAGAAAGTTCAACAGTAACCTGATCACCTGGAAGAACCCAGATATTGTGTTGCATCATTTTGCCAGCAAGGTACGCCACAACTTTGTGATCGTTCTCTGTCAACTCTACACTAAATAGGTTTCCCGGTAGAGATTCTAAAACGACACCAGGCACACGAATGGCTGAATCTTTTGTTGATTCCAAACGTTCTTGCGTTGTATCTTGTGTTTTGCCTTTATTTTTCATCTTTTACTCCTTCTTCGATGAGTTGCCATCGCTGTAAATGTGACATTTGGACAATTTGATTAATTTACTTGAATGTTAATTCTCAATATTGATTCGCAATATACTACGAACCACTATTTATTCTGAGGTGGATTTTATGAGACTGGTACAAATAAGGAATAGGTAGTTAATCTTTAAGTAAGAATTAATCTTTACTTAACACACTGTTGGATGCACTTTGTTAACGAATTGTTTAATAAAAAAGTTGACATACCCCTTAAAAGTTGATAAGATATTGGAATATTTCGTTACTCAAAAGGTCGTATTCAAGGAGAAGAAATAATGAACCAAGCGTTACCACTCATAGCATATCCTGACCTTGAAAACCAGGTCAGCGCAATGGAAGAAGATGGATATGCGTATCTGCCGCAAGTTATTAATGTGGAAGAACTTGCAGAACTCCGCGACGCAATGGATAGGTTAACAGCAAATCCTGAGAGTTTTGATAGACACAGTGTGCCAGAAAATGGAGAAGGTTTTCTTAACAAGCATATAAATAACGCCTTTAATCGTGATTCAGTTTTCTTACATTACCTTGACAAGTCACCTGTGATTGAGTTAGCGGAAGCGGTTCACGGCGGCGATTGCCATGTGATTGGAATGACAGCATGGATGACAGGTCCTGGCCGTCCCGACCAGGGGTTACATTCAGATTGGGTGCCTATCTCGCTCCCTGCTGAAGTTTTAGAAGACCCTCGTATTAAAGTGCCAATTTACATCACAACTGCCCACTACTACCTTGATGACCTTTATGAAGACCTTGGTCCAACGAAGTTTGTCCCCGGCAGCCATCTTTCTGGGTGTAGACCTGATGGCGAAACGGAATGGAAAGGGGCAAAGGAACAGAGCATTCTCTGCAATGCAGGCGACGTCGTAATCTTCAGGAGTGAAGTCTGGCATAGAGGCACTGCAAACCGTAGTGATCAAACCCGCTATTTGCTACAGGTGCATTACGCCAATAGAATGATAACACAGAAATTCCCACCCTATTTGAATCGGTTTCAGTTCGATGAATCGATTTTAGAACAGGCGACAGAACGCCAACAGCGACTGATGGGAAATCATCGTCCGGGTGCCTATGATTAATATAACGGGTAGATTTTCAGCCATCGAACCTCGGATGAGGACATCAGTCTCTTTTGAATAGAAAAGAAACCATTGGGACATCACCAAGTCAACATGTTATCAGCGAAGACCCCTACGGGAAGATTATTGCCCTCAGTTTGCTCCTCGCTTTTCTCTGGGGCGGAAATTCACCTGCGATTAAAGTTGGTTTGGAAGACTTGCCCCCGATGGCATTGGCATTTTTTCGTTTTGTTATTGGCCTCGTCGTTGTTGGAGGCTGGGCACTCTATCGTCGTATTCCGCTTGGGTTAAACCGAGGGGAATTCTCCCGCCTGCTATTACTCACCGTCATCTTCATATCCCAAATCATCGTGTTGAACACTGGCACCATGTTTACGACGGCTTCACGTTCAACTATTTTCGTGAATGTATATCCATTCTTTACAGCGCTTTTTGCACATTTCTGGATTCCGGGCGAACGACTGTCTATTCCAAAGACGTTGGGAATTATTATTGCTTTCAGCGGAGTGTTTGTAACCGTCGCGCCAGATCTCGGAAACGGTGAAACAAACATCCTTGGAGACCTCTTGGTGCTTACGAGCGGATGTTTCTTAGGACTCCGAGTTGTCGTGACGAAACTTTTAGTCCAATCAATTCACCCATATAGACTCTTGGTCTGGTATTTAAGTTTGAGTCTACCGGTTTATGCTATATTGAGTTTGCTGTTTGAAAGCAACATGACATTCCAATTAACACGCGCAAGCAGCGCAGCGCTCCTTTATCAAGGCGGCGTTATCGCTGGTTTCTGTTTTTTAGCGTGGACGGCAATTCTTGAAAGATATAGTGCAAGCAAACTTGTTGTACTCTTTTTTGTTACACCTCTGTCAGGAGTACTGTTTAGCCACCTGTTTTTAGATGATGAATTGACGTTTAGTCTGTTAGCTGGCGCTGTTCTTGTTGCTGGTGGTATCTATCTTGTAAATATGCGGCGTTGATGTCTTGTGTAGATTTCTTACTTTATTCTTATGACAAATTGATGAGGGTATCTAAAGCAGCTTGGGTATCGGTTTCAGGATCAAACGTGAGCATTCTTTCACTTCTCGCTGCTCTAATCAGCCGTTTATCGGAACTGACCAAAATCAGTCTATGTCCATCTGGTCGTAAATCATTTGCGTAATCAATTGCACATTGAAGGATGATTGCATCTGTGCTATTGATAGAATGCTTTTCAATGAGTTCCCATGAGTCAGTTATTTGATCTTCGGTTGGGAATACATGTTCTATTTCGGAGCGACTGGTAAATTCTTCCTCAAAGTGTCGCCTTATCTGATTGAAAAACGTTGTAGTAATTTTACCTTCGTTCCTACGGCGAACAAAGACGAAAATAATTTCTCCTGCACCTTCAAACAAGCATACCATACGGCCTAACGGAACAAACTCAAAAAGGTGATTGACTAAAGACGACCCTTTCTCAGCAATGTACCGTTTGGCGTATGCATTTGCATCTAACCAAAAGAAATTCACTCGCTTCGCTTCTCCCGCTCTTCAATAATAGCACTACTAAAAAGATTGTCTTCTGGGTTTATCCCCTCCTCCAAAGAAAGTTGCTGAAGTTCCTCTGCTGTAAGAGATTCAACGTCCGGATTTGGTTTTCCAAGTGCTTTTTCAATTAATGGGCGCCGCCTTTCATTTTGTGCCCGCACGCGAGCTAAGCGAGCGGCTTGGTACTCTTCGGGCGTGAGGGACTTCATTAAAGGTGCTTGAAGTTTTTCTAACTCCTTTTTGACCTCTGCTAAATCCCATTCAAGTTGCTCTATTTTTATCAGTAGTTTCGTTATAGGTAGTATCATGAGTGTTTCCTCATTTAGTGTAGGTAAGGTGCGTCATGTCAATTACCTACCGTTGATCAGATATAAGGTGAGACACAAAACCCACCATATCAGGCAAGAAATAGCGTTTAACTACGTATCTGCTCATTTAAAGTCGCAGGATAAATCTCAAGATCGGAACGCGATATGAGCATACCAACGTAAAAGGTAAGCCATGTCCCACAGAGTTCAATAGACATCAATTCCTCAGCATCGTTGATGTATTCATGAAGTTCTATCTCAAATTCCTCTTTTCCCTGTGCATCGGTAACGATAAGTTTTGCTGAGACAATCTCCTGTCGATTGTAGACAACAGCGATTTCCTCGTCCTCATTTTCAGGGTCAGGATAATAGAGCGTCATCTCATCTGGTAACGGGTCTTCAAGTTCTTGTTCACCATCAACAATCCACCGCGATATTTCGTACCCATCCTTTGTGCCAGCAATGTGATCAACCCCAACCACAAGCTCATCCTCTACATCGCGGACATGATACATATAGCGGAGAAGACCATCTCCTTCGTATTTCTTTCGCGTATAGAGCGTAAAGGCATGTGAGGTATCACCTGTCTCCTGATATGTTGTCAGATCAGAGAGTTCAATGATGCTTTCAATCGGAATGTCTACCAACTCATGCCGTTCCGGCTTTTTATCCTTTTCCTCTTTCCGTTTACCAAAAAGAGATTTTCCCTCTTTTTTTCCGAATAGTGCCATATCACCACCTAAAAATAACCTTTGTTATACAATACCAACATAATAACACCAACGATGAGAAGACTTCCAAATATGAGAACGAACCACGTCGCGCCCGAGGTTTTCTTCTCTACGATAACCCTTTGGGGTTGCGGTGGTGCGCGCTGCGAATTAGAGGTTACAGTCGGTGTTTCAGCAGATGCAAGAAGTTCCTGTTTTATTGCTTCTTCGTCAGGGAGTTCCTCAACAGTGACAACCTCTACATCGTCCGCATAAAACTTATCTGGATTCTCTTCTACATAACTTGCGACGTAATCTTCATCACGATTTGTGCCAGGATCTACATAATTCGGATTCTGTTCAACGCCTTGGCTTTCGTAATACTCTTTATAAAACTCGTACTCTTCCTGCTTCTCTTTACTCCAATGTGATCGATCGTAATCCCGATGATGGTAGTGCCACAAGTAGCTGTGACGAATAGAATGATTGTAGTAGTCATGGAAATAGAGACCAAACATGAGGTTATTAAATGCCATGGAGGCGTGAAGACTGTAAATTGAATAACCATGCACAGGATAGTAACCACCAAAGTTGTTCACTGTAATAGTTGAACGTTGTTGCCTACGAGCCGTGGCAGTCTGTCGGTTTGCATTCGTGACCTGTCGTTTCAAACTGCGGTTTTCCGCCTTTAATTGCCGCGTCTGTTTCCGACTCTGGGCTGTGGTTGCGCGCTGCTGACTTCGCGTAGCAGTACTCTTTCGTGCTGACGTTGTATTCGTTGTCTTGGCACGATTTGTTGCGGTCTGTTTCTGACGTGCTGCTGTGCTGCCGCGCGTAGAGGTGGTTTTTGATGTGCGACTTCCGTAGCTGCTGCTTGTGCTTCGCGTGCTGCGTGTTGGCGTAGAACTTTTCGGTTTACTGTAACTCCTTGAACTTGAACTGCGACTGTAACTACGGCTTGAACTTCTGCTGAAGCTACGACCAAAACTGCGACCACCGCCGAAACCGCCACGGCGGCTTTCTACCACATCGGGGGCAACACTGAATAAGAAGATAATGACCGCAGCAAATGACAATATACGTTTACAAGCTGCCCCACTATTTGAAAGTTGCTGAAATATACGTTTCATACTGAGATTCCTCCGCAGTGTTTTGTACAAAACACTTGACAAAAATATCCGAATTTGTTACACTATTAAAACTTATTTAAAATATGTGCCTGTAGCTCAGTTGGATAGAGCGTCAGCCTCCGGAGCTGAAGGTCGGGCGTTCGAGTCGCCCCAGGCACGTTTTTATTCCGATCGGTTAGGAAAACCCTTTTTAATTCTATCTATCACGCAATTAATTATTGATATTAATGTTATCATGAATAGGAATGCGTGTCAAGGATATTGAAAGGATAAATATGGCACTTGACGTACGTGATCCACGTTTATTAGATTTAGTCGATTCAGAATCAGATGTAAAACAATTAGCAACCGGATGCCAATTTACCGAAGGACCACTCTGGCATTCTATCGGAAGGTATCTGCTTTTCAGCGATATTCCTGCAAACAAAATACGGCGATGGGATGAGCAATCCGGCATGACGATCTTTAGGGATCCATCAGGAAAGTCAAACGGCTTAACTTTTGATAAAGGCGGTCACCTAATTGCTTGCGAGCATGACAACCGCCGTGTGTCCCGAACAACAGCAGATGGAGAGCTGCTAACGATTGCTTCACATTATGAAGGTAAACGTCTGAACAGTCCCAACGATATTGTTGTCAAATCCGATGGAAGCATCTATTTTACCGATCCTCCGTATGGGCTATCTTCAAAGGCTAAATCCGAAAAAGAACTTGATTTTCATGGTGTCTACCGCTTGTCGCCCGATGGGGAAACGTTGACACTGCTTGTTGATGATTTTGATAGACCCAACGGTATCTGCTTTTCACCAGATGAGTCTATCCTTTATATTAATGATACCAAACGCATGCATATACGTGCGTTTGATGTGCAACCTGATGGCACAATAGCAAATGGGCGCGTTTTCGCTGAAGAAGAAGGAGACAACGGAGTGCCGGACGGCATGAAAGTAGATGTGAAAGGAAATGTTTATCTAACAGGACCAAACGGTATTTGGATATTCGCGCCAGATTCCACACATCTTGGCATCATTCTTGTCCCGGAACGTTGCGCGAATCTCGCATGGGGTGGAGATTATTGGAAAAGCCTTTTTATCACAGCAAGCACATCCGTCTATCGCATAGAATGTAAAGTAGAAGGGATAGCGGTGTCGTAATGGAGGTAAAAATCAAACGGGTTGATAAATCTCTGCCACTGCCGAAATACGAAACCAACGGTTCTGTCGGATTTGATCTAATCTGCCGAGAATCAGCGGAAATTGCGCCACAAGAGATTGTCTTAATCCCAGCAAACGTTATTGTGGAAACCCCTCCCGGCTACATGCTGATGTTATGTATGCGCAGTAGCACACCACGTAAATTCGGTTTGATGATGGCACAAGGTTTAGGTATCATTGATAACGACTACTGTGGCGAAGAGGATGAACTAAAAATTCAGGTTTACAACTTCACCGATGAACCTGTAACGATTGAAAAAGGCAGTCGGATTGCACAAGCGATTTTTGTCCGTGTAGGGACGGCTGAATGGAACGAAGTAGATCAGATGGGCGGGCCATCTCGTGGAGGATTCGGTAGCACAGGTAAGTAACTTTATGCTCCCAAATACGTTTTTATAGTGGATAAATCATCTATGGTGAATTATAAAAATAATAGACACTTTCGTCCACGGTAGACGAGGTTTCCTAACCTCGTCGGTGCAGAGTGTCCAAGTAATTCTTACATCTACTATATTAAGGGAGCTTAGTCGTAAACATGAAACAGTATCTTGAAGGACTACAACAGATATTAGATGCAGGTGTTGACCGTGATGGTAGAAATGGCAAAACCCGTGCCCTTTTCGGCATGCAGATGCGGTACAATCTGGAAGATGGGTTTCCTGCAGTAACCACAAAGAAACTCGCTTTCCGATCAGTCAAAGCGGAACTATTGGGTTTTTTGCGAGGCTATGATCACGTCAAACAGTTTCAGGAACTCGGCACACAGATATGGAACGCAAACGCCGCTGCGTGGGGGCGTGACGGCGCACTCGGTTGTATTTACGGCGTTCAATGGCGCAGGTGGCGAAAAGAAAACGGCAGAATTGATCAGTTGGCTGAAGTAATTGAACAACTTAAGATAAATCCGTATAGTCGTAGACACATCGTTACCGCGTGGAATCCGGGTGAGTTAGATCAAATGGCGTTGGCACCGTGTCACATGTTCTTCCAATTCTTTGTAGCAGATGGCAAACTGTCTTTACAGATGTATCAACGTAGTTGTGATATGTTTCTTGGTGTGCCTTTTAATATTGCATCCTATTCACTACTGCTATCCATGGTAGCACAGATAACTGACCTTCAACCGAGCGAATTTATCCACGTTTTAGGCGATGCACATATTTATCACGCGCATTTTGACCAAGTTAAAACCCAACTCCAACGGCAACCCTACCCACTGCCAGAACTCGTCCTAAACACCGATATTACCTCAATTGACAATTTCAAAATCCAGGATTTGCAGTTACACAACTATCAGCACCACGATGCAATTCGCGCCAAAATGATTGTCTAACAAAGAAGAATGATGCGAATAATTTTCACGATACTTATTGCAATTTCGCTCACAAGCTGCGAACCGACAGATACCAAACCTTTTGCTGATGTAGTTAGTTTCGGGCATGGCAACTTCATTTCTGTATATTTGATTATGCAGAGTCAAGTCGAATCCACAAATGTTGAAACTACTGCCAAGGGACTCAACATAGAAATTAATCAAACCAAACGTGGAATTGAAACCACTACTGTTGATATTGTGAATAATGTCCTGCATGCAGGTGATAATTCTATAGAACTAATTGAAGCCGCCAAAAACTTGTTGCTTATTGGAATTGGAAAAGTAGAAGATACGGTCATTCTTCAATTCCAAAAGACATTCGCAAAGGAGCCACAGCCACAACGCTTTCCATCAGGGCATGTCATCGCTGAAAATTATACGACACGGAATGGAGATCGCATGAAGTTCAGAGGATTCCGAAGTGAAAACAAATTATCTCTTGTTTTGTCTGTTCAGCCTAAGGACATTGACTTCAAGCAAAAAATCTCCGATGTTCCAATAAACCTATTCGATTTCACTAACAATGCGTTCAATGTGGAATTTAATATAGGCACACGAATGATTAAACACAGTTTTCCACTTGAAAAAATCGTGAATGCCAATGAAAAAGTTCATAATAATGGCATAAGTTTGCATTCTGGATCAAGACTAATCATGGGTTCTATCTTTCATATAACTTCTGTGAACTAAATATCATTATCTTTTCTTTTATTGCTATATCCACATTTATATTGTAGCGCGATTCAGAGATCGCTCCTATAGAAATCTTGTAGGCTTCAGATATTGTAGGAGGGAACTCCGGGGAATGCCAAAGGCATTCATACCCGGGGAACGCCTAAATGGCGTTCATACCGTTGATTTCTTGATTTGGATTCCCGACTATTACTGATACCTACAATTTTAGAATAGACATTCCATCAGGGTGAATTCAATGACCAGATTAAACGGTTTGTTAATTCTTTTCATAAGTCTTGCGATAGTATTGAGTGGGTGCGGAAAACCCACACCCGGTTACAAAATCTTTAGGATTAATGACTCACTTTTAGTCTTTCTGGCTATGAAACACTCTTCCAAGATTGTTGATGCTACACTTGATAACAAAGAATTACATGTAGATATTGATACTGGCAAAAAGATTGAGAATCGTATAACGTCACTGGATAAGGCTTTTAAGTTTCCAATAACCAAACCCGATGAGCCCCTTGAAATTCACAACACAAACAGGATAAACGGATACGGTATCGTCCATTTAACAGTGTCTTCTCCTATACCCAGAAATACATCAACCTCCTTTCATTGGACCGGTTGGGAAATAAAAGGTTTAAAGAAGAAACCTGGGCCTTTTAAAAATTCTGGCGCGTTCCGTGTTGGAGACACGATCACGGCTTACTGTTATCTTCCAGAAGCGAAAAAACCGAAAAAGAAAAATTCATTATTTTGGATAAATTTTGATGTAGAAAAAACACCGAGAACTGCAACAGCGTACAACTTTGAAGATAATATGATTCATATAGAAACGTACAAAGCGGATTCCAATAAACTCAATAAATTAATTCGTAGGTTAAGTTTTCCACTTGATGACCTTGAACCGCATGAAACGGTAGAAGTAGAGGATAAGAAAAAATTAGGTGAAGATATTCATATTGCCTATTTGAAAGTTGTTCCCAAGAAAAACGAACCGACGAGAGTTGTCCCAAACAGAAACCGACCAACTAACCAACCCTTTTTAAGAGACCGTTAATATCTATTTCCTGCGTAAAATCAGGGCAAGGCAATACAACTTGTGTATTTTCCATAGGAGTCAGAAAAAACATTGCAAATCTCAATGATTGCCGCCATAGATAAAAATCGACTCATCGGTAACGGGCCGCATATTCCCTGGCGTTTACCTGCTGACCTCCGACATTTTCGGGATATGACAATTGGCAAACCTGTCGTGATGGGACGTAAAACCTTTGAAACCCTTCCTCGTCCGTTGGTAAAACGGCAAAACATTATCCTAACACGAAATCACGACTATAAAGCACCAAAAGGGTGTATCGTGGCGCACTCAGTTGAGGATGTCATTGAAACTGCGGAGACACTCTCTGAAAGCAAGGAGTCGGAACTCATGATATGTGGAGGCGCACCTATCTATGCAGCATTTTTACCATACGCTACTCGGCTTTACCTCACGCAAATTCACGCTATTTTTGAAGGAGATGTCTATTTTCCCGACTTTGATATAGCGGAATGGAAAGAAGTAAAACGGACTGACTGTGAAGCAGATGAAAAAAACCCGTATTCTTACAGTTTTCTGTTTTTAGAAAAAAAGTAGAATAGATCTATCAGAGCCATTCAATTTTCCAATAGTTTCTACCTGCTTTCAATGGTTTCTTCCGGTAGGAGCGATCTCCTGGTCGCGACTTTCTGAGCAAAGCGGTTAAAATAATGCAAACTAAATGATCCTGCAAATTGATCAATGGTTATTTCTTTTGGAGCAAATCTATGCTAAACTTGTGCATGCTTTCCGGTTCTTTTGAATACGACTCTGAAACATCGTTAAATATCTTCAAAACCTACATTGAGAAAAACTACCCAATCCAAGCAAATTTAATTGTTTACGAATCAGAAGATGACGACCCCTCTTTAGCTGCATTAGACGATGCAGATGCCTTGTTAGTTTTTACGCGTCGTCTCAATACAGAAGGGGAATCGCTTAGACAATTTCAGACGTATTGTGAGCAAGGCAGACCGCTTGTGGGTGTTAGAACCGCAAGCCATGCATATCAGAACTGGTTGGAATTTGATAAAGTCGTATTAGGTGGAGACTATCAAGGACATTACGGACACGGTCCCACCGTTCAATTAGAAACGGTTGCACCAGAACATTCAATTCTAAAAGGTATTCCCAAATTTGAGAGTTATGGCAGTCTTTACAAAAATCCATCACTTTGTGATGATACGTCCGTGTTGTTGATGGGACATACAGATGAACATTCAGAACCCGTAGCATGGACGCGTTTGCATAATAGTGGACGCATCTGCTATACTTCATTAGGGCATCAAAAAGATTTTGAATTAGAACCGTTTTTGCAGTTTCTCGCACAAAGCGTTCTTTGGGTATCAAAACAGATTTAGGAAAGAGATTTTGGAGATATGGAAACACTGACAATTGTGAATGGCGACATTTATACCCCGACACATTACGGTCCGGGTAATATCGTCATTCACGGTGATAAAATTTCAGCACTAACAAAAGAGCAACTTTCGCCGTCAGAGGATGTCATTGATGCTGCAGGGTGTCTTGTCATTCCCGGACTGATTGATGGATTGATTCACGGTGGCGGCGGTTTTGATAGCATGACAAGTAAAGTTGAGGATATTGAAACAATAGCGCGGGCACATGCTGTTAACGGCGTTACGTCGTTAGTGGTAGGCATCTCCTCTGGGAGTATGGAGCAGATAAACGCATCCTTGACGGCAATCGCTCATGTCGTCGATCAACCGGTAGCAGATGGTGCCAAGATTATCGGGTCGTATGTTGAGGGGAAATTTGGCAGTCTCGCAAAAAATGGTGCACAAAACGCCAAGTACATTACGCCACCAAACTTTGAAGAATTCCACGCAATGTGGGCAGCCTCTGACGGCACTTTAAAAGTAATTTCTGTTGCTCCAGAAAACGATGAAAATTTACAGTTTATTAAACATCTTGCCGAGTATAAGGCAGATGCCTATAACGATATTGTTATCGCAATGGGGCATACAAATGCAACATATCAACAAGCGATGCATGCCGTTGATGCAGGCATAACTCGTGCCACACACACCTACAACGGTATGAGCGGCATGCACCACCGCGACCTCGGCGCACTTGAAGCCGTTTTTGATCACCCCAACGTCCACGCTGAATTGATAGTTGACGAACACCACGTCCATCCTTTTTGGGGTAAGCATCTGATCCAACATAAAGGAATTTCAGGAGTCGGGTTGATTACAGATTGCACCGAACATGCGGGTTTGTCAGAAGAAGCATGGCAAAAAGACGCTGTCTATGAGGCAGAACACGACGCTTTTAGACTCAATGAAACAACAGATTCAGACACTCAGAAATACATAAAAGACGGTGCAATGTGGTTAGATGTCGGCAAACCTACTGAACGACTCGCTGGTGCAATCATTACCCTTATGGACGGTATTCGTAACGTTGTCGGATGGGGATTTTCTTTAGAAGATGCTTTAACGATGGCAACATTAACACCTGCGCAAAATTTAGGGATTGATGATCGTGTTGGTTCAATAGCACCAGACAAAGCTGCAGATATAGTTATCGTTGATGAAAATTTTGACGTGCAGAACGTAATTCTGCGCGGAAAAGCGGTTAAATCGTAAAAATATGTAAACGCACGAAGTGAAATACTCAAAATTAGAGATTTTTTAGAAAATAACTGCATTTTTTTTTGTAACCTGATGTCTAATGTCCCCGTTAAATGCCGTGAATATGGTGAATATAAAGCAAATTTGTAATGGAAAAGTTTGTATGACCACCAACCATATTTTCCTCAAGGTTAGTTAACAATGAAGTACCGACATATCAATACCGCAATCCAGAAAGTGATCACAGCAGATACTTTTTGTTTAAACAGAATTTGCTCATGCGGAATATTCGGTGTTTTAATAATTTTTAACTTCAAGTTATTCCCCCCGATTCACATTCGTTAATTTTCTTTACATCACAAGAATTAAATCTATTTACCTTCGCGCCCACACGCGCGCTTCGTTTCTCACGGAGTGTCTCGTTGCGGGCTTTTGTTGTTTATGGAAAAAGTCACGATTTATGTTGAATCGTAGTTGAGTCTTTGTTTAGTTTTACTTGTAAAATTTTAACGGAGAAGATACAATTGTGAAAAAGAAACTTTTATTAAAGGTAGGGTTTACCACAGCACTTATTGTTTTCATTGGTGGCGGGCTGCTCTTTAGCACAATCACAATGATTGATGCCACACAGACAGATAAACCCGTTTGCATAGAACAACCCCGAATTGACTGTACGATATTGGAAAAACAGGAAACACCGTGTCCAAAACCAACCGTCCCATCCTGCACACGCGAGGTAAAAAAATAAAGGAGAGCCGTAATGAGATTCTTTAGAAACAACTGGTATTGGATACTCGGTATCATTATTTGTCTGATAGTTGGGAGCATTATTATTGTCCAACGCGGGCAACAACAGACAGCAGAAGCAGGTCCAATCACACCCGATACTGCCAAATCACCGCCCCCTGGTGAATTAGCAAGTTTAATTTGGTATGACTCTCCCGAAAAAGCGATCAGTTACGCGCTTAAGGGGCTACGTAATAATAATTCTCATCCGGATAGTGCACATTTGCATGCTGTTTTAGGTTTTGCATATCAGCGATTAGGCGACTATAAAACGGCGTGGGTTCATCTGAAAAAAGGGCAAGCACTTACTGAGCAATGCCTCTCTTGCTGCCCCAGTCCTGGTGAGGGCAGTCTACCCGTTGAAGTTGCCAAACACTATGATTATTCTGCCCATATAACAGCGATAGAGTCTGGTCGTCCACTAATACAACGGCAACGGGAGTTGCGTTCTTCTGTTGATGATGCGGTAGCGTTTACAGAATTAGACGCTTTCCTTCAATGGGCGGGTGCGATTATGAGGGACACACCGATTACAACGAACAACTTTCTCGCGAAAGAGTTAGAATCGCATCTGCTTGGTCAAAAGACGACGTTTCATCCGGAACGTATCACCCGTGCTTTTGAACTCATGGAACAGCACAAGCAAAGCAAAGGTATGAGACTTCTTCAGCAAAGTGATCCACCCCTTGCGCGCGAGGTGCTGCGTATGTTCAACAAGAAGCGAAGTAAAGGATAATTGATAGGCAAGAGCCGCATATCTATTTCTGACAAAGAAGGGTCCTAATTAATACGTGAGTTCAGAAATAACGGCCAAAAGGGGAAACAGACATGAAATTCTTTAGAAACAACTGGTATTGGATACTTGGTATTGTTATTGGCATCGGGATTGGAAGTATTATTGTTATGCACCGCACGCAAAAACAATATACGGAAAGGAGACTACACATGGAACAGAAAACGCCTGAGGAAAACCCACACACTACGCAAAACGAGCGAGAAAAGACACGCGGAAGCGCAACGCACTCCCATTCACATAGAAACAAACGCAAGGAACGTCCTGTTATCCCAGAACCGGTGTCAAAACAGTTGGCACAGCTGCGACAGCAATATGAAGATGCGGGACTCACTTCCAAGTGGGAAAAAGGAACAAGGAGGTATACACTCTATCCAGACGAGTATTATGAAACAGAATTGGAGCTGCTGTGCGGAGACATGGATCCTGAACAGGCAGTCGACACCCTGCGTGCGCTGGGTCTATATAATCGTGCGATCCTCCAACGTTTAGATACTGTGCGCGCTTACCAATACCTAAGGAGTTTTGACGTTTATGGTCGTTCCGGTATCCGGTTAGGTGTTCCTGAAGGTACAACGTATGCAGAACGTGTGATCGCCGAAAACCCTGGCACTTCCATTGCACTTGAAGCTCGATTTTATATTGCAGGTGCTCCCATGCAAACCCGGCCCGAAAGAATTGATGCATATAAAGAGATATTGGAGATTGACCCGAATTCTACAGAAGCTTTACGTGCGTTAGGAAGCATCTTTTTTAGAGATGACAACCCGGTGGAGGCATTGCGATACTATCAAGAGGCTAACCGTCTTGACCCTAATAAATCGCTTTTCTATTTAGGCGAAACGTATGAAAAGTTGGGGGATGTCAAAACCGCTTGGGTCTACCATAAAAAAGCACTTGCGCAAGGTGATGCGCCCCTTGACTCGCACGGACTTAAGCAGACATGGCTGATCAAACGGCATATAGAACAGATTGAAGCGGGCGATCCGGTTTATAAGCCAGTTGCACAGGCACCCCCACCCGTTCCAACGGAAGAACACATAGATGAGAACTCTGTAAAACCCCATGGACTACAGGAACAGACACACCATGCCAAAGTGTTACCTGACGATCCTTCCTGGACGGAACCCACGGACGCCTCCCTACCGGATGCCCGTGACGATAACGACGAAAGAAAACGTGCAGCAGCGAAGGCAGCGCAGCAGGCACACGAAGAGTTCCTGAGACATCAAGAACTCTCACAAAAGGAACTTGACGATTTTCTGCAATGGGCAGAAAGCATCATGAATGCTGACTCTCCCATGGATACCAACAACTTCCTCAGGAAAGAGATGGAAGCACACCTCAAGGGCGGACAAGCACAGTTTGAACCGGATCGGATTGTTCGTGCGTTTGAAACCATGGAACGTTATGGACAAGTTGATGGAATGAAACGTCTCCAAAAAGTCGATCCTGACCTTGCGAAGCAGGTGCAGCATCTTCTCGCAGAAAAACGCACGCCGCACGATAACAAACAACAAAACAGAAGATGAAAGGAGAGTATTCTATGAAATTTTTTAGGCTACTTTTAGCAAGCAGTTTCTGTCTGTTATGCCTCTTTGGCATCAGTATCCCCACAGAAGCTTCCACAATAACAATTGAGGAACTTGATAGTAGTTGGCGTCCGAGAGCTGATGTTGACTTTCCGAGGGAAGATGTCTCTGCTTCCGTGACAATAACTCTTAATGGTGTAGACTTTCCATCAGATCCAAATGGGCAGCAGCCGTACGTCACCGTATCTCTCTTGGAAGTTACTAACTGGAACGGCATCTGTGGCAACGCGGCAGATACAAATTACAATCTCACAGATCCAGATCTTGTCTTGGAACGAACTGCCTCACATAATAGCGACTGGACAAGGAACTTTGATCTCAATGGGAATTACGACGGCACCCTCACATACACACTTAACAACAACGAGTCGCAGATATCTGTCAAAGTGTCTTGTAAAGATTATGGGGCGTATGGCAAAATCACGGCAACTTTGTATGACTATGATGGAGCTGGCAGTTATAAGTCTACAACCAGTAACACCGTGCCTATTCCACGTGACGGTAACAACAACAAAATCGCGGATATATGGGAAGACAAGTCAGATGTCAATTTGACCGCTGCAGAAAAAAGAGATGTTACGTTAGATGTGGAGACCGGTCCCGGAAATAACCCTAATCATGGTGACGGTCTCTCTATCTTCGCCGAATATAGAGGCTTTAAGCTTTATGATGGCTTCAATAGCAGATGGCAATACACCAGTCCTAGTGGATAGTCCAGTCTAAAATTGTGGGTATAAGTGTTTTAGTCGGATGCGCGCATCATCCGTTGTGAAGTGCCAGTCCACTTGCTTCGCTTCACGATTACGCCTTGCCTCCCAGGCTTTTGTCTCTCTCCGTAGTGTTTCTATGTCAGGGATACGCCGACACAAACATTGGCGTGTGAGCACACTCAGTTCTATCTCCGCTATATTCAACCAACTTCCATGCTTAGGTGTATAGACTATTTCCAAACGCGAACACAATCTCTCTGCTGCCTTCGCTCCAAATGTTTTGGACAACGACGAAAAGTTATGCGTATTCAGGTTATCACAGACTAAAATCACACGCTTTGCTAACGGATACACCTCATCCAATAGCACCCGGACTTCCTCCGCCCAATCCGTTGCGGTCCGACGCTCCCGAACAGACACACGCCGCCACCCCGCAAGTGCCGCTGTGAAAATGAAAAGTTGAGCCGTGCCATTGCGTTTATATTCATTGTCTACACGCTTGACCTGCCCCGGTTTAGCGGGATGGGGATCACGGGTATCACCTCTCAACGTTACAGATTGTTCATCCATGTTCACAACAGGAACATCCGGATCCAAAGGTTGCTGATAGAGATTTAGCACCGCCTCCATTGCCTCAACAAACTCGGCAGCTTCTTCAGGAGGGATCACCCATTGCTCCACAAGATGCGGTTTCAAAGCGTTTTTTTGAGTGTCTGACGCACCGTTTCTGGTGAAATACTCTCTACAATCTCAAGTCTAACCAGTTCTGACGCAAGAAGCCGTAGTGTCCATTTGCCAGCACCTTCTGGAGGCTCCCCACAACTCAGGGCTATCAAGCGCGCCTCAGCTGCACCATCAAGCTTGCAAGGCGTGGGAGGATGTTCGCGCTTAGCACGATACAAGGCACGAGAAAAACCACCTTCCGTAAAGCGCTTGCGCACATTAGCTACTGTCTGGTGATTACACTCATACGCATCAGCTATTTTTGTATCGCTCCAACCGGGGCCCTTCACATCCGATTTCAGCAAAATATAAGCATTCCTTATCTTATACGCCTCGTTTTTACCAGTGTGGACACAGTCTTCCAACTCTTGACGCTCCGTATCGCTCAGTTGGACAACATATTTTTTATTCACAGCAGTGTTCCTCCTAAGTAGTATTATATACTATAAGGGAAACACTTTCGTCTGTCAAGATCGCAAAAAATCAAAAAATAATCATATAAGTTTAGACTGGACTATCCACTAGAGAGAAGGACATTTTTGTGACATGGGAATGGGATATGGAAGCTTACAAGGCAGGGAACGCCGGTTCTATGCCCTCACCGATGCAAGTCAATCTTGTTTCTGATAGTTATGTTCGTAACGCTCACGAAAGTGGGACTCAAGACACACACCGGTGGGCAAACTTTTGCAATGAAGGGATACCCGGACACGAGAAGGTCTACGCAATACTCGTTAGAACCTATAAGGGTACGGATGCCCCTCGAAATACATTTGGGTTCGCAATAACAGAAGATCTTGGTGCGAATGATTTAGAAGGCACCCCTCGGCCACCGTCGCAATGGTCTCAAGCAGTTATCATTCTTGATAACATTAATGCACAATGGAATAGGCGAGCCGATAGAGAAACCGTCATCAACAACGTGATCGCCCACGAAATCGCGCACTGTGTCAACCTCGCGCACTGTCCCGTAGATCCGTGTCCGGTAGCAGGTGAGAACGGTAATTTTTGCTACATGGACAGAGGGCGGACCCGCACGTCTTCAAGTACCGTTTTCGGTAACTCGCACAATCCGTATTACGACGCGCATTTACCAAAAGGTAATAACCAACCGGTACATGAATCTCAGGAAGCAGGCGACACCGATGATTCTCCAGTTGGTGGCAATGGCAGCACGGGTAATAGTAACACGAGTAGTAGTAGCACGAACACGGGTAGTAGTTCTTATGGGTGTGATTACAATGCGGAATATGACTATTGCACAGATACCGGCACATGCACCACACGATCAGGTCAGTTCGGGATTGGTATGTGTGGCCATCGGTGGTGTTGTTGCGCACCTGATACAACTACCCAAACGCCAGCGCCATCAACGCCGTCAACGTCTTCAACACCCTCAACGTCTGTTACGAGCACGAACACGGGTTATAGTAGTTCTTATGGGTGTGATTACAACGCAGAATATGACTATTGCACAGACACAGGCTGGTGCACGACGCGCTCAGGTGAGTTTGGGATTGGTATGTGCGGTCATCGGTGGTGTTGTTGCGCACCAGCTGATACAACGACACAAACGCCACCCTCAACGTCTGTTACGAGCACGAACACGGGTTATAGTAGTTCTTATGGGTGTGATTACAACGCAGAATATGACTATTGCACAGACACAGGCTGGTGCACGACGCGCTCAGGTGAGTTTGGGATCGGTATGTGCGGTCATCGATGGTGCTGCTGCGCGCAGAATAGTCCATATCAATAGGGCGTTTCACGTTGTTTATTCAAACTGGCAGGTACCTTCAAGGTATCTGCCTATTCTTTTATAGTGGATTCTACAATTAACTGGACATCTGAGCTGTAGGAGGGAACTCCGATTCCCGACTATTATTGGTTTCGTCGCGATTCGGAGATCGCTCCTACAGAATATATGTAAACTTATTTACATAATTTACTATATCGCGTAACCGAAGCAGATATTATCCACATGCCTATAAAAAAGTTGCTCATTTGTATTGGTATAGCCTCGTGTATCATTGTCACTACACTGTTGCTATATTTCCCGAATGTGCCGCATTCAAACACACCGCTTCAAACACTGCCGCAACAGGACATGGCAGCAGATGTATTGGATACCAAAAGAGATAAAGGAGAAATCAACGCACCACCACATAACCCGGAATCGTTTTACCAATTTATAATTGATAACAACCTCTTCAATCCAATCGGTTGGCAACCGCCCAAAAAACAGCCAATCTATACCCTTATCGGCACAGCAGTCGCACAGAACGTAGAAGATTCAAAGGCGTTTATATTGGAGCGGCGTTCAAATCGCTTGCATATCGTCAACGTTGGCGATGTCTTCGGTGAGGCACTCGTGAAAGTAATTGAATCAAAGCGGGTCATATTGAATGAAGCAGGAAAAGAGATCGTCCTCCATGGTAGTAGGATGCAGTTTTATTAAGCATTTTGACAATCAGTAAACTCTCCAGATTTTATAACCTGTCCATAGAAAGCGTATAGATTTTTTTAAATTTGAGTAAAATCATAAAAAATTTACAATTTCGCAATAAATATCTAATAATTTTCTAAATTAACTTGACAAAAGACACAAATCAGATTATAATTAAAGTTTTGAGTGTTGTAGTAAGTTTTGTTTAGAGAAAAACATAGGGAGCATTCAATATGGAAGCAGGCTAACGTCGTTTTCTTCAGAGCAACGTTAATGTGTTCAGTTGAGTTTAGAGCCCTGTGAGGGCTTTTTATTTTGCCTATAAGTTGCAGTTTATTAGTGAGGTGCGGAGATGCCGACAATTAATCAGTTAATCAAAAAACCGCGCAAAAAATATCGCAAAAAAACGAAATCACCGATTCTACAGCAGTGTCCACAACGCAGAGGTATCTGCTTACAAGTGAAAACGGTAACACCAAACAAACCGAACTCAGCGTTACGTAAGGTGGCACGTGTCCGGTTTACCTCTTCTGCTGATGAAGCGACCTGCTACATTCCAGGGATTGACCACAATCTGCAGGAGCACTCAGTTGTGTTAGTCCGTGGTGGACGAGTCAAAGATTTATCGAATGTACGGTACCATATTGTGCGTGGTAAATTAGATACAGCTGGCGTTGAAAACCGTCGCCAGGGTCGCTCTAAATACGGAGCGCGGAAGCCCAGTTAATTAACTGGCAATATAAATTTCATCGTTGTTCAAGAAAACACGATAGATTGTAATACCGGTAAGAGAGTGAGTTGTTCTCTCAATTTCTGGAGGAGTAATAGATGCCGAGGCGTGGAAACGTCACAAAACGGGACGTAAGTCCCGATGCCGTTCACAACAGCAAATTAGTTTCAAAGTTTATTAACCATCTGATGTGGGATGGAAAAAAAGGCACTGCACAACGGATTGTGTACACAAGTTTTAAAATTATTGAGGATCGAACCAAAGAAGAAGGTTTTGACGTGTTTCGTCAAGCCATCAATAATGTAAAACCTGTGTTGGAAATCCGTCCGCGGCGTGTTGGAAGCCAAACCTATCAAGTGCCGGTAGACGTAAAAACTGAACGACGAACAACATTAGCAATTAACTGGATTATCCAATCTGCGCGGAGTCGAGGCGAAAAGGGTATGCCCGCACGGTTAGCAGGTGAACTTTTGGATGCATCACAGAATGAAGGTGAAGCAATTCGTAAGAAACAGGAACAGCACCGCATGGCGGAAGCGAATAGAGCCTTTGCACATTACAGATGGTAATCAAATAATTAAGGAAAAAGAAAAACGCAAAACGCGTCACATTCCTTGTACTGCTTAGCATTAGCACGTCAGTGTGACGTGCCAAACGTCC
This sequence comes from Candidatus Poribacteria bacterium, assembly GCA_965204285.1. Taxonomy (GTDB): domain Bacteria; phylum Poribacteria; class WGA-4E; order WGA-4E; family WGA-3G; genus MSPOR6. Next base: position 1,794,365 of record OZ241980.1, read on the forward strand.
TAATTGATATTTGTAAATCCGGTAGAACACAGTAAAAATGAAACCAATTTATCGGATACACGCTAAATAACATAAAACAACACACAAAATTTGTAAAACGGTAGTTATAGAGACCGGAAAGACGAGGAGTTCTAAACTGTGTCGGACAAAAATCAGAGAGTGCCACGCCGCTCAACCCTATCAAATACACGGAACATCGGTATTATGGCCCACATTGACGCGGGTAAAACGACCGTAACCGAACGAATCTTATACTATACAGGTAGAGTTTATCGGATCGGTGAGGTTGACGATGGCACGACCACAATGGATTGGATGGTGCAGGAGCAGGAACGCGGCATCACGATTACTGCTGCGGCGACTACCTGTAACTGGAAAGAACACCATATTAATATCATTGATACGCCAGGACATATTGACTTTACAGTTGAAGTTGAACGTTCCCTGAGAGTTCTGGATGGGGCCGTTGCTGTGTTCTGTGCGGTCGGCGGTGTTGAACCGCAATCGGAAACCGTATGGCGACAGGCAGATAAATATGAAATCCCTCGCATCGCTTACATCAATAAGATGGATAGAACCGGCGCTGACTTTTTCCGAACCGTTGAAATGATGGGTGAACGCTTTGGGGCAACTGCCGTACCTATTCAACTCCCAATCGGATCCGCTGAACAATTCAAAGGAATTGTTGACCTCATTTCAATGAAAGGACAATTGTGGGACGAAGGAAGCCTCGGCGCTGTTATTCATGAAACCGATATTCCGGCAGAGATGGAAGAGATGGTGCATGAATATCGCGATCGGTTGTTTGCAGCAGTCGCAGAATGGGATGATGAACTGTTAGAGAAATACCTTGACGGTGTAGAGATTACCCCCGAAGAAATTAAAACTGGCTTGAGGCAAGCAGTCCTCAGTAGCAAAGTCGTTCCAGTGCTTTGCGGAACTGCATTAAAAAACAAGGGAGTCCAACCGCTTTTGGATGGTATTGTCTCTTATCTGCCTGCTCCGACAGATGTTAAACCTGTTGTAGGCTTTAATCCGAAAACTGAGGAAGAAGAGACTCGCCCCGCAGACAAAGAGACACCGTTTTGTGCGCTTGCATTCAAAATTATCACTGACCCACATGTTGGAAAGCTAACTTATCTCCGTGTCTATTCCGGTGTTCTAAACAAAGGGGATACAGTTTACAACAGCAATAGTGAAAAATACGAACGCATCGGCAGGTTGATGCAGATGCACGCTAACAAACGGGAAGAACATCAATCCCTTAGTGCTGGTGACATCGTTGCTGCAATTGGACTAAAAGATTTAAGCACTGGCGACACTATCTGTGACCCTAAAGCACCCATCGCTTTGGAAACGATGGTGTTTCCGCTACCTGTAATGTCGGTGGCAGTTGAGCCACGTTCTCAATCAGATATTGATAAATTGAACCTTGCGCTCTCAAAACTGGCAGAGGAAGACCCAACTTTCAAGGTTCATCAAGACCCCGACACAGGACAAACGCTCCTATCCGGCATGGGTGAACTTCACTTGGAAATCATTGTGGATAGGCTTGTACGGGAATTTAATGTTTCCGCTAATGTCGGTTCACCTGAAGTTGCGTATCGGGAAACGCTTCTGAAACCAGTAAAGGCAGAAGGCAGATTTGTGCGGCAATCGGGTGGTAAAGGTATGTTCGGGCATGTTGTTATTGAGGTGACACCGCTTGAAAAAGGCACTGGCTTTGAATTTACTGATGATACCAAAGGCGGGGTTATCCCGCAAGAATACGTCCCTGCGGTTCGAAAAGGTATTGAAAACGCTATGAACGTTGGCACTTTAGCTGGTTACCCTGTTGTTGATGTAAGTGTCCGCCTTGTAGACGGTTCTTTCCATCAAGTGGATTCGTCTGAGATGGCATTTTCGATTGCCGGTTCAATGGCGTTCAAAGAAGCTGCAAAACAAGCAGGTTCAGTGCTACTTGAGCCGATCATGGCAGTTGAAGTTATCGTGCCAGATGAATACCTCGGAAAAGTGATTGGCGATCTTAATTCTCGACGGGCCCATATTAGAGATACAGAGGTACATGAAAAATCTCGAATTCAAGTAGTTCGGGTAGATGTGCCATTATCGGAAATGTTTGGTTACGTCAAGGCGCTTCGTTCGTTGACACAGGGACGTGCCAACTATTCTATGGAATTTGCACATTATAGAGAGGTCCCAACAAGCGTTGCGGAGGATTTGATCTCAAACACAACATCATAATTCGCGTAGATATCACAAGTTGTCAGTTTGCGTATTTACAGAAAACCCAATCTAACAGATTGTGCTACAAGGTGGCAAATTAGATTAACATAGCAAACATCTGATATTGATTACATCAAAATAAAACGGCATGCCAAGTGATATAATAATCATAAGGCTATTGTAAGCGTCCGAAACATTCGGACACAGTGAGACACGTTGTGCGCCTACTAAGAGCGCCTATGAGAACACAAATATAACTCGGGTTTAGCGATATTTAAAACCCTTTATATATAACCTATAATTGGAGTTTGGACAGAAATGGCAAAGCAAGCTTTTGAAAGGACAAAGCCACACGTTAATATTGGCACTATTGGCCACGTTGACCACGGTAAAACAACGCTTACAGCAGCAATTACTATGGTCTTATCAAAACTCGCTGACAAAGACTATGTCATGACCTATGAGGACATTGACAAGGCACCCGAGGAAAAAGAACGTGGCATTACGATTAACACCGCTCATGTTGAATACGAGACAGAAAACCGGCACTATGCTCACGTTGACTGTCCCGGGCACGCGGACTACATCAAAAATATGATTACAGGTGCCGCCCAAATGGATGGTGCTATTCTGGTTGTTTCCGCAGCGGACGGTCCTATGCCGCAGACACGTGAACACGTGCTACTGGCAAGGCAAGTGAACGTTCCATCCTTGGTTGTCTTTCTAAATAAGGCAGACATGGTGGATGACGAGGAACTGCTTGAACTCGTTGATCTGGAAGTCCGAGAATTGTTGACTGAATATGAATTTCCCGGTGACGACACGCCAATCATTTCAGGTTCTGCTCTTGAAGCTATGGAATCCGCCGGCGATCCGACGAGTGAACAATGCAAACCGATTCTTGACCTCATGGCATCTGTTGATGAGTTCATTCCAGAACCGGTTCGGGATACAGAAAAACCTTTCCTAATGCCGATCGAAGATATCTTTACGATCAGTGGACGTGGTACTGTTGTCACAGGTCGTGTGGAGCGCGGTATCGTTGAAGTCGGAAATACGATAGAGATCGTTGGACTTCGGGACACCACAGAGACAGTTGTTACTGGTGTTGAAATGTTCAATAAATTCCTTGATGAAGGTAGAGCAGGGGACAACATCGGCGCACTGCTCCGAGGCATTGATCGGGATGATGTTGAACGCGGACAGGTCTTATCAGTTCCCGGAACGGTTACGCCGCACACTAAGTTTGAAGCGGAAGCTTACATCTTGACAAAAGAGGAAGGCGGACGCTGGAATCCGTTCTTTAGTGGGTATCGTCCGCAATTTTATTTCCGGACAACAGACGTTACCGGTGAAATGAATCTGGCTGAAGGCATTGAAATGATTATGCCCGGTGACAACGCGCAGATTACTGTTGAACTGTCTAAACCGATTGCGATGGAAGAACAACTTCGATTCGCTATCCGTGAAGGTGGACACACTATCGGAGCTGGTGTTGTCTCTAAAATCCTTGAGTAACGCGAGTTTTGTCGGATACGTTCTCTTGATTAGCTTGGGCATACAACGTGTTGATGTATCTCGTCGGAGCATTCAAGGCTAATAGAACAATGGTCGATTAGTCTTGAGAATTCCGACAAGATACGCTGTTGGTAATCTAAGGACAAAATACAAGGGAACACACCGTTACTTTTCAAAGAAGGAGCCAAAAGATGGACAATCAAAAAATTCGCATTCGGCTCAAAGCGTTTGATCACCGTTTACTTGACCAGTCTGCGAAGCAAATTGCGGTCACCGCAAAACAGACTCAGGCGAGAGTTTCAGGTCCGATTCCGTTGCCGACAAAGAAACACATCTATACTGTTCAACGTTCCACATTCAAGGACAAAAAATCGCGGGAACAGTTTGAGATGCGGATTCACAAACGGTTATTGGATATTTTGGAAACCGCTCCAAAGACAGTTGATGCACTGATGCGGCTCGATCTCCCCGCTGGGGTTGATGTCAAAATCACATTGCTCTAAGGGAGGTAGAAATGGTTAGCGGAATTATAGGCAGAAAAGTTGGAATGACCCAAATCTTTGAAGATTCTGGGGAGGCAGTTCCGGTCACCGTGATAGAAGCCGGTCCATGTCCAATTGTTCAAGTGAAAACACAGGAACGGGACGGTTACCAGGCAGTACAGTTAGGGTTCGGCAAACGAAAAGAAAATAAGTTTAACAGCCCAATTCGCGGGCACTTCGCTAAGGCAGATACACCCCCCACACAAGTGCTTCGAGAATTTCGAGTAGAAACTCTTGAGGGTGTAACAGTTGGGGATACTGTTGATGCAAGTTTATTTTCAGAAGGTGAACTGGTGGATGTAACCGGCACTTCAAAAGGACACGGATTTACTGGTGTTGTTAAACGCTGGGGATTTAAGGGCGGAAGAAAGAGCCACGGTGGAGAGCAAGACCTGCGGCGTCCAGGGTCTATTGGGGCAAGTGCTACGCCATCACGTGTTTTTAAAGGAAAGAAAATGCCAGGACGCTACGGTGCTAAACGACATACCGTCCAAAATCTGCAGGTTATCCAAGCCGATGCTGAACGAAATTTGTTGGTTGTAAAAGGAGCAATCCCAGGTCCACCAAAAGGATTCCTTTTAATCAGGAAAGCCGTTAAGGTTTCTGGAACAGACAGTACTGAAAGTTAACTTGGTGAATAGTCGTTCACTCCAACCCTGCAACTTCCAGAGAAGAGCAGGGTAATTGATACCAAGTTTAGCACATCGGAGAAAAAAGATATGGCAACTTTAAACGTACATAATCGTTCAGGAGAAGTGCTTCACGAGAAAGACCTCGCAGATTCGTTTACACATGCTGAGGTAAATACAGCTGTCGTTCATCAATGTGTGGTGGCTTATCTTGCTAACCAAAGGAGCGGTACCGCATCAACAAAAAGCCGTAGTGAAGTCAAGGGGAGCGGTAGGAAACTATACCGTCAAAAAGGAACCGGTAGAGCACGCGTCGGAGATGCAGGATCTCCCATTCGAGTCCACGGAGGTGTCGCATTTGGTCCGAAACCTCGCAGTTATCGTCAGCGCACTCCTAAGCAGGTTCGCCGTCTCGGTTTAAAAAGTGCTCTCGCTGATCGGTTTCAAAATGAACAGTGTGTTTTGATTGAAGATTTCACACTTGAACGTCCCCGAACAAAAGAGATTGTATCACTCTTAAACGCATTGAACTTGGAGGGAAAGGTCTTATTCGTTCTTGACGAACATAATCCGAATATCTATCTTTCCCTAAGGAATATCCCAAAAGTTAACAGTTGTACTTGGGATATGCTCAATATATACCAAGTACTGTGGCATGACAAACTTGTCATCACTGAACGCGCTGCAGAAAAATTGGAAGCGAAATTCGTTGGTACTGAAGGTTAATGTTATGAAAGATAAATATAAAGTTATTTTAAGACCGCACATTACAGAAAAAAGCACACTCCTTCGCGAAAATAATAAATATTCGTTTGTTGTCAGTCGAGACGCAACGAAAACGGACATCCGCCGTGCTGCTGAGGAGTTGTTTGAGATTCAAGGAAGCATTATTAACATTCACACAATGCAAGTGCGGGGTAAAATGAAGGGTAGAATAAACCGTTACCAACGTGGACGGCGCCCCCATTGGAAAAAAGCTATTATTACCGTGGAAGAGGGGACTCGTATCCCAGTCTTTGAGAGTATCTAAACTTTGTTTCGTTCATGCATGGTGCCGCGTGTTAATCGTTGGGTCTCATGAAAGAATGTTTTTACGAGAGGAATTGAGAGTGGCTAAAACATATAAACCTATCACGCCGAGTCGGCGGTTCATGACTGGATATACCTTTGAGGAGATTACACGCCAGAAACCAGAGAAATCGCTCGTCAAAGGTGCAAAGAAAAATGCAGGACGGAACAGCAACGGACGTATAACGGTGCGGAGACGAGGCGGCGGACACAAACGGCGATATCGTGTCGTTGATTTCAAACGCGATAAGTTTGGTATCCCAGCGAAGGTGGCCTCAATTGAGTATGACCCAAACCGTTCTGCTCATATCGCTTTGCTCCACTATGCAGACGGAGAAAAACGGTATATCCTTGCCCCTGTCGGTCTTCAGGTTGGCGATAGTGTTACATCTGGACCAGACGCAGAAATCAGTGTCGGAAATGCCTTACCCCTTGAAAATATTCCGTTAGGTTCTTCAATACATAATATTGAAATGCAGTCCGGTAAAGGTGGACAACTCGTTCGTAGCGCAGGCGGAGCAGCACAGTTAGTTGATCGTGAAGGTAAATATGCACGTATCCGTTTACCTTCTGGTGAAGTGAGGCTTGTTCCGGTCAATGCAATGGCAACTATTGGACAAGTAGGAAATGTTACGACTATCGTCATCGGTAAAGCAGGTCGTTCAAGATGGTTAGGTAAACGTCCAAAGGTACGAGGTGTCGCGATGAATCCGGTTGACCATCCACACGGTGGTGGTGAAGGCAAAAGTTCCGGTGGAAGACATCCTGTTACACCTTGGGGCGTACCAACAAAAGGGTATAAGACGCGAAACCCGAAAAAGAAATCGGGGCGATATATTATGGGAAGACGTAAATAGTGGTTTTTACAACTTATCTTCTAAGGCACATTCACACTTAAAAGGAGAAATCCGATGCCACGTTCTGTTAAAAAAGGTCCCTACGTTGACGCAAAACTCGCAAAGCATATAGCGGAGATGGAACAATCTGGTAGTAAACGGGTGGTTCGCACGTGGGCACGAAGTTCTACTATTACACCGGAATTTGTTGGGCATACCGTCGCGATTCATAACGGGAAAAAGTTTTTTCCGGTTTATATCACAGAAAATATGGTTGGTCATAAACTCGGGGAATTTGCTCCGACTCGGACTTTCCGTTCTCACGCGGGCGGTGCGACGAGAAGATAATTTTATATTGTGGTTCATATTATAAGTTGAACGTTTCTGTATTACGGCGAATTATGAAAATAGGTTGACATATTTGCCCAGTAGACGAGGTTTCCTAACCTCGTTGATGCAGGATATTCAAATAATTCTAAATCTATTATAGATACACTTATCGGATTGATACGTTATTAGGAAATATAAGCAAGGCATTGTACACAGATTTGTGCTTACAGTTTTGTTAGGAGAAAAAAAATGGAAGGAAGGGCAAAGATTCGGAACGTTTCGGTAGCACCGCGAAAAGCGCGGCTTGTTGCCGACTTAGTTAGGAATCAATATGTTGATGATGCGCTGAATCAACTGCTCTTTACACATAAAGCGGCAGCACCTGTAATTTATAAGCTGATTCAATCCGCTGCAGCAAATGTCCAATACCAAGACCCTGCAGTGGCAATCGAAAATTTATACGTTAAAGAGATTCGTGTTGATGAAGGAATTACACGAAAATGGATACGCCCCCGCGCACGAGGTATGGCAAACCGAATTTTCAAACGCCAGAGCCATATCACTGTTGTCGTGGATGAGGAGAGTGAAAATGATGGCGAGTAATCAATGCCACTACATGCCCTCCGAAATTATATATGGGGCAGTGTCCACCAGGAGGTTTATGTGGGACAAAAAACTCACCCGCGTGGGTTACGCTTAGGGATAATTGAGACGTGGGATTCAAAATGGTATAGTGAGCGCGATTATGCAAAATGGTTGCATGAAGATTTTCAGATTCAGCAACACATTAAAGACCAGTTGGCGCGTGCTGGAATCTCTCGAATTGAAGTTGAACGCGTTGCTGAAAAATGCACCATTAATATACATACTGCCAGACCCGGTATTGTGATTGGACGCCGAGGCGTAGATGCAGAAAAATTAAAAACGGAACTCGAAAAACTCATCGGGCGACCAGTCAAAATTGACGTTGAAGAAATAAAAGCACCAGACCTTGATGCGCAACTTCTCGCTGAAGCAGTCGCAACTCAAATTGAACGCCGTATCAGTTTTAAACAGGCAATGAGACGCAAAATTGCTGATTCAATGCAAGCTGGCGCGCAAGGCGTTAAAATTATGGTTAGTGGCAGACTCGATGGAAAAGAGATAGCTCGTTCCGAATCCAGCCTTGAAGGACGAGTGCCGTTACATACCCTCAGAGCTAATGTTGATTACGGATTTACTGAAGCAAATACAACTTACGGAAAAATTGGTGTCAAAACGTGGATATTCAAAGGTGAAATCCTCGGTGTACCAGAGGCATTAAGTGGCGAATCAGTGAGCCGCCGACAACAGAGCGCGAGACGCAGCAGCGCAAGGGGCTCACGTGCTGATTCTCGACAAACTGGTAATCGTGGCACGCCACGCAGGCAACGAGACCAAGGGCGAAACAGACGCAGACAACAAAGAAATAAGAGTGAGCAAGGTAATAAATAACCGATTAAAAAGCCTCGCTCGTGTGTTTCATAAACTGATTTAAGGAGTATTTTATATGTTAATGCCGAAACGCGTGATGCACCGGAAGGTTCATCGCGGAAAACGCCGAGGAAAACCACGCAGCGGTTCACAGATTAGCTTCGGCGAATACGGGTTACAAGCAATGGAAGCCGGCTGGATAACAAGCAACCAAATTGAGTCTGGGCGCGTTGCCATTACACGACACGTACGTCGCGGTGGGAAAATATGGATTAAGATCTTTCCCCATAAACCCGTAAGTAAAAAACCTGCTGAAACGCGGATGGGAGGCGGAAAAGGTGCTCCAGAATTTTGGGTCGCCGTTGTTAAGCCTGGGCGGATCATCTATGAATTAAGTGGGGTTTCCCGTGAAGTTGCTAAAGGGGCAATGGAACGTGCTGCTCACAAATTTCCTATTAAAACGAAATTTGTCGCGCGGGATGAGGTGTAATGTATGAAGGCTCATGAGTTAAAAACCATGTCAACAGAAGAATTGCAAAACGAATTAGAATCTCTTAAAGAGAATCTTTTTAACCAAAGAGCTCGGGGTATCTTAGGGCAGCTGGAAGACACAAGCCTCCCCGCAAAAATTCGGAAGGACATCGCACGTGTGAAAACTGTTCTACGTACTCGTGAATTAGAAACCGAAGAATAGTGGAGTGTCCATTCTAAATTTATAGGTATCAATAATAGTCGGGAATCAGAGTCCCCTCTTACAATACACAAGATTTCTGTAGGAGCGATCTCCGAATCGCGAATGTCAACCCGCAAAATTTTGATAGACACAGCAATAGAAGATTGAAAAAGGACAAATTAAACGTGGAAAAACGAAGACACCGAAAAATTCGAACTGGCACGGTCGTAAGTGATCGCATGGAAAAAACTGTGAGTGTGGCAATAGTTCGGAGTTATCAACATCCGCTTTACAAAAAAGTTGTGCGTACGACAAAAAAGATTTTGGCACATGACGAACAGAATGATTGTAAAGTCGGGGACGTTGTGCAGGTGATTGAAAGCCGCCCACTTAGTAAACGCAAACGATGGCGGATACAATCTGTAATATCAGCAGCACAGACAGCTGATTAATTTGGAAGGAAGGTACGGCAATGGTTCAAAATTATACTCGATTAACCTGTGCCGATAATACTGGTGCCAGAAATCTAATGTGCATTAGTGTGCTTGGGGGTACCCGGCGCCGTTATGCACGGGTCGGCGATATAATTGTGGCAAGTATTAAAGAGGCAGTCCCAAATACACAGGTCAGAGCAGGTGAAGTGGTTCGTGCTGTTGTTGTCCGGACTGCCAAAGAATATCGCCGTTCAGACGGTTCTTATATTAAGTTCGATCAAAATGCAGCTGTTCTTATTACAGCGGAAAATGAGCCACGTGGAACACGAATCTTTGGACCGGTTGCTCGCGAACTACGCGAAAAATCGTTCACGCGAATTGTTTCCCTTGCTCCGGAAGTGATTTAGGAGGAATTATGTATAAGAAGAAGCTGCATATTAAAAAAGATGATTTAGTTACGGTCTTGAGTGGTCAAGACCGAGGCAAGCAGGGAGTTGTGTTGCAAGTATTTCCAAAGAAAAATAGAGCTGTTGTTGAAGGCATTCATTTTGTCAAACGACACTTGCGTCCTAATCAAACAGGGCAGGGTGGTGTCGTCGAACGTGAAGGCACTATCCACATCTCTAACTTGAAAAAAGTTGATGGGTAGATTCATTTCGCAACTTGAAATATCAATTCGCGACTTTTTTGAGGTCTTTGTTTAATATCAACTACACAACCATCATTCTATAGGATACAAGGCTGATGAGCCAATTTAAAACATTTTATCAAACAGAAGTTGTTCCTGCATTACAAAAGGAATTTAATTACAAAAATGTAATGCAAATTCCGAAATTGGAGAAAATTGCGCTAAATATCGGAGTCGGCGAAGCGAAAGAAAATCCAAAGACGTTGGAAGACGCAGTTGAAGAGTTGACGCTTATTGCCGGCCAACGCGCAATTATCACCCGAGCAAGGAAATCCATATCTGCCTTTAAAATCAGAGGCCCGTCAAAGATGTCACGCTCCTCCGGGGACGCAATCGGGTGTAAGGTCACACTTCGGCAGAATCGGATGTATGAATTCCTGAACCGCTTGGTTAATGTTGTTTTACCTCAAATACGGGATTTCCGAGGTGTTTCCCCCGACGCTTTTGATGGTCGTGGAAATTATTCATTGGGCTTAACAGAGCAACTCATCTTCCCGGAAATTGACTATGACAACGTAGAAGGTATCCGCGGTATGAATGTGACGGTTGTAACAACCGCCTCGACTGATGAAGAAGCACGAGCGTTATTACGTGAATTGGGCATGCCTTTTCGCGAGTAACACGAGTAAGTTACGATCAAAGGAGAACTGAAGTTGGCGAGTAAATCATGGATTGCCAGAAATCAAAAAACCCCTCGTTTTCGGACCCGGAAATATAGTCGTTGTAAAAATTGTGGACGGGCACGAGGGTATCTGCGTAAATTTGAATTATGTCGTATCTGCTTTCGCCTGTTTGCGCGAGCGGGGAAAATCCCTGGCGTGAGAAAGGCAAGTTGGTAAAAGGAGATTTTTGATGTCAATGACTGACCCGATCGCAGATATGTTGACGCGAATACGTAATGCTAATATGGCTGGGCACGAGCGCGTTGAGATGTCAGCGTCCAAGGTTAAATTGGAGATTGCCCGTATTTTGTCTGATGAGGGTTTCGTCCGAAACTACCGTCTAATTGAGGACGGGAAACAAGGGATTATACGCATCTATCTAAAATACGGCGCACATAATAAAGAAAAAGCTATTACCAATCTGAAACGAATCAGCAAACCTGGAAGACGCGTTTACGCAAAATCAGATAAGTTGCCACGAGTTTTTGGCGACTTAGGGGTTGCTATTCTATCTACATCGCAAGGAGTCAAAACCTCAATTGAGTGCCGACGCTCCAAAATCGGGGGCGAAATCCTCTGTTATGTTTGGTAATTATGTGCTAAATGCTTAACAGCATACCTGCAAGTTCAAAATGTAAATTGGAGAAATAGAATGTCACGCATTGGACAAATTCCAATTCCGATTCCGAGTGCGGTCAAAGTTGCTTTCAACGACAGCGAGGTCCAGGTAGAGGGCCCCAAAGGCACATTGAATTGGATTATTCCACAAGGAATTGATGCGAATATTGAAGAAAACGTTATTACGGTCACACGCGCAAACGATGAGAAACAACACAAAGCACTACACGGTTTAGCACGCAGCCTCATCGCAAATATGGTGACAGGGGTTTCGGAAGGCTTTGAAAAGAAATTGCGCGTTGTCGGGACAGGATACCGTGCCGAGGTCAATCGTCAGAATGTTTTAACCCTTGATGTTGGATACTCACACTCTGTAATCTTCACCCCTCCCGAAGGAATCACATTGACTGTTGAACCTCCGGAGAATATTGATGGACAGGCACATATTCCTATTGTTGTGAGTGGAATTGATAAGCAAGTCGTCGGACAAGTCGCTGCCTCTATTCGTCAAATTAAGAAACCCGAAACTTATAAGCCCTCTAAAGGAATCCGATACGATGGCGAGCGTGTCCGTGATAAAGAAGGAAAGGTTGCTGGATAATTATTAGCTTGTAGGTCGGGTAGAGTATAACGAAACTCGTAACTGTCAATTTAAGGATATATCCTACAAGAAAATCAGACACTAAATTGCACATATAGGGTAAAGCGTAGCGAACCCGACATGGATACCTATCCAATCATAACTTGTCTAAAGTTTAGTAAAGTGTGCGTTATCAAGTATAATTTAGAGTTTTGCTGCGGGAGGAAATCCGTTGGAAAAGATGAAGAGCAAACAGATGAGCCATCTCCGAAGAAAGAAAAGAGTTCGGCGTAAGATCAGCGGCACAAGTCAACGCCCCCGGCTCTCTGTAAATAGAAGTTTAAAACATATTTACGCCCAAATAATTGATGATGAGAACGGTAAAACGCTTGCTCATGCCTCCAGTTTATCCCCTGAAGTAAAGGGAAATAACAGTGAGGAGGGAAAGATAAAAGTTGCTCAAAGCGTTGGCCAACTCATCGCACAAAAGGCAAAAGAACATCAAATAGAGGGAGTCATTTTTGACCGAAGCGGTTATTTATATCATGGTCGAGTCAAAGCCCTCGCTGAAGCTGCAAGGGAAGAAGGGCTTAAGTTTTAACTGCCCAATTTCGCCTGAAAGGAGACTTTTTTGCTAATAGAAAAAATAAATCCTGATGATTTCGAATTTGAAGAGCGCCCTATTGACATAAATAGAGTGATGCGTGTTGGTAAAGGGAGAAGAACACCGAGTTTTAATACTCTCTCTGTTGTCGGTAATAAAGACGGCATCGTCGGAATCGGTTTTGGAAGCGCAAGCGAAATTGCCGGCGCGCTTCGAAAAAGCTTTGCCGATGCTCGCAAAAATCTGATTCGTGTTCCCTTGTCTGATGGAACGCTCCCTCATGAAATCATCTGTGAATTCAAATCCGCTAAAGTTTTGCTTAAACCAGCAAGACCCGGTACCGGTATCATTGCGGGGCATGCTACGCGCGCAATTTTGGAATATGCAGGTGTCCGAGATGCCCTTACAAAATGTCTGTCTTCAAGAAATGTCAAAAATATCGCTGAGGCTACGATGATCGGCTTGAGAAGTCTCAAGGATGTCAATGAAGTCGCACGAATTCGAGGTAAAACGGTCGAAGAAATCCTACATAAACGTCCTACAAAATCTAACAACTGAGTCTACTCAGTCATATCTAAGGAACGAAACATTCAATGAAACTTAACGAACTCAAACCTGCACCTGGGTCAAATCGCAACCGAAAACGCGTTGGTCGTGGTCGTGGATCGGGGTATGGCGGCACCTGTGGTCGCGGGCATAAAGGGCAAAAATCGCGTTCTGGCAGTTCAATTCCCGCTTGGTTTGAAGGCGGACAGATGCCATTGGTGAGACGCGTCCCAAAGCGCGGTCCCCGAAGAATCGCACACAAACGTTTAGCGTACGATGTCGTTAACATTAAAACTCTTAACCTATTTGAGGATGAGGTGGAAGTGAATCCTGAACGTCTGCGCGAAATCGGCATCATCAAACGAAAAAACGCCCTCATTAAAATACTCGGCGACGGTGAACTTGACAAACGGTTGAATGTACGCGCACATCGCTTCTCAAAATCAGCCATTGAAAAAATTGAAGCTAAAGGCGGCACAGCTGAGGTGATTTAAGTGATTAAGCCAATTCAAAACGCTTTTAAAATCCCTGAATTACGCAAGCGCATCATTTTTACTGTACTCCTTCTGATTGTTTACCGACTTGGCGCACACATTACGCTACCTGGTATTAATGATGGTGCACTTGAAGCTTTTTTCAAGCAACTCATGGAAACGAATGAGGGGACGGGAAACGTCCTGGCGTTGATTAACATATTTTCTGGTGGCGCATTCAGCCAGATGACAATTTTCGCTCTCGGCATTCAACCCTATATTAGCGCGTCAATTATTATGCAGCTGCTTGCTGTCATTGTTCCGTCCCTTGAAAAACTCTCTAAAGAACCAGATGGACGCAAGAAAATTACCCAATACACCCGCTACGGCACCGTTCTTCTCAGTATTGTCCAAGGCGTAATGATTACAATTCTGTTGAGAAATCCGGGGCAACTCGTCGGGCAAGAGGCAGGAACCATAGTTGACAATCCGACCATCTGGTGGCACGCCTTGGCGGTCCTAACGTTGACAGCAGGTACCGCTTTTGTCATGTGGCTCGGTGAACAAATTACCGAACGTGGTATTGGGCAAGGAATTTCAATAATTATTACTGTCGGTATTATGGCAGGATTTCCAAATGGCGTAGCGACTGTCTCCAGAAATCTATTTCAAAATACGAATTTTGGGCTTGCTCAACTCGCGATGTTACTCACACTGATTGTAGTGGCTGTGGCAGGCACAATCTTTATCCATCTCTCTGTACGTAAGATTCCAGTACAATACGGACGACAGATACGAGGCGGAAAAGTGTTCGGTGGACGCGCAATGCACCTACCGCTACGTGTCAACACCGCAGGAATGATTCCGATTATCTTCGCTATCACGTTGATGACGTTCCCAGGAGTACTTATTGGCATGTTGCCACAAGACTGGACATTTGTCAGCACTTTGGCTATGTTGATGGATCCGGGAAATCCGACCTTTTTCTACCTTTCCATTTATGCATTGTTAATCATTGGATTCACCTATTTCTACACAGCAGTCCAAGTTAACCCCGTTCAAATGGCAGAGGACTTGCAGAAATACGGAGGTTTTATCCCCGGACTTCGTCCTGGAAAACAGACAGCAGATTATATCAACACCACGTTAACCCGTATTACGCTCCCCGGCGCTCTGTTCCTCGCTGCCATTGCCGTAATTCCTATTTCTATCACCAGCTGGCTCGGCGTTGGTGGCATGGTTGAAGGTGCGTCCGTTTTGATTGTTGTAGGTGTTGTATTGGATACCGTTTCCCAAATTGAATCTTACTTAACGATGCGTCATTATGATGGATTTTTAAAAGATAGACGTTTGAAAGGACGCTCAAGAAGATAACAACGCTATACCGCAGACATTATGCTGTATGAAAGGAATTTGCTTGTAAAGTGCTCCTACGGCAAATAAAGTGAAGGGAAAACTATGAAAGTCCGACCATCTGTCAAAAAAATGTGTAATCGTTGCAAAATTATTAAAAGAAAAGGGATTGTCCGCGTCATTTGTTCTTCAAATCCGAAGCACAAGCAACGGCAGGGATAATCTCGTCCAAATTAAAGGAGAAACCCATGGCACGCATAGCAGGAGTAGATCTTCCTCGGACTAAACGGATTGATATTGCGTTGACAGCTATTTACGGTATTGGTCGCCACACTGCATCGCAGATCGTTACCGACCTTAACATTGACCCCGCCAAAAAGGTTGATGCTTTAGCTGAAAACGAAGTTAGTCAACTCCGAGATAAAATCACTGAAGAATATAAAGTTGAAGGTGACTTGCGCCGCGAGGTTGACCAAAACATTAAGCGCCTTATGGATATTAACAGTTATCGTGGACTGCGTCACCGACGGCAGTTACCTGTGCGAGGACAACGCACAAATACGAATGCACGCACACGAAAGGGGAAAGCCCGTACGATTTCTGTTGGTAGAAAACTCAAAGAGACAGCACGCAAAGCCGGTTGATTTATACAGCATTCCGCAACGGTATCATTTCTTCGCAGAAAAACAACCGCTGCGGACTTACTGTTATTTTGAATTTTGGGTAAACATTGTTTCGTGATTTCCTATGTTATATCTAAAGTGTTTTCACGGTAATCGCTCAAAATTCAATACAAAATATATTTGTAAAGGAGAAACAATTTGCGTTCACGAAGACGGGAACGAAAAAATGTGCCGGAGGGCATTGCCCACATCCAGGCTACGTTCAATAATACAATTGTGACTATCACTGACCCCAACGGCAACACGGTTGCTTGGGCGAGCGCAGGAATGACGTTCCCCGGTTCGCGCAAGTCAACACCCTTTGCCGCACAGCAGACAGCCGAAGCATGTGCCAGAAAAGCCATGGAACATGGTGTCAAACGCGTTGAAGTGAGAGTCAAAGGTCCCGGATCAGGGCGGGAATCGTCTATTCGCGCTCTTGCCGCCGCAGGCTTAGAAATTACTTTGATGAAGGACATGACACCTATTCCACACAACGGGTGTCGTCCACCGAAAAGACGACGGGTGTAAACCAAGGAGACACATGAGTAGATATTTAGATTCTGTCTGTAAGTTATGTCGTCGAGAGGGTGAAAAACTTTTCCTAAAAGGACGTAGGTGCCTCGGCCCAAAGTGCTCCTTTGAACGACGAAGTTATCCACCTGGTGACCATGGGCAAAAACCACCTACACGGGCGCGTGGGGACTTTCGACGGCAACTACGCACAAAACAAAAAGCAAAGCGAATCTACGGTATTTTTGAGAAGCAGTTTCGCAACTATTACTTCAAAGCGGCACGCCAAACGGGTATCACTGGCGAGAATTTAATCGCTCTCCTTGAACGCCGCTTAGACAATGTTGTTTATCGATTGGGATTTGCTACATCACGCAAACAAGCCCGGCAACTGGTGAAACACAACCACTTCACTGTCAATGGGAAGCGCGTCAATATACCTTCTTATCTTGTTGAAGTAGGAGATGTTATCACTCCTCGCGAAAAGAGCCGCGAAAAAATTACGATTCAAGAGGCGTTAGAATTTTCAAAACAACGGGGCGCACCAGAATGGCTCGAAATTGATGCTGATAAACCTGAAGGACGAGTACAAGGTGCCCCAATTGTGGAGCATATTGCAGCTGAGTTGAACACACAACTAATTATTGAATTGTACTCTAAGTAACACCTAACCACTTGCCTCTTGAGTGTGAATCCAAATTTGATCCATTTACCAATCAGATATTATACAATACTTCTGATTGATTTGATTAAATTGGATAAATCAGTAAGTACGCGGTTCGCTATAGTTTAAGCAATATAAAATACTTGAATCCACCTTACTTTTGCATAACTCCAAGAGACAATCCAAGTTGTTTTCACAACTCCGCTGTCATGGACTCTATGCTGTTTTATATGACTCGGAGAAATGATTACGTATTTCGGACATGTCGGCGATAAAAGGTAGTTATTACGAGACATAACACAAAAAACCACTGTTCCGCAAAACCACTTCATTCCCACGCACAATACCCGTGGTGAAAATTGTTTCTGGAGCAAGTTGTTTGACTCTGTTTATAGAACAACTTAAGCCAATAGGAGGAAATCGATGGATAGATTGCGTTTAACAATGCCCGAACGTCTGGTAGCGGATACCGAAACCTTACAACCTAATTATGCGAAGTATACCGCAGAACCGCTTGAGCGAGGATTCGGGACTACGCTGGGCAACTCGCTTCGCCGAGTACTTCTCTCCTCGATTAAAGGAGCCGCCATAACTTCCATTCAAATCGATCAGGTCAAGCATGAATATTCAACTATTCCAGGAATTGTTGAAGATGTAGTACAAATAATTCTTAACCTTAAGGCAATTCGGTTTCGACTTCTACAAGACGACCCCATGGTACTGGAACTCAAAGCGAGTGGTTCAGGGGAACTCACAGCAGCGGATATTCGCCCTAATTCACTCGTAGAAATTATTAACCCTGACCAACACATCGCAACACTTGATGCGTGTCAGGGGGTTGATATGGAAATTCAGGTGCAAACAGGACGCGGTTACTCACTCGCAGAAGAGCATAGGGATTCAAAACAACCCATTGGATGGATTCCGGTTGATGCCAAATTCTCACCTGTCGAAAAAGTTAACTTCTCGGTAAGTGAAACTCGGGTTGAGGATGTGACCAATTTTGATCAACTCAATCTGGAAATATGGACCGATGGAAGTATCACACCGAAGCAAGCAATTACGCAGGCAGCAGACATTTTACGTAGCCAACTCGATATCTTTACTGAATTCGATGAATCCTACGTTGAACCTGAACCCGAAATTGATGAAGCCAAAATCTTAAGAAACAGGTACCTTTCTAAACCTGTTGCTGATCTGGAACTTTCAGTACGGGCTGGCAACTGCCTTGAAACCGCAAATATCAAAACTATCCGTGAACTTGTCGTCAAAAGTGAAAAAGAGATGTTGGAATACAAAAATTTCGGTAGAACTTCTCTCAATGAAATCAAAGACCAGCTTGCCAACATGGGGTTGTCCCTTGGGATGGAATTGGATGAAGACGAACATACTGACACGGACGAGGAGGAATCAGAATAATGCGTCATAGAAAACGTGGCAGAAAATTAGGGCGGACCACAAGCCACCGAAATGCACTTTTCCGCAATCAAGCCACTGCGTTGTTTGAACATGAACAAATTCGGACAACCTTGCACAAATGCAAGGAACTCCGACGCGTCGCGGAAAAACTCATTACGCTCGCAAAGCAAGATACTTTACATGCACGTCGACGTGCTGCGCGGCTCTTATACGGGGCTAACCTGCATCACACCCCTCGCAGGGCAGAATCGGGTGCCATACAAAAGCATGCTATACTTCAGAAACTTTTTGAAGATATAGCACCCCGTTATCAGGATCGCAATGGTGGTTATACCCGCATCATACGAGGTGAATTAAGACGCGGCGATGGTGCACAGATGGCTTATATCCAACTTGTTTGATAAGTGACACCATTAAGCAGATGCACAATTATAAAAATTTAGGTCGGAGTTGAAACTGAAACTCCGACCTTTTCTATTTGGTAGACGTGGTTTAAAACCGTGCCTACTTGGAATTCACTATAAACAAAACGCACAAACTAAAATCGATATGCCCCTGAAACGAAAACTCGATGTGTATTGCGCTTTGTGGTCAAATCATTTCTGTGCTGCTGCCAATTACCCCACATATACGCGAGGTCAAATTTTAGGGCATCCTCAAAAATCTTTCCTACACCGAATGTTAAGAAATCCCGTTCATTTTCAATCTCGGTATCTGTAAACGGAATTGTATCGCGGAAATAGCCAACACGTAGATGTGTATCAATGGTAGGTATACGGAATTCGGCACCTAACCTTGCCTGTAGAGTTGTTGTATAAAATTCCTCAAAGTGATTCTTTGAAATGTCTTCTGCTGGTGCCGGATCGTACCGCGTTTGCCGCCAATCTGTCAATTGAACATCACCCGCCAAAATCAACTGTTTATCCAACAGTTTAACAGCAATTCCTGTTCCAATCTCAAACGGCCTCTCAATATCAAACGCCTGGGCACCGTTTGTAGGATCAGACGCTTCTTCGCCATCATCGTAAAATGCAACAGTATATTGACGCCAAAGTTCTTCAACTGCCAATTCTGTCGGGGCAACCAATGTTACACCGAGACTGATCGCATCTGTAAAATTGGCTAAAATTCCAACTCTACCGCCCACACCTGAATATTCCCGATCAATTTCATCGTCAAATCTAAAACGAGATAAATCGCTATCAACGTTCAACGCGTCGGTAGCCGTCACGTCCAATTGATTACTGCTACTTCCATTCCAGAAGTCAACCGAACCTCCAATTAGGAAATTCTTAGTAACATACACACTTCCACCAAAACTCCAAATCCCGATACCTCCAGAGTTTATATTAGTCTCATCAACAACAAGACCACTATATAGGTTACCTGAACTTGGGTCAACTCCTTGAACCGCTGTCTGGAAATCAAAGTTTTGAGGACGGTTATAACCGAATGCTATCGCAAGTCCACCCTGTTGCGTGTAGAGCGGATAAACAAAACCAATTGAATTCGGACGCATCCGCGAACGACTTGTCTCAGTGACTTCATCGCTTGAAAAAAAACTATCAGTGTTTGCTGTGTTATGCGAAAAACTTGTAAAGAATTCAAACTTCTGAATTTGTGCCAGTCCCGCAGGATTCCAATATAGTGATGTGAAATCATCAGCGAGTCCCAGAGAAGCACCGCCCATACCCATTGACCGAGCACCTACACCAAATGTGTTACCAATTGCCAGTTCCTCCACTTGTGCTGGACACACCACTGTAAACAAACCAGTAACAAATAGACAGATAAAAACCCCAAAAATTGTTCGTCTCATTTTGTTTTCTCCTTTATTTTCTCCATATTACTTGTTTTTCAATCAACCGTTTATTATGTTAATTCTCATTTCTGTTCCTCGGGGTCCGTTGAGGACGTTCAGATCTCGGATTAGAGGAAGTAACACTACGTGAAGCCCGAGACCGACGGTTCTCAGATCGGTATCCTCTTTTGTAGGTGCTACGGGAAGTAGGATAATATGAACTGCCGTAATACCTTCCATAAGAACCTCTGGACGGATAATAACCTCTATAATACCGATAATAGGGAGCGTGATATCCATAATACCCATATCCGTAATACCATGGGTGTGGGGAATAATACATTGGTGGATAATATGCATACGACGGATACGTTGCGTAAGGCACCCAATATGAATCATACGCGTCCGAATAGGAAGAGCTATAACCGGGCTTGCGACGACCGTAGTAACCTTCAGTTTCAACATCGAAAACTTGTTCTATCTCTTTCTTGCCTTTTTCTACCCGTTTTTCTTGTTTCTTCTTGAGATTTGCTGGTTCATAATAACCGAGTTTTGTATAACACCCAATAAGCGTTACCGTTGTAAAGAGAAACAGCAATATAAAGGCGGCTTTCAGGTTCATCTTTCCATCTCCTTTAGACATAACCTTCACTTTTGATTATTATAACACACCCTTTCTACCTTGTCCATTCAATTTGCAATGATTACTATTCTAAAATCTCTGCCCATTAGCAGTGAACTCCAGCTCGCGACCAGACCTATAAGTTTACCATAAATGCCCTAATTGATAACTTTTCACTTGCCCAAGCCTTATGCGCGTGCTAAACTAACCTCATGAAAGTCTTTATCCAAATCGGGCACGGCATCATCGGTGCTGCTGTAATATCCTTTCTTTGCATCTGGCAAGCAGGTAGTTATGGTGAAGCACGACACACAATTAGCATCATCGGTGCTATAGCAATCCTGATTGCGAGTCTCTATCTTCTCCGAAGTCGTTGGATTCGCTGGGGAAATCGACAAGTATGGTTAAAATACCATCAAAGGCTGGCATCTTTAGGGTTGTGTCTTGTGTTGTTCCACTCTGCATTCCAACCACTTGTTTGGCATTCATGGCTGACCTTTTTACTTGCATTGTCAAATTTAGGTACAGGAATTGCTGTTAGTCTCACTGCTCGGAAAGTGCGTCAGACGCTGCTGAAGTGTCATCTCATTCTTGCACCAATTCTGTTGGTTAGCATTGTGTTTCATGGGCAAGCCAAACTTGACCACGATGAGTTTTTCCCGCTTACCGGTGTTCACGATGTGCCTTGTGCTAAATGCCACACATCTGAACCTCTTCTCTTCCATCTTGATACGACAACACTACAACTGGATACGACAACACTGCAAGAACTGGATACGTCTGAAACTGTTCCAGATGATATACATTGGTGGTTTTTACAGCACGATATAAAAGTAACGCAAACTGCAGAAGTCTCTATCAAGGAAATGGGCGCCGTTTGGACAATTGAAGATAAAGAAAATCGACGCAGCTATAATGTAAAAAAAAAGGTAGACCAACTCGCGCTTTATGCTGATTCTCCGTATCGCAGCTACACGTGCATCACCTGCCACGAACATAACACACCGGAAATCGTAACAGCGCATGAATTACACGGTGTAAACGATTTTCACAGATGTCTCGTCTGCCACCAAACTGAAATTGACGGCACCCGTTTTGGCATACAGCGCGTCAATTGGGATTACGATCCTAACTGGTAAAGCCCTAATGTTCCATTGTAGGAGCGATCTCCGAATCGCGAAACGTTTCCTCTGTAGGAGCGATCTCCGAATCGCGAAACGTTTCCTCTGTAGGAGCGATCTCCGAATCGCGAAACGTTTTTTACAGTCGGGAATCCAAATCAACGGTATGAATGCCATTTAGGCATTCCCCGGAGTTCCCTCCTACAAAGGTGGAGTTCTTAAATTGACGCATGGGTTTCGCAAATTCTATCCAACCTACGAACTAACAAAAAATAAAAAGGCTTGAGTTCAGCAATAAACTGAACTCAAGCCAACAACCAAACTGCTAATTATACTTATAGGCGTGATTTTATGCTGCCCCAAGTTGTCGCGAGTTTGTCTTCCGGTTCCACAGCAAGAAATTCACCATCCATAACCTGTTTAATTTCAGCTGCCGACAAAGCACGCCCAAACAGATAATACTCATCCATCAGTCCAGCAAACCAACGGCCGTTCTTATGGTGACCGATTCCAGCAGAGATTCCCCATTCTTCCTCAAGCTTTCTGCCGCTCCCCTTGGCTGCATGAGTTTCTTCACCATTAATATAGGTTTTTATATCACTGCTATCACTATCATACGTTCCGGCAAAATGAACCCACTTATTCGCTTCAATCACTGGGCCCGGGTTGATATTGAAAACTTGTGTGTCCGTTCCATCTCTATGAAACCATCTAAAGCCGCCCGGACGAATTTCAGCATGATAAAGTCCACCTGCAATTTCAGTGCCGAGCGCATCAAGCAGCGTTTGTGGATCTCCTGAACCAGTATGGTTAACCCACAGCGCAAGTGTGATTCCATCAATTGGTGGGTTCTTAAATTCTGGACCGTTCATATCAATCCAGACATTAGCCTCTAACGCAATCGCTTTACCGATAACACCTTTCTCCCATTTAGCGTTCCCAACAACTTTTCCATCGTTACCATTAAGTGAACCATCTTCAACGGTCTCGTTCTCTTTGTCAAAACTATAATAAACAGATAACGCCGGATCTTTAAGATCTGCTTGGACTGAGAGCACACATGCTCCAATAATTATAATTAAAACTGCAAAATAGATGTGAAACCATTTTATCATATCAAAACGCATTTATAACCTCCTTATATAAGATAATCACGGTGGCTTGAATCCAGCAAAACACCGAATTCAAGCCGGTAATAAACACACTATTACTTAGCGATGTGATTTTATGCTCCCCCAAGTTGTAGTGAGTTTGTCTGCCGGTTCCACGGCTGTTATTACGCCATCCATCACCTGCTTAATTTCATCTGCTGGCAAAGCACGGTTATATATATAATAATCATCCAGAAGCCCTTCAAACCAGCGTCCATCCTTATGGTGACCAATCCCTGCTGAAACACCCCAATTGGTCGCGAGTTTACCGGAACCACTTGCGGAGTGGGTCTCCTCACCATTAATATAGGTTTTCGCGTCACCACTTTCGCTGTCATAAGTTCCAGCAAAATGTACCCATTTATTCGCTTTAATAACCGGACCTGGGTTGATGTTGAAAACAGTTGTATTGGTGCCATCTCGATGGAAAAATCTAAAACCTCCGGTGCGAATTTCCATGTGGAAAAGACCGCTTCCATGGTCTGTGCCGATCGCATCAAGTAGTGTCTGCGGATCTGTGGAACCGGTATGGTTGACCCAGACCGCAATTGTAAACCCATCAACGGGTAAATTCTTAAATTCCGGCCCATTCATATCTACCCAGGTGTTGGTTTCTAAGGCTATAGCATTACCAAAAACACCGTCTTCTCGCATGACATTCCCGACAATCTTACCGTCGTTGCCGTTGGTAGATCCATCCTTTACAGTCTCACCATCTCCGTCAAAACTATAATAGACAGAGAGCGTTGGATCGCTTAGGTCGGCTTGAGCAAACATCACGCCTGCTCCCATCATTACGAAAACGGCAATGCCGACATAAAACATATTTATCAGATCTAAACGCATTTTTATTTCTCCTATGTAGTAAATAGTAATCATAGAGTATCTTGGTTATCAACACACATCAGAGTGAGTTGAACCATAAATCTCTACACTTTTAATTTCTCACAATTAATGCACGCATGTTTTCATTATGAGACATGTTTAATTTAAATTAATAACATATATTACGACTTGTGCCAGTTAACTTTTTGTAAAGTATCTAATACTATTTTGTCTTATTATGCGTAAACAACGTCTTTGAGTGCCGTTAGCGAGCGTCCTAAACATTGGTTCAAAAAAACGCCGAGTGTAAAACCAGCAAACTTGTTGCTCAAGCGTGTCCGAAACCCCCAATGTGCCTTGGCGCGTATCCGTGAAACATTGAACTGGTCTGTCAGTTGACTGATAGTCGTTTCTATGCGCCGCCTTTTTTGACTATGCAACTTCTGAAATGGTTCTGGATATTGTGTTTTTTGATTTTTACGCCGCGTCGGTAATAGACACACATTGTAAGTTTGGCGTAAATCAGTTTCAAGTGCTTCACAAATATACCCTTTGTCTCCAAGGATAATCGGATAAGTGCCACGCTCACACAACAAGGGTAGCACTTCTCTATCATCCGTATCCGCAGTGGCAATGGCAAAATCAACAGGGAGCCCATAAGCAGTAGTTATCACACTTCCCCGAAATCCTAAGAAAGTGTCAAGTCCCTTTGTAGCACACTTTCCATAAGTTGCCAAAGTGCCAGTGCCATCAGCGTATTTTAGAGGTGATGTAGAAGCATACGCACGCTTGAAATCGCAGAGCGGTATAGGAAAACTATCTACAATGAAAACCTCGTCATCCGGTAAAAACTTTATCAAGATACACCGCAGTTTTTCGCTCGCGCTGCATAAGTTGCGCCGGCGTCTATTGAAGCGAGACCTTTCCGGTAAAAATCGGAACAGATGTCCGAGTTGTGCCCTAATCAGTTTGTATCCTGACAGTTCGCTGTCTTTACCTATGAGTTCCAACAGCCACACAATCGTAAGAATGTCACTATCTGGACAAGGACTAACGGGCCCCGGACGCAGTGTCTCTGCAGCCGGGAAATAATGGTCATAAAGTGTT
Organism: Candidatus Poribacteria bacterium; assembly: GCA_965204285.1. Lineage (GTDB taxonomy): Bacteria > Poribacteria > WGA-4E > WGA-4E > WGA-3G > MSPOR6. Next base: position 1,819,482 of record OZ241980.1, read on the forward strand.
GCCATGATTTTCTGGCAAACAGAAGCAACATTTTCAAGGGTGCGTGTCTTATTTTTCAGTTGCGCACCATATTCTGCTAAGGTATACTGTAAGTCCATTCTTATGTTCCTTTTATATTGATTTACTAAAGGATAGCATAAGAATGGGTTGAGTTATAGAAAATATTAAATAGTGAAATACAATATTACATAAAAAGAACTAACTGGCACAAGTCGTAAAATTAACCTCCTATGTGTTAATAGAAATGAGAACTATTGATGTTCTCCGTTCCTTGTTCTACATTGTTTAATCTTATGTGACTTATTTTATCACGCAAACAGATTTAATACAACAAATTGAGTTAAGGTGTGCAAATATCTGCCTATGGCTATATAGATCGATGTTTAGCAACGCCGCGTGGGTTTTCAAATGCGTCTACCCACAGATGACACCACTCACCGTGATCTGTCAGTACAGATTCAGGATTTTTACGACTACGAACAACAAAATCGGGGTGTGCTGTTCTACCTGTGTGGTGTCCTGTCGTCTGAAAACGTAGGTCCAACGACCAACGGCACCGGTCTGATTTGTTCGGTTGTGAACGGTGCGGTGTAAAACGGCTCAATAAGATGAGGTCGCCTCGATAGCATTCCAGCATCATCGGTTCAGTATCTGGCATTAGATCCGGCACAATCATGGTCCCACCCTCTTTCTGGTGTGTGAGGTATCCGATATCTTCTGTAATACCGGGCAATGCTTCAAGGCATCCCATTTCTATTGTGCTATCGCCTAAAGGAAGCCAACAGGTAACGACATTTGAACCTTCTGCCTCCTCCATCATAACGCCAGCATCTTGGTGCCACGGCACGCCCCCCGCCCAACTTGCGTTTCCATCAATCACTGGTGGTTTCGCTCGCACATGTTGAATCGGGTTGCATGTTATTTCGGGACCGACAATTCCTTCTATCACATCAAGCAGGTTGTCGTTTCTCATGAACTCAAAGATGGCTTTGCCCCGATAGTGCATAATGTCCATCCCGCTTCCGATTTCGCCAGACTGTGCCAGGAGTTTTCCGAATCGCCTCTCAAAAGGTTCATCTTCGTAAAGGTTTTCAATCTTTCCTCCCTGATGTAAGGCGTTGGCGCGTTCTGAAATCCAATCCTCAATTTCGTCTATAACCGGTTGGGTGTCTTCATCTGTCAAAGCATTTTTGACCACCAAGACTCCCTTTGTCCGGTAAGCGTCTTTCTGTTCCTGTGTTAGTTTCATAAGCGTTCTCCTAATAAATACTCTTTAGCGATTATAATAACATTAACGCGAGTGGTAGACAAGAAGAAACAGATTTTTTTCATAGAAATCCTCATCTAAAATACAATTGGAATTAAAACCGAAATATGATACGCTAAACCAAATCAGAAAATGACCCTGATTAATAAGGTATTTAGATGCTGAACAAGAACGTGTCTGTTTTGATAATTTTAACATTTTTAAGCATAATACCCATAAGTAACGGATACACCGCCGAAATCCAGTTTGTTGATGTGACCGAGGTGGCAGGTATCCACTTCAAACATGCTGGTGGTATAGATCATCGTGTTGTGCCGGCACTGGTTGGTTCCGGCGCGGCATGGCGAGACTATGATAATAATGGTACGCTTGATCTATACATTGTTAACAGCACTGCAGTAAGACCTGAACCGGATACACCTCTTCCTAAAAACGTGCTTTACAAAAATAATGGCAATGGCACGTTTACGGATGTGACAGATATAGCAGGTGTTGGTGACACAGGTTGGGGAATGGGGTGCGCCTTTGCTGATTACGATAATGATGGTGATGCTGAGCTTTATGTTACAAACTATAAAGCAAATGTTTTCTATTTGAACAGAGGGGATGGAACGTTCAAACGTTTCACATCTGGTGCGGGAGGAATCGGACATACAGGTTTTGGGTCAGGTATTGCGTGGGGTGATTACGATGCCGATGGCTACCTTGAGCTTTATGTAGGCAATTATATTGAATATACCAAAGTTCCGCAGGGGGATGAGGTGTTCTTTCCTTACGATTTTTTTGGACAGGCAAACATCCTCTATTTGAACAAAGGGGATGGGGGCTTCGCTGATGTCACTGATGCCTCTAAGGTCAACGGTGGATTCCACTTAACGCTTGGTGTTGCCGCGGCAGACTATGACGCTGATGGAGACTTGGACATTTATCTTGCTAACGATACGGACCAAAACATACTCTATCGGAACGATCGAGAAATGACGTTTATGAATACGAACCAACCCGATGCAAGAAGTCGTACAGGAGACATTCGCAGCGGGATGGGTATCGCCTGGGGAGATTACGACAACGACGGTGCGTTAGATCTTTTCGTCACAAATTGGCTGGATGAAAACAACGTCCTCTACAGAAATAATGGAGACGGTACTTTCACGGATGTATCAGCGCAAAGTGGTGTTTTTGAGTCAGGACTTGGGAAGACATGCTGGGGAACTGTGTTCTTTGATATGGATAATGACACAGACCTTGATCTGTTCTTTTCTGCAGGGCATATTGATCCTGCATCGTGGGAACCCCACGGACAGCCGGATGTTTTGCTACGCAACAACGGAGATGGCACTTTCACCGACATATCTAAACAGGTAGGACTCCGGCAATTTGAATCACCAGGTGTAGGTAGAGGTGTTGCTGCTGCAGACTACGATGCAGATGGGGATTTAGATCTTCTCATAGTCAACAGTGGAGAAAAGCCACGGCTACTCCGCAATGATGGTGGAAATAAGCAAAATTGGATCCATGTCCGTACTATCGGTGTAAAGAGCAATCGGGACGGGATTGGCGCGCGCGTAAAAGTTATTACTGGTGATACCCTCCAAATTCGTGAGGTCGCTGCGGGCAGTAGTTACCTATCACAGAACAGTCCGGAGGTAGAATTCGGACTCGCAAACTATAACAAGGTTGATAAAATTATTATTCAGTGGCCCAGCGGTATCGTTCAAACTTTGAATAATATTAATGCAAATCAAAGATTAATTGTAACAGAAAGAGTAGAGTGAGGCACGTATTGAAATTATTTTTTTCTCTTTTGTTGTAAATTAAAATTTAAATGATTGACTTTTTTTACAAAATTTTGTATGATTTTTCTCGTAAATAACGTTAATTCAGAAAAGAGAGCATTTCTCTTTGACTGGATTCTGATATGTTGTATGGAAAATCTTTGTTATGGAGGAAATAATGCAACGAAAATTATTTTTTATATTCCTATGTACTGCATTTGTAGCAGGACTTGTCCTTGATGGAATGCCCGCCAAAAAAGAGATACGGGTCTGGGGCGGTAAGAATGTTGATTTTACCGATTCCGACGGTCGTGTCTGGCACGGTGGACAGCTGGAAAAACAGGACTGGGGAGGTTGGATTGAAAAACTGCCGCGCGTAGCAGAGGTGCAAACTCTTACCGCTGATGCCAAGAAATTAGCAAAAGAAGAAGGCTACGACGAAGAACTCTTCTACGCTGTGAGTTGGGCTGCATTTCCTGATGTTGTTAAGGTTGATTTGAAGACAGGCAAAGGTCTTTTTGATGTGACCTATCTTGTCGGTGAACATTGGTCTCCGAACAACCGTGGCTATGATATAATCATTGAAGAAGAGGTAGTTGAACCGCTTTATGTAACGCCCGGCAAAGATGAGATTGACATCAAACGGTATGAAGGCATTGAGGTTAAGGATACAGTGATGAGTCTTGTATTTGCTGGCAATGCTAAGACTGGCAAAGGTGATCTCAACGCTATGTTTAGTGGGATAGAAGTGGTCCCTTCACAATTATCTGTTGATCCAAAACAGAAATTAACCACAACCTGGGGTGCTCTTAAAGGGCAACGACAAGACTAACACCGAATTATCTGACTTGTAGCGCGGGGCTCTGTGCCCCGCAATGCTAACTGAATCAGAAAACCCAAGTCAGGTTAATTTGCTATAATATAATGGAGGTAAGTATGAAATTACTGAGTATTTTAACGTTAACAGTTTTTTTAGCGGTTTTTGCGGTGCCGTGTCTGTTATCTGCAGATGAATATCGTGTATGGGGTGGTAAAACTGACGACTTCACCGACTCTAAGGGACGGGTATGGCGCGGTGCGCAACAGACTGACCAAGCTTGGGGTGGATGGATTGAAGCAGCACCTCGCATTGCTGAAGTCAAAGAATTGACAGAAGCGGCACAAGCACAAGCGGAAGAGGCTGGCTACGATGTCGAACTCTTTTACGCTGTGAGTTGGGCAGCATTCCCTGCTACTGTGAAGTATCAGTTTAAAACCGGCAACGGTTCTTTTGATGTGACCTATCTCGTTGGTGAACACTGGTCTCCGAACAACCGTGGCTTTGATATCATTATTGAAGAAGAAGTTGTTGAACCGCTCTATGTAACCCCTGGTCGTAATGAAATTGACATCAAGATGTATGAAGCTATTGAAGTTACTGATGGGACGCTTGATTTCAACTTTGCTGGCAATGCGGAAACAGGTAAAGGTGACCTTAACGCAATGTTCAGTGCTTTGGAAGCAGTGAAGTCAGCTGGCACTGCTGTAGATGCTAAAGCTAAGTTGACAACGACATGGGGCGCGTTGAAAAATAATCGTGAATAAATAATTGAATTTATATTTAAGAAAATGCCCGCTGTGCTTTCAGTACCGCGGGCATTTTTTGTGCCATCTCTATGTAGGACAAAGTCTCTATGCCTCGCGATGTTGAGGAAGAAAATGTGGGAACGCGCAAAGACCTTACGCTACAGCATTTGGTAAAGATACGGCACTTATTCTGGTTCAGGGGTAGTTAAATCACCACTCAAAATTGAGGGACACCAGAATTTTTCAATATACTGAACGACCAACTGTGTTCCTTCTTCATGGCTCACATAGGGAGGCTTGAAAGGATTATACATTGCATCAGTTAAGTCGCGAACTAATACAACGTTAAACCCCCACCGAACCATCTGCTTAATAGCAAAGGAACGTCCCAGCACACACATATTGGTATGCACACCCATAATAATAATGTTCTGAATCCCTTTGTGAGCGAGTAGGTTGTACACTTCTTGTCCATCATCACTGATGGCATCAGCGTCATCAATTTCAATTGCTGGATGCTGACGGTGCCATGCGCCATACATGTTTGTTTCACCTGTGTCTGAACCACCATCGGATGCGTCTACAGGCTGAGGTGGATCTGGCATTTCACGTTCCTGTGGAGGTTCTGCCTTCGGAATTTCAAGTATGGCAGTACGGGCGGGGTGGTCCTTATAGAAATCCATCGTATCGGAAGGTGCATGGATTATCTGGACACCGCGTTGTCTCGCACGTTGCAGCACAATATTCATTCTCGGCGCCATAATGTTGACGCGTTCAGTTGCCCCCCATGACCAGTGTTTATTCCACATATCAACAACAATGATAGCGGTTTCAGTTGCCTGCCAGTTGAACTCCTCCTCAATAATTCGCCATCCGTTTCTACCGGCAGTACGTGCTTCCTGCCTTCGAATTGAAAGCGAAAGCGTTTCTTCGGAAGGTGTTGCTGAAAAAACAGTACGTGCTATATCAAATTTCATAATAATATCTCCTATTATAACGTTTTATAACTCAGAACCATTCAGCTCTCCAATTATTTCTATCTTCTATCTAAAACCTCTTCCTGTAGGAGCGACCTCCCGGTCGCGACCCTGTCTTAAAATATTGAGAAAACGCGAAAACTGAATGGCTATGGTTATAACTTTGAGTGCCTTGACAAAATTTACGAAGATTAACATTGTACCTCTTTTCGTAAGACGTACGCATCTTCACCGTTGCTATAGTATCTTTTGCGAATACCGTAAACTTCAAATCCGAATTGTCTGTAAAGTCCTCGTGCTGCGATATTATTGACAGAAACTTCAAGAAATACTTCCTTCCCCGCGTTTTTCCGAACAACCTCTAATGCCGAGGCGAGTAGATATTTTGCCACACCGCACCGCCTATATTCAGAGGCTACGGCAATATTCAGGATATGGCCTTCACAGCGGAAGATGTAAAAGACAATATATCCGATGACTTTGTTATTTAACCGGGCAATATATAAATGTGTATATTTTTTTCTTTTACGAAGTTCCTTTTTAAAGAATGATTCAGACCATGGATCTGGAAAGGCTTCATTTTCTATAACCATCACTTGTTCAAGGTCTTTTTGTTGCATCTGTTCAAAGATAATTTCTGGGTAAGGTTTCTCAATTGTCATTTGCGGAATTTTAGCATAAGGGAGTTGTCATGTCAAGAGAGTGAACGTTTGGGGTGTGTAAAGTTTTTGTCATTAACCGTTCTTTTTCATGTTGGAGGGTTTTCAACCCGATTTCTCAATTGCCACAAGCTTGTTGGGAATTGACTTAGGCCTCTTCTGTAGGAGCGACCTCCTGGTCGCGACCAGGAGGTCGCTCCTACAGAAGAGGCGCAATCTGTCCGGATAGCGTCCTCTAACGGGCACACGGAATATATTGCGACAAACGATTTATCTCAATCAGATGCGGATGCGATCCAAGAAGAATATCAAGTGCGTTGGAAGATTGAGTTACTTCATCGTGAGATCAAACAAGTCACGGGTATGGGTAACTGTCAATGTCGTAAAATGCGTGCCCAACGGAACCATATAGCCTGTTGTATGCAAGTATGGGTTTGTTTGAAGCGAATTGCCCGTTCATTCGGTCAAACGATTTACCAACTCAAAGACAGTTTATTGGATGATTATATGCGACATCAACTCTCTAATCCGTCAATAATCTTCAAAATGCGTAAGTCCTGATTAACGCTACATTCCTGAACTGTGAATCAACGCCAAATCATGCAGAATACGCGTTTGGTATTCTGCATGATTTGGCGGGAGGGAACACCGATTCCTGACTGTTCCTACAGTTCGGTCGCGATTCGGAGATCGCTCCTACAGAGGAAATGTAGAATTATTACTATAATCCACCAAAGAAACGCGAAATTTTGAATATTTGCATTAACAAAAGACGCAGCGAAACTTATTGCTTAACTTAATGATACGGTACAGTTCTTATTTGAGAAACCACATTTGTGGAGATTCACTACTGATTCGGCAAATATCTTATTAAATCGAAGAACAAGCTGCCCCATTTTGTGCAGCCCAGAATTTAATTGCACTTTTTCGTGCAGCATTTACGCTTTACAGTATAGGATTTGCCCATATATCACATACTTTTAATGGCATATAAATTGCATAGAGTTGTAACAGGTTTAGTCTTATAATTTTTGAAGTTGTATCAAAAACCAATTTCGTTATATTTTTTATGAGGTGAAAATAATGAGCGCTAAAAGAACGTCGGGTGCCTTAATGACTTCGATTCTGCTCCACTTAGTTTTGGTTGCTATCGCGGGACTTTATTTTGTCACGCAAACACAAACATTTAAAGACTTAGTTGGAATAGAAACGTTTGATCCACCGGATCCACCGAAGCCGAAGGTACGGAAACCTATTGTCAAACAGATTATGAAACCGATTGTCCCGGTAGAAAATACGGTTGTTGTTGAACAGGTTCAAGTTCAACCCCGTTTAACAACCGCTTTCGCGCCGAAGACAACTCAAAATATCCAACAAACGGTATTGGAATTTTCTAACCAAGCCGTCAAGATAGATGCGCCGATTAATCCAAATGTACCGAAAGTAGTTAGACCAGACGCTCCAGTCCCAGAGGTGGTTACTCACACTGATCTGCCTGTATCAGATGCACCGACTGCTTTAGCTTTTGCTGGGCCCGCAGCAAGCGCACCTTCCGCAGGTCCTACTAACATTGCACGCGGTGTTGCAGGAAGTCCAGTTCAGGTAAAAGTAACATTTCAACGTCCCCCAGGTTTAGCGATGGTTGAAAACGTCGGTGTCGTTCGCGACGCACTTGGTGATGTCGCTGAAAGTATCACCCTCGGTAACGTTGAAGTCCCGCCATTGCCCAAAGGTGAACCGGGCGGACGCGTTATCGGTAAAGGTCGTGATATTCGTGGTGTCCTCCGGTTTACACGAATCCGCCACACCCTTTCTGACTGGTGGGCTGATTCCTCCTCGCTGAATGCTCTCACCAAATGGCTCAACGAGAAAACCAAAATCAAAACGGACATGAACGTTGAAGGCGGATCATTAAAGCTGACAGATTCAAATCTATTTAAAACACCACTCGCTTTTATGACAGGGCACGACCCGCAAATGACACGGTCGCGTAACCTGCTCGGCAAACAGTATGGTGGCGGTAAAATGGATAGTCGGTTCAATGAGGCTGAAGCTGCTGGGCTGCGTAAATACCTCGTTGAAAGAGGCGGATTCCTCGTCTTTGACGACTGCGGTGTAAACGCCCCCGCACAAGCGATGGTCCGTTTGTTTATAGCGCAAATGCGTCATATCATGCCTGAATACCAAATTGAACGGATTGAAAACACGCACGAGATTTACGACAATTTCTATGAGATGGGTGGACCACCTGTCGGATTTGACATTTTCTGGTGGGGCACACGTCCTCCGAAACGAAATTACTTGGAAGGATTCTCTGTTGATGAAAAATTGTCTGTTATTGTCGTGAGGCGTGATTATATGTGCGCAATGGAAGCTGTTAGCCTTCCAACACGGAGTGTACACTATTCGCCTGGTGTCTATCGTTTTATGACAAACGTTGTTGTATACGCATTAACACATGGCAATATTTCCGATTACAAAGGTTATGTGCCTGAAGACACTTTAGCGAAGAAAGAACTTCCAACACGTGCACCTGAAGCAGCAAAAATTGGAGCAACTGAATAACAAACTATTTTAGAATTATTCAATTGTTACCCTTGCTATTAGAGATCTCCCGATGACGAACTTTTTAAATTGTCGTCGGGAGATTCTTTGTTAATAAAAATATCTTGACACCTCTTCTGCAGGAGCGATCTCCGAATCGCGACGAAACACAATGATAGTCGGGGATCCAAATCAACGGTATGAATCATGGCGAATGCCATACGCGCATTCGTCTTTAGGCATTCCCCGGAGTTCCCGCCTACAACTCAAAAAATATAGATTTCCTGACATAAATCATGTTATTATAAAACGAAAAATATTTAGAGGTGATAAATTGAAACTTGGTGTATCCACTTATTCATATTGGCATTTCACATCTGAAAAGGTACCGATTGAACATGTCATTGAAGAAGCCGCACGACTTGAACTTGATGGCATTGAAATCTTACATCAACAGATGGCATCCGAAGCCACATCCTATCTTCAGAAACTAAAAAGACTTGCCTTTATTCATGGACTTGATTTATACGCTCTTTCCATCCATCAAGGCTTCGTTTCTCCAGATACAAACACGCGGCAAAAAAATATCAATCACACTATACACTGCATACGGTTAGCGCATGAACTCGGTATCCCCGCAATTCGACTCAACTCTGGACGATGGGGAACCATCAAATCTTTTAATGAATTAATGAAAACTGAGGGACAAGAACCTACGCTTCCAGACCATACCGAAGATGAGGCATTTAACTGGGTAATCGCCTCAATTGAAAAGTGTCTGCCTGATGCTGAGAAATACGGGGTACTTCTCGGATTGGAAAATCATTGGGGACTGACCTGTACAGCAGAAGGTGTCAATCGCATCGTTTCTGCGATTAATTCAGAATGGTTGAAGGTTACCATGGATTGTGGAAATTTTCTTTCCGATCCTTATGAAAAACTTGCACAGATTGCCCCCGAAGCGGTACTCGTCCATGCAAAAACCTATTACGGCGGCGGGGAATGGTACACCCTTGATCTCGATTATGCTAAAATAGGGGAGATTCTGCGGAATGTAGGATTTCAGGGATATGTCTCTATCGAATTTGAAGGGAAAGAGGATGCACACAGCGGCGTTCCACAAAGCGTGGAGATGCTGCGTAACACCCTCAATATCAAAGGTAAAACGTAATTACTGCACAAGCAGGCGAATAGCGAACACCATTTCTTTTTCTAATACCTTAGTTCTCTTCCCACGGTGCGACTTGACCGACTGCTTGTGGTGTCGGGAAGCGACTTGATACATCAACAGGTTTTCCTAAATCTGACGACTCAATCACCCGTTCGCAAACTTCTAACACATGCCGCGCTTGTGCACCGTTACACCTTGGAATGCGGTCATTTCTGATTGCATCGGCAAAGTCCGCTACACCTTTTCCCCAATCCAAACCCGTAAATGCTTTCGACGGAGATGGTTCATCTTGCCACCCCGATTGCGGTGTGAATTTCTTAATGCCCCGACCATCGTCATGAGCCTGGATTGAGAAACCACCTTTTGTGCCATGTATCTCGTAAGGCGGAATTTGTGAGGATACGGTAAAACTGTGATAAATAAAACCGTGTGATCCATCTACTTGAGGCACTTCAAACTCAAGCACAGCAAACCCGTGATCTTTTTCAGTCACCTCAAACTCAGTGCCTTGCCGTGGTCCTTGGGTCAATACTCGTTTAGGAACTGCTACTCTCGCAAACCCATGAACTGTTTTGACTGGACCAATCATTGTTGTCATCGCAGTTAAAGGATAAGGTGCGACATCTCGGAAGGGACCCGCATGCATCAAAAACGCATCTGCATTTGGATGCCAATGTTCTAATGGTCCACCGAAGTTGCCGAGCGTTGAAATTACATCACCAATTTCTCCATCGCGAATACGTTTCCAAACATTTTGTTGCACATAACCGAGTATTGCTGATGGCGCACATGCCAGTTTTAAGTCGTTAGTTTCTGCTGTTTCTACAAGTTCATTCGCTTCATCGGTCTTGATAGAAATCGGCTTCTCAGAATAGACATGTTTACCAGCTTTCAGTGCCGCTAACGACACAGGATAGTGTGAAATATGGATAGTCAGGTTGATAATTGCTTCCACATTTGGGTCATTCAAAACGGCTTCAAGTGATGGATAGACCTTCCCACCATCTCTTTCTGCGAGTGCTGATGCGCGCGCTTCGTCTTGGTCATAAAAACCGACCAACTCAATTTGATTTGGGTACGCTTGACACCGCGGTTGATAACCGCCTGCCGCAATCATACCACATCCAACGATTACTGTACGCACTGGGGTTGTGTTAGACATTCAAATTCTCCTTTTAATCGCTAATTCCATTTTTTAAGCATAGCAGATTCTCAGTTTTATGCCAACAGAAATCATGTCTGACAGAGTCGTTGAATTCTTCAGCAGTCCCTATAATTTTATGTCAACGCAGTGGGGTTTGATAAAAGAAAAGGCAGATACCCTTTCGGATACCTGCCTGTAAAGGTTGAGATAGATAATGCCATCTACTGCGCCGTGACAGAAACAGTGAAACTCGTGCTATAGGATTCTCCCGACCACGGTGTGACCTCTGCCGTAAAGACATAATCCCCTGAAACATTATCAGCAAAATACCAGTAAAAAATTGCGTCAGTTGTCACGCCATCATAATAGTTCTGTGTACTCCATAGAGAAGCAGACGCATCTCCGGGCGCCATCACATACCACTCCACCTGCGACAATGCACTATTTCCCGTTAACGTCACAGCATACGATAACCCCGCCCTGCTTGTGTCGGAGTAACCAGATGCAGGCCCGATGCTACCGCCTGTCGAACTCTCATCATCGTCATCATCATCGGTATCTGTGTCCGATGTGTCCTCATCGGTTTCCGTGTCATCATCGTCATCGGTATCTGTGTCCGATGCGTCGTCATCGTCATCGGTATCTGATGGCGTTGTACTACCGACCGTGACCGTATAACTATAATCGGTATAGTTGCCATACGTGCTGCCACTCCAGGGATACACACGCGCCATCATCGTATAACTCCCGCTCGCATCGGAGGGGAATGTATACGTCAACGATAAACTCGTTGTAGACTGAGTCCCGCCAAACCAACCGTTTTGCGTGCCATTGACATACAGATACGCGCCATAGATGGACGATCCCGTCACAATCCCCGTATGCGAATCACCCGCAGAGGCAGTATAAGAACCATCCGATGGTGAAAAACCTGCCCCAACTTCAGGGGGCTCCCCATGCAAATGGGATTTCGGACAGTGGCTATGCCTGCAGGTGTAGTATACATGCTTACAAGGGCCGTATGTGATGGGTGGCCCTGGCCCGTTGCCATAGAACTTACGCGTATATTCACAAACCACGCGTTTGGTGGTGAACGCTTCCCACGGTGTCCGATACTTATCTGAACACCCGCCCCCTTCACACTTAAACTTTTGTTCAGGATAATCTTTTACCTGCCAGTGAGAAAGCTCCGTCCGTTTTATAATCACATGTTCACCACTCGAAGAACTCGTCGCACCCGCATGATACCACCCACGCGTATTATTATACATGTTCGCTTGTGTATCCAACTCGGTTTGTGATACAGCAGTGCTTGAGATATTCCCATTTGCATCTTTTTGGGCTAAGTTATGCTCCGCACACATCTTGATATACTTCTTATATTGTGCCGCATACCCAATGGTCGTTTGATGTGTGTCAACACCTTTGACACGAACAGCCATCCAGCCACCATCGTAGGCGGCGGATACATTCATATACCCCTGATACATCATCGTGACCGCAGCACCCATGGCGTCAAAATACTCACTACTGTCTAAAGACAAAGTCTCTATACCCTTTTTTAGGGCATGATAGAAAAACCATGTCGCTGGCGCAAATGAACCACCAGAGGCAAAGGCAACACCCGTCGCAATAATCGCAGCACCGCCTCTAACGATAACGGTATCTGTCCCTGCTTTCACAGCGTCCTCGGTGTCAGACCAACTCCCTATAAGCGTCTCCACCTGTCCATGTATCGAATGGTATTCATTCACAGAACGATCAACGTCATTCCACTTGTTTGTAAGTTCTTCTCTCTCAGTCTTCCACTTGTTCCCATGCACTTCTCCCAGCATGCCCGCAAAAGACACGTTCTGATAGAGAAAAAGCGATAGGATACAAACAATAAGCGTTATGTAAAAAACTTTTTTGAATAACATCATTTCCCCCTTCTATTTCTGATTTCATCAAGTTTTCTTTGCACTTCTTCTTCGCCTAAAATGTGCTTGTAGTACGGTAACAGCAATTCCAACCCTCTGTCCGTATGGTAGTTTGGGAAATAGTCTGAAGGCGTGCTATCCGTGTGCAATGCTGACCCTTCGCGAAGGCTCGGCCATGTCAACTTCAGTAAATCGTATCTGCGCGGACCAAACGGATACGTCATTAGGGTATCCAACATTGACAAACACGCCTCCTGTGCTTTTATGTTTTCGGGATTATTGAAATCACCGATACTTTCATAGTAATGGGTGAGATACTGATTCCTCGCATACGCTTGTGCTTCTGTATCATCAGGCGGGAATGGTGGCACCCATTTTGCTGCCCAGTGTCCGCGTTCTTCGGTTTGTAGGCGAAGTGCTTTGGCTGGGTTTGTTTTTAGCAGTTCCTCGTGGTATGTGAGCGATCCAGTATGCGTTGGCTTTGCTGGCTGCTTCACTTGCACGGGTTGCACTGTCGGCGGTGGGGCATCTGCTTGTGCCACTGGCTTTTCGTGCGAGTGGTCTCCGTGCGAGTGCCCATCCGTCTGCTGCTTTTCAAATGCTTTGGCATCAGCAGACTCGTTTTCCATTTCCCGAATCTCTGCACGATTGCGGATTGTCATAAAAACAAACGCTGTGCAGATGATTAGCATGAGGACACCGAGTCCCCAATACAATCTTTTTAACATGATATTGCTCCTTGAATATTAATAAGTATTAAGTCAACATAGAATAAAGCAGGAAAAAAAATACAGTAGCATACGATACTCTTGACACTAAAGGTACCGCAGCTACCCAGTCGAACAGTCTATTCTCTGTTATGTTGCCATCCACATCGCGATTTAGAGAATAAGTATATAAACAAAAGTCTACCGTAAGACTGATAAGCGCTATTGCTTCGCCCCAGTTGCTTTCATATTTGAACCAAAGAATAGATGCGGCAATGAGAGCTACCGCACAAAGACAGAATCTGATTCTTTTCATTATTTAAGCATCCTCTGACGCTATTCATGGCTATCAAATGTAATGAGAAGAATTTTGTAGTCTCGTCTCATCTTGTGCCTCCTCATAATTTGAGTAGGTTAATAATTATTGACAGACTACAGAAATAGGTAGGATTTGTGCAGTTTTTACTATTCCTGTAGAGGCCGCTGGTCTCTATGATATGCATTGACACTATCATAAGGTCTCTGATAAAATAGAAACCAGCCTGTCATACTTGTTCTATGGCAGTGCTTTGGCATCGGCAGTGGTTGTGAACACTGTCGGTGCATCTACAAAGCACCTCTACTGCTAAAAATTCCGAATATATCGCGAATTTCTAACATCTATGAAGTATTATACAATAAATGTCAATTTATGTCAAGAAAAATTTTAGCAGGCTATTTATTTTAAGAATTATCAGTTGATGTGTGTTTGAATGGATCAGACTTATCCCTAATTACCTTGACATCATAAACGGATTCGTTGTAAAATAAAGTGAACAAGGATGATAACAAAATGCAACAAACATACACCAAATTCCAGTTACTCTTGATTTTCATAGTCCTAACCTTGATCGGTTGTGCATCACACGACACGACGAATGTAGCAGCGTATAATCAGTTTGCCATAAAAGCAGCACAAGCAGGTCTTTGGAATGAGGCAATTTTTCGTTGGAAGCAGGCTGTATCCATTGACCCAGACAATGCTGCTACGCATAACAACCTTGGGGTAGGCTACGAGGCACTGGGAAAAATTACTGAGGCAGTGTCGGCATATCAACGCGCGACCGAACTTGATCCTGAAAGTAAATATTACCGCATCAATTACCGAAGATGCCGCCTACATATTCGCCGAAGCGGCGTAGAAAATGAAGAAACACTACCTGAATCCTCCGAAGAACATGTAGAAAATTAACCTTGGAACTCTCCTGATGCAAAAAAAAATAATACCTTCCATTTTCCCTCCCTATACGCAATGGATACAACCGCTAAAGCAACATAGCACTATTTGCGTGTTGGTTATCGGACTCCTGACCTTCTGTGCTTGTGGTAGCAAGGTGGCGCGCGTTCCTATTCCCATTAAAGTACAATCCGAAATTGACATTAATACCTATTCAAACTTTGCCGTGCTGCCCTTTGTCAGTGAAAAAGCATCTACCAAGTTAGGTGAATTACCTGTTGAAATAGGAGACGAAATAGCGCAAATCCTCAGAAGCGGTTTAGGACGACAAAAACATTTTGAGGTCGTAGACAAACAAGAAACCGCACGAATAATGACTGGAGAAGCGGTAGAAGAAGAATTGCTTGCGGATACCAAACGCTTGGGCGAATTAGGTCGGTACTTTGAAGTCAAAGGTATCATCGTTGGAAGCTACCGATTTTATACAGATACCCGACCAAGACGCTACTACGGTGAACGATATTCAGTTCGTCAACAACGTTATGTCATGGACTATCAGGACTATATGCAGAAGAGATATTTACTTTCACTTCGTGTAATGATAATAGATGTTGATACCGAAAAAATTATCTGGGATGAAGCATATCAACAACAGACTGCAGTCGCGCATAGTTTAGGTTCATTCGTCTTTTCGCAGATGGCACCACAAGAAACCACCCTGAGGGAACTTAGCAAACGTGCTGTCTCCCAATTCACACGCGATATCTCACCACACTATGAACAAGAGGACCGATTCCTGATACGGTAGATTACACCGTAAGGATAATGTTTAGATATTTGCTTTGCTGCCAATTGAAAAGCCTAATCATACATCCAAAATTCGCGATGAAAATAACCACACAAAAGGAAGACCGATGAATACTCTGAAAAATATCATCTCAAAAAACACTATCGCTAATATCAAAGCCACGGTTTTTTTTCTCTGTTTAGGTCTAACAATGCTCATTTCATCAAGTGTTTTGGCACAAGGTTTTGGAAAGAACAAAATTACTGCCAAACGTTTTGATTGGCATATCCATCGGACAGAACATTTTGATATCCACTACTATCCAAGCGAAGCAAAACTTGTACCGGTAATGGCTGCCATCGCAGAGATGCTTATGAAAAACATAGTGAAGACTTTGAACACGAACTTGATGGAAGAACGCCGCTAATCCTTTATAAATCACATAAAGATTTTCAAGAAACTAATATCATACTTCAGGAACTACATGAAGGTATCGGGGGCTTCGCAGAACTTTTTAAACACCGTATTGTGATACCTTTTACAGGTTCACTTGAAGCTTTTCGTGAAGTTATTTTTCATGAACTCATACACATCTTTCAATACGATATTATCTATCAAAAACCCCACGCAAGCATCTACAGCGGAGAGTTCCTCTACTCCCCGCCTATCTGGTTCATGGAAGGAATGGCGGATTATTTTGCTGAAGATAACGATGCTATCGGCGAAATGGTGCTGAGAGATGCCAGTATGAATAATAATATTGTACCTTTAACAGAGTTACAAAATTTCAATCGCCTTAGTTCACCTTATGTCGGATATAAGATGGGGCAGTTAGCTGTTGGCTATCTTGCACAGACTTATGGACGAGAAAAAATCGCCGAGATTTTACTCGGTTTACGCCAAAGCAGAACAAAAAATTTAGACTTAGTCTTTAAAAATGTCTTGGGAGTCAGACTCAAAGAGTTTGATATAGGATATCAACAGATGGTTCGGAAACGTTATTGGCCGCTGATAGAAGATAGAGAGTTGCCCGACATCGTAGCAAAAAAACTAACCGAAGAATCCAGGTTTTCACACAACATCAAACCCGTATGGTCCCCCAGCGGCGATATTATCGCCTATATTACCGGCAATGAAGGGTTTTTGGAAATTGTCCTCATGTCCGCAAAAACTGGGCAAAAATTGGACCGCATTACCAAACGTTATTTCCGTGAAAAATATGAGGACATCCGCACCGATTCCAGCGGGTTTGATCAAA
Source organism: Candidatus Poribacteria bacterium (assembly GCA_965204285.1). GTDB lineage: Bacteria > Poribacteria > WGA-4E > WGA-4E > WGA-3G > MSPOR6. The sequence continues at coordinate 1,836,472 of OZ241980.1, forward strand.
GCCTTGCCTGGGCACCAGATGGAGACCATATAGCTTTTATTGGCAAACACCACGACAATAATTACCTATTAGAAGTCAATATCCTTACACACAAACTGACACATTACGTCAAACTTGATTTTGATAATGCCACTTCACCTAATTATGATAGTGCCGGTAAGCATATCGTTTTTTCCGCCTTAAAGGAAGGGCAAACAGACCTCTACATTATAGAACTTGAAACAGAAACAATCAGTCGATTAACCAGAGACCCCTTTAATGATACCCATCCATCTTGGCATCCAACAAAAAACACAATTGTTTACGCTTCAGAACGAGAAGGGAAAAATAGACTTATCTTAATTGATATTGATCAGCAAACAAAACAGATACTCACAGAACAATCTTCAAACGCTATCAGTCCGGTATGGATGCCTGATGGCGAATCTGTTTTATTTTGTGCCGATCGTACCGGCGTATTTGATGCATATAAACTCCATCTCACTGACATGCAGGTAACACGCCTCACAAACTTCATGACAGGTTGTTTCAACCCAAGTTTTTCGGTTGATGAAAAGCGGTTTCTATTTAGTGCTTATCAAAATGGAAAGTATGATGTTTGTGTTATGGAATCAGCAAACATACTTGACGAGAAAATTGAAACACCTCCGTTAGAAACACAGCCAGTTCCGTTCGTTTTAGATTCCGACACCTCTGAACCAAACTATAGGATTGCCAAACGGAAGTACAGCACAAGATCTTCTTTTCGTTTTGACGCCATTTTCCCACAATTTACTTACGGCGCAGACGGACTATTCCGCAGCCAAGTTCAAATGAGTGCAAGCGACATGTTGGGAAATCATCGCGTTGAAGTGAGTGTGATCAGTCAGTCTGGTGGGTATCTTTTGCCTGATTTTATCGCACAGTATGGATTTTTGACCCACCGTGCCGATGTTGGCGCAGTGATTTATAACTACCATCAATACCATCTTCTCGGTTCAATACGCAATCAGCGCGGAATTTTACAACGTGTTACAGGACTCGGCGGCTATCTGAGTTACCCGTTTGACCGGTACCACCGGTTAGACCTTCAGTATTCAATGTATACAACGCCGTTCTCCTATAATTTTCAGACAAGTGAACCTTTTAACTATTATCAACGCGGACTTCTCTCGCTCGGTTCCATTGCTTTTGTTAGTGATAACACAATGTGGAGAGAATGGGCACCCTATAGAGGCACGCGTTACCGATTTGAAATAGAACGATCATTTCCATCCATTGGAAGTCAGTTGGCTCTCACAAATGCGATTTTTGATTTCCGAAATTATATCGGTTTAGGAAGACGCTCCACTATTGCTACCCGACTGTTGCTCGGGGGTAGTTTCGGACCTGATAAATCACTCTTTTACCTCGGTGGAATTGATACACTGCGCGGTTATAATTACGAAAACTTCGTCGGTTCTCGGATCGGACTCTTCAGCGCTGAACTCCGTATTCCGTTCATAGATGCCCTCTATTTCGGATGGCCAATTCGATGGTCAATCGGTGGTATTGGCGGTGTCCTCTTTGCTGACTTCGGCGGCACATGGGCAGATTGGCAATACAGCTCCGATAACCCTTTCCAAGCACTTCAACGCGACGGAAGCCGAATCCGTCTTGTAGATATAAAAGGATCCGTAGGCGTTGGACTTAGACTAAAACTCGGCCTATTTTCGATTGATTTTGCTGCCGCACGCCACACAGACCTTGCAAGCATCAAACCGGGATTTAAATATCAATTCGGTTTGGGACAAGCGTTTTAATCGTCTTATCTCGGTCATGTTTGTTAAATTGAATAAAATATTGGAGATACGTTCTAAAAAGACATAATTCCAAACAAGGAGAAAAAATGGAATCACGGGTCAAACGTTTTATTATTACGATTACAATCTTGGCAGTCCTTGGCGGTATTATTGCCGCTTGGGTCAACATATATCCAGATTGGTTATGGTTTAATATGGTGGAATACCCCAATGTTTACACCAAAATTCTCAAGACAAAAATCTTTGTCGGTGTAATTGTTGGCTTTGCCTACCTTGCAATTTTGCTAACTAATCTCTACATAGTCTATCGGTTGACACCCGCACATCTTAGTCCTGCCTTCATGGGAGGCACTGAATTCACAGGTGGACAAACCAATACCCGAAAGATGGTTTATGGCGGACTAACGTTACTCGCAATCCTCTTTAGTATTTTAATGGGATATTCAGCGACTGACCGATGGGAAGTCTATTTGCGATATACACACGCGAAGGAACTGAATTTCCAGTCTGCGACTCCTATAATAGTTCAAGATAATCTCGATTCAAACGAAATTACTGTCTCACCTTTAGAACTTGCGGCAAAAAATATACAGGTCGGAGATGAAATAAGCATTCACATTGAAGGGAACGATCCAATTATTGCACAAGTTGGAGAGGTAAAACAGGGTGGGATCCGCTTAAATACACCGGTACAGATTGAGCAGGGACAAAAAGCGTATTTCAAATCACCTGCGCGCGATCCAATTTTTAATAAGGATATTGCATATTATGTCTTCAAAATGCCGATGGAGCGATATATCATCGGCACACTGTTTGGTATCTTTCTATTGGTCACAATTTTTGCGGTAATTATCTATTTTTTCCATGGATTGATAACGGGGGACACAAACCAACTTCGATTTCAACCACCTGTCCGAGTGAAAGCGCACTTATTCACACTCGTGGGGTTGACACTTCTATTCCGCGCTTGGAATTATAAATTTGTCATGTATGACTTGTTATATACTTCAAACGATGTTGTGCGGGGCGGTGGTGGATTCTCTGCAATCAACGCGCGTCTTCCTGTTTTATGGATTATGCTGGTAATAACCGTTTTGTGCGCTATTATTTTTATCGTTAGCATCTTTTTACGTCGCAACACATTCGCTTTTGGAGCGTTTGTCGTGTTCATAATCGCTGGATTCCTCGGACAATTGTACCCCCAAATAATCCAGAGATGGCGTGTTGAACCCCGAAAACAGGTCTTAGAGGCCGATTATATTAACTATAATATCAAAGCGACACTCCAAGCTTATGGCTTAGCAGAAAATAAGGTATTGGAAGAAGAATACCCTCTAACAGAGGCGATTAGTTACGATGACATCACAAGTCAAGAAAATGCCCCTGTTTTCAAAAGCATACGCCTCTGGGATTGGCGACCTTTACGTAGAACATTCCGTCAACTACAAGAATTGCGGTCTCAATACGATTTTTATGATGTTGATATTGATCGGTATATCGTTGATGATGAAATTAGGCAAGTAATGCTATCCGGACGGGAACTCAATATCAATGAGTTGCCCGCAGAAATCAGGAATGATTGGTATAAGCAAACCTATGTTTATACACACGGATACGGTGCTGTCGTTAGCCCCGTCAACGAGATTGAGAACGGCAAACCAAACATGTATATTGAAGGATTACCACCCATTCAATACCAAGAACAGTGGCAGCATCGCTTTACCGAAACACCAGGACCTCGCATCTATTATGGTGAACGTACCAATAGATATGTAATAGTCCATCCTGACCGACCGCAAGCGCTTGAATTTGATTTTCCCAAAGAGGGACAACAATACGCTGAGTATGCCTATCAAGGGAAGGGGGGCGTGCTTCTAAACTCTTTCTGGCGAAAACTGGTGTATATGCTGAAATTTGATAACGAGATTAACTTCATTTTACCCGGCGAAATTTCATCTACAAGTCGAATCCTCTATGAACGAAATATCATCAGACGGATTCAAAAGATCGCTCCCTTCTTGCAATATGAGTATAAAGACCCTTATATTATTCTCCATGAAGGTAGAATCGTTTGGATGATTGATGCCTATACCGTTACACATCGGTATCCTTATTCCGTTTCAATGAGAGATTTGGGTGGAGGGAAAAGGCTACAAGCTTGGGGAAACTATATCCGAAATTCTGTTAAGGTCGTTGTTGATGCTTATGACGGCACTGTAGATTTTTACATTATGGAACGGGAACGGGACCCGATTGTAGAATGCTACCGAAAAATTTTTCCCGATCTTTTCAAACCTTTTGAAGAGATGCCAGAGGAACTCAAAGCACATATTCGGTACCCGATGGCAATGTTTCACATCCAAGCGCAAGTCTATCAAGATTATCACATGAAGGATCCTATAACCTTTTATGCTGGCGAGGATAAATGGGAAATTGGTAAGGAACTTTATGACAATACAGATGCACAGACACGACAAATTCCAACCCCGCAACCAAGACAACCCTTTGGCGCACAACAGCAGGTAGTCCAGAGTTCAGGCACAAATGGACAACTGGTGGAACCGTACTATGTCGTTATAAGGTTACCAGGACAGGAAAAAGCTGAATTCATGTTAATGTTGCCGTTCACACCACTTAATAAACCGAATCTTACCGCGTGGCTTGCTGCACGGTGCGATTTACCGCAATATGGGCAGCTCTTGGTCTACCGTTTCCCGAAAGGAAAGCAGGTTGCCGGCCCCATGCAAGTTGAAAACTTTATTAGTCAAGAACCGGAGATTTCCCAACAAATCAGTCTTTGGAATACCCAAGGGTCCCGCGTTTTGAGAGGGAACCTGCTGATTCTTCCAATGAACGACTCTTTGCTCTATGTTGAACCTATCTATATCCAGTCTGAAGATGAAAAGACCGCTATCCCAGAATTGCGGCGCGTTGTCATCGGATATGAGAATGAGGTTGTCTGGGGCGAAACGCTTGATGAGGCACTCAAGGAGATGTTCCTTAAGAGAATAGGGTTGGAAAGCGGCCCGTCGGCTACAGTTGATGACACACTTGAAGCGACCGAACTCCCAGAGACCGCAACGTCATTACGTGGGTTAATTGAACAAGCGAACAACTATTATAATAATGCACAAAATGCGCTAAGCAATCGCAACTGGGCAGAATACGGACGTAATATTGAACGCTTAGAAAGAGTTTTAAAACAACTTGAAGAAAACACGCAAGAGTAACAAAAAATTCCATATTTGAACATGTGAAAACTGCTATAATTTGAGAAGGAGGTGAAAAAATGTCTCTCGATTGGAAACCACGTCACAGGGATATGGTTATCGGCGGTATCCCTTGGCTCGCCAGAATTTCTGACAAAGCCAGCGCAAAACTGCAAGGCATCATCGGTGAATATATATATCCGTGACCGCAAGACAAAATGTTCCTGGAGGAACATAACATATCTGCTGAAAAATTTGTTGAAATGGTAAAAAATAATCCCTCAGATGATGAGATGATTGCTGCCATAAAAAAGTTGAATAGTTAACACCTTTTCCAAAGCAAAGGCAAACCCCTAATTATTCAGCGGTACTTGCTTACCAGCACACTAATTACGTTCTGTGGTAGGCGCGGTTTAAAACCGCGCCTATCCGTAGATATTAAAGTATCTGTTTTTACTATAAAATCCTATATGTAAATATAGACATAGAATTGAGCAATAACAGTATTGAGTGAAAGTCGCTTTCAGCGTTTCATAGGAGATAACTTCTTTGGAGCTAAAAAATTTACGTGATCAGATCAATAGCATAGATGAGCAACTTCTAAACCTTCTCCAAAAACGGGCAGAGATTTCAAAAAAAGTAGGCTCTTTGAAAGCCGATACAGGCGATAAAATTTATGTGCCACAACGTGAACACGAAATCCGAAATCGTCTAAAAACGCTGAATCTCGGCATATACCCCGAAGATGCGATTGACAAAATTTGGACTCAAATTTTCACTGCTTCACGAGCCGTGCAAATCCCAAATAGAGTCGCTTTCCTCGGTCCATCAGGTAGTTTTGGACATGCTGCAAGTTTATCGTTTTTCGGTCCTTCCACCGAAATGATTCCTATCACACCGCAGATTGATATTTTTACCGAAGTTGAGACGGAACGCGCTGATTTTGGGGTGGTAGCAATTGAGAATTCAGTTTACGGTACTGTCCGAGACGTTTTAGAACGTTTCTTACACACGTCTTTAAACATTTGCGCTGAAATTTTTCAACCGATCAGACATAATCTGATCTCAAGGTTTCCACTCTCAGAAATTCAACGTATCTACTCACATACACAACCCTTCGCACAGTGTAGAATATGGTTGAATAAACACATGAAATCAGTGGAACAGGTTGAAGTTGTCAGTACGTCTGAAGCTGCACAACGCGCAGCAGATGAACCAAACTCAGCTGCTATCGCAAGTAAACTTGCAAGTGAAATCTACCAAGTCCCGATTATAGCGGATTCTATTATGGACGAACCGGATAACACGACCCGTTTTCTTGTAATTGGCGACCAAATAGTTGGCAAAAGCGGTCATGATTGTACATCTATCTTCTTTGCAATCAAAGACAAAGTCGGCGCACTGTATGAAATCTTGGGCGTGTTGAAAAAACATCAACGAAACCTGAGTTATATAGAATCACTCCCCTCTCGGAACGCACCGTGGGAATACATCTTTTTTGCCGATATTGATGGACATGTTGACGATGATAACGTTCATTCTGTTTTTGAACACCTTGAAGATTTATGCCGCGATATCAAAATCCTCGGTTCTTACCCACGCGGCACAAAATAATACATTTCTGAATGATGACTCCCCATTAACAAAACGCGTTTAATCGCAATTCATTGCACCTTTTCAATTTCTTTATAGAGAGCAATGACAAATACATTAACCCGACAAATCCAGACTCGCGCACACGAACTCGGTTTTGAACTTGTCGGAATTATACCTGCTGAACAGAGCCAAACTATTCAACGCTACCGGCAATGGGTTGAAAGCGGATATGCGGGAAAAATGGGGTACCTTGAAAGACACTTGCCACTCAAGGAAGATACCCGAAAACTTCTTGAAGAGACAAAATCTATTATTAGTCTGGCGATGAACTATTATACGCTGGACACACCGAAAACGTTAGCAGAAGATCCGAGTCGTGGGCAAATATCTCGGTATGCGTGGGGGGATGACTACCACGATGTTATCCGTGAACGACTACTACTACTTGTTGAATTTATTAAAGACACCGCTGAAACAGAATTCAAAAGTCGTGTTTTCGTAGATTCTGGTCCAATCTTAGAAAGAGAATATGCCCAAAAAGCCAATCTCGGTTGGATAGGAAAAAACACTAATCTGATTAATTGGCAATCAGGATCCTGGTACTTTCTTGCAGAGGTGCTTGTTAGCATTGAATTGGAAACCGAAACGCAACCTTTTCGTGGTAGTTGTGGCACTTGCACAAAGTGTATTGAGGCATGCCCGACAGACGCAATTATTGAACCGAATTTGCTTGATTCAAGGTTATGCATCTCTTATTTGACGATTGAATTGAAGGACAGCATTCCGAAGGAACTCCGCCCAGAGATCGGAAACCTAATTTTTGGGTGTGACATCTGCCAAGAAGTTTGCCCATGGAACAGTAAAGCAACACCTACAACTGAGACCGCTTTTCAACCACGCGATGGAAACCTCGCCCCTGAGTTACTCACACTCATCAACATGACACAAACCGAATTTAGCAAAAAGTTCAAAGGAAGTCCCATTAAACGCGCGAAACGCAGAGGTTTTTTGCGGAATGTAATTGTTGCTATTGGCAATTGGCGGTCACGCGCTGCCGTGCCTGCTCTCAAAAAGGCTTTGACCGACGATGAACCGTTAATCCGGGGACATGCAGCATGGGCATTAGGGCAAATCGGAGGGAAAAATGCTGAACAAGCATTGGAAACTCAATTAGCATGTGAAAGCGATTCAGAGGTCATTTCGGAAATTCGGGATGCACTGCAAGTCATTGCTGATAGAAGGGACAAACTATAGGTATCAATCAGGAAACCGCTCCGTATTGTCCTACTATGTAGATTCAGATGGGCTATCACTCTTTTCTTGAACAGCTTTAGGCGGTTCTGATGTCTTTAGCGTGTAGACTTCTTCTAAGAATTTATCGTAGCGAATATCACCTCCCCTTCCCATCTTTTCGGCAATAGGGTAACCAATGGTTCGGGCGAGGTCCGTAAGGCGGATAGTAGAAAGTGTGGAACGGCGTAAAAGATATTCACGTATCATACCTAACTCTGACTCTGTTACCAATTCCGGTTTTATCCAGTCAGTATAGAGTAATTCTTCTCGTGAAATGTTGACCGAAGGGGTAGAAACCTTTGAATTAACACCAGTATATTCGCGACTTTTTCGAGATGTTTTAACGACAAGTGTGCCTGCAGCTAAGTCGCCTAACCTTTGCCAATTCTTATTTATCAGCATAACGAACAACCCCGCACCATAGCAAAACGGCAGAAAATCAACGACCCGCACTAAATTGCGGATTGCTGAATCAGCGAAACTAATCGGGTAACCGCCTTCTTTGATGACACGTAATCCGAGTGCAAGTTTGCCAGGGGATTGACCGTTCGTCGTAATCTCAAATACCATATAGTACCCCCAGAACAAGGCAAAAACAACAATACCACCAACTGCTCTCAGCCAGTTACCAAGTATATCTCCAAGTTCAGTAACAAATTTGATATTGACGTAAGTACCGACAATTATGAGGAGCACGAGTAATAAAGTGTCAAGCAGTGCCGCATAAAAACGTGATCCGATTCCTGCTTTCTGATAGTTGATGTCAATCTGTTCTGGGGTTTCTACTGATAATTGTTCGTTCATAATACTTTTGTTTTATTGGAGGACTTTGTATATAGTAGGTGCGGTTTCCCAGGGTTATTTATGGTGAACTTTGAAATTATTGAGACACTTTGATAAACCTACTTCTGAAACATAACGGACAATAGAAGTTGTAGCACAAACTGTTAGTTTGTCCCGATGGGACACAAACTAAATGAAGTTGGAATAAATAATTCGGTAAGTTCTTTAGTCCCGTAGGGACGATATGTTTATAGAAATATGATAACCTACCTTCTTGAGTTTCCGTAGGAACGGCATATTTATTGTTGATGTGCTTCAAAACATATCGTCCCTACGGGACTAAGAGGGAGGCGGTCGTCCGCGCTGCTATAAACATATCGTCCCTACGGGACTGAAGAGCACATAAAATGTTCCAAATATGCATAATGCCAAATTACCGATTTAATTACTTAATCTTCATAAAGTTTGCGCTACAGAAGTGTACCATTAATTGTAAGTTTTACTATAGTTTTCAGTTTTTCTATGTATTTTATTACACACATTATTATTTTATAGTCGCATTGTAGGTCGGGTTTCACTGTCGCTCTACCCGACCTACGAAATAGACTTTACATCTGAACTGTAGGAGGGAACTCCGATTCCCGACGGCAAATAGGCCGCGATTCGGAGATCGCTCCTACAGAATTTACTATAATAGAATTAACATTGTTTTTATTCCCAACGCGCCCAAGCATTTGGTGTAACATAACCTTCGTCAGAATAAGGATCATCGCCTGAAACAACGATCACACCGCGATAATTACGTTGTCCCTTCCATCCGAGCCACGACGCAGTTGAACAATAATGGCTTACAAGAACGCGACGATAACTATCGCTCCGATTTTTCTTAGAACGATGTAAAAGGTAACCATTAAAAAAGAGAACGCTTCCGGCGGTCATCTCAATCGGGATTTCATCAGAATCGTCAAAACCCATCGCCTCGTGGCAACTGTCGAACTCGTCGCGTTTATTGTGCGGATGTCGATCATAAATCACACCAGAACGGTGACTGTTAGGCAATATCCACAAACACCCATTATCAATAGTAGCATCATCCAATGCAATCCAAGCACCAACAAGTGAGCGGTCGCGCGTCGGTATTGGGTGTTCGTCTTGATGCCACGGATTACCCGTATGTCCCGGCACCTTACCTAACATCATCGACTGCATACACTTTACACCGCCATCCCAAAACGGGATATGTGCACCGACTATCTCTTGGAGTACCGCACAGATTTTTGGATGTTCAACATAACGCTGGACGAGCGGGCTAAATGTATGTGGTTCGCCGACACACATAATCCGATCCAATATCTCAGTTTCTGTCGTATTTTCGGGCATTGATGGAATCGCTTTACACTCATAGTCGCCACGAAAAATTTTTAGCATTTCTGATTTGAGTTCTTCACATTCTTCAGATGTAACGAGGTCTGGAACTAATAAATATCCATCATTGATATACGATTCTGCCCAACTTTTAGATTGGTCCGCCATTTACGGGGGCACTCCTTTTATATATTTTAAGTTCGCTTCTTCATGATACCATATCTTGAAAGACATGTCATTTCAAATTAAGAAGGGCATGTATAAATCTTATCAATTGTCTGAATCGCGGATTTTAAGAGTAGACATTATAATGATTTAATCGGAAGTGTCTGATAACTCCCAAGACCGTGATATAGGCAAAAAGCAAGTGAGTCGTAGGTCGGGTAGAGCAAAGCGAAACCCGACCTACAATATGTGATGACAATTTATCAATTAGAAAACGCAAAGAAAAAGGCAGATATCTAAAAGATACCTGCCTGTCCGATAAACAGCAAAACCGACACGCTTTAGTCATTCAGTAATTCTGCGAGTTGTGCGTATGCTATGGTGATCTCTTTCTCCACCTCAGCAATATCAGCATTGAGACCGTCTATCTCCGACGCAAGCCAATAGATTGTATAAGCCACCGAGTTATATTCAGACTCTCGCTCGGTGCGATATTTCTCTAAATCCGCAATCACGGCTAACCAGTCTGCGCGTTCTGCATCGTTATCAGCGGCTGCCAACTCGGCTGTGGCACTGGCAATATACATATCCACATTTGGCGATCGTGTCTGCAATATAAGAAAGGGTGCGTCTCGCTGTCCCAATATCCGACTGCTTTGAAACAACGGGTTGCTCCAAATGCGTCAACTCTTGTTCCAAATATGCAATTTCGTCAAGTAATGCCTCTATTTCCGCATCGTTTGCGTTGGCAGTGTTGGTGAGAACCGCACCGAGAAAGAGTGCAATTAACAAAAAAGAGTATACGCTGTATAGCGTTTCATGATATAATACTCCTGTATGGTTTTGTCGTGATAATGTTTTATCGCGACAGGATTTAAAAAAATGTTGCAGTCGGCAGGTTGGTTGACGCCCCTGCTGACTGCAGCAGTTTAGATAAGATTGATTATTTTTCGTCAAGTTGCAACTGTTCTATCACCGCATCCGTGTTTGCGATGCTGGGCTAAAATATAGTTGAGTTTCTCTATTTCAGCATCTCGTTCAGACTCGGCTTTGTTTTTGGATTTTGCTAAACTTTCCCGCTCTTTTTCAAGCGATGCAATCAAATCCAGCAACGCCTAACGCCTCTACTTTGGGGTTGTGTCCGCAACGTTAGAGAGACTGTCAATCAGCAGTATTGAAAGAAAATAAAATCGTAGAAACAGTATAGCGTTTCATGTAAAATTCTCCTATAGGGTTGGGCAGGTAACAAAACGCGTTAACTGCCTGTTTGGTATTGTGATACTGCGAAATTAGTCAGATCGTTGTTGCAGGCTCCGCTGTGAACTCTCCAGGGATTCTACCTTCTCTTCAAGTCTTCTAATTGTAGCCGACTGATCTTCGTCTGATTGTTTCAGGCGTTCAATTTCCTCTTTCAATTCAGACACTGCGTCAGGTATGTCGTCAAGCACTTCTTGAACGATCTTTTTGATCTCTGCTTTTTTCGCTGCCTTTTCTTCAAGATAATCCTGGATTTCTATACCGAGAGCTATCCTTGCCGCATCGTATCGCTGCATGTGTCTTTCCAGTCTCGATCTTGCACCTTTTGCTTGAGCAAGTGAATGTTTGACGGATTTTACGTTCTCTTTAGCAGCTACTAAGGCATGTTCTGCGTTTTGCAGGGTTGTGTAGGCATTCGCCACATCGTTACTATAGAAGTCATATTAAGTAAAACATAAGGATGTGGTAAAATAGGGAAGAAAAGGAGATAGTTTATGTCCCTTTCTATTTTACATCCACATTTACTTTATTAGAGATTTTATTATGACAGACGCAACTCAAAAGGCTCCGAGATACAAAGGTATTCCTAAGCAGGTATCGCGTAAGGATTTTAATCGTTATATCTTGCCCCATCTCAAGAAACGCGTGAAAGGACCGAAGCCAAAACGCTCTTTCTATAAGATATTCAACTATATCCTCTATGTTTTGCATACTGGCATTCAATGGGAGCGGCTTTGCACACGCCGTAATGAACTCCATTGGTCTAATATCTATAAATGGCAGAATAGATGGTCAAAAGATGGTTCTTATCAGAAACTCTTTGATGCCTCAGTGATACATCTGCTTGATACTGACCAACTTGACACTACTCAACTTCATGGCGATGGGTCAAATACCGTCGTAAAAAAGGGGTGATGGCATCGGTTATTCAGGACACAAACATCAAAAAGGTGAAAAAGAGTTGACCATCACCGACAATCACGGGTTCATCATCAGTCCAATAACTATCAAACCGGTCAACCAACACGATACAACGATTTTACCCGAAGCGTTCACCGATTTTATCGCCTTTGCGCATCGCATTGGAATGTGCCTCAACGCATCTGCTCTAACGCTGGATTCCGGCTTTGACACGAAGGCGCATCATAAGATTATCAAAGAACAAGGGCTTATTCCAGTGATCTATCCGAACCGACGGAATGCCAAAGAACCTATTGTCACCGCTCGCAAGTTCCGTTGGTTTCGTAAGGATATCTACAGAGACCGGTATAAAGTAGAGCGAACTTTCAGTTGGCAAGATACTTATCGGAAACTCGTCCTTAGCTATGATAAACTCAAAGAGATCCGTTTAGGTTTTCGCTATTTAGCATATTCTATGATTAACTTTCGGGCAACTTTCAACGATTCTTAGCCTGTACTCGCTATGAGTTCATAGAATACTATAGTAGCGATGAATGACAAGGAAAAACTTGGCAAAGAATAATCCTGTGAATCCTGGTTCAGACAATTAACGGTATGACTTTTAACCGAAAATGTGCTATACTCAATACTACAAATCTTATGATATTTGGAGTTTAATATATTAATGAGTAATGAATGGGTTGTATATGAAGGTGGCGATGGTGCTGGTAAAGGCAAACATATTGTGCTGGTGAGTGGTGATGAGGAGTATCGTTCCGAAGAGGCGTTGCCGATGTTGGGCAAAGTGTTAGCCACACATCACGGTTTCCGATGCACTGTGCTGTTCGCTATCAATCCCGACACAGGCGAGATTGACCCGAATGAACAGACGAACATACCAGGGTTGCATTATCTGGAGACAGCGGATATGCTGGTGATGGCTCTCCGTTTCCGTGAACTGCTCGATGAACAGATGAAATATATCATAGACTATACGAACGCGGGTAAACCTGTGATGGGACTTCGTACAGCAACGCACGCTTTCAATTATACGCGAAATTTGGATAGTCCCTACGCGAAATATAGTTTTAATAGTAGCGAATTTGATGGTGGCTACGGTCGTCAGGTGCTTGGAGAGACATGGATCAATCACCATGGACATCACGGCAAAGAGAGCACACGAGGTGTGATTGATGAAGGACACAAAGACCATCCTATACTTAAAGGGGTTTCAGATATATGGGGACCGTCCGATGTTTACGGCATCAAAGAATTGACAGGAGATGCGCAGGTGTTGGTACACGGACAAGTGCTCGTCGGTATGGAACCGACAGATGCACCGAAACCGGATACCGTCACGATGCCATTGGCATGGATCAAGACGTATACAGGGGACACAGGTAACACCTCACGGATTTTCAATACCACGATGGGCGCGTCTGTTGACTTAGAAAGCGAAGGGTTGCGGCGGCTGCTTGTCAATGGATGTTATTGGGGGATGGGACTGGAAGATGCTATTCCCGATGAAAGCGTTGTTGATTATGTCGGTGATTATGATCCGACGTTTTTTGGTTTCGGTACGTTTAAGAAGGGCTTAAAACCTTCCGATCATGCGTTGTAGGAGGAAACCGGTAGGTGCGATTTCCTAACCGCACCTACCATTGGGAGAGGTAGCAGAATTATAACGATAAAATCCCACCCTCAACCAACATCGGTGCCCCCGTCATATATTTGGATTCGTCGGACGCTAAATAAACCGCTGCCCATGCGATGTCTTCCGGTTCACCGATACCCAACGGATGCATCGCTTCAATTTCTTTGTTGACCACATCGGGGTCATCTTGTTGTGCGATAAATTCTTGGTAAAGTTCGGTGTTAATCGTGCCGGGACAAAGGCTGTTGACACGGATGTTGTCTTCAGCATACCGCACTGCCATACTACGGGTGAGATGTACCACGGCTGCTTTTGAGGATGTATAGGCAGGATGCATTGGAAATCCGACATACGCGGATTCGCTTGCCATATTGATAATCGCACCGCCGCCTGCCTCGCGCATCAACGGAATAATCGCACGCGAAACGAGATAGATACTTTTTACATTCACCGCGTACTGCCGATCCCAATCCGCTTCTGAAATATCCTCTAATTCACCAACAACAGCGATCCCCGCATTATTAAACAGCACATTAGGCATGCCGAGTTCAGATGTGACGTGTTGTGCGGCATCTTGAATCTGTGCGGCATCGGTTACATCACATTTGCAGAAAATTGCTGCGTCACCTGCTGATTGTATCTGCTTTGCGACCCTTTCGCCGCGTTCGGCGTTCACATCCCAGATAGCGATAGCCGCACCTTCCGCTGCAAAAAGTTCAGCACTCTTTGCGCCGATACCGCGCGCTGCACCTGTGATAATTGCAATTTTATCTTTGAGTCGGTTTGGCATGTGTGTTCCTTATTATGTTATACACTTGTAATAATGTAACACACCTTTCGCCCCGCTGAGGCTTTTTAGTCCTTTCTATACACCTGTCGCACCTCTGGTGCTAATATGTCAAAGAAACACGTAAATTAAAATATACAATAGCCTTGGAGAGACGAAAGGTGTATAGAAATGCAGGTAAAAAACTTTTTAGCCCCAGAGGGGCGAAAGGAGTATAAAAATTAATGTTACAATCCGCGCAGAAGCTTAACCCACCGTTCCCATGCTTCTTTGGTGGCTTTTTTTTGCGCATCGTTTGCATCTTCCGCCATACCACGCCGCAAGAAGGCATGACCGACACCTTTATAAATAATAGGTTCATACTTAACTTTTGCAGCATCCGCTGCTGATTTGGTCGCATCAATTGTCGCGTTGATACGGTTATCGCTCTCGCCATAAAACCCATATACCGGCGCAGAAATCTTGGGTATATCTTCTACAGGTGGCGCGGAACCGTAAAACACAAACGCCCCAGCAATCTCATCAGAATGCACAGCATAACTAAACGTCTGCTTGCCACCCCAACAGAATCCGGAGACAGCGACCTTATCGTTTGTTGAAGGCAAATCGTGAACATATTTGCGCACAGCGTCAAGGTCTGTCGTCACACGTTCTGTTGTGAGTCCACGAATAGCACGCCGCACATCGTCCCCAGAGGCAAAACTCTCTGTGCCACCGCCATCGGGTCCCATACCTGAAAGCAGGTCCGGGCAGATCGCGACAAACCCATCAGCGGCAAGCCTATCTGCGACAAGTCGAATCCAATCGGTTAACCCAAATATCTCGTGGATAACAATGATAGCCGTTGCGGGTTCTTTCACTTCCGGGAAAACAATAAATGCGTTGAGTTCGTGTTTATCGGCAGCGGTGATTTTCACCCATTCTCCGTGACGCGGTGATTTCTCAAGTTCCTCTTTTATCGGATCGCCATGACTGTCGGCATATGCACTGCTTACCAAAAATGGACCGGTTACGAGGATAGTTAACATTAATACAGGATAGATTTTCATTTTTTCTCCTTTGGTTGTTGGATATCTTGTCTGAACATAGGGCTTCCCGATAGCAAAAAAGTTGGGTTTCGCTTCGCTCTACCCAACCTACGACACTATAAACATTATGAATTTAAGACTACTTTTGATCAGTTTTGAGGATGATAGATTCTACGACCGTTTGCAATTCAGCGGCAGGCAGTGGACCTAATAGATAGAAATGAATTCCTGAACTTGACCATCGGAACGCCTGGTATGGCTCGCGCCGAGATTTACGTACCGAAGTATCACCAATTTTAACCACAAGTCTCTCTCTGTTTCGATCACTGCGATTTGAGAGTTTACCTGTCGATTGAAATATACTGAAATCTAACAATCCATCAGTATATTTCAATCGAATCGGGTGGTGCTCTCCATATTTAAGTTTATTTACATTCTGAAGTTGGAAACCTGGGGGTAAGTATTTGGGTTCAATAGGTTTGGTCTTAAGGATTTTTTCGGCTTCAGCAAGTGTAATAACAGGTAGCTCACGCCGTGGTTGCGATTTTACCTTCTCTTGAAAATTCTTCCATTTATTTTCAACGGCTTTAGGGTCAAAACTAATGCGAGTATAGACGAACATATTTCGTAGGACACCCGCAGCGTCTAAATCTTCCACGCGCAAGATGACGTTGTTTTTACGCGCGAAATAGATATGTTTTGTGGGTCTACCAGCCTGTTTGGGTTTAATAATTAATAGATCCGTCTCATGACCAGCAATTTTTTCTCCCCAACGTCTATGCTCTAATTCATAGTTTTGCGCGATCAATTCAATTTCTTTTGTAGAAAATTGGCTTCTCTGCCGTTCCCATCTAAATTCTCTGCTTCTTCTACGATCATCTCTTTCCCTATCTCTATTGCTGTCGTCTTGATTTCTTTCACGCCTATTTTCTTCATTAAATGACCTCTGTTCTCCAATAACGGATTCCACTTTACGATAGGAGAATTCTGCAGATTTATGAATGACAATTTCCTCCATTGTCCTTGCCCCGTTAGAGGTAGTGAACGTCTTAAGGCGGAGTCCAACGTACGCAACATTACGTTCCACTTCCGCAATACGTTTAAGTGTAGCGACATCGGCAAAGAGATAGTTGACTGCCAACAGAAAAATAATTAACGTTAAAAAGCAGCATGCGCGTAGTGGTTTCGTTAACATAAGATCACCTATCGCATTTTTAGTTCCACAGCGGATTACTCACCCAGATACAGATTGAGCAATGTTTCTGTATCTTCACCGATATCCTCAGTGTCCGTTGAGGGATTGCTAAGTGGCGTTGCGACGTTCGATTTCAACGGATTATTCGTGACCTCTTCTGTATGAACACCAAAATAGAAATCATGGAGCTCATCGTATTGAGGGGCAGGCGAATATGTAAAGATGAAAAACGCAACAACGAAGCAGACCGTTGAAAAGGCAGTTGCGCCGACTGTGAAAGGACGGAATACCCAGCGCCTAAATATTGAGAGTAGTTTATTCTGAGGTGCTGGTTCGGTTTCTCGGATCATTGCCAAAACCGCATTCTTCATGGATGGTGCTGGATGCACGAGTTGAGAAATCTGTTGCCGGTTTTGCTTGAAATCTGCCAACATGTCTGCACATTCTTGGCAGTCACGGAGATGGTCATCCACCTGTTTGTGCATAGCCGGTGCTAATTCATTATCTAAATATGCCGATAGTTGTTTTTGAATACGTTGATGTTTCATTTTTCTACATTCAATTAGTTAGAAGTTATAGCACGACAGCGCGTGCATTCTATATCAGGGTTACGACACAGCAGAGTGTGCCTTCTACTATTTCCAATCAATACGTTCAAGTTCATCTTTCAAAGCTTTTCGTGCTTCATGTAAACGGGATTTGACGCGTCCCAGCGTGCAATTGAGTACTTCCGCGATCTCTTCGTAAGAAAGTTCACGCAATTCCCGCAGCACTAATATTGTTCGATAACTTTCTTTCAGCCTATTGAGAGCAGCGTGAAGTATTTCACTCTGTTCGGAACGCAGTGCTTCCTGTTCAGGAGTCACATTATCAAGCGGTACCCAAGGTTGCGAGTCATCAATCTCCATCGGTTCTGTTTTTCGACGTTTACGTTGGTCAATAACGTTCAGGCATTTGTTTTTGACAATTCGGTACAACCACGTGGAAAATTGCGATCGGAACTGAAATTTGTTGATGTTCTGCCAAACGGAAAGGAATGCATCTTGTGCGGCATCTTGCGCATCTTCGTGATGACCAAGTATGCCGTAAGCGATGTTGTAAACCCAATGCTGATATTGCACAACGAGGGTTCCCATTGCGGCAGTATCTCTTTCTTGGCATCGCAAGATAAGTTCGCGTTCCTGTTGGCTATCAAAATCTTCCACTTGAACTATATCCGAATAGGTATCCATATCTGCAGTGAGGGTCATAACGGACATTTATCTCCTCCAGAGACCATAAGTATCTTACTAAGTCTTGTTGTATTTAGGTTTTGCTTTTAACCTATATGACATAGCTCAAACGGAAAAGTTCGTATTTCTTTTGGAGGCCCGTTATTTATTTTCTTTGACTGTTTTGTGTTCCCGGTGTCATCTGCACAGTTTGGAAAGTACCGGTCGCATTTGGCAATCTACCGATAGCGGTATCTTTCTTCTGCTGTCCAAATGTAATTGTGTCTATCACCTGATTTCCACGCGCATCTGTATCCACGAGTATGACAGTTTCACCATTACGAGATAGTTTGAAGTTTGCATGGAGTCCTTCCGACGCTTTTCCATCTTCATCTAACCATACAATTAAGTACCCACGCGGTGGAATCGTGGTATTTTCAGGAAATTCCCATTTTCTGAGGTTGTCTATTTTATCAGTGAGGTACATTCCGGTAAGCAACATCGGGTTATCGGTGATGTTGTGCAATTCAAGCCAGTCGTCATGATCCCCCTGTGGATCGACGATACTATTGGTATTGGTTGCCATAAGTTCATTAATTATAACCGATATCTCTTTCGCTTGAGGTAATATAACCTTGTAATGGGCTGTCCCGAACTCCGCGCGCGCAGGTGAAAAAACTGTAGTACCGTGTGTCTTTACGGCGCTTGCTTCAACATAATAATAAACTGTTGTCTCTGCGGGAAAATCCGGAATGTTCCCGACAAATTTATCTCCATTTTTTAACATCTCCGTCTGTTTAAAAACCGAATGCTGGTCAGTGCCATAATACAATAGGACTGAATCTGCTGCAACAGTTTTATCTAATTTCACTGTAATTTCAACGGGTTGATTTGAAGTGGGATTTTCAGGGGTGGAAACGGAAACAATCTTTGGTGTAGGTTTGTTCAATTCTGGATGATTGAGCAGGACTTCTCGCCTTTGGGTTACATATCGCTTAAAACTCGGTATACGTCCACCGCCGTCGCCATCAATACTTTCCTGAAAACTGCTGTAGTCGTACAGTTTTTTATCGTCTTTTTGGACTTCTGCTTCAATGAGCGTATGGTATTCTTTAATAACCGGTTCCAACACCTCCCAATCCAGCCATTCATCTACTACTGTACGTACGTGTGCAATATACCGCGCTTTCCATTCTGGAATATCAAGCAAACGGCTAATAACGGGACGCATCGGGTTTCCAGCGTGTGTCGTTGGAGATACCGTGCCTACTATTAATTCTCCCCACGACCAACCACCAGGACCTCCTCTGCCACCGCCACGACGCTCACCTCCAAACCTAAAAGTTTCGTTGTTGTCGTGCGAGATGAGATGGAATCTTTCATTGACATCCTGATAAATGGAAAAATCTCCACCTTTATGGATGTAACTATCGTCATCCATAAAGACGTTTGAGACAGCAAGTTGCCACAAGGCACGGTCGACGTTAAATATCGCTGGTAAATCGGTTTCTAATTTTGCATCAGGCGTTTTAGCGTCAAGCATCTCACAGAGTGCAATGAGGTTTTTCCATGGATTTTCTACATTTGCTGTCTTCAGTTGATAAGTTCTTTGATATGCTTCTATATCGTTTCCAGCATAAGTCAACGCACCACCACCGGGACCAACTTTCCAACGGACGCCATCTCTTGTGCCGAACCACTCATCCAGAAAATCTTTGTTATATTGCTGCAGGTTGATATACACCCCCCAACTTTCACCGTTGATAACCAACTTCACAAAATTAGTTTTCATAGCGGGTATGTAATCACTCGCAATCCGATTGAAAAGCACTTCTCTCAGGAAGGAGGCATCAACATGTCCGTTGAGCAAATTGAGCGTCTTATAGCCGTAAAGACGTTGGTTATCGTCGCCATAGTCAATGGCAATGTTGAACGACTTCTTTGCAGATTCAACAGTAAAATAGGACGAGGTGCCACGGAATCGCACACCGACCTCTGGATACACCTTCCCATCAATAACTAATTCCGCTGGCACTTCAACGTCGGTGCGATAAAATGCGTTTAGTTGCGCATACCAATCTTCATCGTGGAAACGAAGATATAGGGTGCGAAGTGTGCCCGCATCATAGAATGCTGGAGAATTTTCCGGGGTAGATGCAAGACTTGCTTTCACATCGTTTTCAATATTACCTGTCGGAGTTCCTGCGCGTTGTTCAGGTGAATATGCTTCACCACGCGCTTCAAGCGCTGCTTTGCGCTCATCCCCCGTTAATTTCCCATCTTTATTTGTATCAAAATGTAGGACCAATTTTTCCGCTGGGCGCGGTCCACGTCTGCCGCCGCTAAAACCGGGAGGGGGGCCGCCACGTTGCCCGGGATCTATGTTAGGAGGTGGATTGCTAGCACTTTTCTTAATTTCTTCAGGGCTTAACTTGCTATTTGTGAAAGCCTCTAAACTTGTGATGCGAAGCATGAGTTGGCTTTCTTCAGGACTAAGTACACCGTTTCCATCAAGGTCAAATCGCTTCTGTTCCTCTGAAAGTTGTGGAGGTTTTTCACTTTCTTGGGTGTATGCGTACGTTACGAGACAAAATATTAGTCCAATGATTGCTATTAATTTTATATGTTTCATGGTATTCTCCTTCTTGTTATTTTGAATTTAGACAGCTCAGGAACAGGAGGGTTCGTATTTTACTCTTTATCTAATTTGACTTCAGTGATGTTTTCATGTTCCGAGAGTTCATTATAAAAAGTTACCCATTGATCAGGGTTTTCTAGCTTTACCCGAAAATTCAGTTCAACTACTTGTGATTTTTTAATCCGTTTATCAATTAGACGTTCGTGAATGATATGCTTATCGAAAATAGGACGATAAACGGTTTCAGATATCAGGTTCGGTGGCAAGCAAATTTCAAGGATAAACTCATTATCTTTTGCAAAATGTTGATGCCAGTAGTACATGCAGAGAATGATGATGCCGATAAGGAATGTAGCGACAATTGCAACTGCTGGACTTCCTGCACCAACTGCCATACCTGCCGCTAAGGCGAAAAAAACAAATCCTATATCGCGCGGGTCTTGGATTGCCGTGCGAAAACGAATGATTGAGAGTGCTCCGACGAGGCTAAATGCTCTTGCAATACTATCGCCGATGATGACCATCACCACTGAAATCAACATACACAAGATGATGAGGGTATCGGTAAATGATTTTTGTGGAACTTTGGCATGTGTCCACTGATAGATAAGTACAATAAACACACCCAGGGCAAATGATAGAAGTATTCTGAGCGCATTTGCACCAAGTGCAATGAACGACGGTAATGTAAAAAAGTCTAACAAAGTATGTATTCCATAGTATATGTAGGTATAACGAAATGCTGACAACCGGTGACTGATATCTAATACCAATTTTAATAAATAACATTCCATTACGGAAATTTATTGGATTGAATATAATTAGAAGAGAGCCTCTGTAGGAGCGACCTCCTGGTCGCGACCGGGAGGTCGCTCCTACAGAATCTCCACCGAAAATGATACATTATATTTTAGAAATGGTATAATCACCAATTAATCTGTCGGCATTATATCAGAATTAGACAATATATTCAAGAAATTGTTGAAAATTGTGTCACACTTTTTCTTTCTGGATGAGAGGACTGATAAAGAGAGCAGAAAAAAGCAGGATTACAAGCGCATACGGTGCTGCTTGTGCGAACATCGCCTCTCCTGTGTAATCCCATACATTTACTGCTAAAGTCTCATATTCGGCAGGACGGAGAAGGAAGGTCAGAGGCAATTCTTTCATTGTCGCGAGGAAAACGAGTGCAGTGGCAGTCAACATGCCGCGTGTGAGGAGCGGCAATAGTGTTCTCAAAAATGCTTGAATAGGTGAACATCCAAGTGATCGTGCTGCTTCTTCTAAGTGAGGTGAGGCTTGATAGAGCGAACTACGTACAGGTCCTGTCGCTTCTGCAAGGAAATGTAGAATACACGCGAAGATTAGCACAATTATAGTTTCACGACTTTCAAGAAAAAAGATAATTGATAGTGCAAATGCCAGTGGTGGAATTGCGTAAATGATATATGGGATACGCGCTAATGTGTTTGAGAAACGTGAAGAATAACGTACCCCAATATAGGCAAATGGAACAGCAAACACTGCACAGCCTATCGCGGACGGAACTGCAACCCCTACAGAACCGACCAACGCTTCCAACACTCCATTTAATGCCGACACCTCAAAGCCTCTGAACACCCACAAAAACACTGTCCCCGTAGGTATTCCAACAGTTGCAATGAACAGCAAACTTAAATAGAGGTATCCTGTACGTTTCCATTTGTGAAGTGGGATTAAGGTCCGGTACCGAGAAGTGCCATGTCCTGCACGATGCAGCACCGTTTTACTTAGCAATCGCGTTTCAAGGTAGAGCAAGCAACCGGTAAAAGTTAGAAGTATCAAACCGAGCCATGCAGCATAGTTATGCTCAAACGCCATGTTATACTCAACGTAAAGCGCATAACTAAATGTCTCATAACGCATCAGGGAAACAACGCCAAAATCACCAAGCACATGTAAGCAGATAAGCAATCCTGCTGCATAGAATGCTGGACGAAGTTGCGGAAGGATAATACGTATGAAAACGCCCCACTGTCGGCAGCCCAGGCTTCGTGCTGATTCTTCAAGACTCGAGTCAAGTCCTAAGAGTGCTGAGCGTAAATTCAGAAAGAGGTATGGACTTGTGTAAAAGGATAACGCGATTAAAGCCCCCCAGTATCCGCTAAGACGTGGGAGGCTTTTACCAAAAAGTGCCGCAAATATACCGTTATTGCCACCGATTGCCAAGAGAGCGTAAGCCATCACATAACCCGGGATGGCTAATGGCAACGCACATAAGACACTAAAAATTCGTTTGCCTCGGAGGTCCGAGTGGGTGGTCAACCATGCCGCAGGGGTTGCCAAAAGGATATCAAGAATAAGAACGCCAACCGTTAACAAAATCGTGTTAAGGAAAAGTTTAGCGTTTCGCCAGCGAAACAGATTTTCCACCAGCGCAGTGCCTTCTACATCAAACGCTTCGGCAATTAGGTATCCTAATGGAATCAAACCACTGATAGTGACAACAATTGCGGGAATGAAGAAGTACCATCTCTGTCTAACTTGGATTATTAAGGTGCGTGGCGTATTGATGATTCACCTCAATATCTCAGCAATCAATTTCCATGCTTGCCTACATAATGTCAACACGCCGAAGGAGTTTGATGGTCCCTTCAAGATCGTCCATCTCATTTAAGTCGAATTTCGGCACAATTTTAAGCAATTCTTCTAAGGGCAATAAATTCGTGTTTGGAATCACACCTTCAATTACGGGGTATTCAAAAACTTCACTAACAAAGTACTGTTGCGCTTTAGCAGACAGGAGAAATTCAACTAACTTCAGAGCAGTTTTCTTATTATCGCTGCTCTTTAATAATCCAATTCCGGCAACATTGACAAGATTCCCCGCATCCTTTGCTTTAAAAAAGGTTTGTTCCACCGGAAACTTTGAATTTCCCTTTTTAAAACGGAAGAGATAGTAATGGTTTGGTAAACCCAGGTCAATTTCTCCAGCGGCAAGTGCTTCTATAATCGGTGTATTTTTAGGATAGGCTTTTATGTCGTTGTCTTTCATATCGCGTAGCCATTTTTCGGTGCGTTTTTCACCAACTTGCCCACGCATCGCTGTTACAAACGCTTGGAACGAAGCATTGAGTGGTGCCCAACCGACTTTGCCACGCCACTTCGATTGTGTTAAATCAAAAACACTTTCAGGAAGGTCTTCCATTTTAACGCGTTCAGGTGAATAGGCAAGAACGCGTGCTCTACCACTTGTTGCAATCCAATATCCATCATCGTGACGGAAGGTTTTAGGAACTTTATTGAGGATAGATTTCGGTAATTTTTCAAACAAGTTCTCTTTGCTAACAGCACCGAGGGCACCAGCATCTTGTGCCCAAAATAGTGCTGCAGGACTCTTCTTACCCTCAGTCAGGAGTTTTGCTGTTAACTGTGTCGTATTAGCATAACTTACCTTTACTTCAATGCCGGTTTCTTTTTCAAACTGCTGAATAATCGGATCAACGAGACTCTTACTTCGTCCGGAATAGAGTGTTATTGTTTCAGCATGCAACGTTCCAATGAAGACGAGCAACAGAAAGAGTGATAGAAAATAGTTGAATATGATGGATCGGTTTTTAAACATAGTCATCTCCTTATTTTGAATGAATCACAAATTGTCAAATCAACGTCTGGTTTTCTTATGGTGTAAAATAACCCAAGTTACTACCTATGTAGCACAGTCTGTATGAAGTTTAAAAATAAATTCGGTAATTCTGTAACTATGCCCGGTGCGGTTAGGAAACCGCACCTACCAGGATTAGAAAAAATAAATATTACCGAATTAATAAATTAATCTTCATTTAGATTGTGCATCTTAGTGCGCAAACTGACAGTTTGCGCTACGAAATCTTGCGAAAAATAAATTATTCTCTATAAAAAACGGTGTTGCCTTTCTAAAATCTTGTAGGTAGCAACTTGAGTTAGAATAGTAAGTTTATCCTATGTATTTTGGCAAATATTGCGTCAAAAAGTTCGAAATTGTTGTGTCTGTCAGCCTAACGTTTTGGTACAACCCGCCAGCGCGTATTCATCCCCGCTGTAATATGGTCGGCAACGTGGCAATGATAAAGCCAGTTTCCCGGCATCCTCGCTACCATATCTACGGTGACCATGCTGCCCGGCAGTAGATCAACAACATCTGTGCGTTTGCCACCATTTAGGACGGTTTGCCCGTGCCAGTGTGCTGTGTGCATATCTACTTCAGTTCCCAAACCGATGAGATGCCAACGCACTCTATCTCCCTGGTTTACTTCCAAACCTTTCAAATTTCCGAAGATATATCCGTTTATCGCATGTTTAAGATTTCCTTCTTCTGCTTCTTCATCGGATTCATAAACTTCGTACTGTCCGCTTTCTGCTATTTCACGTTCGTTTTCATTAAAAATGAGAAATAGCGTGGTAAACGATTTGTCAACATCTTTTGGACGTGCATCGGTTTCGGAACGTTCCATTCCCTTTTTAGTGACAATAACCGTGCCGATAAGTCCATCATATACCTCTGTAACCGCGTCAACATGTGAATGGTAAAGCCAGACAATAGAAGACGAATCGTTTGGACCGGGTGCAGCATCTTCCCAAACTTCCCAGTGATACGTGAACTTGCCGCCGGGGGGAACTGATCCGCCAGGCCCTTTCATATCTGCACCTTCGTTTGCCTCATCGTATTGTAAGCCGTGCACATGAATACTAAGCGGCTTGTCAGCACGGTTGAGAAAATTCACCTTAATGTTATCGCCTTCCACGGCACGCAATTGAGGGCCAAGGATGCCCATCCACTCTGGTTGTTCAACCTTTATCGTATAGGTGTCATCTGTATATTGAATGTAACGGTATTTATGATACGCTAACACCTTGCCCCAAACATCCAGACCCATTTCCGGACGGATGAGGTTTTTGCCGCTCGGTGCGTAATTCCAAACAACTTTTTCGGCAGCAATCCAATATTCACGGGTTGCTGCTTCAACATAAACAGTACAGAAACATAAAAATAAACCTGCGCTGATAAACACATTAAAACATCTTCTTTTCATGATATTGAGACTCATTTTCATAATTTTTAGAATAATTTATTACCTACCAATTTGAATTTGATTTATATATTACACGCAAAAAAAGATTTTGTCAAATTTTTTAAAGAAATAGGTATTACGTTCTCGGT
The DNA here is from genome assembly GCA_965204285.1 of Candidatus Poribacteria bacterium. Classification (GTDB taxonomy): domain Bacteria; phylum Poribacteria; class WGA-4E; order WGA-4E; family WGA-3G; genus MSPOR6. Next base: position 1,862,513 of record OZ241980.1, read on the forward strand.
AATATCAAATTTCGCTTGATATATTACGCAAATAAGTGTACATTAAATATAGTTCATAATTCTTCAACTAAACAGAAGTATATAGATTACACAAAACAACAGAAAATGGACAAAAAACGTGCGAATGGACGCTACTACACCCGCGGCAACCCTTTTCAATTAGAACCTTTCGAAAGGTGGGCAAAAGATTCTAATTTAGAACGGCAGATCGTATTAGAACCTTTTGCGGGGGCTAAGGATATTCCACAATTGATTGACTCAGCACATTTGCGGTGTCGAGATTGGGCATTTTACGATATTGAGCCGGGGGCAAAAGGAATCGTTCAACGTGATACGCTTACGGATTTTCCTAAAGGGTTTAATGTTTGCATTACCAATCCGCCTTGGTTAGCACGAAACTCCGCAACACGTCGAGGATTGCCATTTCCAGAGGCGACTAACTACGACGATCTTTACAAATATGCACTTGAGCAATGTTTAACGTATTGTCCGTGGGTCGCTGCAATTATCCCTGAGGCATTTATTCGGAGTGGTCTGTTCTTGCAGCGACTGTGTGATTTTATCTCTTTGGTCCCTCAAACACAAAATGGAACAACGCACGATGATAAAAGTAGAAACACAAGTTATATGTTTGATGACACTGAACATCCAGTAGGTCTTGCCTTGTTTGCTCCGAAAGTAACATCAAACGTGAGGGTGTGGCGTAACAATCAACTGCTTGGAAAACTGAGCGAACTTCAAAGACATTTACCTCCGCACTCTCACAATCGTAGTATCGTATTCAATGAACCGAATGGAAATCTGGGACTTATCGCTATAGACAACACCGTTGATGCATCTATCCGTTTTTGTCCGCCAGCAGAATTAGGTGAATATCCAGTGCGTTACCAGTGCCGTTCAATTACGAAAATCAATGTGCCATGGTGTGTGAATATGGACGTGCTTAATGTTCGCTTAGCGACAATCCGTGAGAAGACACATGACGTTTTTTTGACGGCGTTCAAAGGATTGCGCAGCGATGGTTGCTACCGGCGCCGATTGGATTGGGCATTGGCGCGTGCAATTGTTGATATAGACAATCCGCAGATTTGAATTGAACATTTGATTCACAAACTATAGTAAAGTAACCAAGAAGTATAGCTAAAACATTTAAAGGATACCTATGCCTACAAAATTCTTATGCATATTTCTATTGATAGCACTTATGACCATCGTAGGATGTGTGCCTGGCGATGGGAAGCATACCGCTGAAAAACCTGCTGGATTTTTCTGGGGGATTTGGCATGGGTGGATTGCGCCGATTTCGCTAATCGGGAGTTTTTTCAATTCAGATATTCGCATCTATGAACCCCAAAATACAGGATGGTGGTACGACTTCGGTTTTTACATCGCTATCATTAGTGGGTTTGGTGGCATCTCATTTTCACGACGAAAACGAAATAAAACAGTTGTGCAGGACTAACTATTCACAAAAGAGGATACTCGTATGTTCACAATAACAATAGATGATATTGAAGACGTTATAGATGAAGATACCTTTATGGAATTTTTGATGGATGTGTTGCACTTGCCAATCCCTGAAGATCTGACTCTTGAAGATATTACCTCAATATTTTCAAATAAGGCACTTGGACTCAGTGGGTTCAATGATCAGCAAGTTTTAGACTGCCAAGAACTCAGCATTTCACCCGGAAAACCTTCAGACATCATCCTAATTCGATTCAAGAGTGAAACCGGCTACATCGGAGTTCTGCAGGCTGTTGCGGAAGGCTTAGACCAACAGGGTAATAATCCTGCAGATTTACGTTTTATCTGTACGGATGAGTTTTTTCAACCATTTGCTTTTGCTTACTTCAAAGACTTAGCAAGGAAAGATAGGCGTACCGCTGAGTTAAACATTCTTTCTTGGACGCAGGATAATACCCGCATTAGCATTAGTTCCGAACATGAAATCCCTGCCGATCTATTTCTTGATCAATCTACAGAGAGGACTTCTGGAGATAATTTAATCGTTGATGAAAAAGATGATTTCAATAAAAAAGAGGTAATCCCCGATAAGCTTGAAGTTGAAAAAGAGGTAGAGTCTTCAGAAACAGAAAGTAAGACAAATCTGAAGGACAACGTAACACGAGTTTCACCTGATGAGTTGTTAGAAAAACTGCAAAAAACATGCACGCCTTTAGGAGATACAGACTGGAAAATACATAAAGGCGTTATAACAGGTTGCAATAAAGCGTATGTTATAGAAGAATCCAAACGCCAAGAGTTGATTGATGAAGACCCCAAAAGTGCTGAGATAATAAAATTAGCTGTTGGTAAACATCAGGAAAGTCTATGGAAATCTATTCTGAAATATATAATCTGGATGCCGAGTAGTAAAAACAAGCAGTGGGAATGGGCTGATGCCAAAAATGAAACAGAGGCAAAAAAAATATTTGCTCAAACCTATCCGGCAATTAGCAATCACTTAAACGGTTTTGAAAAAGACTTAAAAGGTCGCCATGCAAGTTGCAAAGGAAAATATTCTTGGGAACTCACACATCGTGAACATAAACCTGAGTTTCTGGGACCAAAAATTACTTTCTACGATAAACCGCCTGTCGTTGCATATTATGACGAATCAGATGCGATTGTTGTAAGTCCCTTTGTACACTGTATACCTACAACAGATTTTTCCATGCTCGCAATTCTTAACAGCAAACTCGCGGAATGGTATGTACAAAACAAGTATGAAAAAAAAGGTGGAGGTCGTCTTAATAAAAATAAACTAAAGGATTTTCCGGTGGCTGACATAACAACGAAACAAAAAACGAAATTGACAAAGATAGTTGAACAGATACTTGAAAATCCTGAGAACCCAGATGTGCCTTCCCTTGAAGAAGTACTAAACCAGTTGATATACGAACTATATGAATTAACACCTGCAGAAATAAAATTGATAGAAGAGGAAACTAACAAATGAAAGTCTTAGTTATCGGTGGCACAGGCAATATCAGTCGTGGAATTGTTGCGGCACTGTTAGACAGAAATTATGAAGTCGTCCTATTTAACCGTGGGCAGCATGTTGACCCGCCGCCTTCAGATGCCCGTGTGATTTTGGGTGATCGACAAAATCGAGACGATTTTGAGGCAAAAGTCGGTGCAGAAAACTGGGATGCCGTTATTGATATGATTAGTTTCAACGCTGAAGACGCAGCGTCTGCACTTCGCGCATGTCAGGGACGTGTAGGACATTTTGTCCAGTGCTCCACCGTGATGACTTATGGACCGCCGTTTAGCGGAATAAATCTACCAGAGACAGCACCTTTGCAAGGCACCTCGGGGTATGGACTGAATAAAGTCGCTGCAGACAATTTTCTGCTTGAGGCGCATGCACAGGATGGGTTTCCCGTAACCATTTTCAAGCCATCTTATACCCACGGACCAGGAATGAACCTTCTTCGACAGGTGTGGGGAGACGGTAGTTGGATTGACCGGTTGCGCAAGGGAAAGCCGATCCTCTCTGCTGGGGATGGATTAAACTATTTCCAATTCCTTGCATCACGAGACGCGGGTGTGGCTTTTGCAGAAATACTTGGCAAATCCGAATGCTTTGGTGAAATATACAATATCGTTCACCCGCAGGCACGTACGTGGGATGAGTGGCATTGCGCTGCTGCGGAAGCACTCAGTGTCGATATTGAAATTGTGCATGTATCTCAAGAAACACTTATTGCGATGTCACCGGGGCGGTTCAGTGGACTGCGCGGCAACTTTGGACATACGCAAATTTTTAGTCATGAAAAATTAGCAGCAGTATTGCCTGAATTCAGTCCACAAATTCCAGTTACTGAAAGTGTTGCAGAAAACATCACATGGATGGATAAACACAATCGGATCCCAGATAGTGATGCAGATGATTTAGAAGATAGGATTATAGAAATAATCCGCAATCTGCCACGTATTCAATAGTACGGAGGTAAAAACATAATGCAAATTAAATCAGCATTAAATTCAGAAAGACTTGACCTTGTTGAACATGACCTGCGCGAAGTCGGTTTCCACATTATTGAAAATGTGATTTCAGCTGAAGAAGCAGACGAAGCGCGGGAAGCAATCTGGGAAATGGTGGATGAAGACATCGCTAACGGGTATGATCACAGTTATGGTGATGGCAAAATTCGACGCGTCTGGGCAATTGTGGGCAAATCGTCTATCTTTCGAAGACTGATTCAACATCCGACCGTGGTAGCAGTGTGGAAACGGATGCTTGGCGAGGATGTAATTGCATCCACGTTCACAGCGAACATCGTTGGACCTGGGGCACCTGCAGGCGGTTGGCATATTGACTACCCGTATTGGGCAATGCAAGTCCCGTTTCCGTCCGGTTCTCTGACAGGACAAACGGTGTGGATGTTGGATGAATTCACGGCAGAAAATGGTGCAACAGCATGCATTGCCGGTTCACATCAAACACTGCGTCGCCCCGAATTGGGTGAAGCAGAAGGACTTGAAATGAGTGTTGCTATCGCGCCAAAGGGTTCTATCCTATTCACGAACGGTGCGATTTGGCATCAGTGTCTCCCGAACACCACAGATGCCCCGCGCGTCGGGTTGCTTGGCATGTATAACCGCTCTGTTATCTATCCACAAGAGGATATGCCCCGGCAATTGACTGACGATGTGTTAGCAGATGAAAGCGACGTGTTAAAGCAGTTATTGGGTAGAAATATACCGTTTCGTCACCCTGACGAGGGACAGAATTGGCATCGCACAGAGACAGGTTTTCGTCAGGCGTAAATGCAATATGACATTTCTTGAAGCGATTCTTCTCGGCATTTTACAAGGTTTAACTGAATTTCTGCCTGTTAGCAGTTCAGGACACCTCGTCTTAGCGCAGCAATTCCTTGGACTGAAAGAGCCACTTGTCTTTTTTGATGTAATGCTACACGTAGGGACATTAGCTGCTGTACTTGTCGCGTATCGCGGTGCAATAGCGAAATTAGTGGTCGGTGGACTATCAACACTTGGAGACGCTCAATTTTATCGGAAGCCGATTGCAACGCTTCATACTTCGGATGAACTCAGATTTATATGGTTGATAATGCTTGGATCTATTCCAACTGGCATCATTGCGGTGCTGTTCAAGACACAGTTAGAGTCCTTCTTTGATAAAGTCCTCATTGTGAGCGTTATGCTAATCCTCACTGGTGTTATCCTTCAATTGCCTCGACTCCGTAGAGAGAGCATGGATAGTACCGACTCCCCAAACAAAGAAATTAAGTCATGGCACGCGCCACTGATTGGTATTGCCCAAGGATGCGCTATTACACCCGGCATCTCCCGCTCTGGGACGACAATTTCGCTTGCGTTATTCTTAGGGATTCCCGCTAAAACTGCTGCAGAATATTCCTTCCTCCTCTCAATTCCTGCGATACTCGGTGCGGTTGCGCTCAAAATCTCCGATATTGAAAACACCGAGATACCTCTTTATATTATAGGGACTGGTATGCTCGCGTCGTTTATTGTAGGTTATATTGCGTTGCGGTTCCTACTGGTGGTGCTGAACCGAGGCAAATTCTCTCTGTTTTCGTATTATTGCGTCGCGTTAGGACTCGTCTCGCTCTTTGTTGCCCTAATCCAATAGGTGGCAACACATCCAAGCACCTTTTTATTGTAGTTTCGGACATCTACTGTCAAACCGATGTCGTTTAAAATGTTGCAAATCGGCTTTTCACTTTGAAGCGTGTTTCGAATCCACTTTTTCCCTGTACATCTATAAATTATGCTGGCAAGATACATCTGCAGCGGTTTCAACCTGAAACGTTTGAGATAGCGGAGCGGAAATCCTAATCCATGCCCAGAGATAGCAAGCGTTCCACCGTGTTTTAGAACACGTGCAAGTTCGGCTAAGGCGACTTTGTCATCAGGCACGTGCGGCATAACAAGGAAACAGGTTACAAGGTCAAAAGTCTCATCCGCAAAAGGTAAGGTTGGAAGTGAAGCACGTATCAGGGAAGGAACTTTCGGAGAAGGGTTTATTAATTCTTTTATTTTGGCATGTCCGAATGTTAAGAAGATCGGGTCAATGTCTACACCGACAAGGAGTTGTGGGTTATCTGCAGATAGGGCGACAAGGAGGTTTCCTGGTCCACACCCAACATCCAATACTTTTCTGTCAGTAGCCTTGATATTGAGCGTGTTGAGTTGCTTCCGTGTTATGCCTTGTTCCAATTCGTGATAAGCGTTCTGAATGTAGGCACGGTGCCATTTTGTTAATTCGTTATTCTCCATAATAAAGAATTTACCCATTTACCAAGCCGTTGCGGAATTGTTGTTAGTTCTGCACGAAAGCGGATGAGTCCAGCATCGTCACTGATTGAAATAGCCTTGAGTTTATAAGGTGATGTATTGATACTATTCCACCCTAAATCTGTCGTGCGTGCGGAACGGAAGCCTCCTGCTTTGACAATTTCAATCTCACGTTCTGTATAGTCCCCATTCGGATAGCTAAAATGAAGACATTCAACCCCCAAAAACTTCTCTAAATCTGCTTTGCTCCCAAGAATCTCTTGTTTACATTCTGTTTGCGCACAGTGTGGTAGGATCGGATGGAATTGGGTGTGCGGTTGAAAATCAACGTCTTGTATCATCTGCTTCATTTCATCTGTGTTAAGCGCCTGCCTATTTTTATATTCTATTTCAGGTTCAAAGTTGTCCTCTTGCTTCAGGAGTGTTAACCTTTCTGCATTTGGTAGCCTCTTCAGACGTTCTTTTTTCTTTTTAGATTGTCCGAGTATTTTAAACCAGAAATGTCTATGTGTGTTGATAATTCGTGTACATACATAAATTGTTGGATGGATGTGATACTGCTTGAAAATGGGTAAGAGTGTGATATTGCCTACATGACCATCGTCTATCGTAATCACAACGCTTTTCGATGGAATTTCGGAAAAATCCTTTTTGTAGATGGCTGAGACAAGCGTATCTAATGAAATGATCTTACAATGACGGGAGAGATAAGCGATATGCCTCGCGAAGACTTTTGGTTGAACATCATGGTACAAGAGAATGGCTACCCTGTTTCGACAGATCCATTCTCGAATAAGCAGCGGAATGCCGAGTAAGCAAATAAATGTTGAAAGTGCTGTTTTGGCAAAGTTTGTGAGTCGGTAAGGCATCCTGTTCCTATAAGAGACTGCGATAAATCTCTTCTAATTTTCGGATAGATTCAGCACTATTGAATTTTTGTTGGATAGTTACGCGCGCATTTTTACCCAACTCTTTTGCAAAATTGGGTTCGGTCAGCATGCGATGTAATGCGTTTGCTAAAGCCGCAGAATCTTGTGAGGGAATTCGAATACCATTCTTTTCATTTTCAAGTAGGTCTCTGATACCTCCGACATCTGATGCGATGCACGGCATACCGATCCCCATCGCCTCAATCAAAGCATTCGGTGAACCTTCATGTAGCGATGGAAGCACAAAAACATCCGCTTTTAAAAGTTCGGAAAAGACATCCTCGCAAAATCCGGGGAACATCACCTTGTCCGAAAGGTTGTGTTCTGCCGTGAGCGCACGTAGTTCTGACTCCAGTTTACCTTCGCCAAGAAATGTGCATCGCCATTGAACATCCTTACGGTTCAGTAAACTTAATGCTTCTATCAGATAACGGTGTCCTTTTTCCGGTGCGAATCGTCCGACACATACAATTAACTTTTCTTTGTTTTCAGCGGCTTGTGGTTGTTTCCATTCCTCGTCAGGTAATTCCAATAAATTGGGAATGCTAAAAATCCTTTTATCTGGATACAGTTGGTGGAGATGTCGTTGAATTTGCTCTGAATTTGTCAATAAGCAGTCTGCAGTCTTGTAAATAAATTTTTCCGTAAGCCAGAGTCTAAATTTGCCGTATCTCGCGTGATAATCACCGCGCTGTGAGGCGATGAACAGAATCTTTCGCCATAGACCGAATCTACGGGAAATCCCACAGAGAAAATTGGAATACCACAACCAACTATGAACGATGTCCGGTGCAACTGCCTTAATAATACCACCAAGTGTGAATGCTTTTTCTAACACTTCCATCCGTTTGTCTCTACCAGCAAGTGTGGTTACATCTCGAACACAAGGCAGGGTGGCAAGTTTGTTAAAACGTTCTCCTTCGGCACGGCTTAGCACAACAGAAACTTCATATTGGTCAGGCGCGAACTGTGTTAACGTTTTGAGCAGTTGCGACTCAGCACCGTCTTTTGTCATGGAATCAATAACATAAAGAATTCGCATTTTGGTGTTCTTGGGCATTTTTATGACTGTGGGTGAGATGTGTGACTTACTACCAATACGTATAGAGCAGTACTTCCGATATGATGAGTTGGGCAACAAGCATACCCGCAACCCAATAAAAATCTGAACGAGGTCGCGCCGTGAGGTATTTTGCAACGGGAATAACGAAAAACGGTACCATGAAAATCCAGATGCGTTCCACCTCCATCGTAAACCATGTCGAAAACGTGAAATAAAGAAGTGTAATCAGGAAACCGATGACAAAGGTGTCAGACTTTTCAAAATTGAAAACCCAAGGAATGCGCTGAGGAATATCTTTCTTTTCAGATATACTGTTCTGTTTCCACTCCCGTACTGTCAAAATCAATTGACGTAGCCAGACTGTTGTAATTGGAATGCCTACACCAATTAGGAATGCAAAAAGGTTCGCGAAACTCAAGTGGAAATAACGGTCTATGCTTTCAAAACCAGATCCCATACCCGCCTCATCCTTTTTAATGGCTGCCCAGAGTGACTCAATGGGTTGGAAACCGGTCAGGACAAAAAGCAGGAAATAAAATCCGATGAAACCTGTTGCCGCAAACGCTAAAACCTTCAAGTACGGCATAAACCGTTTTCGTTCTAATAAAGCGATTACACACAGGAAAACGCCAACAACCACCGTTGAGTACGTCATGAACATCCCAAGGGCAAGGGATATGCCTGTTAATAAACTATAGGGACGGAATGTGTCCAAAGCAACGTCCGGTGAAGTTTCTCGTTCCCTTGCTTCGTAAAAGAGGTAGAGACTGAGAATTGGGAATACACTAAAGGGGCCATCCATAGATGTTGTGGTAAACATCACGAAATTGGGCGTGATGAGAAAAAGCAGCAGCGCATAAAGCGCAACCTTTTCATCATAGAGGCGTTCAGCAAGTTTATAGATGGGGATCACCGTGAGTGCAGTAAAGAGAACTGATGCCAACGATGCCGATACGAGATTGTAGCCGAAGATTAGGCTAACAAACCATAAAAATACGACACCTCCTGGCGGATGTGTTCGCGTGTGGCCTGAAAGTGTATCAAACAACTCTGGTTTGCTGAAATCGCTTAAAAATACACGGAGTCCCAATTCATCAATACGCGGTACGTCTCCATAGTATTCGAGTCCTGTCCGTGTATAGGGTTCCAATAGGGCTGAAATTCGCTTAGGTTCGTCTTCTGTTCCTATTTCACGGAACCCATCAATTTGTGCCACACTGATATTGATAGCAAGGAAGCAAACAATTGCTATCAATATCAGTTGATGTGAATTTATGTTGTTAGGAAGGAAGTATTTATAGCAGAGATAAAGGAATCCGATACATACAATAAGCGCGGGAAAAATCCACCAACTCAGGTCAAGTTGAGGGACGGCATAGAGTGGGACAAAGTGATTGTGATAGCCGACTGCGCCAAGATCAAGGCCTGTTTCGCGCATGATATATACCACAAGTATGTGGTATAACCAAAAAAATAAGACGATAGCACAAACCTGTGCTACGATGGATCGGACCGCTTTTTGAAGGAAATTCATTTTTTGAGGGTTAATTATGTTCCACCCATGCTTTAGTTTTTCATAACCATAAAGGCACTACAACAATAGAAGGATGACTCTTTTACTAATGTCTTTAAAAGGTCAAGGTGTTACATCTTTCACACAACGAAACCCAAAATCGTTGTAATAAGTGGTCGTTGCAACTTCACTGTTCCGCAGAGCAACTCGTATTACCGTTGCACTACAAACGCGGGAACCACTCCGTAACACACGATTAGACTGAATAGTTGCGGCATTTTCTATCACCCAGTCGATGTTATTTGTACTCGACATTGCATCCTTGCTGGGTAAAATAAGGTTATTTTCAAGCCAGTCAACAGCGGTGGCGCCTAAAATAGGATTTTTGTATGGTGAATTTGAATAAAAGTTAGGTTCAAACGCATCGAGACACCATTCCCATACATTGCCTGCCATATCGTGAAGTCCGTAGGGATTGGGCAAATAACTGCCAACGGGCGCGTTCAATTTGTGTCCATCATCAACATTGTGATCTGCGTAATTCTTATCTGAGTTTGTATCAGCAAAATTACATTGCGTGCCATCTGGTGCAGCATCACCCCATGGATACAATTTGCTTTTCAAACCACCTCGTGCGGCTCTTTCCCATTCCGCTTCTGTCGGCAAACGTTTGTCTGCCCACTTTGCATACGCCATTGCATCATGCCAACTCACACAGACCGCAGGATGTTTATCAGTTGGTGAAAATTGGGCAACCCAAGGGGGTAATGGACGATGTCCTGTCTCCTTAACAAACTTATTGTATTCACCAACGGTTACTTCGTGTATGTCCATATAGAATGCGTCCACATAAACTTTGTGAACGGGTTTTTCTTGGGGTCTAAAATTATTACTTCCCATTTCAAACTCGCCTGCCGGAATCAGCACCATTCCTTCTGGTGCCTTTGCCTCTTTATCCTGAGCATGTCCAAGCAAAGAAATGGCAAAGGTGAACAAAATTATTAAAATAGAGAAAAACATTACATTTTTCATAATTATTTATAGACTTGCAAAATCCGTCTATAACCTCCCAAAAACATAATGCGTAGTATGACACTTGACCGCATACTACGAGATAATCAATATCTTACGTTTCAGATGCTTGCCACTGCAGCGCTGCTTCTAATAGCGCATTCGCTAAAAATTCTGGATTAACTTCGTCTTTTCCTCGGAAAGTGCGCACCCGCTCACCTCTGACCTTTAGAACCGCGAGTTCTTTTCCACCTAAATGGATTCCAACTTCAGCATTGCGCGTTTCACCAGGCCCGTTGACTTCACACCCCATCACTGCCACATCCATATTAATGCCATGCTTCTCTAAAAGTTCTTCTGCAACAGCAACGATATTTTCATAATCTGCGTCAGGATCACCGCGCCCGCAGAACGGGCAAGAGACAACATTCAGCATGTTTTCAGCCATACCGAGCGCACGCAGGAGTTCCTTGGCAGTCAGGACCTCTTCAACAGGATCACCTGTGATAGAGATGCGGATTGTGTCTCCGATACCTTCTAATAACAACGTTCCAATACCAAGCGTAGATTTGACATGTGCGCGCCGGGGTGTACCAGCTTCTGTTACGCCAAGATGTAACGGATAACGGACTTTTGCCGAAAGTAATCGGTTTGCTTCTATCATCCGCAGCGGGTCACTGGATTTCACTGAGATAGCAATATCCGTAAAATCGTGTTCTTCACAAATATTGACATGCCGCATGGCACTTTCTACCAACGCCTCAGCTGTGGGTGAGGGATACTTTTCCAACAAGTCTTTTTCAAGCGAACCTTCGTTAACACCGATGCGAATTGGAATATTTGCGGCTTTCGCAGCCGACAATACCTCCGCAATCCGCTTTTCGTTGCCGATGTTGCCCGGATTGATGCGCACCTTTGCTACACCAGCATCCACTGCGGCAAGCGCGTAACGATAGGTAAAATGAATATCAGACACAATCGGCACTGGAGAACGTTTTACTAATGTACTAAGTGCTTTTGCGTCTTCTTCTTCTGGCACTGCAACTCGAACAATCTGCGCGCCTGCTTCCGCGCACCGTTCAACTTGCGCTAACGTCGCATCAACGTCGTGTGTCAACGTGGTGGTCATCGTCTGAATGGAGATGGGACTGCCACCGCCAATTGGCAAGGTACCGACCTGGATTTTTCGTGTCAATTTCCGATTATCTATCTGAATAAGTTCTTTCATATTTGTAGTGGTTATTATAGTGGATTATGGGAATAATTCTACATTTCCTCTGTAGGAGCGATCTCCGAATCTCGACCAAACTGTAGGAATAGTCGGGAATCCAAATCAAGAAATCAACGGTATGAACGCCATTTAGGCGTTCCCCGGGTATGAATGCCTTGGCAGAATGCGCGTATGGCATTCTGCATGATTCCCTGGAGTTCCCTCCTACAGTTCAGGAATGTAGCGTTAATTCTAATCTTTACCATAATCTGCTTATACAAGTGCTGTAAGCACCTCAAGGAAACGTTCGTTTTCCGCCTGTTTACCGATTGTGACCCGAATTGCGTCAGGATAGCCGTAGCCTACCATTGCACGCACGATAACCCCTTTTTTCATCATGGCATCCGCTAAATCTGCACCGGGTTGGTTGACAAAAACCATGATAAAATTACCTTCAGTTTTAATATAACGAAGACCTAATTTGTCAAATGCTGTGTAGAGGAAAGTCTCACCCGCTGCGTTCAGAGCTTGGCTTTTCTTAACGTACTCAGTATCTTTGAGTGCTGCACGTGCTGCTGCTTGTGCGACCACATTACAGTTAAATGGTTGACGGACAGGATTCATTGTTGCGATGATGGCGGGTGGCGCAATACCGTAGCCAATTCGCAAACCTGCAAGACCATAGATTTTTGAAAAAGTTCTGGTGATAATGAAGTTGCGTTCTTCCATGACGTAAGGCAATGTCTGTGGATAGTCGGGATGCGTAACATATTCATAATACGCTTCGTCAAAGATTACTAATACATTTTCTGGCACCTGCGCCATAAATTGTGCTGTTTCTGTAGCTGTAACCATTGTTCCGGTTGGGTTATTGGGGTTTGCAATGAAGATAGCTTTTGTTTTATCTGTTATCGCCGCTGCCATTGATGGCAGGTGGTGTGTATCGTTCTGCATCGGCACAACAACGGAAGTTGCTCCGCAAACTGTAGTTACAAGTTTGTAAACAACAAACGCACCTTCTGCATAAATCACTTCGTCCCCTGGACCGAGGTAGGTTTCACCGACAAGTTGTAGCACCTCGTTTGAACCGTTTGTCAAAATTAGATGAGCTTCGGAAACACCAAGATGTTTGGCTAAATCTGCTTTGAGATAATAAGCATTTCCGTCAGGATAAAAATGTGCCTGCTTGGCACTCTCTTGAATTGCTTGCATCGCTAACGGGGAGGGACCAAGTGGGTTTTCATTCGATGCCAACTTGATAATATCAGATATACCGAGTTCGCGTTTGACCTCTTCAATCGGTTTGCCACCCTGATATGCTTTAATGGTTTCAATACCGGGTTTCGGGGTTAATTTTTTCTTTTGTGTGCTCACGGGTTTCCTACTGTAAAGTTGTGATATCAATTGTGGAGAGTTTACCTTTTGTCTCTAATTTGAAGTTTTCTATCCTCCAGATTATAGTATAGCATAGTTTACGTCTTTTTTTCATAGCAAAATTAATTCCTTCAATAATTTATTCAACTTGCTATCTATTAGTAATTGTGGTATAATTAAAGTGGGTATTCTGAAAAGGAGGCGGAGATACGAATGGCATACATAATTTGTGAACCTTGTGTTGATGTGAAGGACACTGCTTGCGTGGTTGTTTGTCCAGTTGATTGCATACACACCGTTGAAGGCGAAAACCAACTTTACATCGATCCAAACGTGTGTATTGACTGTGCAGCGTGTGTACCCGAGTGTCCTGTTACAGCAATCTATATGGAAAGCGAAGTACCAAGCCAGTGGGAATCATATATTGATATAAACAGCAAATTCTTTGAAACATTTGTTTATCCTGAGAAAACAGATGACGAAACTGAAGGTACAGGCCAAGGTAAGAAGAAAGAACAAGGTGTACCAGAAGAATTTGTGCAGCTGCCAAATGCAGTCGGTTCATCCTTGCGTGCGCCTTTGGGTTTGCTAACTATGCTCGGACAACCGATCTTGGGTGCGTTTTCAGGGAGTTTCAAAGCACAGTTAGAAGAGATGGCAGGAAATCCTCGTGTTTTCAGTGCTGCTGTTTCAACAGGCATAAACAGTTTAATCAATTTGATTCTATATCCACTCGTGCTTTTTTTCATTAAAACAAAAGGGGATATTGCCAATCTTTTTACACCTGCGGGCAATTTTATGATCTTTTTAGGAATAGTCATTGCTATTGCCGAAGGTATGTTCCGTTTTAAAGCAGAACTCACTTCAACACCAGACGATGAACAAGCTCGCTATGGTGCATCTTTCTACGGATGGATACCCTCACTCTTTGCTACGCCTCTTCTCAAAGCGATGCGTGCTGTTTTGGTAAACGATCCTGCAGCGCTGCGAACAACAATGCCTGGTGCCGTTCAGACCGACGGTTCAATTTTCTCCGATGATATAAAAGAACGATACCGCCGCTACGGAATGGTCAATCGCGTTTTGGAAACTGCAGATTACTATCAGATTGAGATTGAGTTTCCACGGTGGGTGCCAAATTCGTCTGCCAAAGAAACTTTTGAGCTTCCAGATAGAATGCCACATTATGACTATGAAGTTTATCTCAGTTCTCCTTTTGCTCCAGATGCTATCCCCGCACCAGAAAGCGTTGTGACCGTGCAAACCCAACTCCCAAGGGATCCTAAAAAGCCCCAACAATTTGCAGATCCGAGATTTGAGAAAGTTGTCGGGCGTACCAGTTCATTTCCAGATGGTTTTAGGAATATCTTTCCTATTCCCGGACAACCTGAAGATTTCCACGCAAAATATAGGAATAGGATGCTTGAAATTGTTGTGCCGAAGACAGGAACGTATGATGAACTGGCGTTAGAACAACCTATGCACTATGCAAAGCTTAAGGGATAGCAAGAAGTTAGCCGCTTGGGATAAAGATTACCTCTGGCATCCTTTTACACAGATGCGTGATTGGTTGGCAGAGGTGCCGATTATCATTGAACGCGGCGAAGGAGTCTACCTGATTGATATTGATGGAAATCGCTATCTTGATGGGATCGCCTCCATGTGGACAAACGTCCACGGACACAACCACCCTGAACTGAACGCCGCACTCAAAACACAGTTAGATAAGATTGCTCATTCCACACTGCTCGGTTACAGCAACATTCCAGCAATTCAACTTGCCCAAAAACTGGTAGAAATTACACCATCGGGACTTAACAAAGTTTTCTATTCTGATAACGGTTCAACTGCGGTTGAAGTTGCACTGAAGATGGCGTATCAGTACTGGCAGCATAAAGGACAACCGCAACGCAACCTTTTCGTTCACTTTGATAAAGCCTACCACGGCGACACAGTTGGTGCTATGAGTGTCGGTGGTCTTGAAAGTTTCCATAGCACCTTCAGTTCCCTCCTTTTTAAAAGTATACGCGTATCCGCGCCTGAGAACTACCAATCCATAAAATCTGCAGATGCATCTCATAATGATACCACTGAGTTGGTAAAAACTCATTGGCTCAATGCAGTTGAGCGTGCGTTATCAGAACACCGTGGACAAATTGCGGGTATCATTTTAGAACCGTTGATACAAGGCGCAGGGGGTATGTTAGTTTCCCCGAAAGGATTTCTGAAAGAACTTACCGCATTAGCAAAAAAGCGGGAAATCCTGCTGATTGTTGATGAGGTGATGACGGGGTTTGGACGTACCGGAAAAATGTGGGCATGTGAACATGAGAACGTTATACCAGACCTTTTATGCTCGGCAAAAGGACTTGCAGCTGGCTATCTACCACTCGCAGCAACGTTAACCACCGATGAAATCTATAATGCCTTCCTTGGAGAATATCGTGACCTCAAGACCTTTTTTCATGGCCACACTTTTACTGGAAATCCATTAGCATGTGCTGTGGCGTTAGAAAATATAGCGATTTTTGAACGGGAAAATCTCCTTGATTACCTTCAAATAACTATCAAACATTTCAATAAACGTCTGCAGGAATTCTACACGCTGCCACATGTCGGTGATGTGCGCTCCTGCGGCATGGCTGCGGGTATAGAATTAATGAAAAACCCGGACGCCAACACCCCTTACTCTTTTGAAGAGAAAGTAGGTATCCGAGTCTGTAAAGCTGCACTCGCTCAAGGTGCAATACTTCGACCACTTGTCAATACCATCGTCTTGATGCCACCTTTACAAATATCGATTTCAGAATTGGATTCTCTCCTTGATATCACCTATCAAGCTGTTTCTGAAGTAACAGGGTAATATAGATTAACCTTATACCAATTCTAATAAATAAAATCCATTACGGAAATTTTATGGGATCAAATATAATGGGAAAATACCCCTACAGAAGAGATATGAGTTAATGCACTATACGCTTGTGGCAACCGAGAAATCAGACTTACAAAGCCTTCCAACAAGAAAGACAATATGGTTGATGCCAAATATTTACACACCTATTGAAATTAAGAGATTGTCAAAAATCATGTAAACTGCTACAATGCTTAAGTCCATGAGATGTTCCTTTGTTATATTATAACAAAAACAGCATAAAGGAAATCCTAAGGACTTAAAATAATTTTGTAGGGAAACTTAGTGCTTAGTCAAGTGTTAATTGATGGGTCTTGAATGTAGTCGGGAATCGGAGTTCCCTCCTACAAAAACACAGACATATCTTCAGTAGGAGCGATCTCCGAATAGCGACCTTTACCCATAAAATTTCGGTAGACACAACATTAGGTTTTATACGGATTTATGAATAAAATCCTACTGTTCATTTAGGAGTTATCGTTGTTGTCGTTTGTGTCTTGATTCTTGTTAAAATTCTCAAGGCACTTTGCACATTGTCATTTTCATCTCGTTTTTCATCATTATTGTTGATGGTGCCTTCCTAATTCTCAGACAGATTTTTAAGAAATAGAGAACACTCACTGTGTTGGAGGTAAACCGCAACAGATTATTCAAAGGATGTATTACCATGAAAAAATATCTTAAAACATTAATCTCCACTAAGAACATAGTTACAATTTTAATAATAGGACTTTTTCTGGTAGTCTGTTCAGCAAGTTCAATTTTCGCTGCGAAACGTAATAAGCAGTATATCGCTAAACAGATTTC
The DNA here is from genome assembly GCA_965204285.1 of Candidatus Poribacteria bacterium. Taxonomy (GTDB): domain Bacteria; phylum Poribacteria; class WGA-4E; order WGA-4E; family WGA-3G; genus MSPOR6. The sequence goes on from OZ241980.1 coordinate 1,879,622, forward strand.
CAACTTCAGGGTAGACGGTAATATTCGTGAATGGGAACGCGCGGAAGCTGTTGCCTTTGATGAGTTAAAAGATGCTGGAGCAGAATTGCCTAAAGCAAATGATTTTACCGGTAAAGGGCGCGTCGCATGGAATGCAAAAGACCCAACACGTATCTACTTTCTTGTTGAAATCACAGACGATGAACTCCAAGACATCCACCCGCCAGATAATAAGTGGTGGGAGGATGATAGCGTTGAATTTATGTTTGATTTTGACAACGAAGTGGTAAGAGCTGCGCTCGTTCAGTGGACTCTCGGTGCTAATGGGGAGGACCTCTCCGCAGCCGCATCACCAGACAATACAGAATGGGCGCTTTCTAAGAGTGGCAACAATTATATCTATGAAGTCGCTCTTGACCCGACAAAACCACGCGGTCCAAACCCAGGTAACGCAAATGCTGGGAAGAACTTTAAAGCAAAAGATGGATTGACCATTGGATTTAGTTTTCACATGAATGATTGTGAAAATGGGCAGCGTGAACATCAGATCGGATGGATACCTGGTAATGCCTGGGATGCACTCGCCTTTGGAGATCTCACTTTTGACAAAGAGTTTTTAGATGTGGAACCGTTAGGCAAACTCGCATTAACATGGGCGGCTATCAAGCAGTAATTTTTCTGTCATGTCCAATTTTCAAGGACATAGTTTCTCTTGCCAACCTGCCTACTTCAATTCTTCTAATTTATGGTGAAGATTAGAATTAACGCTACATTCCTGAACTGTAGGAAGGAACTCCGATTCCCGACTGTTCCTAAAGTTCGGTCGCGATTCGGAGATCGCTCCTACAGAGGAAATGTGGAATTATCTCTATACTCCACTATAATTGCCTTCCGCTTGTTTTCTAAAACCTTCCGACTTTACAATGAATAGCAACCTATTACAAAGGAATTCCGAATGTATAATCTAAATGGAAAAGTTGCTTTAGTAACAGGAGCAGGTGGTGAAAATGGAATTGGACGTGCTATTGCCACACGTTTAGCAAAAGAAGGTGCGGATGTAGCCGTCAACGATATAGCCGAACATCCCTATGCCGCAGACGATACGGAGTGGCGCGGGTTGCCAGATGTTGTTCGCGAAATCGCAGCGATGGGACAACGGGCTATTAGCGTAGTTGCGGATGTATCTGATGCAAAGCAAGTTAGCGAAATGGTAGATAAAACCGTTGCTCATTTTGGGAAGATCGACATTCTCGTTAACAATGCTGGGACAAAGGCCGGAAAGGACCGTGTGCCTGTCGTTGACCTTGCAGAGGAAGATTGGGACAGGGTGCAAAATGTCAACGTGAAAGGGGTTTTCCTCTGCTGCCAAGCGGTGGCACGCCATCTCATTGCACAGAGAACAGGTGGCAAAATCATCAACATCTCTTCTGTAACAGGCAAACGGGGTTCGGCACGTTATGCAGCATATAGCGCTTCAAAATTTGCTGTCCTCGGTTTAACACAATCTCTTGCCCATGAACTCGCACCGTATCAGGTGAATGTCAACGCTATCTGTCCAAGCCTTGTGGATACCGAACGTGTTGCACATTTAGCGGCTGCGATGATGCCTGCAGACCTCTCAATTGACGAACAACGCGCAGCGTTTGCTCGTCGTTCTGAGGCATCCGTTCCGTTAGGAAGACTCGCTGAAGGTGCGGATGTGGCGAATATGGCAGCATTCCTCGCCTCAGACGAAGCTGCGTATCTTACGGGGTTGTCTGTCACTGTGTCAGGTGGTTCGGTGATGGATTAATTTAGGATTCGTAGGACTTGCAAATATTTCCTATTTTTATAGGAATTGCGATCTGCTGAGTTTTACGTAGTTCAACGCACCTATGATACTCACACATGTTTGATAATTCTATTATCCGATTATGAATTCTTGCGAGTGATTTACCAATGATAAAGGTATTCTCCACCAAACTTGCCAACTCATAGATGGATGTAATGTGAAGATCACACCATGCGGATTGATTTGTTTCCAAGTAGACTTGCTTAACTGTTCCCACTGGAATGGGTTGAGTTGGCGAAGATAGCCTCCTTCAACATATACTATTTGGTAAATATGGTGTCTTCCTTTATCATCATCTACTTTGCGATAAGGTATAGATAAAAAGTTTGCCCTATCCTCATTTAGATATTCCGTCATATCCTTAAAGTTCCCTTCAAATCGCCCTAACCGATGTCCTGATAACACCAGATGTGGTAATTTTTCATCACCTGATTTGATCTGTTTTATTTCTCCAGATTTGATTTGTAACGGATAGACTACACCGTTCACCCGAACGCGGATATCTGCTTGATCGTCATGCCCGCCTTCTTCCCAGGTCGCGTGATGGCCAGCAGTGCTATCTGACTGGATAGATTTGAAGATAAGTTCATTTAATTTCCAACCCGAACAACGTCCACCATCAAATAAATCGTGGTATTTTTTTAAGTTTTGTCGTAATGTCTGTTCCATTCTCGCTGTTAATCGGTACATTCTTATCTCACATTTCCGCTGTGTGTTCAAAAAGTTTCAGCGTTATTTGATCCTTACGTTCATATTCCAACCACTTCATTGCAAAATCAGCGAACTCAGGGTTTATCTCTATGCCGAGATATTCAATTCCCAATGCTTGCGCCACGACGCACTCCGAACCTGATCCCGCAAACGGAACAAGCACCTTACCATCCTTTCCATTGATACGAGACAGGATGAGTCGTCTTGTTAATTCCATCGGTTTTTGCGTGGGATGTTTCAATATGTCGTGTTCTCGGTGTTCGGATAAATCGCCAGGAGGAAAAATTTGAGGCCCACACGTTCTACAGACGAACCATCTTTCAGAACGGCCAGCCCCACCTGCTAAGGCAGGAATTTTGATAACGTCTCTCGGCAAAGCACCATTTTTATGGGCATTGTATATTGTTATCTTACCTGGTGAACCGTAGCGTGAAGGTGTGTCTTTCCGCTCTTTTCCCGCGGCGTTCTTGAGGAAACTCTTGGTATAAGGTTCTCTGATTTGGTCAATTTCCAAATTGGTGCGGGGTGTATTTGGTTTCCAGAGACATAATATCGTTTCGTGCGACCTTTGCCAAAACTTTAATGATGGCACAGTCTTATTAGTATAATGCCACACTAACCAACGTTGCTCGTGGATCGGAAAGCAAACCGATATTCTTGCAATGATTTCGGGGAATCCATATAGGTAAAGTAATCCATCATCTGTCAGCAGGTGAAGACAGTCTTTTATCCACGTCTCTGTCCATTCAATATAATCGTCTATTGGCATCATTTCAGTATCATTCCCGAAATCTTTGCCGATATTGTATGGTGGATCAGCAATAATAACATCGTACTGCTTCTCAGTTTTGATTAACTGCGGTAATATCTTGGTTGTATCTGCAACGATGATTGTATTGATGAATGTATCTGTCTTCATGTTATATTCTATTTACATAGGTTAAGCGCAACGACTCCAACATTTGTTCGAAATAATTTTGTGGAACAATTATCGCTCAAAAAGGGTTGTTTGCTTGTCGTCAACGGTGCCGCGATATTTACCGACATTCTTGCCTTTTGATTTGCGTTCCTTAAAGGTCATCTCCACCTGATGCAACCCAAGTTCTTCTTGGATTTTAGGCATTTCACTGACAGCATTGTCCAATCTATTCATTGTCATTTTCATATATTCTTCACTTCTGTCAATGCCGATATATTTATGCCCTAAAAGTTTTGCTGCAACAGCAGTTGTGCCGCTACCGATATAGGGATCTAACACAACGCCTTGTGTTTCTGTTCCTAAAATTGATATAATTACACGGGCAGGCAACCAAATCGGAAATGGTGCTGGATGTGGATTCTTTCTGCCGTTTTCAGGCACACCGCGCCATATAGATGTTAACTTCGCATCACAAGACTTCAATTCCTTACCAATTAGATGATCCCCTATAGGTTTATATAGCCAATAAATGCGTTCCTCTACCTGCCAAAAACGCCAACCGCGTATGTTCCCTGCGATCATTCTGTCCCAAATGATTTCCTGCTTTACCGTCCACGCTGTTTTACGCAACCAGTCCATAGGATGATACATATTGCCTCTATCCCATCGTATTTTGTGGTTGTAGAAAAACGAACCGCCCGGCGCGGTGACGCGGTAAATCTCATTCAGCACATCTACTTGATGCTGCTGATACTCAGGTTCAGGCACGACATCTCTGTAGACATCATATACCACATTTTTTACGAGCCAACCCTTATGCTTTTCTTGCTTGTTATATGGTGGTGAAGTAACACCAACATTGACAACATTATCATCTATCTTACTCAAGACGTTGAGGGTGTCGCCTTCAATGAGTTTGCTTTCACCAAGCGTGCCTGCCGTAATTTGCTTATTCTCCAATGAGTTGTCTTTAAGAAGATGTTGGTCAACGATATTCATTTTGCATTATTCTCCAAATAATTGAACACGGTGCCCGTTATGTAGGGTTTTGCGTCAGTGAGTTCTTGTTTAGCCGTAATATAAATTGTTTCCAGACTCTCTGCGTCTTTGTAATGCTTAAATGAAAAATCTGCACTTCGTAGGTATATACCGCTAATGTCACCATCGGGAAATTTATTTTGAAGTTGTTCTCGTAATCGGGAGGTGAAATCTTGTTCGTTGAAATTAAACCCTAAAATGTAAATGAGGTGTCCATCAACAAAGCCTGCCACTAGCATGTTGGGGTTCTCTTTTTGGTGTCTTTGGAACTTTTGCCAAGTGTAATCGGTAAAGTTACCTCCGCCATTTAATTTAGTGGGATTCTTGGCAGTGGAATCTGTACGGAAATTACGGGGTTTAATTTCACAGTGTTCAGTCTTTCCTGTAAGTGAGTTATGTCTAAAGCCGTTATAACCTAACTTTTCGGAGCTAGGTTTGTACCCAGCTACCACAGCTACAACTAACTCGCGCATAGTAGAGGAGTTCAAGTCGTTGTAATACTTCGTGAGTAATTCTAAAAGCATAGCGACCAGACTGTCTTTGGATTTACCAATCAGGTTGGCACTAATTTTTTTATGTTCTTTTGTAGCATAATCTTCGATAAGTTGTAGAAGATCTTTGTTCATGTATATACTGCTCCATTTTATTTTAATTACGCAATTGCCATCACAGCGTTGCATAAGTATATCAGATTAACGTCAAAATTTCAAATTTTGCTCTTTAACCAATCCTATGACATTAATAAAAGAGATACCCAAAATACTTGACAAAAACTCGAAAACCGTTTAGAATTCACCAAAATACAGACTGGAGACAAGAATGAAACTCGCGATATGCAACGAAATGTTTGAAGATTGGAAGATTGAAGATGTGTTCACCTACGCTGCTGAACTCGGATATGATGCGGTTGAAATTGCGCCATTTACATTGGCAGACTCGGTTTTGGACATCAGTGAAGCAGAAAGGACGCGAATCCGCAAAGCTGCTAAAGATACAAAGATAGAGATCGCAGGACTTCACTGGCTACTTGTTTCACCGCCAGGACTTTATATCAACCATCCGGACGCAGATATCCGAAACGAAACGCGTGACTATCTACTTGCACTCATTGAACTCTGTGCAGATTTAGATGGGCAGATACTGGTTTTTGGGTCACCACAGCAACGGAACGTCATGGAACCGCTCAGTTTTGAAGAAGCTTGGGGGTACGCGCAAGAGACCTTCACAGCAGGCGCGGAACTCGCTGGTGAAAGAGACGTAATATTATGCATGGAACCGTTGTCAAGCGATCAAACAAACTTTATTTCTCATCCTGACAAAGCGGTTGAAATGGTTAACGCCGTGAACCACCCTAATTTTCAGATGATTTTGGATGTTTGTAGTACCGCAAAAGAAAGATTGGACATGCCGACGCAGATTCGCAACTGTGCCAAACACGTTGCACACTTCCACTCCAACGACGACAACGGTTACCTCCCAGGTTCTGGTAGTGTAGATTATCCTCCAATCATTGAAGCATTAAAAGAAATTGATTATCAAGGTTATGTCTCAACAGAGGTCTTCGATTTCAAACCCGACCCGAAAACAATCGCAAAACAAAGTATCGAATTTTTGAACTCCTTATTATGATATCTGAATTCCGAAACTGCTATAATGCTTATAGCAAACTCAAGACAGAAATGGGGCGTTGGCTCAAACAGAGCATGCTGCTTGACCCACCCGGTCCGAATGATGGTGGTGAAGATGAGGCAAATTATGCCCTTGCCTGGTTTCCACATTACCTAATCACTGGCGACGAGACGGTTCTACAACACTTTGATGTCCTCAAAGCAGCACTTCTCGGTTGGGTGGAACGAGATTGTGTGCATGGATATGAACCGAAGGCGGAAGCACACCATGGGACGGAACCTTTTCTACTCTTTCTGCCTCGTTATATCGGGTTAAAACCTGATGATACCGAGGCGATTTCCCTCTTAACAGATGCTGCTGAACATATCGGAAATTGGGTTTCGGAAATACCGCCTTGGTACGATTACGCGCGAGATGTCTTTATCGGTTACAATATCGGAACGCGATTTGTAGAAAACGATGAAAAGAACGCTTATGAACTGGCGGAGCACTTCCGTTTTATCCACATCGCTTTGGCAGCATATAGTGTGACAGGTGAAAAACGGTATGTGGAATGGGCATTGCGGTATGGACGAAAACGGGCTGAGCGGCTCATCGCTGCACCAGATCCAATGCCGTTACTCTGGGATTTGGACGAAAACGGATTGAGCGAGGCAGAAGTCGACGCAAAAAATTTACACCGACTTGTCGCAAGTTCGCATCACATTCCCGGGGACCCATTAGCTGGAATTGAAAACTTACTTGCTTCTGGTGCTATTTATGCCTTAGGCGATCTCTATCTTTTGTCTGGAGAAGAGATTTTCCAAACCGCAGCAAAACGTATCGTTGAACCGCTTGTGACATCACTCAGTGATCCCTATAACGACCCCGCAGCCGCAGCGCTCAGTTATTATCGGTGGACTTTCAACGATACTTGCTTTGATACTGCTATTACTGAAGGTTTACAGGAACTCCCATTGACTTCGCCAGAATTGTTGGCACTTGTATTTCCACAAGAGACTCGCCGCAGAGAGCTTGGTGTGGGAAAACGGTCGGACATGGCGTATTGGGGAGAATGGTCGGATGAAGGTTCAGTTAAACCTATTCAAGAACCGTCAACAGCAACGTTAACACTTGCCTATCAGATAACAGGCGAGGTTGCTTACGCTGTTAGAGCATTGCAAAATGCCGCTACACGTCTGAATATCGCACGTCGTGTACTACGCGGAGGAAGAGAACACGCAGATATGGGGAGTGCGGTTTGCTCAGTTGCTGCAGGGCACGGACGCAATTGGGGACAAGGTGCAGTGACCGCATGCTATGGACCTTTACTTCTCGGCACTCGTGAGATTTTAGGGAAAGTTGTCCCGCTCATAGCCATCAAAAAATCAGATCAACAAGGTCAGATGCCTTCAACGCTTCTCTCCTTGGTCAGACCTATTGTTGGTCCAGATAACATCGCGGAGGTGATTTTCTACAATAGCGGCGATTCATCTCTTAAATTTGCGTGGCAGTTACAAAGTTATGCTAATGCGTTAAATAAGAAGATTAGTGAATTTAGTTCAGCTGAAGAGAATCCATGGCACGAAGAAACACTTGGAGCAAATAGGATTCAAAAGCGCGTTATATAAAATGATTTATGGTAGATTTTGAATTTATTTAGACATTATTGATCTGTAGGAGGGAATTCCGGGGAATGCCTAAATCATGCGAATACCATACGCGTATTCGCTTCATACCGTTGATTTGGATTCCCGACTGCCAGTATTAGTCGCGATTCGGAGATCGCTCCTACAGGGAGTTTAGTCGCGATTCGGAGATCGCTCCTACAGGGAGTTTAGTCGCGATTCGGAGATCGCTCCTACAGGGAGTTTAGTCGCGATTCGGAGATCGCTCCTACAGGGAGTTTAGTCGCGATTCGGAGATCGCTCCTATAGGGATGTGTATAATTATTTCAACAATTCACCATAAAATACCAAAACTCTACCTGCGAGCATGTTAAATCCCAAATACTGTTCATCATTTTTCCTTTTCAGGGAAACATAATAGTCCGACTATGGCAAGAATAAATCCAATTGCAGATAGAGATGCGCCATATCGCGTATTATCAACCTGATTGCCAGAACCAATGGCGAGGCTTCCACTAAAAAACAGAATAAAAAAGCAGATGAGTCCCACGCTACTACTAATAAGCAGAACCTTTGTCGGTATAGATTTCCATGGAGTTTGTTGGTTTAACATGTAAATAGCGGTCCCGATAATTATCAAAGAGGCAACAAAAGAAATTGTAATGAAGTTGATTCCACTTTCGAGAAACTGAATTAACGTTACCACCCAACATAAAAGCCCTAATCCGCTCATGGTAAGTCCAAGAGTTATGAGTCGAGGATTATCACGAGATTTTTGGCTCAGCACATAGTAACCAACCCCGACAACAATTGATGATGCGATAAAAGCAAGTGTAATGGGCCATCCTCTGCCATTTGCTAACATAGCCCCTGAATAGGTGTGTTTCCACGGTAACGCAAAAGAGAAAAATGCTAAGATTCCACCAATTAGCGTGATTAATCTCGAATACTTGTTCATCTTGTTTCTCAGAAATTAATACCTACAATAGTATAGAACACGAGTGCACGTTTAAGAAGAGTAAACTTTCTTATTCAGTCTCTTCCACGAAGGTATTAAATTTTGGAATGTTCCATGCGCCGATAAAAGCAACGATAAATCCAATAGCCACGCCAAATCCTCCGAATTGAGGTCTGATTACTTTACTCAAGTCTGTGTTGAAATCGGCAGATTTCAACATGTTGGATACCATACGTAATTCAGGATTAGCTCCTGGAATAAATTGGATAAGTGTGAAAACCATAAATAATAATCCTATCCCACTGCTAATTAGTACTGGAATTCTGGATTTCCATGGCGTTTTTTATTTAACATATAAATGCACACACCAAGAATTGTCAATGTAGCGAGAAAGGCAATGCTGGTGAATAAATTTCCACCGCCTATTGCCATCCTAAAGCCCGCAACTGTTATGGGTCCCTCCAATTGAGGTATTACTAAGTCTAAATCAAGTGATGACATGTCAAACGCTATCCACGGCAAAAAGAAACTGAGAAAGGCAACACCTCCGCCTATTATTGGGAGTATAAGCGGGTTCCGTTTCATGGTGGGTTCCTCATAAAACTAAGTTTAGTAGGCAGGTTATTAACCTACCTATCAGATTTAGGACTAACGCGCGCCACACGCCTGCAAACACGCCTGCATGTGTCCGCGCGATTCCGCAGCAATCGTGCAACACTGCTCTAAACTATATTCCTTTGCCCCAATAACTTCAAGATTCAGCGGACCCGTATATCCATTTTCATGTAAAACACGGATGTAACCGACAAGGTCTATGTCACCGCGTCCGTTTGCTTGTAACTCAGGATCGCCAGGGCCGCGTTGTGTGCCTTTGCAATCTCGGATATGAACGTGTTTCACGCGTGAGACAACGGCGGCGATTGCTTCTACGGGGTTTTCACCTGCACGATGAATGTGTGATGGATCCATGTCAATACCAAATGCGGGAGATGTAATTGCTTCCATAGCGCGAAGGGTTGTCGGTGTATTGTAGATGCTTGCTCCAACATGTGCTTTGACACAGAGCGTTACACCGTAGTGTTCTGCCTTTGCCGAGAGAGTCCCTAAAGAATCAATAACCTCGGGCCAGGCATCTTCATTATCTGACGAACCACCGGGACCACAGTTAACAATCGGAATACCTATCTCAGCAGCCGCCTGAAATGCCAGTTCCATCCTTTCAGGGTCGCGTGAGGGTTGCTCCATTGCTAACAACTCAAGGTCATACTCTTTTGATAAGCGTTTAATATCATCAGCGAGTTCCTGCCAGTTTGCAAGGACGAGATGCTGACTCATCCCGTCAATCGCAGAAAGTTCAATACCATCGTAGCCAGCCATGGCAATATGCTTAAAGGCGGTTTCCATATCGTAACCGCCAAACAGCACCGAATTTGCTCCTAATTTCAAATGTATTTTCTCCTTCTATAACCTAAGTTGCCACATAAGTAGCGCAAACTAAAAATTTGCGGTACAAAATTTTGCGAATACTGAACTATTCACGATTAAAGGCTATGTCCAAAATCTTATAGGTAGCAACTTGGGTTTCTATATACAGCCGTGAGGATGATTTCAAGGTCAATAGTTCTGTTTCAGTCATCTGCCTTACATTCCACTCAACGTAGGAAGCGGATGCGGACGTACTAAAATACCACCCTGTTCATAAGATTCCATTGCAGCCCATGTGTATTCAAGTGCAGCGAGCGCGTCTCTACCGGAAGCGCGTATCTTCTCTTTCGGTACACCGTTTGTGATGTCTTCCAAAAACGCATGAATTCTTAACGGGAAGGTCTGCCCAAAGTCGCTGATACCTGATTCGGTTACGACTGTGTCTCCACCTTCAGGGGCACCGGGTGAGGGCCAGAAGGTAACCTTTTCAATGCAATTTTCAATGCAGAATGTGCCGCGTGTGCCAGCGAGTTCAACGCTCCACCACCCACCGAGTCCGAAGGTAGCGTCTCCGCGTTGGCTCAGTAGATAGCCGATACAACCGTTTTCAAAACGGAGGTGAATGCTGTTAATAGAGACCATTAAATCGCCCTCTTTACGTCGGAAATGTGGGCGTTCCATGAATGCCTGTACGTGTGTCACGTCTCCGCAGAAATGACGCATCACACTGAACGGATGCGACAGAAACGCTTTCACATGAAAATAGGGAAAACCATCGGAACGCGGTGCGTTTGAATAACTGTAGTTGAATTCCCCACCAGCAAACCCCATTTTGTGAAGGATGTATACCATCTCTCCGATTTGTCCATTGTCAATATATTTCTTTGCTTGTTCTGCGGGTGGTGTGAAGTAGTGATTCAGATTACAGGCGAGATAGAGATTTTCTTCGGTGGCTTTTGCTACCATGTCACGTGCCTGACCAACATCGTTAGAGATCGGTTTTTCAACGAGGACATGTTTTCCGTTCTCAAGTGCTTCCATCGTCGGTTCATAGTGCCAACTACCGTTCTCATTCCCGCCTGTAGTGACATCAACGATTTCAAGGTCCGGTTCGCCATCAATCATATCTGCCAAACTGTAGTAGACTTTCACACCGAGCCGCTCTGCTGCGCTGTCCGCGCGCTCTTTCACAATGTCGCATACTGCAACAAGTTCTGCTAAATCATCATTTGCGTGGCAATTCGCATGATTATTTCCAATTCCACTCATGCCAACTACGCCAACTTTTAATGCCATTTTTAAATTCCTTCCAATAGGTGAAAATAGACTATAATGAGACAATTCTATATGGTTAGTAGCGGTTTTGTCAACAAATATCTGAAATAGGGCGTGTAAATATTTTGATATTAACCACGGACTTTTTCTTGTTGGAGGGCTTTGTAAGCCCGATAAACCGTGGTTGAAACCCATCTACAAAAGAGATGTCGTATCCATGCCAAAAACTTTATACACACCTGAAAATATACTTGACAGCAATTCCAGATACATGCTATTTTGCAATTAAGACTCATATACCTTATCTTGTAAGGAGCAATCAGATGAGTATTAGTGTCGGAATGGTAGGCTTGGGAATGTTCGGTCCTTCGTTTATCGAGTCCTATAAAGCACATCCAGACGTACATCGGCTTGCCTTATGTGATTTACGCGAAGACCGGTTGGCGAAATGCGCAAAGCAGTTTGAGATTTCCGAGACGTATTCAAGTCTTGACGAGATCTGCAAATCGGATTTAGATGCGCTTGTCATCATCACACAGCATTGGATACATGCCCCGCAAGCTATCCAAGCGATGGAAGCAGGAAAACATGTTTACACAGCCGTTCCTGCTGCGGTTTCGTTAGATGAATGCGAACAATTGGTCAGAACTGTTGAAAAGACTGGGATGATCTACATGAACGGTGAGACAAGTTTTTTCCGTCCCGAGACAGCCTTTTGTCGTCAGAAAGCGGCGGAAGGAGCGTTTGGAGAATTTGTTCACTGCCGTGCCGAGTACTTTCACGATATGGACCACGGACTCTACGATGTGGCGAAAAATCGGTGGGGCGCGCAGTGGGGACGCGACAAGATGGGCAGCATCCCAATGTACTATCCTACACACTCGACTTGTTTCCCTATCTCTGTGATGAATGCTTATGCGACCTCGGTTTCTGCACAAGGGTATATCTATCCAAACGACGATTGGTTTCGGTTAGACACTATCCACAAAAATCCGTTCTCCAACGAAGTCGGACTTTTCACAATGAGCAATGGCGCGACCATGCAAATCTGTGAGTTTCGACGGATTGGACACCCCGGATCTGAGCGCGTTAGCGGTATCTATGGCACCGAGGGCAGTTATGAGCAAAGCCTTGCAGGTAGCGTCTGGGCTACTAAGCAGAGTAGGGAGAACATCCAACCTACCCAGATGCACGAACATCTTCCTGAAGCACTTGCGGAGAATTTAGGTGGACATGGTGGTTCGCACGCTTATTTAGTGCACGAATTTGTGGATTCTGTCAATCGTCAACGGTTACCGCGCATCAATGTTTGGGAGGCGGTTCGGTATTGTGCACCGGGGCTCGTAGCACATGAATCGGCATTGCGAGATGGTGAATTGCTCCAAATTCCGGATTGGGGAGGGTCAACAGAAGATTAAATTTAAAATTACACTTGATTTTAATTGTTTTTTAGTGTATACTACCTTATTTAACAACAAAGTTTCAAAGGGAACGATACTCAGCAACTGTCGGTTTGCAAATTTTACCCAATTAGAAAGTTATTGGACATCAATTAACGCACAACATGAATATGAGGTTATAAGGAGTATAGAATGGCTATTGAATACGCGGGAGCTTATGATGCATCGGCGATCCCCGCAGATGTTGCCCGCGAAATTGAAATTTATGAGATTCAACTTGATCGTTTCCAAGCCGGTCAAGTCGAAGAGGCAACCTTTACTGAATTTAGACTTCGGCGCGGCGTTTATGGACAGCGCGATGACCGGTCGCAGATGATCCGTGTCAAGATCCCCTTCGGGGGGCTTACAGCGGCACAACTTGAAATGTTGGCGGATGTGGCAGAAGAATTTTCGGATAACATCATTCACATTACGACGCGCCAAGATGTGCAATATCATTACGTAGACATCAACACCACTTCTGAGTTGATGCGTCGCCTCGCAAGCGTTGACATTACAACAAAGGAGGCGTGTGGTAATGTCGTGCGAAACGTCACAGCATGCCCTCTCAGCGGTGTATGCAATGATGAGACATTTGACGTTACCCCCTATTCTAAAGCGTTATCTGCGTTCCTTTTAGGACACCCGGATGCAGAAAATTTTGGTCGTAAGTTCAAAATTGCATTTTCTGGATGTGAAGAACATGCCTGCGGTTTAGCAAATATGCACGACATAGGTGCGGTTGCTGCGGTTAAAGAGGTGGACGGTGAAGTTAAGCGCGGTTTTAAACTTTATGTTGGCGGTGGACTCGGTGCTGTGCCACATCAGGCGAAAGTATTTGATGATTTTGTTCCTGCTGAGGAACTCCTGCCGATTTCACAATCAATTTGCAGAGTTTTCACCCGTTTAGGTGAACGCAGAAATCGGAATAAGGCACGTCTGAAATTCGTCATCGCTAAACACGGCATTGAGGAATTTCGCAAGTTGGTGCTGGAAGATCGGGAAACCCTACGGCACGATCCTGAATGGACAGCGTATCTTGACAATCTGGATGCTTACGATGAAAGTCCGCTTAAACCACCAACGCAGCTCAACGGCACCACGAAACCTAATGGGTTTGAAGAGTGGTATCAATCTAATGTGCAGTTACAGAGTCAACCCGGTTACGCTTTTGTAACGATTACGTTACCGCTTGGGGATATTACTGCTGATCAAACGCGTGCTTTAGCAGATATTTCTCGGAAATACGTTAAGGACACCATCCGTGCCACAGTGGAGCAGAACATTGTCCTACGTTGGGTAACAATGACTGATTTACCAGCACTCTATCGTGAACTAAAGGCAATTGGTCTGGGTGATCCGGGGGCAGAATCCTTGGTAGATATTACGGCTTGCCCTGGCACTGATTCCTGCAAACTTGGTGTATCCTCTTCGCGCGGTTTGGCAGCGCACCTGCGAAACCATTTCATAGAAACCGGTGTTCAGGATGAAATCAAAGATTTTCGCATTAAGATTAGTGGATGCCCCAATTCATGCGGGCAACACCACATTGCAAATATTGGCTTCTTTGGTTCTTCACTACGAGTCGGTGGGCATATCGCGCCTTATTATCTTGTGCTACTCGGTGGACACATGGTGGAAAACGCCAGCTCCTACGGACTTGCCACTGGGAAAATCCACGCCAAATATATTCCAACGTTCATTGAGGAATTGACAGGCAAATACGTTGATGAAAGGCAAGATGACGAGACCTTCACCGATTACGTAACACGCCTCGGAAAAGCGGAAATCAAAGATATCTTGTCCAAGTACCGTTCCATTCCTTCCTACGAGGAAGCACCAGAATTCTATGTGGACACTGGTGACACGAAAGACTACCAACTCAAAACCGGTGTCGGTGAATGTGCAGGAGAGGTCATAGCACTTGTTTCCATGAAGTTGGAAGAAGCAGATCGACTCATCTATGAATCCGGTTTGAATTTGGAAAAGGGTGAATATCAAGATTCCGCGGAGTTGGCTTTTGATGCAATGATTAGAGCCGCCGACGGACTCCTGACAACGGTAGGTTTGCAATATATTGATGATGCAACGACAGTCAATGAATTCCGTACTCATTTCTTTGATCCTGGCAACTTCTTTGCTGGATTCGGTGCACACCTGTTTAAGGCAACGGAAGAAGATAGTTCTACTTTCGACCATGAATTGGCACACCGCCGCGTAGAAGAAGCTACTCTCTTCGTAGAAGAATCGCATAACGTGTATAATCGTATGCGCATCAAGGAGGAAGAAGAGGAAGCAAGTAAGCGCAAGACACGCAGATCGCGTCCTGCCCCTAAACCGAAAGTGGTCAAGGAAACAAAACCTGTTGAGGAGATCACTGATAGTCTTGACTTGAAAGGTGTTGCATGCCCGTTCAACTATGTCCAAGCGAAGGTTCGGTTGGAAACGATGCAAGTTGGTCAACTCTTGGAAATCACTATTGATGATGGTGAACCGATTGAAAACGTGCCGAAAAGTCTCACCAACGATGGGCATGACATTCTTGATACCAAGAAAATTGGAAAACACTACCGCCTGACTATCAAAAAAGGTGAGTAGCGTTTAACGCGGTACTTATAGGTTTCGCAATATCGTAATAACGTAGACAAGGCGATTGCTTTCATGTCCAAATCGTTCGGACAAGCAATCGCCTTTTTATCTACTCGGTGATCGTACGGAGATTAGATTATGAATTCTAAAGAGATGTCTGAAGTGCTTGAGCGTGTGCAAACTTGGGATATGGAAATGCGCATTGACCTTGCACGTAGGATTTTGGAAACCTTAGTTTCCCCACAAATACCACCACCTCCACGGACCATGTCCCTGGAAGATATCTTTGGGATTTTAAAAACGGATGGTCCACCCCCTACCGACGAAGAATGTAAGAAGATTATTGAAGAGGAGCGTTTAAAAAAATACGGATGATTCATGCGTTATTAGATACAAACGTAATCTTGGACGCTTTGCTTGAACGATCGCCTTGGGATTCCGATGCTAAAACCCTTTGGCAAATTCAAAGTGACAATCGGTTTTTTGCTTACATTACAGCAACTTCGCTAACCGATATTTTCTACTTAAGTCGTCGCCTCGCGGGACTTGAGAAAGCATGGCAAGTTATTCACGTTACTTTAGACCAATTGTCTATTATCCCTGTTGGAATTAAAGAATTACGCTTGGCAACAACATTAGAAGGAAATGACTTTGAAGACAATCTGCAACTTGCGTGCGCGATACGTAGGCGACTTGATGCCATTGTTACCCGAAATTTTTCGGGTTTTTCGGACAACAATATCCCAATTCTTACACCCCAACAGATGCTTTTGAGATTATCAGAGGATAATTGATGTAAGATCTTAAGTGCATTGATAACCGCTTCTACTTTCTAAGGAATTTGTTGTGTTCATTAAAATATAAAGAAACGCACTTACGGCTGCCCTTAAAGTACTCGGTTATCAACTTCCAATCCAACCGATAAAATACAAATCCCATTTCTTGAAATAAAAAGCGAAATACGATAAACTAATCAATATCAAAGAATTCTCTTAGAAGCGAGGAAACAATGCAAGAACACACGGATTTAGCACCTAAAAATAACAGTCAAACCGCTATACCGGCTATGCAACCCATGAGTTTCACGGATATTCTGGATGGGATGTTTACGCTCTATCGGAGTCATTTCCGCTTGTTTATGGGAATCGCAGTCGTGTATCTCGTAGTAGGTTTCTGTATGGATCAAATGTATATGTATTTTACGATTGAGCGCGGGATGATCGGTGCCCTCACTTTACCGTTCTTCTATCTTTTTGGAGTATTTTTACTATCTCTATTGGTAGGCGGCGCACTGATTTATGCCAGCGCACATGCATTTTTAAACAGAGATATTACCGCCGGAGATGCTTTAAGACAGACATTACAGCGTTTTTTGTCACTTGTCGGTAGCGCGCTGCTCTGGATATTAGCTGCTTTTGGTTTGTTTATAACCATCATAGGTATCCCATTTTCAATTTATTTTGGTGTTCGATGGGGACTCTACAGTCTTCCTGTGCTATTTGAAACAACTTCAGCAACAAAAGCGCTCAAACGAAGTAGTGAATTGGTTAAAGGTAGCTGGGGGCGAGTCTTTGGGATCATGATAGCGATTTTTCTCATCACTTTCATGATAGGATTTATACTACAGACCTCTTTCTGGGTTATCTTCAATTCTATAACTGGTCCTACAGTAGAAGAAGAACCTACTCTTTGGGAGTCAATCCGTATTTTATTTCTACCTACACCGAAAGATATTGGATGGACCTCTTACACAATCCGGAATTTTGTTACGATGTGTATCTCAACACTCTTGATGCCGATTGGATCCGTCGGTTCAGCACTTCTATATTTTGACATGCGTATTCGCAAAGAGGCTTATGACATTGAAATGCAGGCAACAGATTAAGGGCTTTACGGTGCACTCCTCCGAAGCTACATAGGAAAATTAAATGGCTGATGACCAACGCGCTAACTTTGCATCGACAACTTTGACGCTCTACCGGAACAATTTTGGTTTGTTTTGGCGTATTATGATACCGGTGGCTATTATCGCAATTTTATTTGATATTGGCGTATTTTTTCGTTCTGCAAATCTTATCAAAGAGCATTTTGATACCCCGCCTCATTACACTGCAACAGGAAGTCTAAACACACTAAGTGGAATTACGCCTACAATTTCCAAAATAGATAGTTTATTAAGAGCAGTTGAATTTCCTTCTGAATATTATACCTCAGATGATGTTAAGGTTACAGAGTTCTCTCCATACTTTAGTTGGGGATTTTTTCCTCTCCCGTATGTGAGTGCTGTCAACATTAACGACAAAACCACCTGGCAATGGACACTACATTTCCGAACTTACGAATACACACCTCTATTCCTCATGTTACTCGCACTTTGTCCGTTATCGTTGATTGTTGCGCGGCTATCGTCTGATGTTCCCCCAGATTCAACACCTTTAACTGCGCGTGAGGCCTGGCGACGAATCGGAAAAAAGGCGTTTACGGTTTTGGTTGCGTTTGTGTTGTTCGTTCTTATTGTAGATGTAGGAAATTACATTCACATCGGAATGACAATGTTAATTCCTTCATTGATGAGACCTTGGTTGATAACGTATACTATAATCTTGGCAACGCTTACGCACTTCTATTTTCTGGTAACGTTAAGTCTTTACAACCCGTGCCTTATCCTTGAAAACAGATCCATTATAGGCATTTTTAAACGGAGCCATGCGTTAGTCAGCAGCGCGAGGTGGCGTTTTTTATGGATTTATCTTTTGACAGGATGGATCGCTGCTGTTTTCACTTCGGTTCTGCTGGGTGCAATATTATTACTGTTTTCAGCCTTTTTCTCTGAACTCGCTCCAATTAGAGAAGCGTTAACGCCGCTAAAATTTTTGTCACTTTTCGTAGGTGGGAATGTAGGAGTCGTGTTGTCAAAGTTCCCGGCTACTCTCCCGACTGTTTTACTCCTTATTGTCAAAGGGATAATTACCGCCTTTTTAGTTCCTATATGGGCAATTGTAACCACGCGTCTCTACTTAGAAAGCGTAGAAAATATTGCAGAGGCTAAATAAGAAACGTAATGGAACGAAAAACAAGAAATTATTTTTGTATCATAGTGTACTGTATTAGTCTGATTGTGCTTTTGGCAGTGGCTGCAGAAGAACAGACATTTCGCGATGAATTGGAGGCGAGACGTTCAGACCCCGCAGTTTCTTATGAAAAATACCAAAAAGATTTAGCGAAAATCCTTAAGTCTAAAGAACCTAAATCTGAATGGAGCTTTAGACTTGAGTATGTGTTATTTCCGCTAAGTGCCATAGCACTTGGGATTGTGGTAGTCTTTTTTATCCGGCAAATTCGGATGAACCTGATCCGTGAAGTGCGCGACGAAGAACCTGAAATAGCAGCAGATCATGTGGACACAAAGAGAGACGCCCTTGCTCGTGCTGAAACAGCGGTTGAATCAAACGATTTTCGCGGCGCACTTCGTTATCTTTATCTTTCTGCAATTTTACATCTCCAGGAACGTGGTATCCTTCCCTATGATAATAGCCTCACCAATCGTGAGTATCTTCACCAATCCCCAGCAGATGTTGACCTACAGGAAACGCTTGGGCCAGCGGTTTCAGTTTTTGATGAGGTTTGGTACGGGCACAAACCTTGTGACGCGGAAACCGTTGCGAGTTATCGAAACTTGTTACAAAAAATCAATAACGATTAGGTGAAGACAAATGCGAATTCTCCAGAGACCGATTTTTATTCTGATCTTAATAACGTTAACCTGTTCGCAATTTTCATGTGATTCGTTAGAACAAGGGAGTGTACTTTATCTTATTTTGCGTAAACTAAAGTTTCGTGTCACGGCAATTTCAACAGAATACCCGTCTCGTCTGAAAAGTTACGATGCGTTGTTCCTCCAAGACCTTAACGATGCCCCTTTGGAAACAGAGATTGAGAAGATTCAAGATTTCGTAAGAGACGGTGGCACCTTAATCGTGAGTGGAGGCAACCATCAAGCGATGGGGAAACTTGTTGCAGCGTTCGACTTAAGATTGCGTAGATTAGAGAGAAGGTTGGGGTTCGTACAAAGAATTAGCGATGAACCTTTTTTTCCATTACATCCAGTTGACGAGATTCACGCACGGGTACATTTTGTTATTGAAGCTTTTGAACGAGGTGCAGCGGTGCTTTACGGGAGAGAGAACAATGCAGTGGTTGTAACACTACGCCACGGTGAAGGACGTGTATTTTTCACAACATCTGCATATCTGTTCGAGGATGATGGATTGCGAGATAGTGGCAACGCAACGTTTCTCTACAACCTTATGTCAACGCTTCCCCGCAACGCTCGTATCGGTCTTGCTGAGGGGAGATACATCACGCATGAGTCTAAACCTACTAATTCATTTGTGGCACTTGTGTTCAAAACGCCCGGTGGTTTAGCGGCTGTCTATGTGTGTCTCATTCTTTTTGTTTTCCTGACACTGCGAGGGAAACGTTTCGGAAAGCCCTTGGATATGCGGGAAAATAACAGACGTTTGAGTTCTGAATACGTCTACGCGATGACAACACTCTATCAAAAGGCGAACACGCGCGTGGAAATTTTACGGCATATCCGAGATAGATTCAGAGCAGATTTAGGTGTCCGCTGGCGTGTCAATCCGAGTTTAGATACGACGACCTTTCTGGAGGAATTAACACGGCGAGGCGCGGTTGACGAAGAAGGGAAACTTACAAACCTTATTCGTGACCTTGAACGGTCAGGTAATATATCAGAGTCGCAACTACTTGAAATGGCGAAGCGGGTTGAAGCATATCGTGAGACATCCGCCATCCGATAGGCGAGGTTTCCGAACCCCGCCAATTTACAATATCCAACCTACTGCTTTGTCAACATATTATTGTAGGTCGCGATTCGGAGATCGCTCCTACCGATGGACTGCTTATGGTAGGAGGGAACTCCGAATCGCGACCTCTACCCATAAATTTCGGTAGACACAACACTAATGATTTAGATACAGTCGCGACCAGGAGGTCGCTCCTACAGGAAGATAACTTTAAAAGAAATTAGAAACTGCAAGGAGGATAAAAAGGCAAAAAATTATGGAGAATTTAGTTCAAACATCTTTTGAGAGAATGAAACAAGAAGCGCAAAAAGTTATTGTCGGGCAGACAGAACTTTTTGAACTTGTTGTGGTAGGTTTGTTTTCAGGTGGGCATATCCTATTAGAAGGTGTGCCCGGTACTGCAAAAACGCTAATCGCAAAAACTTTAGCGATGGTGGTCTCCGGGCAGTTCAGTCGCGTTCAGTTTACCCCTGACCTGATGCCATCTGATATTGTAGGTACAAGCGTTTATGATTTGACGACAAATCAATTTAACCTAAAGCGTGGTCCTGTTTTCACAAACGTGTTACTTGCAGATGAAATCAATCGCGCACCCGCGAAAACGCAATCCGCCCTTTTAGAATGTATGGAAGAACGGCAGGTTAGCATTGACGGTGTGCGTCACGAACTTCCTGCACCGTTCATTGTATTGGCAACGCAGAACCCTATTGAATATGAGGGAACTTATCCACTTCCTGAAGCACAACTTGACCGATTTTTGTTTAAACTGCGTGTAGATTACCCTGGACCAGAGGTAGAGACACAGATTTTGATGAATTATCATCAAGGGTTCAATGCTACTCGCTTGGAAGCGGTAGGCGTTGAAAACGTGATTGACAGCACATCACTTCAAGCGTGCCAAGATGAAATTCAGAAAATCACGGTAGAAGATTCAATTTTCAACTATATTGTCGGTTTAGCGGAGGCATCGCGCAGTTCAAATGAATTGGTATTGGGCGGGAGTCCGCGCGCCTCAATTGCCCTCTTGTTAGCGAGCAAAACTTATGCTGCGTTACAAGGACGCGATTATATTTTGCCTGACGATGTGAAATACTTGGCACCCCATATCTATCGGCATCGTATTCTTTTGAAGCCTGACGCTGAAATTGAAGGATTAACACCGGACGATGTAATTGATCGGTTACTCGCTGAGGTAGAGATTCCGCGTTAAAAAAAGATGCATATAAGCAAACGTTTCCTCATTTTTCTGCTTCCGACAGCCATTCCGATTGTGCTTTACAACGTCTCACCGAACCTCTTATTTATCGGTGGTGCGTATCTGGTGTTGCTATTTATCGTCGGCATCATAGACTATGTTACAAACCCTTTATTTGAAAAAGTTGAAATCAGCCGCGAGATGAATTCTAAGTTTTCTCTGGGAGTAGAGAACGTTGTGAGATTGAAAATCGTTAACCGTTCGCGCCATCAGTTGAGGATAAGCCTTAAAGACGATTTCCCTGACGAATTGCTGCATGAGAAGGTGACTTACGACTGTCGTGTTTCACCTATGGATGACGAGAATGTGTCTTATCATCTCACACCATTACGGCGAGGTATCTACCAGTTTGGAGACATCCATGTGCGGTGTTTGGGCGTATTAGGTTTTGTTGTCCGTCAACGTCGTGTGTCAGCAGAGGCGGAGATAAAAGTTTATCCGAATCTACAAGCAGTGCGGCAATATGAACTCTTGGTCAAACGCGGCATGCTCCACCGTATTGGACTAAAAAATTCACGACAATTTGGCGAAGGCACAGAGATGGAAAGGTTGCGCGAATATTCTCCTGATGACGACTTTCGCCGTATTGATTGGAATGCCACTGCACGCCACCGCAAACCGATTGTGCGAGAATTTGAGACCGAACGGAGTCAAGATATTGTCATTATGTTAGACACTGGTAGACTCATGGCTTCGCCAATCCTTTTGGAATCGTCCGAAATACCTGATGCTGAATCGAGATCGCAAAAGGCGATGCTAAAGTTGGATTACGCTATCAATACAACTTTAATGGCTGCGCATGTCTCAACACTGAAAGGCGATAAGGTCGGGTTAATTGCTTTCGCGGATACCGTTCATCAATATCTTGCGCCGAAACCTGGAAAGAAGCAGTTTCTGACGATGTTGGAAACGATCTATGCGTTGCCTGTTCATCCGGTAGAACCGGATTATGAATCGGCGTTCACCTATCTCGCTTCAAAACAGCGAAAACGTGCCCTCATTATACTTTTCACCGATATTCTTGACAAAGATTCTGCTGAAGGGATAGCCGCTTATGTTGCACAATTTTCCAAACATCACCTCGTTGTTTGTGTTACGTTGACAGATTCTGGTATCGTTGAATTGGCTGAGCAGCGATCATCCAATTCCAAATCGGTTTATCAGAAAGCGATTGCTGAACGGTTATTGCAAGAGAAACACGCGACTTTAGAGGTTTTACGACGTCAAGGCGTTATCACGGTTGATGTTCCCGCGCATCAGTTGACAATGGCAGTTGTGAATAAGTATTTGGAGCTTAAGGCGAAATCTAAAATATAGCGAGGTCCATAACTGTCAATTTAAGGATATATCCTATTGTTGGCGTGAATCAACGTAGCATGTGCATTTGGCATTCTACATGATTCAGCGGGTGTCAATTTAAGACATTTTACCTCCTGGTAGGCGCGCTTTCGCCGCGCGCCAGAGGTGTCTGAATCAAGCCTGTCGGGTTTCTAAGCGTGTGGAACTCTCTTTGTACCGCAAACTTTTAGTTTGCGTCTTTTGAGGCACAAACTAAAAGTTTGTGCTACGCAAAAACGGGTCAAATATCATTAAAGTAACCCAAGTTGCTACCTACAAGATTTCGTAGCGTCAACTGTCAGTTTGCGCACGTAAGATGCACAATCTGACAGATTGTGCTACATAGATGGCAACTTGGGTTAAAGTACACTAAATTGACACCTATGGGTTTCGCAAGTTCTACCCGACCTACGCTATAACTATCGGGTTTAGAAAGCCTCCAACAAGACAGATAGTGGGAAGATTAGCTGGTTTTGGCGGGTTTCATACCAAAGAGGTAGGTAAACAGAACGACTCCTGTTACGGCACCAAAACCGATTTTGATAGCATTTGGCAACTCAGAAGGCGATACAAAACCTTCAATTGTCCCCGCCACGATGAGCAAAGCAACACACCCGCCAAGCATTTGAATAGCGGTTCTCGCTGCGTTTATCAAAGCGCGTTTTCGCGTGTATTGCGATGGCGCGATGAGCGAATACCCCAATTTCATGCCTGCGCCGCCAGCAATAAAAATCGTTGTGAGTTCAATATAGCCGTGTGGCGACACAAACGACCAGAGCGCTAACGCAACACCGTTGACATGACACAATCCCGCAACAGCACCGATGAGAATCCCATTGTAGACTAAAATATAGACGCTACCCACCATAAACATGATGCCCCAAGCGAATGCAAGGAACGCGACCCGAATGTTGTTCGTCATCACAAAGGATGCAAATAGATTTCTGTTTTCTGCGGATGTATCATTCCATGCACCGCTACCCAGTTCTTTGATGTGGTTTAAAGTGCCTTCAGGAATGAGTCGCTCAGCAAATTCGGGAGTACTCAAGGCGCTCCAATACGTGCCTGCAAACGCGATGGTGAACATCAGGAAGGCAGCACCAACAAAATAGATATTCTCTCGGAATACCTGCGGGAAGCCGTAACGAAGAAATTGCCAAAGTGACCCACGTTTCAGTGGTGAGGCTTGGTAGACGGTGGAATGTGCACGCGATGCCAACTCATTCAGGTAGGTAACACATCGGTCTTGTGGAAAATCGCGACGCGCCACTGCTAAATCGGATGTTATACGCCGATACAGATATCCGAGTCGGTTGAGTTGTTGCGCATTCGCATTTCGGGATTGGTTTAATAACGTCTCTAACTCATCCCAAGTATTTTGTTTTTTCTCAATAAATTCAGCAGCAGTCATGAGTTAATCCTTGTTGTATATTTTCTCTTGTAATTCGTAGGTCGGGTTTCGCGTTGCTCTACCCATAAATCAACGCTATGAATGCCTTTAGTAGAATGCGCTTTTTGGCATTCTACATGATTCAGCGGGTGTCAATTTAGTGTGTGCTTTAATAAGATTTGACCTGTTCTTGTGTAGCACAAACTTTTATAGTAAAACTTACAATTAATGGAACACTTCTGTAGCGCAAACTTGTAGTTTGCGTCACATCGGCACAAACTAAAAGTTTGTGCTACAACTTCTATTGTCCGTTATATTCCGAAGTAGGTTTATCAAAGTGTCTCAATAATTTCAAAGTTCACTATAGTTTGTGCATCAAAGTCCGCAAACGAAAAGTTTGCGGTACGAAGAGAGTTTAGCGATCCTATAAATCCGATAATCCTGCTTCAGACAAATGTAAGAGGCTTCAAATCATGCAGAATGCCAAAAGCGTATTCTGCATGCCCCTAATAAAAACAAGATAAATCCTGTTAATACTGTAGGAGGGAACTCCGATTCCCGACTATTATTGGTTTGGTCGCGATTCGGAGATCGCTCCTACAGAACACAGTGGGACGACCCACTATATTGCACATAAGGGCGAAAGAACAAGCCCCATCCGCTATACGTCCTGATAAAGTCCGGTTCGGTTAGGAAACCGAACCTACCGTGGAAAAATAAGACAAATCCCGTTAATCTTGTATTACCCTCTTCTGTAGGAGGGAACTCCGATTCCCGACTATTATTGGTTTGGT
This sequence comes from Candidatus Poribacteria bacterium, assembly GCA_965204285.1. Taxonomy (GTDB): domain Bacteria; phylum Poribacteria; class WGA-4E; order WGA-4E; family WGA-3G; genus MSPOR6. The sequence continues at coordinate 1,904,628 of OZ241980.1, forward strand.
CGCGATTCGGAGATCGCTCCTACAGAATATATGTAAACTTATTTGCATAATTTACTATAAACCCCTTCAACAAGAATAGGTCTTATAATTCTGACAATGCCTTCACAATATCAACTGTCTGCAAACTAACACCAATAACACGCCCAATCAAATCTACAATATACCGCTGTTCATCTGCACGATTCGGGTCGTTCACAATGCCGCTGCGTTTGTCAGTCTTGACGCGATACTGGTCAATCACCCACTCCAACGCGGAACGCGTGCCGAGCCGATAGTCAAACACCTCCGCAGGGATACCGTCTATTGTGAGAAAATCGTTGTAGACCAACTGTATTTTGTCTTTAGAGAGTTTCATCTTCTCCACGCGCCAATCTATCGGCACGTCCGGTGTTTCATGCATCGTCAGACCGTCATAAATCGGTTGTGATTCGTAGTTAACGTGGATGTGTGCCAACTGTGCACCTGCGTTGGCAAATCCCCAGAAATCGGGTGTGTATGGGATATGCGGTAGATCGCGTTTGAGGTTCGCCTGATACTTTTCGCGATACTTCGGATGGTGCAGGATGCCGTAGGTGTAGTGGAAGATGTCCCATTTGCTGATGCTGTCATCGCTGTAGTGTTTGCGGAATTCTGCCAATGCCCAATCGGTGATGTTCTCTTGGCGGTTTGTGCCGTCCTCGTTGTAGGTGTAGAAGGGGAAGGATTGAGAATCACCAGTAAGATGCAGGTCGGGAATAACGTCTACCATCAACGTGTGAAAAGGTTTGCTACCGCTAATTCCGTTGACACAAATAACATTATTTTCTTTTTCAGTTTCAGGTGTTGGGTAAGTGATAGAAATATGTGAAACTTCATTATTCATAATGGAATCAAAAAACAGACAGGATTTTGTGAAAGGGCGATAGAGAGAATTTCTTACTTTATGTTCAGTAAATTCAGCGATTTTGTTTCGTTTCAATTCCAGTTTCAAGTTACGACTCCATTTGATTTTCATGTCGTCAGAAATCACAAAATCATCAACATTTATTTCTCGGTCTGTCCGTTGTAACCATCGAGCGACTTCCGCGTTATATGTGCCTATCATTAGAGACACGTTTTCAGTTAGTTTGCTTCTATTGAAGTTGTAAACCCATGCATCACGGTTCGTGTTGACACCGATACCATAGGTTTTGAAAATTACATCTACCGCTGGGCCTTTAATTGCTTTCGCTTGCTTCGTTCCCATTGGAAGAAAGGTGTCAAATTCGGCATCAAGACCTTCTGTGAGCCATGTGTGCTTGGCATCAACCGTTGTCTGATTCATTGGGACGTTTGTACAGTATTCGAAATTAGATAATAATTCCTGTTTCTCGCTGGCTTTCATATAGTCATCAACAGAATATATCCAAACTTCAGTTTTTGTATCAGATGGCACGTCTGCTTTTTTGATGAGAAAAGTGATCCCAACACCAACCCGAATCTGATCGTCAAAAACGTTACCACCTTCCTTTCGGCGGCGTTCTCCAGAGGTGCGTGCATTTCCTTTGAGATCAATATGATGAATCTTGGTAAAATCCTGTGCCAAGTGTTTCCGCATCCCATCAAATGCCAAACCATCGAGAAAACCGTTATTCGTCACAAATGCGACAACTCCTTCCTCTCCGATTCGTCTTGATGCCCACAATATCGCTTTTACATACGGATCCGAAAGCGCGTTTCTGTTCGTCGCTTTTGAGTCTTGCGAATACGTCTCTTTCAGCAGCTTATCTATCGTCTGATACTTACGATTTTTGTTATTGTCATTTTCGTTGACTTGCTTTGAATTATAGGGTGGATTGCCGATAACGACAAACATATCCGCTGCTTTCTGCCGTTCCACCCGTTCTGTGTTTTCCTGTGTAAAGAGTTTTATCTGGCGTTCTTCAAGCAGCTCAAAGGTATCCGCAAGCGCGATGCCCTCAAACGGCAGATATGCACGTGTGCGTTCAAAGTATTCATGCTCAATGTTTAGGCTGGCGATGTAGTATGGCAACAGCAGAATCTCGTTGCAATGCAGTTCGTTGCGATACTTCTGCTCTAAAGCGGCACCCGTAATGTCACGCATCAGTCGGACGATGAAGTTGCCCGTGCCAACAAACGGGTCAATGATATGCACGCCCGTGTCCGACAGCGACCGATTGAACTCGGTTTTGAGGATATGCTCCACACTTTTGACCATAAAATCCACAATCGGTTGCGGTGTGTAGACGATGCCGTGTGTGTCTGCGACCTTCACCGAAAATCCCTGAAAAAACTGCTCATAGACGGTATTGAGAAAGTTCTGTTTTTGTGAGAAGTCTTTGCAGAGGGTTGCGGCATGCTCTATTGCCTCGTAGAACGGGTTGAGCGGTTCCAAGAAATCGTCCCGACTGAACGCCTGCCGTATTAGTGCGTCAATCACATTTTCAATCTCGCGTGCGATGATGTTTCGGCGTGTGAAATCGGGGTTGTCAAATACGGTGCGAAAGATACGTTCTGTGAGTAGGTGCTGAATAAGCATCTCTTCAACGGCAGCTTGCGAGAGGTTCGGGTTGATAGCGTCTCGGCACTGCTGATAAAAGGTGGTGAAAGCGGTATTGAATTGCGGGTTAGTTTCGTGTTGTTCTGCTATCAGTTCAGCGAGTCTTTTGCCGAGTGCGGGGACTTTCTCTTTGAATTCGGTGACAGCCGACTGCCATTTTTTGACTGCATCCAGTGGCGGGTCAAACAGATGTTTAAGTGCGGTTATTAGGTGGGTCGGGTCGGTGATGTCTGTGTCCAACACCTTCTGCTCGTTCTGATACAGGATGCAGTGTTCTGGGTTCTGAAAAAGGATGTTGTCGAACGGATAGCCAGCGTCACGTTTCTGTTGCACCGCGGTGTCCAGATTATCGTCCATATCCTTCGCTTCCCAATATGCTATGGGGAGTTTGGATTGCGCGAGGAGTATCGCGCCGTCAAGATATATGTATCTGCCGGCATCGGTGCGTATCTGGTGTTGTGGGACAAAGGTGGCATTGACCTGCTTGGCACAGGTGTCTAATAGGAATGCAAACGGATTGCTGACTGCGCCTTCGTGTGTGATGTTGCGTTGTGCGTATTGTTGGAGTGCGGCGTAGTATTCGCGGATTGGTTTGTGTGTCGGTTTTAGGTTCAGTTGTGGCATGGGGGTATTTTAGCAAGTGCGGGGGTTGTTGTCAAGGGAATAGGAGAGTTTCCAGGGTTATTTATAGTGAACTTTGAAATTATTGAGACACTTTGATAAACCTACTTCGGAAACATAACGGGCAATAGAAGTTGTAGCACAAACTGTTAGTTTGTGCCGATGTGACGCAAACTAAAAGTTTGCGCTACAGAAGTGTCCCATTAATTGTAAGTTTTACTATAGTTTTAAGAATTATCGGTTAATAGGTTTTACTGAGAGTTTGTATTGTAGGTCCAACTCACTTACTACCACATTGAATTAGGACGTTACACGTCACATTTAGGACGTTTTGCACGTCACAGTGACACGCAGAAGTCAATCAGGACAAGGATTGTGACGTGGATTTTGAATTTTTTGTTTTTTCTTTTCTTTTTTTTAGAAATTTTGCGTATGTTGAGAACACTATTTAATTATGTGATAATAATTTTAACATAAATATATTGGTTTGTCAAGTTAATTTTTCATAAACAGTGATTTCCAAAAACTTTTTACCTAAAAATCCAGGGTGTGTAAAGTTTTTGTAGAAATATGCAGATAAAACTTGTAGGAGCGATCTCCGAATCGCGACCTGTCGGGAATCGGAGTTCCCTCCTACAAATATATTCGGGTTAATAACCAACACTTTTTACCAAAAAGCAAAAAGTTTTGCATAAAAAATGTAAATGTAGTATAATACTTGAAAATGTCAGAAATTACTTGAAAAAGTGATTGACATTTTTTGTAAAGTTGTGTAACTTTACACAAGGTGTTAGAAATGCACAGAAAGCGTGTGTTACACCTGGGCACGCTCACCCCCAAGTGGGGGCGCGCCGAGAGTGCTGATCATCACAAAAGCACAATCAGCGCGTAGCCATGCCATATCGTGACTATGACAGGGCTGGTTTTCATTTTAACACAGACTCAAATCTGCTGCTATAGAAATATGGAAACCAGCGAGCCCGAAAGGGAACAGTTGACAGCAACTTTTCGCTTTTTCCTGCCAACATCTCCTTTAGGGTCTGTCAAAATCAGAAAGACCTCTATACGCAATTCGTATAGAGGGATGCTCATTAGATACTTTGACGAAAATAAAGGAGAATTTTACATGTCATTTCTTAGAACCCATATAGAAAATCGCAGCATTTTCATGCTGTTTCTTATTGCACTGTTATGTATGAGTTACCTCTGTAGTATAACGATCCTCACACACGCAGCAGGGCCTATTGTTGTTTTCGGTGTCGTTATAACAGCGAAGTTAGTATGGGACGTAGTCTCCGCTGGGGCGACGGCATACACACTCTACCAACTGATCAAGTCGATGATAAGAGACCTTGAAGAAAAAATCGAGGCCCTTGGAAAAGAGGTTCCCAAACTGTATGATCGGAGAGAGAGACTTCGGGGAGACTATGAGAGGCAAAGGGACAAGATGAATCATTACAAAAGTGAGCTTGCAACGGCAGAAACTGCGCTGACAGCTGCAGAGGCAGCAACGGCAGCTGCAGAAACAGCGAAATCCCAAGCAAAGTCTAAATATGATTCGACAGCTCATTATCACGACCAGGCACAAACAGCGTATATGACGCATTCATGCAGCACGTGCTCGCAGTATGGAAGAGACTATTGTCCTGAGAGCGTTCGATTACATAACAGTTGGCAGTCATGGGTATCCCAGATGAAAACAGACAAGGCTGCCTATGACGCCGCGAAGGATACGTTGAAAGCGAAACAAAGGGCGGAAAGATTTGCTTTTAGTGATGTTGTTGATGCAAGAAACGATAAAAATCATTGGGAAAGCCTGGCGAATGCATCGTTATCTGAATTTAGGACGGTCAAGAGGCAGCACGCTGCTAAAGTAGCCGATTTAGAACAAAAGCGGATAGAACTTGCTCTAAAGAACGCAGAACTTGAGATAGCAATGGGTAATGTCGACGGTGCGAAAAGGGGGCTAAACGACCTGCAGGCCCAAAACCCTGAAGCGTGGACACGGGTGCTTGACGAGAACCCTGACCTGAGAAGCGCAGTAGAGGAGGTTTTAAACTATGAAACAGATTAGGCTCACGAAACCGAAGATTTACGGTGGTGTTGTGATACTGTTCGTGATGCTCGGTGTGTTTTGGTGGTTATCGCCAAAACACAACCAAACATCCGAAGTTGTCGACAACAATGATACCCCCGTGACTCTCACGCAGGAAAACGATATGTCAGATAAAACAACGTTTTCATCCAATGGGGGAACGGAAACTCTGAAAATGATTCAGGCGAAGTATGCCCCAATAGAAGCTGAACTTGAGAGAAGCTTAGGGTCCCTTCGTTTAGAACCGATCACGGCAGCAGATAGAGCGGAAGTCGCGCAAATGCTCGCTAAACTTGAACCGATCGATGCCAAAAGCGAAGCGGAGATCGCTCAAATCTTGGTAGACTTTTATCCAGAAGAAAAACGTGGTGAGTGGCTGCATGGGGTTTACACCCAATATTATCAGGATTTAGGTAAAATTGGCGAACCCTATCTTACAAAAGAACAAAAGGTTCTTAAGATGGTACATTTCGCACAAAAAAACGTGTCAGCACTGCGGCAAATAGAATCAGATGTCTCTGAACAGTTGCAAAGAGACAAGAAACACAAACGTCTTGACCCAGATGCGTATTACGCATCGAAGTTTCAAGAATATGAGGCGAAGATTCAAGAAACAGAAGCAAGCATCCGTGAGGCGGAGGCAAGAGGAGATACGGACTCAGCTGAATCTGAGCGTAACCATTTGACTGCTCTCCAAGAATTTATTGAAACCTTCAAGTCGGATCAGAAATGGGAACAGGGACAAGAAGCGAGGATACAGGAAGCTGTTCGTAAACAACTCAAGGAGTGGGAGCAGAACCCGCCAGAGTGGGTAAAGGAGTATCAGCGTTATATGGCATCCGCAGAGCAGCTGAAGGCGGAGTTGGCAGCACTGAAATCGCACGCTACTGCGACTGCCTCTGATGTGCCTGTGCCTTCCACAGAGCCGCCTGTGTTGTTACCCCAAGAGGCAACCGTGTTGCCATCAGATACTTACGATCCTATCAAATCTTTGACATCCGCACAAACCATCCTGCAACCGTGGCGGGCAGATTTAGATGAAGATTATTTTGATGTTGTTGCTTCACAGTATCTGTCTCCTCAAGAAATAGATGAGTATTTCCCGACGCAAGAAGCGCGTGAAGTCCTGAAGCGGCGCACATCCGAGATGCAAAGAGCGGTGGTGTCAAAGGTACGCAAAGTTGTCTCCGAGATACCGAATGCAACAGCAGAGCAGAAGCGCAAACTTGTGCGTGAGTTGGTCAACAAAAACTTTGACAAAGATTTTGCGGATGCTGTGTTATCCGAGTTGGAAAAAGACGCTGAATAGCAAGGCAACCTTACTTTTGACTTTACAGGCAGGTATCTTTCAGATATCTGCCTTTTTCTTTGCGTTTTCTAATTGAACTCATAGCGAGTACAGACTAAGAATCGTTGAAAGTTGCCCGAAAGTTAATCATAGAATATGCTAAATAGCGAAAACCTAAACGGGTCTCTTTGAGTTTATCATAGCTAAGGACGAGTTTCCGATAAGTATCTTGCCAACTGAAAGTTCGCTCTACTTTATACCGGTCTCTGTAGATATCCTTACGAAACCAACGGAACTTGCGAGCGGTGACAATAGGTTCTTTGGCATTCCGTCGGTTCGGATAGATCACTGGAATAAGCCCTTGTTCTTTGATAATCTTATGATGCGCCTTCGTGTCAAAGCCGGAATCCAGCGTTAGAGCAGATGCGTTGAGGCACATTCCAATGCGATGCGCAAAGGCGATAAAATCGGTGAACGCTTCGGGTAAAATCGTTGTATCGTGTTGGTTGACCGGTTTGATAGTTATTGGACTGATGATGAACCCGTGATTGTCGGTGATGGTCAACTCTTTTTCACCTTATGTTTTACTCAATATGACTTCTATCTATAAAAAGTTAAAGCATCTCAATACCACTGTGTTGGGTATCCTCCAATCCTGAAAATCATATAATCTGGGGAATGCCAAAAGACACTCATTCCGTTGATTCGGTAAATCCTTGTTCAGACAATTATACTTGACAACCCTAAATAACACATTTATAATATAAATACACTTAATTTACTTGACAAAAATATGCAAAACTGCTAAATTACATAAAAAATCAATGAAATTATGAATTTTACGCTTTTTTCACAAAAAAACTTGACAAACATTGCAACAAAGTGTATACTTATTAAAGTGGCGTATAATCCGTCCAGGATTTTTGTTGTCAACAAACTCAAAAAAAAACTTGACAAAGTTTCACTGTTTGCTTATAATTAAAAGCATGCTGAAAGTGATACATCAATTTTGCATTCCATATCATGCTTTTTACGATTCGGAATCATTATCTAAATTACACAACTTTACAGAACAGCGCTTGATGTGCCGGAAACACCGCGCAGCAAATTTAAAATAAGTTGGCAACTTTTGTAACTTGTTTACAATAGGGAACGTAATTTGACGTAATACCAGAAAAAGTAAGTTGGTTGACGTTTTTTGTAACCGATGCTATAATAGGTAGCGTTAAAATACTAAATCGGTTTGACCGGAAAATTTATAGAGAAACCAAACCGAAATCCCTAAAAAATGAAGGATGTGTGCAACCGGAAACGCATATATCCGATACTAAAGGTTAGTAGAATAGATTTCATCCCTGAATCTGTTCTTGATATTTCAAATTGTCTTGTCGGGCGCGATAACGCAATACAACGCACATCGTCCCAAATAGTTTAATGTTTAGTTAGATTTTTAAATGAGGAGAAAATAAGTAATGCGATTGTCAAATAAATCGGCATTTTGCTTTAGCAAGTTTGATTTTGCTGCTTACTCTTTGGTGTGTTTATGCCGCGACTCTCGTTATGGCACGCGCCCAGGCAGTCTTGATACTTTGAAACAACCCAATAACATCTCATACCCATCCAGTAACTACTCCTACTAAAGACGATCCCAATACAGAAGGTGTTACCGAAAACGTGCCAGCACATGATCATCACCCAGTGGTAACAAGTATTGTTTTGAAAGAGGCCGCAGGAAAAGTCCGTGATGATATAGTAGTGATTGTCGCAGATGATAATGATGCTGCAAACGGTGTTGAAACCAGTTTACCTCTCTTATTACTTTTGACCGCCCTATTGTTGATGCGGCTGATTCGGCAGATCAAGATATGGATACAAGCGGTGGCACAGATGGTGTTGGCATTGCCAGAGAAAGAGATATTGATTCCCAGTATAGTTGGGTTGTTGATCCTACAGGCAAACCTCGTGTCGTGTACTACTACAGATTGAAAATGTATCTTTCGGCGGTGAGCATCAAGTGCTTGCTACAACCAAGTTGAAAGGTTTGATCTCGGCCAAGAACAAACTGACAACGCGGTGGGGCGAATTGGAATCACAAGATTAACCCAAGGATATTCTAACTAACCTACCCGAAAAAGAGTGTTCAATGGACTTCGGTTCATTGAACACTCTTTTTTATATGCTATGGTGCGGTTGGGAAACCGCATCTACCGCTTTGGTCGAACTTATTAACTTGACATCTCACCAAAACCATACTACAATATAAACAAACAACAATACCGGAGGACAACCCCAAACCGATGAAAAAGTTCTTTATTTTACTCTTTACACTTATACTCTTAGCACCCACGTTACAAGCGAAGACAATCACCTACAGCGAACACATCGCACCGATTCTACAGAAACAGTGCCAAGCCTGCCACCGACAAGGCGAAGTCGCCCCATTTGCCCTCACCGACTACCGAGAGGCGAAAGCATGGGCAACTGAGATCGCTGAATACACCAAAGCAAAACTGATGCCGCCTTGGAAACCCGCACCCGGATTCGGCACCTTCAAAAACGAACGTAGATTGACTGACAAAGAAATTCAAATGATAAGCGACTGGACAAAAGCTGGTGCACCTGCAGGCGATCTCTCCAAAACACCGCCGAACCCCAAATTCCATGAGGGATGGGCACTCGGTGAACCCGACTATATCGTTGAAATGCCCGTAGAATACGAAATTGAGCCGGAAGGTGAAGACGAATATCGGCACTTCATCATCCCGACAAACTTTGACACAAACATGTATGTTCAAGCAGTAGACGTGCAACCGGGCAATCGCAAAACGGTGCACCACGTCATTGCATATCTGGATACTGAAGGACAAGGACGTGGACTTGCTGCTAAGGATCCGAAACCCGGTTACGTTACAGGCGGTACCGGCCCCGGTATTGACGTTGTGGGGACACTCGGCGGATGGGCACCCGGCGTTACGCCTTCTGTTCTCCCAGAAGGCATTGGGTATCTGTTGCCGAAAGGCGCAGACATCGTTATGCAGGTGCACTACTACCGCACTGGACATACTGAGCGCGACCAATCGCGAATGGGGCTTTATTTTTCTAAAACACCTAAAACCGTCCCGTTGCAAATCGATTCGGCGATCAACGATAAATTTATGATCCCAGCAGGCGAAGCGAAATATGCTGTCCGTGCATCCAGGCGTGTCAAAAAAGACAGTTACCTGTTAGCCACGATGCCGCACATGCATCTGCTCGGACGCGACATGCGTATCATCGCCACACCGCCAACTGGCGACACGATTGAGCTTATCTGGATACAGGATTGGGATTTCAACTGGCAAGACATCTATCACTACCGAAAACCGATTTTCCTGCCCGCAGGTACACACATCTCCCTCGTCGCCCATTTCGACAACTCCACCACGAATCCTACCAACCCGCACGACCCACCTATCCCTGTCGGTTGGGGAGACAAAACCACAGATGAAATGTGTATCGGCTTCTTCTATTATGTAGATGCAGCCGAATATCAACCGGTGAAGTAGAAGGTTTGAAACACTCCACTGTTGGAGGAGTTTAAAACCCCGATACAAAACCTTCGGGAAGAAAATCGGGCTTATTTAATATTTTTTATTTTTGTTATATTTATCACAAATTTATAGATGATTGGATTGGTATCAATGAAGTTAAAACCTTCACGGATGCGGATAGTGGTGATATACTCGGTGTTCATATCGTTGGTGTGCACGCCTCAACGCTTATTCATGAAGCGGTCATTGCGATTCGTTTGGGGCATCTGCGATGGATATTGCGCATACTGTGCATGCACATCCAACACTTTCTGAAATGGTGATAGAATCTGCTGGAGCGGCTTATGGGTCGTGCGGTGCATGTGTTATAATTAAGCATTCTTGATAATGAGATAGTGATGACTATAATGAGATAGCGATGATTGTGAGGTATTCGTTTGAGAATTAGATCTATATACTTAAAAGATTATAAACGATTTACGAATTTGACAATTGAAGATATCCCCGATACGGCAAAACTAGTTATTTTAGTAGGCCCCAGCGGCAGTGGAAAATCATCCTTGTTTGAAGCTATTAATGCTTGGGGAAAAGAACGCAATTCTGTCAGTTTTGATCCTGAATACCATAAAAAAGATGGACAACCAACAGGTTCCCGCTCAAGTACGAGCTTTAGCAACCTCGGTGTAACTATCAATGCTGATGACCGTCCTTCAAATTTGGGAGAAGCTTGTTATATACGTTCAGCGTATCGGCACACATCAAAATTTATTGTTACTACGATGCATGAAATTGATGAAAGTGAATACGGACGTCAAGCTGGGCGAAATTTTCCACATCTGATTCTGAAGTGGAAAGAAATTATCAAAGAATATATAGAAGAATGGTGAAGGAGATTTTTAAGCCTAAAGTTCTCACTAATATAGATATTAAAGAGCAAATTATAGGTCAAGTTCGTGATTCACTACAATCTATTTTTCCTAACTTAAGATTACATTCTCTTGAAGACTCTGAGGGTAAAGGCACTTTCTATTTTGAAAAAGGAACAGCTAAAAAATACAATTATGTCAACTTATCTGGTGGTGAAAAAGCTGCTTTTGATCTACTTCTTGATTTTATCATAAGGAGGGAATATTATCAAAATGCAGCGATGTGTATTGATGAACCAGAAGTGCACATGGGATTGAGTGCACAGAGAAAATTGCTTGAGGTACTGTATGAATTGATCCCTGAAAAGTCACAACTTTGGCTTGGGACACACTCCGTTGGTATTTTACGTGCATCAAAGAAAATCTTAGAACAAAACCCGGGGAAAGTTGTTTACTTAGACTTTTCTGGGCACGATTTTGATCAGGAAGTTGAGATGAAACCAATTACGAAACCTGACCGCTATCTCTGGCAAAAGTTACACCAAAGTGTTTTGGATGATTTGTTTGGCTTGTTAGCACCAGAAACAATTGTTGTTTGTGAATCGGACCCAAATAGGGCAGCTTTTGATGCACGTTGCTATAATAAAATTTTCGCTAAAAATTATCCCGATACCTTGTTTGTTTCTGCAGGAAGTAAGTCTGAATTAGACAATATCATTCCGATACTTCAAGATGTCATACAAAAAGCAGAAATTTTCGTTGTTCGAGATCGCGATGGTTTGCTTGATGAGAAACGTGAGAAACACATTGAGGAGGGCACCCGGATTTTGACTCGCCGCACGATAGAAGATTACCTCATTGATCACGAGGTTTTGGAAAAGTTTGCCGGTGAAAACGGCTTAGATACATATCAATTGCAGGAATTGAAAGACATTACTGGAGATAGTGCTAAAGCAAGGAGCGGACAAATATATCAGAAAATTAGCAACGGGTACAGATTGATCGTTGGAGACGATAGAGAGGAATTTCTTTCCGATGTGCTTGCTCGCTTATTCAGTGAAGATATGGCTGTTTATCAAGAATTGGAAAATGATATTTTTGGGGCTAACATTGAGAATCGCAACCACATTCCAAACTAAACGCCGAAACATTTCTTAAGGAGATAACCATGCCAAAGGTAATTAAAATAGCCCTATTTGAAGTGGTTGGTAGTCCATTTTGCGTTGCTTCCAGCGATGGACAGAAAGTATATGAACGGGTGGTAGCCGCTCTTAAAGGAGATAAGGAAATCTCAATATCATTTCATAACGTTACCGCGTTGACAGCGGCATTCCTAAATGCAGCCATTGGTCAGTTGTATGGTGTGTTTAGTGAAGAAAAGATCCGGTCTCTATTGAAAGTAGAAAATATTGAGCAGGACGACCTTGCGTTATTGAATCGTGTTGTTGACAATGCCAAGTTATACTTCAAAGATCCGGAGAGATTCAATCGAGCAATTCAGGAAGTGCTTGGAGATGAAGCATAAAGCGAAGGAACATCTTGTCAAAACCGCACAGCATCCTGAAGTTCCCGATACCGCGCCTCAATCTCGTGAAACTGCACAGACTTTTGCCGATTGATACTAAAATCCTCAATGTTAAACGAAGCGACAACAGTCCCATACATCATCGCTTTGCGGATTGAACTTTCCGAGACATCATCAACAGATACAAGATAACCCATAAAACCTCCAGCGAAACTATCGCCCGCACCTGTGGGGTCAACAACCTGTGTGAGTGGATATGCTGGCGCGCTAAAGAACAATGATTCTGTGATACTAATTGCGCCATGTTCACCTTTTTTGATGATAACGCGTTGAGGGCCCTTTCGTAGGATTGCGCGTGCTGCGTTCAATAGATTAGATTCACCTGTTAACAATTTCGCTTCGCTGTCATTCAGAATAAGAATGTCCACACGTTCTATTGTTTTCTCTAACGCTTCTCGCTCCTCATGGATCCAAAAATCCATCGTATCACAAACAATAAGTTTCGGGTTTGATGTCTGCTCAATAATGCTCAGTTGTAGTTGTGGTGGGTCATTTGCCAAAAAGAGGTAGGGGGTTTCTTTGTAGGTGTCTGGCAACGTGGGGTGGAAATCAGCAATAACGTTCAATTCGGTAAAGAGTGTATCGCGCACGTTGAAGTCTTTAGCATATCTGCCTCCCCATCGGAAGGTTTTGCCGTTTTCAACGAGCGTTAATCCTTCAAGGTCAATGCTGCGGGTTTGAAGAAAGTCAGTATACTCCTGCGGAAAGTCAGCACCTACAACGCCGACAAGTCGAACGGGACTGCCAAAAAAACTCGCGGCAACGGCAGCATAGGTACCAGAACCGCCAAGCACATCTTCAACCCGTTTCTGTGGTGTTTCTACGGTATCTAAAGTGACCGTCCCGGAAATTAATATACCCATCATTTCTCCATCAGCCTTATACCAAATTAATCAGATTTATCCTACTTTGTTGGGTATTAGGCGCGCTTACAAAGCGCGCCTACCGAGTGAGATTAAGTTAATTGGGCATACTAAAACGTGCCAGGGCGGTTTTTGTTCTCACGCATTGCGCTGATGATTCTGCGCACACGACGGACTAAAATGACAGCAAGCACTATTATAAGCGGATACCGCAGATACGCAAGGAGCGTGAAAATCGCAGGATGGAATTGGATTTTTCCAGACTGTGCTAACCATATTGGTAGCAAAAGCAGTGCGGCAAGGAGTAATATGACTCCCTCCCAGATTTCTGTTTTTTTCATTAGTTTTCTGAGAGTTACAAAGCCAAGATTATGTTCCCATTTCCCACGAGTTGAGATACTTCTCTTGTTCAGCCGTGAGTGTGTCAATTTCAACACCGAACGCAGCTAACTTCAGTCTCGCCACTTTCTCGTCAATGGATTCAGGAACATCGTAAACTCGATTTTCAAGTTCTTGCTGGTTTTGGGCAATATATTCAAGGGATAATGCTTGATTAGCAAAACTCATGTCCATCACGCTTGCGGGATGTCCTTCTGCTGATGCCAAATTCACTAACCGCCCTTCTCCGATGAGAAAGAGCGTCCGACCATCAGCAAGTGTGTAAGATTCCACAAATTCGCGTGCATTTGCTTTATTAACGGCAAGTTCTTCAAGTGCGGGAATGTCAATTTCAACATTAAAATGTCCTGAATTCGCGATAATAGCACCATCCTTCATTGCCTCAAAATGTTCTTTTCGGAGGACATGAATATCACCTGTTAGCGTTATAACAAGGTCAGCTTCTTGAACAGCTTGCTGCATCGGCATCACTCTAAATCCATCCATAACTGCCTCTAATGCTTTCAAAGCAGTTACCTCTGTTACGATAACATTTGCCCCTAAACCGCGTGCACGACTTGCGACACCTCTGCCGCACCAACCGTAGCCTGCAACGACAATAGTTGTCCCTGCGATGAGCAGATTTGTCGCGCGAATGATACCGTCTAAAGTGCTTTGTCCTGTGCCATAGCGATTATCAAAGAAGTGTTTTGTGTTTGCGTCATTAACAGCGATAATCGGATATTTCAGCACGCCTTCGGCTGCCATACTTTTGAGTCTGATAACACCAGTCGTTGTTTCTTCTGTTCCCGCAATAACTTGTTCAACGAGTGCCGGATTTGTTTCTTCGGAATGTAGTTGTGACACCAAATCTGCGCCATCATCCATTGTAATATTAGATTGTGTTGCGAGGGCAGCCTGGATGTGTTTATAGTAAGTTTTAGTATCTTCACCGTTAATAGCAAATACCGCGATTTCATCATTTACAACGAGAGAAGCAGCCACATCATCTTGTGTACTAAGCGGGTTTGACGCACATAGTGCCAATTCAGCACCGCCCGCCTTCAAAGTCTGCATGAGATTTGCTGTTTCTGTTGTAACATGTAGGCACGCGGCAACTTTAATTCCTTTTAGTGGGTGTTCTTTGGCAAAACGTTCACGGATAGATGTCAGAACCGGCATAAATCGGTTTGCCCAGTCAATCCGTTGTTTTCCTACATCTGCAAGATCTGTTGTTTTAATATCGTAGTCCATTGTTCTCCTTACGCCTTCAATTTTTCAATGTAATCAGTTTTCTCCCATGTGAATCCAGGTTCATTACGACCAAAATGTCCATAAGCAGCAGTATTTCTGTATATTGGCTCTCGCAGTTTCAACCGTTCAATGATACCTTCCGGGGTTAAATCAAAATGTTGGTTTACCAATTTAGCCGCCAATTCATCATCCCCTGTTCCAAAAGTATCAACCATCACTGAAACAGGTGCTTTACGTCCAATTGCATAAGCAATTTGGATTTCGCAACGTTCTGCTAACCCAGCAGCAACTAAATTTTTGGCGGCGTGGCGCGAAGCATAAGCAGCACTTCTATCAACTTTTGTTGCATCTTTACCAGAAAGAGCACCCCCACCATGCCGTCCCATTCCACCATAGGTATCCACGATAATTTTCCTACCGGTTAATCCCGCGTCACCGTGAGGACCACCTGTCACAAAACGACCTGTTGGGTTAATATGATATACTACATCAGGACTCAGGAGGTCTTCGGGGATAACTTTTTTAATCACCTCTTCGGTTATACCTTCCTTGAGGTTTGAATCTGTAACGTCAGGATGGTGCTGCGATGAGACGACAACAGTTGTTACACGCGTAGGTTTATTATCAACATATTCAACTGTTACTTGGGATTTTCCATCGGGACGGATGAAATTGAGGATACCCTCTTTGCGAACCTGTGCCAAACGGTGAGTCAATTGGTGCGCCAAAGTGATCGGCAAAGGCATTAATTCAGGAGTTTCAGTGCATGCGTAACCGAACATGATGCCTTGGTCGCCAGCACCACCGGGGTTGACCCCCATCGCTATGTCAGGCGATTGTTTGTCAATAGTTATTAATACGGCGCTGTGTTCAGCATCAAAGCCATAACTTGCATCAGTATATCCAATGTCTGCTATGACTTCGCGGGCAATTTCTTGTAGATTAGGGGTGGCTGATGTGGTAATTTCACCAGCTATAATGGCAAGCCCTGTAGTTACAAGTGTTTCACATGCTACTCTACCTTGGGGGTCTTCTGTCAGAATAGCATCAAGAATAGCATCGGAAATCTGGTCAGCCAGTTTGTCAGGATGTCCTTCCGTGACTGATTCAGACGTAAACAAAAAATTTCGACTCAATTCGGTTCTCCTGTCTGCATATCTTTCTCCTTACCTACATGCTAAACGGATAGTATCCGTTCTTCGTGATAGGGAGTGCTTCTGCACACATCTTACCAATTTGTGCAGAAGCACTCTGTTAGACAAATAGAGGAAACAACATTATACGGAACGTGTTCACAGAAAATTCCGTCAATTTGAATATCAATATTCAATCCACACCTAACTTTCAGAATCTTCAGTATCCGTAGGAGTATCTGTGCTTTCAGAATCCTCAGAAGTCTCTACGCTTTCAGTGTCTACAGGAGTATCTGTGCTTTCAGCCTCTTCGGAAGTTTCTACACTTTCAGTGTCTGCAACAATTTCAACGCTTTCAGGCTCCGTAGAAACCTCTACATCTTCAGCGTCTGCAGAACTTTCAACGCTTTCAGTGTCTTCTGTTTCTTGGGAATTCACAAGATTGTCAATATTGTTTTTCCCCATTTCCTGTTTGAGCAGAGCACCCATGACGGTTTCCTCTTCCTCAACAGGTTTAGATTCTCTGGGTTCGCGTCGCGGTGCGGGGCGTTGGCGACGGGGACGTTCCTGGCGTTCTTGCTGTTCTTCAGGCGGTGCCGCAGCTCGTTCTTGGTCTGCTATTGCTGCTTTCAAACTCAAGCCGATACGTCTCCCTTTCGGATCAAGGTTGATGACTTTTACATCAATTTCATCGCCGACAGAAACGACTTCTTCGGGTCTTTCGATTCTACGGTCTGCAATTTCAGAGATATGAATAAGTCCATCAATACCTTCTTCAAGCTTGGTGAAAGCACCAAAACTGGTCAAATTGACAATCTGTCCTCGGACAACAGAACCAACTTTATACTTTTCCGGGACCTCATCCCAAGGATCGGGTTGTGTCTGTTTAAGTCCCAATGAAACGCGCCGTTCAGAAGCGTCAATTTGCAGAACAACGACCTCAACCTCATCACCTTCCTTAAGTATTTCCTGTGGGTTAGTCCCACGATCCGTCCAAGAAAGGTCAGAGGTATGAATTAATCCATCAATACCTTCCTCAATCTCAACAAATGCACCAAAATTGGTGAGATTTCGGATGCGTCCCGTAATCTTGGTTCCAACAGGAAATCTCTGTTCTAAAAGTTCCCAAGGATTCGGTTGTAATTGTTTAATTCCTAAGGAAATCCGTTTGTCTTCTTTAGAAATCTCAAGCACAATTGCCTCTATCTCATCGCCCTTACTAACAATGCGAGATGGTGCAACATTACGGCGAGTCCACGCCATTTCTGAAACGTGAATCAAACCCTCAACAGCCTCCTCAAGTTGGACAAAGACACCGTAATTGACAATATTCACGACTGTACCGTTAACTCTTGAACCGATAGGATATTTTTCTTCAACGCCCTCCCATGGGTCAGGTGTCTTCTGCTTCAACCCTAAAGAAATTTTTTCGCTCTCTTGGGCAATAGCGATGACTTGAACCTCAATTTCTTCACCAATAGAAACAATCTCGGATGGGTGATTAACGCGTTTCCACGCCATGTCAGTCTTATGGAGTAATCCATCAACACCGCCAAGGTCAACAAACGCGCCAAAAGCGGTAATGTTTTTCACCACACCAGTTATATGCTGACCAACTTCAAGGGTTTTGAGAACTTCTTCTTTCTTTTCTGCCATTTCAGCTTCCAGCCATGCCCGACGCGACAAAACAATATTATGCCGCCGTTTACTCATGCTGATGACCTTCATCTGAAAAACTTCCCCAATGTATTGGTCAAGGTTTTGAATGGGGCGTAATTCAACTTGTGAGGCAGGCAAAAATCCTCGCAAAGTCCCTACAGTTACTCGTAATCCGCCTTTAATTCGCTCGGTTATCCGACCTTCGACTGGTGAACCGCTCTCATAAGCTTGCGTTATTTCGTCCCAAACTAACGTCTGATCGGCTATCTTCTTTGAAAGAACTATTTGCCCTTCTGAATCTTCTCGTCGGACAATATATACATCAATTTCATCGCCCACTTGTACCGATGGCAAATCATTCTCAGCCGTATCAAACTCAGACGCTGGAATATAGCCTTCTGATTTAAAACCGATGTCAATCATCACTTCATCACGAGTTACATCCACTACGGATCCTTTGACAATTTCTCCATCAGTAAACGCTTTAAGTGAATTATCATAAGCCTCCTCAAGAGATTCCTGGCTCATCGCAGCCGCTTGTTCCTCTACTGCCTCGCTTCCAGGTTCGGCATCCGAAGGAACTTCAACAGTTTCGGCTTCAGAGGTTTCACTTTCGGCTTCGGCAGTCGGGGTGGTATCATGGGGTTCAACTTCTGATGCGGCACTCTCAGAATCATCGGTTTGATTGACCTCATCAGTTTCGGCTTCAGGGGTTTCGCTTTCGGCAGCTTGGTCAGCGTCTTCAGATTCAGTTTCGGGTGGATCGCTTTCAGGTGCTTCTTCAGATTCGACAATCTGGTCAGAATCATCGGTCTGCTCAACTTGCGTAGGTTCGTCAACTGGAGATTCTGCCTGTTCTGTTTCAGCAGCATCAGAAGTGTTTTCTACCTCTGTTTCCGTTTCATTTCCTTCATCGTGCGTAACTTCAGTTGAGGTGTCAACTGTTTGTTTTTCTTCTTCCACATCAACGGTGGAATCATCTGTATGGGTTTGTTCGTTATTCATTAAGATACCTGGATCTCCTCAAAACGCAAAACAGCGTTAAGTCCGCCAGTTCCTCCTTGTTGCGAAGTGCTTCTGGCACTTTCAAATCGGTTACTTAATAGTATATCACAATGTACATAGAAATGCAACAATAATCTTTTACATTGGTAGGGTCAACTTGACGAAAATATAACACTTTCCTGTCACTTCCGTTGGAATATTAACAAATGTGAATTATATTTTTTTGAAATATTATAGTCGACCAATAATTTCTGGACACTATTATCAGTGCACTTACAAAGAAAGCTTAGAAGTATCTATCCATGTATTTCTGATTTTGACATAAATTCAAAAAATGCTTGATTTTTTAATAAATATAAACTAAAATTGTAGATACCGATTTTAACTACGGAAGGTGACTTTTATGACCGGTACCGAATTAATAACCACTCGGGAGAATGCGGATGTCAAAATCATTGATGTAAAGACCGACCTAAGCAGTTACGCTGCCTCGGATTTACGGAAAGTTTTGGAAGATCTTTTGATGGAAAAGGTGAATAAGGTTGTGGTGAATTTTAGTGAAGTGAACCATATCAACAGTACCGCTGTAGGAACGTTAGTAGGCATCGCGAAACGACTCCGCCAAAACGGTGGTGACCTCAAACTATGCAATTTAGCTGCAACCCTGACGCGAACCTTTAATCTTATAGGGGCTTCCAGTGTTGTTGAAATTTATGAATCAGAGAAGAGCGCAATTGCGGCTTTTTAATCAATGTCATAACAAAGAAAAACTGGTGTTAGCCCATGGAGAAATCTCATATTGAGTTGAAGATGCCGAGCGATGTGTATTACCTTGAATCGGTACGTGCGTTTATCGGGAAGTTATGTGAAACCTTGAGATTTTCCAAAAAGCGAATAGCAGATGTTCAACTTGCTCTTGACGAAATCTGTAGCAACGCAGTTTATCACGGGTCCACGTGTGTATCGAGTGGAATTCAATTGCAAATTTCTGTGAATACACGCACACTTGAAATTGTCGTCCGGGATAAAGGCGGAAGTAACACACAAGATTGGATAACACCTGAGAGATTGGCAGAGATTCAAGAGAAGCGCTCTCCTGCGGGTGAAGGCGGACATGGTTTGTATCTAATAAAATGTCTCACTGATGTTCATAAATTGGAAGCGAATGCGGTTGGAGGAACAGATGTAACCGCTATTTTTTATCGAGATGCTAATACAGACGACAGTTAACCCTGAATCGCAACAAGTGTTAAGTCGTCCTCATTAGGACGAGCATCTGTAAATTCCGAGATAGTATCAGAAATACACTGGATAAGCCGCTCAGGTGATTCTTTGTCACAATTTGCCACCACGTTTTGGAGTCGTTCTACAGTAAATTCTTCACCTTGCGGATTTTTGACTTCATAGACACCATCTGTATAGAGAAAGACTCTGCTTTCGGAATCAAATGGGTAATAGCAATTTTCGTATACAGATTCTCTGTGAATACCCAAACCGTTTCCGGTATGTTTATCGGTAATCGCTTCACATTTGAGTTGTGACCTATGTTGCAAAAACGGAAATGGATGTCCGGCATTTGCACAGACAAGTTGTTTTTTTGCCAGATCAAAGATGCCACAGAATGCAGTGGCAAACATAAATAGACGTGAACTAATTATATCGTTAAAACGTTCGTTGAGTACGTGTAGAAGTTGAGCAGGATTATCATCTATATGTTCCCGATGTTCTGTTAAAACCGTTTTAATAAAAACAGTAACAAGGGCAGCAGACGCTCCATGCCCCATCACATCAGAAATTAAGACACCTATCCGATTTTCATCAATCTCCCATAAATCAAAAAAATCCCCACCGACTGCGGTTGCAGGAGAACAGTATGAGGCTGTGTGGAATCCTGCTAAGTCTTGAGAACCGTTCTGAGGAATTATTATTTCTTGAACACTCCGAGCCATTTGCAGTTCTGTCTCTAAACGCGTGTTGTATTGCTCAAGGGTATCGTGATAATGCTTAATGCGTAAGAGCGATTTAATCCGAGCTAACACTTCAAAACTATTAAAAGGCTTTTCTATAAAATCGTCTGCTCCAGCTTCAACCGCCTTAATTCGGTTTTCTTCTGTATCGCGCAGGGCTGTTATCATGATGATAGGGATAAATTCTGTCGTCTCATCTGCCCGGACCTTTGCTAAAACTTCATATCCATCTACTCTTGGCATGTTAATATCTAACAAGATCAGATCAGGTGTTTCATGCCTGACAACTTCTAAAGCCTCGGCACCGTCACCAGCAGTAAGAACAGCGTAACCGCGTGCCTGCAGCTGGATCTGGAGAATTTTGACATTGCGCGGTTCATCATCAACAACAAGAATTCTTGCTGATCCTTCCGTGTTCATGTTGGATTTCCTTTGAGATGGTGTGCTACGCGTTCCAAAAGTAATTGAGTATCAATTGGCTTGCTGAGGTAATCATCACATCCTGCTCTAAGGAGTCTTTCACGGTCCCCGGACATTGCTGCGGCAGTTAATGCGATAATCGGTATGCTGCACAAATCTGGATCGGCTTTAATTTGTCGGGTTAATTCTTCACCACTCTGTCCCGGTAGTGCAATATCCATTAAGATGAGTGCGGGAATAACCTTTTCTATACACGCTAATGCCTCTGCTGCGTCAATCGCTTCAATGACCTCATAACCTTCGGATTGTAGAACAATGCGGGCAACTTTTCGATTTAACGCTTGGTCTTCTATGACTAAAATTGGTTGCGGATTCTCTATAGCCAACACATTGCTCCTATGTCCAAGGACATGATAGAACTATTTTGGATTTATAGTAGATTTTACAATTGACTTTACATTGTCATTCGATGCTTATAAAGCGTTCTACAGTTTAAATTAAAAGTTGCGACCAGGAGGTCGTTCCTACAAGAAGAGGACAATGAATTGTGCGCCTATAAACACTGCAAATCAAAAAAGTGTATAGGTATTTTCAGATTTTACTATAACAAGGGCAGACTTCATTTACAAATCAATAGAATATCACCATTAGCAATTATAAGTTTGTAGAATAAGGGATATTGACAAGGAAAAGTAATTTAGATCGAGATTTCAATTGGTTTTTGTGCTATCTGAGGTGTTGGTATATTAAACTATGTACTTGCATCAGGTTGGTCTGTAGGAATATTAAAGGAAAAAGTGCTTCCCTTTCCCTCTTCGCTTGTTACCTGGATTTGCCCTCCATGCAACTCTATTAAGCGCTGGGTCAATGCAAGACCGAGTCCGGTTCCACCATATCGTCTTGACTTGGAAGTGTCAATTTGTGTGAAAGGTGCAAAAAGTTTCATTCGATCTTCTTCGGCAATTCCTATTCCAGTATCTATAACTTTAACTTGTAGATCGGTAGGCGTAACCTCCAATTGTGTTGTTACTTCGCCGCCTTCCGGCGTAAACTTGACAGCGTTTGAAAGCAAATTATAAAATATCTGCTTCACTTTGACACGATCAGCGTGAATCGTAACATTCTGCTGGCATTCCAATGTAAGTCCAATGTTCTTTTTAAGAGCAAGTGCCTTGATGATTGCGTTAACTTCCTCAACCGCGTCAACAATAGCAAATTCCTCAAGTTGTAAGAACATCTTTCCTGCTTCAATCTTTGAGAGATCCAAAATATCGTTAATCATTTCGAGGAGATGTTGTCCACTCATGCGAATATCGTTGACACATTCCTTCTGTTCATCGTTAACGGGACCGACAAGTTCATCTCTGAGGATTTCAGCGAACCCAATAATAGCATTCAGAGGTGTTCGCAATTCATGGCTCATATTGGCAAGAAAATCGCTTTTAGCTCTGCTTGCATATTCAGCAGTTTCCTTTGCACTTTGCATTGCTTGTTGCGCTTTTATGCGATCCGTATTGTTAAGTGCCATGCTGATGATGATCCGTTTTCCATCAGGCTGTACTCCAAGTAGGGACGAGCTAAATTCCCATATCTGCTTTTTACCTGCCTTCGTCATAATTTCATATTGTTCTGGCGCGCTCCGTTCCTTCTTCTGATTCACTTGTACGAGATATTCCTGAATCTCATCACTCATTTCACTGTTTGCTTGTTCTAACCATTTAGAAACAGTTGTCATCTCTTCAGCAGTATAACCTGTAAGTTCTGTCCATGCCCGACTGATGAGAATTACCTCACCATTTTTGGCATGGATCATAATCGGCAAGGGAGCGTTTAGCACTGCCCGACGAAAACGCTGTTCACTCTCTTGCAATTCTGTTTCGGCTTGTTTCCGGTCTGTAATATTTGTTGAAGTCATAACGAACCCAACAAGTTTACCTTCGCGTTTAATGGGAGCAATCCAAGATGCGTACCAATTTCGACTAATTCTCCCCTGAATTTCATAGCCTGCGACTTCACCGGTTTCAATAACCTGTTGGCATGCCTTCCGAAATCCTTCATGATGCTCATCAGTCAGAAAATCAAATATACTTTCCCCAACGACATCTTCTATTGTGAGGTTGACGCCTGCTGGGATCCGATTGATAAACTGCAATTGGTAGTGAAGGTCAAGTGTCGTAATAATATCAGGAGCACTTTCAACCAAGGACCGCCATTTTGCCTCTGAATCGCGAAGCGCTTGATCTGCGCTATGATACTCTGTGATGTCTCGCGAGATACCACATGTCCCCTTTATACGCCCACTTCTATCTCGAATTGGCACTTTTGTAGTAGACACCCATGTATCTTGCCCACCTGGCCAGGTTTCTTTTTCCCGTTTTCCCTCAATCGGTTTTCCAGTGTCAATCACCGTTCGTTCATCTTGATATGCTTGTTGTGCATGTTCGCGCGTAAAAAAGTCAAAGTCGCTTTTTCCAATCGCTTCTATGGGATTTTTCAGACCGAATCGATTTGCGAGAGATTGATTAATGCGGATAAATTTACTCTCAATATCCTTAAAGTAGATATGGTCGGGGGCATTATCCATAAGAGTGTGGAGGAAATCACTTTCTTGTGCATGGGTTTGCGCTAATTGCTTAAACCTTGTTTCATTTTCACGGAGTTTTGCCTCAATCCTCTTTTGTCTCGTCATATCCCGAGCAATAACGCAATAACGTGGATGTTCAGCGTCGGACTGAACTGTCCAGAAGAGTCTCTTGTGCTTGCCGTCACTACAAAGAAATCTATTCTCAAAAGAGATTGTGTTGCAGTCTTCTACGCTCAATTTCGCGAATTCTGCCGACGTGGGCTGCAGATCATCAGGATGAACAAGTTCCATCCATAACCGTGTTTCAAGTTCTACATTAGTGAAACCGAGGATTTGTTCCCATGCAGGATTGAGGGGGAGAAGTTTACCGTCAAAATGGATATATCCGAACATATCCGATGACATCTGAAAAAAAGAGAGGTTTTTGAGGGTTTCAGATGCCATGTGGATTCCCCATTATTTGGTGACCAAAACGGCACGGTTAGCAAGCTTAACAACGGTTTGTGTTGTGCTTTGGAAAACCATCTCGTATAATCGCCCGTGATGGCTGGCGCTGAGGGCAATTAAATCGCAGTCATTGGCTTCTGCGTTTTCCAGGATGTTTGTTACTGTAAATCCGAGGGCAGTCAAAAATTCAGTAGGGACATCGTAGAATTGCAGGTAAGCTTCCATCTGTTGTTTAATCTCTGTCGCTTCTTGCGC
Organism: Candidatus Poribacteria bacterium; assembly: GCA_965204285.1. GTDB lineage: Bacteria > Poribacteria > WGA-4E > WGA-4E > WGA-3G > MSPOR6. Next base: position 1,929,117 of record OZ241980.1, read on the forward strand.
GGTATTTGAAAGTGCTAAACCGAGAATTTCAGATTTAGTTAATTCACCAATTTCTGCCGAAAGTGAGAGTACGTGGTCAGAATAAATATCCCCATGATTAACAACTAAAATCTTTCGTAACAGTGTGCATTGCTCATGAACAACGATGATGGGCTTAGTAATGTGTGCAAGGACATCATCAATTTGGTTTTGAATGAGTTTTAGACCGCGCGTTTTAATATCTTCAGGGAGTCCAACCACGACTAAATCGGCAGAATGCGCCTTTTGACAGATCATCTGCCGCGGGTTTCCTGCTACCGCTTCAATATGGTAATCTAAAAAATCGTAAAGGGCACATTCTTTTTCGGTTCGGCGCAGCACCGCTTCTGCAACTTCAGCACTTCCACCGTGGGAACTGTCCTGAAAAAATACACAAGAGAGGTGTGTTCCTAAAAGTACAGCTAATTGTCCTGCGTAATCAAAGGCATTTTTTTCATAATCGGTATCGCCTATAGAAACGAGGATATTCTTTATCATGAGAAGCCTTATAAAATTATTGTGGCGATTCGGATGGCGGATTCAATAGTGCCCAAATTGCTTCGTCTTCACTCTCAAAGTTACGGAAAACAGTAATGAGTCTTGCCATGACAATGAGGTTTTTAACATGTTTATTAACATTAATTACAGCAATTGTTCCACCGAGTGGATGGATATCAGCATAGATTTTCATCAAGGCACCAAGCCCCGAACTATCCATGCTGGTAACGTCTTTAAAGTCAAAGACGAGTTTCGGTGAGTCATTTACTTGTGAAAGGCTATTTTGAACGGTATCTGTTAAGTCTTGGACATCAGATGCTATAATTCTGCCATCAAGTTTAAAAATGAAAACGCCATCCCGCTCTGATTGAGTGATCGCCATCAGTGCAGCCTCCAGATTGCTGCGGTTATAAAATGTGCGTTAGGCATCGCCGCTTAATGCTGAGACAGCTTCATCTTCAGTATTGAAGTGTTCAAAGATACTTGCAAGCCGACTCCGCACAATTAAGTTTTTGATATTTTTTCCGACATTGAGAACACCAACTCTACCACCCTGTCGAGTAATGGTGACATGTGCTCCCATCAGTGTTCCCAGACCGGAACTGTCCATCATATTGACCTTTTCAAAGTCAATAAGTATTTTCGGGGTATCGGAGGCATCTACCTCTGCTGTGATCACTTCTCTCAGTTCGGATACCCCAGCCCCCATAATTTTACCTGATGGTTCCAAAATCGTGACACCATCTTTGTAGCGAACCGTAGTTGCCATGTTTTTCTCCCTTATCTGTTTTTAAGTTATACGCCATTTCCCCTAATTCTGTTTCTATTATATGTAATTTTAGTTTATTTGTCAAGAAAACTTTAAATCTGGGCAGAAATCGTTTAGTTTGTTAACGATTTTGATGGAGATGTGTTTGAGGTTTTTAGTGTCAAAAATAGGAATGAAATTGTTAATTTCAGGTTTGGAAGGATTAATCAGAACGTCGGCAGGAGAATTTGGACTTCAACATAAATCGGATATGTCGCCATGCATCTTGAATAGCATTGAGTTTTGACTCGCCACCGCGGGGGTGATAGGTGATGGGAATTTCAAGTATTTTCAACTCAGACTGCACTGCCTTGATGACCATTTCAGAGGCGAATTCCATGCCCGTTGTTTTTAAATCCATTCGTTTGTAAGCATCTATGGTAAATGCGCGCATCCCGCAGTGTGAATCCGAGATGTACGTTCCCCAAAGCACCCGTAGCATACCGGAGAGTATTGGGTTGCCGATGTATCTTCTTGCCCACGGCATGGCACCGGGTAAAATCTTCCCTTTAAACCGATTGCCTATCACAAAATCGTAACCGTTCTGTAAGGGCGTGAGGAACCGCTCTAAATCAGTGAAATCATAGGTATCATCAGAATCTCCCATGACGATGTATTGCCCTTGCGTGGCTGCGAAGCCTGCAAGATAGGCGGCACCGTAGCCGCGTGTCTGTTGATGAACGACGTGGGCACCGAGGTTTTGTGCGATTGCAACAGAATCATCAGTCGATCCGTTATCCGCAATAACCACCTCACCTTGAATGCCTAAAGATTTAAGGGTAGATTGTGCCTTTTCAATACAAATGCCGAGGGTTTCTGCCTCGTTGAGACATGGCATGACAATAGAGACTTCATTGTTTTTATTTTTCATAAGATTCTTCTGTCGCTATTCTGTCGAGAGATATTTTGGATGCGGTTTGATATTCTTTGGATAATTGATTTTCCATATCTGAACGTCTGGAGGAATATCTTTCCCTTTTGTTTTGACGGTATGGATGTTTTCAAATGCCTCGGAGTGTTCTCCACGGATAAAGAGTTTAAAGGCAAGGCTATTCCATCCAATTTCGCGAACGTAGAAGGCGTTACGAAGGACTTTTTTTGTGTCAAAAGTAAGCAGTAGCCCTCCTTTTTTCGTGTCAGCAAGTTGTGATGAGGGGATACGCTTGCTGCCATGGAATGCAATATACGGGATCTGCGCTGTTTCTTTTGTTTTGAAATGTGCTGTGACTGTGAGGTTTTCAAGAGATGCGCCCTTAATCTGAATTGCAGTTAATGCTGTTTTTGGAGTAAAAGTACCTGGTGTTGGTCGGATCTGCGGTGCCAGCGAATATTGTGTTCCGGGTGCTGTGGGTAAATACAAAAGTGGGTGAAGATTAAAATGTCTGTCAAAAGACAAATCACTGCCAACATAAGATGATTTACCTGCAACGGCTATAATATCTGTGCTGGTCAGCATGAGGTGCGTTGCGTTGTGAGTTTTAAGAAAATATAATGCTTCAGTTTCAGATTGTGCGCAATATAGGTGACGATAGTAGAGATGCACCCAATGCGGAAGGGAGTGATCGGGGTCTGTAATCGTTTTCACGTTGCTGTGTACATTAAGTTGAGTTCCGTATTCCCAGTGGGCTGCCATGACCGTTTTATCAGAGGGGAGTTGCGTCTTTATCCATTTAAATGCTTGCATGATGTTGTCATTTTCAGGATAGAGTTTTTGTTCTGTTGCAACGTGGAGGGCTCGTGTTGCATGCCCTCCAACGGGATTCCAAAAAAGCAGTAGGGTTAGCATTGCAGTGGTGCTTAATGTCGTGATGAGTTTTGGATGGAGCGTCCTCCCCCTGAAATTTAGATTCACTTTAAAAGATTCGGTGATCTGTCGTATGAGGAACGCTGTTCCTATGGCAAGTGGCACCCCAATAAAGAAGTCGTATCTTTTCCCACTACGTGAGAGACTAACCCATAAGATGAACCAAACAAGCGTTGCAAGTAAGACAAATTCATTTTTAGATGTTTGTTTTCGTGTAGCTGCGATGCTGAGTCCGATAGCTGTTAATGGTAAGGATGCTACAAAGAGGAGATTGGCCCAATAGGGACCTATCCAATGGATTATGGGGTGTTGCAAGAAAACTGTTGCACTGAGGAGTAAAAAGGCAAACGCCAAAGTGAAGGCATTCCATTTCCAATGTTGGAGGAATGCTGTGATGAAGCCAATGCTGCCCAAAACAAAAACACCTCCGTATCTTCCAACCCAATATCTCAAATCAGGATCCGCTAATTCTCCAATAATCTGCATTAATCGGTTTTCCCTAAATGGAAATGCGGTCATCGCAAAAGTCTTATATTGTAATAATATATAGATTACACCTATGCTGATGCTGATCAGTGTGAGTCCCCATGTGAATTTTCGCGAATGAGGTCGTAATTCTGTAACAAAACGAAGACACAAATATTTGATGCTTTTGAGTGCAAGAATCACGAGGGGAGGTACAAGCATAAGCGGTCCAACATGTGTTGAGAAGCCATATCCACCTCGATACGCCAGACTAATCAGATAAAGCCAAGGGACAAACATGAGGGTCCAGAGTATATATTCTTTTAGGTTATCTTCAACCTCAGAAGTGCAGAATTTCCAAAGTTCTACAGACATTATGATGAGAAGGAAAAAACCAAAACCCTCCCAGGAAAGCCCTCCTAAAAAGATAGTGATCCCTGAAATAGCGGTGGCAATCCATCTACGTTTTCCGTGTTGGATATGCTCTTTGTAGAGATAGGTAGTGATCGCGAGTATACCGATCATCCAGCACCATGCGTCTCTATCACTAAATCCGATGGTGCTTCTATCTATGGTTCCGGGGAGCGTTGCGAGTAGGATAGCGACAATTATAGCAAATCCGAAATCGTAAGTTTTTATGAGAAAAACGGTAAGGATGCCAAGACCGGCAACAAAGGCTATAGTTGGGAGATAAAGACATACCTGATAAAGTGATAAGTCATAAAAAAAGATTGTTATAGCTTTGTGTGTATATGCGAGGACATAGGAATAGAGGGAGAGCAGCTGCCGGTTGTCTCTGCCATTTGGTAGCCATCGATGTTCATCAACAGCAGGCAGGTAACCTTGCTTGCTAATGGTTTGTGCCTGCCAATAGTAGAGGTATGCATCGTTTGACGTGAACTGTCCATCAGGAATACGTTCTCTGCCTTGGAGGCGAATACAGAATGCAAGCACCAAAATACCAATAAGAAATGCGATGGTGCCGATGCGCTTGAAATAAGGATTATTATTTATAACTTGCAAAAGTCGATGCGGTTGTTGCATCTTATCGGTTATCAAAATAGGTGTCCGTGTGCTAACGTTGTTCAAGATATCGTAGCCGTTCCTGCATCCGTGTGCGTTCTGATCGGAGTTCGTTCGCTCTTTTCTTAAGCAGTTCAAGCCCTTCTTCGTGCATACGCTGCTGGTCTGTTTCAGTTGCTGTGCCTTTTTTGGATTTCGCTGTCAGCATCGTTTTACTTTCTTGAGTGCTTTCTACTTGTGGAACCCACTCGTAACTGTGTCTGGATTGCGTGTGCCTCGGATTGAGAAACGGAGATCCGCTGAGAGATAGGTTCAACGTATTTCCTTTTTTTGTCGTTAAAGTAACTCGTTTGGAGGTGATCTTTTGGACAGTTGATTCTCCAAGGGAATCGCCTACAGCAACAACGTAAAATTGATCTGATTTACGTTCTTGGATATAGGCTGTGGCAGTATTGCCATCAGTGGTTATGGCAGTGCCAAGCAGTATATATATAGGTTCACGCTGCGGGGGTTCCCAATTAAGCGGTCTGAAGATATTATTATCAATAATCGTTTGGTAGAACGCACCTGGGTTTCCCCTCCGCAGCTCCGCGCTTTTAGGCATCTGCGCTTGCGGCGCGGAAGATTTGACCGGTGCTATTGAGGACATACTCGCTGTTTTGGGAGACGCGGGGGAATCAGGACTGTACTTATCCCAAAATAGAAGTATTCCTAATATGCAAACAGTTGTTAAAATGCCGAAAAATATCAATGTACGCCGCATTGTCGCTCTGCAGGTAAAAGAAAAACCATAACGCGCTTACTCTGGAGTATTCGGAGGTTTAGGGGCAGAACGTTCTGGAGGACGCTGCCGTGTGGCTTGCTTTTTTTCTGCTTCTGCCTGTCGGATTTCCTCAAGTTCATTGATTACCCCTTGTAGCACACGCAAGTCTTTCGGCAATTCACCCCCATGTAGTACTTGTAGTACTTCAAACCACTCCTGAATGTTCGCGCGGGACGGTGGTTCGGATGGCAACATATCAGGGGGGATGTTGCGTCTATCTATGGGTATATCGGGGCGCCGGTCATTCTTTCTCAACTCCGATCTATCATCTTGATGCGGAAGGGGTTGCGCCTGCTGCGGTTGCTGTGAGGGAGCCGGTTGTTCCTCCAGTCCGGTTTTCTCGGTCGGTTTCGGCAGCGTTTTAAAGAGTGCCTCGTGATCCGCAATTAACTGTTCAATGTAGGATTCTCCCACTTCAAGTGCAGCCATCTGACGTTCATAAAAACGGGGAACAGCATCAGAAGGTAAAGGAACGCCTTTTTCATCGGTATAAACAACAGTGACACCCTTCGGTGCAACACCGAACATCGTTAGATCGTTTCTCTGTTCTTCAGTTAACATTGCACCTGTAAACTTTGAAAGCGTCGTATCTTCAGAAACATGCACATACACCTTATTCGGGGAAAAGGGTGTGAATACACCGCTAATATTGGTAACACCACCATAAACAGAAGGGTCCACATCTTTTGCACGCTGCAGGTTGAGATCTGTAACAATACTAAACTTAATACTGAGATCTTCCATTTCTTCCCAGGTGGCATCTTCAGGGAGACGATACCCCGAAAGAAGATCTGATCTTGTTTCTGGATTATCGAACTTGTCTTTCACCATGAGGGCTTGATCTCTTGCATTAAAGGCAAAGGTATAGTGGACAGGGCGAGAAAAAGGAAATCCGTTATCCATGAGATGTTGCAGCCATTCTTCTCTCGGCCAGTAAGCCTCCAATCGTTCAAACCTGGCTCGCGATCTACTATTCTGATAGGGGCGTTCAAAGTTCATATACCCTTCATGCCATTTTTCTATTATTTCTTGCACAGTGTAGGGTTGATAATCTCTTTTAATAGCAGCGAGGTCAAAGTTTTCCCATACACGGAGAATCGGATGCTTTGTCAATGGAGGCGGTTCGGAATCACTGCTTTTCGGTTTCACCGTAGGTGGACGAATAGGTGTATGCGTATGCTCAACGACATCTCCACCCGGGGACACATGCGAATGTGATTTAGAAGCAGGGATACGTTCAAGTAACGACTTTTTTGCTCTCTTTTGTAACAGTCCCATATAAAATGCAACACCGATGAGGACAACGGCAAGTGAGATAATAAGGTAGGTAATCTGTTTTTTCATAACAACCTTCTCCTGTGAGTCTTTGTTAAAAGTTATAGAGATAGATGTGTCCCGCACTCTATAGAAGGGACACATCTTACTTATATAACAGCACTAAAAACAAAACTAAGAACTATCATAATCTTTGCCATTAAATTCTGCGTCAATGGAACTCGGCTCTATTGTTCCACCCAAATTCCCCGATACTGATGCACTTTTAGTCAGCTGACTATCCACAGCCCCCGCTATTAACCAGAAACTGACAGGCAATGAAGCTGTAATCCCTGTGGTATATGCGTAAAGAACACCTTCTCTTTCAACCGCGGCGCTTGTAGTCAGGCTCGCGGAACCACTTGCAGGACCATAACTGACTGTCCCTGTAATTGCCACGGACTCCGTGTTAGTGATGTTTGTACTCTGAACTTCAATACGAATATCTTCAGGCCCAGTATCAAATTTAGACTCCTTAACATCAATCCTTGTATATATCCAGACAAGAGGTGCTAAATAAAGGGCATCTTTTTTTTCTGAAATCGTAAGGACTATCTGTCCGCGACCGCTCCAACCTTCGTGACTTGCGGTTAATCCCATGTGATCCGTGATACCTGGGGAAACACTCCCGCTACAGGAACTGGTACCAGCAGAGGCAGAGAGGTTCACTTCGGCACCATAAACCATCTCAATTTCTTTATCATCAGCATGATCCCCGCTTATTAACCCCGATGCGTAATACTTCAGTGCCCATGAAGAAGCGGATTCGGTGCCGTTTCCACTACTACCAGAGTAACTGGTATAACTTCTTGGATCCACATCATACATGTGCGTAGGAGTCGTACCAACGTAACTTCCTGTCCAATAACTGACATAAAATTCAGGTGGATGCTCACTTGCACCGTGTCCGAATCCGTTTGGTGTATGTGCTAAAAAAATAATAGACATTACAAAAACTAATAAAATGGTAAATTGAACCAACTTGAATTTCATTTTTATCTCCTTGTGCCACTTAGCCGTGGCGTTCAGATGTGGCAACTTGTACACACATCTGGTCGTTTTCAATTATATTCCTAACTATCAAAATTGTCAAATAAAAAATTAACATTATGAGCTGTTACATTACAAACAGCACGAATACCATGCATTGAAGGTTTCTCCAATGCAACAACAAAAGCCCGCGACGAGGCAAAGCCAGCGTGCGGGCACAAATATATCGCAGATTTAAGACCTGCAATAATAACTTGTGAAGTCCAAATATTAACGAATGTAACGTGGGGGGGGGGTAGTTAACTTATAGTTAAAATTAGTCTCAAAAGTATTGCGTGCACAAAAACCTTGGTCAGATGATAGGTATTTGATGCGTTCATTTCTGATTAGCAATTTCATTTGTCTACTTTTCATTGTTTAAAGTTAAACCCCAAGATATGAAAAACAAGATACACGGTAACGCAGTTTTCTGCTCAAACCATGTCATTCACTTTGATAGGATAACACAAATTTCTGCGGATGTCAAACTTTTTTCTAAAAAATTGCTGAATTTTATGGTATTTATCCCGTTTTTTGCAAATTATACACGGATTCCCGGGTTTTGTCAAGTTTTTTTGTAGAAAATTTTGCTTTTTCCGAATTATTTTGAATTTTCATTACTTCGCTGACAATAAAGTCCTCTTTAATTTTACTTGCCTTTATTACCAAAACTGACTATACTTAAACCAAGATAGAATACTCACTTTTAATTAAAAGGAACGAGATGTACTCCGTTGACAGGTTACGAATCAAAGACCTTCCAGAAGATGAACGTCCTCGTGAACGACTTTACAAACACGGGCCCTCACATTTAAAAACCTCAGAACTTCTTGCACTTATTCTCAAAAGCGGTTTCAAAGGCACGACTGCTGTCCAACTTGGTGAACAGATACTGACTGAGTATAATAACGATCTCAAGCGGATGGCAGAGAACCGTCCTAAACAGTTTGAATCTATTAAAGGTGTTGGTTCAGCCAAAGCCGCACAATTGGTTGCCGCATTTGAATTGGGACGCCGTTTAGCACGTTCCCATGCTGACCGGGTTAAAATTTCCTCTCCGAGTGATGTGGCTGACATGTTAATGCCGCTTATGCGTGACCTCCGAAAGGAAGTCGTTTGCGTGATGTGCCTTGACACCAAAGGCGGCGTCACAACGCAAGGCATTGCAGGTGATTCCGATAACGAGATCCAATGGGGTAAAAAACTTATCTCTGAAGATACAGTGTTTGAAGGCACTTTAAACGCAAGCGTTTTTCACCCACGAGAAATTTTTCGATTTGCAATTGAAGAGTCCGCAAACTCCATTGTGCTTGCGCATAATCACCCTTCTGGTGACCCGCAACCAAGTCAAGAAGATATCCGTGCTACCAAACAATTGATTGAAGCAGGAAACTATGTCGGCATCAAAGTGTTAGACCATATTATTATCGGTGATGGTATCTTTTATAGTTTAAAAGAGGAAGGTGTTATTTAACACTACGTTGCCGAAGGACTTCGTATAACAATACTCCCGCCGTGACAGACACGTTCAATGAACGAATTTGACCTAACATCGGCAGATGCACGAGATAATCACATTTTTCCTTCACAAGCCTCCGCATTCCTTTTCCCTCGTTGCCTAAAACAATACATAATGGAGCTGTAAAGTCAGCATCCGTATACGTAAGTTCCGCGTCCTCAGCAGTGCCAACGACCCAGACCCCAACTGACTTAAGTTTTTCGATGGTTTGCGCAAGGTTTGTTACCTTAGTAATCGGTGTGTATTCTGTGCTACCCGCTGATGCTTTGTGGACTGCAGCTGTAATTTCAGCAGCGTTGTTTTTAGGGATTAGCATCCCATCCGCATTTGTTGCGTTGGCAGTTCGTAGAATCGCACCTAAATTTCTTGGGTCATGAATCTGATCTAACATTATTAAGAGAGCAGGTACATCTTTATTGTTCTCAATTTTTTTCAAAAGCGTTGACAGTTCTGTATACTGAAACTCACTGATGAAAGCGATGACACCTTGATGATTTGGCTGCAACCTATCCAGATGATGTCTTGGCCAACGTTGATATGGAATACCTTTGCGATCAGCAGCATCAATTATTTGTCGGAGACGAGAATGTTCACTGCCTTGAACGATCAAAATTTTTTCTATCTGCCGCGTACCACTCCGAAGTGCTTCCATGACCGGATTTCTACCAACAATTTGTTCCGACATACGGATCCTTCTTTAGATGCGAAATATGTACCAACACTAATTGAAACTATGGTAGTTTTGAATTTATTTTGACAGTATCGATCTGTAGGAGGGAACTCCGATTCCCGACTATGATCAGGTTTCGTCGCGATTCGGAGATCGCTCCTACAAGGAATGTGTCTAATTATTTCAATAATTCACCATAATCGCGCTATAGACAGAGACTATGAACAAACTTTGCTCTCAAAACGCATTCGCAACAATAATCAGGTCCTGAATATTCACAACGCCATCACCGTTGAGGTCGGGCTCTGCTTCGCCAAGCGCATTGGCGACTATTACTAAGTCTTGGATATTCACAACACCATCGCCATTGACATCCACATCGGAGCGAAAATCGGTAAGATTCAATCCAGCAAGCGGTCTGAAATTTGTAACTGGATTCCCCTCAATCCATAACTCCCGCAGATTTGTAAGTCCCGCAAGCGGACTGAGGTCTTCAACGCTGTTATCTGAAAGATTCAAATGTCGGAGTTTTTTCAGTCCTGCAAGGGGACTAATGTCATCAATGGTGTTAACTGCAAGCCCCAAACCTTGAAGTTCCTTCAGTTCCGTAAGCGGACTTATATCTGAAATCCCGCTATTTTCAAGGGAGAGATACTCTAAGTTGATAAGCCTTGATAATGAACTTATATCAAGATTTGTAACTGGGGGCATTCCCGCTACCTCACGATGCCAGATATGTAATTGGGTGAGATTTGTTAAGTTCGCCAACGGACTGAGGTCTGTGATACGATTTCGTCCTCCAAGGAGTAATTCTTTTAGAGACAGCGCAAATTCTAACCCTGTTATATCAACAATACCTTTGTGATTTGCTTTCAGATAAGTCAATTGTAGCATCTTCTCTTTCGTCAAGGGTGCTGATGTGGGTAGCCCGAGTTCCTCAAGTGTCTCCCGAACCACTGCCTGCAATGCAGTGTCCGGCATCCATTCTGATATATCCTCTATCGCAAGTTCTATGTCTAACACTTTAACGGTGCCATCTATACTGGCATCGGGTTCCTGTTTCAGATACATCTCGCCATCTAAATCCGGGACGATGTGTGTTGTGTTTGTGATACCACTTTCTACACCGGTGACCTGTGTGGGAAGTTGGATCTTTTGTGGCTGTCCACTGCGGTTATAGACTGCCCAACCGTTTGTAAACTCACGGATAAAGAGTCCGTCACAACCGTCACAGAGTTGTCCCTTCTCCCCAACAGGTTTTCCGAGATCGGCATCATAAAAATCGTGCCAGATGATTGGTGCTTCAAATGCACTATAACCATCGGAGTGTGTCAGAGACAGCGTTGTAAAGATCCGCATGCTGCGGAGGTTATCAGGACTATCAATAGGTTCATCTATATTTTGTCCTTGTACTACATTGATTCTCGGTTCACGAAGATGCTTCTCATTCCAGAGGAGTGCTTCTTCGATCTGCTTGAGTCTCGTATAAGAGTAGCCATTTTGAAGATCTGGGATTGTTTCCATAAAACTACCGTTTACCCATTCCGCATACCGTGGCGATTTTCTCCGGTTTCTATTGACAAGTATAAGGAAGTCATCTCGGACGCGTGCTCGTATGCCTTTTAAAATGGTTATATATGCCTGTATAACATCTTCATCTGTTCCACGGTTGAGAGACGCGTAAAAGCCAAAATGGAATCCGTCCCATGAATCGAACATAACACCATCAAAGAATCCACATTCTGCAATTCCCACAACACGATCTATGGTCAATTGTTGAAATTCTGGGTTTAGGATGTCAAGCACCCATTCATCCCAAGGGATACCCTCTCTTTTGATGATTTGTCCATTGGCATCTCTCAGCCAAAGATTAGAATCTGGAGGTATCTCATTGAAGTCGTAAGCATGAACAGCGACCGTAGGGATAAATAACATATTCGGATTCTTATCGGTGTATTTTTTCCATTCTTTGAGGACCTCTTCAATATTTCCAGCAAGCTGTGTTGATAAACCTACAATAATCTCTGTCGACATCAGATTCCATCTCAAACCGAAACGCGTCGAGTAATAATGCATATCGTAATTAGTGACGACATCATAAAATATATCGGGGTCATCCCACCGATTCAGCCATTTTGTAGGATTTGTTTTATGTCCAAGATCGTGGAAATCAAATGTTATTGACGGGAAGGTTCTGTTCTGAATCCGTTCCGAGACAGGTGACAGAACAGGTGCAATTTCACAGATTTCATCGGCAAAGATGTCAAAACCCAATCCCTCCAGTGAACTAAAATCTGTTGTCCAAATCTGACGAGCTATCAACTTTCTAAATTTCGGTAATCCCGCCAGTGGACTGAGGTCTGAAATCGGGTTGAGTGAAATAATCAGTTGCACGAGATTCGGCAACCCTGCCAGCGGACTTATATCCGAAATCCTATTCTCAGGCAGACCGAGTTCCTCTAAATGGATGAGATTCCCCAGCGGACGCAAATCTGTTATTGAATTATCACCGAGAATTGCTTCTCTAAGATTTATAGCAAACTCCAATCCCGTGAGGTCAGAAATCCCTCTGCCTTCTGCTATGAATATATCCAATTCTTGCATGTGGTCTTTCGTTAAAGGCACTCCGGCTGGCAGCGCAAGTGCTTCCCGAACTGCTTGCTGTAGGTTCGCATCAGGCATCCATTCCTCTGCATAGGCGAGGGCATTGTAGAAAAGCATGCCCATAACAGATACAAGTAGCAACTGAATCCATAACGATTTACGATATATTTTTCTTATTGTCATAGTCAAATATTCTTTCCTACAAATAGTTTAACAACAATGTTTAAGTTAATCTCCGCGAACAAATTTAACATCAGGTCCGCGTGGTGTAATCTTAATATCCGGGTCATCAACTTGGCACTGAACACAAGTGATGTCGCCGACATTTGCGTTTTCCATGCGCGGTGCAAGTTTTCCTAATTTAAAGGCAAAACGCATCATTTTGTCAGCAGGAATTGTGCTATCACAGTTGCTGCACGGAATGGCTTCACCTTCTTTAAGTTTGGCTAATAATTCTGATGCTTTCATAATGTTACATTCTCCTTCTTGAAATTCAATTTCAACTATAGCTTGTGTGTCCTGAACCTACCCAAGAAAATATCGCTCTTTCTGCTTCGCTTCTTTATACTCCTGATATGCTTGTTTTGCAGAATCTACCTCTGAAACTTCCGCAACAGGAACATCCCACCACGATTCGTACTGTGGCACCCTCACGTCAAAATCTACATCAATTTTGACGACGGTGGTACGATCACTATCTCGTGCTTCCTGTAGTGCAGCCTTTAAACTTTGCGTAGTTGTTGCCTTAATGACGTTGGCACCAAGGCTTTCCGCATTCGCTGCAAGGTCAACGGGTAAAATATCTCCCTTCAGTTCTCCAGTGTCATCATCACGGTATCGGAATCGGGTAGCAAAGCCTTGCGCACCTGTCGCCTGTGACAATCCACCAATACTGCTGTGTCCATCGTTATTGATAAGCACAATAATCAACTTATAGCCTTCTTGAATTGAGGTGATGATTTCTTGTGCTAACATAAGATATGAACCATCTCCTACAAGGACATAGACATCGCGCGTAGGATCAGCCATTTTAATGCCTAATCCGCCAGCGATTTCGTATCCCATACAAGAATAGCCGTATTCCAGATGGAACTGCTTAGGATTACGCGTGCGCCATAGTTTGTGCAGATCGCCAGGTAAACTTCCCGCAGCACAGACAACAACATCTTCAGGACGCGAAAATCCATTGACAACTCCGATAACTTCACTCTGGCTTGGCAAGGGTTGATGGTCAAGATGGAAAAGCCTTTCCACTTCTTCTTCCCAAGCATCCCGGTAATTTTCAATCTGTGTTGCATACTCAGAATTAATTTGATATGTTCCAATAGCATCTGACAATTCAGACAGCGTGACACGAGCGTCTGCAACTAACGGTAGCGCAGCGTGTTTTGCAGCATCAAACTCTGCAATATTAATATTGATAAACCGAACATCTGGATTTTGAAAAGCTGTTTTAGAAGCAGTTGTGAAGTCGCTCAATCGTGTTCCGATGGCAATGACTAAGTCTGCTTCACGCGCAGCGATGTTTGCGCCAGGGGTGCCAGTTGCACCGATTGCGCCAAGGTTTTGTGGATGGTCGTACCGTAATGAACCTTTACCTGCAAAGGTTTCACCGACAGGGATACCGGTTTGCTCAGCAAATTTTGCTAACTGCTCCGTTGCCTCGCTATAGATGACACCACCGCCTGCAATGATTAGTGGTCTTTCGCTATTTGAAATCCATTGGACAGCACGGTTTAGCAGATTTGCATCAGCACGAAGTCTCGGAATGGTATAAATCCGTTTCTCAAAGAGTTGTTCAGGATAAGGGAATGCTTCCGCTTGAACATCTTGAGGCAAGGCTAATGTCACGGTTCCCGTTTCAGATTGTGAAGTAAGCACGCGCATCGCTTCTGGTAGCGCAGTGATGATCTGTTCAGGACGATTGATGCGGTCCCAATAGCGAGAGACCGGCTTGAAACAATCGTTGACAGAAAAGTCTTGTGAATCTGGAGATTCCAGTTGCTGTAAAACAGGTGCGACCAAACGCGTTGAGAAAATATCACCTGGCAATAGCAGCACAGGTAATCTGTTAATTGTCGCCCCTGCAGCACCAGTGAGCATGTTCGTTGCCCCCGGTCCGATAGAAGTGGTGCAAGCAAAGGTACTGAGTCGGTTAGACATCTTGGCATAAGCGGCGGCAGTATGCACCATAGATTGTTCGTTACGCGTTTGATAAAAACGGAAGACATCGGAATATTGGTGCAGCGCTTGCCCAATTCCCGCCACGTTTCCATGTCCGAAAATACCAAACATACCTGCGAAAAAAGCCCTCTCAATTCCATCACGTTCAACGTATTGCTGCGTGAGAAATTGTACAATAGCTTGTCCCATAGTCAATTCGCGATTTTTCATTTTAATCCCCTTTATCTCTATTCATATTTGAATGAACTACAGTTCCTCTCTCTGTGCGACAAAGTCGTCAACTTCTGCCATTGTCGGCATAAAGTTTGCGCACCCGTGCCGTGTCACAACAATTGCCCCAGTCGCATTACCAAACCGAGCTGATTTTCGCCAATCCCATCCGTTTAGTATGCCAAAGATAAAACCACTTGCAAACGCATCGCCCGCCCCGAGTGTATTATAAATCTCAACTGGAAACGGAGCCGCATGAATAACTTCACCCTTCTTCAAATGAATGTCTGCTCCGTCACTGCCGCGCTTCACAACTAATGCCTCAGGTCCCGCATTTAGAATTGTTGCGATGGCAGCTTCCATATCCCCTTCAATGTTTGGATTTGAGATTTGGGAATGTTCTATTGACAGGTGTGAGACGTCAATAAGGGATGCTGCTTTGATCTCCTCCTCAGTTCCGATAGCAATGTCAACATTACTTAGGACGGATCGAACACTTACACCGAAAGCACGGGTATCGTGCCATTGGTCTGCGCGAAAATCTAAATCCAGAAACACCATGCGTTCCATCGCTTTTGCTTGTTCCGTAGCGTAAATTGTAGCACTACGACTCGGTTCTTTACTGAGACCTGTTCCAGATATCAGGATGGAGCGACTTTCAGCAATCGGTGAAGCAATAACGTCATCAATGGTGAGTTCAATATCCGCACAGTTATCACGGTAATAGATAAGTGGAAATCGATCAGGCGGTTCAATTCCAAGTACAACAGCACTGGTACGATGCCCTGGTTTGTTGACAATGAATTGCGTTTCAACGCCTTCATCATTCAAAAATTTGAGTAGGAATTCTCCGACTGGATCATCGCCAACTGCTGTAAGAAGAACCGACTTTAGCCCAAGACGACGCGTCCCTACACTAATATTAGTGGGGCATCCTCCGACAAACGCGCCGAAACTTGTAATCTCAGGAAATGGACTTCCAACATCGTTAGAGTACAGGTCTATGGAACTGCGACCAATAGCAAGGATATCATAGTTGTTCATTATATCCGACCTACATAGAAAAACTGAATTATGGTGAATTCTAAAAATAAGTAAACACGTTTTCTGTAGGAGCGATCTCCGAATCGTGACACGTTTATAGTCGGGAATCGGAGTTCCCACTTAAAACTCAAAGCGTTCAATTATTTCTGAAATCTACCAAAATTAGAATTCCATAGACTTTGTTTTAAATAAAACTTTCGCTACACTCGTCCGACCTACGAAATAATGGAAATAATCATATTATGGTAACATTGCCGAGTATTCTTAAGAAACTAATTTATCCGTAATTTCCTTTACGAATTTCATCAAGCAATTTTTGCGCTTCATGCACAGCTCTCGGTGGACTTGGAAGGTTTTTACCTATTGTTATAATTGACAAATAGTAATTGTATGCTGTTTGGATATCTCCGATGAGATGGGCACTTTCAGCGGCGTTGAAATAACATACAGTTGCCGAAGACTCACACTTTTCTACTTCTAAAATCAGTTGTGCAAAACGGTAATTGTCCGCAGCAAGAATATAAGATTTACCTGCTTCTATCCATGAACGCTGTAATTCCAGTTGACGCGCCAGATGAACATAGTACGCTGCACCGTTTCTTGCGTTCCTTCTTGCATCTCGCTGTTTTCTCGCTGCTGCGTAAGCAAACCGCGCACGTGTATAACAATTCGCAACGAGTTCTATCTCGTCCATTCTAATAAATCGTTTGGCATGTCTGTGGTAAAAAGCGCCGAGTCTCTTATATTGTAAGTAACACCTGCGTATATTTTCTTGTTGTGTAAAAATTTGTGCTT
This sequence comes from Candidatus Poribacteria bacterium, assembly GCA_965204285.1. Lineage (GTDB taxonomy): Bacteria > Poribacteria > WGA-4E > WGA-4E > WGA-3G > MSPOR6. The sequence goes on from OZ241980.1 coordinate 1,945,925, forward strand.
GTTGAAAGATGTAGGCAGCTTCTTCTTCATGTGGGTATTGAATATCTTCATGGACTTTATCCAATAGGAATTCAGGGGAAGCTTCTTCTATTAAAACGCGGTAATTTTCCGCCTGTTGTACCTGGGTTTTGGGTGCAACAGACATATCCAATTCTTCGGGATAAACTTCAGGTTCTTTATAGTCAACTTCAGGTTCAATCTGAACTTCCGATACAGTCAAAGCGTCAAGCAAGATTGATTTTTCTGTTTCGGAGAGATTTTCAACCAATGCAGTAATATCTTGAACTGTCAAAGCATTCGAAAGAGGCGCTGCTGTACTCGTTTCTTTAAACAGGGTGTCCGCTTGAGCAACGAGTTCTGTATCCTGCAAACAGAGGGTATGTGCCTTATGCAGTTCGCGAAGTGTTTCATCTTTGTCTCCGTTGCGCGTATATTCAATCGCTATATTATAGTGCTGCATGAGTTGAATTTTCAGCTTTTCTTTATTTTCCTTTTCGACTTTACTACGCATTTCAAAGAAGAGGTTTTGATTGATTTGCTCAGCAATATCAATTTGTAATCGAAAAGTTTTTCGACACCGTTCAAGTGCGCTTGCCAATTCGGTTGCCGGGGAATTAGAACTTTCTGCAATTAGAATAGAGGCTTGTTGTTCGTACTGCCAACGGCGAATCCGGTCAAGTTCATTGTACATTTCAGTTGCTGTTTGGTATCGTTTATCCACATCTCGATGGAGTGCTTTTATCGCAAAATTTCGGAATTCCTCTGGGCATTTTTCAAGGTTCTCTACTTCGCCTGATGCTTTTTTTCTATCAATTTCGTCGGCTTCACCAGAAAAAGGAAATTGTTTTGTGAGTGCCTCATAAAGAACTAAACCTGTAGCGTAGAGATCAGCCCGAAAATCATAAGCCCCATAGTGTTGTTCTGGTGCCATGTAGCGCCGGGTCCCGGTCATGGTTACGGCAAACTCGGTTGATTCTCCAAAAATTCGTGCGATACTGAAATCCGCGATTTTCGCCTCTTTTTCAGGAGTGAGTAATATATTTTGTGGCTTGATATCACGGTGTAGGATATTGTGAGCATGCGCAGCTTTTAAACCGTTGCAGATATCCAAACCGATATTGAGAACATCATTTAAGGTTAAATCTCCTTGTTGAACGAGTTTATGTAGATTATTTCCTTCAATATACTCCATAACTATCCAGGCAATATAATCGTCCTTACCCGGTTCAACAGTAAGGATTGAGACGATATTAGGGTGTCCCCATATATTTGACATCGCTTCAAGTTCCGTAAGAAGATACCGCATTCTATCTGCAGGATACGCATCTTTGGAAAGAGCTTTGATCGCAACAATACGGTTCGTCATCTCTTCGCGGGCACGAAAGACAGACGAAAAGCTGCCTGAACTGAGATACTCAAGCAACCTATATTTACCTAATATCAATTCGTTAATCTTCATAACGATTATTCGCTAAGTTATGTCTCGTTTTGGATAAATTGTTGTGGGGTTTATTGTCTTTGTTTTAAAAATTAGCAAAAATAAAATCAACTGTCAACGTAAAAAAGTATTAATGTGGTATGTTGTATGAATTAAAGTTGTTAAGGAACAAGTTGTTGTTCTTGTAAACTTGCAGCGTAGTTCAACGGTGTGTTGTCAATTCTAAAATTTCCTATAATTTGGAAAAGGAACATCTAACCACAAGCAAGACTAAATTACTTGTGAGACGTTTACAGCACTATTTTTGTTTATTAATCATCTGGCAAATTTGACAGCAGCGATCAGTTTTTTTGCCCTTTCTGTGAGCGAAAGAAAATCACCAGATTCAAGGAGAGAACTACTAACCAATGAGCTGCCAACACCCAATGCTGACGCACCAGCATTGATGAATTCCGCTGCATTTTCCGCATTGATGCCACCAGTCGGAATAAGTGGAATCTGTGGAAGAGGTGCTTTTATATCTTTGATGTAGGAGGGACCGACTCCACTTGAAGGGAAGACTTTCACATAATCAGCGCCTGTTTCCCATGCTGACAAGATTTCTGTAGGTGTGAATGCACCTGGTATAACCACTTTGCCATACCGATTGCAGATTTCGATTACATCTGACTTCGTAACGGGACTGACGACAAATTCAGCACCTGCGAGCATTGCTGCACGCGCCGTCTCTGCATCCAGAACCGATCCGACTCCAACTAAGACCGCATCGCCTAATCGGGTTGACACTTCGCTGATCACCCGTAACGCATCAGGTGTTGTCATCGTTATTTCAATAACGTCAACACCTCCAGTTTGAATAGCTGCTGCCGCGTCAATTAGTTCATTTGAACTGTTAGCACGAATTATAGCAACAATACCACATGCCTCAATACGTTGCATCTGTTCCAGTTTTGTCATAGACTACCTCATTTTTTTGGTTTTTTGATGGTTATGTGCTTTTTGGGAGTTGATTGCGTTTACGTATTTTATCTGAATCTTCTGAGTTATTCAATTTTTTTGTTGCATTCAATGTGTTAACATGTTATAATTAATTCTAAATTACGTAATATTTAATGCCGAATACACTGTATTTTAGCACCAGAAACTGAGGTTAGATGTCCTTGGACGAACATCTCATTAAATAAATTCGTCCCTGAAAAGAATGGAAGTTCCACTACTGCCTTATCTAATTGGATTGGTAGGTCTACTTATTCTCTCCGGCTTTTTTTCCGGGTCTGAGACGGCTCTATGTGCACTAACACGTGTGCAGATCGAAAAGATACGTCTCAAACGAGGAAACACATCTGCAATTGTCAATTTCGTTGACAACCCACGCCGATTATTTATTACCGTCCTTCTTGGAAACAATCTGGTTAACGTTACATTCGCGATTATTATGGTCCAGCTTGTTGAGAAGAGAATACTTCCCCAAGCTCCTGAGATTATCCAGTTTGTTATTGCTACAGCACTCAGCGTGATACTTATGCTCATTTTCGGTGAAATGACACCGAAAACTTATGCGATTAAGCATGCGGAGTCCTTTTCCAGAATCACAGCGCCACCGTTATGGATATTTTCTGTTTTCATTTCCCCTCTACGCGCACTTCTACGCAAAATCATAGACAAACTTATCCCAATATTTGGTGGGCATCCACCACCTGAAGAGGAATTCACGACGACAGATCTACAAGAATTCTTCAAAACCTACCATGAAGAAACTCTTCCCCCTGATGAGCGGGAGATCGTGAGCAATATCCTTCAATTGCGAGATATTGAAGCGAAAGAAATTATGGTTCCGAGAACCGAAGTGATTGCAGTACCTACATCAAATACTATCCAAGACACCTTGACACAAGCAAAAGAATTCGGGTTTTCGCGCATTCCGGTTTATCGTGAACATATTGATAAAATCTGTGGCATTTTCTATGTTAAGGATTTTGCGCAGTGGCGCCGTGCGGAGGTAAATTCGCTTACAATAGATGAATTTCTTGAAAAACGGGCGAAAATTACAAATGCTCCCCCTGACGCTCCACTAATCCGAGAACCTTTTTTAGTCCTTGAAACTCGAAAAATCGGAATATTGCTGCTGCAACTGCAACGCGAGCAAACCAAAATAGCGATTCTCCGTGATGAATATGGCGGTATCTCCGGAATCGTCACAACTGAAGACATCGTTGAGCAGGTAGTAGGAGACATCGCTGATGAACATGATAAAGATGATTCTGCTCCTAAGTATATAAAACATTCAGAGGACCCGTTAGTGATAGAAACTACCGGACGCATCAGTATTCGCGAACTCAACCAACAATTCGGACTCAAAATTCAAGAAAATGATGCTGATACAATTGGGGGTTATGCTCTCGGACTTTTTGGGCATATTCCTTCTGTTGGTGAAACTCACGTTGACGAGAATGGCATAGAATTCGAAATTACCGCCATAGAAGGCAATCTAATCACAGGACTGTTTATCCGAGTTCCTACACCTGAAGAACCTAACAATGGGAATGTAGTCGGATCTGCCGTTCCATTGAAAATACTTCTATTATCCCTCTTTTTAATCGGTGCTGGCAGCGTAACGCATACTACTATACTCATTAGTTCATTTGTTTTAGCAGTGCTTATCTGCCTTGTTCTGTCAGCTTTTTATTCGGGTTCAGAAACCGCGCTTGTCTCAGTCAATAAAATCCGAATGAACCAACTTGTTGAAACTAACGACGCAAAGGCAAAAATTATTCATCGTTTAATTGAATCTCCCGATAGGATGCTTGCACTCACCTTAGTGGGAACCAATCTCGCAAACGTCCTAATTTCCCTATTTGGAGATCAATTGACTGGAAAGATTTTGCTAGACCTTACAGATGAGTTCCAAGGAGCAATCACTGTCACTTACATAACCGTTTTGCTGCTTATCTTCGGAGAAATTTTGCCAAAAACGATTTTTCGTGTCAAAGCGGATGCCCTTGCTTTGCGTTTCGCGTATCCTTTACGATTATCTGAATATATTTTAGCTCCCTTAATCTATTTTGTCCAAACTGTAACGAAAGTTCTCGTCAAACTTATAGATAGAGGTGCGACTCCACCTACCCTTGATGCACAACAAGAAGAATTACGTTTAATTGCGACTATGGGTGAACAATCAGGCAACCTTGGTACAGAACAGCGACGCATGATTCATCGTCTACTTAACTTTCAAAACCGTACTGTTAGACAAGTTATGGTGCCACTCGTTGATATCGTCGCCATAGAAAAAAACACAACATGTGAAAGTTTTTTACAAATTGCCGCTGATTCTGGTTACTCGCGGATTCCCGTATTCAATGAACGTATTTACGACATTGTTGGAATTGTCAACCTTTTAGACGTTATCTATGCAGAAAACCAACCTGAAACGGTCGAACCGTTTATCCGTACGGATATACATGTTGTCCCAGAATCGAAAAATATTAACGCTCTCCTGAAGGAAATTCAAAATACACAGCATACGATGGTATTTGCTGTTGATGAATACAGTGGTACCGTTGGACTTGTGACTGTTGAAGACCTCATTGAAGAAATTGTCGGTGAATTTGATGATGAACGTGATGACCCCGATTCCATCCATTTAATTGCCCCTGACATTCTTGAATGTGAAGGCAGGACCGAGATTGAGATATTGGAAGAACACTATGGATTACCAATTCCTCAAGGGGATTATTATACGACTATCGCGGGTTATATTCTTGATCGTACCGGCACAATTCCGGAAACTGGCACGGAATTAGAGCTCAACGATGCAGTTATCACAATTTTAGATGCTGATACACGCGCGATCCGCAAAATTCGTATTCGGCGGAGGCTCGGTAGATTTAATACCTAACTACTTTGTGAACAACTCCAGCAAACAATTATCAGTTTTAAGTGGTTTCTTAAAAAACCGATAACTAAATATAACGTGAGTTTGATAAATAGTTAGGACTTCCACATTCCTCTTTAAAGTCCCACTGATAAGGGGGATTAGGGGGTTAAATCACTGAAATAAGGGTTTTTAACCCCCTAACCCCCTTATCAAGGGGGGAATGCGTCCATCCTATCAGAATTGAATTCTTTTTTCAAACTCACGTTAAATATAAAATCCTACAAAATTCCGAGCGGTGGCATCACAACAATTTCTTCGGTAACCATGCCAATCGGTTGTTGACACACAGATAGAACGGCGTTTGCCACGTGTTCCGGTTTGAGCATCTTTTCAAAATCGGGATGTTGTGGAATATCGTCCCAAAAAGGTGTCTCAACGGAACCCGGTAGCACTGCCGTAACCCGTATGTTCTTGTCCCGCACTTCAGCCGCTAGGACCTTTGTTAAGGCAAGCGCACCTGCTTTTGCGGCGCAATATGCGCCGGAAGCAGGAAAAGCAACCTTTGCAGCGATAGAAAGCACGTTAATAATTTGTCCTCCACCTTGTTGTGCCAATAGGTGCGGAAGTGCGTATTTGGCGCAAAGGTAAACTCCCTTCAAATTAGAATTAATGACACTATCCCAATCTGATGGATCAAAATCGGCAACGGTGCCAAATACACCGCTTCCTGCATTGTTTATCAAAATATCCAGACTCTGATAGGTTTCCAATGTGCATTGGATAAGGTTCTGCACAGCGTCAATATCTGTAACATCGGTAGGTATAGCAATTGCATGCGCGCCTGTCTCTCTAATATCGCTTGCAGCTTGCTCTACGGTCTTAGGTGTACGGGCAGCGAGGACTACCTTTGCTCCCGCATCTGCCAAGGCAACTGCTATTGCTTTGCCGATTCCTTTTGACGCACCAGTGACAACCGCTACTTTTCCTTCCAGATTATTTGTTTGTAATTCGTTAGTACTGTTTTGTGGTGACATGTTATGTTTTAAAAAGAAAAAAGTGTACGGCACACGGAGTGTGCCTACTACCTTTAAGAAACTTGAACACACCTGAGAAATTCTGCCCGCGTTGCATTATCTTCCCGAAATGCCCCTCTCATAGCGTTTGTTGTCATCTTAGAGGCTTGCTTTTCTACACCACGCGCCATCATGCACATGTGCTGTGCCTCCATTACGACACCAACACCTGCCGGATTCAAAGCGGCCTCCAGTGCTTCGGCAATTTCACGTGTTAAGCGTTCCTGAACTTGTAAACGCCGAGAGAACATATCCACAATTCTCGGAATTTTACTAAGACCAATAACTCGGTTCAATGGAAGATAGCCCACATGACACTTACCCCAAAACGGGAGGATGTGGTGCTCACAGAGACTAAAAAATTCAATATCCTTGACGATAACCATGTCGTCACAATTCTCGTCAAAGATAGCTTCGTTTAATATCTTGTTAACATCCTGATGATAGCCGCTCGTAAGAAACTCTAATGCTTTAGCGGCACGGAGTGGTGTTTTTACCAAACCTTGACGGTTCGGGTCTTCCCCTATATTTTTTATAATCTGTCCGTAAAGAGTCTCTAATAATTCCGGTTTCAGATCTGTTTCACTATCTTGTTCAGTATTCATAAATTAAGAAGATTCTCCATAGTAATCAAAATGATTTTTGGGGGTTTCTCGTAAGCGCAGGCGGTGTAAAACCACCGGACGCAAATTCGGTTCCAGTACATCCCAAAGTACTTTCACAAAGTTTTCAGATGTCGGATTGAGTTTTTCAAATTCCGGTGTATCAAGATTGAGGTGTTTGTAATCAAAACGCGCATAAACCTGTTTTTCGACCACATCGTCAAGCAGATTTAAACCCGCGACCAGTCCAGTTTTTGCATTTACGTCCCCTTTTACAGTGACTTCAAGCACGTAGTTATGCCCATGCCCAGCAGGATTATTGCACTTTCCGAAGATGTCTCGGTTCTCTTCATCACTAAGCGTATGGCTGTGTAGACGATGTGCTGCACTGAACTCATAAACCTTAGTAAGATAAACCATCATATCATCTCCGTAATAGTCGGCAAATCGCGTTGAACTTTCATAGAGTCGAACCCGATGGAGTAACCCATCGGGGAGAGATGGAGCGAGCCGTTGCCAGATTTCAATTGTAATGTTTTCACATGTCGGTTGTAAATGTGGATTCTTAGCGAAAACAGGATGTTGTTTGTTCAGATGCTTGTGATCGTAATTCGCAACCACTTCTGCTTTCAACAACGCATCTAACGTCGTTAAATTGATGACCATTCCGTCATCTGCATCTAAGTCCCCTTTGACCATCACTTCAAGCACGTAGTTATGACCGTGGCTATTTGGATTTGCTGCGGCACCGAACAGTTCAAAGTTTTCAGCATCACTCAATTCGGGAATCCGATTGTAATGAGATGCCTCAAAGGCGGTTTGCCGTGTCAGGTAGAACATTGGTTTTAAGTGTGTCTATTCAATACGATCTATCCCTTTTGACACTATTTTAACACTTTGCCCGAAGTTTTTCAAATAAAAAGGCTATCAGTACAATAGTTAGGAACAAAAGAACTTGTAGTTGCTAAGTTCCCTTGCATCTCGAACATACTATTACCTGCCGATAGCCGAAGGTAATTGATAACGAACACCAATTACCAATAACGTGTTAAAGCTCTGTTAAGCCAAAACCTCCCGCCGAATTGGCGAATCAATGAACAATGAATCGCCTCCATCAATCGTCAATTCCAATCCTGTAACCCACGCACCTTCGTCCGAACATAGCCACAATGCAGCATACGCCACATCTATCGGATTACCTAACCTCTCTAACTGTGTTGTAGCAGGTTTGATTTTTCCTTCAGGCAATGGATCCCAGATAATTCCCGGACATAACGCATGGACACGGATATTTTTTTCGTACAACTCTTTAGCAAGGTTTTTTGCAGTTGCTACCATCCCTGCTTTTGCTGCAGCGTAAGCAGCGTTAGCATCTTGGCGCACCCGCGCACCAGCAGAAATAGTGATTAGACATCCGCCACCCCGTTTCTCTAAAATTGGCACAAGCCTGCGTACAGGGTTGAAAAGTGTTCGTAAGTTGTTTTGCAATGCGCCATCCCAATACTCAGGATCCATCGTGGTAATATCGTGCTCAGTTGAGAAATACCCACCTGCAGCGTGAATGAAGCAGTCAATTCCACCAAATTTGGCGACTGTAACATCAATAAGTGATTCCACCTGCGCGGCATCCGTCAAATCATTCTGATGTGTTAACACTTCACCACCGTTTGCCCGGATACGTTCTGCTGTCTCTTCCATCTTTTCTATTGTGCGTGCGGCGAGTGCTACCTTCGCACCTTCTTGTGCAAAAAGTAGTGCTGTTGCCCGACTCATGTTTGAGCCTGCACCACCAAATAATATAACTTTATCTTTTAATCGCATTTGAATTTCCTTTAAAATAATTATGTTAGGAGCGCTCTTCCAAAACGCACTCTCCAGAATTACATTTTTCATTACAATAATCTATCGCATCTTTCATGTATTTCAACGCAGCATGAATCTGCGGCAGTTCCTCAAATCCATAAGAGATACGAAACTGCCGTTTTCCGACATCAACCATCTCACCACTCGGATGGACGCAATATTCGCCGGGAATGTAAATGACTTTGGGATGTGGATTACGGGGAGGTCCGTCTACGTCCTCCTGCCCGGTTGTTCGCGTCAAAAACTTGAAAAAATCGGAGTTTGAATCGGTTGTGACGTTCGCGAGCGTTAGGTAGTAATAAAAGCCAGCGCTTCCACCACGGCATTCTTCTACATTATCGCCAAGTAATTCTGTTATCCACGTTTTGACCTGTTTTGCTTTTTCCCGATACCCTTTGTTAACTTTCTCAATTTGTGCTTCAATACCGTTATCAAGTAGATAGCTCGCTATTTCCTGATTGATAAGCGGTGCACTAAAACCGACATCGCTTGTGCGCTGGATGATGCTGCCAAGGAACGCTCCCTTTGGACCGATGAGGTAGCCAATCCGTAATCCAGGGGCAAGTATCTTTGACAATGTGCCGATCTCATATACAATACCGAGTTCATCATAACATAACGCAGACACCAAAGAGGCAACGGCGTTGTCATGGACAAGGTCGCAATAGGCGTTGTCAAAAAAGAGTGGGATTTTTCGTCCGACTTCGTGTGAAAGTTCGGTTACAATCTCAACAAGTTCTCTCTTTCGTTGATTAGAAAGAATAGTACAACTTGGGTTGTTAACCGTCACAATATAGAAAAACTGGATAGCTTCTTTTGCACTTTCCAACGTCTTTAGTTTTGCCCTCAAAGAATTGATTTGAAGGCCGTGATTGTCCTCCGAAATTGCGACAACGGTGAAACCCTTTCTTTTAAGATCGTTGCAATAGATATAATACATCGGATCAGCAGTTATCACAATGCCGACAGGGAACAGGTGTGTGATGCTTTCCAACAAACTGGTCGCGCCGTTAGCACCGATAACAATATCCCTTGTGTTAAAGGTGTCTTCCGTTATGCCACCAATTCGGTTGTCAATATGGAATTTCCTGATTGACTCAATCAGATTTGGAGAACCTTGCGCACCACCATAATTGAGGGAAGCACGGTACTTTTCGGGATGTGAGAGAACTGCTTCACAAGCGGTCTGAATTTGTTGGCGCGGGATTGTGCTTTCGTTGACATATCCCACGCCGAGATTGATATCGTATCCATCTCGAAAACCGATAGCAAAATCGGTCATCATTCGGTTCACCGGAGATGGGATACTTGAGGCTTTTCCGTATTCAGAAAGCAAAACATCGCGAATTTTCATTGTTTGTTGTTGAAATCCGCCTTTTATAATAAATCCTTGAGTGCAGATTCAAGCGTGCGATGCTGAAATTCATAGCCGCTTGCCTCTGTTTTTTCAGGAAGAACGTTCTGGCTTAGTACAACAAAATCGGCAAACTCACCCATCAATAATTTCAAACCAAACGCAGGAACAGGGAATATCGTAGGCTTTCGGAGAACTGTCCCGAGTGTTTTCGTGAACTCTATGTTTCTGACGGGGATAGGTGCTGTTGCATTCAACGCGCCACTAATCTCTTTATTTTCCAAAGCGTGTAGCACAATGCCGACCACATCATCAACATGAATCCACGACATCCACTGATTACCGCTTCCAAGTTTGCCACCGACACCTATTTTAAAGGGCGGAAGCACCTGCTCTAAAAGTCCACCACCTAAACCAAGCACAAGTCCAATTCGGACTGAAACGACGCGTGTACCATACTCACCCGCTTTATGTGATTCGGTTTCCCATTCTTGGCAAACTTCTGCCAGAAAGTCAGTGCCTACGGGTGATTCCTCTGTCCAACTTTCGTCTCCGCTACCACCATATAACCCAATTGCTGAAGCACCAACAAGCACATCAGGTTTAGTATCAGCATCAGCAAAGGAAGCAACAAGGTTTCGGGTAGATAGGATACGACTGTCTCGTATCCTTCGTTTTTTCTCAGCGTTCCACCTCCCGGCTATTGATTCGCCTGCAAGGTGGATAACCGCTTGCATATTTGATATGGCTTCCGAAGGGAGATGCTCCGTTTCGGGATTCCAAGCGTAGATTTTTTGTACAGATTGTAATTTAGTTTCAGCGCGTGCGGGGTCACGAGACACCACATGCACTGCATAGTCTTTTTCGTGGAGGGCATCACAGACTCGACTTCCAATGAAACCAGTTCCCCCTGTGACCAATACATTTTTCATCGTTTACCTCCAATACACAAACACCCTGATAGACGCGGTTTCAAACCGCACCTTCGGTGATGTATAAATATTATTTGTTTATTTTGAAAGCTCAGCGATAGTATCTTCCAGTTGCCGATAGTCGTCTATTACTGCATCGCTAAGTGTATCATTTGTTTCTGTTTTATTGAATCCTGCGAACCGAATTGCTTTCATGCCAGCGTTTTTCGCGCCCACAATATCTGTCCGTACAATATCTCCGATATGCACTGCATTTTCCGGTTTAGCATTTAGCTGCTTCAGGGTAGAATTGAATTGCACAACTTCAGGCTTTGTCCGCTCTGTTTCATCGGAAAATGTGAATGCCGAAAAGTATTGCAAAATTTCGTCACGTTCCATTTGTTGCCGTGCATAACTGCCTGGTGTCAGTGCTGAATCTGAAATAATCCCCATCGGATAATCTTCACTGAGTCGCGCCAGCACCGGCTTAATATGCGATATGAGAATAGGTGGTGACGCTAAAAAAGCATTGCCAAGACACACAATCAGAGAAGCAATTTCTGTATCATCAAGTGTAAGTTCAAGCGTTTCAGCAAACTTCATCATGCACGTTTCTACGGATACACCTCTGTGTTGATGCCACCGAGACATCGCTACGTTATAAGCGTCATCCATTCCTATTTCTATATCAGACACCTTACAAGAATAACCTTGGTCACTCAAATACTTATGACAATTATCCACACGGATAGCCTGACGTTTCTGCCAGTTTTCAAGCGTATCTGCATAAAGCGTTTGCCAAAAATCAAATGTAATTGCTTTGAACATTACTTCTCCCATCTTACTCGGTTCTTAAATGGCTAAGTTTTGGTTTATTTTATCCTGCACAGAGTAAGATGTCAAGCGTCAAATGCAGAATATCGGTTTACGCTAATTGAAATATGATTGATAAGAAAAACGAAGAATATGAGAGAAAGTTGACTCATATAAGTTACTGTATATATTGTTTTGGATAATGTAGGTAAAATTTCTTTAGGAAGATGTCGCGACCAGAAGGTCGCTCCTACAGAAGAGGGTATTGGATAAATGATAAATGATCGGAATATGGAAAACCGTATAAATCTGTGAATTACAGAACTCACTTGAAAAATCAGTTCAGATAGGATATAATATTAATATGCCGATATGTTTGAAGCGTAATAAATTTCCCCAGGAGTCGTCATGGCGAGGTGGAATCGTAGCATAACATCTACTTATCCGACTGGCGGGTTAATGCTCATTTATTTCGGTGTCGGTGTCTGTATATTGATTTTTGTGTTTGCGTATTATACGCGCCAAATTTCTCATTTGAATACTGATATAGAGGCTCAGATAGAAATCTTTGTAAACCTTGCCGCTGAATTGCCCAGCATTGAAGACCGCGACCTACAAGAACGGCTGCTAAAGGTGATGCGGCAGGAACTGTATGCTGAGGGGCGATCTCGCAGGTTTTCCTTTATCATCACTGATGCCGATGGAAAAGTGGTAATTTCGCAGGGGATTGATACTAAATTAGATGAGAAAGTCAACGAAAGTGATACTGTTTCGTTAACACAAGATGAGCAAGGACTGTTAACGTCTACGTTGGAACAGATGAGAAACAAGAATCAGGGGCGAAAAATACCTTTCCTTAAAGAAGACAGGAAAATCATGGGGTATTATTACTACGGAGATGCAGCGCCAAGTGAGATGGCGCAACTTCCCTATGCAATTACAGATACCGAAAAGACACCACAGAAATGGCAGATGTGGAAAGATGTCATCACTGCCGAGAATGCAACACCGGAGCAAAAAGAACGCGCAAAAATCTTCGTTCAAAATACACCCACGTTCGTTGCACTTCAAACGGAACCCGATTGGCAAGAGGGTTACTTTTATTATGAAATAAAATCATTCTACGGGTTATTAATAACGCCTATTGTGTTATCTATCGTTTTGCCGTTCTTTGCTTTTGGTTCTATTCTTATCTATCGGCGGATAAAATCTTATGAACATGCGGCGATTTGGGGTGGTTTAGCAAAAGAAACCGCACATCAACTTGGCACCCCAATTTCTGCATTGTTAGCGTGGACCGAGTTGTTAGATGAACGAAGTCAAGAAACTGGAGATAAGGTACTTGCTGAGCTTTCAACAAATATGCAGAGTGACTTAGAACGGCTGCAGAAAACAACCACCCGATTTGGAATGATCGGCACGGAGCCAACGAAAGCTGAGGTCAATCTTGAAGAGGTACTTAAGGAGGTACTCACATATTTTGAGAAGCGCCTACCTCAAATCAGTAGAAACATTGATATAAGTGTTACACCTCATAATGTCCCCATAATTTCTGCAAATGCGCATCTGTTACAGTGGGTTTTTGAAAATCTGATTCGTAATTCGCTGGATGCCATGCATAAAGAGGTAGGACATATTGAAATTGAACCTCTCTATGATGACCGCCAAAAACATGTTGTAATCCGATATTCAGACAATGGTAGCGGCATCCCAAGCGAAAACCAACGCTCAATTTTTGAACCGGGTATGACAACGAAAACACATGGATGGGGACTTGGATTGACAATAGTCCAACGAATTGTTAGGAATTATCATCACGGGAGTATCCGTTTAGTCGAAAGTAGTCCTGCCGGTACAACTTTTGAAATTCGGTTACCGTGTACTGCCTCTTAAAGGGTTTCTGAAGGAGTATATATGCCAAATAAGCTGCATAAAATCTTGTGGATAGATGATGAAATAGAGGCATTACTGCCGCATAGACGTTTCCTTGAAACCCGTGGATATGATGTTATCCCTGCCACGAATGGTGAAGATGGAATTGAACTCTTAAAACAGACCGATACGCCATACGATGCGATCCTACTTGACCAAGTAATGCCCGGAAAAGATGGGATGGCAACATTAGATGCAATTCGAACAATCAATTCACAAATCCCCGTTATTCTCGTGACACAGTCCAGTGAGGAAAAATTTGTTGACGTCGCCCTCGGAAAACAGGTGACGGATTTTTTGGTAAAGCCTATTGGTGTTGCACAGATTGCTTCTACCCTCAAACGGGTACTTGAACAGAAGCAGATTGTGGAAACCCAAATACCGGGTCGTTATACCAATGACTTTAATACGATTAACACACTGAAGGCATCACAACCAAGTTGGCAAGACTGGATTGATATTTACGTTAAATTACTGGAATGGGATCTGCTTTCTGATCAGCTAACAGAACAAGGTTTAGAAGAAACCCACTTTGAACAGAAAAAAGAGTGTAATGCTGAATTTTCCGATTTTGTGGAAGCGAATTACCCCGAATGGGTTAACGGAAGCCAAGATAGACCCCCATTGTCAGTCGACGTATTAGACCAGCATCTGTTGCCATTGCTTCAAGCAAAAACCCCTGTCTACTTTATTGTTGTAGACTGTTTCCGACTCGACCATTGGATGGCGGTAGAGCCACTGTTGTATCCTTATTTCTCCATTGATCTAAAGTATAGTTTTTCCATTTTGCCGAGTGCGACAATGTACTCCCGGAACGCACTATTTAGCGGGTTATTTCCGGCAGAATTGGCAAAAGATTACCCACAATATTGGCAGGAGAAATCGGATGATGGCAGTAGCACAAATCAATTCGAACGGCAACTGCTTGAAGAATACTTAAAAAGAAATGGAATCAGGATCAAGCCTGGAGTCCAATATTTCAAGATTTTTGATTTGCGCGGAGGAAGTGAATATAAAAAGCGGGTTGCAGCAGCAACACGAGTTAGTTTATCTGCGTTAGTTGTGAACTTCATAGACATATTGACACATCAACGTTCACAATCGGAAGTTCTGCAACAACTTGCACCAGATGAACCTGCTTTTCGAGCATTAGCTCGGTCTTGGTTCGCACATTCAGCACTGTTTGATATTCTACGCCTTATTGCTGAACAAGGCGTTCACGTTGTGCTTACCACTGATCACGGTTCAGAGTTTTGCAACCGAGCAACTCGTGCTTATGGCAATCGCGATACCAGTACAAGCCTCCGTTTTAAAATTGGGAACAATTTAGTTTGCGATGATGACCAAGCCGTGTACATTCCAAAACCACACGTATATCGGTTACCCGCCGAAAGTACGAGTAAGGATTATATCATCGCTAAAGACGATTATTACTTCGTCTACCCAAACGACTTTTACAAATATAAGCGGCAGTTTCAGGGAGGGTTCCAACATGGCGGCATTTCAATGGGAGAACTCATAACGCCAGTGGTGACGTTAACACCGCGGAACTGATAATCATTGAAACCGCATTAGCACCCAATCTGAACTGATCTTTTAGGCAGTAGAAAGACTATGGTAAATTATTTTACACTTTTCATTACACCAGTGACACTCTTGCTCTGAGGGTTGAATATGTACTACATCCCCATTGCATTCAAATTGAATTGTCGTGTCATTTTTTATAAAACTGCCGCTTTTAAGATGATTGAATTAACTGCCGAGATGTCTTTTTACTATTTTACTAAAAAGACATGATAGGAGGAAACGCAAATAATGGAGAAGGAGATACTTATTTCTGATGATGAGTACGAAACACGTTGTGCAGTCCTTGAGAAAGGAATATTAAATGAAATTTATATTGAGCGAAAAGCAGTAAAACCTGTTTTAAATAATCTATATAAAGGCCGTGTTGAAAATGTGCTACCAGGTATGCAAGTGGCTTTTGTTGATATCGGTTTAGATCGACATGCATTCCTACACATCTCAGACCTGAAATACAACAGTAATTCTGAAAACGGAAGTTCGGATGATGGGCTACCAACTTTAGATTTGCGGGCAACACCATCAAACAAGACTCGTGGTGGTAGGGGTTTCCCATATCTTATAACTGATCTGATTTCAAAAAATCAGGAACTTCTTGTGCAAGTAGGGAAGGAACCGATAGGCAGTAAGGGAGCACGTGTGACTAGCAATATCACCTTACCCGGTCGCTATGTTGTTTATTTGCCGAATTCATCCACAATCGGAGTTTCACGGCGAATCGAATCTGAAAGTGAGCGTGATCGATTACGCGACTTGGCACAAAAATTGAAGGCAAACGTTGAAGGAGGCTTTATTATTAGAACCGCTGCTGAAGGTTTGAGTGAAGAAGAATTTACGGCAGAAATCCGATACTTAATCAATCAATGGAAACAAGCACGGGAACGGGCAAAACGAAAAACTGCACCGAGTTTAGTTAGCAGAGACGTAAGTTTTACTAATCGGATTGTCCGGGATATGTTTACCAAAGATGTTAAACAACTTCTGATTGATTCGCAATCTGGTTATAAAGAAACAGTTGATTATGTCACCTCTGTAATGCCAAAAATGCTTGACCGGATAACGCTTTACAATGAAGACACAACTCTTTTTAAGGCTTATGGGGTGGAAGAAGAATTGCAACAAGCACTTGGCGAAAAAATTTGGCTCAAGTGTGGCGGACACATCATCATCCAACAAACAGAAGCAATGGTTTCAATTGATGTCAACACAGGACAGTTTGTTGGTAAATCTGATCCAGATAACACAATTCTAAGTGCGAATCTTGAAGCAGTTGATGAAGTGGTCAGACAAATTCAATTGCGGGATTTAGGCGGTATTATCGTTGTTGACTTTATTGATATGGACGAACCAACGCATCGAAAGCAAGTTTTCAAAATGCTCCGAGAGGCATTAAGTAAAGATAAAGCACGCACTAATATCCTCCACTTTTCTGATTTAGGATTAGTGGAAATGACGCGTCAGCGGACGCGGGCAAGTCTATCTACTTTGTTGACGGAACAGTGTCCTTATTGCGAAGGACACGGGACTATTTTATCGATTGAAACTGTTGTAATTGGACTGTTCAGAGCAATAAAAAGAGCATATAACCAAACTCGGCAATCTAAACTACGAATCATAGCGAACGATCACATTGTTTCACATCTCAACGCGCAGATGTCTGCCAAATTCCGAGAACTCAAGCGGACACTGAAGCTGGAATTGATTCTTGAGTCTGATGCAGATTTACACCTTGAGGATTATAGAATCTTCGCTGCAAACGGTGAAGAGTTGTTTTTAGATTAATATCTGAAGTGATGTAAGTTGAGCATATAAATACGAAGTCTTGTATTATATCTTGTATCTATGAGGGTGATCTGTAACCCCGCAAAAAGATTTGACTTTTGAATTAAATTGTGGCATTATATAATTAGTTGAATTACAAACATGGGCGGGTAGGTGCGCCCAAGACCCAATTACACAATTTTAGATATATCCTACTTAATTGGGCAGAAATTAAAAATAGAAATTCAATTTGAATCTTACGAGTTTCTACACCTTAAAGGAGTATAAGTAATGTATGCAGTATTTGCAAGCGGCGGAAGACAGCACCGTGTTGAGGTAGGAAGCCTGATAGATGTAGAAAAGTTAGACAACGCTGTCGGTGAAACGGTGACATTTCCCTCTGTCTTAGCGATTGCCGGTGAAGATGGTCAGCTGCAAACCGGTACCCCTTATCTTGAAAACATGTCAGTTACAGGTGAGGTGGTTCAGCAAGGTCGCGCAAAAAAGATCATCGTTTTTAAATCTAAACGTAGAAAAAGTTACAAACGTAAGTTAGGTCACCGTCAATCATTTACACGTATCAAAATTACCGCGATTGGCGGAGAGGAGGTTGAATCTGATGGCACATAAGAAAGGTGGCGGAAGTACCCGTAATGGTCGTGACAGTATCGGAAAACGGCTTGGTGTTAAAAGGTTTTCAGGTAATCACGTTACCGCAGGAAGTATCCTTGTCCGACAGCGTGGCACGCATTTACACGCTGGCAAAAATGTCGGAGTTGGCAGGGACTATACGCTTTTCTCAAAGATTGACGGTTTTGTCTGGTTTGAGCGAAAAGACAAATACCGCCGCAAGGTGAGTGTTTACACAGAGCGTCCTGCGTATTAGAGCGTTTTTTAGAAAGCCTCACCTGAGTGTGGGGCTTTTTTGTTTATTGTGCTATGTGCTGGATTCTGTTAGGTTGTCAATCCACTTATACCTGAACTTACAATAAAGAGGAAATAACGTGAAATGGATACCTTCGCTCCTGATATTCGTTGTTATATTGGGATGTGGTAGCAACAAACAAGTAGAACAATTGGCAATTGAGACCGCAGATAACGCGCGGATAAGTATTGCTGCTGCAGAAAACGTTGGTGCGCGTGATGTAGCCGTGAGCGAGATAAACGCAGCGGAGGAGATGCTTACTAATGCTGACACCTCCTTGCAATCAGGCAATGTAGAACGCTCGTACCGATTGGCATTGCGGGCGTATCTTCATGCGCGAATTGCTACAGAAAAGTCATTAGCAATTCGGCAGGATGCACAGGTTAAAGAAGCGCAAGCTGAATTAGAATTACGACAACAAGCTACGGAAAATGTTCTCAATAATCTTGAAAAACTTAGAGCAGAACTCGCCGCCCAGAAGAAATAAAGGAAGTTCCGATGCGAATTTATGGATCGCTGCTATTAATAGGATGTCTAATTAGTTACGGATGCGTATCAGTTGAAATTGATAGTGTTCTTCTTGAGACACAACTTCAGAATGGTCAGAAGGCGATTTCCAGTGCAGCTGAACTCAATGCTGAGCAGCTCGCAACCGATGAATACAGCCGTGCTGTTAAGCTCCTGAGATTTGCCAAACAAGCACAGGAACGTGGAGACATTGCGCAAAGCATGGAATTCGCATATCAAGCAGAACTTGTAGCACAAATCGCTTTGTATAAAGCAAAACAACAGCAAGCACGTGCGCAACTCATTGCAATCCAGGAACAGATGTACCAAGAGGTCATAACGGAAAAAGAATATGAAATAGAAATAGCTAAGATTCGCAATGAGATGAAGACGATGGAAATTGAACAAAAATTAAAACAAATTGAGGTAGGAAATCAACGTGCCGGTTCACTCACAACGGATCTTAGGGAAACAAAAGATGCACTGCGTCATGCGGAAATTCGCGTGCCAATTTCCGGAACAGAAATCTTTGTGACCATTGCAAAACTAACTTATCCTGAAATTGTAGAAACACCAGAGTATGAACGTGTGCAATCAGCAATTGCGTTAGCAACAACGCACTTGGAGCGAAAAGAATTCACCGACGCAGAAAAAGTTGCAACAGACGCGCTGACACAAGCCAACAATCTTTATGGATTGGCAATTCAGTATCAGAAGACCCGTGCAGCGGCGGAAAATGCTGCGCTTATCGCTATCGAACGCGCACAGCTTAAGATTCAGCGCGCTGAATCTCTAAATGCAGCCACACACGCTACACAACAATTCCAACAATCACGCAACCAATTGGATAAGGCGAAAAAAGCGTTCAAAGAAAGCCGTTATGGAGAAGCAAGGCAGACTGCTGAAGGGGCGGAACAGATTGCAGACAAAATAATTACAATTTCTGAAGTCGCTGAATATCGCCGCCGTGCCCAGGAAGAACTTACAGCAAGAATCAAAAAAGCAGCGGCAGCAGTTGCATCAGCCAAAGCAGCAGTAGCAGAACAAGCACAGACCAAAGTGCCACAGTTTGCACCAGAACTGTATGAATTGGCTACTTCAGCACTCGCGACTGCGGAGTCAGCACTTGCGAAAAAGGAATACTCAGCTGCTGTTGATGCGTCGCAGCAAAGCCATGATTACCTCCGACGCGCTATTGAAAAGACAAAACAGCAGGATTCTGCCCAGACGACTCTGGTTGAAACAGTCCAGCAAATTCCGAAAGCAGTTGTCATAGACCGTGAGGAAGGGGTTCTCATTAGAATTAGTGGCAATCTATTTGCAACCACAAGCACCCGTTTAAATGAGGCGTTTTTCCCAACCTTTATGAAACTTGCCTCTATACTGCAACAAGATGAATTCAAAGATTATATTGTAAGAATTGAAGGACATAGCGATTCACTTGGAGATGCGAAAACTAATCAGGCGCTCAGCGAAAAAAGAGCAAATTCAATTAGAACGTATCTAATTAATAGCGGTAAAGTACCAGCAAACCGATTGACTGCTGTCGGTTTAGGTGAATCTCAGCCAATTGACAAAAATTCTCAAGAAAAAAATCGCAGAGTTGACATTATCATCTCTAAAGCGCCGTGAGTCTTAGACACAAAAAATAATTTGTCTCAATAATTGCGAAGGTAATCAAAGACATTGCATAGTCTTAAAATTGACCCTTATGTCGTCAATCAGATAGCACAAAGTTTGTTTGGTGACCGATACATCATCATTTATGGGAACACGATTCAGTTTCACAATCATTGCTACCACGTTCGTACCATCGAATCTGAAGAACATCCGCATAGGGGATGCTACTACTTACAGGACGCGAATACAGACTTAGCAATGTGGGATGATATAGTATTCGCGCCGCCAGGGTACTACGGTGTGATCTTTGAACCTGGGACAGGGGAAATTATTGATTGTGAACCACTACGGTGACACGGAAAATACTATTTGCTTGAAACAATTATAATCAAACGTCCTTATAGGAAAATTACCGAACTAAATCCATAAACTTCATATTGGCAATTCTGCCAAAAACTCAATATCTAAAAACGGAGAAAAGACATGGAGCGAGACGCTATTGTCGTTTTAGACTTTGGCTCGCAATATACGCAGTTAATCGCTCGGCGCATTCGAGAGCAGCAGGTTTACTGCGAGATTCAACCTTATACTTTACCGCTTAGCGACATTGAGAAAATGTCACCAAAAGGGATCATACTTTCTGGTGGCCCAGCGAGTGTGTACGAGGAAAATGCGCCAAAAATAGATGCGTCCCTTTTCACACTTGGAATTCCTGTATTAGGTATCTGCTACGGCATGCAACTCATCGCTTTTCTCTTAGAAGGGGGTAAAGTCCATCCCGCAACAGAACGGGAATATGGGAATGCACAACTTCAAATCATCTCCACATCAGACTCATTATTTACCGATTTGCCATCGGAATTGTCTGCCTGGATGAGCCATGGAGATAAAATTGACAAGCTTCCTACGGGATTCCACACAATCGCCCAAACACCAAACTCACCTATCGCAGCGATGGTCAACTCCGACGGCACTTTGTACGGATTGCAATTTCACCCTGAAGTTGAGCATACACGAGACGCTGACAAAATCCTTCACAACTTTGTCCGATATATCTGTGGATGTAATGCCACCTGGACGATGGATACTTTTATTGCAGAAGCCATCGCGAACATCCGAGCAACGGTGAAAGACGAAAGGGTGCTATGCGCTGTCAGTGGTGGCATAGACTCAATGGTGCTTGCTACACTCCTTCATGAGGCGATAGGTGATGCGTTAGTGTCCGTTTTTGTGGATAATGGACTTTTGCGCCAAAATGAGGTGGAACAGGTTTTAGCAACTTGTAAAGCGCTGGGAATAAAAATTGAGTTTGTGGATGCGGCAGAATCTTTCTTGAATGCGTTGGCAGGTGTTGTGGATCCGGAACAAAAACGAAAAGTTATCGGGGCACAGTTCATTGAAACCTTTAGGGAAAAAGTGAAGCAGCTCGGACCTTGTCGTTTTCTGGCGCAAGGCACTCTCTACCCAGACGTCATAGAGAGCGTTTCTACCAAGGGACCTTCTGCTACGATTAAAACACACCATAATGTTGGTGGACTCCCACCCGACATGCCGTTTGAACTTATTGAACCGTTTCGTGAACTTTTTAAAGACGAAGTGCGAGCCGTGGGTGCTGAATTAAATGTTCCATCCCATGTGCTGGGTAGACATCCGTTTCCTGGACCAGGGCTTGCTGTGAGAATAATCGGTGAAGTAACACCGGAACGGTTAGCAGTGCTAAGAGCGGCTGATGCAATTTTTATCAATGAAATTAAGGCAGCCGGATTATACGATGAAATTTGGCAAGCGTTGGTAGTCCTGCTGCCTGTTAAGAGTGTTGGTGTGATGGGGGATGAACGGACGTACGAAAATGCGGTTGCTTTACGTGCTGTTACCAGTAGCGACGCTATGACAGCGGATTGGGCGAGAATCCCTGATGATGTTTTAGCAAGAATTTCTACCCGAATTATCAACGAGGTCCAAGGGATCAATCGTGTTGTCTATGATATTAGCTCAAAACCACCGAGTACGATTGAATGGGAGTAATTCGGATGCAAGTCCAGAATTATGCGGATGTTACAGATCGCATTCTTGAGGCTCTTAGGACGTCTGAGCATCTTACAGTCTGGCACCAAGCGTATACTTCCACTTATCCTTTATACTGTTTACGTTATACTGCTCAACAAAAAAGTTCTCCCCTGATTTATGTATCAGCTGGCATCCACGGAGATGAACCTGCGGGCGTTGAATGTGCGCTGCGCCTTGTTGAATTGCTTGTTGATAACGATCCACATAGTCCCTTCCCATTAAACGAATACAATTGGCTCATCTCACCTTGTGATAATCCTTACGGATATGAACGAGACATCCGTGAAAATGCCGCGGGGCTCGACCTTAATCGGATGTTTGAAACCCCAACCCAGTGTCCAGAAACAGCGTTCATCGCAGAATCACTTCAACGCAAACAGTGCGCGCACCCACAAAATACACGTAGCAATAATACTATAAGGAAAAGAGAGGAAATTGAACTTGCTTTAGATTTGCATGAAGATAGTGATAGTGATGGATTTTATTTGTGGGAACGTCGTACTTCACAATGTCTACCAATCGGCAATGTGATTGTAAAAAACGTAGCAGGATTATGCTCTATCAATCAAGGACCCTTGATAGAAGATCACCGCAATGAAAATGGAGTGGTCACACTGCTTGATCAAGTTACGACTAAGGGATGGACACGCGGAAGGTATTTAGCTGAACAAGTAAATACGCTGTGCCTAATTCTTGAAACACCAACGCAGCTTAATTGGGAAACACGAATCGCTGCACATCTGATGGCTATCCAGACAGCAGCCAAACATGCTTTATAGTAAATCTGTAATTACTTTACACTTTGATAAGTGTGGTTAGGAAATCGCACCCACAGGTCCTGGGCAACTGGCTTTACCGAATTAAATTTTAACTTCAACAAAACGCGTCTACAGGTGAGTGTTTACCCATATCAACTGTCCTGATAAACTGCAGCGGCTGCGCTAACCGCTGTTCCAATATCAACTTTGTATCCGAACTCAATAAGTAGAGTTTCAATTGCGTTTAGAACAAGTAAGACATTCTGTTCGTTAGCAGCATCACCCATAAGCCCGATCCGCCATGCTTTACCAGCAAAGATTCCCAAACCACCACCAATTTCAATGCCGTAGTCTTGAATAAGACGTTTTCGTATAGTCACATCATCAATTCCCTCTGGAATGAGCAGTGTAGTTAACATCGGAGCTCGATAATTTTCTTTCGCTGCAGGTTGTAAACCAATAGCTTCAGCGCCAGCAATCAAAGCTTTGGCATTACGTTCATGTCGTTGGTAGCGTGGCGATACGCCTTCCTCCATAACAACACGCAGTGCCTCGCGTAGGGCATAAATCATGGACATAGATACGGTATGATGATATTTTCGTGAGTCCCCCAACCAATATTCTGCAAGCAGTGTTGCATCCAAATAGAAACTCTGAATTTTTGTTTTACGGTTCCGAATCACTTCGACTGCACGGTCACTAAAACTGATTGGCGAAAGTCCGGGAGGACCTGCCAGACATTTCTGCGTGCAACTATAAGCAATATCAATACCGCGCTCATCAAGTTCAACAGGTTGTCCCCCAAGAGATGTGACACAATCCGCCAGAAACAATGCATCCTTTTCACGGGCAATGTCAATTATCTGTTCCAACGGTTGTAGAATACCGGTCGACGTTTCGCCATGGACAACTGCTACAAGTTTTGGTGTGACTTTGCTGCATGCTTCGGCAATCTGTTCCGGTTCAATAATATTTCCCCATTCAGCGTGAACAGGTGTAACATGTGCACCACACCGTTCCGCAATATCTGCTATCCTGCCGCCGAAGTAACCGTTAATCCCTACGATTACAGAATCCTCCGGTTCAATAATATTGGTAAGTGCTGTTTCCATGCCTGCAGTACCGGTACCAGAAACAGGAAAGGTAAGGGAATTTTGGGTGCCGTAGACTTGCCGTATCAAGGCAACAGTATCATCCATGACTTCAACAAAATCTGCATCTAAGTACCCGAGCATAGGGGTTGTCATTGCTTTGAGAACGCGTGGATTCGCTATACTGGGTCCGGGACCGAGTAGGATACGCGGGGGTACTCTCAATTCATCATACACTTGCAGTAACTCCTCTGATTGCCTTTTATACTCTTGAGGACTCAGCCGCAAGACAGACAATTAATTCGGTTTTAAAGATAAGGTAGGTATTTTACGTAAAGCGATATTGTTTGTGAACACATAATTGCCCTACGTATAAAATAGGATAGGGACAGGTATAAGACCTGTCCCTACGAATCCAGTGTTCGTTAGCCCAAGTTATTCGTTACCATCTTCAGGTTCTCCCTGAAGTGGCTCAATATTCTTAGACTTCATGTAAGCTTGAATCTCATTAGCCTTAAGAATACAGTAGTTAATTGCATCATCAACTTGGGAGTCAGCTGGGCTATCAGTTGCATACTTCTTAGGCAAGAATTGGAAATAATACAATGCATACGGATAATAGTTTTCCTCTTTATTCGCGAGCATTGTATATGCTTCACCTAACTTACCGTAAGAAAGATCACCATACTTGGTTTCTGAATAAGCTTTCGTGACCGCTTTGAAGAGATCAATTGCTTCTTCAATGTCAGACTTTTTAGATGCTCTTTGAGCCTTACCAAGGGATGTGATAGCATACTTATATTCATTATGTGCGAGAAAACTTTCGGTCTCATTAAGGAAACCCTCTGCAGTGTTTTTGGACTCTGCACTGAGACCGGGCGCTGCGAGCGCTCGCTTGTAGTTCTCAATCGCCTGTCGGAAAAGATCGATTTGCTCAGTTGGCTCAAGTTCTGGATCCAAAGCGGCGTTATAGTGCTTATTACCAATGTTGATAAACGCTTCACCAGCGAACTTGCTATTATTATATTCCTTGACAAGTATCTCGTTTGTTTCGAATAGTTTGTCAAGAAACGCTTTTTCAGCATCTGTATTACCTGCGTCTTTCGCTGTTTCAGAAAGAAATTGATAACAAGTAGCGATAGCGTATAAGGATTCAGGCGCTTTTTCATGCGTCTTGTTAACCCGTCTGACCTTATCATATTCAACAATAGCTTTTTCAAACTGCTCTGTTGTATAGTAAGCTTCGCCAGCTTGATACTGCCAGAGTGCAGCATCTTTGGCATTTGGATAGCGTTTGACAAGATCATTGAAAACCTTAACAGAAGCGTTGAAATAAGCAACAGCTTGCGGAGACATCTCTTCGTCTAATCCAACTTGCATCCGCCCCAAGTCAAAGTTAGCAGAAGCTAAGTAGGTTAATGAAGTCTCCATGTCCCCTGATAGATCCTTTGAGGCAGGGAATATACCTGCATCCGCATATTTAACAAACTCTGTAAGCGGATCAATGGCGAGTAACAACTCTGCACGCCTCTTAAATCCGGCACCAAGTGAATAATATATCTGGCCGGCTTGGAAGAGAGAATTTTGTACATACGGAATGACCGATTGTTTATCGGCCTTCTCTACAGGCGAAGCAAGTTTGCTTACTTCAAAGAAAGAAGCAGCTGCTAACCCACTTGTTTCAATGTAAGGCTTAAGATCAAATCCTTGGGGCAGATCCTCAGGATAGTGGGTGCGTGCTTTATCAGAATAGAGAAATCCGAGGGTATATAGTGCAGCGACTTTTTGCGCAACGGTTGCTGTTGCACTTGCCTTATACCCTTCTACCGTGCTAATTGCATCAGTGATAGCCTCGTCTAAGCGCCCCAATTTCACAAATAGTTCAGAACGACGGAGACTCGCATCAGCAACCATAGAAGCAACACCGGTATTCTGTTCCGTACTGTGGTTAGCAATCAAGGTTTGGAAAACTTCTAATGATTTATCAAGTTCATTGAGTTTTTCTTGATAAATCAAACCTGACCTATAATAGGACTGTGCCTTCACCACATTATCAGCCAACTGAATAGCGTTCTGATAATTTGTCAACGCATCATCATACATCTTAAGGTGTTCGTCTTGTGCGTATGCCATTGCAAAATAAGAACGTCCACGCAAGTCAGCATCTTCGCTATTAGCGATAATGTACTCATACTCTTTCACAGCGTCCCTATAATTGCCAACATTGCTGAATAATTCAGCAAGTCGAGAGTGTGCTTGAGAGATGAGATTCTTGCGATTTTCGTCCTCGGTTTGACCTTCAAAGGAAGTGACCTGCTTGAAGGCATCAATTGCAGCTTGCGTGTCCTTTAGCCCAAATCTTGATAAACCGAGCGTATAATTTGCGCTAATGAGGTTGTCAACGTTATCCGTCATTTCGACAACCTTCTCTGCTTCGCTGGCAGCATTGGTATACGCGAGTTGTGCTGCATCAGCATCTTTAGCCTTCTGAGCTATCTGGTAATAACAGACAGCAGATTGAAATTGTGCAGTTGGTGCAATTTCGCTATTTGGAAATTTTTCGACGAATAATTTATACGCAGCGAGAGCTTCTTCAAAACGTTCTTTACTGTAGTAAGTATGCCCGATCTTAAGCTGTGATCGGATACGGGCATCTTCGCGTGCTCCAGAGTTATTAACAACTTGCTGTAGACTCGCGACAAGACCTTCAATATCATCAGCGTTTATGTTTTCAAGGGCAGTTGCTTTGATGAGATCAATTTGTCCGAGTGTTTGAAGAACCAACTCTTCACTACTGTCAGCGAACTTTTCGGTTGCTGCGTCTGCCGTTTGAACAATAAGTGACCACTTCGTTGTATCACCATGTTTTTTGGCAGCATCTTGGTAAACAAGTGCCAAGCCATAATAGGCTTCAATGGCGTTTGGACTATTAGCGTATTCATTAACAACCTTATTGAAAGCCTCTGCAGCTTTCTCAACAAGCTCGGGTTTCTCCGATGAAGCATGATAATAGCAAAGACCTACAAAATACAGCGCATCATCGGCATATTCACCTGTTGGGTTACCATCAACAACATCTTGGTATTCGGCTGCCGCTTCTTCAAACCGTTCTTCAGCACGCAGCAGATCTGCAAGCTTAATTTCTGCCAATGAAAGATTGTTTTTATCTTCAAGTTTTGACATTATTGAATTGTAATAAGTGATAGCTTGGGGTTTGTCCCCCTGCCTCACATAACTGTTTGCGGTGAGCAAAAGTGCACGTTCATAGTAGTTACTGGCTTCAGGAATCATAGCGTAGCGTTGTCGCGCTGTATCCCATGCCCCCAGCATCTCGTGTGAGAGCGCTTCGTTCATGAGACATGCTTCAACCTGTGCAATACGTTCTGAGAAGTCTTGGTAGCGTCCTTCTTCAATGCCGGGACGAAAAGATTCATCAGAAAACATGTTGATAGCGTCTTGGTATGCCTCAACAGATTTTTGGAGATATTCCGCATTGAAATTTGTGGTAGTATCACCTTCTTGATAACCTTCAGGTTTTGCGGCTTCATAGTAGGAACGACCTTCAAAGAATTTGCCCATTAACTTGATAAGATGGAATTTTGGAAGTGGACGGTATTCCCACAATTTAGCGTATTCTTCTGCGGCTCCAACGTATTGCTTAAATTCGGTACGTTTAATGTCAGCAAAGCGGAGTTGTACCTCTGCAGCAAGGATATCAAACTCGTTATCGTTACGATTTTTTTCAATAAACTCGCTGGCAATTTTTTCCAATTCTTCCTTGCGTCCCAAGTCATTCAATGTCCAGATTGCACCATATAGTGCATGCGGTACAACAGGGTTTTCCGGAAAATCGTCGACGGTTTTCAGGTACCATTCTAACGCGAGTTCAAGCGTTGCTGACCCTTCCTGCATCTCACCAGCATCGCGTTGATTAGTTCCAAGTTTGTAATATGCTTCGCCAACTTGTAAAGAGCAATAAGGTGTTAAACTGAGTTCAGAGGCTTCTTCGGATTGCATTTCACTTTTTTCGTGTTCAATAACCGATTGATATGAAGTGATAGCATCACTCCAACGATCCAATCGGAACTGACTATCGGCTATACCGAGTTTTGCATCACCGATGAATGTACTTTCTGGATATTCGTCTAACAGTTTTGTATAAGATACAATTGCGTTTTCATAGTCAGCTTGATCAAAGTATGTTTGCCCAATGGCAGACTGAATTTCGGATTGGAGTCCACGGTCTGCTGTATTTTGGAGTGCTAACTCAAAGTTCACGCGCGCATTGTCATAGTCTTTCTGTTTAGCATAAATATGGCCTTGGTCGAAGTAGGCCGCCGTAACAAGTTGATGTTCCGGAAATTGTGTAATGAAGTTTGTATAACGACTGATCGCTTCATCATCTCTATTAAGTTGATTCAAACAGAAAGCAGCTTTATACATCGCTTCGGCATGCAGTTCTGGAAAATTCTTAAACTCATCAGTTGCAAATTTATCAAATTCCGGGTAAGCTTGTTCGTAATTGCTTTCGTCAAGGAACGATTGAGCGATGAGAAGCTGCGCGTCATCCTTGAATTCAGAGTTAGGAAAACCGACAAGAATATTGTTAAAAGCAGTTCGAGAACTCTCATAATTTCCTAACTTATAGTTCAATTGACCGATTGCGTACCACGCGTTCTCTACTTGTAGACTGTTAGGGAAATTATCAATCAATTGTGTGAACTTTGCTTCAGCAAGTTCATATTGTTCTGTTCTATATAGAATGTGTCCCCAGAGGTATGTTAACCCTTCTTGATGTTTAGCTATAGTAGCGTTAGGAGCCACTTTTTCGATATACTCAAGCGCTGTATCATAGTGGTTAACATCACCTGTCTGTTCAGCAAGTCGAGAATAAGAAACAGCAATTTGAAAATTAGCAAGCGTCGTAAAATCTTTGTCAATCACTTCGGTTTTCACACCGCGTTTTTTCGCCTCTTCAAGTGCCTCAGTATACTTGGCTATCGCCCCTTCATAATCTGCTTGTTCATATAGTCCTTTAGCGGATAAATAGAGTTGTTCCACCTTTTTAGAACTTCCCATCATAAAAGGCGAGAGTATAGCAACGATAAGGGCGAGACCGCCAATAATGCCCAAAATTCTTGGATTCATTACATTCTCCTTTGGATATAGATAAAGAAAAGTTGGGGGAACTAAGAAAATCTTCCACCCATTGATTTTTCAAAATATGGACGGAATACAATAACCGCCCTGTCTTTGTAAATCTGTCTTGATAGCACATCAAGACTATATTATGAAGTATCAAAACACTTCGTTTGATTTGAAAGTAGTTACAATTTACTTAAGTCGTAGAGTTCTGGCATGATAAGTACTTCTGAAGATACGTTTTCTGAAGATACGTTCATTAATTTGTTGGCAAACCGTGGTAATCTACGGTGCTTTCGTTGGTATTTCTCTGAAAAGGGGGCAACTTGAAGTTCCAACGGAAGCGCGGCATAATTATCCTCTTGTAGAGGTGATTTCCTGCTTAAGACATCAGGTTGGGCATAAACAATGAGCTCAGAATCCGCAGCATCACTCGGAACAGAACGATCATTACTGAGATGCATAACAATAATATGCCCTTCGGTTTCAGTAGTTAAAGGTTCTGTCAATTTCCAATAGCCTATTTTCTCTGCATTTGCTGCGGGAGTTGGTGAACTAACTTCTCCAGGTGCTTTCCGTTTGGTTTTACGATCATTGTAAATGTCTTGTCGCAACTTTGATTTTGCGTTGACAGCAGCTGATTCGTTGGATAGAACCGTTTCACCTACCTGTTGTAGATATACCTTAGGCGGTGGTGAAACTTCTTGTTTCAGCAGATGCGTTACCACAAATCCTGTAGTTATTAACACTAAAAGTACACCTAATGGTAACGCATTCATCCTGATGAAACTATATCGCCCAAAACTTTGACGAAGTTGCGTTAGCAAAGACCAAGTAAACTGCAACAACGAAGTCTTTAGCCGTTGGTTTAGCGGGATGGGTCCCTTATTTTCAATACAACGGTGCAATTCTACCTCAAATTGATGAAAATAACTATCAGGTGTCTCGGGTTCAACATAAAAATCAACAACAAGATCACGCGTCTTTTTGAGAGCATTGACTTCATGTTGACATATTAAACAGCACTGGAGATGTGCTTCAACCTTTGCAGTGTCGCGCGCTGAAAGCGTATCATCTATGTAGTCTGATATAAAACGTTGTATAGCGTTACATTTCAGTTTCATAACTTTTGTCGGTTTCCTCGTTTTGTTACACTTATTGGAAACCGCTCCCACAAGTTTTTTTAACACTTATTCAATTTTACCGACAACAGTGGGAAAACTTGTTAAAAATCGGAGTTTGCATCAACGTACGGTTTTAACAACGTTCTGAGATGTTTTCGGGCATAGTGTAAACGTGATCGGACTGTCCCCTCGGAACAATTTAATATTGACGCTATCTCGGGATGTGTTAACCCTTCTAATTCATGAAGAATAACTACAATCCGATGTTTAAGTGAGAGACTGTTAACCGCCTTTGTCACCCAATACCGTAGTTCAGCTTTCTCCGCTTGTATTTGTGGATCACTCGCCATCTCCGCTTTTTGTCGCGCATCTGGATGAAATTCGGATTCATCTGTAGTAACAAGCGGAGATTCACGACGCCGTTTACGCCGTTTGACGAAGTTGAGTGCCTCATTGACAGCTATTTTATAAACCCATGTTTCAAAAGCTGCCTCCTGCCGAAAGGTATGAATTGACTGATATACCTTTATAAAGGTTTCCTGCATTACATCGTTGGCATCCTCGTGATTTTTGGTGATTTGCATCGCGAGACGGTGCACCATTCGTTTATATTTTTCAACCAACGGTGCTAATGCTGTTTCATCTCCTTCACGAAGATGGTCAATGAGTAAGGCTTCAGTCCTTTCCACGGGAAAATCTCCTTCGGCTTCTATTGTATTAGACAACGCTATTTCAAAAACCGTTCAATTTTCTCCAAACATTATAGCATATATTGATAATTTGTGTTAAAAAAAAGTGAATTTGTAAGGGTGTGTAAATATTTTGTCTCATTGTTCAATTTGCAAAGGGGACGTTATGTTTTCTACTGTAGGGTGGACAGGAGTCCGTCCTATAACTGGTGTGTGTTGACTTTACATACCCATTTTGTTATTCAACCTCACAGCTTGCATCCATAAAAAAGGACAGCGTATCTAAGATACGCTGTCCTTTAATCGAAATAGTCGGAAATTTACTCTTTAGCTTTAGTAACAAAAGTAAGGCTAATTTCGGCTTCGTTCCCAGCACCGTCTTTGACCGTACCTGCAATTTCGTACTCGGTTTCGTTGCTGAGTTCTTGACCAGCATTTCCTTGTAGCGTAATTGTATCGCCATCAGCATTGGATGTCCAACCGACATCATCATCGCCGTCCATTAGCATGAGGTCTCCAGTGACGGGTTCGCTGAAGGTAACTTCTATACCATCTACAAACACCTTCCCGGGATCAACGCCTTCAGCACCATCTTCAGGACTGCTACTTGTGACTTCCGGCGCGGTTTCATCTGCTGCGACCACGGTATAGTTAAGTGTTTTGCTGCCTTCACCGTTTGTCCACTCAATTGTTAGTGCAAGTGCACCAGCAGTGAAAGGACCGCTAATGTTCCGCGACTTACCAGTCCCAGCGACTGTACCAGTACTCGCTGTTACGTCACCTGGGTTGTTGTCAAATGAAACACTGACAGTGCCATTTGCTGCGAGCTCGCCACCATCTGCGGGCGTAGCACTAACAAACGCTGCATCTTCAGCGGGAGGGGGATCATCACCATCACCACAACCAACCATATAAACGGCAAACAAGGCTGCCATGACTATTGCCAAGGTTCTAAAAAAAAGTTTCATGAGTAGGTAACTCCTTAATTAAGGTTTATCAGAATGTAAGGTACCCGAAAATCGGGCACAGATTAAAAACTTCATATATAGATGACATTTCCGTGTCGTTATATGTTAATTCTACGATAGTGCCGGAACCTGCCATCATGTCCATGTTTAGTCAAGTAATCTTCAGACTATTTCGTTTGCCTTCCTCCGTGAAGTCCAGAGGATAGGCGACGCTTTGAGAATAGAACTTTCTGCGGAACTGTCACCTTTTAAATTAATACCATTGGATAGGTTATTTTCAGTTCCGAAAGTCAACACCCAAATTCTGTACCTTTAAGTTTAGCAAAATTTGCAAAATCTGTAAAGGTAAAAAATCGATTTTCGCTGATAATTATACAAAATTTTGCATATTTTGTAAAGCGAAAATTAAAATTTTTAATAAATTTGCTATAGATTAACACAAAATAAAACGTATATCAAGAAAAAATGACACATTAATCATAAAAATTTTGCAAATTTGGACATTTTTAGCTTTCCTGATGTTCGAATAGTGTCATTTGTTCAATTGAGGTTCCGATAATATGGTTTTGAAGACGGTCG
Source organism: Candidatus Poribacteria bacterium (assembly GCA_965204285.1). GTDB lineage: Bacteria > Poribacteria > WGA-4E > WGA-4E > WGA-3G > MSPOR6. Next base: position 1,978,600 of record OZ241980.1, read on the forward strand.
GGGTGTGTTAGTATATTAACAACTGTATCAAGTTCGTCAGGTAAAAAAGGCAAAGCACCACTTCTAATCAGTTGGCGTGTTCCTTCGTTATGTTGATTATATGAGTTCCACTGACATGCAAAAACAGGGCGATCTTGTAGTTGTGCGTATCGCGCAGTGTGCATTGCCCCTCCTTCTTTAGAGGTTTCAACCACTATCGTAGCCATAGAAAGTCCGCTGATAATTCGATTGCGTAAAACAAGATTAGCAGGTGTTGGTGAGGCAGGAAACGGGTGTTCTGAAAAAACACACCCTGTTTCACATATTTTTTTAGCAAGATCACGGTTTTCAGGTGGATAGATAGACGAGAGATCAGTTGATACAACACCAATAGTTGTTCCATTTACTCCTAACGCGCCGTAATGTGCATTGGTATCTATACCACTCGCAAGCCCACTTACTATTGTAAAACCTGCTTCTACTAAGCGGATTGAAAGTCCAAGCGTTACATTAATACTGTCAACTGTTGGACGGTTGCTTCCCACAATTGCAACGCACTGTTCGTTCATCTCAGATAATTCACCGATTTTGCAAAGGACTGTTGGCGCGTCTGGCACTGATTTCAAAAGGGTAGGATATTCAGGATCTTCTGGAAAGATAACTTTTATACCTTGGTTATTTAATGCCTCTAATTTTCGACGCAATTCGGCAAACCTATTGCGTACAGTAAGTATCCGTGATGCTAAGATTGGATTGAAGTTTGGCAACTGTGCTATTTCAACCAACTCCGCATCAAAAATGCGATCAGCACTACCGAACCGTGTTAACAAACGTTTGAGGCGAACCGCACCAATGCCTTCAACCGAAGCAAGCGCAAATAAATATTCCCGATGTTTCTCTTGATCTGTATCGGTTGAATGTGACATACCGACAGCAATATTCTCCAATTATTAATCTAAGAAATGATATTTACAAATAGAAGTGCTAAAACCAAAGAATTTCGAATCTCTTTTTTCTTTAACTACATATATTAATGTAACACATCTTGACAAATTCTTCAACCGTAAAGCAGCTACAATACCAATCCATTCAGTTTTCGGTTTTCTTAACATTTTAGCATGGTCGTGACAAGGAGGTAGGAATCAACGCCAAATGCGTGTATGCATTTGGCACCTACAAGAAAAAATATTTGGTAGAAGATAGGGACTACTGGAAGATTAAATGACTCTGTATAGAAATCAGTTGACACTTTCGTGCTGTTTAAGGTATCTTATTAAAGGAGATAATTGTATCAGGAGCTGAAAATGGCAAATCAACCTATAAATATCCTTGAAACACAGGAATTGAGTCGACACTATGGCGGTGTCATAGCATTATCGAAAGTTACAATTCAGGTGCGTGCTGGACAAATTTCCAGTTTGATAGGCCCCAACGGTGCGGGGAAAACAACACTGTTTAACTGTGCTACCGGATTAGATAAACCTACATTAGGTAGGGTCAATTTTTTGGGGAAGCAAATTACCGGTTTACGCCCGGATGAGGTTACAGGACTTGGGGTTGCCAGGACGTTTCAGAATATTAGACTTTTTACCGAACTAACGGTGCTGGATAACGTCAAAATTGGGAGACACCCGCGTACCTCTGCCACCTTTATAGGCGCGGTATTCCGAACGAAGAAACAGCAGCGGGAAGAGAAGGAAATCACGGAATACGCCGAGGAGATGCTAAAATTTGTTGGATTAGCAGACGTTAGTAACCAGACAGCAGGAAATCTATCCTATGGAGACCAACGCCGCGTTGAGATCGCCAGAGCCATGGCGACAAAACCTTTACTTCTGCTTCTTGACGAACCCGCTGCAGGCATGAATCCACAAGAAACACGCGATCTTATTTCTCTGATTTATACCATCCGCGAACGGGGAATCTCTGTCCTACTGATTGAACATGATATGAAAGTGGTGATGCAGATCTCCGATTGGGTTACTGTGTTGGACCATGGCGAAAAAATTAGCGAGGGGCAACCCGTAGATGTGCAAAACGATGAACGTGTTATCGAAGCATATTTAGGAACATCTGATGATACTTGAACTTAAGGACATTCATACGTATTATGGAAATATCCGCGCGGTGCGCGGAATTTCAATTGAGGTTAACGCTGGCGAAAAGGTGTGTATGATCGGCGCAAATGGTGCGGGCAAATCTACCACACTCATGACCGTTTCTGGTGTTCACGTACCGGTAGAAGGAAGTATATATTTTGAAGGTGAAGATATTACAACGACTTCAGCAGAGCAGCGAGTCGCCCTCGGTATTTCTCAGGTGCCTGAAGGTCGTCTAATTTTTCCTGATATGACGGTACTAGAAAACCTTGAACTCGGTGCCTATATAAGAAATGATTCTACGGGAATAAAATCGGATTTAAATAGAATTTTCGATTATTTTCCTGTGTTGGCGGAGCGCCGGAAACAGCGAGGCGGCAGCCTTAGCGGCGGTGAGCAACAGATGTTAGCAATTGGTCGCTCACTTATGTCAAATCCAAGACTTCTACTTTTGGATGAACCTTCTTTAGGGCTTGCACCGCTTATTGTCAAGCAGATTTTTGAAATTATCCAGCAAATTAATGAAGAGGGAACAACGATTCTTTTGGTTGAACAAAATGCGCAACTTGCTTTGAACGTAACAAATAGAGGTTATGTGATGGAAACAGGTGAAATAACAATTGAAGGTGCTTCTACCGATCTCTTTGCAGATGAGCGGGTACGGCAAGCGTATCTTGGAGAATAATATAGATGTATCCCACGCTTATTGATTTGGGAACGATCTTTTCTATTCCCATCGGTGTTCATAGCTACGGCGTTATGTTAGCCACTGCATTCATTACATGTAGTGTGATGATACAACGTGAATTGAACCGTCGGGGTTTTCAAGGGGAAATAGCCACAGTCATTGTCTTTGCAGGTGCTATCGGTGGAATAATCGGCGCGAAAATCTATTATGTCCTGTTCATCGTAGAACACTTTTCAATAAGCGATCTCTTTAGTCCGAGCGGATTAGTCTGGTATGGTGGATTAATTGGTGGTAGTGCAGCGGTTAGTTGGGTTATCTATCGCTCACCTAATCCTTTTCTTCCAACTGTTGACGTTATCGGACCGCTCCTATTACTTGGGTATGGTATTGGTCGCATTGGATGTTTGCTTGCTGGTGATGGCGATTACGGACCGCCTTCTGACGTACCATGGGCAATGGCATTTCCAAAGGGCACCGTTCCAACAGACGTCCCTGTTCACCCAACACCTATCTATGAAACCCTGATTTCATTTATGTTCTTCGGTATCATCTGGTCACAACGCAAAAAATTTGCGGCGATCCAAGGTTTACTCTTTGGAGCAAGTCTTGTCATGCTTGCCGTGGAGAGATTTATCGTAGAATTTTGGCGGTTGACACCGCATGTGTTTCCAGAAACATCGTCTTTGTCGTGGTTGACATCCCCGCAGCTTGTCAGTATTATCTTATTCTGTTTTGGAATCTTTTTTGTGGTATGGATGTATAAGCGACCAAGAGTGGAGGTGGGTATTGAATCCGAAACTCCAGAACCTGAAAAAGTAGCACCACGCCCGCAAAAACGGAGACGAAGAAGATAAATTAACACCTTCCTACTCGCGCACTTGACCATCTCCATAAATAATATACTTATAACTCGTCAATCCCTCAAGTCCCATTGGACCACGTGAGTGGAGTTTTTGCGTGCTAATGCCGACCTCTGCCCCTAATCCAAATTCATAACCGTCAGTAAAGACGGTGCTGGCATTGACATAAACGGCAGCGGAATCTACCTCTTTAAGAAATCGTTCTGCTGCGGAGTAACTTTCTGTAATAATTGCATCTGAATGATGTGAGCCGTAGGTTTCAATATGGTCAATGGCAGTATCCATACTATCAACAATCCGAATAGATAAAATATAATCAAGGTATTCTGTACGCCAATCTTCTTCGTTCGCAGGTTTCGCAGCGGCGTAAATCTGCTGCGTCCGATCACATCCGCGGATTTCAACTTCAGCATCTTCCAACGCATCGCAGATAACAGTTAGATATTCTTCAGCAACTGCCTCGTGAACCAATAGGGTTTCTACAGCATTACAAACACCGACTTTATATCCGACTTTTGCATTCATGCAAAGTTTAGTAGCCATCTCAAGGTCAGCGGCTTCATCCACATAGATATGGCAGATACCGTCTGCGTGTCCAAGCACTGGGATATCGGATTCCCGCATCAGAAATTGGACGAATTCGTTACTGCCGCGTGGAATAACAAGGTCAATGTATTCTGGGAGACGGATAAGTTCGTAGACCGCTTGTCTGTCGGTGGTGTCAACAAACTGAATGGCATCTGGCACACCTTCTGCGGCAGCGGTATCGCTGAGGATACGGGCGAGTATCGTATTGGAATGGATTGCCTCGGAACCGCCTCGCAAAATAACCCCGTTTCCAGATTTGATACAGAGTGCCGATACCTCAACAGTCACGTCCGGGCGTGACTCATACACCACACCGACGACACCGATAGGGACACGCACCGTACCGATTTTGAGTCCGTTGGGACGTTCCCCCATACTAATCACTTCTCCGATGGGGTCTGGTAGTGCTGCGACTTGGCGTAGGTTATCCGCCATCCGTTCTATTTTTTGATCGTCAATCAGAAGACGCTGCATAAGCGGTGCAGCAAGTTCTGTTTTTTTTCCGTTTTCAAGGTCAAAGCGGTTTACTTCTTGAATTTCGTCTTTTGCTTTAAGGATATTTTCTGCCATCGCCAAAAGCGCGTTGTTTCGGATATCGGCTGAGCTGCGCGACAAAACACGCATAGCAGCTTTTGCCTTTTTCGCTTTTGATTGGATCATGTTCTGGATGTTTTCGCTCATTGTGTTCCTTTTCTTATATTAAATACGGCAGGACACAGAGACCCTGCCCTACGATTATAATCGCGTCTAATTCAGTTCAGTTCAGTTAAGCAATACAAGGTTATCCCTATGTATGATTTCATCGTAATCGTGGTAACCAAGTATTTTTTTAATATCTTGTGTCTGTCTTCCAGCAAGTTTCACAGCTTCAGTGGAGTTGTAGTTTATCAAACCCCTCGCAAATTCGGTCCCGTTTTCAGTAAAACATGAAACCGTATCACTATAATTAAAGTGTCCTTCCACGCGTCGAACACCGGCGGGCAATAAACTTTTTCCACCTTGCACAAGCGCGTTTCGGGCACCGTGATCTACAACAAGGTAACCTTTGGGTGGACGCGAATAGGCGATCCATCGTTTACGTCCAGAAATACGGGTATTGGGAAGAAAAAGGGTGCCGAGGAGCTCGCCTTTAAGGAGGCGTGTAACGATTAGAGGTTCTCGTCCATAGGCAATAACTACCATCTCACCGGAAGCCGTGACAATCTCAGCAGCGCGTAACTTTGTGATCATACCGCCAGTGCCACTGGTTGTGCCAGCTTGTCCCGCGGCTTTCCACATTTCTTCAGAAATCACATTTACGGTGTGAATTAACTCCGAGTCAGGATTTTGTCTCGGATCTTCGGTGAAAAAACCTTGTTGATCGGAGAGGATGACAAGGAGATCAGCCTGAACAAGGTTTGTTACGTAAGCTGAAAGTGTATCGTTATCGCCAACCTTAATTTCGTCTACAGCAACACTGTCATTTTCATTGATAATAGGAATTGCATCAAGTTGAAGTAGCGCATGCAAGGCATCGTTCATACGGGTATAACGTTTTCTGTCGGAGAAATCGTCCTGTGTGAGCAAATGCGTGCTGCACACTTGTTGATAGTGACGGAAACGTTCTTCGTAAGCAGCCATTAACCGAATTTGTCCAACTGCAGCAGATGCTTGCAACTCGGGTAAAGTTTGTGGTCTTGTGCTAAGACCGAGATAAGGCCACCCAGCCGCAATGGCTCCCGATGTAACAAGAATAACTTCCACTCCCTTCTGTTTGACAGTGGCTAAATCGTGGACAAGTCCATCAAGTGCGGCCTCATTGATACGCAGGTCGTCTGAAATCGTGCTGCTGCCAACTTTTACGACAATGCGTTTCACATTAGATAAACATTCGCGTTCTGAGATTTTCTTGTGTTGAGCAGTGTCGGTGACTTTTTGACGAGATTGCATCTGAGTGAATATTTCTTCGGAGTGCCCCATGCTGCTTCACTTCATTTTAGAATTTTTGGACTATAGGTAAACTCAAATTCATCAATCTGAATTGTATCACCTTCTTTGACGCCAGAACGGGTAAGAGCGTTTATTACGCCCATCTTTTTTAACTTCCGAAACAGTAGCATCAACGCTTGTTCGTTTTCCATGTCGGTCATAACAGCAGCGCGTTTCGGTTCATCACCAGTGACGACAAACCCCTTTTCAGTTTTATGGAGTTCAAATCGGGCACGTGGCTCAGGAGGAAGTTCATGTTCAAAGGTGATTGATGTTTCAGCTTGTTCCCGCGCCTTTGCTTCAAGATATTGTAAGGAACGGTATGCCTGTTGCATCAAAGCGTCTACACCCTCACCTGTAATTGCGGAGATAGGAAAAACTTTTCGTTTACCAAAGTATTCTTGTACGCGCGCTAAATTTGCCTCAGTTTCCAGTATATCAACCTTATTGAGTGCAATGATTTGTGGAAGATCGGTTAGCATCGGATTGTAGTGTCCGAGTTCAAGGTTTAGCTGCTTATAGTCTTGGATGGGGTCTCGACCATCAGTGGCACTGAGATCAATGACATGAATCAACATCTTGGTGCGCTCAATATGCCGCAAAAATTGGTGTCCTAATCCTGCGCCTTTATGTGCCCCTTCTATTAGTCCGGGGATATCTGCAAGCACAAAATTCTGCTCTTGATCAATACGAACGACCCCGAGGTTAGGGATAAGGGTTGTGAATGGATAGGATGCAATTTTAGGAGTAGCGGCGGAGGTTCGTGACAAAAGAGTGGATTTGCCGGCGTTGGGATAACCAACTAACCCAACATCCGCGATAAGTTTGACTTCAAGGCTAATCTCACGTTCTTCTCCTGGTTCACCTTTTTCTGCCACGCGCGGCACCTGAAACGTGCTGCTCTTAAAACGGGAATTGCCTTTACCGCCTATACCGCCGCGTGCGACCACGACAGCTTGATCAGGTTCGGTCAAATCCGCAAGCATCTCATCTGTGTTGAAGTTTCTGATGATGGTGCCAACAGGAACTTTAATGATACGATTTTCGCCATCTGCGCCGTCACGCTGTTTACCAGCACCGTGTCCTCCGTTTTCAGCGATTTGACGAGGATTATGACGTAGATCAATCAGGGTGCTCATTCCAAGGGTAGCAACAAGGGTAACGTTACCACCATCGCCACCATCGCCACCATCGGGACCTCCGCGAGGGACATATTTCTCACGGCGAAAACTGATACACCCATTGCCACCATTGCCTGCTTTGACCTGAATTCTTGCTGTGTCCATAGATGCCACACTTCTTCAGAGGGTTGAAACGCTATACTCATTAGTCATTGCCTCAAGGCGTATTATCTTGCTTAGTATGACCTGGGTCTGGTGGTGGATTAGCATCCCAATCTCTCATGCTAACTTCTTTCATGATGTTGAATGTCTGAGTCCGAGGTGCGTACATCCCGTGCGTCCACCTTATTGTAAGCGTTATTTTTTCCGCACTTGATTTAACGAATAACTGGACACTATAATCACTTCCGCTTGCGCTGCAAGGGATGTCGTCCCAGTCATCACGGTTGTCTTTACCCGTCTGACGGTTGTCTTCAATAACGAAATCATCAACGGGAGGTGGAGAACCGATAAGTTCATCGGTGCAGGGACCGCTGGTCTGGGAAAAATTTGTTACCTCACCGCCACTCACGCTGAACGTAAATCCGTAATCATCTCTTTCTTCTGTAATCGGATCATCAACTGAAGCAGGACCAGTCTGTGTGCTAAACGGATCAATGCCTAACCCACGCGGATGACCTTGCTCAACATAGTTGTGCGGATAGTATATCCACACTATCCATCCGTTATTCTGAAGATCAGGATCATTGTAAATATAATGTGACAGAACGTTATCGGGTGGATTGTGTCCACTCGGGTTCGGATTGTTCAGAGGTGGTGTGCCCCTGTTGTTAGGAGGTGTGCCGCCGTTATTCTTATTATTATTGCCGCCGTTGTTGTTACTGGGTACTTGACCACCGTTATTATTATTGTCTACGTTGTTGCCAGGTGTTTGACCACCGTTATTATTATCGTTGCCGCCGTTATTATTATTGTTGTCTCCGTTGTTATTACCGTTGTTACCGGGTGCTTGACCACCGTTATTATTATTATTATTATTATTGCTGCCGCCGTTATTATTATTGTTGTCTCCGTTGTTATTGCCGCCGTTGTTGCCAGGTGTTTGACCGCCGTTATTATTGTTGTTGTCTCCGTTGTTATTGCCGTTGTTGTTGCCAGGTGTTTGACCATCATTGTTTTTTCCGCCACCAGTATCACCAGGTGTTTGGCCATCATTGTTGTTCTTGCCGCCGTTGTTATCACCGCCGTTGTTGCCGGGTGTTTGACCGCCATTGTTACTATCGCCTCCAGTATCACGCGGCGGCGGTGGTAGGGGTGTTTGACCGCCGATCTGTTGACCACCACCAGTATCACCAGGTTGTTGCCCGTTTGTCTCAGGTGGAGGAGGTTGTTGCCCACTGGGTTGTTGACCGTCTGTCTCAGGTGGAGGCGGATCCTCTGGAGGTGGGGGATCTGCTGGAGGCAGTATATCTACCACGCGAATGCCACTATCTCTCGGTTGATTATTACCGTCTCCTGTGCCTGTTATCTGATCCACTATTCCAGAAGTGTCCATTGGTCGTTCTGCACGCACAACAGGCACACCTTCATAATAGAAAACATATACAACGCTTGACGGATAAAAATGGATTACAGGTAGATTGCGATTATTTCGTTTTGGTACAAGTGTTAGGCAAGCTACCTCAAATCCGTTGGTAAGACAAATTCTTCCGTCACCAGGTGAAAAAATATATTTATCCACATCACCGGGTTGCAGCATTGAACCTGTATGCGGCATATCAGAGCAACCGTTTATACCGAAGAGCATAATCAGAATACTACCAGCAAACATTAACGATAAGGCTAAGGTTTTCATGACTACCATAAAACTCTTTTAGTTATTGACCCTATTAAGTTGGAGATGATAATACGAGAGGTGTTTAAAGAGGCATCCCCTTTATCACGACGCAGATGCATTTTGTGCAACGAACATCTTCCTCTCCTCTCAACGCATCCATGACTCTATTAATACAATGTGTACGAAACATATTAAATTCCTTTATCAAACTTACATTGTCAATAGTTTGCTATATACCTTGAGTTGACAGGACATTCCTTGAATCTGATCATAAGTCATAATCTGTTAGGTCAATATCACTTTTAAGGGTGAATGTTGCGGAACGATCAGTATAGGGCGGATTCCATGTTATAGTGATATATGTTTCTGGCTGATCTGTTCGAATGGCGAGCCTAATGCCGGATCCGCGTTCGTCTCCAGTAACTTGTGCAAACTCTGTTGTTTCACCACCATCTACGGTAATAGTGAACCCGTATCCCTCAGGGGAATTTGGTAACCCACGTGGTCCACTATAGTCATCCGGGTAGTATACCCACACTATCCATTCGTCTCCGCGCAAGTTATTCGGGGGATTGCTAAAAACGTAATGTGAAACAATATTATTGGGAGGACTATCGTCATTAGGCGGTGTGCCACCATTGTTAGGCGGTGTGCCACCATTGTTAGGCGGTGCGCCACCATTGTTAGGCGGTGCGCCACCATTGTTGCCACCGCCAGCATCACCACCAGGCGTTTGACCATTACCGGGTGGAGTGCCATCATTGTTGCTACCACCAGTATTATCACCAGGCGTTTGACCACCACCGGGTTGTGTGCCAGTGGGAGGAGTGCCATCATTGTTGCTACCACCAGTATTATCACCAGGCGTTTGACCACCACCGGGTTGTGTGCCAATGCGGACTGTAATTTCTTTTATAATATCTGAGGTGTCAGTCTCTCTTTCTGCGCGTATAATAGGCACGCCTTCATGATAGAACACATGCGCAATGCCTGATTGGTAAATGTAGATAATAGGCAAGGTGCCATCTCTTCGCTTTGGTACAAGTGTTACACATGCTGTTTCAACTCCGTTGGTAAGACAAATTCTTCCGTCACCATGTAAAAAAATATAATTATCCACATCACCAGGTTGCAGCATTGAGCCTGTATAAGGATTGTCAGAACAACCGGTTATGTTTAAAAGTAATATAAAAATACTTACGATCAAACTTAGGAAAAAAGGGATGGTTCGCTTGCCTGCTTCAAAACCGTTTCTCATTATTGCCGCTATGAGGAAGAAAATAGGATTACGCGATGTATTAAGATAACTTCCCTGATTACTACAACGCAGGTTCACGCCTCCACGTAGAACATTTTCCTCTCCTGCCAGTGCATCCGCCACTTTATTTCTACAGCGTTGACGGAATATATTACCGATTCTTTTTCCCATACCCATGATGCTACTCCTTCCTAAAAGGCTACTGTAGAGGTATCAATTGAAGCGTATTGGTGCCTTCATCAGATGCTACGCCGTCTGCATTGATATAGAACTTTGCTGTATACCCAGAAACTAATTTGTCTACTTGAATTGTTATATCCTTAGCTTTAGTTTCAATAGAGAATTGAACACCTCGGGTGCCATCAGTTCCGTCAACTTGGGTAAAGTTCTTTATTTCAAGTTCCTGTTGCTTGTTAATTCTTTGCTGCATTCCCTTTGCAACCTTAATGTCAAATCCGCTGGTGTTGGGTGTCTTTCCCCGTTTTGCTTCGGGAAATGAATCTGGATAGTATATTTGGATTACCCACTCCTCTGGGACATTTCCATTAGTACCATCAATAGCTGGCAATTGAACCTGTCCAGAATCTATCAACTCTTGCACAATCTGGGTGGTGTCCATGAGTCTTTCCGCCCGCAACAACGGACTGTCTTCATAATAGAACATAAAAACAAGGCTTGTTGGATGTACGTGGATGACAGGTCCGTTGTCGCCTGCTTCGTATTCTCCTGGAACTTCTTTTAGGCAAATAGAATCAAATCCATCTTGGAGACAAATTGTATCCTCACCGACTGAGTCAAGATACCGGTCAACATGGTCAACCGATAATACTGGTCCTGTATAAGGCACATCAGAACAACCGATTACGCCAAGAAATAGGATTAGGACTGCACTGAGAAATTGTAACGACATATTATCAAATTTCTTCGTTGCTTTAAGTCCTGCTTTCGTTATGTTTTCCGTGGTGGCACGAGAAGTATCAAGATTCATCACTGCCTCATTTTTACGCAAGTCTATTTTTGCTTGTTGAACACCTTCAATTCCTGTTTCTTTTCTGACGCAGTACTGATAAAACATCCCTTGAATTTTTCGTTTTATTTTTTCAAACATGTCCTCTTCCTCATCTAAATTATTTGCGTCTGTCCGCAGGACAGCTCCGCATATTAAGTACTATTGTAAAATCATACCAGAATAGATGTGTTCTCCTATATTGTTAGATTCCCTCAAGGTGTCTCAATAGTCGTAGGAAAACGTTCCCAAATTTCTTATAATTAAAAATAAATTCAATTATCCTGACTTTCTTTTTCCTTTAACGTCAAATTCCGTCCGCATGAAGGACAACTTGACAAGTATGTGCGCATTGCTAATCCACAATCAGGACAGACGCGTTTCGTCTGTAAATTCGTTACTATCCGGGATACTAAAATTATTCCCAAAAATAGGAGAATAAGAAATGTTACCTCCCATGGACCAATTTGCATTTTTTATCCTAAACTAACTACAGAATTAGTGATCATTATTATTCACCAAACCGCGCAGCGTTGTAAGATTTTTACCATGCATCGTATTCATATTCGGCGTTTCAATAATGAGTGGTGTTTCAGCAAATCGTGAATCGTTTAGGATATAAGCAAATGCTGTAGTGCCGATATTTCCTTCACCGATATGTTCGTGTCTATCTACGCGGCTCTGATACTCTGATTTCGCGTCGTTAATATGAAATGCCTTTAGACGTTCCAATCCGATAATTTCGTCAAATTTATTAAATGTAATATCACAATCACCTTCAGTTCGTATATCATAACCAGCGGCAAAAACGTGGCATGTATCAAGACAAACACCAAAACGCTCAGGGTATTTTGACATACCGATCACATCGCGTAAATGCTCAAAGCAGTAGCCGAGGTTTGTACCTTGTCCGGCTGTTGTTTCAAGCAGAACTAACACATTGGGCGCTTCTGCCGTTTCGAATAGCAAATCAAAACTATCGCTTAACATTTTCAATCCGTACTCTTCTCCCTCACCAAGATGTGCACCGAGATGTGTAACAATATGACGAATTCCAGTTTTATGTGAAAGCTCCATCATCTGTTTAAATTGGTCACGTGATTTTTTTAACACATCTTGTTTTGGAGAAGCAAGATTGCTGAGGTGAATATCATGAACAATCACGTCACGAATAGGAGAGTCTTCCCATGTTTCACAAAATTTCTCAATGACATCAGCGGTAGGAGGTTTTGACTCCCAACGGTTTGGATTCGCGAGAAAAATTTGGATTGCATCGCATTGGAGGTTGTTACCATTTTTAATGGAATTGTGTATTCCACCGGAAGTGGAAACATGCGCACCGAGGACCATATTTTCTGTAGCAAATTCGAAGGCTTAAAAACTGCTTAGAATTTGATTCTCCCATCTTGTTGTGTGAACTGCAGGATGTTATAGCAATCAAAAACAACTTCTATATCTATTAACAATTAACTCATTTACATGCCAATAGTTACAATATTGTTTATGCTAATTACTGTTGACTTGTGCCATCGTGTACTTAGCACAACCTATGTACAATTTCTTGAAATTTTGCAAGGTACAACTGCGTCTAATTAAGACGTTAAAAATGGGGTAAGAGTTACAAACGCCTTCCTGAATTGTCTGATCTTGAGTTTGAGTCGTACGTGGTGAGTAGAGCCAACTGGGGCCAAATGTTCAGTAATTCATGAACGACAAAACTATAGGTTTAAGTTTTGTAGAAGGATTTTTAATGTCTGTCAATGTACCAAATTTCTCTTAGGGATGTAACACTGTTTTGACACCGCGTTGCGCGATAGCATTTTCAAATGCTTCCAAACCTTGTGTAATGGAAAACCGATCAGTTAACAACGATTCAAAATTGATTGCTTTTTCAAGTAAGAGTTGGCGGGATTTGTCAAGGCTCGCGCGTGAAAATGCCCACGATGCCATTAGTTTGTGTCCGGTATAGTGAAATTCTTCTAAGTTAATGCGAAGTTCCTCGCCTTCCGGTGCAAGGCCGAAGAAGTTGAGGCATCCACCTTTGCGGACAATCTGGAATGCAAGCGTAATTACAGACGCTTTATTTGTCGTTGCGGAAATGACAGTATCAACACCGCCTCGAGTGATTTCATGGAGATGTGCAATATCGTGAGAAGAAATGTCAAAAGCCGCATCAATTCCAACAGTTTCTGCGATTGCCCGTCGGTGAGGTAAAGGGTCCAGGACGTATGTTGCCAAACCTGCTTGTTTCGTCAATTGGGCAAACATCAATCCAATAGGACCGGCACCGAGAACGGCAACAGAATTTTGGAAAATGGTCTCTTGCATCGCATTCAGGCAGCAGCCCAACGGTTCAAGGAAAAGCAGTTCCTCTGGCGGAATGCTGTTTGGTACTCGGATCAGTTTGCCTGTGTCTACGCCGTGTTTTGGCATCCGCATGTATTCAGCGTAACCGCCGTCAATATCATGTCCGATGCCTTCAATTGTATCGCAGTATTTGTCTCGGTCATTTTGGCAGTGCACACAACTCCCGCAGGAGAGCATCGGATTAACGGTAACACGTTCGCCTATTCTAACTTCTGGGTGCCGACTCTCAGCGATTATACCCGCAAGTTCATGCCCCATTACAACAGGTGGTGAATAGTCCGACACATCACCACGGAGTGCTGCAAGATCGGACGCACAGATGCCACACAACTCTATCTGGATAAGCACATCCCCGTCATTGAGTACGGGAATAGGTTTATCCTGTATGCTTAACTTCTGGACCTTTTCAAAAACGATGGCTTTCATAGAGGATGGTTAATTTGGGAGGGTGATCGTAAGAGCGAAGCATTGCTCCGCTCTTTACTAATAAGGTTAAAGTTTCAAAGTCTACTCAAACTCATAAGGTACTGTTTCGGACTGATGCGTCTTTGACGACTTTTCTGCCAAATCCATGACAGCAATAACACGGCGAGCAGACTCAGGAGTCACAAGCAATGGCGTGCCATCGTTCAAGTGCGCAACGATATTTTCATAATATCTCGGTCCGGGTCTTCCGTGGTGACCTATCTTTTGCTCTTTAGGGTGTCCTTCAACTTCGGATAAGACATGATATTGTCCACCTTCAGAAACAATAGATCCATGCGAACCGAGCATTTTCCATTTAGATCCACCGACCTTCGCAATGTTAGACATTTGGATGTTTGCTGATGCACCATCTGCGACAAATTCGCCTTCTGCAAAACGAATAACAGCCTGCACATGGTCTTCGTTGGTAATATCTTTCCAAACGAGGTTCGGTTGAAAGAAACCAGTGACATTAATCATTGGTGCTTCAAGAATGTTAAGTAACCAATCGAGGAAGTGTGCACCCCAGTCGTAGAATTGTCCGCCAGAGATGGCTTTGACACTCCGCCACCAATTCGGGTTCGGTCTACCGTACCCACCGCTCCACATTTCGGCACAATAGACCTTTCCAATGACTCCAGAATGAACAATTTCACGTAGTGTCCAAAAATCGGCATCCCATCTACGATTGTGATGAACTGATAACATCACATCGTTTTCTTTAGCCGCAGTAATCATTTCGGTAGCTTCCGCGATTGTAACACACATCGGTTTTTCAACGACAACGTGTTTGCCTGCATTGTGAGCTGCCACCGTTGGGCCGCAGTGTAGACTGTGTGGAAGTACGTTCGCTACGAGATCAACATCATCGTCTGCTACGAGGTCTTCAACGGTGTTATAAGTTCGGACATCGGGAAAATCTTGTTTCGCTGCCTTTGTCCGCTCTGGATCAATGTCGCACACCGCAACACATGTGATACCTTCTGTGCCTTGCATCATATTTGCGTGTGCTTTACCCATATTGAATGCTGCGCCATAACCGAGAACAGCACCTTTAATAATATCTGCCATTATATGTCTTGGCTCCTTCTGTGCGTGGGGTTTGTGCCCCGATTTCAATTTATGAATATCTTATTATAGCATAGATGCGGACATGCGTCAAAAGTTAAATTGAAAATAAAGTCAAGACAGCAGTTTCCAAAACCTTTAAAGAAAAGTCAATTGTTGGCAAACACTTAGGGATAGTATATACTATTAACACTACTCAAACTCACTTTTATCATAAAACAGATGTTCAGATTTAGTAGATAGGAGGTAACGATGGTAAGTGTCGAACGTCCATCTGAAATAGGCACACCGCGCTGGAACGGCCCACAGCAACGTCAACTCCGTTTTGCACTTAGTACTGCTGAAGTTGACGAGTACCACGAGAAAGGATTCCTCATTCTTCGCGACGTATTTCAACCTAAAGAGATTGAGATTTATCGCCAAGAAGCAGAACAACTTGTAGATCGCGCGTTTTCGTTGAGCCGCGAATTTCAGCTTGACCCAAAATATAATCTTCGCTTTGAGATGTTGGGAGATGGTCGCCCCTGGAAAATTGACCCGTTTGTAAGTATCTCTCCACTATTTTCTGCGCTCGCCCGGGACAGACGAATTTTGGATCGGTTGGCATCATTGTATGAAGGTTATGAAGCGGTGTTGTTCAAGGATAAACTCATCTTCAAACCACCGGATAGCCACGGGAATGGATGCCATCAAGATTACAACTGGTGGCAAGGATTCCCAGAAAGTCTGCTTACGGTTTCAGTTGCGCTTGATGCAAGCACGAAAGAGAACGGATGCACACAACTGTGGACAGGTCATCATCAAGGATTCTTACATGAACCGGGTTCGCTTGATAAAGGTTCGATTGACCCTGAACAGATCGCGAATGAGGAACAAGTTTACGTAGAGTTAGCGCCGGGAGACATAGCGATCTTTACCTGTTTCACACCTCACGCGGCGGCAACTAATACATCTAACAGCGCCCGGCGAGTATTATTTCTGAGCTACAATGACAGCCGAGATGGTGAACACTACACCGCCCACTATGAACATTTCCGTTGGTATAGAACGCGCCCAGATCGTATGCAAGAAGCGGAACGGGAAAAGTATTATTTTTTTTGATTGTAATTTGATGTAGTCTTTATATGTTTGTAATCGTAACATATCGGCGTTGAAAATGCCTCCCGCAAGAAATTTTCGGACAATACGGAGCGGTTAGGAAATCGCTCCTACCAATTGTGGATGTAAAACGTGGCTCTTAAAGCAAAAGAGGCGAGTAAAATCTCGCCTCCATAAAGTTATAATTCGTTTCTTCTTTGCGCTTTTAAGTAAAAGCCAGTTTTGGCGATAAGACTACTTGACTTTAAGTTGTCCCCAAGTGACAGCAATCTTTCCAGATGCTTCGACTGCAGTTGGGTTACTTTCCATCACTGCTGCGATTTCGGCTTCGCTGAGTACACGGTCATAGAGGCCTACCTCATCAATTTTGCCTCTGAAAAAGTAATTATGATTTGCAGTCTCATTTGCTCCTGCACCGATCAGGAATTCCTGTTCGGGATTAACAGCAATCTCAAAGTTCTGTTCGCCTACAAATTCACCGTTTACATAGAACTTATGATTACCGTCAGCATAAGTGCCAGCGAGATGGTCCCATTTATCAAGATTTACAGCGGGTCCAGTAACAGCTTTCCAATGGTTTTCGCCAGCGCCAATCCAAAACTGCCATTTATTACCGGGTTCTGCATAAAAGATAAACCCACGTTGAGGAAAGTCAGCACGAGAAGAAACAACAGCACGATGACCAGTGCCTCCAGATGCAGCGTTTGCCCAGGCACAGATAGTAAAAGTTTCTTGATTCAGGTCATCATGATAAGGAACGTTTACTTCATCTTGGGTTTGATCAAATTCAAGTCCGCCACCGAATTTCCCATCAACCCATTGAGGGTCTCCGATCAACTTTCCATGGTGTCCGTTGCCGCTTGAGTCACTTGCAGTGTCGCCAGATTCTTCATCAAATGCCCAGTATGCTACGAGTCCATCAATAACATTTTGAGCGAATACTGGTAGTACCACGCATCCAGCAAGACACATTAAGACAAATGTCATGGTTATAGTTTTCATTCTCAATTCCTTTCTGTTTGATTTACAGTGTTTGATTTGTAGTAGTTATTGTAATAATATTATTGCGAAAGCACACACAAACTTTTCCTAACTACGCGCTTTCACAATCAACACTTAAAATAGAATAGTTTGCATAAAAACGGTAATTGATGTGTAAAAAGTCGGCTATCTCGCTATAACTACTTTGCCTTGAGTTGCCCCCAAGTTAAAGCAAGCTTACCAGATGGTTTAACATCTAACGAATCGCTTTCCATCACCGCAGCGATTTCCTTCTCGTCCAGTACACGGTCGTAGAGCCGCACTTCATCAATTATACCTTTGAAAAAGTAATTATGATTTGCGGTTTCATTAGCCCCTGCTCCGATGAGAAACTCCTCACTGGGATTGACAGAAATATCAAAATTCTCTTCACCTATAAATTCACCGTTTACGTAGAACCTATGGTTACCATCAGTATAAGTGCCTGCAAGATGATCCCATTCACCAAGATTCACAGCGGGGCCTCTAACCGGTTTCCAATGATTCGCCCCAGCACCAATCCAAAACTCCCATGTATTACCGGGTTCCGCATAAAAGATATACCCCCGTTGTGGAAAATCAGCACGAGAAGAAACAACAGCGCGATGATTCGTACTCCCGGGTTCCACGTTTGCCCAAGCACATATAGTAAAGGTCTCTTGATTCAGGTCTGCATGATAGGGAACGTTTACTTCATCTTGGGCTTGATCAAATTCAAGTCCACCACCGAATTTCCCATCATTCGTCCATTGTGGGTCACCAATCAACTTCCCATCATGTCCGTTTCCAGATGAGTCGCTTGCGGTATCCCCAGCTTTTTCATTGAAATCCCAGTACGCTACGATACCTTCCTCAACAGCATGAACAAATATCGGTAGTGTCAAGAATCCTGCATATAGCAGTAATATAAATACAAATTTGGTTGATTTCATTTTTCTTTCCTCTTAGTTTTGATGTTAAATTCGCGTCCAAAAGTAACAGACAAGCAATACCACACGAATAATTGGCGTTGATCTGATACTTTGTAAGCAAACTGTCAATAATTGCCCTCACCCATAATTTGCGTTAGTTTACCAAATATGAGAAAATTAGTCAAGAAATAGAGATATGTTAAAAAGAATTATGAAAAGGGAGGGTTTATCCCAAATGCCGCTGGCGTATTTCATCCCAAGGACCGGTGATGGCAATTGTGATGCCCGAATGCTGTATGTTGACAAAGAGTGTCGTGCCATCAGGTGAGAACGTTGCACCAGCAAACTCAGAGGTATTGCTTGCATTTCGCGCAAATTGATAAGTATGTCCTTCAGGGGTAACACCGACTAAATACTGTTCTTTTGGCCCGTCTTCACAGATAATGAGGTCGCCCCACGGTGTGATGGTCAGGTTATCGGCATTTTCAAGGAGATTGCTATCATTCGGTTCAATGAAAAGTTCAAGGATACCAGGGTCTTTATCTTCTCGACTTGTGCCTTCATAAGGACTCGGGGTGTATCGCCAAATTTGTCCTTTTTGTGCAACGCCACCGTTCGTGCATGCGATATAAAACGCATCTTCACTGAACCATATACCTTCGCCTCGCGCAAACATGGCAGCGTTTTTACCCTCTATGCCCTGCTTACGAAGGTCATCGTTCGGTGCTTCTACGTTTTCAACATCCACCCATTCAACAGCCAATTTCTGTGAAACCGGGATAGGGTCATAAGTCCACGTAGCAATCTTTTGTAGACGGGTTTTCCAGTTTCGCGTATCTGCAGCCTTCATGTCCTTAATTTTTAATGCTTGCAGACGTCCCCCTTTAACAAGTTTACCGGGCTCTTCCGGAATAAAGCGATAGAACAAACCATCGTTTCTATCTTCGGTTTCATAGACAATACCGGTTCGCGTGTCTACAGCAACTGCTTCATGATTGAAACGTCCCATCGCTTTCAGGGGGATTGCCTCAACTAATCCTGGCGTCGTAGAAACAGGCACCTCAAAATTGTAACCGTGATCCTGTTCAAACGTATTTTCTGCTTTTTGCACTGTTTCTTCACAAGTTATCCATGTATTCCAAGGTGTTGTACCACCAGCACAATTGCGGATTGTTCCAACCAGACTCAAGAAATGTTTATCAAGTGTCCCTGTGCGGGTATCATAGACAAGCGTTGTCGTTGCGCCAAGGCAAGGTGCCTCTTTAGACCCTAAATCGTAGATTTTTTCGGTGTCAACCAAATTGATTTTTTCGTTGTTCCATCCAAAGGGACCGATAATTTTGTCAGAAGCGTTCAATTCGTGGTTGCGTATCAGGATCGTTTTTCCATCAGGTCCAGGGAACGCAGCCATTCCATCGTGTTTGCCCGGCACCCAAAGCCCATCGTCCATCTTCTCACCAGTCCGAGAAAATGCATGTGCTACAAATCCTTCTGGTAAATCAACGAGTTGGTTTGGACTCGGTTTAAATATGTATGGAGGATCTGGTCTGAAACCCGGCACGTATTTTTTCAGTTTGCGACTCACACCTGAAAAACCGAAACCGACTGCTGCGGATGCAGCGGCTACTGCGCCATAACTTAGAAACTGCCGTCGAGATAAATTGAATTTCACCATTTACCTTTTCCTATCCTGAATTTGTGTAGAACAGCTAAAAATCGTAACACTATCACTTTAGACTTAAGGATAACCCTAAAATATTACATTTGTTTTGAGATTTCTGTAAGTTTTATTGACAACCTTCAATCCTTATTGTATTTTTGGCATTTCATTCGCCTACAAGGAAGGATTAATTTTGACACAGTATACCATTTTGTGTTAAAATTCTACAACGAACATTAAGTATAACATAGTTTCAAAAATAGTGCATTAATACTGAACATTTTATAAAGTAGTAGGCATACGACGCATTCTATCAAATAAAACGTAAGGAGAAACCGTGCAATGGAGACCCATAGTTACGCCCCTGGAGAAATAGAGCCGCATTGGCAAGCTGCATGGCAAAAAAAGGAAGCATTCAAAATACCCCACGACATTGAGACCTTAAAAAAGAAACCCAAATTTTATGTGCTTGGAATGTTTCCATATACTTCAGGAGCTGGACTCCACATGGGGCATACAAAGAACTATGTACCGACCGATGTCCTCGCAAATTTTAAGCGAATGCAAGGCTATCATGTGATGCATCCAATGGGATGGGATGCGTTCGGGCTACCGACCGAACGAACCGCAGTCCGAGAAAATGAACATCCCGCACACATTACAAAACGAAATACCGAAACTTTTCAGCAACAAATTCAACGTATCGGTCTCTCCTACGATTGGTCTCGGAAAATTGACACTTCCCTCCCTGAATACTACAGATGGACACAATGGATATTTCTCCGCCTCTATGAAAAAGACTTGGCATATCTCGCTGATGTCCCCGTTAATTGGTGTCCTGCATTAGGGACTGTGCTTTCTAATGAAGAGGTAAAGGATGGCAAATATGTTGAGACCAATGATCCGGTTGAACGCCGCTTGATGCACCAGTGGATGCTAAAAATCACCGCTTATGCTGAACGGTTGTTGGAAGACCTGGATCTATTGGATTGGCCTGATGGTCTCAAAGAGATGCAGCGACATTGGATCGGTAAATCCGAAGGCGCTGAAATCACTTTTGAGATCAAAGACCGCGATTCTACGTTTACCGTTTTCACGACACGGCCAGATACACTCTTTGGCGCAACCTATTGTGTGCTTGCTCCTGAACATCCACTTGTCCCTCAGATAACACATCCCGATGCTGTCTCTGCTGTTTACAATTACGTTCAGGAGGCATCCAACAAATCTGACCTCCAACGCACAGACCTTGCCACAGAAAAGACAGGTGTTTTCACGGGTGCTTACGCTATCAATCCTTGTAACAACCAACCTATACCGATTTGGGTGGCAGATTATGTCCTAATGACTTACGGCACAGGGGCTATTATGGCTGTCCCAGGACACGATGAACGCGACCATGAATTTGCCACGACTTTCAACATTCCTATCGTTAAGGTTATCAGTGGAGGTGAAAAACCGATTGAAGAGGAAGCTTATGAAGGTGATGGCGTTTGTGTTAACTCGGATTTTCTGAACGGTTTGCAGGTGGACGATGCAAAGGAGAAGATGATTGCATGGTTGCAAAGTGAAAAAAAAGGCACGCGTCAAGTACAGTATCGCCTACGGGATTGGCTTTTCTCTCGGCAAAGGTATTGGGGTGAACCTTTCCCACTTGCACATCTTGATGACGGCACCATTGTTCAACTTCCTGATGATCATCTGCCTGTAGAATTGCCCCCGATTGATGCCTACAAACCGACAGAGGATGGCAAACCGCCACTCGCTCGTGCTGATGAAACATGGTTGAAGGTGGAGCTCCCTGACGGTCAAATTGCGACACGAGAAACAAATATTATGCCGCAGTGGGCAGGATCGTGTTGGTATTATCTCCGCTTTTTGGATGCGCACAATACAGATGCTCCTTTTGACACTGATCTTGAACGTTATTGGATGCCAGTTGATCTTTATATGGGCGGTGCAGAACACGCTGTACTACATCTGCTTTATGCGCGTTTTTGGCATAAGGTGCTTTATGATTGTGGATTGGTTTCCACAATAGAGCCGTTCCAAGGGCTTCTCAACCAAGGCACTATTCTGGCTGAATCTTTCCAAGACGATGCTGGCAAATACTATTATCCACACGAAGTGGAGCGAGACAACGAAAAAGCAACAGTGAAAACTTCAGGCAAACTGCTCCACGTGCAATTAGAAAAGATGTCTAAATCTCGCTTCAACGTCATCAATCCAAACGATGTGATTGACAAATATGGTGCGGATGCCCTTCGCCTCTATCTGCTATTTATTGGACCGGTCACAGCCAGTACACCGTGGCAGGACGCTGGTGTGGAGGGTGTGTATCGATTCCTACAACGTGTATGGCGGCTCGTTGTTGATGAACAGAGCGGAGAACTTAATGAGAAATTGACTGATGCCTCTGGCACAACAGAGTCTGAACTTTGGCGAGAACTCCATAAAACCATCAAGCAGGTAACAGAGGATACGGAATCAATTGATAAAATGAACACCGCGATTAGCCAGATGATGATTTTTGTCAATACGGCAACGCAGTTGAAATCATTGCCCGCAGAGACAGTGAAGATATTTCTACATCTGCTTGCGCCTTATGCGCCGCACATTGCGCAAGAGTTGTGGCATCGCCTCGGTGAAACAGGATTTATCGCGCAGGCTTCGTGGCCGAAATATGACGAAAAAATGCTTGAAAGTGCTACGATTACGATTATCGTACAGGTCAACGGAAAACTTCGGAACAAGCTGCAACTCCCTGCAGACGCTACTGATAAAGAGATTGAAGAAGCCGCACTTGCTGATGAACGGATTCAAAGGTTTATTGAAGGAAAGCCGATTCGAAAGGTGATCGTTGTGCCGAATCGCTTGATCAATATCGTTGTTTAAAAAATATCCAAACCCGCATTCAAATAGGTGATCACTACAACAAAACATCCAAAGAAGGTAAACTTATGTGTATCAAATATCTGATTAGCGTCTCCATATTAGTTGTCATGGTAGGTGGGATTGTGATTGCAGAGGATAGTACAGGTAAATTAGTTTTTACCATTCGTGAGCCGTTTCTGAATGAAGACGGTTTCCGAATCACAACTCGGAGACTGGAGAAAGGACGAGATACAACAAATTGGTGGGAATTCCATCAATATAATATCTGTACGATGAATCCGGATGGCACAGATTTTCACCGACTCACTGATGATGGGGTTTCGCGCAATCCACGCCTGTCACCAAATAGAGAGCGAATTGCTTACATATCTGGAGTGGATAAGAATAAATCGCTATATATGATGAAGGCAGATGGTACCGAGAACAAACAACTGACCAAGAAACAGTATGAAATTCACGATTTCTGGTGGTCTCCGCTGAGTCATGCTGTTTTGGTTGTGGTTGAGATTGACCGTCCAAAAGATCGGTTGGAAAATTGGGAGGTAACGTTTGATGGAAAGATCAAGCGGTGGCGGACCCGGCAGTGGGCAAAGGGATGGCTACATTGGGATGCGAAAGGCGAAAGCGTTAAAGAACCGCATAGGAGATTGCTTGAAGTATTGCCGAAGGGAACAAACTGGCCCGAATGGTCACCAGACCGTAGATGGATCGCGTTTAGAACCGATGGTTTCCTTGCGCTTGCCGAACCGGATGTTGTCAGCATGGGTAGGACATGGTTTCTGCAACAAGACGAACCGCCATGCGGAAACATAGAAGAGTGGTCACCAGACGGTACACATTTTCTGTTTTATACGTCAGGCGAGATATGTATTGCCACTATAGAAAAAGGCCGATTCAAAAATTATCTAAATCTGAGTCTTTACGGAGGACGGGACGCTACATGGAGTCCGGACAGTAGCCAGATTGCCTTTATCGGCGGTGATTCGGATGGGAGACGCACCAGCGAAATCTTTATCTTAGATGTTGAAACTGGCAAAATGCAGCAAATTACCTCAACTATTCACGATTACTTTGATCTGCATTGGCGATAAAGCAATTCGTTAACTAAGCGTAGGTAGCAACTTATATTATTTTATGACAAATTC
The DNA here is from genome assembly GCA_965204285.1 of Candidatus Poribacteria bacterium. Lineage (GTDB taxonomy): Bacteria > Poribacteria > WGA-4E > WGA-4E > WGA-3G > MSPOR6. The sequence goes on from OZ241980.1 coordinate 2,002,633, forward strand.
AATACTTATTAAAAATGAAGAGAGCGCCGAATTGCCCCGCACCCTGTCCGCTACGGGGACCTCCGTTTCAATCATACCATTAGGAGGATTAGGAGAATTCGGACTCAACATGATGGTATACGAAACCGAAGATGACATCATTGTCATTGATACAGGTTTCATGTTGCCGAATGCAGATATGCCGGGGGTTGATCTGATATTCCCTGATATTCACTACCTCGTTGAACGCCAAGATAAGGTTCGCGGGATACTGCTAACACATGGTCACGAGGATCATATCGGTGCTTTGGCTTATGTGTTGCAGCAGTTAGATGCCCCAGTTTACGGCACACAATTGACGCTTTCTATCGCAAGCGGCAGGTTGAAGGAATATGGCGTATTGGACAAAGCAGAGTTGAACGCTATCACTCCTGGGGATAATGTCAGTTTAGGTGATTTTTCTGCAGAGTTCATTCACGTTACACATAGCATTCCGGATTCGGTTGTAATTGCCCTGCGAACCCCTGTTGGTGTAGTTGTCCATACTGGCGATTTCAAATTTGATATGACACCCGTTGATGGCAAGTTGTCCGATATTCAGACTTTAGCACGTTTAGGGGCTGAGGGCGTTCTCCTACTGCTCTCCGACAGCACAAACGCTAACTGGCCGGGACAGACACCTTCCGAACGGAGTATCTACGATGCAATAGACAATATCTTTCAGAAAACGGAACAGAGACTGTTCCTTTGCACCTTTTCTTCAAGCATCCACCGTCTACAACAATTTATCGATTTAGCGGTGAAACATCACAAGCTTGTTGCTGTTACGGGTCGTTCCCTGATCAACAATATCCGCACTGCTACAGAACTCGGTCACCTAAAGATTAACCCTGATTATTTAATTGACGCCCGCGATGCTGCCATGTTCAAACCCCATGAGGTTGTTATCTTAAGCACTGGTAGTCAAGGAGAACCACGTTCAGCAATGGCATTGATGGCACTCGACAACCACCCATTTTTGAAAGTAGAACCGAACGATACGGTTGTAATTTCTGCTCGTATGATTCCTGGGAACGAAAAATCTATCGGAAATGTTGTAAACCACCTACTGAGACGTGGTGCCAACATATTCCACGAGAAAAACGCGAATGTTCACGTCTCCGGGCACGGTTCAAGTGAAGACTTGAAACTAATGCTCAATCTTTTGAAACCCAAGTTTTTTGTCCCAATACACGGCGAATATCAGAACCTGGTACGACATGCCGAACTCGCCGAATCTGTCGGTATTCCAAGGGACAACATTAGAGTGGCTGAAGATGGCGAACTGATTTCTCTTGCGCCTGAGTCGTGTGAAGTTTTTGAACGACAGGGACGTTCTGGAAGAGTATTGGTTGATGGGAAACCGGACATTGAACTTGAGGGTATTGTTTTGCGCGACCGTATCCAACTTTCACAAGACGGCATGGTGATTCCTATTATTGTCCTGCATAGTGACGGTGGTGCGATTGCGACTGAACCAGAAATAATTTCACGTGGTTTTGTCTATATGGATGAATCTGAAGACCTTTTCACTGAAGCGAAAGAAATTACGCGGAACGTCATCAAAAATATGAGTGATGAACAGAAACATGAGACAGAAATAGTGCAGGATTCGATAAGAAGCGCACTCCGTAAGTTCTTCGCGAAACAGATGCAGCGGAGTCCATTAGTTCTTCCTGTTGTGATGCGGGTGTAACTCCAAACTTGTACGGTATTCACATATTTTTAGATTTTACTATAATCTTCATAAAATTTGCGGTACGAAGTCTCCGTGAATAACGAAACACCCTCACAGTAAATAGTCTTGAGTTTTTCGGGCGAACCCTTGACAACAAGTGAAAACTCACGTTATAATTTGCCAATAAAATAGGAGATATTGAAAATGGAACATACGACCCGTATTGAGCTTGAAAACCTGAAAGACATACATTTGGCAGAAGCAGGCGTTATCAAACCCGAAGCTGTACGTCGACTTACCATTGAAGATGCCCTGGTTGATGCTTGTGCGATGAGACTATGCCTACCTAAATCGCTCGTAGAACAACTGGGACTCACTCCGCTCCGAACAACAAGGGCACAAACCGCAAACGGCATAGCAGAACGCACCATTTATTCAGAAGTGCAATATACCGTCCTGGAACGAAGTGATTCCATCAAGGTAACAGACCTTCCTGAGGACGCGCCTGTCCTTGTTGGACACATGATATTAGAAGCACTTGATCTCTGTGTTGACATGAGAAAGGGATTGATTCACAATCCAGCACACGATGGGGAATGGACGATAAAAATCCTCTAATACCCTTCTTAACCCGCAAGCCGGAACCCTCTTGATCCCCTTATCAAGAGAGAAGGGAAAGAACCTCCCTTGATCCTCACAAGCGAGGGAAATACATCTGTCCTGATTATTAGGCAAGCTTCCACAAAAGCACAGAATGATCCTCACTACCACTCGCAATTGTGCTGCCATCAGGCGAAAACGCCACATTCTTAACAGAACCGATGTGTCCCTTGAGTTCGTTTTTGGTTTGACCAGTAACCGCATCCAATAAACGCACCGTGCCATCCCTACCACCAACAGCGATTGTGCTACCATCAGGGGAATACACAACACTCCAAATATAATACTTATACTCTGCAAGTGTGCTTTTGCGTTGCGCTGTGAAGGCATCCCACAATCGCACCGTGCCATCGGAACTTCCCGTAACGATTGTTGCACCATCAGGGGAATACGCAACCGAATTGATAACGTGCGTATGTCCTTTGAGTGACGCCTTGGATTGTCCTGTCCCAGCTTGCCATAATATTACCATCTCGTCTGAACTTGCAGTAGCAATCGTGCTGCCATCAGGGGAATACGCAATACTCCTTATTGACCCTGAATGTCCTTTGAGCGTGGCTTTTGGTTCCTCTGTGTTAACGTCCCACAGTATCCCAATATTGTCCGCGCCGCCACTCGCGAGCGTGCTGCCATCAGGCGAATATGCTAATGCCCGAACATAATCTCTATGTTCTTTAAGAGTCGCTTTAGGGTGTCCTGCGGCACTATCCCAAAGCCATATCTCTTCATAACTGCCAGTAGCGACTGTTTCGCCATCTGGAGAGTATGCAACACTCCAAACATACTCTGTATGCCCTGCAAGTAGGTTCACTTCTTCACCACTATGCACATCATAAATCCATGTGCCAATGTCGCCTGCGACGGCAAGTCGAGTGCCATCTGGAGAGAACGCTACGTTGCCTATAATACTACTCTTGCCAAGCCGAAATTTTGCGCCTTCAGGTAGATCCGATTGTGATGTGTTTTGTTTGTTATTTGTGTTCATCAAACATGTTTCCTTTTCAAAGTTCTGGATAGAGTATAACACAGATACATGAATTAAGCAATAATCCAAATTTGGCATACGGTAAGTGCGGTTAGAAACCGCACTTACCAGTATTAGATTATCACTTGAATTCTCAAGCGGTAATGTGTATAATTAATAGGTGAATTAGCACACAAACCTACTCCAATTGAGTGTCGGGTCAACCACCCCGTTTTAATTCTCCAGAAGAACAAACTGAACAGAGGTAAAAGAGAAACTATGAAAAAAACGATGTACGAAAAGATATGGAACGCGCATCTCGTGCGGGAATCCGCAAGCGAGGTGCCGATTCTTTATATTGACACACACCTTGTTCACGAAGTGACATCCCCGCAAGCATTTGAAGGATTGCGACTCAATAACCGAAAAGTGCGCCGTCCTGAACTGACGTTCGCCACGATGGATCACAACGTGCCGACAACAGATAGAAGTCTGCCTATCAAAGACCAAATTGCAGCGAAACAGATGGAAACGCTTGCGCAAAACTGTACCGAGTTTGATATTCCATTGTATGACATTAACAGTCCTGAGCAAGGCATTGTCCACGTGATCGGACCTGAACTTGGCATCACGCAGCCCGGCAAAACGATTGTGTGCGGTGATAGCCATACCTCAACACACGGTGCACTCGGTGCGCTTGCATTCGGTATCGGTACAAGTGAGATTGAGCATGTCCTTGCCACGCAGTGTCTCTTGCAACATAAGTCGGAAACCTTTGAGATACGGGTTGATGGCACGCTGCCTTATGGGGTTACTGCGAAAGACATTATCCTTTCTATTATCGGACATATCGGTATAGATGGCGGCAACGGTGCTGTGGTTGAATATACGGGTTCTACGATCTGCGCGCTCAGTATTGAAGAGCGGATGACAATATGCAATATGTCTATTGAGGCAGGCGCGCGTGCAGGCATGATTGCCCCGGATGACACGACTTATGAATACATCGCCGGTAAACGCTTTACCCCAAAAGGAGAAGCGTTTGATGCAGCAGTTGAACATTGGAAAAAACTACCCACTGACGAAGGTGCAACCTATGATCGCACACTAACACTTGATGCAGCCGATATAGCACCGCAGGTGACATGGGGCACAAATCCCGGTATGGTTATTGATGTAACAGGGCACGTGCCAAATCCAGCAGACATGGACACAACCGACGAAAAACGTGCTGCAGAACACGCCTTAGATTATATGGCTCTTGAACCCGGTACACCGATGACAGATATTGCAGTAGATAGGGTTTTTATCGGTAGTTGCACAAACTCCCGTATCAGTGATTTACGCGCCGCAGCAGAGGTTGTGAAAGGCAAAAAAGTCGCAGAAACCGTTGATGCGATGGTTGTCCCGGGTTCGCAAGCTGTCAAACGGCAAGCAGAAGCGGAAGGACTTCACGAAGTTTTTCGCTCAGCAGGTTTTGATTGGCGCGAAGCGGGTTGTAGTATGTGTCTCGGTATGAATCCTGATATTCTGATGCCGGGTCAACGGTGTGCAAGCACGTCAAACAGGAATTTTGAAGGTAGACAGGGGAAAGGTGGACGCACACACCTTGTCAGCCCACAGATGGCGGCAGCGACTGCAGTAATAGGCCGCTTTGTAGATATCCGGACGTTTGGATAGATCAAATAAGGGTTGCATAAGATACCAAGACATACGAACAGTGTCCCTTTACCACAGAGAACATGGAGAAAACAATGGAATCTACTATCATTGAAAAAATCAAGGAGCTTCCTCCGGAACTCCAAGAAGAAGTCATTCATTTTATTGATTTCTTACGAACAAAAAAAAGTTCAAAACGGAAGAAAAAACCAAACTTGGAATGGATTGGCGGATTAAAAGCGTATCGTAACCAGTATACAGCCCTCGAACTTCAGAAAAAAGCGTCAGATTGGAGGGAAACCTTCTAAGCCCGATTTAGCACCTCCTGGTAGGCGCGTTTTGGAAACGCGCCTGTCCTTGTGCTGAAGATGACCTAACGGCGCGTTTTGGAAACTCACCTACCAGGGGTGTGGACCGCTAAATTGACGCCTATAGGTTTCGCAAACTCTACCCAACCTACAGCAAATAACCATACTTTGTAAATAAGGAAACAGAAAATGGAAGCATTCAAAGAACACGTTGGACTTGTTGTCCCACTTGACCGAATTAATGTTGACACCGACCAGATTATCCCTAAGCAATTTCTAAAACGGATTGAGCGGACAGGCTTCGGTGAATTTTTGTTTTACGATTGGCGTTACCTTGAAAATGGCGACCCGAACCCAGAGTTTGTATTGAACAATCCGCGTTATGCTGGCGCAAGTATTCTCATTGCGGGTGTAAACTTCGGTTGTGGCAGTTCACGTGAGCATGCGCCGTGGGCATTGCAGCAGTATGGTTTCAAAGCAATTCTGGCTCCATCGTTTGCCGACATTTTCCGCAACAATTGTTATAAGAACGGTATCCTACCTATCGCCTTACCTGCAGACGTTATCGCGGCACTTAGCCAAGAAGCGCATGACACTGAAGGATATCGTTTGATGGTAGATTTAGAGGAACAATCGGTCTTATGCCCTGATGGAACGGAACACACTTATGAGATTGGTGATTTTGAGAAGTACTGCCTGCTAAATGGACTTGATGAGATAGGTTGGACCTTGCAGTATGAAACGGACATCGCTGCGTATGAAAATCAAAATCGCTTATAGATTTTTCTCTGCCTATTCGTTTATCCTGCGTTTGTCCTGATCAATCCGTTCCTGCTTCAGACTCTAATTCTCCACAATAATTCGCAAAACTGCATCCGAAAATGTGTATAAGCGAATAAAAAATTTCTATAGTGGAGAATTAAAATGAGGCCTTTATCTGATAAAATTACGCTTAATCTTGACAGTGACACAGAGGTGTTAGTCAAAGGCATCATTGTCCCGATTGAGTACACCCAACGCAACTACCACGTGGATTGGGACGAATTGGCAAATCTGCAGGTTGCTGAACCAGAGAAACAATATCCGGCATCCATTTTTCAAGCATTTCTCCCATCAGAATCGGTTTCAGTGGGTGAATGTTGGCAAATTGAAGAAGAAGGGGCATTAACGCTGCTGCGACAACTCAATCCGCGTCCACAATTGGATTTGGAAATTGGTGGGGAGGATTCTCGCGGTTTGTGGGCATGTCTGCGTGCCTACAATGATGCGTTTGCTGAGATTCTGTTCCGTATTCACGCGGAATTCGTCTTAGAAAAAGGTTGGTTTGCCCCATCGCAGTTTGCCGGGCATGTGGTTATCGACCAGATGGAAAAGAACGTTGTCACCTTCAGGATGTACGTTCCAGACGCCACACTGAACTTTGATGCACGTTGGACAATTAGAGATGGACTCTGCGGGGCAGACATCGGCTTTTGCCCGCAAATGGAACTCTGTGCAGGTGAACAAGACGTTTTGCCAGATGCCAAATTCACAGAAGCGATCACCCAAGAGGAAGCATCACAAGCGCTGATGTTACGTTTTTACAAGTCGGCGCAAATTAACTGGGTACCGCTGGAAGAAGCGTTGGAATTAGCACCTGCATTACAGAAACCGATTCACGTCATTTCATCAGGTGGGCCGCTTGCAGACGAGTCGTGCTGAGGGAGTGGCAAAAGCCTGAGAGCAGGTGCTCTCTCTGACGATCAGAACATTGAATTCCTAAACGAAAACTTTATCAACACTTGGATAGCAGATGCTGAGTTAGGGCGTATCCATAGTTTGCGAGAACCGATAGCAAAGAGACGCGAGCGCGAAGGTAAGACATTCGACACGAGCCATCCGTTAGCACAAGCGATTATAAAGGGCTGGAAGACTGGATCTAAAAAGGGTTCACCGGTGGATTGTTTCGTTATCTCACCAGAATTTGAACTAATGGGCAGACAACTTGTCAATGAGTTCTTCAACGACAATTGGCATAAAAAACGCCAAGACGAGGAGAGTTACCTTATGTTTCTCAAGGAGTCCGTGGAGGGGAAGCAACCCGGATTGGGGAACATCATTCTGAACAGTGAAGAACCTTCTCAGGATGTCTTTGATGTTTTCCGAACACCAATGGTTGGTTATAAGGATTATACAGTTGTTGTCATTGATACAAGAGCGTTTGAAAATGGTGGCACGTTAACCGTTGATATTGAAACCGGTAGAGCCGATGCAGAAGGTAACTTCTATTTGGTCGATGGTGACGACGACCTTCCCACAACAGAAAGAGTGACTAAACACATGGTACTCGCGCTGGCGTGGGTGGAACCCGATGAGACAGGGAAACTCACGCACCGTTTTGACCGAGGGCAGTTTTTTAAGTTGGGTGCTACCGGGTGTTACGGTAGGAGTGAGAAAGGCAGCACCAATGCTTTTAAGGCAAAAATTTCTGTAGTGGAGAATCAAGTGGAATCTTTAAAAGAAAAAGAATCTGAAGCTAATGAAGATGCCTCAGTCGCGCCATTAAGTGTTTTGAACGTCATACTTAACATTGATCAACCATTGCAGGAAGTATTAGATATTTTTCGCGCACCAGGAAAAGGTTACCAAGATTACACTGTTGTGAATATTGATACAACGGTGTTTAAAGATGGAGGACTACTCACGATTGATATCCAAGTCGGCAGTGCAGAATCTTACGGGTCATTTGATCTATTTGATGAAAACACCGAACTTCCGACAGAAGGTATACCAGAAGAAGCACTTGCCTCTGCATGGGGAATTGAACCCGGCAAAAGAGAAATTATCTCCCATCGGTTTGAGCAAGGCGAAGTGTTTAAGTTTGGGGCAACCGGGGATTGGTTTAGTAAGAAAGGTGGTATAAACGCCTTTATCGCAAAAATTTCTGTAGAGGAGAATAAATAATTGAAAACTCCACCAAACAAAATTACGCTCAATCTTAAGGACGATGAAAAAGTATCTGTTAAAGGTTTCATCGCACCGATTGAGTATACGCTCTCCCATTTTCATAAAGAATGGAATGCATTGGCAAATTTGCGGGTTGCTGAACCTGAAAAGGATTATCCAACATCAGTTTTTCAGTCTTTCCTTCCAGCAGAATCGGTTTTAGTGGGTGAATGTTGGCAAATTAAAAAAACTGGTGTAATGGAGTTACTTCGGCAACTGAATTCCGAACCGAATATGGATATGCACATTGATTCGGGAGATTCCAGCAACTTGTGGGCATGTCTACGCGCTTACAGCGATAGGTTTGCCGACATTGCGTTGCGGATTCATGCGGAGTTTAAGTTAGAAGATGGATGGTTTATACCGTCACAGTTCAAGGGAAATCTTATAATTGACAAGATAGAAGATAAGATTGCTTTCTTCAAGATGTACGTGCCTGAAGGAACGGTGAATTTTGATGTCAATTGGCATGAGGACAAAAACGATGACTATGCTATTACGGATGCCGGTTTCTGCTCCCAAATGGAACTTCGTTCAGGTATGGAAGACATTGTGCAGGATACCAGATTCACAGAGGCAATCACCCAAGAGGAAGCAGAACGCGCGCTGAGTTTATGTTTCTACAAGTCAGAGCAAATTAACTGGGTGTCTCCGTATCAAGCAGTAGAGATGGCAGAGGAACAGGTCAAGCTAATCCATGTTATTTCAGTAGATGGTCCATTAGTTAATGAGGCTTGCTGAGGGAGCGGCAAAGGCTTGAGGGCAGGTGTCCTCTCTGACAACAAAATTATAGAATTTCTGAATGACAATTTTATCAATGTCTGGGTTTCCAATGTGGAATTAGAACGCACTCCCAGAAAACAGGCATACATGGCACAAAGACGTAAGGATATATCCAATACGTTTGACAGAACACACCCCTTAGCAAAAGCCATCATGGCGGGTTGGCAAGAACATTCACCGGTGGATTGCTTAGTTATTTCCCCTGAATTTGATGTGATGGGCAAACTTCCGCTTAATGATTTCTTTGACGACTGTTCACAAAAGCGTATTTCGGAAGAGGACGGCTACCTTACGTTTCTGACTGATTCCTTAGATGCGAAATTCCCTGGGTTTGGTGAAAACAGCTCAGACTCAGTATTGAGTGGTTTAAACGTTGTTCTCAATGGTGAGCAGCCTGAGAAAGAGGTTTTGCACATCCTTCGCGCGCCAACTTACGGCAACCAAGACTACAATGTCATTACAATAGATACCACCGCGTTTGAAAATGGCGGTACGCTTCTAATCGATATTCGAATGGGAAGTGCTAAATCTGGCGGGTCTTTTGATCTGTTTGATGGCGATACCGAATTGCCTACAAAAGGGATTCCTACTGAGGCACTTACCTCTGTGTGGGATATTCCGTCCGAGCAAGTAGGAAAAATACGCTATCCTTTTGACGAAGGCAAAATCCTTAAATTAGGTGCTACTGGTACTTGGTTCAGTGGAAAAGGGAACGTCAACGCTTTTCAGGCAAAAATATCTGTAGAACCAGTAGAAAAGAATGGAATTTAGCGTAGTGAAATTCCACATGATACCTTTTTTGATCCAGTTTGAAAGAATGATCTAATCTGCCTTTTCCTTGCGAGTTTTTGCCAAACCTGCTATCATTTCAAATTACACAAACAATTACAATTGATTAAGGTCAGCATTTAATATTCTATTGGAAGATTGGATGTAAGGGCAATTTTTATGAAAAGATTCAGATTACTGTTATTAATTGTAGTTTTAATGATCGTATCACTACAAGTAAACGCAGATTATTTGGTAAAAACGATTTATTTTAAACCCAATAATGTAAACGATGTTCCATTTGATAAAATTAGAGGATGGATGAATGATGTTCAAGCACTATATATGGAAGAAATGTCCAGACATGGATATGGCAATCAATCATTTAAGTTAGAAAGAGAACATAACGGAAATGTAAAAATAAATGTAGTAAACGGAGATCATCCATCTGCTATATATCAGTCTAATACATGGGATAAAATAAATCCTGAAATGCCTCAAGTATTTAAGAATCAAAAGAATATACATGTTTTTATTGTGGGGGATATTAATACAATTAATTTGCATCGAGGATGCTGTCAGTGGGGATCTGGATGGCCTGTTTATAATTTTAATTTCGGAGGGGCATGTTATGTTGCAGAGAATGCAGATACAGATATGGTTAGACTTATTGCGCATGAAGTAGGGCATACTTTTAGTTTATATCATACTGGCACTGCTAATACAATGATGGGATCAGGATATGAATTAACGCCTTATGAAGCCAGGTGGTTGCATAAACATTACTTTTTTAACACTAATAGATTAATAAAATTTCAACATCCAACTATCAATCAGATGTTTAATGTAGAGGAAATAGAAAATAATTTAATTAGTATTAAAGTTAATATTACAAGTCCAAATGATCTACATCAAATTGTGGCTATGGACAATAATATATTAGTAATAGGTTGGCAATATATCAATGGTAGAAATACTAATGCAGATATTAAAATTGATAGGAGTAAGCTTATAGGAAAGAATCATATAACATTTATGGTTATGGATACCTTTGGTGCATTTACACATCGTAGCTTTGATTATATAATGCCATCGAGATTTAATGAGGATGTAGTTGTGGAAAAAGATTCCAATCGCAATAAAAATGAAGATATTGGAATTGAGAAAAACTTAGAGCCTGTAACCATTAAAGAAGATACTTCTGAAAAAGTTGTATATCTTAACATTAATTCAGGAAAAAAGACTTTGCCCAATGAAGATGGACTAAAACCTTTTAATCCTATACATGAATATAAAAATGGCTGGGGATGGCGTAGTATTTCAGATGATAAAACTAATAACGGTAATCCTATTATTATTAGAAATGCTACTTTTGAAAAAGGTATTTCACTATCTCCACCTGATCACCCAAGGACCTCATCCCTTAAATATAATTTGCAAGGAAACAATTACATTGCGTTTGAAGGATATATTGGAATAACTAATGATAGAGATTTTGAGATAGGCAAAAATCAAAATAAAAGTTGTTTTGTAGGTGGTAGCTGCATATTCACATTTGAAATCGATGGAGAGAATGTATATAAATCTGGCTTATTAACTGGAGAAGATAGTTATGAGGAGGTTGATTTTTATATACCATTTGATGCGGAAGTTTTAAGAATCATTATTGATAGTAGTGCAGATACTTCATGGTGCGATCATCCCGCAATAGGTGATCCTAAATTAATATCTAATTCACAAATTAGATACAGTATAAATCCTAAAGGCAAAGTTGCTGCTTTATGGGGTAAAATTAAGCAGAAGTAAAATTTATTCACAACCATCTATGGTAAATTTTGGTAAATTCCGTGTTTTGTGTTACAAGGTTGGTAGGATTTTCTTCAGCTGCAGCATCACAATTCAACAAAACCACTGAGAGGAACAAGAATGCAGAGTCACGAAGTAGACTACGAAATTTTTGGCAACGATATGCAGGTCGTTGAGGTAGAACTTGACCAAGGTGAGACAATCGTCGCGGAAGCGGGTGCTATGAACTGGATGGAGGATGATATTGTCTACGAAGCGAAGATGGGTGATGGGTCCGGTGGTGACGAAGGTTTAATGGGTAAACTCTTCAGTGCTGGCAAGCGTGCACTCACTGGCGAATCACTTTTTATGACTCATTTTACCAATACGGGCAGCAATAAGAGACGAGTCGCTTTCGCTGCTCCCTATCCCGGTCATATTATCCCTATTGATCTTGCTGAAATGGGTGGAGAACTGACCTGCCAGAAGGATGCTTTCCTATGCGCTGCCCTCGGGACCGAACTGAGCATTGCCTTTTCACGAAAATTGGGAAGAGGTTTTTTCGGTGGTGAAGGTTTTATCCTCCAACTCCTACGCGGCGATGGCATGGCATTTGTGCATGCTGGCGGGTCAGTCATCAAAAAAGAACTCGTCAACGACACGCTCCGCATTGACACTGGCTGCCTTGTTGCCTTCACGTCTGGTGTTGATTATGACATTGAAATGGTCAAAGGTTTAAAGTCAATGTTTTTCGGCGGTGAGGGACTTTTCCTCGCAACCCTACAAGGCACAGGCACTGTTTACCTCCAAAGTTTGCCTTTTTCAAAACTTGCTGATCGCATTATTGAACAAGTGCCATCTTCCAGTAGTTAACACGAAGAAACTTTATTTGTCGGAAAGCATTCTCTTTGCATTTGGAGTCTATGTGAAAATTCGTAGTATTAAAGCGTATCAGGTTGACCTTCCGCTCCACGAAGGCAGCTACAATTGGTCAGGTGGAAAATCCGTTTCCGTTTTTGACAGCACCATCGTTTCGGTCGAAACAGATGAAGACATTACTGGCTACGGTGAGGTCTGTCCGCTGGGACCGTTCTACCTCCCCGCTTATGCTAAGGGCACTCGTACTGGCATTGCTGAACTTGCACCACACCTTATCGGCGAAGATCCAACACAACTTTTTCCGCTCAACCAACGCATGGATACCGCGCTCAAGGGACATCCTTATGTAAAAACAGGAATTGACATCGCGTGTTGGGATATTCTCGGCAAGGTTTCAAACCAATCTGTCTGCACACTACTCGGTGGTAGATATGGAGAGGATTTTATGCTCTACCGTGCCATTTCCCAACAATCTCCAGACGAGATGGCAGAAAAAGTCGCCACCTATCGTGCGGAAGGCTACTGCAAATTCCAACTAAAAGTCGGCGGCGACCCAAACACCGATATTGAACGTATCCATGCAGTATCAGAACTGATGTATCCAGGGGATGTGCTAATTGCCGATGCGAATACAGGTTGGTTGATGCACCAAGCCGCTCGCGTTGTGCGCGGTGTTAGCGATGTGGATGTCTATATTGAACAACCCTGCCTCTCATACCAAGAATGCCTTGCCATTCGCGAACGGACAGATCATCCGTTTGTTCTTGATGAAACAATTGACAGCATTCATGTGTTGTTACGCGGACATGCTGACCGAGCTATGGACGTCGTCAATATAAAGATTAGCAAATTCGGCGGACTGACCAAAGCGAAACTTGCGAGAGACCTTTGCGTTGAACTTGGCATTGCGATGACGATTGAAGACAGTTGGGGCGGGGATATTACAACTGCAGCGATTGCCCATCTTGCACACAGTACACCGACAGAATTTCTTTTCACAGCAACCGATTTTAATAGCTATGTCACCGTCAGCACAGCGGAAGGCGCACCGCAACGAGTCAATGGCAGAATGGCAGCTTCAACGCAACCCGGCTTGGGCATCATACCTAATATGGATGTGTTAGGTGAAGCGGTTGTGCAAGTGGAATGATTATATGACTATTCGGATCCTCTCTGCTTCCAATGTCCGCGAAGCTTTACCCATGCCCAAGGCAATTGACGCGATGCGGCACGCCTACGGTCAGCTCTCGGCAGACAAGGCGGTCATGCCACCACGACAACATATCTCCACCGATAAAGGCATTACGCTTATCATGCCTGCCTATCTGCCTGAGCGCAGCGAGTTTGGGATTAAAGTCGTCTCGGTTTATGACGACAACCCAAACCTCAACTTACCTCGTATCACTGCAACAGTCTTAGTGCTTGACCCAGAAACAGGTTCACCAAAAGCATTCATGGACGGTGCCAGTCTGACCGCTATCCGAACAGGCGCAGGTGGAGGTTTAGCAGCAGACCTACTTGCACGGAAAAACGCAAAGACGGTTGGACTATTTGGAGCAGGCGTACAGGCAAGAGCACAATTACAAGCAGTGATGGCAGTTAGAAACATCACACACGTCAACCTCATCAGTCGGACAGAAGCCTCAGCTCAACAACTCGCTGCTGAAATTTCAGAATTGACAGATTCCCCCAAAGTCAATCTCGCCACTACGCCACAAGAGGTCGTAGCGGATGCAGATATTGTTATCTGTGCAACCACATCTACCACACCGCTTTTTGATGGAAACGATCTGCAGCCGGGTACACACATCACAGCTGTTGGCACGTTTGTACCAGAAAAACGGGAAGTTGATACGACAACAATAAGACGCGCAAACCGAATTATCGTAGATTCGCGGGAGGCATGTTTGGAGGAGGCGGGAGACCTGATTATTCCAAATGCGCAAATTGACGCTGAAATCGGGGAAATCGTTAATGGTGATAAAGAAGGACGGCGGTCAGATGGCGAAATTACGTTTTTTAAATCCGTAGGCGTGGCGGTGCAAGATGCAGTCGCCGCATCAGTAGTACTTGCACAGGCGGAAGCGAAAGACTTAGGCATCATCGTTGAAATGGCATGATATGGCAAAATAGACATTATAACGTTTTAATTGTGAGTTGTGATTGGTCTTTAATAAAATCTATAGTGAACTTTGATATTATTGGGACACTTTGATAAATATGTTTTGGAAACATAACGGACAACAGTAGGTGTAGCACAAACTGTTAGTTTGTGCATATTAGTCCGCAAACTGACAGTTTGCGCTACAGAAGTGTCTCATTAATTATAGGTTTTACTATAATTTAGTCCCGTAGGGACGATATGTTTATAGGAACTACCCTATGCTCTTCTTAGTCCCGTAGGGACGATATGTTTTCGCAGCGCATTGGCAGTTGCTATGTCGTTCCTACGGAACTCAAGAGGTTCGAGACACTCAGTAAACCTTTATTCAAATTAAATCATTATAATGTCTAATGATTAAAGCAGTATTCTTTGACCTTGATAATACACTTTGTGACTCCGATACAGCATGGAGTATCGCTGTCCGAGACACATTTCAACTTTTTCGTAAGCATGAACCGGGAGTTTCGGAAGAGGCACTTACAAAGGCATGGGCAAAAGTTCATCAGAATCTCTTTCAACAACTTGACGCGGGAAAATGCTCTATGTCAGAAGTGAGAGACACACGTTTCTCGTATTTATTCAGAAAACTTAATCTGTCCCTAAGTAAATTTACAGAAGAACTTAACGACTTTCTCAGTACGCAGTATCTCACGAGTTTACGTCTTTATGAAGATGTTGCTGTGCTTGAGGACCTACACACATACCATGTCGGTATTATTACAAACGGTGCACACGATGAACATACTGACAGCCAACTCTCTAAAGTCCGACACTTAGGACTAACCGAACGTATTCAGTCTTTAACAATTTCCGGTGAAATCGGTATCAGAAAACCGAATTTTGAAATCTTTAAAGTGGCTTGTGAACGTGCGGATGTTTTGTTTGAAGATGCTATGTTTGTCGGCGATTCTATTCAATATGACATCATTGGTGCGAACCGAGCAGGCATGACAAGCGTTTTGATAGACCGAAAATCTGACGTATCAATACCAAGCATAGCAGAGGCACAACCAAACTATTCAATATCAAACCTATATGATGTTTTGTCTTGCTTGGAATATAAACAGGATTAGAATCGTATTAAATGAAGGTTATAGTTTATCCTGCAAGAAAAGTAGTTAGGATGGTATTATGTTCAAACCTATTCAGCTAATAAATAGTTGATAATTATCTCTGCCGCAACTGCCCCTTTCGGATTATCCCCATGATGTGTTTGGTGGACCATCGCGAGTCTACCTCGATCTCCATCTCTAAGAATTATGGGATCTGCCAAAGTTCCTTCAACATCCCCGGTATTACTCGCAAAAATCTTTTCAGCATACCATTTAGATCCGAGTTGTTCCAAAGGAAAGGGTCTGTCCGATTCAAAATTGGCTAAACTTGGGGTTAATGTTCTGCCGCTCTCAGTGACATCCATAAATAGGTTCTCAAAATGCTCAACATTAATATCAATATCAGGAAGATCCATAAGGTTTTGCAGAGGTGCCTTATAGTTGGGTGTATCGTCTGAACTGTAATACCCCAAATAATCTCCCTGATTCAAAATCGTATCACCATCTGTTGTTTCAATCCAGTTTTCAGCGATTGATCCGTCGGGTTCGGTATTTCCTGGGGCATAGATTGTTGAGGGTAAAACGCCATAAAGGATGCAGACATTCACAGCACCGTTTCCTGTTGTCTCCACCATCCAGTTCTTAAGTGTTTCATCACTTTCTGTAATCGCTATTCGAATTCCCTTGGATTCTAAATGTCCTTTTGCCGTTTTCGCCTCAAGTCTTGCAATTTCCAATGTTATCCATGAAGCACTACCAGTATAAATCAGGACATCCATCGGTTTAGAATCCGATACACCAGACGCAGTAGGTATCGACTTTTTCTGCGTTTTTGTGCAACTCGCAAAACAAATAAGACAACTAATTAGGAGGATAAAAACCAGCCATCCGTATTTTTGCATTGTAGTTCCTTTCACTTTAATACTATTTGGCTAAAAGATAGCTGATTATCTCAGCAGCGACTTCGCCTTTCGGATCATTTTTATACAGGGTATGAAAAACAATCGCCAATCTGCCACGGTCCCCGTCTCGAACAATGATGGGATCTGCCAAGGTTGCCTGCGTATCACTCGCCAAAACCTTTTCAGCAAACCATTCAGCTTCAAGCTGATCTAAAGGAAAGGGTCTGTCTGATCCAAAATTGCCCAAACTCGGCGTTAATGTTTTACCTTCTGCTGTAACAACCATCCCTACGTTATGTTCATAGACATCTATCTCAATATCGGGGAGGTCCATTAGGTTTTGCATAGCACCGCGTTCGTTGGCTTTACCTTCTGAACTGTTATAACCAAAATAATCCGCATGATTCAAAATTGTATCACCATCTGTTGTTTCAAGCCAGTTTTCGGCGATAGAACCATCAGGTTGGGCATTTCCCGATGGATAGATCGTGGCAGGTAAAATACCGTAAAGGATGCAGACATTCACGGCCCCATTTCCTGTTGTTTGAAGCATCCAGTCTCTGACGAATTCCTCACTTCCTGTAATCATCACTTGAATTCCTTTAGCTTCCAAAAGTTTTTTCGTTAATTCAGCTTCAATGTTTGCATGTTCCGGTCTTATCCACAAGGTTATACCTTTATAAATCAAAACATCTGCTGGTGATTCCAACTGCACTATTTCTGACGGTTCCAAATCCGTTGTTACAGCCAATGTCTTCATTTGCTGCGTTTTATTGCAACTGGCAAAGGAAATTATGCAGCCAATTAAAGGGATAATAACTAACCATCGGTACTTTTGCATTGATAATTCTCCTTAAGTATGACGTAATTTCAATAAAGCTGAAGTTCTTGTTAAACCTCTGATTCTCACAGGCTATACGAACTCTTGAATTGAGCTATATATATTCAACAGACATTATTCTAAGCTTTATCGTATACTTAACACGTCATACATTGAAGGCAGGTTACTAAAATGCGTTGAGTCATTGTCATCAAATTATAGTGGATTATAGAATAATTCTACATTTCCTCTGTAGGAGCGATCTCCGAATCGCGACCGAACTGTAGGAACAGTCGGGAATCGGAGTTCCCTCGGACAGTTCAGGGATGTAGCGTTAATTCTAATCTCTACCATAACGACTTGTGCTAAATAACTTTTTGTACAACATTGTTTCACATAAGCGGAATATTCAGCAAGTTTTCCTCATTGATGGATATGCTCTTTAGTCCCGTAGGGACGATATGTTTATAGAAAAATGTCAAAAATGCCTCTTTAGTCCCGTAGGGACGATATGTGTATAAGACAAAACCTAATATCTGTGAAAACATCAAAAACAAAAAGTTAACTGGCACAAGTCGTTACCATAGTAAAACACCACTTCGGTTATTTTGGTATAATCCGCAGAACTTGACCATTCGCCCCTCCGATTGCGATACTACCATCCGTAGGATGAATTATGAGAGAATATGCCCAACCATCTAATGCAAGAATCGTATCAGTGATTTCTACCGAATCTACATCAATAATACGGATACTTCCATCGACACAGGACGCAACAACTCTTGATCCATCCTTTAACCATTCGATGTCCAAAGGGGCAATGTTGAGTCGCGCGAACTTGACCATTCGTCCGATAGTTGGCTGCCAAAACCGTACGGTACGATCATCACCTGCGGACGCAATCATCGGAAGTCCTCCATCAACTGGACGGAGCGCGAGGTCATGCACTGACAGCGTATGATTGTTCATACTGCGAATCAACTCACCAGAATTCAAATCCCAAACGCGCACACTCTGATCTATTCCCGTGCTTACGAGTATCTCCTTATCATTCAGGAAACAGAGGGATGAGACACCCTTTGAATGACCTTTCAATTGTCGTAGCGGTGTTTCAGTCCGTAGATCCCAAAGAATAATGTGTTTATCTAAGCTTGCTGATGCAAGCGATGACTTATCTCGCCACGCCACTGCCGTGACCGAATCGTGATGCTTTTTAAGAACACGGAGGGACTTGCCTTCAGGCCACGAAAGAATCTCTATAGTGCCTTCAGCTGCTGGATTTCCGCCACCAACTGCTAACCGATCCCCATCAGGTGAAAACGCGAGATCATGAATGTTATGTGCCTTCACCTTAATCATACGTTGTAGGTTAAGTGTTGGCCAATCATAAACCTGCAAACCCGCTTGTGAACATGCAATAACAGATTTTCCGTCAGGTGAAAACACAAGAGATGTAATCGGTGGCATGACGGTAGGTTGATGAGAATTGCTTTTAGCATTTGGTTGCATGTACTGCGATTGATTTCCTTTCCAATTACCGTAGTTTGCCCCCTGCTCAATCCACTTTCGGATAAGCTCGGTTTGCTGCTCCGTCAAAGGGTCATCTTCCTCCGCTGGTGGCATGATGCCTGTTTCACCTTCGGGCAAGGTTATACGTTGATAGAGAAGGGAATCATCCGGTTCACCAGCGATAATAACCTCTCCATGTCTGCTCGCCTCAATACCTTTTACGCTGTCCAGTTGGACATCACCTTTCGGTTTCGTTACGTTTCCATCGGTATCTGTCTTTGGCGCACTGTGGCAATTGAAGCAACTATTCTGGAGGATGGGCAAAATCTGTTTCTCAAAATCAACTTCAGTTTTGGAATCTGCGAAGATAGCGGGGGCTGTAAAAATCAGGATAAATATTAAACTAATAACTGCTAAATTTAGAAGTTTCTCAAGGTTCATACTACTCTCCTTAACGATTTCTCACAACTTCTTAATGATTGTTCACAAATTCATTACACGTTAACAGACTCCATACCATATCCTCAAGGACTGTTCGTTGGGAATTGGAGGATGCGTTGACATCAATGTGCTGTTTCCAAAATTTTTGCTCAGTATCGGTTGGCTGCCGACTTAACGCTGTGAGATAAAATTCAGTAACAATCTCCATCGGTGATTTGCCAGTCGACATCAGTTTATTAAGGCGACTACCATCAACACCGATACGTGCGTTGAGAAGGGCACCGTTGAACAGATGCAATTTGCGTTGCAGTCCATCCGTTGCTGCAATAGAAGTCTCACATGAAACTTCACGTGAACATCTGCCGAGAATATCCAGCGCATCGGATTCGGTATTTGGATTGAATAAGGAGACAGCACGAGTGCCTTCCGGTTCATTACCGTAAGCATCAGGCACACCGATCACATCTGAAATAGCATCAGCTAACACCTCTGGCGCAAGCGGTTTCTGTAGCGCATGAGAATAGAAACGATCATCTGACTTATTTTCAGGAAACGCGTTTGAACTGCGAGCGTAAGCCTCACTGAGCGCGATGCGTCTGAGCGTCCGCCGCAGGTCGTAACCGTGTTCTACAAAATCATCTGCTAACGTTGTCAATAATTCAGGATGCGTAGCCGGATTAGTAGAGCGAAAATCGTCAACAGGTTCGACTAACCCGCGCCCCATCATCGCCTTCCATAGCCGATTGACAATCACCTTAGCGAAATATGGATTGTCTGAATCTGTTAGCCAGTCAACAAGTTCAATTCGACCATCAGCAACATCGGCAGGTAAAAACTGATCGCCGGGGATCCGTGGCACTGCTTTTTCGCGTGTGGCAGGATGGATAACCTCACCAGAAGGTTTTACCCTGACGATCTGTTCCGTTTCCATTTTGGCAAAGATTGCTGCTAATCCGTGATAGTCGTCTTGTGTCCATTTATCAAGCGGGTGGTTATGACAATTAGCACATCGCAGCCGTGCTCCCATAAAAAGTTCACTCATAAATTCGGCTTGTTCACGCGGTCCATCAACAGTGCGGTAAAAATTCGCCGGTCCGACTTCATGGGAATCACCTGTTGCCAAAATAACAGAACGTGCCATCTGGTCATATCCAACACCGCCGCGAATTTGTTCGGATAGCCATTGATGGTAGACAAGCGCGCCTTGTGTGTTTCTCTCCTTTCCGCCAATTCGCAGCAACTTCGCTAACTGCAGTGTCCAGTACTCGTTAAATTCATCTGACTGAAGCAATGCATCAACTAACGTTTCCCGTTTATTTGTCCTTGAATCTGCCAGAAAAGTGGTTACTGCGTCTGGCGTTGGGAGACGTCCAGTGAGATCAAGCGTCACCCGCCGCAAGAAAGTGCCATCATCGGCAGCTGGTGACACAGGTAATCGCAGCGTTGAAAGCAGTTTGAGAATTTCTGCGTCAATCCCCATATCAGTTGATTCTAAAGGCGTATGTGTTTCACCACTTTTTTGGGTATTTTGTATAGGGGCATCGTTTAACGGGGCAATTATTTCAATAGGGACTACCTCAGTGAGATAACGTGCAAGTATGATATGCCGACCACGGCGATGCAATTTTGCCATAGCAGTGGTTGTGTCAATTTCAATCGCTGCGATGTCCTCTGGAATAAAAACAGTCCATCGTGTTACATCTTCCGTTGTGGAATCAGAAAAATGTGCTTTTGCTTTGAGTTGAATGGGTGTCTCAAGGCTCGCTATCACCTGTTTTTGTGGTGATATTTCAACACGTTCCAACTGACGGAGCGTTTCAAAACGTGCGCCTTGTTGGATCCAATTGCGAAGTAATTGCGCGCCTTCTCCATTTTCGTCTAACACATGACCGCCGCCATGACTGGTTTGTGCTGTCGGTTTCAGGATAACAAGACTTTTCTCTCGGTGCATCAGATTAATACGCCGTCCAGCAAGTTGTCGGACAATCGCCTTATAGTCCGCTTGTGGATTGCCACCAAACAACGACAACTTGAACTCACCTCTGCCGGCGGCTGAACCGTGGCATGCGCCCGCATTACACCCAAACTTGGTAAAAATCGGTATCAAATCATTTTCAAAGTCAACACGGTCGGACGATTTTGAGATGTTTTGTTTTGGTGCAGCAAAGTTAGTCTGATCGCTGTTTGCAAAGGATGTCCTTTGGTATATATTACCACACAAGAAAAGCGCAGCTGCTAATGTTATGAGAATTAACCGGGTTGTTTTCATTTTTATTCCTGGATTCTATTGTTGTTCACTTTCAAATTGTGAGTTGTGACAAGCAGTCGGGAATCGGTATTCCCTCCTACAATACACAACGTTTCTGTAGGAGCGATCTCCGAATCGCGACATGTTTTAGTCGGGAATCGGTATTCCCTCCTACAAAGTTGAAACATTCTATATCGAGATCGGAGTTCCACAAAATTGACGGCTATGGTGTTGTCTCTTCAATACAATATAGATGCGTCTCGGAGCGCAGAATCAGCATATTTCCTGCGACAGCACCAGATGCAATAAATTCCCCGTCAAATTCATTCCGTGCAAGCAACTTGAACTCTCGCCCCGCAGTAATGACCGACACCCTACCTTCCATACTGAAAAAATAGATGTTTCCACCCGCATACAACGGTGATGCCCAATGTTTTCCGCCGATGCGTCCTTTCCATATAGGATTCCCGTTCTTCGCTTCCACACAAGAAACCACACCACCCTCGTTGACCATAAACACCAAGTTTTCCACAATCAGTGGCGATGGAATTTCAGGCGCACCTCTGCGGATACTCCAAACAATGTGTGTATCGGTAACATCACCCGTACCAGAGGGATCAACAGCGAATAACAGCTTTTCTATGCCTGTTGTAAAATATACAAGATTGTGGGCAAAAATTGGTCGGCATGCCACGTTCCAACCCCAACCTTCATGTCGGACGCGCCAGAGTTCATCACCTGTTGTTGGGTTGTATGAGATTGTAACTTCTGCAGCAGGACTAATCAATTGCTTCCTACCCTGATATGTGATGATTGTTGGTGTTGCGTAAGATTTTCTGTTATCGTTCGGTTTTTCCTTTTTCGTTTTTTCTATATCGGTAACACCTTTGGCTTTGAGAACATTCTCAAAATTTGAGTCAACCTGTCGATGTTCCAACCACAAGGTATCACCTGTCCTTTTATTAAGTGCTGCAATAAACTGCACATCAACACCATCGAATGTTAGGAACAGTGTATCTCCATCAATAATAGGGGAAGAGGCAGGACGCACCCGATGATCACAGTTGAGATTTCGGCGTTCCCAAAGTTTATCACCAGTTTTCGTATCCAAACAAGCGGTGCCACAAGTGCCGTAGTGAACATAGATGCGTCCATCCTCTACAATAGGGGTAGGTGAAGCATGACTGTTGAGACCAGCATGTTCAAGTTGCGGTTCTACTACTTCAAACACTTTTATATCATGTAAGATGTCGCCACTCTCTAAATCCACACAGACAGCAAAAAGTTCGCTTCCATCTTCACGCGCGGTTGTTACCCAAATCTGATTTCCCCAAACTACTGGCGATGAATACCCTTTATCGTGAATTGGTGTTTTCCAACGAACGTTCTTTGTTTCGTGAAATTCTATTGGAAGGTCAGTGGAAGTTGCCTTGCCATCTCCATTCGGACCACGGAACTGATTCCAATAATCCTCTTTCATCTCGTCTTGTGCATAGGAGAAAATAGACATACCGAGAAATATAAAAGTTAGAATTATTGTGTATATGTGTTTCATAAATCTCTCTGTGTAACGTTTAGTCAAGTGCTAATTGATGAATTTGAAAGGGTCGGGAATCGGAGTTTCCTCCTACCATAAGCAGTCTATCTGTAGAAGCGATCTCCGAATCGCGACCTACAATAATATGTTGACAAAGCAGTAGTTTCAATTAATGATAAGACAGTGCTTCTCGTTAGAGCAATACGATTATCCCTCTTTCGGTTAAGCAATTAATTCTGAAACGACTTTTGCCCCATCAGGTGCAACGCGTACTGGGCGACCGTCATTGGTATGCAGCTCCAAACTGGGGTCAATACCGAGGAGTGTATAGATTGTCGCTGCCAGATCAGAAGGGGTAACAGGACGTTCCTTTGGAAACTCACCGAGCGCATCGCTACTGCCGACAATTTGCCCGCCTTGCACACCACCACCAGCCAACATCACACTGAACACGTTGGGCCAATGATCGCGTCCCCCTTGTGAGTTAATTTTCGGTGTGCGACCAAACTCACCCATAACCACCACAAGCGTCTCGTTCAACATACGTCGGTCAGTAAGGTCTTGGATTAGCGCGCTGAGTGCTCGATCAAGGGAGGGTAGATGTGCATTCCTATCAGTCGGATAACGTTCCTTGAGTTTGAAAATATCTTGATGCGTATCCCATCCCGTATGGTTGACTGTCACGAATGGCACACCGCGCTCAACAAGCCTTCGTGCCAATAAACAACTCAGTCCAATTCCGTTCACGCCACCTATGCCATATCGCTGACGCACCTCTTGAGGCTCCTCGGAAAGTGAGAATGCCGCTTTAGCTTCGGGCGATGTTATCAGATTGTAGGCACGTTCCAATTCTGGATCCGAAACTGTTGATGCACCAGCGTCTTTGGCACTACTGAATTCGTTGAGTGCGTTGACAAATTGTCTTCGTCGTGAAAGACGATCAATATCAATGCCTTGATAAAAATCAAGATCACGAACCTTAAAGCCGCCATTACTACCCTTAGAGTCCTCCTTATTAGGATTACCTCCAACAGAAAACGGACGTGTAGCATTCGGCAAATATCCGTTTCCCGACACCTGACCAGTGAAATTCGGAACGGCAATGTTGGGAGGTAAAGCTGACAGGGCATCTCCAGAAGTGTTATGACTATTTTGAGACCTGATATAGGCGACCGTTGCCCCAAAAGTCGGATATTCCAACGCAGGCGTAGGTTTGTATCCAGTCATAAGGTATTGCGTGCCGAGGTTGTGTTCACCAAGCGGTGAAGTCATTGAGCGAATGACGGCAATTTTGTCCATAATACTTGCTGTCCGTTCCAAACATTCACTGACACGCACGCCTGTGATATTCGTGGTAATAGTGTTCAGAGGTCCGCGAACCTCTTGTGGCGCGTCTGGCTTTGGATCAAATGTTTCCAGATGGCTGGGGCCACCGTCTAACCATATCAGGATGCATGATTTTGCTTTTGCTGTGATTGGACTGTTGTTAGCAAAGGCGCGTTGCAAGTGGAAAAAGTCGCCTAACCCTAATCCAAGTGCTGCCAATCCACCAACACGTAAGAAATCGCGGCGGCTCATGCCATCGCATCGTTTTGTAACGTTCATTCGTTTCCCTCATTTAATGTCTGCATAGTTCTAATGTAGTATTACCCCTTGTAGGTTTGGTAAAACTTGCGTAATTCGACCTACTGCTTAGTCAAGTGCTAATTGATGAATTTGAATGGGTCGGGAATCGGAGTTCCCTCCTACCATAAGCAGTCTATCTGTAGGAGCGATCTCCGAATCGCGACCTACAATAATATGTTGATACGCACTACAAGGTTACACTAATCTTTAGGCTGACTACTCTGATTTAAATCTTAAATCTAAGATTTTTTCAATTCTTTCAATTCTTGGAAAAATATATTCTTTAATTCCTGCCTTCTTTGTAATATTCAGTAGCTTGACAAGCTGCTCACGCGGCACATTTTCTCCTGATTCGATAATAAGTAGAGCTTTTTGTTCTTCAGGTAAATTGAGAAGGAGAGACGGCAGTTCGTCAATCTGTACCTCCCTATCGTTTAGGAGTATTTTACCTGTTTTTTCAGTCTCGGTAGGGTTTTTAATTTCAATAGTATGAGTTCTTCGGTTTAACCATTTTACAAGTGTAGCAGGTTTTTCTCCAATTAATTCGCCAACGGCACCAAGGACATACGGATCCGGAGAGAGCATCGGCTGCGTCAAAGCAAAGTTATGAAGCACTTTTCCATCTTTTACGATGAGAATCGTCTGTGCCACATTACGATTCAAACCGTAACTGCCAGGTCCTTCACGACCGTCCGAAGAAATACCGAGTAAAACATTGCTTGAAACATGCGGGACAATCCTGCTTGCTTGTTTGGCTAAAGTATCTGGCGAATCACCCAAAAATACAACATGTATATGGAATTGCTTTTTAGATCTATTGGCAATCTGAGCCAGCACACGAGTAAAACCTACTAACCCGCGTAAACCGAGTGGCGTTTCGTCTTGCAAGAAAAGAACGAGTGGTTGTCCATCCGCTTTGGCGATGAAATCAATCGTTTTACCCTTAACTTCACCGTTGATAGTCGTAGCCTTCAGAGGCGGAAGTTTTTCACCGGATTGCGGTCCAGAGAAAATCACTTTTTCCTGAACCTTTTTAAACTCAGCGGGGTTTTTAACTTCAACGTCACCTCTGCGATTTCGGTTTTGGTTCTCCCGATTTGCTAAAGCACGGCGGGCTGCCATACTTTCTTCTCGATTCAATTTGCCATCACCATCTTTGTCAAACCGCTTGACGAGTGCTTCCGGCGACGGGGTCCGCTCTCTTTCCTGTCCACCCTCTCGCTCCATTCGTCTACCTTCTGGACTTACCTTCTGGTTTCCATCACGCCTGATGCGTTCTTCTGGGGAAGGATCTCGGTCCCTATCGCGTTCACCCTCGCGTTCCATTCTTTCTCTATCGCGCTGCATCCGTTCACCTTCAGCAGGGGCTTCGTTCAGCCATTTTGCTACTGTTTCCGGTTTTTCGCCGATTGCATACACAATGCCACCGAGAACATGTGAATCAGCAAAGAGCAAAGGTTGTGTAAAAGCGAAGTTGTGCAGCACTTTTCCTGCTTTAGCGATAATAACTGTCTGTGAAACATTTCTATTTAACCCATAACTCCCTGGTCCCTCCCGGCCATCCGGAGAAATACCGACTAAAACGTTCTCTGGCACATGCCGTATGATTTGTTTCAACGCAGCGGGATCATCGCTGAGAAATACAACGCTCATCTGTAGTTCTTGTTTGGATTCACCTGCGATTTTTTCAACCATACGGGAAATATCATACAATCCACGCAAACCTACACCACTTTCGTCTTGCAACAGAAGCACGAGCGGTTGTCCACCAGCTTTGGCAATAAAATCGAATGTCTTACCTTTTGCTGCGCCGCGTATACCGGTTGCCTTCAATGGTGGAAGTTTCTCACCGGCTTGCGGTCCGGAGAATATCTGTTTTTCTTTGGTCTTACTGAAATCTTCTGGGTCCGCTATTCTCACTTGACGGCGATTATCATATTGCTGTTTTCTGACCATCGCCTTAGCACCGTCCTGTTCTTTCTTGAGAAGTTTCTCGCCTTCTTCCCAAGTAATGCCCAGTTTCTTGAGTTGTTCCGCTGCCTCCTCTTTTGAAACCATCCCATTCTTGAGATCTGCGCGAAGTTTCTCGAACTTTAGGACGACTAACTTTGTGTTAAGTTCCGCAACTTTTCTCTCATAGCGTTTTACGTCCTCTTTGGACTTTTTCACCATCTCTTGATTCAGCCATTTCTCCAACGCTGCAGGTTCTACTTCAATTGCGTGTGCAACTGCACCCAGCACATGTGGATCCGCATAAAACGCAGGTTGTGTAAAAGCGAAGTTGTGCAGCACTTTTCCTGCTTTAGCGATCAGTATGGTCTGTGCTACATTACGATTCAGTCCATAACTGCCCGGTCCTTCGCGTCCCTCAGGTGAAACACATACCTTAACGTTTCTGGTTTCCAGTTCTTTTAAAAACTCATCTGACCAGTCAGGTAGTTTGTTAGCATCATCTAAAAGGAAAACGATACCTATTTGTAGTCCTTGATTGTAGATTTGAGTATTGCTTGCATTGGTTTGTTTTCTCTGGAAAGAATCGACTTTTGAAAGCATCTCTATATTGTGCCCCATTCCTTTTATATTTGCCACGTTATTATCTTGCAAGAAAAGTATGAGTGGTTTACCTTCTGTTTCTGCGGTAATATCAAAAGTCTTACCATCATTTTCATCATATAGATTGGTAACCATTAGGGGTGGAAGTTTCTCACCGGGCTGCGGCCCAGAGTATACCTTATTTTCTTCCGCTTTATAAAATTTCGATGGATCCAGAACTTCAATTGATTTACCTTCTTTATATTCCTTCTGGTCCTTCATTTCCATCATCTTTTTTTGCTCGCCACGTTTCTTTTCAACTTTTTCATCCGCTTTTTCTGACTCCTCAGATGTCTGAGCAAAAAGTGAAAGTTGGACAGTTCTCAATGGCACGAGTTGTGCAGTTGATAGTAAAGGAAGACAGATTATGAGTAATGATGCTGCCAGCATTAGCAAACGCCGCTTCGGTTTCAGGTCAAATCCCCTATTGTGTTTTAAGATGGAATCAATCCGAGACTCCAACTGTGAGGGTTGATTTAGTGTCAACGCAAGCGGAATTGCACGATTTTCATGACGAACCAGATCCAACAAACATTGTGCGTACTTTTTCCTCGCGCCCGTCAATTGGATAACCCAGTCATCACAGATCTGCTCCCGTAAGCGGACAAGTTTTCGGTTGAGAAAATGGTAAATCGGATGAAAAAAGAAAATAGCACCAACCACATGTGAAAAGAGATTTGTCAACCAATCCAGGCGTTGGACGTGTGCTAATTCGTGAGCGGCTACCAATTCAAACTGCTCTAAATTTAACTTTCTTGGAATTAAAATGTGGGGTGATAACCAACCAAATGAGATAGGCGATACGACCCTATCTGAAAAGCAAACGGTGACCGGACGATTTATGTTGAGCTTCTGAGCCAAACGTTTGCAGATTGCTTGATATGAATCATCAGCCACTGTCGCAGTACAGCGGAATCGATGGATTCGATATAAACCAAAAGCAACTCGGATCAGCATAGCAAGTGTCCCAATTCCCCAAATACAGAGTATCAGATTGGTGGTAGTCCAATTAGAGAAAAACTTGCTTCCTGTGACCGTTTGTCCCTGGGATTGCCTGTTGCTTTCAGTTGTCGTGATCTCTGGTAGGTCTGCAGTATGAGCAGCTAAACCTGATACTTTTATAGGCTGTATCTCTGTTAGTTCGGGTGCCGTACCACCGATTGAGAGTGCTGGCACAAATTGATTTAAAGCGAATAGAATCGGTAAACTAAGTAGAAACAGTAGCCAAAGTAGATGTGTAGTACTGTTGACACGACGGAAACGTCTTGTGATAAGCCATGTCAAACCGCCTAATAGCCCCCATTGCCATGAACAGTTAAGTAATGTAAGTAGGATTTGCTTAGTCATCGGTTTCTCCTTCGAGTTGTTGTATTTTCGGATATTTACTCTGCTTCCGGTTGGTAGTCATTAATAAGTTTTTGTAAACGGTTGAGTTCTGTGGGAGTCGTTTGTCGAACTTCAAGTAGTGTGTTCACCAATTTTTCTGCCGAATTGTCAAAGAGACGTTCCAGCAAATCGTTGAGCATGGAATGTGTTATCTCCGTTTCTCTAACTAACGGCTGGTAAACAAATGTTCGACCATCAACTTGATGCGACAAAAAACCTTTCTTTTCAAGACTTTTCATAGTGGTGGCAACAGTGGTATATGCAAGTTTTCGGTCAATGTTATCAAGGACATCATTGACTGTAGCACGCGTCAGTTTCCACACCACTTTCATTACCTCAAGTTCTAAATGGTGTAATCTATTGTTTTTCATTTGATTCTATCCTCATCTGGAGGCTATGGGTAGATTTCTTAACTATGATACAAACCATCAACGCGAATGTTTTCAATTAAGTATTTGAAAACTATATTGAAATACTATTTCTAAATACGGAGTAATAGTATTATACATCCTGTAGATATGTTTGTCAAGTTAAAATAGAAAAAGTTCGTTATTTTTACGAAAATTTGTAAAATGTATAATTTTGGGAATTCGCTTATTTTTATTGACGTAAGTTTGAATAAGAATTTTAGGTTGGATAAAAGACAGCGAAACCAAAATGTAGGAGGGAACTCCGATTCCCGACTATTCTGCTTTTCCAATCGCTATTACAATAACGGTCGCGATTCGGAGATCGCTCCTACCGATGGGCTGCTTATGGTAGGAGGGAACTCCGATTCCCGACTATTCTGCTTTTCCAATCGCTATTACAATAACGGTCGGGAATCGGAGATCGCTCCTACCGATGGGCTGCTTATGGTAGGAGGGAACTCCGATTCCCGACTACTTTCAGGACCCATCAATTAACACTTGACGAAGCATTAGGTTATCTTGAAGCTTTTAGATCTCCCCAAGTGAGAGCGAGCTTATTAGCAGGTTTTACGTCTGCCCATCCTCCTGCATTCATGTTCTGGTTGATTTCGTCTTCGCTTAGTGCTCGATCATAAACACCGAGTTCATCAACGAGGCCTATGAAGTAATAAGCAGCATTAGCAGGGAATAGCCTTGTTCCAAGTAACCAAGCTGTAGGGGTCGGACCTGAATAAACTTCTGATTTGAGTTCGCTCTCTAAAGATCCATCAACATAAAGAAGATATTTGTCATCAAAAACAGCAGTGATGTAATACCAAGTACCCCGCGTTCCAAGAAGCCCCCCGGGAGAATTCAAATCTCCGCCGCCAGGTGGCCATTGACCAACGTTCATACCGCCATCATTTCGAACGTAAATATAGTTTTTCGTCGATCCACCCGCTTCACCGCCCTGCCATATAAAACTGGCGGACGCATCCTTGTTATTTATAAACATTGAAACTGTAAGTGGCGGATCTATATTCAAACTCTCTGGATCTCCAAAATCCACATAATCATCACCATCAAATTCCAGTGCCTGACCGATCTTACCTTCAACTACTTTGGGGTCTCCCTTCATGGTGCCATTATGTTTACCAAAAACGTCTTCAACAGTATCGCCATCTACATCAGCCTTATCAAAGGTCCAGTAACTAACCAAACCTTTAGTAACCACTTGCGCTTTCGCCATATTTGCACACATAAAAATGGTTGCTATAACGGCAAA
This sequence comes from Candidatus Poribacteria bacterium, assembly GCA_965204285.1. Classification (GTDB taxonomy): domain Bacteria; phylum Poribacteria; class WGA-4E; order WGA-4E; family WGA-3G; genus MSPOR6. Next base: position 2,033,071 of record OZ241980.1, read on the forward strand.
AACTATGACCAGCATTTTGTTATACATTTTGGACTCCTTTTTTGTTCAGCAACGGCAGAAATTACGGTGAGATGTTGCCGTTGTCCTCTTGATTGACAAACTGAATTTAGTCGTTGGAACTGGGCAAAACCCTTTTCACAAAATACAATCTAATAGTATTATCCCTATATATATGTGTCAAGTAAAATTTGGAAAAATGGATAATTTACGAAAATTTGTAAAAAATATATAATTTTTGGAGAATTCGCTTATTTTTTATTAGAATTTCCCAAAGACCCGCACAAAAATCTCCATGAAGTTCTGATCGTTAACATCTCCAATTGCGCGTTGGTCTATGTATCGCGCCCCAATATGTAGAAAAAGCTGCTTCCGATAAGCAAAAAAACTCTTTTCCATTTCTGCCAATAGAGCCTGACGGACATAATCGTTATCATCCTTGAGCAGATCATTGAACTGCAGGATTTGTCCTCCACCAGTGAGTTTAATCGTTTTCGTGAACTGGTACACGACTTTTAAAATAAGCGCAGGAGTCATATCACGTACATGTGCTTGTTCAATTTGGCGTAATCGGAGTTCACGCGAGATGTCTCTATCATCAATTCTGGCATGTAGATTGAGGTATTCAAGTCGGTCTTCTGCCATACGAAAACCGTTACGGACAGTGTATTTGAACATTGGGCTGATTTCCAGCGACTTGGAAGGTCGTAGTCGGTAGAGAGTTTTGAAAATGCCGACTTCGTAGTGTTCGTTATCACCATCAAAGTCTATATCGTATTGCAGCTTGGCACGAACTGTGGTGACCATGCGGTCTATACCGTGATATTCCCATGTGATTTTGGCAGTGTTAATCAGGTCGTTCTGCATCAGCAGCGGGTCTGGACGGCGTTTTTCGACTTCAGTCCCACCGTCAACATAGAAAAACTGCAGGTCTCCTTCCTCCACCATTTCTTGGGTTTGGGATTGAGACCGATAGATTCTTTCCTCTTGCCTGCCCAAAAATCCTGCATAATACCATGTTTCGTCAGGAATGTTGTCCTTCACAAGTTTAAGTTCGTTTTCAAAAACAAACGAAGAAGCGCGTGGTAATTCTTTCTTGTAAACCATGTTAGCGAACGCTTTTCTGGAGGTGGGTATATTGCGAAATTTTAGGTTTTTCTCGACTTGGAGCCCAAGATACAGATCAATAACGCTTTTTTCACGACTCATCGTCTGGTTCATGAAAAGCCGCACACCTTCCAATCCGACATCAAATTCGTAATTCGGATCCTGATCGTTTTCCTCTTCGTCCCGTATACCGTTGTTGTTTCGGTCAGTCTCATCAAGGAAATCCTCGTCAACATCAAACAGTAGAATATCGTCCTCATAGTCAAAAATCCCGTTGTTATTTTTATCCAAGTCACCGGGAATAATCAGGGATGGCGGGTCAGGGAATGTATTATCGGAGTATCTATCTTGGTCATCGTTATCGCCGACAGAGCGGGAGGCATCAAATCGTGGACCGACGCGAAACGCCTCCGCTTGAAAGAGCGTATCTCCGACCGTTCGGAACGCCTTAAAAACGGTTGTCGTTGCGTCAAAACGTGAACGTAAGTTTTTCTGCAATGCGTTTTTTGGTGTTACCGCTAACTCTGCCTTCAATCCATAATTGGCGAAATTAGTTTCCATGTCTACCGACCATACCGGTATCTCGCGGAAATACCAAGAGAGTCCTAACTGCGATTTACCGAATTTTGTTACTTCGCGTAACCCGATGCCCGACCCTTCTGTTTGACCTTCTTGACCGTTCAGTCGATTAAGTGTGCCTGGTACCATTAGGATAGTCCAATCGGTGTGGGTAGAACGCACCTCCCAACGCACACCATTTAGATCAATCTGATCAAAGGTAAACTTTGTAAAAGTTGTGGGAACTTCACCGAGACTCAGGATATTTTTGACGCTGCCAGCAGTTTCCTCAATCACCAAGACACTATGAAAACCGCGCCGAAAGAGGCGGTCAAAATCAAAATTGTCTTGTCTGACTCGTTCTTCTTCTGTGTCTGCAAGGAAGTTTCGTCTGTTGGTAAAGTCGTATTCAACGCGTCCAGACAAGAACAATTTACCGAATAGGCTGTACACATCCTCTGCTTCAGCGTGGAACACGAGAGAGCAGTTTAATAGCAATAGAAAAAAGCACCAGAGGAAACATTTTCGGGTGCCTGTTTTGATGTCCATATTTAGTTTTCACAGTCTGTTATTATCTATTGGTTTTCAGTCTGTTAATTGTTGGGTTTCACCGTGTTTACCCATAAGTGTCAACTTAGCGGTATAATGTCCGTTAACATTAGAAAGTAAGGTTTCAAATCACATTTCTTCTGTAGGAGCGACCTCCTGGTCGCGACCAGGAGGTCGCTCCTACAGAATGTAAGAGGCGCAATGAATTGCGCGACTACAAACGCAGGCAGTATAAATCGGACTTACAAAGCCCTCTCCCACAAGAGATATAATACACTAAATTGGCTGGCACGAATGACTATCTCAAAATATCTTCTGGTCCGTAAGCCTCTGTAAAGGTTGTCCAGATACCTGTGCGTTTATCAAAACGGCTCAATCCGCGATAGGTACCAAACCAGACGTACGTGCTGCCGATAGCCATAGAAAGTATTCCGTTATGTGCTAATCCATCTTCCCTTGTATAAGTTGTCCAGTTATTTTTTAGTTGGTCGTACCGACTGATCCCAGCGTTGTAAGTGCCGATCCATACATCAGTACCATCAACACCGATAGTCGTGATCTTGTCACTTGCGAGACCGTCCTTAGTAGTATAGGCGCGCCACTCTTCTGTTCTTTCATTGTAAAACGTTACACCGAGATCACTGCCAAACCAGATACGTTCTCCATCAACGGCGATACAACTCACTTCATCACTCGCGAGACCATCCTCCGCAGTGATTGTCTTCCAGATGTCCCTACCAATATCGTATTTACTTACGCCTCGGCGTGTGCCAACCCAGACATGTTTTTTGCTTGCCGTGATACACCATATTTCATCGGTAACTAAAGACTCTGCGAATTCCTTAGACACGGCAGAAGGTTGAATTTCTGAACCAGAAGTATAAGCAATCCAAGCATTGAGGTCGTCTGCGGTTCTCGGATACTTTCCTATCCCAGAATGTGTACCAACCCAGATGTTGTTGCCATCAGTGCTGACAGATGTAACACTGTTAGCAGGTAATCCATGTTCAGTTTTGTATTGGTCCCAACGCAGCGCGATCTTATCAAATCGGTTCGCACCGTCGCGCGTGCCAACCCACACATATTGCTCATCAACAACAATGGAACTGACCGCGTTATCGGAGAGCATCCCTCGTGATTTAGGACGATGTCGGTGCCAGTGCCCGTTGTGCGTTGCTATTTCCTCGGAGCCGCCCGTCTGTCTATAGTTTTTCCACGTGCCTAAATTCTTATCATATCGAGACAACCCCCTGTCAGTGCCAATCCACACGAAACGTTCATCCGTATCCACCGTGCGGACGGTACGTCCCGAAAGGGTCGGCAGAGGTGCGAGAGGCATCCAGGATTCCTTCTGTTTGTCATAACGGGAAAGTCCACGGATTGTGCCTACCCATACATAGTTGTCATCAACAGCAAGTGCGTATTCACCAACATGGTTATGTAGTAGCCCTTTGATGTTTTTAAACGTTGTCCAAGTCCCGGAAGCGAAATGAAAGCGCCGAAGTCCATCATTGGGCGCGGCTAACCAAAGATAGTCTTTGTCAGCGGCAAGTTCAAGAGTACCACGATCAGATGTAATTGTGGTCCACTCCTTGTTGCGTCTATCGTATCGAGTGACTGCGTTATCCCAAGGTCTGTACTGTATCCAAACATCGTTTTCTGTTGCGATGATACGCTTAATGGTTTTTGCAGCAAGCATGTCATTGGTAGAAAACGTTGCCCATTTTTTTGTCTTTTTGTCGTATCGTGACAAAGGACGGTTGCTACCTCTATCCCATTCGGATCGCGCAACCCAGACGAAATCCTTGTCTATTGTAATCCATTCGGCACCCCTACCTGCTAAACCATCTCTCGGTCTATATTCCTTCCACGCCTTAGTCTCATCATTGTAACGCGTGAGTGCATCCCCTGAACCGAACCATACCTCCGGTCCATCAACAGCAAATCCTCTTAAGCTTTCCCTATGTTCTCTCCTTTCAGGTTGCGTGATAACCTCCCACGTGCCAGATGCTTTATCGTAACGGTTCAACTCCATACCCATCATCGGAACTACCCAGACACTCTTTTCACTGACAGCAATCTTGTCCAGATCGTCAACAGAAAGCCCATCTTTCATTGTAAAATGTTGCCATGTATCCTTTGATTTATCGTAGCGAAGAACACCGTAGTCTGTTGTGAACCAAACAGCGTTTTTATCTACATAAGTCCAACGCAACACTGTCATCGTTTTTTTCTGAGTAGACTTAAAAATATCCAATCGTGTGAAGCGCTGCCAAGTCTTGGTTGGACGGTGAAACCGTAAAATTCCACCATTCCGCGAAGACTTCCAGTTAGAAAACCAGATGTAATCCCCATCGAATTTGATGTGTGAAATCCTCGTTTCAAGTAAGGGTTCCCGCACCGGACGGGATAGATGCACCACCACTTTACCATTCTGGAGGTGATGTTCAATGAGACCGGTAGAGGTTGCTAACCAAAGTCTGCTATCTTCATCACACACAATGTCGCGAATATTGTAAGAATTTCCGAGGGAATTCCACTTTTCTGTTGCAATCGTGTAACTTCCCAATCCCTGCGGTGTACCGATCCAAAGCACACCTTCTTGATAAGTGAGCGCTGTAATACTCGGAGACGGCGATTGTTCTTTTGTCTTTGAACCTAAAGGAACAGGTATCCATTGATGCTGTGTACTGTCGTATTTTGCGAGACCTCCTTGTGTCCCTGCCCAAAGCGTATTCTCTACCGCAAGTAGCACGTTAACGTAAACGTTTTTAAGCCCTTCAGTAACCTGATACATCTGTTTCTCCGCAATTGAATATCGCCAAATACCCTCTACACCGCCGAACCAGACATTTCCATCCTGAACAAAAACAGAAAAAATAAGTGGATTTTCAGGTGAGTTTGGTAACGTAAGTTGTGTCCATTCTTTAGCGTTCAAGTCATACATTGCGGGACCTAAATTCGTTCCAAGCCAAATTTGTGCTGCATCATTAGGATTGTCCGAACCCTTGCCTGTGGCAACAACCGTCACAAAAGCTTCCCCTTGAGAGGGACGGTGAAATGTCCACTGCCCACCAAGGTGTGTGCATGAACCGAGTCCTCGTGCTGTGCCGATCCATATCTGTCCCTTTGAGATTTTGCTTAATTTGCTCAGTTCAGATTCAGACGATTGTGAGGTTATATCTACTGACATGACGTAAGGAGTTGGCAGTCCATCTTCTTTGGAGATAACCTCCCAACTACGCGTTTGTGGTGTGTAAACAGAAACCCCAGCAACTGTGGCTATCCAGAGGTTTCCGTCAGCATCACGGGCTATATCCCGGACATCGTTATCCGCCAGAAAATCCGCCTGTTTGTAGATCGTCCATTCACCAGTAACCTTATCAAAGCGGCTCACACCATCTTCTTTACTTGCAAACCAAACATCGTTGCCTTGTGTTGTAATCCAACTTACATTATTACTCGCCAACCCGTCTGCTTTAGTGTAATGCACCCACGTATTGACAGGTTTGATAAAACGATGTACACCTGCATTGGCAGTCCCGAACCAAACCTGAAACCCATCAGAGCGGATAGAGGAAATGAAATTGCTTTTTAACAGATCGGTTTTGGTAAACGTCTTCACAAAAGTCTGGTCAACCTGATTGTATTGACTAACCCCTCTGTGTTGTGTGCCAAACCAAACACTGTCGTCATCCACAGCAATCGTGGCGATTTCGTTGTCTATCAAACCATCCGACCTTGTATAGTTGTTCCAAGAATCTGTATCTCGATGATAGCGACTGACCCCACCTCTGCTAAATCTCGGATCTTCATCCCATCCATGCGGATCGGGGTTTATTTCTCTGTCAGTGCCGACCCAGACATATTCAGGTTCAACAGCAATTGTTGTAATTATCCTACTCACTAAACCATCTTTTCGAGTGCGGACTGCCCAACTGTCAATCGTTTTGTCATATCGGTTCAGCCCGTTTGATGTTCCAAACCAGACGTAGTTGCCATCCACAGCGATAGAGGAAACTTGATCACTTGCGAGTCCGTCAATGCTACGGAAGGTTGAAAAGGTATCGGTTTCGCTGTCGTATCGGCTTACACCTTCGTCCGTAGCAAACCAAACCCATTTACCATCAACCGCAACAGCGTTGACCATATCATTTGCTAAACCGTTTTCCATCGTGTAGTGAAGCCATCTATCTTCGCTGCGTAACCAGCGCGAGACACCTTTCGCTGTCGCAAACCACACATTCTCTGAATCGGCAGCGATACAGTTAACTTCATTGCTAATAAGCGTACGTTTGATGGGCCATGTCTTGATAGGTTTTGAATTTGGGCGAGAATCTTGGTAGGGAGTATTTTGCGGGTCAGTTATTCCTAATGGTCCACACGCTACAATCAGAAATAGGGGTATGAGTAACAAGGTATATGCTAATGTAGGAGTGGAAAATCGTCTGTGTTTGCAAACTATTGGAGGAGGATCGCTTTCATCTGATTTCTTAATTATTTTTCGCATGCGGGTTAAACACTCCAACTAAAATAAGAGTAAGAATTGTTATGAGTCCACGTTGCAGGTATGAGTTTATTAATAGACGCTTTAAATTATACGCAGTTTAACATAAAACCTACTTGATGTCCAGTATAGAAATCTCGAATTTTTACTTACCATCCTATAGTAGCGTAATTACACAGCAGAATAATGCTTATATTGGTCAATTATCTGAAATTTATATACCATTATGAAAAAAATAAACGTTAACATGTTATATGACGCGTACGAACAATTATGTATGTTGAAGCACGATTTGTGACAAAATATTTAAGATAAAGTTGTTGGAGGTAAAATGACAATTGACATAATTGACGCAATTGAACAAATCACTAACATCATTAATAATATAGGTATCCTTCTCCTCTACATTTTATTGGCTTGGATAGCTTGGAAAACTTATAAGTGGACAAGTGAATGGTCCAAGAAAATTCGGCACGGTTCTCCAGTTGAAGGTAGATGTTATTACAACTTCAAACAAAGGGAAAAAATTATTGTGAACAGTCTGCCATGTGCTATTATCCCTGACATTGACATTGATTCCTCGACAAAAACCGTCACTAGGGCAAAAGTTCTCCGAGAAAGCCATACCCAATTTAACACCGGCCGAGATTATCGAGACTCCATCAAAAAATGGGAGCCTCAATATGGATTTTTATAATATGCCCAATCGGCAAAGTGGATGGCAAGGCGAACATATCTTCCTCAATTGGGAAGAAGTTACGCATTTTGAAGTTTGGTATGAAAACAAGTGGCAAGAACTAAAACCTTATCAGGCCGAAGACAAAAAGTCCTAGTTCACCTTGCATTGTGATTATAGCTGCTTGATTCTATAAAGACCTTGACACTATATGAGTTTTAGGGTATTCTTAAATGATATTAAAGGCTATACGTGAAACCAACTAAAAGGAAACTAATCGATGGAGGGTACTCATAGTTCCGACCAAAAACTAAGTATCAATCCACAAGAGATTCGTGGCAATTGGAGGTCTGGTTGGGCTTTGGATATCCATACGATCTCAAGCCGTCCTTTACAGGGTGGAGGATATGACACGGATCGCACTGAATTTGGCGAATTGGTTTTCCAGGCAAAGTATCGCCATGATAGGAGCAAGATTCCAAGAATTGCAGAAACCGCAGCTCAATTCATTAAAGAAGAATTTGTAGTTGATGGATATGCTGTTCTTCCTTATCTTACAGCTATAATTCCCATTCCACCTTCAGATATGAATAGGGTTTTTCAACCCGTCACTGAAATTGCAAAAGAAATAGGGAAACTATTGAATTTACCGGTTGGAACAGACTATTTGACGAAGTTAAAACGGACTATACCTCTTAAAAATATCCCCGACGTAAAAAGTAAACGTGAACAACTTAAAGGAGCGTTTGTTGTCCAAACCCAAGATTTCAAAGATCGGTGTGTATTGTTGTTTGATGATCTTTATGATTCGGGAGTGACTTTAACTGAAGTTTCCAAAGTCCTCTATGAGCAGGGCGGTGTCCGACATGTGCTTGTCCTAACGCTAACCAGAACACGGACAAGTAGAAGTTGAAGATGCAGATTTTTGCAATCTTAAAGTTCACTAATAGAAGGATAAAAATATGAAAATTAATAGAGATTATTTTTGGTTTCGTCTTTTTAAGACACGGGGTATTGGTCCCAAATCTCTCACATCAATTGCCAAGATGTTGGAAACACAGCAACTTGACCCCGAAATGTTGCCGCGTAACCAAAACGACCTTTCAGCACAATTTCCAGGATTAGCGAAAATTTTGAACGGTAAAATTCGTGAAGAGGATAGAGAGAAGGTGTTGGAGGAGTATGAGCAACTTAAAAATTTGGGAATTGAAATTATATATCCAGGGCATTCCGATTTTCCACGTATTCTTCTTGAAATCTCGCCAGTGTTATTCGTTAAGGGACAACGAAAATACCTTACTGCAGATAGTATCGCAATCATCGGATCCCGGAATGTGTCTGATAAAGGAAGTAGCGTTGCAAGAAAGTTGGCTGGCCACCTTGCGCTCGCTGGCATAAATGTCGTCTCTGGATACGCTAAAGGGGTAGATTCCGAAGCACATTTAGGAGCGTTAGAAGTAGAAGGGACAACAACAATGGTGCTGCCTTACGGCATCATGGAATTGCAGCAGAAAAAGTCATTTAAAGAATTTGACTGGAAACGAGATGTGCTGGTGGTGTCACAATTTGCCCCTGCTGTGAAGTGGTTAGCAAGTAACGCAATGATTCGGAATAAACTTGTATGTGCACTCTCTAAAGCAGTTGTAGTGATTGAATCGGGACCTGAACGAGATGAAAAAGGTAAAATGAGTGGAACCTTCAATACTGCTAAAACGGCACTTGGCATGGATTTACCACTTTTTGTACTTGATCCGAGTTTCCTCAACAATTCACAACGTGGGAACGAAGAACTGATCGCTTTAGGGGGGAATTGCCTGGATCCAGTAAATGGAGCGGAACAGATTGTTGAATGTATTTTCGCTAAAACAGATGAGTCTACTGAGATTGCAAAACACAATTTTGCTGAGCAATTACCGCTTCTACCTGATAAAAAATAAATGGCGAGGTACAGATACCTTGCCCTACAGTGCTAAAGGTTTACTCACCTTGAATTACTTTAAACTTATGCGCCGCCTCTTCCAAACCGATAAACCGACTATAAATAGCCACGTGGCTGAGCTTACCTTCCCAATTTCTACCGCCACTTGCTTCATCACCGAATAGGAACGGATATAACTCCCAATTGCTGAAATCGCCCTGCGTGCTGTTACTAACATGGACAAGTTCACCGTTAATATAGCAGTAGACGTTCCCAGCAAAATAACTGACGATGACGTGTATCGGTTTGTTTGATTCAATCTTGCCAAAAGAAAATTCACTACCAAGACCATTTTCTCCCGTGCGCGGTGTGCGGATTCGCATAGCAAAACGGTTACCATCTTGTCCCAATGTAAAGTTACGATGGGTTACGTCATTAGAAAATGAGATAATACGCGCAGGACCATCTTGATTCAGATTATCTGTGGTAACAAGACATTCAAGCGTTAATTGATTGCTCTCCTTGTATGCTGCAAGAAGTGTTTCATTGACATTTTTGGCAAGAAATGCACCACCCGTCAAATCCATCTGTCCATCTTGAGTAATTGACGCATCGTCGCGAGGTTCAATTTCATTGCTATCCGCAAGCGTGCCGTGCCAGAAAAATACAAGTCCATCGCGTGAACCCGGAAATTCTGTGTGAGTCCCTATGTCAGCGGGTGCTGCTGGTAACACATTTATTGTTAGGGCAGTTGTTGACGATGCACCCTCCGCGTCGGTCACTGTGAGTATCGCAGTATATTGCCCAAGTTTTTCATAGATATGTGTCGGATTCGATTCATCGGATGTTGTGCCATCGCCAAAATCCCAATACTGTGTTAAATCACCTATCGCCGAAAAAGCAACAGTCAGCGGCGCACTACCTTGAACAACATCAGCGGACGCTTTTGCCTCAGGACGGATTTTTTCACCCGGTGCATAAGGCGTAAAACGGTATGCAAAGTCGCTATGTGGAGCAGCAAAAGTATATTCGCCTGGTTGTGCAGTGCCGATAGGCAGTATTTTCATGTTCCACGTATCAATACCATCAATTTTATACGGTCGGTCTCCATGTAGTTCTACCGTAATCGTTTGTGGTTCAGTTGAATAAACGAGGTAATATTCTCCCTGTTTAGCGAGAACATATCGTCCAGCGTCATCACCGACTGGTTCAAGTGTGTCAAACGGTGGCGCGTCTGCCATGAAGTCTTTAAGAAATGCTATCCGAGGCGGACTTTCGCCACGTAGCACACCACCTTTCGCCCACCAAAGCAGGTCTTCAGGATGCTTGTATGTTTCTCCGTGCCCAACATAGCAGCCTGATACGGTGCCTGCCCAAAAGTTCTGCACCATCTGTTGAGCCGTGATGTTACCCCATCCGTGTGGAATATCACCTTCATAACGACACTCATCATAAATAACAGGTTTTCCGTATTGGGTACGATAGCGTATACCTTGCGCCATATTAGAGGTTTGGATACTGGTGTGCGTCACCCACGTTTTGCTGTGGTCATACCAACCTCTGCAGTTGTGAATGCCTCGTAGACGCTGATATGGGTCGTAATCACGAATAATCTGGAAAAACCGATCCCAGTCAGATTCCTCTTTCGCAGGCATGATGTCATATTCATTTGCGAGGGACCACCAGACGTTACGAAAAGCAGCTAAACGTGCCACAGCGTAACGGATATAGTGATCATCGCTTTCAGCATCCATATTTTCAAAATCCCATCGGTCATAAGTGTGAAAGAGGATAATATCCGCTTCAATGCCGAGGTCTAATAGGCCTTGAACGCGTTGCTCAAAATGCTGCCAGAATTCAGGATTGAATTTTGTGAAATCCCAATCTTTTAGCGGTTTTCCTTCATACGGGTAGTAGACAGGTTCATTTTTATTGTAGACGTAATCTTTGGGAAAGATGCACATCCGCATCTTATTAAACGGTGCTTCGGTGAGGGTTTTAAGTGTCTGTTCCTCCATTGCCTCGCCTTGATGCGCCCAAGCGTAGCAAGTCGTGCCAAACTGATGATACGGTGTACCATCAGCATAACGAAGGTAGAAATCCTTATGTACTTGCACTGGTCCGTGATTGCCTTTAGACGGTTCAATACACGTAAATTTCCCTGTTTTACCGTTGAGTTCAGTGTTTTTACTTTTTGTGGTGTATGTCCATTCTCCGACTGCGTCGGGCATGAATCGGACTTTATAAATTCCGTTTCCATCGTAGAACCCTTGTGGTTCAAAAGTGCGATTGTTTTGTTTAAATTCTGCTGTTAATTCGACTTCAATGAATGGATTTCCTGTATCGGGTCCATTCAAGGTCACTTCATACATTTCCCAACGTTCAACCATAGACTCCTCCTTGTCTTGTTTCAACTGTGCTGAAGCATTCTCGATCAAAATGATTCCGATAAAAATTATGATAGATAGAATTTGTTTCAATCCCCAACCTCCAGCATCTCAATAATAGTATAATAAAGTTTTTCTGTGTCTAAGATGATATTTCCTCATAATTCTCAAGTATACTTGAAAAAGTTACACCCGTCAAGAAATTCTGAAGTCATTCCAGAACCATTTAATTCTCCAGTAATTTCTACTTTCTGTCTAAAATCTTTTCCTGTAGGAGCGACCTTGTCTAAAATATTGAGAAAAACATGAAAACTTAATGGTTCTGAAACTATACACTCATCTAAAGCTAAGACTACATTTTAAACAATCTTGTCCAGAAATTGAACAGCAACCAAGCATTTTGTCGGACGAATCAGTAAAAATCCTGATTTAGATCCGTTTTACTATAACATTTCCATTGGCATAAAAATTGCTGTAGTTCAAGTAGGGGAACTACTGATTCGTTCCACTTATCAACAAACGAACGGTATTGCGGAGAAATATAATGATTAAATTGAAATACCTACTTTTGCTCTGTTTTACACTCGCTGGTTGTGCTGCACTTTTAACAGAGCAAGAGTATAGATTGATTGATGAGAAAGTCTCAGAAAAAATTATAAACACTGGTAGCATTTTTTATATGCCGAAAAGTGCAGGTTCGGAAAATTGTGCTTATCGGTAAAGGAAGAATTAAAAATTTTGATGTTGCTGTCCGTGATGACAAAAATAAATGGAAACCAGTGACACGTATAACAAAGGCAATTGAGTTCCCTTTTGAGATTTTACTTTCTGCCGAGACGGATGCTGTCAAAATTTCACAACGTTCTATAGTTGGAAAAGGCCACATTGATACGGTTCAGTTTTACACATTTACCGATAAATACTGATAATGATACTCTAATAATTCCTATATCAATGTATCTGGAGAAAATTATGCATCTACAAAAGAACCTATTTCTTATTCTGCTTAGTTTATTATTACTCGGAGGTTGTGCTGCGCTTTTTACAGAACAGGAATATGTTTTGATTAATCAACCAGTCACAGAAAAGCCGGTATTCTACGGTATGATTTATGCTATGCCAGAAAGAGCAAATGTTCGCAAAATTGAACTTCTTGGATATGGAAAAATCCAAAACATTGAAATTTATGTGCGTGATAAACGTAATCGATGGGAACCTAAGAAGAAAGTACCAGGTGGAATTAGTTTTCCGTATGAAATCTCGCTTATTGCTGAGACAGATGCCATCAAAATCATAAAACCTTCAACAACAGGAAGCGGTCGTATTGATACAGTTCAGTTTTACACGATTGCAGAGAAAAAGGAGAAAAATGAATGATATACGCACGAATACTTACATGTGTCTTCTTATTTACATTGATTGTCCTGAGTGTCAAAGCAGTTCCACCATCTCCTGCGGGTGGCAGAATGTTACAGTTGGATGAAAAACACGATTTTGTCGGAACAAGTGAGGCTTGGTTTCCCGATGAACAGTTCGAGGGATTAACCGCTGAAGCTTGGATCTACATTGAAGAACCACTCGAACCCCGCACTTTCTGGACAATCATTGGTCAGCAAGGGCGCTTCGGCTTGATACTTTACGGCAATTCACTTTCATTAGGAGTATGGGGATATGATGAAGGAGCCGATTCTGGAATCGCCATCGGAGGTAGTCTACTACCTACCAGAAAATGGACGCATGTCGTTGCAATATATGATGCTTCAGCGGGAAAAGGAGTTGACGGTAAAGGTGGAAATACGTGTTGTCCCGGTGGACATCTTATCAGATCAGACAAGACACTTCGCATCGGTGGCATCGTTCCACAAGACGAGGTAAATCGCTCTCATTTTAAAGGTGAAAGTCTGAAATTTCGTGGGTATATTGATGAGGTGCGAATTTCGAATGTCGTGCGATATAAAGGTCCGGCGTGGCACGTTCCGCGAAGAAAATTTACAGTTGATGAACACACTATTTCTCTATGGCACTTTGACGAAGCACCTTGGTCAGGACGTTTCAGAGATGAATCAGGTAACGGTTATGATCTCTGGAGAAGTGGTACTATGGCGGTTGAAGCGCAAGGGAAACTCACGACTACATGGGGAGAGCTTAAAAAATGACGACTTCAAGAAGAATTCTACTAACGGTTATACTCTGGACTTTAATCGGTAGTTTGCTCATCGCCAACCTATGCTGGGCAAAAGGATATATAATCTATACTATCGGAGGTGACAGTGTCTATGCAATCAAGACAAACGGAACCGACCAAGTTGTTTGATGCACCTTTCTCTCGCCCATCACATGACGGTCAATATTTGGCTGTGTGGCAACCGGGAGAGGTCCTTGAAATACTCGAAACAGGAACTGGTAAGCGTATTAAAGAAATAAGGCTTGATGCCCGACTATATTCTGATTTCGCGTGGTCTCCTGATGGAAAGTGGATTGCGTATCTTGGAATCCCTGAGTTTCTGAAATCTTCCTCATCTCTCTTCAAAGTGGAGAAGTCCGCCAATTAACATCCCATCAACGACGGCTCCGACGGCTCGCATGGGCACCAGATTCACGTTCGATTTTTTATATGGATTTTGATACGAGTCGGGGAAAATATTGGGAATTGATATTCCAAAACCAAGAAGGCCCAAAGAGCATAATCTATTTCATAAAGACGCAGGATTTATAGGGACACCTGGTGCTTTCTTTAGCTTTTCACGCGATGGTAAACATATTGCCTACGGATCCGCAGTGGGTAATGGGGCAGTTTACGTTGCGAAAGCAAATGGGACCAATCACCGTATAATAACACCAAATGGTTCATATCGAACGTATAGAGTTGCGTGGTCGCCTGATGATAATTATATTGCATTTTTTTCTTTGTATCATAAAACTCAGTCAAGCGTCCTATATACTATTTCTCGACACACTTTTAAAATGCAACGCCTCGTTGAAATACCTTATGCTGCTTATGGTTTGACTTGGGCAGATAGTTCCGCACTTGGGGTTGAAGCTGTGGGAAAACTTACAACTAAATGGGCAGAACTTAAACGTTAAATTACTCAAAAGATAGTTAGATTTATTATCCAACCGACACCAAAAAGGTTACTACAAATTGTTCCTATTTTCAGAGATAAAATAATTGGAGGCACCCCATGAAAACATCTATCATCTTTCTTAAACAGAACTTGTTGGCTTTTCTTATCCTCATCAGCATCGTATGGGTTCCTTGTGCCACATTTGGGATTGAACCCATCGGCACCATTGGACAGCCAATTCCAGAACAGCATGCGTTTCTTAATAATGAAACAATTTTACGCGTTGTACCAACACATATTCAGGTCGTTGATGCTAATACAGGTGAGGTCTTAGATGAATTTGGCAAACGGACAAATAGAAATCCTGTGGTGTTTAGTCCAAGTGCTTCACATTTAGCAATAATGAACTATTCCACTGATACAAAGACAACCAGTGTAAACATCTGGGATGCTAATGCTGGACAACTTATATCTCAGTGGGAAATAGCAGCACGCATTTCTGATGACGCAGTATTCAGTCCAACACAACCTATATTTGCCATTCCCATCGCTCGTGAGATTCATTTTTGGGACTGGCAGAATGGCGAATTTATTGGAAAACTGGTGCGTGAAAATATGCCATCAGATCGCGCGATGGTTTTTACTACAGACGGACGCCATCTCATTGTTGTCGCAAACCGTTCTAATTTTGAGTTGTGGAATGTCGAAACACGGAGCTTAGAAGCACAGTTTGGCAGACATAGCATTGGGAGTGTGGGCGAACTGGTCATTAGTCCTGATGGCAAGAACATCGCGATGTTCGCATTAAATTCAAATGTTATATATGTTTGGAATTTAGGGACACAACAGCAATTATGGCAAAAATGGAACAGCATTGGCAATATTGCATCTATGGCATTCAGTCCAGATAGTCAACACTTATATGTAGGAAATAAATGGGGAGTGTTGAACAGTCAAAGATGGAATGATCAGGTGCGCGTCTGGGATATCGAATCTGGAGAACAGGTTGATGTTTTTGAAACGGGATTTAATTTTTTGAATACTCTCGCACTATCCCCGGATGGAAAAACCATCCTTCTAAATTATTGGGATGTAGAAGTGTTGTGGGACATTGAAAAGAAACAACAACTCAGTATATGGCATGACTACATCAGTGGATGGGACATTGCATTAAGTCCTGACGGTCAAACTTTAGTATCTGTATCTCTACATTTTATTAAGACGTGGGATGTTGCTTCACAGCAGATGCGGTTACTCGTTTCTTCAGAAGACGGATTTTTTCGGAAATTTGCAATATCTCCCGATGGACAAAAACTCGCCATAGGCATCGACCCCTGGATTCAAGTGCGCAACATGCAGACCGGGAAAGTTGAAAGTCAGTTTGCCCATTATTTTGGGATCGGTGACTATGCCTTCAGTAAAACTGGACGGTGGATCGCCGTAGAAGATTGGGGAAATATTGCCATTTATGACCTTAAAGCGCCAGTTGGAGACCAAAAGCTTACCTTACATATTAAACCACGGGGAACATCAGGCAATTGGGTTTCTTTCAGTGATAATGATGAATATGTAGTTGCTGCCAATGAGAGGAACAACACAGAACAGGTTTTCTTCTGGAAACGAAAGGAGGACACCTTTGCCTTTCATTTTTCTTGGCAAGTACCCCCACTTTATAAGACATCAAGTTCAGGTTTCGCTGTAGATGCCAATGGCTCACTCCTGTTGGCATTGCGTGGAGGCAACGACCTCCAAATCTGGAAATTTATGCAAGATGCACCACAGTTGGTAGCAACGTTGCCAAGAGTTGGCTATCCAGTACACTTTAGTCCAGAAGGTCGTTATCTTTTCCTTGGTCAGGATGACGATCTCCAAATCTGGGATTGGCAAGCAAATACTCAGATTGACCATCCTGCCATCCTTGATTATTTTGATTTAAGCCAAAATGGTGAAGTTCTGGCATCGTACGATGACTCGGGGCAAATCCATATATGGGATGCAACACAACTCTTACCTTCACAACCTCAAACTACGGCTGTTGAGTCTAAAGGCAAAAAGATTGTTACACTCGGACAGATAAAACGAAATCAACTGCTACAGAACTTTCCCAATCCTTTTAATCCAGAAACATGGATACCGTTCCGTCTTGCAGATAAAAATACAGTGATAATTCGTATCTATACACCAACGGGTAAGTTAGTTCGGTCTCTATCACCAGGGATAAAATCTGCAGGAAATTATACCTCACAAGCACAAGCAGTTTATTGGGATGGACGTAATGACAAAGGTGAACCTGTGAGTAGTGGTGTCTATCTCTACACAATAAATGCAGGTGATTTCTCTGCCACACGCAAAATGCTAATTCAGAAATGAGACGGTTTGTCAAAATTCTAACCTTTTGCCAGGGTTATTTAGTTTTCGGTTTTTCTGCTATATTTATTCACATTTCAATATACCCTCTTGTAGGTCGGGTAGAGCATAAGCGAAACCCGACCTACGATGTAAACTTTCAGTAACACCCGTCAACAAGTAATTCATAAAACTAAATAACCCTGACCTTTTGCTGACATTAGTTACCACCTCATCTGTTTCACTGATAGAGAATTAATGATTGTAGTCAATGAATGCCCAAAATCGTGCAATGTCAGGTGTTGATGCACGTACTTGTGCAGGCTATTCGTATTCAATTCTTCCTTGTATAGTATTTCTACGCTTCTTCTGCCAATTGTCTTTGGCACAAAAATTGCTCCTTTAACTAACACGTAACAAAGAAAGTGCCTCCGTCATTCATGGAAATCTATAATTCAGTATATTTTCAAGTATAGTGAACTTTAGAATTAACAGGACATTTTGAGTTGTAGGAGGGAACTCCGATTCCCGACTATTAGTGAGTTTCGTCGCGATTCGGAGATCGCTCCTACAAAAAATGTGCCTCTTTAATTTCAAAGTTCACCATAAACGCCTTTCGGACTGTGTTATATGTCTTTGAAAAATAATTGGAGAACCGTCATGAAAACACTTACTTCTTTTTTCAGGCGAGGTTTGAAGGTTCATATTGTACTAATTTGCCTCGTCTGCATGCCCTGTGTTGTGTTTGGAATTGAACCTATCGGTACGATTGGACAGCCCAATCCAGAACAGCATGCATTTATCAACAACGATACAATTTTGCGCGTTATCCGAACACATATTCAGATTGTTGATACCAATACAGGTAAAGTTTTAGATGAATTCGGTGAGCGAACTGACAACAGTGAAGTTGTAATTAGTCCAACTACATCACATATAGGAATATTTGATTTTCCTACCAATACAGGAATTACAGAGGTGACTATCTGGGATACAAATACGCGTAACCAAGTATCACAGTGGCAGATAAATTCTCAAATAGATGATGCAGCAGCATTTAGTCCAACACAACATATATTAGCAACCAATATAGCAAATGAAATACACCTATGGAACTGGCAAACTGGAAAAGCTTTAGGCGTAATCGCTCGTAGAAATAATCCACTAATTCGTTCAATGGTATTTAGTAACGATGGGAACCATCTTTTAGTGGGTACAGCAAGTAAAGATGTTGAATTGTGGAATATTGATACATATAGTTTTCAGGGAAACTTTGAAGGTTACAGCGGAAATAGAGTTAAGAATGTTGTTATTAGTCCAGATGGATCGATAATCGCAACATCCCACCTAAGTTCAAACACTATTTTTGTCTCAGATCTACGAACACGACGTCTGTTATGGCGAAATTCAAATGGGATTGGAAGAATATCAAGCATGGTGTTTAGTCCAGACGGGAAACTATTATATGTTGCAAATCAGACATCTAACCTAAGAAATGTTGGAGATGGGCCGCTGGAAGGATGGGACGACAAAGTAAGTGTATGGGAAGTTGAATCTGGAAAACGGATTGATACATTTAGCACCGATTTTCAATTCTTGAATACAATTACTCTATCACCTGATGGAAAAACAGTTCTCCTGCACTATTCGGATGCTGTTTTACTGTGGAATGTTGATGAAAAGAACGTAAAGGATATCTGGGCAGATTTCGTTAATACTTGGTTTGATATGAGACTCACAAATGATGGCAAAACTTTGGTTACAGTTTCTCAATATTATATCAAAGCTTGGGATGTTGCTTCACAGGAGATGTTGTTGCTCGTTTCTGCTGAAGGTGGATTATTTCGAAATTTTTCTATTTCTCCAGATGGAGAAAAACTGGCAGTAGTTGAGGTGCGGTGGGGCGAGATACGTAATCTTCAAACAGGTAAAATTGAAAACAAATTCAAGTTGTACGGCCCCTCAGATATTGTATTCAGTTCTACAGGAAAATGGATCGCTGGTCAAGGTCCTGATCGCATTCATCTTTTCAATGTTGGAAATCCAGATACCTTGAAGATAGAATCTGTTGATGATGGACCAGAAGTTGATTCGGGTTCAAAGTTTACATTCAGTGATGATGACAAATATATAGCGGTTTCTACTTATGAAGGAAGTTATCCTGATCGGGTATATAAGATTCTATTGTGGAAACGAGATGGTAATACCTTTAGTTTTCAATATGCTTGGGAAATACCAGAATACATCAGAAGTAACTTCTCAAGGACTGCTTTTACAACTGGTTCCGATGGCACAATGTATTTATCAGTTCCGATATACAACAATAAAACACAAATATGGAAACTCTTGCCATCCTATCCAGAACTATTTACGACGTTGGATGTAAGTTATCCGCTTCACTTTACCCCAGATGGCAGATATCTCATTGCAAAAAAAGATACGCATCTGCAAATATGGGATTGGCAGGCAAATACTCTATTTGCACAGCACTCTATACGTAGTTATGTTGATCTTAGTCGAAATGGCAAAGTAATGGTGTCATTATCAAAAAACAAACAGATTCAAATATGGGATGCGGAAAAAATTATACCATTTGATACCAAACCCACCGCTGTTGAATCTAAAGGAAAGAAGTTCGTCACACTCGGACAGATAAAGCGAAACCAACTATTACAAAACTTTCCCAACCCATTCAATCCTGAAACGTGGATTCCATTCTATCTCGCAGACGATAGCAATGTAACGATTCGCATCTATACCCCAACAGGCAAGTTAGTTCGATCCCTATCACCAGGGATAATGTCTGCTGACGACTATTCATCGCAATCACAAGCGGTGCACTGGGATGGGCGCAACAACAAAGGCGAACCTGTCAGTAGTGGTGTTTATCTCTATACTATTGATACTGGAGACTTTTCAGCTACACGCAAAATGCTAATTCGGAAATGAGAACTATTAAATTGGATCCGAAATCCACAATCTGAAGTTTGCACCACGAAATCTATGCAAAATTTCTAACGTCTCTCTGTTCTTCGTGCTAAGAAGGAACAAAAACCGATGAACAAGTTTAAACGAGCGATTTATTCCTTGCTTGTAGTGCCTTGTATCCTTAGTACGTCTGTGTTCTATGGCTGCGGTGCGGATAGTCTTGGACCTCATGAACCCCTCTTGCCTGCCATTGAAAGTGAGGCTAAATTCTCAAACAGATTCCAATTAGAAGAAGAACCGCAATTCTTCTATGACCTTTATGGTAAAGAGGTACTGGAAGGCAATGAACTCAACAGATACGCTGATCGGAAAGAATTTGATAAAAACGGCAAATTAATTGTTGGGTGGTCAGGTCAGGTTGATAGTCTTCGCTTTACAACACAATTGGACCGTGCCATTTTGGTTGAAGAAACCTTTCTCGGTAGACATACCGAGTTTGCTATAGGTGATCACCTACGATTTAAACCTGCAACCCTATTTCCCAACCGATATATTTTATATAAAACTGAGTTTGATGGGCTTCGGTGGGACATCTCTTTTGCCCAAGAACACCATCTTTTTTCCCTCATCCATTCACGTATTTCTAATCCTATGCGATTAGAAGAATCGCCAGCCGGATCACAAAGACTCGCAGGGGATCTTGGGCGACGAAACGGCCTCAACCCATTGAGCGGTGTTAGGAATATTGAAAATGCACGACTCATCGGTTTTCGCGGACAGGGACTTTTAGGTGAAAATTTCCGAGTCGGGTATACCTATGTAAATTTACATAAAGAACATCCGGAACGCCTGATAAATTCATTAATGGGAACCGTTCCCAATACACCCCCTGAAACGATCTCTGTCGTTTTACGTGATGACTCGCCTGAGGATAATCACATCAGGGCATTCACCAATTTTAATAATTACGACCCTGACTTACACAACGATAATATCCAAGATGGGGTGGGTGCAGCCTTTAAAAGCATGAAGATCACCATCGTTACACAAGAACTTGAAGAATTGATCCCTCAAGACATTGAAGAAGGTATTGAACCTGATCTTCTACCTGAGCAGACTCACCAATTTGAAGTCTACGCTAACCAGCTTGTTCCGGTCAATTACGCTGGCGGTCCATCCGAGATACGTGATTCAGTTGATGGGAAATGGAAAATCGTCAACGGTTTCAATAAGATGAAATATGACCTTATTCTCACTGATAATAAGATTAGTATTGATCCGAGAATAGTCAAATCCGTTGTTTTTAATATGGTTGTTGCGGGCGATTATAATATAGCGGTTATCGGTTTTAGTAAAGCAAATCAAGCATCATCAAACCCCGAACTACAAGAGTGGATTAAAACTGAAGATGGCCACATTCAGATGCCATATCGTGATATAATTCAGGCACCGGGCAATTACGGGCAATCTCCAGAATATATCAAAAACAGAAAAAAACTTAGAGACAATCCCAGTGAATGGAAAGGCGAAGGAAGACCTCGTAAAATCCAATACCGTTATGGTGCCGCACGTGCTGCTGCCCTCTACGGAATTGACCTTGAAGGCACTATCGGCAATGTTCGCGTCAGGGCACAATACTCTATTAATGGTAAGTATAAACAGTATCCGACTATCCCCAAAGATAAGGTAGGGTTTAGTCGAACCCAAACCACTGTTAAGACCCGCGGCGGTGAGGAACCAACGGGCATCTCTATTGATCGCCGCAGCGGACTCCCAGTAGACGCAAATGGTATCCCTACGTACTCCGACACCGAAGGTGAACGTTTTGCAGCTTTTTTAGGCGGTGACGGAACAGATGAAGACGGCAACGGAAAACTTGGTAGAGAAAAAGCATGGTTCCTCCAACTTGAATCTCGCTTCAAAAAATTCCACTTAGAAGGTGTCTTGTTTCATATTGACCCAGGCTACACTACTAACTACCTAAATTTCGGGGCACATCCCAATCGCGGTCAACTTTTTACGTTTGGAAGAATCCCATTAGATGAACAGGATCCTATAGGAGAATTGGATTCATGGGACGCTATCAATTATACACTCATTGAAGATGACGATGACGGAGATGATTGGCCTGATGATGATGACTTTGATGGCGTAATTCCACGGGCTGATGACCGAGATCTAAACGGTGTATTAGACTTCCAAGAAGATTTTCTTATTTTTTATGCTGACCCACCTGTGTTTAATGACCCTATTGATCTCAATAATAACGGCACAATTGATTCGATTGAAGATGACTTTGAACCCCAGTACGAATACGGGATAGACCGTCAGGGTTATCACCTCAAAGCAAAATATGACCTGCTTGATAACCTTGCTGTCCAAGTAGGTTGGTTAAACGAAAGTGAAATCTCAAGTAGACGGCAAAATAACTCCAAATACATATATGTCACTTATAAACGCGACATTCCCGATTTTGGCAGTTTTCACTTCCAAAATCAATATGTCCGAATGAGAGATGATATTCCAGACTATACAATTACGTTACCTGTAGGAGAATTGCAGCCGATTCACATTAATGACAAACTTGATTTCTACAATGCCCGGTTGAATACAACAACGCTCCAATGCCTCTATACCGCAGTGAAAAACCTGACTCTTGAAGCGAAATGTCTGATTCTCATGCAAAAACAGTTTGAACAAGATGTAAAAAGAGCACTTTTCACAGATGTTGAATATGATCAGGTATCGGAGAATTTTGAACCCGATGAACGCGTTGATTTTATGGTACCCATTGAACAGGTTCGGACTTCCGGGGAAAAGCGCGCATACCCGTTCTATCCTGATCATGGAATTAACGCACTTGATCCATCTGATACCGGTTTAATCTATGACGATGGAAACTGGAAAACACGACGTTACCCCGAACGGAACATTCGTAATCAGCTAACTATTCTGAAGGCGAGCTACGAAATCCCACTTGCGGTTCTTCCATTTGCGAACAAAATTCCATTTGCTAATAAATTTAGTGATGATTTAGTGCTAACGCCTATGGTTAAGTACGTCTGGGACCGTGCTTTTGACCGAACTGCCGAAGAAATTCCAAAAACACTCAACCCGGACTTGTTTCTCCCGACCGACGATCAACCCGTTGAATATTTGCGATTCAATCGTCGAAGTCGCGAGGATATTCTCGGTGTCCGCCTTGATTATCGGTTTACACAGAGAACCAAAGTCCTTGGCGGATTCCAATATAGAAAGTTTACTAACCGGGATAAAAACTTCAAGAACTATTTGCGAAATTTCACAGCTGACGTTAACGTTCCAAACCTATTCCGCCCTGACCTGCGGACGCGTATTTTTGAAATCCAAGCCATCAACAAGGGTGAACGCCTCGGATTCCATATCGTCATTCTTGCAGGCTACCGCAGAACTACGCATCTGTTCCAGCATACGACAAGTAATATAACGTATGTTCGAGCGATAATGGGTTTCTAACTATATCAAACATGAAAACTCTATAATTCAGAGAATCTTCAGCAAACGACTTTTTGCTATGTTAAATGTACATCTAAACAATTGGAGATTTATCATGAAAATACTTACGACTCTTTTAAGACGAAACGTGCAGGCTTTTATCGTCCTGATTTGCATTGCCTGCATACCTCACACAGCATTGGCTATTGAACCTATCGCAGCGATAGGACAACCTCCTCCAAGGCAGCATGCCTTCCTAAACAACGAGACGATTGTTCGTGTTGTCCCATCCCACATTCAGATTGTAGATGCTAATACGGGCGATGTTGTAGATGAATTTGGCAGTCTAACATACGACAGTGAAGTTGTGATTAGTCCAAACGCGGCACATCTTGCAATTCTGAACGATATTTTTAATACACCCAAGACTAACGTAGAAATATGGGACACAAATACCCAAGAGAAGATAGCCGAATGGGAGTCCGAAATTGATATTTCTGATGACACAGCATTTAGTCCAGTAGCACCACTGTTGGCAGGTTCTTCTAACAATCAGGTGCATCTGTGGAACTGGAAGACAGGTGAGTATCTTGGAATGATGATAGGAGAACGGCGCCCATTGGAACAATGTTATATTCACGAAAATGGTAGGATTTGTGGGGGAGGATCAATCCGAAGAGCTCCAGTCTTTTCTCCGGACGGCAAATACCTCATCGTAGCATCAAGACGACCAGATATTGAGTTGTGGAATGTGGAAACGCGTAAATTGGAAGGACACTTTGAAGGACATACAGGAAACTGGGTTGACGGAGTCGCTATCAGTCCAAATGGAATGTATCTCGCGTCATTTGAAAGATCAACCTTAGTTTATGTATGGGATATAGAGTCACGACAGCTACTATGGAAGGCAAAAAGTGCTATTGGGAGGATTGAAGAGGTAACATTCAGCCCAGACAACCAATATTTATATGTTGCAACAAAAACAACCGGATTACGCAAATTTGGCAATCTCCCCTGGACAGGTTGGGATGATAAGGTGCGTATTTGGGATGTAGAATCGGGGCAGCAGATTGATACAATCAGCACAACGTTTCATGATTTAATAACAATAACGCTCTCGCCCAACGGAAAAAAGGCACTCTTGCACTATTTAGATGGAGTAGTTCTGTGGGATATTGAAAAGAAACGACAACAATATGTATCGGCAGATTTTGTCAGAGACTGGTTCAATGATTTTACTGGATTGAGTCCTGATGGAAAAACTGTCGTCTCTGTATGTCCACATTTTATTAAGACATGGGATGTGGCATCACAACAGATGCAGGTATTTGTTTCTGCAGAAAACCATAAATTCACAGGGTTAGCAATTTCTCCTGACAGTAAAACATTTGTTGTTGGTAAGGAGCCTTGGATTGAGTTACGCGACATTCAAACAGGAAAAGTTGAGACTCAATTTCCACATTTCGTTGGAGATGCTGAAGAGATAGCTTTCAGTCCATCTGGAAGGTGGCTTGCAGCGGCAGATCATCGGGGAGATATTTATATCTTGGACGTAAATAATCCAGAAAGAATTCAGAGAATCGACAGAGAAATTGAACTTAATTCATTCAGGTTTTCTCAGATCGCTTTCAGTGAAAATGACAAATACTTGGCTGCTTCCAGTCGGTCAGGAAGGAGTAGTCCCTTTAAACACTGGATCCTGTTATGGAAACGCGAGGGGGATACTTTTATCTTTCAATACGCATCGCAGGTGAAAAAACTTTATTCGCCACCAGCCTTTACGACCAGTTCGGATGGTTCAACAGTGTTAGCAGGACCTGGAGCTAACGAAACCCAGATATGGAAAGTGTTGTTAAACGGTCTTCAACTTTTAGCAACGTTGGATGGGGAAGGTCCAGTCCAATTTAGTCAAGATGGTCGCTATCTCCTTGCAAATTTTTTTGATAATCAAGACAACTACCACTTCCAAATCTGGAACTGGCGAACAAACAGACCTATCAAACATTCATCTATTCAAGGATTCGTCTCTCTCAGTCAGGATGGTTCTGTCCTGATGTCGCGCGATTACGATTCAACGAGGCAATATTTGATCTGGGATATTCAAAACCTATTATCTTTACTGCCTTACCCCGTTGAACCCAAAAATAAGAAGTTCGTGACACTCGGGCAAATAAAGCAGAATCAACTGTTACAAAACTTTCCTAATCCGTTCAATCCGGAAACATGGATTCCTTTCCGACTTGCGGACAAGAGTAATGTCACGATTCGTATCTATACCCCAACTGGAAGTTAGTGCGATCCTTATCACCAGGGATAATGTCTGCTGGAGATTATTCTTCACAATCGCAAGCGATTCACTGGGATGGACGCAATGACGCTGGGGAGACGGTGAGCAGTGGTGTTTATCTCTATACCATTGATGCTGGCGACTTCTCTGCCACTCGCAAAATGCTTATTAGGAAATGAGAAGGTTTGACGAAGCTGCAAACTATCACATTTAAGGAGTCTATGTCATGAAAAATAGTGTTTTCACACAAAATCGGATCATATTCATTTTAGTTACGGTTCTGTTAGTTTTTGTCATTCAAACTATAGGTTACGCACAGGGAAGAGGAAAAATATATTGGACGGAAACAGCATGGAATTGGAGATCTAATATTGGAAAAATTAGACGCGCGAACCTTAATGGGACCGCTGCTGAGGATCTCGTAACGGGACTGTTCGGGCCGATTGATATCGCTTTGGACCTTCAAAACCGTAAGATGTACTGGACGGACCGTACCGCAGAAAAAATCCAGCGTGCGAACCTTGATGGTACTAATGTTGAAGTTATTGTCAAAAGAGACACTTTAACAATTTCGCCAAACTGCATCGTTTTAGATGTCAAATCAAACAAGATTTACTGGGGGAACTGGCGCAGAGAGATTATTCAGCGCGCAAACTTTGACGGATCCGATATAGAGAATCTTACTATTAAAGAATTGTTTTTACCACGAAATATGTTCATTGATCAATTGGTTTCAGCACAGAACATAAAATTGGACCTGAAAGATGATAAGTTATACTGGACTGATGTATTTGGTCATAAAATAGCCCGTGCGAACCTTGATGGATCTGATGCTGAAGACCTTATTACGAAAAACAAAGGGGGATATGGTTTGGCACTGGACATACAAGCGCGTCAGATGTACTGGTCAAATGCGGCTACAGGTAAAATACAACGTTCAAATCTTAATGGACGGAATGTTAAGGACATCGTTACAGGATTAAGATATCCGCACGGTATTGAATTAGACATGCGTTCACGTAAAATATACTGGGTAGATTGGGATTGGGACGAGGAAACTTCCATGGGTAAAATACAACGCGCTAATCTTGATGGGTCCAACGTCACAGATATACTTATAGGATTGGATCGTCCGTCTGCTGTCGCTTTAGACCCCGACGGGAGTTACGACGTTGCGCCCGATACGAATAAGTTGACAACCACTTGGGCAAACATAAAAAAAATAGTAATTTTATAAAGACATTGCAGTAATATCCTAATCCGGTACGGTGCTACAACCGTACCGTTTTTTATTGCACTTTCATTTTCAAGTTGCTATGATATTCACAGACACGGATTCTTTTATCAACTACGGAGATATACATGAAAAACTACCGTATTGCGATTATCGGCTTGGGCGGTATGGGTGGCCATCATGCCCAAGCAGCAAAGTTAGAAGCGAACTGTCAACTCGTTGCAGGCGCAGAAATCAACTCAGAACGAGCGAAAGCATGGGGTGAACGTTTCGGTGTCAACGCCATCTATGACGATTATGAAAAGATGCTTGATGAACAGAAACCGGACATCGTTATTATTTCAACACAAGCACCGATGCACCACCCGCCAACAATTGCTGCCGCCGATCGTGGCATCCATGTGTTCTGTGAAAAACCGATTGCACTCAACCTGATTCAAGCAGATGAGATGGTCGAAACCTGCGATAAACATAACGTCAAGTTTGCCATTAACCATATCAAACGTGCCAGTCTCTACAATCGCTATGTCCTTTCGCTGATTGAGAAAGGCGAAATTGGCGATGTCGTCTTGATGAAAGCAACCGACAAAGGCGGACGTAAAGCAGGCAATTCGCTGATGGAAATGGGAACACACCTGTACGATTGGATACGGTTATTCGGAGGAGATGTTGAGTGGACACACGCGCACCTTGTGCAGATGGATGGACGGGAATCTACCGTTGACGACATCAAACATACACAAGAAGTTCACCCGCATGACCGAGATGCTGGTCTCGTGCTTGGAGAGCGTGGACACGTCTCCTTTCGATTTAAGAACGGCATTCATGCGGATGTGCAATTCCTCGCGCAACCCCAAACAGATGATAACGCCTACGGTATTGACATTATCGGCACTGAAGGACGTATCGCTATCCGAGAGAGCGTTGGCACAACAATGTTTATCCATAAAGGACAACATCAAACACCCGCACAAGCGTGGGAACAGACACATTTACCTGAAGAGGACCTTGACGAGAATGGAAATCAACGTGATAAAGGTTCCATACGACTGCTGTTGCAGCGTCTTATGTTACGTGATCTTATTGAGGCGATTGAGGAAGACCGAGATCCGTTCGCGAGCGGTAGAGACGGCCGAGATTGTCTTGAAATGATTCATGCAACGTGGGAATCGCATCGGCAGAAAGGTCGGGTGTCCATGCCGCTGACACCACGCGAGCATCCGCTGGAAAGGTGGAAAAAGGATGTATCCAGCAATGATAACGTTAATCAATTGTTAAGATAAGGAGACAAACAGATGGCTACAATGAAATGTCCAAGATGCGATTCCGAGAAAATCATGTCCAACTTACAAATTCGGGATCGCTTTGATATGGGTATGAGAGAAGATTTAGAAGTGGAAGTAACGGGCAATCCTGATGCGCTTTTCTTCAAGGATGCTCATAGGGAAGCATTAAGAGCAACTGTTTGCGGCGAATGTGGCAACGTCGGTCTTTCTGTTGAGAATCCAAAAGGGTTATGGGAAACCTATTCTCAGAGAAAGAATTCTTAGGCTTCATTCAGGAAGCATTTCGCTTGCGCTCTACCTATAGTCGTCAATTTAAGGATTTTCCGAATAAGAATAACGCTCTTCAGTCCCTTAAGGACACAATGTTTATAGCAAAAAATATCAAAAATATTGAAAACTAAATAACCCTGGACTGAAACCAGAGCCATTCAATTCTCCAGTAATCGCACATGCTACATCTGTTTCTTCTTGTAGGAGCGATCTCCGAATCGCGACGAAACATAATGATAGTCGGGAATTGGAATTCCCTCCTACAATATAATTAAATACGAAAACTCGACAATTGAATGGCTTTGGGATTAAAATAGTTATAGTTGACACAATCAACAACATGTGATAAACTCTTGCAGGCATTCAAAGTTATCTCAATATTGGAAAGCGCGGAGACGCATACGTGAAACAAATTGATTCTAAACAATCCGGATTAACACTCGTCCAGATATTAGTTGTCGTAGTTGTTCTTGGTGTGATTGCCGCTGTAATTTTAGCACCACGATTGCTCGGACAAGCAGGACGTGCGCTACAAACACGTGCAGCTGAAGACATTGAAACGCTTGGCATCGCCCTTGATAGGTATGCCAAGGACAATGGAGATTATCCTTCAACTGAACAAGGCTTGAAAGCACTTTGGGAGAAACCCGAAGAACCACCACTGCCTACAAATTGGTTAGTCCCATACATTCAAATCCCAATTACGGAGGACCCGTGGGGCAATCCATACATTTACATCCGTCCCGGTGTGCATGACCGATACGGATACGACCTTATCTCATTTGGGAGTGATGGCGTAGAAGGCGGAACAGGTGAAGCTGAAGATGTCGTTAGTTGGATTCGCCGTGATGAGTAGTAATCTAAAACGCAATACAACCTTCTATATCCACAA
This sequence comes from Candidatus Poribacteria bacterium, assembly GCA_965204285.1. GTDB lineage: Bacteria > Poribacteria > WGA-4E > WGA-4E > WGA-3G > MSPOR6. Next base: position 2,062,552 of record OZ241980.1, read on the forward strand.
GCAGCAGATAAAAGACCATAATTTTGATAAAGGGAGGCGGAATCATGAAAATTACCCAAATTGAAGTTATCAAAGTCAGGGTGCCTTACCATGACGGCATTTATGAATTGATGACGCGCCGTAATCTGTATCAGATTGACCACGTTTACAAGGTGCATACCGATGCTGGAATTATTGGTATTGGCGATGGTTCGTTTCAATCGGATGAAGCAATTCAACGTTATATTGGTCGGAATCCGTTTGAATTTATGAGTGGTTGGGCACCGACACCGCTTCAGCAGGCCTTTTATGACATCATGGGCAAGTCGCTCGGTGTGCCAGTGCATCAACTTTTAGGTGAAAAGGTGCACGACAAAACATCGTTCGGATATTGGTCTATTGATATGACACCAGAGGAGTGGGCTGCAGAGGCAAAACATGCATATTCGCTTGGTTATCGACTTCACAAAATCAAGGCACGTCCGTGGTTCGAAGTGCGTGAACAGGTAGAGGCAATCGCGGAGGTTGTGCCGGATGATTTTCAACTCCGCGTAGATGCAAATGATTCTTTTCAAACACCAGAACACACGCTTGAAGTTGTTCGACAGATTCAAGATTACAATATTGAATCGTTTGAAACGCCTATTCCACAGTCGGATATTGCGGGATACCAGGAAATCAAACGGCACACAGACATGCCGATAACAATTCACTTTGGAAATCCGGATCCCGTTGAAGCGATTCGAGCAAAGATGAATGACTCTTTTATTATTGCATATCCAGACTCACGCGCTGCCAACGCAAAACGTGAGGCAATTATTTCAGACGCAGCGCATCTTCCTGTGTGGATACAAATTGTCGGTCTCGGCATTACTACTACTTACGTTATGCATCTTGCTGCAGTGATGCGAAATGCAACTATGCCATCGATTACTTTAAACGCGTTGCGTGCATTCGACATTGTTACACCTTCAACTATTCCACTTGTTGACGGATATGCAACTATACCGGACAAACCTGGATTAGGCGTTGAATTAGATGAAGACGCGCTTGACAATTGCCGTGTCTAAATTCATTTTAGCAATCTCAAGGAGGAAAACATAATGAAAACGACTATTTTGTGTTTGACAATACTTATTATCGGAGCAGTTTTTACTGCTCATGCGGCGAAACTTGGCTTAGCGAGTGCGTGGTTGTTTGAAGATAATGGTGGAAAAGTAGTTAAAGATGTTGTCAGTGGACACGACGGTGACATCAAAGGCAACCTGAAGTGGGTAGGTGATGGTAAATTCGGCGGGGCATTGGAATTCCCTGGCAAAGGCGATAGTTACGTCCGTGTTGACCACGATGACGTTTTTAATTCAGACCCGTATACTTTTGTCGCTTGGGTTAAGTTGAACGCTGCCTCGTGGCAGTACGTCGTCTGGCGGAATGGAGACGTCTGGCCCGAACCAGAAAACGTCCGCCACCTTGATATATGGATTCACGATGCCGATTATCCGGTATTCATGTGGCACGTCAAGGGGAACGTTGGTCGGATTGATGGAAAAACCATCGTTGCAGATGGTCAGTGGCATCATATCGCGAAAGTCTATGATGGCAGCAAGGTTCAGATGTTCGTTGATGGCAAATTAGAAGGTGAAGAGGCGAGCGGTGGAAAACTTGATACCAGTAAATCACCCATCTGGATAGGGGCGCGTCCTGGCAACGTGGCTGCAACAGGACTCTTTGATGAAGTCGGTTTCTTCACCAAAGCACTTACTGAAGCACAAGTCAACGATGTCATGGATACTGGCTTAGCAGATTATGCCGCTGTTGAAGCAGCAGGAAAAGCAACCACTACCTGGGGTTTGCTAAAGTCCAAAAAGTAAATTATAATGGGTTATTGAAATAATTATACTTTGCTTGTAGGAGCGATCTCCGAATCGCGACAAACTTTGCTTGTAGGAGCGATCTCCGAATCGCGACAAAACATAATGATAGTCGGGAATCGGAGTTCCCTCCCGCCGAATCATGCAGAATACCATGCGCGTATTCTGCCAAGCGCATTTAGCGTTGATTCACAGTTCAAGAATGTCCAATTAATTCTAAAATCTACTATGAAAGGCACATCCGTGTGCCTAAACAGAAATGGAGAATACACACTATGCAAATGCATGTTGGTGGAGAATGGGTTGACAAATCTAACAAAATAGATGTCCTGAGTCCTTTTGACGGTTCAGTTGTTGACACCGTGCCGAAAGGGGACGCGAACGACGTTGAAACCGCTATCCAGACAGCTGAACGCGGCGCAAAAATCATGGCAGGATTAACCGGTTATGAACGTTATGAAATCCTGCGAAAAGTAGCGGACTTGATGGTCGAAAAAGCAGAAGAACTTGCCGAGGTTATTACCCGTGAAGAAGGTAAAATAATAGGCGAAGCGACCGTTGAAGCGACCCGTGCTTCCGAAATTATTGCGCTCTCTGCGGAGGAAGCGAAACGATTAACCGGCGAAACGATCCCACTTGAAGGTGCGCCCGGTGTTAAAAACAAACTCGGTTTTACGGTGCGTGTGCCGTGCGGTATTGTCGCTGGCATTAGTCCTTTCAACTTTCCGCTGCATCTTGTCTGTCACAAAGCGGGTCCTGCGATTGCTGGTGGAAACGCTATTATCATCAAACCTGCAACAGATACACCGCTCTCCGCCCTCAAATTGGTAGAACTCTTTTTAGAAGCAGGCACACCACCTGAAGCAATTCAATGCGTTACAGGTCCTGGCGGTGAAATAGGAGATACACTCTGTGCAGATAGTCGCGTCCGAAAGATTACCTTTACTGGTAGTCGCGATGTTGGCGAACATATCTGTAAGGTTGCAGGATTGAAACGGGTTACGATGGAACTCGGTTCAAATTCGCCCCTTATTGTAATGCCCGATGCCGATCCAGAAAAGGTGGCGCGTGCAGCGGCAGCGTCCGGCTATTCCAATGCAGGACAGGTATGCATCTCAACGCAACGCGTCATTGCACACGAGAAAATCTATGGTGACTTTTTAGATGCATTCCAAGCGGAAGTTTCCCAAATCGGTATTGGAAATCCGCTGGAATCTGGCGTACGGATGGGACCGATGATTAGAGAAGGGGATGCCACCCGCGTCACCGAATGGATTAAGGAAGCCGTATCAGACGGTGCGGAACTGCTCACGGGTGGTGAAAAGCAGGATCAGTTTGTTACGCCTGCTATCCTCGCTAACGTCAAACCTGAGATGAAAATATCTTGTGATGAAGTGTTCGGACCGGCTGTCGGGGTGACACGTGTCAACGATATCGACGAAGCAATCACCCTCGCGAACGATACGAATTATGGGTTGAGTGCCGCTATTTTCACACAGAACGTTGATTGGGCAATGCGGTTTGTCCGTGAGGTTGATTCTGGTAACCTGATGGTGAACTGGGGTACGCAGTGGCGTGCAGATTTGATGCCGTATGGTGGCGTTAAAGAGAGCGGTATGGGCAAGGAAGGCCCGAAATACGCTATTGAAGAGATGACCGAATTGAAGATGGCTATCTTCCATCTGGATGGTTAAGCACAAAATATGTGATTATCCCTGGTAGGTGCGGTTTCTAACCGCACCTTTTTTATATCAAAAAACTTGACAACTTGTCAATCTGTGATATACTTTAACCACATCGCGGGCGGGGGAAGATTTGTCTTGCCAGCGGTGTTTTTTATGAATAAAAGTAGCAGGCACACTCCGTGTGCCGTCTGCCTCTTAAATTTGTCCTTCCCTATGAAAATCCTCATTTTTACTTGACAAACAATAATATTAATGTTAAAATAATTATTACATAATTATTACATAATTATTAGTTGCCTATATTCACAGAAACTTCGTACCGCAAACTTTCAGTTTGCGGACAATCAGACACAATCTAAAGGAGTAAAGTTAGGTAGATCGTAAGCAAAACACAGCAAAAAGAAAAAACGAAAAACGCGTCACATTCCTTGTCCTGATTGACATCAGCACGTCATTGTGACGTGCAACACGTCACAATTTAGAGACCGTAATATCTGAATGTCGTAGGTCGGGTAGAGCTTGCGAAACCGACAAATTGATACACATTCCATCAAGAAAATCCATTCAAACTTAGTTTTAATGTAAACAACATTGACTCCTAAATAGATATATGTTAATATCTCTTAGGATATTATGATGATACCTAATAATGAAGAAATACAAAAAGAGAGGTATGAACAATACCTTGCCGAAGAAAGAAAAATATTCGATAGTCTATTAAGTAATGACGTAGAGTTTAATAGAACTATGAGATATTTTTCTGGAGGCTTATTGGTGTTAATGACTGCATATATAGACTGGAAAGGTGTTAATAATGTAATTCGGTTTAGCACTTATACACCGTTTATTTTGTCTATTCTTAGTAATATAATTGCTTATGTATATATTAGAAAAAGTTTACAAAAACAAAGCGAATTCAATGAAGATTATTACATAAATAATATAGAGGCAGCGCGATTTTATGAAAGTAAGTCAGGTAAAAGAGGAAATCGCCTAATTCGTTTTTCCATAATCTCATTTGTAGTCGGCATGCTTATATTTTTAGGATTTGGCATCGTAAAAATAAATGGAGGTTAATACAATGTCAAAGAAAAAACAGCAAACCCAGAACACCAAACCCCAGAACACAAAGGAGAGTAATAGACCCGAAAAGCAGTCATGGACAGTGCCTAATATTCCACCTGTGGCTAGACCTGTTAATGTGACTCCACCACAACCAAGCAAACCTGAATCACCTAAACCAGAGACTAAGCCTGAATCGTCTAAACCAGAGGCAAATAAGCCAAAGAAATAGGTTAATCTTCAATCTAAAATTACAAATTTCAAGTCATACTTATATTTTTGACTTGAGGCTTTTATCAACTGAACAAGGAAAATATAGGTTTATCCACTTTTTTCAAATTAAATTTCACGCTAAATAGGACAACTTAAGAGTCCAAAACTACTAATTGCGTACTTGATGATTGTAAAAAACTTGTTGAAGAAAAACTGAAAGACGAACTCTTTCAAGTTGATATAATTTGGGAAGCCATAGTCAATAAATAAACTCTACTTCGGCGACAACCTTGAAGTCATGCGAGAAATAGACAACCAACGCGTTGACCTATCTGCACCGATCCGCCCTTCAACAGTGGGTCGAGTACAACGTATTCCTCACCGACTCGCTGGCACAATCCAAGCGTTCATAGGTAGGGAAAATCAAGGTTGAAACCCCTCCACAGGAAATGTAAGAGGCACCAAATGCCAAACGCACATTTACGTTGATTTGGCAATGAATTGCGTAAACAATGAATGTGTCGCGACCGGGAGGTCGCTCCTACAGAATGTAAGAGTCGCGTAAATCGGGTTTACAAACTCTCCTACAAGAAAACTTCACGATAAAAGAATTAGGGACTCACCGACTTCACACAACGAAACCCCTCATTCGGATTTGTATCCGTAGGCACTCGCCAATTGCGATTAGCAATTCGCGAACTTTGTGGACTACTGAGCCATGAACCGCCTCGTAACACGCGATTAATTTTTAGGTTAACGAAATTTTTGATGATTTCATCAATACTGTTAGCACCTGCAATAGGATTTTCGCGTGGAGAATTAATATAGAAGTTTGTTTCATACCCATCAAGGCACCACTCCCGCACGTTGCCTGTCATGTCATATAAGCCAAATCTATTTGCGGGGAAAGTTCCCACAGGTGTCAGTTCTTTGTCAGTCCCGTCATAGTAGTTTGCTTTGGTCGAATCAACTGAATCACCCCACGAATACATCTTATCTATCAATCCACCGCGAGCAGCTTTTTCCCATTCTGCCTCTGTCGGCAATCGTTTACCTGCCCACTGTGCGTAAGCCATCGCTGCATACCAACTCACATAGACGACAGGGTGATTATCCTTTCCGGGTGGAAAATCATTGCCATTCCAATGCGCCAAGTAGTAGCCATCATGATATGTACGCGGAATTTGGTCTTTTTGCCACTGAGGGTTGGCATCAACAAACGCTTTATATTGCGAATTTGTCACCTCAAATTTGTCTATGTAAAAAGCATCTAAGTAAACGGAATGGGCCGGTTTTTCGTCTGTAAATCCGCTACTGCTGCCCATCAGGAACTCACCTGCTGGGATAAATACCATATCAGGTGGATCCTCCAGCTTAAAATCAAAGGACATCTGAACCTTCATACTTATCGGTTTTCCGTTCTTGATAGCAGGATGAAAAGTAGTTTGCTTCAATGCTTCAATTGCTGCCGCCTCTAATCCGTAACCGAGATTTGTTAATGCCTTAATGTTTTGTGGTATACCGTTCACATCAATGGTTGCCTGCAGAGTTACTTTTCCTTCTTTTTCAGCCCTCTTCGCTTCTTTTGGATATTCAGGTTTTACTAAGTTCTTGTAACGGGGCGGTTTAAAATCAGGAGGAGAAAGATCAGGAAAAGTGTCAGCAATTAAGTGGCTTGGGATAAAAATTAGAAGACCGATTATTACGCTGAGAACTTTGATGCTTTTCATATCGCCTCCGTTTTTTGGAGTGGACAATAATACCAATTCTAATGAATACTATATCATTAAGAGATTCAAATGTTATTATCTGCTGAAGATATCTTTCTTCTGTAGGAGCGCCCTCCTGGTCGCGACCAGGAGGGCACTCCTACAAGATATTCCCACAAATGACACATTATATGTTAGAAATAGTATAAGTTAATAGGCGCACTCTACACAGAGAGCGCGCCTATTGTGGAAGTAAAACGTGTGCCTACTGAAGAGAAGTTAGAAAGGTTTATGCCTCTTCCTCTTCCGTTTTTGATTGAGCGATTACCTTCTGCGCAACATCTTCAGGGACAATTTCATAGTGAGTAAATTCCATGATGAAGTTGCCGCGTGCACTCGTCATAGATTTCAGATCAATGGAATAACGGAGCATCTCAGCAAGTGGCACTAAAGCATTGATTTCTTGGCGTTTGCCTGCTTGTTCAACACCCATCACCTGTCCACGTCGTCCGTTAAGGTCCCCAATGATACTTCCCATAAACTGATCTGGTACTGAGATTGAGACGTTCATAATCGGTTCAAGCAGGCATGGGTCCGCTTGTTGCACAGCAGTAGCAAAAGCCATGGAACCAGCGATTTGGAATGCCATATCAGAAGAATCAACATCGTGGTATTTTCCATCGTGGAGGTCAATCTGGATATCAACCAAGGGATAACCTGCTATCGCTCCACGTTCCATCCTTTGGCGGATACCTTTTTCTACAGCTGGAATATAGTTACGGGGAATCGCACCTCCCACAATGTTGTCAACAAACTCAAACCCTTGACCACGTTCTAACGGTGCCAAATTAATCTTGACCTCTCCAAATTGTCCTTTACCACCCGATTGCTTTTTGTGTCGTTCTTGGACGTCTCGCACGCTTTTGCGAACCGTCTCACGATAAGGCACTTTTGGTGTGGCAACATCGGTTTCAACATCAAATTTCTCAACAATTCGCGCACGATTGACATTAATGTGAAGATCACCTAAACCAGAAACCAGCAGCTGCTTCGTAACATCGTTACGTTCAATTTTGAAAGCGGGGTCTTCCTCACTCATCCTTGTCAGGGCAGTGATCAGTTTTTCGTCATCACCTTCCCGCGTCGGACTAATTGCATAAGAGATAACTGTATTTGGGAACTCAATCCCCGGAAGTTTAATAGATGCATCTCTTGCACATAACGTATCTCCTGTCCGTGTAATGTTGAGTTTTGTCAGCGCACCGATATCTCCAGCTGGTACGTTAGGCGTGTTAATAGATTCTTTGCCGTTTATGAAGGCAGGTTTTCCGAGACGTTCCATCTCCCCTTGTGTAGAATTGCTTACCTGTACATCACCTGTCAATGTTCCAGAGTAGACTCGGAATAAACTCAGCTGCCCTGAAAATGGATCCGCAATAGTCTTAAATACAACAGCGGATAGCGGTGCTTCTGTTGAAGACTCACGTGTTTTGGATTCATCTTCAGCATCCTGCACCGGACCAACCTGAGCTGGAGATGGACAACAACTGATAATCATATCCATCAACTGCTGCACCCCGATATTTTTCAACGCCGATCCGCATAACACCGGCACAAACTGATTTTCAAAAATCCCGGTTTGCAACCCACTCTGAATTTCCTCATCAGAGAGTTCGCCTTCAAAAAACTTTTCAATAAGTTCATCATCACTTTCAGCGGCGACTTCAACAATTGCTTCCCTGGATTCTTCAGCTGCACCTGCTAATTCATCAGGGACATCAGATTTCGCGACAGGCGTGTTTCCGCTGGGTTCAAGGAACGCTGCATTCTGAACTACATCAACGATGCCTGTAAACTGATCCTCTTTTCCAATAGGAAGTTGAATCGGAACAGCACGTGTCTCCAATATGTCCGAAATACTTGCAAGTGCGTTTTCAAAACTCGCGTTCTCTTTATCCATCTTATTGATAAAGAGGATTCGTGGAAGTTCATATTTATTTGCTACTTCCCAAACCTTTTCTGTTCCGCCCTCCACTCCTGTTGTAGCATCCACAACTACAACAACTGCATCAACGACCCGAAGCACACTGTGAAGGTCACCGTAAAAATCCTCTGCGCCAGGTGTATCAATAAGATTAAGTTTATGTTCCGTCCATTCCGCAATACACACTGAACAACTGAGTGATGTTTTGCGTTCGATCTCATCAGAGGCATAGTCAGCTACCGTGCTTCCGTCATCCACGGACCCCATTCGCTCTATGGCACCGCCGTTATAGAGCATTGCTTCAATTAGGGATGTCTTGCCAGCCCCTGAATGAGCAATAATTCCGATATTCCGAATTTCTTCTGTTCTGTATTGTCTCATCTTCTTAGAAAGTTCTCCTTTTGTAACCACACGGAATAGGTCAAACTATGCCGTTATTAAGATATATCATTTTAGCATACATGGCAAAAAAAATTCAACAAAATCCGTAATAAAGGGAAATTAGCGTTAGTTTATAGTAGATTTTAGAATTACTTGCACACTTTTGAGCTGTAGGAGGGAACTCCGATTCCCGACATTCACAAAAGGTCACGATTCGGAGATCGCTCCTACAAAAGACGTGTAAACTTATTTTTATATTCTACTATAAAAGGTAGTGTCTTAAGAATTTACTATCCAAATTCTATCTGTTTCAGGTATAATGGACTATTACCATAAACTACTGAAAGGTGTGAACATGAAAACCCTTTTCTTCGCACTCGGTTCTGCATTCAGTCTACTCAGCGTTTTGTTCGGTGCTTTTGGCGCGCACGCACTAAAAGAGAAACTATCCAAAGAGATGTTAGACATTTTTGAGGTTGGTGTGCGGTATCAGATGTATCACGGTATAGGATTAATTGTTGTGGCGTGGGCACTGTCGCAATGGCAAAACTCGTTGACAACGGCAGCAGGGTGGTGTTTCGTTGCGGGTATATTTATTTTTTCCGGTAGTCTCTATATTCTTAGTTTGACAAACACGTCTTGGCTTGGTGCAATCACACCGATTGGTGGATTAGCGTTCATCGCTGGGTGGGGCTGTTTGATAATAGCGGTCTTTCGGCAGTGAGAATATTAACAGACCGACAGGAATAATCTATTTCTGTTCCGCCGCTGTAATCGTAAGAGGAAGGCTTGTTGATCTACCAGCGCCATCAATACATGTCAATTCATGTTTTCCAACGACAGGTGTTAGGAAAGTCTGGTCTATTGCTTGTCCTTTAAAGATAAGTTCACCATTCAGAAACCAGAAGACATCTTGGGTATCACCCGAAACGGAAGCAGATAACCGAATCTTTTGGTATTCCACTGGAACGTTAGAACGGATATGATACACAGTGTCCCGTGCAGGAGATAGGATAATTGGTTGTTTCCCAGCAAGCAGACGTGTGCAGTCAGCATTATGTGGAGGAAGTTGTGGGATAGCAAATCCGTTTGCATTCAACCACGTTGCCACCTCTGCGGGCCACACCGCAATCGTCTCTTCATGAAAATGTTTTCCGGGCCGGCACGATGAGCAGAGGCGTTCACCCGTGGCTACATCTACCTGAATGCTTTTGTGTATGTGGCACACACGGACAGAAGAGATTCCAGGGATATATACATCGGATGTTGAGGTAGGACAGTGAGGTGATAACGGCAAACCAGTGAGGGCACAAACCAAACGAGTCTTGAGGTTGGCGGGTTCTGCGAACCATTGATGCGCCTTTTCTCCAGAAAGTGCTGTGAAAAGTGCGAAAAGAATTGGTGCTGCTGCCTCAGCGCCACTGAGAGTAGGTGCTCCAGTTCCGTTGAAATTGCCGATCCACACACCGATAGTAAGTTCTGGTGAATAACCGATACTCCACGCATCTCTGTGTCCATAGGACGTTCCTGTTTTCCACGCCACCTTTGGCATGGTACCGGTATACTCAAAAGATTCGGGAAAATCGGGGCGTTTCAAGGTCGTTAACATTTCAGTAACAATCCAACTGGTTTCTGGTCGCAACAAGCGCGACACAGACGAAGTAGTAGATGTGGAAGGGGATGCGTCTTTACTCTTTATTAATTTATATGAAGTAAATTCTCCCATATTTGCCAATCCTGCATAGAGATTCGTCAACTCAAGTAGATTGATACCGCATCCGCCAAGCACAAGTGAAAGTCCATATTCTTCTTGATCTGAGAGGGTAGAAATTCCCGCTTGTTTAAGAAATCCGTCAAGCTGTTTTTTCCCCATCTTTGCATAGAGATTGACTGCGGGGACATTGAGTGAACGGGCTAAAGCTTCCCGTGCTGTGACATATCCTGCAAATTTTTCATCATAATTTATAGGCGTATATCCGGCATAATCAACTGGCACATCAAATAACAGCGTTTGCGGGGTAATTAATCCTTTATCAATCGCGAGCGCATAAACGAAGGGTTTGAGTGTCGATCCGGGGGAACGTAAGGCAAGTGTGCCATTGACTTGTCCAGCAGATGCCTTATCAAAAAAATCATGTGAACCAACCATCGCAAGCACCTCATGGCTTTTTGTATCAAGGACAACGACTGCCCCAGTTGAGATACCTTGTTCTTGCAACGGTTGTAAACGTTGACGTAAAATTCGTTCAGTTGTATCTTGATATCGTTGATCAATTGTTGTCCGTATCCATTGCTTCCTTACATATTGGGATGGCCGCTCTTTGACAAGAGATCGAGACAGATGCGGTGCCTTAAAAGGCAGCGGATATCGCTCTGTCGGGATCGGCTCCTGTAATGCTTCTTGAAGTCGTTGTGCAGATATTTTTCCAGAATCTCGCATGCGTAGCAACACCTTTTTTCTTGCCTTGCGCGCACGCTCTGGAAAACGATCAGGGCGTAAGCGTTCGGGTGAATTTGGTATTGCTGCTAAAAGTGCAGCCTCTCCAAGACTGAGTGCGCTTTGTGGTTTGTTAAAATAAAAACGCGCTGCCGCACCTGAACCGACAATGTTTCCACCATAAGGTAACATATTAAAGTAATACGTCAGAATCTCAGACTTCGTGTAAGTCAGTTCCAATTGCAGTGCGCGAAACATCTCAATAAGTTTATTCGGTACCGTGCGATCCTTTGGTTCCATAAGTCTTGCTAATTGCATAGTGATCGTAGAACCGCCCCGGACAATTTCGCCTGCTTTGAGATTATCAATAGTTGCACCTACGAGTGAAACAGGATTGACACCCCAATGGTGATAAAACCATTTATCTTCATAAGTTAACATGGCAGTTTGGAAGCGAGGAGAGATAACATCAAGAGAGGTCTCAGGCAACCGCCACATTTCGTCAGGTGAGGTAAAAGCACGAAGCCATTCTCCGTTTCTATCCAGCACAACTGTTGATGATGGAGGTTGGAGTTTTTCCGTAGGCAATGGGAAACACCAGTTAGCAAGCACAAAAAGACAGAACGGAATTAGTGGTAATGCAAAGACATACCATCTTTTCTGGACGATTTTTACAAATCTGAGAAGTCGAAGGGGCCGCAAATGGAATAGATAGGATTTTGTCAATTTCATTGTTAGTTGTAAGTGTGGAAGAATTGGAAGGAAGAGGAAAAACCCTCCAATTCGTCCACACTTACCCACGAATTTGAGCGTAGAATAATATGAATCTGATAGTAAAATTACTCAATCACTTTAATCTTGCCACTACCAGCGACCGAAGAATTCGCGGGATCATACATCGCCTCTGCAGTAACAGGCGGTAAGGTAAATTCCCCGCGTGTTACTGCTCGAAGGGCATAATGGAATTTTCGCTCTCGCTGACGAGGGAAAGCACCGAAGAAGATAAGCCGATCATCGCGAATATCAACGTAATCCGGTTTGAAATCCTGCGCTTTCAACCACGGAATTCCTGCGCGCGACGCTAATCTCGCGTTCTCTATTTCAAAACCAGCTGGCAACATATCTACAACTACCACGTTTTCAAGGTTCCAGTTAAGTGCCTTCACCGTAATTTCTGCTATCACTAAATCACCATGTTGGAATTCATTATCATACGGAATTCCATCTTGATTAAGATAGCGGCGGCGCACCTCTAAATCTCGGTCGTACTCCTCTATATAGGAATCACGACGTATGCCAAAGGCTGACCAATAGTAATAACAACTACCGGTTCCCTCAATAGAGATTTTCACTTGTGCTCCATCCCAATCGTCATTTGTTAATCGAATCGAAGGTGTCGTCGAATCGAAATCAGCAAGGTGAGTATCATTGACGGCGATCTTACCTGTGTAGTCTCCATCCATTTTCTTTTTCAAAATTTTGCCGAGAGCGAGAAAAGCAAAGGCATTCTCTTGGGTTGTTCCCCACCGTTTTCTTTGAGACGCAGCTTTACTAAGGTCGCTAACAAGCGTCGGAATTGACGGATGGTTCTCGTTAACCTCTGCAAGCACGTCAAGTATAATAGCTTGCGATCGGGTAGGTGAGTTGAAGTTATGACCAGATTGGCGGTTTCCACCGTTTTGAGATGGAATAGAAATAGGTAACATGGAAAGTGCTGTTTCTAAATCGCCACTGAGTGCAAAAGCACCCGCCAATTGAAACTGGCTATAGTTCGTGAGAGTACTCAGCAAATTGTTTTTAAAGTAGTGCATTACACCTTTTTCAGGTTCACCCGCTGCTGCCAAAACATAACAGGCATAGACCGCACGCTCAACATTGTATCTATTGGAATCGTTAACAGACTTTTGAGTGCTTGATATCTGTTTCGCTTGCTGTCTTAATCCGCTAAGCAACGCTGTGTAGACACGTTCAGAAACTTCGTAGCTTGCCTTCCGCGCTTCAACCAAAAAATGTGAAGCATACACACTACTCCAGTGGTTTACATAACTCCCACCCGGCCAATATGCAAAATGATTTTGGGATGTGAGCATACTTTCAAGTCTATTGATACCAGCAGTGATATATTGATCAATGCGTCCATCAGCAGCAAGTTCAGGTTCAACAGCAGTTGCAACATCGCTAAAATAGAGCAGCGGAAAAACTCGACTCGTAGTTTGCTCAATACACCCATAAGGATACTTAAGCAGATATCGAATCCCACCAGCAAATTCAATCGTGGGGAACGGAGATACAGTAAGCGTAAATTCGGAAGAATTGGCTATTAAATTCGAGGGAAAAACGAAGTCTGCAGTATTATTCACACTCACTGCACCATTTCCCGTCTCAGTTACCGGTGGCGCAGCTGACCTAAGCGGGAGCTGAACAGACATCTGTGTGTTTTCGTCGTTCCCAGAAGCGGACAATTTGAACGTAGCTTTACCAATTGAATCATGAGCAAGTAGATCAAATACAAGTTGTTCCTCACCATCAGCTTTGATTTGCACCTGCTTTTGAACCAAATGTTTCTGGACTTTGGGTTCTGTTTCCGGCTCCGTAGATATGAATTGGACATCGCCTGTCGCTTGCAATTCTACTTGAAATTCTCCATCTTTGCCGGTGCCGTTGTGAACACTCACAGGGAATTGGATACGATCTCCACCTGAAAGGAACCGAGGAAACGTCGGCGTTAATACCACCGGTTCACGAACTATTGTAAACTTCTCAGCAGCACCGTAGTATCCTCCAGAAAAAGCCACAGCCATTAACCGTAATGTTCCGTTGAACTGAGGAATTTGAAAACTTGCTGTTCCTCTCCCGTAACGATCTGTTTTCAGAATACCCGACCAGAGTGAGACTGGTTTCACACGCATTACACTGGTAGTGTTAAGCCGTTTCGCGCGTCCACTCAAGCGAGCAGCTTGGTCGCCGCCTGCACTGGAATCACCCTGAACAGTCTCAATTTCAGGTAAAATTGCAGAATAAAGATCGTAAGCGCGTGTTTTGAGCCCACGCTGACGGTAAAAGTAACCATGCGGATTAGGTGCGCGAAAACCGGTTAACTGAAGTATCCCTTCATCAACTGCAGCGATGGTAACATGTGAGAACGCGCTCTGTTTTCCACGGACGCGAAACTTGATAGTCACATCGCTATTCGGGCGAATCTCCGCAGGAGCATCTAAATCAATAGCGAAGCGGTTTGGTTCAGCATCTATCTTTAGAGGAATGATGCCAAATGCACGAACCGGTGCGTGTTCCTCCAATGAATCTGTTGACCGAATTACTGTTCCAGAAAGATAAATGTTTGGTTTATAACCACGTAGGACTGGAATATTCAAACTGGCTGTATTCCCTTTTAGGTTGACAGTTCGGTAACTCAATACCTTTTCTCGCTCCATTGTCAGTAACAGTTTGCCAGGGAATGGGGCTTTTATTTGAAGTTTCGCTGTTTCTCCGGGTTGATATGCTTGTTTATTGAGAGTCATCTCAAGGAGACTCGGATTTTCCATTGATAAAGGCACGTATCCCCAACCGGTAGTTTCCACTTTAACTTCTGTTTTGGCACCAGAGACAATATCTTCGAGGTGCACACGGTATTCACCATATTCAGAAGGCGTAAAAGTGAATGTGCCCATTTCTGTCGTTGAGACAAATTGATGGGATTCCAAGGAAGTAATTTGGTCATCTGACACATACTCATAACGTCCTTGTGCGTTGCGGCGCAGTATAGTATTCCAATGGACTTTATAAACGGTGAGTGCTAAGTCCCTGCCAGCTACTACGTTTCCATTTTTATCCATAGCAATATAGTTAAGGGATACGTTTTGATTAGGTTTGATGACTCCAGTCTTTGACATTTTGAGACCAACATAATGCGAATACGGATGAACGATTACACTGTGTGATGCCGTAACAGCTCTACCGCCGGGTTCGCTCACTGTTGCTGTCAAAACCCCATTCAACTGAGAAGGTGCTTTAACTGTGTCTGGCAAGACAAATTTATAATGCACTTTACCTTCAGCATCTGTCTTGGTTTCTTCCAAAGTAATCCGCTGTTTCTCAAATGGGATAGTACTTGAAAAGTGAAAAGAACGCCATTTTTCAGCCGGAACGTACGGAACAGCCTCAAGCATATAAGATGCTGTTACTTTTCGGTTAGCAGCAGGAGGTCCAAACAGATTGACAGCTGAAACATCCATTCCCACCTCAACACCCAAGTCATATTCAGGTTTATCTGTTGTAACAGTCACTTTCATTCGATCAGGCATAAACTCTTCTACCTGAAACGGCACACGTCCTATCTCTTTACCAGCAACGTTCATTTTAGCTATATAGCCGCCTGTTTGTGCATAAGCAGCTAAAGGAATTGTTACTTCACACCCACCACGTCTGTCCGTATTTTGATTAAATTCATTGATAACTCGACCGTCAGGTGCTAATATTTGTATGTGGGTTGGAAGCGTGGGAGGTGTTACATTTCGCTTTCCACGTACAATTGCAGCAAGTGAAACTTTCTCGCCAGGGCGATAAACACCGCGACTCGTATAGAGGAATGCTTCATAGCCCGTTTCTAAGTATGCAGAACCACCAACATTGAAATCGCCAGTGGAAAGTTGATGCCGATTTAACTGAATAAAAGAAAGATCGTCCGATTTTTCCACAGTTAACATAAACGGAGTAAAGCCGTCGATTTTTTGTGCTACTGAAGAAAACTTAACAAAGCCTTCCCAATTTGTTTTTCCTGTCAGGAGCGTTTGATTGTTATCACTTATGAGTTTTACTGTCGCTTGTGGAATAGGTTTTAAGTTAGAGAGAGAATTAACCCAAACCCATAACTCATCACCTGCCCTTTTAGCAATGATACCGACATCCGTCAGCATGACCCATTGCGTCGCACGCGCCCTATAGTCATTCGGTCTTTGAGCAGTGACTTTAAAGATGCCGACATGTCTATCGTCCAGGTACTGTCCCAAATCAATAGATGTTGTTACTTCCTCGTTCAGCTTTGAGTTAATAGAAAGTTTGCTGGAATGAATTGGCTTCCCTAAATTATTTGTCCAAGGTCTCCAGTTTCCGATCTTAGAAGCGTAAATAAGATTATTACCGAAGACCTTTTCGATTTGTAAATTGACGTTTTGCACATTAATCGTTGCTAAACCGAGGTTCATCTTCTGATTTCGGGTTAGGAAAAACCCATTTCCAGCAAAACGCACCTGGGGAGGGACATCTGGAATCGTCAGTTGGACAGTATACGGTTTCTTTAACACAGAACCATCCGGTGCTGTTAAGCCTTCCTGAACAGTAACTTCGTATTTACTGCGTCGTTTAAAATCACCATGTATCTCGATCTCGCCATAACGTGTGATAATTTGTATATCTAACTCAGGTTTTATATGAATATACGGTTGCACCGTGTCACTCGGTATACGCGAACTGAATCGAAGCTTGATATGCGGTCTCCCCGAAGCCTCTCGGACATTGGCATACGTAACACCAAGTGTACCTCGTCCAGTCAAGGTCATTGATTTAACGCTTGCTTCTTTTAATCCGATCTGTCCACCTGTGCATTTGAATCCTTTCTCAATTCGAATTTTTAGGTTTTGGTTTCCAAGCAGGCGCGGTATTTCTTCAGTTTCTAATTTAATTTCTCTGGCAACACCGTTTTGTGGTTGAAGCGTATAGGGAATTTCAACATCCTCTTGAAGCCGGATAGATAGATTAGCACGTAAATCAGCGATATTAACAGCATAATTAAAGGTTATGCTTCCAACAGCCCTTGCGTGTGTTTTCGTGTATTTAAATTCAAGACGTCTGTTTTGTATGCGGAAAGGTTCTGTTGCAAAAGTGAATTTTCGATCACCGGTAATAGCAAAGCCAAGGGAACTTTGGCGTAACTTTGGTGCAAGTTCTACGGTGTAACTTGCGGAGGGAGCTAAGGGACTTTCTAAATAGAAGCGAACTGTGTCGCGCGCTATCCAACGTGCGGATCCCTTAATAGTAGGTGTGAATCGAACAGCACGATCCGGCAATTCAGTATTGATTAGCGAATTATCAACTACTGGTTCCGAAAACGTAAATGTGAAATCAGCCCATGGCGAAACATTTTTGCCCTTCGGCGTAATAGATTTAACAATGACACGCGTTTTTTCTCCCGATACCAAACTCTGAATGTAGAGTGAACCGATAATCAAAATAAGGAAAGAAAGAAGTACAACAATACCGATTAAAAGTTTTTTAGATTCCATCGTAAAATGTCTCCTAAAGTCTGCATTTCATCCATATCTCTAAAGGTCATTCTATCGTTTATGGAGGTATTGAGCAATTTTCGTGCCAAAATTTACATTTTCATAAAAGGTATTCTAAAATCGTTTAGTCTTTAGTGGTTTTACCTCCTTCATATAAGAACACACATAACATATAGCAAGACACTTATATCAAGGCATAAAGATGGTTACGGATCTGCCCTAACGTTACCTTAATCTTCATGTCTATCCTTATATAGCTGATCAGAATAGAAATGTGTTATTCAGAATCAACGTTCCAAACTCTAAACAGAATTTTAAAAAGGAACAGAGTTAACGTTTTATCATGTGTTAAAATAAACACACCTATTTTCTAAAACATCAAAAATCTCCAACAACCTAAAACCAGAACCGTGACATCACAATAAGTTGATTCCTACCTTGAAGTTGTCTTAACGCACTTTTGCTGCTGATATCCTCGTCAGGTTTCCGGTCGGCATTCGGTAGGTTTGCCCAATAGAACAGTGAAACTGCGCCGTTTTCCATAAAATTATACTGAGCAATGAATGTTAACCTTTTTCCAGCATCACCTAAAACAGTTCTATCCGGATCAAACAACCCGTAGCGTCCAGCTACAGTAAACTGTGGAAGAACACGGTACTTTGCTCCGAAATAGTACCCTTTTGAATCAACGGCATCGGGGGCAAAAGAGGCGATATCTCCATTATTTCCAAAGTTGAATTCACCTTCTAAACTCAATCCTCTGTAGGAGGCTGTTAGAAAGGCACCAACAAGACGTTCCCACTCTTCGCCAGGTTGTTCAAAAATGCAGGAGACTCCTGCACGAATTGGACCGAGTTGTCCACCAACAGTGCCGAGTAAGCCTTTTGCTGTTGCATTACCAGCGTTAAAAAATGCCGCATTGTAGAACGTTTTACCTAAACTCCCACCGAGTTCAACGCCAACATCTCGCTTATTAGAACCGAGGCCATAGCCTTCTCGGACAAGGATGTTATGATCCTTCTGTTTGATGCCAAAAGGCAAACGAAATTGCCCCACTTTGACATAGAGATGCTTTGGAATAGCATCTACAGTGGCGAAAGCATTAAGCGTAGTGCCAACGTTGTTTGATAAAGTTAATCTAATGTGCTCTGATGCTTGCGCGTTGAATGTCACCTCAGCCTGCATGAGGAGAAAACTATCTACTGAGGAATGACATGAGTTGCACCCAGCTACCGCACCCTCATCTCCGTTTGCATGCATGTCTTTGATAAAAGCTGTCTGCAGATCAAGTGAGGTTGTAAGTTGTTTGACAACCTCCTTCGCTTCTTCGGTGACAGCATCCATATCAAAATCTTCGGGAAACTCAAAATAGTTCTCTTCAAAAATTTCACCGATACGATTTCGGGGTCCACCGCCTGCAGGGTCAATGTGGCAGAAATTACAGTCCTTATCTAATTCAGCCGCAAACTCAGGTCGAGCGTTAGCAACATTTACCCAAAAAAGACTCAATGTAAAATTAACCATTAACACAAACATCAATAGTGTAAGCAAACCTTTGCACATCATTGTATTATGGCAAAAACGTTTTATAAATCTACTTAGATATTTCTTCAAAACTTTCTCCTTAATTTAATACACTATAGTAAAACATATAATAATACCAATTCTAATAAATAACATTCCATTACGGAAATTTATTGGATTGAATATAATTGGAAGATATCCTCTGTAGGAGCGACCTCCCGGTCGCGACCGGGAGGTCGCTCCTACAGAATCTCCACCGAAAATGATACATTATATTTTAGAAATGGTATAACTTGAACGCTATTGACAGGCGCGTTTATATCTATTTATAGTGGAATATAGAGATAACTCTACATTTCCTCTGTAGGAGCGATCTCCGAATCGCGACGGAACTCAGGAACAGTCGGGAATCCAAATCAACGGTATGAATGCCTTTTGGCATTCCCCGGAGTTCCCTCCCGCCAAATCATGCAGAATACCAAAAGTGTATTCTGCCAAGCGCATTTGGCGTTGATTCACAGCTCAGGAATATAGCGTTAATTCTAATCTCTACTATAAACGGTCCTTACCAACATCATTCAAGTTCTGTGAAAACATAATCTATATCTTCAACTCTCGCATGACAACCCCAACATATTCTACCGGAGGCTATAACTTTAAAGTCATCATCTGGGTTGTTTCGTGTATATTCAATGAACTCCCAATCGTTGTGTTCTGGGTCGCTGCCAGCCACCTTCCGCATAATTGCGATGAGTCCTACATAGTCTTTATTTGGTCGGAATGCTTCTTTTACGACAATACTGCCATCTGGATATGGAAACTGCTGCTCGCCATCTGGGGCGATAGTATTTCGTTCTTGATTAACATAAACGTTTTTATTACCGTTGTGTGGATCACCACCTGCTACAGGTGGAATCGGTTCAGCGTTTAATTTCAGCCAACGTTCATAGCCTGCAACATCTTCAGGTAGCCCCGGAAGTGCGACAGCAGGTTCTTCAGTTTCAGCAGGTTCCTGCATTGTTTCTTGTTGATTCGTTTCTTGAACAAGTTCCTCTAATTGCTGTTCCTCCACACAAGACGTGAAAGTCACGCAAGGAATTAGCACGATAGCAACACCTATAAACGCGCTCAAAAATGGTCGATCAAGTCTTCTGCTTTTCATTGTAAGTCTCCTATTCAAATATGCTTTTAAGTATATAACAAACAGGCAATTATAGCAATAATTAATTTGAACCATTTGTCTATATTTGAACTACAACGTTCAAGGCTTCTAATTCTTTTACATTCATGGTTATAATCGTAAATTGATTCCTAGACACATTCATTTTTATTTGTCATTCAGGTCATGTTACTGTATTATTATGATACGGGAATTCAAACCGAACATATCCACATAATGTATACTATAGTTTGGACAATTTTTCATATAGGAGTTCTATATCAGAAATCGGTTTACTATCTGTTACCAATCCCAACACAACACAGAACGCAAACCCTTGCTCCAGCGGAGCAATATGTTTATAGCCATCGTCCGAACCGACCTCTCCGCTCCAGCGGAGCGGTATGTAGTGAACCGACACATCGCACGCCGCTGGCGTGCAGCATTTTCGGGGCATTTCACTGATATGGGAAACTCACAGAAAAATAGACTTTCGTTGAAAACTCAACTTCCATTGAACAAGAATTGTACAAACTTTAGTAATGTATATAAGAATAGGTAATTTTAGAATAAGGAGAAATGGATGCTTAGAAACTTATTTAAAGGTGGTGATAAAAACCGCGTTGAACCGGAGGGTACAAAGAAAAAAGAGAATTGGTTTAATCGCCTAAAGTCTGGTCTGTCTAAAACCCGGAACCGTTTTCTCTCTCAATTGTCAGGGCTACTCCGTGTCGGTAGAAAAATTGATGAAGAACTTATGGAAGAGATTGAAGAAATTTTAATCCAAGCGGATGTTGGAGTTGATACGACACTGACGCTCATGGATAACGTTAGAGAAACTGTGAAAGAAAGAGGATTAGGAGATTCTTCTGAATTGGAAACAGTTATAAAAGAGGAAATCCTGAACCTTTTTGGTGAAGACGTTCCTTTGAAGTTTGAAGGTGAACCGCCTTACACTATTTTAGTTCTTGGTGTGAACGGTGCTGGAAAAACAACAACGATTGGTAAACTCGCAAGCCGGTTCAATAATAACGGCAACCGTGTCCTCGTTGCCGCGGGCGATACATTTCGTGCCGCTGCAGAGGATCAACTGGCAATATGGTGTGAACGCGCGGGGGCAGAATTAATTCGAGGTGGAGAAAAAGCAGAACCTGCTTCGGTCATTTTTGATGCAGTTCACGCGGCAAAAAACCGAGAGGCAGACGTACTTATTGTTGATACAGCAGGTAGACTCCATACTAAAAAACCGCTGATGGATGAATTATCAAAAATTGGACGCGTAATGGGACAAGCACATATGGGTGCACCTCATGAGGTATTACTTGTGATTGATGGCACGGTAGGGCAAAACGCATTGATGCAGGCAAAAATTTTCAACGAGGCGGTACCAATTACAGGCGTAGCAATTACAAAACTGGATGGTACAGCTAAAGGTGGGATAGTGTTAGCGGTAAAAGCCGAACTCGGTGCTCCTGTCAAACTGATTGGTATTGGTGAAAAACTCGATGATTTACGGGATTTCGAAGGTGCTGATTTCGTTGAAGCACTCTTTGCAACAGAAGAAATATTGGAAACTTAGCTAACAACTTTTTCATCATGCATGTGTGCCAAACTGTGAGTTTATCTGCATCGTAAAAAGAAACTATTTTTATTTTCTTGCACGTCCAGTTTGCTTCAATCTACTCCAAAGAACAGTTTTTGTGTTTGTAGTAGGAGAAACGGAGAAAAAACCTTCGGGGACCCATGCCGGTTCACGATCCTTCTTAGGATGGTGTGTGGTTTGTTGCCGCTTGCCACTCTTGACTGAGACAATATAAATATTTTGAGCCACATTCGGATTTCCCCAAGGATTTTCAATTTCTGCATCGTAGGCAATCCACTTACCATCTGGAGACCACGCAGGATTGTAGCTCCAATTGAAAGGCGGTGTCATGCGGACAGAATTTCCTCCATCTACATCCATAATGAAAATTCCGTTTCCTTGTCTGGCAATATCAAAGGCAATTTGTTGCCCATCTGGAGACCACGCAGGAGATTGGGACCCACCGCCATGTTGGTTTCGAATGTGTTTGACACCTTTTCCATCTGCATCCATCACATAGACATCACCCCATTTATTCTGATTGGAACGGAAAGCAATTAATTGCCCGTCTGCAGACCATGCTGGGGCTGAATTAATTCCTTGTTTGGTCAGTCTTTGTAGATTCTTACCATTGATATCTATTTTATAGATTTGACTTTGCCCTGTTCTATTGGATTGGAAAGCGATCCACTTTCCATCAGGTGACCAAGCAGGGGCTGCATCTCGCTCTGGATGGTTTGTTAATCGGTGCGCTTCAGTTTCGCCGACCTTCATAATATAAATGTCCCCTTTTCCATGCCGGTATGATACAAAAGCGAAAGAACGTCCATCCGGTGCCCACGTTGCGCAACAATCGGTTGCGGGATGATTTGTTAGATTGCGTAGATTCTCGCCGTTTGTATCAATAATGTAGATGTCGTAATTTCCTGTACGGTTAGAAGTGAAGGAAATATACGGTTCTCCCCAAGCACTTATACCAAGCAGGAGTGGGCTGAATAGTAATGTTATCCCAAACACAGTATAAATATGTTTCACTTTTATCTCCTTGAAAATTGCAAGTTTTTTTAATTAGGTTCTCAGAAATATCTGTTATAAGGCAGAGCAAATTCCGTGCCAATGCCGAGATAATGAAACAATTGGGATTCTTGCTTGTGATAGAAGATTCAACTGTCCAAATAATAACAGTTGTGGTTTAGAATTTGGACAGTTGAACACTAAATAATTCGAGGAGGGAAAGAGGGCGGATTTCTTCTAACCATCCATACCTTTGGATTAACATGGAAGGTTAGAAGAATAGGGACATAATGTCCTTTTACCCTAATATTTAAACATCTGATTCCTTCAGGTAAGAACGCAGATGCTTGCGAAGATTACGATGTGCATGGAACAAGTGCGCTTTGACCGTTCCATCCGATCTGCCAACCTCAGTCGCTATATCTTTTAGGGATAATCCATCCCAGTGACGCAGGATAAAAATTTGTCGTTGCTTCGGCGGCAACTGACGAATCGCCTTCCGAATTTGGACTCTGAGTTCTTTATTCTCGGCAGCCTTAGCAGGGGAATCTGACCGTAAATCCGGAAAATTAGCCATCGGCAATTCGTCAGATTCATCGGATTCATATACCATGACTTCCGAACGCGCCTTCTTCCGTAAAAAATCAATGCAGAGATTGACTGTAATTCGGTAAAGCCAACTATAGAACTGACATTGGCTCTTGAAATCACCTAACCCTTGGTAAGCGCGAATAAACGCATCTTGCGTAATATCAAGGGCATCTTCATGATTAGGAACAAAACGCAGAACTAACCGATAGGTGCGTTTCTGGTAACGAGTAAACAGCGTATCAAATACTGTCGTATCGCCACTCTGAAATTGCTCAATCAGTTGGGCATCATCATTACACGCTGGAGGGATACTTTCAGGGCTTTGGGACTGCATGTTCTCCTCTTAATTGTCATTGACCGGACCTGAAACTCAGGAGGCCATTGATAGAATAGAAGTCACCGATTTTTTTGTTTGTGGACACTGCGAAACCATCGTTTATATCTGTGGCTATCTTGAAGCATTTGTTGGAGAAGGACTAATTCCTCATCCTCTTCTTCACATGGGGCATCATCAAGTAATGATAACAACTCCTCATAAACCACCTTGTCTTCATCAACAAGTGCTGAGAGGAGTCTATCAAAATTTTCACCATGACCGAGTAGGGCAAACAATTGGTTTGTATGTTTGATCTCTTCAGAGGCGGCCTGGTTCAGGTACGCTGCAAGTTCGTGCTCATTCCGATTCTCAGCGATTCGTGCAAGTATTAACCGAATCCCAACGAGTTTTAGTTTTGCTTGTGCAAGTTCGTCAAGTTCTGTTTCAAATTTTTCCCGCAAATGGTTAGCATCGCGTGGATGTAACTGTGCATAACTTGGCCACACTGGTTTTGCCATCACCTGTTTCAACTTTTTTAGGCTTCCAATCAGGTTTTCACGTTCTTCAAGAGAAAGTTGACCAAAAGTATTTTGCCAAAAGTCTGTCGCATGTTTCACTCGTTCACGGAAAAGTTCTTCTGATTGTGGCGTCAGTTGAATGCGGGCACGCCTCCGATCTTCATCACATTTACGACGGACAACCCAGCCATGCTTTTCAAGCCGACCAACTAAGCCTGATACTGTATTATGAGCAAGACCTAAATGTTCTCCTAACTCACTTACATACATACCAGATTCACGACCATACCAATGAAGGTGCTGCAAGGCGTTGAACTGTACAATTGTCAATCGATTGGGGACTACTTCCTGAATAAACCTGGATTTGACCGCTGCTTGTGCATGATGCATCACACGCATCACAACATCAATCTCTTGATTGAACTTCGGGTTTTCTGACATCTCTAAATACGTCCTATGTTAGAGGTATATTCCGTCGTATACGACATAAATTATATATTAATTTCCCATGAATGTCAAATAAAAGTTGTAAAATAGAGGATTTTATTGGAATTACCGATACTTTATTTAATTGCTTCCGACCAAACGTTGTGCCTTCATTTTTCGTTTTCGCTTGGATTTTGACTTAGTCCGTTTCGTTGTTGTATCGTCTTGGACATTTTTATGTTCCTGTTGATTTTTTTCGTGTTCCTGTTCTGTCCCAACAACTTGTTTCTGTTGTTCTGCCTCATATTTAGCGTAAGTGCCTTCAAAAAAGCGTGTAGTCGTTCCTTCTTTTGTGACATCAAAAATCAACAGTTTGGTCGCTAAACTATTCAAAAGATAGCGGTCATGAGAGATAATGAACATCGTTGCTGGATATTCAGCAAGTGCCTTCTCAAGTGCCTCGCGTGCTGGAATGTCCAAATGGTTTGTCGGTTCATCAAGTAAAAGGACATTTGCATTTTTCAATAGCAGCTTCGCCAGTTGAACACGGCTTTGTTCTCCACCACTCAAGTTCCCAATCTGTTTGAATACATCATTCCCACGAAAGAGCAACTTTGCTAAATAACTACGGACTTCCGTCTGTGTCAGTTGAGGGCAAAGTCCCCAAATCTCTTCAATTATTTCCTTCTTTAAATTAAGACCTTCTAATTCTTGTGTATAATATCCAAGCTTGAGATTGGGACCAACCCATAGGTTGCCTTGTGTTGGCTGTTCTTCTCCCAAAATCATACGAAAAAACGTTGTTTTTCCCGTACCGTTTGGACCAAAAATCCCAACTATATCACCGCGATACACGTCAAAATTCAGGTCTGTGAATAACACTTTATCGCCAAATTGCTTACTAACACTCTGACAGCGAAGGATGTCATCTCCCTCACGTGCATCGGGTACAAAGTTAAGTTTTAATGTTGGCGCATCGGATTTCGGTTTTTCGATTCTCTCCAACCGTTCTAATCTTTTACGTCTGCCTTGCGCTTCACGGGTTCGTTGTCCAGCTATATTACGTTCAATAAATTTTTCTTCATTTGCAATAAACATTTGCTGTTCTTTGAATGCTCTTTCACCAACTAACCGCTCAATTGCTTTCATTTCACAGGATTTTGAGTAATTCCCGCGACAAATGTTTATTTTCTGTTCATCCAACTCCCATACCTTGCGGACGACCTTATCTAAAAAATACCTATCGTGAGATACAACCAGAACAGCACCTTTGTATTCGGTATTAAGATAATTTTCCAGCCATTCAATTCCGTTAATGTCAAGGTGATTCGTCGGTTCGTCAAGGAGCAAGAGATCAGGTTCGTCAAGGAGCAGTTTCGCTAAAGTTGCCCTACTTTTTTGACCGCCGCTCAGGACACGTACCGGCAAATTGAAGTCTTGTTCACTAAAACCTAATCCACCGAGTACGCGATTTATCCGGTGTTCATACTCGTAACCACCGAGTCGCTCATGCTGTTCCTGAATGCGTGCGTACTGCTGTAGGAGATGTGAAGTCTCTTGAGCCTCCATCTTCTCTGCAAGCATGAGCATTTTATCTTCAAGGGCAAGCCGTTCTTCAAAAACCGTGAGCATTTCCTGTCGTAACGTGCAGTCCCGTTCCAATTCAGGTTCTTGGCTTAGGTATCCAATGCGCAGCCCTCTAGCTAAAACGACATCCCCTTTAAAATCAGTCAGTATGCCACCTATAATTTTAAGTAACGTTGTTTTTCCACATCCGTTACGGCCAATTAACCCAATTCGGTCTCCATGGACAATTGTGGCTGATATATTATCCAGAATTAAATCAGGATCATACAGTTTACTAACATTTTGTAAATTTACTAAAGACATATTTTTTTCGGTGTGAAGTGTATATTGATGTTTCGCAATCTCATTTAAGAATTCGTTAAGTAATTTATAGACCTATTGACTGCCAATTTGCGCTACGGGTGATCATCTCGTGATATGTATCGGCGCGTTGGGTATCCGGATGGCGGATATTGAACTGTCTAAATCGCCAGAACGCTATCGTAAGCGCTGCATAGTAAACAAAACTATCCAAGCTGTCCCATTCGGCATCTGTCAAAGAACGCGATGCATTGTAAGCATCCAATAAACCGTGGACCGAAGCAATATCCAACTGATGTTCTGGTGTGTAACAACACCCAATAATCGTCATTCCGATGTCAATTAGCAAAGTATCGTGACATCCCTCCTCAAAGTCAAGGATTGCTGCCATCTGGCCGCCACCAAAAAGGGTGTTGTCTAAAAACAGATCCCCATGCAGCAGTCCTATCGGCAAGGGTTTGTCTAATTCAGGTTTCATCCATTCAAGTTCCGATTTTAACCATATTATAAACGGATGTGTGGCAAATCGTGTGTTTTGGACATCTTCAAGAAAAGGCACTATTTGTGCAATGCCCATCGGAAAACCTGGAAGTTCAAATAGTGGAGAAATGCAATGTAACTTGGCTAATGCCTCACCAATCTGTGTTAACACGCGTTGTGAAGGCTGCGGCGTTTGTCCATCCAAAAATGGATAGAGCATCACGCGGTAGTTTGAAGTGAGATTAAGCGCATCACCATTTTTCTGTAAAATTGGATACACTGTCGGGTAGGCATGCTGGCGAAGATGTTCTAAGAGAGCGATTTGCATTTGAAGTTCTTTAAGATTCTTCTCATCACATATTTTTAGGAGAAACGTGCCATCTGTTGTTGTCAACTTAAAGTTGCTGTTTCCAAATCCACCCGGAATTTCCTCAAGCTTTAATGGTTCCCCTATTGCATAATGTGATACTATATCCGCGAGTTCTTCAGATGAAAGGGTCGTATAACGTGCCATGTGATTAACATGAGGTGTCACTGTTTCGGTTCAGGGTCTTGGACTAACTCTTTATACTCAGACAAACCACGAATTTTATCAAATGCAGGCTCCGTCTTTGCAGCGAAAAGCACTTCCTTATCTATCCGAATCGCCTCGCGTAAAGATGCGATTGATTTTTCAATATCCGCAATTTGCGCCGCAACTTCTAAAGATTCCTCTGCTCGCAGTGAATACGCAACAGCAAGATTATAATATGCTTTTGCGAAATCTGTATCCAGTTGAGTCGCGCGTTCCCACGCACGAATAGCTTGTTCAGCGTCACCCATATTTCCATACACTGCGCCGAGATTGAAATAAGGGATTGCCCAACCCGGCTCATTGTGGATTGCCAACTTAAACTCTGTGACAGCTTGTGCAAGATCACCCTGTTTGGCATACGCCAAACCCCAATTGTAATGTGATAGGGCAGCCGTGTTCGGTTCCGTGACATCCGTGCTTTGCGAATACGGAATGCTTTTCAGACCACATCCGAGCAGCAATGCCGCTAAACAAAATGTTAGGAGTAGTTTCATTTCTCTCTCCACATCTTTTTATTATACTTTACCTGAATTTAGGTTATCAGTCAACTGGTTTGTGCTGCACAGAAATGTCTTGTCTTCAAAAACTATTATTTAGATGGGACATTCCACAGAAAAATAGTTCCATCTTGTCTATAGTTGCTGTCGCTCAGACTTGCGAGTATCTTTCCATCCGGTGAAAATGCTATATGTTTAACAACATCTGTATGCCCTGAAATGAGAGCAGTTTCGTCACCTGTGTTAATATCATAAAGCCGTACACCAATAGAACTTGCTATCGCCAGTCGGTTACCATTAGGTAAAAGCTGCATATCGTTTATGACACCTTTTCCGAGACGCGCTTTTGCGCCTTCGGGTAAATTCAATTGCGTATAATCTTGCGCAAAAGTGTTCGGTAATAGCATTAAAAGAAGAAATAGCGTTAAAAATATGGAAAATAGTTTGGTTTTCATTGTTCAGATAATTACCTCCGCCACCAACTTTTTTTATCCTGATATGATGCAAGAAGTTTTGAAATAACTTTGTCTTTTTTGTCCAGATGCAACACCGCTTCACACGCTTCAATCACCTTCTGTTTGTCTGAATCAGCACCGGTTTCTTGAAAAGTGTGGTGATAACTTTCTGCGACAGCAGTGTAATATGGTATCGGATCAATCTCTGTTGAAAACTCAGTGGGGAGTTCGGTGATGATAGAAATCGCCTCATCCCACGCCTCAAGAGATGCATAACAGATTACCTTCTGATATAACGGATCAGATTGCGAATCGTCAAGCCAGTACGCTTGGTCGTAACAGGTGATGGCTTTTGAAAAAGCGGAATTTTCAACATGTAGTTGAGCAAGCGTAGTATAAAAAGCGTATAATCCACTATCAGCGATGGAGTAAAGTTCAACGCCGGTGTTGACAAGCCACTCTCTTTCTATCAGAAATTCAATTGCAGAGTTACGCTCCTGTTCTGTAATGCTAATATCAGTAAGGAGATGTTTTGCGACAGCAGCGTTTGGGAAAATCTTTGTACGGCTTTTCATGAGCGGATATGCCTGCACCGATTTATCCATTGCTATCAGTTTGATGCCAGTTGCGATGCGAAACAGCGAAACGATCTGATCGCTGTTTTGCCGAGACATCTGATCAGCAATCTGCTCTCTATTCTCAGAAAAATGTTGATTAAGATTGTCAATAGCCTCTCGTATGTCGGTATTTTCAGGATTGAGTTGGTGTGCCTGCGCCAAAAATCTTTGCGCCGCAAAAAGCTCACCCCATTCCTGGTAGATATGTCCGAGGCGAAAGTGTGCATAGGTAAGCGTCTCCGCGTCGCTTTGGCTGCGGATAACGTCATCATAGGCTTGGATGGCTTCGGCTATTTTTTCTTTAGATTCTAATGTTTTAGCGTATTCAATTAGGTTTGACATAGAGAGTTTCTTTAGACTATTGGTGAATTATTGAAATAATTAGACATTTCCCTGTAGGAGCGATCTCTGAATCGCGACAAAACATAGGAATAGTCGGGAATCGGAGTTCCCTCCTACAAGAAATCGGGGTTGAAAACCCCTCCAAGAAGAAAATATGGTGAATTATTAAAATAATTAGACATTTCCCTGTAGGAGCGATCTCTGAATCGCGACAAAACATAGGAATGGTCGGGAATCGGAGTTCCCTCCTACAAGAAAAACACGTCAATTATGTGCTTAAGTTTACACTTATGTTGGGTTTCGCAAACTCAACCCAACCTACGAAAAGGCCTAAACCAAATTTCATCTACCCTGTAGCAACTTCAGACACATAACCTCAAGCGCAAAGATTTTGGTAACGTTTGTTCTTTTGAGTAGTTCTTTTGTTTCAAAAACGGTCTTGATGGCTTGCTGAAGTCGTATTCGAGAATAACGGGGCACGAGTATTTGAAGTTCACCTAATGCGTTGGTATGCGTCAATAATTCTACAGGTGCGCCTTGTTGCAGAAAAAGGAGATCGCGATACCACGTAATTAATTCGTCTAAACTGTCCAAGTCTTTTTCCACAAACTGCTCTGCCAATCGGAAAGCTGCTAACGGGTCAGTCTCCTCAAGGATCTCTGGCACCTTTTCGATTTCAGAAATTCCTTCTTCAATAAGCGTGATCGCTTTTCCTACAATGCCGCGCGATAGTATCGCAGCAGTGGAAGCCGTCTCTTTATCAACGGAAAACTGCTCTATTAATGTTAATGTTAATTCTTCAATCGGCATCGGGTAAAATGGGAGAATCTGACAGCGAGATCGGATTGTTAACAAAATAGATTCAATGTTTTCCGTCAATAGGATTAAAGTAGATGCAGCGGGTGGTTCTTCAAGCGTTTTAAGTAGCGCATTTGCTGCAGGGTTGTTCGGATTACTCATCCTCTCCGTATTCGCTAAAATGTAGATTTTTCGTGGTCCCTCAAGCGGTTGATAAAAAATTTGTTGTTGAAGTTCGCGGATTTGGTCAATCTTAATTTGTGCACCATCAGGTCGGATTATTCGTAGGTCTGGATGGTTACCGCTTTTTATTTTACGGCAAGCACGGCATTCTCCACAAGGTGAAGACTCTTCTGTCCTTTGCTCACATAGAATTAGATTCGCAAAGTAGAGAGCGACAGTCTCTTTGCCAATCCCTTGCACACCTGCAAAAAGATACGCCCCAGCGACGCGTTCCGAAGTAACTGCATTCTGAAGTTGCTTTACGATGTTTTGATGGCCGATTATTACGTTTTCCATTTTCTAATGTGTTGTGGTCTTCAAGGCATTTATGATAACTGGATTCTTTTTTTGGATTCCGTTACGATAAGATTGTGGATAGTATCTGCATCAAGTTGTGCGTCAATTAATTGAATACGCTGCGGTTCAGCCTTAGCGACTGCTAAATATCCTTCTCTCACTTTTTTGTGCGAAGCAAGCGTTTCATGTTCAAGGCGTGTGAGCGGTTCATCTGAATCCCGTTTGCGTTGGAGTCCGATTTCTGGAGGAAGGTCAAAAAGAAAAGTAACATCTGGTGTTAATCCACCTGTTGCAATGTGGTTAACTTGTTCTATTAGTTTAAGATCAATGCCTTTGCGGAAGCCTTGATAAGCCACGGTAGCATCGCTAAATCGGTCACAGATGACAATCTGTCCAGCATTTAATGCGGGTAGGATAAGCTCGGTGACGTGTTGTGCCCGTGCGGCGGCAATCAGCATTAATTCTGTTGCTGCTGACATAGTAGAGGCGGTCAAGAAAATATCTCGAATCTGTTCTGAAATTGGTGTGCCGCCCGGTTCGCGCGTAACAAGAACAGTGTCCCCGAGCGCATCTGCTAATCGGTGTCCCTGTGTAGTTTTGCCTGCACCTTCTACGCCTTCAAGTGTAATAAAAAAACCTTTGTATTTCATTGTTTTAATAATATCATGTTGTAGACGCTGTATCAAGTGGAATTACATGGATTCTCATATTTCAAACGGTTCTATTATGGTGAATTATGGAATAATTAGACACTTCTCCAGTAGGTAGAGAACCACTATCTATGTCCAAAAACTTTACACACCCTTTCAGATAACTTGTTGACACCGTTTTGCATATCTGCTACAATAACCTTATTAACCAATAAAGGAGGCACAGATCATGCTTAGAAATATATTTCTGTTGGGACTTTCAGCGATGTTAATTTTTGCTGTTAGTTTCACCTACGCTGTCGAAGAGGATGATATTGAGAATCACATTGAAGTTTACTACTCATTTGATAAACTGAATGGGAAGACATTCAAAGACGACTCTGGCAATGGAAACGATGCTGAGTTGACGGGTGATGGCAAACTTGTTGACGGCCAATTTGGCAAAGCGATCCACTTAAGCGGCGGTATTGTCCAGATGACTCCTGCTAACGATTTTATTGTTCCAATCGGTGAAAACGGTCAAATTACGATGGAAGCGTGGTTTTATCTGAATCAACACGCTGCCTACGATGGCATCATCTCAATTGAAACAGCAAGTGGCGGATGTTGCGAATTTCGCACTATGGTAAATCCTAATTTTAACCCATTTTGGGATGCCGCTCACCACGCGGATAAAAGTTTGGGTAATTTCAAATTTGAATTGGAAGAATGGTACCATTATGTGTTAGTCGCTGATGGCAAAGATGGGAAAATCTATGTCAACGGAGAATTCATCGGTTCACAGCCAGAAAATTTTGAGTTTCCAAAGTTCAAAAAAGCATCAATTTACATTGGTGCAGGCGAAAATCCGGGCGTCCACAAGGTTGAAGATGCGATTATTGATGAAGTTGTCATCTATTCAAAAGCATTGACTGAGGAACAAATTAAAGCTTCCATGGAGCTAAGTGTTCCAGGGGTTCTTGCGGTAGAAGCTAAAAACAAATTGGCAGTTACCTGGGGACAACTGAAGACATCTTTTTAATTGATCCTTTTATACGAACGAGACATGTTTTTATGAAATTTGGGTTTTTATCGAAAATCTTTGAAGGTGCGTTGAGCATTGAAAAGACTTACAACCAATGTGACAAGGCTTTAGGTGCTCTGCGCGCTTATAATGAGAAACAGAAACAAGAAAATGTCCCTTTTTCAGCATCTGAAAAAGCAGAACTTGACAATGTTGTTGATACTGCCATTGAGAGTGCAACGCGGATTGTTGAAAAAGAGGGTGAACGGAATTGGCCCGGTGTTTTTCGTGAGATGCACAAGAACTTAGCGAACATTTATTTGGAACTTGACGAATACGATAAAGTTCGTGAAGCTTGTGAACAGCTGCAAAACTACGGTGAGGTAGGCAAACTGGATGCGGAGGAGGTTATCAAAAATCTCAACGAAAGAGAGAATGGAGAATCTTCACCGCCTCCAGCAGAATCACAGACGACACCTCCAAATCCTAACCCATAACAGTGTTTCTATATACCGTAATATAAACATAAAATCTGAATTACGGTATATAGAGATGCTTTGTTTTGTTACCCATCCAAAGTAGCGTAAACTCCTAAAACATTTTGAAAGTTTAACTTCATGAGTTCTTACCCTTTGACTCCCGATATTGAAAATGGCTTTTCTGAATCCAGCTGCGTTTTATCTGATTGGAACTATACCTATCGTGATTGCACTGCATTTTCTGAAGCTGCGCCGACAACGTTATGTTGTGCCGAGTATGATGCTTTGGCGTGCCAGTGCTGAAGATCAGAAAGCAAATGTCCCGTTTCAACGTCTGCGGAATCTACTGCTACCAATTTTACAAAGTCTGCTTTTACTGCTCATAATCACGAGCGTTGCGCGTCCTGCATTACGTGTTCCCGGTATAGTCCATGGCAAAATTATCTTTATTGTTGACAATTCGGCAAGTATGCTATCAAAGGAAATGGGAGAAACCCGATTGGCACTTGCAAAACAGGAGGTATTGAAACACATCAATCAGGTTTCTGCGAGTGGCGGCATCATGATTATGGCAACGCATTCCCGCAAACCGTATATTCAACAAGCATTTACAACAGATAAAGACAAACTGCGACGTGCCGTGCAAAATATAGTCCCAACACATGCAGTTGGGGAGTTAACATCTGTTTTTGATCATGCCACGCGTTATGTAGATTCATCGCACGACCAAATATTTTTTGTTAGCGATTCGTTTGAAAATTTACCGGTTACATCTGTGCCTATCAACAGAATCGCAGTAGGAAAAGCAGCTGAAAACATCGGTATTGTGCAATTCAGCGCGGAAAGAATTGCTGACCAATACACAGTTCTGGCAAGGATTCAAAATTGGACAGATACGGAGAGAGAAATAAATATTGCGTTAGAACTTGAAGGTCGAACAGCAATTGATGAAAAAACAGTGACGCTTCCACCCAAAGAAGTAAAATCAGTTCTGTTTTCTATCAATGCGGAAGGATTAGAGGGTGTCGCAATTAATCTCCACCTTCTCAATGCTGATGATTTTGATTTGGATAACAGGGTTTGGGCAATTCTCAACCCTAAAAAACAAGTCCGAATCCTTCTTGTCAGCGACAGAGACCAACCACTATTGATAGAACTTTTGAGGAGTTACAGAGACCGTGTAGAACTACAAACCGTATTTACGGATGAATTCCACGGCACTGGTGATGCGGACGTTGTTATCTTTGACAGAGGTATTCCCTCGGAACATGACTTTTTAAACCTTCCCGGCACAGCAAGTATAATCCTTATCAATTTACGAGAGGAATTACCTTTTATGGCAGAACCCGTTCTTCAAATCGTCACAATCCCCGTCTCTGTTATCAAAGAGGACAGAACCCATCCGATTATGCAGGATGTATCTATTATGGGATTAAAAATAAAGGAATCTGTGCGTAGGGAATTGCCGATTTGGGCGGATTCGCTCGTTCAAACTGAGAAAGGTTCGTTGATATGGATTGGCACAAATACAGACAAACAATTTCTGGTTTTCGAATTTGATGCGTTCAATCCAGAAATTTCTGATTTTCTCTTTACTATACCAGATGCTCCAATTTTTGTGTATCAATGTTTAGCGTGGTTTGAGGCAGCAAATGTCCCGATAAAGTCGCTTACACTTCAAAAAGACAAGACAGGACAGATATTTCAGACAGGGGAACAACTAAAAATTAATATACCAACACTGGAGAGATCTACTATTCAAATAAAAAAACCTGATAGTACTACGGTTGAATTAGACAGTGAAGTATTCACAGAAACAGACCAAATCGGTGTTTATTCTGTCTTTGCAGGCGGTTCCCTATTTGAGCGATTCGCAGTCAATTTACTTGATGCCACAGAATCTACACTTTCGCCTCCCACAACAGAATCGAACCCACAAGAACAGGTAAGCGAAAAAGAACTGCTACAACCTCTCATGCAGGAGGTTTGGCAATGGACTGCATTATTCGCTGTCTGTCTGCTCCTGTGCGAGTGGTGGTTCTATCACCGTAGCTAACCCTTCAAAAATCCGATTGACCAATCTCTCCTTCGGCATAGCACCGATAATTACTCTCACAATGTTGCCTTCATGGAATAGGATATATGTCGGTGTCCCTCGGATGTGATACGCTGCTGTTTTTTCTTTATTTTCTTTCACATCTAATTTTGCTACGGCGAAAATGTCACGATATTCTAAGGCAATTTCAGACACAACTGGTCTCATCAATATACAGTAGATTCAGGTATCTGACTTAAATTCAACTAAAATAGGTAGTTCTGCATTATGCACAACATTGTCAAATGTTTTATCGGTTAATTCAAGCGGAATGCCAGAATATTTACCGAAATGGCTTGCGACCAGTGTAATATCAAGAATGTTAACAGTACCGTCCCTGTTTACATCTGGATTGGAGGACTGGTTTTCTGTAAGAGTTTCACCAAAATGAGAGGCAACAAACACTAAATCAAGGATGTTAATTATTCCGTCCGCATTGACATCAGAGGCAAGCAATTCATCAAAATCTGTTTCTTGGGCATAGCCAACTGTAAACAGAAATAGGGAGACAAGTAAACATATCCATTTTTTCATAAATATTTTCCTATACAACGACTTGTGCTAAATAACTTATTATACAACATTGTTTCACATAAGTAGAATATTCAGCGAGTTTTCCTCATTGATGGGTATGCTCTTTAGTCCCGTAGGGACGATATGTGTATAGGAAAAATCCTAATATCTGTGAAAACATCAAAAATAAATAGTTAACTGGCACAAGTCGTCTATACAAGCATTAGATACGGATTCTGAATGTATTGAGACACCGTTTGAAGGAATTGTGCAGCAGGCGCACCATCAACAACACGATGGTCAAACGTCAGGCTTAGTGCCAACATACTCCGAATAGCAATTTCATCGTTGTGGACAATCGGTTTCTTGACAATGCGTCCTACACCAAGGATAGCACATTCAGGCGGATTGATAATCGGTGTAAACGCATCAACGCCAAAATTACCGAGATTCGTCAAGGTAAAGGTGCCGCCTTGCAGTTCACCGGGTGTAAGTTGATTGTTACGTGCCTTTTCTGCCAACGTTTTTATCTGTTCGGAGATAGCGGCTAAACCGATCTGATCAGCATTACGAAGGACAGGCACGACAAGCCCTTCTTCCAACGCAACAGCAACTCCGATGTTAATATCCGCTAACATGTGAATTCCTTCATCTGTTAGTGTAGCATTAAGTGGGCGATGTTCCCGTAACGCGATTGCGACAATCTTTACAAGCAGGTCGGTGTAGGTAAGACTCACCTCTCTCTTTTGCAATTCTTCGTTAAATAGTCCACGTAATTCGACAAGAGCCGTCGCGTCAACCTCTGTGTGAAGTGTTACACTGGCGTTTGTTTGAACGCTCATTGTCATACGTTCAGCAATGATTTTGCGGATACCGCTAAGTTCAACAACTTCCGAAGCAACGGGTTCGGGACGAAATACATGTGCGGGTATCTCATCAGTGGCTTGCAATACGTCATCACGGACAATTCTACCATCGGGTCCTGAACCAGCAATAGATGTGATATCAAGTCCAAATTCCTTTGCTAACCGTCGCGCAAGTGGCGAAGCTTTGAGGCGTGTCGATTCAGTTGGCGTTGGTCCTCTCGTTTCAATATAACGATGGATATCACTTTCAAGGATTCGTCCACCGGGACCAGAGGGTTTTACTTGCGTGAGATCAATAGCGAGTTTTTCAGCAAGTTGTTTTGCTGCAGGAGATGCTTTGATGTGTTCTGCTGTTGGCAATGTCCGTTGAGGCTGTATTTTCGTTGGCGCAGTAGGTGTGGTGGTAGTCTGCTCTGGTTCATCAGGTTCCTGTGGTTCTGGTGTAGTATCTGCTTCAACGCGTTCAACTTCTTCACCCGGTGCTGCGATAATTGCTAACAGTGCATTAACAGGAACATCACTCCCTTCTTCTGGAAGAATCTGTGCAATAACACCGGCTGCGGGCGATTCCTGTTCATGAACAACCTTATCCGTTTCGATTTCTAACAGCGGTTGTCCCTCAGTCACGGTATCGCCTTCCTTAACAAGCCATTTCCCGATTTTTCCCTTCGTCATTGTCTGATCCATTTGGAGCATTCTCAGTTCAACAGCCATCAAGCTTCTCCTAATTTCTTTTTATCGTACATAATAAAAATAAGTAGATACGTTTGTAGTCGCGCAATTCAGTGCGCCTCTTTTTTCCTTGTAGGAGCGACCTTCTGGTCGCGACTTTACGGTTAGAACTGTAGGACAGTTTGTAAGCACACTGAGCAAGGAGTATTATTGATTGTAAAATTCACTATATCTATCATCCTTCGGATTGTTCTATAAGTTGTATGAGCAATTCAACGTTTTCATCTTTTTCAAGGATGAGCGCAATTTTATGGTATTGATCTCCCTTGAAAAACGCCTGCACAAAAGGACTAAAAGCAATTAGCAATTGAGACCCCAAAAAGTTTAGAGGTTTACCGGTCTCAAGAAAAAGAATAGCGGGTGCGGTCAAACTTCGGCGCACAATCCACTGTGCCAGTTTTTCAAGCAGCGCGTGTTGTTCGGATTCTGGAATATCTTCAAGAACATTTGGTATTTCAGGGTTTTGATTGTACATAGTCTTGTAGGTCAGGTAGAGGGGTAGCGAAACCCGACATGTATCAGTATACTTCCTGCTAATTGTCAGTATAGGGCATGGTTTGACTTATTGGTATCAACGCAAAATTTATATTAGATATCCAAATCACTTAGATATTCAGCAATATGCTTCGGTTGCCCGTCAACTGTTGTTTCCATCGCAGCGATGACAAGAACAAAACTCTTGATATTGTCTTCAATCCGCGTATCTGAAGGTTTGCCATCTTCAAGCCAATTTAGAAACTCATTAAACAGATAAAGATGGCCGTGATAGCGAATACGGGGAGCCTCATAGACCTCTTTCTCACCGCCAACACGGTGTATAGTTATCTGGTTTCCGCCAGCAATTTCGACCGCGCCCTCCTCAAATTCTGCCCTATAATATTCAGATCTCCAGCAATTGATGATACCTGCAGCAGAACTGTTTCCCTCATAAGAGGTGTGAACTCCATTGTCCATCCGCATCAAATAATATCCGCTTGAATAGTGCTTAAAACTTGACCATTCCGGGTTCCAACCAAAACCTATCAAGGTTTCACAATCCCCGCCAGAGAGAAATCGAAGCATATCCAGATGGTGCACGGAACCTTCAAAAAGTAGTCCGAAATCCATTTCGTGTCGCCAGAGTTTTCCCCAGGACAAATGCTTACGGTAATCACAGGCGTATCTACCAACAATGTGTTGTAACCTTCCTAATCTCTCCTCATCACGTATACGAATCAATTCTTGTTTATTATCCGCGTAACGATAGTTCTGGATAATAGCGCATGGTAATCCAGTATTTTGTGATGTTCGCAGCATTGCTTTTGCTGCGTCTAAGGTATCAGCAATCGGTTTTTCGCAGATAACCGGCATGCCGTTTTCCATTGCCGCAATTGCAGCAGGGCTGTGGAATTGGGGTGGGGTGGCAATGCTACAAAAATCTGCCTTAACTGATGCACAGGCTTCGTTAAAATCAGTGAATAGTTGTGAGAAACTCAGTCCTAATGCCTCTCCCTGTGATTTTAGGACATCTTCTTTCACATCTGCCAAACCGATGATTTCAATACGGTCGCTGAAATCACTTCTGAATTCGCGAATCCAACCGCCAGCTTTACCACTTCCACCAATCATCAAACATGTATGTTTAGCCAAATCTTCTCCTTTTAGAATTCTAACGGTGTTCAACCTAACCTATGTGCTATAGTCCTGCGAATTCAAACAAGAAATTCAGGATTAGAGGGACAGATCACTTAAGTATTCCGCGATGTGTTTGGGTTGCCCATCAACTGTCGTTTCCATCGCAGCGATAACGAGAGCAAAACTCTTGATATTGTCTTCAATCCGTGTATCAGAGGGTTTGCCACCTTCAAGCCAATTCAGAAACTCATCAAATAGATGTTGATGTGCATAATAAGGGATACCGGGAGCCTCATAGACTTCTTTCTCACCGCCAACACGATGGATAGTCATTTGGTTTCCACCAGCAATTTCTACTGCCCCTTGTTCAAATTCGGCGCGGTAATGTTCTCCATTCCAACAATTGATGATACCTGCAGCGGAACTGTTTCCTTCGTAAGAAGTGTGGACACCGTTATCCATTCGCATCAAATAATATCCACTAGAGAAATGCTTAAAACTTGACCATTCAGGATTCCAACCAAATCCGACCAAGGTTTCACAATCTCCGCCAGAGAGGAATCGGAGCATATCAAGGTGATGCACTGATGCCTCAAAAAGCAGACTAAAATCCATATCGTGCCGCCAATCCACACCCCACGATAGATAGCGGCGATAATCACAAGCATACCTTCCAACAATGTGTTGAAGCCGTCCTAATCTACCTTCCTCACGGATGCGGACCAATTCCTGCTTATTATTAGCATAACGATAGTTTTGGATAATAGCACACGGTAATCCTGTTTCCTGTGATGTGCGTACCATCGATTTTGCTGCGTCTAAAGTATCAGCAATCGGTTTTTCGCAGATAACAGGCATCCCGTTTTCCATCGCTGCAACTGCTGCCGGACTGTGGAATTTCGGAGGAGTCGCAACACCACAGAAATCTGCCTTGACAGACGCACACGCTTCGTTGAAATCTGTGAATAGTTGTGAAGAACTTAGTCCCAACGCCTCACCTTGA
The DNA here is from genome assembly GCA_965204285.1 of Candidatus Poribacteria bacterium. Taxonomy (GTDB): domain Bacteria; phylum Poribacteria; class WGA-4E; order WGA-4E; family WGA-3G; genus MSPOR6. The sequence continues at coordinate 2,102,408 of OZ241980.1, forward strand.
TTTTTGAGGACATCTGTTTTTACATCTGCTAAACCAACAATCTCAACGCGGTCACTGAAATTACTTCTGAAATTGTGAATCCAGCCGCCAGCCATACCGCTACCACCAATCATCAAACATGTGTGTTTTGCCATCACTTCTCCTTTAAACCTGTCAGTAGGAATAAATGGTAGATTTTGAATTTATTTAGACAGTGTTGATCTGTAGGAGGGAACTCCGATTCCCGACTATCAATAGTTTCGTTGCGATTCGGAGATCGCTCCTACATGTGACGTGTATTATTATTTCAATAATTCACTAAATATATGAACTAAACTTTTAAACTATCTCTCATCAATCTGCCACGCAAAACGTAATCATCTTTTCCATGTCGGACACGTTCCAATTCGGCTTCGGTAGCCTCCCGCCGTACTTTTGCTGGCACTCCCATTGCAACTGTCCCAGGTGGAATTTCCTGCCCTTCACGGACAAGCGTTCCCGCCGCAACAATTGCACGTTCGCCAATTTTGCACCCTGTCAGAAGGATTGCCCCCATCCCGATCAACGCCTCATTGCCGATAGCACAGCTATGAAGAATTGCACCGTGTCCAACGGTAACATCATCACCGATAAGACACGGAATTTCTTTGTCCATGTGTATCACCGTTCCGTCCTGAATGTTTGTTCGACACCCGATATGGATCGGTTCCAAGTCGCCTCGTAGCACACAATTGAACCATATACTCGATTCTTCACCGATTGATACGTCTCCAATTACCATTGCCCCAGGGGCGACAAAGACGGAAGAATGTACATTCGGTGTTATGCCCTCATATTGTATTATCATTTATCCTTCCTTCTTTTATACACTTGCTGATAGGTTAAAAACCGTGATAGCAAGTGTTATAGATTTTACACTTGTGCGACTAACAATTTGCGAAGGTTACCTATTCCGGACCTGTAAGACATCACAAACACACCCGCAAGCAAAATGAGTAATGCGAAAAATATCGCAATATTCTTCGTATGCCATGCAATTACTGGTGCGATGACAAATACTACATCAATAATGAGCGTTCCGGTGAAGGTTAAGACTCTTAAAATAGGTTTTGGTTGATGTGTCAATTCTGCCATCCACGGCAATGTACCGATCATCGTGTTCAATGCACATCCAACAGGAAGAGTTATGATCGGTGTGAGCAGCACCAACCCCCAATTGTCTGTTGGAATTCGGAGCAGATAAACAGCAATGAGTGCCCAAAATTCTGCATAAAGTAATGCACATAGCAGAGAAGTCAGAAATTTACTGGTGAATACCAATCGCGGTGTCACCGGAGCAGATTTCAACATCCACCATGTTTTCGCTTCATCTCGCAGTCCATTGCAGCTGATACCGAAGGTGATAAGCAAACTATAAAGTAACACCTGAACAGTAAGTATTTCAGCTGCGTTTTTATTTACACCGTTTCCATCCGCAAGTAATACACCAATATGAACTACTAAAAAACATGTGAGCATGACGATAGCGATCACACGCCCACTATGCCTGATGAAGATCAGAAAATCTTTCAACATCATTGATTGGACTTTACCACGTCCGAACGTAGCAACCATGCCGCTAAGGTTTGAGGCGTTAGAATTACCATTGTTCCGCGCGGGCTTGCGTTTAGTTTTTAATTCGCGAATTTTTTCCCATCCGCTTTGATATATTCCTTGTGCTGTGAGCATGGCTAACCCTACTGAAACAAGGCTTATTCCGAACCCACCAAGTATCCATCGCAGCTTAACCCATAGCGTAGATTCTGTTCCCCAACTTAACAGAAACCTTCCAATCCATTCGTGTGGATACCATGCTGTAGATGCATTAGCAGTTCTTTCGGAAGCCCAATCAAGAAAGAAACGTTTGATCGGTATTACATCAGCCCCAGTAAAAAGCGTGAAGGATAGTAGAAAACCGACTGCGACACCTATCGCTGTTCCGATAACCTTTAATGTAGCAAGAAGTCCTACGGATGAAAAGAAGCGCACAATCACCATCATACTGATGGTTACATAACTCGCAATCATTACCAGAAGACACAAGGACACAGGAAATAGCGCAACATAAAATAGCAAAGGTAGTTCGAATATAATACCAAATGCTACCCACGGTGGCCCCAAAAAACAGAGTATGCTCAAAAATCGCGTAGCAGTAATATGAATAAACTTATATCCGAAGATCGCTACCGGTTTAATTGGCGCAGCGTGTAACAAAACACTGTCGGGTGCTTCATACAATATTTTTAACGAACTCTCCATTAATTCTTTTGCAACCACTATAATTCCGAACACCATGAAGCCATTAATCACACTCAATAGAAGCGGCGGAGAGGCATCAGTAGACCGCAAGTGTGTGAAAAGTGAGTAGCCCAAGATCGATAAGGCAACAATGAAAATAAGGTAGCCGATACCCTTTAAAACACTTTTACGCCATGCTTGTCTATCTTGTTTAAAACTGTTCAGCCACCCAAGGCAATCCGCTTTTAGCAATATCTTGATATTTCTTAACATCTAAACTCCAGATAGCGTATAGGTTGGGTTGAACTGTAAAAGATCTAATAAGTGTTAATTTAACGTTTAATCCTCTCTTGTGGGAGGACTTACAAGGTTTCCTTCTACCACCCAGGGTAGGCGCGTTTTGTAAACGCGCCGTTTATAGCGTCTTATGTCTGCGTTGGGCGCGTTTATGGTAGATTTGAATTTATTTACACAGTGTTGATCTGTAGGAGGGAACTCCGATTCCCGACTATCAGTGAGTTTCGTCGCGATTCGGAGATCGCTCCTACAGAAAATGTGCCTCTTTAATTTCAAGGTTCACCATAAATAGAACTCACTCTCTAAGCATCTGCAGTAAGGTCAAGAAAAATATCCTCCAATGTCTCCGTCCGATGTGGGTCAATATCTGTAGGTTGTGCGCGTAATTCTCGCTTCTTTTCTTGTAATTCGGACAACGTTCCGACAGCAATAAGCTGCCCCTTACTGATAATGCCAACCCGATCACAAATACGTTCAGCGATTTCAAGAATATGTGTTGACATAAAAACTGTACATCCCTGTTCACAACGTTCACGCAAAATTTCCCTAACAGTGCGTGCACTTCTCGGATCTAATCCACTTGTGGGTTCGTCAAGGAAAAGGATTTGCGGATGGTGTATAAGCACAGAGATAAGCAGAATTTTCTTCTGCATACCGTAGGAGTACCCTTTAATCTGATCATCGGCGGCGTCAGCGAGTTCAAGTTGTTCAAGCAGCATCCCCATTTCATTTTCAGCTTGTTGCGGCGGCACCTCATACAAATCGGCTATCATACGCACGAACTGTCTACCGCTTAACGCCTCATAAAGTTGTGGTGTATCTGGCATAAGACCGAGAATCGATTTCGCCTGTAAACTCTGCTTTTGTATATCGTATCCACCAAGTGTTGCCGTGCCAGATGTGGGACGGAGTAAACCGGTGAGCATATTAATTGTAGTTGTCTTGCCTGCTCCATTGGGGCCGAGAAAACCGAATATTTCGCCAGAGTCTACATGCAGCATGAGTGAATCTACAGCACACAATTTACCGAAATATTTTGTCAGATTTGAGGTCTCAATCATTTTGACTTCTGCCAAGAATATCGTCTTTGAGTGCTGCAAGCGCTGCGTCCAAGTCGGCATCCTCTTCAAGTGTTTCTGTTTGGACTTTAATGCGACGGTTCCGTTTTTCCCACATTTCTGCTTCGGTTTCTTTCTCTTTCAACTTCTGTTCTGCCTGTTGAAAAGCGATGTTATCATCTGGCAGATCAAATTCTGCCAATAATTTATAGAATCCTGCGCGCGTTTCCGCTTGTTTTTGACGTTGGGCCAGCGTTTCTATCCGTTTTGATGCGTCTCGGAATTGTTGATAAAATTCGTGGAGAGCAGTTTTAAGATCTGCAACAACTGCTTCCTGGGCATGAATCTGTCGTTCTAAATCTTTTGCGCGTTGCAAATGCTGTTGTTTACACTGCTGAGCTGCCGTTGCTCTCTCTGCGTCCCTATCTTGTGAAGCAGCAGCTGCTTTTTTATCCCACATTTCTACTGTATTAACAGTTTCCTGATAGGCCCGTTTGAGTCTTTGTACTTCTGCGATCGTTGTCGCAATAAGTTCTTTCGCCTCCGCGATCCGTTTTTTCATATCAACGATAGTTTTTTCAAGAGGAGATTTGTTGTTTTCCGCTGCTTCTATAAATTGGTCAATGCTCTCTTTAATCTGTTCTGAAATTTGCTTTAGTTTTTTCATTGCTTATGCCTCCAACACCTATTATTTCAAATTTACCGATGGTACTAATGTTAACTTTTTATTCTAATAGAGACATTTTTGCTTTAAAAAGATAGGAAAACACCTTGATTTTTGTATAAACTAAAAACTCAATTTGGAACAAATATCTTTACAACGTTTCGTAATCGGCGTTGACAAGTTCAACACCAAAAATTGCTAATCTGGTCATGATACTCCTGATAGCAGGAATATTGTTATCAATCAAAATTGAGGAACGGCGATGCAGCGCCGCAGCTTCCCCGAATGAACCGCTGCCAGCAAAAAAATCCAAAAGTAAATCTCCTGGAGATGAATGCACTTTAACGATACGATTAAGGATTCCAAGAGGCTTTTGTGTTGGATAACCGGTTTTTTCACTTCCATTCGTGGTAACAATTGTATGCCACCAAACATCGGTAGGTGTTTTGCCTAACGCCGCCTTCTCTTTCCCAACTAAACCAGGCGCCATATACGGAATCCGATCCATTTCTTCAAAATTGAAAGTATAATGTTTCGGCGTCTTAGCGTACCATAAAATATTATCATGCTTAGCAGACCAGCGCGACTTGGAACGTCCACCGTAATCGTAGGCCCAGATAATTTCATTTATAAAGGAGTCGCGTCCAAATATCTCATCAAGTATCACTTTACAGTAATGCACCTCTCGATAATCAATATGGAGGAAAAAGCTACCATAAGGGTGCAGTACCCGATATGCCTCTTCAAAACGGAGGCGCAAAAACGCGAGATAGGCATCCGAACTTTTGAACTTATCAGAGTAGCGTCTGGTTTTCCCTTTGTGAGTTTTGTATGTTTTGCCTTGGAATCCTACCCGGTCGCCTTGATCGTCCTGTTCAACCTGCATTTCAGTCCGTAACTGATATTTTCCAGTATTAAAGGGTGGATCAATGTATATTAGGTTGATACTCTCATCAGGAACATACTTCTGAAGAATTGTGAGGTTATCCCCATAATAGAGATGATGTTTAGACATGCAGTTCTTTTCTTATGAGTGCTTTCAAACACGCTATTGGATTAGATTTACTTTTTTGTGGCAAAATTATATCAGAATATGTATAATTTATCAACTATGTTTCCAAAAGTCATTTTTTGCTACGTCGGAGTAATCCCGCAAATTGTCATAAGTAGGGTATCTTTGTATGGTTAGTGCTTTTGGAACGATAGATATTTGTCTTGACGATATGCATTTTTTCGTGTAAAATTGTAAAAAGTCTGCAAATTAGAAATTGAATGGGTTTTCCGCAGGAGGATTAACATGGCTGTTTTGCTTGGATTAGATGTCGGTGACGTAAGGATTGGTGTAGCCGTTAGCGATGCCCTCGGTAGTGGTGCACATCCATTATGTACCTTGACTCGGACAAATCGGCAGCGTGATATAACAGCGATAGGCGACCTTGCCTCTATCCATAAGGTAGAACGAATCATCATTGGATTGCCTATTTCACTTGACGGAACCCTTGGCACACAAGCAGAGAAAGTGCAAAAATTTGGGACTCGACTATCCGAAGGACTTAAGATTCCTGTTGAGTTCTGGGATGAGAGGTTTACTACATCAGAAGCAGAAGAAATTTTGGATCAAGTCAATATGAATTCTAAAGACAAAAAAAAAGTTATTGACCAAGTTTCTGCTGTAATTATTTTGGATGAGTATCTACGGGGCAATTCAGACGAATAGGACGGACAAAGTTCTCATCGTTTCGCTGATCCATTGTTGCAGACTATATTATTAGGCAGCGTTGATTTGGAGGCATCCCATGTTCCTACGCAATATAGGATCAGTATTGGCTTCAAAACGATTTCAGAGGTTTGCGTTATACGCTCTTGGCTGTCTTGGAATTATCTGCTTCAGTGCAGTTTTGGTTGGCGGATACTACTTATCCCCAATTGCTGCATCAGAGGAAATTGTAACTATTACAATTGCATCTGGCAGCAGTACAGCAACAATTGCGAAACATCTTGCAACCAATAACTTGATTCGAAGTCCTCTTGTTTTCAAAGTTACAGCCCGGTATCGTGGAATAGGCACGCAACTCCGTGCTGGCACTTATCAACTCAGTCGTGACATGTCGCTCACGCGGATTCTTGATGAACTCAAGAAAGGGCAAATTGAATATCAGACTTTTACTGTTCCAGAAGGTATTACGGCAAGAGCAATTGCAGAACTATGGGAATCTTCTAAGTTTGGCACTGCGGAAGCGTTTGTGGAAGCAATGCAGTCCTCTAAATTACTTGAAAAATACGTACCTGACGGTGTTACAGCGGAAGGTTATCTTTTTCCAAATACTTACAAATTCGCCAAAGGGAGCACAGAAAAAACAATTGTCCAGATGATGTTGGCGGAAGCTGATAAAAGATGGGACGAAACATTAGCTAAAGAAGCAGAAGCATTGGGGTTAACACGTCATCAAGTCGTTACGTTGGCATCTATTATTCAAAGGGAGGCTGGATCCGAATCTGAAATAACCCGAATTGCCAGTGTTTTTCACAATCGGCTAAAACACAATTGGCGGCTGCAAGCGGACCCGACTGTGCTTTATGCCTTAGGTGATCCGAAACGCCTATTAACAAAAGCAGACCTAAAAGTCGAATCACCTTACAATACTTACCTACATAAAGGGTTGCCACCCGGTCCCATCGGTAATCCGGGATTGGCTTCTATTTTAGGAGCGCTGAGACCTGAAAAGACATCTTTTTATTATTTTGTTGCTATCGGCGAAGGGCAACATCATTTCTCAAAAACGCTTGCTGAACATAACCGAATGATTCGTCAAATTAAACGAAAAAAAGCTGCCTCAAACCGATAGGTTAATGAATATATGATACATAACACAAATACACACAGTAACATATACGCGTAAACGGAGTCATAAGATAATATATGGGAAATGTTGAATATCAACAAACACTTCAGTCTGAAGTTACAATTTCTGGAAAAGGGTTGATGCTGGGGGAACCAGTTGAACTAAAAATAAAACCAGCTTCGCCAGATTCCGGTATTGTCTTTCAGCGGATTGACCGGCCTGGATCATCGAAGGTGAAAGTCTGTCCGAAGAATTGGGTGGACGTATTACCACGTTGCACAAGTTTACAACATGACGATACAATTGTTAGTAGTGTTGAACATCTTCTATCTGCTCTTGCGGGACTTAGGATTGACAATGCGAAAATAGAACTCAATGCACAGGAACCTCCCGGTCTTGATGGTAGTGCGTTGCCTTACGTTACTAAAATCCAAGAAGTTGGACTGAAGCAATTAGATGCACCGCGCCGTTTCATTGAGGTTTCTGAACCGTTCGCTATTTGTGATGGGAACAAGCAACTTATTTTTCTCCCGTCCGATACTTTTGAAGTTACGTTCGCGTATGATCACCCAAATACTAAGCCACAGTTTGCTACTTGGGACATGACATCGGATACCTATATTAATGAAATCGCACCCGCTCGCAGTTTCTGTTTTGAGGCAGAAATTGAGGCATTGCAATCACTTGGAATCGGAAAGGGTGCAAGTTATGAGAATGTTGTGGTTGTCAAAGCAGATGAACAGACAAGCTCTGAATTAAGGTTTAAAGATGAATTTGTTCGTCATAAAACGCTTGACCTTATCGGTGACCTCTACCTGGCAGGACATCTGCCAAAAGCACAGGTTATAGCAATGCGTACGGGGCATACATTCCACGCCCAATTTGTACAGGCATTGGCAGAAAAAGGTATTCTTGATTTCGCTGGTGCTGAAGATGAGAAGAAAAATGAACCCGTTGAAGCGAAAGATATTTACCGGATTCTACCACATCGGCACCCTATGTGTTTGATTGATAGGGTCATTGAATTTGAAAACGGGAAACGTGCTGTCGGCATTAAAAACCTCACGTATAATGAACCTATATTTGAGGGGCATTTTCCAGCACAACCAGTGATGCCGGGCGTTTTACAAGTGGAAGCGCTCGCACAACTCGGCGCATGGTTGCTGCTTCAAGAAATCGGAAAAGAGGATCAACTCGGTTATTTTCGTTCTATTAGTAAAGCAACTTTTCGGAAAACTGTTATACCGGGGGACCAACTCCGCTTAGAAATTGAAATTGTTCAGCGGCGCAGCAACTTAGCACGGATCGTAGGGAAAGCGTATGTAGATGACGCTCTTGCAACAGAAGCGGAATTGTCTATTGCACTTGCCGCTACAGAAAACGAGTAGACTCAACATAACGATATTCTCGTATTTTTTCAAAGCATTAAAACAATTAGAAAGTAGGACAAACTTGTGACAGCGACAAACATCCATCCAACAGCAATTATTTCACCTAAGTCCGAATTGGGAGAAGGTGTCCGCATTGATCCCTATACCATTGTTGAAGATCATGTTCAGATTGGTGCCAACACTGTTATAGGACCGCATGTTCAGATCGGAAAATGGACAACAATAGGTGAAGATTGTCAAGTCTTTTTCGGTGCTACTATTGGGAATCCCTCAAAGGATCTCAAATATAATGGCGAACGGAGTTATGTTCGCATTGGCAACCGAAATGTGCTGCGTGAGTATGTCTCTATCTCTCGATCAACTTTTGAGGATGGTGAAACGGTTATCGGTGATGATAACCTATTTATGAATTGGGTAAACATTGCGCATGATTCTATTATCGGCAGTAGAACGATAATGGCGAATTTTGCCACGCTTGCTGGGCATGTAACAATTGAAGATGATGTCCGACTCGGTGCTTACGCTGCGCTTCATCAATTTGTCCGTGTCGGTAAAATGGCGATGGCAGGTGGCTGTTCAAAAATCGTTCAAGACATTCCACCGTTCGCACTTTCAGCTGGCCAACCTGCCCGTGTTCGCGATCTAAATCGTATTGGTATTCGAACATCACGCATCAATCCATTAGCGAAACTCTCACCCGAAACATTTGCCCTCCTCAAAAAAGCCTTCCGTATTTTATTCCGTTCTGGTTTGCCGTTGCGACATGCTGTCGCTAAGGCAAGAGAAGACTTACCGTCGGATCCAGAACTTGAATATTTACTCCAGTTTATAGAAGCGTCCAAACGTGGTATCGGTTTTAGCCAACCGAATCGTCCTGTGAAGAGTGATGGGTGATGTACTGCCGATACACACAGGAGAAAATCATGGATACCTTCCACGACTTTACACTCAAACAAAAAAAATATATGCCAGTCTTTCCAAAAGCGAGTGGTAAACCGACTATGTACATTGAAGGTTATCCGTGTGAGGACGATGAACCGATGGCAGCAACTGGATTTCACGGTGTTCAGATTAATACCTTTTATGACCAACTCTCGCGATATTTTGCTATCAATGAACAGATATACATCGGCGTTGACAGTTTTATTTATTATTCTGAAGGTGACATCACAAAGTCCGTTGCTCCTGATATTTACGTTGTTTTCGGGGTTGCTAAAACCTCCGAACGCCGCAGTTTCTATACGTGGGCAGAAGGAGCAGCACCTGTTGCTGTATTTGAGTTTCTTTCCGATTCGACAGCACATCAGGATCGGCATAAAAAAGTGACGTTGTATCTAAATGATATAGGTGTTCAAGAATACTTTGTCCATCAACCGGAACTGAAGAAGCCTGCCGAGTTTCGTGGGTGGCAGCGGAGTTCCTCTGGGGACATTGTTGAGATAGTGCCGGATGCAGAAGGTGGTTTGTTCAGTGAAGCGTTAAATCTCTGGTTTCGGTGGGCGGACGATCACACAACGGACGTAAGGCTTTTGCGTCCATCCCTGCCTGACGGCACCCCAATAACAACTTCTATGGAAGAAGAACGCCTTCGGCTGCAAGAAAAACATCTCCGGGAGGAAGCGGAAGCAATGGCAGCAGCAGAAGCAAAGCGCAGACGCGAGCTGGAAATTGAGTTAGAACGACTTCGGACTCAACTTGCTAACGGAAAAAACGAAACACCTTCTGATTGAACGTTTTTGGATGGTATTATGACAAAACGGAGTGCGAATTATGAACGGAGAATGTCTTTCTCACCTATTAACAGAAGAAGATCGAAAACATTTTGAAGAACAAGGATACCTTTACGTGCCGAACGCGCTATCATCGGAGATGGTGGAGCACCTTACAAATGCAGTAGATAAAATTCACAGTGACGCGCTTGAAACGGGGAGAGCAAAACCTGACACTCACTGGGGTTTCTCAAATTTCTTAGGGGTAGATGACGCATTTTTAGACCTTGTAGACCTACCGACAACACTGCCCAAAGTTTGGGGCATTCTGGGATGGAATATCTATCTCTACCATGCACACATGCATGTCAAACCGCCTGCCCTGCCAGATGCGCAAGCGGATGATGGATGGTTGGAATGGCATCAAGACAGTGGGCGCGTCAATATTGAGATGGAGACACACCCACGTCCGCGCCTATCTTTGAAAGTTGCGTTTTTTCTTACAGATGTCTCCGAACCTGGCCGTGGTAATTTCTATATCCGTCCCGGTAGCCACTTCTCGGATGTACCACTCCCCGAATCGGAAATCAGTCGTGATCCACGCGAAAAAACAGCATCAGGCATTCCCGAAGATGCGATGGCGGTCTGTGTAGAGCCAGGCACAGCAGTCCTTTTTGATAGAAGACTTTGGCACTCACGCAGCCCAAATACCTCCCAAATGACTCGCAAAGCACTTTTTTACGGCTATGGATACCGATGGATTCGCCAGAAAGACGATATGACGGTCGAACACCTCTATGAACGTTGCGATCCGATTCGCCGCCAACTGCTCGGTGATGCCGTGAGAAACAATGGTCGTTATGTTCCGACTGATGAAGATGTGCCGTTGCGCGGATGGTTGATTGAACAGTTTGGTGAAAATGCTGTCTATTTGCGGGGACCGCTCGGTTCTTAATCTAAACTTCAGGATAACAAGGTCATTTAGTTCTCCGAATATTGTAGGAGCGATCTCCGAATCGCGACTTTCAACCTCTGTATGCAATCCTGTCGGGAATCGGAGTTCCCTTCTACCGTGGCAAAACGGATAAATACTGAAAACTAAATAGTCATGTTAGGGCAGCAGACATACCTTTCCAAAGTTCTTACGCGATTCCAGCAGTTGATGCGCTTCAGCCGCTTGCTCTAAAGGTAGTGTTCGATCAATGATGGGAATTAACCGTCGCTGTTCTGCAAGGCGGACAAGAGTGCGGAGTTCTTTTGGTGTACCTAACGCAGAACCCATTATTGTGAGTTGTTTTTGATACATTTTGCGGATATTAATTTGTCCTATGTTGCCCGTTGTCACACCACAAGATACAAGCCTGCCATTTTTAGCGAGACTGCTGATACTCTGTTCCCATGTTGCAGCACCCACATGCTCAAGAACGATGTCAACACCCCGTCCGTTTGTTTCCTCAAGGACAACCTCTGAGAAATCAATATCGGTGTAGTTTATGGTAACATCTGCACCGAATTGTTTGGCGCGTGCTAATTTTTCATCAGTGCTTGCAGTAGCAAAGATACGTGCCCCAACAAGTTTAGCAATTTGTAAACCCGCACTACCGACACTGCCCCCCGCACCGAGTATCAGTACATCTTCACCTGCGCGGAGCTGCGCGCGCGTGATAAGCATGTGCCATGCTGTAAGGTAAGCAATCGGCAGTGCTGCTGCCTCAACAAAAGACAACGTATCGGCTATCCGAATTGCATTCTTGGCAGGTGCTTTGACGAACTCGGCATAACCACCGTCAGTCTGAAATCCAAGTAGTTGTTGTATATCACACAGATTTTCGTAACCGTTGATGCAGTCGTTGCACACACCGCACGGAATACACGGGGCGAGTAATACACGGTCACCAATAGCAAGTTCAGGATGTTCTCCAAAAATTTCGACTATTTCGCCTGCAATGTCGGAACCTAAAATGTGGGGGGTGCCTGTTTCTTCAAGTTTTTGCTTTATCTCAGGTCGGTTGCGCCGCGCGTGAATGTCAAGATAGTTGACAGCGCATGCTTTGACTTTAACGAGAATTTCATCAGGTCCAAGGGACGGTTGTTCCACTTCCCGATACTCCAATACGTCAACTTCGCCCTGTTCTGAAAACGCAACTGCCTTCATGCTACATCCAATATGTATAAAAACCCTAACCGTAAGCACCATGGTTGAGAAATCCTAACAATCGACGTAACCTTGGGTTTGCGTCTTGATAGACCGATTCTGGCATATTATAATTCATAAACGGATAGAATTTATGCCCAACCAATCGGCGTGCATAGGTTACCTGCGTAATGTATCGGATGCGTTGGGTCTGATTTGGACCGCCACGATGCCATACCTGATTGTTGAACATAATGACGCTTCCCGCTTTGCCGAGATTGTACTGGACCTTCTCTTCCCACTCCGTACCCTCTATCGGATTAGGAGGCGATGCCCCGAAAAGATGTGAACCCGGAACAACCTCTGTTCCACCATGTTCAATCTCAGTGACATCCGTGAGGTAGTAGTTCGCGGTAAAAAGCAGTACAGGGAGTTTTACATTTTTTGGCGGTTCGCCATCCGTCACAAGATAGTGTGGGGCATCGTCTTGATGCCACGACGTGATCCCGCCGCCAGGAAAGGTCTGGAACGAATTATTGTGTATGACATGACAGTTTGCCGCTACAAGTGCTTCAGCAAAGGAGACGATAGGTTCAAGATCGAATAATCGGCGATTCGCCTCGCTGTGTTCAAACATCCGATGGCTTAAGTGCATGTTCCCTGTGGGACTTCCACCGTTCAACCCGTTCGGATCGTTTTCCAGTGCCCACTCCAAATCCTGCCGAAGTTCCGCACAGTGATCGGGAGTCAACACATCTTGAAGGAATAGGCATCCGTCCCGGTGGAAAGTTTCTACCCATTCCTGAATTTGTTCTGGACTTACATCTTGTTCTGACCAATAACGTGTTTCAGACATGAGATACCTCTGTAAAAGTTAACATGGACAGAGTCACTTCCCTGTCCATGTTAAATGTTCCGTAGTAGTTTTAAACTGGGCGCTACAACTGTGGCTACCCCATCGCAGCAGCCACGATTATACCGAGTGAGACTAACACCCCCGCAACAGCAATACCGGCAGCGGTGTTGTTCTCTTCCGCAATTTGCCGGTTGAGGTCATACGGTGTTGCCATATCAAAGACCTTATATCCGATCATTAAAATGATTAAGCCAACAATGCTAAAGACTGCCACTAAAATGATGTCTCGTGCAATACCTTTCCATTCAAACAGTGCGGGTTCTTCTGCGGCAGCATCATCTTGCGCTTTAACAGTTGTTACAAATACTGCGAAAACACACAGTGATACCATAACTAAACATAATGTTGTTGATACGATTCTTTGCGCTTTCATGGTTCCTCCTATTGGACAAAAATGCCCTATTTACAATAATTGAAAGTGTACAAAAGTTTGCAAATCATTTTTAGAAACTTTACAGAATTTAGGTAACTTATTCAACATTTTTAAGTAATTGAAACTGCATCTCTGCAGTAATGTGGACCTGTTTTATCAGGATAGCGTCCTTTTCTTGGATGTAACGCCATCCGGATGTGACATCTTCAAGAGAATCGACTTGAGGAATATCAAATGCAGAATCATCTCTATCACCATCACTTTCTGCAATTTGCGCACGGATAAGAGATGGGGATTGTTCATAACCGGTAATTAGTGTGTGGCTTATTTCGTTTTCCGCATAATTAAGGGTACACTTTAATTCGTCATTACGAGATGTGTTCACAACTTCGGGGGTTGCACCAGAACTCAAATGGATTGAACCTGCGATTGCTGTCTTAACGCCTGGGTCAAGTCCACGGAGTGAATAGACATTGACCATAATATCTTCAGGATTGAGGTGTGGTCCTTTTCCTTCGGTGCAGAACCCGTAGAATCCATCAGGATATGTGCCTTTCAGCTCACCATCTGTCCACTGCTGATACATTGCACTTATCGTAATGCCTTCAGCAACCTGCCGCCATCTTTCATCTCGTGTATGTTGGTTTAAACGCTGCAAATAGTAGGCGTAAACCAAACCGTTCCACTGCACCGGCACACCAAGCCAAGAATGCGTATAAAAGGTCGTTCCAAAAACCGGTATAGAAGCGAACCGCATGCCGGGTCGGTCAGGAAGATGCCAGTGATATAGGAATGGTAATCCTGTTGTTGCCCAATATTCGGCACGTTTCAAATACGATTTATTACCAGTGATTTCATGTGCTTCCACATAAGCACCGATTGCATGTGCTGCAGCAAGGATATCCGGTTCATACAGTGGACATTCCCACGTTTGTGCCCCGCGTGGCACCGAAAAACGATCCATAAATGAGAGCGCTTTTTTACCTGCTTCAAGTGAGGTGTTGTTCCCTGTAATACGTGCATGTTTCAAGAGTTTCAACGCGTTTGATGCACACGTGCCAAGAACGACATCACCAGCTTTCCCAAGGCTCTCTGTTTTCTCAGATGTCGGTTGAAAACCCCAACTGCCATCCTCTGCTTGAGATTCAAGTATGGGTTGCACTTCAGCTTCATAGTATCCCAACGCAGCATCTAAATGTCCGTAATAGAATGGAAACTCTCCGCTTAATATGTGGCATGATCCTCCTGCCGCCAAACCGCCTGCATCAGTATCCGCTATCGTTTTTTCTGCAATCTCTTTAACACGTTCCTTAACATCTTCAGACTTCGTTACAAGGTAATCATACCAAAGCAAAGTAGCAAATCCAGGTTCGTTATGCGAAGCCCAATCAACACAGTGTCTGGATTGCCTTGCCTCTTCATCCCAAACAGAGTGCATAAATCCGTGTCGTGAGAGTAACACCTCCTCTTCATCGGGGCGAGGCGGTTTAAGCGGTTCAGGCATGCCGTAAGCGGATGTCCAATGCGAAATAGCATCTAAGATAGAGGCGTTTCCATCAGCAATAATCTCACAGTTAAGTGTAATTGGCCGTTTCGGCATTAGTCGGTAGGCCGTTTCGGCAATAAGACTATTCTCCTCCACCCACTCTGGCACAGTTGGAACAAAAAGACCCATTAAATGGTTTCTCTCTTGATGATGCCAATTGGGGGAGGCAAATACAGCAGAAACATTTTGCGCTTCACCATCCCAACAACGCAATGGATTCCAAGCAATACCGACAACCGATTTCTGTATCTCAACTGCCATCACAGGAACAGTGATCTTATACGGATGTGGGACCAATCGGTTGTTGAGCGGTGGCGCAGCATCACGTGTATTTGAAGAAGGTTCATCACCTTCAAGGAACTCAAGACCAGGAAATAGGGCTGCAGTTTTCTTTTCGCGGGTACTCTTGTGTCCAGCGTAAATTTCAGCACCTCGAAAAGCAAGAAGTTCACGTTCCTCATCAACTGTTAAATGGCATATTGTTTTGATGTGTTTTGCATTTTCAGTAAGGATCAACTGTAACTGAAGCGTCCACGTAACACCATCAGAATCCTTGTGTTCACCTGTTATGCGAACGATAGATTCTCCCAGACTGTTGCCAGCCAACTGAACATCGTTCGGAATAAATTTGATGTTTTGAACCTTATCAGCAGAAAGATAGGTTACCTCAGCAATCATTTTGGAGGTCGCTACTTGCTGATAGGTACTTCCTTTGGCCACGAAAATCGCATAATATTCAAAACCTATCTCGAATTTTTCTTGTGAATTTTTTCTGGATTTTCGTTTCTTCGATTGGGGTTGTTCCCCGTTATGGACAAGAACAACACGAAGGTTCTTATTTCCCAGTACCACATGTTCTTCGTGCATATAGGTATGGAGTTCTGGAACAACCTGTGTTTCAAGTTTCGGCAGCGCGGGGCGGACATGAACGACACCCTCCATCTTTGATGTGCCTTCAATATGACGAGACTTGAGCGAGACGCTAAAATTAATCATATTCGGACGTGGAACGCTACGCGCGTACCATACATAAGTAGATGTTTCACCAGGCGCAAGTGTTTTCACGTTATGTGTGGATCGTCCACGTCGTAACTTAATATCGCTAATGCTAAGTCGCGTCCTGCTGTCCTTTCCAAGTGGTCCGGCACCAACATTTCTGATCGCACATTGAATCTCAAACGCTTCTCCAGCACCAACGATCGCTGCTGTGGCACCCACGCTTACGATTTCTAATTTCGGTTGTGCAGCGTAAAGTGTTAGTTCAATCGGCTCGTTTTCTAATTGGTTGTGGATTTCAGTCGCAATCTCATGTGCAGGTGTAAATCCATCACGATTGAACTCAAACAAGGTAGTGCGATCCTCAGGCAGCTTCGCAATCGCAAGTCCACACTGTATTTCTGAAGGCGGCACCTGCTGGTCTTCAGTGGAGGCAACTTCAGTTCGGGTAAGTTTGAGAAGCTTCGGTTGTCCCCATAATGCCCATGCAAAGCTGCTATTCCCCTCAACATTACATTGCGTAATAAAAACAAGTTCTACTTCTTGACCGGCGAAACGGGTTAAATCCACACCGTTTTCAGTCCAATGGCATTCCATTGAAACAGATTCGAAACACTGTTCACCAGAAACCTCAATAGAAAATTTAACACCTCCGGGTTGCCTTTGTGGATCATCAAATACAACGCCATCTCTTAACCCGATGCTGAAATATAGGTAAAGGTTTTCGTTCTTTTCAACTGAAGGAACGGTTAATTCATAGACAATTCGTGCAGAATCGGTCGACGATGGATGTTCAAAAAGTGCAGGTTTGGTAACACCCCCCGCTGAATCTGTCATGTTTGCTGATATGTGTTCAGCACCAGAGGACTTGCTCTCCTCAAACATCGCAACAAAATCATACAATACCTCGCTCTCGCCAAGAGAATAAGGAACAGGTAGTTCGCTTGGGGCGGGTGTTTCATCTTCTGCAGGCGTCGCTTCTTCCTGCGGCGCTTCTTCAGTTGCAGGTGTCTCGTCTGTTTCGGTTGCTTCTTCAGCTGTAGATGTTTCATCAACTTCAGATACTTCTTCGATCTCAGACATCTCTTCAACTTCCTGTGGAGCATCTTCCGCTGGCGCATCTTCAGTTTCAGGTTTCATCTCAACTTCTGGTGTCTCTTCAACTTCATAAGTCTCTTGAGGTTCAGGTGTTTCTTCTACCTCAGATGTTGCTTCAATTTCTTGCACTTCAGGAGTTTCTTCAGAATGTGCTGCTTCTTCAGAGTCAGGCGTTTCAGCTGCCTTTGGGGAAACATCAGAATCAGACTCTACCTGTTCACTTTCATAAGTTTCTTCCTCTGCATTTTCTTCAATAGGTTCTGGAGAATCAGGAGTAGGAGTTTCGTGTGCCTGTTCAGACTCCGGTTGTTCTTGATCAACTACCTCATCATCATTTTGTGTATCTTCTTCCATTTTTCCGATAAGAAAATGTTGGAAAAACGTCAGCATTTTATATCTCCTCTGGTCTATTTAGGGCAGAAATTTATATCTATTGTTTTTCTTGCCATTGTTGTTTTTTCTGTTTCATTTCATCGTTGAGAACGAGGTCTGATGATGGTGTTTGGCTGGATTCGTCTATTATCCAATTCCCATCTTCATCTTTTAGCACAGGTTTGCGCTGTTCAATGGGTAGCACACCAAACGGTTTATGCGATTCTATCTGATACCAATAGGCAACAGAGGATGTCTCGTTGCTAAGATGGTTACCGTGCCCGTGTTCAATTGTCACCCGAATCTCTTTCTCAAAACGGATAGGGTTTTCAAGATGATACACATACGAAGTTTGGTAACCGTTGCTATTATTTTCGTGAATAGATGAACCATTATGTGCAAACGCATTCTGTTGCATACCCCACGCCTGATTGAGATAATCCTCTGAACCAGTGCCGTGTAAATCGGGAGGCCACTTGTATCCATCAATCCATATCATATCATCGCCTTCACCCCACCACGTGCCTTGAAAGTTGCTCACAGAAAGATTACAACCGATATACTGTCCTTTACCCTCAGCAGATAGAATCAGATAGTTGTTATCCCATGCAAGACGTTCAGCGTTGATGATATTTGCTTCTGGTGTGTTAACTTTGATTTCATGTCCCCACCCATCACACGGATTTTCACGATGGAATTGTGCATGAAAGTAAGCAATATCCTCGCTGTGCGGTGTGGGATAAAGTTCATAATCAACATAAAAGTATTGGCGGTGTGATGTATCGCCTTCGTTGACGAGTTCAATACGGGCTGAACGGTTAAACGGCATTTGTAAGTAGCAGTTGAGCGCACACCCTGAATTAAATTGATTGTTGCTGTGCGTAGATGCGGAAAATGGAATGGAATCGTATGAGTTCACGATTTCGTTTCCAAGTCCAAAAAAATCCCCCAACGGACACAAAACACTCGGATGTTCTTCATCATCCCAAAACATCCGAATTAGCACGTTTCGATACCCGTTTGGCTGTGTCATCCAGATATGATTGATACATCCCGGTCCCTTTATATCAGCAAGTACCCGGGTTTCACCGGGGGCAATATCCCATGCATCGTTGTTGCGTCCTGTGGCATCCCACGAAGAGGCACGTAAAGTGCGCGCATCTTTCACACGTGTCAACGACGACAATAATCCATCAACATAGTTCATTTAGTTTCCTTTTAATTTTCTCAGTTCTAAAAGCGTAGGTACATGCAAGATGTTTTTGCTTTATTATACCATATACATGTGATAAATCAACACATTAATCTTCAGTATTGTCTGAATCATGATTTTACAAGGTAATAGGAATTTTAAATTAGGATTGTATATGGCAAAGGCAAGCCAACTGAAAAATCATACTGAATGAATTGGAATTTCAATTCTATACTTAAGCTTTGTAAGTCAATGTGGCTTAAAAAAGTAGAGACAGGTTAAACCTGTCTCTGTGCTAATCGATTCCCTGGAAAGAAAGACAATAGTTTTCTTTGCTACTGATTTAGTTCAATCTGAGTATGGATTAGTATTTTCAAACCGTCTTTTTAATTCGATTAATTCGACATATGTTCCAGTTGCTGTTGACCAAGTACCTCCATCATTCCAACTAATTAGAGTTCCTCCGCGGATGGTACGAGTACTCCCCGACGAAGTTACAATTGGCTTCTCTTTTATATTGAAATTCCAAGAGATTGTATATATGGCCATTTTTCCATCATCGTATATGGATTTAACAGAGCAATTCTCTTGATTTCTGAACCAACTAAGAATTTCCTCACACTTTATTAATTCTTGGCGACGTTTTTCCGCTGCTATTTGTTGCTGTCTTTCTTGTTCTGCTATCCGTTCTTGTTTTTCTGTATGTTGAATATAGAGGGCGACAGTTGCAACCAATCCAGCTACTACTATAAAAATTATAAGAATCGTTAATAAAGTTTTCATCAAAAAATCTCCTTTTATCAAATTTTGATTCCAAAGAGAAATCAGAGTTATCCAAAGCGATGTTAACAGGTAACACCGCTTTGTGAGTGTTTTAGAGGTATCTGTCCCATATTGTCAGTTACGAATTTTTTCTCTAATTATGTGGGAACCTGGTGATCCCGCTCGACCTGTTTGGTGACCAGTTTTGTCGCGTGTAAAAATATATCCTTCACCTTTATCGGTTATTGAAGCTTGAACAACGGCTGTGTCAAATACTTTGTTGAAAATTGCTAAGTATCCTCCATGAGCATCAGTTCCTAATGTTACTGACATTTGATCTTTACCAATTCCTGATCTGTTGTAAAGGATCAAGGTTCCTGAACCAAGATCATCAGTTCCCAACCTTACTGTCGTATCATAGAGCTTATTAATTTCTAACTGTTCTGTTCTTATAAATCCTGTGTCTAAATTATTAGCAACTCCTAATGAAACTTTCGGGAAGCTATTTTCGTTGTAAATCTGTATCACACCTCGATCGGACAAGTTTGTAACTAAAGTAATACGAGATGTATCGTCTTTACCGACAATGACAAGTTTGCGGCACTTTATCTCGTCAACGATTTCTGTTTCTTGAGGTGTATCACGTAATTGTGCATTAACACTATTGTTATCAATATTTCCGAAGTGGTAACCGATAAGCGTTAGTAAACTACCGATAACCATGTAAGTCACTTTTGTTAACATCGTTTTCATTGTATTTCTCCTATATAAGAGTAAGTTTATTCTACGATTTCAAACCAATTGCGTAAGTCAGATTGCTTCGCTATACCAATAACAAAAAATATAGCAAAATTGGCAACAACTATTAGAAAATGCAAGGAACCTACAAATTCAAGCATTACATTTTCCTTAAAACAAAAAACCATATTAAGATCATGAAATAATTAATTGAATATTATTTCATAACAGGACTTAATATAGTTAATTATATATTAACATGAGATGTGTGTCAAAGTAAAATTTAGAGATATTAACTTGTAAATCAAAAATTATTACTTCTTGATCTAATCCAAAGAATCAAACACAACAGACTGCATCTTCTCCAACCCAATCCGAGCAACCTCCGCAGGGTCTTCCTCCCAATAACTCGGATTGAACAGCTCTAAAGAGATAACACCTGTATAATCTGCGTCTTTCAAAATAGAGATCATCCGTTTTAGGTCGAGGATACCATCACCCGGATAAACCCTATCAGCATCAGTTTGTTCAGCACGTGCAGGTTCGGCAGGTGCATCGTTGAAATGGAACACAGCGATTTTTTCGCCGGGAATGCCTTCCATATCCGCTATGTCTCCTCCGCCACGATAGATATGGAACGGGTCAAGCACAATTGTGCTATCGGGATGATCAGCGACCTCTATCACTTCCCATGCATGTTTCACCTGATTAACACCATCAACAAAACCGAGGAATTCCATCGCAGGTTTAACACCAAATTCCCGTCCGAGTTCAAGCAGTTCACGGTAATTCTCACCGCCTAACTGCAAGTCTGCTACCTCACGCGGTGGACTTGAGATGATATAGGTTGCACCGACAGCGGAGGCTTGTGCCATCCGTTTTTTGGCATCCTCCAATGCATTTTGAAGTTCAGACCCAGTTGCATTGAGCCATCCGTGCAAGGCAATGACGGTAGGCACCGAAAGCCCATGATCATCAAGTGCTGTTTTCACATCAGCGAGTGAACCGCCCTGCTCCTCATAATCCGATAAATCGTTATTCCACAACTCAATTGCTGTGTAACCGGTTTCCCCCGCAAGCCGAATTTTATCCATCAAATCGGCAGGACGAATTGTACTTGTATTCAACCCTAACTGAAATTGTCCCATGCTATCTCCTTATTTGTCCATCAAAGCGCGAATGAAGCGCACATCTACACGAGCCAGATCAATCACGCTGTCTACAGGTTCACCGCCATATTCACTATGAAAACTAACGGAGCCTGAAAATCCTATCGCCTTTAACGTATCAAGTCCCGTTTCCCAATCAACAAAGCCTTTTCCCATGCGGACGACTTTACCACCACGCATGCCGGGTGAACGCGCGAGGTCTTTGAAGGCGATAACAGCGAGGTGTGATCTGACAATATCAAGTGCCATATTAATCGGCTCACCAACAATAGACAAGTGTCCCGTATCTGCAAAAACACCGACGTGTTGTGGGCCAAATCCTTTCACTAAATTCATCACCGCGCATGAGTTAAGTCCCATAGAAGTTCCCGAATGGTTATGAATGCATGTGCGGGGTCCGTATTTCTCAGAGAGTTTCGCAAATCCGTCAAGCTGACCACGGATAAAATCAACCTGCGCCCAATAGCCACCATCCTCCGCGTGCCAATGCCAATATCCTAACTTGATATTTTCAACACCTGCCTCACCTGCAGCGGCATAAACGCGGACTGTCTCTTCCTCAGAAGGATCTAAGAAATCTCCAGGGGTTGTAACAAGCGGAATAGACAAACCTGCTTCCGCAAACTGTTTCGCGGCTGCGGGTAATCCCTTCTCCGCATTTTCGGGGTTCACCGGATAACCGGGACGAACACAAAGGTCGGCACCTTCAACGCCAACTGCTTGTAATGCAGTGATAATTTCTGGAATTTCTAAACCTTCCAAATGCTTTGTGAACATTATAAATTTCATATTATGTTTTCTTCAAATTTTAGGAGCGATCTCCGAATCGCGACCTTTTGCTACCAATCCACAACAGAGCCATCATCTGGATGGTAGGATTCTGGATTTCTCCAATCGTGGTCAATTTTATCTTCAAGTGCGTCTTCGTCCAGTTCAATGCCTAAGCCTGGTCCGGTAGGCAGTTCAACAAATCCATCTTTGAAAACAAACGGGTTCTTGAGATACCCTTCACCGAGCGTTGTATGTTCTTGCATCACAAAGTTCGGAATAGAAGCATCTAACTGGATACATGCTGCTAACGAAATAGGACCGAGCGGGTTGTGTGGCGCGATACCACCATAATATGCCTCTGCCATTCCCGCGATGATGCGCACTTCATTGATACCCCCTGCATGACACAGATCCGGTTGAAGGATTGACGCCGCTTGTTTTTCCAAGATTTCACGGAATCCCCACTTGGTAAAAATCCGTTCGCCGGTTGCAATCGGTAAATGCGTGCTGCGTGCGATTTCAGCGAGTGTATCCACATTCTGACACTGTATCGGTTCTTCAACAAACATCGGTTGATAAGGTTCCAACGCCTTAATCAATACCTTTGCTGTCTGCGGACTCACTGCGCCGTGGAAGTCAATTGCCAAGTCAACCTCTGTACCTGCGGCTTCACGTAGTGCAGCAAAGTGATCGACGGCTCTGTCTATGAATGCCTTGTTTTCAATGATACGTGCAGGTCTACCACCTGCAACACCTGTTTTGAATGCGGTGAACCCTTTGTCAATCCATTCTTTAATTCCCTCTGGATCGCCGCCACCTTTGTACAACCGAATACGATCACGAGTCGGTCCCCCAAAAAGTTGGTAAACGGGAACACCGATCGATTTTCCTGCTAAATCCCATAATGCCTGTTCAACACCACTCAACGCACTTGTAAGAATGGGGCCGCCACGGTAAAATGCATGGCGATACATCGCTTGCCAATGATGCACAACACGTCTTGGGTCTTCACCAATTAAATAAGGAGCGAGTTCGTCAACTGCTTGCGCGCACGTTTTCGCGCGTCCCTCTAAAATCGGTTCGCCAAGACCGACTAATCCTTCATCAGTGTGTATTTTTAGAAAGAGCCAACGCGGCTGCACAAGAAACGTTTCTAATTTCGTTATTTTCATGGGTTCACCTTTATGGCACACAAGTGTGCCAGCAATTTTTTTTATGGTACCATCTCACCTATATTTTGTCAATCTATTTTCTGATACCGGCCTGGAGTATAAACTTTGAGTAAATCTCAATAACGGAAAACTCTTAAAACTATGGTAAAGATTAGAATTAACGCTACATTCCTGGACTGTAGGAGGGAACTCCGATTCCCGACTGCTCCTAAGTTTTGTCGCTATTCGGTGATCGTTCATACAATATGTGCATTATGACAAAAACATTTCACACCCACTACCATACATTTTTCATTGCAAAATATTATTCATTTACCTATAATTGTAGTTGTCGTTGAAGCAATTACCAACACACCGAGATAGTAAAATTAGAACAGTTGTTTAAAAAGGAGATTAAAGGATGCTAAACTTGTATTTCAGAAAATATCTGCACATAGTTTTCATTGGAATAATACCTTGTGTAGTTTTAGTATCTTGCAATAGCGTAGCACAGCGCAATAGCGTAGCACAGCAGGAATTTACGATTTTTTCAGGACGTGTTTTGGAGTCACAGGGAGATCCGGCTGCAGGAATAGAAATCGGTTTTCGTCCTGTTGAATTTGCCGAGAGGGACATGCTTCCAAGACCGATTGATAACATCTTGTTTAAAACGAAGACTGAAGCGGATGGACATTTTTCAATTTCCAATATACCATCTGTCCCAATGGAATTGATGCTCTTACCTAAAGACGATTCGGATTATAAAATTAACACCATTGAAATAGAAGGTTTGACCATCTATGCCACTGAGTATAGCTCACTACGTGAGATACCATTTGTGATTGAACAGGGTGAACACCTCAAAGATGTAGAGGTAACTGTAGTGCCTCGTATGAAAATACGAGCGCAAATCGTATTTGATGATGGAATACCGGTTGTCAACGCGCGCATTAATCTAAATATCCAACCACGCAGGTTCTGGGATAGTAGTGCCCGATATGATGGTAGTGTTATGACTGATTCCGACGGTTACTTGACAGAATTTGTACGTGAAGCTGCAACCTACACCGTGTCTGCTAAATATAACAACCTTTCGGCTGTATCGGAACCGATTCCCTTAAAAGAAGGGGAGCAGTACAATAAATTGGTTTTGAAACTTTCCGAAAGAACTCCATCCGACAAACCCAATATCCCAGAAACCAACTTACGCAACGCCAGATGGAAAGCACGGCAGGCTATTTGGGCAGTAAATCCCACAAATGGGCACGCGTACAAAACAATTTCTTGTAAAAGTTGGTATGAAGCGGTAGCTATAGCCAGAGCAGAAAACGCCTATCTCGTTACCATCAACGATGAAACTGAGCAAAAATGGATAGAAAGCCTTTTTTCCCAAAAAGATTTTTATTGGATTGGACTACGCCTTTCCGAAAAAGGGGAACAATGGCATAACCAAGAACAGGTCACATACACTAATTGGAGCACTCAAAAATCAAGAGAGATACCTACTGATAAAGGAGAAGTTTATGTCGCTATGGATGCCGCTACAAAAAAATGGATAGGCATTAATGCAAAAAGTCCATTTCGGTATCTTATCCGAAAAGCAGTGATCGAAAAAGACGTAATACCTGCAAAATCTCGGTAATTTTGTGTTTCAATGCGCTGACACTTTACGGAAACAACATGTTCTGCATGAAATAAACATCGCTTAAAATAACGACTTGTGCTAGTTACGTGATAGTTTTGTTGTTTTTTACAACTTTTCATATTTGTAGGAGCGATCTCCGAATCGCGACCCGTTTGTCGTCGGGAATCGGAGTTCCCTCCTACTTTTGAGGTCATCAGGTATCGGAAAAGTTACGGAATTCAACCCAAACGAGACGGACATGTGAAATATAAACATACCAATGTTAACTAGCACAACGCGTTAAAATAATATCCAGGACTTACGCAGCAGATGGGATTCGCAGCAAATTGAACGAACTTCACTAAAGAACGCACAATGAATTGTGCTACTACAAACACTGTAACCTTTGAAAATAAGCAAAATGCGTAAGTCCTAATATCGTAATACTTATACTTAAGAAGGAGATATTTAAGATGGTTTTTTCTTATTTCACAAAACGACCTTATGCGTTTCTCGTTACACTTGTAGTATTCGGGCTTGCATCTACAGTGAATATTAGCATAGGGGAGGATCCAGCGACGTTCACTGGTCGTGTCGTAAATGTAGAAGGCAAACCTGTTGATGAGGTATCAATAATCCTTTTACCCGTAGCGTTCAGGAATGGCAATGTGGTCCCGTTACGCCACACTATACCTTACTACCCCTCTTCTCAACGAACGCCACCCAACGAAGCGGCTGACGAGATAGATGATTTTGACGATCTCCAAGAACGTCTCGTCCCGCCAGAATCGAAGAGCTCCCCAAACGGACAGTTCAAGTTCCTTGGAATCAAACCGGGTATGTATCAATTGACGGTAGGGAAAAGTGAGTTACCAACACAGTCGTCCGTACATTTTGAAACCGATCTGGAAATACAATTGATACGGATCGGAAAAATCACACTTCATCCGCTTCCATCATCTTTATATTTTGACCCAATTCCATTCGGTATCAAATCCGGTGCAAAAATAGATGATGTGGAAATTACCGTGAAATTCCGAACGAAAATTCACGGCAAAATCCTTTTCAAAGACAAACAGCCGCTTGCCAACGCGCCCGTCTACATTACATTACATCAATGCCACATAGATGGAACAGACACCCGACCCCTACTAAGAAAGTATCTACATACCGATACCGGTGGGAACTTTGTTCATTATATAGATGAACCTGGAATTTATTCTATATTCGCCACGTATCAAGAACTTGCCACAGGGTCCGAATTTTTTATCTTTAAAGAGGATGTTCACCCTGAAGTATTAGTTTTAACGCTTGACAGCAACGCGCCGGATCCAGCACAGCAAAAAGTGGCGACACGCCCAACTCGCTCAACATTTCTTCACGAAGCTATAGACGTGTGGGTAGCTAATCCTGAAAATCAGCATATTTATAAAAAGATTGTTTGTAAGAGTTGGGAAGACGCGCAAGCCAAATCTATCCGTGAAGATGCCCACCTCGTTTCCATTAATAGCGAGGCAGAACAAATATGGCTTGAGACCATCTTTCGGTACGGTCCTACTTGGATAGGGTTGACCGATATTGAAAAAGAAGGAGAATGGCAATGGGATAGCGGTGAACCCGTCACATACACTAACTGGATAGATGACGATATTTTCCCAAACGACCTTGACGATGAAGAAAAAGACTACGTCATCATGTCCTTTGGAGAAAGGCAATGGATGGCAATTGGTAGGGGACATCCTGCTTGGCATGCAACACAAACCGCTATCATTGAAAAAGATGGTTTACAAGCTAAAAAACCATCGACAGATAGGTAAAACATAGTCTTTTTGAAAGTCTGAATTATGTGGGATGCTTATCATTATTGGGTTTGATTCCACATAGATGGCGTACTATAGGCGGTACTTCATTTACAGTAGTGCTATTTGTAATTAGCACTTCATTACCCACTTAAATTTGTTTATGGCACGCTCCGCGTGTCGTAACCGTTTTCAAAGACGCAACAAACGCGCTAAATGCCCCATACTGTGCACTATTGTCAAAACCTGCACGTTTTTGTGCAGGTTCTTTGTTTTGAATTAGAAATTCCCTTATATTTAGCGGTTGCGGATTGGCACATAAATTGCTTTTATGTAGTAGATTGTCAGTACACCGATTTTGTAAACGTACCTATTCATGTTCTTACGACCACAATACTCATAAAAGGAGACGTTGACAATGAACCGTCCTTACTTTATTCATTCCGTTGTTTTCCTTGCAAATCTCGTGTTTCTACTTGCTATATCTCCACAGACTCTCGCTGGAACATTTTCCGGTCATGCTATTGATGAGGCAGGGAATCCTGTTGCCGGTGTTACAGTGGCACTTCGTGAGTTACATACTGGAACAACGGATATATCAAAAACTGATGAAACAGGGATCTTCTCTATATCTACCACCACTTCTGCAGTAAAATTAATGTTGTTACCTGAAAATAAGTCTGCGTATACGATTCGGTCAGTCAATATTGCGGGTGTGATACTCTATCCAATTCGACAGGAATACGATTTTGGAGGTCTTATATTTACAACTACACAAGAAGCAGATATCAAAGATGTAGAGATCATAGTACGTAGGGGAATACAAATCAGGGGACAGGTACTTAACCTTGACGGCACACCTTTAAAAAATACAAAAGTTTTCCTAAAATTAAGCGGGCGTAGGTTGGATGGACGGGGCATCGGTATAATAAAAGGGTCCTTGACTGAACTCGATGCTAATGGTTACTTTGTAAAATATGTAGACGACCCAGGCTCCTACACTGTGTCAGTGGAATATCAAAAGATGTTAGCGACAACCGAGGTAATTCTGATTTCAGAAGAACAACCCCATCAAAAACTCGTGTTGATGCTTGGTGGCAAAACGCTAACAAATCCTATCGAGGACATTGAGGTTCACGTACCACCTTTGGTGCAAGTCCAAAAAGATGTTCCCCATTCTCTTCCTGAAACCGATCCATCTACACCGGAAAAATCTACGTTCTCTGGACATGTAATGGATACGAAAGGCAACGCTGTTTCTGGGTTCACGTTTGGTGCACAACCTGTTCAATTCATTGACGGTTGGATTGTGTCAGAGACATTCAGCGTTTCTCAGGCTATGGATAAACCACGCACTTTATCTATATCGCGAACTAATGCAGCAGGGGAATTCTCTTTTACAGATATTGAGTCTGGACCACTTCAACTTTACAATTTGTCTGAAGACATACCGCATGACACAACAAGGCTTACCTCCCAAATGCGGTATTTGTCACGCTTAGAGTCTGAATTTGAAATCATTTCGATTAAAATCGGCCATCTCATCATTGATGACAAGACAAGTCCTCTGCCGCTTTCCTCTTATCGATTTACATTTGGAATTAAGCCTGGAGATGCCGTTGAAAACGTGGAAATCACCGTCAAACAACGAACTCAAATACTCGGTAGAGTTGTTTACGCTAACGGATCACCTCTTAAAAATGCAAGCGTGGACATTAAAATGAAAGAACCACAGAATGATAATCCAGATGTGAGGATTCGTAGAAGGAATGTTGATGACTATTCTTCAAAAGCAGACATTCGGACAGATGACGACGGGTACTTTTCAGTATACGTGGAAAAATCAGGCGACTACTTCTTTCACGCCAAATACATTGTCCTCACAGCAGATGCCGGTCCAGTTGGAATAGAAGGCGAGACACAGCAGAATGAACTCATCTTGAAACTTAACGGCACTCTAATTTTTACTGACACACCCCGTCATGTCATTGAGGCTCAAGATCCAACGCCTCCTAATGATCCACAAATACCAGATGTGTGGGTAGTTAATCCCGCAAATGGTCACGCGTACAAATTGATTGCGTGTGAAGATTTCTACGACGCGCATCTTCAAGCAATAAAAAATGGTTCGCATCTCGTCTCAATAAACGATGAGGCAGAACATAAATGGATTTCGGAAATTTTTGGTAGTGGTTTCTTCTGGATTGGACTCAATGATTTAGAAAAAGAAGGTGAGTGGCAATGGGACGGCGGTGAACCTGCTACCTACATTCCTTGGGAACTCAATGAGATTTATCCTGAACAAACACTATCAGATGCTGAGAAAGATTACGTTGTCATGAACTTTAAAGGTGCATGGCAAGCAACCGGTCCAGAAAGTACTGTTTGGATTATGACACGACAAGCAATCCTTGAAAATGACGGTTTACTTTCTACGATACAACCTCAGCAAAACGCTGAGGATTAAGTAGTGCGTATCTTATAAATCATTTATAGGGCGGGGTTCCTGTGCCCGTCCATTGTTTCCGTAGTTGATACTGGCAAGCAACAAACTGAATACCGCTGATTCAAGCCTCTTTAATCATTGTCAATAATTTCTACATAAGGTATAATATTTGATGTGGTCAAATTCATTTCAATATACCCACCTAACTGAAAAAGGAGGCATTCACAATGAACCGTTCACATTACACCCCATTTGTAATTTTTATCGGAAGTCTGACGTTTTTACTTGTAATATCTTTCCAGAGCCAGGCATCAACGGTTTCAGGCACGGTTGTTGATGAAGAGGGAAATCCTGTTCCTGATATCATCGTAGCCATTAAGTCATTTAAGGGCAACATTGTCCCAGACCGGCACCGTATGTTTATGCATAAACCTATGTTCCCACTGCCGCAACCGAGCAATACGGATGCAACCGGTGCTTTCTCAATTGATAACATTGTCTCATCTTCGGTCAATCAATTAACACTATTTCCCGAACGCGATCCAGAGTACGAAATTCGCAGCATTGAAATGCAAGGGATTGCCTTTAACATTCACCCACATCAGTTTCATTGGCATGGCGGATTTCCATTTGGGATTGAAGAAGAGACAGATATTAAAGACGTGAAGATTACCGTCCATCTTCGGATGCGGATTCGTGGGCAAGTGCTTACTGCTGATGGCACGCCACTTCGGAAAGCGCGTGTTAGACTCGGTACAAAAAGACGATACGTCAATGGAGGTACTGGTAGTGGAAGCGGTACAACAAATCTTGATGCAGAAGGTAAGTTTACCAAATACGTGGATTCTCCTGCCTATTATATTATCACTGTTGGATATCAAGGACAATCAGCAGAATCACAAGAAATATTGCTTGAAGAAGGACAACGGCTTGACGGTCTAACTTTGACACTCGATGTAGAACAACAAACACCTAAGTTGCCTAATTTCCTGAGACCTCGGACACCTCGACAACCAAATGTTGTGAAAGTGCAGGCCCCACCTGTACCTCAACCTCATGACAGGAAAAATAGACAAGTCCTAATGAAACTTCGTACCGAGGGTGTATGGGCAGTTAATCCTGCTAACCGACATGCCTATAAATTAATCAATTGTAAAACTCCTGAAGCTGCACTCGCTGTGGCAACTGCTCAAGGTGCACATCTCGCTGCAATTAATGATGCTGCAGAACAACAATGGTTACTTGATGTATACGGGAAAGAAAACTATTGGATAGGATTCACGGACGGTTTAAAACAGGGTGACAAGAAATGGGATAATGACGATCCGATGACTTACACCAATTGGGATACGCAGAAACTACTTTCTGCCCCAAAAAATTCGTCTGAAAAGGATGAAAATACAAGTAAAACTTTTACCGTACTTATCGGGGATACAGGGAAATGGCAACAAGTACGTGAAGATAACCCTGTTGCCAGTATAACTAAAAAAGCAATCTTGGAAAAAAAAGATCCTGTCATTGACGTGCCAACACCGGATGAAGAAACTAAATAGCACTCATCACTTTACACGTAATAGGGAGGTTAATCATGAAATGTGTCTACACCTCAGGAAAACTTGTAACGTACACGCTCATATTGCTGGTCACAGTAACTAATATTATTGCTCAAGAGGTGCCTGTAGAACCTAATGTAGAAACGACAACCGAACTGTCCGGTAAAGTTGTGGATATTGAAGGAAAACCAATATCCGGTTTCACGTTCATTATTCAATCTATGCAATTCATGAACGGTTTTCCTCAACCGTTTGCTGGGTTTCCACATCTGTTTCAGGAACAACCCGAAGACGAAGAGCAACCAGGTGTGCCGCGTCCCGCTGCTCTTGTGAAAACCGAAGTAGACGGAACTTTCAAGACCACCGATATCCAGCCAGGGCATATACAAGTAAATGCGGTACCGGCAGTAATGTTAGACATGATTAAGAAGTTTGACCCAAAAAATCCACACCAGGCACATCAACATCCTATGGAAATGATGCGATTTGATAGAAATAAGTTCGAAATGCAAATTCTCTCCATTCGGCTCAATAAGATAACTTTTTTTGTTACAGATGGTCCTGGACCTTTCCAGGGTCTCACGTTCGGTCTGAAGTCTGGAACTACGATTGAAGATATGAAAATTACCGTTAAGAAACGTCTTAAAATCCGTGCCCAGATCGTGTATGCTGATGGAACGCCTCTGGTTAACGCAGATGCCCGTCTCTCCATACGATACAGAGGTGGTGAGTTTGGCGGTGGTAATGGAACCTACGGAACCAGTTGCTTCACTGATGCTAAAGGTTATTTTATAGAGTATCGGGAGGATCCGGGGTATTACACGCTTTCCGTAAAATATAAAACATTTTCTGGAGGGGCAGGTCCATTTCTTGTCAAAAAAGACGAGCACCTTGAAAATATTGTAATAAAACTTGACGGTAACCCTGTTGTTGCGAAACGACCCGCTGGTGACATTAAAAAACTTGATAAGGAGAAAGTTGAACGTTTTATTAATGAGGTGTTTGTCAATGAGAATGTCCGTCAGCCAATCGCTCGGCAACCGGAGAAAATAGTGTGGATCATTAACCCTGCGAATGGTCACGCTTATGCAAAGATTCAATGCCGAGATTGGCACGATGCGCAACGTAAGGCTATTGATGAAAAAGCACATCTCTTATCTATCAACGACGAAGACGAACAATTCTGGGTTCAGGTTATGTTTAGAGACCCACATTTTTGGATAGGACTCAACGATGTTGAAGAGGAGGGTGTATGGCGATGGGATAGCGGAGAACCTGTTACCTATACAAATTGGACAACACGGGATATGTTTCCCGAACACGCACCCGATACTGAAAAGGACTATGTTGCGGTTACTTTTCACGAAGGTGGGTGGCAAGCCGTTAGTCCTAAAGGCCCTCTGTGGCGAATTGCGCGAACCGCCATCATAGAGAAAGATGGGTTGGTATCCAAAATTCCCGAACCGGCAGAATCGGAGGAGGAGTAAACTCTCTTTGCATGTGGAAAGAGCGGGTTTTGATTTTATCACGCAAGCAGATCACCGCAGTAAGCACAAGCGTGCACTTCTGTATCACCATTAAACTTTTCACGTTCAGGAGAAAGATAGGTTTCATGGTTGGTAACACAGTTGGCATTTTCACATTGATGGGGTGACTCACCGATGTTTCGCTTTGGGGGTTGTGTTAAGATAAGTTGTTCTAACCCCATGAGACTTGAAATAAGTGCCATCCGAACCGGTACTGCATTCGCAGATTGTTCAAAATAAGCAGCACGTGGGTCATCGTCTAACTCATAGGCGAGTTCGTTAACGCGTGGGAGCGGATGCATTATCATTGCATCTGGCTTAGCGTTTTTCATCACTGCAGCGTTCAGCAGATAACTACCGCGTACCGTCTTTGCATCTAAAGTTGGGGGAAGCCGCTCCTCCTGAAGCCGATTCACATAGATGACATCAAGCGTTTCAATCACTTCTGTGACGTTTTCGACCTCAATAGGTTTCTGTGCGTGGATTTGTGCTAACCGTGTGAGTATCCAGGGAGGCATCTGCAACCCTTTTGGGGCAATGTGAACCAAATTTCCACCGAATCTCGCAACCGCTAACGCAAACGAGTGTGCCGCGCGTCCATACCGCAGATCACCACAGATACCAACGGTTAAACCTTCCACCTGTGATTTCCTTCGAATAATCGTATAGAGGTCTGTGAGTGCTTGTGTCGGATGGGTATGACTTCCGTCTCCACCGTTGATGACAGGTATATTGGCATAGGTAGCCATGACTCGCGCCGAGCCTGCCCAACTGTGACGCACCACAATAATATCTGCGTAGTTCGTAACCATCCTTGCAGTATCGGCAAGGGTTTCACCTTTTGTCACAGAGGTTGAACTCGGATCAGCAAAGCCAAGTGTTCCGCCGTTGAGACGTTCCATCGCGCTTTCAAAGGAGAGGCGGGTCCGTGTGCTCGGTTCGTAAAAGAGGGTTGCCAGCAATTTACTCCGGCAGATTCCTGCCCACGTCTCTAATTGTGACTGCATTCCCGCCGCCAGTCGAAAAATCTGTTCAAGTTCAAAATTCGATAAATCGTCAAGTGTTACCAGATGTCGCATTGTCTCCTCTACGCGCGTATTACTTGAGTCCGTTTCCTGATTCGGGAGCGTTTCCATTTGTCAAAATTTGCATGAACGCTTCAAGACTATTAACTTGAGGTGCTGCAAGCAGCAACTCTCTGAGGTGTTGCAAATCATCAATACCTTCCAAAGTCGGTCCCAGAACTTGCACTGCATCGGGTTGGAATTGTCTTTCAAGTAGTGTAATAATACTTTGGATAATCCCTTTTTTTTCGCCTTGTTCAATGCCTTGTTCAATGCCTTGTTCAATGCCTTGTTCAATGCCTTGTTCAATGCCTTCTTTGTAAGCCTCTTTCTTAGCTTTTGTCGTTGCTTCTTGAATATAGTGTTGAAAAAAAGGAGATTCTTGCATGATACCCTCCGGTAAAAATTGTTTAATTAGTTGCGGTTCATAAACTAAACCGCCAAAAATACCAAGTGCCGCGAGCAAAATATCCCGAGTCTGTTGATCTGTATCTGCAGATACTGTCGCATCAATACATTTTTCCAACCACAGGTTTGAATCCATTCCTTCTGGTGATTTCATCAACGGTGTAAAAGGCAACAAACCGGGTACCTGCCTTTCCAATATTGATTGTCCCTCAATCCCAATCAGTCTGATTACCTTATAACGAAGCGTATACTCATACCCCATTCCTTTATAAGCATAGTAGCCGTTATCGCTTCTACCCGCGTTTGGATGTAAGTAGAGAACATTACAATAGACAGGCATTTCGTGTAAATTAATTAGGAAACCGTTATACCCTGCAAGACGATACCACATCGGTTTCCTACTGTCATCTGTCTGCACTTCGGTATGGAATATAGCCGTTTCATTAGGAAGTTGCACCTTCAGAGTGCTATCGTTCTGATGCGTCTTAAGGGTCGGTTGTTCTGTCTCAAGTTTCTCTAAAACTTTAATGTCTGAGTGTCCTACCATGAATTCTGAAAATTCTTGAGAATGTTCAAGCATGACATATTTGACTGCGTTATCGTAGTATTGCGCCATATCCGAAATTATACACCAGATTGTCAGAAAATACCAACTTTTTCGCGCTAATTAATTGTCAACTTTCAAACTCCCGACCAATTCTTTTACTGAACTCATGTCCATCTTTTCAAGATAGTCGCTGATACCTTCTATCACTTCCATTGATGCCTGTGGATTGACAAAATTCGCTGTTCCAACAGCAACAGCAGATGCCCCCGCAATAAAAAATTCCACCGCATTTGTTGCGTTCATAATGCCGCCCATTCCAACAATCGGAATAGAAACGCTCTTGTAAACTTCCCAAACCAATCGTAATGCCACAGGTTTGATTGCAGGTCCAGAAAGACCGCCTGTTACATTGGCGAGTTCCGGTTTGCGTGTCTGCACATCAATTGCCATACCGAGCAGCGTATTAATCGCAGAAAGTGCATCTGTCCCAGCATCTTCAACAGCACGCGCAATCTCGGTAATATCTGTGACATTTGGCGACAGTTTCACCAATAACGGCAGATGTGTTTTTACCCTAACCGCTTTTACAAGTTGATGCGCTAAAGTCGCATCAACACCAAAACTCATACCACCGCAATCAAGATTCGGACAGGAGATGTTGAGTTCCACTCCAGCAACGCCATCTACTTCACTTAACTTCTCAACGACTATTAGATATTCTTCAACCGTTTTACCGCAAACATTCACAATCACCGGCACATCAAAATCTTGAAGGTAGGGTAACTTCTCTGAAATGAAACTGTCTACCCCGACATTTTGCAGTCCTATGGCGTTGAGCATACCGGATGGCGTTTCCATAATGCGGTCCATCGGATTGCCGGGCCACGGAACACTTGTAACACCTTTAACGACAACTGCACCGAGTCGGTTTAAGTCTACGAAATCAGCATATTCGCTGCCGTACCCGAAAGTACCAGATGCAGTCATCACAGGGTTTCGCATCTGTATCCCGCCGATGTTCACATTGAGAGATAAATTTGTTGTATCCATTTTATGTAATAAAGGTGATTCTGTCGCTTTAGGAAAGAAGGTCAAGAGAGAATCAACTCAAAAATCATCTCTAATAAGAAAAGACAAACTGCAATAACACATATCCAAAGCGGTAATCTCCCGTGCGACCATCTGGGTGGTAATCTGTCCTTAAAAAAAGTTATAATGGCTAAACCAAATAACACAATGAAGTTTATGAGTGCGTCAATGACATATCCCGAAAAGGCGCTCCGTACTGCCAAACCTATCGCACATATTCCTGTGATTATACCAACAATATGATGCCGTTTCATTGGAGGGCCTCAGAATGATATGTTTTGAGGTGTGTTAAAATTAAACCTTCAGTTTGCATGAGAAGTTTAGCACCAATATATTTCAACTGTCAAGTGATTTTCCTATCAAACAAAAACAATCAATCGGGTTGTAATATTCGAAAATTCTGGTACAGAAGTACCACACCCATCTTCAAAACAATAGGTTACAGAAAAAAAATACCAATCTCCTTAAATTTTCACTAAATTTCATTTTCAATTTTACTTGACTTTTTTAATGTTTTTCTGTATAATACTCAATAACGACTAAAACAAGAATCGTACTATGGGTACCCTTTTTTTCTAAAATATACTTTTAGATTCTTGGTTTAGTCGCCGGGGGTGCCCTTGCCTTTTTAAGCAGGCAAGGCATACCGGCGTACTAAGCAGATTGGGACAACTCATAAACAAGCAAAACGCCACGCGAAAGTGTGGCACAACAAGAGGTATAAGCATGATTAAAAGCATCTATACCCGATGGATATTGGGAGGCATAGCCCTTCTGATAATTATTGCTGGTGCATGTTATCTCTGGTATCAACATGAACTGGCAGACGAAAGAAAAGCGGCAGCTGATGCACAAAAACTGCTACGGCAATCGGAGATAGAAAAATCCGAGAAAAATAAGGTAGCAGAACAGGCAGCCGATGCACCTGCGGATAGCACAACGCCAACCGCAGAGAAACCGAAAGCAACTGCTGAAGTGGGAACAGCAACTACCGATGAACCCGTTGTCAAGGTTTCACTTTTCGGACTCGGTCCCTATCCTGAATTGCCAAAGGATTGGATTCCAGATTATTGGAAACACTGCAATACAATTGAAGAGGAATTATTAACTCGCGTCGTCATCAAAATGATCAATGATGGAACACGTGATAAATATAGCAGTGTCGGTATCAATCACGGCACAGGACTCATTACACCGATTGAGTATGGCAGTATTCTTGTGGAATACGAAACCGATGAGAACGGTGAGCAACGAATAATGAGGGCAAAAGGACATCCCGATCTTTCACCGAGTCAATATGTAGGTGGGCGATTGAGTGAGATTCCCTCACATATCAAGATTGTCACCACAGAAGAAATAGCAATTGACCCTTACGAATACTTGGGTCTACAAAGATAAGGAGATTTTCTCTATGAAAAAAGTAACACTTTTACTAACGATAACGATTTTCGTTTGTATGACAGGTTTTTTAGCCTATTCCAAAAATAACAGTTCATCCTACGCCTCTTTTACAGTCAATTCATATTATGGTTCTAAATACAATCCGCCTGCGATTACGGATAAATCTGGGTCCGGCACCGATTATGAGGGTCCCTTGTATAGCACGGCAGATACGTGGGTTGGGTATTCAGATAATGGATCGACAGGTTTGGAAGCTTGGCCTCCTAAGGAAGTGACTGATAGGAGTAAACCACCATTTCCCGACTGGTTACGCAACAGAGGTGTCTTTGAAAGTAACGCAAACTGGGATGTTTGGAAGAATAGCGCTGGTAAACTCGTGGGACACTGGGACTGGGCTATCGACTATCATAAGATATTCGCTGTCAGTGCTTACGCCTATATTTCCTGTAGTTCAAGTAATGCCAACTACAAAACAACGTATGACCTGTATGCGGAAGTGCCATCGGGGTTTCACATAGAACCAATCCGAGACCCAGATACACAGACAGAGTACGGTTCTTTCTCTGATAATGAATTTCGGGACGGTTCCGTTGGTGGATGGGATCATGAATTGAGTACAGAACCCGCAGCAAATGTGTCTGCTAATGGATTGAACCCAAGCGATGGGTCGACACATAACACCGAGTCGGAAGCACCGACAACGTCCACTGCCCATGATTTATACGTCTACTGCGACTTCTGTAGCGACTCAGGGTGTTCTATATGTTCTGATTATAGATAATCGGACATTCAATCAACGACATCACAGGCAGGTATCCTTTATTGGGTATCTGCCTGTTTTCTTATCTCTATCCATCCATTTTTAAAGTGAATTATAAAATATGTTGACACCTCTTTTGTAGGAGCGATCTCCGAATCGCGACGAACACTTTAGATAGTCGGGAATCGGAGTTCCCTCCTACAAATTAAAATGCTAAGTTAATTGTGAAATTCACTATAAAAGTGCTTATACTGTGAGGTTACCAACTCAGATAAACAACGCGATAATCAAAGAACAATCCCAGAATGCTAATCACAGATGCCACAATAACATCCCCGATAACCAACCCGATAAAAAATGGAATCGCACGCCGATATAACCGAACACCACCCGTTGAAAGCAGAATCCGTTTAATTGTCCAACTGATTAAAAGTGGAAACCAAAGACCGGTAAAAGTCCACCAACTTGAAACGACATATCCAACAGGATGTAGGGGCCACTGAATAAATCGCCACCGCAACAGTAGCAGACTGATGGCAAAAATAAACCCGCCAGAAGTATAAAACAAGCCACTGAAGTTCGTGTCGCTCGGATTATAGAGCCATCCCGCTAGTCGATTGAAAGCCGCGCGGGCATACCATGAACGTGCATTCTCTAAACCTACTTGATAGGAAAGGTGAAGATGCCCCCAGGCAGCCGAAAGCGCACCAACAAAAATCGCAATTGCTAATACCCACAGTAATTGCGTGGGATTAAAACGAGTTTGATGTGCAAGTTTTAAAGCCTCCAATTGGTGCGGCATCGGATGGGCACGATATGAGAGATGATTCAGCCAGAAAAATAGCGACATCACTGATAGATTGCGATTGCCAATACGACGTGTACCAAAAGCATCTGTCAATAGCAAATCCGGACCGGCATTGTAAAGGTCGTGTGCAGGTGGACCTAACTCGGCACGAATGCGGGTGATTGTAATTGACATTGCAAAATAGAGAACAAAAAATAGTGCTGCAAACCAGAAAGACATCCCCGCTTTCAGACAGAATGCCATAATCAAGATGAATCCAATAAGCACCGCGATTATTGCTGTTTTGTAGCGTAACGCTTCACCTTCATCAATAGACCTTAGGGACGAGGCAACCTCGCCCCTACTGAAAATCGTCTGCAGCACTCCCCTAACGTGTGAACGTCCCATCCACAACGTCCAGAGAAATAGTGCTATCCATACACCGCGAATCTGTGCCATTTCTCTCGGAAATCCGATTGAACCACGCCATCCAAAGCTTTCTCCGACAATTCGTTGAAAATGCCAGAATAGGTGAAAAAACCAACAGGAAAATCCTAAATCAAGTGGAATCAAAAAGCCGACACCGATTGCAAATGGAAAGAAACTAATACGAAAACCGGGATTATTCATAGCGCTCCACGGCTTCTCAGCAAGTCGAAAACTATGATAGAGCGGAATTGTAGGGAAAACAGGATTGATTTGGTGTAAACTATAGAGAAGGTTCAATAAGGCTGCGATGCACAATCCGACAGTCATCATCCGTCGATTAAAAAATCGGTTTTTTCCTTGCGTGATTTCCAAGGGGAGTTGGGCAATTGGATAAGTGAGTCGTTCATGTTCCTGCCACTGCTTCCGTAAAAGCACGTTGAGACAGAGCATTGTTACACCTATGACAAGGCAAAATCCTACCCATGTTAGCGTGGGAAACAACCATGCCTGCAGATGTGCTTGGAGATAGAACGTGGATTCACCTTCATAGAATCCTTGTAATACCTCTCGCTTGCCGACAACAAGCCATTCGGGGAGATGTTGATGAAAGAGTTGTGTCCACTCGTTTTCGGGTGTTGCGTACCAGAAGCCATTTCCCATTAGCGGAACCAACACTTGCAGCATATCGCGTCCTGCGAAAACAGAAGCTTGACACAGCATGGCGTAGATTGTTAGCAATTCGCTTTGTGCAAACGCAAGTGTTGGACGTAACCGACGCAGTAACGTATTAAGTGCAATCAGAACAAGCAACGTAAACAGCACATTGAACAATAACGCCAAACTTGTGGGGCGATTGGAATCCCAAATGTAACTAAGATGTAAAATCCAATAACTGTTAAGTGGAATAAGGGCAATGCCAATAAGCGTTGCACGTAACGTAATAGGGTTTTTTGTTGGAGACTTCATAGAGAGGAAACAGAAATGGTAATGGTGGTATTCGGACTGGTAGTTTTGATTATTATAGGCAGCGGGGTGTTGATCGCGCGATTAGCAACCGTCGCAAAATCCAAAGGTTCCTGGATATGGGGTGTCTTTATCCTTATTCTCCTTATCTGTATTCCTCTTTTTTTGTTAGGTATGTGCGTGTGGTTGCTCAACTTTTACAGTATAAACTTCGGTCCGCTTGTAGGAGCGATATCCGAATCGCGACGAACACATTGATAGTCGGGCATCGGAGTTCCCTCCTACAAAAATTGACATCTATAGAACCACTTTGGAACTAACCCATATCCGTAGAAACAGAATCAGTGCTTTCTGCATCGGTAGAAACAGAAGTTTTCCCTGCTATGTAGAGAAACCATAAAGTTAACCCAATGGCAATAATAATCCATAAAATACCCCAAAACATTGTTGGAAGGGGTGTTATTTCCGACAACATCCGAGCATCAGAACGTAAATTTGAACGATCCAAAACATCGCTCTTGATGTCAAGAATCGCATAGAGACAGCTTGTTACGCCAATGATGCGTAATATCCAATCATTGACAATCTCCGGTAGAAATAACCCTAAAAGGATGAGCACCACCCCAAAACCGATGCCGAAAAGGTAAGTGAACGTATCTGAACCAAAACCAATAGTGATTGCCACCATGCCAATGCCGATCAACACACTCACTACTTTACCAAAACGAGTCCTTGCTGCTAATAATAGAATAGCACCTCCCCATAACAAACTACCAAGATAGCCAGCAGATAGTGTCCAGAAACGAGACCCACCCCGCGTGAGCGCATGTCCCCCCTGATGTCGATTAATCTCAATTTCGACGATGCTGCCACCAGTGGTAATTGCTGCAAGTCCGTGGCTTACTTCGTGCATAAACACAACGAAAATCTTGAGCGGATAAATAACCACAGTATTCCACAAAAGCACGATAGCGATAAAAATTAAAAGTAAAGCAATATAACGTTTAAAAAGCACCATTATCTATCCTCTATAGCAAATCCAGAAAATACGTAGACATTTTGCAGTAGGTTTTAATCATACCGATCATTAGAGCTCGTAAGAAACTACGACATTTCAAGACTTAAGATTCAGTATATTCATTACGACACTTACCCTACGAATTGCATCAAAGATGTTAATATATTCTACATTCTCCTCAAGATTAACTGCAGCAAGTGGATGATGCAAAATAAATGTCCTATTCTGCGTTTGTTCCTCAAAAACAGGGACACCGTTGTAATCCTTACGTTCAAGACTTGGGAGAAGTTCCTTTAAGTTCTTTTCAACCAGGTCTACGAGGGCAGACCAATAGTCTTTCTGGAGATCCATTTGGTAGTTTTTGTTAAGGCAAAGTTGTGCTACATCAATCCCTAATCGCCAATCCAGAAACGGATGGTAAGGCATGTTAGAGTAGTCGCGCATACACCCTTTATTATAGCAAGATGAATCACAATCTTTGCTATGAGCAATTAATCCTTTTGCAAAATCTTTGTCAGGGTCAACCATTTCACGCAGGTATGTAAGTAATCGGAGTTGTCCATCCGAATCAGTATCGCCGATATAACGACAGTAACCTGCACCGTTTGCTAACGCATCAGCAAGGAATATTTGTTGTTTGTAAAAACCTTCTTTTTTCATAGCCATAGGGCGTATCTCAACACGCAACTCGTCAGGAGATACATCTAGTTGACTTGCCACAAATTGGCGGAACAGGAATCCGAAAGAGTAAAGCGCAGCACGCCAATATTCTTCACCCTGATTTTGCAGAATACCTTCTGGAATTTCGTTAACCTCAATTAATAGAACATCTGTGGTCTTAGCAGCGTAAAGTGCGGCTATATATTTTTCATCTGTAAAATCGCGTTCTACATTCAATTCAAGGCATACTTCAGGAGATACAAGTTCTTCACTATTTAGGACTTTTTGCAGTGTAAAGAATCGGTCATTGTTCGTATTAATTGAAAGTAGTTTCAATTTTTCGGCTGTTTCCCATAGAAAATTGTGTTCCGGTTTTAGATATGAAAGCGTGTCAGATGGTAAGCGAGAATACGTTGAACGTGGAGTCCAATTGAAAGATTCATGAGCGTCATCAGGTCTAAAATTAGTCAAAAATCCCTTTGGTTCAATCCCTTGAATTGGTCTATATTTGCCGTATCCACAAATTACACAGACCTTATCATCTTTATCAGCATTCTCAAAAACTGCTTTGCAATTTTCACAGAAGCCTATCAATTGTTCATGTGCAATTCCTCTATCTGGTACAACTTTGTTTGCCTCACGTTTGTAGGAGACAATACCTATAGAGGTATGTATTCTTTTATCTTTGATAGTTTCTGAACCGGGAGCAAATTGACTGATCGCAAGTTCTATATCTCGATCAACGACACCTGATGTTGGTGGCCAATTGGAAACACGCGGTTGTTGATGATACAATAAACGCACACCTGTTGGAAATCCAAACATCGGTAGTAATCCTGATTCTGCAAGGACTTGGCTTAAATCATCATCTTTATGCTCATGATTCTCGACGCACTCGTTAATACGGGTTTCAAGTTCAGTGGCAACCCAGTTTATCAGCTCATCTATTCCGTTTTGGAGGTTTAATTCAGTTTGTGCGGTAAGCACCCGCACGATTTGCTGAATCTGTCCTTGTTGTGTTTTGACCCATTCGAATAGTTTTTCCCGGTTAGTATTCCAATCTGAGACTTTTCCAAATGCTCCATGGACGTTTCTCTCATTTGAAGTTTCAATAGAATGTTTCGGGAAAGCATAGAACAGAATCTCCTTCGCTAGAACTCGCTTGATAATATCAATGCTCCGAAGATCCAGATATGGTGAAGGTGTTGGCGTATTTGTAATTTCACCTGTATGGGAGAAGTAATGGTCATCATGAGTTCTAAGGCGGCAAAGTGTTAAAGAATATGCTACAGGTTCTCCGCGTCGTCCTGCCCGCCCAACGCGTTGTTGATAGTTGAAACGTTGTGGCGGGACATTTCCCATCAATACTATAGAAAGCGCACCAATATCAACACCTGCCTCCATTGTCGTAGTCACACTAAGTAGGTCAATTTCGTCTGTTCGCAAATTTTCATTATCAAGAATGACACCTTGGAACCATCGTTGGCGATTTGGACGTTCTTCAGAATCGGTTTGGGCACTCAACTCTTCGCAATGGAAACGATAAGGTGGTAAATCTGATTCAGCTTGATCTGCGTAATAACCACCATAATTTTTAGATCGGTC
This sequence comes from Candidatus Poribacteria bacterium, assembly GCA_965204285.1. GTDB lineage: Bacteria > Poribacteria > WGA-4E > WGA-4E > WGA-3G > MSPOR6. The sequence continues at coordinate 2,145,523 of OZ241980.1, forward strand.
TTCTCTATTAATTTCCACTAATTTTTCCAAGCATTTCGTGTTGGTACATACCCCACCTGCTTTGTAAAGATGTATGCGCCGGCACTGCGGACACTGAAAGATCGTGTTTCCTTGTGGAAGACGAAGATTGAGGTTTTCAACACGAATGAGATAATCCTGAAAACTCTCTGATGATGCTTGCTGTTCCTCAACTGATCTAATGAGCTCATCGGGAGGATACCCAATTTGTTCTGCTGATCTCTTGATATAATCTTGAAGGAAAGCGGGATTACTCGTTTGGTTGGGATCGTAAATCGTAGTTCTTCTCCGTTCACCAAGTATTCTGGTAACAGCGGACATCATTTCAGTTACATTGATTCCATCAATTACCCATTTGTCCGAATTAGTTTGGGGTTCACACCATGCGAGTCCGAGTGCTTCTAATCCCATATTTCTCAGAGCGAAAAGAAGTTGTTCAGCAATGACTTTTTTTAATTCTGTTTCGATGTTTTCCAACAGTTGAATTTGTTGGCGTTCAAGCTGATGTTCTGGGCGTATTGATACAACATCTTCATTCCATTGAAAAATATTTTCCCACCTATGCTCAATCAATCTATCGTTTCTGCGTTTTTCTCGATATATTTCAACTTTGTCACCATAACCCCCAGGATTCATGCCGAGTTTGGTAAATTCATTAAAACAATTATTCTGGAGTGCAGTGAACGGATAGTTACCGCCAATAGCAGTTAGTTGACTTTGTTCTTCTGATGTTAAAGGATTTTCATCATGAAAAGCATCCTCAATATCGTAAAATAATTGCTTTTTATCTGGATATTTTTCGTGCAGATTACGGATTGCATCTCGTGCAACGCGAAAACCAACTTCACCTTTTTGGAATGCACGTAGGATTTCTAAATCCTTATCCCCCGTTTGTTTTTTCATTGCATCAACAGCAATGAGTCTAATCATATCTTGATAGTGTGACCACTGTATCCCTACAGCATATTTTGCTGCGTCCTGTCGACTATCAGAGAAGATAATAGTCTTCCTATCTGGCTGTTCTTTGACAGTGGTTTGCAATGTATGGTTGAAGATCTGGATTATTTTTTGCAAACCTGTTCTACTGGTTCGAAGTGTTGAGGGTGCTTGTTCTTTCCCGTTGACGAGATTGTTTGTCGGTTTGTATTCCCGTAAATCATCACAATTTGGGCAAAATTTGGGCATTTCTGAACACGAATCATTTGGATCGTCAATTTTGTAATAATAACCGTTAAAATTAGAAGAAGAGTCTGGAATAAGTGCCCCATCAGAATGTGAAAAGACTGCAGGTGCCCATCTTCTTTGGATACCATTTTTAGTCCAATGTCTCTTGTGAGCTGGTGTCTCTGTTTTCTGCCAGAAAATCGCATAGGATTGATAGTTCCGATCTCTAATCCCCTTTTCAGGTAAACCCGATAAATCTTGATAGTCACCGCTGAGGTACCAACCTTGGGAATTTTCCGATATTTTTTGTTTGTAGCCCCCAAGGAAGATGTCCCCACACGTTTCACAGATTAACAATTCCAGGACTCGTGATCCACATTCATCACACAAGACGCGACGATTAGCAAACAATTTTCCAATAGAAGTTTCATCGTTTTCACCACGACACTTCGGATTGCTACATGCCCATAGTCCTTCAAAGTTTTTAAAAAAATAATGCACACGAAGTGGTAATAAAGATCTTTCAGTATTTGGATCCTCCTTCTGTTGGATTAGGTAACGAATAAGACCACGAATCGCATTTTCGGAAATCAGTGTTGAAGCAACTCTGTTTGCAACCTTACACATATCTTCAATCGTCGAGGCGTGTAACTTTCCATTATTGTTGCAAAGTTGTGCCACGGCAAATTTAAGATGCTCTCTTGGAATAGTGTCTAACTGAGTAGAATTTCCATCTGTATTAAATGTTTCAAAATGTTTTGCGTGTTCAAGACACTCCTGAAGCTCAGCTTTTTTATCGGGGTGTGGAGCGGAACTGATAATTTTGAAGTCTTTTTCCCGTGCAAAAAACTGACGAAGATATTCGTGCCCTTCTTCACCTTCAAGAGACGCACTTGACGCAATGATACGTAACTTTGGCGAGTCGGGGTCAAGACCAAGACGGTTAAACAGTGTCCGAAGTAGGTAAGCCACCTCTGAACCTGCTGTGCCACGATAGGAATGTAGTTCATCAACAACAAGATGAAAAACACTGTCCGGTTTTTGCAGCCATTCTTTAGTTTTTTCAAAGATTGGTTGCTCCAAATCGCGAGTGAGCATGATGTTCAACATAGAATAGTTTGTGATTAATACATCAGGTGGGTGGTCTTGCATGTCCCAACGAGACCACATCTCTGACGAATCAGGGTCGGTGGAGGGGAAATAGTAACGCGTTTCATCCGATTCCTTTGCTTTTTCTGCTTGTCTTTGTAGTTTTTCAAGTTTGGTTTGTAGCCTTCGGATGTTGTTTGTTTTAGTATTATTTTCATCTCTTTCCTGACCGGGTACCGGTGTTAATCCAGTATAACGACCAAAGTAAAACCGGTTATTACTCCGGTTGTGATCAAGCCATTGACGCACCTCTGGACTATCACAAGCGCGCCGAAGTCGCATCAGTTGATCTTCTACAAGTGCATTAAGTGGATACAAAATCAGGGATCTGACAGCCGCAAGGCGTCTTTCTCCTTCACGTTGTGGAACACGTTTTACGACCGTACGCGGTTGAGTACGCCACCACGGATGATTTAGATTCCGCTCTCCATAGATGTTCCAGTTTTGTGACTCCTTGATAAGATAACTGAAGATCGGCAGCAAAAAACATTCTGTTTTTCCAGAACCTGTACCAGTTGTGACAACTACATCATTTCCATCAATGACTGATGCTTCAATCGCTTCTGCTTGATGTTTATAGAGTTGGCGGTCTTTTGGTGCAAGCCCCTCTTTACCTCCCGCAGCGAGAAATTCTGCAAGTTCAGAAGGGAGTTGTAAATCATGACATAATTCCGTTAACGTTTTTTCTGAGGAAGGATAAGAGAATATTGGTTCAAAACGGGGTTCTTGGAAAAGTAAACCGTTATCTCGTAATAATCTTTCTCGTTCTTCCTCCAACTCTTTCTCTTTGTTGTTGAAACCCAAAATTGTTTGTATGTAACTTATGTAAGAATTACAAAGTAGTTCATAAGTTTTAAATGGATCAGTTTTAATAGTATCAGACATTAAATTACCTCCCAGTTTTGATGTAGTGATTTAGTTATTTGGTATGCAACACCGGTGGGGACATCTGAATAGTGATAGAAATTTCCCTTTTTCTTTGGTGGAAAACCTGAGCAGAGTGTAGCACATCGGTCTATAATTAGTGGTAAGTGTAACGGGTATTTAACACATAAGGTTTTATTTTTTTTTACGTAAGAGACGAATCCACTAGTTCTGCCAGCATTAGAAAGAACCAACCATTCACCCCAGTCGCGTGGCACTCTTCTTTGGTCAGAACCAAACTTTAAGATATAGAGACCGGGGCCGTATTTCGGAATTTCGTAGAGTCCATTACCACGATGTCGGATATTAGGTTCATATTTCAAGGTCATGAGGTTAAATAGTTTAGATGAATCTGAAAGTAGTACCTCGCTTTTTGGATAACCAGCGCGTATTGGAATTGGCAATCGTTTGGACAACTTTGCAGAAAATGCGTAGCTGATATAAATACCTAAACTCTCCATTTTAGTAATAGATGCTTCAGCCAAGTCGCTTAAAACGATTGTTGTAGATGCATATCCTTCTGGTATTGATTGCAATTTTCCACCGGTTTCGGTAACACATCTTTTAATTTCCTTAAGAAAGGCAGAAGTTCTACTGCCAACAAGAACATATTGGTTTTCCACTGCTGTGTCAACCAGAACAGCAGGTGCAATTACGACACGTGATAAATTTAACGGGTCATAATCAAGATGTCCCAAACGGGCAAGAGATTGAAGGTAAGTGGACGGATTATACCGCCACTGCTTATCTACTATTCTGTTGACTGCATCCTTGAATTTTTCCCAAGTTAATTCGCCCTCGTGTGATAAGTAGTGAAGAAGTTTGTCATATACGTTGTTTTCAGTTTGATTCATTTGCATTATCTCGCGCCTTTTGCAGTTCATCGGAGGAATTTGATAAATCATGATCCTCCTGATCCAGCATATCTAAAACACTATCTATTACTTCGGGACGTTTTTCGATCCACGGTAAAAGACGAAACCTTAATGCCCAATCAAGCGCGCGAGTTGGTGCCATCTCGATGCTTTGTGAGAGCCGAAGGTAATGTCGGATTTCCTGAAGAGGTGTGATCGGAATACGTACACTGTTTTGTTCAATTGTTGATCGGAGTTGATCAAGAATGTCAAATTGATTTTGAAGATGCTGGTCCACATCGGGAGGTGGTCGACACCAAACCTCCCAATCAGAATGTGTGACGATAATTCCTGAAGATCTTAAATTTTGTGCCTCAATCGGTTCTTCTTCCTGTGGTTCTGGTAGACGTGCCAGCAAAGCGTAGGCATCTTCTGTAATCTCACAACGATTTTTTCCTAAACAACGGGTAAGAAAAATTTTTATTGTGCATTCGGAAAAACCTTTAATCCATTTGATAAATGATGGTAGATAACCCTCTGGAAACGATCGATCACAATCACCGAAGTGAATTGCCCAAGGCATATTACCTATTTCAAGCATTTTTCGGACTGAGACCTCAAGATCGATTCGTTTAAGACATTCACCAAAACATTCGTCAGCAAAGAAATCAGGAAACCAATCTTGTAACCCAATCCACCCCATTTCGACATTCATATTTGTATAGTAAAGATGATTATCACACATCAGATGCCAAACTTTAATTAATCGTTTGTCGGTAATTTCAAGTCCGGGAAATGTCTTAAGGGCAACGTGAATTGCAGTTGCTGTTTCCTTAGAATCTGTTATACCAAATCTTCGTAGACTGAATTGAAAAACTGATAAGTAATCTTCTTCGTCCTGATAATGTTCTATATCTCCTTCTAACTTAGCAGCGTAATGTTTTCCGATCTCAATGGCTTTATGTGCAATGCGTGGAGAAACAGTATGGTGTTCTCCATTTTTCAAAACTTCATTGGTGATTTGTGGTACAGGTTGTCGATTTTGCTTTTCTGCTTCAGATTTAATCTCGGAGATGTCACTCTTAATTGCATCAAATCGTTCCTTAACAGATTCGTTGGCATCTTGGATTTGCTTTTCAAGTTGTGCGATTGTCTCTTCAGTGTAATCAACGAAGTCGTTTATTGCAGGATGTATTTCAGCTTGTGAATTCTCAACTTCACCAATGCGAGATTTAAGAGATTCATTTACTTCACTAATGTTAGATTTAAGAGAATTAATCAATTGCTTTAATCGACTAACATTCTGAGAAACTTTTAACTGCGCAATCTGTTCCTCAAAAGATTGCTGAACTTCTGAAATATGTTGATCTAATAATTGTTGTAATTCACTTAAAGGTTCTAAGTTAGAAATCTGTGTGTGAAAGTCATCAATCTCTTGCCGAAGTCCATTAACTTGATCGGGAAGCTGTTCTATCTGTTGTTTCCGTTCAATTTCCTCGCGTGGTAGTGCTTTATCAATTAAATCTTCAATCTGTTTATCTTCGTTAAAATAACCATACTCATAAAATCGTTGAATCGTTTCCTGATCAATCTGATTGTTGCAACTTGCTTCCATCAAGACTTCAAAACATTTCCGGTCAAGTTCACTGTTTGGCGGTACGATACACTGTTGGTTTTCATCAAAATCCTCTGTATTGTCAAATTGAAGTAGGACATTATTTAGTTCGCCGTGAGATACGACCCAACTTTTCCAAGCGTCATTGAACATATCCCATTTGCGGGAATTAGGATTAGTAAGTTCTTGTTCTTCTCTCAAATTAGAGATAAACTTTGGAACTGTTAGAGTTAAAGGAGCATGTCCAGGACGGAATCCTGTGACGGTTCTGGGAAGTAATCGATTTCGTATGAAGGTTCTGCCTTGACTGTCTGTTACTTCTTCTAAGAACGTAACAAAATCTTCCACATTCCGCTCAAGTAATATTCTACGTTTTGCTTCTGGATATGTTTTTACATGCATAGTTATCTGCTTATATATTTACGGAGTTCAGTATATGACAGTGCTGTCTGTTTGTGCTTTCTCAGTTTCTTCTCGACAAGAGTCCGCATTGCAACGTTATTATCTATATCTTGGATCGTTTTCTTAAACCACTTTGGTACTGGATTTTTCTTTTTCTTAAGATCGATTGCCAGTTTAACAACGGATGAAATGATTTCTGCGGGTTTTTCCAATGATTGTTTTTCGTCTTTTTTTAGGATTGGAGGTTTACACACATTATTCCATGTGGTGTTTAGTATATCTATCCCGAAAAACCTTGCACCTGAAATCCATACACTGGAGTCTTCTGAAATCTCATCAGTTTCTTTTTCAGAATAAGTGGGGATGGTTTTCTTGGCTGTATCTAATTTGGCAATCAGCATTTTTTCTTGATGATCCAATGAACGCTCTGACGCTATGATTCTTAATTCCCGCGTTTTACTTCCGTATGAAATTTGATGAATTCCTACGTCCAAAATGCCTTCTAAACTAACTAACCGATCTTCGTTTACTGGGAATCTCCGTTCACCGATTCGCAAAGACTCCTCGGAGGAAAAACCAAGTTCAGGAACAAAGATGGAGGGAAGACAAATGTTAAGATAGGATCGGTGTCCATTTTGATCCTTAACGGACAATCCACCATTGAGGCTAATCTGTTCACTGGATTTAACAGAAAGTATCCAAAGGTCAGGATCATCAAAAGATTCAAGTTTAGTCGGTGTTGCTTTTAGATAAAGCCAACCGTTTTCTTCTCCGTTAACATAGATTGCGTTTGGAGAATCAATTTCATGTTCACAAGTCTGGCTTAGACAATTTTTTATTCGCCTAATATATCTTTCCTTAAACACTATCAAATGATCTTGATATAACTGCATGTTTTGTTGAGAAATCCAACCTTCATCACGCTCTTGGTCTACTCGGAAAACCCAGATGTCGGAACAATACAGTGTATAAACCATCGGGTTGATTTCATCTGTTTGTAATTGCAGTTGACTTGACAAATTCCAAAACGTATCGCTGTTATCAGGAAACGGTCGAAACCACTTTTCTGATGTATATGTTTGTAAATTCTCAATTCCAAAAAGATTGGTTTTACAGCCAATGTCATCTCGCCCGCGTCTCTGGAACCAGTAGCGTATTTCTAGGTTGCTAAACTGATTAAAATGTAGTTCAACATGTATTTTGGATGGAGACTGTATTTGCCCGACAACCGGTTTAGGTGGAATTTCACCATCCCAATTTTCTAAAAGCAATCTGACTTGTCTAAGGATTAACGCTTTATAGGAGCTGTTAGTAAAAAATTGATAGATTCTTGCGGATCCGTCTCGCGATCCTAACCACATACGAAAGTCTCTTTCAAGTTGGTTGTCTGGGATATTTGAAACCGGTGTGAAACCTTGGTAGCGAAAAAACTGATAAACGGTTCTTCGATCGTGCATGCGAATCAGACATTGAGATTTGGGATACCAAACATATTTTTGGTTGGCCGGACCTTCAGTTAGATATAGTTCAACCTCATGTTGCTCTAATGCCCACGTTTGCAGTTGTGTCCAGAAACGCTTAATATCCAGCAGCTTAATTCCTTTTGGACAGTTTTCGATCATTTCGTCAAAGAGAAGTTGATTCAGACGCACATAGTAATTGTTATTTGATACATCATCAGATCTTTCCATCATGCTTGCAGCAAGTACACTAAGTGCAAGAAAAGCAACTTGTGTCGGTTCGTTCTCAGGAGTTCTGTTGAAAAATATATCTGGATCAATCCGAGTCAAGCAAACCCTATTCGAACTTATTACTTTATTCCTAACAGCTTCCTTCAAACTATCTACAGCATCTACATTAAAACCTTCCTGCTCATCGATGTCAGATAATGTTTCAGAGGTCGTGTTCAGAAAGACGATTTCACCCGGTTCGCAGTTTGCAAAAATGTGTTTAATGATTGCTTTGTTCCATTGTTCATAAGTTATCATGACTATTTATTCCGTATTAGTCGTATTAATATAGATTGAGATGCGTGTTCTGCCCGAATCTTGTAGTCATATGCTGCTATCAAATTGCTTGCATGTTTATTGACAATTTGATATAGTATATCACAAGAAATGGAAAATATACACCTTAAAAATAAAGCCGTGCGCTTCAAAACGAGTCTATTGGAATAAAAATTAATGAATACTTTCGGTCACCTTTTTCGAATTACAACTTGGGGCGAATCCCATGGCGGCGCTGTTGGCGTTGTTGTTGACGGATGTCCACCACAGATTGAGGTTGATATATCCGCTATACAATATGAACTCAATCGTCGTCGTCCGGGGCAAAGCCATCTCACGACACCGCGCCAGGAGGGAGATATCGTTGAAATACTCTCTGGTGTGTTTGAAGGCAAAACACTCGGCACGCCTATCTCTATGCTGGTGTGGAACAAGGACGCGCGACCTGATGCCTACAATCACTTGAAAGACCTCTACCGCCCCTCACACGCAGATTTTACGTATCAGGAAAAATATGGCATTCGGAATTGGCAGGGAGGTGGTAGGGCAAGTGCTCGGGAAACCATTGGTCGCGTTGCAGCAGGCGCAATTGCAAAACAGATTCTGCGGGAGAGATGTGATACTGAAATACTCGCTTATGTCAAGCAGATTCATACATTAGAAGCCACAGTAGATACAGAGACAGTAACACTTGAAAATATTGAAGCGAGTCCGGTGCGGTGTCCTGACCCAATTGTCAGTCCGAAAATGGCGGAACGCATCGATCAGGCAAGACGGGATCGGGATTCCCTTGGTGGTATCATTGAATCGGTTTGCCGCAAAGTTCCTGTTGGTCTCGGTGAACCTGTTTTTGACAAACTCAAGGCAGATTTAGCGAAGGCGATGATGTCCCTCCCCGCAACGATGGGATTCCAAATCGGGTCCGGATTTGGTGGTATAACGATGACAGGTTCTGAACATAACGATGAATTTTACAATAAGTCCGGACGAATTCGTACCCGAACAAACAATTCCGGTGGCACACAAGGAGGCATTTCAAACGGCGAGGATATTGTATTTCAAGTCGCTTTCAAACCGACAGCGACAATTGGCAAACCGCAACAGACTGTGGATATGGACGGAAATGAGGTGACATTAGAGGCAAGCGGACGGCACGACCCGTGCGTGTTAGTACGGGCTCCTGCTATTGTAGAGGCAATGGCAGCACTTGTTCTCACAGACCATCTGCTACGACACCGTGCGAAATCCTAAAACTTGCACTATAAAAAAGGCAATTTGCGAAAACAAATATGGAAGGTCAAACAATCATTACAACACAAGATGTTGATGAACTGTTTATCTCTACCGTTGTTCGTTTGATTCAACGGCGTGCCTTCCCGAACCTTCGTAACATCATCGCTAAAACGCATTCAGCAGACATTGCGCGTTGGTTTCCGCGCCTCCGCCCCGAAGCAAAGAGTAGTCTCTTCACACTTCTGATTGAAGAAAAGCGAATGGGAGAGGTGTTGTGTGATCTGAACAGTGCAGATATAAGTGAGTTCGTTGAGGAAACAGAATCGGCAGTTGTTGCAAATGTCCTACGCACGATGCCTGCGGATGATGTGACGCGAATTCTCTCGGAACTGCCCGAAGAAGAAAAAACAGAACTCCTAAATCTCATTGAGGGGACGAACGCTGAGGATATTGAACGACTCCTTGAATATCAGGAGAAAACTGCAGGTGCTATCATGTCACCGAATTACTTCGCGTTGCTTCAAGATACAACCGCTGCTGAAGCAACGGAGATGATTCGGGAACTCACTGAAGTAGAAATGCCGCCGATCACCTTTTATGTCTATGTTGTTGATGAAGATAATAAATTAAAAGGAGTACTTTCGTTACGGCAGTTGGTGCAAACAAAGCCAGGGACACTGCTCAAAGATTTGATGACATCGCACCTATACACCGTTCATACCGACATGCCGCAGGAAACAGTGGCACGTGCAGTTGCTCGCTACGATTTACTTGCTATTCCGGTTATCAATAGCATCGGGCAGCTGGTCGGTGTTGTTACGATTGACGATGTGATGGATGTTATCCGAGAAGAGAACACGGAAGATATGCTAAAGATGGCAGGGACAGGTGATCTGGATATTACTTCTCGTTCTATCTTTAGGAATACGCGGGCACGCTTACCGTGGCTGCTCGCAAGTTTTGGCGGAGGTTTACTCGCTGTCTATATCATCGGCATTTTTGAAGCACAATTGAAAGAGGTTGCTGCCTTAGCCGCTTTTATCCCGATAATCATGGGAATGGGAGGGAATATAGGGACACAATCCTCTACCATCATCGTACGGAGTATCGCCATTGGTGAAGTTGGAATCAAGGACACATGGCGAGTGTTATGGCGTGAATTCAGCACAGGGGCATTACTCGGAATAACTTATGGTGTCTTGCTTGGAGGGTTTGCAAGCCTCTTTCCTCATTTTCGCGAATATGCATGGAAACTACCGCTTGTCGTTGCAGTTGCTATTTTCATAAACATGATAATTGCAGCAACGGTGGGGACAGTTATTCCAATGTTTTTCAAACGTATCCGTATTGACCCCGCAGTTGCAACAGGTCCATTCGTTACAACCGCGATTGATGTAATTGGAATTTTTTCCTACTTTCTGTTGGCGAAGATATTTCTCTTTTAGAAAATTAGGGATATAAGTTAACCTCAACCCATCACCGTCCTGAATAAAGGTGTCTAAAATGTCAACGGCAATTGAGATCAAGGATATTTCACCTGATAAGACTTTGGAAGTTTGTGCAAGACAGATTATCGTGAGTTATTTCCGAGAAATGATGTCTCACAAAGCAGGTGCAATTGATGGCACGCATATCGAATTCGTTCACGATATGCGTGTTGTCTCACGACGGTTGCGTGCAGCGATGGACAATTTCGCTGACTGTTTTCAAAAAGAACCTTTCAAAAAACAGTATAAAAAGGTCCGTACGATCACACGGACAATGGGGGTAGTCCGTGATCTTGATGTCCTCATCGCGCGTTTTCAAAAAGAGTTGCAGACCCTATCAGAAGCAGAAAGAGGTGATATTCAAGGATTGATAGAACATTTACAGCAGGAACGGCAAGAAGCAAGAAAACCGATGTTAACTTTGTTTACAGAACTTGATACGATCAATTTTGAAACGCAATTTCTGACATTTTTCGAGGCGCATGAATGAAATGGCAAAGCCGCAAAAAATCACAGGACTCAATCCACAACAGAGTTTTCGCGAGAATGCCCGGACCATTCTGCCACAAAAGGTTGGAGAGGTTTATAGTTGGGAGCAGTTTATTCAAGACCCCGAGCAGCGTGAAGAACTACACAACATGCGGATTTCTATTAAACGGCTTCGGTATACGATGGAGTTTTTTGCTGTAAACTACGATAAACATTTTACGGAATTTGTTAAAACTATTATTGACTTACAAGATATACTTGGCGATATACACGACAGTGATGTTGTTTTGGAGGTATTAACAAAATATAAAGAAAATCTGCAACCTACTGAGTTACGTGGGATTGACACACTTATTGCACGCACCCTCGAAACTCGCAATGCTGACTATGAAGCATTTTTAGAAAGATGGGAACAATTATCAGCAGCAGACTTCAAACAAAAATTGATCGCAATTATAGCGTCATAGAAAACGCACACTAAAACAATACAGATATAAAGGGAATAAAAATGAATATGAATGTTGTCGGAGTAGATATGGGGGGCACTAAGATACTTGCCGCCGTTGTTAATGAGGAAGGCGATATCCTCAGCACGGCAAAAGTTCCAACGCAAGCGAAAGACGATACGTCCATCGTGATTGATCGGATCGCAGACTGTATCCGAGAGGCTTTTCAAGAATCAGGCGTCGCAGCGAATTCTATTCAGGCAATCGGCATCGGTGCTCCGGGACCGCTTGACCCAGAAACAGGGGTCGTTATTTTTGCCCCCAATCTTGGATGGAAGGATGTACCACTGAAAACTGAGTTGGAAGCACGTATTGACATTCCAACATTCGTTGACAATGACGTGAATGTTGGAACACTTGGCGAACACACGTTTGGAGCAGGACAAAACGTTCAGAATTTGGTTGGAATTTTTGTAGGCACTGGCATTGGAGGCGGCATCATCATGCACGGCGAACTTTTCCACGGCGCAAGCAAGACAGCAGGCGAAATCGGGCACATCATTGTCAAAGCAGACGGGCCTAAGTGCGGCTGCGGTACACGGGGTTGTTTAGAAGCACTCGCAAGCCGAACCGCTATGGCAAAACAATTTCAAAAAGCGATACTCAAAAAAGGAAAAAAAAGCATACTTACAAAACTTACTGATGGTGATCTTGGCGTAATTCGGAGCGGCACTTTGGCTAAAGCTCTTCGTAGCAAGGATAAATTAACGCTGAAAGTTTTCAAAGGAGTCACAAAATATCTTGGCGTTGGTATCGGTTCTATTGTGAATTTCTTAAATCCAGAAATGATTGTGTTAGGTGGCGGTGTCGTTGAAGCTCTTGACGATACATTTATAGACGATATCCGCAAAGCTGCCAAAAAATATGCACTACCCGATACGTTAAAAGGAGTTCAGATTGTTAAGGCAGAATTAGGGGATAATGCGGGTGTGCTTGGTGCAGCAGCACTTGCAAGACAGAGACTCAGATCAGGATGAGCCTCAAATTTGAATACAAGATCTGAAAATGGAGGGGGACGGATCCATGTTAGTTGATGATAATAGAGAAGAACATCGGATGATGATTTTTGGCAACGATAGCCGTCTCGTGCAAGAGCGGTTAATTGTTGACAATAAGCCAAACGAACGTGGTATTCTGGCACAGAAGGTTCACGAGGAATCTTATACTGTGACCTTGTATGCGTTGCTGAAGGATTACGGTCTCACGCCTGTTTTTCGGATCAAGCCGCGCATACGTTTCCACCGTTCTAACTATGACAATCTCTCATCGAGTGCTCCCCTCCAATATAGTCTCAATGATATTATCCATTTTGCAGAACTGAAACGCGGCACTGTTTTGATGGAGAAAATTGACGATGCCAAATTAGCAGAGATTCTTGGTGACGCACCAACCCTTGCAGGAATGGAAGACGACCCCGCTTTGCAGCTTGTTTCACAACGTGATGTATCGCTTAAAAATCCGCCTTTCAAAACTAAAACAAAGGTCTTTGGAAAAAGCGAGGACGAAGGGGTGGAAGAAGCAGGTATCCCAATCGGTTCGTTCCTTGATGCGCTCAATCAGCCACAACGTACCGAGCAAATTTTCAGGAAGTATTCACGCGGCAGTGAGTTCGCACGCGACTTGCGGAAGGCTTTGGAGAACTACGAAACGTATGAATTTCAATTCGGCATCTATTCCCGATATGAGCGGCGAGATTGTGTCTTAGCAGGCGGCGATAATGAAACAAGTGGATACTATCGCGCAACTTTTGATCCGTGGACAGCACTCGGATATATCCGAACCAGCGGCGATAAACAGCAATTTCAAATCCTTGCACATGAACGCGGCACACGATGGGAACACAAAGTTATGTTGGAGAAACTTGATGCCGTTACGCTTGAACGTCTCGCCACGGAAATTCCTGCACTCCGAAGTGAATATCTAATTGGGCGCGTTTTATCTAAAAGTCAGACAGCATTGACACGTCTTGCACAACTCCGTAAATCACAACTGAATCTGACAACCGATTTGGATACAGGATACACCCTTCAGTTAGAGATACCTATTCCAGAGAAACGTTTCTCAGTGATAGACCATCGTCGAAAGTTACGAGCCGTGTTTAACGGCAATAAAGGTTATTGCCTCCATCCGCTAAACGGGGAATTTGTCGAAAAACATCTGAACTTGGCGAAAGGCACTCGAGACGGTGTCGTATGGACACTTGATAACGTCGATTTGCTGACAGGCCCTCTCCCACTAACAGAGCAGGATGAGGATTTTCCTATCACTAAAATCCTACATCAAAACAGATTTGTGGTGCGCTCTGCAGAAGAACTGCGCGAACGCCTGCCAAAGAATGGATTTGAGAAGTACTGGAATGAATCCATTGACGAGGGTGGATATACCGTCCTTAGCCAAACAACTGGCAGAGTCTATGCTGTGAGTTACGGACGGAAAATTACCGGCAGTATTGGTAAAGGCAAAATTAAGAAAGACGACGCAGCACACTATCTCTCCATTGAATACTTGGGGGTAGACCCATCACGCGCAGAAACACCACGTTTTGAAGTGCCAGCGGAAACACAACAAAGTTTCTTTGATAGGCTGTTTAGGAGAGAGCCGGTCCCACCTTTTTATACTCAACTGATGCAAACGGAGACGCAGGTCATTTATGAGATGAAAATGCTGGCGCGGCACTGTAAAGAGAAGTTGAAGATTCCGTAGGTATTCAGTTTTTACGTTGAAGGCTATCTCTGTGAGGTGAAACAAATGATACGAAAACTTGAAGTTAAGGGACTCAATAATCGTCTTGATGGTGAGTTTGAGTTCAATGAAGACTTAAATATCTTTACTGGACCTAACGGTTCAGGCAAAACGACATTGCTGAAGTTGATATGGTATTTCATAAGTGGACATCTTAAACAAATTCTTTATGAAATACCGTTTTCTTATCTTTCAATTGAAGATGATGGATTTTCTCTAACAATGAATCGGCATAAGTCTGAAGAAATTATACTGGGATTTGAATTTTTGAGTAACCGCTCCAGTGGAGATGCAGGTATAAAGATAGATCCTGAAACCAGAACGATTGATCCAAAGAATGTTGATAAGGTAGATAAAATTGAGAACCGAATCGCCGGATCGCTCAATGGGAGTCTATTTTTTCCAACGTTCAGGAGAATAGAAGGCGGTTTTTCAATTGGTTCCAGAAGTTCAGTAGATACTGAGGAGGCAGCAGGACTAAGATTGTTAAGTTCAACGACAGAGAAGCTCTTAACTGCAATATCACAACTGTCAGATGATATGTCTACCGAAAGACACAAGTTTATAGCCTCAGTCTCAACTATGGATATAGTAAAATTACTACCAGAAAAATACGTTGATATTTATCAAGAAATCAGCACGCTTCAATCTCAGGTATTAACAAATATCTCAAGAGAAATGCAAAGTAATCCAGATAAGGACAAAGTTGATGAGATTCCTAAAAGTGCTTCCGCCGTTCTGGAGGCTATTCAAAAGGTTGATAAGGAAACAGAACAATTGAAGAAGCCAATTTCTGTGTTGTCTGAGTTGACTCGAAAAATCCTGCGATACAACGCAATTCTGATAACCGAAAAGTTAGTTCTTGGAGAAAAAACCGATGATCTTGCCTTCGGAGAAGAAAGTAATGACATTGCAATTGAGGAAATAAACGATGCAATTTCCTCCGACAAACTTTCTTCCGGCGAAAAGCAGATGCTCAGTTATTTGTGTTACAACGCTTTTTATCATAATACACCTATTTTCATTGATGAACCGGAATTAAGTCTGCATGTAGACTGGCAAAGAATCCTCTTTCCTACTCTGCTTGAACAAGCAACAGGAAATCAATTTTTTGTTGCCACACATTCACCATTCATATATACAAAATATCCTGACAAAGAATTTATGTTGGGAGAGGATCGCGGAGAGAGTTAATGCTACAGCGACACCCTACGGTGGATGAATTGGTTTCTACTCTTCGTAGATCGAAACTACCAACGGTTATTGTAGAAGGTAAAGATGATATGCAGATATTTCGATGGATGGAAGATCTGCTTGAGGTTCACGAAGTAGATATTCTTGGCGTAGGTGGCAGACCTAATCTATTTGCAGTTTATGATAGAAAAAGCGAATTTGACCACTTGCCCGTTGCATTTATCGCAGATCAAGATAAGGAATTGTTTACACAACTTCCAGCAGGTTATGACGAAATCATTTGGACACAGGGATATAGCATCGAGAATGACTTATACGCGGGTGCTGATCCAAATTTAGAAACCTTAATGGATCCTCAGGAAGCAGCTGAGCATAGACAACTATTAGATATAATAGTAGATTGGTTTGCATTTGAGGTTGAAGAATTTTTAACCGGTAGAACCCCAGAGTTTAATCACCATTGCAATGAAATTGTCCCTCAAGATCAGACTGAAATGGACGATGGCTTCCGCCAAAGCCGAGGGTTTTGTCTTCCCAATTCGGAACTTAAACAACAAATAAGAAACGCGTATCAACTTCAATTGAGGGGAAAACTCCTTTTTCAGATGTTGGTTCGTTTTCTCAGTAAGTCTGACCGGAGAATCAAGCATAGTAAACGCGGTTTGTATGAAATCGCATTTAAGATGACCCCTCGGCACCGTCTGATGAATAGGCTAATACAAGAAATTCAACAAAAAATTGCAGCTCATAAACCAATTCCTGAAACCTCATAAAATGCAAAGGAAACATCAAAAAACAGATGCCAAACCGCAGAAAAGTCCTTATCACAGGCGCAGCAGGCTATATCGCCGGACGCATGCTACCCGCATTCCGTGAACGTTACGATCTCGTCCTACTTGACGTGAGAACCACAAATCGCCAAGGAGAGGAAGTTGAAGGGCTTCAAATCGTTGACGTTAGCAACCCTGACCGTGACCTATATAAACACTACTTTGAAGGCGTTGATGCAGTTGTTCACTGTGCATTCCAAGGCGGCGGTTTTGAAAACGAACTCAACAACATTCAGATGGCATACAACGTTTATCATACCTGCTGGGAAACGGATGTTCGGCGCGTCGTTGTCTGTAGTTCAAATCACGCAGCAGACTATTATGAACGACTTATCTGGGCGGGCAAATGGGATTTTGTGACACCAGAGATGCGTCCGTTATCAGATAATTTCTACGGCTGGGCAAAAGAGTCTTACGAACACCTCGGTTTTGTCTTCGCAACTGGGTTCAGGAAAAATAAAAAACTACAGAATGTGCAAATACGCATCGGCGCACCGCGGGAGACAGATATGAATGATGTCACAGCGGAAAATTACGAGAAGATGCACCGCGCGCTTGGGGCATACCTGAGTGTCCGCGATCAGGTGCAACTCTTTGTCAAGAGCATTGAAACAGAAAATATAGAGGACGAAAACGGAATTCCGTTCCAGATTTTCTACGGTATCAGCGACAATTCACATAAGTTCTGGAGTATCACTAACGCACGAGAGGTGATAGGCTATGCGCCAGAAGACAATAGCGCGTTCCGTTTTGCTGAGCGGATCGCTGAAATCCTTAAACAAACAGAAGATAAATGATCCCTCCTTTTAGTTTCAAGACACAATAGAGGCATTTCACACAAGGACTCCCATAATGCCGAACCTCACTGCAGAAGAACTCACCGATATTTGCCTCAACGTCTTCCAAAAACTGAATATCCCGCCATCTGAAGCAGAAGTGGTAACTCGTTCTATGGTGGATGCCAATCGTGTTGGACACGATTCACACGGTGTTATCCACCTCCCAAAATATGTGCGAGAATTGGAAGCAGGACTAATCCAGCCCGATGTGCCAATAGAGACACTGCACGAATCTGCATCCATAGCAGTATTAGATGGTAATTGGGGTTTCGGTCCCATCATTGCCACGCGTGCTGTTGAGTTGGCAATTCAGAAGGCAAAACAGACAGATATTAGTTCCGTCGCAGTGTCCCAGTGCAATGAGGTGGGAAGGTTGGGCGGATATGCATGCCTCGCCGCTGATGCCGAGATGGTAGGGTTGCTCATGGCGAATGACCATGGTGGTGGTACTTGCGTTGCACCACACGGCGGCATTGAAGGACGACTTTCTACGAACCCAATTGCGTGTGCAGTACCGATTGAAGGACAAGATCCGATTGTATTGGATATGTCTACAAGTGTTGTCGCATCGGGAAAAATCCGTGTTAAACAGCATCACAACGAAGCACTTCCGCACGGCTGGCTCATCAACGCGGAAGGGGAGTCAACCCCTGATGCTGAGGATTTCTATGGAGTCCCGCCTGCTGCCATATTACCTCTTGGTGGGATTGCAGCACACAAAGGGTTTGGACTCAGTGTGATTGTAGACATCCTTGCAGGTGCGCTGACAGGGGCAGGTTGCAGTCGTAGCGAGGATGCGCGTGTCGGTAACGGGTTGTTCGTGCTTGTGATTAATGTCGCAAGTTTTAGAGATTTTCCAGGGTTCAGTGCAGAGATAGCGCGATTTATAGAGTATCTCAAATCTGCCAAACGCGCTGCTGGCGTTGACGCAATTCGGATGCCTGGCGAACGCGGTTGGGAAGAACAACGCAAGCGGGAACAAGATGGTATCCCGATTGACGCGGAAACGTGGGCACAAATTCAGGCATTTCTATAAGATTTAACGGCACCATAGGTTTGATTGCTTTATGTCTTACTGCGAATCAATATTAAAGCAAATTTACCATGACTCAGGACAGAACCATTCAATTCTGCAATAATTTCTACCTTCTGTCTAAAACCTTTTACTGTAGGAGCGACCCTGCCTTCATTATTCAGAAAACGTGAAAACTGAATAGCCCTGCCCCAGAAATCAAATCATTGACTTAAAACCTCTAATTTGATAAGATGATCACAGTTTTTCGTATTGTTCAGTAATACTGCTTCTGAAGGGCAAATACGCATACGGTATTTGCCATGCTCAATTGAAATAAGGAGGAAATGAAAGTGCGACATATTTATTCAAAGTTACGCTATATCTTAGTCGTAACAACGGTCTTGATAGGACTCAGTTTTCTATCCACACATGCAGCAGTTGACAAACACACCGTTGCAGTTTGGCTCTTTGAGGAAGGAAATGGAAAGACTATCCGAGACGCCTCTGGGAATGGACACAGTGGTGAAATTACAGGTAGTCTCAAGTGGGTAAAAGGGAAATTTGGTACTGGATTAGAATTTCCCGGTGATGGTGACGGCTATATCGTAGTTAACTCCACCAAAAACTTAGAGTTAGAAACACTCAGCATTGAAGCGTGGGTTAAAGTAAAAGAGGCTACGGGCAAATGGCAAGGAATTGTCTGCAAACAGAGGACAGGCTGTACCAATCGAAACTACGGCATTTGGATCCATAATAATCAGAATGTTCTACATGCACAGATTGGTGCAAATGGTGGATGTGCCTTCAATATGAATGCGACCTCTCAAATCACAGACAACAAATGGCATCATCTCGCCTTTACCTTTGACGGCGAGATGGGACGCCTTTACGTTGATGGTGAATTGGAGACCGAGAACGCCAATGCGGCTACGTTTCAGAGCAACGATCCGATTACAATCGGTGTTCCAAATATTGACAATACGAACGGTTTGTTAGGGGTCATTGAAGAAATACGTATTTCCAACGTTGCGCGCACCCAAAAGGAAATTAAAGAGGCTATGGATGTTGGTTTAGCCCAAATTCTTAGCGTTAACCCACAATCAAAACTAACGACACGTTGGGGCTATATTAAACAAGTCCCATAGGTGTTTACTTAGCGGTACACAACCCTGGTAGGCGCGTTTCCAAAACGCGCCTACCTTAGGGTAATAAATCGGACTGAGAAAGTTCCCTTCAACAAGAGGAAATATTCTTAGGTTGACAGTTATAGGGTTATATCAAACAAGTTCCGTAAATAAAATAGGAGACTAATTTGAGAAATCTAAAGTATCTATTATTATTCATTTTCTGCATCGGTATACTGGCCTGCGGAGCCGCTACAGTCGTACCAGAGCATGGCCTGCCGATGGCAGTGCCAGAGGATGTTGGTGTTTCCGCTGAACGGCTTGAAGAAATCGCACCTGCGCTGCAGAATTACGTCGACAAAGGACAACTACCCGGATTCCTCACTGTCATCGCGAGAAAAGGGAAAATTGCACATTTTCAAACCATCGGCATGCGAGATGTTGAAAATAAAAAACCGGTTGAAGATAATACGATATTTCGCATCTACTCAATGTCAAAACCGATTACCAGCGTTGCGGTAATGATACTCTACGATGAAGGGCATTTGAAACTTGATGACCCTGTGGAAATGTATATACCCGCCTTTAAAAACATGAAGGTATATAACAAAGAACAGACGGAGACCCATGCCGCAAATAATAAGATGACAGTAAAACATCTCCTCACACATACTTCCGGTTTGACTTACGGGTGGGGTAACAAACCTGTTGATAAACGCTACGGTGAACTGAAAATTTTTAAACGTGGTTCAGGTTTAACTGAAATGGCAGAAAAACTGGGCAATATCCCGCTCGTTTTCGAACCCGGTGAAAGATGGAACTACGGTGTTTCTACGGATGTTCTTGGTTATCTTGTTGAAGTCATATCTGAAATGCCGTTTGAAGAATTTTTACAGACGAAGATTTTCAAACCACTCGGCATGGTAGACACTGCTTTTTCAGTACCGAAGGAAAAAGTAGAGCGATTTGCAGCGTTGTATAGACCGACAGAAGAAGGTGGACTTAGACTTGCAAGAAACGCCCCACTTGCAAACGATGATGTCTCTTTCTTCCCTTCTGGCGGTGGCGGACTTGTTTCAACTGCTGCCGATTATCTCCGTTTCTGCCAGATGTTACTCAACGGTGGTGAGTTGAATGGTGTGCGTATTTTAAAATCCGAAACCGTTGAACTCATGCGCTACCCACATCATCAATATGGCAAAGATGGTGCTTTCGGACTCGGATTTCATGTTGTAACCCATAAAGATGGTGATACAAGTAAACGATCTACAGGTGCATACAGTTGGGGTGGGGCAGCTGCAACTACTTTTTGGATTGACCCAGAAAAAGATCTCATCGGAATTTTGATGACGCAGCTTCTTAATAACCGTTATCCATTTCAAGGGGAATTCAGGAAGTTCACCTATCAGGCTTTACTTGATGTTGAGAAAGAGAGTAATCAGCAATAACAGATCAAGATTGCCACCTAATCTGATACCAACAACTTTAGTTATTAACTGAGGAGAACAGACTTATGGACTATGGAATTCCGCGCGCGGTGCCTGAAGAAGTCGGCATGTCAGCAGCGCGGTTGGAACGGATTGCCCCTGTGATGCAAAGATGGGTTGATAGTGGTAAAATACCGGGAGCATTGACGATGATAGCCCGTGAAGGCAGGCTTGTTCATTTTCAAAAGTTTGGCACACAAGATATTGCAACTGCTAAACCGATAGAATTTGATACCATCTTCCGCATCTATTCAATGACAAAACCGATTACCAGCGTTGCTGTGATGATGCTCTATGAAGAGGGGCATTTTCAACTCAGTACACCCATATCCGAATTTATCCCAGCCTTCAAAGATATGAAGGTTTACGCCAATCATGGTGATGCTATTGTTGATACCGAACGAGAAATGACGGTCAAACACCTACTCACACATACTGCTGGGCTTATCTACGGTGGTGACTGGGTGCACCCAATTAATGATCGATATAGGGAAGCAGATTTTTACGGTGGTGACCTTGCACATATGGCACAGGAACTCGGAAATATACCTCTCTTACATCAACCGGGGGACGCGTGGAATTACGGTATGTCTACCGATCTGCTCGGTTATCTTGTGGAAGTTGTTTCAGGAATGCCTTTCAGTGAATTTCTGAAAAAACGGATTTTTGAACCTTTGGGGATGGTAGATACAGACTTCTCTGTTCCAGAAGAAAAGGCTGACAGATACGCCACATTATATGAACCTACGGAAGATGGCGGTATTCAGGTGCTGGAAAATGCGCCTGTTTCAAGTGGGCCACTTAGTTTTCACCATTCGGGTGGTGCGGGGCTACAGTCAACCGCTGCTGATTATTTGCGGTTCTGCCAAATGATGCTCAACGAAGGTGAACTCGACGGTACCCGCTTGCTCGGTAGAAAAACGGTTGAACTTATTACAATGAATCATATCCCTGATGATTGGCAACCGTTATGGAGAACTGGAAGCGGTTTCGGATTGGGATTTGCTGTTGTTACCAATGTGGCTGACACACACACACTCGGTTCTTTAGGCACATACAGTTGGGGCGGTCTTGCAAGCACTACATTTTGGATTGATCCAGTAGAAGAATTAATCGGCATCTTGATGACACAATTAATCGGTGATGCACCGTTTCATCCCCAATTCCGAGTGCTAACCTACCAGGCTATTATTGATTAAATCTGCATAGTAGTAGGCATGCTCCGTGTGTCGTAACAATTGCCAAAGCACATATAGTACTGTGTCAACTCTTAAATTATGAATTATTATTTAGTTGTTGATCAAGTGTCTCACAACAGCCCTCTTCTGTAGGAGCGACCTCCCGGTCGCGATTTCTAAATCGCAATTTGGATGGGCACAATAATAGTAGGAGAAGAATACATTTATGAAAATCGCAGTCGTAACAGGAGAACATGGATTTCGAGAAAAAGACTTTGACGCAGTCTTTCAAAGTATGGAAGGCATTGCGTTTGTCCGAGAAGACCTTGATGTCTTTGTGGATGACCCAGACCAAAAAGAATACGACACCGTTGTCTTTTACAACTTCCATCGTCCATACCCCACAGATTCACAGGCGAAGACAATTCTAAGCCTCACTGAACGTGGGCAAGGACTGGTCATCCTGCATCACGCTATCCTTGCATTTCCAGAGTGGGATGCCTATTCCGATATGTGTGGAGTTGATGAGCGTGCTAATTTTGGTTACTTTCCGAAGCAGACATTGCAAATACAAGTCATCGACCCGACCCATCCAATTACTGAAGGACTTACCGACTGGAAAATGGGTGACGAAACCTATACAATGAAATCCGCAGGTGAAGATAGCACTATCCTTTTAACTGTTGACCATCCGAATAGTATGGACGTGTTAGGTTGGGCGCGTGAATATGGCAATTCCCGTATCTTTTGTCTCCAGAGTGGACACGACAACGTCACCTATTCTAATCCGAACTTCCGAGAAGTATTACGGCGCGGCATCCAGTGGTGTGCTAAACAATAAAGAGCAACGGTAGGAAACGGTTCATAGTGTAAGTACAAATATGGCGCAGTATTGCAAAGGAAAACCAATTGAAATTCAAAGTTTTCTTATCACTATTATTCATTGGATTTGGAATCCTATTCAGTGTAATTTTTCTGATTAGATACTCTAATCAGAAAGTTGACAGCAGACAGCAAGCGGTTGACAAGTATTTATCAAGAAATGATGATCCGCCTCCACGAATCCCCAGAACTGTGGAGATACCAGATGAGGTCCGACAGAAATTCGCTACTGTGCCTGAAAAACCAACGCCAGCACTTATCGCAGAATTCACACACGGTGGTTACTTGGAGTCTGTTAAATTTTCACCTACCAACCACAATTTAGTAGTAAGTATGACCCTTAGTAAGGGTAATGACAAAAATATCAAATTGTGGGATATCAACAATCCTACGACTCCATTAGCAGAATTCAGTGGATATTCAGTATCGTTTTCTCCGAATGGAAAATTACTTGCTATCTCTAATTTGAGTGGTATTCGTCATGGCGTAAATTTATGGGATATTTCAGAAGGAAAGTTTATCAGCCATCTCCTGGTTCCAGGACTTGGTGCTGCTTTTTCACCAAATGGAAAACACTTAGCGATTAAGACTTCCGGTTTGGAACTTTGGGATGTTAGTAATCCCACAAAACCTGTAGAAGCATTCGAGTTGAAAGGTAAAAACATTGAAAAAGAACATACATTTTCTGCAGATGGAAAACTAATGGCAACGATAGAGTCAAGAAAGGATAAAGTTAACATCTGGGAGATTGATGGAAATCAGGTCATCAAGCGAGAAAGTATTGATGTGATAGACAAAAAAGTTGGATGGATTGAGGTTATGAAGTTCTTACCCGATCCACAGAATCCTATACTGGCAATCGCAGATAATGATGAAGATATCAAATTGTATCATCCACCAGATTGGCAAAATTATACCGTCATTCCTGCCGGGAATATCAACGATCTTGTATTTACGAAAGATGGAAACACCATCATCAGTGGCGGCACCAATGAGCTGGAATTCTGGTCTGTGGACAATGGAAACCGTTATGCCTCAATAGAAGGATATTCCGGTTGGGTTAATTATGTTGATGTCTCCGCAGATTCAAGATATGTTGCTGGTGGTGGTAACGATGGTATCATTCGTGTTTGGGATATTTCACACTTTTTACCATCAAGACAAAGTAATATCCCAAATGTCGTTGTACCGATTTACTTCTTACCCACTAACCGTCTACCTCAAACAGATATACCGGAGAAAATAGATAAAATATTGAGAGACGTTCAAACTTTTTTTGCTGATGAAATGGAACGACACGGGTATGGAAGGAAGTCTTTCGAGTTTGAAAAAAATAGTAATGGTTCTGCAAAGGTATATCTATTTGAGGGTAATACAGCGGATGAATACTATCAGGAAAATACGAATACAAGAGTGATGAAAGAAATTAAACAGCATTTTGAGACAGACAACAAATTCTATTTTGTCGTCGTGGATAAAAGCAATGAAAAGAAACCTAATGTAAATATACCTACTTCTACTGAACTAAAACAACTTTCTGCTAAACTAAAACAACTTTCTATTTATTTACAGAATATAGTTTTGAGGGAACAAGCCGGTGAGATTATTTTACATAACTCCCTTGACAGATATTCAAAAGATGCCATTACTTCTAAATTTGCACAATCCTTTGGTTTAAACCGTGATTACAGAGACCCATCTGATCTGATGTCATACGAGAAACAATCTAAACATTTGTCCAAAAATAGTGCCGTTTGGTTAAATAAGTGTCGGTTTTTTAATTCTGTAAAGACCTATTTTGATGATAAAACAATAATCGGGAAACTCTCACGATCAAGAAAAAAAGCAAGATTCAAAGTGGAAGATGCTGATGGAATTTGTCAGGTTCGGTTATTAGTTACACCAACCGGCGAAAATCCTCCGCCAGATTTTCTGTGGAAAAAAGATCCTACCGAAAACAAAACAGAATGGGAAAAGAAATTTAGAGGAAGACATAACGTTTTGCATGATGTTCTGACACTGAATGGTGATAAGAAGGCGACAGTTGAATTGGATTATCCGAAATTTGCAGACAATTTGATCAAAATACAGGTTATTGATGAACTTGGTAACAGAGTATATATGTTCGCTGACAAAAGAGGAAGATCGGGTGTATCCTTCCTTCGTAGAATTTTTAATTAAAACTACCGAATTTTCGGATATATGGTAAATTATTGAAATAATTAGACACTTCACATGTAGGAGCGATCTCCGAATCGCGACGGAAATAATTAGACACTTCACATGTAGGAGCGATCTCCGAATCGCGACGGAAATAATTAGACACTTCACATGTAGGAGCGATCTCCGAATCGCGACAGAACTTATGAATAGTCGGGAATCGGAGTTCCCTCCCGTCAAATCATGCAGAATACCAAACGCGTATTCTGCCAAGCGCATTTGGCGTTGATTCACAAATTAAAATGTCAAGTTAATTGTAAAATTCACTATAAATAAAGTAGAAATTGGTAAAGTAATAATGTTTTCTTCAATTACGTCGAGTCTTAAAATGTCAATGGTTGAGAAAAAGAACAATGAAATCTACTACTTTCTCTTTTCTTTATGTCCTTTTTATTGGGATAATCTATGTTTTTCTCTTACTTTCAACGATACTCGTAAACTCTGATAAAGGAAAAACGATGGCACAAACTTCGTATTCAGCTGGCAAAGCATGGGATTCTCACGGTTATGATGTCTACTCCATAGAACAAGAGGGAAAAGCGATTGCCGAGATTGTTCCAGCACTCGGTAATAACTGCTACGCTTTTAGGGTTGCCGATGGAAATAACTGGCTCAAGTTGATAGACGAACCACCTGATTTGGCCACGTTGGAACAACGGCCAACTGCTTTTGGTAACCCAATTCTTTTCCCTTTCCCTAACCGAATTCGGAACGGAAAATGGGAGTTTGAGGGAAAAACCTATCAGTTTGACAAAGAACCTGAATCCCCAACTACTATCCACGGTCTGCTATTGAACCGTCCTTATGAAGTTGACAAACACGAGGCTAATGAGAACGGCGCTACATTGAGATGCTCGCTAAATTCGCAAGATTTTCCCGATATTATTCGACAATATCCATTTCCATTCAAAATTGAGATTACCTATACACTCAAAGATGCTGTGTTAACAATGGAGATTTCTATCAAAAACACAGGCGATGGAAATATGCCGTTGGGGTTTGGCGTTCATCCCTATTTTAGCACAAATCTAACCGGAACAGCGGATGCGTCAAAAGCATTGATTGCCGTTCCTGCCAACAAATACTGGGAATTGGACGATGTGCTCGTGCCTACCGGCATACAGAAGGATGTCACTGGCACACTTGACCTACGCAATGGGCAACTGTTCGAAAAGTTGAAACTTGACCATGTTTTCACAGATGTTAACTTGGTTGACGGTGTAAGTCGGTGCGTTATTGAAAATAGGGATACAGGATACGGGATGGTTATGGAATCGGATGCCCAATTTAGAGAATTAGTTGTCTATACACCACCGGGAAGAGATGCTATCTGTTTTGAGCCCTATACTTGTCCGACAGATGCTATCAATTTAGAGACGAAAGGTATTCCGGCAGGTGTGATTGTTCTGGCACCGCAAGAGACATTTTCAGCAACCGTTCGTATTCTACCACTATATGATTCTATTGAAAGTCCACGGTAGGCGAGGTTTCTAACCTCGCTGGCGCAGCGTGTCTAAGTAATTCTAAAATTTACCATAATTCCAAAAACAATGAGATACATTGCACTTCTTTTGTTTCCTATTTTGCTCATACTTGCTAAACCGTGCAACGCTATTTTTGAAGGCACTGCGAACGCTAACATCTTTATCAAAATGTTCGAGCAGCGGGGAGATTTCGGCAGACTTGCCCTCTGGCACGAAGCCGCTGCAGAATGCCTTACCCTAATCTCTGTGCCGATGAACGAGATTGCTCTCAATTACTACAAACGTCACGGATATGAAAAGTGGGTAAAACGAACACAAACGGAAGCACTCGAAATTCAGGAACAACGCCAATTCCACCGCAAACGCGCCAAAGCCGCGTGGCAAAAGTCAAAAACGTCTGAGACTGTTCTTAAGATGGAACGAGAAAAGATTGCTAAGTTTATGGGGACGTGGTTACCACACTATCCAGATAGGTTTTACGATTTTGGCATCTACGCTACTTTTTTTCAAGAATTACAGGAACGCGCTGAACAGAAAAAAGATTATGCAAAAGTCCTACGTCTTGAGGCAGATGCAGCCGAAATGTGCGCAGCGCAATATGAAAAGATAACAATTGCGTATGGATTGAAAAACTATAAACAAATTAGAGACGCATACCTCCGTCATGCGACCCTACTTCGAACCCTTGCAAAGCAATCTCCAAATGCATTGCCACCTGAAGTAAACATTGGTAAGCAGATACAACTTCAGAAACCGAAACCACAGATAACAGCATTAAAAAAAGGAGATAAAATCCTTCACATAGCAAAATCCAATCCGCGCATCAAAGCTGCGTTGGCAAATCAAAAAGGGGTTCGTGAGTATGCTTGGTTTCAAGGGTTCGCTTGGACAGTCAGTTTCTATAACCACGGGTGGGGCAATCTCGCTATCGCTGTTATTGATGACAAAACCGGAAAAGTTGTAGATATTCTGAAAGGCGAACCCGAGACAGGTGAACTTGAACTTCTGGATTAGCATCGTATGAATCAACAGACACCTTCAAAAATTCTGTCTCATTTAACCATCCTTATTATCGGGATTTTATGTATTCATGCCGTTGGGAATGCGGTCCCGCCTGAAATCACCCCAGGCGAATTATTAATTCGCCTGACTCCAGAAGCATCAAACGATCTACAGCAACTGCATGCTAAATCACCTATAGCGGCATTATATGCCAAACACAGCGTTGAATCTCTTAGTTCCGTCTTTCCATCTTCGGCAAGTTTCTCTGAGTATTCTTCAAAGCTTAAGCGTACTTACCTCCTAAGATTTTCACCAGCCGCAGACCTGAAAGCACTCAAAACAGCATTTAAAAAAAGTGAACTCGTTGAGGCGGTCGCGTATAATTATCTGCGTCCAACATTAGCGGATGAAATTGTTCCCGACGACCCGAAATACTCAGAACAGTGGAGTTTACCATTGATGAATTTACCACAAGCGTGGGCAATTGAGAAGGGCAAACGTGATGTGGTTATCGCTATCATAGATTCTGGAATTGATTATAGGCATGATGATCTTGCCTCAAAAATATGGGTAAATCCGGGTGAAATCCCCGATAACGGCTTAGATGATGATGGAAACGGTTACATTGATGATATGCACGGATGGGATTTCACTGATGCCCCTAATCTGCAGGCAGAGGGGGATTTTATAGAGGGTGATAACGAACCGATTGATGAATCGGGACATGGGACACATGTCGCTGGCATAGCAGGTGCAATGCCAAATAACGGTATCGGCATTGCAGGTGTCGCGTGGAATTGCCCACTGATGGCGGTACGTGCAGGACTCTCCCTCGGTGGTGGTTCTCGTATGCAGGATGATGATTCCGCCGCCGCGATTGTTTATGCAGCTGACAACGGTGCGAGCATTATCAATATGAGTTGGGGAAGTTCACAACACTCCTTTGTTATCCAAGATGCTATCGATTATGCCTATGCGCGTGGTGCGGTGTTAATTGGTGCAGCGGGCAATTCAAATGAAGCAGAGAGTATTTTTCCTGCCGGATACCGGAAAGTTATTTCTGTGGCATCAACGACCCAACACAAACAACGTTACTACAAATCCAATTTCGGTGCATCCGTTGATATAGGGGCACCCGGCAATGCTATTCTCAGCACACAAATCAACAACGGCTACCGTATTCTTACTGGTACTTCTATGGCAGCACCGCACGTCGCTGGTATCGCAGCATTGATGCGATCAAAACGACCTAATCTCACCCACGAAGAGGTGCGGCAGATACTTATCAACACTACTGATGTAGTTTTAGAAAAGGATAGTGATGAACCTGACCCGACACTTGCCGGCGCAGGAACCCTCAATGCTGAACGCGCTTTGTTAGCGAGTGGCGCCTTACAAGCGAGGATTCAATTTCCACAGACGAATAGTGGCGGATCAACTTCAATAACATTTATTGGTACTGCAGGTGGATACAAGTTTAAGTCGTGGCAGCTTTTTTATGGGAGTTCGAGTGTCCCCACATCGTTTGTCCCGTTCACTGATCTCATATCAACGCAAAAAGTAGCCGAACAGTTAGCAGTATGGGATACTACTGATATACCAGAGGACGTTTACACTGTCCGCCTCGTTGTCACAGGGAGAGACGATAGCCAGGCACACGATCAAGTTGTTTTAACGGTAGACCGTACATCCCCCAAAATTTTCTCCGTTACAGCAACTGAAACGCTATATGGAGACAGTTCCACCACTATTTTCACTTGGGCAACAGACGATGTAACTCGAGACACCTTTTATTTTCGACGCAGTGGTCAAATCACGCCTTTTGCTTCTATTGAGGAGAGGGGACTCGGAAAAGAACACTTTTTTTCTTTTGGATTGGAAACAGGACAATATCAGTTTTACATTGCAGCACAGAACACTGTCGGATTAAAAACAGTGAATGATAACAATGGGAAATACTATACAATTAATGTTGTCGGCAGTTCTATATCACCAAACGGGTTCGTTGAATCTGATCTCGGTATGCCACCACTTCACATCGCAAATATTTCTACCGATTTTGATAAGGATGGATTATCCGAACTTATCGGTGTGCCACTTTCAGATGCCGCTGAAAACAAACTTACTGCACCTAACAGTCTCACTTTTTATGAACGATCACCAACAGGAAAATATAACATCGCACACAGCCTCTCCGATATTGAATCTCTTGAAATCTCTGATCAAGGTGTAGATTTAGAAACCCTCACACCTTGGACAGTAGGCGATACAGATAACGACGGTTTGTTGGAAATCCTTGCTAACGACAAAGATCAAACATTTTTAATAGAGAGTATTACACCTAACGGTTACCCAACACAAATTATCTGGGAAACACCATTCATTTCTGGTGGAAAAATCGCTGACCTTGATGGTGATGGCAGAAAGGAAATAATAGGAGTTGATAACAATAACAACCGAATTCTCATATTTGAAAATAGAGGGAACAACTTATATGACAGAACCGCTGAGTTAGTTAATGAAACAGAAGGGAAAAACGTTTTTGCGTTGGATTTTGCAATCAACGACTTCAATGTTGATGGAATAGACGATTTAATTGTTGGTGATAGTGAAGGGGAACTTTTCATTTATACTACCACAGGAAATAACAGTTTCCACTTACAGTGGCAAACTCAGCTTGGGATAGATGATGTGAGACTGTTAGTCTCCGAAGATTTAACTGGAGATGGAAAATCGGAATTTGTAGTTGGCGGCACCATATCACCGCCAGATGTGCCTTCTGCTGCGCCTATCTGGAAGTTTCTTGTCTTTACGTATACATCTGGCAAGTATGTACCGCTTTGGGAACAAGCTATTGCGCCATATAGACTACGTGGAAACAGTCTCGCTATAGCTGATTTAGACGGTGATAGACAAAACGAACTTGCGATCATCACACATCCGAACCTCTATGTGATGAAATGGAACGGAACAATATTCATACCGTTGTTCCATCAAAAAGTTGCCGAAACTCCTACCCTCTTCACAGCTGATCTCAATAATAACGGGTTCCACGAACTCTACCTTAACTCTGAAGAAGGACTAAACTTCATTGAATCCGTTTTCGCGACGGATAATAACGCTATTGCTACGCTTATGCCATGGGACGTTTCAGCGAGGCCTTTGACTGCAAAGGTCGTTCAAGTTTCGTGGAAGACTGCAGAAGAAACACAAGTACCATCTGTTTTTACGATTTACCGTGCAATCGGTGAAAAAGGCGAAGCACCTGACGATAACAAGTTTAAAACAATTGCGCAAAATCTTACTATACCCAGATTTTTAGATAGATCAATCGAGACAGATAAGACCTATTGGTATACTATCACTACCAAAGGAGAAAAGGGTATAGAGACAGAACCGACAGAGGCAATCTCCGTAACACCGCGCCTCGCTCCAAAAATAATTAGTGCTGCCTATCAACCACCTAACTGGATAGTTGTCACTTTCGATCGCCAGATGAACTCGACTATTAGCAATGAACGCCGTTATCTTTTGCGTGAACCCAAACAACTGGGCGGACTAAGACCGGTATCTGCTATTCGCGACAGAATGGGAACGCGTGCACTTTTAGCCTTTGATACAGATGTTCTACAGTCGCTAATCACTGACCCAACAAACCAATATGAGATTGCCGTGTCTAATGTGACTGATATTGATGAAAACCCAATTAGAACTGCTGCCAACCTTATTGAGATCAAACGTAGTGTTGTTGGAGTCGAAGTAAAAGATTTCACACAACTACGCGTTTATCCGAACCCAATTCGTCCAAACGTATCAGACAAAGGGGCGGTAACCTTTGATAAAGTGCCAATCGGCACTCGCATCCAATTTTTCACTCCTAAAGGGGAATTGCTTGAGAACTTGAACGTCACCGAAAGCGATGGAAACAGGAAAGAATGGTGGTTGACAAACGGCAGCATCGGTGATATAGCGACCGGCATCTATATCTACATCCTTGAATTTGAGACACAGAAAAAAGTAGGCAAAATTGCTGTGATTAAGTGAGTTGTTATTATAATTATGGACTATTTTATCCTTATCGCAAACCCAATATCCGGCAAAGGCAAAGCAAAAACAGTCGCTGAACAAGCGTACACTGCTCTTATGGCAGAGGGGCGTACTGGTGAGATAAAACTAACGACTGGCACCGGAGATGCAACACGTTTTGCCACGGAAGCGGTCACAAGTGGAATTCGGAGGGTAATTGCTTGCGGAGGCGATGGTACGCTTCATGAAGTCGTCAACGGCATTGCAACTGTGCCGGATGTAACTTTAGGTTTACTCCCGTGTGGACGCGGCAACGATTTAGCGACTGCTATCGGTATTCCGCGTAAACCGCAGCATGCGATTCAGACGCTATTCACAGGTAAATCCAAGTGTATTGATTTAGGGCATGTCCGTTCAGAGAAAGGAAACGAACACTATTTTACGACGATAACGACATGTGGTTATGATACGGAGGTCAGTCGCCGCGCTGCTGCACGCACCACCCCATTTTCAGGAACTGCATCTTACGTCTACGCTGCTATTGCTACACTATTCAAATACGAGTGTCCGTTTGTACGAATTGAAGGCGACTTTGGTATCCATGAGGGACCGCTTCTACTTGCTGCAACCGGAAGTACAAAAAGTTATGGTGGAGGATTTAAGATTGTGCCAAACGCACAATTTGATGATGGACTTTTTGATGTCTGTCTTATCCATCCCGTCTCATCCTTTACAGTACTTCGCCTGATGGTTACGCTCTTCTGGGGTGGACATGTTTCTCATCCTGCAGTAGAAATCCACCAGGCCCGTAGTTTGAAGATTGAAACCGACCCACCTGTTATGCTTTACGCTGATGGTGAACCGATGTGCGAAACACCTGCTACGATTGAGATTATAAAGCACGGACTCGCTGTTCTTGTGCCGTCTTAGATGATTGATCTGCTGCTAAATTAGGATATTATAGTAAATTATGTAAATAAGTTTACACATATTTTGTAGGAGCGATCTCCGAATCGCGACGAAACCAATAATAGTCGGGAATCGGAGTTCCCTCCTACAGCTCAGATGTCCAGTTAATTGTAGAATCCACTATAAACGTGCAAAAAACTATTGGGCAGAATACAAGGAGAGACAAAATGACTAAAATATATGAAACATGGGACGCGTTCCTAATAGAACAACTTGCCGAAGAGGAAGATATGAGTGGTTTTCTCTCTGCTGTAATGGAAGAATATCAAACGCATGGGAATGCTGCCGTAATTCAAATATCCTTACAGAATGTTGTTGAAGCAAAGGGTGGAATTTCCGAACTTGCTAAGAAAACCGACATTGATCCGGAAATTCTCTCGGATGTGTTAACGAGCACCGAAGCACCGCGCATTGACACGCTTAGAACCGTACTCAATGCATTGGGATGCTGTCTTTCAATTGCACCTTTAGAAAATGTAGATACCTATATTGAGAGTGCTGCTGATGCGCGAAAACAACCGTCGCAACATATATAAAAGCAAAATCCCGCAAGTCCGATACCTATGATTCTTCCGGGTACATCCCCTTTATCAAATCACCATACTTTTCAATAATAACATTCCGCTTCAACTTCAGCGTTGGGGTCATCTCATCTGCTTCTTGCGAGAATTCCTTTTCAAGCAGCGCAAACCTTCGCACCTGTTCAAAGTCCGCGAAATCTGTCAACCGTTCCCGAATCTCGCCTTGAATGAGTTGTTGCACCTCGCGGGTTTTCAACATCTCAGGAATATCAGACGTATCAACACCGTTCTCTGATGCCCACGATTTGAGCGAATCAAAATTTGGAACAATCAGTGCTGCAACATTTTTACGTTCATTACCTATCAACATAATCTGGTCAATAAAAGGACTTTGCACCAGTTGACTCTCTATCGGTTGTGGTGCCACATTTTTACCGTTGGATAACACAATGATGTTTTTCTTTCGGTCAGTAATCTTGATGAACTCGTCATCGTCAATAATGCCGATGTCGCCAGTGTGAAACCATCCTTCTCCATCAATAACCTCTGCGGTTGACTCTTCATTGTTAAAATAACCCTTCATGACATGTGGCCCACGGGTCAAAATTTCTCCGTCTTCAGCGATTTTCACTTCAACACCAGGGACAGGTGCACCGACCGTTCCAAACTTCCATTTCTCCGGATGGTTCATGCTGATGACAGGCGAAGTCTCGGTTAAACCGTATCCTTCCAAAATTAGAATTCCTGCTGCGTGAAAAAACTCCGCTATTGATTGTGGTAACGCAGCACCGCCAGATACGAAAAACCTGAGTTGTCCGCCTGTTGCTGCCTTCAATTTTGCGAAAACCAGTTTGTCCGCTATGTTTTGTTGCAACTGCAATAACGCAGAAGGTTTTTTCCCTTGTTGAATCTTTGAACTTACGGCTGAACCAACGGAGACACCCCAGTGAAAAATCTTCTGTTTGAGCGATGAACCCGCCTGCACAGCACGTAGAACTCTATCATGCATCGTTTCATACAAGCGCGGCACGCTAAGCATCACTGTCGGCGAGACTTCCTGCATATTCTGAGCAACTGTGAACGTGCTTTCAGCGTATGCTATCTTTGCCCCAGAGAACAACGGCACATAGTGTCCACCAAGCCGTTCAAAAACATGAGATAACGGGAGGAAAGATAACAACACATCCGTTTCACTTACATCAATGAGCGATTTACATGCCTTAAAGTTTGATAGAAAATTCGCATGCGTTAGCATAACACCTTTCGGATTACCGGTCGTGCCAGAGGTATAGATAATCGTAGCAATGTCGTCTTCATTCACACTAATTTCTTCAACTGCATCTGCCTCTTTCCCACGATGACAGATACGCTCAAATTCTAAAACGCCTTCTGGAGGTTTACCTTCAACTGAATCAAAAAGAATTATCTGCTCAAGTGTTTGCACCTCATCGCGAATAGCAATCACCTTTTCCAATTGATCTTTGGTAGAAACACAGATTATTTTTGCCCCAGAATCATTTAGGATATAGCCGACCTGCGCTGCGGTGAGCGTTGAAAACATCGGTACATTAACCGCACCGACTTTAAGAATACCAAAATCTGAAATTGCCCATTCCGGACGATTCTCGGACAAGATTGCTACTCTATCCCCTTTTTGCACCCCCAACGCATTTAATCCTTTACTGAAAGCATCCACCGATTCGCCAAGTTCGGCGTAAGAGATGTCTTGATAAGTACCGCCTTTCGGTTTATGTGCCAATGCGGGTTTGTTACCGTAACTTTGAACTGATTGCTCAAACATAGATATCAGTGTCATATATCATTTCTCCTGCTGTTTTTGCGTTTATCTTAACATAACTGGTAAGTATTAGTCAAGTTAAACATCTCGTTTAGGATTACCTGATTCCTTGACATAGCAAAACAATTCATGATATATTACTTATGACGAAGTGACAGGAATTATAGTCTCTGTCGCTTCAATTGAACACAATGAGAACCCAATTTATGAGACAGCAACCCACCAAAATATGGCAGCATCAGAATCCCGATATTGATACGAGCCTTACACTTGCAGCGGAACTCGGTATCACACCGTTAGTAGCGCGTCTTCTTGTCAATCGCGGAATCAAGACGGTTGAGGAGGGAAAAACCTATCTCCACCCAACGTATGCTGACCTACACTCTCCGTTTGACATGGCAGATATGGAAAAAGCAGTTGAACGAATTCGCCAAGCAATAAAAAAGGGTGAGCAGATATGCATTTATGGTGATTATGATGCAGATGGTACAACAGCAACAGCGCTTTTAGTAAATGCGTTTCGCCATATTGATTTTCCCGTCACATACTACATTCCTGATCGATATGATGAAGGGTACGGTCTCAATGTGGATGCTGTCAAAGAGATCCAGAAAAACGGGTGTTCATTGATGATTACCGTTGACTGCGGTATTACTTCGATCAACGAGGTAAAATTTGCAAATGAACTCGGTATGGATGTGATCCTCACCGATCACCATCAACCGCCAGAGGATGACCCGCCACCAGCTTATGCTATCATTTCACCGAAGGTGCCCGGAAACGAATACCCATATACAGATTTAGCAGGTGTTGGATTAGCATTCAAAGTTACACAGGGATTGATAAACGATGAACCATTCCTCACATCACTGCTTGATCTTGTTGTGTTAGGAACAGTTGTAGACATCGCGCCGCTTACAGGTGAAAATCGGACGTTAAGTCGACTCGGGTTGGCAGAAATCAACAAGCGGAAGCGAATCGGCATTCAGAAATTATGTGATGTAGCTGGTTTTACAGACAAGTCTCTTGTAGGGCGTTCCCTCTCGTTCGGTCTGGGACCGCGCATAAACGCTGCCGGACGACTGGATACAGCAAAAAAAGTTGTCGAACTGCTCACTACCGAGTCAAGTGAAATCGCAGAGCAACGCGCATCAGAATTAGATACCTGCAATCAAGATCGTAAAAACATTGAGAATGACATTCAGGAAAGTGCAGTCGCACTTCTGAACAGAGATGAGAATTTTGAACAGGCTAAAGGACTGGTAGTCGCAAGTGATGCATGGGGAAAACAAGCACAAGGCGTTGTTGGAATCGTAGCATCAAGATTGCTTGAACAGTATTACCGCCCTATTTTTGTTCTGGCAATTGACGGAAATGAAGCAACTGGGTCGGGACGTTGTATTGATGGAATGAATCTCGCTGATAGTTTGAACAGCTGCTCAAATCTACTTATCAGACACGGAGGACATAAAGCTGCAGCGGGACTCACACTCAAGACATCGAATATCCCTAAATTTAAAAAAGCTTTCAACGAATTTGCATGTGAACATCTCAATGATAAAGACTTGATCCCTAAACTAACTTTGGATTTTGAAACAAACCTCTCGTCCCTAACGTTAGAAACTTTAGAGCAATTCGACATATTGGAACCGTTTGGAGGGGAAAATCCTGCACCTCGTTTTGTAAGTAAGGACTTGACAGTTAAAGGACAACCCTCGCTGATGGGAAAAGAAAAGCAACACTTTTCTATGTTTGTCAGTGACGGATCAACTCCCAAGAAAGCGATTGGCTGGCGGAAGGCACAACACGTAACGACACTCAGTAGACCCAACATCTCGTTAGACATTGCATTCTCACCGGAAATCAATGAATTCAACAATACTCGCTCTGTCCAACTAATACTTGAAGAGTTTCATGTTGAGGCTAAAGACCGTGCGCCGAATCTGCAGATATTTCCACCTACTGATACTACTTCTTCTGGAAGAATTGTAGACTATCGTAACCAAGATAAAAAAGATTGTCTTTTGGCGTTGCTAAACAAGGATAAACCGTGTATAATATATGTGCAAAGCACTGATAAAATAAACCAATTATTAACAAATATTATTCCCGAAAAAGCATTGATAATTGGCAGGCATGATGAGACAACTACCGAGACGGAAGAGATAGAACTACTAAAAAAACTAAAGAGTGGTTCATTGGTCGGGGTTGTTTCCTCCGCCGTGTTTTCAGTGTCCGCATTGGAAAATGTTCCTATAGTAGAGGAAATTGCCTTTTGCCATCTTACGGCACAACTGGAAGATTTTTTCATGCGGTGTAAACCTGTGGCAAACTTCCAAAGGACGACATCCCTACATCTCCTTTACAACAAGAAATCAGACGTGAGGTTGCTGCACGAATGGTTAGAGCAAACGTATCCTGATAGAAAATTACTCACTGCGCTTTACCGAAAATTGCAAGAAGCATCCAAAACAAATTTTACTGACTTGGAAATCCTGATAGAGACACTTGGCATCAATTCAAAACGTGCTATTGAAACAGGAATAACTATCTTTGAAGAATTAGCGTTATTAAAAAGAAATACCGAGTCTGATCAACACTATGTCAAACTTTTACCAGCCCGTGAAAGTAATTTAGAAAGGTCTAAAACATTTCTGAAATGTCAATGGTTGAAGCAGGCAAGTCAAGACTTTCAGAAATTCCAACTTGATGAAAACATCCAGCAAATTTGGGAACGGATAAAAAATGAGTTTGGAATCCCTGATTCAAAAGATTCAGAAACATAATCCAGAAGCAGAAACCGAATTTGATTTTCTCAAAACGTGTTATTGCTTTGCCGAGAACGCGCATAAAAAGCAGCTGCGAAAATCCGGTGAACCGTATTTCATGCATTGTGTCAGAACAGCTGAAATACTCGCCCAACTGCGATTGGATATGGATACGATCTGTGCTGGTTTGATGCACGATGTGTTAGAAGATACGGGTATCACCCGTTCTGAGTTGGAAAAACAGTTTGGGAAAAATATAGCTCACCTGGTTGAAGGCGTAACAAAAATCGGACGGTATAAATTCAGTGGTGGTCAACGCAAGCGACAAGCGGAAACATACAGAAAACTATTATTAGCGACTGCCGAAGATATGCGTGTTATTCTGATTAAACTGGCTGATAGACTCCACAATATGGAGACTCTCGATTATTTATCCGAAGAACAGCAGCAACGGATTTCTAAAGAAACACTTGAAATTTACGCACCTATCGCACATCGACTCGGAATCTGGTCGATGATGAGCCGCCTTGAAGACCTTTCATTCAAATATCTCCTACCTGAAGCATATAGAGAGATTGCTGACCTCCTCAACGAAAAATTAGATGAACGACAATCATATTGTAAAAAAATGGAAGTCACGATTCATGCTGAGCTAAAGAAACATGGAATTTCAGCAAATGTGAGAGGACGAACGAAACATATTTATAGTATCTATCAGAAGATGCATCAGAAAGGAACGCCATTCAAGGATATTTGTGATCTGGTTGGACTCCGCATTCTTGTTAAAGACGACTGGAATTGTTACAGCGCACTCGGTGTGTTACACCTGAGATGGAATTACCTCCCAGATCGTGTCCGCGATTGGATAGGACAACCAAAAAAGAATGGGTATCAATCCCTACATACCACTATTTTAGATGATGGGAAACCGATTGAGATTCAGATTCGAAGTAGCGGGATGCATCAGGTTGCGGAAAACGGAATCGCTGCGCACTGGAGTTATAAAGAAGGTGTCCCAACGACTAAGGAAGCGCTTTCTATCTTTGCGAATTATAAGGAGATGCTTGAAGACATACAAGATACCCAAGATGTCCCTGATCGCTTTATTGAATCCATGAAATTGGAGCTCTTCCAAGATGAGGTCTATGTATTTACACCAAAAGGTGATATCCTTGAACTGCCTGTAGGTTCAACAGCGATTGATTTTGCCTACAAAATCCACACCGACATCGGAAACACATGTTGTGGTGCAGAAGTTAACAACGTGCTTACACCGATACGGGAACCCCTTCAAAACGGCGACCGCGTGCGCATTTTGACTCACCCTAAAACTACACCGAGCCGGGCATGGTTACGAATGGTTAAAACAGCCAACGCCCGAGGCAAAATACGACACTGGTTCAAAGAAAAAGACAGAGCAGATGCACTCGAATTAGGAAAGAAATTCCTCAAAGCAGAACTTCAGGTTTCATACTTAAATGCTAATGATTACTTAAAATCCCCCAAACTACTTGACATTGCAAAACAACTCGGACTTGAGAATGTTGATGAACTTTGCATTCGGATTGGCAATGGAAATGAATCTGCCACACAAGTCGTAAATCGATTGAAACCGGAAAAGTTACAACTCGCCGCAGAAGAGCAAAAATTACAACGGACAGAACCTACTATCCAACTTGAAAACGGCATTGACTTAGGGATGGTGCGC
Source organism: Candidatus Poribacteria bacterium (assembly GCA_965204285.1). Classification (GTDB taxonomy): domain Bacteria; phylum Poribacteria; class WGA-4E; order WGA-4E; family WGA-3G; genus MSPOR6. The sequence continues at coordinate 2,185,157 of OZ241980.1, forward strand.
GTCATGAAATGTTGCCATCCAATTCCTGGAGACGACATTGTAGGTTATCTCACGCGTGGACGTGGCGTTTCTGTTCATCGGGTGGGGTGTATCCGGCTACTTGATGAACCTGAACGGTTCGTCGTTGTTAATTGGCAAGCTGTAGAAGGAACAAACTATCCAGCGCAAATTTTCGTTGAATGTGACGACAAACCTGGGATGTTAGGTGAAATTACAACCGCAATTGCCAAATTCCAAGTTAATATACGAGAAGGGAATTTTAAAGCTTCCACCGTAACCAGAATTGACGATACCGCTGCAGACTATTTTACTTTGGATGTAACTGGGGTTGAACAACTGAAAGAAGTGATGAATGCTATTAAAAGTTTAAAAGGCGTGGAGAGTGTCGTCCGAAAAATGTAAGGTTTTACACCCCGGACGACATGCGTGAAATGACTTTCGTAACTTTACCGCTTCGAATACAAGATGTGCAGACCCGAATTCGCCTCGGTCCTTCTTCAGTCATAGCGCGAACACGTTGAAGGTTTGGAAGCCAGCGGCGTTTTGTGTGTCGGAATGACGCACTGATTTGATGGCCTGATCGTGGTTTTTTACCACACAAAGTACATACTCGTGCCAATGTAAACGCCTCCTTTCTTTATCAAATTTAAATTTTGTTGTAAATTTACACTTATAAAGAATATCACATTTGGGTAGGCAAATGCAAATTTTTCTTTCAAAAAATCGTATATCCCTGCTTTTACTGATAATCACCGTATTTTGGGGTTGCGGGCAAGCGGAAGATGAAACACCAGAACCAGTAGCGCAACCAGAACAAATATTATACGGCACTGTATCTGGAAAAGTCACCGACGTAAATACAAGCAACCCGATCCCCGGTGCTGTCGTAAAGTTATTTGGTTTAGAGGTCAAGACTGAAGTTGACGGAATCTTTGTGTTTCACGGAATACCTTACATAGAGGAACAAAATTTAACTGTTCATGATCCCAATTATCAAGTATACACACACACTTTTATGCTTAACCAAGCACGTTTGATAGTTGATCCAGCGTTGACACCTCTCAAAGACCCTGAAGACGAATTGAACGCGTTTTTTGAGAGTTTTTCGCAACTGATTGAGTCATTAGATTCTGATAACCTTCCAGACATTCAAGCGCGTTTCTCTGAGTCTTATGTCGCGTCTGATGATCCCGTTACAGCTTTTGGTATCTTATCTGGCGTAATTCCTCCAAATTTTGAAGGTGTGGAACCAACTTTCATAAACATCTTTCAAAAATATTCTTGGTTACAATTTGTGTTTAGAGACATAGTTATGGATATAACCCATGCAAGGAAAGCATCAATTCAACTTTTCTTGGATGTTGACTCTGAAAACGCTGAAGACGGGAATCTGAGACACCTTGAGGCAAAATGCAATTTTGAGTTTCGGCGCGAAGGGACTGATTGGAAGATTGTCTACTGGCAACTTTTGGGTTTAGACGTTGGTTTGGAATAGGTTTGCTAATGCAGCAAATTCGGCAATATCTAACGTTTCAGCGCGCCGTTGCGGGGCGATGTTTAATTCCGTAAATGCCTCATTTAGTTTTTCAGCAGATGCAAATCGGCGCAACGAATTTTTAAGCATTTTCCGCCTTCCCCTAAATGCCTCCCTTACAACCCGAAAAAAATACTCTTCATCGTTTACTACGACTTTCGGTTTATCACGCATTGTTAATTTGAGCAGAGCAGAATCCACTTGTGGCGCAGGAAAAAAGTTTTGTGGTGAGAGTATCCCAATTAATGTAGGATCGGCGTAATAGGAAACACCAATAGTTAATGCACCGTAGTCCTTTCCACCAGGTGTTGCGACGATTCGTTCAGCTACTTCACGCTGCATCATTAGGACACAACTGCTGAGTTGGTCAGTGTGTTCCAAAAGTTTTGACAAGATTGGAGTAGTTATGCCGTACGGGAGATTCGCGATAACCTTTGGACAAGCGTTTGGAGGGAAAAGCGATGATAACTCTAATTCAAGCACATCAGCGTGGACAATCTGAACATCCGCACCAGTTGATGAAAATTGGGTTTCTAATTCGGCATATAATAGCGGATCAACTTCAATGGCTATGACAGATTTCGCGCGTTCCGCCAATGCTGCTGTGAGGCATCCGAGTCCCGCACCGATTTCTATGACTACATCTGTATCTGTCACTTCTCCCGATTCAACAATAACAGATAAAACATCGGGGTTAATAAGGAAGTGCTGCCCTAACTGTTTTTTAGGACGTGTTCTATTTGTCTTAAGAAATGCTTTCGCCTGCTGCAGAAGTGTCATTCGTTCATGAGATGCCTTATTCTCATTCATGTTTAGAATTTACCAAGCAGAAGTTGAGGTTGCATTCAGAACAGATATCATGCCATTTCTGAATGATGCTTTTCCATTAACAGAACAAGCGTTTGTAGTCGAGCAATTCATTGTGCCTCTTATCTGCTTGTAGGAGCGACCTCCTGGTCGCGACCCTTGTGTATCAAATACAGATGAATTACATTGTAATGTAAACTATACAAATAGAAGCGATGCTATTTTCCCATCAACTTCACAACCCGCTCTAAGATAGCATTTGCAACCTCTCGCTTGGAAAGGAGTGGGAGTTGCTCACAATTACCCTCTTTATCAAGCAGCGTCACAATATTTGTATCGCCTGCAAAGCCAGCACCCTCAGCGAGAATGTCATTTGCAACGATGAGATCACAGTTTTTGCGGATTAACTTCTCTTTCGCGTTTTCAAGGACATCGTTCGTTTCTGCAGCAAAACAGACGGTTAACTGATGCTTTTTATTTTTGCCAATCGTCTGCGCTGTATCTGGGTTTTTCTGTAAAGCGATGTTTAATATATCGGTCTGTTTCTTGATTTTGTGCGGTGTAAATTCTGCTGGACGATAATCAGCAGGTGCAGCCGCCATAATGGCGATGTCTGTTTCCTCAAACCTTTGGAGGACTGCCTCGTGCATTTCCTGTGTTGATTCTACATTGCAGATTTCAATTCCCGTTGGAGGTAAGACTGTCGCATGTCCACTAATCAACTGAACATTTGCCCCTCGGCGCGATGCTGCTTCTGCAAGTGCATATCCCATCTTTCCGCTTGATCTGTTTGTTATAAACCTGACTGGATCAATATATTCTCGCGTAGCACCCGCTGTGACGAGAATTCGTTTGCCATGCAAATCTTGTTGGATGTTCAGCATTGCTTTCGTGCGTTCAAGGATTACCTCTACCTCATTCAAGCGACCAATACCTTTATAACCGCATGCAAGATCACCACTTGCAGGTTCTACGAATTCAATACCGTGCTTGCTAAGTGTGTCTATATTCTGTTGAACAAACGGGTTTTGATACATGTGTCCATTCATTGCAGGGGCAACAAGAATGGGGCAATGGACAGAGACAGCAACAGTTGAAAGCGCATCATCAGCGATGCCGTTTGCCATTTTTCCGAGTATGTTCGCAGTTGCGGGGGCAATTACGAACAAGTCAGCTCGGTCAGCAAGGTCAATATGTGGGGGTTTCCAATCTTCACCCGTTTCAAACAAGTCAAGTAACACGGGATTCCGTGATATAACTTGAAATTGTAACGGATTTATCAAACGGGTGGCGTTTTTTGTCATTATGACGTGAACAGAAGCACCCCATTTGACCAATTGACTCGCATAATCAAGCGATTTATGGATGGCAATTCCACCGGTAACGCCTAAAAGAATGGTTCGGTTTTTAAGTTCCATGGGAATCAAGATTACAAATCCCGCCTATTGGGAATACTAAAAGATTCGACAAAAGTTGCAGTGTGTTCAGGGGTAATACGGCACCGTTCTGCAGAGATGATTGCTTGAATTTGGCAAACCGCTTGCTCTACTGCGTTTTCAGGATTGATAACACAGTAGTCGTAATGTGTTATCTGGCTAATTTCAGTTTTGGCAATTTCCAATCGTTTTATGAGTTCTACCTCTGATTCGGTTTTCCTGCCGCGTAAACGTCTTTCCAGAAGAGCGAACGATGCTGGAATCAGAAAAATCAGAATGCTTCTTGCAGGGGCGAGGTCCTGTCTTCGAACTTGTAGCGCGCCGTTCACTTCAATTTCTAAAATTGTATCTTTCCCTTCTTCGCGCGCTGCCGTTACTTCAGATTTTGGTGTTCCGTAGAAATTTTCACCATATTTTGCCCATTCTAAGAATGCGTTTTGTTCAATCTGTTCCTCAAATTGTGCGGATGTCAAAAAATGGTAATCAACACCGTCAACTTCACGAGGGCGGGCAGTGCGTGTTGTTGCTGAAATAGAAAGCCGTAATGTATCATCCGCTTCACACAACGCAGTGGCAACAGTGCTTTTACCACACCCGGAAGGACCTGAGATGACAACGACTAAATTATGGTTTTTAAACGGTGTGGAAACCATTTCGGAATTGAATGAGAGTTAATCTGCTGCCTCAGCAAGTTCTAAAAGCACAGGCGATTCAACGCGGATAGCATCCTTGATACATACCTCTTCACACAACTTACAGCCAACGCAGTCCTTCGGTTTGACTAATTCACAGATACCAAAGAAGCTTTCAGCATGTTCACCAGTTTCGGGGTCTTTGAGTTCAAGACATTCCCACGGACAGATATGGACACAGAAATCGCACCCAGAGCAGAGCTCTTCATAGATAACAGCAATAGGTCTATGTGTGGGACGACGAATAAATTTGCATACTTCGCCAAATTGATCGCGGATTGCCTCTACCGGACACACCATGCCACATGCTGTACAATCAATACAGACGTTCGGGTCAATGATGTGCAGCATATTCCGGTCGCCGGTAATCGCATCCACAGGGCAGTTGGTTAAGCATGCCATACACCCAATGCATTCGTCAGTAATATAATACGCCATAGAAACTAAACCTCCAGATTTCTTTTATTTTAACATAACTTGGTGAAAATGTCAAATTGATATTTTTTTAGACTCTTTAAAAAATCTGTAACCTCCTTGTCCAATTTCTGCACCTACTATACATAACGCACAAAATGTATTCGTGTGTATGCATTTTATGCAAGAGTTGGTTCAATTTGGGACAAGATATCTGTTCTTCTCTCAAATTTTCACATAAATTGTTGTATGTATAGCCTAAAAGGCAGGTGAGGTGAAATATAAAACAGGTAAACGTGATGCAGAACTTGTGAGATCTTACCAAATCTGGTGACAAAACGGCATGGGATACCCTCTGTAAGGAATACGGACCGAGACTTGCCAAATTTTTCTACAATTGGAAGATCGGAAACCCAGAGGATGTCCAAGACCTCGTCCAAGAAACGCTCCTTGCAGCGATGGAAGTGATACACACAATTCGGAAACCTGAAAGTTTCAACTTTTTTCTTTTCACCATAGCGGACAGAAAAAGGTTAAGATGGCTCAAAAAACAAGAAAGACGGGATCTTTATGAACCTTCTAAAGACGAGTTTGTGGAAACGAGTGTTAAATCCGTACCGGCACATTTGGAACCTGATTGCATAGCGATTAACACGGAATATCTGGAAATCGCGCTCCGTTTAATGAGGCAGCTTTCTCAAAACCAGCGAATGGCAATCCTGTTAAGTGCTAAAGGCACACCGCAAAAAGAGATTGCCGACATGTTGGACATAACAACCAATAATGTTAAGGTTCTGGTGAAGCGGGGTAGAGAGAAGCTAAAAACTTTGCTCAAAGCCAAATACCCAGATGATTTCACCGATATGGTAGGCAGTGAGGTAATGCAATCACTTATTGGAAAACAGACGTGATTTAAGTTGAATCGTAGTTGTTAATTTGTTTAGTTTCATTTGATAAATTTTGAAAGGAGGTGTATAATTTGTGAAAACGAAACTTTGGACACTACAACCGAAAAAGCAACGGTGGCGAAAGATAGGATTAACCGCGGCACTGATTGTTTTCATGGGGGCGGGACTACTGTTTGGCACAATCAAGATGATTGATGCCACACAAACAGAAGTCCCCGCCTGTATGGAACGGACAAAGCCGGATTGTATAAAGGATATGCCGAAACCGATTTGTCCACCTCAACATCAGCGTGTCCCTTGCCCACTGAACACAGCGGAATAAGGATAACCAAACTATAGGAGAAATGTCTTATGAAAAATCAATTTATTGGGGACCTGATATCTCCATTCTTCGAAAAAAATCTACGCAAATTCGTTTTTTCTTTGTTGATATTAGTTATCATTTGTCTACAGTCACTAATCTTTATCTATACTGTCTATGCAGGAGAACCAAGTCCTCATGCACTAACTGGTGAACGAGCAGCACAATATGCCAGAGACGTAGCCGCCCGCGATATTGACCAACAATTAGCCGCAGAACGCGGAGCGTATGCCATGCTTCCTGGTTTGATGGCCTTATGGGTAACAAGAGGGTCTGGCGTGAGCATCCCCAGTTGGCTTTCAGGAGTCAAAAAGGGAATGGGAGTTGGGGCAGCGTTAAAGGCATTAGAGCTTTGGCTAAGACAAGAAGCTAGGGAATACTGTCCTGGAGGATGTGGCCAACTTTTTCCACCAGAATCCACTGAATCTACGCCAGAGAGTTATGATATTGCACACCGTTGGCCTTGTAGAAATCCAATACACGGCGGAGTGCATTATTGGTGGGAGTGCATAACTGATGAATGTCCGCACACCAGCGAACATAAGTTTGCATGTTATGGTCCCTGCGACATATTATTTGAAACGGAAACGGCTGCAAAAACTTCCCATATAGTTGACTGTTTTGAAGAACCTTGCGTGAGTTTTGAAAACCCTGAAGACAATAATTATTATAATTGTCCTGACTATTCTCAGCCCTGTCCTAACCATGACAACCATTGGGTTGTTTGTGCAGGGCATTGTGGTAAGAAGGGACCAAAGGAATACAAGTGGACATTTTCAGGTAAGCAGCTTGTAACTATTAAGGCACATTATGTCAAGTGTACTGTGGTAATAGATTATAGACGGAGACGCTGTAATACTTGGTACTACAACTGCCACCCGGATTACGATAATGGAGTAAGGTACGCTTGTCCAAATAGAAATAACCACATTTATTAGTGTATCTAGCTTATACCAATTTCCAACATATTGCCCAGCTACCTTAAGCTGGGCAACACCCACAGAATGGAGAAAACATCATGAATTCACGTCTATTAATAATAACCATTATTATCCTCATTGGTAGTATAGCATTTGTATTTTATTTGCAATGGGATAGCAAACAATTTAAAAATGAGATTCAAACAGAGATCGTTCCATTCGCTGATCGCTCTCTTTTCCACCATGATAGCGAAAATATTCGGGAAAACGAAGATACTAGAGATGATTCAATAACGATTGAACAGGAAAAGAAAACACTGGGAAACAAGAAAGAAACACACCTACACGAGCATCCACATAAGCACACAACCGTTGACAAGACGCTCGATAAAAGTTTGCCTTCTTATACATCAGATGATATAAAAAAAATAGTTGATCTGAGTAATAACTTTGTTTTTCGCATGGCGGATAAATATAGGGATGTAATGGATGTCTTTACACTTTCCGAAGAAGAATTTAATCAGCGTTATCCGACAGAAGTGGAGCGGAGTCTCCTTGAACAACGTTTTGCAGATTTGGAGGATGAAATGTTAAGAGAAAGTCGTTTGCTGTTCTCAAACCTCTCTGATGAGGAATATGAATCAGCGATTTCTGCCTTGCGCGGAATTCTCACAAAAGACTTTGATCATATCCTTATTGATAAAGAAATAAACGCGCTTAGATTAGATCTGCACCGTTAATCAATTAACGGTGCAGGAAAGGTTAAGGGTGAATTGATGAAATTTCAATTTTTACGGAATATACTATCTTCTCGGATTAACAAGATACTACTCAAGGGGTTTGAACAGACACAAGTGTTGTTCTGTATTCTTATCTTTATAAGTTATGACAGATACAAAGGACTAGCAAACTTTTTTTTTGCGGTATTCGTATTTGGGTGGATATGGCATTTCTTAACAACACTACTGACACCAACAGACTCTGCACCGGCGGCTACGACACAACACTCTGAACCTGCAATGGATTTAAAAGTGCGAACTATTATATATGTTATTGTTTTGCTGTGTTTGATATGGTTGCTTATATTAATATAATCTAAGTTGTTACTTACAAGATTTCGAGCAGACAGACGCTGTTTTTTATTCAAAAACAAGAATTTTTCGCTGTTTTTGATGTTTTCTGTTATAAATCGGGGTTAGAAACCCTCTTACAAGGGTATTGGAAAAATAGGTGGCAACTTGGGTTAATATAGGGAAATGAGTGAGAATTTGCGCCAATTATACAGAGATACCTGCTACATTCTCAAAGGATTACCGACTATTAACAAAAAGGTATAGATATTTTAATTTTTCTGAAAGTATGTATAATCTTTAAAACCCGAAAATGCAGTATCACGGCCGCTATAATGGAATATTCATTTTGTTTCACCTATATAGTACCATTTTAAAAGGTCCTCGCATTTGTTTGCGCTGCCAGATATTGTTATGCTCGTATCGTTTTAAAAAGAACTACCGGAAGGGACGCGTCAATATTTCAAAGATATTGATAACCAAAAAAGGTAGGTAATCTATCCTCAACTGCCTTTTCTTTTACTCTAAAATGTATTTCCAACTCACTTATGGTATACTTATGATTGTTGTACAGAGAATTTGAAGTATTCCCGACATTCGTTGAAATATGAGGCATGATAAATCTCTTAAGTATAGTTAATCTTGGTGTTGGTTGGGATTCATATTAAACCGATCAACAGTATACACCTCCAGCAAAGTTTCATCAATATCCACACCAAATCCTGGCGCATCATTGAGTGTAAAAAAACCGTCATGAGTAGAAGGACGTAAGCGACGATAAAGTTCATTTTCAACACCATTTCGGGAAGGACCGAACGTTTCCGCCATGCACGGCATCGGCAAACACGCAGTGAGATGCAATCCCCACGGTGTGCCTGCTTGATGAAGCCACGTCGGGATACCGAGTTCCGCTGCTTCGCGTGCAATGCGGAGGCATTCTGTGAAACCACCTGCCCAACTCACATCCGGCTGAATCACATCTGCCGCTTTCCATCGCAAAAGTTCACGAAATCCATACCGGGTGAATTCATGTTCACCAGAGACAATCCACGTTGGTTCTATCTCTTTCACTAACTGTGCCATGCCAACATAATCGTCAAGCGGTATCGGTTCTTCAATCCATTTGAGGTTAACATCACTTGTTGCCTCAGCGAAACGGAGGGTATAATCCACATCCCAACGGAGATAGATATCTGCCATTAGTTCCACATTGGGACCGATAGCCTCGCGTGCAGCGTGTATCATCTCAAGGTTTTGTGTGAATCCATCTTCGCCTTCAACGAGTCCGTTTTTGAGCGGAAGTTTGCAAGCAGAAAACCCATTTTCTGCATAATAACCGACATCGGCACCGGTAGCATACGCTGGTATCTGAAGGCGCGGTGTATCAGTGAAAAGGCTATAGACAGGTGTGTCCAATATCTTTCCACACAAGTCAACAAGAGCAAGCTCTATCCCGCTTAATGCATAGATGACAAGCCCGCGCCGTCCATAAATAGAGGTGATGTGATACAAGTGTTCCCAAATATCTTCCACGTCAAGCGGGTCGCGTCCAATGACGAAGTGTTGAAGATGTTTGTCAATAATCATCGCACCCGCAAGTCCACCGCCACCGAGTCCGTATCCTTTTAAGCCTTTATCAGTAGTAATTTCTACGATTAACGCACCTGCTTGTGCTGCGAAGGGACCACGCCAATCCACATGAGCATTTTTAGTTGTAGTCTGTCCGGGCATCTCGCCTTTAGCAAAACCGAGCGTTGGCATTGCGCGTGGATTTAGATTGACATGCCACGTGCGGATGCCGACTACAGTGTGGCGACTTTTCGCGCGCGTTTTCCATTGTGTAGAGAGATTTTCTTCGCTGGTTTGCATGATACGATTCCTATGTAATGAAATTTATATAACGTGAGTTCCATATTTGTAGCGCAAGGTGAACCTCGGGACAAAATACCGTTTATAGAACGGATATCATTTATTATCAAACTGGCGGTAAGTAATGTAAATAAAGCTTAGAAAACCCTCCCACAAGAGAATTTCCTGATAACAATATATTAACGTGGTAAAGCATGGTAACCTATACCACTGAAAAATCCAACGACCATCCAAATGCCTACCATCACATATTCACCAAAAATTAAGCCGAAAGCGATTGGACGGATCCGCCGATAGGTCATTGGACCACCGAACTTAAGCGTAACGTATTTTATCATCCATCCTACGAAAATAGAAGACCATAGATGAAATGCTGGATAAGTCGCACCTAATAGGTATCCGATCGGATGCAATGACCACCACACAAAACTTTGACGCATCCAGAGCATGAAGCCAGTGAAACCCGCACCTGAAATCATACTATAGACTTCAAGCCAATTTGTTTCAGCAGGAAATTGAATGAGTCTGTTCATCTTGTTGAAATAGCCGCGTGGGGCACCGACAAAGGAACCGCCTTGTAAAAACAGCGCGCCTTTGTCGTAAACAAGCGTCAACCATGCGTAAACGGAAACGAGGATAGCAACAACGAGTGAGATACCGAGTATTGGAACGATTCGACGGCGGGCAAGTTGAACTTCATCGGCAGCCTTGAAACTGTGCAAGAAGTTCGGCATCATGAATTCTCCCCAATCCCGCAGAAAAGTACGCTGAAAACTGAGAACAGCCAGACTTTTTTGCCCTATTACCCCCGTACCAAGCGTGAAATTGATGTAATCTGATGGGAAGAAAGGGGCTTGCACAAGTAGTAGTCCACCGTTTACCACCATCCATGATAACACGACAGAAGTGACAAAGATTGAGAGCAGTGTGACCACCGCCACCCAAGTGGTTATGCCAGCAATCACAAAGAACACAACAAGGGTAACAAAACCGAGTAGAAATCCGAGCAATGCCAAGCGATATGGCAGCGGTTCATCAGAATCGTCTATTATCCGTCTATTCCCGTCTATACTCGTTTGTTTGCTACGCAATCCGAACGTTTTCCTAAAAATTGATGCGATATGTTCCCGTCCACCCCAGAAAACCGCAGGCACAAAGATAAGATAACCTCCCATTACTTGACGGCTACAACTCAACCACGGACCAATTCCGAAACCAGTTGCATTCATAATAATGTATTGCAGTTTGAAAAAGAGGAAGAAAAACCATAGACTAAAGGACACCTCAAGCGTTAGTAACGCAGCCACGCCGATAACTGAAAAATAAATAGCAATGTTCATTGCGGGCCACATTCCAAGCGTGTGCCACGGTTTCTCTGTAAAGGCGCGATGGATGTTGTAAATCAGTGGGATTTCAGGAACGGTTGGAAAATGGGCGTGCAGTCCGTTAAGAAAATGTATTAGTACCGGCAAAGCCATGCCCACCCATAATAATTTGTTTTTGAAAAAGGCGTTAAGGAGTGTTCCGCGTTCGGGTTCGGCTGCCAATTGAACCGGAATCTGGACTAAAGGAAATGAAAACCGCTCACGCTCTATCCACTGCTTGCGGAGGATTGTGGAAAGACAGACCGTTGTGAAATAAAAAACAAGGACAAAAAGTCCCCAGATAAGCAATGGCTTGATCCAAGGCGACCACGGAACGCTACCACCCGGTGAAAGGCCTTCATAGAAATCTGTCACGGCTTGTGCGTCTGTGACTATTAACCACTCTGGGATGTGTGGTTGGAGAGTCTCTGCCCAATCGTTTTCAGGAGTTGTGAAATAACGCAGCGCGACGAGACAAGGCAACAAAAACTGCAGCAGTCCCATTGAAGGAATGCCGACTGCAACAATCAGCATCATCCAGATGACTGTTAATTCAAGGGCGGAAAATGAAAAGCGGCTGCTTCGTGTCAAAAAACGTAGCGGAAGATTGACGATAAAAACAAGCAGGAGCAGCCCAAAGATTGAGCCAACAGGTAGGTGATTACCCGCAATCCTTGAATTCTCTAAAAAATAGTTATTGTAAGGGGTGATTGCACACATTCCCCCTACCAAAAGCAGCCCGACAAGGATAGCAGAGAATCGTATTTTTGGGCGGCGAGGCATATATGAAGTTTTCATTTCATACGACATTATAGTCGATTATAGAAATAATTCTACATTGCCCTGTAGGAGCGATCTCCGAATCGCGACCCGTTGTAGCCGGGAATCGGAGTTCCCTCCTACTGTTCAGGAATGTAGCGTTAATTCTAATCTCTACCATAGTTCAGAACGTTTATTGGGATTGAACCTAACAGCAGATGCGAGTAGACATATCCCTCGTCGCTCTACATACTGATCACCTACAAACCTTGCTAATTTTCATCAATCTCATCACGGAGTACCGGATTATAGAGGCAGAGTTCTGCGTCTACTATTCTGCCATCAGGTAACGTATACTGATTCGGAGTGCCGCCACCCCAAGGTGCTGTCCAATCTTTGCTACGTTCTTTATCATCATCTTTCTTTTGCTGGACAGCTTTCCAAGAGAATCCTCCCATGAGTTGTTCATGTAGGGATGTTTCTACTTCACGATGTTCAGGTTTTCCAGCAAGATTTTCAAACTCGTCAAAATCATTTTCCAAATCAAACAAGATAGATTCATCTTCGGGAAAAGCGACATATTTATAGCGGGGTGTGCGCAACATCCGCATCGGTCCTGTGGTCTGGTTTGCCCAGTATTCACTAATTGCGGTGTTTCGCCAACCATCCGAATTTCCAGTCATCAGATTTGATAAGTCTGAACCGTCCAGGTCATCGGGTATCGGTATACCTGCTCTTGCACATAGCGTTGGGAAAAGATCGTTTAATTCCACAGGAACGTCAACACGTTTACCGTGTGTATCTTCTGACCGTGTATCGTATATAATGAGCGGAACTCTTGCTGCAGCTTCATAATAACTGGATTTCCACCATTGTCCATGCTCACCAGCCATCTCACCGTGGTCAGTGGTATAAACGATAATTGTGTTCTCTAACAGGCAGTCGCGTTCCAAAATCGTTAACAAATCGTCAATACATTCATCAAGAAATTCGCAGCACGCATAGTAAGCCGCGCGGGCTTTGCGCGTTTCTTCCTCTGTAATAGCTGCTGTATTGAAATTCTTTCGTAATCCCTTGGCAAATCGGTGAGTATCCTCCAAGTGTCCCGGTGGTATATTGGGCATATCCACATTATCGGGGTAGTATTTGTCAAGAAGTCGTTTTGGCGCGGTAAGCGGAAAATGAGGTCGACTATAACTTGCAAGCAAAAACCACGGCTGGTCAGCAGGTTGAGACCTTAAGTATTCTATCGTTTCTTCGTTAACCACCCGTTCCTGCAGGAGACTCGATGGAATTTCTGTCACCCCAGCATCCTTTGTGCGATTCTTGTTGCCCCGCAGCGGATCACGTTGATGTCCGGCACGCCCACGCAGATCACCGTACGGACGCGATTGGAATCCGTTGTGCTGTTCTTTTCCACCAAAGTGCATTTTACCTACGAGCGCGGTCGCGTAGCCGTGTTCTGCAAAATGTGCAGGCATGGTGAGATGTTCAGGATACAAAATTGAACCATTATTCCACGCGGAGCAACGATGCGCGTATTTCCCTGTTAGCATACACATCCGTGAGGGTGTGCAAAGCGGAAATTGGCAGTATGCCGCATTAAAGTAGTTTCCCGATTGTGCAAGCCGATCAAGACGCGGCGTTTGCACAATATCATAGCCTTCATACCCCATCGCATGAGGGCTGTGTTCATCGCTCTGAAGAAATAAGATATTCGGTTTTTGAGCCATACTACAATAGTCTCCTTTTACTAATAGTCTATGTTTTTAATGGGTATATTCACTATGCATGTGGAAATCAACCCCGAAGGGCAGCGCAATGTCCGACTCATTCTTGGCGAAATGCTGTGAAAAATCAACAAGCGTGAATCCGACGAGTTGTTTCGTGTCTGGGTGAAACCGCAGAATAAAATCATCCGCATATTCAACGTAGTCAGTGTGTTCGGGTTGCCCTCGTGTCACATATAAAACATCAGCGTCACGATCATAAACAATTTTAAATTGATCTTTATTACGATTCATCTAATTCTTATACCAATTTTAATAAATAACATTCCATTACGGAAATTTATTGGATTGAATATAATTAGAAGATATCCTCTGTAGGAGCGACCTCCCGGTCGCGACCGGGAGGTCGTTCCTACAGAATCTCCACCGAAAATGATACATTATATTTTAGAAATGGTATTATTTTCTTTTTATCTGCCTTTCAGTTTACACAAATTCTCTGCAATATTCAAGCAAATTTTGGCAAAAGTTTGCCCATACAATGAAATAGAAAACTGATTGCTGATAACCGATAGCCAACAGCCAATTATCTCAATGTACGGGTTCGGCTTTTCGCTTACCGACACCCATTTGAATTGCAGGAAGGATGGTCCCTGAGATATTGACAGTATAGTCAAAAATTGTCCAGCCAGAAGCACCTAAAAAACGTGCAAGATGAATCTGTCCAATCACAGCATCTGGGGTAAGGAGAGAATTAGAGGCAGTAGCACCGATACCCGGATAAATCGCCACCCCTTTGGGCATGAGGGCAAGCTGCTTTTCTAACAGGTCGGTGAAAAATTTTGTGTCTTCAGTATAGTTCATCGGGCAAACGAAGTCAACATACCCAGCTTTTGCCCACGCAATCCAATCTTGTCCGATAGATGTTACACAGTCAGGATAAGCACCGAAAACTGCAGTTGAAACCTTTATATCAGGTTTTATCTCACGTGTGCGTTTATGGATCAAACGCACTAAACGGGTTATCTGTTGCGCACGCCATTCAATATATGCTTTCGCGTGTTGTCCCGTTCTTGGTAACACAGATGCAGGCCATTCCTGAATATGTTGTCGCGTCGCAAGCATGAATCTTTTATGGCACTCATCACAATAGCAAGCTCGGCTTCCCGGATAACGGATATAATCAAGATGGATACCGTCAACATTGTAGTTCCGCACAATTTCTGTGACAGCATTTAATTCTAATAGTACGTTTTCTGGATTCGACGGACAAAGCCAATTGATCGGGTCGCCTGTTGCTGAAACTTGGGTGCGTCCGTCCTCCCGCATTTTATCTGCAAACGCTTTCGGTGCGCCCTCCAAGTTCCAGGTAATCTTCCATACATGGACTTCCAACTTGTGTTTATGTGCTGCTTCAACACATTGCGCAATTTGGTCACCGTATTTTGTAAATTTCGCACTCTGGGGCAACACGTTACTATCATAATGCGCTAAACCACCCCATGCCATATTTGGCAAAATCATGTTGATACCAGAGGCAGCTAACTCTTTCACTGAACGTTCCCAGTCCCCGGGATACGCGCCAAGACCTGAATGATTCCAAACTGCGCGCCCTTCTGTTTTATCGCTCAGGTGCGACAAAAAATATGCCTTTGATAACGCATCTTGACTCTCACGTGCTGCAGTCATTGCCTTGTAATAATCTTTACGTGCATATTCTGTGCGCGCTTCAGTCGTCAAAGTTTTTCCCGAATGTAACGCTTGTTTCGCTTCAGAAACCCCACCATACCCTACAAACTTCGTTAAGATGTCAAGACTATTGATGTGTCCAAAGGTTGTCATGGCTTCTAATTCGCGTTTCGCAATTGCATGCTGAAATTCAGGCACAAGATGTCCGAGAAGAGCTGCGAGAAGTTGAGTTTTGGTGCGGATATCGTCAGGAAGGAAGACGTGGCTGAAAAACACACCTGCTTCACCCATAAAAAACGCTGGATATCCAGTGGGTTTGCCCTCTGCATTGTGCCAGTGTCCGATAATTTTTGTTTGTGGGTCGGTAGATTCTACCACCGTAATATTCCACGATGCCTGCCTCACAGATTTCGGCATTCCTAATACTTCAGGTGCATCAAATTGAATGGAAGCGAACTGACCAGAGGACTCTTGGCGTAGCCATTTTATACTACGCAATTTCAGAAGCGATGCCACCTCATCTGCAAGGTTATAGGTAACAAAAAGTTTCCCTCCACGAGCGACATAACCCTGCAGAAGATTAGTTGTTTTTAGTGTAATTTTGGGATTAAGCGGTAAGATTATCAACCGATACGGATTGGAAGATGTGTCCTGTAAGCGAGGAGCATTCGCAGCGGACACCTCCTCCAATTGGTCTACAGAAAAACCGATGCTTTTCAGCATGCGAACAAAACGCCTACTGACAGAACGTGCATAGTTCACATCACCTTCTGCTACACCAGACTCTATTGATGGTAATAGGATGGCAATATCTGCTTGTTGTGCAGCAGTGTCAGTTAACGCGCCACTCCAGCAGACGAGAATAAATATAATATGCGTGGAAAAGGTTTTGAACCATAACCTTTCCCGTTGAAAGACCTCAAAAAACATAACCGGTTCCCTCAGCAATATGGTTTGCCGGTTTCGTATGCCTATGTACTGCCTAACGTTCTGTCCTTGCGACATACTTATTAGGTTGATTAGAATTATCTTGGCTGATTTGTGCGGCACTTCCTAAAAACTTTTCAATACCTTGTACGATAGCAGCCGCTAATTGCTGTTGATAAGCATCCGATGTGAGTTTCCTTCCTTCTGTGGGATTCGTCACAAACCCTGTTTCAACGAGAATAGCGGGAACACTTGTACCGATAAGCACAACAAAACGTGCGTGTTTAACACCACGATCTGCAGCGCCTGTTGATGCAACTAATTCCTGCTGCACATATTTTGCCAACCGACGGCTATCCTTACTTTTACTCTCTACTATCAATCCTTTTAAAAGCGACTCCAATTCTCGGATACTATACCCAGAGTTTGCATTTTCTCGTGCTGCAATGATTTCAGCGTTTTTATCAGTACTCTTTACATCCAAATAGTAGGTTTCGATCCCATTGGCTTGTGGATTTTCGCTCGCATTTGCATGAATACTCAAAAATAGGTCTGCCTTGTGTCTCGTCGCAAATGCCGTGCGTTCCTTTAACGAAATAAAACGGTCGGTCTCCCGTGTTAGCAAAACAGTGTAGCCTTTTGCCGTTAAAATCGCACCGATTTTCTTTGAGAGACTAAGCACAATAGGTTTCTCAATGAGATCCCCCCTACCCCCTCCTGGGTCTTTGCCTCCGTGTCCAGCATCTATCACAATCGTCTTAGCGGTTAATCCGAATTCACGGGTAAGAGAGCCAGGCGTTAACGCCTCTGGTTCAGCGGCAGGAGGTTTCGGTTTTATTTGCAGTTGCGGTGCGACTTTCGATTGAGTAGAGGTTTTATCAGGTATTGTTACAGGTTTCTGTGGTGTTTTCAGTTTTCTAAGCTCGTCAGATGCGGTGGCTATTATCTCTTTTTGCGTTGCAGACTCAACGATCTCAACATAAAGCGTTTCAGCACGTGTTTTGTATCCATGCTCTGCATAAGTGCGCCCCAACGCCAACTGTGCTTCTGCTGCTATATCTTTATCCGCATATCGGTTTGTAACAATCTGGTAATGATGTGCTGCACGGGCGGAATCGCCTATCAGCGTATAGCAGCGGGCTATCCAGTAGTGTGCCTGGGGCAAATGCTCCGAATCGGGATAGGTGTAAATCAATCTACGAAATGCTGCAATGGCGCGTTGCGGTGCTTCTGAATCGCCTGCTTTAATGCACCACACCCAGCAAGAAGCGATAGCATATTGTGTATCATCCGCTGATTCACTTTCTGCATCCGTGCGAACAACGTTCTCGAATTCCGAAATTAACCCATGCCATTCATCAAGGGTCGCGTTTTTTTCTCCGCTTGTATAGTCGTAATGCCGATCCGCTAACTCATTATAAGTCGGCATGGTAGTGCAGCCTGAAGATATGACTGCCAACAATAGAATTACCGTCCAGACAAAACACGGTTTCATTAATTTCACTCCTCCGCATGTTTTATTATGGCGTTGTCCGCAAACTCACTATAATATGCAGAAATATAATCTTTCTTTTTAAATTCTTTGGTATTGTGCATGACATAAAACGAAAAATTTGTGGCTTTCGTTACTAAAAATGATTGTCGGTCAATAGTCTTCTATAATAACGCGTTGTGCTAGTTGACATTTGGTATGTTTATATTTCACATGTTCGCCTCGTTTGAGTTGAATTCCGTAACTTTTCAGATACCTGACGACCTCAAGGGTAGGAGGGAACTCAGGGGAATGCCTTTGGCAGCATGCACTGTTGGCATACTGCATGATTCATACCCGGGAATGACTAAATCATGCGAATACCATACGGGGAATGCCTAAACGGCATTCATACCGTTGATTTGGCGTATTCGCTTCATACCGTTGATTTCTTGATTTGGATTCCCGACGACAAACGAGTCGCGATTCGGAGATCGCTCCTACAAAATATGAAAAGTTGTGAAAAACAACAAAACTATCACGTAAATTAACACAAGTCGTTATATGGTGAACTTTGAAATTAAAGAGACACATTTTCTGTAGGAGCGATCTCCGAATCGCGACGAAACTCACTGATGGTTGGGAATCGGAGTTCCCTCCCGCTGAATCATGCAGAATACCATGCGCGTATTCTGCATGATTCAGCGTTGATTCACACCTCAAAATGTCCTGTTAATTCTAAAGTTCACTATAATAATCTGAATCTATTTAAAAAACTTATGGTAGAATAAAAATTATGCGAATTTCGCAAAGTTTTCCAAATAAGATGTAATTTTCTTGACAAACAGCAGCCTACGTGTTATACTTAATAACATCCTTGAGATGGGATGCTAAAGCAATCTCATTTTGGGCGGGTAGCTCAGGTGGCTAGAGCGACAGCCTTACAAGCTGTAGGTCACAGGTTCAAGTCCTGTCCCGCCTACTTGTTAGAGGTATTTTATGGGCTCGTGGCGCAGATGGTTTAGCGCGCCTGCCTGTCACGCAGGAGGTCGCGGGTTCAAGTCCCGTCGGGCCCGTTTACATTCAAAGAATTAGCCACAGGTTGTGCCAAACAATGCTGTGGTTTCTTCGTTACATCACACACTACGAATTTCACATCTAAAATTTGCATACTAACACTTACAATAGAGGAGCAGAACCGCAGTGCTTGACCTCAAATTTATTCGCGAAAATATTGAAGCTGTGCGCAAGATGTTAGCAGAGCGCCAGACTGAAGCAGACTTAGATAAACTGATTGAATTAGATACGCGTTGGCGTGAAAACTTGACGCACACACAAACTTTGCAGGCACATCAAAATCAGGTTTCACAACAAATAGCACAATTGAAAAAGGAAAAGCAGGACGCTACAGAAACGATTGCGGAGATGCGGAAACTCTCCCAAGAAATCAAGGAGCGTAACGCAGAGGCTAACGATCTTAAGGCTGAAATAGATACTATCTGTTTGACGATTCCAAATATGCCAGAAGTAAGTACACCTTTTGGCACAGGTGAGGCGGATAACATTGAAATCAAGACATGGGGTAAGATACCGAGTTTTGACTTTGAACTGAAACCGCATTGGGAGATAGCGGAAGCATTAGATATTGTTGATTTTCAACGCGGTACGAAGGTCGCAGGTAGTAACTTCGTCGTTTTTAAAGGCTTGGGAGCAAGATTGGAACGTGCTTTGATCCAGTTTATGCTTGATTTACACACGACCCAACACGGCTACACCGAAATTTCGCCTCCATTCCTCGTGAACCGTCCCGCAATGACAGGGACAGGTCAAATCCCTAAATTAGAAGCGGATATGTATCGGTGCGACAGAGACGAAGAAAATCCAGATAGCGATCTGTTTCTTATTCCGACCGCTGAAGTGCCTGTAACCAACCTCTTCGCAGATGAGATATTATCTGCCGAAGATTTACCTATTTATTACACTGCTTACACACCCTGTTTCCGTCGAGAAGCAGGCGCGTATGGCAAAGATACACGCGGCTTACAGCGCATCCATCAATTTGATAAGGTAGAGATGGTGAAGTTCACCACACCCGAAACGTCTTATGCAGAACACGAATCACTTTTAGAAAATGCGGAGAGTGTTTTGCAGGCACTCGGTTTGCCGTATCGTGTAGTGCAGCATTGCACGGTGGAACTCTCCTTTGCCGCCGCGAAATGCTACGATATTGAAGTTTGGGCGCCAGCAGGAGAAAAGTTTTTAGAGGTTTCCTCTTGTAGTAACTTTGAAGCGTTCCAAGCACGCCGGGCAAATATCCGATACCGTCCAGAACCCGGTGCCAAACCAGAGTTTATTCATACGCTCAATGCGTCTGGAACTGCGCTACCGCGTGTCGTCATAGCACTTCTTGAAACATATCAGAATTCGGATGGGACTGTGCGTGTGCCTGCAGTGTTGCAACCGTATATGGGTGGTTTAAAGCAGATTGGGTGATGTTCAAGGATTTAAGCGATGAAACTCTACTACCCAGAAAACAACTCACTATATATCAACTTATCCGAGCAACCCAGCGTAGAGATCCACGAAATTTCGGAAGGTGTCCTTCTTGATTATGATACTGACGGTAGACTTGTTGGTATTGACATTGATAATGCCAGCAATAAAGTTGAAATGGAAAAACTGATTCTTAGCTTTTAGAATAAGGAGAATAAAATGGCAAGGACCATTGATGAGAAAGTCAATACCGTTTTAACACAAAATACTTTCTGGTTTCAGGATAGAGTGTTTGAGGAGGAATACGAAGCGCATATTACTGTTCTAAAAGAAACCTTGCTTGTCCTGAGAAATCAGATTCAAAACCACGGCCTAACAGAAAATCTGATTAGTGACCTAATTTTGGAAAACGAAAACGGATTAAAGGCTTTGTTAGCACTCACAGGATTTTCTAACGAATCCCTTAAACGGTTAATCACTCTAATCCGAATTATTGATGATCAGGAACTTATAAACTTATCCTACAGAGACCATTGGATAGACGAAGTAGAGTCGGACCATTCGGACATAACGGAATGGTCCGATACAAAAATCAAAAGGAAAATCCAAGAATGCGCTCATTTTAGAAAAGGCATCGTCAATCTGTTCTACAAAGGTTCAACAAATCCTATGCTCTCAAAAACCCTTCCCCTTTTTGAACTTAAAAAATTGAGTCTTTCTAAACTTAATTTTGAAGTTGAAGCAATGATTGATACGTTGATTCGTTATAAAGAGAAAGGGTCTTACTCAGGAAAAAGCCAAAATAACCCTGAAATTGTCATACAAGATCTTTTAAACGAAATGGGCATCATGTTTGAAAACGGAGATCTTGAAAAACTAAAAGAACTATCTAACGATGAAAAACGTACAATGGATTTTATAATACCCGGTCAGGATAACCCATTAATAATTATAGAGTCCTCATACCAGACGACAACGTCTTCTGGACAAGGTGACAAGTCGAAAACTGAGATATCCATGAAGTCACTTATAAAACAACATTATCCAGGTGCACATTTTTGGGGATTTGTTGATGGTATCGGTTGGTATGTTCGCAAAAGAGATTTGCGAAGGATGGTTAACGCGTACGAAGAAGTTTTTACTTTCAAAAATGAGGAACTAATGCGTTTTAAGGAATTATTAATTACCGTTTTAAAATAATACTACCTTAATACCATATATGAATTATTTGAGGTGTCGCATGGAAAAATTTCTCAACAAAATTATTCACGGTGATTGTATAGAGGTAATGCAGCAAATTCCTTCTGACAGTATTGATGTTACATTTGCCGATCCGCCCTTTAATCTCAAAAAGAATTACGGAACTTACAAAGACGAGAAGGATACAGACGATTATTTGAGTTGGTGCAAACAATGGATCCTTGAGATGGTGAGAATAACAAAACCGAGTGGGTCCATTTTTCTTCACAACATCCCGAAGTGGCTTACCTACTATGCTGAGTTCCTGAACGAAGTTGCAGATTTTCGGCACTGGATCGCATGGGACGCGCCAACAGCACCTATGGGCAAGACCTTGCAACCCTCACACTACGGAATCTTATTTTACGCAAAGAATCAACAAGAGAATAAGTTTTACGAAATCCGCTACCCACATAAGCGGTGTCGGAAATGTGGATACTTGCTGAAAGACTACGGTGGAAAAAAGAAGATTTTACACCCTTTTGGGCCACTCGTTTCCGATATTTGGTCGGATATACACCGTATTCGCCATAATAAACATAGAGACCCACACCCGTGTCAACTACCAGTACATCTATTAGAACGTCTTATTTTAATGAGTACAGACGAAGGAGACGTGATCCTTGACCCGTTTATGGGAACTGGCACAACAGCCGTTGCATCCGCAAGATTAGGAAGAAACGTTATTGGTATAGATATTGACCCGCAATATGTGGAAATCACACAACGGAAATTAGCACAAGAATCGGCAAACTCAAAAATCAAGGATATTTGGGTAAGTTTTTATCTTGGTGAGCTCGTTACAATTGTTGACAGAGATTGGGAAACGTTGAAGTCGTTCTTTGTGATACCAGAAGATATGAGACGTATTGACTTTGAAAAAATCAAAGCCAATGGCGGAGTTGTTGCAACCGCACCACAGTCCCTTCAACTCCCATTGAATCTTAAGGAGAAAAACTGCGACTGCTATTAGGTATCTTTCCAATACAACCGACCTCTTACACTATGTATTGGATTCCATTCGTGGACGAAGCACTTCCAACTCTTTAAGGAGCACCCCTCCTTGTTCAGTTTGTAGCTGTTCTCCGATTTCTCCATTTGTTTCAACGGTAAATCCCGCATCTTGTATCATCTGCAGCGTGCGCGAAGTTTCTTTCCCCGTTGCATTAAGATACCCTTCCAGAAACATTGAATTTGCCGGATACAACGACATCACCTCCATGCCTCGTAAGTGGTATTCCCTACCTGCCGCTACCCGTATTTCTGCACTTGGATTTAGGAGCCGATAAAGACATAACACGCGCAGACAGTAATCCGGTGTTAAAGTAGTAGGCACACGCTGATGTGTCGTAACTGATACCGATAACTGCGTACCATCAATCGTCAAGAAAAAATTAACAGGAATTGAGGCTACTTCTAACCTACGGAGATCCTTGGCGACCCTAATTAAATCGCTATTTTCTTCACCCATTCCAACAATCACGCCTGAGCAGCATGCAAGTCCAGCAGCCTGTGCAGCACGTAGCGTATCCATTCTATCCTGATAGGTATGTGTGCTACATATTTTTGGATAGTGTGATTCTGAAGTGTTAAGATTGTGGTTTAATCTGTCCAGTCCCGCCTCTTTTAATGTGCGCGCAGCGGATTCATCAATCAATCCCACAGATAAACACACCTCAATCGGGTACCGTGATTTCACCGTTTGGATTAATTGCGCGAGTTGCGTGACACGTTTAGGACTTGGTCCTCGCCCACTCATCACCATACAGTAGCGATACGCGCCAGACTGATAGGCGCGTTCCGCTTCAGCGAGAATCTCAGACTCCGGTTTTAAAGAATAGGTGTCAATATCTGTCGTTGCAGTTTTTGCTTGCACACAGTAGTGGCAATCCTCTGGACAATTGCCGTTCTGTGCGTTATTGAGAATATGCAGTTGGACTGTGTTTTGAAAATATGTTTTGCGAACCTGATACGCAGCATCTAACAACGGAAGCAATTCTACTTCCGAGGCGGATAATATCTTTTCACAACAAGAATCTGAGAGCAGTTCTCCGTCAAGACTTGTCGCTGTTAATTTGTGATAGAATGTAGATTCCATTTCTGCTTTTAAATTTCCCACGCAATATCTTTAGCATTAAAAACAGGGCCTTCAGTGCAAACGCGTTGATATTCAATCCGATTCCCACCTATTCGGACAGGACAAACACAGCCAAGACATACACCCATTGCACACCCCATGCGATTTTCCATAGCAACCTGTGTAGGAACTTCAAATTCTGTTGTGATTTTTGTAACGGCGGCGAGCATACCGTGTGGTCCGCAGGCATAAATTGTTGGGCGATTCAAACTATTTTTATTAAGCATATCTGTTAGAATATCTGTAACAAACCCGTGATGTCCTACACTTCCATCATCGGTAGCGATATGCACTGCAACACCTATTGCTTCTAAATCATCAACGCTCAACAGTCGCCCTTGATTTTGCGCGCCTACTAATCCAAACGTTTGTATACCACGATCACGCAATGCAATTGCAAGTAGCATCAAAGACGCTATACCCGCACCTCCACCAACTAAAATTGCCGGTTCGGGTGCGTTCTCAATGTCAAAAGTATTTCCGAGCGGTCCCAATACATGTAAAGATGTCCCCTTCGGCATCTCTGATAACTGCTGTGTTCCCTCACCGATAATCTGATAGAGCATCGTAATTTCAGGTCCGTCAACCGTATAGATCGTGAACGGGCGACGAAGTAAAAGTCCCGCACCGTGCGAAATCAGAACATGAATAAATTGTCCCGACTCTGCATACTGTGCAATCTCAGAACACTCACAACGCAACAAATAATGATCTTCCGCTACTTTTTCATTTGAGAGAATCCTTGTGTGAGTATCAAAAGTATTCATGGGACAGTAATTATAGTGGATTATAGAAATAATGCTACATTTCCTCTGTAGGAACGATCTCCGAATCGCGACCGAGCTCAGGAGCAGTCGGGAATCGGAGTTCCCTCCTACAATTCAGAAATGTAGGGTTAATTCTAATCCTTGCCATATATTGCACGGATCGCTTTGAATCAAATGTAAAATCTTAGTATCCACGGCTCCATAAACGGATTCACTCATTGGATACTTACCTTAATTATACCACTGCATATTAGGGAAGGCAAGAAAACCTTGAACTTTTAAAATAAAACAGGCGTGTCCTAAGGATAACGCCTGTTTTAAGGTTTTCAAAACTATTGAATTGTTAAGTGGAAGAGACAGGATCTAATTTTCGCAATCTAAGCAAATGAAACATCCCACGCCACATGCCCCATAACAGCCCAAAAACGGGCCATATTACAAATCCATACTCACCCAGGGGTGTGAGAACGAAAACAATTTTTTCTCGTCCAGTGAGCGATGTCCCTTCGCGTACAAGTTGGTGCATCTCATTAACAATACCATAGAAATCAATCAAATCATTTTCCATCCGTTGCTGCATTTCAGAATCTGCGAGTGTGTTATAAAAGAGAAATGGCATCACTGGATAATACCATAAGACCCCCAGAAACACAAACACAATGAAATAGACACAGATTATAAGCAGTGCTTTTTGCATAATTAATTCCCCTAATCTATAAAGTTACCACTCTTTTGGAAACCTTAGATTTTCCCTTGTCAACTACACCAAAGATTAGGATCGGTGTTTAAAAATTCAATCATATTGCACAACTTCAAATAATTATAAAACAACTCGTTGTTTTGATTGAAAAAATTAACGCTTCTTTTTTGTATTTGTTACCATTTTTCGGATAATATTTGACATTGATATTTCCCTTTAATCAGATTGTATCAATCAATTATTTTAGTTGTAAATTCGTTGATTTTTTTGGTAATACCTCCTTTTGACTTGGTTTTGCCACCCTTTTCAGGTTACACGTCTCTATAAAAAACCGCGGAGCAGAACGAAATATTTTGAGTCAAAGATTCTTAAATTTTAAAAATAAAACCTTGAATTTACTTGCAATTTTTCGGAATTATGTTTATAGTTACACGGGAGGAAAATAATAGAGAATGAAATTTAAACTAAAGTTTCGTGAGAATGGCGATTTTAAGATTGTCCAGTTTACTGATATTCATTGGCAAAACGGTGAACCTGTTGACCAGAAATCTGCAGCTTTGATGGAAAAAGTGGCACAAGCAGAATCACCTGATTTAATTGTGCTAACTGGCGATATTTTGTCTGGTGGCGGTTGTGATAACGCTGCAGAATCCATGCGACAAATCGTAGAGATTTTAGAACGGTGCGGTTTTCCTTGGGCAGCAGTTTTCGGCAATCATGATGACGAAGGCACAGCAAATCGCCACGAATTGATGGAAGTCATGCAGGAAAGTGACTTGTCGCTTGCGGAACCTGGTCCAGAAGATATTCCCGGAGTTGGAAATTATGTCTTAACAATTGAAAAATCAGATAAAACAAATCCAGCCGCGCTGCTCTATTTTGTTGATTCCGGTAGTTATGCCCCTACAGATATCGGTGGTTACGATTGGATCAGGCGCGGCCAAATAGAATGGTTTCTCAGTGAATCCGCGAGATACACTGCCCCGGCAGAACACCCGCTTCCTGCCCTCGCCTTTTTCCATATCCCAATTCCTGAATATCATGAAGTTTGGGATTTTCACACCTGTTACGGTGTAAAATATGAGGATGTTTGCGCGCCGCGAATCAATACAGGGTTTTTTGCTGCTCTACACGAAGCAGGAGATGTTATGGGGACGTTTGTTGGGCACGAACATATAAACGATTTCTGGGGAGATTTGCACGGAATTCGCCTCTGCTACGGTAGAACCACCGGCTATAATACCTATGGAAGAGATGGGTTTCCACGCGGGGCAAGAGTAATTCAATTACGGGAAGGTGAACGTCAATTTGAAACTTGGCTCCATCTTGACAACGGAACTATAGTGCGTGAGCAACAAGAACATACACCGCTCCAACGCACTTTCACTGAAGATTGATGATTCTATTTTTAACGTGAGTTCGCTGTGAGAATTATGAAGTTCTTAATGTTTAGTATTTCATTCATATAACCGTGGTAGGTACGGTTTCCTAAACGCACCGATTCCCTAAATTACTTATGTCCAGCTCACGTTATTTTACGATTTTAGGATTTTAATTCTTGAGGAGGAAAATGTGAGAGCACAACCACAGGTCTCTATCCGACATGAAGGCGACGTTGCAATATTTGACATTACCGGGTATTTAACAAACGAATCTGAAGAGGCTATTAATGATGCGTATGCTGACAATGGAGTGCAGGAGGCAACAAAACTTTTGCTCAACTTTGATCGGCAAAGTTTCATCACGAGTAGCGGATTTGGCACAATTATCAAATTGCTTTGGAAGACACGGGATAAAGGACAAACGCTGCGTATTGCGCATCCGGCAATGCAGGTGAGGACTATTTTTAATACCATCGGATTAACACAAAGCATCGGTGTATACGCGTCTGAAGCAGAGGCGTTGGAAGATTTTTAAGATCTCATGGAAAAAGGGTGTACATATTCTTGTTAAACAGCACGCCTAACAAACTCCACAGGCTTCCTGCAAGGAACTGACCAAAGATAAGTCCTAAAAACAAGGGCAACGCTCTGCGGTAAGCGCGCACACCACCCCCTGTAAAAAGTAGTCTTTTGAAGAGCCACCCTAAAAAAATTGAAAACCACATCCATCCGATTGCCCAACCGTTTCCTACAGCATATCCCACGGGATAAAACGGCCACCACAAAAATTGCCGTTTGAGAATCGTTAACACACCGGTTAACAGGAAGCCAAACCCCATGTGTTGGATAGCGAGGAGATTCGGCGCACGCGGTGCGGTAATCCAGTTTTGCAGGCGGTTAAACTCACCGACTCCCCAGCGAGCAAACCGAAATTCGTAGTAAAGTGCCACATGTCCAACAATGGAAATCACTGCTCCCACAATTGATGCTACTATCAAGGCAATAACCAACCGATTCTCACGCAGACGGAAGTGTCTGCCAATTTTAAACGCTTCCAATTGATGCGGCATCGGATGACACCGATACCCGTAGGCAAGCCATGATAATAAGGTTGTGTTTGTCAAATTCTGTGCGCCCAATGGACGACTCCCCAAAAATAGCAGCATAATTCGGTCCGGATGAACCCCGTGTAACTCGTGAGTCGGAGGGCCAAGTTCTGCACGCATGCGGGTCATACCGATACACAACACCAAATAGATGCCAAAATACCCAAGCGTTACCCACGGCGATAATCCTGCGAAATACCAAAATATCAACACAATCCCTAATCCAAATATCAAGCCAAATACAGCAAGTTGATATAAGCGATCTTTTGATCTAAAGGAAAATACTCCTCCCAACACCTTTAGAATTTCTCTTCGACTTGTAACCAGTGCAAGCAGACCTATCCCAATCCATGCCCCTGCCCGTTGTTCTGTTTGGAAACCGATTGCCGTTGTCCATCCTATCGCAGTGAAAAAGACGCGCTGCAATCCCCAGAACAGGTAAAAACTCCAGAAAGATAGTGCCAAATCCAATGGCATTAGGTAGCCTAACCCGATTGCAAATGGATAAACATAGACCGGCAACCGTCCCATCGCATTCCAAGGACGATCTGCAAAGAAGAGTCTATACTTAATTGTAAGCGAAGGAATCACAGGAAAAAGGTAATTCAAGCCAGCCAGAATCTCAAGACCAAATGCAATCCCGAAACCCAGCCAAATCAGCTTATTGCGAAAAAGATTAGAAGTATTACCAAGTAGTTCAATAGGGAGCGTTGTCAACGGATAACTCAACTTTTCATGGTCTATCCACTGTTTACGGATGATGATATTGATGCATAACATCAAAAACATCAGTACAATCACCAAAAAGCTCCACGCAATAATTGGCCAGAACCACGCCTCCAGGTAGCGAGATTGCCAAAAGGTGTCATCTCCTTCAAAATAGCCTTGCAGAATTTTGCGATCCGTAATCGTCAACCACGTCGGTAAAAAACGGAAAAAGATGTCCGCCCATTCATTTTCCGGCGTAGCAAACCACCCCGCATTTGCTATCATCGGCACTAATTGGCGAACGATGTCGTGCCCCGCAAGCGCTGTTGCAACCGAGACCATGATGTACGTCACCGCGAGTTCACGCGAAGTTGGCGCAGCATGCTTGAATAATCTTCTTAGGAAAGGTGAAAGGGCTGCAAGCAGAAAGAATGTGAAAAGCACGGTGGGAAAGATTGAAAAATCTGTGAGTTCCCACACAACACGGTTTTCTGCAGAGATAATCCAATAACATGTTAGAATGATGAGGATAGAACCGAAGAGGAGAGTACCAACAAAAAAACGGAGTGTTGAAGGTTTCTCAACGTCCTGAATAGCGCTTGGCTCGTTTTGATGCATGTTTCTATCATACCATACTGCTGAAATCAAGGCAATGAATTAATTCAGAACCATTCAATTGTTGTGCCCCCTTTTGTTGGAAGGGTTTATAACCCCGATTTTAATGACAAAAACGTTTATGGTAGATTAAGGCAATGAATTAGACATATTATTTGTAGGAGGGAACTTCGATTCCCGACTGCATAATATATCGCGATTCGGAGATCGCTCCTACAAGTGAGGTGTATAATTATTTCCATATTTCACCATAATCACTATTCATACCCTCGGTAGACGGGGTTTCCTAACCTCACCAATGCAAAGTGTAAAATAATTCTAAAATCCACTATAAATAACCCTGGCTCTATTTTTAGAAGATATTGACATTTAAATCAGGCTTTGCTAAACTGCACCTATGCTCAAATTTATCGAATATGAAAGGGGCAACAATGAATATCCGATATGAAGGTATCTTTTCGCCGACGGTAACACCACTTGATGAAAAAGAACGCGTTGACGAACTCGGATTTGTCAAACAGCTTAACCGACTGATTGACAACGGTGTTCACGGTATTTATCTGCTCGGTTCCTCTGGTGAGTTTACGACGTTAACAAATGCAGAGCGTGAACGGGCGTTGGACATCGCCACCAAAACTATCGCTGGGCGCGTGCCCATTATCTGTTGTGTGATGGATACAAGCACCCAACGCGTCATACAAAACATTGAGATAGCACAACAATTTGGGGTTGATGCCGTTGCAGCAACTCCCGGTTACTATTATCCCTCCACTGATGACACAGACATCATCCAATTCTATCAGGAAATCGCCGCAAGCACCGATCTTCCGGTACTTATTTACAATATCCCATCTACTGCCAAAACCGCCATTAAACCAAATATCGTCGCACAACTTGCAGATGATTGTGATAATATCGTTGGCATTAAGGACAGTTCCGGGGATTGGATAAACAGCCTCCATCTCTTAGCACTGCTTGGTGAACGAGACGACTTCTCCATCTTCATCGGTTCGCATTTTATTATAGGTGCAGCATTGCTATTTGGTGCTGATGGTGGGGTTATCTCCATTGCAAACGTCGCACCGAAAGAATCTGTTGCGCTCTACAACGCCGCAAAAGCACGCGATATTGACGAGGTGGACCGACTCCAGAAATGGATGATCAAACTTAGCAAACTCTATACCTACGGACAAGGTGTAAGCGGTATGAAAGCATGTTTGGAGATTTTGGGCGTTTGCAAGGCACACACAACAAGCCCGTTGCTGCCTCTTGATGATACCGCGAAAGCTGAACTCAAGGAATTGCTCACCGAATTAGGTCTCTTGTCCTAACAACAACGATTGGAACAGAGGCATTTAGTACTCCTATAATTTTGATCTCTATGAAGCACCCCGCTGTAGGAGCGATCTCCGAATCGCAACTTTCTAATACCATTGCTAAAAATAACTTCTCATTTTCAAATTATCTGTTTGTAGTCGCGCAATTCATTGCGCCTCTTACATTTCTGTAGGAGCGATCTCCGAATCGCGACTTTCTAATTTAAATATCCAAAATACCGAAAACTAAATTCCCTATGATCGAAATACGACCACTCCATAACCCACCCAACGCCATGATAGAAGTGCCTGGCTCTAAAAGTTTTACCAACCGGGCGCTATTAGTCGCTTCACTCGCCCCCGGAGACTCAACGTTAACAGGCGCGCTTTTCAGCGATGACACGCACTATATGTGCAATGCTCTCCGAAAACTCGGTATCCATATTCAGGAAAATAGAGAACAAGCCACCTTTCATGTCAACGGAAATGGCGGAAATATCCCTGTTCAGGGTGCAAACCTCTATGTCGGCAACTCAGGCACAACAACACGTTCACTTATCAGTTATGTCGCTCTCGGACACGGCAAATTTGTCATTGATGGCGATGAACCGATGCGGCGCAGTCGTCCTATGTCAGATTTACTTGACGCGCTGATTCAACTCGGTGTTGATGCGCGCTCACAATTTGATAACGGACATCTCCCCATTAGCGTTCAAGCAGACGGACTTGAAGGCGGAAAAACTAAACTTAATGTCAGTAAAAGCAGCCAGTTTTTAACATCACTGATGCTCGTCGCACCCTGCGCGAAAAACGGTATGGAAATTGAGGTTATTGGCAACCGTGAAATGCCCTACATTGATATTACGATGACAGTCATGGAAGCGTTTGGTGCAAAGGTAATCCACAAAGATTATCGACATTTCCGCATTGCAGGTGGACAACAGTATCAACCGCGTGCTTACCACATTGAGCCAGATGCCTCCAGTGCGTCCTACTTTTTCGCCGCCGCAGCACTCACAGGTGGATGTGTCACCGTGAAGCATTTATCCACAAGTTCGGCACAAGGCGATGTCAAATTTGTGCGTGTTTTAGAGCAGATGGGGTGTCAGATAGATGTTTCCGATACGGGTATCACTGTTCGGGGACCGCATCAGTTGAAAGGTATTGATGTGAATATGAAAACTATCTCGGATACCTCGTTGACCCTCGCTGCCCTTGCCCCGTTTGCCGATAGCAAAGTCGCTATTCGAAACATTGAGCATACACGCTGGCAAGAGACCGACAGAATTCACGCGATGGTGACCGAACTCCGAAAATTAGGTGTACCTGTGGTTGAACATCAAGACGGACTTGAAATCTCACCTTCTCCCATCACCCCCGCAGCGATTGATACCTATAGCGACCACCGCGTAGCAATGGCGTTTTCCCTCATCGGCTTAAAAGTGCCTGGCATTCGGATCAACAATCCTGAGTGTGTGAGTAAGACGTTTCCTAATTATTTTGAAGTGCTACAAGGGCTATATGGTTGATCCTATATCTTCTGCAGGAGCGACTCCCAAATACGATTCACACCGTTGATTTAACGTCGATTCGCTGGTCTCGATTTTCTGACTAAGATGGACAAAAGTTGGCATTTAATGTGGTTTCGTGGTATCCTTAAATTATCACACTTTTAGGGAGAACATACGCATGAATTTTGATAAACAAACAACGCAGGCATTTAAAGACATCATTACCTGCAATCCGCGGATTATGAGTGGTACGCCCGTTTTCAAAAATACGCGTGTTCCTATCAAAAATCTCATTGACTATTTGGAAGCAGGCGATGATTTAGACGAATTTTTAGAAGATTTCCCTTCCGTCAGCCGCACGCAAGCTGTGCAAGCGTTGGAATTGGCAAAAAAGATGCTACTCACACAAGCCCATGCATATTCTGATTGATGAATGCTTACCTACTTGAATAGAGAATAATATCATGGCGTTTAGCGATTTTAAGACAATCTCTGAGGTACAAGAAAGGTTCAAGATCAAGTATGCTGAAGATAACTTCGTCGAAGCTGAACCAGCAACGCCTTCGGTGTCGTTCCTGCAAGACTTTGAATTTACACGCGAACATATCAACGTCTTTGCGTCTGAAGCATCACGGTGTGAAACAATTATCTTTCCTGTTTTGAAGGAAAGTTATAAAGCCTATGCTGATCGATACGCGCTCTGGATAAAGCAAACCATCACTTACGACGACATCTTGAACGGAACGCCAGACTATTTTATCTCTACCAAATCTGAATTAGGCAAAACTGTTGTTGGAAGTCCGTTGATACTGCTTGTTGAAGCAAAGAAAAACGACTTTGATCAGGGGTGGGGGCAATGTCTGGCAGAGTTAGTCGCCGCCCAAAAAATAAACGCTGAAAAAGTGAACGACGGCGCAACCCTACCCGTGTACGGTATTGTCACCGATGGAACATTATGGCAGTTTGGACGACTGATCGGTGATACCTTTACGCAAAACAGAACAGACTTTGCATTGGCTAATTTATCCACGCTTTTCGGCGCAGTAGATTCTGTGTTTAAATCCGTAACTGATATGAACTAAATTGATTGTATCCCTCTTTCTGTAGGAGCGACCTCCCGGTCGCGACTTAAAAGTAGTAGGCACACGCCGTGTGCCGTTGATATGTTCAAAGGTGTGCAATGAATTACGCGACTACAAACCCCTATTCACTGCCGGTAGATGACTTGGAAGGCATCGCTTCTTTAATAAAATGTAGTACTGGACTCGCACTATTAGAACCGCTGGCCTTAGCTGACAAATACCCACTCTGATTCGTATCAAAGATAGTTTTTCTCGCTGCCAGCAATACCTGCTCACGTGTATCTCCGGCCCCTGCCGCGTCAGCAAAGGCTTCAAAAGTCTCTAAGGCATTTTGACGATGGGTGTTGATAACCTGTAAATGTTTCTCGGCGGCATAATTTTTAATAGTGCGGTTGAGCAGAAGAAAAATTAACGAGATATAAAAACCTCTTACAAAAAGATTTGACAGAATTGTAGATAACTGACTCACTTGGTTCGCAGCAGATCCAATATCTGTCAATAATTCCCAGAAAATTACCGCGAACCCAACAGCTAATACTCCTGTCCCCGTAAGCCAAATCCAAGACATTTTTCCATGTTTTTTTGCTTGGTTTTGAAAAATAACTTTGTATTTTGTAAGCTGTTCACTCGCCAATTGGTTCTTCAATTGAGTATGAATCTGATCAAAACTCTCCTGCCTTTTTTCTTCATTCTGCTGTGCTTCCTCGTTAATCTTTTGTAACCTATCACTCTCGGAACTAATTGTCTTTTTGAGTTTTTGCTCCACGGCACCAACAGCAACGTTAACTTGGTCCTCAAGTTGTTCTACTTTCCTTGACGACAAATATGTTGCAACTTGAAGCAAAGATTGTTTCACTGTCTCACGAAAATTACGAATTTTTTGTGCAAGTGCAGCATGTGTCTCCCTGAAATTTTCGCCTGCAATTTCAAAATTTCCAACATCTATGGTTATATCATAAAATTGTATGACGTAATTTTTAATCTGTTGCACATCATTATCTGATAAACCAATAAGCGACTCACGAGAAGAGGTTAAAATATCCCGTAACATTTCATAAACATCTTGTAATTCTGGATACACAGATTCAAAACTCAGCTTTTGGTTTGATAAATCGGAACGTTCAAAGTATTCTATGTTATATTCAGCGAAATTCAACCTTTTTAAAGCATCAATTATTCCTGCGTGAGTAACTATAACGTTTTGTAGGTGCTTAAGGATCGGACCAGAACCCCTCATGAAATCAGAGCGTTTTTTTAAATCAGCTCCTTCTGATATTCCGACCGTTGTGTCATCTTCTTTTCTAATATTGTAAGCCTTTTCATTCTCAAAATCTACTAACAACCAATGAGAGTTTTCGGTTTCTGTATAGAATAGCAGACTTCGCGAAAGAGAAATTTTGCTTCTATCAAATTCCTCTTTTAGGAACAAGAGAATACTTTCACCCCAATTTTTCATGAACTGTTCGTAATCCAAAGTAAATAATAATTGTCTTTCAGCCATAAAAACCTCCATAACAGCGTAGTTTACAAGGTTTGTTCCTGCTATTGCAAAACTTTTTCATTATATGAATTTCTTTAGTACAAATGGTAACATATTTAAATGTAAAGTTTCAAGGAGACTTGGACCGCGATTCAGACAATCTACCACAGCACCCCATCAATCGCCCCCACAACCCGCAACGTCCCCGCAACAGCAACCAAAATAGACCGATACTGACGCACCTCCGCATGACTCAACACCTCTCCCCGCCGATCCTTCAACCACTTCTCACACACCTGATACGCCCCAATCTCATACTCCCACACATCCGCAGGCACCTCCGTGAAATACTGCGTGGCGTTAATCCAAACCTTACCATCTTCATAACGAGGTTTTGAGACAACACCATCCCCTTCACCCTCAAACCGATGCAAAACTCCCTCTCTTTCTGTCCGAGCGACCTCTGGTCGCGATACATTTTTTAGCAGATGCCAATTAATCAATTCCTGTCCCAACGCTGCAAGATTGCGGAATTGGTCAATATCCTGTGGTAAAGGGATACGCGGAAAATCGTATCTCAAAAATTCATAATACCGTTCACGGTAGGTAGGACTATAAAGCACAGCATAGATATAAGCGAGAATCTCCTCTGGTGCAATGCCTTCGGGCAGTTTTAACGGTGAAGTCTGCGGTAATCCCAACGCCTCCGAAAATGCAGTGAGAAATGCAGGTTTGAAATTGAGTTCGCGTTCTGTTGAACCTAATAACCCCTCTGAATCTGGGTAGAGGTAGAGTGGAAACACGTAGCTGGATTCACTGGTTCTGTTTGAGATATAACACTTTTCGGTGATTTTGTCGGTTACTAAAGCGAATTGCCATATAGGGCTTTTGATAACGCGGCATACGCAAAGAGCTATGTTATCTTTATCAAACAGATGCGGACTTATCACAGGAGCGGGATGAGTATGAAATCCTTTCGACTTACCTGTATAATAGGTGAATCGGGTATCAAAAGGACGGTAGCGAATAGGGGCAATGTGTGCTTTTATATTTGGATTATTACGAATATCTGATTGGGCAACTCGAACCTCCCAATTCTTACTATCCTTCAAATTATATTTTTGCCTTACTTCTACTTCGGAAAGTTTAATAAAATCATTTACAACCTGATTGATATTTTTTTCGGTATGTTGGATAGTAACTTTGTCGCGTGACGTAAAAATACCGGTGGAACTCTTTTCAAAGATTTCGGAAATATTCCACCCATGCTCATATTCGTCAATATGTTCTGTTACTTGTGGTACGAAAAGATAAAGCGGTGATGTTGGATATAGTTCATTCCAATTCGTGGATTCGACATCGCTCTCCGAAAGTTTTCTATATTTATCTTCTCTACTTCCCCACATATCAGCATAATAGACCTTTGCAGGTGTAGGATTGTCACGTTCTTTGACACACAATAGGATGCAAACTCCCTGTGAAATGTCAAAGACGTTTTCATCTTTTTGATCTGTCGGCACCGCTTCCTGTCTTCTGATGCTACCATGCAAGTTAAGCAGATAGATGGCGTTAAAACTGTTTGTCAAGTGTTGTCTCATACCCCTGAAAACTTGTCCATCAAGAAACCCGTTGTTGACAATATAGCCGATAACACCTTCACCGTTTCTATCAATTCGCCACTGTGCCCAACGAATAAACTTCACATAATCCGATTGAAGAGGGCGTTTTTGATCTTTTCCCTTAATTAAAGTTCCATTAACGAATTTGTAATCCTCAATGAGTTTCCCAATAAAAGTAAGTTCTCTTCCTGTACGACTTGGATTTGCGGAGTCGCGTTGATAGGGTGGATTGCCGAGAATAACAAGAACAGGTTCGTCCCTTTTCACAGAGAGAGCCGCGTTCGCTTCATCAGAAATAAACTCGGCAAAAGGCAAAGGGGCTTGCATTTCGTCCGGTTGCTCCAAAGTATTCGTGAGATAAATACCGAGACGTTCATTGGCACGCCACCCTTGTGCTTGCAGAAACAGACTCAACTTCAGATGTGCAATCGTATACGGTGCGACAAGTAATTCAAATCCGAAAATCCGTTTAACAAGCTGCGCGTTGATATACTGATTCCAATCCGCTGTACCGTAATTCGCTATAACATATTCTCGGATATGGTCAAGCACTGTCAACAGAAATCCGCCTGTGCCTGTTGCAGGGTCAAGGATAAGCGTGTCGTCATCTGCAAGTCCATCAGGCCTGTTGAGTTCTGTTTTCAGTAGACTATCCACAGATTTAACAATGTAAGAGATAACCTGTGGCGGCGTGTAGTAGACACCGCGATCGACGCGTCGTTGCGGGTCATATTCAGCAAGAAAGGTTTCGTAAAAGTGGATAACTGGATCTTCAAGCGGATTTCTGGCAGTAAACGCTGTACGGAGCATCTCTGTCGGAACGTTTTGGAGGAGCGTCGCAATATCGTCAAGTATATAAGTGACGTTAACCTCAAGGTTTGGCGAAGCCACGTGATAAAAGAGTTGAATGAGGAACGGGTTTGATCTCGGCAGTGCACCGACTGCAGTATGCCGTGAAAAATTTGTTGCATTCGGTAACATGCAACGTGCGGCGAACAATCCATAAGTCAAAGTCTGCGCGTACATATCCGAGAAATCGTCAAGGGTTAATGTAGAGAGCAGCGTCTCCTTAAACGCAGTGAACATCCTATAGGTCTCACTCTCTTCATCGGTGAGCGTCGTTGCGATCTGCGTTTGTAGTTCGCGCGTCCGTCTTGCAAGGTATTTTGCAAGCAGCTCTGAAGAGGTAATTTGGGCATGTCCAGCGGTTAGAAACAGTTCTAATAGTGTTTCTAAATTATCGGTTTCATTCTCAATATGTGCATAAGCACGTAGTTGTCCATCCCGCCACAGTTGAAAGTCAACGAAATTGGTCAGAATAAAGTTATCAAGGTTTTCCCTAAAACGTTCATTCTGTTCCTTGGCATGTCCTGTCAGGTTGTTCAGGTTTATGCCATATTCTTCCGCCTCAATATAACCAATGGGTAGCAATCCATCGGATGCGATAAAATCTGGTCGTCCGATCTGGTCAATGCTTCTCGGTTCGTGTGTAAATGTTATGTTAGGTTCGTTAAAACATCCTGGGTCTGTGGTAACATTTACCAAGAATTCATGGAGGTGCGGGTGCAAAGAGAGTTCGGGGGTTGCATTCGGGGCGGATTGTGTTTGACGTATTTTCTGTAGATAACGCCTGCAGTGTCTTTGAAAATTCATATTCCTATTATATATCCTTTGAATCTCAAGCGCAAGATTTACTTTAGTTTGAAAAATCTTGCAAAATTACTTGACAAACAAATTTATCTATGTTATAATAATTATTACATAATGATTATACTTACATCAACTTTACACCTAATACCATTTCTAAATAATGATATTACATTATTTCATAAATCGGTTAGAAGAATGCAACAATCTCTTCTGTAGGAGCGACCTCCCGGTCGCGACCCGCAGCATGCCATACGGGGAATGCCAAAAGGCATTCATACCGTTGATTTGGCGCATGCTGCGTTGATTTGGACAAATGCCAAAAGCGCATTTGGCGTTGATTCGAGGTCGCTCCTACAAAGAAATTCAAAATCGGAATGATACTTTGTTAATTAGAAATGGTATAATCTCCAAACCGAACCCAAAGGAGAGCAAAATAAAAAATGCAAAATCGCGTCACATTCCTTGTCCTGCTTGACATGAGCACGTCAATGTGACGTGCTGAACGTCACAATTTATAACTGTGCGGTAAGAACAACAAATCTTGCCATCACATCACAAATATGTTAAAATTATCATAAATCAGTTTATAGTCCAAAAGAGTTCAGCAAAAGATGGGAAATGCCACGAAAAAAGCCGCAATCGTATTCATCGGATTTATTGTCATTCTGATAGGAATCTTAATCGTTGTCATCCAACGTTATTCACAATACGGTTCAATCCCAGACACAATGGAGATGGTAGATTTTCGAGGAATTCTCGTATCATTTTTAGGTGCAGCTATCCTGAGCTTGATTAGCGTGGTTCTAACTTTCAACTTAGCACGAGCATGGGTAAAGGAACAACCAGAATTGGCTAAATCAATCTTTCGGTACGCGTTAATAATCAACATTAGCCTTATCATCATATTTGGTGGTTTGGCAGGAGGGATTATCATTTTACGCACTTTATGGACAATTGGCTACTTTTAGTTTGCATTTATGTTAGAAATATGATATAATACCATAACTGATATTTGCACGAAACATTTTCGACACTGTTATAGCAAGCAAGTGTCCGTATTTTGTAAGGATTGGTTTATTGTCCTACAAGTACATATAATGTGCGGTAAATTTTAGCCGTATGCAGAAAGGGTTGTTGATTTGTTTACAAACCCTGCTTATTGTAACCTGCATAGCCGCTAATTGATTACCAGCCACAACTTGGAGGTGTGAAAAATACACTATAGAGGCAGACGTACGCAGAAACCACGGGAAAGAAAAAGTCGTTCGAATTACCAGATTCGAGCCAAAGAGATTTTACTCATTGACCA
This sequence comes from Candidatus Poribacteria bacterium, assembly GCA_965204285.1. Taxonomy (GTDB): domain Bacteria; phylum Poribacteria; class WGA-4E; order WGA-4E; family WGA-3G; genus MSPOR6. Next base: position 2,224,222 of record OZ241980.1, read on the forward strand.
TGAAAACAAGCAGGTCGGTGTGATGACCCCGCGCGAAGCGATGGAACGTGCTGAAGAAGTCGGATTGGATTTGGTCGAAGTTTCCCCGAATGCTAATCCTCCCGTTTGCAAGATCATGGACTTCGGGAAGTATCAGTACGAAAAAAATAAACGTGAGCGGGAGGCTCGAAAGAAGCAAACTAAAATTGTTCTGAAAGAAATTCAATTCCGCCCTGATACAGCCGAGCACGATTATCAATTCAAGAAACGCCACGTTGAAGATTTCTTGAAAAATGGGTGGAAAGTCCGAGCCACAGTCCGTTTCCGAGGTAGGGAGATGCTGCATACCGAGTTAGGCAGAAACATGCTCGCCCGATTGGAAGAGGATGTTGCCGAGATTGGAGAGGTTGAACAACCTCCTAAGATGGAAACGCGCACCATGTCAATGCTCTTGACGCCGAAATCTTCGTAGTTCTGTGGATTAGAAAAAACAGACACTTTCGTCCCGGTAGGCGGGGTTTCCTAACCTCGCTGGTGTAGAGTGTATAAGTAATTAAAATCCTACTATAGTTTAGTAGGCATCCTCCCGTAATTGTAGGCGCGTTTTGTACACGCGCCGGATAACGGTGTATTGTTTAATGTAAATCCTACTATAACGGGTTGTGCTGAATAACTTTATGTAAACATTGTTTCACATAAGCAGAACGTTTTATCAATGTTGCTCATTGGCTGTGATATGGTATTCAGTCCCGTAGGGACGATATGTTTATAATTAATAATCCAATATCTGAGAAAACAATTAGTTAGCTAACACAAGCCGTTACTATAGTTTGAATAAGCCACCAACAGAAGGATATTGTAATGCCAAAAATTAAAACACATAAAGGCGCAGCAAAACGTTTTAAATTTACTGCAAAAGGTAAGATTCGCCGCAAGCGAGCGTATGCAGGACACCTTTTTATCTCAAAATCAGCAAAACGGAAACGCCGTTTAAGACAAAGCACGCTGGTAGACCCGAGTAACGAAAAACGTTTGAAACGTCTAATTTATTAGGAGTTCTGAATGGCACGAGTAAAAACAGGGAATGTCCGTCTGAAGCGACGGAAACGGATATTGAAGCATTCCAAAGGGTATCGCGGTGGACGCAACAACCTGAGACGCACCGCTATGGAAGCGGTTGAAAAAGGGTGGAACCACGCCTACAAACACAGACGTGCAAGAAAACGCGACTTTAGACGACTTTGGATCATGCGGATTAATGCCGCCGCAAGACTACACGGACTCACATACAGTAAATTCATCCACGGACTTAAAACTGCCGGGGTTGAGTTGGATAGAAAAGTCCTTGCGGATATTGCTGTGCATGATGCAGCAGGATTTGAACAACTTGCCGCCCTCGCAAAAGGGTAAGTGAAAACCGATACATCTGCAAATTAGATATTACACTATTTAAATTAAACCTAAGTTCCCGCCTATGTAGCACAAACTTTTAGGTTGTGAATCACACGTTTAGGTTGGCCGTACCACAATCTGTCAGATTGTGCCGTATTGTTCGCAAACTTTTAGTTTGCGGTACAAAATCTCAAGAAAAATGAGTTATTCTCTATCAAAACGGTGTCTGCATTTCCAAAACTTGCAGGTAGCAACTTAGGGTATAAAAGGCAATGAAGGGACACAGTAGGAAGTTGAGACCTCTCAACAAGAGAGACCGCGCCATCGGTTGGAAGCGTGGTTTTGAGAGCAACTACCGAATTTCATCCTGGAGCCGAAAAACGTAAATAATGAAGTGGGCAGATTTCACAATCTGTCAAGCGGGGTGGTACCGCGGAAGTAGAGCCTGTCGCTTTCGTCCCTGAAGGGATTAACCTTTATGGAGCGAAGTGATGGGTATTTTTGTTGACCAATGAATCCATAGTAACACCAATTTTAATAATAACATTCCATTACGAAAATTTATTGGATTGAATATAATTGGAAGAGATCCTCTGTAGGAGCGACCTACCGGTCGCGACCCGCAGCATGCCATACGGGGAATGCCAAAAGGCATTCATACCGTTGATTTGGCGCATGCTGCGTTGATTTGGACAAATGCCAAAAGCGCATTTGGCGTTGATTCGAGGTCGCTCCTACAGAATCTCCACCGAAAATGATACATTATATTTAGAAATGGTATAACACCCTCTTCTTGTAGGAGGGAACTCCGATTCCCGATAAGAAGTCTTCTTGTAGGAGGGAACTCCGATTCCCGATAAGAAGTCTTCCTGTAGGAGGGAACTCTGATTCCCGATAAAAGTCTTCTTGTAGGAGGGAACTCCGATTCCCGATAAGAAGTCTTCCTGTAGGAGGGAACTCTGATTCCCGATAAAAGTCTTCTTGTAGGAGGGAACTCCGATTCCCGATAAAAGTCTTCTTGTAGGAGGGAACTCCGATTCCCGATAAAAATCTTCTTGTAGGAGGGAACTCCGATTCCCGATAAAAACCTTCTTGTAGGAGGGAACTCCCGGTCGTGATAAAGACGATACATATCGGTGTTGATCAACAATAGAATAAAACAGAGGCAACTATGAAAACAGAATTAGAAGCGATTCAAGCAGAAGCAATTGAAGCATTGAAAGCGGTAAAATCTTCGGACGCGCTTGAATCGCTCAGAATAACGTATTTTGGACGCAAGGGAAAGTTGACAGATGTTATGAAAGGCATGGGGAAACTTTCTAATGAGGAACGTCCGATAATTGGAAAACTCGCCAATGATGTGCGTGCCACGCTAACCGAAGCATTTGAAGCAGCAAAGGATTCGCTGGATAACCAGCAACAAGAACAGCAACTTGAGACAGAATCGATTGACATCACGCTTCCTGGACGAAAACCTGCTTATGGCAAAGCGCATCCGGTGATGCAAACATTGGAACGGATTGAAGCGATCTTTACGCAAATGGGTTTTCAGATAGTCACTGGACCGGAAGTTGAAACAGAGCATTACAATTTTGACGCACTCAATACACCGCCCGACCATCCCGCGCGGGATTTACATGACACATTCTACCTAACGGATGGACACCTGTTACGCACACATACATCACCTGTGCAAATTCGCGCAATGGAGAACCAGAAACCGCCAGTACGCATTATTGTGCCAGGCAAGGCATATCGTGTAGATTACGATGTATCGCATACTCCGATGTTTCACCAAGTTGAAGGATTGCTTGTGGATAGACATGTCACTTTCAGTGAATTGAAAGGTGTTTTAGTATCTTTCGCGCGACAGATGTTCGGCGACCAAACACAGATGCGTTTCCGTCCACACTTTTTCCCTTTTACAGAACCGAGTGCAGAGGCAGATATTTCATGCACGGTGTGTCATGGTAAAGGGTGTCGTAGTTGCGGACACACTGGATGGATTGAAATTTTAGGTGCAGGTGCTGTTGACCCAGAGGTATTCCGCGCTGTCAACTATGACCCAGAAGAAGTTACCGGTTTTGCCTTCGGCATGGGTGTAGAACGAATTGCAAACCTCCAGTTTCGCATTCCAGATATCCGCACCTTCTATGAAAACGACCTCCGCTTCTTACACCAGTTTTAAAGGTAATATAGGTTAGGTTGAGCTGCAAGCAAAACCCATAGCCGTCAATTTAAGAAAATACCTTGTTGTTGTGAACACCTCTAAATACGCATGATTATTGTTAGTGTCCCATATTTAGTCCCGTAGGGACGATATGTTTATAGAAAAACGAAATAAACATCCTCTTTAGTCCCGTAGGGACGATATGTGGATACCAATAACAGGTTCATAAACATTGCGTCCCTACGGGACTGAAGAGGTTAGTTGGACATAATTCTATAAACATTGCGTCCTTATGGGACTGAAGAGCATTATTCCTATTCGGAAAAACCTTAAATTGACGGTTATGGGTTGAGCTGCAAGCAAAACCCAACAATTTAGATTGGATTAAATGTTTGTGTAAAACCCATTTCTGAAGGACTTATTTATGAACGTAACCCTAAATTGGCTAAAGACCTACATCGATTTTGACTTTTCCCCAGACGAACTCGCGGAAAGATTAACGATGTTAGGCATTGAAGTTGAATCTGTCAAACAACTCGGAGTAGGTTTAGAAGGCGTAGTTGTCGGCAAAGTGACTTCTATTAAACCGCACCCGAACGCGGATAAACTTGTGCTGTGTCAGGTAGATATTGGTGAGACAGATGCGCTGCAGATCGTTTGCGGTGCACCGAATGTTTATGAAGGCATGTTCGCGCCTGTCGCAACAATCGGCACAGAATTGCCAACCGGCATCACAATCAAACGGGCAAAATTGCGCGGTGAAGAATCACACGGCATGCTCTGCTCCGAAAAAGAGTTGAGTATCTCAGACGATGCTGCAGGACTCATGGAATTGTCCTCAGACCTATCTATCGGTACACCGCTTACCGAAGCGTTAGGTTTAGACGATGTAGTATTTGAGTTGGAAATTACGCCAAACCGTCCCGATTGTCTCAGTATGATAGGCGTTGCCCGCGAGATACGTGCCGAAACAGGAGACGACTTGAAACCTCCACAGATAGACCTACAAGAAGGTGAAGTAAATGTAAACAAACTTACATCTGTAACCATTGATTCCCCTAATCTTTGCCCACGTTATGCAGCACGCGTAATCCGTGGCGTTAAAATCGGTGAATCGCCTGCATGGCTAAAACAACGTCTTGAATCTATCGGTGTCGGTGTTATCAATAATATCGTTGATGTTACTAACTTTGTCTTGATGGAGTATGGTCAACCGCTGCACGCCTTTGATTACCACAAACTCGCTGAAAATCGTATTGTCGTGCGCCGTGCAGCAGAAGGTGAAAAGATCACAACGCTTGATGAAGAAGAACGCAACCTTACCCCCGATATGTTAGTTATCGCAGATGCCGAAAAGCCTGTGGCACTCGCAGGAATTATGGGTGGCTATGATTCCGAAATCACTGAGACAACATGTGATGTGCTACTGGAAAGTGCCAATTTCCAACCGTCAAGCGTTCGAGCAACTGCCAAAAAGTTAGGGATAAATACAGAGGCTTCATACAGATTTGAACGTGGCACGGATCCGGAGGCTGTGATCCCTGCGCTTGACCGAGCAGCACAACTGATCGCGGAATTAACGGGCGGCACCATCTGTAAAGGTATTATTGATGTTTATCCCGGACAACGTGAACCGCTGCAAATCCAACTCCGTGCCGAACGCGTCAATTTCATATTGGGAACTGCACTTGAAACAACTAAGATAGAACAGATTTTAAGCCGATTGGGATTTGGCATAGAAGCATCACAATCAGAAGAAAATGTATATCAGGTCACCGTCCCATCGTTCCGCGGGGATATCACACGAGAAATAGATTTGATAGAAGAGATTGCGCGTGTCTACGGTTATGATAACATCCCAACTACTCTACCAAAGGGGGACATCCCTATCCCCGCGCCAGACATCTCAGCAGAAGTTCGTCAACGTATAAAGCATTTTCTACTTGGCTCTGGCATGATGGAAACAGTAAACTATAGCTTCAGCCATCCAAACTGCTTTGACAAGATAGGGTTTGCACCAGACAATCCGCTTCGCCAAGCACTACACCTGAAAAATCCGTTGAGTCCAGAGATGTCAATTCTACGCACAACGTTGCTGCCAAGTTTGCTTGATAATGCACAACACAACCACAATCATCAGATAGATAGTATCGCACTCTTTGAAATATCTACTGTGTTTATCAAAGATGAAGAACCTGCGCGTGTTGCTGGCATTCTCGCTGGAGAAATTGGTGGCGGTGTCTACGGCAATCCATATCAACCTCCAGACTTCTTTGACATTAAAGGTGTTGTTGAGGGTATGCTTGAAGTCTGCGGTATTACCGATTATACGTTCAGGAAGACGGAAGACCCAACCTTCCATCCGGGACGCAATGCTGAGGTGTTGTTGGAGAATAGACGTATCGGTATCCTCGGAGAAGCACACCCCACAGTGCTGGAAAGTTATGAGCTGCCATATAAAGCATATCTCTTTGAACTTGACTTGGAGGCATTAGCGGATGCAGCCGATTTCTCCAAACGTTTTGAACCAATTCCCATCTATCCCAGCGTCTTGCGCGACCTTGCTATCGTTGTAGATGAAGATATGCAATCGGATGTACCGATAAACATTATATATTCCACTGGAGGAGAATTGGTTAAATCGGTCCGACTGTTTGACGTTTATGTCGGGGATCAAGTACCAGAGGGCAAAAAGAGCCTTGCCTACACAATTACATATCACTCTGCAACCGAAACCTTGACAGATAAAGCGGTTAATGATCTGCACGACAAGGTTGTTAAACGGTTGAATGAAGAACTTGGTGCGGAGTTAAGAATGTAACCTGAACCAGGATTATGTTGTAGCACAAACTGTATGAAGATTAATTTATTAATTCGGTAATATTTATTTTTTCTAATCCTGGTAGGTGCGGTTTCCTAACCGCACCGGGCATAGTTACAGAATTACCGAATTTATTTTTTAAACTTCATTTAGTTTGTGCATCTTGGAACGCAAACTAACAGTTTGTGGGACAGAAGTGTCCCAATAATTATAGGTTTTACTATAGAAAATTCGGGCAAAACCGTTATGCAGGCACAACGTATAAAAAACTTGTTTTCAGCTATCGCCCGCCACTACGATTTTCTCAACTCGCTGTTAAGCCTCCGATTTGATCGGGGATGGAGACGAGAGACAGTCAAAGCAAGTAGTGTGACCCGAACAAGTAAGGTGCTTGATGTTTGCACAGGCACGGGCGAACTTGCCTTGGCGTATGCCGATAAAATTGGCACAAACGGCTCTGTCATCGGTTCAGATTTCTGCTTTGAGATGTTGGTAGTTGGAAAGCAAAAAGTGAAACGGCAGGGAAGGACACACGCCTTTGTACCGATTGAGGCAGATACCCTCACCCTCCCATTTTCGGACAATACTTTTGATATTGTCTCTGTCGGTTTTGGTATCCGAAACGTTTCTGACCTTGAATTGGGAATCCGAGAGATGACAAGAGTCGCTGTGCCGGGTGGTAGAATTGCCATCTTGGAATTTACGCAACCTGTCAATCCGGTGTTTCGTGGTCTCTATTATTTCTATTTTACAAAGATTTTACCTTTCATCGGCAATTGCATCTCGCGTAGTAAGGATGATGCGTACGGCTATCTTCCCCGCTCTGTCATGCAGTTCCCAAATTGTGATGCATTGAAAGATGTTATGGAGCAGTGTGGACTAACAGATGTGCAGTATTATCGCAAAACGTTAGGCATCGTTGCAATTCATATCGGTAAAAAGGTATAGATTCATCCCATCGGTAGGCGAGGTTTCCTAACCTCGCTGTGCAGAGCGTGCAAGTAATTCTAAAATCTATCATAATAGGAGAACTATGAAAACTTTGTTAAAAATGTTAACACTTGTGGCAACAGGATTTCTCGCTATTTACATAGTCGGTTGTAGCGAACGCACAGAAGAGAATGACGTTGAAGTCGCCCAGTTGCTGCGCGCAAATCCCACACCGGGTAGTACAATTGAAACAAATAGCACTATTACCGTTACCTTTGACCAAGACCCCGGCAATGTAGCAGTGAATATAGGTGGTGCCACAACATCAGACACAACGGTCACAATCACAGGGCCATTCCCACAAGGGCAATTTACTTTGACACTTACATGGGATGGTGGAACCCGCAATTTAACATACACCGTAGGAACCTCCGATTCGCTTGATACGAAACCTGAACAAATTCCTGAACCCGAACCCATTGCTCCTGACGGAATGGTGTTGATACCTGAAGGGGAATTCCAAATGGGAAGCGAAGATGGGGACGCTGATAACGATGAACAGCCGGAGCATAACGTTTATGTTGATGCTTTTTACATTGACGAAAATGAGATAACCAACGCAGAATTTAAAGACTTCATAATTGCAAATCCACAGTGGCAAAAAAATCGCATTGATGAGAGATTCACGGATGACAATTACCTACACGACTGGAATGGGAATAATTATCCTGACGAGGAAGGCGACCATCCTGTGCGTTACGTCAGTTGGTATGCCGCAATGGCTTACGCACAATGGGTAGATAAACGTCTGCCAACAGAGGCGGAATGGGAGAAGGCAGCACGCGGCGGACTAAAAGGGAAAAAATATCCGTGGGGGAACACGATTAACGGCACAAGAGCCAACTACGGAAAAAATATCGGACATACTACGCCTGTTGGTAAATACCTTCCGAATGACTACGGTGTCTATGATATGGCAGGCAACGTGTGGGAGTGGTGTTTGGACGCATACCAAAGTGACTTCTATGCAAACTCTCCAAAACGTAATCCTGTCGCTGGTGCTGATAACGTTGCGGAAATTATAAATGATTTTGAGAACGTAGAAACTGATCGTGTTCTGCGTGGCAGTGGCTGGAACGGCAATCCTGAGTGGTTACGCGCTGCAAATCGCTATGGGGATAGTCCGGCTTATGCGGGGATTGGTGCGCTTGGATTCCGTTGTGCAAAGGATATAGAATAGTGAGTAATACTATACGCAGCTGTTTAAACGTTCCACATGCGCCACAACAGATTCGGAGATACCTTCCAAACTATACCCGCCCTCCAGTGCCGAAACGACGTTACCCGATGCAATCTCCTCTGCAACATTCAAAACCAGATCGGTTAACTTCGCAAATCCCTCTGCAGTTATGTCAATGTGAGCGAGTGGATCAAGATAGTGTGCATCAAATCCAGCAGATATTAGGATAAACTCAGGCGAAAAATCTTGTAATGCAGGGATGAGAACATCCTCAAAGACTTTAATGTATTCGTCATCGCCGCTCCCGGGTGGCATTGGCACGTTTAGTGTAGTGCCTTTCGCATCTCCGCTGCCTTGTTCATAACGTGAACCGGTGCCAGGGTAAAGCGGCGATTGATGAATAGAGAAAAAGAAAACCGATGCGTCTTCATAGAAAATGTCTTGTGTGCCGTTGCCGTGATGCACATCCCAATCCACAATTGCAACCTTTCCGACACTATGCTCACGTTGAAGATAACGTGCAGTAACAGCAATGTTGTTAAACAAGCAGAATCCCATGCTCTGTCCGGGTGTGGCGTGGTGTCCTGGCGGACGCACCATCGCAAAAGCATTTTTCACTTTCTTTGTTGCGACTGCTTCCGCTGCAGATAACACCCCACCTGTTGAAAGCAGGGCGATCTCATAAGATTCATGTCCGACAATCGTGTCGTAGGTGAGTGGGATCTCTGCCTCACAGAATTGCTGGATATGTTCACTATAACCAGGGTTATGTGCATAAGCGATCTGTTCAACGGTTACGGGTGTTGGGTCAATCTGGTGTAGTTGTTCCCACACATCGCTTTGTTGAAGTGCGGCGCGGCTGGCTCTGAGGCGGTCAGGTCGTTCAGGGTGTTCGGGACCTGTGTCGTGGTTTAGGTAGTCTGGGTGGTAGACGAATGCAGTTTTTTGTGGCATGTGTTTGATTTCTCCTATATCAACTTCGTAACCGTCTAACCCGAGCAGGTGTGTCATCACCATGAATTTCTGAAGATAAAACACGCAGACTCCGATCTTCAATCGGCAACTCCACCTTAACACCACCACGCCGATGCGATTCTCTAAGTGCAATAGCAACCTCTAAAGCCTCACGCCCATCTTCACCAGAACATTTAGGCGAACCCCCATTCTCAATAGCATTGATAATGTCGTCAACAATGGTCAACCCCATCCCTTGCATCCGCACAGGCCAGGGGAATGGACATGTTGCGGGAACACCGCGTCCACGCCTGCCACCGGGAACCATACGGATTAACTCAAACTTTTCGGCATTGTTGATTGAGCGGATACGCCCACTTGTGCCGATGACATCCACCTCCCAAGATGCTACACCGCATGAAGTGCTTCGGAGATAACCTCTAACACCGTTGTCAAAAACAAGGTAGCCGTTGCCCATCAGATCGTTTTCACCTGCGGCAGCTTCATCAGACTGCATCTCACCGAAAACCCACTCCACATTCCCACCCGCCATATAGCGCAGAATATCAATAGCATGGCTGCCGTTATGTGATAGACCACACTGTGCATACACGGTTACCTGTAGCACATCACCGATTTCACCTTCATCAATAAGTTTCCTTGCCTCACTAAAGAAAGGATTCCAACGTCTCGCACAATTGATTGCCATGACGACACCGTTTTCTCGGCAGACATCCAACATCGCATCTGCTTCGGTAAGACTGAGAGAAATTGGTTTTTCTGCCCAAATACCTTTGACACCCGCACGCGCTATATCTTGCACAATTGTTGATCGCACCCGTGCTGTTGTGCAGACGCTCACAATATCAAGGTTTTCCCTCTCTAACATTTCGCGATAATCGTTATAGATATGTTCCGAACTGAGTCCCCAACGTTCACCGAAGATTGAGGCTTGTTCGGCATGTAGGTCGGCACCCGCGACCAATTCTGTTTTCGGTGATGCTTCATAACTTGGTGCATGACAGTAAGGCAGAAAGAGCGAACCTCCCTGCGTAATTTCATCGTCAAAAGTGCTTCCCATCCGCCCTAAACCGATAACGCCTGCATGATATGTTGCCATCTTTTATTTCCTCCAAAAACGTCCAAAGTGAATTTGATTGTTGCTTCTGTTGTAACTACAATTATTCTACAAGTATTTTCTCGTAAACAAAATCCAACCACCTATTTTGTGGTGACACAATTTCGGGTTTCGGTGAAAGTGGTGTCCAAAATGGTTGGAAAATATGACCTCTATCGCTTTTCAATTCCCACATATCCTCTGTTTCGTCTGTTGTACTCAATTGAAAGAAATGTCTTGTTTTTTGATTGCTCAAGTTTTCGTTCGGTACCCATCCCGATATATTATAGGCGATGTATGAGGGATCAGGAAATTGATCGTATTCAAAATATGAAACGTGTGTAAAATCTTTACAGGTGGAATGATACTCCACAGTGAGTCCTCTGGTTAGCTTCTCCTTGTAAGGAATCGCGGCTAAATCGGGTTTAATATAGACTTTAGTTGTTTCTGTAATTATCCGTTCTTGTGCGTCTAACTCATTTTCAAAACAACCGAGATATTTCTCAATTTTTACATGCTTTAGTCCCGTTTCTTCATGTGCCTCTCTCTGGACTGCAGTTTCAATATCTTCACCTACTTCAACTGTGCCTGCTGGAATTTGGACACCCGCAGTGGGATGTTTGAATACAAGCAGCGAGTTCACTCCATTTCGTTCTTGTGTAATAAATGCAGTAACCTTTTCAATGGATTCGCCCATATTTCCTATTCCCTTCCCGATATTTCAACGCTTGCCAAATAGAGCGTATCTGATGCCACACATCCATTGAAAAACCTTCACCTCACGTGCGTTCCAATATTGGTAGGAGCGATCTCCGAATCGCGACCCTTTCTATGTAGGTAGGAGCGATCTCCGAATCGCGACCCTTTCTATGTAGGTAGGAGCGACCTCCGAATCGCGATATGTTATCTTACACAAAGATGTCGGGAATCGGAGTTCCCTCCTACAAAATTGACACTTACGGTTCGGTTAGAAAACCGCCCTTCAGAAACCTCATCATTAACCTAAACGTTACAACAGAGATACCTTATGCATAGACATTCTTCATCTGCCAAGCATCCAGCGATTTGAGTTCACTGTCTTGCCCTTGAGAACGCAAAGACACACCAACACTATCTTCTCTGTCAGGATAGACGCGCATAGCGACACACTGTCGTCCATTGGCAAATACCTCAACGACACTCTTGTCAACAAATACACGGAGCTTGAGTGTTTCATCTCCTAAAATTGACAATCCACCAGTTTCAGGCGCACGAGAACGCACATCTGGTGCAACGGACGAATACGATGAATCTATCGTCAGCAGACTCTCACGTACATTTCTATCCGAATTGTGATTACGCATGCCGCGTTCTCTAAAGAAAGCGATTCTTGTGAACTCCTCTTTTTGAGGAGAACGAAGCACATTCAACTCAACCATCGGGGAACCTTTAGTATCAATTTCAAGTTCAAGTTCCATAGCGTTGCCCTTTATGTTCTCTAACACAACCTCTTCGTTGGCAGGAAGGGTCATCGCATCAACATGCTGATGGTCGGACCGCAACGATTCGATATCACCTGCAGGCTCTACACCAATTTCATCTCTTGAAAGAAGCGTGAGACGGCGTGGTAAAGTCATAATTTGATTCCAACCCTTAGTAGGCTTTGCGGGGTTCATGTTATAAATAACAATGAGACCACCTTCACCATCAGGTGTTGCAGAAGGCGCGTGGACACCAGCGGGGGATGCTGCGCCGAAATTATTTTTTGCACCTGCAGTCACAATGAACTTGTCACGTGCTTTGTCGTAATCGCCAAGTAGATATTGTCCACCGCTCATGTGGCTAAAGAATAGGAGCATGTGTCGGTCACCGATGGGCCAAAAATACGGACATGCGCCATCATCACCGACCAACGTGTATTGATCATTTTCAACGAACGGATGTAGATAGACCCAGTTTGCCAAGTCTGCGGAACGGAGTAAGAAGTTGGCACGAACCGGTTTGCCACCAGGACCGTGCGGTAACGTTCCACCTGATAAGGAGTAATACATGTCATCTTTTTTCCAGATACACGGATCGAAAACACGGTAGACAGGCGTTGTGCCGTCTGCATGTCTTGAGGGGATGACTGCCTTACCAGAAACCTTCTCCCAATTCAGAAGGAGCGGGTCGCTTGATACCGCCACCATGTTACCGACAACCGTCCCGTGATACATTGCAATCACACGGTCTTCTTCTACAAATGTTGAACCGGAAAAACAGCAGCGTTCCGGATTCGGATAAATCGCGTAGGGTAGATCACGCCAATGGATGAGGTCATCACTAACGGCGTGTCCCCAATGCTGACGTGTATCTTCTGGTGGATATGCCTGATAAAAAAGATGCCACCGCCCTTGCCAGAAGCAGAGTCCGTTTGGGTCATTGAGCATCGCTTCTGGGTTGATGTAGTGGTAGATCGGACGGTGAGGGTCGCCTTCGTAAGTTTTACGATAATCGTTCAACCGTTGCATCAACGGATTTGTCTTTAACTGTTCTTCCTGTTCTTCCAACGTTTCCGCGAAGGTATAATGCGGTACTTTAGAGGTAAAATCTTCGTTTGCCATAGTTACTCCTCTGTATAATGTCTATGAGATATATGGTGCTTAACATAGCATGGTATGCGTTGCTTGTCCAGAAAATTGTAGCTTCTGGAAGTGTACAGTATTCAGATGAATTTACATACCTTCAAAAGTCTTAAGTACAGAGGGAACAGAGAATTATGCTACTACAAGCAATTATGTTGCACCAATTAATTGTTGCGAAAAGCAAGGAAAATTGGTATCCTCTCATGAAATGAAAAAACAGATTGGACAAGTTTTTACCTCCATAAAATGGGCAGAATGGCTCATTAACAGATGGAATATTTTCGATGCGTGGCTTGACGGAGCGCACATCTGTGACCCTACAGCTGGACAAGGTGTGTTCGTCTTAGCGATGCTCCATATCGCACGGAACAGAGGAATTCCAATTAGCGCGGAACGTATGTCACGTCTAACACTCATTGAAATAGTCCCTTCGTTCCTTGAGCAGTTCAGAGAAAACGTTCAACGAGAATTCGGCGTTGATTTTCCTCTCTCTCAAATCTTCTGTCAGGATATTATCACGGAGGCACATACACAACAATATGACATACTCATCGGGAATCCTCCGTGGGCAAACTTCGGAGACTTACCTACGACTTACAAAACGGAAATTAAACCCTATTTTCTTCAAGAAGGACTTGTTGCGGATACGCAACGGACACTTTTAGGTTCTTCCCGCGTTGATATAGCGGCATTGGTGCTGAAGGTTGTTCTTGGAAAACTACTGAAAAAGAAAGGTCCCGGTTATTTTTACCTCCCGACATCCCTCTTTTTTGGCGATGGTGCGCATTGTGGATTTAGGAATTACAATGCCGATCACCGTAATTTTGCTGTAGATACCGTCTATGAATTCACGTCAACTCAAGTATTTGAAGGTGTTAACACTTCATACTGTTGTGCAAGGTTTCAATGTGATACACAACAAGAATTTCCGGTCACATATTTCAAAGAGGTGGATGGAAATTGGGTTGAACATAAGGCTTTACCGCTCAAAAATTCTACTGACCCTTGGCGGATAGTGCAAAACCTTGACGAACTCAAGGTAGGTGAAACACTTGAGATCAGATTAGCACCTGAACAAAAGCCGCGGCAAGGTGTGAATACATGCGGTGCGAATAGTGTTTTTATTTTTGACCACAAACCTGCACATCTCCCCGAAGAACTTCTATATCCCCTTGCAACAAAAGAGATATGGCGGCAAAACATATCGTCCCCTCAAAAATGGATTCTTTTGCCGTATCATCGGGAAACAGGAAAACCGCTAACATGGGAACAAATCGAAAAATTTGATGGATTAAGAGACTATCTTCAATGCTACCAAGAAGAACTACAGGCAAGAAAAGGCACGATGCTGCGGGCATCTATGAATAAGGGAAATTGGTGGGCGATGCTTGGTGTTGGTCCCTATTCGTTTGCGCCTTTCAAAGTGATATGGCAAGCGTATGGCAAAAACGAATTTAACCCCGTTGTGTTAAGCGATGTAGATGGGCAGATGTGGCAAGGCAATCAGGCGATGCATGCGTTTATCCCGTGCTGGAAGGAAGACGAGGCACAAAGAATTAAAATCGCACTTGAAAATCCAATAATTCCAAAGTTGTTACGACAACTTAATGGCGCAGGAAAGTGTAATTGGGCGCAGCCGGGGAAGATTAAGAAAATTCTGTCATTTAGTGAAGTGAAAATGGGTTTGTTGAAAGTTAACCCAGGAGGTAACTTCTACAAATGAGTTTTGATGTGCAAGAATATTGTCACTTGATATCCTGCACATCAATAGAATTACCTCAAGGATTTTACCCGTGCCCAAGTCGTTGCTAATTTCCCTTCAGGTTCAACATCAAAGGCATCTTCCCAACCATTTAGCAGCTGCTTAATCTCAGCAGCTTCAAGCGCACGACTGAGAATGACAATCTCGTCAATGCCTCCGTGGTAAGTCTCAGAAGCAAATTTGAGTTGTAATACCTGACCTGGGGCAACATTTCCACCCCACTCCGGTTTCCAAGGACCTTTGTTGTCTGCTAATGGGCCTTTGGCACTTTCGGGTTCACCATCAACATACATCTCAACATTTTTGCCATCATAAGTTCCTGCAACGTGATACCACTTCTTCTGTTCCAATTCAGTCTTACCATAGAACCCAGGTGTAATACCCTGGTCTGTCCAAATTCTAAAAGAAAAACCGTTAGGGACTGGTTCACCACCAGATTGGTCTTCAAGAAGATAAGCACCATTTTTTCTGATACCGGTATCCGAGTCAGCATCTACTCGGAACCAGGCAGCGACAGTTAATCCGTCTTTGACACTCTTTAGACTATCCGAATCTTGGACATCAATACTGCCTCCGCCAGCAGCGACGACAGCTTGACCGAACTTACCATCTTCAAACTTGAAATTTCCGTTAATCTTACCATCATTTTTGTTCCCTGACGAATCGTCAGCATTGCCTTCAAATAGCCATACACCAACGATAGTTTCGTCGTTTTGCTCAAGTGCCCATGAAACAACACATAGACATAAGAGCAACGCTATACTTATACTTAATAATTTCATTTATAGAACCTCCTATATTAACCTAAGTCACCACCTATGTAGCACAATCTGTATGAAGATTAAGTTATTAATTCGGTAATATTTATTTTTTCCAATCCTGGTAGGTGCGGTTTCCTAACCGCACCGGGCATGGTTACAGAATTACCGAATTTATTTTTTAAACTTCATACAGATTGTGCATCTTAGTACGCAAACTGACAGTTTACGCTACGAAACCTTGCAAAATATGAATCTTCTCTATTAAAAACGGTGTTTGTCTATCTAAAATCTTGTAGGTAGCAACTTGAGTTATATTATATAAATGGCTTACTATCCAGAACCTTACTGAAATGGTTCAAGGATAAGAATTGCCGAATGTCGGAATAATAGGAACCTTTGATAAAAACAAGGCTATCAAGTGAGTTCCGTGATAATTCTTTATAATTTATCATACTACATATTTCTTGACAAGAAGTTTTATTATTCATTCAATAGAAATCTTCGTTTTTTGTTGATGATTGTGCCTACAGAATGGAATGTGAATCCACTTTTTTCTTGTGGATTCATGTGGGATGTGCTACACTTTAACGCAAATTCAAAGCAGGAGATAAATCAAATGGTTCAACCCAAAGCACCACGCGCTTTTCATGTGATGACAAAGCCGATCGGACCGATTTGCAATTTAGATTGCGAATACTGCTTTTATCTGGAGAAAGAAGAGCTTTACCCTGAAACTCGCTCCTTTCGGATGCCCGACGAAACTTTGGAGAATTACGTTAAGCAATATATTGAAGCGCAGCAAGTTAATGAAGTTACGTTCGCGTGGCAAGGTGGCGAACCGACGCTGATGGGCGTGGATTTCTTCCGACAAGCAATACGGTATCAACAGAAGTATAGACGCACGGGCATGACAATCCAAAATACATTTCAGACAAACGCCACGCTATTGGACGATGAATGGGGACAATTTTTCAAGCAGAATAAGTTTTTAATCGGGATAAGTATTGACGGACCGCCGGAAATTCATGATAAGTACCGCTATGACAAACGGGGTCGTCCGTCATCAGAACAGGTAATTCGAGGGTTACGGATTTTACAGAAGCATAATGTTGACTATAACATACTTTGTGTTGTGAACAGCCATAATGCCGAATACCCGAAGGAGATCTACAACTATTTTAAAGAACTTGGCGCGGAGTTTATGCAGTTTATTCCAGCGGTTGAACACTTTGATGGAAAAAATGTGTCCCCGCGCTCTGTCACGGCAAAGCAGTACGGCAAATTCCTGTCTGCCATTTTTGATGAATGGGTAGTTAACGACATCGGAAAAATATTTGTCCAGATTTTTGATGTGGCGTTAGAAGCGTGGTTAGGTTATAACCCAAGTTTGTGTGTTTTCAATGAGACCTGCGGTGATGCAATGGCAATTGAACATAATGGCGATCTCTATTCCTGCGATCATTACGTCACACCTGACTACCATATCGGTAACATTGAAGAGACCTCAATAGCGGACATGGTTGACTCCACCTTTCAACGTAAATTCGGCACAGATAAACGGGATACGCTGCCGGAATACTGCCGTAATTGCGAAGTGAAGTTCGTCTGTAATGGAGGTTGTCCAAAAAACCGTATTATCAAGACACCAGATGGAGAGGACGGTTTGAACTATCTCTGTGCTGGCTATAAGCATTTTTTTAATCACATTGATGAACCGATGAAACTAATGGCATCGGCTCTCCAAGCAGGAAAACCTGCGAATAGTATTATACCGATAATACGGGAACGACGACAAACAAAGGTTAGAAGCAATAATTTGACGACTCAGACTACATCAACGTCATCCCAGAAAATTGGACGGAACTCGCCTTGTCCGTGCGGTAGTGGACGAAAATATAAGCAGTGCTGTTTAGGGAAGAATACATAAGTTGGGAGATAAAGTCACCTTATAAATTGAAGTTGATTTGCCAATTTTGTAAAAGACATAAAGGAGATATATGGATAAAACCAGACCAAATATTTTGTTTATCACCAGCGACCAACAACATTGGAACACTTTAGGTTGCCTTAACCCCGAAATTCAGACACCTCATTTAGACGCTTTAGCACAAGACGGCACACTTTTCCATAGAGCCTACTGCCCTAACCCAACCTGCACGCCGACACGCGCTTCCATTATTACAGGCAAATATCCAAGTCAACACGGTGCATGGTCACTCGGCACAAAACTTTCAGAAGATGAACATACCGTCGGTGAAGATTTTACAGACGCAGGTTACCGCACTGCCCTTGTCGGAAAAGCGCACTTCCAACCGTTGCACGGAACAGACGAATTCCCATCACTGGAATCCTATCCTATTTTACAAGATTTAGACTTCTGGCGAGATTTTAATGAACCGTTTTACGGGTTTGAGCACGTTGAATTAGCACGTAATCATGCTGATGAGGCACACGTCGGACAACATTACGCTATTTGGATGGAGGAAAAAGGGCTTACCAATTGGCGCGACTATTATGCACCACCGACAGGAAATGCACGAGGACAACGCTACAAGTGGCCAATACCTGAAGAATTCCATTATGATACCTGGATCGCTGAACGCACGAACGCGCTGATGGAAACGTATCAACAGACCGGTGAAAACTTTTTCTTGTGGGCAAGTTTCTTTGATCCGCATCCGAAATATCTTGTGCCAGAACCGTGGGATACGATGTACGATCCAGAGGCTTTGACAGTGCCATCCGTGACAGAAGGCGAACATGACAATAACCCGCCACATTTCCAAATGACGCAGCAACAAAAACCAGATTTCTCGGAATGGCGCGAAAGTGGTAAAGGTGTTCACGGATTTAGATCGCATCTACGGGATCGTGATGAACTGGCTAAAGATATTGCCGTATATTACGGCATGGTAAGCTTGATGGACAAATATATCGGGAATATCTTGGGGAAACTTGACGAACTTGGACTCGCTGATAACACACTGGTTGTCTTTACGTCAGATCATGGACATTTTTACGGACAACACGGACTCATTGCAAAAGGCGCATTCCATTACGAAGATGTAATCAAGGTGCCATTTCTTGTTCGATATCCGGGAGTTGTGCCTGCTGGTGAACAATCTGATGCATTGCAGACTTTAGTGGATTTAGCACCTTCGTTCCTCAGTGCAGCGGAGATTGACATACCACTTCCGATGACAGGGGTAGATCAAACACCTGTCTGGTATGGACAAGAAGCGCAAGCACGTGACCATATTATCGTTGAGAATCATCATGAGCCAACGACTGTCCACGTTAAAACTTATGTTAATGACCAATACAAACTTACCGTCTATTACAATCGTGAATATGGGGAATTGTTTGATAGGCACGAGGATCCAGGGGAAGTCAACAATCTTTGGAATTCACCAGAGCATGCTGAATTGAAGGCCGATTTGGTAATGAAGTTGTTGTTTGCGGAAATGGGAAAGGAATCTCTGTGGATGCCGCGGACTTCAGGGGCATAAATGCGGGTGAGGCGCAAAACCCGCAAGAACGGTAGGAGCGGTTTCCTAACCGCTCCGTGTTATACACAAAAAACCGCTCCTATAATGGAATTGTGATTAATATCGTCGTCTCCAGTGCCAACTGTCACTACCAGAAATAAGTGGACGGATTTCTTCTGGAAGTGTCTCAACAAATTCTGGACTCACCTCATTGCCTGGCCACTCGCGTACCATCGGTGGGGTATAGCCTGCGATAAGGATAACTCGCTCTTTGTCGCTACGGATAGCAGTGGTGCTGTGAATGAGTGCCTCCGCAAAGAGCAAAACAGAACCCGCGGACGCTTCAACTTGATAGATAAGTTTATCATCAGACAAAGCGGCTTCTATCATCTCGTTTTGTTTCCACGTCAAGCGGTGACTACCCGGTATCACGCACGTCCCTCCATCGTCAGGACCGACATCAGTCAGGTATGCAAGCGTCTTGACAAAGATGCAGTGGAACTTATCTTGTTCCATATAGGTGCCCCAACCGTGCTGCGTGCCACGATGAAAACCGGTTGGATTGTAACGACGTTTGTGAAGTTCATTTAAATCATCATCAGAGTTTCGCCAGTTAATAATTGCTTCGGTCTCCTCAAGACGAACTGCCCCACCAACTACCTCCTCAACCAGCGGAACAAGTTTGGGATGTGCCGCATATTCCAATAACGCTGGATCGTATTCAACAAGATTTCCCATGTGCGCGTGGTGTTCGCCTCGCCAATTTAGGTAAACCCTTGTGCCATTAAGATTTTGATCAGCTTTAATTCTGTAAAGCGCATCTTTCATCCGATTGGTTTCATCAGTGGTTAAAACGTTTTCCAATAATACGAAACCGTAGATGTCAAAGTGTAACCTTTGTGCTGGTGTTAGGTGAACTGTTCCGTTATCCATAATTATTCTCCTTTGAACACGCTTCAATAAAACCTATATCTAAACCTATCTATTGAACCGAAGAATGCTTTTTGAGATGTCCCCAAGCAGTCGTGAGTTTTCCGAGCGGATCAACTGCCAAGTTTACCGGTTCGTCGCCTTCATAGACGAGTAAATCATCTACATAACCGGGGGCAGCGATAGAATAGACATGGAAAACAACCCATTTGGCGGCAGGATTTACAGCAGCATTCCGAAAAGGCAGTTTTTTCTTGCCTTTAGCTTTCAGAGCCTCGTTTCTGTCATTACCGGCATAAAAAGCGAATTCACTTTTGCTGACATCTGCGATGAGACGAACGTATTTCCATTCATCCGTATCAAAGTCGTCAATGAGTTGCCACGCGGCACCATCGTAGAGACGGACAGTGTTGGCATTCCAATTGAGGTAAACCCCGCCATCGTTTTGGGCAATATTATCAGCAGATACAACCTTGAAATTGAAAGATCTACCACCGCCTTCTATATATACCCAGAATTCAACTGAAATGATGGGATTATCGGTTTCTATAGCAATTCCAACCCTATCGTCATTCGCGCCCCCTAAAATACCGAGCGCTTTTTTATCAGTTTTGACTGTGTCGCTTGTCACTTCAAAACCTTCTCCTCGGACCTCCCAATCTTTTGGTGGTTTTCCAAGCGTTTCTTTCTCAAATCCGGTTTGCACAAATACCTTTTGTGCTATGGCAGTCTGACCTAAAGTAAAACTCAAGACAAGTACGATTACAAACATGAATCCCATCAAAAGTTGAGTAGTTCCTCTATCTACTGATTTTCGTCTCATGCGGCATCGGTTTTGCACCATTATTTTCTCCTTGATAACATATCAAAATGAGGAATGTTTCTTGACATGTCCCCAGAATGTTGCCAGTTTTCCTTTTGGATCCACAGGTGTGAGGGTTGCTGGTTCTCTCCCTTCGTAGATAAGTAAGTCATCTACAAAGCCTTGCGCGACTGTGGAGTAAACGTGAAAAACAACCCATTGGGCAACAGGGTTTGTTGCAGCTTTACGAAAAGCGAGGTCCGTTTTGGGTTCAGACGTTAGCGCGCCGTCCCTGTCATTTCCAACATAATAGTCAAATACACTATTCCCAACATCTGCCACAACTCGGACGTATTTCCAAGTTTCAAACGGGAAGTCATCCACCGCTACCCAGGCGGAACCGTTATAAAGACGGGTAGCATTTTCATTCCAATTCAGATAGACCCCACCGTCGTTTTGCGCGATGTTATCATCAGAAACAACTTTAAGATTGAAGGAACGTCCAGCCCCTTTAACGTATACCCAAAATTCAACTGAAATAATAGGATTTTCGGTTTCAATGGCGACTCCAACCCTATCGTCATTTGCTCCGCCTAAAATACCGAGCGATTTATCACCTGTTTTGACTGTGTCGTCTGTTACTTGCATCTGATTACCTCGGAGTTCCCAATCTGTTGGTGGTTCACCGATAGTGAACTCCTCAAATCCAGTTTGCACTAAAACCTTTTGTGCTATTGCGGTTTGGGCTGAAAAGAGGGTAAAAACAAGTGAAACAACTAACATGAATGGCATAATAAGATGCGTAATTCTCTTGCTTACTGATTTTGACTTGATGTCGTATAGATTTTGGTTCATTTTCATTACATTCTCCTTGATTGGATGTTACAAGGTTCCAGAACCTTGTAATGTTGGATTAGTTGATTATAGGTGGATGTTTAAATCACACATTAACTGATATTCTCAAGACAAACTATCTTCTCCGATACACGCTTTGAGTCCTTCAACAAAGACCTGAAAACTTTTTGATCTGTTCCGACTTGGTTCCATATGTGGTGCGATGTTTCGCGCTACCGAAGTTTTGGGGAACACTCTTTTGTAAGATCGCTTCAGAAGACGTTCTAATGCTTCGTACGTTCCACCTGCAATTGCATCGGGATTACGGTATTTTTTATTATATTGAAGTGATCTTGATACCTTAGGATATGCTTCGCGTAAAGCCTCTATGTCTCCAAAAAACCATGCCTCTAATTCTTCAATTGCCAATCGGTTGACCACTTGAAAATCGCCGAATGAGAGAGTGCTGGATTTTGTAACAAAATCTGCTTCGTGTGCTGCGTTTTCTAATCGTGTCTTGAGTTCGTGACAATTTTGTCGGTCTTCATCAATTAAAACCATAATTCGGTAATCATCAGTTATCCACTGGCGGTATCCCTTCAATCGCTTCGGGAGTTTTTTTAACAAATCTTGTTTGCCTTCAAAAACATGAAATTTGAAACTGACATCATCAGGAAGAATCTTGCCTAAGATAAACTCCAATGCAACTTCAGCAGAACGTTCCTCTAAGAGGAATTCAATATGCATGCTTACGCCTCCTTTGGTCCACCTGCGTTGGTCAATGGATCACCGAATTCAAAGAAACCTTCCATCCACAGCTGTCCTAACTTCGCGCCTGTTTCCAGGAACTCCTTGATTCCTTGCATCTCCGATGTACGTTTGCACACTGTAAATCCTTGCTTATCTCGAAAAAGCACCCATACTTCATTTGGACGAAATTCGTTAATAAAATGAGGTGAATGAGTAGTAATCATGAGCTGGGACAATGCTGATACCTCATGGCATTCCTCTGCTAACCCTGACAATAGGCGTGGATGCAGATAATTTTCAGGTTCCTCAATACCGATCAACTGTGGCGGTTCCGGATCATATAAAAGAGTCAAGTAGGACAACATCTTTAACGTGCCATCGGAGGCAAATTTTGCCAAGATGGGTTGTTTAAACGGAGCATCCTTAATTTGTAATAGTAGGCGACCATCCATCATAATATCCGCATCAACTTTTTCTAAATGTGGCACCCTACTTGATAAAATCGTGAGAATCTTCTTCAAACGTGGTTGATGCTGTTCTTTCAAATACTGAATCACGTTAGACAGATTATCACCTGTTTCAGACAGACGTTCTTGCGGTCCTGCTTCGGGGACACCACGTGTAGCATCAGCAGAAAGATAAGAGAGATGCCAACTTGTGATAAAACGTCTGAGAGCACTCACGCGCGGATTTTTTGCTAATTGACCTAACGTGCTGACAGCAAGCATTGACACATCGTCAAGTTCTTCAGAAATTCGTGTATCCGCCACATCCGGCATTTCACCGGTGATGACCTCTCCTTTACCCTGACGAAAATCTAGGAAGCGGAAAGGTTTACCCCGTCTGCCTCGTCGCCATTTTAGCGATTCAGTTTCTACATAAGGTCCCTTGTTTCCTTCATTTATAGCTAATTGATAAGTAATAATTGGTGTCTCTGGTTTTTCACGATATTTTAACTCAAATTCAATTGGCCCATCACTTCCGCGTGTCCTTAACTCCTTAAAACGTCCTCTTTTGTCCCACGCACGACGGAGTCCTTCCGTAAAACACTCTGAAAGAAATGCGAAGACATCAAAAAGTGTTGATTTTCCACTACCGTTGGATCCTAAAAAAACTGTCAATGGTGTTATTTTCTTCAATTCCACATCACGTAATGCGCGATAGTTTTTCACACGCAACGACTCAATGCGAGGAACAGTTTGTTTTGTTTTCATCTAAATCCTCTCCACTGTTTACTCATAATATCCAACTTATCTTTTTTAAATACCTTAATGTTATCTAAGGCATCCAAATATTCCACTCCCCTCTTTTCTGCCATGCGCGGCAATCATAACACAAACACATAAACCTTATTGCGAAACGCGGTGCAGAGCCAACATTTAATGTGTTGGCATGCGGTAACAAATGATGGAACAGCAGCACATCCCCTTGTTTGGCAACAACTTCCATCGGTTCACCCAAATCTATCTGTGGTAACAGTTGCAGCATAGACCGGACATGGTTTGAAGAATTTGGATTCTTTTTTCGGAACATTCGAATCCGTTGTGGACCTTCGGGCCATATCATCGTCGCTCCTTGATGGGAATTGGCATCGGTGAGATAGGTTAAACTTGATGCTCGAAAAGTGCCCGGATCCAGTCGTAAATCTCTGGAATATCCATCAAGGTGAGGTGAAGGCATATTCCACTCAGCAGAAATAGGGAATTGATTCATCGCCCAGATACCGTCTGGTTGTTGACTGTTACAGTGCGGAATTGTCGGATATTTTTCAGCGAGTTGATTAAGGACGGAAAGATAATCTGGCGTGCAACACGCCAACACATCTGGATGCGTTAAGCCGAAAAGTTCAATGCGCTTTTCGTTTGACATGTTTTCTATGTAAAAACCGGTGAGAAATGGGCGTTGGAAGTGTTCCCATGAGTCAGGATCGTTCACATCCATACCCATGGAGTGCCACATTGCTTGTTCCGCTTGGACGATAGTCTCTTTTGGGATCAAATCGGAAAGTAGCAGATACCCTTTTTCTTCAAATTGCTTTAACTGCGCTGTTGAAAGCATCAAATGTCCCTTATTGCTTCAAACATTAACAATATATGAATGCAACAGTTAGAAAACTACTGTGTTTTTACATATATCCACGTCAAAAATATTCCCCAGAAAACAGCCAAGATCAAAAATGAGATGTTTGCGATAACCTTCGGAGGATTGATATCAGATTCCTTTGCTTTCACGAATATATGTGAAAAAGCACTCCAGAATGCTGTGATCGATCCCAGTCCTAAAAGCCACAAGGAATGATTTTTTCCAATACTCGCAATTTGCATTATTAATCCAACGCAAATTAGTATTGAACCTGCTAACATTACTATGTCTACGATTTGTTTATTATCGCTCAAGAGATTGAATTTCATAGTTGGACTTCTATTTATGTTAGTCCACAGAAAGTATTGACACATCAGAAGTGGGTTTAGGGAATTTCATGTCCAATCCTTCAAGCGTTTCAACAATACGTTCCGTGATAACAAGATTCCGATACCATTTTTTATTTGCAGGTATCATATACCACGGTGCCCAATCGGTACTACATTTTTGAAGGACTGCTTCATAAGCTTGCATGTAATCATCCCAATAGGCGCGTTCGCGAATGTCTGCTTCGGTAATTTTCCAATGTTTTGAGGGGTCGTTGATTCGGGATTCAAGCCGTTCTTTCTGTTCGTCCTTAGAAATGTGTAGGAAAAATTTCAGGACAACGGTTCCGTTTTCAACCAACATTTTTTCAAAATCGTTAATCTGTTGGTAGCGTTGTTTCCAAACCGATTTTGGCACAAGATCATGCACACGAACAACAAGTACATCCTCATAATGCGAACGATTGAAAATCCCGATTTTTCCTTTCTGTGGAACGGCTCTGTGGGCGCGCCACAAGAAATCTCGAGAGATTTCATCTGCTGAAGGAACTTTGAAATTAACTACATCACAACCCTGCACGTTGATACCAGCCATCACCTTTCGGATAGTGCCATCTTTGCCGCATGTATCCATGCCTTGTAGGATAATCAGAAGTGCATGTTGATTCTCTGCGTAAAGCAACTCCTGAAGTTTGAGCATCTTTTTATTGAGTTTCTTTAAAGGCTTTTTCGTTTCACCTTTTTTTCGGTAAGCCCCTGTATATTCTGGGATGTGTTCAGAGTTACAACTCTTTCCAACCCCGTTCAAACTAATGTTATCTCCGGGCTTAACAATAAAAGGTCGTTCCATAGTCCTCCTCCATTATATCAATAACTCTGTCTACCAAAATTCAGTAGGGACAACCGGATTCTCTCCGCATTGCCCCTACTGAATGGTTTGCGTGTCAAAATTTACCTATTTCGCTAAAGACTCGTAGTAATTATCAACAAGTCTACGGTATTCAGGTGGAACATCCTCTTTCGCAACCTGTGCCAACTGTTTGATCTCTTGCAGCATATTGAGTCGTTCTTCTATAGCAGACTCCAGTTTCTGCAGGTCACGGATAACGAGTTCATATTTCGGGAAGGGACGATTCCGATTTCCCGGAGGGGTCTGCATAGCATCAAGCATACCGAGCCACAACTCTTTAATCTCTTGATAGGATTCAGCACCACCGCGCGCCAAGTCATTTTCACTTTCGCCTTGCCCTTGTTGTCCGGGTTGTTGCCCTTCTTGTCCAGGCTGTTGTCCTTCCTGTCCTTCCTGCCCTTCCTGTCCAGGCTGTTGTCCTTCCTGTCCTTCCTGCCCGGGTTGTTGGCCTTGCTCAGCATTCTGCATGGCTTGCTGTGCTTGCTGCATCCGTTCCAGAAGCTGCTGTTGTTGTTCAGCGAGTTGCTGCTGCCGTTGTTGCTGTTCTTCTGTCTGCTCCTGTCCCTCCATCCCTTGAAGTTCACGATCCATATCTTGCATCTGTTCTTCAAAGTTTTGAAGTTGATCCAGGGCAGCTTCAAGTTGTTCCTCTTCAGTTTGTGCCATATTGGCTCTCGCCTGTTGAAGATCGGCTTGTGCTTCCTCTAATGTTTCAATCACCTCTTGCTGATTCAGGTCTGCGGACTGTAAGCTGCGCCATTGCAATGCACGCTGTGCTGTTGCCATATCTTCCGCAGTCTGTTCTTCGTTGAGTCTTCTCGAAGCATCGCCAACATTTTGAGCAGCCTCAGGATTGTCTTGATTGAGTTGCTGCTGAAGGTTGCCCAAATCATTTTGAAGTGATTCTAAATCTTGTTGCAGCTGGCGCTGCTGATTTGCAAGTTCAGAGGCTTGACGATAATCTTCAGGACGCATGCCAGATTGCTGAGACCTATTCCGCAGTTCTTGCGTCTGCTGTTGAACACCAGATTGCTCTGCAGTCAACTGTTGGAGTTGTTGAGATGCTCTCTCTAACGCGTTATCAGTGAATTCAGCAGCAGCTCGTTCAAGTTGATCAATGGCTTGTTCAAGCCTTTCTTCCGCCTTTCCACCTTTAGCGGCACTCATTTGGGGTTGCTGCTGTTGCATCCCTTGTGAGGCTTGTTGCATCTGTTCGCTTGCCTGTTGCATGGCTTGTCCGGCTTGGCCTAAACGTTGTTCCTGCGTGCCTTGCGTATTGCCTTGCATTTGGCTAAGTTGTTCTGACATCTGCTGTGCTTGCTGTGACAATTGCCCTTGCTGCTGACTGTTCTGTTGCATGTCACTTGGAGACGGTTGATTTTCTTTGCTCATTTGCTGGCTCTGTTGATTCAAATTCTGCTGTTGTGCCAACATTTCGCGTGCTTGTTCTAACATCTGCTGCGTCTTTTCCTGCAGCTCGCGTTCAAGTTCTTCTTGATCTTGTTCAAGCTCGCTTTGCAACTCTTCTAATTCTAATTCAAAGTTCTCAGCAAGTGACGGTTCTTCACTTTGCCTCGCTTGATTAAGAATTTTGGGTATTTCAAGATTAACTTTGATGAGTAGTTCAAGTGCAGCTTGTTCTGGTGGGATTGCTACCAGCGGTTGAATAGCATCAAGACTGCCTTTTGCTTCACCCATCTTATCAATTGCCTCTTCAAGGTTCATCATGATTTCTGGGTCAACTTGCATTTCCTGCATATCAAAACTAAGTTCGTCTACCACTCGCTGCGTTTTATCCTTCACTTCACCTTGTTTCTCACCAGTTTTCTTAACAGCAGACTTGTATTCTTCTGTAAGCCTTGCAGGTTCTGCGTTAGTGTGCTTCCATGTTTCTCGAATAACCTGCTTCTGGGAAGCGATTAACGCAAGGAGTGGGTTCGGCATACCTGTTTCACACTGTTCCCCTTCTTCAAGTCTCCGATTGAAAGGGTTCACCTCTATGAAATAAATCTCGCTGCTTGCTTTACTGGGTCCTGTAAGGATGTTATTGTCAGTGGCATGCGCATAGTAAGATATGACTTCACCCGGTTCAACATCAAATTCTTCCAGATAGAAGGTATAAGTGCCAACTCGACTGTATTTACTGTATCCTACATCAGCACCTTCTGCTACAGGTTTGCTTATAGATTCTAAGGCAAGTTCCTTCAATTCGCCAGAACCGATGCGATACATTAAGTTAAACTGTTCAATACCGTAGTCATCTGTAGCCTCAGCTACGATTTTCACCTCTTCCAGCTTTGTCGCATTCACGTCGCGACCGGGTTCTTTGATAACCACTTCAGGGGCATTATCTGGCATTGCTTTGATAGTATACTCAATCGGCACCTCATTATTGAACCCATCAATACAGAGAAGTTCAACAGTATATTCTCCATCTTCAGCAACTTCTAATGTTTTCGTGAGTATATTACCGTCAGCAATGACCATTTCTGAGGATTTTAAAGCAAGCGCTTCATCTGCCCCCTGTTCTTCAGTTACAACTGTAGCTTCTGAATTTTGATGGGTAAACGTTGCTTTCTGGATAGCCTTATTGGTAGTGAGTCTGACTTCTGCGGTCGTGCCAACAACTGCTTGAATGTCTCCACTTCCTTGTTGTACAACCGGTTTGAGATTCGTATACTCAGGATAAGTATAAGAGACGGAGATTTCTTCCAGTCGCGGCATTTCAAAAACTTCTACTGTGTAGCGTTCAGATGTCGTCTCATTAGCCACAACATAGTATTCCATATCCGCAGCAATATTAAAAATCTCATAAGCAAACCCGCGTTTATCCTCAGGATTCTGCACCATACTAATTTCTTGTTTGGCACCTTCGTTTTCTGCAGTAGGTGGTGTATCCTTGTCATAATAAGTCAAGACGACCTTTTCTGCATCCTTGCCAGTGACGGTAACCTCAATGGGTAGACTTTTCCCGCTTAAAATACGAGCATCACCAGGTGTAACATTCACCTTAGTCGTCAAAATCGGATCAGTTTTTTCCCACGGCGCAAATATCCGCATTAGGCTGGTATGTGTTTCGGCAGGAAACAGTAGCGTAAGCAGACCACACGCAGCAATAACTAAAGTTGCTATACCGACAAATTTTCGCGTCCGACTATGATCAATCGTTGCTTTGAAATCAATACCTTTTATCCGTTGCGTCGTATCTTCAAGTAACCGCTGAAGCATGTGTGCCTCAACTGGGTCATCTGATTCACGGTCACCGAATTGCACGGCACTAACAAGTCTATCCTCAAGGTTAGGATGGCTTTCTTCAACATTGAGCGCAACATCTCGGACGGTAAGTGAGGCTCTCATCGGTTGAATAAGGTATTTGATAAGTAGATATAGCGTTGCCCCGATAATACCCACAAGCAGTGCGATACGAACAGCACTTGGCATCGGCATCAACCAATCAACGATTGATTCCCCAACCAGAATCGCTAAGAAACCTATCAGTACAATAGCAGCCCCTGTCCAGAAGAGACTACGTTTCCACACACGCCGTGCATCTAAAATCCTTGTCTGTAATTCTGCATAATTTTCCCTGGTGCTCATTAATTTTCTCCTTCACCCATCTGCCGAAAAAATAGGTTTGGATCAACTTTCAGATGTCCGCCTATATTTGAAGACAGTGCTCGGTGTTAGTTAAAGTGCCTTTTAATTCTCGCAAAATTGTTTTTCTGATAACTATTCTCGTGATATTGAATACATTTAGTAAAAGGTTAGATTAAAAAACAGAATCTCAGTGCCAATCAAAAGAAAAAGATGATAATTGTTGCAGGAAGTTCTAACCATACTTGGTGAATTAGACTCAATTGCCCCCAAAAAGTTTGAAAAAATGCAGAATTGATGTACTATTCACGCAAAATCAAGGTTTTAATTAATATAACAAATTCTATATAAAAATAGCAAGTGTTTTTTTGACAGGAGAAGGACAATGATTTTGGTCGTTTTTATCATGATTCTTATTTCTTCAATGTGAGTTAATGTTTCAAGTCTTTGTCAGGTTTTACCTTAATGACAACAAGTGTCACATCATCTGCCTGCGGTTCCCCGTCTGCCCACGAAGTGCTTTCTCTAAAGATATGTTTGATAATTGTCTTTGGAGATTTATCCGCAACCTCTGCAAAAAGTTCTTTTGTTTTTAGATAGTCTAACATCTCATTTTCAGGATTCATCATTTCTGGCAGACCGTCACTCATCAGCAGGATAGTATCGCCAGTCTGGAGTTCAAACGTCACCTCTTGTCTATCAGCTCCAATAACCCCGCCCAACGGCATCCCTTCAAGAAGTATCTCCTCAACATGGTTTTCATTTGCTTGATAGAGCAGAACAGGCGGCATTCCTGCGTTTGTCAGTGTCAGTTTATTGTCGTTGAATGTAGCAAGTGTCATTGCCATATACAACCTTTTCAGATTCATGCTTTTAATTCCTTGCGAGATACGTTCAAGTGTGGCAAGATTTTCTGCTCCTGGTACGGATGTTTTGAAAAGACTTTTAACAGCGGAAACAACAAGTCCAGCGTTCATACCGTGGCCTGTAGCATCTCCAATAGCGATAGTGAGTCGTCCGTCGTCAGTGAGATTGAAGTCATAATAGTCACCACCGACCTCTGTTGCGGGGCGCATTTCAAAAGCAACATCAAGATTCGAAAGTTCAGGTGGAGCTTGCGGCAGCATGGACATCTGGAGTTCACGCGCTTCCTCCAATTCCTCTGTTTTGCGGGTGTTTTCAACTTCCAAGAGTTGGCGTTCAAGTTCCTCTGTTTCAAGTTTTCGCCTGGTTCGGGAAACGTTGCGGGCAAGATATACCGACATGGAAAAAAGCGGCGCAAGGAATATTATGAGTATTCCCAATTCCCAAGTAATATTGTAGCCTGTTCGTGAAACGATAAAACCGAATATGTATGGAAGGATAAAAGGCGAGAGCGAACCAAGCCCAAATATCCACGCGCCATCTTTTTTCTTAAAGATAGCAACAATTATCACTCGAACCATTTCTAAAAACGTTAAAATCGTAAACAATAATAAAAGATAAGTTGTTCCTTCTGTGCTGACGTTAAATGAATTGACACTCGTAATATCAAAATCAAAGATGGCTTTACCTATATCAGAGAGACTAACTAAAAGGGTGATAACCCATCCAATTAGAAAGAGCCAAAAGAGTTTGGGCAACTTCAAGTAAAAAAGCGTATACAGAAACAACATTCCTGATAAAGAGATTAGTACATAAACGCCAATAAGTAACCGAAGCAGATATAGAAGTTGTGTCGCACTTGTTGTTAATATGACAAATTGGAAGATAATAAAAATAAATGCACCGATACTTCCTGTTAATAAAGCAAAATAGAGGTTTTCCCTTGCCCGGGGATAAAAGAAAAACAGTAGTAAATGCTGCAACATCAGAAAGATGGGAATTGCTGTCCACACCATCTGCGCAGTGGTGCCTTGGCGAACCATGGTGACACGCGATTTGATGCTTTCAGTCAGTGGTGCAACTACAAACCCAAAGCCAAGCACAGGTGTTGACTGATAAGATGAGAAGTTGGAATACCGAACTGCGATGACATGGTCAGTTTTGCCGGAAAACGAGATGACCTGCGGGTTTCGCTCCCAATAGTGTTCTTCTTCCTCTTTCCGCGTTCCCACTTTACCGATGGAATAAAGCAACTCGCCATCAAGATAGATTTCAGAAGCACCCGCCTGATATGCTACATGGAGTGCCAAAGGCATATTCTTGAGTTGTTCATCCTGAACAGTAAGATGTAGCCTAAACCACCCAATGCCTTCCCATCCGCTTTCGGGGAGTTCATTTTGAGATAGCAGGGTGCTAACGGATTCCCAATCGGTATCGTCGTAAGTCGGATTCGCCCATTCTGGATTATCACCTGGATGATACTTCCATGGGGATTTGAGCCAATTCATTGTTCCTGAGCGCACAGCATCTAACGTCAGCATAAGTTTGCCGGTGACCGGTACAGGTTCGGTGTCTTGTGCTACTGCTTGGGGAATGAATCCAAACGCTACTAAAATGAGATGGGATATTAAAATAATCTTGTGTTTCATAAGGGATTACTTCCGTGAGTTTTAAAATATAACAAATTCTCTATGAAGATAGCAAGGATATTTTGAGGTGGAAGATGGATAACAGAAACAAAATTTGATTGTTTTCTGGCGAGGCATGTGATATTATCTGCCTATTATGGAAAAGACAACAGATACTATCCCAATTTGGACGATAGGCTACGGCAGCCGTTCTATAGCAGAATTCATTGATGTGCTACAGCAGTATGAGATTGCTTATCTCATTGATGTTCGCTCAGTTCCGCATTCGGGTTATAAGCCGGAATTTTCTAAAAAGCCGCTTGCCAATGAACTGGAACAGCACGGTATTCGCTATGTGTATATGGGAGACCTACTCGGTGGAAAACCTGACGATGAATCGTGCTATGTGAACGGTATTGTTGACTACGAAAAGGTTAAGGGAACGGAATTCTATCAACGGGGTATTGAACGTCTTCGGACTGCTTTCTCTCAACAACAGCGTGTTGCGCTTATGTGTAGTGAGGAGAAGCCTGAGCATTGCCACCGAACAAAACTGATTAGTGCAACTCTCACTCATCAGGATTTACCTGTGATTCATATTGACGAAAATAGTGAGCAGATAACGCAAGAACAGGTGATTGAACGTATTACGGGTGGGCAGATGAATCTGTTAGCGAAAATATGTTTCACTCGGTTAAATAATACTTCTGATTCAAAATTGCTGCTATTGATGTATATGGATTTGGCTAAATCTTTTGATGCTTTCGCATTTAGAGATTAATACGTCAGTTCATAATAATCTCAGCTGCATATCATGAGGGAGGGGAATCACCCCAACGATTACAAATGGATTGCGAGCTTTCTTGTTGTGGAATTGAAGTGTGGTTCCTAAAATCAACAAGGTATCTTGTTTCGTATTTTGAACAAAATTATCCCAATATTTTTGGTGAACTTTTTTGACTGCATCTTCTTCAACATTCTTGACTCCTCTCAAACAGTTCCAATACAATGCACCAATTTCCCAATCTTCAATCATCAACTTACTTTTCTTACCTTTAATATCTTGAAATTGGTAAGAAAATTTGTAAGGCAGTTTGTTCACTACCTCCAAATCTTTTGCCACAGTCTCAGCGTCTCTGAAAAGGTCTCCTTGCTTTTTCTGAGCTTCCAGAATAGCAAGTTTTTCAGGATCCCATTCACGTTCTACTGATTCAACTACAAAATCAAGCCATTTGTAAGGGCGAAACACTGCTAAAGAAAGTATATTTTCATGCGCACTCTTGATTAACTTGTTTAAATCTTCATGAATTTCGACTTTATTGATGAATGCTTCACGACGTAAATACCAACGATCATTTGTAGGTATCACATCATCTGAAAGTTCTAATCGTCCTGCGACTATATAACTTTCTGGTCTTCTATCCCTGGAAGCTTTTTTCAGATCTACCTCAATCCATTGGTACTTTTTGTATTTTTGATTACTGTTAAGCTGTCGAAAAGGAATTGGATAGATTCTTCTCCACTCACCTGCCTCATTCACTCCTGCAGTGCATACTAACTCTGCATATTTTTTTGATAACGTTGGGTAGGTTTTTACGGTAATAAGTATTTTTTCTCTCATAAATGCTCCACTTGGTAATGATATTCACTTTCAAGAAAATCGCTGATGCAATGGCGATGACATTGTTCAGGATCTGCTTCAAAGCAAGTCAGCACTACGCGGCGTTTCGACTCAATTATTTGCCTAAGAAATTCTAATTCTTCTTGTCTATCTATAATACTTTCGCAGTAGTGCTGAAAAAGAACTTTATAATCCGATTTTGTGTTCAAATTTCTCCGTTTTTCAGGCACAATACCAAGTGCTGGAAAATGTTTATATTCAATATTTAATTGGGGCAGCACCGATGAAAGTATAGATGCCGAAAAGCCAAACTTGCGACTCAAAGCATTACGTCGCACATCACACACTGCAAACACATGCTTGGAAATCAGTTTATTCAGATAAGTCTCAAGATTAATACCCTCATAACCCAGTGTAAAAACTATAACTTCATCACTCTCAACTTTACCAACAGAACTTTCTACCTTTTCAAGTTCTTCAGCATTTAATAAGTCGGCTTTTAACTCGCTGTGGAAGGCGTAATAAGGATAGCGTTGATAAGTTTCCTTCACCAACTCTTTTCCTCTAATAGGGTAACTACGAATCCACTCCTGAACCTTTTCGAGCTCTTTGCTATCTATAACTTCATGTTCAGTGTTGAGCGTTTTATTCAAAAACACTTTGTCATCCTGTGTTTCAATCCAACCTCGCTTTTCCAATAAATTGAGATCTGCATCACATTGGAAAGAGTGTCCTCCACGTTTCCAAGGGACAAAACTATAATATATTGATTGGGTTTCTATGGAATATAAGAGTAATAACTTTTGTAAATCCATCTTTGAAATTCCTACCTGCTTGTCTTCTTGTTCGGTAGACAGACATTCCATAAAATTTAGAAGTAAACGTTGACGACGATAAATAGGTGGCTTTATTGCTTTTTTCATATTTAATGTATTCTTTCATATGTTTTAAGAGTATATTAATTACAGTTTTGAATGTAACGTATTGTATTTTAACAGGATAGCAGTGCTATTGCAACTAAAAAATTTGAAGTCTCTAACTTAACTATAACAAAATCTGCTCAACCCTTTCTTTCGCCTGTTCTACACTATCATTGGCTTCGCCTCTTAATTTTGCAACTTTCGCAAGGCGATTTTCAATCTCTGTGACGATTTCATTTTGAATCTCAATTGGTGGAAGGATAATTTTGAGAGATTTAACAGCCTTGTAGTCTAAAGCGGGACGGGTACCACCTGTCACTTCTCTAATTGCCAAAGATTTGCCAAGTTCGGAGTTAAGAAAAGCCGCAACGTAACTGGGGTTAATAGTGACGTTTGTAATTTGATTTTTAAGATGGAATCGGACAGAGTGCTGATTTATGTTTCCTTCAAAGTTATCTGGTACAACAGCGACACTTCCAATTCTTCCTGTTATTGTAAAAACCAGATCATCTTTTTTAAGTTGCGAACGTTTAAGCATGCTATTATGAACTTCACGGGTTATAAATTTTGCATCACTCAAATCAATTCCCTGATTCGTAACATTTTGGACTCTTAAAAACGGAACTCCAGTAGACGAATCCGTGTAATAGTTTTCGTCAACCTTTGGCGTAGCTCCGCTGGAAATTTCACTTATCAAGACACCCAAATTAAAAACATCAAATTGCACGCTCTCCATAATTTGGTCAACGTTTCTAAATTTGGATTGGTGGTAAAACGAATCAACCCGTCTACCTGTTATTTCGCTGGCAGAAGTCACAAAACACTTCTTTTCTTCAACTGCTGACATCTCAATTCCCAATTCTGCCATCACATAGTCACCAATTGAATCCAAAAGTGTGTCTGCCTCCTGTTCCTTCTGTTTTTTCTGGGAATATGCGGATCGCACAAAACTGCCGATATGGTTTTGGGTACCGGGAGGAGGAATTGGAATTAGAATCCGCATCAATTGGTCTGTTGTTATAGCGGGGTAATTCCCACCACTACTTCGTTGGAGCATTTGATGCAGACAAAGTTGACTACGAAGAATAGAATAAAGATATGTGCGATTGAGAGTCGGATCTTTGATTTCTCTAAGGATTGCAAATCCTGTTGAAGCAACACAACCATCTAAGTCGTCATTAATCAATGCAATAGAACCGTGATGGGGTCTTGTCAGACTGATAATGATGTCATCTTTTTGAACTATCAGCTGCGCACGACTTGGAGCTTCCTTTGTTGGGACCTCAGAAAAAGAAGCTTCTCCTGTCTCGCGGCTTACGCTATTAATCTCAATGTATCTAAACGTCTCGTTCTGATACCCCTCTGAATCCCATTTTTGATGGCGCAGTTTGGCAATATTCCCCAATGTTTCATGTGGTTTTCGGTGCAAGGCAGTTAACAACTTTCCAAAACGTGGGTGATAAAAATGTGGATCAAGTCTGTCGCTTATCTCGCCCCGATTAGTAAGAAAAATCTGATTTTCTCTATCAGGGCTTACCCGAAAAAATCCGGGTTCTCGGTAAATTTTCGGTATTCCCCACAGATAGCTTTGAGATCGTTAATCGGGTCTTTGCGTCCCGTTGCGTCATATCCGATACGCTCGGCAATTGCCATAAAGATTGGATGATTGGCATTTTCCCGAACCCACTCGCGGATGTCCTCTGTGTTCTTTTCTTCCCATTCCTCTTTAACAACGTCAATCTTTTCCTTGTACTCTGCTTTGATTTGGCTTACCCACTCCGAATCGGCTGCTGCTTTAAACGCCTCTTTGTATTCCTTTTCAAGAGCGTTTAGCGAGTTCATCTGTGTCTTAAGTTCTGCGCGTACAGTTGGCAAGTCGTGCAACTGAAATTCTGTAGTAAGTATGATATCCATTTCTGAAAAGAAAAGGTCCCAGAGGGCATGAACCTTTTTTATTGGTGTTTTGTCCAGTTTATCATTTAAGGTATAAATGTTATCCAAAATTTTCTTGAATCTCGGTTTAAAAGTGTCTATTATAGCAACCTGTTCAGGAGAGCCTTTTTCTAAAAGTGTTTTGCGCTCATTCTCAAGTGCTTCAATCTCAGGCATATAAATTGCTTTGTTCTTTTCTTCGATTTGATCGATGGCAGCTTGATAACGGTTATATTCCTGTTCTGAAAACTTTTGGAGAAACAGTATAGAGGTTTTCACACCCGCGCCGAAATGTGAAAAAGCGATTTGTGGAAGTGAAACGACAGCAAGGATTTGAAAGTGCCGTTCAATATAATCTCGGACATATTGCAGTGAGGAATTAGTCAAGATTCCATCGGGTAAGATAATCGCGAGTTTTCCTGTCTCCCACTTGAGAAAATCAAAACACCGTTCCAAAAACAGAATCTCTGTTTTTTGAGAAGAATTCCCTTTGCCAAGTTCGTAATTTTTAAGATAGGGGAGTTCAGCCTCTTTGATACTTGCACCGAAAGGTGGATTGGTAAGGATTACATCAAACTTCTCTTGTCCAAATTCTCTGTGTTGATTGTGGAGATCAACGAAATTGATAAGTGCATCATTGCTAATCACGTTGCTATGTCCATCATCGTGGATAATCATGTTCATTTTAGCAACGCGAGCAATTGAGTCATTGACTTCAATACCAAAGAGGCGTTTTTCAGCGAAATCGTGCCAGTGGAGATAATGTTCACGGCTATCTTCATCGTAGTAGTCGGATGCTTGTTTTCGGATATAATCCATGGCATGCAACAAAAAGCCGCCTGAACCGCAGGCAGGATCAAGGATTCGTTCTTCATGATGCGGTTTAACCATGTCCACCATAAACTCAACTACTTCACGCGGTGTGAAAAACTGCCCGATTTCACCCTTGAAAAAGTTACCCAAAAACCGCTCAAATGCGATGCCTTTTACGTCCAAATCGGTTTGGTTGAGGCTAATCCCTTGCAGGTGTTTGACAACGGAAACCAAACGATTATCATCAATTTCAATGTTCTCTGTAAATACCTCTGGGTCTTGTGCTTTCGCCTCCTGATAGAGTCCATTAATTCGTTTCGCAACGGATTCTGCTTTCTCATACGTCTTAATCTGAAAGTCGTAAGGCTCACCTTTTTGTCTTAGTTTCTTTTCATCTCGAATCTTGATGAATAGAATTTTGGCGAGTTCATCAAATGCCTGTGTAGGTGCAAATTTACCGCCTTGCCAAAGTGTATCGTGGCATTTCTCAAGGACACGGATAAGGTCTCCCTTTTCAATGACAGATAGTTCGTAATTCGGGTCTCCCTTTCTATACCGCCACTCCTGAACTTTGCCGTATCCGATTGGCGGATCGGCGATTATATTTTCGGACCGCTCACTTGGTTTATGGTTTTTGACATCAAAAGAACTACGTGTATTCCCTGCAACGACAACGGCATAATGTCCGCCTAAAGAGTTGCAGTTGCCAAAAACCTGTTCGACCGCCTGCTTGAATTCCGCTTCAGAAATACCGTCTTTTTTGCACTCAATCACAATGAAAGGATTTTTCTTGTCATCGTCTTGAAAAACAACTATGTCAGCGAGATCGGAAGGCGTTCTGCGTGGAACAGTTACCTCTAAATCAATTCGGTTTGGAGCGTATTGATACCGCTCAATTAACTCAACGTAAAACTTTGCGCGAACCTTTTCTTCGGGGTCGGTGAATCTATAATTTTTGTTGGGGACGACGTAGTGGATTCTTTTTTCGTCGTTAAGGAGTTGGATGTATCCTTTTTGCTGTCCTATCTGTAGAAAATCAGTTTGATTCATTATTCATTTGTACCTATCTATTGCTTAACAAAATTATTGTGATTATAGAGATTTTGAAAATGTTTGTCAACTCCAAAATTGCTGAGTCGTTATAAAATCACTACTTTGCTGAACCATAGAGTTGTCAAATATCCCCAATCTTCCTCAAGATATACCTAACAACGTCCGGTGTAGACTCCCGATCTACCCACTCAATACGCTTATCTTTACGAAACCACGTCAACTGACGTTTTGCAAACCGACGGGTGTTCTGTTTTAATTGTTCTATAGCTTCCAGATATGTGCATTTTCCATCCAGATATGCTATTAACTCTTTATAACCAAAACTCTGGAGTGCAAAGGTATCGCGTGAATATCCTGCTGTTAACAACGATTCAACCTCCGCAACCAATCCATTTGCAAGCATAACGTCTACGCGCTGTTCAATACGGTAGTAAAGTTGTGCGCGTGGCATCGTCAACCCAAAGGCGATGAATGGATAACGTTGGTTTTCTGGATTCCACTGCTGCTGGTGTTCGGACATA
Source organism: Candidatus Poribacteria bacterium (assembly GCA_965204285.1). Taxonomy (GTDB): domain Bacteria; phylum Poribacteria; class WGA-4E; order WGA-4E; family WGA-3G; genus MSPOR6. Next base: position 2,263,019 of record OZ241980.1, read on the forward strand.
GGAATGCCTGTCAGTTCATACACTTCAAGGGCACGGATAACGCGAGTTAAATTGTTGGGATGGATTCGTTCTGCAGATTCTGGATCGCAAACTCGGAGACGGTCATGAAGCACCTCAACACCGTGCTGCGTTGCCTCCTGCTTAAGCTGTTTTCGGAGTGAAACATCAGCCCCTGGTCCCTCAAACAGTCCATCAACAACTGCCCGAAAATAGAGACCCGCACCACCGACAAGCAAAACCTGTTTACCTCTATTTTGAATATCAGAAATTGCTATGTCTGCAAGGGATTGATAGTCGGCAACTGAGAAAGGTTGAGCAATATCCACGCAGTCTATGAGGTGATGCCGTGTTGCCTGTTGTTCTTCAGTAGTAGGTTTGGCAGTGCCGATGTCCATCTGTTGATAGATTTGGCGGGAGTCAACAGAGACGATCTCGGCATCAAGATGTTGTGCAAGCTGAATCGCTACCTCAGTTTTGCCAACTGCTGTAGGACCGAGGAGGGAGAGGAGTTTTGATTTCATTGCCACAGGTTTTTGCGTTACAGAGACGCTCTGATCCACCCGCCGCCGAGGACGTATTCACCATCATAAAAGACTGTGGCTTGCCCGGGAGTGATTGCGCGGCGCGGTTCGTCAAAGTGGACGGTTGCTTCTGTATCGTTGATTGGAGAGATCGTCGCGGAACCTCCCTCGTCACGCGAACGGATTTTGACGTGTGCACGGATCGGTTCCGTCAACTTCTCAATAGATATGAGATTAATACGTTCAACGTGCATGGTTTTTTCAAGTAGATCGTCATCTTCTCCGACAACAACGGTGTTATCATAAGCGTTGAGCTGCGTCACATAAAGCGGTTTGCCAACAGCAATACCAAGACCGCGTCGTTGCCCGACGGTATAAAACGGTACACCCTGGTGTTTCCCGAGAACTTTGCCGTCCTTGTCAATAATATCACCGCTTTCAATCTTTTCAGGAACTCTGTCTTGAAGAAAACGTCTATAATTGGTGTCTGCCACAAAGCAGAGTTCTTGACTTTCAATCTTTTCGGCAGTCCGCAATTGATACTTTCGGGCAAGATCGCGCACCTGAGTTTTTGTATATTCACCGAGAGGCATCATAGCGCATCGCAATTGTTCTTGTGTGAGTGCTGCGAGGAAATAGGACTGGTCCTTACTCACATCAAGCGCTTTACGTAACAAATATCGTCCTGTTTCTGGATGCTGCTCAATTCGGGCATAGTGTCCTGTGGCGATTGCTTCGCATTCCAATGTTTTTGCAAGGTCAAGGAGTTTGCCGAATTTGAGTTCTCGGTTACATACCATGCACGGGCTCGGTGTGCGACCAACGAGATATTCTTCCACAAAGTAATCTATAATCTGTTCTCGGAAAATATCCTCATAGTTCACACCATAAAAAGGTATGCCGAGTTGGGTAGCAACACGTCGCGCATCCTCAATACCTTCAAGGGAACAGCAGTTGGGACGTTCAGGTTCCACCTCAATTGTGTCAGGCGCACCGAGACGCATGGTGATGCCGGTAACATCATAACCTGCGTCAATCATCATAGCAGCAGTAACGGAACTATCTACACCACCGCTCATTGCAACGAGAACTTTCTTCATGCGATTACCTGGGAGTTATGGCACAAGGTCTGTGCCTACTATTATGCAATTTCACCGTAGAACAATTTGCGAACATAATTAGTTGTTTTGTCTTTCATAAGCATCAATAACGGATTTTCTTAACTCTTTAGGATTGCACTCATATTGCACAAACTCTTTTATATTTTTATCCTTGATATGTAATTGCCCCTCACCAGTATTTCCTCGGTGTTGTTTATCTGAATAGTACTTGTTGTTTTCTACTTCAGTAGAAGAAATAACCCAATATTTAATAACATCTCTCCAGACAGCAATCCAAACAAATACATCTGCACACGCAGGTTTAATTTGTTGGAAATTCATCGTAAATGGTTGGTGACTTTCGAAAGATAGAGCTTTTACGTAAAGTGGTTCTGGACTGTTTTCGTCTACAGCTCTTGAAGCTTTTACTTCAATTTTTATAAGTCTGTCTTTGTATGGTAATGCAATGTCGTACTGATTATCATAATTTTCATCGAGTTCCCTTGTTGGTTTTATAAAGTCTACCTCAAGGGACATAAGGTGTTTTTGTGCCCATCCTTCTCCAAAATATCTTGGTGATGCAATCTCAAAAATATATAAATACGGATTACGTGATATATAATCATCTCTAATCTGATAATAATCATCCAAAGTAATTTTTCCGAAACACATCAAAGATGAAATTATGTATTCATACTCATTAAATGGGTAATACGATTCTAGATCATCCAGTTTTTTTCTAATTGCCTGAAGTGCCACCCTTTATTTAGACCAAAATTTAGCAAAGTTAAGATAAGGTTTGTCGTTGAAACTCTACAGGTGTCAGATACCCTAACGCTGAATGTGGGCGTTTCTGGTGATACACCTGTGTGATAAAATGCCCGATGCGTTCTCTCGCCTCGGTAATATCCTCATAGTCATTGAGGTGAACTTCTTCCTCCTTGAGGGTTCGGATCAACCTTTCGGCATACCCGTTCTCCCAAGGATGCCCGCGACGTGCTAATGAAATCTCAATACCGTGTTCTTTGAGCGTTGAAAGATAAGCAGTTGAAAGATATTGCACGCCTTGATCGGAATGATGTATCTCCGGAGACCCGCTTTGCAAGAGTGCCTCTTGTAGCGGTTTGAGCGTCAGAGATGTATTCAAATGTGGGCTGACCTGCCATCCTCTGATCATTCGGGTGAAGATGTCCATAAGCACAGCGACATAGATGAAACGCCTCTTGAGGCGGACGTAGGTAATATCGCCCACCCAGACTTGATCGACTCGAGAGATCTCAAGGGTCTGAACTCTATTGATCCAAGGCTGTCTACCTTCAAAGGATCTCGTGGTTTGACAGACACGTTTCACCGATACTGAGAGATTCTCCTCTTTCATCAATCGGGCAACACGTTTATACCCGACAGTGTATCCCAGACGCAGTAGCACCTTCGTGATACGCCGATACCCATACGTGGGATACTGCGCCGCTAACTGCTGTATTTCAGTTCGCAAGACGTCTTCAGACGGGTCGCTTTTGGGTTGATAATAGAAGGTGCTCTTGTTGAAACCCAGCACCTCACAAATCAGTCGCATCGAGTAATCGGGTCGCAACTTCTCAACTATGTGTCGCTGTTGAGATGGCGTCAATCCAACAAAGTCAATGCTTTTTTTTGAACTTCCAACGCCAGCGTCAACCTCCCAACGAGTTGCTCGAGTTGAGCGATGCGTTCCAGAGAGGCATCGGCGTGCTTCTCTGGAGATTCAAAAAAGGTTTCGGCATTTTCAAGAAACTGCCGTTTCCATGTTGAGAGTTGGTTCTCGCTGAGGTTATGGCGGCGACACAGTTCCGCCTGTGAACTTTCACCGCTAAGAGCCTCAAGCACAACTTCTGCTTTAAACTTAGCAGTGAAGTTTCTTCGTTTCGCCATCGGAATTCTCCTTTCAAATAGATTGTCATTGTAGCACAATCTTATATTAGAGAGTGGTCTAAATTTCCGGTGGCAGTACAGCCTCTTTTTTATCCTCACAAAGTTCTTCTATAAGTTCATTCAGTTTTTGTTTTAATATATCCATGTTTAATTTACTTCTAATAATTTTTCTGATGCATTCACTCCGTTATATATGCGATCCTTTTCTTGTTCATCTAAAGAGAATAAATTCATCACTTTATCATCAAGTTTCCTATATAGGCTTTTACGCTCTTCCATACCAAGATCTTTTTTTAGTAGTTCGTCTACCAACATTTCAAACTTAATATGTTCCCTTTTATTAATATCGGGCAACGGTAATTGCTCTATGTGACCTTTCAGGACTTTTATAGCACCAAACTTCTTCTCAAAGATAAATTGATATAGAGTTGAATTAAACAGTGCTAAAATTGTTTTAATAGGATAATTAGATATTGTTGGTATCAATACGTTAGCACTGTTAAGCGTGAGAGTTTGTTTATCGTCATAAGCAAAGACTAATTGCTTAGATATAAACTTATATAGCAATTTTTCTTTTGCTCGATATTTTTCTTCTGGTGCAACTTGTTGAAACTTATTTGGTGTAAACCTAATAAATTTACTCGGTTTTCTCGTGCAAAATCTTTTGATGTCCTTACCAGTTAGAATTGGTTCTAAGTCACTACCATTCTTTTCTTGTAAATGTTTTTTATTAGCACCAGTAACAATACCGAGAGCCCATATTGCATTATCTTTTAACGTGCTATGTTTGACAGAAAACACCTTATCTGTCAACTCATAATCACTTGTGTCTGTAAAAACATCAAAGATAAAATCTTTATTTGATAATAATCGTCTTTGCTCAGGATAAAATAATAAACCTTCTTTTTCCGCAATGAAAGAATTTTCGCCTGCTTTTTTATTTATTAAGTCTATTCGAACGACATTTGTAAAAACTCTATCAAACGGACGATTGAGGTGTTTAATTTTTTTAATTGTAGTATGCTTAAGGATTTTTTCTCTAATATCTTTATGGATTTTAATGTTTAGGATAGACTCGGGTAAGATAAAGGAAAGTGTCCCGCCCTCTTTCAAAAATGCAATACCCGCCTCAAGGAAATATGCAAACGCTTCGTTTGACTTAATATCTTGGTATCTTTTTTTGAGTAATAATTCTTCATCTTTAGAGAAATAGGATCCCCAAGGCGGATTTGTTATAACTAAATCAAAATTGGAGGGCCCTTCACTTTCTTCTAACAATGAATTTTTGTGGTATATGTTGGGTATAAATTTATGTTTAGGATACTTTAATAATAGGTTTATCTTTGCAAGCCTAACAGCACTTTTGTCAATATCAAAACCCCATAGATTAGAGGGATTATCTATTTGTTCAGCTGCTAAAAGCAAAAACTGACCAGTACCACAGCAAGGGTCAAGGATAGTGTCACTATTTTTTATGTTTTGCTTAACTATATCATCAACAATATGTTTTGGTGTGTAATATGAACCAGTCTTTGACCTCTCTCCCTCATTTAGTAATGACTGATGCAGCAACCCTAAAAAATCACAGTTTATCGGGATTTCAGCGTCAAAAATTTCATTGTAATGTTTTGTGATCTGCCTAACTTTTTGGCTATCCAACCAATTTTTTATTTCAGTTCTTACTATATCATTAGTATAGTTAATATCATCAAGGGAGAAATATTGTGTGTCTTTAATTAAGCCAACTTGCCTTAGTAAATTCATAGCAGTTACAAGCAGCACTGCATCCCTACTAAGACTATATTTTTTAAAAAGTTCAGTAATTTTTAGAATAGACTCAAGGACTTCACAATTATCTGCATATTCTGTAGGAATAATCTTAGAGATAGAGTTTCCTTTATTTGCGCGTTTATTGAGTTTTTCTAGAGATCCATCAGCAATTTGATTTTTAATCTCTTCTATGTGAGAACTTAGAAATCTATTATTTAAATGAACCGATGCTGGCTTAATGTGTCCTAGTTTTACCCAATTTCTAACGGTTGCGATAGAAATTCCCAAAACTTCTGAGACTTCTTCGTAAGTAAGGTAGTCTTCATTGAGATAGTTAAATAAATTCGCAGTCATATCACCTTAGTTTCATAGAAAATTATAAAACGCCTCCTTATCAATTCATTTCCCTTACCGATTTGTAAATTGCACCTCCTATGTTGTAACTTGCCAATGCTCATTACCGGCATAGTGTTCATCGTAAACATCTTGGTTGAATTCCAAACCGAGTCCTGGGGTGTCAGGCACTGTGAACGTTCCATCGTTGAATCCGTAGCCGGAGACATCAATTACATCACTGGTGAGGGTTGCGACTTCGCCATAGAGAAAATGTGGGATTGTTTTTGCGAATTGGAGGCTGAGGAAAAAACCGAGCAGAGAACCCCAATTATGCGGTGCACATTTGACGTTGCCCGCAGCAGCCATATCGGCAAGTCGCCGCCATCCGGTAACACCAAGCCCCTTCATATCATGTTGGATAACATCTATTACACCTGCTTCAAAAAACGGGTCGTAGAATTCAAGTGGTGCACGGGTACGGGTTTCGCCATCAGCAATTAACGTATTTAAGCCCTTTTCTTGGATATAAGCCTTCAGATTGCGATACAACTCAACATCTTCTTCAAACATCTCCTCAATCCAGAACACATCACAATTGCTTGTCTCATTTAGAAAGGTGATAACTTCATCATAGGTATACGCGTTGTTTGCATCAACAAGGATATTGAAACCTTCACCCGCAGTACTACGAGCAAGTTGAACAACTTCTATATCTCGTTGTAGCCCTGCTTTGCGCTCCATGAGATGATTCCCACGTCCCATTTTCATTTTACATGCTGTGAATCCATCAGCTAAACTCTTTTTGACATCATCTTCAATTCGCTTAAGCCCTTCCGCTTCCGTTTCATAGAGGAGATCATTGAAATAAATGGTGCTATCGTAAGCGGGTAACCCATTGCCGTAGGATTCAGTTCCCATGAGTTGATAGGCGGGTTTATCAAGTATTTTTCCAACAGTATCCCACAGAGCATTTTCAAATCCACGGTATTCTTCAACGACTCCATTTTCAGGATTCAACAGTTCAAAGGGATTCTTGTTTAGAGCAGATTTTGCTTCTTCAGCAGATGTGCCCCAACTTGTAGGCCCCCATCCGAGTGTGCCATCGTTGGTATAGATACGAGTTATCCCTTCACGCCACTTTCCATTTGGGTCTGGCTGTTTTATCTCTTTAGCACCAGAGTTACAGCCAATGGCGGGTTGGTCGATCTCAACTGTAACCTGCTCAATTTTGGTAATTTTGATGTCCGATGGATAGTTCGGCATGGGTTTTCTCCTTGTTAGTGATGAAAACTCAACTATCAGAGAAGAGTGCAATGCTTGTGAGAATTCCTACAAAAGTTATGATAATCCACGATTATACATTTTCTACTTATTCTTCAGGTTCATCCTCTTCAAGCTCAAGAAGTAGTTCGTTGAGCACACCATTTACCGTGGGATTAGTTTCTTTATTTCTATAATAATCGTCAAGTTTATGCGGTAAATTGTCATACGGATCTGCTGCGTGAATTTGCTTGATCAGTGCTGGCTTTTTAAGCAGTTGGACAATAAAAACTCTATCTTCGTGATTAGGGATCTCGGTGCCTATCAACAACGTAATCAGACGTGGTGCCAATCCGTCTGCAAGACCATTTCCAGCATAGTGATTTAGGGTTTCCACAACAGCCTTTTTCGTGTTAATACCAGAATCGTTGGTTAGCATACTAAACAAGGTATCTACTGCGTTTTTATCAGTATGTTTTTCTAATGCTTGGACAATAGCTAACCGAACTGAATCATCAGGGTCCTTAAGTGCCTCTATCATTTTGTCAGTAGACGGCTGATTGAGCAATATCATTGATCTCGCGGCGGCTTGACGTGCTAAAACATTTTTATTGGTCAAACCTGCCTCAATATCTTTTTGGTATGCTTTATTGCCGAGTCGATATAGGGCGGAAAGAATCTCTATCTTCAACCCAGTATCCGATACTGTATTTTTAAGAGATTCTAACCTTTCCTGGGCCGAAGAATCTCCAATATCTGCGATAATACGTATCAGTCTATCCTTGACTGGAATAGAGGTATCTGCGTTATTTATTGCGGTGAAGAGTTCATCAATGCCTTTGCTGCCAATCTGTGTCAGGATATCGGTGAAATCTTTATGGGCATCGGAATACTTATTTTCAATAAAACTCTTCAAAATGAGTGGTACGACAGGGACACCTTTATCAATAAGGATTTGTATGACACTTTTTTGAAAAAGATGTCTCTCATTAAGGATTTGAAAAATTTCTTCCATCTCAGATGTGTTCAGTTCAGCAAGGCGCCGTGTTCGTTCATTCCGATATTCGGTTTCTAAATTGTTGCTCTTTAGCCACGTAGCCTCCGTAGACAGTGCGTGACTATACGCAATTAGCAAGAGTGCCCGAGGTTCATCTTTATTTTTTTCTTCAATTTCGGCAAGTTTGAGATGTTCAACTGCTTCTATTGCGAGGCCAGCTAATAATTTTTGTCTGCCCGGTTTAAGTTCAGGAATGATTTTTTCCTGCTTACAGCCAAACGACACAACCCATGTTAAAACAAGGCATATCGTTAAAAGTTTTTTCATGTTATGTTCGTTTTCCTCCTAACATCAACGTAAATGTGAAATCTGTGTATAGTATAAATTCAGATTAGTTAACTTTCGTCGGGAATCCGAGAAATTAGTATACAGAAACATGATAAAACGGATACGTTTTTGTGTCAAGAAAATTTTAATATAGCGTTGCTTAAGTAAAAACGTAGTATTTACCAAACGTTGTGGTGTTTCATCCCAATGCTTTAGCTTTGGGATGAAACACCGCCAAAAACACTTGATCTTTTAGTTTGATTATGGTATACTATATTTATCAACTGGATAGGAAAGCAATCGCTGGCTACTCTGCCAGTGTCCTATCCAATCCAATTGCTTGGACAGAGTTGATGTTGATAAAGTCAACAATACCCTAAATCAGACCTATGAGTTATCGGAGGTTATGATCCTCCAGTCGTTTATGATGAGTTCTGTATTCGCATTATATAGATTGTGCAGGTGTTCCCTTCACAACAGCGAAAATAAACAGAACGCCTAAAAAAGTATCAGGGATGCTCACTTGGGGTCTAATAAGGTCCCTGTAGTAGCACCATTGGCGGGTGCCACCTCAACATTGCTAAGGTTTATCAAGTCGCTGGGAGAAATCCCAGAAGTCTATTTCAATAGACAAAAGATGCCCACATCTTCAAAAACATCTCGGATTGAGAAGATGACCTAAAAGAACCCCAATCCTTTAGGTTTGGGAGCCGTCAGAACGACATCAAAGGATTTTACCTTTACCAAACAAAATCTAAACCTCTCTCATAATTATGAGAGAGGTTTAGATTTAAATCCGTATACAGAACTCACACCCACAGAGAAGCCTATTTTCTAATAAGGTTAAGAAGTTCATTGAGTTCAACTTTTACAAATGCACTCTCTTCTTCATTTTGGAGATAATTGTAAAGTTTTGGCTCAAGTTCATCATCAAATAACATTGATGCTTTTAGCTTATCCACCATCCATTTCTTGAGAAATTGCACTAACATCAAACGGTCATCTGAACTGTTCACCTCTTTATTGATAAGTAAATACGCCAAGCGTCTGGCTAATCCCTTTGTAAGACCGCTGCCTGCTTCAACATAGATAGCAAGTGTATTTAAGACGGCTTGCTTTGCTTTTGAACTATGCTCACTTTTGATTATATTTACAAATGGTTCAACAGCATCCTTAGTTTTGTGTACAGATAGGGCCTTTGCGATGTCAATAATTACCTGGGAATCATCGTCTTTAAGCGCCGTGATAAGCATGTTTGTGTTGACATTTTTGAGGTTAGCCATTGCTTTTGCCGCAGCACGTCGCACCTCTACTTCATTTGCAGTAAGTCCCGCGAGGATTTCAGTCTTATATTTTCTATCACCAAGTCGATAAAGGGTCGTATAAACTGCCATTTTGAGCGCATCGCTCATGCCGGTCATATCAATAGATCTTAACCTTTCAACCGCTTTCTCATCACCAATTTCGCCGAGCACCTGAATTAGTTTCATTTTTACAGCAGGATTTACCCCCGCATCGGCTACGCTATCTAAGATAGGATCAATCGCCTTAGTTCCCATTTGCTCAAGTGCCGAAATAAAATTCTTATGTATATCTGGATATAAACCTTGGGCAAGATTGTCAATTATTAAAACAGCAGCGTCTGTTCCTTTCTCGACCAATGCTTGAAATCCAGCTTTTTGGACTTGCGAACGTTTATTGAGAATTTCGATCATTTTGTTGATCTCTGCTTCATTCAAGGCAGCTATTCTTTCAGTTCTCTGTTTTTTGTATTCCGATTCAAAGTCCTGTCCCTTTGTCGATCCTGATGCAAGCGCGTGTGAGTATGCTATTACGAGCAGTGCACGCGGCTCTGTTTTATCTTCCTCTTTGTTCTCTGCCTCTATGAGAAGATTAACAGCTTCAACAGCGAGTCCACTATTAATAAGTTTATCTCTCCCGACCGACAGATGACTGGGACCTTTCTGTTTCGTATCACAACCAAAACAAGTAAATAAGATTAAAATCAGTGGAATAATTGCGAGATTTTTCATAAAACCTTCTGTGTTCCTCCCATAACTTAAAATCAAGCCAAATATCGAATAACCCAGTTTTTAATGTTAAATTAATTCACATATATGGAACAAGTTTTCAAGTCTCCGTACTATCCCTTTATTAGATAGAAGACTCACTGTAAAAATGCAAGTTCCCTAAAATTCTTTATTATAAAAATACCACAAAAAACCGAAAATGTCAAATGAAAACCTGTAGTATTCTTATGTTGACGTTTTAACCAGTATCTGATAAATTAGGTTGAGTAAACTTCGAAAAAGTTTATTAAAATAAGAAAGCAATAGGTAATTTGAAGTGAGTACGTGTTTAATTGTTTTCGTTAAGAATCCGATTCCGAATCAAGTTAAAACGCGGCTGCTTCCAGAAATATCCGCTGAACAAGCAGCATCGTTATACCGTGCTTTTCTTATAGATTGGTGTGAAACGCTTGCAGAACTTTCAAACGTGGATTTGGTAATTGCGTATACACCGCCTGAGAGTCAACCCGACTTACGAACATTAATTGGGGACGATGTTACCTACATCCCACAAACAGGCAAAAATCTTGGAGAACGTCTCACTTCGACTACGCAGTGGGCAGCGGAGAACGGATATAAAAAGATTTTAATCGTCGGTTCTGACAGCCCTACGTTACCACTTTCACACATCTCTGAAGCAATTGTGGGACTTGACTCGCGTGATATTGTTATCGGACCAAGTGTGGACGGTGGTTATTATCTTATCGGTTTTTCCATAGAAAATCTCAATGAGATAGTTCCATCCATTTTTGAGGGAATTGCATGGAGTACACCGAAGGTTTTGCAACAGACAGTAGAATGTATTCGGACCATAGATGCTACGCTCAAACTACTACCTCCTTGGTATGACGTAGATACGCCTGAAGACTTATCATTTTTGCTTGCACATCTCTATGCGATACAACTTGCAGAAGGGACAGTGCAAGCAATTAGAACGCAAAATATGTTGTTTGAATTGTTAAAGGAGAATCCGTAATGGGACAATTAGATGGGAAAGTTGCAATTGTTACTGGTGGCAATAGAGGAATTGGGAAAGGCATTGCGAAAGGACTCGCTGCTGAGGGAGCGAGTTTAACTATTGCCGCAAGAAATGCTGAACTGCTTTCGCAAACAGCAGATGAATTACGCGAAAAAGGTGTTAAAGTTCTTGCGGTGCCCACAGATGTTACCGATGAAGAGCAGATTAAGGCACTTTTTGAAAAATCGATGGCTGAATATGAACGTTTAGACATCCTTGTTAATAATGCTGGTGCGTTTGATGGTGGTCCGATAGACAAACTTTCAACAGAAGCGTGGGACAAGGTGATAGGGGTGAATCTCCGCGCGCCTTTTCTCTGCTCACGTGAAGCGGTGCGGATTATGAAAGAGCAAGGTGAAGGTGGACGTATCATCAACGTTGGTAGCATTTCTGCACATCGTGTCCGTCCGCGCAGTGCGCCTTACAGTGCAAGCAAGTTCGGTATATGGGGATTGACGCAGGTAATAGCATTGGAAGGCAGATCGCACGGTATTACAGCAAGCTGCTTGCAACCTGGCAACACTTATGTTGAACGAATTCAGAACCACCCATTCCCGCCATCTGAACCGATGATGGAGGTTGACGAACTCGCGAAAGCTGCTGTCCTCATGGCAACACTTCCACCTAATATCAATATGTTGGAGGCAACAGTTCTACCTGTCGGGCAACTCTATGTTGGACGTGGGTAACGTTTACAACCAAAGCGTCCCTTTTAATGTGCTGTTTACACATTGGAGAGAAATCATGAAGGTAAATCGAACCCAATTCATGGAAGAAGGATACCTTGTTCTGCGAGAAGTTATTCCGCCTGACGAACTGGATGCACTTCGGGAAAGTTACGAATTGATGGTTTCGCGTCAGCGCGACATCTGGAAAAAAGAACGGCAACCAAATGATCCACCTGGAGGCGTGTGGGAAACTTCGGCACAACCGCGTTTGAATCTCGGCCGTGAACCACTCGCTGGGCTTGTTGATGAAAAAACAGCGAGTGCCATTGAAATTTGGGCACACGAAAACATGCAAGGTGTCAGTAGCGAATTGATCGGTGTGGAAGATGCTGGTGTTACCGAAATGATGCTTATGTTCAATCCGGTAAGTGACCGAGGACCTGCCGCTTGGCACCGTGACCACCACCCAATTGATACGGCGCCGCTGCAGGGTTATCTTGATGATATAGTTGAGACGGGGCCGCGCTACATACAATGGAATCTGTCGCTCTATGACGATAGCGTGTTATGGGTTATTCCGGGTAGTCACTTGCGAGTGAACACAAATGAGGAAAACGAACAATTGTTGGCAGATCCGCGAGTGTCTTTGTCCGATGGGGTGCAAACACATCTTAATGCGGGGGACGGTGTGGTTTATATTTTGCCGATCTTACATTGGGGAAGCAACTACAGTCAGAAGATGCGCCGCACAATACATGGTGGGTTTTCAGACTTTACGCACTATCCAACCCTTGATTACATGGAGTATCTATCACCACACGTACAAGAGATGTTTGATCGGTGGGATAAACGTAGTCATCAGATGCAAATGTGGACCGAATACGCACTTCAGGCTGCGATTCAAAAGAACGCCACCGCTTATCACACAGCACTTGAAAAATTACACCCAGATAGAGGTGAGAAAGGTAAATTGTTATCTACAGTCTTTTTATGTAAAGCAGCTTGTTTTGTGGCACTGGCGCACGGGTATGAACTTGAAGATATTCCCGACGACTTACGCAACCGCGGGAAAGGTTTCCATTCTATCACTCTTAATTGGGGACCACCCTTTGCCGAGGAGCGTTTCACGCGGGAGGAAGCGGCTGTCCTATGGGAAAGGTTTAAGTCTCTTGACGCACTTCTGAAAACGGATGAAGAACATTTTTTACCCGGTTTCCAATCAGGACCGATGCGATACTATTTTAATGAGATGCCTCCGAATTATAACGTTTCAGATTTTATTGCAAGTTGGCAAGAATAGAGGTAATTATGTTTCTCGCTACAGCCGCAATCCTAACATCCCGCTGAGATAGAAGTATGCCTCCTCAGTATAGCGCGGTAGATTTTCTGGGTCTTCAACCTCCAATTCAAGCGTGAGATCGCCTCGGTAGCCTACGTCTTGAAGCATTCCAATAATCTGCTGAAGGTTGAGTTCACCGCGCCCGATGCCGACAGATACAGCACCGATATGGTCTTTGAGATGCACCGCATAGATACGCGAACCGAACTGACGAATAGCAGCAAGTGTGTCTACCCCAGATGTGTGGAAATGTCCTGTATCAATACAGACACCTACACGTTCATCAGGAATAGCGTCTAATACCCGTTGAAAATCCTCTGGTTGCTCAAGCACATTTCCGTGGTGAGGTTCAAGTGTCAATTTGATACAGCTTTCTGTTGGAATTCGCGCTAACACCTCGCGTACACAAGCAATCACTCTGTCCAATGCGCCATGTTCAGTTCTTCGTTGAGCGCCACTGGTTGTCAAATGTGTTGCATTGAGTTGTTCGGCAATGTCTACACACTTTGCTATTGCCTTGGCACGCGCTTCCGCATCGGCACTGTCGTTACCACCCCAACCAGGAGGATAGAGTCCGGCGCACTTCATACCGGATCTGTCAATATCCTTTTGCATGTTGTCTAAGTCAAAATTGTGGACAGCATCAACGCTCCAGATAAGCGGTCCGTGAATCTCCATAGCGCGATAGCCTATCTTTGGTGCGTATTCCAAGGTTGCTGCAACTTCATCTTCAGCATAACCTCGGTAGCAGATAGAGGCACAAATAATGTCCATAAAGTTCCTTGTTTCAGAATCAACACCAATTCTCAATTTATGATGATATTAACCGTATATATTCGTCGTGCCTTCCTATCCAAAACCAGAAGAAAGCCCCTTCTTTTTCAAAAGCGAGCGTTCGGTAGTTAATTCCTACTCTTACTGACCAGTACGTGCTTACCTTCTTAAAGCCAAGCGATGGATGTCTCGGATTTTGTTTCAGCAATTCAAAATTCTTGTCTGCAAGTCATTGAACATAACGCGGCAGGTCTTGGTAATGTTTGCGAAAACGCGGTGTTTTTACATGTTTTATATCTCTTCGCATTTACCCGCCTGAAAATCAGCAAGAGATTCCTCTGCAAATCGGTCAAGTTTTCCAGCCTTCACATCTTCCTCAAACTGTTTATCCCATGCTGCTTGTTCCTCATATACTTTTAATGTTTTTTCAAATTCAATGGTTAGCGTTTTTAATAATTCTTCTCTGGTGTTTTTTTCTACATTCACCTCTGGAAGTTCCTGTATCCACCCAATCCACCCTTCACCGTTTTTTTGAATGTGGAAGGTATAGGTCTCTCCAATCCCTTGTTTCTGCGTTTCTGCGGTAGAAACTTTTTCCATGCTTACCTCCTTGTCCGAAGTTAAAAGACAAACAATTATATCCTGTAACAATCCAATTGTCAAGAAATTCATCTGCCATTTTTCCTTGAAATATCAAAGAATTGTGGTATTATAGCAGGAAACTTCAGTATGGAAGAAGGCATAGTCACATATTGATTCTATCAATCTGAGACAACACACAAATGATCCAACAAATTGAAATAACTCTACCTGAATATTCACGCGGTTTCCATCTTATAACAGATGAAATTATGAAATCGATTGGCGAATTGCCGAAAGCCGGAATTCTTCATCTTTTTATTAAGCATACCTCCGCAGGATTAACTATCAATGAAAATGACGATCCGACGGTGCGTGAAGACTTCACCAATAGTTTCGATCGCCTCGTAAAGGAGCGCGAACCCTTCTACAAACACACCATAGAAGGCGATGACGATATGCCAGCACATATCAAAGCGTCGCTTGTCGGCTTTGCCGTATCTATCCCGATTACTGACCATCATCTAAATTTAGGCATTTGGCAGGGTATTTATCTGTGCGAATTCCGTAATCGGGGTGGTAGGCGAAACCTAATAGCGACGGTTTATTTTTAGCGCGCTTACAAAGATCGCCTACCAGTAAAGCAGATGTAAGAGGCGCAATAAATTGCGCGACTACAAACGCCGTACCCTAAGGAAAATGTCTGGCTGAGGATTTTACTGTAATTATACCCAAGACGATTTGAGTTCATGGACTTTCAACGATACGAGCGTAGCTGGACCACCCTCCGCATAAATGCCGATGTCCGCATTTTCAAGGTCGGGTAGGAAATAGGAGGTCATTGAGAGGGCACCTGAATTGCCGAATGCCTCAATAGAGATACGATCAACTAAAATCTGCAACTGAATTTTACCATCTTGTGGTGCAAGCGGACCGCTTCTTTCAAGGAATGTTAACTGCTTCTCAGCAACATTGTATCGCACATCTTGACCACGAATATTAAAGCCTACAGCGGAGGCATCATTGAGTTCTATCTCCGCACGAATGTCAAACAGTTCGCCTGTTAACCCTGCAAGGAGGTTTTCATCAGGATTAAGTGTGACATTGCTCCAAGCATGTGTCCAATCATGGATATTTTCGATTTCTGCCACCGGTTCACGATACATACAGATGCCTTCTGGCGTTGTTCGAAGTGTCAACACACATGGGAAACTCATCTGCTGATTAAATGGCATCTCTGGCGGATTACTGCCATTCATCCAGGCAATTTGAATGCGGCGACCATCGGATTCAGGGACATCGCTCCAGGTTTGTGCGGCATAAAAGTTCGCGCCAAAGTCCGCTCGTTGTGATTCGCCATCTGGCGTAAAGGTTGTGCCATCAAAATCACCAACATAGTATTTTCCACCGGCTCCCCAGAAAACCCATTTGGTCATCTCAGGGTCGCCGTCAACAGGAAGTTCAAATATATCTGGGCATTCTCCATCCGGAATCTTGATGTCGGAGAGCCGTTCCCACTCCTTTAGGTTTGTAGAACCAAAAAAGGTAAAATCATTTCCGTCGAGAAAAAGTGTCATCACCCATTTTTGCGTAGGTTCGTGCCAGATGACCTTCGGGTCACGGTTGCTTGCAACAATATGCTCAATGACAGGATTGCCTTCATATTTTGTCCAACTCCGTCCACGGTCGTTACTGTAGGCGATGCTCTGTGTAAACGGCACTTTTTCTGGGGCATGGTTGCCAGCAGACGTATAAAAAGCAACCAGCACTGCTTCGTCGCCTGTTTGAAAACCTGCTGTATTGTTATAGTCGACAACACCGGAACCTGAGAAAATTGTGCCGAGTTCATCGGGATGAATGGCGTGCGGCAGTTGTTTCCAGTGAACGAGGTCAGGACTAACGGCGTGTCCCCACGTCATGTTGCCCCAATTGATGCCGAAAGGGTTGTGTTGAAAGAAGAGATGATACTCTCCTTTGTAATAAATCAATCCGTTTGGATCGTTGGTCCAGTTAGTTTTCGGTGTGAAGTGGAACTGCGGACGATACGTTTCTTTGTAAGCAGTTTGAATCATTATCTGTTCCTTTCTTATGTATGCAGTGCGCCTTGTAGACACTTGCAACGTTATGATTTTTGTTCAATCTCTATACTCCATTGCTTTAATGGTGATTCTATACAGGTTTTTCTAATTTGTCAAGAATGCTGTTTTATGTTAACGAACATTGTATAACTTTATAGTTTTGCAGAATTAGGCAACCGTTTTGCACCTAACCCGCGTCACTATCATTGTAAATAAAAAGATACCTCTTTTTTCAAAGAGATAATCTAAGTATTTCGCTTTTTCATTAACCTTTGGGCGAATCGTGAGATATATAACCTAAAATCAAATCTTGATATGAGAGAAATAAGGAGATTTTAAATGAAAACCTTAATTTGGAGTTGCTTTGTTTTAGTTTTGATAACCGGGCAACTTCACGCGGATGAGAGTTTAACGGATAACAACAAGATTATGCTCACCCTTGATAGTGGACAAGAAGTGCACATGAAGGGCATTATTGCCCCAGTTGAATACACACAAGATAATTTCCATGTAACGTGGGACACATTGGCAAATCTGCGGGTTGCCGAGCCAGAGAAGCAGTATCCCGAAACCGTTTTCCGCGCTTTTCTGCCAAGCCAAGCAGTTTCCACTGGTGAACTCTGGCAAATAAAAGAGAAGGGTGTCCTCACGCTCCTCCAGCAACTGCATCCAAATCCGCATCTGGATATGCACATTAATATGGGAGATTCCCGTGGGTTATGGGCATGCTTACGCGCTTACAACAACAGGTTTGCCGACATTGTGTTTCGAATTCATGCCGAGTTCAAGTTGGAAGATGGGTGGTTTACGCCCTCACAGTTTGCTGGACATCTTATTATTGACAGAACCAAAAGGAAGATAGCGTTTTTTGAGATGCGTGTTCCTGAAGCTTTGATTAATTTTGATGTCAATAAACAACATAAAGGCGCACGCAGTTTCGGAACGGACATGGGTTATTGTCCGCAAATAGAACTTCGGGCCGGCACACAAGATGTTTTACAAAACGCTAAATTCACAGAGGCTATCACTCTGGAAGAAGCAAAACGTCTTTTAAAATTACGTTTCTATAAGGCGGAGCAAATTAACTGGGTGTCAATAGACGAAGCATTAAAAAAGGCACCTGCACATCAGAAACCTGTTCATGCGATTTCAATAAACGGTCCACTTGATGACGAAGCGTGCTGAGGGAGTGGCAAAAGCTTGAGGGCAGTTGTCCTCTCCGATGACAGAGTCGTAAAATTCCTGAACGAAAATTTCATAAACACTTGGGTGTTCAATGCGGACTTAGGACGTTCCGCCAGATTGCGGGATCCCATTGCTAAGCGGCGCAAGCGCGAATCTAAGACGTTTGACACAAGTCACGCATTGGCACAAGCAATCATGAAAGGCTGGAACGAATATTCCCCCGCGGATTGTTTAGTTAGCTCGCCTGAGTTTGAATTGATGGGTAGTCTACCGGTCAATGAGTTGCTTGTTGCACAAGATCCTGCCGGGCATTATCTGAAGTTTCTCAAGGACTCCTTAGCTGGAAAATCTCCTGGAATGAGTGAAGGTGTCGTGAAACCTTTATCTAAAACAGATTCAGAAGACCTTAGCAACTTAGATAGTCCAGTGACGGGAAGCTTGAAAGTTGTACTCACTGCTGAAAAACCTGAGCGGCAAGTACTTAATATTTTCCGAACGTCAAAAGAAGGTCATCAAGATTATACTGTCGTTGAAATTGATGCAACAACATTTAAAAATGGGGGCACACTCCTACTCGATATCTTGGTAGGAAATGCTGAAGCTATGGGTTCGTTTGATCTGTATGATGCTAAAACTGTACTACCTAAACAAGGTATGCCTAAAGGTGCGCTTGTTTCCGCTTGGGATCTTCGACCTGGTAAACGTAAAACAATCAAGTATGATTTTGAGCAGGGTCAAGCTTTTAAGTTAGGCACTACTGGTAGTTGGTTCAGTGAAGAGGGAAGCATTAACGCATTTCTTTTAAGAATTTCTGTAGAGACGGAACCGGAAAAAAAAGACTAATTTCAATGTCCAGAGTGCTATAATCGCTATTTCCTTGTGGGCAGATTCTCGGAGGTGCAACTGAATCTCTGAGAATCCACCCATAAGCATCGATGCCTTGAATATCTATGTAAGAATCTCTAATGAGTGTAGAAGCAGAAAGTAGTTGTTTACATTGCATCAGTATACTATAGTGGATTTTAGAATTGCTTGACACTTTTAGGGTAGGAGGGAACTGTGATTCCCGATTATCATCAAGGTGTTCAGTCACGATTCGGAGATCGCTCCTACAAAAAATGTGTTAACTTATTTATATATTTCACTATAAATTGCTGGTATAATATTAATGAACCATTAATTTGAGGTGCCTTATGAAAAACGATGATGTTGCACTGATTGACCGCATCCTTGCAGGTGATGACACTGCTTTTGCCATTTTGGTTGAAAAATATCAGAAGCAAGTCCACGCGCTGGCTTGGCGAAAGATAGGTGATTTTCACATCGCTGAGGAAATCACACAGGATACCTTCTTGCAAGTATATCAAAAATTAGTAAGCCTCAAAGATCCAAAGCAGTTTTCTGGATGGCTTTATGTAATTGCTACACGTCGTTGCCTCGCATGGCTCCGCAAAAAGCGCTTTCAGACGCAAGCATTGGAAGACACGGATATTGAGTTGATAGAAGGTGATACATATTCCCAATATGTGGCAGCGGAGCGCGCAAAAGTTACTGCTGACGCGCAGCGCGAAGTTGCTAAAAAGTTACTCGCAAAGTTACAAGATAGTGAGCGTACGGTGATGACACTTTACTATTTTGGAGAAATGACATGTGAAGAAATTAGCAAATTTTTAGGCGTATCAACGAGCACAATAAAAAGTCGTCTTAGACGTGCCAGACAACGTCTAAAAAAAGAGGAAACGATAATCAGAGAAGCACTTGAACACTTCCAAATCTCACCTAACCTAACCGATAACATCATGCAAGAAATTCCCCATCTTAAACCCGCTGCGCCTTCTGCAAGTAAACCTTTGTTACCGTGGGCTCTCGCTGCTTCAACTTTCATTGTAGCGATCCTGATGATGGGAATAGGCAATCAATACTTTGCCCGTTTCCAACAACCCTACAGTTTTGATGCAGTATCAGAAATGAAAGTTGACATTATTGACGATCCCATTATCTTGAGTGTTCCATCAAAGCCGAATGCAAGAAATCAATTAGGGCAGTCTGATGTTTCCGGTAAAAGCGATGGTATCACTCCAAAATCAGACAATGCTTTATCTACCCAGGTAGAGAATATTGTCCTTAACAGTGAACAGCCTTCGCAAAATGTCTTGGGCATTTTCCGAACACCCGATATAGACTCTCAGGACTACACAATTGTTGAAATTGATACGACGGCATTCAAGGATGGCGGTACACTCACCATTGACATTTGGGTTGGGAGTGCTGAGGCGGCTGGTTCGTTCAATCTGTTTGATAGCAACACCGAACTTCTCTCAGAACGAATTCCTGAGATCGCGCTCGCCTCAGCGTCAGGTATTCCGAGTGGCAAAGCAGGAAAAATTACACACCGTTTTGATCGAGGCAAAGTCTTTAAATTGGGTGCTATTGGCAATTCGTTCAATGAAAAAGAGAGCGTCAATTCTTTCCTCGCGAATATCTCTATAGAATCTGAGTTACAATAAATGTTATAAAATAGAGCAATTTCCCACCTAAAACTATCCTCCGAATAATCAGGGTTATTTAGTTTTATGAATTATCCACTGATGAGTGTTACTGAAAATTTATATTGTAGGTCCAAATCAACGGTACGAATGCGCGTATGGCATTCACCGGGTAGAGCGTTAGCGAAACCCGCCAAATGCCGAAAAGCGCATTTGGCGTTGATTTGGACACGTTCAGTCCTTGTCGGGTTTCGTTCCTCTACCCGACCTACAATACGACTATAAAATATCAACGTTTGTAATAAAATGCACAGAAAAACCGAAAACTAAATAACCCTGCCGAATAATCCTCACATCTTGACATATCCACCTCATTTGATAAAATAGTATTCCTTTGTGCCTAACCATAGCGTTAAAAACATGCAGAATTATGCACCCGTTTTGCCATCTCACGCGTCACTATGTGTTGAAATGAATTGTCCGGTATATTTTGTGGAGGTAACCGATGAAAAACGATGACGCTGAACTGATTCAACGCACCCTTGCAGGCGATAACAATGCCTTCTCTGAATTAGTGAAGAAATATCAAAAGCAGGTACACGCGCTTGCTTGGCGGAAAATAGGTGATTTTCACACCGCTGAAGATATTACGCAGGATACTTTCCTCAAAGCATACCGAAGACTCCACACGCTCAAAGAACCACAACGGTTCGCGGGGTGGCTCTATGTTATTGCGACGCGCCGATGTCTCACGTGGTTTCGCAAAAAGCGTCTGCAGAAACAAGCACTGGAAAATACAGATTCACAAGTGACAAATAAAGATGCTTATTCAAGACATGTTGCAGAGGAACAGGCGAAAACTACCGATGAGGCACAACAGGAAGTCGTCAAAAAATTGTTGGAAACGTTGAGGGAGAGTGACCGCACCGTTATTACGCTCCACTATTTCGGAGAAATGACGTGTGAGGAGATGAGCGAGTTTTTAGGGGTCTCCGCAAATACAATTAAGAGTAGACTCCGCCGCGCACGCAACCGTTTGAAAAAGGAGGAACCGATGATCCGAGAAGCAATCAGTAACTTTCAAATTTCACCAAACCTTACCGAGAACATCATGCAAGAAATAGCACAAGTTAAACCCGCTGCACCTTCTGGTGCCAAACCTCTTGTGCCGTGGGCAATTGCTGCATCAAGTGTTGTTTTAATTGTGTTGATGCTGGGTATAGGCAGCCAATACTTAGCGCGTTTTCAGCAACCCTATAGTTTAGATGCGCAATCCGAAAGAGCAATTGAACTCGTTGACGTGTCTGTTGCGCAAAATGTTGACGCCAAACCGGATGTCCGAAATCAACTGGGAGAACGTTCCGATACGAATGGTAGAAATGATCGAAATGGTGAAAAAGCAAATCAGGTTTTAGCGGATCAAGGAGATTATACCCGGTGGAATTTGCCTGAACACGCAAAACAGCGGTTTGGAAAAGGAACTATAACCGATATGCAGCTGTCACCTGATAGTTCCCACCTGGCTATTGTAAGTTCTATTGGTGTATGGCTTTATGATGTTAACTTAGGCACTGAAACTTCCCTACTTACTAAAGATACTGATTTAATAGGACTTGTCACGTTCTCACCAGATGGCAAAACACTTGTGAGCACCGGAGGTGACAACATAATCCGAAGTTGGAATGTTGAGAGTGGAAAGCTGCTTTTGAAATTTAATAGTCATAGTGGTTCACTTTCTTCTTTGAAATTCTTAGCCGATGGAAAAACACTTACTAGTATAAATAAAAATGGTACGGTCTGGTTTTGGAACATCACTACCGGAGAACATCTAAAAACTTTCCATCCCGGGGCTTTAGAAAAAGTTAAAATCAAAGGTATACCTTGGCCACGTGTGTTAGATATCTTTATTGATCCCACCGGCGTAGTCAAATATGCTATTGGAAATAAGGATGGCACAATTAGCATGCAAGATCGACGGAGTATACAAGGTGGAGGTACCCGTCGAGAAATACGAACGCTTGTAGCTCGGACAAATGACGCAGCATTTTTCGAGTTACGCGGAGCGCATCGTGAAAAGGCAAATTTCAAGGATGTAAGAATACCTACGGGTACTGAAGAAGATGGCGAAAAGACATCTCTCACGAACTATAGGGAGGATGGCACACCTTTTCCTATACAATACAATTTGCAAGAATACTCTCCTTCACGGTTAGATAAACAACCTGTGAAATGGGTGAACGAACTAAAATTTTCACCGGATGGAAAAATGCTTGTGAGTAAGAGTCGTTATCGGATTTCAAAATCAGATGGATGGTCAGGTATTGCAGGTCCTACTGAAATTTGGAATGTTGATACGGGCGAACAACTTGCAGCACTTCCTGAATATGTAGACGTAAGGTTTTCAGGTGATAGCAAAACCTTTGCACTTATATCACGGAATGCTTTCACAAGAGGAAACTGTGCGATATGGGATATTGTTAATAAACGTCAAATTGCTGAGTTTCAATCTACATCGGACGTAAAGTTTTCAGGTAATGGCAAAAACCTTGCTATAAGAAGAGGTGGAAGCTATGATAGGAACTGGAATATTATAGAAAAGGCAAGTTATACGATATGGGACATTGTCACCCAAAGTAAAATTGCCTCTCTTACTTTGAATGAAGATCCGTTTGTAGTTTTGCCTAAAAACCACCTGTTTTCTCAAGATGGAACAATTCTTGTAACTGAGAATCAAATTGGTACAGTAGATGTGTGGGAAATAAAAAAGGACACACAACCACGGGCCCTTACTAAAGACTATGCTAAAGAGATTACGACGTTGGCGTTTACCCATGATGGCAAAACGTTAGCAAGCGGAAGTGAGGGTAGTATCCAACTATGGGATACAAGCAGTGGCGACAAACTGACCGCGATTAGTACCGGAAAAAACAACATTGACGGTTTAACCTTTGCCAGAAATAATAAAATCTTAAATGCGGTGGGACTCACTTCCACTGTTCAGTGGGATGTCACTACTGGAACCAGGATTAGTGTTAATACTGTTCCTATTAACTTGGCTGGCGCTCAGGGCCTCGCTGTTTCTTGGAGCGATGGAACAACACATACATTCCCAATATATGTATATTCTCCAAATTTCAGAACATTGGCTACTAAATTTGAAAAAAACAATAATAACAATAAGATTGAGTTGTGGAATGTTACCACTCGCGAACATTTATGTAGTCTTACAGAAAAGGCATATCAATCGGCTAAGGGAGCTATGGCACTAACTCCGGATGGAAGCATCCTCGCAATCGATGATCGATCGGGTAAAGTGTCCTTGTGGGACACACACGCCGACAAACGAATTGTTACGTTCAATACGTCCGAAAATTTGATAAAAAAAGCGTTCGGAGTGCTGAAAAATCAGTCGTTGACATTCGGAAGTCACGGTATTTATGCTATGACGTTTGATCACAATGGAAAAAACTTGGCAGTCGGAATTAGAGATAAGGAGATCCAATTGTGGGATGTTACCACTCAAAAACGTGTTAGAACCTTCAAAGCACCACATAAATATGCAATCTGCAAATTGGCATTCTCGTCGGATGGCATTCTTCTCGCGAGTGGAGATACGGGAGGCGAAATTCACTTATGGGAGGTTACCACTGGCGCGCATCTTGCTTCTTATGAAGGACATAAAGGTAATATCAGTGCTTTAGTGTTTTCCCAAAATAAGAAATTACTTGCGAGTACAAGCAGCCTTGATGGCACCGTCCTCTTGTGGGATGTGCCATTCAAATAGTTAAAACAACCTTTCAACAGAATTACCTCTTCATTTTCTGTTTATTTAGTTCACTTTCCAAGCCTGATTTATTACCCTCTGGTTAGGCGCGTTTTCTAAACACGCCTACCTCTTCCTGTAGGAGCGACCTCCTACAGGAAGAGGTTTTATGGAAAAAAATAATTATTGGAAAATTGAATACCTCTGCTCAAATAATCCTCACATCTTGACAAACCCACCTGATTTGGTAAAATAGTATTTCACTGCTTCTGACCATCCTTTAAAAAAACATGCAGAATTATGCAACCGTTTTCCTCCTAAGTCGCGTCACAAGGGTTCAATATGACAAATTGAACCTATCCTTTCTGGAGGCATCTGATGAAAAACAACGATGTTGAACTGATCCAACGTTTTCTTGCTGGCGATGAAAACGCTTTCGCTGAACTTGTGAGAAAATACCAAAAGCCTGTTCACGCGCTGGCGTGGCGAAAGATTGGAGATTTCCACATCGCCGAAGAGATTACACAGGACACCTTCCTCAAAGTGTATCAGAGACTTCACACACTGAAAGATCCAAACCAGTTTTCTGGGTGGCTCTATGTGATTGCGACGCGCCGATGCTACGCTTGGCTCCGCAAAAAACGGATACGCACACAACCGTTGGAGGACGCAGAGACAACTATGGGACAAAGAGATGCTTATTCCCGACATGTCGCAGAAGATCGAGTTAAAACCGCTGTTGAGGCACAACGCGAAGTGGTCAAGAGACTACTCGCGAAGTTAAAAGAGAGCGAACGCACGGTGATGACGCTCCACTACCTCGGTGAGATGACAGTCGAAGAGATTAGCAGGTTTTTAGGGGTTTCTGCGGGAACGATTAAGAGTCGGCTACAACGCGCGCGACACCGCTTACAAAAGGAGGAAACAATGATTAGGGAAGCACTCGACCATTTCCAACTTTCACCGAACCTAACTGATAACATCATGCAAGAAGTTTCCCATCTTAAACCTACGCCTTCAGTAAGCAAACCTTTAGTGCCGTGGGCAATTGCTGCCTCAAGTGCTATTTTGATCGTGTTGATGCTCGGCATAGGTAGCCAACACTTGATGCGATTTCAAAAACCTTATAGCTTAGATGCTCATGCTGAAATAACTGTTGAACTCCTTGACGCTCCCGTTGTGCTAAATCTTGAGGCGGCGCCAGATGTACAGCGTCAGATTGGAAATCTGAATGCATTTGATAAAAGCGATAACAATGGACAGAAACCCGATGAGGTTTTATTGGCTGCCGCGCAGTCTGAGGAAGAAGACGTTTCTGTACCTAAACAACAGTGGATTCAGTCTGAACCGATAAAAGGGAGTGCAGTGCGAAGTTTGCTTGCCACATCTGAGAGCGAACTTTACACCTTTGCTCATGGGCATATCTACAAACGATCCGTTGATGGAACTGAATGGCAACACGTTATTGACATAAGTGTATTAACTAATAAATGGGATGGTGGAGCACCCATGGCAAAATGGAATGATACCATCTATATTGCTCTAACTGATGAACTCTATGCTTCAAAGGATAATGGCAAGACGTGGTATTCTGTTTACTCATGGTCAGAAAAAAAGTATTTGTATCCGCGTGAATTGGTGATAACAGAGCAAGTGTTTTATCTCGCCTTAATGAACAATATTTTACGTTCAGAGGATAAAGGTAAAACATGGAAAGAAATGAATAAAGGATTGACAGGAAATATTCTATACTTAGCCGAGGTTCAGAACATGTTGTTTGCTGGAACAGAAGACGGACTCTATCGCCTCAGCAATGACAGTTGGGAACGCTTAACGTTTCCAGACTCCGCAGTGGGGAGGATTCTTTCAGTTGAAGAGACTGAAGGGAAACTTTATGTTGCGGCAGGTTTTAATTTGGATGTGGTAGATCATCATAAAGTATCCCAAGGATTAGAGCGTGGTTGGTGGATATTTCGCTCAACCGATCTTGGGAAATCGTGGACAGATATAACTCCAACAAATGCTTGGTCTATAAAGGGGTGGCCTCCCGAAATTAAACTTGTTGCTGCAGGTGAAACACTTCTGGTAATGGAACGGGGTATGGTACGATCGAATGATGCAGGAGATACATGGATGTCTCCACAGACACCTAACACATCCCCTTTAATAATGTCCTCTAATTCCCCTGCAGTAGCGCTAAACGAAGCCTTATTTTATGTCCGTGGCTGGGACGGTCTCCATCGATCCACTGATGGAGGTAAATCATGGACTATAGAAAATGTCACTAAGGACAAGATACAATTAAATAATCTAATCGTATATCAAGAAAACAAGAAGAGACAAAATATGCTGCCGACTCTCTACGCGAGATTTGAAGGTGAAATAGGATCTGTAGGTCTTGAAGGAGAAATAATAAAGACTACAAATAACGGAAAGTCATGGCAGACCGTTCAAGTAGAAATACCGATGATGAAACCTTACAGGGAAGTAAGAGAAGTACCGCCAATAATTACCCAAATGATCAAATCTAATGGTGTTCTCTATGCAAAAGGCAGAGAAACTCTTGGCAGAGGAAAAACGCTTTTCTATCGTGTATCTGCAGTTGATAATACGCTTGTACCAATTCAATCAACCCCCATCATTGATTCAATGTCATTAAGAGACCGTTTGTTGTTTCATAATTTCCCTGTTGAACAGTTGCAAGATAGTTTTTCTGGAGCGACCCAGTTCTTCAAACTATTGGCGCAAACAGATAAACGGCATCATACAAGGGAACTTACCCAGCTTGGACTACAGGGCCAGTTTGCAGTCAGTGATGAAACCTTCTATATGGAATACAACTTCAAACTCTTCCGATGGAAACAAGGTGATACTGAATGGTACGACACCGGACAGGAAGAAACTGTTGAATTGTCTTTGGATATAGCGAGGAAAGATCTCAAACTTGCTGTTTCAGAGGATACTGTCTACGTCGGAAAACGAGATGGGCACCTCGTTGTATCGTTTGATCGGGGAACTAATTGGATTGATCTCACGCCGGCTCTACCGTTTCCCGTTAAAACTTTCAAAGAGATTATGTTTGTGGGTTCCACAGTTTATGTAGCAACGGACGCAGGTATCATTACATCAGATGATGGAAGACATTGGCGTACCGTCACTGATGCAGAGGGGACAAATCTCATTATGGAACGCTTGACTGCTGATGGCACAATCCTTTATGCTGTTACCAAAAATACAGGCATCTACCACTTGGAAAGCGGCACTTGGGAGCAGGTCGTTTCAGAGATACCTGATAATGTAACGTCTCTTGCTGTTGATGGGAACACGCTATACGTCGGCACACAAAACGACGGTATGCTTCATTTCACCCTTGAAGAATAATGTCAATAAAAACCTATGACTACTGCAAACCCTACCTGTAGGCGCGCCGCGCAATGATGTACCATTAATTGTAAAATCCTCTATAGATACCCTGCCAACTAAACAGGGTATAAGATTCTTGGCTATTTTCGCCAAATATGTTATATTTTACGATGGATGCGATCATTGTAGTTCAAATGGTTATATTAATAAGGATTTTTCGGTTTAAGCGAAACTCAGACAATGTAAAATGTTACACTTTTTTCGGTCATTCTCCACCAATATTTTAGAAATTAGCGAGAACGTTTTACATCAATTCAGGCAACATAAATGCCCGCATCAAGCCGCATCGCTTGCTTTCAACACACTCCTTTGCCTTGTGCCTTTATCAGCGGTTGCTCTTTTTCTACTAAAGACCTTTGGCGTAGTTGAAAACGAGAATTCTCCACTGATTGCAGCCTTAAATAATTTTCTTCCACGCTACAGAGCAGACGAAATTGTAACTGGAATCTCTGAATTTACCAATAGAAACCTAACTGGACTCGGTATAGGTGGTTTTTTATTATTCCTCGTTATATCCCTAATACTCTTCATGTCCATTGAAGACCATTTCAATTATATTTGGGGAAGCCGTAAGCGTTTGCCATTAGTACAGGCGTTTCAAAAATACTTAGTCTTTTACATGCTGTTGTTGATAGGACCACTCGTAATCTGGTTTCTTTTTTCTGCTATCACAAATGGATTTTTTGCCCACCTCTTTCCGTGGATATCAGTATACTTCTTGTTCTTTTTCATGTATGTAGCGTTGCCTAACACCACAGTAAACTGGAAAGCTGCAATGATTGGTGCATTTCTGGCAGGCACACTCTTTCAAATAGCGCGCATTGTATTTGCCTATTACTTTGAATTGGTGTGGCAAAACTATAGTGAGATCTATGGCACATTCGCAATGTTGATAATTTTGGCTATATGGATCTACGTAACTTGGATTATTATTCTGTTAGGGGTTGAGGTGACAAATTCAATTCAACAAACCGTAGATTCGAAGAAACCGTTTGGAAAGCTTCCAAATGAGAATAATGACTATATTAACGCTCCCGGCATAATAACGTTATTTCTTATCGCTGCATCACACTTTCACAAAGGTAAAGGCGCATGCTCGGTTGCAGATGTTGCATCTACTGCCAAAGTTTCAGAATCACTTGTCCTAAAGATTTTCGATCACTTCAAAGACGCAAACCTTATCTATGAAGTGCAGGGTGATACAAAGGGGTATCTACCCGCCCGCTCATTGAACTCAATTACGCTTGACTCCCTTGTCACATCCGTGGATAGAGAACTGATGAATCATTTTACGGAAGCGATGCAGGTTTCACCCGAATTGATACAAATGTTTCAAGAACTTCAAGGAACTCAAACTGAGATGCTCAAGAAAATTACGGTGAGTTCTTTGTTAGAGAATTAGGTGTCAATTATCGTATAGGTTTGATTTATAGTGAACTTTAGAATTAACAGGACATTTTGAGTTGTAGGAGGGAACTCCGATTCCCGAATATTAGTGAGTTTCGTCGCGATTCGGAGATCGCTCCTACAAAAAATGTGCCTCTTTAATTTCAAAGTTCACCATATGTAGGTTGGGTGAAACCCAACATTTCGAGCCCGTAAAAGCGTTTCATGTTGGGTTTCGTGCCTCAACCCAACCTACAAGAGGGTAGAAACTATATTATGAGATTAACCTAAATTAGCGGGACATACCCATCAATGCCAAACAATATAAGTCGGTATTTTCAACACTAATCCGATGAGACTCCACACGCATCCAAGCGTATAATCTCCCAAGATCAAACCTAAAAAGAACGGCACCGCTTGCCGATACAACTTCACACCACCGATTTTTAGCACCGTCGCCTTTGCTAACCAACTCAGGAAGATTGGAAACCATAACCTTCCCATGCCAGTACCGCTGACCAATACATAACCACCCGGATGCAGCGGCCACCATAAAAACCTTATCTTCATGATCATCAGGAAAATTGTAAACAGAAAGCTGCTACCGATAACACCGAGTTCTGGCACGGCAGTTTCTCGTGGACTGACAAGCCACGTCTGTAAGCGATTGAACGTCTCCCAACCCATATAGACGATCCAGCCCCGAGCCTTACTTCCTGCTCCCATGTCATATAGAACATGCAGATATGCCCAAAACGTTATCACAATGCCAAACGCGATTGCCAAAATCATTCCAATGAGCAACTGCCGATACCCAATGCGACTCCGTTCTGCTAACCGAAATGCCTCTAATTCGCTCGGTGTCGGGTGTGCGCGGAAACACCTCACAAACGGATACAGAAACGTTAACCCTGTTAGATTGCCTATGCCTAACCGCCGTGTGCCTAATCCCAATACCATTGTCCGCCCAGGATCCACCAAGATGAGCTGATGCAGCGGCGGACCTATTTCCGCGCGAATCCGTGTTATACCCAGAATCATCGGAAAGTACAGTAGGAAAAAGAGACCAATCGCCCATAATGCCATACCCATCTGAAAACAGAAAAAGAAAAGAAATAACAGTCCAACGGTAAACAACACCGCTGCAGATCGATAACGCATCGGTTCACCCGAATCGTCAGGCGCTGATTCACCGCCACGTTGCGCTATGCCGAATACTTTTCGAATAATACGTCCGTAGTACCGCCGACCCATCCACAGTGGAATACATCCAAACGCAATCCACGCACCCGTCTGCTGTTCAAGATTATAGATATTTCGCGCGCCGAACATATCCGTTACTATCAACTGCACACGAGTGAGTACCCAGAAAAACCAGCAAGAAAAGGACAGATCAAGCGGCGTAAAGAACATCAGACCGATGCTAAATGGATAAAATGAGATGTTAATAGGCCCCATCGCACTCCACGGTTTTGACGTGAATTGTCCCAGCCTTTTGTTTCTGATAGGTAAAGAAGGTATCTCAGGAAACAGGAAACTCAAGCCATTTAGCAGTTCAACGCTACCTGCAATTGCGAAGCCGACCCACATCCATGGTGAACGAAAGAAACGTTTAGGGTTGCTGGTGAGCGCCAAAGGCAGTTGAACAATTGGATAGTTCAGACGTTCATTTTCTGTCCACTGCTTACGGAGAAAGACCGTCACTGCTAACAATGTCAACCATAACGCAATCACAAAACTCGACCAAGCCAGTACCGGAGGAATCCATTCATTTAAAGTAGACAGATTATAGAGCGTAGAATCTCCGTTGTAGAATCCATCTAAAATACGCGGATCCTTTACAGCAATCCAGTTTGGGATGTTGTTGCCGAAGAGCGAAAGCCATTCGTTTTCTGGAGATGCAAATTGGAAGGTATGCGCGAGGACGGGAATGAGATACCCCATCATCGTATGTCCGCTTATAGTCGTTACCATCACAACCATCACATAGATGGTTTGTAAATCTGCTTGCGACATCGCTAAACGGGGTAAAAATCGTTGGAGAAATAGATTCAGGACGACGAAGACGAGAAGCGTGAAAACCGCATTAAAAAACAGTGAAGCGATTGTCAACTGCGTGGAGTGCCACACCTCTGTTCCCATCAAGCACCAGTAACTGTTGAAGGCTACGAGTGCTAACCCGATTAGCAGGATGTGCGGCTTAACGCGATGCTGTTTTCTGTTAGCCATTGGCACCTCTGCTAATATATTGTAACGCCTCCTGTAGTACTGCTTCGTTGCTATATGCTACCAAGGTTTTTTGTGCTGCACGGTTTTCTGAAAATATCTGTATTTCTTTACATAACAACGGCAATGTTCGCACAACATTATCAACGATTGTGACGCTTGCCTGCTTTGCCGTTCTGGACATCGGATTCAAGTCCACAGTTACTACATCTTTCCCCATTTTCCGCAGTGCTTCACAGCGATCTCCATCTTCAAGTGGAACAAAAACAACATCTGCTTTGTATATTCCTTCTGGATGTACATATTTTCGGTTGGAGTCGATATAAGAGAGTTGCGCTTCGGTTGTAGGCATTAGCACTTCAGCGGCACCGTGTTTTAGCAAGTATTCACGGATTTTCTGCTCCCGTCCCGATTCTGTGTGAAAGATGTTCACCTCCAAGGGAGCTTTCAACACCCGTCCCAATTCAATCAGATCGTTTGGCACCAACGCTGCCACATTACCATTCACAGAGATAACGGGATGTTTCGCCAAACACAGCATCGCAGCAGCAGCACGGACTGCAACTTTCGCGAACGGTTGAGTTTTTTCCCCAATAAGATAGTCATAAGCTTCACCGCGTCCGTGCGCAATAAGACCGTGGATAGAGGTAATTCCTTGCTCTACGCCGTTTACTATTGTATCTCTTAATGTCAACGATAGATAACGCGGATGGGATTTTGGAACATCGCTCACCTAAATAACACCTCAACACAATTTGCGCATATTATACAATGCCTCAAATATGTTTTCAAGGGACATTTAGATTTACCAACTCAACAACACACTTGCAATTTGCTATATTTTGAAGTATAATTATTGAAAGGATTTATGAAAAATCATAATAATTACATATCATACAATGACTTAATCTGGAATCCGTTTAGTAAGTTTGTAATTACAGTTTCAAATTTGCTTAAAAGATTGTAGTCATAAATAGGAAGCCTTACAAGGGCGAAATGTTTGGAGAGGAACTTATCAGTCTTATGTCAACTAAAGTAGGTATTAATGGTTTTGGTCGGATTGGTCGGAACGCGTTTCGTGCAGCACTACAAAATCCGGCGTTAGATATAGAATTCGTTGCAATTAACGATTTGACAAGTCCGGAGACGCTTGCACACCTTCTCCAATATGACTCCGTACACGGAATCTTGTCCGATGATATTGAGGCAACAGAACAAGGTTTGGTCGTAAACGGAAACGAGATGCGTGTTTTCGCAGAACGTGATCCTGCTGATTTGCCGTGGGGAGAATTGGGCGTAGATGTCGTAATTGAATCTACAGGTTTCTTTACAGCACGAGAAGATGCCGAAAAACACATCGCCTCTGGTGGAGCAAAGAAAGTTGTTATTTCCGCACCCGCAAAAGAGGAAGACATCACAATAGTTATCGGCGTGAATGATGATAGATATGATAAGGCACAACATCACGTTATTTCCAATGCTTCATGTACGACCAACTGTCTTGCACCCGTTGCCAAAGTGTTACATGAAACGTTTGAAGTTGAAAGTGGATTGATGACAACTGTGCATGCTTATACTGGAGACCAACGCGTTCACGATTTCCCACATAAGGATATGCGGCGAGCACGTGCAGCAACACTATCAATGATTCCAACAACAACTGGTGCTGCGGTTGCTGTCGGAAAAGTCCTACCGGAATTGAACGGAAAATTGGACGGTTTCGCAATCCGTGTGCCGACACCGAATGTCTCTGTTGTTGATCTCACCGTTGAACTCAACAAAAAGCCAAGTGCGGAAGATGTTAACGCTGCCTTGAAAGAAGCATCTGAAGGTTCGTTAGATGGAATCTTGGGATATTCGGAACTTGATCTCGTCTCATCCGATTTCAATGGGAACAAACTCTCCTCTGTTCTTGACGCTCCGTTTACCAAAGTGATTGAAAACGGATTGGTTAAAGTCCTCTCATGGTATGATAACGAATGGGGTTACTCTAATCGTCTTGTTGAACTTGCATCGCGAGTACTCTAATGGGAAGGACTATGCGAACACCTATCATTGCGGGAAATTGGAAACTAAATAACACAATTTCAGAGGCAGTTGCCCTCACTACTGCGTTAAAGGATTTAGTTGGAGACTGTACTGAAGTAGAAATAATTGTAGCGCCGTCTTTTACTGCACTTGCTGCTGTAAGTAATATTATAAAAGATACTAACATTTTTCTGGCTGCACAAGATGTCTATTGGGAAGATAGTGGTGCTTTTACTGGTGAAGTATCAGTTCCGATGTTAAAAGATGCTGGGTGTGATTACGTTATTATCGGGCATTCAGAGCGGCGCCAATACTTCGGTGAAACAAACGAAAGTGTTAATCAAAAAGTTAAAGCAGTTTTATCTCACGATTTGAAACCGATTATCTGTGTCGGTGAACAACTTGAAGACCGAGAAGCAGGTCGTACCGAAGAGATTATAAATGATCATGTCACAGGAGGAATTGCAGGATTATTAGCTGCGCAATTGTTGTCCAGCGTTATCGCCTATGAACCTGTATGGGCAATCGGAACAGGCAAAACCGCAACGCCTGCACAAGCACAAGAAGTGCACAGTTATATTCGGAAATTGTTGACGGATGCTTATTCGGATGAAATTGCATCTCAGGTACGCATTCAATATGGTGGTAGTGTGAAGCCAGAAAACGCGACTGAGTTAATGGCACAACCCGATGTGGATGGTGCCCTCGTCGGTGGCGCAAGCCTCCAAGCCGAATCTTTCGCTGAAATCGTAAAAAGTGCAATATTATAACTATGTAGGGATTGGAATTAACTCCACATTCCTGAACTGTAGGAGGGAACTCCGATTCCCGACCTATCGCGATTCGGAGATCGCTCCTACAGCGGAAATGTAGAATTATTTCTATAATCCACTATAAACAACCTTGTAGACAAGGCAATTTAGAGAGGATTATCTTATGGGAGTTTTCATAACTATCGCAATCATAATTTTTGTTCCAGTTTGTGTTGTCCTAACACTGATTATTCTTTTACAGGACAGCAAAGGTGAAGGGCTTTCATCAAGCGCATTTGGTGGATCTGGAATGCAATCAGTACTTGGAGGACACGGTGCTGCAACGTTTCTTAGCAAACTTACCACTTGGGTAGCAATCGGATTTATGGTCATTTCGCTCTTATTGATGCGATTTTATGGTGACACAGGAGGAGATAGCACCCTTACACCGCTAAATGAAGAGACAGAAAATTCGCAAGAATCTGCAGGTGCTGAAAATGGGGTAGAAGTAGAAGAGAACACGACTGAAGAAGATTCAAAAGGCAATATTACACCTACAGAGGAAAGCACAGATGAAACGCCAGCAGAAACACCCGATGAAGATTCAAAAATTACCCCTATAGAAGGCACAGAGTAGCACGTGCAGGAAGAACACCAAACCGTTGTAGAAACTGATTCTCTGTCCGGACAGCCACACGCAAAAGAAATCTCATGGTGTGTACATCCACTTGTTGAGAATTGGAAGCGGTCTGTGTTGCTGATGCTGTTTTTGTTTTTTATTCTTCTCTTTATCTATTTCGGATTTCAGTCTATCGTTGTACTGCTATTATCAGCAATTCTTCTGGTTGGTCCTCTCTACAAATACTTTTTACCTTTTCATTACAGTTGCGGAATAGAAAGTCTCACCGTCACAGCATGCTGCTATAAACTTGAGCGTCCTTGGTCAATGTTCCGCAGCTACTATGTTGACAAGAACGGGGTACTGCTCAGCCCCTTCCCAAAACCGACACGCCTTGAAAACTTCCGTGGCATTTATGTGCGATTTGGGAAACATCCGCCTGAAGAAGTTGTTAATTATATCCGCCTCAAACTCAACTCGGAGTCTTAATATGAACGTTCCCAATTCAAATAATAATGCTGAAATAAGAACGACTGATCAATTGAAAACTGCTATTTCAGAAGTTGTTCACACTCAAAAAATCACCGATATCCACACACATCTATTTAGTCCGCCATTTAATGAACTCCTACTCTGGGGTATTGATGAACTGCTGACCTATCACTATCTCATCGCTGAAGTATTCCGTAAATCCGATGTCTCCTATCAACAATTTTGGGGGATGACAAAATCACAGCAAGCAGAACTGATTTGGCAGACACTTTTCATTGAAAACTCTCCGATCAGTGAAGCGTGCCGCGGCGTTGTTACGACATTGGACGAATTAGGATTGGATGTGGGTTCTCGTAACCTACAAGATTATCGAGACTACTTTGCGGATACCACTGTAGAAGATTTCATTGATACTGTTTTTGAAAGCGCAAACGTCTCAAAAGTCGTTATGACAAACGACCCATTTGATCCAGCAGAAGCACCGGTATGGGAAACAGGTGATACGGGTGATACACGTTTTGAAGCTGCCCTTCGGATGGACGTTCTCATAAACAGTTACGAAGAAACAGCATTCGAACACCTGCGCGGACTCGGATATGAGGTTGATCCAAAACTCTCATCTGAGAAAAGTTATAAAGAAGTCCGCCGATTTTTAGAGACGTGGATTCAGCAAATGAATCCTAAATACATGGCTGTTTCCCTACCACCAGATTTTCAATATCCCGATGATGGTGTCCTTGGAAGGTTGTTTGACAACTGTATTTTACCTATTTCGCGTGAATTCAACGTACCATTCGCGTTAATGATAGGTGTTAAACGGGCAGTGAACCCACAACTGAAAATGGCAGGTGATGGGACTGGAAAAGCGGATTTGACGAGTCTGGAAGCACTTCTCCGAGAAAATCCTGACAATAAATTCCTTGTGACACTTCTCTCTCGCGAAAATCAGCACGAGTTGTGTGTCATCGGACGCAAATTCAAGAACTTGATGATATTTGGGTGTTGGTGGTTTATGAACAATCCAAGTGTCATTGAGGAGATTACCCGTGAGCGGATTGAATTACTCGGTTTGAGCGTCATCCCGCAACATTCCGATGCGCGGATTTTAGATCAACTCATTTACAAGTGGAAGCATTCGCGCCACATCATAGCGGACGTCTTGGGAGAAAAATATCAGTCTATCTTAAATGTTGGTTGGACACTTACTACATCAGAAATTGAAAGAGATGTCAACAACCTATTCAGCGGAAACTTTGAGCAGTTTTTGAATAGCAATTGAAAAAGTCAACAATCACAAGGCGTAGCATTACATTTCGGACATCCCTCTGCATAAATTTGCGCGGCATCCTCAAGAGAAATACCAAGCAGACTCGCCAAAGTAGATAACCAAGCGAATACATCGGCAAATTCCTCGCGTAGTCTCTGTTTATCCTGCGGTTGCTTGCGAATTTCCTTAGCTAATTCTCCTACCTCCTCAACAAACCAGGTGAATGTTAATGGAACGCCGCGCGCAGCATCGCGCTGGTAATAGATAGCCTCAATCTGTTGTTGAAATTTTTGAATTGTCATAATTCTCCTTTTCCAGTATAATAGCGTAAGCATTTGAGATTGTCAATCGAAACCAGTAACCTGAAGTTATTTTGGGTGTCATGTGGAGTTGTCTGAATTATAGTGGATTAAGAAATAATTTTACATTTCCTCTGTAGGAGCGATCTCCGAATCGCGATGGAACTTATGAATAGTCGGGAATCGGAGTTCCCTCCTACTGTTCAGAAATGTAGCATTAATTCTAATCTTTACCATAATTTGATGGGAAATACCTTTACCCAAGCAAACAGAGTACTATTGAAATATGCTAAAACCTATTATAATCAATCAATCGGAACTTGAATGGGAAGGTTGGGATGACCCGGAAATCGCCGCCAAAAGCCCAATTCGTTGGAAACTGCTTATCACAGGTGAACGCGGTCCGAGCAGTGGTCTTGTTATGGGGGTAGCAGAAGTGCCGCCCGGTGCGTCGCTGCTGCTCCATCACCATGAACCTGAGGAAACGTATTATATCATCAGCGGTAATGGACACATGCAGATTGACGATTGTGAGGCAGAACTCGGTCCCGGTTCAGCAGTCTACATTCCACCTCATGCTAAGCATACTGTCCGTTGCACTGGAAACGAACCGTTGGTTTTCATATTCAACTTTGCACGCGATTCTTTTGACCAAATCATCTACAATTTTGATGCGTAATCGCGTGTTACAATCAACTTAAGTTTTCACGATTGAGGTAATCATAGAAATGTCAACATCTAAAATAGCAGATATGAAACCGATTATTTCCAACGCAGAAGCAAGTCTCGTAGACATAGGCGATGGTATCACCTATTTTGAACTACATGGTAAATTGAACATTATTGAGGATAGCATGTTGGCAATTCTTGATTCTGCGATTGACAAGGTAGAAACAAATTTTTCTGGCATGGTAATCGGCACGGAAGCGAACAATTTTTCGGTAGGACTCAACCTCATTCTTTTACTTGAACGTGCCCGAAGTAAAGACTGGGACGCAATTTCAAACACTCTTAGAAATCTGCAGAAGGTTTGCAATCGACTCCGCCTTTCAACAAAACCTGTCGTGGCAGCAACGGTTGGTATGGCACTCGGTGGAGGATGCGAACTTGCATTTGGTGCAGATGCTGTGCAGGCTTTCACCGACAGCAAACTTGGACTTGTTGAACTTCGCGTCGGACTGATCCCGGGCGGCGGTGGAACTACTGAGATGGCGTATCGCTGTTTGAAAGACCAACAAACGTCATCATCAATTCAGCAGCTATTTTCACCTGTGCAAACAGCATTTGAAAGTATTTGTCAAGCGAAGGTTTCGCAAAATGCTGCAGATGCAGTAGAGATGGGTTATCTTCGCAAAACTGACCTTATCTCAACCAAAAGAGACAATCAACTTCAAGATGCCAAACAATTAGCACTCTCACTTTGGGAAGGTGGTTATCAACCACTACCTCAACCTCGGCAAGTATTTGTGTTAGGAGAAAAAGGGATTAACTACCTAAAACAACAGTTTCAGGAATTGAGACAAGCTGACACCATCAACGATTATGAGCAATCTCTTGCCGAGAAATTGGCTTATGTTTTCTGTGGAGGTATGCTTTCAGCACCACAGTATGTCGCTGAACAGGACCTGCTTGACCTTGAACACGAGGTATTTCTCAGTCTGTGTAGTGAACCGAAGACCCATGCGATGATTGAATCAACTCTCAGAAAAGGCAAAAAATGAAAACACAATTATCGTAAAAGTTGAACATTTAGATTAAATCCAATAATTGAGGAAAAAGTATGCAATCTCACTTATATCTCTCCATTGCAGGAGAAAACAGAATCGCCATTTATACCTTTGATGTCTCAAACGGCGCGATTGAGTTCCAAGAAGATGTTAACGTAAGTGGTTCACCTGGCCCTTTAACGCTTTCACCTTGTGGCAACTACTTGTATGCCGGACTTCGTTCCAGTCGAGAAATTTCAACTTTCCGTATTGAAGAAAAAAGCAAGCAACTAACACTATTGAGAACAATTAAACTTGATGCAGATACATGCTACATTGCAACCGACAAAACGGGTAAATATTTGCTTTCTGCGTATTACGGTGCGGGCAAAGTTACCGTGCATGCAATAGGAGACGATAAAACCGTCCAAGATGAAATGATCCAAACCGTCGAAACAGCACCGCACGCCCACTACATTGAAACAGATACCTCTAACCGTTTCGTCTTTGTCCCACACACCGTCCCCGCAAATGCTATCTATCAGTTTCACTTCGATCCGGATACAGGTATGCTGATTGAAAATCCTTTTGGGAATTCAAATCCAGATGAGCCAGTCGGGCCTCGCCACTACTGCGAACATCCAAACAAGCCGATCTTCTATTTTTCAAATGAACAAGGTTCAAGCGTATCTGCTTACAACCTTCAGAAAGGAGATACAGAAGTCTCAATCTCAAAGTCAGGGGATCCTGATTATACCGTTCACGATGCACCAGGTCTGTTGTGGGAGTTTCAAACACTTTCTACCCTCCCCGCGGATTTTGATGAGCATAATAGCTGCGCACAAATCCACATTGACCCACAAGGGAAGTTCCTTTATGTTTCAAATCGTGGGCATGACAGTATTGCAATGTTTTCAATTGATGAAGAGAGTGGAGAATTAACCGCATTGGGACAACAACTGACAGAACCCACACCACGTGTTTTCAACATAGATGAGACAGGAAACTTCCTATTTGCTGGTGGACAAGGATCCGGCAAACTTGCTACCTACCGTATTGATCAGGAAAGTGGTGTTCTTGCAACGCTTGAAACTTATAAGGTTGGTGAAAATCCCATGTGGGTGCAATTTCTATAGTATAACCTAAGTTGCCACCTATGTAGCACACACTTTCAGTTTGTGCCTGTGAATGCGCAAACTAAAAGTTTGCGGCACAAAATGTGCGAATACTGAACTATTATCCATAAAACTCTGTGTCCGTATGTCTAAAATCTTGTAGATAGCAACTTGGGTTAGTATAGAAAACGAAGAGAAACATAATGTGATATTCTCTCGGTGCAACTGGGTTTGGGATGTAATATTGCAAAATTATCACAACAACATATTTGGGTTAGATTAAAATAAAAATGGGCATGGTAGTTGTTACCATGCCCATTGCTATTTGTTATACTTTGTCAATTGCTGTGGTGATCTGTTCCGGTGTCGGAAATTGTCGTGTCTCTAACTTGGAGTAGAGCAATTCATCATTTAAGTATACTTCAAAAGCACCACCACTACTTTCAACAAGCTTTACATCTTTAACCTGACCACTATATTTCTGTTCTAAGGCTTTTGCCAAACTGGCTGCCCGTGGTTGGTAGTTTCAAGATGTGCAGTACTCAATTCTAATGTCCATTTGGTATATATCCTCCTAATTTGAAAGGCATTCTATTTATATTTTACCAAAATTTAAGGGAAATTGCAAGTTTTTCCGTCTTTAGAATAGGCATGACATTTTTTATTGTGTGTGATATGCTTTACATTAATTTTAACAATTGTTGGAACTTAATCCGAGTCAATAATGGAGGTAGAAACCATGAAACGCTTGTTATATGCTTTCGTGTGGGCATTCTCTGTTCTGCTCTTTGTCAATTTTTCACTATCAACAGCGTTTGGGCAAGGAGAAAAGCAAGAAGATTTAATTGGACACTGGACTTTTGAAAAAGGCGATGAATTAAAAGACCTTACAAATCATTTTGGTGATATTGAACTCAAAGGAGCACAAGTCAAAGATGGCAAATTGCACATCGGTGATAGTAAATGGGCATTAACAACTGGATACAAAGGCCCGAACATTGGTCCCGATAAAACTTTGGTAACGTGGATCTATTTGGATGACCTCAACGTCAGAAGAGGCGCGACACTTGCAGTAAATAAGAGCAGTGGCGACACGTTTGATGCCATTGTTTATGCTGAACGGCAGGAACGGCGTTGGATGGCAGGTAGTAGCCACTTTAGGCGTACACAGGATGCTGTCCCTGGTTTTGAAGAAAAGGAAACAGGAAAGCTCATCCAATTGGCGGTTTCTTATGAAAATGATGGTGGTAACGCAAAAATTATGATATACCGCAATGGAGAGACAATTGGTAACTACAAGCAGGGACCGATTGTATCTTGGGAAGAGGGTGATGTAGAAGCACTTTTCGGTCCACGTGCCCTCATCGGCGGTACGGCTTACGGTTGGGTCGTTGCCCGCGTTGAAGATGCCAGAATCTATAATGCTGTTCTGAGTGAAAAGGAAATTAACAACTTGGAAGCGGATACGTTGGACGTGGAAGCCCGCGGTAAACTCACAACAACATGGGGTGCCATAAAAAACAGGTAAACACTTACTTATAGGCACGCCGATTAACTTTAAGGATATTCTTTTGAACAATTTCCGTGTACTTGACGCAGGTACAGAACTGTTTATTGATGACGCACTGATTGCCTCTAAGCACGGGGTAAAACGCACATTACATCCATGTGTAAAGCATGAAGTCCCCGTGCTTGAACCTGATTCAGAAAACCCATGGGAACATGGAGGGCCAGATCAATCCAGACGCGTTCATCTGTACGGTACGACGATGCACGACGCAGCGTATGGAAAATATCGCATGTGGTATATGTGTCGCATGGGACCGCACTGGCGGTTTAAGGCGAATGAGATTCCTGGGCTATACGTGCCACGTCCAGATCGAAATCCATCAACATACAGAGGAAAAACACACGATGCACATGGACGTAAGTTCGTTGAGAACGATCGCGGTGATCTTACCTGTTACGCAGAAAGCGATGACGGATTGACATGGACAAAACCGAATCTCGGTTTTTTTGAATTCAACGGAAACCCAAACAATAACATCGTGTGGGACCTACACGGTGCGTGCGTTTTTCGTGATGACGATGAATCTGACCCGCAGAAGCGATATAAGATGATCGGTTTTTGTAGACGGTATCGTAACGTTTTCCTACTCACATCCGCAGATGGTATCCGATGGGATGACTCAGACTACTTGGAACCAGTTGCCGACCGAAACAATGAAGGTGCGTTTAATGTAATCTATGATAACAAAACTTCTCTGTTTCGTGCTTACGCACTGATACGTGGCAACGACAAAGATGCGCGACGCATGATAGCATATACCGAAAGTCCTGCATTAGAGGGGCCTTGGAAACCGCTTGAACCGATGTTTGGCGCAACCGATGAGGATGATGAAGTCGGGACACAGAGATATGGTGCGGATCGTGCCGAAATTCACAACATGTCGGGCTTCCTCTATCACAACATCTATATCGGCATTGCAGGCGTGTTATATGTGACAGGACCAGGCGCAGCGGAACATGAGATTCCCGTTGACGGACCAATTGATGCCCAATTAGTCTGCAGCCGAGATGGATTCAATTGGGATTATCCCGACTCAGACCGTACTCCGATTATTCCACGTGGTGAAAGTGGCACTTATGATACCGGCATGATTATGGGAACTGCTACGTACCCCATCATCACAGACGATGAAATTCATTGGTATTATACTGGGACAGAGCACACCCACGGTGCCGCGATGAAGGATAGACACAAGGCGATAGGGCTTGCAAAATGGCGATTAGATGGCTTTGTGTCTCTTGATGCTGGGGCAGAGGGTGGTGTTATTGAAACCGTCCCGTTGCAGATACCGAACGGCACGCTTGAAATTAATGCAGATGCAAGCGGAGGCGAAATTGGTGTTGAAGTTTTAACTGCTGATGGACAGGTTCAATCCGGATTTTCGCTTGACGATTGTGTGCCGTTGACGAGTGATGATATACGCCATTCGGTACAGTGGAAATCTGCTAAGTTAGAAGATGCAAAACAACCTTTGAGACTTCGTTTTGTTCTAAATTGTGCAAGACTTTATGCATTCCGTACTGGGTAGCTGTTTTTAGGATTATAGTAAATTATGTAAATAAGTTTACATATATTCTGTAGGAGCGATCTCCGAATCGCGACGAAACCAATAATAGTCGGGAATCGGAGTTCCCTCCCGCTGAATCATGCAGAATACCATGCGCGTATTCTGCCAAGCGCATTCAGCGTTGATTCACAGCTCAGATGTCCAGTTAATTGTAGAATCCGCTATAATAAGCATAGGAGTTGAAAAAGATGAGACATACTACGGAAATTGAACTTGAAAATCTATACGACTTGGTTGCTGTGAAGTTAGGCGTTATGAAACCTGGAGATGTGCGGCAACTCACGGTCACAGATGCCCTTGTTGATACAGGTGCAACGGGACTCTGCCTACCAATACCGCTCATTGAACAACTCGGGCTCACACCTATTGAAACGAGGCGGGCACGTACCGCTACCGGTATCGTTGAGCGCATTCTCTACTCAGAAGTCCAATTTACGATATTGGAACGAACAGGGACGATGCAAATTACCGATCTGCCTGAGGGTTCGCCTGTCCTTGTCGGGCACATGGTTCTGGAGCATTTAGACCTCTGTGTTGACATAAAAGAGGGATTAATCTATAATCCTGCCCATGATGGTGAATGGATTACAGAGATACTCTAACTGTGGTCTGAGTATTCAGCATTTGCGATAAAAACGGGTATTTTATAATTCATTTTCCGACATCCGGATCTAATTCCTTAGCCTTTTCAAAATCTGCTTTCGCTGCTTCCTTTTGCCCAAGTGCCTCTTTTGCGCGCCCTCGCTCATAGTAGTAGGATGCTTTTTCAGGATTGATCTGAATGGCTTTGTCAAAGTCAGTTATTGCTTTTTTATATAAACGCTGCGCTTTCTCCAAATCTCCCCGTTTAGATTCGGAATTACCAAAAACTATCCTTACGTGCCCCCGACTATTATAAATGTTGGCGTCCCTTGGGTTAATTTTAATCGCCTTATCAAAGTCAACTATTGCCCCATCATAGTCCTCAAGTTTGTATTTCGCTGCTCCTCGTATGTTGTAAGATTCAGCATATTCAGGTGCAAGTTTTATGGCTTTATCAAAGTAGGTTATTGCAGCTTTGTAGTCAATAAGTAACAAACTTGTAACCCCCATCAAATGGTAGGCAGCAGCATATTCTGGATTTAGCTTGACACCTTTTTCAAGGTCAATCATGGCTCCTTCAAAGTTGCCAAGGTTATATTTGGCTGTTCCACGCTTAAAATAGGCAATGAAAAAGTCAGGTTCCAAATGGATAGCTACATCAAAATCAGCTATCGCACCTTCATAGTTTTTATCGGCGTATTTTATCATTCCTTGAGCGTAGTAAGCATGAGCACGGACAAATTTGCGTTTATTCCACTGCACAATAGGTTCTATCATGCCTGTCTGAGCGATAAGTGCTTTGAGAACGTTTGAAGAAATAGCATATTTATAAAACTGCCCGCTAATCGCATTTACACCTATGACTTGTTGTTTA
This sequence comes from Candidatus Poribacteria bacterium, assembly GCA_965204285.1. Taxonomy (GTDB): domain Bacteria; phylum Poribacteria; class WGA-4E; order WGA-4E; family WGA-3G; genus MSPOR6. Next base: position 2,307,106 of record OZ241980.1, read on the forward strand.
CTGTTAAATACAGGTGCCCCACTATCGCCTGGGGTAATGTCAACTTTCATCCGAAGCCGTTTGCCGCTTTCTAAAATACCGTTAATAGTTCCTGTCCTGATTTTGTAATTGATAGAGGACCCAACTGTAAATATAGACTCACCACTCTGAACCATATCGCTATTACCGAGATGAACCGGCGTGCCTTGTCCACTGATTTTTAGAATAGCAAGATCATTTTTTTTATCAAACGCTATTACCCCTTCTATTGACCACACTGTTTCTTCTCCTACTGATTTTACCTGAAAGGTGTCAAAACCTGCGATGACATGAATGTTAGTCACAATCTTGTCTGGAGCAATGAAGAAACCAGTGCCGTATCCGATATCACTCTCAATTCGGACTATTGAGTCTCTTGTTTTTTGGGAGATTAAGTCCACTGTTGATGGGAGTTGTTTTTCGGAAAAATCCTGCTTTGATGCCAGCGCGTCACAAAACAAAAATCCTAACACTAATAAGCCCAAAAATACCTTTCTGTTTGTTTTCATAAGTGCATTACCTTAATCACATTATCTTCAATCATTTTCCAACATTTGGGTCTAATTCCTTCGCCTTTTCAAAATCTGAATTTGCTGCTTCTGTTTGTCCAAGTGCTTCCATCACTCGCCCCCGATATCTGTAGGCATAAGCATTATCCGAATCCAATTGGATGGATTTTTCTATATCAATAAGCGCTGCTTCATATAATTCTTGAGATACGTGCAAGTCTCCGAATACGACTTCAGCCTTTCCAAGTAAATACTGCACCCATCCGCGATTGTTGTATGCATACGCGAATTCTGAATCTAAATGTATTGCCTGCGTACAATCCTCTATTGCACCTATAAACATTTGTCGTGCTTGTCCTTTACGACTTTTTTCTACGTGAATTTGTGCCACCTTGCTTTTTACCCAACCCCTATCATTGTATGCATTTGCAGACGCAGACTCAAGTTGGATTACTTTAGTAAGGTCTTCTATAGCCTCATGATATAGGTTTAGTGATTGAACCATATCTCCTTCAAAATTTTCAAATTTCGCTAATTCACTCTTTATCCATGATCGTTGGTGGAATGCTTCTGCAAACTCTGGTTCAAGTTGGATAACCGTTGTAAAATCTGCTATTGCTTCTTGATATAGTCTTCGAGCGTCCGCTACATCTCCTTGCTTCACTTTAGATGTCCCTTGATCGGACTTCATTTGTCCACGACTGTAGTATATTCTAAAGTTCTTTGGTTCTAATTGGATTGCTTCCGCATAGTCTTCAATTGCTGCTGCATACATTCTTAGTGCTTCCTCAGCATTTCCTTTATTGGATTCAAATTTACTGATCTCATACTTTGCAGCCCCGCGTAGGCTGTAAGCATCGCCGTAGTCCGGATGGAGTCCGATTGTTTCATTAAGGTCTTCAACAATTTCTTGATATAAAACACGTGCTTTTGCTATATTTTTCAACTCTACTTCAGACTCAGCCAGTCTTAATTTTGAGTTGGCACGCCCAAAATACGCATAACCAAATGCAGAATTTAATTGAAGAGATTTGTTTAAGTCAACTACGGCTTCTTCGTAATGCTCGTTTTGAAATTTAACGTTTGCCTGCGTATAATAGCGAAAAGCAATAATCTGTTTTCTCTTCTGCCACTGTGTTAAAGGTTCTGTTATCTCCGACCAAGCAAGCAATGCCCTAAGAACATTCGCTGGAATCGCGTAACTATAAGAAGGTGGGAGTCCAGCATCGTCCACGCCAACGACTTGCCCTTTACTATTTACTATAGGGCTACCACTGCTCCCACCAGACGTATTGATTTTCATTACGAGCCATTTGTCTCTATCTCGAATGCTGTGAATAGTGCCTTCTGTAACTTTGTAATTCCCACCGGAGTAACCTACTGCGAAAATAGGTTCACCTATTTTTACATCATTGCTATCGGCAAGTGAAAGCGGTGTGCCTTCGCCTGAGATTTTTAGTATGACAAGATCATTTATCAAATCATACGCAGTCACACCTTCAACAGTCCATTCTTTAATAGTGTCAGCAGATTTTACGAGAATTGCGCCAGGGAATACAGCGATGTGAAGGTTTGTTGCTATCTTGTCACGCGCAACAAAAAACCCGCTTGCTGATCCGAAGTCATTATTTACTGATACTATAGATGGTCTTATTTTTTCAGAAATTCCGTCGGCCGTAGATGCGATAGGTTCTTCGGTAGCTACCTGCTGTGGTGCCCGGGCACAGGAAAGCAAAAATCCTAACGCTAATAAGACCAAGAAAACCTTGCTATTCGTTTTCATAAGCGGATACCGCATTTTTTCAATTTATCACAATTATACACGAGAGTTAAGACTGTGTAAAGTTTGGGCAGAGGCATTCAATTTTCCAATATTTTTTTCATAAACATCTTCTTGTAGGAGCGAGCTCCACCTCGCGACCTTTCGACAAAACGGGTTATAAACCGACAATTGAATGCCTCTGAGTTTGGGGTGTGTAAAGTTTTGTCACGGATTATTTTAGAAAATTAACTTGACAAACCAATGTATTTATGTTAATATTATTATCACATAAAGAATCAGTGTTCTGGATATACTCAAAATTTCTAATGAACAAAAAAAGAAAAACAAAAAGATGAAAATCACGTCACAATCCTTGTACCGATTGACTTCTGCACGTCACTGTGACGTGCAAAACGTCCTAATTGAATGTGTAGATCGGGGAGGGCGAATCGAAACTCAACCGACAATATGCTTTGTACGAGAACTTTACACATCTTAAAATTCTACGGATTATGGAAAGAGGTTAATACTTGATAAAAGATTAAACACCTATCTGTTACATTGCGTTATATACTTAACAGATCGAAAACCCTACAATTCCGTTATCCAATCAAATAGAGACATAAAATGCTTTACCGAATCATTCTTTTCGTATTTATAATAATTGCTCTGATGAACTTAAACGCCTATGCAAAAAAAGAAATAAAGGCGTTAAAAACGCAAGAGACAATCAAAATTGATGGTCACCTCAACGAGAAAGATTGGTCTCGAACACAAGTCATTGACGATTTCACGCAACAATATCCTGATGAAGGGCAACCGCTCTCTGAACGCACAGAAGTTCGCTTGTTATATGACACAGAGAAACTATATATCGGCTTTGAATGTTATGACTCACAACCCGAAAAGGTCGTGGCAAATGAAATGCGGCGCGATGGGATGCTTTGGCAAAATGATAACATTTATATCATGCTCGACACCTACGGTGATAAACGGCAGTGCTTTTTCTTTCGGATAAATCCGCTTGGCGCACAGTCAGACACCGCAGTTACAGATGGTGGCGAAAATCTCAACGGGAGTTGGGACTGTATTTGGGAATGTGCTGGACGACAACACGATAAAGGCTGGACAGTTGAGATTGCGCTTCCATTCAATCAGTTGCGTTTCAAAAAGAAAGATGTAATGGTGTGGGGGGTGAATTTTGGACGCAATATTCCACGAACAAACGAAACGTCACAATGGATCCAAGTGCCAAAAAGCCAAAGTTGGCCTGGCACTTTTCATCCGATATATCAAGGCAAACTAACTGGACTACAAGGTATTTCACAACCATCATATTTTGATTTCAAACCGTATCTACTCGGTGGTTTTGCAGAAAATCTTGATGACAAAGATTGGCAATATAATACCGCACGTGACATCGGATTGGACATGAAATACGGTGTTACGTCGAATCTAACATTAGACATAACGGTAAATACTGATTTCGCCCAGGTAGAGGCAGACCAAGAACAGGTAAATCTCAACCGGTTCAGTCTCTATTTCCCCGAGCGGCGTGATTTTTTTCTTGAGGGTAGCGGACTTTTTTCATTTGGTGCGGGGCTTTTTGATTGGGGACCGCCTCCATTGACTGTTTTCTACAGTCGCCGCATCGGCATTGAAGATGAGAAAATGGTTCGAATTCTCGGTGGCGGTAAATTGACCGGGAAGGTCGGCACTTACAGTGTAGGTGCACTCAATATGACGACTGCCGCATCCAACGAAACGCCCATGACAAACTTCTCTGTGCTGAGAATGCAACGGAATATTCTCAGTGATTCGACCGCCGGCTTTATTCTCACCAATCGGCAGAACAATTTCGGCGGCGGTTACCATCGCAATGGAGGAATAGACCTATTTCTCAGACCTCATGACCAATGGCGTATGCGTGCAATGACCGTTGGAAGTTGGTCACCAAATCCTGATGAACGTGATTATGCATGGTATCTTTCAAACAATTGGCGCAACAAACATTTTCGTTTCAATGCATCGTATCTTGACATCGGTCCTGAATTTACAAGTGAAATGGGATTCATGCATCGTAGAGATATACGATCATTCAATATGAATACTGGTGCTAACTCGCAAATCAACCGATACATGATACGGGATCTTGGAGCAAGTATTTCAGGGAATTATCTACTGGATCACGACAATAGGCTAATTGGATGGGAAACGTATCTTGGCGGAGATATATCCTTTCCTGCAGGTGACGGTATTAATATTGATTTTCAAAGGTATTTTGACCGAGTTGATGAAGCGTTTAGTATTGATGACGCTGAAATACTGGCTGGTGATTACGAAATGAATCAATTTTCACTGAGTTTTTACTCTGATTCCAGCCGTCCGTTTTCAGTCTATGGCGGAGGAAATTACGGGGATTTCTTTCAAGGAGATAAGTTGGGTATTTATATAGACAGCCAGTGGCGGGTAACGCATCAACTTGCAATAGATACACGATTTAATCGAAATTTTATTTATTTGCCTGAAATTGATCGTTTGACGACAACTGTCGTCGGTGGTCGTGTTAGTTACGCATTCAATACCCGCATCTTCACAAAATTGTTCACCCAATGGAACCATAGTGAAGAACGGGCAAGCACAAATTTCTTGCTCAATTACATCTATCGTCCCGGTAGCGATTTTTACCTCGTGTATAATCAAATTTGGGATACATCGGATAGTTTCCACACCGACGAATGGACAATTTTAAGCAAGTTTACTTTTTTGCTTAGTTTATAGAGCAACATTTCTTTACACTATTGCTCTGTATACACTAAAATTGCGAGTCGTGTCAGGAGTCGGGAATCACAGTTCCCTCCTACAAAGAGAGGTATTCTGTAGGAGCGATCTCCGAATCGCGACCTTTACCCGCAAAATATCGGTGGACACTCCACTATAGTAGATTTTGAATTTATCTATTTATACAGTATTGATCTGTAGGAGGCAACTCCGGGGAGTGCCAAAAGGCATTCATACCGTTGATTTCTTGATTTGGATTCCCGACTATCAGTAGTTTCGTCGCGATTCGGAGATCGCTCCTACCTGTGATATGTATAATTATTTCAATAATTAACGTGAGTTTGATAAATAGTTAGGACTTCCACATTTCCTCTTAAAGTCCCACTGATAAGGGGGATTTAGGAGGTTAAATCACTGAAATAAGGGTTTTTAACCCCCTAACCCCCTTATCAAGGGGGAATGCGTCCATCCTATCAGAATTGAATTCTTTTTTCAAACTTACGTTAATTATACATAATTACTTCACGTTAGCTTTAAAAGCGTGCAAAAGTGCATCCGAAAATGTGTATAGGTGAATCATTATCATTTTTTGATAATGGTATCCTATTACGGTTGTCTTGCGAAAAATACAATGTCAAACAAAACAACAATCAATAAAAAGGAGTTTCACCTATGCAAAAACAGAAAATTGCAGCGAGTTACCAACAGTTCCACGTCATTGCGCACGATTTGGACGAGACAGAAGACCTCAAAGCTGAGTGTAAGGCGCAATTAGGTGAAGGCGTTCGGCTCGCTGACTGGAACGACATAGTGGCTTATGTTGAATCGGGTGGTTCAATTGAGGATTTTATCGATGTTCTCAAGATACCGCTTGAGTATGTCAAGCCCGAGGATATGGACCCGATACCGAATACCTCCTATCGTATTTCAATGAACGGTGAGCTGCACTGGAGCGGAGATCGCCACTATTTCTTTGCGCGACATGATCACAAATTACGTGGAGATTTTTTAGCACACAGCAATCTCGATAATTACAGACTGTCATTGGGTTCTTGGTTTGGCAAGGGTGGCTTTGCGCTCTGCTACGGAGACCCGGATAGCACGGTCGCACCACCTGATCCAGAGATAATTGTACCCGATGAGATGGATAACGACTCCATTCCAGTTTCTGAGCCAGATACTACCGAACCAATTCTGGCACATGTAGTCAGTTACCAAAAGTTCCACATATTCGCTCACAATTTGTCCGAAAGGGGTGACCTGAAAGCTGCGTGTAAGGAAAAATTGGACGTTGGGGTTCGTCTCGCTGACTGGAACGACATAGTGGCTTATGTTGAATCGGGCGGCTCGGTGGAAAAATTCATAGCGGCCCTTGGGATACCGCTTGAGTATGTCAGACCAGAAGATATGGACCCGATACCGAATACCTCCTATCGCATTTCAATGAACGGTGAACTACACTGGAGCGGAGATCGCCACTATTTCTTCGCGCGGCATGATCATAAATTACGCGGAGATTTTTTGCCACACAGCGATATTGATGATTATCACCTGACATTAGGATCATGGTTCGGCACGGGTGGTTATGCGCTCTGTTACGGAGACTTGAATGGCACGGTAGCACCCCCTGATCCAGAAATCAAGGAACCAGTGCAGACATCGGGTGGCTGAGGCTGCGGATGCTAACGCAGTGGCGGTGCCATTGCCTTGTTTTTTCTGCACATCTGTTCAGAACGCTAACTTAGACAAGTCAAGTTCGTGAGATAACATATCTTTATAGGCGTGATGAAAACCGCGCCTACAAAGATATGTTCCTTATTTATAGATTTTAACTGAAATACTTACAGACTAAGTCCACGGCTCCAACACGACCTTACCGCATTCGCCTGTCGCTTGCAATTCCCACGCTTTTTGCACTTCTTGCATTGGGAAAGTGTGCGTAATGTAGGTATCTAATTTGTCGGCAGATTCTTGGATAACCTTCATCAATTTTGGATAGAATCCAAGGTTGTAGTGCCAATTCCCGCGTAAAACCAGACCTTTACGAATCATGTCTCTGCTTGCAGCAAGCGGAAACTCTCCGCCTTCCCCAACGAATGTCACCTGTCCTTTTCTTCGGGCTGCATCAACCATCAACCGATGTGCTGCAGATGCACCTGAGCAGTCAACTGCTTTGTCTATTCCGATGCCGTTTGTCAACTCACGAATTTGATCCAAAATATCTTCATCACTTGGGTTTAGGACGACTTCTGCACCTAACTTTCTGGCGAGTTCAGCACGATAAGGATGGCTTTCTACGCCAAAAACACGCGCGCCACGATAACTGGCATTGATGATTCCGCCAAGCCCTACGGGTCCTAAACCGGTTACCATCACAGTATCCAATGCATCAACTTCCATCTGTTCCATTGCCCCAAATGTCGGTCCGAGTCCACAGCATGCCATACCACCATGTGCATAACTCATCCCATCGGGAATCGGAAATAGTAGATCCTCCATTTTGTGCATATACTGTGCGTAAGTCGCTCCTGCAACATCCGAACCAACCATTTCGCGGATGTTACGTCCACCCGTACAGTGTATATGTTCACCAGTGACACACATATTACACTTTCCACATGAATTCTGCGGTTGCACCACAACGCGATCCCCTACCTTCACACGACCAGGTTGTGCCACTTCAACAACTTCCCCCGCTGCCTCGTGACCAAAATGCTCGCCTGTGCCACCGCCTTTAAATGATTTGTACTCAGTACACATAGGAACGGCATGAATTTTAACAACGACAACATCGCCTCCTGCCTTGGGATCAGGTTTGTCTACTACACCACCTTTGCCTTCACCAAACATTGCTGCTACTTTCATATAAATCTTTGCCCAAATACCGATACCTGAAAAGTAGGTTTCTACACGAGAGAAAGGGCATTCCTCCTTTTAAAATGTGTTAATACCATAGCACATGCTATCAAATCTATCAAGACATAATTCATCTTGGGTTTGTAGAGTTTTAATATTAATCACTTCCCTCTTGCAAGAGGAAACCGCGCTCGGAAGGTCGTTTCTACAATGAAATGTCCTCAATCAGAAGATAAACTTCAGAAATGATCCCTTAGTATCACACGAAAAAGAATTATAGTGTTATTTCCGCTTTAAAAGGTTGGCTAAAGGCGAGTATTCACTGTTTTGAGTTAATTCTTTAATAATCGTCCTTCCGCTATGCTTATAGAGTTTGTATGCCTTACCGTCAGAGGTAGAAGTAAGAATTCGGTAGTGCTTCCCAATGATCTCAATAGCGGCATTATTGTCACAGGCGATTCCAATGCCTCCTCGTTTGGCAATCATCTCCGAAAGAGAGTTTTCGCGCTTCTCAAAGTGATAATGCGGACAAAATACAGCATTGATGAATCCCAGTCCGCTCACGCGGATAAAGTCCCAGTTCGGATTACTGGAGAAAGACCGAGAATCACTATGACCGTATCTAAACCAGCAGATCGCACCAGCACTCAGACCGGACAAAATGATGCCGCGGGATGCAGCTTGTGCCAACACGTTATCTAATCCCAACCGGCGCCACAACTTCATCATTTTATAGGTATTTCCGCCACCGACATAGATAAGGTCAGAGCTCAACACCATAGCAGCCATCTCCTCAAGTGCTGGCGGATTTTCAACGAGCTTGAGAATGCGCGTTTGACATCCAAAATGCTTACCGTAATACGTCTCAAAAGTTTCAATATAACCAGAAGCATCACTGCTCGCGGTTGGAATAAAGAGAGCTTTAGGTTTAGTTTTGCCTGTCAATTCGATGATGCGTTCGTCAATCGCACTAGTTTCCCGCGCACTAATTTCGCCTCCGCCGATCGCAACAATCTTAGGGACTGCTTTCATTTTCATTAATTGTTTCCTTGTTTGCTTCCGGAGGTACAACATTCTGCAAGTTCGATACCTGATTAATTAAACGGTGTCTAAAAGAGTATATTGCAGCGCTGAATGAAAACCTACCATCCGACTTTCACTTGAACTGATGCTTTATAGTAAAACTTACAATTAATGGGACACTTCTGTAGCACAAACTGTTAGTTTGCGTCACATCGGCACAAACTGTATGAAGATTAAGTTATTAATTCGGTAATATTTATTTTTTCCAATCCTGGTAGGTGCGGTTTCCTAACCGCACCGGGCATGGTTACAGAATTACCGAATTTATTTTTAAACTTCATACAGTTTGTGCTACAACTTCTATTGCCCGTTATGTTCCAAAACGGGTTTATCAAATTGTCTCAATAATTTCAAAGTTCACTATATTATTCATACCGTTGATTTGGATTCCCGACTACTCCTAAGTTCGGTCGCGATTCGGAGATCGCTCCTACAGCAGGGTTATTTAGTTTTAAGAATTAACGGTTAATAGATTTTACTGAGAGTTTATCTTGTAGGTCGGGTAGAGTTTACGAAACCCGACATGATCGCACTACCATACTGAAATTGTCGGGTTTCGCTTGCTCTACCCGACCTACAATGCGACTATAAAATATTAATGTTTGTAACAAAACACACAAAAAAACCGAAAACTAAATAACCCTGCTCCTACAGAGGAATGTAGAATTATTTCAATAATCCACTATAATTGGAAGAATGATAACAGTTCTGATAAAAACAGTCAAGAACACTCCAAAATTCCGCTCTGTCTTTTATTGACAATATCCGCGTAGTATGGTATTATTCTGACATAATTGCAATGTAGCCAGTTGACAAGTTTTCACCTATCGTTATAAGTTTTATGTTCACGCTATTTCAAAAGAAGGAATCACTATGAAAAGCAGCACCCATTTTTTGGTATTTACAATAATTATCGGTATATTCTCACTAAATACGGCACCTGCATCTGTTGTAACAGATGGGCTTGTAAGTTATTGGACCTTTGATAGAATACACATTATTGATAAAACAGTAAAAGATGTATGGGGTGATAACAATGGTACAATCAGCGGAAATCCTAAACTTGTTCCCGGGCACGTAGGGGAGGCACTTGAGTTCGATGGTGCTGCCGATTTTGTAAATTTAACCACGCTTGGAGATTTTGGCAGAAAAATGGGGACATCTACGTTTGAAGCATGGTTTAAAACCAGTAACAAGACTGATTGGATGACCCTCATCAATACCCGTGGCGCGGAATGCCCGTATTGGGGGATCCAATTCAATGCCGTAAATAATAGAAATGGATTTTTTAAGGGAGAGGGACAGATATTCATTCACAATAGTATGATACAAGAAAAAGGATGTCAACCCTATATGACAGGTGGTAAATTCAATATCCAGGATGGGGAATGGCATCACATTGTTTATATTAATGAATATAGGAAAGAAGAGGGAATAGGTGGAAGAGGTATTGATACTGTCTATATAGACACTGAATTCCGCGGCGTGGTTAATGGTTCAAGATGGGGTTGGATAAATTTTCCATTTACAGAACCTTTCTATCTCGGTGCAAGGAATTTTGGTGAAAAATCAGAGGGACACTTTGACGGTATGATTGATGAAGTCCGATTCTATGATCGTCCGCTCACACTAAAAGAAATCAGGCGGAACTTTGAATCAACTACACCCTATAACGTTGAACCTAAAGGAAAGTTGTCAACACTCTGGGGATCAATCAAAGATGCTAAATAATATAGGAATATGCAATTCTGTATTGACGATTCATTGAAGTTCTTAAAAGAAAATGGTATCTGAACAAATAGGTTTGACCCCTGAACAAAAAACCTTTTATCAAACAAACGGGTATATTATTCTTGGCAGTGTTTTCGGGCAAGAAGAATGCCAACGTTTCGTTCAGCACATGGAGGACCTACACGCTGGGCGGAAGGAGCTTTCGGGTTTTTTCCAGCAAGATAAATACGGAAACCGCACATTCAATCAGCATTTATACGATCCCTATGTATTAGAATTTCTGATTGATTCTCGCTTACATCAACCGCTTGCAGACTGTTTTGGTGGCGAACCTGAAGCAATTCAAACAATGCACTTCTACGAGGGATCAGAACATCCACTACATCAAGATCAATACTACCTCCCCGACTGTATGTCTGCATGGATTGCAATGGTTGACGTTGATGAGAATAACGGTCCCTTAATTGTCCAACCCTGTTCACATAGAGGCAGGTTAATTACAAAAAGCGATGTGCCGATGACATTGCAACCAGATGAAACTTACGAACAGCAACAAGCAAACCGCTACTTTCCTGAAGTTGAACGGGTTTTTATCCAAAACGGTGGCAAAAAAGTTCTGGTGTTGGTAAACCAGGGAGATATCGTGCTGTTTGATGGGAAACTAATTCATGGTGGTGCACCTGTGCTACAACCCAGGACACGGAGACACGCGTTGGCCTGTCATTATATTCCGTATCATTCTGAGAATTGGGAACGCGATTGGCCACGCATCTCTTTTGATGGCAGTCAGAGAGTCCATTTCCACAATAGTTAAACATCTTTTGTCTTCAAAAACTTATCTGGCAAAGAAAATCAAAAAATGGTATACTTGTTAATCAAAATTATCCGTATACCACCAACCGTAATTGATTCAAAACACATTTATTATTGATAGTAATGCACATATCTGGCGACACGTAAATTATACTATAGTTTGGACAATTTTTCATATAGGAGTTCTATATCAGAAATCGGTTTACTATCTGCTACCAATCCTAACACAACACAGAACGGAAATCCTTGCTCCAGCGGAGCAACATGTTTATAGTCATCGTCCGAACCGACATCTCCGCTCCAGCGGAGCGGTATGTAGTGAACCGACACATAGCACGCCGCTGGCGTGCAGCATTTTCGGGGCGTTTCACTGATATGGGAAACTCGCAGAAAATAGACTTCGTTGAAAACTCAACTTCCATTGAACAAGAATTGTCCAAACTTTAGTAAATTATAGTAAAACCCTTAATTATTCTTATAATGTGGTAGGTTCGGTTTCCTAACCGAACCTATTGAGAATGTCCACATGTTTTTAGATTCACTATAAGGAGAGAATAAATGCAACGTCTATTCACTTTTTGCATCTGTTTCATCTTGATAAGCGGTCTTTGCCTTCCAATAATCGCACAAGAAGAAAAAAAAGAGGCTAAACCTGCTACACAGGCTACATCCGCAAAACAGAAGAAGGAATATGAAGATTTCAATAAAGTAACTGAAGACAGTAAAAGTTATCAAGGATTTTTCAAACTATATCAGAAAAAAGAGAATCTTTATTGTGAAATACAACCTTCGCAATTGGATAAACCTTTTCTATGCATGATTAGTATCGCACGAGGTTTAGGTACAGGATACCTGCTTTCTGGCATGACCATGGATGAATGGTTGCTTGAATGGCGGCGTGTTGGTGATAAGGTACATCTTGTCCGAAAAAATGTCCGTTTTCGGGCTAACAAAGGAACGCCGATAGCGGAAGCCGTAGATTTAGGATATCGCGACTCTGTACTTTTCGCTCTCAAACTCGAAAGTGTTCATCCGCAACGAAAGAGTTTGTTAGTAAATATTTCACCTGTTTTCATGTCCGACTTGCCACCTTTGTCTGGTCAAATAGGTGGAGGTGCCCGTTTTGATAAAGGGCGCAGCACATGGGGAGCAATTAAGGGATTTCCCAAAAACGTTGAGTTGAGAGTTGATGCGGTGTATTCTGCAAGTGGCAGCCGTGAAACAATACCGGACAGTCGTGGCATTCAACTATCAGTACATTACAGCCTCGCACAACTCCCAAACAACAATTATCAACCTCGTTTGGCTGATGATCGTATGGGACATTTCATGACGACAGTCAAAGACTTCTCACTTAAAACCAGTGATGAGCCGTTTATCCGTTACGTCAATCGATGGCACTTGGAGAAGGCTGACAAAAATGCAAAACTCTCCCCGCCAAAAGACCCAATTATATTTTACATTGAGAAAACCGTTCCACACCGTTTTCGTCCCTATGTACGTCAAGGCATTCTGGAATGGAACAAAGCATTTGAAAAAGCAGGATTCATAGATGCAATTGAAGCACGGATTCAGCAAGATCATGAGACCTGGGATCCTGAGGACGCACGGTATAATACGATTCGTTGGGTCGTTGGTGCGTCCTTTGCAATTGGACCTTCTCGCGTGAATCCGCTGACAGGACAGATTCTGGACGCGGATATCCTTGTCGGTGAAAGTTGGATCCGATCTTGGATGCGTGAATACACAACTTACTTTGATGAAGTAGAGCATGAGCGTACCCACCCAATTGATCATTCATCACGACATAACTGTCAAATGGCGACTGGTCTTGCGCGTGAAATGAGTTTCATGGCAAGTGTATTACAAGCACGCGGCATAATTGACGATGGAGAACTTCCAGAAGAGTATATCGGACAGGCACTCAAAGCATTGATTATGCACGAAGTCGGTCACACATTGGGATTACGACACAACTTTAAAGCGACTACGATATATTCACTTGAAGAATTGAACAAGAAAAGGGATGAAGCACTCCACGGTTCAGTAATGGATTATGATGCGGTAAATATTGCGCCAGAAGGAAAAAAACAAGGAAATTACTATACACCAACAATCGGTCCTTGGGATTACTGGGTGATCGAATACGCCTATAAACCCGTTGGAGGTAGCAAACCTGAGGCTGAATTGCCAGAGTTACAGAAAATCGCATCTCGGGCAGCAACGCCAGAACTTAGATATGCTACTGATGGCGATGCTTCCATGTATCAATATCGAGACCTTGACCCGTTAGTCAATCGTTGGGACCTTGGTTCAGATCCGCTTGAATTTGCTAAACAACGTCAAGCTATTGTCGCTGGTCTGTGGGACGAGATTGCAGACAAAGTCACCCAAGATGGAATGGGGTACCAACGCGTCCGACGTGCATTCAGATCGCTACTGGGACAATATAGTCGTGGCATGTTCCTTGCAACGCGTTTCATCGGTGGGCAATATCATCATCGGGACCATAAAGGGGATGAAAACGGACGTTTACCTTATGTGCCTGTTCCAGCGGAGAAGCAACGCGAAGCACTGAAATTTATCAAAGAACACGCACTCTCAGACAAAACATTCGATTTTCCACCGAAGCTGCTGAACAGCATCGCTATTACTCGGTGGAGTGATTGGGGAACAAGTAGCGGGAATTCATCACGCCTGGATTATCCGATCCATGACGTTATTCTACGAAACCAAAACCAAATTTTGGGACGACTGCTTGATCGAAATGTCTTGGCGCGCGTTCAAGATACAGAGCTCAAGTTTTCGGACAATGAGGATGTGTTCACAATGCCCGAACTGTTCACAGGGATTACGGATGCTGTTTGGGTAGAACTTGATAAAAATGCCGATGCCAAGCAGTGGACAAATTCAGATGCGTTTATCTCCAGTTTCCGACGTGGTTTACAGCGTGAACATCTGAAGCAGCTCATTAAGTTGGTGTTGGACGCAGATAGCGGTACACCTGAAGACGCGAGATCACTTGCACGTCTCCATCTCCAACAAATCAATACCCGTCTCAAGAACGTGCTGCAAAATTCCAAGCAAAAGCTGGATGATTACAGTGTAGCACATCTTGAAGAATCGCAAGTTCGCGTTGAGAAAGCGTTGGATGCCAATTTCCAAGTTGAGAAACGTTAAGACTTGAATGTTTGTTCCCTTGTAGGGCGGGGTCTCTGTGCCCCGCCAATACCATCTACACATTTGTGCATCAATTCCCTACTGTAAAGCACGCCTACCAATAGATATCTACATATTTTATTCACTGCGGTTGATAAACGAATAAATCTTTAGATGAGCAATATCAATTTATGATTTGCGACTTTTTTTAAACTCAGTTTGTTATGGATTTGTGTTCTGTTTGTGCTCGGTTGTTTGACGCAAGATACATCACAACCAACGCCATTGGTAGAGAAAAATACAAGTGAATGGGGTTTACCCGACGGTGCAATAGCACGACTCGGAAAAGGCATGATAATTGATATCGTGCTTTCACCTGACGGTTCACAACTTGCAGTAGCGACAGGCTTCGGAGTTTGGCGATATGATACTCGTACTGGTGGTCTACTTGATGTGCTTACTGGGCATACTGATAGTGTTGGTTCAGTAGCGTTTTCACCTGACGGCAGTATGCTCGCAAGTGGAAGTGAAGACTATACAGTTAGAATATGGAACGCAAAAGCCCGCCGTTATAGGCAGATGCCGTTACTTTCTGACTTTCGCATGGTAGGTCATACGGACGCTATCCATTCAGTAGTATTTAGTCCGGATAGCAGCGCACTTGTTAGCGGAAGCGCGGATAAAACGGTTCGATTGTGGGATATCCGCACCCATCAGGAAAAGTCAAGATTTGTTGGGCATAAGGATAAAGTAACTTCAGTTGTATTCGATCTGGATGGTAAAACAGTCGCCAGCGGGAGTGAAGATCAAACGGTACGTCTCTGGAACGTACAGACAAGAAGTCTCAAAAAAACGTTTACTGGACATACAGCGGATGTTACTTCAGTGGTATTCAGTCCAGATGGCAAAACACTTTCCAATGGAAGTCAGGACGGAACTATTCTGCTGTGGAATGTTCCATAAAGAACAATGGAAAACAGATGGAAATACTCCAATACACGTCCGACCTCCAAGCACCCGTAACACAATTTTATAATCGCTTGACTGCCAAAGTTCCGCATTGCTACCCTATAAAAGAAGAGGAATTTGCACAGGCGATGCTCGGTGTTACAGGTCAAACTGATGATATTGATGATGTTCTTGATCACGAAACTGCGTTTATCGCAATGCAAAATGGGGCAGTACGGGCATTAGTCCATGTAGGTTGCTATCCGAAGGAAGATGACAATCAAGAGAACGTAGGTAATATCCGGTTTTTTGGTTACGAACGAGGTGAGCGACATGTCGGACAAAAATTACTTGAAAAGACAGAGGAATATCTGAAGACATTTAACGTGACTCGAATTACCGTCTTTTCATCGTATCGCTATCGTTTTTATTTACTTGAATTTGCCCGTTTATCAAACACCCTTGATCAAGTTCAGTCTCTCCTCGGATTTAACGGATATCACCGTCACAACGGATGGGTCTTTTTGGATTGGGAAAACTATGACGCTAAACCAATATCGCCACCTATACCGATAACACTTTCCGTTGATTGGAAGGAAGGGCGTGGAAAACTGCCAAACTGTACCGTAACGGCAAACCGAGATAGTGAAAAAGTTGGGGAATGTGAATCTGTTTCTGGCGGTGAGTTTTCAAGCCACGCTGATGCACAAGACTGGGTCTATACCGAATGGCTTGGTATTGAGGATGACTTTCAGGGACAAGGTTTAGGGAAATATTTACTTTTTTATTCACTTCATGAGATGCAAAAGGTTGGATACCGACATGCATCAATCAGTACGAGCTTGGATAATCATCGCGCACTCCTCTTATATAGCAACTGTGGTTATAAGGTTGTAGATTGGACTTATGACTATGAAAAAGTCCTTTCTGAAGTTGCGGTTTAGATGGAACAATTTTACTGTGGGACGTTCCACAAAAGAGATAGAAAATAGATGAAAATTTTCAAATATACCCCCGAATTTCTTGAACTATTAACCCAATTCTACAATCGTCTGACCACCAGCGTGCCACATTGCTACCCCGTGAAGGCGAATGAATTGGCTACCGTGATGAACGTCGCTACCGGAAACGCAGACAAAACCGATGATGATCTTGAGGCAGAAACAGCGTTTATTGCGATGCAAAATGATGCGGTGCAAGCGTTTATTCACATAGGTTACTATCAAGACAAAAATGAAAACAGTGAGAAAGTGAACCATGGTGTTATCAGATTTTTGGGTTACGAACGTGGCGCACGGCATGCGGGACAAGCTGTGCTTGAAAAGGCGGAAGACTATCTAAAAACTTTTAACATATCTCGAATTATCGCTTTTCCTAAATTCTCTCGATACCGTTTCTACCACTTTGAATATGCTCACTTATCGGATACCCTTGATCATGTTCAAGCATTGCTTGGTCTGAACGATTACCAACGCGACCATGGTCAGGTATTTTTGGACTGGAAAAACTTTGCTGTTATACCAACGCCTTCAAACTTGCAAGTAACACTATCTGTTGAGTGGAAAGATGGTCGTGGAAAATTGCCGAACTGTAACATAACTGCGCACCAAGACGGTGAACAGATTGGTGTCTGTTGGGCTGTTTCTGGTGGTCAGTTTTCCAGTCATCTCGATGCACAAGATTGGGTTTATACCGACTGGATTGAGGTTGAAGATAATTTTCAGGGGCAAGGAATAGGTAAATTACTACTTCAGTCTTCACTTCAAGAGATGCACAAAATCGGATATCGACACGCCTCGCTCAGCACAGATTGGAATAATTATCGCGCACTTCTTTTTTATAGCAACTTCGGATATAAAGTTGTTGATTGGACCTACGCGTATGAGAAAGATGTTAGCAAACCATCCAACCATTAAATAAAAAATAACACAGATTTAACCCTCTTCTCACTTCATGTTGTGGGAAATACCGAAAAGAGGAAAAAAATAAATGGAAATAGTTCAATACACACCCGATCTACTTACACCCTTAACACAATTCTATAATCGCGCCATTGTTGATGTCCCACACTGTTATCCTGTAAAAGAAAAAGAATTGGCTAATGCCTTATGCGGAATGAAAGACCAAAGTGACATTAGGCCGAATAGTCTTGATTCCGAAAATGTATTTGTGACGATGCAAAATGGCGTGGTGCATGCGTTTACTCACGTAGGTCTCTGTAGGATTGGACCAAAAGCAAACAGAGAAGATGCGGGTTTAATACGATTTATGGGTTACGAACGCGGCGCGCGGCATGCTGGACAAGTTGTGCTTGAAAAGGCTGAGGAATATCTGAAAGCGTATGACATAAACCGTATTTGTGCTTTCCGATCAGGCTATGAATACCGTTTCTATCATCTTGAATACGCAAATCTATCGAATGCACTTGATCATGTTCAAGCACTCCTTGGATTCAACGGATACCGCCCTCTTCCGGACTGGGTCTTTTTAGATTGGAAAAACTACGTAATCACCCCAATGCCATCACCGATACAGGTAAAACATTCTGTAAACTGGGTACAGGGACGCGGTCAACTACCTGACTGCACCGTACAAGTTTACCAAGAGAATGAACTGGTTGGCGGATGTTGCTCTGTGTCCGGTGCTGAGTATTCATCTCATCCAGATGCACAAAATTGGCTCCATACGCTTTGGATCGATATTGAAGGTAAATTTCAGGGGAAAGGTTTAGGAAAATACTTGCTCCAATACACGCTTCAAGAGATGCACAAAGTCGGATATCGGCACGCACAAATCAGCACGAGTTGGGATGATTATCGCGCTCTTCTCTTTTACAGTAACTTCGGTTATCGGGTTGTAGATAGGACGTATGCGTATGAAAAAACCCTTTAATTATTTATCCATTACGAATCAACGCCAAGTGCGCGTATGGCATTTAGCGGGTTCGGTTTCCTAACCGAACCGTATTTACCCAGTTTCTCGTAGATGCAGTTAGGAAACCGCATCTACCAGGGAAATGTTACATATTATAGGTCTTCCATAAAATAAGAAACTACCAAGTCAACGCTACCTTTGTAAACAACTGATTGACAGTCTCCTCTGCATCTTGATCCCCATAAACAAGATAAAAAACAAGATTTTCAATAAACATGTATTTAAAGACTGCATTCAGATTTGGCTTATGGTCACCACCTGAACGCAAGCGGAATGTCACCCATTTTTCTGTTCCTATCTCAAAGTTAGCACTTGAACGAAGGGAGAACTTGCGTGTTTTATGCCCATCGGGAAAAGTCTGCCACAAGTTTTCACCTGCAATCCCTATGGATAAAAACTGGAACGGAATAAGATTCATCGCTGTTGTGACAAAAGTCGCCTTTGCTCCCTCAAATTCACCATATTGACAAACAACAAAGATACGATCTGGATTTTGACGGTTGTACACCGCTTGCGATGCAACCACCCAATTTGTGTGGACATCGTAAGACCAAGTTCTACCGAAAAATCCGGTCTGAATCTTTTCACCCAAATCGAACTCTACCAGTTGAAAATGGTCGCCTCGTATCCTTTCACCTGCTTGGTTCCAAGTTACTTTTTGGACAGATTCAAACTTAACAGTTTGTAGCAATCCTTTTTCAATAGGCCAACGATATACACCCCAGAAACTGGGTTGTCGGATGTCCGTAAGTCGCACAAATCCGTTGACAGGGTTAAATCCTGCAGATATGTCTCTATAAGCAAGGCTAAAAATAGGATTTCCTCGGCGAAATACTTCCGCTAAGATCGCGCGTCGATTCTCACTATCTGGATTCCAATTTCCCGCATAATTCGCGACAAAGTTAAACGCTTTTGGCAAACGAATTCTGGTGTCAATAGCAGCAGACCTGTTATAAGTCTCCTCCATCTCCTCTGACGCAAAGAAAACACCAACAGATGACGAATTCCCAGCATCCCATGATCCACGTGCCAATACATTATGACTGTTGTCTACTGTTTCTTTGACATTCATCAAGCCATACGTTGCCCTTCCAGTCTTCCCGATTAGTTTTGCACCGTAGTCTATCTCTCCTATACGGCGGCTGTAAAACGGGGCTATTGGTGATCTAAAAATTCGTCCATCTTCTTGAAAAAACGGTCGCCGATCAGTTAATCGCTGCTCAAGATCGGATAGGACAATCCCTTGCACTTCAGACTCAATATGGCTAAAATCAGGATTCACCGTCCCAATGAAAGATGTGCTTGTGGTCACTTTATAAGTAAAATCACCGCCTAACGCTGCTGTTAGTCTGTCGGATAATTCCTCAGATTTTGAGGTGTCTTCTAATTTCGCAGATAAATACCCACCGAGTTCGATTTTCTTACCGATATTCTGAGGATTGAACTCAAGATTTGTTAGGCTACCGAATTCGTTTGCGTCAGATACATTGACACCTGTATCTGCCCAAGTACTGGTTCTATCCAGACTTTGATGGCGACGCACTAAGTTCAAACCCCATGTCTGCTTTTCAGAGCGCGGCAAATCAAGTATTTGATATGGGATTTTCATTTCAACAGTCCAGACTGATTCTTCTACGATTGCTGCAGCGACCCATTCACCATCCCAACCAAGATCGCCCTGTTTTTCATCCAGCTGTGTACCAAGTGGATTGACAGCGAAGCCATAGGTGCGGCGTTTGTCATGATACGTATCAAGATAAACCGCAACATGATCTTCAAACTTAAAACTACCATCTTTTCGCGTCTGATTTGCAATCATGGTTGATTTATCTTGAAAACATCGAAAAGCGACATAGAGTGCCGATTCATAAAATCCAATATATACTTGCGTTTTATCTGGAACTGTCGTTTCCAATTCTGCTATCCTGAACTTTTCAATGGGTGTCACTTGTTGCCACACACTATCATCAAGTTTGCCATCAATCACAGGAGCGGTTTCAAATTTATTTGCTTCTATCGTCTGAGAATGGGCGGTTAGATTCGTAAGCAGGAAGCAGACGATGAAGCAGAACGCAAGTGTCAAGAAAGGAGCGAAATTTTTCATTTTTTATCTCCTAAATTTGAGTTTTTTATAAAAACAAAATCTGGCACTAAAAGCAAAAAGGGTTGAACCAAATCGAGTTTGATCATATTTCAACCAATTTAGCTTAGCACCAGAAAATCATGGGGTGTTTATTTGCAGTTTGAATCACAAGCTTTGAAGTTTTAGTCTGTATCCATAGATAGAAAAAGAGGTGTGTTTTGGAATTTAAGGGTGATTAACTGAAGTTTCTATGTTCACTTCTTGCAAAACTGCCACGGCTCTTTGAGCCATCTCAGTTGTCGGATCGCGTTTGATTATTCGGTTTAACTGATACACTGCGCGATCATCACCGTCTCTTGCTAACGCCAACGCTTCCTCAAACCCTTTGTTTCCGTAACTAAAATCCCTTGAGATAACGGTGAGATCGTAATCTTTCCAATAGTATTTTAGCTCGTCAGATTCCCAATTCCGATAAACATCGTCCCATTGTAGCGAGTTGAAGATGTTCAAGTGAGGCTCAAGCATGTGTTCTGCTATCGGATCATCAACTGCCTGATAGCGATTGTCAAGTGATACGCGAAGTCTATCTTCAGTCAAATTCGGGAGTGCTTTGTGGATAGTCAGTGCTGGAAAAATCAGTGTATCGCCTATTTCGTAGTTTGTGGTATGCCATTCACCTGACAATTCGTCTGTATTAACGCACAGGCCACCAGCACCAAGCGAAAAGTGGTGTTCCATAACCTTATTAACTTTGTGTGAACCCGGCAAGACAGCCAAACCGCCTAACCCAATCGGACAATCTCCAACTGGTGCCCAACAGGTGTAAGTTTGGAAGTTACCTTGAAAGTGAACAAAGTCTTGATGTATCGGTGTCGTGTGCGCGGTGTATTTCGGATACCAGAGACGTGCGATTTTCTGTGGGTGGGGCAGCACCTCTTTACCAATAATTCTCTCCACCATATCAATGACTTCTAACCAATGCCCGGAACGGTGGAACGCTTCTAACTTATACACTTCATGGTATACATCGGTGTATTCAGGGTCGCCCTCGGTACACTGTGTGGAAATATCTGCAATTCCGTCCATCGGATCGGTACCTGCTACAAGCCAACCGCCTTCCTGCATTGTCGTTAGCATCTCTCGCCGCAATGCTAAAAGTTTGTCAGGGTCTTGCAGTTTCTTAAAGAAAAGATACCCCGCTTCTGACATCCGGGCGCGCAACTCTTCCGAATCGTTCATTGCATCGTTAGATACGCGAAGTTCTTTTAGTTCCTCCATTTCACTTTCTCCTTGGGTCTACCCAACGTAAGGGCTGTGCTCGCTCAAATTTTGTGATACTATTTCCTTGATTGAGTTTTCCTCAAATAACCTATTAGACAACTCATCAATCCGCATTTGGGCAATTTGGTTATATGTTTCGTCCTTCTCGATCATTATCCATTTTCGCTTATGTTGTTCGGCAACAACTGCTGTTGTTCCAGATCCTGAGAATGGGTCAAGAATGAGATCACCTTCATTAGTTCCCGCTAACATAATACGATTGACAACTGATACGGGTTTTTGAGAAGGGTGTTTACCGTGCTTTTTTTCTGAGCGTGGGGTAAGCGGAATTTCCCACATGTTTCGCATCTGCTTATCATTGTTCATTGCCTTCATTATTTCATAATTGAACGTCCAGTTTTTGGCTTTTTTGCTTTCATTGTTAACTGCCCAAATGATAAATTCTGTAGACTCGGTAAACATTCGACAGGTAATATTAGGCTGCGCATTAGGTTTAAACCAAACAATTTGAGAGATTATCCTTCTGTCAAACATATTTTGTAGAATGAAACCAATTGTAAAGATGCAGTGAAACGATCCAAAAATGAATAAATTTCCGTTTGTCTTTAGCACTCTCAGTACTTCTCTTATCCAATTCACTGAGAACTGAAAATAGTCGTCCTTAGAAAAAATATCCCACTGTTCCTGCATTGTGACATGAGAACTAAATGCCCAACCCAATCCTTTTGTTTTCGACATATTAAACGGCGGATCAGTAATACAACAATCGAAGACTCCATCTGGAAAAGAAGAAAGGATTTCTAAGCAGTCACCTGATAAGATTTGGTTAACGGGAAAATTTTCGGTTAATCCTCCTAAAATAGTTGGTGAATATCCAATACCTTTAGAAGTATCGTGCATTTCACCCTCTGCAATAGCGGCTGATATTTCTGTTTTTTTCAGTGGATGGATTCCTGTTGAAAGATACTCAATCAATTGAGCTTTTCTTAACGATGAGTACCCTTTCAATCCACGTTTTTTAAGTTCTTTTCTCAGTTCTATGTTTCGCATTTGGTCAAAATTCATCAGTTTAATTTTATTCCTATCGCCAAAATATGTGCACTCATGCCGAGTATTGAAGGTTCTGCTTCGACCTTCCGAATTAAATCTAAAACAGCATCGCGTTGATCAGGGTCTGCCCAATAACTTTCAACTGACCTAAAAAGCCATGCCGGTCCTTGCACGGCAAGCGTCGCCTGATGCTGGAAACCTGCTTCAATCACTTCAGAACCGAGTTCTTTCGGACGGTGAAGATATGCATCTGTAAAAAATTCTAAATTATCAGTAGGGTTACGATGGTACCCCGTTTCAAGATCGTTTTTAACAATGTCTCTGGAGACCGAATTGCCCAATCTGCCCTTGCAGAAGAAATCAAGAAAAGAGGCGAAACGCGAGATACCGGCAGCAACCATAATCCCACCATTTCTTAAGACACGATATGCTTCTCTCAATGCAAGCAGCCGTTCATTTTTATCAATCAGATGATAGAGCGGTCCCAACAGTAGAACAGCATCTGCTGACGCTGACGAAAACCGCAATGATCGCGCGTCACCAAGTGATATGCTGGCAATCGGATGTTCCGGTTGTAAATTTGAGGCTTCCTTTGCTTGTTCAATATGTAAATCCACAGGGTCTACAAGGTGAATTTCATAGCCTGACTTTGCTAACCAACAAGCATAGGGACCAGAACCACCACCGATGTCCAAAACGACTGCGGGTGGCGTGGGTAAATAGCGCGTGATAATCTCTTGCGTCCGCGCGAATTCTATCTGGCCTCTAACATCATTCGTAAGCCGTTTTGACTCTTGTGTTTGTCTATAGAACGCAAGAATCTCATCTGAAAGCTGATACAAATGCTTATTCATCCGTAATGTATATCGTCAACCTGTGTTTTATCAAAACCTTTAAAATTAGTATAACCTCTCTTTTGGAAAATCACAAGAAAATCTCTTATGTTGACAACATTTAAACTTATGATGCTAAATCATCAAGCATCTGTCGTATATTGTGTTCACCACTATCAATAAACAACGGTGCCAAAGGCCCTCTACCGTGCAATGTCTGCAGTAAGGTATCAATCTGAATCATGCGCTGCTGTGGTGTATAGCATCTTAGCCATTTCTCAGCGAATTCACGTGCTGGTTTTGGGTTGCCTGTTCTCAGTGTTCGCGTGCTTTTTCGCCATGCTTGCCACATAAAGGAATATCCACAGTCCACACAAGTCAGTTTTTCATTTTTCTTTTTCAAACTTTTACGATAATCTCGCCATCTACGTTTGTAATCACACACTGTGCACTGAATGTTACCAGAAACATGCAGCGCCGTTTCTTGACACTTCGGACATTGTAATTCAGGTTTAGATTGACGACGTTTAACCGGTTGACTCTTTTTTGGAGTAGGAGGCCTACGGACAAGGTTAAGACAGTGTGGACACGGTAAACGAACTCGGGTTCTTACAGATTGATTATAGGCTTCGGGCGACCAACTTTTACCGCAAGCACACTGCAAATCATCATCTTGCTTTAGGACAGAACGACACACGAAGCATCGCGGGGTGTCACGTAGTGCTTGACGGCAATCACGCCAGAGAAGCCGCTGTGCACAGTGTGGACAGTGAAACCAATTCTCGCGTGTCCCACCTTCACCAGTACTAAAAAGCGGGTCAATCTGACGCGCTATCTTTGTTCTGCACTGCGGACAAGGCACGTGTCCTTCTCGGTAAACATCAGCAACTGTTGCGATGTCGGAACAGCGAGCATAAAGTTCCCACCCAACATCGTGCAGCAACATATCATCATAGATGCCGAGTCGGACATATCGGTACAAACGTCTTATTTTAATTGGTTTTACACGTGGTGACCAGTCCATGGTGATTCTCTACACTCTCTTTTTTATTATATTTTCTCATAGGCATACTTCATTGCCTCTTGAACATCAGGAACCTCTAACTCTGGATACATCTCAATAATATCATCAATTGACTTATCGCTGGCTAACAACTTCAGAATCACACTCACTGTGATTCGGATTCCTCTAACCACAGGTTGCCCAAGGCAAATCTTGAATTAATCTGGATCCGATCTAATTTTTCCATTTCTCTCTCCATTAATTTGGTATTTGAACAACTTCACCACTTTCAATACTAAGGCTAATTGCCTCTAAAACCCGCATGTTTTGATACGCATCTTCAAGACTGGAGTGCGGCTGTGTCCCTGCTTGTAAAGACTGTGCCCAATGCCGCATCTCTTCCAGATAACCGGGTCTGCCGATACCATGATACGCAGTATTAAGATTCCACCCTTCAGTAGGAGTATCTGTATAACCACCACCGGTACCCAGCCATGTCGGAACACGATAACGGCGTAACTTCATTGTTTCAAACACCTGAATTGCCTGATTATTTGTGCCTTTGATAAAAACCATCGCTTCTAAGACGGGACCTGTACCGAGTGTCATAGTGCCGATGCCTCCGTTTTCGTAACGTAAATTCACGGTCATTGAGACGGAGGATGATGCAGCATCAATCTCACCCATAGCGAATACTTCGCTGACCTGTCCCATAAAGAAACGCATGCAATCTGTTGGGTGAATCACCTGATCAAGCATGAAGGGCCATGCAAAAGGTGATCCCGCTTCATTGAGGCGTGGACCTGGTGCAAGATAACGCGTATGGTATTGGCATGTCGAGCCAAAATCGTCTTCATCAATCAAGCGTTTTGCTATCTGATGTGCAGGGGCATGCCGCCACATTGTGCCGACCATTCCTGTTTTGCCGGTCTCAACAGATGCATCTACCAGCATTTTCGCACCAGCAGCAGTGGTTGCAGGGGGTTTTTCAGTATAGATATGATAACCTTGTTGAAGACACTCAATACCAATGTCACGATGTAGTTTATCCTCAGGTCTACCGACAACAGCCACTGCATAGAGGTCCTCATTTTTGAACATCTCATTGTAATCGGTGTAATGACGCAGCGCACCAAACCTCCGAGCATTCGATTTCGCCTTATCCTCTACAAGGTCACATGTCGCAACAAATTCAAACTCAGGCACCATTGGAATGCATTGCTGTAACTGCGATGACATCCCACCACAACCAATAAAAGCAACTCTAATTTTATCCATAAATATCAACTCCAAATCAAATTATGAATGATCATTAAGTAAACTATCAGAATATTATAGAAAAGGGTTATGTGCAACTTCCCAATAAAAACCGTCCGGGTCTTTGAAATAACCTGAATACCCACCCCAAAATACCTTTTGTCCCGGTTTAACGAGCTCTGCTCCCGCTGCAACCGCTTCTGCTAAGGTTCTGTCCACCTCTTCAGGCGAATCAACATTGTGGGCAAGTGTAAATCCTTGAAAGCCAGTTCCTTCAGGGGAAATAGTAATATCTTCAGCCAGTTTATCTCTTGGATAGAGACCAAGTATTATTCCTTCCATTTTAAAGAATGCGATACTATCCGAGTCACCCATTAAGGGAAAACCTAACCCGTTTTGATAAAAATCAACGGAACGTTGTAGGTCTTCAACACCAAGCGTAACAATAGTGATATGCGGTTTCATTTGTTTCCTTAAAAATATATTTCGTAATCAAAAAATATAACCCGCACTACCTAAGTATTCCGCGGGCCGATTCTCTTATATTAATTGCTTAATCATCTCCTAACGGATTAGATTGCTGTTCCTGCCTACTGTTTTGTCGCGCGATCCATTCAACAGAATCTGCAAGTTTTTCGTGCACACGCATTAAACGCCAAAAAAGTACCATCCAAAAAATCGTAAGGAATAACACAATAAGTAATGTGAAGAACTGTTCTATAGCCATTTTTTCCTCTTTAGTATTGTATAAGTAGGCAAACTCCATTATTGAGAGATTATGACTCTATTGGTCGAAATGGCTCCAGAGACAACGAAGTTTGTCCTATTGTAAGGAGTTCAGCAATAAGTAGTCCGGTAATTGGCGCAAGTAGAATGCCATTTTTAAAGTGTCCAGATGCTAAGACAACGTTGTCATAGCTCGGAAGATAACCAAGACACGGACCATTTTTGTAATAAGGACGCAGACCAGCCCATGTTTGCACAAATGTGCTTTGTGCGAGTTCCGGCGCGATAGCCACCGCAGCATCAATCATCTGTTTCACACCATCAACTGATGGCGTTTTATCGTATCCTACAAACTCCACCGTAGCACCAAGCAGAATCTTACCATCTGCACGCGGAACGATATAGATACCGAGGCCATCTATTGTACGTTGAATGAGCGGTGGCATCGTTTCAAGTAGAACAATTTGCCCCTTCGCTGGAGAAATTGAAATCGACCAATCAAGTAAGGCTGTCAAGTTGCCTGCCCAACACCCCGCTGCTATGACAAATGAGTCGGCATGAATAGTCTCACCGTTGACTACTGTGCCAACAACCCGTCCATTTTCTCTGACAAATCCAGTAACTGGATTACCTAACAGGAATTTTGCACCGAATTTCGCTGCACCTTTTGCTAACGCAGCTACCATTTTAGGATTGCGAACATGTCCATCTTCGGGAAACAGCACTGCTCCTGCTATGGATTTTGAAACAGCAGGTTCTAATTCCCATGCCTGTTCTGGTGATAAAACTTCAGCAGTAAAACCTCGGTTCACCCTTCGTTCTGCTAAACCGATTAAACCTGCTGCTTCTGCTTCATCAAAAAAGACTGATAGCGTGCCTGAACGGATAAATTCAATATCTATATCTGTCTCAGATTTCAATTCTGTTGCCAATGACGGATACATGGCAAGACTTGCACGGCACAACTCTGGATACGGTTCGTGTGTTGATGCGTGCGATGTCAAAATCCCCGCACCTGCCCAAGATGCTTCCGTGCCAACGCGTGATGTCTTCTCGATTAAGATGACATTTACCTGCCTTTTGGCAAGTTCATAAGCAATGGCACACCCGATAATACCACCACCAATTATCACTACATCAACCTTATTCTGATTCAACAATTTCCTCCACCTTTTAGACTTGACTTTACCCGCTAAAATAGTTTAACATGATGATAGTAATTTGTCAATTTCTCACGCTTTACGCTGTAAACATCAGAGAAAAATCATTGATTTAAAACAAAAAATAAAGGCTTATGAATGATACTTGGAAAAGTTACGGGGACAATCGTTGCAACACAGAAAGATGAGAAACTTGTCGGAAGTAAGTTGTTGATTGTCCAAGATGTGAATTTAGATGGGGAATTAGAACGGAAATATACAGTCGCAGTAGACGCTGTCGGTGCTGGCATCGGTGAAATTGTGCTTATCGCAACAGGAAGTTCAGCGCGTCAAACGAGTGTGACCAGCAACAAACCTGTTGATGGCGTTGTTATGGCGATCGTTGATACCATTGAAGTTGATGGAGAAGTCCGTTACATGAAATAGAGAGACTGACTGATATGGAACAGACACAATTGTTCCAGGAAGAAGCAGTCAATGATGAACTGCCGTTAAAACTGGAGTTAATCAAGCAGATCGGATGGTTAGTGCGGCTGCGCTGGATTGCAATCGGAGGTGTATTCTTCACTGTAACGGTTGCCAATTTAGCGTACGATATGATTGCGAACCCCATTCCGCTCTATATCATAGCCGGTCTGATGGTGCTTTACAATTTTGAACCTCAGATGTATCGCAAAGCGCCAGAGCAGCAACGGCTAATGTCTATCAAACGGCAAGCGTGCATCCATATTATCCTCGATTTGCTGTCGTTGATCGCTCTCATTCACTTCAGTGGCGGTGTTGAAAACCCGTTTATATTTTATTTCATTTTTCACCTGATTATCGCGAGTATTATCTTATCGAAACGGGTCAGTTATATATTAGCAACACTGAATACTGTTCTATTAAGTTCACTCATTTTCCTTGAATATTTTGAAATTCTTCCACACTATCCTCTGAATAATTTTCTACCCGACGATCTGTGGCGCGACCCAATTTATACCTTTGGCGTGCTATTTGTCTTCACAAGTACTTTATTCTTTTCCGTCTATTTAGCAACTACAATCACCCAAACCGCAAGAGAACGCGAGGCAGAAACCCGTGAACTCAAGGAGAATTTAGAAGAAAAGGTTGACGAACTCGTTGAAACTCGTAAAGAGGTTGTGTTTGAACGTAACAAATTGCAATCTATTATTGAATGTATGCAGGAAGGTGTTGTTTTTGTAGATTCTACGAACCAAACAACCCTCTTCAACAAAGCTGCACAAATGATTCAGAAAGATCGATCAGAACAAGATATGACCCCTGAGCTGCAATTTGGAAGTGCTGAAACACTTGCCCAAATTTCACAGGACTTTTCTGACGGGAGTGAGGCAATTGAAAGAAAGAACCAGCAAATAGGAGAAAAACACTTAGAAAATACCTATGCTGCTGTTCGCGATGACGAAGACAATTATCTTGGCACTGTTCTCGTTTCGCGTGATGTAACCGATCGAAAACGGATGGAACAGCAACTCATTTTTTCCGAAAAAATGGCTGCTATCGGGGAATTGGCGGCGGGTGTTGCACATGAAATCAATAATCCGCTTGATGGATTACTAAACTGCATCCTTCGTATACAGCGTAACCCGAAAAACATTGAGCAAACACAAGAATATCTCGGTTTAATGGAAGAAGCCATTCGACGAATTGAAGCAACAATTGGAAAACTTCTCGATTTCTCCCGACCCCATGAATTAACCCTAACCGCCATTAATCTAAATGATGTTGTTAACGAAACAATTGGACTTATAGAATATGGAGCGTCCGAAAAAGGCATAAAAATAGAAAAAGACTACCGAGATCAAATTGCACTTATTCATGGTGATAAACACCTATTAGAACAGGTCATCCTCAACCTCGCATTGAATGCTATTACTGCAATGCCAGCAGGTGGAACGCTATTATTCGAAACCGGCGAAATAAATTTAGATGCCTTGATAGGAAAACCGAGCGTTTATGTCAAAGTAATTGACACTGGAATCGGCATATCAAAATCCGTTCAAGACAGGATTTTTGATCCATTTTACACAACACAGATTACAGAAAAAGGAACAGGACTCGGTCTTTCAGTGTCTGACAGAATTGTGAGACAGCATCAAGGAGTTATTGAAGTAGAGAGCGAAGTCGATCATGGTTCAACATTTACAGTCAAATTGCCCATTCTACAAAAACAAACATAGGAGGTCAAAATGAAAATCCTCGTTGTTGATGATGAGAAATTAAAACGCATGACGCTCCGTGATGATTTACGAGAATCTAATTACGATGCTATCGCAGTCGAATCGCCATTAATTGGGCTTCAACTTTTGCAACAGGAGGCGTTTGATGTGCTGGTAACCGATTTACGGATGCCACAGATGCACGGGATTGATTTCCTCAAGAGAGTCAAAAAAGAACATCCACATATCACCGTAATTGTGATGACTGCATACGCGAGCGTTGAAACCGCAGTTGAGGCGCTTAGATTCGGTGCATACAACTATATTAAAAAACCTTTTTCAAGTGATGAGTTAATCCTTATGCTGGATAAACTCAAAGCTTTGAGAGGGAAAACACCTGTTGAAAAGACACAATCATCTCTCAAAACACCTGACACAAACCAAGAACCTTCTCTTTATCAAACACTCATCGGAAAAAGTCAACGAATACAAGAAATCTTCGAATTAATACCCAAGGTTGCTTCTGCTGATAGCAATGTTATGATTTGCGGAGAAGAGGGGACAGGTAAATCACTCTTGGCAAAAACGATCCATCTGCGAAGTTCGCGGCAGCATCAACCTTATGTTAGTCTCAATTGTTATGGTCTTACTACCGATGCTATTGAATCAGAACTTTTTGGTGATCAATCCCGACAAGGAAAACTACAATTAGCGAATAACGGGACACTTTTCATCGCAAATGTGGATACTGTTCCACTTGACCTGCAAGCAAAACTCTTAGCCATATTGGAAGAACGAAAGTTTTTGGGATCGTCTGAAACTGAACACATTGAACTGGATTTGCGTATCATATCAACGTCCCGCGAAAATCTAAAAGAGAAAACAAAACGTAACGAGTTTCTTGAAGACCTCTACTATCAATTGAATGTCATCCCTTTGTTCCTACCGCCGCTACGAGAACGCAAAGGTGACATCCCGATGCTCATTAACCATTTTTTGGAAATTTTCTCACCGCATCAAGCCATCCGAATGAAGCAGGATGCAATCAACGTCCTTACTGAGTATCCGTGGCCGGGAAATATCAGCGAACTTGAAAACATTATTGAAAGACTGGTCGCTGTCAACAATGGAAGTGACATTACAACTGAAGAAATTCCGATTGAGCTAAAGTTACCGACATCTCAAAAACTTGACAATACGCCGAGTATGACCTCTTTCCACGAAATTATCAAATCCACTGAACGCGAACTTATTGCCTGGGCAATGCAGAAAACACAAGGAAATAAGACTCAAGCGGCAAAGTTACTCTCAATGAAACCTTCTACTTTTCGGGACGCGCTTGCCAAACATATACATCAGATTGAATGGGACGAATAAAAAGCCATATATGGAAATAGCGCTTTATCCACTTTCAAATTGTGATTCCATTATTTATGGCGCCGCAAACCTCTTCCTGTAGGCGCGAGCTCCAGCTCACGACTTTTATACCAGAAAAATTAATGGACATACCAATAGCCCAAAAACGGGAATCTATTCGGGCAGAAACACTACAGAAACGCGAAAACCTTTTACCTACTGAGCATGCCAGACACAGCAAACTAATTGTGGGGCATGTAATTGAATGGATTCAGCGAAGTAAAAAAAATGTGGAAGGCTGTTCTTTTGATGCGGTTATGGTTTATCTGAGTATGAAAAGCGAGGTAGAAACAAGCGAACTCACTAAATCACTTTTCAATCAGGGGAAACAGATTATTGCGCCAGTTGTTGATACGGAAAGCGGTCAATTGATACCAAGATGTGTTCAGAATTTGGAAAAGGATTTAGTTCGACACCGTTATGGAATGCTTGAACCCAATGCAAACTGCCCTATTTTCCCATCTGATCAACTCCACCTGATCATCGTTCCCGGTATTGCTTTTGATTTTAATGGCTATCGTCTTGGATACGGAAAAGGGTTTTATGACCGTTTTCTGCCTACATGTCCGAATGCGGTTACTATTGGTATTGCTTTTCAGGTGCAACTTGTGGAAGATACATATCCGCAACCGTGGGATATTCCGGTGCAACACATTTTTACAGAAGAGGGTTTAATTCCAAGTAAAGGTGTCACTCCACACTAATAAAAGGTTTCAACTTCTCCAACGTCTTTTCTCCCAAACCCTTTACTTCAGTCAACGCATCAACCGATGTAAAATTACCGTGTTTCTCACGATATTGAATAATTCTTTTCGCCATTTGTGGTCCTATGCCTGAAAGTGTTTGGAGTTCTTTTTCAGAAGCAGTGTTGATATTGAGAAGTGCAGGTTTATCTTTGAGGGATTGTTGCGGTTGGTCTTCGTTGGGAACAGCGATAAAATCTGGTTTTCCGAGGAATAGGGCTGGGTTGAAGCGTCGCAAACCCCAGAATCCTGCTCCGATTAAAATGACTGCTACCAAAAAGATGACTGCACGCCAATAATGTTTAGCAACGATACCGTTAATATTCTTTTCCACCGTTGTCCTCCTTAGGATTTCCAAATCGGTTCCGGCATCTGAGATCGGTGATTCACCACACGTGCTAAAACAAACAATAGGTCTGAAAGCCGATTTAGATATCGGATGATTTCTGGGTTTACATCAACTTCACGCGTGAGACGCACAACACACCTTTCGCTTCTACGACATACAGCGCGCGCAACATGTAAAACAGAACCGGCTTGGCAGCCACCGGGCAGAATAAAGTTGGTGAGGGGTGGCAGTTCCTCAGAAAGTGCGTCAATTGCTTTTTCCATCTCTGTTGTAAAATCTCCCGATACCCGCAGCTCAGTAGATTTTGTATGCGTGGCAGGGGTTGCCAAATCAGCACCAAGGGAAAAAAGGTGATTTTGAATACGTTCCATCAAGTCACAGAGGTCAGAGTCATCAATCAGTGTCTGTGCGTAACCGATATAGGCGTTTAGCTCATCGACAGTACCTATCGCCTCAATGTGCTGCGCGTCTTTTGGAATCCGAGTTCCGCCGTATAACGCAGTTTCCCCAGAATCACCAAATTTTGTATAGATTTTCATGGTGATTTATTTTATACTGTGTGGCGAAAGGAGTCAACTCAATTATGGACAATGCAACGACACATCTTACTCACCCAGATTGCAAAATTGATAAAGTCAACGTCATAGATTTACGCGTGCCTACATCCGATACACTGCTCGGATCAGACCCATTCCACAAAAAACCGAACTACTCTGCAGTGCTAACAACAATAGAAACAAACACAGGACACACTGGTATTTCAGTTGCTTTTACTGCTGGTGCAGGAAACGACTGGATCGCTTACGGTGTCAGGGACCTTGCACAACTCCTAACCGACATGCAAGTTGAGTCTTTCGTGAACGATCCAGGTGCGTTTTTTCGGCTTCTCATTGATCATCATCAATTACGATGGTTGGCAGATGGAGTCAATCGGATGGCAATCGGCAGTATTGTCAATGCGATGTGGGACCTGTGGGCGAAACTGGTTGAAAAACCGCTCTGGAAATTGCTTGTTGATTTACCACCTGACAAAATTGTGCAGTGCATCGATTGGCGATATCTGCGAGATGCGTTGACACCCGTTGAAGCAGAGGAGATACTTAATGTAAACTGGGATAGCCGTGAAACCCGTGAACAAGCACTCTGTCAGAAAGGACCGAAAGCATATTCCACTGCTGGTTGGCTCGGTCTAACAGATGAACAAATCATTGAGACGGTGAATCAGGTAAAAGCATCGGGACTTGATTGCTTCAAGATGAAAGTTGGACAGGATTTAGACTTTGATAAGAAACGACTCGCTTTCATTCGCGAAGCAATAGGTGAAGATGCTCGTTTGATGGTAGATGCAAATCAGGTCTGGGGTGTTGATGAAGCAATCGCTCACATGGAAGCGCTGGCAGAATTCAGACCGACATGGATTGAAGAGCCAACAGCGCGAGATGACGTTCTCGGTTTTGTGAAGATTGCACGCGCATTAGAAAAATATGATATCGGTGTTGCTGCAGGAGAACAAGTGCCGTCACCTGTCATATTCAAGCAGTTGATAACAAGCGGTGCTATCCAATTCTGTCAGATTGATGCGACGCGTCTCGGTGGTGTTAATGATGTTTTGGCTGTCATTCTTATGGCAGCAAAGTATAATGTACCTGTCTGTCCGCATGGCGGTGGTATCGGTTTATGTAACATGATTCAACATTACGCTATGTGGGATCAAATCTGTGTTGCGGCACACTCGGATACACAAGTAGTAGAATATCTCAATTTCCTGCAAGATGATGTGTTTATTGAACCGATTAGGGTTAGCAATGGCGCGTACGTTGCACCGAGTGCATTAGGATGGGGGCTGAAAATGTATCCTGATTTCGTGGAAAAACATATCTATCCGACAGGCGCAGTCTGGCAGGGAAGAGAAGCATCTGGTGGGATAACATTTTTAGCATGATTAGCAGGCATCTACAGGCGCGCTTAGAAAGCGTGCCTGCCTGTATGGGCTACTTCGTTTATATCAGTAACAAAATTCGTCAAGCGAAGGTTTAGTCTTTCGCACTTTCTGCCCGTTGTTTATATTCCGCTGCACCCGATGAAATCCATCCCCCGACACCTACAAGTAAAAATTGCACGCCTGCTTTTACATATTTCTCAACGGTATTGTCCAACGCCAGAGTGCCAGCAACGCGCCCCGCATCTTGAATACGTGCCAATGCTGAATCAATGGTGTTTTGTACATCCGGGTGTTCAAGATTACCGATATGTCCCATTGATGTCGCCAAATCCGATGGTGCAACAAAAAACACATCTATATGGTCAACGGTGAGAATCTCATCCAAGTTGTTAACGGCAGCAATGTCTTCAATTAAGACAATAAGCAGTGTTTGTGAATTGGCAACGTCAAAATAATTATCCACACCATATCCTTGGCGACTTGTGAACATGCCCCGATGTCCAATTGGCGCGAACTTCCCGCCATCTACAACGTTCTGTGCTTCCGTTTTCGTATTGACGTGCGGCACAACAATCCCCATTGCTCCGCAATCCAGAGTGCGATAGATAAGTGCCTGATCGTTGCGATTGACACGCACCACAGATGTCATGCCCCACAAATCACATGCACGTGTGAGATTGCCAAGGTTTATAGCGTCTACGTTACCATGTTCGCCTTCTAACCAAACGCCATCATATCCGTTGGGACCGAATGCGTCAATATCATCTGCGTTTGTCAATCCCGCGATAATATACGCGAGGTCTCCATTTGCTAATTTCTGTTTAACCTGATTGGGTCTTATTTCCATTATGTTCTCTCTTTCAGTTGTTAGATTTTGCAAGGAATTCCGCTGGTAGCACTTGATGTGCCGTATCAATCACCAGTTGTTCAACACCAGGAGCAAATCGGGTTGGTTGACCGAAATATATCATCGCACCGCCACCTTCATATCCGCCTTCAGCTAATACCCGCTCCGAAGGAATATAGCCGGGAAAAGCGTTTGCGTAAGCACCGACCCATAATCTTGTTGCATCAAATTCCTGTTTCAGACGCAACGAAAAGTCTACTACCACCTCACTTGCAAGGAAGACAACAGCCAACTCGTCACCAAACGTCCATGCTTGTATCGGATAAGAGATATCCGCCTTGATGGCTTGTCCATTCTCTAACATTTCAAGATGTTTTTTGGCATGGTATGCGCCCGCGCCACCTTGTGCTGCTCGTTCCTTCCATTCATCACGGGTTGGCAGTTTATCAAACGGCAAATTCACTCTTTCAAATGCCCCTTTTGGAACATTGGATATGCTAATTGCATCTCGTTCAAGTTGGTGTCCAACCTCCTGTGCAAGTGCCTTTCCGTGTTCTTTAGCATAGGCGAGCCGCGTTTCAAAAACCTCTTGCTTTCCTTCGGGCATTGGCCGCATCCGTGATTCAGGATTCGCATCAGCACCACATCCAATCGTTATCAATGCGGTTACTTCGGGGTGTGCTTTCTGAATTTCTTCTTGTGCAAATCCTGCCCAGTCTCCGCAGATATGATTGTCTGCACCTGCTAACGTTGTGCAATGGCAGGCATAACTTGCCCATACCGCACGCAAAGTGCCATCTGCATCCGTTATCTGCATCACTGGCAATGAATGATCCACCGGTCCACCTTCTGTACGCCGATTTTTAGCGAAACTGAGCTCGCCGATATTCCAAGCTAATCTACAAGGTTCTCGCCTCGTAAGTGCTTCCAGTGCGACAGCCTCCATCCAGTTGCTGAGATGACGGGTGTAGCGGTCAATCGTTTCCTGTTCTTTAGGTGATATATCGGCACTGAAAATGAACGATGCAGCATTTGTTAGACACGGTGCGCTATGCGTATGCGTGTAACATGCTACAAAATTCTCTCGCAAGATTCCCGTTTTATTTTTCACGCGTTCGGACACTTCTTCAGTCAATTCATCAGGTAACCCGCAGTTTTCTACGGTTATCATTACCACGGGACCATCGTCATCGCTACCGATAGCGAGTGCCTTCGCCCATATCCGCTGGATGATTCCCTCGGATTCTGTCCGCCGACTGCCATATCCATTGAGCCGAATCGGATAATCAGGGGTAATATCTATTTGTGCAACACCAACATCAATGAGATTATCTCTGTCTGCCATTTGATTTTCCTTCTAAATTGTTGCTAATTCATTATCTCCAAACAGTGATTTACTACGGATACATTCACAAAAAAACAATAGACTAATATGTATTATTCCACTTCCATAGCGTCAGCAAACACATCCTCAAGAGAGTGCTTTACCTCCCTTAATTGGCGAAGTTGGACACCCGTTTCGTGTGCCAATTTGAAAAAGAATGTTCCTTCTGTCTGTTCTTGTTCTTTTGATGTCACGCGAACACGACCATCTGGTCGTAACTCAGTATCGTAGGGATAACGTTCTAAAGCGGCAACGTAAACATCCCGGTCACCGACTATTTTCAGGTCAAAGGCTTGTCCGTGATTCTTTCTGAGTTCTTCAATGTTCCCTTGAATAACAAGACTACCGTGAGAGAGTGCCATTACGTGCTGACATGCGGATTCAACATCAGGCAACAGATGTGAAGACAACAAAACATCAATACCTTTATCCGCTGAGATGTCTTTTACAAGTAGAAGCATCTCCTCTCTTCCAGTTGTATCCATCCCATTTGTCGGTTCGTCAAGCAGTAGCAGTTTCGGATCATGCACTAATGCCTGCGCTAACTTAACACGTTGCCGCATACCGGCTGAATATCCGCTTATGGGACGGTAACGCTCTTCATCAACACCGACATAGAAAAGCACTTCATGTGCACGTTGCATTGCATCACGTGACGGCATACCACACAGTTGACCTGCATAAGCGACCAACTGAACGGCATTCATCTGAGGAATTAAACAGTCATCTTCAGGTAAATATCCAATCTGTTGTCGGATAGCCACGTGTTCGGTTTGCACATCCAGCCCGAACACTTTTGCTTCACCTCGGGTTGGATTTATAAAACCGAGCAGCATCTTAATCAACGTACTTTTTCCAGCGCCATTAGGACCCAATAATCCGACAGCACCGCCCCCCAATTCTACTGAAAGGTCGTCTAAAGCAGCATTTGTGCCAAAAAAGACTGAGACATTTTTTATTTCAATTTGCATTTTTTGTATTAATTATGAATAAATTCGGTTTACGCGTTTTGCTATACTTGTCAAAATTTCATACGGAATTGTATTGGCTCGGGCAGCGACTTCATAAATTGTTATTTCTTCGCTTCCCTGTTTTCCAATCAGGACAACTTCGTCACCTACTGCTACATTATCTGAAAACTCTAACTGAACTACCATCATATCCATACAGATACGCCCAATTATCGGGCAGCGTTTCCCACCAATTAACACCTCACCAATACCTGATAGTGCCCGCGGATACCCATCGCCAAAGCCAACTTGTATCCCTGCCACACGGGCTTGAGACGGTGTCTTATATAGTAATCCATAGCTAACACCTTCTCCTTGTTCAATAGAATCTATCCATCCGACACGTGCCCTCCACGTTAGCGCAGGTTGCAGCTGGATCGGTTTTTCGTGTCCGGGAAAGATTCCGTATAAACTCAAGCCAGGACGCACGGCATCAAAATGAGATTCAGGGATTGCCAGAACCGCTGCGCTATTTGCGGCATGTTTTATTGACACATTCGGGACATTCTGAAGCACGGAAGAAAATCGGTTGAGTTGAACGTATGCAAAACTTTTATCTGTTTCATCGGCAGTTGCAAAGTGTGTAAAAATACCCTCTACCTCAACATGCGGTAATGTTTTTAGTTTTTTTAGGAACGCTGATGCTTCGGTATAGCGAACCCCACACCGATTCATGCCAGTGTTAACATCAATGTGAACTTTTACTTTTTCTATAGATGTCTGTTGTATTCGGGACTTGCCATCTTTTACAACTTTGTTCAACTCTTGTGCCAAAGTCCAATTATCAACCGCTGGAGTCAAGTCGTAGGAAACGATGTTCTCTGCCGAATCTGGTAAAGGACTAAACAGAATAAGAATAGGATATTGAATGCCCGCTTCACGCAGCTCAATGCCCTCTTCAACTGTTGCCACTGCAAACATATCCGCAATTGTGTGCAATGCCTCTGCAACAGGAATAGCACCGTGTCCGTAGGCATTCGCTTTCACAACGGCGATTAACTGCCCCTGTGTCCGTGCTTTTATCGCTGTAGCATTGGCTTGAATAGCGTTTAAATTGACTTCTACGTGTGCTTGAATATTTGCGTTCAAAGCAATTTCCTGTTTGTTAACGTAGCTCAGATATTGTGCCTTCAACCCCAATCAACGTCAATTTCCGTAACAACCAAGCATCTTCCATAACGTTCACGACCTCCAGTGTAAGGGAAAGTTCATAGTTACCCGGTGCAGTTATAATTCGAGAAACATCTAAGTCATCTGCAATTGTTAACGGTCCGTCGGGCTGCACAACACCAATTGCGCGATTTCGCATAACAGAAACGCCGTTGATGGTAATGCTCAAAAAAGCACCTGCGCGCGCTGTGTCTTGTAGTATTTCATATCGCAATCTGATGTTATCACGGAATAACTCTTCTACGTTCAATCGATATGTCAACGTCTGTGTGAAAGTGTTTCCTTGCCAATAACGGTTTGGCATCGCTACAATCGCATGACTGATATGGACCTCAATCTGAATATCAGCCCGTGCTGTTACTATGTCACCAGAGACTTCAAGGGTAATCGTATAAGTGCCAGCAGATTCAGGGGCAACATAAACAACGCTTTCGCCACTACCTACAATCCTACCACCGCTTGCTTGCCATTCGTAAACCAGCTCAGATGAATCTCCAGAATAGTTTACTGTTGCCTTGATGGTTGTGGTATCCCCGATATTGAGTGTATGCGACTCGGATTCTAAGTCAAGATCGAGCATCTCCTTATCTATGTTCAGTAGGTTTTCTGTATCGCAAGCCGATATTAGACTTACTGCACACAATAGAAAGAGGATTTGGAAGTATGTTAGAAGTTTTTGCATTTTCATATTATTAACATTATATCATAATCTGAAGTAATTTGGTTAACTCGTTTGCGTGTTTCGTCCTCGAAACCACAGGAATAGTAAGATGAGGACGATTGAATTTACTAATAACATCGTTGAAATGGCATTGAGTTCTGGGGTGATGCCAAACTTAAGACTGGAATAGATATATACTGAAAGCGTTGTGGATCCAACACCCGCAGTAAAGAACGTGATCACAAAGTCGTCTATTGAGAGCGTGAATGCAAGCAGTGCGCCGCCGATGATGCCGGGTGCAATAAGCGGGAACGTGATCCGCCAAAATGTTTGCCATTGATTTGCACCAAGGTCAAGTGCTGCTTCCTCAATCGTGTCATCATAGCCTGCCAAACGCGCGCGGACAACAATCGTAACGTAGGCGATATTGAAGACCACGTGCGCTAAAATCACAGATGTTAATCCAAGCGGGAATTTGATCTGTGCGTAAAACGTCAACAACGCAATCGCTAATACAATATCGGGAATAATGAGTGGTAGATAAAGCACACGAGTTAAGGTAGTGCGAATCCGAAACCGATATTTTTCTATTGCAAGCGCTGCAGCGGTGCCGATGATAGTTGAGATAAAAGTCGCAACACCTGCGATGATCAAACTATTTTTACAGGCATGCCACACACCATCATTCTTAAACAGTTTCGCATACCAGTTGAGCGAGAAGCCTTCCCAAACCGCAATCTGATCCCCGCTGTTGAAGGAAAACACAACAATGACTAAGATCGGGAAATATAGAAAAAGAAAAACTAAAAAGATATTGATTTCAAGAAGTCGTTTCATTTTTTAACCGAGTATTAGTGCAAGTGTGTTTGTATTTCTATAATTTGATTTTCTGCTGAAGCCTCTTCTTGTAGGAGCGAGCTCCGAATCGCGACTTTCCAAATCTTCTTGTAGGAGCGAGCTCCGAATCGCGACGAAACACCTCGATAGTCGGGAATCGGAGTTCCCTCCTACCAAAATTCACATTCATAGCACGCCGAGTGCCGTAACCTTGACTAAGTTTCTGCAGATTCACTACCTTGCAAAGCACGAAAATATAGTACAGTCCCCGCAAGCACTATCGCCATCAGCATAAATGAGAGAGCAGAACCAAATGGATAATCTCGCGCGGTTTTGAATTGGCGTTCAATCACATTGCCGATAAAACTCACCTTTCCGCCGCCGAGGATATCTGGCGTTAGAAAAGCACCAACCGTCGGAATAAAAACTAACATTGACCCCGCAAGGATACCGGGCAAGCTAAGCGGCAAGGTTATATGCCAAAAAGCGTGCCGTGGTGATGCTCCTAAATCCTTCGCCGCATCTATTAGAGACAAATCCAACTGCTCTAATGCAGCGTATAGTGGGAGAATCATAAATGGTAGATAACCGTAAACCAGACCAATCTGCACTGCGAATGGTGTATTCAATAGTTCAAGTGGTTGAAAACCAGGAATAAGAAGGGCAAGAAAACTGTTCAGAAGTCCTTCGGTGCGGAGAATTAGTATCCACGCATAAGTGCGAATCAGGAAGTTTATCCAAAACGGCACAACTACAAGCAGTAATAAGACATTTCGCCATTTTGGTCGGTAGCACGCCAGATAATAGGCAAACGGATAACCGACAAGTAGGCAAATCGCTGTGCAGACGAACGCTGTTGATATTGAACGCCAGAGGATACCGAGGTAGAGTCCGTCGAACGAAAGTTGATAGTTTTTCAGTGTGAAGTTCCACTCTATCAGCTCAATGTCGCCGCGCTCAAAAAAACTATAGATGAATACAGAGATGAGTGGAAGGAAGAAAAAACAGATTAGCCAAATGATAACAGGAGAGAGTAGGATTAGGAGGCGGTAATTACGTCTTAGCCAGCGGATAACAAGGGAGAGTAAGATTAAAAGACGATAATTACGACGCATTTTCTCTTATGATTTGGGACAAGTGCTGAAGGTATTCATTCTTCACAAATAATATCAACGGAAACACCGTGTATTGCAAGGGCGTTTATAAAATTCGTCCAACCTCTATCTATCGCCAATAAAATAGTCGCTGTTTGTCCAGATTCCTTCTGACATGCAAGTGCAACGGCAATGAATTTCCTATCATTTTTGTGGAAATCTTTTAATGCTTCGTCATCATTAGGAAACTCTTCAAATTCGGTGCCATTTCCAGCTAACGGAGTGATATGGACTATTGTGCAGAAATTCGGGTTTTTCTGATTTCTCAGGAGTGTTTTCACAAACACATCGCCTATCCCTTTTCGGGTGTTAGGTTTTGTATTGCGCTCGTACTCCTTAAGAATTCGCCAATTACCGTCAATAACCACTTTTTTACGACGCGAGATAATCTGATGAAGACGATCTTGACAACGGTCTCTACAATCTGCACGTTTATCATCTGTGTCATTTGCAATGACGATAACATTCGTATCTACAATAACAGCGTTCATTCACTCTCTGCTTTCTCTTGGCGTTCTCTCTGCGCATCAGTCATTGCGAACAGATCTCCCATCTCGTTTCCAAAAAAGTTTTCTGGCCAGTTTTCAATGTTACCGAATTCATCTATTTTTAGCTTTTCTTTACGTGAAACGCCATTTTCGTTTCGACAAAAATAGAGGGCTGTCTGATCTATAGCAATTTTTTCTTCTGCAATTCGTCGTTGCAAACGAGTTAAGAAATGTTCACTGTGGCTTTCAACCAAAATTTGTAGTTTTCTTTCGTTGACCACCTCTATCAGAAGATCCGCGAGTTGAGATTGAACTTTCGGATGTAGGTGAATACCGGGCTGTTCTAAAATCAAGGTTGAACCCTCTGGTGCATAATAACAAAGCACGAGTACTGGTAAAAATTGCCCTAATCCATACCCCATATCAACTAACGTTACCGGTGGACTGGAGGGGGTTTTTTGAATGCGGACTTCATATTCTTTTGCACCTTGACTTGCCCAGTCAAGCGAAAAAGAATATGCAAGATCCATCTTCTGGAGCCAGTCTGAAATCTTGTCATCAATGGGAACTCCTCCCTTGCTGGGTAGGGTTTTTAGTTTGCGCACGCGTGCTGAGAGGATGGCATCAATTGTTTGGTTACCCCATTGTCTAATATGTTGAGGGTGCCCTCCCTGCCAATTATAGCGTCGTAGTGGATCCACCCGCGTTGGACCGAGGTAGTAGACATGAAAAAACAGTTCTTCAAACGCAGAAGAAAGCGGTAATAAACATTCAGCCTTTCCACTTGTCGGATGGCCATAACAGTTTTTTACACGTATTGTCTCCATTCGGAGGTTTCCATAGTAAAGTTTTTCATTTTCCCACTTTATTTTTTCAAGTTCCCCGGGGCCAACAGTGTAGGAAAAATGTGTACGAGATGGAGTTCCAGTATTTACGTGGATAGCAGTATCAAAAGTGAAATTATCAATATCTAACGGAGTATATTCATAACTGTGGCTGTAGTCATCAACTTTTTGAAGGGTTGTGATACTTAATTGTTTTTGGAGTTTACATCCAAACCCTAACTCAAGCAGTTCATCCCCTTTATGTCCATGAATCACTTCATGGAAATTGCCAAGGTTGACAAGCGAATTTTCATCACCGAAGAAGATATATTGATCGCTGCCAACGGTTTGCTTAAGCAATAGCAGCATCTGCAACAGACTACTTTTCCCAGAACTGTTTGTCCCGAAAAAACCTGTTAACGGCGCAAGCTTAACTTTACCGCTATCTGCCCACGACTTGAAGTTTTTCATCCGTATATGTGTAATCATTTTCCTGCCTCTGTATTAACGTCAATGAATCCCAATTAAATCTGCATTAACCGTCGCTGTTTTGTAATCCTATCTCATCAAGTGTATCAATGGTTGCGGCTTTCTCAAAAAGCGAATTGAGTCGTGAGAGGTTCTGTATGCTGTTAATTTTC
Organism: Candidatus Poribacteria bacterium; assembly: GCA_965204285.1. GTDB lineage: Bacteria > Poribacteria > WGA-4E > WGA-4E > WGA-3G > MSPOR6. Next base: position 2,350,739 of record OZ241980.1, read on the forward strand.
TTGGTAATGGATTCAGGGATAGTCCCAAACTTTATTTGCAGCAGTTTGATAATGTCCTCCTGTTTTGCTTCTTCTCTACCTTCTTCAATTCCTTGTTCTCTGAGAACGTCTGCCATTGTTTTTGCCATGTTTTCTACCTCCATATCGTGTGCCTGTTACTCAATATTGTAGTCTTACTCATCAAAATCATCAAGTGTATCAATGGTTGCGGCTTTCTCAAAAAGCGAGTTGAGGCGTGAGAGGTTCTGTATGCTGTTAATTTTCTTGGTAATGGATTCAGGGATAGTCCCAAACTTTATTTGCAGCAGTTTGATAATGTCCTCCTGTTTTGCTTCTTCTCTACCTTCTTCTCTACCTTCTTCAATGCCTTGTTCTCTGAGAACGTCTGCCATTGACTTTGCCATGGTTTCTACCTCCATATCGTGTGCCTGTTGTTCAACAAGCCTTATCAAGTCCTCGTGTTCTGCAGCAGGACGCCGATGTAGGAATAACAAAAGCAAATAGGCGATCGCCTTACGTAGATGCTTAACGTGCGGCACCGCCTCAAGCAAGGCAGTGCTTAGCGTTTCTATATCAGCATTTTCCTGTTGAAGAACTGTTAGCAACCATCCTAATGGATGGTCTGTTTCCTTTAGGTCCGCTGCCTCTGTTTCATTTACACTGAGAAACAACGTATCAAATTTTGGAACAAACCGCGCCAGCATATCAGGCATATCCATTATTGCCTCAAGTGTCAGTGGATTATTCCATCGCTGTTCACCAGTATAATAGACAATCGGCAGAATCGGACGGAAACGCCACTGACTTTTAGGCACATTATTAGATATCCATTCTCTGCGTTGGGAATCCCAAATCTGCATCATGTAAAACAGCACCCGGAACCCCATTATCGGGTCAACCGTGGATTGATGCTCAATGAGGATATAGATAAGCAGTTCATCTGTTCCCGATTCAGTCTGAAACGGCGCGGTAAATACCATATCAGACTCCTGCTCGCGCAGCGTGTCAGGGATAAAACTCCTGTTAATCTGCGATAGGCGGCTAAAGTCAATACACGCCGCCAGGTCACTTGCAAGGATTTCTACCAGGTCCCGGACGTACTCTTTGTCTTCAAACAACCAACGTGTGCTTCGGTCAGGAAAGGGTTCGATTGGGATGTCGGAAAAATTGAGTATTTCCGGTTCTTTTGCCATAGTCTTTATTATATCAATACATCTTACACAGTTTCAGGGAGGTCAACACCAGCCGATCAACATCAATTGGATAATCAGGATCGTAACCTCAACGCTGAATGCATTTGCGGCATCTAATGCCTACAAGATTCTAATCAGCAGCAGGTGCGAAAGTTTCAGGATTCTCCGCAGCCACATCGTAGTCATCAATCAGTTTTGTAATACTCGGGTTTTTACCGCAAAGTGGGCAATTTTCATCTCGTGGAACTTTCATTTCGCGATAGGTCATACTGAGTGCATCATAGAGAATAAGCCTACCAATAAGCGGTTCACCGATGCCGATAATGTACTTAATCGCTTCCGTTGCCATCATCACACCAATTACGCCTGGGAGCACGCCCAGGACACCAGCCTCACTTCAGCTCGGCACCATGCCCGGCGGTGGCGGTGTAGGATACATGCATCGGTAGCACGGACCCTCATTCGGTTTAAAGAGCGTAACCTGTCCTTCAAACTGGAAAATACTACCATGAACGACTGGCTTATTCATCAGCACAGCAGCGTCATTAACAAGATAACGGGTGGCGAAGTTATCACACCCATCCACAATTAGGTCATACTCCGAGAATATTTCTTCAACGTTGTCAGCGGTCAGTCGGAGATTATACGGTGTAATCTCAACATCCGGATTAAGCGATTTGATTGTCGTTGTGGCAGACTGAACTTTTGGTGTGCCGACTGCCTCTGTGCGGTGTAAAATCTGACGCTGTAGATTGCTTAACTCCACAACATCTGAGTCGATGATACCCATGTGTCCGATGCCAGCAGCACCAAGATAAACGCCCGCGGGTGAACCCAATCCACCTGCACCGACAAGCAAGACCTTAGCATCAAGCAGTTTTGCTTGTCCGCGCTCACCAACTTCAGTCAGCATAAAGTGCCTGCTATAGCGGTCAAGTTGCTCATGCGACATCTCTTTATCTTGTGCAGTTGGAAAACCGGCGGCACTCCAATCTCGGTATCCACCTGCCATAGATACGGTATCTGTATACCCCATTTCACGGAGTGATTTTGCAGCAAGAAGTGAACGGAGTCCTGCAGCACAATAAACGATTACCTTTTGTTCACGATCAGGAATATAATCTTCAACAGAAAATTCTAACATGCCCCGTGTGACATGCACAGCATCGGGGATATAGCCAGCGCGATATTCATCTTCATCACGAACATCCAAAAGCACAAAGTCACTGCCGTTCTCCTGCTCCGCTTTCACATCAGCAGCCGTCACTTCCGGAATTTCTGTTTTTGCCTCCTCTACAATTTGCCTATAGGATTTCATATTTGTTCTCCAAAGTTTTAGGTTTATGTTTTGTCAAGACTGATTATCCAAAAGTCGGAGACGTTAATCAGTCTAATACGATTATAATTAGCAGTTTTCTATCTACACAAATTGATGTCCAATATGTCCTGAATTATCCTGATTCTGAAAAGATTATACCATGATACCGTCCTGTTGTCAACTATGCTTAGAACCTTTCAGAACCATTCATTTCTCCAAAATATCTTCTTGTAGGAGCGAGCTCCAGCTCGTGACCATGTTTTAAATGCTGAGAAAAACGCGAGAACTGAATGGCTCTTGAACCTCTCAAATTACGTTGACGTGAAATCTGAAACGTGGTATACTTTAACGGATATATAGATGTTATTTCATAATATAGATAACGTGGTGAAAACCACGTGCTACTGAATTTGTGTAAATGCTATTAAGTGATTATAATATAGGAGGAATTCACATGAAACGGGGAATTTTATTTTCGATCATCCTTACTTTTTTGCTCTGCATAACGCCGTTTGTGTTCGCGCAAAAAGAGTGGGTAAGCGTCAGTCAATCTCGGTGGCAAGCCACCTTTTCTGATATCTTCTTCGTTGACGCTCAGCACGGGTGGATAGTTGGGGGCAATTCAACCATTTTAAATACCAACGATGGCGGTAAAACCTGGAACCATCAACCGAATCAACCCTTGCCTTTCAAAATTGAATTGAAGAAAGTGCGATTTATCAATCCTAAAATTGGCTGGGTTGTAGGCGAAAACGGGACTGTATTAAAAACACTTGATGGGGGGCGGCAGTGGAGCAAATTAGCCACTAATACCCGTGTTGCCTTGTTGGGAGTTTCATTTGCTGACGAACAACATGGCTGGGCATGTGGTGATGGCGGATTCATCATGCATACCAACAATGGAGGTACCACGTGGACACCACAACACATTGAAACTAACAACACAATTGAAGGAGTCCATTTTGTTACACCTGAAACGGGTTGGGCAGCTGGTGGCGGTGGTACACTATTACATACAACTGACGGTGGAGACACTTGGCAGTTCCAGACCAGTGCTACAGTCAACACCCTTGATGCAATTTCCATGCTTGATGACACAACTGGCTGGGCAGTCGGTGCTGGTGGTGCAGTTGTTTCAACAATGGACGGTATTAATTGGGAAGGCCAACAGAGTAATGTACCCCACTCCAACGGAATGCCTGAACCAATTTGGGATGTTCACTTTGCCGATAAAAATATAGGTATCGCTGCAGCCGAATTCGGTGTAATTCTCACAACAAAGGATGGCGGTAAAACATGGAAACCCCTTAACTATCGACCTGTTGCTGCTCGTCTGCAAGGTGTCCACATGATTAGTCCAACCGAAGGTTGGGTAGTCGGAGATAAGGCAACTATCCTCCACACAACCGATGGTGGAACGACATGGGATGTCGTCTCTAATGCAAATGAACTACGCGCTATCCATTTTTATAACGATAAACTTGGTTGGGCAGTCGGTTTAGCTGGAGCTGTTCTACATACAAACGATGGTGGCGAAACGTGGATGCCGCAAAATAGCGGTGATGTTTTTGAACTGTTCGGAGTCGGATTTGTTAACGAAAATAAAGGTTACATCGTTGGTAGTAATGCAGCCTTGCTTGAAACACTTGATGGTGGAAAAACGTGGAAAAGCGTCAGTGACCCAGGCGATGAAGGACACGGTAGAGCCGAGCGGATACAGTTTGGTGGTGACATGGGATGGAAAGGTGCAATGGCATGTTATGCTATGAGTTTCGGATCTCCTACACACGCATGGGCAGCCGGAGAAACGGGGAAGGTAATGCGCACAACCGACGGTGGCGCAACATGGGTTGGATTAGACATAGATCCTGGGTTTACAGGGGCAGGATTTAACAATCTGTTCGGTGTTCATTTTATAAACGAAAATGTCGGTTGGATCGTCGGTTTTGGTGGAACAATCGCAAAAACTACTGATGGCGGCAACACATGGGGTATTACCATGGGGTATGCTGAATTACAAGATGTCTATGCAATTAACCCACAAAACGCTTGGGCTGCAGGCAACCAAGGCTCCATCATGGTTTCAACGGATGGTGGAGAGACATGGATTGATCAAACTGTTCCCACCGAAGAAAACCTAAACGCCATTCTCTTTGTAAACGAAAAAGAGGGATGGGCAGTGGGCGACAAAGGCATAATCTTACACACAACTGATGGTGGTGTTACATGGTTGAAGCATAGTACCCCAACTACAAATAACCTTAGAGATATTATAAAATCACCGAATGGCACGTTGTGGATAATTGGTGATTCAACGACAATTCTCCGTTATTAAATCTTTCTTTTACATTGATAGAGACGGTTTAGAAGCCCTATCGCATATTATGAGATAACATCCAACAAATTAATCTGATGATGGGCGCAAATACTATTTTGCATTCATTTGGAGGAAACAGCACACATGAACTTATCATGGTTCCGTTACTCAAGTTGGGTAGGAACCTTTTTATTTCTATTGATAACTTTCTCAGTATCCGCTGCAGAAGTTAGCGTATTAAACCTTGAAGAAAGTCTACAAATTGCGCAACAGAGCAATCTCACTGTTCAGTCAGCTGAGCAAAATTTAAAATCTGCTGAAGCACAAATTAGTGTTGCCCGTGCTGGAATGCTACCCCGACTCGCAGCAAGTGGTAATTATACTTATTTTAAAGATGTACAAAAATCAGTAATTCAAGCAGAAGGTGGTTTCGGATTTCCTATACCCGGTGAAGATATGGATGAAATGTCTACACCGAATATGGATAATGAAGCCGATCTGATTGAATTGGAATTTGGCGCACACCACAATGTTCAAGGCACAGTCAATTTAACGCAGCCTGTCTTTGCTTGGGGACGCTACTATTACGGCTACCAAGCTGCCAAACTCAAATACGAAGCAGCCCAGAAAGCGTTAAACGCTGCTTATGAAAAACTCAGGTTAGATGTCCATGAGGCATTTTATCGCGTGTTAATAGCACAAGAATTCGTAAAAGTTGCTGAACAGAGCGTCACACTCGTAAAAAAACAACTCGGTATTGCACAAACATCCTTTGATGCAGGGGCAACTACCAATTTTGACGTCCTTCGGGCGAAGGTGCAACTCGCCAATGCTGAATCACAATTGATACGCGTGAAAAACGGAGTCAAAACAGCAAAAGATACCTACAAAACTTTATTGAACCTTCCTCTCTCTGATCCTGTTTCAGTGGAAGGATCTTTTGAGATTCCGGAAATCGAAATTCAATTAGAAAAATTAATAAAGTTGGCACTTGAAAAACGACCAGAAATCACACAATCCCAATTCAATGAACAAGCTGCTCAAAAACAACTTAGTGTCGCTAAAACACGAAACCTGCCCGATCTCGCCTTTTTCTCTAACTACCAAATATCCCATAACGAAAGACTCACTGAAATGAACCGTATCTGGAGTCTTGGACTGCAAATAAATATTCCAATTTTCGACGGATTTGCTTCTCGTGCTGGTGTCCAACAGAGCGAATCGGTTCTGAAGCAGCTTCAATTAGGCACAAAACAGGTCATATCAGCGGTTGAATTTGAGGTGCGTAATGCCTACCTTGCCCTACTTGAAGCAAAAACACTCATTGATGTCCAGCGTGAAACTGTGGCACAAGCACAAGAAAGCGTGAGGATTGCAACACTTCAATTTGAAAACGGTATGATTACAACTGTTGGAATGACCGACACACAACTCGCTTTGATGCAAGCAAAAGTTAACCGTCTTCAAGCACAGCACGATTATGTCGTTGGCTTAGCAAGACTGGAAAAAGCGATAGGACAGAAAATACAATAAACCACTTAAACTTATGGTGAATTATAAAAATAAGTTGACACTTCTTTTGTAAGAGCGATCTCCGAATCGCGACTCCTTTTAGTAGGAGCGATCTCCGAATCGCGACCAAACCTCTAATAGTCGGGAATCGGAGTTCCCTCCCGCTGAATCATGCAGAATACCATGCGCGTATTCTGAATGATTCAGCGTTGATTCACAATTCTAAAATGTCAAGTTGACAATAGAATACACAAAAAAATAAAACACTGAATTTAAGAATGGATCACTCGTCCATCAATTGAAGGAGAATTACACAATTGAAAAAATTTTGGATTGGCATTATCATAATTGCGGTGATAGCGGTCATCGCAATGTTCCGGTTTTTGAAACCCGAAAAACCAGCAATTGAAGCAACAGATCAAACAGAGGTTTCAAAACCTGTAGAAATCGCTAAGGCTAAACGGGGTGAAATTCGTTCAGAACTTCAATTATCAGGCACAATTGAGGCAGCATCACGTGTGAGCGTGATTCCCAAAATTTCCGGGCGTATCATTTCCCTTCGTGTAAGCGAGGGCGAGCGCGTTAAACAAGGTGATACACTTGCGGTCATTGAGCATGAAGAATTAAAACTTGCAGTTCAACAAGCAGAAGCAACGTTGGAATCAGCCGAATCTGCGTTTTCTCAAACACAACAACTCGCAAAAGTCCGCGTACATTCACAGGTAATGCAAGCAAAGGCACAACTTAATGCCGCTGAAGTCTCGCTACAGCAGGTCAAAGAACTCGCTGAAATTCGCACAACTACGCAAATAGATCAAGCTGAAGCAGGGTTAAAATCTCTTGAGGCAAATCTGGAAAAAATAAAAACTGGTGCCCGTGATGAAGACCGACGACAAGCACAAGCTGGCTTGAATCAGGCGAAGGCAAACCTACTTAATGCTCAAAACAACTATGCCCGTATGGAACAACTCTTCAAGAATGGGGCAATTAGTCAACAATCATTGGAAAACAGCCAGACACAGTTGGACGTTGTAAAAGCACAGCACAAAATAGCAACTGAACAACTTCAACTAATTGATAATGGTGCGCGGGAAGAAGATATCCAAGCGATGGAAGCTCAAGTAGAACAAGCTAAGGCTGCACTCAGATTAGCACAAGCACAAGCCTCTACTAAGACATGGGAAAAAGACATCGCACTCGCACAATCTCAGGTTGAAACAGCACAAGCAGGACTAACATCTGCAGCGGCATTAGAAAAAGCAAAAAGTTGGGAAGCAGAGATTACCACTGCAAAGACTGCACATACACAAGCCAGTATTGCCCTTAAACTTGCAAAAAAACGACTTAGAGATGCAACAATTGAAGCACCTATTGATGGTATTGTATCACAACGTTTCTTAGATTTGGGTGGCATGGCAGTTCCGACTGCACCTTTATTTGAAATTGTAGATATTGACACAGTTAAAGCAACAACAGATGTTATTGAAGTACACTTGAGCCAAGTCGCACTAAATCAACAAGCTTTCATCAATATTGATGGGATCAACACCCCAATATCAGGAACGATCTCGTATATCAGTCCAACACTACAGCCGTTGCAGCGCACCGCAAAGGTCGAAATTCGCATTGATAACTCTGAAGGCATGCTCAAACCGGGAATGTTTGCCAAAGTCACTGTGCCAGTTGAGGTCCGTCCAGATGCCATTTTAGTGCCTCGCGTCTCACTTATTGAAGATGCTGCGACAAAAACGCAGAACGTCTTCGTCGTTGAAGCAGGGGTGAGCGAACGCAAACCTGTAGAAATAGGGCTATCTCGTGGCGGTGAAGTAGAAATAGTGAGTGGATTGAATGAAGGAGATTCCGTTGTCGTTGCGGGACAACATTCTCTTAAAATCGGGGAAAGTGTTACCGTTGTCAACCCCTAAGAAACATTTGTCTTGTAGGAGGGCTTTGTAAGCCCGATTTAAAATAAGTGTGTTTATCCTGTAGAGACTTTGTAAGTCCAAAGACGCAACTAAAACTGATAACTAATACCATTTCTAAAATATAATGTATCATTTTCGGTGGAGATTCTGTAGGAGCGACCTCCCGGTCGCGATTCGGAGATCGCTCCTACAGAGGATATCTTCCAATTATATTCAATCCAATAAATTTTCGTAATGGAATGTTATTTATTAGAATTGGTATAACAGCCAATTATGGTAGATTTTAGAATTAATTGGACATTCTTGAACTGTAGGAGGGAACTCCGATTCCCGACAGGTCGCGATTCGGAGATCGCTCCTACAGAGGATATCTTCCAATTATATTCAATCCAATAAATTTTCGTAATGGAATGTTATTTATTAGAATTGGTATAACAGCCAATTATGGTAGATTTTAGAATTAATTGGACATTCTTGAACTGTAGGAGGGAACTCCGATTCCCGACAGGTCGCGATTCGGAGATCGCTCCTACTAAAAGGAGTCGCGGTTCGGAGATCGCTCCTACAAAAGAAGTGTATAATTATTTGAATAACCCACCATAAACACCATTCAGCCAAAAGAGAAAAATGAAAGTTGAGCAACTTCACGGTCCCAAAGAAAAAACACTTCAGGTTGTTGAACTTGAATTCCTTTTACAAAGTGATTCTCCTGAAGTTTTCTGTCCTTATGGCTTCCAAAAGCATGGGAACGTAATAGTCGCTCGCGCGCCGGCAAGGCTTGACATAATGGGAGGCATCGCGGACTACTCTGGATCAAATGTTTTTGAAATGACATTGAACCGTGCTGCAGTGGCAGCATGCCAAGCAAGGGAAGATCAAAGCTTATACGCATTAACATTACAAGCAGAGAGCCTATTGAAACCCAGTTTTCAGATGTCGCTTGACGATCTCTATACTGACGGTAATCTCAAATCGTATACCCATGTCAAAGAACTCTTCAGCAAAGAACAGCGAACAACTTGGGCAGGATATGTTCTCGGCTGTTTTTTTACACTACTAAAAGAAAAAAAGATTGAGAAGTTCTCACACGGTGCTACAATAGTTATCAAAAGTGATATTCCGATGGGAGCAGGTATCGCTTCATCCGCAGCAATTGAAGTTGCCACCTTGACTGTCCTCAATCAACTCTATAGTCTGGAATTAGACGCGATGGAGATCGCACGACTTGCGCAAATTGTTGAAAATCAAATTGTCGGGGCACCATGTGGTATTATGGACCAAATAACTGCTACATCTGGCACAAGGAATAAGATGCTCTCTATTCTCTGTCAACCGGATCAAATCCTTGAATTCGTTGAATGTCCACAAATGGTTAGTTTTTTAGGTATCCACACAAAAGCCCCGCGAAGCACTAAAAGCGATGCTTATATTGACACACGAACCGCAGCATTTATGGGATTATCAATCTTAAAAAAAGAACTTGGATGGGAAAAGTTAGAAGACAACTATTTATGCAATATATCTATCCAAGAATTTCATGAGCATTGTGAACCGCTTTTACCTGAGAAGATGCAAGGTAGTGATTTTCTTGATGAATATGGTGAGACCGTCGATTCCGTCACACAGGTTAATCCTGAGAAAGTTTATGCAGTCAAGGACCGCGTCCAACATCCGATATATGAAAACGCACGAGTTATCCAATTTATAGATGCTATCAAGAATGTTAATAGATATCCAGAACGCGCAAGTGATTTTCTAAAAATCGCGGGAGACCTCATGTATCAATCAAATGCGAGTTATCGTGATTTAGCAGGCCTCGGCTCTCCCGAAATTGATGGAATCGTCAATATCGCACAAAAAATTGGTGAACAAGGCGGCATCTATGGTGCCAAAATTACCGGCGGTGGCGGTGGCGGTACTGCGGCTATCCTCTGCTATGGAGATGTTTCCACTTCATTGACGCAAATTATCTCAGCGTATAAATTAGCGTGGGGAATTCAAACAGAAACTTTTAGAGGCTCATCACCTGGTGCTTGTGAATTTGGGCATGTCCTATGGGAATTAAAAGAGAGCGAACCGTTGACACACTTTTAACTTAGGATACTATTGCTTAGTCAAGTGCTAATTGATGGGCTTGAAAGGGTCGGGATTCGGAGTTCCCTCCTACCATAAGCAACCATCGGTAGGAGCGATCTCCGAATCGCGACCTACAATAATATGTTGACTAAGCACTATTATCATATATGAAAACATGGAATCATCAGAACAAAACCGCAGCCAACTGAACAAAAATCGTGATCTCGGTGTCACCTGGCGTGCGATACTCATTGCGATTTTCTTAATACCACCCAACGTATTTTGGATCATTGAAGTTGAGTGTGTGTGGCACTCTGGGCATCCAACGACTATCTCCCTGTTTTGGAATGTTGTTCTCAACATCTTTTTCCTCATCCTCATTAACCTCTTCATAAAGCGTGTAGCCCCCAAAGCTGCGTTAACACAAGGTGAGTTGATTACGATCTACGCAATGCTCTCTATCGCCTCTGGTTTAGCTGGGCACGATATGTTAGCGTTAACAATTCCTGCGCTACCACATGCTTTCTGGTTCGCAACGATAGAGAATGATTGGGCAGGCACGTTCCACAGTTATATACCACAACATCTCGTTGTGTCAGATAAAGAAATCATACGCGGATTCTACGAAGGTGATACACCATTTTACAACGCACAGATAGGTGGTGCGTGGATTATGCCAACCTTGTGGTGGACATCCTTTATTCTTGCTCTCGGCGCTATCATGATTTGCCTAAATGTGCTCATCCGTAAACAGTGGACTGAACATGAAAAACTTGCATATCCTATCATTCAACTCCCGATGGCAATCACAGAAGGCGGTGGCAGAGCACAACTTTTCCAAAATAGACTATTGTGGTATGGTTTCATCGCTGCTGCTATACTGAATGTCTGGCACGGATTAGCACACTTTTTTCCAATACTTCCAGATTTCAGCGTCCGGCACAACGCAAGAAATTGGGGAACATTTTTCACTGAAAAACCGTGGAACGCTGTTGGGAATATCCCTGTTCCACTATATCCATTTGTAATCGGTTTAGGCTTTCTTTTACCGCTTGACTTATCTTTTTCCCTATGGTTCTTCTATCTTTTCGAGAAAATGCAACGCGTTTTCGGGAGTGCTGTCGGAATTCCTGCCCCTTTTCCGTATGGCAGTGAGCAATCCATAGGTGGTTGGATGGCAATTTTTCTCATCGCGCTACTGGTAACACGTAGACACATTGTGAAGGTTGCCCGGACTATTTTGGGTATGCAGGGTGGTATTGACGATGCACAGGAACCGATCCGATATCGCACCGCATTTCTCTTAATAGCCCTTGCGAGTCTTTATATTATCTGGTTCTGTCTGAAGGCAGGAATGACGCTTCCTATTATTCTTCCCTTCTTCGGATTTTTCTACGCCATCTCAATCGCTATCACACGTGTTCGTGCTGAACTCGGTCCACCAGCACATGAGATGGCAGGGATGTGTAACGCACAGCAATTTTTAGTGAATATTTTGGGAACGCGACGCATCGGACCTAACAATCTAACAGTTTTTCCGTATTTCTGGTTTTTCAGTGGACGCGGATATCGTGAACACATCATGCCACATCAACTTGAATCCTTCAAGATGGCAGAACGTGCAAATATGAACACGAAAAAGTTGGTGTTGGCAATGATTATCGCTGTTGTACTCGGTTCACTCTCAGCATTTTGGGCAACGCTGAGTGAACTTTATCGTCTCGGTGGAGCAGTTACAGGTGCGGGTGGTGGCATCGGTCCGTCTGTCGGTCATATCGGTCAATTTGGATGGCTTGCCGGTCTTTTCGCTTTCCCGCGCGACCCAAACGTGCCTGCAATGAGTTTCATGGCTGGCGGCATGGGATTCACATTTTTACTGATGTTTATGCGTATGCGATTTATTTGGTGGCCTCTGCATCCAGCAGGATATCCTATATCTATGACGTTTGGTGTTGGTTATTTTTGGAGTTGTCTTGTTATCAGTACATTTTTGAAGTGGATGGCACTACGATTTGGTGGTCCCACCACATATAGAAGAATGATTTTCTTCTTCTTTGGAGTTATCCTCGGTGAATATTGCGTAGGTGCATTCTGGAGCGTTCTCAGCGTTATTATCCGTGCACCGATCTACGACTTTGCACCGGGCTAAAATCATCATGAAAATAATAAAAATCTTTTTTTCTCTGTTCATATTAGGTATTATTTTACCCTTAACCATATTTGCTGCCGATGAAGGCGCACATGCAGCAGAGTTTCTCAGCCATGGTGTTGGCGCGCGCGCACTCGGAATGGGAAGTGCATTCGTTGCCATTGCTGATGATGCTACCGCTACTTATTGGAATCCTGCCGGATTGACAAAAGTGAAAAAACATAGTTTTTCAGCAATGTATTCTGATACGTTCAGCACTGGCGATGGGGGTTTTTTTAGTAAAGGCTTGGTAAATTACAACTTTGTTAACTATGTGCATCAGATTGAAGGAATTGGTAGCCTCGGTTTGAGTTGGATACGTCTTGGCATTGACGACATACCACGTACTACTTTCATTGATGTTGATAACAACGGTTTTCTCGGTGATTATCAGGACATCAACGGAAACGGGGTGAAAGATGAAGGTGAACCCTACATTGACAGACCTACAGTTGCAGAATATTTTAGTAATACTGACAACGCTTTACTCATCTCTTATGCACGTCAGATCCACCCGGTTGCTGCCGTCGGTGGAAACCTTAAACTCCTGAGTCAATCTATTTTTGAGAACAGTGGAAGAGGCTTCGGCATTGACATCGGTCTTATTCTCGCTCCTTACAAAGGTTTACGACTCGGTACAATGTTGCTTGATGCCACTGGCACGCAAATTAGGTGGGATACCGCAGATAAACCGATTTTTACTCGTGGACGGAGGTTGCGGTTTGGTGGTGCATATCAGTTTACTTTCCCAAGCTTCGGTGAAGCTGCTATCAGTGCCGACTTTGAAACGAACCAAGCGGATTTAGAGGAAGGAACAGATTCTGGCGGTGGACTTCTCTTTCGCACAGGCGTAGAATACTGGCTTTTCAGGACACTTGCTTTGCGCTGTGGTTGGAACGGACATGGGTTTTCTGCGGGAACTGGACTGCAATTGCGTGTCAGCACGATGACGTTTTTTGTTGATTATGCATTTAATGCTCACACCCTTGGCGGTTCGCAACGTATCTCTGTTTCTGGGCAATTTTAACTATTGATGAAGCTAGTGCCTCGTCAAGTGATAATTGATGGGTCTTGAAAGTAGCCAGGATTCGGAGTTCCCTCCTACCATAAGCAGTCCATCGGTAGGAGCGATCTCCGAATCGCGACCTACAATAATATGTTGACAAAGCACTAGTTTGGACGCTTGATTTAGGACATCAACTTATCGGTATTTTTGAATAGCGCAACCGTGCTGCGTATTGGGATGGTAAAAATGAGTTTGGTGAATCCGTGGCAAGTGGTCTCTATTTCTATACGCTCACAGCAGGTGAATTCACCGCTACGCGTAAAATGCTAATAAAAAAATAAAAGGAGAATTTTATTGTGAAAAAAACACAAATTTTCATATTCTTAACACTGTTTTGTGCTTTAACGTTCTATCAACCTAACATTTTCGCCCAAGATTCGCCGCAATGGCATCTACCTGAAGGTGCTACGACGCGTCTTGGAAAAGGTTGGTTATATGAAATTCAATACTCACCAGATGGCACAAAACTTGCGGCTGCAGGTACCCTTGGTGTTTGGATTTATGACACAGCAACTGATAAAGAAATTACATTATTGAATGGATTTGGATGGGGTGTTTCGGCACTTACCTATTCGCCCGACGGAAAAATTCTCGCCAGTGGAAGTACGGACGGAACAATACGTCTGTAGGATACTGAAACAGGAGAAATCCTACAAACCCTCGACGAACATTGGCGGAGTGTCCGTAGCCTCGTTTTTAACACTGACGGATCCATACTTGCAAGCGGTAGTCGTGACAGAACCGTCCGTGTGTGGAATCCTACCACAGGCGAACTTCTACATACACTTAGGGGACATACCGATGGTGTCAACAGCGTTGCTTTCAGTGCTAATGGCGGCACCGTCATCAGCGGGAGTCGAGATGATACTATCAGAATATGGGATGTTGCATCAGGAGAAGAGGTGCAAACGCTCGAAGAACATCGAGATAATGTTGCAAGTGTTGTCGTCAGTCCAGATGGTAAAACGCTTGCCAGCGGAGATTTGAACGCCATTATCCACCTATGGGATACTACCACATGGACAATCAAGGATACGCTTCTTGGACATACGTCTTATATCTATGATCTGAAATTCAGTCCGGACGGTAGCATTCTGGCAAGTGCAAGTGAGGATGACACCGTCCGTGTGTGGGATGCAGCTATAGGTGAACCTTTACACACAATCACTGAACATACAGCTGACGTCTTTGGACTTGCGTTCGCACCAGATGGCTCGGTACTTACCAGTGGGGCGTGGGATGCTTCAATACGTTCATGGGACCCTGTCACGGGAAAACACCTCAAAACGATTACTGGACATACTGATGCTGTTGCAAGTGTCACCTATAGTGCTGATGGCAGAATACTTGCCACTCGGAGTTGGGACAAAACCATTCGCCTCTGGGATGCGGATACGGGGCAACTTCAACATACGCTCATTGGACACCAAGATGATGTTGACATTGTTGTGTTCAGTCCTGACGGGAGAACACTCGCAAGTGGTAGCCAAGATAACACCGTACGTTTGTGGGATGCGATTACAGGCGACCATATAAAGACGCTTAGAGGACATTATTCCTATCTGATTAGTCTTGCGTTCAGTCCAGATGGAAGTATCTTAGCGAGTGGTAGTGAAGACGACAGTATACGTTTATGGAATGTATCCACAGGACGTTACATCGGAGGTTTATGGGAGCATGAAGCAGGTGTTGAGACGCTTGCATTCAGTCCGGATGGCACCATGCTTGCCAGCGGCAGCCGTGACGATAAGATTATAATATGGGATACTGAAACACGCGACTCCATACATACAATTAGTGAACATGAGGACGATGTTTGGGCAGTTGCGTTCAGTCCGGACGGAACTAAACTTGCCAGTGGTGGTGGCGACACAGTTTCCTTATGGGATGTTGAAACAGCAGAACTCCTCCAGACATTCCGCAGACCGCTTGATCGCGAAGTCCCAGTAGACGCGACGGAAGAGTCCACAGGCGACGTACCTACAGACCTGCCTGCAAATGCCACCAGTATTGTTTTTAGTCCGGATGGTAAAGTCCTTATCAGTGGAAGTTACGACAGAACTATCCGCTTATGGGACACTGCCACAGGAAAACAACTGCATACGTTTGAAGGACATACATATTCTATCACAAGTGTAGCAGTAAGTCCAGATGGTGCTACAATTGCGAGCGGAAGTTTTGATGGAACTGTTATTCTGTGGGCATACCCACTTCCGATGAATATAGAACAAGTTCTCACGGTATTCGCGGATGTGAACAACGACGGCACTTTGAATATATTGGATTTAGTCTTGATTGCATCAAGTTTCGGTGAATCTGGTGACACGCCCGCAGATATCAACAATGATGGGGAAGTCAATCTATTAGACCTTTATTTGATTTCAAACGCATTGGAGAACATCGAATCTGCACCTTCTGGACAGCCGCTTTCAAGAGAGCAACTAACTGCAGCACAGGTGCAGGAGTGGTTGACGCTTGCCAAGCAAGTGCCATCACAAATTACACTGACCTCAGAGTTAGATATGTTTTCATATCAACGTGGAATTCAGGTTTTGGAGCAAATTTTGCAAAACTTGATGCCAGAAGAAACGGCACTGCTTGCCAACTATCCAAATCCGTTTAATCCCGAAACGTGGATACCGTATCAATTGGCAGCACCTACCGATGTTCATATCTCTATCCATGCTGCTAATGGTAAATTGGTTCGGGCACTTACATTAGGACATCTTCCCGCGGGTACCTATCAAAGTCGCAGCCATGCGGCACACTGGGATGGTAAAAATGAATTCGGTGAATCCGTGGCAAGTGGTGTGTATTTTTATACGCTTACCGCAGGTGATTTTGCTGCGACACGCAAGATGTTGATACTGAAGTAATCTGCTTGAAAACATCAAAAGCATCTCAGGGAAAGACTTAACAGTCTTTCCCTATTTTTTTGTCCGAATGTGCATCCATTGATGTGTAACAATAGAAACATACATTTTTCTCAACCTAAACACCGCACAATGGAGGAATTAGTGACTTGAGTTTATTACTTACTTCAGCTATATCTGCAGTAACAAAGAACGAAATGGATGCAGCAAAAATCTGTTTAGACTTTGAGGATGAATCTGTCTTAACAGAACAGGAATCGCAAAACCTAAAAACGTGCGCGCAAAATCTGATAGCAATTGGCAAAGCACTAAAGACTTATGAAAAGGAACATGGCTATTTTCCAGAGTGGCTTTCAGAACTACATCCCAAGTATTTGAAAAATCCCAAGGCATTGATCTGTCCTGCAGATGAAGAGCAAGGTGTGCCAATTTTGCCCTATGACACAGACCCGAACCTACCTGTGAGTTACAACTATGATTGCACCCCAGAGTATTATCAGCAATGGCTAAAAGAAGAACGGCACGTCTATTACGATGCTAATCCCATTGTTCGATGTCCACACCACGCAAACCCCTATTCAGATTCTACATTATTGTCAAATTTGGACTTAAATTTGAGTTTTTCCAATACTATTTACCTATCAGAAAGTGATTGGAGGAAGTATCCGGAAAAAATGTATGGAAGTCTTGAAGCAGCAATCAGAGGTTATGAAAGAGCACTTCAACTCGTGCCTGATGATCCAAATTTTTTCCATCTCTATTCTGAACTTATTCGTCTCTATGTGGAGGCAGAACGAGGTAATGATGCGGAAAACCTCATTGATAGTTTCAAATCCGTCATGAAACCACATAGTGAAGACATCATGCGATTTCGAGATTATTTTACGCTTCTGGAGATGTTACGAGCATGCAACAAACATCAAGAGGCACTTCAACTGTGTGAGAATCTTGAAAGAACAGAACAGAAAAACCCATGGCTAAAGAGTCTTTATCGGGAATTTGCAGTGACTCACGAAGAACTGGGGAATATTGAACTTGCAGATACGTATTTTGATAAGTATGATTCAAAACGGAAGATGATTGGAAAACCGGCACCTGACTTCTCTGCAATTGATATTGATGGAAATCCAATTTCACTTAAAGACTATAGTGGAAAAACGGTATTACTCTACTTTTGGGCAACTTGGTGCGGACCTTGTATTGGTAATATGCCAATCGTGAAAAAGGTATATGATGCTAATAGAGATTTCGGTTTTGATATTATCGGTATTAATCGAGATACGGAAGAATCAGATATGTCCGAATACCTAAATGTGTGCAGCTTACCTTGGCGGCAGATTTTTGATGGGAAGGAAGGACCTCTAAAAAAACTTTACCGTGTTAGTGGTATGCCATCTAAGTGGTTAATTGACAAAGATGGTAATATAATATCGTATGAATTCAGAAGTACAGAATTGCATAAACTGGTTAGAGATATAGTGAATGTGAATGGGTTAGAATAACGTGAGTTTGATAAATAGTATTAGAAATTACATATCATTGGCAACTGATAGTCATTTTCTTTAAGTTCTTTATGTTTAAGTGAAGGTTTTTTCTGTAGACAGGTATAAGCGATCAAGGCAGCAACTGCATTCACTTGAAAGTTAACAGGACTTCTATGGCGTGTGTGTTGTATCTCTGTCTGACTTTTAAGTTCTTTATTCACCGACTCAATAAGCATGCGTTTTTTTAGAAGTGCTGCATCAGCATCAGACAAAGGTTCAGGTTTCATATTCTTACGCACCTTGTAAATGAGCGTCACACCGTCTTCTTGGAGTCTCTCCCGCAGATTTTTGTTGATATACCCTTTATCGGCAAATAGTTTGCCAAAGAGCCCTTGACACAACTGTGGCACGGTTCGCCTGTCATCTACGTTTCCCGCTGTCACCATAGCGGACAAGAGTTCACCTTGGTCGTTGATGACGAGATGTAGTTTAAACCCATAGAACCATCCCATAGAGGTTTTAGAACGCTCCGCATAATCAATGAAGACGCGATGCGCTGAAATCCGGCGATTGTGGCAGACCGGCAGCGGTGTTGAGTCTATGAAGGAAATGCCACGACACTTACCGAAACGGGTGTTGAGAAAAATAGACAACAAAACCAATACCTCTTGTGAGAGCTGCACAAAACGACTATAGCTGACAAGGTTCGGAAACGCCCAACGCAGATGGAAACAGACATAATCCTGATAATACGCTTTAAAGTTTTTATACTGCTTCTGATGAAAAAGCACAAGTATCGTCATGACTTCGCTCGGATGAAGGCGCCGGGGTCTGCCCCGTGTGTTGTTTGTTCCGGGTATGTCCGGCAACTGGTATTGTGCTTGATATTGTTCATACGTAAGAAAAAAGTCGTCAATTTCACAGAAAAGTGTTATGATATCCATCAGAGAACTCCTTTGTAAGTATAATGGTATACTTCATCATAACAAAGGGGTTCTCTATTTACCAGTTTTTAATTATCAAACTCACGTTAGAATAAGTAAGAGTCCTGACTAAAGAGATGCATTTTGAAAAACCGTTTCAGTACCAACATGGATATTGACTGGGACTAAATATGGAGAGATTGCTTCCGTATCCACTTGCACACCAAGACCGGGCAGTTCTTTCACTCGAACCATTCCGTCAGGATCAATACAGAATGGATCTTTTATGAGTCGTTGCGATAATTCAGATCCCGCAGCAGGATATTCCAATAGGTTAAAATCTGGGTTCGTGGCAAAAACATGTAGTGCAGCGGCAAGGCTGAGATGGCTTTTAAAGGTATGATTAACATATTGAACACCGCGTTGTTCAGCAAGTTGGCGCACCTGAAAAGAGGGCAGAATGCCACCGATGCGTCCTGTATCAATCTGCACAAACTGGATATCCCCATGTGTAATTAAATCTTCTGCCATGCGGTAGGTATTTGACCCTTCGCCTGCTGCGATGGGAACTGCCGGCTTCATTCCAGTAAGCGAACCGTAAGCATTGATTGCATCTGGTGCAAGCGGTTCTTCCAACCATGTCGGAGAAAATTCAGCAAACGCTTCAGCACGTTGATAAGCAGTTTCGTAATCATCACCCCAAACAACACCCGCATCAATCATAATCTGTGCGTCTGCCCCCATACCTTCGCGCGCAGCACGCACAAGTGCAATATCGTTTTCCGCACCGAATTTCCCCATCGGTCCCCAACCAAACTTCGCAGCATGATACCCACGTTCGCGCAATCCGACTGCGATTTGATAGGTATCTTCAGGTGTATCCCCGAAGAGAACTGATGCGTATGGTAACTTTGGATGTGGTGTGTCAGAAGTGTCAAAAATCTCCGCAAGCAGATGATAAATGGGTTTATCAAACTTCTTTCCGATAATATCCCACAAAGCAATCTCTGCGCCGCTATAAGCGTG
Organism: Candidatus Poribacteria bacterium; assembly: GCA_965204285.1. Taxonomy (GTDB): domain Bacteria; phylum Poribacteria; class WGA-4E; order WGA-4E; family WGA-3G; genus MSPOR6. The sequence goes on from OZ241980.1 coordinate 2,370,640, forward strand.
CTGTATCTGCTGAATGTCCAACCCATTCCGCAGCACCTTTTCACTCAAGCGAAGCACATCATCTGGACTATTAAGCGTCTCACCGATTAGCGAAGTGCAGATATTGATGATATTGCCGTGTGACATCGGGCAGCAATATGCAGCAATACTTACCAACGGCGAAGCATCGCACTCTCCCCATCCTTCAATCCCAGCATCAGTGCGGACTCGGACTAAGAGCGTATCTTGTGTGCCATCCGCTGCATCGGTGATCTCAGACATCCGCAAGTAAAAAGGGTCTACGGCTATTATTTTCATACTTCAGCGGATGGGTTTTCCGTGCCTGTTTCAACATCCTCAGATGAAAGCGCGGCTACTGAAGGTTCTTCATCTTCTCTATTTGGCACTGCAAGTGCCCGCATGACAGACACGACAAACCAACCGAGCAAACCAGCAGCAGCCCCAGCACAAACAGCGATCGCAGCACCTCTCGGTGTAGAAAATTGGTCTAATGTCTCACGATCTACTGAACAAGATATATTGTTGATATTTTTTATCGCGACACTTCGTGTTTCGCCATGTTGCACATATTCTACGGTAGGCGGTTCGTCTGCCTCCATTTTAACATTAGCATTCCATTCGTCGGTATCTATCGCAACACTACTTTCACCTTGTTCGCCTACCCAAGATGCCTTAACACCTTTAATACCTTCCTCATCACGAATCGGTTCCATCCGTGTATTTGATAAAACACGACCAAGAAAATTAAGTGTAATATCCTTAGATTTTGATAAAGCCAAGCGCAGATTCTCTGAATTCATGATTACTTCCCCTTAAAGAAATTCTTAATTTTTATTTTCCCATATTCAAGTCAAAAAAACAACCTTATTTAGGTTTATTCAGAATTATTCAATTTCCAATAGTTTTCTTCTTCTTCAAACTTTTCTTGTAGCAGCGATCTCCTGGTCGCGACCCTGTCTTTAATGTTGAGAAAAACGCGAAAATTGAATACATCTGGATGTTTTGTTTCTTCTTAATCTAAAAATAATTTTGACAAAGTCAAAGTTTTAAATTACAATGTAAAATGCAGACTATATCACACCTTTCAAACATTAAACGTCAATCTAATATACTTGTTAACACACAAAGATTTATTACTAACAATATTTGCGGATAATATTTTGTGAATCTACACAATTATGTAAACGGCATATTTATTACGGGAACAGACACAGAAATAGGAAAAACAGTAATTGCAGCTGGTATCGCAGCGTCACTTAAACGTGCCAGAGTTAATGTTGGTGTGATGAAACCTATCAGCACAGGTGATACGTCTGATGCCCAATTTCTAAAACATGCTGCACAAGTAGACGATACGATTGCGTCGATTAACCCAATCCAACTCTACCATCCTTTAGCACCTTCTGTATCCGCGAGATTAGAAGGTAAACAAATAGACTTATCAACGATTAAAACAGCATTTTCTAAATTGAAACAGAAATATAACTTTATGGTAGTAGAAGGTGTTGGTGGTATTGCGGTGCCACTTAACGATGATTTTCTCGTAGCACATCTAATCAGTCAACTGGAATTACCGATACTAATCGTTGCCAACGCAGGTTTAGGCACTATAAATCATACGGTGCTAACCGTTGCGTTTGCCAAACAGTTTGACCTACAGATAGCAGGAATTGTTCTAAATCAGTTTCACCCAAAAACAGCAGGTCTTGCCGAACAGACTAATCCTGCAGAAGTTGAGCGGTTAACACAAGTGTCAGTCATCGGTGTAGTCCCTTATGAAAAACACTTAGAAACACCAAAACCCGATGTTAAGTTCCTTGCAGATTTTATAAATCGACACATGGAATTGAACAAGTTGGATATTACTATCAAATAGAATTATATAGTGAAATTATAAAATATATTCATACTCTTCTGTAGGAGCGATCTCCGAAGCGCGACTAAATACACAAAATATTAAGTTATACCAATTCTAATAAATAACATTCCATTACGGAAATTGATTGGATTGAATATAATTGATTGGATTGAATATAATTGGAAGAGATCCTCTGTAGGAGCGACCTCCCGGTCGCGACCCGCCAAATGCCAAAAGCGCATTTGGCGTTGATTCGAGGGCGCTCCTACAGAATCTCCACCGAAAATGATAAATTATATTTTAGAAATGGTATTAATATTAATTGTAAAATCTACTATCAAATAAAATTATGAAAAACGCTATTGTTTTAGCAGCAGGATTAGGACGCAAAGTTTGGCCTTATGGAGAATTTCGCCAAAAGTGCACAATCCCTGTCGCAAATAAACCGATAATTCGCCGAATAGTAGAGAATCTCGTTGAAATAGGAATAGACCAAATCATTGTTGTGGTAGGACATTATGCACAACAGGTCCGTGGTGCAATATCAGATATTCCAAACGTTAAATTTTTAACCCAGCATTCTCTTGATGGCACTGCAGATGCAGTTTTGACTGCGTTAAAAACCTTAAATGATGAAAATTTTCTCATAATTTATGGAGATACTGTAACCACCTCTGAAAATTATCGTAACCTTCTTAAAGAGTTTAAAAGTCAAAATGCAGAAGCAGCTGCCTTAATTCAACCACTTAACGATGAAGACGCGAGTAACTGGCTCTGTGCTAAAACCCAAAACGGGTCTTTATCAGGTATTGATGGACATCCGAGAGGGGGTTCGCATCGTCTATGTGGAATCTATGCTTTTAAAGCAACAGCCAAACCTTATTTACTAAGGAACCCCGGAATCGTTACCCAAGTCCCTGTCGGCGGAATGCCACCGCCTGAGTCTGAAGTTGCACAATCTTTCCAAATCATGATTGATGACGGAATAGAAGTGTTAGCAGTCGAAACAACCGACTTTTTTGTTGATGTTGATAAACCTTGGCATGTTTTAGAAGCAAACCGCAGGTTAGTTGATTACCTCACAAAACAGGTTGATGTAAACCACATAGCAGCAGGTGCTAAAGTTTCAGATGCAGCTGAAATTAGTGGTCACGTCATATTAGGAGAAAACACAGTTATCGGTCCGCGTGTCGTTGTGAATGGGACACTTATAGCCGGAGCAAATAATAACATCACAAACGGCGCGATTTTAAATGGAAACATATACATCGGAGAGCATTGTCGTATTAGCGATTATTGCGATATTCAGGGCAGTGCCATCGGAAATCGCTGCATCGTAGGACACGGCGCAGAAATGTCCGGTGTCATGTTTGACAAAGTTTATCTGTATCATTACTGTGAAATGTCCGGTGTTTTTGGATGCGCAACAGATATTGGGGCTGCCACAGTGTGTGGCACACTACGGTTTGATGACCGTGATACACCAATTCAAGTAGAAGGACGCTACGAAATACCAGCTTACGGTGCAAACGCTACTTACATGGGAGATTATTGCCGCACAGGAGTCAATGCGATAATAATGCCGGGAAGACGAATCGGTTCTTATAGCGTTGTAGGTCCAGGGGTCATTTTATACGAAGATGTCCCAAGCAAAACGATGGTGATGGCAAAACAGGAATTGATAACAAAACCGTGGGGACCAGACCGTTACGGTTGGTGAGAGATAGAGTTCTGTTGCACTTTGGCAGTCCGCAAATGTTAATCTGTAAGAAGTTCCTTCATTAGAGATATAAGCTCTTCGTTTCCAGCAGCAAGTTCAAAAGCACGTTTCTTTTTAATTTCACGGGAATCCTCTGTTTGGTTAGATGTCCCTGGTTCCCAAAGTACTTCAAGGTCCATTGGATTCAAACGGTCGTAGGTTACTTTGATAAGCGTAAGCGGGTAGTTTTCTGGGATAAGTACAATCCAATCAATCGTTTCGCCACGTTCAGAATACTGTCTATCCACAGTGAGTTTTGATTCTTGATGTGGCACGTTTTTCTTGACCCACTGTTTACGCCCAAGTGAATCAACTTCAAAAGAACCGACTTCAAGCCAATTGCGACCAGCACCGTTAGGTTTTGTAGTAACTTCTATGCGTTGCATGTCCGTTTGATTCTCCGTTTAGGTTTAGATTTCCATCTCACGAGTTTGTAGATTCTGTTGGAAACATATAAATTTTAACATACAGTGTAAAAAAATTCAAGTCAGTTACGATTAAGTTTCAGAGCCATTCAATTGTAGAGTTTTCGTATTTAATTATATTGTAGGAGGGAACTCCGATTCCCGACTATCATTATGTTTTGTCGCGAGATGGAGTTCGCTCCTACAAAAAGAGGTTTATAAAAAAAGAAATTATTGGAAAATTGAATGCCTCTGGATTAAGTTTGAATGAAAAAGTTGACATCTAATGCCAAGCATGTTACACTCTGAATTTGTAATCACAATCCAATTTTTGGCAGTTTCACGATATATTCAAACACGGTATCATAATTATTTCAATTTAACCAGTTACTAATTTCAAGGAAATTCAATAATGCGAGTCCAGATGAGATACGGACATGGCACAGTTGCAGTAGAGATTCCTGACGAAAACTTGGCAGGAGTTTTGGAAACTGCAGCAAGTGTTCCATTAGCTGATGCTGACAAAGCGGTTTGGCAAGCTATTTCACAGCCTATTGCTTCACCGCCCTTAGCAGAAATTGCTAAGGGGCGAGACTCAGCGTGTATTGTAATTTCCGATATAACTCGTCCTGTACCTAATCAAGTGATTCTACCGCCAATACTTGAAACGCTTAAACAGGCTGGAATGTCGCGTGATGAGATTACAATCCTCATCGCGACAGGGATTCACCGGCCCAATGAAGGCAAAGAACTTGAGGAAATGGTCGGTCATTCGATTATGAACTCGTACCGTATCGTCAACCATTTTTCTCAAAAGCCGGAGACGCACACACATTTAGGTGAGACGCGCAAAAGCACACCTATTTACATTGATAAGACGTATCTCGCGGCAGATCTGAAGATTATAACAGGGTTGATTGAACCTCACTTGATGGCAGGATATTCTGGGGGTAGGAAAGCAATCTGCCCAGGGCTTGCATCTATTGAAACGATGAAGGTGATGCACGGTCCTGAACTAATGGAACACCCTAAATCTGCAGTCGGTATCTTGGATGGAAATCCGTTTCACATAGAAGCAACTGAGATCGCGCTGATGGCAGGTGTAGACTTTAGCCTTAATGTCGCAATTGACAAACAGAGACAGATTACCGGTGTTTTTGCTGGAGACCTTGTTGAGTCTCATCTCACTGGTGCAAAATTTGTAGAGAAAAACGCTAAAGTCACACTATCAGAACCTGTTGATGCGGTTGTAGTATCAAGTGCTGGGTATCCTTTGGACACTACATTTTACCAAGCGATAAAAGGTTTGCTCACTGCCGTTGAAATCGTTAAACAGGGTGGTAGTATTCTCCTTGTAGCTGCGTGTAGTGAGGGAATTGGTAGTAAACCTTTCACCGATCTGCTCTTTAAAACTGATGACCTGACGGCCTTTGTTCAAGGACTTTACAATCCAGCTAATTTTGTTATTGATCAGTGGCAATTGGAAGAATTGGCTAAGGTCGCGCGTAAAGCCGATATCTATTTTTTTACAGACGGTATCCCGTATCAACAAAAATCAAAACTGTTTGTACACCCGTTAAAGAATCCACAAGCAGGTATTGAGGAATTTTTAGTACGTTATGGGGAGGATGTCCAGATAGCAGCGATCCCTGAAGGACCGTACGTCTTAGCTAAAGTTGAAAGTGCTGTTTCATAATACATTGTCATAATTTGCACTTTTTAACTCCACCATGAGGCAATGCCTCATAAATTATAGTGAACTTTGATAAACCTGTTTTGGAACATAACGGACAATAGAAGGTGTAGCACAAACTATTAGTTTGTGCCGATGGGACGCAAACTAACAGTTTGCGCTACAGAAGTGTCCCATTAATTGTAAGTTTTACTATAGATAGTTCGTGTGTAGTGAATATGGAAAATTCAATCGTGAAACTCAGAGGATATAAGGATGGTTTGCATCTCATTATCAATCCGAAGGTCTCGCTTCCTGAGATTGAAACGGCTATTCAAGAGTTGCTGGGTGAAATGAATCAACCGTTAGCGGGGACTTCTATTCATATTGATATGACGCCGCCCATATTTACATCCGAAGATCTGAATAATTTAGAAACACACCTGACAGAAAAATATAATCTTGTTGTCAGCGGCGTTAACGTACTTGATGAAAAAGACGAATCTCCAATCTTGGCAGCCCCCGCAACGCATAGTATTTCCCCGAGTTTGACAACGGACAATCATTCTAATCTTGAACAAGCTCAAGTCGTTCGCCAAATGATTCGATCAGGACAGACCAAATCTTGTTTAACAGGAAGTGTTATTGTATATGGAGATGTTAATCCCGGGGGGGAAGTTGTCGCTGCCGGTGATATAATAGTGCTCGGTACTTTACGTGGAAGCGCACATGCAGGTGCAAATGGTAGACTTTCCTCGGTCATTATAGCGATGGAGTTGGTGCCACTTCAACTACAAATCGGTTCCTATGTAAATCGTCCACCAGTTGGTCAAAAGCCGAGGGGATACCCCGAAATCGCTCGCGTCGGTGCTGAGGATATTATCATCGTGGAGGAATTTATTAAATTCTAAATGGAGGAGGGTTGACTATGGGTAAAGTTATCGTGATTACATCTGGAAAGGGGGGAGTCGGTAAAACGACGTCAACTGCAAACCTTGGCACCGCATTAGCGATGATCGGTAGAACGGTCGTGATGGTAGATGCTGACGTTGGATTGCGAAACCTTGATGTCGTAATGGGATTAGAGAGTCGAGTCGTTTATACGTCTATGGATGTAATTGAAAAACGATGTAATCTTGATAAAGCCCTTGTAAAAGACCGACGGGTTGAAGATTTGATGTTACTTGCTGCTTCACAACGAAATAGAAAAGACGATATAAAACCGGAACAGATGCAGGTAATTTGTGAAGAACTGAAACAAGAATACGACTTTGTGCTCGTTGACTCCCCAGCAGGGATAGAGCAAGGTTTTCACAACGCAGCAGCAGGTGCTGAGGAAGCCATCATCATTACAACCCCTGATGTATCTGCCATCCGAGATGCAGATCGCATCATTGGACTTTTACAAAATCAAGGTATTGAATCAATAAGTCTTGTACTAAATAGATTGTCGCCAGCACTCGTCAAACAGGGCAATATGATCAGTAAGAATGATGTACTGGACCATCTTAATATTGATCTTCTTGGCGTTGTTCCTGAAGATACTGGTGTTATCGCATCTACAAATCGTGGTGTTCCACTTGTGCATAATGATGGGTCCCCCGGCGCAGAGGCATATATGCGAATCGCACGGCGCATGACTGGGCAACGCGTCCCCATCCCTGAAATGCGAGAAGAAAACTTTATGTCTAATTTATTAAACTGGTTTTCAAGAAATAAATAGAGGATACTATGGATTTTAGAAGTTTATTCACTCGTAAATCGAAATCAAGCAATGTTGCTACCCAGCGTTTACAACTCATTCTCACACAAGACCGGTTTGAGGTAAGCGAGGATTCGATGAAAAAACTACAGTTTGAATTAACCGAAGTGTTGGCAAAATATTTTGAATTTACAATGAACTCTGTCAAAATGTCTATAAAACGGGAAGGGAATTCCTACGTGTTAATGGCAGATTTTCCGTATAGCAGATCTAATAAACTTCGTTAACTTCGTAGTTGTTTCTTGGAGAAGGATTCAAATAGTAATCCTTGGCACTGTATTAAAGAATTAACTCCCAGATCGCTTTGGCAACACCGTTCTCATCGTTGGTCGCAGTGATGTGGTCCGCACAGGCTTTAATCGGAGCAACGGCGTTCTCCATCGCTATGCCAAATCCTGCTGTTTTGAGCAAACTTTCGTCGTTGTAGCTATCACCAAAAGCGACAACGGATTCTATTGGAATCTCGCAACGTTTGGCAAGTGCTGTCAGCGCACGACCTTTGGTAACATCTGGATTCATAAATTCGATATACTCGGGTTGTGTCTGCGTTACATATAGTTTGCCTTCATATTGTGATTTGAAACTGCTCAAAAGCGGTGCTAATTTGTCTGGCGGTTGAATGATAAGCAATTTTGTTGGCGTTTTGCCTGCTAACTGCCGAAGATCACCTACAGGCGTAGCAGGAACGCCCGTTCGGGACTCATACAGTTCACTCCATTCGTTCCTTTCTGCAACAAACAGTTCATCGTTTAAGCAAAAATTGAGATGCAAATCCTGTTTGATGCAATCGTTAACTATGTCCATTGCATAGTCTGCGGAAACCGGAGTGTGGTGAAAAACCTCACCAGTAATTGCATGCTTCACCATTGCTCCATTATACGAAATAATTGGATTTTCCAATCCAATCTGATCGCTGATAGGCTGCATAGATCGGTGCATCCTACCAGATACTAAGACCACAAGAACTTCGTTTGCTGTGAGTTGCTGAAGTGCTTCACAATTCTCAGGTGATAAATCGTGATCACTATTCAGTAGTGTTCCATCTAAATCGAAAGCTGCCAAACGGCACGGTATTTTCATATCTGTTTATTTCCATCAAAAATCAAAGATTCACCAAATTGCTTGTTCTGTTTTTCTTTCAAATAGGTGCATCTGATCGTCATCAAAATCCAACCAGATAGTCTCTCCAATATCAGCATTAAATGTAGGATGTGTTCTAACTCGGAGAAGAATAGGTTCTTGTGTATCCCGATGTGTTCCGAGCATTAAGTCAAGGATATTGACAGAACCAAGAGGTTCAATCAGATGAACATCCGCAACAATTTTGCGTCCAATCGGTTCTTTAGATGCAGTAATATGCTCAGGTCGGATGCCTAAGACACAATCGTTTTGCTGAGTATTAGTGTTTAGGTGAGACTGCTGTTGTGGGGAAAGTTCTAACCGCACATCAGTATGACTTAGTTGCAACACCGGTTTGCCTTCATGAGAGGTTAGTTCAACATCAAGTAGATTCATGGCTGGCATACCCATAAATCCAGCAACAAAAAGGCTTTTCGGTTTGTTATACACCTCATGGGGTGTGCCGATTTGCTGAAGTACACCTTGATGAATTACTGCTATCCGGTCAGCGAGAGACATCGCTTCAACTTGGTCATGTGTCACAAAAATAGTGGTGGCTCCGATTTCATGTTGGAGACGTTTAATTTCTGCGCGCGTATCAATTCGGAGTTTCGCATCTAAATTCGCCATCGGTTCATCAAGCAGGTAGACTTTCGGTTGACGGACCATTGCGCGTCCAAGTGCAACGCGCTGCATCTCACCGCCACTCAGCACACTCGGTTTACGATTTAAAATATCGGTTATCTGTAAAATCTCAGCGACCTTTTTAACCCGTTCATCAATCTCTGCTTTTACAACCTTCACCGCTTTAAGCGGAAATGCAATGTTATCGTATACACTCAGATGTGGATAAAGCGCATAGAATTGAAACACAAAAGCGATATCCCGGTCCGCTGGGGACAAATCGTTGACACGATGCCCATCAATCAGAATATCGCCTTCTTCAGGATGTTCCAACCCAGCGATCAATCGCAGTGTCGTCGTCTTCCCACAGCCCGATGGTCCCAAAAATACAACAAATTCCTTATCTTGAATTTCCAAGTTGAAATCTTTTACTGCGACAACATCGCCGAATCGTTTTATTATATTTTGTAATTTGATATGTGCCATTATCTACCTATGAACTGCCACCATTCAATTGTCACGAATTTCACTTGTAGGAGCGACCTCCTGCGACATTTTTCTCTTGTAGGCGGGTTTTGTAACCCCGATTTCTTTGTAGGAGCGACCTCCTGGTCGCGACCATCCCTAAAATGTTGAGAAAACCGAAAAGGAAATATCTCCTTCAATTACGGTTGATGATTCGTGTTAATCGGTGGTTCGTCTTTTTCAATAAAACGATCTATTGTATTATGCGTAGCGGGGCTTGTCCGGAAATCGGCAATCCACGGTTCACGGAAGTATGCCTGCTTTTCTCGCGGTAGCCCATTTAACACCTCTGGCGGAATGCGAAGACGATGCCAGTGCGTTGCGAGATGTGCATAAGCATTTAGAATTGCAATACGCGGGGTTTCACGTTGCCACACGGGTCCAGCATGGCAGAGATTTTCCGTAAAGAATATCGCACTACCAGCGGGACACTCATAAGTCATTAAATAAGGACTTCGTTTTCCTTCTTCTAACGACATGTGATCTGGATGCATTGGGAAGTTTGACTTGTGGCTTCCAGCGATGAAATGGGTAGCACCATCGTCTTTAGAAATATCCGTGAGTTCAAAGACAACGCGCACCATACCGGCATGAATCCTACCATTATTTACACGATACCCAAAGATTGGGTCTCCCTGACGAGGACCGCCACCGTGGAGCCCCCCGTGTTCCTGTCCCTTCTCACGCCACACAAAAAAGGTGCTCTCCATTCGAACATCAGGTCCAATGATTTGGTGCAATACCTCAATCACCTTCGGATGATCTATAAGCACACTTGAAGCACCCCCCGGAACAGCGCGGTGTCCTGGCGGTAAAGATTCTGGGTTATGCCGAATCCGATGCAGTTGGTCAACGATGGCATCTACTTCATCCTTGCTGAGAATAGCGGGACGCACGAGGAAACCGGTTAAATCAAATCTAAATTTTTCTTCATCAGTCATAGCTTACAATCTCCTTTGCTAAGATATTGGAAAATCCTATATCTTTAAAACAACACTTTTAGGATAATTCTATAACCGTATTTTCTTAAAAGCCTCAATTTGTGCCGTAATCGCACGTTCAGTCGGCAATCGTTCAGCACTTGATGCCCCATAAAATCCGACAACACCTTTGGTATTTTCCAACACATAAGTAGCATCTTCAGGTTCGGCGATGGGACCACCGTGACAGATTACGAGAATTTCTGGATTAACACCCTTCGCAGCGTCATGAATGGCTTGCACGCGTTTTGCTGCATCCCCAAGGGTGAAAGCAGTTTTTGCGCCGATAGAGCCTTTCGTCGTCAATCCCATGTGTGCAACGAGGATATCCGCACCAGCATCTGCCATCTGCTCTGCCTCTGTTTCATTGAACGCATAAGGTGTGGTAAGCAAACCCATCTGATGTGCAGTCCGAATCATCTCCACTTCTGGACCGTATCCCATATCGGTTTCTTCAAGCAGTTGGCGGAATGTGCCATCAATCAGCCCCACAGTTGGGAAGTTCTGCACTCCTGAAAATCCGATAGCGTCTATTTGACCTAAAAATATGTCCATCAACCGAAACGGGTCGGTGCCGCAGACACCTGCAAGTACGGGCGTATTTTGGACAACAGGTAGCACTTCACTTGCCATTTCAACGACAATCTGGTTTGCATCACCGTAAGGCATCATGCCTGCGAGTGAACCTCTTCCTGCCATTCGGAATCTGCCCGAATTATATATGATTATCAAGTCAATGCCGCCAGCTTCTTCACATTTGGCAGAGATACCGGTCCCCGCACCTGCTCCGATGATCGGTTTACCTGAGTCAATATTCTTCCGTAGTTGTGCTAAAATTTCTTCGCGTTTGAATTTCATTTTACGATCCTTTGGGTTAACAATCATTTGCTTTTTTAAATACTTATATATACTTCATTTGTGAATTATACCAAAATTTTAGAGTTTATGTCATCTAATTTTTACCTTTTCCCAATTTCCTTCGTTTCATTTTACTCTTGCTTACACAATGCAATCCGTTTAGTTCTATAATCCAGAATTCAATCAACATATTACTTTTACCATGCCCCATATTGTGCCTGTCAAACAGAAAATGCACATTTTTGTGCAGCAAATCGGCATATTATCGGTTTGGGCGTTGGCATATAAATTGCTCCTTTTTTTACATATTCCCATACAAAAGGAGCCTACACAGATGAAAAAAATATTATATTTCCTTTTGATTACACTTACATTTGCGCCCCTTAGCTTTGCCCAAGATTCACCGCAATGGCATCTACCCGAAGGCGCGAAGATGCGGCTCGGCAAAGGCACAGCAAATGAAATCGCGTATTCCCCGGATGGTACGAAGCTCGCGGTGGCAAGCGGTATAGGCATTTGGATATATGATGCACAAACAGGCGAAGAACTTGACTTATTTCCAGCAAATAGGTTTGAGGTGCGTAACATAGCGTTTAGCCCTGATGGAAGTATGCTCGCAAGTGACAGTTTTGATAGCACCATCAACTATTGGAGTATTGAAAATAGGACCGTTCGTTTGTGGGATGTGAAGAGTCGCAGGCAAATACGTACGTTCACAGGGCATTTGTGGCCAATCACTTGCCTCGCCTTTAGTCCGGATGGCAAAACAATCGCAAGCGGGAGTGTTGGCACGACCGTCCGTGTGTGGGACGTAGCAAGCGGTAGACAACTACACAGACTCTGGGAAATTGGATCCCAGATCACAAGCGTTGTGTTTAGTCCGGATGGCAAAACATTAGCAGCGAGTGGTGCTCGTGACAAATTCTTCAGGCTGTGGGATGTGGAGACAGGTGGTTTTGAGCAAACGCAAAGGTTCGAAGGGCATACAGAAGGTGTCAGTAGCCTTGCATTTCATCCGGACGGGCAGCTCATCGCAAGTGGGAGTTCTGACAATACCTTCCGTTTGTGGGATGTGGAGACAGGTCGTCAACGTCGTTCCTTCACAAAGCATGCGGACAGTGTCTATGCCGTCACCTTTAGTCCGGATGGCAAAACATTAGCGAGTGGGGGTCGGGACAACAACATTTGGCTGACAAATGTATTTAACGGCACTTCACGGGGTTTACTCAGCGGACATACGGATTCTATTAGGACTGTCGTATTCGGTCAAGATAGCTACACATTGGCAAGTAGGAGCAGTGACGGAACGATCCATTTATGGAATGACATCACTGGGAATGGCCGGGTTGGCTGGGAACGGCACACTATCACAGGACATATAGACCACGTTGAAAGCATCGCATTCAGTCCGGACGGGAACACACTCGTGAGCAGCGGTTGGAACAAAGTCATGCAGTTGTGGCATGTGAACACAGGCACGAAACAGCACGTCTTCGTAGGGCATACGGCTCATGTCAGCAGTGTGGTATTCAGCCCAGATGGCAGCACAATCGCAAGTGGCAGTTATGACGGCACGGTGCGTTTATGGGATACAGACACAAGCACGGAGCCGCGCACGCTCATAAACATTTCGGGCAATGTTGAAAGCGTCGCTTTCAGTCCGGATGGCAAGACGGTGGCGTGTGTAGCAACCGTTGGGGACTATAACCCTATGCCTTATCTAAGAGATTCCAATATCTATCTGTTTGATGTGGAAACAGGTTCGGAACGACACAAGATAGCAGCGTATAAAGCGTCGCTTTTCGCTGGGAATAGGCCTGAGTTCCACCCCACAGAGCATACGAAACCGGTTATCAAGATAGCATTCAGTCCGCATGGGAATATGCTGGCAAGTAGCAGTTATGACAAAACGATCCGTTTGTGGCATGTCCAAACTGGCGAATATCTACGTGTGCTAACAAAACAGGCGGATAATGCTTATAGTTTTGCGTTTAGTCCGGACGGGAGGATACTCGCAAGCGGCAGTCGGGAAGACACTATCCGTTTGTGGGATGTCGCAAGTGGCATGCAGATAAAAACACTCACAGGACATACGGATTATGTTAATAGTATCGCGTTCAGTCCAGATGCGGATGTGCTGGCAAGCGGCAGTGATGACAGCACTGTCCGTTTATGGGATGTCGCAAGTGACGCGCTGTTACGCACATTCACAGGAAATATACATACGGCTTATACCATCGCGTTCAGTCCAGATGGCAGCACAGTGGCGAGTGGCAATGGTGATGGAACAATCCTCTTGTGGGACCTCAACGCTCCCCTGCCATCAAATACAACGGTCGGTTTTTCACCTGTTAGCGTAGAATCGCCTATTGTCGGTGAGCAGCTCACGTTATCGCTCAATATCGCTGCGGGTCAAAATGTGGCGGGGTATCAAGCGACTGTGCATTTTGACAGCACCGCGCTCCGCTTTGTTGAAAGCAGCAACGGTGATTATCTGCCTGCCGCCGCTTATGTTATGCCGCCGGTTGTTGAAGGTGATCGGGTGATGCTTGCGGCAACAACTTTCGGAGAGGAAAGCAATGCGGATGGCACGCTTGCCACGATTACGTTTGAGGTTATTGCTACGAAATCCTCTACCGTGCGCTTATCCGATGTGATACTCACGGACAGCGCGGGCAATAGCATATCACCAAAAATCATCGCCTCTACAGAGATTACTGAACCGATGTTCCTGCCCAAAGATGTGAATAAAGATGGCGTTGTGAACATTCTTGACTTGGTATCTATTGCGGCTAACTTTGGCAAAACGGGTAAAAACGACGCGGATATCAATAGGGATGGTGTCGTCAATATCGTTGATTTGACGCTCGTTGCGGCGGCTATCGGAGATGCAGATATGGCTGCGCCTGTATTACAGTTTCATAACCAGGAGGCTGCTCGGACAAGAAAAATACGGTTTCACGACCAGGAAGTCACGCCTACAAGAGGAGATATAGCAGCATGGCTAAAAGAAGCGCGAGCGCTCAACTTATCCGATCCCGATTTTCAAAGCGGTATTCTCGTGTTGGAAAGTCTGTTAAAGGCACTCACACCGAAAGAGACGACGTTGCTTGCGAACTATCCGAACCCGTTCAATCCCGAAACGTGGATACCTTATCAGTTAGCAACCCCTGCGGCTGTCAAAATAACAATTTATACTGCGGATGGTAAGTTGGTTCGGACGTTGGGGTTAGGGCATCAACCTGTCGGCATGTATCAGCATCGCAGCCGTGCGGCGTATTGGAATGGGAAAAACGCGCTCGGTGAACCTGTGGCAAGTGGTATGTATTTCTATACGTTGTCGGCTGGGCAATTTTCTGCTACGCGTAAGATGTTGATTAGGAAATAATTATCATTATGATTTTGTTCTTGTTTTTGTGCAATACGTCAAGGACATGCCTAAACCAAAGCAAGGATTATAATTCATTCCAACCCAGTATAACTCGCTTGCTGTAAATCAACGCCGCGCATACTGTGATTCCGCAGGTGCGCGGTATTCAACATTAAGATGTGGTGTTTCTAAACGCACATGTCCTTGATGGCGGGAAGTCAAACAACTCTCCAATGTCCCACTCACCAACAAGGTGCGTTCCGCAGGATACGGTGCGATACCCGTCTCAAAAAGTTCCTCAATCTTGGCGATAAGGCACGCCGAATAAGTAACATTTGGGGTCGGGGTTAAGAAAAACTGCGTTGAAACTGGAATCGGTTCATCCTTAAGTTTTGCAGCAAAGCAGTAATCCCGTACAGCACCGTTAAGCATCAGAAGTGTTGCTTTCAATCCATTGTTATATTCAATGAAATAGGCTGAAGGATTTTGGACGAGTCTTTTTAGTTCTCCATTGCCAATCATATCTTGTGTTCTACCATCTTCATCCGTTAAACCGCACGGTGTATCGCTACGGGAAAATGCCGCCTCCAACAATTCAAGAGACCAACGTCCCTCTTCACCGGCTTGCCAGACCGCATCACCATCAATAAGTTGGACAGCAGCAACACCTGTTTCGCCGCCTTCTCTGCGTTCCACCATACATTGCATTGCCTCTAAAGCGTGATAATCCATTGGGTCTGAACCGCCAACGCCTACCATCAACGCCTCTTCTATTTCACACTCCAACGGCAGTTCAACATCGGGTAAACGCCACGTAACAGGCAATGATGACCCCGCAAGCACGCCAAAACCGAGACGATATCCATCGTCCACCATCTCCTTCGCTTTCTCAAAACTATAGGAGAGATGCTTATCATTGAAGATAGGCACTGCACGACCATCTTCTTCAAAAACCTTGACGCACTCCTTGAAAAATTCATAACGCGGATAAAGCACCTGACTCATCTCATTATGTGGATAATCTCCGTGTTCTCCAATCAAAAGCACAGCATCCACAGCAAGTTCATTACCGCCACATCGGAGTGCTTCAGCAATGGTAGGATAAACAGAAAACCCGAATTCTCTGGCACGGTCTTCGCTCTGTTCACCTTCTGGTTTCTGATCAACATAGAGAGAAACGACTTTCATATCCGGACGATGCCATCTGCCTTCTTTTGGATAACCGACAAGAAAACGATCTGCAAAATGTTGTGCATGTGTAAGGTAACGATAGATTGTTGTAATAACTGCAATTCGTTTCATATCTTTATGTCCTCCAGAAAGTTGATCCCTCAGTGGCTTGATAGGCGATGTCTAAATGCGGTGTCTCTTGTTTCGCACCATCAGCAAATAGGCTGTCCACGCCTGCCGCAACAAGTCCTGTTGTCAAGAGTGTGCGCTCCACCGGATAGGTTGCTTCACCCGTCAAAAACATTTGCTCAATGTTGTTCACCAGCGGTGAGAAGAAGTTTGCTAACGTTGTCCGTGCGGGTGGCATCGGGAGATACATCTGTGTTGAAAGAATCTCGTTATCCGATCCAATATAAGCTGCGAAGTTAAAATCCTGCACCAAGCCGTTCATTAAAATCATGGTAGACTTAAGCCCATCCTGATGTTCATACTGATACGCTATAGGGTCTTTTACAATCTCCTTGATTTCGTCTAATGTTGGAAACGGATTGTTAAATCCTGGGCGCGATGGTGTAAGCGTATGACTCCGACACAGCGCGGATTCAAAGAGTTGCCTTGACCATAGTTCGGCATGATGCGCTTGCCAGAAAGCATCGCCGCGGTATGCCTGTAACCATTTCACACCACTTTCACCACCTTCGCGCCGTTCTACCATACACTGCAATGTTTCTAAAGCGTGGAAATCGTAACTATCCACGCCACCGTAAGCGACACAAACCGCTTCTGACACAGATGTTCCGAGCGGCATGTCAATTGAAGGTGTGCGCCACGTAACAGGCAACGATGACCCTGCCATAAAAGCAAAATCCATATCTTGAGAGATGTCGTACATCTCACGCGCCCACTCCCAATTCCATGAAAGGTGTTTATCGTTGAAGATAGGCACACCGCGTCCGCTCTGTTCGAACACCTCAACCATCTGCTTGAAATGTTCATAACGTGGATACAAACGTTGCCCCTTTTCGTTAGAAGGATATTCGCCGTGTTCTCCAATGAGTAGCACACCATCAACAGCCAATTCTTCGCCGCCGAGTGTCAACGCCTCAGCGATTGTCGGATATCCCTTCACTGTAGGAAAACGTTCTAATCTATCTTTACTTAGGTCGTTATCCTTAACCTGTTCAACGTATAGCGAAACAAGGTCCATCGGTGGATAATGGTGCCGACTATTCCACCCGTATCCTTCCAAGAACCGATCAACGATGTGCTGCGCGTGTGCGTATTTGTGGTATATTGTGGCAATTGCAGCAATTTTTGGGCGTTTTTCCATGCTTCCTCCTTTAGACTTCGGCGAACTCGATAAACATGATCACTGCGATAACTCAACTTCTATCACATTATATCACATTATCCAGAATTTTTTGTCACATTTCTAAAATCACAAACCCATTTAATTATCCAGTAGTTCCGATCTTCTGTCAAAATTTCTTCCTGTAGGAGCAACCTCCTGGTCGCGACCATGCTAAAATGTTAAGAAAAACTGAAAACTGAATGCTGTTCGGGATAATTGGGATAGCTTGCTCACCATAAGATAAATTGACTGCTGTACATATAAATCGGGCTTACAAGGTTTCTCTCCAACAAGAGATAAACCAGAATTATGTGCTTAAGTTGATGTCCGTCCTACAGACAGAAGATATAGTTTTTGTGAGGAGGGTTCGGTGGGATAACTGGAAGGGGTAGCGACACATACAAATAAAAAATGTGCTGAGTCCAAAAATGTTTGGAGCGTCACATAGCAACTATGGACGCTCCAAATAGGGATAGGTCTATCAAGCTGCCAGTGCAGAGACAGCAGCTTCCTCAGTGTCAAAATGTTCAAAGAGCCTCACAAGTTTGCTAATAACAATCAGGTTTTTGATATTTTTTCCAACATGGATAATCCCTATACGACCTTGCTTCTGTGTCGCAGCAGCATACGCGCCGATAAGGACACCAAGCCCTGAACTGTCCATCTTATCAACATGCTCAAGATTGATGAGGATACGTGGTTTATTAGAAGTCTCTATCTGAGGCGAGATAGTTTTCTTGAATTCTGATACGGAGTTTCCCATTATTTTTCCATTGGGTTCCAAAATCGTGATACCATTTTTCTCGCGAATTTGAGTTTTCATGGTGTTCTCCTATTTTATTTATCTGTTTTGTGTGTTTTATGTTTTAATTTTAGTGTTTGTTACTTTTGACGGATTATGTAAAAAAAGGTTCGTTTTTTATAGTGAATCTTTAATTTACTCGTCTATATCTCATTAGAACGAGAGTATAGTTCATAGTGCTTAGTCAAGTGCTAATTGATGGGTTTGTAAGGGTCGGAAATCACCATTAGCAGTCCATCTGTAGGAGCGATCTCCGAATCGCGACCTATAATAATATGTTGACAAAGCAATAGGTTACTATTTTAAAAGCCGTGGATAGCGATGGGTGGTAGAGAATACCACAACTTAATACACTATACAACAACTCTTGGTTATTATAACATGGGCTTTTGGCAGGATGCAAATGAATCAAGGGGAAGGTATCAAAGAATCAATATTTAAGGGTTTTTCTATCAAAACTACTGGTGCCTGACAACAATCACAATTTCCCGGTGCAACAGCGCGGATGTAGCACGTATCGCAGTAGTAGTAAAGTTCATGGACAACACCATCGCGGACGGAGCTAATGCGGGTTACCTCCAGCAATTGTGTATTCAGGAAGATACGACCGTTGATAATCAAATCTTTCTCATGCAGTCTTTCATCAACAAACAGCGCCTCAGATAACGATGTACGTAGCAGCGTGTTATATTTTCCATCCTTTGTTTTAATCCCATATAGATGATCATGTTCTCCAGAGAGTTCAACTTTATAGAGCGTGTGCATCTCTTCCGCTAAACAAACGATTTTGCCGTGGAGTTCAACGTCTTTCGGTTTCGGCGCTTCGGTTGTCGGTTTGGCACCGCTCATCAGTAGGACAAGGACGATGAAAAATGGAGATAAGAATTTGAAATTGCGTGTCATTTTACTCCTTTTTTGCCCACCGATTTGGCCCTGGACCGGGTTGATGTTCATCGCGAATCCGTTTGAATTCTTCTGGCGTGGTAATAACATCATCAGAATTTAGTTTGCTTCTTGCCAGAAAACCTGCTTCCGGTTGATAGCCAGACGGTTTGGCAGCGTCCTGATACCGTGAATCAACGCTCCATCGTACCTGATTGCTGACATTTGGAATGGATCGGTGCGGTGTCAGATTGGTAAATAGCAGAACGCTGCCAAACTTCACGGGGATAACAACCGGTTCTACTTCGGGTAAGGCATCATCCGGTATTTCAAGATAAAAACGTTCTGAGAGACGATGTAGGAATACACCATCACGATGTGCATGCGGAATGACTTCAAGACAGCCGTTTTCGACGGTAGCATCAATCAAAGGAATCCAGATTGTGAGTTGTAAAACTGAATCGCATTTCGGCTCCATATAGCCTGCATCTTGATGCCACGGCACTAAGGTTCGGTCATGCTCTGGTAGTTTCGGACGCACACGATAGGCGGGGTGACACATAATCTCCGGTCCGACAAGTGCCTCTGCAATGTCAAGCAGTTTCGGATTAACCAAAAGATCAAAGAGCGCTGGTCCGGTGTGTGCACCACTAAACACCTTTTGGAACACTGTCGGAGATTGTTCTGTGATTTTTGCTAAGCGCGTATCAAAGCCTTCAGTTTTGAATTCAGAGTCTATTTCTCCATCTGCATAAAGTTGTGATGCACCCGCGTCTACAATCTTTTCAAACTCCGATATTAACGGGTTTAAATCTTCAGAAGTGAGCGCGCCTTCAACAAGTAGATACCCGTTTTCATTAAAGTCATCAATTTGAGAATCTGTTAACGTCTTCATAATACCTCTCATATCTGCACAAGTTCAATTAGAATGCCATCAGGGTCTTTTGCACACACGACACCTGCTGCATCAGGTGCACTTATCGGTTCAGATAGGAATTCAACACCGTTCTGTTTCAAATCTTCCACCGTTTTCTGCATATCCGCAACAAAAAAGGTAAGCCAACGGACACCTGCAGAAAATTCATCTGTCGGTTTTGGCGGCGGATCTTTAATATCCATCAGTTTGATAAGCGTGTTGCCTGCTTTAAGACGGACCTGTCGAAATCCTGTCGGTGCAAGCCCAACATCTCTTGCAAGTGCCACCGGAATCTCCAAATCCATCACAATCTCAAACCCCAATTTGTTGTGGTAAAAGTCTAATGACTCTTCAAAATTGCTGCATGTAATAGCTATGTCAACTGTTGGATGTGATAGGTTTAGCACTGTATTTAACCTCCTGTAAGAACAAAGATCGCTTCACGAAATTGTCCCAACGGTCTGTCGTTGTAGGTAATTTCAACAGGGATGACAACTCTTCCTAATACTTCACAACTCCGAGGAATCGGAATAGAAAACTCAATATATCCATCAGTTTTTGGAGGAATAGTTGTTTCTGATGAGTCAACCTCAATAGCCCACGACTTAGGAAGAATCGGTTGTGCAATTGCCGTGCAAGGCTCAAGTGAATGATTTGTTATCTCAAGCTGCAACGCTGCCGTTTCACCATGTACTACTTCCTGCTCATAAGGATAACATCGTACCCACTGATCATCCATGCCGTAGTTTGCGTGATCCCAAGGAAAAAGATCGGTATAACATTTTTCGCGTTCAGCAAGGGTATCTAACATAAAGTCTATCTCTTTATCGGTGAAATCAAACGCAGGATCAACATGGCAGTTGAAAATGTGTGTAGGTTTAAGTTGCTGGATACGCCGCAGACAATTTTCGTAACCGACATCTTTGCCAAGCAGATTCCGATTGCCAGAGCAGTAGTCGTCAATACCTGCCATCGTAAACGAATCGCCAGCAAAAAACATTCGGACACCGCACCCCTCAACGAGCAAGCCACCATGGTAATAGGTCTGTCCGGGAAAATGGTATGCAGTCATCTTGAATTCATTCCACTGCCATGAATCGCCGTCCTGCGTAATCCGATCTACGCGTGTAACAGCAGGAGAAATACATGGCAGGCGAAAAGCCTTTGGATTTGCGATTACTTTGGCAACAATCGTATCGGTTACCGTTTCACACGGAAAGGTTTCCTGAAATTCGGGGATAGCATTAACGTGGTCATCGTGGTAGTGTGTTACCCAAAACTGCGTCACCTCAGCAATATCACCCTCTGCTTGCAATTGCTGAATCTGTTTGATGACACTCGGTGAACCGCAATCCATTACAAACGCTTCACGATTTTCAGAGATAATCAACCAAGTCGTGCCGAAGTGACGTAAGAAATCAGGGTGAGGTTTACCTTCTCGGATCGGCATGTGGTCATCGCGTCCTTCAAATTCGGCAAACAATTGCGGGAAATAGTGGCGGAGGGCAGAGATTGACACATATTTATCATAACAATAATCCAATTGCTCAAGAAGTTTCTCAATTGCATCATCAGGATTTTTCATAACGACTCCGTGTGTCGGAACAAGTGCCGTTGGCGATGACTGGCGAACCTTTTCAAGACTTTCTCGCAATTCATCTCGCGCCCCCAAAAATCCGTGATAATCAGTAGTTTGCTGTCCCTTTTGCAGGCTATAGAGCTCCCATATTTTGCCTTCATCGTAAATGAGATCACCGGTGAACGCGAAACGTTTGTCGTCAACATCAATAAGATAGGTGACACTGCCATCCGTATGTCCGGGTGTTTCAAGTACTTTTATGGATGCAGGTCCCCACACAATCTGCGCGCCGTCAGCGTAAGTATCTGTCACATGGATAGAATTCGCAAGCATGAGATTGTGCGGGTGGCAGTTGTAAAGATGCCATCTGTATTTTGAATCGTTCCAAAATGTATCTACCTCGGAAAACCATTGCGCTTCAGCCGTTGGAACGCCGACACGAACATTCTCTGAAAATGTGAATCCTGATGTATTATCACGATGGTGATGTGTAAAAAGAATATGCTCTACTTGGGTAATTCCCAATTCAGACAGTGTTTTTCGCAAAGATGTCCCACTTGGATCAATAAGGAGTGCGCTGTTTCCATCATAGAGTATACCGGTGTTTACATGTCCGTGATGGATATATAGGTGATGGCTGAGTTGAGAATAGTGAGTTTCCATACGAAGGCCTTATTTTTATTCTTCATCAAGCATAGCAAGTAAGTTTAACATAACTTGGCCAGAGAGTAAGTTCAGCAATAATTAGGACTAAGCAATCATGCGAACAAGAAATTTGGTCTATTCCTCAACATCCAATTTCTTTGCGCGCATACCGTCCTTTTCTATGACTGCCATACGCGTCCTTTCTCGAGATCTGCCCTGCATATCAACTGCCTTCCACTGTCCTTCGCCTGACATTATTGCGAAATGTTTTTCCATACCTGGAATGCCACGCGCACCGCGTAGGAAAAAGTCGTCACCATTCTCTGCCAAAGTCCAATTGGTATATTCGAGAGGTTCGCCTGTATCCCATTGCCATTTACTTCCAAAGGTAGCATAAGTTAGACCAATCCAATACGGTTGATTTCCAAAAGCAACCTCAAGCCATACCTGTTCATGCTCATTGGTAATCGTAACGAGATGTGCCTCTTCGGCATCTGCCTTAGTTTGTGCGTCCTCCCGACTGTCACACCGAACTGCCCTGTATGCATGACCATTTTCAGGATTAACGATCCAGACTTTAGGAATATCCGGTTCGTAACGATAACGATTCATCTCTGTGTCTTCGTTTTCTGGAAGCGCGACTCCCAATTCAGATGGATTACCATTAAGTGTCATAACCAAACCTTCATACTGCCCTTCTTCTTTGAGGATAAACATATCTGAAATAGACGAGAGTCCAAGATGTTCAATTGACAGAGTGTAAATTCCGGGTGCGAACACGGAGAGTCTAAAGTCTCCATTTGTATCAGTCTGCATCTGACGACTGAAAGCATTTCCTTTTATTTTACTTTCATCCAACATTCCTATGTTAACATTAAGGGATGTGTCTACGAGCGGCGTGCCATCCTTGAATACGATCTTGCCCTGAATCAAAAGCTGATTTCTCGCATTAGTTCCCATTATTACTGCTACGTTTTCTATTTTCGCCCCAGGTTTGATAGCAAATGTAACGCCACCAGTTTCAGGAGAGTAAGAGAAATCATGCAGGTAGAAAGCAACCTTGCCGAACTTAATAGATTTTATCGCTGGCGGCGGCGTATAACTGAGGTGTTCACGACCTGGCGGTTGCGGTTCCTTTTTCGGTGGATTAGCATGCAAAACCATGATTTGAGCCAATCCAGAGGCAATCCCTGTAAAAGTAAAACGTCCCTCTGCATCCGTGACAGTTTTTATAAACGGTGGGCGAGTTTGTTCTTCTTGTTCAGTTGGCATTTTACCCATCATACGTTGACGGACATGGGCTGGCATATTGGGCGGCGGGGATGGTCGCTGCCGGAGAAAAGGATACTGCGTCTTATCGTAAATAGTTTCTATGCCTCCCACGTCTCTAATCTTGACATGAAAGATTACTATAGGTGTTTCTGCCACGGGTTCACCATTTGCAGTAATTACGCGTCCTGATAACGTTGAAGAATTTTCTTCAGCAGGACTATTGTTGGCGACAACAAAGAATAAAACACTAAGTAATGTTAGCACTATAAAAGCATTTTTGCGGATACGTAAAAGAGTCATAATGAATTCCTCCTTAGAGTTCGCTAATAGCAGTTGTTAGGCAATAAGAACCAATCATAAACTATTTGTATTACTTTTCTACTTGAGGCGTAGGAACGTTTAATCCCTCTTTTTCGAGAATAGCCTGCTTCACTGAATGCAACAATGGACTGTTAGATCCGATTACCATCCATTTCTTTGATAGGAATCCCATAGCAAAAGGAGTTTTACTTTCGTTGACAACCGTGAAATCAGGTTTCGGAGACTTTCTCCAATTTGTATAGGTGAGCGGTTGTCCATTATCCCACTGCCACGATGCCTCGTTTTCAGGGACGCTTAACCCGATCCAAAAAAACGCTTTTTCAGGAAAAAGCCCTTCCAACCATTTTTGTTCTGCTTCGTCGTTAATCGCGACAAGATGTGCGTTTACAGCAGCGGCTTTTGCTTTGGCATCCTCCCAACTATTACACCCAATTTTTTTATATCCGTGTCCATTATCAGGATTCACTAACCAAATTCCCTCTTGAGCTTTCATTTTATCAATGTTTTTGAGGACAAACACGAGGTCATCGTAACGTTCACCTTCGTTTAGGATTATCTTTTCTGACTGTAAGACCATCCCTTTATAAGTCATCTTCACCGTATTTTCAGCAGGTGCTTCTGCATTATATGATACAAAATATCCTTGGTTATCAGTAGAAACACCATAGCCAGAACTACCTCCGCCACCTCCACGTCCACCTGGGGAACGACGATACCTACTAACTTCGAGCCATACCTGTTCATTCATAAGTGGGGTTCCATCCTGCAGCAGAACTCGTCCACGAATCCTCGTCCGAGGCGTTGTAACGTTCACAACAACATTTTCAAGGTGTTCATCTTTTTCAACGGCAAAGGTCAATTTCCCAAACGAAGTAGGCATTGATCCCCGAAACGCTATCGAATGGAAGGTTAGGTCTCCGATTGTGATGGATAAAAGTTCATAATCAGCCCCATGTTCAGGGAACATTGTAAATTGTGACGAAACAGGGTCTGTGTTTAGAAAAGAGAAACGCCCTTCGGCGTCAGTCATTGATCGCAACCAAGATAAAAAAGGTTTGCGCGCGGGTGTTTCCCCATGAGTGCCCAGCTTAACAGGTTTAATGGCAAGTTTTATACCGGCAACCGGCTCCCCTTTTTCATCTATTACTTTACCGGAAATACTTGACATAGTTTCCTGTGCCATTGTGTCCCAAGAAATAGTAAATATAAGCACTATCATAACAACAAACATTAAAATAAGGGATTCTCTGAAATGTAAACGTGTCATAACTTAATCTCCCTTTAAGTAATACCATTTTTGAATAATAACTTTCCATTAACAAAAAACGTGTTTGTAGTCGCGCAATTCATTGTGCCTCTTAACATTCAGTTCGTAGGTCGGGTAGAGCGAAGCGAAACCCATAACTGTCAACTTAAGCAAAATTGCTGGATTTTCTCTTGTAGAAGGGAACTCCGGGGAATCATGCAGAATACCATACGCGTATTCTGCCAAGGCATTCATACCCGGGGAACGCCTAAATCATGCGAATACCATACGGGGAATGCCATATGGCATTCATACCGTTGATTTGGCGTATTCGCTTCATACCGTTGATTTCTTGATTTGGATTCCCGACTATTGCTATGTTCCGTCGCGATTCGGAGATCGCTCCTACAAGGGATGTGTCTAATTATTTTAATAATTCACCATTGTTGGAGGGCCTCTAATCCCGATTTATTGATTTATCGGGATTGAAAACCCTCTAACAAGAGGATATATCCTATAAGTGCAACCCCCAACATTATCTTATGCTTCAGCGAACTGTGGTCTACCGAGTGCATCCGTTCTACCTTGGCGTTTATAGTGCGGTAGATGCCCACCTGCATCGGCTAAAATGCGTTCGTGTGCAAGTGAAATCCGATCAGCGCCCTGATCTGTAATGTCATTCTGACACGTCGGATCCGCTTCAAGGTCAAAGAGACGTGTGCCATTATTGAGATCAACACTTGAAAAATACCAGCTCTTCGCGTCTTTATACCAAACAGAATTAACATAACGACACGTCAGATATTCACGGGATGTGAATCCATTTTTGCCTTCAACGAGAGGGAGTAGACTCTGCCCCTGAATTTCACCAGCAGGTTCTACTTGACTTGCTGCCATGACGGTTGCAGGCACATCAAGCGTATAGACAAATTCATCACACGTTGTACCAGCGTTAACACCTGATGGGTGCCGGACGAGGAGCGGAATATCCATTGTGCCGGGATACATGAAGTTGGCAGGTTTCCCAGTCGCTTTATCAGGATTTTCTGCAAAGTTTGTACCGTGGTCACTGAGGAAAATAATTAGTGTGTTGTCGCGTAGTCCGAGCCGATCAATTGTGTCCACTAATCTTCCAAACCACGTATCTACAAGCGTAACTAAACCTGCGTAGTTTGCTCTAACACTTGGCAAACGATTTTCAAGTTCTTCATCTTTGAGCGAACCGTAGGGCAGATTCAGACAGATCGGTTCCCGATCTTCTCGGCTACCGTAAAGGTCGTAGTAATGGATAGGTGCTTCCCATGTTTCGTGTGGTGTAAATCCATCAACGTAAAGGTAAAACGGGGTATTGTTGTGGTTGTGTTCCACAAATTCAATTGCGGATCGGAACAATCGCGCAGTAGGCCAATTTTCTTCTTCACGTTCCGGTTGAACATTCACAATATGAGAACGTACCCTGTTCGGATTACCACGGTATCTGGCAACTTGAGTCGGATCAGCGTGTGCGCCGCCACGGTATCTGTCCTCAGCTTGCCCTCTAACAAACTGCCATTGCTGGAATCCGCGTGTAAAGTTCATTCCGGGCACAAAATAGTGTGGCACATCCGCGAAAAAACCTGTGTGATACCCATTTCGGACAAGCGACTCTGCTATTGCAGGTTCATCCGAAGACATCGGTTGCCAACCGGGCGTATAGACGTTATCCCACGGCACAGGATTATAAGAGCTAAATGGATAGACACGTCTACCTGTATGTAGTGTACGGCGTGTCGGGATTGTGGGCAAGCATTCAGGGTGGGCATTGGTAAAACTCACACCCTCTTCGGCAAAACGCTGCAAATTCGGTGTGTGAACCCAATCGTTACCATAAGGGCTTAAATATGCTGTCCGAAGTGTATCTGAAACAACGACGACAATGTTCCAACTCATATATTACCTCCAAAGAATTTATCAAATCTATTTTAATGGAGCGTCCATCCTAAAATTGCAGGTATCAACAATAGTAGGGAATCAGAATTCCCTCCCACCAAATCATGCAGAATACCCGCCAAATACCATACGGGGAATGCCAAAAGGCATTCATACCCGGGGAACGCCTACAGGCGTTCATACCCGGGGAATGCCATACGCGCATTCATACCGTTGATTTCTTGATTTCTTGATTTGGCGCATTTGGCGTTGATTCAGCATATTCTGCCAAGCGCATTTGGCGTTGATTCACAAAGACAGACCCATCTTCAGTAGGAGCGATCTCCGAATCGCGACCTCTACCCATAAAATTTTGATAGACACAACATTAGTTTAGTTGCAATTGATACAACAAAGAATCACTTAATATTAAACTGAATAATCAAAGACAAGAACGTCCTCAACAAGTGGACGAATGTGTTCTCCCGCTACTTTTTGGTGAAACGGATGCGGCAGATATGCGTCTCGCGCCGCTTCATCTGTAAATCGCACTATAAATCCGTAGGCATATCCCTGACTCTTACCTTCGGGACTGTTGTTAGTACCAGCAGTAATAGATTCAATGCCAAGTATTTCATCAACCATTTCTAATAAGACATCAGGCAAGGCATCCAATTGTTCTGAGGTGACATCCGACTTCAACTTGAGTAAGACAATATGTTCAACCATATACATTCTCCTAATTTTTTACGAACGTCTCAAATTTTTGGGGTGGAAAGTAATAGGGGTTTAGTATATACTATAAGTATTACACAAATCCTGTTTTTTTTCAAGTTTTTTGTCTGATACTAATTGTATTCACCCATTCAATGTTTAACACATGTTCCCATATTTATAAAGAGAGACAAATGAATAGGATGTATACGTTTTTCTCAATTTTAGTTCTGAGTTTTGTTCCGATTTTAACCAATTTTGCTCAAGACAATACACAAATAGAATTACCTGAAGGCGCAATCGCACGGCTTGGCAAAGGCGGCATTAATATCATGCGGTTTTCACCCGATGGCACACATCTCGCGGTAGGAACAGATGTTGCCTTGTGGCTATACGATGTCCCTGATGCAAAAGAAACGGCATTGTTTACGGAACATACTGGACAAGTCAATGCTCTCGCTTTCTCACATGAAGAGAATATGCTCGCAAGTGGTGGATTTAACAGCCCCATCATCCAAATTTGGGACATGGAAACTAAAAGCAAACTCTCAACCCTTGCGCTAACGAGAAGTTCCAATTCATTAGATGCGTTAACATTTTATGGGAGAACCCTTATCAGCATAGATGGACGTGATGACATTAGTTATTGGCAGGTAGACACAGGGAACAAATTATTGCAATCAAGTTTAGACAACTCATTCGATGTGGTTACCTTTTCTCAAGATGGCAGTAACCTTGCCATTGCAGACCGAAATGGAAAAATCCACCTTTGGGATACAACGACAAGTAGCCAACAAGGGACTCTCAAGGGGCATGGAGATGGTGATGATTCAGAAATTCAAGCATTGGCATTTTCACCAGATGGCAAAATACTCGCAAGTGGGAGTGAAGATAAAACTGTGAAGTTGTGGGATACACAGAACCACACCGAACTTGGCACGCTCCACGGACATCTTGGATGGGTGACTGCTATGGCATTCTCCGAAGATGGTAGTATTCTTGCCAGTGGAGATGCAAATAAGATAATTAAACTTTGGGATGTGGAAACACGAAAAGCACGTACTACCATTACTGGCCATAAAAATACCATCAATGCCTTAACCTTTGCACCGTACGGTGGAACTCGTTATAGTGGATGTTTGGCAAGTGGCAGTGCAGATGGCACAATCCGATTCTGGAATCCTATCAACGGGAAAGAACTCACTACATTTACAAACGGACATATAGAATCGGTGAAAACAATCGCTTTTTCTGAAGACAATACAACACTGACAAGTGCAGCATTAAACGGAATTGTGCACGTATGGAGCCTCAAGACTCGACGTGAACTGCATACCTTCACTAAAGGACAATGTGATTCTACGGATACATCAATGCTTTCAACGGATGCAACACTTTATGCAAGAAGAGGCAGGAATGGTTTAATTGCATTCAACCCTGGTGGTTTCGGTCACCATGGTAGATTTCAGGGTGGAACTCCCCTTCAATTATGGAAAATTGAGACAGGTGATGAAATTCCTGGACCGTGGCAAACTGGTGGCCAAAATGTATCAACCGTCTTTTTCTCTCCTACTCACAATGTCATTGCAGTAAGGGTTCATGGAGAAATTCAAGCATGGCACATTGATACTGGTGTTGAACTATTTAGACTTAACGCAAGATGGTCACCTTGGTCATTTCCGGTGTTCTCTCCTGACGGAAAATGGATTGCTAACAGCGAAGCTTCTGGGAAGACAAAAGTGTGGAATGTAGAAGCACCCAACAACGAACCTATTATATTATCAGCCGAGAAAACCAATTCAATAACATTTTCACCCGACAGTTCAATCCTCGCAATAATAGGTAAAGAAGGTATCTATCTGTGGAAATTTCAAAATGAATCAAAAGACAAACCTACAGTAATACCTGGTAATTTGCAGGCATTTAGAAGTGTGTTGACGTTCTCTCCTGATGGAGCTACCCTTATTGGATCGGCGATGGGTGTTTGGGACATTCCGATTAAATTATGGGATGCGGAAACAGGGAATAGCCTTGGAATCTTATCTGGGCATACTGAACCAGTAGAAGCGCTTGTGTTTTCACACGATGGCAAAATTCTTGCAAGTGGCAGCGATGACGGGACAGTTCTGCTGTGGGACTGGGAAAAAATAGTTACCAAAGCAAAAGAAAACGGAGGAAATTAAACATGAAAACCAAAATCATATCCTTCACAATTATGCTACTCACAGTCACACTGCTCTCAACCAGTTTCGCACAAGACAACACACAAGCCGGTCTTCCTGAAGGCGCAATCGCACGGCTCGGAAAAGGCGGTATAAATATTATGCGGTTTTCACCTGATGGCACGCACCTCGCTGTAGGCACAGATGTCGGTTTGTGGCTATACGATGTTCCTGATGGAAAAGAGACAGGACTGTTCACAGGACACACTGGACATGTGAATGCACTTGCTTTCTCACCTGATGGAAATATGCTCGCAAGTGGAGGATATAATAATCCTATAATCCAAATTTGGGACATAAAAACTAAAAGCAAACTCTCAACTATCACATTAACCCAGCATCCCAGTACTCTATCTGCATTAACATTCTATGACAGGACACTTATCGGTATAAACGGGTTACGTAAAGTTGCCTACTGGAATATAGACACGGGTAGACAATTATCAGAAGCAAGTTTCGTTGTTTCAGGCAATAATGTTATTATATTTTCTCGAGATGGCAGTAGCCTTGCTGCTGCAAACCAAGTAGGAAAAATTCAGTTGTGGGATACAATAACAAACAGCCAATACGCAACCCTAACGGGACATGGAGATGGTAGAGACAAGAATATCTTGACATTGGCGTTCTCACCAGATAAAAAAATCCTCGCAACCGGAAGTGTGGACAAAACTGTAAAGTTATGGGATACACAGAACCACACCGAACTTGAGACGCTTAAAGGACATAATGCCTGGGTTACCGCTATCGCATTCTCAAGTGACGGAAAAACCTTTGCCAGTGGTGACGCAAGGGACGCAATCAAAATCTGGGATTTAGAATCACGGAAAGAACGTGTCACCCTTACGGGACATAAAAACACTATTAATGCTTTAACCTTCGCACCTGTGGGAACAACTCGTTACAGTGGATGTCTTGCCAGTGGCAGTGCAGATGGCACAATACGTTTCTGGAATCCAGAGAACGGAGAGGAACTCACTACTTTTGCAGCTGGATATACAGAATGGGTAAAAGCAGTCGCATTCTCAGAAAATGGAACAACCCTCGCAAGTGCAGCATATAATGGCACTGTAAAACTATGGAACCTAAAGACTCGACAGGAACTGACTACCTTAACTATTGGACATAGGAAGACAACCCAGACAGTCGTTTTGTCACCCAATGCTAAGTTTTTTGCTTGTCGTGGCAGTGAAGGTATGTTTTACTTCAATCCGGTTGGATTCGGATACCAAAGCGGCAGAGAAAATGGAGGTTTTAACAATCTTCAATTTTGGAATATAGCTACAGAGCAGAAACTTTCTCTTCCTTGGCTGGAAGATCGCAACAGAAGACGAATATTTGCAATTTCACCGTACAACAACATACTTGTAGTAGACGATGATCAAGGAATTCAAGCGTGGCACCTTAAAACAGGGATTGAATTGTTCCAACTCAAGACAGAAGAATCTAATTCCAGTGAGAGGTTGATGTTCTCTCCTGATGGAAAAAAACTTGCTGCTATAAGTGATAGTAATAGTCCAAAAGTGTGGGATATTACTTCACAACGTGACATATCTCCGCCCAATATCGAGAATGTAAGGGTATCACTATTTTCACATGATAGTTCTACCCTTACAATGATCCGCAAAAGCGGTATTTACTTGTGGAATTTAGACATAGAATTAGCCGACAAACCTAACAATATAACTTATCTACCAGGCAACTTAGATGGATTCAGAGATAGAGTTATACTTTCACCTGATGGCACCATTCTGGTTGGTTCAGGAAGTGATATGTGGAGTTACTCAATTCAGTTATGGGATGTAAAAGCAGGTAGAAGTTTAGGCACCTTGTCTGGACATACAGAACCAATAGAAACGCTTGTGTTTTCGCAGGACGGGAAAACGCTGGCAAGTGGCAGCCATGATGGCACTGTGCTTCTCTGGGACTGGGAAGAAATCTCTACTATGGAGAGAACAAGATAACAAAGGAAATTAACCTATGAAAACCAAAATCCTTTCTTTCACACTTATTCTGTTGACAACTACGCTATTCTCAAGTAGTTTCGCACAAGACAGCACACAAGTCGGTCTACCCGAAGGCGCAATCGCACGGCTCGGAAAAGGCGGCATTAACATCATGCGGTTTTCACCAGATGGCACACACCTCGCGGTAGGGACAGACGTAGGCGTCTGGTTATACGATGTGCCTGATGGAAAAGAGACAGCACTGTTCACTGGACACACTGGACATGTAAATGCACTTGCCTTTTCACCTGATGGAAAAATCCTTGCAAGCGGTGGGTTTTCAAACCCTATAATTCAACTATGGGATATAGAAACTGGAACTAAACTATCAAAATTCACATTGACAAAATCGACTGATTCAATTGAGGCATTAACATTCTCTGAAGACGCTAAAACACTCATCGGCTTGGATATGGTTGGGAGAATCAGACATTGGGATATTGAAACCGGCAATAAATCCTCCAGTTCAAGTATGATGCAATCTCACGAGGCGGTTGTATTTTCTCCAGCAAACAACATGCTTGCCTCTGGACATAGCGATGGGAAAATCCGTTTATGGAATGCAACAACGGGCAAACGACAAGCAACCCTAACGGGACATGCGCGTTTACTCAAAAGAGATGACAAAGATGTTTGGGCGTTAGCGTTTTCACACGATGGAAAGATGCTTGCGAGTGGGAGTCACGATAAAACTGTCAAGTTGGGGAATACTGATAATCGCAAAAACCTTGCCACCTTCAAAGGTCATAACGGATGGGTTATTGCTGTCGCATTCTCTGCTGATGGGGGTATCGTAGCAAGTGGTGATACGAATAAGGTCATCAAACTTTGGGATGTGAACACAAAACAGGAACGGGCTACACTCATTGGGCATACAAATGCGATTAGTGCGTTAGTGTTTTCACCTGATGGAAAAACATTGGCGAGTGGAAGTTACGATGGTACAATCCGGTTCTGGAACCAAGATACAGGTGAAGAAATTTCTACTTTCACCACAGGACACACAGAGTGGGTTAAAACAGTTGCATTCTCAGAAAACGGCACAATACTTACAAGTGCATCCTTTGATGGATCTGTCGATGTATGGAGTGTAAAAACGAAACGAGAACTTACAACCTTTACCGCAGCACAAAACGAGAATACAAATGGAATAGCATTTTCACCGGATGCAACACTTCTTGTTAGTCAAGGGACCAACGGTGCTACACTTGCCTTCAGACCCCATGGTTTTGTATATCGTGGTTCAGGGGCTGGTACTCGAAAACCTATCCAGTTATGGGATATAACCACTGGGGATCATATCCCTGGACCTTGGCAGGATTTGGATAGACACGCGAACGCACTTGCAATCTCTCCGGGCAACAAGATACTTGTTGCAGGAATTGGTCATGGAGGTGATATTCTTGCGTGGGATATAAACACAGGTGAGGTAATGTATCGCTTTAACGTGGATACACCTTTTCTAAGAAAATTAGAGTTTTCTCCCAACGGCAAACTACTTGCTTCAAGCGGTGTTCATGTCCGAACACCAATATGGGATGTTGCCACGCAGCAAGAAATAATTACCTCGCTAAATATGGAACGTGCCGAGGTAGTAGTATTTTCACACGACAGTACACGCCTTGCCGCTGGAGATCATGATCGTATAATTTTTTGGGATATCACCCCAACCGGCATGAAGGAACATGGTAAAATACTCAATAGTGGATATAATCAAGAATTAATGTTCTCACCTAATGGAGATGTCCTTGTTACTTCTAAAAGAAAAGGTTGGGAAAATCTTATTCAGTTATGGGGTGTGAAGAACGGTTGGAATCTTGGAACTCTATCAGGGCATACTGAGGAAATTACAACCTTAGAATTTTCAACAGATGGGAAGACATTGGCAAGTGGAAGTAAAGATGGTACAGTCCTTCTCTGGGATTGGGAAAAAATCGTTACCAAAGCGATGAATGATGCTAAAGGAAAAAACCTTAGCAACAATTTGACACCCCCTGCTAAACCCGTGGAATACGCCAGCAAGGCAGAAAAAGCAGAAGCGATTGTAAACTGGTTGCAGAAAAACGGTTATCAACTTAAGAAAACCTTGAAAGGATATACGCTTACACATGGTCGTGGTAGATCCACAATTTCAGGCGGAGTCGGAGGTAGATTGAGAAGCGGTGTTGTAAATGTTAAGATTGACGCAAGCGATGTTCTTGAAATTCGTGTGGTTGGTGTAGGGGTAGGCACGTTTATGTTTGATGATGAAGGAAAACTGAAACACAAGCCTCTTAACGAAGGAAAGAATACAAAGGAATGAATATAACCATGAATTTTAAAAACCTATTACTATGTTTACATTTATATTGTAGGTCGCGATTCGGAGATCGCTCCTACATAGGAAGTGTAGAATTATTTCTCTAATCTACTATAACTATGGGTTGGGAAAAAATTTCGCAAATTTGATTTATCAGGTATGATCTAATAGATGATGCATGCTCCGCCAGCACAGACACTGCCTGCCTTCTGTGTAACATCACCAGAAACGTTATCTTCTTCACCCGATTCAAATTCAGTAACAAGGGACACAGTTTTGTCAGTCGGTTTTGAGAGGTTAAACTGTAACGAGTCGTTTGGTGTGAAGGTCACCGTACAACCTGAAAATACTACCGTGATGAAAAATACGCTCAACAGCATAAATATAGGAATGTATTTGCTTTTCATGGAATTATACCTCAATTTTCTGTAGATTAACCTGATTCAGTGAATTGCTGCCCAAACCGAGACTGCTTGCGGTGGTGATGTGGTTGGCATATTTAGACATTGAACTCAACCCCATCTCCTCACGTTTCAGATTCACAGTTTGAAGAATAAGCACATCAAGGATAACCGGATCACCCCCCACAAACATGCCACCAAATTTCCAAGTACTCTCTGCGTGATATGTAGGCCCTCTGTCAAAAGAAGCAGTCAAACCGTCAACGATGTTGAGGACGACCTTTTCTTTTATAGCTTTGTTTTGAAAAATCTCACCGATAGCAGGATTGCAGTAGAGGGGCTTACCGTGGAACCGACGTGTATTATCAACACTACCAAAAGCCATGTTTTTTAAACATCCGCTCACACCTGCCATATCGTGGTGTTTCAAAACAGGCACATTAATTAACACGTCTACCTGTTCTGTAACAATCCGCGAATATTGAGAACGGGTGCTTTCATTTTCTCGTCTGGTAATACTGTCTTTTTCTGTTTCATAAAACACTTTGTCGTCATAACCGATGTCATCCATATCAGAGGCAAGTGTTCGGACATCCCCCTCATCTGTCTTAATCGGATATCCAGCGTTCAATAGATGTGCTTCGAACCGATCCCAAATAATAATCTGCTTTCTGAGTACGCCAGCACTGAATAATCCCTCAATAATTTTGTTGACTATTGCTGAATGTGTACTCAACTTTGGGCCGGCAAGCGGATTAATTTTAATACCTACGATGTTGTCCGGTAGCACAAAGTCTCGCCACGCCTCTTTGGCAGAATCTCGACCAGTTAACTTCATCATTGCCTGATCAATCATTTCACCAACAGCATCTTCGTTGAGTCTGTCTTCATCCCAAACCTGTTTCCCGAGGACTTCGACTACAGGCGGAAGTGCTGCTGTTTCCGTTGGCGGGGTCAACACGCGTCCACCGCCAATTTGCGCGAGAGCAGGGAGAGCACTTAGTGCAACACCACCTATGGTACTGATACGACTTAGGAATTGGCGGCGGTTGAGCGTATCTCGTTTTTGGATCGCCTCTTCACTGTCCGCGAGGATGTTTGCTATAACTTTATCTTGAGGTTTCATCAGAGTTTGCCTAATTCTGTTAGGATAGTCGCTGTTGGCACACGTGCCCCAGCAGTATCAAGTGATTTCCAAGCAACTTTTCTATCGGGTGTAATAATATACGCAGCAGGACGTGCTATTCTGGTGTCATACGGATTGAGCACATTGTAAGCGATAATCATCTCTTTTCTGTTATCAGAGAGTACAGGATATTTGAGTCCGTGGTTTTCTGCTGTCCTTTGTGTTAACGCCACGTTTTCGGAACTGATCGCGAAAAGTTCTGCACCTGCGTCTTGGATTTTTTCGTAATTCTGTTGCAACTCCACGAGTTGCGATGTGCAGAGTGCTCAGCCACCAGTTCGGTAGAAAACAAGCACCACCTTTTTGTCATTTCCGATATAGTCTGAAAAAGCGTGTAACTCGCCGTTACCATCTGGTAATTCAAAATCTGGTGCCTGGCTACCGATGTTCAATCCCTCACCTGGTTCCAAATCATGTCCGGGGACTGCTAATTCAACAAGTGATACTTTATCCAATGAGACAGTTTCTCCACCAACAACAGTAACGTTGCGTTCAACTTCTTGGTATCCATTGGCAGAGATGTGGAGTGTGTAATCACCTGCTTCAATGTCGTTGAGTTCGTAGCTGCCATGTGCTTCGGTATGTGCTACGAGTTGCCCGGCTTTTAATAAGCGCACTTGAATTGCTACTCCATCAATTGATTGCACTTCTCCTTGCAGTTTGCCTGTTAATGTTTCAATATTGTCTCTGTCATCAATGGGATTGTCTGTTGTGCCACAACCGAATGCAGCAAACAGCAAAACTATTAATGCGAAAAGACTTTGTATCTGTTTCATGAATAAATATTACTCCTTTTCTCAATAAATGGTCGCGACCGGGAGGTCGCTCCTACAAGAAGATTGTAATACCATTTCTAATTGACAAAGTATCATTCCGATTTTTGAGTTTCTTTGTAGGAGCGACCTCCTGGTCGCGACCAGGAGGTCGCTCCTACAGAAGAGGGTGCTGCATTCGGACAACCGATTTATGAAATAATGTCCTATCATTATTTAGAAATGGTATAATATAGGGGTTGAAAACCCCCTCCTAATGCAGCAAACAACAAAACTATCAATGCGAAAAGACTTTGTATCTGTTTCATGAATAAATATCACGACTTGTGTTAGTTAACTGATTGTTGCTTGTATTTCATATATATTAGGTTTTGTCCTATGCACATATCGTCCCTACGGGACTAAGAGGACGTTTATGATGTTTTTCTATAAACATACCGTCCCTACGGGACTAAAGAACATATCAATCAATAAGTTAAAATCACAAAATGCGGTGCTTATGTGAAATAAGGGGTTACATCCAGTTATTTAGCACAAGTCGTAAATATTACTCCTTTTCTCAATAAATGATCGCGATTCGGAGCTCGCTCCTACCCAATAAATGATCGCGATTCGGAGATCGCTCCTACAAGAAGAAATTTCTGATCATTAAAGTTTGCCCAATTCTTCGAGAATTTTGGCTGTTGGAACACGTCCGACCTTTGGATCAAGGGATTTCCATGCAACTTTTCCGTCTTTTTTAATAACATAGGACGCAGGTCGCGCTATTCTTTTGTTAGCTGGATCAACAACGTTGTAAGCGTTGATTACTTCTCTGTCGTTATCAGCGAGCACTACAAATTTGAGTCCTTCTTTTTCAATCGTTTGTTTTGTTGCTGCTACATTATCGGAACTAATAGCAATGAGTTCAGCACCTACAGCTTGAAATTTATTATAATTGTCTTGCAACTCTCCGAGTTGCCCACGACAAAACGGTCACCAACCACCGCGGTAAAAGACGATAGCAACTTTTTTGCTACCAACATAGTCCGCGAGGGCATGCTCCTTACCGTTTCCGTCGGACAACTGAAATTCGGGAGCTTGGCTGCCAACACTTAATCCTTGACCGGGGTCTAACTTCACAGGTTCATGTATTGCCGTGAGTTCAACATCCAGTTCAAAGGTCTCATTAGCAGAAATCGGATCCACATCAACTTTGTTATCTTCAAAACCTTTATGCATAACCTTCAAGGTGA
This sequence comes from Candidatus Poribacteria bacterium, assembly GCA_965204285.1. GTDB lineage: Bacteria > Poribacteria > WGA-4E > WGA-4E > WGA-3G > MSPOR6. The sequence goes on from OZ241980.1 coordinate 2,408,496, forward strand.
ATCCTTGATCTACGGGGAGATTCTCAAAGGTGAAAACGCCGTCTTTAGTTGTTAATACTTCGTACTCTTTACCTGTTTTATCCGTAAGTTGAATAAGCACATCAGAAAGCACCTCTCCTGTTTCCGAGTCGGTTAAAACTCCACGCAGATGTGATACAGGTTCTGCTAATGCCACAAGTGTTACCTTATCCAATGATACCTCTTGATCCACCACGACAGTCACGTTAAGTTCAGTCTCTTGGTATCCCTTAGCTGAAATTTGTAGTGTGTAATCGCCGAGTTCAGCATCGGTAACGCGAAATTTTCCGATCCCAGAATCAGTTGACGCAACAATATTTGCTTGAACGTTCCCGACGCTCGTTTGTGATACACCCACTTTTGCAAATTCGATTTGCGCGAAGAGTTCTCCTGCTTTGAGCAAGCGCACCTGAATGGTTGCATCATCAAGTAATTCAATACTTCCCTGGAATTCACCTGTTATGATTTCAATTGGGACAGGGTCCGTTGTGTCCTCTGAAGTTCCACAACCCAGTGCAGCCAAGAGCAAAAATGTCAATGCAAGACATGTCAGTTTCTGTTTCATGATTAATTAGTTCCTTAAATGTATTATTTGCTTCATTAATTTATTTGAGGACGGTTCATAATTTGTAATTGAACAGTTCACCCATTCTTTAAAACCAGTTAACATGTTTTGGGGTGTTTCGGTGCGATTAGACGAAGTTTAAGAAAATATAGTGGATTATAAACATAATTCTACATTTTCTCTGTAGGAGCGAGCTCCAAATCGCGACCAAACTTAGGATAGTCGGGAATCGGAGTTCCCTCCTACAGTTCAGATGTAAAGTTAATTGTAGAATTCACTATAAAACCAGTTAACATGTTTTGGGGTATTTCGGTGCGGTTTCTAACCGCACCTACCAAGGAACGTCCGCATATTTGATTTCACGATGTTATCAAACCTATCGTGCAATGCGCTGTTTAACTTTGCCCCACGTCGTTGCGAGTTTACCTGCAGCTTCAACAGCGGTGAGCGTCATAAGACCGTCGTCCATGATTGACTGCAAATCACCTTCATCTAAAGCAACATTAAAGAGTGCAATATCATCAATGATGCCAGCGGTATACCGATCGAAGTGCCGTCCGATATGAAAAACACCTTCACTATTGCCGTATCCGCTGTCGGTGTCAAAGTCAAGTTCTGCTTCCATTTTGCCATCTATCCACAAACTCGCCTTACCTGTGTCAGTGTTTGCTACTCCAGCAATGAAATGCCATTTGTCATCAGCGATATCGGATGTGCTCTGTGGTCTATAACTCGTTCCTCCAGCATTCCGTAAGAAGAAAGTGATTTTGGCATCGCCACCACCGTTCCAAAACATATACCAAGGCAAAGCCTGCGATTTATCTTCGTAATTTTTGCCCGCAAGCGAACCACCAACTTTGGTGCCCTTGTAATGAAGTGTTAAGGTGAATGATGTTCCTGCTTCAAACCCAACACTGTCAGAGTGTGGAATTTCAACCCAATCATCAGTTCCATCAAATTCAAGTGCTTTTCCGAATTTGCCATCAACCCACTGTGCGCCGTGGATTTGACCTTCATTATCTTGGTTTGATGAGTCAGTAACAACAGTGCCTTCTCCTTCGTCGAAGAGCCACATTCCTGTGATATTCTCAAAGTCAAACTCAGCGTATCCTGGCAGTGCAATCAGCAAAAAAGCACATAATAGACTTGCAAGTGTAATTCCCACACTTCTAAATAAAAACATTAAAATTTCTCCTTATTTTTTAGTAAAATATACAATTATTTGAACATTATTAAGAGCGCGCTTACAAAGCGCGCCTACCGTGGATGTAATACCATTTCTATATGATAATATTACATTATTTCGTAGGTCCAAATCAACGCTATGAATGCCTTTGGTAGAATGCGCTTTTTGGCATTCTACATGATTCAGCGGGTAGAAGCGGTAGCGAAACCCACCGAATACCATACGGGGAATGCCATAAGCGCATTCATACCCGGGGAACGCCTACAGGCGTTCATACCGTTGATTTCTTGATTTGGCGTATTCGGTGTTGATTTGGACTTTTTATAGCGTGATGTCGGGTTTCGTTCCTCAACCCGACCTACAATATATTATGACTATGAACGTGTCGCGATTCGGAGATCGCTCCTACAGAATATGGACAGTCTATGAACGTGTCGCGATTCGGAGATCGCTCCTACAGAATATGGACAGTCTATGAACGTGTCGCGATTCGGAGATCGCTCCTACAGAATATGGACAATCTATGAACGTGTCGTGATTTGGAGATCGCTCCTACAGAATGTGAACAGTTGTGAAGAACAACAAAACTACTCCGTGACAGTCACAAGACGTTATTGACGTTTGATTTTTGCCCACGTTGTTGCCAACTTATTAGTAGGTTCAACAGCGGCGGCTTCTTCAACGCCATTATCCATAATAGTATTCATATCATCTTCACTTAATGCTACGTTGAAAAGCGCAACATCGTCAATAATTCCGTTAGTGTATCTGTCAAAGTGCCGCGCGATATGGAGTACGCCTTCACTTGTGCCGTATCCATCATTTTTATCAAAATCAGCTTCGGCTTCCATTTTACCGTCTATCCATAGACTTATCTTACCTGATTTCGCATCTGCCCTACCAGCAACAAAATGCCACTCATCATCACCGATTTGGCTGGTGCTATCTGCGCGAAAACTTGCCGCCGCAGAATTTCGTAGATAAAGTGTTACTTTGTTGTCTCCACCACCGTTCCAAAGCAGATACCATGGAAGTGCCTGTGATGTATCCTCGTAGTTTTTCCCAACAAGTGAACCGCCAACTTTTGTGCCTTTAAAATGGACAGTGATTGTGAAGGAAACACCTTTTTTAAACCCAACAGTGTCTGAGTGTGGCACTTCAACCCAATTATCAGCTCCATTAAATTCGAGTGCTTTTCCAAACTTTCCATCAACCCACTTTGCGCCGTGGATTTTGCCGTCATTCTTGTTCCCTGACGAATCTTTTGCAGTGTTTCCCGCACCATCATTAAAGAGCCACATCCCCGTGATATTCTCCGGATTTATAGCTGAAAACAACCAGCTGCCCATAAGATTATAGGGATTTACAGCTGAGTAACTTGGTATGGCTATCCAGCAGGTTGCAACAAGCATAACGATGGCAATTCTTATCATATTTTTCATTTTTCCCTCCTATGCTGAATTTCTGTTCTAAACATTTTGCACTATATACATTTTGAGGTGACCGAAGTTAAGTGTATCATATTTATATGAGATTCGTCAAGTATTTTAACGTAGGGGTGTAAGTATTTTGGCATGTGTATTGTCTGAATCGCGGATGACGTAGAGGAAGCGGAAAGAAGATATATTTTGGTCACGACAGCACATTTTGTGAAAATGATTTAGGATGTGCAAGAGCATCCTCCGTGTTTTCCGTGTCCTCTGCGTCATCCGCGATTCAGAGAAAAAAGAAATCAGAATGAATAAATTAATCTTCATATAAACGCTCCGTTTGTGGTTAAATCGTGCTTACAAAGTCCTCTAACAATGTAAGAGGCGTAATGAATGGCGCGATGACGAACGGTCGCGACCAGGAGATCGCTCCTACAAGAAGAGATACGATCGCGATTCGGAGATCGCTCCTACAAGAAGAGATACGATCGCGATTCGGAGATCGCTCCTACAATGTAAGAGGCGTAATGAATGGCGCGATGACGAACGGTCGCGACCAGGAGATCGCTCCTACAAGAAGAGATACGATCGCGATTCGGAGATCGCTCCTACAGGAAGAGGGGAAGGAACGGACGAAGAGATTAACTCAACTTGATGACGCCATGGACGACGCGTCCACTGCCGATACTTTGCCTGTTTTGTAAGCTCAAGATAAAATAGGCGGTGCTGTCTATGCCGTGGTTATCCCCTTTGATTGCTTCGTCATCCCTGTTTGTGCCACGCACATTTTCATCATAAGTACAACTTAAGAACTCATCTGTGACTTCAAGCGGACGATATGTGTCCTTCAAATCTTCATCCGGCGGATGGACAAGTCTGTCCCGAAGGAAGAAGATTGCAGGGGCACCCGTTGCATCTACCTTTAGGCGTTCCTTGATAGCGTCTATTTGTGTGGTACGCGATTTTTTGGGTTGGTTGACACGGAATCCCGCGCGCTGCAGCTGCTCAACTGCATCTTGGTCAGCACTGTCTACGGCTGCGTATCGGATACGGTCTGAAGCGTCACAATTTGCTTTTATCATCCGTATGAAATCGGGTTTTGTGAGTTTCGTTTTGTATATCTCTTTGTATGCATAGATACGGTCGTCTGGTGACCGCGCCCACCATATACAACACGATGGATTGCGAAATCCCCAGTCGATGCTGATATAGCGTGCCCATTGTGGAGATATAGTGAAGTTGTCGATGACATGCACTTCTGGCATAAAAGTATCAAATACGAGTCCTTCGCCGGATACCCATTTGCCTTCGTATCCGCGTTTATACCGTAATCCTTCGAGGTTTTGTAACCTTTGGACGCGGCGCTTGCCTTTTTCGGTTAGCGCGCCAGTTTGTTGATTGTATATTTCGGGATTGTCTCTGAATGTCATCTCGAAATATGCGAGTTTTCCGGCTTTTGTCTGTTGGCGTATCCAGTGGTTCGGTGTGCTTGGATTACAATCACCGAGTAGAAATGCGATTGGGAGTGTGCCTGCGCGTTCTGATACTCTTGCGGTAAGTTCGTCCCATGTGTCAAAGGAGACGAGTTCTGCTTGGTTGACAAATGCGGCATCAAAGAAGTCGGATAGTAGGTTTTGCGGTTTGTCTAATCCGTTCATGTAGATGCGTGAACCGTTCCAGTATTCGAAGAAGTCGGGATGTTCGCCGCCGTATCGCGTAATGGGTGTGGGTTTTGGGTCGGCGCGACTTCTGGGTCGGAATCTGAGATATTTTTCGTAGGATGGGACGATGTTTTTGTATACTCTTTTGAGGCTGCGGTGGACGAATGTGAGTCGTGCGCCGGGGTAGTTCCTTGCTAATTGGTCTATGTATGCGACGCAGCTGAATGTTTTGCCTGCGTCGTAGGTGCCGCCTGCGATTTTTATGCTTGCCTGTGATTTGAATAGGTCGCGCATTTGCCCGTGAGGCTGGAATCCGTTAGGATTGTATGTGATGAGGGGCGGTTTTTGTTTAGGTGTAGTCGCGATTCGGAGATCGCTTTTATTCGCGATTCGGAGATCGCTCCTACTAAGATCGTTGGGGTTGCTCTTACTCGCGATTCGGAGATCGCTCCTACCGGTATCGTTTTTGTCATCCGGTTTGGGGAGCGCGGCTTGGTACTGTTCCATATCGGGATGGAGATGTGTGAGTTCTTGTGGTTCTTCGTCAGGTTGTGCTATTTCGTCGGTTTGTTCGGCATTATCGGATTGTTCTGGTTGCCCGTTCTGTGTGGCGTTTTGCTGTGATGTGTCGGTCTTTCGGTTTTTTGCTGCTTGTTTATCCTTATATTTCGATGCGGTGATGTATGCGTTGGTGTCGTATCCACGCTGCTCAATGTTTTCACGTCGGCACATTGTGTCTTTTGTTCGGACAAGTCTATTGAGATCGGCTATGCATTTGGATAGTCTTTTGGCTCTATCAGGGCCGGCTGCCTCTTCCTTGACTTCCTGGAATTCCACTTTAAGCTCGGAGAACATTTCATTATACAATGCATATTCCTGTTCATATAGGATATACTCTTGTTCTTTCATAAGGTTGTCTTGGCAGTTTTTGTCAGCGGGCGTTTGATTTTCCATACGGATATTATAACTGATGGTGGGTGGGTGTTGGCAGTTTTTGTGGCGTGCGGAACAATAGATTTCCAATAGATATACAATAGGTTTGCGGGAAATGGTTGTCGGTGGTCAGTTATCAGTTATTTGTCTGAACCAAGATTTTCGGGATTAGATTTAGATTATCGGGTTTTGTGAGGGGAATGTGCGGATTTTCGTTAGGAGTGGTGCGGTCGCGATTCGGAGATCGCTCGGACAGGAAGAGAAGGGGAATATGTCGGGTTTCGCAAGCTCTACCCGACCTACAAGACTACAAGAAGAGGTTTGGTCGCGATTCGGAGATCGCTCGGACAGGAAGAGAAGGGGAATATGTCGGGTTTCGCAAGCTCTACCCGACCTACAATCCATATAATGTCTATTCACTATATGACAATAATTGTCATGCTTCGTTTGACATATAATTTTGCAGATACTGTTCGATTGCTGCACTATTTTTTATTATGTTGGTAAAATATGTTTCACAAACATCATTAAAACGTAAAAGCACATCGTGAGCCGGTTTTTTCTCAAATATACCAAGAGGCTGGCATTTAACTCCCCATTCCTTAAATTGATGTAATGCGAGTGCTGCTGCTTGTGTTTTGTTATCACTGTTTAGGGCAAACACAAAAAGAGGTTGTGGCATTCCGTTTATTCTGCAATCCACTTTGTAAAGTCCTTTAGGATCACGTACCGGATGTTGCCAATTGAAAGTCATGCGGTTTGATTCTACTTTCTGATTCAAAAAAGCCCGGAAATCATCCTTAAATGTGGATTTGACATTTTCTCTTGATAAGTATGTAACATCAATAATCTTGAGGAGTGCCTGGACAAAGTCAAATAAGGCTTCTCCATAATCCCCTTCGGGTATTTCCATTATCAGTTCCCCATCATAATCTTCAACTTCAAACATGGACAGCGCTTTTAAAATGAGTTTCTGGCGATTCCCACTATGTAGTACTTTTTCATCCATATAGTATGATAGGTGCATGTAGGTATGTGCCTCGTCTGATAACACCCATTTATCACCTATTTTTTTCAGGACAATAACCAACTGATCACCATCATTGAAATGAAAGGGAGTTGAAACAAGGAAACGGTCTTTGCCATCTGCTAAAAGTTGTATCTCTGCAGAAACCTTATCAATAAAGTCTTTTTCTATTGTTTTGACTGACACTGTTTTCACCTCCTAAAAAGCATCAACTGCGGGGGTAATTCAAAATTACCGTCTTGTATAAGACACTGTAGTGCCCCTTCAAAATCATGATAGCGGTCTGTTTCTTCTGCAAAGGTATCCTCATCGTATCCGATTTTCTGATATCGCTCTGTCGCAAAGTGAATATGATAACCATATATTTTCTGTTTTTCTATTTTGTTGTTGTGTGGACGTTTCGGCATACCGTTATAGCGGCGAAGTCGAAAAAGCACGTCTGTTTTAGGTTTTACAACCCCCAAGATCACCGAAAAATCTGAGGGGTATTTTTTATTTAGTCTGGTTATGATGCGGAAACGGTTACCATTTTCCCCAATGAGAGGCAAACTATTGTCCTTATCCAGCTGGGAACGCCAATTATCTGGTAAAACTTTCCGTTCACTAATTAGCTCTGCTATTTGTTCATCGGTATATATTATATCCATTATTGCTACCCACTGATAAACTTCTATTATGGCAAATTCACCAGTGTAGATGATCAGATGGTCTGCGTGCCAAAATCTAAGCCATACAATGGAAAGTATATCATAGCAGCTAAAAATTGCCAATGTTTTCGTTCTTGATGTGCTGAGTTAGAACCATCTTGACCGAAATAGTAGCATGGAATTAATGTTATATTAATTATAACATATAAGTGTATGGGTTGACAATCTTTTTTTAGTATCATTATGAAATTTTAGATTGCACAGTAAGGTAGGAATGTAAGAGGCGCAATGAATTGCGCGACTACGAACATGTTTGTTGTTAAATCGGGGTTGAAAACCCCTCCAACAAGAGTTGTTCGCGACAATTGAATGGCTCTGCCAACGCTTCAAAAATACCTTGAAAAAACTGTAAAAATATGAGATAATTCATTAACAATGAAATTATTTTATCCCGTGTGTTGATATATCGCAGGTTGTAGCATGCATAAGTTATCGCACACCGAATAAAGGAATGGATACGCAATATGCCACTTGGTAGGAAAATACGTTATGGAATGGTAGGCGGTGGACCAGATGCCTTCATCGGGGCTGTGCATCGGAAAGCTGCTGCACTTGATGGAGAAATAGACTTAGTTGCTGGTGCATTTTCATCTTCACCAGAGAAATCACGGCAGCAGGGCGCAGAACTCTTTCTTGATGAAAACAGAGTTTACGGTTCATATAAGGAGATGGCAGAAAAAGAGAGTCAACTCCCTGAAGGTGAACGTATAGATTTTGTTTCAATTGTCACACCAAATCACGTTCATTTTGATGTCGCGAAAACCTTCATAGCGGCAGGATTCCACGTTGTCTGTGATAAACCGATGACAACAACTGTGGAAGATGCCGAATCCCTCTGTCAACTCGTTAAGTCACATGATGTAATCTTTGCACTGACCCACAATTATACAGGCTATCCGATGGTGAAGCAAGCACGTGAACTGATAAAAGCGGGTAAACTTGGAACACTTCGTAAAATAGTCGTTGAATATCCACAAGGATGGCTCTCTACGTTTCTGGAAAATGAAGGTGCAAAGCAGGCTGTATGGCGGACAGATCCACAACAGGCGGGTGCTTCATCGTGTATCGGAGACATCGGTTCACACGCAGAGAATTTGGCGCACTATATCACTGGACTTGAAATGGAAGAAATCTGCGCTGACATGACCACGTTTGTGGAGGGGCGTTTGTTGGAAGATGACGGAAATCTATTAGTTCATTATGAGGACGGTGTCCGTGGAGTGTTGTTTGCATCACAAATTTCCGTAGGTGAAGAAAATAATCTACGCATCCGCGTATATGGAACTGACGCATCATTGGAATGGCATCAAGAGAATCCGAATTATCTCTCTGTGCGTTTTCCTGACGGACCTGAACAGGTTTATAAGCGTGGTAACGATTACCTTTCGGAAATTACACAACACAATTCTCGTATTCCGTTTGGACATCCAGAGGCATTTATTGAGGCATTTGCAAATATCTATGTTAATGCTTCCCGCACAATGGCAGCAAAAATTGCTGGTGAGTCACCTGGTGAATTTGACACCGATTTTCCGACGGTTCAAGACGGTGCTCGCGGTGTGCATTTTATTAATACAGCAGTAGAAAGTGGAAAACAGCGCGGTTGGGTTGATGCAAGTTATACCCCTCCTGCGTAATATGTTCTAAGATTATCGGGTTGAAAACTCCTCCAAACAAGAGAGCGTGTAATATCGGAGTTGAAAACCTCCGCAAAAAACTAAAGGAGAAATAATATGGCAAGACCTGTGACTCTGTTTACAGGACAATGGGCAGACTTAACACTTGAAGATTTAGCAAAGAAAGCGAGTGAGTGGGGATATGACGGTTTAGAACTCGCTTGCTGGGGTGATCATTTTGAGACAGACAAGGCACTTTCAGACGATGGTTACTGCCAAGGCAGACATGATCTGCTCGCAAAATATGGATTGAAGGTTTGGTCAATTAGTAATCACCTCGTTGGGCAAGCAGTTTGCGATAATATTGATAGTCGGCACCAAGGAATTATATCAGAGCAGATTTGGGGCGATGGTGATCCCGCTGGTGTCCAAGAACGTGCTGCAGAAGAGATGAAAAACACGGCGCGCGCCGCCGCAAAACTCGGTGTTGATGTCGTAAATGGCTTTACAGGCAGTTCTATTTGGCATCTGCTCTACTCATTTCCACCGGTAGACCCCGCGCAGATTGATGCTGGCTTCCAAGATTTTGCTGATCGCTGGAATCCGATTTTTGATGTCTTTGATGAGGTCGGTGTTAAGTTTGGTCTTGAAGTCCATCCAACTGAAATCGCATTTGACATCGTGACCGCGGAGCGCGCTATTGAAGCACTTGATGGCAGAGAAACATTCGGTTTCAACTACGACCCAAGTCACCTCGGATATCAAGGTGTTGATTATGTGGCGTTTATTGAGCGTTTAAGTGATCGTATCTATCATGTTCACATGAAGGATGTCTGGTGGGCAGACACACCACGGTTGTCTGGCGTTTTCGGTGGGCATTTGAACTTCGGTGATTCAAAACGTTTCTGGGATTTCCGCTCTATCGGACGCGGCAATATTGATTTTGAAGAGATCATCCGTGCCCTGAATAATATCGGTTATGATGGACCGCTTTCTATTGAATGGGAAGACAGCGGTATGGATCGCGAACATGGTGCACGTGAAGCATGTGGTGCGGTGAAAGGCTACGATTTTGAACCTTCTGCTGTCGCCTTTGATGCTGCATTTGAAGAATAAAACAAAATGGGTGGATATTTAAATATCTATCCCAATACGTTTCACGTTAGGACAGATAGATGGCGAAAGGCACTGTTTCCTCATCGGAATCGCGAACTTTTTACGATAGACGCACCGGGACGCGCATTCGGCAAGTGACCACTGCCTCTGCCCATCACCATCATCCGTTTTTTATTATTCCAGCGTATGATGACGCGATGCAGCGGTTGATTTTTGTATCACATCGGACCGGTACACCGCAGATTTTTGCTGAAGAACGTGACAGAAGTCAGCTCCGTCAACTCACTGACAGAACTGACTTAAGTGAATGGTCGGTCCATCCTTCACACAATGGAAAATCAGTCTTTTTTACCGCTGGCACAAGTGGGTGGCGGCTTGATTTGGAAACGTTGGAAGAGCAGGAGTTGGTTAACTTTGCTGCTACAGAGATGCGTGATGAGGGGATGATTGCTGCTGCGATGGGAACAACTGCACTGAGCCATGATGATAAATGGTGGGCAGTCCGATTCAAAGTAGGCGCAGAGTCTGCACTCGCTATTGTTGGGACGGAAACAGGTGATCACGAGATTATCCTGCGTAGGGATAGTATCGCACATCTTCAATTTTGTCCTGACGATTCTAATCTGCTCTATTATGCAGGTCCGCTAACCGACCGCGTGTGGGTTATTCATCGGAATGGCACAGGAAACCGTAGACTTTATACCCGTAATGTAGAAAAAAATGAGTGGATTACGCACGAAACATGGATACCGGGCACACGTGAACTTGCTTTTGTGGATTGGCCTCGTGGTGTGAGATGTGTGAATGTTGACACTGAAGAAGAACGACAGGTAACGACGTTTAACGCATGGCACGCTATCTGCAATAAAGATGGTACTCTTATGGTTGCAGATACCAATTTTCCTGATATTGGCATCCAAACGTTTGACCCGTGTGATGGGATTGGTAAACCGAAGACGCTATGTTATCCAGGTGCTTCGTCCATCGGTGAACATTGGAATGGTCCTTTTCCTTATGCCAACGGTCCTATTACAGTCTATGCACCACAGCATACGCATTCGCATCCATCTTTTAGTCCAGATGGAAAGTATGTTGTGTATACATCAGATAGAAGTGGTTTTGCCCAAGTTTATGAAGCGACTCTTGAATAGGAGACATGTCGGGTTTCGCGTTGCTCTACCCGACCTATAATATTGAAAGTAGAAAACAATAAGTAGAAAAACCAATTAACATATACCAACAAATAGGAGAAAAAAATGCCAGTTGTAATACCCCGCCTCATTGTTGAGGTCTTTCAACATATAAACTTTCGTGGTAGGATGGGATATGTTTTAGAACCGGTTCCACACACAGGACGAATCGGATTCCAAGACAACATATCCTCTCTTAGAGTTTTCAAAGGTCCGAATTTTTCGGGAAGTCCAAATTACAAGGCACTTCTTTATCAGCATGTGAACTATAAAGGAAAGAAATTGGCGCTCGGTCCCGGATTCTATCCGAACATACATGATGTAGCATTCAACTTCGCTGACAGGATTTCCTCAATAAACTTCGGTTCTACTATAGACGTAGTGGGTCCGGAGTGGGGAACTATTCCGGTGATCGTTGACTGCTATGAGCATGTAGAATTTAAAGGGAAAAAGATTACGATCTTGAGGGATATTGCGAACCTACGGGATCCACAAGGTGGGACATGGTTTGAAGACCGAATTTCGTCTATCCGCATGTTTAAAGGTCCTGATTTTCCACCTGATGGTGCAGAAGTTATCTTTTACGAACACCCTGATTTTGAAGGCGGAAAGTTACATGTGCGTATGGAACCGTCAGAATTCAAGAAGGAATTTCCAAACCTACATCTACTTCCGCAGAGTTTCGGTGATTCTATCTCCGCTATAAAAATTGAAGGGTGGGCATCATCTGGTGAATTTACAGAGATGGTATTTGATGATGAATTTATCGGCAACGATATGCGCCCAGAATGGCGATGGGTAGACCCGCAAGGTGGCGGCGGATGGGCTGAACGTCAAGGCTATCTTGAAATGCGGACAGACCCAGGACAAGACTTATGGCACGGGCCGAACGGCAGAGGCGGAGATATGGATGCTCCGCGGCTCCTGATGGAGGTTACAGAGGACTTTGCTATAGAAACCCGTATGCGTATCTCTCCGCAACTCAGAGAACACGGTGGTCTAATAATATGGAAAAATGAAAACCAGTTTCTCCGATTAGAAAAAACGTCGGGGCCGCACGCATTCCGAGGTGATGTTCGGTTTGAACGGCATGTGAACCGTCGGTTCGGTCTTGTAGCCCGTGGTGGCATGCGGAATGTACGCGAATTGTTTTTACGTCTTGAACGGCGAGGGAATCAATTCACCGCTTATGCGAGCGAAGACGGTATTCATTGGAAAGGAGTTGGCGTTACTCGCGTTGCAATGGGACCTCGGGTACAAGTCGGATTACACGCGCTCTGTCCAGGAAACATTCCACCGACTTTAACGAGATTTGACTACTTCCGCCTCTTTAAACGGAGAAGTGAAGTCGCACAATATCGTCCTATCGTGGCAGAGCAGCTTGACGAACGGTCTGATGAAGAAAGGGTACGTGAACTTGCCGATGAACGTCGTCGCGCGATGCGTGATGTATTTTAGAATTCACGTCTAATTGAGTGACATTAGTCGGGAATCCAAATCAAGAAATCAACGGTATGAACGCCATTTAGGCGTTCCCCGGGTATGAATGCCTTTTGGCATTCCCCGTATGGTATTCGCATGATTTAGGCGTTCCCCGGGTATGAATGCCTTGGCAGAATACGCGTATGGTATTCTGCATGATTCCCCGGAGTTCCCTCCTACAAAGAGGTAATCGTATTCGTAGGAGCGATCTCCGAATCGCGACATTTACCTATAAAATTTGAGTGAACACAGCGTAGGTAAGTTTCACAGATTTGTACAAGCTCAAGCCTGCTCCATTGCAGACGAATATGTCTTCACGGAGCAGGCACATATTTATAATATTTTGAATGTTAGGTAAGTTACCAGAAAGTATAAACGTAACGACTTGTGCTAGTTACGTGATAGTTTTGTTGTTTTTTACAACTTTTCATATTTGTAGGAGCGATCTCCGAATCGCGACCCGTTTGTCGTCGGGAATCGGAGTTCCCTCCTACTTTTGAGGTCATCAGGTATCGGAAAAGTTACGGAATTCAACCCAAACGAGACGGACATGTGAAATATAAACATACCAATGTTAACTAGCACAACGCGTAAACGTAGCAACCGTTAACTCATTAAAGGAGATATCACGATGCAAAACATTAGATTATTTTACGGAATTTCAATCCTTTTTCTGCTTCTCATTGTGTTAACACCTCCTGCCGATGCTGTTGTCGGCGCAATTGAGGATGGTCTCGTCGCCTACTGGTCGTTTGATAAAGACACCGTGCAAATTGCAAAACAGGCAGAAGATATTTTTTCCGGTTTGAAGGCTGTTGTTGATGGTGATCCCGAACTTGCTCCTGCCGAAGATTGCGCAGTCGGTGAGTGTATCTTACTCGACGGGGTTGATGATTACTTACTTGTTGAGGATTCTGATCCTCCGAAAATCAATCGTGATTGGGATGAAATCACAATGGAATGTTGGGTAAAAATTAATGCGTTAGACGACAGTTGGAATCGCATTATTTCACTTGATGACATGCCTGCAAACACTAAGGTTGTAACGCTTTATTACGATGATGATGACAATCGACACGGATTTTTTGTCAAAGTAGATGATAAAGCAACACAGGCTGCGCAACATCTCATTCAGGAGGATATTCCTCTTAATGAATGGTTGCATCTCGTAGGTACTTATGATGGTTCTAATGTTAACTACTATGTGAATGGAAAACTTGCAATAGGTCATAAAGTAGCAGCCGGTAAAATCCCAAAAGGCGGCCTGCTGTTAGGTATTGGAGACAGATCAGATGGAGTCAATGCTGATGCTATCCAAGGTTATATTGACGAATTTCGCATTTATGACCGGGCACTCACAGCAGGGGAAGTGCAGAAAAACATGAAGGCTACAGGGCTTGATGTCAGTCCTACGTCAAATCATTTGAGCGTTACATGGGGACAAATCAAGGCGAGACGGAGATAAAAGAGAGCCTCTATGACAATAAAAGAAATATGTTGTAAATGGTTATGGATTCAGTTAATATTTTTGTTCGTTGTGGGCATGTTTGCCTGTAACGCTTTCGTTTATGCAGAAGATGCTGAGGACTGGATGCCAGATGTGAACCTATGGCAAGCAGTGCGTGAAGCTTTAGAACTACCAGCAGGCGAACCCTTGACGAAAGAGAAAATGCAAGGGTTAGTGGTTCTGGTCGCAAATGACAGAGGCATTCTTGATATAACGGGTTTAGAGTTCGCAACGAATCTCAGAAAAATCTTTATTGGGAAGAACCCGATAACAGACTTACGCCCACTTTCCAACTTGACACAACTGGTAGAATTCCATTTCTGGCATATCCCTCCAAATCCAACTAATCTTGACCTGCGACCACTGGCGAATTTAATAAACTTAAAGGTGATCTCTCTGGAGGGGAACGGAATTTCGGATATAAGTCCACTTGCTGAACTGAAAAAGCTGCAACGCTTGGATCTTTCACGTAACCACATTTCGGACATCCGTCCTCTGATGAGGCTAACAGAACTGAGAGTATTGTTGCTTGAGGGAAATCCAGTGAGAGATTTGGACCCACTCGCCGGATTGAATATCACAGAGTTTCATTACGATGAGATTTGTGAAATTGAGCCACTAGAACCGCCTATTATCCAACGCATTCAGAACAAGAATCACCCTGCCATTTTTCAACCGTTTGGCAATTTTTCTGAAACGCAGGAAGAATATGATACAGACTGGTCCTCGGACGATCCGGAACTTTATCATAAACGCGTCGCTCGGAACGATCTTTATTTTTCAGTTTTCTTTTCCTTAGATTGGGCTTCGGACGCTCAACCGTATCGTGGACTCGCCACACGGGTTGGTGGAAACTTAGAACTTGCCCGCGAATGGCGAGAAACGCAACTTGCCCTCAATCCAAGCCTCATATTTCTCTTTCAAGTCCGGGCCCAGGAGGCTCCGAGCGTTTTGGACTTCCCGCCAGACTCTGAAGTTTGGCTCAGAGACGCTGATGGAGAATTCGCCGGGGCTGGCGACTACACTTTTAATATCCTACGACCAGAAGTGCAGCAACTCTTAATAGATAAGTTTGTTGGCATTGCAGAATGCGGACTGTTTGATGGGATAATGTTGGACGGTTTCTGGCTGAATGGCACCGCTGGTTGGAGACCTCTTTACGAAGTAATGAGTGTCGTCGCGGGCAGAGAAATTACCGACGAAGACATTATCCAAATATATAGACATATATTAAGAGGCGTGCGCGAAAGAGTTCGTTCAGATTTTTTGATTCTTATGAACACGAATGTGACACGACCTGACAGATACGCCGAGTTTGTTAACGGTTCCTTTATGGAAACAGATGTACACCATCTCACAACATATAAAGGTCTGCAGCAAATGGAAGAGGTTTTGTCTTGGAATGAGAAAAACCTACGCGCACCGCAAATCAACTGTTTAGAGGGCAGGGCATTAGACGGACCCAGCCATAGTCCTGAGAACTTACGCCGGATGCGGCTTGCCACAACATTGAGTCTCACACACTCCGATGGGTATGTCGATTATACCACACACTTGTACGAAGGTGCCCGTGGACCTCGATTAGCTCCCTGGTATGGTTTTTGGGATGCCAATCTCGGACAACCGATCGGCGAAAAAGCGCAACGCTGTGACAACTGTGAAGGACTTTTCATCCGGGAGTTCACCAACGGCTGGGCGGTCTATAACCGCAGTGGGAAGCCACAAAAGATTCAACTCCCGATGCAAGCCACTGGTGTCGAAAGTGGTGTCACTAACACAACCCACATCGTCCCAGATTTAGATGGCGAGATGTATCTGAAAGAGGAAACCAGCACCGTTGGCGATGGCACCGTCAAAGTGTTAGAACTACCAATAGCGGCACCACAAGAATCAGCAGCAGAATGGATGCCAGACACCGCGTTGCGTGCCGCAGTTCGGGAGGCACTCGGACTCCCTACCATTGTTCACTTGACGAAAGAACATCTGCTACCGCTTGACGCGCTCCATGTGATTGACAAAGGGATTTCTGATATAACGGGTTTAGAGTTCGCAACGAATCTCAAAGTTTTATACCTGAGTAAGAATCCGGTAACGGACCTACGCCCACTTGCCAACTTGACTGCCCTTAAACGCTTGTATCTCTGGGATCTCTCTCCAAACACGTCAACTCTTGACCTGCGTCCTTTGGCGAGTCTCATCAACTTGGAGGAGATCTCTCTGGAGAATAACAAGGTTTCGGATATCAGTCCTTTGGCGGTGTTGAAAAAACTTAGTGAGCTCCACCTTACAAATAATCAAATCAAGGACATAAGCCCACTGGCAGAACTGACAGAATTGCGGATATTGTGGATCAAAGGAAATCCGGTAACAGATTTGAGCCCACTTGCTGAATTGAATCTCACAGATTTTCGGTCCGATATTGATGTTAACGAGGATGGTGTTATCAACATCTTAGATTTGGTTGCTGTGGCAAATGCGTTTGGCAAAGCGGAACCTGATCTCAATGGTGATGGTGTTGTGAATATTCAGGACTTGGTGATAGTTGCAAATGCGTTTTGAGTAAGGAATACCATTTATAACGACTTGTGCTAGTTACGTGATAGTTTTGTTGTTTTTTACAACTTTTCATATTTGTAGGAGCGATCTCCGAATCGCGACCCGTTTGTCGTCGGGAATCCAAATCAACGGTATGAATGCCTTTTGGCATTCCCCGGAGTTCCCTCCTACTTTTGAGGTCATCAGGTATCGGAAAAGTTACGGAATTCAACCCAAACGAGACGGACATGTGAAATATAAACATACCAATGTTAACTAGCACAACGCGTATTTATAGTAAAGATTAGAATTAACGCTACATTCCTGAACTGCGAATCAACGCCAAATGCGCTTTTGGTATTCTGCATGATTTGGCGGGAGGGAACTCCGATTCCTGACTATTCAAGTGTTTCGTCGCGATTCGGAGATCGCTCCTACATGTGAAGTTTCGTCGCGATTCGGAGATCGCTCCTACATGTGAAGTTTCGTCGCGATTCGGAGATCGCTCCTACATGTGAAGTTTCGTCGCGATTCGGAGATCGCTCCTACATGTGAAGTTTCGTCGCGATTCGGAGATCGCTCCTACATGTGAAGTTTCGTCGCGATTCGGAGATCGCTCCTATAGGAAGAGGGCAATGAATTGCGCGATTGGAAATGGGTCGCGATTCGGAGATCGCTCCTACAAAAAGAGGTCCTTGAATTGCGTGACCACAAACGGCTTTTCTAATGATTTTATTTATCAGAAATATAATATAATGGAGAGATTTATGGAAAATATTGGTATTGGCGTTATCGGATGCGGTGGTATGGGCAGAAGTCTTGCGAATGGCGCACACGCAGTTGAAGGCATAGAAATTATCTGCGTCAGTGATCTACAAGAGGAATTGGCAAAAACGCTTGCTGGTAACCTCAACGCAAACTACACAACTGACTATCATGAACTACTCGCGAATGAAAACATTCAGGCGGTGCTAATTGCTTCACCTCCGTTCATGCATGCGCAGATGGCAGTTGACGCTGCAAACGCGGGCAAGCACGTTTTCTCTGAAAAACCGATGGCACCTACGTTAGATGATTGCGATGCGATGATCAATGCTGCATCTGAAAACGGAGTTAAACTCACTATTGGATTGGTCTGTCGCTATCACGCTACTCACTCTAAAGTCCGTGAAATAGCGCATAGCGGTGAGTTGGGGGCACCGGTCAACATGATGGTGCATCGGATCGGTGGTCCGTGGGGCGGTGGAAATCGTGTTCCTTGGCGTCTGGTGCAGGCAAAATCTGGAGGGAGTCTCATGGAAATAAATGCTCATGAGATAGACTTTATGCGATGGACATGTGGGGATGTCTCAAGAGTATACGGCGTTGGTGGGCAATATATACATGAACATACAGACTATCCAGATGTAGTGCTTGCATCGTTAAACTTTAAAGAAGGTGCTGTAGGATTACTTCATTCCAGCCATGCCGCTGCTGTTGGTGGCTATGGCGGACGAGTAGATTGTGAAAAAGGCTCTATCTACTTTCCACAAATTTGGGGTGGCGATGCCGCAATCCAAATAAAACCTTTTGAAAGTGAAGGTAGAAGCATCAGGATAAGCGATATTCAGGTTCCACCTCCTGTCCAACAAGAAATTCGCGTTTTTGTAGAGGCAGTTCGGAATGACACACCGCCGCCGATTACTGGTGCTGATGGGCGCGCCGCAGTAGAAATAGCGTTAGCCGCGTACCAATCCGTTGAAACTGGACAACCCGTTGCACTACCTTTATAGAGGAGGAAAGCATGAAAATATCTGTATGGGACGGTGGACTTTCAGATACCTATCTAAAGCAAGTTACACAACTCGGTGCTGACTGTATTGACTTTGGCAATGGTGGCTCTTTCCCCGGTGTTAGCGAACAGGGGTACCCCGATTTAGACGAACTGTTGAAGATGAAAAAGCAGATTCGCTCTTACGGCTTGGACATCAATCGCGTGACACTGCCGAACATCACAGAGAAGTTTATGAAAGGGCAACCCGATGGCGAAAAGGAATTAGAAAATACGTGTAACGCACTCAAGGTATTTGCCGAAGCAGGTGTACCTATCGCACGCCAAAGATTCTGGGGTGATACATTTGATTATTTAATGACGCGTTATTCTGCTGTGCATCGTGGTGGGTATATTTCACGCGGAGAAAGCCGCGCTGCAACACAGAATCCACCACCTACACCGTCAATGGAAGAACTTGAAGAGTGGTGGAAACGTTTCTGTGAAGTCTACGGCGCGTTGGTGCCTATTGCTGATGAGCATGACATCAAACTTGCCATTCATCCGTCAGATGTGCCGAATCCAGATACACCTCTCGGCGGTCTCGGATTCCATCGCGTGATTGATGCCTTTCCAAGTAGGAATGTCGGTTATCTTTACTGTTGCGGCACCCGTGCTGAAGCGGGAGGAAGTGCAATTGTGCTTGATGAGATTAACAATTATGGACGTAAGGGGCGTATCTTTATGATTCACCTGCGGAACGTGCGCGGTAGCCTTGCAACAGCAGACGCATTTGAGGAAACGCTCCTTGACGATGGCGATATGAATATGTTCAAAATTGTGCGAGAACTGCAAAAAGTAGGATTTGATGGATGTATCAATGCCGACCATATTCCAAGGTTAGAAGGTAATGTAGGGTTAGCCTATTCTGTTGGTTATATTAAGGCAATATTTGCAGCGTTGGCAGCATAGTCATCTTACATCATTTCTGGTAAAAATCTCATTATGTGATTTGAAATTCACATAAGATATGGTAGATTTTTGAATTAACGTTACATTCCTGAAATGTGAATCAACGCCAAATGCGCTTGGCAGAATACGCTGAATCAACGCCAAATGCGCCAAATCAAGAAATCAAGAAATCAAGAAATCAAGAAATCAACGGTATGAATGCGCGTATGGCATTCCCCGGGTATGAATGCGCGTATGGCATTCCCCGTATGGTATTCGGCGGGTGTTCTGCATGATTTGGCGGGAGGGAACTCCGATTCCCAACTGTTCCTCAGTTCCGTCGCGATTCGGAGATCGCTCCTACAGAGGAATGGCATTCACATTAAACGCCGCTAACCTAATGTAAAGGAGTGATTATCTATGCGTATTTACACTATATGGGTAATAGCAATTTTGATGTTGCTCATTACAACACTTGTACAAGCGAAAATAGTTTTCACGTCTTCTCGCGATGGCACTCGCGAAATCTATGTGATGAATGACGATGGAAGCGGTGCACAGAGATTGACAGACAACAAGTACTTTGAAAAGAATCCTGTATGGTCTCCAGGCGGAGAACAGATCGCTTTTACAAGAGATTTAGATGCAGATGTTAGTGGCCATCAGTTAGACATTATCATAATGGATGCGGATGGTCGAAATCAACGCAATCTAACCAAGCATCCCGCAAGAGATGAGGATGCGTCATGGTCACCCGATGGACGACATATCGCATTTACGAGTAATCGCACTGGAAGAAGTGAAATTCACATTATTGATATATCAAACGGCAAGATCGAACGACTGACTAATAGCAGAGGCTTAGGTGGCTTTGCATACGATCCAAGTTGGGCACCAAATGGGAAACATATAGTATATAAACAAGTTGATTTAAGACAAGGTGATACTATCAATATTATCGATGTTAAAACCAAACAAACGAAGTTATTTATAAAACCAAAACCTAATATTTTGGAAAGTTGTCCTCGTTGGTCACCGGATGGAGAATATATTCTGTATCATGAGATACAGGGAGAGGAAGCAGCTGCAAAAATAGATCCGAAGGAACCATTCATTAATCTTCTTGTTGTCTTAGGGAGAACAAGCAGATTAGTTATAGTTAACGTAGACGGTTTAGAGCAACCGAAACTGACTATTCCAGATGAATGGTCGGTTTATTCCACAGCAAGTTGGTCACCAGATAGCAAAGAAATTGTTTTTTCATCTAAACCTCGACTAAAGGCTGGTGGTCGTCGTATCTATCGCTACAATCTCGTCACTCACAAAATAGTAAATCTCTCCCATCGCTCCAATTCTGATGGTGATCCGAATTGGCTAAATCGCACCTTATCAGTTAGTCCTGCAGGGAAGATGACAACGCAGTGGGGAGAAATAAAGAAATAAATATATCATATTGTAGGCGCGATTTTAAGCCGCGCCTACTGAGTTTTAGAATAAACCTTTTACCACGAATCCGTACGGAACGGAGAAACGGGTAATCCTTCCTTATTCATCAGATTTGGCTCCGCAGTTTGATGCCAACCTAATCGCACAGCAACAGGGGACTGAACCGAATCACTTGATACGATCACCGTATCACCATCAACGACTGCAGTTGCCTCAACAAACTGCTTATCTTCACCCGCAATTTGAAACCATGTCAGCGGTTCATCATCTCGTGACACCAAACCACTTCCCACATGCTCAAAATTGATACGGATTGTGTTACCTTCAACCGCCATGGATTTGTAGAGGGGACCAGAACAGACAAGATCGTCTTTTCCATAGTTTTTTGCGAGTGCCCATAAGGCAAGTCGCAATCCAACGTCCTGCTTATTTTTAGGATGAATATCTCTGACGTTGCCAATGTCGGTTGTTACCACCATGCCGGTATTTGGTAACGCTAACGTGGCTGTTTGTGCTTCCCAAATTTTCGGGAGATGAGTTGGATCATTTCTATCATAGCCTCCCCACGGTGCAAGTTGAACAAAATAAAACGGAAAATCACCCTGTTTCCACACTTCGCGCCAACCATGAATGAGCGCTTTCATCTTCTCATGATACACCATGCCTTCACGCATGTTTGACTCACCTTGATACCAAAGTGCGCCGCGAATGGCAATAGGTACAATTGGATATACCATGCTGTTGTAAAGGGCTGTCGGTCTCTGATGCGGGTTTAAAGCGTGTTCATTTTCGGGCATCTGGAAAATGACATCGTTACTTTCCAATGCCTTTCGCGTCTTTGCTATCCACGTTTCAATTTCTTGTAGTTTCTGAGGAAGTTGTGCGCGATAGTTCTTGTTAATGTCCTGAATTTCCTCAGATATTGCGGTAAGCGCTGGTACAGAGGCGAACCCTTCAGGTGGTGTCCACGGTTCAATACGAGTCCCACCCCATGAGGTGTTAATCAATCCAATCGGCACATCAAGTTCTTTGTGAAGATGTCTGCCGAAATAGTATGCCACAGCAGAGAAATGCCTGATAGTCTCTGGAGTAGTCGGACGCCATTGTGCATTCACATCAGGTGCAGGCAAACCGGAGGATTTATTTGGTATGTGAAACAGCCGAATCATCGGATAGTTTGCCGCAGCGATTTCCGCTTCTGGGTTTTTTGAAGCATTGACGGTCCATCCCATATTCGACTGTCCAGAGCAAACCCACACTTCGCCAAAAAGGATATTTGTAAATTCAACGGTATTGTTACCAACAACCTTTAGATTATACGGACCGCCGACTGCCGTGGCAGGTAACTTAACTTGCCAATTGCCTTTCGCATCAGCTTTCGCTGTTTCAGTGTGAACAATTTCAGTGTTTTGCTTGCTAAGGGTGACAGAGATTTCTTCACCTGCGGATGCCCATCCCCAAATAGGTGCGGGCATATCTCTTTGTAAAACCATGTTATTGCCGAAAATATGGGGCAGTTTCACCTCGGCAAAGGCATTTAGATGTGTGAAGAATAATACAGAACTGATAAACACGATAAGTAATTTCATAAAAGTTTCCTTTTCTAAAATAAGATATTAACCAATATTAAAGGTTGTTTATAGTGATTTATAGAAGAAGTATGCCTATTTTCTACCACGAATCGGTACGGAACGGTGATGCGGGTAATCCTTCTTTATTCGCAAGGTTTGGTTCCGCATTTTGATGCCAACCGAATCGCACAGCAACAGGCGACTGAACCGCATCATTTGATACAACCACCGTCCCGCCATCAACGACTGCAACTGCTTCAACAAACTGCTTATCTTCTCCTGCAATTTGAAACCATGTTAGTGGTTGTTCATCTCGGGACATCAAACCACTGCCAACATGGTTAAAACTAATTCGGATAGTACTTCCCTCAACCGCCATTGATTTGTACAGGGGACCGGAATAGACAAGACCGTCTTTACCATAAGTTTTTGCGAGTGCCCACAAAGCGAGCCTTAACCCGACCGCTTGTTTATTTTTTGGATGAATATTCCTAAGGTTACTGACATCGGTTATTACAGCCATGCCAGTATTTGGCACTGCTAACGTGGCAGTTTGCGCCTCCCAGATTTTCGGTAAGAGAAACGGATTTCTGTTCTGTCCACGTTGTGCTGCAATACGATCATAATTGAAGGGGGCAAGTTGTACGAAATAGAAGGGAAATTCGCCCTGCTGCCAGACCTCGCGCCACCCGTGGATGAGTGCCTTCATCTTTTTGTGGTATCTCATTCCATCTCTAAGGTTTGATTCGCCTTGATACCAAATGGCACCGCGGATTGCATAAGGAACAAGTGGATGTACCATGTTGTTGTAAATTGAGGTTGGCCTCCTATGATTATTTAACGGGTGAACAATGTTGGGCATCTGCGTAAGGATTGCACCGGTTTCCAAAGCCGCCCGTGTTTCGGCTATCCACGCTTCAATCTCCTTGATTTTCTGAGGAAGTTGCTGGCGATAGTTTGCCTGTACATCTTGAACCTCTTTGGATATGGATTCCAGGGCAGGCACGGAGAGGAAACCCACAAGCGGGGTCCACGGTTCAATGCGGGTACCACCCCACGAGGTATTGATTAACCCAATCGGGACATTGAGATCTTTGTGAAGTTTCCGTCCAAAGTAGTAGGCGACAGCGGAGAAATTTGGGATTGTCTCAGGGCTGGTCTCTCGCCAGTCTGCTTCTACATCTTTCTTGAGTAGTCCGGAAGATCTTCTCGGCACATAGAACAACCGAATTTTTGGATACGTTGCTGCGGCAATTTCTGCCACGCTGTCTTTTGAGGCATTGACGGACCATTGCATATTTGATTGCCCAGAGCAGACCCAGACTTCACCGAAAAGCATATTTGTAAGTTCCAGGGTGTTACTGCCGGTAACCCGAAGTGTGTAGGGACCGCCAGCTTTCATTGCGGGGAGATCTATTCGCCAATTACCGTCGGCATCGGCTGTAGTGGTGAGTACTGGAAGAGATTCTGCACCTTCAGCGCTGAGAGTGATGGAGATTTCTTCGCCTGCGGATGCCCATCCCCAGATGGGGACCTGCATGTCGCGCTGCAATACCATGTTACTGCCGATAACACGCGGCAGCGTAACATCAGAATATACGAGGGTTTGTCCGAAAAATAAAAAGTAAAAAGTGAGAAATAAGACGAGTCGTTTCATGTTTTGCTCCTTTAGAACTGCTTGCTATTTAGACGTTCAGCGAGATAACTTTTGCGCCACATGACTTGATTATTACGGATACATATATTAAGTGCCTTTTGAGAGCCGACAATCACGACCTGTTCCTTTGCACGAGTGATGCCTGTATACAGCAGATTTCGTTGTAACATGATATAGTGTTGTGTGTGTAAAGGTATGACGACCACAGGATATTCACTACCTTGTGCTTTGTGGATAGTCGTAGCGTAAGCGAGAACGAGTTCGTTTAGGTCTGCCGTATCATAACCAACCAGTTTATCAGGAAATTGCACCTGTAAGATTTTGTTTATCGGATCAAATCCGATAATTCTTCCGATATCGCCGTTATAGACATCGTAGTCGTAGTTGTTCCGTATCTGCATGACCTTATCGCCGGTACGAAAGGCTTGCCATCCCCTTAAGGTCTGTTCTGTGTTCGGGTTTAGCACGTCTTGCAGACATTTGTTGAAGTTTTGTGTGCCAAGTATGCCGCGCCGCATCGGGCATAGCAGCTGGATGTCGTCTATTGGATGATAGTTATCGTAGTTGGGGATCCGTTCGGCGATCAGCGAAGTAATTATTTGGACAACTACTTCTGGTTCTTCCTCCTCTATAAAATGGAAGTTTCGATCTCTTGGGCCGGAAAGTTCAGGAAAGTCCCCACTATTAATTAAATGTGCGTTGGTGACGATCATACTCTCTCGTGCTTGGCGGAAAATTTCTGTGAGTTTCACCACGGGTATCCTCTGTGAATCAATCAGTGATTTTAGTACGTTACCAGCACCGACAGATGGAAGTTGATCGGGGTCACCAATGAGGATAACAGTAGCATGTGAGGGGATCGCCTGCATTAATCGGTTCATGAGAACGATGTCCACCATTGACATTTCGTCTATGATGACGACATCTGCATCTAAAGGATTTTCACGATTGCGTTTGAATCCGTTCTCTTGAAAAGAAAATTCAAGTAAGCGATGTATCGTTTTCGCTTCTCTGTTTGTTGTATCGCTGAGTCGTTTAGCTGCGCGTCCTGTAGGTGCGGCTAAAACGACCCGCCGCCCAGCTGCTTCAAACAAAAGAATCATACCGATGGTAGTAGTCGTTTTTCCTGTGCCTGGACCTCCTGTGAGGATCATTGCACGTTCTGTTAAGGCAGTATGAATTGCTTCCCGTTGCTGAGGTGCGTATTGGATGTCCATCTCATTTTCTAACACTATTAGAGCAACATTTATGTTTAATGGACTGTCGTTCTGCTTCCCGTTTGATAATAATCTCCAAAACTGGTTTGCAACACCCATTTCAGCATAGTAAAACGGTGCAAGATAGATAGCACTATTTTCAAGTATTGTAGATATGTGTTCAGACTGTTGTTTATCAGGTAGATCCTCCGTTTCATCATCACAGATTTCAATATACTCGTTATGCACCTCAGTTACTGTGTTTTTTGAGCTATTATTAAGCCAATCCGTGATTTCGCTTTGTTCAGCAATGATTTCAGCCGGACCATCGGGTTGTGAAAGGATAATTTCCTCTTTTTGAGTCAGTGCAAGGATACCCATTTCAATTGTCTTGAGATCCTGTTCAAGTATGTTTTGGCATGCCTCAATCAATTGATCGGGATGTTGAAAAACATGTCCTTCATCGGCTTTTTGGCTAAGCACATATTTGATGCCAGCTTGTATGCGATGGGGGTTGTTCTTATCTATACCCAATTTTTGTGCGATTGTGTCTGCGGTAACAAACCCGATGCCGTAAATGTCATCAGCAAGACGATAGGGGTTTTCAGTTACAATTGGTATAGATTCATTTTCGTAGGTTTTGTATATTTTTGCTGCATGTGAGGTGCTAACATTATGTGATTGCAGAAAAAGCATGACGTTTTTTATTTCGCGTTGTTCTTCCCACGCCTGCTGGATCATCTTTACCCGTTTGTGCCCAATTCCGGGAACTTCTGCCAATTTTTCAGGTGTCTGCTCAATGACATCAATCGTGTCCATGCCGAACAGACCGACAATTCGGGATGCCATCTTGGGACCGATGCCTTTAATTAGTCCAGAGCCTAAGTATTTTCTTATTCCCATCACATTTGCTGGTTGGATTGTTTCGGACCGCTCAATCTGAAATTGTCTGCCGTATCTCGGATTGTTAACCCATTCGCCGCTGAGTAGCAGACTCTCGCCAGGGTTGACAGATGCAAGGTTGCCGACAATCGTGACCAACTCAGGATGACCACGCGCAGAAAACCTACCGATAGTCCAACCGGTATCAGGATTTTCAAAAACGATACGTTCAAGAATGCCGTTTAGTGTATCCATATTGCCACTACTCAAACAATAGTTCAACCGGGCAGGAGAAACCCGGGACTACATCTTCTCCGGTAAGTGTATCTTCACGTGTGAACATTTTGATGTCTGTTTCAGATTTATACACGGTCACAGTTTCGAATGTAGGTTCAACAATCCAGACGCAGCGAGTCCCCGCATCCAGATAAGCACGTACTTTATCAAGAATACGGGATTGAATATCTGAAGGTGAGACGACCTCTACAGCAAGATCAGGAGGAATTGGATAACCTTTATCTTTGTCATCACTTAACCGCTCTGCTGAAACATAAGCAATATCTGGTTTCAGCACTCGTTCTCCAATCTTAAATGATATTTCTAAGGAATACACGCGTCCAAGATTATTTTGTCGAACATGTATATGCAGATAATGTATTAAATTTATACCAATTTCACTATGTTTTATAGATGCATCTGGCATCGGAACTAATTCTCCTTTAATATATTCATATCCTTCTACATCGTTCTCAAGGAATTCATTTAACGTCATCGTGGTAGGTTTGACAGAAGTAATATCTTGCGCGTGTTCGTGAGTTTCAATTTGTGCCATTCTGCTATCCTCCGTGATAAACTTGTAAACGTTACTTGTTGATATATTTACTCAAACAATAGTTCAACCGGGCAGGAGAAACCCGGAACTACATCTTCTCCGGTAAGTGTATCTTCACGTGTGAGCGTTTTGATGTCCGTTTCAGATTTATATACGGTCACGGTTTTTGATACAGGGTCAACAATCCAAACGCAGCGTGTGCCTGCATCCAGATAAACAAGTGCCTTTCCAATGATACGAGAATGAATATCTGATGGAGAAACCACTTCAATTGCGAGGTCAGGGGTATTGGAAAACCTTTGTCTTCATCTTCGTCCATCCGTTCTGCAGAAACAAACGCAACGTCCGGTTTCAGTACCCGTTCTCCAACCTTAAATGATGTTTCTGCTGTATATAGGTGTCCGAGTTTATTCTTATGGATATGTGGATCTAAATAGCGAATGATTCTAATACTAATTGCACCATGTCTTATTGATGCTGCAGGCATCGGTACTAATTCTCCTTTAACATATTCAAACCCTTCTACGTCGTTCTCAAGGAATTCCTCTAACGTCATCGTGCCAGGTTCTGGGATGGGTATATCCTGCAAAGGGGCATGAGTATCCAATTGCGTCATATTTTAATCCTCCACGAAGGTAATGCGTTAAAGTTCAAAAGCAAAGATTATTCAATGTTTGCCATTAGTTTGCGAAAAGCATTCAGTTGAGGTGCAATAATATGCGGTTCATCGGTTTTGTTTTCAAGTGCCTCTATCGTTTTAAAGCCGTTACCTGTAATAGCGACTACGATCCTTTCATCACGACCAATGTCTCCACTTTCAATAAGTTTTTTGGTTGCAGCGAGCGTTACGCCGCCTGCTGTCTCTGTGAAAATCCCTTCGGTTGCTGCAAGTAGTTTGATCGCTTCAACGATTTCGTCATCATTGGCATGTTCGCCTACACCGCCAGAATTTCGGACTGTATTTACAGCATAAATCCCGTCTGCCGGATTCCCGATTGCGAGGGATTTCGCAATTGTATTTGGTTTCACAGGTTTGACAAAATCACCGTTTTCTTTGTAAGTATTGACAATTGGACCGCAACCTTCTGCTTGTGCGACATGAATCTTAGTATTCGGTTTATCAATCAAACCTAATAGATGAAATTCTTTGAGTGCCTTACCGATTTTTGTAATCAGAGAACCGCCTGCAGCGGGCGCTATGATGTGGTCGGGGGCTTCCCAACCGAGTTGTTCAATCAATTCGAAGCAGAGTGTCTTTGAACCTTCTGCATAGTATGGACGGATATTGATGTTGACAAATGCCCACGGATAGACACCAGCGATTTCGCTGCATAGGCGATTTACATCGTCATAGTTGCCCATAATCCCTACGACTGTTGGCGCGTAAACAAGTGATGCCACCACTTTGCCTAATTCTAAATCGGCGGGAATAAAAATGTAACAGTTCAGATTTGCGACAGCAGCATGTGCTGCAACAGCATTTGCTAAGTTGCCTGTGGATGCACAGGATACGGTGTCAAAATCGAATTCTTTAGATTTACTCAAAGCGATTGCTACGACACGGTCTTTGAATGACAACGTTGGGTGGCACACAGAATCGTCTTTAATATATAATTCCTTTACTCCAAGGGCATCACCAAGATTTTTCGCTCGGATTAAGGGTGTAAAACCTGAGTTGAGTCCGTCTGTCGGTTCACCGTCAATTGGTAATAGATCAATGTATCTCCATAAACTTTCGGGTCCTTGCTCAATGGAGTTTCTTGAGATTGATTTTTGAATGCCTTCGTAGTTATAGTTTACCTCTAATGGACCGAAACAGAACTCGCAAACATGAAGCGGTTCCTTAGGGTACTCGCGTTCACATTCGCGACATTTTAAGCCTAAAACTTTTTCCATATTTGCCTCCAAATATTATGATTTCAGAAAAGTTGTATGATCATTAATTTTATATTAAAATCTAAAATACGTATATATTTTATTTCGATTTACGCGTTGTGATAGTTAACATTTGGTATGTTTCCATTTCACATGTTTGTCTCGTTTGAGTTTGAATTCCGCAACTATTCCGATACCGAAAACCTCATAAGTATGAGTGAACTCCGATTCCCGACGACAAATGGGTCGCGATTCGGAGATCGCTCCTACAGAATATGAAAAGTTGTGAAAAATAACAAAACTATCCCATAAATAGCACAAGTCGTTAGATTTGTGGTGTTTGTAGTCGCGCAATTTATTGCGTCTCTTTATACGTTTTTACGGCACGCGGCGCGTGCATACTACTTTTAAGCGCACATTCAACAATGCCTTATTTTTGTACACTTTTCACTTATTTCAAATTGTTAGGATGATTTCAAATTCGTTGTTTCCCGGTTCCAATGCAACACGAATAAAAAGCAAGTGTTTATCTACCCACGTAACAACTTCGGCGTTAGAATTTGCTAATTGCAAACCGAGGTGATTGCCCCATATCGCTACACCGTAAGGCATCGCTTTCGTAGATTCAATTGCAAAGGTCACATGCAGTCGTGAACGTTTCCGAGTAGGTCTAAAATTGGCTATTTGCGGTAAATGATACTCAACGCCATGAACAGATGCCCCCTGCTGCGAAATATCACTCCCAAGATTTTCAACAACTGGAGGTGAGATATAGTTTTTCATGTCAACAGGTTCCATCGTGCCTTCAGAGAAGGTGAATTGGCATTTTGAATCATAATAGAAAAACACCGTTTTCTCTTTTTGATTTGCTGAAACATCTCCATTAGGTGGCAGCGCTGAATCTGGTTCCATAGATTTAGTGTTATCCTGAGAATCAAATGCAGTCGCAACTATATATGTTGGTTCAGTCTGTTGGCAACTTGTCCAATAATCATCAACCATCTCAGAAAGTGGTAATAACTTTGTGCTTTCACTGTCTGCTACATGTGCAAAGTATGCGTCCAGTCTTTCTAATGTTTCTTGTCCTAACTGTGCCACCTCCAATGCGTTGATATGCTCTACATAACTAATCCACCGATTCCATTGCTCATTTTGGACATATAGATCGTAATTCTGCTGTATTGTCCCGTTTATAAGTGAAGCACGAAGATTGTCTGCGTTATTATCAAGATGTGCTGCTGTCCAGTAAGGAATACCCGTTATGCTGCCCGCTGTAGGTGCGCTGAAATTATGTTGTTCTACTGACGGATAAAAAAATCCGAACGGACTGCCACGATCTGCCTCTGCTGTTGAACCGCGTTCGTTCCAACGATACCCCCATAAACCCCGAAAACCGATCTGTTCCAAAGCGTAAACTAAAACATGGTTTTTCCATTCTGCCCCCGCCACACTCGGTACTGCCCATTCCATTGCTCGTTCAACTTTTTTCCATTCTGTTCTGATATATCGTGGTAAAGTCTCCCGCATTTTTACGAGATGTTCCGCAATGATTTCTGGTGAAGCACCTGTCATTGAAGTATCAATTGGTTCGCTTTCAGTGTTCGGATCTGGCACTGGTTGTCCAGTAAGTTTAGCCCAGTTTTCCTCCCATAATGACTTGATGTCCAGCATAAGTAAAGGTTCGTCCCCAAATTCGTTATGCCACTCTGTTAGATCCTTTGCCAGAAATTGCGCTGAATCAGCAACGATTGCCCACGTTATTGGGATATTGTATTTATGCGCCATTTTCGCTAAAAGACGCATACCATCTCGTAGTTGCTGCCGATCTTCAGCTATCGCTGTGCTTACAAGTCCATAATTTAACATTTTGAGACTATTTTAACTCAAGTTGCTACCTACAAGATTTTAGACAGGCAAACACCGTTTTTTATAGAGAATATTCATATTTTGCAAGGTTTCGTAGCGTAAACTGTCAGTTTGCGCCCTAAGATGCACAATCTAAATGAAGTTTAAAAAATAAATTCGGTAATTCTGTAACTATGCCCGGTGCGGTTAGGAAACCGCACCTACCAGGATTAGAAAAAATAAATATTACCGAATTAATAACTTAATCTTCATACAGATTGTGCTACATAGGTGGCAACTTGGGTTATTCTAAAAAGACGGTAACACCCATATCCGCATACTTTTCACGTGTACTCGGATTACCGTTTCTAAAACAGACAGCAGTTGGACTTCCTTCCAATTCTTTTGCAACATACTGCACACAAGCATCAACTGTTTGGAGGGCGTGATTTGGGTGGCCTTCCATGCTGAATGTCAGATCCGTGGGACCGAAGGAGAGGCAATCCACACCTGCTTTCGCAAGCCTCCGGGCATGCGTCACAGCCTCAATTGACTCTATCTGCATCCAGAGCATCCCATAATTGTTCCACCAGTCCGCATATTCAAGTCGTTCTCTACCTTCCGAGTTTTTTCTCGCACCTCCACCCCAACTGCGAATGCCTTGCTGTGGATAGTAAAACGAAGCAACTGCTTCATCTACCGTTGTCTCCAATTCTACCTGTGGCACTTCTATACCAGAGGGTCCAAGGTCCAGATAGTTCCCAATCAGATAGGCATTTCGGGTGTGTTTTATCCGAAAGTTGACGGGAATATCTAAAGCGTCTGCCATATTGCAGAATGCGACAAGTCTGTCTTCATTGTACGCAGAATGTTGGCTATCCACGGCGACAAAATCGTAACCGCCTTTTTCAACTCTTTCGGCAAGACTGTCGCTGTCTATCGTCATTGAAACGGAAGCCCCAAAGACATGCTCCCCATCACGAATACGCTGTTTCAGATTTGTTTCCGACATATCTCCCTCCTATAGAGATGTGTCTGTCCGCACAATTGGACGAATCCTTGTGCGTTCCAAGCGTCATTTTTCACAAAATTGATATATCCATCTTATTATATCATATTTCCGTGTTCTATGCCAAAACATTTGGAATATATGGGTGTGTAAAGTTTTTGGCATGTGTATTGTCTGAATCGCGGATTATCGCGGAGGACGCGGAAAGAAGAGACATTTGGTCAAGACAGCACATTTTGTGAAAATGGTTTAGAATGTGCAAGAGCATCCTCCATTTTTTTCGCGTAATCCGCGATTCAGACAGAAAAGAAATCAGAATGAATAAATTAATCTTCGTATAAACGCGCCGTTTGTAGTTAAATCGGGCTATAAACCCTCCTACAGGAGTGTTTCTTGACAATTGAACGGTTCTGAAAACGCCCTTAAATCCCTTGCGAATTTACCCTATTTATGCTATTCTCTATCCAATCTTTACAAAAGGAGTAACGCTAATGTATCGTGTCGGAATTATCGGGTTAGGCAGTATCGCCGCACGTTATTCAAACCCAGATGACGCTTATCCTTATTGCCATGCAGGTGGTATCCGTCATTGTGAAACAACCGAATTGGTAGCAGTCGCAGACATGTCCGCTGAACGCCAAGCAGAATTTAAAAGCACGTGGGGACCAGGTTTCCCAGACAATTCCATCAATTACTACGAAACAGATGTCCAGATGCTGGAGAGTGAAAAGTTAGACATCGTTGCTGTTTGTGTGCGAGGTCCTCATCATTTTCAAGTGATGCAGAACGTTTTGAAAGCAGACATCAAAGCTATCTTTCTTGAAAAACCAGCCGGATGTTCACTTGAAGAGGTAGACACAATGACTGCGGGTGCTGACGCAAAAGGTATCCCCATCGTTGTTGACTATACGCGGCATTGGGGACCGCATCTAATTCGACTTCAATCGTTGATTAAGGATGGTCTCATCGGAGAGGTGCAGAGTGTCATCGGGTATTGCGGCGGTGGTGTGCTTTCCTTCGCTATCCATACAACCGATATGATTTGCCAGTTCGCTGGATATGATCCTGTCTCGGTGACTGGGTATGTTGAAGGTGGTGGTGATGTGCCTGAGCCTTACGAACCTGAACCCGCCATCGTCGGTTCAACAATCCAATTTGAGAGCGGTGTGATCGGTTTCCATGTGGGCAAACATGGTGTCCGAGGGGCATTTTCCGTTGATGTTCTCGGTAGTGAGGGGTCTGTTCAAGCGGGATTTTATAGCGGTACGACTGTACATAAAGAGGGTAAATTGATTGATAATGCAACGCTTGACCTCCCAGAAAATGCGGGTCCGTTCAAAGTGGCGTATCAACAGATTACCGATTACCTTGATGGTGGGCCACCTCCCCATTGCTCGCGCGATGACTATACGGCTGTGAATGAAATTGGCTTTGCTACGATTGAGAGCGGTATCACGGGACAGACGATAGCGCTGCCGTGTGAAAATAGGCAACGGCTTATCTTTGCGAATGGGTAATGTTGAGTCTATTCAATTTGTGGATGTGCAAGTCGCGAGCTGGAGCTTGCTCCTACAAAGAGGTTGCTGCAAGTCGCGACCGGGAGCTTGCTCCTACAAAGAGAGGTTGCTGCAAGTCGCGAGCTGGAGCTTGCTCCTACAAAGAGAGGTTGCTGCAAGTCGCGAGCTGGAGCTTGCTCCTACAAAGAGAGGTTGCTGCAAGTCGCGACCAGGAGGTCGCTCCTACAGAATGTAAGAGGCGCAATGAATTGCGCGACTACAAACGCATGTTTTGTAAATGATATACCGTTATTTAGAAATCGTATGATATGAGGTGTGAATGGCATCTTTACGTAAAATTGATAATATAATTCAATTTTTTATGCGGTTTTATCGCATTCTGCGTTATAAGACATCGCCTAACACACCGTTAAGTTTGCCGTTAAACGAATGTAAAGTTGCCCTCATTACGACTGCGGGGTTTTATCTCCCCGAACAGAATCCTTTTGATAGCAATGACTGTTCATTTCGAGAAATTCCCAATTCAATCCAGACACAAGCTCTTTCCGATGGGCATAAAAGTGAGGCTTATGATAAACGCGGTACTGAAATTGATGTCAACCTTGCTTTTCCGCTTGATAGATTCAGAGAGTTGGAAACCGAAGGTAAAATCGGTTCACTTAATCACAGACACTTCAGTTTTATGGGATCCATCACAAAGCCGCAACCGCTTATTAGGCAAACTGCCCCTGAGGTTGCCCAGATACTTAAAGTTGATGGCGTGGACGTTGTTTTCTTAACGCCTGTGTGACCGATGTGCAATCAATCTGTAGGATTGATTCAACGCGCTGTTGAAGAAGTGGGGATTTCCACGGTTTCAATTGCACTTGTGGAAAGCATCGCGAAGCGCGTGAAACCGCCACGTGCATTGCTTGTGCCGTATCGTTTTGGGTATCCGCTCGGTGAACCGAACAATTCGACATTACAACACGCGATTATCGCGGAGGCACTTGCGCTCTTAGAGGACGAAGAACCGCCTCCTATCTTAAAGGTAGTAGGCACACTCCATTGAATGCTATACGCGCATGAAGCGTTATTCACTAAAGAAAAGAAAATCAGAGAACAATGAAACAGATACCAACGCAAGGACACAGCCAATTGCGAAAAGGTCGTCATTCAATACCGGGGGCTTATTATTCTATTACACTGTCTACACTTAACAGAGAACCTATCTTGGCAAATTCGGAAGTTGTAAACATCATTTTTGAATCTTTTGACTGGTTAGAAGCTGAGAAACGTATCGTATGGTTATGTCTAATGGTCATGTCAGACCACGTTCACGCTGTGTTTCAATTGGGGAATACACATTCTTTATCCAGTGTGATTAAATCCTTCAAAAATTTCTCGTCTAAGCAGATTAATATTTATCTTGAGCGGAGCGGTTCGCTTTGGCAGGGTGCGTATTACGATCATGGAATTCGGCAGGATGAATCGTTGGATACAATAATGCAATATTGTTATGAGAATCCTGTACGGCAGGGATTGGTTTGTGCTGCAAGAGATTATCCATATTGGCGGTGTAAGTTTAAAATGGAATGAGCCTGCTTTTTGTAATCAACACTAAATACCTAATTATATTCTGTAGGAGCGACCTCCTGGTCGCGACTTTCCCGAGACCAGAATAAGAAGAATTTTACGCTATAACGAGATATCCTTATGTTCTTATTGATTTTGATGTAAAAATTGTTATGATTTTAAACAAGTGTAGCCGATTGACGAGAAACGAAAATATGTCGTTACAGGTGTCGCGACCGGGAGGTCGCTCCTACAGAGGAAAGGAACAGAAAATCGCGACCAGGAGGTCGCTCCTACAGAGGAAAGGAACAGAAAATCGCGACCAGGAGGTCGCTCCTACAGAGGAAAGGAAAATCATGGACAAAATTAGAGTTGGTATTATCGGATGTGGTGGCATCTTTCGCAACCTCCACGCGCCGTATTACCATGAACCGACGCGGCGCGCAGACATTGTTGCAATTGCGGACATAAACGAGGCGTCTGCTACCGAACAAGCAGACCGATATAACGCTGACGCATACACGGATTATCGTGAACTTTTGGACAGGCAGGATATAGATGCGGTTGATGTGTGCGTTCATCCGCGTCCACACCTTGAGATTACCCGTGCTGCCGCCGATGCGGGCAAACATATCTTGATGGAAAAACCGATGTGTTGCAATGTTGCAGAGGGAGATGAAATGGTCTCCGCCGCCGAAAATGCTGGCGTGCTACTGATGGTGGCATATATGATGCGGTTTGATCCCGGATACATGAAACTGAAATCGCTGCTTGAAGATGACACACTCGGCACATTGCAGATGGCATATTCCAATCAAGTTGGATACTTTTCACCTGAACGGCATCCATGGCTTTTCGTCAAAGCAGAATCGGGCGGCATGCTTGTGGAGCAAGCGATACACAACCTTGATATCTGGTTGTGGTTATATGGTCCAGCGACGACTGTTTACGGGTTCACAAGCCATGTCCCGCTTGGTGGCACCTACCCGCCTACTGAACAAGCAGTAGAGAACAACGCAGTCCTGACCGTGCATTTCAAAAACGGTGGTGTCGGCATGATGATTAAGAGTTGGGCTGCTGAAATTGGGAATAGTGGAAACGGTCTTGTTACCAGCAAAGGTTCTGCTACACTGATTCGACATGGGCTGCGTTGGAAAACGCACGATATGGCATCGGCAGAGGAATTCACTGCATCTGTGCCTGATGATGATACCTATCGTAATATGCCTGCAGATCAGCG
Organism: Candidatus Poribacteria bacterium; assembly: GCA_965204285.1. Classification (GTDB taxonomy): domain Bacteria; phylum Poribacteria; class WGA-4E; order WGA-4E; family WGA-3G; genus MSPOR6. Next base: position 2,444,794 of record OZ241980.1, read on the forward strand.
GAGTCAACGGTATTGGGGCATCGCAGCAAAAGGTGCAAGCATTGATCATTGGTTGCAGTGCATTGCTGGTGAAGCAGAACCGACAACACACGGACGTATAGGGAGAGACGGTATCGAATTGGCTGAAGCGACGTATCGGTCATCTCAAATTGGTATGCCAATTTCTTTGCCGTTGTAGGTGTCAATTTTTAAGTGTTCAACGTAATAGTAGACTCGCATTCTAAGGGCGTTGGTCAAATCTTCATTTAACACACATCTTCGTAGGAGGGAACTCGATTCCCGACATAGCATGTGTCGCGATTCGGAGATCGCTCCTACAGAGGAAGGAACAGAAAATCGCGACCCGGAGATCGCTCCTACAGAGGAAGGAACAGAAAATCGCGACCGGGAGATCGAACAGAAGAGGTGTCAATAAATTGCATAATTCACTATAGTTGCCTTAAAATCAATCTGAGAGCATCAACGGAGGGTAGCGGTTAAGAACGGTTAATTCATGACGTTCAATCAATCGATCAGGATGATTAAAATCCAGAATACGTGCCGTCACCTCACCAATAGTTGTTAAAGTAGTTATCCTTACCTCATCTAACCTAAATGGTCTGTCCACAAATCAATTCTCGGATTGAAGAAGCGGCAAAATTGTTCAGTTTGCCGTACAATTGAACCAATATCACTACCTTTGTTACGATTACAATATGAACACGCATAAGCAAGGTTGTGTTCCTCAGTAGCCCCGCCATGCTTCTCACTAATGATATGGTCTACTTGACAACCGAAGTAGGTATCTTCTTCGTGAATAAGACAATACTCACATACCCTTTTAGCACGTGCCCTGACTAACTGTCTAAGCGCAGTGGAAACGTATGTTTTACTCATTCTTTCAAATAGTGCCGTGCGCGGGATTTAGCGAGACGCATTAGATGCTCAAGCTGCAAACAGTGATTGAGTTCTGCTGTTTCTTCAGATGTCAAACCGGTTGTCTTCTCGCGATGAATCAAATCTACGATTCGTTCCTTTGCTTTTTCAGAAGGGTTAAAGTCTATTAGATTTTGCGGAGTTGTTCCAGCAGCGATGAAATCAATAATTTCCCTATAAACAGGTAAGATTTGCATTGAATTTCCTCCTAAATGTTTATCAATCAGTGTTTTAACCTCTAAATTCCCCTTATCAAGGTACTTCAAGAGGAAATACGTAAATCCTAAAAAATTAAAACTGGATACGCTGCCATCTTAACTAATGCAAGGGCTACGTTGATGCAGCCTACTGCCTATTCTGACAAGTTTATATCACGCGTTGTGCTAGTTAACATTGGTATGTTTATATTTCACATGTCCGTCTCGTTTGGGTTGAATTCCGTAACTTTTCCGATACCTGATGACCTCAAAAGTAGGAGGGAACTCCGATTCCCGACGACAAACGGGTCGCGATTCGGAGATCGCTCCTACAAATATGAAAAGTTGTAAAAAACAACAAAACTATCACGTAACTAGCACAAGTCGTTTATATCATACAATTTCACCAATTTCAATACCGCGCTCTTCTGGGTTTCGCCTGCGTCGGGGAAGATCACCAAAAAGTGGACGGAAATATCCAGCACCTTCGGGTGAAAGATGATATCGTTCCGCATCGTAAAACCGTGGGTCAAGGTCGCGACGGATAACATGTCCTGTTTCATCGCGTTTTAGGACCTGTTCAATAGGCAACATAATTGGTTCAATGCCAGCATCTGTGCGGGTAATTGTTGCGACTCCATTCACCATACCATCAGCCAGCGATCGCACCGCAAGCGAACCTGCCTTAATCGCAGTATCTCTATCTAATTCTATTGGACTCCCGCACCTTTGCATATACCCAAGTATCAACGCACGGAACGCTGAACTGGAAATTTCTGGGAGTCGTTTCTTCATTGCCTCTACAATAATCTCTGAACACCCGCCCGGTTTCGTGTGTCCGAAAGCATCAAGTTCTGCCTGTGAGGTAATCATCAATTCACCTGCATCATTTCGGATGCCTTCTGAAACAACGGCAATCACATTTCCCTGTTCGGTATGTTTTTCTTTGATTGCTTCTGCCAGCCTGTCGGGTTGATACGGCACCTCAGGTACAACGATAAGGTCAGCTAAGCCGTAAGCTGCGGATAACGTCAACCATCCCGCATCTCTCCCCATCGCTTCCACAATAATGACGCGGTCGTGGGAATAGGTTGTGGTGCGTAAATCTCGGACAGCATCTATGACCCGACTTGCAGCAGATGGAAACCCAGGACAGAAATAGTTGACCATTTTTGAATAATCAACTGAATCGCCCGCAGGTGGATTGATACCGACATCGTTATCAATCGTTTTTGTAACGAAAACAGTTGTGAATTGTTCTGAAAGCGCGGTGCCAACTGTGAGTGTATCGTCACCGCCAATAGGTATGAGTCCACTGATATTTAGTTTTTTAAGGTTTTCAATCGCTTCATCTAACTTATTTGATGCGATAAGGTTGGTACGCGAGCTTTTTAAAATCGTTCCACCGTGATTTTCATCAATCAAGTCAGGTGTCAGTGTAAAGTAGCGTCCGCCTTTTAGAACGCCTCGCCAACCCTCCATAAAACCGATCAATTCAAAACCGAGTTCTTCGGCTTTCAAAGCGATTCCTTTGAGGGTGGCGTTAAGCGCACTTGTATCACCACCCCCTGTCAAAACTCCTATCTTTTTTCGCATATTAAACTCCTAATTCCTCCAATTAGTAATCAAGACATAAATATAAGATTTCTGTTTTACTGTACTGAACAACCGCAGTGTTGCTCTAATTTGTAAATGGCGCGACCACTTTATCGTTCCGTTTGAGATATACTAACCCAAGTTGCTACCTATAAGATTTTAGGTCTGAGGATGCCATTTTAATCAAGAAAAGTTCATTATTCGTGAAATATCGTAGCGCAAACTTTATGAAGATTAAGAAAATATTTCGGTAATTTCTTCAGTCCCGTAGGGACGATAAATCAACGGTATGAATGCCATTTAGGCATTCCCCGTGTTTATAGAAATTTGATAACCTACCTTGCTTGAGTTCCGTAGGAACGGCATATTTATTGTCAATGTGCTTCCAAACATATCGTCCCTACGGGACTAAGGCATGAGGTCGTCCGCGATGCTATAAACATATCGTCCCTACGGGACTGAAGAGAACTTAGAATGTTCCAAATATGTATAATGCAAAATTACCGATTTAATTACTTAATCTTCATTTAGTTTACGTCCAATAGTGCACAAACTAAAAGTTTGTGCTACATAGGTGGCAACTTGGGTTTTACTATTTTATGACTTCAACAACTACAGGTTTATCTAAAACGAGTGCTTTTTCAAGTGTCGGTCTAAAATCATCCATATCTTCAACGCGTAACCCGATTGCACCGAATGACTCAGCAAACTGTACAAAATCAGGATTTACCAATTCCACCCCGATACGTTTGCCAAACCGTCGTAGCTGCCCCCGCTCAATGGAAGTATATTGATTATCGTTCATCACAAGGGTGACGACAGGCAAATCATACATCACAGCGGTTGCAAGATCGGGACTTGTCATCAAAAATCCGCCATCCCCACTGAGCGCAACAACTTTCCGCTCTGGATATGCAACTTGTGCACCGATAGCGGCAGTCAACCCAATTCCCATAGCAACCGAAATTCCAGAAAAAATAAAACTTCCAGCAGAATAAGTTGGGAAATGTGGTAGCGCACCGTAGCCGGTAATATTAACATCAACAGATAGAATCGCATCCCGCGGCATCACATCGCGCATCTCTTTAAGAATACGCGGTGGTTCAATTGATGTGAATTGGTTATGAAGTTGTTGTAAGTCTTCACCCCAACCACAGGTCAGTTTTTCTTCACCGAGTGCATCGTTTAACTGTTGTAGCACTAACTTTGGATTCGCCCCGATTCCTACGGTTGCGGGGTATTCCTTGTGAATTTCGCTGACATCTGCTTCAATGTGTATGAGGGGTTGTGGAATTTGAAGCGACCAATTGCCTGTGTCGCGATAGGTAAATCGGGTTCCAATAGCAATGATGAGATCGGATACTTTCATCGCTGCTTGTGCCACGCCATCACGGAAAAGACCGATTGAATAGGGTGAATCTTCAGGAACAGCACCTTTACCCATACCCGTCATTGCGACAGGGGCATCCAGCAGATGAGCAAATTCAAGCAGCTCTTCAGTTGCGCGTGTATGGTTTATGCCGCCGCCAGAAACGATTAGTGGACGTTCAGAAGAACCAATCAGTGCGAGCGATGCGTCAATATCTTCCGTGCTTGCCATCGTCTGAACGCCGTTATTTCGTGGTGGTATTGGCAGTTCGGTGTCCGCTTGTAATGCATCCGTTGCAAGTTCCATTAGCACAGGACCAGGGCGTCCTGAACGCAGCGCACTAAAAGCACGATTGACAGCATCCGGAATCTGCTCAACACGGTGTACAATCTCTATATGTTTCGTCATCGGGGCAAAGGCAGCTTGCTGATCCAACCCGTGAAAACTTTTTCGTGGGTCTTTCTGTGCTAAGTAAGACGGATTTTGCCCTGTAATCAATAGCACTGGCGAACACGCCGTATATGCCTCACATATTCCTATAGCCGCGTTATTTGAGCCAGGCCCCGGAACCGTCATGCAGACACCGACATCAGCAGTTGCACGTGCATAGCCATCTGCCATAAACGCAGCGCCGCCTTCGTGCCGCGTCACATAGTGCTGAATACTATTTTGATTGTTATATAATGCCTCATAGACAGTGTCAAGATGGTTTCCCGGTAGACCGAAAATAACCTCAACACCTTGTGTTTTGAGACATTCGACAAAAATTGTGCCTCCTGTCATGACGGGTTCCTTTTAATACTCAATTTGATTATTTCATCAGATGTATTTTCTTAAGCATACTCCATAGCTCTGATTCTGTCAAGTAATATTCTTTTAAATGGCAGAGGCATTCAATTGTCGAGTTTTTCCAAATAACATGACGGTCATGATTTGTAGGAGGGAACTCCGATTCCCGACTATCAATGTTTTTTATCGCGATTCGGAGATCGCTCCGACAAAAAGAACCTATGTTAGAGTGTGCAATTAATAGACAATTGAATGGCTCTGGTTTAAATGGGCCATGGTTGTTTATAGTGGATTATAGAAATAATTCTACATTCCTCTGTAGGATAGATATCCGAATCGCGACCGAACTGTAGGAATAGTCGGGAATCGGAGTTCCCTCCTACAGTTCAGGAATGTAGCGTTAATTCTAATCTCTACCATAGTTTTAAGTATTTTATCCGTTTTAGTCGAAAAGTCGCGACCAGGAGGTCGCTCCTACAGAAGGAATCCATGTTATGCTAAACGCTTGTGGCAATTAAGAAATCAGGGTTTACAAACCCCTCCAACAAGAGAGATGGTTAATGCCAAAATATTCACACATACTCACAATCTGATTAGATTGACAAAGACTTCTTAATATGTTACAATTTGAGTGGTTGATATTGGAACTAAAAGTATTGTGGATACGCTAATGCAGCAACATCTCTAATGATTTAGAAATCATTTAAATATAGTAAGGAGCAAACAATGATGAACGCAAATCCTTTTCAACAATCAGGGCAATGGTTTCGAGGTAATACACATAGTCATAGCACAGAATCCGATGGGAAGCTTTCCGTTCCTGATCGCTTCGCAGCTTACCGAGAAGCAGGTTACGATTTCTTGGTGTTAACAGATCACCGTAAAGTTAACGATGTGGAGGCTTACAGTACATCTGACTTTTTAGCGATATCAGGGAGTGAAGTGCATCCATCAAACCCTTATGGCGGCGGCACATATCACTTTGTAGCGATAAATATCCATGAACCTGTGAATTGTGCGAAGATGCATCCAAATGCTGTTATTGATGATATAAAAGAACAGGGCGGAGAGGCAGTTCTGTGTCATCCCTATTGGTGTGGACACACAATTACTGATTATCTGCCGTTGCGTGGTTACTTTGCTGTTGAAGTCTATAATGATACTTGTATGACTATTGGTAAGGGTTTTTCTGAACAGTCATGGGATGATCTATTAGATATATGTGGTCCTGTACACGGCATCGCTGCTGATGATGCACACGGCACAGAACATGACTGTTTCCACGGGTGGATAATGGTAAAAGCTGAGGAACTGACGCTTGATAACATCATGGAAGCACTCCGAACAGGGGCATTTTATTCAACGTTGGGTCCAGAAATTAAGGATATAGACCTTACTGATAACCAACTAACCGTTAAGTGTTCAGAAGCACAATCAATCGTATTTAAAGCGGAACGTAGCCGTGGTAGGCGGGTCCTTGCATCGAATGGGGAACTTCTAACAGAAGCGACGTATACTGTTTCTGCAGGTACAAAATATGTCCGAATTGAAGTGACGGATGTGACAGGCAAAAAGGCTTGGTCAAATCCGTTTTATTTTTAATGCGAAAAATACTTGTGTGTCACACAGGTGCTTGGATCGGTGATATGGTTTTACTTACGCCTGTCTTGCGCGCGCTCAAACAGGCGTATCCAGCATCTTTTCTGACATTACTTTTGCGACCGTTTGTCGTTGACTTGATGAAATCAAACCCTTATGTTGACAGATGTATTGTTGACACAAAGACTGAGGGTCAATTTAGGTCACTTATGAAATTGGCGCGCCAGATACAAAAACATAATTTTGACGTTGCTGTAGTATTACATCCGACCTCATTTCGTAATGCTCTGCTTTGCTTCATGGCACGAATACCGATACGTATAGGATCAAACTATAAGGGGCGAGGCTTTTTCCTAACAGCATCTTGTCAGCACAACACCAATCTTCATGAAGTTGATCGCTATTTAAGCATATTACACCTACTGAATAAAATCTCTGATCCTACTTCAAGTTCCAACGATACAATTCAAAGTTTCTCACAACCCGAGTTAGAATTTTGGCATACAGAATCCGAACGTCAAACGATTCAAAAATTGCTGCAGAATGAAGGGATAGATCCAAATGATAGACTCATCGCAGTTAATTTAGGGACGACATGGCGGACAAAACAGTGGGATATAAGTAATTTTGCTGCTGCTATTAATCAAATTTCCAACGTTTTGCCCGATGTCAAAATCGTATTAACAGGTTCAACCTTAGAACAAGCTCTTGTAGACGAATTAACTTTCTCAGATTCAACAATTAATCTTGTAGGAAAAACAGATATATTGCAACTTGGTGCATTATTAGAACGGTGTGAGGTGTGTTTAACTTGTGATAGTGGTCCGATGCATATAGCAGCTGCTGTCGGTACTCCGACTGTCGCACTCTTTGGCCCAACAGACCCAAACCGTCATCAACCTTATGGCACTGGTCATACCGTCATTGAGAAGTCTGTTTCGTGTAGACCGTGTTATAAACGCACTTGCCATCGGCAGGATACACCGCACCTGTGCATACGGGAAATTAAAATAACTGAGGTTGTAAAAGCATTAGTAGAAAAGTTAAATCAGAATAATCCTAATTAGACATTAAATTTCAGAAAAGGAATAAAAATATAGATGATCAGAGCATTAATTTTTGACTTTGGTGGCACTTTAGATGGTAACGGTATCCACTGGTTAGAACGAACGTACCAGTTTATTCAAAAACATCATCCTGAAATTACTCGAGAGGAATTTGATGTAGCAGATCATGCAACAATATCCGAATTTGCATTCGGTGATTCCTCGACTGAGTGGTCTTATCAGGAAGGTTCAATGCTGCCTATCGGAGCAGTTGCAAATAGCGAAGCGGCACGTTGTACATTGCGAGAGACGTCAGATGCTATCGGTACGGGGATTTTTAAACGACTTGATTTGAGTGATCAATTGAAAGATGAATATGTGGAATGGTTTTGCAAAGGAGTCTCACAGAGTCTTACAGAAAATCGCCAATGGCTCGAAACACTCCATGACACCTATAAACTTGGTGTAATCAGTAATAACTTTGGGAATACGCGTGGGTGGTGTGATGAATATGAACTCTCCTCGTTGCTTGATGTCATCATAGATTCAACTGTATTTGGTGTAGCAAAGCCTGATCCACGCATTTTTGAAGCTGCTTTGGCTGAATTGAATGTTGATCCTGCTGAAGCAATCTATGTTGGAGATAGTTATAAAGCAGATATGATTGGTGCGAAGAACGTGGGAATGTGGACCGCTTGGATGGTTGGAAACGAAACGAAAGATTGTCCTGATCTATCCGCTGTAGACGTTCAGCTCTCCCATTTGCACGAATTGACCGATTTTCTGTCAGCCGTAAAATCCTAACGAATGCTCGTTTTTTGGAAGGCACTGATTATAAACGAAATTGGGTTTGCATCGTTTTAACATAAGGAGAAGTAAAATGCGGAAGTTTATCACAAGTCTTGGACTCATATTGGCACTTGCCGCATTCTCGTTAGCAGCGGAAAAATCTGTCAAAATTGATGAAAAGGTGAAAGAGTGGAGTCTCAAGGACCCTGATAATAAAACCCATTCCTTGAAAAAACTTGGTGAGAAAAAAAAAGCAGTTGTGTTGATATTTCTTGCTACACAGTGTCCGGTGTTGGACGATTATGTTGAGCGCATTGTTGCTTTGGCTAAGGATTACAAGGAGAAAGATGTCCAGTTTGTCGGCATCCATTCCAATAAACACGAGACTATTGTAGAAATCAAAAAGTATCGCGAGAAACACAACTTTGAATTTCCTATTCTCAAGGATCCAGATAATGATATTGCAGACTATTTGCAAGCACGTAGAACTCCAGAGGTATTTCTAATAGATACAGAAAAGATGCTCCGATATAGAGGTGCAATTGACGATAGTCGAAAAACTCCTAAAACCCATTATCTCAAGAATGTGTTGGATTTGGTGTTAGATGGAGAGACTATTCCAGAGGAGCAAAGGAAAACACGGGCAATCGGGTGTACTATTAAGCGGGTCAGAAAAGCAGATTTAGATCGAACACCTTAAGGTAGAATTTAGAAAAAAGGATGATTGCCCTTCACATAACATTCATTGGAGAATAATATGCGCCGCTTTTTATCAAATTCATTGCAAGTAATTCTGAGCACTATCTTTGTCAGTTTTATACTTGTATTTCTTGTTATCTGTTTCGGAATCGGTGTAGCAGGTGGTTTTATGCTCGGATGTTGGGAAGATGTGGCAGCGCTTGATCTTGTAAACTTAAATTATAAAGAAGATAAACAAACTTGGCGCCAGCATCTTGAGGTATATTCATCAATATGCGAAGTGCAGATCAAAGATTCTGCAGTTTTTTTGATAGATAAACTACAGCCGCATCGCTTGGATTACGAAGAAATTAAGCCAGGAGGTAAAGGCATAAAATCTCCGGGGCAATATTTTCTGCAACTTAGTGGAAAAAAAGGCGAACAAAATGGAACTATCCATGTATTTCTTCGCGAGTTTGAATACCCGTATATGACGGAGACAGATACAGAAGCAAAACGCATTTATCTCTCGGTAAGAAAAGGAAAGATTGAATCTATCCAAAACGATGAGGAGAACTCACTCCGTAATTTTTACCTTGAACCGGAACTAATTGCTGAATTTAGTGGTGATGATGATGGAACAACGCGAAAAATAATACCTCTCGGTGAAATGCCAAGAAAATTGGTTGATGCGTTTATTGCGATTGAGGACCGCCGATTTTATCAGCATTTTGGTATTGATATTATCAGACTGGGCGGAGCAATTAAGGATTCTCTCAAGGGTGGTGAACGAATTGGCGGTACAAGTACACTCACACAGCAGTTAACGCGTAATATCTACTTGGAATCAGAGAAATATGAGCGTACGCTTGCACGAAAATTTCGTGAAATCTTACTTGCGTTTAGAATAGAAAAATCGTTGTCAAAGTCTCAAATTCTGGAAGCCTATCTCAACTATATTGACCTCGGACGATTTGGAGGTCAGCAACTTTTCGGGGTTCAGAAGGCAGCCAAGGAATTTTTTGGCAAAGAGGTATCGGAACTTGAATTCCACGAATGTGCTTTACTCGCTGGACTTCCTAAGGCACCGAGCAAACTTTCACCCGTTAATCCAAATACTCGTGAAAATTCCATTAAACGACGTAATGTAGTACTCAGAGCTATGTATGACCAAGGGTTACTTACATTTGAAGAGTATAATTATAGTCGGAATCAACCCTTGAAAGTTCAAGAACCATCAAATACTTCAGTAAAATTAAAACAGGAAACTGCGGGACATTTTGTAAACCACATTAAGTTAGAACTTGATAAGATTCCAGAACTTCAAAGTAGATTGTATAAAGATGGACTGAAAGTCTATACAACAATAGATATGTCAATGCAATCTGTGGGAATGGATGCTGTTGCGGATCACTTACGATATTTGGATGGAGAATTTGGTAAACACCTACCTGATTATGATACCAATAAGGATAATCCACATGGCATTGACCCTATAAAAAATTATCTACAAGCTGCCCTTATTGCTTTTGAGCCGCGAACCGGACATGTTAAAGCGATGGTTGGTGGGCGCAACTATCATATTGCCGGAAATAAGATTAATTACCTCAACCGTGCTTTAGGAAAATCTAAACGACAACCGGGGTCAGCATTTAAACCGATAGTTTTCGCTGCACTGATGCAGGAACCAGCTCTAATAACACCATCAAAAATCATAGTTGATGAACCTTGGACTATTGAGCACGTTCCAGGGCAATGGTGGTCACCCAGCAACTATATTGAAGGTAAGCACTATGGACCAATCACAGTAAGGCAAATACTTGCCAAATCTATTAACGTTCCAACAGCAAAAGCGGCATGGGAAACACCAGATACAGAGGACGGTTATAAGGAGGGGGTAGTTAGGACCGTGGAACTTGCGAAAAAGATGGGTATTTCAACCTCCATGGATCCCGCGAAGCCGTCACTCACCTTGGGAGCGTTTGGTATGACAGTGCTTGAATTGACTTCTGCTTATGGGATTTTCGCCAATCGTGGTATTAAAGTTGAACCGAGTTATATTGCGTATATAACCGATCAAGAAGGGGTGCCGATTTACCCACCTAAAGACTATCAGCCAGATCGAACACGCATATTAGATGAAAGGGTGGCGTACCAGATTACTTCGCTTTTAGAAAGCGTTATAAAAGAGGGAACAGGCGGACGCGCGCTCAGAGATCCTTTTTACATAACTCGACCTATAGCTGGAAAAACAGGCACGACAAATGATAACGTAGATGCTTGGTTTGTCGGCTATACCACAGATTTGATTGTTGGTGTTTGGGTTGGACTTGATAAACAGGGACGGAATATAAAAAACTATAACGAGCAAGGTGCCTGGACTGCCCTGCCGATCTGGGCGCGTTTCATAGATGATGCAGCTCGCGGTCCAAAAAAGGAATTCCCTGTACCTGAAGGGATCGAATTCTGGGAAATAGATAAAACCACAGGTCTTCTGAAAAATAAAGATAAGTGTCCTCCGGAAAACATTAGCAACGAGCCTTTTATTAAGGGGCAAGAACCCACAAGAATATGTGATCAGCATTAGTGCTATATCCACATTTATATTGTAATACCATTTCTAATTGACAAATTGTCATGATAAACTGTAGGTCGGGTAGAGTTTACGAAACCCATAAATCAACGCTATGAATGCCTTTAGTAGAATGCGCTTTTTGGCATTCTACATGATTCAGCGGGTGTCAATTTAGTGTGTACTTTAATAAGATTTGACCTGTTCTTGTGTAGCACAAGCTTTTAGTTTGTGCATCAAAGGCCGCAAACTAATACCATTTCTAAAATATAATGTATCATTTTCGGTGGAGATTCTGTAGGAGCGACCGGGAGGGCGCTCCTACAGAGGATATCTTCCAATTATATTCAATCCAATAAATTTCCGTAATGGAATGTTATTTATTAGAATTGGCATAAAAGTTTGCGGTACGAAGAGAGTTTAGCGATCCTATAAATCCGATAATCCTGATGTCAAGGAATGAACGAGAATTTTAGCGAGGACTGGATAATTCTATCGCGGGACTTTTAGGAGATAAAGATGGAATCCTTCATCACCGATTGTAGAACCTGTAAATTTTTCTAAAAGTGTAAGTTGATACTCCTCAATCTGCGATACATTCAGAGTAACACTCATGATAATTAGTACGTCTTGGGAGTTTTGCGTACTTAGCGTTTTGGCTTCTTTGACGACGTCTCTGTTAGAGACACTATGTGTTCTTGCCTTATCCCACCTGACATAAGAACCGAATCGTCTGCCACGAGGATAATAAATTCGATCTTTTTCAAGGTAACCGACAACGGTACTCACCGAAGGGTCGCTGTGCCCTACCATGAGCATATCTTGCATACCTTGCGCTTTGATATATTCAGCAGTCCTTTTCCCGTTAGAGAAGATGTGTTCAATATCCATACGGACAGCAGTAATGCCTCCAAGAAAATGAACAACAAGTATTACAATGAAAACGGGACCGAAGACCCATTGTGCCAATTCACTAATGCGGTTGAATGGGAGTTTTATCTCAGGGCTATCATAGTAAATCCAACTTGCCAAAACGAAGGTGAAAAACAGAAAACCGTGATGACGTATACTGCCACCATACTTAACATAGAAAAATGCAAGGAGTCCGACGGTGGCTATGAGATAGGTAAGGAGTGCGGTTGGGCGTTTCAAGAAACGGAGCACACACCAGAGGACGATGAGATAACAGAGCGGCAACCGAATTAGCTGAAAGAGTGGGTAACTATTGAGTTGATGGCTACCCCAAAATCCCATAGTTGCTCTTGGGGATGGCAGCATGGCTTGCGTGATAATTTTGATAAAGTTGAAAACGCGTTGTATTTCAAACTTAAAGTGCCACCCGACAGCAAATCCGTAATCAGCAGGTGGCTTAAGTTGTAGTATAGAGGTTATAACACCAAAGCCGATGAGGGCAAAACCTATCCAGATATGCTGTCTATTTTCACCAAGTGCTTCCTCCTTACAGCAGTAGAAATAAAGGTATTCGCACATGAGAGCAAATCCGATGGCGATGGTTACGATGAGGGCATGCACGCTGGTGTGTGCCAGCAGAATTAGGACAATACCAATCCATAGAAATCGTTTGTAACGTTCCCTATAGAGCACGCAAAAGATCGTGATAAGCATCACGCCGAGCGCATAATTTCGGGCAACGATTGCATATTCGTAGAGTGCAAAATATCCGAAAGCAAAAAGAAATTTGTGTAGCCAATTGAACGGGGCGTAACGCGTAAATAGGAATACTGTTGTAGCAGCAATCAGAAGGTGAAATACCTGCATGATAACAGGCGAGGCGGTGATGCGACTGAGCGGCATGAGGCAGAGGTGCCATAAAGCAGGATGCCCCTCATATTTCATATTTGCGAAGAGTTCAAAAACAGACGCACTGTCCCTTGCGAGCAGCCATGCTTGTATTTCATCACGCCACATTTCATGGTGTATCGCTGCATAACTACCCACAAAGAGGAAAAGTGTGGTTACACCTATCGCGTAGTACAGATCAAATTTATGTAAACGGCATGGATGATCGGATTCTTGAGTCTGATATAATAGGGATCGGAAAAAATTAGGGAAAAACATTAAGTTTTTAATGAGCGCCTAAACTGGAAATAGGTAACCATATACCTCCAGTGCTGCGAGTGATGAATTTTTGAAAAGGTTCATCAAGACCTACGACATCCACCTTAATTTTCGTGTCACTCATTTTGGTTAACACATCACGTGCAGAATAGTTGCCACTGACATATTCGTCAGTAACCAAGATGAAATGTACATCAGCGTTTTGCCTGAAGTCGACTTCGTCAGTGGCGCGGATAAGGGCATCTATGGCTTTTTCACCACCACGACATTTCACTTGTGATAAGGCTCTTTTGATCTGAGAGACGGAACGGGTTTGTGGTATAACATCAAGCGCCAAACCCAGCATGTTTTCTCGAAAGACGACGATTCCAAGTGTAAAATCAAGTTCAGCGTCGTCAAACAGATCGGTCATGCGATTCAGATGTGTACGGACTGCGTCAATATTATCTTTCATACTACCACTTGCATCAATGATGAAGACAATGTCAACAATATCTGCAGTTCGGTTTGTTACGATGTGTTGCCCGATTCGTGTCAATATCGCGGTTGGCAATGGGACATCGCTGACACTGGGAAGCGTGACATCAACGTGAGGTTTGGAAGATTGATGTTTTGTACCACGTAATATGTCTTGTGAATTAAAATTTCCTGCCCCTGGTAGGCTTCCTATGTCTTGACTAACTGCCGCATCTGTAGAATTTATACCGGATTTGTTGTCACCTAAAGTATGGGAATTTGGAAGAGAAAAACCGCTTAAAGGGGTGACAGGATTCTGATGTGCAATTGGCGTCGTGGTAGGTAAGGATGCTGTCGGAGGGTTTACCTCCGTTTCAATCTGTTTTTGCTTAACGGGTGTTAATTTTGGAGGAATATATTGCTCTCGTTTTATTTTTCGTAAAGCACGTTGTGAAGGGATCTTTGATATTTCGATGTGTGTTATATCTTCTACCGAACTTGGTTCAGTTTGGTGCAGTACTTTCAGGACAGAAACCAGAAAGACGTGAAGACCTATAGAAAGAATGAGAGCATAGTGAATAGTTCTTGTTATTTTAGGTTTCATACTACAAATCTTTTATTTTTGGAAAGCGCGTATGTAGCAAACTCTCAGCAGAATTGAAAACACAGAACTTCTATAAATTCACAAAGCTTGATGCCTCGTTTGTGTTTATTATTGCATGAGTGTCTGAGTGTTTTCAAGTTAAAGTTACGTATTTGATGTCGATTCGTTGACAGAATTAACAAATTCTACTCCTTCCCAACTGCAGAAATTAAGTAACTTTAAACCTTTCGTATTCGTTAATAAATTTTGTATATGTCGGGTTCCTAAAGTGGCAATTCTCTTAACACATAACATAAACGCGATAACACTACGCGCATCTAAAAAAACTAAATCATTATACAAAATTCTTTCCTATGGAGATGCTTCTGGATGAACCCGAATCAAAAAATTGAAAAACTGACCTCGCTTCTCAATCAACATCATGAATATCGCGAAACTTGCTTGAATCTCATTGCTTCAGAAAATACGCCTTCACCGTTAGTAGAAGAACTTTTTGACGAGAGATTGGCGCGGCGATACGGGAATTATCAAGGCATTGATCTTTACCAGCGGAACTACAAAGGAAACCACTATATCGCTGAAATAGAAGCGTGGACGCAGGAATTGGCAAAAGAACTGTTCAATGCAAAGTTCGTTGATTTTCGTCCACTTTCTGGAAACATAGCGGGAATTGCCACGACATTTGCATTGGCAGAACCAGGGGATATAGCGTTAGAAGTAGGTGACGGTCATCGCTATGCGCACAAACTTGCCTCGTCACCGTTAAAGGTTGATCTCCAATCAATTCCGATTCCGTGGGATGGTCACAAGTCAAACATTGACCTTACTGCAACGGTTGAACTAATTAAGAAACACAAACCGAAAATCGTCAATATTGGTTCAGGTGTATTTCTCTTTCCACAACCTGTTGCGGAACTGAAAAGCGCGATGCGTCAAGCAAATCCAGAGTCATTTCTTATCTATGACGCTGCCCATGTTATTGGACTTATCGCTGGTGGCAGGTTTCAATCGCCATTTACAGAAGGTGCGGATGTTATTATCTCCAGTACACACAAAACCCTCGCGGGTCCGCAAGGTGGCATAGTTTTAACCAACGACAAATCTATTGCTGAACGAATTGGAAAGACGCTCTATCCGTTGCTGATGAGTAACCATCACTTGAGTCGATTGCCTGCATTAGCGGGGACGTTTGTAGAGTGGCTGGCATGTGGTACAACGCATGCAGATGCGATTGTCGCTAACGCGAAAGCGTTGGGACAGGCGTTGGCGGATCGCAACATACCGATGCTCGGTGCAGAAATCGGTTTCACAGAGTCGCATACGTTGATACCGATTGTAGACACTTTTGGCGATGGCGGCGAATTAGCAAATCAGTTGGAAGCGTGCCACATTATTGCGGGCGCTGCGCGGTTATCTCCTGAAGTCGGCACCTCTGGTTTGCGATTTGGCGTACAAGAAGTTACCCGATGGGGTATGACACCGGAAGACGCACCAGATATTGCAGACTGTATCGTTGACGCGCTCTCAGGAGAGGATCCTGATAAGGTCAAACCCAAAGTTGCGCGAGTAGCACAAGGTTTTAGGACGATCCAGTTTACGGTAAAGTAAAGGACAATGTGAATTTAACATGATAATAAATTTTTGTAACGTTTCAGATTATTATAACGTTAATTTATTATAGCGCTAATGTTTTATAGTTGGATAGGTTGTCATTAACATTTTAGGTGATGTTAATGTATTTTAAACAGAAAAAACTGAAAAGGAATATTACTATGGAAAATAAAGCACCCGATTGGGTGAAAGTAGCCGAATTAAGTGAAGTGCCTGAGGGCCAACCGAAGGCAATTAAAATGGGAGAGGGTCGTAGCATTGCTCTCTTTAACGTTGATGGGAAGATTTATGCGACCGATAATCAGTGTCCGCACATGGGGTACCCATTAACGCGAGGTACAATCCGAGACGGTATCCTGACATGCGATTGGCACCGCCGCAGTTTTGATTTAGAGGGTGGTGGTTGTTTCCACGTGGAATGTGATGATTTGAAGGTTTTTCCGGTGGATATCCGAGGTAACGAAATTTGGATTGAACCGGGAGATATGATCTACCGCCGCGCAGAAGAACATAAGCAACTGCTTCGAGAAGGTCTTTTAAGCGAAGATCGCTGGACAATGTCCAAGGCAATTGCCCTGTTACTTAAAGGTGGCGTACCAGAAGAAGAGGTCATGGGAGCGATTCTGGAACACGTCGCCCGACACATTCCCAGTGCTCACGGGTCAGAAGGTGGAGAAGATGTCTCAAGACTCATCAATGGCCTTAGAGTTGGAAGTCGGTATGAGGGTGAGGATAGACTCATCGCTGTCACTACTGCTGCATGTTCTGCTGCAGGAGAAGCACGTCAACGACTTGAAGTTGTACCACTGCCTGAACCTGTTTCTTGGGAAAAGATTGAGCAATGGGTACGTATCTTTTCTTATGAGGGGCAAGCCGGACGCATTGAACGATGCTTGTTTACAGCATATCATAAAGGCGATGCAGATAAATTGCGTCCACTACTCTTTGAATGTGCTGTTGAACCCAATTTTATTGATAATCCACAAATTCCGCTTTACGTGAGTTATATTTCTGAGGTCGTTGATGAATTTGGGTGGGACCGCACTGCGGATCTGTTCTTCTATCTCGGTGCAGACCTCGTTGGACATCATCCCTCGGATCCAGAACGGTATCGCAGAGACGCGATCAATCTCATGAGAGAGATGTTACCAACAGTTGAAAGTGCCGCTTTAGAGCGAACGAATAAATTTGACGAAGATGCTTTTGTTGAAGCACTTACCAGTGTCAATCTCCAACGTTCTTTTGAGGAAGTACAGGCAGTGATAGTTGATGGTGTCAACTTAGATAGAGTCATTACGTCGCTTGTACTGCTTGCAGCGGATCGTATGGCAAACACCCCTGTGAATGTAGATGCAGGTTGGTGGAACTTAACAATGGAACTCAACCTTGCGGCATCTTTGCGGAGTGCACAACAAGTTGGTGGAAGCCTTGTTGCAGCGAAAGGGCTTTTCCACGTTGCATGGCAAATGTTCGCTGACCGTTGGATAAATATCCCTACACGCCTCCTTAGCGAACCGTTGGGTGAAGAAAAACTTGATGTCGCAAATGAGGGAGAGGGTATTGAATTGATTATCGGCACAATTGAGTCCCTTAATGTTCAAGATGTCGGACCGCAGGTGCTTGGATATCTGAATGCTGGCTATTCTGCTGAGAATTTACTCCAAGCCATCGGACATTCAGTGCTATGGGATGATACCGGAAGTGAAGTTCTGCCGACATTACGCACCGTATTTGAAGAATGGCAGCACGCCGAAGGGCATCCCGCACAACCTCAACTGTTGGTCGGATTAGCACGCTACGTCACAGATATCCGATCCAATACGGATAACAAGTCTGCAGCTACCACAGCGATGAATTTTGCTGAAGGCAGAACAACCATTGAGGTTTTTGAGGAGTAATCTCTAATGCGCCAAAATGCTTGGCACCTGCAGCGAACGGCATTTATTGATGCGGTGAGAAACGGGGACGCTAATCAGGTCAAATCCTTGTTGGCTGATAACAATGGACTTAATGCCTACATTGATGAGCCTTGGTTCTCCTTTGATGCGCCAGCAATTGTGTTTGCCGCTGGCGGAGGTAATCATCCTCTTGTAGAGGTATTACTTGATGCGGGGGCAAACATTGATGTCAAGAGTTCTTGGTGGGCAGGTGGCACTTCGGCTCTGCAGCACGCGTCCGGTTCAATGCTTGGGTACAACAGGGAATTAGCTGAATATCTAATTGAACGCGGCGCGACGATTGACGCACATTCAGCAGCGGGTTTGGATATGTTTGATACGCTTGAGGCGCTAATTCGTAAAAAACCAGATGTTGTCAACACACTGGGAAGTGATGGGATGACCCCGCTTCATTTTTCGGCAACACCTCAAATTGCTGAACTGCTCCTCAAGCACGGCGCGGACATAAATCTACGCGATCGTGACCATAACGGAACTGCAGCGCAATGGACAATGCGAAGACGTCGTGAAGTGTGTAAATACCTGCTTGATCAAGGTGCTGAAGCAGATGTTGTTCTCTATTGTGCAATGGGCGACGTTGAGCGAGCAAGGGCAGAATTTCTGAAAAACCCCGAACTCCTCACGCTTAGGATAAATATGAAAGCACCTGAAGGTTTCATTATCCCATCGTTAAAGGTTGACGATGACCAAACAGAGCTCGTTCCTGGTGGACATGTGTATGTTTATCAGGTCGGACCGACCATGCCGCTGCTTGAGATAGCACTTCAGTCTAAGCAGTTAGAAATCGTTGATCTGCTGATTGACTTAGGTTATGAGATCAATTTGCGAGATTGGTATGTGCTGGTTGGGCAAGGACCGAAGCGGTTTGATGAATTGCTAAAAGGGTTTATCGCCAAAGGTCTGGATATTAACACGCTTCAAAAGCATCGACGTGGCATGTGGACACCGCTACATTGGGTCGCGCAGCGTGGTTTAACTAACGGTATCGCCTGTTTATTAGCAAACGGTGCTAACCCGAATGTGACTGATGATAACGGGCAAACGCCGCTACACTTCATTGCACAAAAGGGTGTTGGCAAAAACCAAGCAGAGCTGCTGATTGAGCATGGTGCAGATGTCAATGCCCGTGATGATGCCGGACAGACACCACTTGATTATGCCAAGAAAGCAAAGCGGAAATCGGTTGCAGATTTTCTGACAAAATTAGGAGCGAAAAGCAGCAAGTAACCTACATCTGCTAAATTGCCATATCCAACGCTTTTTGGCTAATCAAGTGTTAGGAGGATTCGAGCATGCAATACGATGACAATTCGCCATTCTATAAATTGCTTGCTACGAAATATAAACAAGAAGAGGAAGCTCTCGGCATTGCCATCGTTGAAGCGCATCCAGAAATTGCTAAACTGACGTGGCCCGGTCCGGATGAAAAAGGACAACCATTTGTCAAAGGCAGTACCGCACTGCATTACGCTGCCAATGACGGAAAAGATCAGCTTGTTCTCAAGCTTCTTGAATATGGCTCGAATATTAATGCAAGTGATGCAAACTGGTACCGATCTGTGCTTTCTTGGGCTGCTAATAATGCCTGGACTTCAACGATACGCTTACTTCTTGCAAATGGAGCGGATCCTACGTCTTTAGATGCAGTTCATGCCGCTGCGTTTGGCGGTTCTTCGTGTGGCGAAGGGCGAGAACAAGGATACGCAGAATCGCTGCAGATTTTGATTGATGCGGGTGCCGATATGAATGATCGTCGCCATTATCAGAACCAAACGCCACTTGGAATTGCATTAAAAAGCGGAAACAGTGGTGCAATTACGTATTTACGCGGGCTCGGTGCTGCAGAAGTATAGAATTTGCCGAATATGTAGGTTGGGTAGAACGGCGTGAAACTCATAGGCGTCAATTTAAGAATATATGCGTTTGTAGTCGCGCAATTCATTGTGCCTCTTACATTCTGTAGGAGCGACCTCCCGGTCGCGACCAGGAGGTCGCTCCTACAGAAGAAAATCGGGCTTACAAAGCCCTCCAACAAGAGATAAGCCAGCGATCTTTTCTTAAATTGACAGTTATGGGTAAAACGGCGTGAAACCTAACAAATTGAATTTATAAGATACGAATTAGTCTTCGGTAAAGGCAATCGCTTCCTACCGTTGATGTAATAGGAGAGATATATAATGTTATCAGAAAATGGAAATTACGTTAAAGTTGCTGCCCGAAGTGATATAGCAGAAGGAAAACCGAGGGCAATTAGAGTTGAAGGACATAGTATTGCCCTCTTTGAGCATGAAGGCAATGTTTACGCCACAGATAACCAGTGTCCACACATGGGCTATCCGCTAATAAGAGGGCATGTCAAAAGAGGTGTTCTGGCATGTGACTGGCACGGTTGGAGTTACGACATGGAAGGCGGTGGATGCTTCACCGGTGGTTGTGATGACCTCGCCACGTTTCCCGTTGACGTTCGCAATGGTGATATCTATGTAGATGTTGGTAGTGGTGGAAAGAAACGGGATGACGCACATTTTCTTTTGTTGAAAGAAGGATTATTTTCCCATGACAGTTGGACGCTTTCCAAAGCTATCGCCATTATGTTAGCGAAAGGCGTTTCAGAAGATGAAACGTTGGAGATAATGGTTAAGCACATGGTCCGGCACATTGCGACAGCCGAAGGTGCGCGAAGCGGCGGCGGGCGTATCGCAACACTCATGCACGGAATTAAGGTCGCACACATGTATGAATCCGATGATCGACTTATTCCTTTGATGATGGCTGCGACACATGCTGCGGGTGGACACAATGATCGTCCTGACCGTCAACCGCTTCCGCCACCTATTGACTGGGAAAAACTTGAAAACTGGATTAGAGTATTCACCTCCGATAAAGAATGGGAAGGTATTGAAAAATGCCTTATCACAGCAAGACAGTTAGGCGGGCATGAAGACAAATTTATCCCGCTTTTCTTGGATTGCGCGTCCCAATGGTTCTTCCTTAGCCACTCCAGAAACTTAATTGACCTCTGCCATTTGGCTGAAGTGCTTGAAAAATGGGGATGGGAGTTGACTGGGGAGTTAGTGTGTAACCTCGGTGCAAAGATACTTGGGCAAGGCCGTGGCAGACCCGGTGAACGTCTCCGTGAAGCGCTCCAAAAACTGGAAGAAATTGATCATATCTTTGATGACCTTCCGCAGGAAAAATCACCTGACGCGGACGTTGATTTTGACGAAGATGAATTATCCGCTGATCTGGTCAGTGGGGATGTAGACACAATTTTTGATGCTATAACGAAAGTGTTAACAGCAGGTGCTTCCATTGACAAGATTGCTACAACCATGGTTATGACCTCTGCTGATAGGATGGCAAGAACACCGGTTAACATGAGTCCCGGTTGGTGGGATTTACAAGAGGAGATGGAATTAGCGGCGAACATCAGAAAGGTGATCCGTTTCGGTGGCACCAAAATTGCGGCGAAGGCACTCTATCATTGTGGATGGAGATTTTATTCTAACCGCTGGCTAAACATTCGTCATCAACCGATTTCAGAGGCGAGAACAACTTCAAGCACTAAAGTCCTCGATGAAGATATGGCACTTGACGCTATTATTGATGGGATTGAATCTGTCCGCATCCAGGAAATCGGTCGACGTACCCGTGAATATCTAAATTCTGGATGTTCCGCGGAAAAACTGATGGCTGAAATGGGACAATGTATCCTCAAGGATGATAACGGTGAGAATCTCCTTAGCACGATTCACATTGTGGATAGAGAGTGGCATTACTGTGAGGACCATCCCGCAAGGAATCAACTGATTGTCGGGTTAGCAAGATGGGCAACGGATGTTCGTAGAAATGCCGGAAACGATTCTGCGGTGCAAACTGCACATCGCTTCGCAAAAGGTGAAACCGCTACGGAACTTTACGAGTAACATAATTTACCACTATTGTAGGGCAAGGTTTAGTAGCTTTGCCCTACTTTTTTATTATAGTGGATTCTACAATTAACTTTACATCTGAGCTGTAGTAGGGAACTCCGATTCCCGACTATTATTGGTTTCGTCGCGATTCGGAGATCGCTCCTACAGAATATATGTAAACTTATTTACATAATTTACGATAAATGAAAAAAATTATATCATTCCTGCTTTTCAGTCTATTATGTTTGTCGGTTCAAGGTGCATCGTTGGAATTCGCTTTTCAACTCGGTGAAAAACAGCAACCACGACTTGACAGATTGCTTCCCGATGTAGCACGATATTTGGCTTTTAACAAGGATAGCACAAAGTTAATTGCTAAAGGGATGGGTGGAACCTTGGTAGAGTGGGATATTCACTCACGCCAAAAACGAGAAATAGGAGCTAACCATGCAAAGCGATTGTTTGTTTACGCTGCTGGCACTAATCGACTTTTAATTCAGAAAGAGTCTGATGTTACAATTCTCAATCTTGGAGGTGGCGATGAAACACAGGTAATAAAGGGTCAGTATGAAAGTGGAAGTCTCTCGGCAGACAGCACTTTGGCAGTATTGTCAAAAGGCGACAAAGAATTTGAATTTTGGCAACTCGCTAAGGAAAGTCCGAAGTCTGTAAAGACCTTTCTGACAACTTTGCCGATTAGGAATGGTCTTACGCTTTCTAATGATGGTAAATATATTGCGGCTGCCGAAGGCACTTATCATGATGGCGAAGGTCATCGCACAATTGTTGAGATTTGGGATGCAAACAATGAAAAGCAACCTATGCGTATTTTCAACACTGGCGAAATTCTTGGCGTGTGGAATTTGGTATTTTCAGATGGTGGAACGATGCTCGCTGTTGACACGCAACTCAACGCTAAATCTGGGATTTGTGTATGGAATATAAAAACAGGAGCGCAGCTCCTCAACAAATCTGGATTTGAAGCATATTGGACACGTGCTCTCGCTTTTGCACCCAATGAGAATTCAAATTCTACGGAATACCTTGCTTCTGGAGACGAAAAAGGCAATCTCCGGGTATGGAAAATTCCCGGTGGAGAGTCAATAATTTGGGAAGCCTATCCAACCGGCATTCAAGCGTTAGCATTTTCACCCAACGGTGAGTATTTGGCAGTCGCATTGTGGGATGCCACAATTCAGATTTTAAGGTGGGAAAGAGATGAAAAATAATAATGAGTTTTACACTGATGAAAAGGGACGGACCCGATGGCACGTTAACGATGAAATAGCGTTGAAACTATTGGAACTACATACTTTCCTGATTATTGCAGACTACCCAGAAGATCATGCGTCGCGATATCCTCGTTTGGCACATTCCATCTCTCGTTTTCCAGAGTCCGTCGCGGATCTTGTGGATCAAGGAAGGTTAATAGAAGAAATTGGCGGGATTGGTGAGATCGTTGAGACTATCATCACTGAATATCTGCAAACTGGAACGTGTTCGAAAATACAGGATTACGCCGGTGACATTCCGCAGACAGTTGCTGAACTTGTGCCTGTTCCTGGGCTTGGCGCAAAAACGATTAAGCGCTTATATGAGGATATTAAGGTTGATAGTCTTGCCTCTCTCCGAACAGCAATTGATGAGGGTAAACTCAAAGGTTTTAAAGGTATAGGAAAGAAAACGTTGGACAAAATTGAGGAATACCTCAACACAAACCTATAAATAGACGTTCTTTGAACTGCGGATATAAGGGTCCGCAATAGAGATGATATTATGGCAAATGTACAAATAACAGGTAATATGGTTGATGGCAAAAAGCATGGGTATTGGATTACCTATTATGAGAATGGACTAAAACGTAGCCAAGGTCGCTACATTCATGGAAAAAAAGATGGTATTTGGATTCAGTACTACAAAAATGGCAGCAAGGCAACTGAAGCCTGCTTCCGTAATGATAAGTTAGAGGGACTTATATATCCTTCTGGGTAAAAAAATGTGAACCATGGAGTTTGTATAAACACGGTGCGGTTAGGAAACCGCACCTACCCAGAGTGAAGTAGTAACTCATTTTCATCAGCAGAATAGGTAGTGCTATTCAGGAAACTGGGCCTACCAGAGTGAAGTGGTAACTCACAGTCTGAGGTACTAAATTATAGCAGAATTGGAGTTCGGGCCGATGGATGGAGAAACCCCGCTATACATTGCTGCTGCTTTAGCATCAGTTGGTGTTATTCGATTTCTGCTTAGCCAAGGCGCGGATAAAACAATTCGCAACTTTTCTGGGATAAGTGTCTACGACTTTGCTGTTAAGCATGAACGACCTGAAGAAATACTTAATATACTTCATTTTGAAGAGAAATAAGGTAGGGATAGTACCAAAATGGACGAAAAAGAACGCACTGACAAACTAACCAATGATGAAATCGCACAAAAACTGATGGAACTCCATACCATTCTGATTGTCGCTGACTATCCAGAAGACCATGCAACACGCTACCCTCGTTTAGCATATACTATTTCTCGCATGGAGGAATCTGTGGCGGAACTGGCATCGCAAGGAAAGTTACAAGAGGCAATTCCGGGTGTCGGAGATATAGTCTCAACCATCATCACTGAATATGTTGAGACTGGAACATGTTCAAAATTGCAGGAGTACGCAAGTGATGTCCCGCAGACAATTGTTGAACTCATCCCTATCCCCGGACTCGGTCCCAAAACAATTAAACTTCTATATCAGGAGGTCGGCATTGACAGTCTGCTATCACTCCGAACAGCAATTGATGAAGGTAAACTAAAAGGGGTCAAAGGTATTGGTCCGAAAACGATAGAAAAATTTGAGGAATACCTTGATGTAAATTTGTAATAGTATTCCAAAGCATATAGGTATACATTTACTATACAAGAGGTGAATCATGCCAAGTAAACTTGATACGGGTGAGATGGTTGACGGTAAAAAACACGGTTATTGGATTACCTATTACGCGAACGGAGTAAAGCGAAGCGAAGGTAACTACATTCACGGTAAAAAGGATGGACCTTGGATCAATTATCACAAAAATGGGAACAAGTCGGGTGAAGCCTCCTTCCGCGATGGAAAATATGAAGGCCCTTGTATCACTTATCATGAAAACGGGAATCTCAGATCCAGAGGTGCCTATCCTAAACATGAGGGTAAATCTTACGATGGCAAAAAGGAAGGACCATTTTATGGTTACGAAGAAGATGGTAAGACGGTATGGCTAATCGTAACCTACAAAAAAGGCGGCAGCCGTGCAAAACCGGATGAGTATCCACTCGGAACGTGCGACGTTTGTGGTGAAGGGCGTCGTTTAAGTTGGGTGGATAATTGTCCAAAGTGTGATGCTGAGATTGAGAAATTATAAGTAAAGAGGTGAATTATGGCAAGTTCACGAGATACAGGTGAGACGGTCAACGGTAAAAAACACGGGTATTGGATCACTTATTACGCGAATGGATTAAAGCGGAGCGAAGGGAACTTCGTCCATGGTAAAAAGGATGGGAAATGGATTCTATACCACAAGAATGGGAACATTTCCAGCGTGGCTTACTTCCGTGATGATAAGTACGAAGACGATTATATTTGCTATCATGAAAATGGAAATCGCAAATGGGGTGGTCCCTACAAAAAACAGGATGGCACTTCTTCCGATGGTAGAAAAGAGGGAGTCTGGCTCTGCTGGGAAGAGGATGGCGAAACGGTCTGGCGTATCATCACCTACAAGAAAGGTGGTGCCCGCGCGAAACCGGACGAACATCCGTTTGGTGAATGCCACGGTTGCGGTGAAGGTAAACGCTCCAATTGGAAAGATAACTGTCCACAATGCGGTACAGAACTTGACTAACAGTTCACCGTACGGGATAATAGGATATAGTGACCTTTAGAATTAACAGGACATTTTGAGTTGTAGGAGGGAACTCCGATTCCCGACTATCAGTGAGTTATGTCGCGATTCGGAGATCGCTCCTACAGAAATGTGTCTCTTTAATTTCAATGTTCACCATAAAAGGAGGAAGAAAATGAAAGTTATAAATACTTTGGTCATTATGCTGGTACTATTTTTTATTGGATTATGGGTTAACGAAAGTTGTGCAAAAATTGATTCAGAATCTGTAATGGGTGTGTGGCTCTTCGATTCAGGAAAAGGGGCAGAAGTTAAGGACTCTTCAGGTAAAGGAAATGATGGCAAGATTGTTGGTGCAAAACGAGTAGAAGGGAAGATAGGCATGGGGGTAGAATTTGATGGAAGCAATCAGGTTGTTATTCCCGCAAGTGCTACCATTGACGATTACCGTGATGGGTTTACGTACCTGCTCTGGGTAAAACCATTGAGAGCGCCTGCTGGTCCTCATATTCGTCTCATAGAAAGAGATTGGCACAATCCAAATATACTTATTGGTCCCAACGATTTCTATGGGAGTTTTGTATTCAATGGCGGAATAGATAATAGCCAGATTCGGTCTGGGACGTGGGAAATGGAAGAGTGGAGTTTTGTTGCACTCACTCACGATGGTAAGACGCTTATATTGTATGTTGACGGTGAAAAAGTCGCAGACATCAACGTTGGACAACCCGACCTTACCAAAAAGAATGAAAGCGGTTCCATCTGGTTAGCACGGTGGAAAGGTGCAGCGGGTTGGGATTTTTCGGGTGTTCTTGACGAGGTGGCTATTTTCAACACCCCGCTGGATGTAGACGACATCAATGATATTATGGCAAAAGGGCTTGAGGAAGCATTGGCTGTTTCTCCCTTGGGCAGGTTAACAACAACTTGGGGTAGCATCAAGAAAGGTAAAGCAATGCAATAGTTAACCTTACACTTATACTCAATTAACCCATTCTGTAGTGCGAGGTTTCTGTGCCTCGCCATTTTCATTGCACTTCTTTTTTAATCTCGGATTAGACGAATTGCGGTTTTCAAAATATCGTGCTTATAAACCTCCTATTAATAATTCTGTTAATTTGTCACCCATGAAGTTTTATGACAAAAATTTTGCAGACCCGTAATACTATCTATATTTGACAAATATTATTCAAAGGCGTATAATATGAACATAAACAAACTTAAAGACAAAAAACGAAATTTATGCACACACGGCATAAATTTACTTTGAATTTCGGATAGGGAGGCATAAAATACAATGGCTGATTACGCTAATCCTGAAGTTTTGGTAAGTACGGAGTGGGTTGCCGAACACGGCAGCGATGCTGGCATCCGCCTACTTGAAGTTGACGTTGATACCTCGGCTTATGCAGAGGGACATATCGCAGGGGCAGTCGGTTTGAATTGGCAAACACAGTTGTGCGACCAAATTCGCCGCGATATCCTCACGAAAGATCAGTTTGAGGCACTGTGCAACGACAGCGGCATTGCTAACGATACCACTGTTATTTTTTATGGTGATAACAACAACTGGTTCGCTACTTACGCGTTATGGCAATTCCGTTACTATGAACACGATGAGAGTCTGTTGAAGGTGATGAACGGTGGTCGTCAAAAATGGATTGATGAAGGCAGAGACCTCGTTACAGACGTTCCTTCTTATGCTGCTACTGGGTATCAGGCGAAATTTCCCGATGACAACGTCCGCTCAACAAAGGACAACATTCTACCCACGCTTGAGCAAGGTGTTATCAATCTCGTTGACGTGCGTTCACCAGCGGAATTTTCGGGTGAAGTGATTGCACCACCGGGCATGAGCGAAACTGCACAACGTGGTGGACATATCCCGGGCGCAGCAAATATCCCTTGGGCAACCGCGGTGGCTGAAGATGGCACTTTTAAGTCTCACGACGAATTGGCATCTATCTACGGTGGTGCAGGTGTTGACGACAGTAAAGAGACCATCGCTTACTGCCGCATCGGTGAACGTTCATCGCATACATGGTTTGTGTTAAAGTATCTACTCGGTTATGAGAAGGTTCGCAACTATGATGGCAGTTGGACAGAATGGGGCAATCTGGTCGGTGCGCCCATAGCACGTGATTAACCTGAAATGGGGCGATACGGAAGTCGTCCCAATTTCGCTACAATATGCTAAAGATTAAATTATGAGATTTATTTCTGCCCATGCGATCGCCTGCATGACGCGCCAAGACGTAGCACGATTGCTGAAGCGATTTCAAGAAGAAGCAAACGATGATGTCTGTAACATTCGTGTTTTGTGTGATACGTTATCGGGTAGGATGGTTTGTGAATGGGAAGCATCCGACAAGTTAACACTCATTGAGTGGTTAAAAAAGTGTAATGTGCAATTGCGAGGCACAGGTGAATGGGTTATGACGGTTCAGTACGAATCAGTTGATGATGAGTTGGTTTCCCCAATGCAGCGACAAGATTAAATTTAAAGAAATCTTTACATATACTATTGTTTGGACAATTTTTGGGGTTCTTGCGTAATAGTATTAAGCAAATATTAAATTTCCCGTAACATAGAGTTATCAACTTTGGAGTTGATAACTCTATGTTATATCATTCCTAAAATAACTTCCCTTTAAGAAATAGACCGTTCGTAGTCGCGCAATTCATTGTGCCTCGGACATTCGTTTTAAAATTTGTCACACAATCTCATAAATGGAATTTTCTTTATTAGAATTGGTATTAGATACAAAAAGTAAAAATTGTTGCATTAAAAACGTAAAAGGTGTATAATACTTAAAAATGTCAGAAATTACTTGTAGAGTGATTGACATTTTTTGTAAAGTTGTGTAGACTTTACAAAAGGTGTTAGAAATGCACAGAAAGCGTGTGTTACACCTGGGCACGCTCACCCCCAAGTGGGGGCGCGCCGAGAGTGCTAATCGTCACAAAAGCACAATCAGCGCGTAGCCATGCCATAGTAGTAGTATGACAGGGCTGGTTTTCATTTTAGCACAGACTCAAATCTGCTGCTATAGAAATATGGAAACCAGCGAGCCCGAAAGGGAACAGTTGCCAGCAACTTTTCGTTTTTCCTGCCAACATCTCCTTTAGGGTCTGTCAAAATCAGAAAGACCTCTATACGCAATTCGTATAGAGGGATACCCATTAGATACTTTGACAAAAATAAAGGAGAATTTTACATGTCATTTCTTAGAACCCATATAGAAAATCGCA
Source organism: Candidatus Poribacteria bacterium (assembly GCA_965204285.1). Lineage (GTDB taxonomy): Bacteria > Poribacteria > WGA-4E > WGA-4E > WGA-3G > MSPOR6. The sequence continues at coordinate 2,474,084 of OZ241980.1, forward strand.
GCATTTTCATGCTGATGCTGATCACACTGTTATGTATCACCCTAATTTTTGTATCGACGCTCATACACGCAGCCGGTCCTCTTCTTATTGCTGGTGTGCCAGCAGCGATATTCATCAAAAAAGCTGTTGGTGTTGGCTTAGCAGGTCTAACGATTTGGGGCGCAGCGGAGATGCTGAAAAAAAACCTTGACGAGGCGATTTCGGGTCTTGAGGATTCTATTATTAATCTGGCAGTTGCGAAGCAGAAAGCTAAAAATGCGAAGGAGAATGCTAAAAAGGAGGTAGATAAGCGGAAAGTTCAGTATGACGCAGCAAAAACAGCCTTATCTACCGCCGAGACCAATTTGTCAACTGCGGAAGCGAATACTGCCAACGCAAAGTCTGCCTACGATCAGAGTGTTCACTACGAAAACTGGGCATACAATAACTATATGACCCATGGGGCAAGTTGCTCCCAATGTAGCGGTTCAATGAGGTGCCCTGAAGGTCAACGCCTCTATAACAACTGGCAGAGTTATAAAGCACAAGCTTCCGCCGATAAGGTCACCTGGAATAAAGCAAAGGCTACCGAGAAGACAAGAAAAAAAGAGTTATCGGATGCCAAGTTGCACCACTATACAGTTGAAGGAGATTACAATATGTGGAAATGGGGTTTGGAAGTTGCCACAAACACTTACAACTGGAATTCAACTGAATTGACCACAAAAACGGCAGATTTGGCTGCGAAAAGAGTCGAAAAGTCTATAAATGAGGCGACCATTCAGAACGCAATGGGACAAACGTCCAGTGCTATGGCTACCCTTGACGATGCCGAGACCAATTATCCGAACGCTTGGAGCGAGGCGATGGGCGATACGGATTTAGCGGCACAAGTTCAGGCGGTGCGCGATAGCTGGAATGAAATGAACGGAGGACAATAGCATGACCGGTGGCGCGTTTCTTCTTATTCTCTGTAGCATTGTTTTTCTCTCATACGCTTTGAAACCGACATTGATGGAGAAAGACAAGAAAATGAAAGTAAGGCTACTTATTATGGATGGCATTCTTTTAACATCAATTATTGGTACTCTCTTATTTTTTTCGGTTTATCGGAACAAAAAAGAACGAAGTGCGCCGCCGAGCGTCAATGACACGGCTACGATACAGCCAATATCACCTATCGTTATTAGCTCGGAGAAAGCGTTAGAACTGCCAGTGAACGCGGAGGACACTCAAATGGAAACACCTGCAACCAGTGATACGGATACCTTGTTAGCAAGATGGAATCAGGATCGACCGCTTCTCGCTTCAGATAAGCAAAAAATCGATGAGATGATGGCGAAATTTGAAGATTTAGAAAGTATGAGTGAATCTGATATTATCAGCACGCTGATCGGCTTTGTATCTGAAGAAATCGAATTTCAGCAAAGCACGCATTATCCCCAGTTTGTTGAGACCTTTTATAAGAGGTTAGACGGTGTAGCCTCTTATGATACACATGAGAAAGTGCTTATCACGGTAAACTTTCTCTATAAGGCATTGAGGTCATATAAAGAGATGCAGGTAAGGGCGGCTGAAGAGACGCGTATAGCCCTGGCGTTAAAGGCTGCGGATCCTGATTTATTTTTTGAAATAGAAATACAAAAAGAACGTGATCAGATAGCAGCAACAGAACAACAAATTCGTGAAGCTGAGGCGAAAGGAGATTCGGAATGGGCAGAAATAAATCGTAATTATTTGGCTACTCTTCATCGGGAAATAAAATGGTTAGAGTTTGAAAAGAATTTTGACGAAAATATAAATGCAATAGTGGCAGAGCGTCTTGAGGAGCGTCTACCGCAGGTGGAGGCTGAGTTTCAAGAAAGTCTGCGTCAGATTATTGCGGAGTTTGAGTCGGCTTCTAACCCTGTTTCCCAAAAAGATACGGGTGCGTCTCCTGTTGTATCGGAACATTCCGATGAGGTCGCTGGTGATCCCGTAACTTTCGACCCCGTTCGTTCTATGTCATCCGCCCAATCCAATCTGAACTCGTGGCGTTCAGATTTTGATGAGTCGTATCTTGATGTGATTGCTTCGCGGAATATGTCCCCCGAAGAACTTGATAAGTTTTTTCCAACCGAACAGGAACGAGAAAATCTGAAGTCTCGCACATCCGAGATGCAAAGAGCGGTGGTGTCAAAGATACGTAAAGTTGTCTCCGAGATACCGAACGCGACGCAAGCACAAAAAAGCAAACTCGCGCGGGAGTTAGTCAACGCTAACTTTGACAAAGATTTTGCGGAGGCAGTGTTATCCGAGTTGGAAAAAGATACGGAATAGAATGCAGCCTTACTTTGGCTTTACAGGCAGGTATCTTTTAGATATCTGCCTTTTTCTTTGCGTTGATTGACGGCACTATCAGGCATAAGTATTGTGATGGAAACGAAGGGCAGTTCAAGTGTGCTTGTCTCCGGGCTCCACCGCTGTGACTTTGCACGTAACACATGCAAATTTTTTATGCTCGGGTAAGAAATGGTATTACTTATCATGTAGGAGGTAATAAAGAGGAAGTAACTGTGTTTTACAGTTGTTAAGATATGTATTTTAATTTTCGTCTTTTTCATCAATTTGCTCAAAATGTTTCGCTATCTTGTATAGACTTTCCGCAATATCCTTGAGTTCTCCGCGTATCATTAAGAGAGCAGTTGAAATTATAATAAATGAAACGAAAATAACCAGATCCATAAGTTCCTTGATATTGTTCTATCTTCCTTTAATTGCAGACATTTCAACTGGCAGGTCTCGGAGAATATTAGTCCCTGAAGTTAAGTAGATTCCAAATGGATATTACCACTGCACTTCACAAAATTCCTCATAGTCAATGAGTTCTTTAATAGTAGGATTTTCTCCACACATCGGGCAATTTTCGTCTTGACGGAGTTTCAGTCGTTTGAAATCCATTGTGAGCGCGTTGAAAAGTAGGAGGGTTCCAATCAATGATTCGCCGATGTCTAAAAGGACTTTAATTGCTTCAACGGCTTGGATTGTGCCGATGATGCCGGGTAACACACCGAAGACACCTGCCTCTTGGCAACTCGGTGCCATACCCTGCGGTGGCGGTTCGGGGAAGACACATCTATAGCACGGTCCTTTACCCGGATACAGCACGGTTGTTTGTCCTTCGAATTGGAAAATGCTGCCGTGCACAGTCGGTTTACCAAGCATGACACACGCGTCGTTGAGAAGATAGCGCGTCGGAAAGTTGTCGCATCCGTCCACAATCAGGTCGTATTGTTCCAGTATGCTAAAAGCGTTTTCTGAGTTGATGCGTTCGTTGTGAGGGATCACCTTAACATCTGGATTCATTTCTGCGATAGTGGCTTCTGCAGATTTCGTTTTTGGTATGCCAATGTCGCTTGTACCGTGTAGAATTTGGCGTTGCAAGTTGCTAAGGTCTACAACGTCGTCATCAATAATGCCAAGCGTGCCTACACCAGCTGCAGCGAGGTAAACCCCGATAGGCGAGCCGAGTCCGCCTGCACCGATCAGCAACACTTTTGATTCAAGCAGTTTCGTCTGCCCCATCCCGCCGACCTCTTTGAGGATAATATGTCGGCTATACCGCTCAATCTGTTCATTTGTAAAGTTAAACATCTTATCCTCCGAGATTGGAGATGAGTTCTGAAAGCGGTTTGTCTGAATTTGAGGAGATTCGCACGGCGAAACGTTCGCGTGTATCTTCAGAGATGCGTTCTATCGTAAATTCGTCCCCACCGTACATCTGTTTTAGCACAGGTTCAAGGTCTGCCTGAATCGTATTTGATGCCTCTGCTGTATTCGGGGCAATGTGGCGGTTGTTTATCATAAACAGAATGTCTCCGCCGTTGAAATGGATAGCGTTTTCCAATTCTTCTGATGCTTCAAGTAGTTCACATTTAGAAAGCGTCTCAGTGAGGGCTTGACGAATTTTTTCGCTGTTATCACCCTCCACATCATGCTTTCTGTTATAGAGGAACCCAGGTTGATGATAGGCGTTGTCAATGCTATAGTTGGCTTGTTTCAAAATCAACAACACACCTGGTCCCGCGTCAACGTGTGAGTAGTCGGCATAGTTCAGATAATCTTCAGAATCAGCCTCTTCCATCCAACGGTTGAAGACCTTGATGAAGTTGGTGTAGTTGACCTTGCTATCTTCAGTTGTAAAAACCTTAATATTAATCTGCTGTAAATCCATTCTATGAAAAGTTTCCTTTCGTGAGTAAAAAGCGTTCGGAGATAAAAACGCTTGTACCAAATGAGAATTGAAATTCAGTTAGGTGAGTGGCAGTTCTCCAACATTTTGACCGTCAACGCTTACAACGGTGATTTCATCTGCATCTACCCAGAAGATTTTTCCTGCACTGTTACAGACGCAGCCCAAGGCGTATTCCCCTTCGTCCATATCAGCCATTAAATTACCCAAAAACCAGTTTGGTTTTGCAGATTGGAAAACACCAAAACCTGTACCGAGTAAGCAATAATTCTTGCCCGTTGTATTGTGTTTTACTATCGTTGCCATCTTTCTTCCTTTAGATATCGTATCCAATTCCGTTAGCCCGGAATCCATATCTTTTTTGCCTGAACTACTTCCACATCAGCCTGCAGCTTGATAGCAGTATCCGATTTGGAATAAAAGTGTAACCCTTTGTAGTTGGTTAGGTACTGATAGTTTTTTGAGAAAACGCCACCTAATGCCGTGACGACGAGGGGTCTTTCACTCTTTGACAGAATTTTACGAAATTCGGAGGGCTCAAGTTGAATGATTGCTCCAGAGGCTTTGATAGCTTGAGCGATTGCAGCAGCCGCTGCACCTCCCGCAGCTGCGCCTCCTGCTGCACCTGTGGTTACCGTCATAATCTGTTTCCTTTATTATAGTGCAAACTGATAGGAAAGTCATAAACTTCTATCACGACAATATTTTCTTTTATTATACTGTAAGTTGATAGGAAAGTCAATTTTTATTTTTCTGACCGGCAGCAGGGTTATTTAGTTTTAGGTTTTCTGCTATATTTTCACATTTCTATATAACTATCTGTAGGTTGGGTAGAGTTTGCGAACCCGACATGAACGAAACGTGTCCAAATCAACGCCAAATGCGCTTTTTGGCATTTGTCGGGTTTCGCTATCGCTCTACCCGACCTACGAAATAAACTATTAGTAACACTCATCAGCTGATAATTCTTAAAACTAAATAACCTTAGTGTTATGTCTACCAAAATTTTATGGGTAGAGGTCGCGATTCGGAGATCGCTCCTACTGAAGATAGGTATGTCTTTGTAGGAGGGAACTCCGATTCCCGACTATTGTTGAAATCTACAATTTTAGAATGGACACTCCACTAGACCGACAGGGGTGTGTAAAGTTTTTGTCACTTGTCTTTTACGGATTACGCGGATTCTGTAGGAGCGACCTCCCGGTCGCGACCGGGAGGTCGCTCCTACAGAAGAGTCCCAAGCCAATTCCCAACAGACTTGTGGCAATTGAGAAATCGGGGTTGAAAACCCCTCCAACAATAACGAAACTTGACAATTGAATGTCTCTGACCGACAAGTTGACTATTGCTAAAAAATGGAGATTATGATAAATTGAGACCTGATGTTTGATTACTACGACGACACAACTTTCAGCTGCCTCCGCATGTGTGAAAATTAAGGAGTAATGTGTTATGAAAAATACCAATAGAGTGACGCTGCAATCGGAGTTGGAAGAGATGCAAGTCTACGGTGAAACGCGAGTAGGTTGGGATGAAAACACACCTCCCAATGAAACCGTGGATTCAGATGGCAATCCAGAAAATCGCGGATTCGGTGTGTCAGATACGAATTCACCTAAACGTCGAGTTTACGATGATCCAGAGGTGGAAGCACTTAGAAAACGGCTACGCAAACACAACGGGATTCGTGGACTTGAGATATGTGATCCATCTGAAGTAAAAAAAATTGCCCGGATATTTCGGAGGGACGGTTTTGTCGTGGTTAGAGACCTGCTTAATGCCGAACAGCTTGCTCGTTGGCGAGAAGGATGTGCTGAAGCACTACGAGAAATCCTTTCTATTCCCGGACAAGGAAATAGAAAATATGCCAATGAAACTGGACGTTTACCTCACAGATATAGTTACGGCACTTCATCTGCTTCAAGACATATGCTACACCATCCCGTTTGGGCAAGTATGTTAGACCTACCAACAACAACTCCGCTTGTTACCGAAATATTTGGCACTTCAGAATATAGAGTGTGGGGATCAGGTGGTGATCTCTGCCTTCCCGGTGCAATTGAATATCAACATCTACACTCTGATATACGTGATTCACAACATTTATCTGAAGAGCGAATTGAGCAAGCAAAACGCGTTGGTGTTGAACTTGAAAAAGATGATTCTGGTAACCTCAGTGTTGCTACACAGAGACTGACTGTGGAGATGACCCCACCTATGGTAACAATCAACTTCGTGATGTGTGATTTGACATGGGAAAATGGTCCGATTCGACAGATACCGGGTACACATGCGTTACAACAAGCACCACCAGCATCTGCCGACGAACCAGATTGGATGCGACATTCTACACTTGTCGGTGCGACTGCAGGTTCAGGCGTTTTTCGGGATAATCGGGCGTGGCATGGTGCAACACCGAATCTGTCCAAAGAAATTCGGGCATTGCCAAACGTTGAATATGCACCACTATGGCGGAAACAGCAAGATTATACAAAGAGCATGCCGCATGAAATCTGGGAAACTTTAACACCACATGCACAAAAACTGTGTGATTGGATTAAAACAGAACCCGGAGTTTGGCCCGTAGGTGCAGGTATTATGCATCCACTTGCAAATAAGCGCACAGAAGCAGCAAAGACACAAAATAGTTAGAAGGAGAAAACAAGAGATGTTAAATTGGGGCGTTATCGGTGCTGGCGGCATCGCTTATGTATTTTGCAACGGAATGCGTTTTACAGACACAGGACAGATTTTTGCCGTTGCCAGCCACACTGAATCCAAAGCGGAGAGATTTGTCAATGATTTTGAAATCCCACGCCAATACAGCAGCTATGAAGCACTGTTGGCGGATGAGGATATTGATGCTGTCTATATTGCAACAATTCATCCATTTCATGCAGAATGGGCAATAAAGGCGGCTGAGGCAAAGAAACATATTCTGGTCGAAAAACCGATCAGCATGAATCGCGCGGAAGCTTCAGCAATGGTGGCAGCCGCACGCGAAAACGATGTATTTCTGATGGAAGCATTTATGTACCGTTGTCATCCGCAGATACAGAAAATGGTTGATTTAATACAGGATGGGGAAATCGGTGAGGTGCGTTTTATTCATGCAACGTTCGGATTTCAATCAAATTTCAATCCGCAGAGTCGACTTTTCAGTCGTGAAATGGGTGGTGGCGGTATCCTTGATATTGGCTGTTATACCGCCTCCATGGCACGCAAAGTAGCAGGTGCTGCTGCTGGCAAACTATTTTTGGATCCGATCTCGATAAAAGCAAACGGAAAGATGGGTCCAACAGGTGTTGACCACATCGCTGCTGCAACACTCAAATTTGAAAACGATATTGTCGCACAGATAACGTGTGCTGTCGAGTGTAACATTGGGAGTAGCGTCACTATCTACGGTTCTGGTGGAATTATGACGATTCCAAGTCCTTGGCTGCCCTCATCACCATGTCGCGGTACCAGGACACCGATACCACCTGACACACCTATTCCTCCAAGCCAAATTGTCCTTAACTCGTATCAACGCGGAGAATCGTCCGAGATAACCGTAGAAGCGGACCGTGACCTCTTTACCTACGAAGCAGATATGGTAGCAAACCATATTGCTGATCGGCAAGCACCCGCAATGTCTTGGGATGATACATTGGGCAATATGCAGCTATTAGACACTTGGCGTGAAGAGATAGGAGTTATTTATTGAATCAACGCCATCCCCTCGGTAGGCGCGCTTTGTAAGCGCGCCTGGACAAATTGAAAGGATAAAACCATGTTAACAATCTGTTACGACCCGTATTCTGGCACATTAGGAAGATTTACCCGTGCCGAGATTTTTGGACTTGTCGCCGAAGCAGGCTACGAAGGCATCAACATTCCTGTGAATTCCGCTTTTCTCGGTGAACTTTCAACCACAGAAATAGAAGATGCAGTTGACCTTGCTGAAAAACACAACCTCGTTGCACCAACAATCGGTTTCGGCAATCACGTCTTGACAACCCCTACCCGAAAAGATGAGGCGTTACAACACTTTGAGATTGTGCTTGACGTTGCACGCCAATTTAATGCGGCGTTTATCGGGGTTTGGGTGAACCCATCGGCAGATGTGTCACGCCAAGATTCTCTGGATGCACTTGCCGATAACTTGTCTCAGATGATACCTGCTTGTCAGGAACACGACATAAAAATTGCCCTTGAGTTTGAGAAGGGATGTCCACTTGATAACTATCGCGAAGGTGTTGAATTTATCTCAGACACAGGATTATCTGTTTATTTGACGTGTGATACATATCATCTCAATAACGATGGCGCGGAACCGTACACGGCGGCACTTGCGATGAAAACGTGTTTAGGAGATGTGCATGTATCAGGGAGCAATCGCGGGGAACCGGGTGGTGGTGTCTTCGATTTTGAGACGTTTGCAAAGGGTTTGAAAGAGATTAATTTTTCGGGACCGCTTGTTGTCCAATATAAGATGGAAGATGTGGTGAGTATAAAACGTAGTTGTGAATTTACACAGAAGTTTCGAGAGATGATACAGTCATGAAGAACGTTGTGGAATCAAATGGCTTCGTGAACATACCTAAGGATCAAGAGATAGAGGCTTGAGTTCATTCTGTCCCGGTTCATACAGATATGCTTTTCTACCGCTGTCGGAAAAATACTGTGCATAGACCTTTTTCCAATCGCTATTCGTCAACCCCCACCGTGGTGCAGGACCAAGTTTAAAATAGACAATATCTGCTTCTTGGAGGCTCTTAAACGGATAATCGCCTATCGGTGCCCCTCGGTGTCGAGATACAAAAATAACGGCATTGTGAATGTCTTGATCCTTTACCATCGGTGGTAACTTCTGATAAACATGCCCCCAATTCTGATACACTTTCCCGATGCGTACAAAACTCCACACAGTGTTTTGAATAAGTAACATTGAGCATAATCCAGCAACATAGCATATTACTGCGACATAACGTATCACTGCGACATCCGTGAGTTTGTTTTCCAAGATCGGTTTTTTGAGTCGCTCGTAGATGATAAATATCCCTCGCGCTGCAAGCGGAATAAAACCGAGAAATATTGCCTCTGCGTAGTAGCGAGCGTTGACCGGTGTAAAACCCCATGTTGACCCTTCAAAATAGAAGAAGGCGTAAAGTAACAAACTCCCTACAATAAAAGCAATACACAGTACATCATATCTGTTGCGAGATGCGTGAAAAAACGGTATGAGGACGAAAAACCACGGTAACAGTAACGGCAAAAAGTCGAGAATGAAACCGAAGGACGCTTTAGGTTCTACAAGTAGGTTAGGACGATAGTTACCCCATCCGAATGCATTGAAACTGATACACGGGAGAATGTGTCGCCATGTTCTTTTAACTGCCCATTCGGGTTTAAATTCACCTGCCCGTTCAATGTTCGGATAATATCCTTCCGTGCGTTTACCAAACCCGATTTTGTCGTAAGGTTGCGCGGCGGTATGTGTAAACGTGAATGGGTTGCCTGTAAAATGGTTATTCCAGGTCATACAGACAAAAACCAATACAGCAAATGGAATCAAGAAAATTCCTAACCGAGACATTAACTGTTTTCGTGTAGGTGAGTTGTCCTGATTTTGTTCTGCGGCTTCGCTGGACTCACCTGTCATTTTGGGTTTGTAAAGATGATAAAGCGCGAAACCTGCGCCGACAACACCGAACACGATAGCGGAAAGTGGGCGCGTATTGAAAGCATATCCCAATGCCAACCCTGATAGCAGCGGATAGAGGACATTACCTGTACCGTTTAAGGTACGGATCAATGCAAATAGATAGAGTGTAAGGTAAAATCGACTTACTGGTTCACTAAACCATGTAGAACCCATACCTGCAGTTGCCGGTGAAATCAGGGCAATTACTGCAGCGATAAGCGCAATCGGTTTCCCGTAAGTTTCTTTGACGAGAAGAAAAAGCAGAAACAATGCACCGCCTGTTGCCAGTGCAGGAATTAGCCAAGGTGCGTTTATAAACACGCCAAACATCAGCATTAACGCATTGCCAAACGGATATTTGGAATACCATTTGCCGTTCAGCATGTTTATATGCGGCGAAGATGAGAGTCCATATTCTGGCATCGGCGTACCGTTTGGTTCCAGAGTCACCTCGCCATCTATCGTTTGTGGTGGGACCGGCACAGAAATTTTACCCTTTGCAAACAACTTTGCCTGAAATAGATACGATACAGTATCGGGTTCAAAATAGGAAAAGTTGAAATAGATACCGCTTAGGATTATTGATAGTAACACACCGAGTATGGAGATAATGAGAATAGGTTTGTTTTTCATCGTTATTTATCGGATTCAAGTTCTTTTGCCTTCGCAAAATCCTTTTCCGCTCCCTCATGTTGTCCAAGAGCTTTCTTTACTATCCCGCGATTGTAGTAAGTATCCGCATCCTCAGGATTTAGTTTTATAGCGTGCGTATAATCTTCAATAGCTGCTTTATAGAGTTTTTCGGAGTACTACCGAGGAACTGATATGTTTATCAAGTTTCGTTAGAGGAGTCAGAATCCCCGAATAGTTGGTTTATTATTTTTTTTCGCAGGTTGATTAGCCTCTTTAAAACAAAGTGTATGCCAAATAAAGCAAAGGGTGCGAAAAATACGAAAACGTGTATCATTCCATAACACACCCATACGGTAATAAAGCCCATAAATCCATTCATCAAGAGGATAAAAAATCCATCAGTTATAGGGCGTTCTGGCAAATTATCTGTAAATAGGACTGAAATAACCGCAAATAAAATTGATAAAATGAAAGTTGTCCAAAAAAGCGTTCTTCGCCAAGTCGGTATTTTTTTCATTATGCTTCAACTACATTCCTTGACTTTCTTTAGATTTACCAAGATTGTGCTTCGTCCGTCCGCGCCAGTGGTATATATCAAATGTATAGGATAATGTAAGATAGTTTTTTCAGTAACCTGCTGGGGTGTCTGAGCACAGGATGGATAAACCCAAAGATTACAAGTAGACTCAAGAAAGTTATGATACGATGTTTCATGGAGATGTAAAATTCCTGTTTCTGTATTGTTACCGTAGTGTAAATTCTGTCAGTTTTTGTTTGACACGCTTACTAAATATGATACAATATCGTTAGCAGATATGATACCATATTTTTAAATAAATTGAAAGGAAACGAATTATGGATTTAACACGCCAACCCCCACGTCGCCCTTCAAACTTGGGTGTTGCAGGCATTGTCGGCGCGGCACGCATGACAGACAAAGCTCGCGCACATAACGAGGAGACTCTTGACGATTTTGTCTACGGAGACTATTCAGGTTTGGATCGGCGCATTTTAGCGTTTTTGGGTATTTCAGCAGACGATTTTGCGGAAGCTGCTGACGAATACGATGATGCTACCCTCAGTAGTTGGATGCTTGAACAAGGAAAGAAAACAGACGAAGAGATTGCAGCATTTAACCAATCGGAATTAGAACGGCTACCGACTGACAAAAAACATCAGCAACTCCTAAAGGAACGCCTCGCAAAGTTTGCTCCTGATCGCACCGATATTAAGACAGTCCTGCAGTCTATAGAATTAGACGATTGGGGTTGTTTCTGGCAGGTGGATCTCACTGAACGTCCGCCGCGTAGTGCACGTGCAAGAGACATCGCTGGCATCTGCGGCGTAGCACGTATGGCAGATAAAGCACGCGCGGAACGTGCAGGAAAAATCGGTGACTATAAATATGGCGGTATTTCTGGGCAGGATGTTCGCATTTTAGAATTTCTCGGTATTTCTGCGGATGATTTTCAGGAAGCAGCGGTTAACAATCCGAACGATATTGAGATAGGTGAGTGGGTGCAGGAAAACTGTGATAAATCACAAGATGAGATTGATACGTTTAATCATACTATGGTTAATCGTGGTCCTGATGAAACGACCCGTGAACGTTTTGAAGCGCGCTGCCAAGAGGTAGATCCGACCCGAACAGACATTACAACGTGGGTTGCACTCCAAGACCTTGACGATGAGTTGAGTTTCGGTATCGTTGATCTCAATCGCCGCGCACCGCGCAGCCCTTACAATACCGATGTATACGGCATGGTGCAACTTGCACGATTAATTGACAAGGGCAGGGCATTTATTGGCAACACTTTAGGACCCTATTTTTATGGAGAGGATTCGGGACTTGACAGGATGATGCTTAGATTTTTGGGAGTATCTCATGCTGATTTTACTGAGGCACTAAAGACGTTGCGAACCGATGCGGAAGTTGAGGCATGGCTCAAGGAGAACCACTCAAAAAGCGAAGCGGACATCAAAGCATTTAATGAAAAGATGACGCAACTGCGCCCCGAAACCGAACGGCAAAAAGCAAGGATGGCGGAAAGGCTCAAAAAACTTGATGCTGACCCTACGGTTGTTAATACTTTGTTTACCGTTATTGATCTTGATGATGAGAAGACGTTTGCGTTGTAGTAGATTTTTCCGATTTTAAATAGTGATGAAAAAATCAAGAGTCTTTGCTGACTTTCATAACGCTGATTCGAAAGGCAGATTACGTTTGAACTGCGCCGGAACTCTGGCAGACATTGCATGCCAGAAAATCACTTTACGCGACAGTCAACACCTCGTCTTTTACAGTGAAGAATTGGAAGTTGACGGTATAGTGCAATACTCGGACAAAGAGGATTTGTGGGTTGCAGTAATTGATTGGAATGCTATCCGTGAAGTTACCCTAACAGACTCCTAAAGCATCATAACAATCTAAGTGTCTGATTTTGGGTGCAATTTGTAACAATAACACTACCTCTATGGTGCACAAAATATGAAAAATCTTGAAGCGATTGCAGAAGTGCAGTCAGGAAAAAGGACAGATGCAAATGCCGCGTGGTGGGGATTTGATCCGGAAGATGCAACAGAAGGATTGCAATCTGCAATTGATTCTGGCGCAAAACGATTAATCGTGCCAAATATGCGTACCGATTGGATAATTCGACCAATTAAACTTGCCAGCAATCAGGAGTTGATTTTTGAGCGAGGGACAGTCGTCTCGGCAAAACGGGGTGAATATCGCGGCAAAGGTGATTCCATGTTCACCGCACAAGATGTGGAAAACCTTACCATACGCGGATATGGTGCAACCTTCCGTATGTGGAAACAGGACTATATCACGGGGCTTGTGCTTGAGCAATTCGATTGGCATCGGTGGTATGGACAGTATCCAAAAGCGGAATGGCGGATGACGTTGTCTATTCGCGGCTCTAAAAATGTAAAGGTTTTGGGGTTGACGCTCAAGGATAGTGGTGGAGATGGAATCTATGTCAATGGTAGTAAGGAACTCAGGTACTCTGACAATGTGCTGCTACGAGACATCGTTTGTGATAACCACTATCGGCAAGGAATCAGCGTGATTAGTGCTGAAAATCTATCAGTTGAAAACTGCACGTTTTCAAACACGTGGGGAACGCCACCTTCATCAGGTTTAGACATTGAACCCGACTTGAACGATCAGCGGATCAAAAATGTGCAATTCTCTGGCTGTCAATTCGTTGATAACGCTGGTGACGGAATTGAAATTTTTTTGGCACATACCACAGATGAGACTGAAGATGTGACGATCCGCTTTGATAATTGCTACATTAGCAGTAGACACGGTGCTGGTATTCGCGTATCTAAAATCAGAGACAAAGGCCCGGGTGGGCACATCGAATTTAATAACTGTACAGTTGAAAATACCATTACTTATGGCATTAAGGTTCAGGAAAAATCGGTTAATGGTGCACGCGTGACGTTCGCGGATTGTGCTGTCATCAATGCTGCGACCGATAGAGAGTTCGGTGGTGAATGGGCACCTATTTCGTTATCTTTACCGCAAACGAACATAGTTCAAAACATGGGCGGCATTGATTTCATTGACTGTTTCGTTGAGGACAATTATGATCGCCCTGCTGTTGCTTTCACCCAACAAGACAGTGATTTACCGCTTCAAGATGTCACAGGGGAAATCACGGTGTTGAATCCGAACGGTGTTAGTGCTGAGTTGGGTAAAGATAGGGAAAAGCTTCCGTTAATTGTCAAAGCGTATAAATAGGATGTAAATTTATCTCATATTAGAAGGTACTTGATGGATGTCTACGCGCATCCTCGGCAAACATCCAGAAATGACGGACAGGTGAAGCAAGGTGAGTGTTTAGATATAATGACTACTGCGGAGGCTCTGACAAGATTTTCCAGTGGATGCTAATATTGCCAAAAGGCACCTACTCCATAAGGAATGTTAAAATGAATAACTATGCAAAGTTAACTATAGGACGTGGTTTGCATCATATTGCAAATTCATTGATAAGTATTATGTGTGTACTTATGTGTATAATAGGCTGTGGAAAGGTAGGGAGTGTCACATCCGCTACCGGGAAGGTGGAATGGGGCTACGAAGCAGAAAATGGCCCCGGGGTTTGGGCGCAGCTCAGTCCGGAATACGTCTTGTGTGCTGAGGGGAAGCACCAATCGCCAATTGATCTTGTAAACCCTATACCAGCAAAATTGCCCTCTATTCCGTACGACTACTATCCAACAAACATGAACATCCGCAACACGGGTCATACAATTGAAGTCGCATGTCCGGAAGGGAGCTGGATCGAGGTTGATGGCACGCGGTATCAGCTGCTCCAATTCCATTTCCATGCCCCGAGCGAACACACGGTGGCTGGTAAATCCTTTGATATGGAGGTGCATTTCGTTCACAAAAGTGAAGATGGCATGTTGGCAGTCGTTGGATTGCTAATTAAGAGAGGTCGTCACAAGTTCGCATTTGACCCTATCTGGTCCCATCTACCCGCAGTTCCAGGTGAAACGCAACGTATTGAAAATGTCACTGAGGATGGCAGCTTGATAGTCGATCCTCGCTTTATGTTCTCACCAAATGATCAGGTAGAGGATATAGCTCCGTCACGTTTCGGGAACTACTATCGTTACGATGGTTCGTTGACAACCCCGCCCTGTTCAGAAGGTGTCAAATGGATTGTGCTGACAACGCCAATTGAGATGTCTGAAGCACAAATCGCGGCATTTAAAACGATTATCCATGATAACAACCGGCCGGTACAACCTTTGAATGGAAGAAAACTGTTCGTGAATTCTGCCGGGGACGAATGATGACTGCCATAATATAGTGAGCTTTGAAATTATTGGGACACTTTGATAAACCTGTTTCGGTAATTCAGATTTTTTTCTGTCAGAATCGCGGAAAACACGGAGAAAGCGGAAAACGCGGAAGGGGTTTCTGAATCATTATATGACTTTGATGAAGTTGGCGTTTATGTCTATCTGGTGTTACAAAAGTTGTTTTCTGTTTTCAAAACCTGCAGATAAAAGCAAAACTTTCCGTGTTCTCCGTGTTTTCCGCGATTCTGAGAAAAAGAGAATAAACTTAACAACAAAAATCAATCCTTTATAGAAAATTACCGAAATATTTTCTTAATCTTCATTTAGTTTGTGCATAAAACGACGCAAACTGACAGTTTGCGCTACAGAAGTGTCCCAATAATTTTAGGTTTTACTATATTTGATATTGATGTCACTTTGGTCGAAAGTTCCTGTTTTGATGATGCCTGTTACATTTCTGCAGTAAGAGAAGTTTATGATACAGTCCTAAAAATGCTACATGCCTAATATAGAGAAACAAACAATGTATCTATATCACGGAAGCAAGCAATCTTTTCCAAAATTGAGAAAACGCAAGGCTCACGCACCACCGGGGAGACCTGCCGAAGAAGCTTTGGAAGCGATCTATCTCACCCCTGACTTTCTCTTTGCATTGGCTTGCGCGGCAAGACCACCCGGAGTCTCTAATATAGACCTAACAGAACGAATCATTTGCTTTGAAAACCCCGATCAGTTTGAGCCAAATGAGACGATTTATATCTATTTTATAGACCCTACAAAAATATCAGAGGATAAGAAAATCTACATTGATCCGTGGCAGATTGCTGTAACTGAGGATGAGATAACGCCAGATAAGGTTGAAACTTATAAGTCTGGTGACTTGTTGAAACACTATCGCGTTACCGATGAATGGATTGACTCAGATAAAAACAATTCGGGTTAAGAAATACACCTTTGATATGCACGACATTGTAAATTGAAATGAGGAAGTTTCACATGTTAAGATTATTTACACCAGTCGCAATTGTCTGTGACCATACGATGACTGATGATGCATCCGCCCTGCGCGGAATGCTTGAAAGTTTTAGGTTGCGGGTTGATTTCTACCACTTTATCCAGAAACCGCAGGTGTTTGACTTCTTTGCCCAACCGAATAACTATGCATACACGATTCTCATTTGCCACGGCACAGGTGAAACACCAGAGGATATGAACCTTAGATTTGAGGTCGTTGATCAGGAATCAGGAGATTATGATAGTCCCGAAGGTTGGGACTCAGTGACTATTGAACTTACCCCAACAAAGATTGCAGAACACTTACAAAATCGAGGTGGCACCCTGATTTCTATAGCGTGTGGCTCCGGCAGAGAACCATTAGCTGATGCGTTTCTGAAGTCCGGCTATCAAACCTACATAGCGCCTGCTGAAACATTTGTTAATGCTGGTTCGGCATTGGTTTTTGTCGTCAACTTGTTCTACTATCTAATGGCAGAAGATCGTGATTATGCGACAACAATCTATACCGAAAAAGAAGCTGTTGAAAAAGCTGCTCAACTCGATCAAGATTTTTGTTATGGCACAAAGTTATTCCGATATTACACGACAAAGGAGAATACATAATGTTTATTGCTACTTACAATGCCATTTATGCCATTGAAGATAATGGAGATGGCGAACCTGCCCAAGTTTACAAAGGGACAGACCATCAAGAACACGGCGCGATGGTTTCACTGTCAAACGGTCAAGCTGTGGTGTCTGCCTTGTCGGATGGAACGCTACTGGTTTTATCGGAGGATGGCGAGAAACAAATTCCAACAAGTATAGAGGATCCAATCGCTTCGTTGCTCGTTGTTCGTGAGGATCCGTTGACACTGCTCATCGGAACGGATGAGGGTGCTTATGTTTATCGCCTCGTTGGAGAAGAAGGTCCCGCTGAACGCGTTAAGTCGTTTGATGAATTAGAATGTCGGAAAGATTGGTATACGCCGTGGGGTGGTCCACCAGCCGTCCGAACTTTCGCCAAAACTCAAGACGGTTTTTGTTACGCAGATATCCATGTCGGAAGTATCATGCGTTCCAACGATGAAGGGATTTCTTGGGAACCCGTCACACCGGAACTTCATAAAGATGTCCATCAGGTCGCTACGTGTCCTGCAGACGATAATCAAGTTTATGCGAACACGCAAAACGGTGTTTATGTCAGTGCCGACCGAGGGAACTCATGGGTAAATCGGATTGAAGGGTTGCCGGTTCGCTACGGCACCGCTATTGCTGTACATCCAGCAGACCCAGACTTAATGATCGCGACCGTCCAAAACGGACCGAGAGGCGGTGGCGCTTGGCTCTGTCGTTCAGAGAATGGCGGCGAGACGTGGACTCAACTTAACGACCAACTCACAGAACCCACTGATCGGATTCGCACAGGCGGTATTGCGTTTACATCTGATGGAACAGCGTGGGCAGTTATTGGAAAGACGCTTTACATCGGAAAGGATCAAGCCACAGATTGGAGTCCATTCTGGACTGCACCCGAATACGATGACAAATACCCCATCCAAACCCTTGCTGCTTAGTGCCTCATTGCCAGAGTGAGTACAGGAGTCTGTAATTATGAATGTATTAGGTATTGACTTTACTTTTTTTGCGGTGAGCGATATGCAGAAATCGCTCACCTTTTATCGTGATGTACTTGGGATTTCACTGGCATGCTTAGTGCATGAAGGCACCTGGGCAGAGTTTGAGATAAATCCCGGTACGCTGGTTTTAGGACAGGATTATGAATTTACGTCTCCCGGTGGCGGGACAGTCGCACTTGCTGTTGAAGACGCAAAGGCCACCTTAGAAGAATTAGAACAAGCAGGAATTCAGCCCCTTTCGCCCTTGGGTGAATCCGCAGTATGTTTTTGGGCAATTGTCGCAGACCCCGATGGTAATCGTGTTATCGTCCATCAGCGAAAGGATAAGACTGTCGGTTGATTAACATTTGTAATGGTGAAAAAGTGCGATTTAAACGAATAATAAAATAAATTTTTACAATTTGCAAAATTGTGATATAATATAACGTGAGTTAGATATAATACCATTTCTAAAATATAATGTATCATTTTCGGTGGAAATTCTGTAGGAGCGACCTCCCGGTCGCGACCGGGAGGTCGCTCCTACAGAGGATATCTTCCAATTATATTCAATCCAATAAATTTTCGTAATGGAATGTTATTTATTAAAATTGGTATAAGATTTCAATTGGAAACTATATCTGGAATTGTAAAACCTACTTTGGAGGTTGTGTAAATGAATTACCGAGACATTATTACCATTGAACCTGGGAAACCTTGTATTCGGGGAATGCGAATCACCGTGGACGATGCTTTAGACTATCTTGCTTCGGGCATGACAGTAGACGAAATTCTTGATGATTTTCCCTATTTAACCGAAACTGACATCCGATCCTGTCTTGCGTATGCAGCAGATAAAGAAAAAGCACAAATGGTTATTTACACGAATGAAACTTCTATCGTAAGTTTATAAAATATCAAACAGACATATCCTACCAACCGTCACAATTATTTCAAAACAAAGGAAGTCAACGTGTTCATGAAAAGAATGACAAAACTCGCTTTTATATTGGCTATTGCTGTTTTGGTTATCGGGTTTTCCGGCTGTGAACGGATCTCGCCAGTATTAGATTCTCAGATGGAAACTCCAATTCCAATGGAGGAACGCGACCATGTTTGGCCTGTTGATCAAAACGGTGTTGAGGTTCCGGTACCAGGGACATGGGTATTGGTATCACATACACACCTAAATTCTACATCTACAATCGGTGAAAGTTTTACCCTACCAGCAGATCCTCAACCTATTCTACAAACATCAGATGGAACATATACAGATGGTGAAGGTATCCTCTGGACAAAAATAAGGCTTATAACCGCTGAAGGAGATAAGTGGCAGTTCCTTGAACGTGTGGACACAAGTGTTTCTCCTCACCAACTCCACGCTATTGTCACCGTAGATGATAACGGCATCCCAATCCTTAAATACGGTGAATATCCTTTCGATTTACCTTATCATAACGTGCAAATCTGGGAGAAACAGTGAAATAACGCTAATTAATCATGCGTATACCGATGCTCTTCCGTTTTTCGCTCTACGGGTTCTTAAAAAATCAACGTTACTTTGAGACGTTTCTGCTTTTAGCGTTCCTTGAGAAAGGTCTATCCTTTTTTCAGATTGGTATTCTGATAGGATTTCGGGAGATTTGCACTAACTTATTTGAAATTCCCTCTGGCGCGGTCGCTGATCTTTATGGTAGGCGGCGTGCCATGATTTTTTCGTTCTGTGCCTACATTGCTTCTTTTGCCACGTTTGCCGTGAGCGAATCGCTCCTGATGCTTTTCGGGGCAATGTTCTTCTTTGGCTTGGGCGATGCGTTTCGCACTGGAACGCACAAGGCGATGATTTTCGACTGGCTTCGTCTGCAAGGTAGATCGGACGAAAAAACAAAAATCTACGGCTTTACACGTTCCTGGTCGCAGATGGGATCAGCCGTTTCTGTCCTTATTGCAGGGGCATTAGTATTTTTCCTTGGCAGCTTCACAGTCATCTTCTGGTATTCAATCATTCCGTATCTGTTAAACATCATCAATTTCCTCGGTTATCCGAAGGAACTGGATGGAGACAGACAAAGCGAATTTTCCCTCAAAGCCGTTGCACGCCTCCTCGGTAGCGCTATAAAAAAGTCAGTGCAATTCCCTCCACTCCGCCGCTTAGTTTTCGAGGGAATGGGATTTGAGGGAATGTATAAAGCAAGTAAGGACTACCTGCAACCGATACTTGAAAAAGCTGCTATCGCACTGCCTATTCTCATAACATTGGACGAGTCGAAACGAACAGCATTTCTCGTTACGGTTATCTATTTTCCACTTTATTTTTTATCGTCCTTTGCTTCCCGAAATTCTCACCGAGTCTCAGATTGGCGTAATGGAGACGAAGGTGCAGCACAATTTATGTGGTGGATAGATTTAGCACTTTTTGCGCTCCTGATTCCAGCACTTTGGTTCGGTTGGTATCCTGCAATTATAGCACTTTTTGTCGCGTTGGCAATCCTTCAGAATTTCTGGAGACCGGGTTTAATTAGCCGTTTTAATGAGCAGTCCACACCCGAAATGAGTGCAACGATTTTATCCATTGAAGCACAATCCAAATCTTTGGCTACGATTATTCTTGCACCGTTGCTGGGATGGTTAGTAGACACAGTCGGCAACTTCTCGCCAGTTGGTATTGTTGGAACGTGCATTGCGGTAGCGATTCTTCTCGCCTATCACAGAGAATTGGAAGTAAATCCAAAAACATAATCCATAGTAATTGACTTAAATAGTACCGACAATGGAACAAATTACCTTATTCCCCTTATCAGAAGTGCAATTTTCTCAACCCCAACCGCCGCCAAAAAACGAAGAAGCGGTCAATAGAATCCGTGGACTCCGTTACATAACAGACTATATCACTGAATTCCAACATGATTGGTTGTTAGACCAGATTGACAAACAACAGTGGCACTACTTTTCCAAGCGCCGCTATCAACATTATGGGACTAAATTTGACTACGAAACGGGAAAGTTGAAAGATGGTATGCAGATAAGCGGGTTACCAGAATGGCTGAAAAGACTTGCGAACAAATTGCACAGAGATGGTCATATACCAGAAGTGCCGAATCAAGTGCTTATCAATGAATATGAACCTGGGCAAGGTATTGGTGGTCATATTGATAAAGAACCTTGGTTTAAGGATACGATTGTTAATCTGAGTCTGGGATCAAGTTGTATTATGGAATTTACAAACAAATATGACAAAACAAAAAAAGTTCCGATTTGGCTTGCGCGGCGAAGTGTTGCTGTATTGCGGGAAGCGGCGAGATATACGTGGATGCACGGTATTCCTGCCAGAAAGTCGGATATGTGGGATGGACGGAAGTTCCCACGTCAGCGGCGAATATCGCTAACGTTTAGACGGGCAGTTATAGAATATAAAGGATGACTAATTTCCTTGACGAGGCGGATATTGTAAGGTCTATTGTCGATATACTTTACAACGGGTAAATTGATCCAATGGAGTACTAACCAGGCAACAACTACCCAATTTGACCATGATCAGTAAAGTTCTCAAGCACAACCTAAATCCAAAGAAGAGTTAATAATTGACGTGATCAGTGGATTAAAGTATATACCAGACTATATAACAGAGTTCCAACATAGTTGGTTATTAGATGAAATTGACAAACATGAATGGCTCAACGACCTAAAGCGTAGTGTCCAACATTACGGCTTTAAGTATGATTACAAAGCGCGGAAAGTGAATCGTGATATGCGTATTGGTGAGTTGCCAGAGTGGTTGAAAAGACTTAGTCAAAAATTACATACAGATGGACACATGCCAAAAGTAGCAGATCAGGTAATTATCAATGAATATGAGCCAGGGCAAGGTATTTCAGGACATATTGATTGTGAACCATGTTTTAGGGATACGATTGCTTCTTTGAGTTTAGGTTCGGGTTGTGTAATGGATTTTACAAACAAACATGATAAGAAACAAAAGATTCCGGCATGGTTGGCACCAAGGAGTCTTGTTGTCCTGAGTGGTGAAGCGAGATATGAATGGTTGCACGGTATTGCTGCCAGAAAATCAGATGTGTGGGACGGTCAAAAACATGAACGAGGGCGGCGCGTATCGTTAACATTTAGAAAAGTGATTATAGAATGATACTGCAAATACTTTGATGAGAATGGAGGCACGGTCGGGGGACCGCGCCGTATAAACCAAGGGTAGTTAGAACCGATCTGTCTTAACAGATGCCCATTGTGTTGTCAATTTTTCCTTTGCATCAACGGGAAACGGTTCATCACGACTCAAATCATCTTCGGGTTCACCTTCAAAATAACGGAAGTTATCAAGCCAGAAATCAACATCCGATTGGGCAATAGATAAACCTACCCACATGTTTCTGGCAACACTTTCTTTCGCGTTGAAGGTAACAAAATATTCTTCCCATTCCGGGCCTGTAAGGTTGATATCGCCACCTTGCCAGAATGTCCACGGGTCCTGTTGTTCCTGAATATTTAAACTCACCTGTCGAGGCTTTTCGGAACGTGCCCAGAAGATGACAGTGTATGTTTCGCCTTTTTCCATTGAAACATTCAGTTGCTTAACCTTAGCGTGCCAATTCGTACCGGTTGCTTTGACACCAATGACTTTAAGGCATTTATCCCCATGCTGAGGGTTTTTCTTGTCAATTTCCATCTTATATTCTCCGCCCCGATCACAACACTGACCATCCTCTAATTCCCAGGCAGCTAAATCATCTTCAAAACTATGGTTTTCAAGGAGTAGCTCTCCCTTCTCCCATTTACCTAATTCTTGTGGGGTTCCAGCAAAAGTGCTAAACCCTATTAGGACTGTCATAAAGACTATATTTACAACGATAACTCTGTTCACGTAAATTCCTCCTTTGCGCGTTTGAAGCGCGTCTATATGATTAACTTTCTTCCCGCATGAGAGATTCTATCTCAGGTAGTATCTGCGTCACCGCTGCTTGGTCAACTTGTTCAGCGATACTTGCATAACCTGCGGTGTGTATCATCTCAGCGAGATTTTGTCCGAGTTGTTCCATTGTCCACGCGACCGAATCCGGCACCTCTGCTTTATCAAGGTTTCGATGGTCATTTTTCCCAGAAGGGTCGTAATGATAGTGCGGATTTTTGCGGAAGCAGTCAAAACGTAGCAATTGGATATTTTTGCCATCTGTTTCTCCGAAAACACGCACAGAAGGACCGCCATCTTCACCGAAATTGCGGTTGTCCACGTGGAATTCAACACCACCCGCGTGGAATACTTTTTCTTCCATGATTTTTCTCCCTATTTTTAGAGATATTGAGGCAATTATACACAAAATCTCTGTTCGTGTCAACTGAAAAATAATCAACATTTAGGCAATGCAATCAGCAGAAATTCACCCAAAATCTTTTTTATAGTATTTACTATAAAAAATACTTGCAAACCAGATAACAATATGCTATACTATTAAAAAATCAACTCGGTTAATTTCATGATGAAACAGCAACTGCTCGACAGTTTCGGACGTGTCCATACAAACCTCAGAATCTCCGTCACAGATGTATGCAATTTTCGGTGCATCTACTGTATGCCTGAAGACATGGTATTTATGCCAGATTCGGCACTGATGACGTACGGCGAGATTCTGCATTTTACACGTATCTTTGTCGGGTTAGGTGTTAACAAAATTCGGATTACGGGAGGCGAACCGCTTGTGCGTCCCGGGGTGCCGCAACTCATTGAACAACTTGGGCAGATAGACGCGTTGAAAGACATTAGTTTGACGACTAACGGTATTGGACTCATCACCCAAGCACAGGCACTTTACGATGCTGGACTGAGACGTATCAATGTCAGTTTGGATACGCTCAACGAAGAGAAGTTTGAGCAGATGACGCGCCGAAAAGTCCTCTCGCGTGTGCTGAAAGGGCTTAAAACTGCACACGAATGCGGGTTTAATCCGATTAAAGTGAATGCTGTTGCGATGCGCGGGTTTACCGATGATGAAATCGTAGATTTAGCCACCTTTGCACGCGAAAACAGTTATCAGCTGCGGTTCATTGAGTTTATGCCACTTGATGCCGATGATATTTGGGGACGCAACATGTTCGTCCCCGGTAAAGAGATTATTGAAAAGATTAGCAACGTTTATCCACTGGAGCGGATGCATCTAAATGGCGATGCAAAGAGCGATACGGCACAACGTTTCCGTTTTGCTGATAATGGCACTGAGCTTGGTGTTATACCTTCCGTAAGTGAACCGTTTTGCGAAAGCTGCAACCGTATCCGTCTCACTGCTGATGGGAAGTTCCGAACGTGTTTGTTTTCACTCACAGAAATCGACCTACTCACGCCATTACGCGAAGGCGCAGACAATGAAGTAATAGAACATTTAATAATTGATGCGGTTGCGGAAAAAGAGGCGGGACATAAAATTAATGCTGCGGACTTTATTAAACCTGAGCGAAATATGTCAAGGATTGGCGGGTAAACACCTTCGCCCTTGGTAGGCGAGGTTCCTAACCTCACCTCTGCTGAGTGTCCAAATAATTCTAAAATCTACCATAGACAGATAAAAACAAATAGCAAAGCACTAAAATTAAAATCTTACTATAAATAAGGAGTCCGAAGTCAAGAAATGAGCAACGACCTAATAATTAAAGACTTACACATCAGCGTGCAAGAAAATCCGATTATCAAAGGATTAAATCTAACTGTCAAACAGGGTGAGGTGCATGCCCTCATGGGACCAAACGGATCCGGTAAAAGCACACTCGCAAACGGATTGATGGGACACCCCTCCTACGAAATTGATTCTGGTGAGGTGATTTTTAACGGCATTGATGTGTTGGAATTAGAACCGAATGAACGCGCAAAATTAGGACTTTTCCTCGCTTTTCAATACCCGACAGCTATTCCGGGGGTGAGTATGGCGAATTTCCTTCGGACTGCTGTCAGTGCTGTACGTTCTACAGAAACGAACGGTTCTGAAAACAGCGACCTAATTCCGATGCGGGAATTCCGCAAAGAACTACGCGAAAAGATGACACAACTCGGTGTGGACGATTCGTTTGCAAGGCGATACCTCAACGATGGATTCTCTGGTGGTGAAAAAAAACGGGCTGAAATCCTGCAACTTGCGATGCTTGAACCGAAAATCGCTATTCTTGACGAAACAGACTCCGGACTTGATATTGATGCTGTTCGCATTGTTGGCGAAAGCGTGAGTAGTTTGGTTGGACCTGAACTCGGTGTCTTAATCATAACACACTATCCACGATTGTTGGACTACATCCGTCCGCAGTTTGTGCATATACTGCTTGATGGTAGGATTGTTGAATCGGGTGGATGGGAACTTACACAGGTATTAGAAGCAGAAGGGTACGATCCTATTCGTGAAAAACATGGCATTGAAGAAACTGAACAAGTTGAAGAAACCGTTCAGTAAATTTATGGCAAAAAAGGAGGAATACAAAATGGCAACCCCTGAAACGCAACAACTTGACGAAATCGGAATTAGCAAAGACTATCAATACGGGTTCCACGATGATGTTAAACCAACGTTCAAATCCCGAAAAGGATTGGACGAAGAGGTCATCAATCAGATGTGCGACATCAAAGAAGAACCTGATTGGATGCGTCAGTATAGGCTTGAAGCTTACGAAATCTTTAAGCAGAAGCCAATGACGAAATGGGGTGGCGATCTTTCCCAACTCGATTTTGACGATATTTACTATTATGTCAAAGCCTCTGATCGTAGTGAACGGAGTTGGGATGATGTGCCGGAAGACATCAAGAAAACCTTTGACCGACTCGGTATACCGGAAGCGGAACGGAAGTTCCTCGCTGGTGTCGGCGCTCAATACGATTCCGAGGTCGTTTATCACAACCTCGTTGAAGAATTGGATAACATTGGTGTCATTTTCGTTGATACGGATACGGCTGTCAAAGAATATCCTGACCTTGTGAAAAAATACTTCGGGACAATCATTCCTTCTGCGGATAACCAATTCGCCGCACTGAACAGTGCTGTCTGGAGTGGTGGTAGTTTTATTTATGTTCCACCCGGTGTAAAGGTAGACTATCCGTTGCAGGCATATTTCCGAATCAACAGCGAAAACATGGGGCAGTTTGAACGCACGCTCATCATCGCTGACGAAGGTTCGCAGGTGCATTATGTCGAAGGCTGTACCGCACCAACGTTTAGCAGCGAATCCTTGCATAGTGCAGTCGTTGAGATCGTCTGCATGAAAGGTTCACGGGTGCGCTACACAACTATCCAGAACTGGGCAGGGAATGTCTACAATCTCGTCACCAAACGTGCGGTGGCTTACCAAGACGCACAGATGGAATGGGTTGATGGAAATCTCGGTAGTAAGTTGACGATGAAGTATCCGAGTGTCTATATGATGGAGCCCGGTGCACGCGGAGAAATCCTCTCTATTGCGTTCGCGAGCAAAGGACAACATCAGGATGCGGGTGCTAAAGTCTACCATTGCGCGCCACATACCACCTCACAGATTACGTCGAAGTCCATCAGTAAAGATGGCGGACGTTCCAGTTATCGAGGTTGGGTTGATGTCGCAAAAGGTGCAAAGGGATGCAAATCTCACGTCGTTTGTGATGCGCTTCTGCTTGACAAGGAATCACGTTCAGATACCTATCCGGTCATTGAAATCAATGAAAACGATACCAACATTGAACATGAAGCGCGTGTCAGCAAAATCGGTGAAGAGCAGCTTTTCTACCTGATGAGCCGTGGATTATCCGAAGAGGAAGCATCTACTATGATTGTCAACGGGTTCATTGAGCCGCTTGTCAAAGAACTCCCGATGGAATATGCTGTTGAGATGAACCGCCTCATCCAACTTCAGATGGAAGGTTCAATCGGATAATACGAGAAGTTGTAGAGTAGAATCGTTTATTTAATGCCATAGTTGTCAATTTAAGAAACCTGCATCTTTGTAGGAGGGAACTCCGATTCCCGACATAGAATGTGTTCGCGATTCGGAGATCGCTCCTACAAAGAATGTGTGTTAAAATAAATCTGAACACTAATTGACCTCTATGGTTCGTTTTATTGGCATTCTACCCTACCTTATACGAAGGGTAAAGCATTGCAAACAGGTGATTTTTCAAAAGACTATGTTGAGCAAATAGCACGCGATGAACCGCAGTGGATGCGTGACAAACGGTTGGAGGCTTACGCACTTTACGAATCGTTACCGATGCCACATACCACTGAAGATGATGTGTGGCGCCGCACTGTTGATATGCGGACACAAGATTATTGGCGGCGAACGCGACGATTTCTCCGTGGCTTTGCTGTTGAAAATTATCATCCCGCTACCGAAACGAACGGCAGCACATCGGCTGAAGTAGAAGATGGTGCGGGGGTGTTGGTCCAAGTTGATGGGAATCCCCAACATACCTTCTTAGCTCCTGAATTAGAAAAAAAGGGTGTCTACTTCGCTGACCTACACACGGCACTAAAAGAACGCGGTGATCTTATCCGTGATTACTTTATGATGAAGGCAGTCACATTAGAAACGACATTAAAAAGTGGAAATATCGCCAGTCGTAACACGTTTGATGCACTTCACGGTGCGTTTTGGCAAGGCGGTTATGTCTTACATGTTCCAAAAGGTGTCAGGGTAGAGGAACCGCTGCGGGTTTATATCCGACTCTCCGAAGATCAGCACGCGGATATGTCGCATATCCTCCTGATTGCTGAAGAGGATAGTCAAATCGTGATTTTGGAGGATAATGCGTCTGCTAATCCGGATGCAGGTGGTTTTCACTGCGGAGCGGTTGAGATTTTCGCCGGACAGAATGCCAATGTTACTTATGTCCAGGTACAACGCTGGAATCGGCAGGTCTGGAATTTCGCTTCACAGCGCGCTGTTATTAGTAAAGATGCGCAGCTCTGCTGGGTCACTGCTACGTTCGGTAGTCG
This sequence comes from Candidatus Poribacteria bacterium, assembly GCA_965204285.1. GTDB lineage: Bacteria > Poribacteria > WGA-4E > WGA-4E > WGA-3G > MSPOR6. Next base: position 2,502,008 of record OZ241980.1, read on the forward strand.
TTTGAGCAAACTGAACCAAGCAGTTATGTTAGAAGGCAACGGGGCACACGCGCAACTGTTGGGATTAGCATTTACCGATGCGCGGCAACACTTAGATGTTAGCACTGCACAAGAACACGCCTCTCCCTATACCTCAAGCGATCTGCTATACAGGACTGTCCTGAAGGATAGATCGCAAACTGCTTGGGGTGGCAATATCTATGTGTATCCTGCCGCGAACTATACCGATGCGTACCAGAAAAATGATAATCTGTTGCTCAGCGAACGCGCACATGCTGATACCTTGCCGGGATTAGAAATTGAAGCGCATGAAGTCCGATGCACACACGGTGCAACTGCAGGTCCGATTGATGCAGATCAGATATTCTACTTGATGAGTCGTGGTATACCTTACGCACAAGCAGAAAAACTAATTGTTGATGGTTTTTTTGAACCCGTCATGGAACGCGTGCCGATGGAATCTGTCCGAGAAGAACTACAAGAATTTGTCTCACGTAAATTAGAAACATAACAAAGCACGTCATAAGACGTTGGCAGAATAAAAAGGAGTCACTACAATGAGTCAACCAACAATTATCGCTTATATGAAACCTGTCTGTGGCTGGAGCAACGGTGTCCGTGCCATTTTCGCCAAATATAATTTGGAATATGAAGACAGAGATATTATTAACAACGAAGACAACTATCGTGAAATGGTGCAGAAGACACGACAACCTTATCAGCCTTGTGTCCAAATTGACGACATCATTCTTGCCGATGTCAGCGGCGATGAAGTGGAGGCATATCTGCTTGAGGAGGGTATTGTTACACCTAACGAAGCTGAAACCGATGTCCCAACTGATCAGGCATGCGAAAGCCACGATACGGCGCCTGTCAATATTGGTTTTCCGAGTAGGTAAAGTCTATTTCAACGTGAGTTCGGTCCAGTCTACTTTCGTGAATTTATGAGTCCTTTCCGCTGATTCCCCCGCTTGCAAGGGATAAAGGGAAGAACAAGTAAATAAACAACACCTTACCCTTTATGCCGAGCTCACGTTATTATAGAATAAGCGCGCTAAATTTTTAAAATTTATATAAATGTGTGTTATTCTATATCGCAGTGTTAAATCACAAAACGCGGCACTCGGTAATCAATAGCATGCAAAATGAAAGGACTACTGAGTGGAATGGCCAGATTTTTATCCAGAAAATTGCCCACCTACGGAAGCTGAATCTGCTTCCGGGACAGTTTATCGACTTGTGCGAAACAATCCACCACAAGCAGAAGATTTTAAATCTACTTGGGAAGAATTTCCAGGTAGATTTCCGGAACCAACTATTAAAAACAGTGGGGTTTCTGTCTATACGGATCCGCAAGATATTGAGCGGCTCAAGAAAAGAATCAGGCAACTTAGAGATAGAAAAGCTGCTGAAGGCGAACTCAATCCAGCACTTGGTTTTATTCAACAGACAGAGGGAAAAGAGAAATCTCATCATACATGGTGGATACCCATTGGAGCAGAACCTTGGCTTGTTTTTAAAGTAAAAAGCGAATAAAAAAGCAGAAGTCCTACAGAAAAGATTGTAAAATGCTTGATATACTCAATATTCCAGAGCTAGGCAAACTCGAGATTGTAGAAATATACGAATACTACGATCAACCTGTTCTTTACTCCTGTAAAAACGCCGCAGGTCATCTTTACCTTGTTGTGGCTGCTGATGAAAACGATAAATACGTAACCTGGCTCTGTGTTGCAGTTTCCACGGAACGACTTAACCTTATTCGATCTGGTAAAATAGACCTCCACGATGCGTTTGCCCATTCTGAAAATGCCTATACAATTAAAGTCCAGGTTCCTTATGACGAGCATGCTTCAGTTCAGACAGATTGGACGCAATCCAGTCAGGTACCAGAGGATATGCTCCCGATACCCGGTGAATGTCTTGATTTGAAGCCAAAATACTCTCAGGACTAAGCGACGCAGACAGAGGTTGAGCTTGCGAAACCCAACAATCAACCGACGTGAATCTGAAAAGCGTTGGGTTTCACATTGTTCAACTCAATCTACGCCCTGTTACGGATTATTATGTACACTTTTCAAGGAGGACATTAGCATAGAATAGGAGGTATATAGTATAGAATGACACTTAAAGAACACATAGATGATATACGCAAACGTTTAGAGCATAAGGAATTTACAAGTGAGGCGGCAGTTCGCCAGGGCATTATAGATAGACTACTCGGTGCTTTGGAGTGGCCAACGTATGATATTAAGATTGTTTTTCCGGAATATGGAGTTGACAGAGGAAACGTAGACTACGCCCTTTGTCACCCAGTATCAACACCACGTGTCTTCATTGAAGTGAAGCGAGTTGGAAACATTGATAAAGGAACCGAACAACTCTTTGACTATGCTTATCGTATAGGTGTAACCATTCTTATTCTTACTGATGGTGAAAAATGGCGATTTTACCATCCTGCTGGAGAAGGATCTTATGAAGATCGTATGGTAGCAGAGGTGAATTTTATCGTAGAAGACAGTGAAGAATGTGCTAACTCTCTTGACAGATACCTGAACTACGAGTCGGTAAAGAGGGGCAAAGCTGCTAAAGTTATCGCAGAAGATTATCGAAATATTGTAAATCAGAGACAGATTGAGGAGAGGTTACCAGAGGTGTGGAGCGAATTGGTACAGGAAAAACATGAGTATTTGCTGCTTGCCATAATGGAGAAAGCAAAAGATAAGGTCGGACACGAACCCACAGAAGAACAGGTGCTAACCTTTCTGAAAAACTTATCTGTTCCACCAGTAAAGCCAAGACCTGCCACTAAAAAAGTTAACGAAAAATCACCTCATGGCAAAAAGAAACTATCACCTCCTAAACGCTTACGCGTTAAAATATCCGATAGAGAAGTAATTGAACGTGAAAATGGTATAGATACCTTTGTTGATGTTATTGAAAAGTTAGGAATAGAACTCGTAAGAGATCTTGACATAACGCGTAATTCTATTCCACTTATATCAACTACTAAAGACCCTGAACGCGCACAACACCAAAGTGGTCAATATTTTATAGTATCGGGACTATCTTCAAAGAATCAAGAACGAACTCTTAAACAAATTGTTAAAAAATTAAAGGCAGACATGGAAGTAGAACTTGTTGACAAAGTGTGAGGGTAGTTGTAAGGATTTTTTTATGAAACATATAGTTGATAATGTCAATAAGCTTGAACTCACATTCAAGACCATAGATTTGGAAGGACGCGTCCCCACTACTGATTCAATCGAGTTTTTAAGTGTGGAAGAACCCTATCGGGAAGGTCGTAAATATAGTCCATTTGTGCTTGTCCGTTATGCCTTAAACGGTATAAAACAGAATAAAGTTTTTCCGTTAGATGTAGACAAAGGTATATTCCTTTCTATTGATGATGAGGTATTAAAAGTCTACTAACTTGAGTTTTTTTGTGCCTGGCAGTGTCTATTCAGGGGAAACTGATTCGGCAAAAGCGTTGACATATTTCACGTTGAGATTGAGAATTACTTCCAATCCAGAGCAGTGTGGCGGCAGACCTTGCGTCCGAGGTATGCGGATTCGGGTGACAGATGTTTTAGACTTAGATATTGTTGCATGTCTCAAATTTGCATAGCGTAAAATTGATCCACCGGTGATTCGCAGAGGTGATCACCCGATAATTGTGGGAGCACCTTCATAAAACATATAGTTGGTCCCATCAATACGGAGAAAATCATGGATACCATAAAAGACTTTGAAATCAAACAGCGAAAGTATATGCCAATCTTTCCAAAAGCGAGTGGCAAAACGACTGTCTATATTGAAGGCTATCCGTGTGAGGATGACGAACCTATGGCAGCAACCGGTTTTCACGGTGTGCAGATTAATACCTTTTATGACCAACTCTCGAGATATTTCGCTATCAATGAACAAATATACATTGGAGTTGACAGTTTTATTTATTATTCTGAAGGTGACATCACAAAGTCCGTTGCTCCTGATATTTACGTTGTCTTCGGTGTTAGCAAAGACACCGAGCGTCGAAGTTTTTATACGTGGTCAGAAGGCGCGGTTCCTATAACAGTTTTTGAGTTTCTCTCTGATGCAACAGCACATCGGGATCGGGATGAAAAAGTTGAACTGTATCTAAATGATATAGGCGTTGAAGAATACTTTATTCATCAACCTGAGATGGAGAAGCCGCCGGAGTTTCATGGGTGGCGGCGGAGTCCTTTAGGTGACATCGTTGAAATGGTGCCGGATGCGGAAGGTGGCTTGTTCAGCGAAGCATTAAATCTCTGGTTTCGATGGGAAGAACAGCACAACCACGTTAGACTCTTACGCCCGTCCCTACCTGATGGTACACCGATTACAACATCTATGGAAGAAAAACATCTTAAAGAAGCGGCAGAGGCACGTGCAGAAGAAGAAGCACTTCTGAGAGAAGTAGAAACACAACGAAGACAGGCGGCAGAAACACGGGCAGCAGAAGAGACACATAGACGACAGGAAGCAGAAGCAGAGATAGAACGACTCCGTGCACAACTTGCGAACCGTCAAAATAACAATTAAATCAGTTGGAGCTGATATGACACAAAAAACAAGGCACACATCCGACTTTCGCCCACTTGATGTCCAAGCTATCCGTGAAGATTTTCCTATCTTTGCGGACACGCCGCCGTTAGCGTTCCTTGACAGTGCTGCGTCAACGCAAACACCGCGCCCTGTCGTTGAGGCGATGGACACATACTATGATACCTACCGCTCTAATATCCATCGCGGCATCTATCGGATTTCAGAAGAAGCAACAGAACAGTACGAAAAAGCACGGCAAAAAGTGGCACAACTGATTAACGCACCGCGGACAAACCAGATTGTCTTTACACGCAATACGACAGAGTCAATTAACCTTGTTGCGTATAGTTGGGGTAGTGCCAATATTCAGCAAGGCGATGAGATCGTTCTCACCGACCTTGAACATCATAGCAACCTCGTGCCGTGGCAACTGCTTGCACAACGCACTGGCGCGACACTTCGATTCCTTGAGATAACCGATGAAGGTTTACTTGACTTTACGCAACTCCGCGACGTGCTGTCCGAAAAAACGAAGTTAGTGGCAATCACGCATGTCTCCAACGTTCTCGGTACAATAAACCCAATCCAGTCTGTTATTGATGCTGCGCACGCTGTTGGTGCAAAGGTAATTGTAGATGCAGCGCAATCTGTGCCACACTTTCATGTCGATGTGCAGCAGTTGGATTGCGATTTTCTTGCATTTTCTGGGCATAAGATGTGTGGTCCAACGGGTGTCGGTGTGCTATACGGCAAATTGGAACTGCTTGAGGAGATGCCACCGTTTCTCGGCGGCGGTTCAATGATTCGCTCTGTTGAACGCGATATGTCAACATACGCAGACGTACCAGCAAAATTTGAAGCAGGCACCCCAAGCATTGCTGAAGCGATTGGACTCGGTGCTACTGTAGACTATATTACGCAAGCAGGGTTGGCATCAATTCATGTGCATGAACAGGAACTTCTTAAATATGCACACGAACGCCTACAAGAGATTGAAGGTATCATACTTTATGGACCTGCACCGCATCAGAAAGCGGGTGTTATCTCCTTTAATATGGATGGCATACATCCGCATGATGTCGCTGGTATTTTGGATACGCAGAATGTTGCTATCCGAGCAGGGCATCACTGTGCTCAACCGCTCATGAAAAAATTGGATGTTATCGCCACTGCCCGTGCCAGTTTTTACCTATACAACACACTTGAAGACGTAGACCGCTTATGCGAAGGACTGCAAAAAGCACAGACACTCATGACCCGGAGAAATAAATGAACATATATCAGGAAGAACTGCTTGACCACTACGAAAACCCGAGTAACTACGGGACACTCCCAAACCCCGATATTTCACATGAAGAGGATAATCCACTATGTGGTGACAAGATTCGGATTGACCTACTTGTTGAAGATGATACTATCAAAGAGGTGCGTTTTTGTGGACACGGTTGTACCATTAGTTTAGCCGCCGCCTCTATGCTCACCGAAGAGATTGTAGGAAAATCACTTGAGGAAGTCAAAAAACTCTCCAGAGATGACATCCTGGATATGATCGGCATCCCGTTGGGACCCGTTCGTGTAAAATGTGCTTTATTGGCGCTCAAAGTTCTCAAAGCGGGTGCTTATGGCATCAAAGGCTGGCCCGGCGAAGAAGATGAATAAGAAAGGAAGATAATGCCAGAATTCTATAAAGTTGCAAAAGTAGGTGAAGTGCCACCCGGCACGAAAAAATTGGTTGAAGTAGATTTCGTTCCTGTGCTACTCTTTAATGTAGAAGGTGAGTTTTACGCGATAGAGGACGTTTGCACACATGATGGAGGGCCTTTGGGGGAAGGCTTTTTGGACGGTGAAGAGATAGAATGTCCACGGCACGGCGCACGATTTTGCGTCAAAACCGGAAAAGCACTTTGCATGCCTGCCGTTGAAGATATTGAATGTTTTCCTGTCAAAATTGAGGACGACGAGATATTAGTTGGTATTGATTAACTACTCTACTTCATCAGAATCTACTACATCCCACTATAGGAGAAAAAGAAATGGTAACAGAAGAATCTGTATTAGAATCTATCAAAGAAATTATTGACCCTGAAATCGGTATTAACATTGTTGACATGGGGCTTATCTATGGTGTTGACATTGACGACACGACTGTTGATATAACGATGACCCTAACAAGCCCTGGATGTCCCGCTGGTGGACAAATTGTCAACGGCACGCAGCACGTTACGCAGCAGATGGATGGCGTTGAAGAGGTCAATGTCAGTGTCGTTTGGACCCCGCGTTGGACACCCGAAATGATGAGCGAAGAGGCGAAGGACGAGCTCGGCATCTTTTAACAAGTTTATAAGGTTCTGATGGAATACAAAATCCCCCTTGTTCTGACACCACAACCTAAAGGCGGCTATACAGTGACCTCTCCGCTGTTGCCTGAGTTGGTTACTGAGGGTGATTCGTTAGGCGAGTCGTTAGAAAACGTCAAAGACGCTTTTAGAGCAGTCATGGAACTCTATCAAGAGTTAGGACGTTCATTGCCAGAAAATATCCAGATTGGGGTTATCGTGTAACACTTCCCTACTAATAGGGACTGTCATTTACAAGCATACACGTATAAGGAGAAGAATCATGTCAGAAAAAACGTATACTTTTACTGAATGCTTGATCGTGATTGCATACCTCTGTTATCTACAGTCCGTTAAGCAAGAGCAGGCAGATTGATCTCCAGCAGAGAAAGAAGTAAATACGTTTGGGCCACCTCGCCGTGAAAAAGGGAGCAATTCTATAAAACGACCTGACTATACGTTAGAAGACTTGTTGACACAAATACCAGCCGATAACTCAAACAGCAAGAAGGCAAAAGACGCACCATTTGGTCCCCCACGAACAGAAAAAGGGAATTATCCTCTGAAACGACCTGACTATACATTGCAAGACTTATTGGACCAGATAACAGAAAATAGTTCACATGATGAAATAGACACCGGTCCGCCAGTGGGCAATGAAGTTAGGTTTTCCTATAGCACTCCATAGGTTTCAACTTAAGGATTTTCTAAACATGGGAACCTCCTTCAGTCCCGTAGGGACGCAATGTTTATGGACTTGTCATTGGTATTCACATATCGTCCCTACGGGACTAAAGAGGGTGTTTATTTCGTTTTTCTATAAACATATCGTCCCTACGGGACTGAAATGCGGAACAGTCCCAATCGTCATGCCTATGCAGAAGGGTTTTTAGAGCAAGAAATATTTTCTTAAGTTGAAACTATAGGTTTTCCTATAGCACTCACATCAAAATTTGTGTTTGACACTTAATATTTTCAGAATCTCTCAATTTCATGTGAACCATGAGTAACATGACAACAGTTGAAAAAAGTCCGAAAACCCTCAAGAAGCATGAAAACGCCTTCCAAATTGAATGGAAAGATGGGCATGCCAGTTGGTATCCATACCGCTATCTCAGGCAGATGTGTCCGTGTGCTGAATGTGCTATCATAAGGCATGAAGGTAAAGATATCCATTCCCTCTTTTCACCACAAGGCGATGGCGATATATCACTGATAGAGGTTTCGGATGATATTCAACCGCTGGACATTCAGTTAGTTGGTCGGTACGCGCTCCAATTCAGTTGGGATGATGGACACAATACCGGCATCTATCCGTTTGAAATCCTACGCGAGACGTGTCCATGTCCGGAATGTGCGCCGGTGTCGCCTATTCAAAACGAGGAAAATACTGAATAATGCAGACAAAACCTTCACTCCCAGAAATTTCACCACAAGAACTGAAACAGAAATTAGACGAAAAAGAGGTAGTCCTATTGCTGGATGTTCGCGAAAAGAGTGAATACGACATCGTACATCTTGAAGGTGCGCGGTTAGTTCCGCTCAACACGTTACCGCATCATATAGATAGCCTCCCATCAGACCAAGAAATTGTTGTTTATTGCCATCATGGACAACGTAGCCTCTATGCTACCGCCTACCTGCATCAAAACGGATTTACCGATGCCAAAAACCTCGCTGGCGGTATTGACCGGTGGGCAGCCGAAATTGATCCGACCCTGAAGCGCTATGTTTAATGTCTTTCCTCAGTGAAATTTCGCGGTTTTAAAACGGCATAAAAAGGTTGATTTTTGTCTAAGAATTATAGTATTATATTGTTAGTTAACATCACCGCTATTAAGGAATACGCATGGCATCTCTTCCTGCTCAAACCCTCTTTACCCCTGAGGAGTACATCACCCAAGAACGGAAAGCACTGCACAAAAGCGAATACCTCAACGGGCAGATATTTGCAATGTCTGGGGCAAGTCGGGCACATAGTCTTATCACAGGAAACCTATTCAATAGACTTTACAACCAATTAATGGCATCAGATTGTGAAGTCCATTCCAGTGATATGCGTGTGCAGCCGAGTCCAATAGCCTACTTCTATCCTGATGTCGTTGTTGCCTGCGATGAACCTCGCTTTGAGGATGATGTTTTCGACACACTTCTGAACCCGATTGTTATCGTAGAGGTGCTTTCACCTTCCACTGCAGCCTATGATCGAAGGGAGAAATTCTTGCACTATAGGCAACTGACGTCGTTGCAAGACTACGTCCTTGTTTCACAACACAAGTTCTGTGTTGAACATTATCGCAGGCAAGATCAACAGTGGGAACACACTGAATTTCGTGCCCCTGAAGATGTGCTGACGCTCACCTCAATCGGATGCAAGATATCCTTGCGTGACATCTATATGCGCGTTACAGTTACTGATCAAGAGGAGGAAATCCATGATCGTTGAATTCGAAAACCGTTCTGGCGAAATGGAGCAAGCAGAAATGGAAATTGACGAACCTTGCCCAACCTGCTGTGGAATGCTTTTCCCTGCTGTGGAGTCGAAACCGGAAAGTGGATACCGATGTAGCAGCTGCGGGCTCGTCTTTAAGCCTGTAGAAGAAGAGTCTGAGGTCGTTTCCGATAAAACCGGAACTCAAGCAAATTAGATTATTCAATCTCACGAAAATCTGGAACTTCTACCGGTGCCCCCCCATTCGCAATAGATTCCTCCGAAACCAGCCCCGGCACCGTAAAATCCATTGCAGCATAGACATCTATCGGCGGCGTAGTATCTTTGAGGATACTATCAATAAAATCGCGCACCTTAAAATACTCCCCAAGGTCACCTATATTCTGCGCCTCAGCAGGCGGATTCTTCCACCGTTCAGGCAGCAAGTCTTCAAATTGAGAAAGCGGTCTCCACTGTTCACTTATGCCAAACTCACTCAGCCAGAGCTTCGGTGCAGCACCCAACCCGCGCGAACTCTCATAACACCCCTTTGTCCCTTGCAGGCTAAAATAGGAATTCGCAGGACGATTCGAGAGCATATCAATGCGAATCTTTATTAATCCGCCATTTTCCGTTTTACAAAGCATCATCACAGTATCTTCCATCGCATGCTCAGGATCGGTATTAACCCCTGTGCCGAGACAACAAACACTCACGACACGTTCACCAAACCAGTGCAGCACAGGTCCGAGACTATGTGTCGCATAATTGCAACGATTGATGCCTACTTGCCAATAGTAACGCCACGTCGGGTTGCCATCTGCATCGTGATGGAGCGACTTGATATTGTGAAGATACTCTCCCTCTCCGAAATACACATCGCCAAACATGCCCGTTTCTACCATATTGCGGATTAACACATTGTGTTTAGAATAACACGTGTTTTCAGCCATCGTATACTTAGCAGACGACTTCCGAACTGCTCGAACAAGGTCATAGCATTCCTCTAACTTTACTGCAGCCGTCACTTCACTGATAACATGCTTTCCTGCTTCCAAAGCTTCTATTGACTGCAGAACGTGCAAATTCTCAGGTGTCGCAAGCACAACAAGGTCTACCGCATCTAACATTTCTGTGTAGTCAGCGAATTGATGTGGAACATTAAACCGTTCTGCAACACTTTGAAGTGTAGACTCATTGATGTCGCATACTGCAGTGACTTCAGTTTCCGCAATTGTGCTAAAAGGTTGAAAATAAGAACTCCCGCGATGTGCCCCCACAATCCCCACCTTTATTTTATTTGCCATGTGTGTATCTCCTTATTGAGTATAGAAATAGCATAACACATTGTGATTAATTTATCAGTAATGTTTCTTGTCACCTCAAATTCCACTAAAGACTTTAGTTGATTTCTAAATTTGAACAAGGTATAATATTCAAGTATTCCACAACATATAAGAGGCAGGTTTAGCACAACAAATAGCGATAGCCTGCAAACGCCATTCATGAGCAAAAAAACGCTTGACCATTTGCTAATAGCACTCACAGTTTTATGCGATCTCTGTTTCATTGCCACTGCAATTGTTATCGCATATTGGTTGCGATTTGAATCAGGTTGGCTTGATGCTTTAGCATTGCATAAAGGCGGGACACCTCCCTTTAATGACTATTTACGGCTTATTCCTGTGACGGCAATTATCTGGTTAGTTACATTGAAAGGATTTAAACTCTATCGTCCAGAAAACAACGCGACACTTTCAGCATTTTGGGCACTCTGCAAAGCCTCTTGCATTGCACTTATTGCAACGTTAGCTGCACTCTTTTTCGTCTATCATCACGACGCGTATTCACGGTGGGTAATGCTTCTTGCCACAGGGTTTAGCCTCGTTTGGTTGTTCCTTGGACGACTTGTTCTTCATCGATTTCGTCAAGCGACTCAGGCACAGGGAGTCGGTGTGAGTCGTGTAGCACTTGTTGGATATGATGAACGTGGCAAAAAAATCATCAATACTTTAGATGAAAAACCGAACAGCGGATACAAATTAGTGGGTATTATTGATGAACAGAAAGACACTGAAGCTTGCTATACCGACGGTTCACACTTACAACATCTCGGTGAAGGTGCGGAGATTCTTGAGATTGTGCGAAAATATCGCCTTGATGTCCTTTTTATTTTTTCTCCTACGGTGCCAAATGATGTTATCTTACAGATTTTGCACGCTTGCGAAGGTGTCCTTGTTCAGATCAACGTGCTGCCAGAACTCTCCGAATTTATTAGTGGTGGATCAGCAGTTATGTTTTTCGACGGTATACCTATGCTGCAACTACGCGAAACACCAATGCAAGGGGTTAGTGGCATCATAAAACGTTTAATAGACATTGTTTTTAGTCTGCTTGCGTTGATAGTGCTAAGTCCGCTTATGTTGATAATTGCAGCGACCATTAGACTAACATCACCCGGCAAAGCAATTTTCCGACAAGAACGTATCGGCAGGGCAGGGAAGCGGTTTAATATCTATAAATTCCGATCTATGCGTGTTGATGCAGAAGAAAACGTCGGGCATGTATGGGCAAAAAGCGATGATCCCCGACAAACCGCACTTGGAAAATTCCTCAGACGTTGGAGTCTGGACGAATTACCCCAATTTTTCAATGTACTCAAAGGTGATATGAGCCTTGTCGGACCACGTCCAGAGATGTCAGGGTTAATTGGGACATTCCAAGAATCTATACCGCACTATCTTGCGCGACAGAGAGTCAAATCTGGTATGACAGGATGGGCACAAGTCAACGGTTTGCGTGGCAACACGTCTCTTGAAGATAGGGTTAACTATGACCGATACTACATAGAAAACTGGTCACTCGCGTTAGACATAAAAATTATCTTAAAAACGTTGTGGGCAATCAAAAAAGGCTCTCGGTAGTTTATTCAGCAAAGTATCGTCGAACAAATGGCCAAGCCCCTGCTTTGTAATAGCGATGCCCACCATCACCGATATAGAGTTCACACCTATCCGCAACACCTGCGACCGTGTAAATCTCCTTTAATCGTTCATAAGCAAACTTGACATGATCTATTGGAAAAATGCTGTCGTCTCGTCCAGCAATTGCACAAAACGGGCGCGGTGCAATTAAACCCGCCACATCATACATCTCACCTAACCGCATCACACCAGGCACATAGTTGCAATCGCAATGCCGAATAGTTCCGATGCTCCCTTCAAACGTGCAATAGTAGCAGCTCGGTACCGCTACAGCGATGCGCGTTTCACACGCTGCCGCGAAAAGAGACACCGTCCCACCACCAGAATTGCCAGTAATTGCGATACGTTTAGCATCTATAGGCAAGTTTTCTATTGCCCAATCAATGAGGCGCGACATATCCCATACTCGCTCACCAATCGGTGTTCTGCCAACAAGTATACTATGGACTAACTGATGCCGGCAGGAGTGTGTGTTATTGTTCTGCTTATCCGCTTCTGTGCGTGTTTCACCGAACGCACGCGTCGTTGGCGCTATAGCAATATATCCCTCTTCCACAGCAGCTTGCCGAGCAATGTCACGTTCACCTTCTGTCATCTCCTGTTCCTCTTTTTCAGAGTGTGCGATGCCAGCGTAGATATGTGGGTGGTTATGCCCATGCGGCGCAAGAATTAGTGGAACTTTCCCTTCAATTGTTTTCGGACGAAGCAGGTAAAACGGCAGCGGTACCGTCGGCTCTACCCACAAATACCAACTTTCACGAAAATGGTTGTCCATGTCTAAGACTTCCAGCTGTTCGGCTTTCGGGACATAACCAACAAAATCAGATTCCATGTTATCTAAACCAAGTGCTTCCCGCAACTCCGGACGAAAATTGGCTTGCCATGCGACTAAACCTTCCCGTGTCGTTTCCTGAAATTCATATTTCCGTGGTACAGTGGCGTATAAGTTTCCAAAATGTTTTTCTGCGTTATACATTAAGGTTTTCTCCTCTACAAATCAGAGGCATTCAATTTTCCAATTATTTCTTTTTTTATAAACCTCTTCTTGTAGGAGCGAGCTCCAGCTCGCGACAAAACATAATGATAGTCGGGAATCGGAGTTCCCTCCTACAATATAATTAAATACGAAAACTCGACAATTGAATGGCTCTGTCTACAAATACGGTTCACTTGACAAAATTCGCAGTAGTGCTATAATACCATCATAATAGACAACACACTGAGACCTGTCAACTGAATTCTTCCATTTAACTATCGTTGAATTGATGTGAAAGGATTTACATGAAAGTATTGATAACTGGCGCAAGCGGCCGACTTGGAGCGTATGTTATCCGAGAATTGGCGGAGAAACATACCCTTGTTCTAATGTCACGCAGACAACCGCCTGATGAATTTTCTAAGCTCCCATTTATTCAAGGCGACCTAAATAATTTTGAAGATTGTCAACGTGCTGTGGAAGGCGTAGATGCAATCCAACATCTCGGTGCACAACCCGGGCCCGTAGACCATCCAGATATGCGTGCGGGTGCCGCAGAGAGAGGTATCCCGTTTGATGCAACATTCAAAACCAATATGCTCGGCACCTACTACCTGATGCAAGCGGCAATTGAAGCGAATGTGAAGACGGTAGTTATGTCTGGCAGTAATTGCGCATTAGGACACGGGTTCCGCATTAGTAAAACACACATGCCGATTGACTATCTGCCTTTAGACGAAAAACATCCGTGCTATCCAGAAGATTCCTATAGTTTCTCAAAACGTTGCGGTGAAGACTTGCTGGCAAGTTATTCCCGTGCCTACGGTATCCGAACCTACGTGACCCGTCCCGCTGGTATCACGCCAGAAGAACGGAGAAAGCAGATGGCAGAAAATGCAAAACCGACAAATGGTTGGACTCCATGGCTTTGGTGTTGGGTGGGAAGTGAAGACGTTGCGAGTGCACACCGTTTGATCATGGAAAAAGCAGACACACTGCCGCCGCACGATGTATACTTTCTCAACGCTGATGACACCTCTGCTTTAGAACCCTCCCTTGAACTGGTTGAACGGTTTAAACCGGAATTTTTGCCAAAAGTCCGAACGCTGCAGGAACATCAATCATTTATCAATTGCGACAAACTCAAAAACGCTGTCGGGTGGCAACACGAAACATCGTGGAGGAAATATCATGGCAACTAATGATAGAGTACGCATTGGAGTTGTTGGTGTCGGAAGTATATCTGTGCGCGGCATTCTTCCACACCTTACGCAAGACGATGTTCAAGATAGATTACAGGTAACTGCTGTCTGCGACCCTGTCCCCGGCAGAGCAGAAGCCGCATCCGAAAAATTCAATGTGCCACACGCCTACGAAACATTTGAAGAACTCTTAGCAGACGGACATGTTGATGCTGTCAGCATCGCATCGCCAATTGGTCTCCATTATGAGCAGGGAAAACTCGCTATTGAACACGGTCTCCATGCGCATTTCAACAAAACGATGACAACCACCGTTGATGAGGCTGATGATTTAATTGAATCGGCAAAGCGAAAAGGAGTCAAATTGGTTGCTTCTCCCGGACAGATGCTCCGTCCGATACATCAAGAAATTCAGCGACTCATAAACGATGGCGCAATTGGAACGCTGACGTGGGCTGCCACGGGTTCTTCTTTCGGCAGATACCACGAAAGTGAATCTGTCCGTCAAGGTGATGATGTCCTATCCAATATTAATCCTGCGTGGTATTTCCGCAAACCGGGCGGCGGTCCGCTCTACGATATGACCGTTTACGGATTGCATACGATGACCGGTATACTTGGACCTGTCAAGCGCGTAACTGCATTCTCTGGTGTGCGTGTCAAGGAACGTGAATTCAGAGGCGAGATGCTCCCGTGTGATATGGACGATAACACCTTTATCCTGCTTGACTTCGGCGATGCCTTCTTCGGCTTTATCTACGGTGCGGCTGCAGGACACGCAATCAAAGGCGGATTAGCAATTAACGGCACCGCAGGTGTAATTGAAGGCAGTACCATCAACGGTAAACCGATTGACGCACCAAAAAGGGAACTACCACACGTCGTCGGACCGCATCGTAGCATACAGGAAGCGCATGTGTTTGAAGACATTATGCAGCTTGTCGATTGGGTACGTGAAGATAAACCCTCCATCGTTACTGCGGAGCATGCACGGCATGTTATAGAGATTTTTGATGCAGGCTATCGGTCAGCGGAGACAGGACAAGCGCAAATTTTACGGACTACATTTTAAGGATATTACTCTAATGCCAAAAGCTTTATGTATCGGTGAACTTCTCATCGATTTTGTATCCACAACACCTGATGTAACCCTTGCCGAGGCACCAGGATTTGTTAAGGCACCGGGCGGTGCTCCCGCTAACGTTGCTGTCGGGTTAGCCAAGCTCGGTGTGGATGCAGGTTTTATCGGCAAAGTCGGCGCAGATCCGTTCGGTGATTTCCTGACTGATACACTTCAACAGAACAACGTTGATACGACTTATCTCATCGCAGGGGATGCCTCCCGGACCACCTTAGCCTTCGTCGCCACACGCTCCGATGGCATGAAGGATATTACTTTCTATCGACATCCCGGGGCAGATATCCAACTTTCACCTGATGAGATAGATGCGGACTACATCCAATCGGCGGAACTGTTCCACTACGGTTCTGTTAGTCTTAGCCATTCACCCACCCGAGAAGCAACCCTCAAAGCAATTCAATGTGCTAAATCCGCGGGAGCATTCATCTCTTACGACCCCAATCTACGGTTGATGTTATGGGATAATGCTGATGACGCAAAGCACTGGATCTGGGAGGTAATGCCCTATGCTGATGTCGTAAAAATTTCAGAAGAGGAATGGGAATTTGTTACGGGAGATGTGGAATTGACAAGTGGTATTGAGCAAATTCTTGGACTCGGTGTAAAGTTACTTGTAGTTACGTTAGGGGAACGCGGGTGTTATTACACAAATGGGAGTGCTGAAGGTTCTGTTGACGGCTTTACGGTTGAAGTAACGGATACACTTGGTGCAGGCGATGCTTTCGTCGCTGCTATGCTCACTCAACTGATACCGCATAAGGACCTTGTGTCACTTGAAAAAGATCAAGTTGATGCTATCATGCAATATGCAAATGCTGCAGGGGCGTTGGCAACACAGAAAGTTGGTGTAATTCCCGCCCTCCCAACGCATTCGGACGTTGAACAGTTTCTGTTAAGACAGTTATAATACCATTTCTAAATAATGATATTACATTATTTCATAAATCGGTTGTCCGAATGCAGCACCCTCTTCTGTAGGAGCGACCTCCTGGTCGCGACCAGGAGGTCGCTCCTACAAAGAAACTCAAAATCGGAATGATACTTTGTCAATTAGAAATGGTATAAGGTATATTGTTGCGTAAGTGCAGAGAAAATCAAAATAGTGTGTAAAGCCGGTTCATCAGATACTCTTTCAATATTGGACATTGTTGTCTTAGTCTTGATGGCTTTATTGCTGTTTCAACTCTCCCCATAAAACGGCAGCCTTGTTTTTGGGACGCACATTTAGGGTGCCGTGCGCGGGGACACTGAGACCAGAAATTACAAAGTTGTCTAACACTGAATGGGCAACTACGCCTCTTCCCCGACCCACTACAGAAATTAATCCGATACAGTTAATTGTTGGGAGTTGCGGCACATGGTATTTAATGATGAATTTTCCTTTTGTCAAAACCTCAAAATCTCCTTTATTAAAAGAAATTTCCATAGATTCAAGAGGGGCGGGTGTAGGATTTTCGTTTTTTGCTTCTTGGATTAAATCAAAATCTGCTGGTTTCCAAATTACTGAGAAAACAGACCTATGGAGAAATGCAATAGTTCGGAGGGTTATACTTCCCTGCCCATCGTATTGTCCGATAAGAATTCCCACACCTGTATTGCGAGCCTCAAGAATCCTTACTTTGACATTAAGTTTTTCAACATCAAAACGGAATCCCGTAAATTCCAGCACATATCTGTCAGGTAGTCCGGGTGGCGGTGGCGGTTGTGCCCATACATCCAAGCGTCCATCTTTTGGCTGCCATGTGCTTCTGTTCTCAGGATCATGCTTCGTCCAGGAATCAAAAGAAGCAGTGTTGAAATCCTCTACCCAGGTATTCGCGGACACAACTGTGATGGCGAATAATAACACACAAAGAATTAGGCATAAAGAAAAGATACGTTTCATTAGCTGCCTCCATTTACTTTTTAGAAAACCGAACGCACTATCCATAAGGAATTGTTGTGTTTAATTCTGTTTCAGCTTACCCCATAAAACAGCGGCTTTACCTTTAGCACGCACATTTAGACTCACTGCATCGGGAATTGACGGTCCCGAAATAATGAAATCATCCACGACGACATCAGCAACCTGTCGACATACTTTCGGGAGAACGGCTATTCCAAGAAGATCAATTGTTTCTAAAGTATCAACTTTGAAATCAACTATGTATTCATCATTAGAAAAAAGATAGAAATGTCCACGATCAAACACGACATCTATCTCGTCTAAGTTGTTCAATGCAATACGTGGTGCTGATGTCCGAGGTCGTTTTTCAGGACTACCGAGTGTATGGTCAGCAAATTGATAAGCATATTCAAAAGGGTGGATTAGTTCATCCTGAGGGTCCTTACCAATGAAAATGCCAACGTTGGCATTGTGTGTAGATACAACACTAAGTTTGACACGGATCTGATCAACATTAATAGGTAAAGTTGTGAATCTAAGCGTGTAATTGGTTTGTTCTTCCAGGCGATTGCCGACGTTCAATCGCCCATTACAGAAAGGTTTGGTTCGTACATGCAAGCGATCATTTTGTGCTTGCCAAGTAACCCTTTCGCGTTGAAGTTCGCGTTTTTTCCATGAATTGAGGTGTCCCGCGTTGAAATCTTCAGTCCATGTTTTCAAATTCTCATCCGCTAAAAAACCTGGGAGCGGCGGTGGTTCTATCTCTTCTGGCGGCGAAATCTCCCACAGACGCACTGTTTTATCACCACCTGCACTTGCTAAGATTTGTCCATCAGGACTAAACATAACGTCATAGACAAACGCCGTGTCACCATCTCTCCCGTTTCCTGTGTGTCCGGTAAGTGTCTGCAGGAACAGAGCATTATCTACATCCCATAAGTCTATTTTCTTGTCATCTCTTCCACCTGCAAGCACGCGTCCATCTGGACTAAACGCAATGCATATAAAAAACCTACCGTTTTCTCTTGGAAAACTATGTAATAGTTCTCCTGTGTTTGCATCCCATAAATCTATTCCACCCCAACCAGCACTCGCCAATGTATGTCCTTCAGGACTGAATGCAATATCAAAAACATCATCAACATCCGGTTCAAGAGTATGCAGTAGTTGTCCTGTGTCAGGGTTCCATACTTTGACGTTTGTATCTGCAATGCTCCCATTAGCAAGGATATTTCCATCAGAACTAAAGGCAAGGCCGTCAACCTTTCTGGCACCCAGAACACGTATAAGTTCTCCTGTCTCTATGTTCCAAAGATAGATTTTGTTATCACGAGTTCCGATGGCGAGTACAGTTCCATGAGGACTAAATGTAAGGCTGCTGACTTCTCCCTTGTGTTCCTTAATAGTTTTTATTATTTTACCAGTATTCGGATTCCACAAATTAACAACTTTGCCTTTTTCGTCACCACTTGCGAGCAGACGCCCATCAGGACTAAATACGATGCCTCCACCCGTATTTGTATTTATAGTACTTAAGGGTTGTCTTGTGATAGGATTCCATATCTTAATGGTTCCCTCTTTGCTCTTACTTGCAAGCATGTCGCCATCAGAGTTAAATGCAACACTATATACTGCATCGGTATGCCCTTCAAGAATAGTATGTGGTGCATCCGCTGCAAAGGTTTTTGGTAAAACAAAAACACTAATCAAAAAGATCGTTGTGATAAACTGATTGGCTTTCATAAACAGGGTCTCCAAATATCTGTTGTTTTAATTAACAAGTTTAGAACACCACTATTCAATCTCAATCTTAGGAAGGATGGGCGGTACAGGACTTGAACCTGTGACCTCTTGCATGTCAAGCAAACGCTCTAGCCACCTGAGCTAACCGCCCATATAAGGGATGGAGGTGGCGGTCGGAATCGAACCGACGAATAGGAGTTTTGCAGACTCGTGCCTTACCACTTGGCTACGCCACCGATAGATGCGCGTTTACAAAGCGCGCCTACCCAAAAATTTGGTATAGAAGCGGGAGACGAGATTTGAACTCGCGACCCCCACCTTGGCAAGGTGGCGCTCTACCGCTGAGCTACTCCCGCACAATCTTTTAAGATTAGTGTTAAAGAAATGACACATACCTTAAAAGCGAATTTATTTTAACATATTATCATAGAAATGTCAAATTAATTTCTATGCTGTTTTTTCGTTTTTCCCAATATTTAGCAAGGTCGCTCCTACAAGAAGGGACCTTTTAAGAATTTTGACTTGTTGAAATAGAGTTAGGTGCGGTAGTCAGCATTGATTCGGATATAATCGTAAGAATAATCGCAGGTCCACATGGTTATTTCAGCATCACCAGCGCGCAGGTCAATTGTAATCCTAACAGGATCATTGTCAAACAATTGGGTTGCTTTTTCCTCATCGTAATCAGCATCCATTCCGTTCTTCACAAGGAGATAATCTGCAAGTAGTACATCCACATGATAGGGGTTAAATTCGGCACCAGATTTACCAATTGCCATCATAATTCGCCCCCAGTTAGCATCGTTTGCGAAGACGGCAGTTTTAACGAGGGGGGATTCCGCGACTGCCCGGGCGGCTTTTTCCGCATCGCTACGGTTTTTGGCATGTTTGACGATAACTTCAACGAGTTTGGTAGCGCCTTCACCATCACGCGCGAGCATTTTTACTAATTCGGTGCAAACAAATTGCAATCCTTCACAAAAGACTTCATAATCTTCTCCATCAGGTTTGACTATTTTCGGATTTTTAGCGCCGCCAGTTGCAAGAATAATCACAGTATCGTTTGTGCTGCGGTCAGTGTCAACGGTTAGAAGGTTGTAAGTGTCATTTACCACACGGTTTAAGGCGAATTGGAGCGTTTCACTATTAATGTTAGCATCTGCCGTTAGATAGGAGAGCATTGTTGCCATATTTGGTGCTATCATGCCTGAGCCTTTGGCAATTCCACCGATCCTCACAGGTTTTCCGTCAATTTCTATTTCAACAGCAATAGACTTGGGATGTGTATCCGTAGTCATAATGGCTTCTGCAGCCGCGTCACCGCCTTCGGAGCTGAGTGCGTCGGCAGCAATCTGAATTCCGTTTTCAATTTTATCCATCGGCAATTGCTGTCCAATAACACCAGTAGAGGAAACAAGGACAAGATTTTTATCTATACTGAGTTGTTCTGCTGTTGCGGATGCCATCCGTTGCGCGTTCGACATGCCGAGTTCGCCCGTGCAAGCATTCGCATTGCCACTATTGATAATAATCGCTTGTGCTACTGGATCGTTGAGGTGTTGGCGGCAGACCAGTACAGGTGCAGCGGTCACACTGTTTTTGGTAAAAACACCAGCAGCAGCCGCAGGTGCATCGGTAACGATGAGTGCTAAATCTTTCAATTCCGCATTTTTAATGCCAGCGTGGATACCGGCAGCTTGAACACCCGGGATAGCAGTAATCCCACCATCTATTTGTTTCATGAATCGCTCCTTACGGATAGTGTAGCAGGAATTCTAATATAGAATTACCGAATTGTCAAATGGAAAATGATTTCAATTCCATATTTTTCTTGACATTCAGCAAGAGGTATATACAATAAAAACAACGATTATGAATTGTGGAGGAGAATATGGCAAAAATACGAATGGCACAATATGGGACGAAACACGGACACGCACGCGGAAAAATGCAAGCAATGCTTGCTAATCCCGATGTTGAGGTGGCGGGTGTATTTGAACCGGATAAAGAACGACGCGTGCAACTTCAAGCAAACGACAGTTGGTCTGACGACATTCACTGGTTTGCAGATGCAGCAGAGATGCTTGACGACGAAACAATTGTTGCTGTTGCTTCTGAGGGTAACAATGCAGAAAGCTTAGATCAAACAGAAGAAATTGTGAATGCTGGTAAACACGTATGGTATGATAAACCTGCAGGTGAAAACTGGGAACAGTGGCAACGCGTAATTAATATCGCCCAAGAAAAATCACTATTGGTACAGTTGGGGTATATGCTGCGGTACCATTCCAGTTTTAAGCAGGTGACCGAGTGGGCAAGATCGGGTTTTTTGGGCAATGTGTTTTCAGTACGCGCGCACATGTCAACCAATATATCCGAGGAATCACGCAGGCGAATTAGTCAACATATTGGTGGTATCTTCTTCGATTTAGGTGGACATGTGCTTGATCAAATTGTTTGGATGTTAGGAAGACCTGAAAAGGTCACCAGTTTTCTACGTAACGATGGCGGTTCAACGGAACCTTTCAAAGATAATACGCTTACTGTTTATGAATATGAACAAGGCATGGCGTTTATCACGATTTCTGCTTTGGAACCGCGTCCGATGGCGCGGCGGTTTGAAGTTTACGGTACGGAGGGAAGTGCTATTATCGTTGAACCTTTTGAACCCGGACATACGATTCGGCTCTGTTTACAAAATGCTAAGGAGGGGTATTCGCAAGGAGAACAAATTGTTAAGATAGATGGTGAAAGTCGTCAACGCTTGTATGAATTGGAATTAGACGCGTTTTTGGCGACTATTGCAGGCACACAACCACCTGATAGACCCGTATCGCATGAATTGTTAGTGCAAGAGACACTTTTGCGGGCAACAGGGGTTATTTAAAGGCTGTCAGTTATCAGTTTTCGGTTTTCAGTGCAAGAAAATCATGACAAATATAACGCGTTGTGCTAGTTAACATTGGTATGTTTATATTTCACATGTCCGTCTCGTTTGGGTTGAATTCCGTAACTTTTCCGATACCTGATGACCTCAAAAGTAGGAGGGAACTCCGGGGAATGCCAAAAGGCATTCATACCGTTGATTTGGATTCCCGACGACAAACGGGTCGCGATTCGGAGATCGCTCCTACAAATATGAAAAGTTGTAAAAAACAACAAAACTATCACGTAACTAGCACAAGTCGTAAATATAGTAAAACTTACAATTAATGGGACACTTCTGTAGCGCAAACTGTTAGTTTGCGTCACATCGGCACAAACTAACAGTTTGTGCTACAACTTCTATTGTCCGTTATGTTTCCGAAGTAGGTTTATCAAAGTGTCTCAATAATTTCAAAGTTCACTATAACATGTCTTAACTGATAGCCGATAACCGATAACTGGAAACTTGGTTAATCTTCCAAACGGCCTGCCCACTTGATGCATCCGGCAATGTGTTCGTGGAACCACGGTTGACTCCATAATCCATCTGGATGACCGAGGGCAGTATACATGACGCGTCCCTCACCGTAGGTATGACACCAACCGAGCGCGTAATCGTTATCATCTCGGTTACCACGGGAGACATCAATAGAATCATTATCCAAACGCATCAACACATGTGTCTTTTCACGTGCCCAACTTTTGAATGTGTAGATTTCATCTACAACTTTGAAGCTTTCACCGAGCATACGTGTAGCGGGATGGTCAGTATCTTCAACAATGACGTTGACCTCTTCGTGCCACGGATGTCCGTTGAAATAGCCACCAAGCATTTCGCCATATTCTGGCCAATCGTAGAAGGTATCGGTAGCGTTGTGGATTCCAAAGAAGCCTTTGCCGTTGCGGACAAAGTTGAGCAGTGCTTCTTTTTGTGAATCGTCAAACGGCAAATTTCCTGTTGTCGCAAATGCAACGATGTCCTGTTTTGCTAAATTGTCTTCGGTGATTCGGTCGCAGCGGTGGGTTGTGTTAACTCTCCATCCGTTTGCTGCACCGATCTCTTTCAGTGCTACTTCGGCATTCGGTAAATAGCTATGTTCAAAGCCAGCAGAATGGCGTAACATGAGTATGTTCATAATATTTTCCTTTCGGAACTTGCAATTTGCTGGATATTATACAAGATTTGGTAAAAAAAGGTAATATAAAAAAGAGCAATTACAGGGTTATTTAGTTTTCTATATTTCTGACGCATTTTATTTCATACGTTAATGATATAAATTAGTATCGTAGGTTGGGTTGAACCGAAGGTGAAACCCAACATTGCCAGTATGAAAAAGCGGTTCATGTTGGGTTTCGTTCCTCAACCCAACCTACAATATAATCTTTCAGTAACAGGCATCAATTGGTAGTTCTTAAAACTATGGTAGAGATTAGAATTAACGCTACATTCCTGAACTGTGAATCAACGCCAAATGCGCATAAGGCATTTGGCGGGAGGGAACTCCGGGGAATGCCAAAAGGCATTCATACCCGGGGAACGCCTAAATCATGCGAATACCATACGGGGAATGCCTAAACGGCATTCATACCGTTGATTTGGCGTATTCGCTTCATACCGTTGATTTCTTGATTTGGATTCCCGACTGCTCCTAAGTTCAGTCGCGATTCGGAGATCGCTCCTACAGAGGTAATGTAGACTTATTTCTATGATCCACTATAATAGCCTTGGAGCAATGATTGGTAAAATTCTAATAAATCAATTTTCTAAAAAAAGATTGGCAAACAGCAGCTTTTTATGGCATTATTATGTAAAGAGATTTTGGAGAAGGAGAAAAGACATTGAAATTTTTTAAAAAAGGTGAAAAAAACACTGAAAAAACTGATCCAACGGCAAAACCGCATCCTGAATTACAGGTTATCAGCGGATCCGAGATTTCTGGGACACGTCCACAACAACCAAACCCACAACAGCAACAAGCCCCGCAGCAGAACATAACTTTGCCAAATATAAAGTATAAAATTGCAATTGCAAGTGGAAAAGGGGGTGTTGGAAAATCAACCGTTGCTACTAATTTGGCGATTTCACTTGCAAAGACCGGTGCCGCAGTCGGATTGATGGACGCTGATGCTTACGGACCGAGCATCCCCACAATGATGGGTATTCAGGAGAATCCCCAGACAAGTCCAGAGCGAAAACTCATACCACTCGTGCGACACGATATTAAATTGATGTCAATTGGGTTTATGGTGCCTGAAGAACAAGCGATGATCTGGCGCGGACCGATGTTGCATAGTGCTATCCGTCAATTTTTGAGTGATGTGGATTGGGGTGAATTGGATTACCTCATTATTGATCTGCCTCCTGGCACTGGAGATGTTGCGCTTACCTTAACGCAAGCAATTCCACTCACAGGTGCAGTTATTGTGACGACGCCGCAGGATGTTGCTTTGGCGGATGTGCGACGTGGGGTTGCTATGTTTGAACGTCTCGGTGTGCCGATTCTGGGGATTATTGAGAATATGAGTTACTTTCTCTGCCCACACTGTAATGAAAAGACAGAAATTTTTAGAGCAGATGGCGGAAAAAACACGAGTGAACGGTTCGGTTTCGCCTTTTTGGGAGAGATTCCGCTTGACGCTGAAGTTTGCACGGCAGGAGATCTCGGTGTGCCGATTGTTGCTGGACATCCTGAGTCACCGCAATCTGCAGCGTTCGGTGCTGTCGCAACTGAATTAGATACAGTGTTGCAGGAAAGTGGAGAAGATGATGAATTGACTATCCTCTAAGTAAATGTAATTTACAAGTAATACCATTTCTAATAAATAACATTCCATTACGGAAATTTATTGGATTGAATATAATTGGAAGAGATCCTCTGTAGGAGGGACCTCCCGGTCGCGACCAGGAGGTCCCTCCTACAGAATCTCCACCGAAAATGATACATTATATTTTAGAAATGGTATAACAACTAAAGCCGTTGCTTAATCAACAACGGCTTTTTGTTTAAAAGATATTCTATAACCGAGAATCAGATTGAGAGTCAAATAGTGATCGAATCTTCGTCTAAGAGTTTTATACCCATCGCGTCAGAAATAAGACGCATTGCATGTTGGAGTAAGTCTCCTTCTTTGACAAGTCCTTGGGTCGGTGGCTCCCCAAGATTGTTGTTCAAATCTTCAAGTGGTGAGAGTCCGAAGTTTTCCATCCCTTCCAACATCCCTTCAAGATAACCGAGTCCAGGCAATTCTATGCCCCGGGCATTATCAAGCATTCTGTAAAACATGATGTCACCATCATAGTATTTTTCATATAAGGATGGGTAGCCCTCATATCTATCAAGCAATTTCTCATCTACCTCTGATATTTCCCAGAGTCCACCCTTAACGGACTTGTCTTGAGCAGGCATTAAATCAGCGTAGTACCGAAATACAAGTTGGTAGCCCTGAAGCGTATATGCACCGAGAGGCACGGCGTTTTGACATCGCCATTGCATGTGTTTGATATTGAGATTTGATCCGTAGGCGAAGTACTTCATGGTTCAACCGTACCTCTTTTAAACTCAAATTGCCAATCAATGTTAAAAATATGTTTAATCCTATTCCAATTCCAATATCGTATTAAGTTCATTTTCACGTTGCGTATCAGATTTTGCAGCCGCCGTTTCTTCAGCAGTTTTGTAACCGTAAATCTCAATTTCGCTGATTCTGGCTTGGTAACTGGAATAAAACCTCCTACCACCTGCAAAACCGTACATTCCTCTTTCCATCGGCGCAGTGCCTCGGTAAAACTCCGCCTTTTCTTTTCGTCTGTTAGCGCCTTCATCTGTTAAGTCTGTAACTACAATTCGAATATGATCTGTCGGAAAAGCGTATAAAACAGGAATCACAATAGGATATGACTTAACAGATTTTATCTCTTTTATTAATTGCCAGTCAGTTTCAGAAAGAGCACTACCACCTTTATCTGCGTAAATGTTAAGCTTTTTGATATTCTCTGTATGGATAACGATCCGTCTGATGTTCTTTTTTTCTGGTAGCTTGATGGAAACGGCGGATCCCCAACTTGATCCATACATGTAGCGTTGCCCAATAGTCTCTGTCTCACCGACGGTGTTGAGATCTCCATCAATCATTTGTGGACTGGATGAATTGACACCTTCCATCAACGCGTAGTTTTCACTCCATTCCTGTTCTGTAAGCAAAATATGACACCCTACCGTAAAAACTGCAAAACTGAAAAATATTAGCAAAAAGATGATTCGGTAAAACATTGGAACACTCCTATTAGGTTGTTGTTAGTGTGTATATTAAAATTGTAGCGTTGACAACTTTTTTCTAACATATCAATTGTTGATGCTATCATAGCACGTATTTCAAAAAAGTCAAGAAAATCGCCTTCCATCCAAGAGCCATTCAATTCTCCAATAATCGCACAGGGCTACATCTGTTTCTTCTTGTAGGAGCGATCTCCGAATCGCGACGAAACATAATGATAGTCGGGAATCGGAGTTCCCTCCTACAATATAATTAAACGCGAAAACTCGACAATTGAATGGATCTGCCTTCCATCCAAGATAGTACTCTACTCGCTCATAAGCGTTTATCATCAATATAATATAAGATTTATGCTATTGCGCAAATCCGATTTAAATTCACTTAGGGATACGCCGCACCCACAGCAGCAATGCAACATTCATGCCACCCACGAAACCGAAAACGTAAGATTGAATTCCTGCTAACTGAGCCATGGATCTAATTAAGATAATCCCAGCGACTGGTAAGCCGAGGGCAAAACAAGTAAAATATGTCAAACTTTTCGCACCCTTTGCTTGCCAGAAAACTATCTCCCGTCTCAAAACCTGTAGATAAGACTTCTCCCACAGTCGTGATGTCCACTTGCCTTGCATAAACCCAAGCACAATACCGAAAGCGTATCCGAAACTTGACCATCGCAAATCAATCCATGAAAATTTAGAAATTGCTGCGACCCATAGGACTTGACCGAGAAATGTAACGATGATAAATGCCCAAAAGACAGGCAATTTCATATAGAAAGGGAGTAACCGTCGCGATAATTTATTATTCATGAAAAATTCGCTTTCGCATAGTTAACAGCGTTTTTGAAAATGGCGAGGCCGTCCCCTTCTTCGGGCAAGTCTTCTCGTGTCCAACGGGGATGATTCCATTTCAGCAGAAATCTTTCAGGATGAGGCATCAAGCCAAAAATTCTCCCTGTTACATCACAGATGCCGGCAATATCTGCATCAGAACCGTTGGGGTTGTGTGGGTACTCAGTCTTGTCTGGAGATGACTGTGATGTATTTCCATATCGGAATACAATTTGTTTTTTTGACTCTAAGTCTTCCAATACGTCAGATGGTGCAGTAAACTTACCTTCAGCATGTGCAACAGGAAGATAGAGATGTGGTTTGATACCCTTTGTAAAGATACAGGTACTCTGTTGTGTGTCCAATTCAATCCACCGACATTCAAATTTGGCAGACGTATTCATAGCTAAAGTTGCGCGCTGTGTAATTGCAGTATTGTCGTTTTCTGTCCCTGGCAACAATCCCGTCCGTACAAGCACTTGAAACCCGTTGCATATCCCAATTATCAGTTTTTCGTCAGCGACAAACTGATCAAGAGCCTCTCTCAGTTTATGTTTCATCTCTACAGCAAGTAGTATCCCCGCTGCAATATCATCGCCATAAGAGAATCCGCCAGGGATAGCAAGAATCTGATAATTGGATAGGTTTGTCTTGGCAGATATGAGGTTTTGAATGTGGACTAAATCGGTTTCCGCACCTGCAAGCTGAAACGCTACATCTGTCTCAGCATCGCAGTTCGTTCCTGCTGTTCGTAAGATAAGTACCTTCGGCTTCACAATTATCTCCGTGTAGCATAAACTTCCAGTTTGTGCTACCTTATTTCCTTGTAGCATAAACTTTCCAGTTTGTGCAATCTTAATAAGTAAAACACATGGATCGTTAAAAAGTTACGAATGCAATGGGGTTTGCCAAGCGGATTTTAGCGGACCAATGGAAGTTTCTACAATACGTTTACCTGTTAATCCATTGATGGTAAATTCCGATGTTTCTGTGACGGCGCCTAAGCAGCCAATTGGCACTTCAGCCATGTGTTTTTCATATTCATCTTGGTATTCAGGTTCAATTTCAACGAGGAAACGGCTATTCGACTCTGAAAATAGGAGAAAATCATCAAAAGTAATTTCTTCCCCTGTCGGAACTTTATCAAGATTTAAAGACATGCCGTATCCACCTGAAAAAGCCATCTCCGCTGCTGCTACACCGATACCACCTTCAGAGCAGTCATGACAGGAACGCACTAAACCCGTGTTTATGGCGGCACTCAGTTTTTCCATTGTCAACTTCCCTTCATCCGGACGGACAGCAGGTGCTGTGTTACCAATGAAATTGTGGATACCGAAGTAATGTGAACCACCCAATTCAGCGTAGGTGTTGCCAACGACATAGATGAGGTTACCAGGGGATTTCACATCCATTGTAACTGCGTTGCGAATGTCGGGCATCACGCATATTGCAGATATGAGCAGTGTTGAAGGAATTGCACGTTGCTCGCCTGTTGTGGTATCACGGTATTCGTTATAGAGGCTATCTTTCCCAGAGATAAAGGGTGTCCCATAAGCAGTAGCAATATCGTAACATGCCTTCGCTGCACGCACTAACGCGCCAAGCCGGTCAGGTTTATCAGGATTTCCCCAACAAAAATTGTCTAATAAAGCCGTTTTTTCAAGTGTTCCTCCGACAGCAACTATATTTCGGAGTGCTTCATCAATTGCCGATGCTGCACTGATATAAGCGTCAACATCGCTATATTTCGGGTTGATACCGTTTGCAACGATGACCGCTTTCTCACTTCCTATAACTGGTGTCGTGACACACGCATCACTGGGGCCGTCGTTTGCTATACCTACGAGAGGTTTGATAACGATTCCACCTTGCACCTCATGGTCATACTGGCGGATGACGGATTCTTTGCTAGCTATATTTGGACTGGCAAGGAGTCGGCACAAGTCTTTAGCGTAGTTTTCGGTTTGGCTGTCTCGCGATGGCATTTCTTGGTGCTGTGGTGGTTGCCAAGTTGCTTTTTTTATGTGTTGTGGCAACCCTTTGTGCAGAAATTTCATGTCTAAATCTGCAACTATTGCGCCGTCATAGAAAACCTGCAATCTGTGCGTATCTGTGAAGTTACCAAGCACTGTCGCTTCAACCATTTCTGCTTCACAGATTTCCATCAGTTCGTCCAGATTTTCGGGTGGAACAGCGAGGACCATCCGTTCTTGTGCTTCTGACAACCAGATTTCCCACGGTGCTAACCCTTCGTATTTCAACGGGACACGTTCCAGATGCACCTCTGCACCTGTGTCCTCTCCCATTTCACCGACAGCAGAGGAGAATCCACCTGCGCCGCAGTCTGTTATGGAGCGGTATAGGTTTCTATCACGCGCCTGTATGAGGGCATCAACAATTTTCTTTTCCATAATCGGATTACCGATCTGAACAACACTGCCGAGACTTTCAGAGGTATCATCTAATTCTGCTGAGGAGAAGGTTGCACCGTGAATTCCATCACGTCCGGTGCGTCCACCGACAGCAACAACAAGATCGCCGGGTTCAACGGATTTGTCACACCTATTTATAGGTATCAGTCCGACATTTCCACAAAAGACGAGTGGGTTTGCAGTATAACGTGTGTCAAAAAGAATCGCACCGTTTGCAGTAGGGATACCCATTCGGTTGCCGTAATCACGAACGCCTGCAACAACCCCTTTAAACACACGTTTGGGATGCAGTGTTCCTTTTGGCAGCTTTTCATAAGGCGTGTCCGGCAATCCAAAGCAGAATACATCTGTATTTAGAATTGGCTTTGCGCCGAGTCCTGTTCCAAGAGAATCTCGGATAACGCCGCCAATGCCAGTACCCGCGCCGCCATAAGGTTCAATCGCTGACGGATGGTTGTGTGTTTCTACCTTGAAAACGAGATTGAATGTCTCATCAAATTCAATGATGCCAGCATTGTCTGAAAAGACGGAGACACACCAGGGCTTGTCAATCTCTTCGGTTGCGCGCTGAATGTAGGTTGGAAAAAGCCCATCAATCTGTTCCGTTCCCTTCCCATCTTCAGAATAGAGAATAATGCTTTTAAAGGTTTTGTGTACGCAATGCTCTGACCATGTTTGTGCAATCGTCTCAAGCTCTACATCGGTTGGGTTGCGTTGGAGTGTTGCAAAATGGGACTGAATTGTCTGCATCTCATTCAAGTTCAGCGACAAAGTCCCTTCTTGACTGATACGCATTAATTCAGTGTCATCTGCATTTAGGATTTGGAATTCATTGACCTTGTTGGACATTACTTTCTCCACTTTTAACAAATTTCTGTTCAAAATCATGACAAAATACAGAGTTTATATTGGAGTTTAAGCCGATTACCGCAGGACAAATAATCCCACATTTATATCTTTCGCAAATTCTTTAATATCAGCGAAATGTTTTCTCAAATTCTGTTCTAAAACACTCGTTGAGCAATTTCCTATCCTGATCCAAATCACCTTTGGAGGGAAACCGTGAATAACACTTCGATTCCTAAAGTCTATGTCCTTCGAAACGATGGAATAGTTGTTATCACGAGCGTAATCCCATAACTCGGTATCTGTTGCTATATCTAACCCTATCGTTTTGACATGGATAGAATTAGGAAACAGATCCGCCAGCAGCACCACCAGTTGGTCGGATAGGTTCTGATCGAATAGAAGTTTCATCTGTGTAAACGACCACCTATGATTTTTCCTTGTCCGCAGCATAAGCAAAACAGGCACGAATATCTGTCTCGGTTAACTCGGGAAAATCGTGAAGGACTTCCGCTACTGTCATTCCCGATGCAAGGTATTCAAAGACATCGTAAACGGTGATCCGCATTCCGCGAATACATGGCTGTCCGCTGCGTTTGCCTGGTTCAATGGTAATAATGTCTCTATAGTCGTTCATGGTATCTACCTCATTAGTAAAACCTATGAAAAAAGTGTATCACAACTTATGCTGATTATCAATTGTATTGTCAGAATCGCGGAGTTCGCGGATGACACGGATTACGCGGAGTAGTTTCAAGCTTTACATCGGTTGTGTTGCAGTGTCGCAAACTTGGCTGGTCTTCATTAATTCAGCGTCGTCTGCATTTAGAATTTGGAATTCATTGACCTTATTGGACATTACTTTCTCCGTACAGTTTTTTGTCAGAATCTCGGAGTTTCGCGGAGAACACGGAAAACGCGGAAGTGTCTCTTGTACATTTCAGGGCACTTTCACAAAATGCGGACATAAAAATAAAAAATCTCTTTTCCGTGTTCTCCGCGTCCTCTGTGAACATCCGCGATTCAGACAGAATAATCCGAGATTCTAACAAATCACCTATGATTAGGTTGTGAAAGAATCAATCTTTTGACGTTTATCCTTTTCTCACCGAAATTGATCAACAAGTCTATTTCAAGTCGGTATGCCTTCAAATAATTTAATATTTGTGCTTCATGAACAGGTTCTAACATCGTGATAGCTTTTAATTCCACCAACACATTTCCTGTCACTACAAAATCTGCCCGTCGAGTTCCAATAGGTTCAGAAAAATCCTTGTAATATATATCGTGCTCAACTTCCCGAGCAAATTCCAGTCCTGCCCTCCGCATTTCAACAGCTAACGCTCTCTGATAAATCACCTCTTGGAATCCGTTTCCCAAAAACTTATGTACTTCAATTGCTGCCCCAATTATCTTTTCAGTGATTTCTTTATGTTTCAGGTTATTACTCATTTTTGTTGTATCTTTCTTTGTTTGAATTGCAGATTATTTGTGTCAGAATCGCGGAGTTCGCGGATGACACGGATTACGCGGAAAGTGCTATTGTGCCTCCTATATTGGATTTCACAAGTAAACGTGTGGGTTTAACAGATGCCTCTTTTTCCGTGTTCTCTGTGTTCTCTGTGCTTTCCGAGATTCAGAAGTCTTTAAGGTTTTCACTGCGTTTAACCAAAAGACAGGCTTTACCGTAAATTTCATTCCTTAAACGAAGCCGTAACCCGCGGAATACTCTCCTCACAAGCAAAACGTTCAATACTGGATGCCCCCACAAACCCAACAGTATCAGTATTCTCATTGATATACGCAGCATCAGGTGCCTTTGCGATTGGACCACCGTGT
Organism: Candidatus Poribacteria bacterium; assembly: GCA_965204285.1. GTDB lineage: Bacteria > Poribacteria > WGA-4E > WGA-4E > WGA-3G > MSPOR6. The sequence goes on from OZ241980.1 coordinate 2,534,428, forward strand.
GACAAGCAGATCACATCAGGATTTTGTGCCTTTGCTGCATCGCATATTTCCTGCACACGTACCGCTGCGTCTGCAAGTGTGAAAGCGGTTTCTGCACCGATAGTGCCACCAATAGTTGTGTTCATGTGTGCGATAATAACGTCTGCGCCAGCCTTTGCCATATTCTCAGACTCTTCAGGGTTAAAGACATAAACGATGGTGAACAGATCCATCTCATGTGCGATGCCAATTGTCTCAACCTCTTTGTAAAAACCCATTCCTGTCTCTTCAAGCGTCACCCGAAAAGTGCCGTCAATCACGCCGACGGTGGGGAAGTTATTAACACCGTCGAAACCTACATCGCGAACCTGCTTTAAGAAGTTGCTCATCCGCCGCGTTGGGTCTGTACCGTTCACACCTGCGATAACGGGGGTCTCTTTGACAACGGGTAGGACTTCACGTTCTCCCATCTCCATCACGATAGCATTTGCATCACCGTAAGCTAAAAGCCCAGCACATGATCCAAACCCTGACATCCGATAGCGACCTGAGTTGTAAATCACAATCAGATCTGCACCACCCTGTTCAGCAAATTTCGCTGTGATACCTGTTCCCGCACCGACTGCAAGCAAGGATTTTCCCTTATCTAATTCAGAATGGAGTCGTGCTAATACCTCATCTCGTGTATAATCTGGCATTTCGTTTTCCTTTCTTAATGGTTATCGGCTATCAGTTTTCGTAGGTCGGGTAGAGCGGTAGCGACACCCGACATTGTGTTGTAAAAGTTGGGTTTCACTGCGTTCTACCCATAACTGTCAACTTAAGGATATATCCTCTTGTTGGAGGGGTTTCAACCCCGATAAATCAATAAATCGGGCTTACAAAGCCCTCCAACAATGGTGAATTATTGAAATAATTAGACATCCCTTGTAGGAGCGATCTCCGAAGCGCGACGGAACATAGCAATAGTCGGGAATCGGAGTTCCCTCCTACAAGAGAAAATCCAGCAATTTTTGCTTAAATTGACATCTATGGGTTTCACTGCGTTTTATCCAACCTACGCAAAACTGATGGCTACTCATCTCTTGATTTTGCTTGTAGACGCGCTGCCTCACCCGGATTGCCGATGTGCATTGTGTTATACGCTTGATCAGATGACTTGAAGGGACCGACACCTTTATGCCCATGCCAATCGCCTTGATTCATAATCGGGTTCGGCAATCCAGTTTCGTTCTCACGCTGGAGTATCCAACTCTTCATGCGCGTTTCCAGGACGTTGACAATATCGGGATGTGTCTCAACAAGGTTATCGTTCTCATCGGGGTCTTGGATAAGATTATAGAGTTCAACAGGGGGCTTGTAGTGGAAATCAGGTTCAAGCGCGACAATGAGTTTCCATTCAGGAGTTCGCCATCCGTGCTTTCGCATCCACGTACATTCTGTGATATAAAACTCGCTTTCATAAGAAACAATTTCACCACTTATTAGAGGTGTGAGACTATCACCATCAAATGCAATATCTGTTTCAATATCTGCTAATTCAAGCAGTGTCGGGACAAGGTCTTTCTGTTGGTTATATCCAGAGACTCGTTTTCCAGCAGGTACACGACCAGGATAGCGGATAATGAGCGGCACATGCAGTGTTACATCGTAGAGTCCGTGATGGTCAAACCAGCATTCGTGATCATAGAGGGTTTCACCGTGGTCACCATTGATAACGACTATTGTCTCGTCCAGTACGCCGCGCGTTTCAAGCGCATTAAAGAGCGTCTGAATACAAGCATCCATATAAGCAATTGCCCCATCATATTGTGCAATGACGTAATCCTTGTCTGTAATTCCCACAGGCATCCATGAAGCAAAATAATCGCAGAAAGGTTTGAATGACATCACCGGTTCCATGGATTTGTTGCTCGGATCACATTCATCACCGTGATAGAACATCCGTTCATAGGGCGCAGGAGGGAGATAAGGGGAATGCGGGTCCATGTGTCGCAGGAACAGGAAAAAGGGCTTTTCATCACTCTGGTCAATTAACCGATTCAACTCAGGGAGGGTTGTTTTGTTAAGGTTTTCTGCTTTGGGACTCCGTCCAGAGTCGTCAGGTCCCCATCCTGAGAATTCTAAATAGGTATCAAATCCACGTCCACTTGGCCCACCAAACCCTACACAAGTTGTATCATACCCGGCTTCTTTTAGTATTTCCGCTAATGTTTTGACTTCTTCGCGGAGCGGTCCTTGGTGTCGGAGGGCTACAACTTGTGTGCTAAAAGTGTCCATGCCTGTCAGCATTGACGCGTACGCACTTGTTGTCGGGATGTGAGCACTATAGGTTTTTTCAAAGAGCGTGCCGCCCTCTGCAAACTTGTCAATGTGTGGTGTTGTTTGTCGGTGATACCCGTAACAACTCATGTGTGTAGCGAGAAGTGAATCGACGCCCATCAGGACGATATTTGGCTGTTTTGCCATGTTTTATTCTCCTTTACATATTTACTTTATTTTACCCTAATTTGCTATACTTAAGCAACATAAGATTAAAATAAGTGCAGAGACATTCAATTGTCAAGTTTTTCTAACTATTTTGATAGAGTCGGGCCCAGAAGGTCGCTCCCACAGGAAGTGGAGAGACGCAATGAATTGCGATACCACAAATATGTTTTTGTTAATGAGAAGTTATACCATTTCTAATTGACAAATTGTCATAATATATTGTAGGTCCAAATCAACGCTATGAATGCCTTTGGTAGAATGCGCTTTTCGGCATTCTACATGATTCAGCGGGTAGAGGAACGAAACTCAACAGGACGGTATAAAAAGTCCAAATCAACACCGAATACGCCAAATCAAGAAATCAACGGTATGAACGCCTGTAGGCGTTCCCCGGGTATGAATGCGCTTATGGCATTCCCCGTATGGTATTCGGTGGATTTCGCTACCGCTTCTATCCGACCTACGAAATAATGTAAAATATTATATAGAAATGGTATTAGAAGGTATTAGCAAGTCGTTAGCAGGTAGCGCAATACATCAGAGTTACAATTATGTATGAAGACATTAGAAGCCGATACCTGTCTTCGGAATCTACCGCGGGATTCAGATACTGAATGTTGCAACGGGTGGCAGCCTCTACAAGATATTTACACGCAACTTAATAGAATGTTTACTTCATAAAGATGAGCGAAGTAATATGATGCTTGGCATAAAATTAAATATCAATTACATTGGAGGCAAATATAGCACTTAGAGTATTCCGCCTTTTGATGCAACTTTCCTCTGATTCCGTAACAAAAATCGCCAACAAATGGGCACTACAGCGTATAAACGTTATAGAGAATCGCTCTTTGCTTAAAAGGTAGAACGTGCGGAGAAACGTAAGAGGAAGCACCAACACCGACGAATGACAAATAACACACCTATGTTTATGCTGAAAGCCGTTGCAAAACATTATGCGTAATCTGTTCAACAACAGCATCGCCACCTGACAATCCGTGAGACCAATCCGTTGTAGCAGCAGTAAAGACAGTACCGCCTTTCGTATAAATGCCCATCGTTGCGGCACCGGTATGTCCTTGTTCCCAACGCTCATACCATTCACAATCATCCGGATGCCAACGAACAGGCGCAGTAGCAAGAATTGTAAATCCTTCAGGAGTGCCGTCTTGATAGGTTGGTACTGGCAAGCCATCTTCAAGCGTGAATTCGCACCCATCGCATTCGTAGCCGACAATAGTATTTTGTCCACCGAACTTGTCATCTCTCGTCAAGTCTGTACCTTCAAATACCCAATGTTCTGGACGGTGTGCCGTATATGCGCCATCTCCATCCATAAATTGCTCATGACTCAAATGATAACCACCTTGTAGGAAACCGACACCTGTCAACTCGTTTTCAGGACGATCCACCAAATAGTGACTCCACAAAGTACTCAGCGTGCTGTAATCATCAGTTTTGTAAACAGGGTCTTGGTTGTAACTCTGTTTCCAACAAACGAGCGCACGTCCTTCGTCTTCAGAACGCACCTGCCAACACACTGCATTCCCACTGAAGAAAGCAGCGTTTCCACCCTTCGCAATGAATTCCTCAAGATTGTCACGCATTGGAGCAGACCAGTATTCGTCATGCCCAAGGCTCAACACAAGCTTGTAATGTTCCAACATTTCAGGACGGAACTCAAGGTCACTATTTGCTGCATAATCAAGTGTATATCCATTCTGTTCTGCCCAGACAACAAAGGGCAACTCCCAAGTCGTGAACTGGCTCCCAAGAGGTCGGTCAAATGAAACACGACGCCCTTGCATTCCATTCTGTCCATGATACCCGTAAAGACTAAAACCTCCCCAGTTGGTATAGGCGTTATATGTGTTGGTGGAGAGTTGAAACAGAATTGGAGTTTTTGTTCCCGGCTCTGCTGGGCGAACAATGAAAAACAAGGAACTTTCTGCGGTGCGATGGTTCCTGTAGATAGGATCACTGCCACCATCTGCTGCGCGGAGTGTGCCTTCATAATATCCACTCTGCCATGTATCTGGCACTTCAAACGTATAGGTAGCTTCCCAACCACATCCGTGTGATGAAGCATTGATGGGAATTGGTTGTGCCTTACCTGGTAGTCCAGATTCGTTGAATACGACCTCGCGCTCCGCACCTATGCGTGCAATTTCAAGAGAATGGCTTCCCGCACTGGTTGAGACATGGAACGCAATCTCCTCACCAGGTGCGTAGCTAAGTTGGTGGGTATATCCGTCAATATAAAGCGGTCTTATACGATTCTCGGTTTGCGTCAAAGTTGCCATGATGTGTCCTCCTTGGTATGTAGCGTATCACTTTCTCGCAGAAATGTCAACGGTATAAGGACAATATTTTGGAACATCAAAAATGTAGAATTGAAAAAATTCGTCAATTTTACAGAAAAGTGATATAATATTCATATTGAAATAAGGGCAGATGAATTCTCTCCGCCAGAAAAGCAACCTTCAAGGAAAGGAGAAGATATTATGCAGCTTTCAAAGACAAGGTTTTCTGAAATCGAGAATCGCTCTGAGGACGCGATTGACACATCAGAGATTCCCGAATTTGATGATGACTTTTGGGAAAATGCCAATCGGATTGTCCTGAAAATCACCTCCAAATTGAACCTGATATATTAACGTGAGTTTGATAAATAGTATTAGAAATTACATATCATTGGCAACTGATAGTCATTTTCTTTAAGTTCTTTATGTTTAAGTGAAGGTTTTTTCTGTAGACAGGTATAAGCGATCAAGGCAGCAACTGCATTCACTTGAAAGTTAACAGGACTTCTATGGCGTGTGTGTTGTATCTCTGTCTGACTTTTAAGTTCTTTATTCACCGACTCAATAAGCATGCGTTTTTTTAGAAGTGCTGCATCAGCATCAGACAAAGGTTCAGGTTTCATATTCTTACGCACCTTGTAAATGAGCGTCACACCGTCTTCTTGGAGTCTCTCCCGCAGATTTTTGTTGATATACCCTTTATCGGCAAATAGTTTGCCAAAGAGCCCTTGACACAACTGTGGCACGGTTCGCCTGTCATCTACGTTTCCCGCTGTCACCATAGCGGACAAGAGTTCACCTTGGTCGTTGATGACGAGATGTAGTTTAAACCCATAGAACCATCCCATAGAGGTTTTAGAACGCTCCGCATAATCAATGAAGACGCGATGCGCTGAAATCCGGCGATTGTGGCAGACCGGCAGCGGTGTTGAGTCTATGAAGGAAATGCCACGACACTTACCGAAACGGGTGTTGAGAAAAATAGACAACAAAACCAATACCTCTTGTGAGAGCTGCACAAAACGACTATAGCTGACAAGGTTCGGAAACGCCCAACGCAGATGGAAACAGACATAATCCTGATAATACGCTTTAAAGTTTTTATACTGCTTCTGATGAAAAAGCACAAGTATCGTCATGACTTCGCTCGGATGAAGGCGCCGGGGTCTGCCCCGTGTGTTGTTTGTTCCGGGTATGTCCGGCAACTGGTATTGTGCTTGATATTGTTCATACGTAAGAAAAAAGTCGTCAATTTCACAGAAAAGTGTTATGATATCCATCAGAGAACTCCTTTGTAAGTATAATGGTATACTTCATCATAACAAAGGGGTTCTCTATTTACCAGTTTTTAATTATCAAACTCACGTTATATTAGAATGGTTCAAGGAACAGGACAAGATTACCACACGCGAATAAATAGGGTGCTCCGAGCGTATATGGAGACACATACGAAAATCGTCAACATAAAAAAAGTTGATACGGAAGTGAGAAAAATATGGAAATAGATCAAAAACAACCAATACCACTTTCTCTTGAACAGATACATCAATGGGAAAACGATGGATATCTACTACTAAAAGATGTTGTTCCAGAATCTTATATCAATGGTGTACGCGATAGGTTTGCCCACGTCGTAGATGGTATAATTGATCAACTAAAGGAACAGGGAATCGTTGAAGATGATGGAGCAGAACTCCCATTCGAAACTCGATTCTTACAAGTTGCTGGTGAACATGCCAACCGCTTCGGTCGGTCATGGCGTGGGCAAATCGCAACATCCGAAATTTACGATCTGCATTATGCCGGGCCTCTCGTAGATGCTATAGGTCAACTCACAGGAACAGATGTAATCGGGCACCCCGTTTTTAATGCCCGTCCTAAACTTCCCGGCCAACAATTGACTGTTGTTCCGTGGCACCAAGACAGCGGCTATTTCGGTACAGTCAGTGAGCAATCACTCATCCCGACTGCATGGATTCCGCTTGTGCCAGTGGATGAGAGCAACGGTTGTTTACAGGTAGTTGCAGGTTCACATAAGTTAGGTGTGGTTGACCATCGGACAGAAAATCGTGAAGGCAAATTCCTTGAAGTGATGGATGAACTTGTGGATGACTCCCGCATTGTAACTTGTCCGATGGAGATAGGTGATGCGCTCGTGTTCCATAACCTCACTCTCCACCGCTCCTTACCACACACCACAAGCGAAATAATCAGATGGGCAATTGACATTCGCTATCTTCGTGATGGCGACCATCCGGGCAGCATTTACTGGAAAGACCCTGATTTTAAATGGGTGATCCGCAGCGATACACAACCTTTGACGACCCTTGCCCAATGGCTTGAAATGTGGTAGTGTTAGGAGACACTAACTAAAATGAAACAGTCCAAGGATTATCAAAATCAGGAAATGGGTGAAGTTATTAAGGAAGTGCGCCGGATTCGGCACGAAATCTCAGCAGAATTTGGGCACGATCCCCGTAAATTCGGTGAGTATTGCCGTGAACTCGAAAAAGAATTGCGCAAGTTAGGAAAATATAAGTTTGCCAAGTCTCCTGAAAAGGAATCTAAGTCTCCAAAACCCACTGGTGTTGAAACAGCAGATTAAATTGAATTATTTATGCCACCCCTCATTTATCTCGTCTCTCGTAGGAGGATTCTGTAAGTCCGATTTCCTATCGAAAACTGAATCCCTCCGTAATACACACAAAATATCTTGCATTCTTCTCAGACCTTAGGCATAATAGTATTGAACAACCATTTAAGGAAGAATTGCATGGTCCGCGTACCTTTCCAAACTTTATGTGACGAATTTTATCGTGTGCTCGCAGCCGTTGGATTTACTGGCGAGCAAGCGAAATTATGCGCGCAGTTGTTCGCTGAAAATCAACGCGATGGTGTTTACTCACACGGACTTAATCGCTTTCCAGGGTTTGTTTCTGGATTGCAGAACAAACAGATTGATTTCCGAGCACAGCCAGAGAAAATAGAAAGTTTAGGCGCGCTTGAACGGTGGGATGGTAAAATGGGAGTTGGGCTTGTCAACGCACACATCTGTATGCAACGCGCAATGGAACTTGCTGAGGCACACAGCATCGGTTGTGTAGGGCTTTCAAACACGAATCACTGGATGCGTGGCGGTGCTTATGCCCTACAAGCTGCGGAGGCAGGCTATATCGGTATCTGTTGGACAAACACAACTAAACTGATGCCACCGTGGGGTTCTGGAGAAAAAAAGATTGGTAACAATCCATTAGCAATTGCTATCCCTCGTGATGAAGGACACATTCTGCTTGATATGGCAATGAGCCAGTATTCAAACGGAAAATTAGAAGTACTCAAGTTGCAAGGGAAACAACTGCCGTTACCGGGCGGTTACGATACGGATGGAAACCTAACGGTTGAACCCGCAGAAATTCTTGACTCGCAAAGGGCACTACCAATTGGCTATTGGAAAGGTTCAGGATTAGCATTGGTGCTTGACACAATGGCTGCCGTTATCTCAGGTGGACAAGCCACACATCAGATCGGTAAACAGAAATCAGAATATGCGGTGTCTCAGGTGTACATAGCGATTAATGGAACCGGAATGATGGGGAAAACAGTATTGGACGAAACCGTAAAAGCGATTATCAATGACTTCCATACCGCTGCTTCTTTGGATGAAAACGAAAAAGTGCGATATCCAGGGGAAGGTATGTTGCGCACAAGGCAGGAGAGCCTTGAGAAAGGTGTCTTGGTTGATAAGGCACAATGGCAGGCATTGTTAGCGATGAATAGAGACGAAACACGCTAACCTGACTTTAGGAATTGGAGAAAACCCTTGACATTACGCGCAGGGATTGTTGGTTGTGGTGGAATAAGCCGTAGCCACGCGGCAGCTTATGACGGTTTAGAAGACGTTGCCCTCGTCGCAATGTGCGACATCAATTGCGACGCCCTCAACAATCGCGCCGATGAATACGATGTCCCAAACCGATATACTGACTATCTGGAGATGTTTGCGCATGAAACGCTTGATATTGTGAGCGTTTGCACACATGCGCCTTTACATGCCCCGATTACAATTGCGGCGGCACAAGCAGGCATCCATGTTTTATGTGAAAAACCGTTATCAGTTGATTTAGAAACTGCTGACCAGATGCTTGCGGCGTGTAACAACGCTGGTGTCCATTTGGCGATCAGCCATCAATTCCGATTTACGCCCTTGTTTCGGCACGCGAAATCCCTGATTGATGCGGGGAAAATTGGGGAACTACGATCAATTCGCGAGGTCGGTAAAGGGCGAGAAGCAGGATTTGAGTTGATGGAGATGGGTGTTCACTACTTTGATGAGATGGATTTTTTCTTGGATGGTGTCTCTTGGGTTCAGGCACATATCACATATCAAGGACATGATGTAACAAACGCAGATATTATGCATAGCAGTGAGTTATGCAAAACTGATCGGCGTGACAACGGTATCGTCGCGGGAGACACAATGCTTGTGCATATCGGTGGTGCAAGTTGTGCTTACGGAATTATGGAACTCTACCTACGTCAGCAGAGACACGGATGGATGATGGGTCCACATCTACTCGGTTCGGCGGGACAATTGATGATTAAACCGAACCCTGAAACAGGTATAGATGAAATGTGGCACTGTCCTTTTGACGTCTCATTTGCATCGCATACACCCGCATGGGAACAGATTGAACTTGACACATCAGCATTTATGATCTCTGGAAAAGCGTGGAAGTCTCGCCACACGATCTGGAGTGCAAAAAATATACGAGACGCAATCCTTGACGGAAATGAACCAGAACTCGGTGGACACAACGCGCTTACGTCGCTTGAGTGTGTAAGTGCAACCTACACTTCTCATTTCAATGGAGCAAAAGTACAACTACCGTTAAAGGAGCGGAACCATCCGCTTGTGAAACGTCTTAAAACAGGAGCAAATAACTGAATGAAACTTGCATTCTTTAACGATTATCAACTGGGTGTGATTACAGGAAACGAAATTGTTGACATTAGCGATGCACTTAGTGATATTTCATATCATACGCCGCAAGAACTAATACAAATGGTGATAGAGGATTTTGATAATCTGCGTTCAATAATAGTAGACGCAGCTGAAAATGGCACCCCAACCGCTATAGACAACGTCACATTTAAAGCCCCACTGCCACAACCGGGACAACTCGTTTGTCTCGCTGGCAATTATATTGAGCCAGACAGTCCTTCCCGACTCGATTTTAATGCATTCCTCAAATCAGCAACAAGTGTCATTTCAACGAAAAAGACTGTCCAACTTCCAGAGGCAGATGTAACTGTATTTCATTTTGAGCCAGAGTTGGCGATTGTCATTGGGAAAACAGCGAAGCATTTAACTGAAGAAAATGCACTTGATTGCGTTTTTGGGTACACACAATTTATCGATGTGTCTGCGCGCGGTTTACCGGGAGGGTTCTTTTTAGGTAAAAGTTGGCACACCTTCGCACCGATGGGACCTGTACTTATTACTGCCGATGAAGTTGAGGACCCAAATGCCCTTGGTGTACAACTCTGGATTAACGACCAATTGCAACATGATTTCTCCACAAACTCAATGGCTCGTTTCGTCCCAGAATTGCTTGCTGAAGTAACCAATGTGATAACCCTGGAACCCGGCGATGTAGTTTCTACAGGCACACATCACGAAGCACTAACCGCAGTGGGTGATGGTGATACAGTGCGGTTAACAATTGAAGGCTTCGGACCAGAGTTATCTGTTGACGTGCACGACCCGTTAAAGCGTACTACTTGGCGTGGGGAATAAAAAAGGTTGACAACGACATCGGTTTGCATGTATAATTTTAGAAATCGGGATTTTGGGGACGTAGTTTGCAAACCGATATTACAACTTTGAAGATGTCCAAGGTTGCAAGAAATTATTTTAGTTTAGACACAACAAACCCGTTCTTGATGATTAAGGAGAAGCGATTAATGAAAAAACACAGAAACATAGCCATTTATGCTATCTTTGCAATTGTCTGTGTGTGGATGGTAGGATGCGGAGGCTGTAATCCGGAACCCGCGCCGACGGGCATGACGCCAACTGAGGGTCCAGAAAGTGGAGGGACCACTGTCACTATTACCGGCGAGAATTTTGACATGAAAAATGGCGTGACTGTAACCTTCGGTGAAATGGATGGTCAAAACGCCACAGTGCCAAGTAAAACAGAAGTTACTGTGGTAACACCTGCTGGCACAGCAGGACAATCAGTAGCTGTTGTCATTACCAATAAAGGCAAACCGGATGTGCCCGTCACACTCTCACAGAAGTTTACCTATATGGATGCAACACCGCCAACAGTAACAGGTACCGACCCTGCTGATGGTACTGTTTTCTCTGAATATGAAGATTCTTTGAATGTACGAGATAGCCTAACGGTCACCTTTAGCGAACCAATTGATGCTAATAGTGTTTCAATTGAAGTTGCAGTTGCTAAAACAGAAGACGCCATGAGTGAACCCACAGAAGTTACACTTACTGGCACAGTAAGTGGTAGTGGTGATTCCGTGATGTTTACCTCAGATATGCCGATGCGCTGCGGACGCATGTATACTGTCACCGTCTCAGGTGCAACTGATATGGCTGGAAATGCCCTCGCTACCGCGCACAGTTTCAGTTTTAGTGTTACCAGCCCGGAACCAGTCTACAAGTATTATGTCAAAGAAGAGGATATTCAGGAAGAAAATGGCGAGGCAGCGCTAAAACGTATCGCCTCTCGTCCAGAGATTTTTGATAATCCAGAGAAGTGGACACGGTTGGTTGCCGCAAATCAAGACGATTATATCTTTGACCGGACAAAATTGAGTGTAGGACAAGAGTTATTAATCCCTCGCGGACCCGCTTGGGGTGATAAATAGTTAATATCTTATTATATGGTAATCAGAGAAGGTCGTGTATTAGATACACGACCTTTTTTATTTGCAATGTGCAATAGTCAAAATAAGATTTCCAAATTGTTGAATTCTCTTGATTGAATTTGTCTCTTGTGAAAGGGGTTCAATCCACCAATCATGCAGAACGCCAAATGCGCGTATGGGCATTTGGCGGGGGGACTCCGATTCCGACTATTAGTAGTTTCGTCACGATTCGGAGATCGCTCCTACAATAATTCACCATAAATAATTAATTTGGTAATTTTGTAGAGAGGTCCGGTGCGGTTAGGAAACCGCACCTACCGGGCGTGGGAAATATAGAATTACCGAAATATTTTCTTAAGGCTTCATCAAGAAGAAGTCCTATTCCTAACCCTGATGAGATATCGGGTCTACAAAGTTCTCCCAAAAAATTTTATAATAAAGAAAACGGATTAGTATTAACCAAATGGTAATACTAATCCGCTCTTGTAAGTGATGTGAAATGTCTTAGGCAGCACCGTTACCAGTTCCACCATTAGTAGTACCATCATCTGTAGTCCCACCGTCTGTGGTTCCGCCATTAGTAGTGCCATCATCTGTGGTTCCACCATTAGTAGTGCCATCATCTGTAGTCCCACCGTCTGTGGTTCCACCATCTGTGGTGCCATCACCCATCATAGTAAGTGGCACGAAAACAAAGTCGTTAGTGGCGTTTGCATGGCAACCAACGCACGCCCCCGCGGCCATCTCCGATGTGAGTGTATTTAACATCGTCATATCTACCGCTGTTGCTGAAGGCGGACCGGTTACACCGTATACCCAACCGCTGTTATCTGCGCTATCGGTTTTCGTCATCGTTGAGATCTGCGAGACAAATGTGTTGGTAGTATCCATGGATATCTTGACAAGCATAGATCCGGCAGGGTAAGCTGTCCCTGCTTTGTTTGCCATAGCAGCGTCTCCGTTTAAATAGATGGTACGGGATCCCAGATCGTGGGCATCCCCTTTAAAATCTAACCACGGTCCTGGAAGCGTCCTATTTTCCCATGACAGGTACCCATCCATACCCGTCATGTCCCCGGTATCCATCATTTCCGGTTCTGGATCCGGCATCACCGGTTCTAACACTTGCTGCGCACGGTCACAAGCCACAAAAGCAATACAACCGATTAAGACAGCAATCAGGGTTATCTGATATTTTAGCATTATAATGCTCCTTATCTATAGAATTCTAAAGTAAATTTTAAGAAGAGTTCCAAATTTCTCGTGAGGCTTCAAAGTGATGAAGCCATTTCACCTTGTTTGTCACACTTCAGGTTTATGTACTACACAACCTTTTTAATAATAACATATTTCATTTTATTTTTCAAGAAATTTTATACAACCAATTTTAGATAGTTGAAAAACCTTAGTGAAACTGAATAACACCGTACTGATTCAGCATCTACTTTTGGTTAATCTGTATAATTTTTGAACGAACTTTTAGAATATAAGGGTGTTTAGGGGCTTGTAAAAAGGCTCTTTTAATTTCACGCCGTGCGTCAGAAATACGATTCAGACGATAATAGACAAATGCAAGTGTTGCAATGTGTGTCGGGCGATTATCACTTGCTACCACAGCTTTGGCAAGGGTAAGTGCTTCCGCAAGAGATCTGTTTTCTGCTGCAAGCAGGTATGCCAAGGCATCTTTTGGAAACGGCACATCTGGAGCAAGTTTTATTGCACGACGGAAATCTGTTTCTGCCTTGTTAGACTCACCAAGTTTTTGGTAAATCTGTCCACGCCACCAATATCCTGGTGCCCATGCAGATTCATGTTGGATACCCATCGTAAACGCATTTTCTGCCCCCTGTAGATCACCTGATGCCTCGCGGAGATTTGCAAGTTGAGAATAGGTATCCATAAAATATGGTTCGTGCTTGATAAGCGCGAGAAAGTATGCTTCACCTTCGGTCCAATTGCCAAGTTTTGCCTCTATCATACCCAAATGTAGCAATGCCTGGCGCGAAGTTGGTTCTAACTTAAGCACACGTTGATATGTTTGCTTAGCAGATGTCAATTCCGCCATCTGCATCTGAACGTAAGCGTAATCTTTCAAAGCAGGAATATATGTTCCATCCGTTTCGAGTGCCTTCTGTAATAACGCTAACGCAGGTTGCCCCTGCTGTTTTTCAATAAAACGGTGTGCTTGCTGACGATAAACTTCTGCTAATGCTTGTTGATGCCAAGAACGAGCCGCGTTAGCTTCCTCCGTATTGCCAAGTTTCTCAAGAACATTCGCGAGTGATTTGTAAAATACCGGTTCATTTGGTGTCTCTTGGATAGCTTGTTCATAAAAACGTCGCGCAATGATGAGTTCACCGCGTTTTGCTGCAACTTCACCTCTTCCGAAGGCAGCACTCGCAAGCGTTTCATCTAATGTTAGTGCCTCCCGAAAAACAGCATCAGCTTCATCAATACGGTTGAGTTTAAGTAGCACATGCCCAAGATTATTGTAAGCAGCCGTTGTGTCTGGGTAAAGTTGCACTGCAACGATATAGTATCGCCGTGCTTGTTCCAAGTTGTCGCGTTCAGTTTCAATCTGTCCTAAAGCAACATACCACGTAACCGGAGCGTTTTCACCTACACCTTTGATGGCTTTCTGAAACAAAACATCCGCTTCATCAAGTTGTTTATTGCGATGATAAGCGGCAGCGAGTTTGGCTTGTACAGTCGGTTCAAAATCAAGACGTTTAGTTTGTGGAAACTCTGAAATCAGTGTCAAAGCACGTTGAAAGGCGACAATCGCACTTGGATAATCCCCTAACTTTGCAGATGCGTCCCCCACGCCGATATGCACCATCGGGAATTTAGGCGCATCTTTAGCAAGTAACTGATACAAAGTGAGTGCTTCACCGAACTTCTCTTTTTGAAAAGCATGCTGTGCATTCTCCAACCGCTCCTGGATCTTTTCAGGATAAGCGGATATATCCCACGATGAAACTTCACCAAACACGAATACGGTGAATAGAAAAAGAAGGGAACAGATTACTGTTTGATGCTGTGCCAAATTCATCAGATTATTTTGTCGGTTGACCTTTTATTCCTAAAACCCGCTTAAGTGCATCTTCTAAGATATACCAAGGTTCATCTGCTTTTTGTCTTGCTAACCATTCCTTAAACGCTGTCTCTGCCTTATTATCACGAATCAGATTTGCAATCTGGTCTTTAACTTCCGAATACTGTTTTTGCCGTTCAGGTGTTTTCTTTACAAGTTCAACAATCCTATATCCCCCTGGAACAGCGAGCGGTCCTTTACGTTCAGAAGGCTCTAATTGTGCAACAATCGCACCTAATGCCGTATCTGTCGTTAGGGTAAGCGAATTAAAACTGATAGATTTCTTTGTTTTGGAACTTTGCTTAACCGCCTCAAATGTTTCACCTTGCTGTAAACGTGAATTGATCTGTTCCGCAAGACGTTTAGCATCTTGTTTTTCTTTTGTTGAACCATCTGGTGCCACGACTATAAGTGCAGAGCGAAACGTAACCGTGGCAGGAACAACAAATTGTGCTTTATTCGCTTCAAAATATTGTGGTGCTAACTCATCAATCTCTTTGCTATTAACGGTTCTGACAAACTGACGCGTAAAATATTCAGCGTAAATTATATCATCGGACATCCACTTTTCTAATGCTTCAATTTCCAATTCCTGTTCTCGCAATACGCGCTTGAACTCAACATCGGAAGGAAATTTCGAACGTATCGCTGCGGTCCGTGCTGCCACCTGTTTTTTGTGATCAACAGCCGTAATTCCGATCTTCTCAGCCCCCAGCAACACAAACCTACGATTGATAATCTGGTCTAAGTACGCCTGTTTTTCTGCTTCAGTCGGTTCACGTGAAATCGGTTTCCCCATAATGACATCAATCCGAAATTCGTTTGCAAGCTGACTTTGGGTAATTGGTTGTCCATTGACAACGGCAATCACGGAGTCAATTAGAATCTGCGCGTCCACATTTCCGACAAATAGAATAAGTAGAAAGGTGATGTATTTTGTTATGTTTGAAAGGTGTTTTGGTATTCTCATGATGTGGATATAATAGCGTAATTTTGGGTTTAATTCAAGGTATTTTGTTGGGTGTGAATACTTGAAAGTTGGGTTGAAAATTGTTTGTTAGATGTGATATAATAAACTTAACCTAAATTGTTGAGGAGAAAAACCGTGAACAAACCGCTAAAAGTTTTCATTACTTACTCACATAAAAATACAACCGCAAAGGACGAATTGATAACACGCCTTGCCCTTTTAAAGCGTGAAGGTATAATAGATATTTGGCACGACAATGAAATTCTGCCAGGTGACAAGTGGCGTGACGCCATTTTCAGCAATCTCGCTGATTCCGACCTTCTTTTCTACCTTGTTTCTGCTAATAGTCTTGATTCTGAAAACTGCAATAAGGAGTTAGCAGCAGCATTAACTGCAAAAATAAGAGTTATCCCAATCATCCTTGAACATTGTGATTGGATAAAGCATCAACTGAGTGACTTCCAAGCGCACCCTGACAGAGGACTACCTATTACCAAATGGGAAGATGAGAGTGAAGGTTGGCAAAACGTGGTGGAAGGTATTCGGAAAGCGGTTGCTAAAATTCAATCACAAACTGATCCGTCATCCGATATTTCCGAAGAAGAGTTATACGCTGAATTGGCATTCCAACGCGGGAACGTCTTGACGATGCTCGGGCAGTTAGATATGGCAATAGAATCCTACTCATATACAATTGAACTCAATCCGCACGATGCAGATGCATATATCAATCGCGGTGCTACTTCCGAGAATAAAGGTGAATTTGATATTGCCATACAAGACTTTAACACCGCAAGACAACTAAAACCTGATTATGCAATAGTTTATTACAATTTTGGTGTTGTTTATGGTAAAAAAGGTGAGGTTGACAGAGCCATTGAAAATTACAACAAGGCTATAAAACTCAATCCTAATTGTCCGATGTTCTATAGCAATCGCGGCAACGCTTACGCGAGAAAAGGACAAACAGAAAATGCCATGGAAGACTACAATACGGCAATCAAACTTAATCCATACCTTGCAGAAGTATATTATAATCGTGCCATTGAATATGAAGAAAAAAACGAGGTTAATCTTGCCATTGATGACTATACCACTGCAATACAACTGAATCGTGATTATGCTGCAGCTTATCACAATCGGGGCGTTGCCTATGCAAAAAAAAACGAGGTAGATCAAGCTATCATCGACTATAATATGGCAATAGAACTTGACCCTAATTATGTTAAGACCTACAATAATCGTGGTAATGCTTACAGCAGAAAAGGTGAGTATGGGAAGGCTATTGTAGACTATAGCACGGCAATAGAAAAGGACCCAAAGTTTACTGATGCCTATAATAGTCGAGGTGTTGCTTTCAGTATCAAGGGTGAAGTTGACCGAGCGATTGAAGATTATAGTAGTGCAATACAGATAAATCCTAATTATGCCAAAGCATATTGCAACCGTGGAAATGCTTATAGTGATAAGGGTGACCAAGACCGGGCGATTGGAGACTACAGTAAAGCTATTAAGTTAAATCCTGATTTTGGCGAGGCGTTTTACAATCGAGGCAATGTTTACAGCAATAAAGGCGAAATTGGCAGAGCCATTGAAGACTATACCACTGCAATACAACTGAACCCGACTGATGCTAAAGCCTATGTGGGTCAAGGTAATGCTTACCGCTTCAGAGGCGAAATTGACAAAGCCATTGAAGACTATACCACTGCAATACAACTGAACCATGATTTTAGTGAAGCTTACGCTAATCGTGGCATTACCCTCAGTATCAAAGGTGAACATGACCTTGCTATCCAAGACTTTAGTACGGTGATAAAATTAGAGCCACAGTCTACTCACGCCTATTACAATCGAGGCGCTACATGGTTGTTTTTAAGAGAATGGGAGAAAGCCATAGTTGATTTGACTATTGCTCGAGACAGAGGGATGGATATTACTGCTAACTTCTGTAAGACAAGCATTGCTGACTTTGAAAAGGCAATTGGTGTTAAGTTGCCTACATATATTGCCGAAATGTTAACACAACGGTAGGAACCAAATCCATATCTACATGAAGAAATGGCCTGAATTTAACACTAATGGCGACCTACCTATAGGAATTCATCAAGCAACTTTGACCGAAATACTACAACATTTTGGCACAGGAACCGAGCAAAGGGACCTCCTTGGGAATCGATTGGAACGTATTTACATGTTGACACATAGTACCGGACAAGTGGCAAGATTTATAGTCTATGGTTCATTTGTAACAGCTAAATCTGACCCCCGCGATGTAGATATTTTCCTTGTGATGGAAGATTCGTTTGATGTTGGTCAGGTATATGGCGAAACTACTCTCATTTTTGATCATCAGAAGGCACACAATGTTTTAGGAGCGAGTATTTTCTGGATTCGAAAAATGGCAGCAATTGGAGGCGAGCAGGAAGCAATTGAAGACTGGCAAACTAAACGCGATAAAACACGACGTGGCATAGTTGAGGTGATTCAGAATGATTCAGAACAATCAAGAATTTGAAGCAACATTAGAACGCATTGAACGTTTCCAAAAACAGGTCAAAAAACTTCAAGAGATTGAAACTAATCCGCGGAATTATGAATCATCCGCGGGCGGTTTCCTCGCTGAAATTGATCGAATGAATCTTGAAGTGCGATACTACTTAGTTAGTAATATGTTTATGTCCGTGAACCAGTTAAAACAATATGCGGCGTGATAAACTCCTTTTTGGTATGAACTCCTCAAATTCCGTTTATACCTACTCGTAACCATGTTATCATTCCCTTCAGGTAAATTCCGCATTGTAGAAAAGAGAAATGATAAAAGAAGACAATCAAAAACACACCGAGACGTATTTCAATTGCGCGTTGGTTCACAGCAAAAACGGAAAGTTAGAACTTGCTATCACCAACTTTACTAAAGCAATAGAACTTAACCCCGATTACGCGGAAGCGTATCACTTTCGCGGTAATGCGTATAGCAATAAAGGTGATCTGGAAAAGGCAATTGCAGACTATACCCAAATGCTTGTTCTGAAGCCAAAGATCGTCGAATCTTACTACATACGAGGCGAGACATACTTACGCGCAAAGAAGTGGGAAGAAGCGAAAAGAGACCTTACTGCTGCAATACTCCAAGATGTGGATATTCGTGATGCATTCCATAGTGAACACGAAAGTATTGATGCCTTTGAGCAAGAAACAAAAGTTAAATTGCCTGAAGACATCTTGCATCTGTTATCTTTGAAGCCAGAGTCTTTTAAAATTGATAAAGATGCACATATAGCATTGGCAATGAAATATTATGAAAACCGAGAGCTCAGTAGTGGACTTGCCTCACGCCTTGCAGGAGTACCACGTGGAAAATTTATTCTGCTAATGGGAAATTACGGATTATCCCCGTTTGGAACAGCTGAGGAACTCAGAGAAAGCGGAGTTTGAGAATCGCAGAAAAGCGTAGACGTTTACTCCACCAACCCAATCACACCACAACCAATACGAGAGCCACCCCCCGGTCTAACTCCTACTGTTTTTAGCACAGAAATAATCCACTCACTGAACGCGGCATCGTCCCCTTGGAAATAGCCTAACACCCAGGCAGTCGTCCGATCATCTAAAAACCTTGTAAGAAGCACATTATACCCAGCAATGTCAGCAGGATTTTCAAAATCTATGCCTGATGTGATATAGAGGTGTGTTAACCGTTTCCGCATCTCCTGTTCAAATTCTTCGGGCATTCCTGCAGGAAAGGTCTGTTTATATTGATTTGTGAAGAAGTCAGGGTCTACGGGCAATCCTATAGATATAAAGAATTCATGGTAGGCAGCTAAACTTTTGGGTTCAATTTCCAAAAATGCTTGATGTTTAGGTGATCCCTTAAGCGGAATCACAGATAAAATTCTCGGATCCACCAACTGCTCAGCACTCACAAAACATGTAAGCAGTAGTTCCAGCAAATCATGGCTATGCGGACTCACCGATTGACCGGGAAGATGGTGATCTGCATCCAAGTCAATCTGCTGACCAAGCACAGCAAGTGTGCAAACGTGGGTAGCTTGTGTTATCTCTGTTTCCGCCTGCATTTGTCCAATATTATGGGTATGTGTGCTTGCGTTAGACATAGCAGAATGTGTATGGGGATTTGTTTGGAATGTATCGCCTGTTTCGTGGATAAGTATCAGTTTACCGAGAATATCAGTATTTGGGTCGCCGCCAACAGACCAAAACGGAGTAGTAAATTCTAAAACACCCGTGCCATCTTCACCAACTGAAATGTTGCCGATTTCACCTACACCTATAGGTTGTATGTCAAGTGTGGCTTCTGCCACAGGGACGCCGACTGTACCTGCAGGAACATCCACAGGATGCCAATGTGGTCCAATGTCAGCACAACTCCCTATATGGAGATGCGCTGCGTGCAAGCCAGGGACAGCGTGCTGAATCTCAATTACAACATGCAAGCCGCTGTCTATTTCCGTGAACGCTGCTGCCCCTGTCAAATTGCTTTCGTCTATTGCTGAGATATTAGCAAGTGCGACCTTATTGACAGGTGCCGTGGTGATGACCTCTGTCGGAATCCTTTCGCAACCGATAACAAAACATGCGGTAATTATCAGAACGAGCAAAACACATGTATAAGATTTTACTAAAGACATACTGTTTTTGTAGGAAGGGCTTGTAACCCGATTTGTAGGAATAGCATTGCACCTGTTCAAATGTGGTAGTCTGAAAACTAATACCATTTCTAAAATATAATGTATCATTTTCGGTAGAGATTCTGTAGGAGCGACCTCCCGGTCGCGACCGGGAGGTCGCTCCTACAGAGGATATCTTCCAATTATATTCAATCCAATAAATTTCCGTAATGGAATGTTATTTATTAGAATTGGTATAAAATTAAGTGGCGATGAATATAGGAACATGTCTAATGCTGTTCCTAAATCATCACCACAGCTATGGAAATAACTCTGTTACGCAATCAAATTATTCGCAGCACGAACAGGTCTAAAAAGTGTTTGCCGTTTAGGTGGCATTTCTTCCAGTAACTTCGGATGCGGATTCCAATCGTGCCACTTGCTATTCACAGTGTTATAGCAACTGAAAATTGCCAACCTGTCGTTATCCTCATTCGTCCAGCGATGTGTGCTGTGCGTCAACGCCTCTGTGAAAAATAGCAATGATCCTGCGGGGCATTCATAAGTATCCCAAATCGAAGAATCCGGCGTCCGGATACTATCAGGCGCTGTATAGACTGCTTTATGGCTTCCCGTAATGAATAAGGTGCCGCCCTGTCTGTATTTGACAGGGTTGAGTTCCCACACAATACGCGTCAAACCGCTGTAGGCTCTTCCTGGGATACACCGATAAAGATGTGAATCGCCAGGAAAACGGAGCATACCGTTGCCGTTATGTGGTCCAAAGTTTCCATCTCCTACTGTGCGATAGAATAAACTACACGATTCCATGCGGAAGCCGTAGCATTCCGGGCTTGAAAGTGCTGGATGCGCGAGGAACTCGTTCAGAAACCCAACAACGTTTGGATGATCGGATAACTTTTCCATCGGTCCACCGAGGGGTGAACGTTCATGTTCTGGAATAGACTCCGGTTCATGACGAAGACGATGACAGAATTCCTGCATCTCTTGCAGTTCATCACCTGACAACACGCCAGGGACTAATAGCCAGCCGCGCATGTCAAACAGATATTTCTGTTCTTGTGTAGGTGCGACAACAGGCATGCCATCGGAGGTAGTTTGTGGGAGTTCAGCATTGTCTACATCCAGTGCCGCCCCTAAATTTTTATCAACGATAAAAGGTTTTGTATAGTTTGTTGCTTGTTCCATAATAATATCCCTAATTATTTATGCCATCGCTTTCGCGCGTTTGAGCGCATCTTCAGACACATTTAACGTCTTTGCGATGTCTTCGTCCGTATGTGAAATGGACATGAACCATATATGTCCGTCTGGTAGATACAATCCACCATCTAACGTTGCTTCATAGAATGCTTTGCGAAACTGACTCTGCATTTCACCCTCAGCATTCAAACCGAAAAAAGGCATCGGACCAATGCCACCAATACGTGCTTGGTCAATACCTAATCGGTCGGTCATCTCTTTATAGCCATCTAATAATTTTTGTCCCTGTTTCCACATAACTGCCACACCATCTTTTGCCTCTAATTCCGCAATCGTTGCAAGAGCGGCGGCAACAAGTGAAACCTCACCGTGGAAAGTCGCAGCGACCCATACGCCAGCAACTTCGTCCATAATCTCCTGCCTACCGACAACAACGGCAGTAGCGAACCCGTTAGCCAATGCCTTCCCAAAAACCGACATATCAGGTGTAACACCGAAATATTCTTGCGCGCCACCTAAAGCATATCGGAATCCAGTTTTAACTTCATCAAAAATCAATAGGGCATCGTTTGAATTCACAACGGATTTCACATTTTCCAAATATCCGTCTGTGGGTAAGTCGTGTCCAGAAGGTTCCATAATCAAACACGCTATTTCTCCAGGATGTTCCTTAAAAAGGTCTTCAAGTGCATCTATATCGTTGAAGCCGACACTCAGCGTTGATTCAGCACTACCCGGCAAGTGTCCACGAGTGTTATGACACCAGTCATGCCAACCGTGGTATCCGCATCGAATTACCTTCTCTTTTTCGGTGTATGCGCGGGCAAACTTAAGCGCGCCAGTTGTCGCATCGGAACCACCTACAAAATAAGCCACTCTATCCGCAGACGGAATAATCTCAACAAGTTTTTCCGCGAGTTCTATCTCTAATGTATGACCAAAGTTATAGACATTGCCGCGTTCAAGAGCCTTTGCGACTGCTTCTATCACAGCAGGATAGGCATGTCCGAGAATCATCGGTCCATATCCCATCAAGTAGTCGATATAGTCGTTTCCATCCGCATCCCAAAAATGCGAACCTTTTCCACCAGCAACCATAACCGGTTGCGGAGGATTGCTCTGTTTATGTGGTTGTCCACCACCGACTAACGCAGCCTTTGCTCGTTCTCGCCACGCTAACGATTTTTCAAAACTTCTTCCCATATTAACACCTCTACGCAATTTGATAGATAGTATACCATAACTTGCGTCTATTTAAGCATTTTTTGTTGTAAATCGTGGAAATTAATGACATACTATACTAATTTTAGGTTTAGATACATATTGACAGAACCATTCGGTTTTCTGAATATTGTATCACAATCAATCGGGCTGACAAAGCCCTCCTACAAAAGAAAAAATCTTCGCAGAATTGAATAGGTATAAAATACCGAAACCTTTGGAGGAGACGAAAATGGCAGAAAACCTATTAACTGACGAACAGATGCGGCATTTTATCGTGAACGGTTTTGTTACCGTTAACACCGCGTTACCGCCAGCGTTTCACAATGACATCTTTGAAAGAACTGCTGTTGTGTTTGATAAAGAAGGTAATCCGGGCAATAATCTTTTACCGCGAATACCAGAAATTCAAAGAGTCTTTGATGATGCGAACGTAAAAGGCGCTTTGACAAGTCTGTTGGGACCGGATTACTATATGCAGCCGCATCGGCATCCGCACTACAATCCGCCCGGTAGCAAAGGGCAAGGCATGCATCAAGATGGTGGCAAGCGATGGTCACACCATACTCGTCGGTTGCTTGTTTTCTATTATCCGCAAGATACACCTGTTGAGCGTGGACCGACCGGCGTTGTCCCAATAAGTCATTACTTTAGTACAAATGAAGGTTCACAGGTATCTCCTGAACAACCTATCACTGGCAAAGCAGGTGCTGTTGCATTCGCTAACTATGACCTATGGCACCGTGCTATGCCGAATCAGACTGATGAGCGACGTTACATGATGAAATTCCTTTATGCTCGGATGACGGAGCCGCAAGAACCTACGTGGGCAAATAAGGAAACAGAATGGGCAAACGGGACAGCACACGGACCAGCTGAACATCAGGAGATGTTTAAACATCTTTGGAACTGGCATCTCGGTCCAAAGAACAGTGATACCCCTGCTTCTCCAAACGGTGAATCGTTATCAGATTTAATCAGTGCATTAAACAACACTACCGAATCAATAGGATTACGGGCGGCATATCAAGTGCCAAAGTTTGGTGAAAAAGCGGTCCCAGCATTGGTAAGATGTCTGCATGAAGAGTCAGATATGAGTCGCCGAAATGCATGTTATGCGCTGAACGCAGTCGGTGCGCCAGCCGTTGATGCATTACAGAATACTTTGAAAGAAGCTCCTGAGCATGCTCGTGCGAATGCTGCAGAGGCACTCGGAGACCTTGGGACGAATGCAGAACCTGCCGTTCCTGCATTGGTTGAGACACTACAGGATGAATCTGGCAATGTCCGCGCACGCACAATTGAAGCGTTAGGAACAACGAGTCAATCAAGCACATTAGCGGTTCCAGGATTGATTAAAGCGTTGGAAGAGCCAAACGATGGGATTAAACGCAACGCTGTGTTTGCCCTCGCCCGAATTGGTGAAAACGCAGCGGACGCGGTTGACGGATTGAAAAACCTGCTTTTTAACGAAAACCGTTATGTCCGTGGTGATGCGGTGCATGCGCTTTACCGTGTCGGGACGCCGCAAGCGAAATCAGTGCTTCTTAAGTATTTAGAAGGTACGCGATGGTGTGCTTTAACTAACCGTGAAACCACATTTTAGAGAACACTCTCTCTGGTAGGCGGCAAATGTAGATAAGGCATTTGTCGCCTCTTTAAATTTGTTGCGGCACGCGGAGCGTGCCTACTACTTTTAAGCAGACTGAAACGCATCATAAATCTCCCGCGCCCGACTTTCAACATCTTCTAAATAGGTCTCGCCAATTTGCGCGCGGTAGAGTTCAGTTAGGTCTCCACTTGTCTCACCAAAGGCTTTGGCATAACGCCGACATTCCTCTTTATCACCACCAGAAGCGTAGGCTTTTGTCTTCGCATCTGTTCCTGATTTTCTAACCTCAACAAATTTATCGGTAAACTTAAGGTAAGTCCCATCTCCGACAAACTGGACATTCTCAAGATTCGTAAAATCAAGATCGGGAAGTGCATCGGAGAGAATGGCGCGGGCTTGTTCCATATCTATTTTCCCTTCGCGCAGGGCTATAGCAATCCCAAGAAAAAACAGGTCATTTTTATCGCGTTTTGCTTCGCCTTCCCGCTTCGCTTCACGCAGTTTTTCAGGATTCGGTTCAGACTCGTTATAGTAGGTAATATCCTCCCGCACATCACACGTTGCAGTGATCCGACTCTGAGAAAAAATAGTGGCAAGGTAATCAGACAGAGGCATATCTGCCTGTTTGCAATGCGCAGCAAGTGCTGTGACCAACACCATAGATTCGCCTGCTGATTTCTCTCGCATCGCAATGGCAGTCCTACCACCTTGACTATGGATAAGTTCTTCGGGACCGGTAATCATGCCGCCGCTCTCCTCACCAGCGAAGATGAGACGGGGCTGCACACCGAGCGAAATTGTTTCACCGTAAACATCTTGTATAACAACTGGCGTGTCCGGTGCATCGGCTATCTGTTTTTCAATCTTTTTCATAACTGCGGCGATCTCTTTGAAACCGACCGGCACATTAATTACATTTACCTCGTTAGCAGCAGCCCACTGGTCCCAAGCAAGTGCAGAAGGAGTCGTTTTAATCATAAATCTCGGATGATCTTCCCAAAGTCCTGCGGTTTTGAGTTGTTTCGTGTGGAAGTCCATCAACATCAAAAACGCCTGATTAGGCGTGTAAATTGTTAGCAGCCGATTGTCGTCAAGCATTAGAAAATCAATGCCGAGACTTTGAAGTGTTTCAGCACGCGATGCTTCTTCTATCTGGCAAACGATCAACCTGTCCCCATCCGGATCAGTTGCCTCAATAATTGTTCCGATAGGTTGTTTTTTTAATTTCGTCGCGTACTCTACTGATTTGACGACATCCAGAATACTAAAGTCACATCCAAGGTCATAAAATTCCGTTTCACCTGTTTTTGGATTTCTGTCCAATTTGCCGATATTATGATAGAGCGGGTCTGCTTCAACGTGAAGCCAACGGACAGAATCGGCAATACCTAACCGCTCAAAGATCGCACGCATCGGGCGATACATACATCCTCCGACACAATCGACAACGATGGGAGGTTTTGTCTTTCGGATAAGGTTGAGATTCGCATCTGTAGCGACACCGCTTTTGAGATAACCGACATAAAGCTGCACACCATCATGGAGTTCGTCTAATCTTTCAAAATCTATATGTTCGTCGTTAGCTGCACTAAAATGAATCGGATATTCATCTGTTTCTGCGGTTTTGAGAATCTCCTCAATCTTCTCAACAAACCGCATAGATTCTTCGGGTAGATATTGACTTCCCTGATTGTTGAGGTCTTTTGTTGCGTTTTTCGTGCTAACAGAGTGGCTTGATGTAACATGTTCACCACCGTCCAAGTCAAGCATGAAAATAAGGAACGATGCCATCCAAATCGGCAACGTGCCAAACCCTTTCGGCACATAAGTCCGTATATCTTGTGCCGCCTGAATTCGTGCGATAAACTCAACGTATTTTTGTGAGTTGTAGCGCACCTCACATCCCGCAAGTTTCTCTACGGGTTTCCCACCAGATTTTTCCTTTGCCACAAGACTTTTTCCAAGTGTCGCTAAGATAATACCAACCTGATTGATCGGAAAGCGCGTATCCCATGGATACAAAATATTTTGTGGACCCCGTATCCCAGCTGTTGATACTTGTGCTTCCTTCGCATAGTTGCGAAACCATTCCCACAAGTTCAAACGTTCAATTAGTTCCTTGTTGAGAATGAATGTGAATGCTTCGGGTTCATCTTGAGGAAAGAGGGGGGATTTGATTGAGTCGGGGGTGTTCTGCTCAACCACTGTGAAAAGTTGTTGTTCTGTTCGGTTACGTTTTTCAAGGGACGCTGCATCTACAGCAATTACCATCTCCGCGCTCCAAAATAGGTTTTGTGGTTATTATAGCATATACGCGTATTTTGTGGCAGTTAATTTGGTGGGGTTAGTCAGTTTCAAGTGGTCGGTAGGGAACGGTGAGGTGGTGGGTATAAATATGGTGTTTTCCGTTGAATTCAAGTGTGGGCATGAAGAAATTCCTTTCGATGTGCCTATGCTATCAAGTCAAATATTCCCTTTTTGTTAATCTTCCCAATTTTCCAAACGCAGTCCCAACCCGATTATTCGCTGATAATCGGAATCAGTAGTAACCAGAATCGCATCAAGTGCTAATGCTGTTGCAGCAATCCAAAGATCACATTCACCTAAAGACGTTCCTTGTTGTTGTGCCGCAACTTTTATCTGTGCATAGACATTGCCAACATTCTCTGGGATTGGGTCACATTGCACATCAGCAAAAAGCTTATTTGCCCTTTGTTCAAGGTCTTGCCGTCTTTTTCCAGCAGCGAGCCGAAAAATTCCGAACAGAATTTCACCCTTAACGATGGGACAGGTAAAATGGTAGTCCGACTCAGTTAGTGAATCTAAACGCCCTTTTACTCTGGGATTTTCCTGCATCAACAAACTACATGTTGATGTATCCAAGAGATACTTATTCATTATTTATTACTTTCATCCGAATCAAAGGGCGAATCGAACTTTATCGGTATTTCCCCTTCTTTTATTGACTGATTCAGTACTTCAATGTCTTCATCGGTAAGATGCGGTGGTTTTTCCATCGCTTTGATGAGACGTTGTGCAGCGGGGTTTTTTCTTGTTGCAGGTCCCTGTTCCCGATCTGATTCTGTCCAAGCGCGAAACCGGTGAAAAAACTCAGGTGATAATGGAACTTTAACTGAAACAGCGTTATGTACAGCAAGTAGTATCTGACCGATTTTTTTCTTACCAGTTTCACTACTCTTACATGCTTGTTCTATCTGTGGAACTGTGATCATAGGAGTTTTCAATTTTGCTCGAAATCTAACTTTTTCCAGCCATTTTGAAGAAAGATGTGTTGCTAAATCATTTACGACCAAATCTTTCCAAGGACTATGAATAAAAGAAGACGAAATATATGTGTGTGCAAAAAGAAGGTCCTCTAAACTCACTTCTGCATTATGCATAACCTTAACTGATGCTGCAAGCAATTTTTCAACTTTTGCATCAGGTGTGTACATCACTGTAAGTGCATTACTATTATCTCCCGACAATATAGGTTCAATTAAATCAAGAGCGGAATATATATTCCCTTTAATAGACAGCTCAGACGAATTTGTACGCCATATAGTTAGAATTTCTTGTGTATCTCTATTTGTCCGCATTAGAACAATCAGTGCCGCAATAAAAATTGCGATGATGTTATCAACAGAAGCATAGTCGGACAGATCGGAGTCGGATATAGAATAAGATCCTTTTTCTGCAGCTCCTCTACCACTTTGCTGATGCTTTTTCATTGAACTAAATACTTGTGCCAACTGATAAATACGTTGTGGTAGATTATCAAATGTCTTGTTTCTAAATTCATACTGTACTTCAAGAAAAGAAAGCCAGAAATTCAAGTAAGGATAGTCTTCTCTGTTTTTGGTTTGTAGAGCATGTTGGAAAACTGTTGTCTCATGTCCAAATCTGTACTCAATTTGCGATAGATAGAACCAAGAATATCCAATTGGAGAGTCAGGAAGATCCAAAATTTCTTCTTTTATCGTCTGATCACTACAAAAACCTGCATAGGGTTCAAAAAAGTTTGAAGTGTCTACTTCACCTATGCACCAAATTTTCCATATCCATATTATGGTGTACTCTAAACGTTTCTTTAAAGCAAAATATTTAATATCTGTCCTGTCTTGAGGTAGTGTCTCAAAATTTTGCAACGCCAGATGCAATTGCTTTATGCAATTCAACATATTGCCTGCTTTAAAGTGTGCAAATCCTGCATCTGCATATAAACCGATATATCTTTCGGTGTTCTCAATTTGCTGTGTTCTTTTTGCTCCCTCTTCAAAAAAGGTAGCTGCTTTTTTCCAATCGCCCAATTTGGCTGCGCATATAGCGGCTCTACGATATTCCTCTAAAGGTCCAACACCAAATTTTTCAGAAGATTGATGCCACTCAGGAAGAATACGTTCGTAAATATCAACTGCCTTTTGATAATGCCCATGCCTTAAATATACAACCGCTTGTCCTTCTTCTATTACTGGTAATGCTCCTATTTTTAAGGAAATATCTTGAAAATCTTTATGGGCAGTCTCTACGTCTCCTAAGTATTCATCGTGAATGATAGCTTTACCTCTTGCTGATAATGCAGCAATATGTGGATAACCCCAAGCGAGAGATTTTTCTATCACTTTGTTATAGACCTGAAGGCATCTTGTCCAATCTGGATTTTCCTGTTTTTCTTCCGTTAGGTAAATACTTTCAATCAAAACTCGACAGTCAATATTGTAACCCTCAAAGTCAGCCAATAACAGTGTCCGAGTTTTTGGATCAAGTTCATCCAATGCATCAATCAAGTCATTTAGGAAAGAGGCGTTAATATCGGGGCGTATATAGATAAAACTAAATAGGAAACTGAAAAAGTTTGATTCGTCAATGTTTATTTCTTTTAATTCTTCCATAGAATTAAAGTATGACTTCCACACCTTCTTGTCCAGGTTTTTGATATCAATCATTTCTTTAAGATAACCTACCAACTTTTTGGCTGGAAGTTGCCCTTGATTATATTTTAGTATCTCTGTAGCTAGCATTAGGCGAGATAACAGATATGACTGCCGTGGTCCATAAGATTTGGTTTCTTTATCCCATATTTCGAGTATTTTTGGTGCAAATTCTGGCTTCACCTCAACGGCAATACGATATTGCAATGATCGAAACATTTGATTTAGAAAGGCATTGCCAAAGAATAATTCTTCGGGAGGATCAGTTTTATAGTGTGTAAGCCATGAAAATTCTTTGCAAAGATTTTTCCAATTATCCTCTGAAGCATTTATTAATGACCCAATAACAACCATAATCCCTTCTCTGTTCTGCCCATGCATACCTTGTATTGGAGGTTGGTTAGCAATATCAGATGAGCCACTAATAAATTCCGCATTAGCAGAATCAAGCATTGTGGACTGTAATGCAGGCATTTTCTGATGCTGCAAGTTCTGAATAGAAATCCTTTGTGTTGTTTGTTCCTCACCTTTTAGATAAAGGATATCATCATCAGCAAAGTCTAACTGTGCATTTGCCAGGGCAATAAGTGGATTGTACCCTTGTAAAGGATTATTTACTTGATGTATAGAGTCTGCATAGTGCATTATCTTTGTTTCCCGACACAAAACTCGGAGGTGTCAAATTAAGGTTCATTTGATCAAGTATGATTTAACACAGTGATAATTATTAAAAGTGTATCACACATCAGGCAAAAAATCAAGGACATTGCGATTGATGCAAACATGGAGGCTACAATGAAAAATTTAGTGGTAACAGAAGAAATTTGGAAAGAGGGCAATATGTACACCGCCTATTGTCCGGAATTAGACGTTGCAAGTTGCGGAAGGGATATTGAAGAAGCGAGGAATAATCTGCTTGAAGTTATTGAAATTCAGTTAGAAGAAACAGCACAACTGGGGACACTCAAGACTTTTTAGAAGATGCGGGTTATGATTTGAAAACTTCACAACCGACCCTGCAACTTGATAAACAAGTAGTTTCCTTTAATCAACTTACCGTCTCACTTGGAGGTTTTTAATGTCTAAAATTTCGCCAACAGATTGGCGAACCCAAGTTAAGGTTTTTGAAAAATTCGGATGCAGTTACGTCCGACAAAAAGGATCACATCTCATCTATCACCATCCTGATGCTAACGGGCTGTAGTCATTCTGCGCTATGACCAGGTTCCAGTTACCATCATTAAAAACAACATGCGAACTGTCAACTTGAGCAGAGAAAACACTTTCGGTTACTCACAGAAGATTAATCTTTCCTGTGCGTTTTATAAAGTGTTCTTTGCCATCCTCATTTTCGTTTTCTATCCGACACACTATTTCCATAGAGCCATATTCTAAGACTTTGCGAAATGTGATTCTCAACATTTCAAGCAATTTTCCCCGTGTTATTTCTTGCCCAGTGTTTCATATTTTTTTCCGACCAATCCGTCACTCACCACGGTGCTAAATCTGTGCAGTATAGTACGCTTGCATAGCAATATCACGAATCGAAAATTGCTCTTACAGAAGATGAGACTGTGTAGAATAGTCCACTTGACTGATAAAAAACAAATTCGCTTGACAAAATCTCTGAAAACCTATTTAATAATAAAGATTACTGCAAAAATATCATGTTTGCAGTACGTTAAATTATGAACTTATTTAGGAGATATTAAAGGACATGAAAATAGAAAAACGACTTGAGGAATTAGGGGTAGAATTACCGCCCCCTGCGACACCCGTAGCGAATTACGTTACCACAGTTCAAACAGGAAATCTGGTCTTTACATCTGGACACGGTCCTGGCACAGGTGAGGGGCCAATCTATAAAAGTCAACTCGGCACAGATGCCACTATTGAAGAAGGGTACGCCTCTGCGCGCGAGGTGGCAATCGGGTTGATAAGCACGCTCAAACATGCGTTAGGTGATCTGGATCGGATTAAACGCGTTGTGAAGGTTGTCGGTTTTGTTAACTCATCGGCAGATTTTACTGACCAACCCGCTGTCGTGAACGGCGCATCGGATTTCTTTGTTGAAGTTTTTGGCGATAAAGGCAAGCATGCACGCTCAGCAGTCGGTATGGTACAATTGCCCGGTGGTATTCCTGTTGAAGTCGAAATGGTCGTAGAAATTGAGGACTAACCTGTAAAAAAGAAGGATATAATGGCAGTTCAAATTGTTAAACCTCGGATCCGTGGTTTTATCTGTACGAATGCACATCCTGCTGGTTGTCAGGCAAACGTTCAAAGTCAGATAGAATTAATTAAGAAGAATACTACAGACAAAGGAGCGGGTTTAAACGCACTTGTCGTTGGCGCGTCAACTGGTTATGGACTTGCCTCTCGTATTGCGTTGACGTGGGGATACGGTGCGAAAACGTTAGGACTCCTCTACGAACGTCCCGCGGATGACCGACGCACCGCGTCTGCAGGTTATTACAACACCGTGGCATTCCATCAACAAGCACAACAAGATGGCTTTTTAGCAGAGAGTCTCAACGGAGATGCCTTTTCGGATGAGATGAAGCAGGAGGCTATAGAGCAACTCAAAGCAAATTTTGGCAAAGTAGATATTCTTGTCTATAGCATTGCTGCACCGCGCAGAATTCACCCCCGTACTGGCGAAACGCATAATTCTGTGCTGAAACCGATCGGCGAATCTTATACGGGAAAAACTATTGACCTGAATGACGAGACCGTTGTGCCTGTGACGATTGAACCTGCAGATGATAAAGAAATCACAGACACAATTGCTGTGATGGGCGGCGAAGACCTTGAGATGTGGGTTACAGCTTTAGCAGATGCCGAATTACTCGCGCCGGAGGTAACGGTTGTCGCCTATACCTATATCGGCAGTGCATTGACCTGGCCGATTTACCGAGATGGTACTATCGGCAAGGCAAAAGATGACCTGAAGGCATGTGTTGATACGCTTGATGTAAAACTTGAAGATCAGCTCGGCGGCAATGCATATATTTCAGTTAACAAGGCAGTCGTTACGCAAGCCTCTGCAGCAATTCCTGTTGTGCCTCTCTATATCAGTATCCTCTATGATATTATGAATGCAAAAGGCATCAATGAGGCACCGATTGGGCAGATGCAGCGGTTATTCTCTGAAAATCTTGGACCGGGACTAAAACCACAACTTGATGGTGAGCGTTATATTCGGTTGGATGACAGAGAATTGCGGCAAGATGTGACAGACGCAGTCACTGAACGGTGGGAACAGATCAATACCGATAATTTCCATGAACTCTCTGATTACGCTGGCTACAGAAGACGTTTCCGAAACCTCTTCGGATTTGAGGTTGAGGGTGTTGACTATGATGAAGCAGTAGAGACTGAATTAAAATTCTAATTAATCTCCAAACACCGTAAGCGCGCTGTCAGTGTGTTTCAATGAATCTGTTTGATTTTATAGCGAACATTCAGTGGAGGAAATCAATAGTGAGACGTTATTTCATCTGTTTATTGACGTTTTTAGCAATTGGTTATAGTTTAGCACTGCATTCTGCTGCAGCAACAGATGAAAATGGTATTAGGATTGGATTGGGTTACGTAGTTACCCCTTTGTCTAATCGGAATCTGATGAGTTCAAATGGAATGAGTTGGAAAACATCGTTTTCAAGAAACTTTAGCATTCAAAATTACTTAACGTTTTTGAAAAATGAGCAGACTGATGTGTGGATAGGGAGCCGATTTTTATATTCCAGTAAAATATTTTCTCAAATGGATTACTACTTCGGTTGGGGTGTGAATTATCCAATCTCGCAAGTTGAGTCAAATTCTGAAGAAATTCATGTGGGGTCGTGGTTTGAAACAATTACGGGCTTAGAATATTTCTTTTTGGACAGTGCTGATTTCGGATTTACCTTTGAGATAGGTCTAGCTCGTATTAAATCCGAACACAAGAGTTCGGAAAGTAAATTAGGCAGGCGTCTCTCATTTGGTTTCCATTGTTACTTTTAATCGTGTGAAAGTGTGGAACGAAAATCTCAATAGAGATTATTAATTTATTTCATTTGTAAAAAAATTTAAGGAGAAACTTATGTCACAACCTTTAGTTACAGTCTGGAATGAATTTAGACACGAAAAAACGAATGAAACTATCAAAAAATTATACCCGAAAGGCATTCACACTGCGATTGCTGATGGGTTAAATGAACACGGTATTGAAACGTTAACCGCTACGTTAGATGAACCTGAACACGGGCTAACTGACGAAGTGTTGGATAAAACAGACGTGTTGATATGGTGGGGACACGCTGCGCACGGTGCCGTTGAAGATGCAATTGCCGATAAAGTGAAAGCACGTGTGCTGCAAGGAATGGGACTTATTGTCTTGCATTCTGGACACTATTCTAAACCTTTTACCCGCTTGATGGGCACATCGTGCAGCCTCAAATGGCGTGAAGCAGGGGAAAAGGAACGGATTTGGGTGATTGAACATGGACACCCAATCGTTGAAGGACTCGGCGAATACTTTGAAATTGAGCAGGCCGAAATGTATGGTGAACCGTTTGACATTCCCGAACCGGACACGCTTGTTTTCATCAGTTGGTTCCCTGGTGGTGAGGTGTTTCGGAGCGGTTGTTGCTATTATCGTGGTAGAGGGAAAATCTTCTACTTCCGTCCCGGTCATGAAACGTATCCGATCTATTATGATAAAAATGTGCAACATGTGATTGCGAATGCCTCGCGATGGGCAGCCCTTGGAGATGCGCCGGTGCCTGTCTTTGGGAACGCCAAGCCGTTAGAACCACTGAGTTAGGAATATTGCAATCAACGGACTCCTTTAAGTCTGTTGGTTAAATTTAAACTTCTTTGGTTAATACTTTCGTTATAAGTGTCAGGACTTACGCATACCCCTTGATAAGGGTTAGGGGTAAAAGTCTTTATTTTAGTGTTTTTACCCCTCTAAATCCCCTTATCAGTGGGACTAAAAAAATGCGTAAGTCCTGAAGTGTATTGAATGCATTACAAATTCTGAACCTCAAAGGAGATGAATCATGGAAGATACGAAACCTAAAATTGACCATCTGCTACAGGACGGTTTCGTTTTAATAGAGGGTGCGTTGTCCCCTGAAGAAACCGAAAATATCCGCCAGCGGGTTAACTATGCACGCGAACAGGGTTGGGAAGAGGGTTTGAACGCAGTCGGTAATATGTGGTTTGATAGTTTGCTTGATCGTGAACCGGATACCTACGCACCACTTATAGGACATTCAAGCGTCCGCCCTTATCTTGAGGGTTTAATGGGCAAACAGTGTCAACTTCGTAGTCTGCGCGCACATATCAATCCAGGTCCATATCTGCAGGAATGGCACATGGACTTTTACGGCTATTGGCACGAGAA
Organism: Candidatus Poribacteria bacterium; assembly: GCA_965204285.1. Taxonomy (GTDB): domain Bacteria; phylum Poribacteria; class WGA-4E; order WGA-4E; family WGA-3G; genus MSPOR6. The sequence continues at coordinate 2,569,166 of OZ241980.1, forward strand.
GCGCTATGTGGAAGAACATCCGTTTGCAATGGCACCTGTTGGTATCAACACCACCTACTATTTTCAAGACAACGGTCCAGGAGATGGACATCTCAAGTTTGTAAAAGGTGGACATCTAAACGAACCGCCACATCTGTATCCGTTAGATCGTCCCAAATTTGAGGAGTGGTGCGAATCACAAGAACACGTTATCCTATATCCAAAAGCGGGCGATTGTGTCGTGTTCATCAACCACATGCCGCATCAAGGTGCAAAAGAACGGGACGATATGGAACGGAGCAATGTTGTCTGTCATTATCAGGTTACACCGATGTATGACGGTGTTTGGCATGTCTCGCGTCCACGCGGATACCAAGGCACCTTCCCGTTCGCTTAGAACTACCCTCTCTATTTTATAGGCGAATGTTGTATCCGCCCATATTTAACCTATTGACCCAAATTTACAAAGAGGTGAAACTCATGCGAAATTTTATAGTGATGTTCTTTACAACTGTATTTCTGGCAGCGAGTTTTCAAATTGGTAGCACAGCCGAAGAATTGGAAGGGTTAGTTGTTTATTTTGACTTTGAAGATGGCGCAGGTAAAACCGTCACAGATCAGTCTGGAAACAGACAGGATGGAAAATTAGAAGGAGATACAGACTGGACCGACGGTAAATTTGGTAAAGGTCTCAATTTTGGTGGTAAGAACGGTATTGTTCGGGTTGTTCATTCCCACCAATTTGAATTTACCGATGGACTTACCATTTGTGCATGGATTCGTCCTACGTTGAAAGTAGGTCCTGGCACATGGCAGCTGATTGCTGCAAAAGGACCTGATGTAGAGGAGTTTTTTGAAATACTTCTCCATCCAGATGGCTATATATGGATGGGATGGAGATTAACAAGTGGACGTAAAGTGCCTGCGAAAAGTCCTGTTAAAATAGTCAAAGATAAATGGCAGCACGTTGCTGTCTCGTTTCAGGCGGGAGAATGGTGGACAGTATATCTTGATGGCGAAGTGTTAATCAATCATCCAAAGGAAGATGGCAAATTAGTTCCCGTTGAATCACCGCTGCTACTTGGAACTGAAGAACCGTTCAATTTAAACCGCTACTATAACGGTGATATGGACGAGTTCGCCATGTTTAACCGCGGGCTTTCTGAAAAAGAAGTTAAAGAGATTCAGGAAGGTATTGCGGATGTGTTGGTAGTTGAACCTACTGATAAATTATCAACAACATGGGGGACTCTGAAACAGAAGTATAGCATCTATAGTCTGTCAATTTGACAGACATTACAATACCTTTATTGAGGTGAAACTGCCAATTTGGCTCACAAAACAGTACAGAACTAAACTCATTTGTAGGGTGAGGCCTCTGTGCCTCGCCATTTCTTGGTATGAAACTAATGGATAAGTAAGTACTAATCAACACTAAATGTGTTTATGGCATCCTGTGCCTACAAGGTATTGTATAGATATTTCAGATATGACTATAATTTAATGAGTTAATGTTGGCATAGATATTGCATTTATATTTTTTAACAAATTATACAAACAAAACAATTTATACGACTGGAGATTAAAATGGGTAAAGTAATTGGAATTGATTTAGGAACAACAAATTCTTGTGTAGCTGTTTTAGAGAGCGGCGATGCAAAGGTAATTGAAAACACAGAAGGGAATCGGACGACTCCTTCAGTTGTCGGTTTCACCAAAGAAGGGGAGCGTCCCGTTGGGCAAGTAGCCAAAAGACAAGCCATCACAAATCCTGAAAATACAATTTTTTCTATTAAACGGTTCATGGGACGAAAATATAATGAACTCGGAGACGATACATCTCGCGTGCCTTATGAATTAAAAAGCGATAAAGATGGTGATGTCGTTGTAAACATTGATGGCAAAGAATACTCGGCGCCCGAAATCTCAGCGATGGTTTTACGTAAAATGAAGGAAACCGCAGAGGCATATCTTGGGGAAGAGGTTACGCAAGCCGTTATTACTGTGCCTGCCTATTTCAACGATTCGCAACGCCAAGCGACAGCAGATGCAGGCAAAATAGCAGGGTTAGAAGTGCTGCGGATTATCAACGAACCGACGGCTGCTTCGCTTGCATACGGGTTGCAAAATGAAGGTGACAAGAAAATCGCTGTTTATGACCTCGGTGGTGGCACGTTTGACATCTCTATTCTGGAAATCGGCGACGGTGTGTTTGAGGTAAAAAGTACAAATGGAGATACTCGCCTCGGTGGAGATGACTTCGACCAAGCTGTCATTGATTGGATGGCACAGGAATTCCTCAGTAGCCAAGGCATTGACTTACGTGACGACCAGATGGCACTGCAACGACTGAAAGAGGCAGCAGAAACGGCAAAGTGTGAGCTTTCCAGCACCCAACAAACAGATATTAATCTACCCTTTATTACAAGCGATGCCAGCGGCCCTAAGCACCTTAATTTAACACTCACCCGCGCAAAACTGGAACAAATAACGGATGATTTGGTTCAACGGTCCCTTGAACCGTGCCGACAAGCACTCTCTGATGCCGAAATTCAACCGTCTGCAATTGACGAAGTGATACTCGTCGGGGGGCAAACACGGATGCCAAAAGTACAGGAGGCTGTCCAGGATCTCTTCGGAAAAGAACCGCACAAAGGTGTCAATCCAGACGAAGTAGTTGCAGTCGGTGCAGCAATTCAAGGTGGTGTACTCGCTGGTGATGAGGAAGTTAAAGATATTCTGTTGCTTGATGTGACCCCACTCTCACTCGGTATTGAGACGCTCGGTGGGATGTTTACGCGGTTAATCGAGAAGAATACCACAATCCCGACTAAGAAATCCGAGAAGTTCACAACCGCGGAAGACAACCAAACAGCAGTTGATGTACATGTCCTTCAAGGTGAACGGGAGCAAGCTGTTTACAACAAAACGATTGGCAGATTCCGCTTGGGCGATATTCCACCTGCTCCCAGAGGTGTCCCACAGATCGAGGTTACGTTTGATATTGATGCAAACGGTATTCTCAACGTGTCTGCCAAGGATACGGCAACGGGTAAGGAGCAGAAGATTACGATAACTGCTTCCTCCGGTCTCAGCGATGCAGAAATTGATCAGATGGTGAAAGATGCTGAAGCACACGCTGAGGAAGATAAACAGAAGCGGGAAGAAGTTGAGACACGCAACCGCGCTGATTCTTTGGTCTATGAAACTGAGAAGAACCTGAAGGAATTCGGTGACAAGGTGGACGATGCGACTAAGGAAAAGGTTAATACTGGTGTTGAACGCGTCAAGCAAGCACTGGAAGCGAACAACAATGCTGAAATTAAATCTGCAACTGACGATCTAATGCAGATATGGCATGAGGCATCAGCGCAACTTTACCAACAGACGGCTGATGCTGCTGATCCGGGTGCTGCCCCTGAAGATGCTCCTTCTGAAGATGCACCACCAGAGGATGTGGTTGACGCTGAATACGAAGTCGTTGATGAGGATGAGAAGAAAGAATAATTTCTTGATGCTTTCGTCTTATTCTGGAGACAACAAATATGGCTTATAGCGAGTTTACCTTAGAATCAGTAGTGCCAACATTCCATCTTGAAAAGATTGACACCTTAGGTCTTTTTTCTCAAGTGGAAACGGTGCCTCCCAGTGCCCATCTCACGACAGCATTAGCAAGAAAGGCATCATTAGCTACAGCTATCGGCACGGAGAAGGCGCGGTCTGAACTGATTGTCGCTGATGTGCTTGTTGAACTCCTGGAACACATGGATCGGCGCATCAGTCTGTTTTCTGGGATTGACTTCAACGTTGATGTTGAAAACGGTCTGACTGGTGTATGCAGTTTTTTGGTGAGCCTGTCACCAAACCAATTTTATTTAGAGGCACCTGTCGTCATCCTGGTTGAAGCAAAAAATCTTGACTTGAAATTGGGGCTTGGGCAGTGTATCGCGGAGATGGTTGCTGCCCAACGTTTTAATGCCGAAAGAGAAAATGACATCCCTTACATTTATGGCGCAAGTACAACTGGGGTTGAGTGGTTATTCCTCAAGTTGGAAGGAAAGTGCCTGCAACTTGATATGTCAACCTATACGATTGAGCGGTGTGACAGAATTCTCGGTATCCTTTCCAGTATGGTGACACAAAAGGCGTGATGTGACGTTTGATTGCTTCTTTGTGAAAAGTTATTGATACTAATACGATGCTGTATTAACAGAGATATGATAAGAAATAGGATTGAAATTAGAATGCCTTAGTATCTAATAGGAACTGAGGATGAAGGCATATTTTGTAATGAAATCCGAAAATGTATAAACACTCCTCTGTAAGCGCGATTTGCAACAGCGACTACAGAGGAGTTTACTTATAATCAAATACTTTAGTAATCGAGTAGTGCAATTCCCTCACGATACGTCTGGGCAGATGTCTGCAAAGCACCCAACTCATCATCCGTCAATTCAATCTCAATAATCTCTTCAACCCCGTTTGCCCCGAGTTTAATCGGAACACCGATATACAGATCGTTGATACCGTATTGTCCCGTGAGATGTGCAGAACACGGAAGCAGCCGTTTCTTATCCAAAATAATAGCTTCTGCCATCTGTGCTAACGATGCACCAGCGGCATAATATCCACTTGTTTTGAGAAGATTGACCACCTCAGCACCGCCATCACGAGTGCGCTGTGCCATCGCTTCAATCCGCTCTGTTGAAATCAACTGCGGAATAGGGATACCGTTGACGGTGGTATAGCGCGGTAAGGGCACCATCGTATCACCGTGTCCACCGAGGACAAGCGCATGGATGTCTTCTACCGATACGCCTAATTCAAGCGAAATAAAATAACGAAACCGTGCTGAATCCAGCACACCCGCCTGTCCTACGACTCGGTGTGACGGAAATCCTGACGTCTTCCACGCGTGGTAGGTCATGATGTCAAGCGGGTTGGTGAGCATCATAATAATTGTGTCTGGCGAATGCTTCACCACATTTTCTGTGACACTTCCAACGATGTTGGCGTTCGTTTGTAATAGGTCTTCTCGCGTCATACCAGGTTTGCGTGGGGAACCCGATGTGATAATCACCAAATCGGAATCTGCAGTTGCGGAATAGTCAAGGTCGCCGCTAATCGCAGCGTCAAACAATTCTACCGGTCCCATCTCCGCCATATCCAGCGCCTTACCTTGCGGCACGCCATCAACGATGTCTATCATCACCACATCGCCAAGTTGTTTCTGCGCTATCAGGAATGCTGCCGTCGCGCCGACATTACCAGCTCCAATTACACTAATTTTCTTTCTTGCCACTTCTTCCTCCAATAACAAAATTTTTCATTAAGATATCTTGGGCAATACTACTTTTCAATATGCTCACGAATTGCAATAACTTCCTCCAAAATACGTTTGTGAAGATAATAGATCACATACACCATTACAAAACCAATGCCTGCTAACAAACCTACACTAAGTATAATTTTAGTTTTTAATGACATCTGTTGTTCTCTTGTAAACCGTAACAGAATGTTTTTACTGAAAGTTGTCAATAATTGCTTCACCGAATTCAGATGTGCGAACTTTTGTTGCACCCTCCATCAACCGTTCCAGATCATAGGTTACTTTCTTCTGCAGAATAGTTTTCTCAAGTCCAGTGATAATCAAGTCAGCTGCTGCCTGCCAACCGATATGTTCCAACATCATCACCGCAGAAAGGATAAGCGAACCTGGATTGACGACATCTTGGTCCGTATATTTGGGTGCTGTGCCGTGCGTTGCTTCAAAAAGTGCAACTTCATCATTCAGGTTGCCACCCGGTGCCATGCCGATCCCACCGACCTGTGCCGCCGCCGCATCAGAAAGATAATCACCGTTCAAATTCGGTGTGACAATCACATCGTATTCATCGGTTCGCGTTAAAATCTGCTGTAACATGCTATCCGCAATTCGGTCATTGACGATAATTTTGCCCTCTGGAACTTTACCGTCATATTCGTCATAGAGTTCTGCTTCCGTAATAGTGGTATCAGCAAATTCTTCTTTAGCAAGTTCATATCCCCACGCACAGAAAGCCCCTTCAGTAAACTTCATGATATTCCCTTTGTGAACAAAAGTAACACTGCGTCTATTGTGGTCAATAGCGTATTGAATCGCCATGCGTGCCAAACGTTTCGTGCCGAAAATGCTTATCGGTTTAATCCCAACACCGGAGTCTTCTCGGATTTCCACCCCCATTTCTGTCCGAAGTAGGTCAATAACCTTTTTCACTTCCGGTGTCCCTTGTTCCCATTCAATACCAGCGTAAACGTCTTCGGTATTCTCACGGAAAATGACAACATCCATCTTTTCAGGGTGTGTGACAGGCGCTGGCACACCTTGGAAGTAACGGACAGGACGCACACACGCATAGAGTTCAAGCACCTGACGTAACGTCACATTTAAACTACGAAAACCCCCGCCGACAGGGGTTGTTAGCGGACCCTTCAGTGCAACACGGAAATGCTCAATCGCGTTAAAGGTATCTTGTGGCAGCCATTCGTTATATTTGTCCATGGCGTTTTCGCCAGCGTACACATCAAACCATACAATTTCATTTTTCCCGCTGTAAGCAGTTTGGACAGCTGCATCAACGACACGGCGCGTCGTTTTCATGATGTCTCGCCCAATGCCATCACCCTCAATCACAGGAATAATCGGCTTGTTCGGGACATCCACCTGCCCGTTGGCACTTTCTATCTTTTCACCTTCCGTCGGGACTTTTAATTGGTCAAATTCAATCACTGGGATTCCTCTCTGATTCTCACAGAATCTCTATAGGTTCAGCATACTTTCTATTTTATAGGGGACTCATGACCGAAGTTTTTCCTATTGGTCAAATGTATTCGCTCCTGCCATCCGATTGTGTAGTACAACAACTTCATTCGCAATTGTCATATCATCGGAAGGCTTAGGAATAATTTCGGGGTCTGGTGGGATAACGGGTCGGATAATTTTGAGTTGGAGTTGTTCGCGTGCATCCATCATCCAACCAAATCCGCGGAAGATGTAGGTTAAAAATGTCCTATCAGTCTCATAAATGTTCAATCCTTCTTGGACTGCCCATCCTCCGAAATCGGTATTAGGAGTTAAGCGGAGCGGTGGTTCGTCTTCGCGACCGGGACGCACAACCCCTTCAATGAACGCAATTTGGTAGATGCGTTGCATAATTGCTAACCGCTTTTTCTGTTTATCGTTCAGTTGAATCTCCCCTTTATCAACTGCCTCAAGGAAAGGGTTGAAATAGATCGCTGGGCGCGGATCCTGTTGAATTTCGTCTGCTCTACCAGCAGCAGCGATTTCAGGATGTCCGAAGGTTGGAAGTGCTGTCCGCATACGTTTACGGATTGCATCTTCTCTCTCAACAGTATCAAGCGATTCTATCTGATTGATGAACGATGTCATGTCATGGATAGCCCCGAAATGTCTGTCGCCATCTAAAGCCATTTGTGCTGAAACAAAGAAGTCGGAGACAGCGCCCGTGTGTAAAGTAGCGAGATAACGTGCAACAACGTTTGACCCCGCAGAGCCGTGGTGCGTTTGTATGATACCCATACGTTCTAAAATATGTGCTTCAACAGGACTTGCTTCTCTACCTAAAAGGAGACTATAACATGTTTGGAAGGCGGTTTTTCCACTTTTCTGATGTGATGCAATAAGATCGTTCGCTCGCATCGCGAGAACTTGTGGATGTAACGCGCTGCTTTCCCGCAACTGATGTCGCATGTAGACAGATATTGTACCTAATGCGACGTTTTCCATGTGCGTATCAATAAACTCTGACAGTAAAGAGCCAGGATTTCTTGTGCTATTTATCCCTTCTTGGTCTGGAATACTAAGCTTACGAAGTGTTGAAAAATGTTGGATGGCTGCTTCAGGTCCAGCTTCTGGAAAGGCTTTAACAAAATCTGCGACCTGATTGATGAGACGTTGATTTCCTGTAAGTCCATCTCTACGGGTTTCAGTGAACTGAAAAAACTTCTTATCTATTAATTCTGAAAAGAGAACTTCTTCGTCTATATCATCGGAGGGTTTTTCGGGTCTTCTGCCGAAAAGACCGGCAAAAATAACATACGCGGGACTGAGTCGGTTGGCAATAATTTCACTTTCTGAAACAATACCGCGAATCCCAAAACTTCGGATATTCAGAGTAATTTGCGTCCCTCCACAGTCCACGGCGGTCTTGTGTAACACGGGATTCGCAAAAACATTTGTGGATTGCGGCATTGAGCTGAAACTTTTGAGTACCGCTGCAATTTCTCCCTCGCCTAACTCTGTCGCCTTAGCCATCGACTCTGTTACGGGAGCATACGCCGAGGCTTCGGGAACTTCAGACACGATTTCTTTGACCGCCGCTTCCCGTTTTGCCTCCAAATTTTTGTTCAACATGAAATCTCCTTCGTCAAAAATCTGATTCGCCCAGAACACATAACTCCGTGAAAGCGCAGCTTGCAAGTCTACCTAAAAGTTGCGCGTGGACGGTTGAGGTTTTCAGATTCCGTTTTTTAGAAAGTTTGCTGATTGGTTGTTTTATGTCTTTAACATATTGTATAAAAATTCTGATTAAAAGTCAAGATAAAAGTTGAAATGGTTAGAGGTAGTCAATTGTCAGCTTGTTTCCTGTTTTACTGAAAAATCGAGATCCGGAGCTCGCTCCTACAGAAATCAGCGTAATCCGTGAACAAGTGACAAAATATTTACACACAAAATAAAAATTTGATTTGCAGAAAATACACATTTATAGTATCATATAAATGTGCACATTTTATCATTAGAGGTACTGCATTAGAAATACGTTACGCAGTGCCTTGCATTCTACTTTTAGACAGATAAGGAGCAAATAATATGAGCAATGAAGCATTAGGAATGGTTGAAACACGTGGGTTGGTCGGTGCGATTGAAGCTGCCGATACGATGGTCAAAGCCGCAAACGTCAAATTGATTGGAAAAGAACAGGTCGGCGGCGGTTTTGTAACCGTGATGGTCCGCGGAGATGTCGGCGCAGTGCAAGCTGCCACAGATGCAGGGGCAGAAGCTGCCAAAACGGTCGGTGAATTGGTATCAGTACACGTCATTCCGCGTCCACATTCGGATGTTGAAACGATTATTGCTGGAAAAGCTGCCGATTCGGATGAATAAATTCGTTGTTTGTGTTGGACATGGCGCGATATAAAGATCGCGCCTACGGGGAACGTGAAAGCAACGGTAATTACGATTCCCGATTCAACAAACAAACCTTAGTAATGCGCGGATTTCTGAACACGAATCGGTATTTATGTTACACCTACTGATTTACTTCGGTTTCAGTGCGTGCCTACGTGAAGTATTGGAGGGTTGAATGGCACAAATTGATGAGAAACAGATTGAACAGATTGTTTCACAAGTCTTAACAACACTGCAAAAAGATGGGACGGTTTCTGTGCCGCCTCCCGTAACAGCTGGGGCGAGTTCTTCTCGGTCAGGCGTTTTCGGAACTGTTGAGGAGGCTATCGGTGCCGCAAAAACAGCACAAGAAGCACTCGTCAAACTGGGGTTTGCCAAAAGACGTGAGATTATTGAGGCTATAAAACAGGTCTCGCTTGAAAATGCAAAACGACTCGCGGAACTGGCTGTTCAAGATACAAAAATGGGCACCGTGGAACACAAGGTAATGAAAAATGAAGGTGCTGTGAACCTATCGCCCGGTATGGAAGACCTTGTGTCGGAGTCAATGTCCGGAGATGATGGCACACTTTTGATTGAATATGTTCCGTTTGGTATTATAAATTCTATTACTCCCACCACTAATCCGACTTCAACAGTGATTAACCACGCTATTATTATGATTGCCGCGGGGAATGCCGTTGTATTTAGTCCGCATCCGAACGCAAGTGAATGCACGGAAGAGACAATGCATGTCATCAACGAAGGTATTGTGAAGGCTGGCGGTCCTGCGAATTTACTCACCTCTGTTGCAAACGCGACACTGCGGACAGCAAAGCAAATTATGGACCATTCCGACATCGCGATGGTCGTTGCAACTGGCGGTGCAAGTGTTGTGCGGGCAGCATTAACAAGTGGCAAAAAAGCAATTGCTGCAGGACCAGGCAATCCGCCAGCGATTATAGACGAAACCGCGAATATTCCAAAAGCAGCGAGAGATGTGATTGCGGGGACAAGTTTTGACAATAACCTCCTCTGTATCGGTGAAAAAGCACTTTTTGTTGTTGAATCTGTTGCGGATGAAACGATCCAGGAATTGACAAAGAACGGCGGACACCTCCTTGATGCAAGCCAACGCGAGGCACTTGAGGCGGTTGTCACGGAGAACGGAGAATCAAATAAAGAATATATCGGTAAAGACGCAAAGGTCATATTAGAAGCAGCAGGTATTTCAGCACCCGCACAAACAGTCGCTATTGTGGTGGAAGTGCCAGCTGACCACGATTTTGTTATCAACGAATACCTTATGCCGATTTTGCCTGTCGTACGGGTGCGCGATTTTGACGAGGCACTCAAAGGTGCGCTCGCAGCAGATGGCGGCAGAGGACACACCGCGATGCTACACACCAACAACACCGCGCGCATCACACAATACCACAAGGCAATGAATTGTAGCGTTGTTGTTGTGAATGCCCCCTCTTATGCGTGTTGTGGATTGGAAGGCGAAGGCTTTTTAGCGATGACTATTGCCGGTCCCACCGGTGAAGGATATACCCGCCCCCGAACATTTACACGTCAAAGACGATTAACCCTTGCCAACGACTTATCTGCACATACATTGTGAAAGAGATAGGTTGTTCACGACCAGTTTGTGTCGTCTAAATTCATTTTTGATATTACATTGGCGGAGTTTGCTCCGCCTTTTTTATGTAATCTGTCCGTAAAATAATACGTTTATAAAATCAGATATATTCCCATATAAACAGAGAGATTCCCCAAAGAAAATGAATACCGACATAAACAAACTCAGAGAACTGGTCCGCTACCATGAGCGTAAATACTATATTGATGACCAACCCGAAATATCTGATGCAGATTTTGACGCACTCATGCGCCAGCTTGAGGAACTTGAAAAAGCATCGCCAGAGGACATACCATCAGACTCCCCTACGCAACGCGTTGGTGGCGGTGTCGCATTAGGTTCTCGGATACCGCATCGAAGCCCTATGTTGAGTCTTGATAATACTTTTGGTAGAGATGAGTTGCTGGATTTTGGTGTGCGGGTCCGGAAATTATTGGAAGACGAACCCGTTGAATACGTTACAGAGTTAAAGATAGATGGGTTAGGGGTTTCACTACTTTATGAAGATGGTGTTTTCGTCCGCGGTCTAACGCGCGGCGATGGTGAATTCGGTGAGAATGTGTCCGGCAATTTGCGAACTATCCGCGCCATACCGTTGCGTCTCACTTCAACAGCGGATAACCCTGTCCCGCCTGTCCTTGAAGTGCGCGGCGAGGTCTTTATTCCGAAGCATCTACTTGGTGATATTAATGTACAACGTGAGGCAGAAGGAGAATCACCTTTCGCCAATCCCCGAAATGCAGCCGCCGGTTCCGTGCGAACGTTGGATTCTTCTGTTACTGCTTCGCGGCCGTTAGATATTTTTATCTATTCACTCAATTATGTGGAAGGGCTTGAATTTGCAACGCATACGGAAGCACTTGAGAAATTAAAAAGTTACGGATTCAAATGCAATCCACACACTGAACCTCACAACTCGCTTGAAGATGTCATCATATATTACAATCAGTGGGTAGAAAAACGTGAGGAAATTCCTTATGAAGTTGACGGGATAGTCGTAAAGGTTAACGATATTTCACAACAGAACGAACTCGGTTCTACTGCGAAAAGTCCGCGCTGGGCAACCTCCTACAAGTTCCCCGCGCATCAAGCAAGGACGACTATTAAACAAATTGAGGTTCAGGTAGGGCGCACAGGTGTATTGACACCTGTTGCAATTTTGGAACCCGTAAAAGTTGCAGGTGCTACGATTACACATGCTACGTTGCATAATGAGCAGGAAATTAGTAATAAAGATATTCGCATCGGAGACACAATTGTTCTTGAGCGCGCAGGAGATGTTATCCCCAAAATTAACGATGTGTTAAAAGAAAAACGGAAGGGCGATGAGGTCGCTTTTCAATTTCCTGATTTGTGTCCAACATGTAACACGCCCGTTCAACGTTCTGAGACTGAAGTGGCAGTACGGTGTGTGAATGCGGGGTGTTCAGCACAATTGAAACGCAGAATTGCTCACTTTGCTTCACGTAATGCTCTTGAGATTGAAGGACTTGGTCCCGCAACAGTAAACCAATTAGTAGACAATGAACTCGTTCGAGATGTCGCAGACCTCTACACTCTAAAAGCAGAAGAAGTAGGTAAATTGGAGCGGATGGGACCTGGATTGACTCACAATCTGTTCCATCAAATTGAGCATAGCAAAGATGCATCCGCAGCAAAGGTATTAGTTGGGTTAAGCATCTTTCATGTAGGAGAAACCGTCGCGGAACTCTTAATTGAGCACTTTTTATCTATAGAAGGTTTAAGTCAAGCCGATGCAGAGGCTATTGAGGCTATTCCAGGGATCGGACCGCAGATAGCGGAGAGTGTTTCTACCTTCTTTGCACAAAACCGACCTTTGATTGAAAAATTAAAGGCAGCAGGATTGCGATGCTTTACGGAAGAAGTTGTAAAAGCACCAAAGATTTTGGAAGATACTTTTTTCAGTGATAAAACGTTTGTCGTTACGGGCAGCCTTGCGGATATGACACGCACAGAGGCAGCAACACAGATTAAAACACGCGGCGGGAAAGTCACATCAAGCGTAACAGGAAAGACAGATTATCTTATCGCTGGTGAAGGCGCGGGTTCCAAATATGACAAGGCGGTTGAGTTAGGTGTGGAGATTCTGACAGCAGAAGCGTTTTTTGAACATCTGAGAGAAAACTGATGATATTAACCAAAGAGAAAATCACAGAGATTCTGTCGGAAAAAATCGGGATATCTCGCCTCAGAATACGGCGTTAAGAGGATAGGTTTGTTCGGGTCTTATGCAAAAGGGACATCTATCAACCCAACAAGTGACGTAGATATCGTTGTTGAATTTGACCGTCCAATAGGTTTCAAGTTCATGGAACTTGCGGATTATCTTGAAGAAATTCTTGGAAAACCGGTGGATCTTTTCACTGAAAACGCACTCCAAAATATTCGACACCCACATATTGCTCAGTCAATTAGAGAGAGTATCATCTATGTCTAATTGCCAGATAATCAGTAGGAGAGGTGGAGAAAAGTTATTACCTGTTTCGTGCGTGGAATTCGCCGCGAATGTTCAAAAATCTTGTAGTTTGTCCCCTCTGAATTGTCTCCATTTATCCGGGATTCTTTCGGTTTGCACCAGTAATTTAACGGCACTTCACCCGTTAACTCACCAACACTTGCCCCGTTAGTAAACTGAGACGCTAATGCCTTTGGATGCAGCGGTTGTCCGCTCACCAGATAGCAATCCTTGTTATCACGAAAGCCGTCGGAGTAAGCAAAATACCGAATAATGCCTTCCTCCGAAAATACGATCGCACAAACAAATTTGGATAACCTTGTATAGTGAATCCCTGTGCTTGTCAAAGACGTGCCGTACTGCGAAGCAAGCGCAGCAATCGCTGGCAATCCTACTTGTGAATGTGAGGATGAATCTGCCGAAAAGATGGGGGTGGGCATCAACAACTCAGCAGCGAACTGATTCGCTCGCTGTTCACTCTTAAGATATGCTTGTTTCTTCGCCTGTTCTGTGTCTTCACCCGGTTCTGCAATCATGAAATTCAATCGTTCATCCATTGAACAAGAATCAACAGTATCGCGCTCTAACATATAATGGCCGATTTCATGCGCAATAGTAAAATTCCGCCGAGATTCTGATCGGATGCGCGTGTTGATAAGAATACCCCACGCATTCTCGACTCGCATCAGACAACCGTCACAGGTGCCGGGAAGTTCACGTTCCCAAATTACAATACCGAGTTTTGTTGCGATTAGTCTTGGATCTATGGGAAAATCTTGTATTTTAAGGTCGCGAAGGATGCCCCACGCCGCTGCATCGGGACTGCCCTTCGCATATTGTAACCGGTTACTCAGCATCAGCGGAACCTTCACTCGGTGTTTCTGTTTCCGCTTGTGTCTTAAGGAATTTATAAAATTCATAGAGCGTTTCTTTATCTTTCTCCACGAATTCCATCATTCCCCTGAACATTACATTTACCCTCGGATCCGCCATCAGGTCTTCATAACCTCGATCCTTTTTACCGAGCAGATAATCTGTTGTCACCTTCAAGGCATCAGATAAACTGGAAAGCGTGTTAAAGGAGGGTTTTCGAGTTCCTGACTCAAATTGAGAAATAGCTGCAGGCGTCAAATTCGCTGCCTTCGCTAATTCAGTTTGCGTCATTTTAAGTTCACGCCGACGTTGTTTTATTCGTGAGATGACTTCTTCACTCATATTAATTTCCTTTCATAACTTAAAAATAAAAAAGCATAATTTAGGTGATTCTGATACAAAATCTCTTACAAGAAACGAAGTTCAATAAAAATGTGAAATATAGTTTAACACAAAATTTAATTAAATGCAAACTTTTTTACCTTATTTTCAAAAAAGAAAAGAATTTTATTAGATTTCTGTTCCAAACTTAAAATTTATAACGAGAAGTATCACATAGTAAATACGTTTTCGCTTTACTCTAACATTAAGAATGATGTTACACATTATTTATATTGACAATAATTGTCAAATTTGATAAACTAAAAGTGAAACATAAGAATCGGGGAAATACATGAGAATTAAATACTATATCGCAATACATCTATTAGTCTTTCTGAGTTGCGTCTCATTCGGGTATGCAGCAGAAGGCGAAAAAACGTTAGGTTTGTCCGAAGCTGCAATCCAAATTCGAGATGAACTTTCTATCCGTAACATTCGAAAAGACCTTGCACGATTATCAAGTCTTGAAAGCCGCGTTACTGGTTATCCGCAAGCAGCAAATGGAAGTAAATATATTTTTGACCGTTTCGTTGAAATGGGATTGAAGAATGTTGAAAGCCGTGAATTTTCTGTCACAGTCCCGATTGATCACGGTAACAGTGCTATTGATATTCTATCCGATGATGGCACGATGTTACAAACATTCCCGATCAAACCGTTGTGGCCGAACCTTGTCCGGACATCCCTCCTTGCTGATGGTGTTAAACATACCGTTGAAGCTGGAGAAACCCTTGAAGAAATTGCGGAAAACTATGCTGTCCCTCTGACAGCCATTGCAGAAAACTCACACAACCAATATTTACCCACACCTGTTGTGGAGGGAAACACAGTCTTTATCCCAACTGGCGGTCTTACCGGCCCGTTGTTTTATGGAGACGATGCACAACTTGCTGATTTCAACGGAAGTGACGTTGGCGGTTTTTGGTACAAACTCCAAGAAGGTGATACACTGGCTTCTCTGGCAAGACGTTATCGCGTTACAAAGGCGAGTATAACCGATGATGTGCTTAACGGACACCTGCAGAAAGCCTCCGATGGCATTGATAACAATGAAGATGGTATTGTGGATGAATATGGTGAAATCCCACTGTTATCAGAGATTCTCGGCTGGGCGACAGATGGTATTGATAACGATGCCGATGGTTGGACAGACGAAGTGCCTGGGGATGCGACAGATGGTATTGATAACAACAAGGATGGTCAAATTGACGAACCAGGCGAATTTATCGCTGCAAGTGAATCCGATATCTTTATCCCCAAAGGTGCAATCGTTCTTACCGAGTTCAACTCGGGTACCCGATGGATCAACGCTGCGATGCTTGGGGCATCCGCTGTCATTTTTATAGAACCCGAAACAACAATTCGCGGTGAAGCAGAAAACAAATTCCTCACTGTGCCAGCAAATATTCCCCGATTTTGGATTTCTAAAACAGATGCAGCTGAATTAAAGAATCTTCTCGCTACGAGTGAAAAAGTTGATGTCCGTTTGCGCGGTAAAATGACGTGGGAACGGCGCGTCGGTCAAAACATCCGTGGCTTTTTAGAGGGTGGCGATCCTGTTTTGCGTGATGAGTTGGTTGTCATCACCGCATACTACGATTCTATGTCTGTCGTTCCGGCAATTGCTCCTGGTGCTGACCCCACTGGTGGGATCGCTGTCCTCATGGAACTGGCACGTCTGTTTGGGCAACCAGAATATCGTCCTGGTCGTTCAGTACTATTTGTTGCTGTTGACGCGCATTTTCAAGGATTAGCCGGCATGCGTGCGTTTATGGAAGGTATTGGACAAGATATTGTGGGTTCAGCAACAGATTCCCCTGGAACACCAACTCTGCATGGATTGAGGCGGGGTTTATCTAATGATATTATTGAATTTGAAGAATTAGGACGCAAACTATTGCTTTCCATTGATCGGAGTATTTTGGTAGACTTGGATGCAGATTTCTATCACGGTGTACACGGGATAAAAGATGATCTTAAATCGCTTGCGACAACGTTGACAGGACTCTCTACAACCCGTTCTCAAATTGATTCGCTACACAGAGCACAGCGCGATTTCTCTGAACGCCAGAAAAAACAGGTGGATCGCAACCGAAAACGAGAAAAGCAAGGATTCACAGAAGAAGAAAAATCAAGACTTAATGCGAACCTTGTCCGCTTTGAAAAAGAAGCATTACAAACCACACACTTCCTCCGCCAGATCGTTGAACAACTTGGACAAATTCGAACATCCGCCTTAGAAACAAGCAGAAAGGCACAAGAAGAACTCATTGAAACGATTGCTTTACCCATCGCGCGATTGGACACATGGGCAGTGGATAGACTGATGCGAGAACTGGGTACAGGTGAGATAGATGCTCAATACGGTACGAATCCGAATACATCCTATCTATTGCCTGTGAAGAACGGATCCGATTACGAAGTGCCGACACCAGACGATCTACCCTCAGAATTGTTCTCTGATATTGAACAATTGAATAACACCTTAGCAAATTGGGAGATGAGCGACTCACGGAAGTTCGCTTTGATGTGGACACCTGATAAAATACTTGATCGCCACTCAGATCTGCCAACTCTCAGAAAAGCGAGAGATGCGCGTAAGACCCTGGCAAACACAACTGAATCTAAGGAAGACGCAATTTCACGAGAGCGAGCATTTCTGGAAAAAATAAAAGAAAACCTCAAGGACAGTGTTACCAACGAAAATGAGATTAAAAGTGCTATCACGAAATTGAGTAGTGATCGTGAACATGATCTCCCTCCCGAAATATCAACGCAATATCTAACTGACACATCACAAGAACGGATAGAAAGAATTAATGCGCAACTACGGCAACGGTTGACTGAAGCGGCTTCAGCGTCTGTTGTAGGTGAAGGTGGAGATGGTTCGTCAGAAACCATCCTAATTGAGGATTTAGCACGCGATAAGCAAGGCATTTTTGAAATCGCGCTAAGAAATGCACGTTTAGAACAGCCCCGCATCCAGTATCTCCTTGATTCCCATGAAACCCTTACACGCGAATATCTTGATGAAGAATTGTTGATTTTGAGCAATTATCTGTCAAGCGAGGAGTTCAAACAAGCAAAAGAGGCACGCAAACGCATCGCTGCCTATCTGGTTGAAGATGAAATCCTACAGGCAGTCAAACAAACCGCTGCTTCAGACGTGATAGCCCTTGAAAATCTTATTAAACAACTTCCTTCGCTTACCAGAGACTTAGACGCGCAGACAAAGGTGCTTCTACGCGATAACATGCTCACGCTAAGAAATGCACGATTCCGAAACATTCAGAGCAGAGTTGAGACGATGGCGCGTATAAGCGAGATAGAGTATAATCGTAAGCTCGCACAGATTGAAGCCGCAGTGGCACTGCAAGACCTTTTTAATCGTTATTATACCTCACTTTTCTGTAGTATTGACCTCTCCTCTCAATCAAATCAATTCGGTGTATTTAACAAAGGATGGTTTTATGACCAGCAACCGGAATTTGTGTTGCGGCGAGAGTTCGCGAGTATCGGCAATAAACTTGCAGCTTATGCAGCGGATGCTGATTTCGGAGTACGCGTCAGGAAATTATGGCGAGCAACAGATGATCAAATTCGCCAAGCAGTAATGGCACGTCAGTGGTCGGTAGCAAGTCAGATTTCGGACAAGGCTGACCTTGAAGGAAAAACACTTGAAACCCTCCTCAGTGCACACTACGGAAAACTCACTGGCTTAGGCGGTGTTAGTCGCCTCATGAAGATGCAGTTTGAGCAGTGGCGAAACAGAGGCGAACCGTCTGAAGATATGCTTAAGGATATGGACTACATCCGTAAGGAGGTAGAGCGGTTTATCCGAAACGATGTACGCAGCGCAAAGAAAAACCGAAAAAACAGTATCCGCATGCGCGAACAGTTAGACGCTATGCTCAGACTCCGACACGAAGACCCCGATACATTTACTGAAGATGAGATAGAAGATATCAAAACATTGATCTCAATTGTGGGATTGGGCGGCGGGACGAACTTTGTCAATGCAATCTCCGCGAGTGGTGGAAAAACTTGGAAAACATATATTCCGGGGAAAATCGCCTTTGATAGTGAGGTCGCAACGCTTGTTGGTAAAACAGGTATTGCATTTGCGACTATTGAAGATGCACGCGTTCTCACCGACACACCGCTTGACACGATTGACCGTGTTGACCTACGTGAAGATGGAAACCTGCACCAGCAAGCAAAAACATTAGCATCTTTGTTAATACAAGCACTCCGTGACCCACAGATGCCGACCGCAGCACGCGTAGGAAACTTCTACTGCAACCTTTTCGGTGACGTGGTTGAATTTGATGCCCGTGAATCTGCGCTACCAAATAAACCTGTACCATACCCGATTATAACGCTCCGTCGCAAGCATAAAACAATGATGGGAGTACGAGGTGATCTGTTCGCTATGGGTGATAATAAAGGCAATTTTGAAGTCGCTGGTTTAGCAATGGAAGGCAGAGCGACTCGCAGACTTGGAGGTGCACAAGAAGTTGAGGCATATATCCTTGACCCTGATTCTGGAGATATTGTCTATGCGCCCGATTTAGGGAATTACGGTGCTAAACTCCTGCCAAATAAAGTGCCAATCAACACGCGGCGTCGCGGATGTCGGGTTGTCACCTTCCCATGTGTATCCACAACTATCTACGACTTGGTTGACCAGCGTTATCTCCGCACCTTACGCGAATTAGAGGTCTATGATGCGCTATCCGATAGTCCGCCCGAAAAATTCGGAGTGTCTAAACCGTGGCAACAGGAAGGCGTTTCTGCAGCTGAACCGATCGCGCTTGTCTATAGCGAACCGCAAAGCCGTATAAAAATTGGAATGGCGTACGGACAAATCGGTAAACGTCTACTTCTTATTAAGGCAACCAAAAGCGGTATGAAAAATCCAACACTTTATACAGGTGAAGGGTTCGTCGTGCGTGAAAACGGTAGCATCCGTCTTACCCCTTATGTCGTTGTGCGTGATATGTGGTGGCTTGATGAGAACCGATCTCGACTTTACAAGCGGTTCGGTATTTCAAGTGACCGTCTTGACAAATTACACCAATTTGCCAATGAATATCTTAATCGTGCAGAGACCGCCCTTTTCCAGAATGACTACCAGCAGGCACTGAAATTGGCGCGCGCTGCGTGGGGATATGAATCACGTGCCTATCCAGACGTTAAAAGAACTGGAAATGATGTCGTTAACGGCATTATGTTCTATCTTGCGCTCTTAATGCCGTTTGCCTATTTTATGGAACGACTCATATTCGGTTTTCCAAACATCAACAAGCAGATTTTAGCCACTTTTGGTATCTTCCTGCTTGTTTTTTACTTCTTAAGTCAGGTGCATCCCGCATTCCAGATAACGACAACACCCATAATTATCTTAATTGCATTCGTTGTGCTTGCATTGACTGTAATTGTTATTAGTATCATCGTTAGGAAATTTGAGGAGCAGCTTGAGAAAATTCGTCAGCAGGGGAACAAGGTATATAAAGCCGATGTTGGTAGGTTGAGCGCAAGTGCTGCGGCATTCAGTCTCGGTATATCCAATATGCGCAAACGCAAAGGCCGTACTATTCTTACCTGCGCAACGTTAGTTATCCTCACGTTTACTGTCATCTCGTTTACATCGGTGCGGACATTTATGCGTCCTAACCGAACCAGTTTGCCACAGGTTACACCGCGTTACACCGGTTTGCTCATCCGAGACCAATATTGGCGCCCGCTTGAAGAACCTGTCCTTAACTCAATTCTAAACGATATGCAGAAGACACAAATTACTGTTGATGATTTAGAAAGACTTCTGGAACAGAAAAACCTACTCCTTGCAAAGCAAGGACAAACACCGCTGGATATACCTGCATCAATCGCAGGATTACAGGAAAGTGGGTTTATAACAAATGTTGATGAGGAACCGGTTCTCGCCGTTCAAAATGTTGTTGCGCCACGTGCATGGTATCAGTCTTCTGGAACAGGGGATCAATCTTTTGTACAACTGACGCGAAGTTCAAATCCACAAGACTCCGCACCGCCGACACATCCACTCACAGGTGAGGCTTTGCGTTTCGCTGCAAACATGCTCGTTGGCATGAGCGAAACGGAACCCGCAGTCACTGGTATTGATAGGTACTTGCAATACGGGAAATGGTTTAACCGCGCGGATGCTGACAATTGGCCAACTGAGTGGCCCTACGCTATTGTGCTACCAAAAGGAATGGCAGACCTCCTGAAACTCACAGAGAGTGATATGGGGAAAGCGACAATCTCGGTTTATGGTGCTGACTTCACCGTCGTCGGTGTTTTGGGAATAGGATTCAAGGATTTGACCGATAACGATGGCGAAGAAATGACACCTGTTGACTATCAATTGATGCAACAGCAACAGAGCCGTGGCGGCACAGGTGATGAAACACTTGAGGGAGAACTTCAAAAATATCTCCATCTCACCCCAGATAGTATTGCCGTTTTGCCCTATGAAGTTGTGATGAACCAAGGTGGAACGCTGAGAAGCGTTGCAGTTAACATGGAACCTCAAGAGGATGACCCGAAATTATTAGGTGCAATTGATAAACTTGATCTCATTATGGCACCACTGATGAACCGAATTGCGCTTGACTTTTTTGTCGGGCGAGACAAAGATACTTATCTTTATAGCAGTATCGGTATGACCAGTTTTAGTGGAATGGGTAATCTATTCGTGCCGATTCTGATTGCTGCGTTGATTGTTCTAAATACGATGCTCGGCGCGGTTTATGAGCGCGTCCGCGAAATAAGTATTTACAGTTCTGTTGGACTCGCACCTATCCATATCGCTTTCCTTTTCCTTGCCGAGGCATGCGTATATGCGATTGTCGGGGCTGTCTTGGGATATCTAATGGGACAAGTGATCGCAACAACATTGGTACATTTCGGTTGGCTCGCGGGCTTAACGCTAAACTATTCCTCAATGTCTACAGTCGTGGCGACGGTTATTGTGATGATTGTGGTGCTGCTCAGTACACTCTATCCCGCTATAAAAGCATCACGCATGGCGGTACCAGATATTGAGCGAAAATGGAAGTTGCCCGAACCTGAAGGCGATGTGTGGCACTTCAATCTGCCTTTTACCGTTTTAGCAGAAGAGGCACTCGGTTTGAACGTCTTTATGCGCGACTATTTTGATGCACATGCTGATGAGTCTGCCAGCGATTTCTATACAGACAATGTCACTTTCAGTGCTGCCGAAGAAGATTCATATCAGATAGGTATGATGGTTTGGTTAGCGCCTTACGATTTAGGGGTAAGTCAATCTATTGAGTTTATTACCTCGCCTGTGGGTGGAGAAGAGGAAGACCTATTCAAAATCACATTAGATGTGCATCGCGAAAGTGGAGAGATTGCTTCTTGGAAACGAGTTAACCGACGTTTTCTCAATTTGTTGCGGAAACAGTTGCTTATATGGCGAACCTTCAGCGTTGATGTTCGCTCAGAATTCCACGAACGCGGTAGAACCGAAAACACGGATATGCAGGAAGGCGCTGCAGGATTGGATCCCGTCATTGCCCCAGCTGATTAGGAAAAGATTAGGTAAATTGGAAAAGGAAATTATATATGGAAAAATTAGCAAGCGTAATTATTATTTTTGGGACTGTCTTCTGGTTAGTTAGCGTTCTGTTCTTAGGCGGACGTTGGCAGTGGCAAATGTTGGCAGCACTTATATTAACTATCGGAATCTTTATCGCTCATTTTTGGGAAGAACTCAGCGAAGGAAAAAACAAAAACACACCAAAAGATGATAATTGAAGGTTCTTGGCTCTCGGCATCTGTGGCATGTACATCTACGTCTGTCACAGAAGTTGCTTTACTAATCGCCGATTGCCAATACAAAGGAGAATATTAATTGGCGCGAGAGAGAATCTCACAAGCAGATGAATGGCAAACTTGGGCACAACGCTATGACATAGAAGGTGGCGTACGAACCTTTGAATCGGGATTAACCGGTAAAGTGTTCTTCGGCGCACTTTTTGTCGGGTTGCTTATGATGCCAGGCTCCATCTATCTAAGTTATGTATCTGGTCAATCCGGTGCAGCGGCTGCGCCTTGGGTAGCAGTTATCCTGTTTACTGAATTAGCCAGGCGTTCCTTCACCACGGCACGTCGGCAAGAACTCTATATGCTGCTGAGTCTCACCGGCGCAGCAGTCGGCAGCGGTATGCAATATCGGAGTTTTATTTGGTATGCGTATTTTGTAAACACACCGCAAGCCATCTCTTATGAAATTGCCGACAAAATCCCCGCATGGGTTGTCCCCGCGGGTGATTCTGCCGGGGTTTTGACTCGGAACCTGCTACATCCCGACTGGTTGTTACCTATAGGTATCTACCTTGCGGGTAAGTTACTTGGCACCCTGCGGGTTGTCAGTGGTCAATATATTCTGTTTAGGTTTACTGCCGACCTTGAACGACTCCCCTATCCCATGGCACCGATTACTGCGCAAGGTGCAACTGCGTTAGCAGAGACCACTGGTAAACAGGAAACATGGCGATGGCAGATATTTTCTATTGGGTCTATGGCAGGCTTAATTTGGGGATTCATTTACATCGGTGTTCCCGCTCTCACCGGCGTGATGATGAGTCAACCGATACAAATTCTGAAGATACCGTGGATAGACTTTACGCAAAGTATTGAAGGATTCGCACCAACAGGGGTCTTTGCGCTCCGAACAGACTTCGGACAGATGCTCTTCGGATTTGTCTTGCCGTTCCCAGTGGTGATGTCGGAGTTTGTTACCGCTATGCTATCGCAATTTGTGCTTAATCCTCAAATTCTCTATAGGTATGAGATATTACATCAATGGACCTCAGGACTTGATGTACGTGCGGTTGGACTTTTCAACGATCTTGATTTCTACAGAAGTTACGGCATGGGTAAAAACTTTAGCCTTGGTCTTGTTGGTTTGGCAGCCTCCGTTCCAATGCTTTTCAAACTTCGCAGTTCCAAGAAAAAGGCGGGGGAACGTGGGTCACTTGCCACACCACCGAATCGTGGTGATTTTCCACTATGGCTTATGGGTGTGCTATGGCTTATCGGTATGGGCGGATTTGTTTGGCTTATCCATTGGATGGTTCCGAATTTTCCACTAAGTTTCCTCCTCGGGTTCGCATTCTTATATACACCGATAAATTCGTATATCACTGCAAGGACGTTCGGAGTTCTCGGACGCGACCTATTTGAAATACCTTATTTGCATGAGATCACCTTTATTCTCAGTCGGTACGAGGAGATTGATATATGGTTTGCCCCGCTACCTGACGAAGATTACGGGGCAGGCACACAAGGATGGCGCGTGCTTGAACTAACGGGAACAACCTTTACTTCAAACCTCGCTGCAACACTTCTGATTATGCCTATCCTAATTGTCAGTGGAATTGTGGTACAACATTTTATTTGGCAAATAGCCCCAATACCGAGCGCACAATATCCGTTTGTTCAGATGATGTGGCCGATTAACGCAACAAACGAATGTCTCATGAAAACATCACTGCGCGATGGAAACAGTGAGATCATACAAGCCATTCGAGGGGATTACGTTGCAGCAGGTTTTACTTCCAGCCTTGCAATCTACGGGCTGCTTTGGGTATTGAAATATCCGTCAATGTGGTTTTACGGTATCATCGGTGGAATTGGGGCTGACCCGGGCAGCATGGTTGCGCGGTTACTCGGTGCCATCATCGGTAGATTCTATATGATTAAGCGATTCGGTTTGAAGCGGTGGTTTATGTTCAATCCGGTGTTGGCAGCAGGTTTTGCTTGTGGCGTAGGTTTGATCGGGATGGGTACTGTTGCAATTGCCCTTGTCTCCAAAGCGGTTATTGTTAAACCGTTTTAGGCAAAGTTCTTTCGTAATGGGAAAGTGAAATGGACTGGACTCTTTTTGGTTGGGCAGGCATTCAGTTAGAGATTCCGACAACTTGGGAAATCAGTGGTATCAGCGGCGATGAGAAGAATGGTTACCTTCGGTTAGATGATGCTGAGATGCCTCGATTAGAACTCAAATGGGCAAAAACACGGAAGAAGAAACCTGACCTACACAAAACACTCGACGAATACTTCAAGTTGGTCCGCAAGAACTATAAACGCGGTGGCAATGTTTCATTTCGTAGGAACGTTGACCTTATCAAAAACGAGGATTTCTTGAAGGACAGCACCTTTCTTGGATTCAGCTGGAAAGGCGGTATCCGCGCAAACGGGTTGATTGTGCATAGTCCTGATACTAAACGGATTACCATCGTTCAGGTCATGGGACGACTCAAAGAGAACTGGCGTCCAACGGTGCTACGTATCTTCCAATCCATTTCGGACGAAGGTGACCCGCAGCATACCGTCTGGAGTGCGTATGGACTTAAACTTGCTGTTCCCAAAAACTACAAGTTAGAAAGACAGAAACTTCTCAGCGGATATCTGTTGTTTGCATTTACCAGAGGGAAAAGTCGTAAACTCAGCGTTGAACGTTACGGTCCCGCTGAAGTCCTACTCAATGAATACAGTTCGGAACCGAACCAATTGGAAACATGGTTTCGGGCAAGATACGCAAAAGCGATTCGGGGTTATGGATTTGAAGTGACTCCGCATGACGAACACGGAGATGAACGCATCACATTTATCGGACAACAAACACGACTTTACGATAGTATGCCATTTTCACCTGTGTTAATACTTGATAAACTCCGAAAACGGACAAGACTTACGTTTTTTATATGGCACTGTCATCATACCAACCGTATCTATGTGGTACAATCAATTGGACGCCACGAAACCTCTGAAAAACTTGCACAAGAGGTTGCAAAGAGTATTCACTGTCATTAAATTTGGATTGATGAGTACGAAGATTTAATTGCACCATAGGCGTCAACTTAGTAAACAACGTTTGTGCATCTGAAATGGAGGTCGAAACCATGAATGAGTCAATTATTGAACAAGACAAAAGACAAGCTCTAACGCAAGCAAAACGGGATGCACTCATCATACTGCTGGAATTCCGATTCCAGGATATTTCAGAAGAAATTTCTAAGAAAATATCTTCTATCAATAGTATCTCTAATCTTGATGCACTCGTTGAGAAAGCGGCAACTGTTCAGACACTTGACGAAATTGATTGGCAAAACTATAATGACTAAACTGAATTAATATAAGGTTTGTTCATCATTACGATAAAAGACATGCTCAACAAAGTTCTATACACTCTAAAACTAAAAAAACGACCAGATGTAGATAGGAGTAAGGTCCTTAAAGCATTCCCGGTACGCAATCAGTTGATAACGTGGGAGTTAGACGACAAAGGTGAGGCTTCACTCGTTATTCCGCAGAAAGATAAATTCTGGGTGAACCTGACAAGTAAACTTTTTATGCTCCCGAATAAACGGGTTGTTGTGTTGGATAGCATTGGTGCGCACGTATGGGAAATGTGTGATGGGAAACATACTATTTCACAAATTATTAAGGCACTTCAGAAAAAACATCAATTGACGCGAAAAGAGGCAGAAACTTCACTTTTTACCTTTATACAGCAACTCGGCAAACGAAATTTCATTCAATTTGCTATTCCAAATGAAGCAAAACCGAATGAAGCAGCAATGAAGAAACCAGCGCAACAGAAACGTTTTGGGTTTTTATCTAAAGGATAAGTAATGCTTTTAATTGAACTGATGAGTTTTGACCTGCATCAGAGAACTCTTACTGAAAACTGATGACTGACTGCCGATAGCCAATCAAAAGGAGAAACAGATATGCAAGCAGAAATAGGTGGCGTACAACCAAATCTCGCCGAAACGCCAGAAAGATTCCAACGTCTTATTCCTAAAGAGAATACAGTCCGAGTCAGAAACCTCATTAAACGGTATGAAATGGGAACAACGACTGTGGATGCACTACGCGGTGTCAATTTCCAAATCCAACGTGGTGAATATATCTCTATTATGGGACCTTCTGGTTCGGGTAAGTCTACGCTTTTTAATATGATTGGTGGATTAGATAAACCCACTGAGGGAAGAGTCTATATTGACGAAGTTGACATTGCGCAACTTGATGCTTATGAGTTAGCGTGGCTACGTTGTCGGAAAATCGGCTATATTTTCCAATCGTTCAATCTTATTCCTGTTATGACAGCACTTGAAAACGTCTCGCTTCCGATGATTTTTGCTGGTATGAGTGCCGATGAGAGTAGAGAAAAAGGCGTAGACCTGCTTTCTCTTGTAGGGTTAGGCGACCGCGTTCAGCATAAGCCGCTTGAGCTCTCAGGTGGACAGCAGCAGCGTGTCGCAATTGCACGTTCCCTTGCTAACGATCCTGCTATTGTCTTAGCAGATGAACCGACTGGTAACTTGGACACAAAAACAGGTCTTGAAATTATAGATCTGCTGCGCCGTCTCAATGACGAAAACGGTGTGACCATTATTACCGCAACACACGACCATAAGATGCTTGATGTCTCAGACAGAATTTTCCACATGGTAGATGGTAAAGTTGATAAAATCGAGTCGCGCGATGAAATTGACCTACACGTCGGAAAATTGGACGGTCAGGAAGTCGGATAAACTTCTCAATGTCGATCTACAAACGTTTAGGCATCCGGACAGTTATCAACGGCAACGCTACGCTAACACGACTCGGTGGTTCCATCATGCCGCCTGAAGTCGTTGATGCAATGGTGGATGCCTCAAAACATTTTGTAGACATCATTGAACTTCAAAGGCGAGTCGGTGAAGAAATCGCGAAACTCACTCACAACGAAGCAGCCTACGTCTCCAATGGTGCTGCAGCTGCCCTAACGCTTAGTACCGCTGCCTGTATTACCGGTCTTGATGCTGACAAACGTGCCAAATTACCCCATCTTGACAACTCAATGAAAAGCGAAGTCATCGTGCATCGCCACGGTAGGGTCGGATACGATTTTGCCGTGCGGCAGGTTGGCGTGGAATTTGTAGAGATAGGCAACGAAAACGGCACTACGCCTGACGAACTTGAAAACGCTATCACCGATAAGACCGCTGCAATCTTCTATTTCGCCAACCCCGGTAGAGAACATCTTTGGGTATCTTATGAAAAAGGCATTGAAATAGCCAAAAAGCATGGTGTTCCATTGATTGTTGATGCTGCGGCACAATTGCCGCCACCAGAAAATTTATGGTATTTTACACATAAGGGTGCAGATTTAGCGATGTTTAGCGGCGGAAAAGGGTTATGTGGTCCACAAAGTAGTGGACTAATCGTTGGCAAGAAATCGCTGATTGAGGCTATAGCATTCAACGGACCGCCCCATCCTTTCATCGGCAGAGGTATGAAGGTTGGCAAAGAGGAGATGGTTGGATTGCTTGCTGCTGTTGAATGGTATCTCAATCAAGACCACAAACAATTAATGCAGTCTTATGAAGATCAGGTTACCTACTATGCTGAGGTTCTTAAAGACATACAAGGTGTTAGTGTGCATCGCAGCTTCCCATCTGAAGCGGGACAACCGATGCCACGCACTGAAATCCGATTCGACGCAGATCAACTCGGTATTACGCGCGATGACATTCTCCATCAACTACAAATTGGTGAACCTGCAATAGATATTGCTGGTGCAGGTGCGAACGGTGTCCTCATAAACGGACAAACGCTGATGTCGGGAGAAGTAGAAATTATTGCAAAAAGATTAAAGGAGATTATTTTAAACTGGCGCAAGCGTGAAAGAACAGTTTCCCTTAAATAATGTCCTTGGTCAAGATTCGCAGGCGGCCGTTGTTGCCTGCTGCGTTTCTTTTCCTTCGTTTTCTTTTTTATTAATCCAGAATTTATTGCTTTCTGTTTCTATAAGGAAACATAAATGAAACTTAACAACGGAATACGTCTAACGTGGCTTGGACATGCCACCTTTAAAATTGAAACGGATGGAAAAACCTTCTTAATTGACCCATGGGTTGATAGCAATCCTGCCTGCCCTGATGAACTTAAAACCTTTGATAGCCTTGACGTTATGCTGATAACACATGGACATTGGGATCACATGGCAGATGCTGTCCCAATTGCCAAAAAACACGCACCAACAGTCGTGTCTATCATTGAAATAGCAAAATGGCTTGACAACCAAGGCGTTGAAAACACGATAGGTTTCAATAAAGGAGGCACGGTCACAGTCGGCGGGGTAAAAGTAACGATGGTAACTGCAAACCATAGCAGTAGTTTCACAGAAGAAGATGGGACTATTATATATTTGGGGGAACCTGCGGGGTTTGTACTTGAATTTGCAAACGGTTATAAAATATACCACGCTGGCGATACAAATGTGTTTGGCGATATGCAAATAATCGGAGAGATATATCAACCAGATTTGGCACTACTTCCTATCGGCGACCATTTTACGATGGGACCGCGTGAAGCCGCTTATGCAGTGCAATTGCTCAATGTGCCAGCGATTTTGCCCATGCATTACGGTACTTTTCCATTGTTGACGGGAACGGTTGAAGAATTCCGTAAATTGACAGCGTCTCAGGATATAGAAATTGTTGAATTAGAAGTAGGAGAAACGTTAGACTAAATTTGTCTTGTAGGAGCGATCTCCGAATCGCGACACATTCTATTCTCCAGAAATGTTAGATTAAGGTATTTGATAGGGACCATGCAATCCAAAGGCATAAGTAGTCTTTAACAACTCTTGTGGGTTGCCTGTGTCGTAACGTGTACCTGCTACCCGATAGCCATACATGCCTTCTTGTCGGACCATTTCAGCCATTGCGTCGCGAAGTTGAATCTCACCGTGCGTCAAAATTTTGTTCCGATAGTTGTAATCCAATATATCAAATAGAAGGGGTGTGAGCAGGTCAATCCCAAAGTGGCAGAGATATTTATGCGTTTCTTGGGTATCCCATATACCTCCAACACGCATGTGTTCTCGTGCATAGTCTACCGAAGGTTTTTCTGCAATTCGTGCTAATTTGAAAATGTTTGGATTGTCGGGAATGGGACTCCCTTGCACAATGCCGTTCACAGAGAGTTCGGCTTCATCACATACATCAAGGCTTGTCACAGATTTTCCAACTTCTGCATAGACATCTACCAACTGTTTTGCACAAGAGACATCTATCTCTGAAATATAGAGGTGGTCTCCGAGCAGGATCATAACGGGTTCGTCTGCCGCAAAATCCTTTGCACAATAGATGGCGTGTCCGAATCCTTGCGGTTCTGCCTGAATTGCGAATTGTAGCCGATCACCGATTTCAGTCAATCTGTCAGCTTGCACAGTGAGTTCCGGCTTTTCACGAATAGCGTCTGGAACGTTGCCGGAAAAATAGTCCGTAATCGGTTCGACTTGGTGCGGTTGTGCAACGAGACACACCTCTTCCACGCCAGCCGTTAACGCTTCTTCAATAATCAATTGAATGATCGGTTTTGCGAGACCGTCCTGCGCGATAATAGGGAAAAGCGCTTTTGGTACGGCTTTCGTTGCGGGGAAGAGACGTGTTCCGTATCCAGCGATCGGAATAATCGCCTTTTGAATTGGTTGCATAAGGCTTATATTTTCCTACACTTTCTCGGATATTGTGTAGTTTTGACTATATTCACCCATTTTGACACACTACAGGTCTCTATAAAAAATGCGATGCCCACTGCGTTTTCACAGACATCGCATTTTCAAAACACTACGTACTTGGTATAGGCAGTGTACATTCAAGAGGTTCCTATTTAGTGGCTTTGAGTTTACCCCAGGTTGTCGTGGTTTTTCCAGCGGCATCAACATCTAATGCGCCTTCAATTCCACTACCAAGGGATTTAACTTCATCTTCAGAAAGTGCGACGTTGAAGATAGCAATCTCGTCAATGATACCATTCCAGTGACATCGCCCGTTCCCGTTACCACAACCCGGGTCTGCCCCTATGTAAACCTCTTCAACACATGCCCACGGCGGACCAGCTGCGTCTGCGCTATTATCTAGTTCACCGTTAACGTAGATATGAAGTTTTCCACCATCCCAGACCCCGACAAGGTGGACCCATTCCTGAACTGGAAGCTCGCTTCCGCGGACTTCTTGTTTTCCTCCACCATTACTGGGACGAATGTGGAATGTTGCTTGTGTATGGTTTTCACCATTTTCATGTGCCCCAGTTCCAAGTAGGTACTGTGACCACGTTGAACATCCAAGTCCTTTCCATATAACACATTTGCCAGTTGGGGCTGCCGCAGCATAAACCCATGCGTGAATTGAGAAGCCTTTAGATTCCTTAAAATCTAAAGATGCCAAGGAGTCAGCATTACCCTTCGTTCCAATTCGAACGAAATTTCGTGCGGCTGCACCGCTGAACTCTAATCCATCACCGAATTTACCTTTTGCCCATTTGATATCGCCAACAAACACGCCATCGCTACCATTACCAGAAAGGTCTTTGACCTCTTCACCTTTACCCTCTTCAAACGTCCACATTCCTGCAATTGTTTTTTCATCAAGTTTTGCATCAGCTGTGTTTATATACCACATAGCGGTAAATAATAGACTGAGGATACAGATGACTTTTATAGCCTTGATAAGCATTCTAAATTCTCCTTTAATTTGGGCATCCGAAGTAACATACTCATTTGTCGGATGCGATTCTATATAATTAAATACAGTTTAACATAAACGATTAAATTCGTCAAGTGATTTACGTTTGCTTTTCTGTGATAATAAGGCAGTTAATTTGATCTATAAATTAGATTTTCACTGAGAATGTCACTTCACTTTTTCCATCTTACAGATAATAAAAAATGCGATGTCCATCTTGTATTGATAGACATCGCACTTTCAATGCTGTAGGAGGGAACTGCGATTTCCAACGACAAACGGGTCGCGATTCGGAGATCGCTCCTACAAATAAAATATTTTGGAAATGGTATTACTTTAAATACTATCCTATTTTGATGATTTAAGTTTACCCCATGTGGTAGTGATTTTTCCACCAGCATCAACAGCAAAAACACCTTCAATTCCATTGCCGAGTGATTTAATTTCATCCTCGGAGAGTGGCACATTAAAGATGACAATCTCATCAATGATTCCGCCCCAATGACACCTGCCCTTAGGTTCATTACAACCTGCATCTGCCCCGATGTAAACCGCTTCAAAAGAATCCCAAGGCTGTCCCACTGCGTCTGCACTGCCCTGTAGTTCACCATTAACATAGACATGAATTTTCGTTCCATCCCATACACCAACAAGATGGACCCACTCTTTCACGGGAAGTGGCTCACCGAGTGCTTCAAATCTCTCGGGTGCGCTCCTCGTACGAAAATGAAACGATGCGCGGTTAATTCTTCCTCCGACATTTTCATGGGCACCGGTGCCAAGTAAAAATTGCGACCAACTGGAACATCCTTTCCCTTTCCATATAACACATTTGCCGTCGGGTGGCACCGTTGCAAATACCCAGGCATGGATTGAAAAACCTTTGGAGTCCTTAAAATTTAAAGCTGCCAAAGTAGCAGGTTCACCTTCCTTCCCGATACGAACATAGTTTTGTGCCGCAACACCGCTAAATTCTATACCTCCACCGAATTTGGCATCTACCCATTTGATTTCACCAACAAACTCACCATCGCTACCTTTTCCAGAAAGATCTTTAACGGTTTCACCTTTTCCTTCTTCAAAGGTCCACATTCCTTGAATTGTGTTTTTATCAAATTTCGCTTCACCTGTCCCTATCATAGCGAAACTTAGCACGATAATAGCAAATGTAGCGAGCATGTAATTCAGATACTGCTTTACCAAAAACATGTTTCCTCCTATAAGTCGCTCTTAATTGCAACTTTCTCTTTTAGATAGATGTTACTTTAGTTCAGGGATAAAGGTCACGATTTTTGAGAATATTGCTTAATATATCATAAACCTATCTATTAAACAACATTCTCCAGAGGCATTCAATTTTCCAATAATTTCTTTTTTTATAAAACCTCTTCTTGTAGAAGCGAGAGCCAGCTCGCGACAAAACATAATGATAGTCGGGAATCGGAGTTCCTCTACAAAGAGAACACTACTAAGAACAAGTGCTTAATCATGGCGCAGTGCTTCTGTAGGAGTGAGACTTGCAGCCTTGTTTGCTGGATAAATTCCAAAAAATACACCAATGAACGCAGAAACACAAAATGCAACCACTGCTGCCTGAACAGATACAACGGCAGGCCATGTTGCATCTTTAATCATGAAGTTTGAGATAACCCAACCTGAGCCGGTAGCAAGTGCACTACCGATAAAAATACCGATAAGACCACCACATACGCTTAAAACGATCGATTCAATCAAAAATTGTATGAGGATGTCGGTGCGTCTTGCTCCGATGGACTTGCGTAAACCGATTTCTCGGGTTCTCTCTGTTACAGAAACTAACATGATATTCATTATGCCGATACCACCAACGAATAGCGCAATACTGGCAACAGCACCAAGGAGTACCTGAACAATCCGGCTGACATTCCCTACCTGCTTTATAACCTCCTTAGCGGTGAAAAAATCAAAGTATTTTTCGTCACCGTGTTGTTGTCTAAAGGCAACTTTGATCTCGGCGACAGCCTGCTCAACTTTTTCATAACTTTCCGCTTGCGCAAACAGCATGATCCAGCCTTTCCGTTTTCCGATAAAATGGGTCCCCATTGTAGAGAGCGGTATAATTACACGATTATCCCAACCCTCGCTCGCCATTTTATTACCTTTTGCTTCCATGACTCCGACAACGGTGAAACGTTTCCTGGCTATTCTCAACTCACGCCCAATCGGATCTTGCATCTCAAAAAAATCTTTATGCACTTCAGAACCGATCACACAGATGGGGTCACCGCGTTCCATGTCGTACTCGGTAAAAAATCGCCCTGTTTCAACGTGCCAGTTATTGACATCTTGAAAATAAGGGGTAACACCATGCACTTGGAGTGATTGATTGACGTGCCGGTATGATACACGGTGCACCATACCGGATTGTGCAGCAGCAGTTTTAAGAGATGGACAATTTTCAAGAATGAAGGCGAGGTCTTGATATTCAATATATTCCGGATGCTTATTTTCGGTGTATGAACCGTCCGCTTTACGAATATGTTCCTTCCGGAAGCAGACGATCATACCCGCACCACCAACCCGCTCTAATTCTATTAAAATAAGGTGTTCGGCACCACCACCAACGGAGACAACTGCAACAACAGCCGCAATGCCGATGATAATTCCCAACGTTGTAAGCACCGAACGCAACTTGTTACGTCTGAGTGCTGCTAAGCCAACACTGATGCCTTGTGTAATCTGCATAGATTTCTAATGCTCAAAGAAAATTACTGT
The DNA here is from genome assembly GCA_965204285.1 of Candidatus Poribacteria bacterium. GTDB lineage: Bacteria > Poribacteria > WGA-4E > WGA-4E > WGA-3G > MSPOR6. The sequence goes on from OZ241980.1 coordinate 2,603,011, forward strand.
GACTTCGGTTTCATGGATTCCCCGTGTAACAAAAAGGCACGGATGTCATATCTACCAGGTCGTTCAATTGGTAAGTCACCGTTTTCAATCATTAAATCGAGCGGGTTTGCATGTGTTCGCAGCGGTAACTGTACTACTTCGTGCATACGCGCTGACTCATAGATCGCCATGATAATTTCAATGGCAGCACGACCGTGTTTCGCTTCCCCGCGGTGTTCCGCTCCACCCTCAAGCCATTCAACTAATTCCTGTGCTTGTGCGACGTGCTGATTTGTCCCATCAGATGGACGTTCTTCCCAATCTGCGGTCTTATTGTTGAGGAGACGAACGCGTCCTTCTGTTACGTCTGCGATGCCGTCTGTTCCGTAGACAATACCGCCTTGATAGTTAGGTCTACCAATCTCCTGTAGCAACATACCGATGCACCCGTTTGAAAACCCCACAATCCCTGCACTACGGTCTTCAATCTGAATATCACGTTCATAACGTTCTGTTTTGCGCTCAACATTGCCAATCACCCATTGCGGAGCGGGATCACTAAGCACATATCGCATCATATCAAATAGGTGTGAACAGTCATTTAGCAGTCCTTGTCCACCGTGGCAGACAATCTGGCGCGGTTCACCGATAGCACCTTCAGCAATGAGATTACGTGCATCTGTCCATGCGGAATTAAATCGACGTTGATGACCGATTACAACCTTAACACTGTTTCGGCTCGCAGCGATTAGCATCTCATCACATTCACCAAGACTAACGCCCATCGGTTTTTCGCAAAGAACAGCTTTCGGGCTTCGGGCACATGCCGCAATTGTCATCGGTGCGTGAAGTTTGTGCCATGTCGCAACACTCACAATGTCAAGGTCTTCGTTATCCAACATCTCTCTCGGATCCAAATAACAGTTTTCCTTGGACACATCATAGGTGTTTGCAAATTTGTCGAGAGCAGCTTGAACAGGATCGGCAAGTGCCACAATTTCTGTTTGTTCAACACCCTCATAACCGCGAGCGTGGGCATTAGCAATGCCACCACATCCGATAATTCCGACCCGATAATTTGACGCCATTTTCTTCTCCATAAGGATAGGCACGCTAAGAAGCGCGCCTATCGGATTATTACTAAATTGAAACTACTGATTTGCTTGGACAATCTCCACTTGGGACTTACCGAAATAGGAGGCTACCTGAACAAGGTCAAGAACATTCACTTGACCATCCTTGTTCACATCGCCAGCGAGTCCTTCGCCAGATTCACCAAATTGATTGGCAACCTGAACCAAATCCAAGATATTTACCGTGCCATCGGCATTGACATCCCATGGCACAGGGGCTATCGTAGTTTTGGTAATGATTTCAGCCGTTTTTGTGCTATCGCCTTGCGATGTAGCGGTCACTTTGATTTCGTATTCACCCAGTTTCGTGAAGAAATCACCAGCTGCAGTAAATATAACCTCAGCAGAAGCACCGGGAGCAAGTGCAAGCTCTAACTGCCCCATTGCGAGTTCTTGATCAATAGATTCACGGAACGATCCGAGAACGCTACCTTCAATCCCAACCTCAGCAAAAGAACCAAGCACTATCGTATCATCTGTGTTTCCGGTGTTTGTTACAGTCAGGGTATAACTGACCCCCGCAAGGATATCCATCGTTGCGCCTTCCAGTTCGCCTTTGCTTTGTAACATTACACCGTAGACCGGGGCAACCGTAGTTTTAGTAGTGATTTCAGCCGTTTTTGTGCTATCGCCTTTTGAAGTTGCCGTAACTTTGATTTCATATTCACCCGATTTCGTGAAGAAATCACCCTTCGCTGTAAATATTACTTCAGTAGAAGCACCAGGAGCAAGTGCAAGCTCTAACTGTCCCATCGGCACTTGATCATCAGATTCACGGAACGATCCGAGAACACTACCTTCAATTCCAACCTCAGCAGAAGAACCAAGCACTATCGTATCATCTGTATTGCCGGTGTTTGTTACAGTAAGTGTATAACTGACACCTGCAAGGATGTCCATCGTTGTGCCTTCCAGCTCGCCTTTACCTTGTAACATTACACCGTAGACCGGAGCGGTAGTGATTGTTAAAGTGATTTCTGCGGTTTGTGTGCTATCACCTTGTGAAGTAACAGTGACTTTGACTTCAAAATCCCCGGCAGCCGTGAGCGCATCAGCGGAAATAGTCAATGCCACATCAGCAGAAGTACCCGACGCAAGCGGTACAGAGGTCTGACTCAAGGTAACAGCATCGTCTGACGTGGTTAAATCTATAACGTCATCCGTGTTGCCAGTGTTTTTAACTGTGAGTGTATAACTAACACCCTCTACATCTGCATCTCTTACACCTACTAATGTAACGCCATAGACAGGTAGAATAGTTGTGGTTGTTGTAACCTCTGCAGTCTTTGTGCTATCACCTTGTGAAGTAGCAGTAACCTTAACTTTGTAATCACCAGCAGTCGCAAGCGCATCACTGGAAATAGTCAATGTCACGTTGCTTGAAGCACCTGATGCAAGCAATACAGAGGCATTACTTAATGTGGTAGTGACATCACCTAAAGTTGCCAAATTGATTGTGTCATCCGTGTTGCCGGTGTTCGTAACCGTGAGCGTATAACTGACACCTTCCGCAACATCAGATGTTTCGGTTGTCAAATCGCCTACACCTACCAACGTTACACCATAAACGGGTAAAATAGTGGTGGAAGTCGTGATTTCAGCAGTTTTTGTGCTATCCCCTTGCGAAGTCGCTGTCACTTTGATTTTGTATTCACCCGATTTTGTAAGGAGATCGCCCTTTGCGGTAAATATAACTTCAGTAGAATCACCAGGAGCAAGCGTAATCTTCAACTGACTCTGGCTGGTTGAAAGGTCTTCATCTTTAGATTTTCTGAACAACCCGAGAACACTCCCTCCAATTCCTACTTCCGCGGATGAACCAAGCACTATTGTATCTTCTATATTGCCGGTGTTTGTGACTTGTAGAGCATAACTGACACCCCCACTCGCAAATTTAGTTTGCTTTGTTAGGTAGCTACCTGTTAATGTAACACCGTAAACCGGTAGAACAGTCGTTGTCGTTGATACTTCAACGGATTTCGTGTTGTCTCCTTGTGAGGTAGCCGTGACTTTAACCACATACTCGCCTGCGGTTGCTAAAGCATCACTCGGAATCGTTAAAGTTACGCTCGTAGAAGCTCCAGAAGCAAGCGGGACAGAGGTCTGACTTAAGTTAACGTCATCATCTGAAGTGCCTAAATTGATCACATCATCTGTATTCCCTGTATTTGTAACATTGAACGTATAGCTGACACCCGTGCTTGCATCCGTTGTTTCGGTTGTCAAGTTCCCAACTCCAACCAACGTCACACTATATACAGGAAGTATAGTGGTCGTTGTCGTGATTTCAGCAGTTTTTGTCCTATCGCCTTGCGATGTTGCTGTGACCTTCACCGCATAATCATCCGCTTTAGCGAGAGCAGCACCAGAAATCCTTAATGTCACTGTGTGTGAAGCACCCTGGTTAAGGGATACAGAAGTCGGACTTACTGTAGCAGTAGCATCACCTGACGTTGCTAAACGAATCGTATCATTTGTGTTGCCACTGTTTGTTACGCGAAGCGTATAACTGACACCCGCACTCGCATCCGTTGTTTCGGTTGTCAAGTTCCCAACTCCAACCAACGTCACACTATATACAGGAAGTATAGTGGTCGTTGTTGTAACCTCAGCAGTTTTTGTCCTATCTCCTTGCGATGTTGCTGTGACTTTCACCGCATAATTACCCGCAGTCGTTAAAGCGGTCCCGGGAACCGTCAATGTTACGTTTGTTGAAGCACCCGCGGCAAGCGATACAGATGTTCGACTTAGTCTCGCATTCACACTACCTGATGATGACAAGCGAATCACATCATCTATATTACCTGTGTTCGTTACACGAAGCGTATAAGTAACACCTGCACTTGCATCGGTTGTTCTCTTAGTCAACGCGCCTACACCTGCTAACGTAACGCCGTAAACCGGAGGCACGTCTGATGTTGCTTCTTGTTTATAGATATAATCACCCGCAGAACTAAAATCGGCATTTGCAGCATTTCCCGCTGCATAGAACGTAATCGGTCCCACATTGGTAGATGGGGCAGTCCATTTAAATGTCCAACTGTTTGTATCTTTTTTGCCACTCGCTGTTCCTGCAAAAGTATGTTTAATGTATTGCCTACTATTTGCTTCTGATAGCTGTGTATTTGCATCCCCGGTAGCAAAAGTACCGGCGCGCGCGTTATTGCTATTCAGCGCGGTCATCTCAAATCCCCATTTGCTCTGTCCGGCACGCGATAAATTGACAACAATATCATACACTTCACCCGGTAAATAGGTATCAGGCACTGTCAACATCAATGAGCCACCAGCGGCGTTAAGAACATTACCAGCATGGCACTGTGTGCAGTTACCTTCATTGGGGGCACCTGTCTTTTCATCTGGCGGTGCCCCCGAAAAAGCAAATACACTACCACTATTTGCTACGAAAAGAAGCAAGAATACTGCACAAATAGAAAAGGTGTTTTTCATATTATTCAAAAAAGCCTCCTTCACATATACGCGAAAAAACGCCCCGCCGCCGACGCTAATCAAGTTGATTCGCGGTCGGAAAACCGGCAGTCGGGGCGTTTTTTGTTATTGCGTTTTAGTTGCTAAACTTACTTAAGAATGACCATTCTACGGGTAGCAGTGAAATTCGCTGTTTGGAGAGCATAGAAATAGATACCACTCGAAACATGTTCACCTGCTTCATTTTTGCCATCCCAATAAGCCGCAGTCGAAGATGTCATATATGAACCTATTGACTTATGGCCTAAGTTTAGCGTCCGAACCGTATGACCAGAAACATTATAAATCTGAATCGCTACGTTGGAATCGCGACTCAGTTGATAAGGTATCCAAGTTTCAGGGTTGAATGGGTTCGGGAAGTTCTGACCCAGAATCGTTTCTTTCGGACGCACATCGCCAACGCGCATCTGCACGCTCAGAAATGCATTGTTAATATCCGAAGTTTGGACTGTGCGTTCAAACGGGCCGGACACAACTGTGCCGTTTTCGTCAATAAGTGCGATCTCAACTTTATCACCAGCTTCAACGACATCCTTATAATTCAAGTCTGCCCAAACAGCAGCGCCATATCCTTTATCGTTGTCAACTTTCTGAGTGGTGACAACGCCTGTGCGGAGGTTTTTGGCAACCACAGTGTAAGACGTACCCGCTTGCATATCTTGCAAGTCGCTTGAAATGACAAACGCCCATGCACCTTTAGAAGTGGAAAGTTTTGGTGCAGCAGCAGCTTCTCCTGAAGCCATTATTTCCATTTCAGCATCCATTTCCATTTCAGCTGGTGGGTTTGCCCACGCTGTACCTTCAAATGTTGCCGTTCCACCCATAGGTGTATTGACAATATATCCTTTTCCACCTTCAATACCGAAATCATAGCCACCTTCAGCACCAGCAACATATCCTACAAACTCTTGTGTTGCCGCATTAAGTTTGATCACAACTGTTGCACTTAACATGTCGGCAAGAGATTGCGCCGTATAGGGTTCTGTCGGCATCAGTGGGACAGAGATCATGTTCAATCCCTTTGCAAGCGTGACATCATAAGTGGGAAGTGGTGGTGGTGGGACAACGGGTTCTGGATCCGGTTCTGGCACATAAGTTTCTATCGTTAGCATCGCTGTCGGTTCTGTCCAAGCAAACGCTTCGCCGACTTGCCCAACGTCAAGGATACCCGCGTGCGGTGTGATTACGCCACCTTCTGTGGGAACGCGCGCATTACTGCCTTCTGGATCATCCTCAGGTCCTAAACCGACTGGGCCGGGAATATCAGAGGCCCGTTCAGTATTTTGTTCGCTACCTGCGTCATAAGACCTCAGTTCCAATGTTGCTGAAACAGGCATACCCGCTTCATCAAAGAGGGCTAAGTCAGCAACCCCGATAAATGCGTCATTTGTTGAAACCAACATTGTAGCGAGAGAGAGCGCAGAGTTCATCGCATCGGCTGTTAGCACTACGGAAACAGATGCACCGGGGACAACAAACCCCTCTGGGGGTTTTAGTGCCTCAACGTTTGCGCCTGCAGCGGCCGCAAGTGCGGCGAGTCCTGAAGTATCTCCATTTTCAGCAAGGAGAACAAGTGCTTGACTGGCAGGTTGACCAACTTCGTAGACTTTGACACCAGCAGTATGTGTTGCAAAGATCGGTGGTGAGAAGATTTGTCCACCCATACCCGGTTCACCTGTAGTGAGGTTGGTCAAGGTAATCTTGAACATTGTGCTTGCAGGACCAACGGGAGTGTCCATGTCTCCAGTGTCCATATCGGTGTCGGTATCCGTGTCAGTATCCGTGTCGGTGTCTGTATCGGTATCCGTGTCTGTATCTGTGTCCGTGTCAGTATCCGTGTCCGTGTCAGTATCCGTGTCGGTGTCTGTATCGGTATCTGTGTCAGTATCCGTGTCGGTATCGGTATCTGTGTCAGTATCCGTGTCAGTATCCGTGTCGGTGTCTGTATCGGTATCTGTGTCAGTATCCGTGTCGGTGTCAGTATCCGTATCCGTATCTGTGTCAGTATCCGTATCTGTGTCTGTATCCGTGTCTTCTTCCGCAGTTGGAACAGTAACCGAACCATCTGCAGTTGTAACTTCCAAAGTCTGAGCAGCGGCATCAGAAATAAGAACACCTGACAACGTGATAGAAGACGCTTTTACTTCAACTACCTGAAACGTTACCGTAGCAAGTGTGCCATCACCATCTGAAGTTCCACCAATAGCAGTTGCTCCGAGAGTGACGCTATTCCCTGAGTCGGACACTTTAGCTGGTAACGCAAAAGCACCCGCAGGTAGATAAGATCCATTTGAACTTGAAACGTAACTGAGCGCAGTTGAATCAAAATTTACGTCTACTTGGTAACCGGCAACACCTGCGCCACCTGCAATATTAATATTCACGGTCAGTTGTTCCCCAACCGCAGGGGAATCAATTGTAGCGGGATCAACAGAAACGGTGATTGCACCGTAACTCATCGCTGTCCATCCCAAACACATTACAACAGCCATCAAGGAAAACAACATTTTCCTGTTAAAAAGCTGATTATTCATATAAACACTCCTTACTAAATTCATTTACTATATTGTGACGTTTACTCTACCTTTCGGTACAAGTTTAATTTTTCGTTTGAGGTAGGGTTTCACAAGAAACCAAAGAGGCATCATTCGTATCAACAGACCACCACTCTATGCACAAGGCGAACCGCTCAAACGTAGTTATACATTTAACAGATAAGTTTATACTAACGTAAAAACGTTGTCAAGCCAAATTAGATTTCAAATAGAACAATTTGGGTAAATTAGAACGATCTATTTTTAATTATACTACAAATAACAGAATTAACGCAAATTAAAAAACACCTCTTATTGAGACGCACGAGGGGCAAGTTGATTCCACACATCACCTAATTCTGAAACAGCTTTGTAAACTGGATAAAGAGCCTCCCACATCGCCTTGCGAGCGTCAACCGCAGCCTGTTCATCTCCTTCTGTCAAAGCAGTCTTGAGTTGGTTTCCCATCTCCTCCTGAACTGCCGTACACGTACGAGTCAGTTCCGCAAGTCGCTGCGCCGCGTTTATCTGATGCGTAACCAATTTCGACACAGATACTTCCATATCCGGTTCTACATCATAAGCACTTGCGGGGGCAAAATTGTGTGGTAGTCGTTCGCCATCTGCTGTTCGTGGCGTATGTGTCGGGTGGATATGCGGCGTAACAGACAGATACATCGTCATCGGTTGATCACCGAGCACACGCACCTTGTGCGGCTGGTCAGCTAAAGCGACACACATCTGTCCAGGTCCCAATTCCTCGGTTTCACCGTCAATTTCAAATTCGACGCGTCCTTCTAAAATCAGGAAGATTTCATGTCCAAGGTCATGGCTATGCAGTTGAGCACTCTGCCCAGGTTCCATCCTTAAGAAACGTGAGCGAATCTGCGGCGTTACCAGAACGTTTCGTACATCTATGCGGTAGTCGTAAACTGGAAATCCCATTGCGTTCTCCGAATTTGCATTTAACTTTTTTAAAGTTTCTCATTTTTCCAGAAAAATGTCAAGGTAAATAGTTGAGACACTAAGGTATTTATGGTAGATATAACGTGAGTTCGGTATAAAAGACATGACAGGGTTATTTAGTTTTAGATTTTCTGCTATATTTTTCACATTCCTATATAACTATCAGTAACATTCATCAGTTGATAATTCTTAAAACTAAATAACCCTAAAGACATGAAGGACTTCATATCTTTTCTCCGAATTTACGTTGTAATAAGGTTTCAAAAGTTTTAGAGTATTTAGAGTCAATCGGAAATGATAGAATTTTGTAATATGCTACGGTTCTTTATTAGGACTGGCTTCAAAGGTTAAATACGACCTATTTAAGTCATATCCAACTCTAAAAACCCGGATTATTAAGCATACAGAATAACAACGGTTTTAGGACGTGTTTTCTGCCGATTCCGATAGTTGCTTATACCGAGCTCACGTCAAAAATATTAAAAAATTTGACTTATGCCCTCAGATTAAAGTATAATATAATAGAAATTAATTTTACCCTAAGATGCTAATGTTATTTTTTCGCACCCATCATCATTCAATCCATTCCTGAGTAGGGCGGATTAGAATGATGTGATGTTACTTCATATATCATAGTGGACACAAAGCAAGGCGGTCTTGCTTGAACCCCAGTAAACTAACCGCTCTCCTCAATGCCGACTTGTCGTGCGTTGAGATTAAGGAGTTATCTGTTTACGGGGTTTTTTGTTTATGAGATGTCTTGTGAAAACGGATAGGGATCCGATCACATTTTATTAGGAGAAGCGCCTATGGAAAAGTTTACCAAACCCGCCGGAACGAACGATTTTCTACCTGAACAGATGGTTCAGCGAAACTTTGTTGAAAATATTGTGCGTGAAACTTATGAAAGTTACGGATATGCACAAATTCAGACGCCACTGTTTGAATCTTTCGCACTGTTATCCGCACAATCCGGCGAAGAGATACGTCACAAAATGTTTACGTTTGTTGGTCCAGATCGGGTAGATTATGCCCTGAGACCTGAACTTACTGCACCTGTTTGTAGAATTATTGCGAATGGAGATTTACAACATATCTCTTATCCTTATAAACTTTACTACATCGGACAATGTGTGCGTCAGGAACCGAAAACCGACAATCCAGAAGTGCAGCGTGAATTTCGACAGGCAGGAGTTGAACTGATCGGTCCCGCATCGGCACTCGCAGACGCAGAGATTATTACAATTCCTATAAGAATTCTTGAAAAACTGAATATTTCACAGAAAAAATTAAAAATCGGTAATACAGGTGTTTTCCGTGAAATTTTTAAACAAATCGCTCTTGATCCGAAAGATCATAGTGAAGTGATATTGGACATTGATCATCTTTCTCGGCTCCGTGTGGAAAGCCAACTTTTGGATATGGAAACGCTCCGCGATGAACTGAATCATCTGCGGCGTTCCCAGGGGGTTGATTACCAAGGTGACCACAAGATTGATCTCGCGGCAATTCAAGAATTAACGGAGAATAACACCTCTGTGTGGACAGAGAAGCTGCCAATGATTGCTGAGGAAACTTACAAAGCAAGATGGCACCGATATTTTAATATCTCAGAGGAGGTCGCGCAGCGTTGTATTGACGTTTCAAAGATCAGTGGTGATAAGGACTCTGTCATGGAAACGTGGGAAGCGTTACCTGGCGATACCGCACAAGAGGCGCACAACGAGATGCTGGCACTTTGCGAATGCTTAGAAAATCACGGAATTACTGACTTTGAAATTAATTTAGGTATTACACGCGGATTCGATTTTTATACGGGGACGGTTTTTCAGATTGAATTACTTGATAAGAATTTGTCTATCTGCGGTGGCGGAAGATACGACAGGTTGATAGAAAGTTTTGGTGGACCATCGCTTCCGGGGGCAGGTTTTGCATTCCAATTTGATGTGCTTATGGAGGCATTTACTGAAACACATAACGAACCCGTTCAAGCAAAAAAGGATTACTTTATCGCAACAACATCTGCTGATCTTATACCTGAAGCGCAACGTCTTGCTGAAACATTAAGATGTTCAGGCAAAACTGTGGAGATAGATTTGATGGGGCAAAACCTTCAAAAACAACATGAATATGCTACTGAAGCAAATTACGATTTTGTGATTAACTTAACCCAAGATCAACCGATGCAGCGCATTAATTTAAAAACTGGAGACACGGAGGTAGTCACCGTCAAAGACCTTTAGATGGATGTAGGCGGATACAGAAACTATCCTATACCTTAAATTGAGGGAGACTAATTATGCAAACAGAAAGGATGCTGAATCTACTTTTACCAAAAGGGACTATACAGTCTGAAACACTTGAAACTTTTCAGCGTGCAGGCTACGAAATGAACGGTTACAAGTCTACTGACCGATCCTATCGTGCTACTTTTCAGAACGATAGTGAATTTCAGATAAAGATTTCTCGGCCCCAAGAGATACCTGTTTATGTCGGGATGGACGATTTCTATGATTTGGGAATCACGGGACAAGATTGGGTGGAAGAGACTGACGCGGATGTTGAGGAGATTCTGCCATTGGACTATGGATATGTTAGTATCGTTTTAGCAGTTCGAGAAGAGAGGAACGACATTGATACGTTCATGGATTTAGTGAATCTCGCAGATAGAAATATCCGAATTTCTACAGAATATTTGAACATAGCGGAGAAATATATTCTTGAAAAGACGGAAAACCGCGTGGCACCTGCCATATTAACCCCGTGGAAACGGTTGAACACGCTTGGCACTTACCAGTCACCTATCACCCTTATGCTTTCTTTTGGGGCAACAGAAGGAAAACCACCCGAAGAAGCCGATGCTATCATTGATAATTGCAGTTCAGCGCGCACGCTCAAGGCAAACCACCTTAAAATAATTGAAGTACTGCGAGAATCTGAATCCACGTTGATCGCGAACCCGAAATCACTTAAGGACTCATGGAAGCGCGAAAAAATTGATGAACTGAAGCAGACCTTAGAGAAGGGATTACGGAGACGGAGAAGTCAAGCACTTCCCGGACACATTTAAGGAGCAGAACTTATGGCAACCTTTATTAAACCGCGCGTTCCCCGTGGCATGCGAGACATTTTACCTGAACAGATGATTCGCAGGCAATATGTTATAAATGTCATTCGCGACGTGTTTGAGGAGTTTGGTTTTGAACCGTTACAGACCCCTGCGCTTGAATTATCTGAAGTGCTTACAGGTAAATATGGGCCAGATGCAGAAAAACTGATTTATCAGGCGGGGCACACCGGCGGCAAGGAGGATATTTCACTCCGCTACGACCTTTCTGTGCCGCTCTGCCGAGTAGTCGCAATGTATCCACAACTGCCAAAACCATTTAAGCGCTACCAAATTGATCCTGTGTGGCGCGCGGAACGTCCGCAAAAAGGACGTTACCGTCAATTTTTTCAGTGTGATGCAGACACCGTCGGAAGTGATAGTATGTTAGCGGACGCGGAAAATGTTAATCTAATTTATCAAGTCCTCTCACGCCTCGGTTTCAAACAATTTCAAATTAATATCAACGATAGAAAACTGATTACAGGGATTGGGCAGTTTGCAGGTGTTCCGGCTGCACAACTTGGTGGACTTTATCGTTCTATTGATAAATTGGATAAGATCGGGTTAGAAGGTGTTACCGCAGAATTAAGGGAAAACGAGATACCGGAAGATGTTATTGAAAAATTGCTTGCATTGCTACAGATTGATGGTGATGCGGCGACGGTGCTCAGTGAACTCGGTCAACAACTTGGTGATTTGGAGATTGCTCGTGAAGGCACTGCTGACTTGAAAGCATTAATCGGTTTTCTTACTACGCTTGGGGTTCCTGAAGAATGTTATAAAGTGAACGTTGCTATGGTGCGAGGCTTGGAATACTACACCGGACCGATTTATGAAACAGTTGTTGAAGAACCGAAGATCGGCAGCATCACTGGTGGTGGCAGATACGATGAACTCATCGGGAGTTTTAGCAAACAGAGTTTTCCTGCAACAGGGACAAGTTTCGGCATTGAGCGAATTATTGATGTAATGGAAGAGTTTGATATGTTTCCGTCTACTGTCGGAAAAACAGTGACGCAAGTACTGATGACCGTTTTTGATGATGAGTTAATGACAGAGTCACTCAAATTGGCTACACAACTGCGTCAAGGAGGTATCCGAACAGAGGTCTATTTCCGTCCGACTAAACTCAGCACGCAGTTGAAATATGCCGATGCTAAAGGAATACCTTACGCCATCATTTTAGGGTCAGATGAATTGACTGAGGGAAAAGCTGCTGTGCGCGATTTGGCAAGTAGAGAACAAGAAAATGTTCCATTGGATAAAGTTGTTGAGTGGATCAGGCAATTGATTAAAACCTGAGGAGAGAGGCGAACATTATTAAACAGATGAGGGTTGTTCTTGTATCACAGGAATAACGTAGCAACGAATGGTAAAACCGTCCAATGTCTCTGTTTCTACGCGAGGTTCAGGCACTGTGCGATGATCAAAGACAACGTAATATCCTTCCATAGCACCTTCTGATTTGAGGTACGCAGCAAGCTGCCGTTTGCCGGACTGATAGCGGCGGTCACTTTCCCAAATCTTCGTTTCAACGATATATTTGTGTGTGTTGTGGAGGATAAGTAGGTCTATCCTGCCTCGTCCGGTTTGGACTTCAAGATACATTGCCCCACGCACGATTCGAACAAACTGGTCGAGGTAAGCGTAGAGGAGATATTGTCCAACAAACTCTTTCGGAGTATCTGGCACATGTAAAATTTTGAATCCTGCACGTGCAATAAAATCCTGAAAGTTGTCCAGAAGCGGGGTCATCTCAATTTTACCATCAGACGATAGATAATCTGAAAAATCGGTATCTGCATTTTCAGGAAAATAATCCCCTTCAAGTCCATTAAATAGAGGTTGGAAGGCCTGAATAATGCAGTACTGATAAATCGGATTGACAATCTCACACATACCATCAATACCTTCAGTAATGACGCCATAAGTAGCAAGTTCGTTGATGAGTTCATCGTATAAATTGAATTCTATACCTTTATCATAAGAAGTTATCTTCATGAGAAGTGTTTCAAATCGCTGATCTCTACGTATATTTGTTATCAGATGATCAATGTTGGTGTTTCGTTCACGAATGAGTTGTACGTGTGCTTTTGAAAAGTGGTCCATTGTGATCGATTCGTTTTTCGGGATATTCAATTCCTCCGTAAGAATCTGTGCGAATCGGTTCACGAGGAATGGTTGACCGGCAGTCTGTTTATGGAGTGCTTTGATAACTTCAGGCGAAAAGGATTGTCCTGTCTCACCTGTATACTGTGTGAATAATTCTTGCACTTGTTCAAAAATAAAGTTCGGCAAATGAAACTCGTCTTGGATATTGAATGGGGAAACGGACCTGTCGTAGTTAAGTTGTGCGATACTTTTGACTCCGATAATACCGACACTATAAGGACAACGCGTCTCATCGGACAAATAGATAGCACGTAGTGAATGCAGAAAATCGCTTAGAACGGCCTGAGGAATTCCATCAAACTCATCTATAACCACAACGACTTTTTGGTCATTATATTGACTATGCAGAACACTTGAAAACTGTTCAAAAAATTCCATCATTGAAATATGATTTGTGATATTAGCGTTTTCAAGAAAGTGCGTTAGAATATTACAAGGGGCGTGTCCACGTTTTTGGAGTATTCGCTCAATTTCCTTACATATTCTTTTGCCAAAATCCTCATAAAAATCAGCAGAGGAGAGGTTTTTATACGTTTCAAAATTGAGTTGAATTGGAAAATAGATTGAGGACTCAGATGTGAGTGTGTCAAGTGCCATTCGGAAAAAGGTTGTCTTGCCAGTCTGCCGTGGCGCAAAGAGAACGATATACCGTCCCTCTTTAACACGTGTAAGGAAATCGGTAATCTCCTCGCTTCGAGGAACAACGTAATGCTTTCCTGGATATACACGTCCTTGAGTTCCAAAACGTCTCATATTTCGCCTCGTTTCAATAAATCTTCAATGGTTTATTGTATCACATCATTTTTTGAAAATCTATAGTTAATTTGGTGAGTTCAGGATTATTTAGTTTTCGGTTTTCTGTTATATTTTCACATTTCAATATAACCTCTTGTAGGTCGGGTTTCGTAAACTCTACCCGACCTACAAGATAAACTCTCAGTAAAACATATTAACCGATAATTCTTAAAACTAAATAACCCTGTGGTGAGTTGTTATCAATGGAGAAAAAAAAATATGACAAAATTTTACAAACGTTCACGTGTCCTTTGGAGTATATTTATACTCGGTGTAATTGTTCAGGTAGTGCAACTGACAATTGCAGGGTGTAGCCACACTTCGCCCTACTACCATCCGGACATACCTGCCAGCGGGAAACAGGATATTGTAACGGAAAACACACTTCACTATCGCATCTTACTTCTTGGGGACGGAGGACAACCAAAACCAGATGAACCGGTACTAAAAACCCTAAAAGCATGGGCGCAAAAAATGTCCGATAAAACCAGCATCATTTTTTTGGGCGACAATATGTATCCTGATGGCATGACAGCAGAAAAGCAGCACGAGGCGTCTACGAGACTCGATCCACAAATAGAGGTTGTTAAATCTACGAATGCACACGGGCTGTTTATTCCCGGTAATCACGATTGGGCAGGCGGCAAAGAAAAAGGATATCGTGCGCTTCTTGCCCAAGAAAAATATATTAACGATGCCTTATCTCGGTCACCCAAATTTCTACCGAAAGGTGGTTATCCGGGACCGGTTGTGCTGGAACTTCCGAAATTGGCACCCGTTGTGCGAGTAATTGTCCTTGATACACAGTGGTGGTTGCATCAACACGAAAAACCGCAAAAATCTCCAGAGACGGTTATAGCAGAACTCAAAGGCTTATTGGACACCGAATTACCTATTATTGTTCTTGGACACCACCCACTGCAAAGTTACGGGGTACACGGTGGTTTCTACGACTGGAAAGCACATCTTTTTCCACTCAGAGTTGCGAAAAAATGGCTTTGGGTGCCTGTGCCAATTGTTGGTTCTCTGTATCCGTTGGCGCGGTGGTATGTGGTAAGATCTGATCAAGACCTCAGCGGCGCACGCAACAAAAATATGGTGGCACAACTCAACACCGCTTTTTCGACTGCAAAAAGGACATCTCTTTTAATATACGCTTCTGGACATGATCACTCTCTACAAGTTTTAAAAGGAGATGTCACCGATTACTTACTTGTGAGTGGACTTGCCTCCAGTGGAAAGGCAACAGAGGTTAGTCATGGGGATAATACACTGTTCGCGCATCAACACACTGGGTTTATGGCAGTAGACTTTCTTACAAATGGAAAAGTTTTGCTACGAGTAGTTGAACCCGGCAATAAAGAGGTGTTGCTTCACCATTGGTTAAAATGATAAAACAGCGTAGACTCCATTCCGGACGTTTTGTAGACAGTGAGAAGTAGGAATTTTGATAAACCTTTTAATCAAAGGATAGTCTTAAATAGAAACTTTAATGATGTATTGTAGAATATAGGTTGAGGGATAGGTATGCTTACGCAAAAACAGAAGTTAGAATTCTATGAAAATGGATATATCAAGGTTCCGGGTGTAGTGCCGAAGTTGATGGTAGATTCCGCCCGTAAAATGATTAACCATTCTATCGGTGCTGTGGGGATGCACGAAGGCGATTTGGAAAAGTTTCGGGCACAATCGTATTGCAACGAAATCCGAAACGCCCCGCAAATTGTGGATATTTTCGGTAAAACGCCTATCCACAATATTGCTGAATCGTTGTTAGGTGAAGGAAACGTGCAAGTCCCAGGTTCAGCGCAGATAGCGCTTAGGTTTCCAATGCCACTGGACCGTGATGCGAAGGAACCTGGCGGACATCTGGATGGATTAGGAAGTGGATCAAACGGAATGGCAAAAGGCGTTTACCGCCGTGGTTTTACTGCATTAGCAGTTGTTTATCTTGCAGACGTGCCAGAACCGTATAGTGGTAACTTCACGGTATGGCCCAAAACACACAGTTTTTTTGCCGATTATTTCAAAAAGGAAGGGCATGAGATTTTAGCAAATGGAATGCCACGTCCGGAACTTCCCCAAGGACCAACGCAGATCGTTGGAAAGGCAGGAGATGTTGTTTTGACACATCATCAGGTTGTTCATTCTGCAGCACCAAATGCCTCTGCCGACATCCGTTACGCTGTGATTTTCCGTTTACGTCATGTCGATTGTGAGAAAAACGGTTATGATGGCTACACCGATATTTGGCGTGAATGGCCAGGCATACAAATAGCGGTAGAAAACGGTGATGCCTAAAAAAGTGAGAATTAAGAAACGGGTGATTCAATTGAATCACCCGTTTTGGTTTTACTTTATGTGCTTGATTTGCGCCCATGTAATGCTCAATTTATCCGCAGGTTCAACAGCAAACGGATCTCCATTGGATTTATAGAGACTTTCCACTTCATCTCCAGAAAGTGCTCGGTGGAACATTAAGAACTCATCCATCAAACCTTTGAATGTCCATGTAGGACTCGCGTTACCATTAAATTCTGCGGCTTCAGAACCAATGCCGATGAATCCGTACCGTTGTGCCTTTGGCCCGATCATATTAGTAGCAGTGGCAATCTCAACATCCACTTTACCATCAACATAGATCCGTTTCATATCTCCATCAAAAGTTGCCGCGACATGATGCCATTTGTCATCGCTAACTTTTATTTTTCCGTGCCAATCCTCTATAGGACAACATATATCAAAAGCAACAAAGTCTGTATGATCAATTGCAGCATCTCCAGCAGCAAAACGAAAATAATCACTACGATCCCACGAGGCAATCATACCTCTTTGTGCTGTCTTAATCCATACCGCAAGGCTAAGTTCCGGTATACCTTCGGTATAATTTAGATTTCGCACCGCAATATATTCAGTTGCCCCACCAGGAAATTCCATGCATTCGTTAACTTTGCCATCATTTACAATCTTCAGGTTGTTACCGTTGAGAAAACCGTCATTCCCATTTCCTGACCCATCCAAGATATCCTCCCCCTTAAGGGAGGCAGCATCAAAACTATAATAGATGACTAACTCTTTATCGCTGATGCCTCGTGCATGGACAGTCAACACAGGTCCTGTTAGAAATAGCATTAGCGTCAAGAGTCGTAAAATAAAAGAAGCTTTCATTTTAGGTATCCTTTAATTATAGACACCTTACAGGTGCATTGGTTAAGGTCCCATAGGTTGTTTTGAACAAAACCTACTTTAGGTAATACCTAATAGCTTAAAAGTTCTACACCAATAACGATATACCTATTCAGGTAGTAACTTAGGTTATTCTATTGTGTACTCTTAATTTTTCCCCATGTAACGCTCAATTTATCCGCAGGTTCAACAGAAGTAAATGGATCCCCAGACGCATTGGCAAGAAGTGTGACTTCTTCTGCAGAAAGCACTCGGTGGAACATTAGAAATTCATCCATCAAGCCATTGAATGCCCAGTTCGGACCAACGTTACCATTAAAAGCCGGAGCTTCTGAGCCAATTCCGATGAACCCGTAACGTGTGATCACCTTTCCAATCATTTTGTTGTCTGTGTCTGTGGCTGCCTCTACATCTAATTCACCATCAACGTATATCCGTTTCATTTCAGCATCAAAGGTTGCCACAACATGGTGCCATTCGTCATCAGCAACATCAGTTTCACCCCACCAATCCTTTATAGGGCAACAGACATCAAAAGCAACAAAGGTGGTGGATGCGTTCCCTCCTACATCATCGCCTACAGCAAAACGGAAGAATTCACTCCGATCCCACGAGGCAATCATGCCTCTTTGAGCCGTCTTTACCCATACTGCAAGGCTAAGTTCCGGAAATACGTCGGCATAATGATGATTTCGCACCGAAATATAGTTGGCTGCGCCACCTGGGAATTCCATACACCCGTTAACTTTGCCCTCTACAACCTTAAGATCCCCACGTATCACACCATCATTTCCATTTTCTGACTTATCCAAGACATCTCCTTCTTCAAGGCTATCCTCGTCAAAACTATAATAGATGATAAGCTTATTTTCACTGATGCCCTGCGCTTGAGCAATTAGCACGGGGACTGTTAGTATGAGCGTTAATGTCAAAAGTTGAAAAATAAAAGTGGTTTTCATTTTTATTCTCCTTAATTTTATAGACACCTTTACAGGTGCATTAATTGAAGTTCATTAGATTGATTTGAACAAAACCTATCTCGTATGAAATTTATTGGCCTAAAAGTTCTACGCCAATAACAATATACCTCTTTAGGTGATAATTTGGGCTATTCCTATTTCTTGCTTTTAATCCTTCCCCATGTAATGCTCAACTTGTCCACAGGTTCGACTGCAAAGGGATCTCCACGGGATTTATAGAGACTTTCCACCTCATCTTCAGAAAGTGATCTATGAAACAGAAAGAATTCATCTATCAACCCATTGAAAGCCCAGTTGGGGCCTACGCCACCACCAAAAGCGGCGGCCTCCGAACCAATGCCGATAAATCCGTAACGTGTTATTACCTTTCCAATCATTTTGGTGTTTGTATCTGTGACTGCTTCTACGTCCAATTCACCATCAACGTATATCCGTTTCATTTCGTCATCAAAGGTTGCAACAAGATGATGCCAATCGTCATCAGCAACATCAGTTTCACCCCACCAATCCCTTATAGGACAACAAACATCAAATGCAACAAAGGTTGTTGCTGCATTTCCACCTATGTCATCGCCCACAGCAAAACGGAAGAATTCACTTCGATCCCACGAGGCAATCATACCTCTTTGAGCGGTTTTAACCCATGCCGCGAGTGTAATTTCTGGAAATAAATCGGCATAATGGTGATTTTGCACGGCAATATAGTTGGCTGCACCACCTGGGAACTCCATACACTCGTTAACTTTGCCCTCTACAATCTTGAGATTACCACGTATCACACCATGATTTTCATTTTCTGACCCATCCAAGACCTCTCCATCTTCAAGGGTGTCCTTGTCAAAACTATAATAGATGATAAGCTCATCAGCACTGATACCTCGCGCGTGGGTAGTCAACACTGGGACTGTTAGTATTAGTGTTAACATAAAAAGTTGAAAAATAAAAGACGTTTTCATTATAGGTCTCCTTATTAATATTTTAATAAACGTAAACGCATAAGTTAAAGTTAGCTTAGGAATATCCACCCACACCTAACAACATCCGTTCCTCCATATCTGCTTCTTTGAGAAAGGCTTGGGTCAATCCATCTTCAGGTGGATCCCCTCCGTGCGGTGATCTTCGTAACCACGTTGGCGTATAACCCAAAATTAACATTCTCCGTTTTGAACGTAGCGTAGGCAATGCGCGATGCCAGAGATTACCATGGATCAGTACTGCGCCGCCTGCTTTCACCTGAAGTTCTACTTCGCCATCTATCGGTTCATAAATACTCGGTGTTGCCTTGTCCAACCAGTCGTGAGAACCGGGGACAACAACAACTGCGCCAGTGTCTTCGTTTAAATCATCAAGATAGATAAGGCAATCAATACAGTGCGGTCTTGAAAACCATGGTGGTATCGGATTAGAAACAACACGCATGTGTTGATGCCATGGTGTTTGATGCTGCCTGTCATCACCAGGGTAAGTAATCCGTGCACTCAATCCGCGTAGCCGAACAAGCGGTCCCATCATTGCTCGTACGATTGACAAAACTGGTTGGAATTTCAGGAGTTCAAGAAACGTTTCGTCTTTATCCATCAGATAACGCGGAATGAAGCCCCACCCACGTTTTGAGGCAATTGCATTATCACGCTTTTCCCATTCTCGTTCCTCCAATCGGTCAAGCGCGTCTCTCAGTTTTTGAAGTGCTTCTCCTTGAAAGAGTTTTCACGAATGAGGTAACCGGTTGCAGCAAATGTTTGCAACTCTTCGGGAGTAGCATGCACTTTCACGTCCCAATGTTGTCCAGTTTCACCGGGGTTGTGAACATTTAAGATTTCGTAATGAAGTGTGTGTTGTTCCATACTTGTCTCACTATGTTCTGTTTGATGTAACGCAGCATGAAGATTAGTATAATACTACCATTTCAAAAAGTCTCCTGGAAGACGCGAACCGGGATAGTTCCCATTTTCATCTCGATTAGCAATCGATTCTGGAATTTCGTCATCCCAATAGTCAGGAACGGTGTTGGGTCGGCTGTGCCATGCCAGAATCAAGGTGCGGCGTTTATCAGTGTAATTTTTGTGAGCGGAGTGTAAGAGACGCGCATCCGCCATCACTAATGAACCCGCTTTGGCACACACATTCACTTGATCCGGGTGGTCACTGAACATGATAGGATCGTCTTCATCAATAAATCGGGCACCCTGTTCATGTGCTGGTACAAGTTGGTCATGCAAATCTATACGTTTGAGATGTGTACCCGGAATTACCTTTAAACATCCATTTTCACGTGTAGTATCCGATAGATAGTAATTGAGAAAAATGGTCTGCGGCCACGGGGAACAACTAAGTGGATCGTTCCAACGCATCCAGTCTTGATGCCAATAGAGTGGTGGGCCGCCAGCTTCTTTTGTTAAGATAATAATCCCGCCTGATGCGGCGAAATCTCCAAAACCGAGCTGCTCCAAGGCATCTCGTGACGGCTGCCACTCCAACAGTCTCTTAATATACGGATTGTCTTCTCCGCGTACATTCACGTGCTGCCCTTGATAAACCATCTCGTCAGGTTCCTCGTGACCTGCGATGAGTCGTTCCGATTCATCATGCAGTTCCTGCAAGAATTCCTCTGTCAATATATCGTCTACAACACAGAACCCATCGCATAGCATTTGATTCCGTGTTTCTAAGGCGACTTCAGGTGTCATCCAATTTGCTCCTTAAATTTTGAAATTAACCAATTTTACACAAAATTACTTAAGAACACAACAATTTTTTATTAGGTTTGTAAAGTTTTTGACATAATTCACTCTTTATTTTTTGTAAGAAGATTCTGTAAATCCAACTGAATAAGGTAGCGGCGTTGAAAACGCCTCCTACAAGAGACATTGGTTTCGCTTGCTCATCCCAATCTACGGATATATTTCTAACCATTTATCAAACTCACGTTATAGTTAAGTTTTTCAAAATGGCTCAATGTAAATTTTAAGGTGAAATTATTTGCTTAATGTGGTAATATATTCTACAGTATAATTGTGCATCCTTCAATGCACAAAAAACATTAAAATATGGAGGAAGCAATATGGGCCCCCCAGGCGCGTTAGAATTGATACTTATATTAGCAGTCGTGTTACTCTTGTTTGGATCAAAAAAGTTACCCGAGTTAGCGCGCGGACTCGGCAAAAGTATTACGAACTTTAAATCCGGGCTTAAAGAAGAAGAACAAAGTGAAACTGAAACCGTTGCGCAACAGGAAAAAGAAACACCACAGAAAGAGGAAGTTAGCTAAATTCTTACCTAACTATGAAAGATAAATTACCCGATTTTCTTCAGGATGTCATAGAAGAATATCCTGAAGTTTGGAAAGCGTATCAGACATTAGGCGAAGCGTGCGGTACTGCCGGACCTCTTGAACCCAAAACGGTGCGACTTGTCAAACTGGCTTTGGCTATCGGTGCGAAGTCTGAAGGTGCGGTGCATTCACATACGCGCCGCGCACTCCGTGAGGGAATCACGCGAGAGGAGATACAACAAGTTGCCCTACTGGCGGTAACTTCCATCGGTTGGTCTTCAAGTATGGCAGCTTTGTCTTGGATTCAGGATGTTGTAGATAAACAACCACAATCTGATTGAGAAATTAACATGAAAGTTGAGCAAAAACACCAACGCTTCATGTTTGCAAAACTTACATGTGCGGTTTTAATCCTCATTACTTTGTCACTTATTCCGTCTATTAGTAAGACTGAAACAGAGACATCAGAAATGCAACAAGGTGTGGAATACGTCAAACTAAAACTCTATCCGCAGGCAGTTGATACCTTTAATTCAATCTTATCACGAAATCCGACAGATATAAGTGCAATTTTTCAATTGGCGAATGTCTATAAGTTGCAAGATGAGTTAGAATTAGCAATAAAGACGTTCGATAAGATTTTTATAATTGCAGGCTTGGAAAATAGACCTATAAATGATCGGGTATACGGATTTACTCACCTTGCACTCTCGGAAATATACTGCAAACAGAGCAAATTAGATATTGCTGAGCAGCATGCAATGGAAGCAGTTCAAAGATGTTCTACGGATGCTGATATGTATTACCGCCTCGGTTATATCTATACCCACCAAGCGAAATTTGAAAAAGCACTTAGAGCGTTTAAGCGAACACTCACACTTAAATCTGATTTTTCCGAAGTCTACGAATGGCTCGGTTTAATAGCGCTCATGCAGCATAAACCGCAGGAAGCGATAACACACTATAAGGTCGCAATTCAGAAGAAGCCATACATTCAGAGTGCCTACTATAATCTCGCTAAGGCTTACCAACTCATAGGTGATATGGAATCAGCAACGGAACAGCTGAAACTTTTCCAACAGATGAAGACTTACTACGACAAGACTTATGCAATTGAAGGCACTTTGGCAGAAAACCCATCAAACGCTGTGCTGCGACTGAAATTGGCGAAAATTCATGTGGCACACAAACATATTCCAGCAGCAGTTGCTACCTACCAAGCGCTGATTCGGTTGAATCCTGAGTTTGTAGCTGGATATGACAAATTGGGAAGACTGTATATGGAACTCAATATGCCGCAGCGAGCAATACCGCTTTTCCATAAGGTAATTGAATTGAATCCAAAGGCTGTTGAAGCGCATGTCCGATTGGGGTGGCTCTATACTACTCAAAAAACGTTTAGCAAGGCAGAAACACACCTGCAAAAGGCAATAGAAAAAATGCCGAAACTTACTTTGGCATATCACGGACTGGCTGAGATTTATATACAACAGGGACACATTGAAAAAGCAATTAACATCTACCAACATATCACACAAATTGAACCTGACGATAAAGACGCTTGGACAGCGTTACATAAATTAGAACGTCTAAAAAAGGGAGGACAAACGAAGCGGTAAATTTCTATAGGTTATCGGTTATTTTTATGTTAAAGATTAACCATTTTCGCACTCCGTATTTCTTTCTCCTACTCATATCAGCACTCACCACTAATTTTGTAGGTTCTAAATACTGTATCCTCGCTTCAGCAGAACCAATTTTTGTTGATGTTACCGAGTCTGCGGGCATCACGTTTGAACATACCGATGGCAGGAGCGGTAAAAGGCTTTTCAATGAATTTCTTGGTTCCGGTGGTGGTTTTTTCGATTATGATAATGATGGGGACCTTGATATCTATCTTGTGAACGGTGCAATTCAGACAGATGACGTCCAAGACAAAACACCACATAACGTTCTCTACCGAAACAACGGTAATGGTACTTTCACCGATGTAACCGAAAAAGCAGGTATAGGCAGCACTGCTTACGGTGTTGGTGCTACTGTCGGCGATTACGATAACGATGATGACCTTGATCTTTATGTTACTAACTTTGGTAAAGATCAACTTTATCAAAATAATGGTGATGGGACATTTACCGATGTGACAAAGCAAGCGGGAGTAGGCAACCTAAACTGGGGAACGAGTTGTGCTTTTGCAGATGTTGATAACGATGGGCATTTAGACCTCTATGTGGCGAATTATGCTGTGTATGACCCAAAAGATGATAAACAGTGTAAGGAACGAGGTGTCCATGTTTATTGTGGTCCTCATGCCTATCCCTCAGTTCATGATACGTTCTATAAAAACAATGGTGATGGCACGTTCACCGATGTTTCTATCACATCTCGTTCCTCTGACCTGATTCCCCAGCACGGATTAGGTGTGACATTTGGCGATTACGACGGTGATGGTGATGCTGATTTATATGTGGCGAATGATCAAGACCCGAACTTTCTATTTCAAAACGATGGAAAAGGACATTTTTTAGAACTTGCATTAATTTCTGGTGTTTGCTACAATGATATGGGTAAAGAAGAAGCTGGAATGGGAACCGATTTTGGTGACTATGACAACGATGGGAAGTTTGACATTACTGTTAGCAATTACCAGACAGAGACAAATACCCTTTATCACAATCACGACAACAATTTCTTTATTGACAATACGATAGCGTCGGGGATAGCCGAAGTAACACACGGTTACCTTGGCTGGGGTATCAAGTTTTTTGATTATGATAACGACGGATACCAAGACATTTTTGTAGCAAACGGTCACTTAATGGATAACATCTCCGTGCTTGAAAAGCACGTGACCTATCCACAAAGAAACCTACTGTTTAGGAATTTAGGTGATGGTACGTTCACCAACGTGATGCCACAGAAAGATGGTTTAAGTTTGAAAAAGGTCAGTCGTGGTACCGCTATTGGCGATTATGACAATGATGGCGACCTTGATATCCTTGTCACCAACTGCAATCAACATCCAGATTTACTTCAAAATGCAGTTGGCAACCAGAACAATTGGATACAAATTCAGGTTGTTGGACAAAAAAGTAACCGTTCAGGCATTGGCGCAAAAATAAAAGTCGTTACAGGCACACATGTTCAATACCGAGAGATACAGAGTGGTGGCAGTTATCTTTCTTTTCACGATCTGCGTGCCCATTTTGGTGTTGGAAAAGCGGAACAGATTGATCTGCTTGAGATTCGGTGGCCTTCGGGGCAAATTGAGAAAAAGACGCAGCTTCTTGTTAACCACAGATATTTAGCCGTTGAAGGAGAGAAAATCGCTTCAATCGTTGATTAATCTTAAATCAATAAGAACTTTTATTTGTGAAAATGAAATCGCTATTTGTAATATTCATCTTTATAACGCTTGTCGTATCTTTTGTTCAGGCGGCAAATGAATCAGAGGATTCGCTCGTCCTATATTTCTCTTTTGATGAAGTCGACGGTAATAATACCATTGACCATTCAAAGTATGAAAACCATGGTAAAATAAAAGGCGCACCAAAACTGGTTGATGGTAAGTTCGGGAAAGCTCTCAAATTTAACGGCGTATCCGAATTTGTTGAAATCCCACACCATGAATCACTTACCGTGGATCAGGATGTCACTGTCATGGCTTGGATTCATACTGAGAGACACACAGGGCCTGATAACGCTCGATGGCAAGGTATTATAGCAAAAGGCAACAACCCGCGTTCTTATAGTTTATGGACTGATGCAAACACGAAATGTTTGCACCTTAGTGTAGGTCCACCGCAAGGTGGTGGTAGTGTCTGCCAAGGTGAAGTCAAGCTAAACGAATGGCAACATATTGTGGCACAAGTAAATAATGGAACCCACCGTTATTGGATTAATGGACAGAAGGTTGGTGAGTTTGGTAACAAACCGAATCCGCCTGGTTTAGAAGATATATCCCCTGTTGTCATCGGAACTGCTGGGGGAGGAAATATCCGGTATTTTCTCGGTATGATTGACGAGGTGCGTATCTGGAACCGAGCCCTCTCTGAAGAAGAGATTAATAAACAGATGAATAAAGGTCATTTTGAGTTTTTCGCTGTTGACCCGAAACTGAAATTAGCTACCACTTGGGGCAATTTGAAGGTAAAACAGTGATAAAATGGACGAATATCTTGATTCGTCCTCAAAAGAGTTTCTGCTGCTTGCGGAGACTCTATAATTTATAATTTTTTAAGGAGGAAAAATGAGAACTCTATTTATAATGTTAATAATTATAACGTTTGCGGCTTCTTTTGCCCACGCGTTAAATGAGCCAGAAGATTCGCTCATCCTTTACATGTCTTTTGATACAATTGATGGGAAAAACACAATTGACCATTCAAAGTATGAAAACCATGGCGAAATGATGGGCAACCCGAAACATGTTAATGGCAAATTCGGCAAAGCACTTGAATTTAACGGACAGAGTGATTGGGTTGAAATACCTCATCATGAATCCCTCACCGTGGATAAGGACTTCACCGTGATGGCGTGGATTCATACTGAAAGACTCACGGGCCCCAATGACGCGCAGTGGCAAGGTATCTTGGCAAAGAGCAACAACCCGCGTTCCTACAGTTTTTATACTGAGCGGAATAGTAAATGCCTGCACCTCAGTGTGGGTGGTGGAAGCGTGTGCCAAGGTGAAGTGAAACTGAACGAGTGGCAGCACGTGGTTGGACAGATGGATAACGGAACACACCGATATTATATTAATGGTGAAAATGTCGGTGAATCCGGTGGCAAAAACCCTCCACCCGGTAAAGCCGATGTAGCAAATGCTCTCATCGGGAAAACACACGAAGGAAATCGTGAATTCTTGGGCTTAATTGACGAGGTCCGCATCTGGAACCGTGCACTCACCGAAGAAGAGGTTATTGAACAGATGGAGAAAGGGCATTTTGAGCTTTTCCCTGTCGATCCACGTCAAAAATTGGCAACAACGTGGGGAACCATAAAAACCCAGAAATGATAGTTTCAATTAATAGTGACAAGGTTTGTTCTTGTCACTGTAATCTTAATGATACGACTTCGGAATTTACCGGAGCAAAATTTTGGAGGAAAACAATTAATGAGAAATTTGTTTGTTGTATTGATCCTTACCGCTTTCGTTGCAACTTTCGCTAACGCAGCAGAAGAATCGGATGATTCGCTTATCCTTTATTTCTCTTTTGATGAGCTTGATGGCGATATGACAATTGACCATTCGCAATATGAGAATGATGGGTCTATAAACGGTGCCCCTGAATTGGTAGATGGTAAGTTTGGAAAGGCACTTAAATTTAACGGTACAGATGATTGGATTGAAGTGCCGCACGACCCTATTCTTACCGTTGAAACGAGTGTAACCGTGATGGCATGGATCAATGCTGAGAGACACATGGGACCGAATAACCAACGTTGGCAAGGTATCGTTGCAAAAGGAAACAGTCCGCGTTCATACAGTTTCTACACTGAATCACCGAGTGAATGTTTACATCTCAGCGCAGGAGGCGGCAGTACATGTCAAACTAAGATTCCGCTTAATGAGTGGGTGCATGTTGTTGGGCAGGTAGATGATGGCACACATCGGTATTGGCTCAACGGCGAAAACATTGGCGAATCTGGAGGCAAGAGTGCTTTACCAGGAGCTGCTGATACCTCTGTTGTCTACGTGGGAACTACAGCGGAAGGCGCTAACCGAAGGTTCCTCGGTTTGATTGACGAGGTCCGTATTTGGAATCGCGCGCTTAGTGAGGAAGAAGTTATCATGGAAATGGAAATCGGATACATGCCCGGTACAGCCGTTGATCCGCGTGAAAAATTAGCTACAACGTGGGGTACCATAAAATCCCATAGATAAAAGGATTGACAATTTTTATCCAAGTATTTCTTGTAGGTGAGTTTTTATACTCACCTACATCCTTTCAAAAGAAACAGAAATTAAGATTGAAAGACGAATCTCATATAGAAAAGGAGAATATATACAACGTGCACGGAAAATTTATAGCGTCTGCAGAAGTTGAAAGAGACCATTTAGATTGGGGAACAATCGGGTGGCTCAGTCGTCCAGAAACGACAGGTGCAAAAGATATAGTCGCAATGGAAGTTAGCCTCTCCCCTGGATATGGACATGATTTTCATAAACATCCCGACCAGGAAGAGGTTATCTACGTTATAGAAGGTAGCGTGGAGCAGTGGCTTGAAGATAAGAAACAAACGCTGAATGCTGGTGACTCTGTGTTCATCGCAGCGGATATTGTTCACGCATCTTTTAATGTCTCAAATCAACCTGCCAAGCTGTTTGTTACATTGAGCCCAAGCAAAGGTGAAGAAGGATACCAGCTCATTGATGTTTTTGACGAAGCACCGTGGAATACCCTTCGCTCATAATTGAAACTCATTAGGTTTCTCTCACATCCTCTCACTTTTTCTTGTTATTCTGTACCCAAACGGATATAATTTATTAAGCCTTTTGGAAGTTGGACAATATGCTGGAAACGCCGGTATCTGAAGCACCATTACAACTCCGTCAGCGGATGCGCGAGTTCTACGAGACATCAGAAACCTACAAGAATCTCTTAGCGGCACACGATGAAGCTTATTTACGACACTACGTAGAATTGGTAATTCGTTATGCACCACCAGACGCTAAAATTCTGGATCTTGGGTGCGGAAACGGTATTTCCGCTCGGCTGCTAAATCAGGCGGATTATGATGTCGTTGGAACCGACATTTCCCCACTTTTTCTTGAAGAAGCGCGGAACTGGGAAAATCCGAGACTACGATATCAGGTATGTGACGTTTTGGAACTGCCATTTAACAATGATTCCTTTGATGTTATCTGTTCAAACGAATTAATAGAACATCTACCTGACGTGGAGACAGCATTGAAGGAGATGATCCGGGTTGTCCGCAATGGTGGTAAAGTTGTGTTTTCCGGACCGAACTTATGTTCTCCCTTAACACCTTTCCTTGATTGGGTTCGTCTGATGTTTGGTAAACCTGGCAGACCTGTTTGGGGAGAAACAAAGCAGCAAGCATTGCAGCAGTTTAAACGAAACTGTGGACTCTATATAAAAAAACGTTTTTTAACAAAAACTCCACACTTTATCTATCGTGATCCGGATTTACAAGTAGATGCTATCGGTGGTGATGCCGACAGTGCGTATTACGCAAACCCGATTGATCTTGCACAATTTTTCAAACTGAACGGGTTCAGCATCATCAAAAAAGCAGTCGGCTTTGGCATAAAAGGGAGAATTATTGCAAGCATGTTTCCTTATATGAGTCCCTACATTACTATGGTTGTCCAGAAATGAACATTCGTGCGAACGATTTTGTTTTAGAAATTGGAAGTGGACATAACCCCAATATACGCGCGGATGTTTTATGTGATAAATTCATAGATGACGACGAACAACGTGGCGGTATGATTGTCACTGATCGTCCGATGGTAGAAGCGGATGGGCAGTTTCTACCTTTTGCAGACGGTGCTTTTGACTACGTTATCTGTTTACATGTTTTGGAACATGTAGAAACTCCTGAGCTACTTATTTCCGAAATGATGCGTGTATCATCCCGAGGTTACATTGAAACACCATCTGAGATTGGAGAACGGATCTACGGATGGCCCTATCATAACTGGATTGTTAACCTCATTGATGGTCGTTTAGTGCTACGAGAGAATGATAGGAAAGCCGAATTTGGACAACTTTTCCACATGTTGGCTGCGAAAGACAAATACTGGAGAAAGTTTCATATTTCGCACCACAACCTCTTCCTTGTCCAATATGAATGGGAAGGTAATATTGATTACGAGATTTTGGACCCGCATGAGTCACCTTTGGATTTGAAGTGTCCGCAGACCATTGAAGAACTTCTGACATATACGTTTTCTAAACATATTCACGATGACTTTTTACTAAAACTAAAAAGCGCAGTCCCGCGTAGTATTGTTTCGCGTGCAAAATCTATTTTAGCAAAAAGCAGAAGCCGCCAAACCAAACCATTAAAGGAGATTCTCGTCTGTCCACTGTGTAAAGGCGAGATTACATGGGAAGAACAAAATTTCTACTGTACATTTTGCGAGCAATCTTATCCGATTATTGATGGAATTCCGAGATTAACCGTAACACCATTCACAGAATAATTACAATTAAAATTAACAATAAACCCTGATCGACGCATTTGCAAAGCATGTTGATCTCAAGCAATTGAATATACAATGAATACAAACAATATTGAAAATAGAAACATCGTTATTATTGGCGGTGGCACTGCTGGTTTTGCCGCAGGTGTTTACACTTCTCGTGCGATGCTGGAACCGGTACTAATTACAGGTGATGCACTTGGCGGACAACTTTCGTTAACACTTGACCTTGAGAACTATCCTGGATTTTTTGGTAACGAAGCCTCAGTCTTCATTCAAGGCATGCAGGAGCAAGCAGAAAGGTTCGGGACTGAAGTTAAATTCGATACCGTTACAGCGGTTGATTTCGCGAAACACCCGCTTGTCGTCAATACTTATGAAAAAGAGTACCACGCAAAATCTGTGATTATCTGTACTGGTGCTTCGCCACGCACACTGGACATTCCCGGTGAAGAGGGATATGGTGGACGCGGTGTCTCCTACTGTGCGACGTGTGACGGATTTTTCTTTCAAGATCAACGGCTTATTGTTGTCGGCGGTGGAGACGCAGCATTGGAGGAAGGCATTTTTCTAACCAAATATGCCTCCGAGGTTTATATTGTCCATCGGCGCGACCAACTCAGGGCAAGCCAAATTATGCAGGAACGCGCATTCAAAAACGATAAAATCAAGTTTATTTGGGACACCGTTGTTGAAGAAATTTGCGGAAATGATGAAAAGGTAACAGGTGCTAAACTCAAAAATGTCAAAACGAATGAAACTGAACTTTTCCCAATTGACGGTGTGTTTATCTTTATAGGACATATTCCGAACACAGAACTGTTCACAGATGTCATAAATATGGACGAACAAGGATATATCATTGTGGATGAGATGCAGCGAACAAATATAGATGGCGTTTTTGCCGCGGGTGATGTGCATGACCACGTATTCCGTCAAGCGATTACAGCAGCAGGCGCAGGCGCAGCTGCAGCGATCGCCTCCGAGAAGTTTGTCGCTGAATTGGAGAACCGTGCCTATCCGGGGAATTGAGTTATGAAAAATCAAAAAAATCAACGCCTTGCCCTCGGATTAGACTCAAGCACACAGAGTTTATCGGCAATCGTCATCAACATAGACACAGCAGAGAAGTGTTTTGAACACGCAATTGACTATCGTGCAGATGAGCGGACCAACTGTTTTGGTATTGGAGCGGACTATATTTTACCACCGAAGTCTGAAGGCGAAGCAGAGCAACCGCCGTTGATGTATCTTGCTTCACTCAATGCAATGTTTGCTGACATGCGCGAGGCAGGTGTTGCGTTAGAAAATATCGTCGCTATCAATACATCGGGACAACAACACGGTCATGTCTACCTGAACCGAAACGCTGCAATTATATTTTCCAATCTACAAAGGGTAGAAGGAAGTAGATTAGATTTAAACACGCTTTTAGCAGGTGTCTTCTCGTATTCCACTGCCCCGATATGGATGACTGCTAATACCGTTGCGCAGACAAATCATGTGCGAGAAGCAGTCGGCGGAAAAGCACAGATGATTGAACGTTCTGGTTCGGATGCACCACTACGGTTCACAGGCGGCGTGATCCGTCGCGTTGCTGAACAATCATCACGCGCCTATGAGGCGACAGAAAAAATCCAACTTATTAGCAGTTTTATCCCCGCAGTGCTGTCAGCAAATCCGTTAGTGCCGATTGATATAGGCAATGGATGCGGCATGTCGCTTATGGACTACCAGAATAAGGTGTGGGATGCAGAACTGTTAGAAGCAACAGCGGATGGTTTGCCCGGAGGTTCGGAAGCATTGTTGGGTAAATTGCCAGAACTTGCAGCGCCAGATTCCGTCGTAGGAAATATCGCTACGTATTTTGTAGAAAGATATAGGTTCTCTGAAGCATGTTCAATCATAGCAGGGTCAGGGGATAATCCGCAGGCGAAGGTTCCTGTTGCAGGAGACCTCCTCAGTCTTGGCACGAGTTTTGTCAATATGGTGTCAACAGATGGGGATACACTTGATCCGGAAGGTTATGCGAACGCTATGTATGATGGGATTGGTCGTCCGTTTATGTTCGGATGCCGCACCAACGGTGCTATGGTATGGGATGCTGTTAGAGGCAATTACGGGTTAGAAAAAGAACAGTATGCACCAGCTGAAGACGCACTGCAAAACATTTCACCCGGACAATATATGACGTTCTGGCAGCCAAAAACAGAATCTTTCCCCGTTTCCGGGGCGTTTGACTTGATACGCGCAAACGACTCTCATACACCAAATTTAGCAGCGGATTATACAGGCGTTATAGAAACAAGTCTTGCAGCTATATATGTCTATTCACAGGTTTTTACAAAACAGACACAGGACCCTTTATTTGTAACCGGGGGCGCAACAGACAGTCCGCAAATTATGCGGCGTGTTGCAGGAATCTGGAACAGACCCGCCGTTCCAGTAGAAAAGGGCGGTGCAGCATTGGGTGCTGCCGTAGCAGGCGCGAAAGCGTATTGTGATCATATAGATGAACCGTTTGATGTAGAGGCATTTAGCACGGTTGTCTTAAAACGCGGTCAACTTATTCAACCCAATCCGACTGATGTTGAAGCGTATCATGGAGATGGAAATTATCTTCAACGATTCCGCGATACTTATGAAAGAATTATGACAGAAAACCCGTTACAGTAGTAAGTTGAACGATGGACGAACTAACACACTTTGACGAAAAAGGCAACACACGGATGGTTGATGTCGGGGAAAAACCCGAGACGTTGCGCATCGCTATTGCCCAAGGACATGTGACGGCTCAACCAGAGACGCTCCGCCGCATCGCTGAACAACAGATGAAGAAAGGCAATGTTTTGGAAGTTGCCCGACTCGCAGGTTACATGGCAGCAAAACGGACGAGTGAACTTATACCGTTGTGCCATCCTCTCAATCTCACCTCTATCCGTGTAGATGTGGCGATTGTTGACGAAAAAATTGAGATTGAAGCAGAGGTGCAAACTGTTGGACGGACAGGTGTAGAAATGGAAGCACTCACTGCCGTATCCGTTGCTGGTTTGACCGTTTACGATATGTGTAAAGCCGTTGACCGAGAAATGTGTATATCCGAAATAAGGTTAGTCAAGAAAACAGGTGGCGCAAGTGGTGATTTCAATTTGTAATACCAATTTCATTCCATTGGCAGGCGCTTTGTAAGCGGGCTGTCAATAATGTAGAATTATATTTTACCAGTGACGTGAGTTTGATAAAAGCCCATTGTACCGCAAACTTTCCAGTTTGCGCCCATAGTACACAAACTGGAAAGTTTGTGCTACAATAACTGCAAGGTGGGCCTCAAAGAAAAGACCTATTATTGAGATGATATAATTTATTATCAAACTGGCGTTACCAGTAGGCATTATGCTAAAGCGGAGAAATAAAAATGCGTCGAATTATCATAACAATCCTTGCTGTTTTTCTATCGGTTTCCACAACAGTCTTTGCAACAGATTATGTTCTAATTCTCGGTGGCGTTGGCGGTGAGAAATCCTACTATGACCAATTTTGGAGTGCGACTTCCCGATTCCACCAATTACTGACACAAGAGTACGGTTATTCTGCTGAACAGATTACCTTCCTTTTTGAGGATGAAGGCACTTTGCCAGGGCTCGTCACGGGTGAAGCAAAACGCGGGCCGGTTTTAGAGGCATTTGCCCAACTTGCTGAAAAGGTTCAACCTTCAGATAGATTTGTTCTCTTCATGGTTGGACACGCAACGCGTGCCTCATCGGGTATAAAATTTAATTTACCAGGACGCGATATCAGTCAACAAGAATATACTGACAGTATTAATAGTATTCGCGCTGAACAGCAGCTACTTGTTTTTGGGTTTCCATATAGTGCAGGGATAGTCCAAAAAATCAGCGAATCGGGACGCATAATTATTACATCAAGTTCTTCGCGTGAAGGTTATGCCTCTCAAGCTGGTTTCGGGGACCTCTTTGTTGATGTCTTTTCTGAACCTAATGCGGATACAAACGATGATGGTGTAATATCGCTTTTAGAAGCATTTATGTGGATGCAAACTCGCGTTGATGAATGGTACGCACAAGATGGCGCAATGCAAGCGGAACATCCCCATCTTGATGATAACGGCGACGGTCGTGCCTCACGTAAGGATTTAGAAGCAAATGGTGAAGGCACACTCGCTGATAAGACATTTTTAGGAACACGGCTCACACCGCTGCCGCCAAAAGAGGAAAGCACTGTAGAAAACCCAGAAAAAGATCAAGATGAACCGGCAGTTGCTCATACACACGAAAATGGTCACGACCATGGCGAGGACCCTCCAGAGAAAAAAGAACAAGCGGAAATGAAGGGAAAATCGTCCCTGCCGTATAATTTTATTAGCGAGGCAGACGAACAAACTATCCAAAAGAGCATTGAAAACGCACTTACTGAACCAGATAATCCAGAAGAAAGTGCTGTTGTGCTGTGGGAAGCAGAAGTACATGACCTTGATGAGGATGGCAGACGTGTTTATTCTACACGACGAGTCGTCAAAATATTCAATGAAGATGGGTATCACTTCGGTGAAATTAGGATTCCTTATACACAGGATGCAGATGATGTTACTATCCATCATGCACGAACGATTAAACCTGATGGCGCGCAAGTGGAATTGGAGGAACGTAAAATCGTCCGCGGAATTACGCCATCCAAATATACTGAAGCAGGCTTAAACGTTGATACCCGCCTGATGTATTTTGAATTGCCGGAGGTGTCCGACGGGTGTATCATTGACTACGCCTATTCCACCAGAAACCCGCGAGGTGCTATGAAGGGTGAATTTTGGCGACAGGTCTATTTTCAAGTTGATGTCCCTGTACAAAACTACCGTCTCACGACACATGTCCCGAAGAAAACACCGCTTTTTTACCGAGTAGAAGGTACTTCAATTGAACCGACTGTGACAGAAAATAACTATAGCCGCACCTATACATTTGAAGCAAAAGATGTGCCTGCCTTACGCCACGAACCCTTGATGCCTGCTGTTTCGGATTTCGCTTATAATATTAGCATCTCCACAATTGGTTCATGGGATAAACTAATCGCGTGGTACGCAACATTAATTCGTGAACAGGATAGAATTACGAAGGAAATTGAGGCAAAAACCAAAGAAATACTCACTGGAGCATTCTCACGTCAGGAAAAAATAAAGCGGCTATATGAGTATGTTGCGACAACCATCAAGTACGCGGGAGATGAGCGCGGAATATGGGGTATCAAACCGTATCCTGCCGCTAAAGTATTAGAAGGTGAATGGGGAGATTGTAAGGGTAAATCAACGCTACTTTCAACGATGCTGCGTGTCGCTGGAATTGATTCATACCCTGTTCTCATTTCTGCTGGCAAGGCGAGTGGAATTGTCCCAGAAGTTCCATCGCTTGCATATTTTAACCACATGATCCTTGTAGTAGATGGCGGGAAAGGTAAAGACTTGATATGGCTAGACCCGACTGCACAGACGTGTGCTTTCGGTGATTTCCCTGTTAGTGATCAAAATCGGTGGACCTTGATTGTCAATACTGATGCTCCAACAAAAGACGGAATTGGAGTAGATGCCGCAGATACATCTGTCCAGGATCAGGAAAAACTGGATGGAGAAAAAGTGAAGAGTCTCCTCTACGCTTTTCAAAAGAGTCCCGCACTTCCAGCAAATTCAAATGTGCGATATACAAAAACTCATGTTAAGGTCAAAAAGGATTTGAGTGTGGAAGTTACACATGAACTGCGGGTGTCTGGAGATTTCAACGCACGGTTACGAGCGCGTCTTTTAGGTGTAAATCATCGTGAAGAACGAATCCAATTTCTGCGCAATACTTTGGAATTGGATGAACGTGCTAAAGTGGAATATTTCGAAATATCTGAAACTAAACAATTGGGACCGGAATTAAAGATTAATCTCACGTGGTCCTGCAAGGATTACCTATACAAAATGGGGGACCAATTTATTTTGGAGCTGCCTGTTATTGAATATCCGTATTCCGAATTGTTGAGAGAAGAGGAACGCAACCACCCAGCTGTTCTTGGAAAAGCACTTACTTTTGAAGACCAAATCACCGTTGATACGGAAACACCATTTGTTATAGAAATGGTACCAGAGTCACAAAAACTTCAAACGGATGTCGCTGAAATCCACTTGGATTACACAAAATCCGGACAGAAAGCAAAGATGAAACAAGCAATTCGCTTCCACGCACCGAAAGTGGAAGCCACTCAAATCTCAAATCTAACGAATGTTATCAGAATTGTTTCAAGTCGAAGCACAAAACGATTTATCTTAATTCAAAAACCATAGATAGCAGCGTATTTCCGTAAAAGAAAGCCCTGATACCTATATTTTACAATTTTATCATCCATACAAGGAGTGAATAGATGCCAGCAACTGAAGAAGTCCAAGCTATTGAAGAGTTAATGAAAAGCCAAGAATCAATTGTGGAGCAGCTGAAAAAAGTGATTATCGGTCAGGAGGAAGTAATCAACCAGATGTTGATGGCGCTCTTTGCCGGTGGGCATTGCCTTGTCGAAGGTGTGCCGGGATTAGCGAAAACGTTAATGATCAAAACGCTCGCTGAGATCCTAAATCTCAAATTTAAACGAATTCAATTCACACCGGATTTGATGCCTGCCGATATTATCGGCACCGATGTGCTTGAGGAGGATCGCACGACAGGGCATAGAACCATCCGGTTCATTCAGGGGCCCATCTTTGCAAATATCCTTCTCGCTGATGAGATTAACCGAACACCTCCGAAGACACAAGCCGCTCTTTTGGAAGCAATGCAGGAACACCATGTCACTGCTGGGGGAGAAGAATACCAACTAACAGAACCCTTCTTTGTGCTTGCCACACAGAACCCAATTGAGCAAGAAGGCACATATCCATTGCCGGAAGCGCAGCTTGACCGGTTCATGTTTAAAATCGTTATAGACTATCCAGCAGAAGAAGAGGAAGTTAATATCATCTCCGCAACGACGGGAGCAGATGAACCTGAATTAGAAACTGCTCTTTCAGGTGAAGCTATTGTGTCATTGCACCAAATTGTACGCAGAGTGCCTGCAGCGGATAACGTTGTACAATACGCAGTAAAATTGGCACGGGCAACTCGTCCTAAAGAAAAGGATGCGCCTGATTTCATCCAGCAATGGGTGCGATGGGGAGCAGGTCCTCGTGCAGGTCAGTACCTAATATTAGGTGCTAAATCCAGAGCTATCCTCAGAGGACGCTACAACGCTTCTTGCGAAGATGTGAAAGCAGTTGCTCCAGCGGTGCTACGCCACCGTGTTTTAACAAATTTCCACGCTGAGGCTGAAGGAGTTGATACTGATACAGTTGTCCAACGGCTTGTTGAAACAGTACAAGAACCCGCGGCCAAAATGTAATTTAATGCACTAAGGACGCTATAAATTATCCCTATTCATCTTTAGAGTGCAAAACCGTGAAAATTTCGGTCATCATTCCTGTCTTGAACGAAGAAGGTGCTATTGCAAATGTCATCAACGATATTCCGAAATCGTTAGTTCAAGAAATTATCGTTGTAGACAACGGATGCACTGATAGAACCGCAGAAATTGCCCGGAAACACGGCGCAAAAGTCGTACGTGAACCGCAGAGAGGTTATGGCAACGCATGTCTCGCAGGAATCGCAGCTGTTCAAACAGCAGACGTCGTTGTGTTTTTAGATGGTGATTATAGTGATAACCCAACAGAGATGCCATCGCTTGTGCAGCCGATCCAAGATGGACTCGCGGAGTTTGTTATCGGCACACGCATACCGAGTGAAAAAGGGGCATTGCTGCCACAGGCACAGTTCGGGAACAAACTTGCGACCTTCTTAATGCGAATCTTTTTCGGTGTCCATTATACTGATTTAGGGCCCTTTCGTGCTATTTGTTACGAACAACTCAAAGCATTGAACATGCGGGATAAAAATTTCGGCTGGACAATAGAGATGCAACTCAAAGCCGCAAAAATGGGCATGAACGTACTTGAGGTACCGGTTAGTTACCGCAAACGTATCGGCACATCGAAAATTAGTGGAACTTTTTTAGGTAGTCTCAAAGCCGGAGTTAAGATATTGACAACACTCTTCCGATATAGAATCCTACGCTGATTATTTATTGATATGATCGTTCTATTGTAGTAAGACATGAAAAATTTTGTGACAGAACAAATCTGGTGTATCAAACAGATTCATATCTTCCGAGACATCTCCGAAAAAGATGCGCGGGCGTTAGCGCAGATAGTCAAATTCAAAGACCTAAAACACGAAGAACGTATCTATGAAGAAGGTGTTTACCTAATTAAAGAGGGGCGCGTTAAAATTTCTGAAAATTTGCCAGACACTAATTCTGAGAAGATTGAAAAGCATTCTAAGAATTCAGACTCCAGTGAAAACCAAGATGACAATCAGGGAACAAAAGAGGTACTGGAACAAGGTGAGATATTTGGGGTAATCACTGAAAATGCAGAGACTTTAGATGAAAATCAATCCACTTTCGCGGAAACCTTGACAGAGGTTCATCTCGGCGTTGTAACAATTCGTGATTTTTCGTTTTTTCTGAAACGGAAACCGCATTTAGCACTACCATTGCAGCGTAGGAGGCAGGTAGGTTTCTCCAATGTGTTAGAAACATCTAACAAACCATTTTTCATCAGATACAAAAATAAAAAACACGAATGGCAATTCGGTTCACACAACATCTTGAATAAAAACACAGCACCAGATTGTAAACGAATCAACGCGTTTGGAAATATTATGTTCCGAAGCACATCTTCCCGTCTTGCACTATTATTGCGGAATCTTGCTTTATCTCCAGATAAAAATGGTGTTGTGTGTGTGCCGCGCCTATCAACCAAACGTATGTCAAAATTAATTGGAAGCTCAACGGAAACAGCCGAAACACTCTTGAAGACGTTTAAACAACATAATATAATTAAAACACGGAGAAGACAGATTCTGATTTTGAATGCGTGGCAGTTAAAGAAAATTGCGGACGCGCGAATGAAAACATTATCGCCTCCCCAAATGCCTGCCCCTACTTCAGATGACGATATTGATTTGGCAATGCTCATTAGTCCTCAAGATGAAAACAACAGTCAAAACAGTTCCACTGCATCTTCCGCGTAAAATTTTTTCCGTCACTTACACAATAGTAAAATTGGTTATTTAAATTTATGAAAAACAAAAATCCATATCTTAATATAGACCAGCAAATGGTCGGTGATATTTACACAAGCAGCGAAGTCATGGACAATCTGACCGTTTTATGTGATGACTTTGGGTCCCGTTTTGCAGGAACCCCTGAAGAATATAAGGCTGCTACTTTTATCTCTGAAACATTTACTCGCTACGGCCTCAAAAACGTTAGATTAGAGAAATACCCTTACGCAGGTTGGACACGCGGTGCAGCTACGCTTACAATTACTGAACCAATTGAACGGACTTTACATTGCATCTCGCTACCCTACTGTCCAGCAAATGATATTACTGGAGAACTGGTTTCTGTTGGACATGGAAGTCCTCCGGAATACAGCGAACTCGCCGAAACAGCGCGCGGTAAACTCGTGATGGCGAAAAGCTCTTCGCCGAGAGACCTTGGAAGATGGGTGCATCGGAAGGAAAAGTATGAACGTGCAGTTCTCGGTGGTGCCAGTGCTTTCATTTTTGTGAGTGAACACCCTGGTGTTGGACCAGAAACCGGCAGCCTTCAAAATAATAGACCCGCGCCTATCCCCGGTATTTCTGTTTGTAAAGAAGATGGCGATTTTCTAACGCGATGTATTGCTCGCTACGAAAAGGTGAAAATGCGTCTGCAAACGACAGATGTTAACGAACCTCGCACTTCATGGAACGTCGTTGCTGACCTACCAGGGAAAGAAATTCCTGAAGAAATGATTGTCCTGGGATGCCACTACGATGGACATGACATTTCGCAAGGGGCACACGATCCCGCTTCAGGCATGGTATCTGTTATAGAAGTTGCGCGTGTCTTAGCCACCTACACAGCAGATATGCTAAAGCGGACTGTCCGATTCATCGCCTTTGGAACGGAGGAAATTGGACTTACGGGGGCATTTCGTTATGTTGAGGCACATGCAGCTGAGTTGGACGACGTCCGATTTATGTTGAATATGGATGCAGCCGGTGGTACGAGTCGGAAAGGAATTGTTTTACATCAATGGGAAACGTTAGGACCGTTCTTTAAAACGGTACAACAGCAGATGCATGCGGATATGCTTGTTGGACAGAAGGTGCATTCCTATTCTGACCATTTCCCATTTTTCCTTGAAGGAGTACCATCATGCCACATGGGTGATCCTACTTCTGCTCCGTCTGGACGCGGGTTTGGACATACGGCTTATGACACACTGGAAAAGGTGGAGTTGGAAAACCTCCGACGTGCGAGTTCGGTTGGGGCAAGGGTTGCACTTAGATGTGCAAACGCGGAAAAATTTCCCGCAAAACGCCGTTCTCAAGAGGATGTGCAGAAGATCGTAGACACAGACCCAGGATTGGAAGGGTATCGCATCTCCCTGAAATTGAAAGCATAGATGATAAGGAATATGTATTATTGTGAGAAAACAAAAAAGAAAAGCAAATTCAACAATGAAATCCCTACACACCGTAAGAATTTTACGAAAAAAGTTCTCGGTGTTTTGTAAGCGAGCGCAGATGGCAGTTCTGCTATTCGGAGTGATTTCTTCACTGTTTAGTTTGTCGCTTCAAGCAAATGTACACGCTGAGCAGGACCTACAACGTGCCGTTACGCAATCGAGACGAACCGCAATCGTAACAGCAGTTGAACGTGCAAGTCCCGCAGTTGTAAATATCAGTGCTACGCGAAGCGTTACGCGCCCAACTCTTTTTGATGAATTTTACGAACGATTTTATAGATTTGAGCCTCCTATTCGCGAACATACGCTACGTGAAGTCGGTTCAGGCGTAATTATCAGTAAAGACGGTTATATCCTTACCAATCACCACGTCATTGAGGATGCCGAAAAAATCAAGGTTGCTATCGCCGACGGACGGGAATTTGATGCCCATATACTTGGTTTCGATTTTTTCTCGGACCTCGCACTTTTAAAAGTTAATACGAAAGAAGATTTACCAGAAATAAAATGGGGCGACTCTGGGGATTTACTCATTGGTGAATGGGCACTCGCTATAGGCAATCCTTTCGGACTTTCAATCGGTAATGCTCAACCTACGGTAACAGTTGGTATTGTCAGCGCAACGCAACGTTCTCTGGCAGTAGACAACCGTTTCTATGAAGCACTGATTCAGACAGATGCGTCTGTTAACCCTGGAAATAGCGGTGGCGCTTTGGTAAATGTACACGGTGAACTTATCGGTGTAAACACCGTAATCCGTTCAACGAGCGGTGGTTCACAAGGGGTTGGCTTTGCAATTCCTGCAAATAAAGCAAGAAAGGTAATAGAGAAGATCACCGAACACGGATGCATTGTTCCCCCTTATTTTGGCGTGGAAATACAATCTATAACGGAAGAAATGGCTGAAAAACTTTTGGGGAAGGAAGATTCACAAAAATCCTTTTTTTCTCGCGGGGTTTTAGTATCAGAACTGGAAAAACAGAGTCCTATTGCCGCTGCCGGTATTAAACGGGGCGACATCATCTCGGCCGTCTCTGGCCGTCGGATTAAGGACGAAAACGATTTTAAGGCTGTTGTCCGTTTGCTCCCACTCAACCAAAACATCCAGTGTGAATTCATCCGTCGTGGTAAAAAAAGAGAGACGAACCTGAAACTAAAGACACTGGAATGGGAATATGCACCACAAAGATGGGGACTCACACTCACGCAGCCCGACAAAAAGAGGGTAAAAAAATATAAACACCGTGGTATTGTCATTTCACACATTGAAAGAGGAAATGAATTAGGAGAGGTCCTCAAGAAAGGGGACAACATCTACCGAATAGATGATATTGAAATTCATACCCTTGAGATTTTTAAAATTGTAGATAAACAGATTCATGCCCCAAGTAGGATTCAACTCTACTTTGAAAGAAATGGTGAGCAGAAGTCTATTCTTATCACTTTTAACAGGAACAATCGCTGGAGATAGGTGTTTTAAGGGTGATAAAACGAACAGGGTCAGACCGTTGTTCAGTGAAAATAATAAGGCACCAAGATAGAACCTTAAACATCTGAATGAGATACGAAGTCCATCAAGTTATGACAATGGAGAATGAAAATGAAATTGCAGTTGCCCACAATCATTATTGTTTGTCTGTCCATTGTGTTGATTCTTTCCATACATTTCTTGGGAGGAAACACTCAATCTATTAAAGAGGCTAACGAGGAAAGCAGTGATTTTCAAACAGTTCGAATTGATGCTGAGAACGCATATAACGCACAAGATTTCACTCAAGCGATTGATCTATATGAACAAGCATTAGACTTACGTCCTGAAAATGCAGAAGTATATAACGACCTCGGGGCTGTCCACTACGATCTCGGGCTGAAATATGCTGGACCAGATTGGCCCTCATTACCAGAAAAATATTTGGACGAATCGGTTGAAGATGCACTTGCAGTACTTGACCGGGCTATTCAAATAACAGAGTCGGGCTATCTCGTTTTAAAAACCAGTTCGACTGAAATAGCAAAAGCAATTGAAAAAAAGGCAAAGGAAAAAGGGACTGCTGTTTTTCCTTATTTCGGAAACACACATACTACACTTAATATCCTTGTTGGATCTACAAAAGACC
Organism: Candidatus Poribacteria bacterium; assembly: GCA_965204285.1. GTDB lineage: Bacteria > Poribacteria > WGA-4E > WGA-4E > WGA-3G > MSPOR6. Next base: position 2,645,572 of record OZ241980.1, read on the forward strand.
ATCTATTAGAGGCGCGTTGGTCGTATCGTAAGTCTTTAGAGTTAAAATCCACTTATGCGCCTGCATATCGCAATCTCGGTTCGTTTTATATGAAAATAGGCATTATGGATAAGGCTATCAATTATTTGCGAGAAGCATACAGACGTGAACCGAGTGATGAAGAACTCGGGGAATATTTGCAACAATTCCACGGACAATATTAGAAATTGCCTCTCATAGGATGATTTTGTAAAAGTGCAGGAATTCAGCACGTTCAGCTACTGTGTTATTAGCAGGTGCGACTATTTACTTGGTAGGATTACTATTAACCGTTTTTCGGTAGTTTACGTATTGTCGTAAAGTAGTGGAAAACAAAAGTTAGGCAATGTGAGAAGAAATACTCATAATAGACATTATAATGATTTAATTTGAATAAAGGTTTACCGAGTGTCTCGAACCTCTTGAGTTCCGTAGGAACGCTATGTTTATAGAAAAAATTACCAACACCTCTTGAATTCCGTAGGAACGATATAGCAACTGCCAATACCCTGTGAAAACATATCGTCCCCGCCAAATACCAAAAGCGTATTTGGCGTTGATTCACGGGACTAAAGAGGTGAGAACATAAGGCTATAAACATAGCGTCCCTACGGGACTGAAGAAGGTTTCCATGTTTAGAAAATCCTTAAGTTGACACATAAGGATAGAGCGCAGCGAAATCAACGGACAAACTTTAGATTTTATTAAAGAACAATAACAACTCATAATTAAAATGTCATAATGTCTAACACTTCACGGAGTTGTGCTATAGATTGACAAGATATTAATTATGGAAAGCCTAACGCAAAAACGTTGTGCTAACTGTGGTTTTATAAATTCAGCAGTCAAGTTTTGTGGTGACTGTGGTCACGCACTTGACGAAACAGACACACCACTTAGTACAACTCCTATCAGCAAGGCAGAAAGACGGCAACTGACAGTTTTGTTTTGTGATGTTATCGATTCAACTGCATTGACAGAACAACTGGACCCAGAAGATTTACGGCAAGTATTGGACGCATATCGAGCCTCTGTTGCAAAAGTCGTTTTAGAATATGATGGACACATTGCACGTTACTTTGGCGATGGTATCTTAGTGTACTTCGGATACCCAATTGCGCATGAAGATGCAACACGCCGCGCTGTACAAGCAGGATTAGATATTGTCGCTGGATTAGAAAATCTGAATACTCGCTTGATAGAGACATTTGGTATCCAGATACAGCTTCGCCTAAGTATTGACACCGGCTTAGTAGTTGTCTGGGAAGTTGGGATGCCTGTCGGAAAGCCGAGTGAGCATATCTCTTCTTTGGAACGTTACCATGGTGATGCGATAGACATTGTTGGAAAAACTCCGAATATAGCTGCCCGTATGCAACAAGTTGCCCCTCCAAACGGCATTGTTGTTGGCGGCACCACGCTCAGATTGATTGAAGGCTTTTTTACATATCAAGACTTCGGCACATTAGAACTCAAAGGGATTTCGCAACCCGTTCCGATTTATCAGATACTTGACGAGCATCCGGATAGTGCACTCCCAGATTTTAGACGTGAACAAGCAAAACTTCCGTTACAAAGTAATGTGACCCCTTTAATTGGAAGAACTCGACAAGTTGCAACCTTAAAGGCACGGTGGAAACTCGCAACAACATCATCGGGACAGGTTGTGTTGATTGAAGGCGAAGCAGGCATTGGAAAATCTCGTATTGTTGCAGTTATTGCTGATCAAGTAGCAGAAACTGAAGCGCAAATCTTAGAGTGCCGTGGTTCACCGGATTCGCAAAATAGTCCACTCTATCCAATTTTGTCAATATTACGACAACAACTCTTACAGTTTGGAGAAATAGATACTGGGAATACGCGATTGAAAAAACTGGAACAATTCCTAAATACCTATGAATTTTCGTTAAATTTGCTCCCACTCTTAGCTGAACTCTTAGAGATAGAGGCGGATTACCAAATCTTAGAATTAAAGCCAGCACAACGAAGACGTCGTACTTTACAAGCGCTCGTGCAGATTTTCCTAAAAGCTGCCGAGCAAAAATCTCTTCTATTAATTGCCGAAGACCTGCATTGGGCTGATCCTTCTACATTGGAATTCCTGCATCTTTTAACTTCTCGAATAGAAACCGCGCCTATTCTTGCAATCTTGACATCGCGCTCCGAAATGGAAGTTAGCCAAGATAGCACACAAGCAGAAGCCAGAGCAAAGTTGAAAACGCTTACTGAATTAGCATGGGTAACCCAGATATCGTTGAGACGTTTAAACAGAAGACAGGTCTCGAAAATGATTACAGAAGTAGCAGGTGAACAAGCGATACCTACGAATATATCTAAGCAAATTGCATCAAAAACAGAAGGGGTGCCGCTGTTTGTAGAAGAATTAACACGCATGGCACTTGAAGCCAACTTGCAAAATATTGATGTTTCAACAGAGATACCTGCAACATTGCAAGCATCACTGACAGCAAGGCTTGACCGACTGGGTTCACGGAAAGAACTCGTTCAACTTGGAGCAACACTTGGTAGAGAGTGGACAGCAGAACTTCTATATAAGGTCATCGTGAGCATGATTGAAGAACCTGAATCGGGTGAGTTTCTCGCCCATCCTAACCAGTTCACATCATTTCGTCCTTTTCCAGAACAAAAGAATAATATTACATGGCTTGAAAAAGAATTACAACAACTGGTTGAAACAGAAATTTTGAGGTGTCGGCAAACCCATGAAAATAAACAAATTTACACTTTCAAGCATCCGCTGATTCGCGAAACCGCATATCAAGTTTTACTTAAAAGCACAAGGCATGCGTACCACCGACGTATTGCAACTGTATTACGGCAAGCCTTTGAGGATGTCGTGCGGGCACAGCCAGAGTTGGTCGCATATCACTACACGGAGGGCGAACTACCTGAACGGGCAATTGAATATTGGCAACAAGCCGGGCAACGCGCAGTAGAACGATCCGCAAATGTTGAGGGTGTAAGGCATTTGACACAAGGGCTAACGCTGTTGCAGACATTGCCAGAGACACCTGCACGCGCAGCACGCGAATTGGTAATTCAAACAACTTTGGGCCCCGCACTCATTGCAACGAGAGGTTATGCAGCACTTGAAGTCGAAGAAACATATACGCGCGCAAAAGCACTGTTGGAAACCATGCCTAATAATGAACGCATGCCGCTCCGATTCCCGATTTTGTTTGGATTATGGCTTTCCTATTTGGTGCGAGCAAAGTTACAAACCGCACGAGAACTCGGAGAACAGTGTCTTGTGATGGCACAACAACAAGAGAACGCAGTGTTGGAAGTAGAAGCACATCGAGCATTAGGCGCAACGCTTTACTATCTCGGCGAATTAAAGATGGCACATGCTCACGTTGAAGCAGGGATTGCATGCTATGACCCGCATCAGCACCCAGTCCATGCGTTTTTTCACTATCTTGCTGATCCAGGGATGACCTTGCGTTCTTACGCTGCCCCCTTACTGTGGTGTTTAGGATATCCGGAACAAGCTGTAATGAAACTACAGGCAGCACAACGGATGGGTGAAGAACGACCACATCCATTCAGTCAGGTGGTCTCCCTTCATTTTGGAGCGTTATTGTATCAGCAACGCCGCGATGTAGAAAAAGTTAACACGTATGCTACAGAACTGGTAGCGATTTGCAAAGAACACGGTTTTTCCGTGTGGGAACCAACAGGGAAAATAATGAAAGGTTGGGCACTTCAACAGAATTCTGATGGTACACACGAAGAAGGAATTGCCTTAATTCAAGAAGGAATTGCCGAATGGGAATCTAATCGCTCACGTGTCCTACGTCCTGTTTATTTAGGAATGTTGGCACATGCTTGTGGACAGGCAGACAAAATTCAAGATGGACTTCAGGCAGTAGAAAAAGCATTGGCTGCTGGTGCTGAAAGTGGTGAACGCACTAATGAAGCGGAACTCTACCGCCTCAAAGGTGAACTTCTGCTAAAATCTGAAATAGTTTCGACAACTTTCGCAAATACACCTATAAAAACAATTGAGAAAAACAGATGTGCGTCTGAACATCAGCGTGAAGCTGAAAAATGTTTTCAGAAAGCGTTGACTATTGCACAGCACCAAGAAGCAAGATTGTGGGAACTCCGAACTGCTGTCAGTTTAAGCAAGCTCATGATAACACAGAATCGATATGATGATGCGTACGCACTGCTTAAGCCGATCTATGAATGGTTTACAGAGGGATTTGAAACAGTTGATCTGGTAGAGGCGCGTGACATGTTGAAATTTTTGAGTGAGGGTAAAACGTTATGAGACTTGGTGTTGTTGGCATGTGCAGCGATTTCCGAACGCTGAATCAACAAGAGATAGAAGCAATTCAGGAATTGAAGTTCACTGGGATAAGTTACCATTTCGCCAGTTCAAACATTCCGCTTGTTTCTCCAGATGAGATTACGCAATGTCGTCATTTGCTTGACAAAGCACAACTTGATTTGGTACAATTTGGTATTACTTATGGGGAGTGCCTATTTGATCCACGTCCCTCAGTTCGCAAAGCAGCGGTTAAATCGGTAAATTGTGGAATGTCAGTGGCGAAAAAACTTGGCGCGTTTCACTATCTTTTCCGACCAGGTAGTCTAAATCCGGATGGTGCATGGACATCTCATCGAGATAATCATCTGCCCGAATCAATGGAACGCCTAATTGAGACACTGAAACCTATAGCAGAAAACGCTGAACGTGAAGCGTTAACACTCGTCATGGAAACACATGCTGTATCTATTATGGATTCACCTGAAACGTGCAAAGAGGTCGTTGAGAAAGTCGGTTCAAATCGGCTCCGCATCGTTATGGATTTTGTTAATCATTTCCAATCCCTTCACCAGGTTTATGAAAGCGAAGCGAGACTCAACCATATCTTTGATACCATGGGACCGATCGCGCCTATGGCACACATTAAGGACATTCGTGTTGAAAATGGGTTAGTCCTTCACCTCAATGAAGAAGTGCCAGGTGAAGGTGAATTGGAGATTGCAGTAGCGTTAAAGCGGTTTGACGCGCTCCATCCTGATGGCTACGGACTGATAGAACACTTACCTTTAGAAAAAATTCCACTCGCGAACGCAAATGTACGCAAAATTGCAGCTGAAAATGGGGTTAATATTTATTAATGGGAGGATTCGCATCATGTTAAAGAAAAGACAAATAATATTGCTAATTCTCGTTTTAGGAATAGTCTTTGTCGCTTACACAGCAATAGCCCAAGAAGAAAATACTGGCGGCGATGTACAAAGTAGTGTCAGTAGTATTTGGGACAAAGTAAAATGGCCAATTATTGCTGCCGTTTCAATGTTTATTTTCCAAGGCATCCTTTATATAATTAGCTTGTTTAAGAAAGACAGACTCCTTAAAACACTACTGAACAAGTATGTAATCTTTCATATGAAGGACGGACGCCGCTACCAAGGCACGATGCGTTTAGATACCAGAGGAGCAGAAATTGTTTCCGAAGAATCCAGACAACGTGGGCAAGCCCCAAGTTATATTTTTAGCAAGGATCAATTGCAGAATGAAATTGGTTCATATATCCGTTATTTAGATACGATGAATGATAGAGAAAGACAGGAACGGAAATGGGAACTTGAGCGATTGAAGAATCCTCCACTATCCCACAGAATGGCACGAAAAATCAGAAATATGTTTATTGAACTCAATGCAGCGGCAAAAAATGCCATCAGCATGGTATGGGGTGGAATCAAACAAGCGGCAAGTCCCTTACAGACACAGCTGACTCGGGTAAGTGCGGCATCTCAAGAATTTGGCGGACAAGAGATTACATTAGATAATCAATTAAAAGAATTTGATACCCAATCAAAGGAATTCTTGAAAGAAGAAAGTTATGAGAGGATTATTGAACGTCTTGTAGGTACCCGTGTCAAAATCAGAATTAAGGATGTGAAGCATGCCGACGGCGAGTATATGGCAATCTTTAAAGATTACAACGGAACACACATGACTTTCATGAATGTGAAGGATAAGGACAATAACGGTTACAGAGATCATTGGAGCTATGATCACGAATATAAACACGATATCAACAACTTTAACCGACGTGATGACCGAGGACTTAGGTGTCGCATGGTAGAAGACAAGCAAGGTAGATACTTTTTAGTCTTTGAAAACAATACCTCTTATACGATACAAGTCGGCAAAGTTCGGTTATTTGATCCAGGTGGATGGGAAAGAAACCTTGAATTTAAATGGCATATCGAAGGACTCAGCGTCAGAAGACTGCGCCTCAACCCGGTAGCACAACATAATGTCGGCCCGTTTGAACGTGTTAGAACACTGGAAGCTCGAACACCGAGGCACTTTAAAAAGATAGGGATTGATTTCCGATCTTTTCGAGATGCGGATGTTATCTTTCCGCGTAAAGTTTGCAATATTATTGAGAGTGCTGAAAAGCATCAAGAGGAACTGTTCAGTATATCCGCATTGACAGATGCGATTCTTGACCGGAGTGAATCTGAAGAAATAGCGATCCAGGATTCGGAAGGACGAGCAATTCACGGTATGAACCTTGTTCATGGATACGTCACCAACATGAACGAAGAACGAATCGATCTAAAATCAATTGATTCAAGTTATAGCCGACGTTGGGAGGTCGAAAGTGCTTATACGCATTTTGACAATACCCTACGCCATCGAGTTCCTGCACATCGGAAGTTGATTCCATATTTCGCGAACCGTCTTGTTACACAAAACGAACTTGTTGAACAAATACGTGAGAATCCACTTCAAAAAGAGGCATTTTCTCAATTAGCGTATCCAAAACTCGTCAAAAAACAGTTGCGAATTCCATTGATGAAGCTGTTACCTTCAAAGAATGGATTGCGTCTACCTCTTAAAGTGATGGCACTCACAGGCAATGGTGCTAATGAAGAATTTTCTGTACTTGAGCGTTTTGAATACGTTCATGAACACCACATGCTTTATGAATCTGTTAACAATCTGCGGAATGAACGTCTTGCCAAAATGGACATATTATGGATAGGCGCTGGCGAAATTTACAAGGGAGGCTACCGTCTTAATATAGACACTGAGCACCGAATCAAAAATTTTGTTAGCCAGGGTGGGGTAGTTATCGTTTCAGGACAAGATGTAAAAACAAATTCCAGACAGAGACGAGGGGCAGGATGGATTCCAGAACCGCTAACAGGCGTGGAATATGACGAAACGGATGAACTCTTACCAACTTCTCAAGGAAGAAGGAGTCGTGTCTTTCATACCCCAAACATGCTTAACACCACACCAGACACCAAAGAGATTCCCTTAGTTAAGCTTGACGATATGTGGGTAGATCCGCTCGGTAAATGGAATTCACTCGCGAAGTCTACTGAACAAGACGCTTCAGCATTGCTCACGCTTCCGTTTCAGAAAGGGTTATACATTGTCACAAGTTTGAAGAATGATACTGAGCGGGATGTGGAGATAAATAATAAGTTAATGGAAAATCTACTTCATTTCTCTGTTAAGTGGATAGATAACCAGAAGTGGAAACAACGCTTCTTGCCCCGATAATTCCTTCCGGATGAGATCTTTACAGCGCAATACGAGAGGCGTTATTCGGTTAGTGAATTTATCCAACCGAATAACGCCTCTCGTATTGCGTATTTTATTTTTTATTAGTGTTCTTTTTAGCTGCTTTTTCAGCAGGTTTTTGTCCATTTCCGTTTTCCGCAGCCTTTAGTGCTTTTCCGAAATCTTCCATGGTTTTCACAAGTACTTCAAACTGCTCTGAAAGGGTAGGTTCTTTTTCTCCATTTACTGGTTCTTCAGTGTCTGCTTCTTCAATCTGCAGTCCTACCTCAATTGCTTTTCTCACTGATTTGGTAAAGATAGGGTCATATGCAATGTTGTCATTCGCTGCAGTGACTATGTTCACAAGAGTTGGTCGTTTTGGACGTTCATCTTCCTTCTTTTCTGCATCTTCAGCAGTATCAGGTTTTTGATAAATTGATTCTACATATATTATACCTTCATCAAGTGGAATAAAATACAAACTTCCGCGTATAACAATATTACTTGTTTGCAATTTCAGAAATTCTTCGGATAATCTGCTGGTAATTAAGTCTTCTACATGTTTTGGACCTTTGACTTCAGGGGTGTTGTTAAGTGTATATACAATACGTTCCCCGTAATGAGGATCATCACACCGCACTACCATCCAGGCTTTCATATCCAATTCTTTCTGATATGGTGTAAATGGAATCATGTTAACAAATTCCATACGCTCTTCTCCCGGTAGTTTGATCATTGCATAATACGGCATCATCTCTTGATCATCCTTCCATTTAGTACCATCCTTTGTTTTTTTGCTAACACCGTATACTTCTTGTGGAATTCTCAACTGGAGTCCTTTTAGGAGAAAATCTGCAGCATCCGTTACATGATAATCCTTATACATATTTGCTTGAATTCGCGTTAGATAATCTGGAAAGCGCAGATGTGATCGTAATCCTGGCGGCATTTCATCAAACCCTTTAAATAAGTTCGGAAAAACTTTTTGGTAAGTGTCCATAATCGCTTCATCCTGTTTAACCGCATAAAAATTCACATCACCTGAATAAGCATTGACAATTGCTACACCAGAATTTCGTATATAATTGAACTTTTGATAACGCACCTCAGCATCCTGAAAGTTAACGGGCACCTCGGATGTGTCATCTTCATAGAATTGGGCATTGGGGTACCACTTACTTGCGATATAAAAATCTACTATCCACCATAATTGCCCATTGTCAATAACAATATAAGGATCTGGGTCGTATTCAAGAAATGGGGCAATGTGCGAAATACGGTCAGATATAACCCTTTTACCACGCCGTGTTCCAATTTTACGCCAGAAGATAATACGACTTTCTGGATGAAGTACTTTGTTCTTATTATAGAGTATTTGTAAATCAAGAAATCTAATTGTAAAACAGAGTCGTCGGAACCATCCAGTCAATTTAACGCCGCCCTGTCCGTTATAATGATACTTTTCATCTGTCTCGGTTGTGGCATTTTCTTCCTCCTCATTCGTGGAAGTTAATGTCACCTCGGATTCAAAATCATACTCACCTACTGTTGTGTTTACGATAACATAATCGTTTGTCATCTCACCATAATAGATTCGGGGTTGAGTCATATTTAATTCCGGGTAGACAGAAACTGCTTCATTTTTTAATTTTTTTGAGTTTAGTTTAACTTCTGTCCAAAAGATAGGTGATTTTTTCTTGTCTACTGCATTGGCTGGAACAACATAAACACCATAGCCGTGTGTATAGGCAAGTTTTCTATTGCGCCAATTACCACTTTCACCTTGAACCTGAGGATCTGGTTGAATCTCACGTGCTGCAATTAAGACCTGTCTATACTGTTGTTTGGGATTGGATTCTTCACTGCCATCCTCATCAGTTTCCTCAGATAAGACCGTAATCTTATATCGGTCAATATCAGTATATGGATGATAATTGTGATGTCTTACATTATGTTCTGCCCGAAGCACATCATAGAGCACACGCCGGTCCCACAGTTGAATATTTTCCAGGACATCTCTATTTTTCTCATTATTCACTAACTCTAAAGTAGCAGGACCGGCTTCGTAATCCTTTCGGATAATGCTGTTTAAATCAAAGGCCTCTCGTGTAGATTTAATATGTGTTTGTAGGTATTTTTCTTCTGGAATGAGATAATCATTTTGCACATTCACATAATGGATTACACGCGGGTAAACATGTATAAGAAAAATATATCCTACACACCAGGCAGCTATCGCAGCATACCATAAGACACGCTTTCTCCAGAATAAATTAATTACTATTAAGACCGCTATTCCTAGAAGAATTGCAACATAAATAAGTGTTGAACCTGCAAGTTGGGCATCCATATAGAACAATCCATGCATTTTATTAAGGGAAGGTGTGGCAGATTTTGTATATACCTTACTCCACAGATTTACATAACTTCCCCAAATTCCGGCTGCCAGTAACATCAACCATAAAAAGGAACCGTGGAATACGATATTTCTTTTTACAAACCCCATAGAACGCGCGTCACGGCGATAGTAAAAGTTGTAGAGTAAGCCAACGACTCCACAAGTTACCCATAGCAAAATCCACACCCAACGACTTATTGCTTTATGGAGTGGGAAAGAGAAAAGATAAAAATTAATATCTTTTCCAAAGAAGAGCGTTTCTGGTGTCGGACTCTGGCTTTCTTCGGGATTGGCAAGAACTAATTCTGGTTCTACAGGTTGATTCATGTAGCGGAGATATTCATCATGCAATGGCATCATTGGGATAGCGAAGAGTATTGCAAGGAGAATTGTGCAGACAAAGAAGGTACGATGAAAGGAGACGGTGCGCTGGTGTGTCCAGCGGGAAAACTCTCGCGGTTCCGGACAAAGCCGGTTTGCTATTACTGCATTTGCATTCATAAATACTAACGCAGCAAAGAAAAATCCGAAGAAGAGACCCCAACGAGTTTTTATGATTTTCCAAAAGACATTTGCATAACCAACTACTTCAAAAAAGAAAAGGTGTTCTGTATAGAGATAGGCAAAAGGAAACATGCTGCTAAGCAAGGCAGTACCACCTATTCCCCAAAGCAGATATGCCTGGATTTTCAACGAAAGTTTCCGATACCAAATCCCTCGCCGAAATCGGAAGATGCCCCATACCAGTGTGATCGTAATAAGAATGACATTGAAAATTAGCCATGCAATTGCAAGATCAGGAGTCATAAGAAAAACCTCTCTTGATTTTCATAGGAGAGTAGTCTCAAGCAAGCACTTTCTTTGTCTAAATACCTCAACCTGCTTCTACATATTGCGGTGCTGCAAAGCACTTAAACATAGAATACCATCATTTTTAGCCAATGTCAAGGCGATCAACAAAAGTGGTTCTGAAAATATTGTTTCTCATTTTTTTTGAATTTTGCTATAATGAGAAAAGTTGCAAGATGGACTTGCAACTTACGACTTATACTCACCCATAATAAGCAAGGAGGTTTGTTATGTTCGGAAGGAAAAAGAAAACGACAATGATCCCAACAATTAGTTCTGGGGTCTCAGGTCCCCTCGGCGTGTTGCATCTTCCTCGGTTTTGGTCAAAAGTTCTGATGGATGCCAAAGGGGTGCTCAATGAAGATTATCCCGCATGTGGAGCGGGGTACGATCAGATGGTGTTAGATGGGCTTGGTCTTGATAAAGACGCAACATTGGCGTATATCCGAGACAACTCACCTACCTATCCGCAATTCGAAGCGTGGGTTTTGGAGCAGAGCGGCGGTAGCCTTGATGCTGACGCAGTTGCTGAGTTGAACGCTGCAATTGAGGGGTACCATCACGATGACGATACCCGTAAAGGCATTCTTGGGGCAAGCGGAATCGAAGATGATGGTAGTATTTTAGACGCTGTTAACCTTAACAACCTTGATGATTGGTATGAATTTCATGCAAGTTTAGATTAAATGTTTAGACATCTCCATGTAGGCACAAAAAGGGTGCTTACATGGAGATGTCTGTTTTGTTTTTTTCATTACTTGTCTGCTTCTGTTGTTAGTTCTATTGCCCCGCCTGTTTCAGATGATTTGAGACCTGCAAGCAGGATTTCAGTGGCATGCCGTGCCGTGTAAACATTGGAGAGAGGCGGTTGTGTTCCTGCTCGGATATGCTCGGCAAAATGTGCATGCATTCCGCTCGGTGCAACGTCGCTGCAGTCAATCGTTTTGGTGTCAACTGGGGCATGTTCACGGGTATAAGAGGTAGGTGTCCATTGTGTAAGTGCAGCACCATCTTTTCCGGGCATTGTGAACTTGCCAGCAGTCCCGTGGACACTTGATTCACCTGTTCGTGCTGGATCACACCAACTTGTTTCTGCTGTGACAATACCCCCCGATTGCATCTCAAGCACAAGCGTTGCAACATCTTCTAATTCAGTCGGTTTGTCAAAAGTAGAAACAAAACCCGTTACGCGTTTGAAAGTTCCGAGCATTGCGACAAGTCCGGAGACAGCATAAACACCCATATCAAAAAGCGCACCAACACTTGCTTGTTTAGCATCGAAAAACCACAAATCGTCTCCAGATTCACCGAAAATATCCCGAATTTCAGCATAGTAAATCTCAGGACCACCATGGCTACTCCGCATTCTCGCACCTGACACGCGTCCAATGGCATTTTCAGCAATAAGCTGGCGAACTTTATAGGTAGTAGCACCGAAATGTGGAAGACACATAACTGTTTTACCACTTGCTTCAGCAGCGTCAACAAATTGGTTAGCATCATTCATATCGCCACAGAGAGGCTTTTGCATCAGCACATGCTTACCTGCTTCTAATGCTTTAACACCCCACGGAACGTGCAAAGGATGTGGTGTACCAACGAGGATAGCGTCAAGTGTGTCATCTGCTATAATCCCATCATAGTCCTGTGTCCAACGTGGAATATCAAATTCTTGACACTGATGTTTAAGACGGTGTTCGCGTCTACCACCAATAACAACGACTTCAAAATCGTCTCCATTTTTCAAATCAGGTAGATGCATTCGGCAAACGATACCGCCAGCACCAATAACACCGAGTTTAAATTTGTCCATAGTTCTAATAATCCCTTCTAAATGAAACAGTTACGAAATAAATCACTTAAACACTTTTTAAGACAGTCCGGTTCTCCAGCAGTTGAACTTGTTTTTGTTCTGCAAGACGTTGAAGACCCAGTTAATGTCGGGGCAACCTTCAGAATTGCCGATGCATGTGGCGTTCACGAGATTGTGTTAGCCGGTATTAGCGCGCATCCGCCGCACCCGACTATCGCAGGTATCGGGCGTGGCACACATCGCCGAGTCCCATGGCACACAACCAAATATGCTGCAGATGCCGTTGAAAAATATAAAGAAGAAGGCTATCTCGCGTGTGCCTTAGAAGTTGCCTCGGATGCAGTGCCTTATCATACAGTTGAATATCCAGAGAAAGTGTGCCTGATTGTTGGAAATGAATACCGTGGGATTTCACGACGCACTTTTGATGTCTGTGATATGGCAATTTATCTGCCGATGTATGGTAAAGTAGGCTCGTTGAACGTCCATGTCGCACTGGCAGTAGCAACATATCATATTCTGCATCAATGATGCTTACGCAGTATCAATTTTATTTTAACTATTTTGGCGTAAGTCCTGAGTAAACAGCATAGATATTTTACTTTACTGCTTCAGAATCTATTTTTTATAGGATTTAGCACATCCAAAGGGCTCCAAACGCCTTTTTTTTCTTCTATTTTCTTCATCAAATGTCTATATGCAGTGATAGCTTCATTCTCCTCCGAAAATCTTGCTATGTTTACTCTTCTAATCTTTTCATTCTGTACTGGAACTAATGCAAGGAGTATAAAATAATCACCTTCAGTAGCAATAAGTATTTGCAAACACATATCAACATTAATTGAAGAGACAACTGCATTATATTTTTTATCTTCTACATCCGTTATAAACATTCTCAATTACCTCCTAAAAAAACTTCAGTTCGTAGGTTATACCATTTCTAAATAATGATATTACATTATTTCATAAATCGGTTGTCCGAATGCAGCACCCTCTTCTGTAGGAGCGACCTCCTGGTCGCGACCAGGAGGTCGCTCCTACAAAGAAACTCAAAAATCGGAATGATACTTTGTCAATTAGAAATGGTATTAGATTAAGGATACGTGAAACCAACAAATTTCAAAAGAAGTGTAACGAATCGCACGACTACGAATGCAACAAATCTAAAGAAAATGTACGCTATTTTAGATTTACTATAATCGCAAATCAAGAATTGATTCACTTCTTCTTTAGCTATCAATCGGTGTCAAAACGACGTTGCGATAAGCAACAGGACCGTGGTCACCCTGTAACAATAAAGGACCAGTAGCCGCTTCATCTGGTAACATCGCACCGCGTGTAACTCCTGCCACTTCAACATTCTCGTGGATCATTTGTCCATTCCACACAACTTTGATGAAGGTTGCATTGGCAGTTTTATTGTTATTAGCATCAAATCTTGGGGCGCGGAAGGTGATGTCGTATGTTTGCCATTCACCCGGAGGTTTGCTTGCATTCACACGTGGTGGTACCCCGTCAACTGGTTTGTTATCAATCCAACGACAATAAACGCCCCCGCATGTTCCATAGTGGAGTTCCGTTGCGCCCCAACTATCCAATATCTGAATCTCATACCGACCCATTACGTAAACACCTGAGTTTGAACCTTGCGACACCATAAATTCGACGTGCAGTTCACAATCACCGTGTTCATATTCTGTATAAAGATCGGCTGTTCGTCCTGTGGGACCGTTGTAAAAAATGCCTTCGCCAGGTGTTGCTGCTAACAACTTATTGTCGTCTGGATTGAGTGCGACATTACCAATAGCAGACCAGGCATGTTCCGAAGCACCGCCTCTCGCATGCCAATCCTTTAGATTCTTACCATTAAAGAGATCAATTTGAGACATAAAATCCTACCTATGTAAATGTGTTGGATACTTTGATAAATTTACATAAAATTTATCATTGACAAATTTTGAAATATGACATATCTTATTATGAATAATCAATAATTTTTATTTCACATTGAATATCAGAAACTGAAGGAAAACAATTATATTTCGGACAATTAAAGTTATGAAACAAGCATTCTTATTTCTATTTTTATCCCTGCTAATGGGTTCACTCGTTGTTTTCAAAATTGCTACACTTCAAGCGGAATCTACGGATACGCAGGAAAGCACTTCACAGAATACAAAAACGCCTTTTGCCGAAGGATGCAACAAATGTCACGGAGACGAAACCGCTTACAAAGAATGGACTCAAGCGGGGCATTCACATGCACTTGTCAATCTCCTTGAAGGGCCGTACGAAGTGAAAACATCTTGTCTTAGTTGTCACTCTGCTGGGTATACCATGTTTGCCGAGCGAGGCATTCCAGGACACCCGTACAACGAAAAGACAGCCGTGAATGCAGTTGCTTGCTCTTCTTGCCATTCTCACGCCAGCAAAGAAGAACATTTGTTGGTAGTACCAGCAAAGAAATTATGTGTCAGCTGCCACAAGATGGACTGTGGATGCGCTGGTGCTGGCATTGTTCACCAATCGCAAGCAGAAATGTTTTTAGGACGTGAAGGCGCAGGCGTTAAACGGATGCCATCGCCGCACGTGCGTGCCATGAAAAAAAGGTGTGTCCACTGCCACATGGCAAAAAACGATAAGAAAAAAGACGACCAAGGAACTGTCGTAAAACATGGTGGTCATACCTTCAAGGCGGACTTTTCAACTTGTAGTAGCACAGGATGCCATGATACTGTTGACAATGATATGGCGGTAAAACTCCCCCTATATCGTGCTGAAATCGAGGCAAAGATGAAGGAAGTCAAAACAATGCTGGACAGCGTAGAAGATAAAACCTCACAGGCATACATTGACGCAAAGTTAAACTACGATATGGTGAAAGGAGACAGCGGCTATGGGCTACACAATATCCCCTATGCCCGTGCTTTGTTAGAGCATAGTCTCTCTCTTAAACCGCAGTTAAATCCTGCTGAAAACCAGTAGATGTTGTCAATAATAACTTAGCAAACCGTGACTTTAACTGCCACCATTCATTATTGATTTCAGTGGAACATCTTTATCTTGCGGAATATAAAAACTCATCGCATCGTCAACAACACCGAGGAGTTGTTTCTGAATCGGATTACATCTGGCAACCAACTCATCTGGCATTTGTATATAATCCATCGGTTTGATCCAACGGTAAGCATATCCCATAAAGATAGTTTTGCGTGGCAAACCTGACCAATTGTGTCCGATGCCGTGATACGTCCGTTGTTCAAAGAGGAAAGCATCACCAGCATTGACGTTCATAGAAATCGCGCCACGTGCCCAACCTGTTTCAGGATCACGGGCAGGCATACCTGTTAATCGGTTGCTTCCCGGCACTAACACCGTTGCACCTGAGGCGGGGTCAGACTGGTCACTGATAGCATACGCAATCTTAAGCAGGATGCGTGGGTGCGGTTCCTGCATCTCACGATATGACGTTCCACCATCACGATGAAGGCCAATCTTGGTCTTGGCATCGTCGGGTGGTTCCTCTTTTGAAGGGAGCACAATTAGGTGTGACGTAATCATCTGTATGTTCCAATTCAAAACGCCACATGCATAAGGAAAAGTTTTGTGCCAATCGAGAAGTTGGAGAAATGCCTCATGATGCGTAATGCAATTACGGAGGTTCAGTTTACCGTCTGGATCCAGATTTCCCGCTGCTGATTCCTTCTCGAAAACTTCATCAACTGCAATATTAATTTCCGACACAATATCTGGTGGTAGCGCGTTTTTAATTAAGAGATACCCATTATTATCAACAAATTGCTTTTGCTCAGACGAAAGGACTACCGCCTCAGACAAATCGTTCATCGTATCCATTTTTTTCATCCTTTTAGACATGTCTAAATTCAAATTATGTATATCCTATTTGGGACGTTTGACTGTCCTATGATTTTAAAGTATACAAGGATTTACTGAAAATCTCAAGTAAATTTTAGACGCTCTCAGCACGCCGAAGCTTAAGGCTACAACGCGGAAAGTTCTGAATCAATTTTGAGACCCACAACTTCACAGCAATTAGGACACGGACAAGAAACTACGCATCGTGAACTAACAACACAAACACGACCACATTTCGGTGCAACATGGCGTGCTATCTTAATCGGCACCGGTCTCACTATACCCAACGTCTACTGGATTTTAGATTCAGCAGGGCAAGGGTATCCAACCACGATTTCGCTCTATTTTAATGTCATCTTTTGCATTTTTATTATTACAGGTGCGAATTTGGCATTGAAACAGGTTCTGCCGCGAGTTGCGTTTCAACAAGGCGAATTATTGACGATCTACGTCATGCTCGCTATTGCCTCTTCCTTGGCAGGGCACGATGTTCTTCGCGTTTTAATTCCGATGATTCCCTACGCTTTCTGGTATGCCACTCCCGAAAACGATTGGGTACATCTATTTCATCGTTATATCCCTAATTGGATAGCAGTTAAAGATAAAACATTTCTAACGGAGTATTACCGAGGCGAAACGAGTTTATATCAATGGGAAATCATTGAAGGATGGATCACTACCACCCTAACTTGGGGTGGTTTTTTATGCGCGCTCGTGTTTGTGATGGTTTTCATCAATACCCTTGTTCGCAAGCAGTGGACAGAACACGAAAAACTGAGTTACCCGATTATTCAACTGCCGCTTGAATTGACGAATGTCGGCAAAACGAATCTGTTAACAAACAAGATGATGTGGCTTGGCTTTGGGATTGCGGGTGCGATTGATATTCTCAATGGGTTGCACTATCTTTTTCCAAACGTGCCAAGTCTTGGCGGCCGTCTCTACGATTTACGCCCGTTTTTCACACAGAAACCGTGGAGCGCGATCGGTTGGACTCCTGTTGCTGTGTTCCCGTTTGCTGTTGGGATGGCGTTCTTTATTCCACTGGATCTGTCGTTTTCTTGCTGGTTCTTCTACCTGTTTTGGAAGGCAGAACGGATTTTTGGAGATGCGTTAGGCATCAGAGGTATGCCGAATTTTCCGTTTACCGATGAGCAATCGTTTGGCGCGTATATTGGCTTATTTGTCATTGCTATAATTGCTACGCGAAAACACCTCGCACAAGTGGGACGCAAAATCTTTAGACCGCGGGAAGGAAACGATTCTGACGAACCGATGTCATATCTCGGTATGATACTTTGTCTTATCGGTAGCCTAATGTTTATAGCGATATTTTGTAACGCCGCAGGAATGTCAGTGTGGGCAATTCTGGTTTTCTTTGGCATTTACTACGCAATTTCCACTGCTGTGACTCGCATGCGTGCTGAACTCGGTTCACCCGTACACGATTTGCATTTCATCGGGCCGGATGAGATGATGCCCCGCATCTTCGGAACACGCCTGCTCGGACCGCGAAACCTGACGATGCTTGCCTACCTCTTCTCTTTCAATCGTGCATATCGTGGGCATCCGATGCCGCATATCTTGGAAGGCTTTAAACTCGCTGAACGGACTCAAATCTCCAATCGCAGACTTCTCATCGCAATGTGTGTGGCAATTGTTATCGGGACATTCGCATCATTCTGGGCATTTTATCATATCTCATACATTGAAGGCGCACGCGATTGGTTTGCGGGCAGGCCGTTTAACCGACTTCAGAGTTGGCTTACTTCACCCAGAGCACCAGACGTCCCTGCAATTGTCGCTATGTGTGTCGGATTTCTGATTACGGGGTTCTTGATGATTATGCGGATAAAGCTGTTTTGGTGGCCCTTTCATCCTGCGGGATTTGCTATTTCCAGCAGTTGGTCGATGAATGTGTTCTGGTTTTCTATCTTCGTCAGTTCTGTTATCAAGTGGATTATTCTGAAGCAGGGTGGGATGAATTTGCACCGTAAACTTATTCCGTTTTTCCTCGGGTTGATTCTAGGGGAGTTTGTTGTTGGCGGTGTGTGGAGTCTTATCGGAATTACGTTGAATACACCGATGTATAGATTCTTGTTTTAGATGTGGCAGCGGATCCTATACATTCGTTTCGTCCATTTCCACTTCGGCAAGACAACTAAACTTTTCGCCCACATTTTGTAAATCCATTTTCTTTTTAGCAATTTCCTCAGCAAGTAGCAACAGATTATAAGATGTAATCACAGCACCTGTAGTGTCCTGCGTTGATCTTGATATCCGTTGCAATTGACTTTCGTATTGTCCACCAAACTTGCCAGACACAAATAGGAACTTAAACAGATTGACTTCTGAAGGGAAATGTTCCCACCATTTTGATGAATGAATTGGATCTCGTTGGATGTTTTCGTTAATGTAGCGTGTCATTTTATCCCGTTCTGCAGCAGGAATGTTAAAATTTTTACTGTATGCCTTAGTATCAATAATTACGCCGAAATCTTCAGTTAACTCCTGAGTGAAAATTAAACCATCTGGACGATCAGTCTCACCTAAACGGAGTCCATCAAACCCACATTGATCTACAAGAAGTTCAACTGTTTTCATTTCAAACAATCGGCTGCCTTCGCGACCTGAAAAACTCAATGGTATGAGAACAAGGTAATCATGAGGAACATGTTCTAAAAGTTCTCGGCACCGATCAATGGAATCTTGAATATCACTCTTGACTGTTTCTTTGGTTGCAAAACTGGGAATTACCAAATTTTGAATAGTGTCACGCAGAAAGTATCCCTTTTGTTCATGCTGAATATTGAGACCAATTTGTTCTAAACCATTCAAATCATTGATGATAGTTGTCTCAGATTCGTTGAACCCTTTATCAATCAGCATTTGCTGCAAAGTTGGCAATGATACACTCTTATTGGCAATTTCCTGAAGAATTAGCGCGCGCCGTGTACGTATATAAACTCGATCTTTTCCTTTAGTTGCTAACATTTCCCAAAACACGTTCTTTGGAACCCGTTTTCGGATGTTGATGCCGAGTCCCTTGTTCCTCGCTTTCAATCCTGCTGGGGTGATTAGATAGGCTTGAGATATGGAATATTCGTATTTCTCGTTTCCAAAGATCGCTTCAACAGGTTTTTTCACTTGTTCCACCCATTCCATATACTGCAGCCAACTTGCAATCATTCGGGCGTATTTGTCCGATGTTCCTTCCCAGTCTGTAAGCATCCGATTTCTTTCCTTTGCATCCTCAATCTGAGCAAGAGAACGGACTAAAATATTCTGTGGTAAATTGGTAAAGCCATCTTCACCTACAAAACCGAGTTGTCTACCAATCTCAAATTTTGTTAGATGCTCCCCATCGGCGAGTAGGTTCAATATCCGCATTACAAGGGGATAGGAGAGAAACGCTTGAGAAAGAACTTCTTTTTCATCAGTTGTGCCAGTTTGTGTTTGCGTGTACTGCAGTCCGAATTTTGTGATTGAGAAACTATCAATATTTTTATCGTATTGGATGAATCCGAGTGCATGTGCCCATCTTAAAAAATTGTCTGCGGGCCAGTCTAAAATAAATTCACGCTTCTGTCCTTTGATAGCTGCTTGTATTATGCCGTTGCATCGTGAATCTTTACGCGGTTTAAAAGTAGTCCCCTTCAAATCCTTATATTTTAGTTTAAGTGGAATACGTTTAAGCTCTGAAATAAAGTGATCGCGCCCATCTCGTTTCTCAACAAGGGTTGGAATGAGCTTATCTATTAATTCGCGATACGTTGGTGATTGATCGTAGAAAACCTCAACAGTTCTTCGGAGATTTTCTATTTTCCCTGGATCCTGTATCCATCCAAATGTTCGGGTTGTCATACCTATTTTTCCTTCCGAAAGATTAGAATGAACTGATGCAGCTGATTAGACACATACGCATACGGATAACCAAAGGGATAGAGTTTCTGAGTCTTGTCATACCAGATTTTATATCCTCTGAATTGAAGATTAGGTATTTGTACCAATGTATTAACAACGTCAGCATGGATTAGGTTGGGGTATTCAGCAGTGGGCTGTAAGTCTTTACAAAAAACTATTACATATCCTTTAACTTTTAGGTATTTTGTAGACTGAATAATAACAGATTTTAAAGCATCATAAAACTGTTTAGGCAGCATATTTCCAAGGTCATGGTGTTCGTTTGTAAAAGGAGTTGGAGAGTCGTCTCCTGTTTTTTTCTTGCGTTCGCCAGTCCGTTTTTTTGAGAGCATGTTTCCATAAGGCGGATCGGTCAGTACGAGGTCAAATTGATAATCTTCGCCTTTGAGAATATTTTCAAGTTCTAAGGCATTTCCTTTGTAGATTATCTGAGGTTCTAAACCCAAATTCTCAGAGGCTTCTTGGTAAAGGTCAAGATACTCTTGGGATAAATCAACTCCCACGCCGTGCCGATCTGCCATTGAACAAGCTAATAAAGTTCCTCCTACGCCAACAAATGGATCCAGTACCCACCCATCCTTCTTAGTAAAAAATTCAATGAGTTGTTTCATCAATTGAGGTGGTTTGGGGGAAGGATGTTTCTTGCGGATGTGGTGCGCGTGGCTTGCTTCACCAGAAGTAGGAAAATATGTGTCAACGATCGGTTCTTGATGCGCTGTCCACTGTTGTTCTGACAAGTCGTTAAGCTGCTCACCAGTCATAAGAGTAGGTTCTCCCTCAATTAATTCAATTGAATTTAAAAAGTAAACCCATTCGCTGCCAGTAAAATCATTGAGTTTATTGCGCACATCATATTTACCGTTTCGTGTTTTTTCTTTACTTTGTTTGGACATAAAATAAATACTCTTGTACAGTCTTTTTATTTTTCAACCTACCATTTGAATTACTTTTGAAACGTCTATAATCTATCGGAATTACTTCTGGTTTTTCCCCTTTTTGCCCCAGAACGTAAATTATCTCCTCTTCTCTCATGATGCCTTCACTATTATAACTGACAATAATGTGTTTTGCTTTTGCTTTTGATATTAACGCTGCGAACGCTCGCAAACACTCAGACTTTGAACAATAAGCAGATTTTTCTTTCTCTGAATATCGTCGTAAACCCGTCTTACCATAAACGTGCGGATTATCATATCGTGCTATTGTTTCAAGGAGATGGTAGTTCGTAATATATTGACGAGCATTGTACGGTGGATCCAGATAAAGAATATCACATTCGATGTGTTCTATAAGACTATTTGCATCTTTTTGATATACAATGTGTTCTTTGTCTGATGGAATTGGAAAAAAGGGTTTTAGTCTCAGAGACTTATATGTTCTTGCATCCCAATTTTTTAGATAAGCAGCATAAGTTCCTGAAATGTTGGTTACTTTGGAAACCGCCTCCAGAAGTGAAAGTAGGAGTATGTAATATTCTGCTTCGGTAATGAGTTTATTCTGTAGCCAAGTTTCAATTTGCTGTCTAATTGCATCAATTTTCTTTCCGTTTCTGTCAGAAAGGTACTGACGTTTATAATCATTATCTCCGCTTGGACAATAGTTATTAAAGACAAATCCATCGGATGTATCCTCAAGATTGTTCAAATAATTTAAGGTCTTGAAGTAATTATTTGCTCCATCAAAGAGATTAGAAGAATAAGTTTCAGGAAGATTAGTCAATTGACAGAAGGTAGGTTTGTCGTTATTTTTAATTAGAGCGCGTCCAAAAACATAAGCGACGTAAAGCAGATCATTGGAAATGATCTGAAATCCAAGTCTTTTGAAATGTGCCGCAACCGCATGTGTTCCCGCAAAGAGATCACAAAATATGCCCTCTCGCCCACAGTTACCGAGTATTACAGACTCTATATACGATAAGAGATTTTTCTTGCATCCGATATATCTCATAAATTTTACTCTCTGTAATCTTTTTAGTGGGTTCACCCAATTGACTGACTTATTATACTACTCCATAGTAACGAAAAGCAAGTCAAATCGTTTTCAATAACCACCCCTCAAAATTTGACAATTCACGCATTTCATGTTATAATTATAGTTTGAGAAAACCCGAATTTAATTGGAGAAATATCTTGCCGACTCATGAGGGTCAACTCCCAAATCCCACGGATAAAAAGATTAGCATAGCACCTTCAGTGATGTGTGCCGATCTCTGTAATTTGGAGACAGATATTCGGGAACTGGAAAAATCAGGAATTGACCTACTGCATTTTGACTTGATGGATGCTCACTTTGTGCCAAACATGCCGATTGGGTTGGCACTCATTGAGCAATTACGGCAAAAAACAGATTGTGATTTTGATATTCACCTGATGGTGGAAAACAACGATTTTTTTGTGGAAGCAATTGCAAACATTGGCGTACAGCAAATCGCTGTTCATTTAGAATCTGCCACACATTTGGATAGAACTTTATCGGTCATTCAAGGACATGGTATAAAAGCGGGTGTTGCTTTGAACCCAGCGACCCCGCTTTCCGCGATAACGTATGTTATTGATAGGCTTGACTTCGTGTTGATTATGACTGTAAATCCGGGATTTGCCGGTCAGAAATTAGTGCCAGCAACGTTACGAAAAATTTGGGAATGTCGCACTCTTCTCAACATACACAATGTTAGCATCCCGATTGAAGTTGATGGGAATGTCAGTTTTGAAAATATCCCGAAAATGGTAGCAGCTGGGGCGAACATCTTGGTCGGCGGAAGCAGCAGCGTTTTTCATAAGTCAGGTTCTCGCGCAGAAAATATAAAACAGATCCATCAAGCAATTTCGCTTGGGCTTGCTCAAAGAGGCGGATGATGGGCAACCGATTGATGGAGGCGCTTGTCTTACACGGTGTTGGAGATTTGCGTCTGTCACAGATGCCTACCCCAACTGTCTCTGAAGGTCAAGTCCGGATCCGAATCGGTTTTTGTGGTGTTTGTGGTTCCGACATTCCAAGGATTTTTTCTAAAGGCACTTATAGTTTTCCTACAGTCTGTGGACACGAATTTGCTGGAACTATAGACTTGTGCGGTCCAGGTGTCAACGGGTTTGAACAAGGAGATAATGTAGTCGTTTTCCCACTAATCTGGTGTGGGAAATGTGATGCGTGTGAGAACGGAAAGTATGTTCAATGCAGCGACTACGACTACCTCGGTTCACGGAGTGACGGCGCATTTGCCGAATATGTCGTTGCACCGAAAGAGAACATTATACGGATACCAAACGGTGTAACGTTAGAAGAGGCAGCACAGACTGAACCCGCTGCGGTAGCACTTCATGCCCTACGGCGAGTTCAAGATTCGCTTGTCGGCAAAGCAGTTGCAATCTTCGGAATAGGTCCAATCGGTCTGATGGTAGCACAGTGGGCAAGAATAATGGGCGCAACACAGGTGCTGCTATTTGATATTATCGCAGAAAAACTTGAATTAGCGCAACGCCTCGGTTTTGAAAGTGTCTTTAACAGTGCAATAGAAGATCCAGTAGATGTAGTCAACGCACAGACGGAAGGAAAGGGAGCACACATCTGCATTGAAGCAGCAGGTGTTCCACAAACATATCTCTGTGCATTAGGGAGTGTCCGGCGTGACGGCAGTGTCGTTTTGCTCGGAAACCCCGTGGCAGATGTAACGCTTCCCGTGCCGCTTATTTCACAACTGATGCGGCGTGAAGTAAACCTCGTGGGAACATGGAATTCTGATTACAGTGTATCTGGAAACGACGACGATTGGCGAACAGTATTACAAGCGATGGCTTCTGGCAAGTTAGACCTCTCTCCACTGATTACACACAAAGTGCCATTGACAGATAGCACCGAAGTACTACACATGATGAAGGACAAAAGCGAATTTTACGCAAAAGTGCTTATTCATCCATCGTAAACTTTCAGTAGGGTTTACGCCCTATAGATAACAAAGGTAAATATGAAAGCGGCTATACTTGAAAGCCTTGAAAACTTAAATGTTCAGGATGTTCCAGAACCAGAAATTGATAACGACTCTGCATTGATGCGGGTTGAATCTGTCAGTATATGCGGTTCCGATGTCCGTATCTTCCATCACGGCAATCCTCGTGTCAAACCACCAACGATTATCGGCCACGAAAATTCAGGTGTAATAGTCAAAGTCGGCAAGGACGTGACACGGGTGAAGGAAGGCGACCGCGTCTCCATCGGTGCGGATGTGCCTTGCGGGCAATGTAATTGGTGTCGGAACGGACTTGGAAACAACTGTGATATTAATTATGCCATCGGCTACCAAATTCCCGGTGCTTTTGCACAATATATGAAACTTCCGCGTCTTGTTTTAGAAGAAG
Organism: Candidatus Poribacteria bacterium; assembly: GCA_965204285.1. Taxonomy (GTDB): domain Bacteria; phylum Poribacteria; class WGA-4E; order WGA-4E; family WGA-3G; genus MSPOR6. The sequence goes on from OZ241980.1 coordinate 2,670,366, forward strand.
GACCGGTTACCACATTTGACACCACCCTCAGTTTTGACGAAGCTGCCCTCGCTGAACCCCTCGCTTGTGCTATCAATGGACTTGAATTAGTAAATATGTCACTCGGTAAGACCGTTGTCATTATCGGTCTGGGACCGATTGGATGTATGATGATTGACCTTGCCCGCGTTATGGGTGCGACGAAAGTTATCGGGGTTCAACGTAGCAAACTGCGGATGGAGATAGCAAAATTCTATGAAGCGGATGTCTACATCGCCTCTGAAGAGGAGGATGTAGTGGAACGCTGCCGTGAAGAAACAGGCGGCGAAGGACCGGATATCGTGATTACAACATGTGCCTCTGTTGAAGCACATGAACAAGGTGTTGAAATGGTCGCGCACCGTGGTTACGTTAACCTGTTCGGTGGATTACCAAAGACAATGCGTCCGATGAACGTCCTTTCAAATACGATCCATTATAAAGAGTGTTTTGTCACAGGTTCTCACGGATGTGTGCCTCGCCATCACGAATTAGCGGTTCGGATCCTTGAAAAGGGTTTAGTCCGCGTGCAACCGCTTATTACCCATCATTTTCCACTTGTTGAAATTGATAAGGCTTTTGATGCAATGGAATCCCGAAAGGGCATGAAAATTATGATTCATCCCCATGCTGCATCTTGAGATGACCGGAACTCAAAGGGCTACATTTATGGCGAATTATGAAAATATATGAACATTTCTTGTAAGCGCGCTTTGTAAGCGTACCGTGCAACAATATATCGTTAATTGCAAAACCTATCATAATGAAAAGTGGCAAATTGTTTTAGTTGTAGCAGTTTTAGATGCATAGGGGAGATGCTAAGAAACTTGCTAACAAACACAAAAATCTGTTGATGCACCATCACCTTACGGGGTAAAGCACTTATACTCGTAAGTAGGTTAAAGTAAATACGTATGAGCGATTTTTCTAAGTTTATTCGAGAGATACCGAATTTCCCCAAACCAGGTGTTTCATATAAGGATATTACACCCCTTTTAGGAAATGGATTAGCCTTTAATGCCGCGATCGACGTATTCGCTAACCGTTTTAGATCTGAAGTGATTGACGTAATTGTAGGAATTGATGCGCGAGGTTTCATTTTGGCTGCAGCGCTTGCACATCGCCTCGGTATCGGTTTTGTGCCTATCCGTAAAAGCGGGAAATTGCCTTTTGATTGCTATGAAATCACCTACGACCTTGAATACGGCACGGATACGCTTGCTATCCATCAAGATGCTTTCCCAAGGGGGAGCCGCGTTCTTATATGTGATGACGTTTTAGCTACCGGTGGCACTCTGGCAGCATCGGTTGAACTTATAAAAAAACTTGGTGGAAATACAATAGGCATTGCCCTTTTATTGGAACTCACAGAATTTGAGGGGCGAAAAAAAGTAGCGGACCGACCAGTCTTTTCTCTCGTTGAATTTTAACTAATACTTTAGTTATATTTTAAATAGATAACGACAAATTGAACCTTGAACGGGGTTCTAACGGTAAACGCGCCTGTAGCTCAGGGGATAGAGCAGGGGCTTCCTAAGCCTCGTGTCGGGGGTTCGATTCCTCCCAGGCGCACCTATAATTGTTCTTTAATAGACTCACAGGATGGTAGACTTACAAACATATAATTGAGTACTACATTGACAGAAGGATTGTAGATGAAGATTTCCACGTTTGGATAGTAAATCCTTATCCTATAGTTCAGCATTCATCAAGTTTTCTGAACATAACATACATTAAGATAATTTTCTTATCTACCATCCGTAAATATAGTTTGAGAAAATAGGAGCATTTGATGTACAGATTTAATATCTGGAAAATCGTTTTAATCGTTGGTATTTTGCTGTTATCAGTTTTATACCTTATCCCTACACCGGACAGGTTTTACCTTCCTTTGTATGGAAACCTATCACTGAATTTACAAGAGGTATTACCTCCCTTTGAAGTCACTGATGATAATGCTTTCAAAGTTGACTTAGCAGACGTAGAATTACCAGAGGGAACAACCTTCCAAGAAGCAACCGATGAACTTCAGGAAGTCTTCAAAATCCAATTAGAGAAACCCGGATTTAAGGAAATGATTGACTATCAGTTCGACACCACTGAAGGAAAAGAATTTTTCGTCAGACTTATCTCTGACAAGGCAAAAGAAAACCCGGCTGCTACCCTGGAAAATTTACATCTATTCGGTAGCCTTCCAACGACTTTGCGGAGGATAATACCTAACAACCGATTAAAACTTGGTTTGGATTTGAAAGGCGGTGTACACCTTGTTCTGGAAGTGGATCTGGAAAAGTCTAAAAGAGAGTTGTTAAAAGCACATTCATACTCTATTCCCGAAACGCTTAAAGCAGAACAGGTTTTGTGTCGACAAGCAGAGCAAATAAGTGGCGAAGATGCGCTAAACGTGCTTGTTGAAATCCCTTCCCGATTCAGAACCGATCCAGAAGAAAAGAAAAAATACTTGGAAAAAGCTGTTGATCTCTTAAACGGGATAGATTTTTTTGAGGATGCAGAGGTTGTTTCTGAAAAAGACACACAATCCAGTTACCGCCTCTATTTAAGTGACAAGGGAATGCAAGAATACAGCGATCAAGCAATCGAACGGGTATTGATCGTCTTACGAAATCGAGTAGATGCTTTTGGCGTGGCTGAACCTTCTATCCGTCAGGAAGCAAATCGCCCACGAATTATCATTGAATTGCCAGGTGCTAAAGATTCCTCGGGACCACTTCGTATTGTGCAGACGATGGGTAGATTAGAATTTAAGATGGTGAAAAAATCTCCATCGGGCGGCAGCTTATGGTCCGGTTCAGCAGATACACCCCCACCAGACAATCTAGCCGAGAACACTGAAATTCGCTTTCATCATGAAACAGGAGCCTGGTTTGTTTTGGAAAGTCCCGTGCTGCTAACCGGTCAAAACATTGATACTGCCAGACCTGGTCCTGGAAGAACAAGTTTTGACATCGCTGTTCACATGACTTTTGACCGAGAAGGTAGCAGTAAATTTTCTAAAATCACTGGTGACCATATTGGAGAACATTTAGCAATCCTCCTTGATGATAAGGTACAGTCTTACCCGGTTATCAATACCCAAATTAGTGGTAATGCCGTTATTGAGGGAAGCTTTAGTTTTCCGGAGGCAGACTATCTCTCAAATATACTTAAAGCAGGTGCTTTTCCAGTCGGTGTTCAAGTCGGAGAAGAACGTACCGTTGGTCCCACACTTGGTCAGGAGTCTATTAACAATGGGGTTAAAGCCGCTGTTATTGGACTGCTGGCTGTTCTCGTTTTTATGGTTATTTATTACCGATTGTCTGGGTTAATTGCTATTGTTGCACTCGTCTTTAATATGATAATTATTCTCGGTGCCTTGGCAGGTTTTGGCGCGGCATTAACACTTCCAGGTATTGCAGGACTTGTGCTTACTATTGGTATGGCTGTAGATGCAAACGTGCTTATATTTGAGCGAATTCGCGAAGAGTTACGAACAGGAAAAGCTGTTTGGGATGCTATTACAAACGGTTATAAACGCGCATTCATAACAATTTTGGATGCCAATCTCACAACGTTCTTTACCGCACTTGTCCTCTATCACTTCGGAACCGGACCAATCAAAGGGTTTGCGGTTACACTCGGTATCGGAATCCTTGCGAGTATGTTCACAGCAATTGTCGTCACACGAGAAATATACGGGTTGGCAATCGGAAATCGAGATGTGCAAAAATTAAGCATCTAATTTGTCGGAGACAGTATACATCAGGACGCTATGCTTAAAACACATAAAAGTCTTAAAGATGCCCGACTCTAAACCTACTAATTCCTAACGGGCAAACCGAATATGGAAAGGATATAGAAAATTGCAGCTACTAAGTGATACAAAATTTGATTTTATTAATAAACACCGCACAGGGTTTTTGTTTTCTGCAGTGTTGATAACTATCGGCATCGTATTCCTTATTGCTCATGGTGGACCGAATTTTGGAATCGACTTCCGAGGAGGGGTTAAGGTTGAAGCAATATTCAACAGGGCGGTAACAGAAACTGAATTGAAAACCAAGTTAACTGAAATAGGCTACGAAGATGCTAAAATACAACTTGAGCCAAACGAAAACAAGGCTTTCATTTCTATGGGACACCGTCCCGAATTTCAGCAACAATCGATTGATATACCCATTATGGCTGACCCTGGAGATGCAACTGCAACGAGTGTTCAGGTGAGCAGTACCGCTGAAAAAGTACATCTTTTGAATCCCGGTGATACTATTGAATTGGTGGATGGTGATACCCGACTGCGTGCTGAGATTAACACATTGGAAACAGTTGCTGAAGAAACGGCAATCCAGCTTACTTTCGCACAAGAATTCGGTATAGATTTGACAGAAAACGCTACCATTCAAATACAAGCAAGCATTGGAAATATACTCACTGAAGCGCTTCTTGAAGGTGGTGACGGTTGGCAAGCTGGATCCGAAGGTGTAAACGTTACGGAAGTCGGACCCAGTGTTGGTCGCGATCTCAAATGGTCGGCACTCTGGTCTGTTCTCTCATCAATCGCTATTTTACTGCTTTATATCTCTTGGCGGTTTGAATTCCGTTTTGCCATCGGCGCAATCGCAGCGCTTGTCCATGATGTGCTTATCACCTTGGGTCTTTTCGCTATTCTCGCAAAGGAAATTAATCTACCCACCGTCGCTGCGTTCCTCACAATTATTGGATATTCGCTCAACGACACAATCGTTGTGTTTGACCGAATCCGAGAAAACGGGCAATCTTTGAAAGGTGTTGACTATGTTGAAGTGCTAAACCGAAGCATCAATCAATCATTGAGTCGAACCGTCATTACCTCAATCACAACCCTATTTGTGGTGATTGTCATCTTCGTGCTCTCCAATCCGGGTGAAGAAATTAACACATTTGCATTAGCACTCATCGTCGGTGTGTTAATAGGAACGTATTCCTCAGTCTTTATCGCCAGTCCGATTCTGCATATATGGCAGCGGAGAGAGCAGAAAGCGGAAGCATAGTCTTATGAAAATATTGATTTTTAACTCTTATACGACAGGGCAGAAACACAAACTTGATAACCCACTCAGTGCCGAAGATTGCAGTTCACCTGACCGCCTCAAATCGCGAATAAAAGAGTTATGCGGTTTCAACGCAGAAGGGTGGCACGATAAAAGTAGAGACTACCGCTTACCCGCTGCTGAAATGTTTACCGGACCTCTATATGTTCAATTAAGGGAGGGCTTAAAACAAATTCGGGAACACGATCAGTACGGTAAGACAACCATTGACCTCTACTTTCCGTGGTATCATTGCCGAGTTGACAGAAAATTGGGTCCGGTGAGTGAAAAAGACATTGTTATCCCTTTCGACACTGCCCCCCTTCACGAACTTGAGGTTTTAGAATTCGGTGAGAATGGTGTTCCTGAAAAGACAGTAGATTTACTTGAGAGTTACGACCTCGTTTTTTCGCTATTGAGAAAAGACGATATTGAATCGTTGCAACGCGTTTTTGAGGTGGAACGGGCGACAACCCTGATTTTCCTATTGCCAAAGAGTCAGAGAAAGGCAGTAAATGAGGATTTACCAAATGTCCACGTTGTTGAAACTGGCAGCGCTTTACAGAAAAGTCTCCGCACCACAAATTGGGCATTGAAAGGTGTTGTGATGCGAAGATTATGCGAAGCTGCATGTCGTCAAGGTTTTCAAGTGTTTGAAGAAGTGAAGCAGGACCCGCAGCGATTGATTGAAATTGTCCAGAATCAGTAAAGGAGACGTAATCTCATGAAAATACTGGTAATTAGTTCTTGCACTAGCAGGAAATGTGATTACAAAGCACCCGCCTCAGAGATTTACACAGGTCAACAACATCAACACCTAATGGAAGGATTAAAACAGTTTCGGACATGTTATGGAAAATCCGTTATTGATTTAGCAATTATCTCAGCAAAATATGGTCTACTTAGTGAAAAGAAAGTAATAGAACCTTACAATCTTACATTCTCAGGACTTAAGAACGGTGATCTTTTACAACGCAGTAATAGCCTTAAAATCCATGAACATGTAGAGACTTTGATCGTAGATTACGAACTTGTTTTCTTTTTATTGGGGAAGAAATATGTCCAAGTGCTACAACTCCCTTTTCAAGCAAGAGACCCGGTTACTCAAATTTTTCTTCTTGGTGACACTCATAAAAAAATAATAGTTGAACATGATCTATCGAATATCCACTTCGTTCCAGCTGGAAAATCTTTACGACACAAACTACACACCAACTTTACTGCTCTGAAAGGGGTTGTATTCAAGAAGTTGTGTGAGGCAGCGTGTCGGGATGGTTTTGAGGTGTTTGAAAAAGTGAAGGAAAACCCACAACTAATCCTTGAGATTGTCCAATAAATAACTAAGCGAACTTACCTCAGCATTCAAGGGAGATAAGATGAATCTTCCAACACCCCTTACCGATCCCAATGCATACCCTATTATCGGTGAATCCGAACCGATGCAGACAGTCTGGCGCCAAGTCGCGCAAGTCGCGCCAACAAATGCGACTGTCCTCATCACAGGCGAAACAGGTGTTGGAAAAGAGGTTGTCGCTCAGACTATCCACGAAAATAGCCCTCGTAAAAACCGACTTTTCAAGGCAGTCAACTGCGGAGTATTTTACCAAGACCTCCTTCAAAGTGAACTCTTTGGACATGAAAAAGGGGCTTTTACAGGTGCGACGAGCCAACGGCGCGGTGTGTTTGAACTTGCAGATGGTGGCACACTGTTTCTTGATGAAATAGCCGAAATGTCCCCAGAAGTACAGGTAAAATTTCTGCGCGTGTTAGAAACACAAGAATTCACACGGCTCGGTGGTGAGAAAAGCGTTAAAGTTGATGCACGAATTATCGCTGCCACAAACGTTAATCTCGAAAAATCGGTTAAGGATAAAAAATTTCGGCAAGACCTCTATTACAGACTGAACCTTTTCCATATCCAAATTCCACCTTTACGTGATAGACGCGAAGATATCCCACTTTTTGTAGATGCCTTTATCTCCGAATTAAGCACAAAACACAATAAAGACATTTCCGGTATAAAGCCTGACGCACTCAACTATCTTGAAAACGCTGACTGGCCGGGTAATATCCGTCAACTCAAAAATGCCGTTGAATCCGCTATCATTGTAGCAACTTCCGAGGAACTTGAACTTAAAGATTTTCCGGCGGATTTAGAATTTGGAGGTTCCAAGTTTCCTGTTCAAATTGTTGATGAACCAGGAACATCTATACAAGTTGTCCATCCAGATGCAGGTGGGATCACAACGGAGAATATAGCCGCTATTTATAAGACGATTTTAGCACTTATTGCCTATGCTTCCCGATTGCTTAAATCAACTTCTATCCCTAATGATCAGGTTCCATTCTCCATTCCAGACGAGAATAACGATTGGATGAAAATTGACGAAGCCGACGATGCAGCAGAGATTTTTAGAAAAGCATACGAAGTGCTTTTATCCAGTCAAGAGGGACTTGAAAACTTAACACAGGATGAGGTCATATCTCAAGAACGGGACGAATATCTGACTGTGTATGATGAAAAGAAATTCATCGGAAAGGTTGGGATGAAAATGGAAGAGATTGAAAAGGCGGCTATCTATAAAACGCTTGAAGAAACAGGCAATAATAAGACTGAAGCAGCGAAAATTCTTGGAATCGGGGTGCGAACGTTACACCGAAAATTAGATGCTTACAAACAGGAATCCGACAAGGCACAGGATACACTAAGTCAGGAATAGTGTTACAATGCACTTATATTACACAAATAGTTCCTGCACCCGACATTGAAATCCCTCAATAACATCCCCGCCGTCAAGGATGTCATCACCACGCAAAACGGTAATTTCTTCAGGAGACCGATACACTTCCACAGTTTTTCTACGTGGATTCACAACCCACACCATCGCACACCCAGCAATTAACCATTCATCCACTTTTTCGTCAACCTCAGTATAAGTATCGCTTGGAGAAATAACTTCAACAGCAAGATCAGGAGCACCTTCCCAATACCCTTTTGGAATGCCTTGTTCATCAATTGCGGCTTGACGAACAAATGCCGCATCTAGTGCTCGTACGGTATCGGGGTCTTGAGAAATTTTAAATCCTGTTTCAGCACAACAAACGAAGCCTAATTTATGTTTTTTTACATGCACGGTAAGAAGACTTCCGATTTCAGCCGCTCGTATTCCATGCTCAAATCCTGCTGGAGGCATTCTACGTATTATTCCTTTCACCAATTCATAACGATAACCATCATCCGCTTGTTTCCATAGGTCTTCAGCAGTCAGGAGTGTCCGTTGAGCGGATGGTAATTCCGTTCTGGATTGATTATGTTCTCTTTCTTTCATTTTCCTGCCTCATATAATCTGATGGAAGTTCAACAATTTCAAGAACTCTTTGAAGTCGAGCGGTAGTTGGATCGTAGCCATAGTTGATCTGCCGCATCAATTCAAGTGCTTCCAAACGCTCCTGTGGTGTTTTTGAGATCCAATATTCCTTGTCCCCAGATTTCTCAAAAAGCGCTGTGACAGAAAATGCGGTCTTGTCCATTTTATAGGGGTTTCGGTCCGGTAAATTTGAAGTCGATTTTGCTTTCATTGTATTATACCTCTTATATTTGAAAACTATAACTGAAGCGTAACAAACATTTAGGTGAAAATCAACTTGCCTCTGGTGGTTCCACCTTCTCCAATAACTGCGAAATAATATCTAAACTACTGATCCCATCCGCTTCAGCATTAAAGTTGGTCAAGATTCGGTGCCGCAAAACCGGTTTTGCCACTGATCTGATATCCTCATAACTGACATGATAACGTCCATGCATTATCGCACGTGCCTTTGCTCCCAAGACAAGATATTGCGATGCCCGTGGTCCCGCACCCCAATTCACCCAATCCTTAATAAAATCAGGCGCATCAGGATGACTCGGGCGCGTATTAAGGCTTAACTCAACAGCATAATCTACCATCGCCTCCGCAATCGGCACTTTCCGCACAATCTGTTGTAATCTTAACACCTCTTCACCCGTGATAACTGGCTCTATATTCGGTTCATAGGCAGAGGTAGTCGTCATGACAATCTCTTTTTCCTCAGATTTCTCTGGATAATCAATGTAGATATTGAACATAAAACGATCAAGTTGTGCTTCAGGCAGCGGATAAGTGCCTTCCTGTTCAATTGGGTTCTGTGTGGCTAACACAAAAAACGGAAGTTCCAATGTGTATGTATTGCCTCCCGCTGTCACCTTATATTCCTGCATCGCTTGCAAGAGTGCTGCCTGTGTTTTCGGTGGTGTTCGGTTAATCTCATCTGCAAGCACGATGTTCGCAAAAACCGGTCCTTTGATAAAACGGAATGCGCGCTTTCCAGTATTCACTTCTTCTTCAATAATATCCGTCCCAATAATGTCCGAAGGCATCAGGTCCGGCGTGAATTGAATACGGTTGAATGGAAGTTCAAGTATTTGTGCAAAGGTGCTGATAAGCAACGTCTTTGCTAACCCCGGCACTCCGACAAGGAGGCAGTGCCCTTGTGAAAAGAGAGCAATGAGTAGTTGATCAATCACATCGCTTTGTCCAACAATACGTTTTTTCAACTCGGTCAAAATCTTTTCACGAGCGGTTTTTAAAAACTCGGCAGCTTCCAAATCAGTTTCAATATGTGCAGTTTCCATGAATTTTCCTTCTATAGTAGTATATTGGAGATTCTCTTTTATGTGGGGATTGTAATAGAAAACGGCACACAAAGTGTACCGAAATAATTATAGTAGAGTATAGAAATAATTCTACATTTCCTCTGTAGGAGCGATCTCCGAATCGCGACAGAACATAACAATAGTCGGGAATCCAAATCAACGGTATGAATCATGCAGAATACCAAAAGCGTATTCTGCCAAAGGCATTCCCCGGAGTTCCCTCCTACAAATCAAATGTCAAGTTAATTATAAAATTCACTATAACTATTCTGCCCGCCATACTTGAAGCCCGTCAAAATCGAAGTTGAAGTCAATGATCCGAGTCCCTGCTTCTTCAAGTTTCTGCCGGACATTATGTTCTCGTGTTGGCTGACAGTAGAAAAGGAGACACCCACCGCCTCCAGCACCACACGCTTTTCCTCCGATAGCCCCATGCTCATTTGCTATATTAAATAGTTTATCTATCTGTTCATTTGTTACAGACGAATGTAGTTTTTTCTGATTCTCCCAATTTTCAGTTAAAAGTTCACCGAAATCTGTTAAACGTCCTCGAATTAGCGCAGTTTTTGTGGATTCTGCAATTGATTTTAAGTTTTCTAAAGATTTCCTAACACCCGGTTCACCGCTTTTATACGCCTGTGTGACTTTCTGGTGGATATCGCCAGAAAGCCGAGGTTTTCCGGTATAACAGATCACAAGATTCTTTTCTAACTCATAACGAATGTGTGGCGGCAGTCTCAAAGGTGATGTTTTTACATCTTCCCCTTGAAATTCCATAAAACGAATACCACCGACAGCACTCGCATAATGGTCCTGCTTCCCGCCAAGGATACCAAGTTCATGACGTTCAATACCGCTGGCAAATTCTGCATACTGATACGGAAGATACGTTACATCTTTAAGCGCTCCGAGCACACCAATTAATGTGACACCCATAGCCGCTGAAGTGCCAAGACCACACCCTGGAGGAGCGTTTGACTGTGTAATTAGGTCGAAACTGCCGATTTGAATTGACATCTGACGCACAGCTGCTTTTACGAGATCGATATTCCCATCATATTCAAGTTGCCGTACATCTTCAGCTTCAACAAACGTATCAAAATCGGCGGAATAGATACGAATCCTTTTGTCCAAGACTCGTTGTAATTCAACGGAATCGGGAAACTGCGTTTGGCTATCACAAACAAGTGTTGCATACGCGTAACGATTGATGGCTCCGTTGACAACAAGTCCTTTGGATTCTTCTGTAAAAAGAGCAACATCGCTCCAACCACCAGCAAAATCAATGCGGACAGGTGCTCTGCTCCTGATTAACATCTCGGTTCTCCTGAAATTGACTCTTTACCACCCACATGTCCTGACTCCAAGATATTACTGAACACTCATTACAGAAAAATGGAGTCATATACCACTTATAATAGCATAGTGTTAGAGTATTTTCAATTGATTTTTCTGACGAATTGGCGGATATAAATACGGGAATTCTATCACGGATGGAGAAAATAAAAGAATTATTTCGGATAGATTCTATTTCTATAGAACAAGAAAAAGTCGTAGAATACTTCCTCAAAAATGAGGCGTATTCCACGACTTTTCCAATGTTGAGTTACTACGTTTAGGCAACAGCGTCTCTTAGTTTCTTACCAGCTTTGAATGCAGGAACCTTTTTCTTCGGAATCTTAAGCGGTTCGCCGGTTTGTGGATTACGACCTTCTCGGGCAGCGCGGGTTCTGACTTCAAACGTCCCAAAGCCGATAAGTCCAATTGAATTGCCTTTTTTCAGAGCGTCTTGAACAGTTTTTGTAAATGCTTCAACGGCAGCAGCCGCATCTTTTTTCGTGAGGTCTGTTTCTTTAACGACGCTATTGATGATGTCATCCTTCATTAATTTCTTCGCCATGATTCAATTTCCTTTTAATAAATAAAATTTATTCAACCAACAAAACTCACACGTTCAGATTTAGAATCACATGAATGAGGAGTTTACGCGTTGGACTGAAAGTTATATTTGATAGAACTAATCACTATACGGTTAAACTGAACACATATAAATGTGTCAAGAAAAACTTAACGTAATATAGTTTTACATTAGTATGATACTACATAATTCAAGCGTTGTCAAGGTACACCTGAATTTTTCCAAACCGTTAACTTTCAGAATTCAGCGTTCAGAAACGTCAGAATCCTGCTTATCTATTACAATTAACGTTGTTTTTATAAAAACGGTTACTTACTGATTCATCTTTAACATAGTGTACATCTATAAAATAGCAATTAATATGTTGAAATCTTCATCCTAAATATCAATATTTTACTGACAATTACAAAACTTATATCTGATGTAAAACATGTTTGCTTAAGACCCAAATTTGTGGTAACATAATACAACAAAAGGCTGACTTTGAGGTAAAATAAAATGAATGAAAGTTATCGTGTTGCAATTGTCGGCGCAACAGGGGCAGTTGGCAACACTATGTTGGAGCTTTTAGAAGAACGCTCTTTTCCTGTTGGTAGTCTCAAACTGTTGGCTTCCCATAGGTCCGCAGGTGAAATCTTAACATTCAAAGGCGCACACATCGTCATTGAAGAATTGACACACGATTCATTTGAAGATGTAGACCTTGTTTTTTCATCCGCAGGCGCATCTGTAAGCCGTGAATTCATCCCAACCGCAGTTGAAAAAGGTGCTTTGGTAATTGACAACACAAGTGCTTTTCGGATGGACGATGATACCCCGTTAGTTGTACCAGAAGTTAATCTGAATGCCGCTTTAGAACATAAAGGTCTCATAGCGAATCCAAACTGCTCAACTATTCAAATGATGGTCGCACTCAAACCGATTTACGACGCTGTCGGTATCAAACGGATTGTCGTCTCCACATACCAGAGCGTTTCTGGTAAAAGTGGACGAGCAGTGAACGAGTTGATTCTACAAACAACTGAGGCGTTAGAAGGTAAACCGATTACCCTTGACCGATTCCCCCATCAAATGGCGTTTAATGTTGCTTTTGATTGGCCCTTTACAGACTCAGGTGATAACGAAGAGGAACTAAAAATGGTCAACGAAACCCATAAAATTCTTTCCGATGATTCTATTGGGGTTTCTGCAACAACTGTACGTGTCCCTGTGTTCTTCGCACATTCAGAGTCGATTAACGTTGAGACACATGAGAAACTTACCCAAGCTGACGCGCACAAATGTCTCGCTGATGCCCCCGGTGTACAGCTAATTGATGATCCGGATAATTATACGTATCCAATGGCTATTGATGCTGCAGGAAAAGATGATGTATATGTCGGACGTATCCGAGAAGATGCATCAATCCAAAACGGCTTGAATCTGTGGGTCGTCGCTGACAATCTTCGTAAAGGTGCAGCGTTAAATGCTATCCAGATCGCAGAAGAACTCTTGCTGTAGATAGGACTTCTTGTCGGTTACCCACAACAGAAGATGGCACTAAGCAGAGAAACTATCCCACAATATCTACGCGAACGCCAGTCTGAAATAGGCTTTTTTAGTTCGGATACAGACCTGCATTCCGAGGAAATCGGTGACGGGAATCTCAATTTTGTCTATCGAGTTTTTGATACAGAACAACCAGAGCATTCACTCGTCTTGAAACAGGCACCTCCTTATATTAAAATATTGGGACCTGACTATCCACTGTCGCCTGATCGCCTAACTTACGAATCCCGGGCACTTGAAGTCTATAATCAGTTTGCAAGTGAGGCAGTACCAACACAGTACTATTTTGATAGTGATGCAGCGGTAATTCTGATGGAGGACCTTCGGGGATACCGTCTATTGCGAGATGACCTCATTGCTGGACAGGTCAATCAGACAATTCCACAACAGATCGGAAGGTTTATGGGTATTGCACATAGCAAAACTTATGCCGATAACCTTAACAAACCTGCAGTAGATAAATACCGAGAAGACTTTTCCAACACCGTCATGCAATCAATAACTGCCGACTATGTTTTTACACTGCCTTTTATTGAACACGAAACAAATTTCTGGACAGAAGGGTTAGAATCTGAAGTTTCGCGATTGAAAGCGGATGACATTTTCTTGCAACAAGCGCAAAACCTAAAAACGATTTTTCTTACTGCACAGCAAGGTTTAACACATGGCGACCTTCACACAGGAAGTATTATGGTAAAAGGCAATTCTGCCAAAGTCATTGATGCCGAATTCGCTTTCTACGGGCCTGTTGGATTTGACATTGGATTATATTGGGCAAACTATTTTTTGTCCTATTTTTCACACACGGATAATTCCGATGTTCAGTCAGAACTTAAAAACGCGATAGTTCATACGTGGGAAACTTATACGAAAGAATTCAACATGCCTGATTCGTCCCATAAAGTTCGCACATTACAACAAATCTTCCACGAATCAATCGGCTTTGCAGGAATGGAGATGTTACGACGTATCATCGGGGCAGCGCATGTCAAGGACATTGAAAGAATTGAAGATGTGCAACGAAAATTGCGGATAGAAACCGCTATACTTGAATTTGGAAGTACTCTTGTCAAACAACATCAAAATATCTCTACTATTGATAAATTAATAAAATTACTGTAGGATGGCATTCTTTGATGGCAAAACAAGCCGATTCTACTAAAAATGATGCCTCAGGAGACTATGAGAGACTACTACGAAATACTCGGTGTTAACCGAAACGCCTCTGCAGAAGAAATCAAAAAGGCATATCGCAAATTAGCAGTCAAATACCACCCTGATAAAAATCCTGGTGACAAAGCTGCTGAAGAGAAATTCAAAGAAGCATCAAACGCCTATTCAGTACTATCTGATCCTGAAAAGCGACGAGTCTACGATACGAGCGGGCATGCAGGTGTGCACGGCATGGGATTCGAAGGGTATACGAATATGGACGACATCTTCGCGAACCTCAATCTGAACGACATTTTTGGACGTGCAGCTTACGGTGGATTTGGTGATGCTTTCGGTGATGTATTTGGACCGCAACGCCGAACAACTCGGACCTTCCGCGGGCGTGACCATCGAATTAACCTGACTATCTCCTTTGCTGATGCTGTGCTTGGAACACAGAAAGAAGTTAGCGTTGAAGGGAAAAATATAACCCTTAAGATTCCCCCAGGTATTAAAGACGGTCAGACATTACGTGTTCGTGGACAAGGGGAATCTATCAGTGCGGGGACATCAGGAGACCTATTGGTCAAAATATCAGTACAACCGCATTCAACCATAACACGTGACGGACTTGACCTGGTGACGGATGCGAAAGTACCGATGACAACAGCAGCGTTAGGCGGCACTGTCCGAGTACAAACCCTAACAGGAAACGTGGAGCTTAAAATCCCCGCAGGCGCACAACCCGGACAGCAGTTACGCCTTCGTGGACAAGGTATAGTAGACCCTTCCGGACGAAACGGCGATTTGCGCGTGCGTCTTGTTGTGGAAATTCCTAAATCATTGTCGCGTAAACAGAAGGATTTATTGAAACAACTTGCAAAGACGTTATGAATACATTTTGCCAACACTTAAATCCGTTTTGGTTTAATTCCTAGTTTTTTCGAAGAAATTAAAGAAAAGTGTAAGGAATTAATAATGATTAAATCCTTTAATTCAAAAGCTGAATGCTCCTCTGAAATAAAACGTCTGAGATTACTACAGCAGCAACAGATTCTCCGACCTGAAGTGATACCCCAAGAACTTGCCAAATCCAACCAATGGGTAGTTTGGTCGTATGAAGTTTCTGAACAAAAACAGGGAATATTCAGAGTTGACAAACAACCTTACCAACCCAAGGAACCACATAGTGAAGTTTCAAGGGTTTGCACTTTAGATTGGTCTGACTTATCAACAGCCTTAAGGTGTGTGAAAGAAAACCCACATATTGATGGTATTGGTTATATGTTTGCTGAAGGTGATGGTCTGATAGGGATTGACTTTGACAACTGTCGTACCCCCTCTACGGGTAAAATCCGAACAGAATATCAATTTTGGATAGAGAAATTCGGTAGTTATACTGAAATATCTCCTTCAGGGACAGGTGTAAAGGTTTGGGTAAAAGGAACAATATCGAATAGATATTTTAAATCTACGGAATCAACAGGATTTAGAATTCTAAACTTTGCAGATGGTGAGATTGAAATATACCGGCGTGGACAATACTTCACTGTTACAACTCAAATGATAAACGGTTTTGACTCTATAAGGGATGCTCAAGCAGAACTTGATGTTATCTGTGAATTTTCATTGTCTAAAACTCAGTGGAACTTTAGATATTCTTCTAATCCTGATTACAAACTTACTGAACTTGATGCGAACCGCGAATTGTCCTTGTTGCAGGATTATTGGGATGAAATGAGTCCTGAATATATTATTAATGAGGGCGATTTTCAACCTAACGTAGTAAAAGTACCACCAATAGATGAACTTTCCACCGATGTGCAGCTGCAGTCAGTTACCAAAAAATCACATTTCTTCGTTGGCAGGTCTTGGTGCAGACGATGTGGTAGAGAGGCCAGTCCTGGGAAGGAACTATGTTTTTACTGTCATAGGATTGGAAAACCCGAAGTAATTGTTGAGCAAGCAGTTTATGATTATTTTTTGACATTTCAGGGATTTTCTGTAGCTCGTCAATATGAGATCAATATCGGAGTTTATACACCGCGTCCCGACGTTGTGCTGCTTGATGCGAAAGAAAACCTCGTAGCCATAGCAGAGTGCAAGCGGGAAGGCATAATGGATAACGGGATTGAACAGTTAAAATCTTACCTCAGTGCAAGTGATACACAATTTGGAATATTTGCCAATGGGACAGAACCGGATAATTGGATTTTTTATGAAAATCTCCGCCGACATAATTTTGAAGATGCAATTCCACGTTCCCGTTTTGAAGCAGAAATTCAGATGAATCTACCTGTAGAATCCATTCGTGAAGAAAAAGATAGATTGGTTAAGGAAACATCAGATTTATACGAACAACATAAACGGAACGTGAGCAATATTGAATCCTCTAATAAGAACCTTGAAAAATTAAAAAACCAAATCGTTGATGAACACCAGACATTTACAAAGATCAAAGATGACAACAAAAGGTTCAAAGATGATAGCGAAAAATTAGAAAAGAAAAATACCGAATTAATTATAAAGATTGATAGAAACGCTAAACAATTGGAAGTACAAGAATCCTTGAAATTATTAACTACACGCGAAAAATTGGAATCAGAAATTATTTCGTTTCATGAACAAAAGAAACAGTTGCAAAATGAAATTAGAAATAAGCAACGACAAAGTAGCGATTTATCTGCGAAAAATAAAATAGTAACTAATCAAATGAGTGAATATGTAAAAAAACAAAGTAAAATAATATCTGAACGTGCAAAACTTGAGAAAGATCAGAAAACTTGGCAGATACAACAAGAAAACCGTAAAACAGCAAAGGCTGAATTGGAAAATGAAATAAAAGATCTTAGAGGCGAAATTACTAAAAAATATCGTGCTATAAAAGAGTTCGAAAAAGAATTTTCTATGGAATCTATCTACGGGGAGTTCGAAAAAGAATTTGAACGGTTACAGAAAATAGAATCATATATTGCACGCAAACAGCAACTTGCACGGAATATCCAGGAACAATACGCAGGTTATGAAATAAATAGAGTAGAAATAGGCAAGAAGATACAACGAATCATTCATGTTTCGCAAGAAAGAGAAACTGTTCTCAAACAGCTTAGAGATGTAGTCAACAGGTTGAAAACAGCAGAGTCTGAACAAAAACCGGGAATAGAAAGACATCGCGAGCAATTAGTTCAAGATTTAAGGAGTCAAAAAAACAAATATGCACGACTTGCAACCGAAATTCGTCAGTTACAAAAAGTACAATCCATATTAGAACCTGAAATTAATGCTAAAGAACATCAATCCCAATATACAGTAATTGATATACTACCCACATACTTACAGATTGAAGATGAAATTAATGTGTTAAAAGCAGAAAAATATGAACTTAAAGCAGAAATCGGACATAAGATATTTGAACTTATACCGAAGAAGATTAAAATTTCCACACTGAAAAGTAAGGAGAACGAATGATTTCACTATCACAACGAAGTCAAAATGTAACACCATCGTCAACCTTAGCCATCACAGCGAAAATCAACGCGATGATTGCTGATGGCGTAGATGTCGTCAAATTCGGCGCAGGCGAACCCGATTTTGATACACCCGACTATATCAAAGCCGCCGCAATCACTGCCCTTGATGCAGGTTTTACAAAATACACACCAGTTCCCGGTATTCCCGAACTGCGAGAGGCAATCGTAGACAAATTCAAAAAAGACAATGGACTGGATTATACAGCATCTCAAGTCATCGTTTCATGTGGGGCAAAACATACCCTCTATAACATCATGCAAGCAATCTGTGACCCAGGCGATGAAGTCATCTTTGCCGCGCCCTATTGGGTGAGTTATCCACAGCAGATTAAGTTGGCAGGTGCGACCCCGCGCGTGATTGAGACCACAGCCGAACAAAACTTCTGTATGCAACCCGAACAGGTGGAAGCAGCAATAACATCAAAAACAAAAGCAATTCTGATTAACAGTCCGAGCAATCCGACTGGTACTACTTATGATATAGACACACTCAAGCGGATAGCAGCACTTGCAGTCGAAAATCAGGTGTATCTCATCTCAGATGAAATCTATGAGGCACTGCTATACGATGGCGCAACACATCAAAGTCCGGCTTCCTTCAACGAAGAGACGAAAGCGATTACCTTTGTCGTCAACGGAGTTTCCAAAGCCTATTCCATGACAGGATGGCGTATCGGATATACCGCGGGCCCCGAAGATGCGATTTCAGCGATGTCTCGTATCCAATCCCACAGCACCTCAAATCCAACATCCATAGCACAGAAAGCCGCCGTTGCCGCACTCAATGAACCGCAAGATGCTGTTGAAGAGATGCGTCAGGCATTTGAAGAACGCCGCGATGTTATCTGTCAACGGTTTGATGAGATTGACGGTGTCAGTTATGTCAAACCGCAAGGTGCGTTCTACATCTTCCCCGATTTCTCAGAACACTACGGCAGAACACTTGATGGCAACAAGATTGAAGGATCCATGGATATAACAGATTACCTGCTCGGTTCAGCAGGTGTCGGCGTTGTACCGGGGGACGGATTCGGCGCGGATAACAACTTGCGCCTCTCCTTCGCTACATCCTTGAAAGAGATAAATCGCGGATTGGATCGTATCAAAAAGGCGTTGCAATAAGGTAAATCTTTCTTGTAAGAGGACTTTTCCACCCGATTACTGTCTGAATCACGGATTTTCGCAGATTGCACCGATTACGCGGATTTTAAGAACACGTAGGTCAAATTGAATTGCAGCATGCTGTGTTGATTTATATGTTGAGTTTGCAAAACCCAACATATAAATCAACTTGTATTTTTGACAACTTCTTTAGGATATGCTAAAATAATTTCACCACTTACAAAAAAGGGTATGATTTTCTATCAAGTCAAGGAATGATGATGTCAAACGTGCGGAGATCGCTTTTGAGTGTTATTGGAATACTCTTTGTCTTTTGCATCACTGTTGTGTCTTTTGCACAACAGGATCAACAATCTGATTCTGTTCCAATAGACTCACAAGTTAAACAGGACCCGCTCAAGGAGATCAACGAAACACTAAAGGAACTTAGTGATAATTATCATAAACTTGATAAACAGATTGGGGATCTAAACACAAAGGTGACTTTTTTATTATGGGCATTCGGATTGTTTTTCACAGTGATTGTTTTGCCTGTCATCGTTAAATACTGGCGAGATACCCTCAGCAAGCAGAGTAGTACCGAGGTAGTCTCCAGAGTAGCCGCAGAAAAAGCAACTAAAGCCTCCACCGAAAACAAAGAAGAATCGGATGAAGAGTTGATGCAAAGAAATTTAAGAGAGAATCGACCATCCGAATCCAAACGCGCATAGGAAAAGCCAGATGACGAAAGATACTTCTTCCATGAACGATGTTAAATCTGCAGAAGACTACACTGATATAGGCGATGCTTTATTCGATCAGGAAGATTATGAGAATGCTATTGCTAACTATGACGAGGCACTCCGTTTAGACCCTAACTATGTGATAACCTATTATAACAGAGGTCTCGCAAAATATAATTTAGGACAATACTTTGAAGCGATCACTGACTATGACGAGGCACTCCGTTTAGACCCTAACTATGCTTTTGCCTATAATAACAGAGGTAACGCGAAAAGCGAGATTGGACAATTCTTTAAAGCAATTTCGGACTATAATGAGGCTATTCGTTTAGACCCTAACAATGCGCCCGCCTATAATAACAGAGGTATGGTAAAACACAATTTGGGACACCCTAAAGATGCTATTCCTGACTATGACGAGGCTATTCGACTTAACCCCAAATTTGTAAATGCCTATCGTAACCGTGCCCTTGCGAAAAGCGAGATTAGACTATATTTTGAAGCTATAGCCGACCTTGACATAGTCATTCGTTTAGCACCTAACGATGATCAAGCATACAATGATAGAGGAACCGATAAGGCACGGCTTGGGCATTATGATGCTGCTATACTTGACTACAACGAAGCTATTCGTCTAAACCCCGATGATATATTTGCGCACTTCAACCGTGGATTTGTCAAAATGAAATTAGGACACGATGCCAAAGCAGCTCAAGATTTTCAGAAAGCATTAAGTTTAGCACAAACAGCCGTAGATAAAGAACTTATCGCCAAAATTAAGAAATTTATATAGCCGCATCTGCCCCAATGATAGACGCGTTGTGGAAACGGGCCGAGTTTATGTGACCCCGTAGGTCCGGTAGAACCTACAAACCCAACAACCTTGAAGCCACGCAATTCACCGCCAATCAACACAGTCCAAGAATAATCTTGGAAATCCTATAATCCTGAAAATCCTGGTTCAGACAATCCACAATTCAGAAAAAAGGAGATATTATCGTGACACAACCTAATCTTGTCTTTGTTATCACCGACGACCAAGGCTACGGTGATTTGGGATGCACCGGAAATCCCGTTATCAACACCCCGAATTTAGATGCACTTGCAGGTGAGAGCGTCCAATTGCAAAACCTCCATGTCGGTCCTACCTGTTCACCGACGCGCGCAGGCATCATGACCGGACGCTACTGCAACTCAACAGGTGTGTGGCACACCATCGGGGGCAGATCATTGCTTCGCAGCGATGAGGTCACGATGGCAGATATCTTCAGACGCAACGGCTATAAAACTGGCATGTTCGGCAAATGGCATCTTGGCGACAACTATCCGTTCCGTCCGCATGACCGTGGCTTTGAAGAAGCACTTTATCACGGTGGCGGCGGTATCAGTCAAACGCCCGACTATTGGGGAAACGACTACTTTGATGACACCTACTTTAGCAACGGTTCTGAACAACCTTTTGAAGGGTATTGCACGGATGTATGGTTTCAAGAGGGAATGAAGTTTATTGAGCGAAATCAGAATCGTCCATTTTTCTGCTATATCCCAACCAATGCACCGCACGGTCCCTTCCGTGTTCCTGATGCCTATAGTGAAGTATACCGCAGAAAAGGCGAACCAGAATCGCGCGCCTGTTTCTATGGCATGATTACCAACATTGACGACAACATGGCACGTCTCCGACACCATCTCAAAGTATTAGGTCTTGAGGAAAACACCATCCTAATCTTCATGACGGATAACGGTTCTGCTAATGGTTGTGACTTGGATGGACAGCAGTTTGTCAAATCTGGATACAATGCTGGGATGCGTGGTAAAAAAGGGTCACCTTACGAAGGCGGACATCGTGTGCCGCTCTTTATGCATTGGCCGGACGGAGGCTTCTCAGAAAAGAAAGAAGTTGACGAACTCACGGCAAATATCGATTTACTTCCAACGCTTATTGACCTCTGCGATTTAGAAGTGTCCGAGACATCGCGTTTTCACGGCACCAGCATCACACCGTTATTGGAAGATGAACCGGTGGAATGGGAAGATCGCGTAGTTGTTACCGATTCACAACGGGTTGAAAATCCGATTAAGTGGCGACAGAGTGCTACAATGTCGCAAAGATGGCGACTCATCAATGGCACCGAACTTTACGACATCCAAGCAGACCCCGAACAACGCGAGGACATCGCTGCTGACCATCCTGATGTCGTGGCAGAACTCCGTGAGCATTATGAAGCATGGTGGACGTTAGTCTCGGAACGGTTCGATGAGGAGTGTCCAATTGTCGTTGGCACTCAAAATGAGCAACTTGCATGTATAACGACACATGATTGGCACGGTAGTGGAAATGCTTGGAATCAAGGGTCTATACGGAACGGAATGGAATGCAACGGGTATTGGGCAATTGAAATTCCTGAAGATGGCGAGTATAGTTTTGAGTTGCGCCGCTGGCCCCGTGAGGAAAACAGAGCCATCACAGAAGGCATTCCCGGTGAGAAAATTGACCTCTATAACGGTGGACGCGCATTAGACTTAAAAACCGCACAAATCCGTATTGGTGATCAATCGGAAACACAGGCTATTGAACCTGATGCAGTTGGTGCAACCTTTACGTTCAACCTTAAAGCAGGACAAACACGAATGCATACAGAATTCTCTGATGAAACAGGAGAATTAACACTCGGTGCATATTATGTCTATGTCAAGCGAGTGATTTAAGACACAGTATCCGACAAATTTCATGGGGCAGAACACTGCTGCCCCTTATTCCTTCCCTCTCAACTACAACTGCACAAAATCGTGCAGTTACTTCTCTATCTTTCCCTTTTCAGGCAATTCAAACCTTGATATGTCAGGCTTATCAATACATTTAGCGTATTTAACACTGGCACAGAAATTGCAAATACACAAATAATAAAATTGTAGTTAAGTTGAGTTTGCGAAACCCAACAAATCCGCGTAATCGGTGTCATTCGCGTAAATCCGTGATTCAGACCACAGATCAGGGCTATTCACAACCCAAAGGAGTCTCCCTATGAAAGCATTAAACCTTCTGGCAATCATCATGACCATTTTACTGACAGGTTGTGCAACATACCTTCCCATAGAAAACAAATACAAATCGGAAAACGCCCCATCAGTGCGGCGAGGCATGGATATGTATAAAGGACGACACATTTCAGAAGTTATCCAAAGATGGGGACAACCTCATAAGATCGTTGAGCAAAGTTCAGGTGGGGAGATTTATACTTGGAAGTTTAACGCACCTATAACAACCTTTCCCGATGGACGACTGCGTGGAAGGAAAGGCACGATACAACCGATCATAAACCTTTATACGCATCAAGATGGCATAGTATACCATTGGACTTCCGATATGGGGACACGAGTAGTAAGACCTCGGTAATAAATGATACCCATAACAAACAAAGTTCACCAAATCATTACCGAGGCTATACGCTATGATAATTCTACCGTTGCTTCAGTTTACCCCATAACACAGGAAGTTTATCTGACGGTTCCACAGCAAGAGCAGTTTGGTGAATACCGTCGTTCATTATATTCTGAATCTCTTCTTTAGATAAGGCATCGTTGAAGAGACCAACTTCGTCCATGATACATGCCGATTGAAAACCTGTGCCTCTATCAGTCGCAAGCCATGCAGTCTGATCTTGGTCTAAGAGTTGAAACTTTGGTACCGCTTGCGATATCTTTTCTTCGCCATCCACGTATATCTTCGCGGTGTTGCCATCGTAGATGTTGGCAACGTGATACCAGGTACCCGCTTTGACACTTACACCACTGCCAATGTTCCAGTTATTGGTCCAACTTCGGAGGAAATTGCTACCATCTTTATAAGGAACATAGCGATTGCCGCTCTGATCCCATATTGAAAAATAGTTTTGTTGTCCACCAACATCGGTGAACTGGAGCCACAGGATAAAACTCATTTTATCCAAAATAGTTCCTTTACCTATAGGAATAGTGACAGTCCCACCCTTCTTAATACTTAGTGCGCCATCAACTTTTCCGTCAACCCAATTGGATTGGGCAGCAGTACCTTTCTTCTCATTTCCAGACGCATCTTTAATATCATTATCCTTACCTTCATCAAGTAACCATATCCCGACAATTTTCTCCGGATCAATCTTGGCATCGCTAACACTGATAAACAAACCTAATGCCAGCATCACACAGAGAAGTGTAATAACCTTTAAACGCATGTGTTGCTCCTTGTTTGAAAATTTGTTTTAATTATATGTTGTTTTTGACGTTTAAGCAAATTAATCAGATGTCAAGGGTGTGTAAAGTTTTTGTCACTGATTATTTTAACTCAAGTTGCTACCTATAAGTTTTTAGACATGGAATCCCGTCTTTAATGAAAATACTGATAATTAGCCATATTTTGTAGCGTAAACTTTTAGTTTGCGCACTCACAGGCCCAAACTAAATGAAGATTAAATAATTAAGTCGGTAATTTTCTGTTCGCATGAGGTAGGTTCACTACCATGATAGCGAGGTTTCCTAACCTGGCCAAAATTACCTAAATATTTTCTAAAACTTCATAAAGTTTGTGCGACATAGGTGGCAACTTAGGTTATTTTAGAAAATTAACTTGACAAATCAATGTGTTTATGTTAATATTATTATCACATAATTAAAAATTCTTCTCAATACACTCAAAATTTCTAAAGAACAAAGACAAGAAAAACAAAAAAGCTGAAAATCACGTCACAATCCTTGTACCGCTTGACTTCTTCACGTCCCTGTGACGTGCAACACGTCCTAAAAGTGACGTGAAAACGTCCTAATTCAGTGTGTAGATCGGGTAGAATGAAGCGAAACTCACCCGACAATATGCTTTGGACAAAAACTTTACACACCCTTAATCAGATGTCAATTTGCTTTTAATGTGTATTCTGCATATAATAGCAGTGTAATAATAGGAAAATTTTACAAAATACGGAATTATATCAAAGGAGATTAATATGTACAAATGTGCAATTTTAGGGTGTCGTGGCCGTGCCCGCGCCCATGCCCGAGCGTATGATAATGTCAAAGGTGGCAAACTCACCGCTATCTGCGATATGAAGGAAGACCTGTTAAACGAGTTCGGTGATGAGTTTGATATAGATACTCGCTATACTGACCTTGATGAGATGCTCTCCAAGGAAAAACCCGATCTGTTACACATCGTGACTGCCCCAGTGATGCGCGGTACCAATGAACGGATTCGGTACCCGCTGTTAAATCAGGCTTCAGAACACGGTGTGCCAGCAGTGGTTATTGAAAAACCCATCGCTGTTGAGAGTGAAGACTGGCGGCAAATCTACGAACTCTCCAAACGCACCAAAACAAAAATTGCTATCAACACACAACTTAACTTTCATCCCAAAAACCTTGAATTGAAACAAGATGTCGCAGAAGGCAAAATAGGTGCAATAAAATTTATTGAAGCAAGCGCACGTAACCCACCCGTAGACCAAGCACCACACGTGTTACAGTTAGTCTCTTCCTATATTGATAACTCCCAACCAGTGAAGGTAATGGGACAAATCGCAGGTGCTGGTAATTTGGATGGAGCACAACCCTCACCCGCAAACGCTACAGGATTAGTTACTTATGAAAATGGGGTGCAAGCCTCAGTTGCTTTCGGCCCGGAGATGGCACCACGTGTGAGCCAAGGCACCGGGAATAACCAGCACAAACGCGTCTGTGTTTTTGGTGAAAAAGGGTTTGTCCACTGGCGTTTTAGTAGTTGGGAACGTTACACACCTCAAGGCGGTTATGACGGTGGTGACCTCGGTTACGGTGGCCAAAATGCAGTTTCACAAACCAATTTGACTGAGGCAATGTTTGAATGGCTTGACGATGACAACAAGGTTCACCCAACAAATCTACCGCAGTCCCTTGCAGAATTCAATCTGCTTCTCGGAATCTATTATAGCGGTTTAACTAACACCGTGATTGAATTACCTTTCGATCCACCAGATGGGTTAATGGATATGTTTAGAGAACAGCTTTAATAGTAGTGCTTAGTCAAGTGCTAATTGATGGATCTGTAAAGGCGGGAATCGGAATTCCTTCCTACCATAAGCAGTCCATCTGTAGGAGCGATCTCCGAATCGCGACCTACAATAATATGTTGACAAACCAGTAGTAGGTACACGCTGCTGTACTGCAACTCAAAGGTATAAAATGAGTGGACACTCACTTATAAGCGCGCCTACAAGCGTATTTATTGATCGTAAAATCTGCTATGAATTGCCCTAACAGGGCTGTAAGCGCGCCTTTGGAAAAAGGAACAATCCTCGTGAATAACGTTATCTACATGGACAACCATGCAACAACACCGATTGCTCCTGAAGTGTTAGATGCTATGCTACCTTATCTAACGACACATTTCGGCAATGCCGCAAGTACACACCCGTACGGCGTTGCGGCAAAAGATGCAGTCAACAAAGCACGACATCAAGTTGCAAACCTACTCGGTTGTACACCAGAAGAAATAGT
This sequence comes from Candidatus Poribacteria bacterium, assembly GCA_965204285.1. Taxonomy (GTDB): domain Bacteria; phylum Poribacteria; class WGA-4E; order WGA-4E; family WGA-3G; genus MSPOR6. The sequence continues at coordinate 2,696,621 of OZ241980.1, forward strand.
CTTTACAAGTGGGGCAACAGAATCGGACAACCTCGCCATTAGAGGTGCTGCCTACGCGTATAAAGACAAGGGAAACCATATTATAACCAGCACTGCCGAACATCACGCTGTCCTTGATACATGCCATGCCTTAGACACAGAGGGTTTTGAAACCACATATCTACCTGTAGACAAATACGGGATGGTAAGCCCTGACGATGTAGAAGCTGCCATCACACCGAAAACCATTTTGATGAGTTTTATGTACGCCAATAACGAAGTCGGCACTATCAATCCGCTTCGTGAAATAGCCGACATTGCTGCAAAGCACGGTGTGTTGTTTCATTCAGATGCGGTGCAAGGCATCGGCAAACTTGAATCAAATATGGATGTATTAGGACTTGATATGGCATCAATTACCGCGCATAAGATTTATGGACCAAAAGGCGTTGGAGCGCTTTATGTTCGGGGTGGAAATCGTCTAAAATCTCTTTTTTATGGTGGCGGACAGGAGGCAGGTATCCGGCCGGGAACGTTGAATGTGGCAGGCATTGTCGGTTTGGGTGCAGCGTGCAAAGCGTGTCAAAATGCGATGGAGATGAAAACAGAGAAAAAAGTAGTTGGTCCTTTGCGTGATGCACTGCACCAGAAATTAGCATCACAGTTAAAGGATATCTATCTCAACGGTCACCCTGAAAAACGTCTATTGGGGAACCTGAATCTCTGTTTCGCAGGCGCGCAAAGTCATGCACTTTTGATGGGACTCAAGAGCGTTGCGGTATCAACAGGTTCAGCGTGTGATTCCGAATCTGTTACCCCATCGCACGTTTTAGTTGCAATGGGAGTTCCAAATGATTTAGCGTTGACCACTGTCCGTTTCGGTTTAGGACGTTATAACACAGCGGAAGAGGTTGACATCGTGGCAGAGGAGGTCATCAAAACGGTTAATCGTCTACGTGCCTTAGCACCCGAATAGCAAGACGTCAGAGCCATTCAATTATCTATTAATTGCACACGCTAACATAGGTTCTTTTTGTAGGAGCGATCTCCGAATCGCGATGAAAAACAGTGATAGTCGGGAATCGGAGTTCCCTCCTACAAAGAGGGGTATTCTGTAGGAGCGATCTCCGAATCGCCCTACAAAGAGAGGTATTCTGTAGGAGCGATCTCCGAATCGCGATGAAAAACAGTGATAGTCGGGAATCGGAGTTCCCTCCTACAAAGAGGGGTATTCTGTAGGAGCGATCTCCGAATCGCGATGAAAAACAGTGATAGTCGGGAATCGGAGTTCCCTCCTACAAAGAGAGGTATTCTGTAGGAGCGATCTCCGAATCGCGATGAAAAACAGTGATAGTCGGGAATCGGAGTTCCCTCCTACAAAGAGGGGTATTCTGTAGGAGCGATCTCCGAATCGCGACCTTTACCCGCAAAATTTCGGTGCACACTCCACTATATTGCAATCTTTCTGAAAATGTGTTATCCTTTCAATTAACACAACATCGCGGATTCAGAACCATAAATAGAGAAAACCTTATGTCATCTGTTGCAGCGCAAACCTACCTAACTCCCCAGGAATACATTACTGCTGAACGAAAGGCAACTCTCAAAAGCGAATATCTGAGCGGAGAGATTGTCGCAATGTCCGGTGCAAGTCATGAACATAATCTTATTACAGTGAATACTGTAAACGGTCTATATAACCAATTGGCTGATCAAGGATGCAGAGTTTTTGCCAGTGATATGCGCGTGGGAATCGGGGCGGGGGACTCCTATTTTTATCCAGATATTGCTGTTGTCTGTGATAAACCGCGCTTTGAAGATAATGAATTCGACACGCTTATCAATCCAATTATTGTCATAGAGGTGCTTTCCCAGTCAACCGAAGCGTCCGACAAAGGCGAGAAATTTAGGCGTTATCGGCAATTGGAGTCATTGCAAGAATACGTGCTTATTTCACAGGATCAGGTTCAGGTTGAACGCTATCACCGTCAGGACAAAAATTGGACATCCAGTGAATTCACTTCGCTTGAGGATGTACTCCCACTTATATCAGTTGAAGCCGAACTTTCTTTGCAGCAGATATACAGATTTGTGGAAGTATAAATTGAAGTCTCTATGAAAAACCCTATCCTACAACTATTCAGAAGATAGTTTCATAATCGCAATCCCCTGTTCACCCGCCACAGAATAGAGTAGCCAAGTATCTTCACCTTCACAAAATATTTCTGGATCGCGGAGTTGATGAACCATTTCCCTGTCAAGTCCATTCGTTGAAGGCACAATCGGTATATCCACACCCTCAAAATCATATTTCGGCGCGATAACCTCTATCGGAGGCGACGCACGCCAATCATTCCAGTCCTCTGTAAGCTCCACTGTGCTTTTTAAAATCCGTTCCGGCGTCCCACCATAAAGTGAATAATAAACAGTCAGTGTATCGCCCACAAGGTAATTCGCAGTGTGGCGCGGAGTGCCATCTCTACCTTTACCCGGTTCCCCAGGAAAGAGTGGAGCATCACGCCTTTCAAATACAGTCGTCCATTCAGCTGTTTTACCACGGTTGAGTATGTTGTGATTCGTAGCATAAGGAAGACCTTTCCACCAAAAGACACGAAAATACGGCCCTTGCTGTTTTTCTAACGTTTCGGACGCTGTATAATAGATGCCGTCGGAGGAGATTGCCCAACAAGTTGCTTGTCCACCGCGATAATTGCCGTGAAAATACATAATAAAACGTTTGTTATCCTCGTCTATATGGACATCTGGCGAAGCGATGTGATCACATCCCTTAAAGACTGTGTTATCACGATGCAGTGTACCATGACGGTAAACAGTATAAGGTCCTTCAATCTCATCAGCACACGCTAAGCGGATATAAGCACCGCGATGGTGTGCAAAATAGAGATAGTATTTACCCAGCGGGTTTTCAACCCACTTCGGCACGCGAACAAGCGACGGTCCATTAATATTAGAAAATCCGTGTTCTCTATCAATATCGGGCATATCTGGATGAATAAGCAGTGTGCGTTCCATAATTTCCTCTTATAATACTAATATATGGTAAAGATTAGAATTAATGCTACATTCCTGAACTGTAGGAGGGAACTCCGATTCCCGACTGTTCCTACAGTTCGGTCGCGATTCGGAGATCGCTCCTACAGAGAAAATGTAGGATAATTTCTATACTCTACTATAATACAATGATTCTCTAATCGTGTGCCTGAAAACGATATACTTCTTGGGCATTTTCAGACATGTTCGTCCATATTTCTTCTGGGACCTTAGCGTTGAATATTCCCGGTGCATTTGGTGAATGATGAAACCTTCGGAAATAGACGAGTGCGAGCATGGGGCGTCGAATTTGTGACCGATTCGGCATTGCACGATGCCAGCACCGCATATCACGCACCACAACAGAACCCGCAGGCATAACTAATTGGAAAGACGGCATTTGTGCAGCGCGAGCCTCATCACAGACGTTATAAGGCGTATTGCGTACTGCCTCATCATCAATAATGAGATGTGATCCAGGCCAAACCTCTGTCGCACCGTTTTCCACTGTGAAATCAACGAGTGGGATATTCACGACGATTGTTGAAACTGGTAGCGCAAACGGCAATTCGGGAAAGAGTTGTCCAGAATCTCGATGAATCCATTGTATCTCGTTGCCGGGGGTGGTTGCGTTGCATCCATAAGGCAAATACGCAAAAATCTTCTCTCCCATCGCAGCTTTCATTATCGACATTGCAAACGGGTTGTCAATGATACGCACATCCATAAACGGCATTTTTAACATCGGATTTGGACCGTTATGGTTATCTTCTTCCCTGTCAAGCACCGCTTGCATTTCAGTGTTAACCTCTTCTATCCAATCGCGTGGAAGAACACTCTCAATGACAACTAAACCAGTTTCACGTAAGAGGCGCGTGGCAGCATCAATGCTCTCTGATGTCAGTTTGCTTTCAGCACGTTCCTCTGCAGAAATTTCTAATTTAGGGATGTTTATCGTTGTGCCTGAGCCCATGTGTGCTAAACCTACCTTTCTGACTGATTTTGCGGTAATTTCAACGCTTCCCGAACCACCTTGCGAACCTGATTGCAGATTTGCATTGCATACTGCACGTCATCTGTTGTTGCCCACTTGCCCGGATAGCGAAAGTCCACTGCATTCTTGGAAAGTGTTGATAAATCTTTCTCCCAAACTGACCAAGCAGGAATCATTGGTACAATTAATACTAACAATTCATTCATATTATGCGTCTTTGGAAAGGGAATATTTGCTTCTTGCAACCAAGCCTTAAGATAATTTTCGGCACACTGCTGGGCATAGAAGTAGATAATATCATGGATCGGATTTTGCTGGTGTCGAATTCCCTCTGCTACGGCGTAAAAGTCCTTAGCCTTTTGAACCCATTCCAGTGTTAATGGATTCATACCTTCCTCTTTTTTCTTATAAGGTTTCTTGAAAAAACTAACATTTCCAAAAAGCACCTTGCCACTTTCAGTAATCTCGCGTAGGAACCAGTCGTTATGTGAAATGCGATAGGCGATCTCTTGCGGTGAACGCACCAACAAATCCATACTGAAACTCCGTGGGATACGCTGCCAAATCTCCGCCGCTTGACGACTCGTCTCCGATTCCGGAATGTCCATCACTACCAGCAAATCGACATCCGAGTCTTCTGTGGGTGTCCCATACGCATAGGATCCAAACAGAATAACCTGTAGCGGGGCAAATTCACGAACAATGTCATCACAGGTGGCTTGAATGTCTTTTTGCGTAACCATAGCTAATATCTCCTTTTGAGAGTATAGCACGGGAACGTAACGGATGTCAATCTTGGGGAATCGTTTATTATAGAAATTTATTGACACTTTATTCCTAAAGATGTTATACTTCATGTAACCTGCAAATCAAATAGTGAGGCTGCATGATGTCCAACATCAGATTGTGCGCCATTAGGTTTCTCCTTCTCCACATCCTCTTTTTTTCTTTCGCTCATTTTCTTACGGTTTATGCGCAAGAAAATCAAGAGCCGATAGAACTTGATAAAATTGTCGTAACACCTGGCCGCTTTATGATTTATGATGGCACGATCCCTCAACTTTCGCTTTCAAAGGAGGAGATAGAACGGTTTCCTTTAATAGACAACGACATCATGCGTTCAGGACATATTTTACCGGGCGTCATTGCAAGTGATTATAGCGCGCGCTTCAGTGTGCGAGGTGGTGAAAAGGATGGTGTTTCAGTCAGATTAGATGGAATGGAACTTTATAATCCGTATCATTTACAAGATTTCGGCGGTGCAGTTTCGTTAGTTGGACTCGGTTTAATCCAACGCGCTGATCTGTTGATGGGTGGATTTCCAGCAGAATATGGTCAAAAAATGTCAGGTGTGTTTGACATCACAACCAAGACACCGAATACCGAAAAGGTCTCAGCAAATTTTGGGATAGACCTCATCAACGCAACGGCTATGGTAGAAGGCCCCCTAACAGAAAAGGGCGGATGGATGCTGTCAGCACGCCGTGGTTACGTTGACTTAATCCTTGCACTCATAGACCTTGACGAAGAATATAAACCGCAATATGCTGATATCCACGGAAAACTGATATATCAGGTAACAGAGGCAGATACACTTTCCCTTAACGGATTGTACGGTTGGGATAAGAACCTGATACGTGTAGACGATATAGATAACAACTTAGATTCCCTATATAACAACTCAACCGCTTGGCTAAAATGGCGGCATGCGTCTGGCACTTCGTATTGGACAGATGTCTTTGTTTTTGGAGGCACATCAAGCCAAAACAGAACAACACGAAAAGTGGATTTTGACAATCGTGACTTCCGATTTTTTGGCACAAAAGCAGAACTCATAGTAAACATATTAAAAAAACATACGTTCCGTACGGGTGCTGAGTGGCGCTGGTCGACTGCACAATATGATTACAACGTTCAAGAACGGGCGACGGGCATAAACAAATATAAACCGATTCGCGCAAACATTGATGACAGCGGGAGTGACATCAAATTATACCTTCAAGATGAATGGCAAATTCATCCAAAACTCGCGCTCAACGTGGGGGGACGCTATGTTGTTCAGAACTATCGGAATGCAGATGTTCAAAACTATGAAATTGGTCCTCGTGTGGCAATCGCGGTGAGTCCAAAGAAAAACTTAGTATTCCGAGGCGCATGGGGAATCTATCACCAACCCGTTGATTTGATGTCAGTGCCCGTTGAAGACAACATAAAGACCGTCGGACGGGCCGAACAAGCAATGCATTATATCCTTGGCTGTGAATATACCCGTGACAACAATTTTCTGATTCGCCTTGAGGGATATTACAAAACGTTTGATAATCTGGTAGGGAGACTCAGAGAATTTGGACGACAGCAACAGATTTTCACTTCTCCTGAATCTGCTGATGCGAAGGGATTTGATATTTTCGCGACACAAGCAGTGTCGTCACGACTAACATGGGGGTTCGGCTACGCTTACGGCATCGCAGAAGAAACATCGGAAAACATAACAATCTTTCGGCAGTATGACAGACGGCATTCTCTCTTTCTAAGTAGCAGTCATCAGATTTCATCCACATGGCATCTCTATCTCAGTTGGCGTTTTCACACTGGTGATCCGAGAACGCCTTTGACTCACGAAGAAGTCGCATTACCAGATGGAAGCATCGGTTGTGACCGACAGTTTGGAGAAACGCATTCGGAGCGATTGCCTGCATTCCATAGTCTCGATTTTCGAATTACAAAACGAAACCCTTACAAGCGTTGGAATCTCACATGGTATTTCCAGATTTTAAACCTATATAATCATACCAATGTAGACCAATATGCGTTCAGTGAAGTACGGGACGAAGAAACAGGTACTATTACCGGTTGCGCTATTGAAGAAGAACCTATGTTACCTATTATTCCTACATTAGGCATGACGATTACATTTTAGTTGGCATATTTTACTTTTGAACAAGAGCAAAAAATGTTTAAGCGTATCAGAGAATTGTTATATAAAATCTGGGATTCCTTCAGAACTTCACGAGACAACTTTCTACCACGGGTAGCACCAAGCGTAGAAGAGGCAATCCTACCTTTTGATCCCGAAGATTACGCTATCCTGCCAAGTGAACTAAAACAGATGATGGATGTTGGTAGGGATTTTGTTTTGCTTGATGTCAGAGAAGCATGGGAGTATCAGCTCGTCCATATTGAAGGGGCAGTGTCTATCCCACTCGGTGAACTGCCACGACGGTCTCGTGAACTGTCACCAGTAGATGAGATCGTCGTTTACTGCCATCATGGAATGCGAAGCCTTGATGCCGCATATCTGCTACAACAACTCGGATTCAAATCGGTGCTCAGCGTCGCTGGTGGAATTGATAGATGGGCAAGAGAAATTGACCCTGACCTACAACGTTATTAGTTTTTTACATAGTTCACGACTTGTGCTAGTTACGTGATAGTTTTGTTGTTTTTTACAACTTTTCATATTTGTAGGAGCGATCTCCGAATCGCGACCCGTTTGTCGTCGGGAATCCAAATCAACGGTATGAATGCCTTTTGGCATTCCCCGGAGTTCCCTCCTACTTTTGAGGTCATCAGGTATCGGAAAAGTTACGGAATTCAACCCAAACGAGACGGACATGTGAAATATAAACATACCAATGTTAACTAGCACAACGCGTATAGTTCACGTAAATCCTGAAATTGCCACTATTCATCATCTCTAAAATCTTGGCTCTGCAATCCATAACTTTGCATGCGATGCTGCAGTTGGCGGCGAGAGATTCCCAACAATTCTGCTGCTTTCGTTTGTGTGCCATTTGTTTTTGCTAAAGCTGCGCTCACATATTTCTTTTCAATTTCATTTAACGAAACCCCACCCTCTGGGATGTCAATTTCAAGTTCCGTGGAAGGCAGTGAAGTATCCAAAATTTCAGGCGGGAGTTCTTCTAAATCAATAGATGTGTTTTCGGACAAAACATAAATACGATGCAGATAGTTTTCCAATTGTCGCACGTTCCCTGGCCAGTCATAACGGCAAAGCGCAGACATAGCGCGCTGCGTAACCTGTTTCGGAACAGCATCCACGTATTCATCGCTAAACTTTTGAATTAAGTAATTCGCGAGTATAGGAATGTCCTCAACGCGTTCACGAAGCGGTGGAAGATGGAGCGGAATGACGTTCAAGCGAAAGTAAAGGTCAGAACGAAAAGTGCCATCTTTCACCGCTTCAACCAGATTTTTGTTCGTTGCAGCAATAACACACACATCAACTTTTATATTTTCGCTACCGCCAATTCTCCGTATCTCATGTTTCTCCAGCACATGAAGAAGCGTGCTTTGCATTTGGACAGAAATATCTCCAACTTCATCAAGAAAGAGCGTGCCAGTATCAGCGATCTCAAAAATGCCTTTCTTTTGCTGGATTGCGTCTGTAAATGCTCCTTTTTCATGTCCAAACAGTTCACTCTCAATTAAGGTTTCTGCGATGGCACCACAATTTATTGAGACGAAAGGTTTATCTTTTCGGTTTCCATATTCGTGGAGTGCACGCGCAACAAGGCTTTTACCACTACCCGTTTCACCTGTGATGAGAACCTGCTTAACCCCTCGATGAATGACTCTCGACATGTTTTTGAAGAGTTGTTGCATTTTTTCACTTTCACCCACGATATAATCAACTTTGACATCAGGAGACGTGTCGTCCGAATCAGGTTCACCTTCAGTTAAAACCCCGCGAGTTTGTAACGCCCTACCGACCTCTCGCTTAAGCACATCAATCTGAATCGGTTTTTCAAGGTAATAGAATGCTCCCTCATGCGCTACAAGATCGACGGCATCATTGAGTTCAGCGAACGCAGTTATAATCAACACCGGCAGCCCAGGATCAATCTTTTTTATTTCTCGGAGTAGGTCACGCCCGTCAAAACGTGAAGACATCCACATGTCACTGATCACGATGTCAAACATCTGTTCTTTAATTTTTTCAAGTGCCGATTTGCTATCTTCAACCGTTTCAACATCGTATCCTTCGCGTTGCAAGATACGTTGCAGAATAGTAAGTTGTGCTTTGTCGTCGTCTACAATCAATATTGATGGCATTTCTAATATCTCCATTAAAGGAAATGTTTGCAAACTATACTTTCTGGAAGTCCTCATTTTCTTCTAACTTCAAACTACTAATCTCTTGTGGCTTTTTAACAGGAAAAGTAATTTTAAAAGCCGTTCCCATACCAATTTTGCTTCTCACTTCAACCTTGCCTTGATGTGCGGTTATAACTTGGTGTGAAACTGCAAGCCCCAGACCGGCACCACCATCCGCTTCTTTTGTTGTGAAATAGGCATCGTAAATCCGTTCCTGATTTTCCTCTGGAATGCCAATTCCGGTATCTCGAATTTCAAGCACAACGTAAAAAACACCGCCCATCTCTTCTAAGGTTGTCGTCAGATAAATACTTCCACCTTTCGGCATTGCCTGTATGCTATTTTGCACAAAATTGAAAATTGTTTGACGAGTTAGCATCTCATCTAACTGCATATCTGGGAGTTCTGGATCAAAATCCCGAATGATTTGAACTTCTGCTTCTTCTGTAACAAGTACAAATTCAGATAAAACAGAATTCAAGAGAACGTTCAAATTTACCGTTCCTAACTTAAGTTTCTGTGGTCGGTTAAGTGTCAGAAATTGTTCTGATGTCTGTCTTAAGTCCTGAATTTTCTCGTCTACAATATCTAAAAATTCTTTGGCTTCTTCAATGTCTTCAGGACTGATTTTGGGTTGAGAAAAGATCGATTTTAAATGTTGCGCTGTCATACCGATTGAATTTAGCGGGTTACGGATTTCGTGTGCCACCCCTGCTGCAAACTGTCCAAGTGCAGCAATTTTTCTTGAGTGTGATGTTTTCAGCTGAATAAACATCCGTACTAAATTACGAGTAGCTTTGCTGATTTCATCTGAACCATAAGTCCGGTGTAGGAAAGACGATATATTTCCAGTTTCAGCCTTTTGGATGATGTCAGTCATCCGCGCAAGGGGCTTTATAATTAAATGGTTAGTCATCAAGTCAATAAGAACAACAAGAAACACACCGACAATGATAATAAAAATCGCATGCGTTAACAGTGATGAACGGATAGATTTCGCAATATATGGCACATCAAACAACACTCGGATATAACCACTGTTAGCATGCGCCATGTGAATCCAGAAATTATTTTCCTCCAACCATAAATTATATACGTGTCCTATTTCTATATCTGTGATTTGCCATCGGTTGTTTTCTTCATCTATTGCCACCGTCGCATCAGGAGACAGATTGATACTATTCGATACAAACATCCGATACAAATCAATATGAAATTTTCCTTCGTTAAGAAGTGCTATTTGATAATTGAGCTCAGGTCCTATTTCCTCAATAAAAACGGGTGTGTCCGGTGACAAGCCAATCCTTTCGCGGACAAGATTTTCCCATGCCTCAAGTGCCTCAGGCGGAGTTTGTTCAACGTTTGAAGATGTTTGAGATTCCAACTTCTTTGGTGGAATAGTATACTTAACAATAACAGATGTTGCATCTTGTCCCTCCATCGTATCAATTTTTGCCCCGTATGTTTTAATCTGATGAATGTCGTCTTCTCCTAAGGAAAAAACACTTGTCTCGTCTTGTGCAAGTAAACTCGAACGCACACGCGTATTCTCTAAAGTAACCTGGACATTCAGAACATCCTGCATATCAGGAGTTTGTTTAAGCCTAAGAAGAATCTGATCAATCTTTTCGGCATTAAATGCTTGTGATGTTGTAAGTTCTGTAACAACAGTGTTAAGGATAGTGTTCTCTACGATCCTTTTTATTGTAGCACCCCGTTCCGCACCTAAGGCATGAAGTCCACTCATCTCTCTCCGTATCCGAATACTGTCGAGAAAGTAGAAGGCAACGAGCACGGCAATAACCGTTAAGTTTATGATTAACGAATACTTCCATTGCAAACGCATCGCTACACTCCATTTGCATCACAATTTAGCCTTTGAATTGCATCACGCCAACCTGCCAGTTTTTCATTTCGTTGCTGAACATCCGCTTGAGGCGAAAAGACACGATCAATTTTGCGGTGGTTCTCAAGTTCATCAACATTCTGCCATACATCAGCAGTAATTCCTGCCAAATAAGCAGCACCGAGTCCAGTCGTTTCAATCCGTTCAGGGCGTTCCACATCTATACCCAAAATATCTGCTTGAAACTGCATCAAGAAATTATTAGCAACTGCTCCACCATCGACGCGCAACCGTTGCAGCGGAGTATCTGCATCCGCCACCATCGCACTGACCACATCTGCTGATTGATAGGCAATCGATTCCAATGTGGCTCGAACAATATGTTCGCGAGTTGTGCCTCGTGTGAGTCCAAACATGGCACCTCTCGCTTCAGCATTCCAATAGGGTGCGCCAAGACCTGTGAATGCTGGCACAACGATGACACCTTCTGAATCATTCACACATTCAGCAATAGCCTCAGTTTCTGCAGCAGACTCAATTATCTGTAGTCCATCTCTGAGCCATTGCACAGCAGCTCCCGCAATAAACACGCTCCCTTCCAACGCATACACAGGTTTGGCATCAAGGCTACAAGCAAGTGTCGTCAAGAGTCCGGATTTTGATTCAACTCGATCCGAACCGGTATTTAACATCAGAAAACAACCAGTGCCGTAAGTATTCTTCGCCATACCGGGTTGCCAGCAGAGTTGACCGAACAGCGCAGATTGTTGATCGCCGGCAATGCCTGCAATTGGAATTCCGTCTAATCTGGAGATTTTTGCTTTTCCAAAAAGACTCGCAGATGGACAAACTTCAGGTAGAATTGCCTTCGGAACATTAAAAATTTCTAAAAGTGTATCATCCCAAGAAAGTGTATCAATGTTAAAGAGTAAAGTTCTTGATGCGTTTGTGTAATCAGTTTTATGAACTGCCCCGTTTGTCAACTTCCACAGAAGCCATGCATCAATAGTCCCGAAAGCAAGTTCGCCCCGTTCTGCCTTTTTTCTTGCTCCGCTTACTTTGTCCAGAATCCATGCTACCTTTGTCCCTGAGAAATAAGGATCAATCACAAGTCCAGTTTTGGATTTTACTTGCGCTACTATATCTTCCTGTGTGTTAAGTTCTGTGCAGATGTTAGCGGTGCGGCGACATTGCCACACAATCGCTGGATAAATCGGTTTTCCAGTCTTACGATCCCATATAACAGTGGTTTCACGTTGGTTGGTAATACCGATTGCTGAGATATTACTTTCTACCTCAAGTGCATGCAACACATCTACAATAGCGTTTTGTGTCACATCCCAAATCTCATCGGGGTCATGTTCTACCCATCCGGGACGTGGGTAATGCTGAGCGAATTCCCGATACCCTTGTGATACAATATCACCCTGGGCATCTACAAGTAGTACCCTCGTCCCAGTCGTCCCTTGGTCAATTGAGAGAATGTAAGCAGAACGTGGCATTTCTTAGCCCAATACATATCTGATTTTCCTCTATTTTAGCCCATACATGGAAGTAAATCAAGCGAAAATCTAAATCCGACAGACGGTATGATTACGCAACGCTAATGTGTATATCTAAATTCGACTCGTTGTTATGAGAACCTATCAAATGGGGAAACAGATAGGTTTTAAAAAGTTGCAAATTCAACACAAAGATGCTATAATTATTTATGGTTATGATCAAGAAGGTATACGTTACTTCTTATTGCACCATCAATTGTTTCTGTCAACTATAGACGCCTGGAGAATCATTGAATATTTGACAGGAAAATTCAAGTTTTAACATTTTCACGCTGAAATATTCACCAAAAATTATTATATTTAGGTTGACATGACCCACAGAACATGGTATCTTAAATCACTTAGCAAATTAAACTGATTTTTGAAGCTTAAGTCATTTTGTGTGGCAATAAAAAATCTACACACCTCTACTTTTCAGAGAATCCCGAGTCATTTACTTATTGAATCTTCATACTTGTCCACACAATAATCAATTTTCAAAAAAATCAAAGAGGAGTTAAAGTTGTGAAAAAAGTTTTGCTTTGTGCACTTGTGGCATTTTGCTTAGCCGCACTCCACGCGAATGCACAGATTAAATGGGACGCTAAAGAGTTTATGTCGTTGTCTGAGGTTAAACCAGGCATGAAAGGAAAAGGGTACACCGTATTTTCCGGAACAGAGGTTGAGGAATTTGATTTAGTAGTAGTGAGTGTTGAGTATAACTACGTACCTGGTTGGCATGTGGTATGGGTAAAAGGCACGAGCGAGAACTTCAAGCGTACTGGTGGCGCAGGCGGCATGAGCGGCAGCCCTATTTACATTAATGGTAGACTCATGGGAGCACTGTCACTTGCTGCTTGGGATCAGCGCGAACATGCTAACATCGTTGGAATAACACCCATTGAATTAATGATAAAAGTCGCAGAACGCGGTATGAAACCTAACTTACGATATGCAGGTGCAAAATTCTTTGACCTCGGCTCCGAATATGTATCGGAAGGTCTTGATATGGTTCCTTCTCTTATTCCTGAAGACAATAGAGGGTTGCTACAAAACAATCTTGATAATAGGAATCAGACATCAAGAAACAACCTATACACGCGAGAAAATTCAATGCGGTTGGCAATGCCTATCGCTCTTCCAAGGCTTGATGCAGCAACGATGCAGCTTCTAAAACCGCATTTTGACAGATGGAACATGATACCTGTCCAAGCAGCCGGAGGGGGCGGCAACGAAAAAAAATCACCTATAGAGAAAGGACAAATAATCGGCACAGAATTTGTCCGTGGAGACTATACCGCCTTCGGTTATGGAACTATCACCTATATTGATGGCAACGAATTATTAGCGTACGGACATTCAGCTGGTGGTGAAGGTAATGTGAACCTACCGCTCTCTGGAGGTTTTGTACATTATATTCTGCCACGAATCAGCCGGTCATCCAAAATAGCATCTCCAACACAACTGATCGGAACTTTAGTACAAGATCGTGATCCAGCAATTGCTGGGGTGATTAAGAAACTTCCGAATACACATCACTATATACCGGTAACAGCAAAAGTCCAAACATCTGATAAGAAAGTGCATGATGTGTACTATGAAGTGATCCGAGAACCGTTCTACTCACCTTTATATACGGGAATTGCTATTTCCAATATAGTTAGTGGGATAGAATTCGCCTTTAATGACCATACAGTCAACACAAAGGCAACAATCACCCTTAAGGATCATCCAGACTTGGATACTCAGAAAATTGTCTTAAGAAACATTTTTTCTTCAAGCGGATCTCCCGGATCTAATGTTTCACGGATAGTTATGAATCCGATGCGGGATCTGATATCTAACCCTTATGCTAAACTCAAAGTAGAGTCTGTGAACTTTGATATTAAAATTGAGGATAAGCGAAAAACAGCCTCAATTTTAACAGCTCGGGTTGATAAGCTTGTCTATCGTCCGGGTGAAGAAGTAAAAATGACTTTTACGATACGCCCCTATCTTGAGCAGCCGATGACATTAACAGGAACAATTAAAATTCCGAAGGATACACCTGATGGGATTGTTTTGCTTCGTGCAATGAGTTCAAGTTCATACCAACTATGGCGGCGTTCTCGTGCCCCCGGTGTTTCTCGTCCGAAAAACATCAATCAATTGGTCAAGTTGTTGCAAAGCGACGAACCTAACACAAATCTCATCTTAGAACTTTCCGTGCAACGACCCGGATTGACCGTTCAGGGTGAGGAATTCCCCGATCTACCAATTTCAGTAATGTCTGTGATGAACACAGCCATGCGAGTCGGAGAAAGCGGTTATACATTTGGAACGGCTTTACACACTGACAAAGTTGAAACAGACTACATCATTGTTGGTAGTGCTTCAATGGCTATAGCCGTTAACAGAAATGCTCAATAACCTAATTTAGGATTTTATTATTTCATATTTTTTTTCATATTTTTGCGCAATTAACAGGAGGATATGTTTTATGCGCCGTTTCTTTTTCTTTTGGAGCCTGATGGCAATTGTCTTAATTTACGCAAGCCTCGCTTCTGCCGTGTCAACATCTTTATGGGAACAACATCAAAGAACGCATTTTGAAGCGGGCGAAATTAAGAATATTTCTGTCTCAAGCAAGGGGGATGCCAGTTTATCCTTCAAATTAGACGATTTCTCAAAAATTGATGAGGCTCGAGTATGGGCACTCGTTGAAGATTCTGAGGGAAATATCTATGCAGGAACAGGCAACGCAGGCAAAATCTATAAAATTAGCGCGGATGGCAAAACATCTACGCTCTATTACGATTCACCAGAAGTTGAAATTTATAGTCTCGCTATTGGACCGGATGACACGCTTTATGCTGGTACAGGTCCCGATGGTTTGATCTATAAAATTACCGATCAAAATACACCTCCACAGACTATTCTAAGTAAAGGCGATAAATATGTGTGGGCAATGCACATGGATGATGCAGGAAATCTCTATGCTGCTACAGGAACTGAAGGTAAAATTTATAAAGTCACTCCTGACGGTGAAACCACTGTTCTCTTTGATGCCGAAGAAAAAAACATGAGGTCTTTGGTAGCATTTGATGGTGGATTTTATGCAGGCAGTGGTGACAACGGAATCATCTATAAAATCATGGATGACGGTTCCGCAAACGTAGTATACCAAGCCAAAGAGAAAGAAATCCGTAACCTTGTTATGGATAGTGGACGGAACGTTTACGCATCGGCTGTTACGTCAGTGCCGATGGATAGAGGTAGTAGCCGTCAAAGTAGGGGTCCCTCTGTTCCTGCCCCGCAGGCACCAGGTAGCGGTCCTCCAAAAGAAAACAAATCATATATTTATAGGCTACACCCCGATGGAACTACGGCACTTGTATGGAGTTCACCGGAACCAGTTATCCACGCTATCGTTTTGGAAAATGATGAACAAATTTTAGTGGGAACTGGAAGTAATGGCAAGTTGTATCGAGTAGACACAAAAACAGGTGATTTTGAAGCAATCGGAAAATGTTCTGGAAAGGACATATTAGCAATACACCAGACAGAACATGCAGATAGCATGAAGATAGTACTGGGTACTGGAAATGCCGGTAAACTCTTTACGCTTACATCATCACATGTTGAGGAAGGCACGCTTGAATCTGTTGTCCACAATACGCAAAGTTTATCACGCTGGGGGAAACTCTCGTGGGAAGCTGTAGTCGAAGAGGGAACTTCAATTACCTTTGCAACTCGTTCAGGCAACACACGAAAACCGGATGATACGTGGAATAAGTGGTCAGAAGAACTTACTACCCCAGAAGGCTCGCAAATTCCGAATGCGGATGGGCAATATATCCAGTGGCGAGCAAAGTTCACTACCACTGACCCAGCGAAAACGCCTACTTTGAAAAAGGTCACACTCGCATCCGCTCAAACCAATATTGAACCGAAGATTAGTGAGATCAGCATAAATACTGGCACCACCAGTTCTCAGAGACCTTCAACGGGTAGACCATCACCATCAAGCGGTCCCAGTAGAGGTTCTTCTTCCGCTAATGCTTCTCCGAAAAGATGGAATATTGGGTGGAAAGTTGCAGATGCTAATAAAGATACGTTACAGTTCTTCGTTTACTATAGTGCTGTTGGCGACGATGAGAATTGGCAACTTCTTAAAAAAGAACTCGCTGCTCCGAGTTATGCTTGGGATATCACATCAATTGCCGATGGAAATTACCGATTAAAAATCGTTGCTACGGATAAGCTGAGTAATCCTGTCGGATGGGAGAAAACAACTGAAAAAATCAGTGCCCCATTCACTGTGGATAATACTGATCCTAATGTCGGTAACATTGAAGTTGAGCAAAATGGTGATGATGGAACCTATAAAATCACTTGTGATGTCTCCGATATGATGAACACCATCCAAAAAGCTGTTTACAAAATTGACAACGATGAGCAGTGGAAAGTTATCTTCCCTGAAGATGGCATCTTCGATTCTAAAGAGGAGCAGCTGCTATTGAAAACTGGCAAATTGCCTGAAGGCGCACATAGCATTACAATTCGGGTCACCGACAGAGCACAGAATGTAGCAACAGGTCGCAAAAGTTTCTAACACTCCCCTTTGTAGTAAACTATTTGTAGGGCGGGTCCAAAACCCGCCCTATTTTGTTTTTGTATCTCTTTTACACTTTTATAGTAAACTTACAATTAATGGGACACTTCTGTAGCGCAAACTGTTAGTTTGCGTCCCATCGGCACAAACTAACAGTTTGTGCTACAACTTCTATTGTCCGTTATGTTACAAAACAAGTTTATCAAAGTGTCTCAATAATTTCAAAGTTCACTATAAATCTAAAATATGTGAATCCTTTGATAGGTGCGGTTAGGAAACTGCACCATAGACGTCAATTTAGCTTACATTGCAAAATGTAGGCAATTAAATCGGGGTTGAAAACCCCTCATACAAGAGCACTTCGCGATAATTGAATGAATCTGTCGTCTATCGGGTTTCACTTGACAAGTCGTATTCAGTTTGATAAATTCTATCACAGAGAATTTCAAAAGCTACCAATCCTACCTGACATAGGATTTCCACCGTTAAGAAATAGGAGAACTGATACTTTGAAAATAACAGATGTCAAAACTATTCTGACTGCCCCTGATGGAATTCGGCTTGTCGTTGTAAAAGTTGAAACGAGTGAACCCGGTTTATACGGTGTAGGTTGTGCAACGTTTACACAACGTCCGCTTGCTGTTGCGACCGCTGTTGATGAATACCTAAAACCTTTTCTAATTGGAGAAGATCCTACCAACATAGAGGATATTTTCCAGACAAGTTTTGTTAGTTCGTATTGGCGAAATGGACCGGTCCTGAATAACGCGCTCAGCGGTGTAGATATTGCGCTGTGGGACATTATGGGCAAACGTGCTAATATGCCTGTCTATCAACTACTCGGTGGTAAATGTCGTGAGGCAGCAACGCTTTACGGACACGCAGGTGGTGGAACATTTGAAGAGGTGGAAAACAGCGTCCGTCGATATATGGAACAAGGGTATCGTTATGTGCGCGCGCAAGTTGCAATTCCCGGATACTCTACTTACGGTGCAGGCGGTGGTAAGCGGAGTTCTCCTGCATTTGAACCGACACCTTATGTCAATACAGTTATTAAACTTTTTGATCATCTACGCACACAGTTAAATGATGAGGTTGAACTTCTGCACGATGTCCATGAACGGATACCACCGATCCAAGCAATTAATCTTGCTAAAGGACTGGAACCATATAATCTATTTTTTCTTGAAGACCCGTTTGCACCTGAGGATGTTGACTATTTCCAACTGATGCGCCAACAAACAAGTATTCCAATCGCAATGGGAGAATTGTTTAACAACCCGAATGAGTACGTCCATCTTATCAAAGACCGTCTTATTGATTTTATTCGGGTGCATATTTCGCAGATTGGTGGTATTAGTCCTGCCCGCAAACTCGCGGCATTCTGCGAATTTTTCGGTGTACGCACTGCATGGCACGGACCGGGTGACGTTTCTCCTATTGGACATGCTGCCAACGTCGCCTTAGATTTAGCGTGTTACAACTTCGGAATTCAGGAGCAGCACGTATTTGGCGAAAATACAAAAGAGGTATTTCCGGGTTGTCCAGAAATTAGGGATGGTTGTTTTTGGGCAAATGAAGCACCAGGACTCGGTATTGATGTCAACGAAGAACTCGCAGCACAATTCCCATTCCCAGAACACCCACTCAACGGTGGCTGGGCACCAGTACGCCGAATGGACGGTACGGTTATTCGGCCTTAGATTACGGTATTATGAAATGTATCGCTTATATTACTTTGATGTTATGGGTAAGCCTTGCACATGCTGATATGCAGTTTACGCGGGTGACTGAGGAGGCAGGTATCCAATTTCGGCATTTTAACGGCGCAATTGGAGAAAAGCATCTCGTTGAAACAATGGGTGGTAGTGCCGCCTTCTTTGATTACAACAACGACGACAACGTGGATATATATCTGGTTAATGGCGCGCCTCTCACTGAAAACGCAATTGATGTGCTTCCTACAAATAAACTCTATCGGAATAACGGTAACGGCACTTTCACTGATGTGACATTAAAGGCAGGTGTTGGTGATACCGGTTACGGTATCGGTTGTTGTGTAGCAGATTACGATAACGATGGCAATCGCGATCTTTTTATTACGAACTTCGGACAGAATATCCTCTACCAAAATAACGGTGATGGCACTTTTACTGATGTATCACAACATGCGGGAATTACGAGCGAAAAATACTTTTCTGCTGGTTGTGCCTTTGCAGATTACGACAACGATGGGTGGCTTGATCTGGCTGTTGTGAACTATGTGTTACTTGATTTGGGAAACGCCACAGATTGTTCACAAGGTGAAATCCCAGCATATTGCCGTCCGGAAGATTTTGCTCCTGCCCCAGATGCCCTCTACCGAAACAACGGTGACGGCACTTTCACCGATGTAACAAAGAACGGTGGTCTTACCTCACTCGGCAGAGGACTCGGTGTTGTTTGGACGGATGTTGATAACGATGGATGGTTTGACCTCTATATCGCAAATGACCGAGACGCTAACTTTTTGTATCATAACAACGGTAATGGCACATTTACTGAGTTAGGTGAATTGTCTGGAATCGCTCGCAACGAACACGGTGATGCCGAAAGTAGTATGGGTATTGACACCGCGGATTACGATAACGACGGTGATCTTGATGTAATTCTCACGCATTACCAAGCTGAAACAAATACACTTTATCAGAATGATGGAAAAGGCGTTTTTTGGGATGTTACTGCACAAAGCCGTTTGGGTGAACCCACGCTACTACCACTGGCATGGGGAACAATCTTCGCCGATTTTGACAATGATGGTTGGCTTGATCTCTTTTTTGCAAATGGGCACCTCCACGATAATATAGAACAATTGGAAGAGGTAGGGGTCTATAAACAACGTAATCAGCTTTTCTACAATCAAGGAGATGGATTATACACGAATATTTCAAATAAGTGTGGAGATGGGTTGTTAATTGAAAAATCCAGTAGAGGTTCCGTATTTGGCGACTACGATAATGATGGTGATTTGGATATCCTTGTCATGAACATAGCGGATACACCGGATCTGCTGCGGAACGACACACCCTCAACTAACTACTGGCTAAGCATCCAGCTTGTCGGTAAAAAGTCAAATCGAGATGGCATAGGTGCGAAAGTGACGGTTCAAATCGAAGATAAACGGCTACTTCGTGAGGTGAAGAGTGGTGGTAGTTATCTTTCTCAAAATCCATTTCGACTTCAGATCGGATTGGGGACAGTAGAAAAAGTTAACCGATTAGTTGTTAATTGGCAAAGCGGTGTGCAGGATGTCATTAAAGATGTACAATCTAATCAGTGGTTGACAATTCAGGAAGGAGATGGTATCATTTCGGTTAAACGTTAATATTGCCATAGGAGGAAAGTCAAGTGAACACGAAATATTGTGTTGTTAGTATTATAGCGGTCATCATGCTTATTGCCAGTCCCTATGCGTTTGGGAAAATTGATCCCGATACCGTTGCTGGTATGTGGCTTTTTGAAGAAGGTGGTGGCGATGTTGCAAAGGATAGTTCCGATGCGGGAAACGATGGGACTATCGCAGGACCTAAGAAGTGGCAAGATGGAAAGTTTGGAAAGGCACTTGAATTCAACGGCAACAATGTCTATGTTGAGGTGCAAGCAAACGATAGTATTATCCTTGAGGAGTTAACAATTGTTGCATGGGCAAATCTGAAACCTTCACAGGGAACGCGCTGGCAGTCTATCATGATGCGTGGGCAGAATCCGCGTAACTATCTGTTGGCCGTGGATAAAGATAGTCAAAAACTCCAACTCAGTATTACCAAGGGTGCACCTGGGGCATGGGGAGGACCAACTGCGGGGCCTGTGGTCACAGATGGCAAATGGCATCATCTTGCTGGGGTTTTCGGTGAAGATGAGGGGTTAGCGATCTACACCGATGGTGAACAAGTCGGTAAACAAGCATATTCAAAGCCGAGCCTTGATGCCGATCCCTCTCGGATGCGGATTGGTGATGGATCCAACGGAGGACATCAGTGTGAGGGTTTGCTTGATGAAGTCGCACTATTTAGCGTACCGCTTTCACAAGAAGACATAAAAACCGTTATGGAAGAAGGGCTTGAAAGAGCGACAGGATTCCTTGCGGTTGAACCTGAAAGCAAATTGACAACAATTTGGGGTAAACTAAAAACGGGTTTATAGTTGTTTATTTCTTTTGCTGGCGGATTTCTTTCAAGCCCTCTTGATAGATCGGATTATCAGGTACAAGTTCAATCGCTTTCAATATAGCGGACTTTGCTTCGTTATATTTGCCAGTTTTGTAACACAACCATGAGAGCGTGTTATAGTAGGGTGCGGATTTTGGGGAAAGTTTTGTCGCTTTGCGTGCTAATTCGATTGCTTTCCCTATATTTCGATCATACTGTCCATATAGATACGCGAGTCCATGGTATGCAGCTGCCATCTCTGGCGCGAGGGCTATAGCACGTAGATAATGCTTTTCTGCATTTTCAAACTTGTCATTTGTTGCATAGAGTGTTCCTAACATGAGGTGCGATTCTGGAAAGTCTGCTTTTAAAGAGAGTGCTTGTTGGAACTGTTTTTTGGCGTTCTGTCCATCTTGATTCTGCATATAAGCGATACCAAGATAATGGTAAATTTCGGTTGTCTCTAAACCAAGTTGAATGGCATTCTTGTAGTGTTTAATCGCTTGCGTGATCTTTCCTTGTTCAAGTGCTACTCTACCCAATCCTGCAGACACTTTTGCAATATCGTTATCTGATGTGACATGTTTGCGGATACGTTCAAATTCGTGAGTAGCTTCATCGTATCTTCCGTATTTGAGATAGATATCCGCGAGTTTGCGTAACGTTTCTACTTTTTTATCAGCATCGGCACTAAACACTGCTTCAAGATGTTTTTGGATTTCCGCGTCTGCTCTCTTTAAGGTGCGGAATCGCTGCATCGCTTTTTCGGCTTCTTGTGTATCTTCAATTTGACGGTAACATCGCGTGAGTTGATAATATGCATTCGGCATCGTTGGGATCAATGCAACAGTTTTTTGATATGCCGTAATTGCCTCGCGCCAATTCTGCTTTCTGCTGTATAGCACACCGAGATGGTAGTAGGCATCAGCAAATTTTGGATCTTTTGCTATCGCTCGCTGTTGTGCATCAATCGCTTTCCTTATTTCTCCACGTCCAGCATAGATTCTACCGAGATTATGATGTGCTTCGGCAACACCTACTGTGTCGTATTCCACCACTTTTACATAAAACTGAATCGCATCAGCAAATTTTGCCTGCCGATAAGCGATATATCCCAACCCTAAAAGGGCTTGCGCCCTTACAACGTGGGTTTGCTTCCCTTGATCCTCCGCTGCCTCTAAACGGAGCGCTTTCTGATAAACACGAGTGGCTTCTGCGTAATGACCAAGTTGGGAATAGGCATATCCTAAACGGGTGAGTGTCTTTCCGTTTTCTATATTAGGTGTATTTTGGAGATGTTTAGTGAAGTATTGGATAGCTTGCGCGTAATCGCCTCTTTGAAGCGCATCTTCACCAAGTTCATATATTTTTTCGGCGATTGCGGGTTGCGCATCAAATATGCCAAAAAGACTAATTAGCATGAACAAAATGAAGGATAGCCAACGACTTAGGGATTTCATTGGGACCATCTCTAATTGCATGGATAAGTTTTATTCGTCAAATCCTAAACGTTTTACCTCTGTTTGGAGCGAGATTCCAGTCTTTTCGTGAACCTTCTTTTGGATATATGCGACTAAGTCTAAAACATCTGCCGCTGTCGCATTGTCCATATTGAGAATAAAATTACCGTGAACTGTAGACACCTCTGCGCCACCGATACGATGACCTTTTAAACCGCTAATGTCTATTAGTCGTCCTGCAGAATCACCAGGCGGGTTTTTAAAGATGCATCCCGCATTCTCTTCGGCAAAAGGTTGTGTTTCGGTTTTCTGTCTGAAGAAGTCTTGCATCTGTGCTGTAATTGTCCCTACATCCCCATGCTGAAGTCTGAGCATTGCACCTATAACGCAAAAATAGTTATCCAACCCGCTGTGCCGATATTCAAAGTTTGCTTCGTCATGAGTTAACTTAATAAGTTCACCCGTATCACGCATCACGGTAACATCCGTGACAACATCTCCGAAACTACTCCCCCATGCGCCAGCGTTCATAATGAGTGCACCACCGACAGAACCGGGAATGCCAAGCGCAAATTCTACACCACTCAACCCTTGTTTTGACATAACTTTGGATAGCCCTGGTAACGGATGCCCCGCCCCAACGGTGACAGTGTTCCCATTAACCTCAAGTTTTGCTAACTGATCGATTAATCTAACACTGATGCCATTGAAGCCTTTATCGCTTACCAGTAGGTTTGAACCACGACCAATGATTGCAATGGGAACTCCCCAATTGCGATGGAAACGTGCTAATGCTGCTAATTCATCTATGGTGCTTACTTCTATATAGGCAGTCGTTTCTCCACCGATGCCGAAGTAGGTATGTTTTGCGAGCGGTTCTCCGAACCGTAGTCGAGTGTCGGGTTGGGTTATAATTCTCGGTAGTGCGTCTTTCCAGTCCATTATGTGTTTCCTTTCGTTTCAATTATAGCACATAAGTTGTTAGGTATCAATATCTGATTAAATCTTTTCGGTAGCAGGGATCTGCCACATAAGCACAAATTCCGACTGATAGCAAATTAAAAAACGAACCTTTTCTAAATAGACTTGACTAAACAAACGAAACTAAATTGAAACACTCTTTAGGCAAGAATATTTGTCACTCAATAGGGTGTTTACACAATCATTATAATAGGAACGATAACCTTATTTGAAATCAAGGTACAAGTTCTATTAAGGAGCAAGCAATGAAACAGAAATTTTTCGTACTCGGCGCAATCGCACTTATAGCAGTAGTCGGTCTTTTCGTTTTTGAACATGCAACATCCGCACAGCGTCCTGATCGGAACGCACAACCCGGGCAAGGTCAACGTGGCGAACGTCCCGGTGGTGACAGAGGTAATAGAGGAATGACGAGTCCGTTCAATCCAGTATCTATTGTTGAAAATTCTTGGATAGATTTGTCGTTTAAAGTCGGTGTGGATGATGAAGCACTCGTGAATGCACGTCCTATCTATCAGGCAACTCGCGAAAAATTTGAGATGAAGATGAAAGAGATACGCGAAAAATTTGAACCTAAGATGAGGGAGGCGTTTGCATCCACACCTGATGATCGGCGAGCTGCATTTCAAAAGGTTCAGGCGATTCAGCAAGAGATGGAGCAGGAAACAAATGCTTTGGTCAGAAGCGGAGGTACAGCGTTCCAAGCGGAACTCAAAAATGTTTTGAGCAAAGAGCAGATGGCAAAACTCAACGAATTGACAAAAGAACGACAGATAGCACAGCAACAGCGGACAAATAGATTTCGTGGTGGTGAAGGCGGACAACAACGCGGTGGTCAAGGTGGACAACGCGGAGGACAACGCGGACAGCGTCCCTCTCAATAATGTTTGAAAGGAAATACAATCAGGTCGGGTGTTCACCCGACCTTTTTTGTTACATTATCAGGTTTTAACCGCTTCTCGGAAAAACGGTGCAATTATCGGAGTTGAAAACTCCAACAAGAAATTGTGCCTAACGATCATCAGACACTTCATCAAAGTTATAATTTAGTTCTCCAAGCCAACGCCGAATAGTAGCACTTCGCTCCGCATCGTTCTGTGCATCAAATCCTCGCGCTAATTTCATCCCTGTATCAAATAGAATCTGCTGATGTTTTTCCGATTTGCTATCTTTTGCTTGTTCGTATTTCGTGAGGGCATCGTCAGGTTGCTTCCGATTCAACAAACAGATAGCGAGTAAGCATCGTGCGCGAATCAGTTTATCCGTTTTGCCCTTGCCAAAAAGGCGGTTGGCAACTTGCGACTCAAGCGAAACCAAATTTAGGTATGTTGATCTGTTTAGCGGATCCTTGGAGACAGCCTTTTCAAATGCTGTCAGTGCCTCTGAAAATTCACCTTGAACAAGATACAAGTAACCGATGATATTATGAATAACGACATCCCTTTCAGTTTCGGGAATTGCAGTAAACTGTGCAAGTGCTGCAGGATAATTCTTTTGCTGCACCAAGGCGTTTCCGCGCCGAATGTAGAGGTTGATCTGTTCCGTCGTTGCTTGCTGATTGTTAGGTTCTCCCTTTAAGACAAGTGCAAGTTCAGCTTGTGCGCGCTGATAATCTCCTACGTTTTGATATGCATGTGCCAAACTTATACGAAGGTTAGATGCAGTCGGTAGGAGGTCCACGGCTTTCTGAAGCAGTTTTATTGCGGCGCGGTAATTTTTTCGATTTATGAGGTCTTGGGCAGATTGATGATACGCTGCGATCAGATTATGTTGAGCTTGAGGCGCATCGGGTTCTGCCATATAAACCTTCTGAAACGCAGATACAGCCTCCGAGAAACTACGTTTTTTAAGGTATAATTCACCGAGCAAACTGGAGATACGGGTATCGTTTGGATGAAGTTTTTGTAATTCAAGATAGGTTTTTATAGCCTCATCCACTTGTCCCAATTTGCGGTAGCTGTTCGCTTTTTGCCAAAACGCATCACTTAAGTTGGTACGGGCGATATGAAATTTTGGATGCAATTTCAATGCTTCGCGATAGGCAGCAATGGCATCATCCCATTTTTTGCTATTTCTAAGCGTAACCCCGTGATTATTATAGCATCGCGCAAGTCCTCGTTTCGCTAACCTACTGACAGGGTTCAATTCAAGTGCTTTTTGATAGTGTTGAATGGCAGTTGGGTAACGTTCAGCGTGTGCATATCCGTCCCCCATCAACATATATGTCGTTGAATCCAACGGATTAAGCTGAATTATCCTTTCAAAAATAACCATAGCCGATGTGAAATCCTTGGCATTCAATGCGTAGAATGCCTTTTCTCTGAAAAGGTGGTGTAAGTTATTTCTCGCGGCTTTATGGTAAGGTTCAAGCTTAACAGACCTTTCAAAAGCACTTATTGCACTATCCACCTCACCTTGATGATAGTAGTGAATCCCAAGTGTGTTATAATCTGCAGCACTCGGTTTCTCTTTTATTCTCTGTTCAAGCAGATTGATCGCTGTCCCTAATTGTCCTTTTTTTTGATAAGCCTGCAGAAGTTTCTCAATAGCAGGTTGAAAGTTTTCATTGCGTTTCAGACAATCTTTGAAACTATCAATTGCAGATTCCATATCACCTTTGTCAAAATAAATAGCACCAAGCAGGTAGTGAGGATAGTGCTGTCTCGGTGCCAACGCAATTTCAGTTTTCAAGGCGTTGATAGCAATGTCGTGCTGCGGTGTATCAATTGGTGTGTTATAGAGCTTCCGCAGTGTATTTATATCGCGTTGTGTTGGATGCTGTGCTGTCGCTGTGGGATAACATATATCGCCAGGGTGTGGACTGTGTCCCCACAACCCAAGTGCGTGTGCAAACTCGTGCAGGCACACCGTCCGCATCTCTTTTTGGGACAACTCTGTAATGGTTTTATCACCTTCCAGCATCAGTATAATTTCTACTCTGAAATTATCTTTGTTTGTGTGTTCTGTTGTCTTAGCGTTATTCGTTGGAGTTTGTTGTATTTGCTTGTCTGTGCTGGTGTACCCGGTAGCATGAGAAAAAGTTCTTGCCGTATTCTGTAAACGCCTTAACCGCGCACTGCCGAGCCGCGTATCATGAATGTCCATAAGGCTACTAAATCCCCAACTAACCTTGATATCTGCATCTTGAGACGTGTCTATTTCTTGGAAGCGGATTAGTCCTTCGGTGGTAGCTTCCCATTCCTGCATTGCGTAACGGAGTTCTGGTAAATATGGACTCTCTTTTATGACTGGTGAAATATATACCTGTATCGGCATGTGTGTGAAGCGGGTGATTCTGCCGTCAGAGAAGAGGGTGATGTGGTCAAAGTAATCGGTGTCAGAAGGTTCTTGTGCTGTTCCGTGTGTTATGGAGATGGTGGATATAAAGATAATTAGGAGAAGCGTAGACAGTGACTTTTTTGACATAAAGAAATTTCCTTAAGTGAATAAAAAGATGTGATCTATTGTAAATATAAATAGTTTAAACCGTTCTTGTTATTTTTCCGCTGGCAATTTTTTAGGCGGTGAAAGGAAATTTTGAACTTTCTCTATAACAACCTGTGGATCGTCCTGAGTGTGTACGAACTCCGCATCAGAAATCCCCATTTCTTGTAGCCAAGGTTCCCAATATGCTTTTAGTATTGGTAAGTCTTTTACCCTTAACACTGGAAGCCCAACTTCAACCATTAGGAACTTGACATTATACTTACTAAAATCTTTTTCAATTGGTAGCAACCCGTAGCCCTCACGCACAAATTCGGTTTTCCAATTCGGGTCTCGACTGAACCTTTCGACTACAGCATGGAGTATAACAGCGGTTTTGTTCCCCTTTTTAGGTAAAGAAGAGACATAAATCCTGTCAAGGTAAAGGTATCCATCTGATATGCAGATGATATAGTTTAGAGCATCTGGTTGTAAGTATTCTTCTGCGCTCACTTTGAACCATCCCCAAATATCTGATCCCGTGAATTCTTGGCGATCCTCCACAAACTGATACAAGGAATCAATTGTCTTATTCAATTTATCCCTCATCTCTCTGAATCTTGGCGCGCCTTTGGCTCGATCCTCATTTGTGGGCCAGAGTTTTAATGCTTCTAATGTTTCTTGAGGGATAAGTTTCTGAATACCGGGTTGTTTCGGAACGACAAAAGTGAGTCTATGTTGATTTCCGATATAGTAAGTCCGACGCGCAAAACTTTCATACTGATTTATGATGCCTTTTGCAATTTTTTTATCTTTTTCAACTTGTCTTTCTTGCCCCGGCAGTTTTTCTTTCAGTAGGCGATCAGAAACATCAAGGACAACAATAATATTTATCGGTTGAGCAGGTGGTTTCACATCCTTTTTGTCTGAATTACATGCGAACAATAGCATACAAATTATTACAATAAACCTTATCTGGACTCCCATCTCGTTCCTCCCGATTGAAAATGTTTGTCGAATATCTCGTAAGCAATTTCTTCTGCTTTTTCAATAGCGTCTTCAGCTCCATTATCCTCTGCCGCAAGGAATTTATTCCACCCAACCAAGAATTCACCAATCTGTGCTCTTAATTTTACGAGGTCAATAAGCCTCTTGCTTTTACGCTCCTGCAGATTGGCAATTGAATTTTTCATCTGTGCAATATCTGACTGAATACTTTCGACACGCTTCTTATCCGATTTGATCTGATCTTCCAGATTCCGTATGTCGTTTTCTAATCCAGTGATTTGAGATTTAAGTAGAACCGTATCTGCAGTCCCTTCCATTTCTTGTTTCACTCTTTGGAGGTTCTCAGAAAGCCGAGCTATCTCATCTTCAGAGTTTTTTATTTCAGCTTCTAATCGAGTCTTTTCCTTCATTATAGAATTTTTGTCATCTATACTTTGTGTCCTTGCTTCTTTCCACATTTCCAGAGTAAAATGAAAAAGAACACTTAGCAGCACTGAAACGAAAAAACCGCAAAATAGCACAAGCACGATATTGAGATCCCAAGTAAGAGGGTCAATTGGGTTAATTGTCCACTCCCCAGTTGCAAGTCCCATAATCACTTTGGCTTCATGTATCTTTTTTGAAATTTGAAGGGCGAGAATACTATCAAACACAAACGTGAGTCCTACAAACACTAATGCTATAAACATAGAAAGAAATGCAGTGGCTTTCTTGTCGGATTTCCATTGTTGTACAGCTGATGTCCAAAAAGGATGAATCACAAGGGCAAGACCTAAAAACACAATTGGAAACAAAATGAGCCAAAAATTAACTTTCTGGAATGCTTTAAAAATCGCTGTAGGATCAAATAGTTCGTTCAGGCTGGCGTATGATGTCATATCTGTATCCTCAAAGTCAAGACTCGAAAAGAATCCTTTATCAAGGGCTGAAACATAAAAAAAATAGAGTGCAAGCGACAGGATTACGCAAAAAATACCGAAGACAGGATATAGTCGTAGCTGCCGATGTTTAGATGTACCATCATCAGGTGGAAATTTTTTCAACTCTGCTTCCAGCTCTACTAACTTTACCTGTTGACTGTTAGATTCTTCAATATTCTCACGGATCGTTAATTCTAAGTCGTCTATGGCTTTAAGTTCTGATAACGCTTGCTGTTTTTCTGCAATATTCTCTTGTTTTGCTACGACTGTCTTTTCTACTTCTTCCTTGTCTATCTCTAATTGCTCTACATCACTATCTAACTTATCTATTTGGCTTTCTAAATGTTCGTGAGAGGCACGTATTTCGAGCTCTTCGTTGTCAATGATGATTGTAACATGCGGACGTATCGCAGCAGACATGCCGTGAGCATTGACCGCCTCGTGAAATCCATTATCCGAACTGTAGTACGGGTTCCCGTTTATACCTAACTTAACCGGATAATCATTACCGGAAACCTTAATGGGATCTATCAGAAACTTGTCAACCCCTAAACCTGGTTTAACGGGTTCCTCTTCAGTAATTCGAGGGAGTTGAACTGGAGCATATTCTTTACCAAGTTTATCAAGCAACTTAATTGCCTTCCTCACTGGATACTTGAAAAATTCACGGCCCTTATTTGAGCGAAATACACCTAATCTTCTATGCATTTCCTTTTCTATTTCTTCATATTGATCCGACTGTATATAATACGTTACTTCAAATGGTGTCGGCACACTGGTACTGCTTAACTCTTTTGCTCGATCTTCCGGATTTTTGCTTGTTTGGCCGATTTTTAGTAATTTTCGTCGCAACCATCCGTACCTGTACGATCTATTTGTCAATATATACACATATCCCATATTCACACCTACCCTTATTTAGAACATATTTATATTTCACCGTAGTTTGTCAGGTAAAGTCCCTCAATACCACATTATATAATTAATTCATAAATCCTGTAAAGTGTTAATTGTCAAGTTGCATAAATGGGTGTGTAAAGTTTTGGGACAAAGCGTTTTGTCCGTTCAAATTAGTGACGAATGCGCGTGGCAGCACGTGCGAAATTTATGACAACAAATTGTCTGTATATTTTTTGTAATTTCAGTGGATATTCCTTCTTTAAAGTATACCGTACGGTATACTTTTTTATACCAAGGCAACATTGATAAATCGCCTATAAACCCAGTCCCTGTCTGTGTTTATAGGCGATTTACTGGTGAGGCACTTTTTTATTTTTTGCGTCCGGTGTCCTGTTTTGTATTTTGCCGTAATTTGCTTATGAATTTTATTGGACAGATTGGCGAACATGTTTGGTATTTATTCTCCTTATATTTAGTAATATTTATTATAACATAATAAATGTCGGATATCAAGAAAAAATGCGTTTTTTGTGAAGGACGCTAATGTGTTCCTGTGTCCTTCGCGTTTCAGATGGTTATTTTTCAGAATCGTGGAGGACACGGATGACGCTGATTGATAATCTGTAACATCAGGTAATCCGCTAAGGCGAGTGTTTGCTGCTATTCCTATGAAGGCGTTAGTAGTGCGGCGATGTCTTCTGGTAGTTTTACGTTATACTCCTGCTCAAAGTCTGTAACGCTCGTGTAAGCGTTACGAAATAAAACAATGATATCTACTCCCATGTTTCGGGCGATTGTTAGGTCCAATTTGGCTTTTTCCCACTCTTGCAGGGCTAATAAGGCTATACTACGATTGTTATAGAATCGAACATCGTCCCGTTTGATCTGTATAGCTCTGTCATAGTCTTCAATGGCAAGGTCTATCTCGCCTTTTTTATGGTAAGCGTAACCACGATTGTTATAGGCTTCGGCAAAATTGGGGTTGAGTCGTATTGCCCTGTTATAGTTTTCAATGGCCGGGTCATACTCATTTTTTGCCCCGTAAGCAATACCACGACTGTAATAGGCTGCAGAAACATTGGATGTGTCCGCAGGATCCAACCGTATGAATTCAGTGTAATACTCAATAGCGTCATCCAGGTTATCATTTTGGTGAGCTTCAAAACCACGTTGCAGATATTCTTGGGGATCAGGTTCAGTATATGGTTTATTATGGGCATGTAAGCGAGCGAACCCGTCAAAATCAGGATAAACATTCGCTTCGGTGATACCTGATATCTTATCCAAAGATATTAGGATGTCTTGCTTACTATCTTTGGGGATGACACATTCAGCCTCTGCTTCAATTTGGGCACCGCTGAATACAAAGACAGACTGTTGGGCGATAATACGGTTGTTTTGTAGTTTAGGTTGCCATTGATATAGCGGATATCTACCGTTTTGATCGGGTTTGAAAAAATGATCAATTTCTTTTTTTATTAATTCAGGATTAACTGTTTTCAAACGGACCATATCATCGTGACGGACAACGAATACTTTACCGTTTGCGCCCCCTTTGGTGCCTTGCTGGCAAGCAAACCAGAGTGCTACCAATGCACTACGAGAGAAATCTATCAGACAGGTAGCTGCTCCGAAATGTTGAAGTTCTGCAAGTATTTCTAAGTCGGTTAGTGGTTGGCCATCTTTCTGATCGTGTCCTAAACTTCTTGCTTTTTCTATTAAAGCCCTATTGATCTTGAGTAGTTTACTCGGATTGTTCCTGTCGGGTTCTGGCAGGCGACGGTAGGCTGATGCTTCTATTTTATAACTTTCGGTTGAAACTCCACGAAACAGATATTGTCCATCGCTAAATTGTGCTGCCCATTCTATAAATTCACTTAAGGTTTGGGCACTCATGAATTTTTTGTTTTCCAAAATGGTTATTTATTCCCAATCAAGTTTGCTCTTGTTTAAATTCGGATGAACAAGTAAGTTGGATTCAGAACAAATCCTACTCAAACAACGCTGCATCTTGAGTTTTTAAAAGGAGAGATTATTCAGAGAGTTGACAGGTGCCATTAACTTCGAAAGTATAGGGTTCAACGTTTACAAACCGTTTGCGTCGCCGTCCTTTAAATTTGACTTCTACCTGATTAGAATTCAAAAGTTTTAAATCAAACTGAAGTATCTCTTCAACTGTATTTGAAAGTTTCAAGTAAAGAATAGACGTTAAACGGGCAAACTTCTCAAATTGACCTTGTTTTTGCCTGAAAGAACGGTATAGCGGCGGAATAGGCGATGCAGAAATTTGAAATCCGTTTGTACCACGAACATACATTTCCAGCGTAGCTTCGTTGAGCAATCCCACGGTTCCCGTTCGGTTATGAAAATCTGCTGGGAGTTCGCCTAATTTCTTATCAAGCAAAATCCGCTCTGCCCGCTCTACTGCGATCTTTTCTGGCGTAAAGGATCCGAAAGTGACCTCACCAAGAGGATCCCCATTTTGTCTGTGTCTTTCTTCGTTGCAAGTGACTTTCCAAACGATTTGAGAACCGGATGTCGTTTCTACAACTTCCTTTGGCGTCACCCACGCGGCATCTTCTCTAAGCGCAAGTGCAATGAAGACATCTCTTGCAAATACCTCGCTGATGTGTCTTCTTAAGGAACGGAGAAAAGCAGTTTCTTCTGGAGATTCAGGGAGCAGTTCAAGCGAAATTTCTGCTGAATCCCAATGTGCGTTTTGAAATGGAATAAAATACATTTTTCTATCTTCAGAAATTAACAGGACATATTCGGTTGTGTCTTTCTCATCAACACTGGAATTCGTTCTATCCGTTGCAGCGATTTTTGGTATTGTACCCGACAACTTCTTATCTAAAGCCTTGTACACTTCTTCAATTGTGATTGAACGTAGATCGAGGTATCCAATCGTCGGTGGAATTCCTGGGATATCTGTATCATCAATACGCACTGGAAGAATATACTCACGGTTTTCCTTGAAAGCCCGCGCTTGAGCCATCTGGCGTTCATGGTTTGTCCATAACTTCCGTTCGTAGTGTTTTGACAGGAACATAACACAATAACGCGCCCGATCCTTATAAACTTCTGATAAATAATCATACAGATTTTTGCCCCAGAGATTCGCTAATTCATTTTCATCGTAAAAAGGCTTATATCCTCCCTCTACGAGAAGATCCCTTAATTCTTTGGCAGGTTGTCGATCTTCCCCAGCAAACGAGAGCGCAACATCGAATTTTTCCAACGGGAGCGTTTTCATGGTATTCACCTCTTCGTAAAACATTTAAAAAAGTATATCACAACTTGTGTTGATTATCAATTGTTTCTGGCTGAATCTCGGATTTTCGCAGATTGTGCAGATTAACGCGGTTTATGCACCTCACCCCTCAATCCACTTGCCAAAAGAATAGGGGACAACAGGAAAACTCAAAAATCTGCGTTCTCAGCGCCTTTCGCGATTCAGACAATACACATGCCAAAAACTTTACACACCCTCCAGATATAATCTAACTCCGACTTGCCAATTTATTTGCAAAGATACTGATCAACCCACCTAACATCAGATACCCAAAGATCACTTCCAAGGTTACAAGTAGACGTGCAGTAGCATTGTCCGCAACAACATCTCCAAATCCAAGCGTCGTAAACGTGACAATGCTGAAATAGAAGGAGTTCCAAAACGTTAGCGGTTCACCACTATACTGACCGGTTGCTTGATGAAATTGGGGTGACAAAGTTTGCATCCACTCCGGCATCCACGGTGGAAACGGCATATAGGCAATTGAAAATATAAAAGCAAAGAAAAGCGACCAGAACGCCCAAAGTCCCAAATTCCGTCCATAATCGGAACTCCATCGCCATAAACGTGCCAACATCGGATTCGCTTTGTTAAAAGCACGGATAAACTGCTGATCAGCGACATATCGCTTGAAAAACGGATTCGCAACTTCGTCTACATGTTGGCTGTCTAAATAGAATTCAGTCGGATTTTTGCGATTCTTGGTGAATTTATTGCTAATTGATTGGCGGATTGTGTTGGAAATGTACTGAACATTGCGAAATGAGGCAACAGCCGCAAATTTAGCAGCTGTAAAACGTGTGGTACCGAAAAATGTTGCCCGATTAAAGACAACTACGCCTGCGAAGTTTGTGCCTGTACAGTCGAGTGTTCGTTGGAAAAGCACTCGGCTAAAGTTTGCTTCCTTTTGGAATTGTGCTTCATGGAAAACAGCGTTATCGTGAAATTGTGCTTGGTGGAAATCGGCGACATTGTGAAACTTCGCACGCCAAAAACTAACGCTTTTATGGAAGGTGACACTATGATAGTTGGCACGACCGTGGAACGTAGCCTCTCGAAATTCACAATGATGTTGCATTGTGGCTTCGTCAAAGTCAAGGTCTGCCTCAAAGACAGAGCGGCGGAAGGAAATTTCTTGTTGGAAAACTGCTGTTCGGAAATTGACTACATTTTTAAAAGTACATCCGATACAAGAAAGTTTTTTATTGATGCAGATTCGGTCATTTTCGTCGCGTTCAAGTTCAGTAGCAAAGAGGTCAACAACGCCTTCAATTGTGCAATTGTTTAGGGAAATGTGTGAGGCATCGCCTTCCAACGCCTCAAGAAATTCTCGCGCTTCAATCGTTTCACCATGTCTTTCATACATTATAGTAAAACCAATAATCTTGATACATTCCAGTCCGTATTGCGTTCCATACAAATTAGCGTGAATGTAAGAAGCGCAATGAATTGCGCGACTACGAACGTATGGTTTCTTAAAATCTGAGAAATCTGATAATCCTGCAAATCCTGGTTCAGATAAAGGTTACCGAGCGTATTTTCAACTGTCAGCAACTATAAACTTTTCGCCCTTCTGGATTTGAGGTTGGTATGAACAATGTTTCTATACACCTATCGTCTCCCCAAGACCGTAGCAAACACATTTTAGACCAGCAGTAATATGTTAACGTTGACTCTTAAAACCTTCATATTTTGGTTTTAATCTACATTGGACGTAAGCCTCAAATAGGTTTAGCACAAAGTGACCAAGTTCCGCATCAAGAAGGAAATTCACTCTATCTGTGTGTTCCGTGATCAAATCGGAGACGACTTTTTTGTCCTGTTTGAACATCATTGGAATATTTTCATCTTCCATAAGTGATTTTGCCAATGTACTACCTGCCCCTTGTGGATTATAGTGATGGTGACGATATCGATCTTCAGATCCCGTATTTACTTTGCCAACTTTTAGGATTTCTGTGTTAGTAGAAAAGATATAGACTGCCATTTTTCCTTCCGGTAGTTGCTTTGGTCGTGTATGGGGTTTTGGTTGCAATTTAATGGTAATTGAATCAGGCGGAATCTCAATTTGACCATGTTCAACTGCAGATAGAAAATCTTTTAGCAGTTGTTGAGGATCCCAACTGATTACATTTGAATTTATTCTATCTGGCTCTATATCATCTGGCAATGTAAGAACCAATGCTTCAAGAACATCATTCCAATGCGGATATTCATAAGTGGGGAGAAGGTGGTGTTCATAGTATTCATCCAAAGGTGGCGCGGTTTTTCTATCTCCGGTTATTTTTTCATTGATCCACGCGCCGGGTTTCTGATTCTTCCGAATAACGATGTTTGTGATGCGAGGTATTTCTCCGAATTCCCAATCTGGTCGACGTTCTAACTCATATAGTGTGGTTGAAATAATGCCGCATACTGTTCCCATAAGCATATAACATCTTCTATTAAACCATGATTCAGCCATTTTCTTATAGGTGATAGTTTTTTGTTTATGTGCCAGGGGTACCAATTTTGGTAATGCTTCACGAGCCCACTTTTGCGTTTTAAGATCGCCAAACATATTGTATTTGCCTGGTGTGTTCTCAAATTTAATTTTCATCATATCCTTCTCTTTATAGTTTTTAATGTTGGAACGTATAACTATTACGACTTGTGTCAGATAATTAATTGTTTTTGATGTTTTCACAGATATTAGTTCTGTCCTATACACATTTCGTCCCTACGGGACTAAAGAGGGCGTTTATGACGTTTTTCTATAAACATATCGTCCCTACGGGACTAAAGAGTCTATCTGTCATGAGGAAAACTCGCTGAATATTGGACTTATGTGAACAATATCTTAATCAGGCATCGTAGCCCATCCTTTGCTTTCCCGTATAGCGTCAATAGCGATTTGGTAACGCCATCCATCCTGAAATGTCAAATAGGGTTCGTGCGGACGATCCTGAATATCTGCGAGAAAATCACGAACAAGTGCTGTCCATTTATTTTGGATTTCGTCTCCGATTTGCGGCAGATCGTCTGTTAAATTTTGAGGGACAGATAGCTCTTCAGTTTCCTCACCAACATGTTTAGTGATAGAATTCAGAATGTGTCCACCTCTCCCGACGAGTGCACCTTGCGTGCCGTAGAAAAACCAACCGCCAGTGGGTTTATGTGATGGCACTCCCGGATGTGTGCGCATTGTCACAAGGATAGAATTACCGGTATCTGGATTGGGATGTCCCAACTTGAAGAACGCGGAATAATCCCATTCTGCATCACATTCTCGCCACTCAAGTTTTGATGCTTCTTCGCGCGTGATCATTGTGCTTCGCCACACCCGCCAGTCGCGAATCTCAGGCACGACTGGGGCTTTCCTTGGATATATCTTTGCCTCACCGACTGCAGCTTCAACTTCCATACCTGTCATCCGTTCAAGCATGCCGAGTCGGTGCGTCAGTCCATTGTTCAACGCGCCGCCACCGTGTGCAAGTGAACTCATCCAATTCCACGGTTTAATCATATCGGAAGAGGGACCTCCTGGAATCCTGCGGGTGTATCCGACATCAACGGCTGTTATATCTCCGATGACTTTTTGTTCCGTCAGCAGTTGTCGCACATAAGCGACACTCGGATCGTATAGGTGCGTTGCGGCGAAGGCATGTTTTAATCCCGTATCTTTGATGAGGTTGTAGATATGACCTGCTGCTTCAGCGTTAAGTGCTAAAGGTTTTTCGCATACAATGTGGCAGCCGAGTTCAACTGCTAATTCGATGACCTCTGTTCGCAAAATGGCGGGTGTTGTCAACGCAACAATATCCGGTTTATGTTCCAACAAACTCTTTCGCCAATCAATTGAAGCGTCAGGCACACCTAAACCTGAAGCAACTTTTTGAACGATATCTGGTTTACGAGCACAGATAGCAAGCACTTCAACACCGTAATGTTGAAATGCTTTTGTGTGCCCTTCAGCGGACCATCCCGCACCAACAACAACTGCTTTTAGTTTTTTCATCTATTTCTCACATTTTAGAAGTGAAAAGATATCCACTAATCATACATGTGGGTTTCGCAACTCTATCCGCTGAATCATGCAGAATACCATGCGCGTATTCTGCCAAGCGCATTCATAGCGTTGATTTGGACCTACGAAATAATGCTGCACTAACAAAGATTGATAATTATTGAGCAACGGCATCGCTATTATAAGATCGCACCTAACGGAAATGTGATATTAACTCCGACTAGCAAGTTTATTGGCAAAAATACTGATGAGTCCGCCGAGCATAACATATCCGAAAATGACTTCAAGTGTGACAAGGATGCGCGCGGAGGTATTGGCTGCGACCACATCCCCAAATCCTAATGTCGTAAAGGTAACAATGCTAAAGTAAAAGGATTTCCAAAATGTAAAGTCTTCGTTTGCTTCGGTAATGGTTACTTGGTGAAATTGTGGCATCGTTTCCTGAAGCCATCCTGCAAACCACGTCGGTGCTGGCATATACACTAATGAGAACGAAAGGGCAATCAGTAGTGACCAGAGTGCCCAAAGTGCTAAACTACGACCATAATCTGAACTCCATCTCCAAATCAATGCCCAAAACGGATGTTTTTCTCCGAAAGCGCGTATGTACTGTTGATCCGCCACGTAACGTTTGAAAAATGGATTCAAAACACCATTAATATCTTCGCTATCTAAATAGAATTCCGTTGGTTGTGCTGACTGATGGGTAAATTTGTTCCACACCCATTGCCATATCGTATCTGACGTAAAGTTCACATTTCGATAGGATGCCGCAACAGCAAACCGTGCAGTGGTGAAGTCAGTTTCTTCTCGAAACGTTGACTCATTGAAGACTGCGGTATCTGAGAATCGTGCTTGGACGAAATCTAATTTCTTGCCAAAAAACGTTCTACTGAAATGTGAGGCATCTTGGAATATTGCACTTCTGAAAACCGCGTTCTCCGAGAATTGCACATCGTTATAATCTGCCACCTGCTGAAAACGTGTTTTGGAAAAGCGCGCCGTTCCGTTAAAGACTGTTCCACGGAAAAGGGCAGGCCCTTCAAACACTGATTCTCCGAAGTCACAGGTATTTTGAAACACGGTCTCACCAAAGTGGACAGCATCTTGGAAGACCGAATTTCCAAAAAAGACATCTTTTTGGAAAAAAGTATTCTCGAATTTGAGAACGTTTTTGAACTCACACCGGATGCAAACGATTTCCTTATCAACGATGAGTTGTTCTTCGTTTTCCGCTACGAATTTGGCTGAAAAGCCGACTGTGCCTTCAATTATACAGTTTGTCAAAAATACGCTTTCATAATCCGCTTGCAAAATTGAGAGGAATGTATCTGCATCAAGTGTCTGTTCGGTCCCATGGTAAACTTGCATTTAAACTCCATACGTCTTAAAAACTGTAGATGCGAAAGTTTATGCATAGACAGAGATGGATATACAGCAGTTCAACTTTTGAAGATGGCACACGGACAGAACGCGTCCATCAGCAAATGTGTAAGTTATACCAAGATTTCGTTGACAACCCGCGCTTTTTCCTCTACCCCAGTCAACCGATGGTCAAGTCCTTGAAACTTAAAGGTCAACCTTTCGTGGTCAATGCCGAGTTGATTGAGAATGGTAGCGTTTAGGTCTCGCACAGAGACAGGGTCTTTGATAACGTTGTAACTGAAGTCGTCAGTTTCACCGTGGACGATTCCGCCTTTAATACCAGCACCCGCCATCCACATAGTAAAACACTTCGGATGATGATCTCGTCCATAGTTATCTTTCCTGAGTGCCCCTTGGCAATAGACAGTGCGTCCGAATTCACCACCCCACACAACGAGCGTATCGTCAAGCATGCCGCGTTGTTTCAGGTCTTGAACGAGTGCTGTTGCGGGTTGGTCAATATCACGACACTGGTTGCGGATGTCATTCGGTAGGTTACCGTGCTGGTCCCAACCGCGATGGAAGATTTGAACGAGGCGAACATCACGTTCCATCATACGCCGTGCAAGAATACAGCAGTGTGCAAATGTGCCGGGTTTGTTGACATCGGGACCATACATTTCTTTAACTTTATCTGACTCCTGATTGAGGTCTGTGAGTTCTGGAACAGAGGACTGCATACGGTACGCCATCTCATATTGGGATATGCGGGCATGCGTTTCGGGATCGCCCACTTCCTCATAGATTTCCTCGTTAAGTTTGACGAGTGTGTCAAGCATGCGTTTGCGTCCTTTTTCACTCATGCCTTTCGGGTTTGAGAGGAATAGCACAGGATCGCCTTGGCTACGAAGGAGTACGCCTTGATGTTCTGATGGAAGGAAACCAGCACCCCAAAGTCGGTTATAGAGGGCTTGCGCTGACTTTCTGCCTGTCCACGTTGCATTCATCACAATAAAAGCGGGCAGATTATTGTTTTCAGTACCTAACCCGTAGCTAAGCCATGCACCGAGGCTCGGTTTACCGGGTGTTTCGTCCCCAGTACACACAAAGGTAATAGCAGGGTCGTGGTTAATCGCATCGGTGTGAACACTTTTGACGATGGCGATATCTTTTACCATAGATGCGGTATGGGGTAACAACTCACTAACCCACGCGCCATCGCTACCATTGTCATGCTTTTTAAACTCAAAGATAGAAGGAGCAATTGGAAAACGAGATTGTCCGGAGGTCATTGTAGTGAGACGTTGCCCCATTCGAACCGTTTCTGGCAAGTCTTTATCAAACCATTCTCCCATCTTCGGCTTATAATCATACATGTCCATCTGTGAAGGTGCACCGGACATAAATAGATAGATAGCCCTCTTTGCTTTCGGAGCAAAGTGCGGTAGTTCAGGCAAACCACCAGTCTGTGGCACTGCTTGCTGTTCAAGGGCACGGACAATACTACTCGGTAGCATTGAGGCGAGGGCTGCACCGCCAAGTCCCATCGCACACTTTCCAAAGAATTGGCGGCGTGTTTCAAGTTGCAGATATTCCTTAATCGGGTCCATTATTTATCTCCTTCGTTTACGATCTGCTCTTTTAGGAGGGCTTTGCAAGCCCGATTTCCTTTGAGATTATGCCAAGATTTCATTGACAACTCGTGCTTTTTCCTCTACGCCAGTTAACCGATGATCAAGTCCTTGGAACTTAAAGGTCAATCTTTCGTGGTCAATGCCGAGTTGGTTAAGAATCGTAGCGTTTAAATCTCGGACAGAGACAGGGTCTTTGATGACGTTGTAGCTGAAATCATCAGTTTCGCCATAAACGATTCCGCCTTTAATGCCAGCACCTGCCATCCACATGGTGAAGCACTTCGGGTGATGGTCGCGCCCGTAGTTATCTTTCTTGAGTGCACCTTGACAGTACACGGTGCGTCCGAATTCACCACCCCAAACCACTAAGGTATCATCAAGCATACCGCGTTGTTTCAGGTCTTGCACGAGTGCGGTTGCAGGTTGGTCAATGTCGCGAGCCTGATTGCGAATGTTCTTGGGTAGGTCGCCGTGCTGGTCCCAACCGCGATGGAAGATTTGAACGAGGCGAACATCACGTTCCATCATCCGACGTGCAAGGATACAGCAATTGGCAAATGTGCCGGGTGTGTCAACCTCAGGACCGTACATCTCCTTGACTTTGTCAGACTCCTGCTTTAGGTCTGTGAGTTCAGGAACAGAAGACTGCATACGGTACGCCATCTCATACTGTGAGATACGCGCATGCGTTTCTGGATCACCGACTTCCTCATAGATTTCCTCGTTGAGTTTGACAAGCGAATCAAGCATCCGTTTGCGTGCCTTTTCACTCATGCCTTTCGGATTTGAAAGGAATAGTACCGGATCCCCTTGGCTACGGAGTAACACACCTTGATGTTCTGATGGGAGGAAACCGGAACCCCAAAGGCGGTTGTAGAGTGCTTGTGCGCCCTTCGGACCGCTCCATGTCGCGTTCATTACAATGAAAGCAGGCAGGTTTTGATTCTCACTACCAAGTCCATAACTCAACCATGCACCGAGGCTCGGTTTACCGGGCGTTTCATCACCTGTACAAACAAAGGTAATTGCAGGGTCGTGATTAATCGCATCGGTATGAACACTTTTGACGATAGCGATGTCTTTTACCATAGAGGCAGTATGAGGCAACAATTCGCTAAGCCACGCGCCGTCACTGCCGTTATCATGCTTCTTAAACTCAAAGATAGAAGGGGCGATCGGAAAACGAGGTTGACCAGAAGTCATTGTGGTAAGGCGTTGTCCCATCCGTACCGTCTCCGGCAGATCTTTATCAAAAAATTCACCCATCTTGGGTTTATAGTCAAACAGATCCATTTGCGAGGGTGCGCCGGACATAAATAGATAGATAGCCCGTTTCGCCTTCGGTGCAAAATGTGGCAGTTCTGGCAAACCACCTACTCGCGTCCCTGCTTGCTGTTCAAGGGCTTGGACAATACTACTCGGTAGCATTGAGGCAAGGGCTGCACCGCCAAGTCCCATCGCACATTTACCGAAAAATTGGCGGCGCGTTTCAAGTTTCAAAAATTCTTTAATCGGGTCCATTATTAACTCCTTTCGCGATACTCATTTAGTGGTTGAGGTATCGCGATACTTTACCTATTTACAGGTGATGGAATATCCAGTTCCAAATCTGGTATCTGTTTCATAAGTTCTTGGAGTGGTGTCATGTCTTGAATACGATTCTTGTCTATAGCGAAACGTTTTAGACTCGTAAAATTCTCAATAAAACTAATATTGTGGATTTGATTCTGATCTAACGCTAAATGTGTCAACTGTGTCAACCCACCAATTGATGTAATGTTGTTGATTTGATTACCACTAAGCCATAAGTGCGTTATCTGTTTCAAATTAGCAAGCGGACTGATGTCAATAAGATGATTCCGTCTAATGTTTAATAACTGCATCTGTGTCAAGTTGGCAAGCGGTTTGATGTCAATAAGTTGGTTGTCCCAAAGCCCTAATTCTGTGAGTTGTGTTAACCTTGTCAGCGGTTTAATGTCGCTAAGTTGGTTTGCGCCAAGCCCTAATTTCGTAATTTGATTTAAGTTGGCGAGTGGCGTAATATCACTGATTCGATTGTCCCAGAACTCTAAGTATGTTAGTTGCGTCAATCCGGCAATAGGTGTGATGTCACTAATCTGATTCTTCTCAAGTTCTAAAACTCTTAAACTGGTTGCTTTTTCCAGTCCCGTTAAATCTTTTATGCCTTTTTCTTCGGCATGTAACTTCTCTAATTCTTCTAACTTCTTTTGCGGGATAGGATCGGTTGGACGCAGATCAAGTGCATCGCGCACGGCAACTGCTAAGTTCGCATCTGGTATTGTAACAGGAGTATCATTCATAATATTATAAGATGGGCACCACTGAAAAGTGATGCCCACTAAGTTTTATAATTATCCCTTATTCAGAACTTCGTCCAGATTGAGGATAAGATTTGCAATCATCGTCCATGTGGCAACTTCAACTGCATCTAATTTTTCGTCAGGTTTCGATTCGCCGACAGCGATGAGTTCTTTGGCTGCTTCCGGATTTGCTTTCAATTCTTCAGCGTGTACCTGCATCGTTTTGAGTAACAGTGCGGCTTCCACAGGTTTCGGTTCGCGGGCGGTTGCCATCTCAAAGATATACGCGATCCGTTCCTCTGACGTTTGACCACCCTCTTTAATCGTGCGTTCTGCGAAAGAACGTGCCGCTTCAACGAACTGTGGATCGTTCATCAACATTAACGCCTGCATCGGTGTGTTCGTGCGTTCACGGCGAATTGTGCAAGCTTCGCGTGATGGCGCATCCAATATGTTCATCTGTGGCGGTGGTGCAGTTCGCTTCCAGAACGTATAGAGGCTTCTACGATACACCTTATCAGCACCAGCATCTTTCCTAAAGGTATCAGTATTAGATCCCGTAAACCCGACTGCTTTCCAGAGTCCACCGGGTTGCGGCGGTTTGACACTCGGGCCACCGATACGTTTATACAATAATCCGCTAACAGCCAAGGCGTTATCCCGCACAATTTCAGCATCAAACCGATACCTTGGTGCACGGGAGAACAGAACATTATCGGCATCCCGTTCCAATTTTTCAGGCGTAACCCGCGCGCTCTGTCGGTATGTTGCTGAGGTGAGCATCAATTTCTGCATTGCTTGCACGTCCCAGCCAGATGCTACAAATTCGGTTGCAAGCCAATCGAGAAGTTCTGGATGCGTGGGCGGTGTGCCTTGCGTGCCGAAGTCCTCTGACGTTTGCACAATACCGGCCCCAAAGATATTTTGCCAAAAACGGTTAATCGTGACACGCGCAGTGAGCGGATGTTTACGGGAAACCAACCATTTTGCTAATGAAAGCCGATTTGGCGGTGAGCCCTTTACCATTGCCGGAAGTGCTGCGGGTGTTTGCGGATGGACCTCTTCACCACGATGCTGATATGCCCCGCGTTCCAAAATATACGCGCCGCGTGGTTCAGATCGTTCCTGCATCACTAATGTCGTGGTGAGTGAACCGTCCAAGGATTTACGCTTGTTTTGTGTATCTGCTAAATCCGCGTAG
The DNA here is from genome assembly GCA_965204285.1 of Candidatus Poribacteria bacterium. Taxonomy (GTDB): domain Bacteria; phylum Poribacteria; class WGA-4E; order WGA-4E; family WGA-3G; genus MSPOR6. Next base: position 2,740,445 of record OZ241980.1, read on the forward strand.
AGTTTTTTCAATTCCTCATCTGTTGAGACATTTCGGCGGTAGTATTCCCGAATTTGCGTCTGCTGATCTCCATTACGTTTACCTCTTTCCACTGCTATCGTGTCAACAATGTTTGCCGTTACCATCGGCGCATCGGATTCCATACGGAAATAGAAACCAGATGGGCCGGAATAGTTGACAACCTTTAGTAGCAACGTATTATTGCCAGGGTTAAGTTGAATTTGGACTTTCTCGGTATCCGGTGCGGCATCACGCTGGATATTGCTGGCAAGTACCTCTGCCTGATTTACCCACACCTTCAACGCGTCGTTACTACTGAGGTAAAGCGTTGCTTTCTGTTTGGTTTCGGAAGTGATGTTCCGATAGAGATATGTCGCACTGTTTTCACCTACGATATCGTTATGCACCTGTCCATCTTGCCAATGCGTCTGCTGTTTCCACGTCAATTCTTGTGAACCGAGAGTGAATTTATCCTTTGTATTGACAGGTTTGGTTTCTGGTTCATAAACATTATAGAAGGCGATGTTACCGTGTTCCGCGGTAAACGGACCAGCAGAATGCCAACCTCCAATAGATACTTTAGAACCGATCGGGTAGATCGTCGGTGCATCTGTAACGGCAAGTCTGAAACTGCCCAGGTGATGTTTGCTATTCTCTGATTCATGCTTAATGCGAATCCTGAGCAGTCCACCTTCCGTGCCGAATGGGTTTGCAACAAGAAAGATTGCCTGCCGACTGTTCCCACGATTATTATTGCTTTCCAATCCCCAACCGGTTTCAGATTTATCGTCAATGGCATTGGCAATGGCAAAATCACCGCCTCCCTGTTCCTTGTCTGCCCATGCTTTTACGATGGGAACGGATGTCCAAGGGTCTTTAGGTTCGGCGGGTTCTGCTGCATCTTCAGTTGTTTCCTCAGCGGGCTGCGCCGCATCGGATTCCGGTGTTGCTTCTTCTGGTGCTGCATCCTCAGCGGGCTTATTAGTTTCTTCTGCTGCCTTCTCAGGTGCTGCGTCTTCATCTGGTTTATCAGTATCTTCTGCGGGTTGTGCTTCATCAGTCACCGCTGCATCTTCAGCGGGTTTATCAGCAGTTTCCTCATCATCGGTATCAGGTGCTGCATCTTCAGTTTTTTCTGCATCATCTGCAGCTGCTTCTTCAGCTGCTTTCTGCGCTTCTGCAGCTGCTTTAGCTTCCTCAGCAGCTTTAGCATCTGCAGCAGCCTTAGCCTCAGCGGCAGCCTTAGCTGCTTCAGTAGCCTTCTGTGCTGCGTCCTTAGCAGTATTAAGCTCTTGCTCTGCATTTGCAGCGGGAAGGATGTCAACAGAAAATCCCGTTAAAACCACATTGCTATTGTCGCTGCGTCCGATACCACTGCCCGGTAAGGATTTGTCAGGAATACCTTCCAATCGTACGGCACTCCATTTGCCGGGAGGCAGTTTTGCGATAACCTCATATACTTCATTGTCAGGATTTATTCCACTTGCCAAAACGGAATTATCATCACGGATTTCAAGTATTGCGCCACCTTGTGAAAGGGCAGCTTCTGGCTTGATAGGTGTCCATCGTGGCATTCTGTTTTCCCATGCAGTTTGCGCAGCGTCAACCTGTGGCAATGCTCCCTTACTCCGTGCGTCTAAGTCTTTGATCAGGTCATCATATTTTGCAAGTTGTGCCTTCTGCTCCGGTGTCGGCAACTTCACGACAGGGGGAGAATCTTTGCGGTTACCGTCCATCGCATTTTCCGTGATATTGTTGAAATAGGCATAAAGTTGATAGTATTCCTTCTGTGAAATTGGGTCATATTTATGGTCGTGGCATTGTGCACAACCGGCGGTTAATCCCATCCAGACGGTGGCAGTCGTATTGGCTCTATCAACGGCATATCGGACATAATATTCTTCGGCAATTGAACCGCCTTCGCTCGTCGTGACGTGGCACCGGTTGAAACCAGTGGCTACTTGTTGATCAACCGTCGGTTCAGGTAAAAGGTCACCTGCCAACTGCTCAATCGTAAACTGGTCGAAAGGCATTTTATTATTGAATGCCTTAATAACCCAATCCCTGTAGGGCCACATCTCACGGTAGTTATCTAAATGCAGTCCGTGGGTATCGCCATAACGCGCTACATCTAACCAGAAGCGTCCCATGTGTTCGCCGTATTCGGGTTTTGCCATGAAAGTATCAATCAGTTTTTGGTATGCATCGGAGGAATCGTCCGCGAGGAATTGGTAGATTTCTTCACGGGTTGGCGGTAAGCCAGTGAGGTCAAAACTTAAGCGCCGGATTAGCGTGCGTCTATCCGCTTCTTTGGCAGGTTTTAACCCCTCTTTTTCGAGACGTGCCAAGATAAACGCATCAATTGGATTTCGTGTCCAATCCTTGTTTTCGACAGCAGGTAACGTTGGACGAACAGGTGTGGTAAATGCCCAATGTTCTTCCCATTGTGCGCCTTCGCTTATCCATTGCTTGATGGTTTCTATTTGCTCTGGTGTTAGCGTCTTATTGAAATCTGCTGGTGGCATCCGACGACTGTCGTCCTCATCGGTGATGCGGAGGTAGAGTTCGCTTTCTTCTGGTTCTTTAGGAACGAGAATTGGATACCCGCTCGGTTCAGAAAACGCGCCTTCCTTTGTATCAAGTCGTAGGTTTGCCTGTCGAGTCTTTTCGTCCGGTCCGTGGCAGGCGAAACAGTTATCCGATAAGATGGGACGGATATCTTGACTATAGTTAATGGTTGTTTGTGGGGTTTCGTGGTTATCTGCGAATGTAAGGGGAAGCCCTAACATTCCGATACACAAACAGACTAACACTGCTGTTAGTGGAATGGAACTTTTAGCACTTTTCACTGGAATTCACTCCCTTTTTCAATATGGCTTGCAAGTTGAAGTTTGTTAAAACAGAGTAATTATGATATATAACGTTATGACAATCAAAAAGTTTAAAAATGATTATGCCATTTTAAGGTGTAAAAGGTTTTATTGTCAATACTTTTTTAATTTGGAAATATAGTTTTGTTGAAGGTGTATCAAAAAAATGCTATAATCTTATACCAATTCTAATAAATAACATTGCATTACGAAAATTTATTGGATTGAATATAATTGGAAGAGAGCCTCTGTAGGAGCGACCTCCTGGTCGCGACCAGGAGGTCGCTCCTACAGAATCTCCACCGAAAATGATACATTATATTTTAGAAATGGTATTAGTAGAGATTCTTCAGAAAACTTTTATTGAGGGATAACAGCATGGTATTTAGTGATTTCAAAGCAATCCCTGAAGTTCAGGAAAGATTTGGGATACGACATGTGGAAAATGACTTTATAGACACTGAAAACAGTGCCGGTCCTTCAGAACAATTTCTACAAGAATTTGAATTTAACCGCGAATATATTGATGCCCTTACCTCTGAAGGCGCACGGTGTGAAGCAATTATCTTCCCTGTTTTGCGTGAAGTCTATAAAGGGTATGCTGATTATTACGCACTCTGGATTAAAAAGCCGATCACTTATGATGATGTTCTGAGTGGTACACCAGATTATTTTATTTCAACACGATCTGAATTAGGCAAACTCGTTGTCGGCACGCCGTTGATAATGTTGGTTGAGGCGAAAAAGAATGATTTTGAGATAGGTTGGGGACAATGTTTAGCGGAGTTAGTCGCTGCGCAAAAGATAAACGATGATCCGGAGAATCCTGTGTACGGTATTGTCAGCGACGGAACACTCTGGCAGATTGGCCTTCTTGTCGGCGAAACCTTCACCCAAAACAGGACGAGTTTTAGCGTGGATAATTTGCCTGTCCTTTTTGGTGCAGTTGATTCTGTCTTTAAAGCGGCAAGTGAAGCAACTCCAAAAAACTCAGCCCAGTAGAGTGTCCATTCTAAAATTACAGATATCAACAATAGTCGGGAATCGGAGTTCCCTCCTACAAAGACATGCCTATCTTTAGTAGGAGCGATCTCCGAATCGCGACCTCTACCCATAAAATTTCGGTAGACACAACAATAGTAAGCACTATTACCGATTTGCAAGTCTACCTACTCTGTCGCAACCTTCTCAAAAATGATAACATGCTGCCACGGCAAACCATCAAGCGTTTCTACCCAAGACAACGGGTGCGGTGTCGCCTCCTTCATCACCTGCAATTCACTCATCTTGTGCAGGCGTTTGATTGGCACATTGTCATCTTCCAAACGATATTCTATAAAAGCCACCCTACCGCCTACTTTGAGGGCACGACAGATATTCTGCATCATCTCATACGGATGCGAAAATTCATGATAAACATCTACCATAATGGCGAGGTCAACCGAGTTCGGTGGCAGTTTCGGATTAGTTATCGTGCCTAAAACGCCTTTGATATTGGTAATACCTTCTTCCACCATTTTTTGTGCCAGGATGTCAAGCATCTCTTGCTGAATTTCAACGCCGTAGCCGATACCTGTTTCCCCTATTTTTCGAGAGATGCGCCGGGCGATATAACCTGTGCCAACGCCAATATCCGCAACAACATCTCCCTCTTTTAGTTTCAACATTTCAATAAGGCGATTCGGCATCTCTTCGCGTTCGCGTTCTGGGCGTTCTAACCATCCCGCAGCAAGATGTCCCATCACCTGCGATATTTCGCGTCCCATATAGATTTTACCGATGCCGTCTCGGCTTGGAGTGCGTTGTTCGTAGCGTGTACTTGCTGGGCGCGTTTGATCGTTTTTTGAATGCGAATCGCCTTTCAGTGAAGTTGTTGCATAGATCAACAGAAACAGTCCGCCAACAACTATAGCGCAAATTTGTGTGATCTTTCGAGGTTGAAAACCCCTCCAACAAGAGTTGTAGAGTTTTGTAATCATCAGTTTACCACCTTCCGAGATAGAGACCTCGGTTTTCCATCGGTATCGGCACCCGAACACCCTTCTGCCGTTGCGAGTCAACAATGGCGAAAACCATTTCGGTGCTACGATGTGCAAGTTGAATGTTGCCTTGCGTTTCCGTATCAGTGTCAATTGCTTCAACGATGTCCTCAATACATCCTACGGTACCGCTTTTCCGTTCAAAGGGTGGGAATTGTGCGTCTAAAATTTCATTAAACTGCCCCTGCCGTTTGCGGAGTTGAAAGCCGAGACCGTTGTTGAGAGAACGGACTGTGCCTTCACTACAATTCACTTCAAATTCGTAAGCGGTGCCGGGAATGCTGATGCCGTTGATACCGTTCTGAAAACGGATGTATCCCATCACAATTCCTGGATCCGAATCGGTTTGGTTATCCTCAAAGTCAGCATCATCAACAGCGACATTGCCTTGCACGTATTCTATCGGGGAATCGCTTGCTAAAAAGAGGATTAGGTCGGCGGCGTGTGTATAGCCCCATAAAGCGGAACCACCTGTATAAGAGATGATAGAACGCCGCTCGCCTAATTCACCACTTTCAAGGATTTCACGCATCTTGATGTAGCCGGGTGTAAAACGCCGCTGTGTGCCGAGATTGAATTTGATGTTGTATTTCTCGCACACTTCAAGCATAACGTCCGCCTCTTCCATAGAAGCACAAAGCGGTTTATCGCAATAAATGCCTTTGACACCGTTTTCTGCGGCAAATTGTGTGATGTCAGCGTGGTTTCCAGGTCGCGTGGCGATGCTGATAATATCGGGTTTCTCTTGCACTATCATCTCTTGATAGTCAAGGTAGTATTTCGGGATGTCCCATTTGTCGCATACATATTTTGCTTTTTCCTCAACCACATCTGCGCCAGCGACAACTGTTGTTCGCTCAAAAGCGGTATAACCAGCGGCATGTGAGTAAGGTAGCGCACCGTGTGGCGTTCCCCGCACCTCTTCATCAATGGTGCCGCCCATTCGTCCGCAGCCAACAATACAGACGCGATATTGTGTGCTTTCCATCGGAGTTCCTCCATTAGGTTTCGCTTTGGATGCTCCAATTTTCTGTTAAGCTGTTAATTGGACAACATCCTGTTTGACAACTTCTTTTATATGTCCATAAGATGCGGTTTGTGTTAGTTCCTGCACCTCTGGTGACAAGCGATTGACAATTGGTTCTGGCAGTCCTGACCTGCCTTCATATTGAGGGCGATACCGAAGAATCAGGAATCGTCTATCCCGGTCTTTCGGTCTCCACTGCAAAACGCCGTGTGTCAAAAGTTCGGAAATAACAAGGAAATCGCCTGCTTTCGGCGTGAGGTTGGTAAAAACGTCATCCTGTTCCGGATCAATACCATCAGGGCCCGGAGTCAAAAGGTCTTCAGGTCTTTCAAATTGACTCTTATGCGAACCCGGTATAACAATAAGTCCACCATCGCCAGGGTTTACATCTGTTAAATAGAAAAATGCCACGAAATCGTTGCAATAGATTTGTTGATTCTTTACTTCATATCGTGTGAGCCAGTGGCGCCCCTCTCGTGCGCAATGCAGCCCCGCAGGATTTGTTCCCATCGGTTGCCTGTCAGGATTATGCTGTTCCAGTGTGAGCGTCCCTGTTACAAATCTTGGCATATCAAAGGTGAACTCTTTGACGAGGGGCCAAATAGTGGGATGCACCGTCATCGCTTCAAGTGATCGGTCAAATGCGAAGCCGTGTTCATATCTACCGCCTTTGCCGGGTTCTAATTCGCGTGGACGCGTCGTAAATCCTTCGGGCCGCTCGTCAAGCGGCATGTGGATATACCTATCAACAGCCTCTTGTGCCGCTTTCAGTGCGTCCCCCGTAACAGCGTTTTTGATGTGTAGATAGCCTGTAACGTCAAATAGATAACGTTGTTCTGGTGTCATATATCTCTGTTCCTTTTAGGTTAACTGGACATGTTCCTGTTTTACAATATCCTTGATATGTGTATAATGTCCGTGTTGCGAAAGTTCACGGGTTTCCGGGGAAAGTCGTTCCATCACTTCAGGTGGAAACGGATCTCTGTGTCCCCTATTATCTTGGAAAAACTGCGTCTTGTAACGCAAGATAAGAAATCTCCGATACCGTTCCTTCGGTTTCCATATTAAAACGCCGTGTGTCAACAGTTCAGACATGACAATCGCATCACCTGCGCGGGCAGTAACATTTACGAGGGCAGGATGGAGTTGGTCAGGAGGATTCTCCGGGGCTGGAAAGAAAATCCCTTCTGGTCGTTCAAAACCTGCCTTGTGAGAACCCGGTAACACAACTAAACCTCCATCACCCGGTAAAACATCGGTAAAATAGAAAAAGATGGCAAAGTCGTTGTTGTGAATTTGCCCATTTTTAGCGACGTAACGTCGCGTCTGCCATCCGCAATCTTCACGGGCACAGTGCAGCTTACCGATAACCTGATCATGCTCAGGACCTTTCGCTACCAGAGAGCCTCGATTAAAACGTGGTCTGTTGCTGGTCAACTCTTTGACAATGGGCCAGGTTTTTGGGTGAAGTGTGAGTGCCTCAAGCGATTTGTCATAAGAAAAACCGTTGGAAAAACCACCACCGCCATAACTAATACCTGGCGGGAGTTCGTCTGGAGGCGTTTGGACACAACGTTCAACAGCATCTTGGGCATTTTGCAATTCTTCTTCGCTGAGAACGTTTTTTAGGTGAAGATAGCCTGTTAAATCAAATAAATATCGTTGTTTAGGAGTCATAATTCCCTCCTTTTACGCTTATGTCGTGAATTGTATCATATTTTTTTATATTTTGAAACAAAATTGATTCCTATTGTAGTGGAGACTTCCGTACCCGCTCTACAAGTGATCTTGAGATAGATTGGACAAAATATCTCCCAAAATTGTCCGATGCGTAGTATAATGTTTGAAAAGCGACATGGAGGTTGTGTATGAAACTCGGATTTGTGAGTGCGATTCTGCCTGACCAGACATTGGCGGAGGTTGTCCAATTTGCTGCAGATACCGGTTATGATTGCGTTGAATTGATGTGCTGGCCCAAAGGAAAAGCGGAACGACGTTATGCAGGTGTGACACACGTTAACGTAGCGTCACTTTCCGAAGCAGAAGCAGACCGAATTTTACAATGCGTATCAGATGCGGGGATAACAATTAGCGGCTTAGGCTATTATCCGAATCCATTGACACCTAACGAAACAGAAGCAAAAATCTATAGCGAACATCTTAAACAACTGATCCTTGCTGCAAAGGATTTGTCAGTAGACATTGTAAATACATTCATCGGCAGAGACCAAACACGCACAATAGACGACAATTGGGAACGGTTCAAGCAGGTGTGGAAACCACTCATCCAATTTGCCGCAGACCATGGTATCCGTATCGGTATTGAAAATTGTCCCATGTTCTTTACCGAAGACGAATGGCCTGCTGGACAAAACCTTGCCTATTCTCCAGCAATTTGGGAACGGATGTTTGAGGAGATTCCATCCGAAAATTTCGGACTCAACTTTGACCCATCACATTTTATATGGCTTCAGATGGATTACCTAAAACCACTTGTCACTTTCGCTGATCGTATCTTCCATGTGCATGCGAAAGATGTACGGTTAGATAGAGAACGACTTGATGAGGTAGGCATTCTCGCAACGCCGCTGGCATATCATACGCCAAAACTGCCGGGCCTTGGCGATGTCAATTGGGGCAGTTTCTTCTCTGTCTTGAGCGATACCGGTTATAATGGTGCTGTCTGCGTTGAGGTTGAGGATCGCGCTTATGAAGAGACGTTGGAGACACGACAGCGCGCCTTAAGACAGAGTCATATTTTCTTGAGACAGTTCCTGGGATAACGAAATGAATTACTATGATTGGCTACAAACAGAATACGCAGAACTTGAAGAAGCGGGATTGCTGCGTCACCTTCGCACCGTGATGAGTCCTCCGGCAAACACCATCACTATTGATGGAAACTATGTTGTGAACCTCGGATCAAACAACTATTTAGGGTTAAGCACGCATCCCAGGGTTATGTCCGCAGCAGCCTCTGCAGCAATGATATATGGAGCAGGTGCAAGCGGCTCCCGTTTGCTTTCAGGGAACAACGACCTCTACACAACTTTAGAGGCAAACTTAGCAAAAACAAAAGGGACTGAAGCAGCACTTGTCTTTAGTTCAGGTTATGCGGCGAATACGAGCATTATTCCTGTGCTTGCGGGAGAAGACGACCTTATCTTAAGCGATGCACTCAATCATGCAAGCATCATTGATGGATGCCGTCTTAGCCGTGCTACCAAACAGGTCTACCGACACTGCGATGTGGAACACCTAAAGACATTATTAGCGGAGTCTGCTGATTTTAAGCGGCGACTTATTGTGACAGACGGTGTTTTTAGTATGGACGGGGATATTGCGCCACTATCTGAAATTTACGAAGTCGCCACGAATTACAATGCGATGCTGCTGGTAGATGATGCACACGGATTTGGCGTGTTGGGAAAAGATGGCAGTGGCACCGTCGCACATTTCGGATTAGAAAATGAAGATATTATTCAGATGGGTACGCTCAGTAAAGCGATTGGCGGTTTAGGAGGATATATCGCAGGGCGTCGTGTGTTGATTGATTTACTCACCAATCGAGCGCGCGGTTTTATTTTTACAACCGGACTGCCGCCTGCAACGTTATCGGCAGCTAATGCAGCAATCAAAGTCATGCGCTCTTCACAGAATTTGCGAAAACGTTTATTAAAATATGCAGAGAATATGAAAACAGCGTTAACGAATTTAGGTTATACCTTATTACCGAGCCAAACACAGATTTTGCCTGTTATATTAGGCGAACCACAACGCGCAACAGACGTCGCTGAAGCGTTGCTTGCAAAAGATGTGTTTGCGCCTGCAATTCGCCCACCGGCGGTGCCTGCGGGGACAAGTCGTTTACGTGTCACCGTAATGGCAACACACACAGATTTAGATATAGACCATGCGATAGATGGGTTTGCAAATGTGCGTCACCTTGCTTGTGGTGAATGAAATAACCTATCTCCTAAATCATTTAATCCTACAATAAAAGATGGACAGTTTGTCAAAAACTTCACATATTCACGACACAATAACTTGTTGAAATTATTGTGTATTTATGTGAAACTATGACAAATCCAAACTGAAAGAGACCTACCAAAATGAGCACAAAAGCACATGTAATTGATTTTGATAAACAGAAACCCGTTGACCGCGGCACTGGTGTCAAAACGGTACCTTTAGCAGGTAAGTGGCTGGATTCAACATCACTCACCAATGGGATAACGATGTTTGAACCCGGTGCAGCGATTGCCCGCCACTACCATAACTGCGACGAATCTGTGACAATTCTTGAAGGTGAAGCAACCTGCGAAGTTGACGGTGAAGTCTTCACAATGCACGCGTTTGACACAACGTTTGTTCCTGCTGGTATCCCGCATCGGTTTTGGAATGAGAGTGATGCACCGATGAAGATTTTGTGGACGTATGCTTCTGTTGAAGTAACCCGCACCTTTACGGAGACTGGCGAAACGGTTGGACATTTGTCTGCAAATGACCAAGCGGTTGTATCGTAAACAAGGAAAACGCTTGGTAGGCGCGGTTTCCTAACCGCACTGATTTAAAGTTGTATCGTAAACAGGAGATATGATAAATGTCCGTACAAACTTATATCAAGGACAACCAGGATTCGTTGTGTGAGTTACTACAAGAACTCGTCAGAATTCCGACTGTTAATCCGCCGGGGGAAAATTATGCCGAGATTGTTGCCCTCCTTGAAGCGAAGTGCAAGGCATTGAAAATGAAAACAAAAGTTGTAAAAGTGCCAAAACGCCATGCAGAACAGGTGATTTCAAACGCATCAAGCCATCCACGACTGAACCTGATTGCACGCTGGGATGTCGGTGCAGAAAAGACGGTGCATTTCAATGCACACTACGATGTCGTCCCTGTTGCAGGGGAGTGGCGTTTTGATGATCCGTTTAGTGGAAAGATTGAAGGAGAATGGCTTTACGGGCGTGGAGCCGATGACATGAAAGATGCTATCGCTGCACTTCTGTTTGCAATTCAAGCTGTCCAAGAGAGTGGTATTGATCCGCTGTTTAACATTGAATGTTCGTTCACTTGTGATGAGGAAACTGGCGGGCAGTTGGGCGCAGGATATATCGTTGAAAAGGGATTGGTCAATGCGGATTACGTTGTCAACTGTGAGGGCGGTTCAGAGATGAACATCGGCAACGGACATAACGGGGTGTTATGGTTGGAAATTGATGTTCACGGAAAAGCGGCACACGGGTCCCAACCAGACAAAGGAATAAATGCATTTGAAAAAACAGCGGAACTTATATTTGCGTTGCAACGGGACAAACGGGATTTGAAATCGCCAGAACGTGCGTTTAAACTACCTGACGGCAGTGAACGTTTTCCAACTATGAACATTGGCGGGACGTTTCGCGGTACGGAAGGGGATAAAGTCAATACTGTTCCAGCACATCTCACGTTCTCAATTGATCGGCGGGTTACGCCGAATGAAAAACTGGAGTTTGCGGAACTTGACTTGCGAGAGGCGATTGCAGGGGCGTGTGAGTACTATCCGGATATGGAGGCAGAGGTGCGAGCAATTTTGCGAATTGAACCATGCTTAACGGATACTGATTCTCCTTTAGCACAAGGTTTTGCTGATGCAGTGCGTACTGTCCGTTTCAATCAACCGAAATTTAAAAGCACTGCAGGTTTTACTGACTTGCACTATTTTGTCAATTCAGGTTTGCCGGGAATTGGCTACGGGCCAAGCGGTGAGGGTGGACATGCGATAAATGAACGTGTGCATATACCTGATCTTGTGCGGACTTCTGCTATCTATGCAACCTTTATGACGCGGGCAGAACTGTAATTATTGTTACATTGTAGAGCGAGGTCTCTGTGCTTCAGCGCAGCATAAACAAGTATTATTTTATTGTGTCAATATTTGCGATAATGCTTATAGGTGTTTCGGTTGGAATCTATCCTTTGAATATGTTATCATTTTCATATCACATTCATAGATATATCATTGTAAAGGGAACTTGTTGTTATGATTATCAATAGACTTATTGCTAAAAACTGGCGAAATTTTCAACAGATAAATGTTCCGCTTAGAGAGCGGCAGTTTATCGTTGGTCCAAATGCATCGGGTAAATCAAATCTACTGGATATTTTTAGATTTCTCCGCGATATTGCTAAAACAGAAGGTGGAGGATTCCAGAAAGCAGTCAAAGATCGAGGTGGTATCTCCAAAATCCGGTGTTTAGCTGCCCGACGCTATCCGAAAGTTGAAATTGAGATTTACATCAATGACACGTCAGATGCCTCTACAACTTGGCGATACGCCTTGGGATTTAGCCAAGAACCTCGCGGGCATCGCCGTCCTCTTCTTACCCATGAACGGGTTTGGAAAAAAGAAAAATTAATTCTTGATAGACCAGATAAAAACGACAAGGCAGATACGGAGAGGCTTACCCAAACTTTTCTTGAACAGATCAACGTAAATGCAGAGTTTCGAGAAATTGCGCAATTTCTTCAAAACGTAACTTATCTTCATCTGGTGCCACAACTTCTTCGTTTTGCGAATTCAATTCAGGGTAGAATTGTTGAAGAAGACCCGTTTGGACAAGGATTTCTTGAAAGGGTTGCCAGTGTTCCTCAACGAACCCGTATTTCTCGCCTGAAAAAAATTGAAAAGGCACTCAAGATTGCTGTGCCACAATTTGATCAATTAGAATTTCTTAGTGACGAAAATACAGGACAACCTCATTTAAGGGCACTCTATTCCCACTGGCGCAGACACGGCGTGTGGCAACAAGAAGATCAATTTTCTGACGGGACACTCCGACTCATAGGACTTCTATGGTCTCTCCTTGAAAGCGACTCAGTTCTCCTGTTAGAGGAACCTGAACTCTCATTAAACCTCGGCATTGTCTCTCAACTTGCCCCTTTGATTTCCCGAATGCAGAAAAGTAGGCAACGACAAGTTTTTGTTAGCACACATAGCGACGCACTTCTTACAGAACAGGGGATTGATGGCACGGAAGTGCTAATGCTGATCCCTACGGAAACGGAAACAGTAGTCAAAGTTGCTTGGAATACTAAACCCTTACGCAGTCTTCTTGAATCTGGTCTAACAGTGGGTGAAGCAATTCTTTCAAGAACCGGTCCTGAACATTCCGAACAATTGAGTCTATTAAAATGGGATTAAATAGCGTAATCCTTGTCGTTGAAGACAGACTTAGCGATGCAGTCTCGACCAAAATTCTTGAGCATTTTGGCGTTGAAATTGTTAAAAGAATTATATATCAAGGCAATTCTTATCTTCAACGAAAGGCACAGAGTTACAACCAAGCCGCATATGAAGAATGCGGTATTTTCATGTTGACAGATTTGGATTCCCCTGAAGTCTGCCCACCTACTCTCATCCAATCTTGGATAAAAGGTCGTTTGAATCGTTGGTTTTTTCTTCGGGTTGCAGTCATGGAAGTCGAATCTTGGATTATGGCAGATCGAGAGGCGGTTGCAAACTTTTTAGCGATACCAACTAATCGTATCCCAACAAACACTGATGAAATTTCGTCTCCCAAAGAATTTCTCATATCACTTCCACGAAGAAGTAAAAAAACAAGATTGCGAGATGCACTTGTACCAGCAGAAAAAGATAGAAGTGCAAAAACGGGAAATGAATATACGCCACTCCTAAGCCAGTTTGTCCGAGACCGTTGGAATTTGCAGCGCGCGGCTTCTGTTTCTCCAAGTCTAAAACGCACTTTAGACCGCCTCAGTCAAGAAAGACAGATAGGTGCTGACCAGTGAATAAAAAATTTCAACGCCACATTGAAGATTTTACCTGCGGAAATTGCGGTGTGTTCGTGAAGGGAGATGGCTATACCAATCACTGCCCGGAATGTCTCTGGAGTCAACATGTAGATGTCAATCCAGGCGATCGATCTGAGACTTGTAAGGGATTGATGGAACCAGTAGGGTTTACCATGAAACAGAGTAATTATGTGCTAATCCATCGTTGCACAGAATGCGGTATTATAAAAAAGAATAAGGCATCAAAAAACGATAGTTTTGATGTCATACTCAACCTACAAGGAGAATAAAATGGGTACAAAAGGAATAATTGCAATCATATCTATAGTCGTTGCTGTTGTTGCAGCTATTGTTCTGGGAGTTCTGCTCAATTCTACTTCTGATGAACTCAAGCAGACACAAGCAGAGCTATCTACCACAAAAACGACACTTCAGACGACTGAAGCAGCAAAAACTGGGTTAGAAAAGAAGTTAGCTGAAACTGAAAAAACACTAAAAGAGACGCAGACAGAACTAAACCAAACGAAAGAGATATTGGAAAATGCAAGCGAAGCCGCTCGGAAAATTGCTGCTGAACGCAACAAACTTCAGCAGGACAAAACCAATCTTGAACGCGAAAAAGAGAGTCTACGTGCAAAACTGACCAAAATTGAATCGGAACTACAACGTATTCGCGAGCAATCGCAACGTTCAATTGCAGCTATCCAAGAGAGATTTAAAGATACAGTGGGTGCTGTGCTGGATGAAGCAGGACGGTTAACGCTTGATGTAAAAGGCAAGATTCTGTTTGAAACAGGTAGCGCGACCCTTAGCACAGAAGGAAAAGCACTCCTTGACGCAATTGCAGAAGAGGTATTACTAAACCCAAATTATTCAGATTATGCGATCCGTGTTGAAGGGCATACGGACAACAATCCGATTGCGGGTTCAGCACTACGGAACTGGGATCTCTCTACAGACCGATCAATCTCCGCAGTAAAGTACTTGCAAGAAAATGCTGGTATTGATCCAATGCGTTTATCAGGAACAGGATATGCTTTCTACCAACCAATTGACACAGCAGAAACAGACGAAGCGAAGGCAAAAAATCGCAGGATTGAGATTATCCTTATGCCACCGCAAGATTTCTCTTCGGAATTGCTCAAATCGTTACAAAGTGTGATGGAATCTATTGATGCAAAGCAGTAGATTCGAAAAATGTATCTACTGTTCTGATGTCTTCTCTTTTTTCGTTGGTTTGCTCTTTGCCTGACTTGCGAGTTTCGCTGCTTGTCGGGCAAGTCGTTTTGCTCCTGCTATCTGTTCCAGCATCTGTGCATTCGTCCACGATATTGAAACGAGATAGCGCATATCTTCAGGTTTGTTCAACGTCTCAACACCGAACGCGATCTGAAGTCCACTATCGGCAGTATGCTGCAGACCAGCATTTGCACCCTTTCCATCAAATTCCAGACTAATCTCAATATCACCTCTGGCAAAAGCGGGATGAAGTTCTGTACTTATACCTGCAAAGAGTCCGATTGAACTCTCATTAAACGCGAAACGGTGATTGCCAATTCCGATATGTCCCGAAATAAGGTGAATTCGCGGCAGATTAAAAGTCTTGCTGATTGCAAGATATGCTGAATTAGCATGATAGGTATCCCACTCTTGTCCAACATTATCTCCGAGATTGTCAATACCGATTGCTACATTCGGTATTTTTCCAGTCTCATTTAAAAGTTGTGCTTTTACATGTCCTAAGAAGGAACGCGAGGCATCATTGTCCTGCGGGAGTATGTGTGATGCGCCAAACTCAATTCTATCAAACATTCCGAAGTTGACACGGAATGCAACAGGATCCCGTTTGAAATATGTTGTATTTTGGAAAGGGGCATATACCCCTACTCCGAATATACCGTGTTTTAGTACCTCACCTGTTGGGATATCTACCAATCCACTGTCCGTAAAAATCTCACCGCGAACATGACTGGAAAAGATGAACAATATAGAAAATAGTAAACAGAAAAAGATTAGATGTCGGTTCATTGACACTATTCCATGTATTTGATACCAGAAGACGTGCCGATGATAACTTTGTCTGCACGATCCACAAAAATACCGTTTTCAACGACACCAGGGATATTATTCAATTGTAACTCCACCTTTTCGGGTTCAGGAATTCCATCAAAGGGGCAGTCCAAGATATAGTTTCCGTTATCCGTAATCAACGGATTTTCAATTCCACCTCGTAAATCTGATTTTCCACAGATTTTATTAACCTCGCGCTGCGTTGCCTCCCACCCGAACCGCACAATTTCCACCGGTAACGCAAACGAGGATCCAAGCACACGAGAAACCTTGCTTTCATCTACGACAATCAAGATTCGTTTGGAGGCATTTGCGATAATCTTTTCCCTAACCAATGCGGCACCGCCCCCTTTAATTAAGTTTAGGTGCGCATCTACCTCGTCAGCACCATCAATTGTTAATTCTATTGTGGGATGTGCTGCAAGTGTTGAAAGCGGAATGTTTTGTTCAATGGCAATTTTCTCTGTACCATCGGATGTCGGAATTCCAATGATGTTGAGTCCATCGCGTACCATCTTTCCGAGTTTTAAGAGCGCGTAGTAGACGGTGGAACCGGTCCCTAATCCGACGACCATACCGTTTCGGACTTCCTCTGTAGCTTTTTCTGCGGCAATCTTTTTCAACTGTTCTGTATTCATTTTATAGTTCTATCCGTCGATTTTCGCGTATTGACTGCGCTGAGGCGAGACTAATCCGAATTGCGGAGAGTGCTACCTCAGCATCTGCTAAACAAGGGGGATGCTGTGTTGCGTTTTGAATTTCGGATAACCACAGTTCTTGTAATGTAGGTTGAGGTGTATTCGGAACCGTCAACTCCGTAACCCCGTTTAGTGTTGAACATTGCCATCCACTCCCATCATCGCCTAATGTACCATCCGTGAGAACATATCGTTCATGCTGTTCAGCAGTATTAATAGCGATGCCACCTGCCCAACTCCACTGCCCGATTCCGCCACGCTTAAATCCAACAGTCACAGTGTTGACAAAACGGTTGTATTGTCCAGATTCGGTTAAGCCTTCGTAGCACGCAGCACCTTCCACCCACGTAGCTTCACCAAACAGATCCACAATTGGATAAATATGATAGATAAAGAAGTGTGCCGGTGTTCCCGACACAGATAAGTTGAAGAGAATTTCAGGACGCGCGCCACGACCAGGGGTTAAGCGTACAAATGAGGTGAGCAGCAACTCGCCAAGTTCACCTATTTTCTTCTTGAGTACAGCGTGGGTATTAGATACAACCTCTGGATGGGAAACCCGAAGTACAAGATGACGGGTTTTGGCAAGATGTAAAGCCTTTTCACCTTCATTAACATTGTTAGCAAGTGGATATTCCACAAAGACATGTTTATCCGCTTTCAACGCTGCAAGCGCAATTTCACCGTGACTATTATTATGTGTGCAAATAACTACGCCATCTATATCGTCTTGTTCTATTAGTCGTTTCCAATCGGAGATAAAAGTTGCAGCATGTTTAGCCGCAAGCTGGCTACCTGTTTGCTCGTTTCTGGAGGCAATTGCTACAACTTCAGCTGTTTCTATAGATGAAAACCGATCAGCGTGATGCCGCGCCATGCCGCCTGAGCCAATAATACCGATTTTAATGTTCCTCATGCCCAGCCTTGACTTTCACCGCCGACGCGTGCTTTGCTAATCTTCTCGTAGTAACCGCTCTTTCGGTATGCTGTCAATGGATGTGGGTCTCGCCCCATCTCCAAACGAACCTGCTCAAGTAAGGGATTCACGTCTGTTTCATACGCGCGTTGGAAGATGCTTTCTGCTTCAACCAAATCCGCAGCGTCTTGTGCTGCTGCCAACGCATCTCGGTCTACTAACAACGCCTTTGCGTACGCTTTCTGCAGGTTGCATACTGATTGAATGCTCGCTTCCACCTTCGGTTTCAAATTATGGCTTTGGTCAATCATATAGGCGATGTCGGTTTCCGTATCGGGATCGAGTTCTGCGGCGACAAGTTCGGTGTAGATTAGAAAGAGTTCTTGTGGGTTGATAGACCCAACCGTCAGGTCATCGTCCGCGTATTTTCGGCAGTTGAAATGGAATCCACCAAGTTTGCCTTCATCAATTAGGTATGCGACGATGAATTCAATATTTGTGCCTTGCGGATGGTGTCCCAAATCAATGAGGACTTGCGCTTTCGGTCCCAGTTTCATCGCCAACAGATAAGCAGTGCCCCAATCGGCTAAATCGGTGTGATAAAATGCCGGTTCAAAAAACTTGTACTCAATCAACATACGAGTAGCATCAGGAAGCGCATCGTAAACCTTACCTAACGCTTCTGTCATCCACTGCTTACGTTTTCTGAAGTTGGCTTGACCGGGGAAGTTAGTCCCGTCAGCAAACCACAAACTCAGTAAACCTGATTCCGTTTTCTCCATTATATCAACACATTCTAACATGTGGTCAATCGCAAGGCGGCGGACCTCTATGTTTGGGTTGCAGACGCTACCAAGCTTATACACTTGGTCTTGAAAAACGTTTGGGTTAATTGCGCCTATTCCGATGCCAACATCTGCAGCATATTGTTTTAATCCCTCCCAATCGTCAGTTTTATCCCATGGAATGTGGAGTGCTACGGTCGGTGCGACACCGGTGAATCTGTGTACAGTTGCAGCGTCTTCTAAACGTTCAGCAGCGTTTCTCGCTGCGCCAGGTTGTTCAAACACGCCGAATCGGGTTCCAGAATTACCATAACCCCAAGAAGGTGTTTCAATATGTTGCTGTTTGAGGTGTGCCTTAACTGTCTCTATCTGAATTCCCTGTTTCTCTAATGTTTCGGCTAACAGATTATAAGCTGGGCTCATATTTGTTCTCCTGATTGCAGTTCATGTTTTAGGAATAATTATAGCATATATCCGATTTTTTATGTAAAGATTGTCTGAATCTCGGACAAAGACATTCAATTGTCGAGTTTTCTAATCCAAAAGTAATACCATTTCTAATTAACAAAGTATCATCCCGATTTTGAATTTCTTTGTAGGAGCGACCTCCTGGTCGCGACCGGGAGGTCGCTCCTACAGAAGAGATTATTGATTCTTCTAACCGATTTATGAAATAATGTAATATCATTATTTCGAAATGGTATAAAATAGCGTTTCCTAAAGTTAAAAGAGGCGCAATGAATTGCGCGACTACAAACGCTTTTGTTGTTAAATCGGGCTTACAAAAGAGAAATGGATAGAATTTCAGATTTGAATTATAAAAAATTAGACAGATAAGGATGAGCAATATAAATATTCGCCTATCCTTATCTGCCTTAAAGGTTAATGCTTAACTCAGACACGTTTACCGATTAAAAAGGAAAGAACGGGATGAAATCAGTGCCCAGAGTATATCCTCTGTGTCTTCGCGCCTTGTGGAATCATCAACAAGATGCGTCACAGCTGTTTCAAGTTCCGCTTCGGTGGGTTGACGACTCAAAGTCATTAGATACAATTCCTTAACCAATTCTTCTGGTTGCATCTTTTCTCCCGTCTTCGGCTCAAGAAGTTGGGTAATCGTGCCATTGCTGCTTTTCAACTTGTTATTCACATAATTGGAGTTGATGATGTGGAGTGCCTGTGTGAGAGTCGGTTCAAGCAAGGGGTCTAAGTTACCTAAGAACTCCCTATCTGAACGTCCGAAAAGATTAAGGAAACGTGAATTGACTGGAAGTTCTACTTCAACGGAGCGCATATCTTCTGGATACCTTCCATATTTCTCGGATGTTCCCGTAACATCGTTTAGCACATCAAGCAACACTTGTGCCATTAAGGGACGTGGCATAAAGCGAGAGAAGAATCTATCATCTAATTCATTCGTCTCATTTGGTGCTGCGGAAAGCTGATAGGTTCGGGAATTAAGAATCAATTTTATAATATGTTTGGTATCATACCCGCTTCGAACAAACTCTTCCGCCAATGCTTCTAAGAGTCCTTCAACGCTTGCGGGAGTTGTAGCGCGCATATCGTCAACAGGGTCAACAATTCCTCTACCGAAATAGTAACTCCATAGACGGTTGACGGTCGCTTTTGCGAAATATGGGTTAGAATCAGCGGTCATCCAGTCTGAAAGATGCTTAATTGCATCCGCTCTATGCGCCTCTGGCAGCGTTTCTCCACCAAGAAATGTAGGTTGTGCTACCTGTCCTCGGTTGCCTTGAACAGATTGGTTAATGACGCGTCCTGCTGGGTTGTGGTAGACGACGAGTTCTTGGTACACTCCACCTCCACGGGTATTAACCTTACCTGTGAATGCAGCGAAGTTCCAATAATCATCGGTTGTCCATTCATCAAAAGGATGTTTATGACAACGCGCGCAACTGAGACGGATGCCGAGAAATACTTGTGCAGTGGTTTCGGCTCTGCCTGAAGGTTGCCGTTCAATTCGATAATAGTTGGTAGGTCCGTTCTGATAGGTACTACCGGTGGCTGTCAAAACCTCGCGTACGAACTCATCATACGGTTTGTTCTCGGCAACGGAATCTTGGAGGAACTGGTGAAATAGGACAGCAGCACGTTCACCAAATTGTCCGTTTCCCAATCTACGTGGATGCACACGCAACATATCCGCCAATTTCAATGTCCGCAGATCAACCCATTCGGGTGTTTCCATGAGTGCATCAATTAGGCGTGAACGTTTTTCTGGATTTGAATCATCAAGAAATTCCCTAACCTTATCGGAGGTGGGTAATTTTCCTACGGTATCCAGATAAACTCTCCGAATGAATTCGGAATCTGAAGAGAGTTCAGAGGGACGCACATTCAATTTTTTGAGTTTCGCTGCTACGAATTCATCAATGAAATTGTTTGTTAGGATTTCCGGGTACGGTTTTCCGTCAGTCTCTCTTGGAACGGTGATGAAAGATGAGGAGACGACTCCTAAATATCTTGCTAAGATAGCAGTCCCACCCCAACGTTCACTTGTTACAAGTCCAGATTCCGTGACAGCAGCAATCGGTTCGTCTTTAGATTCATAGACAGCCTGCTCTGTAACATCTTCCACTGATCCGTCAGTAAAATGTGCGAGGACCTTTAGCTGCTTCGTTTCACCAACAGCAGCAAACGCAGACTCGCTTGGTTCAATTTTAAGTTTTTCTAATCGGGGTTCATCCGATGAAAAGGGTGCACCCGCGGATATCCATCGAAGAATGGTTTCCGCTTCATCAGAGGTAGCACCAAATCTCACACCACCCTCATGCGGAATCTGCCCAGTAGGTTTCAGATAAAGGAGACTCTGCTCAGGGTCAAGTAGATTGATACGTCTCCCCCGGTTATGATGCACAATTGGTTCATAATCACTTTCTGGGTTCAGCGTAAGCAAAGATAGATTTAAACCGCCCTGTCCACCGAATTTCCCATGGCAAAGCCCCGCGGAACACCCTTGCTTATCAAGGATAGGTGCGATATCTTTTAGAAAAAGAGGCGCGCGATCTTTTGCCTTGTTATCATTTTGCACATTTTCTGTATTTCCCCAACAGGTTGAGGTAGTTAACATGGTCGTATATGCAGCAATGGCACATACTATGAGGAAAGGAACTATACTGTTCCATCTAATGCTTTTCATGTCATTTCTCCTTACCTTTACAAGGAATTCACGATGTTGTGATCGCCAATTTCAATTTAACGAGACCATACAACACCTTAGACATCCAACGTTGTAATTCTACACTGCTGCGAGGTTAATTGTCAACCTTTTCTGGTTTAGGAACGAGGTTATACTATTTCTAAATGATTATGTGGCATTATTTCGTAGGTCGGGTTTCGCAAACTCTACCCGACCTACAAGACTCTAAGTTATATAAATACCTCAGAAAAGACTTCGTTCATATTTTCAACAAAGAAAAAGGCAAGTCCTTCTTGGATATCCTCTGGAATTTCAACAAAATCCTTTCGATTGCCTTGTGGAACAATAACTTTCTTAATACCTGCTTGCTTAGCGGCAAGGACTTTCTCCTTTACACCGCCAATAGGTAGCACTCTACCTCTTAAGGTCAATTCGCCCGTCATAGCGACTTCAGGGTCAATACCGCGTTTTGTAGCAATGGAAGCAAGTGCAGCGGCGATTGTGATACCTGCAGAGGGACCATCCTTCGGAATACCCCCAGCTGGCACATGAATGTGGAGATCATCCTGGAGTGCGATTGTGTCAAATTCCAGTTTTGATGCTTGGGATTTGACATAAGTGAGAGCAGTTTGTGCCGATTCCTGCATCACATCACCTATCTGTCCAGTGACAAGGAGTTCTCCCTTTCCGCTCTGCTTTTGGGAGGCAGTCGCTTCAACAAAGAGGATTTCACCTCCTGCGGGTGTAACAGAAAGTCCCGTAGCAACACCAACATCAGCCGTTCTACCAGCAATTTCGGAATCGAACTTCGGCGGGCCAAGATAGTGCGGTACTTCCTTAACACCAATGGAGGTACGGTCCGTTTCCCCCTCTGCCACGCGACGCGCAGATTTACGACAGAGCGTGCCAAGTTCGCGTTCTAAATTCCGAACACCCGCCTCGCGTGTATATTCTTTGACCACTTTTCCAATCGCTGCAGCGGAGATACTCAATTGTTTCTTAGTAATCCCGTTTTCCTTAAGTTGGCGCGGGATGAGATACTGTTTAGCAATCTGTTTCTTCTCGTTTGAAGTATAGCCGGGCAACTCAATCGTTTCCATTCGGTCACGAAGTGGAGGTGGAATTGTGTAAATCTGGTTTGCCGTTGTGATGAACATTATCTGTGACAGGTCAAAAGGGACATCCAAATAGTTATCCGTGAATGCGTGGTTTTGTTCAGGGTCAAGCACTTCAAGCAGTGCAGCCGCCGGATCACCCCGAAAATCAGAACCGAGTTTGTCTATTTCGTCAAGCATAAAGACAGGATTATTGGATTCCGCTTGCCGTATCCCTTTAATGATACGACCAGGCATTGAACCGATGTAAGTACGCCGATGCCCGCGGATTTCGGCTTCGTCGTGCATACCACCAAGGGAGATACGAGCAAATTTTCTACCAATAGCCCGAGCAATAGACTTACCGAGAGATGTTTTTCCCACGCCCGGCGGACCTACGAAGCAAAAGATAGGTCCCTTCATGTCAGATTTGAGGATTCGGACGGCAAGATGTTCAACAATGCGTTCCTTGACTTTCGTCAGGTTGTAGTGGTCTGCATTAAGTATTTTCATCGCCTTTGTAAGGTCAATAGAGTCTTTTGTGTGGACTGACCACGGTAAATTGAGAAGCCAATCTAAATAATTCCTTGATACGGCGGACTCAGGTGAAAAAGACTGCATTTTGGAAAGACGATTAAGCTCTTTCGTAGCCGCTTTATGTGCTTTCGAAGGCAATTTTGCATCTTTCAGTTGTTCACGCATTTCGTCAATATCAGAAGCTAAATCATCTGCCTCACCAAGTTCCGTTTGAATTGCTTTTAGTTGCTCACGTAGAAAGTATTCACGTTGTCCTTTATTGATAACCGCTTGTGCGTTGGACTGAATTTTGCTTTCTAACTCATGCAGGTCAACCTCCTTGGCAAGAATAACAGCAAGTTTATTAAGCCTCTCAGGAATAGAGACTGCCTCAAGAACCTGTTGCTTTTCTTGAGGTTTGAGGTCTAAAACAGCGGCAATATAATCAGCTAACCGTCCAGGCTCATCAATGTTTTTGGTCATGATCCCATGTTCTTCTTGATAACGTGAGGAAAGCTGGACAATGCGCTGGAACATTTCGTCAGTGCTTCGAACGAGCGCTTCAATCTCTAAATCATCTTCTGAGACCTCTTCATTTTCATCTTCCTCTTCATCTTCCAGAAGACGGACACGTGCTTTTAAAAACGGTTCATTGTGGAGTATTTCCTCAATTTGAACCCGTGCGCGACCATTCGCGAGAAAAAGCACATCTTCATCATCTTTTTTCGCGCGGAGAATATGAATTAAGCTGCCAATGGGGCTTAATTCTTCCAGAGTCATATCTTTGACTGCGCGCGGGTCTATGTCCAAACTGCGTCCCGAGTTAGTTTGGAAAATGCAAAGGACTCGCTCGCCGTTTAACATTGCATCGTCAACAGCATCCATGACCATCTTTCCTGAAAGCGCAACATGATGCGGAGGAAAAGGTGGCACCGGTGGCATATAAGGAAAGATGACAAGATCATTCACCGGAAGTATTGGTAGTTCCGCTGTCTCTAAGATTTCTTCAGAATCTTCATGTTCATCATCTTCTTCAGATTCTGTAATAATTTCGTGTTCGTTTTCCATTGTTATCTATTCTCCTTCCATATTTTCTCTTAGGTGCATTGCTAACTCTTTGGATGATTCACTTTTCATACATTCTACTGGGATTTGTGGACGTTGTTAATCCATCCGCGTTCCCCTTCAATAATTACCTCTGTATTAAGTTCAGCACACCTTTTTTGATAGTTTTGCAGTGTCTCTATGGCAGATTCCAATTTTTTATCCGTAGTCTCCGCTGTAGAATCTTTAGCTTTGAGAAGGCTTGGTTGAGGAATTGACTGTCCCTGTTTATCTACCAATATAGGTATTAATTCAATAGATTTAAGTGATCCTTCTATAAAAGTCACTTTAGGAATAATTGTGCGCGCATACTGTAATGAATAAGTATCATAGATGAAGTCTGCAAGACTATAAACAATCGGTTTCCCATCGTAGAGTTCAATCCCACCAAGTGTATGGAGTTGTTGACATAAAACCAGATCAGCTCCAACATCAATAAGTGCTTGGGCAAAAATCCGTTGGCGTCCAATACTCGCTTGTTGTGTTGCCGGTTCTGCATCCCTTTTCCCCCAATGTAGCCAGACGATAACAAGTTCTGCGGTATCATCTACCTCTTGAACAGCACGGACCATTTGGCTATAGGCAGCAGAGGCGACAGGGTTTAACGATGCCATATTGAATTCATTCCCGCGCAAGTAAGCGAACAAGGCAATTTTTTTAGCGTTAACTTCTAACCATGCAGGCGCATTTGCTGCTGCGGGTGAAATTCCCGCACCTATTGATTTAACGTTGTACCACTCCAAATTGGTTACCGTATCTTCAAGTGCTTCAATTCCAAAATCCATGATGTGCGGTGTTGCTAAAGAAACCACATCAAATCCTGTATTTGCGAGTGCCCGTGCGAGTCCAGGTGCAGCGCGGAAACGCAGTTCTCGCCTTGAGTCCGGCTCTCCTCTGTCTGAAATGCTGGTGTTGAGGGATACCGTGGCAACATCCGCTGATTGAATGACCGAGGTTATGCCTTCAAAAAACACGCCTGCTCCCTGCCGTTCAATGAGCGGTGTTAAGTTGCTTCCGATTGTTATATCGCCAACGGCAACGATGGAAATCTCTTCGGTATCTAAGTCCGACGCGGGAGGTGATGCTGCTAATGTAATGCCACACGCTATCAGTAGAAAAACAAAAATGAGGAAATATGTAGTGCTTTTCATGATTCTTTTTTTAGTTGCGTGCCGATCGTTATCAGAGCATTCGCAAGTGCTTGTCGATCAGACTGACCGTCATTTTGGAGCACCTGCGTTTCTGTACGAAGTCTGTCAATTTGTGCCTGAAAATCAGTGGCAAACTCATTGATAAGCATTGACAATTTTTCGAGATCGTTTTCACTACGGCTAATAAGTTCGTCAATACGATTATCAACGCGCTGCGCTATGTTTTCTGGTATGTCACCGTATTGTGCTTTAACATCTACTATTTCCTTCAACAATCTTGTTTCAACTTCAACAAGACTCTGCTGAACGTTTTCAAGTTCTTGGGTCAACCTCTCAATTTTCTCATTGTAATTACGAAAATCATCGCCAAATATACTGTCCCTAAGATAAGATTCTAAATTTTGCGGTTTTGCCTGTTGTGATTCTTCTGTTTCTTCAATCACAGACGGTTGTTGTGTTTCTTTCATCTGAATATCTCCTTCGCACATCTTAGTATCTAATACAGCGCGAAGTTGTCTTAATGTTTAATAAGCATCATGGGTAGTTGTATAGATTTTCTGGCGTCCGGTCCTCTTGTTTAATGTCTAATGGCACTGTAGGTTCACTTTGTTCTACAGGTTCATTTTCTGACTGCGTGCGGCTGGCGTTAAATTCACGGAGGATACAGTTGACAATTTCTTCGCTATATGCTTCTGCAGAGACTTGCCTCTGATTTGCCTCCCATGCCATTCGGGCAACTGCTTCAAAGTACTCAGCATGTTTATACGCTTCTAAAAGGTCTGTCCCACGTGAAAAAGTACCATGCCCAATCCAATAAAGAATATGGCGCATCGGTTCGGAACCGTTTTCAAAAAGCCGTAAACTTTCATAAGATAATTCTGGTATTCCTGGCACCCGTTCTTGAACAAACCCAATCCCACCAGATGCGTCATAAATAATCGGGGTTTCCGGTTCATACCCTTTTAAAAAACTATAAAAACGATCTGGCTGACCGTGTTCTGTACGTGAGATTAGGTTTAGAAACTTCGGCTGCAAGTGGACTAATGCTTGAAATCCATGTTTTTCAAGTTGCTCAAAAATTAGGAGATAATGAAACATCTCACTTGTTGGAACACAAGACTGTGAGTTATTTTCGGACTCTAAAGTATTTTCTATTTCAGACTGTGTTTGTGTGCCGAAGCGCATTCTATAGTGTGTTCCATCCGGTTCTACCTCAATGACAGTAAGATTTAGTGCAGGATGCTCTATCCCTACCATGTCCAGCCGAGACCCGGATTTAGTCAAAAGCACATGTCTACCTGCTAACCCTTTCACAACAATTGCTGTAGGCAAAGCGTGCCGCGGTGCCTCGTCATAAGCGATTAGGCATTTTGCATCTACCGGTTCTGATAGTATAACCCCCATGTTACCTGCTGAAGCCCATAGGTAGTCGTGCGCGTGTGCATGGGCACCGACCCATCCCATCTGACCAATGCATGTACCTAATTCACTGTCTGGCGAAATAGGAGACAGCCCTGGCTGATAACCCCTTGAACACCATTGTCGGTATAGGTAACTGTGCGCTGCTGGCGGTTGCTGATGCGTCAAGTAAGGATTGACTAATGTAAAATCCACTCTTATCTATTTCTCTATTAGGATAATTTTGTTCTGAGTCCATATTTTAGGACTTACACCAATTTATAGTGAACTTTGAAATTATTGGGACACTTTGATAAACCTATTTTGGAAACATAACGGACAACAGAAGTTGCCCCACAAACTGTCAGCTTGTGCATAAAACGACACAAACTAACAGTTTGCGCTACAGAAGTGTCCCATTCAATTATAGGTTTACTATAGTATACAGTCGTAGATTTTGCGTGCGTAAATATTTTACCAAACTTGCCTCACTCTATGGAAATAAAATCCGTAATTTCACCGGTAACAACGTAATCGTCAAGTATGAGTTCCCCCTCAACGTCTTTAAAAGAACCGTTAGATTCCAGCGTCACCTTGATTGTTCCCGGTATTGGTATTTTGTCTTGTCGTTCCTCAATAAGTTCATCAAGTGTTTGCGGAGGCCCCTCATCTTCGATGTCACTATCGAAATCGAGATCAAAATCAAAATCAAAAATAAGGTCAAACATGTCAACAGTTTGGGCTTCTACTTTAAGCATTAGACTTCCCGTTTCAAAATCGGATGGGATATTAAGCGATATGTCTTTTTTAATCGTTCGCTCATCATGTTCGGCAACACTCCAATGCGGTAATAGCACAACCTTGAACGTCACCTGCGTTCCGCTGCGAATGTTATCCGGCACTTCTACATCTATTATTTCTACCGACGCAATTTGTGGTTTATCCGTTATTTCCACAGAAACCGACTTCAAGGTAGCCTTACCGGCAGCATTTCTTAGCGAGTCTGTGAATTCGCCCACAGCATAATTGAGATTATCATACGTATTGAAAAACGGGTCTGACGAAACATTCCGCCACCTTTGCGTATAGGTTTCTTTGGTTTCCTCGAACGATAGTACCACTTTCCCGTCTGATGTGCCCCCCGTCCATTCACGCCTGAGCGCATCTACTGTCCATGCCACAACAGGTGCAATCGCCCATTCTTGTCCATACGCCACCTCAGATTCGGTCTTCATCGGTTTAACACTATTGACAGGGTGATAGGACACCGAGACAGGTATCATGTCAGGGGCATCCCCAAGTTTACCGACAACAGCAGCACTCAAATCTTTCGTCAGCGTGCCGATCGGATCTCCATACGCAACGACAGACTTATAGGGGGTTTGTAAGTTCGCGACAATGCCAGCGGTCGTCGCTCGATATACCGGTAACGCGATCGCACCATCATACCGCAACGAATGCCCGAACGCCACAAACGTGTCGTTGTCATATACTTGCGTCACCGTGCCGTATCCGATAAAATCTACAACATCGCCTGTCGCAATGGCAACACCTATCATGTCCCCAGCCTCTAAATCGCCGGACACAGTTGGTGCATTAGCAGGGGCACCTCCGACATCAGCAACAAATTCAATCGCATCAAATCGCGGAGACTGCAAACGCTTACTAACAGCTTCAACCCGATTCGGGTTAACACCGCTAACAACCAACGGCGTTTTGATTGGTGTCCACCGTGTGTGAACACTCGGTGCCCCTTGCGCATCCATGAACTCACCAAGTGGACGGTGATCTCGTGCATCTTCCATCGCCTCTATGGCAGTTGCCCAAAAACGATACGGTGCTGTGCCGAAACTGTCCCCATACGCCAACGCACCCATCACACGACCCGACGGCCCCACAGGACTTCCCGACATGCCCGCAGCAATACCGCCTCTTTTTTCAACCAACGGATCTGTCAACTCAAACTCATAGAGCGGAAATCCATAATTGAAATCACGCATCCCCAGATACTTTACCTTAATGTTTACTTTCTGGGTTCCATCAAGAACAGTTATCAACTCAAGCTCGGTGTTCTCCTCTAATTCGCTGCGCACTTGTGCTTCATACATACTCGTCAGATTCACTTCGGATAATATCGGTAACACATAATTATCCTGCGCGGTGTCCAAAACTTCCACAACTTCTTCTTCTGACATGGTTTCCGCTTCTTCATCGGAGCCGCAATTCAATTGAAAAAACATGATGAGAATAACACCAGCTAAAAACAGAAAATGCTTCACTTACAAATTCTCCTATTTGAGTTGGAATTGATTTTTAACATAAAAGATTACTATAACCTAATGGAGTGTCCACACTAAAATTGTGAGTCGTATCAGTAGTCGGGAATCGGAGTCACCTCCTACCATAAGCAGTCAATCAGTAGGAGCGATCTCCGAATCGCGACCTCTACCTATAAATTTAGAGTTGACACACCACTAAGCTGCTGCTTACAAAATTTCAAGCATACAGAACTGTTTCAATTGAAAATATAATGATTTTTCCTCTTGATCTGATGTTTTTCATTATAGATTGGAATCAATGCAAATGCACATAAGGCACTTGATAGGGTAGACACCTTCTAAAAGATGATTCGCGAAATAGGCGGCAACTTGGGTTGCTATACAAAACCACGATAGGTTGGTTTCCCAACCGAACCGGGCTTATTACTGCAACGGCAGACACATTTTGTGTTCAACACAGAACAGAGTGGTTAGGAAACCACTCCTACCTTTTCCAAAATTGCTTATCCCAAACTCGCGTTATTTAATAATATCATGTTTCAACGGCTTTGGCAAGTTAAATCGTTGAATTGAGTGTGTAAGTAGCGGTTAATACGAAACTTTTGCACTATAAACGCATCACTTGACACTTGCTTGTTTTTGCATTAAAATTGAATTCGCTAAACATAAACCGCAATTATTAATAAAGAGGAATTTGATGAAAACACGAATAGAAAAAGATAGTTTAGGCGATGTAGAAGTGCCTGAGGACGCATATTGGGGTGCACAAACACAGCGGGCATACCTCAATTTTGACATCGGAGATGAACATTTTCCATCTACATTCATCCGCGCACTTGCTATTATTAAGCATGCAGCTGCTACCGTCAATGCTGAACTTGAAGGGATTACCCCAGAAATCGCCAACCTTATTTGCCGTGCTGCAGATGAAGTTGCTGATGGCAATCTCGCTGACCAATTCCCGCTTCGGATTTGGCAAACTGGCAGCGGCACGCAGACGCACATGAATATCAACGAAGTTATCGCAAACCGCGCGAATGAACTGGCAGGTGGCAGTCGTGGTATGAAATCTCCCGTGCATCCGAATGACCATGTGAACCGATCCCAATCAACGAATGATGTTTTTCCGACTGCTATTCACATAGCAGTTGTGACACAGTACGTTGAACGTTTATTGCCCGCCGCTGCGGCATTACAAAGCACATTGGAAGATAAGGCGCAGGATTTTTCGGATATTGTAAAAACAGGTCGTACACACCTGATGGATGCAACACCTTTGACGTTAGGACAAGTATTCAGTGGATATGCGCAGCAGGTAACACATGCCCAGGAAGCGATTAAAAATACGTTACCACATCTTTATGAACTCCCCATTGGTGGAACTGCCGTCGGCACAGGATTGAATACACACCCAGATTACGCGGACGCGGTAGCATCTCGTATTGCTGAACGCACCGGACATCCGTTTGTGAGTGCACCGAATAAGTTTGAAGCGTTGGGAAGTCGAGACGCGCTCGTATCAGCAAGCGGCGCTATGAAACGATTCGCTTGTGCATTGTATAAGATTGCTAATGACATTCGTTGGTTAGGTAGCGGTCCCCGATGCGGTATCGGTGAATTGATTTTGCCGGAGAATGAACCGGGAAGTTCCATTATGCCTGGGAAAGTCAATCCAACTCAGTGTGAGGCGATGACAATGGTTTGTGCTCAGGTGATTGGCAATGATACCACGATTTCACTCGCTGGCAGTGGGGGCAACTTTGAACTAAACGTTTTTATGCCTGTGATTGCTTTCAACAGTCTGCAATCGATTCGGTTGTTAGCAGATGCGTGTGATGCGTTCCGTCAGCATTGCATTGTTGGAATTGAAGCAAACACATCAGTAATTGCTGGCTATCTGGAAGCATCTTTGATGTTGGTAACAGCGTTGACACCACGGATAGGTTACGATGCGGCGGCAAAACTTGCACAGAAGGCACATCGGAAAGGGGCTACACTCCGCGAGGTAGCGGTTGAAGAGGGTGCGTTAACAGCGGAGGAGTTTGATGCGCTTGTTGTGCCGGGTGAAATGGTCACGCCGAATCTATAATGTTCAAGTAAATTAGCAACTTGACGAAATAAGGCGGGGCACAGAGACCCCGCCCTACAAGTAATTTGGCAATCAGAGGTTATTCCGCAACCGTTTCAACAATCGGATCAAACTCAGAAATCGGTTCAGATAGTTCTTCGGGTTCAGGGTTTTCTATTGCGTCAGGTGACACTTCAAGTTCCTGCCAGTCAGAAAACCCTGTGCCTGCGGGGATAAGACGTCCAAGGATGACGTTTTCTTTCAAACCTGTAAGTAGGTCTGTTTGCCCTTCAACAGCGGCATCTGTGAGGACCTTAGGTGTCTGTTGGAAACTCGCCGCAGAAATGAAACTATCCGTACTGAGGGACGCCTTACTAATGCTCTGCAAAACAGGTTCACCTGTTGCGGGGGTACCGTCGTCTTGTTCAACGCGCCTATTTTCGGCGTGGAACTTATGTCGACTGACTTCATCGTTCGCGTAGAATTTTGTGTCCCCAACAGATAGAATACGTATTTTTTGAAGCATTTGCCGGACGATTACTTCAACGTGTTTATCGTTAATGCTGTCGGTCGGATAGACTGCCTGAACCTCATCCACAAGGTATGCCCAAAGCGCTTCTTCACCTTCCAGAGAATGTCCATTAAGAGTCGTTCTACCAATGGTAAGAATATCGTGTGGGTTGAGGTATCCTTCTGTCAGTGGTTCCCCAGCTTTAACCCATTCACCATCGTCAACCTCAGGGAGGCGTTTTTCATCTGGAATAGAATATAGACGACTTTTGGTAGCACCATCTACGATTCGATATTGAGGCACACCGGCTTTCTGCCCAGTAAGTTGCACGTACCCATCAATTTCAGCAATTTCAGCAGCATCTTCGCGTTTTGGACGCCGTGCTTCAAAAAGTTCTGTCACACGCGGAATACCTGCCACAATATCAAGGTTGGTCGTTTTTTCTTGCAATTCTGCCAACGAATGTTGTGCTTTAACGCGTTGTCCATCCTTAACAGAAACTGAATAACCAGCGGGAATAAGGTGAGACACACTCCCACCACCTGCGATGTCAACATCAATTCGGAAAGTCTCAACTAATCCATCTACATCAACACCTGCATATTGTTCAAGGGCAGTCGCATATTCCCAGTCTTTCAACTCTTGACCAATAGTAAGTGTACAGTTCGGATGTATCACTTTCGTCACTCGATAGGTATTCTTTGAAGTGGAAGCCGATTCTTTCTTATAGTCGGCATCACTGAGAATGTCACCTACAGCGATCTCGGAATCAGTTTCAGATACACCTGTTACCTTAAAAGCGCGTTCAGTATCAAAGCCTTTATAAAGCCGTTGTGCGCGTTTATATTCCTCCTCATCAATCCGTTGTCCAGCAGTAAAAGGACACTCGGTGTGATGAACGGCAAGGACGTGATACACCAGTTTTATGTTAGGTAGGGGCGCATCCGTGTCTCGATGCTGTTTAACAAGTGCCTTGTAGTCCGCTTCTGTCAAAGTCTCCTCAGTTTCAGTCCCTTCAGGCACATGAAGGTAAAGCTTCTCAAAATCAAATCCCTTATAGTTTCGCCGGAATCGATTGGACTCCGATTGCGTGATGAATTCATCAACAGCAACAGGAAATTCAGGATGATGTGAAGCCATAATGCGGTAGAGTCGTTCAACCTCAAATCCTTCTTCATTCTTAGTAACATCAACTTCAAAACCAGGAAATTCCTTCAACACTGCTTTTTTTTCATTTTCGGTGAGCAGTGTTTCAGGTTCCAACTTACAATCAGGATGATGTACAGCAGTGATTCGGTATTTGAGGCGTTCTGCGGTAAACCCACTAAATTTATCTCGAAGCGTCTCAAATTTTTCAATCTCAATGAGTTCGTCAGGCTTTAGCGGACATTCTGGGTGCCTTACCTGTGTAACACGACACAACGACGTTGACGGACGTTGCACGTCAAATGTCCTAAACGTCTCCTGTGCGCGTCGGAATTCTGCAGCATTCAATTCTTGATCCACAGTTAAGTCTATACCGTCACTGACTTCCATAACGGTATAGACTGGCTCATCAAGTTCCATGTGGTACTGACTCTCTTCGTCTGGAGAAAGTAGCTTCCCTTCCTTAAACGGACAACTCGGATGCGTTACCTTCTGAATCTGATACTTCATCTCCGCTTTAACACTGTTCTGTTTCTGTAGATATTCACTTTCAGTAAGGATAGCACCCTTTTTGGTTTCATACACCCATTCACCGTCAAACGGTCGAATTTCGGCACGCCATGTTTCCGCTTCGTTCTCTGTCAGCAATGTACCTTCCTTCAGTGAAGTATCCGGATGCTTCACACTTTTCACACGATAGTGCGGTTCAGAGCATCGGAATGGTGAGAACTTGTGAAAACAGGCGTTGTATTCGTGTTCAGTTAAATACTGTCCCTCTTGCAACGGGAAATCTGCTCCACCGTTTGCCTCAATGACATCTGGCCGAGTTACTTTGATAACTTCATAGGCAATAGGTTCTACTTCAAACCCAGGAAAGCGTTCAAGATTTTCTTGGTACTGTTTCTCTGTAAGGAGTTCATCAGGTTGTAGTTTGCATTCTGGGTGTTCTACGGTCTTAACCTTATATTTAGGTTGATCAAGGTGTTCAGCGACCTGTTCTACAATCCAGAGTCCGTCTTTTTCATGGACGGTGCGTCCAGGAATGAAATCACGAAACCGCACTTTTCCGGTAGCCTTCGCCAGAATCTTACGTGCAAGACGTTCACTCATATCTTCAACCACGCCGCCTGTATGGAAGGTACGCATCGTCAACTGCGTCCCGGGTTCACCGATAGATTGCGCTGCGATGATGCCAATAGCTTCTCCAACATTGGCGAGTTGTCCTGATGTTAAATCAGCACCGTAGCAGACAGCGCAGCTACCTTTCTCTGCCTCGCAAGTGAGTATAGATCGGACTCGAACGCTCGGAACTTCAGCCCCCTCAATAATTTCTGCCATCTGCGGGGTAATGAGTGTATCACTTTCAACCAGCGTTTCCTCTGTCGTGGGATGTATTACAGGTTCCACAGCAACACGACCACTAATCTTGAAACTGATAGAGCCAGCGTTTGTGGAAAATTTGAGGATGCCATGCGTTGTCCCACAATCCTCCTCAGCAATCATCACATCTTGTGCGACATCAACCAGTTTCCGCGTGAGGTATCCAGAGGCCGCGGTCTTCATAGCGGTATCCACCAACCCTTTACGTGAACCATAGGTTGAGGTAAAGTAGTCAAGTACATCCAAACCTTCCCGATAAGAAGATTGGATCGGCGTAGACAAAATCTCACCACTCTGTTTAGACTTCAATCCAACGATAGCACTAATTTGTATGAAAGGATTTTTGCGAGCGCGGGCTCCACTATCTGCCATCAGATGCACAGGACTAAACCCTTCCACCACTTTATTTTGTTCAACCAGATACGTTTCTGTCGTCGGAAGTTCAGTAAACATTG
The DNA here is from genome assembly GCA_965204285.1 of Candidatus Poribacteria bacterium. Lineage (GTDB taxonomy): Bacteria > Poribacteria > WGA-4E > WGA-4E > WGA-3G > MSPOR6. The sequence continues at coordinate 2,774,909 of OZ241980.1, forward strand.
TCTCTTCAATTTTTTCAACAGCATCATACCATATCCGAATCTTCTGGTTCTCTAACTCCTCTGCCTCAAGGTTTTCTTGCTCGCTTAAACGTTCAATTTGTTTACTTGCCTCACCAAGGATATCCGTTTTGTCAAGCGGTATCAAGTAATCCTTTATACCAGGAGAAATTCCGCTGCGGGTTGCGTACTCAAAACTAAGTTTCTGTAGCCGATCTAACAGTGATACAGTTTCTGCAGTACCAAGTTCGTTAAAACAGCGTTTGACAAGTTGTGATAAACGTCTACTGCGTGCTTCCTCGTTGAAAAATGGCAATTCAAGCCCTGTAGTCTCATCTTCCCAAGTGAGTGAAGCAGTTCCATTTGTATGTGGAAGAACCTCGTTGAAAATAACACGTCCGACGGTTGTGAGGATCGGTTCGCGATGTCCTTTGAAAAACAGTAGAACCGAATCATGTAGTTTAAGTGTTCCACACCCGTGTGCGTGTGTTACCTCGTCCACAGATGTAAAACGGCGCTTTGCCCATGCTTCACTTTCCAGTGTTGCGAAAACATTATCTGATTCGGCATCTTGCGATTTTTCGGTGTATGCAGCGTGGAGTTGTGATGCCCGTTCTTGGTGTTCTGGCAGTGCCTTTGTTAGAAAACTTGCGCCTAAAATCATATCAAGTTCTGGCACCGTAATCGGTTCACCGTGCGAAGGCTTGAGAATATTACCACTACTAAGCAGTAACATTTTCGCTTCTGCGCGGGCTTCAATAGACAGAGGCACGTGAACCGCCATCTGGTCACCATCAAAATCAGCATTGAATGCCTTACAAACAAGCGGTGGAATCCGAATTGACTTCCCTTCAACAAGAACAGGCATAAACGCTTGAATTCCGAGCCTGTGAAGTGTCGGTGGGCGATTTAACAAAACCGGATGGTCAGCGATAACTTCTTCTAATGCTTCCCAAACCGGTGAGTCCGGTGTTACGTGTTCAGTCAAATATTTCCCACGTTTGATAGTCTGTACTTTTCCGGATGTTAAAAGTTTCTCAATAATGAATGGCTTGAAAAGTTCAACAGCCATTAATTTAGGCACTCCACACTGATGGAGTTCAAGTTCGGGACCAACAACAATAACGCTTCTACCTGAATAATCAACTCGTTTTCCGAGGAGGTTTTGTCGGAAACGTCCAACTTTACCTTTGAGGATGTCAGATAAGGATTTGAGGGCACGTTTGCCTGGTCCGGTCACGCGACGCCCATGTCTGCCGTTATCCAAAAACGCGTCAACGGATTCCTGGAGCATCCGCTTTTCGTTTCGGAGGATGACTTCGGGAGATCGAAGATCAATAAGTTTTTGCAGTCGGTTGTTTCGGTTAATTACGCGGCGATATAGATCGTTGAGATCACTCGTTGCGAATCTACCCCCTTCCAGTGAAACTAAAGGACGAAGATCAGGACTAATCACGGGAAGCACATCAAGAATCATCCAATCAGGATTCATCTCTGCTTTATCAAAACCTGCCACCATCTTGAGCTGTTTTGAGAGTTTAACTTTTTTCTGGTGACTGGAAGTTGCCTCAAGTTCTTCTGTAAACTTTTTTACATCTTCTGGCAGATCAATTTTGCGTAGGAGTTCCTGAATTGCCTCAGCACCCGTTCCTGCTCGGAACGAATCCGGGTGCTCACGCAGCTTAGCATTCACTTCCACTTCTGTAAGTATATCTTTTTCAGCCAAACCGCAACTATCATCAATGACCTCTGTGACAATAAACGCTTCAAAATAGAGAACCCGCTCAACCTGTCGGGAAGCAAGTTCAAGAAACGTACCGAGACGCGAAGGAATTCCTTTAAAAAACCATATATGAGAAACTGGGGTAGCAAGTTTAATGTAACCGAGCCGCTCTCTTCGAACTTGTGATTTTGTCACCTCAACCCCGCACTGGTCACAAATAAGCCCTTTATGCTTAATTCGCTTATACTTGCCGCAACTGCACTCAAAATCTTTTTGCGGACCAAATGTCGCTTCACAAAATAAACCTTGCTGTTCAGGGCGGAAACTTCGGTAGTTAATCGTTTCTGCCTTTTTGATTTCGCCACAATCACAAGTGCCTTTCTCGGGACACGACCATGTATCGCTTGCTGGATTCCTCCGTCTACAGGATGTCCGTTTTGCCCAATCTCTTATCTGATCAGGCGATGCGATACTGATAGAGATACGATTAAATCGATTTTCTTTGTCTGCCATTCTTTCTACTCCTTTAGTGGTTATGGGAAGAATAGTTATCGGTTTTCAGTTAAGAAGCATTTATGGTGAATTTTACAATTAACTGGACATTTGATTTGTAGGAGGGAACTCCGATTCCCGACTATTGCTATGTTCCGTCGCGATTCAAAGATCGCTCCTACAAGGGATGTGTCTAATTATTTTAATAATTCACCGTAATTAGAGATTCCTAACTGATAACTATTCGGCATCATCGGTGTCCCAAGTGAGTTTTAGGGTTGGTTCTTCATCTATGGGTTCCATTGTATCCAACGTGTGTAAGAGTGGGAATTCCGCTTCATGGATCCCCATTTGTTCTGAGTCGGCATCCGCAGGATCGCCTTCAGACAACTCCACATTTAAGCCAAGACTCTGTAATTCTCTCACCAACACGTTGAAAGATTCAGGGGTGCCGGGTTTTAAGGGACTTTGCCCCTTTACAATAGATTCATAAATTTTGGTTCTGCCTTTTACATCGTCCGACTTAATGGTCAACATCTCTTGCAGTGTGTGGGCTGCACCGTATGCTTCCAATGCCCAAACTTCCATTTCACCGAGCCGCTGTCCTCCATGTTGTGCTTTACCACCTAATGGCTGCTGTGTCACCAGAGAGTACGGTCCGGTTGAACGTGCGTGCATTTTATCTGCAACGAGGTGATTCAACTTGAGAAAATAAACATAGCCAACTGTTACTTCCTGTCCGAAAGGTTCACCAGTGCGTCCATCGTAAAGCACGCTTTTGCCGGTCTGTTTAACTTTTTCGGGTAAATCCGTTTTCGCCAACATCTCAAACACCTCTTCCTCCGTAGCACCGTCAAATACAGGTGAGGAAACATACAAACCGAGTTCCTTACATGCCAAACCTAAATGTATTTCAAGAATTTGACCAACATTCATCCGAGAAGGCACGCCAAGAGGATTTAAAACTATATCAACAGGGGTGCCATTTGGTAGATATGGCATATCTTCTTCGGGCAGAATCTTGGCAACAACCCCCTTGTTTCCGTAACGTCCTGCCATTTTATCACCGATGGAGATCGGACGACGACTTGCAACATAGACTTTGACAAGTTTCAAAACCCCCGGTTTCAACTCCTCACCTGCATCAAGTTTCTCTAACGCGTCATCTTTTTCCTGCGTATAGGCATTAATCCTACCGGTGGCAAGTTCTTGAAGGTTCTTGATGTATGAGACTGCATCTGCATCTGTAATCTGAAGTGCTTCAAGTTCGTTTCGCGACAGTGTATCAAGATATTCACGTGTCAGCACGTCACCTGCTGCTAACTGCTTTGGTCGCTCAACGTTGTCTTCATCTTCAGTTTCTTTATCATTCTCAAAGGTCGTAGGATACGCCAGTTCTTTGTTGACCAAAGTTTCACGCAGTTCTTCTGTCAAACGTTCAGAGACCTGTTCACACTGTTCCTGCCACGTCTGTTCAATTTGTTTGCGGAATGCCTCTTGTCGCCATGCGGTTTGCTCGCTATTCGGAGTAGCTTGGCGAGAAAAAACCTTTACGTCAATGACAACACCTTCTACGCCTGGGCGGGTGTAGGCAGAAGCGTCCTTGACCTCTTTGACTTTTTCCCCAAAAATAGCGCGTAGCAGTTTCTCTTCGGGGCCGTATTCACTTTCACCTTTCGGTGAGATCTTTCCAACAAGAATACTGCCAGTTCCTACGACACTACCTATCCGAATGATTCCTTCGTCATCAAGCTGTGCGAGGCTTCGGGCAGACATGTTTGGAATATCGCGGGTAATCTCTTCGTCTCCCATCTTTGTTTGCCTCGCGGCGACTTCGAATTCTTCAATGTGGATAGAGGTAAATGTATCATCCTTGATAAGCGACTCACTGATAAGGATTGAGTCCTCAAAGTTATGTCCACCCCACGGCATATAGGCGCAAAGCACATTTCTTCCAAGTGCGAGTTCGCCCCCTTCAGTTGCTGTGCCATCGGCAACAACATCGCCTGCTTCAACAACATCCCCGATATTCACGCGTGGACGCTGGTGGATACAAGTACCACTGTTACTCCGTTTGAAGTTTTTCAGTTTATAGACATCGTACCCCATTTCACTGAAACCATGCTCACCTTCTTCAAGGTGAAGTGCTTGACCAGTCCGGATCAGGACCTCTTCGGCATCAACGCTGGAAACGACACCACCACGTTGCGCAACAACCATGGCATTCGCATCACGCGCAGCGCGATGTTCCATACCGGTACCAACCCACGGTGCTTCTGGGCGGATTAGCGGTACAGCTTGCCGCTGGTGGTTAGCCCCCATTAAAGCACGGTTAGCGTCTTCATGTTCTAAAAAAGGCACGAGCGCAGCGGAAACACCAACAATCTGTTGCGGGGCGGTACCAATGTAGTCAATCTCTGCAAGATTACGCTCAAGCACTTCCTCACCTTTTCGGCTGCGAAGTATTTTTGATTTGCTACGAGAAGAGACAGCATCTGCAGGCGCAATGTGATACTTGTCCTCTGCGTCTGCTGTTAAATATTCAACATCTTTGGTAATTTTACCTTTACGAACGGCACGGTAGGGTGTTTCTAAAAATCCATACGGATTAACCCGTGCAAAAGTTGCCAAAGACACAATGAGGCCGATAGAGGGTCCCTCAGGTGTTTCTAAAGGACAGACACGTCCATAATGCGTGCGATGGACATCTCGTACCGCTGCAGTGGCACGGTCACGATGTAATCCACCAGGACCAATCGCTGAAATACGTCGTTTATGAGTAAGTTCATCCAACGGATTTATCTGTTGCATGAATTGAGAAAGTTGGTTAGAACCAAAAAACTCTCGGAGTGACATCATCAACGGCTTTGGATTCACTAAATTCTTCGGATTTTTCAGTTGTGCATCGGTGGTAGTACTCAGTTTTTCGCGCGCCGCCCGACGTATCTGTAGAAGCGCAATACGGAATTGATTCTCAAGAAGTTCTCCGATGACACGCACCCGTCTATTCCCGAGGTGGTCTAAATCATCTACCTCTCTGTATCCATTTCGGATATCCATAAGGTATTTCAAGGTAGCAGCAATATCTTCTCTCCGCAGCACCTTCATATCTTCCGATGGCATCTCTCCAGATTCATCAAGATAGATGGACATGTCACTAAATTTTGAATTCACTTTATATCTTCCAACGATGCCTAAGTCATAGCGTGCGCCATCAAAGAAGAGACGTTCCAAACAAGCTGTCGCTGCTTCGCGTGTCGGCGCATCACCAGGTCTTAAGGTCCGAAATATCTCAAGGAGTGCGCCTTCTTGCAATGTTCCTCCCGCATAAGCCTTGACCGTGTCACGCGAGAGGGTATTCCGCAAATATCGGAGTTCTTGTTCATCTGATTCCACCAACACTTCTACCTCTGACACCTTAGCGTCCGTGAGTCTATCAAATTCTATTTCGGACAACTTTGTGTTTGCTTCAAGCAGAACTTCACCCGAATCAATATCAACCACAGGTTCAGCGATAACCCGTCCGATAACATCTTGTGTCATCGGAACGATCTCTGTGCTGCTGAAAAGTTTGAGGATTTCCGCATCTGTTGACCAACCGAGTGCACGTAATAGCACGGTGGCTAATAGTTTTTTCTTTCGGTCTAATCGGACGTGGATGCAATCCTTTGAATCGAATTCAAACTCTATCCAGGCACCACGGTAAGGGATTATCTGTCCTGTTGGGAGTTTTTGCACACTTGATGCATGTGATTTATCAAGAAAAATTACACCAGGGGATCTATGTAACTGATTGACAATCACGCGTTCGGAGCCATTGATGATAAAAGTTCCATTTTCAGTCATTAACGGAATATCACCAAGGTAAACATCAGATTCCGTAATATCTAAAACACGCGTCTGTCCTGTGTCATCATCTTTTTCACGTTCAACACACATCAGACGAGCTTGTAACCGCACCTGATAGTTCAAGCCGCGTGCCTGACAATCCGAAAGATCGTGTGTCGGTGGACTGAGCGTGTAACTGACAAATTCTAGACTTGTGGTCTCTTTAAAATCATAAATCGGAAAAACTTCCTTGAACAATGCCTGAAGTCCCTTTGACTCGCGTTCATTTTCTGATACAAAACGCTGCATAAATGCAGCATAGGACCGCTTTTGGGTTTCAATTAAGTCAGGTAATTCAAGTGCCGATGGAGTTTTGGCAAAGGAGACACGTTGTCGTAACGCTGATGCACTTCCATTAGTTTTAGTAGTATTAGGCATAAATTTTCACCTTGCGTGGATCGCGGATGGGTTGAAAGGTTTGTCCGATTAGGCTGCTGCACCGAACTCGTTTACAGAGAAATTTTTTCTGTTATCAGAAAGAGATCTTACCGATAACAGATACTTGAAAACTATTCTTATTACTTGTTATTGGGTCTACTTTCACGATTTCTGTTGTTTCTGTGCCTAAATGTGCAATGAGGCTTGGGGTAGTGAACATTCTATTGAATTGCGAACAGCTGGCAATATACCGTTTACACAACTAACAATTTGTGTTGGATTCAGGCATTCTTGAAAAAGAATACGAATTCGCAGAAGACAGAATATGAATGATTTTGATGTTGAGGGTTTGCACCGACCAATTTGGATTGTCTTTTTTCTTCCCTCAGTCCGTCTATTCAGTAGCTGGCCCATGAAGTGAACGCGATGCATACAATTTATCGTTCACTATCAGGTAGTAGGCGCGAAAAAACGCTTGACCTCACACATCTCAAAAAGAAGCATGCAAAGTACTTAACAACCTGTGGCACAACACCCAACACTTATGAACATTCTTCATTTTAATTTTAAAAACAGTTGCCTATTTTTTGAAGAAGTTATATACTTCACCTAAAGTCACCCTTTAAAACAAAAACACACGCGCTTTACTTTACCATAACTTCTTAAAGGCGTAACGTATAATTATACGTTAAAGTTTACAAAATGTCAAGAAAAAATACAGAAAATTGTATATTTTTTCAATTTTCCGTTAAAATGTCGCAAATATCCTAAAATTGTCTGTTACGCGTGAATTATGGGAACCCTTATAGAACAAATCCCTGTCAAAGCGATTATCGGCGTTCTAATAGCAAAACCGCTAATTTTGCCGAAGGTCTATCAGCAATTGACAGATCAATTCGGTCCCATTGACTATACCAGCGAGCTTTTGCCTTTTACCAGCACAAATTACTACGAAGTCGAGATGGGGAAAGGACTGCAACGACAATTTATCAGTTTTGAAAAACTAATTGATGCGGGGACATTGGCAGATAAAAAGTTATTTACAAATCAAGTAGAACAAGCATTCGTGCAAAAAGACACTTCACGGCGGCGGGTCAATTTAGATGTAGGTTACGTCTGCCTGGCAAAGTTAGTGCTTGCGTCAACTAAGGACCACGCACACCGTATCTATCTCCGTGACGGCATCTATGCAGAGATAACACTCCGTTTTTATCGCAAAACGTTCCAACCTTGGGAATGGACGTACCCGGACTATCGTTCCTCTACTTATATCGCTATTTTTAATCATATTCGCGCAATCTATAGGGAGCAGCTCAACGCATGAATACACGCACACAAAAACCCAAGAAGGGAACTATTGTTTGCTCTTATGCACGTTCTAAAATCCTTATTTTTCTCACTATCTGCACTTTTTTGGTACAACTCGCAAGTTTTATCAAGGCACAGGAAACAGAAACTTCTCGGGCAAGGGCGCGAGAACTCGGTATCCACATAGGCACGCTTCCTACTGGTGAACACAATGCCATCACCGACGTTCCCGGTGTCAAGGTGGGACACGTCACCCTAAAAGAAGGTGATTCAATTCGCACCGGTGTTACGGCTATTCTCCCACACAATGATATTTGGAAGGTGCGGTTGTTTGGCGCGGCACATACCATCCACGGCAACGGTGAAGCCACCGGTATTGCCCGAATCAATCAAGCAGGATGGATTGAATCTCCTATTGTGTTAACAAATACGTTGAGTGTTGGTGCTGTTCACGATGGTGTAGTGCGATATATTGTAAAACGATACCCCGACGATAACATTATTCTCCCGATTGTTGCGGAATGTTATGATGGCGGTTTGAATGACATCAGCGGACTTCACGTAAAACCGGAACATGCAATTGAAGCAATAGAAAAAGCGACATCCGGTCCGGTTGCAGAGGGGGCTGTCGGCGGTGGAACAGGTATGCGGTGCTACGGGTTCAAAGCAGGCATCGGCACTGCTTCGCGCATTTTGCCAGCAAACAGAGGCAGATGGAAAGTCGGTGTATTGGTAAACTCCAATGGTGGCAGGCGACACCAATTACGCATTGATGGCGTACCTATCGGTAAAGCATTAGAAGATGATCAATTGAAACCGGGGAGGGATGGCTCATTCATTATTGTCATCGCAACGGACGCGCCATTAACGCACCGTCAGTTGAAGCAATTAGCAATCCGTGCCACACATGGACTCGCTCGCACAGGCACACCGAGCACAGATGGTAGTGGTGAGTTCGTGATTGCGTTTTCAACAGCAAATGTTTTTCCGAACAGCACTGAAAGCGGCACTTTCCAGATTCAGATGGTCGTCAACAGACGCTTGAGTTCACTCTTTCAGGCGGCTATTGAAGCGACAGAGGAGGCGATTATCAACTCAATGACAATGGCAACAACGATGACGGGACGTAATGGGCGAACAATGCATGCGATACCGTTGGATCGGTTGAGGCAGATAATGAAAGCGTATGGACGTTGAAAAATTAATAAGAACCTCGCGCTGCTAATTTAGTGCAAGCACCGCGTAAATGCTACACCTGAACAAAAGACACAGAAACCTAAGAGATTATACATGGAACATCGCTATCTCTTTTTGGACCTGCATCATATCACTCGGATTGAAGGACTTTATCGTCAGATGCACCAACCGAAACGGCATCCTGAAAATCCTATTTTGCGAGGTGAAAATCCGTGGGAGAGTGTCGCATCGCTTTACGGCACAGTGCTTTACAACCCACAAGATTCGCTTTTCAAAATGTGGTATCTCACGGGTCCTTATGTTGATGGCATGGTAGAGGTGCGTCAACGTCAGGCACTTGGTAATATTACGTTGCTTGCTTATGCCACTTCAACCGACGGTGTGCATTGGGAAAAACCGATTCTAAATCAGGTAGATTTCGCTGGCAGCACGGCGAACAATCTCATTGATGTTGGACGAACAAACTGTGAGGGCATGGCTGTCATCTACGATGAAAATGAAACGGATCCTGATCGTCGTTACAAAGGTTTTTATTGGGAGCATGGGGGAATTAATACATATATTCAGCATGAAGGACGCACGATCTGGGGACATGGAGAGGGAGACGGTATGTGGATGTCATTTTCACCTGATGGCGTTCATTGGACAAATTATGAAAACAATCCTGTCATTTCGCTTGGTAGCGACACAACCCAATCACTGGTATGGGACCCAAAATTACAGAAGTACGTTGTGTTTGGGCGATTCGGGGCTGGCGGACGTAAAACGGCGCGTGCTGAAAGCAGTGATGGCATCCACTTTAGCGAACCAGAACTGGTACTTGAATGCGATGCAATTGATGAAGGCGACACTCAAATTTACGGTATGCCGATTAATATCTATGAAGGCATCTATATCGGTATGATCTGGATTTATCGTGAAGGTGTTGATGGTACTATTGACACATCGTTAGCAACCAGTCGAGATGGAATCAATTGGCAACGGGTTTTAGACCGACAAACTTTTCTGACACTCGGAGAGAAAGGGGGTTGGGAAGATGGCATGGCGCGCATCAGTCAGAATTTCATCACGCATAACAACCAACTCTATTTCTATTATGGTGGTGTGAACGGACCACATACCGGTAGAAAATTCAAGCAGGTTGAACGCAAACATAAATCTATGCTCGGACTTGCAACATTGCGCCGTGATGGGTTCGTCTCGCTTGATGCTGGAGAAACAGAAGGATATATGCTGACGAAACCTTTGACGCTTGATGGCAAAGACTTACACCTCAACGTTGACGCGAGGCATGGCTACGTTGTCGTCACAGTTACCGATGATACGGGAACACCTTTGGAGAATTACACTTCTGAACAAATTATTGGAGATGAGTTGGAGACAACCGTCAATTTTAGTCGTCCGTTGGGAACGATAAAGGGGAGAGAAGTGCGATTACGGTTTCAATTGAAAGATGCAAGTCTATATTCTTATTGGTTTGCTTAGTGATGATAACTATACTATATCATGGAATTAATCTGTAAATAGATTTTTGTGCCAGGAGAAATAATGAAATATATGTACCACAAAGAAGATGCCGAAGTCGTTCGAATTGAAGGTGAGGCACCGCGAACACTGTATACGCTCATTGAACCGAATACCCAAAATACAGAAAACTTCGCAATGGGATTAGAGGAAATTGACCCAAATAGCGAAATTCCGATGCATTCGCATAGTGAAGCAGAGGAGATTATTTTTGTGTTTGGTGGAAAAGGAAAGGCGTACGTTGGTGATGAGGTGGCAGAATTAAAACCTGGGACGGTTATCTATCTTCCACCCAACGTTGAGCATCGCTTTGTCAATACGGGCGATGAACCACTCTGGATTACATGGACGCTTTCACCACCCGGTTTTGAGAAACAGATTCGGCAAATTGCAGATGGGTCTGCGGGGATGGAAGTTTTCAGCGAATCTTGATTAGACCGTCTTAGATGCACTAACAGATGACGGAGCCACCTCGTAACGCAAAAATTCTAACGTGAACACACCCCGACCTTGCGTCATAGAGCGGAGTCGGGTTGTATATTGAAACGTCTCTGCTAACGGAATGATGGCATTGATAACGTTAGATGCATCTTGAGAAGTTGTCTCATTGATTTGTGCACGGCGTGCATTGAGATCACCAATCACCTTGCCAACGTGTTCATCTGGCACAGTGATGTGTATCTGCATAATCGGTTCAAGGAGTAGTGGATTCGCCTGCCTGACGGCCTTTTCAAAAGCAAGCACAGCTGCCGCCTCAAAAGCCATTTCCGAAGAATCAGTAGAATGGGTGGAACCACCAGTAAGTGTCACCTTAATATCTTGTAAAGCGTATCCCATAAGCGCACCGGTCCCCATTGCCCCTTCAAGCGCGTTCTGAATAGGTGAAATATATTGCCTCGGAATCTGTGTCTCATCGGTTTTGTCCTCAAACTGAAATCCTTCATCCCGTTCCAAAGGTGCCACAGTCAGCACCACATCCCCGTAAATACCTTCCTCATCCGTTTTATGGATATGTGTCCCGCGAGCCTCTGCAGTTGTCCTGATAGTTTCGCGATACGCCACCTGCAGCTTGCTAACCCGCGCGTTCACGCCAAATTCGCGGATCATGCGGTCAGTAAGTATTTCTAAATGAAGTTCTCCCATGCCAGAGATAATCCGTTGTCCCGTCTCCTTATCAATACCAACGGTAAACGTAGGGTCTTCGTCCATGAGTTTTTCAAGCGTTTCCTCCAACGCGTCCGTATCACTGGCGCGTTCAGGTTCAATCGCAACAGAGATAACTGGCGGCGGAAATTCAATTGATTCCAGCAACAGTGGATGGTCAACAGAGCTCAACGTGTGTCCTGTTTTGGTGGTGCGCATTCCAACGAGTGCCACAATATCACCCGCATACGCTGCATCACACGTAGCCTCTTTATTCGCATGCATCTGTAAAATGCGGTTGACCCGTTCCCGCTTTTCTGTCGCCACGTTATAGACCACTTCACCACGTTTGAGAATGCCAGAATAGACGCGGCAATAAACAAGTTTATCCACAGTGTCGTGGCTTGCAACCTTAAATGCTAATGCGGAAAAAGGTTCAGTATCATCCGCATGGCGAGTGGCTTTATCAGCAGTCTGGGAAGAATCGCGTTTGGAGGATTTTCGTTTAGAAAGTTTTGGAATTTCACCTTCTATTGGTGGGACATCAATTGGAGAGGGTAAGAAATTAATAACTGCATCAAGAAGGGGTTGGACTCCCTGATTTTTTAGGGAACTGCCGCAAAGTATCGGCACGAAACTCCCTTTCAACGTAGCGCTCCGAATGCCTGTTATTAATTCAGTAGCAGTAATCTCGTCACCTTCAAGATATTTTTCAAGGAGTGCATCATCTTCAGACGCTACATTTTCAACAAGGGATTCGCGGGCAGCGTTCGCTGCCTCGTGGAACTCTGGTGGAATCTCAACCTCTTGATATGTTTTGCCTTGATCATCAGTGTTCCAATGAATCGCTTTCATTGAAATAAGATCAACTACACCCGCAAAATCGCGCCCCTCACCGAGCGGTATCTGTAACGGAACAGGATTCGTGCCAAACCTTTCTCCCATCATCTCAAGAACACGAGAAAAATTTGCGCCGACTCTATCCATCTTATTGACAAATGCGATACGTGGCACCTGATAACGTTCAGCTTGATTCCAAACCGTTTCGGATTGCGGTTCCACACCACCAACAGCACAGAACAAAGCAATTGCACCGTCCAAAACTCGTAATGAACGTTCCACTTCCACAGTGAAATCGACGTGTCCAGGGGTATCAATCAGATGGATCGCGTGGTCTTGCCAGAAGCAGGTTGTCGCAGCAGCAGTGATTGTTACACCGCGTTCCCGTTCCTGCACCATCCAATCCATCTCGGCAGTGCCTTCATCTACTGTGCCGATTTTATGTTTTTTGCCAGTATAAAAAAGAATCCGTTCGGTAGTGGTTGTTTTACCTGCATCAATGTGCGCTGCAATACCGATGTTGCGCACGTTTTCTATTGGATATTCGCGTGCCATCTATACCCTTTTCTTTTTATAAAGTAACTGTAGCGGATCATAAAAATAATTCTACATTTCCTCTGTAGGAACGATCTCCGAATCGCGACAGAACTTAGGAGCAATCGGGAATCCAAACCAACGGTATGAACATGCAGAATACCAAAAGCGTATTCTGCCAAAGGCATTCCCCGGAGTTCCCTCCTACAGTCCAGGAATGTAGCGTTAATTCTAATCTCTACCACAAAAGTATTCCTACATATCACTGTTCCACTGAAGAACAACACCAAGCAATCCAGGATTCCATTCCATAAGCAGTTGATACGCTTTCGGCGCATCGTGCCCTGGCACACGATGGCTAATCAAAGGGGCAACGATAAACCTTTTCTGTGCGATAAGCGATAACATCAAACGACTGTCGTCTTCACTCGTCCAGAAGTTTGGGGATGATTCTTGACGCGGGCGGATAGAATTGTGAGCACCATAAAGAATAAGACCCTTTTTGTGTACATCCCGATAGAAGTTGACACTCGGCGTTTCACCGCGTGTGCTTGCTAACAACACAACCCGCGCGCCCCAGCCTGCCGCAGCTAACGCAGTGCTAATCGCATCTGGATGTCCTGTTGCCTCAATAACGACTGTAGGGCCTTTACCCATCGTAGCATTAGATAACCGTTCAGAAAAATCTGTATCTTCAGGATTTAGTGTGTGGTCTGCGCCAATGCTTTTAGATAGTTCAAGTCGACTATCGGTCAAATCCGCTGCAATTACGGGGATTGCTCCACTCAGTTTTGAGAGTTGTAAAGCAAGCAACCCGATGAGTCCTTGTCCTAAGATTAACGTTGCTTCCCCCAATTCTATCCGTGCTTTCCGTACCCCTTGTAACGCAATTGCACTGAGATTAAAAAAGACCACTTCTTCAGCTGGTGCATCAGACGATGCTACCTTGAGTAATCGATTCGGTGATGCAACAAAATGGCTGGTGTGTCCCTGCGTTGTAGCAACGCGATCCCCTATCATATATCCACTAACATTTTTGCCGACCTCCACCACTTTGCCGATATTACTATAGCCAGGACGAGAAGGATACCCACCTCGTGCGTTCGGAAGTCCTAACAAAAAAGCACGTTCTGTGCCAGGACTGATAAGCGTACATTCCGTCGCAACCAGAATTTCGTCATCTTTGATAGCAGGTAGTTCAAACGCCTCAATATCAACTTTGGCGCGATCCGGCCAAATAACCCGTTGTCCTTTCATGAAACTCAAACCTCTTAAAAAACTTGAAGGATAGCCGTTTTGCCAGAAGTGTATCACAAAAACGGCTATCCTTCAAGTTTTAATTTAGAGTCTACTCATCAACCTAACGGTCTTCAGGATTATTCTTTACTTCAGGATCAATTTTCAATGTAAAATAATTCCCGCGATGGTTCAGGTCTTTGACATAAACGAGTGCTAATTTTTCCTCGACTTTTTTCAATTCTTCAACGATTCTTTCGTAATCCTTCAGGTTTTCAACGGGTTTATAATCAATCTCCTTGATGAGATACCCTTTTTGAATGCCATTTTCCGCAGCTTGGCTATCAGCATCAACCTGCATTACGATAACACCCGTTTCGTTTTGATATCCGTATCGTTTTGCAAGTTCTGGTGTCAATTCTTGAACCTGCATCCCTGCAAATACCTCTGTTTCTGGGAGTTCTTCAGGAGGTATCGGAACGGGTTCGGGATTAACATCTGACCGAAGTCTTGCTATAACTTCTTCAGTCCGTTCCTCTAATTTTACAGTGAACTCTCTCTCTTTTCCTTTCCGGAGAACTTTTATTCGGACAGATGTACCGACCGGTGTTGCTCCGACAGCATACATCAAATGAGTTGAATCTTGAATAGCTTCTTTATTAAATTCAAGGATAATATCACCATGCTGAATCCCACCTTTTTGTGCAGGACTATCTGGACCAACTTCAAGGACAAGTGCTCCGCGTGGTATATCAAGATCGAGTTTTTCAGCTAAATCGTGACTAACTGACCTCATCGTTATCCCGAGCCAACCGCGTACGATTTCCCCGTGTTCAATCAGTTGCGGCAGCAGCTTTTCTGCAGTGTTACTCGGAATAGCAAAACCGATGCCTACATTTCCAATGTTTACCCCATTGGTAGCAATTAAGGTATTAATGCCAACCAATTCACCTCGGATATTAATCAGGGCACCGCCACTGTTTCCTTGATTAATTGGCGCATCCGTTTGTATAAAGTTACTATATTGAATCCTGGTGCTGGCACGGTTTTTCGCACTCACAATACCGCGTGTCACAGTTTGTGAAAGGTTAAACGGCGTTCCAATTGCAACAACCCATTCTCCTACTTCAAGCGCGTCTGAATCACCAAACGGAAGGGCAGGAAGCCCCTCAGCATCAATCTTAATAACTGCTAAATCAGTCCCGCTAACTCCAGTGCCACCGGGGTCCCGTCCGATTAATTCTGCATCGTATTCTTTGCCATTTGGGAGTGTAACAGTAATTTTTTCTGCCTTATCAATCACATGGTTATTCGTAAGAATATAACCATCTTTGCTAACAATTACACCCGAACCTATTTGTTGAGTCTGAACGGAGGGCGGAAGCTCATCGGTTGGTGTTTGCTCTCCAAAATTACGCTCATACCATTCATCATCAAAAAAACCTCTCCATTCTTCTCTTTCCAAGAGACGTCTAAGGTCTTCTCTGCTCATTTCATCCGGTGGAATGACTCGTCCTCGTCCATCCGGTGGAATGACTCTTATTCTGGAAGACATCTGCACAACCTTCCGTTCTGTTGTAATTTGTACGATAGACGGGCGCGTCTTAGCTACCAGATTAATGAATGCGCGATTGGCACGTTCTAAAGCCTGAAAATCTGCTAATTCCTCAGGATTTACATTTGTGTCCCCGATTGCAATCGGCACCACAAACTCGTCTGTGCCTTGATTAATCACAAATCCCGCTGCAACAGCAAGTCCGGCTAATATTAAAAGTATTGCTGCGCGTCTACCGAGCATGTGTCTGAAATTTAACATGGTATAAAACCTCCAATTATTTTTTAGTAAGCCAAGTGGGCTTTTTAAATTTATAGTGTCTACGCCCTAAAGACACACCTATTAGAAAATAAAGTTGCAAAAAAGTTCATAAAACTTACGGTTTTATTCACCACGCGAAATTTTGTCCACATGTTCACGCACAATATGTTCAGGACATGACTTGATAAATAACCATGCGCCCGGCAACAAAATAATCAACGCGCCAATGACAATATCGTCAAAACGTCCCGCAAGCGGCAGAAAATCAAATATGAGGTCGATAGGATAGACTAAGTAGGCAATCGCAAAGGCACCCGCGAGGATTTCAAAAACTACGAGAATTGCCTTCCGATAGACTGGCACCCGCTCGTCCCGAAAAAGCCGCATCGTCAACCGAATGAAGTTCGGAAAATGGAGAAAGATACGTAGAAAACGAAATATGCCTCGTCCGCTACTGCCAAAGAAAAAAGGATTCATGATGTGTTAATTTTATCAAATTTTGTGTTTTTTGTGCAAATTATTTTATTTTATCGCTCCAAATTTACCTTGACATCTGCTGTCCTTGTGAATATACTATCAGAAAAAATATCGTCCACAGAAGGAGAGATTATGGCAACACAACTTGCAGCACAACTTTATACGGTAAGGGAATTCACTAAAACCGAATCCGACATTGCAGAAACCATGAAAAAGGTCAAACAACTCGGCTACGAGGCTGTTCAATGTTCTGCACTCGGTCCGATCGAACCTGAAGCACTGAAAAAGATTATTGACAATGAAGATATCACGATCTGCGCAACACACACCAGTTATGCTCGAATGAAAGATGAACCGCAAGCGGTTATTGATGAACATAACTTGTGGGGATGCAAACACGCAGCAATCGGTGGACTTCCCGGTGAATATCGCAGTACGGAAGGGTATGCTAAATTTGCGAAAGAAGCCTCTGAAGTTGCAGCACGACTCGCTGAAGGTGGCTTAACTTTTTCGTATCACAATCACAGTTTTGAGTTGGAGCGTTACAACGGACGCACGGGGCTGCAAATCTTATATGAAGAAAGCGATCCACAATATTTTAATAGCGAAATTGATACCTATTGGATTCAGCACGGTGGAGGCGATCCTGCCGAATGGATTCGCAAGTTAAAGGGACGCGCACATATTGTCCATCTCAAGGATATGGCAGTCGTAGGAAACTCACAACGGTATGCTGAAGTCGGCGAAGGCAATCTCAATTGGGAGGCTATCTTGGATGCGTGTGAACACGCTGAAGTTGAATGGCATATTGTTGAACAAGATTCCTGTTATGAACGCGACCCATTTGAAAGTTTAGGTATTAGCCTTAAAAACTTGCAAGCGATGGGACTTTCGTAACGCAAAACTCTGGAATTATACAAACTTGGCAGAACATTTAATAATTTGATGTTCTGCCAAGTTTTTTGCAATCACTTTTAAATACTTGATCGTTATAGGGGTGTGTAAATATTTTGGCATTAACCATCTCTCCTGTTGGAGTTCCTTGTCCACCCGATTTAACTACAAACTGCGCATTTATATGGAAGATTAATTTATTCATTCTGATTTCTTTTCTGTCTGAATCACGGATTACACAGAGGACACGGAAAACACGGAGGGTGCTCTTTCACATCCTAAATCATTTTTACAAAATGTGCTGTCGTGATCAAATATATCTTCTTTCCGCGTCCTCTGCGTTCTCCGCGATAATCCGCGATTCAGACAATACATATGCCAAAAACTTTACACACCCTCGTTACATATTACCTTGACAACTTCTCTGTTTCATGGCAAATCATGTCAAAAAACACACATAAAACGGAGAACATAATGGCACAACCCGCGCAGTCGCAATTGAACAAAACGAGCAGCCTGCTATTGATTGGTTGAAATCTGTTTCGGGGGTTGATATTTGAGTTTATAATTCAATTGATAAACACAACATATCAGTGTATAATTACAGCGAAGGAAATAGGAGGTGAATAACTGTGTCTGAAAGGAAAGCGTTTTTAGAAAAGATACATATTAAAAATTTGCTGAGTCTCCGGGATGTTACATTACCATTTAAACCGCTGACAGTACTTGTCGGACCGAATGCAAGTGGGAAGTCAAATACCTTCTTTGCATTACATCTCCTCAATAGGATGATAGTTAGTGAAAGTCTGCCTATAGATAAATCAATCTTAGATTCTCTATGGACAGGTGAGGATCAAAAAATATATTTTGATTTACAGGCGAAAGTAGGAAAAAACCGCACATCATATTGCTTAGAAGTAAAACCAAAACCTGATTTCTCTTTCTGTGAAGAGCAATTAGCAGTTAATGATGTGAACGTGATTTCAATCCAGAATGGACAAGGGGCGGTTCTGGACGAAAACAGTAATAATGAGACAAAATATAACTCTGAGAAACTCGCTTTAGGATCTGCCGGAAATTATGGAAACAAACCGATTACACAGGCTTTTGCTGAGTTTATTAAGGAATGGCAAATTTATGATTTTGTACCAGACTTTATACGCAGCAACCTTTCATCATTCTCACCAACAACAGAGATTCGAGAATCTCCAAAGCTTGACGTTTACGGTCTGAAATTGCCAAGTATTCTTTGGAACTGGTATAAGAATTCTCCAGAGAGTTTTCAAAATATCAGTGATGCCCTTGCGCACAGCATGAATATTCAAATAGATCGATGCCTGATTGATGGAAAAAACCAATTATGTCTGTTGGAAGGATACAAAAGTCCGATCCCGTTGCATGGTGCTTCTGATGGCACACTGCGCCTCATAGCATATAACATCTTGCTGAACGAACCTGAATTGCCCCCGCTCATCGCCATTGAAGAACCGGAACGCAATCTCCACCCCGGTGCCCTAACACACATTGCCTATGTCCTTGAGCAAATTGCCCAATATTCTCAAGTCATTATTACCACACACAGTTCACAACTGCTTGATGCCTTTAGTCCAAAAACTTTGTCAGATTCACTTGGGGTTTTACTTTTACAAAACCGCCCCGGTTTCGGCACAGAGGCAATAAACCTTGAGGATTGCAGTGATAAAGGTGAAGCTCTTCAAGGTTGGATAGATGACTTCGGGATTGGGAGTGCCATTTTTGATAGTGGACTCTTGCCAGATGACATGGAGGGAACAGCCGAATGCCAAGCATAAGAATCTGGACTTTAGAGTCAGACAACGATGCAAAGGCAGTCGGGTGTTTGGCAAACAAGTTGACTAAATATATGAAACTTGGTCAGAGACGAATCTACACAGCAGGTAAGCGTAAACCCTCAATACAACTGGAAAAGGCAATTCAGAACTTTCTTAAACGTGATGATTATTTAATTCTAATTATTGACCGAGATGGACCTAGGGCACACCATCAACGATTACAAGACCCTAATTCTCTCATAAATCAGATTAAACGGATCGTCAGTGATCGTCGTTTTGCTGGTAAAGTGTGTCTTGTAGAGGCTGTTCAGGAACTTGAAGCATGGTTACTTATAGATTGTATCGGTATTTTCTGTTATTATGCAACGAAACGCTCGCATTTTCGGAATAACTGTCGTAATAAGGTATCAACGGATCCGTCTCTCAAGCGGTTGGTAAACCGTTATCAGAAAGGTGATACAGAAACAATCATGGGGGCAGGAATAGGTGGTAAAGGTGCGAAAGAATACCTCATTGAGTTCTCTGAGAGGATACTTTCTGAACTCAATCCTAAACTATCACCAAACGACATTAAAACTGCAAGATACCGTGTAAGCGTATCACCTGAAGTAGCCGAACATATTGAGATCAACAAAGAAACCTTGCGGCGCAATAATTCTCTCAAAGAACTCGGTGATGTGATAGCACAATTCCAGTGACGTAACAACATGGTGCTGAGTAAATAATCACCAACACCAAATACGGTATAATACTATGAACTCTTATAGGTCGCATGATGTGGATATTTCATACAAGGAGAATAGAAAAATGTCTAACGAACGACTCACACTTGAAGAAATGGAACAGAAATATCCTGACGAATGGTTGTTTATTATTGATTGCGAACACAGCGAAAACACAGAGCTTCTGTCAGGACGTGTTTTAGTCCACAGTAAATCCCGTGCTGATATTTATGAGGCATCAGGGCATTATAAGGGTAGTGCAGCAATACGTTATACAGGTGAACTACCGGAAGGGATGCACTATTTACTATAATGGGACATATTTCGTTTAATCCCTCACAGAGGTTAATCGTAATACCTCTTAAAATTATAAGTATTGAATGAAGACAACTTCCGCGATCTGCTTGTGGCTTTAGATACAGGAGCCTCAGACACCTCAATTCCAACAAAAGTTGCTTTAGATTTGGGATACGACCTCTCAAACCCAAAACATAGAGTGCGCCTAACCACAGGCAGTGGTACTGTACCTGCTAAAATCATAACCGTCCGTAAATTGACTGCTATTGGGGAATCTGTTGAAAACATTGATATCTTATGCCATGACCTGCCTGCAGAATCAACCATAGATGGCGTATTAGGCTTAAATTTCTTGAGGCATTTTGATGTCAATATTTCGTTTTCAACAGGAATCATTGAACTCCAGCCATACTAACGGGCCTCATAATTGAGCGTGACAAGCAAACCGCTATTGATTGGCTGGATTCAACTTGACATCCCTCCACAAAACCAGCAAATCAACACCGAATGTCCAAGGCGCAATGAATTGTGCGACTACAACAAATGCTTATGTTGTTAAATCGGGCTTACAAGGAACTCCGCAAGAGAAGTTTGCGACAATTGAATGCCTCTACTATACAAATTTTCTTGACTTTTCCACCAATTTATGATACTATTAAATGGGTAACTAAATTTGAAAACGGGGCGTGGCGCAGTCCGGAAGCGCGCTTGAATGGGGTTCAAGAGGTCGCTGGTTCGAATCCAGTCGCCCCGATTTTATGGGCGTTGGCGCGGGTTGATATACTGAGCGCTGCCCAGTTATAGTCAATAAGATCATCAGAAAGAGGCAGTTGTAATCGTGGATAAATCGTGTATTAATGTAGGCATTTTAGGATGGGGAACAGTCGGCACCGGTGTTTCCAAAATTCTGATAAACCAGAACACACTCATATCCAAAAACAGTGGCATCCAATTATGCCTAAAAAAAGTCGTGAAACGGACACTTCCTGCTTCACGCGAAGGCATAGAACTTCCCACTGACTGTCTAACCGCTGATCCTGCCGAAGTTGTTGACAACCCAGAAATTGATATTGTCGTAGAGCTTATCGGTGGCATTTCCGAAGCACATTCGCTTATCACCCGTGCAATCCAAAATGGTAAGCACGTAGTGACGGCAAATAAAGCCCTCTTGGCAGAGCATGGAGGTGATTTATTTCAATTAGCGCAGAAACATAAGGTGAGTCTCAATTTTGAGGCGAGCACTGCAGGGGGCATTCCAATTATAAAAACGCTCCAAGAAAGTTTCACCGCTAATCAAATTCAATCAATCTACGGCATTGTGAACGGCACTTGCAACTATATGTTAACTGAAATGAATGAGCATGGTATTGATTTTGCTGATGTGCTTGCAGATGCTCAAGAGAAAGGTTATGCTGAGGCAGACCCAACACTTGACATTGAAGGTATTGATGCCGCACAGAAGTTGACACTGCTCATTGCGCTCGCCTATGGCGTGAATCTCTCAGTTGACCAATTCCATGTTGAAGGTATCACAGACATTTCCCAGAAAGAGATACAATATGCACATGAACTTGGCTATGTGATCAAACTGCTTGCCATTGCGAAATTAACCGATGACAACCGCGTGGAAGCGCGCGTACATCCAACACTCCTGCCAGATCGAAGTTTATTAGCAAACGTCGGCGGGGCATTCAATGCTGTGTGTGTTATCGGATCGGCTGTTGGTCCAACACTCTTTTATGGACAAGGGGCAGGTGAAATGCCTACCGCAAGCGCCGTTGTGGCAGATATTATTGATGCTGCAAAATCTATCCAGTGGGGGGTGAGTTCACCGATCTCGCAAGCATGGCTCACAAATTCGCAAACTGAAATTGCTGTCTGTTCTATCGACGACATTGAAACACGCTACTATCTCCGCTTTGTTGTTATTGATCGACCAGGAGTTTTAGCAAGTATTGGCAACATATTGGGGAACCATAATATCAGCATTGCCTCAGTTATTCAAAAAGAGCCTCACGACACCGATACCGTCTCACTTATGATGCTAACGCATAAAGCACGAGAAAAAAATATGAAAGCCGCGCTTGAGCAGATTTACACGCTTGAAGTTGTCAAAGGCAACGCAAAACTCATTAGAATTGAAGAAGAAGTAGCCTTTTAAGTTTAACAGACAAAACAATGAAAGACACGTTGGTTTTTGACGCAAGAAACATTCGAGACGGGGTCTTCAATAATCATGAAGTAGAAATCTTGACTTCGCAACTTGAATTGGATATCGAGGATGTCCGATTTATCAGTCCAGTGCGAGGCACCGTTCAATTACTTCGGCATAGTGAAGATAATGTTTACGTCAAAGCAGAGGTATTCACAGATATTGAAATGCAATGCGGTAGGTGTCTTGAACCATTTGAAGAGGAGATTACAGCAACTTTTGAATTGCAATTCACACCTACTGACAATCCTGAAAAGATTGAATCTGAAAATCATGAAAGCGGAGAGCACTACTACGATGGTGAAACATTTGACATCTCAGAAGATGCCCGACAGGCGTTGGCAATCCAGATACCAATTTGGCCTCTCTGCTCACAGGCTTGTGAGGGTTTATGTCCTGAATGCGGCGGGAATCTCAATGAAGAGCATTGTACTTGTCAAATTACAGATGATATTGAACCTGAAGAAACGCTCAATGTAAATTCACCTTTTGCAGCGCTCCCACAGTTATTAGAAACAGCGAAATCGGAGAACAAATCTAAAGCGGAAAATCGTAAGGAGATAATTCCTAAAAATGGCACATCCAAAACGTAAAACATCAAAATCCAAAAAAAGAATGCGAAGAAGCCATCATGCACTCCGAAGCCCAGTTATCACAGACTGCTCATATTGTGGAGAAATGATGGTTTCACACCGAGTCTGCAAGCATTGTGGACACTATAAAGGGATATCAGTTCTAAAGTCTACAGAAGAACAACAACTGTAGATAAGACACCAACGTCTCAATTCTCACCGATTAACCCAGCACGTTTGTGTTGATTCTTCTAAATCGGCTAAAAAGGATTCTTCAGCATGAATCGATATGCAGCAATCACAGGGACGGGTTCTTATCTACCTGAAACCGTTTTAACCAATTTTGATCTCGAAAAGATGGTAGATACCAGCGACGAATGGATTCGCCAACGCACAGGCATTGCTGAACGGCGAATCGCCGAAGATGGCACCGCTACCTCGGATCTTAGTGTTCAGGCTGCTCGATTAGCGATAAAAAGAGCACAAATTGACCCACTCGAAATAGAGATGATTCTCGTCGCTACCGTTACCCCCGACACATTTTTCCCATCAACTGCTTGTTATGTGCAGAAGGGAATCGGGGCTAAAAACGCAGCAGCAATGGATATATCCGCAGCATGTGCTGGATTCTTATATGGACTTGATTTAGCAAATGGCTTGATTGTATCTGGACAGTATGATACTATTCTTGTAGTCGGAGGTGAAGTTTTTAATAATATCGTTGATTGGAACGATAGAAACACATGCGTCCTTTTTGGAGATGGTGCGGGTGCTGCCGTTGTCCAAGCCACTGAAAAACCAAAAGGCATCCTTGCATCTTACATCGGATCTGACGGGGATTACGCTGACATTGATCTACTCGGTATACCCGCCGGTGGATCCAGAATGCCGGTAACATCAGAAGCAATTGATCAAAAGCTGGATAAAATTCAGATGAATGGGCGTGAAGTTTTCAAACTTGGGGTTCGTCTCATGCCTGAAGCAGCACAACGCGCCTTAAGTAAAGCAAACGTCAGCGTTGAAGAGATTGATCTGTTAATACCCCATCAAGCGAACTTGCGCATTATTGAAGCGGTCGGTGATAGACTTGGTGTGCCACGAGAAAAGGTATATGTAAACGTTGACAAATATGGTAATACTTCTGCTGCAACGGTAATCATCGCATTAGACGAAGCAATCCAAGACGGACGCGCAAAACCGGGCGACCTGATATTGCTCGTAACCTTTGGTGCTGGCTTGACATGGGGAAGCACGCTCTTACAGTTGTAAATGACACAAATCGCCTTTATTTTTCCAGGACAGGGTTCACAGAAAGTTGGCATGGGAGCTGAATTGGCACAAACCTATCCAATTGCCAAAGCTGTTTTTGATGAAGCAGATAATTTCTTAGAAAGACCGTTAAGCCAACTCTGTTTTGAGGGACCAGAAGCAGAATTAAAACAGACAGAAAACACACAACTTGCCATTTTGACATGTAGTGTCGCGACACTGAAAGTGCTTACACAATTGGGGGTTGTTCCAAAAGTTGTCGCAGGACATAGTTTGGGGGAATATTCCGCGCTTGTGGCATCTGCCGTTCTTGATTTTACGGACGCTTTACGATTGGTAAATGCTCGCGCACAGTTCATGGCGGAAGCGGGGGAAGAACAGAACGGTACAATGGCAGCAATTCTCGGTATGGAGGTAGAACGACTTCAAAACCTCTGTGAGAAGGTTGATGGTGTGGTAAGAATCGCCAATTACAATTGCCCCGGGCAATTGGTTATTTCAGGTGAAGTTGATGCTGTCAATCAGGTTGTTGCTCTGGCTTCGGACGAAATTGGCACAAGAAGATGTCGGCCTTTACGAGTCAGTGGTGCTTTTCATTCACCGCTGATGGAATCAGCACAACAAAAGTTTCAATCTGTTCTCGACTCAATAAAGTTAAACCCATCACAGATTGATATCGTGATGAACGTAACAGGCGAGTTTGCAACGGATGTAAATAACATCAAACACTTACTCTTACAACAAATAACGCAACCCGTTCAATGGGAAAAAACGTTATACACTATTAATAAAACTGAGACCACACATTTTATTGAGGTAGGACCGGGAAAGGTTTTGTCTGGTTTAGTGAAACGGACACTGCCCAAAAGTACTGTCTTAAACGTTGAAGATGTTGAAACACTTTCACAAGTAACAGATGAATATGGAAATGGTGAATAAATGAAACAGCATGTTTTTACAGAGAATATGCTGAATGGAAAAACAGCAATCGTTACAGGTGCGTCCCGCGGTATAGGCGCAGCAATTGCCCACAGATTGTGCGAAGTTGGTGCAAACGTCGTTATCTGCTCGCGTTCCACAGAGTCTATCTCCGAAACTGCTACTACGCTGAAAGCCCAAGGCTATTCCATACACGCAATGGCTGCTGACATCTCCAAAAAGGAAGATGTTGAAACACTTGTTGAAAAGACAAGCGAACAGTTTTCACAAATTGATATCCTTGTGAACAACGCAGGAATTACACGTGATATGTTGCTGATGCGTCTCAAAGACGAGGATTGGGAAGCAGTGTTACAGACAAACCTGACAGGAACGATGTATTGCACCCGCGCAGTTCTCCGTCCGATGATACGTCAAAAAAGTGGGCGTATTATAAACATCTCGTCAGTTATCGGATTGATGGGAAATCCGGGACAAGCAAGTTATGCCGCAGCGAAAGCTGGCATCATAGGTCTAACAAAAACGACTGCAAAAGAGGTTGGGACACGCGGCATCACCGTAAACGCTATCGCCCCCGGATTTATTACGACCGACATGACAGCAGCAATACCTGAAGAGTTTCAGAAAAAAGCACTTGAACTTATTCCATTACAGAACTTCGGCACGCCAGAAAATGTAGCAGATGCTGTCTGCTTTTTGGCATCCGACGCTGCACGTTATATCACAGGTCAAACTCTGCAGGTTGACGGTGGTATGGTGATGTAACTCAACCTAAAATCCGCTAAAAATAAAAAGAGGGCACTCTCAGAGAACGTTTTATGAAACAGATACCTTGCAAATCACGGTATAGTATGGCATTCTGTGTCTTACACGTATGTCTTTTGACAATTGGTTCCATGCTCGTTGGATGCGAAAAGTTTGACATCATGAGTCATGAAACAGATGACTTTAAAGTTGCCATGCTCTTACCTGCTTCTATTGACGATAAAGGTTGGAATGCTTTGGCTTATGACGCACTTTTGACAATTGAAGAAGGACTTAGTGCAGTAGTCAATCCAGTTGAAAGCCATAATCCCGACAAACATGAGTCAGACTTTCGTAGGTTGGCAACAGAGGGATATAATCTCATTTTCGGACACGGGTATGAATATGGAGCACCAGCAAAAAAAGCTGCACCTGATTTTCCCAATACCGTATTTGTTATATCTTCTGGTGACATTGTCACGGAGAATATAGCATCTATTAACTTCCAGATTGAGCCAGCTACCTATCTTTTAGGTATTATCGCGGGTATGATGACAAAAACAAACAAAATAGGTGTTATCGGTGGACAAGATTTTCCAGCCGTCATTAGCGCATTTGACGCGTTTGGAGCCGGAGTCAAAAGTGTTAATCCAGATGCAGAGGTGCACCGTGATTATGTGGGGAATTGGGAAGACGTAACTAAAGGAAAAGAACTCGCAATTGCACAGATCAACGAAGGGGTTGACATTATCTTTCCCAATGCCGATGTAGCCGGACGAGGCGCTTTTATGGCTGTAGAAGAAGCACACGCCGCTGGAAATATCGTTTACACCTTCGGGGCAAACCGAGACCAGAGTGAAGTCTCTCCAACAACAGTTATTGCCAACGCCGTGATTACACCGAGTCCGTTTGTTGAAATTGCCAAACTTGTTAAAGACGGAACCTTCACGCCTCAAATATATACCTATACCATGTCAACCGATAGGGCAATCGACATGGTCTATAACCCGGCATTGATTAATATAGTGCCTGAAGCAGTAAAAACAAAGGTAGCGGATGTAAAAACCAAAATCCTGTCAGGAGAATTGGTCGTAACACAAACTGGATAAAATTCCGATTCAATTATTGGGACTATATAAGGGTAATTGATTTTTCACGATGTTTGTGTATACCGTAAGGCACAATCTTATAGATCGTATTCAAGAGGATTCTTTTAACCATATATTTTAAACTCACGGCAACTTGTATCTCTAAATTCTGCTATTAGGCAGTAAATTTGTTTTTCTTACTATTGGCTTACAGTAGGGACTATGCAACTTACCCTACAATTAATCTTG
The DNA here is from genome assembly GCA_965204285.1 of Candidatus Poribacteria bacterium. Taxonomy (GTDB): domain Bacteria; phylum Poribacteria; class WGA-4E; order WGA-4E; family WGA-3G; genus MSPOR6. The sequence continues at coordinate 2,802,259 of OZ241980.1, forward strand.
ATTTTAACGTAGGAGCGGATGCCAGCAACCATTCATAGTTGGTGATTATCCGCCCGCTTTTGATAGGAGATTAAACTAAAGATATGGCTACAAACCAAGAACGACTTATTGAAATTATCGCACACCAACTCGGTATTGACTCAGACAACGTGACTCCTGACGCTTCATTTATGGAAGACTTAGGAGCAGATTCGCTTGATACTGTTGAATTAGTCATGGCACTTGAAGAAGAATTTGATCTTGAGATCCCTGACAGCGACGCTGAAAAGATACAAACTGTTCAAGATGCACTTGATTACCTTGATGAGCATGTATAGATACACATACTTTGACAAATCTGTTGAGGGCAGGTAGCCTTAACTACAGCCCTCTTCACTTAACTTAAGAAAAGGATCGGTCTCGTGGAGCGTGTAGTTATTACAGGAATCGGCGTTGTCAATGCAATTGGCAACACGAAAGAAGAATATTGGGATGCGCTTGCTGTCGGTAAAAACGGAGTCGGACCTTTAACCTCATTTGATGCGACCGATTATCGAACGCAGATCGCCGCCGAGGTGAAAAACTTTGAAGCGGAAAAGTATCTGGATAAGAAAACTGCATCCCGTTTCCCGCTTTTCATTCAATACGCACTCGTTGCCTCTATGATGGCACATGAAGATGCAGGTTTGGATTTGTCTAAGGTAGATCCTTACCGAGCAGGTGTTCAAATTGGTTCGGGGGTTGGTGGTATTGGTTTCCTTGAGGAAAACGCGGCAATCCTAATTGATAGGGGACCTAAACGCGTCAGCCCATTTCTCGTGCCGTTTATGATCATCAACATGGCATCAGGACAGGTATCTATACAGTTCAACCTTAAAGGGCCCAATTCTGCTTCTGTTACCGCTTGTGCAACTTCCAACCATTCCATCGGTGAATCACTACGTTTGATTCAACACGGATACGCAGATGTGATGTTTACAGGTGGTGCTGAGTCTGCTATCACACCTTTGGCTTTTGCGGGGTTCTGTCAAATACGTGCGATGTCCGAACGCAATCATGAACCTGAACGCGCTTCTCGTCCATTTAACAAAGATCGCGATGGGTTTGTTATGGGGGATGGCGCAGGTATTTTAATTCTTGAATCGCTTTCGCATGCTAAAAACCGTGGTGCCTATATCTACGCTGAAGTTGTTGGTTTTGGAATGACTTCTGATGCACATGATATGGTCGCTCCACCGAGTGACGGTGAAGGTGCAGCCAAAGCGATGGAATTCGCATTAAGCGATGCCAAACTCCCAGTGGACTCTGTTGATTACATAAATACACACGGAACATCGACTCCGATCGGTGATACCGCCGAGACCAACGCAATCAAATCTCTTTTCGGAGAACAAGCCTACAAAATTCCGGTAAGTTCTACGAAGTCTATGATTGGACATCTGCTCGGGGCTGCGGGTGCTGTGGAACTCATCGCTTGTTTAGGTGGAATGGAAAAAGGCTTTGTCCCCCCAACTATCAACTACGAAGTACCAGATGAAGAATGTGACTTGGACTATGTGCCAAATGAGAGTCGGGATACAAAAATTGAGGTTGCCCTTTCCAATGCATTCGGCTTCGGTGGACACAACACCTCTATCGCTATTCGGAAATTTACCGGTTAGTAGTTAGTGCCACAGTTCTGTTCTTACCATTTGAAAACCTTGTGCACTTAGCATATATCGGCTTCGGCAGCAACATCGGCGATAGATTCGCGTACATCCAAAACGCCATCCAGGTCTTAGCAGAAGTGGAGGAAATCACTTTACAAAAGATTTCCTCCCTTTACGAAACAGTTCCTGTCGGATATGAGGCACAGGCAAACTTTCTGAACGGTGTTATTGCCATCAAAACTTGCCTTTCCCCTCATACCTTGCTGCATATCTTAAAAGAAATAGAAACCACTGTCGGTAGACAACACCGCACCCGTTGGGGCCCACGAGAAATCGACCTGGATATTTTAATCTATAGTGATATATGCCTGCGGGATCCTAACCTTATTATCCCCCATCCAGAGATGCATCTTCGTCGTTTCGTGCTTGTTCCATTAGCTGAAATCGCTCCAGATGCTGCCCATCCCATTTTTAATGAAACCATCCAAACCTTGCTTGAACGTCTTGAGGATGATAAGTCTGCTGTGAAAGCAGAAGACTATGATTTATCGTCGGACCTCTCAAACACGCCTCTTTTCTTATAGATTTCTACCCTGCAATCTGATATAATTTCTTCAACGACTTAAGGAGAATAGACAAATGCGATGGTTTGAAACCCGTGGTCCCGTGTACCCTGAGGATAACTACGTTGTCGCCCGAACGGAAGAACTTGCGGATTTTGTTGATCGGTTGGAAAAGGGAAGATACATAGTCCTCTTTGCCCCGCGCCAGACAGGTAAGACTACGCTTTTTCGAAACGCACTTGACGCACTTGAAGACAAAGAGAATGGATATTTTCCAATACAACTGAATTTTGAGATGTACGTAGACAGTAATGCTGATATTTTTTATAATTCCCTCTACAAAGAAATTTGTAAAAAAATTAAGGACGTATACCAAAAACGAGGACAAAATCTTCCTGAAGAACTCAACCAATTTTTAGTAAGTGCACAAATAACCGATTCTGTTTCAATGTTAGAGTTTTTTGAAACCTTTGGAAGTTTGTTGGAAAAGCAGCGGTTTGTCATGATTATTGACGAGTTTGATGCTATCCCACCACCAGCCTTACGAGGATTTCTACATACACTCCGCCAAATCTACCTTTCTGATAAAAAACGATGTCCTTATAGTGTTAGCATTGTCGGTGTTAAAAATATCACACAACTGAATTATGATCGTTCAATATCTCCATTTAATATCCAAGACGAATTTAAATTGCCCAATTTCACACTTGCGCAGGTACAGGAACTTCTTTCACAATATACGGACGAAGTTGGACAACCCTTTGCCCCTGAAGTTATTGAATCAATCCACAAACAGACTGCAGGACAACCCGTACTTGTCAACCGATTTGCACAAATTCTGACAGAAGAAATGGATATCCCGAAAAGTGAACCGATTACAATGGATCACTTTTCAAAAGCACACGTAAAACTCCTTCGCGAACGAAACACGAATATTGATCATCTCATAACTAATATCCGTAGAGATCGACGGTTTGAATCACTTCTCATGAAGATCGCTTCCTACGATGAAGGTGTGGAATTCATCTTGGATAGTGATTTAATAAGTGAACTCGCAATGTATGGTGTTATTGCTGAAGGGGCTGATGGGATGTGCGAAATTGTCAACCCTATTTATCAGTATCGTATTATACGGGCGTTTAAACCGCTTGTAAATAGCCTTGAACAGGAATACCTAACAGATGACAATCGTCCTGAATTTCAAGACTATCTTACACCGGATGGGCATATTCAGATGGAGGCACTCCTTGACAATTTCCGAGATTTTATCGCACGTGCAGGTTTCAGGATTTTACAAGTTCCAGAGACACCACAAGAATACGTTGGTCAGTATCTTCTTTTCGCTTATCTGAGCCAATTTGTTCAGATTGTAGGTGGAACTATGTACCTTGAGGTTCAAACGGGGCGCGGTAGAATGGATATCCTAATTCTCCACAACCAACAAAAATATATCGTTGAGACAAAAATATGGGGCGGAGATACTCGCTATCAGACAGGCAAAGCGCAGCTCGCTGCCTACGTTAAATCAGAAAAGGCGGTAGAGGGATATTATGTCGTATTTGATCGCCGTAAGGCATCGGAACCACGGATAGAAACTGAAACATTTGATGGATTAACTATTCGCAGTTATGTGATTCCTGTTGTGCAAGAACTTCCTTCATCCATTCAACCATAATCAAACCTTGCAATTATCAGTCAAGTATAGTATAATTTTTAAATATTTTAACCTTAAAACCTACCTCATACAGACATAAACATAAAAGATGAATATACACGAATATCAAGCCAAAGAGATTTTAGAATCCTTCGGTGTTAACACACTCCCCGGCAAAGTTGCCGAGACACCTGAAGAAGCGGAAGCCATCGCGAAAACAATTAATTGCCCTAAATACGTTGTCAAAGCCCAAATCCACGCAGGCGGGCGCGGAAAAGGTGGTGGTGTCAAACTCGCAAACTCCATCGCTGAAGTAAAACAACTCGCCACAAATATGCTCGGAATGCAACTCGTGACACCGCAGACGGGGTCCGAAGGAAAACTTGTCAAAAAAGTTCTTATTGTCCAAGCTGCAAAGATACAAAAAGAATTCTATCTCGCCATTTTACTTGACCGAGAGACATCACAACTCACCCTGATTGGAAGTGAAGAGGGCGGCATCAATATAGAAGAAGTTGCAGCACAGACCCCCGAAAAGATTATTAGAACACAGATTCATCCTGCCTTTGGGTTAACTGAGTTTCAAGCACGGGAGTTTGCATACAAACTGATCACTAACACAACCTATCGTCAGCTAATTCCAAGTGCCATTGAATTGATTACCTGTCTTTACAATGCGTTTGTTGAATGTGATTGTTCGCTGATAGAAATTAATCCGTTGACAATTGTAGGTGAGGATGATGACTTAGAAATCGTTGCGCTTGATTCTAAAGTCAACCTTGACGACAACTCTCTTTGGCGAAATCCTGATATTGCTGCGATGCGCGATCCGAATGAGGAAGACCCAAGCGAATTAGAAGCAAGCGAATCTGGGTTGAGTTACATCCGTCTTGACGGTAATATCGGTTGTATGGTGAACGGCGCGGGATTGGCTATGGCAACGATGGATATTATCAAGCAAAAAGGTGGTGAACCGGCAAACTTTCTTGATGTCGGTGGAGGCGCATCTGTTGAGGCTGTGGCACACGCTTTTCGCCTTATCCTCGCTGATGAAAACGTGAAAGCAGTTCTCGTTAATATCTTTGGTGGTATCATGAAATGCGACACCATCGCTACCGGGATTGTTGAGGCAGCAAAGCAGGTACAGCTCAACGTTCCGCTTGTGGTTCGGTTAGAAGGTACAAACGTGGAACTCGGCAAACAAATTATTGCCGAATCTGATTTAAACCTTCAACTTGCAGAAGGGCTTTCTGAAGCAGCGGAACTTGCGGTAACCGCAGCAAACACCGCATAAGTCTACTTTTAGACGCAGAAAAGAGACAAATGGCAAAACTTGAATTAGCAGATATAGACGTAAATGGAAAACGGGTTTTGGTGCGCGTGGACTTTAACGTCCCCCTGAAAGACAGAAAAATCACAGATGAAACCCGTATTACTGCTGCTTTGCCTACCCTATTAGACCTCATTCATCGGAATGCAAAAATCATTCTCGTTACGCACTTAGGCAGACCAACTGGTTCCCCTTCTGACCGAGAGGAACTTTCTACTGCACCAATCGCTATAGCACTTAGCCAGAAACTCGGAAAACGTATTGCACATGTTAACGATTGCATCGGGGAAGAGGTTCAAAATGCCGTTGAGACATTGGAAGATGGTGAGATTCTACTCCTTGAAAACGTGCGGTTTTACGCAGAAGAAACAGATAACGATCCTGAGTTTGCAAAGCAACTCGCCTCACTTGCAGATGTTTATGTTAACGATGCTTTTGGCACTGCCCATCGTGCGCATGCCTCAACTGAAGGCATAACACACTATCTGACAACGTGTGTCTCAGGTTTACTCATGGCACGCGAAATTCATTATCTTAGCATGAGTCTTGAGAACCCTGAACGTCCATACATAGCAATTCTTGGTGGTGCAAAAATATCTGACAAAATCACACTAATTGAGAATCTATTAGGAAAAGTTGATAATCTACTCATCGGTGGTGGTATGGCTTACACGTTTCTTGCTGCGATGGGCGTTCCCATCGGCAACTCGCTCGTTGAAACGGAGAAACTTGACGTAGCAGCATCACTTATCAAGAAAGAAGGTTTTTCAAATACCGTTCTTTTACCCGCTGATCACGTTGTAGGACAGACGTTTGACCCTGAAACCGAATCTCAGATTATAGATGAAGTAGCTATTCCTGATGGGTGGCAAGGATTGGATATTGGACCCAAAACTGTTGCTGTATTTGGTGAACAAATTGCTTCTGCAAAAACATTGGTGTGGAACGGTCCTTTAGGTGTCTATGAATTTGAAAAGTTTGCGAAAGGCACAATCGCAGTTGCGCAGCAGATTGCTGCTTCCGAATCGGTAAGTATCATCGGCGGTGGTGACTGCGTTGCAGCGATACAACAAGCTGGTGTATCTGATAGAATTACACATGTTTCTACTGGTGGTGGAGCATCATTGGAGTTTTTAGAGGGAAAACCATTGCCCGGCATCACAGCATTAACTGACAAATCCTAATTGGCATAACACTTGCCTCAATCTCGCTATCGGCAGACTGAAAACTGATAGCCGAAAACTGATAACTAAATTATGTTTGATAAAATTACACCTCGTAGTGAAGACTACTCAAAATGGTATACGCAAGTCATCCGCCAAGCAGAGATGGCAGATTACGCCCCCGTGCGTGGATGCATGGTGGTGCGTCCTTACGGCTATGCGTTATGGGAAAATGTCAAAGAACAACTTGATGTCCGATTCAAAGCGACAGGACACCAAAACGCTGCCTTTCCGCTTTTCATCCCGATGAGTTTCATTGAGAAAGAAGCAGAACACGTAGAAGGTTTCAAACCTGAGCTCGCTGTTGTCACCCACGGCGGCGGTAAAAAGTTGGAAGAGCCGCTCGTTGTGCGTCCGACATCTGAAACCATCATCGGCTATATGTATAGCCAGTGGATTCAGTCTTATCGAGACCTACCCGTGCTTATCAACCAGTGGGCAAACGTGGTGCGATGGGAATTGCGTCCCCGCCTTTTCCTCCGAACAATGGAGTTTTTCTGGCAAGAGGGACATACTGCACACGCAACGCATGAAGAAGCAATAGAGGAAACGCTCCGCATCCTTGACATCTATACCGACTTTGCTGTCAACGAAGCAGCAATTCCGGTAATTCCTGGTCGTAAGAGCGATAGCGAAAAATTTCCCGGTGCCTTAACTTCCTATACGATTGAAGCGATGATGGGTGATAAGCGCGCACTCCAAGCAGGCACATCACACGATCTCGGACAAAATTTTGCTAAGGCATTTGATGTCCAATATCTTGATGCAAACCAGAAACAACAGCACTGCTGGACAACCAGTTGGGGTGTTAGCACCCGAATGATTGGCGCGATTATTATGGCACACGGAGACGATCAAGGTTTGGTACTACCCCCACGGCTTGCCCCCACGCAACTTGTCATCGTGCCGATTATTCCAAAAAACAAAGATGAAGCGAAACAGATTGTAACGCAAACTGTTGATGCTATCTGTGAAACTTTAGGCGATATCCGCTACCATGTTGATGACCGCTATGAGTACTCCCCCGGTTGGCGATTCAACGAATGGGAACTCAAAGGTGTGCCTTTGCGTATAGAAATCGGTCCCCGCGACATTGAAAATGAACAGGTTGTCTTTGCCAGACGAGACATTCCCGGCAAAGAAGGCAAAACCTTTGTCCCAATTGCCGATGTTGCTGAGACCGCAACGCAAATGCTTGACACAATCCAAGCAAATATGCTCAAACGTGCCACAGAATTCCGAGACGCAAACACCTTTGAACCGACAGATTACGATGAATTTAAAGGGATCGTTGAAACTGGGTTTGCACGCGCATGGTGGTGTGGAAATGCTGAATGTGAAGATAAGGTCAAAGAAGAGACACAAGCGACTATCCGATGTATCCCGATGGCGCAACCTGATTCCGATGGGGCGTGTATTGTCTGCGGTACGCAAGCAAAAGAGATCACAATCTTTGCCCGCGCATACTAACATAAACTATAATTTATAACGTTAATTCAACGTATGGAGTGTCCATTCTAAAATTATAGGTATCAGCAATAGTCGGGAATCGGAGTTCCCTCCTACAATATCTAAAGCATACAAGATTTCTGTAGGAGCGATCTCCGAATCGCGACCTTACAATATAATGTGGACATAGCAGTATATATTTGGCTGTTGTCCCACAAATTGTTAGTTTGGGTTTACGATATGGACTAAAGGAGAGAGCAATGAAAAAGAAAGTTTTACTTCTCTCAATCTGTTTCCTAATCCTAACCACTAACGCATTTGCAGAACTCTCACAATCCGATCTTGAAAATATAGATAAACTGATTCAAGCATCTGAAAATCGCATTAAGGAATATGTCGATCTAAAAATCAACGCTTTAGACGTAAAGTTAACTGGTCAAATCAAGGCTTTAGATGAAAGGTTAACCGGTCAAATTAACGTTGTAGGTGAACGGATCAATAGCGTAAAGGGACGATTAACACAGGTCTATGGATTTGTGATTGCATTGGTGGCTTTAATCGCTGTAGCTGTAGGATTGCCGCAAATCCTTGTCGCAAGACAAGCAAAAGAGATGCGCACACAACAAGACCAACGTATTGAGGCATTGCAACAAGAGATAGAAAAACTTAAAAAGGAACGCAGTGACGGATCCTAAAATGTCCACACGTCCTAAAACAAGTCAAAACCTCCAGGACAGGAAAATACCATGACAGATTCTAACAAAGATGAAATTCTTAGCATTCTAAAAAACGTTACCAATCACAAAGAACAGACTGACAGAGAGTTAGTTAAAATTGAGTCGCGTCTTGAAGATCGGATTATAGAAGTAAAAACTGATCTCAAAAGCGACATTATGCAAGTCAAAACAGACCTTGAAAAAGACATCAGAGAAGTTAAAACAGACCTAAAAGATGATACTAAAGAGATAAGAAATACCCTACGGACAATGACAAATCTCATTATAACCTGCGGCATTGGAATTCTTGCTGTAATTGTCACTTTAATTTTGAATATAATTTTGAAATAGGAGATTAACGATGTCAGAAAAAGCACCAGGATTTGAAGAATACGCCCCATCTCGTTTAGAATGGTTTGCAGTTTTTCTCAATTCCTTTATGCATTTCACAAACACGCAAATTGATACAGTATTTATTCCTGAAAATGATGGTAAGACAATCCTGTTATACATGCAGTATGGGAAAGATATAAATGCACACGTTTTGGAAAAACATACAGAGAAAGCGAAAACTTATGCTCAAGACATGGCAAAACGATACGGCTGGGATTCATGGATTGAGATAAATGTGAATCAGGAACATTATTAGTAACTAAAACTTACACAATTCCCTGGTAAGTGTGATTTCCTAACCGCACCATAGGTGTCAATCGGTTCAGCAATTCTGCACCTATATCATAAGGACGACTACCCAATTTATGATCAACATGCTTTACGGGCTATAGGAGAACCACAAGAGGAAAGTGTCTGGGAGTCTTATGTGGAATTTTGTCGTAAAGTTGTCAAAGATAACAAAGTTGATATGAGAACCTTAGATCGCGCTTTGTACCGATTTGGTTATGTCCTATCTGTCCTGAATAATTTAGAGAACGACTTGGCATGCCTCGATGTGAAGGTAAGCGATATTATAAATGGAACTCGTTGATGAAGAACTATCACTTTTAACTGAATCGCCGAACTCGGAGAAATAATAACTTGCCGGAATAACCTGCGGAAGACGTTAAACCTGTGCACTAACAAAGGAAGGATAAAATGAAACAACTTTTAACACTCTTTTTCCTTATATTCATAGTTGGGTTTGTAAGCAATGCCTACGCACCTGATATTGAGAAATTTAAGGTTTCTGTAAGTGTAGGTATAAATAAAAATTCTGTATCAGAAATTTCTAAAGCAGCGATTCAATCTTACATAAATAGAGAACTGCGTAGTTTGAAAGATGTTCAAATTGTAGCAGATGACTACCCAGGGATATGGAAATATAATATTGATGTTTCTATGTTTGCCATTACGCGTAAGGGTGGTATAAGCACTGGCTCGGCATCAATTAGTACTATGTTTTTAGAAAAAATAGAAAATAATCATTTTAATGATGTATGGAAACCTTTCCATAAAAAACATCCAGGATATTATTATCCAAGAATACAAGTGTATGTTTACCCTATTGATGAATTAGACCAAGTATGTAAAGAAATTGTTGCTGAATTTGATACTATTAAACTTGAGGAAGTTAGAAAACTTCGTACAAGGTGAACAAATGTGGCAAAACCTCAAATTCGAAATCGTAAACTCCAACCGTCTTGCGCGGAGACTTTAAACCCGCGCACCAATAACAAAAGGAGCATAGAATAAATTATGAAAAAAGAAGTCACCTTACATTTAAGTGCTTGTATACAAGATCCGAAAGGAAAGGGAAACGTTCGTTTAGAAGGTGTAAAGTTAAGTGGCACTCCATTACAGGTTGGAATGATTTTTGAAATATTAAATGACCTTCCAGGACAACCTGATATTTTTAATGGCGAAGGACTGAAGATATTGCATGCATGTGAAGATGCTTTGAAAAAAGCCAGAGAGGCTCCTCTAAATCCTGATGGATCATCTGATTATATTGATCCAAATAAAGTGGAATAATCCATGAACATCAAAGTGAACCTATCACCTCTACTATGTCGACTATCGCGAGATTATGCAGGATTTTATTGGGTTCACTTTGCTCTATTCATAGGTATCAATTTAAGGAAATGAATCCGCAAACATAAAATATGAGAAGGACTTGATACACAGGATACATCACAATCAACCGATTGGTTAGCTCAGTCCTTTTGTCAACCCGCTTAAGCCTAAGAAACGGACAATAAAATTTTACTTGACAACCATACTTAATTCATGTAATAATTATTATTACATGATAAAACATTGACGTAAATATTACGTGAGTTTGATAATTAAAAACTGGTAAATAGAGAACCCCTTTGTTATGATGAAGTATACCATTATACTTACAAAGGAGTTCTCTGATGGATATCATAACACTTTTCTGTGAAATTGACGACTTTTTTCTTACGTATGAACAATATCAAGCACAATACCAGTTGCCGGACATACCCGGAACAAACAACACACGGGGCAGACCCCGGCGCCTTCATCCGAGCGAAGTCATGACGATACTTGTGCTTTTTCATCAGAAGCAGTATAAAAACTTTAAAGCGTATTATCAGGATTATGTCTGTTTCCATCTGCGTTGGGCGTTTCCGAACCTTGTCAGCTATAGTCGTTTTGTGCAGCTCTCACAAGAGGTATTGGTTTTGTTGTCTATTTTTCTCAACACCCGTTTCGGTAAGTGTCGTGGCATTTCCTTCATAGACTCAACACCGCTGCCGGTCTGCCACAATCGCCGGATTTCAGCGCATCGCGTCTTCATTGATTATGCGGAGCGTTCTAAAACCTCTATGGGATGGTTCTATGGGTTTAAACTACATCTCGTCATCAACGACCAAGGTGAACTCTTGTCCGCTATGGTGACAGCGGGAAACGTAGATGACAGGCGAACCGTGCCACAGTTGTGTCAAGGGCTCTTTGGCAAACTATTTGCCGATAAAGGGTATATCAACAAAAATCTGCGGGAGAGACTCCAAGAAGACGGTGTGACGCTCATTTACAAGGTGCGTAAGAATATGAAACCTGAACCTTTGTCTGATGCTGATGCAGCACTTCTAAAAAAACGCATGCTTATTGAGTCGGTGAATAAAGAACTTAAAAGTCAGACAGAGATACAACACACACGCCATAGAAGTCCTGTTAACTTTCAAGTGAATGCAGTTGCTGCCTTGATCGCTTATACCTGTCTACAGAAAAAACCTTCACTTAAACATAAAGAACTTAAAGAAAATGACTATCAGTTGCCAATGATATGTAATTTCTAATACTATTTATCAAACTCACGTTAAATATTCAAATTGTCCACAGAACAAAGAGAAGGTAATATAAAAAACTTAAAATCACGTCACAATTCTCGTCCTGATTGACTTCAGCACGTCACTTGTGACGTGCAAAACGTCCTAATTACAACGACAAAAACTTACACCTTGAGAAGATTTAACATGCACTACACATCACAACAAAACGATTGGTTAGTCCAACCCTATAGCCAACCCGCTACAGTCCAAGAAACGGACAACCAGCTTATTCTCGGTAATGGACTCATTCAGCGAAAGTTCGTCACCACACCGAATTTCGCAACAGTTGATTATACCAATCAAATAACCGGTAACAGTCTGCTGCGTGGCATCAAACCAGAGGCAGTACTGACAATTAACGGACAGGAATTTGAGGTAGGTGGCTTGAAAGGACAGCCCGACTACGCCTATCTTGACGACGAGTGGATTGCAGACTTGACCAGTGACGAGAACGCATTTCAATTTCGCGAATATAGAGTCGGTGAACCTGAGGCACCATATCCGTGGGGACGCAGACGTTCTACAACACCATCAGTCTATCCGCCAGAGGGGGTAATACTGACGGTTGAATTCTCATCGCCGTCATCCGTTGACTCCCTTCAGGTATGTGTGCATTATGAACTATACCAAGGCATTCCGGTACTGTCCAAGTGGATCACTATTCGCAATGACGGTCAAAAACCGATTCAATTGGATGCCTTAAACTGTGAAATCCTTGCCGTCAACGAACAGGAAAAACACCGGCTACATGTAGAAAGCGATTATGCCTTTAGTAGAATGGAAACGACACAGTGGGGACAAGACGTGGATTACCTGACACAAGTGGATTATCGCTATCAGATGCCGCTGTTGATGACAAGTCACTATCCACTCGGTCCAGGGGTGCTTCTTCAAGCAGGGGAAACTTTCAAGAGTTTTCGCACCTTTGAGATTCTGCACGATAGCGATGACCGCGAACGAAAAGGACTCACACGTCGCAAGATGTATCGCACTGTCGCACCACAGGTCACGGAGAACCCAATCCTCATGCACGTTCGGAGTGCCGAACCGGACGCTGTCCGTTTGGCGATTGATCAGTGTGCAGAAGTCGGATTTGAGATGGTGATTATGACCTTTGGCAGTGGATACAATATTGAGAGCGAAGACCCAGAATATATCGCAACAATGAAAGAATTAGCAGATTATGCACATAGCAAAGGTATTCAACTCGGTGGTTATACGTTGATGTGTGCTTCGCGGGGTGTGGGTGAAGAATTTAACTGTATTGACCCAGACACGGGGCAGCCGGGAAGTAGGTTCGGACAGAGTGCTTGTCTTGCAAGCGCATGGGGAGACGGTTATGTCCAACGAGTGCTGAATTTCATGGATGCTACCGGAATGGATATCATAGAGACAGATGGTCCCTATCACGGTGATGTCTGTGCCTCAACGAAACACGAACACCATAACGGCTTGGCGGATTCGCAGTTGCGTCAGTGGGAAGCGTGCGTTAATTTTTACCACGAATGCCGAAAACGCGGTATCTATATCAATTCGCCAGATAATTATTACCTCAACGGTTCAAACAAATGTGGTATGGGCTATCGCGAAACGAATTTTAGCTTGCCACGCGAACGGCAAATTCTGATTGCTCGACAAAATATCTATGATGCCACTTTTGAAAAGACACCGAGTATGGGTTGGATGTTCGTGCCATTGGTGGAGTATCACGGTGGTGGACAAGCCGCAACATTTGAGCCGCTTTGTGAGCACCTTGACGACTACGAATCACATCTTGCACAGAACTTCGGCAGTGGTGTGATTGCGTGCTATCGCGGTCCTCGGCTTTTTGATACGGAACAGACGAAAGCAGTCGTTAAGAAATGGGTTGACTTTTTCAAAAAGTATCGTACAATATTAGAGTCTGACGTAATTCACGTTAGACGACCAGATGGACGTTCCATTGATTGTGTGCTACATACCAACCCACAAATCAATCCCTGTGGACTCGCGATGCTCTATAATCCCACGCGGACAGAACAACAGATCACTTTGAAATTACCAGTCTATTATACTGGATTATCTGAAACCGCCAAGATTCGTGAAAAAGAAGGAGAACCTAAACATTACAAAATCGACCGAAACTACAACATTGAGATTCCAATTAAGATGGAGGCAAAGAGCGTTAGCTATCTCGTTATTGAACCATGATATAAGTCCTCCTTAATTTCAATACCAATGAAATTAGCGTAATTATAGTGGATTTTACAATTAACTTGACATTTGAATTTGTAGGAGGGAACTCCGATTCCCGATTATCAAGTATTAGTCGTGATTCAGAGATCGCTCTTACAGAAGAGGTATCAAATATTTTATAATTCACCATAAACCGCACATCCACAAATGGAGGTAAAAAGTGAGAGTCATCCAATTTAAAAAAGCAATTTTGGTATACATAACATTGATCTGCCTCTGTTTCATGATCCCAGGTCTAAGTTCTGCCCTTGATTCAGACGCAGCTTTGGGAATATGGTTATTTGATGAAGGCAATGGGGAGACAGCAAAAGATACTTCCAAGAATAGTAATCACGGAGAGGTTGTTGATGCCGAATGGGTCGCTGGCAAGTACGGCCAAGCCTTAAAGTTTGCGGGTGGTGCGCATGTTGCTGTCGGCGATTTTGCTGACTATGAGGATAAAGTGTCAATCGTCGCTTTGATTAAAACGCCTGCAGCGCCTGCATGGTCTGACATCATCGTAGGGCCCTGTGGTGATGTTATCTTTACATTACAGAACCACAAATTAAATTTCGCTGGACAGTGTGCACAACCGATTCCCCATAATACGTGGTCTACAACTTTGTTGAATGATGATAAGTGGCATCATATTGCGGGGACTTATGACGGTAAAACAGTAAAGGTCTATGTTGATGGTAAGTTAGAAGCATCTAACGCTGCCGCAGGCGCATTTAAAACGGGACCTAAATATATCGGCTCAAGAAACGACAAGCAGGAGGCTTTCACAGGTCTCATTGATGAGATCGCGTTTTTCAATGTCGCCCTCCCAGACAATGATGTAAAAACAATTGCAAACAGTGGATTATCTATCGCACTCGGTTTTGCAGCGGTCTCTCCCCAAGCAAAACTGACCACGGCTTGGGCAAAATTAAAAGCGAAAAGATAACTGCTAAATGTATCAAGTTCGTTATTATACCCCAAATTGCTATCTTTTGTAGCACAATCTGTTAGATTGTGTCTGTGAATGCACAAACTGACAGTTTGCGCTACAATACGTATTGAATTAACGCTGAATTGAATAAAAATATGAGTATACTCGTCCATAAAAACACAAAAGTAATTGTTCAAGGAATAACAGGACGTTCTGGACGTTTTCACACAGAACAGTGTGTGGATTACGGCACGCAAATTGTTGCTGGCGCAGTTCCCGGTAGAGGCGGAACAGACGTAAACGGCATCCCTGTATTTGACACCGTAGCGGAGGGCGTTGCAGAAACAGGCGCAGATACTTCTCTGATCTTTGTCCCTGCGCGCTTCAACGCCGCTGACTCCATCATGGAAGCTGCCGATGCTGGCATTGAACTAATCATCTGTATTTCCGAACATATCCCTGTCCTTGACATGGTGAAAGCGAAAGCATTTCTTCAGGGCAAACAGACTCGGTTAATCGGTCCGAACTGTCCGGGCATCATCACACCTGGCGAATGTAAAATCGGTGTGATGCCAGCGTTTGCTTATACCTCCGGTAATGTCGGCATTGTCTCACGAAGTGGAACGTTAACTTATGAGGCCGCCTACCAACTCAAACAACTCGGTATTGGACAATCTACCTGTGTCGGTATCGGTGGCGATCCAGTAATCGGGACAAACTTCGTTGATGTTCTCAAACTTTTTGAGGAAGACGATGACACACATGCCGTTGTCTTAATTGGAGAAATCGGTGGCACGGCAGAGGAAAAAGCTGCACATTTCGTAAAAAACGAAATGACAAAATCCGTGGTCGGTTTTATCGCAGGACAGACTGCCCCTCCCGGCAAACGGATGGGACATGCAGGTGCAATTATCTCAGGTGGGAAAGGCACTGCTGCCGATAAAATTGCGTCACTGAAAGATGCTGGAATTGCTGTTGCAGATGACCTCACCACCATCGGAGAAACAGTTGCAGAGGTCTTGGCTTAACGATTTTGTCTATTCACTCGTTGTAGGCGCGGTTGCCAGAGGTAAGGTTTCCTAACCGCACCTAAGAAACTGTATAAACACCGGTTCAGTTGGGAAACCGAACCTACCAAAGTTGCTCACATATTTAGATTTTAATATAAACAATGAAAAAAGACATCACCTATCTCTACACTAAAAAACAGCAAAAGCAACCCATCACCGTGCTAACCTGCTACGATTACCCCACCGCTTGCATGCAGGACGAAGCAGGTATTGACATCGTTTTTGTCGGCGATAGCGTTGGCACAAACATCCTCGGTTACAAAAGCGAAATGGAGGTAACGATGGCAGATATGCTACATCACCTCAAAGCAGTCCGTCGCGGTGTCACAAATGCCTATCTCCTCATTGATATGCCTTATGCATCTGACCGCAATGCAAAGCAAGCCGTTGCGAATGCAAATCTTTTCTTAGACAATGGTGCTGATGGTGTAAAGTTGGAAGGTGGAACGGAGAAAGTCCCTATTGTTACCGCACTCACCGAGCAAGGAATAGAGGTCTGCGCACACATTGGACACAACCCGCAAATACACGGCACGAAAGCAGCAACGCACGGCAAAACGGTTAGCAAAGCGAAGGAACTCATTCAAACCGCATCGGCACTTGCAGATGCGGGCGCAAAACTCATCGTACTTGAGAAAATCACTGAAGAGGTAAGCCAAATCATCACGGACACCCTTGACATTCCCACCATCGGTATCGGGGCAGGTAGATACTGTAGTGGACAGGTGCTTGTTATCAACGATATTTTGGGGATAGGTACCCCTTTCAAACACGCCAAACGTTATCAGGATTACAACCAACTCACCTTTGAGGCGATATCGGAATATAAACAAGAGGTAGAAAACGGGGACTTTCCAACAGATGCCAACGTTGCGCACATCGCCGCTGACAAGTTGGCGCGTGTTCAGAAGTGGCTGGAATCTGAACGTTGATGCCTTACCTATTTTCTTATTGATCCGAACCCTTGAGAACTTCATCCCAATCCCACAGAAGAATTGCGCCATCTTGCCCTGTACTCATAAGTGTTTTGCCATCAGGTGAGAACACCAACGTCTGCACTGTCGCCGTGTGTCCATCAAGTGTAGTGAGTTTGTCTCCTGTTTCCGTGCCCCATAACTCAATTCCACCATAATTAAGTCCCGCAACAAGGATGCGATTGTCTGGTGAAAATACAAACACTTCAACAATAAACGTTTTGGCATCCTGGGGCACTTCCTTAAAAGTGATCTGTTCCTTAATCTCAATCAAACGGATTTGTTTATGAGTTGCCACAACAAGCAAATTGCCATTTGGCGAGAATGCCAATGTTTCAATGCTTTCCTTATAAAGGATGCCCCTGTTATCAGTTTTGCCACTGAATACCGGTTCCTCTCCCGTAAAGAGAAGTGCTAACGGAACTCCAGTTTTCGCATCCCACATCTGCACTTTTCCGTCCTCGGTTCCACTGACAAGTTTTTTGCCGTCTGGTGAAAAAACTAAAGCGCTGATTGTAGACTTAAACTTGCGTTTGCGCTTGCGCTTAACGTTCTGATATGAGGGAGAGATATCAGGGAGAGATATATCAGAAGTCTCACCTGTCTCTGTATTCCATAGACGAATCTTACCAGAATTGCTGAATGCCACCGTTTTTCCATCAGGTGAAAAAGTCACGGGTGAAAAAAATCCTTTTTTCGCACCCAAAGTCTGCAACTCACGGCCCGTCCTAACATCACTCAGACGAACCAGCGGCTCAGTCCACCTTATAGGTGCATGTGGGAAGGCTCTATTACCTTTTTCACGAAAACTGACGAACTTTGTCCCATCAGGCGAAAACGCTGAAAACGATAACCCATGTTGACGTCTTTCTGGGTAGATACCGATTTTTTGTATTGCATTTGAACCTGTTTTTTGTGGTGTTTTCATCACATCCCAAAGGCTAATTACCTCATCATAAGCGATACTCACAAGCGTGGTGTTATCTTTAAAGAAAGTTGCTGCTTCCACCCCCATTGTGTGTCCGGTGATGCGTGTGGGTAATAGATTCTCATTTTTGATATTCCAAAATCGGACTGTGCCCATTGTAGTTCCACCGGCAAGTGTGTGATTATCTGGTGAAAAGGTTAAAGCATTGATGCCGCCCGTATGACCTGTGAAAGTGGTGATGGGCTCACCAGTGGCGACATCCCACAATTGCACTGTCTCATCATGCCCCCCGCTGGCAAGCATTTTTCCATCCGATGAGAATGCTAACGCGTTGACCCACCTCGTGTGTTTGTCAAGGAGAATAGATTCCTTGCTGTTGATATCCCATAATTGTAATGGGATTGTTTCATCATTATTTTTACCTGCACTCGCAAGACGGGTGCCATCAGGTGAAAATTCCAAGGCTAAAAGAGATATGTTTCCCTTGAGTGTAAACAGTATTTTTCTGGTTGTTGTGTCCCACAATTCAATCCTGGTTCCTACGCCAATTGCAAATTTATCATGTGTGAGCGCATAGCATCCAGGATCAGGGTGCGTCCCTGGCTGTTCTTCAATACGCTTCCACATTCCTTTGCCGGTTTCAACATCCAGCTGGCTGAATGTGTGTCCTGTGTCACCCAAAGCAAAAAGTGTTTTGCCATCTGCAGAGAACCGCAATACTGAGGCATTCGGCAAAAAACGAGTGAGTTGCATTTTCTGACCGGTAGCTACTTCCCGCAACTGGAGTCCCACTGCGAACAACCGGTGTCCCTTTCTGCGAGAACCGCCAATACTGCCTGCAAGGAAGCGTCCGTCTGGAGAAAATGCGATGGATTCGTACTTACCGGGGAACATGGATACTTCTTTACCCGTTTTCACATCATAAAGCCACGCACCGATATCGCTGCCTACCGCGAGCTGCCTACCATCTAGTGAGAATTGCATGACATTAATTCCACCCTTACCCAAACGCGCTTTCGCCGCCTTTGGCAGTTCCCATTTTGTGAAATCTTCCACTATTTCGTCTCCTTGTGCTTCTGCAACTGCTGCAAAAGCGTCATTAGGTTGCAGATCCGGGTTATTTTGTTTATCCAGTGCATTGACGTTTTCTATTTGTGTCCGCACATCAGGTTTCGATTCCAAGTTCGCGACTATAGGAGCATCAATAATTTCAACCGACATCTCTGCGGTAGCATCAAAACTGTAAGGCTGCTGAAACATTTGCAAGTATTTGCTATTTCCAAAACCGAGCATGAGTAATACGACTACCAACGCAGAAGCTGCAACTGCCCACGGCACTAAAGGTTTACCACCGGAAGGTGCGGCAGGTTTGGTCCGCGAAATCTCACACATGATGGTTTCCGTAAGATTCGGTGAGATTTTGAAATTGTCCAACGCCTCTCTTATCATCGGTTTTTCCTTCTTCAAACGCTGCTGAGCACGCCGAAGCCGACTCTTCACTGTATTGCCGATACACCTAAAAACGCACCTATCTCTGTACACGACATCTCTCCGAAGTAATGTAGTGTCATGATAGTACGTTCACTTTCTCCAAGCTTTGCAAGTAGTTTCTTGACAACATCGCGTTTTGCTTGTCCAGATATGCGCTCGTTTTCTTCAACAACATATTCGGAGTACGCAGTCTTTTCCAACTGCTCCTTGTCTGCTTGCTCCAGATGATCCAACGATTGTGTGTGCAAACGCTTTTTACGCAGCCATGAGCTGCAACGGTTCGCTGCAATCACATAAAGCCAACCTACGAAACGTTGCGGCTTTTTCAGGGTTGCTAATCGCTTGTATGCTTTCAGGAATGTATCCTGCGTAATCTCTTCGGCTATGTGAAAATCTCCGATTTTCCGCCACACAAGCGCGTGAACCTGCTTCTGATATTTTCTCACAAGCACGGAAAAAGCGTCATCATCACCTGAAAGGACACGTCGGATAAGCTTAACATCGTCGTTTTTCATTTAGGCACCTCGGAAGAAACGGTTGCATCACTCTGGTTTTATAAATTGTGACGCCACTTAGGCGTGCAACGGGTGCATAATTCTGCAAATACAGAAGTACGCTTAGATAAGAGAGTTAGCGATTCATTGGTAAATATGAAATCTAAAGGGAAATTATAACGGATTATATTTCTTTGTTAGTAGAATTATACCATAAATCTGGCTTCTGGAGGGATTTTCCAAAAGAATTAGATTTCCATGGAAAGTTCTTAGATCAAGGTGAGTCGAGTGCACAGCGTAATCATATAGCTTGTTATCTGTGGGTATAGGTGTGTCTGACGGATGCGGAGTATGGCGGATCAGACGATTTACCACTTCAAACAAAGTTAATTGGGTGATTACCTGTGTCAGACTATTTCTATGAGAGTTCGGATCCGGGATGAACAAAACTACTACGGCTCATGTAAAGAATGAGTGCGCATGAAAACGTTTAACCCCTGTGGCCATTCGCTCTATAAAAAAAATCGCACACACCTTTTACATGAGCCAACTACTATTTACGGAAATAGACATGTGTACTCAAAATTGGGTTTACTTACTTTCCAGAGGTGTTTCATAGGAACGTTCTATAGCACGGGTAATCTTCTCAATATCCAGA
Organism: Candidatus Poribacteria bacterium; assembly: GCA_965204285.1. GTDB lineage: Bacteria > Poribacteria > WGA-4E > WGA-4E > WGA-3G > MSPOR6. Next base: position 2,822,875 of record OZ241980.1, read on the forward strand.
GACGGATCCTCAATAGCCTGTTCTAAAATAAAATTTTCGAATTCAATAGCGCGCTTCGGATCTGCTACTCTCAGCTTACGAAATGCTTCTGCGTGACTATTCTTTTGAAAAAAGGGTAGCACATCTGCAAACTTTTCTGTCTGATGATTCACAGGCTCAGCGTGTTGCATTAATGTCTCCGTATCCCCAACTGCTGCTGCCTTGAGCAATTGAAGAGATCTGTAAGTCTGTGGATGCGGATACATGGCATACATTGCTTCCACACGACGAATGTCATCTTCAAGTGTCGTAGGCCCCGACACACTTTTTAACCACGCTTCCATATAAGCCTGAACCTCTGGTGTATCTCCGTATTTCCCTACCAGTCCCCCACGTATGAACTCGTAGGCATCCGGGCTATTAAAATCAATCGTCCGAGGATCAACTTTCGTTTCCTCTTTTTTTCCTGTTGTTTCTTCACCTTCCGTTTCTTCATCCTCTGCTTCGGTGTCCTGCGAAAGGAACGATGCCCAAAGATCGTCAAGAGGGATCTGTGCTTGTTTATCAAATTCTACATCACTCTGTAAATCATCAGGAGCTTGCCCTTCTTCTTTTGTAGAATCCGTGCTCGGTGAAGTAGGTGTATCAACCTGAGGTTTAGGCGCAACTTGTGGAGAAGATTTAGAAAGTTCAGGTATTGACGATGACAAAACTACCTCAATTTCAGGCAGTCTTAAGTAGATAATCGCTGATACTGCCAAAACAACACAAATGATAATCGTAAAAACAACACTAAATCGCATCTCTTTTCCTCCAATTTTCTCTCATGAGAAATTAGCATAACAGTGATTTCATCATAATATGGTCATTTACAGACATCTTTCTTGAATCCCATTATTTTTTTGTTCCGGGTGTGCCTTTGAGGACTTCATCCCAATCCCACACAAGAATTGTGCCATCCTGCCCCGTGCTGACAAGTGTTTTACCATCAGGTGAAAATACTAATGTTCCTACTGGCTCTGAGTGCCCATCCAGTGTAATGAGTTTGTCGCCAGATTCAACATCCCATAACTCAATTCCACCGTTCCTAAGTCCACTAACAAGCACGGTATCATTTGGCGCAAACACTAACGTTTCAACACCTCCGTCAATTTCCCTTAGAAGCGTCAGTTTACTACCTCCCATTACGCGAATTCGTTTATTGCTTCCTATAGCAAGCAGTACACCATTTGAAGAGAATGACAATGCTGCAATGGGTTCCCGTAGATTCTGTTCTGTTAGCGAAGTTAACACAGCACCAGTTTCTACATCCCACATCTCAATCTGTCCTCTGGCAGTTCCACTCACAACCTTCTTCCCGTCCGGTGAGAAAACTAAAGCACTGATCATACGGATTTGATGTAGTAGGAGATCGTGGTGTTCACCTGGTGGAAATACCAATGCACCGTTTTGATCTAACTCCACTTTATCCGATAAAGGGTTACTGAGAACAGATCCTGTTTCCCTATTCCAAACGCAAACATTACCGAAGCTGCTGAAAGCTACCGTTTTACCGTCAGATGAAAAAGCAATTTCAATTGCTCCAGGAGGACCACCCATTGTTATCAAGTTTGCCAACTGATGTCCCGTCTGGACATCAGTAAAAATCACACCGCCTTCAGCACCTACGCTGACTAAATGTGTTCCATCAGACGAAAAAGCTAATCCAGATAACAAATCTTGATGTCTTTTCAACTGGACTTCAGTTTTTTGCAATGTTTTTAGATCCCAAAGGGAAATAATACCACTAATCGCCCCACTCGCAAGTGTAGTGTTATCTTTTAAAAAAGCTACTGCTTTCACCCACTCTGTGTGTCCGGTGATACGGGTCGGTAATGCAGCACCAGTTTCTATATTCCAGAATCTGACCGTGCCGTCGGCACTACCGCTGGCAAGCGTTGTGCCATCGGGTGAAAACGCTAAAGACCTAATTCTGTTTAAATGTCCAGTGAAAGTTATGATAGGTTTACCCGTAGCGGTATCCCATAACTGTACTGTCTTATCAGTACTTCCACTGGCAAGCATTTTTCCATCAGGAGAGAATGCCAACACGCTAATCCAACCTGTGTGTTTTCTAAGGGTGATAGATTTGTCAATACTGGTAGTATCCGATATTAGGACTGTTGTGTCCCTACTTCCACTGGCAAGATATGTACCATCAGGCGAAAATGCCAGAGATAATACATGCTTGTCTACCTCCAAAGGCAATGGATCTTGAATTTTTCCAAAAAGTCTTCTTGAAACTCTTTTGAGAATGGATAACTTTTCTGCATGTCCTCTGAGTGTAGATAATTTTTTGCCAGTCGTCGTATCCCACAACTCAATCCTACCGTCCTGCCCACCGACAGCAAATTTATCATGTGTGAGTGCATAAGGTTCAGAGGCGCTTCGCCGCTTTATCACTTCCCAAGATCGTTCTTGGATCTCCTCCACATTTCCCCTTTTGGTTTCAATATCTAACTGACCAATTGAGTCTCCCCAATTTCCTAAACTGACAAGTGTTTTGCCATCTTCAGAAAACCGCAATGCTGAGGCAGGCAAAAGAGCATCAGAAAGTGACACTTTTCGACCAGTAGCGACTTCCCACAGTTGAAGTTCCTTTCCACGGAATCTACCGCCGCTTCCATACCTACCACCTCCATTGGCAAGAAAACGGCTATCTGGGGAAAATGCTATGGATTGACACATACCAGGAAACATAGTCAATTCTTTCCCTGTTTTAGCATCGTAAAGCCATACACCGATATTACTACCTACCGCGAGTAGCGTGCCATCGGGTGAAAACTGCATCACATTAATTCCACCTCTTCCTAAACGCGCTTTCGCCGCTTTCGGCAATTCCCATTTTGTCCAATCTTCCGTTATTTCGTTAGTTTGCGTCTCTGCAACTGCTGCGGCAGCATCGTTAGGTTGCTGTTCAGGGTTGTTACGTTTATCAAGTACATTGGCACTTCCAATTTGCGTCCGCACATCAGGTTTGGATTCCAAACTCGCGACTATAGGAGCATCAATAATTTCAACCACCATCTCTGCATTTGCATCTAAACTATAAGGTTTCTGAAACATTTGCAAGTATCTGCTATTTCCAAAACCGAGCATCAGCAACACAACTACTAACGTGGAAGCTGCAACTGCCCACGGCACTAAAGGTTTACTGCCAGACGGTGCAGTAGGTTTGGTCCGCGAAATCTCTTGCATGATGGTTTCTGTGAGATTTGGTGAGATTTGGAAGTTGTCTAAAGCCTCTCTTATTATCGGTTCTTCCTTCTGTAAACGCTGCTGGGCACGGTGAAGACGGCTCTTCACCGTATTTGCCGATACGCCTAAAAACGCACCAATCTCTGTACACGACATCTCTCCGAAGTAATGTAACGTCACAACAGTGCGTTCACTTTCTCCAAGCTTCGCAAGTAGTTTTTTAACGACATTGCGTTGTGTCTCTGCGGTGATCCGCTCATTTTCCGCAAGCACATGCTCAGAATAGGTTGATTTTTCTTCAGGTTGTGCAACGTCCTTGTCCTCCAGCAACTGCTTACGTAGATGCTTTTTACGCAACCATGTACTGCAGCGGTTTGTAGCAATCACATAAAGCCAGCTTACAAAACGTTGCGGTTTCTTAAGCTCGCCTAATTTCTGATACGCTTTCAGAAAGGTATCCTGCGTAATCTCTTCGGCTATGTGAAAATCTCCAATTTTCCGCCAAACAAGCGCATGAACCTGCCTTTGATATCTTTCTACAAGCTCTGTGAAGGCAGCATCGTCGCCATCAAGAGTCCGGTGGATTAATTGCACATCACTGTTTTTCATGGATCACCTCCGATTTCACACATAGTGACGCCACGAGAAGATGAAACGGGTGCATAATTCTGCACAAATAGGAGTGTTTCAGATAAGAAAGTTCTGTAGGTTGGGTTGAGGAACGAAACCCAACGATTAATGGTCCGTACATAAGATTGAGAATGAATCCAACATTGGACGACGAATACCGTATCCTATGCGTTCAGAGGGACTACGTCCGCATACACATAAGTCGGAGGATTGGTATTGCTGGCATGAATTTTATCATTATCGTCATTGGAGGCAGAAACAATATCTCTCTGAACAATTTTACAAGGTTTCGCAGCAACAGGCGAACTAAACATCGGTCCATCAACAACACATGTATGAAACTCACCGTTTTCACCGAGCGGGTCCACCTCATCTGGCAAATCTGCCAGGAGTTCTGCATCAAACCATCGTCCAGCGAACTCTGCAGGCACTTTGGTAGGATTAAGAGCCGTGATAATCGCGCGCATGCCAGACTCAATCATCTTTTGCGCGAGTAGTGTCGTATCCTCACCCCATATCGGAAAAATCGGTGTGAACCCAGTGCCGCTCAGTTTCTCCTCTCGGTAAGCGCGAATGTCTTCAAGGAACAGATCTCCAAAAGCGAAATGTGAAGCGATCATATTTTTAGGCAACGCTGCTACTTCTCCAAGAAACTTACGCATCGCTGCTTCGTAAATTTCGTTTGAGCATGGATACGGAATCGGTATCTCATATAACGGCACACCAAGCTTTTCTGCTTGCTGTTTCAAAACCCAAGCAGGTGTAGAGTGAATAGAGACACGATCAAACGTCTTCGTGACAGTGGTAAAGATTCCGCGTACATCGTATCGTTCTGACTGTTGGCGCAAAGTATGAAGTGCCCACGCAGAATCTTTACCTGAAGACCATGAGACCAGAACTGGTGTAGGCGTTGTGGTAGTAGGTTCTTTTACCATATTTTAAATCTTTCTTTTTTGTAGTAAAACCAAAATGTTTGAATACTCCCTGGTAGGAGCGATCTCCGAATCGCGACACATTCTATCTCGAGAATCGGAGTTCCCTCCTACAAATTGATGCCTATAGTGCGGTTAGGAAACTACACCTACCGAATCGTAAGGTGATTTATAGTGCCAAAAAGTTACCTAACAAACTCTTTCCAGCAGTAGTCAAAATAGACTCCGGATGAAACTGTACACCCCATATAGGCAAAGTTTTATGTCGCAGTCCCATGATTTCGTCCTGATCCGTCCACGCTGTGATTTCAAGACAATCTGGTAACGTTTCTTTTTTTACGATAAGCGAATGATAGCGCGTCGCTTCAAATGGGTTGTCTAATCCCTCAAAAAGCTCAGTGTCATTGTGCAGTATCATTGAGGTTTTACCGTGCATCAACCGATCCGCGCGGACAACCTCCCCCCCAAACACGTCCCCGATACACTGATGCCCAAGACATACTCCTAAAATCGGCACTTTTCCAGCAAAATGTTCTATCACATCGTTGGATATGCCTGCCTCTTGTGGTGTGCAAGGACCGGGTGAAATGACAATCCGTTCCGGTGCCAGCGCGCCTAATTCCTCTATGCCTATCTTTCGACTCCGATGCACTTCCAATTCCGCTCCGAGCTCACCAAAGTACTGCACGAGATTGTAAGTAAATGAGTCGTAGTTGTCAATCATCAAAACCATCTTTCGCCTCCTATAATAGCAGACCTTGTTGCGCCATTTCAATAGCAGTAAGCATTGCCCATGCCTTACTGACGGTTTCATAATACTCATTTTCAGGGACTGAATCAGCAACGACACCACCGCCTGCTTGCACGTAAGCAGTCCCGTCTTTGATAACCGCGGTTCGGATAGTAATCGCTGTGTCCGCGCTACCAGAAAAACTAAAATAGCCAACTGCCCCACCATACGGACCGCGACGTGTCGGTTCCAACTCGTCAATGATTTCCATTGCGCGTATTTTAGGCGCACCAGAAAGTGTGCCCGCGGGTAGACATGCACGAATAACATCAAAAGCGGAAAGATTGTCACGCAGTTTTCCAATAACATGCGAAACGATGTGCATCACGTGTGAAAACTTTTCAATTATCATCAGATCGGTTACCTCAACGGTATGATATTCACACACCCGACCAAGGTCGTTCCGTCCTAAATCAACAAGCATAACATGTTCTGCGCGTTCCTTAGGATCGGTGAGAAGTTCCTGTTCTAATGTCCTATCTTCCTCAACAGTTTTGCCGCGCGGGCGTGTTCCAGCAATCGGAACAGTCTGAACAACCCCATCTTCTACCCGCACCATCATCTCTGGCGATGCACCAACAATATCAAAACCATTACACTTGAGATAATACATATAAGGCGATGGATTAACCACTCGTAATGTTCGATAAACATCAAACGAGTCAACAGTTACCGAACGGCTAAACCGCTGTGAAGTCACAACCTGTATGATGTCGCCCGCCGCTATATATTCTTTGGCGCGTCGTACCACGTCTTCGTAAGCAGACTTTGTGAAATTTGAAGGCGGATCAGGCACCGTTTCAGGTTGACTGCCTGAACGTTCATTTATATTATTTATTAAGTGCACTTTAGAAGTAGATACCAGTTTTGCAACCAACGTATCAATTTTTCCAATAGCATTTGCGTAAGCTGCACTTACATCTCCATCAATATGTGCGTTTGCCACAACTTTAATCTGATGATTTACATGATCGAAAATCAGAATCGTCTCGGCAATCATGAAAAAGCAATCCGGAAGTTGCAGTTCATCTTCCGTATCATCAGGCAATTCTTCCACGAAACGCACCATATCGTAACTCATATAACCGACTGCACCGCCGTGGAATTCTGGTAAACCTTCAACATTAACCGGATGGTAGTTCTGCATCACCTCTTCAAGTGCTTTCAACGGGTCTTCATATTCTTTAGAAACTTTTTCGCCTTTTGCCAAATACTCAATGGTAACTTGATGTCCTTTACTCTGAAAAAGCACGGACGGTTGACTTCCCAAAAATGAATAGCGAGCAACGGTTTCACCGCCTTCAACGCTCTCCAATAAGAACGCATAATTATCAGGCATCAATTTATAGAAGGCAGACACCGGTGTCTCCATATCTGCCAAAATCGGGCGATATACCGGTATCGTGTTTCCTGTTTTCGCTTTTTCCTTAAATTCCTCCAACGTCGGATAATACATTGAATAACTCCTTTTCGCATCCTCAGCATCAAAAATCTATTTCTAAAGTGATAAAGTTGGTTTCGCGTTCGCTCTACCCAACCTACGAACTCCTCACGAAATTATAGGTGATTCAATTAACATATTCGCAATCAGATGCCAGATACGAAAGATAGAACATCAAAGCCTAATAAACCGCATCTGCATCGAAAATCTTTTCACCTACCACATTTGTCGACTCGCCATCGGGGGAGACTTCCCGAAAGAAGCAGGAGCGATAGCCTGCATGACACGCTGCCACTTTCTGCTCAACCTTAATGAGCAAGGCATCACCGTCACAATCAACTGCTACAGACTCAACAGTCTGTGTATGCCCCGAAGTCTCCCCCTTTATCCACAACTTTTGGCGGGAACGGCTCCAGAAACAGACACGACCAGTTGACAGTGTTTGTTTGATCGCGTCCGCGTTCATATAGCCAACCATCAACACTTCGTTATTTTTCTTATCCTGAATTACAGCGGCGACCAAACCATCGCTATCATATTTAAGTTCCGATAAAATTTTCATCGTTTCTCCTTCGTCATATTAAAACAAAAAACCTTATGCCACTGAGGTTCGTGTGCATAAGGCTTACAAATAACTTCAAACAATATAAATACAATTTCGTTTAGCGCGCACACTCCTCCTTAATAGAATTGGAATGCCACCAATGCCAATGGTTAGATATTCTATGCAAACTGGAGTGTGAACAGGAAAACTTCATTTCCAAAATCTCGTAGTCAACGTTCTATTATACATTATTTCTCACTATTGTTAAAATAATACCACATTTCGTTTCTATATGCAAATAAATTTAGAACTTTCTTAATTGTAACGTATTGTAGGCACGCCTACGGCATTCACCTAAACGTGCCTACTACCCTTTTAAACCTATTTAGCTTCAGTTATTGATAAACATCCTCATTAGACTTCCCTGTCCCATTCCAACGGGCGATTCTCTAAATACGGACGCAGCAACTCCCGAAGACGCCGATGCGCATGATGCAAATGCGTCTTGACCGTTCCTTCGGATCGATTGATGAGAACCGCAATCTCTTTAATCTGAAGTTTCTGGTCATAACGCAATCTGAAAACGCGTTGCTGTTTCGGAGAAAGTTGGCTCACCGCCTTGCCAATAACTTTTCCAAGTTCCTCCATCTCAATCAGATGAGATGGAGATGGATACTTGCTAATCAGCTTCAACTCCTCCGGACCCCCCGTTAATTCTTCAAACGCAATAGTTTTCCTTCTGCTCTGTTGACGCAAAAAGTCAATACAGCAATTCATGGCAATGCGGTAAAGCCAGCTATAAAAGGCAGATTCTCGTTTAAATTTCGGTAACGCCTTAAAGGCTTTCAGGAACACTTCTTGGCAGAGGTCTTTTGTCGTTTCAGCGTCGTTAATGTGCCTGTAAATAAGTTTGGCAATGCGGTTCTGATATTTTAAGACGAGTGTGTTAAACGCCCCTATGTCTCCATTTTGAAAGCGGACAACCAATTCATGTTCATCAATTAATTCTAATTCATCGGTAGCTGGCAAATCCAAGTGTCTTTTTGTGTCTGGCATACTTATTCTCCATGATAGATGCGAACATTTTTGGACTAATTGGGCAATGTAAAAGTGTGAACAACTTTAATTTACACACCTTAAGTATTCAAATGTTCCCATATTCTAAACAATTAGACAATTTTTTCAGTTTTTTGTTCATTTTTAAAATCAAATCGGTTATTGAAACCCTTCAAAATCCAGATCATTCTAACAACAGGCACATCCCAGGGTTATTTAGTTTTAAGAATTTTCAGTTCATGAGTATTACTAAGAGTTTCTTTCGTAGGTCGGGTAGAGCGGACGCGAAACCCGACATGAACCAAACGTGTCCAAATCAACGCCAAATGCGCTTTTCGGCATTTGTCGGGTTTCGCTAACGCTCTACCCGACCTACAAGAGGTTATATTGAAATGTGAAAAATATAACAGGAAAACCGAAAACTAAATATCCCTGGGCACATCCGCTTCCACTTGACAAGAACTATAACATCGGGTAAAGTGTTGACATCGCTTTAGCTATAAGGAATACCTATGCGCCGCTACAGCATTCAAACCAAAATTGTCCTTCCATTTTTGCTGCTTTTCGTTCTTGTTTCTATTCTTGTGCCATTGATAACAGTTGAACTTTTCGTGTGGAAATATAGCGAACAGTTTACCCGTGAAACACAGGAATGGCTCAATGTAATCATATCTACTGGCTACTTCCGCGATAACGAAAAGGTAAAACAGGCTTATAGTGTAGAGATAATGATTTTTGGTTCTGATTACACACTCAATTCTACTACCTTAACAGAACTCCCCGATACCGAGCAAACCTCTGAGAATCTCGCAAAGAAACTACAGCTCAACAAGGTTAAGCAAACATTTCAAGAAGCAGGTGCTTCATCTTTCACACAAGATGTTACGCTCGGTGGTAAACATTATAAGGTGTTTTACCGTTTAGTGCATCCCGGACGGTTTTACTGCTTATTGCGTCCTCTGGAAGAAATTACAGATGCGAAACGAACCCTTACCTGGTCTATGTTAGGCATTGCTGTCTTTGTCACTGCTTTGGTTGCCTTCATCAGTCATCACATCGGCAAAAATTTAACAGATCCGATAAAAGATTTAGTCGGTTTTACAGAGCAAGTTGCGGGAGGAAACCTTGATGAGCAGTGTAAAATTAAGACACACGATGAAATAGGGGACTTAGCTATCGCGTTCAATCAGATGACACAAGAACTCAAACAGTCAAGGGCCAAACTAATTCAAGCCGAACGTTTGGCAACAGCAGGAAAAATGTCTGCCTCATTTGCACATGAAATCAGAAATCCGCTATCGTCTATGCGGATGTTATCACAGATGTTAATGCAAAAACCAGATACCTCAGATGGACAACAGCAATCACTGCAATATATCCTTGAAGAAATCGAACGGATTGATAACATCGTCAAAGGTTTGATGGATTTCGCTCGGTCCACAACACTTAACCTTAAACAACAATCATTAGTCCCTGCATTACAATCCGTCTTAGCCTTGATGGAAGCGAACTTAACACACCATCAGATTCAGTTAGTATCAGAATTTGCATCCGATCTCCCGGATTTTCAGTTTGATTCCGATAAAATTAAACAGGCATTTATGAATGTTGTGTTAAATGCGATGGAAGCAATGCCTCAAGGAGGCACACTCACTGTGGCTGCGTTCAAACAGGAAGATTCCGTGTGTATCAAAGTTACAGATACAGGAATAGGTATCTCTGAAGAAGATATTGAACACCTATTTGAACCGTTTTTTACCCGAAAAGAAAAAGGGACAGGACTTGGGTTGGCAAATGTGAAACGTATCCTTGAAGAACATGGTGGGACAGTAGAAATTGAAAGCACACCTGGCGAAGGCACTGCGGTTTCAATGTGGTTACCGCTAAAATTGAACAACATAAAATACTAATTGAATAAAAACAACTAATTGCTTATAATGCACGGCAAAGTTACCTACGCAATCACAATAACAAGGACGGACTGATAGTGATAAGAACAGAAACACCCCGCCCAGAATATCCGCGCCCCGATTTCCAACGCGGAACATCCGAAGGAATTGATTGGATAAATCTTAACGGCACATGGGAATTCGCCTTTGACCCAGATGATGTCGGTGAAAAAGAGGAATGGTTTTCACCGAATGCCACAGACTTCCCCTTGCAAATACAGGTTCCATACCCTTGGGAGAGTCTCGCCGCTTGGGGAGAAGAAGATCAAGCGGACAGCGCAAACTATTTAAGCACAAACGCATATCTTAAACCAGAGGAGATCACTTGTGGTGGTCTAAGTCGAGAGGGCAATTATCGCGGTGAACCACGACACACAATCGGCTGGTACCGAAGAACTGTGTCCGTCCCAGAAAACTGGGGAGATAACCGCGTTATTCTGAAATTCTGTGCTGTTGATTGGAAAACAACAGTTTGGGTAAACGGCAAAGTCATCGGTAGTAATGAAAACGGATACCTGCCTTTTGAACTTGACATCACAGATGCGCTTACACCCGGAAAACCCGCGCATATCGTCGTGCGTGCGTATGATGCCCAAGACCACGGCGAACAACTTGCCGGCAAACAGATAGGTTGGTATACACGTACCAGCGGCATCTGGCAGACAGTCTATCTTGAACCCAGAAACGCAACCTATATCAAGCAGTGCCATATCACCCCAGACATTGACGATAGCACCGCCACTTTTGACATAACAATTGATGGTGAAATCGCATCAGGCATAGAAATTCAATGGGAATGCGAAGATATGAGTGGCAGCATGGATGCATCAGAAAAGACACAGTTCACCGTCAATATACCACCAGAAAAACTTCGACTTTGGGACGTAGATACGCCAAATCTCTACAACGTCACACTCAAATTAGTATCTGACGAATCCGTTATTGACAGGATTTACACCTATTTCGGTATGCGGAAGGTCTCCATTGAGAAAGCACCGGGTGGCGACTACAACTATATCTATCTCAACAATCGCCCCATATATCTGTTGGGTGCGCTAAATCAATCATTCAATCCTGAAGGCGTGTATACCTTCCATACCGATGAAGCAATCCGAACCGATGTTGAACGTTCCAAAGAATTTGGCTTCAATTTCCTGCGCCTCCACATAAAAATGGATGAACCGCGTCTCTACTACTGGGCAGACAAATTGGGACTGCTCTTTATGTGCGATATTCCTAACTTCGGGAACTATACGGAATTAGCAAAGGACAGATTTGAAGTCACACTTCGCGGAAACATCGCACGCGATTACAATCATCCGTCCATTATTTCATGGTGCAACTTCAACGAAACGTGGGGGCTCGGTGGGGGAGAATACAAGGAGAAAAAGGACCGTCAAGAATGGGTACGTGAGATGTATCACCTTGCCAAATCACTTGATCCTACGCGTCTTATTGAGGATAACTCGCCATGTCTATATGACCACGTTGAAACCGACATCAACTCTTGGCATTTCTATATCAACGATTACAAACATGCGAAGGATCACATCGCAAATGTCGTAGAACAGACATATCCAGGCTCAAAGTTCAACTACACTGGCGATAACGAACAGACAGATGTGCCGCTGATTAATAGCGAATATGGTGGCATCAGTGCAGGCGCAGGTGATAAAGATGTCGCATGGTGCTTTAAGTATCTAACAAACGAGTTGCGCCTCCACCCAAAAATTTGTGGATATGTCTACACCGAACTGCAGGACATTGAGTGGGAACATAACGGTTTTATGAACTATGACCGCTCGGTAAAGGAATTCGGATACGATTACAACGACATCAACACCCTTGATTTTATTGCAATTGACTATCCGCCCGGCACCACCGTTGCCCCCGGTGAAACCATAAAAGCAGGCATATACGCCAGCCATTTCTCACACAAAACGATTAACGGTGCCACGCTGCATTGGCAATTGGATACCCTTGATAAAAACGGTGAACTGACACATGGACGTATAAGCAGGAGTGTTGAAATCCCTTTTCCACAATATCAGGTGGTACAGGTGCATCAACTGGAACTTACCATCCCAGATATTAACGCCGCAGTTGGCACATTACATGTATGGGTTTCCGATGAAACTGGCGCGGTTGTAGCACGGAATTTCATCAATTTTGAGATATTCTTGGAAGATACTTCAGGACTCACTTCACTTAGCCATCTTCCGGGTGATATATCCGTCAGCAAATGGGATGCAGGATCCGAAATAACTGAACAACGTCTCACCGCACAAGGTGCTGGATACGTTGAATATCAGGTCCCGCTGCCGGCAGACCTTAACTCCGATGAGATATCTAAGATGGAACTCGTTTTTGAGGCATCTTCATCAAACGGAGGTTCACGGCAAACAGAACCAGAAAAGTATCCATCGGATGTTACGATTTCTGTAAATGGCACTGAGGTTGAGACTTTGACACTCCCCGATTGTCCCGCAGATGCCCGCGGCGTGCTTACCTATATCCACGAAAACCTTGGCAACTACGGCTATCTGTCTCGTGTCCAATTGGATAAGGAAACGTGCTTAAACGGTGACTCTGCAGAGGCTATCACCGTTCGCTATGAAGTCAAAGGCAATGCCGAGAACAAAAGCGGACTTACGCTCTATGGCAACCGCCGCGGTAGGTATCCCACAGTCCCACATATTCTCATTTCCTAATAGGAGGAATCATTGAATGGCAACACATCAATTTCTATTTACGCGTTCACCCGGTTTAGAAGGTTCATGGCCCTTCGTTCACGAACAGATGGTAAAACGACTTGAAGAATTAGGCGTAACACTTGTTCTCAATACGACCAGCAAAGACCCGCTCCACCAACAGGTAGACTTGAGCGAAGTTATCGGAATCTCACATTGGGGTGGTAGTCTCACCGAGACTTGTATAGACAATGCACCGAAACTAAAAGTACTCGGGACAATGACAGACAACACGGGACACGGTGTCCCGTACGCCAAACTCCAAGACCGCAGTATCCCTGTAATTGAATCCACACGTGCATGGGCACAATCTGTGGCAGAATGTGCTTTTGGACTCGCTTTATCCTCGCTGCGCCGCACCGCACAGTGGCACATGCAGATGGCACAAGGCGAAAAACTGTGGAATTGGAGCGACCCAATATGGGGACCGAACAAACTCCCTGTTGCACATCAGTTCTGTGATGACCCCGACTTTGTAAACGGTGATCTCGGTACAAAACAGATCGGTGTTATTGGACTTGGGCAAATTGGTAGGAAAATCGCGCAGTGGTGTAGAGCATTCGGCGCAACTGTTATGGGATTTGATCCATTCGTCCCTGATGAACTCCTACAAGAATGGGATGTGGAACGCGTTGATATGGACACACTTGTTGATAGAGCAGATATTGTTTTTGTTTCTGTTCCACCGACTCCGTCCGCACGACACCTGCTAAATCGTGAACGTATCTATCACCTACACAAAGGCGCATTGGTTGTCATTATCACCCGTGCGCACGCTGTTGATATGGATGCCCTGCGCGAACGGATTGTCAAAGATGAACTCGCCGGTGCGTTTGATGTTTACGACAGAGAACCCGTACCTATTGATGATGAACTGCGGAATAGGGACAACGTCGTGCATACGCCGCACATCGCAGGTAGGACAAAAGACGCAAACCTTCGCGTTGCGGATATGATTGTTGACGATTTTGAACGCGTGCTTAAGGGTGAAGCACCGCTCGGTGCATTGACACCAGAGGCAATTAAGGTTCGCACATCCGATAATCCTTATGAATAAGGTTGATCAAGACGCATTGTAGGGTGGGGGCCCCTATGCCCCGCCTTCTTGTCTAAACCAAGATTTACAAGATTATTCTTATTTCTGCGGAAACGCAAATCTTGGAAATCTGAGAATCCCGAATAATTAACCTAATATCTAACAAAGGATCCCTCATGAAACACTTCCGACTTCTACTAACGTTTTTGACCCTAATATTAATTTCAGTATCGTCTCTGCCATCCATTGCTAAATTCGATGTTCATGTCATATATTTCAAGCCAACGGATGCCCCTGATATAGATCATGAATACCATGATGAAATAATGAAAGATATTCAGAAATTTTATCAGTCAGAAATGACGCGTCACGGGTTTACCGATAAAACATTTCCGTTAGAAACGGATAAAGACGGCAACGTTGTTATCCACACTATCAACGGAAAACATAACAGCAACCACTATTTAGAAAAACGTTTAACGACAACAATGTTTAGGGAAGCGATTGAACCTGAACTCCCATTTCAATTCAACAATCAGCAAAACTTGAACTCTCGCGATAATGTTCACCTTATTATTGTAAGAGGGGCAGATATGGATTGGGGCAACCCATTTACAATAGGGATGGGTTTTACGTGGCACGCTGGAAAATGGGGAGGCAACGCAGTTGTAAATATGCGTTGTATTCAACAATCACCTCATCACTATCTTGCATTGATAGCGCACGAAATGGCGCACGCGTTCGGACTTGACCCAGGACATAACAACGCTCCAGGGTCTCTTAATAGCGGGACGATTGCGTGGGGCGATACAACAGCAGAATGGGCAAACAATCCATGGGGAAACGATATGCGAATGCTTGATTTTGAAGCTGCGTTACTTGATAGTCGCCCTATTTTCAAAAAAATAGCTATTCCAGAACCGACTCCCAAACCGAATGCAAAGTTTGATGTTCATGTCATATATTTCAAACCGACAGATGCTGGAGATATAGATCATGAGTATCACGATAAAATATTGAAAGATATTCAGCAGTATCTTCAGTCGGAAATGACAAGGCATGGATTTACTGATAAGACATTTCCGTTAGAAACAGATGAAAATAACAAACTGATTATTCATACTATTAATGGTAAACATAATAGTGAACATTATTTTAGAAATACTATATTTGAAATGTTTAAACAAACAATTGAACCTGAACTTCCACGTCAATTTAATAATGAACAAAATTGGGACTCTCGTGATAATGTTCATCTTATTATTATAGGCGGCGAGAGAATGCCTCAAAATGGAGGAATGGGTTTTACATGGAAGGGTGGTAGATGGGGAGGTAATGCAGCTGTAAGAATGAATTATATGGAAGAACTCCCTAACCATTATCTAGGTTTAATTGCTCATGAATTAGGACATGCTTTTGCTCTTGATCCAGGACATAATAATATAGTAGAATCATTAAATGGTAGATTAATAGCATGGGGTAATACCACAGCTGAATGGGGCAATAGAATGCAACTATTAAAAGAGGAAGCTGTTTTATTAGATAGTCGTCCTATTTTCAGAAAAATTAACCTACAAGAAGATCCTCCTCAGCCTAACAAAAACGAAGATTTAGGACTTGGAGAAGATGATTCAGATAAAGATAAAGGCGATCCTATATTCGTTAATCCTCGCAAAAAGTTAACTATGACATGGGGCGAATTAAAAAGGCGAAGATAGCGGATAAATGTACATTAATCTACTATTAATCCTGATTCAGGCAATAACGAAACACAAACAATCATTAAGCAATCGCTGTTGAAGATGGATTATGCAGATTAGTTGGACGTGTTAGTCGTCCATCTTATGCAAAATTTCAAGATTATCATCAAGCATACGCCTATTCATACGGCGCAAGCACATCCTCCACAGAACGCGTCCCCGAAAACCACTCAACAATCTTCCGCAACACCTCATCAAGCAGAATATCCGGACAGGAAGCCCCGGCAGTCAAAACAACATCAATCGGACTGCCATCCGGATGTTCAGTCGGTAACCAACCTTCTGTTATCCGCACCTCTTTTGTCTCAAGTTCTAAGTGGCGAATTTGTTTAGGACTAAGCAACTCCTCCGCGTCACGTACAAAATATGTCGGTAGTTTGTGTTCACAAAGTTCCACAAGATGACTCGTATTAGACGAATTGTAACCACCCACAACAACCGCTACATCCCCACCTTCAGCAATAAGCGCGAGCGTCGCATCCTGATTCTCTTTCGTAGCATAGCAGAGCGTATCCTTTGTATCAGCAAAATGTTCAACGAGGTTCTCCGCACCGTATCGCGTAATGATGGCTTGCCGCAATAAATCAGCGATGGCTTGTGTTTCCGTAGCAAGCATTGTCGTTTGGTTAACAACACCGATACGTTTGAGATGAATATCTGGATGGAAACCTTCGGAATATCGGTCAGCAAATTTTTGAAAGAAAAAGTCCGCATCCGCTTCGCCGCGTATCACCTTTGCGAGGTCTTCCGCTTCCGCAAGGTCACGCACAACAACAACAGGTGCTTCCACTTGTGCGTGAGAAAATGTAGCGCGCGTCTCTTCATGATACCGCTTCCCATGCACAACAACGGTATAATCTTGCTTGCCAATTTCCTGACTCCGCTTCCATACCTTTTCAACGAACGGACATGTGGTATCATAGGACGAAAGCGTAACACCGCGAGCATCCAGTTCCGCTTCAATCTCCAATGTTGTCCCAAAAGCAGGCACAATGACGACATCATCAGGTTCCAAGACATCAAACGGTAGCAATGGGTTACCTGCAGTGTCAGAGAGAAATTGCACACCGTGGTGTTTCAAATTTTCATTGACGCGAGGATTATGAATAATTTCAGATAATAGAAAAATTCGCTTGTCCGGATTCTCTTCAAGTGCGCGATATGCTATCTCAACAGCATTTTCCACACCATAACAAAACCCAAAGTGGCGAGCGATCTTAAAACGGATAGGTCCAAAATCTAAAACGGAGGGAGAGAAGTCTCGCTTACGGGTGTCCATATTCCGTCGCGATGCCTTAACAACAGAAATAATTGGACTTTCATAAAAGCGAGGTAACTTAAAAGTACGAGGCATCTTTTAAATCGTTCCATTGCAACTCTACGCACTGAGGATTCTTCTACCTTTTGCCCTGCGGCGCGCGAGGATTTTGCGTCCATCACGGGTAGACATACGTTTTCGAAATCCGAGCTTGTTTTTTCGTTTACGCCTATGTGGCTGATACGTACGCTTCATAATGCCTTCCTCTCTATTTCTTAATCTTTAAGTGTCCACAAAATTACGAGGTATGTTTATTATCTTAGATAAAAAGGATACCCGATTTTTCACAGTTTGTCAAATTTTTCTGTATAATCACAAGGAGATAGTATCGTATCTATTGCACAAAATTGACGTTATAATAATAGCAAGTATTTTGGTGAATTTTGAAAAAAATTGGCCCCTTACCCGATAAATTGGAAAAATTTGCTTGTTACATAATCTATATATTTTTTTATTCTATAAACCTTCAAATTTTCTCCATACATAATACAATTTTAGTTCAAAATTCACTAAATTTAACTTGCTATTTAAAATTGCAAATAGTATAATTCATGTTCGCGTCAGTTGTATTTTTTTTGTAGAAATTTCATAACATGGCACCGACAACTGGCAATCCCTAATAGGTAGGAACATTCTCATGCAACACACCCCTGATTCACTCTGGTTATCAATACTTGAGGAACTTGACGAAACCGCCCGGAGTGATATATATCTCCGTCAAGTTACCCCACATTCACTCACCGAGGAGTCGTTTATTATTGCTGTTCCTTCCGATTATACACAAGACGAAATCGAAGACAGATTTCTCAGTGACATTAAGAAGGTATTAGGCAATGAAATAAATAACGGCTGTAGGTTGAAAATTTCAGTGGATACATCTCTTGCCAAAATCCCCGAATTTGAGCAAACTGTACATAGTTCTGAAGAAGACACCCCTGAAACTTCAAATTTAAATCCTAACTATGTCTTTGACAATTTCATGGTTGGGCCGAGCAATCGAATTTGTCATGCGACTGCGTTTGGTGCATCTGACGACTTGGGTGGAAAATACAATCCGCTTTTTATATACGGCGGTGTCGGACTTGGAAAAACACATCTCCTTCATGCCATCGGCAATAGAGTACAAGATATAACCCCTAAACGGAAAATTTTTTACGTCACCTCTGAAACGTTTATGAACGAATTTATTGAATCTATCATGAATCGAAATTCAGCACAAGGGTTCCGCACAAAATACAGAACAGCGGACTTGTTATTAATTGATGATATCCAATTCCTTGCACGTAAAGAAGGGACACAAGAGGAATTTTTTAATACCTTCAACGATTTATACATGAACTCTAACCAAATCGTGATGACAAGTGACCGGTCACCAAGTATGCTTAAAAACCTTGAAGAGAGGTTAAGCTCACGTTTCGAATGGGGCATGGTAGCAGAAATAGATAAACCCAATTATGAACTTCGCCTTTCAATTCTAAAACGAAAATGTGAGGACCAAGATTTTGAGGATATTTCTGATGAAGTGCTAAGTTACATCGCAGAAATGGTAACCGCAAATATTCGTGAATTAGAGGGTATACTGATACGTCTCACTACACAGGCTTCAATTCTTGGTGAACGACTTAATATTGACTTTGCACGCAGAGTGCTAAACGACACAACCCCGCTTAGCCGAAGATCAGAACAAAAAGTTATTACAGCATCAACAATACAAAAAGTTGTTGCTGAGCATTTTCAGTTGAACGGCGATGACCTCACTTCGGCAAAACGGACAAAATCGATTGCCTTCCCGCGCCAAATTGCGATGTATCTTTGTAGGGAACTGACGCAACTTTCTCTGATAGATATTGCAGAAGTTTTCAATAGACAAAACCACACAACCGTTTTACGTGCATGTACACAAATTGAAAAACTATTTCAAGACGAGGAAATAGCAAATATAATAGAACACCTTATTGATGAATTATCATAAGTTTCAATATCATTTCCCTCTTTATCAATTCAAAGATATTGGTAGAAAATACACAATATCCTCAAGTCCATATATTTAAAACACAAGTTATGCACAATTATTGTTGATAACTTCTATTTTTAATGTGCATAACTTGTGCATAACTTGTGCATAACTTTATATTAGTTAAACGTATTCACAATTTGTGAACAATTGTAAAATTTTATGCACATGTTATCAACAACTATAACATCAATCCCCACAAGAGTTTAGAGCAGTTATCCACATATGCACACCTACTACTACTACTGCTAAGGTACAATTTAAATTTTAAATTGTACCTTAGTACATAATATAAGATTCGTGGAAACTACATTTAAAAGACAAGATTCTATAAGAAATTTTTTGGTATATAATTTTCAATATATCTTATTTTAATTTTAAAGATTCTATATAATTGAAATTGAGGGAATAGTGAGGTTTAAATGCACTTAGAGCGATTATGTCTGCGGAATTTTCGCAATTATGAAGAATGTGACATCACATTTCGTTCACCGGTGACATTAGTCGTTGGAAAAAATGCGATGGGAAAAACGAGTCTTTTAGAATCGCTCTATTTTCTTTGTACGGGGGAATCACACAGATCTAATACTGCGCTTGAATTAATACGGCATACATCAGAGGGGTTTTCGGTTACAGGTTATTTTCGTAGCGATAAGCGACCCAATTCAGTCATACGACTTGAAGCAGTGAAACCTCGCCAAGGTCCATTTCGATTAAAAACAGATGGAGTATTGCAACAAAGACGTTCAGACTGGATAGGTCAGTTCAATGTTGTAGTCTTTTCACCTGAATCTTTGGATCTTGTGAAAGGAGCACCTACATCCCGCAGACGATGGCTTGATTTACTTTTATCTCAATTGAATCGCGAATATCTGGAAGAACTCCAACGTTATCGTGGAATTTTACAACATCGAAATGCATTGTTGAAGCGATTGAGTATCGGGAAAGGATCGGTTGGCGAAATATCTGTTTGGGATGGTCTCCTTGTTGAATCGGGAGCTGCGTTGATTGGCGCAAGACATAATACATTAGCACAGTTAAGTGGGATTGTAGAAACAACACATCTTTCGTTGACGGGTGAACGGGAACGGCTTTTGTTGCAGTATATTCCAGGGATTGAGTGTGCTATCACAGAGTTTTCTGATATTACGAATCTTTCAGATCATTTTAGGGATGCCTTGGCAAAAGCACGCCGGGATGAACTACGGCGAGGAGTGACACTTGTTGGTCCACATCGTGATGATTTTACGTTAGTTTTAGAAACGTCAAACGGTGGTGATGAAATTTTGCGTGAAATTGCACGCACCTATGCCTCCCAAGGACAGTGTCGGACAATAGCACTCGCCCTAAAACTTGCAGAATTGGAATTTATTCGGGAGGATACCGGTGTAGCACCGCTTTTTCTACTGGATGACGTCTTGTCGGAGTTAGATATGAAAAGGCAGGCTTACCTATTAGCGTATCTACAAGGTGTCAATGCACAGACTGTGATTACAGCTACTGACAAAGACGTGATGGGCGATGAACTATCAGATGTCCATCTATTAATGGTTGAAAACGGTGTAATCGTTAATTAAACGTTACAGATAAATATTGGATTTGGGTGGATAGAAGGATGCGTTTTAAAAAATCTCGTAAAAATAAACGACGTCCGGTAGTACGGCGTGGGACAGTTAAAGTACAAGGGGTTATAGAGGCTTTTCTACACCGAGAGGGTTGGATTGATAAACTCCATGAAAGAAAGATTTTTGATGCATGGGGATCTATTGTCGGAACACCAGCTGCCGCGCAAAGCATCCCTGTTTCCTTATCAAATGGAATTTTAAAGGTTGAAGTCGCACACACACTTTATGCTACTGAGTTATCTGCGATGAAAACTCAAATTCTATCAGAACTTGAAAAAAAACTTGAAGACCTGAATGCAGGAATGCGTAAACCTTCTAAGAAACGTAAGGTAACTGACATTCAATTTCGGTTTAACCCGCATATTTCTAAGGAAAAATCCACTGGAAATAATGCAAAATCGGATGGGGAAGTATCTAAGCGAGTTCTCAAATCTATCTCGCCTGAGACGAAGGAGCAGATTGAGGATGCTGTTTCGGTGGTAAATGATTCTGAATTACAGGCTTCTTTAAAGACTCTTTTTTTGACGCAATGTTCTTATTCTGAAACCACAGAATAAGAACAAATATATTACAAATAAAAATTCACAAAATAGATAAAAAATAGGTTGACAAAAAATAAAAATTTATGGTATAATGAATATAGAAGGTACAAATTTTTATTTGAAAATTTGACAGAATATTACCGACTGTGGATTGATATGGAAAACGTCATTAAATTAATTAATAATTATAACTTATAGTTAAAAATATGGCTGGAAAATTATTGGGATTCATGATAACCTAACAACATGTTCTTTCCATGCTGTTTACCTAACCTTTTCTCATTTTCATACTTCCAATTGGCACAACCAATAACCGAAAACCAATAACTTAAAAGAGGATTTAGAGATAATGTCAAATGACTATACTGCGTCATCTATACAAATATTAGAAGGGTTGGAAGCCGTCCGGAAACGTCCGGGTATGTATGTTGGTAGTACTGGTGCTGCTGGGCTACATCATCTTGTAATGGAGCTTGTTGATAACTCCATAGACGAATTCGGAGCAGGACATGGATCAGAGATCAGAATAACACTCAATGAAGATGGAAGCGTCACAGTTTCTGATGATGGACGTGGTATTCCTGTTGGGGAACATCAGACAGGCGTTTCTGCGCTTCAAGTCGTGATGACGACCCTTCATGCAGGTGGTAAATTTGATGGGCGCGCAGATGTTGGTTACCAAACCGCCGGTGGTTTGCACGGTGTAGGTGCTTCGTGTGTGAATGCGCTTTCAGAGTGGCTCCGAGTACAAGTTGCGCAGGAAGGTAAACTTTACGAGCAGCAATATAAACGCGGGATACCGACAAAAGATGTAGAGGTGATTGGAAAGACGAAAAACGGTGGAACAGAAACAACGTTCATGCCTGACCACGAAATTTTTGACACGCTTGATTTTCATGCTGAAACCTTGAAAGAACGTCTCCGTGAACTCGCATTTCTCAACCGAGGTGTTCGTATCCGATTCAAAGACCTTAGAAAAGTGGAAACTGAAACAGAAGCAGAAAATAATCAAGAGGAGAACGTATATCACTATGAAGGGGGTATCGCTTCTTTTGTGCAATTCCAAAACGAGAATAGAGAGGTTCTCCACACCACGCCTATTTATTTAGAAGGTAAGTTAGATGATGTTAAGGTCGAAATTGCTATTCAATTCAATGCGACCTATTCGGAGTACATTTTTTCCTATGCAAATAATATTCGGACAACAGAGGGTGGATTTCATGAGTCCGGTTTCAAAAGTGCTGTAACACGTACCTTCAATAACTATAGTAAAGATAACGATCTATTGAAGAACGTAAAAATTTCACTTTCGGGTGAGGACATCCGAGAAGGAATTACAGCTGTTATCAGCGTAAAAGTTCCTGAACCGCAGTTTGAGGGGCAGACCAAGTCAAAACTCGGCAATACCGAAGTAGAAGGCATTGTGATGAGTATTGTGAACCAACAACTGAAGGAGTACTTAGAGGAACAACCAGCACTTGCAAAACGTATAATTAACAAGAGTATTCAGGCTGCACAAGCAAGGGAAGCAGCCCGTAATGCTCGCGACATTATTCGCCGGAAAGGTGTATTAGATTCAGCGTCAATGCCTGGAAAACTCGCGGATTGCTCTGAACGGGATGCGGAAAAAACAGAGATATTTCTCGTTGAGGGAGATTCTGCCGGTGGACCGGCAAAACAGGGACGTGACCGTAATTTCCAAGCTGTTCTCCCCTTAAAGGGTAAAGGTATTAATGTTGATAAGGCAAGGTTGGACAAGATTTTAAAAAATGCACAGATCGTAGATATTGTCACTGCCTTGGGCACTGGAATTGGTTCAGAGGAATTTGCATTGGATAAACTGCGGTATGGCAAGGTAATTATAATGGCGGATGCAGATGTGGATGGGGCACACATCCGTTCACTTTTATTGACGTTTTTCTTCCGACAGATGCCGGAATTAATTCTGAAAGGACATCTCTATATCGCACAACCACCGCTTTTTCAAATTAGGAGGGGACGGCAAGCACAATATCTTCAAGACGAAGATGCCTTGGAGGGATACCTGCTGGAATCAGCCGCGGGTTCTCAAGAGATAACGAATAAGCGACGTGACAATCCTTATACGACGGAGGAAGCGATCACCTGTGTTAAGGCTCTGTCCTTTATTGAAAAACGGCTTTCGGAATTGAGCGGACGCGGAAATCAGACACGTCAAGAGTTGATTACTTATTTGTGGGAACCTCTTGAAGATCAAGATGCTCAGGAAGCAGATAGCGAACTGATCGAAACACCAGAAAATCCAATGGATACTGTCTTAAATATTCTGGAATCACAAGATGAGAGTCCGAAACAAGATGAACTTCCGCTTGCAGTTGATAGCGAAAATACTTCTGAAGTGGATTCAGATGAAATCGGGGATGAGGTTGATAGCATGCCACAACTCCAGGTAACATCAAATGCTTCAATACATGCTGAACTTTCTCATCACATTCAGTGTGTTAAAGAGTTTGGAATTCAACCAGAAGATTTTGATGTACCGACATCGGAGGATACACTGCTGTTTAGTGTAGTGAATAAATCGGATGAAAAGCAGTCTGCTACCTCTGTTGGAGAACTTCTTTCTATCCTTACATCAAATGCAAACAGAGGCACGACATTAACGCGCTTCAAAGGGCTTGCTGAAATGAATACAAAGCAATTAAAAGAGACAACAATGCAAATAGAGGCACGCGTGCTGTTAAAGGTGACTCTTGAGGATGCTGCTCAAGCCGAACGAATGTTCACATTGCTGATGGGTGATTCTGTGGAACCTCGCCGTGCATTTATAGAACGCTATGGCACACAAGTTGAACTTGACGTTTACGGGTCATAATTCGGTTAGGACTTACGCGTTTACTTATTTTCAAGTGTTGTTGTAGTATAATTCATTGTATGTTCTTAGCAATAACGGGTCAATTTGGCTACCATCCTCTAAATTTTTGCCTAAGTCTTATAAATAAAACGCGTTGTGCTAATTGACATTGGTATGTTTATATTTCACATGTTCGCCTTGTTTGGGTTGAATTCCGTAACTTTTCAGATACCTGACGGACTCAAGGATAGGAGGGAACTCCGGGGAATCATGCGAATACCATACGCGTATTCGCTTCATACCGTTGATTTCTTGATTTGGATTCCCGACGACAAACCTGTCGCGATTCGGAGATCGCTCCTATAGAATATGAACAGTTGTGAAAAACAACAAAACTATCACATAACTGGCACAAGTATAAATAAAAGTAAATAGCCATCAGTCGATGGTAAATAAAAGAGAAACACATGCAAGAAGAAAATATTATCAGTCGATCAATAGAAAGCGAACTGCAGACCTCATACCTCACGTATGCGATGAGTGTAAATACGAATAGAGCAATCCCTGATGTGCGGGATGGCTTGAAACCGAGTGCACGCCGAATCATCTATGCTATGGGAGAGATTAATCTCACGAGTAGTCGTCCCTACGATAAATGTGCTGCTGTTGTTGGAGAGGTCATGAAAAACTTTCATCCACACGGTGATGGTCCGATTTACGGGACGCTCGTAGGTCTTGCTCAGGAATTCAGTACACGTTATCCCCTAATTGATGGGCAAGGAAACTTTGGGTCTATTGACGATGACCCCGCAGGGGCAATGCGTTACACGGAGTGTCGACTTTCAAAGATTGCTGAAACACTCCTACGGGATATTGATAAGGATACTGTTGACTTCCAACCCAATTATAAAGAATCGTTAGAAGAACCTACCGTCCTGCCCGGTCTTCTTCCAAACCTGCTTGTAAATGGTACTGACGGTATCGGCATAGGCTATTCAACGAAGATCCCACCACATAACCTCAACGAGGTCGTGGATACTCTCCTGCACGCGCTTGATTTTCCAGATGCCACCGTTGAGGAACTGATGGAATTTCTTCCGGGGCCAGATTTTCCCACTGCTGGAATTATCGTTGGGAAAAAAGGAATCAAAGATATGTATGCTACTGGCAAAGGGAGCATGACGATGCGGGCGAAAGTGGAAATTGAACCGATGACGCGCGATAAATCTCGTGGAGACCGTGAGCAGATTGTTGTTACTGAAATTCCTTATCAAATTAAGAAAAACTTACTTCTTCAACAGATGGTTGATCAGGTGAACAACAGTAAAACGATTACTGGCATTTCGGATATCAGAGACGAATCTGATGAGGAAATTCGTATCGTTATTGAACTTAAGCGTGGGGAAGTGCCACAAGTTATTTTAAATCAGCTCTACAAGCATACAAAAATGCAGCATTTTTTTCCTGCAAACTTGCTCTGTCTTGTTGAAGGGCTTCCCAAAATATTAACGCTCCCCGAGATTTTACACTACTACTTGGCACATCGCCGAGAAGTAATCCGTAGACGCACACAGTATAATTTGGCACGATGCGAACACCGCGCCCATATTTTAGAGGGATACCGTATCGCGCTTGAGCATTTAGAAGAAGTTATTGACATCGTGCAAACTGCTGAGACCCCACAAGATGCAAGAGAGCAACTGCAAGCACAGTATGAACTCTCTGAAATTCAAGCGAACGAGGTACTGGGGCTCACCTTACGCCAGCTAACAGGGTTGGAGCGACAGCGTATCAACGATGAATACAGTGACCTCTTGGAACGGATCGCTGAACTCAAAGCAATTCTTGATAGTGAAGATCTTGTTACTAACATCATCAGAGAAGAATTGGAGGGATTGAAGGAGGATCATGGAGATGATCGCCTCACCGAAATCGTTTCCGAGGTGAAAAGCTTTGAGATGGAAGACCTCATTGCCGATGAGGAGATGGTTGTCACACTGACACATTCCGGATATCTCAAACGGATTCCGATGGATACATACCGAACGCAAAATCGCGGCGGGGTTGGTATTAAAGGCGGAAACCCCAAAGATGGAGATTTCTTGGAACAACTGCTTATCGCAACGGCACACCAATCTCTCCTCTTTTTTACAAGCCTCGGTAAGTGCTATGTTCTAAAAGTTTTTGAGATACCAGAAGGCTCACGCCAAGCAGCAGGACGAGCAGCGGTAAATATGCTAAAACTAAATGACTCAGAAACCATTACAGCATTTTTGCCTATTCGAGAGTTTAATGAGGACCTCTATATCCTTATGGCAACGAAGCGCGGGATTGTGAAGAAGTCACCACTTGCTGAATTTCGAAATCCTGTCTCCAGCGGAATTATAGCGATTAATTTAGATCCCGATGACCTTCTAATTGGAGCGCATCTTACCGATGGGAAATACGATGTTATTTTGGTTAGCCAGAACGGGAATGCCATACGATTTAACGAATCAGATGCTCGCAGTATGGGGCGCCGCACGCGCGGTGTCCGTGGCATCCGCCTCGCTGAAGAAGACTTTGTTGTAGACATGGTATGTTCCGCAGATGAAAACGATTCTCTTCTCATTGTCACAGAAAACGGTTATGGTAAACGAACAGGATTATCCGCGTATCGTTCGCAGAAGCGCGGCGGCGTAGGATTGACTACCATTAAGCGTTCAACGCGTAATGGTGCGGTCGTTTCTGCTAAACTCGTTACGAGATCAGATGAGCTTGTTCTTATTAGTTCTACAGGATATATTACGCGTATGGCAGTCAGCGATATTCGTTCAATTGGTCGCACAACGCAAGGTGTAAGGCTCATGACTTTACAAGAAGATGAGACACTTGTGGACGTCGGAAAAATCTCGGAAACCGATTCTAATAACGATGTAGAAGGATAGTTGTCAGTAATAAATCTTCGTCAAGTGTGGTTCCAATACTACGTAGCGAGTTTATCACTATTATAGTGAAATCTAAAATTACCTTTACAGTTTTTTATAGGTTTGATACGTTTGTAGTCGCGCAATTCATTGTGCCTCTTACATTAGAACGGTAGACGAGGTTTCCTGACCTCGTTGGTGCTGAGTGTCAAAGTAATTCCAAAATCTGCTATAAAAACTGTAGAACACTTTTGTAAAATCCACTATAAAGCAGACAAGGAGACGATTATGAAAAGCAACTTATGGAAAACTTTTATCCTGCTGAGCATAGTATGTCTTTTCTCAGCAGGAAGGGGAACAGACGCACAAGAGTTAATCTCATCCACGACAGCAGAACAAGTACCGTTGACAGAGGCATCTGAAAGCGCAAAAAAGGTTTACACACAACTGATGTACGCAATCTATCTACAAAGTTTTGATAGAGACTTAGGGGCTGTAAAACGTTTATATGATGCTTTAGTGGAGCAGACACCTGAGTCTGCTTATGTCTGGTACAAACGCGGAAAACTTCTGTTTGATCCTCGGATGGAGGATATCAAAGGAGCTGAAGAGGATACGCTTGAAGCGCTTAAGCTTAACCCATCCCACGTTCCTGCAAACTGGCTACTCGCGGAGATCTTAATGCTCCACGCATCTCATCATTCAGGAGGGAACTATATCGTAGAAGCGTTGAAAGCTGCTAAAAAAGTGACGGAGCTTGACCCTGACCATTTAGGGGCACATCAAAGGGTTGCTAATTTAGCGTATGAACTCCAAGAATATGCTGCTGTGGAGACATCTTTGAAAGCCTTAACACGTATTCTACCTTTTGAACCTGAATTTCACAGGCGACTCGGTAGACTCTATCTAATAACAAATAAGCTGCAAGAAGCTGTTGATGCTTACCAACGCGTCATAAAAATTACGCCAAACGACCTGATAACACTTAGAATTGTTGGACGCCTGTATCTTGATACCGGTAAATTGACAGAAGCAGAACAAACCTTTAAGCATATCCTTACATTAGCCCCGCAAGACGTTAGTGGAAACTTAGGGCTTGGCTTGGTTCTTCAGAGACTTGCTGAACAGGCACTTACGCAGGGCAATAAAGACCCGAAAAGTGAGAAGGCAGATTTGCAAACACTCATTCGAGATGCAGAAACATATCTTGGGCGAGCGATTTTCTTTTCAAAGGATTTTATCAATAATCCTCGGAACGATGTCCAACGTGCCTATTTTGAACGGATGGCGATAGATGCTCAGTATGCATTGGCAAACGTTTATTTTTTATTTAAAAAATATGAGAAAGCTGAAGAGACGTTTGCACAACTTCTTATTGACGAGCCGGAGCATACCGGTGCTACTTATGGAATTGCTGCTGTCTACCAAACAATAGGGGAATTCAAAAAAGCGGAAACGTATTTGCGTAAAACGCTTGAAATTGAACCGGGGCATGAATATGCGCTCAACGCACTCGGCTATCTCTATGCGGAGCAAGGAACAAACCTTGATGAAGCAGAAGCTTTGGTAAAGCGCGCACTCAAAAGGGCTCCAACAAACGGTGCATATCTTGATAGCCTTGGATGGGTCTTCTTTAAACAAGGACGCTTCGCTGAAGCTGTCACAATGTTGGAAAATGCAAACCAACAGCTGCCCGACAATGTTGAGATTCTGATGCACCTCGGTGATGCTTATCTTGAAAACGGTGAATCTGAAAAAGCACGTGGTGTTTGGCAGCAAGCGCAAACCATTGAACCTGATAATGATGACATACAGAAACGACTCAAGCAATAGTTTTAGTAGCCAGTTATCGGTTATAAAATTGTGTTGATAACTGACTACTGATAACTGAAGACTATTAAAAAATGCGATATACCATCATCACAGTTCTCTTACTAACGCTAATCCTTTCTACCCAGTGCAGTGAGGCATTCCGTTGTGGGACACCATACCTAAAAATGGATGTGGCGCCCGAACTTTTAACGCCTGTGCCAACCGCACCAAAACATCCCGCAGCACCAGCGCTTACTATCGGATTCCAACGAACTTTTTTTGCTATTGATTTCAAAAGAAAACAACAGTATACAGTCAATGCAACGCTGCGGGCAAGTGGTGCCCACTGTTACATCTTTGTTGAAGATTCGGAGTGGCAAGAGAACGTCACAGCACTCACAGTTCAAACTATCCAAAGAGCGTTTGAGACGGCAACCCCAGCAGACCCACAGCGCGGGATATACGACATCTTAACGGAAAACTTTGGCGCACCACCAGATATTGATAGAAATCAGAAGGTAATTCTACTTCTTCTCAATATTCGCGATATTAACATTCACCATGCAACAGCTGGGTACTTCTTGCCGATTGATCAGCAAAGAGGTATGCTACACCATCCAACCCTTGGACCACTGCATAGCAACGAAGCAGATATCCTCTATATTAATTCCGAAAAGCAACCAACGAATTCTGATGTTATAAAGTCTGTTATCGCTCATGAACTCCAACACCTTATCCACTGGAAGCATTCTCCGAGGGAAGAAACATGGATAGACGAAGGGTGCGCTGATTACGCAGCTTTTCTATGCGGTTACAATCTTTACCAACATCTCAATGCTTTTCAGAAGACACCAAACATCTCACTGACCGACTGGTCTCAGATGAGCCAAACGAACCTACTGGCACACTACGGTGCCTCTTTTCTTTTTATGTTATACCTCCATGATCATTATGGCGGTATACAAACCATCGCAGCGCTTGTGAAAAATCCTTTAGACGGCTTTTTAGGGATTACACGCACGATGCAGGCACGCGGGGTGTCTCGCACATTTTCAGACATATTCGCAGACTGGAAAGTTACAAATTACCTTACTACGTGGAAGTTGCTTGGAACTGTTGAAAAATCTTTTCGGTATCAAACATTAGTTCCAACGATTCAACCACTATTTACCCATGACACCTATCCGGCTCTTGGAAAAAATAAAAAACTTGCCAATTTTGCTGCACATGCTATTGAATGTAAAGTGACAACAGCGGATCAGGCAGGTCTAAACCTCAGTTTTTCTGCACAACGGAACACAAACGTGGATATCAAGGTCGTATATCTAAACGATACAGGGGAGATTAGTGTAGAATCGTTACCCTTTAAAACTGCCGATGGAACTGCCGTATTGGATCTTCCTAATTTTGGGAATGATATCCAACGTGTGATGTTTATTCCAAGCCTACAAGTTGCTAATCAAAGCTTTTCTCAGCAATCTATAACTTATAACTATGATGCGTTTGAAGGAAGCCTCGGTACCTATACCACACACATCCTTCCTAATCCAATTCATCCGAATTATTGGGAAGTTATCGCTGTGCCAAGCGAGGCGAAGGGCGTACATTCACTTACATTAACATTGACATACCAAAACAGGAAACTTCTTGATGCAAAACCGATGGTATATGTTAAAAATGAAGATAATTCACTTTATAGACATGCATTCCATCTCAAACCTGAAATTGAGACAGAAGCGGTTGAATGGAGCATCAGGCGAGGGGACACTATTATTGACGAAGGGATTCTGAATGATCGATAACTGATAACCGATAAGTTATCACGAGGAGGTATATATGTCAAACACACTTTATGCAGGAACAATTGGACAAAGCATTTGGCGAAGCACTGACATCGGCAAGACTTGGCATCGTGTCAGCAACGGTATTTTTCCAGAAGCAGATATCCGCGCAATCGTTGTGAATCCAACGGATTCAAATATACTTTATGCTGGTACTGAAAAAGGTATTGTCAAAAGCATAGATGGGAGCGATACGTGGAAACACATGCCAAGTGAAATGGACAACCGAGAAGTTTGGTCACTCGCTATTCATCCGACTGCTCCAGATACACTTTATGCAGGAACTTGTCCATCCGCGTTTTTCAAAACAACAGACGGTGGTGAGACATGGACACAACTTGACGCGGAACTTGCCCAAGAATGTGAAGGCATTCCCATCATTCCACGCGTGACAACTATCATTATTGATCCAGAAGACCATGAGACTGTCTATGCTGGTATTGAAATTGATGGTATGCGGCTTAGCACCGATGGTGGAAAAACGTGGGATGACCGAAGTGAAGGATTGAGTAGCTTGGATATCCATGGGCTCACTGTGGTTCCGGGGGAACAAAAAACGCTTGTAGCTGCGACAAATAACGATGTCTGTATCACCACAGATATGCATAATTGGACACCGTTGAAGGTTCGCGATCATTTTCCGTGGCCCTACTGCCGCGCAGCGTTCTATCTGAATGGGAAAAATGCAAGAGTCTTTATCGGCGCAGGGAACGGACCTCCCGGTGACCAAGGTGGTATCTTTTATATGAAAGATACAAATGCAGCGTCGGATGCGGAGGCAATTCGTTGGGATCGTTCCGATATCGGGATAACTTCAAATAGCACTATTTGGTGTTTTGGTTATAATCCGAGTGTTGACGGATTGCTGATAGCCTGTAGTGTGAGTGGACAACTCTTCCTGAGTGAAGACAATGGCGGTTCATGGGCGAAGTTGGCGCATGAGTTCGGAGAGGTGCGCGCTTTGGCGGTCGCCTAACAGTCAAAAGTGCTTAACCAAGAAAGTCTCTGTGTGGTAGTTAAAAATAAGATGCTACACAGGGACTTTTCACTATAGCACCACTTTTACAACGCTATTGAGGTGAACAGATTTAAGAAAATAAATTGTATCTTGACTTTTTTCGGCAATTTTGATAAACTTTTGACAATAGGTGGTTGTACGCTGAACTCAACGATTTGTTGGCAGACATAGGGGTTTGCCCTCCGCCAAATTATGCAGAATACCACACGAGCATTCCCCTTTGATTTGGTATTTGCTACGCGTATTTGGCGTTAATTCCGTCTAAGGACACAGCACGCGCACAGACACCTTATGACAAAGGACACAAAAGTTAAATCAAGGAGGCATATCTCTATTATGCGTTTTTTTAGTTTTCTATTCATACCTTTTCTCCTCATTTCAATCGCTGGATGTTTTGGGGACGGTGAGATTAATATTGACACCCCGCCATCTTTTGGTGAAGCAAAGAAAATTGCTATCACGTCTTTCATCGCTGAAGAGGAAGATGCACGGAAACTTGGCAAACGAATTAGCATCAACTTGGGAAATCGTCTAAAACTTATCCTGAAAGACAGTCAATGGGAATTTGACGAGTCGAATAAAGTCCAACCGGTGGCTGATGAAGTCGCTAAACTCGGGTTAACACTAAATGATGTTTACGCGGATCCTGCTTTGGCAGCTAAAGTCGGGCAAGCTCTTAATGCTGACATCATTATCACCGGAATGGTAAATAACCCAAGGTTGGATCGAAAGGATAGCAATGAGCACCTCATGCGGCAGGGCAGACAGTCAGGGATTTCGGGAACATCTACCTTTATTACGACCCGACAGACAGCAAGCGTCAAAACGCGGGTCAAGGTTATTGATGTAGCAACAGGTAATGTGCTCTATAACAATAAGATTCAATCTTATCTCAAGTACTGGTTTGCCTATCAAACCCAGATGAGCAACAACGTTATTTTCAAAGAGGATGTGGATATGCTCGCGGATTTAGGTATATATCTACCACGCCGTATTTCGTATATGCTTTATCCAAGTGGTATCAAGAAAGAGCCTCAAGATCAGGTTTTGCTGAAACCGGACATTGTCCTCAAAGGCACAGGTGGAATATTCAAATTTGATTAGAATTATCTTAATGATAATTCAAAGCTAAAGGCGGGTAGGAGTTTTTTACTTCAACCCGCCTTGTTTTTAATAAAAGACTTATATTTTCTTCCGTAGTGAATTATAAAATAAGTTGACATTCACTTGAATAGATGCGTTTGTAGTCGCGCAATTCATTGTGCCTCTTCTCTTCATGTAGGAGCGACTTCCCGGTCGCGACTTTATCTCTTCATGTAGGAGCGACTTCCCGGTCACGACTTTATACTTCATGTAGGAGCGACCTCCCGGTCGCGACTTTATAGTTAAAGTTGTAGGACCCTTTGTAAGCATACCAAGTGACAATGTAAACGACCTATGCTATTTACGGGATAGTTTTGTAATTTTTCACAACTTTTCATATTCTGTAGGAGCGATCTCCGAATCGCGATCCTTCTTTAGTCGGGAATCGGAGTTCCCTCCTACCTGTGAGGTCGTCGGTATCGGAATAGTTGCGGAATTCAAACTCAAACGAGACAAACATGTGAAATGGAAACATACCAAATGTTAATTACCACAACGCGTAATGTAAAGATAATTTTGTAAAGTCAACTATAATTGCGCCCTAAGATGACGTTGGATCAGCATCTTGAAAAAAATCGTTTATCTGGCGCGTATAGGCTTTACCATGTTGCAGTAGTTGCGAAGATACATCGTAGAGTTCGGGCGGTGGAAGCCCCTCATAAGGGTTAGCTATTTTCTGGTAACAGGTTAAGGCGTGTTCAAAGAAATTTAGTGTTTCCACATCAATTAGACCGCTCTCTTGAACTACACGAAAACCTTGGTATTTTTGGTAGGGAGGTGTCTGACCGCTAAATTCTATGATGGCATTGTTTATGTCTACTGCCCGTTGCACGATCATCAGAAAGCAACTTTTAATATAGGAATGCGTCAGTCTGTCAGCTGCTATATATTCTTCTTTGTTCGCCGGAAGACCACTCTGCAATTGCCCAAAACATTCCTCTATATATACCAATTTTGCCTTCACAGGATTAAATTGACGCTGTAATGTTTTCTTTTCCGAGGTTTTTGACATTGGATTCTCCGTAGGAATTATTTTTCTGTCAAATATAGTTTTCAAAATTAGACGTTATTTGAGGGGAAAAGTTGTAACTTGTCGCTAATTTTCTAAATTGTGAAACCAATAATTGCCTTCAAAGTCACAGTGGTGGAGCCCGGACATCAGCACACTTGAACTGCCCTTCGTTCCATGACAATACTTATGCCTGATAGTGCTATCAATCAACGCAAAGAAAAAGGCAGATATCTGAAAGATACCTGCCTGTAAAGTCAAAAGTAAGAATGCATTACTATTCCGCGTCTTTTTCCAACTCGGATAACACTGTCTCCGCAAAATTTTTGTCAAAGTTAGCGTTGACTAACTCCCGCGCAAGTTTGCTTTTTTGTGCTTGCGTCGCGTTCGGTATCTCATTGACAAGTTTTCGGACTTTAGAGACAACGTCTTGCTGGAGTCTCTCTGTGCGTTTGGTAAGGTTTTGCCGGTCCGCTTCAGTCGGAAAGAACTGGGCAAGTTCTTGTGGTGTCATATATCGAGAGACAAGCACATCCAAGTAGGCGTTATCTACATCTTCACGCCACGACTGGAACTGTGTCTGCACATTGACAATAGATTCCATCGATGCGACAGGGGATTGCTGCGGCTCTACCACGCCCTCAGGGGATGGGGGAACCACAGAATGCTCTGGGCCTGTCTGTTGTAAATTTGGAGGGGATGGCGATTGGGTGTCAGGTAAAGATACGGGGGACCTATCAACTGACTCAAGAAATTCAGGATTCCATTCCTTGATTTCAAGTTTGCCATCAACATCCTCAAGATCTACAAAGCGACGGAGATCTTGGCGTCTGTCCTGTTTCCACTTTTGGATCCATTTTAAAGCTTCCATAGTTTCCGCTGTTCTTTGCCGACGTTTTTCCGCTTCTGCGCGGCGTTGCGGTTCATTTGCCAACCATTCTTCTGTCTCCTTGATGAAAATTTCCAAATCACGGAGGTTTTCCAAATCCTTCTGATTTTCTTCCTTAATCGTCTTTTGAGCAGCTATTACAAGTCGTTCCGTTTCATTGGACCGACGAGTGAATTCCTCATCGCTCATGCTATCTACCATAAGGCGTATCTCTTCAAGGGACGGGGCGTCGTCTCCAAAATTCAGAAGATCATCAGGACTCATCTTCATTGCCTCTGCCATACTGCGTAACTCATCAGGTGGCATGAGACGAATTTCTTCACGCGTCATTTGGAATAACTTATCCCCTACTTGTGGATCATTTGCCAATTGTTGCAACTGCTGCAACTTCTCAGGCGGATAGTCCATAGTAGATAATAATTTCATTGCCAGTCCTTTAATGTCATCAGGTTCTTCAGCGATGGGCGATGGCGTGTCACTTTGACGACTATTTATCCACCAAAAAGCACCAATTCCCACCAACAGAATCACAACAGAAAAAACGAAAAATTTTGTTTTCATGGTGTTATCCCCTATCTAAAAATTAAAATCTATATCAACATACTGCTCAATAAATGAAGGAATTGGGTTTGCCTGTATAAACGCCTCGAAATCAAATCCATCGGTATTACTGGCATTTACGAGTGTATCCATATATACCATCAAATTGGGATAAGCTGCCACTAAAGCGTCGATCATTGTTTTCTCATCTTCTTTGGCCTCTAATTCCTTCTCAGCATCCTCTATGTCGGATCTGTGCGTCCCTAACTTCAATTTTGCTTTGTCAAGCTTAACAGACCATATCTGGTAAACATGCTGCGCCTTATGGAATTCTGTTTCTTTAACCATAAGATCATTTTTTTTATCCTTCAAGTCTTTTTTTGCAGCTTCATAATCTGCCTTGTTCTGTGTCAACTCTTTCTTCATCTTATTCCAGTAGGTCAACAAATGATGAGCAGTCCAACAAGTAATTTCGTTATCACATTCATAGCAACTCGTTGTATGCATGCGATAGTTTAAATACGCAGTGTATTCCTTAGACACAGAGGTGTCATACGCAGTCTTTGCATTGGATTTTGCAGTTTCTGCAGCTTTTGCTGCAGCTTTTGCTGCGTTAAAAGCACCAGTAGCGTCATTAAGATGCTGTGATGCAAGCTGTTTTCTATAAGTCTTGTCCACTACGTCCGCTGCCAATTTTGCAGCCTCTACCTTCATTTCTCTAAGGTCGTTATTGAGATCACGAATTTTATCGTCAAGCTCTTTCGGGGTTACGTAATTTATTGATGCTGCTACATTAAGTGCTGCATCAAGTGCATTATACAACTTTTGATAAGTCCAAGTGCGTACTGGATCTTGCGCATATACAAAGACAATTACACATAACAACGCAATCAACCAAATTGAAAAATGTGTGCGTTTTTCTGTAATATGACCTCTAATAAATGACATGTTGCTTTCTCCTTTATTTGACATGGGTTGTCAAAGTATCTAATGTGCATCCCTCTATACGAATTGCGTATAGAGGGCTTTCTGATTTTGACAGACCCTAAAGGAGATGTTGGCAGGAAAAAACGAAAAGTTGCTGGCAACTGTTCCCTTTCGGGCTCGCTGGTTTCCATATTTCTATAGCAGCAGATTTGAGTCTGTGCTAAAATGAAAACCAGCCCTGTCATAACTGTTCTATGGCATGGCTACGCGCTGGTTGTGCTTTTGTGATAGTTAGCACTCTCGGCGCGCCCCCACTCGGGGGTGAACGTGCCCAGGTGTAACACACGCTTTCTGTGTATTTCTAACACCTTTTGTAAAGTTTACACAACTTTACAAAAAATGTCAATCACTTTTTTAAGTAATTTTTGACATTTTTAAGTATTATACGATTTTTACATTTTTTGTGCAACAACTTTTTATTTTTTTTACATAATATATCATAAATCGGATGATTTAAAGAGACAGCGTTATAAACATTACGAATATTATCACTAAAGCCTGTTAACTGGATTTTGATAGAAGAAATACGAACAGATTGACGCATCGCCAGAATATATGTTAAAATTCTAAATAGATTATCGTAGAGAAAGAAATTGATGAAAGCAATTACGAGAAATGGTGATGGAGGACCAGAAGTCCTACAACTAAGCGAAGTGGCCCCACCTCAGCCAACAGAAACGCAGCTACTGGTCAATGTTAAGGCAACTGCTCTTAATCGCGCCGACCTAATACAACGGCGCGGCGGTTATCCGCCACCGCCAGGGGAATCTGAAATACTCGGTTTAGAAATCGCTGGCACGGTGTCAGCAATGGGAAAGAGTGTTATTGGATTTAACGAAGGTGATCGGGTATTCGGACTCGTAGGTGGCGGGGGCTATGCGGAACAAGCGATTATTGATTATCGCATGGCGATGTTCATACCAGATGGATGGGGTTTTGAAGAAGCCGCTGCCGTTCCAGAGGTGTTTTTTACAGCAAATGAGAACATCTTCACATTAGGGAGACTTTCCGCTGGTGAGACTATTCTAATTCATGCAGGTGGAAGTGGGGTCGGCACTGCAGGTATCCAGATAGCGTGTCATGCTGGTGCGCGTGTGTTTGTTACTGCGGGGACATCCGACAAAATTGATAACTGCAAGACGTTGGGTGCTATAGCGGGTATTAACTATAAACAATTTGATTTTGTTACTGAAATTGAAAGGTTGACAGATGGAGACGGCGTGGATGTCGTGTTAGATTTCATTGGTGCTACATATCTTGCACGGAACTTGCAGATTCTCAAAACGAAAGGACGTTTATTACAAGTGGGGTTGATGGGCGGTTCTACGACAGAAATAGACTTAGGAATGGTAATGCGTAAACGCCTTCAGATTATCGGATCCGTCATGCGTCCGCAATCGCTTGATGAAAAAATTTCTATCACGCAGCGATTTGTAGACCGGTGGTTGCCAGCGTTAAAGGCAGGAACACTTCAACCTGTTATTGATTCTGTATACCCTTTAGCAAAAGTTCGTGAAGCACACCAATATATGGAAGCGAATCGGAATTTTGGAAAGATTATTTTGAAGATGTAGTAACCCAAGTTGCCACCCACGACTTGTTAGAGGGGTTTCTAACCCCGATTGATAACAAATTACCTCAAAATAGGCAGAAAACCCTTGTTTTTATGGTAAAAAAGTGGTTTTGATGATTGAAATTCTGTAAGTAGCAACTTAGGTATATAGTAGGATTCGGAATCGGTAGAATATGTGTCCTAAAAACCATTGTTATTGTGCCAGATAAAATAATCCAAATTTTTAGAGTCAATCCTGACTAATTTAGTCGCAATAAGCCTGCGAAGTCAATCGTAATAAAGAATTGTAGTCATTACAAAATTCTACCGTTTTTCCATTGACTCTAAAAACTCTAAACTTTAGAAATCTTATTATGAACGTAAATTCGGAGAAAAGATATGAAGTCCTTCACGTTTTTACACCGAACTCACGTTAAATTCACATTTATTGAAGAAAACTAAATCGTTTTGCAACTAAAAACTAAATCATTGCATCTCAACAATATATCCATTATAGTAGAATAACCCAAGTTGCCACCCACGACTTGTTAGAGGGGTTTCTAACCCCGATTGATAACAAATTACCTCAAAATAGGCAGAAAACCCTTGTTTTACTGGTAAAAAAGTGGTTTTGATGATTGAAATTCTGTAAGTAGCAACTTAGGTTAGAATACAAAAATAAGTTTACACTTCTTTGTAGGAGCGATCTCCGAATCGCGACCCAAATGTAGGAACAGTCGGGAATCAGAGTTCCCTCCTACATTTCAAAAGTGTGCAAGTAATTCTAAAACCTACTATAAATATACTTTACAACTCGTTTTAAGGTTTTGATAATGCTTTTAATTGAACAATGGAATGGGAGATCAGCAACTCCGCGCAAAGGTATTGTGTCAGCATTGCAATACACAATACAGCAATTCTTGAGAATCTTTCCCAGAATTTCAGTGCGTGCTATGTGTGCGTGCTGTCTCGTTTTTGCATCGGTTTTATTAGTTTTTAGTTTTGCTGCAACTGCTGAAGTAACACAAGTGACCACGGCTGATGGCATTACTGTAAATTTCAAACTGCCACAACTTCACGTTACGCAAGTTAAACCGGATACCCAATTTAAGAGCGCAGGGGCAGGTGTATACCATACGGTAAAATATACAGAGTGTGATTGGCTTCAAGAACCCGGACACCCTAAATTGCCTGTCACGCGTGTTCTTTTAGCTATTCCTTCCGATGCCCGATTGAGCAATGCTGATATTTCTGTTAACACAGGCGCTACACAAACTCGCAGCGGTGTGGAACTTCTCCAAAATAACAAAGAGGCGAACTCTAAATCCACCTCCACGCTGTATCCAGTAGTTTTAGCGCGCATAGAGATGGATGGTTACATCCGTTCCCAACGCGTCATTAGTTTGGCTTTACATCCAGTACATTATAATGCCGCAACGCGCGAACTTCGCTCTTATAGTAGCCTCACCGTTTCCATTCCTTTTAATTCACAATTGAAAACCCGTGCGACAGATACTGCATTCAATTCATCATCCCGAAGCTTAAATCAAACTCTATCTCCTTATGAACGAACTTTTACACGACACATTTTCAACTACGCGGACTACCGTAAGTTTTTTGATGTTGATTTGGAAAGAACACGAACTTTCCGATCCGGTATAGGATCGCTCCCATCTGCTCCTGCTGCGCCAGGGCTTACAGATAAATCACTTCAGACCCGTTATAAACTTTATATTCATGAAACTGGTATATATAAAGTTACTGCGGCATCTCTCCGTACCGATTGGGGTATTGACCTTATAGGTGTTGATCCACGAAAAATTCGCCTCACACACGCAGACCAAGAAATTCCCATCTACGTCAGTGGAGCGGTAGATGGCAGCTTTGACGCAGCGGATGCAATCTTTTTCTTAGCACACAGTTCTACTGATCCCGAAAGTCCTTTTCCCAAGAATGCTTATACATTATGGAACGTTTATTGGCTTAGTATTGTTACTGACGGACAGCATCCCGCGCGCGTGCCGCAAATTGAAGCAAGTCCCAGCGATGCAACGGCAATTCAAGTCCCAACCTTCCGATCGCGCGTCGTTTTTGAGGAGGATCATCTTAGCAACAATCTTGAATTTGTTGATCCGGACACCGTCGCTGCTGGTGATAAACACGGGTGGTTTGATGCTTTAGATTTTTGGTATTGGGACGGTATCAAAAATGCAAGCGATATCGGAGAACTACGACTTGAGTTTCCACTCTATGACGTTGCAAAAAGTTTTGACCCACCACAGATACAGGTCGTTCTACAAGGTGGTACGCCTGTAACGCATGAAGTCTTGGCATCTATTAATGGTGTTCAGATTGATCGCACAACGTGGGCAAATCAGGCACAAGTAACTCTTTCAAAGAGTCTCCGTGTTTGGAATAACCTCAGAGATGCGGCACAAGGTGAAACAAACGTTCTATCTTTAACACGTATTGACGACACTTTTGAAGAGGACACAACACGTTATCCGTATCATATTTATCTCAACCGATTTTGGGTTGACTATACGCGTCTCTTTTTTGCTGTGAACGATCAACTCCGTTTTGGCACTCCCATCAAAGCAAGCCGAGACGATGAAAATAAAGGTGTTACACATCAATTTCGGATTGATGCTTTCCTTGATCCACAGATTTCTGTTTTTGAAACAGATGGGAATACGCTTACAGCAAAACTTCAAGGCGTCGATGTTACGAGACGTGCAATCGATAATATCATGCGTGCACGTCTCAGGGCATTAAATTCTGGGGACCTCAGAGATGTACGAAATAACACTTACACAGCAACTTTTCAGATACCGGATACCCGATCCACAGAGTTTATAGCGGTCTCAGATACCGCACTTCGCAAACCTGTTCAAATTGATACAGTTCCACCAAGCGATTTACGAAACCCATTGAACGGCGTGGATTATCTCATCTTAACACATGCCAGATTTCGAGATGCAGCCGAAAGATTGGCAAATTGGCGAACAACAACAGGAGGGGGTGGATACCGAACCAAAGTTGTTGATATAACCGATGTTTACAACACTTTTGGCGATGGAAAAGTTCATCCGGTCTGGATAAAAGATTTTCTAAGATATGCATACCAAAATTGGGCTCCACCAGCACTCTCGTATGTAGTGTTCCTCGGTGATGGCACCTTCGATTTTCGGGGTATAGATAAAAAAATCTATAATGAACCGCCAGAACTTTCAGGCTATATACCCACTCACTATATTACGACTAATTCATTCGGTAGAACTTCTGCAGACCATTGGTACGCAACAGTTTCCGGACACGATGAATTTGTTGATTTTTATCTGGGCAGGCTAAGCGTTGAAACTGAGGCAGAAGCTGAAGGCATTGTTGACAAGATTATCAATTATGAAGCGCAACCACCTAACGGGGCATGGAGACGCCGAATTATATCTGTTGCAGATGATGAGGTGAGTAATTCTGGTGATCATATCTTTAAAAAGAGCCTCAATGAAATTGCCAAAGATCATACACGACTCGGCTATGAAACTGTCGAAATTTATCTTGAAGATATCATAGATGAAGTTGAAGCGAATCCAGAACAATTCCCTGGAAAGCTTCCTCGACACGTGGCAAAAGAGAGAATTATTAATGCTTTAAGCCAAGGATCTGCCATTGCACAGTACGCAGGGCACGGTGGACGAATCGTTTGGGCACATGAATCTATCTTTGATAACGCCTCCATTGATAAAATTGAAGAGACTGGGAATCTCCCTTTTATGTTGGTGTTAAGTTGTTATAACGGATATTTTGACAAGCCGGGTGAACCGAGCATGGCGGAAAAATTGCTCCGTAAAGAGAGAGGTGGTATCATTGGGATGCTGAGTGCCACACGACTCACTTACGGCGACGGTAACGAGGATCTTAACCGAATTATCTTTGATATGCTATTCCAACGCGATATCCGACAAATCGGTCCCCTGAGCTTTGATTCTAAACTTGAGTATCTCTTGACTCAAGGCACATCGCAGCTTGATATCATGCTTGAATATACACTTTTTGGTGATCCAGCGATGCAGATTGCTATGGCAGATTATGAAATCCTTCCTGTAATTGAGACAAAGACGGTCAAAGCAGGCGATAAACTCAAGATCGCCCCCGGATTCATTCAAACTGCACACTACGATATTGAAACGAACAAGAAGGTTTTTACACGTAATACCAACTTTGATGGAGAATTAACAGTAAAAGTTATTTTCCCCGGACAACAATCTGTCGGTGTTGATAAAACCGGTGCCCGAAGGGAGTTTTATTCCGGCGATGTTATCCATACAAAAACGCTATCAGTACAACGCGGCAGCTATCCTGAAGTTGCAATAGATGTGCCAGAAAACATTTCACCGGGCGATGCACACGTAGAATATTATGCAGAAAACGCTACCGAAATTGCTGTTGGAGGCGACGGTTTCACTGTTGAAGTACCGAAAATACTTGACATAAAAACCGAGTTGGTTACGATCTCAACCGGAGAGGAGATGGTTGATATCTCTGTCCGCATCTCTGATGATGAAAACGCTGTAGATTCTGTTGTGTTAGAGTGGCGGAATCCGCAAACGCACACGTGGGAAAAGGTTCCCTTAAATCCAGTCAAAATAGATACTGAATCAGAATCTACAGCAAGGTGGTGGAAACTTCCAGCGCCTTTACCTATTCCAACTGATGGTTCTGCTTTTCGATACGATTTTGAAGTTACGGATACGGATGGGTTTGTTGTACATTCCGATTATTACCGATTCTATCCGTATACATATCCGAATCTTTCAGTTGTTTCTAAACGCGGCGAAAAAGTTGAGCAGATCAGGTATAAGTTAGGTGATTCTAAAGACGTTGAGCAAGAGCACTCTTTGTCTGTTGATATTGAAGTCGTGGGGGCTGCTAATTCTAACGATGATATTATTTCTGACAACAATCTGATCTCAGCACTTGGACTCTCCGATGTTGATGTAGAAGTAGCCTTTTTTAGCGGCAATCCTGACATAGACGGAAATCGTATCGTTGATGCTGATGCCAA
The DNA here is from genome assembly GCA_965204285.1 of Candidatus Poribacteria bacterium. Taxonomy (GTDB): domain Bacteria; phylum Poribacteria; class WGA-4E; order WGA-4E; family WGA-3G; genus MSPOR6. Next base: position 2,866,073 of record OZ241980.1, read on the forward strand.
TCTGCTTGGTAAAACCCAAATAAAACCAGATGACTGGGTTGTCCGAAATCCGTTAATTCAAAAGTCCAACGCTTATGCACCTGATCCGCTCAATACCAATCCTATTGCGACTGTTGCTATTCCAATATCTCTACGTAGCGGCATACACGATGTGTTTGTCTATGTCGATCCTATCTTTAACGACGCGGATCAACCTGGAAAAGTACGCGAAAATTATGAGCAAGATAATATAGGGTATAGGCAGATTACTGTTTCTGGCAACATAATTGGCGAAGTACCCGCGCGAGTTGCCAGTGTTGATGGTGGCATCCACATCGTAACACCCGCGGGTGTTGTCCAGGAAAAATCTTCATTCCTCAATGTCCTCCCGATAGTTTCAGATGCCGTTAACGAAGAGTCCGACTACTTTATTGCTGGTACAGGAGAGGCAAGGAGTACCACACCAGAACTACCGCTTCCTATTATCGAAAGTGAACGAAAAGACAATCTAAAAACAGGGATGCTTTTCCCAGTAACATTACCAACACATTCATCCCTACTCGGTTACACACTGCACTTAAACCAAACTGAATCTGATGATCTTTGGAATTCTTTTAAACTTCGAGCACCGGTTGCGGTTGAGATCGATTTTGATTTTACGGCACTACAACAAGAGGTAGTAAAAGAACTTTTTGGTAGTGAGATGGATGTGTCAGCCGAGATGCCTGCTATAGATGAAACCCTTAGTGCTGCTGTAGAGGTGCAAGCGCGCAATATAGGCGCATATCTTTGGCTCGACGCTTTAGCTAACTGGACACGACTTGATTCTGAACTTAAAAGGCATCCCAATGGCGACATTTATACGGCTACCCGCGCCACCCAAATCCAAAACGATAATGCTGGTGATGGAATAATTAGAGAGGTTGTTATTCCGTCAGAGGGTGTTGAAATAGGCCACTGGGTAGTCCTTTTTGAGACGGCGCGGACCTATAGACTTCTTTTTATATCTGCAGAATCTGAGCAGGAAGTCCCATTAGATAATCATCAATTAGAAGAAATTGAGGGAGGAATTCCCATCACATCTTTTAATAATAATTTCGGCACGACATCCCAAAACGCTATTTCCGCGCTTACGATTGACTTTGAAGATGGAGAAACCCCTTTTCAATTCGGTGATGTGTTACGATTTAGTGTCACGCAAATTGAAGTGCCGGGTGAACAGAGCAACGAATTTTATACCTCCTCTTTTGCCAGTTGGAACAGAGGGGACGGAGCAGTACAATATCTTGAGTTGTCCCCAGAGACAAAAATCCCACAGGATACTTGGCTTATCATGTTTGTTTCCGCAACGGAGTTTCAAATTGAAGGGAAAAATACCGGGATTTTAACTAAGAATGGAGAACCGATATATGGTACAGTCGGTAAACCTTTTGAACACAGTGATTACGGGTTAAATCTGCTAATAACACAGGGGCCCAGTCCCTTTACTGCAGGGGATCGATTCCTGTTTGAAACCACTAAGGCGGGAACAATTCAAGCAAAAACCTCATATTTAGGCACAGTTACTTGTCTCCGGGGTGAAGATGCGGTGCCTCCCGACATTCAGTTAACGATTGGTAACCAACAACACTTTACTTCTGGTGCTTCAGTTGACGCAGCCCCACTTATCCAAGCAACACTTACTGATGCACGTGGTATTGATTATATCACACGTCCTATTCAACTTGCCTTAGGAAGATTTGGAGAATTTGAAACTATAGCCGAAACTGAATACAAACTCACACAACACCCAGGTTCAACACAACTTATTTTGACATATAATTCTCCTGAACTTGAACCTCGCGAATACCAGCTCCGACTCACAGCGAGTGACCTTGATGGAAATGAAGGGGAGAGTGAGATTACTTTTCAGGTGCATGGCAAACTTCAATTAGTAGAACCCTTGAATTATCCAAACCCGTTTACACGGGATACCACAGTGACATGTGAGTTGACAAAACCCGCTGAGTCACTCACTGTGAAAATATATACCGTTACCGGCAGACTCATTAGAGAATTAAAAACTGAGGCACCTGCCGGATTTATAAAACTTAAGTGGGATGGTAAAGATGATGATGGCAACGAGGCTGCTAATGGGGTTTATTTTGGAAGAATAATAGTTAAAAGTGATGATGAGGATGAAGATGACCAGACGCACATTTTGAAAATGATGAAGTTGAAATAGTGGAGTGTTTACCGAAATTTGCGGTAAAGGTCGCGATTCGGAGATTGCTCCTACAGAACACGCTCTTTGTAGGAGCAATCTCCGAATCGCGACCGACAATAATATGTTGAAAAAGCATTAGTGACGTGACTCACAATTTTAATGTAGACAGAACAATAGTTAGCAGTCTGATAACCGACTTATGAAAAAAACTTTTTTTATATATATCCTTCTTATACATGTAATACTCCCTGCTGCAGCTGAACGGACGTATACAGCAGATTTTCTCACATTCGGGACGGGGGCGCGTCCGTTAGGTATGGGCAATGCCTTTACCGCTATTGCTGATGAAGCAAGCACGACCTACTACAATCCTGCTGGCATCGCACAGTTGACACATCACGAATTTAATTTTATGCACGCCACGCTTGCAGACCTTGCAGCGTATGATGTCGCAAGTTACATTTACCCGTTTTCTCCAAAAATGACTTTTGGTATCAGTTGGCTTCGTGTTGGTGTGGACGATATACCGATTACAGGGATTCCTGTTACCAGTAAAGCCATTGGTCCTAACAACCGTCCTTATGTTCTTGGGACCTTTAGCAATACAAGTAATGCCTTTCTACTCAGTGGTGCGCGGCACCTTACAACTTTACCGCAAGATATCTCTATCCATCTCGGTGCGAGTCTCAAGTTGATCTATATCGCTGCGTATCGTAATACCAATGCTATCGGTGGTGGAAGCGACCTTGGTATCCTCGCAAAAACGGACGAAGATAAATCAACTGCTTTTTCTTTAGGTATCGTTGCCAGCGATTTTCTCACGACCAAACTCTATTGGAACACACCGCCAGAGAACGAAGGTGAAACGCCTCACACAGAGACGCTATTACCGCGCCTTAAAATAGGTATTGCCTACCATCAAAAACTCGCTGTTTTCAACAGTAAACTCACCTTAGCTGCCGATGTTGACACCCGCAACGACTATGAATTTCACACCGGTGCTGAATACATCCTCTTCGACCTGTTAGCACTCCGTTGTGGATTTGATGGGCGAAATGGTACCTCCCGCGCGATGTACTTCACCGCAGGTGCCGGACTCCAACTCCGCTTCGTTACCGGCGCTGCATTTCATGTGGATTATGCCTATCAACGACAACCAGATTTGGGTATTAGCAATCGCCTTTCCCTCCGCGTCCGGTTTTAGATGGTAGTCATCTCATAAATTGCTTCTTGTTTAATCTCAAACCTGTTCGCAGTCGCGCAATTCATTGCGCCTCTTACACTTGCAGCAATCAGCCATTTATGGGCAAACAAACTTCCCCAAAACTTTCCCACACGATGCCCCTGTCGCATTCGGCACATTACCAAAATTCCCATGCAACGCCTCATTCGCAAGGATAGCAAAAGCAATCGCCTCTTTAGCATCGCCTGACATACCTTTTTCTACTACATCAACAACTGGAATAGGATCAAACGCGTTGGCAAGACCGCGCATCATAAGAGGGTTTTGTGCGCCACCACCGCTGACGTATAATATATCCAGTGGTGATTTTGCTTCAATAAAATGCTTATAATATCGGGCAATACTTTCAACTGTCAATGCGGTAAGTGTTGCAAGTCCATCATACTCAGAGATTTCTTGTGTTTTAATCTGTTGCAAGCAAGCATCCGCGAACGATGTTCCAAACATTTCGCGTCCAGTCGTCTTCGGTGGAGGTGATCCGAAGAATGGATTGGCAAGCCACATATCTAAAAGGTCTTTGCAAACCGTTCCTTGACGTGCCAATTCCCCATTTTCATCAAATTGCTTTGTGCCATCTGTTATCTTTTCAACACATGCATCTAAAACCATATTGCCAGGACCTGTATCTGATGCCTGCACCGCTTCCATACCGCAACCTGCTGGTAGCACCGTCAGATTAGCAATTCCCCCGATATTCAACAGCCCAATTGTCTGCGTCGAATGGTGAAATAGTAAAAAATCGGGATAGGCAATTAAAGGCGCGCCTTGACCACCTGCAGCAACGTCTGCCACACGGAAATCAGCGATGGTTGGGATACCTGTCTCATGTGCTATCACGGCAGGTTCGCCAATCTGTAGTGTTCCAGGGACTGAGGCTGAAGGCATGTGGTGAATCGTTTGCCCATGTGATCCAATTAGGTCAACTTGGGTCGGTTCTATATCAACCTTGTCCAGCACTGCCAAAGTGCTTTCTGCAAATAGTTTGCCCAACATGAAATTCATCGTGCAAATTTCATCAACTCGCGCCGTTTCAACACTAAAAAGATTAAAGATTCTTTCGCGTGTTTCAGCCTTATACGGAATTGTCTCAAACGCTATCAGTGATATTTCCGTAGTCAGTCCTAATCCTATGATTTCAACAATGGCAACATCTACTCCGTCCGCAGATGTTCCACTCATTAAGCCGATAATTTTCTTTTTCTCTTTTTGTAGCAAATCGTAAAATAGTTTCATAGGTTTTAGTGCCTATACTGTAGGAGCGAGCTCCAGCTCGCGACTTTCTTTCCAGCGCCTTATCGCCAACGAAAAGTTGATAACCATTACCTAATACAACAGATAAGGTTCTCGCCTTACCCGAAATTGTTCTATATCAATTGACCACGATTCAATAATTTCATCGCACGGAGTTCCTGTTAACAGCGCTTGTCGGAGAGCGGAACTACCTGCCAATCTATCAAAATGCGCCTCTCGAAATTCAAATTCACTGGGATATTCAGTGAGTAATGTTCCTAACATCCATACTGCAACTTCAACTGGCGTTATCTGTTCTTGATCAGTGATATGTATTGCAACGCCGTGACACACTTCATCTTTGTATTTGGAGAACTGCGGCGTAAACACAATTGGACGGAAAAGCACACCCGGAAACTGATGCTTGTTCAAGTGAGTTGCCAATCTCTCTTTATTTATCCACGGTGCGCCAATATATTCAAAAGGTTTTGTTGTACCGCGTCCTTCGCTCACATTCGTGCCTTCAAATAGACATGTGCCTGGATATAGCGTCGCTGTTTCAAGTGTAGGCATATTCGGCGAAGGCGGTACCCAAGGCAAACCTGTTTCACTATACCACATTTCCCGATGCCACCCTTGCATCTGAGCTACCTTAAGTGGGAAGTTAAATCCTTGTTCCGAATGAAAGAACCTCGCTACTTCACCAATTGTCATACCGTAGCGAACAGGAATCGGATAAGGTCCGACTAAAGATGTGTAGTCAGATTCTAACATTGGTCCTTCTATACTGTTACCGCCAATGGGATTCGGACGATCAGCGACAATGCACGCAACACATTTTTCCGACTCCATTGACCATTCAAGTGCTTTTATCGTTTCCAATAACGTGCCAAGATATGTATAATACCGCGCACCCACATCCTGTATGTCGTAGATAAGCACATCTAAAGTTTGGAGTGCTTCAGTCCATGCAAAGGGTGTTGTTCCATAGAGGCTATAGACTTGTAGCGCTTGTGCCTCTATGTTAGTTCTCGCTTGATTTTGACGATATGTTGAATCTACTATCTTTACGCCATCTTGTGCGGCGCCCCACAATCCATGTTCAGGTGAAAAAAGCGCTACCAAATTGAATTCCGCTAACAATTCAATAGAGTGTCTTAAGTTTTCATTAACGCCAGTGTGATTTGTTAACAGACCGACAGATTTTCCGTCAAGCCATTCCCGTTTTTCTGTTAATAGGTGGGTTATACCGAGTTTTATCATCCAAAAACTATCCTGTGGAATTCATTTCTACATTCAATGATGCCTGTGCGTTGTGCATCCGGATGAACCCGATTTGTCAGCAAGATTGCAGCTATACCTTTTTCAAGATCAATCCGTATTGAAGTACCAGTAAAGCCTGTGTGATACATTGAACCGTCAGCAAGGATGTGCCAACCAATACTCCGTTGTTCTGAGGCATCATGTGGTGTTTGTGGTGTGGCTAATGCCTTTACGCTATCAGGAGATAAAAACGTGCCGCCATCTTGGAGTAACATTTGGCAAAAAGTGATGAGGTCTCTCACATTAGAAAAAAGTCCCGCATTACCAGAAACACCACCAAGGAAATTCGCATTTTCATCGTGGACCTCCCCGACAATAACACCTTCGCGCCACTTATGTCCTTGATAATGGCGACCATGCTGCCCTGATTTTACCATTCTGCGTTCGAAACTGTTTGAATCTTCTGTTGCTGCGCAGTTACCATGCATCTGTTGCGGTGGATTGTATAAAGTGCGTTTCATGCTGAGTGGTTTGAAGATAGTGTTTTGGGCTAAACTGTCTAAAGACTCTCCCGTGATGGTAGTTATAAGTTTCCCCATAAGAACATATCCTAAGCAGCTATAGGTGACCTTTTTCCCGGGGGTAGATTCAAGCGGCATGTTACCCAAATGTTCTATTACATCTTCAGGTGAATCTATTTCAATATAGAGCGGTTTCCAAGCGGGTAATCCGGAGGTATGTGTGAGCAGGTGGCGACACGTAATGCGCGGGTGTTTGAACGTGGGGAGGTATGTCTGTGCAGGTTTATCTAACGACAACTTACCAGATGCTACCAACTGCATGGTAAGTGTTCCGATGACAATAGGTTTTGTCAAAGAGGCGAGGTCAAACAACGTGTCGTGAAGCATCGGGGCATGCTTCGGCTTGATGATACGGTCTCCAAACGCTGCGTGATAGATAACCTTGTCTTTTTCGAGGATAGCGACAACAGCACCAGGGAATATCTTTTCGGTGATTTTCTTTTCAATGAGTGTTGAAATTGCGTTAGCAGTCATCACTCACAAGTTTATCTTATTTTAGGGGACGGTGTCAATAGATTTGTTGTGAGTATGGGTTATAGAATGCGTTAGAAGGCAGATAAATTGCCGTTGGCACTTTACAACATACAACACGCGTTAGGGTGAAAAACCTCTTATGAGTTTTCGAAGGTGTCGCCCCGTTTTCACATCCCACAGATCAACGCCACCTAATATACTGTCACTTGCGATAGTCTTTCCATCCGGACTGAATGCTACCATTTTTTCCATTCTCCTGACAAGATCCCGCTTATTTTTTATTATGCGCTGATTTTCTCTTGTAAGAGTTTGGAGGAATTGTCCGGTCTTTACATTCCACAGATGGATAGCAGTGTAAATACTGTCACTTGCGATAGTTTTTCCATCCGGACTGAACGCAACGCTCCAGACAGCAGTCATTTGCTTTGTGGTGAGAGTTCGGAGCGGCTCTCCTGTATCCGCCTCCCATAGACGCACAGTTTTGTCATTGCTTCCACTTGCGATAGTCCTTCCATCTGGGCTGAACGCAACGTCCCAGACGGTTGCCGTATGCCCCATGAGAGTTTGGAGGAGTTCTCCTGTCCGTGCATCCCACAAGCGCACAGTTTTATCACTACCGCCACTTGCGATAGTTTTTCCATCTGAGCTAAACGCAACGTTCCATATCTTTTCCGTATGCTCTGTGAATGTTCGGAGGATTTTTCCTGTGTCCACATCCAACAGATAGAGGGTTTTGCCCCAACTCCCATTTATGAGTGTCTTTCCATCCGGACTAAACGCAACGCTTCTTGTCCAATTCGTAGGTCCTGTAAATTTTCGGAGGTTTTTGCCTGTGTTTGCATCCCACAAACGAATGGTATTGTCCTTCACGCCACCACCTGCGAGTATATTTCCATCCGGGCTAAATGCAATGGTAGCGGCAGAATCCGTAAACCCTGTGAATTGCACAAGTTTATTACCTGTTCGTGCATCATAGAGCCAAATACCTTTGGTATTTGCCACCGCGAGTCGTGTGCCATCGGGAAAATACTTTATATCATTGATAGGGCCTTTTCCCTGGTGTGCTATTTCGTCTTTGGTTAAATCCTGTCGTGGTGAATTTTGCGCAAGGATACAAGACATAAATGTGAGTGGTACGAACAGTGCTATCAAAATTGAAAACAATTTGTTTTTCACCGGTTAGTTTTCCTTTTGTACTGTTCCCAGATACCTATCTGGGTAGAAAGACGTGAATTAGATACAAAATCATTTTAACAGCGCGTTTATTCTACTATGTGTCGGATTAAATGTCAATTATTCTGTCTGAACCTCGGATTTATCGGATTACGCAGATGACGCTGATTATGGAATTTGGGATGTCAACCTTATTTGTAAAATGGACAGGCATACGGACGGTCACAATGGATGTCGTCTAATTGGGCAAAAAACAAAAATTTGCGTAATCTGAGTCATCTGTGATAATCCGCGATTCAGATAAAATTGGGGTTAGAAAAACTTCCCACAAGAGAAACAAAGTGGACAATGCTAAAGACTTTACACATCCTAAACATTTTTTTATACTTGCCTTACCCATCGTAGTTGTGCTAAACTATAGCAAAAATCACATCAAGAAATATATGTCATCTACTACAGACCCATCTAAAGTTTTAGCAGAGATATTGACAACAGAAAAGCCTTGGGGGCGTTTTATCCAGTACGTCCTTAATCAACCGGTAACCGTCAAGATTTTGGAAATCCATGCTGGCGAACAAGTAAGTTATCAGTATCATCACCATCGGAGTGAGTTGTGGATACCGCTTGACGAAGGTGCATGTATCAGACTTGAGGATGAAGTGCTACGCCCCGATCCGATGGAGCCAGTTTTTATTCCACGAGGTGCGAAACATCAGCTTATTGGCGAAGCTAAAGATTATAAAATACTTGAAATCGCTTTCGGACATTTTGATGAGGAAGACATTGTCCGACTTGACGATAAGTATGGAAGAGTTTAAAAGGAAAATGTGATTATTGAGTCTAAACTTGAATTTCAATAGGTTGGAAATCTTAACCCGAATTGACAATTAAGGAGACAACTAATGAATCACCTGAAATACTTTCGATTTTGGTTCTGTGCTATTCTATTGTTTAACTTTACTATGTTAGGGTTTGGACAAGGTGAAAAAGCAGAAACCCTCGTTGGACATTGGACGTTTGAGAAAGATGTTGAACTGGAGGATATAACGGGGAACTTTGCTGATATTACCCTCATGGGTGCTGAAATTAAGGATGGGCAATTGAACGTTGATCCCAGCAAATGGGCAATTGCGAGTGGCTATGATGGTCCGGATATTGAAGAAAAAACGCTGGTTTCGTGGGCTATTATGGATAACCTTGATGTGCAAAAAGGTTCAATATTAACTATTGATCGCCTCTCCGATCCTACATTTGACGCAATTGTTTTTGGGGAACGTCAGAATCGTCGTTGGATGGCAGGGAGCGGATGGTTTCACCGCACCCAAGACCCTGAACCCGGTTTTGAAGAAAAGAAAACAGGGGAGTTGATTATGATGGCGATTTCGTATGAAAATGATAACGACACTGCACACGTGAAACTATACCGCAACGGCGACAAAATCGGTGACTACACATTCGGTCAATTTGTGTCTTTTGCGAAAAACGATGCTGAGGCAATTTGGGGTAAACGCCACGGTGGTGTCGCTGGAGGTCCTGGCGATCTTGACGTTCACATTGAAGATTCACGAATTTATGCTGCTGTTCTTAGTCAAGCGGAGATTAAGAAGTTGTTGCCAGATACGCTTGAAGTGGATGCACACGGTAAACTCGCCACTACATGGGCAAGACTAAAGATAAGATAGGTATTTATTACATATTTGGGATTTTACTGTAAAGAAATCGAATTCTTGGAGGTAACAAAGAGTAATATCAATGAATTCAAAGATAAAACAGATAGAATTGGGAAGCGATTCAGGTTTGAGACTCAAGATGGTTGTGTGTGCGGATACAGAGGATCAAGATGGACATACATTGGTTGATGCGCGTTTGGAAGATATTCAAGCACTGTTCAAAGAGGAAATAGAAGCACCACTATCCATTTTAGAACAACATCTGCGCGCATGGACTCGCAGCCATCTACAAACAGAACATATCCAGCAAGTGCGTGCCTTGTCTACGAAAGCGAGAAACGATTTCTCTGCTTTGGTAACTGTTGGGATTGGTGGATCCGATTTGAGTGCCCGCGTATTCCATGAAATCGCCAATCACCCCTACCACAATTTGTTATCGGCTTCCGAGCGAGGAGGTGCACCAGAGGTCTACTTTACAGGAGATACGTTTGATCCAGTTCGACTTAAAGCATTGCTTGAGATGCTGCAGTCGCGCAACTTGCTACGCAAAACGCTTTTTAATGTGATTAGCAAGTCGGGGAAAACAGGCGAAACCCTTGCCACGCTAATGATTATTCGAGATAGACTTCAGCAAGAATTCGGGGAGTGGCGAAACCAGATTATCGCAACCACTGGCTTGACTGAAAAAAGCCTGCTCTATCAATTTCATCAGGAATCTTCGTTTTACGGTATACTTCCTGTTCCGGAAGGTGTTGGCGGTCGTTTTTCTGCTTTTTCACCTGTCGGTTTATTCTTTTTGGCGATGACAACCGGGATTGGGGAGATTCCAGAGGATAGGGTAAACGCTGCGATTGACGGTGTCCAACGCGCTGATAAGAACTTTCAGTTGCCTTATGCACATCCCAATAACACCGCATACCATCTGGCACTATGGCTTGACTCCGTTGAGAAATATTATGGGGCAAGTAGCATTGTTTTCTATAATTGCGCTGACAATAGTCGTCTTGGCGAGTGGTTTGTTCAACTCTATACCGAATCTATTCAGGAACGCGGTATCGGGTCTAACGTAATTGCTGCAAAAGGCCCTACAAGTAACCATTCCATCCTCAACGGTATTCTTGCCGGGCCGAGAGATAAAGCAGTTATGTTTATCCATTGGAAAGACCTTGGCACCGACTTAACAATTCCAAGTGGAAATGATAATGGATTAGAAGCGTTTGAAGGGCTTTCAATGAACGACAGTCAGACTGCTTCCTATCGTGGAACAGAGATGGATTTTACCGATAAAGATATTCCGAATGTTACACTAACGCTCCCAAAACGAGATATCAGCAATGCATGCCAATTGATGCGGACGCTAATGGATACCGTCGCTGTAAAAGGCAAATTACAGGAGCTGCATCTTACCGATGGTATTTCAATGCTTTCGGAAGAATTGACCTACCATCAATCGTCTGTTGAGGGATATAAACAGCGCACCGAACAAATCGCACGCGAAATGAAAAGGCGTTAACTAAGTTTAAAACTAATTATTTGGTTAAATTTGGTCAGTTGTTTTGAACAGTGTGGAATTCAATAGGGCAAATTTATGAGATATGTTCAAAAAGTCCAGAACAAATTATCCACATTACGTCTCCAGAACAAGATTTTTTTTACGTATAGTTTGGTATTTTTACTTATGTTTGCTGTTATCTTTGGAATTGCCAGTTTACTGATTGACCATACGTTTAATGCCCAACTTAAGAAAGACATGATTGAGCTGAGATCAAATATTTCCAATAGATATGCCTTGTTCGTTGATTCTATTCGAAACGAGGTAAAAGCGAAAGGCGAAGATAGAGATGTCCGCAATGCCGTGCGGGAGGCAGAAAGGGGTGGTAGTAGAGACATTCCCCCAACAAATTTTGATGTTTTTGAATGTGGGAACATCGAAGGGATATTGGTGTTGAGTAAACGGGGAGATGATGAGCGAATTGGGCGGAAAAATATTGATATTGCCAATGTAAGATCAGATGAAGCATTTAAAGAGGGGAAAGACACGATTCGAGAGCGAATCATCAAAACAGGTGAAGAACCGCAGTTGGTTGTTGAAGTGACACGATGGTTAGATTGGGGGTTTGTCACTGGAGGTAAGTCGCTCCGAAAATGGTTAGAAGGATACATGCTAACTCAACCTGCGGAACACCCTACTTTTCTCGTTAAAAGGAAGGATGAACAGGAGGAATGGATACCCCTAAATAACATTGCAGGAAAGACACCAACTTTAAAAGATGAATGGATACAGCAGATGCAGGCAAATCAGACAGAAGGAGAACCTATAGAAGAGTTAGTTCTCACTTTGAGGGATAACCAGCGAACCAATGAAACAGAATCTACAGATGGTGAGTTACGTACATCTACCTTTACAGTCGTTCGTGCTGACCTCCTAAACACCCCTTTTGTGGAATTGATCATTGCTTACTCACATGAAAATAGAATCCAATGGCAGAGACAAATGAGGGTGATATTATTGTTGAGTATAGGCGGCGGGGCTGTCCTTGTATACTGCAGCAGTTATCTTGTAAGTAGACGAATCACTCGACCAATTGCTCAACTTAAGCAAGGGGTAAACGAGATCGGGGCAGGAAATCTCACTTATCAGATCGCTGTTGAATCTAAAGGAGAAGTCGGAGAACTCGCAGATGGATTTAACCGGATGGCACTTACGCTGAGGCAGAGTTTAGAGGAGCACAAAGCAGCCGAAAGAATTGCTGTGTGGCGTGATGTAGCACGCCAACTCGCGCATGAAGTCAAAAACCCGCTATTTCCAATTCGGCTCTCCGTTGAGAACTTGCAAGCCGCAAAAGATCAACCGGAAGTTTTTGAGAAAATCTTTGGTGAATGCACAGAAACAATTATTGAAGAAGTTGACCGCATACGTGGACTAATAGACGAGTTTCACCAATATGCACGGTTACCCGTGCCTGACCGAAATCCAGTTAATTTAAATGATATTGTAAATGCTGTTTTAAAATTGTATATGGAATTATCGCAAGCACAAGATATCAAGGTTGAAAAGCAGCTAAGTCCACTACCGCCACTCTCGTTAGACCGAGAACAGATGGAGCGGGCAGTAGGAAATCTTGTTAAGAATGCAATTGAAGCGATGCCAGATGGTGGAACGCTCATCCTTAGAACTTTTTCTAAATCATTTGAAAAGGGCAGAAATATCTCGCTTGAAGTGAAAGATACTGGACATGGAATGTCCAAAGAGACTCAACAAAATCTTTTCGCACCTGACTATACGACCAAGTCTTATGGCACTGGGCTCGGTATGGCAATTGTCCGCCGTATTATCACCGTTCATGGTGGAGAGATAGCAGTTGAATCGGAAGAAAATGCTGGAACAACGATACGGATAACTTTTAACGAATCATCATACCTCACCGAGGGCGCACCTGCCATAATGCTACATGAAGCCGAACCAACGAGTGGTATGCAAGAGGGGGAGTAGGTGGATAACTTATGAACTATCCTGAATTTAGAGGCGAAGAAATATGAATACGATCCTTATTGTAGATGACGAAAAGAACATTCTAAAAATGCTTTCCCAAGGTCTAAACATTAAAGGGTACAATACCTTAACTGCCGCGAGTGGCGAAGAAGCGTTGCAACTTTGTATATCTGAAGACATTGATCTTGTGCTGTTAGATATTATGATGGAAAACGGCATAGATGGTGTGGAAACGTTGAGAAAACTACTTGAACAACACCCGCAACTCAATGTTGTGATGATGTCAGCACAGCAGGATGTTGAAATCGCCGCTAAAACGATGGAACTTGGTGCAAGACGTTATGTCACAAAGCCGGTGGGTATGGATAAAATTCTATCCAATATTGAGCCGTTTTTAGAACTCTCGCGCTTAGCAAAAGAAAATAAAATACTGAAATCGAGAATTGTCGTGGATGATGAAATGGTAGGTGAGAGTGATGCCGTTTTTAAACTCCGCTCCGAAATTCGTCAGGTCGCTGCAAGCGATCTTGGTGTCCTTATCTCTGGTGAAAACGGTACCGGTAAACAGCTCGTTGCGAATGCAATCCATAGACATAGCAAACGGGCTGACGAACCTTTTATCCCATTAAACTGCGCAGCCTTACCTGAAGAACTTGTTGAGAGCGAACTCTTTGGACATGAACGCGGCGCGTTTACAGGTGCGGATTCTATGCGACAAGGACGATTTGAACTTGCCGATGGTGGCACACTTTTCCTTGATGAAATAGGCGATATGACTTTGAAGGCACAGGCAAAAGTACTACGCGTGCTTGAATATGGAGAGGTTGAACGACTCGGCAGCCAGCAGATTCGGAATGTTGATGTGCGAATTATTGCTGCAACTAATAAAGACCTACCGGCAGAAATTGAACGTGGGCAGTTCCGAACGGACCTCTACTACCGTCTCAAAATTGTACCTATTGAAGTGCCTCCACTGCGGGAAAGGATAGAGGATGTCCCGATATTGGCAAAATATTTTGCTGAACGGTTACAGATGAATATGGCTTCTGCACCGAAAACTTTTGCTTCAGAAGCATACCCCATTTTTCAATCTTACCGCTGGCCCGGCAACATCCGTGAACTGAAAAATATAGTTGAACGGCTGCTTATTATGGTGAATCGGGAAATCATTTTGCCAAGCGATGTCGCTGAAGTTTTACCGATCGAAATGGATCAAACAGAAATATACGGGACCGCTGCTGCCTATCAATCGAATACACCGCTGAGCACAATGGTAGATTCAGCTGAAGCAGAATGTATTCTGGCAGCTTTAAAAGAGAATGATTGGAATATACGGAAAACCGCTGAAGTATTGGAAGTTGAAAGAAGCAATCTCTATAAAAAGATGAGTAAATACAGTATCGCCCGTCCAGATTCTGGGAATTAATAAAATTGAATTTTGGTGTTATGGTGAATTATTGAAATAATTGGACACCTCATCTGTAGGAGCGATCTCCGAATCGCGACCCAAGCCACTCCTTAGTCAGGAATCGAAGTTCCCTCCTACAAACCCGTAATGTCTAATTAATTCTAAAATCTACCATAAACTGAAAACTGATAGCCGACTGCAACTGATAACCACATTAAAATATGCACAAAAACAGTGGTATGACCCGCATTCAACTTCTTATATTGCTTGTAGTTGTGATTGTCATTGGGGTGCTCTCTTATCCTCCTTGGGCAGAATATAGAAAAGTCAGTCAAGCAGATATAGACGTTGAAGTGCTTGCAATAGCGCTAAAGAAATACTACAAACACACGCAGACATATCCAACAAGTTTGGATCAACTTGTAACCGATCCGGGCGTGGAAGGATGGCGTGGCACATATCTGAAATCCGTCCCAAAAACGCCTTGGGGTGGGAACTATGCGCTGATCCAAGAAAACTATAAAGTCGGAATTGCCAAAAATCATCCGCGTGTACCAGCAAAATATTGCATAGGTGGGATTGCTGAAATTAGCAAGGTTTATCACGCGAACGCTGCAGAAGGCGAAAAATATTGGTGGTAATCTGTGATTTGGATACAAATTCTCATTTTTCTATTAGGATTAGCAATTGGCAGCTTCCTCAATGTCTGTATCTACCGCATTCCTCGCTCAGATATGTCAATTTTCTCGCCGCGACGCTCCTTTTGTCCTGAATGTAATCAATCAATAAAGTTTTACGACAATATCCCACTTTTAAGTTATCTGATTTTAGGTGGCAAATGTCGGCATTGCAAAGCGAAAATATCTGTCCTCTATCCGATAGTTGAACTTGTTACGGCAGTGCTATTTCTCGTGATGTATTATCAATTTGGCAGGACACTTGATTTTCTGCATGCACTCATTTTTGTTTCACTGCTTATACCGATTGCTGTAATTGATGCACAACATTACATTATTCCAAATGTTATAAGCCTCACAGGATTAGTCCTTGGGTTGGGACTTGTGTCTGCAATCGCTTATCAGCGCGGTAGCATTGACTACCTACGAACAGGACTTATTGGGTTTGTAGCAGGTGGACTAGTGATATGGTTAGTTGCGTTTATTGGGAGCGCAATTATGCGGAAAAAGGCGATGGGGATGGGGGATGTTAAACTCATGGCGATTATCGGTTTGTTTCTCGGTGTGTGGCAAGATCCTATGTGGTGGCAAAGCCTTATAATGGTAATAGCTTTGTCTGCCTTCAGTGGTGCTGTTGTAGGGACACTGCTTATCGCAACTGGCAGGAAAAGTCGGCAAAGTCCGATTCCTTACGGTCCTTTCCTTGCAGGTGCTGCAGTGGTTGTGCTGCTATGGGGGGACCCGCTCTGGGAAAAATACTTGCAATTGACTGGTTGGAATTAACAACGTGTTGTATTCCTGAGGTGCCTGTAGTACAATAATTATACAAACAGACAAAAAGTCTGGACTAATTGTCCTTGTGAGATAAGACAAATGCATATTAATATACATGAACAAAAAGAAGATTATTTAGCACAGTTAGTTAAACGGGCTATCGCGGGAGAAGAGATTATATTTAATAGTAACGGCACCTGCGTTGCCAAACTGGTCCCTTTAGAGCAGGACAGCAAGAAACCTCGCCGTGGCGGACAGTGGAAGGGAAAAGTGAAAATAGCCGAAGATTTTGATGAACTGCCTGAATCGTTTATGGCTGTCTTTGGTTGAATATCGAATGCTTTTATCCGTAATTCACGACTGAGCAAATACAACATTCCTATCTTTACGATATGATTGAACACTTAGTGAAGAATGACAAACATTCATCTGTTTCCCGCTCCAGTGGAGCGACTGAATGCTTTTGGTTTTATATAAAGGAGGATTTCATGGACGTAAAAGACGCAATACTTTCAAGACGAACCGTTTTCAAATTCAAACAGGAACCCGTGCCGAACGATGTAATTGAACAGATTTTCAGTTACGGGATATGGGCACCGAATCACCACGTCACAGAACCGTGGCGGTTCACCGTCCTCGGTGAAAAAACGAAACTGATTCTGGCACAACGGTACCGAGAAATAAAAATGGAGGACACACCAGACCACGTTGATGCCGAGAATCTGGCAAAGATAGGCGAATTGGCTTACGAAAAATTTATGTCTAAGCCAACGATTATTGCGGTGTCCTGTGTCCAAGATGGAGACGAACAACGCCAGCGTGAAGATTACGCCGCTGCCTGTTGTGCAATGCAGAACGTCCAACTCGCGGCGTGGGATGCAGGTGTCGGCATGCAGTGGAGCACTGGCAGAATCACGATGGAAGAAAAGACCTATCAGCTGCTTGAGATAGATTCATCACAGGAATACATCATCGGCTTTTTCTATACCGGCTATCCTGCAGAGATAAAGGAACCGAAACGGAAACCAGCCGCTGAGTTTATCCGATGGGTGGCTTAAACTGATAACTGATACGCTGCCTTTGCATTTTGCCAGAAGAACTTTGCCGTTACTTCATCGCCTTTCGCGCTGAAGTAATCGTTCACAATTTTTTGTACGACTTTATACTGTGCGAAACGTTCGGATACAGGCCAGTTACTTCCGTAGATGAGTCTATCTTCACCAAACGCTTTCCATAAAACATCTATTGTTGGCGTATAGTAGGCAACGTCTTCAGGAGCGGGTGTTTGTCCGGTATGTTCCGCTAAACCCGATACCTTGCAGTAGACATTCGGATAGCGCGCAACTTCCTGTATCGTTGAAATCCATCCTGCATCAGGTGGATTACCATCAACACGAACGCCTGCGATGTGGTTAATCACAACACGCATTGTAGGTGTATGTTCAACCAAGGCAGGCACATTCCGCAACGCATCAGGATTTATGAGCAGGTCTAAGGTAAGTTCCTTTTCTGCCAATTTCTCAATGTTCTTCATGAAGTTTGTATCGCTGAGTGACTGAAGGTGACCACCACCGAGTCGTATCCCTCGGAAAAGCGGGTTAGCAAAAAAACGATTCAGGTTATCTTCAAAATCGGCATCGTTTGGGTTTAAATTGCCAACGAACCCGACAATAAACGGTTCATTTGCAGCAAGGTCAAGAATCCACTGGTTGTCTTCAACCCACTTACTTGCCTCAACGACTACAGTTCCTGTTACACCTTCAGGCACAGCAAGTTTTTTGTAATCGTCCGGCATGACCTTTCGGTAAAGCAGATCGTCATTAGGGTTCGGCCATGGCACACCTTCTGGGCGCGTGGGGTCATAAAAATGCGTATGTGTATCAATAATCATCAATACTTTTGCTCCTCCTCTGAAATTGTAGGGAAACCGTATCTCTGTGTTTTAATACTTCTATTCGTCTTCCTGCTGATTTGCTTTCTGGACGGATGTGCTGCCCCCGATGAGGCGCAACAGCAGCGGAGAAAACTTCAGCGTGATGCTTTAAAACTCGAAATAGGACAAGAACTCAATCCGATTGATCCAGAAGGGCATGTCGCGTTAGGAAAAATCTATCATCAGTTAGGTGAACATGAAAAGGCGATAGAATCCTTCCAAACAGCACTGTCGCTTGACGACAAACATCAGCATGCCTATAATAACTTGGGTTTAGTTTACATTGATCTCCGTTTATTTGTCTTAGCAATAAACATGTTTCAAGCGGCACTTGAAATAGCACCAGAAAACCCTGCCTTTTACAACAATCTTGGTTATGCTTACGACATGTCAGACAGGTTTGATGAAGCATTGGAGGCTTACCGCAATGCACTTGATTCCGACCCAACATTTGTGGATACCTATTACAACCTTGCGGATGCCTTCCTCAATCGGGAATCTTATCAAGAGGCTATTCAGTATTACAAAGCGGGAATAGAGCTTGATGGAGGCGATGCTACGGTCTATTTTAACCTTGGTCTGGCTTACGAAGAAACCGACGAAATTCTCAGCGCTATCCAAGCCTATGAGAAAGGGGTGTCTTTAGATGCTGATGAAGTAGAGGTTTACTATCGTCTTGCGCTGGCATATCAGAAAAAAACGGATCATGTTATGATGAACCGTTATTTAGACACGTTTCTTGAAAAGGCAGAAGGTATACCTCGCTTTGAAAAACAACATCTTACTGCTAAACGGTTACGTCAGACTTCGGATAATAGGTAAACCTATAAGTTGGGTTTCGCGTTCGCTCTACCCAAACAGTTCCTCACTTATATCTAACCTAAAGAATGTACCTACTCAAATCTTGATCTTTGACGATTTCTGCCAATTCCCCTCTAACATAATCCGCATCAACAGTAACACTTTTTTCCTCAAGATCAGGGGCATCAAAAAACAGGTTCTCAAACAGCTTTTCCATGATGGTGTGTAGACGACGCGCACCGATATCTTCCACAGACTCGTTTACCTGAAACGCAAGCGCAGCGATTTCATCAATCGCATCTTCGGTGATAGTTGCTTCTATTCCTTCTGTTTGGAGTAGTGCCGTATATTGTTTGACTAATGCGTTTTTTGGCTCCGTCAGAATAGACTGAAAGTCGCTTTTATTGAGGCTTTTGAGTTCAACGCGAATAGGAAATCTCCCCTGAAGTTCAGGAATGAGGTCTGATGGATTAGAGACGTGGAAAGCACCCGCAGCAATGAATAAAATGTGGTGTGTACACACCGCTCCATATTTTGTTGCGACTGTACTTCCCTCAATGATGGGTAGAATATCGCGTTGTACACCTTCGCGTGAAACATCGGGGCCCTGCCGAGATTCGCGCCCCGCAATTTTGTCAATTTCATCTAAAAAGACAATCCCAGAGTTTTCAACACGTTCAATCGCTTCACTGATGACGGCATCCATGTCGATTAATTTTTCCGCTGCCTCTTGCATCAAGATTTGTCGCGCTTCAGAGACAGGCACTCGCCGTTTTTTCGTTTGATTCGGGAGAATGCTGCTGAACATATCTTTGAAATTGATGTCCATCTCCTCAATGCCACCGGGCGAAAATATTTCAACAAACGGCATACTCCGACTTTTCATGTTAATTTCAACAGGTCTATCTTCAAATTTACCTTTCTTTAACTGCTGGCGTAACTTTTCACGCGTCTTAAGGTGTCGTTCTCGTTGTTCTTCTAAAGCTTCATTTTGTTCATCAGTCGCTTCAAATTCAAACGGCAATTGGATTTCGTCTTCATCTTCGCCAATATCAATGTCATCTATGTCAATGTCTTCGTCAGCATCAAATTCATCAGTCGGTTTGCTACGAGATTGGCTTTTTAATGCCCGCGGCATCGGTAATAAACAGTCTAACAAGCGCTCTTCAGCCAATTCTAATGCTTCTTCTTCAACAGCGGTGGTCTGTTCAGCTTTTACTTTGCTGACTGAGAGTTCTGTCAAATCTCGGATCATCGATTCAACATCACGACCAACGTAACCGATTTCCGTATACTTTGACGCTTCAACTTTGATGAAAGGGGCGTCAACGAGGCGTGCAAGTCGGCGCGCAATTTCTGTCTTACCGACACCGGTTGAGCCAATCATGATGATATTTTTGGGTGAAACTTCATCTTGCATATCATCCGTAAGCATTTGTCGGCGTGCCCGGTTACGCAGCGCAATCGCAACGCTCCGCTTTGCCTCAAACTGCCCGATAATATACTTATCAAGCTCTTCAACAATCTGCCGTGGGGTTAGTGCTTCTGCTAAGATTTTCGTTTCAACAGTTGATTTCTCCAATGTAACCTCCTAAAAGGTGTAGCGGGCACACTCCACTGTGCCATAACCCAAAATAACAGAAATTTTGAGTGTTCTATTCATTAGTCTCAATTGATTCAATTTCAATCTGTGCGTTTGTGTAGATGCAGATTTCACTCGTGATTTTTAATGCTTCGGCGACTACTTCGGAGGCGGTTAGTTTTGAATATTTGAGTAATGCTCTGGAAGCAGAAAGCGCAATAGACCCGCCCGAGCCAATAGCAAGAATGTCGTCGTCAGGGATGATGAGATCGCCATTGCCAGAAATCAGGTAGCTGTCGTTTTCATTGATTGCTATCATCAAAGCGTCCGCACGTCTAAGAATGCGATCACTACGCCAATCCCTTGCGAGTTCCACCGAAGCTTTTTGTAGGTTGCCTCGGTACTGTTCCAATTTCTTTTCTAAATTTTCATAAAGAGTGAGCGCATCTGAACCAGAACCCGCAAACCCAATAAGCACACGGTCCTGGTAAATTTTTCGGATTTTACGAGCACTATGTTTAATAGCCGTATCACCTAACGTGACCTGACCGTCCCCACCAATAGCGATTTGCCCGTTTCGGCGTACCGCCAATATTGTTGTTGAACGCATACTTTTCTTTTCAAGTAAGTTCATGTCTTTTCCTAACATTATAGTGAAGTATACAAATAAGTTAACACGTTTTCTGTAGGAGCGATCTCCGAATCGCGACTGAACGGTTTGATAGTCGGGAATCGGAGTTCCCTCCTACAGAGTAAATGTGTCAATGTAATCCTAAAATCCTATAATTGGTTCTTTTAAGCCAAATTTCTAAAGATGGTTGAGTTTAGATTCGAATTTATCAAACGTTAACTATACCTATTGTTTTGCTTATATCCGCCAAAAAATGAGAAAACTCAAAAACATCACTATTCCCATGAAAAGTCCACACCTTACTCCAGCTATCAATGCATGCTGCTTACGGTAAAAATAATAAGGACAGAGGGTGAAAGTAAGCAAAAATGTAATCGGCATAAAGATTGGGACTGATGCGATGTTTGGTATATTTTCAACACGCAGGGCGTTCCATTCCCATAATTCTTTTCCTAATCCGTAAATAACGATACTTCCGATTGCCGCTATTAACCCGGTTATACCTGAAGCAACAAAACGGCGTAGATTAAGCATTTGAAGTCGGTGGTAGCAGTAGACAGCTAACGTGGTGAAAAGCCCCCAAGATATTATCAACGCAATCGGTGTTGTCACATTTCCCAAAAAGTCTGGGCTACGGTAGACGATAAACTGCAATTTTCTTGAAAACAGCCAGTCCATTGGTAGGTATGTTACCGTTGCAGAGAATCCAAACAGCACACTGTGTAACAGCAGTTGAGACGATTCATCCTCATTCATATTTCGATTAAATTGAATGAGATAACCGAACCATCCGATTGCCAGCAGTAAGTTTGGATAAAGCCACCAAATAGCACCAATTTTAAAAGGCCTGATCGGCAGTAAAAACAGTAATAAGAACGTCAAAAATGTTGTAAAGACTACAGTAAGTACCGCTTTATCTGTTTTGATAACCATTTCGTTCCTTAATAAAGGCGCAATATGAGACGTGTGACTTTACTGAAAGTTTATTGAAACGTGATAACGAGTTGGCGTCCGGTAAGTTTTGCTCCTGTTGTTTTAGCGTTTGCAAGGCTTCGTGGTAAGGCAACATGCCTCTTAAAACCACCGATCGTAACGATTAACTCATCGCCATGCTTGGTGAGGTGAACCTCTTGTTTGGTTAAAAACGGAAGTTGCATCGCAAGTTGATAAATATCATCAACTTTCCGAAATTGATACGGACTTTGTTCGGAATACTTTTCTGCTGGGTCAATGTTCGGATAGAGGATCTCTCCCAATCTACGGAGCCCTGTTTCTCCAATAATTTGATCGTCAAAGAGATTTACCTTCCATATCGGCACATCCGAAAAATAGTTTTCAGCTTCTTCTATATATTGCTGTTGTGTCTGCTTCCAAATTTCAAAAAACTTTGTATCAATGCCTTCAGGGAAAATACGATTGATAATGATCGCATCAATGCATAACCCGTAAAGACAGAAGTACATAAATGCTCGTTGTGTTTCTTTGATGACAATTTTTTCTGGATTTGTTACCAAGCGTACTGTTGTGATTTTCGGATCCGTTAGCACAGTATCAATACCTTCCAATTTGTCAAAGAGGTTCTGTATATTTTGGAAATATGCGTCCTTTGGTATTGGGACAGAGCTAACTGTTTCAATAATAGGTCCTGCAAGTTTGGCGAGGTTACGTTCTAATTTGAAGATGCGGTTCATATACCATTCAAGCGTAGTTGGGATACTAACGAACCGCAGCGATTCACCAGTCGGTGCGCAGTCAAGGATAATAACATCATACGTGTTTTCACGGACATACTGGTTAATGTAAAGAAGTGCACATATCTCCTCCATCCCCGGAAACACCGCTATCTCCTCTGCCACGAGTGTTTCCAGACCTGAACGATTCAGTAGAGAACGGATGTAGTTATAAACTTCGTCCCAGTATTCAACAATGGCTTCTTGAACATTGATTTCTTGTATCCAGAGGTTGTCACTAATTTGTATCTGTTTTTCAGTAGACTGCGCAATGAGAAGTGCCTCATTATCAAAAGAATCGCGGAGTGAATGTGCCACGTCAAGTGAGATAACAATCGTCTTATATCCGAGTGATGCCAGCTTCATGCCTGTTGCAGCAGAGATAGTTGTTTTACCAACACCTCCTTTACCTGTGTAAAAAATAATTCGCACTATTTGGATCCTACCTATCTGTTTATTTTTTATTAAGTATACCTTGAAATATCTGGATTTGCAAACAAGCCTTACCAATTGAGTGTATAGTTATACCAATTTTAATAAATAACATTCCATTACGGAAATTTATTGGATTGAATATAATTAGAAGAGATCCTCTGTAGGAGCGACCTCCTGGTCGCGACCAGGAGGTCGCTCCTACAGAATTTCCACCGAAAATGATACATTATATTTTAGAAATGGTATTATACTATTTCTAATTGACAAATTGCCATAAGGTAGGCGCGTTTTGTAAACACGCCTACCCAGGGTTGTGACCGCTAAATCATGCGGAATATCACGCGTATTCTGTCAAGCGCATTCAGCGTTGATTTGGCCCTACAAAAAAGCAGAACTCCAGAAAGGAAATTGGGCTTACAAGCCCTCTTATGCGGCTTTAGGTGGGTTTAAAAGAGGACGGAATAGATGTTCTTTGTCTATAAGTTACGGAAGGGTGTAAATACCCCATTGAACCCGTACAATTACTCCCGTATCTACAAGACGACTGAGTTCATTTTTTATTGCTTTTGGATGTCCTTCAATAGTATCAATAAATTCTGCTGTTTTTTTCTCGCCATCAGCAAGGAGGGATAGGATTTGCTCTCGGAAGGGAATGCGAAGTGGGGCACCCCCTCTAAGTTTTTGTAGTACACGGTTTGCCTGTCTCGCTGAGCATCCTAAGATTTGCTCCACTTTTTCTCTGCTGGATTCAACAGTCAAATTGTCGCGTTCTGTTTCAAAGCGTTCGCGCGTCGCTATCATTTCCGGTAGTTTGTCAAGTCCACCAGCAACTTCAAAGTCTTCCCAGTCGAAAAGCAGCGTTTCAGGTCTGTCGGTGATTTGGGGCAGCGCCAAACTGGAGACTAATACAACTTTCTTATTTGGCAACTGATCTAATTTAGTACGTTTTACAAAACGCGAGAATTTGACGATGACATCCTGCTCATAAATACTCTGGATTCGCTCATCTTTATAGTAGCCAAATTCTATATCTTCCTCATAAGAAAGTGGCTCTTTGTCGTTTCCAAATAAGATCTGTGCTCGTTTCCAAATCAGTTCTTGCGGTAGTTCGGGGGTGCCGATTATCCAGAGAACATGCGTATCTTCAAAAGCAGTCTTCAAACCATCCACCATTTCAAAATGTGTCACGAAACAAACATTCTTCTTTTTTTTAAGGTCTGATAACCTTGAGGCAATTGACTTATAGGTGATGATTGAATGTTTAACGCTCGGATCGCTTTCAATTTCAGCACGGATACCAAGGAAAAAGCGCTGTCCCGTTTGAGACAAACCGATAAGGTCCAAGTTGCTGTTGTAGTCTAAAATCGTTTTTCGTGGATAGGTGCCTGTGCGAATCTGAAAGACCTTATTTCCTGCAACCCATCCTGTTGGTTCGGTGCGATGCACCTCAATTTTCTCATTCGGGAATGCTCTGTGAAGATGTTGCTTGAAGAGATTTTTTGAAATTAACAACAAGCGTTTGACGTTTGGATGCAGCACTGGCGGCACCCAGAACCTTAAGATTTTTCCATTCCACCGTATTGGGGCATCGGCATTCCGTGTATAATGCGTAAAGAACCTTTGTAACTGATGCCAAAACGTCCAATTTGAATCCGGACAGATTGTTGATAATTTCTGAATGTCTTTGACGGTTTCTACAGCGAAGATACCTAATTGAATCGCTTGCGCCATGGACATCAGAATTTTTATTTCTTCATTAAGGGCAAAACGCTTGAAGCCAAAAATAGGTAGGTTCATTGCTGTTAGTTTTTCTTTAGCGTTCTTGTCAACAGGAATATACGCAAACGCACCACCTTCAAATTCAATAGTAAATTGTGCTAATTGTTTTCCAGTATCAGGATCAGCAAAACCTTGTTCAATCACCTTACCTCTTACATTGACTTGACACATCTGTTTGATGAGTCTTTCTTGCTGCCATTCAAACGCTTGTATCACCGCGCGAATGCGCTTAACAGCATCTGCATGCGGTTTGTCTTTGATTTCTACGGCATTTAGTAATGCTTTGGCAAAATTTCCCAAGGCACTCCCTTGCCAGTTTACGCTCCATTCCTCCAATAATTTCTTTGATAGTTTACATACAGGAAACAGTTTGTGCGCTTGCGTTCTGTCAATGATGCAAAGTCTTTCTTTTTCATCCATCTGTATGAGGATTTCTTCTGCCATTTCTGTGTGTTGTGGATCAAAAAAAAGTTCGGGAAGTGCTACTATCTGTGTTTTTGCGTGTTTTAATGAAGATGCTTGTGATAAAAATCCGCGCTGCAGGCATTGCGTATAGACAGGACACTGTGGACAGATACTTTCGCGTGCATCACCACCCTTTTCTTCAAGTGCTTCACACCTTTCAGGATCCTCACAGACATTACCCAATTGAAATGGCGTTGCCATGCGAACATCAATAGGTATCTTTTTCACCTGCTCCCACAGGTACATCCGAGGTTTTCAGCGTTCGTATAATGGAATGTTTTGGTTTTGATAACGGTTTTCTATCTTTTCTGCTAATTTGTAGGTTGGCATGTTTAAGCAAGTTGTCCCACCGCTGCTGGCATCGGATACTGCATCGTAGTGTTTTTCTGTGCCTGCATCCGCAATCAGTCCGAGGATGCGGTCTGTCCGGTCAAAAATTTCCTGTATCTGGACACCGTTCTTTTCAAGTGTCTTATAAACTTTTTCTGTTTGTGCTGACTTGTACAACACAGGAGATGGGCGTTTTATCGCTAATGGACTAAGTTTCCCTTCCCGAACTATGTGCATCTTATCAGGCACAGGTATACCAACAAGAGATGTCAGTGGTATAATTCCTGTGTCGTCCCAAATATCCGTTATTGGTGTTGATTGCGTAGGAAGTCCTATATCGGTGGTCGAGGCACGTAACCATACCGTCTCTTCATTTTCCCATAGCGATATGTATCTGTCGGCGACCTCACTATTAGGTGGAATCCAAAGATGGGAACCGTTATCCTGTCGAACATAAGAAAAACCGCGCTTTACAAGTGTCTCTTTTGCAAGATCAAGATTATGCGAACCCAGAGAAAATGGGGTTTCAGTGGCAATCTGTTTTTGTGTTATTTTTTCGGGAGCGGGTTCATGCAGTGCAGCACGGAGCGCATCAATAGGGGCAAAGACAACCTCTTTATCAATAATGGGCGGGTCAAACAGATTTCCAAGCAGAATTTCATAACGCGCATCCCAACGATTGTAACCTTCTTCGCCAAAGATTTCAAGATACAGATCGCGTTGGTCAGGTTTATCCGAAGTTGGTGTGTGTTTATAGATGTAAAGTTTCGCTTTCTCGGTATTTGGATGCAGATAATTCGGCACCCGGCAAGAAAAGCGTAATCCTCCAGATTTTGACATTGTCAATAACGGGTTTGGAACGGCATCAACAAGTGCTTCGATACACGTGAGAACAGCATCAGGGACAGCACAAATAGCCTTATATGTAAAATCAAAGTCATGCCATCGTGCGCCATCGCGTTCGGATGGAATACCGGTATAAACCTGAATACCCCAAGATGCATGCCATCGTCTCATTCCCCAGTCTTGTATTCCCTGACGTCTTAAGAAAGATTCGCCCCCCAAGGTCCGTGGACCATGATCATTATCTGGCGCCTGTCCTATAGGCATGAATGAGATGTTTGCTGTTTCCAAGTCAGTGAGCAACATTGGGTATCTGTGCGCGCAATACACTGTGAAGTGATAAGGATAACCCTTATTGTACAGTGCGGGCGCTACCACTGTCTTCCGCTGGCGCAGCGGGTTTTTATGTCGTTGATGACAACGTTGAATAAGATCTTTTAAGGGATTCATGATAAAAAAACAATATGAAAGTAGTGGTTCCTAACACTACTAATTTCGGCTAAATATGACATGATTTATAATAGAATTAACTACAATTATATCAAAGGTTCTTTTTTTGATCAAGTTTTTCTTTTCTTGATATGACTAATCAATTTTTCTTGCGTACGGCAAAACTGCTTAATTTCTTAAAGCTTAAAGTTCGAAAAATTTATAAGCTCTAAAGAATTATGTGTTTTTTAAGCAAATCTAATATTTTTTGCAGATTTAATTTGACTTTTAGGGTAAACATGAATATAATTAACCGTATTGAGTCGTATTAATTAATTTTATATGTTATTAATAAGGATTGTCTTGATATAGCTTTTAGGTTTATCTTTTCTGTAGAAGGCGGGACTTTGATGTTTATCCACCGCCGGATCTGAAAAGACATTTTATCACACGTGCCGCGTTTAATCAACCGCGGACTACAAATCCAAAAATCAATAATGAAGGGGAGATATTAAAATTGAAAAGTTTTTTCATATCATTTTTAATTTTAATGGTACTTATAAGTTTCACTGGATGTAGCGATAGGATTAATGTTAGGTTCCCGATAATTATAGACGAAGGCGAATTTGAAAGGGATAATTTTACTACGCCTTTTGGTATGCTGTCCTCTGATTTGAATGCAACATTCATACGAGGAGAGGAAGCATTCCAAAAGGCGTTTTTAGTGGAAGAAGGATTAGGTCCGATTTTTAATAATGTTAGTTGTGTAGGTTGTCACCCTGGAAATGGTAGAGGTACACCCGATTTAGCACTCATACGATTTAGCAGAGGGCACGATCTTATGACTGATATGGGCGGACCGCAGTTCCAAGACAAAACTATTCCCGACGTTCCTTACGAAGTTCTTCCCGCGGGTGTTGATAAGTCAACACGACTCCCGCCACCTGTTTTTGGTTTGGGACTTATTGAAAATATTCCAGTTGAAACGATCCTGTCTTATGCTGATGAGTTTGATGCCGATGGTGATGGTATTTCTGGTAGGCCCCACTGGGTTATCCCACCCGATTTTGTTCCGACTACCGAAATTGGTGGTGGACCGGGTGAACAACTTGGTAGGTTTGGGCGAAAGGCAGCAGTTACATCTTTAGTCCAACAGACTGCCACGGCTTTCCAGCAAGACATGGGGATTACCAACGGGTTTTTAGATAAAGAGCCTTCCGACACTGGTGATACAGTTCCTGATCCAGAGGTTGATAGTGCAACCGTTATAGATATTGTTGTCTTCATGCGTCTGCTTTCGCCACCACCGCGTGGTGAGATAACAGAAGAAGTTAGGCAGGGAGAGAAACTTTTCAGTAAGATTCAATGTGCTGCTTGCCATGTTCCAACAATGCAGACGGGACCGTCTCCTATACCTGCTTTGGATAGAGTTGATGCCCATATTTACTCCGACTTGCTTTTGCATGATATGGGTGAGGAGTTGGCAGATAACCGGCCTGATGGTGCTTCGACTGGTAGAGAATGGCGGACTGCACCACTTTGGGGCACTCGCTTAGTAGCAGAATTTCTTGGTGGAACACCTTTTTTCTTGCATGATGGTCGTGCTACGACCCTTGAAGGTGCTATCCGAGCACACGGTGGTGAGGCACAGAACGCGAAGGAAGCGTTTTTCAACCTATCTGAAACGGAACAAAAGGCTGTTATTGCTTTTCTTGAATCACTTTAAGGATGTAACACAGGATACGAGGTCGTTCGGATTCTGTATTAAATGACGGTATTTCAAAAGACGTATACACCTCGCCAAGGGAGAGGCGATAGGCTAAACAAGCGGCATGCCAACACTTGTTCCGCTTGATTTAGCGTCCAAACAAAATCTCTCGAATAACTATTCATTTAGAGTTGTTATTCCTCCTTGCGGGGGGAGATGTGATCCCCCGCATCAACACATTATTTGTCTGAGCGAATTAACACAAATACCATATACACCTTCAGCTTTGATTTGGACCCTACAATGAGAGATCTGTAGGCTTTGACAAAACTTTACATACCCGCCCTTTTACAATCTGTTGCAAATTTCTCCACTACATGCTATACTTACAAAAATTTAAGTATTCTCACAAAACCTGCAATGCTATTTGCGAACTGTTTTAATTCATCTTGTAAATCTAAAATTCCGGCAAGGAGACATTTATGCCGATTGTATCTCATGCTATATTGAGAAAATTTGTATACGATATTTATCGAGGTGCAGGTGGCACCGAAGAAGATGCACGCATCGTCAGTGACCATGTTGTCGATTCTAATTTAGCGGGACACGATTCACACGGTGTGATCAATGCTCCGAACTATATCGGTGGAATGGCGGGCGGTCCGGCCGCAGAGAAAATGGAGATTGTTAGAGAGAGTGGTGCCGCGACAGTTATCAACGTGAACGGGGCACTTGGCATGGTTGCTGCACGCAAAGCAATGGAGATGGCAGTCGAAAAAGCAAAAACCTGTACCATTGGTGCAGTCGGTTTACATCGGTGCGGACATGCAGGACGGATGGGTGAATATCCGCCAATTGCAGCACGGGAAGGAATGATCGGTATTGTTTTGCTAAATGGTGGAGGTAGGTTTATGCATCCACACGGCGGCACTTCACGAAGGTTACCACCTAATCCGATTGCCATATCCGTGCCTCGTGCAAACGGCGAACCGCTTCTCCTTGATATGACACTTAGTGTCGTTGCTGGTGGGAAACTTCTCGTACAGTCCGCGCGGGGCGAGCCAATACCAGAAGGGTGGATGATAGACTCCGATGGTCACCCTTTAACAGATCCAAATGTGTTCCGTGAACGACCAAATGATACTGCTGTTATGCCGCTCGGAGGTTTTCAGTTCGGACACAAAGGTTTTGGACTCGGTGTAATGATTGATGCCATTGCGGGTGGACTTTCTTGGGCAGGATGTAGTCGTGAAACACCTACGCGCGGTGCAAGCGGCATTGTTATGTTTGCAATTAGAATTGAGGATTTTATAGACTTGGCCGACTATGAACAGGAGATTGAATATCTGGTGGAGTGGGTTAAGTCATCAGCGAGATTGCCAGGAATTGACGAAATTTATGCCCCAGGAGAATTTGAGCAACGAAGCCGTGAAAGACGGCTAAAAGAGGGAATACCAATAGAAGAGCCGACGTGGAATCGACTCATTGAGGCTGCAGAACGTTTTGATGTTGTCATCCCCAAGGTTCTTCAAACCTAAATCTCTAAACTTATCAGTCAAAGGAGAAAACAAATGAGAATTTTTAGCGTTTTGTCCGTTATGTTTATTAGTGTTTTAGGTTGTGCTGTTCTAAATCAACCAACTTTTGAAGTCGCTTCATCTCGATTGAGTAGTGAGGCAAATCCTCAGCTCGTAGATGGGAATTTAGACACGATTAGCACATTTGCTGTAAGAGGTCATATTGAGAAAAGTTACCAGACTTTCTCTGGAGAGAAGCGCACCTTTGGGAACGTGCAACGGAAATATCTAACGCAGGTTGAAGGAAGTCGACGCACAGAAGCGGTGATTAAATTAGATGTGCCAACTTATATCTCCTATGTTGAAGTCTATCCCGCATCCCGCATCCCCAAGTTAGCTTTAATGACAACTTTAGATGACCCGCCACAATTTGCTTCTTCCTTTGAAGCGGTAGATGACAAACAGCATATTAACGTAGAAGGGAAACAACCTGTCAGATTCCAAATCAATCGAAAGATCCTTTATTTGCGACTCACTGCTGACGGTATTGAGGATAAACAAAACGCTATCCGTGACCAAAAAAAGGAAAACGAGAGAGATAAGAAAACAGAGAAAAAAGATATAGACGCGCGCATTCAAATTCCATTGAAAGGTGCTTCTATTCGGGAGGTGAAATTTTATGCCCGTTAGAAAATGGGGATGGATTGTAAAGAGTTTATTGTTAGTAGTTTTTAGTATTACGGGATGTGTTTTACTTCAAAATTCGCCTGTCGCGGAACTCCCTCCATCTCGCCTCACGTGTGAAGCCAACCCAAATATGGTAGATGGAAATCTGGAAACAGTAGGAACATTCCAAGCACACGGCTCTATTCGAAAGATGTATTTTGAGGAAGGTACGGTTGAGTTTGCCACTCATACGAAACGTTATCAGATAAATCATGATGGCACTCTTAAAACAAAAACACTTATAAAACTGGATAAACCAACCTATGTGGCTTATATAGAAATTTATCCGGGTTCTGATATTCCGAAGTTGGCTCTTGATTTTACAGCAGAGGAAAAATCACCGAAGTGGCGTAATTCGTTTGTCGCAGTGCAGGATAAGCGACACACAGATGTGAAAAACCAGCAGAAGGTGTGGGTACCGATTAGACAAGAGATTTTATATTTGCGGATAACCGCAGGCGGCATTGAAGATCGGAAAGGACAGACTCGCGTTGAGAGCGAAGACCATCGCTTTTCTTATGGAATTGTTACGCCTTTAAAAGGGGCTAAAATTAAAGAAGTGAAAATTTACGAGCGGATGTAAGAAACTGCTTGAATTTAGTTTCACGAAATTGTATAATATACAAACTTGCTACAATGTGAACTAATCACTTAGATTTCTCGCCAAAATCTGTCTTATATTGCGTTCATAAACCTATTGCTTGACTTTTTCTACAAAACTGTGTTAAGTTTAGCACATTACATTCTTGGAGGATCAAAACCCGATTGCAAAAACAAGAATTAAAGGGTGTTCCTATTCAGAACAACGCTGAAGTTCAGGCACTTTTTGGGCAAAGCGATGCCTTTTTAAAAATTATTGAAGATGATTTTGATGTCCGTGTTGTTTTGAAAAGCGATAGCATTGCTGTCCTTGGTGAAAACCTAAAAGAGGTTAATAGAGTTGTAACGGTGTTGGAATCGCTACTTCACCGTATCCGAAAAGGCGAAAGAATTCAGGCAACCGATGTTAACTACATCATCCGTGCGACAGAAGCAGATGAAGCAACTATTTTAGATCAAAGTTCGGCAGAATCTATACCGGTGTTCTCAAAACGGGGTGTGATTCGTCCGAAAACTGCTGGACAAAAAAGGTACGTTGAAGCAATAAAACACAACGATCTTGTGTTCGGCATCGGACCTGCAGGCACAGGGAAAACCTATCTCGCAATGGCGATGGCTGTTTCTGCGCTTAAGAGTGGGCAGGTGAGTCGTATTATCCTAACCCGTCCCGCTGTTGAAGCGGGCGAACGCCTTGGGTTTTTACCCGGCGATATAGCCGAAAAAGTACATCCATATCTACGACCTCTATATGATGCGTTGTACGATATGGTGCCGCCTGATACACTTGATAACTACATTGAGCGCAATATCATTGAAGTCGCACCGATCGCTTTTATGCGAGGTAGAACACTCAATAATTCTTTTGTTGTTCTTGATGAAGCGCAGAATGCAACGATTGAACAGATGAAGATGTTCCTCACCAGACTCGGTTTTGACTCAAAAGCTGTTGTAACGGGCGATATCACACAAACAGACCTGCCAACACATAAAGTATCAGGACTCGCAGACGCACAAGAGGTGCTTGATGGCATCAAAGGAATCCAATTTATTTACTTCTCAAAGACTGATGTTGTGCGGCATGAACTGGTGCAGCGTATCATTGAGGCTTATGAAAAGTCAACTCCGCCCCCAGATGTAAAGCAGGTATTAGCAGAATCCGAAAAATCTGAAGGTTAACGGGTTTGATAGACGTTACCAATGTTAGTAGTAATACCACGTTTGATGTCGAAATTGTCCACAGATCCGTTTTAGCAACAGTCAATGCACATCATATAGAAGATTATGAAGTAAGCGTTTTGTTAACAGACGATCTCCACATGACAGAACTAAATATTGCGTATCGTGGGATTGATGCCCCAACAGATGTGTTGGCATTCGCTATGCGTGAAGATGAAGATAGCAATCTAATGAACCCCAACATTCTTGGGGATGTTGTCATATCTTTAGAAACCGCGAAACGTCAAGCAATAACTGAAAAACATTCGCTTGCAGAAGAAGTCGCATTTCTAACGGTACACGGTGTGCTGCATCTACTCGGATATGACCACCAAATACAAGAGGAAGCCGCTGTTATGTTTGAGAAACAAGAAAATATTTTAGAAAATTTAAAAGTAGTAGGTATGCTCGGCGTACCGTAATCAAGTAGGTGTAGGTTGGTTTCGCTTCGCTCTACCCACCCTACTTTAGTCGGTCCCATGCTAATTATAGTGGATTTTAGAATTACAGTTACTCTGTAGGAGGGAACTCCGATTCCCGACTATCAAAGCATTCAGTCGCGATTCGGAGATCGCTCCTACAGAAAACGTATCAAAGCGTTCAGTCGCGATTCGGAGATCGCTCCTACAGAAAACGTGTTAACTTATTTGTATAATTCACTATATGTGATATTGCTGTTCCTATACTCAGTTCAGAAGTTGATATTCAGAAACGCATGTTAGAGATATAACGGAGGTGTGATTTTACGCTTGGACGAACAACATATAGCTATAAGATTAGTTTGTTTAGGAATTCTGTTAATTTTAAATGCACTCTTTTCAGCGGCAGAAGCTTTGCTGGCTCGTTTGACACGGGCGGATATTCTGGAATTCGCTGAGGAAGGCGGAAAACGCTACGAAGTCTTAACATCGCTGTTGCGTCACCCGCGCCGCTACTCACTGACCATCATCACAGCAAAGACTCTTCTGATGGTGGCAACCGTTGTCCTATTTGCTACATTTTGGGATAATCCCATATTGAGCGGTGGACTCGCTGCCCTACTTCTTGTCATTTTTACAGAATTATTTCCTAAAAACTACGTTCAAAATAGTCCCAGCGGAACAACTATTCATGCGTTACGTGCCTTACGTATCGTCTATTGGGGCGGTTTTCTAATTTTAATCCCCTTAAATTTTCTTGTGAATCTGATTGTGCGTATCTGCGGTGGCAAAGTTACGTCAGCGCAAGATAGTCTTGTATCTCCAGAAGTGTTAGAAACCTTAGATAATGTCGCAGATAGCCAAGAAATTTTAGAGCCAGACGACCGGGAAATGATTGCTCGGATTTTGGACATGCCAGATAAAGTGGTCCGAGAAATAATGGTAGCACGAACCGATATGGTGTGTCTTGAAATCGGAACAGACGCATCCGAAGTTTTACAGACAACAATTGCATGTCGGCATACGCGAATCCCGATATACGAAGAAACGATTGATAACATTGTCGGAATCTTGCATGTTAAAGACATGTTAGATTGTTGGGCAGAGGAGAAACCGATTATCCTCAGTGAACTTATTGTTGGTCACACCCCCTTTTTTACACCGGAAAGTAAAAAGATTTCTGAATTATTCCGAGAACTGCGAGAACACAAACAACATATCGCTATTGTTGTGGATGAGTACGGTGGCACAGCGGGAATTGTAACGCTTGAAAACATTATTGAGGAGATTGTGGGTGAAATCCAAGACGAGGACGAAGTAGATGAACAGGATGCCTATATTCAAATTAGTCCAGACATCTGTTCTGTTGATGCCAGACTAAACTTGGTCGAATTAAACGAAAAACTTGCCACAGAATTTGAAGCGGAAAATATTGACACAATCGGTGGGTTTGTGGTAGATCATCTTGGACGAGTCCCTGAAAAGGGTGTCGTTTTTACATACCGTGGTATAAGTTTCACGATATTAGAAGCAGACGAACGAAGGATTCATCGCATTCAAATTCAGATGCCGAAAAACGCTAACGGTGATGTAGATTCAGAATAATTAAAAGATTTGACAAAGCTCTTAAAATGCCGTATAATTAAAGGAGAACGGGGCGTAGCGCAGCCCGGCTAGCGCGCCTGCTTCGGGAGCAGGAGGTCGGAGGTTCAAATCCTCTCGCCCCGATTATCCCGCCTTATACCGCATGATGACAAATAACTGCTCCCACATAAAAACATGCCTCTTCAAAAGACTCAAGCAATTGTAATTCGCACTTTTCCCTTACGCGAATCTCACAAGATCATCACCTTTTATACCCCCGATTTTGGTAAAGTTAAAGCTGTGGCTTATGGCGTAAAAAGCCCTAAAAGCAAACTGAGTGGTAGTTTAGAACTGCTCAATCACGGTATGCTCCTTTTTAACTATCGCGAAAACCGAGATTTGCAAAACCTTACAGGTTTTGATCTCATTGAAGGTTTTGATGGAATCCGAACCGATTTTGCACGAATTACTTACGGATGCTATTTAGCAGAATTAGTTGATGCTATCGCATCAGAAGGTGACGCAAACCCTGAGATTTTCGATTTACTACGAAATACATACCAATTTTTAACGGATACTGATTATGTCGCGTTGCTCGCGCGGGTTTTTGAGATAAAATTTCTTGACCTTGCAGGTTACGCGCCTCAACTTTCTCAGTGTGCCAACTGCGGTGCGGTTGTGACTGCCTCACCTGTCAAAAATACGCAGAGCACACCTATGATGTTCTTCAGCGTCCGACACGGGGGGCTGCTTTGCGGAGATT
Source organism: Candidatus Poribacteria bacterium (assembly GCA_965204285.1). Taxonomy (GTDB): domain Bacteria; phylum Poribacteria; class WGA-4E; order WGA-4E; family WGA-3G; genus MSPOR6. The sequence goes on from OZ241980.1 coordinate 2,901,734, forward strand.
GCCAACATAGAGATACCTCCGCATTTTCAATAGCCCCCGGAAGTTGTGAACTTTTGAAGACATTACGGCAATCGGAATTGGACAAGTTAAGTCGGATTCGTGCCTCTACGCGTAATCAACGTGAACTGAAACTTGTCCTTAGTAGTTTCATCCAATACCACACGGAACGAAATCTAAAAAGTCTTAAATTTATTGAAAGTGTGTTAGAAGTGTAACGTTTGCAAACGCTAAGCACGCTTGCATAGCGTGTTTACAGAATACAAGGAGTCGCAAATGAAAGTAGATAATATCTTCAAAACATTACTGTTTTTGCTAAGTATTTTCACGTGTATAGCAATGGTCGGCATGCATGATGTGATTGCTGCCACAATCGGAAAAATTTCCGGTATTGTTACCGCAGAAGCGACAAAACAGCCATTGGCAAATGCCAAAGTGACGATTGTTGGAACAAGTACTACTGCGACAACAAACGATTCTGGCTACTATGTTATGACGAACATTGATCCAGGCGGATATGATGTCCAAGTTGAACTTACTGGTTACCGTTCCAAGACCGTTCAGGCAACGACGGTTTTCGCTGGACTTACAACGACCATCAACTTCGCTTTAGAGGTTTCTGAAGTTGTTGAAATTGAAGGCGTGACGGTAACTGCTACTAAACCACTCATTAAGAAGGATGTTACGCAGACCACACGGATAATTGAAGCAGACGAAATCGCCTCTATACCACGCGATACCGTGAATGGAATTCTTCAAACACAAGCAGGTGTGGCAGTCCTAAATTCATCTGGATCGCTCCATATTCGTGGTGGCAGGTCAATGGAGATTAAATATCTTATTGACGGCATCCCAGTTAATGACCCGATTGGTAGAGGTTTGGGGCTGCAAATTAGCACGAACGCGCTTGAACAGATGGAAGTTATCACTGGCGGATTCAATGCCGAACACGGTGATGCACAATCCGGTATAATTAATCTCATCACGAAGGCTGGCACACATAAATTTACGGGTAGAGTTAGATATCGGGTTGGTCAATGGGGAGAGCACCATGGTGATCCGATATACGGTCCCTGGTTAGACCCAGATAGCGGCTTCCGACCCGTGGCACTTGAACCTTTCAGGGGAATATTCATCGGTCAACCTTATGATTATCAAACACCTTATCGTGGGGATGATACCACAGTTGGGGAGTTGGCAGATCGCGAAGGTGACGATCAGGTAATCTTTACGGAAATTGCTCCCGGTGTATATGCTGATAGGACAGAAAACCCACTGCAACCCGTTATTGATATGGAAACAGGTGAACCCAAGGTAAATGAAGAGACGGGCGAAGTGATTATGGAACGCCAACCTTACAAGGACGCGGATGGTACCGTAATTGACTATGAGAAAAAACAGGTTACACTGTTAGACGGTTATATCGTGGATTTGGAGCAGTACAGTGGGCAGTTCAACGATACAAAAGATTATAAGTTATCTCCGAGTCATATTGGCGAGTTTGCGCTCAGCGGTCCGATATGGGGTAATCGGTTGACGTTCTCCTTCGCCAGTCAGTTGCGACGAGATGAAAGTTATCTGCCCAATAGTGGTAGCGGAGGGCACACGCTGCAGGGTAAACTCAAGTTTGAAATAACGCCTGAAGTCAAACTCACAGCGAGTGGACTCTATGATAAACGAGAATTCAATAACTATGGTGGGAGTCTACGTTTTGTACCCGGTGCCATTGAAGTTGATAATAGGGATGGACGAAGTCTTTCCGTTCAGCTTTCCCATAATATCAACTCAGGCACCTTCTATACCTTGACTTTTGGGCAATTCCACCGTTCTTTCGGTAGTCATCAACCTGGAAAGGTGTGGGATCCGTTAAATAAAACGTTTGAAGAAAACGCCTACGACCCTGAAATATCCTTTGAGCAGAATCAGGAAGAAGGCAGGATTAGAAACCCGGCGCAGCAGGCATATAACGACACAACCTATGATGTCGCAGGGGACAACAACTTCTGGACTGATCGCAATTCCACGACATCAATTTTCAAAGGCGTTTTTGCGAGCCAGGTCACGGAAAATCATCAAATCCAGACCGGTATTGAATTTTCAACAAACCATCTTTACAATCTTGGGACAACAAATTACGGTAGTTCAAACCTCTATGTGGAGTATTATGACGTAACGCCCACATCTATCAGCCTATATGCACAAGATAAGATGGAATATGAAGGCATGATTGTGAACGCTGGGTTACGATATGACATATATAATCCGGATGGTATCTCACCGAAAGATCCGTTAGATCCGCTTGAACTGAACGAAGATGATGGCACAATCAAACTGGATGATAGTGTCTATAACGTTGGACTACCGGTTATCAAAGATCCGGTCAAAGCTTCTACGAAACACATGTTAGCACCCCGTCTCGGTATCTCATTCCCAGTTACTGATCGAGCAAAATTGCACTTTACCTACGGGCATTACTATCAGATACCACGCGGTGATGACCTCTATGAAAACCTCAGTTTTGATATGCGCGGCGCAATTCGAAGGAGAGGGAATCCCGACTTGGAACCAGAGAGAACCATCGCTTACGAAGTCGGAATAGCGCAACAGTTCACGGATGACTTAACCTTTGACATCACCGGATTCACAAAGGATATTGATAATCTTGTGAGTAGTGTGCATGTTGATATCACAAACGATTATAGTTATTTCATCAATGACATTTATGGACGCGTTCAAGGCGTTGAACTTACAATCCGTAAGTGGCGGACGGGTGGAGGTCCAGTTTCTGGTATGCTCAGTTATACCTATTCTGTTGCGAAGGGTAAAGGCTCCAGTCGAAATCTGGGATACCTTACCTATTACCGACAGCAACCTGAAGTTACTGAAAGCCACCCGTTAGCGTGGGATCAGCGTCATATCATTTCCGCATTTTTAGACATTCAGTTGCCTTTTACTTCTGCAGTGAACTTTGTCGGCAGATATGCCAGCGGCTTGCCCTACACGCCAAATCCGAGAGCACCGATTAAGCCTGCTATCAACTCAAAACGTTACCCGGCAACTTATAATGTTGATGCGCTTGTTAGCAAACGGAGTACGATTAGTGGGATGACGTACACCTTCTTTGCAGATATTCGGAACATCTTCAACACGAAGAACTTGGATAACCTGCTTGACGCGGTCACGTATGATCGGTATGGAATCCCGTTGACTGCACAGAAGCATTCCAGTCCGATTTCGTGGAGTTCACCGCGTTTGGTTATGGTGGGTGTGAGTTTGGATTTTTAGGAGGGTAGATTCTAAATGAAGGAAATCAACATTGCTGAGGCTGATATCGCTGCAGTAGCAAAAAGATTGGAACAAATTGCTCCGTTTTGTAGTCCGATTGATCCCGATTTGAGATCTCCTGCTATTAAAGTGATTGATTGTGTCCTATCGCTCAACAGAAAATACGATAGTTTTGTCGTTCCTCGACTGAAAGATTTCAAGAGCAAATACCCTGAGATACAACAAGTCAATGACTTAGCATATCTCATCACACGTTTTTCAACACCTCATAAGTTTATGAAACAGGCACTTGATTTCAACTACGAAGATCGCGCAAATACGCTTCAATCTGTCGTGAACTTTGTTTGCAATATTGTAAAAGACATGCCAACGGTTCCGGAAGAGAAAGCACTCAAACAGTGGGCAATTCAAGTTAATCCTCAAGATTATCAAGGTTTGAACATTAGAGGTTTTGGGATTGCTGGTTTCCAGTATCTCCGAATACTTTTTGGGGCAGATACCACAAAACCTGACAAATACATCAGAAATTTTATATTTGATATCTTAAACCGAAATATTTCGGGTATTGAGGCACTTCTTCTTTTAGAAGCAGCTTCAAAACGTTTAGGATTATCCGTTAGAGCTGTTGACAGTTATATTTGGAAAGAAGGGGCACGACCAGCGGAAATGGCTGACAGAACCGAGCTTAATGATGAATTACGTTCCGAGTATAACGAAACTTTACTCAAAAACGGTGTCCGTGGGAAATATGCAGAACAATACGTTGCTGGCACAAACCTTGTCCGACTTGATGCTGATGTTGCTGCGGCTTTTCCGAATGAAGAAGCCGTTAATGAAGCGTTACGTTCTGTGTTGAAAGAGAGAAATAAGGAGAAATAGCCATGTCTACAACTATTGAAGGCGTATATCACAACGGGAAAATTGAACTTTCGGAAACACCCGTGATGTGTGTGAGGGTACACGTGTTATCGTAACTTTTCTTTCGCCCGGCACTATAGATTTGCGAGAACGTGGTATTGACGAAACACAGGCCGCGGAGTTGCGTGCTTTGCCGAAGACTGGGAAAGCCCTGAAATGAGTGTCTATGACAACTATGATGAGGAGAAAGTTAAACTGCAAACACAGTGATGTTGTCTTTCGGAAAAGTCACAGCAGCTCCGTAGAGGCGGTATTTGTATAACATAAAACACTAAAAAGGGACCAAAATGCTAAATGTAGGTGAACAACTTGTATCTTCGTACTTGCGATATATCCGAGGCTGTGACTTTATCCAAACCAACTTGTATACTGTTGAATCCCAAGGTGAAATCGACGTTGTTGGGTTGAATATAGTAGAACAGCAAGTTTACGTGTGTGAAGTAGCTATTCATCTAACAACTGGACTTCAGTACGTCAAAAACAAAAGACCTAACAATATACAGAAACTTACGGAGAAGTTCTCAAGAGATATTGAATACGCGAGAAATTATTTTGATGAATATGATCAACATTTCATGCTTTGGAGTCCAATAGTCAAGGATTCAAAAGGAAAGTCTGAATACAATCAAATGCGACATCTTACAGAAATTCAAGAAAATATTAAGAGGAAGTATGATATTGATATTGAGTGTATAATTAATGAGAAGTTTCAAGAGTGTTTAGAAGAACTGAGAAACTATGCTAAATCTGAGACTAAGGCACTCCAATGCCCCTTGATGCGCCTGATGCAAGTAGAAGAATATCTCGCCAAACATGTGTCTAACCGATATCCGATGCAAGCACAAGCAAATTCACACAACGAACTCTCCTTTCATCACGTTGCGCGACCCGCAATAGATATCCAAACCGAAAAGCACCCTGAAATTGGGTATAGCGAATTCTGGGCACCGATCCGTAATGGTGAATTGGGGGAACTATTTGCTGGAAAACCTGTTCCGATCCGGGATGAAGGTTGGATAAGTAAGAACATCCGTAATATAGGGGTTAATCTGTTTCTTAACAAACAGCAATGTTATATTCTATTGCATTTTAAAGGAACAAATCCAGTGGAACGTAGAGAAAAGGTCATGGCATTGTTTCCGGAATCAAACTACGAATATGAATATAGGGAATCGCCGAAGGAACCAGCTAAAGTTATATTCCCTGTTTTCAACGACAAAGGTAAAAACGATAGAGATGATTGGGAGGAAATCCGTGAGAAATTAGTCAATATGGGCACCGACATTTACAATAAAATTGACGAATCTGGCTTGTAGCCCTCATTAGAAGGTGAATCAAAATGAAGAATCAAGTTTTTACGGCAAGTAACGGATGGTTAGTGTGGGACCATTTTCTTGCACTTATCCAATAAAAAAGGAATTATCTATGGACAAAAACTATAAAGTAGCAATCATCGGTTGCGGTGGTATTTCTCACATGCACGCCGGCTGGTATGTAAACGAACCGCGGGCGACTATCACCGCAATTGCCGACATTGATGAAGAACGCCTAAAAGCTTATGGTGAACGGTACGAGGTCGAAAAACATTACACCGATTTCATTGAAATGCTTCAGACAGAGGATATTGATCTGGTTTCAGTCTGTACGCGTCCGAAACACCATGCACCGCTGGTAATTGAAACGGCAAAACACGGAGTCAAAGGCATTCTGTCTGAAAAACCGATGGCGGAAAATCTTGGGCAAGCAAAAGCGATGCTTGAGTCCTGTTCACAGCACGGCGTGAAGTTGGCAATTGACCATCAAGTGCGGTTTAGCTCACCCTATCAGCATGCACAACAGATGATTGCCGAAGGTGCTATCGGTGACATATTCCGTATACACGGCATCTGCGGCGGTGGGGACCTGAAGGATAATGCCACACATACCGTTGATCTTATGCTGTATCTCTACGGCGACCGTCCTGTGAGTTGGGTGATAGGGCAGATTGAACGTATTGGCACACCGACCAAATACGATCTGCACTCCGAAGATTTTGCAATTGGTTACTTCAAGTTTGAAGACAATGTACGAGGCATCATTGAATCGGGAAACGATACCGCCCCGGGTTATCATCACATCTACTGCTACGGCACAGATGGCGAAATTGAACTCGCTGCTCCAGGTGGACCGGGCATCCGTTACCGTAACCAAGAGACTGGTGGCGAATGGGCAACCCCCGAACTCCCTTCAGAAATTACCCCCGTGCGAGACCTAATTAACGCCATTGAGGAAGACCGAGAACATCGCTCAAGCGGTCATTGTGGCTATGCTACACTTGAATTACTCATGGCAATTTATGAGTCATCACGAAAACGCCAACGGGTTCGTTTGCCTATGGAAGAGATGGAATCGCCATTAACATTGATGATTGAGGATGGATGGGTATAAGCAACAAAATCGTTTGAGGTAAACTGATAAATATCTTTGATAGGCGGGGAATGCTAAATAGCATTCATACCGTTGATTTGGAGGTTTCCTAACCTCGCTGGTCATACATATATAGATAATTGTAAATCTACTGTAGTATCCAGACAACTCAGGACACAACGCATGATTGCTGAAGTCTCAAACGCAAAAAGTGAATCTATATCAATAAATATTATCCTATGTTGCATATTGATTGCATCCTTCAGTTTGGTGTTGCGAAATCTCGGACACAGCAAGATTCATTTTTGGGATGAAGGGTTTCATGCCATTGTCGCACGAAATTTAACGAAACATCCGTTGAAATTCACGCTTTATGATCAACCGTGGCTTCAATATGATTACAAAAATTGGGGAGGAAACCATATATGGCTACATAAACCGCCTGTCGCCATGTGGAAAATCTGTGTTTCTCACTTTATTTTTGGTATCAACGCTTTCGCGCTCCGTTTGCCGTCCGCTATCAGTCTTGTTCTGTCGGCATGGTTGACATATAGAATCGCTGCCGATCTTTTTGATAAACGGGCAGGTCTCATCGCAGCGTTCCTTCAGGCGTTCAATCCGTTCCTGTTTGCATCTGTTCATGGCTATCGCTTTTCGGATCACATTGATATCGCTTTGCTGCTCTGGGTTCAAGTTTCATGTTGGTTTTTGCTCCGTGCGGTACGAACTGGAAAAAGGCGAAATTACATCTTATCAGGCGTGGCGATGGGCATAGCCTATCTCTCAAAAAGTTATCTGGCACTTATTACGTTCGGTATTGCGTTTGTCGTCTGGTTTGTTGCGTGGTACAAACGGGAAATTGGTGTTTCATTAATTGATTTGATTGTTAGGTGTTTCAAATGGATAAAACGTCGTATCAAACCGAATACTGACAATGTTGTACCTGTTGAGACACAAAAATCTAATCATATTATGTCCGATGCAGAAGACATGCGAATTCGGCTCAAAGATGTCGGGTTAGTTCTTCTTGTTGGGATCGGGACTGTCGCGCCTTGGGCAGTTTATTGCTTGATAAGATATCCGAAAGAATATATATGGGAACATAGACGTGTTCTTGAGCATCTTAATACAAATATTGAAGGATGGAAGGCAAGCTGGGATAGACCTCTATTTGAATATATGCCGCTATTTTATCCGTTTTTCTATGCTGCACTCTTTGCGGTTGTGTTGTGTCTATTGGTGGTGATGTTCAAACGTTGGCGATTACCGGAACTATTTATATTAGCATGGGCTATCGGTGTTATTGTACCGCACACACTTGCACAAACAAAAACCCCATCTGCAACAATGATTGCCGTGCCACCTTTGCTCATCTGTCTTGCTGTGGTTATTAGTCAAGCATCGCAACGAAAAGATTGGTTTTACACATCAATCTGGAGTGCATCAATGCTTTCTATTGTTATTATCACTACTTTAGCAAAAAGAACTAACGGGCGTGTCCAAATTCGCAATGTTCTTCCAATTGATTGGCTCAAAAGTTTCGCACCTTTTATACATAGACATTTCTGGATAATTGAACAACTCATCGGATTTGGTGTCTTACTCGGTCTATTTACTGGGGTATATTTTCTAATACGCCAAAGAGATTGGCAAAGATGGGTATGGTTCAGTGTTCGTTATGTAGCACTCGTAATTGCTATATTTTACACAGTGAGTTATGTTGAGGCAGCATACAAGGTTATACAACGTAATGCACAAATTCCGTTGTATGTAGAAAGCGGAAAACGTATCCAACGTGAGTTGCCTAAAAACGTCTGCTTCTTTCTTGACGATGAACGTACTGGCGCACACTTTGATCTTATGTATTATGCTGATAGATCAACTTATCAGATAAACAACGTTCACGCGAAAACACCACGCAATGTTACACAGCAAGCAAGAGAAGCACGCGCAGCTGGTGCAATTCCATATCTTTTTTCAGTCAAAGAGACTGAATACAGTTATCCACTGCTCATGGAAGGCGAGGTAGATGTCGGAAATGGTAAAAAACAAAGGTACCGCATTTTTGAAATCACAGAAACACAGTGACTAAATTTACTGAAGGACACCCCTGCTGTTATGGTATAATATACACATGAGAATTATATCGCGCCGCACTTTGAGGGAATTTTGGGTGAAGTATTCTGATGCTGAACGCCCCCTTCAAGCATGGTACGCTAATGTGAAACGCGCAAATTGGAGAACACCATATGATGTAAAAGCTGCTTATCGAAATGCCAGTTTTGTTAGGGACAATCGTGTCGTATTTAACATTAAAGGCAATACTTACCGTTTGATAGTGGCAATAAATTATCAGTACGGTATTATTTACATCCGATTTATTGGGACGCACCAAGAATATGATAGAATTAATGCCGCTACGGTGTAAGGTGATAATTATGGAAGTTAAACCGATCAAAACTGAAACAGATTATAACGCTGCGCTAAAAAATATAGAACAACTTTGGGACGCGAATTATGGTTCACCAGAAGGTGATAAATTAGATGTTCTTGTGACATTGGTGGATGCTTATGAAAATGAACATTATCCGATTCCACCACCAGATCCTATTGATGCAATTCTTCACTATATGGAGAGGCAAGAGCTCTCTGAACAAGACCTTGAACCTTATATCGGTTCACGTTCAGGCGTATCAGAAATCTTGAATAGACAACGCACTTTGTCTTTGGACATGATTCGGAAATTACATAAAGGTCTTGGAATTTCGGCGGATATTTTGATTCAACCTTATACATTACGAACCGCATGAATTCCAAACCATTTTCAGCGGAAGCGATTTATTATCAACCCCCGCAATATAGAGGTAAAGAAATATGAAATTACTGCGATATAGTCTTTTATTTACGATCTTAGCATTTACTGCACTATCAGTAAATGCAGGCGTAGAGTGGAAAGCACTTGATGTCGGAAACCTATCGTCTGCTATATTCAACACCGCAGTCGTCGGTTATCCCAGTAACCCGACCCAAAACCCCTCAGGATGGTGGCCCGCAGGAACAAACGATTCCTACATTTATGAAGGGGATATCTGGATCGGCGCTAAAAAGAATGGCGAAGTCGGCGTTGCGGAGGCAGACGGTAGGCAAAGTGAAATTTGGCCAATGCCGATTGAAGATCCAGATACTGGTGCTTTAGTTGACATTTTTTCCAAAAAACCCGGTGTGACGACAAAAGGAACACCGACAAACCAAGCGATTAGATTCAAATGTTCCGATACCAATGCCGAAGTAAATAAAGGTGTAATTCTTGGTTTAGAAATTGAAGTTAATGGATTCCAGTGGAGTTACGCTCCACTCTACGACTTCTTTATCCTTGAGTATAACGTCAAAAACGCTGGAAAAGACACGCTTGAAGATGTGTTTATGGCGTTCCGATATGACGTTGATGTTTCCAGTAACGAAACAGGCACAGCAAGCTACTCAGCTGATGATTTTGTCGCTTTAGACCAAACACCAGACGGTCTTAATCCCGACGATCATCCGAACCGTTACCTCTCTTATGGGTTTTCTAATGCTTCTGCACCAGGATACATCGGCTTACGCGTATTGGATGCATACATAGGTGATGATTCAGAGGATGATGCGGCAAAGCTACCTTTTACCGCACACAAACGGATTACGATTGACACAGACCCAACGACTGATGCGGAGATGTACGCGCTCATCAGCACCCCAGGCGTTGAACCCCTCCCCGCAAACTACGATGACCAACGTTTTATTCAGTCCTATGGTCCAATTGAAACGCTTGCTCCTGGAGAAACATTTAATGTTATTATCGCGGTTGCTATCGGTGAAGGGCTTTCGGGTTTGCAAGCAGCTTCCGACTGGGCACAAAAGTTATACGATGATGAATATGTCGCCCCAGCACCACCCCCTTCACCACTTGTAACCGCTTATCCCGCAGATGGACAGGTTTCACTCTTATGGGAAAGTACTGGACGATGGGTTGATAATGGCGTAAATAAAAGTATTGAAGAGTATGTTGACGTAACTGACCCAGAGAAAATTTTTGAAGGCTATAGAGTTTATAGACGAGATACCGCTTACGATGAAAACAGTGGCAATCCTGTTGAAGATTGGGAATTGTTGATGGAATTCGACCAACCGAGTGCAACCGGTAATTTCTTCACGGTCTCGCATGTTGGTAAGCAATCTGATGCCACAATTGAGAGCATGGGTGACGAACCTTTCTTCGCCGATTTCTTCAAGAGTGCAACTTATGCTATCAAATTCAATTCCAGCACAAGTTTTGAGGTCATAAATACAACGCTTTGGGAAGTTATGGAATATAATGCCGAATTCCCAGCAGATGGCGGTGGGTTTGTTGTCGTAAAGGATCCTGCTACGGGTGAACCGTATCCGGATGGGACGTACCGGTCTGGTGAACAGATATATTTCGGTGGACTCTACGTGAAAATTACTGACGGTCCCTCGGGACCTCCCGTAGCAGGCGATATTTTCCGCGTTGTTTCCACGCCATCACAAGCGCTTGGTGAAGACGTAGGTATCAAGAATTTCTTCAGTGATACAGGGTTAACAAACGGAATCCAGTATACTTATGCGGTTACCTCTTACGATACAGGTAATCCCAAAAAAGGATTGCCTGCGATGGAGAGTAGTCAGATTGAAACAATGGTTCATGTTGTTCCGCGCGCGCAACCTGCGGGATATAGAGAACCGACTGTTGATGTGGAAGGACAAGAAAAGTTAACTGTCACCGTTGAGCCAATGGTGCTTGCACCAGACAAAGTTACGGGACATCAATATAAGGTTGTTTGGTACGGGGCCAAACAAACTGGCCCCGGCGCGTATATTACAGGCCCCGGATATCAACCCCCTGCTTATGAAATTGTTGACACGATTACGAATCAAACCGTAGTGGAGAAGCAAACTTTTGACTGGTATGATGCCAATCACTATGAGGCTTTTGAGGCACGTTCCCCGATGTTTGATGGGATCATCTTGAAGATGAAAGGAGTTGATGTGACTTACGGAAGTCCAGACGAAAACCCAATAGAAGATGTTAAGCTGACTGCGGGCACAGTCACAAACTGGTCGGTGAACATAGAATCTCCTGGTGCCGGCGAAAATACGTGGCCCAACATCTTCTGGGCAACTTATTACCGTCCGCATACCTACTCTATCACGTTCACTGATGATACACACGTTAAAGTGGTAGACGAAGATATAGGTGAAGAAATCGAATTCAATGACCAACGTGCCGATGGATATGCTATCTTGACAGCCGCAGGTTGGAGCGATGAATATAAACCTGGGGACACAGAAGGTTTCTTCCGGATTTTTATACGCGGTGCTTATGTCTATATCTTTGATCCTAACGGTGAGATTTCGACTGGCGATGTATTCACTGTTAAGATGGGGGGCGTTGCTGCACCACAAGATGGAGACGAACTGATGTTAACAACACAAGGCGAGTCGCTTGCTGCTGAAGACATCAAAGACGATCTAAGTAAAATTCGCGTCGTGCCAAATCCTTACTTTGTCACAAACAGAGCGGTAACTTCTGAAGGAACGGATAAGGTCTTTTTCACACATCTGCCACCACGATGCACAATACGTATCTATACGTTGGTAGGTGAATTGGTACGTGAAATCAAACACGAAAGTACTGATTCCTTCAACCCAGATGAACGGTTGGCACAAGGTGATAAGGGAGGCACAGCGGAATTTGATCTTCTCAACCGTTACAATCAGGCACTGGCAAGTGGCGTTTATATCTTCCATGTTGAAGCACAAGATGAAAAGAACGATGTTATCGGAAATAAGATTGGGAGGTTTGCCATCATTCGATAGGGCACTCATGCTTTAGGAGAAACATATGCACAATACTATTTTTTCTCAGAATGGACAAGACTATAGGACAGCAAGGAGACAAAAGGCGGACACACCGCGTTACCGTGTTCCCTTGCTTACATTCTCGCTTATAATGGCTGTTATATTTTCATGGACAGTTTCAAGTTATGCGACTACGAATGTGGGAACTGCGGGGGCACAATTTCTCAAAATTGGACCCGGGGCACGAGTGGACAGCTTAGGCGGTGCATTCGGGGCAATTGCTAACGATGTCACCACCATCTATTGGAATCCAGCAGGGTTAAGCCAACTTGAAAAGACCAGTTTTTCTGACACACACACGATATGGCTTGCAGATGTTCGATACAACTACCTCGCGTTTGCTACACCGATAGAAAAGGTCGGAACGTTAGGTGCAAGTGTCACATTTCTTAACGTTCCCGACACAGAAATCACAACCCTTGCAAAACCGGATGGCACAGGGCTTTGGTATTCAGCATGGGATACTGCGGTGTCGTTAGCATATTCAAGACAACTCTATCAAAAAGAATCTGGTGCTAAACTGTCCTTCGGTATCAATGCAAAGTATATCCACCAACAGATTCATCGGGAAAGTGCAAGGGGTGTGGCTATAGACATCGGCACTTTATACCATACAGGTTGGCGGAGTTTACGTATCGGTATGTCTTTTTCAAACTTCGGACCTGAGATGAGTTTTAGCGGTCCCGACCTTGAGACTGGCGTTGAAGAAGCAGGTGATGAACGAACAGCGGATTATCACCCATACCCAGATACGACAAATCCAACACGAAAAGCAGAGTTGGACACTATTGAATATCCGTTGCCATCCAATTTTCGACTCGGTGTGGCTTACGACTTAATCGATAATGATAGCAATCTTCTCACGATCGCGCTTGACGGCAACCATCCGAATGACAACAGTGAACGTCTGAACCTTGGCTTAGAATATTGGTATAGAAAAATGGCTGCTATTCGTGCAGGGTACAAATTCCGCTTAGGTCCTGATCGCAGTGATGATGAAGAAGGACTTACGCTTGGTTTAGGTATACATCTAAAATTTCGTCAAACGACGCTTTCCCTCGATTACGCTTATGCAGACTTTGCGTATCTCCAAAATGCACACCGTGTCAGTTTAGGACTAAATTTTTAGACTCACAATTCCTTCTCTTGTAGGAGAACTTTGTAAACCCGATTTCTTTAGGCGCATTCCATTCATTGTAGGGTGGGTTTCTATGCCTGCGCATGTTTGCACACTATAATAATGAGACATCAAACATGACAAACAAACCAAACATCGTTTATCTGCTTGCAGATCAAATCCGTGCCTGTTCATTGCCCATCTATGGCGACACACAGATTGAAACACCACACATTGATAGACTCGCGCAAGAAGGCACTGTTTTTTCCAACGCAATTGCCACCGCACCTGTCTGCACACCTTATCGCTCCATGCTACTCACCGGGCGACATCCACAGACAACCGGTCATCTCATCAACTTTGTCAAAACAAGACACGATGAAATCGGACTCGGTGATGTTTTCAACCGAAACGGTTACCGAACAGCGTGGGTGGGTAAATGGCATTTGCACACCGGTTCATTCCCAGAAATTGGTGGACGCGATTATGTGCCCGAAGGACGCGACCGACTCGGATTCCAACATTGGCGCGGTTATAATTTTCATACCGACTATTTCAACGGCACTGTAAATCTTGACAATTGGCGAAACGAGAGATGGGAAGGATATGAAACCGACGCGCTGAACCAATACGCCTTTCAGTTTATGGATGATATGGATGACGATACGCCATTTTGTCTGTTTATCTCTCCGCATCAAGCACACTCCACTCCTTACGACTTTGCGCCGCAGAAATACTATGACCGCCTCCCCGAAAAACTACAACTACCTGAAAACGTGCCAGACAACCAGCGGGAACAATCGCTAAAAATTTATCGTCACTATCTCGCTATGACGTTAGCAGTGGATGATATGCTCGGAGAATTGATGGCATACCTTGAAAAGACGGGACGTGTTGAGAATACACTGCTCGTTTTTGGCTCAGATCACGGCACACAAGGTGGTGCGCAAGGTATTAATTTTTGGGCAAAGCGAGAACCTTATGAAGAATCCATCAAAGTGCCACTCATCATGCGATTGCCCGGTGTTTTTGATGGCAATCGTACCTGCGACACGCTCACATCTCCTGTAGACCTATTCCCATCGCTTTGTGGATTATGCGGGATTCAACCTCCTCGAACAGTGGAAGGGTACGATTTGTCCGCATCTTGGCGTGGTGAAGCAGATGCCTTTGAACAGGATGCTGTGCTGACAATGAACTTCGGTGCAACCTACGATTATCTCGTTGATGGCAACGAATGGCGTGGTGTCCGCACAAAATCACATAACTACGCTCGGTGGCTTGACGATAAACGGATGTTATACGACATAGAAAGCGACCCACTGCAGATGAACAACCTGATTGACAATCCCGAAGCAAAACCGTTAGCAGATGAAATGGAGAACACCCTCCAAAATCTGATGGATGCCCGAAACGATAAACTCCAACCTGCCACAAGTTACACGGATTGGTATGACGCACAACGCCGCATCGTCCGTAACGCCCACGGTCCCCTCGGCGATCCCGAAGACGAACCCGATTGGTCGTTGTTGAAATGATTGGCAATATCCTCTAAATGAGGTATAATGTTACCGGCTTTGAAGTTGCTGTGATGCAGGTTCCCCTTTGCAATGAAGAAATTAAATGACTCATGAACGACTCACACTTGAAGAAATAGAACAGAAATATCTTGACGAATGGTTGTTCACCATTGACTGTGAAATTAGCGAAAACACTGAACTGTTATCTGGAGTTGTTGTTGCTCATAGTGAATCACGGTACGATATTTATGAAGTCTCCGGGCATTATAAAGGTGGTGCAGCGATACATTTTACCGGTAGACTCCCAGAGGGAATGGCATACTTGTTGTAATGGGACGTATTCCGTTTAATTTCTCAAATTCATTCTGTTAATTCTCTTACTATTGAACCATGAGGCGACATTCTCAGATATAAATATTGTGTAATATCTGCCAAAATTCTCAGATTAGGGATTCCTAAGGAAACCCGCTCACTCAATTTCTCATGTTGTCCACCTTTTTCTTTCCATGAACTGCTTAAAGATCCTATTGTGAAAAGTTCTGTACCTGTAAGCACTATAACTGGTGCGCGTGTTTGTTTTCTTTCGCCATCATATTCCCGTCCCCATTCAGCTAATTTTCTGATACGTTCAATTTCTCCTTTTGTTAGATCTGCCGCATCTCTCATTGTGGCAAACACAAATATAGAACACGGGAACGCTTCAGCCAATAATTTCATTTTTTCAATATCATCTTGTTTGAAGACTTCCTCACCAGGTTTGCCAAAACTCTTGGCTTCACCGAACAATGTTTCGGTTGGTTTTTCTATGCCAAAATTTGGTAGACCAGAGGCAAAAAAAGTTCTTTCTACTGGCCAAATTTCTTTGCGGCGATACCATAACATAAAATCGCTTTCAACCTTTTCACTTGATGGCAAATCAAGTTCTTGACCTGTCGACCAAGTTATCTCCGCCTTATCAAATCCACCTATAACATCTGCGAAGAAACGAATAGCAAGTGATGCGGCATATCCGCCACTAGCGTAATTGGGAAGAGCAAAAGGTCCTACTACGCGATATGTCCATCTGGAATGTTCACCTAAAGGAGTAGTAATCGGAAAGTTAAATTGCTTTTGACAAAGATCACAAGTGAGAACGTAATCAAGTTCTTTTACTGAATACCAATTTTTACTGTTGCATTTGCTACACTTAAGTTCATAACCAAGTTCTACCGCACCATGCTTGACTAATTTATCAAATGTTTGCTTTTTAAGTTTTTCGTAGGTGATCGCATTATTAATCTTGTTTTCAAATTCTTTATAATGAGCAGTTTTGGTAGCACTGTTTGCCATTTCATTGAGTAATTTTATGATATCTTCATTTGCTAAATAACTAACTCCCTGCTTTAAACTTTCCAGTGTCTGAATTATCTGTTCCGTTGTTTTACCACCATCAGAACGGGTAGCAGGAATTTGGTTGTCGTTGAACCACTGGTTGAATGCAGTTGTTCCATCCATAAAATCCCACTGTTCATACATTTGTGCATCAGAAGGAAAAATGACGAACCCTTCTGTAGTGGGCAAAAGAAATTCCCATCCATGCTCAGCATTAGATTGGAATTTCGGAACAGAAGGATTTTTATAGTTACATGGAAAAACTGTTGCGATTTGATCGTGTTCACTTCTATACCGCAATCTAACATACTGGGGGGCATTACTCCAATCTTGTAATCTGACAACATTTGCTACGCGATATAGGTTATAATATACATTAGCAAATTCTGGAATCATAGTATCAAACCGAATTTCAGGGTTTTCGCTATCAACTTGTATATTCATAATTTTTCTGTCCGTCACCAAAGTTGGACGGGTAGGACTAGGAAACTTTGATGATGCTCTATACATGAATGATCGGTATTCAGGGGTATTTTCATTTATCCCTATATTCCTATTATCAGGAAAAGTATGTCTCCATGAATATTTATACCAGATTATTGGACCCCATTTTCGTACTGAGCAAATATCTTCTTCTTCAGTAAGAGGATACTTATCAAAAATCTCTCCTATATTAGCCTCAGACAGGGATTGTGAAAACATTAAAACGGGACCAACTATGTTTGGACTTGGATCTTCAGGTAGGCGACAGCAATTTTCACGTATGAAGTGTTTACAGAATGGGACAAGTTCTTCAATCCATTGAATAGGGATTGCAACAACATGTTTATGTATTGCCCGTAGATTCCAAAAATCAACAACGTCTTTTGCTTCATGTGCATCAAGTATAAATAGTGTTGGCAACATAGGTCCATTATATTCCACATGGATCCTTTGACATCCGATAGTTAAAGGGGAACTATAATTGGAATTGGGGTTATACAGGTTTGAAAGTGCAGCACTGTCAAATACTATACGCTTTGGACGAAATATATCCGTATAGTAATTTTCAAAATATTTAAATTGTTCTTCAACAGGAAAACTCCCGAAATTAGCCGCAGCGAAATGTGTGAAAGCCGAATCCGATGGCTTTACAATAACAATATTATGCCTATACCGTTGTTCAAACTGAAATATATTTGCGTATAAATCCCTATAGATTCCATAGGCACCTAATCCATATCTTTTTGCATTGTTTCCACCTGGTTCTTCCAGAATATGTTTAAGTTGCAATACTCTCTCTGGGTCAAACCCGAACCCATCTGCTAATCCTTCATCTGCTTCTACAAGGAAATCGGGTTCAAAAAAATCCAAATAACTATTAATGAAGTGCTTGGAATCATCAAAATAAAAACCTTCATCCTCTAGCCAAGGAGGGACATCCTCAAAAATTGGTATAATCGGATTGAACATGCCGCCCCACAGACATGTATTGATCCGGAAAATCTCAAGTGCCTTTTCTGAATCGTCAGGATTAACTAAAAATCCAAACCTTATAGGACGAAGGCGAATATCAAAGCGGATGTTGTTCATTCAATTTACCCTCACATACTACTGAGAATGTAAATTCAAATTATAACAGACCCTTTAACATTAATTCAACTTTATCACGTTCTAAAAATCCCATTGCTTAAAACCTTCCCTTATGCTACAATAATTACCCGAATCAACTAACAAAAACGGAGCAGACAACAGAAAACAGATATGACCTTACAAGAAATAATTTTAGCGTTAGAAAAATTTTGGGCAGATCACGGATGTATCATTCAACAACCATGCGATATAGAAGTCGGCGCAGGTACATTTAACCCCGCCACATTTTTACGATGTCTCGGGCCAGAACCGTGGCAGGTCGCTTACGTAGAACCTGTCCGCCGACCCACCGATGGCAGATATGCAGAAAATCCTTTCCGCCTCGGCGCATACTACCAATATCAAGTAATATTAAAACCAGCACCAGAAAATGTGCTGCCACTCTACCTGGAAAGTCTCTACCATCTCGGCATTTCGCCCCGTAAAAACGACATCCGCTTTGTAGAAGACGACTGGGAATCACCGACCCTCGGTGCTTCCGGACTCGGTTGGGAAGTCTGGTGGAACGGCGCAGAAGTTACGCAGTTTACCTATTTTCAACAGATGGGTAGTATTGATCTCGCTCCGATTTGTGCTGAAATTACCTACGGACTTGAACGCATCGCACTTTATCTACAAGATGTTGACAACTTTTTTGACATCCGCTGGAACGAACATCTCAACTATGGCGATGTCCACCACCAAAGCGAGGTGGAATACTCAACCTACAACTTTGAACACGCAAACGTAGATATGCTCTTTGATCTGTTCAGCACCTACGAGAAGGAAACGCACGCGTGTTTAGATGCAGGTTTGGTCCTCCCCGCAACCGACCATGTTTTGAGATGTTCGCATACCTTCAATATGTTGGATGCACGCGGTGTTATCAGCGTTACAGAGCGGGTTAGTTATATTGAACGTGTGAGGAGGCTTGCACAACGTATCGCCCGCGCGTACGTCACGCAACGCGAAGAGATGGAACACCCACTTATGGGACGTTTCAGCACAGAATCTACCTCCACCGAACCAACCACAACTGCGGTAGAGTCGGTTTCTAACCGTGCTGAAACTGCTGAACTTCTCTTTGAAATTGGCACAGAAGAGATACCCGCAAGTTATGTGCCGCCTGTCCTTGAACAACTCAGCAAAATCGCAACCGATTCCCTCACGGAACATAGAATTCCGTTTGGTGAAATTCAAACGTTCGGCACACCGCGCCGTATTACACTTGCTATTAAAGATGTCCAAGCACTACAAGAAAGCCAAGAGACAGAAGTCGTAGGCCCGCCCAAAAGTATCGCTTACGATGAGAATGGCGAACCGACAAAGGCGGCGATGGGATTTGCAAAATCACAAGATGTTGAACTCTCTGATCTACGCATCGTTGAAACTGAACGTGGGGAATACATCACCGCATCCAAACTTGAAAAGGGAATATCAACACGCGAACTGTTAGAAACACTCCTCCCTGAATGGATTGAAGCACTCCGCTTTCCTAAAACGATGCGATGGGAGACAAAGTCTGAAGAACCGCGCGCTTATGCTCGTTTTGCACGCCCTATCCGATGGCTTGTGGCACTACTCGGCGATGAAATTGTCAACTGTGCTTACGGCGCAGCACACGCTGGATGCATAACGTATGGACACCGTTCTTTATATCCCGACCCAATAACGTTGGCATCTGCAGACTTATATACCTACATTCAGAAATTGTACGCTGCTGGTGTCATCGTCTGTCCAAATGAACGAAGGGATACGATTGAAAAACAGGTCAGAGCCGTTTTTGCAACCGAAGAATGTCTGCCGAAGTTAGATGAGGAATTACTTGATACAGTCAACTATCTTGTGGAAAATCCGCAACCGATTGTCGGTAATTTCAGTGAGTCGCATCTGGAAATACCTACTGAAGTGCTGATAACTGCGATGAAAAAGCATCAACGTTATTTCCCGATGTGGAAAAGTGATACCGAACTTGCCGCAAAATTCATTACCATTTCCAACGGCACAGATGGCAATATTGATGGCGTTCGGCACGGAAATGAACGTGTTCTAAATGCACGGCTTAATGATGCTCAGTTCTTCTATAGAGAAGATCAGAAAACCAGTCTTGCCGATAAAGTTGAACGTTTAGGAGCAGTCGTCTTTTACGCCAAACTCGGTTCGCTCTTAGATAAGGCAGAACGGCTAAAGGTGTTGGTTAAATTCATCAGTACAGAATTGAAGTTAGCAGAAACAACTACGCATCACGCTGAACGTGCAGCATGGCTCTGTAAGGCAGATTTAACCACACACATGGTCATTGAATTTCCTTCATTACAGGGGATTACTGGCAGATATTATGCCAAAAACTCTGATGAACCTGAATCGGTTGCTACTGCCATCGCTGAGCATTACCAACCGCTTGGTGCAGATACACCACTGCCCGAAACCGAAGTCGGCGCTATCCTCGCTATAGCGGACAAACTCGACACCATCGTCGGATACTTTGGCATAGAGGAACGTCCTACTGGTTCACAAGACCCATACTCGTTACGGCGGCATGCGCTCGGCACAATCCGTATCCTTCAAGCCCGGCAGCTACCACTCTCTTTAGATGCTGTCATAGAAAAGGCAATCGCTTTATACGAAGTAGAATTAGTTGATGATACAAAAATAAGCGTACTAAATTTCTTCAAAGAACGTTTACGCGTTATCCTGCAAACACAGGAATACACGCCCGACCTTGCTGATGCAGTGTTAGCAGTTGGTGATGTTGACATTGTGGATATTCTCAAACGTGCCAGCGCACTTGCTGAATTTCGCTTGACACCCAATTTTGAGGCAGTATATAATGCACTCAATCGGGTGCTTAGAATCTTACCTGAAGATGCACCGGAAACGATGGATGCTGCACTACTAAAAGATGATGCTGAAAAAGAACTAAACGCTTGCGTTACCAAATCAGAGTCTGATTTTGAGAAAAGCATTCAGGCACGCGCGTATTCAAAACTATTGCAACAGTTAGCAGGACTGCAACCCGCAATAGACAAGTTTTTTGACGATGTCCTTGTTATGGCAGAGGATACTGATTTACGCACAAATCGATTAGCATTATTAAATCGTATCGCAAAACCTGTCTATGCTGTAGCCGACCTTACGAAATTGGTTATAGCAGGGGAATAGTGCAATTTTATGTTGTTGAGGCAATATTCTATGAAACAATTTTCTATTATCTGTATCTTCCTCCTTAGCCTTGCCCTTCTCATCGGGTGCGGTGAAAAGGAAGATAAAGCGATTCTCTCAGCACGAAAAGCAATCATCCAACAGGATTACGCATCAGCAGAGTCTGCTGTTCAAAAATCGATCGTTAACGATTCAGAGAATCAGGAAGCAGTATATCTTGGTCGTTTCCTGCAGTTGCGAAACAGCACAAATACAAACAGTTGGCATCAAGCCATTGCACAAGCATTGACACATCTTGAAACGTTGAATGCAGATATTAACGCAATTTCAATACTTGAAGACCCGGATTCAGATGAACTAAACCAACAGGAACGCCTTATACGGGCACGAAATTCTATTTCAGGATTGCTCGCCACCGCACTCGCAACATCAGTTGAAAAACAACCTACACTACTAACAGATTTAGCAAAGAGATCGGATGCCGTTGTTGTTACAGGGCTATTAGAGGCACAGAAATGTTATCAACCAGGTGTTCTCCAATCAGTAGAACAACTTTTGCAACAACTACGGAGTCAAACAAAAGACGCAGGTGCTAACCTTACGACTCTGTTAATAAATACCATCCAACATCAAGACTCGCAGATTAGAAAAGCAGCGATCCGCGAATTAGGTGCGCTACAAAGCAGTGAACTCATTTCAACGTATAAATCAATTCTTACCAAAACGGACGAAGCGCCGGAAGTTTCCTACAGTGCTATTGTTGCTGTGGGGGCACTCTGCAAGCCCAAATTTCAACCAAATCCCGAAATAGTTCCAATCCTTCAACTTGCTACAAGAAATAACAACGCGCAAGTGCGAATGCACGCAGCGAAACTTCTCGGCAAACTTCAAGCAGCGGAGGCAATTGACGATTTGGTCAAGTTATTAGCAGATTCTAACGCTTATGTCAAAGACACTGCTATAGATGCGCTTAACAGGATCGGCATGCCAGCAATCGAAACGCTTCTGGCTGTTCTTAGAACGGGGGCAAATAATATTATTCCGGACGTAGATGAAGGGTTTTCCGAGCAATACCGATATATCGCCAGTGCGTATATTGACGATTCTTGGATGAAAAAGTACCGTTTGAGGGCACAATCCGCAGCCATTGATACTTTGGGAAGTCTTAGATCGGAAGAAGCGGTTGCACCCCTAATTCAGCTTTTAGCAAATGAGGACTTAAAAGGTGCAGCAAGTGCCGCGTTAACTTTAATGCGGGGAGTTGCTGTTCCAGGACTAATAGACGCACTTCAAACAGGTGGATACCGTGTGCAGTTAGAATCGGCAAACGTATTAAGTAGCATAGGTGATCGACGCGCCATACAACCGTTCATTGACATCTTAACGAGGGATGCAAACAAAGAGGTTAAAGCCATCGCTGCAAAGGGACTTGGAAACATGCGAGCACGCGGCACCAACGGTGCAGCTGTTACCGCACTTACAGCTGCACTTGAATTGGACGATACAACAGTCACACAAGCAGCGGAAGCGCTCGGGAAAATTAATGTCTCTAATGAAGAAACGATCCGCAAATTGATCGCGATTTCAATGGATAAACTGCGTCGTGAAACAGTTCGGTCTGCTGCTATCAATGCTCTGTGGCAGTTGAAATCTAAAAATGCTACGCAGCCGATGTTGTTACTCATGCTGAGTGACGAAACGAGCGCTGTCATTCGAGCAAACGCTGTCAAGGTGCTTAACCGCATTAAAGACACAGAAACCCTTCCTGTACTTTTCTGGGTCTTGTCAATGCAGTATGATGAAATATCAGATTTTCAGCGTCACATGAAAAGGAAATATAAAACCCTTGACGCGCTGAGATCACATCTTGATTCTCTGAATATTGAATGGACTGCAGATTATCCGCGTTCCAATTATCGGATTTGGGGTGAACTTAAACCCATTCCCAGTCTTGTTCGAAGTGAAGTTGCACGTTCGCTCGGTATTTTCAAAGGCGATGCCGTCGTTGAACCGTTGACAAACGCATTAGCAGACGATCAACGGGCAACGGTTCGACGCAGTGCCGCCTGGGCACTCGGCAGAGTCGGGGGTGATAACGCCGTTGATGCACTGATTACTGCCCTAAAAAAAGACAAACAGGGCGTAGTCCGCCAAGAAGCTGCGATTGCTTTAGGCACAATTAAATCTCAGAAAAGTGTTGAACCTTTGCTTGATATAATCAGAACCGACAACTATGAAACCGCACGTCTTGAAGCAACGAAGGCGCTCAGAGAAATAAGTCCTGCCTTGGCTGATAAGGGACTGGTTGATATTGTTAAAAAAGGGCGCGGCAGTTTTGATGATGGTCATGAAGTTCAATCTGTTCAAAATGAGGTTATCGGCGCACTTGTAAAAGATGGGAATGAAACCACAACCGATTTACTACTTGACGCGCTCAAGTCTGCTGATGACGAGTGGACTCATTGGGCAATCGTTTATATGCTCGGAGTCATCCATAAGGATGCAGCGTTAGACACCATGCTTGCCGAGTTGAAAAATCCGAGTTATGTTATTCGTAAAGAGGCTGTTACCCGACTCGGAGGCTTTAAAGACCGAAAGACAGTGGAGCCTTTAATCGCTATCCTTGAAAATCGAGAAGAAGCAATTTCTATCCGAGCTGCTGCAGCTGCCTCGTTAAATGCGCTTCGCGACGAACGCGCAGCACCCGTACTCCGTGAAGCACTCAATGATGAAAACAGTGCCGTTAGGTTACAAGCTGTCGCTGCCTTAGGAAGTATAAAAGATGCGAAAGCTGTGCCTAAATTAAGCGAAATGGTTGAAAATCAGTTAGAAACGGATGTTATCCGCGCTGCGGCTGTTGCTGCACTTGGCAACATTGGTGATAAAGCCTCAGAAGACCTCTTCATCCGTGCACTTGACATCCGAATCGGTAATATCTCTAATAATGCAATCACTGCACTCGGAAAATTAAAAAACACAAAAGCCGTTCCCCGTCTTATTGAAATCTTGGAGGATAAAAGGATTCCTTTAGATGCCAGCACAGCTGTATTGGCAAACGCTTCTCCCCGCATAAAAGCTGCGATTGCACTTGGGGCAATTGAAGGAACAGAGGCAACGCAAGCGCTTGCTAATCGCATTATTGACGAAACGGAATATATTGTTGTACTTGAAGATGCGGCAAACAGACGCAATTTAGCACTTAACGATAGAAAAAGGAATTGGAGTTGGGAAGTGATCGTTAGATCTGCCAAAAAGCTTAACCTACCTGAGTTTATAGCTGACAAAATGCAAATACGCACAGATGACAAATGGGAAGGAAATCCAATCAGAAATGCTGCGTCCGTTGCATTAGCACGCACTCGGTCACTTAATGTTTCAGAATTGAGGGAAGCACTCGCGGACCCAGTTGTTGACACGCGAAAAGATACGGCACGGAAAATTGGAGAAACGGGAACAACCGCATTAATCCCCGATCTTATTCTCGTTTCAAACGGGGAAAATGAGGACAATAAAGATGTTCGACGATTAGCAACGCAAGCATTAGGTGAACTTGCGGATGTTTCAACAACTGATCCACTTATTGAAGTCATGAACAACGAGGATAATCATATTGAAATCCGCAGAGACGCTGCACGTGCACTCGGTAAGATTGCTACTGACAAGGCAGTTTCAGCACTCGTAGCAAAACTTACCGAATTGCATGCTGAACAAACAGAACGCGCATTCCGCGCTGATCTGATAAGGGCACTTGGAGATGCAGAAAACGATAGCTCAACGCAGGTTTTGGAAACAGTTTTAGAAGACACAGATGCAGATATCCATTTCTTAGCAGCATCCGCTCTTTTTGAAATTACTGGCAACGGTTACGGCTATGATCGGTTATAGTATAAATGAAACAGGTAGGCGCGGTTTCCAACCGCGCCTATCAGGAATGTTCATGTTTTTAGAATATCATAATATTCACAAGATTTACGGTAAGGAGACTTTTATGGCATTTTTCGAATTACGACAATATCGAACCCAGCCCGGACAACGTGACAATTGGGTCAAATACATGGAAGAAACGGTTATCCCGTTCCAGATTTCTAAAGGAATGGTCGTCATCGGTAGTTTTATCGGTGAAGAAGAGGATGACCTCTACGTCTGGATCCGACGGTTTGAAAGCGAGGAACAGCGCGAACAACTCTACGCGGCGGTTTACGAAGATGACCGGTGGGTAAACGAAATCTCAGCACGCGTCGGTGAACTCATTGACAGATCAAAAATCGTTGTTACACGGATGGAACCGACCTCGCGCTCACCGCATCAGTAACAGCAACGGAGATGGCTTTATGAACGCTGAAGAAAAATATCTGTTTGACCTATGGGGATATGTGAATATAGAAGGCGTTTTAGATACGCAAGAACTTGCAGAACTAAACGTGCTGATTGATGCACAAGACTACCCTGATCCTGCAGACGATAATATTCATTCCCAACGATTCGGTGGTTTTTTAAGTTGGGAAAACGATGCGTTTCGGAAACTTCTCAACCATCCACGCATCATGCCGTGTTTAGCAGAGATCGTCGGTCCAAAATTCCGGCTTGATCATGTCTACGGTATCTTGATGATAGAAGGTAACCCCGGTGGAACACTTCACGGTGGCGGTACCCCTTACGATCCATCACAATACTATGTCTTCCGTAATGATCGGATGTATAACGGTTTAACCGTTGTCTCGTGGGCATTGACAGACATGCTGCCAGGACATGGCGGTTTCTGCTGTATCCCCGGTAGCCACAAAAGCAACTACCCGTGTCCACCGCAATTCCGTCCTGTAGTGGAAAACAAAACCTGTATGGCACCGGTGCATCAGAAGGCAGGCGATGCCGTCATCTTCACAGAAGCATTGACGCACGGAACTTTGCCGTGGACTGCTACGCATCAACGCCGCTCAATTCTGTTCAAGTATTCTCCCGGGCATGCCTCTTGGGGACAAGGCAGATATGACGACGCACTTCGTAATCTGATGACGGAAGAAGACCAGAAGTTAATGCTTGAACCGCCTTACGTCGCACACCGTAAACCGGTTGTTTAGTGATTGTCTGAAGCAATAACAGTTAAAGTGAACAATGAATTCCTTGATTACTTATGTTTATCTTTTCGGTTTACAAAGGCACAGGTAATCTGATCCTAATAGTTAACTGCTGACAACTGACAGCCAATTTACCAATCCGCAACACTACCGTCGGTGTCATAATAATACTCGCCGCCGAGTTCTTCAGTATAAGTATCAAGTGTCTGTTCCGCCGCTTTCTCATCAATCTCAAACCCGAGTCCCGGCTTTGTCGGTAGATCAATATGCCCATCTGTAACTTGCCAATCTTCTTTGAATAAACCAGCACCTAAACCGTCATCAATTTGCTCTTGAATTAGGAAATTTGGCACAACAGCATCAACATGAAGGGAGGCAGAAAAAGCAACCGGTCCAATCGCACAATGCGGCGCGATATGCATATAGTAAACCTCAGCCATATTAGCAATCTTTTTCAGTTCGGTAATACCGCCAGTGTGGGAGGTGTCAGGTTGTAAATAAGCAACCGCCTGTTTCTCAAAAACCTCGCGAAAACCCCAACGGGTCAACAGACGTTCGCCTGTAGCGATTGGAAACGGCACATGGTCGGACACTAATTTGAGTGCATCCACATTCTCTTGTGGGACAGGTTCCTCAACAAACATGGGACGCATCCCTTTAAGTTCATGGCAAATTTCTATAGCGAGGGCAGGTGTCATCTTGCCATGAAAATCAAAGGCAAGTTCAACATCGGGACCGACCCATTCGCGCATCAGGTAGGCGCGTTCAACAAAAGCATCAATCACTGCAGGAGGTTCATGACCGCGCCATTTTCCACCGGGACCGCTTTTAAACGCTGTGTAGCCGCCTTTCTGCTGTAAAAAATCGAGCCGTTCTTTTGCAGCGGCTTTACCTTCGTCAGTTAGACTGCCGATGCCCCAATGGGCATAAACGCGGATACGATCGCGCACGGCACCACCTAAGAGTTGATACGTCGGCACATTGTAAAATTTGCCTGCAATATCCCACAACGCCTGATCAATTCCAGACAGCGCAGACATCAAGATATTGCCGCTTCGGAAGAATGCAGATCGGTAGACATGCTGCCAATGATGTTCAATACGTAACGGGTCTTTACCAATAAAATAATCGGCGAGTTCTTCAACTGCCGCCCATGTGCTTTTCGGTTTACCTTCAAGTGTTGTTTCACCCCATCCAACGATGCCAGTGTCAGTTGTAATCTTTACAAGCCGCATCCGGCGACGTGGATAGAATTGTTCAATAGTTGCAATCTTCATCAGGATATCCTTTACAAGTTTTTATAATATTGCTTTCTAAATTAACTAATAACTAACTTATAGGAGAAATTGT
The DNA here is from genome assembly GCA_965204285.1 of Candidatus Poribacteria bacterium. Taxonomy (GTDB): domain Bacteria; phylum Poribacteria; class WGA-4E; order WGA-4E; family WGA-3G; genus MSPOR6. Next base: position 2,929,462 of record OZ241980.1, read on the forward strand.
TATGCCTTCACGCCCCAATGTTCTTTTCATGATTGCCGATGACCACCGATGGGATGCCATTGCTGGTATGGGCGACCCAACAGTTAAAACACCAACGATGGATTCGCTTATGGAACGCGGGACAAACTTCAGGCAAACTCATATCATGGGTTCGCTTTCGGGAGCAGTTTGTGTTCCGAGTCGCGCCGCTGTTCTCACAAGTGCAGGTCTGTTCCGAAGTGGTGCAAACCAGATTAACCGAGATTATGCTGTTTGGCCCCAAGTGATGCGTCAAGCAGGTTATCACACATTTTTTAGCGGTAAGTGGCATAATGACAGACAAACGTTTGCAGATAGTTTTGATGACGGTGCTACAATTTTTTTCGGTGGAATGGGCAATCAATATAAAGTGCCAATTTTCGATTTTGACCCGACAGGCGCTTATCCTAAAGATGACAGGTATATTGGTGATAAGTTTTCTTCCACTTTGTTTACAGATTCTGCCGTGCAATTTATAGAAAACTACGACCAAACGGATCCATTTTTCCTCTATCTCTCCTTTACTTCACCGCATGATCCTCGTACACCGCCAGGTGAATATGCGACGATGTATAAACCTGAAGAGGTGCCTGTTCCAGAGAACTTCTATCCGGAACACCCATTTGACAACGGGGAGATGCGAATTCGTGACGAAGTTCTGGCAGAATTTCCACGCACACCTGAAATTGTCCAACAACATATTGCCGATTACTACGGTATGATTACCAGTCAAGATGCGGAGATGGGACGACTTCTACAGACGTTAGAGGCAAAAGGACATCTGGATAACACTATTGTTATCTATACTGCCGACCACGGTCTCGCTGTCGGACAACACGGATTGTTGGGTAAACAGAATCTCTATGACCATAGTATTCGTGTTCCATCTATATTCGCCGGTCCAGGAGTCCCTGAAGGCGTAACAGTGGACGCTTTGACCTATCTCTACGATGTATTTCCCACTGTGTGTGACCTAACCGAGGTTGACTGCCCGGATACAGTAGAAGGTAGCAGCTTAGTCCCGTTGATGGAAGGTTGTGTTGATAAGGTACGCGATACCGTTTTTGCCGCGTACAAAGACATTCATCGATCTATCAGCGATGGACATTGGAAGCTCATCCGATATTATGTCTCTAAAGATACAGGCAAAGGCACGGATTTCTTGCAGCTATTTGACCTTGAAAACGATCCATGGGAAACAAATAATCTTGCCGATGTTCCTGAACACTCTGAACGCATCAATTCATTGGCTACTGAGATGAAAAGATGGCAAACAGAGACTGATGATTTTATGAAAGATGTTCCGATTTTGCTTGGGTAGTAGACACACCCCGTTTCTTGGGGAGGGGTTTGTAAACCCGATTTTCCATACGCTAATTGTCTGAAACCAAGATTTTCAAGATTATCAGATTTTCAAGACTATTCTTATACCAATTCTAATAAATAATATTCCATTACGGAAATTTATTGGATTGAATATAATTGGAAGAGAGCCTCTGTAGGAGCGACCTCCTGGTCGTGACCGGGAGGTCGCTCCTACAGAATCTCCACCGAAAATGATACATTATATTTTAGAAATGGTATTATTTGCTGTAGACACTCACAATCTGGTAAATCTGTAAATCCTTGTTCAGACAACATACACAACTCAAACCCCATTTAATCTGACCTCCATCCACTCGGATCAGTCGAAAAAAAGAGTCTATTTTTGCTCATGGAGAGAGTTCGTCTGAAAGTTAGACTTCGGAGTTCAAACCTGAATCTGAAATTGATCAGACTAAGAGAAATATTTACTTGTGTGTTTAGGTGTGCTACGACATAGTTAGCACCCTCTTGACCAGACGTTCGTTTTCAATTGAAAGCATTCGCAACGATTACCAGATCCAGAATGTTCACAACGTCATCACCGTTCAGGTCGGGTTGCTCCTTGCCGAATGCCCCCGCAACAATGACAAGGTCCAAGATGTTCACCACGCCATCTAAGTTTAGATCCTCACGATAGGTATTCACCATTTGTTCTAACCCTTCCCAAAACTCAGCATTTGAATTGGTGCGATGCAGTATAGAAATCGCTTGGTACACTGCAAAATGACTCTCAAAATAATACCGGATTGTCGGAACCACGTCCAGTTGTTTATACGTCTTAATATGGGCATTCAATATTTCAAGTTCTTGAATATTTCCTTCCAATGCTTCAGGGTCGTGTTTATGTTCTGGTTTTACGTTTCTCTGTGCCAAATATGCAAAGGTGCCGCTATAAGCAGGGGACCACTGCGAAAATAAGAAATCACTTATCGGGTGCGGATCTCCGTAACCCGGATTGTCCCCGGTCCCATAAAAAGCGAGATAGGGAGATGTCACCGCGTGAATAAATTCGCCAGAAAGAACAATATCTGGCATCGCTGCAATAAGTTCTTCATGTAAAAGCATATTTCCTTGAATAGGCGTCAATCCATCGATAGGCGCGTGATTGCCAATAAAGTAATTAAGATCAAGATGAAAGGCATCAATGTTATATCTCTCTTGTACATTTTTCAATGTTTGTACATGAAACTTCCTGTAAGCTGAAGCTGCAGGATTTATGAAAGCAGGGCCTCCGTGATCAAAGTTCCATCCCAGTATGTTTCCATCGCTACCTTGATATAAAAAGGGTTCCCATTCGGGGTAAAGTGGATGGGTTTGAGAAAAAAACTGAAAGCCTGTGTAGAGCATCACTCTAAAACCGTGTTGCTTCGCAGCAGACATAAACCTCGGAAGATCTTCTCTCACGCGAACATCGGGCCACTCCTGCTCCCCACCATACCAACCGCTGCGACAGTAAATTAACACGTTTTTCGGGTTGATCTGTTGTGCCAAAAAATCTAACATTCTAATGTAGTTACGATTCAGTGAACAGTACATAACAACGAGTTGAATATCTTTAACCCACGCAGGTCGACGAGCAAGACGCGATGCATTTCGCTGTATCATCCCTTGACGATACCTTTCCGCAGGCACCTGCCAATCGCCCCTATATGTATTAAACCTCCAAGTCGCGGAAGTAATATGTTGACGATCTTCAAAAGGGAAAAAATTGTGCGTGTCAAAAGCAATAGCGAAGAAATTTGGCTTTTTTCTCTCTGGCCACTGACCGAGTGCTTTAAATTGATTTGTTTCATCCTCACTCATCACAAAACATCCGCCCAATGTTCCTTGCACGACAGCAAGAGGGGCTTGCCACAAATGAGGATACGTCCAATACGAATCCACTGTGTTTTGTTCATTCATTATTTTTCCGCCGTGCGCTGGCACAATCGGAGATACTTGATTATAATCTAAATTTCCAATCCCCCATCCGATAGTGGAAATCCCTGTTTGCTCAGAAAAACCTTCCTGTCTAATTATTAGATCGCCAGTGAGCACATCAATAACCACCCACATAAGAAGTGTGCTCTGATGCCACCGAGCCGTCAATTTCACTGCTAAGGGTGAAATCTTTTCAACTTCTAAGGACTCAGCACCACCTATTTCCCACTCAGGTTCCAAGTAATCTTCACCGTCTATTTCTAACGCATCGAACCGGGGCCCACGCATCCCTGAAAGTGTTGCATCGTGCCTTCCTGAAACTGTATAAGTTTCTTTCGTGAGTTTGTTATGTACGTGTATGACGTTACCATTTCTAAACCGCACCTGATAGCGATCCGTTTCAGCGAAAATATCCCCCTGTTCGTCAATCACAAGTGTATTAGAATAGCCATCACCGACAAAGATAAAAAGCAACGTAACAATAGCAATTAGCAACTTCTGCATTTTAATTCTTTCCACTATTTAGTCTACATTTGTTTTCGGTTTGAAAACCACATTAGCGCCATCTTGAAAAGTGAATAGTGCTATTTCCATGAACACCTACAATCAGGAAATCGTTTTTTGCTACCCGATACTAAACACACGCCCAATTGCAACCAATCGCGCAGCCTGTTCAGCAGTATCCGCTATTAGTTGCAGCGCATCCGCAACAGCATCCTCAAGCGACATTGGTGCCTGCACAATACCCAACATCGCATCAATACCAGCATCATACACAGCACCAGCACCTTCGCCAATACCACCTGCAATCGCAATGACAGGGATATTGTCTGACTTCGCAACCTTCGCAACGCCAACAGGAGTCTTCCCAAACGCAGTCTGGAAGTCCAATTGCCCCTCACCTGTGAAGACGAGAGATGCCCCTTTCATTCGTTCCTTGAGTTTTACAGTGTCAATCATAATATCAACACCAAGTTTTAATTCAGCGTTGAGAAATGCCATCAGTCCAGCACCTAACCCACCAGCAGCCCCCGCACCGGGAATGTCGTTAAAGGATTGTCCGAGTGTTCGCGCCAAAACCTTGTTAAAGTGGACAAGATTTGTATCAAGCGTTTTAATCATCTCAGGTGTCGCACCTTTCTGTGGCCCATAAACATGGGATGCCCCCTCTAGACCAGTCAACGGATTATTGACATCACAAGCGACAACCGTTTCCGTTTCCGCAATTGCGGGACGTAAATCTGTTATATCTATTGATGCTAATTTACTCAGTCCGCCTCCACCGCGTGGAACCGGTTCTCCATCCGTATTTAGAAATTTAACACCGAGTGCCTCAGCCATGCCAGCCCCACCATCATTTGTCGCACTCCCACCGATACCGATGATTAAGCGTCTGCAACCAGTTTCCAAAGCAGCACGGATAAGTTGCCCTGTGCCGTAAGTTGTAGTCCGCAGTGGATTCTGTCTATCAGGTGGAACAAGCGTTAGACCGGAAGCAGATGCCATCTCAATGACCGCTGTTTCTCCATCTGCAAGTATACCAAATTGTGCGTCAACCTCATTTCCAAGTGGATCAAGCACACATTGTGTTTGAATATGGCCACCGGTGGCATCAACAAGAGATTGTACAGTGCCTTCACCGCCATCAGCCATCGGAATTTTTTCTATGATGGCATCTGGAAACACGCGGCAAAGTCCTTGCTCCATTGCGTTCGCTGCTTCCAATGCTGTGACGCTCCCTTTAAATGAATCTGGCGCAACTACAATTTTCATAATAGGGAGTTTAGCATAAGCAGGGCAATTAATCAAGTTTAGGTTTTGGCTATTATAAGGGGTGTGTAAAGTTTTTGTCCTTGATTTTTTAGAAAATTAACTTGACAAACCAACGTATTTATGTTAATATAATTATCACGTTATTATATTGAATTCTTAATATACTCAAATTTCTAAAGAATAAAGAAAAGAAAAAACTTAAAAATCACGTCACAATTCTTGTCCTGATTGACTTCTGCACGTCACTGTGACGTTCAGAACGTCCTAAATGTGACGTGCAAACGCCCTAATTCAATGTATGGAACGGGTAGAACGAAGCGAAACTCAACCGACAATATGCTTTGTCCAAAAACTTTACACACCCATTTATAATAGGGTTATTTAGTTTTAAGAATAATCAGCTGATGAGTGTTACTGATAGTTATATAGAAATGTGAAAAAATATAGCAGAAAACCGAAAACTAAAGAACTCTGCATTTATAAGAAGGTTGTAGTCAGAAAAACGATGATGTGTTATACTTTGCTAAACTGTATTTATGCTTCAATTATAAAAACAGGGGACACATGGATTGGCAATTAGAAACAACAGTCTCTGATGAACAGGTTAAATTTTATAAAGAAAACGGGTATCTTACTTATGGGCGTATCTTCACCGAATCGGAGTTAGACGAACTTCGCGATTATGTAGATGCAATGATAGAGAATCTACCTGAGGGTAGACGTCCAGAACAGATGGATGTTCCACATTTTGAGCATCCGTACCTGTTCAAATATCTCACGCATCCACGCGTGTTAAAGGTAATTGAGCGGTTTGTCGGGCCGGATATCGTACTCTGGTCAAGTCATTTTATCAGCAAACGTGAAAATGATGGGATGGCAGTGCCGTGGCACCAGGACGGTGTCTATTGGGGTGAATCTCTTGAACCGATGAACGTTATTACGATGTGGCTTGCCGTTGATGAATCGAAGGTTGAAAACGGATGTATGCGTGTGATTCCCGGCAGCCACAAGTTGCGCGATCGTCGTTATGAAAAGGTAAATCGTGACAATAACCTCTTTGGCAGCGAAGTTGTGGAGGCAGACTTAGACGAATCAAAGGCGGTAAATTTAGAACTGGAGGTGGGTGAGTGCCATTTTCACGATGCATGGACAATCCACAATTCCAGTCCGAACGTTTCGCAGAAACGGCGCTGCGGTTACACAATGCGTTACATGCCAGCAGATGTGCGTTATCCGGGCGCGGAGTGGCGGCGGACACATAAAATCTATCTGCTACAGGGTGAAGATAGAACAGACGGCTTTAACACCTATGCACCTGTACCGGAATTTTAATGTTTTGAGAAAGGAGAACTTTATATGTATCCCTATTTTGACGTGCACTGCCACATCGGTATGACGGTATCACGCGCACCGGTCATTGGACAGAGTGTCGGACGGTGTCTTGCACGGATGGCTTCTGCAAATGTTATTGGTGCGATTCCGTGTCCTACAGCAGGTGGGCCGCAAGCGCGCGGTGTATTAGACACGCGGTCGCAGAACGAGGTGATCGCAAATGCTTGTCGGAAGTATCCCGAACGCTTCCCCATCGGACTTGGGGTTGTGGAGGTGCGACATGAACAAGCAGGCGTAGACGAACTTGACAGGGCAATGTGTGACGATGGTTTAGTCGGATTTGTGTGTCATCCCGCATTGTCGGGACATTCACTTGGCGGTGAATTATATGCGTTTCTGGAAGTGGTAGCAATGCACAACGGGTTATGTCTACTACATCAAGCGGGTTCAACACAAAATATCGCAGCGTATGCCCAACGGTTTCCTACGATCACGTTCATCATCGGGCATGTCTCAATGACCAAAGCAGGACATCTTGATGCGATTGCACACTGCGGAAAACATGAAAATATATGGTTTGATGTCGCGCAAAAGCCTCAGGGAGATGAAAGTTGGGACTTATTACATCTTGTTAATAACCTTGGCAACGACAGAATAATGTTTGGCAGTGACTTGCCATATTACGATTTTCGTCTTGTTCAATCACAGATTGGATCTGCACACCTTGATGATGAGACGAAGGAACGGATAGCATATCAGAATGCAGTGCGATTGGTTCAACAGTTCCAACCAGACTGGCTACCAACATTAACCCCAATAACACCTCCGCAGATTTACTCTGAGGTTGAGATGTGGGATGCGAATGGTGCGCGGTTAAAGTAGGTAGCATAGTATAGCACTATTTAACTATCTCAACGGCACGTATCCGATGGCGGAGAACAAGGATACATGCGGCAGTTAGGACAGCTAATAAGAGGAGTGTCAAAGACCAGTGTATATTGTAGCTGCTTTCTAAACCAAAAAGGGCATTTCCAAGACGATCAAAGTTCGCCCAAACAGAGACTAAAGCGACTGTACTCGTTGAAAGAACTTCCTTAAGGATGAGGTGGAGAACAGGCAATCCAAACCAGACCGCGCAAAAACCAATCGTCGCATAGCGGGAATTTGTAGTTAGTGATGAGAACAACAACATCAATAGACTTGTGATAGTGATGATTATCGTCGAATAGACAATGATGGATAGGGGTAACCAGTAATTTTCTTTTAGAAAAGGAGTATCGGTTAACAATACATGCTCAAGAAACAGTAACAGTCCAGGTACCAACGTCATGCAGGTAAGTAGAATGCCAATCACAATAAATTTCCCGATAAGGTAGTCTACCCATGAAATCGGTTTAGACAAATAGAGCGAAAGTGTGTTGTGTTTTAGGTCATTTGCAATTAACCCCGCCCCTCCGAAAATAACTACCAGCGCAATAAAAAAGGCAGACTGAACCGTGTCAATTCTGAATAGAAATCCCTGAAAAAAACCGCGATCAATATCAAATTCAGTAGGCACACCCGGCAGGATATTGTAAATATAAATAAAGATTCCATAAGACAGAATGTAGATTACTGGTGGGATTGCAACAATTAATCGGACAATTTTGCGTTGGGCGAGTAGTTTCAGTTCTGCTTTTGCAATAACCCACCACCGTGTGTAGTTGCGCGGTTTTAGTGTGCCTTCCCAATGTCGATAGTCTTGTGTGTGAATAGGCATCGTTATCTCTTATAAATAGCGGTTTTTTCTATAGTATCCGTAAAGGGGCCTTGCTTTTCAGTTTTGACTTCAACAGTGATAATACCTTCGTGTGTATCGCGTTCAGGATCATCTTCAATGAGTCTGCGCGGAATTTCTGCACTCAGGAGTCTATCAAGACTGTTCGGTTCTTGTGCCCATCGGACATCAAATAGTCTGTCATCATAGACCTTACGATGTTTTTTGCCTTCGCGCATGGAGTAAACTTGCACGTTGGTGGTAAAATCAGCTTCTGAAATAGTGCTAACGCCGACACTTGGACTGAGAATGCTCTGGTTCCATATTAGTGGGATGCCGTTTCTATCAACCAGATAAATTTTGATGTCTAAGCGATCTACACGCGGGTAGGATATGATCTGAATGCCCTCAAAATTTTGGATTTCCCCGCTTCCACATGCGATCAAAGCAATTACGCAGATGAAAACTATAACTCTTTGTAATTGCAATTTTATGCGAAACACGTCAATCCTCCTTGCAATTTCAAGTGTTGACTGGGATTTCTGTATCAAAGTATATTCATTTATTATACTCTTTTTAAGGTGTCGGTGTCAATCTTAAATCAGAGGCATTCAGTTTTCGTTTTCCTAATCCAAACTATAAAGTAGCACTACAAAAGCTGAAAAGAGATGTAAGGATTCGTTATTAGATACGTTGTCGTTAAATTGGAAGGAGAAATCATGCGAATTTTTTTGCGAATTATCGTTTTCCTGATTATGTTTGTAGCAATTGCGGAAGTCCTGGATGGCAATATAGCCTTCTTTGAATTCATAATTGCAATTTATGGAGGCATCTTTTTATTACTCTTGGACGAAGCGCTCAAATTTCTAAAAAAGAAATTTGAATGATAACATCACTACCATCTGCAATGCAGAAGGGCGGTCATAGATACGTCCTTAGTATACAGAAAAATGCCATTCAGTTTTTAGCGATCATCGGTTGGTGGAAGGTTTTCATTGACCGGTTTGCGCGGAGCAAAAATTACTCGTGTTTCAACCTTAGGTTTACCTTCTCTCGGCGCGACCCATATTAGATCATTATTGAGATTTTTGAGCTTATCTTTAGAATCATGAATATCAATCCATGTAGGTTGCCGAATTACTGCCTTAACACTCCACCCTTTTTGCCAACTTGTTTGAAGGATGCCGTCTGAAATGGCTGATAACTGCTCATCCTGTGTCTTTGTCGAATCATTGAGAAGTTCAAAATCAATCTGACGAGACATTCTGGAATTGCCAGGAAAAACGAATCCAGTTGGGGGATTGTGCAGTTTAGGAGACAACTGGTCTTTTACTTTATCACCTACATTGCTCATTCTGTCAATGACTCTTGTAGTTTCAGTATCGGTCTCATCCGATATAGAGCCATAGGTTAAGCGAATTTGCCATTTTTTCAGATTGATGCGACTTTTAGTTGTATTGTAGAGATTAATCCAGATAGTATCGCGCGATGCTGTGACTACATTCCTAACAACGATTTTGTTTTTATCCAATTCTTTAAGCAAGACTTTCCGTAATTCAGGGACATCTTTCAGTTTTTGCGGATCAAATTCAACCTTTACCTCTACATCCAAGGTTCCTGTTGCCTTTACTACTCTACCCGCGGAATTTGTTGTGATGTCGCGGATGACGAGTGCCTTGGAATGAAGGGTGGAATCTGCAGGTTTAAGCAATTCAATCGTTATACCCTTAGCAGGGTCCGCGACGTTATCTATCATTCCAACAGATAAAGAATTGGCAAGTTTTTTTATTTCATTAGTGGTTAGATCTAAATGTTTGGAGAGGTCTAACGTTAACGTTTCACCACCATCAACATGTGTCAGCGAAATGTCTTTTGTGATTGAAGTTTCATTAGGTTTTTGTTGTGCGAAACTTATTGTAGGAACACACAAACCTACTATCAGTAATGTAATGCCACCGATTATTGGAAACGTGGTTTTGGTTTTCATGATACACATTCTCCTTCAAAGATTACATTTCTATGTTAACATATTATATACGGTAAAATGTTTTTTGACAACCAGCATCGTACAGAACTATCCGAGAATACCCTCTATACGCGCCTGAATCCACACTTTGTGTTCAGGATGTGTATGAATATAGAAGGTGCCTTCCTGAATAGCCTTATAGACATGTTCAGCTACTTCTGTTGGTGACATGCCCGCTTCCATTTCAGCACGTACATTCCGAGAAGCACTTATAGTTTGTTGTATTTCCAATTCTGGATTTTGTAAAACATTTGGACGGTTTCGGGCAGAGTCCAAGATACCGGTCTGCACCCAACCGGGACATAAGACATGCACCTGAATCTGTGAGCCTTTTTGTGCCAATTCATCGGCCAGGGTTTCAGAAAGCGCAACAACACCGTGTTTACTTACTTTGTAGATGCCTTCACCCGGACCTCGCACTAATCCAAGAATCGAAGCGGTGTTTACAATATGACACTTAGTCTCTTGTGCCAGCATACGCGGAACAAACGTACGAATGCCGTGAATCACACCCCATAAGTTCACGCCTAACACCCACTCCCAATCGAGGAGCGTATGTTCCCAAATAGGACGACTACAAACAACGCCTGCATTATTGCAAAGAATATGCACCGCACCAAAAGCATCCAAAGTCCGCTCTGCCAGATTTTCAATATCCGCAGCATTTGAGACATCTGTTATTACAGAAAGGGCACTCGCGCCTTTCGCACGTAAGTCTGCCTCAAGTTTGGCTAAAGATTCTTCTTCAATATCTGCAAGGACAATCGCCATCCCTTCCGCAGCGAAACGTTCTGCAATGCCGCGTCCGATACCGCTCGCTGCACCGGTAATAACTGCAACACTTTTCATTCAAATCTCCGCTTGGCGTTGCTGATGATACTCTTCTAATACACGGTTTGCATTTACAATTGTCTCTAACTTTTCAACAAGTGCATCAATATGTTTGCCTGGGAAGGCGAAATAGAAATCATCATCAGAGAGTGCCGTATAGACGCGGTTACCAATGCATCCCAAACTGCTTGCACCTTTATCAGACTGTATAACAGCCGGTATCACAGCACACGTTGGTCTACCCATCACACCGTTCTCTGTGCCGATTCCTGCAGCGGTTGCAGCTTCAGTCAAAAGCATCATCTGCTTCGGTGTGCCAGAGATAAGAACAACATCTGGTATGTCAGTTGTATCTGTTAAAGGAGCGTAGACTGCACTTTGGAAAGGATTTTCTCGACGGGGAATACCAGGTACCTCATCCATCGAAATATAACCGAGTTCACCCATCAGTCCGAGGGTGTTTTCCAGTTCTTCCATTTGTGCGTCCGGGAGTTCAACGTTATGTGTATAGCATCCAATTGGACAGTTATAGTGGTCGGATGCTTCGGTATAGAAGGTCTTACCTTCCGATGCACGTTTCCAATAGGTGCAACCGGATGCCTCAACTTTTTCCACACGGGAAACGCCATCCGGCTGTGTTTCCTGAAATGTTACTGTAATAGGCACAGTTTCTAAATTAAGTAATTCTTGTAATTGTTCTGACATATTTTCTCCTTTTGTTGTTATGGTTGAAATCAAGTGTCTAATGTTTACGGTGTTGGGATATCCCATAGTATGAACGTACCATCATAATGTCCGGTTGCGATTGTCTTGCTGTCAAGGGAATGCGCGTTTGGCATTCTGCATGATTTGGTACCTCTTACATTCTTCAATTCAGTGAAAATAAGAAGACTCATAATGAAATGTGATTTACAGAAATGTATTATACACCCAGTTGCAAGCGAATTGCAAGGGAATGCATACATTAGACATAATAACATTTTAATTATGAGTGGTAATGGCCTAGTAAAATCTAAAGTTCGTAGGTCGGGTAGAGCGAAGCGAAACCCGACAATATCAAGGATTTAAGGTAAACTTGGCGGGTTTTACGGGGAAATCTAAGGAACAGTTTAAGTAAGTTTTGAAAAAGTGTTTCAGTTCCAACTTGGTTGTCTGAGCGGGCTTCTTGGAGCGTTGGCGTTCTGGTACGGTTTCATTTATCTGTTTTTAGGAAGTTTAATTGGTTGTTATTTTCTTGCGGAAGTTTTGAATATCTGGTAATATAACAATTATAATTTTGATGTGATTTTGTTAGTTGTTGGTGCTGCGTTATGAGTATCAAGTTTGTTAACGAAGATACTTAATAATATGCAAGTATCACGTAGTTACTTGAGGGCGTGTCTAGTTCGTTGCAGCAGGTGTCTCCAGATTTAATTGAGGCGCGTGTTCGTGCAGAGAAAATGCTGGAACGCATCAATAATATTTAGGAACCGTTTCATTAGCATAACGTGAGTTTGATATTAGGTATATGAACTTCATTTTCCAAGAATATTACTCTCATAGACCCGGTAGGCGGGAATGCTATATTGCATTCATACCCGGGGAACGCCTAAATGGCGTTCATACCGTTGATTTCTTGATTTGGCGGTTTCCTAACCGCACATAATACAAAAATCTGATTTATCAAACTCACGTTAGTATATAATAGGAGATATAAAATCATGAAACGCTTGTTTTTTGTTACAACAGTTTTTATATTTGTTTTAGTGTTGGGAAATGCGTTTGCTGAAGATCACCCGGTGCGTGTAACCAATTTTTACATGGCATACGATGAGTGTGGGAACTATTCCTCTGAACATTCCTTTACAACTGAATTTTATTACGGTGATTTAGAAGGCGCAAGCCGCTATGATCAGATCTACTACTATCATTACGTTCGCGTTATTCCTGCGGAGAATAATCCTAATGTCTTAATTTATCAGGATTATTTTGAGTTTGGCTGGACGGTTTATCAAATTGTGGAAGATTTATGGACCTTAGATGGTGAATCTTGGGCACCACAAGAGATGATAGATGCTTGGTTTGATTGGTTTGATAACGATGAATAGGTAAGTAAATGTACCCAAGTTGCTGCCTATAAATAGTTTTAAATCCATGGGGTTTCTTCTATAATGTTTTATCACAAGAAAACAAAAGGAAAACTCCATGGATTTAACCATTGTAGCAGTTTATACGATTTGTGACGATCTTTTAATTTTACTTGCTCATCTCATACCCATCCACAAGTAAGCATGTCAGATGTTAAGAGGGAGTGCTTACTATTTTACCAGAATCTGCAATAGAGATTCGGCACGAATCGGGAACTATTCTGCACCCGATAAAAGTAAGCAGCAAGGTAGAACTTTTTGATGTTATGCTACCGTATTTGTCAGTTTAGAGCAAAAGGTAACTCTACCGGTTATCACCGTAATCAGGTTCTTTTGCCGAGCGAACTACCCATTCTTCAAAAACGGACTTGAAAGATTTTGCTTTGTCTCCAAAATGCAGATATTGGAGACTCTTCACGGGAACCGATGTCTCACCGTAAATTGGTGAACGTCCGTACAGTTTATCACCCTTGACACTGAGTGGTTCAAAAATCAGGATCGGATTATGGATTAAAGCAAAGCGGACCTCAGCCTGAGTTGTTTTCGAAGCTTGGTTTTCAGTTTTCGTAGGAGGTTCCTGATGTGCATCAGAACTTTTTTCATCGCTTGCCGTTTCTTTTGTTGATTGATCAGGGTTATTAACGCTTATATCAATAATTCGAGCCACCCGATTAATGGGAATAAAAACCTTCTTCAAATTTGATTCAAACTGAATTATCTGTCCGTTAATGCTTATTAAATTGCCTCGCTTTAAATCACCATTGTTTGCCACAAGAATATGGTTCGGTGGATTGTCTCGGTTGAAACGGGGAACGGTTAGAGCGCGTTCTAATTTTACATCTAACTCCTCAGTTTGCGTTTCGAGTGGATCATACAAGACTTCAATCCCGCGCTTAAGGACAACAGCAGCATCGTTTGCCGCGAAGTCTCCGCCAACTACAACAATTTTCGGATTTCCGCCAAGTTTTTCGTTATTCACTATTATTTTTGTCTTACCATCTTCGGTTCTCCGCATCATAGCTTCCAAAATTTGCCCATCTTCTAAAATTATACGGTGTTTATTTCCACCTGTAATGGTAATCGGATTTCGGTTTTCCTTTCGACCGTGCGTTTTACTGCGTGTAAACTCAATACCTTTCATGTGTGCTGAGTCCATGAGCGTCGCGCTGATAAAAGGGGATCGGAAATTAATAGAGGTTTCATCGTAAGACAACACATGACATGGGATGACTTCCCCGTTTTTTAGATGCAACAGATGGGGAAACATTTTTATATCAAAAGGCTGTAGTCTTGAAACATGTTTATTGTTACGTTCTATACGAGCAGATTGGTTGTTCGCAAGGCGTACTGGTTCCAACGCACCTATAGCCTGCCATCGGATATTTGATGCATCGTCGCTTTTAAAGAGAATGTGACCGCGTAAACTACCTGATGGAAAAAACATTTTATCATAATCATCTACCGGTTTTTTAGTTTTGGCTTTGGACTCAAACCGAAGTAGTGAAGCACCCGCGAGTGAGCAGGTTATCGGTTCTTCAGCAAATTTAGTCTGGAGTAAAACGCTATCCAAGTTTAGTTGCATCACTTGTCCACGCACAACGGAGCCGTCAATGTATGTTAATGCCATATAATCGTCAATTTTCGCCAATTTCCGCCCCGGCTGCACTACACGGTCAATCTGTTGTAGGTTGATATCCCGTTGTGTGTCATCTGTGTCAAGGACATAACCTCTGTTTTTCTTTACAAACAATTTGCCGTAAAAAACTTCTCCGTTCATCATGTGGATTCGAGGTTTGGAGAAGTCAACTTGCTGGCTTTTTAGTCCGGCAGGTTGCCGATAGACCCTTAATCGTTGTATTGTCAGATTTTGTCCTCGGTTAAAAATATAGATTCCAGGTGTTTCGACAGTTGGCTGAACACCAGTCAGTTCTAAGAGTAGATTGCCATTTAAGTCAGAGATTTTTAGCGTCCCAAGGTCCTGATCGTAAGCAAGTCGCAAACGGAAGTCGCGACGATCATCCTCAACTGGCATTATATCTTCGAATAGTGTACCTTGAACGACAACAAGTTCGTTAGTCCATGTTTCTACTCTTAGTGTTTGTGTTTGGTACAGGTTTTTACTGAGGGCAAGAACAAAGCCTGGTGGGGCTGTATTGGATGATACTTCAAGGTCAATTTCAAAACGTTTTGGCCATTCAAAAGCATAAAAGATGTTAGTCTTACCTTGATCTGTGGATGGATGTCCACCTCGATCAGGATACCAACCGGTATGTTGATTATTGTCAGAGAATTGAACTGATGCCTTATCGGTTTCATTTTTCTTGCGGGATTTCCACGCTGTTAGTTGAGAACCGTCAAAAATCAGGTTGGAATGTGCGCGGCTTTCAAGCGAGTAAATCATCTCTCTATTCACTCGGAACTTACCATGACGTTTGCTGGAAAAGAGGAAGGTATTTTCATCTGAGTCGATAATGTCTGCGATCCAGACATCACCTAATACTGTGCCAACGCGGAAAGTCTCTGTTGCTGGTGCCGGTTGTTTTGAAAAATCAATTGAATCTAAAACATTTGTGTCAACAATTAGATCGTCTGAAAAGTGTGGTGAATTCCATCGAATCTTCCCGGACTGACTGTCTAATAGTTTGCCGGGAAGGATATCACCATTTTTCCAACGTAAGACTGTTTCCTGTGCTTGTCCCTTGATTGGACTCCACGTCCCCGCGATTACAATTACAATGGCTAAAATATTTTTTAGACACCTCTGCATTTCATTTTTCCTCCTGATGGTAACCAACACTCAACTGCCATCTTTTAGAGAAGTTTGATCTATGGTGAATTATTGAAATAATTATACACGCCACATGTAGGAACGATCTCCGAATCGCTACGAAACGTTTTGATAGTCGAGAATCGGAGTTCCCTCCTATAGATCAATACTGTCTAAATACATCCAAAATCTACGATAAATAAAAACATCTTTCTGAATATCAATAACCGCCTATCTTTCATAAATAGGTAAAAGACGATAGTTCAAAGCTAAGGTAAGCACTGCCATTCCTGTTCCATAAGCTTTACCGTGGGAACTGTTGAAACTTCCATCTTCTTGTTGCATCCTTTGAAGCCTTTCAATAGTGCGTTGATTCCAAGATTGCCATGCTTCAAAGTCACTCTGAAACAGTGCCTGAGCCATGTAGTATAGGGTATAGAACATGTAATGATTTCCTACATTATGGTTTGCTCTGCGTTTGATGAATTCTGCTGTGGATTTGTATTCTGGTGTGTCCTTTCTTTTTCCAATTGCATAGACGAGGGTTGCAATCGCAGAACGAGTGAGTCCATCGCCATGGCTGCCTGAAGGTGTATAGGAGACACCGCCACCCCGCATTGTGCAGGTTTGAAAAAAGTTCAATGCCTTGTCAATGGCTTCATTGGGGATTTCAATACCAGCATTTCGTGCACCGAGTATTCCCATTAGGACGGTGCCAGCAACGGTTGTGTCAGCATCTCGCGCTTGCGGCGAGTAGCGCCATGCCCCCCAAGGATTTTTCTCTTGTGCAGTCAATGCACATCGCACAGCAAGTTCTAATGCTGAACTGAGGGTGCGTCTGCGGTTTTCAGGCACTTCACTTTCTTTCCAAAGCAGTTCTTCGCTTACAGCACCATACGCCTCGGACAGTGCTAACGTAGCAAATCCGTGATGGTACATTGATGCATGCCCGC
Organism: Candidatus Poribacteria bacterium; assembly: GCA_965204285.1. Lineage (GTDB taxonomy): Bacteria > Poribacteria > WGA-4E > WGA-4E > WGA-3G > MSPOR6. The sequence continues at coordinate 2,946,329 of OZ241980.1, forward strand.
TCGTGCCCATGTATCCTGTTCTGGCGTTTTGATTAGCGATGATGTTTTGCAGGGCTTTACGGATATGTGTGGCATAAGGTCCGTAATCAGGGTCTTCACCACTTGCCATGAATGCCATAACACATATACCGGTTATTCCTGGACCATTCCGCCCTCCTTGCCAACTTCCATCTTTCAGTTGTGTGTTGGCGAGGTATCGCAAACTTCGGTCATTGATGCTTCTGACCGCTGGTGGAACACCTGTGCCGTAGCGGAGGGTTGGATCCTGTGCATCAGCCAATTCAATGGAAAACGTATAAAGCAACATTAGAAAACCCAAAATCCCGATATAGAATATATTTTTATTGATGAGTAGGTCTTTAATTTTACTGTATTTTGTCATTATCATTCTCTTCAACTTTGTGCTAAAAACTCGCTTAGGTTTTTCCATTAAAAATCTAAGGGTATTTAATTTCTATATTTCTGACGCATTTTATCACATACGTAAATGATATATATAAGTATCGTAGGTTGGTTAGAGTGGAGCGAAATCCAAGAAGTACACGCAAAAGTTGGGTTTCGCATTCGCTCGACCAACCTATAATATAAACTTTCAGGACCACGCCCCAACTGATAATTCTTAAAACTAAATAGCCCTGCAATCTAAAATCGATTATCTGTTCTTTTCTCCTCGTTCTCGCCTGTAACCGAATTCTGTGCTGGATAGAAAGAGAGTATTTATTATAGACATATTCTAGTATTTTTCCACTACAACAATGATGAAAATTCATCATTGTTGTAGTGGATTTTACAGCCTTAAAAGGCTATCTGAATCAGTCAAAATTTCATTATTTATCTTTATCAGAAAACTTGCAACAGTAGTTCAATTTCATTCGGTGACCAAGGCTCAAAATAGCACGGTCTATTTGTTTGCAAAGTTGGTAAAACATATTCACGGGGTATCTTTGCACACAAGGTAAGAATAGGTAGTCAACTCTTGGCGGTTGTCTCTAACTGTTTGCGTCGCGCATCATCTAAGAGCAGATATATCTATGATTGCTAACACTAAATCGCGTAAAAACTTGTTGCTAGAAATAATCTTTTTTACTTGACGTTGGATATGCTGTGCATGCGCGTTTCCGGATAGACGGTCTTTATAAGTAATGTTAAGATAACGCGTTGTGCTAGTTAACATTTAAATAGTCGTTGAATCTAATAAATATAACTAACACAACGCGTTAAATTGATATCTAATTGATATCTATAGGTAATATAGATTATTCACAACAATGGTCTATGCAGTAATCGTAATCAATTTCCCATGGACCGAAATAATCATGTATTGCATCGTCTTCCCAATTATATAAATCCTCCACATGCCCCCAAAATCTTAAATGTGCATCGCAATATAGGAGATCGATCTGGCCGACAAAATAAGTTTGGGCGAAGCAATATGCATTAGGATCCACACCAAAATCATCGTTATACTCACATATCCACAAATAAAAGACAACATAATCTACAGCCAAAGAACCACGATTACAAGGTGCCTGTTCCATCCCCAATTGCATCTCATTAATGTGCCGAGGTAATAGTTCATGATCACCTGATGAAGTATGAAAGGTGCTCCACAAATCAGCGTCCTCTTCATCTTCGTCACCAACCCACATATCAACTTGACGCGTATTGCCAGCATATTCAGTATGCCCACATGGGTAAACATGCCAATCATTAATAGTAAGCGTGTGATTAGCATTGCCATGGGCATATACAACGCTTACACTTGTAATCATTAACATAGTCGCTATAACAAACAATCTGGTTTTCATAGATATAAACCTCTTCTTTTTAGATTATATATAAACGTACTACTAACGTTTATGCATATAATGATATTATATCTTAAAATAAAAGTCAATCTTTTTCCATTAAAATTCAGGATTATTTAGTTTTCTATTTTTTTTTATTGTATTTTATTACAAACGTTAATATTTTATAGCAAAGTCTAAAATATATGAACACCGTTGTAGGTGCGGTTCCTAACCACACCATTTCTTAGTCCTGCCGTAAACTATGAAAATTACTACAATATCTTATACACTTCACTTTACGACCTGCATTCTCAGTAACACTTACTTATAGTAAAATCTAAAACACTTTTACATTAAGTTAGCGGCGTTTGTAGTCGCGCAATTCATTGCGCCTCTTACATTGACGGTGTTTGCAGTTCACACAGGAACCAAAACATAAAAATTATTATAGGTTTCACTATAACTGAAATTTATAAGACTAAATAGCCCTTATAAAACATTCTGCCCCACTGAAGCTAAGTATTGAGTAGACGTTCTAACATTTAGCCCCTTTTATTGTAGCCAAACTCGTTTGCCATTCCAGACCTTTCTTACCTGCGTAGAGCATAACATAGGTATTATTGACTTCAAGAATTTGACCTGTCAACACACCGTCACAATCAAACGCATCAGGATTGTCCGATGGTGTGAATACGGGGTTGTGAGGGTTCGGTTCAAAAGTGTGAAAATCGCGAGTCCGCACATGCCCGATCCGCCACATGTCGCCATCGAATCCACCATAAAGAATATGGAAGTACTGCGGTCCTTTGAACAATTCGGTCTCACGGACGGCTTTGTTGTCCCATGTTTGTCCGCTCCCAGTAAAAACGGGATTAGCAGGATTTTTTGTGACCATTGCGGGATTACTCGTCGGTGCTGTTGCATGACACATCGTCAAACCCTCTCCGAATGACTGTGTTGCCTTTCCAGTATAAACAATGTGAATCGTGTTGCCATCCACTGCAACCGAAGGGTGTGTTGAGCCATGTTGTTCGTGTTCAGTATCTGCGGGAATAACTGGAGCGTGTTGGACGCGCCGCCATTTGCCCAAATCTCCATCGCTTATGAGTAAACCGGTCTGTTCGGGTGTCGTTTTCCCTTTGCCTCGATAATACATGTAGTGCTTGCCATCAGCAGGATTTAGAAAAGGAAAAGGGTATTCAACGGATGCATTATCAAAACCATCTACTGAAGGTTCAAGAATAGGGTTACGTGCATCTTGTGTGATGTTGGTCAGATCACCGATGGGTGCTGTTGCGTGCATTATCAACCAACGAACACCCACATCGCGTTTACACCAGATATAATGTGCCGTTTCATCAACGATAATCGCATGAGTTGCTGCCGCCCAGAGAGGTGGCGCAAGAGAGATGATAGGATTGCCTGTTTCTATCCTCTTGAAACTGGCGAATACTTCAAATGGGATAGCATCTTTTCGCATATTTTCCATCAGTTTCCTCTATTTTACGGCGCGCCGTGTGTCTACTACTGTCCTTCTATTGCATTAAAATAAGCGTCTAATCCTTGTCGGAATTCTTCCGGTAGGACACGTCCTGCTTTACCAGTTGCTTGTTTAGGTGAGCGTTTTTCAATGAAAGCTTCTCCGCTATCATCACCAACTCCCATAAGCCTTAGCGCGGAAACTAATGCTGCGAGTCCTTGTCCGCCACCACCCGGTGAATCTCCGCCACCACCGCCACTGGGGGCATTTGGCATGCGTTGCGTTTCAAGCAAGATTTCAATCACTTCCGAGATGGCTGCGATTGCTTTAGGACCGGTGTTTGGCTCGGCAAGGATTGTTTCTGCTTCGTCCATCACCTCAGCTGCTCTGCTTACCTTGGCGAGTTGTCGTCGGGTTAGTGGTTCATTAGCATTTGGCAATAGACTTATTTCCCTTGCTACTTCGTGGGTATCTTCGGCGATTTCGTATTGTGTATCGCTTAGTGCCTCGCTTCGCTCATAGTATTTTTCTGCAGTAAGAGCGTCTTTTGCCTGCTCAACCTCGCGTGTCTCTTCCCGTAATTGAATTTCGCGATTGATGAGGCGCAATACTTTTACAATGATTTCCGGCGGCAGATTGGGCAGTTCCATCATTCCACCTTGTGCGGGACCCATTTCAGGCAATGGGTCTACCAGTTGTTCTGCCCACCGATCCAGCGTATCTGCCCAATATTCCGCTTCAATGGTTGAGCGTCCAACAAAATTCCTGTTAATGGATCGGACAAGATCACGTATTTGGGTTGATACAGAGGCATCCTCCATCTCTGCAAGGACACGTAGGTAGTTTGCATTAGGACGCCTATCAATATATGCTGACATGTCTTGTATGATAGTTGTTATGTTTTTGGACTCAGCAGACTCAAGATCGGCTAAACGTCTTCGTGCAGTTTGATTGTCTGTTCCTCTGTTCGCAAGTCCGAAACTATCCAGACTATCCAGATCCGATGCGATGTCAATCTGTTTTCGCGAAGCTGCTTTCAAACGTTTCACGAATGTGCTGTTTTCAAAGCCAACAAGCAGTCTTTTTATCTCATCCGATAATTTGGCGAAGGCATCCAACAATTCTTGCTGCTCTTCTACTGCCTCCAGAACAAGTTCTGCTGCTTCAGGCGTTTCGGTGTCTTGATTTTGGTCTTGATCATTTCTACCGCTCCCTTTTAATGTAGTAGTAGGAATTTGCAGTCCACCCACGACTTGTGGAGGTTGTCCTCCCTGTGGTTTATCAGGTTTGTTGAATCCTGATTCAACGTCAGAGATGCCTGGCGTGGGATTCGCAGGTGTAGAACTTGGTTTGCCACCTTCTGGTGGTTTACTTCGATCTACGCTTGCCGAATCACCACGTTTGTTGGGATCATCTGGCATCTCTTCATCTGCTGTTTCAGGTGGCAGCTTACTATCGGGTCCATATTTTTCAACATCGTTTTCCGAATTGCTGGGTGTGGCATTCGATTGGTTACTATCTGTTGACTGTTTGTTATCAGATTTTGAAGAAGGATTGCCCTGCTGACTACTTGCTTGACCGTCAGATTTTGAAGAAGGGGGCTCCTGCTGACTGTCCCTCTGTTGGCCGGGTGCCTCTGCTGCCTGTGCGAGTAGATTTGCAACAGATGGCATTTTCTTTTCTGCTATCTCCTCTAATTGTTCGAGCATTTCACCCCACGATTCGAGTTGAACCGCATCAAATTCACTGTTTTTCGCTGCTTCCTGTAACAATTCTGTCCCACTTTCAACAAGACTATCAAGCTTTGCTGCGTTAGCCCGTTCTTCTGCGGCTTGATTCTGTAGTTTTTTCCGCTGTGCCGGATCGTCAAGTTCTGCAGGAGACAAGTCGCGAAGTTCAAGATTGGTTTGATGTAACTGCAATTCTTTATCGTGGACATCCTTTGCAGCGCCTGCCCAAAGTTGCATCTGTCCAATTAGCCACTTAAAGTGTTCAGCAGGTGTAAGCACATGCAACATAATCTGCGGTGAACGAACGCGTTCACGGTTCGGGAAATAATCCTCTACAAATGCACGCAAACGTAGACTCTGCGGTTTTATATTTTCACGTTCAACAGAAAATGTGGCAGGGACGGTGAGTGCCTCTGAAGTCGGACTTCCTGACGACACAGTTTTCTCACCGATGGCAGGTTCAGGATTTTGGATCGGATTCTCAATACCTTCCCATTCCAAACCAATTCGTTTTACACCGAAGTCATCCGCTGCCTGAATTTCAAATGTAAGCACCTCTTTAGAAAGGACAACTTGATTATTTTTTAGTTTGGTTATGGCAACCGTTGGTACAGTATCGTCTTGTGCCTCAAACTGTAGCACTTGTGGTTCACTTGCTGCGAGTCCAAAACGATCTCGCCATGTCAATTGCATCTCTGTTGTTGTCTCTACTGATATCGGTTCAGTAATCACGCGTGCCCCATCTACCTTCTGTGGACGATTGTTTAATGTTGCTTCAGACAATTCACGTGTCGTAGTCGCTTCCAAGGTGGCGGTGCTTCCCTTCACTGAGTTCACAATTCCGCCGCGCACATCATCAATACGGGGTTCTTGGTGTTGTAGGTAGTCGGGAAGTTTGACTTTAGCAATGATTTCTTTTAGAGCGGGTCTCAATTTGGGTTCAACTGGAATGGAACGCCGCGCATCTCCTATGCGAAGATTAACTTTGCCTTCTTCCGTTTGTGGTGGCAATTCAAATTTGTAGGTTTCTCCTTCTCGATTTACAACTACCGGTGTTTGTTTTGCATAGCGTGCTTCACCCGACTCAGGTTTCCATGGGGACTCATCTTTTAGCCGTGCTTCAACATCAAATGATTCGGCATACGCCACCACACGCTTATCCGTTTTACCGTCCAACTGCGCAAAGGTATATCGTTCCACGTTTCGCCAGGGGGTCAACCACCGAGCGAGGGTATTTCGTGTCGTTGCGGGAATCACGAGGACTCCGATGATAACCAACACTAAAGGCAAACCTACTGCCCATGCCCAACGGCGGTGGCGTGGATTCGGCACTGCCTCTGCGAGATTGTGCTTTGCTACCTCTTCATCAACTTGACGCATGGCTGCTGCTACCAGCGCAGGACTTGATGACTGATCTGATCTTTCCGACGCAAGTTCCACGATGCCAAGCACGTGATCACCGAAACGGGGGAATTTATGCTGTAGCAACCGAGCAATCCCATCTAAAGTGCGATTTCGCCACACCCAATTGTAATACTTCAGCGGTAGGAAAATCACCATACCTACCATCCCGATTACCAAGATAAGTGCGCGTAAAAAGGTAGGCGTGTCAAACAATCGGTCTAAGCCAAACACGATGAGATACGAAATGATGAGACCAAAGAGTGCTGCTAATGTGCCTTCGGCAAGTTTGATTATCCATACCCGTTTTCTATATTGTTCTAATGCTTTTTTCATGCGCGGGGGAAGGTTCACCGCGTTTTCTTTTGATGGTGTTTGGTTCATTTAAGCTCTCCTTTGGTATGGTTGTTGGCTATTGGTTTTTCAGGAATAAAAAACGTTAGTTAGATGCTTTATACCCTTCAAAACAACGCTATTTTTCCTCGGGGTCATCATTTCTCTGTAAACCTAAGAATTGGTATGGATCAATTCCCCCCTCATCGTAAGGTACCAGTTTTATGTCATCCGGCACATCCTCTTTCGTAAAAGGTTTGCCCTGTTCTCTTTTTGCTTTGATGATAGCTTGTAACCGCATGCTTGTCTTTGGGTCTCCACTGAATCTGGACAGATATTCGCCAGATTCAGCCCATTCAACATAAACAGTGCCGGGAAAATTTGGATATACCAATCCCTTTTGCATTGACATTCCTGATATATTTTTACCTTCTGATTCAAGTTTTATCCGTACGCGTTGCATTAGTTCTAATTGGGCGGATTGACAAGGCCAATATTCAACATCAGCAGGCCACGTGTCGGGAATCGGTGGATATGGACCGAAACCGAAGGGTGATTCGACAGTAGGATCAATGTCTAAATCCATATTTTTTGCCTCAGCAGGTATTGTAGAAAGCAATCCATCTTTTTCAATAACTGCGTGTCGTGCTATGCGCCAAAGTGGGCTCCCAGGACCAGCAGCTTGCCAACCCCCATCTCTATGTGTGACCAAAACGTAATCCTTTTGGGTGTCCGGCAGTCTGTCTGGAAACATTTCAAAAGTTGTCCAGTTCGTATATGTGACAGGTTCATCACCGTCCCATTGCCATACCCCCTCTTTTTTGACATCTGTCAGGCCAATCCACCAAAAAGGCACGTGTTCAAAAATACCTTCAAGCCAGTGCTGTTCAGCTTCATCGTTGATAGCGACGAGATGCGCTTCTTCTCTCATAGCTTGTTGGTGTGCATCGTGCCAATCTTTACATGAAATTATTTTGTAAGCGTGTCCATTCGCCGGATTAACGATCCAGACACTTTGCGACTCTAATCGCGCGCGAGCAAGGTGGACTTCAGCCTCATTTGCCAGCGGATTATCAGGAGGGCGTGGTTTAACAATATCAGCTTTGTTACCATCCAGTTTTAAGACCAGTTTCTCAGGTTTCACCTTATTGTTAATTAAAAAAGGCCCTATTCCTGCTGTTAGATGTTTATATTTAGCTCCAAGCGTGTAATACCCCGGCTCATCCTGATATGTTGTAAAGTATCCATCTGCATCGGTAAAAACGTCGGTTCCATAGGTCTCACTACCTCGTTCATCCGAATGTTGCATGTCAAGGTCTACTTCCGCGTTCTTGAGCGGAGTGCCATCAGCATAAACAATGCGCCCGCTAATCCGCAAGCGTGACTTGACTGTGATTTTGACGTTTTCAATGGTTACCCCAGGTTTCAGTGCAAATGTGATTCCTCCGAAAAAGTTGTGTCTCTCTGTATTATTTAAAAAAGTAACATTCCCGAATTGAATGGAGATAAGTTTTTTTGCTGGTTCAAGGTTCTCAAGCTGCATCAATTTCTCTATCATTTCAGGGGGCATCTCACCGTCTTTCGGCAGGTTCTCAGGATGAAATAGGTCAAGTGCATCCAGCATTGGATGGTAATGAACGTCAATTTGGAAAAACCCTGGCTGAAGTTCAGTTACGTTGAAATTTCCTTCGGAATCAGTCTGGATCTTAGATATAGGGGGAGGTTTACCTGGACCTTCCATCCCCTCAGGTAAATCTTGAAACTCATCTGCTGGGACGAGATGATCATCAAATTCAAGCATCGGTTGAAGAACGAACGTGAATTCGGGAACAGGTTTTCCTGCTGTGTCAACAACTTTGCCCGACAAACCGCTCAACGCTTCTTCTATAGGTACTTCTTCCGCTGCGAAAGTCGTTACAGCAAACAAAAGGAAAACCGCTAACATTACAAGTGTGCGTGTTATGATAATACGCGTCATGTTAATACCTCCTTGTTCAGTAATGCGTTTAACGTTTTTCATCTTTAGGTTTCGGGTTATCAACGAGGGGCATTTCTTTTTCCAGAATTGCTATTTTTGCCATGCGTGCAATAGGGCTGCCTTCACTGGCGGTCTGCCACTTTCCTGTAAAACCGATGAGGATAGTATAATTCTTGTCCGCATCGTTGTCTTCACTTACCGAAGTCTGCACTGGCGAATTCCAATTGGTATAAGTAACCGGCTCACCGTTATCCCAATGCCGTTTCCCCTCTTTTAAACCATCTGTCAACCCGATCCAAAAGTTTTGTTTTCTAAAAACGGCACGTAGCCAATCCTGTTCAGCTTTGCTATTGATAGCAACCAGATGCGCGCCTTCGGCGGTTGCTCGTTCCAGTGCTTCCTTATGGGTTTTGCAATAAATTCGTTTGTAGGCATGGCGAGTTTCAGGATTGACTATCCATACGCCAGCGCGCCGCCGCTGTGCCGCAGCTCTTTGGCGTTCAGGGGCGAACCGTCTTGGTGCTGTTTGTTGTTTCGGTGCAGGTGGTTTCAGTAGTTTTAGGACTTTAGACGGTTCCTTCTCGCCTTTCAGCGTTAAGACCAATCCATCAAGCCGCTGTCCATCTTCAAGTAAAATCTCTTTTGACGTTGCGGACTGTCCACGATATGTTATAGAGACGGTGTAATGGCCTGCCTCATCCACGTATTGCACAAAGTGCCCCTCAGCATCAAGGGTCATTGTTCCGCTTGCACTACCAGTACCGCCGCCTACATAACGTGATTTTACCTTGTAACTAACTTGAACGTTGTGAAGCCGGGTCCCTTCCGGGGAAAGCACTTGTCCACGGATCCGCATACGAGGCCGAACGGTAATTTTTACGTCCTTGATATCCGCATCCGGTGCAATTATAAAAGCGAATTCTTCGGAATGAAAATCAAATGTATGCCGATCAACATAGAACGGAATACCTTCAATTTCAAAACCGGTAATCTCATAATCGGATTCGTGCATTTCAGGAAACAATACTAATTGATTCACGGAAGGTGAGGTGATATTTGTAATTGAGAACGCGCCGGTGTCATCTGTCTCGCTCGGTACTGGTGGAGGAAACACCGGTTCAGGATCGGATTCCCACCTGTTTGGAAACGAGGTGCCTTTAAATGACTGAAGGGCTACGATAATGTCCGAAACGGGTGTCTCCTCACTATCAAGGACTTTGCCAGAAAAGGTTGCAGCGGAGCTTGGGAGGGATGTCATCAGCAAAAGCATAACACTTACCACAAAAATGACTATAGGGGTTAAGTCAAAACGTTTCATATTAGATACCTCCGTTGGTTAAAAGATTATCTTTTCTGAAAATATATTTGTTCTGCTTCAATTTTCTCGTAGGAGAAAACCCCTCGCGTAAGAATAGAAGGCAGATAGATTGTCTATGGCGTGATGTAGTAGAGTTCTCTTATGTCTAATTTCTGCATAGTTCCCTCTAAAATTACTATAGAACCCCATCGACGTGCGCCTACTGTCTTCGTTATAGAAACTTGTTGGTGTACATCTACTACTTTTAAGTCATTTGAAGTCTGGCTAAACTTTGGCAATTATATCGTACCCGCCATCTTCCGGGCAACCCAGAACAACCCGAGCAGTAAGATGATCAGTCCGCCCCAAAGCGGATGTGACCAGATGCGGGTTCGTTTGACAATCGGTTCAGGTTCTGGTAAAGCTGCCAAATGCTCTAATAAGGTTCCCACATCAGCAATCGGCACTAATTTGCCGTTAGTGATTTTAGCAATTTCCTCCAGGACATCAAAACGGGCTAAACGTCCCTGTTGCTCACGATTTAAACCTTGCACGGACAGATCCGTTTGAACCGATGCCCCTGTTTCGCTACTGGTCGCAACGAGGCGATAATTCCCAGATTCTTTCGGCACAAACGTACCCACGAATAACCCTAACGCATCTTCTATGCCCGGCTGGAGCCGTATTGTCTCCGTTTTACCTGAAGGTGCAATCGCTTGCACAGTAACAGTGCCTCTATCCAGCGGACCACCTACATTGTCCATCACATTAGCATTTAACGTTAGGACATCATCAACGTGTGGTCTGTCTGGTGAATAGAACAATCGTATTGCTTCACCTTGCGCCATCTGTCGGCGGTACGCCATCCAACGTGCAACTTGACTCCAGAAGCGGTAGTGATATTTGTCTTCAACACCATGCCGCCAACGCCATGCGCTGTCCGTTCCCATAAACAGCACTTTACCTGTGCCGTAAGTCTTTGTGACAATGAGCGGCACCCGTCCAGAAACTGTGGCGGCTTGATCGTGTACTGCCAAAATCTCTGTGCCTGCTTTAGCCCGTTGGATGCCAGCATACCAGAAAAATCCCGGTAATGTGCGCCACACATCGCTATTGTCAAGGTCGGTATCTCCGAGACGCGTTAACAAACTGCGTTGTCCAGGTTCGGTGAGTGCAAAGTAGGATTGGACACTTGAACCTACACCGTTAGGTATCGCGGGGTCTAAGACAACAGGATAGAGATCCGCAAGTGGTCCGGCAGTCAATGAATCTTGTGCACCAGTGCGTCCCGGTATAAAGACAATCCCCGCGGCTTGTGCACTGACGAGTTGCCGTAAGTCCTGTGCTTGTTCGGCTGTTAGTTGTTCAGGGGATATACCCACATCTCCAAGAAACACCACATCAAATTTGCTGAGTTCTCTGGCATCAGGGAAACGTTTGATGTAGCTGCGTCCCCCTCCAACTTTAGGCAGCTTCGGATGAAAGAGCAGACATGTTACATTAACACCGGCATCGCGTTCCAAGGCATTACGTAGATATCGATATTCCCAACGTGGATAAGATTCAATGACAAGGATTTCCAACCGCTCCTGCCGTATGGATATAGGTGCAGAAAGTTCATTATTTTCGGGAATCAACTCTTGCATATCCGGTGCTATACGCAAATTTAGGGTGTATTCTCCTGTTTCTTGTGGTGTCCAAGCCATATTTTCCTGTGCTTGCCCCATAGCAGGAACTGTGATGACTTTGTGGACCGTTGGTGCATCATTAACACTTAACGTAAGGTTTACGTCTCTATCCTGCCCCAAGGTGTTTCGGACGACAAACGGGATGCGGAGCTGCTTTTTTGTCACGCCGTATGTTGGCGCGTCCATACTTACTAATTCAATGTCGGGCAGCGGAACTTCACTGCCGACTCCTACTGTGAAAACGGGAACATCTTGCATGTGGAACCGTGTCGCAGCCTTCACGGGTGAGTCCCCAATATTCCAATCACCATCTGATAGTAGGACTACGCCGCGAAGGTTGGAATGGTTATCTAAAACGTGCGACAGTCCGGCGTTTATATCTGTAGCTTCCTCTGCCGGGTCTAACAGTGAAGAGAACGGTTCAAATACTACGTTGAGTTCAGTATCTTCCTCTGATTTCCAAACCTCCTCGGACATTAGCGGTTGAATCGTTTCGGCGCGGCTTTTGCGTTTCGCAGCGGTATCCTGTTCGTCAATTATATCCTGTGTTCGCATGCTGTTGGATTTATCCCATAGGATAGCAAGCGTAGAACGTTGTTCTGGCGGCTGTGACTCTAACCATTCGGGTTGATTTAGCGTGAGAACCACAAGGCAGACAAGTGCAAAACGTAGCAGCTCAAGCCAACCGATGCGTTTACGATAACCGCTGCGATGCCATGCGTACCAGCATAACACGCCGGTTACAGCAATGATAATTAGTCCCAAAATTATGATGGAACTGCTTGAGAAGAATTCAAGGTGTCCTTGTTGGTCTTGCATTTCTACGTCTCTAAGTTGCTAAAACTCTTTTTTAGGTTAAATGTTCATTTTTCACAGTAAAAATGGTTTCACTACTCATTTTATGTAAACATCAATCCGAGTTTTGTATTATGTCGCGACCAGGAGGTCGCTCCTACAAGAAGAAACCCGCATTATGTATTAATCTCCCTCTGCTGTTGCAAAATCTCTCATTGGGCTGCTTTCCGCTTTCTTGCTCGGCAAACTTAGCACCGCTTCTACAATGAGTGCTATCGCCATTGCAATAAGAAAAGTGCGCCAGAGTTCATTAGCTAAAGAGGATGTGTCTCCCACTTCCACATCTATTCGCCGATAAGATAAACCGTTAAATAACGCATCTACAGTTTCTACGGGTGCTGCTTTAGCGGTATCTTCAGCTTGGCTGCGGTTTACGGCTACCCAATACGCCTCATCTCGATAGACACCGGCATGTAATCCGCGTTGCGAAAGTGATATTGTATCCCCTTCAGGTGCTATCGCCTCCCACTGTTCACGATCTGCAAGTGCATCAGATGCAGCGTCACGTTGAGACGCATCAGTCAAAGCGCGACATCCTTCCGCTAACGCACGTTGCAACATCACATAAAACACTATCCCATCTCGTTCAAGAGAGGAAAACTGTGCCGTCGGTAGTGTGCTACAGAAATACACGGCGCCGTGGTCGGTATTCACACGGGTTAACAGCGGTGCATCGTCGCTAAACCTTGCCAGTAATGTTCCAGTGCTTTCAATAGCACGATATCGGTAGGTACGTAGTTCATTTAAGGGCAACGGGTTACCGCTATCTACATGCGCCAACAAGTCTGCATCGCCACGCCACCATGAAATCTGGGCAGTTTGTTCATCATTAGGTGTCTGCCAGTCATTCCAGCGTGAGTCGAATATTTGCTCACCAGCATTCTGACGCGGTGGAAAGAAGATAGCGACACGACCACTGTTAACAAAATTCTGTATCTGTTCCACAACCAACCCGTTCGGCAAAGCTGCTTGCCATATCAATAATCCTATATTTTCCCAGTCAATTTCTCCGACGCGACTTGTGGGAATCACATCTGCCTGATGTTGAAGTCGCGCATCTGGCGGAATAGCGAGCGCACGACGAAACGCTTCGCCAGTTCTCGGATCATCACTGACGATAACTGATCTCCGCACTGGCGGTTCTGAAAATACAAAGAAAAATCGATTGTCCAACGGATTAGCATCACCCGGCAATCCGACTGATCCCCATCCCGAAGTGAGCGTGCCATCAATAGGAATGCGATGTCCCTGCAAAGATGCACCGCGTGCATCAAGTTCAACTTCTACCACAGAACGAACGTTGTTGACTTCAAACTCAATCGGGACTTTTCGTGTTGTAATATTGCTACCTTCATTGCGAACCATTACATCAAGGATGAGTTCCGCCTCGTTACCTCGTTGCCAACGTTGCACGTTTTCTACCCGCACCGATAAGTTATTTGAAGATGGTGCTGAATATGCAAGCAAGAAATGATGCACGCCATCTAACTGCGCAAATTCTTCTCGGATTGCATCCCAACGTCCGCTGTCAACATTCCAATCGTTTTCGTAGAGATCAGAACAGAGCCATACGTCTGCACGTCCTGAATTGTTTGCTTTGAGATAGGTTAAAGCGGATTCAAACATGCCCGGAATATTGGCACTCGTGGCACTGGATTCGGTCATAGGTAGGGTTAATAATGCCTTCGGTGAATCTATCTCTTGTAATTGACCAGTGGCACTATCAATCAGAATCAGGTGAGTCCCGTAATCGCCTTGTTCCAGCAACTGTGCAAGTCTTTTTAGTGCGGTAGATCTTTTTGATTCGCCAGCCTGCAGGTCTTGTGTTTCCATACTCGCGGATCGGTCAAGCAAAACCATCGTAACATCGGGTTTAGCCAATCCGATGCTTCCTAACCATCCACCAGAGAGTGGGCGACTGATAGCGAAAATCAGTGCTGCGATCGCAAGGGTACGCATGAGTAGTATTAGGATGTGGCGAAGACGTGCCATGCCTTTGCTCATCCGTTTTGCAGCCATCAGGAACATCATCGCTGCCCAAGGGACGGTACGATGCCGCTGCTGATTTATCAAGTGTATAATGACTGGTAGCAACATCAAAGGAAGTGCTATTAATGCTAAAGGTTGTAGAAAGTTCATAGTTGGTTATTGGTTATTGGCTTTTGGCTATCGGCTGTCAGCCATCGGTTCTTAGCTTTTTCAGTAAAGCGGTTAACATTTTCTTTAATGGTTTTATTAGTTGATTAAAGGGTGTTCAAAATTGTTTTGCGTAATATCATTAAGACTTGTGGCAGTTTGTTTTCTTTGACAGCCGAAAGACATCTTACGCGCGTCTTTTGGGTGTTCTTCCTAATAGGAATTTTGCCAATACATCCCCGTAATCTTCGTCAATGCAAATACGATGATAGTCAATTTCGGTGTCTTGGATAACTTCGTTCATGCTTTCAAGGTATGCTTCCAATGCGCGGCGGTACTGATCACCGATAATAATTGGATCTGCTAATATAGGTTCACCACCTTCCATGTCAACAAATCGCGTTGGACGATCAAATTCAAAATCCAACTCGTTCTGCTCCATGAGGTGAAACACTGCTACATCATGCTTACGAAATCGTAGATGCTCAAAACAGTTACGCAAAACTTCCGGGTCAATGAATAGATCTGAAATGATGATAATCAGTGCTCTTTGTGGGACACGTTCAGCAGTTTCGTGAAGCGCATCTGCCAAACCTGTTTCACCTGACGGTTCTACTGCTCCGAGTTCATCGAGAACTGCACTGAGGTGTGTCGCACTCCGTTTTGGAGGAATCTCTTTGTGAAACTCTGTGCCAGCACAGTAGAGACCGACAGCATCACCTTGAAGTGCTGCAATATAAGCTAAGGTGCCGCCGATACGGCGCGCATAGTCAAGTTTGCTTGTCCCATTGTAAGCAAACCCCATTGAGCCGCTGGTATCAACAATTAAACACATTCGCAAGTTCGTATCTGCTTCGAATTCTTTGATATAGTAGCGGTCATTGCGGGCATACGCGCGCCAATCAAGCCGTCGCGTATCGTCGCCCGGCACGTACTTACGATATTCTGCAAACTCAAGGCTTGACCCGCGAATCGGGCTGCGGTGTTTGCCGGATACGCTGCCTATCATCGGCAATCGGGCATGCAGTTGAAGTGTTGAAAGTCGTTCCAGAACTGTTTGGTTGAGATAATCCCGTCTGAGTTCCAGTGCCATATTTTACCCCTGTTCAGACAACTCTTCTACAAGACGTTCAACGATATCTTGACTGGTGATGTTTTCAGATTCAGCAGCGAACGATGTGATAACGCGGTGTGAAAGTACCGGATTCGCTACTGCAACCACATCTTCAAGACGCGCCATGTAACTACCGCTAAGCGCAGCGCGTGCCTTAGCACCGAGTATTAAGTACTGAACAGCACGCGGTCCAGCACCCCAAGCAACGAGAGGGCTGAGCCAATCGGGTGCTGCGTCTCCTTTTGGTCGGGTACTGCGTGCTAAGTCAACAGCAAATTCATAGATGTGTTCGGATACTGGAACCCGCCGAACGAGATTTTGAAACGCTATAACCCGCTCGCCCGTCAAAACGTGTTCTAAAGTTGGCAGTGACATACCGGTTGTTGTCCGAGCAATTTCAATTTCTTCAGAACGGGTTGGATAGTCCACCTCAATTCTGAACATGAATCGGTCTAACTGTGCTTCTGGTAACGGGTATGTGCCTTCCTGCTCAATCGGGTTTTGCGTTGCTAACACAAAGAACGGTGGTGCTAACTGATAGGTTCTGCCGATTACCGTTATTTTGTGTTCTTGCATTGCCTCAAGCATGGCTGCTTGTGTTTTTGAAGGCGCACGGTTAATTTCGTCGGCGAGGATAAGGTTGGCAAACAGTGGGCCTTTTACAAACTCAAATTCCCGTCTACCGCCTGGAATTTCTTGAAGGATGTCTGTTCCCGTGATGTCCATCGGCATAAGATCGGGTGTAAATTGGATTCGGCTGAACTCTAATGCCATTGTTTCGGCAAATTGTCTCACTAAGAGCGTTTTTGCCAAGCCGGGAACGCCCATCAATAGTGCATGTCCTTGCGAAAATAGACAGATTGATAAATTTTCAATGACTTGCTCCTGGCCGATGATGATTTTGGCAAGTGCTTTCTTTAGTTGGTCGTAGACATCACGCAGTTCGTCAATTGCAGCAACGTCATCGGCATCCATTTGGTCAACGTGTTGTGGTGTTTGCATAATTATTCCTTTTTACTTTAGTTATCGGTTTTCAGTTTTTCAATGAAGTAGTTATACTATTTCTATATGATGATATTACATTATCCCGTAGGTTGGGTAGAGTTTACGAACCTCGACATGCAAGAGATGATGTGAACTACGTGTCGTGTGTCGCTTCGCTCTACCCGACCTAAACAATATTTATAGAATCCTATATGATACTTTTGTCTAACACAATATTAGTGTAAATAGAAGGGACTCCGATTCTAATTAATTGTGTAGGTCATCTCATAATATAGTGATGCCTATTGAGAGAAAAACGGTTGCATAATTCTGAAATGTGCCATCAAACAATTAGAATTCAAATTTTCCAATGACGTATAAGTGATTAGCTGTTCGCAAGTATATTGTATTCTTGGCAATTGTCGGTAATGACCTTTTCTGAATTAAAAATGGCATCTGCATGCCTAAAAGCTGTAGGTGGCAACTTAGGTTATAATACATATACTACCGAGAGCAAATTTCATGCCAATTTAACAAGACGAGACTGTAGGTATTCTTTGAGAACTGCACAAAAAAGGGCAGATTTTATATCCGATTGCACGAAATGGGGCAGTGAGGAGAACCCACATTATTACTTTGCGCAGAAGTGAAATAAAATCTGTTTGTAGTTGATAAAAATACACGCTGCTTGTGATTGGTTCTCCATGTTTCCCGTTAAACTGATTTAGATAATTGGTCAACAGCGCGGTTATTTCAGAACGCACCTTAAGTGATTTTAGTATCAATACCTTCGGGAATTTCGAGAATATTGATACTTTTGTTTTTGAGGTAACAATTCAATGTGTTTATCCATCCACTTCAGCCGGACTTGCAGCCAAGTTTTCATTTCGTCTACTTCTCCTTGAAATGTGGGGCGTCCCGGTCCGGGATTGCCAAAAAGTGAACGTCCTAACACACGCCATCTCTGGAAGTTCCGTTTTTGTGCTTCTGACAGGTATTCAGTTGTTCGATTAATTTCGCCAAGGATCTCTGATGTAGCAAGTTCATTTTTGCGAAGTGTCTCCCACCTCTTAACAAGTTTCTTTTTGAAATTTTCGTCTGATAACAACCGATCCCACCAGAAAGGGACAGGGTTTGTATAAATAAGCCAACTATCAGTTTCCCAACCTTGATGGAAGATAGTATTGCCTATTGATAAATTGAAATCCCAGACCGGTCCCGCATTCAGTTTTCCACCTCTATCTTTGTACATGTATGCGCTGAAGCGGAATCCATCCGTGTTTTTGAAAAGTTCATTGATGATAAAATGGTCAATAAAAGAATCTATATCAATGTACTTGGCATACCCGTGCTTTGGGTCTTTGAATTTCGGACTGGCTAAGGCGGCTTCAAATTCGCTCATATAGTTTTGAATCCACACTCTTTGGGCATGAGTCATTTCGCGCCCCTTCGGATATACATGCGCAAGATGTGTACCGCGCCGAGTGTAGAAAAAGACTTCATTTCTATCCATTTTATCAATTTTGATTATATAGCCCCCAGTGATTTCAGGAGGTCTGTTGTGGGTTGGTTTTAAAGATTGGATTGGAATGCGTTCTTTGCCACGTTTAATCTTTTCTATGAGTAAATATACCCCGACATAATGTTGTGCTTTAATTGTCTTATCAACACCCGTATTGAGAAATACCTCAACAAACTTTGTTCTGGTCGCGTATCTGCCGATTCGATTGCTAAATTCAAAAGCCAAATAGTTCCGCATGAGCGTTTTATCCGAATAGGGACCATTCAGCACCCAATCCGATTCTGCTGGCAACCCAAATATGGATACATCTTTGTCATTACCCTTGTCGTCCTGAAATTCAAAACCGTACTGCTTTTTCGGAAACATCTGCGAAGTCTGCCCCCTGACTTCTATGCCGATTTTCCCATCAAAATGTATGTGGGGACTATCCAAACTGTTTCTGCCACCAGATTCATCATAAATAATCTTCATCTGCGCGGGAATCTTGGGTTCGTCAGGGATCCATCTACTATTCGTATCAATAATCACGATGGGTAAATTTGATGTGTGAGGCCAAGGGATGTTCACAGAACTTTGGCGATTCGCAAAACCTTGGCGGTTCACGGAACTTGGACGTCTCACAGAGCTTTTGGGCCTCACGAAATCTTGACGGTTTACAGATTTTTTTAATTTATAAGATTCACGGTCAGTATCGGCAGAGCGACTCATGACTATGGCTAATATAATACCGCCTAAAAGCAGAAGGATTACTTTCTGAAAACGATTCATCGTCGGTGAGGACCTCGTTGAGGAAACCGGAAGGTGTCAGTTCAAAGATATTTATTTTATAAATGCTTGGTGGTTATTGTCTGAACCGAGATTTCCAAGGTTTTAGGATTTTGGAACTATATGTTTTCTGTGATAGACAATCTGATTTACGAAATTAGCAATAACGCCAAAATTCTGTTATTAACAGTATATCAGAATAGAAATGGAAATCGCAAACTAAAGTGGATAGTGTTAGTAAGATGTCTCATGAATAGAATGTGTTTCATCAAATTCATTTTACTGCCTTACTGATAAAATCCAGTCCCGAATCAGATTCAGTACCTCTGGCGAAATTGTCTCTTCAATGGCAGCATATTCATTGACCAAACCTGTAGTCGCCCGTTGGAATAGGTGATTATGCTTTGGTAGTCGATGTATCGTGACATTACGGTTTCCACCTTGTTCAAGAGCGTTAGCAATGCCAGTGAGATTTTGTTCTGCATCAACCTGCACATCGAGTTCACCGTTAAGTGCTAACACAGGCACTTTAACTGCCTTGAGAGCAGGCTGCGGATTGAATGCAAGAAAATATCGTATCCAGGGGTTAAGTACTTGTTCAACTGCTGCTTGCACTTGCGTTCCGTCCTGTTGGTCAATGGGAATACCGTTTGTCTCAAACTGCTTGCGGACGATTTCAGCGACCTGTTGTCGTAGATCATTATCTGCTAAATCTGATGCTAATGTTACAAACAACTGATCAAGAATCGTTAGTAAGGCCTCTTTACGTTCTTCCGCGATCCCCATCGCACCAAAGATACGCTCGTTCTGTTTACGCAAAAGTTCTGCACCCAGAACTCCAGGCGCTGCCATTAGTACGATAAAGTTTATGTCGTCATTGCGACTTGCAACAATGGCAGCAATCGCACCACCTTCACTATGACCAATTAACCCAACAGAACTGATTCGGTCATCTTGCTTGAGAAAGTCGACACCTGCTTCCACGTCGGTCGCGAAATCTGCTGTTGTTGGTGGCTTTGGGTGTGGTGTTGACTTGCCGATGCCTGGATCATCAACGCGTAGCACGGCAATACCAGCACGAGTCAAGTAATCAGCAAGCACCCAAAACGGCTTGTGTCCGAACAATGTTTGATCCCGGTCCTGCAAACCGCTACCAGAAATAAGCAGCGCTGCGGGGAAAGGACCATCACCTTTTGGTAATGTCAAAGTGCCAGCAAGGTTGACAGTTCCGTTTTTAAACTCGACTTCTTCGATTTTGTAAGGAAATGGTGGTTTTGGCTCTTGAGGTCTTGCAGGATCGGGAACACTGTTACGGGAAAGGTTAAAATCAAATGTGGTACCGCCTTGAGTGAATTTGCCACTAATGATACCGTCGTTTAGGTGTCCGTCAAAGGTAGGATTGCCCGGCACGCCACGGATTACAAATTTGATGCTAATATTATCATCGGTTTCTTCAATATGGATATGGGACAACGGTAAACCTTTAGCACCTTGAACAGGAATATCAATGGTACCGCTCCAATTGTTATCTTTGATGGAAAAATCAACCTTTATAGTCAAAGGTTGAATCGGAATGTTGATTTTTCCTTCCCAGTGTCCGGCGACAAGGTTTTCCGCATAGGAAACCGAGAGACTCACCATTATTGTCATTACGACGAGGATTGCCTTAAGTAAACCTGATGCTATTTGCAATGGGAAACACTGATGAAAGTTGCTTTTCACTTAGTTTGAACCTAACGGGCGGGATTTTATATTTCCCCATGTCGTAGCTAATTTACTTGCCGGGTAAACGGCCAAAGCGGATTTGAAACCTTTTGTCATGAGGGCTTTAATATCAGCTTCAGTCAATGCGATATTGAAAAACGCGACCTCGTCAAAAACACCGGAATAATATTGTCCCCATTGGTGCAAAAAGGTTGCCCCGATACCGATATCCGTAAAAATATAGGTATCAACAACTGTGTCCTCTTCTTTGCCATTGTAATAGCCCGTCGCGTTTCCCTTGCCATCCAATACAAACGCATAATGCCCTCATTTATTGTCATCAAATTTTGGGATGATGGGTTTCCACGCCCTGCCCCAAATGTCAACCGCGCCACTTTGGAACCGAATTGCGAAGGCAGGATTCGTTGGCCCACTGAGATTTGATATCAACCGATCATCATCGGCGGCATCACTCGGTTTTGCCCACAGAACCAATGTAACCTCCCCAGACAACCCCAAATTGCCGAGGACTATGTGTCCTTTACTCTCATTTCCATCAAATTCCAGCGCAGCTCCGAACTGACCATTCTTTGTCCATTTTGGACCGTTTACAAGTTTTCCTTCCTTGCCATTTTCAGAGAAATCCGTTGCTGTATCACCCTTTCCCTCATCAAAGAGCCACATCCCAACAACAGTTTTGGGATCAAATTCCGCATTGGTTAATCCAGAAAATATCAGGCAAAGGAACACTAAACTGACACACGCAAGCATTAAATTCGCCATTACGATTTTCATTCTAATAACTTCCTTTAGCATAAATTCTATATTAAAATTCAGGTGTAAGTAAAAAAGAAAATAAAGAGTTAGGTTTCACTCATTTTTGAAAATTTCAGTCTCAAATAGGTTCTAAACCTTTCTTTCGCACCAGATTTTGTTGCCGTTCTATCCAACCTACAGTAACTAACACCATGACGGCAAGGACTAAGTTTTTCATAGGCGTGAAATTTTGTATCTGTTTAGCAAACGGATGATGAATATCCTTACTATGAACTTTTAAAGGATGCTGTTGAGAATGTTCATAGTATTGTCACGCCTTCTTATATTTCTTGTTGAGGAGTGCAAAAAGTACATCAGTTTTTAACGGTTCACCATCTTTATCCCAAATAGAAATCTCTTTGTCAACAATTGCGTTGCGTAGTTGTCGTTCAAGCTTTTTTCGCGTGCTACTGCTTGTAGATGCTGCTCCTGCAGATACACCTATAGCCAGACCTAAACTAAGACCTAAAGCGTAACCTTCCATAATAACTATATCTCCTTACTATAAAATGTGAAATTTGTCTAAAAAAGTCAAGCAAAGATTGTGAAATATCGTTTTGCTTCGGTGATTCAAAGTTGTATTTGTATGAGAAGATAAGCAACCTAGTAATTTGCTTTACACTTTTTCCTAAAAGTTGTATAGTATTTTCAATAGTTGGGCAGGGTTATTTAGTTTTATGAATTACTTGTTGACGGGTGTTACTGAAAGTTTACATCGTAGGTCGGGTAGAGTTTGCGAAACCCGACACGTTTAGCCCTTGTCGGGTTTCGCAAACTCTACCCGACCTACAAGAGGGTATATTGAAATGTGAATAAATATAACAGAAAAACCGAAAACTAAATAACCCTGTAAATGCCTCTGATAAGGTGTTACAAATCAACACCGAATGTCATGACGCATTCAGTTTGAATATGCCTGTGATACTATGGAAGCTTGAGTGTATTGAAATCTATTTCCACGAATATTCACACTATTTTGGTGTATTTACCGTGGACGTGAGATCCCATAAGAGCACCGTGTTATCACCGCTTCCACTTGCGAGTGTTTCCCCATCCGGACTAAATGATATGTTTTCAACAATATGTGTGTGTCCAATAAGAACCCGTTTTTGCTCTCCTGTTACAACATCCCATAGATGGACTTTATTATCAATACCGCCACTTGCAAGTATTTGTCCATCTGGACTAAACGATACACACAAAACCCAATTTTGGACATTGATAGTTTTCTTAAGTTTACCTGTAGCAACATCCCACAAACGTACCACACCCCTATCCACTGAATGCCTTGGTTTCACTCCCTCCGCGCTTGCGATTGTTTTTCCGTCTGGACTAAAGGCGAGTTTACGGATAACACGCGTAGCACCTTGATTCGTAAGGATTTGTCTATGTCTACCTGTTGCAACATTCCATAAACGGATGTTGCTATCCTTTGACCCATCGACACTTGCAAGGGTGCGTCCACCCGGACTGAACAGCACATGTTTGATATAATCCGTATGTCCTGTGAAGGTTTGCTTGTGTTTTCCTGTGGTCGCATCCCAGAAATGAATGGTAGTGCCTCCACTTACGATTGTTTTTCCATCCGGACTAAACGAGATGCTACTGACTGAAGATTCATGTCCTTTGATTGTTTTCTTACGCTTGCCAGTAGCAACATCCCATAAGTAAATGGTCTTGTCCCAACCTCCACTTGCAAGTGTCTGTCCATCCGGACTGAATGACACACTTGAAACATAATGTTTATGTCCGTTGAAGGTATTCTTATGTTTACCTGTAATTGTATCCCATAGAAGGACTCTACCGTTTTGACTTCCGCTTGCGATTGTTTTTCCATCTGAACTGACAAATATACTGGAGAGGTTTACGCCATGCCTTATGATTGTGTTCTTCTGTTTCCCTGTGGTTACATCCCACTGGTGAATAACGTTGCCCACCGAATAGTTCCAACCAACCCCTGCTAAGATTTTTCCATCCGGACTGAAGGCCACTCCTGAAATAATCAATTTATGCCCCTTGATTGTTTTCTTACGTTTGCCTATGTCTGTATCCCACAAGCAGATGGTTTTATCACCACTTCCACTTGCAAGTGTTTTTCCATCTGGACTAAACGCCAAACTAAAGATAGATTTTTTATGTCCTATAAGTGTTTGCTTTTGTTTCCCAGAATTAATATCCCATAAGCGGATAATATCTCCTAAACCTCCAGTTGCGATTGTTTTTCCATCCGAACTAAATGATATAGACCTGACAGCAAACTCATGTCCCGTAAATGTTTGCTTTTTCTCACCTGTGACCGCATCCCATAGCAGGATAGTTTCACCTCCGCGCGGACTTGCGATTGTTTTTCCATCCAGACTGAATGCGCTGTTACCATAACTGGCATGATATTGTTCCCAGATTCTTTTCTTGTTGATGCCTGTCTTCACATCCCATAGGTTAATCTCCCAAAAACCCACACTTACGAGTGTTTTTCCATCCAGACTAAACGCCACATTGTCAAACCCAAATCTATCTCCTATAAACGTTTGTTTATGTTCACCAGTGTCTACATCCCATAATCGGATGCTCCCATCTTCACTTGCACTTGCGAGCATTTTCCCGTCTGGACTAAATGCTACATTATTTATTTCATCTGTATGTCCTGCAAGTAAGGCGCGCGTTTCACCTGTCTGCACATCATAGAGCCAAACACCGATAGAACTGATTCCTGCTAACAACGTACCATCTGGAGAATACTTTATCTTATTGATGCTACCTTTACCGAGTCGTGCCTTTGCACCTTCAGGCAAATGCCATTGTGGAGAGTCGTAAGAAATGGTATCTGGTTGATTTCGCATCAAAACGCGACTAAAAATCAATATGATTGAAATAATGCTGAGAATTAAAAATATGAAAATTAACTTGACTTTCATTAGATGAAACTCCTTCTGATAACAGCGCTTACCCGTAAAAACTCTATTTCCTCAAAGTTTTGACGTCTACTATAGGCATGAGGTCCCACAAGAATACTCGTCTATCACTAAACCCAGTTGCGAGCGTCAAGCCATCCGGACTAAACGCCAAACTGTAAACTCCAGATCCTTCTCTCATAAAGGTTTGCACACGCTGTCCAGTGACAACATCCCAAATTCGAATCACAAAGTGGTCCTCATCACAAGCGAAGATTCTTCCATCAGCACTAAACCCCACACCCCAAGCGGTGCCTTTACGTCCAGCAAGTAAGTTTTTCTGCTTGCCTGTGTTAGTGTCCCACACGCGAACGGTGCCATCTATACCTACGCTCACGAGTATCTTTCCATCCGGACTAAACAGAATTGTATAGATTGCGCCTATATGTCCGATGAAGGTATTTATCTGTTTGCTTGTTGCAATATCCCACACACGTATGATACCATCTCCACTTCCACTTACGAGTGTTTTCCCATCCGAACTAAACAACACACTGGAGACGTAATCCGTATGATCCGTTATCGTTTTCTTATGTTTTCCTGTGTCAGAATTCCATAGACGGATAGTTTTATCAACACTCCCACTTGCAAGCACTTTCCCATCCGGACTGAACGCTACACTTGAAACAAAATCTGTATGTCCGACATAATGATTCAGAGTGCGTGTCGTAATATCCCATACACTTATAGTGCCATCTTTGCTTCCATTGGCAAACTTCTCTCCATTAGGACTGAACGCCAAGTTAGAACCATAAGGTTTATTAGGGAGGGGCGTTCGCGTACTCCATGCCCATGATCTGTCCCATTGTAAGTTTAAAACATCAGCTGTATGTTCTGGGAGTGAATCTATGTACTTCCCTGTAGTTGCATTCCACAGATGGATAGGCGCGCGGTTACTCGTCGTTGCGAGTGTTTTTCCATCTGGACTGAACAGCACATCTTCTACAGCACTTACAGATTCATAAAAGGGTTTCTCTGTTCTATGTTTGATTACATCATGACTGAGGATGATACGGGTTTTAGCACCTGCAGGCAGATCCCGATTCTGATTTTCAAAATCTTGAGCAAAACCGTTAGGTAAGTAAAGCGTTAAAATAACAAATAACGGTAAGATAATAGAAAACAATTTCTTTTTCACCTGAGAGTCTCCTATTGAAAATACCATTTCTAAACATCGGCATTACTGTGTGTTATCTGTTGCGTTTGTTATGGATGTGAGGTCCCATAGTAACACTGTGCCATCTTTGCTCTCACTTGCGAGAGTTTGACTGTCTGCACTGAATGATAGACGAACTACCTGTTTCGAATGTCCTATGAGTATTTTCTTTTCCTCTTCTGTGAACGCATCCCACAAATAGATAGGTCCCTTCCACATGCTACAAGCGAGAATACGACCATCCGAATTGAAAGCGACATCTCCAACAGCCTCAAGTGGATATGGTAAATATTGGATCACAAATGTTTGTTTCTGTTCACCAGTGGTTATATCCCACATTCGGATAGTTTTCTCATTTGCGCTGCTTGCCAACTTGCTACCATCTGGACTAAAAGAAATGGATAAAATAGTATCAGTATGCCCAATAAGTGTATGCTTTTGCTGTCCTGTCGCAACATCCCATAAGCCAATCTGAAGATAGGGGCGCGACACCACCCCTTTAAGCTTAGGCAGCACAGTTGCTACCGTCTGAAAATCTGGACTAAGTTTAGAAAAGTCGTTATTTATCGTCTCAGTCCCCGATATAATTGTTGTTTTCTTTTGTTTGCCGGTAACAACATCCCATAAGCGAAAAGTGCCATTCCAAGTTTGACTGACAAGTGTCTTTCCATCCAGACTGAACGCTACTTTAAAAAGGCCTCCAGTATGCCCTTTGATCGTTCTCTTGCGTTTACCTGAGGTTACATCCCACAAACGGATAGTACCGAAGAACTCGCCGCTTGCGAGTATTTTCGCACCCGGACTGAACGCAAGTGTGGAGATAATTTCTTTATGTCCTTTGATCGTTTCCTTGTGTTCACGCGTTACGATATCCCATAGACGAACGGTTTTATCGGCACTTGCTGTTGCGAGTATTTTCGCACCCGGACTAAATGCTGCATCTGTAATCTCTTCCTTATGTCCTATAAGTGTTTTTTTGTGCTCACCTGTTGCAGCGTTCCACAGATGAATTGTTTTATCTTCTTTACCTTCTTGAATTGCTAAAGTCTTTCCATCTGGACTGAGCAATACTGTCTCAAAATTAGTCGTGTGTCCTGTAATTGTATGCTTTTGCTGTCCTGCAGCAACATCCCATAGATAGAGAGGGCCGTTCTCACTCCAACTCGCTAAAGTCTTTCCATCTGGACTAAATGCCACCGTCTTGGCTGGAGATGTGTGTCCTGTAATTGTTTTTTTGAGTGCACCTGTGGTGACATCCCAAAAACGGATAGTATTATCACTGTTCGGACGCGCGAGGATTGTCCCATCTGGACTGAACGCTGGCTTGGAATCCCGATTCCGATCTTCTCGGATTGTGTGCTTGTGTTTGAGTGTCGCAACATCCCATAGGTGAATGGTTTGATCAGAAACAACACTTGCAAGCGTTTTTCCATCTGGACTGAATAAGAAACTTGAAACAGTATTTTCATGTTCAATTACGTGTTCCTTTTGTTCACCTGTTAGAACGTCCCATAGTCTGATAATTCTATCATGATTTTCACTGGCAAGTGTTTTTCCATCTGGACTGAACACACTATTTGAGCGTGAATATCCTTGGGTAAAAGATTTCTCCAGCTTACCTGTCGCAACATCCCAAAAATCCAAATCATGAAAATCCGCTGCACTTACTAACGTTTGTCCATCATCAATAAACGAAAGACTACTAATTGACCACATCCGTTCTTTAATGAAGGATTGCTTGTGAGTGCCTGTTGACACATCCCACAAGTGAATGGTCCCTTCCCTATCCATCCCACTTGCAAGGGTTTGACTATCTGGCGTGAATGCGATATCAGATATCTGATCCGAATGTGTCGATAGCAAGGATTTTGCCTCACCACTATTGGCATCATAGAGCCATATACCGATAGAACTAACAACCGCCAAGATATTACCATCCGGGGAGTACAGCATCTGACTGACTGTGCCTTTTCCGATACGGGCTTTCGCTCCCTCAGGTAAATGCCACTGCGGATTGTCAGGGATGAGGGTTTCTGGTTCGAGGTAATCTCGTCTTGGAACAATAGTTAGTACCACAGTAATCGCAGCTATTCCGAGGACTAAAAAGATAAAAAACAGTGTCTTTTTCATCTGGATCATTCCTTTTCCAAATTGAATATTCCAATTACCTATTCTGTTTTGTCTGTAACTTAAGTATAGAAACGAGATCCCATAGCAGCACCGTGCCATTCCAGCTGCTGCTCGCTAGTGTATGTCCATTCGGGCTAAACGCGAGGCTGTTGATACCACCCGTATGATCTCTAAGGGTCAGTTTGTGTTCACCTGAAACCATATCCCAAAGGATGATATTTGCATAAGAGTTGCTTCCAATTGCGAGTGTATGTCCATCTGGACTGAACCTAAGGGTATTGATCTTGGTCGTATATCCTCTGAAGGTTTTTTGATGCTCCCCAGTTAAAGCATTCCATAGGTGTATCGTGCCATCTTTATGTCCACTCGCGATGATTTGTCTGTTTGGACTGAACGCCACACATTCAACCTCTGCTGTATGTTCTGTGAGTGTCTGCTTATGTGTTCCTGTATTCACATCCCATAGATGAATTGTTTTGTCAGCACTTCCGCTGATAAGCGTTTTGCCATCAGGACTGAACGCTACACTTGAGACAGCACCTATATGTTTAGTAAGTGTTTGTTTGTTTACTCCTGTGTTTACATCCCATAGACGAATTGTTTTGTCAAAACTCCCACTGGCGAGTATACTTCCATCCGGACTAAACGCCACGCTTGAAACAGAAGACCTATGGCCGATGAGAGTGCGTTTATGTGTTCCTGTTATAGTATTCCAAAGGTGAACAGTCATATCACGACTCCCGCTGGCGAACGTGTTTCCATTCGGACTGAACGCCACGCTCCAAACCACATCTGCATGTCCCGAAAATACACTTTTTCTTACACCAGTTTTGGTATCCCAAAGTTTGTTGGTATTATCACTCCAACCACCGCTGCTGACAAGTGTGCTCCCATTTGGACTAAACGCAACACTTTTAATTTCATCAGTATGTCCTGCAAGTGTGCCTTTGTGTTTTTTTGTTGTAGCATCCCACAGACGGATTGCACCATCCTCACTTGCACTAATAAGTGTGTTCCCACCCGGACTGAATGCAAGATTATTGACGGAACCTATATGTCCTTTGAGAATATCCTTGAGTTTTCCTGTTTTGGCATTCCACAAACGGATGGATACGTCTTTCCGTAAAGGACCACCTCCTCCACTGACGAGTGTATTTCCATCCGAACTAAACGCGAGACATTTGACACGGTCTGTATGTCCTTTAAGTGTTTTTTTGTGTTTTCCTGTTCTCGCATCCCAAAGACGGATAGTACTATCTGTAGATCCACTTGCCAGTATCTTCCCGTCTGGACTCAATGCAAGACTATTGATAGCTTCTTTATGTCCTTTGAGTATTCGCTCATGTTTGCCTGTGTCTACATTCCAGAAGCGGATAGTTTTGTCGCTACTTGCAGTAGTAAGTGTCTGCCCATCTCGACTGAACACAATACCAGAGATGCCGCCGTTATGTCCAGTAAGTGTCCGCTTGAGTTCTCCTGTGTGTACATCCCACAGATGAATAGTTCTATCTTTCCAACTCCCACCGGTAGCCAAAGTCTGTCCATTCGGACTGAAAACAGGGTTAACGACGCCAACTGTATGTCCTCTGAGTGTGCGTTTGTGTGTGTTGGTTTCAATATCCCACAGGTGGATTCCATAGTTACCTGTGCTAACCAGTGTTTTTCCATCCGGACTAAAAGTTACACCCCATACCCAACCTTTCTCTGTAAGTAAAGCAATTTCTTGAAGAGTTGTTATATCGTAGAGCCAAACACCGATGGAACTTGCCACTGCAAGTTGAGAACCGTCCGGCGAATATACAATATCTTTTATCCCACCTTTACCAAGCCTTAATTTAGCACCTTCCGGTAAACTCCAACGTGTATAGTCTTGTGCAAAGCTGCTTGGTAGATAGAGTATTGAAATGGTAAATAGTGTTAATAAAATAAAAAATATTATCTTTTTCATCTAAACTCCCCTTTTGTAGGGTTATTTTGTTATAGCAAAACTTAAATAAGTGAACACCCGGGTAGGTGCGGTTTCCTAACCAATGCAGAATACCAAACGCGTATTCTGCCATTTACCCAGATCCATCAGGTGCGGTTAGGAAACCGCACCTACCGCAACCTATAAAGATTACTATAATATCCTATATTTTTTGCTTTATGGACTAAACTTTTAGTAACATTCATTAACCGATAATTCTTAAAACTAAATAACCCTGCCCCTTTTGACACTTAACTATATTGAATTGAGATTACTGCTTGTTATCTGCCGCGTTCATTATTGATGCGATATCCCACACAAGCACTGTACCATCCACACTTGCACTTGCGAGGGTTTTTCCATTTGGACTAAACGCCACACTATAGACCCAATGCTTATGTTCTGTGAGTGTTTTCTTGTGCTCGCCTGTTGAAACATCCCATAGGCGGATAGTTGTATCCCAACTTGCACTTGCGAGGGTTTTTCCATCCGGGCTGAAAGACAAGCTGTTAACAATGGAAATATGCCCCTTGAGCGTATTTAAGTGCTCACCCGTTGAGGCGTTCCACAATTTAACGCTATCTTGGTCACTACTTGCGAGAATGCTACCATCCGGACTAAATGCTACACTTGAAACACCAGCTGTGTGACCGGTGAGGGTTTGCTTGTGTTTGCCAGTAGCAACATTCCACAAACGGACGGTGCTATCTTCTGTCCCACCTCCACTTGCGAGGGTTTTTCCATCCGGGCTGAACGCAATAACTCTGACAGAATATGTATGTCCTGTGATAGTTTTCTTATGTCTGCCTGTTTTCGCATCCCACAGTCGGATTGTTTTATCATTGCTTGAACTTGCAAGAATTCTTCCATCCGGACTGAACACCACACTTCTGATATGAGAATAAATATCTTTCTCAGAGACATGTCCCTTTATAGTTTTCTTACGCCTACCTGTGCTGGCATCCCATAGGCGGATGGTTTCATCCACACTTCCACTCGCGAGGGTATACCCTTTAGGATTGAATGCTATGCAATCAACCGCTCCTTTATGGCCTATGAGTGTTTTCTTGTGCACGCCTTCGATTGTATCCCACAGAAGAACCTCTTTAGACGCACCAATTGCAAGTGTCCGTCCATCTGTACTATACGACAAACAAGAGATAGGAGCTATATGGCCAGTGATTGTTTTCTTATGCTTCCCAGCGGCAACATCCCAGAGGTATAAGATATGATCGTTGCTCCAACTTGCAAGTGTCTTTCCATCAGCACTGAACGCGACGCGCTTGACATCAGCCGTATGCTTTTTAAAAGTTTTCTTGAGACTGCCAGTAGTAACGTCCCACACTCGGACGGTATCATCTCGACTCGCACTCGCAAGCGTCTGACCATCAGCACTGAACGCCATGCTATTGATACTTTTCTTATGTCCCTTCAGCGTTTTCTGATGTGTTCCGGTAGCGACATCCCATAAACGAATAGTTGTATCATAACTCGCACTCGCAAGCGTCTGTCCATCAGGACTAAACGATACACTTTTAACACTTTTCGTATGTCCAGTAAGGGACATCTTTACTTCTCTTGTGATTAGATCTGACAAGCGTACGTTTGTACCATTCCTAGATGCAAGCGTTCCTTCATTACCGTTGAGCCATATCGAATTTCGATGATATGTATATTCTCTGAACGTTTCCTTATGTGTGCTTGTAGGAACATCCCACAGATTAGTGTCATGCATACATACGCTTACGAGTGTTTTCCCATCGCGACCAAATAACACCTTAAAAATGCCTGCCTTATGCCCTACAAAAGATTGCTTACGCCTACCCGTGGGTACATCCCATAAGTAGACGATTCTGTCTGATCCTCCACCCGCTAAAGTCTGACCATCTGGACTGAACGAAATGCTTGCAATACCGTAGTTGTCCCTTGCCAGCAGTGTACGCACCTCGTAGGTGGAGGCATCATAGAGCCAAATCCCAATTGTCGTTGCAACCGCAAACAAAGTAGCATCTGGGGAATACGCTATATCGTTTATACTGCCCTTACCGATACGTGCTTTCATTCCCTCAGGCAGATAATCCTGTGGAGATTCGTGCAGGATTGTCTCGCGTTGAAATTGCGTTAAAACGATGCTCAGAATTAAAATAACAAAAACGATACCCAGTATTAAAAAAAGTGAACGCTTTCTCATTTTCACCTGAATAATCTCCTTGTGCCACTTTTATATGAGATGGATAAATTTCTATACCTACACTTTAGGCAAATTGAAAATACTATTTTGTATAACGCCTATACTATTTTGAGAAATCTATAGCGCGAATTATAGAAGGAATATCCCACACAAGCACAGTGCCGTCCCCGCTCCCACTCACAAGAGTTTTCCCATCAGCACTAAAAGAAAGGCTGGAGACATTGCGAGTATGTCCGCTCAGTACCTTTTTGCGTTCTCCTGTGGCTAAATCCCACAAGTGGACATTTTCGTGTCCAATGCTACCATGCTCATTTCTTGCCTCGCTTGCCAACACCAAACCATTAGGATAGAAAAACACACGCCAATTGGTTTTCTTGTATCCAGCGATTGCCTGCCTTTGCTGTCCTGTTTTAACATCCCACAAACGGATTGAACCGTCCACACTCGTGCTTGCGAAAGTGAGTTCATCTGGACTAAAAGAGATGCTTGAAACAATATCCGCATGTCCTATGAAGGTCGCTTGTAATTGTCCAGTAGTAACATCCCACAGGTAGATGCAACCATCTTGGTTACCGCTTGCGAGTGTGGCACCATCTGATCTGAAAGAAACAGTAGAAACGGGTACCGGAGGAGATTTTCCATTGTCAGTCGGGCGCTGGTTTGTAATGGTCTGTTTGAGTTTCCTTGTGCCGACATCCCACATACGCAAGGTTCCGTCTTGACTCCCACTTACAAGCATCTTGCCATCCGGACTAAATGAGATACTGTTAACTTTATCCGCATGCCCTTTGAGTATGCCTTTAAGCCTTCCTGTTGTGGTATTCCATAAATGGATGTTCTTGTCAATACTCACATTTGCGAGTGTGCGACCGTCAGGACTGAAGGAAATACCAGAGATAGGTTTCGGATGACTGACTTGATCTTTAGTTTTTTGTTGCGTTATAAGGGTGTGCTTGTATTTACCAGTATTTGCATCCCATAATCGTATAATACCCTCCGAACTCACGCTTGCAAGGATATCACTGTCTGGACTAAATAAAATGTTGTTATCCCAATAGTATATAACCTTCTGGTTTTCTATTACAAGAGATTGGTGCCGTCCAGTGCTTGTATCGCATAAGAAAATAGTGTTGTTAATACTTGCAACTTTACTGCCATCAGGACTCAGTGCGATACCTCCATAATCACCCATTAAATGCATGGAATTTCTATAGTAATATCCTTTAATACTTTCTTTGTGTTTGGCTGTAGACGTATCCCACAAGTGGATTGTATGATCTATACCCGCAGTAGCGAGCGTCTTTCCATCGGAACTAAAAGCTGCATACATGACAATACCGACATATTCAGCAATCCGTTTACGTTTGCCTGTAGCAACATCCCATAAATGGATATTCTTCCCTTCCATCAAACTGAAAATTGATTTTCCATCGGGACTGAAAAACATGCTATATATCTTTTTTTGATGGTCTCCTTGTTTTCTATCTGTATCTTGACTGATAAAAGTTTGCTTGAGTGAACCTGTTGTTGTATCCCACAACCGAATCGTATTATTGAATCTCACAGTTGCAAGTATGCTACCATCTGGACTGAAAAAAAGTCTTTCAATCATTTCTTGGGGGGCAAATGGTTCGGTCATCAAACCTTGATTGGCAAATGTCTTTTTACGTTCTCCTGTGGATATATCCCATAAATAGACTGTCTTGTCATCACTGACACTTGTAAGCGTGCTACCATCCGGACTGAACGAAATTCTGGTGACAGGTGCTGGATGCCCTGTTAAGGTTTTTTTGTGTTCGCCAGTGGCAACATCCCAAAGGCAGATCGTTTGATCTTGACTTCCACTTGCGAGCGTTTTCCCATCAGGACTGAATGATAAACTCTGAATAGAATCTGTATGTTCTTTGAGGATATGTTTGGACTCGCCTGTAACCACATCCCATAGATGAATATCTTTGGAATCTATACTTGCAAATGTTCGTCCATCTAGACTGAACAACATGAGGCTGCTAATATAAAATCTATTTGTGACGATTTTCTTAAGTGTCCCTGTATTTACATCCCATAGTTTAATGCCTTCTCTACTATCCCTAATACTTGCGAGCGTGTTTCCATCCGGACTGAAAGAGATGCTTCTATTACCGTAAGATGGAGAATTGCTTCCTCTAAAAAATGTGAGTTTTTCGTAGGTTTTAGCATCATATATCCAAATACCTATAGTAGTGGAAACAGCGAGCCGAGTACCATCCGGGGAATACTGCATACCCGTTATTCCACCTTTACCCAGCCGTGCTTTTGCACCATCAGGTAAATTCCAACGCGTGTATTCTTGGGCAAAACTGCAAGGTAGATAGAGTATTGAATTAACAATTAATGATAAAAAGATGGAAAACAGTATCTTTTTCACCTGAAGATCTCCTTTGACATTTCTATGTTGTATAGGGACGATGCCTCGCCCCTACATTTCTTCAGAAGTCAACTAATCAATAGATACTTTCGTCTTCTCTTTTGCCGATTCATACGTGGCTAAGACAACAGCGACTGCATGTTTGCCGCCTCTACCGTCAATCATAGGGGTTTTGTTGTCTCGGATACATTCGACAAAATGGGTGAGTTCACCAACGACATGGCTCGGACCGGAACGGTCAGGGACAATCTCCTCCCAGTCGCCTCCGCGTTTCTTGAGGTAGGCAAGGTCAGCAGCCATATCAAGACGTAGCGAACCTTCGGATCCGTCAATAATCGTTTCGTTTGTGCCACGAGCACCGAGGAAACCACCCCAACGCAAAATGCCCACAGTACCTGTATCGTAACGGATAAGGGAGACGGTATAATCCTCCCAATCGTCATGTCCAGAGAAACTACCGACTTCCGCTGCCACGGTGAGTGCGGTGCCGCCGAACCAGTTGATCAGATCGGATTTGTGGATTCCGTTTTCTAACAATCCACCGACGGTACCATACCAACTATCCGGTCTACCACGTGGCGCATTATAAGGACCCGTATAATCAGTTTCAATATAGACAACATCACCGATGTCGCCGTTATCCACCATCTTTCTGCCGAGTTCATGCACAGGGTAGAAGCGGAGGACTTGTCCGACCATCAGATGTGTGCTGGCTTTGTCCGATGCTTCAATCATTTCGTCCGCCTCATCAAGTGTTAAAGAGAGCGGTTTTTCACAGAAGGCGTGTACACCTGCTTCTGCCGCGTCAACGACAACTTTGGTATGCGCGACTGGTGGCGTTGCGACAACGACACCATCTACGAGTGGGAAAAGTTCTTGATAGTCTTGAAATGCACGGATGTTGTGGCGTTCAGCGACAGCTTTTGCAGCGTCAAGTCGCAAGTCTGCGACACCTACAAATTCACAATTTTCTACATTTGGGAGTGAATTACAGTGACCATTGCCCATGCCACCTACTCCGATAACACCTATCCGAATCATAATTCTATTTCCTTTTATGAAGGTTAATATGTTGTTGTGTAGAGAATTTACCTTAAAGTAAGGTTGATGTCAATTTGTTTATGACCATTCAGAATCATTCAATTCTCCGATAGTTTCTACCTTTGCCTAAAGTCTCTTACTGTAGGAGCGACCTCCTGGTCGCGACTTTTTCACACAAATGCCTAAAAACGAAACTAAGGATAGACATAGAGATTTATTCTTGTATTAATTGGAGGCTTTCCGTCTTTTCATCAACCATATCACAACCGAAACAGATACCGCAATTCCGAAACCAAATAACATTAAATTTGTGTGGGTAGATATTCTATTGCCAAGGTAGGTATAAACAGCGGTAGCGGGGAGTTGACCGATGCCAGTGGCAAGCCAGAAACCGATGAATCGTATTCGTGTCAAACCTGCTCCATAACTGACAACATCAAATGGGACATACGGAATGAGACGAGCAATCAGGATCGCATAATTACCGTATTTTTGAATAAACTGGTCGGTTTTGTTAACAACGGGTTGACTGACAATTCGGGCAACATGTTTCGCACCCAGAAAACGGGCGATATAGAAGCAAAGAGCGGCACCGAGCATTGCACTGCTCCATGAAAGTAACATGCCCCACCAGAATCCAAAGAGCGCTCCGTTCGCTATCGTGATAAGGAACGCGGGCAATGGCGCGATGACGCTCTGAAAGATCATGAGAATCGCCGAGATAAGCGGGGCAAACAAACCGTAACCTGCAATGTATTCACGTGCCGTTTCAATGCTCCGAAACGCGGCGATGAGTTCAAGCAGAAATTCTTGAATTTGCCTAAAGAAAAGTATTAGGCAGAAAATCGCAATTCCGACTACGAGGAATGTAAGTGTTTTACGGGGGAGTTTTTTGGACATTTTTTGATAGTCCAGAAATTGCACAAATCAGGGTTGCCAAAATTGTTCACAGGAGGCAAACTACTCAACCAATTATTCGTCTTGCTGAATAGCACGAATCAATGCTTGACTCATTCGGTCACGAAGTGCTTGTTGTCGTTCTTCAGACCATTGATAAAAGCCTTCACCTGATTTCACTCCGAGCTTATTGGATTCAACCATTTCTCTAAGGAGCGGATTGATTTTGGAGGAACTGTTTAAGTCTTTGTAGAGTTCTTCAAAGGCATCAAGTACTAAATCCCATCCTGCAAGTTCAAACACTTCAAACGGACCTGCGACGCTGAGTCTTCTGCCGAAACTGTTGCGTACAACAAGATCGACCGTTTCGGCACTGGCGATGCCCTGTTCCACAATTGCAAACGCCTCGCGAATAAGTGCTGCTTGCAGCCTCGGTCCTACGAAACCGAGTGCCTCTTTTTCAATAATCGCAGGTGTTTTGCCAATAGCATTTAGCAGGTCAAACGTCACTGACACAGTTGCATCAGACGTATCAGGACTGCGAATAATTTCAACGAGCGGAATCAGGTAAGGTGGATTAAAGTAGTGTGTATTGAGTATCTGATCGGCACGTTTTGTGTTTGCACCAATCTGGCTGGGCATTAACGCGGTTGTATTGCTCGCTAAGATTGTATGCGGTTGACACAAAGCATCTAATTTCTCAAAAATCTGTTGTTTTAGGGGTAGATTCTCGGTAACAGCCTCAACGACAAAATCAGCGGTTTCCACGGATGATGCAAGTTCAGTTGTGGTCTGAATACGCTGCATCGTTTCGGGGATATTCATCTTTTCAATAACACCGTTTTCGGCGAGAAGGGTTAAGTTCTTACCAATTTGTACGCGCGCTTTGTTCAGTTTTTCTTCGGTAATGTCGTGAAGTTGCACACGGTAACCTGCACATGCGAATTCTTGTGCGATGCCGTGTCCCATCAGTCCTGCGCCGATTACGGCAATGTTTTTAATTTTTTTGTCTGACAAATTATGCTCCAATCAGAATGGTAAATTCTCCACGAGGTTCGGTAGATCGAAATTTTTCAAGGGCTTGGCTGATATTTCCGCGGAATATCTCTTCAAATCGTTTTGTGAGTTCACGCGCGATAACGATATCACGATCTCCCATCACATCAAGTGCATCCTCAAGAAAACGGCAAAGTCGATGCGGTGATTCAAAGAGAATTAACGTTCGTTCTTCATCCGCAAGTCGTGTTAATTGGCGTTTCCGTTTTCCCGATTTCGGAGAAAGGAAACCTTCAAAGGTAAAGTTATGCATCGGCAGACCCGACACAGTCGCCGCCGCAAGAATAGCCGATGGGCCAGGTATCGGCACAATCGGGACAACTTCAGTAATGCACTTTTGTAGGAGCGGATAACCCGGATCAGAGATTGTGGGAGTGCCAGCATCTGATACAAGCGCAACGGATTCTCCCGCCTTCAACCTTGCAATGAGTTTTTCGGATTTTGTCTGTTGGTTTCCTTCAAAATAACTTGTGAGTGGCGTTTTTATTTCGTAATGTGTTAACAATTTGCGTGTTTGTCGGGTGTCTTCAGCAGCGATGAGGTCTACCTCTTTGAGGATGCGTAATGCGCGTAGGGTGATGTCCTCTAAATTTCCGATCGGTGTGCTGACAAGGTAAAGGGTGCCAGGGTCAATGTTATGCATTGTTTTATCAAATTTTAAGGATTGGGTATATCGTTGGGTATTTTAGCAAAAGTTTCGGGTTTTTACAAGGATTGTAGGATGTCTACCCAGAATCCATTCAATTTTCCCAATAGTTTCTAACTTTTTTCAAAGGTCTCTTCCTATAGGAGCGAGTTTCAACTCGCGACCTTTCGCCCAAAACGGGTTATAAACTGACAATTGAATGCCTCTGGTCCTAACATGTTCTTGACGTCAATACACATCTATAATATAACGTGAGTTTGATAAATAGTATTAGAAATTACATATCATTGGCAACTGATAGTCATTTTCTTTAAGTTCTTTATGTTTAAGTGAAGGTTTTTTCTGTAGACAGGTATAAGCGATCAAGGCAGCAACTGCATTCACTTGAAAGTTAACAGGACTTCTATGGCGTGTGTGTTGTATCTCTGTCTGACTTTTAAGTTCTTTATTCACCGACTCAATAAGCATGCGTTTTTTTAGAAGTGCTGCATCAGCATCAGACAAAGGTTCAGGTTTCATATTCTTACGCACCTTGTAAATGAGCGTCACACCGTCTTCTTGGAGTCTCTCCCGCAGATTTTTGTTGATATACCCTTTATCGGCAAATAGTTTGCCAAAGAGCCCTTGACACAACTGTGGCACGGTTCGCCTGTCATCTACGTTTCCCGCTGTCACCATAGCGGACAAGAGTTCACCTTGGTCGTTGATGACGAGATGTAGTTTAAACCCATAGAACCATCCCATAGAGGTTTTAGAACGCTCCGCATAATCAATGAAGACGCGATGCGCTGAAATCCGGCGATTGTGGCAGACCGGCAGCGGTG
The DNA here is from genome assembly GCA_965204285.1 of Candidatus Poribacteria bacterium. Taxonomy (GTDB): domain Bacteria; phylum Poribacteria; class WGA-4E; order WGA-4E; family WGA-3G; genus MSPOR6. The sequence goes on from OZ241980.1 coordinate 2,985,187, forward strand.
TTGAGTCTATGAAGGAAATGCCACGACACTTACCGAAACGGGTGTTGAGAAAAATAGACAACAAAACCAATACCTCTTGTGAGAGCTGCACAAAACGACTATAGCTGACAAGGTTCGGAAACGCCCAACGCAGATGGAAACAGACATAATCCTGATAATACGCTTTAAAGTTTTTATACTGCTTCTGATGAAAAAGCACAAGTATCGTCATGACTTCGCTCGGATGAAGGCGCCGGGGTCTGCCCCGTGTGTTGTTTGTTCCGGGTATGTCCGGCAACTGGTATTGTGCTTGATATTGTTCATACGTAAGAAAAAAGTCGTCAATTTCACAGAAAAGTGTTATGATATCCATCAGAGAACTCCTTTGTAAGTATAATGGTATACTTCATCATAACAAAGGGGTTCTCTATTTACCAGTTTTTAATTATCAAACTCACGTTAGAATATACTAAAATATGCTCTGAATTTTAAATTTTGGTTTGGGAATAGAGTGGTGCAGAAAAACGCAGTCTATGCCAACATCAGACAGTAAACCCTTGACAGAATGGTGTTTTCATCACAATGTGAGATAAATTTCATGCTAATGCTTAAAAACGATTACCGAGATAACGATGGCTGAAATGGGGTTTTTAGGACATTGTGGTCGGGAACCTATTACGTGCTTTTTCGCTGTCTGTATTTTCTGGATTGCAATACCTGTTTTGGGACAGACAGAATTTCCGTTTGAAACTGCGCGTCCGCTTTATGTAGGTGCCCGCGCATTAGCGATGGGGAATGCTTTTACTGCTGTTGCTGACGATGCGACTGCTGGTTTTTGGAATCCTGCGGGATTGATTCAGTGGCAGGGTGTTAAGTTATTCGGTGTTACCAAGTTTCATGATCGGCATTATTATAGGTTCGACCCGAAAGGCATCGGCTATAGTTGGCACGGCTACAGTCTTTATTGGGGCAACAAGATTGCTCTTGACGTGCCAAGTGGTGTTCCTGACTTTAATTACTACAGTTTTGCGCGTCAACTCGGTGCGTATTTTGCAGCAGGATTAAGCCTCAAATTCAAACGGCAGCACCCTTCTGATTATTACCAATTTTTCGGTTACCACACCTCGTATGACATCGGTTTACTTTTTAAACCGCGTCCAGAACTCAAATTCGGATGTCTGTTGCAGAATCTTGATGGGCGCGGTCTTCAGTGGATAACACTCGGCAGTGCCTACCGTTATGATCTATATCAATTTTCCGCAGACATTGCCCTCTCTACCGAGGGAGCACCTTCAGAGTTTTACTTCGGTGTTGAATGGGCCCCGATATCGTTTTTCTCCTTGCGAGTCGGCAGTTCAAACGGGGCGTTAACCGGCGGTGTTGGTCTGCAGATTATTGATGTATATATAAATTACGCCCGAATTTATGAAAAACGTTTCGCTTCGCATTTTATCTCTGCTGAACTACAATTTTGAATGTTCAACAACGGGTTTACACAGAGATTCGCGCCTGCCATAAAGTAGGATATTTTCTAAGCTTACTACTCAACTACCTCTTCCCAATCTAACTTCTTAGAATTCCACTCAAATTGTTGCAATGGACCAAATTTGAGATTGATCGTTAGACTTTTCGGAGTTGGGGAACTGTCGAACAAATTGAAATCTCGAACAACGACGAAGGTGTGTTGACCGTCGGTAATGGTTTTGCAGGCTTCAATGAAATCGTCCAGATTCCGAATCTGCTTGCCATTTATATTCAGGATAACTACCTTTGAGTTTCCGTTCCGCTCTTGTACACCGACCCGCGAAAAACTACTACCGGCTGCAGCATGGGGCAGATAAACACCGTCAGCTTCAAGGTAAAGCAACCTACGCAACTGCGGCGTTATGTCATGAAACACAGCACCACCGAACCGAACAAATCTTTGAACCTTCTTTTTTTCTAAATTCTCTACAGGCACCTGAAGACTGAGATTTTCACCATTACGGTAGATGTCCAAAGTGACTTCCTTACCGACGTTCTGATTCAAAATAGCATCAAAAGTGTATAAATCATCTCGGATGAGTTCATCGTTGATGCGATATATAATATCAGATGCTCGGAGACTGGTTTCACCGGTTGTTCTCGGCACCATAGATTCTATCTGAATAACTTTCGGTGTTCCAGCTTTGGAAGGACCAATCTCTTTGCGTAGAGCCTCGGGAAAATTAAAGTGTTTTATGGCTTCCCCAATAGAGATAAGTTCCAGATCAACACCGATTTCGCCGCGTTGAATCGACATTTCGTTCTGAATTAATTCAAGTGCATCAATGAGATAATCAATAGGCAGCTCAAAACTGGAGGTATCTGTGCCACGCGCATGGATAGCAATGACTTCGCCTGCGGTGTTCCACACAGGACTACCACTTGACCCACCTGTTCTATCAAACGTCGTATGGATATAGCTTGAATGTCTATCACCTTTGTTAACATTAAGGTTTGCAATCGTTCCAAATTTGATGGAATATTCCTCTTTCTCGTTGTTACCAATCAACAGCAGTTCATCACCGAGAGAGAGTTTGTCCCATTCACCAAGTTCTACGGCTTTCAGTTCAAAATCGACTTCAGCGGGATCAATCTTGTAAAATCCGAAGTCGTGCGTTGGGTCATAATAAAGAATATTTGCTTCTGTGAAGCTGCCATCGTGAAAGTTAATTTTAACATAAGCAGGGCTGCTGCCCGTAACATGTCTATTTGTAGCGATTATCCCACGTTCTGCGTCAACAACGAAACCGGTGGCGAAACTTGTGCCTTTTGATTCCGTTTCAAAGACAACCTCAGAGGCGGTTTCAACATTCACTACCATCGGTTTAAAGGCGGCAATCTGTTCTGTCCAGTTGTGTGCTGCATTGACGTTCGCAGTAATAAGTGTGAAAAGCAGTAAAAGGATGAATGTTTTTTGAAAAATATGTTTCATGATGCTCCTTATTGTATTAAACGAAATGAATTCGTTTGTAATTTATTCAGATATTTTAGCATTTTAGTGTGAAGAGTGTCAAACTTTTTAAGAATTTTGCCATGCCAAAAGTGCGTTTATTCGTCTATGGTCCGGTGGTGTCCTTGCTAAATGACGTAATTTTGATTATCCTTTCCGCAGTAGCACATCGTTTGTAGACGCAACGTTGTGGATATGATATTATGATGTAGATACAGAATCGAGCATTGAACTTATAAAGCACTTCAAGAGGATAGAAAGGGATATACAATGGAAATACATCATTTTGAACCGACTGTTTACCACACAGCCATAGGTGCACATGAACCGGTGCTTCATATCAGCAGTGGTGACACTGTCTTTACAACAACTGTAGATAACGCTGGATATAATGCTACCGATACACAGGTAACACCTGGCGGTAATCCACAAACGGGTCCGTTCTATATTGAAACAGCGGAACCAGGGGATACACTCGCAGTACATTTTGACAAAATTCTACCGAATCGCAAAATAGGAAGAACTGCGACAGTCGTTGCACCGAATGTGCTTGATCCGCATTACGTTGCGTCCGAAATGCCAGAAGGAGATCGTGCTGAATGGCATGTTGATGTGGAAGCATGGACAGCAACTTTAATGTCACCAGAGACACAGTTAGGTAGACTTACACTGCCGCTTGAGCCGATGGTTGGTTGTTTTGGTGTAGCGCCGCCCCGCGGGCAGGCCATTTCTACGGCTACTTCTTCTACGCATGGCGGAAATATGGATTATCGTGGGTTTAAAGAGGGAGTTACCGTCTACTTACCTGTCTTTGTCCCAGGGGCACTTTTTCACCTTGGTGATGGTCATGCGGTGCAAGGGGACGGGGAAATTGTCGGTACTGGCATTGAAATCTCTTTTGATGTTCAGTTTACAGTTGAGGTAATTAAAGGAAAATCCATCAATTGGCCGCGTGCTGAAAACGAGGAATATATTCTTACAGCAGGTAACGCACGACCACTGGATCAGGCAGTGCAGCATGCCACAACCGAACTGCTCCGATGGTTAGGAGAGCTCGGTTTGGAAAAACGTTCTGCACACATCTTGTTAGGCCAAGCAGTTGAATACGATATGGGTAACGTGTTTGATCCGGCGTATACAATGGTATGTAAAATCAAAAAGTCGATATTAAGAGATATTGGGATTTGGGAATAAAAGTAGATACCGTGTACAGACGTTGTTCAGGATTTGTTCATGTCTAATTCTGACATAGACCTTAGGTTCAGCAACGGAGTCATTACGCCGCCTGAAGCGGGCAGGACAACCCCTGTATCGTAAAGCCGCATCGCGGCGACGGTCGCATGTGCCACATCTTCTGGCGTGCCGGGACGCACCATAAAGATATAACCCTTCTCCGCTGCCTCTTCGTAATCCGGAATACGGACGCGCGACAAGTCTGTATCAATAACACCTGCTGCGATGCCGTTTACCTTGATACCGTGCGTAGCCAACCTTCCAGCATAAGCGCGCATACTCATCTCTAACCCAGCTTTTGAAATGCAGTAGGCAGTCCGGTTATCGGATGCCATCGTATCCGATATGGAAAGCGTGTAGATAATACAGCCACGGATCTCATTCTCCACCATATAATTTGCAACGCGCTGCGTAAGAAAATGGGGTGCTTTTAGGTTTGTGTTCAGCAGCATATCAAACTGTTCTGGTGTTTCCTCAAGAATGTCAGCAATACGGGTGATACCGGCATTGTTAATAAGGATATTTACTTTCCCGAAAGCATCATGTGCGGTTTCAAGCAGTTTAGTGTGTGCGCCTAAGTCACTGATGTCTGCTTGGACGATAACCGCCTTCCTACCGAGCGTCTCTATTTCGTGCTTTACTGCTTCCGCAGCGTCACGATTCTGATTGTAGTTGATGAGAACACCGGCACCTTGACGTGCCAATTCAATAGCGATTGCGCGTCCGATACCGCGACTGGAACCTGTTACGATTGCAGCGCTATCTTCAAATGAAACGTCTGTCGCAAAAAAACCGAGGTCTGTGTGGGTTGGCATGTTATTTTATTCCTTTCAATCATTTTTCTTATCCTGTGCAAGAGAATCGGTAAACATATTGAGATCATCAGAGAAACTTTGAAACAATTCTTTGATGCTCTTTGCATGTTTCTCCGTATTTTCATAAATTAGTTCATCTGCATAGATATTATTTACTTTGTGGCGAAATTCTAAGAGCGCTTCTAAAAGTTGAAATGTTTCCTGCGAAATCACAGGAGGTCTTTCGGGACGTTGTTTTGTCATCTGTTCAAGTAAGTTTTTATGCCACCGACTCCCGCGCGATAGATGTCCATCCACTTCGTTGGCAATCCGTTCAAAAATTCGCTCTATACCCCGATAAACATCGGCAAGTTTGTTGGCAATTGATTCCTCTACATATTGTCTTGCCGCAACAGGAAGCACTTCAATATCTTCTAAAGCCTTCACGATTGCGACAACAGTAGTCTCAATTTTCGCGCATTCATCATTGATCCGTTGAGTGATTTTTTTTCGGTTCATTTCGTATATTTCTTCCTCCGCGATAGGAAAAACTTGACGTTGTAAATGTTCATAAAGTGTCTTCCATAATGTAGGGGGTTCTCCTTTCTTTATAGGTATCGCTTGCTGTTGGATTCTTTCTTGAAAAAGCCCTTTGGTTATATCGAAATTAATCAAGTCTATCTTAAATCCAGTATCAATGTTCCATATTTTAAGCTTTGCTTTTGAATGTTCGTCATAAGAAAGCCCTGACACTGCAATATCAATGTCCGATGATTTTGTGAAGCTGATCGGTTCCGCAAGCGATCCGAAGACAGCGACCTGTGTTGCACCAAACTCGTCGTAAAGAAGTGTTGCGATTTTGTATGCGACCTGCCATGCCCTTTCCAGCAATGTTTCATCAACTTTTTGACTTTTCCAACGGCGCGCCAGCTGCTTCCTGCAAGACGCAAGTTCTTCTGATGACATCTCTTTGGCTGTTCGTTGTGTTTTTGTAGTCTGTTGCATTTCAGATATCCTCCTGTTGCTGTGCAAGAGAATCTATAAAAGTTTCCAATTCTTCTGAGACATCTTGAAATAGTTTTTCAATACTTTTCGCGTTCTTCTCCGTTTGTTCGTAATCAAGCTGTATAGAATATAGATGCGCGAAGACGTGGCGGAATCCTAAAAATTGCTCAAGGCGTTGTGCTGTTTTTTGGGAAATCACAGGTGGACGTTCAGCACGTTGTTCTGTCATTTGCGTCAGCAAATCCTTGTGCCAAGTTTCACCTTGAGGTATATGTTCGTCAACTTCTCGGGCAATTTGCCTAAAAATAGTTTCCATCCCCATGTAGACATCATAGAGGTGTTTAGCGATCTCAATCTCAACACTTCGCCTGTACCGAGCAGGTGCATCATCAATATCGTGCAAAGCACCTTTGATGTGTCCGACTGTTCGCTCTATTTTTGCGCGTTCATCTACGATTCGTTGTGCTAATTTCTCTCTATTCATTTCGTAGGACATTCCTGTTTCGATTAAGAGTATAGTGCCAATATCAAAAGGTTCATTTTCCTTTATAAAACGTGCTTGTTGCAGGATTCTTTCTCGAAAAAGTGCATCGGTATTTTCAAACTTGATAAGGTCAATTTTGAACTGCGGATCAAAACCGAGCGTTTTTCCGAGGGCATCTAAATATGCATTTTCCGAAAGTCCCCACACCGCAATATCAATATCTGACCACTTTGTGAACCACATAGGTTCCGCAAGCGATCCGAAAACAGCAACTTGTGTTGCACCAAACTCGTCATAGAGAAGTCTTGCAATTTCGTATGCGACCTGCCATGCTCGTTCCAGCATCGCTTCATCAATTTTTCGGCTTTTCCAACGGCGCTCCAGCTGCTTCCTGCAAGACGCAAGTTGTTCTGGTGTTATCTGGTTTAATTTTCGCATCACGATACTCCTTGTAATTCCAACGTTTCACTCAGGTGACACGCAGCTTTTACACCTTGTGTAATCTCACGAAGTTCTGGAGTTTCCTGTTTACATATATCGGTTGCGTAGCGGCAGCGTGGGTGAAAATAACATCCTGTGGGTGGTTGAGACGGATCAGGTACATCTCCTTCAAGACGAATTAGTTCGCGCTCGCGTTGTAACTTCGGATCAGGCAATGGCACTGCGGATATCAACGCTTCAGTGTAGGGGTGTTTCGGAGATTGATAGAGTGTTTCTGCATCGCTAATCTCAACAATCTTACCAAGGTACATCACAGCCACACGATCACTGATATGTTCAACAACGCTCAGATCATGCGCAATAAAGATATAAGAAAGTTCAAATTTTTCTCGTAGTTCCGCTAAGAGGTTGAGAATTTGTGCTTGCACGGAAACGTCAAGTGCTGACACAGGTTCGTCTGCTACAATGAGTTCTGGATGAAGTGCTAACGCACGCGCTATCCCGATACGTTGGCGTTGGCCACCGCTGAAAGCATGCGGGTAACGCCGCATGTCTTGAGACTTTAAACCAACAGACTCCAACAGTTCAACAATTCTGTCTTTAAGTTCGTTCCTTTTTACAGCACGATTGATACGCAACGGTTCACCAACAATATCTCCTACTGTCTTACGTGGGTTTAGGGACGACTGTGGGTCTTGAAAAATCATCTGCATACGTCGGCGAAAAGGACGCATTTGTTGAGATGTCAACTGTGCTAAATCAACTTGTTCATCACCAAAAGTAAAACTACCACCCGTAGGTGAGATTAATCGGAGGAGGCATCGACTTGCTGTAGTCTTCCCACAACCACTTTCACCAACCAGTCCAAGGGTTTCGCCGCGTTCCATGCCAAAACTAATGCCATCCACTGCTTTCACATGTCCGATTGTCCGTCGGAGGATTCCTTTCCGTATCGGAAAATATTTTCGTAAGTCTTTGACCTCAAGCAGTTTCGGCATCGGTTTTTTCCTCACAAAGCCAGCATCTAACTGCATGCCTATCGTTTTCAGGATTGGTGTTTTTTGATACATCAACCATATTCAGTTTAGGCATCTGTTCACAAATTGGCATTTTTTCGGCACATCGCGGTTGAAAAGAACATCCTGCAGGAAGTGCTAACGGGTGCGGCACGTTTCCATGAATAGAGGGCAGCGTTTTTTGCTGGCTACCACCGAGTGTTGGAATGGAGTTGAGCAAGCCACGTGTGTAGGGATGCAAAGGGGTATAAAATATATCATCAACGCTACCTTTTTCAACAACGCGCCCAGCATACATAACGACTACCTCGTCTGCCATGTCGGCAATAACTCCTAAGTCGTGTGTAATTAGCATAATCGCCATTCCAATTTCCGCTTGTAACTCCTGCATGAGTGTGAGTACTTGTGCCTGAATCGTAACGTCAAGTGCCGTAGTCGGTTCATCAGCGATGAGGAGAGCGGGGGCACAACAAAGTGCCATCGCAATCATCACGCGTTGCCGCATACCTCCGGAGAGTTGGTGTGGATATTCGTCAATACGCTGTTCAGGTGCTGGGATTCCGACGCGTACAAGCATCTCAATAGCGCGCTCACGTGCCCATTTTGGCGTTGTTTGTAAACCGAAACGTGTAAGAGTCGAATGATCACTTTCTTGGTGTAACACAATTGCCTCAGTGATCTGATCTCCGACAGTATAGACAGGATTAAGCGATGTCATCGGTTCCTGAAAAATAATAGCGATTTCGTTACCACGAATCTGACGCATCAACTCGCTTCTCGGTGAAACTTGCGCTATATCTAATGGTTCGTCTACGTCATCACGGTAGAAAAGAATCTTTCCCGCTTCAATCCTGCCAGGATTCGGCACAAGTTGGAGAAGAGAAAGTCCCGTGATACTTTTTCCACAACCACTTTCTCCGACAATGCCAACCGTTTTGCCACGTTCAATAGAAAAACTGACATCATTTACAGCATTTACAAAGTCACCGTCTGTCGGAAATACTGTTTTTAAATTAGAAACTTCAAGTAAGGATTGTGTCAATTTTTATGTCCGATATTGCAGTTTTGATTCTGTAGATATTCGTATATATTTTATCGCAAAATGGATTATGGGGCAATCTTTTTAAGTAGAATGTACTTTGTTGGTATAGAAGATCAACAATCCTATCCAGACCAATATTTCACCATAAAAAAAGAGGCACAACTAATTGTGCCTCTTACTTGTGACTACCTTTATAAATTTGAAATATCAGATAAATACACTTCCCTCTATAGATTTGTTTTGATGTCGCTCCAAATTAGGGCGAGTTTGTTACTTACAGTCTTCGCGAAATGTACATCAACGGTTTCTGTGACATTGTTAATAGCGCGAGTATGCCACAATTCTGATGTCTTAATGCCAACGAATTGGTTGGAAAAATCCATGCGATTTTCACTTGATATTTGCGCAGAATGTCTTTCATCAGTTTTAGTATTCTTGTCCTTCAACGACGCCCAAGGTGACGGGGCAATTCGCACGTATTGAAGTCGTGTTTCTTCCATTGCAGTTAAACCAAAATTTTGTTCTGGTTTGTTTGCCTGCTTCGGGGTATCTAAAAAGAACGCAAGTTTAACTAAGAAGACTGATGCAATTAGATAGCAAAGCATGGCGGCATAATTCACAACTTGTGGAGAAAATTTTAACTTCATCTTGCCGAAAACCCAAGAGATAGGATCCGCGAAGAAAGCGGTACGATCCCTTCTATGGACTTCTCGGATTTGGTGTTGGATATTTCCGAGCAATTCAGGGGGCGGTTCCGGCGCTTCAAGGTTGCCAAGCACTGTTGCCGTCTGCCATAATCCTTCATATTCGACTTGACACGCCTGGCAACTGCGCAGATGTTGTAAAAATTTGCGCCGTTCCGATCCTTTCAACATAGGATTTTCACGGTGTAAAACTAAGTTTTCACGAGTCTGTTCACAATTCATATAACAATCCTCGCTTTTAGTGGGTTAAGAATTTGCTCAAGGAGCAGCCAAAATTTTTAAAAGTAGTATTTTTTCAATTTCGGTTTGAGGTTTTGTATCGCTTTATTTAGCCTTGAGGCGACAGTCCCAAGGGAACAATCAAGAATCTCAGCGATCTCTTTGTATTTGAGGTTTTGCATATAATATAACGTCACGACCTCACGCTGCTTCGGCGGCAGTCGGTCAATAGCAGCTTGAACGACCTCACGCTGTTCAGTCTTAATCGCCGTCCGTTCGGGAATTTCTCGTTCTTCAGTCATGCCTCGCGCCGCAGTCTCTTCGGTGTAAGCGTCCAACATTCTGTTACGGGATTTGGCTTTTCGGATATATTGATTGCAAGTATTTCGAGCTACCGTATACAACCACGTTCCGAATTGTGACTGGAATCGAAACGTTTTTATTGACTTATAAGCCTCTAAAAACGTCTCTTGCGTAGCATCCTTGGCATCTTCAGTATTACCAAGCATGCGGTATGCAAGCCCATAAATCTTGGTATGATGGCGATTAACCAATTCGTTAAATGCCTCAACATCGCCTTCTACTGTTTTGTGCACAAAAACATCATCTGGAATCATAAATATCCACCTTGCGCAGATGTTACTAAATTAGTTGTATCGGAATTATAATTTCTTCATTTTTTTGTAATTTTTATTGTAGGGAAAATTATACGGTATCACATGCCTCACAGACCAACGCGAAACGTTTAGCACCATCGGTTTCAAATTCTGTTACATAATCATAACTGACTGACACATTTGATGTACCACACCAATCACATCGTCCAGAAAAGGTGTGTGCTTTTTGTGCCAAGAGTGCCTGTTTCTGTTCTTCTACCTTTTGTGTTGCCTCGATGAGGTCAAGTGCGCGTTGACGTAAAGTCGGGTCAGTTTCTGTTTTCGCAATCTTTTGAAGAAGCGGTTCCAGCCGCGAATCGTTTGGATTTCCACCATCGTCCAGCGTATGCCAGGCAGCACGACGTACGCGTAGGTCTGGGTCAACTAATCCTTTATATAACGCCACCCAGACCGCATCAATTCGTTTCCGAACGTGACATGGACAAAGGTTTTCCATCGCCAGCGCGCGATCTTCCGGGTCAGCAGAATAGGCGAGGGAAAGGTAATATTCTACACCATCACCGCGCAAGCGGTCTTCACGCCGCCGATGTGCTTTCTTCTGATACTTATTCATCCCAGTTAATTTTTTACGCATTTATCTTCTCCATTAACAATTATGACACGGTTTTTGTCGTTTTTCAACTTTTAATCGGGAAATGTAACCAACTTACGTTATCTTATTTATTATTTGTTTTTTCTATATCTTCAAGTATTTGCGCTATGATAGGTTGTAGCGGTGGAATCATATCTTTAACAGTATTCCAAACTGTTAGATAATCAATATCAAAATAGTTGTGTATAAGCCAATCACTCATTTCTGAAATCTACCGCCACGGAACATGAGAGTATCTTTGTCGTATCTGGATATTCTTAGCAGATTCTCCTATAATTTCAAGTTTATAGACAACAGCAGAAGATGTCTTATCATCTGTCAAGAACACATTAAAATCCATTTCTTTAACAAATGCTTGGACTGAGCTCATTGCTTCATCAATGTTTTTGAGATAAAGCTGGTAATTTCTCATAGGTTTATGGCTTCAACAAATAACACGGCATATAGTTACTCTTGCTTCATCAGTTCCTCAATAGCATCAATCTCTTTCGGCACAGCATCTGTTAGTACTTCGCAACCAGATTCCGTGACTAAAATATCATCCTCAATACGCACACCTATGCCGAGGTACTCTGTGGGAACTTTCTTTGTGCCTTCCGCAACATAGAGTCCAGGTTCAATTGTGATGACCATCCCCGGTTCAAACGTTTTGAACTCACCCTCTGCGTCGCGCACGCAATTAACATCATGCACATCCAATCCGATCATGTGTCCAACGCGATACATATAAAATTGTCTGTATTTCTCCTTCTTTATCAACTTCTTCGTTTTTCCCTTCAGAAGCCCGAGGCTGAGCATGCCTTCTGTCAATAACTCAATAGATTTTTGGTGTGGCTCATCAATAGAGACACCTGGACGAATCGTGTCAATAATCGCATATTGTGCATCAAGAACAAGTTGATATATCTCTTTTTGTGCATCGGTAAAAGTGCCGTTGACAGGAAAAGTTCGCGTTACATCGCCGCAGTAGCGTTTATATTCTGCACCTGCATCAATGAGAACGAGCGTCCTATCTTCGATTTGGCAGTCGTTGGTTGTGTAATGGAGCGTTGTTGCATTTCCGCCACTTGCCACAATAGTTGGGAAAGCAGTGCCGTTTGCTCCGATGCTACGGAAGGTTGCGTCTACAATTGCCTCCAATTCGTATTCGTACATACCTGGACGCGCTGCGACCATTGCAGCAATATGCCCATCAACTGTAATATCTGATGCTTGTCTTATACGCTGTAGTTCTTCCTCATTCTTGATTAATCGCATTTCGCTGAGAATCGGGCTTGGGTCAATAAGCGTATGAATTCCTTTTCCAGTGCCAATACGTGATTTAACACCTCGCTTGAAACGGTCGAGGATTTTGGCATCAATGTATGAATCGGATCCAAGTGTATAATAGAGCCGTTCAGCACCCTCTAAGTATCTCCCTATCTTTTCGTCAAATTTGTCTATCGGGAACGCTTTGTCTGCTTCGTAGTGCGCGCAGGCATCTTTGACACCGACCCGTTTACCATTCCAAATTTCGGCTTTTTCGTCTTTGGGAAGCACAAACAGGATATATTGATGTTTTGGATGGTCAGGCGCAATAACACAAATTGACTCGGGTTCTTCAAAACCTGTGAGATAATAAAAATTCGGATCAGGATTATAAATGTGTTCTGTATCATGATTCCGCATTGCAGCAGGAGCACTGACAAAGATTGCCACACTACCGGAATCCATCTGCTCTATGAAGTTTTCTCTATTTTCTTTATGCATACGTTCTCATGTAAGAGGGTTTTGTAAACCCAATTTATAGTGAATTATAGAAATAATTCTACATTTCCTCTGTAGGAGCGATCTCCGAATCGCGACAGAATTTAGGAGCCGTCGGGAATCGGAGTTGCCTCCTACAGTTCGGGAATGTAGCGTTAATTCTAATCTCTACCATAAATCAACTTTCTAAAATAATTTATTTTACCGATTGCCGCAAACCATTTCAGAGGTAACTAATCGGTGTTCCTATTTTTCCAATAATACCGCCGCTCGCAACCATCGGATAAATAGGGTGAGACCAAAATATACCTTCCTCAGGAGCACGAACAACTTCGGATACATGTCCGAACACATCACGGATTTCGGCTATCGGTTGTCGTGCCTCAAGTTTATCGTACAATTTTGCTTTGTAGTATACAAAGCCACCTTTATTGCTGAGGATGAACACAAATTTATTGACAACAATCTGATGGTCGGGAATTTCAGGTGTTCCGTCTATGAATTGGTACTGTTTGAGCACATTTAGCACGCCTCGGACACCCTTATTGATGCTAATGGTATCCCATCCGTGTGTGCCACCGAGCTCTGGGTCAATTGTCGGTATTCCAATATCCGGTGCAGCTTGTGCTAGTTGTCCTTTCGGTCCCTTTTGGTCCAAAATATAACCGATACCGAAAACACGCGCTAACGCAAGGCAGGCATTATGACATTGATGTTTCTTTTCAACACGCACGCGTACTTCATCAATCATCGGTTGAACACCGCCCTGATGCAGATCTATACAGTAGTCAGCGTTGCGGATAGCCTTTTCAAACAACTGATACGCGATACGTTCGCTTGATGTGCCATCGGATCGTCCGGGAAAACAGCGGTTCATTTTTACGTTATCAACTGGACTATACGCTTGCTTAGCATGGAAAGCGTGAACATTAACGACCGGCACTACAATGAGTCTACCGTTTAGTTCTGAAGGATCAAGCTGGCTTAAGATTTCATGGATAACTGCAATGCCGTTCAGTTCATTTCCATCGCTAATTGCTTGGAGATAGAGAGTTTTCCCCAATTTTTTTCCGTTGATGAGGACAACAGGCACACGAATCGGTGTTCCATCTGGCATATTGCCAACGGACAAACGTCCTTCTACCCGTGTTCCAGGCTCGGCAACCAAAGAACCGACAACCAGTTTATTAGAATTAGTTTTGTGCATTAGGTTGAGTGTAGGTTTCCCTTAATCCGACAAATTGCTTGTTTTTTAATATAACAGAATTTGTTATAAGCATCAAGCCAAAATCGTGTTTCTTCGAGTCTACCTACAAAATTTGACACGTTTTTGTTAGCATGGTAAGATATAGATATTCAAATTTGATTGTGGATTCGGTATCTATGCTGGTTTTATTAGCGGTTTTTGATGATGCCAGTTACCTAATTTTCTGAAATTGTTTATGGCTACATTCTATAAAGGGTCTGGAGTTGGAACACATTGGCATGTCAATGATTCTCGTCAAGTAGGTTTTACAGCGAGATCACCTCAAACCACTCCAACAACTGATGCCTTAATTGATCATATTGCTACAAGCACTGCTAACAGTCCTTATATTTCACTAACTTGTTCCTATGCAGTGGCTTGGGACTATGCGATGAGAGGTGAAATTGATATACCGACGCAAGATAATCCAGCTTACGTTTACGAAATAGAGATTGAAAATCCATTACCAACGGACCTCAAACTTTTAGATCCAATCAAGGAAGTCGCATTGAGTTTACAGGACCCTACTGATATTGAAAAAGAATTTTCCTTTTACCAACACAATGGACTTCCAAATTTTCTTTTCGGAGTAGTTGATCCGCAAAACATGTCGGATTTTCAGGTAGGTAGACGACCTCAACCACCAGGACCAGGGGAGCGTTGTGTGCCCAATCTCACGCCCCAGTTAGGAGCGTTAGTTAATGCACTACGGGATGCAGAGATTCTTGTTCACGGACATATTCCAGCATCCTGTGTTAAGAATCGTTTTGATGTAGAATTTACCAGTTTTGATTAGCATCTACCATCAATGAGGAGTTACCAATGGGTGAATATGTTAAACGAATCATTGACTTAAAGGAATTACCAGATTATAAATTCATTCAGTTCCTTCGAGTAGAAATACTTAGTGTGCAAGGGCATGGTCCGAGTTTCTTCGGACGGGTGCGTTACGCTCGAAATGGCATTGAACAAGAAGAGGGTTTGCCGATGGATTTAAGCAAGGGGATTTTCATTGCTACTCTCCGAGATGAACAACTACAAGGTATTCCCCGTGAGAAATTGGAAAAGACTCTGCAGGACGCGGCTGTAAAGATTTCTAAAATTGTCCGGAAGGACCCGAATATTATAAGACTCTTACCTCATTATAGTTCCCCAACTTATAATGAAAACTGTTTTCCTAAGATATCCAATGATACTTCTGTAGACATTCTCAAAAACATTTTAAAGGGATATACTTATCTGATATATGATGAAGATCACTCTGAACCTCCGCATCTTTTACGATGTCGTGTTAAAGATGATTCTAAACGTACGCGTCATGCAAAAGATATTTTTGAAATAGTACAAAAATTAAGAACTGAAACTGGCGAACATTATAGTGTTGGTTCATACGGTGGTTCCTTTCATCGCGGTGATAATTTAGATAAAGTATGGACCAGATTTTCTATCAGAAACTTCAATTTTGAAGAAAAATCTAAAGAAAATTAAAGGATTTTGTCTGGAATGCAATGCGTCTGCCTTACGATTCTGGTATTTCTGCTTAGCACTTGGAGCAGTTTCGGTACTGCCGAATTAAGTCCTGCCGCTGAAAAGACACTCGCCACCATAGAATGGGTAGTTATTCCAGAAGGTGAATTCCTTATGGGATCAACACCGGAGGAAGCAGAAGCCGCCTATACAGACGCCAAATTGCGAAGTTCTCTGCTCGAAAAATACGCCTTTGACGCTGAAGTTCCACAACACAACGTTCATCTCTCTGCATACCAAATCTCACGATACGAAATCACTAACGCACAATACCGTGCCTTCATTGAGGCAACAAGACGTCCTACACCGCGCGGGCATCAAGGTGAAGAAACTTGGAAAGATGAAAACTTCAACGCCGACACACAACCCGTTGTTGGTGTAACATGGTTTGACGCACAAGCGTTTGCAGAATGGATCGGCGGAAGTTTGCCAACTGAGGCACAGTGGGAACGCGCTGCGCGTGGCACAGAGGGACGCATATACCCGTGGGGTAACGATCCTCCAAAAGCGCGATACCATGCGAATTTTGCACGCCGTTACAATCGACCAACACCAGTGGGGCAATTCCCAAATGGCGCATCTCCAAATGGAATTGCCGATCTTGCTGGAAACGTTTGGGAGTGGTGTCTTGATGAATATAACCCTTCTTTTTACCAACAAAACAGCAAAGATGTTAAACGAAACCCGTTGAACCTCCGTTTCCGCGATGTCTTACGTGCAAGAGCCATTCGCGGTGGGGCCTGGGATGTCGGCAGTGCGTTTCTCCGTTCAGGCTTAAGGTCTAAATTCTATCCTTTAGATTCAACGCATACGATCGGATTTCGAGTAGTCCGTCCGAGTCCAGAAATGAAGAAATAACCCTTCCCCAACGTTGACTCTTATTGCTTTTCGTGCTATAGTACGATTATGAAGATTATTGAAGAAAAAGAAGCGTGGATTCATACACACTTTATTGTAGATAGTTATTTCATCACAGAACAAGAACGTAGACAAATTTCTATCAACGTCGAACCAGAGTTAATACTACTCGGGATCCAATATGGGTTGGCGTACAACATCGCACCTTCCAAACATCGCGCTATCATCGTCTTAGAATGTATCCCGTTTGATAGTGTCAAAACGATGGTCCGGGAGTTGATTGATGAAGAAATAAACGATTTTCCAGTTCGACTACCGGAACAGCGAAATGTCGTCACGAATATCACTGTCGCTGATTCAGAGACTAATGAATCGGGGAATTCAGAACCAGTCTCATAGTTTCCTGAAGGAGAACAAAAATGCGTCCACTTATAATATACCTCTGTTTCATTCTAATGTTTTCAACTGCCGGTAATGCTAAACTTGTTTTTGATTCGATTTATACAGGAATATTTGTTATTGACGATGATGGCAGCAACTTTACACGACTGATCAAAAAATCAATTACAGGCAACCCAAGATGGTCCCCAGATGGAAAATGGATTGTGTTTGAAAGAAACCGCTTCATTAATGCCAATCGTTCCGTTAGTAGTATTTGGATAATGGATACCGATGGCACAAATTTAAGGCAAATTACTGCTCCAGTTCCAGGTTCCGAATCGGATCGTTATCCATCATTTGCACCTGATGGACAACAGATTCTTTTTGTAAGATATCAAAATCAAGGTAAAAATAAAAGTATTAACATCTTGAACTTAGAAACTGGTCAAATCAGGAAGATCTCTGAGATAAGTGCACATTGGCCGGAATGGTCGCCAGATGGACAACAGATTGTCTTCTCATTCAATGGTGATCTCTGGATTATGAACGCGGATGGTAATAACGCACGCCAACTCTTACCGGCACAGGAGGGGGTAATGGACGCGGATGGTAATAATGCAGGCCAATTTTTACCTGGGCCGGAGGGAGTGAGGAACATTGTTCAATCACGTCCCAGATGGTCGTCAGATGGTCAACAAATACTGTATACACAATCTGAGTTTATAAGTCAGCAATTAGGTAAGGGTATAGTCCACATCCATAAGGCACACCAGTATATGATATGTGATCGGAATGGTGAAAACATTCAGGCGTTAAACATACCAGAGAATTTGAAATCCACCGGAGTTGATTGGATGGATAATGACAAATCCGTGGTTTTTAGTGCGAATGAAATTGAGTTAAACAAACTTAATTTTGTGGTAAACCTTACAAAAAATATCTATAAGTATCATATCGCCACAGAAAAAATAACCCAAATAGGAGATGCCCAAGTGGAGGGATATTGGGTAGATTGGATTAGTGGCAGTGCGTTACCGGTATCTCCAAAAAGTAAGCAGCAAACACAATGGGGAGAACTGAAGAAAAACACATCCCGTCCGAAATGATCATTCAAGACGTTTTGGCAAAAGTTTAACTTACTTTTCAACCTGCCCAATGATAGTTTAGATAACGACCACTAAATGTCAATGTCCAAGTCCAGTACCCGTAAGCACTTGTGTCCCTACAGTGCCATTGGTAATGTTGAAGATAGTTGGATATGCGTTTTCCCAACCATCATTCGCACTTGGGCAGAATTGACGCGCGTTCCCCTCAATAGCCGTGACACCGCGTATGCGCGCAGCGAGTCCAGCAGAGTGTAAGAACGATGCCCCCGGACACGTCAAATCCTGTACGGCAAGGAACATATCGTACTCCTGTGCAGCGGCACCCATCAATAACGCCTGTGACTGTCCCTTACACGCCTTAAGTGCAACACCAGAATACCCTTGATCGCGTGCTAATAGTAAAGTTTCAAAGTCAGTGAGCGATTCGTCAATAACAACCGGTTTTATCTCGGCAGCTTTGTGCATCTTATTTTCTGGATGCGCCTCAAGGTCACGGTCAGTCGGTTGTTCAATGTACGCAAGACGTTCAAACGCTTGCGCTTCACTTTCTCTAATCCGATTAAGAAATTCCAACAGATATTCTACATCCTGGCATGTCTCGTTGAAATCAGCGGAATAATGCCAAGTGTTAACGCCTCGCGTTGCTTGTGTTTCTGCAGTGATTTTGTCAATTGCAAGAACACGTGCCACATCCCACTCCAAGTCATCACCATTCAATTTTATTTTTAGATGTGTTAACCCATCGGCAAAAATCCATTCCGGTAGCGTTTCTGGTAATCCATCGTTGAGACGTTCAGTAATGTCTGCTTCCGTAAGTGGGTCAAGCGCACCAATCAAATGATAAAGCGGCATATTGGGCTGTGGGTGTCGTGTTGTATATCGATCAAGGTATTTTCCTACGAATTCACCATCCAAGAAATGCGACAGATCTGCCTCAATGAAATCTGCATCTAATCCGTTGTAACTATTGATACCGTTTACCTTTCCAAACCCATCGTAAATTGCAGCGTCTATCGGACTTGTTGTGACAACAGTACATAATTTCGGTATCGGTGATGTAAGCTGCATCGTCTGAGACAATTCGTCTGCGATTTGTAAGAATTCAGGTTCAAGGACTTCAGAGAGTTCAAGCGGGTGCGCGCAAAGCGTGCAATCTTGTGTTGCATCAACTACCAATTCAGCGAGATTTATCATCGCAGCGAGACTTTGGTCAAAAGGCGCGTAGCGCGGCGGAAATGCCCAGACGTTACCAAGGGGCATAGAACCTGTGCCTTCTGCTTCTCTGCCGTCACGTGTTTGTACTTGCATCCGCACGTTAAAGAGGACACAGTGATCTGTTGGCACGCCTCCGAATTTCAGTGGAGTACGGTATTGATGTTCTTCAAAATTATATTGAACTTCAAGGATGCGGATATCTGTTGGTTTTGGCATGTTTTCCTCGTAATATTTGTGATAGGTTAGCAAGATATTTTGTGATGTTGCTGGTTAGATTCAGTCAATGTCAAGGTGCTTTATATTTTGAGTCCGTAAAGTATTTCGCTCCGTCAATCTGATGAATACGCCACTTGTCAGATTTTTTAGTTAGGTAAAATTGTCCTGTCCCCGTATAACATCGGAAAGTGCCCGGATCGTAATAAAACATAGGTCCTTGTGCGCTTGCTTCAGTCCAAGGAACCTCTATATTCTTGGAACGAATATAGAAATCTGTTAGTTCCCAATTTCGGTTGCCTTCACAGTCCGACTTTTCCCAGTTCGCTTCAATATAAGTTTGAATGTTATTCCATCTGTAAACATTAGCGGTGGAGGTGCCATATTCAATTCCTGCTGCTGTGTCGAATGTTTTGACGAGTGCTGCCATATCTTCTTTCAGATAGGCTTTTATGAAAGCACTATATACCTCTTGAATCGCTGCGATTTCAGCAGCAAAATCAATTTCCAAAGATGCGACTTCATCTTCCGGCACCATTTCTATGTACGACTTATTGACGTAAGGTGCTGTCGGGAAAAGCACAAATTCGGTAAATCGGATCCGTTCTGTAGATTCCTCATCATTCCCGCAACTCTGGAGGAATGCTAACACAATTATGAAAAGCCAGAGGGTTGTAGCAGGTTTTACAATTCTTATTGTTGGCATAGGTTTTCTTGCAGAACATTCAATTCTCCTATAGTTCTTATTTCTCTTAAAAGGTCTCTTCTTGTGGGAGCGACCTCCTGGTCGCGACCCGTCGGGAATCGGAGTTCCCTCCTACAGTCGACGGTTATCTGTAGGAGCGGTCTTCGAATCTCGACGAAACCACTAATAGTCGGGAATCGGAGTTCCCTCCTACATTTCAGATGTAAAGTTAATTGTAGAATCCACTATAAAGAAAATCCGAAAACTGAATGTCCCTGGTTTTCTTGTCAAATCCACTTAGTAGAAAATGAGGTTAACAGTCACTAAAAAAGTGACAATCTCGTTCGTAAGTGTTATCTCATTCGCTTCATCAAGTTGTGTCGAATTAGCATTCCCAAAATTCATGGTAAAGTCAATGGTTAGATGCCGCAGAAGTTCATAACCAACACCACCAGATACAGCAAGCCCAGTTTGCCGCGCCCTGTCCAATTTAAAAGGAGGTTGGTAAGCCACAAGAACAGCAAGACCGACGGAACCGACAAGATAAAAATCTGAACTGCGGAGTGGATAAAGCATCATACCAACGCCAGCAGTTCCGTTTGCAATCATATCGTCCCTATAGAGATTTGATAGTGGTAACCACGAGATACGACTGGTGTAATAAAGAAGAAACTGATCTGTAAATCCGTGTCCCACCTTAAGCTCTGTAGCGAAGGCAGACGCCGTGGCACGCGGGTCCGGCCAACTACCTTCGTAAGCGTTTCCCCAATACTCCGCAAGTGGTGCTTCAAAATTAGTAGTGCCAACACCAGTGCCGATACCAAAAATGAAACCTTGACGCCTCCCTCGTAGATTTTTAATTCGACGTAAAACATTACGTCTTTCGTAAATAAAACTTCTATCTTCACTATCAAACGCGTACGCAATTTCGGACGAAGACATCACAAAAAAAGTTGCAAGTAATCCGATAAGTGATAATTGCGATAGAATTGTCTTCACGCAATATTCCTTCAATAATCGCGTTTTAAATTGGTTCTAAAATTCATGTATTCAGGTTGGAATATAATATCCAATTAAAACTGTGATATTGACAAAGGCGCGCCTGAAAAGCGCGCCTATCTAATGTAATATTCACTTAGAAATGGTGTGACATTGGAAAAACGTCAGGGTTTTGCTATTTTATTCCCAAATGATCGTTAATTTCCTTCTGGTAGCCTTCCAGTTCACAGTTTTCAATTTCGGCAATTGTTACGGGACGACCCCAATATCCAGATTCATAGGCTGCCATGCAGATCGCTTCAGATTTCATTCCTTCCACAGCATCTACTTCCGGTTTGCCACCGCTGCGAATCGCGTCTGCAAAATATTTCAACTCAATTGCCACCGTATTACCGATGCCAGCAGGGAAGAAATATTCCTTTTCATCATCGCTGAGGCTATCAGTGAATTCCTTCTGTAAATCATCATTGGAAATTGCCTCACCACCGCGTGGCACCAAACCTCTACCCCAATCAAGTGCACCCTCACTACCGTATATAACTTTTTGTCCAAAACCGTGTGCAGGCGCGGAACCAACCCATGTCCATTGCGCGGTAACGCCTTGTTCAAACTTGATTGTCGCGATCATAGCATCTTCCACATCAACCGAATAACCGCCTTCACGTTCTCCAGCATTATCGTAACGGTAAGGTTCGTACGCCTTATTGATAGCGTAAACTTCCTCGGCTTCCAAACCAAGGATATATCGCATCAGATCGGTAAAATGCACGCCACCGTCTAATGCCCATCCACCACCGGCATCCATTTTGAAGTTTCGCCAACCCCATTTGCCTAATGCCTCGCCAACCTCAATCCAGAAGAACATACGGGGTTCACCGATGCGCCCCTGCGCAATTACCCAACTACGTGTACGTTCCATACGACTCAACCGATAGTTTTCGGCAACAGAAATTATTTTATTGTTGCGCTCTGCTGCTTCCATCATCAGTTTGCATGCACGCATCGTGATACCAAAAGGTTTTTCTATAATAACATGTTTGCCTGCTTCCAATGCTGGCACGGCAAGCACATGGTGCGCACTGTGCAACGCACAAATGTCAACACATTCTAAATCTGGGTGCTTATCAAGCATCTCATCAAGTTCGGTATAAACAACAGGTTTTGTACCACCTTGGAACTCATGTGCCTGATTCGAACGCTCCTCAGCTCTACCCTTGTCAATATCACATGCAGCGACAATATCAAATTCTCGAACCTCTTTTGACCACAACTCGCGATAAGCGTTCATGTGAGCACCGGACATACCCCCACATCCGACTAAACCCATTTTTATTCGTTCTGCCATTTCCGCCTCCTTAGGCAATTCTTTTACTTTTTGCAACTTGTAACATGCCTCATAATGTCAGCAAGCAGGATATGTCACATTATGAGATTAATTTTAAAATGAAATTGTATAGGATATATGATTAGATGTCAACATTTTTGTGAATTGAAATAGGTGTGTAGACTTTAATCTAAAACCCCGCCCAACGCACAATCTCATCCCAACGTTTCCCTTGTAAATAATTCCAGGACTTACGCACAAACGGTAGGCGGGGAATGCCTTTGGCAGCATGCGCTGTTGGCAGGCTGCATGATTCATACCATTGATTTGGCGTTTTGGAACGCGCTGATAATTCAGAATTCTGCTGAAATTACACCATTTTAATCATAATCATTGCAAAAATCGTGAAAAATGCGTAAGTCCTATAATTCATAGAATTGGTATAAGGCAAGTTACACACCATTTGGATTAGCACGTAGACTCGGTGATGAAGACGATGAATCTCTTATCGAATCATCCGAACCAGAAGATTGATGTCGTGGTAAAGAAGAAGTTAACAACTACGTGGGGCAGTCTTAAGCGACAGAAGTGATTTTCGTCTTGGTAATTTGTCGTTATGGATGATGGGATATCGTTACTGCTGCGATTATCCCTATTCTGTTCCATCCGATATGTTACGCTGCTGTCAACGATTCACCTGTTGCTGCGTGGAATAGATGTGCTTTGTCAATATCAAAATTGACCGTCAAAGGGGTATTATGCTGTGGTAAATCGACAAGATTAGATTGCGCAACAAAGTTATTTTTCTCAGTCCGTAGATACAGAAGGGCATGGTTTCCGAGCGGCTCAACAAGTTCTACCTGTGTTAAAACCTGATTTCTGCCATTTTCACTAACATGAATATCCTCTGGTCGGATGCCGAGTGTTACCAAGTTGCTGGAAAGTTCGCTGAGAGTTGACTGAAGGTAGGAATTCAGTTCCACTTCAAAACTATCAAACCTTAGTTTCGGTGAATTGCCATTGTTCACAATCTCGGTATCTATAAAGTTCATCGGGGGCGTACCGATGAAACCCCCGACAAATTGGTTTGCGGGTTTGTGATAGAGTGTTCCTGGATCAGCAATTTGCTGGATTTTCCCCTCATTGAGAACGACTATTTGGTCCCCCATCGTCATCGCTTCAACCTGATCGTGCGTGACATAGACAATCGTTGCATTGAGTCGATCATGCAGACGACTGATTTCCATACGCATTTGTACGCGCAACTTCGCATCAAGGTTGCTCAAAGGTTCATCAAACAGAAATACCTTTGGCTGCCGAACGATTGCCCTGCCGACTGCAACCCGTTGGCGCTCACCACCAGAAAGATGTTTCGGTTTGCGGTTCAATAGGTGGGAAATACTAAGAATCTCTGCTGCTTCATTGACGCGTTGGTCAATCTCGCACTTCGGATACTTACGCAATTTCAACCCGAACGCCATGTTCTTATACACTGTCATGTGCGGATAAAGCGCATAGTTTTGGAAAACCATGGCGATGTCCCGCTCTTTTGGCGGGATGTCGTTAACGCGTTCATCATCAATATAGATGTCACCCGTGGTAATCTCCTCCAACCCAGCAATCATCCGTAAGATTGTTGATTTACCGCACCCTGAAGGTCCGACAAGCACAGTAAACGACTCATCCGGAATTTGAAAATCTGCCTTTTTAATTGCAAGGACATCACCGTCGTAGATTTTGGTAACATCTTTCAAAGTGACGTGTGCCATTGTTTACCTCAAGCACCGGATCGACGGGGATTTAAGATTAACGCGACAAGAAAGCCAATACCAAAACCAATAAGAAGTTGCCATGTGAAAAAATTATCCAGAAAAAAGGTGATGATTGTCTCGTTTTTTCTCATCCTAATCCGGCCAAAATTTTCACCGCCAGCTGCAACAACCTTAGGTTTCACGATCCGATTACCGTACCCTTTCTTAGCCACAATAGTCGTATAGCGACCTGCAGGTATCCCTGTCTTTACGTACGCACCGTCTATGTCGGTTGTCATAGTATATTCTTCACCTGTATTGGTGTTAACAATTGTAACGTTAACATCTTCTATTGGTATCTGTTCAGGTGATGCTTCAACAACTTCACCTCGAATCGTTGCCGTTGCAATGCCCTCTATTTCCACACTTATAACGTCCTTTTCTTGCCCGTTTGCTGTCGGAATACTGAGGAGAATACACACGCAGATAATTAGCATTGCAATTAAACTGATGCGAACCATATTTTTCTCCTTTGGTCAGATGTCGTTTCGTCTGCTGATTTCTGATCCCGCTATAAGAAAATAGGGATTACAAAATTGGAGGCTATTCATCTGACTCTATAGGACGAAACAGTGCTTCGTCAATTTCTGTATTCAATTTAACATTCGTGATTAAAGTTTCCCGGTGTTCAAAGGATTTTGTAGTCCGATGGTAGGCGATTTTAATACCATCCACATCACGATAATCCTCAAAAACCGTTTCTGCGTTTTCCGTTTCTCTTCCCATATCAATACTATACTTGAACTGCACTACGTAGTGGGTTTCCTTACTAATAAAGATTTTGAGTTCTTTTCCAGAAGGCTGCGTAACAAGAAGCACAAATGCGGGGACACCTTTGACATCCTCTGTCCCTAAGTATTGAACCGGAATGTCGTCGTTTTGTGAGAGTTTTGTGAGAAGCCAAATCGGTTCTCGGAAAATACTATCTTTGAAGTAGTCAACAAAAGATTTAGCCTTCTCCTGCGGAATTGGTTTGACCTCTCCATTGGTAAGCTGAAACAGAGAATCACCATCAAAGATTAAACTTTCTACACTGTCACTTATGTCCCAATCGTTGCGAAATTTGTTAGTGTAATAATAGGTTTTACTCTGTCCCTCATCTTGCACATGACCGTCCGGTAAGTGTTCAAAACTGTGAGATTCCATCACAATGTTTTTCACTGCTGCTAATTTTTCAAATCCGCCATGTGCAGCAACAGCAGCATCAATGATTTCTTTCGCTTTAGTATCTAAAGGAGAATCGGAGGTGTTTTTTTTCGGTAGGTAGGGGGTTGCCAGATTTTTCTGTACCAATTCGGCAACAGCAGTTTCAACATCAAAACCACCGAGACTTGCCTTTCGGATAACACCTTCACCGTCAATCAAAAAAGTTGTTGGGATTCCTATTATCCCGTATAGATTTCTCAATTTACGATTTTCATCCCAAGTGTGAATCCAGCCAAGTCCTTCTTTCTCAATATAAGCTTCAAGTGGTGTTTTTGACTTGTCTGAGCTAATACCTATAATCTGAAACTTCTGATCTTTGTACTTTTCATAAGTCTTTTTAAGTTTAGGCATCTCGGTGAGACAGGGACCACACCACGTTGCCCAGAAATCAAGAAGCACAACCTGTCCCCGGTATTTCTCCAAGGTGAGTTCTTCACCCTTCAAATCTGTCACCTCAAAATCTGGGGCGGGTTTACCAACCCATTCATTCATTTTTGCTTTGAGAGACTCAAGCGATTCGCTTTTTTGAGGAGCAGGACTCGGTTTAGTAAGTTTTGCTGCAGGTATTGACTTCGGACCGGCACCCGCAGGTTTGGCCAGATTTTCCTTTACTAATTCAGCAACGGCAGTTTCAAGCGACCGTCCACGGAGATTCGTCTTACGGATCACACCTTCACCATCAAGCAAAAAGGTAGATGGAATTCCCCGAACCCCATATTGAGTCGTTATTTTTTGACTTTTATCCCAATAGTGGACCCAGGCAAGTCCTTCTCTTGCAATATACGTATCAAGTGCTGTTTTTGATCTATCAAGGCTAATACCGATAATTTGAAACTTCTGATCTTTATACTTTTTATAAGTCTGCTTTACGTTTGGCATTTCCCTAATACAGGGACCGCACCACGTTGCCCAGAAATCAAGAAGCACAACTTGTCCCCGGAATTTTTCTAAGGTGAGTTCTTCACCTTTCAAATCCTTTACTTGAAAATCTGGGGCGGGTTTACCGACCAATTCACTTATAGGTGTAGCACTTGCACCAGGAGGTTTGGGTAATTCACCTTTTCGTAAGGCTTTATCCTGTTCAAGAATCTTTTTGGCATGTTGCGCATACGATCTATCACCATACTTTGGGTGGTTGATCAGTTTGTTATAGGCTTCATCTGCCTTATCATGTTTATCGAGTTTGTCGTAAGCCAAACCCAATTCTAACAGACTCGGGGCAACCCAACGCGCATCTGGATATTTTTTGTCTAATTCCTCAAAAATTTTAATACTTTCCTCAACGCGCTCCAATCGAAATAAGGCGTTGCCAAGACGGTAGTATACTTCATCCACACGTTTGTATTCCGGAAACGCTGCAATAAAATCCGTTGACTTTTCAACTAACTTCTCTAATTCTTCTGGCGCACTTTGATTAGTGAGTTTTTTAGCAATTGCCTTAATTTCTTGATATTTGAACCCTATTTTTGCTGAATTTACATTTGTACTTGTTTGTGCCGAATCAGCGTTGATAAGGTTAGCACAAAAACCGAGTAGCACAACGACTGTCAAAATACTAAGATTGCGAACAAAGAAACTTGTATTTTGTTGATGATTGAACGTTGTTTGATTTCGGAAAAACATCATATACCTCCTCTGGTTGTGAAACAGTTTGAAGTTCTTTTACCTCGCTCATTCGTTTAGTTTGTTCACCGTGCCATATTTTCCCGGACAAGTTCAGCAACAGCAGTCTCAAGCGCATTTCCGCGAAGGTTCGTTTTGCGGACAATTCCGTCACCATCAATCAGAAAAGTAGACGGAATGGCTCTAACCTGGTACATATTGGAAATCTGTCTGCTGTTATCGTAATACTGCGGCCACATAATTTCTTCTTTTTCAACATAAGCCTCAAGCGATTCTTTTTCGTTGTCTAAACTAATACCAATAATCTGAAACTTCTGATTTTTATACTTTTGATATGTTTGCTTCACGTTTGGCATCTCAGTGAGGCAGGGACCACACCACGTTGCCCAGAAATCAAGAAGCACAACTTGCCCTTTAAGTTTTTCTAACGATAGTGGTTTCCCATTCAGATCCTTTACCTGAAAATCTAAAGCAGGTTGACCAACAAAATTAGGCGAGTTGGAACTATCAGACAACCCTTCAAGTGCCCCTTTTCGGTCTGTTTTATCTGCTTCTAATAGTTGTTGTGCAGCTTCGGCGAGTTTGCTTCCATTGTACTTTGAGTTATTAACCAGTTTTCTGTAAACTTCATCGGCTCTATCATGTTTGCTAACTTTGTCGTAAGCTAACCCTAATGTTAACAAACTCTCTCCCACGGACGGAGCAAGTGGATAATATCTAATCAATTCATCTAATACCGAGATTCCTTCTTCAGTTCGATCAAATTGAACTAAAGTAGAACCGAGGATATAGTAGACCTCATCCACCTGTTTATATTTCGGATGTGTCTTGATAAAAGCCCTTGATTTCTCAATTAACATCTCAGCAGTAACTGGTTCGCTGCTGGTGGATAGGTCTTTCTCAATTGCTTTGATTTCAGCGTATCCGCCGCTCGCTTGAACGCGTGTTGGTCCCGAGGAATTAAGGGTAGAAGGCACACAAGAAGCCAAAAGTAGCATGCTTATGAGGACAGTTAGAAGATAACACCAACCGCTTATCCCCACAATGTTATTTCGTGATAACATCATTTATCTCCTTTAAGTTTCTATTACCATCGAGTAAATCACCTTAAACGGCGTTCCGGTAGGAATACGCGAGTAACAATTTGATTTCTTCTGCCTGCACCTGTTGCAAGAATTCAGTGGTATCTGAAGATAGATCATTTTCTGCAGCCTGACACCAATCAATAAACTGGTATGCGTCCCAATGTTCTTGCGCTTCAATGGCTTGTCCGATCTGCGCAAGTGCATCCGATGGATTTGATGTTCCCTTGAAAAGTGCGATAGCGCATTCCCGAAGCTCAGGAAAAATCGGGTGTGTGCCGACTCTACCGAACCAATACTTCGCATTGCTATAATCAGGTTCACGGCGGTGCATGATGCCATGCCAATAACTGCCAGTGTTGTTACCTAATTCTTGTGATACGTCGTGGGAATCGTCCAACGCATCGTTCCAAAGTAGCAAACCACTTTTCATAGCACCGCCGAAAATATCGTCTTTCAGCGATTGCCCTTTAAAAAGGGCTTCCAGCGATAAGGCTAACAGTGCGTCTGTAAGTTCGTTGCTCCATGCTTTCTCTGGAACAAGCGGCGGAAGTGGATTACCGGATTCTAATTTTTCGATTATTTCGGCGATTGTCGATGTGTATGCAACACTCATGAAAAACTCCTTAGTCTCTAAATCGGTTAGTTGAAATGTAGTTTAACACCTTTGTCTTAATATATGCAAGTGTTTTCCCTATGGAAGTGTAAATTCTGATCTTCAATCAAACTCAAATTTTGTCCGAAATTCACCTAAAACAAAAATCCCACCACCATAAAACACCATTGCCAACGGAATCAGAATCCAAATAGACAAAATTCCCTTCAACAACACCAAACCTATTCCCATTGCAGCAGACAGAATAATGGCTTTAAAAATAAAGCCTATTTCAGTAAGTTTAGCAATCCGTTTTGAAATATAGCCAAACCCTACGACAAGCAGATAAACCTCACTAATAACCATTGCTATCGCTGCCCCCACGTGGCTGAAACGCGGAATCAGCACCAGATTCAGACAGATGTTCAGAAGTGCTGTTGTTCCCATCAGAACTGAAAACGCCCGACGTTTATCTGCAGCACGCAGCATCGTCAAAACAACAGTTGTTATAAAGATCAAACCGCCCGACCCGCTTAGCCATCGCAGTGCAATTGCAACCTCTTTCATGGTATTCTTAGCCTCAATCGTATCGGTAGGAAGCAACGCAGCAGTAATTTCGTAGGATAGCATTGCAAGTCCAACTGCTAACGGCACGGCACATATCACCATCCACCGCACACCGAATGTATATGCGTCTGATAATCTATCCCGATCCCTTTCATACGCACGGGATAACACTGGAAACATTGCACCCATCATAAACGCACCTGGTAAAGTTGTGAAGGCATTGACAATTGTATACGCCAAACCATACCACGTATTTGCATCTACACCATACGGACTCAGTTTTGACAACATAATCGCATCAATCCGAAAATAGAGTAGGTGGAACAGATTGCCAATAGCAAACGGAAGTGCCTGCTGCATTAGCATCACTACAATCCGACGACTCGGTTCAAAACGGAGCGGTGTGAAACGGTATCGGGTAAATCCGATACTCAAAATCAAGTTAATACAACTTGCTATCAGCATCGCCTGGCATACGTTCACAATCCCAAATCCAAGCAAAATTGCGCTGCCTCCGATAAGAAAAAAAGTACCGCGTTCGGCAACCACCGTCAACGCCTCATATTTCATCTCCTCATGTGCGCGAAAGACACATCTATAGAACTGTGCAATGGAATTAACAATCTCCGCTAACCCCAAATAGGCTATCATCGCCACGATTATTGAGGCGTATCCCAGAAATGCACCGCTGATAATCATGAGCGAGTACGCCACAACTGACAAGACGAGGCCGACGAGGAGGGCATTGCCGAGATAATGCCGCGTTTGGGAGAGATTTAGTGTCATCTCCCGAATCAACGGGTTATGTATACCGAGTTCTGTCAGGATCGCAATGAGGTTCGTTAAGGCGATTGCAACAAAATAGCCTCCCAATTCACTATCTTCAAAAAAACGAGGCATCAACCAGAGCGTTATGACGAGTGAGCCGAGGCGGCCAATAAGGTGGGCGCTAAACAGCGTAGATGTGTTTTTTAGAATACGGTTCATCTAATTCGTTAGCGTTGACTCCCGTATGTGATTAATTAGAAGGGTATTTACTAAGGTTTCAATTGATACACCTTGTGCTTGTGCTTTTTGGCTGAGTTCTTCAGCAACTTCTGGAAGTATGGCAACGCGAATCGCGCGTTTATGCGGTGTTTCAAAGCGAAACAATTGTCCAGCATCCTCCATGAAATCGGCAGTATCTAAATTGTCCCAAAAATCAGCTTCTTCCTCATAAGTTGAGAACTCTGGCACCTGTAGGTCTTTCATTTTTGATGTCTCCTAAAGTGCTGACACTCCTATTTACATGGTAAGCGCGCGTTCCATCATACATGAACCCATCATCAGTACAACCCGATTCTAACATAGTTCGGCACTAAAGTCCAATAACTGTCTCTATTACCTTGCTTCAGGTGTTGTGTGCCGAGTTTCGCAACAGTTGCGCCGCGCGGCACATTAAAAATTGTATCTGCAAAGCGGGCGGTCTCATCAAGTCTTTCACGGACAGCATCCCGATAAGTGACAAGTCCGTCCCCTACAAAGGTAATAGCAGAATCCGGTGAGACGTGACTCTCAAGTTCGTCTAAGAACGCGTCAATTGGTAGA
Organism: Candidatus Poribacteria bacterium; assembly: GCA_965204285.1. Taxonomy (GTDB): domain Bacteria; phylum Poribacteria; class WGA-4E; order WGA-4E; family WGA-3G; genus MSPOR6. The sequence goes on from OZ241980.1 coordinate 3,016,118, forward strand.
CAGAGGTCGTCGGTGAGGCGTTCCCATTCTGCACCACCGTGGAAAACACCACCATAAATCTCACTCCGTCGAGCATCAAGGATCGGACAGACAAACCCATCTGTCCACCGCAGATTATATGCAATAGCCTCTAAAGTTGACACACCGATAATCGGTTTGTCAACTGCATAGCAGAGAGACTTCGCTGTTGCAACCCCGATGCGAACACCGGTAAACGATCCAGGACCAATACCCACAGCGCAACCATCTAAGGCATCTGGCGTAACTTCTCCCCATTTCAAAACAGTGTCAATTGCGGGCATGAGTCTGGATGAGTGTGCTTGGACGATATTGAGGGTGTGTTCGGCAACTATGTTGTCGTCATCTATGAGGGCAACACTGCCGATAGGAGTTGAAGTATCAATACCTAAAATTTTCATTCAAATTCAATTAGTAATTCTGAATCGGAATTGTCATTAAATAAACTTTCTTGTAAAACCACTTCTGGGGTTACAGAATCTTGAACATCATCGGAAAGAATAAGAGATAAAATTTTTTCTAACGTTTCTTCAAGATTTCCGGTAAAAGGTTGACAAGGGATTGACAGTGCTTTTAACACTTGTTCAAATCGTTTATATCCGTCTTTAGTTTGAAGTTCTACCCAGAGAATACCATCTTTATCCATCTGTTGTTTGTTGGTGTCAGAGAGTTTGTTGGCAACAAGGACACGACTACCACGAGCGAATACAGCATCAGCACTTTCGGGATTGCCTTTTCCCATCAACTTGACTTCACAAGGATAATCTTTCCCTGTTTCGTCAAACAGATAAAAATCAGATTCACGTTCCGACTCGGGGAGATTCTTCTGGTCAAAGCACTTTATCGGGACTTGGAAAAGCGCACAAAGTGTTATCATCAAGGGCTTTTCAACCTGTTTTCCCAAAGTACTCCATAGTCCGCCTCGTAGGGCAGAACGTTTGACAGCAAGCGTGTTGATAACAATCAAACTCTCATTGATATTCAAATCAACATTGACTTCTCTAAATTTTATTGTGAGCGTTATGTTTGTATCATCTTGTTCAGTCAAATTGTTGATGACTTCACAAAGTGCCTCGTAATGTTCCAAAGATGCTTCCAACACAATTTCCTTGCGGGTCGAATTGTATATATTTGAGATTGTCTTTATGTTTAGACCAGAATGAATGGCGACTTCCTCTTTAGATAGTGAATCTAAACAAAGGAGTTCGTCTTTGTACCAATCAACTGTCACATCCTTTTTATCCAACTTCGCACAGGCAACGCGCTTGAAAAAGCTAACAGCATACTGCAAGAACTCGGCATCAATCAAAGCAAAGGACTTCAGAACGATGATCCTGTGATGTGATGAGTTTACGGATTATGTTTTTGATTACAACACCAGTAACAGTCATAGTTTTTGAGTTTCCTTTGCTATATCAGATTTTAATTCAGTAAGCGAAAGTATCCGGGGATTTACGTCAGAAAATAGGGAGGTATCAAGCATCTGCTCAGCACGTTCAATATATTCTGCTTCTTTTTCACAGAGAAAATAATTTCTCTCATGGGCAAGGGCAACGTATCCGACAGTTCCGCTCCCACCAAATGGGTCAAAAACGAGATCGTCTTTAAAAGAATAAAATTGAATAACACGCGCAGCCAACTCAGACGGAAAAATTGCGGGATGGACTTTGTCAGTAGCTGGATTGATTTGCCAAACATTCGTTTTTTCATACTCACCCATAACTTTACTTGCGGTAATTGTTTCGTCGTCATACTGACGTAGATTCCAATCAATCAACTTGTCTGTTTTTTTACGGTACACCATAACGCTTTCAGTGACTGAATTCGCCTTGTAACCGAGAGGTTTACGATGTTGGAAAAATCCACCGTTTCGATTCTTTGCGGCGTATTCTGGTTTTACCCATACGATGTCGTCAATAAACTCCCATCCGATTTCAGTAAGGCGCGGATGAATATCGTAAGGGATAGCATATCGCTTGCTGGAATGAGCGCGGCTAATGCGTGGCACAATAACAGGTGACGTGTTAAGAACAAAGAACCTTCCTTCTTTAGTAATACGATGCGTTTCCTTGAATACGGTAGTCAAAAAATCAAGATACGCCTCGTAACTCGGAAAAATGGTGTAGTCGCGCGCATTGTAATACGGTGGAGATGTAAAAGTAAGATGGACTGACTCGTCTGGAATAACTTTTAAAACATCCTGAACGTCGGCACATACCATTACATTTTTAAGCGCTTCTGGACTGGCAGGATGGTTTCGTGTTTTGGAGGTTTCTGTCTGCCCACGGTCCTTCAGTTCTCTCGCAATTTGTTCTCGAATCATTTCGTTAGGATGTGCTGCAAGTGAGGTTAACGCGGTTTTTACGTCAGGGTGTTCTTTGAAGTAAAGCAATCCCCGCATGGCCTGCAGTATAATCTTTGGATCAGTATCCAGGGTAAATTGAGTCAAAATAGGAATTGCGTTTTCTGTTTTGAGTCTTCCTATCGCTGATACCGCTTCACGGCGAGTGACCGTGTTTTTCTCGGTTTCAGCAAACGCAACAAGTTTCGTTAAAAAACGTTCGTCTTTTAACTTTCCTACGTTTTTTATAGCGAGACATCGAATTTTCGGGTTGCGGTGTTCCAGTAAAGGCACAAACAACTGACCATCAAACCCCTCTGGTAATTTACCAAGGTTTTTAAGCGTGAAGAGCAGCTGCTGTTCTTCATTGGTTGGCGCGAGGACAACAGCGAAAAATTGAGAATTAGGATTTAATTTTTCGCTAGCAATTTCGGTTTTGGTTATCATCAGGAACTCCTCTAATTCATCTTTGCAAGTATCCTACGGAGCGTCCGAATATTTTCAATCACATGTTCTTCGTTTGATGGACTCTCTATACCATCTAAATATGTCTCAAAAGCGGTCAATGCTTCATTATAACTGCCCACCTGATAAAAGAGATTTCCAAGGCGACGGTAAGGTGTCATGTACTGTGGTGTAAGCCAGGTGATCCGTTTGAGTGCTTGAATCGCTTTGTCGTGCTCATCCTCATCGGTATATATCCGCGCTAAATTCCGTAAAATTCGAGCTAACGTCTCCTTATTTGCATCTTCATTGAGCGACCTACGTTGCAGGTCAGCCTCCTCACCATATACAATTTCTAATTTTTCTTGGAGTGTTTCCTCTGATATAATCCTGCCTTCGTCACCTAAATCTAAGAAAATATCGAAATGCTTAAATTTATACTTGACAATACAGTGGGACGGCACATTGACAGCAGAAAGTGGTAATCCTGCTTTTCTGCCGATTTCAATGTATAATACATAGAGCGTTACATCTATTCCGGTTTTTCTATCAATCACATCGTTGAGGTAGTTGTTAGCAGGTTCATAAAAACCCACAATCTCTCTTTTGAACCTATTTTCCGTAAAGAAATAACGATTATATTCAGCAATCTGTTCGTGAGGCGGTGCTGTTTCAGAAATTCTTTCCCGGACTTCATTCGCCATTTCATTTAACTTCTGAAGGTAGTCGTCAATATCAACATCCGGGTATTCGCTTTGTGCAATAAGTAACGCACCGATGGCGAGTCCAACTTCACTATCCGGCTGATCCGCAAAATAAAAAAATGTATCAGTTTCACTATTTTTCATAAATTTCCTGAAAGACTTAAATTTATTTGCTTTTTATGCAGATATATGTTATCATTAAAAAGTTGAATCAAGTGGGGGATTAGCTCAGTTGGGAGAGCACTTGCATGGCATGCAAGGGGTCACCAGTTCAAGTCTGGTATCCTCCACCATTTTTATTGCGATGTCTTGTTCTGCGATTGTTCAGCAGGAGTTGGAACATCGCTATTTTTTTGCGCTGCCGCTTTATCTGCTTGTGTTCTCATCGTCCTACGAGGTAACCCGTTATCCAAAATACCTAAAACTGTCAGATGGAGTTGCGCCCGTGGCGACAAAGCCTCTATTAACGCTTCTTCTGCCTTATTAATTTTATCTTGCATCTCTTTCCGTTTCGTTCGATTTTTCTTCAGTGTCTCCTGAATCTCCTTCTCACTAATAAGCGAATCCTTTACAAATCGATTTAATGTTTTCAAGTCTTTGACTGCTTGTATATGTTTTTCTCGTTTCAGCTTCCACATTGCATCAATTTGGGTTTTCTGTTCCGATGTCACACCAAGGTCAGCCAAAGTAATGCCTTCCTTCACCGTTTCCTCATTTTTTTGCGCCCACGCAAAAACACAACACAGCACAACACATCCGCAAATCTGTACAACGCGTTTTATCCACATTTTTCGCATAGTTCCCTCCTCTTGTTTAAAGAATAGCATAACTTCTGAAAAATATCCAATTTATGTAGGTTGACACTAACGAAAAAACTTGCATCTTTTCGTATATGTGGTATAATCTAATTAAAATGACAGTTTATCCAATATCTAAATGAAAGGAGATTGTGTCTATGCAAGCATTTGAATATATCGCAGCGAAAACGGTATCCGAAGCTGTCACATTGCTTGACGAAAAAGGTGACCAAGCCCGAATCCTCGCTGGCGGCACCGACCTCATCGTTCAAGCAAGAGAGGGGAGAAGAACGCTTGACTGGATGATAGACATCAAATCCATCCCCGAAGTTAACGTATTAGACTATGACGCGGAAACAGGATTGACCCTCGGCGCAGCGGTGCCATGTTATCAGATTTATGCTGTGGATGCAATTTGCGAGGCATATCCAGGTTTAGTAGATGCGACTAAGATTATCGGTGGTACCGCCATTCAGGGGCGTGCTGCGGTAGGAGGAAACCTCTGTAACGCTTCGCCTGCTGCTGATTGTATACCACCGCTAATTGTCCTAAACGCTACCTGTGTCATCGCTGGACCAAACGGAGAACGCGAAATACCTGTTGAAGATTTCTGCACCGGTCCCGGACAGAGTGCACTCGCAAAAGGTGAGATACTTGTCTCTATAAAAATACCTACACCTCAGCAAAATTCCAGCTCCTACTATCTCAGATTTATCCCGCGCAACGAAATGGATATTGCGGTTGTCGGTGCAGGTGCTGCTGTAATATTAGATGAAGCAAAACAACGTATTATCTCTGCCCGCATCGCGCTCGGTGCTGTCGCCCCCACGCCTCTCTTTGCTGAAGAAGCCAGCGTGCTACTTGCAGGGAAAGAAATTTCTGACGACGCTATTGACGAGGCAGCACAAGCCGCACAAGCTATCGCCCGTCCGATTAGCGATATGCGCGGCACTGCCGAACAACGGACACACCTCGTTGGTGTCCTGACGCGACGTGCACTCAATGGAGCAATCCAAAGAGTCAGGGACGCAGCATAATTTACTTATTATTCGCAAGACCGATTATATTTATTAAGAGTTCGGAACGGAATTCATGAACTTATATCTCTATCGGAAAGAAAATTTTCCGACTTACTAAATGCGAAAGGAAACCGATACTATGGCGAGAAAATCGCACGTTCAAACCACAATCAATGGTGAAGCGGTGGAATTTCTCTGTGAACCTCGGCAAAGTCTACTGGAAGTCCTCAGAGATGAACTCCACCTCACTGGTGCAAAAGAGGGATGTAACAACGGAAATTGTGGCGCATGCAGTGTTATCCTTGATGGCAGACTTGTCAATTCATGTCTTGTTCTCGGCGTAGAAACTGATGACAAATCTGTTGAAACCATTGAAGGTCTTGCTGACCCAGATAAATTGCATCCGATCCAAGATGCCTTCCTCGAAAACGCCGCACTTCAGTGTGGTATATGCACACCCGGCTTTATTATGAGTGCAAAAGCCTTACTTGATCAAAATCCGAATCCAACAGAACACGAAGTCCGATACTGGTTAGCTGGAAACTTGTGCCGCTGTACCGGTTACGACAAAATCGTTCGTGCTGTACTTGATGTAGCCGCAGCTACATAGAAGGAGCGTCCTTATGTCTGAAAAGAAAGAATATAAAGTTATCGGAACTCGCCCTATTCGGCATGACGGCGTGGATAAAGTCACCGGTAGGGCAATTTATGGGGCAGATTTTCAGATTACTGGACTCTTGCACGGCAGGGTGCTACGGAGTCCACATGCCCATGCGCGAATAGTCTCAATTGACACAAGCCGCGCCGAAGCACACCCCGGTGTTAAAGGCGTTGTCACTGCACAAGACCTACCCACAGCAGAAGATAAAATGGCAGACCTTGGAGAAGGCGCAGTTAATCTCAAATATCTCTGTGATAACATTTTGGCAAGCGATAAAGTGCTCTATAAAGGACACGCCATCGCCGCTGTTGCTGCAACTGACCCGCATATTGCCGAAGAGGCATGCGAATTGATTGATGTTGAATATGAGGTACTGCCACCTGTATTAGAAGTCCGCGCAGCGATGGAACCAGATGCACCTATACTGCATGAAAACTTGAGAACATCTTCACTTGGCGAAACAGGGGATAAACCGAGCAACGTCGCGAGTCATCTCCAACACAAAAAAGGAGATATTGAAAAAGGTTTTGATGCGGCAGATGTCGTTATTGAACGCGAATTTGTCACAGGCACTGTCCATCAAGGTTATATTGAACCACACAACGCAACAGCACTTTACAATCCCGATGGGCAGTTGACGGTATGGTGTAGCACACAAGGCGCATTCACCGTCCGTGAACAACTTGCCGAGATACTCCAATACCCTATTTCCAAAATCAAGGTTGTCCCACTGGAGATTGGGGGCGGTTTTGGTGGTAAGATCAACGTTTATATTAAACCTGTTGCCGCACTACTTGCGAAGAAAACTGGCAAACCTGTCAAAGTCCTCATGAACCGTGCCGATGTATTTGAAGGCACCGGTCCCACACCCGCATCTTATATCACAGTGAAGATGGGCGCAACCAAAGACGGTAAGATTACTGCTGCGCAGACATCTATGGTGTTTGAAGCAGGCGCATATCCCGGTTCGCCTGTCGGTGCTGGTGCAATGTGTATCTTCGCACCCTACAACACTGAAAACGTCTTAATTGATGGCTACGACGTTGTTGTCAATAAACCGAAAACCGCTCCTTATCGGGCACCAGGTGCAACAAACGCAGCTTTCGGTTCAGAAACTGTCATTGACGAACTCGCGGAAGAACTGAACATAGATCCGCTTGAGATTCGTCTTATGAATGGTGCAAAAGAAGGAGACCATCGCGCAGACGGTCCTGTTTACCCGCGCATTGGCTTCATAGAAACGGTCGAGACGGCAAAAGCACATCCGCATTACACCGCGCCAAATGGCAAAAAACATCATGGACGCGGAGTCGCCTCAGGTTTCTGGTTTAACATCGGCTTGGAATCAAGCGTTACAATTAATGTTAACCCTGATGGCACGGTTAACCTCGTTGAAGGTTCCACAGACATCGGCGGCACCCGTGCATCAATTGCGATGCAAGCAGCGGAAGTGCTCGGCATTTCTGCAGAATCAGTCAATCCAACCGTTGTTGATACCAATTCTATCGGTTATACTGCCGTGACGGGTGGAAGTCGTACAACTTACGCGACCGGTTATGCCGCCTATGAAGCAGCACAAGATGTTGTGAAACAGATGATTGGGCGTGCTGCAAAACTCTGGGATGTTGATGAAGCTAATGTGGAGTTCATTGATGGGGAATTTTCATCTATTAACGGTAAAGAGGAACAGATTAGTTTTCGAGACCTATCTGCAAGGCTTGGTGAAACTGGTGGACCCGTTGTTGGTAGAGCCACAATGAATCCTGCAGGTGCTGGTGGCGCATTCGCAACCCACGTCGTTGATGTGGCAGTGGACGAAGAAACCGGTAAGGTTGAAATTTTACGTTACACCGCAACGCAAGATGCTGGAAAAGCCATCCATCCGAGTTACGTTGAAGGACAGATACAAGGTGGTGTTGTTCAAGGTATCGGTTGGGCATTGAATGAGGAATACATCTACAACGCAGAAGGCGCAATGACAAACGCCAGTTTCCTTGATTATCGTATGCCGACCTGTTTAGACCTGCCGATGATTGACGCTGTTATCGTAGAGGTCCCGAATCCCGGGCATCCTTACGGGGTGCGCGGTGTTGGTGAAGTGCCGATTGTTCCGCCTCCGGCTGCGATTGCCAATGCTATCTACGATGCTATTGGTATCCGCATGACTGAACTCCCAATGTCGCCTGACCGTCTTTTGAAAGCGATGGGCAAAATATAAGTCATCGTATTCTCAATTTCTATATATCTGTAGGCGCGGTTCCAAATCGCGCCTATCTAATCAGGAATTACCTCAATGCCAGTTGTAGCCATCCCTGCCCTCATGCGTAACCTAACAGACGGTGAAGATAGTGTCACAATTCCCGGTGCCACCATCCGAGAGGTCATTGACAATCTTGAGACGCGTTACCCAGGAACAAAAGCGAAACTCTGTGACGGGGACCGCATCCATCCCAGTATCGGTGTTTATGTCAATGGTGTTGTCACCAGAGTCGGCATGCACGAACGCGTTGACGCAGACGCTGAACTCCACTTCCTCCCTGCTATCGGCGGTGGATAGTAGTACCTTCCTAACTGCTTTACAGGACCAAAGAAGCAAATGCAAAATCAAGAGATACCAGAAACTGAAGTCCTGAAACCTATTCCAGATAGATTAGTTGTCCTCACTTTTGATGACGGGAACAAATCAGATTATAATTATGTTGCGCCTCTGTTAAAAAGTTACGGTTTTGGGGCAACTTTTTTCATTACAGAAGGCCTCGGCTTTCTCAACAACAAAGATAATTATGTTACATGGAAAGAAATTCGTTGGTTACACGATGAAGGCTTTGAAATCGGGAACCATACCCGACATCATAATAACATCAACACACTATCACAAGAAGAGTTTTTAGCAGAATTGATACATATCGACAATCAGTGTGAGGCGTATGAAATCCCTATTCCAGAGACATTTGCTTATCCTGGAGATAGTCGCGGACCTGAAGCGATAGAGGTATTGACAGAAAAAGGGTATCCTTTTGCACGACGTGGTGTCGGACCAGATTTTCCTTATGATTTAGAGGGTGGGCGTGGACCGGTTTACGATCCAGATGTCCATCATCCGTTAGTCATCCCATCAACAGGCGTTCCCGGTCCAAACTATATATTTGAGGATTTGGTTTGGGGAATTGAACAAGCAAAGGATGGGAAAATTGCCGTTCTGACGTTTCACGGTGTACCTGCGCTTGAACATCCATGGGTTGATGTCTCACCTGAACAGTTCAAAACCTATATGGATTATCTTCGTGACAAAGACTGTACCGTCATTGCGTTGCGTGATTTGGCTAAATACGTTGATCCATCAGAATCAAGTGGAAAGAGCATAACTGATTGGTCATAAAAAAACTCAATGAAGCGATAGTGTAAGGACAATCGCACCTATCTGGTATCGGTGTTTACGTCAACAGTATTTTATCAGAATAGACATGCGCGAACGTGTTGACGCAGACGCTGAACTCCATTTCCTCCTTACCATAGCGACGGTGTAGCAAAACCCTCCAATAGATTGATACAATTTTTCGGAACATTTTAATGTATTGAGGTGTGTTTAAAAGACGCTATACTTTGGCACGTCCAGCGTAGATTAACCACTTTAGAAAAGGAGAAACAATGTTCAAACAACTCGATCTCAAAGTAATTGGAGGTATAGTAATTATCGCTGTTCTTCTTGTAGCAGGCACCTATTTTTTCTCACAACGAAGTTATAAACGTTTCGCATCAGACATCGGGGTATCCCCCGAATCCACTACACCGTCTAAAGCTGCCTCCGAAAGCGATACAATCACACCTTCCGAACAGTCTAAACCGTCACAATCACCAAAATCAGTGAACAAGAATATTAAGGTTGATTCAAAGTCTGTAGGTGAATCTGAGTCAACGAATACCACAGAAAACATGGAAGCATCTGCTGAAAAAACAGAGGAATCCGAATTTGACCCGACACAATTACTTTCCGCGTTTGGGATACCTGAAGAAGTTAAATCACTTCTTAACGAAAATGCTGAAGAGGAAGACTTTGAAAAGGCACAGGCTTATCTCGCTGAGAAATACGGTCAATCATCCGAAGTTGACGCAATAATGGATAGGCTACGGCAGATGTCTGGTGGTCCTGTTGAACTTGACGACCTGACTGCGCTTTTTGAGGTCTGGATTGAGATTTTGCCTGAGGAACAGCAAGAAAATCGCCGACAATTGATGGGTGTGCTGACACTGCTCAATCAGGCAAAGGATCGGGGAGATAACGTTCCAGTCCAGGTGATCGTCGGGACGGATTTAGATTTAGATCCGTCTCTGCTTGAAGGAGATAATGTGCAGCGTTTTAATATTCAAACTACTAAAACGGAGGTTTTAACTGAAAGGGAGACTGTAGACGTTCAAACTGAAACGGAGATTATAGACGATTAAAGGGACGCGTTAGAAACTACTGAACACTGCATGTAGTCACCTAATACTGCTCACAAAGCGATAAAAACGCTAAAATTCCTTAAAAAGCATAATTTTTGTCAAAATTATGCTTTTTTTTTACAATTTTATTTGACAAAGAAGTTTTTAAAGTGTATAATTAACATTACCTTTCAATTTTAGGAAGGTAAAGTTGTTCTTTGAAAGTTAAATAGTGAACGTGACGTGCCTATTATATAGCTTGTGAGTGCGCTTCAATTATTTGAAGATGTACTTCAATACTTTTGTGGAGAGTATGATACCGGCTCAGGACGAACGCTGGCGGCGTGGATTAGGCATGCAAGCCGAACGAGAAACTACACTTCGGTGTGGTGGAAAGTGGCGAAAGGGTGAGTAACGCGTGGGCAATTTGCCTCTGAGATGGGGACAACAACTCGAAAGGGTTGCTAATACCAAATACGATCCGGTTGACTTCGGTCGGCCGAATGAAAGGTGGCTTCGGCTGCCGCTCGGAGATAAGCCCGCGTCCTATTAGCTTGTTGGTGTGGTAACGGCACACCAAGGCTACGATGGGTAGCTGGTCTGAGAGGATGGTCAGCCACATTGGGACTGAGACACTGCCCAAACTCCTACGGGAGGCTGCAGTCGAGAATATTTCGCAATGGGGGAAACCCTGACGATGCGACGCCGCGTGAGGGATGAAGGCCCTTGGGTCGTAAACCTCTGTGTTACGGGATGAATTGGTCGTTGCTGATAACGCAACGGTTTTGACGTTACCGTAGTAGAAAGCCCCGGCTAACTACGTGCCAGCAGCTGCGGTAATACGTAGGGGGCAAGCGTTGTCCGGAATCACTGGGCGTAAAGCGCGCGCAGGCGGTGGGGTAAGTCAGACGTGAAAGGGTTCGGCTCAACCGAGCCATTGCGTTTGATACTGCTTCACTTGAGTCTGGAAGAGGAAAGTGGAATGTACGGTGTAGCGGTGAAATGCTCAGATATCGTATAGAACACCCGTGGCGAAGGCGGCTTTCTGGTCTAAGACTGACGCTCATGCGCGAAAGTTTGGGGAGCAACCGGGATTAGATACCCCGCTAGTCCTTACTGTAAACGATGGGTACTAAGTGTAGGGGGTATTGATTCCCTCTGTGCTGTAGCTAACGCATTAAGTACCCCGCCTGGGGAGTACGGCCGCAAGGTTAAAACTCAAGGTAATTGACGGGGGGCCGCACAAGCGGTGGAGCATGTCGCTTAATTCGAAGCAACGCGAAGAACCTTATTTCAGGGCTTGACATCTTAGTGACCGCTATAGAAATATAGTTTTCCTTCGGGACACTATGACAGGTGCTGCATGGCTGTCGTCAGCTCGTGTCGTGAGATGTTGGGTTAAGTCCCGCAACGAGCGCAACCCCTGTCTTTAGTTGCCATCAGGTAATGCTGGGGACTCTAAAGAGACCGCTGGTGACGAGCCAGAGGAAGGTGGGGACGACGTCAAGTCCGCATGGCCCTTACGCCCTGGGCTGCACACGTGCTACAATGGTCGGTACAGAGGGATGCCAAACCGCGAGGTGGAGCAAATCTCAAAAAGCCGGCCCCAGTTCGGATTGTAGTCTGCAACTCGACTACATGAAGGTGGAATCGCTAGTAATCGCGGATCAGCACGCCGCGGTGAATCCGTTCCCGGCCCTTGTACACACCGCCCGTCACGCCATGGGAGTTGGTAGCATTCAAAGACGGTGACCCAACCTTCGGGAGGGAGCTGTTTAAAGTGAGACCGATGACCGGGGCGAAGTCGTAACAAGGTAGCCGTAGGGGAACCTGCGGCTGGATCACCTCCTTTCTAAGGAGCATTAACAAGGATATTCTCACACAATCTCCTTGTTCAGAACGCTCTAAACTTTACAAGGCATATACGACTTCCTATTTAACTTTCAAAAAACATACTTTCTCACTTCTCTCAGGGGCTTATAGCTCAGAAGGTTAGAGCGCGCGCCTGATAAGCGCGAGGTCCCTGGTTCGATTCCAGGTAAGCCCATCTCTTTTATCCTTCAAACACCTAAAAATTTTCCTACCAAACAGCGTAAACATTAACGCGAGTTCGTTATAAACAACTTGCGGAATCGGCAGAATACGCGTCTTAAAACCATTGTTATTTTGTATGCTAAAATAATTCAAATTTTCAGAGTCGTATATAACCATTTAGGTCAGAATAAGCCTGTAAGGCCAGTCCTAATAAAGAACTGTAGCATATCACAAAATTCTACCTTTTTAGATTGACTCTGAAACTCTGAAACTTTAGAGATCATATCATTACGTAAATTTGGATAAAGGTATGGAGACTTTTATGTCTTTTATATCAAACCCATGTTAACATTAGGGATCGTACAACTTTTATTTTCACTTTGCAACATAAACAAGGAAATGTCTATCATGTCAAAGATTTTAATGGTACACTGCTATACCATCTGATAAAGAGTTAACTTATGTCAGATTTCGGGTATATTTATTATATACCATACGCGAGGAGTATAGTTCAGCTGGGAGAGCATCTGGTTTGCAACCAGAAGGTCAGCGGTTCAACTCCATCGCCTAACAGAATAGAGACGGTTACATAGCACGTGTAAGTGTAGCAAAACGCAAACAGGAGTTGGCTGATGGATCGAGGCATCTATACTAAATGGATTATCAGTGGTATAATCTTTTTACCCATCGTTGCTGCCTCGTGCTATTTTTGCTACGAGCATGAGATGGCACCATACAAACAAGAATCTGCCAAAGCCGAAGAACTGCTACGCCAATCGGAAAAATCCAAACAGGTATCCGATAGCAGTAACGAATCGGAACAGATGGACTTCGGTGCCATTACAGAAAGCAAAACGCCAACCGCAGAGAAACCTATACCCCCAGCAAGCGATGTGACAAACAATGCTAAAGAAGACGACTCTGTGTTGGCAGAAGAACTCGCCAAAGATGTGCCTGTCTCGCCCTTTGGTTTTGGTCCCTATCCAGAAGTGCCCGCGGATTATTTCGGAAACCCCGTTTGGGCACGGAATCCTGACCTCTTCTCAGATTTTCCAGATGATGCTTTAAAAAATATTGAACTCATAGATAGAGTTCTTATTAAATTATGGCAGCAAGGTGACCGAGAAAGTGTCGGAGGGAGTACCTATAATGGGAAAATTTATCCTCACTACGACAACGTTCTCTATGCCCGTTGGAAAGAAATTCCACTCCCAGATGGAAATGTCCATTGATACATTTCAAGGTTAAAAAGGGGCTGACCAACAACTCACTCCTCATGAAGACATTGAGTCGGGAATATCCCAGTAAACGTTAAAGTCGTTGACCTTGATGATGTTGGATTTGATCCGTATCAATTTCTAAACCTCAAACAACTAAAAGAATAAAGGAGAAAAAGATGTTCATTTTTAAAGTAGCCAAAAACTCTATTTCTATGAAACAACAACACAGTTTCATTCGTTTTTATAAAACTTTACGCGAAATTTGAATTTTCATCGTAATTTTGTAAAATTTATTTGACATATACCACTTTATGTGGTATACTTAAAATCTGCTTAGGGATTGAAAGTTTATTAAATCCCGTTCTTTGAAAATAAATTTGACTTAAATCAGAATTCTATGGTATACTACTATACCATTTAAAAAGGGTTTGACTTATGTCAGATTTCACGGTATATTGATAATATACCGTACGCGAGGGGGTGTAGCTCAGCTGGGAGAGCATCTGGTTTGCAACCAGAAGGTCAGCGGTTCAACTCCGCTCATCTCCATCGCCTAACAAAAGTGGTAACACTTTTGAAAATAGGCACGTTCTTTGACAACTGTATAGAGAGGGTAAATCGGTAGAATATAAAAATATCACCTTATCAAGCTACTAAGGGCTTACGGTGGATGCCTTGGTGCCAGGAGACGATGAAGGGCGTGACAGGCTGCGATAAGCTTCGGGGAGTTGCATAATAAACTATGATCCGGAGATTCCCGAATCGGGCAACCGAGCAGGTTAATCCCTGCTACTTGTGTTTTACACAAGGGAAAACCAGGAGAAGTGAAACATCTCAGTACCCTGAGGAAAAGAAAGAAAACCTCGATTCCCCCAGTAGCGGCGAGCGAAAAGGGAACAGTCTAAACTCGGTATATGTTCAAGTCTGAACACGTTGTATATCGGGGGTTGCGGGGTCCGTTGGGTGTGGGTTCAGACACACCAGAAGTGAACGTGCCGCTAGCTTAATGCCTCTGGAAAGAGCAACCGGAGCGGGTAAAAGTCCCGTGAGCGAAAGCGGTGGCGCACTTCTTGATGGATACCCCAAGTACCACGGGATAGGTCAAACCTGTGGGAATCCAGGAGGACCACCTCCTAAGGCTAAATACTCCTTGGCAACCGATAGTGAACGAAGTACTGTGAAGGAAGCGGTGAAAAGTTCCCCTGCTAGGGAAGTGAAAAGTCCCTGAAACCGTAAAGCCTACAATCTGTGGTAGTGCTAAGTCACGAAAGTGACATGCATGACCGCGTGCCTTTTGCATAATGAGCCGGTGACTTACTCTGTGTAGCCAGATTAAACATTTTTGATGTGAAGTCGTAGCGAAAGCGAGTCTGAATAGGGCGTTCAGTTGCATGGAGTAGACCCGAAACCAGGTGATCTACCCATAGGCAAGGTGAAGCATATGTAAAAATATGTGGAGGCCTGAACCCACCAAGGCTGAAAACTTGGGGGATGACCCGTGGGTCGGAGTGAAAGGCTAATCAAACCTGGTGATAGCTGGTTCTCCCCGAAATAGCTTTAGGGCTAGCCTCATGTGTTTGGCAGTGGCGGTAGAGCTCTAATTGGACTCGCGGCCCCACCAGGTTAGCAACTCCAGTTAAACTGCAAATGCCATTGTCTTAAGCATGGGAGTCAGTCAGTGGGGGATAAGCTCCATTGACAAGAGGGAAACAGCCCAGACCATCAGCTAAGGTCCCTAAATATACACTAAGTGGTAAAGGATGTTTTGTTGCTGAGACAGCCAGGATGTTGGCGTAGAAGTGGCAACCATTTAAAGAGTGTGTAATAACTCACTGGTTGAGCGATTTTGCACCGAAAATTTCCGGGGCTAAGTGTATTACCGAAGCTATGGATACCCATCTTTTGATGGGTGTGGTAGGGGAGCGTTCTATAGTAGGACTGAAGGAGAACTGTGAAGTGCTCTGGACGAATTAGAAGTGATTATGCCGGCATGAGTAGCGATAAAACAAGTTAGAAGCTTGTTCGCCGAAAGCCTAAGGGTTCCTGGGCAAGGCAATTCCGCCCAGGGTTAGTCGGATCCTAAGCCGAGGCCGAAAGGCGTAGGCGATGGGAAGCAGGCGTAATATTCCTGCACCACCATGAATAGTATGAAACTAGGGGAGACGCAAGCATTAGGAACTACCAGCTGATGGAAATGCTGGGTTAAGCCCGACAGAGTGCACCAGGCAAATCCGGTGCAATACACTCTGAGAGGTGAACAGGATTCCGTTAGGATACAAACTGTTCCGGTTGCTTGCCAAGAAAAGAACCTCGAGTGGACGAATCTTGGTGACCGTACCGTAAACCGACACAGGTAGGCGAGGAGAGAATCCTCAGGCGCTCGAGAGAACTCTCGCTAAGGAACTCGGCAAAATGACCCCGTAACTTCGGGAGAAGGGGTGCTTTGAGTAGATGATGCGTTTCGCACGCAAAACCGAAAAAAGCCGCAGTGAAATGGCCCATGCGACTGTTTACTAAAAACACAGGTCTCTGCTAAATCGTAAGATGATGTATAGGGACTGACGCCTGCCCGGTGCCAAAATGTTAAGGCGAGGAGTGAAGGGTAACCGGAAGCTCCGACCTGAAGCACTGGTAAACGGCGGCCGTAACTATAACGGTCCTAAGGTAGCGAAATTCCTCGTCGGGTAAATTCCGACCTGCACGAATGGCGTAACGATATGGGCACTGTCTCGGCGAGAGACTCGGCGAAATTGTAATACCGGTGAAGATGCCGGTTACCCGTACCAAGACGGAAAGACCCCGTGAACCTTCACTATAGCTTGATATTGGGTTTTAATGCTGCATGTGTAGGATAGGTGGGAGACTTTGAAACTGGGGCGCCAGCTTCAGTGGAGTCGCCCTTGAAATACCACTCTTGTTGCATTGGAATTCTAACTCTGGTCCGTGAATCCGTGCCGAGAACAGTGTCAGGTGGGTAGTTTGGCTGGGAAGGTCGGCTCCTAAAATGTAACGGAGCCACCCTAAGGTTCCCTCAGTGCGATTGGAAACCGCGCGTAGAGTGTAAAGGCAAAAGGGAGCTTAACTGCGAGACGGACACGTCAAGCAGATGCGAAAGCAGGGCTTAGTGATCTTACGGTGCTGTGTGGAAAGGCCGTAACTCAATGGATAAAAGGTACTCCGGGGATAACAGGCTAGTCGCCCCCGATAGCTCAAATATACGGGGCGGTTCGGCACCTCGATGTCGGCTCGTCACATCCTGGGGCTGCAGCAGGTCCCAAGGGTTTGGCTGTCCTCCGATTAAAGTGGCACGCGAGCTGGGTTTAGAACGGCGCAAGCCAGTTCGGTCCCTATCTGGTACGGGCGTAGGATATTTGAGTGGAGCTGCCCCTAGTATGAGAAGACCGGGGTGGACGTACCTCTAGTGCACCAGTTGTCACGCCAGTGGCACCGCTGGGTAGCTATGTGCGGAATGGAGAAACGCTGAAAGCATATAAGCGTGAAACCAACCTCAAGATAAGATATCCCACAACGTTAAGTTGGTAAGACTCCTTCGAGATAAGGAGGTTGATAGGCCAGATGTGTACACCGTGTGAGCGGTTCAGCTAACTGGTACTAATAAGTCGAGGGCTTGATAATTTATTTTTCTCTACCGACCCCTCAATACCTATACAGTTGTCAAATATTTTTATACACCTTTCCGGTGGCTACAGCGAAGGGGACCCACCCGTTACCATTCCGAACACGGTAGTTAAGCCCTTCAGCGCCGATGATACTCCGGGGGCAACCCCGCGGGAAAGTAGGTCGCTGCCGGAATTCTTACTCAAAGGGCAGGTTATCGACCTGCCCTTATTTTATTAATAGGCATGGACGCAAATTGAACAGAGAATACGCGTGTCGTATTCTGCATGATATTTTTTCAAAAGTTGTTATTTCCATGTTTTTACCCCCTAAATCCCCGCAAGCCAGAGGCATTCAATTGTTAAGACTCGCTATTGTTGGAGGAAATCAACGATGGGTGCGCGTATGGTATTCATCGGGCTTTCAACCTCTATTTATCGCCCTGCCACATCTCAAAAACTGAAAATTGGATGGCTCTGCCTGCAAGCAGCAATGTAAACTAAATCCGGTATATAATCGTTGAACGAATTATGATATACGCTGCAATAGGTATGAATCTAATCCTAAGCAAAGTAAACTTATACTAAATATATTATTAAGGAGCATACTCATGAAACGCAATTTTGGAATTCTCACAGCAATTATTTTCGTGATGATAGCCAGTTTTATTGGATGCTCAGAGACTGACATAGCAAATCCAATGATCACTGGAACAAGTGACGAAGAATCGGCAAATCAACTCACTCTTGACGAAACTTATGATAATGTTCGGAATGGGGCACGTTTGATTATGAAATACGATGCAGCCACCAATTCTTTTAACGGTACCGTGGAAAATACCACGAGTGCGGTATTACAGCAAGTTCGCGTCGAAATTCACTTATTTGATTCAAAAACCGGGAACTCAACAGCGGAACTCGGTCCGACAACACCGAAGGACCTTGCCCCCGGCGAAACACAGGACATTGTGCTGATGGCAGAAGGACCATCCTTTGACATGTGGACGGCTCATCCTGAAGTCGGCGGCAGTAGTGCCGAAGGCGGTGGTAGTGAACATGGCCCAGGCGGCGAAGGTGCTGAAACAGGTGGAGAAGGCAATACCGAAGGCGGCGAAGGTAGTGGGGAACACGACCAAGGTGGTCATAATTGATTCGCTGCATAGACAGTTAAGCCTCATTGCAACCTCTTCCAAGGGAGTAATACGCCAATTGCTCCCTTTTTCTTGACTTAGCATCTCACGTTATGTTACAATTTCTACGTTTAGAGCCATATCGGCTTCGGTAGGTTTTTCGACGAATCTGATATGCTTTGAACTCTAAGAAAAAGCAAGTCAGAATACTACACAGGTTTTCTCATGTTCATACAATCACACAAAATTCCTAATTATCGCTTTCAGAAGGAAAAACCTATGAATCAGATGTACAGTATTCTCACAGCAATTGTCGTTTTGGTGATAGTTGCTATTATCGGTTGTTCAAAGGGTGATAAACCATCTATGGACGACGGAGAAGAAGAAGCAGGTACAGAACTTGCGCTGGACGCAACCTATGATAAAGTCCGAAACGGAGCGCGACTCATCTTGAATTACGATGCTCAATCTAATTCCTTTAAAGGCACTGTGGAAAACACGACTGACGAAACTTTAAAACAGGTTAGGGTAGAAGTCCACTTGTCCAACGGGAAAGAGATTGGACCAACAACTCCTACTGACCTTGAACCCGGTGAGAAAAAACCTGTCGAACTGACCGCGACAAGTAAGGACTTTAACGGATGGACTGCACATCCCGAAGTCGGAGAGGGTGAGCACAGCAACGGTGAACATGATGGCGAAGGTGGTGAAGAACATGACGGTGAAGGCGAAAATGAACACGAGTAACCGAAGTTTGATAAGCATGACCACTGTGTGCAACATCCCTCCAATGAAGCAACTTTGCACATTTCTATTTGCACTTATATTGCTACTTGGATTGACAACACTTGCATACGCTGAGAAACTCCCCGAAAATATCCTCAAAAACGGTGATTTTGACCTAAAACTTGATGGATGGCACCACTGGACACATGAAAGTGCCGCTGCTCTCTTCCAGACAGAAGGCAATAAGGCTGAACCGATAGTCGGAAAAAATGCTGCCTATATCAAAATCAATAAAGGAGGAAATGCATTAGGACATATACAACTCTATCAGCAACCTTTCACGCTGGAGAAAGATATTACCTATACCTACAGTTTGTGGGCAAAAAGTGAAAAGCCGAGAAACATCACAATGCGCATTATGCATCAAGGTGCGCCGTGGACTGTATACGCGCCAAAATCAATTAATCTATCAGAAGAATGGAAGGAATTCTTTATCACCTTTGATATGCCTGTGGATGACGTAAATTCGCGCGCAGGTATCATCATGGGTATAGAAAAAGTAGATGTCTGGCTTGACCATATTCGTCTCTATGAGGGAAAATATGTAAGCGATATTGAGGGTGCTGAACCACATGCCGTTCAACCTACCGACAAATTAACAACCACTTGGGCATCACTAAAAAACCGAGACTAAAGTCGGAGTTCCCTCCTACCGTAGGAGTGATCCCCGAATCGCGCCTTTACCCACAAAATTTGGTTAGACACAGCACTACACCCTTAATTTATAGAATAAACAATCCAATGTCAAAACTATACAAACAAATTACACCCAAATTACAGCAATTTATTGAAAATCAAAGGATATTTTTTGTCGCAACAGCAACCGCTGACAGTACAATCAATCTATCCCCGAAAGGCATGGACTCCTTGCGTGTCGTTAATGCAAACCGCGTCATTTGGTTAAACGTAACAGGCAGCGGGAATGAAACAGCAGCACACGTTCAGGAAAACCCACGGATGACGCTTATGTTTACCGCATTTGAGGATAACCCGTTGATCCTCAGACTCTACGGCACTGCCAAGGCAATCCACAATGACGATGCGGAATGGCAGCTTCTTTTCCCACTATTCCCTCCTATTCCCGGTGCCAGACAAATCTTTGACCTTAACGTTGATCTCGTTCAAACTTCCTGCGGCATGGCTGTCCCACTTTACGACTATGTTGGTGAAAGGGAGCAGTTAAATACATGGGCAGCAAAAAAAGGTAAAGAAGGTTTAAAGGCATATTGGGAAGAAAAGAACCGCGTCAGCCTTGATGGTAAACCCACCCATTTTGCTTAGGATGCCAGCCTCGAAATGTCTCTGTTTCTCCTTGAATTTCCTCACTCCAGCGTATATAATAAATTGTGAATCCTATAAGTCTGACAAGCAACAAATAATAAAACACATCTCATTAAAACAATCAATGAAATTATCTTCTATTCCCATTATCTTATTCTTGGTAATATTTCCATCTGTTGCAAATGCATTCCCTCCAGACGCAGAACTCCAAAACGCAATCCAAACCGCTCGTAAATTTACCAACCTCAAACCGAGTTATACTCAGCAAGAAATCATAGAATGTGCAACCGATAGTTTTGTCACGCTTGCAAAGAATTGGCAAAACTTGCCTTCAAAATATCGGCAGGAACTGAAGCCAATTTTCCTGCGTCCTGGACTCCCTGGCAGTTTCTTTGGAGACATTGAATTATCAGAACATTTCAATACGCCTCATTTTAGACTTCATTACACGCGTGTTGGACCGCACGCACCGCCGCTTGAGGATTTTCACCCACGCAATGGCGTGCCTGACTATATTGATCTCTGTGCGGATGCGATGGAACGCTCATATCGCGTTCAAATTGACCTGATGGGGTTCAAAAAACCTTACATCGATTTTTGGGCGGCGCAAAACGGCGGCAACCATAAAATGGATGTTTATCTCTTCACATTCCCCGCACTCGGTATCACAACAGCAGACTGGTTTGAAGGTCGCGTGTTGTCCACTGCATTGACGGTGGCCCCTTATTTCATGATTAATTCCCGTATTTACGACTATGTTGGAAAAGCGGAAGGAATTCGTTATCTTGAAACAACTTGCGCGCATGAATTCCTGCACGGAATTCAGTTTGCCTATAATGCTTATATGCCAACATGGTTCATGGAAGCATCCGCAACGTGGATAGAAGTAATGACTTACGACGGTGGTGTTATTGACGATGGAGATAATCTGTCTGACCCTGACGAACCCAACGAAACCAATTCCTACAACTATTACATCCATCAACTCCGCCGCTGGTTTCTTATTCCAGATATTTCGCTTGAAAGTCGCATCGGTGACCACGAATACGGTTCGGTAATATGGGCACTGTATATGGCACAAAGGTTCGGCTATGACATCATCCGGCAATTTTTCGAAAACGCCACCGATGGAAGTTATCGCGAAATGGGAAACTTCTACGATGTTTTTATTGACAACGGCACGACACTTGCAGAGGCGTTCAAGACTTTTACGGTGTGGAACTATTTCACGCATAACCGTGCAAATACAAATCTTGAACTTCCGGGTTATAGGAACGCTGACCGATTCCCACCTGTCGCCATTCATCCTAACGACGTCCACGCCCATTATCCGATTCGTGCCGATTTCAATTCAGAAGCAATGCCAGAGCACTTTTCATGCCGGTATATTGTCTTCCGTCCGACAGGTGTTATGCCAGAATTCGCTATCAAAATAGATGGTGCTGACCTTGCCCCGATAGATATGAGCCGCCTCACACTCGCCGATCAAGCGAGAATTCAGCGTGAACTAAATCGACACAACGGGACAGGTTTACGCGGATGGGCTGCCAAATTTGTCGTCAAAAAACGGAACGGAAGTACCGAAATCAGAGAGGCATTTACTTACCAACGTTCC
The DNA here is from genome assembly GCA_965204285.1 of Candidatus Poribacteria bacterium. Classification (GTDB taxonomy): domain Bacteria; phylum Poribacteria; class WGA-4E; order WGA-4E; family WGA-3G; genus MSPOR6. The sequence continues at coordinate 3,038,207 of OZ241980.1, forward strand.
CAAGAGACGCAGATGACGTTCACAGGTTTTGGGGGAGATATTCAGGAAATTGTCCTTATTCTTATCAATATGCATCCCGATGTTGAACAGGTAATAATTCCCGGTGGCACTTTTGGTGGTTCTGTGAGTTATATGGCTGGTGTACCACCGAAGGGACAGTTATCAAACGCTCAAGTTTCGCAAGGCATCAGAGGTCCCGTTATCAAATGGACGGTTGACGACCCGACCGGTATTCGGGAAGTTGTAATCGTCAGGAAACGCTACATACTGGAAAGTGATACAGATATGCCTGAACCCTTTCAAACTGTAGATGAAGTTCTCGCTGCTCGCGATAGCGATGGTAACGGTATTCCTGAAGACGATATAAGCATCGTCGGACGTGTTGATGTAAGACAAACGCAGTTTGAAGATACTACCGTCTTTTACGGGATTGATGTCACCGATGAGGATTTTGATCCAAACAACCTCCACTATTACTATGCGTATGCGGTTGTCCCTGTTGACGCGATGGGCATTATGGGAACACCAAGTATCGTCCCAGAAAGTATCACACCGAATGTGGGTACAGCAACCGAAGCACCTGCTTTCTTTGTCAGGACACAACCACACAGCATGGGGGTGTGGCATGTAAAAGTTCAAAGCACACGTTTGCTGCAAGGTGCGCCGCGCCTCACAGTAGAAAGTCCTAACAAACATAATTATACTGTCAATTTGACGCAAGAATCAGCAAAAAAATGGCGTGGAACTCTTTACACAAATGGATTTCCACCAACAGGTACCTATCTTTATAAGATTACTGGGCAAACGCCTTCTGGTATAACTGGAAAGAAAATATGGCAAGGACAAACCTTCCACTATGTCGCAAATACCACAAACCGAAACGTGACCGTTGCACCTAATCCACTTCGGGCAGGACAAGGAAGCCAACATCTGACCTTCTATCCGAGGGGACTAAAGGTTGAAATTTACGATATATTAGGGAATCGAATTAAAGTGATTAATAACGCATCCAATTGGGATTGTACAAACCAACGCGGTGAAAAAGTTTGTGCGGGTCTATACTTTTTCAGGGCTACCGATGGGAACGGATTCCAAAGTACTGGGAAATTCTCTGTGGTGAAATGATGAAGAGTTATAAGCAATCAGCAATCAACAGTCAGCAATCAGCAGAAGTGACCATCTGCAGGACTAACCAACAACCTACAGTCGTCCATAATCAGAAAGCAGCATCCTATGAACAGAAAGGCTCTTTTTCCGATAACCGACTACTGAAAATCGATGGTTTCCGATGGCTAACTGCTATTCCTATTATACTTTTTTTATTACTCCTTTGTAGTTGTGGTGAAGAAGGACTGATTGATCCGCATGGTGAGACTAAACTGCCACCTCCCGATACAACTGGAACGTTTAACGCTATCGATTTTCCGACAGATACTGGATCCGCATGGACATACATCAACGTTGCTACTGATCAGGAATTCACGCTTCGTGTTAGAGGCACACGCGACATCAGCGGAACGACACATCGACAGATGACCATTAGCCCCCTTACCACCGCAGAACCGGACGAGCTCATTCTTGAAACTGTTGACCACTTAGCAGCGAATGCATTCTACTTTCGATATTTTGAGACCGATTTTTTTCCTGGGATTCCCCCGATTTTGGCAACCTATTTTACCAAAACCCCGCAAGCATTGGTAGAATCCGCGTATGATGCTTTTGTCCCTCCGCTTCCCAATCCTGTATTTCACCAAAAACATTTTCCGCCCCGTCGTCTATGGGATTTTCCATTGGAAGTCGGCAAAGAGTGGGTTGTTTTTGAAAAAACTGCAGGTACACCAGTGTCTGCTACCCGCTTTGTCGCAGAAAAGGATGTACAAGTTACCGTTCCTGCGGGGAGTTACAATACATATCTTGTTTACGAAGAGGTCGTTTATGGCGTGAGTGATGACCCGTCAATTCGCCTGATTAGCCCTCCCGCAGTATATTGGGTTGCGCCATCGATTGGGGTTGTGCAGTATAGATACAGTCAGTACCGTGCTACCGACACATTAAATACACAAACCTATATGCTAAAAAGTGTCCATCTCCCCGGACCTCATACAGATTAGGTTTTTTGTAATACAAATATGAAAACACTTGCCCATCAAAACATCCCGATTACTATCATTGGTGGCGGTATTCACGGCATCTCTATAGCCCTCCGTTTGTTACGCGATATGCCGACTGCAGCGCGACACATCGCAATCGTAGATCGGCATCTGTACCCGCTCACTGAATGGCGATGTAAAACGGAACGCCAAGGCATGACGTTTCTACGATCTCCAGCAGTACATCATATCACCTCTGATCCGTTAGGTATCATTGAATATGCTGAACATCACAACCGAACAAATGAGTTTGCACCACCATATTCGCAACCTTCTACCGATCTTTTTTGGGATTTCTGCAATGATGCGCTTGCTGAACTTACGGAACATCCTATCTATTATCAGTTTGAGGTGGCTAAACTACGGTGGGACAAGGGAGCGGGAAAATACCCTTTTCGTCTAATTTCGACAAACAATGAAGGATTTCGGAGTAGTTGTGTTATTCTTGCTATTGGCTCTGATGATTGTGCTTATGTGCCACCAGAATTCGTAGAATGGCAACACCAATACCCAGACAAGATTGTACATGCATCGCAATTTTCAGTCAATTGTAAACAAGAACAAAAAGACGGTGGTAAAATTGTGGTAGTTGGAGGAGGATTGACAGCAGGAACGCTCGCAAAAAACCTTAGTGAACAAGGACATCACGTGGCACTAATTGCACGGAAACAATTAAAAATAGAACAGTTTGATTTTCCACCGATCTGGTTAGGTCCCAAAGCACTTACAGAATTTGCAAGCGAGACCGATTTTCAAAGGCGATACCAAATAATTCAAGAAAATAGAGGGAAAGGGAGCATCACACCAGATGTGATGGAAACGTTGGAGAATAGTGCAAACGTCAAAATCTATCCTGAGAACTATATCCGTAATATCGGCTTGGCACATGGTTTACAAGTTGAAACGACACGCGGTGTGATTAGAAATGTATCTCGTATAATCCTCGCAACAGGATATAAATTTAATCTTTGCCGCTACAAGTTTTTAAGGGAGTCAATTAGGCATCATTCTATCCCAATTGTCTGTGGTTTACCAAAACTTGACTCCGATCTACAATTCCATCCGATTGAGAATCTATTCGGATCAGGCACGGTTGCCCAACTTCAAATCGGTCCCGCTGCAGGAAATATCGCAGGGGCAAGCCTCGCCTATGAACGTTTCAGAGAAAAGTTGTTTGCCCAACTTCCGCAGACATAAAAGGAGCGATTAGGCAACCGCTCCTACTTTGGTATTCCTTGTTTAGATTTGACTATAAATCATCGCGTAAGGGCATACGCCACAACATTCATACCCTGCCTAAATGCCCAAAGCCGCTGCTCTTCACCACCAGGGCTACACACTCTTCCTTCCCATGCACAATTGAGATCACTGGGACAGAAATAGACCATCACCTTGCCATCATCATCCATGATAGCCTCATCAAAATCAAAACCCGGAACAAGTTTATCGCCACCAAGATACTCATTATGTAGAAAGAGGGTATGATAAATTGGATGGCTTAATTCCAATCGTTCAAAATTCTTTTCAGGGTAAATCCGTTTCATCAATTTTATAATTTGCGGGCGGAACCGATTATAACGAATGTCACAATCCTCAACGTGAAGGAAACCGCCGCGTTCAAAGTATTCTCGCAACTTGCGCACTTGGGCATCAGAAATCTGCATTCCACTGTAAGTTCTACCGTGTCCTGTCATATAGAGAAACGGATAAGCGAAAAGCCAAGAATCGTCAATGTCAACGTATTGTGGATGCTTACGTAGGTCAACATCAATTGCGGTATTAGCGGCGAGTACTTGTGTAAACTTTAGGTCTGATTGCCAGCGATAAACGTTAACAAGATTAGTCCACCAATCGCCACCGGGATATTTGAGGCGGACAAATGTGAATTTTTCACCTGTCGGCTCCGTTCCCGGATGATGGTGTTCAATGATTTCTGACCTGCCATAGCGTGAACTGTAGTGATAATCGCGTGTAGAATCGTAGGGAATATATTCTCCAAATTGAGACTGTGCCTTCGCGGGCCGAAGCAATCCTCCACTGGCGACCGTGGCAGTCGCCAATCCTACAGAACTTTTGATAAAGGCACGACGTGAAAAACGTTGATTTGCTTTAGTTTCCTGTTTTCTGTTGATTGACATGTTCTGTCCTCCTAAAACGGCTTCGGAATTTAGTTCACTTGTTAATATATGGTAGATTTTGAATTTATTTAGACAGTATTGATCTGTAGGAGGGAACTCCGATTCCCGACTATTCCTATGTTCCGTCGCGATTCGGAGATCGCTCCTACAGAGGAAATGTAGAATTATTTCTATAATCCACTATATATTTCTTCCTACGAATTGGAATTCATACTAATACGGTTTTCCTAAAAGTTCAAACGTAACGCTTTGTGCTGCACCACCTTGCATATTCGCAGAGGTTCGGGTACTCGCGATAGCACGGATCCGGTGGCTCTTGATGCCGAGTTGTCTGAGTGCTTTGGCAGCTGCCTCAGCCCGTTGCGTAGCGAGAATCTTATTTGCCGCCGGGTCCCCTTCTTTCCGCGTATGTCCAACAACTCTGAGATAATACTGCGGAAAAGATTTTAAGTTTGATGCAATGTTCGCAAGTGCGCGTTGGCTACCGGGAAGAATTCGAGCGTTTCCTCTACCGAATTGGATCGGTTCTATTTTCATTGCTGCAACAGGCGCAAGCGTGTTCCAATTTGTATCAGATAGCGGATTCAACGCATCCTCTTCCCGAACTTTTTCCTCTACCACAGATGCTGTATCAACAAAAATATCGTCTAATCCATCTGTAGCACTTGTGCTCAACACACCTGGATGAAATTTATCATGATGAAGTGAACGCAAAATGCCTTCAAAAAATAGATCTCCGTAATTCCCTGCCAACGGATCTGCTGAGAGTGAGTTTGTTTTAACGAGTACTTGCACAATCTTCGCAATCATCGTTTCAAGTTTCTCAGCGTCTTTTGCTTCCGCACCAGAAATCACCCCGAAATGCGCATAATTTTCAACAGTATTCCGCCATTCAATACCTTTGACCAGTTGACTTGCTTCATTTCGACTGAGGGCATCGCCGTACTTTTTAGCATCTGCTTCGATCAAGGACAGCAATCCATCAGGTTGGTTAGTGTAGTCGTAGTTTGCACGGAGATACGCCTGCACAACATGCGTAACAAGCTCACGTTGTGAGTTTAAAAATTCACGTTGGACTACTAACACATCAACGATATAACCTTTCAGTTTTGAACTGTCTAACAACAGATGCACGCCCTCAATCGCAAGTGCTTTCGTTACGTAGGGTTCCCATAAAACATAAGCAGAGGGTTCATCTGGATCCGCAGATTTTAGTTTTTTATAGACATCTTCAGCACCATTTGCGTCGGATGCCCAATCTGTAGGAAGACTCGGCAGGCTCATCGTATTAATCATAATGCGGGCGAGCGTTTCACTCGGTGAATCAGGTGTAAGCACGATACGCGCCTTCGGATTGCTCAAATTTGGGATTGTTGCGACACCCCGTTTATGCGCAACAATCGCATCTGCCCCTTTGGATTCATCTATGACGAGAACAATTGAACCGGGAAAATCACCAATGATACTACCCGCTTTAAGGTAGGCATCAACGGTAAAGACCGCCATCTGCACCTTACCACTTTTCAGATCGCGTGCTCGCCGCACGTAATCCGCTTTATCATCAACAAAGGTAAGCTTAATTGATTGCCGATCAAGAAGATTCTTCACAGCGTCTGACCGAAGTATCGCATATCCCGGAAAAGAGTCGTGTGCAACTTTAATTTCGTGGTCATACCGCTGCGTGCTGGTTTTTTCAACAAGTTTGCTACGTCTACCGCTAAGGCGGGGTTCAACGAGAAACTTGTAAGCCAGTCCAATTATACCAATGATAATTAGCCAACTCGCCACCATGGTGATTCTGCTTCTTGTTTTGGCTTCCATATCTTTATTCCTAATACTATCAGTGGTAAAAGAGTTACGCGCTAAATGCCTCGGCCAGGTAGGAGCGGTTTCCTAAACCGCTCTGATCATCAGTTAAACTTTTCACCTTCAACGTATCCTGAGCATTGATGTAAAAACAGGAACCTGAATCTAATGAATCCAGCATAACCCCAGTGCGGTTGGAAACCGCTCCTACCTGGGTTGGAGCTCAACTGGATTGCCGATTGCTATCTTCCCATTCGCCTAAAAACAATAAAACCTACGATTACAATAACAAGACCGATAATAAGCCATCCGCTGTTGCCACCGCTGCGTTTTTGGACAGGTTGTCGAATTGGTTGTTGTGTTGTTGGTGCTTTCGGTTGCGATGATGGCATCTGCTTTACTGTTGTCGTCTCTATTGCCGTATTACTCGGTGGTGTTGTTATCCGTTGAATAAGGTCTAAAGCGACTTCCGATGAGAGCGGTGCAATGTATTCAAATGCGTCTTCTCCATCAATATCAGTGCCAGTTCCACCAGTTTCAGCAAGGATTTGTGAGACTGCTGCCACAAGTTCGCCTGGGTTATCCGCTCTACGATAACTATCCGCATCTGTCGCCAACTTGTGGTCGGTTTTCATATCAACACCGATAACATCAACGCGAATCTGCCGGTTCAGAATCTCTGGTGTATACTGTTCTATTTTCGCTTGATCTTGTGCCTCACCGTCTGTTACGATCAACAACCGATAATTTCCATAGTTATATTGTTTTTCTCGCTGTTCAAGGAGACGGTTCGCCCCGATACGCATATATCTTCCGAGCGGAGTACCACCATCAGGTTGCGGTAAATCAATCGCCGCTATGAGTTTGGCTGTATCCTTCGGTCCCAACGGATATACCCATTCGTCCCTAATATTCCTTCCACTAAATACAAGTAACCCGATATTGGTACCATCAGGCACCTTCGCTAAGACCTCTTTAAGCGCCTCTTTCGCTGCATCCATCTTCGATCTCGTTTCGTCTGCCCGAAACTTGTCCTGCATTGAACCAGAAGCATCCAGGATAATGACAATATTGTCAGTATGAACGCCATTATCCGCAACACTTGTCTGAACAAAAATGAACACACATAGGAGAAGAAACGATACTTTTATTTCTTTCACAAGAGTCTCCTATCTAACAGGCTAAAAATCGAAATCGGAGGCAGCGACAGCTTCCGCCGAAACCTTGATGAGTGCAAATTCAACACGGCGATTTTCTGCAGCCTCTGCAGGGCTTGTCGGTTTAGGAATAATAGGTTCCTTAATTCCAACACCGACAGGTACAATCTGATCAGTATCAATACGAGCATTTTTTTGCCGCGCATAAGTGATAATTGCCTGTTTAACCGCTTCGCCGCGTTGTTCTGAGAGTTTGAGTGCTGCCCGCATCACTTGGTAAGGACTTTCAACATCAGTGCCATCGTCAAATGTTTTCCGTTCAATGAGACGAATCAATTCAGCAGTATTTTCGAGGCTAAAGGGTTTGCCATTTAAAAAATATCTGTAGTTTCCACGTGTGCCAGTTCGCTTTAAAATTCCTTTTGAAAGTCCCGTTCTTACCAAGACACTTAACGTTCGCGACGGGTCGCTATGCCCTTTTATTGCAATCGCCGCGTTTCCATATTTGGAAGCGAGCTCAACAACTCTGTCAAATTCAGAACTATATTGTGTGCCGCTAAAAGTGTCTACGTTCGCGTCAAATTGAATTGTAAAGGAGATCAGCGTCTTTTCGTCAAGCACTGCGTCCTCATTAAATGATTCAATCTCTGCCCGGACAGCTTCCTTTTTGAAACGCGTCTGTTTTAGCTGCGTAGGCGCTGCTACAGTTGTGGAAAGTAGGTTCTTGAATGTGTTAGCATTGAAATTCAGGTCTGAGGGGAGGAGAGCATACCGCTGCTTTGCAAATCCCCAGTTGACTGCCATATCCAATCCTGCTTTATTAAACCCTTCAAAACCGGTAATAGTATTGCTTGGATCGTTGAAAAAGGCGATATTGCCGGGTTGCCCCACAAAAGTGCAATCTGCGATTAAACCGTGAGCATCTTCTTCAAGCGTTGGCAGTACGTCTTTTCCATAGATATTCTGCATCATTGTCAGAAGTTTATTGTATTGTGTTGATCCACTTCTTTCATAGACTTTTTTGAGAGCGACAACCTCTTCAGCACCCTTCAGATAACCCGCAAAGAATCGTTCTATAAGAGGTTTGTAAGTGTCATAGAAATCCTTGCGGCATGCGTAAACATCAGCAATAGAACGTGAAAGTGTAGCAGTGCTAACTACGACGTGCGCGCCTTTCACAGTGCCTTCAGCTCCTGTTCCAGTATTTTCAGGACCGCCTGTCAGTCCAATCATGTCAGGTGTGATAACAAAACACCCCGCAATAGTTGTGTCTTTACGGAAACGTTCTGCGGGTCCGTTTGCACCTGTTAACTCGTCTACCCACACGATTTGGACATTCGTTTTTGAGAGTCGGGCAGTTTTCAGCATATCGTAAAGCATCCCGACGTGTGGTCCACCCTTTTGAATGGCTATCTTCTTCCCGCTCAGATCAGAAATTTTACGAATACTTTCCCGTCCTACAAAATGGTCGCCTGCGGACCATGTTAGTTGTCCGAAAACAACAGGTTTTGTGCGAGGATCGCGTCCCACAACTTCACTTGCTTGGGCTATCATTCTGAAAGTGCCGCGCAGAATCGGTGATTTACCCGATAGATAGTCGCGGACTTGCTGTTGAAAATTGTCTCCCGGCACCAATTTAAGATTCAACCCCTGTTTCTCCATGATTGTGCCTGCTTGTGTCGTCAGCCCGCCATTGGCATGAAACAACGCAGATTCACCACCCCACGTGATATAAGGTACGACTAATGGGGACATAGAAGTTACCTCGCGAATGGTAACTGGCCCGACTGCATCTGCAAAACGTTCTTGCGCATTTGCCGAAAATACAAGGCAGAAAAGCATCAGGCAAAATAGATTATATTTCAAAAATCGGCGGAATATATTACTACCCCGTAAAATGGAATTTTTTTTCATGTCTTTTTCCTCTTGTTGAGATACTCGTGTTCAAATTAATTCGCCTTTTATATTTAACCACATCTGTTAAAAAATATCCACTAAATTTAGTCAATCTGTAATTGTAGTGTTGTGTCCACCCAAAATTTATGGGTAGAGGTCGCGATTCAGAGATCGCTCCTACAGAGATAGAGACTATTGTCACTACTGACAATTTGAAAGTGGACCAACATTAGCCGGATTTTCCAAGCAATAACTCTACTTTGACTTAGCAGGGCTACGTGGGAATATTAAGATAGCATCTGAAATTGAACGGCCTTGGAACGTTGGCATCGGTCGAACCCTACGATTGCCGCGTGCTGTTCTTGTGTTTCTCTCAGGTGACGGCTTTTCTGGCTGCTGTTTCTCTGGCGATGCCTGTTTCGCGTTTTTCTCAGGTTGTTTCTTGGACGCAGCAAGTTTGGCACTCTTTTCAGGTTGTTTCTCTGACGGCGGCGGTTTTACGTTCTTCTCAGGCAGTTTCTCTGACGGGGTCTGTTTCACGTTCTTCTCAGGTTGTTTCTCCGATGCAGTGGGTTTATCACCAGATTGAGACCGATCACGTTGCGTTCGCTTGAAACTTACCACCTGATTCCGAATGATCATCATTGAAGAATAACCGCCATCCAAATTGACAGCGTCTGTTGCGCCCCATTCCACAAAAAGTTTTGCGAGCTGCTGTAACGTGACACCACGTCGAACACCCAACTTCGCAGCTGTTATCGTCACAAAAAGGATGGTGCCATCCGCTTTTTTACCAACTGCAGTGCGCGGATGCTCAAAACTATGAAAAAGACCGTCAAATCCTTCCTGCTCGTACGTTCCTTTTGTAGATATGACACCATTTCTCAATAGTAGGGGACCACCACCGATAACATGTGTAAAACCTGCCCACAAATTATTATCGCCGACGCGTTCAGGAATAACTGTCTTTCGGATTTTTACCGAATCACCAAGTGTGATGTGTTTTAACAGCAATACTCGCTTCCTCCCATTTGCCGAAAGAATATAACCATCAGCAGGAATGCGCGTACTACCTTTCCCATCGTGAATATCAACGACCTCATCGTTTCGGACGACAACTTCAACACCATCAGCCATTGTTAACGTCACAGAATGAAAATGAGGGCGATAAAGCACCAGTTCATTTCTCAAACGCCCGCGATTGATACCGTCAATCTTCAGTGTATTCTCATTTGGCAAAACAACTTCATGCTGAAGGATAATCCTATCCATGTAAGTCTCAATTCTTCCATCAACGGTTCTGAACCCGATAACCCCGCGTCCCTGCTCAGGTTCACTCATCCATTCATCATCAATTTTTAGTGCGCCGACCGATTCCCCGCGAAATGTGCCGCCCATCTCAAAAAATCCGCCATTAATTGCGATAGGGGCTTTGTGTCGACGTGCAATTGAGGGTAAAGATTCAGTGCCTATGCCTGCACTTAACGCACGATATGGACGGATATCCACTGCATCGGGTGCCACTGAAAGGATGTTCGTCAACACACCATCGTCTAATATCTGTCGATGAACGATTCCGGGCAGCACCTGCTTTGTCTCATCATTTCGCACAGGATCGGTATAAGACTTAAAATAATCCGGTATTTTTTCAAAAGGCACCTCTCTACCTACCCAAATACCGGTACCGAAAATCAACAGAAGGCCAATTATTGTAAACGTACGCGGGTAACGTTTGATAAAACGGAAAAATCTCCGTCCTAAATAGACTATATCAAACATTTTATTAAGCGAGAACTTTGCTTTGTTCCTGTTTGGTCTCCAGTACCCGCGACGTGTTTTCGATTATATAGGTTTAAGGTTTTCTATTCGGTTTTCCCATTCATCGCATGTCGCGTGTGTTCTCCGCACCGAAGCACCAATATAATTCGTTGGGGATCGGAGTGCCTCGCGTTGCGGTTCTGTCAACTTATCAAGGAACGGTCGAAAGGTCTCATCCTCCCATAATAGAGTCGTTAAACTTTTTCCTGTCTGATGCACTTGTCCTATCAACTTACGGGTATGGTCATAAGCATCTGGAAACCCGTAATATGCCATCAACAAATAGATCGGTTCTGCAATCGTATCCTCTGCGCTCATATTTAGGTTGTGTTGCATGTTCTCTGCCTTAACATCCATCTCATCTAATGCACGCCGAAGCCTATAGATTGCGTAATCAAACGCCGTAACCAGTTCCGTTAAAAATCTGCTGGAGGCGGAATTGGTAAGATCACGTTGGTGTTCCAAAATGCTGTCCATAAAAACGGTCTGCATGCGCGGAACAAACGCTTTCCATAGACTTTTGATGTTCTCATACGCCTCTGGATTGACTTTATGAGGCATCGTAGACGAGCCAACCAATTTTGGGTCATATTTCCTGCCGACTTCAGCGATTTCGGTGCGATAGAGGTGCCGCATATCGTCAGCGAAGTTCGCAAGCACTGTATATGCCGCTGTGACATGATACGCTACATCTGAAATAAATTCTGGTTCTACGCACTGCGTTGAGGTATGCGTATCCGACGGTTTCAAACCGAGCAGTGTCAGAAAATCTGCCTCTATCTGTTCAGGATGTTCATGGATCAGAGATAACCCGTTAAACGCTCCTACCGCACCAGAAAATTGTCCGCGTAAGTTTTGTCCTGCCTCATGAATCTTCTCAATACGAGTGCCAAGACGACTGATGTAGAGTGCCAACGCATAACCGAACGTTATCGGTTCGGCGTGTTGACCGTGCGTCCGACCGATTTGTGGTGTCTCTGCATGCTCCCTTGCTAAGCCAATCAGCTGCTTTTCCAGTTCAACCATATCTGGAACAATTACATTTTCAATCAGTGCTTTGAACCTTAATGCGGTCGCAGTATCCAGAATATCTGCTGAGGTTGCAAACAGATGTACGTATGGGCGTGCTTCTGGGCTAATTTTGCTCCGAATCACATTGACAAGTGATCGGATATTATGTCGGATACGCTGCTGTTCTTCGTATACTTCCTCTGCTGTTACCTGATCTACTGCCTGTTCGACTTCATCGGCAATTGCTGGCGAGCAGACACCGTAGTTTGCAAGCGTGCGTGTCAACGCTGCCTCCACCTTTGCCTGATAGGTGACATATCCTGCCTCAGACACATAGGGCAGGAGGCGTTTCATAAATGTTTCATCGCCGCCGTAATACCTGAAATCTAACGGACTGACGGCTTCGTAAAGCTGCATAGAACACTTTTCTCCAGTTTTTTGGTTTAATTGTATATTAAATTAGTCAGAATGTAAAGCGTTTTGTTGCTTGGAACAACTGAAACCTTTGATTTTCCAACTAATTTATGATATACTTTGCGACAGACTTAGCACAAAGTAAAGCAATAGACATCACTATTCAAGAACCATAGGCTGCAATTACGGTAGTGCCAGATAAACTGAATTTTTGCCACGTGAGCATAAGAATATATATATATCACCAATGCGTCATACAAATCCAAGAGAATTAAGACTTTACCGCACGTCTGCTGGAAGAGCACCTTTTTCCGAGTGGTATGATGCAATTCAAGATCTAAATCTGCAAGGCAGAATTGATAGAAGGCTTGAACGGGTGGCAAACGGTAATTTTGGCGATTACAGATCCGTTGGGGCTGGGGTTTTTGAATTGCGTTTACATTTCGGTCCCGGCTACCGTATCTATTTTGGTGAAGTGGATAACACAATTGTTCTTCTTCTCTGTGCCGGTGACAAGTCGTCACAGGCAAAGGACTATTGGTCGCAATACTAAGGAGACACAATAATGGAAAAATATCCAACATGGCACGAGTTTTTAATAGAAAAACTCACTAATCCAGAAAAAGCATTAGGCTACCTCCAAGTTTCACTTGAAGAATACTTAATTGATGGTGACACACCGTTTTTTCTCAAAGGAGTCCGGAATGTAGTAGAGGCGCAAGGAGGTATTCCTAAAGTTGCGGAACAAGTTGGTATATCTCCCGATGCGCTTTCAAAATTCCTATTTAGCGAGGGACCGCTGCATCTTGGCACCCTTAGTACCATTCTCAAAGTATTTGGATGGCGACTTTCTATTGAACCTTTAGCTGCAGATAATAATAGTGATGCATCCGTAACCCAACAGTTGACAACATCAAGCGAGCCATTAGATGCGAGCACAGAGCAAGTGGCTGAATCATCTACAGCTTAACTTTTTATAAACTGCAATGCTGCTTTACCACATTATAAGGAAGACGGAAGCTGGAGAGGAAACCCTTTGTCAAAAAATGTAATGATTATTGCTGGTCCAAACGGGTCTGGCAAAACGACTTTTGCTTCGGAATATCTACGATCTTCTGAGGTTTCTGAATATCTCAGTGCTGACGCAATCGCTGAACAACTCGTTTCTACACCAGAAGAATTTAGCAAAGTCCAAATCCAAGCAGGACGTCTGTTTTTTGACGAAATTCATCGTCATATTGAAACACAAGAGGATTTTATTGTTGAGGTAACCCTTGCGGGTAAAGGATTTCAGAGAATAATCTCTAAATTGAAACAGACTGGCTGGACAGTGGCAATCCTCTTTCTTTTTCTTAAATCGCCTGAAACGTGCATTGCTCGCGTCCGAAATCGGGTGATGGCAGGTGAACACCATGTGCCAACGGAAGACATTGTCAGACGCTTCTATCGGAGTCAGCATAACTTTTGGCACATCTACAAAAATCAGGTAGACCGGTGGCAACTGATCTATAATTCTGGTGAACATTTTCAGGAAGTTGCCTCTGGTAAAGGTAACCAATTTATGATAACAAACGAAACTTTCTTTGAACTTTTTATGCAAAACACTAACACTGGAGGAGCGTAATGCAACACGACGACTTAAACCTTGAAACCTATAAATGGGCACGGGAAAATTTGCGGATTGGAAATCGGGCAGTCAAAAAAGCACAAGAAGAAAACCGTAAAAAAGGGATTCCTAATGTGTACGATATTAACGGACACCTCTACTACGAGCTACCGAATGGGGAACTCACGAAAGAAGATCCGATGCAAAATGTGAATAAGGCAGAGATGTGAGGTTTCTATCAATCACAGTTTTCCGTAAGACACTTCACAATTTAATTTTTAAAGGGGAGAATATGAAGTTTGGCAAATATTTTTATGTTTTAGTTTTTGTGGTAATGCTTTCCACACCTATAACAGTCGTTGCCGAAGAAGAAACCGAAGAGGTTTATACGTTAGAAGAGGTTGTAGTCACTGCACGCAAACGTGAGCAGCTATCTTTTGAAGTGCCACTCTCCGTTTCAACTATCCGTGGCGATAAATCCAATATGTTGCGCTCATCCGGCTTAGACTTGCGATTTTTGTCGAATCGGATACCGAGTTTACAGATGGAGTCATCGTTTGGACGTGTGTTTCCACGTTTTTATATCCGTGGCCTCGGCAATACCGACTTTGACCTCAACGCTTCGCAGCCAGTTTCTGTTCTCTACGACGGTGTTGTGCTGGAAAACACGATGTTAAAGGGATTTCCTGCATTTGACTTGAATCGGATTGAAGTGCTGCGTGGACCACAAGGCACGCTGTTCGGACGCAATACACCTGCGGGTGCCGTGAAGTTTGAATCAGCACGACCTACAGAAACATCAGAAGGATATGTACGGGTAAGTTACGGACGTTTCAACAGCGTTAATGTTGAGGGGGCAGTATCCGGTCCGCTTGTGCCTTCTGTGCTTTCCGCTCGGTTATCTCTACTTAGGCAAGAGCGGGGCGATTGGATAGATAATGACCATACAACTGAAGAAAATATCCTCGGTGGACATCGTGACTTAGCTGGACGACTGCAGTTGTTATGGACACCTACACCAAAACTAAAAGCGTGGCTCAAACTCCATGCACGTGATCTTGATGGCACTTCACGTCTATTTCGCGCCAATATCTTGGCACAAGGTGAAGGAGGCTTAATAGAAGATTTTACGCGTGATAGCATTGCACACGACGGCCGCAATGAGCAAACGATGAGGTCAGGGGGTTTAAGTGCTGAAGTGCGCTACGATATTGGAAACTTCCAATTAGTTTCGCTGACAGGTTTAGAGCGACTTACTAATTTTTCGCGTGGAGATATTGATGGCGGATTCGGTGCTGCGTTCCTGCCGTCAAGTGGTCCCGGTGTGATTCCGTTTCCTTCAGAAACGGCGTCCGGCATTCCCTTGCTGAACCAGTTTAGCCAAGAAGTTCGCTTGATGACTATTGGAGAGAGTCGTCTCGCTTATCAGTTTGGGTTGTACTATTTCCGTGAGTTCGTGGAAATGGAGGATTTCAACTACAATACTTTGGCAGAAGGCATTCAGGATGGATTGGTGCGTCAAGAACAGACCGCTACAGTACGAGCGGCATTTGCGTCTATGACCTTCCAATTGCTTGATGCTTTGGAATTAGGTGCTGGCGTGCGGTTGTCTGATGATGCGAAGGATTATACAGCATGGCGGGACGAAGCACCTGCT
This sequence comes from Candidatus Poribacteria bacterium, assembly GCA_965204285.1. Taxonomy (GTDB): domain Bacteria; phylum Poribacteria; class WGA-4E; order WGA-4E; family WGA-3G; genus MSPOR6. The sequence continues at coordinate 3,053,860 of OZ241980.1, forward strand.
GTTACGGAGGCAGGCCCACTCGGTCCCATTCATCAGAATCCACAGGACTCGGTGTGGAGCGGCGATCTAAGTCTACGCTATGAAGTTGTTCCCAACGTGCAGACATATCTGCGTGCAGCGCGAGGATTTCGCGCACCCAGTATCCAAGGACGTTTGCTGTTTGGGAATGAAGTCACAGTAGCAGATACGGAGACGATTCTCTCCTTTGAAGGTGGCACAAAGTTACGTTTGTGGGATCAGCGGCTGCACATGAATCTGGCAGCGTTCAACTACTTGATGCAGGATCAACAACTCACAGCGGTAGGTGGGGAGGCAAATTTCAATCGATTAGTAAATGCTGATAGCACCGTTGGACGGGGTGTTGAGGCAGAGTTGATTTTCCTTCCAATAACGTCCCTTGAGGTGTCCGCTGGACTCAGTTACAATCAAACGCGCATTGACGATCCGAATTTGGCGGTGCAAGGGTGCGGTGCACCGTGTAAGGTGCTGGATCCGCCCGCCTCTGCTGAAGGAACTTTTTCTATTGATGGCAACAGTCTACCACAAGCACCTACTTGGATTGCTGATATAACGTTGCGCTACATGCTTGATCTTCCGGCAGGTTTTCGTCTCGTAGCATCTACAGATTGGGCATACCGCAGCCGAGTACATTTTTTCTTATACGACTCTGTGGAATTCAGCGATGATTGGCTCTTGGAGGGTGGTGTTCGACTTGCTTGCCAACTGCCCGATGGCAACACAGAGGTAGTACTTATAGGGCGTAACATTCTCAACGATACGTCTCCGACCGGTGGCATTGATTTTAATAACCTAACAGGTTATGTTAATGAACCTCGGTTTTGGAGCTTGGAATTAGTGAGGCGTTTTTAAACAATAATTGTACGAGTTTATTTTTTATTTGATTTTAATTTCTTTGCTTTCGCGAAATCCGCTTTTGCTGCTTCCTGCTGTCCAAGTGCTTTTTTCGCAATTCCACGATTATAGTAGGCATAAGCATGCTCAGGGTTCAATCGGATAGCCATATCATAATCTTCTATTGCCCCTTTGGTGTCACCAAGATCATCCTTTGCATTACCACGATTACAGTATATGTTTGCAAATTCAGGGTTTAGTTTGATAGCCATATCATAATCTTCTATTGCCCCTTTGGTATCACCGAGGTACTCCTTTGCAATTCCACGATTATAGTAGGCATAAGCCAAATCAGGGTTCCGTTGAAGGGCATCGTCATAACGGATTACTGCCTTTTTGTGTTTCCCCGCTGCATATTCCAAGTTCCCAAGTTTTTCTTTGGAATATGCCCGGACTCGCGGACGGTTTCGCCATTCCATAAATGGTTCAATCTGTCCGGAGTTTGCCATCAACCCGCTGAGCACGGTTAAAGGAATGGCCCCAACCATGGAATAGATATCTATGTCGGTGTCACTTGGTAGTCTTCCGCCAGCGACGACAACGCCAATGACTTCACCTTTGCTGTTTAACACGGGACCGCCACTTAGACCTTCACAATCCTTTGGAGATATTTTTGCTTTTATCAGGAGTTGATAGTCGCTATTATGTCCGCTAAGTATGTTGCCTATTATACCTTTGTACTTTTTGTCTTTGTAACCGACAATAGAAACTAGATCTCCCTTCTGAAGATCGTCGGTGTTTCCAAGGGGAAGTGGCACACCTGTCTCGGCAACTTTAAGAAGCACAAGGTCGTTTTTGTCATCGCATGCTGCTACACCGTCAATTGTGTAAATTACTGTTTCATCGCAATTACGAGATAGTTCAGGTCCTCGGTTTTCTGGCATCCTTAAGTGCTTAAGATACCTCCGAAGGGGCAGTTTTTTCATTACCTCATAAACACGATTGTGAATAGGTCTCTTTTCGATCTCATACTGCTTTGTGGTGACTACCTTGTATTTGACAATTGGCAAGTTAATAACGTGAATGTTCGTTACAATCTTATCCGGTTCCACGAAGAAGCCGATTCCAACCCCAGTTGTTAACCCGAATTTTTTGCCTTTCAAGAAGACAATGGATTGTTTACTACTTTCAGCAATTTGTTGGAATTGGTCATCTCTTTCTTTTTTCATTATAGCGTTCGCTTTCAATTGTCCAAGATGTTAGTTTATAGATTTTTCTTGAATTTTGGGTCTAATTCCTTCGCTTTTGCGAAATCTGCTTCCGCTGCTTCATGTTGTCCGAGTGCTTTTTTTGAAAGTCCACGGTCGTGATAATACAATGCCTTCTTCGGTTTTAGTCGGATGGATTCATTGAAATCCTCAATCGCACCGTCATGGTCATCAAGAACAGCTTTTGCAGCACCACGAGTATGATAGTATGCAGCTTTATATTTGGAATCCTTTGTCGCCAACTGAAGTGCTGATTCTGCGTCATTTATTGCGTCTTGATACAATTTTTGTGCATTCGCTTCATTTTCTTTTTCAGTTTCAAGTTGCCCTAACAGATATTTTGTCCATCCACGGCTGTTATAGATTCCAGCAACTTTCGGTTTTAAAATAATGCACTCTGTAAAGTCATATATGGACTCTTGATAAATCATTTTAACTGTAGTTTTGTTTCCTTTTTTCGCTTCTGAATTTGCCATACCAATCTTTGCATGTCCCTTAAATCTATACCATCCACATTTACCGAAAAGAGTCCTCAGAAACAGGATAAGAAGATAACCACCCCAAATCCAAACACCTTTCCGTTTCCATGAAACATACTTCCGGAAATTGGACAAACTGAGTGAAACTGGATCAAGACGACGTAAAGTGATCCAGTCTACTGCTGCTCTGCCGAATGCCCAAAGTTCCATCCTTGCAACCGCGCGTCCACGGTACGCTTCAACCATATCAGCTTTGAGTTCAATGGCAATATCGTAATGTGCAATCGCCTTGCTGTATTCACCTGCTTTTCGAAATTTGTCGCCCGCCTTAGTTTCGGTAAATGCCCGTATATGGGGTAATTTCTGCCATTCCTTAAACGGGATTGATTCTTTAGTTTTTTTGATTAATTCTTTCAACGTGTTTGAGGGGATTGCATAACTATAAACTTCATTACCAGATGCATCAACTCCTATTGTCTCTCCATGACGATTGAAAATAGGACATCCGCTGCTGCCGTCAGTGGTCTCGATTCTCATGCGGATTCGCTGATCACTCTCGCGTACGCCATCAATAACACCGTGCGTAATTTCAGCAACCCCATTGGGATAACCAACAGCACATATAACGTCTTCATCCATAATCTTAGAACTATTACCAAGCGTAAGCGGAATACCTTCACCAATAACCTTAAGCAGAATAATGTCATTTTCAATGTCGTATGCCTCAACACTTTCTATCTGAAATTCTTCTTGTTTTCCATCAAGTTTCGCTATAATGGAAGATCTCCCCTGTGCAACGTGAAAATTGGTGACTATCAGGTGTTTATCAACGAAAAAACCACTTGCATGACTCAAATGTTCTTCAATAATTTTGTGTAATAGATCTTCAACAGTTTCTTCCTGTTGATATTTGGTAGGATTTTCCACATTAAAAGATACAACATAATCACTATACGATGCTGGGCTCCATAACTCAAAACGGACGACAGAATCAGATAAGGCATTTTCAGCAATTTGTTGCAAAGTATTGTCTTTATTTTCTTCCATAGTGATGTTCCTTTTTAACTATATCCATTATACACCAAATCTCAGGATTCAAACCAAAAAGATTTGACATCACGCCATAGCATGTAGTATCATACATTATTAAATATACAATCTAATCAGGATTATAAGATGTTTTTTCAATCGCTTACTACACCGATATCGCAATATAAAAACTCTGCGCGTAATACTGCCCTACGCCAAGACGCTCTTCCCGCCATACACATTATTATTGCTATTCGTCGTGCTGTGGTGGGCTAATCGCAAGCAGATAAGAACGATTTATTGACACGCCCATCACTGAAACATACTATTTCGGTGGGGCGTTTTGTTTTTTAAGTAGATAACAGACTAAAATTTCGATCTGAAGATTGAAACTACATGGGGAAATACACATGTTTGAGTCAATCTGGCATTTGGCAGAAAGAGTCTTATGATGCCAACCTAGTACCGGTTTACCAGATACCCTGTTTCGGACAACGGACGAAACAGCTCCAGGAGGCTAATAGTTAAAAAAATGTTTGAAGAGGTATCACCGCAATTCACCTTTGCTGAAAAAGAGAAACAGACCCTTGCGTTCTGGCGTGAAAACGACATCTTTGAGAAGAGTATGGAGATGTACAAAGACGCGCCACCCTTTGTTTTCCTTGAGGGACCGCCGTTTGCAAATGCCCCACCCGGTGTGCATCACGTCCTTGCACGCATTATGAAAGATGCTGTTTGCCGTTATAAAACCATGACGGGACATTACGTCCACCGTAAAGCGGGATGGGACACACACGGACTTCCCGTCGAATATCAAGTCGAAAAACAACTTAATATCACAAATAAAGCGGAGTTAGAGGCTTACGGCGTTCAGAACTTCATTGAGAAATGCAAAGAAAACGTCTTCCAATACGAACAGGATTGGCGGCGGATGACAGAACGCATCGGTTTCTGGGTGAACTTAGATGAAGCATATATCACGTTGTCAAACGATTATATTGAAAGCGTTTGGTGGGTGTTGCGGCAAGCGTGGAATAAAAAACTTTTGTATCAGGGACATAAGGTACAACCGTATTGCTACAGATGTGGAACAACTTTGGCAAGCCACGAAGTCGCGCTCGGTTACCAAGAGGTTGCGGATCCGTCTATCTTTGTGCGATTTCCACTCAAAAACAGAGAAAACACTTTTCTGCTTGTATGGACAACGACACCTTGGACGTTGCCGTCTAACGTCGCTGTTGCTGTCGGTGAAGATTATGATTACGTTGCCGTTGAAGATAATGGACAACACCTTATCCTCGCAAAAGAATGTATGACAAGTTTATTCGGTGATGAACCCCCGCAAATCGTTGAGAACTATAAAGGCAGGGACCTCCAAAATTGGGAATACGAACCACTGTTTGATAGTGGACAAAATGCAGAAAAGTCCCATTACGTTGTCACCGGTGATTTTGTGACGACTACAGAAGGGAGTGGTTTGGTGCATATCGCGCCCGCTTTCGGGCAAGACGACTACGATATTGGGCAGAAACATAATCTACCTTTCGTGCAATTGGTGGGTGCAGATGGCAAATTTGTCCCAGAAGTTAAAGACGTGTGGGCAGGTGAATATGTCAAAGATGCCGACCCGCAAATCATTAATAACTTGGACAAACGTGGGCTGTTGTTCAAGGCTGCGGAGTATACGCACCAATATCCATTCTGTTGGCGATGTGATAATCCGCTGCTCTACTATGCGCGCGAGTCGTGGTTTATCCGCACCACCGCCATCCGAGATCAGATGCGTCAGCACAATCAGGAAATTAACTGGTACCCAGATCATATCAAAGATGGACGATTCGGCAATTGGTTGGAAAATAACATTGACTGGGGATTGAGTCGTGAACGTTATTGGGGAACACCGCTGCCTGTTTGGATATGTGAAGATTGTGGACATCAACACTGCATCGGCAGTATCGCCGAATTGAAAGAACTCGGCACCGATGTACCAGACGATATTGAACTACACCGTCCTTATGTTGATGAGGTTACGCTTACTTGTGAGAAATGCAGCGGCACGATGCACCGTGTGCAAGATGTGATTGATTGCTGGTTCGATTCAGGATGTGCACACACCGCGCAATGGCACTACCCCTTTGAAAACAAAGATCTGTTTGAGCAAACTTATCCCGCAGATTTCATTTCTGAAGCAATTGATCAGACTCGCGGATGGTTTTATAGCCTCTTAGCAACCGGCACACTCCTCTACGACAAACCCGCCTACAAAAACTGTCTCTGCCTTGAACTGATCCTCGCCTCCGATGGACAGAAGATGAGTAAGAGTAGAGGAAATACTGTAGACCCGTGGACAATTTTAAACGAACAAGGTGCAGACGCACTGCGGTGGTATATGTTCACGGCAACCACACCGTGGACACAGCGAACTTTCAAACTTGAAGGTATTGACGAAGCGTTGAAGAAATTCATGGGAACGCTTCACAACGTCTATAGTTTCTTTGTGATGTATGCTAACTTGGAACAGGTTGATGTCTTGAAAGATGCCCCTCCAATGGCGGAACGTGCCATCGTAGATAGATGGATTTTGTCACGCCTACATACCTTAATTAACAAGGTGCGCGAGGACATGGAGAATTACCATCTCACGAATGCCCCGCGTGCTATTGAGGCGTTTGTAGATGACCTGAGCAATTGGTATGTTCGCCGTTCCCGCGATCGTTTCTGGGGTGCGGAAGCAGGAGCGGACAAGCAGGCAGCTTACGCCACGCTTTATGAGGTGCTTGTTACCGTAGCGAAACTCGCTGCACCGTTTATCCCATTTTTAGCAGATGAATTCCATCGCAATTTAGTCGGTTCACTTGACCCCAACGCACCGCTTAGCGTTCATCTTGCGGAATATCCTGTATCAGATGCTGCATTGATAGATGCTGAATTAGAAAGGGATATGGCTTTCACACGTGAGGTAATCAGCATGGGGCATGCAGCGCGGAATCGCTCTGGTATTAAAACGCGCCAACCACTTGCTGAAATCACGCTTGGTGGCTTATCTGACGCTGAAAAAGAGACTATCAATCGTTTGGCAGCGTTCGTGCATGATGAGTTAAATGTTAAGGAAATCGTTTTCACAGAGGAGTTAGACGCGTTCGCACAAGTCACACTCAAACCGAACTTCAAGGTCCTGGGACCAAAGTATAGCAAAGGTGTGCAGGCAATCGCCAAAGCACTCGCAACCGCAGATACAATGCAGATAAAAGCGGAATTGGAAGCGAATGGAAGCCTACAGATTGAAGCGGCAGGCGAAACCTATACGCTTGAGCAGTCAGAAATTGATGTGCAGACACAGAATCGGGAAGGCTTTTTTGTTGAGGTGGATGCGAAGAAATTCGTGGCACTTTCAACAGAACTGACGCATGCGTTAGTGCTTGAAGGCATGGCACGCGAACTTGTCAATAAAATCCAGAATATGCGGAAGGATGCAGATTTTAACGTGTCTGATCGGATTAAGCTCAGTGTGAACACATCATCCGCACTTGTGTCAGAAGCATTCAAGACCTATCGGAATTATATTCTCACAGAAACGTTGACGACTGAGGTCGTTGAATCGCCTGGTGAAAATGCCTTTAGTCTTGATCAAAAACTCAATGGTGAACCGGCAAGGTTGAGTGTTGAGCAGGTATAGAATCGCATGATATTAAGTACAACACAGGCAGGTAACGCATTGGTTACCTGCCTGTTTGTTATCCACAATAAGAAATGTGACAATTATTTTAATTCGATGTTACATTTACGGTGTAACTATACTCATACACCTCTCCAGAAGACGGATAAATATATGCAGTGATTTTAAATTCACCGGTATGCATGGCACCACTAGGAAACGTGTAAGTTAGTGATGCTTCATTTGACGTTCCGTCACCCTCATCTATTTCTACGTTTGTGCCATAATGGCTTGTCTCCGACGGTGCTTTCACATACCAGTATACCTGAGAATAAGGTCCATCTGTGACAAGGTTCAACGTAATACTTTCACCGGGTTCTGGGAAATGCAAGGGGTCGTCATGAAACAAACCGGGGTCTCTGCCAATGTCAGGAGAATCCTCATTATCATCACCAGCTTCATTTTCAGGAGGGGGTTCTTCAGTTGGAAATTCCGCCCATGCATCTGCAAGATAAACATAAGAATCGTCTGGTTCATTTATATCATTGTATACTATAGCAGTAGCTGACCCTTTAACATCTCTTGGTTTCTTGAACCAGAACTTCTTCTCACCTGTAATTGAGTAATATTCATCAGCAACAAATTCAGTCTCCACATCATTTTTTGGGTCTTTAGCATACCATATATTAAGAGTCCAACGGCCTGCAGAAATAACTGATTCATCCTTGTCTCGATAATAATCAGATGAGATATATCCATACGTACTCACCTCAGTACCACCTGTTCCAGCTGTCTTATTGACAGAAGCATAGGCACGTGCCGTTTGCGGCATGTTTAGGACATAATCAAAAACTGTACCACAACGTCCGTCTGGCGTAGGGTAGGTGTCACGCCAAGACTCTAAACTCACATTAGAGATTGTGAATGCAACAACTAAAATTGGAATGAGAATAACCAAATTTTTGCTAATGCTTTTTGGTGTAAAAAATTTATACATCTTAAAACTCCTTTCAAATTACCTATGGCAAGTCCAGATATTCGTAAGGATCTATACCATTTTTTTCGTATTCTAACACACGTAGATCGGAAGGAATTTGCCCAGTTCGCATCTGATACTCTGAAATAAAAGCACTATTGCTACCTCCCGCGCTAATAATAGGTCTTGTGAAGGTGCCATCCTCATTTTCGACCGGTTCCCCATATCGAACATATACAGTATTTGGATAATTTAGATAGACTTCCCCGCCCTGGAAGGACGCACCTGTGAAACGTTCACCCTCATTCCATTTTTTAATAACTACACGCATCAGCAGTTCCATGTTTCTTCGTTCTCTTCCAGTAAAAGGGTTTACAGGCGCACCCTTTGGAATTTCAGGATACGGGCCGAAACCATGAGGGGAGACGCGAACCTCTTCGGCATTTTTCGTTTCTCGCGTTTGCTTTGCAAGGTTTGCATGAGTTTCACTGGGGATGGTGTCTTTCGCATATTCGTCAGTTGTTGAACTTATAGGTTTTTCTGTAACTGGCGTTGTGCTATCCACAGATGCATCGGCTGCCTGTTCTGTCTTGTCGTCAGGATCTGCTTTTTTAGCTGCCCATTGACGGAGCAGTTCAGCGGTTTCAGCTGCCGCTTTTCTGTCCGCTGCCGTATCGTATCGGTACCAGAGGACACACGCAACGGAAAGCACAATTAGAAAGGCTACGCCACCAATAACCCATTTATTCGTGAAAAAATCACGATACATCGGACACCTCCTTTTGTTTTATAGTAAATTATGTAAATAAGTTCACATATATTCTGTAGGAGCGATCTCCGAATCGCGACGAAACCACTGTTAGTCGGGAATCGGAGTTCCCTCCTACAGATCAGATGTAAAGTTAATTTTAGAATCCACTATATAACACGCCTTGGTAGTGTGTTTGTTGAAAAGGATAGGTTACATCGGTTAAGCAAACCGATTAAACAGAACCAAAATGTAGGTCTGCTTACCATTTTTAAGATTATACTAAAGTATGCAAAAAAAAAATCAAGTTAAAAATATAAAAAAAATGGAAATTATTAAAATTTGAGGAATTAAGACAAATAATTCTCGTATTCTGCAGAATTTGCTTATTTTTCTGGATGGAGGTTATATTTAAGCACACCATCTGCATCGGTAAAGCGCAAATAAAGTGCCCACGTCCAGCTGTTCTGCTCAACGCTACACACAACCTCGTTCCATCCTGCTTTCAACTGACACGGAATCGTATCTGCATCCGGTGTTATACGGCGGTAAACCCGTTTTTTGTGAATTTCCGTCCCGTTTAGCCACACCGTAACTGTCTCGTCGCTGCCTAACAGCAAAACAGTATCCATCGCTTTTGGTGCATAGACGTAGGTAACCGCGTATCCAACCATACCTGTGTTCATCCCGATATTTGCACGTAAGTCCAGCATACCGCTTGTTCTGGTCTCTGCTTCACGCCAACGGAGCGTTTTACCTTCAATGCCTTTGTAGGTTTCGTTCAGATTGATTGGATTTTCTGAAGAAACCGATGAAACAGTTGCATCCGTTTTTGGAAACGGGCCTAAAACCATGTAACGCTGGACAAATGGGGACGCGTGCAATACTTGATAGGAATCAACGCCAACTTTGTAACCTGCTGCCTGATTTGATTTACCGACACTCCTCAAAACAATCGGATTTTTTCCTTGATTCAGCGGGACAGTGCCAAATGTTACCAATGTTCCTGCTACAAGTTCTGGAGCGTAGCAATTGTAAGGTTGCCCTACTTTCGTTCCATTAACGGTGAGTTCTGCATAGCCATACTCCGGCCCGCGAGTCAAGACAACACTGATTTTATATAGATTTTTATACGGCACTTCAATCTTTTGATGCACTGCTGTACCGAATGTTTTAGCGTTCAAGGCAACATGCCCACCATCAATATCAATACCAGTATCACGATAACTTTCTAACTTATATCCGTTCGATTTCTGTTCAACTAACAAGGATACTGCCAATTGTGTGTCCTTTGGTGGTATTTTCCACTCTTTCTCATACCAAAATTGGGGTAGTGCGTAGATATCGCGCGCTTCGTTTGTCAGATAAAGATTGTAACCTTCAAAACAGATTGCCTCGCCAAGAAAATTGTGCCGCAATATCCACGGTTTACTCTGAATCATTTGCGCTAAGTTACCATCAGTCCCATGATATACCCAGAGAGAATTGTAGGTGCAGACAGCGAGCCGCTTTCCATCCTCCGAGATACCAGCACCCGTCACCAACCGTGCTCCTGCGAATTCACCGACACGTTCCAAAACCTGTTTCTTACCCGCTTTTAATGCAGGAAAACGGTAAAGCACCGCTCCCGATTGTTCTTTAGAAACAATATAAGGTATACCGTTAGCAATAAACAAACCTTCCGCATCTACATTTTTGTCGGGGTAACGATATGGATATTTTGCTATGATTTCCACTTCCGTCTCAGTGTGCGGGTTCGGTTCTTTCACAACAACCACATTTAAATCAAATCGCATTCTGCTGTTATTGCCAATGTCACCGATCCAAAGTTGTCCCTTATTGTCAATGCCAAGTGCTTCCCAGTCAAAATTACGGGTGCCGCGCACTTTAATCTCTCGGATTAGTTCACCATTCCGTTTTGTTGCGTAAAGCACTGCTGGGTTGCCAGAGTCGTTCAACGTCCAATAGACTCCTTCGAACTGTTTGCTTGCAACAATGCCAGAACTCTCACGGATATCAGGATAGGTATATTTGCCTACGGGTTGCCACGGTGGGGTGCCGAATGGGGTGGGTTTTTCAGCAATAACAATTGTGGTGGAGAGGATAAAAATAAGCGGGTAAAGTAGTAATCTCATTTAGCGGCGATTCCTTAAAATGGTCGTGATTTTAATGTCAAAAGTATAACACATCCAATCCCATTCGTCAAAACCATTGCAAGCAATTTCACTAAAAACAGATTGACAATTTCCTCAAGAATCTGTTAAAATTGAATACACAATAATAGATATAACGACTTGTGCTAGTTACGTGATAGTTTTGTTGTTTTTTACAACTTTTCATATTCTGTAGGAGCGATCTCCGAATCGCGACCCGTTTGTCGTCGGGAATCGGAGTTCCCTCCTACCTTTGGGGTTATCAGGTATCTGGAAAGTTACGGAATTCAACCCAACGAGGTGAACATGTGAAATATAAATATATCAAATGTTAATAGCACAACGCGTAGATATAAGAAATTTTGAAAATAGTTGAGTGCTACCCAATTTGTAGAATGTTGAAACCTTCCATGTGTAAAAGTGTATAAATAGTTTTAAATTCTACAATAAATTAAAAATTTAAAGAGGTAACCCGATGAAAAGAAAAACGAACCTGAAAAGAAATACAATCGCCTACGCTGTTTTGATCCTGTTCGCTGCCACTATTATTGCGGGAGCATCACCGACCAATCCACCTGACAATTTGGGAATATTAAGTGCTTTTGAAAACGCTATTACTAAGATCGTAGATCAGAGTAAACCTGCTGTTGTCAGTCTTACCGTAAAAAATGATGAACAAAAAAACAATAACAAACCGCCGATATCTGGAGGCTCCGGTTTTATTTTTCGGCAGGATGGCTATATTTTAACAAATGAACACGTAGTGAGTGGAGCAAAAGTATCGAGGTGAGATTGTTTGATAGCAGGATGTTCTATGCAAGAGTCGTTGGAGGTGATCCGAACACTGACATAGCGGTTATAAAAATTGAACGAGATGAAGAGTTTCCGTTTCTTTCAATGGCGGAATCCGCAAAGGTTCGGGTTGGACAATTTGCTATTGCTATCGGTGATCCGATAGGTTTTAGGCATACTGTGACGGCTGGTATCGTCGGCGGCAAAGGCCGCTGTTCCCATCCACCAAAAACAAAACTCTTTCAATATCATCATAATTATATCCAAACAGATGCTTGGATCAACAAAGGTAGTAGTGGTGGTCCTTTACTGAATATTCAAGGTGAGGTTATTGGTATCACTACCTTAAACCCGGGAGAGGGGTCAAGTTTAGCGATTAATAGCGATCTCGCGAAAACAATTGGGAATAAATTGATTGCTCAAGGGAGGGTTATCCGTGGCTACATTGATGCGGATATGCAAAATGTTTCAGGAGGTCTCAGAATTACAAAAGTAAAACCAGACACGTCCGCATTCCAGTGTGGTTTAAAACGTAACGACATCGTTGTTGAATTCGATGCGGAAAAGGTGCCAAGACTTTATGAATTCAGATTGATGGTTGCGGAGTGTCAGATCGGTAAGCAATATCCCATTAAGGTGCTGCGACAAAAACAGGAAATGACACTCAATGTGACTATTGATGAGATGCCACTTGAATTGATAGGACGACCCGCTAAAACTGAGTCTACTTCTTGGAAAACGCTTGGGTTAGCCTTGCAAAAATTAGAGAATGGGATTTTTCAAAGATATATCTACTTAAGTGAAGAAGATCGTGGTATAATCGTTGAAAAAGTTAGAAGAGGTTCTCCCGGATTCAATGCGAATATTCCGCGTAATGCCCTCATTGTTGCTATTAACGGGCAAGAAATTCTTGACGTTCAAACTTTTGAAACGTTTCTTCAAGATAAACAAGACATATCAAATGTTACGCTTGATATAAAAAGTATTGATGGCGTAGAAAAAGTAACGATGGAGTTAAATAATAATTAGTCTATAACGGGTGTCAGTAAAAGTTTCATATATCTGATACCCGTACACATTATACTACGCGCTTCCTTGTAGAAGTCCATTCTTAAATTTTATTTTAAAGCTCAGAATTTGGTATAATTTTGATAAAACTTTCTGAAAAAGGATTTTTTATGAATAAAAAGCGTTATTCGTGTTGTGTTCTTCTCATTTTCATCCTAATTTTCTCTTCGTGTGCCTATCGCCCTAAACAACCGAGTAATTTGGAACTACTAAGTGCGATTGAAAACGCATTTGTTGATATTGCTGCTACAAGCAAACCGTCTATTGTAGGTGTTTTAGCTGGAAATTCTAAGTGGAATAATCCTCGATGGGGTTCTGGGTTCTTTTTTCGGCAAGATGGTCATATTTTAACAAATGACCACATTGTCCACGGTGCAGAACGTATCCGGGTGGGGTTGTTGGACGGTAGCACACTTGAGGCAAAATTAGTCGGGACAGATATCAACACAGATATTGCTGTCCTAAAGGTTGATGGAAATCAGGATTTTCCGACTCTACCGTTGGCAGATTCGGCAAAGGTTCGAGTAGGTCAATTTGCCATTGCCATTGGTAATCCTTTCCAACTTGATTATACCGTAACAACTGGTGTTGTGAGTGGTAAAGGACGTTCCATCCTTGGTGGTTTGCAACTTATTCGATACCAAAACTTTATCCAGACAGATGCTTGGATCAATACCGGTAGCAGCGGAGGACCTCTGCTCAATATCCATGGAGAGGTTATTGGGATTAACGCTCTAATTCGGAAAGCAGAAAACACTCCTGCCCCAATGAGAGCAGGTGCAGGATTCGCGATTCCAAGCAATCTCGTGAACACCATTGGTGATCAACTGATTGCAAACGGGAAAATTATCCGTGGTTATCTCGGTATTAGTATGCGAGAGGCGCCAAAAGGCATCCGTATTAGGGCCGTAAGGTTAGGCACACCTGCTGACCGAGGTGGTTTAGAGCGGCATGACATTATTATTGAATATAATGGAAAAAAAGTCCAAAAACTACACGAATTCCGGATGCTCGTTGCCGAATCACAAGTTGGCAAACAATCTGCCATCAAAGTGTTGCGGCGTGGTCAAGAAAGAACACTCAATGTGACTATTGGTGAGATGCCGCCTGAATTCGCAGGGGTGCCTTTTGAAAGTGAATCTGTTTCATGGAAGATGCTTGGGTTGGCAGTACGTAAATTGGAGAAGGGCGATTTTCAGAGATACACCTACCTAACAGATAACGATCAGGGTGTAATCGTTGAAAGGGTTAAGGAAAACGCACCAGGGGCCAATGCAAAAATTCCACGCGGCGCGCTTATCCTTGCAATTAATGGAAAAGAAATTAACGATGTACAGACTCTTGAGGCATTACTTCAGACGCAAAAAGATGCTCTGGAACTTATTATTGATATTAAAAGCAGCCATGGCAAAGAAAAATTAACAGTGCATTTAGAAAAATAGTTATTGAAAAAATAGTCTTCTATCCTTCCCTTCAATTGAAATCGACACTCATAACAATATAATGGGAACTCATGACGCAAACACCAAAAACGCTGACCCTCAGAGACATTTTTAGCCCTGGTGGTATTATCTCGGAACATCTACCCGGATATGAATTTCGTGAGGCGCAGCTTCACATGGCGAATGCGGTTGCTCGCGCGTTTGCTGCATCTGAACATCTGATTGTTGAAGCCGGAACTGGTGTCGGAAAAAGTTTCGCATATCTCATACCTGCTATCTCACTCGCGCTTAAAACAGACCAAATAGTTGTTATCTCAACTAATACTATCAGTTTGCAGGAACAACTCGTTACGAAAGATATTCCATTTTTGCATAACGTTCTACCTCGCGATTTCAAGGCGGTGCTTGCGAAAGGACGACGGAACTACCTCTCGCGGCGGCGTTTGGAGAGCCTACTCACTTACGAACACGCGTTATTTGACACAATGGAAGAGGTTGAGCAAGTCCAAAAGATCATTGAGTGGGTGGAAACGACTGAAGATGGAAGCCGTGCTGACTTACCAATACAACCTATGTCCAATATCTGGGATAAAGTTGCATCTGATCGTGATAACTGTCTTGGTCGTAAGTGTCCTACCTATGATGTATGTTTCTACTTCAAGGCGCGGAACGAAATGCACGAAGCGGACCTGCTCATCGTTAACCACCATCTCCTTTTTAGTGATTTAGCAATTCGACAGATTGACCCTTCAGTTGGGATTCTTCCGGATTATGACTACCTAATTATTGATGAAGCACATCATCTT
Organism: Candidatus Poribacteria bacterium; assembly: GCA_965204285.1. Taxonomy (GTDB): domain Bacteria; phylum Poribacteria; class WGA-4E; order WGA-4E; family WGA-3G; genus MSPOR6. The sequence continues at coordinate 3,069,128 of OZ241980.1, forward strand.
GAAGCCACAGCAACACACCATGCCAGTCTTGAAATCAGCAACACCAGAATCAGGTGGTTCTTAGATGCACTTCATAACCAGAGAAATGAAAGTGGGACAGCAACCCGATTTAACTCAACAGATCTCATTGATGCAGTTGATGAAGCACGTGAACAAGCAAACTTATTTTTTGAGACCGTTGCAGCGTATCTGGCAGATACAGATGGGTATACTGCGACAAAACGTATTGATGAAGATAATGTTGCTGAAGTTTTCGCAAAAGGGAATGTATTGGATACTCCATTGTCACAAATTGAAAAAACACTTAAACAACTTCACGATAATACCACAACAGATGACGATGAACAGGAGTTGGCATCATACTACAACCAGTGTAAACGACTCAGATCAGAACTGGACCTGATAATTCAGCAACCAGATTCAGACCACATTTACTGGATAGAAACTTCAAGATGGGGACGAACATCCCGCATTCTCCTCAACGCTACACCTATAAATGTCAGTCAGATGTTACGAGAAAATCTCTTTGATGCTAAAGAGAGTGTTGTGATGACAAGCGCGACGCTTGCGACCAATCGCAATTTCGATTACTTTAAAAAGCGAATCGGTATAAATGAGTGTCGGGAACTGCTGGTACATTCCCCATTCAACTTTAAGGAACAGGTAAAAATACATATTCCGCGTTCCATGCCGGAACCAAATAGTTCTGATTTTATCCCTGCTGCCATTCATAAAATTAAACACTATCTTAAATTGACGCACGGTAAAGCATTTGTCTTGTTTACCAACTACAAAATGATGGATGAAGTTTATGAGGAGGTCGCCCCCTATCTTGCCGAAATCGGCATTGATACTTTTAAACAGGGAGGAGAACTTTCTCGGACAGATATGTTACAGGCGTTCCGTGAGGATACAGATTCGGTATTGTTTGGGACTTCCAGTTTCTGGGAAGGCGTTGATGTGCGGGGTGAAGCACTGAGTAACGTGGTGATCACAAAACTTCCGTTTGAAGTGCCAACACATCCGGTCATGGAGGCGCGCGTTAAACAGATTAAGGAACAAGGTGGAAATGACTTCATGGAATTTAGTTTGCCCGAAGCGATACTCCGGCTTAAACAAGGTTTCGGACGACTTATCCGCACGCAGACTGATCAGGGCATCGTAGTAATTCTCGATTCACGTATCAGAACCCGCAGCTACGGTAAACTATTTTTGGATTCCCTTCCGCGTTGTGATATTGTAGCCTGATTTTCTACATGTTTGCTTTACGAGACACTTTTCTATAATCAAAAAAGGCGTTCGGTGCAGGTAACCACACCGAACGCCTTTGCGGTTAAGAAAAAGCATTTATAGTAAAATCTAAAATATGTGAGTATTCTTGGTAGATCAGTTTCCCACCAATGCTATAATCACGTGAAACTTTGATTCACCGCACCTGCCGCTGTGTATGAATAATTTATAAATGCTCTTTTCGCATTCTTAGTAACGTTGCGGCGCAGGTTGGGCATTCCGAATTCCTCTATCATGCGTAAATGGAAACTTAAATTCTATTGTTTGATAACGCTGTGCGCCTCCAGGAGGTGGAGCTTTCTCAATTGGCACAATCACATTGAGTTCAACGGCATTTCGCTTCACTTGTGTGAATGGGACAAAACCTTCCGCACTCTCACCAGGTTTCACACCGACACGGTGTGCACCAACCTGTTTTTCAACAATGGGCATTCGCTTTTCAAGTAAAATCTTGCGCGCATTTTCAAGCCCGTTTGTAATATAAAGTCCAGAAGAACGTATATCATAGGTGAACCGTTCCTTTAAATCCTCAAAGTCGAGTCCTGGATAAACGTTTTCACCTTGGTCAGCTACACTGCATTTTTTCACATCAAAGATAATGTCTTCTGTGCGATTGTTGGTAATCTTCACATAGTACACATCCGTATTGTCGCCTTGGTGTCCAGCTGCCGCATTTTCATAGAAGGGGGATGAAGCGTTACCACGATTATACTTTCGATCCAAATCAGCTCTGCGCCAATAACAGATAGAAACTGTAATTCCATCTCGTGTTTTGGTGAGGATCGGTTGCCTCGCCTGTATTTCAAAAGCCTTTGGATGATCTGAAGCAAGCAACGCATCTACGATTTTCCTATTTTCATTTGCCGTGGGCAATTCAATTTGCGGTTGTACTTCTGCCCAATCTGTCAAAAAATTATGCCAATCATCAATAGAATATGCATACTCTGGGAAAGCAAAAATATACGTTAACGCTTTGAGGTTTGTATCGGGCACCTTGACAAAGCGAAAACCAACTGTTTGCATTCCATGCTTATCTAAAACAGGTTTGGCAAGGTTTTCGGAAGGAATTGCTGGAATAACCACATCTGCGGAAGGATTTTGGTCTTTTTCCATTAACGCACTTGCGATATTATCCACTGGTTGAATTGGCGCTAAACTTGCTAAGGATTGACCACAACCTGACACGATAAATCCTAACAAAAAGAGCATCCCCAGATTCAGCAGTGTCAATCTTACTTGCTGTACCTTAATCCGTTTGCTTCGGCATGAACTCCTCCCCACATATCTCAGCGCATTCTCGCAATATCTTGTTTGCTTATTGAACCATTTCATTGATAAAATTGCCTCCTTGTCTACCATTTGAGAATGGCAACTTAATATAGTTATTGTCATAAGACTTAACTCTAAGATACCATACCTACATTTTTTCGTCAACAACATAATACGATTTTATAAGAACCATTCAATTGCCCTATCGTTCTACTTTCTGTTTAAAACCTCTTCTTGTAGGCGCGACTTCCTAATCGCGACCTTTTGACAAACATCGAGGAAACCTGAAAAAGTAAAAGAGATGTAATAAATTGCGTGGCTACAAACACTTTTGTCATTAAATCAGGGTAAAAAACCTTCTAACAAAAGTTGGTAGCGACAATTGAACAGTTCTGACGATTTTATTAGAGGTAAAGCGCGACAAAGGATCATAAAATTATTTAATGATACTAAATTTGCCAAATTCTCGGACAACCGAATTTGCTTGAGTGGCAGCAATGTGGTAAATATAGATGCCTGCAGCGAGCGGTATTCCACGAGGATTTGAGCCATTCCAATGGAATTTTCCAGGGGCAGATACAGCTTCATGTCTTTTGCTATAGACCTTTTCTCCTTTAATCGTATAGATTTCAAGGGACACGGTGTCTGCGGACTGGGAGGCAGAGAGTTGATATACAAACGTCATTCCCGAGGCAGATGCCCGAAAAGGATTTGGATAAACTCGGGTTTGGGCGAGGGCAAAAGATTCTGGGTCTGTCTGTTCCACTAACAATTTGTATGATGCAACGCTGCTAAATCCACCATCGGATGTTACCTTCAGGTATAGCGTCTGTTGAGTAGGAGGTTGGTAAAGAATTTGGTAACCGAGTAGATCAGTTGCTTTTTCACCTGTTGCTAACGTCTCTCCTGTCGCTGTTAAAAGAGACAAACGGTAATTTTGGTTCAGAGGGATTTCTGATAACGTGGCGCGGACTGTTATGCCGCCAGCAGCTTCAAATTTATAGTGATCTTGGGTATCAGAAGCATCATATAAAAAAGAATAATAAGGTTGAGCATAGAAAATTGGGAATGCTGTTTCTATGGTATCGTTCGGTTCATAGGTATCACCAAATGAAACGAGCATCTTCATGACTATACCTTCAGGACCGATATTAGTAATAGATATGCCAGAAGGTGTGCCATTGTTCGCGCTACTGTTAGGCAAAGTTCCGGGGGTAAAGGCAGTTTGGTTATCATCTGCAGAATAGGCTGCACCTTCAGTGATAGTTTGAATGTCTATAAAGCCAGGGTCTTCAGGATGGATACCGAGGTGTTCAGGATCGTTTGGGTCTTCAAGCCAAATCTGTTGCCCAGCATCGTAGCTACCAAGGGGACGTACCCGCGTCTCATCAATGTGCCAAATGAGGATACCAGATTCGGGTAGATAGGTGTCAAAAGTAGCACCAGAGGCTTTATAGCGGTTTTCAATAAGAAAAAATTCTCTATTAGTCGCAGCGGTAGACGATAGAGAATCACCATCAATAGAGACGTGCGAATCACGTGTGTATGGAATATCAATTTTAAAGAGTTTGTCTGTTCTGGGTGGCAGTTGGAAAGCTGGAACAGTTACTTGCCCACTTTTCGTTATGTTAACAGGTTCAATCCAACCGAGGCGACCATTTTCGGGACGAGCATCAAAGTCCCATTTCAGATAACCGATAATATGACTGGGTGCTAATCCGTTTCCTATACCGAAGACTTCTGGACCTTGATACGGACCAAATGCTCCCATTAACCCCCACTTGTGGTCACGAGCATCTGTGAAGTTTAAGCCGTACACATCTGGCGCACCAAAGTTATGGAAGAATTCATGAAAGTAGATGCCTAAGTGAGGTTTATCAAAATCTGGTTCTTCAGCGACAACGATTGCAGTATCAACTCGGACACCGTCAACGATGATGTTGACATTTGGTGTTAAAATTGACCAAATATCGTCAACTATACCAGTAGATGCCTCGTCATTTCCTGCATGAATAATAAAAAGATGATCAACGACTCCATTTTTGTCGCGATCGTACTTTGAAAAATCGACGGTTGCATCTACAGCACGACACGCCTCGCCAATTAGTTCCCGATAACGCGGCACATTTCTATCTCCTTCTCCGTAATAACGCATCGGTTGCTTGGCACGAATCCATGTATCTCCAGCGGGCAGAACACCCCCGACAGTCCCCGGCTGCACATCCATCTGTCCGTAAGAATTTTCACCGAAGTAGGTCTTTAAGGATATGCCTGTTTCAGCAAATAGATATTCATTGAATTCTGCACTGGTCCTTTTACCGGGTTGATCGCTGAAATCGATTTTGAGGGCGAGGACATATTCAATACCGTCTGGTTGTAAAACTCCTTGTTCTTTGGCAAAGCAGCACCCATCTAACGCTTGTAAATATTTTGAGATACTGAGTTCAGAATTTTGCCCAGAAGAGGATTTCGGGGTTAATTTTCCAGTAACAGGATCGGTGTCAAAATATAGATGAGGGTTCGGTGGGGCAGCGGGGATAGATATTGTGAGCGTGAGAAGACATACCAAGCAAAATATCAGAAATACAGGAGTTTTTTCAATCAAATTCACCACCACATTTCCTGCATAAAATATAAAATTGGATGTCATCAGAATGGGCGTGCTGTTTAATGAGATCAACTGCTTGGTCCGGCAAATCGGCTTCACATTTTTGGCATTTATAGAGCGAACCTTCGGGTTCAGGAAATTTTCTAATATCCCCCCAGATGTCATGGATCCAGTATTTAAATTCCCATGGAAACTCGGTCTCAACAGATTTTGATATTTCTACTGCATGCCGAATTAACTTTTGACATTCTTCAAAGGTTGCTGGTACGTATGGGTGAGGTTCTGTGTGAAGGGGGATCGGTTTGCCTTCGGAAGCGGTTTCTGGGTTGAATCTACGGGAACGTGTCAGTAAAATTTGGTCTAAACGTGTGCCTTGTTCTCTCCCTTTTGACCAAACGCGATAGTAACCTTTACGTTTGACGTTAAAGTAGCCTGGAATTGATTTTCCGAGTGGATGTGTTGAAGTATCCCATAGCCAACGGTTCCATTTGGAATCGTTGCCAGGGACTGCCCAAATTTTGATTGCATTTGGACCGCCTTTTTCGTCCCAAGGATAAGGTTCTACATCTTCAATGCCTATCCAATAAGAGTCTTGACTGCCTGATTTATAATAGGTGCGAATCCATACGTACCATTTACCAGTTTTTGGGATGTAAACTTCATAAATACCGCGTGCATTTCTTGCACTTTCAATGGCTTTTCCGTTAGAAGCCTCTTCGTCATCCACAACTATCACACCATTATCAAAATGCATCGCAGTTTCTGCTTCAATAATAAGCGTGTTTCTTGGGACACGAATTAATTCTTCCCTTATATTTTTCTCTTCTCGCTCAGTTTCTTCTTCTTTTTCTTCTTCTTCTGGGAGTGCTTGTTCTGGTTCTGTATAACTATTTCCGAACCTTTGACATGCGCGTTCAAACTGCTTTTCAGAAAGGTTGGCATCGTAAAAGCAATCTCGGACTCCCTTTTTCCATAGGTCCAGAAGTAGAAACATCGCTTTCAGATTTCCGTCAGGTCGTTTGCGGGTACCAACGACAATGAGCATACCGGTATCTCGTGAACGACTCACAAGGCAAAGATGGACTGGATATTCGGGCGGGGCAACTCTTCGACTTTTTACAACGAGTGGACTATAGTATTTACAATTATGGTCGCATCCGGGAATTTTTGCACGTTTAGCACTACAACATTCTGGGCAAATTATCATGCCACTGAGCGCAGGACATGCACGCTTACCACTACCGGAACGGCATGTGCGGCATCTTTGCGTTTTAGTCCGTTTTTGTCTGGCAGGAAATCTTTGATGGCGCATGGGTTGATTCTCGTTTCATCAAGTTGTATACGGTGCAAAGCAACGCCGAAGATGTGTTATTTTCGGTATTTACTAACATGCCACAACTGAACTTAAAAAGTTAACCTGTTAACTTGCGTTGTTAACCAGATCAAAGACTTACTCGGCATCTACATCCACATCCACATGCACATCGGGCATATCGGGAGCGTTACTTGGGCGGTTAACCAGGTCAGCGAGGTATTCTGCGATTTTGTCTGTGATTTGTCCGGCATCCACATCTGCAAAATTAAAAAGTTCTTTGAGCATCGGCGAGATCACACCTGTGTCAAGCAACGCATTCGCGAGTCTCCCCATGCTGCTTCGGTTGACACCACCTTTGCCATCACCACCCATATCAAGAATTTTGATGTTATCAATTTTCTCTACGGGACGCATCATTTGTTCAACAATATCGGGGGCTTCTTCAATCAGTTCCAGAATGGCTTCTTGAACAAGCACGCGTTGTTCAGCAACATTACGGGCTTCGTATTCTGCCATTTCACCTTGTGCTTTGGCACGTGCCTCCGACAACACAGCATCTGCAAGACGCTCAATCGGCTGTGCTTGTGCTTCGGCACCGATGATTGCTACATCACGCTGCCATTCCGCACCCAACACTTGTTCGGTAGCGGTGACATTAATTTCAGCTCCCATACGTTCTGCCTCAGCAACTAATTGCTCTTTCTCTGCAAGTGCCGTAAGCTGCTGTTTATTGGCAACGTCAATTTTTCTATCTTCGTCAGTGAGAGCGACACGTAATTCTTGACCGATGCGGGCCTGCTCTACCGTCAATAACTTATTGACTTCAGTAAGTTCCACGTGTTTGTTTTGGTCGATCTGTGCGGTTTCAACGACGAGGTTTTTCTCAATCTCACGCTGCTGCACCTGTTGTTCTTGCGCAAACTTCGCTGTTTGTACAGTCAACTCTCGCTCAACATCTCGCAATTCAACACCCTCTTCCTGAACGATGCGCGCTTTTTCTACGAAGAGTTGCTTTTCAAACTCACGCTCTTGTACCTGTTGTTCCATACCGATTTTATTGACGTCAACGGCTAATGTTTTGGCGATCTCTGTGAGTTCCACGTGTTTGTTTTGGTCGATCTGTGCGGTTTCAACGACGAGGTTTTTCTCAATCTCGCGTTGTTGCACCTGTTGTTCTTGCGCAAACTTCGCTGTTTGTACAGTCAACTCTCGCTCAACATCTCGCAATTCAACACCCTCTTCCTGGGCGATGCGCGCTTTTTCTACCATGAGCTGCTTCTCTATCTCGCGAACTTCAATTGTCTGTTCCTGTTCAATTTTCTCCATTTGAACAGTGAGATGTTGTGCGATTTCAGCGAGTTGAACGACTTTGGTTTGGTCGATCTGTGCGGTTTCAACGACGAGGTTTTTCTCAATCTCACGCTGTTGAACTTGTTGTTCTTGCGCGTATGTAGCGGTTTGCACCTCCAGCTCTAATTCAACTTCGCGTAACTGTACACCCTCTTCTTGAGAGATACGGGCGCGCTCAACCTCCAACTTCATTTCATATTCACGTTCTTGAACGACCTGTTCCTTCTCAAACTGAACTATAATGGTTTCAGCTTCACGTTCTACAGCATAGACAGCGATATTTTTCTGTTGATCAGATTCTGCCCATGCTTGTTCCTGTTCTGCTTCAAGTATCTGAATACGTGCCTCAACATTAATTTGTTCAATGGCAACGTCTTTCGCTTTGATGGCAGCCTCTTTATCTCGCTCTTGTTCGGCAGTAATCTCAGTAATTTCTCGGATACCGACAGCATCAAATCTATTGTCCGGATTGAGCATTTCAATGGGGGTTTGATCAACCCGGATAATGGAAACGGTATCAAGCGTCAAACCGTTATCAAGTTTCAAATTTTCTCCACAAGCATCTTCAACTTTGTCAGCGAATTCAAGACGTTTCTGCAGAAGGTCCTGAATTTCACTTTCGGCAGCAACGCTTCTTATGGCACCATCCAACATCGGTTCAATTAATTCACGGATTGTTTCTGGTGTCATGGACTTATCACCAAGGGCTTGGGCGGCTTTTAAAATGTCTTCCTCTTCAGGGTCAACCTTAAGATAAAAAACGACTTCAACGTCGGCGCGGTTGAAGTCGTTGGTAATTAGGGAATCAGACGTCTCGCGAACCACCTCAATTCGCATGGTATTCAGAGATATCTCTTTGATTTCATGAATAATCGTGTTAACCCAAAGACCACCCGTAATACGAATCTTTTCCCTCGCACCACCTGTTCTGACCAAGGCTATATCTGCTTTCGGTATTCTATAGCGAATAACGGATAATACACTAACAGTCAAAGCTCCAAATAAGACAACTGCTATAACCCCCATCCACCGCAAGACATTAGATTCGCTGGTTTGGTTCTGATCACCATTTGGATCACCATCTGGTATCAGAAAATTATAGGCGAAATACCCGATGGCACATACAACAACAATTAGAAATATAACAGCAAGAATGAGACGCATTAATTTCTCCTATTGTAAACACTACTTTCAGAAATTGTTTCTATTGGAAGGTTATGTCACTGTTTTGATTTGTCCTATAACGTCCCTTGAGCGGTTGGCGTGGAGAGGTTTGCCATGCAAGACTCGCAAGATAACAGAGTGTATTTTCAATTAAAGGTTTGGCGACAGCGGTTTTATGAGCATCCCGTGTATCTACGGCAAAACCAACGTAATATCCGTCACCCCACTGTAACTGAATGCCGATAGGACCGCCATTATCTTCTCTAACTACCAACTTTCGATAACTTGGGTCATTGGTAATCCAATGGTCATCCGTCACCAAATTATCAACATTGATCTTATGGGGCCATGTAAACATACCAGTTTTTTGACCGTCTTCGGTAATCGTCACGTTGGAATCCTCAGCACCGACGACGTCAATAGGGTGCCGATCTACGGGTAGCCAGTCGCCACGCCATGCAGATTGAGACGCGTGGACACCATCAGGTGGTACTATATTATTATCCATAGCGGATGTCCACACAACTCCACCTTTTCTAACGAAGTCTTTGATCGCATCATCAGCGTCTTCAACAAAATACTCTCCGTCATGTCCGGTGGCAAACCATGTGAACCAGATAATATCATAATTGGTTAGCGTAACGTTGGAAAGTTTTATAGCATTATTTGCGTCGCCTCGGTTATCAGGGTTGTCGTTAATATGGACTGTTGTATATTGAAATTCTAAACCTTCAAGCGCTGTGAGAGATTGCAAAACGGCAGGTTCGCCCGTCATATTATCGCCCACAACGATCAACACGCGAAAGACACCTAACGGCACAATCTTTATGGAAGACATAATGTCGGAAAACGATTGTGAATGGGGTAGGTCGCGAAGATTTCTAATTGATTTCTTGAATTCTCGAGAGTTTAGGTCTATATTGATCTTACGTCCCTCAAAATTCACATGCTCATAAAAAATGATATGGCATCCACTGAAGGGAAAATTCGGACCACGCTGAATACGGACAGAAGAGATCATATCATTCATGCCGATTTCGAACATTGAACTGACATCGCGCATAAGAAGGCTTCGCCGTCCGCTGAAATCCACATCGCTAAACACCTCTATGACAACAGGAACTGCCCCATACACAGGCGGGGTCGGATGTGCAGCCGGGCTAAAACTTATAGATGTAATCGCATCACCGAAATTGTAAGGTATCTCATGGATGTTCGGGTAAAATCCTGGTGCTAAAACCAATCGTCTCCCTTTATATTTTTCATGTTCATGAAAAATCGCTTTGTAGTTGGGAGACGCACTAAAGCCAGGGCCCTGGTATATCTTAATAGAAGAGATTACGTCCTGAGCACCAATTTCGGTTGTATTCGGGATGGATTCTACGAGGGTTATCTTGCGTCCGTGATAATTGACGTGTTCAAAGACTTCTACGACTAACCTCGGTGTGCTCGCCATTTATCTCGCCTTTGCTGAAGGTTATTATGTCTATTTTTATATTAATAATCTATTATATCATTGAATTTGAGGTTTGTCAAGGAAAAAGAAAAGCGAGTGTTATTGGGTGTGTAAATATTTTGGCATTAACCATCTCTCCTGTTGAGTTCCTTGTCCACCCGATTTAACTACAAACTGTGCATTTATATGGAAGATTAATTTATTCATTCTGATTTCTTTTCTGTCTGAATCACGGATTACACAGAGGACACGGAAAACACGGAGGGTGCTCTTGCATATCCTAAATCATTTTCACAAAATGTGCCGTCGTGACCAAATATCTCTTCTTTCCGCGTCCTCTGCGTTCTCCGCGATAATCCGCGATTTAGACAATACACATACCAAAACTTTACACACCCGTGTTATTTTTTGCCCTTGACATCCCCGAAAAAATATGGTAGATTTTTGGAATATAGTCTTAATAAAAATTGTTCCTGTTATCAGGAGGGTCTTTTCAATTGGTTTTTTGAAAATCATGTGTAATAGTTAGTAAACACTCGGACTGTCCCTTTCGCGACTGCATATTTTAATATTTTCTACTAAGACAGAGGGTAACACCGATGCGGAATAACAAAATTTTTGTTCTATTCGGCTTTATGTGTATCAGTGCGTTTATGGTCTACTTTCTCATAAGGATAGAAGACGCTGAACGGAAAAAGAAAGCTGCCGCTATACCAGTTGAACTACCGTATACCTGGGTCGGCAATATCAGCAAAACAACAATCGCCGAACCTTCTGGCGTAACCTATCACCCAATACGGCGAACCCTATTTGTCGTGGACGATGGAGGACATATTCATGAAATTCGTCCGGATGGTATGGTCATCCAAACGAAAGCACTGCAAGCGCGTGACCTTGAAGGAATTACGACTAACCCAACAACTGGATGGCTTTATGCTGCCGTTGAGGATGAAGAAGTTATTTTGGAAATTGATCCGCAGACACTCACGGTCCATCGGGAGTTTAAAATCAATCGTACTTTTGAGGGAGAATCGCTTCTGAAAAAGGGGGGTATGGGAGTAGAAGCAATTGCCTTTGTTCCAGATGCTTCACATCCAGAGGGAGGAACTTTTTGGATTGGCAATCAATCATTTAGTCGCAAACCTGGTGGAGAACCTTCAGTTATATGTGAAGTTGTTGTACCGCTTCTCACCTCCAAAGCAGCAAAATCGGAAGCAAATATTGTCCGCTTCTTTGAGATGGAGTTCCTGGATATTTCTGGACTCGCCTACAACGCCAAAGCAGATTCTCTTGTGTTAATCAGCGATACAACAAACCTTTTTGTTGAACTCAAACGAGATGGGACACGCCTTCAGCGATACCTATTGCCGGGAGATGATCAAGAAGGGATAACTTTAGATGGACTCGGTTATATGTATATCGCACAAGAAAGCGGACAAATCATCAAATTAGCTGATCGCAGACTCCGTTGAAAATGAGATGTTTCACTCAGCATCTTGAAGGCGGAGCACAACGACTTCCGGCATCAAATCTAAAATAGGATTGAGAGAAGCATATTGTTCAGCGGTGTACCCGCAATCTACACGCCATAACACCTGAACATTGCCCTCATCATAGATAACACCGGTGGCAAGTTTATTACCTTTAGCATCTTCTAACTGGAAACTTCTGCGGCGTTTTGTGTCCATGGCAGGACCTCTGCAGTTCAGAACTTCTAAAAGCCAATTATAGTAGATTATTGAATTAATTAGACGGTTTTATCTGTGAATCAACGCCAAATGCGCTTGGCAGAATACGCTTTTGGTATTCTGCATGATTTGGCGGGAGGGAACTCCGATTCCCGACTAAGAGTGGCATTAGTCACGATTCGGAACTCGCTCCTACAAGTGAGGTGTATAATTATTTTCTATTCACGATATTTTATAGATACACATCAAAGGTCAACAAATTCAGCGTCCACGTGATGAGAGATTATGCTTGCTTCATGACCACGGTTTAGCAACTCTTGGACTGCTGTTCTACCACTTTCTCCGTAATCCAAAGTATAATCATTAACATACATTCCAACGAACTTATCCGCGAGATCGGTTTCCATGTCTCGTGCGTAGGTCATCGCATATTCAAGCCCGCGCTCCCGATGTTCAAGTGAATATTGAATACTCTGTTTCAGTAGCGCAGTGATTGACCGAATTTTTTCGGTGCCGAGGTTGCGGCGAATAACGTTTGCACCAAGCGGTAACGGCAAACCAGTTTCATCGTGCCACCACTCCCCTAAATCAACTATTTTGTGTAGCCCTTCACGTGCGTAAGTTAATTGCCCTTCATGAATGATGAGTCCTGCGTCGACTTCGCCTTGTTGGACAGCCTCAATGATTTGATCGAACCGGTACGTTTTTGTTTCAACATCGGGTTGGAAAAGTTTCATAGTCAAGTATGCAGTAGTCATCTCGCCAGGGATTGCAATACGTTTGCCTGTGAGGGTCTGCATTGGTACTTTTGAAACAATCAGAGGCCCGTACTTATCCCCGATGCTTGCACCACACGGCATAAATGCGTAATTGTCTGCAACATAGGCATAAGCGTGAACCGAAATTGCTGTGACTTCAAGCTCTGCTGCGAGTGCGCGTTGATTCAATGTTTCAATATCTTCTATAACGTGGACAATTTCAAACGGTTCAGTTGGAATAATCCCTTTTGCAAGGGCGTAGAACATGAAGGCATCATCAGAATCGGGACTATGCCCAATTCGAATTTTCTCTGTCTCTGGCATCAAGTGTTCCTTTCTTACATTGTTATTTCCACATGTATGTGCTATCATGATAGCATCATGATAGCACAAAAGTATCTCTACCTTTTGGCGATTCCGTCTCAACTTACAGAACTGGCATCAGCAGAATCGACTGCGCTGACGGGTGCTATTCCCGATGAATACGGCATCACGGTTTCTGACAGGTGTGTAGATGTGCGCCGAGGTGCTTACCTCAAAAGTTGTACCGAAGTCCTCTTTGAAACCGGAAACGTCTCGGAACTCCTCTCAAACATTCGGTCTGCAGATTTACATGCAGATGGGTTTCGGGTATCAGTTGTTAAAAAGCCCCGCAGCCTAAACATCAACTCAATGGAATTAGCACATCAGATAGGTAGTATCATCGGTGGACAGCCCAATTTGGCGTCTCCGCGTGTTATCTTTTTAACTGTGATTACCCCCGAGAAAATCTGGTTTGGTCAACTTCTCTCTGAATCTGATGGCACGTGGGTAGCACACGATCAACGCCCACACGTGACCTCCAGTTCACTACCAGCAAGGTTGGCTCGTGCCTTTGTTAACCTTGTCGCTTCGCCCGGTGACCGTCTGCTTGATCCGTGTTGTGGTACTGGGACAATTGTAATGTCAGCAGCACATTGCGGCGTACAAGCAACTGGTTATGATATCAATCCGCGCATGGTCGGTGCAACAACCAAGAACCTCGATCATTACGGACTCACAGCTGACGTGAAGTTAGGCGATGCGCGGACAATACGACAAAGGTTTGACGTGGTCGCTACAGATTTGCCTTACGGTATAAGCCTCGTTAAAGACACCGCCGCAGCGAAAGAAATTCTAACAAATTTACGTGCTTGTGCGCCGAAAACTGGATTTATTGATATCCGTGATCTCAGTCAACCACTTGCTGATTTAGGATATCAAGTAGAGACTATTATTCCCGTTCCGAAGATGCGTCTTGTTCGGCGTATTTTTATTGCTTCCAACAGTGATCAATAGTCATCAATATTTTCGTAGAAATCGGTTTCCGGTAAGTACTCGCCTTCATCAAGTTCATCTTCTTCATAGTCTTCATAGTCTTCAAGTGTTAAAAGTGAATCAAGTTCACTAAGATTGTCAATATAAATTTTGCAAATCCAGCCATCACCTTCCGGCAAACTGTTGATAAGCTGAATGTCTTCTTCAAGTGCAGTGTTGACTTCGTAAATTTCTCCAGCAACGGGAGCATAGAGATAGAAGTTTCCTCCTGTTTCTGTTTCAATTCTGCCGATAATTTCACCTTGCTCACATTCCTGCGAAGGGGAGACATCAACAAAAACGATTTCACCATAAATAAGTTGGGCGCGTTCTGTGATGCCGATAGTTCCCTCTGTATCAACAACTTCAATCCATTCGTGTGTAGTTGTATATTTCACTGTGCTCAACGTGCATTCCTCCAACAAACTAAAACCTCAGTGTAGTTCTGTTTTTGTGATTCCAATATTTTGAAGTTGTGCTTGGAAAGTTTTTAACTTTTTTTGCTGAATCTCAATTGCAATATTTGGGGTTGTGCCATATTCAATGTTTGTCACTTGACCTCCCAAGCGTTTACATAGTTTGACAACTGTACCTATATGACAGTAGGGGACATTTACGTGTAAGTTGTGATAGAAGGTCCGGGTTTGTAAAGTAGCATTTTCAAGGCATGCGCGTGCACATGCACCGTAAGCTCTAATCAACCCACCAACTCCAAGATTAATTCCTCCATAATACCGTGCGACAACGATTATCGTGTTAGATAATCCTGCTGCGCGAATTGCAGCAAGAATAGGGGGACCTGCCGAGTGTACCGGTTCCCCCGCATCTGTTGCATATTCCAGTTTTTCATCGCCATTACCGAAGCTATAAGCATAGCAGTAGTGGGTGGCTTGACGAACCCTTGTTTTGACATCAACAACAAACTTTTTGACTGCATCCCGGCTATTTACTGCTGATGCTTCACCAAAAAACCTTGATTTTTTTATTACATGCTTAGCGGTAGCGATCCCGACAATTGTTTGCTACTCGCTTGACATAATTCATACTTCCGAAACACCAGAAACTGCGTACCTATATAAATCTAAAGTTTCTCAAAAAGGATGTCCTTAAGATTCCGTGCCTAAAACAGTCTAAATATGTCAAAAATCCTGCCCAATCGAAAAGGTGTAGACAGCAGCACCTTGGGCAATATTGACGCGTTCATCCTCAGCTACAATCGGTTTGAATTGCGGGTTATAAGCGGCATTTAGTGTTATGTTTCCGATGCGCACACCAAATCCTAAACAAAGACCTTCCGCTTTCCAATTTCGTTCTTCCATCTCATGCGTAGCATCTTCTAAAAGAAAAACAGAGGCGTAACGCTTTTCAATATTCCTGAGATATCCGATTCTACCGCCGATGCGATCATGGAACCAAACTTCAATTCCAAGGTTAGTTCGGACACCATCGCTAAAGGGCGGATGTAAATCAACTCCGAGGCGGAGGGCTATGTTTGAAATTTCGCGTTGATAAGTTAGACCGACAATAAAATCGCGGCGAATTTTATCTGGAATAGTCGGTTCAACAAATGATAATCCATTACTTAAATTGCGGACGACAATGCCTGTCTGAAGTGCATTGCCAAATTGTTGAATAATACCAACATTATAGGCGTAACCACGTCCAAAATGCTCAACACCTAACGTATCGGTAACCTTAGACCGTAACCACTTTGCATCAAATCCTACGACGGTACCTCCGAAACAATTTACACCGTAACCGAGTCCAATGGCAAGGTTATTTTCTGGAAAACTGTTAAGTGCTTTCCCTTCATGACTAACGCGGCGAAATGACCCCACATGCGCCGTGGATAGAGCAACGCCTATAGTGCCGAACTTGCCTATTGGGAAAGCCCAATTCAATGTTTCAATACCGGAGGAGCGCTGTTCATACCGACTATAATCCTCATAGTTCGCATTGAAATTTGGTTTGGAAAGCAGGACAACGGTACGCGGAAAACGACTCATGTGAATTACAAATCGATCTCCTTCAACAATACTAATACCGGCAGGGTTATTCCCAAGAGCGTTTGCACCGCCAGTTGCCCCAACAAAACTACCACCCATTCCACGATGTTCAGCACCAAGCAACTGTTTGAGAAATCTGTCTGCTTCTGCGGTTGTGTTTGCTTCTAAAGCAATCCCATTTGAAGTGGAAAAATAGAAAACGAGATAGAATACGCAAATCAACGAGATTTTTAAACACTGTAGCGACAAAATCCAATTGCACAAGAATTGTAATTTTCTTTTCA
The DNA here is from genome assembly GCA_965204285.1 of Candidatus Poribacteria bacterium. GTDB lineage: Bacteria > Poribacteria > WGA-4E > WGA-4E > WGA-3G > MSPOR6. Next base: position 3,085,651 of record OZ241980.1, read on the forward strand.
CTTTACTTGCTCCAAAGATATGTGTTGGTATATTGTGTATGTGAGAATCCGATAAACTTCACACACGGAGACGTAAACACAAAATTTAGTTGATAAAACGGGTCTTTTTCTTCAATAGAATGGGTCTTTTTCATAACTAAGCGGAGCAAAGTGTTACTTGTGCGACAGCGTAATCAACTGCATGTGAAAGGCTAACAAAGGTTGTAACGACACCGAGTTCCGATGCGCATTGTTTGACTTTTCCATGTAAAACGAGCGATGGTTTTCCAACAGCGTCCGCGCAAATTTCTACATCCTGCCAATTCATCCCAACGGTTAAGCCAGTACCGAGTGCTTTTAGAGTTGCCTCCTTCGCAGCAAACCGGGCGGCAAGCCTTGCATAACGAGTCTGTGTTTTTCCGCAATAGGCAAGTTCCTGAGGCGTATAGACACGATGCTCAAATCTACTTCCCCATTGAAGCGATAGACGCCTAATCCGTTCAACCTCAATAATATCTATACCAATCCCTTGAATTTTTTGTTGGAGCATTAATTTGTGGGTCGTTTCCATTTACCGATAAAGAGTATCTATCATTCGGGCTGCGCGGGCAGTCGCCTTGACATCATGAACGCGTACAATATCTGCCCCATGTGCGATTGCCCAACACACTGTAGCAAGAGTGCCTTCAACTCTTTCAGTTACTGGAAGGTCTAATAAATTGCCGATAAAAGATTTTCGTGACGTGCCGATTAATATCGGTTTGTTGAGTTGTTTGAATACTTCAAGCTGCTTTAGAATTTGTAGGTTCTGTTCGGTAGTTTTTCCGAATCCTATGCCCGGGTCTAAAATGATACGGTCAGGGGCAATACCGTTTTGCGATGCATCGTTAATCCAATTTTCCAATGCCTTGCAAATCTCTTTGACGACATCTCCATAATGCGGTGAACGTTGCATCGTGCGCGGTGTCCCCTTCATGTGCATGAGGATAACACCCGCTTCCATTTCTGCTGCAACGTGTGCCATCGCAGTATCCCCACGAAGGGCAGTAATATCGTTGATGATGTGTGCCCCAGCTTCAAGCGCGTATTTCGCTACCACTGCTTTTGTGGTATCAATAGAGATTGGAACGTCCACTTGTTCAGAAACAAGTGTCTGAATAACCGGTAACACCCTTTCTAATTCTACATTTGCAGGCACTGGCTCTGCCCCTGGACGCGATGATTCTCCTCCAATGTCAATAATAGTTGCCCCCTCTGCTACCATGGTTTTGGCATGTGTAATCGCAGTATTGGTATTAAGGTAAGCACCACCATCTGAGAAAGAATCGGGGGTGACGTTCAGGACACCCATGATATGGGTGCTATCGCCAAAAGTGAGCGATTTACCACGGCAGTTCATGTAAGGGGTTTAGCCGGCAACTGCGGTCGGGGACCGAGGATCTCTTCTATCTCTTCTGTAATAAGTGTTTCTCGTTCTAATAAGGCATCCGCGAGCAATTTTAAACCTTCAAGATTTGTCTCAATAATTTCTTTCGCTTTTTCGTAACACTCCATTATGATGTCAAAAACGGCTTTATCAATGGCGATTGCTGTTTCTTCACTATAATCTTGGTGAACTGCCAATTCTTTGCCGAGGAAGACCTGTTCGTCTCTTCTGCCAAAAGCCAATGGACCCAACGGACTCATACCCCATTGCGTGACCATTCGACGAGAAAGATGAGTTGCTTGTTCAAAATCGTTTTGTGCGCCAGTCGTCTGTTCACCGAATATAATTTCTTCAGCAACTCGCCCACCAAGTGCAAAAATAATATGTGCAAGCAACCTTTTCTTACTTAGGTTATGTCTTTCTTCAAGTGGAAGCATAGCGGTTACACCGAGTGCTCTACCACGTGGCACAATTGTACATTTATAGTTAGGATCGCTTTCTGGCACAAAATGTAACATCAGTGCATGGCCCGCCTCATGATAGGCGGTGATGCGCCGTTCTTCTTCACTTATAACTAAACTGCGGCGTTCAGGTCCCATCAGAACGCGATCTTTAGCTTCATCAAAGCAGCTCATATCGATCGTTTCTTTGTCTTGTCTTGCGGCAAGCAGCGCGGCTTCATTCGCCATATTTTTCAGGTCAGCGCCTGAGAATCCTGGTGTTGCTTTTGCTAATATCTCCAAGTCAACGTCCTCAGAGATTTTATAAGGTTCTTTTGTGTGAACGCCGAGAATGGCTTCTCTGCCTCGAACATCGGGTAAATCAACGATAATCTGACGGTCAAACCTGCCGGGGCGTAATAGGGCAGGGTCAAGAACATCGGGACGGTTTGTAGCTGCAATCACAATGACACCTTCAGATGCCTCAAAACCTTGCATGCCAACAAGAAGTTGATTTAAAGTTTGCTCGCGTTCATCATGCCCACCGCCGATGCCAGCACCTCGATGGCGACCAACAGCATCAAGTTCATCAATAAAAATGATACAAGGTGCGTTTTTCTTGCCTGTTTCAAATAGGTCGCGGACTCTGGATGCACCAACCCCGACAAACATTTCAACAAAATCGGATCCGCTTATGTCGAAAAATGGAACATCTGCTTCACCCGCAACGGCTTGCGCCAGCATTGTTTTACCAGTACCCGGGGGACCGACTAACAACACACCTGTAGGAATTGTTCCGCCAAGTCTCTCAAACTTCTTAGGTGCTTTGAGAAATTCAATAATCTCTTCAAGTGCTTCTTTCGCCTCGTCTACGCCCGCGACATCTTCAAAAGTAACCTTCTTATCACTTTCAGTATAGAGTGTAGCACGACTTTTACCAAAAGAGAGTGCTCGGTTTCCGCTCCCCTGCATTTGCCGCGATAGGAAAATCATCAAACCCAAGAATATCAATAACGGCACTACCGTCGTACCGAAAACAAGTAACCATTCAGGAAAATTAGAAGCAGGTTTATTCTTAAAATCTATGTTTTTATACTCCCGTAGTTCTTTTGCTAATCCATCATCGTGGACAGGATCGCGACTTACTCTAAATTTACCTGCCCATTTTGGTGGAACCACAACCCCTTTCACCTCCAACTCTGACTGAATCTTTGGAACTTGCTGCTCGTAAAACTTGCCTTCAAGGGATTCCGTATCAAGTACCAAGTAACCATCAAAGGTCGCTTCTGATGTTATGAAATCATCAAAATCGGAGAGGGCCAATTCGCAAACTTGGTCGCTACGGTTGATAAGTTGGTAGATAGCCACAACAACAACCAACCCCAAAATAAACCATACGAACATGTTTTTTGTGTTCTTGTTCACAACCTATCGCCTCATTTTTTTTATTAAAATTTTCACACTTGGAGCGATGCTGTAGGCTAATAGCACACATTCAGGTAGATACTCAAATTAGGCTCGCTCAAGCAATTTTAGTAGTAATCTGCTTATTCTATGTTTGTTTTGGAAAGATGTTTGAACTTAACGTGTAAATTATAACATACTTTTTACTTAATATCAACTGAATTTCAAAAAATTCCTTTTCTCACACCAGTAATAATAAGTTATAACTGATTCGGACTTTGTTCTTGTTGTCAATTACAATACTGTTAACGTTAAGGAGCAAATTCTAAATTGTGTTAAATTTGTTGACAAAAATAAATTAACTGTGATATACTAATTAAAATCAAGTCTAAAGGAGGAATAATGGGGTGCAAAAACAGATTCTTTTAGTTGGTGTAATGTTTTTGACAGTGGTGTCTTATGCTTTAGGGCATCTTACCGACGAAAAACTTCAAAATTTCCAATATAACGCGGAACTGGTTCCTGTTGCTCCGATTGTTGACGGATACCTTGATGACCCTGTATGGGAAGACGCGTACCTTGGCAAACTTAATCAAGAAATTATTGCTGGACATCAATGGACGGAAACCAATGATTTCTCCGGATCCTTCAAAGCGGTTTGGCGTAGTGGTTTCCTTTATGTCGCTATTAAAATACAAGATGATCAGTTTGAAAAATATCAATCTAAACTTTTTAGAGAAGATAGACTCATCCTCCATATTGACGAATTTCACTATCAACGTAAGGACGAGCTCCATCGCTATGAAATTCCTATTGGAGTAGAGACCGGTATCCTGAAACCACCTTTAGCATCAGTGGCTTGGGGAAATGATGGGCAAACGTGTGAATTAAGTTTTCGGCTTGGAGACATCGCAAGTAAAGATAGTGTTATCGGTTTTAGTATAGCCTATGATGATGTTGATAACGGTCAACTACAAAATACAATTGCTTGGGCACCAGAAGGCTATATGGAACAGGATGAAATGCTTCCCGATCTCGTTTTCACAGCTAAGATAAATCCCAATGCGCAACAAAAACTGATCCGATGGGGTCAAATCAAGAGACTCTATTAATAACACATATCAGGGGCAAATTCCAATGTTTAGTGATGTACTAATTTTGGAATTTGCCCTAATTTTGAGGCACTTGTGTATTATATTGGAAAAACTTTAGAACTTATGGGTATAGTATGTTTAGGTGCTGCACTCTATTTAGGACTTTTCAACCCTTTTGGATATAGTGAAGCCCAAGCCATGGGTGCTGAGATGGGTTTCTTGGCACTGGGTATTATCGTCTTTTTCGTTGGAAGGCTTATTGAAAAACAGCATTAAAAATTATAGATTATTCTCCTCTAACTCAGCAGATACTGAACAAGTCTTGTCTGTTTTGATACTCCATAACATAAAAATCGCAACTGTAATTTTGAACTACATTTATACTCCCGCTTACTCAACCTGTGAAGGTGACGGAATAGTAGGTTGGTCTGCGTTGGCATATCCGTAAACAGGAATCCGAATCGGCGTAGAAGTTGCTGAGGTGGTGATGTGAATTTCTTCGCGTAACAGAGATGGCGATTTGGAAACATTCCAAGATACTTTGAACCATCTTTCGTTATGTGTTGGATGCATTTTGGATTTTACCGTTTTAGATATATCAATAACTTTTAAATAACTGGACGCCTGAATACCTAATATTTTAAATTCAGTTTTCGCAGAGAGTGTGAATTCCAAAGATGGTATGGTTTCAACATTTACTGCACCATAGGAGAGACTTTCCGGTTTAACTTTCATAGGTCCTACAATTCTCGCTACAATAGGTAATGTTAGAGTTCGCTTATTTGGAAAAGCTACTGTGAGTAAAGCGGTAAAAGGTTTGCCAACATTATAGTGATGAGTTGTAGGATTAACCACACCATCTTTTTTTGAAATCCGCAATTGAATTGTGATTATAAAACACTCTGAACTTGGGTCGGGTGCCATCTTCCATGTTAACATCGGAGATTCAGACGGTAGGAGGCGAATCTTTTCTTGATTGAGCGGCGCATTGACACAAAGCTTAACCTGCTTCTCATCAAGTGTCTCAGGTGAAATTTCTCCGAAATCACATACCTCTGCACTCAGTGTCGCAAACCGTTTTGCTCTTGCAACAATTGTTAAATAGACTTGTGGTGTCTTAGGACTATCTGTAAAAAAAATTGCAGTTGCTGAGGTCGAATCATCAGGCAGCATTTGCGGATCAAGAAGCACCTTGAATGTTTCTTCTGTATTTGGTGGAATCACCTTTGGTCCTTCAATCTCAGCGTAACTACACCCCGTTTGGATTTTACTAATATGAAGCGGGATTTTTCCTATGTTTCGTGCCGAGACTGTTTGTGTTACTTGTCCTTCCCATTCAGGAACTGTCCCAAAGTCAAGTCGTGTTTGAGAGAGGACTAACTCCCCCGGATATTCTCGTTGGTTGTTGACTAAGACGATGATTAATCCTGAAATTAGCAGTCCGGGAATGATGATTGTTGTGAGAATTTTGCGTATTGACATAACCTTATCTTTGGTATGTGTGTCAGTCTATCCACCGTTTTTTTTTTTTTTCAACATTACAATGTCATCAGTGTAGATTTGTAGTATACCTTACTACCTTGGCTCTGTCTACTACAACCTTCCAAATACTTGACTCCTAAAATGTAAAACGATATTATATAAGCAGGTTAGGAATCTGTATGCAAACGCAACGAATCTGTCTTTGGTCAGGACCACGGAACATTTCAACGGCATTAATGTATGCTTTCGGACAACGAAGCGATACCGAAATCATTGATGAACCGTTGTATGCACACTATCTTCATGTCACGGGTGCAGCGCATCCCAGTCGGGAGGAGGTTATGGCATCCATGCAAACTGATGGTGCTGCGGTCATTTGTGACGTTATTCTCGGACCCTGTACTAAACCTGTCCTGTTTATGAAGCAGATGGCGCACCATCTCGTTGATATTAACAGAATTTTTATGCGGGAGACAGTCAATATTTTGCTGATCCGCGATCCAAGGGAGATGCTTCCTTCTTTAACTAAAGTCATTGGGATACCCACGTTGAAGGATACCGGTTTAAAGATACAATCGGAATTGTTGACGGAATTAAAAGAGATGGGACAATCGCTTCCCATTTTGGATGCACGGGAATTGTTGCTTGCTCCGAAAGATGTCCTGTCAAAATTATGTGAACGGTTAGGGCTTCCATTTGAGGAATCGATGTTGTCGTGGCCTCGCGGTGGCAATCTGGCGGATGGTGTTTGGGCACCGCATTGGTATCGTAATGTGCATCAAAGTGTGGGTTTTGTGCCTTATCAACCGAAGAAGGAACCGTTTCCTGATACGTTGGAAGGTGTTTTATCGGAGTGTTTGCCGTATTACGATGTCCTGCGTGCTGATGCGATTTGTAGCGATTCGTGAAAACATCCACATTAAAGCATCAAGTTTCATAACGCTGCATTTGCTGAATTAAGGATTCCAGACCATATCCTTGTTGAGGAGAACAAACTATCCCAAAACTTGCTGCCGCCAATATGCCATCCGCGAAAACCAGCATCCAATTAGGCGTTGAAATCGTAAACCCAAAGTTTTCTAATAAACTAAACAGGAAATTGGCACAGCCGCAATCCATTACAGGCAGTTTTTGCAACAACACGTTTGTCAAGGCAGCCGCAAATATCAGAAAAAGGAGCGATGCAAGGATACCCGCACCTCGCGAAAAATAGCCGATGCTTAACGCTATCCCCAACGTTATCTCTGCCGAGACTAACAGGTAACTTACCGGTTTTACCAGTGCTGTCGGTAACATCTGGTAACTAACTACGGCAGGAACAAAAGCACTGAAATTAGCGAGTTTTGCAATACCCGCGAAAAAAAGGATTGTTCCAAGAATTATTCTTAGCACTGTTATCAACAGTAGTATTATCATTTAGTTTCCAATGGGTATCCTAATGCCTGCCAACTCCTTATTCCACGTGGAAAAAACTTCACATTTCGGTAGCCGCTTGCTAATAGAACATTCATCAATTGATAGGCATTCGGACATTCAATACCTCCGCAATAAGTAATTAGGAAAGTTTCTTTGTCTGTTGGCAATACAGATAAATTCTGTTTTACTCGGTTGACAGGGACGTTTACGGCACCCGGAATGTGTCCTCGTCTGAAGTTGGCTCCAGAACGTGTATCAATAAAAACTGCTTTTCCCTGCTTCCAAATTTGGTGTGCTTCGGGAAAATCAACTTGCCAAGAGGGGACACTTGGAACTTGAGAAGTGGAGGAAAAGAGCCCAAACCCGTCTACTCCCCAGAGCGTTAAGGTTCCAAAACCGATCCAAACGCAGACAATGAGAGATTCCTTAAAAATTTGCTGCAATGTCCTACGGTCAGTTCGGTTATGTGTGTCGTTATGAGATTGTTTTAGAAAACTGTGCATTATCTTCGCTTAAGTTGTGCCCAAGTTGAAGTTACTTTTACCTCTGGAGAAACATTTAATCCGGAAATTGTGAACGAATCAACCCATCCCTCACCAACCCATTCATTTGCAATATTGATTCCTTCTACGACAAATCCGAGAATTTCAATCCTATTGAAGTTTCGATCTTGCAATTTTGCTCGAAATTCACCCTCCGCGAACAGTAGAAAATTACCTGAATTAAAATGTAATTCCATTTCTTTCAGAACGTCAGTGTGCCAGCGTACACGAGGTTCTCGAGATAATCGATACTGAAATGGGTGGCTACTCCCTTTACCATCAAAACGTCTTGCTCTAATTTCGTCTGGAAAGAATATATAAAAAAATGGATCTTCTTCAAGCGTATCAGGAAAATGTCTTCCCACACAAAAACCGAAACGTATTTTATCACCACCGAAATTCTTAATTTTAACTGTAAAGTCTTGATAAGGGGCAGGGAATGCAATGAGTTGGTAGAGATCATATTGCACCTCCCAATCTCGGTTAACTTCTACGCGTAAAAAACCATCGTCTACCTTCCATACTCTATTGTCACCTACGGAGTGCCACGCGTCTGGATTCTTGGCATCAAAATCGTCGTGCCAAATTTCCGCAAAGCCTAAGGAAGTACTGTTGATTGTGATATAAACCACTACCAATATCTTTAAGAGGATTCGAGTCTGTTTGCTGTTTAGCATAAATAAGTTTTGGAAATCGCGCAAATGCATTAGACTTTATGTGACAATATCATGGCAATTTATAGTAAAATCTAATCAACCAATCTTAGGTGGCTATCTTTGTGTAGAAGCATCTCTAATTTTTATACAGTCGTACCATCGGTGTGTTCGCTTTCCTTTTCGACTGATCACACCGGGTTTTCGCTCAACGGGAGAACCGAAGTCTCTATCCTTTTGTGTTAAAACATTCCAGTCGGATGGAAACCATGTTCGTAGTGTTCTACAGTGCACTTCAAGGTCTTCACCTTCCCAGCCACCAGTTTTGTAATACATCGGACAAATCCATCTCTCCCTCCCTCGAGCATACTGCCGCCATCCCATCACAGAGGCTTGTGATCGGATAATATTACCGTCGCGCCAATGCCGTTCAATCCCACTCCACGGGTAGCCTGTTGTCCCAGTTCCGCGACTAATTTCACTCCACCCAAGATCGTCGTGGAGCGTAATATAAGAAACGTTTGTACCCCATGGTGTCTTATCATTGGCAAAACCCCACTTCTGTCGTCTGTACCAATGTAACGCTCCTGGAATACTTGACTTGGATACAACAGCGTTCTCAATGGTTTCTATAATGTCAAAAAAACCTCTATGGTTGTACGGATTATGTACACCTTTGCAAAGCGTTAAGGAGTTCACTTCAGGACCGAACCATCTTCCGTTTTTACCGGGTGTTCTATAATATGCACCGGATGCCGCAGGTTCAGCACGTTCGCTCGGATTCAATTTTGCCCCAGCAAATGTACTCCAGAACACCACACCTAAAACTGCTAATAGCAAAAAGACATTAAAAAGTATATCTAAATTCTTTCGTAACATTATTTTTCTTATTTTAGGACTATTCCTGTTTTAGGTGTCCCCATGTTGTTGTTAATTTCTGTTTTGGTGAGACTGGCAGTCCGGAAATTGTAATCTTATCAACCCACGCTTCGCCTGTACTTGCCATATCCGTAACATACCCAACAAGGACAAAACCGATTATATCAATTTTCGTTAAGTTCGCGTCTCGAAAATCCATGCGTGATTCGCCACCACCGAACAACTGAAATCTGCCTCTATCAAACTGCAGCAACATCTCGTTGAGTACATCTGTGTTCCAACGTCTGCCGGGACCGAGAAACACTTTGCCATCTCTTGATGCTTGCATATCATTTGTGAAAAATAGGTAATAACCTGTCTCCTCTATTTCCCCAACGTCATTTAAGAAATGTTTTCCAACTGCTATACCGAATCTAACATCACCTGATGCACCAATGTTATCAATCTTAATTGTAATGTTGTTGTAAGGTTCACGGAAAGGTATAAATTGGTAGAGTTCAAATATGGTGTGCCACTGTTTTTGTGTCTCAATTTTTGCCCTTAAAAACCCTTCTTCAATCCGCCATATAGAATCGCTTCCCTGTAGTTGCCAACTATCTTCTTTTGTGTAATCAAAGCCATCTTCCCACGTAACAGCACTCACGATTCCTTGTAAAACGAGGAATACATAGATCGTAATGAGCATTCTCAAGATGTGTGCCATGTTTTCATTTATGGTGAAATACAAAAATATGTAGACACCTAATGGTAGACGCGCTTTGTAAACGCGCCAATTGACGGTTAATTGAAAATCTTCCGTAATTTAGAAGATTAAGAATTCCATTGAAGGTATACGAGGCACAATGGTTCCACGCCACAAAATCTCAGACTCTCTGCCAAGCAATTTCTAACATCTTGTTAGCGTAATCTTTTCCAGCTGTTGGCAAAGGTAGTGTCTTACCTTCTTGCTGATATTGTTCAATTGTCTCCTCAACGGTGTTGCACAGTTCTGAAAAAACCTCTTGTTCATTATCACCGTGGCAACCACCATAAAAGAGACCTGGACAACTACCAACATAGCACTGATCTTCATCAGACCATTCGACTATTTTTACGTAACAGTTACTTGGTTTCATTTTTTTGATTCCTCAATAGCTGCCTTGACAGCCTTTTCTTGATAGTGTTTTGCATCCGAACTGAGTTGACCGGAAAGTACGACAAACTTAGAAACTTCGGGATGCACAAATTTTCTGTGACTTCCTTTTCCGCCGCGGCTTACGAATCCAGCGGTTTCAAGATCTTTTATGAGTTCTCTAATTTTACGAGGCATGTGTCAAATTTAGATTATGTCCATCTATTTTCTTTTATATTTTGTGAATGAGGCAGCAAACGGTGTCCCATCCGCCTTCCCAAGATAGATACGATGTGTATTACCACTACAAATTGGAATTGTAACCTCTTTCTGAATATGAATACGCTGATATGTCTGCTTTTCTTGTTCGAATACCGACTGGACAGCACGGACGTTTAAAAGATAACGTTCCTGAGTCAAATTTGAAAACGAAAATCTACCCTGCGCGTCTGTTTCTGTTTCAAAGCGATCCAAGGTTAACGATATATCATATTTGCTTAATTCCCACGGATACCAAGAGCGCGATACCAAAACGTGCTGCACAGGTTCACCTGTGTCTGCCCAAAGCACTTGTCCTTTTAGTCCCACCGTTGGTTTATCCGCAACGATGAAAACTTCTCTGCCATTTGCAGATGCTTTTGCGTCCATTTCAGTTGCAGCGATACTGTCTCCTGTAATATAGAGTTTATACTTTTCCTCAAAGAGACCCTCCAACACAAAAGTCGTTTCCGTTAGAGGAAATTGTTTGGACATAAGTGGTCTGTTCAGCATCAGAGGATTTAACGTTGGCTCCATGCGGTTATTTTCAGAAAAAACCTTCACTTCATAATATCCATCTGGTGGAATATCGCGTGGAAGGATAACGCGCCCCTTGATTGTAAATCCTTTTTGAAGTGGAACAATTAAAGGATCTTTTCCGATTTTCACATTTGGGTATACCCTTGAAAGGTAACCTTTTTTTGTCACTTCAATGGACAGTAGATGTGGTTCCGTTTCTAATAGATTCATTTGGAAGACACCGTTCGTATCTGTCTGCGTCATTGCTAAAAGATCACCGTGTCCATGTAGATTTTTACTCTGGTGTGCAGCGTAAAGTTTAGCGTTCGCGATAGGACGTTGCTGTGTATCAACAACCGTGCCGCGTAAGGTCATGGTTTTTGGCAAGCGGATTTTAAGCGGTTTTTTGCTTTGCGGGTTGACCGACTCTAAAAAAGCAATAATAACACTATTTCGGGAAATTGTCAAACTGTATTCAATCGGATGGAGTTCAGAAAAGAGGAAATTGCCATCACCGTCGGTTTGCACAGTGTGTTCAGGCTGTGCTGCAGCGCGAAAAAAGTCGGCAGACTTGTTGTGCATCTTCAACCGCACCATAAGTCCTTCAACTGTGTCACCTGATTTCAAGGTAGAAACCGTGCCTTGCAGCGAGAGAAACGGCTTCAGGGCCAGTTTGCCTAACGCATACACATTTTTCTCAGAAGACATCTCCCATCGCCAACGGTGTGTTTGATACTGTGGATGCGATGCTACTACTGTGAAAGCATAATAAATCGCGGAGTCATTTGGTATTGTGACGCGAAATTCACCGTTTGTATTTGTTCTCGTTTCATGTGTAAACGTTCCACCATGATAAATACTTTCGATCTTTTCCGATGCCATGCTGACTAATACCCCAGATATAGTCTCCCCGTTTTCTGCGTCAACAAAACGACCGTGTAGAGACGCTCCCGGATTTAGAAGCACTTCAATACCACCCACATGGCTACTCGGATAGACCGTCACCAGAGGTGGGCGGAATGCACATAAGGCATTCCGCATGGTCGCAAAAACATAACCGTCAAAAGCATCAATAATAACGTAGCGTCCCGACAACAAATTTTTGACTTCAAAATATCCGTTGAATACCTTACCATTGTATACCTTTTCAATCCGTTCATCGTCATTTGTGAGTAGTCCAACCTGAATGTTACCCGTAATTGGTATCGGCAGTTTGTTGACAGAATCAAGCAAAAAACCGGATATGATTCCTGTGCCTTCAATAACAAAATCTGCTTTGACTTCGGTTTTTCCAGCAACGGTAATTTTACGTTGCGCAAGCAGCGTGCTGTAGTGCAGAACTTTTATCTCCCAAGTGCCAGCGGGAAGGTTCGTAAGGGTAAACTGTCCACCAGAATCGGTTTTAGCGGCGTAAGTTATGTTGTCTGTTGGTGAAACTGCTGAGATGATGTAGTTGGGGAGAGGATTGTTCTGTTTATCTGTGACTTGTCCGTGAATTGTGCCAAACTGGAGATTGGAATCCTCTTGGGATTGGCAAATTCCGATAGAATATCCGAAGCATACTAAGAATAGAACAGAATATGTTAGAATAGTGTTGTGCATTCGCTTTATTATCTGATTTCAGTAAGACCTGTTATTATACACTGCAACAGGCACGGTTTGAAACTGTGTCGACTAAAATCATTCACATATTTCCGAATTTTACTATAAAACATAACCCATCTGACAAAAAGAATCAAGGTATCCCATAAATATTTTTGAGATACCTTGTTATATTAACGTGAGTTTGATAATTAAAAACTGGTAAATAGAGAACCCCTTTGTTATGATGAAGTATACCATTATACTTACAAAGGAGTTCTCTGATGGATATCATAACACTTTTCTGTGAAATTGACGACTTTTTTCTTACGTATGAACAATATCAAGCACAATACCAGTTGCCGGACATACCCGGAACAAACAACACACGGGGCAGACCCCGGCGCCTTCATCCGAGCGAAGTCATGACGATACTTGTGCTTTTTCATCAGAAGCAGTATAAAAACTTTAAAGCGTATTATCAGGATTATGTCTGTTTCCATCTGCGTTGGGCGTTTCCGAACCTTGTCAGCTATAGTCGTTTTGTGCAGCTCTCACAAGAGGTATTGGTTTTGTTGTCTATTTTTCTCAACACCCGTTTCGGTAAGTGTCGTGGCATTTCCTTCATAGACTCAACACCGCTGCCGGTCTGCCACAATCGCCGGATTTCAGCGCATCGCGTCTTCATTGATTATGCGGAGCGTTCTAAAACCTCTATGGGATGGTTCTATGGGTTTAAACTACATCTCGTCATCAACGACCAAGGTGAACTCTTGTCCGCTATGGTGACAGCGGGAAACGTAGATGACAGGCGAACCGTGCCACAGTTGTGTCAAGGGCTCTTTGGCAAACTATTTGCCGATAAAGGGTATATCAACAAAAATCTGCGGGAGAGACTCCAAGAAGACGGTGTGACGCTCATTTACAAGGTGCGTAAGAATATGAAACCTGAACCTTTGTCTGATGCTGATGCAGCACTTCTAAAAAAACGCATGCTTATTGAGTCGGTGAATAAAGAACTTAAAAGTCAGACAGAGATACAACACACACGCCATAGAAGTCCTGTTAACTTTCAAGTGAATGCAGTTGCTGCCTTGATCGCTTATACCTGTCTACAGAAAAAACCTTCACTTAAACATAAAGAACTTAAAGAAAATGACTATCAGTTGCCAATGATATGTAATTTCTAATACTATTTATCAAACTCACGTTATATTACTAAGTTTGAGCAACTCATCTTTGTTGTTTTAATGTAGTCCAAACAATAGGGAGCAATAGATTATTTTCAATGTGAATTTCTTCCTCTTTGAAAGCTTCATCATGCCATTCAGTGATGCGCCAATCACCATCTCTTTTTTCAAAGATAAATAGATTATCGCCTTCCGCGTACCAACCCGTGAACTCACCTTCAAATGATGCGCCTTCGGGAACAAAGCCTTGAATTTTGTAGTGATTTCGCACTTCAACTCGCACATTTTCCTCTATTACGGTTATTTCAGGTGGAACAGTGAGTTCTATATTAATATTCTCAAATTGGCTAAAGACACGCGTAGCAGAATCACGTTCTTCTCGGATATCATCAAACAGAAGATCATCAGTTTTATCGCCTTCTGTTCCCAAGTCTCCAACGTATCGGAAACCTTGCGACCAGTAGGCACTCATATAGGTTTCCATATCTTCAATTTCATAACCTTCTCGCCACCGTTTTAAAACACCGTTAATTGCCAAATAATCCTCTGATGATACTTGACTCACCTTCTCTGGCATTTGATTTCCGTCGTCAACATCGTTTACTTTGTCAAGGTCGGCGCTGCAAGAAATAAAAAATGTCAATAATGCAAGCATGCCAGTTATCTTTGTTAATTTTCGGAATATAATGATATTACCTCCAATGCAGCAATCCCTTAAAACAAGCAAACTGCATAAGTTTTATGTCGTTTGAACAATTCATCCTGGATGTTTACCAAACTAATAGGAAACTAAAGATTATTAACAGCGCGAATTTCTTCATCACTGAAAGATTCGTCATGCCATTCAGTGATACGCCATTCACCGTCTCTTTTTTCGAAGATAAATAAGTTGTCGCCTTCCGCGAACCATCCGGTGAACCCACCTTCAAGTGATTCACCATCTGCCACAAAACCTTGGATTCTATAGTGATTTCGGACTTCGGCTTCAGTGCCATCTTTATTCATCGCTATTTCTGGTGGGATAGAGAGTTCTATTTCAATATCTTGAAATCGGCTAAAGACATGAATCGCAGAATCACGTTCGTCTCGAATATCATCAAACAGAAGATCATCAGTTTTATCGCCTTCTGTTCCCAAGTCTGATACGTAGCGGAACCCTTGCGACCAGTAGGCACTCATATAGGTCTCCACATCTTCAGTTTCATAGCCTTCACGCCACCGTTTTAAAACACCGTTAATTGCCAAATAATCCTCAGATGACACCGGAATTTTATCAACGTCGCCGCATCCGATGAAAAATGCTAATAATCCAAGCACAGCACTGAACTTTGCTAATTTCTTGAACATAAATTCCTCCAAACAAAATGGTTTTATCGGTCATTTTCCAAGTTTTCGCGACGCGTTACTTCCTCAATGATCCGATCTAAGTGTTCTCGGTTTTTGGGTGGCCACGGCACATCAGCGGGTAGTCTCAAATCTTCACGACTGATAGGTTCAGGTTTTTCGGGAAGCACATTATTTGCTTCATCAACGTATATTATTTTCCAACCCCATGGATGTTTGCCTTTATATAAAAGGTCGAATCTCTGTTTTTCAGAGAGTTTTCCTCCCCCTGACATGCCAACGCCTATACCTTTGTGCTTCGTAATCTTAACAGTCTCATATTTGCTTGAGTTTGTAATTGGAATAACAGTTCTACCGTCTGCTCCTAAAAAGTCAACCCGCACTACGTTTCGGTTCTTCCGCTTTGCTGCTTTAAGTTGTTGGTATTCCCAAATCCTCCGATCAATGAAAGCATCTTCATAAGTTTCCTGGTCATTATATTGGACTCCATATAAACGCCATCTCCCTTCCTGCTTAGATCTCCAAAAATTCAAAGAATGACGTAAAGAACGACGTATTGACATATACCCACTAAAATCATCGGCATCTTCAATAATAATACCTTTATTGAGAATCATCTGAAGCCACTCAGTCGTGGGATATTTTCATTCCATTTTTGCTGCTCTTCGGGCCTCAGAAAATTTTTGAGAGGGATGTCCGCAAATGCTTC
Organism: Candidatus Poribacteria bacterium; assembly: GCA_965204285.1. Classification (GTDB taxonomy): domain Bacteria; phylum Poribacteria; class WGA-4E; order WGA-4E; family WGA-3G; genus MSPOR6. The sequence goes on from OZ241980.1 coordinate 3,101,678, forward strand.
AAGAATAGTTTCGGGCGTTTGTGGGTGCGGTCCCTCATATTTGACAGGAGGTTCCTCTGTTATCATAAAACAAGATACAATAGCACATAAACATAAGTTTAACACAATTATCAGCAGGACTTTCATATTTCTTGGCATTGGTTTCATCTCCTTTGTAGGAATTAATAGATACACATAAATTATTCTTTTTTATTTTAGTTATTAACTGAATCGCTTTTCTTCAAAAAACTTGCAAATGTCCTTGAAATTCCACATAATGAGCATGACGAAAAATATCCATTCCAAACCAAGCATGTCTTTTTATGTAACCTTTTTCTTTGATTTACATTCTTACCTTTAAAATCAAGTTTAATTGAGCAATACTAAACCAAAACCAAGCGTTTTTGTAAATAAAATATAGGAGATAATATCATGAAGGACAACAGTGTAGATGTATGGGATGCATTTCTGAATACACTTGAAAATCGCGGGTATGCAAGTGTTGATTGGGAAGTGGCATCAGATGTTCAAGAAAAGTTAATCGAATACTTCAAAGCGAAAATTGATGAAGGTGTTTCTGATGGGAAAACGTCGCTTCCACCCGATTTGATAGATTACATATATCGCTTTCCTAAAGAGATGCGGTGGGCACTGCGCGTTCATGCTGAGGGCGTCTTAGAAAGTGATCCGGACAATGGCGCTGCAGCAAAATTCTTGGCAATAGAGACCTTACAAGTATTCGATGTGATAGCGCCTCTCAGGCGAAAACGGCCGCTTGTGGAAAAAGCCATGGTGCTGCTGCCAAAAGATGTTGAAATTTGTTTCTTTGCGTTCACAAAATACGGATTCTGTGAAGACGAAGAAGTACTCAAATCTCTGGAGAGAATTTTTGAGAGACTACAAGAAACTTCTCAAGAGACACAATATAGGTGGGTATACCGAATACTCTACGATTATAGTGAAGTCTGGTTCAGACCAACTGACCTTTATGAAGGTTTTAAAACTGACGATCCACTCATTGAACGGTGGCATGTGGTGTTTAGCAAAATTCAAACTGTCTTGGAGAAACAGTTAGCGCAAAAACCAAATGATGGGGACGCCTCACGGATGTTAACTGAGATTCATGAAACATTAGGAAATTCTGAAGCGGTGCAAACTGTTCTTAAGAAAGCACAATCGGTTTTTGAGAAGATATTGGAGCAAAAACCAAATGATTGGACAGCTCTACACGCACTTGCTAATATCCATGAGAAGTTAGGAAATACCGAACTTGCCCAAGAATACAACCTCAAAGCAGACCCCAGTTTAGGATGGGAGGGACAAGTATTGCCCGATTTTCCAGCGTCTACAGTTGACCTTGATGGCAAACCGATTTCGCTTACAGACTACCGTGAAAAAGTCGTGCTACTTGATTTCTGGGCAGTGTGGTGCGGTCCCTGTATCGGGGAGATACCGAATGTTAAGAAAGTATATGATCAATACCACGACAAGGGTTTTGAGGTTATCGGTGTAAGTTTTGACGAAAACGAAGCAGTGGTGCGTGAGTATATTAAAGAAGAAAATATACCGTGGCGACAAATTTTGGATAGTGAAGGTTTCGGTGGCGTATTCGCGAAGCAGTATGGTGTGCGTGGTATTCCTGCCCCGTTTCTGATTGACCGGAACGGCAAGGTAATTTCGGTTAAGGCGAGGGACCGCCTCTTAGGTGAACTCGTTGAGGCAGAAATTGCAAGTAAGAAGAATTAGTGATTCATAAAGCAACAGACATTATTGATTCAGTTGAGTGTAAAATAGTAGTGATTAAAACAAAAGGTTGACGACAATGGATGAACTTCATGACGAAGAATTAGTGTATCAAAATATAGATGTCACTGACGATGGAACATTTGAGATTCTTTATCATCGATATGAAGGTCCACTCCTCAGTTTTTTCTATAGGCGCGTTGGCAATTGGGAAACTGCCCAAGACCTTGTACAAGAGACATTTATTAAGGTGCATCAAAATCTCAAGACCCTTCGGAATCCTAAAAGTTTTTCCAGTTGGTTGTTTAGCATCGCGCATCAACTCATTGCAGCGCACTTCCGTGAAAACAAGAGAAAACTCGAAATCGGATCACTTGAAGGGAATCCTGAGGCATATTTAGTAGACCTTGAGCATCGTTCTCCAATTTATCGTATCATAGCTAAAGAACAAATGGAGATTGTATATGCTTTAGCACAACGACTGCCAATTTCCGAACAGGAAGTATTTGAAATGAAGCTGGCAAATCCTAAAATGATGTTGGAAGAAATAGCCGAAAAATTGGAAATTACTTTGTCAGCGACTAAGGTTCGCTTGTATCGCGCAAAGAGAAAAGTTGTTGCTTGGATGAAAGCGGAATATCCTGGTGAATTTGACCACATATTTGGAAAACAAGAGGATACAAAAACGGGTTGAATAGTAAGCAAAACGAATTTTATGTAACCTTTTCAACCGAATTACATTCTTACACTAAAAAGGAGGACAACATGACGCCGATCGATGTAAAAGATTTACTCAAAACATTAATTGCAGAAGAAGGACTTCCGATTGACATAGTTGACATGGCGCCTGATCAGGAGTACACCGGCTCATCAGGTCTTACCACAGAGAATCGTATTAAAGATGTTGTCCATCAATGGAATAAAGAAGGGAAAATGAATACACGTCAGCCAGGTCGATCAGATTTGATGAAGTTCTATAGCAAGACTGATGCAGAGTCTGCTACCAAAGAATTGTTGGAATCTTTAGAGGTAGAAGCCCTCCTTGAATCCATTATAACAGAACAGAATTTACAGATCCGTTTTATTGATCACGGTTTTCGCTTGATTACTTTAGAAGAGGATGGCACATCGCGTTACCCTGTAAAAATGTTACACGGGGGATTTCGGTTAGAGAAAAGACACGAAGATAAGGTGGAGCGATCACATCTTGAAGGTGTGGCAAATCGCTTTGAAATGGTCCTAAAAGAGAATCGCACAAAAGCAAAACTGTTCCATCGAGGTTTTAGGTTAGAGAAGAACTCTGAAGCGAACATCCCTATCTCACAAGTTGAGGAGATTGCTAAACGGATTGATGATACACTCGGAATCAACTATAGACTTGATTCATGCCGCGTTCCACGTTCTGAGGAACCATTCAAATCTACGGAATGTACAAGTGCGAATATTCGCATATCACTCTGGCGTTATCCACGTTTTCCACGACCTTGAATAGAATAGCAAAAGAACTTGATTAGACATAAGGAGGATGAATAATGAATCCCAATGATGTTAACGAATTGATTAGTTCTATTATCCAAGAACAAGCACTCCCTATAACTGCTTACAACGGTAGGATATTATTGATTGTTGAGGGTGAATACCCAGGTAATGCGTCAGAACGATACGCAGAATTAAAGCGATGCGTTGAAACAATAATACACCAATGGAAGGGGGATAAAGGGTTACGAGACTATAAGGACAGAATATTCCATGGAAAATGGTATGCCACAATATTATCCTCATTTTCTGAGATACATAATAAAATAGAACGCGTTGCCTCAGATTCATCTCGTGTTTCAGAAGCAAGAGAGGTCCTCCAATCCTTAATTGAAGAACGAGCACTACTTATCAAAACCATTCAAAACCGCATTAAAGTCGTAATTCTTCCGGACAATCCTATAGACTATCGGACTGAAGAAATGACAGGGCTTGAGGGCTTACTACAAGAGATGGCACTTGACGGTTCTATAAAGGAAGACATTAAAAACATATATGTTCGTCATAGTGGTTTCAGTTTACACCGAAAGAAAGGAACACCCGATATAGATTTCTCAAAAGCTCAGCAGTTAACGAATTATTTGCAATCTGAAATTATAAAGCACGGACTGCAGGTAAAATTAATTCATCAGGGTTTTGCTCTGAATACAGATAATGAAATTGATTTAGATAGGACTGAAACTGAGGAAATAGTATACCGCTTAACGATTATGACAGGCATCAACTTTCAGATTAGTGCATCTGGAGAGAATACAACGGACTTAGGTGCAGACGGTGCCTATCCCTATTCCTATTGATGATAGCAAACACTACAAAAGGAGAACAAAAATGACTTATGTAATCTGCGAACCATGCATTGATGTAAAAGACCACGCTTGTGCTGAAATATGCCCCGTAGAATGTATTCACCCAATGCGTGATGGCGACCCTGACGAATTTGAAGAGGTAGAAATGCTCTATATTGACCCAGAAGAGTGTATTGACTGTGGTATATGTGAACCTGCATGTCCCGTTGAGGCTATCTTCATAGAAGAGGATGTCCCTGAGGAATGGGAACACTTCATAGAAATAAACGCTGAATATTTTCAATAAAAAACAAAAAATAAAAACAACAATTGACAATTTCGCTAAAAAGAATATAATAAAAGGAGAAATAACAAATGACGTATGTAATTTGTGAACCTTGTGTTGATGTAAAAGACAGTGCTTGTGTTGATATATGCCCTTGTGATTCCATCCGTCCACATCCAACGGAGGAAGCCAAGGACTATGAAGGGGTAAACCAACTCTTCATTGACCCAGAAACATGCATCGAATGTGGTGTGTGTGAACCAGAATGTCCTGTGGAAGCCATCTTCTTTGATGAAGATGTCCCCGAAAAATGGAAACATTTTATACAAATAAACGCTGATTATTTTAATAAACAACTTAGTGTTTAATTCGATAGAAACAAACGAAAGGAGATATCAAAATGACGTATGTAATTTGCGAACCTTGCATAGACGAGAAAGACAGCTCCTGTGTTGATGTCTGTCCTGTAGATTGCATTCACCCACACCCAACAGATGCAGCTGACGACTTTGAAGAAGTAGAAATGCTCTACATTGATCCGGAAGAATGCATTGACTGTGGCGTGTGCGAACCGGAATGTCCCGTTGAAGCAATCTTTATGGAAGAAGATGTGCCAGAAGAATGGGAACATTTCATTGAAATCAACGCTGCATATTTTGAGTAAATAACGCAGCATTGACTGCTTGTCATCAAAAACTAAGGGTGTTGTCTAAACAAATTGATATAGGTGTAAGTTCCAATCATAAGAACTATGCCATATCATTCGTTAGGCAACACCCTTGTTTTTTATCAAAAAATATAGTATTCACTGGATAAATCAAGGTAAAAACGTTATCTTAAAGAATGAATTGTAACCTTTTTAATACGAATCTCTCCAATTTTCAAAAATTTATGCACCCCATTCTGCACTAAGGCGCGTCACAGGATATAAAGAGGTAATGAAATTATCTGTTCCATGAGGTGAAAAATGAATCACAACGATACCGAACTTATCCAACGTACCCTCACAGGCGATGATGACGCATTTTCAACACTGGTGGAAAAATACCAGAAGCAGGTACACGCGCTTGCATGGCGGATTATCGGCGATTTCCATATCGCCGAGGAAATTACACAAGATTCATTCTTTAAAGCATATACGGGATTGAAAACTCTGAAGGAGCCACGGCGTTTTGCTGGTTGGTTATCTGTAATAACAAGGCGTCGATGCTTAGCGTGGCTGCGCAAAAAACGTGTGTGGACAGAGTCCTATGAACATCTGGAAGAATCAGACAGTGAACAAATAGAAGAAACCGTGTATTCAGCGTATGTCGTTGAGGAAAGGGAGCGAACATCGGCAGAAACACAGCGTTATGTTGTAAAAAAATTACTCGCCAAACTACAAGAGAGTGAACGCACTGTCATGACATTGCATTACTTCGGGGAAATGACTTGTGCAGAGATTGGTGAGTTTTTAGGCGTATCGGCAAATACGATTAAGAGTCGGCTGCACCGCGCCCAACAGCGTTTAAAGAAGGAAGAATCCATCATAAGAGAGGCGTTAGATAATTTCAAAATCACGCCTAACCTCACAGAAAATATCATGCGTGAAATTTCGCGGACAAAACCCGTTGCACCATCTGCAAGTAAACCTTTCGTTCCCTGGTTATTCGCTGCCTCAACGCTTGTAGTCGTGTTGCTCATGTTAGGTATTGGAAACAACAGCAATTTTGTTCTTTTCCAGCAACCTTATAGTTTTGATGCTAACTCGGAGATCAAGATTGATATTATGGAGACACCCGTTATGGCAAACCTTGCGTTAAAGTCGGATGTGCGCAGACAGCTTGGAAGTGTTAATGCACAAAATAATGACACTATCCCTGAACAGCAACCTAATGAGAACTTACCTCTATCAGAAAGAGTACAAGAAGATGGAACTGTAAAGCATTTCTCACAATGGGCATTGCCAAAACATGCAAGAGCACGTTTGGGTAAAGGTGGTATTTATGTTGTGCAGTTTTCACCAGACGGCACCCAACTTGCAGTGGGGAGTGCTATTGGAATCTGGCTTTATGATGTGAATACAAGTAAGGAATTTCACCTGTTTCCTGGTCCGTGCGGTTCACTCGCTTTTTCACCAGATGGACGCTACCTCATAAATGGCGGAGGCAGTTGGTTTTGGGGAGGAGAATTCCAGATATGGGACACCACGACATTTCAAAGAGTGCGACTTGATAAAACTCCCCCTGAGTCAAATGCGTTGAGATTTGACCAAGACGGTAAAACTCTTGTTAGTATTGGATACCGGTTTTCCAAAAAGAATGTGATTCATTCAATAAGCACTGTAAATCCTGACATTAAGCAAGTTGAGATAATAGATACAGAAGGGGAATTCGCAGCATCACTGGTAGAAAATCATCTGATTGCATTAACACAGGATATAGTCGCAACTGCAGGAAGAAACAGTGAAGACAATCAAATTGAGATTTGGGATTTAGCTTCTGAGAAAAAGGTCTCAACACTTGAAGGTCCTGAGGAATTACCATTTACTCAGAATGTTGTTAAAGTCTTAGCATTTTTGTCTGATGGTAGATTACTTGCAACTGGAAGTATGAACTCAGAAGTACGATTATGGCATACCGATACTGGCACGCAAATACACACACTTCAAAAACACATCACTGATTCAGAGGAATGGAATGATACAACAGCATTAGCTTTCTCACCTGACGATCAGATGTTAGCATGTGGGAATGAAGATTCTACTGTTCAGTTATGGGATATTACTACAGGTGAATCTCTTGCAGTTTTCACCGAGCATATCGGTAAAATTGCTACCGTGGCTTTTTCACCGGATAGCAGCACACTTGCCACTGCCAGTTCAGATGGCACTGTCCGCTTGTGGGATATTAAGACAGGGCAACAATTACCGACACAAATTACTGGACACCCGTCAGGGGTACACACAACTGCTTTCTCTCAGGATAGTTCCACACTTGCCAGTATAGCAAGTAATAGAAGACTGACATTTTGGGATCTGACTATATTACAGAAACCAAATTTAAATTCAACAAGTCAGTTCAAAATTGAAGACAGAAAGATAGGAGAAGGTTGGTCTTCATTTTATACATTTTCTCCTGATGGAACAACGCTCGCAACTATCCATAGAAGAAAAGATAAACATGACCCAATGCTTACACATCTGGTTCGTTTGACTGATGTACACACAGGTAAGGAGTTGAAAACCTATAATTGCCAACTGAAGTTTCCTATTAGTTCCATTGAAGGAAAAGTAGTTTTCTCACCTGATGAAAAGACGCTTGCAGTTGGTGATCACGGCGTAATAAACTTGTGGGATTTAGAGACGAATAAACATACAAAGATTGCTCTCTTACGGTCAGAAAAAAGTCGGAGAATTTTTAGACATACTGATCATCCTTGGTCAATCACAAGAATGGTTTTCTCACCTGATGGAAGAAAAATCGTTAGTGGTACGATGGGAGGAAAGGTACAGATGTGGGATGTGGAATCTGGGACCGAGTTATGTACTTTCCTTGAAGGACGTTGGTTTGAGGAAGCGAAAAAAATAAAAAATGAGGATCTATTCAACATCAGGAGAGATCGAGAAATAATCCTTGATTTAGAATTTTCAACAAACGGGAACATGCTTGCAGTGACTTCGCAGAAACAGACCTACTTTTTTGATTGTGATAAAAAGGCTCAGATTAATGATATGAAGTTTCCAAGGGCGGATACTTTAGCATTTTCACCTGATGGCACCTTGCTAATTAATGGACGAGTTAGTGGCAATATCGAACTATGGAATTTGACAACCAGAGACAAACTCACCACACTTGATGGGCATAGGAATGGATTAGACCAGTTAGCAATATCACCTGATGGGAAAACAATGGCAAGCGTAGGTGGTGAAGGTACAATTCTCGTGTGGGATTGGGATGGAATACGAAAAAGTTCAGCCGAAAAGAAAGATCCTTTAAAACAATTCAAAGACAAGTTAACCTCAATAACCTTAGCAAGTTCTGAGCGCGAATTATTCGCACAAATTGTCGAATACGGCAAAAATCCCAAAGATAAAGAGGGTTACGTCTCTATGTTGAATCAAATAATTCAAGATATGTCGGACAAGTTGAGCGTGAGATTAAATGCCACCCTCGTTTTGGCTGAATTCTATCGCGAAAATGACATGCTTGAGAAAGCTGAAGAACTTATACAAAAAACCGGCTTCATCACTGAAGATAAGTGGTTAATTCTCGGTCCATTTGATAATGCAGATGGCATCGGTTATAATACTGCATACATCCCTGAAGATATAACACAAGTCGACTTAAATACAGAATATAATGGGCTAAATGAGAAGGTAAGTTGGCAGAAAAGTAAAGATGATACACTAAACGGTTATATCAGTTTGGGGAAAGATGTTGACTGGCGTGTCGCTTACGCATTTGCTAACATCACTTCACCTGATGAGAGAGAAGTCCAATTCAGATTTGATAGTGATGATCAGGGGAAAGTCTGGTTAAACGGTGCAGAGGTATATGCACATACAAAATCACATAGTGCAGAAATTGACCGATACACTGTTCCTGTAACGCTAAGGCAAGGTGAAAACATTATTCTTGTTAAAGTCTGTCAAGAGGAAGGCGGATGGGGATTCTACCTGCGTATCACAGACCAAAACGGACAACCCTTTGATGATTTAAAAATCAATCGTAATGTGCAGAATTAATATATTTATGGTGAATCAGATAAAGAAAAGACACTTTCACCCCACGGTAGGCGAGGTTTCCTAACCTCGCCGTTGCAGAGTGTCAAACTAATTCTAAATCCGCTATAAGTCTCAATGATTAGAGGAGAAAAACATGAAATCTGACACATCTCAAACTGTTGAATCTATAATGGAAGCGTTTGATTCTGAATACACTTCTCAAAGAAAAAATGCCAAACCAGATTCCTCTGTAGAGGTTAGAGTAATAGATGAAAATACTAAAGACCCACGTGTTGAACGGATTCAACAGATGTTTGACAAAACCATTACAACTAAGGAGTATCTTGATAGTTTTGATATGTCAGAGGGAGAACATTTTGCTTTCAGGACAGTCACAGATGGATCTGGTAGTCAAACTTTTTGTATAGAGTACACGCAAGGAGATGTAGATGCTAAATACCCGCGCGATCAATGGATTCAAATGCTTCTTGACAAAGGTGTTAAGATAGAAGATTACAAGGATTATAAGGAATATCTTGACATACGCATAAATTTGTTTTCGGAAGAGTACCTTGCAGACGATGATGCAGATACCTTCGAACAATCAGCATATATTGATAAGGAGATTGAAAAATATCAATGTATCCAAGCAGCAAGGCGAACCAAACCAGATGTGAAAGACTGGACAGTGATTGGTGAAAATGCGCTACCCTCTATCCCAGGGAGAATGTACGTGTGCAAAACTGAATCTGGTTACAAGATTGAGTCTAAAACGACTTCTCACGGTGAACCGGAATTTTCTGAAGAACAGAGAACTGACCTACAGAATAAAGGGATAGAACCTGAAGGCTGGGAAGTTGTCTACATTGATGAAAAAGGCAACATTCTTTAGTTTTTCCGAATAATGCGAAACATGGAGAACAATTATGAGAGAAAAACACGATTCCACAGAATTCTGGTATACCTTTATTAACTCTTTACATAATGAAGGACTCTCTTATGGAATAGGTGAATTGGAGATGGATGAGGATATGCAAGATAAACTCCTTGTCTATTTCAAGGAAAAGATTGAAGAAGGCGTTACCGACGGTGAAACGGCACTCCCACCAAGGCTCTCAGACTATTTTTGGCGTTTCCCAGAAGAAATGCTACCAAAACTACGGTCTTTAGCTGAAGGTTTCCTTGACACGGATCCTGACAATGGTCCAGCAGCTATGCTATTGGCAACTGTTGTCTATACGGAGATGGGAAGCAAGGAGTCATTGCCGTTTGTAGAAAGAGCATTAACACTTGTGCCAAAAGATCCATGCCTAAATTTGCTTATGATTTACAGGTACAGGAGGAACTACGGGGCTGCCAAACTTGTAGACGCACAACAGATGATTCTCACTGTGCTTGAAAACCTATTTGAGTGGGCAAAACGACAGGATAATTCCGCACGCTTTCAAGATGCAAGGTCTTTCTATTCGGGAGAGAAAATAACACCTTATTCAGTTTACACAAACCTTAAATCAATCGAAGCGCTGTGGGAAAAGAGAGAACAGACCGGGGTAATTGAAAAATGTCAAGAGGCGATAAAAAAATGCCGTACCTTGATATACGCGGAACAGGCAGCGTTTCATAAGGAGGCACTTCAAGCAGCAAATGAGCAACCACTCATAGTTGATGAATCACCCGAAAATGTCAATTTTTGGGAGGCATTCCTTGATAAACTGATAGACCGTGGGCTCTCAACCCCAAGATGGGTACTTACCAAGAAAGTTCAGGATCAACTATTGAATTACTTCAAAACGAGAATAAAAGAAGGCGTTGTTGATGGACTAACGACATTGCCATCGGACCTTCCTGAGTATATTCCACGTTTTCCCAAAGCGGTGCATTTGGAACTCCGAGAATCTACTGAAGAGTTGCTTGAAAAGCAACCGCAGAATGGTGCTGCAGCAAAAATGTTAGCAATCATTGTGGAGAAGAATGATAATCGGTTTCGGTTAGGAAATCCATTTATTGAACAAGCTGTGATGTTGGTGCCTAACGACCCCGAAATCGGCTTTTTTGCAATTAGCAGTAACAGAGATTCTGATCAGATTTCGTTGCTTGAAAATTTATTTGAAAGAGCACAGCAGCAAGGCGAATCCGGATTGTGCCATTGGTTGACAAAGCTATACAAAGAGGTAGGCAGAACTCCATGCTATATCTATCGGAATCTGATGAAAAGTCCGGATGAAAACGCCGAATTGATTGGACGGTGTAAGACGCTGATTGAACAGGCGCAACAAGCCTTTCAGCAAAGGCTTGAAGAAGAACCTGATGACTGGTATGCTTTACGCGGACTCGGTGATATTTATGAAACGTTGGGTGAAACTGAATTAGCGCAAAAATATCCGTGGGAGGGTCATTCAGAAATAGAGATTGTGTGGAATCAGAATGCATGGGTTGGTAGAAAACTTCCCGATTTTTCGGCAACTACTCATGATGGCATACCAATTACATTTTCTGATTGCAAAGGTAAAATCGTTCTTCTGAGTTTCTGTGCGAAATGGTGTGGTTTCTGTGCACGAGAAATTCCGTATCTCAAAGAAGTCTATGAGAAGCATCACGACAAAGGGGTAGAGGTAATCGGCATTAGTCTGGATGAGAACGAAGCAGAACTACAAGAGTATATCAAGGAACATGACATACCGTGGTCTCAGATTTTTGATGGCAAAGGTTGGAAAACTGAACTTGCCCGTTATTTCGGTATTAACAGTCTTCCTTCACAGTGGCTTATTGGCAGAGATGGAGAAATTATTTCCGTGGATACCAGACAAAAGGAACTTGTGCAACGCGTCGAGCAGTTGATATAGATAGGTGATTGAGACAAACATGAATGAGTCTATTCACCTGACGTTTGGGTGTGTGAAGCTGGAAAAACTTGTTTCCATACACTTGTAAAGAGTAAATTATTCCACAGTGAACTTTACACTTTTTTCTGAATTTTATAATCAAAATATAGGAGAGCAATTATGAACGATAAATACGATTCCACAGATTTCTGGTATACGTTCATTAATTCACTTTATAACCAGGGACTTTCCGCTGGACAAGGTGAATTGGAGATGGATAAGGAAATACAAGAAAATTTACTCGCTTATCTGAAAGAAAAAATTGAGGAAGGTGTAACGAATGGTGAAACTGCACTCCCTCCCGGTCTTCACAATTACTTTTGGCGTTTCACCGAGGAGATACTACCTAAAATACAAACATTAGCAGATGGTTTTCTCAAAACAGATTCGGACAACAGTGCAGCATCCATGATGCTAACATTAGTTGAACGAGCAGATTGGAAATCCGAACGTCCATCGTTTGTAGACAGTATTACGCCGTCAATGTTGAAAGATCCATGTATAAATTTGGCAATTATTGATGAATATAGGAGTAGTCACGTTTTTTTTGGACATTTCGACAAACAAGAAAAAATCCTCATTGCGCTTGAAAATCTATTTACATGGGCAAAGCAACAAGACGATACCGCTCGTTATCAGGAGGCAAGAGCTTTCTATTGGCAGCATAAAATAACCCCTTATGCAGTTTATAAGCACCTCAAAGATAAACTTATGGATTTCAAGGAAAACTTTGAAAATCCTGAACGTTCAGAGTCGTGCAGAAATCAAATTGAAGAGTGTAAGGCGTTAATCAAGAAGTGTAGAGATTTGGTGCCAGAGGAACAGGCAGCGTTTCAGAAAAATTCGGTTCAAGAGTCAGATGAGGAAAAAAACTATTCGATACGCCATCCGAAAACACCGATTTTTGGGAGGCATATCTTGATACCCTTGAAAACCGTGGGCTTTCAACGCCGAGATGGAGACTCACACCGAGAATCCAAGAACAACTTTTGAATTACTTCAAAACAAGGATTGAAAAAAGTGTTGTTGACGGACAAACGAGATTGCCATTGCAACTCCCTGAATATGTTCCGAATTTCCCTGAAGCGATGCTTCTGGAACTCCGAGAATTTGCAGAAGAAGTACTTGAAAACCAACCGGAGAACGGTGCTGCTGCAAAAATATTAGCAATCATTGTGAAGAAAAGTGAATCCCCGTTCCTTGAACAAGCAATAGAGTTGTCACCTAACGATGCTGAAATTTGCTTTTACGCAATTAGTCGTTATAGTGAACCTTTCAGTGATTGTTCGGACTCTTTCTTAGAACAGGTACTCTCAACACTTGAAAAGTTGCTTGGAAGGTCACAACAGCAAAACGGGTCCGAATTGTATCATTGGCTTACAAAACTTTACAAAGAGATAGGCATAACACCGTGCTATATCTATCGTAAACTGATGAAATGCGTTGAGGGAAATTCCGAACTGATAGAAAGGTGCAAACTCCTAATTAATCAAGCCCAACGAGCCTTTCAGCAAAGGCTTGAAGAAGAACCTGACGACTGGTATGCATTGCGTGGACTCGGTGATATTTATGAAACGTTAGGTGAAACTGAATTAGCGCAAGAATATCCATGGAAACCCCATCCTGAATTCAGATGGGCACAAACAGCATGGGTTGGTCGACAACTCCCCAATTTCTCATCGACTACGCTTGATGGCGCACCATTTACTTTCCCTGACTACCACGGCAAATTGGTACTCCTTAATTTCTGTGCGAAGTGGTGTGGTTTCTGCACCCCAGAAATTTCGTATATCAAAGAGGCATACAAAGAGCATCACAACAAAGGCTTTGACGTCATCGGTGTGAGTCTGGATGAAAGTGAAACGGAACTGCGTGAATATATTGAGGAACATGAAATTCCGTGGATACAGATTTTTGATGGTACAGGTTGGAAAAGTAAACTTGCTCAGTATTTTGGTATAAATAGCGTCCCTTCACAATGGCTCATTGACAGAGATGGGAAAATTGTTTCGGTTGAGACCAGACAGGAAAGACTTGGACAACTCGTTAATTGGACAGAAATATCGCGGGTTGGTAACGTAATTCCAGATTTCTCAGCAGAGGATATAAAGGGAAATCTTATTTCATCCTCTGCATTTAAAGGCAAAGTTGTCCTACTCTTTTTTGGTAACGGTGAACAAGTGCTGACACAAGTGGACACAATATATCGTAAATACCATACGAAGGGATTCGAAGTTTTTGGTTTCGGTCCGTATGATGCATTAGGAAACCAATTCGGTATAGACCCATGGCGGCCACTTCCAGCAATTGTGTTGATTGATAAGGATGGTAAGATTATTATGTCTCGGTACGGACAAGTACATTCACCTGAAGCATGGGCTGCAAGATTAGAAGAACTTGTGGCTACACATCTTTGACTGTACTAAAATAGATGGTAGGAGGTAAACTATTATGGCATATTTTATCACTGACGAATGCATCGGATGCCTACAGTGTCTGTTAAATTGTCCAGTTGACGCAATTACTGGTGATCGAAATAAGTTACACATTATAGACCCTGATGTGTGTATTGATTGTAGTGCATGCGGCATGGTGTGTCCGGTGGAGGCAATTCGCGACCAATTTGGTGAAGTGTGTAAGTTTATCCGTCGTCCATCACACCGTCCGATAGCCGTTATCTATGAAGAACTTTGCTCAGGTTGCGATTTCTGTGTGCAAATCTGTCCGTGGGAGTGCCTTGAAATTATAGACCCGAATACAAATGAACACGCTGACAGTTTCTTCGGTATCTGTGAACTTGTGAAACCGAAGGATTGTGTCGGTTGCATGCTTTGCGAAGAGGTCTGCATTAAAGACGCTATCCGAGTTGAATCGCCAGTGTTGTTGGAACTCGCTGAGGCTGCAGATTGAGATTTACCTATATACCTCTTGAATCAATACTGGCAACCTAAAAAGACATTGACTCATGTTAAGATTGAGTGCATCGGGCGAGTTTTGAAATGAACTCAAAGGTGACAGACTTGATATTCATAACGTGAGTTTGATAATTACATTTATCAAATACTATGGAGAACCTTGAAATTAAAGAGGCACATTCCTGTAGGAGCGATCTCCGAATCGCGACGAAGCTCACTGATAGTCGGGAATCGGAGTTCCCTCCTACACCTCAAAATGTCCTGTTAATTCTAAGGGGCACTATAAATTCTAATTGCGCCCGTTTGAAATTGAGAACATAAAATAAAGAGAAGTGAAGTTACAATCCTCTGACAAGAAAGGAGAATGTATATGTTTTTGCGAAATATTTGGATATCGGTCACGATTTTCCTCATAGTAAGCTGCGTGGTTTGTCTCGGCTTCCGAAGCGAGACGGACGCGGAAACAACCTTTGCGAGGCCCTTTGTCCCAGCGGAAAAACTTATCAGAACCGAAAACTATTATGAGGCTATACTGGCGCTCAAACCACTCTTGATGAGTGATGTCAAAAGCAAGGAACAAGAAGAATCTCTCTGGCTGGCTCACACGCTTTTAATCAAATGGGAAAAAGAGATTATAGAAAACGGGTTGTGGGGAAAAGACACAGATGAAAAAATAGGAATCCTGAATCAATTGGGCGCGGATTTTGATAATATTGAGATCAACTTTGGTTATAGATACGGCTTCCTGCGACGGTTGATAGATGCCTATCCGAATACTCTGAAACAGCCCATCGCTGAATACGCACTTATACAATCGGGATACCCTGTGCCACGAGATATTGATGAAACGCTTTCAGCACTGCATGCTTATATTGAGAAATATGAGAAAACGGGGCGTGCTGAAGTTTACAAAGCATATCTTGATATTGCTCATATTCATCACGGGATTTGGGCGGCGATCATTTATTTTGATCATCCCTATGTTAGCATGTTTGCGCGTTTCGGGAGTGGAGACCCTGAAAAAGACAAAAAACTTGCAGATTCACATAGAGAAATTGCCCTCAAATATTACGCGAAGTTTCATATCAATCCACACGGACTCACAGATAACATTGATTATGAGAACTATGATGTCAAGGATGGAACAGGTTACCAACTTTTGAAGCGGAACGCAGAATTTGGTTGGAATTTTATTTTTTGGGGATGTTAAGGTATTTCCTTATGGAGAACCGTTAGAATATGAGAAATCCTACAAATAGGAAGATAATTATATCCTGATTCGGTGTGTGTTTCAGGTTATCTCATCCATTATTTCTTGAGTTATTTCATCGATTGACTTTTCGTCAACAACTATAACTTTTGTAAAATATCCCTTGTCTGACAACATCCTTAGATATTGGGATCTGTGAGCGTATTCCTTCCCTATTATCTGTGCGTATCCTCCATCATATCCGTTGTATCGTTCTAACAGTCTTTCATGTTGAGTTTTCTCAGACTGTAAGTCCAGAAAAAAATGTTTGCCTTTTTGAAAGTATTGACTGTCAATGAGACCGCATTTTGAAAACCTATCTGTACTTGCCCCATCCAGGTGTCCGACAGGAAAAAGTATGGAAGAAGCATATTCTACTATGAAAACAATACCTTTTTTATCTGGATTGTCTAAATATCTTTTAAGTTCACGTTTACCATCATAAATAACAGATTTGGGTATGAACCTTTTTAGGTGTTGTGCTACCACAGTCTTGCCTGCACATTGCACTCCACTCAATGATATTATGTTAGATTCCATCAGTATTCTTCTTCCGATTTCAGCGTTTGGTATATCACAAAGAATACCCTATATTCGTTGAAATATCAAGCAAAACATTACAAATATCGGAGCTATTCGATTGTCACGATTCCCTCTTGTAGGAGGCGTTTCTGACCCCGATTTATACATTATCCACCACACGGTAGGAGCGGTTTCCTAACCGCGATTTCTTCAGCACCAGCGGTGCGAAAGGTGTTCAGCATAAATTGGGATTACAAATCCCTCCAACAATGAAAGAGGCGCAATGAATTGCGCGACTACAAACGCTCATATTCTTAAATTGACACCTATGGTTTTCGTAAGTTCAACCCGATCTACGAATAATGTTACATAATCATTTAGAATGGTATAAGCAAAAAACCAACCTACAAAAATAGGTTGGTTTTATTTTGAAGAATACCCCCGACGAGATTTGAACTCGTGTCGCCGCCGTGAAAGGGCGGTGTCCTTGGCCAGGCTAGACGACGGGGGCATATAGAAAAATAAAATGAGCCGTACAGGAGTCGAACCTGTGACCACCTGATTAAAAGTCAGATGCTCTACCAGCTGAGCTAACGGCTCAAATCCACAACATATAATGATACACTGATTCTTCGCAAATGTCAAGTTAAAATGCAAAACTTTAGAAGGTATATTGTGAGAAAGTTTAGTGAGGTATTCCTACCAGAGCGGGGCACCCAATGCTACAATTTGGTTTCTATCCGGTCCTACGGAGATAATCGGAATTGGCACATTGAGATAATCAGCAACATACTTGATGTAGTCTTTGGTTCGCTGCGGGATATCTTCAGCGGAACGTGCTTCAGTCAAAGGTTGTTGCCATCCGGGCAATGTTTCATAAACTGGTTCACATTCTTCCAAAACTTTCAGACTACTTGGGAAGGTAGTCGTTTCTTTGCTTTTATAACGATAGGCGACACAAACCTGTAGGTCAGCAAGTGTGTCAAACACGTCCAGTTTTGTGAGAGCGATAGCAGTTAGTCCATTAATTTGCGTTGCATATCGCAGTGCCACAAGGTCAAGCCATCCGCAGCGTCTCGGTCTTTGCGTGGTCGCACCGTATTCCTTACCGATATCTCGGATTTCTTCATCTAAGTCGGGCGGCATTTCAGTCGGGAATGGCCCACCACCAACGCGCGTGACATACGCTTTTGAAACGCCCAACACTTCGCCAATTACTTTTGGTCCGATGCCGAGACCTGTGCATACGGCACCTGCGGTGCAGTTAGATGAAGTGACATAAGGATACGTGCCAAAATCTATATCCAGCATTGTTCCCTGTGCACCTTCAAATAGAATTCGCTTTTCAGCATCGAGGGATTCGTGCATGAATGCTACCGTATCTGTTACATAAGGAGCAATCCGTTCAGCGTAGTTATAGTATGTTTCAAGCAGGGAATGTCGAGTCACATCACCCATCTGAAGTGCATCTGCTTTAGTTTCAAGGTTGTAATCCAGTTTCTTTTGGAAATGGTCAAACTCGAGCAGGTCCCCAACGCGAATACCTGCATGTCGATTCATCTTATCGGAATAGGTCGGTCCAATACCGCGTGAAGTTGTGCCGATTTTCGTAGCACTTCCCATTTGCTCCCACTGTTCAACAAGTTTGTGGTAGGACATAATGAGATGTGCCCGATCACTTATCTTGAGATTCTTACTGCTGACTTCAATTCCCTGCGCCTGCAACCGGTCAATCTCACCGAAAAGTGTTTCCAGATTGATGACAACTCCGTTGCCGATTACATTCAAGGTGTTAGGTCTTAGGATACCAGACGGGATCAGATGAAGAATAAACGTCTTTTCACCAAGAACAATGGTATGCCCGGCGTTATCGCCACCTTGATAGCGCGCGACAACATCTGCATGCTCAGCGAACACATCGGTGAGTTTCCCCTTACTTTCATCACCCCATTGGGCACCTAAGATAACAATGTTTGACATACTACTCCTAACTGATCAAAAAATCGTCTTTTGGTAGGAGCGATCTCCGAATCGCGACAATTTACAATCACGCCTATACTTAAATAGGAACTAACGTTTGGAGAACTGGAACCTTGCCCGTGCGCCTTTCTGTCCATATTTTTTGCGTTCTACCATCCGCGGATCGCGTGTTAAAAACCCACCTTTTTTTAAAGCCTCCTTCAACGATTCATCTGCCTTAACAAGTGCACGCGCCAGACCGTGTGAAATAGCACCAGCTTGACCAGTATTTCCCCCGCCACGGACATTCACGTGGACAACGAATTCACCGGTTCGCTCAACGTGCTCAATAGGCCGGCGAGCAGCCTGTACATGGTCGGAACGGTCGAAGTATTCCTCAATGGGTTTTTTATTCACTAAAATGCCGCCTTCTCCACCTGGGATAATTCGGACGCGTGCCACGGAGGTTTTGCGTCTGCCAGTCCCCCAATATTGTTCAATAGCCATATATTTCCTCAACTGTTAAAATGTTAAGACTTCCGGTTCCTGTGCCTGATGCGGATGGTTCGGACCGGTGTAAACCTTTAATCCCTTCATCAATTTCGCCCCGAGACTGTTTTTAGGGACCATCCCTTTGACTGCAGTTGTAATAATAAATTCCGGACTGCGTTCCATCTGTTCATTGAAAGTTCGATATCTATCGCCACCAGGATAACCGCTATGTCGAAAATAGGTTTTCTGCTCAGCTTTATTTCCGGTGACAACGACCTTTTCGGCGTTAATCACAGCAACACGATAACCTAAATCCGCATGCGGTGTAAAACTGGGGTCATGTTTCCCTCTCAGCACTTGCGCGATTTGGGATGCTAAACGTCCGAGTACCTGCCCATCCGCATCCACGACGTACCACTTAATCTGTTTATCGGATTTAGGAAAAAAAGTTTTTGTTTTCAATACCATAATTCTTACCTTCTCAAAAAATGCTTGCATTCCTAATGATACTTGTTCACATGCATAATTGTATTATACTATAAAAAGCACAGGTTGTCAAAATTAAATAAATTATGCGAGGCTATTTAGTTCTCCATATTTACGTTAATTTGTTCTGTATTCCTCTTCTGTAGGAACGACTTCTTGGTCGCGACTTTTTGGCAAAAACAGATAAAATGCCCAAAACTAAATAACCCTGATAAATTATGTGGGTGTGTAAAGTTTTCGTCCCAAAACATATTGTCGGTTGAGTTTCGTTTCGCCCTCCCGATCTACACATTCAATTAGGACGTTTTGTACGTCACAGGGACGTGCAGAAGACAAGCGGTACAAGGATTGTGACGTGATTTTATCTTTTTTGTTTTTCTTCTCTTTGCTCTTTAGAAATTTTGAGTATATTAAGGACATTGTTTGATTATGTGATGATTATATTAACACAAACACGTTGGTTTGTCAAGTTAATTCTAAAAAATAATCAGTGACAAAAACTTTACACACCCAATTATGTCACACACTTGACAAAAAAATATGTCTTGTGATAAAATATCAAAAAGTGTCCTAATGTTACTATACTATCTTTCAGTGTTCCAAATCCAGTAGTTAGCAAAGCTAATACCTCAAATTTCTCATATTAGAACTATGAATCTATTACGAAATCTTATAGAACGCTGCCATGAACGGCATGAAAATCCGCTTCGGCAACGACAAATATCAATAGCACCAGCTATATATAATAAAGGTATTCCTTACGAGTATACCGTGTATTGTGCACACAGATACGCTGTGACTCTCCATGCTCTGGAGGAAGCAAACATCTCCTTTATGCCGATAGGACGCGCACCAGAGAACGACAGAGGCCCAAGAGCATTAGGTAGTAAGTGGTATAAGCGGTTTTCAAAACGCCAAGTAACAGGTAGTTGGGAACCTCGGCGGTGGCGGGAATCGTGGGGAATTCAGGTGTATACAGGTATTCCTTCCGAATGGTACGGGGCACGATGGCACGACATAAATTTTACATATCAAGCCATCTGCACTGCCCCTGATGCTATTATTACCTGTATTGAGGCACTTGCTGACGCTGTTGTGAATCCACTTCTGACAATAAGCAAATCCGGTGGACTTCGCTTTTCTTGCCGAATACCAGACTATCTACATCCAAAGATTGAAAAGGAAAGATTATATATTTGTAAACACACATCGGACAAACGAGTCGTGTACCTTGAAATCTTAGGAGAAGAAGGATACAACCGTTGGGATGCTCGTTATGAAATTCTCATGGGTGATTTGTTAGATCCGCCTATCATTTCAAGGGATATTCTTTTTGCGCCGATTGATGTCCTGCGCGACGTACTTCACGAAACTATCCCCTCTACAGAAAAGAAGCAGATATCTACACTGTCTAAGGCAGAAGATAAGAAAATCGATACCACTGCACCATTTTCTCTCGGTACACATAGACTTGATCTTGCAAGAGAAGCATTTGTTCGACGTGGTTTTTCTTATATTTATCAAAATAATGGCATTCACCAGTGGACACTAAACTCGGTGGAAGATCGTAACAAGAACGTGTCTCTATGGGAGCGTGACGGTACCGTGTGGATACAAGCATCTGTCCCCGACTTCGGACTACCAATTGAAGCTAAACCGATCACGGATGTCTGGGACGATACTGGAATTCTGCTACCTTCACCCCCTGAAGGGATATCGCTATCCGATGATTTTCTGGCGGTTCGACAAGGTAAATTGAGTCCGTTAGCGATAAAACGGTCTGCGCCTCTGCTACGTGAACAGGGAGATACGACAAAAAGTCATGGTATTTTAACAAAAGATACTTTTCAGATGCAGCGTTTTTTTAAAGGAAACGCCCGTATTCTCGGACTAATTGCTGATACCGGTGCGGAGGCAGACAGTGAGATAGCATCTTATCTTCCTGAGGGGAGCACTATATGTTTTAATACATCAACTATTGAACAATCGGAAGAAGTAGAACGACTTTTTAAAAATCGAAACCTACCAAATACGCGTTGGAAGCCTCGTATGCACCTGTGGGAACAAGTGAAAGATATACCTATTGACAAACGAATGGAAAATCCCTTTAAACACGGAAATGTCTGTGAAGATCCTGAACGGTGTGATGCTTTGGAGGAGAAGGGTGGAGATCCGAGTGAAAGCATCTGCCCACAGTGTCCCATTTATACAAAGTGTCAACAACACGGATATTTGTCACAATCTACAACTCTACGACGAGCGAACAGACAGATTTTATCAAACCTTCAAATGTTTTTCAATCCACAATACGCTGAAGTAACAAAAGAAATCTTTGAACAAAGTGATGAAACAGACCGATTTTGTATTGTGGACGAGTCGAAAGTGGATGATCTATTTCTTAAATGTGAATTATCAATAAAGATGTTAAAAGACTGGATTGTGAACTGGCAAGGAGAACCTTTGGGCAACTTTGCGAATTTTTTATTGAATGCGCTTGAACTCAAAGGAAGGTTCTATAACGATTCAGTTAGACGAATACGTTCAGCGGTCCAGGCGTTTCAACGACAAGAGGAAGTGATCGTTCGGCAAATGTGCCAAGTTAATATCCGAGGGAGGGTCTTAGAACAAGGATTTGTTGATTCTGAAACCGGACAGCAATTGACACGGTTTGATATAAAATTCGAAGGTGGTGCGAACGCTTACATTCCGTTAGACAATAACGTTGCGAATATTCTAAAGACAAAGCAACTTCCCTTTTTTTCGCTCCGATCCTTTGTAGTTAACGAGGATATGAAAATCCCGATGTCAATGACACAAGCGGTCCGATTAGGTATATTAAATACAGAAACAGTTGAATCCATACAGAATTTTCCTACAGTCTGTCCAAATCCGAACTGGACAGTCTGGCATCAATTGAAACATTTCTTTGAACACTATACGAGAGATGAAGATGCACGGGTGAGGTGGGATAAGAAAGTACTTGAGTTTTGGATACCACCGATGCTGCATTCAAGCGTCAAACGTTTATTAATAAAAACGCCAATCCTCCACGAACAACATCTCAATAGAATATTTCCAGATGAAGTAATTAAGTTCAGATACGTCGAACTGACACCGTGGAAAAAGGAAAACAGAGTCTTTCAAATTCGTACAGGTCTCTATCCACGAGAAACGATTTTAGCCTATAACGGTAACTGGGATGTGCTTGGAATTAGTGAAACAGGGCAACATTTCTTATCGGGTATCTTGGCAGAAATTGAAAAAGATCCGAATGTTTCACACGCAGTTATCACCTACGTGGCAGCAATCAGTCAATTAAAGGAAATTGTAGACAGAGAGAACGTCTATTTTCTTCAGAATTCTAAAGATATTAATGAGTGGTACGCTGTTCTCGAAAAAGCACAGGTTATCTGGATAGTCGGTGCACCGGAACCACCCCAAGGTAATATTTGGCGGCAAGCACAGATTCTGTTTGGAAATGACGAGCAACCTCTTCGTTATGAAAAGGATATAGAATCTGGTCTCTATAAAGATGAAAGGTTGCAGGGTATTTATGAACAGAATATCGCCTCTCTACTGAGATCTACTGTAAATTGTGCCGCATTGGACAGATCGTCAGGTAAAACAGTTGTTTTATTCTCTGGCTTGGCACTACCCGGTATTACGGATAGACCTGAAACTCTCCTTTTTGACTGGGAAGATTTTGCGGTTGCTGGTGGACTCAATAGACTGCCTGAAATAATCGCTACACGAAAGCGTTTTGAAACAGAACGGGCAAATTTGACTGCTAAATCCAGTAGAGAAAAAGTAGAAGAAGTTTTGGGATGCTCTTCAAGACAGGCAAATCGTTTCTTACAAAAACTTAGGGGTGGTGCCCCGTTACGGGTGCCCTTCCGCACACAAATACTCTCAATCCTTGCCGATGGAAAGAAAAAAACAGCCGAATTGGTCAGCGCCATTGAAGGAAATCCAGAAGCCGTAAAAAATGAACTGAAACGTCTCGTAGATAGAGGAGAAATTGTGAGAGTTCAACGAGGTGTCTACGATACACCACCAAGAAATCAATAACCAACAATCAGATAAACCAACCGCTTCATAAAATAAGGTCTTTTATCAATTGCCCGATATATCGGGGCAATTATTTTTTGTTATGACGGTCTTCCAACACTATTTATCATTTGCGAACTACCATAAGGGCAGAACCATTCAATTTTCCAATATTTTTTTTTTTGATAAAACCTCTTCTTGTAGGAGCGAGCTCCAACTCGCGACCTTTCGACCAAAACGGGTAATAAATCGACAATTGAATGCCTCTGACCATAAGGGAGTTTGGCATTGATTACAAAGAAATAGCATGGGCAATGCAAGGAAAACATGAGTTGCAACAGAATCGAAAACTTTTCCGATACCTGATGACCTCAAAAGTAGGAGGGAACTCCGATTCCCGACGACAAACGGGTCGCGATTCGGAGATCGCTCCTACAAATATGAAAAGTTATAAAAAACAACAAAACTATCACGTAACTAGCACAAGTCGTAACTTTTAACTTGCCTTGTATAACAATCCATGTTAAACTGCACAAACTTGTCATGGTTCACTGTGTTTTAAGAATTGCAAGAACAAACTTTCTTGAAACACCAACTTTTTTTAACTTGCACCTATTTTATGGAATATGTTAAACTAATGACAATTGCCACATTTGAGACAATTTTTAGCGAAATTCACCTAAAAATTAGGAATTATTCATAACGTATTTTCTAACCAAGGCATTAAAAATTCGCAAAATTAGTTTGAAATGTGGTAAACTCTATCGTAAAGTCAGCCTTTCAGTCTGAGGAGACGTTCATAAATGTACGATAAGAAGAACCGTAGCGATGCTGGCATGAGCCCCGACGATCATAAACTATTTTTTGAAGACGAGGACGAACTGGAACTGGATGAAGATGAGGATATTGAGGAAGAAGATTTAAGTTCTGGCTATTCCTTGCAGTTAATTCACCAGATTATCTCAGAAACCCCTGTGGAAGACCGTAGACGGCGCTGGTTAGTCGAATTACGCCGCTCTATCATCAATGATGAAGGCGAATTCCGCCAAAGAGTCCGTGCTATTGAACAAGAAGCGGTCCGTATACACACTGAGATGGAAGAACAAATTGAAAAACTAACAGCACCAGCAAACCGCATTGGAACACTTCTCGCTATCCCTGAAGACGACACTGCACGCGTCACTGTTGGCGGTTCCGAATATTATGCTAATATTGACCCGCAATTAGAAACACAAAACCTGAAAAAAGGGATGAGCGTACTCCTAAACGAGGCTTTTGTCGTTGTTGGGGAACTTGGCTATACCGAATCAGGTCCAATTGCCAAAATTGCAGATGTACTACCCGATGGCAGGCTCCGCGTTGGATCTGAACCGAGCCTCCAATCTGTTATTATAGAACGTGCTTCCGATTTAGTGGATGTCAAACTAAAGTCCGGTGACGAGGTTCGCCTTGATGCAAGTTTAAAAGTTGCCATTGAACGGATCGCTTCAAAAGAACAGAAAGACTATGCGCTTGAAGCAGTTCCCCAAATTCCATGGTCAAAAGTGGGTGGACTTGATGAAACGATTCAACGGATTAAGGATACTATTGAACAGCCAATTCTGCATCCTGAACTGTTTAAGAAGTTTCAGTATACTGTGCCAAAAGGATTTCTTCTCCACGGTCCCCCTGGTTGTGGAAAAACGCTTATTGGAAAAGCAACAGCGTACAACTTAACTGAGCGCCTCAAAACAGAAACTGGTGAAGAAATTGAAGGCACTTTCCTGCATATTAAGGGCCCCGAAATCCTGAATATGTGGCTCGGTGAGTCAGAGCGGAAGGTCAGAGAAATCTTTCAGATGGCACGCGAAAAACGCGATGAAGGTAAACTTGCATTTGTCTTTATTGACGAAGCAGAATCCATTTTGGGTACCCGCCGTGCTATGCGCTCACACAGCATCTCTAACACACTTGTACCGATGTTCTGTGCAGAAATGGACGGTATTGAACCGTTGCAAGAGGTTGTCATCATTTTAGCAACCAACCGACCAGACTTAATTGATCCTGCTATTCTTCGACCAGGACGAATTGATAGAAAAATTAAAGTGACTCGTCCGAATAAAGACGCTGCCAAAGATATTTTTAGTATCTACCTAACCCCAGATCTTCCTATCGAAATGGAAGATGGTAAGACTGCAGACAAAGAGGTCATTGGTAGTTTGATAACACAAGTCACCGATGAAATGTTTCGCGAATCAACAGAAAACAGGTTCCTTGAAGTTACGCTTCGCAGCGGGAGGCGCGACATTCTTTATCGTGGGCACCTCTGTAGCGGTGCAATCGTTGAGTCTATTGTTCAGAGGGCAAAAGAAACTGCTATGAAACGCGCTATTGCTGCCCCCAATACGGAGACCGGCATCTCCTTAGACGACCTTTTAGATGCACTCAGCGCCGAATATAGCGAAAATGATATTTTCCCGCCTACCGAGGCTACTGAGGATTGGCTCAAACTTCTTGACTACGATCCTGTGAACGTTGTCAAAGTTACACCTATTCAGTCGGAAAAGAAAGAGTCTCGAAAAACACCGAGTCCGGTGATTTAGTTCTCTACCTTTTATCGTGGAGTTCAACACGTATACTGTTTGGATATAATAGAAAGCAAATAATGCACAGACTTTTTGGAATCGAAACCGAATACGGTATCACACTTGAAAGTGCTGAACAAATTGATCCCGTTAAGGAATCCATAGAGCTTATAAAAAATTATCGGCGCGATCCGTTCTTGCCTCTCTGGGATTATGACGGTGAAGATCCGTTTAGAGATGAACGTGGTTTCCGAGCGGAGCACCTCAATAACCATCCTGATGAAGTGGAGGAAGAAAAAAAGGACAAGGAACGGTTTGCGAAGCAACCGGGTCGTTCCTTCCGCGAGATTAAAAGCGATCGTATCCTTATCAATGGTGCGCGACTTTACAATGACCATGCACATCCGGAATATTCAACTCCAGAGTGCCAAGACCTTTTTGATCTCGTCGCACACGACAAAGCAGGGGAACGGATTCTTCAAAAATGTGCTGAAAGCCGCAGTCAAGAACTTGGTGAACGCGTTATCCTATATAAAAATAATACCGATTTTTACGGGCATAGTTACGGGTGCCATGACAACTATCTTATGGATCGCGAAGTGCCTTTTGATTACCTCAAAACTTGCATCCTTCCGTTTTTCGTTACAAGACAAATTTTCGCTGGAGCGGGCAAGATAGGTATTGAAACCGAAGCAGGACTCGCAACGCCTGGGCATTTCCAACTCACGCAACGCGCAGACTTTTTTCACGTTGAAGCGAGTGTGGATACGATGCACAAACGGCCTATCGTCAACACCCGAGATGAGCCGCATGCTGATCCTGCTAAATATCGTAGACTTCACGGAATCGTCGGTGACGCAAACATGTCCGAGTACGCAACAGCACTCAAGGTTGGGACAACGGCACTTGTGATTGATCTAATTGAACAGCGACTCATACCTGAAACACTTGCAATCGCGAATCCAATTGATACCATCAAGATGATTTCGCACGACCAGACATATCGATGGATGTTACAGAAAGTTGATGGAAAAATAATTAGTGCTATTGACCATCAACGCGAGTATCTCGCGCTTGCTCAAAAACATCTCGCAAATCAAAATAGTAACACTGATTGGGTCTTGATACAGTGGGAAGAAACACTTGACGCACTTGAAAACGACCCGATGACACTTACTGATCGTATTGATTGGGTTGCTAAAAAATGGTTGCTGGAAACCTTTGTTGAATCGGAAAATATTGAGTGGGACGACCCTTGGCTGCAGAGTATTGATTTAGAATACCATAACATTGACCTTGAAGAGGGATTATTCTACGGATTACAGATGCAACAAGTTGTAACGGACGAACAGATTCATACCGCTATGCACACACCACCACTGAATACGCGTGCTTATTTTCGCGGCAAATCTCTCAACAAGTTCGAAGACGCCATCAAAACTGTCCAATGGGACAGTATTACTTTTGATATTAAAGGCAAACCCGTTACTGTTAATATGAATTCGCTTGCAAATCCTGAACTTGCACGAAAATATAATGAAGCGCTTGACCAATCACCTAACCCGCAAGCCCTCGTTGAAAAACTTGGTTTACACTAATCCTACTTGTGGAAACGATGTAATTCAGAAGATGCTTCCGCAAGCAAATTAAGGAGAATATTCCGATGAAAGACAAGATTGCCTACTTCCCTGAACGCAAGCAAAGACCAGTTAAGCCGGTTGAACCCGGCGATAGTGGAGACGATAGCAACGCACCTAAACGCCCCGATGTTAACAGGCCAGACACCCAAGAACTCCTCAAACGGATGCGCCGTGTTGACAAAGACCAATCCCGGCGATACCGTCAAAGAACGGGGGAATAATGAACCATAAAGGCGACTTTCTCAGCCTTTTAAAACACAAGGACACCTTGCAAATTGATGGTGAAGCGTCCCGTGAATCTAATGCAAAAGCGTTAATTCACGATGCTTTTCAGTTACCATTGCACGGAAAAGCACCTCACGGCACCATGTTAGAGATACCAGAAGCGACGACGGTTGTTGCCATGCGTTACAAGGCGGGTATTATTATTGCAGGTGACAGGCGCGCAACTGCTGGCACTGCCGTTGTTCATGACCGTGCTGAGAAAGTCCTTCCGATTGACACACATTCTGTTCTCGCCATCTCTGGCGCACCAGCAATGGCTTATGAGATTGCTCGCGTCTTAAAACACTCGTTCCAATATTTTCGACGTAGCCAACTCCAAGAACTTAGTGTTGAAGGGAAACTCCGAACATTATCACGTCTTATCCGTGAAAATCTTCCTATGGCAATGCAAGGTATCGGTGCCGTGATTCCTATTTTTGCTTTGTACGCACCACAAACTGACGAATCGGAAAACGGTGGTAAAATCTACTTCTACGATGCACTCGGTGCGCACTTTGAGAATGTGGATTTTGCTACGACAGGTTCCGGTTCAATTTGGATTCGCGGTGTGTTACGCTATCTTGACCGATGGGGGGAAACCCGTTTGGAAGCGATGGATCAGCAACAAGCAACTATTACTATTTTAAGGTTGCTTGACACCGCAAGTGAATATGATGCGGCAACCAGTGGATACAACGCAAAAGCCGAAATTTTCCCCACGCTCAAAACTATTACGCGGCAAGGGATAGAAACACTTACTGACCAATACTTAGCAGAATGTTACGCGGAGGTTACTTAATGCGCGATCTGCCATACCGTTGGATTGAAGCAATTCAGGACCGACGCGACTATATTGAAGACCAACTTAGACTCGGAAGTCCTGTCGTTGGACTACCTTATATACAAGGCAGCCTTCTATTATCTGTGAGTAAGGGGGCACAAAAGATTTTTGAAGTTCATGACCGAATTGCGCTTTCCGCTATCGGACATCCTGCTGATATTGAACGCCTCCGAATGCTTGTAACAGATACTGCAAGTGTCCAAGCCTTTCAGAGTGCTACTGAAGATGTAAACCTTCACCGATTAACCCATTATGTTTTAGCGCATACCTTCAAACAAGCGTTTGAGGCAATAGTCGGTGAGGCATACATTATAAAAATGCTCCTTGTTGAAATAGGAAATGGCGATGCCGCAACGCAATTTACACATATAAACTACGATGGGAACGTTAAAGTCCAACAAGAATCCGCAGTAATTGGCGGCACCACAGAAATTGAAGACGCGATGCAGAACTACCTTGCCGCTGAACAAAACGATACAAACCATGACCTTGCTGCTGCACTTCAGTTAGCACTTAAAACTTGGGCTGTCGGTAGAGAATTAAGCCAACGATTTGAAGAGGCAGAAGACAACACCGAAGTAACAGATGAACAGATAGAAGAAATCATTAAAACAGAATTAGAGAATGGAGAAATTGAGGTCGGTATATTGGATTCCACCCTATCAGGAGATACCAAATTTCGCCTCTTAACTCAGGATGAAATTCAAGCAGCGCGTGAAACAACAAATTAACTTCTGATAAATCGAACCCAATTACCGATTGCTGATAGCCGAAAGCCACTTAAGGAACAAACCCGTGACACATAGAATAATGGGAATCGAAACCGAATTTGGGTGCATGATTCAGTCTCAGGCGATAGAGACACAACGTATCAAAGTATCCCCAGAAGGTGTCGCTGCGCGCGTCAGAGACTATGTTTTTAAAAATCTTGAACTCGGCATCCCTGATCTCCACTATCGTGATTGGGGAGAACCACCCGGCAACGGTGGTTTTCTTTTCAACGGCGGTAGACTTTACATAGACATGGGGCATCTCGAATATGCCACACCGGAATGTGCAAGCTTGTTTGATCTTATCGCGTATGATAAAGCCATTGAACATATTATCACTGCAATTTTACGGGATACTGGTCTTTCCGCACACGTTGCTTTCTATAAAAACAATATAGACCATTTCACAGGCGCAACTTTCGGATGCCATGAGAACTTTCAAGCACGCCGTGATGTTCCGTTCTATAGAATTGTCATCCCAACCCTACTCCCTTTCTTTGTAACCCGACAAATATACGCTGGTGCTGGCAGAGTCGGTGGATACGATGATATTCTTGAATTTGGAGATGGGCAATACAGCGTTGACGATTTTCACGGATATCAGATATCCCAACGGGCTGACCACATTGTCACTGAAATCTATGAATGGATTCAGTTTAGCCGAGCGATTATCAATACTCGCGACGAACCGCTCAGTGATTATACGAAATACCGTAGACTTCATCTCCTTGTTGGTGACTCTAACATGTCGGAGTATGCAACTGCGCTCAAGGTCGGAACAACCGCGCTCATTCTTGATGCCATTGAACGACACTATGAAATTCATGGGGAAAAACTCCCTATCCCGAATCTTGACCTGGCAGACCCTATCGCTGCTATTAGGCATATTTCACGAGATACTTCTCTTACATGGCAGGTTGATTTGCAGAACGGTAGCACTGTTTCTGCCATTGATATTCAACGCGAGTATCTCAATTTCGTCCATAATGCGTTAACAGAACTTGACGAAACCGCTGAGTGGATTCTCACCGAATGGGAAACTGTACTCAACGAGCTTGAAACAGATTGGACACGACTGACAACGCGACTTGATTGGGCAGCAAAAAAATGGTTTCTTGACGCGTTAGTCGTTGAAGAGGGCTTGACGTGGGATGATCCATGGCTCAAAAGCCTTGATTTAGAATACCATAATATTGACCCAGAAAGTGGTATTTTCTACGCACTTCAAAGCGAAGGATGTATGAGACGTGTCATCACAGACCAACAAATTAGCGATGCTATCAGCAACGCACCTTGTAACACGCGCGCGCGGGTTCGTGGGTATCTCATGCGGAACCTTAAAAAACAGAAAATGCCGTGTATTGTTGATTGGCACCATATTTATGCCGGACAAACCGAATGTTATGAGATGAAAGAACCGCTTGATATAAGTATACCTAAAGCGCAAAAATGGCTCAAAATCCTTAAACTTCGGCAAAGAATGTAGAAGATTCTTACAAAGGACTTAACTCATAATGTTATCATTTGTATTTTCCTTGACTTAAGTTTTTAAATAGGATATAATTGGGTAATTAATCATCGTGAAGTGCGGTTAGGAGGGTTTTCCGCTCCAAAATTCGTTCATGACCTTAAGGTAAAACCCTCAGTGTAAAACAACGTTAGTATAAAAGAAAAGTTCAACCTGTTAGCCAAAATATATAGGAGGACACCCATGTCCGAAAGAAACTGCACCCTCACAGACTGCGAAGGATTTTATCGCAGAGACCTAATTAAAGCTGGTGTCTTAGGGTTTTTTGGCTTTGGTCTCACCGACTTTCTCCGATTGAAAGCGATAGCTGAACCTACTGCCAAACCAGCCTCCGCTAAATCGGTTATTCTTGTATGGTTAGGCGGTGGTCCAAGTCACCTTGATATGTGGGATCTCAAGCCTAATGCGCCTGAAGAGATTCGTGGTCTATTCAAACCTATTTCCACAAACGTTAATGGTATTCAGATTAGTGAACACATGCCGAGGCTTGCGCAACAAGCAGATAAACTTTGTATCATCCGCTCAATGACTTCCCCGGAAGCCGCTCATGAGCGTGGCACACACTACATGATTACAGGTTATCAACCGTTGCCTGGCTTTGCTGTTCCTGGTCACGGTGCTGTTGTGGCAAAGCTCAAAGAACAGCGCAGTGCATTGCCACCTTACATAGCAATTCCGTCACCTGTTGCTTACGCCGGTGGAGGTTTCTTGGGAGCGTCATTGGCACCGTTTTCTCCAGATGGCAACCCAGCAAGCAACAATTTCAAAGTCCGCGATTTAGAGCCTCCGAAAGGTGTCACTTATGAACGTGTTGAAGACCGTAAAAACCTACGACAAGCCGTTGATAACGCCTTCAAGAAATACGAGGCAGGGAATCCAAGGGTTGAAGCAATGGATAATTTCTATAATGCTGCTTACAACCTCATGAGTTCCGAAGATGCTCGCGCCGCATTTGACCTCAAAAATGAACCGAAACAGATGCGTAACGCGTATCGCAAGGATACATTCGGACAAAGTTGTCTCCTTGCACGAAGACTCGTTGAAGCGGGTGTAAACTTTGTCACTGTCAGCAATGGCGGTTGGGATAACCATAACAACATCTTCTCATCTCTGCCGGGGAAACTCAACGCCTTTGACCAGACAATGGCTACGCTGATTAACGATCTTTCTGAGCGCGGGCTACTTGAAAGCACATTGGTTCTCGCCATGGGTGAATTCGGTAGAACCCCCGTCATCAACCGA
Source organism: Candidatus Poribacteria bacterium (assembly GCA_965204285.1). Classification (GTDB taxonomy): domain Bacteria; phylum Poribacteria; class WGA-4E; order WGA-4E; family WGA-3G; genus MSPOR6. The sequence goes on from OZ241980.1 coordinate 3,134,113, forward strand.
AACGGTGGGCGTGATCACCACCCACGCGTTTTCTCTATTATGTTAGCGGGTGGTGGTGTTCAAGGTGGGCAAGTTGTCGGGGCATCCGATCCCTTTGGAATGGAGCCTGCCGAAACACCCGTTCGCCCTGAAGATTTATCAGCCACTATCTATCAGAGTCTCGGTATTGATTATAATCAGAGCATTGAATCGCCTGATGGTGTCCGTATCGTGCTTTCACGTGGTGGTCGACCAATTCGGGGAGTCTTGGTATAGGTGAAATAAAAAAGCTACGGTAGGTGCGGTTTCTAACCGCACCTTTGCAGGATGTCTTACTTTAGACAAGACTGACGCTATCATTGTAGCGCGAGGTCAACAGTCAAACATTGATCTCACGCTGCTTTAGCGCATAGCCTTTTTCTGAATTACAGATGACGTGGAAATCTGTAGTAGCAGAACTTATTACACGTTTTTGTGACATTTATTCCCATTACAACCTTCCCGTTATCTACGCACTTTTTAACTACATTCATCAACTTAAATGTGACCATGAAAAACCGCAATTACAACATCCTCCCTTTGTCCGCTGTCTTGATACTTACATTCTCCGCAGTGTTTGGGGCTATAGCACAAACAGATGACGAACCCCTACAAGAAAAAAAGAAGTTCTTATCACCTATCTGGGCACTTGAATTTAGTCCTGATGGAAAAACACTCGCTGTAGGAAAATATCAGTGGGTGGAACTTTGGGACCTTGAGACCCAGCAAATAATTCATGAATATGAACCGCATGCTGGGCGGGTACGTTGCCTCAAGTTTTCAACGGATGGTAAGATGTTATACGCTGGCGGCGGCCAGGCAGCACAAAATGGTGAAATCCGTCTCTGGGATGTTGCTTCAGAAGAACTCATCAAAACGTTTGAAATCCATGGGGACACCATTGAATCTATCGCTATCAGTCCTGATAATGCTAAATTACTCACCGCGAGCATGGACGAATTTAGTGCTGTCATTGACTTAGAGAATTTGGATGAAGATAAACCTATAGATGAACAAGCGAAATGGTTAACACAACACGTTGGTAGAGTGCTATGTACGCTTTACCATCCAAACGGCAACTACTTTGTCACCGGTAGTGAAGATAAGACCTTAAAAGTATGGAACCCAGAAACTTATACAGTGCTTGTTAGTTTTGATGGAAACGATGACGCAGTTTATTCACTTGCCTACGCAACACGAGAAAACGTGATCGTCTCTGGTTCTGCCGATAACGTTGTTCGATCTTGGAGAGTCACCCAAAATAACAATGGTAATACTCGTGGTGCGCTTGTTCGGCAATACGGTGGACATAGAGGGCCTGTTTATAGTGTTGACTGTGGTGTTTGGAACAACCAAGAAGTCATCGCATCCGGTGGTGCTGACACTTCTGTGATAATATGGGATATCGGCAGCGGCAATCGGCGCAGAACTTTTAACGAGTCTACTGATGCTGTCTATGTTGTTAGGATAAGCCGTGACGGGAATCGTGTCGCCGCAGGCAGCCGCGATGGAAAAGTTCGAATCTGGAATATCCGAAACAATAGATTAACACACGAATTCTAACATTATTGTGCAGACGTTGCACCTGAATTCTGCTTATTATAGTTGTCAACTATCGGTTTTTATACAGAAAAGGTTTTTCTTAACTAACAACCGAAAACTGGATACTGACAACTACTTTGGAGGTAACATTCCATGCGTATCAACAAAAAATATATCCTTTCTTGTCTAAATAAACGCAACGATTTGCGATCAAGGTGGAATTTGAAACCTTTACTCCGTTTGCTGCTTCTTGTTTCAATGTGCGCGCCTATTTCTTTATTTGCGCAAGCTACACCGCGCCTGAATTCTCTTTTCCCCGCTGGCGGACAAGCAGGAAAAACCGTTGAGGTGAAGATTCAAGGTTCAGATTTAGATGGCGCACATACCCTTATTGTTGAAGGTGACCCCGGTATTACTGGCACACTCAACACTGGCGGCGGGGAAGTTGATGAAACCCATAAACCTGTTTTTGAAGCGAATTGTGGGCAGTGCCATGAACTCCGTTCTCCGAGTAATCGCTCTATGACAGCGACACAGTGGGAATCTGTCGTCAAACGCATGGTGCGAGAAAAAGGTGCGGAAATCAGTGAGGACGATCAAACCAATATTGTTCACTACCTTAAATCCGCTGCGAGGGCAAGTGGCGGGATGACTGCCGAATTAGTTATTGCCCCTGATGCACCAATCGGTGTACGTGAACTCCGAATCGTTGGCAAAAACGGCGCATCTACTGCATGGCCCTTCGAAATCACTGATGTTGCCGACACAGTTGAGACCGAATCCAATAACCTTGCTGAATCTGCCACAGCTATAGAATTGCCAATTATTATCAACGGTGTTGTCAATCCGGGCGGGGATGAAGATTTTTTCACCTTTCAGGGAACTAAAGGTGATAGATGTGTTTTCAATGTGAAAGCGTATCGTTATAATAACATCAGCCAACAGTTCTTCAATCCAACAATTTCACTTTATGATGCCCAGGGCAAAGAACTTGCTCGTAGCAATGGGTTTTATAGCCTTGACCCACTTATTGACTTTACGTTACCCGAAGATGGTACCTATTTGCTCCGTATTCGAGACCTGCTCTATCGTGGCAACCCAGATTCTGTCTACCGTTTGACAAGCGGTGTTGTTCCCTACAACACCTATATTTATCCAACAGGTGGAACAATTGGGAACGTAATCAAAACTACAATTGGTGGTGAAAACCTCCCAGAAACTGAGTGGGAAGTCAAACTACCGAGTGATCAACAACCAGGGGTTACACTTATCCGTACACCTTACGGTATTTTCCCATTTATCGCTAATCAGTACGTTGAGGACGTTGAACGCTCACTTGAAGAAACCGCTCACAACCAAATTACTGATGGAGAAGAAAACGAAACTCATGCAAGAAATGCCGAGTCCGAGATTATTTTCCAAACCAAATGCTCCGCATGCCACGAACTTCGTTCACCGAATAACCGCGCACTCACAGCTGAGCAGTGGGAAAACACTATTACGCGCATGTCAGAAAAAGAGAACGCTGACATGACAACTACTGACCGTGATAGAATTATTGCTTTTATTGCTGAGGAAGTTGTCCGCATGGGACAACTCATTGCGAAACAAATTGAAGGTTCGCAACATATTACAACCCCTGGCGCGATCAGTGGTCGCATCTCTAAACCGGGCGAGGTGGATTATTATCGTTTTACAATTGAAGAAGGTTCTCGTCTTGGACCTTGGTGGGTTATCCACCCGTTTGATAACACAGACGAAAAAGGATTTGATACCGTCTATCCACCTGAAGTCAAAATTGATCTTGAAAAAGAATATGTCGGTAAAGATGGACGGAAAATAAAGTGGTATAGGACTAACCGCAGAGGTGAAAACGTCTTCTCCAATGTCCCAGAAGACGATGTTACTGGATACGCTTTAACCTACTTTGAATCTGAACGAGACCAGAAATACCTCTTGTCCCTCGGCTCCGACGATACGATTAAGATATGGGTGAACGACCAATTGATCTTTAGTAAATACGTACATCGTGCGCTTAGGCGGGGAGACGATGTGATTGAACTACCGATTTCCAAAGGCAGAAATAAAATTCTCTTTAAGATCACAAATGGCTACGGTCCTTGGGGATTTTTCGCTGACATCGGCGGTTATTCCATCGGTTTATCCGCAGAAAACCTCAATTCGCCCCTAAGTCCTTCCCTAACCTTGTTGAACGCTGAAGGTCGAGTATTAAGAAATAACGCTGGTAGAAGAGGTAGACGGAACTCGATTATTGATTACAGTTTTGCACAGCCGGGTGTCTATGGACTCCGTGTTGAAGATATTACCGGTAATGGCGGGGACGGTTATGTTTACCATTTAGATGTCCGCCCAACGACCCCTGATTTTGCCATCTCAGTGACCCCTGACAATCCAAATATCGGTCGTAGCGGCACAGTACTCTTGGATGTAACATTACAAAGAAGGGTTGGATTTACTGAGCCAATACTACTCTCTGTAGAAAACCTCCCACCCGGTATTACAGCAAGTCAGAGTGCTATTCTCTCTGAAGGCGGAAATGAACAAGGTTATCTCACCCTTACTGCTGCGCCAGATGCCGAATTAGCATACAGCGTTGTTCAAGTAGTCGGCACTGTCACAACGACATCCGGACATCAGATACGGCGCGCCGCTACGCCAGTTGAGATATACCGAATTCGGAACAATGACCAGACTGTTCAACGAAGAAATATTGTTGTTAGTGTAACAGAGACTTCACCTATTATTGTTTCTGCTACCCCTGACGAAGTTGTGGTAACACCGGATGGTCCGGTTAACGTTACCGTAAAAGTTGATAGACGGAAGGGCAACCGACAAAACATAAACTTGACCGTAGTCGGTTTACCTACTGGTGTCAGACTCCAACGTCAGACAACTGTACTCCGAAGAAACGCATCCGAAGCAACATTAACGCTTGTTCCGGATATCATCTCCAGTGGAACAGAAGAATTGCGACAAAATCCATTCATTGGAAATAAACAGACGCGTCCGTATACCTTTGTCATTAATGCTTCGGTTGGAAATCGGCGTATCGCAAGCAGTCCTGCTGTGAAACTCTGGCTTGGAAACCCATCAACTTCTGATGAGCAGGCAAAATTAGAAGGAAATTAATCCTGCCGTCTTCTACTTTGCATAATGCTTCAAAAACGTTAAGGCGAGGTCTGTGCCTCGCCTCTCACATTTTTCTTTAACCTTGTTTTACGCAATTATTGTGAAATATAAAATATATAGATACCTACTGGTAGGCGCGCTTTGTAGGCACGCCGATTGACAGTGTATCGTTTCACAAAATCTATTATTTTAACCCAAGTTGCTACCTATAAGATTTTAGACATACGGACGCAGAGTTTAATGGATAATAGTCCAGTATTCACATATTTTGTACCGCAATCTTTTAGTTTGCGTGCTCACAGGCACAAACTAAAAGTTTGTACTACTTATGTGGCAACTTAGGTTATTCTAACCATATCTACGGAGGTGTGAATGTCAGGATATTATCGATTCCCAACAATTTCTCAGGAAACTATCGTTTTTGTTTGTGAAGATGATTTGTGGACAGTCTCTATCAGTGGAGGCGTGGCACGAAGACTCACATCAAATCTTGGCGCAACAGGTTCACCACAGCTATCTCCGAACGGTGAACGGCTTGCATTTGCAGGACGTGAGGAGGGACCGTCAGAAGTTTACGTTATGCCCGCACTCGGCGGCGAAGCAAAACGACTGACCTATCAGGGAAGTAATGTCAGCATTGTTGGTTGGGATGTTGATGGAGAAAACATCCTTTATTCCAGCGGCGCAGGGTCAGCATTTGGCGCATGGATATGGAGTATTTCCGCTGATGGTGGTGAACCGCAACGTTTGCCTTATGGACCGGCGAACCACATCGCATTCGGAGAAAACGGTGGCGTTGTGCTCGGCAGGTTAACACGCGAACCCGCACGCTGGAAACGTTATCGTGGTGGAACAGCCGGGCAGCTCTGGATAGATACAGATGGAGATGGACAATTTCAACCGCTTGCGCCTGTTGATAGTAATTTTACCACGCCAATGTGGATTGGGGATCGTATCTACTTTATCTCCGACCACGAAGGTGTTGGAAATATCTACTCATGCGAAACCTCTGGCGAGAACATGCAACGTCACACACACCAAGAAACCTATTACTGCCGATCTGCACAAACAGATGGCACTCACATCGTCTACCACGCAGGTGCAGACCTTTGGATATACAATATTAAAGAAGGGACGAATCATCAAGTTGACGTTGAATTCCATAGTCCGCGTATCCAGCGACAACGCAAATTTGTAAACGCCTCACAGTACCTACAGGATTATGCACCATCCGCTGATGGCAGATCTATTACCTTAACTTCTCGAGGCAAACTTTTTACAATGGCAAATTGGGACGGTGCTGTGCTACAGCACGGTAATCGCAACGGCACCCGATACCGAATGATGCGATGGCTTAACGACGGAAAACACATTGTTACGCTTTCCGATGCTGGCGGAGAAGAAGCGCTTGAAATCCATACTTGTGATGGTAGTGAAGAAGTACGCCGACTGGATGATCTTGACATTGGACACGTTAGACAACTTTCAATCTGTCCACCAGGGGACAAACTAAAAGACCAACTCCTCATCGTCAATCACCGTTTTGAACTTTTGCACATAGAACTGGAAACACCTGAATTACGAGTGCTTGATAAAAGTCTCTATAATCGCATTCAAGGTGCAAGTTGGTCACCCGATGGAAAATGGATTGTCTATAGTTTTCCTGCGACAGAAACCACATCTTCGATCAAACTTTGCAATGTTGAAACTGAAGAAATGTCATATATCACCCAACCTGAGTTCAGCGATTTTGCACCTGCATGGGATCCTGATGGAAAATACCTCTATTTTCTCTCACAACGCGAATTCGATCCTGTCGGGGACGCACTGCACTTTGACCTCGGATTTCCGACAGCCACACGTCCAATGTTGGTGACATTGCAGAAAGAACTGCGGAATCCGTTCTTGCCTGCTACACCTTCACCTGAAGATGAAAAGGAGAAAGAAGACAAGGAAAAAGAGGACAAAGATACAGAAGATGGGGCTAACGAAAAAGACGATGACGCTAAAAAGAAGGAAAAAGAAAAAGAGAAAGAACCTATCACTATTGAGTTAGATGGGATTGAACAACGCGTCATCGCTTTTCCTTACTCACATGGACGTTACAGACAGATTGCTGGTGTTGAGGGCAAAGCGATTTTCACGTCTTTTCCTGTTCAACATGCGACTAATGCGCCAGGTGAGGAAAATTCAAGTGCTAAAGGCAAACTCCACGCTTACGATTTCAAAGAACAGAAAAAGGAAGTGCTCGTGCCAGATATTAATTCTTTCCAACTTTCGCGTGATTACAAAAATCTTTTATATCGCACAGGCAATCGGTTGCGCGTCATCAAAGCGGGCAAAAAAGCTGAAGATGACCAAAAATCTGAAAACAAAGGCAGTAACCGACACAGTGGTTGGATAGATGTCAACCGTGCCAGACCTTCCGTTATCCCTTCTGCTGAATGGAAGCAAATGTATCGTGAGGCGTGGCGACTTCAACGCGACTATTTCTGGACTGAGGATATGTCCGATGTTGATTGGGAAAGTGTATATGAACGTTATCTTCCTGTACTTGAACGGGTTGCGACCCGTGCTGAATTTTCTGATCTGATGTGGGAGATGCAAGGAGAACTCGGCACCTCACACGCGTATGAATCTGGTGGCGATTACCGCAGTTCACCAAACTACTCACAAGGATTTCTCGGTGCTGATTTCGTTTACGATTCTGAGAACAACGGCTATCGTATTACACACATCGTGCGTGGCGATACATGGAACGAGAGAAGGGATTCACCGCTCAACGCACCGGGAATCAACGTGCAAGAAGGGGACATTCTGCTTTCTATTGGTGGGCAACAGGTCAGTGAAAATGTTTCTCCAGGAGAGCTGTTAGTCAATCTTGCTGGACAAGAGATTCAGACCACGTTTAAAAATGCCAGCGATGGTGAAAAACGCGTTGTCACAATCAAGGTGCTTGGAGGCGAAAGCGAATTGCGCTACCGCGAATGGGTTGCGCAAAATCGGAAGTATGTCCATGAAAAAACGGATGGCAAAATTGGGTACGTCCATATTCCCGACATGGGCAGACGCGGATATGCTGAGTTCCATCGTGGCTATCTTGCCGAAGTCAGTTATCCTGCCTTACTCATTGACGTTCGCTATAACGGGGGCGGAAATGTTTCACAACTGATTTTAGAAAAGTTGTCTCGTCACCGCATTGGATATGCTGTTCCACGATGGGGCACGCCGCATCCTTATCCTGCTGCCTCTGTGTTAGGTCCGATGGTCACTGTTACGAACGAAAATGCTGGGTCTGATGGCGACATCTTTTCACACTGCTTCAAATTGATGAAGTTAGGAAAACTTATCGGCAAGCGAACGTGGGGAGGCGTTATCGGTATTTCACCACATCAAGGTTTTGTAGATGGTGGCTCAACAACGCAACCTGAGTATTCTTTCTGGTTTGTTGATGTCGGTTGGAGCGTTGAAAACTACGGCACTGACCCAGACATTGAAGTGGATTATCGTCCACAGGATTATATAGCAGATGGTGATCCACAACTTGATAAAGCGATTGAAATTCTCCTCCAAGAGATGGAAGAGAATCCGCCAGAACTTCCCGATTTTGGTGAACGTCCACGCCTCACTCTGCCAACCTTGCCGAAATCGGAATAGGAATATCTCCAACAATATAATGTAGGCGCGCTTTGTCCGCGCGCCTTTTTATTTATGCTATTAGTAGCGTATTTGGCGTTGATTTGGAAGGCGTTATGTGATAAAATGTTCCGCATATTGGTTATCTCACTAATTCAATAACGAAAACCTTCATGCTTTCCTATGAACGTGGAGACAAAGCATGGCAAAAACACAAGTTGAAATCCAATTCACACTGCCTATTGATGAAGCTTTGTTGCACCATAAAACTGATGCAGAATACAAGGTGAAAGAGGCTTTTGTACTTGAACTCCTTCGTCAAGGGACATTAGCGCTGGCAAAGCCGCAAAACTACTTAACATTTCACGATGGGATCTTTCAGAGTTGATGTCCACTGCTGGAATTTCGCCTTTTGCTGAGCAGACTGCAGAGGAATTAGTAACTGAAGTCGAAACTGCTCTAAGAGTTTTGGATAAAGCAGATACCTCCCTATTACAGTGATACCTTTAATTTATAGTGGATTATGGAAATAATCCTACATTTCCTCTGTAGGAGCGATCTCCGAATCGCGAATGAACTTAGAAGCAGTCGGGAATCGGAGTTCCCTCCTACAGTTCAGGAATGTAGCGTTAATTCTAATCTCTACCATAAAAAAGACCAAACCACCATGCGTATACTCTGTGCGAACGTAGGCAGCACCTCGTTCAAATACCAAATCATTGATATGGAAACAACCACCTCCCTTGTCAAGGGAGGTGTAGACCGTATCGGCAATTCACCCTCTGCATTCACACACGCAGTACCGGGCAAACCTTCTCGCGAAGGCGAAATTGATGCACCATCACACATTGATGCGATTGCGCATACAATGCAACTCATCACCGATCCCGAAGTCGGTTGTCTTACAGACCTGAACCAATTGGACGGTGTCGGCTTCAAGACGATTCTTGCCAAAGGACACTGGCGTTCAGCGCAGATTACAGAGGATGTTATTGCAGCACTGGAAGCGTCAACACCGCTTGCACCGATGCACAACCCTGCGTATATCGCCTCCATCCGTGCCTTTCAGGAACTTCTGCCGAACACACCCCTCGTTGCTGTTTTTGAGACCTGGTTTCACCAAACCATACCGGATTACGCCTATGAATTTGGCGTGCCACGTTTCTGGGTAGAACAACACGACATCCGCAAATACGGATTTCACGGCGCATCACACCGCTACATCTCTGAACGGGTCCCGCAGATGCTCGGTCATGAAAACAGAGAAGGACTTCGGATTATATCCTGCCACCTCGGCGGCAGTTCCTCCATCTGCGCCATCAAAGACGGAAAATCTATTGACACCTCAATGGGCGCATCAACACAATACGGCATGATACAATCTACCCGTTGTGGAGATTTAGATGCCTTTGCTGTCTTATATCTGATGGACAAGGAAGGCTTTTCTACCGATGAAATCCGTCGTCAGTTGATTGAGGAATCGGGGGTAAAGGGCATATCTGGCACCAGTGGTGATATGCGCGATGTAGAGGCGGCGATAGAAACTGGGAATGACAACGCTCGTTTAGCCTTAGAGACATACATTTACGGTGTAAAAAAATATATCGGTGCGTATATTGCGGCACTTGGTGGGGTTGATGTCATTGCTTTTGCGGGTGGTATCGGAGAAAAGAGTGGCACGACACGCGCGCAAATTTGTGAGGGACTTGAATGGTGTGGTATCCACTTAGACGCTAAAAAAAATAAGGTATCAACTGGAGAAGCAGACCTATCGGCAGAAAATAGCCGTGCAAAAATTCTCGTCGTTTCTACGAATGAGGAACTTATCGTTTCACGTGAAACTGCCCGGGTACTTTCTGCTTAAATCTTTAATGTTTCACGCATTTCGGGCGGAGCTTTTACATCAAATATTCCCGTTCTCGAAAAATTCGGATAGCAAGCCACATTGCTCCTACCGTTAGCAAGCAAATCACCAACGCTGCCACCCATACTGTCGGAGGCGTTTTCCCTAACAAATCATCAAGCATGTCACGTCGTAAGTTGAAATCCGGAAATAGTGTCATAAGGTAATGTGTTAATGAAATTCGCTTGACACCCATCGGCATCAGTGGATGTATCGTAATCCGTTCCCAACCGAACACGAAGAGCAATCCCCACAACACCGGATACTTATACCGAGCAGATAAAAGCACCGCGAAAGCACCATAGGCTAACAATCCCAGTGACAGTGAACCGGTATAATAGAAACTCATCCCTATCATCAATATACGATCCTTTAGTTTCGGATGCGTCTCCATAATGCCTGTTAGAAGTAGATGAGATATATTGATGAGGACAATGGTTCCTATCATATAGGCTGCGAATTTGCTGAGCAGAATCAACGATTTACGGAGCGGACGCATCTGGAGATATGTTAAACCTTTGCCATCAATTTCATCTGAGACGATTGCTGAACCGTAAAATATTGCACACAAATTCGTCAAAAATCCATAATAAAGAAATGTTATATTAGGGATAAAACCGTTCACCAAACCCGATCTTCGCGCATAAAACCGAACCACAAGCGCGATAACAAGCGGTAATAGACCACCAATTAGAATCAGCAGTCCTCGTCGACTCCAAAATAGCTGGCGAAGCGTAAGTTTAAATAGCGCGAAATAGGCAGGAAATGAATTGAGGTTGGAAGCCATTTATAGCCTTTCAAGAGTTGATTTTTTCTACATATCATAGTAACATAAAAACGCGGATTTTACAATCCTTTGTTTAGGAAATTGGAGTTTTGTCACAGGATTTCTTTGAAAACCTATTTGTATAATATAATACCTATAGATAATACGCATTATTGGAACTTGAAAGGAAACCCATGCTAAAAATAATTGATACCCACCAACATCTTTGGGATACATCTAATTTGGAATACCCATGGTTAGATGGATTTGATCTTCTTCAGCAGCAATATACACCGCAAGATTATCGCGACGCTATTGGCGACATAAACGTTGTGAAATCGGTTCACGTGGAAGGCGATCCTGCAGAAACGCACGTTGTCCAGGAAGTGGAATGGCTAACACACATTGCAGAAACAGATGGAATGATAGGTGCTATTGCCGCTGCCGCACCACTTGAAAAGCCGAACGCCGAAGTTATCCTCGACCAACTCGCTGCGTTTGAGCTTGTTGTAGGTGTCCGTCGAATGGCATGGCACCACCCAGACAACCAGTTCTACGCCACTCCCGAATTAATTAACGGCGTTAAATTATTGGGGAAATATAATCTCTCTTTTGAACTTTGTGCAAAACATGATCAACTCCCTGCCGCCATCGAATTAGTTAAAGCTACACCAGATATCACGCATGCTGTCAACCACTGTGGCGGTCCAAATATAAAAGACGACGAGTTTGAACCGTGGGCAACCCACATGCACGAACTCGCCGCCTTTGACAATGTTTACTGCAAAGTATCAGGTATTGTAACAACCGCCAGCGAAAATTGGACAACTGAGGAACTAAAGCCTTATATTCAACATCTCGTAGAAGTATTTGGTTATGACCGTCTCATGTTTGGTAGCGACTGGCCCGTCTGCACCTTAGCCTCCGAATATCATCAATGGTTAGAAGCATTACGCTTCGCTATTGAAGATGCATCTGATGCAGAGAAAAACCGCTTTTTTTACCAGAACGCTTTAGAATTCTACAAAATGTGAAATATATTGATAAACCTTGAAATGAAACAGAGCCATTCAATTCTTCAGTAGGTCCTACCTTCTTACAAAAGTCTCTTCCTATAGGAGTGACCTCCTGGTCACGACCCTAATTTGTATTGAGAAAATTAAAAACAAATGGCTCAGAAAATGAAAACCTACTGAGGCGTAATCAGAATAGGTTCAACGCCTTGCGAATCTTGAATTTGCTGCTTGAGTTCTGATGCGTCTGATCGCACAGCAAATTCTCCGATGGTCACCCGATTCAATGTTCTTCCATTCACTGTCACAGTATATATCTTTATCTTCTCATTCGGGTATAAACGTTGTAGATTCTCAGCCAACATATCGGCATAGCGCCGCTCAGCAAAAGATCCAACCATCAGGGTAAACTTAGGTTTCTCATTTACCGCCTGAGTTTCGCTATCAGTAGTTCCACTACCGAATTGCAACTGTGCTTGATGCACACTCTTATTTCCGGCTATGTCTTGAACACTCAAGGCAAACTTATAAGTTGTTGATGTCAACTGTGGCACTTTAGTTAGAACTATCGTCTCTGGTGGGGAACCTTTACCTTCACTTTTTTCAACCAACTGATTACTCGCATCAAAAATATCAAGTTTCCAATTAGCAATAGAGTTGATGTCCCATGTTTTGACGCCAACGCTTGTGGATGTCTTCTTAGAAATTTCTAACGTTGCCGGAATCAGATCAACCGTAACTTTTTTGCTGTTTCTGAGATGAGGTGTGCCTTTCGCGTCAATAATATATAGTTGCGCCACGTAATCCCCATCGGGCACCAGTTTGTCGCTACTTCCCATTCCGTCCCAGATAACTCCATCTGTGGGAGAACTTGTTCCCGATTTTTCCCAAACCTGTTCTGTATACGCATCACGGAGTGTCAATTTCCATTTGTCATTCGCCCTAACCTTAAAACGGAATGTAGTAGTATCCGTAATGCCGTCACTGTTCGGTGAAATTGCGGATTCGGAGAGTTGCAATTCTCCTGCTGGTGTCTCAGTTCCTACATCGGGATTAAGTGTTTTCGGCATCAGAATTGGCGGTGATACATCCGTTTCAGAAACATCTTTAGACTTTGCCTTCGTAACAGGAGTAGGAGCCTCCGCAATAAGAGTGGAACTTTTCTCTCTTTTACCCCACCGTAACGTTGCAGAAATCCAATGCAGACTTCCCTCTAACGCACCACCTCTAACGTGAGCGTAATCCAACTGTCCAGTTGAGTTCCGAAAACTTATACCTTGAGTCCACTCACCTGTACTGAATTTATCGGATGCGGTTAAAGTAGTATAGCCTACGCGCACCCCAAAATGATTATTGAATAACCAACGTTCAGCACCAAAGTGAAGACGAAGTCGTTCGCCCCAACTCACATCATTCTGTCCACGAATAGCAATGTCTGCAGATAACAGGGTCGCACTGTTCGGACGAAATGTCGTTCCAAAACGTGCAGCTAAAGGTAGATTTTCGATAAGCGTGCCATTTTCCCGAATTCCGTTGCTCAACTCAGACAGATTCATACCTACTGTCACCGAATCACCTAACTTTTCCAACGGATAGGTGAACTGTGTCCCGATATCCAAACTCCAAAGGTAATTCGTCCTGATTGATGTGTTGTTTTGATAGTAGCGTAAATTTGCGCCTGCTGATGCCTGTTCACTTAATGCTAAACCGTATCCTAAAAGCACTATTTGAGTAGACTCGCTGTTAGCAGTGTTCCATCCATTAAACCAAGACGCTACAGATAGACTTCCCACATTTTTATCCGTTAAACCCAATGTATTAGGACTCGCCGCAAACGAAAACGCCTGATCTGGACCAGACGGTTCACCTGAAAACGGAATCCCGCCCATATTCACTTCTAATCCGTTCATAAACCCAAGTGAAGAAGGATTCCATAAAAAACCGTTATTTGCGGAAGGACCAGCGGTGAAAGCACTGCCCATACCGACCGCTCGTGCGCTTGCTCCTACAAAGATATCGCGATGGCCTATTCCAGAAGACCCCTCTGTAACCATGACATTTCCTAACACAATCAGTACAAAACTGATAAGACCGAGAGTTTTCAATTTCATTTTATAAACTCCATCTATTTTCTTTTCCCAAAATTTTAAAGGTAAATTTCCTCTGTAATTTTAACGTCTAAACAGCAAACTTGGGTACAATCTGAAAATGACTTGGTTCTTGCAACTAAAGTGAATTCTAAAAATAAGTAGCACGTTTCTGTAGGAGCGATCTCCGAATCGCGACGAAACGGATTGATAGTCGGGAATCGGAGTTCCCTCCTACAAATCAAAAGTGTCCTATTAATTCTGAAATCTACCATATTTTACAATCATGTGTTATTCTCTGATAGTTAAATTTAGAGTTTCTATAAAATCGATAAAATAATGCAACCTTTTTTAATTTAAAACTCGTCACTTAAATTAAGTAGTGGTACCACTCCGGAGTACTTTTTATGCAAAATAACGATTCTAAACTGATTCAGCGGACATTGGACGGTGATCAAACGGCATTTACTGCCCTCGTTGAAAAATATCAAAAGGGAATTCACACACTTGCATGGCGGAAAATTGGGGATTTTCACATCGCTCAAGAAATTACGCAGGATGCTTTTCTTAGAGCTTATCAAAGACTCAGAACTTTAAAAGATCACAGTTTGTTTCCGGGATGGGTATATGTGATTGCGTCTCACCTATGCACTGAATGGCACCGAAAGAAGAAACTTCCCACCCAATCTTTAGAAACTACTGACGTTGCGGAGATTGATCAAGTGTCACATTCACAGTACATCGCAGAAAAACGAGACACTGAAACGGCTGAAGCCCGTCGCGAAGTTGTCCAAAAGTTGCTCCAAAGACTGCCAGAAAGCGAACGTACCGTTATGGCACTCCATTATCTCGGAGAAATGACATGTGAGACAATTAGCAAGATGCTCGGTGTGTCTCCGAATACAATTAAAAGTCGACTCAATCGTGCGCGCAACCGTTTAAAGAAAGAGGAAGCGATAATTAGCGAAAATCTCAGTAGTTTCCAACTCCCAACGCAATTGACGCAAGACATTATGAAGGAAATCTCGCGCACCAACCCCCTTGTTCCTTCAAGCAGCAAACCTGTTGTGCCGTGGGTAGTTTCTGCTGCCTCTGCCATTTTAATTCTATTATTAATAGGTATTGGAGTCCAACATCTTTCGCTCTCTTTCCAACCGTACGATCTCGATTCTGAATCAGTGTTAATGGCCGAAATCGTTGATACGCCTGTTCCTGTTGCCCAAAAAATAAAGCCTGATCAACGCAATCAACTCGGAACCACCGATATTTCCAGTAAAAATCAAGGCACTGGCGAAAAAGCGGATACATCTCAAAACGTAAACTTTCCCAATATTATCCCAACAATTGAAACGGAGGTGCCACTTTCAACAGAACGGTGGACTCAACTTGACAGTCCTGGTCCGGTAAAAATATCTACGCTATTTGCCACTAAAACAAACGACCTTTATGCGGTGACGCCAGTAGGACTTTTTCGAACGACAACTGATAACAAACGGTGGCACTTAATCAACAGTAAACTCCCTATTTCACACCATAAGATGCCGATAGCTGAGCAAGATGGGACCCTCTATATTGTAACGGATGAGGCAGTACTCACTTCAAAAGATAAAGGTGAAACGTGGAAATCTCTCGGTCCCCGTCCGAATGGACGTGCTATAGACTTGATCGTAAAGAATAATGCACAAGGTGCTATTGAGTTCTATCTCGGTCTACTACAAGGGATATTCTTCTCTGATGATGGAGGAGTCTCTTGGACACCTCTAAACAAAGGTTTAGCAAGAAGAAAAATTTATGCATTAACATCCGTTGAAAACGAACTATTTGCTGGAACGAATAGAGGGCTCTTCCGCTTCAATCTGGAACCGGGTTCGGCAGATGGTCTTGATAGATCAGGTGTGTGGAAGAAATTACCGGTAGCAGAATCTAAATCTATTCACGCATTTGCAGTGGCAGGACACCGACTGTATGTTGTGGCAGGACATCTCAAGATTTTTGCGGATATGGATTTTATGGATATTGGGGCTATTGCAAAGGCGACCCTAAGTAAACAGCCTATATGGGCAGTTTTTCGGTCAACAGATCAAGGTGATTCATGGGTAGATATAACGCCGACAAAAGTTTTTGAAAATAAAACGGTGGCGAGTATCAGGATTGTTGCTTCAGAAAAAACGGTCATGTTATTAATAGAGCCTGACGTTTTACGTTCAAAGGATGAGGGAAAAATTTGGATAACGGTGCCTTTTGGAAAATTCACAGGGCAAGGTGTTATTGCTGCTTTGAAAGCGAAAAGTCATAGCGAATCTGCTAATCAAGATCAATTTTACGCAGGGGATAAAAACGGAATTCGCCGTTCAACCGATGGCGGCGATTCGTGGAAACGATTTAATACCGGATTGGGTGGCAAAATACAAAATCTAACTGTTTTTAATAATAAACTCTACGCCGTAGCTGGTGGGCAACTTATCACATCAACCGACGAAGGACAATCATGGAAAGCAATTCCTGTGGAATTAAGTGATATGCATATCACTTTTATGAACCAAAAAATACCACTGACCACTGCAAATATACAACAGATAACAGAAGCAGATGGAATCCTTTACGCAAAAGGATACGCAGGGCTTAGCCCATTTTTTTCCTATTTAGATAAAGAAAACAGAACGCTTCTTCCTATCAAAGGTGCTCCTATCTTTGGGGAAAGGGATCCCCTCGCAACACTTATGAAGGCAGCACAAACATCCACGGAGGAAAACGGGAAAGAGGATGGGGAAAATGCAGTTAATTTTATGAAAACTTTCTTGAGCATGGGGGTGGACATCTTTGGAGGATTTACTGTCAGTGATAATACCTTCTATGTTGAGTACAAGCGAAAACTTCTAATATGGTCACCTTCACTTCAAGGGAACAACGAAACAGGTTGGTCCGATACCAAGATCGTAAACACTCGCGAAATTAACACCTCAAACCTTACTTCTCAGAGTGGTTTCAAGTTTTTTAAGTTAGGCGTTTCTGGGGATACTGTCTATGTCGGCAAGTCCGATGGTGTTCTCCTTCACTCTGTTGATAGAGGGCGCAATTGGAAAACCGTAAACCTACCAATTGTTGTTGAATCTTTCAAACAAATTCTCATTACTGACAAAACTGTTTACGTGGCAACTGACAAAGGTGCTTTGTACTCAAGCGATGGTACTGAATGGGATGTCATCACCGATTTGGATGGTCAACAACTGATGATAGACCGTTTTGCTATAGATGGAACGATTTTATACGCAGTGAGTTCTTTAAAAAATGACCAGGGTGGAGTTTATAGATTGACAAGTGCAGATAGCACTTGGGAACGAATAGCGCCGGAAATTCCGGACGATGCTACTTCTATCGCCGTTGCAAATGGCATACTTTATGTCGGCACTGAAAACAGCGGTTTGCAACTTATTGGACTTGACGAATTGTAAATTCTGAATAAATTTTGTTTTATTCGAATTCTAAAGAACGTCCTCGTTACACGAGGATATGAGATATGCCCAATGTTTTCGGTTCATAAACTCATAGGGCACCTGAAGTTTACCAGATATTATTTTATTTGGAAGACCCGAGGCAAGGGCATATCTCTTTTATTAAATACACTAAGTCTCCAAAACGGAGAACAAATTAACTTAAACTCGCCAAATTCTGGCGTAAGAAAGGAAGATTCAAATGTACAAAAATTTAGCGCCCTTTATTGGCGCACAAAACGTCTTTACGGTAAAAAATAAGACGTTATACATGCTAACTATTCTTATCCTCGCAGCGTGTTTCATTACAGGCTGCGAAGGCCGGACTTCAACAAAACTTCTTGACGTATTGAGCGACCCGATACTTGATCTAAATCGAACAGTTACGGTAACTCTCAATGAGAAGAATGGAAGTGGGATCACCGGCACAGCGATTTTTACGGAATATGTAGAATCAGATTCGGAACAGGCAGGCTCAACGACAATTCGAAACTTTGATGTTGAGATTCAGAATGCTGTTCCTGGTCGTAGATACACGGCAGTTATCTATTCTGGCAATAGTTGTGATACACTCGGTAGCATTTGGTTAGTGGACGGTTTCGCTGCCCTTTCTTTTGTAGCTGATGAAGATGGCACAGGAAGCCGTAGCTATCTCGTAGACCTGACTATTGACACCAATCCAGAAACCGATATACTCGGTAAAGTGTTGGTTATTCACGACTTAGCAGATGGCACACAAGTGAGTTGTGGTGTCATCAACCTCACGGAATAATTTCTTTTGAAATTCAAGCACTCAATGTTGGCGTTCAGTTTGACGCTTGCATTGAGTGCTTTTTATTTAAGGCATATAAGATTTTTTCCATTTCTGTCTAATTCAACAAACCGTCAACACAGAGCCATTCAATTCTCCAATAATTTCTTTCTTCTTCCTAAAACCTCTCCTTGTAGGAGCGACCTCCTGGTCACGACCTTATACCATTTCTAACAAATAAAGTCTCATTATAAGATTTTGGAATTTGCTCTAAGGTGAAGAATGTAAGAGGTGCAATGAATTGCGCGACTACAAACGCGTTTTTTGTTAATGAAGACTAATCATTTAGAAATAGTATTAGTTTATATTTAGAAGAACGCAAAAACTGAATGGCTCTGCTGTCCACATAAATTCACTTGCCTGAAGGCGCAAAGTATGAGAAAATAGGCTTAAATTTCTACAAACAGGGGACACTATGGAAAAGATACGAGAACTTGCAAAACTACTGGAATCAGGGATTACAGATTACGACGAACAGATGAAAACTCTGCAGTCGGAACGATTGAAATATATCCGCCTCTCAATGACTGACGGATTCGGTACTGAAGAGGGTCAATCCCAAGACTCATGGCTTTTGCATCTTAAACAGCTTGAAGACTCATTAGAGGTGAGATTAAAAGCGCTAAAGCAAGCAATTCAGGAATCTGCCGAATCTTTCCAAGAGCCAAAGGCAGAGGCATAATTAACAATGTTAGCTCGTTTACCTTATTCAAAAAAACTCATAACCTGTTTCATATTTGCGACTTTTCTTTTTACTGTTATAAGCGCGATTGCACAAGAGACGGAAGGTGCCAAAATTGTTCAAGAGGCAATCCGACACCAGAATCTTGGGTTGGCATATCTTGAAGAATCACAACCTTCCAAAGCACTTACGGCTTTTTCCACCCTTATTGAACTACTCCCCCATGAGGCAATTGGCTACGGCAATCTTGCTGTTGCACATTTGCGGTTACAGCAAGCGGATGCAGCCGAAGAATGGGTTAAGCGCGGTATTGATGTTGCGCCGATGGATAGTCAGCTACACTTCATTTTATCCGAGGTCTATCAGGTAAAAGGACAAACTGCGCAAGCAGTAGCGGCAATGAGAGAGGCTGTTCGGTTGGCACCCGATGAATTGGAATTTCGCTATAAACTTGTCCGGCACTATCTCGGACAGCGAAACAATCCGGAAGCACAGCGAGAGGCAACACTACACTTACAAGAACTTCATTCTCTGTCCCCCGTAAATGTAGTAATCTTGTTGAAGTTAACGCAAGCACTGCTTGAAGAAGAAAAACTTAGTGATACTGAAAAACTTTGTCAAGACTTACTGATTTTGTTAGGAGATACTGATGCTGAAAAATTGGTATACCTAACACAAGGGATAGACGCAATAAAGAAAAACGACCTAAAGGCAGCCTCACCAAATATCCGTATTTTTGAGAATTTACATCGGGCAACTCCACGCTATCAGCAAGGTATTGGCGAATTGGTAACCAACATCCTTGGACATCCGATAGAGACGTTTCGTCCAGGATTCAAAGCGCGGATTGCTGCAAAACAGATCCCACCAATAAACGTGGAATTTGTGGATGTTACCGAACAACTTGGACTTACCGATGGGCGAAGTGAACCTACAAATAACGTCAACATTTCATTGTTTGACTATGACAACGATGGAAATATTGATATTTACACACAGATGGGAATGCTCTTTAGGAATACAGATGGGAAGTTTGTGCCTAACCAAAATTTTCAAAAAATCGCAGATCAAACCTCTTTAAAACCATACACTGTTGCCTATGCAGATTTGGATAAAGATGGAACGCAAGATATCCTATTGCAAACACAAGATGGAATAACACACCTGCGAATAGATGCAGATAGGAATTGGATAGCATTTCCTATAATCCAGTATAAAAAAACAGAAGTCGTAACGGGTACCCTTCTTCCAGTTGACTTTGACCACGACGGTGACCTTGATCTCTTTTCCGGGCAATCAGGTATTAAAATGTATCAGAATAATGGTGATGGAAAGTTCACTGATGTAAGTAATCAAACCTTTGTAACCAAAGATACAGACGCACAAAGTCAACAAATTGCGACAAACGCTCTCGCTGCAGATTTTGACGATGACGGTGATATTGATATATTTGTCATACATAACGAAACGGGATGTACACTATACGATAATCTCCGCCAAGGAAAACTCCGGGCGGTTTCCGATGAAACTGAAATTCCTCAAGATGTTGCTTATACATCAGCTGCAGTGGGCGATTATGATAACGATGGCGACATTGACCTATTTTTAACTGCAGGGACAAGGATTTATCTCTACCTAAATAGAAGTGATGGCACTTTTGTTGCTGACACACGTTCAAAACAAATTTCTGAGAAAAGATATAACGATGCACAAACCGTATTAAGAAGTCTCGATTATGACAATGACGGATTTCTTGATTTATGGGTTGTTAGCAAACGGGGGTTATTTCTATTTCGGAACGATGGAACCGGTCAGTTCACAGAAACGACTACGCTGATAGAAAAGGGTGTCGCGGGTGCTGTAGGTGATTACGACAACGACGGTGATTTAGACTTGTTCTTTATCAATGACAAAGGACAGTTACGTGCGCTCCAAAACAATGGTGGAAATCAAAACAACTGGATACAAGTGCGATTAGAGGGGATTATTACAGGCAATAACAAAGTAAATAAGAACGGCATCGGTTCAAAATTAGAGGTGAAAGTCAGTGACCTATATCAGTTGCAATATATGTCTCAACAAGTGGCGCATTTCGGGTTAGGAGTCTATGATGCAGCCGATGTTGTTCGTGTTGTGTGGACAAATGGCGTGCCACAGAACGTCATTGAACCGAAGGGAAAACAACGAATCTCGGAAAAACAGGTTTTGAAAGGCTCCTGTCCGTTCCTATATGTCTATGATGGCGAGAAATACCGATTTGTTACTGATTTGCTATGGCGTGCGCCGCTTGGACTTGTTACCGCTATGGGGTTTGTCGCACCTGATGAAACAAAGGATTTTATAAAGATTTCGGCTTCTCAGATACAACCCAAATCTGGTAGATATTCTATTCAGATTACAGAGGAGTTGTGGGAAACAGCCTATTTTGATATGGTAAAACTGATAGCCGTTGACCATCCTGTTGACACAGATATTTTCGTAAATGAACAGTACACACCGCCTCCGTTTGCAGAATTCAAGATATACGGTGTTTCGGAGAAATTATATCCAATATCTGCTGTAAACCACAAAGGTGAAGATGTGTCTGACGCACTAAAAAAGGTAGATTATCATTACGCGGTTGAACACGCCCCCGGTTCTTACCAAGGTGTTGTAGAACCGCATGCTATCATCCTTGACCTTGGCGATACCCCTAATGACGAACCTGTAATATTGTACCTCAACGGATGGATATTTCCAACGGATACCAGCATCAATGTTGCCCTATCTCAAAATCCAGCCATCGCTTCCCGTTTCCCTTCAGTTGCTGTGAAGGATAAGACTGGAAAATGGGAAACCGTGATTGATATGATTGGCATACCCGCAGGTAAAAACAAAACTATCACTATTGATCTGACCGGCAAATTTTTGTCAGATGACCGACACGTTCAGATTGAAACCGATATGCAAATTTATTGGGATGCAGTATTTTTCACAGTTGGCGAACAAGATGTTTCTATGAAAATAACAGAATTGAATCCTGACAGTGCAGACTTACACTACCGAGGCTTTTCGGAGATGTATCGTCCGAATCCGCATGCACCGCATCTATTTGACTATCAAAAGGTAACAAAATCTGGACAGTGGCGTGACCTTGCAGGATTTTATACCCGCTACGGTGATGTTAACCCTTTATTGCAAGCAGTTGATGATATGTATGTTATTCTAAATGCTGGAGATGAAATCACGGTTGAATTTGACGCATCACGACTGCCACCACTAAAAATGGGTTGGACTCGGGACTTTATCCTCTATAGCGACGGATGGGACAAAGATGGCGATATTAACACACTCACATCGCAGACGGTTGAACCACTGCCGTTTCACGGTATGTCTGCTTATCCTTATCCGGAAACTGAACATTATCCAAACGACAAAGCACATCAGCGGTATCGTCTTGAATATAACACCCGACGTGTGAAGCACCAGTTACCGCCATTGCCGAAGGAATGAGAAATTCTCAAACTTGTGTATTACGTTCAACCTGACGCAAAGGGAAGTATAAACAAACGGCAGCTATTACTAAGATTCCTGCTAAAACGGCATAAGAATAGGCATTATTTCCGTATAGCCACCCACCGAAGACACCACTAAAACCCGTTTTGACAAATTCTGGATGTGCTGATTTGTCATAGAGCCAACCACCGAGAAGCGGTCCTAAGATACGTCCAAAACTCAAAGATGCATCCATAATACCGATAGCCGCACCCTGTCCAATTCGTGTCTGCTTAGAAATCCATGATGTATTCGTCGGACGGATTAGTTGATTACCGATTCCAGTAATTGTGAGATAAATCGTTAGCGTCACAAAGGAGGACGCATTGAGAAAAAGCGCCATGCCGAGGACGTTAAGCAAAAGACCGACCAAGATTATCCTGCGTTCTCCTACCCAGTTAATTAACCTACCGAGCAATCCACCTTGTAGCGGTACAACAATCGCCCCCATGACCATAAACATCCATCCCATCTCTCTCTGTCCAAAGCCCCACCCCTCTTTGATGAACAGTGGAAAGGTTGCCTCCAACCCCGCAAAACTGAAGGTAGTGAAAAAAGCGACAAAGAATAGTGGTGTGAGTGGGGATTTCAATGTAGTTTTACGGAATAGATCGCGCGGTGATATCCATTCGTGTTGTTCTTCCACAGCGTCTTTTGGGAGCGATTCTGGTAGGAGGACGAGTGCAAAAAGAAAGGTTAACAACGACAATCCGCCTGCAACAAAAAATGGCAGATCATGCCGCCCCATTACACCGCCAATCGCCGGTCCGAGAATGAAACCGAGTCCCATCGCCGCCCCCATCAACCCCATGCCTTTACCGCGTTCATCTGATGTGGTGACATCCGCAACATAAGCCATGACACTGGGCAACACCGCCGCTGAAGCGATACCAGCTGCACTCCGAGCAGTAAAAAGCCATATATATTCCTTTGCCAATCCAAATGCAGCTAAGGCAGCTGCATTTCCAAGCAAGCCAAACAGAATTGCAGGTTTCCTGCCATGTTTATCTGACAATCGACCCCAGATCGGCGCGAACAACAGTTGCATCCCGGAATAGATAGAGAGTAATATCGCAATTTCGGTAGGAGTTGCCCCAATATCTTCTGCATAATAAGCGAGGTTTGGAATGATGATGCCAAACCCAAGCATCACAAAAAATAGGGTTAAGAACAGTAGGAGAAGTCTCGATTTTTGCATTCGTAAGTTCAAAAAACAGATTTCGCACACTTGAAAAAATACAATTTGTGCAGTATTTATTATTATAGCAAGGCGTAGGCGGTGTGTCAATATTAAACGGCACTTCTACCGGAAAACGAATTTTTTCTTGGAAATTTCGTTGTGTAAATTTGCCTTTTTTCTGCTATAATTACATCTATAAATTAGTTGAAATCTAAACCGATTTTTTATCGTAAAATACATCATAAACATAAAAGCAGGAGAATCTATGTCTTCCGAATTTGTCCATCTACACAACCACAGCGAATACAGCATGCTTGACGGTGCATGTCGCATTTCAGATATGATTCAGTGGGCAGTTGAGTATAGTGCTCCCGCTGTTGCACTCACTGACCATGGCAATATGTTCGGTGCATGGGAGTTTTACACCAAAGCACAGGAGGCTGGTGTAAACCCTATTGTCGGATGCGAAGTGTATGTTGCTCCAGGTGACCGCAAAACACGCGGAAAGGACCAAGGCAGCCCCTACCATTTGACGCTTCTCGTAGAGAATGCAACTGGCTATCAAAACCTTCTTGAATTGGTATCGCTCGGTTACACAGAAGGTTTCTATAGCAAACCGCGCATTGACATGGAAATCTTGCGGGAATACCGAGAGGGAATTATCGCGCTGACAGGCTGTATTCAAGGACAGGTGCCGCAACTTCTCACTTCAGACAAACGGGAAGAAGGTATCCAAAACTTCAAAACCTTGATTGACATCATGGGGCCCCGTAACCTCTATGTTGAGGTGCAAAACCACTATATTGACAAGGAACTTGAGGCGTACCCAATAATGGTTGACTTAGCGAGAGAATTTGATCTCCCTCTTGTGGGGACAAACGATTGCCACTACCTCCACAAATCCGACCATCACATGCATGATGTACTACTCTGTATTCAAACAAAGAAAACTGTCAGTGATCAAGATCGATTGCGATTTGATAATCATTTTTATTTTAAAGACGTTAACGAAATGCGAGAGGTGCTTAAGAATTATCCGCCAGAAGCCATCAGTAACACACTTGAAATTGCAAAACGGTGTAATCTCAAACTTGATTACGGTAAGAGCGTGATGCCGAAATATGATGTGCCCGAAGGACATACAAATGAGAGTTACTTAAAAGAACTTTGCTACCAAGGGTTGCGTGAAAAATTAGGTGGTGAACTCTCCTCGGATGTTCTCCAAAGGTTAAATCATGAACTTGACATTATAAATAAAACCGGTTACCCAGGATATTTCCTGATTGTATGGGACTATGTTAAATACGCTAACGAACAAGGATATCCGCTCACCGCTCGTGGATCCGCTGCCGGTAGCCTTGTCTTGTATGCACTCGATGTAATTACTTTCAATCCGATGGAGTATGGTTGTATCTTTGAACGTTTTTTGAATCTTGAACGAATTAGTCCACCTGATATTGATATTGACTTCGCAGACCGCGCCCGTGACCACGTTATTGAATACCTCGTTAATAAATATGGCCAAGACTCTGTCGGTAAGGTTGCCACCTTTGCAACCATGGGAGCAAAAGCCGCTATCAAAGATGTTGGACGCACACTTGATGTACCCCTCGAAAATGTCATGAAGTTAACGCAGTTGATTCCCAGCATCCCGGGTATTTCACTTGATGATGCCTTGGAACAGGTGCCCGAATTTCAAGCACTTGCAGAACAACCAGAAAATAAAGAACTGATGGACCTCAGTAAAGCCGTTGAAGGCATGAAACGGCACGTCTCTTGTCATGCATCCGCTATTGTTGTTTCAAACGGTCCGCTGACGGATTTCGCACCGCTCTTTAAGGATAAACATGATCAGGTTGCAACGCAGTTTGAAGGCAAAACTGTTGAAAATGTCGGTATTGTCAAATTTGATTTCCTCGGTGTTCGCAGCCTCACTGAGATTCATGACTGCCTCCAAATGGTTAAGGCGAATCATGGCATAGATTTGAAGTTGGAGGATATTCCCTTTGACGATGAAAAGACCTTTTCACTAATTAGTAGAGGACTGATTGCTGCCTTATTTCAACTGGAAACCTCCTCTGGTATGTATAGGGTTGTCACGCAACTCAAAGCGGATAACTTTGAGGATTTCTCCGCAATTCCTGCGCTCTATCGTCCAGGTCCATTAGAAAGCGGAATGATGCAACAGTTCATTGATCGCAAAAACGGATTGGAAAAGGTGAGTTATCTGCATCCATCGCTTGAGAACGCACTCAAAAACACTTACGGTGTGTGTGTCTATCAGGAACAGGTGATGCAGATTGCCCGTGATATGGCAGGCTTTACACTCGGTGAAGCGGATATCCTCCGCGATGCGATGGGAAAAAAGAAATTAGACTTGCTCAAATCGCAGCGGGAAAAATTCGTGGAGGGGGCAATCAAAAATGACATTCCCAAAAAAGAGGCGGAAAAGGTATATGACCTGCTTGAACCTTTCGGTGGATACGCCTTTAACAAATCACACTCTGTCGCTTATGCTATGTTAGCTTATCGCATGGCATATCTGAAAACACACTATCCGCACGAATTCATGGCAGCAATGATGACTGGAGAAGCAGCTGATTCAGCCAAAATTACCCGTTATCGAGCAGAATGTGCAAAACTTGCTGACTTCCTTGATATTGAAATTAACGTGCTTCCCCCAGATGTTAACAGCAGTAATAAAGATTTCGCGGTGGATGGCAACGATATTTGCTTCGGACTTGTGGCGGTAAAAAACGTTGGTGATAACGCTATAGACGCAATTGTAGAAGCACGGCAGGATGGCGGTTCATTCACATCGCTGCAAGACTTCTGCGAACGTGTGGATACGAAAGTGGTTAATAAACGTGCTGTTGAAGGTCTTATTTTAAGCGGTGCGTTTGATAAACTCGAAGGACATCGGGCGCAACTTCTCACTAACTTGGAAAGTATCCTGAAAGCCGCACAAAGCGCACAAGCAGTACGTGAACGTGGGCAGATGAACCTCTTTGGAGAGGCAGAGGATATGCCTACAACAGCAGTAACACTCGCGGCGGCAGAGGAATATGACCTTTTGGAGCGACTTAAACTGGAAAAAGAACAACTCGGATTTTATGTTTCTGGACATCCACTTGAAGAATACACAGACATCATCGAAAACTATGCATCAGCAAGCACGCAAACCCTTGGCGGACACCCGATTGAGTCCACAGTTTCTGTAGCAGGAATGATTACCAGTGTTACAAATCGCACCACCAGGAAAGGGGACTCCATGGCAATACTTGAGTTTGAGGACCTTGAGGGATCAATAGAGGTTGTTGTTTTTCCAGAAGCATACAAAAAAGCAGGGGACCTCTTTGAAGATAGAATGGTTTGGATTGAAGGGACAGTTAAAATCAATCAGAACGGGAAAAACCGAAATTCCGATGGTGAAACCGAAGTGGAAGAGCGTCAGATACAAGCAGATACAATTTTAGATATAGAAACTGTTTCTGAGCAACAGACAACTGCTGTTGAGGTGACAATCCCAGAATCCGATCTTGATAACCTTGATAAACTAAAATCCCTTAAAGAAATTGCACTTGCCAACAAGGGAGAACTGCACCTAATTTTGCGTCTCATGAGTCCACGTTTCGGTGAAGTCATCACACGATGCGGTTCTAACTATAGGATTGCAGATAAGGAAGATGTCTTCAAACAGGTAGAAAATCTATTCGGAGAGAACTGCATCAAACGAAGCAACAGAACGAAACCAAAAAATAAAAATGGAAACCGTACTCCGCGGATGAATTATGTTTAAGAATGATGCTGTTAGGATAGGCTAACAGCAAAACGTTCCTATCAAATCACGTAAGAGGAGATTCACGCTTATGCAGTATCGCACACTCGGTAAAACAGGACTCCGTGTTTCAGAAATCGGCTACGGCGGCGGTAGAGTTCGTCCAGAGCATGATGAAAAGTCGCTTGTCAATATGATCCATTACGCTATAGACTGTGGGCTTAACTTCATAGACACAGCGCCTAACTATGGAGGAGGTTACAGCGAAACAGTTATCGGCAAGGCGATTGCGGATCGTCGGGACACATGTATCGTTGCAACGAAAACGGAGGCGTATGATCCGGATGGCATCGCAGCGGATCTGGAAGGCAGTCTACAACGGCTCAGGACAGACTATATTGATATCCTTCAATTTCATGGTGGATGGTTCTATGCAAAAGAGACAGAACAGATTTTGAAAGGTGGAGGCTTAGAAAAATACCTTAAATTGAGGGAAGAAGGCAAGGTCAAGTTCATCGGTTTTTCTGCGGACGGACCGTCGGGCGGCACAGAAGAACTAATTGCCACCGGTGAGTTTGACATGATGCAAATCCATTACAACCTGATGTATCAGAGTACGTGTGATACATTCGGCAGGCGCGGTGTTATTCCCGATGCTGCCGAAGAAAATATGGGTATTGTGCTGATGCGCTCCACAACAAGCAACGTCTTCCAAAATCTTATGAAGCACTGCTTCCCCAACGAAATGGCAGATGTTGATGTAGATAGTTTTTTGCTCAATTATTCGCTCTCAAACCCGATGGTCAATGTTGCGCTGATGAGTTTGCAAAATACTAACGATGTGGACTGGACAAATGCTGTGTCAGATGACGTAGAGTCACGGTTAGATTTGCGCGCGATTCATGGAAGGTAAATCGTGCCTTTAAGGGTTTATCCATTCTGTTGGTGGTTTTCGCGGAGGTCTCTCATCAACCGATGCCTCCTCTTTGCTTAACACCTCTATGAGTTGATACTCGTACTTCCCCACATCCTGGATGTCTCCAGCGTACTCATGCAGGCTGACTTTCAACGTATAGATAAATCCCGGTTCAAATTCAAATCCTCGTATTCCATCATAGAAAAACTCCCACCGTTGTCTTTCCTCGTTGAATTCAAGATAGCAATCTGATCCAGAAAAACTTGGACACTCTGTTCTATAAGGTCCTATGATGAGAATCTCTGTGTTCGCAGCACATCGCGTAATCCATGATCCCTTGCAAGGACTTTTGAACTCAGAGTCGGGACCGCATCCGATGGTGAGGGATAAGAGGATGAATATAATTGAGAGTGGAGAAAATTTCTTAGTCATTTCCTTCTATTGCTGCAGCGATGCTTGGAGGTTCAGCGCGCTTACTTGTCACTTTCTACGCATCTAAAAAATTCCGAATTACATAATCCAAAATCCCGCCGTTTTTGTAATATTCCACCTCTACAGGGGAATCAATTCGGATAAGCAGTTCCGTTGTGTGCGTCTCACCGTTTGCTCGGACGATTTTCATTGTAGCAGTCTGCCCTGGTTGCAAATCATCTGCAAATCCCGTGATACTAATAATTTCACTACCATCAAGATTTAGCGTTTTTGCATTTTCCTCATCCTTGAACTGCAACGGTAAAATACCCATACCGATGAGATTGCTGCGGTGTATCCGCTCATAACTTTCTACAACAACCGCTTTAACTCCAAGAAGTTTTGGACCCTTTGCAGCCCAATCGCGTGAACTTCCCATACCGTAATCTTGTCCTGCAAAAATGACCGTAGGGACATCGTTTTCGCTGTAGTGAAGTGCCGCTTCATAAATAGTTGTCTGCGTTCCTTCAGGATACTGAAGCGTCCATCCGCCTTCAACATCCGGTGCCATCAAGTTTCGGACACGTCGGTTCGCAAATGTGCCACGACTCATCACGCGGTCGTTGCCGCGTCTTGCACCGTAGGTATTGAAATCTTGTGTTTCAACACCGCGTTCCTGTAGATAACTGCCTGCTGGACTCGCTGCTGCGATTGCGCCTGCGGGAGAGATGTGGTCTGTGGTGACAGAGTCTCCAAAGATGCCGAGAATTCGTGCATCAACAATATCTGAAATTGGCGCGGGTTCGCGTGAAAAACTTTGAAAGAAGGGTGGATGCTGAATATATGTACTTCTTTCGTTCCATGGGTAAAGCACACCTGTCGCACCTGCAAGTTCTTCCCATTCTGGTGCCTGATTACCGATCGATTCGTACATATCTTTGAACGTTTTTCGGTCAACAGCAGCGCCAATCATATCGGCAATTTCTTGGCGTGTGGGCCAAATATCCCGCAGATAAACTGCCTCACCAGCATCATTACGTCCTATCGGTTCTGTAGCAAGGTCAATGTCAATTCGTCCTGCAAGTCCATACGCCACAACGAGCGGTGGTGACATGAGAAAGTTCGCTTTTATCTCTGGATGCACACGTGCTTCAAAATTCCTATTTCCACTCAAAACGCTGGCAGTTACAAGATTTTCTGTGTCAATTGCCTCTTGCACAACTTCATTGAGCGGGCCACTGTTACCGATACAGGTTGTGCAGCCATAGCCAACTACGTTATACCCCAGCTTTTCCAAATAGGGTAGTAATTCTGTGTTTCGCAGATATTCCGTTACGACTCGTGAACCCGGTGCTAAACTTGTTTTTACATAGTCGGGAACGCGTAAGCCTTTTTCAACTGCTTTTTTGGCGAGTAATCCTGCACCAATCATCACAGATGGATTGCTTGTATTTGTGCAACTGGTAATCGCTGAAATTACAACGGACCCGTGTGTAATTTCATTATCGCTTGTGCCTCCTGTTACGCCAAATCCATCTTCTGTTACAGGTTTCGTCAGGAGTTCATTAAAGGTCTCTTTGACATCCGACAAAGCAATTCGGTCTTGTGGTCGTTTCGGTCCTGCGATACTCGGTTCAATCTCGTTGAGATCAATCTCCAACACATCGGAGTATTCAACTTCTCCAAGGCGCGGAATACCGAACAACCCTTGTGCCTTGAGATACGTTTCCACGAAATCAACGTGCGTTTCATCGCGTCCGGTAAGACGGAGGTAATTCATCGTTTCAGCATCGGGTGGGAAAAATCCGATTGTTGCCCCGTATTCGGGACACATGTTGGAAAGCGTCGCCCGGTCAGGTAGTGCAAGTGCTTCTACACCTTCACCAAAGAATTCAACAAATTTGCCTACAACTGCAGCTGCTCTAAGTCGTTGTGTTACAGTCAATACCAGATCCGTTGCGGTTACGCCTTCTTGGAGTTCGCCTTTCATGTGAACGCCGAGCACTTCAGGAGTCAAAATGTAGACTGGTTGCCCTAACATTGCCGCTTCAGCCTCAATACCACCAACGCCCCAACCGACTATGCCTAATCCGTTAATCATAGTCGTATGCGAATCTGTGCCGACAACAGTATCAGGATAAGCAACCGCTTCTTCTGTCATAACGACCTGCGCGAGGTATTCCAAATTCACCTGATGCACGATGCCGATAGATGGTGGAATGATGTTGAATTTTTCAAACGCCTGCTGTCCCCATTTCAAAAATTCATAACGTTCCTTGTTGCGTTCGAACTCTCTGCGTGTATTGAACTGAAAGGCGTTCTCTGTGCCGTAAGCATCAACTTGGATAGAGTGATCAATCACCAGATCGACAGGGACAAGTGGTTCAATCATGTCTGCATCACCACCGAGTTCCGCGACAGCAGACCGCATCGCAGCAATATCAACAACAAGCGGCACGCCTGTGAAATCTTGGGCTACCACGCGGGCAGGTTTGAACGGAATTTCCGCTGTCTTCGGGGAATGCACATCCCAACTTGCTAAGTTGACTACGTCCTGCTCAGTGATTTGATGTCCGTCGTAATTTCGTAATAACGATTCAAGTAGGATGCGAATACTGACAGGTAAGGTCCCAATTGAACCCTTACCCGCTTCTGCTAAAGCAGGAAGTGAATAGTAGGTGCACTCAAACCCTTCACTTTCAAGGGATCGGCGCGAATTAAATAGATTGTGAGAGGGGTGGGGCATTTGCAAACTCCTTCATATCAGTAGATGTCTTTTAAGTTATTTTACCACAATAGGTGCTGGAATTCAATTATTTTCAAAAGGACTATCAGAAACAGAAAGGTTATAAAAAATCACAAGAAAAAGCCTGATTCAGCCAATGCACAATACACTAAACTGAATCAGGCTTAATTATGTTACTTTAAACTTCCGTAGACATACTTTATTCAAGGTTTAGGAAAGAGGAAATTAAAACCTTAATAACGCGCTTTCAGAGAACCCCAAATTGTCGGAAGCTTATTGGCAGGTTCCACTGCGGTTGCTTGTGAGGTAATGAGTTTGGCATCGCCGAGTGATGAGTGATCGCATCCTAACCCATCGCCTCCATCGCCCATGACAATTGTGAGTTCTTTAGCGTTCGCGGGAATTTCAAATTCAACCTTTAGCGGTTCAACATTTTCGCCATCCACAGCACCTGTTAACGTTTCGGTTTCGAGGACATCTTTTCCATCAACTGAAAAGACGAAATGGCTACTACCACCGTGGCCGCAGCCGCCTGGGTCTTTTTCATCAGACATGCCAGCATATCCCTCAAATTTGACGTAATCACCACCGGTTAAATCGTAAACAAAAGTACCAACGGAATGCGCACCAATACCGCGCTCAAAATAGGTGCCGCCGATAACAATATGATTACGGGTTGTTGCACCTTCACCGATGGTGACGTTGTCAAAGTTTAGGGGACCACCCCAACCTGTCCATTCGCCCGCCGGATTTTTTGGAATAAGACCACACCCATTCGGAGCCGGTTGACTTCCGCCAATTAATGCAAGGTAAACGACCCCTTCCCGGTCATCTTCTTCAACGACTTTATCGTAATCGTTTGCAACGGCGACATCTTCACTTGCAACCTCTTGAATTGGGACAGCACCATCACCATCAAGATTTGTGCAGTCGCTTTTGTCGGCATAGATGTTGAAAACGAGTCCAAAGATTAGTAAAATGCTAAAAGCAAATAAATTTGTAAGTTTCAATGTTCTGAACCTCCATTAGTTTAGATAAAAACACAATTTAATGTGTGTATGGTAAATATAAAAGCAAGTACACGCCTGCTGGTAGGAGC
Source organism: Candidatus Poribacteria bacterium (assembly GCA_965204285.1). GTDB lineage: Bacteria > Poribacteria > WGA-4E > WGA-4E > WGA-3G > MSPOR6. The sequence continues at coordinate 3,166,876 of OZ241980.1, forward strand.
GCTTTGCCAGCAGGCCTGCCAAAATGGGCCGTTAATAGTAAAATCTACTCACATGTCACAATGTTTAATAGCGTGCTTTCAGGTGCCCCCAAATTGTAGGGAGTTTGTTAGCAGGTTCAACCGCAAGTGCTTGTGCGGTGAGGAGCTTGGCATCTCCAATGGTTGAATGGTCACAACCTATTCCGTCGCCACCATCTCCCATCACAATTGTGAGTTCCTTAGCATTTGTGGGGATGTCAAATTCAACCTTGAGTGCCTCAACATTTTCGCCATCTTCTGAACCTTTAAGCGTCTTGGATTTGAACATCTCCTTTCCATCAACAGTAAAGGTGAAATCGCTACTGCCACCGTGTCCACAACCACCTGGGTCTTTTTCATCGGACATCCCAACATACGCCTCAAATTTGAGGTATTTATCCCCTGTTAAATCATAAACCATAGTGCCAATAGCATGGGCACCAAAACCGCGTTCAAAGTAGGTACCGCCGATAACGATATGGTTTCGGGTAGCACCACCTTCACCGATAGTGACATTATCAAAGTTTAGGGGGCCGCCCCAACCTGTCCATGCCCCTGCATCATTCTTTGGAATAAGTCCGCAGGCATTTGCTTTTGGTTGATCGCCACCAATTAAAGCGAGGTAGATCACACCTTTACGGTCATCCTCTTCAACAACTTCATCGTAATCATTCAAGGCGTTGAGATCTTCTTTACCAACCTCTTTAATAGGGACCGCACCATCACCATCTATATTAGTACAATCTTTTTTAGCAGCGTACACGTTGAAAGCAACTCCAACGATAAGCACCATTACGATGAAGGCAGAACGCTCTATACGTCTGCCGTTATTAAATCCTCTAAACATAATAGCAAAATTCATGATAACCTCCTATATTAATTAAAAGTTTGTCGAATACAAATTGTTGTACCAACATTTACGATAGCCAAAATTTTTCAACTATCTGCCATTAATTATAGTAGGAATTAACCTCCTATACAACTCTTTGGATGAAAATTTCCTAAGCGACGTAGGAATTTAAAAATTAAAAGCCAACGAACACAAATATTATAACAACTCAGTAGTATTAACAGAGTTCTTCTGGTGAAAACAGGATGTCTAATTCGCTCTTGGCGTTCTCCAAACAATCCGATGCATGCACAAGGTTATATGTAATATCAGTTGAATAATCTCCGCGAATGCTTCCGGGGACAGATTCAATCGGATCGGTTGCGCCGTTGATTAGGCGGGCTAATTTAATAGCGTTTTTACCCTCAACAGCCATCGCAACAATTGGGGTTGATGTCATAAATTTGATGAGCCGATCATAAAATGGTTGTTCTTTATGGATAGCATACAGTTCCTCCGCTTTAACGAGCGGAAGTTGTAATAATTTCAACCCAATAAGTTTAAGCCCTTTTCTTTCATAGCGGGAAATGATCTCTCCGATAAGTCCACGTTGAACACCATCTGGTTTCACCAGAATCAGTGTCTGTTCTATTTCCATATCAACTCCGTTTCAATTCTTACCATAGTATATAATTTGAAAGCCAATGTTCGTTCTTGACACCTAATTTATTTAAGTATATGATATTTTAATATTTTTGTCAAATATTAAAATATTTGGATGTGAGGGTAAAATGTATAAAAAATTGGGAAATACAGTGTTAAAAACTGGCGAGCGCATGGAAGTTGGTGTGATTACCGCACCTGATGAACCGCATGCCGAAGAGGTGAAACAGTTCCTTGGACACAAGGGGGGAAACTGGGAGTGGCATATTGAGCAGTGCGTCACGGAAGTGCTTGATGCATTGGAGACCCGTTTCTATGTCGGAAAAATAGACGGAAATGTTATTACCAACATCATGACGGTTGAACATGAGGGTATCGGTATTTTAGGTCATGTTTTTACACTGCCAGACCAACGTAGAAAAGGGGCATGTAAGGGCGCAATGGCTTATCAGATGGAGGATTTTCGACAACGAAATGGCCGCGCGCTTTACCTTGGAACAGGATACAATGGCCATCCATACCATATCTACCATAGTTTTGGGTTTGAGAGTGTCATTCCAGAGTCAGGGTTTATGAAGTATCATGTAAACACGGATTTTGAAGAACACTATTTCTCAGTTGCCCCCGCAGAATCGAAAAATGTCGAATGGCATGATTGGCCGAAGGTCACGGCGTTGTCGGGTATTGTGGGATGGGATATCCTGCGAAGTCTTAAGTGGGGTGTTTATGGTCCCACGAATTTTGAAGGTGGCTTTCTTAGTTTCAAACACATTTTGGAAACTGATGACACTTATGATGACGCAAAATTGTTGGTTATCCAAAGCGGTGCAATCGTTGGATGGGCAACGGTCTGTAGGGATAGCCGATGGCGAGAGAATGTCGCGCTTCTTGATCTCTTTTTTCATCCTAATTTTACGGATTCCGTGCCTGCGTTGCTTTCAGCATTGCAGTTTCCCGAATTGAAAGTTCAGTGTTATGTTGATGGCACTGCTGAAAAGAAGGCAGCGGTTTTGGAAGCAGCGGGGTTTGCTTGTGAAGGTCGGTTCAAAGACCAATTTACATACAGTGGGCAGCATTATGACGTTTTAGTATTTGCAAAAGCGTGATAGAAAAATCTGCATGTTTTGCAGGCGCACCATTATCGACCTGTTACGGTAAGTGCGGTTTCCTAACCGTATCAAATCTTTACCCAAACCGTCCTAAGTCCAGTGGAGTCAATAATTAATTGTAGGAGGGAACTCCGATTCCCGACTATCATTATGTTCGTCGCGATTCGGAGATCGCTCCTACAACAAGAAACAGATGTAGCCTGTGCGATTACTGGGGAATTGAATGGCTCTGCTATAACGAACAATGGAATTATTTTTAAATTTATATTGACTTTCTTTGCAATTTGTTGTATAATACTCCCAACGTCTAAAACATAAACTTCAGAATGGGTACCCTTTCTCAACATTATGCTGAGGAGTTTATGGTTTAGACGCCAGGGTGCCCCAATCTTTATTAATCTGGTGGAAGGTCTACCGAACAAGAATAGGGAACCCGATAAACTTTACGATATGCTATCAAAGCATGTCAATTTTATTTGGAGGAAAATAATGATCGGTAAACTTTTACCACGCAACACTTTTCTTTTGGCACTCATAGTGCTTTTTGGGACAATCTCTATACTTTCAGTGAACCTGTTCGCTGAAGATAAGGTTGACACTGACCATGACAATATGTTTGTCAACGATACTGAATCACAGACTTCGCTGAGCATTTCTTATTACGGCGGAGACTACGTCTCCTGCAGTGCGTATGGGAACACTTGGAATTTCAGTAATATACCTGTTCGATACTATTTCTCGGCATCACACTCTGTGCTGAGGAAGGGGAGAACTGTGTTTAGGAGTAAATCTGATTCAAAAAAGGGATGGGTACAGAGGAATGATTGGATATCCTTTCTCCCTTCTTTAGATATAGATATGAGAGGCGGTAGAGAAGGGAGATACTCTGCAAACGGATCCGTTAGTTTAGAGTTGAAATTCGATTTTGATGGCGATGGCACTTTCGATGAGAAGGCAGGTGTCAGCTCATCCGCCTTTATTGAAGAATTTGAATACTAATAGCCTTTTCCATCATTAACGGTGCAAGCGATGTGGTGTGTCTGCATCGCTTGCCCAAAATAATCATCTGTAATAGGAGGTATCCACCGATGAAACGTCTAAGACCATTTGTGATCTCACATATCCAAGTCATTGTCATTTTCTTTATCTGTTGTTTGCTCTTGTTAGATACGTCTGTTGTTGATGCGAAAATTGTCTTCTGTATAGAAGATGACATTTACGTGATGAACGATGATGGCACTGGCAGGCGGCAGCTCACAAAAAACACAGTGTCAAGAGACAAGCACCCCCGCTGGTCGCCGGATGGCAAAAGAATCGCTTTTACTCGAATAATGGAGAAGAAAAAACAATCCACGTTTGAGCTGTTTATCATGAACGCAGATGGAACGAATGTCCAACGCCTCACTGACAACAATGTCTTGGATAGCTATCCGTCTTGGTCGCCGGATGGCAAAAGAATCACCTTTGGCAGTGTGCGAAGTGGAAAAGGTGAGGTGCATATCATAGACCTTGCGACGCTGCACGTCACGCAGCTAACAGGCATTGGAGAAGGTGTAAAAGGTGGAGGTGCTCCCGACTGGTCGCCGGATGGCACACAGATTGTTTACGAAAAGTTTACAGACGTTGGTATCAAAAATATTTATGTGATGTCAGCGAATGGTGAGGATCAGCGTCCCCTTCTTCCTGATCCGAAACAGGATGACGAGGCTACTATGAAGTTCGTTCCGAGATGGTCTGCGGATGGGCAACGTATTTTGTTCGACGAATGCGTGTGGGAGAACGACGCCCATCTATGCCGTCTTACCGTTGCGACACTTCGCGGCAAGGCACAACAAATAGAGGGCATTTATGACAAACTCGGCAACGATCTGCGTGTGCTTGTCGCTATCATGTGTTGGATGGACAATGACAAGGCACTACTTTTCGACCTGGAGATGCTTGATACACCCAAACCGAATTATGATCTCTATCGCTATGATTTCAATACGCGAAACCTCAAACGCTTGACACGCGGAGAAGAAGATGAGAAATATCCAGACTGGATAAAAGGGCCATTGTCTGTTTCACCACAGGATAAAAAAAAAGTAACGTGGGGAACGCTAAAGCAATAAAACCGTAATTCGTGAACATTAGGGCATCACAGGCAGGTATCCTTTTTAGGTATCTGCCTATTTCTTTTTGAGTTATACCATTTCTATATTATAATATTGCATTATTTCGTAGGTCCAAATCAACGCTATGAATGCCTTTGGTAGAATGCGCTTTTTGGCATTCTACATGATTCAGCGGGTAGAAGCGGTAGCGAAACCCACCGAATACCATACGGGGAATGCCATAAGCGCATTCATACCCGGGGAACGCCTACAGGCGTTCATACCGTTGATTTCTTGATTTGGCGTATTCGGTGTTGATTTGGACATACAATTAGTAGATTTTACCAGAGCCATTCAATTGTCGAGTTTTCGGATTTAATTATATTGTAGGAGGGAACTCCGATTCCCGACTATCATTATGTTTTGTCGCGATTCGGAGATCGCTCCTACAAAGAAACTCAAAATCGGAATGATACTTTGTCAATTAGAAATGGGTATTGGTTAATACCTCAAGTAGTTGTGGGTTGTGAACTCGAAACTACTTGAGAACTGCTATCTTACCCACCTTCTGTGCGCGTGCATCATCTTTGGTAGCAGTAAATTTGTAGATATAAACACCGTTCGCAAGGGGTTCACCATCGGCATCTAAACCATCAAAATGGTATTCGTTATAAGAAGTCGCCGCGTCAAGTGTATCAACAGTAGTGATAAGTTTGCCGGTAAGTGTGTAAATCTTGAGGGTGACTTTGTCAGCGCTTTCTGTTAGATAATAGGCAAAGTCTGTCCCTTTTCCAGAACCTTGCCCAGGGTGGAATGGATTTGGGAAATTCGCTATGTTTTTTATTTGAAATCCACCTGCAACCCTTGCCGTTTGCTCGGTGTCTGCGACATTACCATTTGCATCTTGAGCCTGCAACCGAATTCGGTATTCACCTGCTTGCAGCGCATCAACTGGGGAATAGGTTATTAGGAGTACGTTGCTACTTATGGGAGAAGCCGATATTGTGTATTCATCTTTCGGAACGCGATTACCGTTTTTGGTGAGAATGATATTTTCTGGACGAGGATCAATACCGTTTGCATCCTCTATTCTTGCAGAAATAGTGGGCATATCAGAAATGTAATCACCATCAATGAATCCCTGATTTTCAACGGTTAATTCCAGTGCTGGCGGACGAGAATCTGTGTGAGAGAGTAATGCGAACGTGCCCGGCAATTTAACCCCCGCAGAAATAGTTTCGCCATTATTAGTTTGCTTTCCAACCCGAATCCAATTCCCTGTTTCACCGTCCCGCATATAGATGTGAACGTCTGGACTCTCGTTTTTCAAAAACGTGGCTGTTCCTGCCAATTCAGTTGGCTGACTGAAGTCAAGACGATAGGCGAGAGGTGCTGCCTGTTCAGTTGCTATGGGTGTATGGATAATATCTGGTTGGTTTGTAATGGTCAACTTTTCGGTTTCAAACGTCATTACAGAGAATATTTGAGAGTTCTCAGGCGGTATTGTGATATGAAGGATACCATCTGGGCTCTGAATCGATTTGTTAGTATTTTCAGGTGTTAAAAAGACCCGATTGTTTACAAATTCCCGGGACGCACTGTTATTGTTTTCTCTCTCTTCAATAAGGATACCTTCAGGTTGATCCGTAGAAGGCATGTCCACAAATACCGTTACAAGAAATTTACCGGGATCAGGTCGCCAAGGGACACTTGCTACAGAAAGACCTTCAGGGGGAACTTCTGATATAATTTTCTCTCCGATAGGCGTTGCATTTTGGAGCATCTCAAGTGTTACTTCTTGCGTCTCTGAACTATCCGTAGCGGGCATTTGAAAAAAGCGTACAGGCACGTTTTTGGCGAAAAGGGTGCCACGGTTTTTGATTTGTGCTGAAAGAAGAAAAGGTGCGTCGGTACCCCAGTTGATAGTGTGCTCTAAAACGGTGAGATCCGTTTTACCTATTTCGTAGGTCACAACCTTTGTGTTAAGTATACGCCCATTCTTCGGTTTGACAAGTAGGTAATAATCAATTAGATCGCCTAATGGATGTGCGGGAATGGGTTGTTCAGTTCTATAGGTTGTTCCTTCGTGTCGAACCATCGGGATTACATTTGCCTCTGTACGCCGGTTTTCTATGACAAACAAACTCCAATAGAGGGTGATTTCCTCAATTAGACTTTCATTGACAGCATCTACGTAAATATGAACAGGTTGGTCAGGGACAACTGGATAAGGTTCAAGACGGATGTTTTTAATATATCGCTCAAGGGGTGTGTAATCTAAGTATCCGATTGCATCTTCTTCAGCATTCCACGCGTAAACTTTCAACTTCAACGCATCAAACGCACTGTTGAAAGGCACTTGTATTTGTGCGTTGAACGTCCCATCAACGACTGCTACAGTTTCCTGCCGAGGCGTTATGTCCATAGAACGTTGAATTGCTATGTTTGGTGGTCTACGTTGTGATCGTTTTTTCTTTACTTCTCTGTCCGGTGGGTTCGGAAGAACAGTAATCTCGGCATCTCCACTAAAATTGGGGTTAGGTAACGTTCCAGAAATAGACAGTAGTGTTTCGGTTTTGAAATTTTCCTGATCAGCTGTTTCATCTACATCAACTGTGACTTGCATTTGAGTGTGTGGTAATCTCAACCGAGTTGCTGGATCTCCGAAAAGGGTAAATACTTCGGCGAGATCGGGGAAACCAGGTGAGTTAATCAGAAACTGTGTTTTCGCTTCAGCAATGATGGCACCGATATGCTGTGTATTGTCATTGAAGATAACCTCAAAAATTTCCTTATTGAGAAGATGATCTCCATCTAATAGTCCGATGCTTGTTCCACCGATAACACCAATGGCACCACCACTTTCCGAACGAAGCAACGCTTCCGCGAGGCAACTTGTGGGGCTATCGAACTCACCGGTAAAACAGGTCATGCTAATGACAAAGGGAAGCTGCGATATATTTGTCAGGTTTTTCTCAGGGTCCTCTAAATCCATCATGCGGCTTGACGACCAAACACCGCCTCCACCATGACCAATATAATTTACAAGAGTCGCTCCATTGTTAAAGCCCTCAATAACCTGTCGTCCAACAGGAGTGCTACCTTCACCTAAGGCCAGTTCATCTTCAGCAGTAGGAGGGGCATAGATGGGTTTAGTTTCATATTTCTCGGTGAGTTTCCTCTCCTCAATAAGTTCATCGGTTTGGATGTGAAATCTTTCATCTGAGCCAGCGAGCATAAGTATACGTTTGTGCCACGGACCTACTTCGGCAATACTTTCATAGTTAATCACACGCTCAACGAATATTCGTGCATCTATACTATTTGTTGCGGGTGCTCTTCCGATAAGCATGTCTGGAAAACTATCGTGACCACGGAACGTGACGAATTGGTGGTCGCTTGCCGATGAACCGTAACCGGGTATTTGAACCTGAATTGTAGGCACAAAACTAATTTTTTCCTTTGGCGTTGTATCTCCAATCAGTAAAACGTAGGTTGGGGCAGGCGGTTGCCAGTTTTCATAAGCATACTTAAGAAATTCGCGGAGTGTGTAAGGGTTAGGAATTCCATGATTAAATTCATCATATATATTTTCGACATCCACCACTTTTGTTCGCATGCCTTGCTGGTTTCGGAAGTTGGCAAGGGGTTGCACGTCGTGAACAAATTCCGTATATGTAATTATGATGTAATCCGCACCGTTATTAGGATTCTGTAGATCGGAAGGTGTATCCTTGGTGATTTTTTCAGGTTTGAGATATTTGTCACTTGTTAGTGCAATATATTGGATAGCTGTGTCAAGTGGGGAATCAGAAGGATTTTGCGGTGCGCCGCCGACACGTGATGATTGAAAAGCAACATTGTAGATTCCCGTCCGATCTTCATCTTTAGTTGGGGCTAAGCCAACATACCGAGTGCCATCAATACCATATATTTCGATATTGGGATTAGAAAAGTTTTTTAACTCAACTTTGAAATAAGGGTTTACATTACCGGTCTCGTCGTCTGGTAGAAATGTGATTGAAAAGGGTAGCACATCCTCTCCTGCTTCGAAAGTCCGCCAGTAGTCAATTTCAAACCAATTCAACATGATGAGGTCCAACTCTCGGAATTCAGGAATACGAGCATTAATTGCATTTCTACCATCTTTAAGATAGGATTGTGAAATCTGTTGATTCTCAAATAGGTACTCTCTTTCTCCACTCCACTCTGAATTTCCAAAGACATCATCATTATTCAACCACAGTTCTGTAAAGTGTGAACCTGCCGATCTACCGTGTAATGATACCCGTATAGCTGCTTTTTGACCGGTTTCAGCAACACCAGCAAGCGTAAAAGGAAAGGATTTTATTTCTGGTGCGCTTATCTGTGCCCAAAACCAACTGTCGTCTGGTAGTTCTGGTAAAGTTTCAAGAATGAAAAACCGTTGTTGAATACCACCACCAATTTCGTTATACTGATTTTCCTCCGATAAGCCAAAATCTTTAAATCGCCGAAACTGATTATCCTTTTCAAAATGCACACGTGTTAGGAAGTTCTTAGGCTCATACTGTCCAGGTATATCTGAAGAGAGGACTTTCGTTTCCATTCGGAGGCCTGTACCCTCATTCCATGAAAGCCAATAGACATTTTCATCGGAATAAGGATCAATATAAGTTTTTTCACCACTATGGCGTTGACCGTAGAAGATTATTTCACCTGCTGCATCAAAACCTGTGCCACCGTCTGCTGCTCTTCCATTGTTGGCGTTTCGCACAAAAATCGGAATCTGCTTTTCTTTGTTAGAGAGTGTTAGTGTAGTAGGTCTGATAGTAGTTATATCAACGCCAGATGCTACTAAATCACTTGCTGTTATGCGATACATGCCTGACTCGGTGATGATGACTTTATAGCGGGGAGAGGTGATTGCAGGAGCAGCGGGTAAAGAGAAGGCAAAACTGTCCGCAGTGAGTGTGCCATCTCTTGAAGAATCACCTCTTAGGGACACCTGATTAATTGGGGAACGCCATTGCTTAGCAGTTTGTGGGTTAATCAGTAGATTTCCAAACATTTCCTCATAAACAGAAGATTCTGGGCGTTGGAATCCTTGAATCGCTGATGGCGCACTCCCAAACTTGTTGAATTGCACTTCAACTACAAGCCGATGGTAGAGTCTAACCTCGCCACTAACAGGGTTATATTGAACAGGGTTCAGTTGAATAGGAAGAACACGGTTCTCCCGAATCCATCCTGCCGTTCTAATTTCAGCAAGATTGTCCGGGAAAAAGCGATTAGTTGTATAAACCTGACCGCCCTTTGATTCTGGTTTAGACATTGCCCGGTCAAAATCGCGTTGCCCAAAATAAATACTACGGTCTGCAAGCGGGTTTTGAAGTTTATAAATACTAAAGTCGCTACTTTCAACGATACGTATCGTAAAAGTAACGTCAGGTGGAACCCCTATCAGGGTAGTTTGCATGGGGATGTGGGGTGTTCTTGGTTCTATCGTGAAACGACATTCTGGGAATGAGAGTGTCTGAAATTGTTTGCCGTTGTGTTCCCGCGTTTCGATTTCAAAATCTGACTTGGCAATAGCAAGTTGAATCGTTACCCCTTCTGGTGTGGCGTTTACCAGTTCAATTTTCCCGCTGTTGGTTGTTACTATTTTGGCGAACGGTTGATTGTTTTTATTCACTGGTACCGCCTCTACTGACATTTCGGTTGAGAAGAACGCTATTTTTAAAAGGACAAGAATTGCAATAAAGAAAACAATATGTTTCATTTTCATAACCAGATATTAATATGAGGAGGTTGCGAGTATAGATTTATTTACTTATTTTTGGCGAGGTGATAAACCTCAATTTCGCGGATTTGAGCAATTGAAGGTCGGACAACTCGGTAGTGAGGTAAGTATTGACCCGCCATCGTTTTACGCTGGTTTACCACTTTGTCGCCAGGGTCGGTGACAAATTTGTTCACAACGATGTCGTCTACAGTCCGAGTTACGGTAATCCGAATCATCTGTGTTCGAAAGTTCAATCTATCAATGATAAACTGAGATTGGGCACGCTTGCCTTCAAGATTGCGCCGCTGAATAACAGAATGAAAATTTTCCCATTCACCAGTTTCAGAGTTTAGATAATCCATTTGAAACCGGAATAGATTCTCGTTGTGTATAACGATTTTGCGGACTGGGTGTACTTCAGCAAATCTAACGACAAAATTACGGTCATTCTTTGCGGGAATGGTTGCTACGGTTTCAAGGTTTCCATCGTTCAGCCCAGGGTGGTTTGCTTCGGTCCCGTAATTGGCTCGTGCTATATTTTCGCTGTACTGTGTTGATAATACGGATGCAAGCCTACAGGCATTCATACTAAAACAGATGAAAAATAGACAGAAAACATAGAATAGGTTTTTTTGAAACGTAGTACCCGTAACATTAAAACCCTGTGCTAAAAGGTTGAGGTTTACGAGATTATTTCTGCTTATTCGTGCCATTTTGTTTCCTCCAGAAATTCCACATCAAAATGGTCTACAATGCCCATTATAAGTTCTCGGATAGGTGCATTTTCTATGCCGAAAACCTCTTGTGCAACACCGGGACCGGCACCGACAATTACCGTATCGCCTTCGCCTGCCCCGACATAATCAACAGCAATTGTTGGCGTACGGACAAGCTCTGATCTCAGACTCAACGGTTGGACAAGCAGCAGCGTGCGATCTTGATATGCTGGATGCTTAAGTACAGATACGACTTTACCAATTACTTTTGCAAGGTACATAAAAAATTACAAGATATAACGACTTGTGCTGGTTACGTGATAGTTTTGCTATTTTTCACAACTTTTCATATTCTGTAGGAGCGATCTCCGAATCGTGACACGTTTGTCTTTTCATATTCTGTAGGAGTGATCTCCGAATCACGACCCGTTTGTAGTCGGGAATCCAAATCAAGAAATCAAAGGTATGAACGCCATTTAGGCATTCCCCGGAGTTCCCTCCTACATGTGAGATGATGTTTTACTCGGTTCTTCAAGCAGCGTGAGAGAATCAACAAGACCAACAATTGCTACATCCACTGGCATTCGCCTTCCGGGGATAACACCTACCGCGTCTCCTCCGGTAACTATATAGACTATTTCTCCTACTCCAGCGTCTTGTAGGGTATCTACTGCAACAAGAGGTTCCGAAATAGGATTATGATTTTCATCCAAAGGTTGCACGACAAGAAGACGTGTGCCTTCTAAACTCGGATCTTTTCGTGTTGCGACAACGGTCCCAATAACTTTTCCTATGTCCATTAGTATAATCTCAATTTGATTTAATTCATTTATTTTTTAGAATTCGAAAACATTATTTGATGTCGTACTCGTTTAACTTGGTATGCAGCGTGTTTCGATTGATCCCAAGTATTTCTGATGCTTTGCTGCGATTACCGTCAGTGTGTTCAAGGACAATTTCAAAGAGCGGTTTCTCAAAAATAGATCGGATGACAGCATACAATTGCCCAACATCCCCATCAGATTCCAAATAACGCTCTACTTCACCTTGGAGAAGCGTGTGAATTTGTTTATCAGGATTTTCGTTGTCTATTGTGCTATCTGAAATCGGTTTGTCAAAAATTTGTGAAAAATGTTCTGTCAATAGCATTTGTCCAGAACACATTACAAGTGCCCGTTTAATAGCGTTTTCAAGTTCACGCACATTGCCGGGCCACTCATATTCAATGAGTTTTTTTATTGTCTCAGAGGAAATCCCTATTTTAGGTAGTTGATATTCTTGCGCAAATCGACTTGTAAACAGGTCAATGAGTTCTGGAATATCCTCTTTCCGCTCCCTGAGAGGTGGTAGCGAGATCGGCACGACATTCAAACGATAATAAAGATCGTCTCGAAATGTTTTTTGTGATATTGCTGTATCAAGTTTTCGGTTGGTCGCAGCAATGATACGTACATTTATAGGTCGTGTATCGTTACTACCTACTGGTTCTATCTTTCGTTCTTGAAGAACGCGCAACAATTTCATCTGCACATCAATCGGCAATTCTCCAACTTCGTCAAGAAAAATCGTTCCACTATCCGCTTGTTCAAATTTACCCTTCCGATCAGCATGTGCATCTGTAAACGCGCCCTTGACGTGCCCAAAAAGCGTGCTTTCAATAAGACTTGGAGGAATAGCGCTACAATCAACTACGACAAACGGATTATCACTACGCGGGCTATTTTGATGAATCAATTCTGCGACCAATTCTTTTCCAGTGCCACTTTCCCCCATAATAAGAACGGTCTCATCACTGACAGCAGCGCGCCCAATTATCTGATAAACAGCCTGCATAGTAGGACTCTGCCCGACCATTCTACCTTGTCCGTCAATTGACTGTGCGGTTTGTGCGACACCGATTTCTGTTTCTTCTTTTGTAATGCTCGCAGCAGATGCTGCGCGGTCTACCAAATCAAGCAATTCATTCCGATCAACAGGTTTCGTAAGATAACTATAAGCTTGACGTTTGGCTGCTTCAATTGCGGTTTGTGTTGTGCCGTGTCCAGTAATAACAATAATAGCCGCTGTCGGATTCAAATCCTGAATAGATTCTATTAACTCTAATCCGTCCACATCCCCTAAAAAAATATCAAGCAGAATGACATCAAACTCATCTTTTTCAACACAATCAATCGCTTCTTTCCCATTTCGCGCTTTGACCGTGTGGTATCCTGCCTTATTAAGAGCGGCACTTAAAACGGAACGTAAACTGTGGTCATCATCGGCAATTAGAACTGAATAAGACATAATTTATGCTCACTTTTTCTGGTTGTCGACTTTCGGCTATCAGCAGTCAGTTAATTGACATATCATTGCTAAAGTCCCGGTAGGCGAGGTTTCCTAACCTCGCTGGGGCAGAGTGTCCAAGTAATTCTAAAATCTATCAAATAAATTAAATCGTGTTAGGAAGTGATATGATAAAAGCGGTGCCGGTTGAAAGCTCAGCATCAACTTCAATACTACCCCCGTGTTCTGCTAAAATCTTCTGGCTAATGTAAAGTCCAAGCCCTGTTCCCTTCTGTTTTGTAGTATAAAACGCATCAAAGAGATTTGGAACATCACCTGACGGAATACCCGGACCCGTATCTTGAAAACGAATACAAACGTTTTCGGTTTCTGCTTGTGTGTAAGTCTGAATTGTCAGAGTGCCTCCATCTTCCATCGCTTCAATTGCATTAGAAAACAAATTCAGAACAACTTGTGTAATACCATCTTGATTAATATATACTGACGGACACGCCGCGTGTTCGCGGATAACATCAATATTGTGACGGTCAAATTCCGGCTGATAGGTAGCGAGGCAGTTATCGAGCAATTTGTGAACGTCACAAAGTTCCGCATCTGTCATTGCCGGTTTACCGAAGGCGAGTAGTTGCTCAATAGATCGGTTAAGCCGGTCTACCTCTTTGATAATAATTGAAGTATATTCGTCAATTTCTGCCTGTTCATCTTTAGGCAGTGGTGCGAATCGGTCAATAGGTTCACTGAGCAGTTGTGTAGCTAATCGAATACTGCCTAACGGATTTCGCACCTCGTGTGCTATGGTTGTCACTAATTTACCGAGTGCTGCCAGACGTTCTGATTGAACCAATGCATCGATTGTCTGCTTAATTTTAACCCGCTGCGCAATAATTGAGGCGATAATTTCTAACACCTGTAAATCTTCAGAGGCTGACAGTTCATCTTTCGCTTTGTCAATCCTTAGCGTACCGATGATTCGATCCTCTACAATCACAGGTAAGCACCAGAAGGCGATATTATCTTTGGATTCAACCCGTTCAGGCGTAAAAAGTTTTACAGATGGCGTAGGGATGCGTTGTTGTGGAACACCAATCGCTTTGCCATCTGCAAGAACTCTTTTCTCAATTTCCTCTATTTGATGATCAGTCCCCCGTTTTTGTTCTGCTGCTGTTAGCCCTAAAATCACTTCAACAGATGTAACCATCTCTCCATTTTCATAGAGGTTTAAGGTTCCACGATAGATTCCGAGTCGTTCTGAAAGGATTTCAATAATACGTTGAAAAAGTTCTTCAAATTCAAGCGCATCATTTGCTGCTTGACTCACTTCAAAAACGATAGATAGGTCGCGCACCCGTTTTTCTAATGTCGTCTTTGCTGTACTAATCCGATCCACCTCTTTAGCACGATTCAAACGCTGAATCCGCAGTTGACGAATTGTTCTGGTAAACAGAAACGCTACAACTGGATATAAGAACGCTACGGTAAAGCCTTCTATTTGCTCTGGATTTTGTAGGACATATACCCAATTGGCGACGGTTGTTAATCCAAGCAGTAAATTTTGGTTGCGCGAACTTTCATAAATGGCAGCTAATAACATCACACCGTAGTAAAGGTGTGAAACGGTGAAATAGTAGTGATACGTTCCCGATACATATATGAAAATATTAGCACACAGTACACCGAGTGCTAAGAATAAAGTTTTCATGAGATGTTTACATGTTGTTCGGGGTTATAATTGCTCCACAAATGGATTTAATGCTTTTACAACTTTAAGAAATTCTCTAACATTTTCAAACCGACACGACCGCTTTTCTCCAAATGAAATTGTGTTGCGATGAGATTGTTATGGGCAATTGCACTACAGAATTCAAGACCGTAAGTCGTTTTTCCAATAACAGTTTCCTCTAATTTTGGGAGAGGATAATAGGAGTTGACAAAGTAGAAGTGAGCAGGATTCGGTACACCTTCAAAGATTTGATGGGGCCGAATCTGCTGGACTTCATTCCATCCGATTTGAGGCACTTTGAGTCGCTTATGGGCAGGATATTTTTTCACAGAACCTGATAGCAGTCCAAGGCATTCGGTGTCCTCCTCCTCACTGTGTTCAAAAAGGATTTGGATGCCGATACAGATGCCTAACATCGGTTTACCGGTATCATAGAACTTGAGAAGCACATCGTCAAGAGAGCGGTCTTGTAAGTTTCCCATAGTCGCTTTTGCAGCGCCGACTCCAGGGAAAATTACACGTTCTGCAGCGAGAATGGTTTCGGCATCATCCGTGATCTGATTCTCATAACCGAGATGATCCAAAGCACTGGCAACACTCGTAAGGTTTCCAGCTTTGTAGTCTATAATTGCAATCATTTATATTTACTCTAACACATCCCGCTTTTTCAATCAAGCGATAAATTATGTCTGCGTGCCAGTGTCCTTCGTAGAATTGTACACACAGCAGAACAGTTGTGGTTATAAGATAATTATTACGACTATTTATTAGACATTATAACATTTTAATTGTGGGTTCGTCCGTTGTATTTCGCTTGCTCTACCCAATCTACATCTTCTGATTAAATTATTATAATGTTTATTAGGTAGGTATTACTTAGGCGTGACATCCTTCACACAGCGAAATCCGCGGAAGACGCTGGTGTAGTTCTGTGCCCCCCAGTCACGGTAGTCGACGCGGAGGAACACCCCGTTATCGCTCCAGCAACCGCCTCTTAAAACGCGGTTTTTCTTCCTGATGACTTTGAAACTATTGATAATGTCTTGGCGTGTGCCACCTGAAAATGGATTTTCACGGACAGATTGTGTGTAGAAGTTGGGATCGTATTCATCAAGGCACCATTCGGAGACGTTCCCAGCCATATCGTATAGGCCGTACCCGTTGGGTGGATATTGCCCAACAGTGATCGGATTGTCGATATTTCGTGTGTAGTTTGCGCGAGTAGCATCAATCGTATCGCCCCATGGATATGCCTTCTTGACGAGTCCGCCACGTGCCGCTTTTTCCCACTCTGCTTCTGTCGGCAGTCGCTTGCCTACCCATTCAGCATAAGCCATCACTGCGTACCAACTCACATAAACGACCGGATGGTCAGCATTGCCTTCGGGATAGGTGTTTCCATCCCAGAGTCGGAGGTATACACCGTCGTGATATTCTGCTGCAATGTTATCTTTTTGCCACTGGGGATTTGCATCTACAAAAACCTTGTATTGCGCGTTTGTCACCTCATAGATGTCCATATAGAACGCATCTACATAGACAGTATGCGCCGGACGTTCATTAGCAGCCCCTTGGTTGCTGCCCATTTCAAATTCGCCTGCAGGTATTAACACCATACCGTCAGGGGTATCATTGACAGGGGAAAGGGTTTCCCTGGCAGATGGAATATGTCGTGTGCCACAACCCCACAAAATGGTAAGGATTAGGGTACACACGATTCCTTTTTGAGTCATTATGCCTCCAATTTCTTTTGTGTCCACTGGTTCGTGGACATAATTAACGCTGCCTATTCACAAGATAAATCCCTGCTGCCACTAACACAGTACCTCCCAGGACATCGATCGTTAGTTTATCACCTAAAAGGAAGTTGCTAAACAGAACACCCGATACTGGCATCAGAAAAGAGAAGACTACCAATTTGCTTGCTTTGTATTTCCTGAGTACTGATGTTAGGACTAAAAAGCAGAAGCCTGTAATAATCCATCCTTGATAAAACAATCCTGAGCAACTTTCCAGCGTCCATTTGATCGGTTGCCCACGTTCAAAGATGTAGGTAAGACATATAAAACAGGGAATACTTAAACCTAAGAGCCAGACAAGAAGTCTGTGAGAGTAAATATCCTGAACGAACACTTTCGTGAGTGTAATACGGAGTCCTAAGAAACAAGCTGCAAGAAGGACAATCAGATCGCCGATGAAGTACTTTGTAATGCTACCGCTTTGCAGATTCGGTGCAAGCGTTACAAAGACACCGATGAAGGCGGTTAGAATCCCTAATATCTTTTTAGGAGTGAGTCGATCATTCGGTAACCAGAAATGCCCAAACAGCACTGTAAACAGCGGATAAAGCGTAAAAAAGATGGTAGAGCGGGAAGCTGTTGTAAGGTGGGTGCCGACATTCAACGTGATTGTATGTCCTATGTAAAGCACCGCAATTATAAGCAACCGAGGCAGTTCCTTAAAACGCATCCGCATCGATATCCCATAATAGAACCCTATTCCACCAACAGCGATAAGTCCTAATATACAGCGGAAGAGTGCCATCATCAGTGGTGGGAAGCCCTGCAAACCGAGTTTAACAGAGAACGCCCCTCCACCGATAAGGGAGACGACGAATAGGATAAGCGCTATAATCTTGCCAGGAGGATCTTCGTTTCTAAATTCTTTTTCCAGCATAAATGTAATTCTTGATTCTACGGAGATCCATTAAGATTGCTAAAAAAGCTAATTCCTTCGAATTTATACCAAATTAACAGGGTTTATCTTGTTTATTGGAGACAGACATTCCCCGTATAGTATTCTGCATTGGTTAGGAAACCGCACCTACCAGGGTGTCTATATATTTTTGGATTCTACTGTAATGGGATTACTCAAAAAACTGGAGTTCTCCATCCTTGACAACCATTATAATCTGGTCATACAGTGCGTCTCCGTCAGGATTGAAAGAGAACTTGCCTAACTTACCTAAAATTGTAGGAAAATCTGTCGTTTGTGCAAGTGCGTCCCGAATGATGGTCGGATCTGGCGATTGTGCTATCTTAATTGCATTGGCAAGCACATAGAGGGTTGTATACGACTGTGCCGCCCACGGTTCAGGTTGAATACCGTATTTCGCCTGATAATTCCGAACGAAGACTTGGTTTCCGGGTGCGTCAGATGTATTAGACCATCCGATAAAACCTATTGTCCCTTCGGCGGCATCACCAGCCTTTTGGACTTCATTCATAGTTAGATCAGGAGCAATAATGTCAATACTGTCGGGAACACCTACTTCGGATGTTTGCGCGACAATCTGTGCTATTTCTTGTGAAAGTGCGGAAATAAAAAGTGCGTCAGGTTGGACTGCTATTATATTGGTTAATTGCTGAGAAAAATCGGTATCGCCGGTTTGGAAGGTTTCCATGGTTAGAATCTCGACTCCGTTTGCCTCAAGTGCTGTCTTTAGCACTTCATTACTATTTTTGGAGTAGACATCTATCTCATCATATATCGTTGCCACTTTTTTATAGCCAAGTTTCTCCTGAGTTGCCATCAAACCGCTGGGAATGCTTATATTTGTGGCGAGACTGGTGCGGAAGATGAAATCCCCGATCCCACTCAAACCTGCAGCGGAGGAGACCGAACTGAAAGCGATAACTTTACCTTCCTGCGCAATCGGAGCAGCGGCTTTAAGATGCGTTGAGATAGCAAGCCCGACTATAGCAGAGACGCCTTGATCCACCAAGTGCTGCACGGCTTCCTTCGCCCCCTCTGGCGTACTCTGATCATCCACAGTGATAAACGTGAGCTTTACATCATCGCTGTTGTTAATCTCTTCTCGTGCCAGTTCAAAACCGCGTTGCATAGCAAACCCATACGCCTCGGCATGTTGCCCTGTCAGTGCTACGACAACACCGATGGGAACATCTCCATTCACTATCTGATTCCCTTTGTTATCAGACATTTTACAATTGAAAAGTCCGACAGCCAAAGCAGCAATTGCTAACACATATATGAACGTTATGATTCTTTTCTTTCTCATGTTAATCTCTTTTATTTTTCAGATAAAAATTTGATTCTATAAACATATCGTCCCTAATGAAGATTAATTTATTAATTCGGTAATTTTGGAGAAAGATCTGGCAGAATACGCGTGCGGTATTCTGCATTGGTTGGGAAACCGCACCTACCCGGTTTAGGAAAATGAGAATTACCGAAATATTTTCTTAAACTTCATAATAGTTTGTGCTACAAGGTGGCAACTTGGGTTATTCTAATACGCCCTGTTCTTTTAAGCGGGCGATGAGTTGTGCCTGTGTGCCAGAACCTTTCGTTGAATTACACGCACAGCAAGATAGGTTGGTTGTCATGTGAAAATAAGATGCGGTTTTGGACGTTCATGGGTTGTTACCGAAGTAGAGAGTGTTGTCCGCAAATCTAATGTTCATGTGCCTATTCGCAGTTCGGGATTACAGTACTCACTTTCCCAATCTAAAGGTTCTGACAATGCTGTGATCTGCCCCCATTCACTAAAGTAAACTTCTGCTATAGTTTTGTCATAAATGATTACAGCATTTTCAAGCGATTTTGTAGATGTTTTTGACAAGTTGTAACTGCCAGTCCACACACAGGCGTTATCAGATATTCCGAGTAAATATCCGGATGGAGCATTAGGACCTTCAAAGTCATCCGTAAATATGAGAAATTTGTGATGCATACGAGGGAAAGCTGGGTTTTTATCTTTGTTATGATTTCCCATACACCTCACAGGTTCTATAGTTAGGTCACTGCCTAGGGATAATTGGTTTACAAACCCGTTATCAATGTTAGGTCTATTGAATTTTGTTGGTAACGCACTATAAGATTGCCGAAGTTTACTATAATATGAAGTAGATTTATTACCATCAGGTCGCAAAAAATCCTCTTTTTGGACAATGATTGATACATGCTTCATATCTGCCATTGCTTGTAGAATATCCAAATCTGTTAGCCACGCGACGCATCCACAGGCATAAGGATATCTGTCCATAAGTTCTAAAAGACGCTCTTTATGATTGTGTAAAACTACTTCCACGTCACAACCACAGACTGTCATTGAATAATCTCCCTGTTCCAATGGATAGAGATAACTACCTGTCTTAATTTTAATATCGCGCAAATTTGTGTTCATATTTTATTTGCCCTTTAGGCGGAGTTTAACGTCTCCCCGCAGGTTAGTTGTTAACGGAATAGCGTTTGTCCGTTCACTAATACCAAATTAACTTGATAGCGTTTGCAGTTGTTTACGAAGGTTCGCCATTTCAATTGCGGTTACAGCAGCTTCAGCACCTTTATTTCCTGCTTTTGTTCCAGCACGTTCAATTGCTTGCTCAATCGTATCTGTGGTAATAATTCCATAGATAATTGGAATACCTGTCTGTAATGAAACTTGTGCTATGCCCTTAGCACTTTCACCAGCGACGTAATCAAAGTGTGGTGTAGCACCGCGAATAACAGCACCGATACAGATAAGCGCATCGTATCGCTCACTTTCAGCAAGTTGTTTGGCGATACTTGGGGTTTCAAAAGCACCAGGAATCCAGACAACGTCCACTTCATCTAAGTTGCCGCCGTGGCGTTTAATAGCATCAAGAGCGCCATCCAAAAGTTTTGTCGTGATGAAACTGTTAAACCGGCTTACAATAATCCCGAATTTGAGTCCGCTGCCGTTTAGGTCACCTTCATATATGTTTGGCATATTTATTATTCCTAACAATGAACAATGGTAGATTTTGATTTTTTTTATACAGTATGGATCTGTAGGAGGGAACTCCGATTCCTGACTATCAGTAGTTTAGTCGCGATTCGGAGATCGCTCCTACCTGTGATGTGTCTAATTATTTCAATAATTCACCAAAGATGATTCGCTTTATATTTTAGAGGAGATGTCCCAGTTTCGTCCGTTTTGTCTGTAGATAACGTTGGTTAAAGGGATTCGGTGTCGTTTGTAAAGGGATTTGTTCAACGATTTCCAAGCCATAACCGGATAACCCTTTGACTTTATGAGGATTGTTCGTCATAAGCCGCATCTTTTTAACACCTAAATCAACAAGAATTTGCGCACCTATACCGTAATCGCGTAAATCTGGCGGAAATCCGAGACGTTCATTCGCTTCAACGGTGTCTAAACCTTCATTGTCTTGGAGATGATATGCGCGAATCTTGTTTTTGAGTCCCATGCCTCTACCTTCTTGGCGCATATACAACAGCACACCCCTTCCTTCTTTTTCAATGTTTTGGAGTGCGATTTGGAGTTGTTCGCCGCAATCACAACGGAGTGAACCGAAGACATCGCCTGTGAGGCATTGCGAATGTACCCTCACCAATATAGGACCGCCATCGGCAATTTCACCTTTGGTCAACGCAACGTGTGTATCACTTGGCTCGCCCGGCGTTGGTCCTCCGTCAACATTGCTCTCATAAGCGTGTAGTTTGAATTCTCCGTGGGCAGTCGGGATTTCCGCTGTTGAAACCTGTTTAATCAAGGTTTCAGTGCGGCGGCGATATGCGATGAGGTCAGAGATAGTAATAATTTTGAGATTGTGGTGTTGTGCGAATTCAAGTAGTTCAGGAACACGTGCCATCGTGCCATCATCGTTGAGGATTTCACACAAAACACCTGCTGGATATAATCCAGCAAGTCGTGCCAAATCAACCGTGGCCTCCGTGTGTCCAGCACGGCGTAGCACACCCCCTGGCTTTGCTTCCAATGGGAAGATATGTCCCGGTCGGACAAAATCTGATGGGACAGCGTTTTCATCAACAAATTTCCGAATGGTATAGGCTCTTTCTTGAGCAGAAATTCCTGTGGTAACTTCTTTTGCGTCAATGGTTACAGTAAACGCAGTTTGCATCTGCGCTGTGTTGTCTGTGACCATTGGATTTAGTTGGAGTTCAGCGAGACGTTCTGAACAGGTAGGAAGGCATATCAATCCGCGCCCGTATTTTGCCATAAAGTTGATGGCTTCTGGTGTCACCTTTTCCGCCGCCATAATGAGGTCACCCTCATTTTCGCGGTCAGGTTCGTCAACAACAAGAATCATCTCACCAGCCTTAATAGCGGATAATGCCTCAGGGATGGTACTAAATTCCATAATACTTTCTCGCCTTCGGTTATTTAACCATACCCATGTTTTTGTAAGAATTCTAAGTCTATTTTTTGCGATGGCGGTATCTGGTTTTGCATGAGTGTTTCAATGTAGCGTGCCATCACATCAACTTCAATGTTCACAATATCGCCGTTTTGTTTGTCTCCAAGGGTCGTAACTTGTAAGGTGTGAGGAATGAGAGCCACTTCAAACTTATTGTCAGATACGTCCGCAATAGTTAAACTCACGCCATCAACAGCGATAGAACCTTTATAGGCGATGTAAGGTTTCACTTTTGAGCTAACTGTTACCTGCATGATTGATGAGGTGCCTTCGTTTTTCCAGCCGCTGATAGTAGCGATTTCATCCACATGACCTAACACCAGATGCCCACCAATACGATCACCTAACCGAAGTGAACGTTCCAGATTAACACGCGTGCCAACTTTACATGAACGTAAAGTAGTTCTGCGGAGGGTTTCTTCACTTATATCAGCAACGAATGTCCTCTGTTCAAGATCACGCACTGTTAGGCACGGTCCGTCAACGGCGATGCTATCACCTACTTTGGCATCCTCCAGCACCGTTTCTGCCTTAATTTTGACAGTTACACCGCTGGATTGTGGGTGTACTTCAGTAATTGTGCCAATTTCTTCAACGATTCCGGTAAACATTATTTTGCGAAATACCCTTCAATCAATAGGTCACAGTCAAGTTGGGTGATTATCCATCGTTCTAAATTTGGTGCATCAATCAAACGTTTGATTCCTTCACCGTCAAATACGCCCGGTGCTTCTTTGCCTCCGATAAATTTTGGAGCGATAAAGCACATCGCTTTATCCACAACACTTGATGCTAATGTACTTGCGTTGACTTTACCACCACCCTCTACCAAAACACTTGTTATACCGCGTGCCCCTAATGTCTCCATCAGTGTTTTGAAACAAACCTGTCCATCTTTCGCTGGTGTGATTATGATTTCTGCCCCTGCCTTTTTCAAAGTAATGATATTTTGAGCAGGTGCTTGCGATGTAACCGCTATCATAACCCCCGCCTCACTGTTTGGGTTAAATATCTTTGCCGATGTAGGTGTTCGTCCGTGTGAATCTAAAACAATCCGCGTCGCGTCTTTTCCCTGTTTGTTCGGTAGTCTTGTCGTTAGAGCAGGATTATCGCTTGTAACAGTCCCAATTCCAACAAGAATTGCGTCTACTTCATCGCGTATCTCATGCGCTCTTTGCCGTGATGCCGCAGATGTAATCCATTGCGATTCGCCTGTGGAAGTTGCAATTTTTCCGTCAAGACTCATCGCCATTTTCAATATAACAAATGGGTACCCCGTTTTCAGATGTTTTATGTAGAACTCATTCAGTTGTTCCGCTGCTTCTGCACACACTCCTACGTTAACTTTTATACCTGCTGCCTCTAACTGCTCAATGCCCTTTCCTGCTACCTTCGGATTCGGGTCTAAGTGTGCAGCGAAAACATGTTCGATTCCCGCTTGAATGAGCGCGTCAGTACAAGGCGGTGTTCGTCCCCAATGACAACAAGGCTCAAGGTTCACATAGAGTGTTCCACCTTTTGCATTCTCTCCAGCTGCGCGCAATGCGTGAATTTCTGCGTGGGGTTCACCTGCTTTCTGATGATACCCTTCACCGACAATTTTCCCAGCGTTAACAATCACCGCACCGACAAGTGGATTCGGACTTGTTCGCCCCTTCCCTTGCTGTGCTAAAGCCAATGCGCGGTCCATAAACGCTATGTGCGTCTCGTTCATCGCAATGTATCACCTACAATGCTGTACATATAATATTATACCATATCTTCATTGCAATTCAAAATCATTTTATTGCTGTCTATTGACTTCAGGTATTCAAGCACCGCAGCATGATCCACCAAATCGAACTGATGTGACCCGATATACATATACCGAATTGTCCCGAGTTTGTCAATCAGAAAGGTTGCTGGTCTGGCGATGTTGTAAGCCTCAAAACTGAGCCAATGATATACGCCATAACTCTTGATGACGCTCCGATCTTTGTCAACTAATAGCGGATAAGTAATTCCGTTCCGTTCTGCAAAACCACGTAGTTCACGGGGCCACTGCCCCGCAATAGCGATAGGTGTCGCGTTATAATTTCCGTAATCTTCAGAATGTTCTTGCACTGCAGCCAACTGGCGGCGACTATTTGGTCACCATGTGCCTCTAAAAAAAGTTAAAACCACGTGTTGTTCGTCGCGATAGGATGCAAGTGAAACAGTCTGCCGCCTATGTGACGGCAGTGAAAATAAGGGCGCAGCATCGCCAATGTTGAGGATTTTGTTTTTGCGTGGCATGGGGTTATTTTCGCAGAAAATAGGGGATGTGTCAAGTCTGAAATCTGAATCGCGGATTATGTGGATTTAATGTGTCATTTTCGGAATATTTTGTAGGAGCGACCTCCCGGCCGCTTCTACAGAAGAAAGGTATCTTTAGCAGACAGTAACAGTTGAATCTCTTAATGAGAGTATTTATTAGAATTGGTATAATCTCGATTTTGTGACTCTCAACTCGCTCTACCTATCTATGGATAAAATTAGGTTGAAGAGGAAGTAAGCAAGAGGTGGATAGCACGTGGATGTCGTGAGCTGGAGGTCGCTCCTACAAGAAGAAATCCAAGGCGGTGCCCTACACGGTAGGTCCGGTTTCCTAACCAAACCACATTTATGCAGTCTGGTAGATGCGGTTAGGAAACCGAACCTACCAGAGGAAATGTTCACATATCTTTAGTTTTACTATAAGTGAAAAATTAGATGTTTTATTTTATGAGGTTGAATGCTTTCTCAATTTTGTCTATCAGAGATTGAGGACTTTCAGATTTGGCGAACTTTAAGGCTGTTCGGAAATCTATTTTTGCTTCGGATACGTTATCTATTTCAACCTTTGCCTTTCCGCGTTTATAGTATGCCTCAACGTATGTAGGTTTTATATAGATTGCAGTATTATAGTCCTTGATAGCTTCATTATAGTTTTGTAGATTGTATTTCGCATCCCCTCGGGTCTTATAGGCTTCTGCAAGGTTTGGGTCAAGACGAATAGCGGTATTACAGTCATCAATTGCACCTTTGTTGTTGTTAATAGACAACTTTGCAGCAGCCCGTCTGCTGTAGGTGTAAGCGGTAAAGTCGGTCTTGTCAGTGGCAAGGCGGATAGCACTGTCATAATCTTCGATTGCCCCTATATTGTCACCTAACTTAGACTTGGCAGTGGCACGATGCACATACGTTTCGGCAAGCATGGCATTTCGGGGTTTTAGGTGAATAACTGCATCGTAATCTTCAATTGCACTTTTAGTGTCGCCTAATTTAGACTTGGCAAGCCCACGATTGAGGTATATAACGGTCAAAACAGTATTGCTATATTTTGGGTGGATCGCCCGGTTGTAATCTTCAATCGCCCCTACATAATCATTTATATCCGATTTCGTGTTAGCTCGTTTTAGGTAAGAAGCGGCAAGTAGCATACCTTTCGGTTTTAGTCGAATCGCAGTATTGTAATCTTCAATTGCAGTTTTGTGATCCCCCAGATCTGACTTAAGGTTTCCACGGTTCAGGTAAGCCTCAACACTCTCTGGGTCAAGGGAAATTGCCTTATTATAGTCCTTGATGGAGTCCTTATAGTTTTTTAAGGTTTTTTTAGCGACACCTCGGTTTACATAGGTAGCTGCATAATCCATACCGAGAGCAATAGCTGCGTCATAGTCTTTTATAGACCCTTTGTAGTTTCCCAAGCGATATTTCGCCGATCCTCGCCGTGCAAAGGCAGCTGCAAAATCCGGCTTTAGACCTATAGCAGTGTCGTAAGCCGTGATTGCTTGATTAACACCTCCTAATGCTGAGCTTTTGTCACCTTGTTTTACGATAGCATAAGCGCGTATGAAACGTTCCTCTCGCCATTCTTCCAAAGGTTTTTCTTCTGCTGGCATGTCCTGCAGCAGTTTCCTAAGATGGTTTGATGGGATAACGTATCCATAGTTTTTTGTGAGACCACCCGTTACGCAAATTCCAACCACTTTACCTGCTTCATTTAGGAGCGGACCGCCGCTATATCCCGGAGGGAGTGTAGCTTGCATACGAAAAAAATCGGGAGTGATTCGGCTTATCGTGCCTTTTATCATTTTACCGGTGGCATTATTCCAATGTGTGCCTATAGCGAAAACTTCTTCGTCAAGGATTACTGCCTTACTTTCACCAAGAGACAGAACATTCTTGCTTACACCATCAACCTTTAGGATAACCAAATCGTGTTCTGGATCACTTGCCATCACCCCTTTGATGTCATATTCTATAGGTGGGTTAACCTGTTTTGCACTACAACTGATTGATTTTCCGTGAATACCGGAAACGACGTGAATGTTAGTGACAATTAGATCTTGCCGAATGAAGAAGCCGCTACCACTATCAAGCACACCATCGGCTGTTCTAACAACTATATTAACCGTCGTGTCTTTTCCGATTTGCGCAATATCGTGTTGCGCAGCACCTTTATCAGTCGTTCTATCTTGCGTATCAATTCCATGGGCATAGGATAGGAGACACCCGAATGCAAGGATGCCCACTAACACCACAATACCATTCCTAATTGATCTATTTTGATTAACAGAAAACGCGTTTAATCGCAATTCAATTCTCCCTTACGTTTTTTATCTTATACCGTTTTTGTAGTCGCGCAATTTATTGCCAAATCAACGCCAAATACGCGTTTGGTATTTGGCGCCTCTTACATTCTGTAGGAGGGAACTCGGATTCCCGACTACATTCAAGACCCATCAATTAACACTTGACTAAGGACTACGGGCTACCCGACTTACTATTTACTATCGTTAAGTGTAAAGCGGAACACGCCTTGTCCTTGTGTTCCAATGTAGACCGTATCCCCATCCACCTCAAAGGTAGAAACAGCATGCGTAATTTCAGGTGTGACCTGCTGCCATGTTTCTGAGTTCTCGACTAATCGATACACTTTTTGTCCGGACAGACCGTAAACGATTGATTTATCCACCGCAAATCTATCCACGACAAGAACTTCGCCTTGCATGTCTGTAATGGCTTGCCAATCAGTTCCATTGGTGGATCGCGCAACACCCTTATCGGTCGCGACATAGACGGTTTGTCCTACAAAAATGATTTCCTTGTAACTTTCAACATGAAATGGAAGATCAGCGGTTGCATGTTTCCAAGTGTCTCCTTCATCAAACGATTGCATGAGCCGTCCATCCCGCGTGCCTACGTAGACAGTGTTTTTTGAAACAGCGAATTTGAAACCAAGAGAATTGAAAAAGTCCTCTATAAATTCAGTATTAGCCCGTTTACCTTTATCTACTAGTCCGGTGTCATACCATTCTGTCGTACCGGGTTTCCATCTCAAGAGTCTCTGCTTATATTCCACATAGTAGGCTGTTTCACTAACTGCAAAACTTCCCAACGGTGATAGCATGAATAATACAGTATCAATGGCGTGAATCGGCTCATTCAACTGTCTATCGGTAGGTCCTATATCAACAGAACCTTCTGAATCTAAAGGTATGTCAGCGTTAATATTTTCTTTTTCTTCAAATTTAAATGTTTCCATCACAACTTTATTGACTTCCGGTTCCTTCTTTTCTTTAATCACTGGCATATCAGGGATTTCTATGAACCTATTCTCCTCGTTGGAAAATCGGAAAAGTCTTGGAGACGAATTAGTATCATTCATGGCGTAAAGCGTGCCATCAAATTCTAATATACGTGAGTATTTTTGTGCATCTCCAGCAACCGGCGTCCACGTTTCCCCACTGTCAGCGGAACTGACAACCGTGAGTTTCCCCGTGTTCGCGTAGACCTTGTTGTTAAAGTTGATCAACCGATGGACAAATGTATTGACCATCCCAGCATTAAATTTATGCCATGATTCGCCCCCGTTGGTTGTCCGATGAATTCCGGATAATCCGCTTCTGTAGAAAGTGTTGTCATTCAACAGCACAACCCCTGACACATTGTTCATATCACCTGAATTCTTTAAATATATCCAATTCTGACCGGCATCGGTTGAATAAAAATGATAATTACCGGAAACCATCATAACTTTGTCCCCAGAAACAGCTAAGCGGATAGATGGATCCTCTACGACTGTCGTAAATAAATTCTGATATAATGACATTGAAGAATTACGCACTGTATCACCTTTTATGTCTGTGTCACTAAGTTTCGGTGTTATAATATTCCATGATTCGCCCTGATTATTTGAGCGATACAGAGACCATGAGAGTGGATAAAATTTGAACGGAGCGAATTCAAAATCTATTTTCAACGGGTCTAATTCTATACCTATTCCAATAGAGGTATTTTCTTTAACCAGATGTGCCGCTACATACAAATTGTTTTCTGCGACTGCTAACGCTGCGATATCCAATGGTTTGTCTTTCACATTCTCTGGATCAATCAACACCTGTTCCCATACATTGTTATTGAGTCGGTATAATCCTTTATTGGTACCAGCGAAAACTGTGTCTTGAATAGCAGCAATTGTTCCGATTTTCGTGCCTTCCAAGCCTTTGAGCAGCGGTGTCCATGTTTTACCAACATCATTTGAACGAAAAACACCAACCGTGTAAGCGAGATAGATTATCATATTTGGGACACCGTCTGTTATTGCTATACCCGTAAGATGCCCTTCATACCCTTCTATCCCTTCACAGAGTGTTCCCCATGTTTCACCCCTGTCAAACGATTCTAATATCTTTGTATCGGTGGCAAGGTAGAGCATATCGCGGCTTTCTGCAACGGGCCACCATACATTTGCATATAGTAGCGTGTTGGACGGGTCTTTTATACTGCTTATGCGTTTCCACGCGGTGCCATCGCCGGTAAGTCTGTAGAGACCGTTACGGGCGCCTGCATACACTTCACCGCGAGCTGTTGTGAATAAAGTTGCGACAGAACCGCCTTCTGGACCTTTTGTTTGAGTCCAGTCTAATTTTGAATTTGAAGTTACGACATCATCCGTTTGTGCTGCAGCGAATAGGGTTGTGTCCGGTTGCTGTTCTGTCCCGTTATTTCTACCGATAACATCTGACAGTCCAACTTGATTCCGCACCGTTGTTTCTGCGGGAGATTCAAGCACAAGTTGTGCATCAATAATTTCAATCGTTGATCCTGATGTCGCTTCTAAGCTATAGGGTTTCTGGAAACGAAGTAGATGTTTCCCACCCACACCCGTCAGCAGTAAGGCGATTATTGCTGAAATAGCGGATAAACCTATCGGCACCAACGGTTTACTTATAGATGGCGCTGTCGGTTTGAGTTGTGATATTTCCTTCATAATGTTTTCTGTTATTTGTGTCGGGAACTGGACACTGCTAAGATTCTCTTGGATCACTGCTTCTTCCTCTTTTAACCGCTCTCGCGCACGGCGGAGTCGGCTCTTAATCGTGTTGATAGATACACCTAAGAACTTACCAATCTCTTTGGCAGTCATTTCACCTAAATAATAAAGCGTTATAACAGTTCGTTCACTTTCAGGCAATTTTTTCAGAAGTTTGTTTACAATTTCAAGTCGTTTCGCGGTCGCCTCTCTATCCTTCTGTTCGGATAGATATTTATTATATGAAGATGCGTCAATCTCTGACATTGATGTGCCTTCTAATGATTGCATAGTTAATTTTCTCTTTTGCTTCCATTTGATACACAAACGATTAGCAATTACGTATAACCATCCAGCAAATTGATTTGGATTTCTGAGTGTGGAAAGATTTTTATATACTTGGATGAAAGTATCTTGAGTAATCTCTTCTGCAAAGTGGAAATCACCTATTTTCCGCCATGCGAAAGCATGAACGCCTTTTCTATACTTTTCAACTAAGGTGCTGAATGCAGCATCGTCCCCTATTAATATTTTGCGTATGAGTAGAACATCGTCATCTACCATCTAAACACTCCAAAATCGTTTGATAAGATTGGTGTATACTATATTCACACTTCATTAGCGAAAAATGTTCCGCTAACGAGCCAATTATCTGTTGTGAATAAATACATTCCATGCTTTTAACTATTATAAGATGCTATTTTGAAGCGGAAAGGGTGCATAAATTTAACTAAAGTGGAGAAAGTGTTAAATATAGCTACTTGGAAATGTATCTTTTGTATATTTCGTAGGTTGGGTTGAGCAAAGCGAAAACCAACTAATGATTAAATTAATTTTTTACACAACATGAAATTTCTTGGCAAAACATTCAATAAGTGCTATAATTAGCATAACTTTTCGTAATAGTTAAACTTGTAACTTAAATCTATTTTAAGGACAGGTGAATGAAAAGGAAATCATATAGCAGATACCCAAAAACAAAACGATGGCAAGGCAAACGCTGGACAATTATGAAACTTGCGGGGTATAATGTCGGAAGTGTAAAAAGAGACGCGCGACGCAGGTGCATCACGAGACATATAAACGTATCGGTAGAGAACGACTCAGTAGCATTAGTAAATCCCAAAACTGAATCAATAATTTTCGCGATTCAGACAAATTTTTTAGATACCCTAAATCTAAATATCTGAGTTTTCATTAAATATGTGTTATAATATGAATATTGAGTTTTCAACAATTTTAGGGTACTAAAAGGAGTTAGCATCGTCAACGAAATACAAACTGCTCAAGAGATGTGGCCAGAACTTGTTTCTATTGTATTCGTCCCGCGTACAGAGACCAATTATCGTCAACTCTTGACTCTGCGTGACGAGTTAAAGACTCTCATCGGTGAAAGCAAAATCATCCGTTAATTTCATCAATGGAAGTGGTTGGGGTGCTTATTGAAAAATACGAATTAGAACAAGAGACAGCGGAACGTGAAACTTGGTGCGATCTTTCTATGCAGATGCTTGCACGAGCATACGGAGAAGACGAACCTGAGTACACAACAGATATGCTTAAATGGGTGAACCCAGAATATGAAGGAGACTGCTGAGATTCTTTCCTTACAACCAAGAATACGAAACCCTCACATCAATTCCAGAAAAACCTCATTCGTCAAGAAAAGCCCGCGCTGGGTAAGCCGAAGATGTGTCCCATTCTGCTCTAATAACTCTAAATTCGTCCACTTTTTGATAGTCTCTCCAAACATGACATCAAGTTTTTCACCGAAACGCCGCTCATAATCCGCTAAACAGATACCTTCTCGTTTGCGGAGTGCGAGCATAAGGGTTTCTGCTTTTTCAGCATGCCCAGTTAAGCGTTCATTGGCTGAAATCGGTTTTTTGTGTTGATGGAGTGCTTCAATATAAGGTGGGATGCCTCGGATATTGGTATAACGGACACCATCAACATATCCGCATGCACCAACGCCTAATCCGACATATTCCTGATTATTCCAATAAACAAGATTGTGTTTCACTTCTCGGTTTGGTCGGGCGAAGTTACAGATTTCGTAGTGTGTATATCCGTGCGAGGTAAGCGTTTCAATAGTCCATTGGAACATATCTGCTTCAGTATCTTCAGGAGGGAGAACCAATTCCCCTGCTTTCCACCACTCATAAAATAGCGTTGACTTTTCCATGACGAGATTATAGGCAGAGATATGTTCGGGTTCAAGTGAGATTGTCTCGCTTAAGGTGTGCTGCCATGCTTTCATCGTTTGCTTTGGAAGGGCAAAAATTAAGTCAATATTGATATTGTCAAATTCGTATTCGCGTGCTAAACGATAACTGTGCAGGAATTCCTCAACAGTGTGAATTCTGCCTAATTGATGCAATATCTCATCCTGCATCGCTTGCAAACCGAAACTGAGTCGATTTATCTTAGCATCCTGCATCACACGTAGTTTTTCACTGTCAACGGTGCCCGGATTGCACTCTACAGTGATTTCAGCATCGGGACATATCTGGAAATGTTTCTGTATATCGGTAAATAATCGTTCTAAGGTGTTGGCAGAAAGGATAGAAGGGGTGCCACCACCGATGAAAATAGTTTGTAGGGGAGCGGTTTGCGGCGCGTAAAGTTCCATCTCCGTGCGGAGTACGTCTAAGTAAGTTTTTGCTTGTTCTTTGTGGAAAGAATAGGTATTAAAAGCGCAATAGTAGCACTTCGTCGCGCAAAACGGTATGTGGATGTAAAGGGAAGACGGCATTTCAATAGGTTCGCTCATAAATTTTAATTTATCGTAACACAGGGAACTACCCTTTTTATTGCTGTGCTTGTAGGTGGCTTTCGCGTGCTTCTATCGAAAATTTGAAACCTAACTCGTTCAGTATTATGCGCATTGTATTAAGTTGCGGATTTCCATTTTCAGAAAGAATCTTGTAAAGTCCCTCGTCAGTGAGACTAACACGCTCGGCTAACTTAGACACGCCTCCTTGTGCCTCAGCTACATCTCTGACTGCAAGTAAAAAAGCATCTATGTTCTCGTTTTTCTCATAGTCCTCAAGTGCAACAGAAAGGTATATCTTTGCGTCTTCCGGATCGCGTAGTTGTTCAATATGATAGTCTTTAAATTTTCTGTAGTTACGCATTTCTAATTCTATAGCCAATTATTAGACAGCACCAAATTCCAATCCAACCCGAATTGCAGAACCCTCATTAGCGGAAGAGAAAGCGTCGTTAATATCGTCAAACGGGAAGGTATCGGAGATGATTTTATGGAAAGGATATTTATCGCGTGTGCGGCTCAGGAAATCAAGCGCACGTGGAATTACCCACGGTTCATAAACGATTACACCCCGAATCGCCTTGCTACACCGAACTATATTACCAGGGTCAATTTCGGTTGGAAAGCCGAGATTGATGTTGCCAATCCAGAGGTAACGCCCACCCCACCGCAGCATTTCAATGCCCTCTGCGAGAACACGCGGAGAACCTACAAATTCTGCAACAAGGTCAGAACCGATACCACTGGTCTGGTCAAGAACATAATCGACACGTTCTGCCATATCAATTTCATCAACATTGAGGGTATAATCCGCACCAAATTCATGCGCGAGTGCCAGGCGTGCAGGAAGCCGATCAAGAACAATAATTTTCCCTGCTCCCATCTCCCTTGCCACCGCAGTTGCATAAAGTCCAAGTCCGCCAGCACCTTGGATAACAACCGTGTCCCCAAGCGTGATGCCAATCTGATTGAGTCCGTAAATAACCTCCGATAAAGCGCAGTTAATCGGGGATACAAGAGCGTCCGGCAGTTCGTCGGGCACTTTAAAAACCCAATGCCCTGCTTTCATGTAGTAGTATTCACCGTAAGCACCATGAAAATGAGGGGATTGATCACTTGAGACACCGAGCCAATCTCTATAGCGATTCGGACATCCGGGCTTGCCGTTGAGACACATCCAACAGCGTTGGCACGGCTTGAAATAGGAGTAGACGATTCGGTCCCCCTCAGTTAGCGGTTGCCCTATACTGTCACTTTGGACGTTGCGTCCCATCGCTTCAATTGTGCCGATCATTTCATGACCCAGCACTTGTGGAATACCACTTGCGATTTTGGGACCGTGTCCTCGCCAAAAATGTAAATCGGAACCGCAAATATTTGCCATTCGGATCCGCACGAGCATATCGTCCGGTGTTACAGATGGTACCGGATATTCCCGAAATTCCAATGGAGTTTGTGGTTGTGTAAAGATTGCTACCTTGCCGGTTTTCATGGAAAATCTCCACCGGATCAGATTAGGATTCTCGCGTTACATCAAACTACAATACTATTTAATATTCATCAAAATTGACAACTTTCCATTGTCCGTCAATGTTTTCGGTGGTAATCACAACGTTTCGGGTGTGCGTTGTTGTGCCGCTACTATTCTTGATTGTCAATTGATAGTTGAATAAGACGTGTTCTATGTTTTCAACTTCATCGGCGGTTTCTTTTCCGATCTGCTTATATTCGATTTTCGGCATTTCGGGAGCAGGGTCGCCTGGCGCACGCACCTCTTGCAGCCGCCCAATTTCTGCTTCCAATTTTTCTGTGGCAAGTCCAGAACTTAACAGGAGTGCTGCCCCTTGGTTAGCAAGTTTGTAGTAGTTATAGATAAAATCTTCGGTGACTGCTTGTGGGGTATTTCTATTTGAACAGGCGATTAACAGCAGGAGGCACAGAACAGCATATCGTAGTTTCATGTGGTTATTTTTCTTTGGTGCGGATCATCGCTACGTTGAAAATAGGTCGCTCATAAGAGTGGGCAGGTCTATTTACAATTTTGCCCAACGCCCACAAGGCGGAGGAACTACCACCATCAAAATTAATAGCGTGCTCAACCCCGATATCATTGAAAAAATCTGCCATTTGATAAAGCGTCATTCCCATGCTGTACCCGGATTGTCTACCATCAACTACAATAAGAAAAAACTTCTCGTCGTTAAATCCCAAAGCACTCCGTGGATGCCGATGCGCAGCGTTGCTATGTCTGTAAGCACTGCTGTTTCTGCCTCGTGCAAACTCAATTAACTCTGGTTCAATTTCTCCGTTTCGTAATAACCGAAGATTTCCACCGATGCCCGTTTGAACTGTCTGCCATTTTTCAGGTGTGAGTGCAATATCCAATACACCAGTCGCAGATTTGGGAATCTTCTTATACCAGCGACTTGCTAACCGCGGTTCTATAGCGAGAACTACGCCGTCAGATGGAATAACACTGTTACCACGTGGGTTAACTCCCGTGACAACAAAACGACTCGTGTATTTTCCTCTGAGCGGAAGTGTGAGTTTTTGGAGGGTAAATTCATAGCATCGGCGCGTTAAAGTTGAC
Source organism: Candidatus Poribacteria bacterium (assembly GCA_965204285.1). Taxonomy (GTDB): domain Bacteria; phylum Poribacteria; class WGA-4E; order WGA-4E; family WGA-3G; genus MSPOR6. The sequence continues at coordinate 3,201,924 of OZ241980.1, forward strand.
CTTCCAAAGCGAGGTGTATAAAGCACTACCGGACACAATGAATCGCAGATTTGGTTAATTGCGTCTATCGCGAGGGTTTCTTCACCAATGTGAAGTTTTCCGTTTAAGTGAACTGCCTCTAAGAGAAATTCGCCATCGGGGGTAACTCCAAAACTTGTTTCACCCCACGGTGAAGGTGGCGAATACCCCCATCTATCAATCAATTTAGGAATACTAACGAGTTCACCTTCTTGGATGTGGAGGTTGAAAATCATCCCACCACGCCCATAACTATCTTCACGAATTCCGAAACTACCGTTAACACCGGCCAAAGGTTGTATCCCTTTTCTCTTGAGTCGTCTTGTAGCACCACTAACAGTTTCACGCCTGAGAATTTGGGAGTTAGCAAGTTCTACATCAAATCTTAGGTTTTTCTCATCACGGTCCATTTCTGCCACGTAAACAGCTGCTCCACCAATCCAATAATAACGGTGAAGTCGGAACCCGTCGGGCCATCGCTTCGTATCAAGTGCATCTCTGCGTCTAATAGATTTCGGATGTATCTCCCTCGCTTCAACTTTAAAAGATTTTGGACGCGTTTCTTTCATTTCAACCTGATCGGTAGGAGGTTGAAACGTCTCTTTCTCAAGAAAACGCACAGCATTAATGACTAAAATGAAAAGCAGAAGAAGCCCACATATAGCAATTAACTTAGGCAAAGGACTCCGGTGATTGTTTTCTGTGTACATAAGATTTTCCTACATTCCGTGGTCGTGGCAGCAAATTTTCCATAAGGAGAGTTATGGCTGACTCGCTTATTTGTATTATTCTCAATTATAACTGAAATTTTTCTATATTGCAAAAGGTTTATATAGTAAATCGCGAGGTATAGGCGATTTACTATATTCACTGTTTTAATTTCGTGTAAAAAATGTGCTGGGAGGACATTTACGCACAAACAAATGAATGTTATGCTTGATTGTAAATCATTCGGGTTGTGCGGGTTTAACGACTTTGAACTTAACTTCACCCTGTTTGACATAACCGAACCTTTTTCTGACAAGCCGTTCCTTGGTGAGGGTGTCGTTTTTCAGCATTTCCACACGCTGCTTGAGTCGATCACGTTCGTATTCCAACTCCTGTATCTCTGCTTGGAAGCCTTTTTCGACCAGTTGCGCTTCTTGCCAGTCTCTATAACCGTTCTGGAATTGTCTGACGCTGACTATGAGTAAAGCTAATGCAATAATGAATAAGATTACGCGAAAAATGCGCATAAAGCAACCTTTTAAAAGCATATTTTAGGACAGCAAAACACTGTCCCAATACTATAGTGAAGATTAGAAATAAATAGACATTATTTGGAGTTTACGAAGTTTGTAGTCGTGCAATTCATTACGCCTCTTCTCTTCTTGTAGGAGCGATCTCCGAATCGCGACAGAACTTATGAATAGTCGGGAATCCAAATCAAGAAATCAACGGTATGAAGCGAATACGCGTATGGTATTCACATGATTTAGGCGTTCCCGGGGTATGAATCATGCAGAATACCAAAAGTGTATTCTGCCAAAGGCATTCCCCGGAGTTCCATCCTACTCAAAAGCGTTCAATTAATTCCGAAATCTACCATAAAAGGTGAATTAACGAAAATCTGACAAATTATAAAAGACTTTCCTACCAGCGAAAATTGCACTATCGCCAAGTTCTTCTTCTATACGTAGGAGTTGGTTATATTTACAGACACGGTCAGTCCGGGAAAGCGAACCGGTTTTTATCTGTCCTGCGTTGGTCGCCACAACAAGGTCAGAAATAGTGGTATCTTCAGTTTCACCCGACCGATGAGAAACCACGGCAGTATAGTTGAAACGCCGGGCAAGTTCAATCGCATCAAGCGTCTCTGTCAAAGTTCCGATCTGATTGACTTTAATCAAAATAGAATTACCGATGTTTCCGTCAATTCCTTGTTTTAATCGGGTGGTATTGGTAACAAAAAGATCATCACCGACGAGCTGGACTTTATCGCCGATTGCCTCTGTTAAGTGTTTCCAACCTTCCCAGTCATTTTCGTCCATGCCATCTTCAATCGAAACGATTGGATATTTTTCACAGAGTTCGGCGTAAAATCCAACCATTTCTTCAGGTGATTTGGTGGGTTGTGCCTCTGCTTTTAATTCATAAGTGCCGGTATCACGATTGTAAAATTCACTTGAAGCCGCATCTAACGCTAATAGAACATCCTCACCGGGTACATATTTAGCGCGCTCAATAGCCTCAATAATCACAGCGATAGCTTCCTCATTCGAATCTAAATCGGGAGCAAAGCCTCCTTCATCACCGACTGCGGTGTTACAATTTCGCGCTTGCAAGACCGCTTTAAGACTGTGAAAAATTTCCGTTCCCATACGTAGTGCTCCTGTGAAACTACTTGCCCCCGCAGGCATCACCATAAATTCTTGGATGTCTACGTTGTTATCGGCATGAGAACCGCCGTTTAGGATATTCATCATCGGTAACGGTAGTTCTTTCGCATTTGTTCCACCGATATAGCGAAACAGAGGTTGTCCAAGTTCATCAGCAGCAGCTTTCGCAACAGCAAGTGACACACCTAATATTGCATTTGCACCGAGATTACTTTTATTATCAGTGCCATCAAGTTCACACATGGCAGCATCAATCTCGTTTTGTGCGAATACATTTTCGCCCGCAAGCGCCTCGGCAATGGTAGTGTTAACATTCTCAACTGCCTTCTGAACGCCTTTGCCTAAGTAACGTTCTGCCTCTTTATCACGAAGTTCAACCGCCTCGTGTTCACCTGTAGATGCACCTGATGGGACCGCCGCACGTCCGAACGCGCCCGATGCTAAATTAACGTCTACTTCAACCGTAGGGTTACCTCGTGAATCCAGTATTTCTCGTGCGTGAAGATAAATAATTTCTGACAAGTTGCTTCTCCTTCCGAAGCTTATTATTCTAAGATTTGTTATCTAATAAATTGTATCGTATTCAGGTTTTTAAACTACCACTATTCTTCAATAACGGCATCGGCAAGTAGATACGCTGATGCTAAAAAGACAAGACTTGAGCCTATCAACATCTTCAGCCAGAAGCTATCTTCCAACCCGCCAGTTACCAAAATAGAGACAGTACATTTTGTGCCACCCATAATAATTGGAATGACAAGCGGAAGAAGGATGACAGAGAGTAGGCTTTCACCACCATTTGTGCTTGTAGACATCCCCGCTAACAACACACCGACAGCACAAAAACCGAGCGTGCCGATACTCAGCACGCCAAACAATTTTAATAATATACCCACCGTCACACCATCAAATAGTTCAAAGAATTGAAGAGCGATAGGTGTAATAACAATTTCCAATAGAAATAGGAAAACGACGTTGCTAACAACTTTGGAAAGGTAAACATGGCTTGCATCAACACCGGTAAGCCGAATACCGTGTAAAGCACCGTGTGATCGTTCTATTGCAAATGAACGATTCAAGATAATAATTCCGGCAAAAACAAACGCTGCCCAGAGAACACTCGCGGTTAATTTGCCACGTTCAGTCTTTTCAGTAGGAAATTCTGGTCCAAACGCAAACGCAAAAATGAGGACAACAAGTACGCTAAAAACAAAGATTAACGCCAACGTTTCCTTTGAACGGAATTGGAGTCCGAGGTCTTTACGAATCAACGCAGCAATCTGACGGAGTGCCTTCATGTTTGTCTCAATTTGAAGTGGTGTCTATCAACCTCTCTTCGTACATCCGTAGCAAAGTTTTTACTTCAATTTCGTCTTTTTTTGCGATCTCATCCAATTCCCCATTTATCATAAAAAGAAACCTTGTGCCTACAAGATAACCCAATTCGATGTTGTGTGTTGTGATTAGAACACTTTTCCCATTTTGCCGTTCTTGTGCAATGCGATCTATGGCAAACTGCTTGGCAGACGCGTCAAGTCCAGAGAAGGGTTCATCAAGTAATAAAATTGAGGGGTGATGGAGAAGTGCTCTGGCAATCATAAAGCGCTGCGTCATACCGCGTGAAAAGATATGAAGCGGTTCATGGGTAAAACGGCTTAGACCTACTTCAGCAAGAAGTGTTTTACATCGGCTTTCCAAATCATCAACGCCGTACATCTGTCCGAAAAACCTGAGATTCTCAAACGGAGTCAATGCAGGATAAGCCAAATGCTCATGGACAATTACGCCTAAAGCATTTCGGACCTGTGCGTAGTCAGCGATTGCATCCGTGCCTTCAATCTCAAGTTTTCCAGATGTTGGGCGTAGCAAAGTCGCAAGTATTTTGATGAACGTCGTTTTACCTGCACCGTTAGGACCGAAAATCGCAACTACTTCTCCAGGGTTAATCGTGAGATTAACGTTTTTGACAATCGCACGGTGTCCGAAATTTTTTGTTATTTGGGAAGCGTTAAGACGCATAGCGTGTAGGAGAAATTTGTAATTCTGTCGTATAAACAAAAAGAAAGGGCAGGTAGAATACCTGCCCTTACCGTTCTGTTTTACATCATGCGTTGGATAATTGAGGCACCCTGTTCGGGAGTAACACCAAGAGGTTGATGCGCCATAGGACCGTCTTCCAAAACGGGTTCCATCTGATCCAAGGAGGGACGACTCGTGTCATGGTAGAATAATCCAAGCTGAGTCTCATGACCATCCTTAACCGCTTGTTCAAGTGCCGCGGCTTTGTCACTTGTGTCATGATTCTCAAGAAAATTGACTCGCTCCTTCCAATAATCGAATATTTCATCCCCTTTCCACGTAAGACAAGGACTGATAACATCAATGAAAGAGAACCCTTTGTGTTGCATACCGTTGTACATTAATTCTATGAGTTGGTCACGTTCTGAACTAAATGCTCTTGCAACATAAGTAGCACCTGAGACAATTGCCATCGCAACAGGGTTGAGGGGTGTTTCTATATTACCGAACGGTGTGCTATAAGTTTTCTCGCCAACTTGAGTCGTAGGTGAGGCTTGACCAACCGTCAACCCATAAGTTTCGTTGTTCATCACAATATAGAGGAGATCAATATTTTTCCGCATCGTGTGAATAAAGTGATTTCCACCAATTCCATATCCGTCACCATCGCCGCCAGTGACGACGATATTCAGCTCGTGATTAGCGAGTTTTGCCCCTGTTGCTACAGCAAGTGAACGACCATGCAGCGTATGCATTCCATAAGTATTAATGAAGCCAGGGAGATTGGAAGAACACCCGATTCCGCTGACAGTGAGGTGATCATGATTGCCACGACCACATTTGGCATAAGCATTTTGAAGCGCATTCAGCACACCGAAATCGCCACAACCGGGGCACCAATCAGGATTAACATCACCTTTAAAATCTCTCGCTGTAGGAGCACCTTTAATTGGTCTTTCTTTTTTTGCCATCTGATTCATCCTCCTTTGTTAAACAACAATTTCCTGGTATGGGACATAAAGTTCTGTTTTACCGATTAAAAGTTCACGGGTACCGTCGAAAATGTGGTGAGGCATAAACGGTTCACCATCATATTTACGGATGTGTCCATCTGCCTTAAAGCCTGTTTCGCCTCGTAAGAACCGAGCGAACTGACCTGTGTAGTTGCATTCAACAATAATGGCGTGTCCGGATTTCGCTAACACTTCGTTTACAGCATCTTCATCTATCGGATAGAGCCATTTAAATTGGATGTGGTTTGTCGCAATACCGTCTTCAGCTAACAATTGTGCTGCCTCACTAATGACACCGTATGTAGAACCCCATCCGATGAGTGTGACTTCGGCATCTTCAGGTCCTTCAAGTGTTGGCGGCGGCAGAAGTTCAACAATACCGTCCATCTTTCGTTGCCGTTTTTCCATGATGTCGCGTCGCTTATGTGGATTCGTAAATTCATCACTAATGAGACCGCCATCTTCATCATGATCATCGGTAGCAACAACGTGCACGTGCCCTGGTGTGCCAGGAATAGCGCGCGGCGAAATTCCACTATCAGTAATCTGAAAACGCTGATATTCACCTTCTGTTTGACCAAGTTCCGTTATCATTTCACCACGATTGATTTCGGGTTGCCAATTGATAGAATCTGGATCAAATGTCGTATAACCTTCACCGAGCATAAGATCAGAGAGAACCATACCGGGGCATTGGAACTTATCAACAAGATTGAAAAGTTCTGGGATAGTGTTAAACCCGTCAATGATGTCGGTAGGAGCAACAACAATTTTTGGAAAATCGCCTTGACTTGCACCAAGTATTTGCCACAGATCGCCCTGTTCTGTTTTTGTGGGCAGCCCTGTAGAGGGACCGCCGCGCTGGACGTTAATCACAACAATCGGAATTTCCATCATCGCTGCACTGCCGATCGCCTCTGACATGAGGGCAAAACCGCCACCTGAAGTTGCACACATCGCACGACAACCTGCGTGTGCGGCACCGATAACCATGTTGACAACGCTGATTTCATCTTCACATTGGCGGACCATGATGCCGAGATCGCGGGCATTGTTTGCCATCCATCTGAGCACACCTGTTGAAGGACTCATCGGGTATGCACAGTAAAATTTAACACCTGCTGCTGCACCACCCATCGCCATAAGCTCATTACCTTGCCCAAAAGCAAGTGCGCGGTCCTGTTTCTCTAACTTTGTATCAAATTGTGTGAAATGTTCAGCAGCATGTTCGTAACCCGCAGTAGCGACTCCAACGTTTGCATCTACAGTTTCCTGCCCCTTGCGTTTGAGAAGCGCATTGATGATGACTTCCTCAAGCATTTTTAAATCCGCATCTACGAGTTGCAAAGCAGCGCCAAGCAGACATGTATTCAGGCAGGCTCTCTGTAACTTTCTATCTTCAATTCCGCTGGAGAATTCTTTGTAAGGAATAGGACACAATTGAATATCTTCTCGTTCAGGTGCCTGTTTTTTTACATCGTCACTGTTATAGACAATTGCACCACCAGGTCTGACGTGCGGTATATGCTTTTCTAAACTGTTTCTATCAAGGGCAATGATAAGGTCAATCTCGTCGCCGTGGTTGGCAACTGGTTCAGAACTAATTCTGATGGTAAGGAAGGTATGGCCGCCGCGGATAAGGGATTGGTAAGCACTATAGGCAAAAACATGGAGGCCGTTACGAGCACACAACTGACTTAAGTTCTTTCCTGCTGTAGCTATACCTTGTCCGGGTGCCCCACCTATGGCGATTACAAAATCAAACTTTGCCATCTTGGCTCCTTTCTAATTATAAGCAAATTATTTCAGTTTATTAACTATTTTTATTAATTCGTCCTTTTTGTAAAATTTCCTTTGTCAACAATCCTAATATTCTTCTTTTCTAAATTATACCATATTTACACATGAGTTTTCAAGTTTTTATTTTAATCCGGGTATATGAAGTTTTGCCATTAACCACTCCCTTTCTTGTAGGAGGGCTTTGTAAGTCCGATAATTTTTTGTGGTAGGACGGTGTTTTCTGTGCAACGCGCAATAAGTACAGCGTATAAGATTTGATTTATTACGGTAAAATTGAACTCGCGTCACACTATAATGCTCTAAGTGCTTCTTGTGCTTCTGGAGTCCCAATCTTATCTAATGCAAAAGCCACATGATGTTGAACACGTTCAGAATCATCTTCAAGTGCCTTGATGAGAGCAGGCACCGCATCTACCGCTGCTGCTTCCATTCTGGCAAGTGCATAAGCAGCATAAGTTCGCACCTCGTCGTCAGGATCAGCCAAGGCTTGAATAAGTGCGGGAATTGCGCTTGTTGCTGCAACACCCATCCCGCTGAATGCACGAACTGCATATTCTCGAAGCTCTTCGCTCGGTTTTTGGGTTAATACTTCCAGCAAAAACGGTATTGCGGGTTCACCGATACGGGTAAGTGCACTGATGATAGCAAGAGCATGGTGTTTTAGAGCAATCTCCATCTCATCAATGAGAGTTGGTATTGCGGGTTCACCGATTGCTGCTAAGATATCTGCGACTTTATCAGCTACATCCGAAAGGTTATGTGCCAATGCTTCAACGAGTTGCGGTATTGCGGGTTCACCGATTTCAATCAATTCTGCCTTCGCAGCATCACGCACATCATCATCCAATTCCTCTAAATCTTCTATCAAGTCTGCGATACGTGCTTCATTACTCATCCATTAAATCCTTTTGCTATTTCCCAAGATTTACACAAATCACGGAATTTTCCCTATTATCACGCGGTAGGTGCGGTTTTCTAACCGCACCTACCAGAGAATTGCGTCAGTCCTATTTCCCAAAATGGTTTATTCTGTCAATAATCCTCAATAATAAAATTAGTTGTCTAACCCACGTTCTTTACGTTGGTCAAGAATCTCAGTGAGTCGTTCGGTATGTTCTTTACGGAATCGGTTGTAGACCCGTTCCGAAATCTCTTGTTTTTCGTGCGCCTCATCAAGCAGTGTTATAAATTCAAGTCTTGCTGTTTGAGCGTGTTCAAGATCGGCATCGCTAAGTTTACGGAGCCAACCCGCGTCTGTTGTCGTAGGCTGCGTCTCATCAGATTCTTTAGAAGCACGTTGTTGTGCGCCGCGAAGCATGAAAATCGCAGCGACAAGAAACCCACCTGCTAAAGCTGCAGCAATCGCAATAAAAGCCATTTGACCGATATTAGATTCTGGTTTAGGTATTCCCAATTTCAAGTCTGCTATTTCACCTGCTGAGAACCCTCCTTTTTGAGCTGCTGAGTAAGCCTTATAAACCACATTATTAATCGCTTCATATTCAGCTGCATTAAAATAATTTGAATGTGGAACCAGATTGATACCGTCTTGAATAAGTATTGCAATTTGGTCCGTGTGGAAAGGCATTCGTCGGGATAGATCAAATTCAGCACTATTAACAGGATAGAGGTACTCGTACACTATTAGCGTTGAACCGTGGGGTAACGGATCAGTTAGGATAATGTGACTGCCCGTAGAACTGAGTTTTAAGGATTTAGGGGCATGAGGGTGAGGATGAAATCCCTTATACGTTTTCGGCAGATCAAAATTAAACCCAACTGTTTCTCTGTCATGAACAATTTGGAATGGAGAGGTACTCAAGTTTTCAACATTCAGAAACTCATTGACTACGACACCTTCCTTAGCAATTGCTGCGGGAGGTCTTCCGATCAAAATAGTAAACACTTTTATTTGAACCTGCGATGGATCAGCTGTTACCGCACCGATCTCAATATCAATAGCAAGGTTTGGCACAAATGAAGATAGTACCAAATCCTTTTCTATGTGTTCTCTGTCATCATAAATTGTAGAGACCGAATAGTGTGTTTCAATATCTAATGGCAGATTTTCAAAGCGATAGTTGCCGTTTTCATCAGTTGTTGTTTCCTGCTGCGTAACATCTTCCGCTTTATAAATATTAAGGGTAACAGGGTGGTTAGCAATAGGTTTATCCGACTTTTTGTCAGTCAATTTACCATGAATGTTGCCAACATCGTTTTGGGAATAGATCGTGGAAACACATAGCAGAAATGTGAATGCTATTACTGACAGGCTGCCGAGAGGTCGAAAGGTGTCCATGCGTTTTAAGATGCTGAAACTCCTTTTGATAAAAATATGTTGCTGTATACTTTCATTGTCCGCGTTTTTGTTGTTTAAACCTTTCAATTTCATCTTCTACATCTGTCTTTGCAGCTGCTTCCAGTTGGCTAACAATGTTAACTGTTTCTTGCAACAAAGCAGCCCGTAATTCCTTGTAATCTTTTTCTGAAAGTTTTCCAGTTTCATAATCTTCATCAAGGTCCGCCAGCGCAGAATAACTCTGTTCACGTTCCAGAGAGAGCGTTTGCATGCGCGCCTCTGTTGCGTCAACCTCTGGAAGAATAGCCGTTCTACTAAAAAGTGGGAATATGAGATATACCAAAAGTCCGGTTCCAAAGAGAATTATCCACAAAATTACAAGAAAAACCATAACAGCACCCTAATTCTGTTCCTTGTATTTTTCAAGTTCTGATTCAATCTGTTGTTGTAATTCATCAGAAATCTGATCGTCAGGTTGTGTTGACGGTATCTCGTTACGACGTGATTGATGCCGAATAAGAAAAATAACACCACCGATGACTATCAGGATAACTGCGGGCATTATATAGGCAAGCAGATTAACACCTTCTGCCTTCATAACAGCGGAAAACTCAGATCCGTAAGTTTTAAGATAAAGAGTGCGAATTTCCTCAACGGTTTTGCCTTCGGTCAACGCGTCTATAAAATGGTCCTCAATTGCCTGAGCCGTAGCACATACACATGCCTTATTCGTTTCTCGGACACAACCGCATGGGCAGTACAATGTTGTTAGCAATTCTTCTAATTGAGATTCGAACTCAAAATCCTTTGATGTGTCGCTATCTACTGTCTGCGTTTGTGCTGTAACAATGCCGACAAAAATAAATGGGAAAACCATCACCAGAAAAAAAAGACAGATATTTTCAGAAGATCGTGAATTGAGAGTTTTCATTGTGATGTACCTATGCTGTCTCGGAACGCGGCTTAGGATCAGATTTCTGGGCAATTGCTATAATGCCACCCAACACCATCACTGCAACACCGATCCAGACAACCTTAATCAGTGGATTGTGGTAGACTGCCACGTTGATATCGGTGTCTGTGTCTATCTTTGCTGGCAAAGGACCAGAGGCAATATAGAGGTCGTTTAGACCAATTGCGTGTATCGCTGACTCAATCGTCCCTTGCTCTCCTTCTGCTTGTTCTTTTTGGTCGTAGTAATGACGCGCAGGTTTCATCGTTGTTACGTGTCGTCCATCCTTTTCTACATCAAAAACGACCCCTTTACGTAAGTAATTTTCATGTTTCTCTTGAAATGTATCCTTCATTGTAAGTTGATAGGCACCAACTTCCATTGAGTCGCCAAGTTTAAGACTGACTTCTTTGTGTAAGAAATACCCTTTAGAACCCATAATACCTATGTAGACAATAACAATACCGATATGGATGATATAACCACCATATCGTCGTTTGTTACGCTGGATAAGAAGCCACAAGCCGTTGAGAAAGGAACTCTCTTGCCGTTTAGCACGGAGCTTAGCCCCGCGATTAAATTCGCTAAAGATTGCAACAATTACAAACACGCTTGCAAAAATACAAAGCACTGAATAAATTGGAATCGGGTTTCCTGTGAAAGTGAGAAACTCCCATGCACGTATGAACAAATTCGGTGTAGAAACATCAGCAGTAATTTCTGGAGTAGCTATAGGCGCAGCGGATGCTCTGAAAGCGAGAAATAACCATGCTATTGCTGCCGCTATCAAGCCAATTACAATTGGTGATACAAACATGCGGCGGAAATTGTTAGGTGTAATCTTTTTCCAAGAAATAATAGGACCGGCACCTGTTAAAAAGAGAAGTAAAAGTCCGGGAATAATTACCACTTTATTGAAAAAGGCTTCAGGAACGGCTGATTTTTCTCCCTGAATCGCTTCAGAGATAATAGGCCACAACGTTCCCCAAAGGATAATCAAGGTTAATCCAACGAGAAGCCAATTGTTCATAACGAAAGCACTCTCGCGGGAAAGGAGAGATTCAAGGCGATTAGCACTTTTGAGTCGATGCCAGCGGTATACCACAAGTGCGATGACACCTCCAGTTGAAGTAAGAATAAAGGCCAAAAAATACCAGCCAATATCAGATTGTGCAAAGGAATGCACCGATGAAATTATCCCACTTCGGGTAATAAATGTTCCTAATAGAGTGAATTGGAAGGCTAAGGTAATGAGAAGGATATTCCACAGTTTGAGCATATTCCGCTTTTCTTGAATCATCACAGAATGCAGATAAGCGGTGCCGAGTAGCCACGGCATAAAGGAAGCGTTTTCAACTGGATCCCATGCCCAATATCCACCCCAACCGAGTTCCTGATATGCCCAATTGCCGCCGAGTGTGATGCCGATAGTCAAAACAATCCATGAAAATAGCATCCATCTTCGAGAACGGAGTATCCAATCGCTTCCGATTCTGCCAGATACAAGTGCTCCCACAGCAAACGCAAATGGCACTGTCAAACCAATCCAACCGATGTACAAGGTGGGTGGATGGATCGCCATGCTGGGTGTTTGGAGGAGTTCGTTCATCCCATCACCATCAGGCATGACTACACCATTGTCAAATCGAGCCAATGGGTTGTAAACCCCTTCAATCCATCCTGTGACAAGGATAATGAAAAAGAGTTGGACAATGGCGATGGGGATTAGGGCGTAATCCGCAAGCGTATCAGTCGCTTTTTTATTTTGCCAGACAACGATAGCACCAGCGATGGTAAGGATCCAAAGCCAGAGCAGAAGCGAACCTGACATTCCTCCCCAGAGCGCAGTGATTTTATAGAGGAGTGGTTGCACTGTACTGGATTCCTCAACGACATACATCATTGAGAAATCATTCGTTACAAATCCGAAGATTAACGCACCGGTGGCAATAGTAATGAGGATAAAGGTGGCAATAATAGCATTTCGACCACTCTGGACAGCATTAGGATTTCTCTTACGTAACCCAATACATAGTAAAACAATTGTCCATATCGCCGAGAATAAGGAGAGTAATATCGCGGCTTGCCCAAGTTCGGCTGTTACCCCTTGTATGCTTTCCACAAATTTCTCTATGAACATAGCAATTCTCTACTATCTGACTGTTGCGAAATATACCGAAACTTCCTAACGCGAGAGATATGAGGAGCTCTTTTCAGTTGTCGCACTCTCTGCGCCTTCGTATTTAGAGGCACATTTCGTTGTTAGCTTCGTAGCAACAACAAGGTTTTTCTCTGCATCATACATGCCTTCAACAAAAACGTTACCGCCATCTATGAAGTTGTCCGGTTTGAGATTGTTGTAAACCACATTCACTGTCTCACTGCCTTCAGGTTCGCGTATTGCAAAGGTCAGCTTAGTATTGGCAGCATCCCAAGAAGAACTCTCCTCTGAGATGACTCCAACAAGTTTCACATTTTGATTATCCGTTTTATCTGCATTAGCGACGAGTTTTGCAGGGGAAAGTTCTGGCATACTCTCTTTTTTAGTCGTAGACAGCACCAAAACCACGAAACCGCTTAATAAAATTACACTGGCAGCAATAATTTTCAGTCTTCTCTGTTTCATGTGAACATCCTCCGTAACAGGACAAAATCTCCCAAGATACTCTGATGAGATACAAAATCGCATGTCAACGATGCTATTGAATTACCCTAAAATAGTTATGATAAATCCTCTTTCATTATAAAAATAATACTTGACTTTAGATTTTAAATCAAGTTAAAATAGTGCCAAATTGAAACATATTACGGAATTCCGTGCTTATCCTTATATAATAACGGTTCTGAATGATCGCTTTTCATTAACAAAAACGCGTTTAATCGCAATTCATTGCGACTTTTATTATATTTACCTTTTTCCTTATTTGTAATAATAGAGGTATTGAGAACATAATGAATCTTAATTGGCAACAACATCCATGGGCAGGGGTATTTCCGGCCACACTCTGCCCTTTCCATTCAGATGAATCAATTGATGAAGACGGTTTACGTCAATATATGCAGGAACTCGCCAGCGTAGATGGCATAAAAGGTGTTGTGTGTAACGGGCACACTGGCGAAATCATGTCGCTACGTCTACATGAACGGCAGCGTGTGACTCAAATCACTGCTGAAGCTGTTGGCGATAAAGTTAAAGTTGTTTCAGGCGTTAGTGCGGAAGGAAGTCTACCCGCAATTGACGATGCACTCGCAGCAAAGGACGCAGGGGCAGATGCGATCCTGTTGATGCCTGCACATCACTGGTTACGTTTCGGTAGGACACCTGAAACCGCAGTCGGCTATTTTCAAGATGTCGCTGAAGGTGCAGATATACCCATTATTGTACATCAATACCCTGCGTGGACAAAAGCAGGATATAGCCTTGATGAGATGTTGGAGATGGTGAAAATTCCACAGGTTGTCTGCATCAAAATGGGTACTCGTGACATGGCACGCTGGCGGTGGGACTACGAACAGTTGAGAGAAGCAGCACCACATGTTCCTATCTTAACCTGTCATGACGAATATCTGCTCGCTTCACTTTTAGAAGGCAGCGACGGTGCCCTTATCGGATTTGCAGGATTTGTACCTGAATTGATGGTTGCTGTGGTCCACGCCGCGCTCAACAATGATTTGATAGGTGCTCGTAAAGCGCGTAATCAGGTGGATACTTTGGCACGAATTGTTTACAACTTCGGTGAACCGAGCAGCGATGCACACCAACGCATGAAATGTGCCAGATGGTTGATGGGTAGATTTCCATCAATGACGATGCGTCGACCACTCCGTCAATTGCCCACTGCAGAAATAGATAAAATTCGGAGTGAACTTGAGTCGGTTGGCTACCAATGTGTTAACTAATTCATTTAACAATTTGCACATTTGCCTGTAGACGTACTTTGATGAAAACTAAGTATTTAAATCGGCAATCTTGGTTTCTAAAAGGCGCAGTTGGTGCGGTTTCCCGACAAATCACGGAGAATCATGTAGAATCATGTAGAATAAATACCATACACGTATTCTACCATGCCATCCTACCAAACGCATTTTACGTTGATTTACCGCACCAGGCATAGTTATGAAATACCCCAATTTACCTTTCTTATCGTTAATCACACTTATAACTTGATCTCAAACCGTTGCAAAAGACAATATTAAGTCAATATGGGTTTTTATTAGATTTAATAGAAAATCATATTGACTTAATATTGTCTTTTTTATAATATTACTATTTGATAGTCAGTTAATGCTTGATTTCAGACTGGCAAATGCTGATGTATCTATTTATTTGCAACAGGTTGAGACATACTAAGGATTGACCAAGCACATCTTAGTTTAGTGCTTTGCGTAAGGCCTGTAGAAAATGCCTTATTGACTTCAGTAAAAAAAGATTTAAAAGGAGAAAACAGTGAAAAAACTCAATATATTTCTGATGATTATTATCTTATGTGCAGCCGTTGGATGTGCTTCTGATGATGATAACGTGGACTCTCCATTGTCCGCAGATTCAGATGAAACCGAAATGACAACCGATAACGAAACATCTGAACCCGATGCCGTTTTAGATGATGTAATGGAAGCTGATGCAGATGAGGAGGAAGACATAGGTTTATGCAAAGTTGGTGATAAGTTGATGCCAGGGGATAGCTGTATTGACCCTGGCACAGGTGACACGTTTTCAGTTCTTGAAGACGGTTGGGGAAGGTATTTATTTTTTAATGTTGGTCAGTCAATAAATATTCATGGGAATGTTAATGGCAAGCAACGAAGTTTTGTTGCTGAGAGAATAGAAGGGGATACTTGGGAGATCAAAGAGGTTACCCCAGAGTAGAGAATTATACACGTATTCTGCCGATAGATTGAAATCAAGTTAATTTGAGATAAGGAGTTTCTTATGAATATGTTAGTTTCAAATAAAAAAAATATTGTGTCCATTCTAACGATAATAATGTGTGTAGGATGGACAACGACAAGTTACAGTCAAGCTGTTCTCTCTGTAGAACCTGCTGAGTTGGCAGAGACGGATTTGAATGGGCAGAAAGTGACGTTAAAACTGACCGATCAGACATGGATCGAGAGCGAGGAGAGTATTGAAAATGCGCTGTCGGTGTCAGGCATTGAAGGAGTCACCTTTCTCAAGAGATATAAGAACACCAACAGGAGATTTGTCCCATACAATCCGTTTTGTGTGGGTTGGTGTGAGGGATATTACGTAACCAACAGCTACTGGGTAGAACAAGTGGATAGAGTTGATGACACAACGGTCACGATTGAGCTTAAATTCGAGGGGGACTTTGAGACCGATTCTATACTCACCTTCACCGTTGAAGCAGCTGCAATTGAGAACTATGATGGCCCCGTACTCACTGCGGAAATACCAGTCAACCCTTATAAAGGCGTATTTGCATCCGCTACACCTCCGTTGACAGAGACAACTTTGGATGAGAGTATGATCACATTGACATTAAGTTGGGGTACTGGTGCTTACGAGGTGGACGTTGCCACGATCATAAATGCCGTGACGGTAACAGGTATCGATGGCGTAACGATAGAAACGGCTACAGCACAACGCATCAGCGATAGAGAAATAACGGTTGAACTTAATTTTGATGGCACCGACTTTGACACGGATATCGCACTCATCTTTAGCATGGGCGCGGGGGCAATTACGGACTACGCGGGTGACGTATTCACCACAGAGATACCTGTCACTGCTGTGAAAGAATTTATTTCTGCTTCGGTCGTGTCTCCGTTGACAGAAACAAACTTGGATGATGGTAGTGTCACCTTGACCCTTGCGGGGGCAACTTATGAACAGGACATCTCCAAAATCAGAGACGTGGTGAATGTCTCTGGCATCAATGGTGTAAGATTAGATACCGATACAATGCAACGCATCAGTGATACAGAAATAACGGTTGAACTGGATTATGATGATACTGACTTTGACACGGATACCGCACTCATCTTTAGCATCGCAACAGGAGCGATAGCCAACTACATAGGAGAAGAACTCACTACTGAGATACTTGTTACTGCTATTAGAGAAAGTATTTCTGCTTCTGCCGTGTCTCCGTTGACAGAAACAAGGTTGGATGGGAGCACTATCGCCCTAACCCTTACGGCTGTCAGTTATCAGCAGGACATCTCCACAATTAGCGAAGGGTTGACGGTTTCTGGGGTCAGTGGTGTGACTTTAGATACCGATACAGTAGAACGCATCAGTGATACAAAAATAACGGTTGAACTCAATTATGATGGGACCGATTTTGACACGCATACTGAACTTACCTTTAACATTGATGAAACCGCTTTAACAGGCAAAGTTGAGAAGGCAGAACTCACTGCAAAAATTCCTGTCACAGCTGTGAAAGAGTTTGTTTCTGCTGCTGTCGTGTCTCCGTTAACAGAAGCAACGCTGGATGGAGGGATTGTCACGCTGATCTTTAGAGGTGAGATTTATGAACAAGACATCTCCAAAATCAGAGATGCGGTGACGATCTCCGGCATCAACGGCGTAACAATAGATACCGCTTCCGTGCAACGTATTAGTGATACAGAAATAACGGTTGAACTTGACTATGATGGCACCGACTTTGTCCAGGATCGTGCGCTGACTTTCAGTGTGGGTGCAGGAGCAATCGCGGACTACACGCAAGACGCATTCACCGCAGAAATACCCGTCACTGCAAATAGAGGAGAAGCTCATCTGATCATTTTCTGGACAGATTTTGGCACAGATAAAATCCAACGAGCAAACCTAAATGGCTCAGATGTCCAAGACCTCGTTACACAAGGATTAAATTCTCCAAGTGGCATAGCGTTAGATGTAGCGGGTGGCAAGATGTATTGGACAAATTGGCGCACAGATAAAATACAACGAGCAAACCTGGATGGATCGGATGTCCAAGACCTCGTTACACAAGGATTAGCTGGTCCAAGAGGTATAGCGTTAGATGTGGCAGGTGGCAAGATGTATTGGACAGATTCTACTAATAACCGTTATGGCACAGATAAAATACAGCGAGCAAACCTGGATGGATCGGATGTCCAAGACCTCGTTACACAAGAATGGACGAGTCCAAGTAGTATAGCGTTAGATGTGGCGGGTGGCAAGATGTATTGGACAGATTTTGGCAGAGGTAAAATCCAACGAGCAGACCTGGATGGCTCAGATGTCCAAGACCTCGTTACACAAGGATTAAGTGGACCACGTGGCATAGCGTTAGATGTAGCGGGTGGCAAGATGTATTGGGCAGATCGGGACACAGATAAAATCCAACGAGCAAACCTGGATGGCTCAGATGTCCAAGACCTCGTTACACAAGGATTAGACATTCCACACAGCATAGCGTTAGATGTAGCGGGTGGCAAGATGTATTGGACAGATTCTGGCACAAATAAAATCCAACGAGCGAACCTGGATGGATCAAACGTTGAAAACCTTGGCATACCAGGATTAAGCCTTATAGGCGGCATAGCGTTAGGCATTATTTTTCCAATTAATTCCACAACAGCAAAAGAGGATGTGAACCGTGATGGTGTTGTAGATCTTAATGATCTGGTGATAATATCGCTACGGTATGGGCAAACCGGTAGCAATCCAGCGGATGTCAACGGTGATAAAGTTGTCAACGTGGACGATCTGATCTTGGTTGCAGCGGTGATAGATAACGCGGCAGCCGCTGCACCTGCTGCCCGCGCGCAAGTGCTTTCACATTTCACGAAATCCCAACTACAAGGTTGGCTCACTGAAGCACGCGCATCGGGCAATACCTCTCGCACCTACCAGCGGGGAATTGCTGTTTTAGAACAACTCTTGGCGTTATTTGCACCAGAAAAAACCGTACTCCTCGCAAACTACCCCAACCCCTTCAACCCAGAGACGTGGATACCATATCAGCTGTCCAAACCCGCCGATGTCACACTGATGATATACGACATCAAGGGACACGTTGTCCGCGCCTTAGACTTAGGGCATCAGCGTGCTGGTCTGTATCAGACTCGCAACCGTGCCGCGTATTGGGATGGTAGAAATGCAGTCGGTGAAAAAGTCGCAACAGGAATCTATTTCTACACCCTCACCGCAGGCGATTTCGTTGCCACCCGCAAAATGTTGATTTTAAAATAAACCTGATTGTATGTGCGGGCACAGTACCCGCACATATCAAAAAAGGAGAACTAACTCATGAAAACAACACGATCTCCCATACTCATACTAATCACTTTGGTAACACTCGCGTTTATGCCGAATAGCTTTGCACAAGATGTTTCTGACAAGGTCAGCTTAATTTATTTCTTGCCGAAAGATCGGCTGCCGGAGCCAGATATAGATACTAAAATGGATATATTGATTAGAGGCGTGCAGAGATTTTACGCGGATCACTTGGAAAATCACGGGTTCGGTAGGAAGACTTTTGAATTTGAAACCGACGAAAATGGAAATGCTATAGTGAATCACGTGGACGGACATCTCACTGCTGAGGAATATCTATATGGGATTCATCGTGCTTCCAGCGAAATTCATGAACAGTTAGGTCCGAAAATCTATCTATGCATGATAGACACTGGTCGTGGCGCATATGTATATAACGGAGGAGTCGCGTTCACAAGTGATCCCTCTTATGTGCCATCCGCTGCCCATGAACTCGGGCACGCCTTTGGGCTACAACATGATGAGTTTCGTAGTAATATCAAGCTGATTCCAACTGCACAAATCTCTGATGACTTGATGCTTACATCTTTCTGTTCAGCTGCTCAACTTGCTGTTCACCCTTTTTTCAACACTGGTGAAAGAAAAATCAACCAAAACACAGATATTCAGATACTCCCACTGACCACATCTCCATCGGATGCTATTCGCCTCAGATTTAATGTGACCGATCCTGATGAACTTCATTTGGCAATTTTGTATACAACATTTCAATCAGGCACTTCCAAAAATGGCCAGCTCCATGTTTTCAACAATTGGAATATAATTGATTGTAAGCGAATAGAAGGCAGTAGTACTACCGTTGAATTTGTTACCAATCTCTTAACAAAAGGCAGTAGTTCTGTAGATATTAAGGTATTAGATGTGCAGGGGAATTCCAAAATACAAGGTTTCAGGATTGATATCTCTCATTTGCTGCCTTCCCCTGAAGTTATATCAGTTCCAGATCCAAATTTAGCAGAAGCTTTGCGGGCAAAACTTGCCTTGGAATCAACAGATGATATCACGCAATTGGATATGTTGAGATTAAGGCTTTTTGAACCTATCCGTTCAAAAAATATTGCGGACTTTACAGGTCTTGAACATGCAACCAACCTACGCATTTTAGCACTTTGGTCGCATCCGACTCGTAACGTCCGCCCGCTTATCCCGATTATCAAAAAATTAACGAATTTACGCGAATTGCGCCTAACCCTTAACCAAATTGATGATGTTGGTCCACTTGCAGAATTGACGAATTTGAAGCATTTACGCGAACTCCGTCTTGCAGGCAATAAAATTACGGATGTCAGTTCACTTGCATCATTAACGGGTTTGCACAATTTATGGCTTGATTACAATCAGGTGAGTGATATAACCTCTCTCAATGAATTGACAAATTTACGTGATTTACGCCTTAACAATAATCAAATTAGCAATATAACCCCACTTGCATCGCTAAAAAAGTTAAACAGATTATGGCTCAGTAATAATCAAATTAGTGATGTCAGTCCACTCGCTGAACTAACAAGTCTTCAAGCATTATACCTTGTAAGAAATCCGATTAAGAACAGAGAACCACTCCGTGCTCTATTGCGGAAGAAACCAGATGTTAAAATCTATCTCAAAAATGATCGTGAACCTTTGCCTGTTACCCTATCCCATTTCCGAGCAGAACACACCGATGCAGGCGTTGTGCTCAAATGGACAACCGAGTCAGAGGTTGATAACGCAGGATTTTACATCTACCGCAGCGAAACAAAGGATGGTGAATTCAAGGTTGTCAACCCAACAATGATACAAGGCGCTGGCACAACAGGTGAACGCAATGAGTATACGTGGACAGACACCTCTGCTAAACCGAATACTGTCTACTATTATCGGATAGAGGATGTTTCCCATGCTGGCAAGCACGAGCAGTTAGCCACTGTCCGATTGAGAGGGTTAGTATCCGCACGTGGAAAGCTTATTTCAAGATGGGCAGATTTGAAAGATGAATATTAATAAAATAATGGGTTACAAAACCTGTCAACAATAGGACAACCCCGTGAAAACAAACTTTATAGAGCAACTTTTAGCACTGTTTGGACAAGAAAAACTGTACTCCTTCCAAACTATCCCAACCCGTTCAATCCAGAAACATAGATGCCATATCAGTTGTCCGAACTTGCTGATGTGTCCATCACTATCTACTTGGCAAAATCACCGTACTGCTTATTGTTAGGTGCCAAAAAGTTTGCACACCCTTTCTAAATTTGTAACTTGAACAAATTCTAAGAAAGGTGATAGAATATGTCACGTCTAAAATATGCACTAATCGCGCACGGACGATGAGACGCAGCGTATCTGTCAACAACCGCTGCACAGAAAGACACTTATGATGTCGTTGCTGTGTGATACACATCTAAACTTTCCGCATAAACTTTAGACAAATATTTATACATCTTTTCTAAATTTGTAGTCTGAACAAATACTAAGAAGGGTGATAGAATATGTCCCGTTTAAAATATGCATTAATCGGTCACGGACGACGCGGCTCAGCACATCTGTCAACTGCTGCATCGCTAAAAGACACCTTTGAAATTGTCGCTGTGTGTGATGCCCATCAAGAATCCGCAGAGGCAGGCGCAGCAAGATTCGGCGTAAAAGCATACACCGATGTACGCAAACTTGTTGACGAAATGTCACCCGATGTTTGCGATGTCGTTGTACCTGCACCATTGCATCATATCGTTTCCTGTTACTTGTCGCGTTGCGGTATATCACATAACGTTGAAACAGGACTTGCCCCAACACTCGGCTTGATGGATATGATGATAACAGACGCTGCAGAAAACGACGTCAAACTGCAAACATCCGAGAACTTTCCCTTTGTTCCTGTGGAACAGTTTGTCTGTAAACTTATTCAGGAAAACTTGATCGGCAAGGTGCATAAGTGTTATCGCCTATTTTCCACAACTGGCTATCATGGACTTGCTGCAATACGGTGTCGAATGAACGCTGCTCCGACATCAGTAAGTAGCATCGGACATTCAATGCCTATTGTGCCTTATGTTGACAGAGCAAAACGTGATTTCAATCGAGAAGGTTTGGAATTTTACGCTGTTGATTTTGACAACGGTGGACTCGGCATCGCGATGGTAGGCAACAAGAATGGGTGTCTTGGACGGAACAAACTTGTCGGTTTTGAGACGTGCGGTGAACGCGGCACAATTATCACAAACGGCAACCAAGGTGCTTCTGGCGGGGAAACTGTCAACGTTTGCACGGATGAAGATATTAGCCAACACGCAGGAAGAGCACAAACTTATGAATTTCAGAGAGAATACGGTGAGGATAAGGTGCTGCAGCGTATTTTTGCCGAACTCCCCGAATCTCTTGGCGGCACGGTTGAATGGCTTAATCCTTATAGGCGGACCAAAATCTCGGAGGGAGGCATTTCACTTGCAACAATGCTTGATGGTATCGGACGCGCAGTGAGAGATGACACACAACCGCTTTGGACAGGAGAAATGGGTAGGGCAGATCAGGAAATGGTTATCGCCGCACGCCGTTCTGTCGAATCAAATCGGCAACCGATTCAACTTCCGCTGCAACCTGATCCGGAAGAAGAAGCTGCATTTGACCAGAATTTCGAGGAACAATTTGGGATCCATCCGCGTGAAGATATTGAAAAGGCATTACAAGTTAATTTTAAAGCGCGTTAGCTAAAACTCATAGCAATAAGCTGTAGGGCCTAGATGTAGCATAATCATCTTTATTGTGCATTATATGATAACCTGCAGCTCTAAATTTGCGAACAGAAAGGTAAAATATGAAAGAAATTAAAATTGGTTTTATAGGGTCAGGTGGCAATGCGAATGGTCACATGAATCGGTTATCAGAAATGGAAGGCGCAAACGTCGTTGCGATATGTGATATTGTACCACAGAAAGCACAAAATGCAGCGGAAAAACACAACGCAGATCCATATACAGAACACCTTGCAATGTTGGAACGCGATGACCTTGACGCTATCTATCTGAGTCTTCCCGTTTTTGCACACGGTCAACCAGAATTAGATGTGATTGAACGTGGTTTACCGTTTTTCGTTGAGAAACCCGTGGCGATCAACATGGACATTGCACGCGAGGTTGAATCTGCTGTGACCAAAGCAAGACTGATAACCTGTGTCGGCTATCAACTTCGGTACCTCGGCTCAACACGGATAACGCAGGAAATCCTTTCAGGAAAGACAATCAACATGGTTGTCGGCAAGTATTGGTGCGGCAGCGGACGTGGTAATCCTGAAGGTTGGTTACGCCAATGGAACAAATCTGGCGGACAATTAGTTGAACAAGCAACACACACAATTGATATGATGCGTAACCTCATTGGCGAAGTGGAATCCGTCTATGCAATGCAGGCGAATCGCACGCTAAAAGAAATTGATTGCCCAGATAGCAACAGCGTAACGCTCCAATTTGCTGATGGACCTGTCGGTTCAATGACGGCCGCATGGGCGTATGCAGGCGGTTGGAACAATGCCAATGTATTAGACATTCTATATGAAGGCGAACTGTTGAATTGGAATCCAGCGAGAGTCTCTGTACAGGAAAATGGTGAATGGGTAGATAAAACAGAACCCAGTCCCAGCATTGACGAAGTTTTTGTGAACGCAGTCCGGAGCGGTGATGCGTCTCAAATTCAGAGTCCTTATGCCGATGCGGTTAAGACGCTTGAAATATCACTCGCAGCAAATCTCTCCGCACAAGAGAATAGACTTGTCCAAATTTCTTCGTTATAAGCATGAGCTACGTAACAAAAGGTAGACGCGCTTGATAAAGATTAGGTATTTGAGGGTGTGCATAAATAATTGGGTCAAATATGCGCTTAAGGTAGTCCGCACAAGCCGTGTGCCCGTTCTCAAGTTCAAGTAGCACAATCTGTCCGAAGATTAATTTTAAAAATCGGTGATTTTCGGCCCGCACGAGGTAGGTATGCCTCCCTGCTGGCGAGGTTCCCTAACCTCGCCAAATTACTGATTTATTTTCTTAAACTTCATTTAGATTGTGCCTGTGAGTGCGCAAACTGACAGTTTGGGGTACAAGGGCAAATGGCGGTGGACATGAAGTCCGTTCCTGTTTGTGTCAAAGCATCAAATAATTATGCACACCTCTCAGTTAATTGAAAAATCTGATATAAAAAGGAAAATTGAATGAATTCTACATTAAACTCTATTAAACTACAGTTAAGTCTAATTCTTATTATTATACTATCCATACTTGGCTGTGAAAGGCAGGTAGCAAAAGAAATCATGGTGATTGCACCTCCAGAAGATGACAACCGGCGCATTTCCGACCTGCCTATAGACAATATTGAAATAATACATGAAAGCGAAGACGCACCTTTTACGGTTACCGTTAAGGTCACTGGAGAGTTTCCAAATCCTTGTGATTATAAGCACAAGGAAACTGAAGTTATCCGATCACAAGACGAGAGAGAAATCACTATTAACATCAGCATGGAACGGTTGCCAAGCGACCCACAGTATTCTTGCATAACAGCCACAGAGCCGTATGAAGAACATATTGGTCTTCACCTTTCCCCTGGAAATTACAAAGTCGTAGTCAACGGTATTGCAAAAAGTTTCCGTATTGAATAATCCGTAGAGTCTATATTGCTCTGGCTCTGTCCATAGGTATCACTTTATCAGTTCACTATCCTTTAATTAGCTGCGGTTTCCTAAGTACACCGGATATCGTTACGAAATCACCTAATTTATTGTATTTTCATGTAAGCGCGTTGGGAACTCAGAATTCTGCTGAAGATTACACTCTTTTAGTCATAATTATTGAAAAATCGTGAAAAATGTGAAGGCACAAAAAAAGGAAAAAATTATGGCAACAAAATATCGCGTAGCAATCGTTGGATGCGGCGGCATCTCAAACGCGCACGGAAACGCTTGGCGAAATGTCCCAGAAATTGAGATTGTCGGTGCATGCGATGAGAAGTTTGAGTCGCTCTCACGTTTTGCTACCGAATATAACGTTGAAAACACCTACAACGACCTTAGGCAAATGTTGGAAAAACAAAACCCCGATATCCTTGTCGTTGCGACGTGGCCCTCAAGCCATCTCAAAAATGTATTGGAAGCAGTGCGTTGTGGTGTTAAGGGAATACTCGTTGAAAAGCCGATTGCTGTCAATACATCGCAACTTGAACAGATGATTCAGGTTACGGAAAATGCCAACATTATCTTGATGGAAGCGTTTATGTATCGGCATCATCCGTTAACGTTGGCGGTAAAAGAAAAAATTGGGGAAGGCGCAATAGGGGATGTCCGTTATGCGCGTTCCTCATTCTCAACAGGACTTACCGATAGAACAAATTGGCGGTTAAGAGGTGATCTCGGTGGCGGTGCTGTTATGGACTTAGGGTGCTACTGTATCAACATCATCCGCTATCTCGTTGGACGAGAACCTCAGTCTGCATGGGCAACAGGCAAATTTGAACCGATTAACAACGTTTGGGAAACCTTAATCGGAACAATGGATTTTGGCGACGGTGTCACAGGGCAATTTGATTGTAGTTTTGGCTGGACATGGCGTGAATGTTATGAAGTTGCTGGCACAAAAGGAACGCTCTTTGTTCAATCGGCATGGGGCAATCGTGAAGGAGAATCACACTTCACCGTCAATGGAGAAACCTTTAGCGTTACGGGCGTAAATCCGTATGCTGCTGAAATTTTAAATCTGTGTGAAGCAGTCCAAAACGGCACACCGCTCCGCTTGCCCATTGCGGATGCGCTCGGAAATATCCGCGTCATTGATGCCTTGCATGAATCTGCACATACCGGGCAACGCATTAATCTGACTGATTAGTTTGTAATACCATTTCTAATTGACAATTGTCATAACATATTGTAAAGTCGGGTTTCGCAAACTCTACCCGACCTATGAAATAATGTGCTATTATATATAGAAATGGTATAAGGATGTCATCACAAATAAAACTCAAAATAGGTTGAACTCATCTACTACTCCCGTGTATAATAGTACTACACACAACAGCGAAGCCAAGTTTGTCGTGATTAAATACGCCTCCCTAATTCGCTGAGCATTCTGTTTATAGGGGTAACCTGCCGTTATGTTTGAACAACTTATGAAGTACCCGATTGACGTTTTTCGTGAAGGGGATTTTTCGTTCGGTGTGCCAATACCGGGACTTCTTATCTTTGTCCTAATGGTCGGACTTGTTGCAGCAACCATTTGGGCATATCGGAGCGCAAGAAGTCAAACTGGACGGGTGTTCCGTGGATTTCTCATTGTTCTCCGCACCATTGTCCTATGTTTCCTTGCCTTCTGTTTACTCAAGCCTTTTCTCACAATATATCAAAACAATCCTGATGACTCCTATCTCTTGATGATGGTTGACCGTTCTAAGAGTATGCAGATTACTGATTCAGATGATGGTGAGTCGCGGTTAACTCAGGTGAACCAACTGCTCTTTGGTGAAAATCCTGAAGATGGTGGTGGGCTCATTGACAAACTGAATGCCAACAAATTCAAGGTCAGGCTTTTTGGATTTGACACAGAGGCAAAACGAATTGAACCTCAGACATTACCCGACGCGGATGGCGAAAACACAAATATTCCAAAAGCCTTAAATGAGGCACTGGAAGACTTACAAGGCATCCCACTTTCCGGTATTGTGCTTTGCACCGATGGCGTTGACCGAAGTGGCACAGACATAGCAAAACTTGCGATGCAAGTCCGAGAAAGGAAAGCACCTATCCATACTGTTGGTATCGGTTCAGAAAAAGGTGTGCCGGATATCGAATTGGTCAAGGTGGATACCCCTCGTATTGCAGAAGAAGATTTTCCCGTTGAAATATCTGCAACAGTAAGGCGTACAGGAAATTCCCAAAAGAAAGCCACAATCCAACTGATTGAGAACGGTAGAATTCTTCAAACGCTTCCAATGTCCCTGAAAAACGATACTGTTCGCGTTCCGATCAAATTCACACCGCGCCAACCAGGTACCCAAAAATACGAAGTGCATGTTCTACCTGAAGCAGATGAAGCGATCCCTCAAAACAACACCAAAACCTTCATTCTGAAAGTTGCCCCTACCAAACGTGTAAAGATACTATTTGTTTCCAGACCGTATTCTGGATTTAAATTTATCAAACGTGCCTTGCAAGATGATCCGAACATCGTATTGACAGACCGGTATAAGACAAGTAAAGAGAGTTTTGGCGGCACCCAAGGTGCTGCAGATGAAGACTTCAAATTCTATCCGGATTCAAAAGATACTCTCTTCAATTTTGACGCAATCATTTTCGGTAATGTTCCTGCTTCCGAATTCACGCGCGCACAACTTGAGAACACGGTTGAATTTGTCCGGACGCGGGGTGGAGGCTTTTTAATGTTAGGTGGAACGCGTTCATTAGGGAACTCTAAAGTAACTGGTTCATACCTAAACACACCGATCGCCGAATTACTCCCTGTTGAATTGGAATTAGGTGCCCTTCCGCCATCAGTACCCCTCCTTCCACCATCCCAGATGCCAAGAGCAGAAGGATTCAAGTTGCAACTGACAACAGAAGGCAAAACAGAACCGCTGATGGAATTGGCAGATAACTCCTCTGAAAATCTGCAACGTTGGAACAAGCTGTCGGAACTTTTCGGCTATAGTAAGGTCAAACGAGCAAAAGCGGGGGCAACGGTTCTCGCTGAACATCCGAATGATCAAAATGAGTTTGGGAAGCGCGTCCTCATCGCAACTCATAATTTCAATGCAGGACGAGTCATGGTGTTTACCCCGAACAATTCAGCACCATGGCAGTTAGGTATGCCATCCGAAGATGACAGCAATGAACGTTTCTGGCGGCAGGTGGCAAAATGGTTGACAACTGCACCGAAATCTTCTCTCAAACTCGATATTGCGAAGACGGAATATACGTTGAAGGAACCTGTCGTGATTGAGGTTACCGCGATGGATAAAACCTTTACATTAACGAATGATGCGAAGTTACGCGCAATCCTTGTTGACGAAACTGGCGCACGGAAGGAACTACAGCTTGAGCAGGTGTTAGGCAAAGATGGGCTATATACAGCACGATTCATTCCAAACCGATATGGTGAATATACCGTCACCGCAACAGGGGCACTCAATGGCGAAAACCTCGGCAAACAACAGGGACTCTTTGAAGTAAAACCTTCTTATGCGGAGTTTAGCGATGCAGCTCTCAATGTCTCACTTCTTACAAACCTTGCAGATATGAGCGGCGGTAAATATTACCCTATTGCAGAAGCAAATCAATTGGTTAATCAAATCTCACTCGTTGAGAGTGCAACATCACAGATAACTGATATAGATATTTGGGATTTGCCGTTGATTTTCGGCATGATCCTTATGCTACTCGGTCTTGAATGGTTCTTACGTAAACGTGGTGGTTTGGTATAGGGATTTTCCTTGACAGTCCCCACGTATGAAGTTAAAATAGTGCTATGGAGAAATTAGCAAGCCAGTTTTGAAAATCATGCAGAGAAGGATGGGCAAAATAAAAAAGACAGAATGAGAGAGCATTTTGAAAGAGAGAGACTGGTTCTCCGAGCTGTTCGGAGAAGATGATACGGTATCTGTGCTTGGAATGTTAATTCCGCGCAGAAAATATAACATATCGCTCCTGATTTACGGTATCATTTTTTGCATAGCAACAGTAGGCATCACGACTTGGGAGTTTCTTGTAGATCAACCGAAAATTGTTGCGTTTAGATCAACGCTTTCCTCGTTGGCTCGGTTTGGGTTTGTTGAAGCCGTATTTTTCATGATACTTCCACACATGAGGAGGATGATAATGTATTGGGAATTGAGAAAAAAAATGCCCGAGATTATTGAGAGGGCAACACAGAAAGCTGTAGCGGAAGCTGTAGCAGAAGCAGTGCCGAAGGCTGTAGCGGAAGCTGTAGCAGAGGCACTGCAGAAAGAGCGCGCACGCTTTAAACAGTTCTGTGAGAAACATGGACTTGACTACACCGAAGAAGATTGGACAGATGAAACATTTGAAAGTGAAAATAAGTAACGCCCTCGTTATAGTAGAGAGGCGGTAGGTGTTGTGCATAATGCCCACCGCCTTTTTCATTGACAAAAATACTAAAAATTGTAATGCGTCCACAAAAAAGGATTGAGTCTGGAAACTATGAAAAATTTCCATAAAAACGTTATGTTCGTTATTGCGGACGACTGGAGTCGTATCGCAAGATGCTACGGTAATGAGGTTATCAGAACCCCTCGAATTGATGAATTTGCAGAACGCGGCGTTGTTTTTGACTACGGATTTTGCACAAGCCCATCCTGTGCAGTGAGCCGTGCCTGTATTCTTACAGGACAACATAGCCATACACACGGACAATATGGACACTGCCACGGCATTCACGGATTCCGCACGCACGAACACATGCAGTCTGTCCCAAAGATTCTAAAAGCACACGGGTTTGCCACCGCGTGTATTGGAAAAAAACACGTTGAACCTAAAAGTGTTTACCCTTTTGATTATGAACCAAAGGTGAACCCTCGTAGCCCTGTGGAAGTAGCTGACAGAATTGAACAATTCCTTGCACAAAATACGGGGACACCATTTTATTTGCATATTGGATGTACCTATCCGCATCGGGCAGGCAAAGGCTTCGGAAATGACCGACAGCACGCTGGTATTGAACCGGGCACTTACAGTCCCGACGAAATAATTGTGCCGAATTTCCTGCCAGATGTTCCCGCAGTGCGTGAAGACCTTGCTGATTATTACGAAAGTGTTTCGCGATGGGATGCTGTCGTTGGCGCGGCTTTAGATGCGCTTGATGCTTCTGGACGCGCAGACGAAACGCTTGTCTTTGTTACAACAGACCATGCCATGCCATTTCCCGGCGCAAAGGCATCCAGTTTTGACAGTGGACACCACTGTCCACTGCTTATCGCCAGTCCTACACAACAACGACATGGACTTCGCAATCAGGCACTTGTCAACTGGGTTGACTTCTGCCCAACCATGTTAGATTGGTGTGGTGTTTCCCATCCTGATGGACAAGATGCACTCCCCGGCAGGTCCTTGTTGCCTATCCTTGAAGATGACAGTCCGCATCCCGGTAATGGACAATGGGAAGAAACATACTACTCTCACTGCTTCCACGAAGTGACCAACTATTATCCATACCGGGTGTTGCGTGGACGGAGGTACAAGTATGTCAGAAATCTGGCATATCAGTTGGAGACACCACTACCGAGTGACCTATTCCGTTCTATTTCATGGACAGCCGTGCGGAACGACAATATTCAGAAGTTAGGAGAGCGGCAACGAGAAGACTTTGTGCATCAAAGCCGTGAAGCGTTGTTTGATATGGAAAACGACCCAGCAGAATCGAAAAACCTCATTGATGCCCCGGAATTACAAGACACAGTTAACAAAATGCGCCGAAAGGTCATTGAATTCAGGCAAAAAACCAAAGATCCGTGGCTTGAGCAATCCTTTCAGGAAGGGGAAACACAACCTTTTTTCACGTAATAGCAGTCAGTAATCAGCGGGCAGCAGTAAAAAAGAGAATTGTTTTATCAAAACCTTTTTTCTGACAACTGACAACTGACAACCGACAACTGATAGCCATTAAAATATGCAAAACTACGATTTAGAGGCAATGAACGCCCGCATTCAGACAGACAGCAGCCTAATACAGCAAATTCTGGACGAGGTTGGAAAAATCATCGTTGGACAACGTGCACTGCTTGAAGGTTTGATTATTGGATTGCTCTGTAACGGGCATGTTTTGTTGGAAGGTGTCCCCGGACTCGCAAAGACCACCGCTATTGAAGCACTCGCAAAAACAATTCATGCTTCTTACAACCGACTCCAATTTACACCTGACCTACTCCCTGCAGACCTCATCGGCACCTTAATTTATGACCAACGGAAAGGCGAGTTCTACACCAAGCAAGGCCCCATTTTTGCCAACGTTGTCCTTGCAGATGAAATAAATCGCGCACCAGCAAAGGTGCAAAGTGCGTTACTGGAAGCGATGCAGGAACGGCAGGTCACCATTGGCGGCACCACCTATCCACTTGACGACCCATTTATCGTTTTAGCCACACAAAATCCGATTGAGCATGAAGGCACTTACCCACTGCCCGAAGCACAAGTGGATAGATTTATGCTTAAGGTGAAGGTCAATTATCCATCGCATTCAGAGGAATTACAAATCCTTCGCCGGATGACAACGGAAGAAATATCTGAAATTCAACAGGTGATCTCCTGCGAAGATATTATTAGATTTCGGGAACTCACGCGCGATATCTACATGGCAGAACAGTTGGAGGCTTACATCGTTGATCTTGTGTGTGCTACACGTGCACCAGAGGCATATCAATTAGACGAGTTGAGTCCTCTGATTGAATATGGCGCATCACCACGCGCAACCATTTTTCTTGCGCTCGCTGCCCGGGCGCGGGCATTCCTCTCACAGCGCGGATATGTTACGCCTGAAGATATTCATGAGGTGGGAATGGATGTGTTAAGACATCGGGTAATCATAAGTTATGAGGCAGAAGCTGAAGGGCTTGATGTTGAAAACATTATCACACAAGTCTTTTCAAAGATTGAAGTTCCATAATTTGGAAAAACACTAAAAAACGCACTTTTCATTGAAAGTCTCTCGAACTTATCTAAGGTAAGTCCAGCATGTCTGATAATAGAGCGTAGAGTTCCAACCTTTACTTCACGATGATTCGGAACCATCACGGTACGGACTTCATTTTCATTTTCTCTAACAAACTTTACGTGACTTCCGCGCTGATGAATTAATACGAATCCTGCCCTTTCCAGTTTGCGTTTAATCTGACGATAGGAAAGCGGTTTCATTGGCACTAATGGATACTTCAAATTTGCGGATTTTCGGCATTACGGTGGGACAAGGAGGCTCAAAATAGAGTTCTAACGCTTCTTTAAGATTTTCAACTGCTTCATTCTCGCTTTTACCTTGGCTTGCAACATCTACTTCTAAACACTGAGCAATAAACATCTTTCCTTCTTGCGAGATACTTGCAGTGAAAGTTTGTGTTTTCATCATTTGACTCCTTTCAAAATATCGCAGTATAATATGTTTATATTGTAGCATACATATTTACACTTTTCAACTATTCCTCTGTCTGTCCCGCAATAGCAGATGCCCGTGCCCCGACACCAAGCACCGCCAGAAAACCCTCCGAATCCGCGTGGTCGAAATCCCCAATTGCTTCCATTGATGCAGTCTCCTCTGAGTACAGTGAGTGCGGAACACCGGTAGCAGCATGAAATGCTACATTCCCTTTATACAAAGCCACCGTAATCGTCCCACTTGCCAAACGTGTCAGAGGTTCAATAGAAGCAAGCAATGCCTGCGTAGTAGCATCAAACCAATAACCTTGATAAATCTGTTCAGCGATTGTAGAAGCCACACCATCAAAATGTCGACGTGCCCGCCGATCTAAAATCAGTTGGAGTAGGAATTCATAACACTTACCAAGTAATTCCATTCCTGGTGATTCGTACACGCCTCGACTCTTAATTCCAACAAACCTGTTTTCAACAGTATGAATCCCAATACCGACTCCGTTTTGCCCCGCAATGCGATTTGCCTCCAGCAAACTCATCAGCGACGTGCAAGGACTCCCGTTCACTTCAACAGGTGTGCCCCGTGCAAATGTAACGGTGAAGTGTTCTATATCATCAGGGGCATCTTTCGGATGCACACCCATTCCCGGCGTAATAAACCCCGCTGGTGTTTTCAGCGATTCTAACCTACCCGCTTCGTGTGTTAATCCCAACAAATTCGCATCTGTAGAATAAGGTTTTTCATGTGTAGCGCTAATCGGTAAGCCGTGTTCTTGGCAGAAGTCAATCATCTCTTTTCTGCCGCCGAACTGCTTCAGGAATTCGGCATCCCGCCATGGAGCATAAACAGAAAAATTCGGATTTAGCATATTGGTAGCAAGTTGAAACCTGACTTGGTCGTTCCCGCGTCCTGTACAGCCATGTGTCAAGATAGAAATATCACGTTTTTCCATCTCTGGCAACAGTGCTTTTACTGTAACATGCCTCGCGATGCCAGTCGTGTTCCAATATCCGCCTTCATACATCGCCTGACACTGAATGAGACGGATCCCTGCTTCAGCAAGGTCATCCTTTGCATCAACCATGACCGCTTCCTGGGCACCGCAGGCCAGCATCCGCTCCCGAATCTCTTCAACATCCCGCTCATCGGGTTGTCCAAGGTCCGCTGTAAAACAGACAACGTTGACACCGTTATCAACTAACCACTTCGTAATTGTGCAGCTATCAAGACCGCCTGAGACCGCTGCTCCGACGGTTTTTCCTTTTAATTGATGTATATTCATAACTGAATTATACCACGATTATTTGTAATTCGCAATATCCAAACTGAGATCGCAGTGGAATCCACAACTGTCAATTTTAGACATCTAACTCAATGGTAGGCGCGTTTTGTAAGCGCGCCGGGTTTATCCAAAAATAACCTTTAGTAGTTGGGCAATTCATTGCGCCTCTTACATTTGGTTTTGCTGACTATTAGTTTCCCAATTACTGACTGTCTCTTTTTGTAGGAGCGAGCTCCAGCTAGCGACTTTCCAACTAAAATCACCAAAACTAAAACTAAACAACCTAATCCGAAAGGCAAAAAATGTTTGACTTTCAAAAAAACATGTGATATACTTAAAATCAGATTTTAACGTGCCGGTGTAGCTCAGTGGTAGAGCACACGACTCATAATCGTGCTGTCCGGAGTTCGACTCTCCGCACCGGCATTGTTCTTTGAAGGCCTACCTCATGGAAGCCCGTTTTGTGCAAGAGATGCATCGCTTCATTTCACAGCACACGATGATTGAGGATGGAGAAACGGTGCTCGTTGCAGTCTCAGGTGGTGCTGATTCACTCGCACTACTTTACGGGTTGCATGCCCTACACACACATCTAAACTGTCACCTCCACGTCGTTCACCTTGATCACGGTCTCAGGCGCGATTCTGCCGCAGACGCTGAATTTGTTAGCGAACATGCTGAGCGTTTAGGGTTGCCTTTTACGGGACACGCCGTTGAATTACCACATTTAATTAAACAGTGGAAACTTTCTGTAGAGGCTGCAGGTCGTAGATCGCGTTATGAATTTTATGAATCTGTCTGTGCACAAGTAGGCGCGACTAAAGTTGCACTCGGACACCAACGAGACGATATTGCCGAAACGGTTCTGATGAATTTATTCCGTGGCACAGGAACAAATGGTTTAAAAGGGATTGCACCTATCCGAGATGGGAAGTTTATCCGTCCTCTTGCAGTGTTCACCCGCCAAGAAATTGAATCATTTCTTAAATCAATAAACCTTGTGCCAAGGCAGGATTCTACAAATACGGATAAACGTTATCTCCGCAACCGAATCCGTCATGAGTTGATGCCGCTGCTTGAACAGGATTATAATTCAAATATTAGAACAGGGTTAAGTCGTACCGCTGCTGTCCTGAGTGCTGAATCGGAGTATCTTGATGCAATTGCACGTGAGGCATTTGAGGCGTGTAGACTTCCGTCATCGCAATCTACATGCGTTGTGTTAGATAGGGAAAAATTTCTGCGTTACCATATTGCGTTGCAGAGACGGATTCTAAGGTATAGCATCACTGAAATTTTTGGACAGATAGACGATTTCTATTTCGAACATTACCAAGTTATTCTTGGTCTTATCAATAGGGATAAGCCGAATGTTGTGTTAGCACTACCAAACGGTATCCAGTTCAGACGCGCTTATGAACAACTTATTTTTGAGCATACACTTGTTGAGACAGAAGATTTTGCCTATCCGCTAAATGTGCCGGGGAAGACGTTTATTCCCGCATTAAATACTGAAATCACAGCATACTTATACGATACACCTCCAGGCGATTTTCCATCCTTACCTGATGGAGCTTTTGAAGCAATGTTTGATTATAACGAAATCCAATTACCACTCATAGTTCGTAATCGGCGAGAGGGTGACCGATTTCAACCACATGGCATGCAGGGAACAAAAAAGATTAAAGATTTTTTAATGGACACAAAAGTGGCACGTTGTGAACGCAATCGCATCCCAATGCTTGTCTGTGGTGATGAAATTTTATGGGTCATTGGGTTTACCACCAATGAGAGGTTCAAAATCCGACCCCAAACACGGAGATGTCTTCACTTAAATTATGGAAAAGACGAAACCGTTTCCTAAATCTGTTCTAATTTCTGAATCACAGATTCGGGAACGAGTTCAGGAACTCGGCAAGCAAATATCCAAGGACTATGAAAATCAAGATCTCGTCCTTGTCTGCGTACTGAGAGGTGCAACGTTGTTTTTCGCGGACCTT
The DNA here is from genome assembly GCA_965204285.1 of Candidatus Poribacteria bacterium. Classification (GTDB taxonomy): domain Bacteria; phylum Poribacteria; class WGA-4E; order WGA-4E; family WGA-3G; genus MSPOR6. The sequence goes on from OZ241980.1 coordinate 3,237,039, forward strand.
GCTCGTGAAATATCTTTACCACTTCGCTTTGAATTCTTGCAGACTTCAAGCTACCATAATAGTACAGAGTCATCTAAAAAAATACAGTTTATCCGGACGGGGAGCGATTATGTAAAACATAGACATGTCCTTATTATAGAAGATATTATTGACACCGGACGCACTTTGAAGTTTCTTGTGGAACATCTCGGTTCATTAAACCCAAAGTCTATTAAAATTTGTACCCTTCTGGATAAGCCATCTCGACGCGAAGTTTCTGTGCCGGTTGATTATTCCGGCTTTGAAATTCCGAACGTGTTTGTCGTTGGATATGGTCTTGATCACGGACAGTTATATCGAAATTTGCCATACATTGCTGTCTTGGAGAACAATCAGTATTGATTAAAATTTCAAATTACTTCAAAAACTATTGGAATCCACAATAATTAAGCAATTTTTTCTTGACAATTAATTTTATTTTTGATAAAATTCTTAAAGAATGCATATTTTTTAGCCTAAAGGAGATTTTTGATGCGTAAATTTGTTTCGCTTTCAATTTGCGTAGTAATATTGATAGCAGCGTTAGTATATTTTACACAAGCGCAACAGTTAGGAGAAAAAGCGCAACTTGGACGCGAACTTTTTCATGACCCAACTTTTAAGGGAACTCTTGAACCGAAAAATATAAGTGGACTTTCTTGTTCAGACTGCCATGCTGATTTTGATGAAGCTGCAGAACCAGACGGTTTAATTCGTGCTGGGCATAGCGTGATTGGTGTTCCACAACGCGGATCTGCAAAAGGTGGGATGATTTCTGGTGCTAATTTTGCGCGTGCTGCCGGTGGTGGCGGGTTCTGTTATGAGCACTTTTTACAGAAGAAACGGAAAGATAGGGTTAATCCTACTGCGATTCCAGCAGAACATGCAGAAGCGCTTATGGCTTATTTTGAAGCCATTTCAGGAGACAACAAAGGCCCACAGTTTGAGATGGAAATGTTAGATGATGACGCCAAAACAGCTGCTGGTGAAAAAATTGCTGCTATGACCGGTGATACAAAAAGAGGATGGCAACTTTTCGGACGCGCCTGCGTCGTTTGCCATACGACACCTTTCAAAGGCGGTGTCGGTCCTCAGATAATCAGACCCGGCGGCAGATTACCACGTGACATTAATAAAACAATGGTGCGCTGGGCTAAAACGGTCCGTGGTGGCGGTAGTTTGCTAATGCCTTTCTACGCCTCCGATATCCTCAGTGACCAAGACATAGCAGATATTGTCGCATTCCTCCGCGAGCAGTTGGAAAAGTCAGCAAGATAATCTATTAACTTGGCACGGATAAACCTACCTTGCCAAGTTAATTGTTGTTTTCACCCATTCTTTGTAACCTTCTTTTCGCTTTATTCGTAGTGTTTAATATATCATTATATTAATTACGATAAAGTAGGGTTTTCTCAAGGTTTTAGGTATAATGTCGCTTCTGCTTTAAAAACCTGAACCTACTTGTGTAGAGAGATGGAATTTTGGACAGATAGGGCAAAGTGTCCTAAATACAAAGTGGGTGGAGTCATGCAAACATATAGATTTGTGGTGTTATTTGTTTACATTTTTCTTGTTGGGTTAGGTGGTCTAAATATCTCAGGATGCGGCGGTAGTAGCTTAAATAACCCCGTTTCTGACACTGATATGGTGGAAGAGGATATAACGGATTCAGATGATACAGTCGTTGCATTAGAAACCTCAGAAAATATAGAGAATGTAGAGGAAGCAGGTGAACTTGATGTAACAGTCACTGTTACGAAAAAAGCGGTCAAACCGGGAGACCAAGTAGAGTTAACTGCATCAGTTAATGGGGTCAGAGGAACAAGTGTCGTTCTAAATTGGCTAAACATTACCGAATATGGAACGCTTTCTTCAACTAACAACAATCCAATCACATGGACAGCACCTGATACGTTAGATGAAGCAAATACACAGGTCGAAGTTCTACAACTTGTTGTGACTGTAATTAGTGAAGTCGTTTCAGTTGGAGCCGCTGGCATTCAAACTGACACACAAATTCTTTCAGATACGACTGAGATATTATTGCAGGTAACTCGTTAATAACATATCAATTAGAGATAACGAACTATCACGTTAGATTTAGTAGGAACGTGAATCTCGCAAATATATAAATTATTGGACATTTGTCATTTTATTAGTATCCATCTCAATAAAGCGTACGCAAGGGGCTATTATAGACACTATTTATTTTAGTTCATAAAGGTAGGTTCTAGCAAGCATAACCCAATATAGGTATAAAATGAAGAGAAAAAATTTTAAAGTAGGTATAACCGTTTTACTCGTAGTTTTTGTTTTAACATCGTGGACATCTTCAGTTATTGGGGTGCAACATACGGTCAAATCAGGGGAAACATTATCGGGGATTTCCAAAAAATATGGAGTACCCATGAAATCTATTGCTAAAGCCAACAACCTGAGGTCTTTAGACCGCATACAAATTGGAAAAAAGTTAATCATTCCAATTGATGAGACTAAACTCCAAAATGCAGGGGGACCAGCAGATGGAACGTGGCATATAATCAAAAATGGAGACACATTGTATGGAATAGCCCGAAAATACAATATTAAGAATTGGAAAGATCTCCAAAAAATAAATGACATATCCAATCCCAAACACCTCAAAATAGGTCAGGAAATTTTTATTCCGGGTGATGAAAGTGTTGGTTTTGAAAATCCGTTACGAATTCCTTTAGTTGTAACATCACGTTATGGTTATCGCACCCATCCTGTAACACGTCATTACCGTCTGCATGAAGGTATAGATTTCCGTGCGGCAACCGGCACACGAGTTTATGCTTCAAAAACAGGTAAAGTTACCTATGCAAAGAGAAAAGGCGGTTACGGTAAAACAGTTGCCATACAACACGAAGACAATTTCAGCACATCTTACGGACACTTGTCCAGGATTTATGTATCCGTTGGTGATTTCGTCCGACAAGGACAGGTCATCGGTTTAGCCGGAAATACCGGAATTTCAACAGGTCCCCACCTGCATTTTGAAATCAGATACAAAGGCAAAAGTGAAAACCCAGCTCGCCACCTTGATCTCCCGTGAACGAAGGTGGTTGTTCGCAGCCATCTTACTCCTCTTATTCATGGGTGTTCCCAGTGGAAAACATATCCTTTCAGATTCGGTCAACAGTCCGCACGAAATTGGAACACATCAACCGAGACCCGCAATTGGAACGCGTGGGCTCGGGTTGAGTCGCGCTTTTATTAGCAATGCGGATGATGCAACAAGTCCACTTTGGAATCCCGCAGGACTCGCATCTCTTGAACGTGGAAATCTGATTTATGATCTCTCACAAGGTGCGGTTTCCCTTGCCTATCCTATTGACCCAATTGGGACTTTTGGCGTAAACATTCTTGATCTCAACGCTTCTGATCGTTTCTTGGTAAATCATACCTCTAACCCTATCGGTACGTTTGAGTATGGTTACAATCAAGCCCTACTTTCGTATGCCAAGAGATTCGGGTCGGTACAATTTGGTGCAAGTACAGGATATAGTCGAGCACCTTATACAAACAGTCTCTGGGCTCCAAATTATGACGTTGGGGCACTGGTAGCACTTTCCCGCCACGCAACCGTAGGAATGCAATTTCGCGATATTAGCGGTGTCACCATTCAAGATAGAAATGGGATAATTTTAAATACGTTTGAACCACAATTTGCTTTGGGGACAACACTGATACCTTATCAATTTATTAGATGGCATACCTGCTTTAATGTTACTTCACCAGGTTTTGGGACAAGTCTCGAAGTTGTGAGCGGTCCCCTTTCCGCAAACGTCGGTTCACTTTTTTCCTTTGACACTGGAGCACCTGCTCATTCATGGAGTTTAGGAATTGCATTTAAAAATTGGGGTAAGCAAACCTACTATACTTTTTTGAACCAAGATAATCTAAGGTATAAACATCTCCTTTCAATCGGTTTCACTTTTGGTGGAACAAAGCAAATATCCAACGAACCTATACCCAGTAGCACACCTGCAAGTGTGTCATCGCAAACTCAGGATAAACCTGACCCTAAAGATACCGAATCGCCTTTTAGCAGTAAACCTGACGATCCGAAGCTGAAAATAATTGAACCTACTCAATATTCTTCAGAAAAGAAAAGTTTACATATTGCTAAAAAACACAACATCTCCATAGAACTGATGTTAGCCATTATTTATGTAGAATCAAAATTTAATCCTGTGGCTGTGTCAAAAACTGGAGCGGGCGGCTTAATGCAGATGGTGCCTGGAACCGCAAGGCAATACGGCTTGAAAGTTCCAAGATACTCGAATAAACTTAAGCCAAACTTTGATAGGAAAGTAGATGAGCGATTTGACGCCGAGAAAAATCTCAACGCGGGATTGGTCTATTTCAACTACCTTTTAGAGAAATATCTCAATAATTTGACTTTGGCACTCGGTGCGTATAATGTTGGTCCTGGTAAGGTGAGGATAAGAGGCCCACTACTTAACAGGGGTAGAAAATACGCTGAGAGTGTGCTAAATCGTCAAAGATTATACCGGAACGATTCAAAATTATTGGAAACTGATTTGAAGAGATTAGAAATTATCCTTAACAATTAGGAACGAGACATGGACACTATTCGATTAGCAATTGTTGGATGTGGCGGTATGGGACACCGACACATGTACGGGTTAGCAGAACTCCATCGGGCAGGATGGGAACGATTCGATCTCGTCGGTGTGTGTGACCCAGTTCTTGCGAATGCTGAGTCCCTTGCTGCACAAGCAGAAGAACGTTTCGGCAAGAAACCCGCTGTTGTTGGAAATCTTGAAGAACTGGCTAAAATCGGCATTGATGCCGTAGACGTAACAACTACACCGCCTTATCACCACACTGTGGCTGTTGAAACACTTGAACGCGGATGGCACACAATGGTTGAAAAACCGATGGGGTTAACCGTGCGCGCGTGTAACTTAATCCGTCGTGCAGCAGAAAAATCTGATGCTGTGCTGAGCGTGGCAGAAAACTATCGGCGCGACCCGATCAATCGACTTGCCAAAGCACTGCTTGATGCAGAAGTCATTGGAAAACCGCGCTTTCTTGTCCATCATGCGATTGGCGGTTCAAACCGAATGCTTATCTCTGTTTGGCGTCATCAAAAGGATCAAAGCGGTGTCCTACTTGATGTGGGTGTTCACTATGCTGATATGATTGAGTATCTACTCGGTGAAGTTGAAACCGTCTACGCACAAACCCGACTTCATGAACCGATTCGACACAATCCAGCTGCAGTGACTGGTGAATCTGGATCAAATCCTGCGGGGGTCTATACAGAATGGCAACGCAAAATGCCTGCTGAGTTTGAGGCGACTGCGGAAGATGCAGCGTACGCAACGTTGACTTTCAAAAACGGAGTCGTCGGACAATATATTGAGGACCACGGCGCGTGGGGGCAAGGTAGTTGGCTCAGACAAATACACGGTTCGCAAGGTTCAATGACACTTCCAGGGGACAGAAGTGGTGGAGTTATCTCCCTACAGATTGATGGGCAAGGAACGATTAACGATGAAAAATTATTAGACCTCGTACCAGATTTTCGTCTTGATGCCGTTACGACAGACCTGCTCGGTGGTGACCGCTTGTGGCAATATAATTTCCCTTTCCCAGACACTGACGCAAAAATCATCGCAATTGAGTATGGTGATTTCGCTGAAGCAATTGCTGGTAACCACCCCATTGAAGTTGATGCGTATCAAGGCACTCGTTCCGTTGCCATTTCTTACGCTATGCTTGAATCTGGTGCTATTGGGCAAATTGTTCACTTGGACGAAATGCTTGACGAATCCATCAATACTTATCAACAGGAAATTGACGATGGATTAGGAATTTGAGATTCTGTGTTTATAACGTAAGATCGTCTGCTTCTCTATCAAGAAATCACAAAACACATGGCAAACTTGCAAGATTTTGGCATCGGGTTAATAGGCTTAGGGATAGGACAGACACATCTACTCGGCTATCAACGCAAGAACTTACGTGTCGCTGCAATTTGCGATAAAGACGAAGCACGACTAAACGATGCAGGCGACAGATTTGACATCCATAAACGGTATACCCGTATCGTCGACCTGATTGCTGATGCAGACGTGGATATCGTTGACATGGCAGTTCATCCGTGGATACGTTCTCCCATTGTGAACGCCGCAGCACAAGCAGGAAAACACATATTTTGCCAAAAACCTTTTTCAATGACGATGCCCCAAGCCGTTGAAATGGTAGACACCTGTGAGAAGCACAATGTGCAACTCATGATAAATCAGAATTCATGCTTTGTTCCTGGATTTCTTGCCATTGAACCCTACATAAACGCTGAACACCTCGGTGAAATCTACCACATTTCCATCACCTGTAACGGATTTTACACTGGCTATCCGGGCAAACATCTTATTCCCGTAATGCAAGTGCATCATATTAGTCTTGTCCATAAATGGTTTGGAGAGTTTGAGAGCGTTTATTGCCAAGCACACGGACACAACCGCTCCGTTGAAGAAGGTGAAGCAATGTCTGTTGCGCTTTTCAAATGCCGCAGCGGAATAAAAGGATTGCTTTCATGTAATTGGTCATTACTCGCGAATTCTGGTCACAATCTCCAACATCCGCACGAAGAAATCCGAATTCAAGGTACTAAAGGCGCTATTTATGGAAATAGCGTTGATATGACTGTTCACCTCACAGAACCTGAGACACGGGAGATTAAACCTGAAATTGAGGGGACTTGGTTTCCTGATGCCTTTGGCAACGCAATGGTTCATTTTCTTGAATGTTTGCAAGCGGGCAAAAAGCCGCTTACAGATGGGCGTAGTAACCTGCACATCCTCCAAACTATTTTCGCGATGCACCAATCCGCGCTATCAGACAAGATCGTTATGGTTGACGGTATTTCGCTGGGTGGCGACCACGACATTAGCCCTTACCCAGTGCATCCTCCGGACGATGTAACCGTCTTACACTAATCCCAAATAAATGCATACGAAAACACACCGGTAGGCGAACTTTGTAAGAGCACCTATCAAAGGACATCGTTAATTGAAATATGTATTATAGGTGGGAAAAATTTGTGAGGAAAGAAAAAGATTGCAGGGGTGGGATTTGAACCCACGTCCTCCGGGTTATGAGCCCGACGAGCTACCAGACTGCTCTACCCTGCGCTAAGAAATCAATATGGTCGAGGAGGGACTTGAACCCTCACGCCTGTTTATGGGCGATGGATTTTAAGTCCATTGTGTCTACCGATTCCACCACTCGACCTAATGCATAATAATATAGTATACACGATCCCCAAGTATTTGTCAACTTTTTTTCATCTTTCAAAAACCGGATAATCTTGTTAGAGGGCTTGCAAGCCCTCTAACAAGATTATCCGCGTTCGTAGTCGCGCAATTCATTGCGCCTCTTACATTTGTATTACGATCCCCGAATCGCGACTATTGATTTACTGTAGGATCAATTTCCGAACCAGTAGCAGAGGCATTCAATTTTCCATAAAACCTCTTCCTGTAGGAGTGATCTCCAGCTCGCGCCCTTTCGACTAAAACGGGTTATAAACCGACAATTGAATGACTCTGGAACCAGTAGCGATACATCTTGACAAAATATTTACATACAAACCATCACATTTCCCTTGACATTTTCCCAAAATTGACTATCATGCATTTAAAAAAGGAGTGTTTGGGTATCTGCTTCAAAACCCGCATAGTAGTTATGAAAAACGTCAAACTTGCCTCAGGACACGAAATGCCGATGTTAGGCTTAGGCACCTGGCAACTAAAAGGCAGGCAGTGCGAACGAATTATCAAAATAGCGATTGAAATGGGATATACCCATATTGATACGGCGTGGATGTACGAAAACCAACGGCAGATTGGAAAAGCACTGCAAGATATTCGCGTTGAACGGGATGATCTGTTTATTACAACCAAAATTTGGCATACCCATCTGAAACATGCCGATGTGTTAAGTCAGTTTGAGGTCTGTATAAATGATTTGCAGATGGATTATGTTGATCTATTGCTAATCCACTGGCCAAGTGATACTGTGCCTTTTGAAGAAACTTTCGGTGCTTTTCAAGAAATCTATGATGCAGGTCAAGTGAAAAGCATCGGCATCAGTAATTTTAGCATTGCTCAAGTTGACCGAGCGTGTGAGGTATCTAAACTGCCAATTTGCACGAATCAGGTTGAATACCATGTTCGCAATAACAAAGAAGCGTTGCGAAATCATTGCGAAACATGCAACATCCCTATCACTGCCCACAGACCGCTCGCTGTAGGAAACCTTGCTGGAGATACGGAATTAGCAGAAATCGGTAACAGACACGGAAAGACTGCAGCGCAAGTCGCATTGCGATGGCTAATACAAAAAGAAATAGTTGTCATCCCAAAATCTGGTTCAGAACCACACCTACGTGAAAATTTAGACATCTTTGAATGGCAATTAACAGAAGCAGAAATGCAGGCACTCGAAAAGTAGAACTAATTGTTTAAATCGTAGTAAACCTCTTCTGTAGGAGCGAGTTCCAGCTCGCAACTTCTAAACAACGAATTTGTATGGACAGAGCACTACGGACAAATACGAGAAAGGAAACAACATAAAGGCATGAAATTTGGGTTGTTTTACGAACACCAAATTCCCCGTCCATGGCATGAAAGCGCTGAACACAAACTTTTTCAAGACGCGTTAGCACAAGTAGAGTTGGCAGACAAACTCGGATTCGACTATATCTGGGAAGTAGAGCATCATTTTCTTGAAGAGTATTCACATTCTTCAGCGCCAGAAGTATTTCTTGCAGCATGCAGCCAGCGTACAAAGCAGATACGGTTAGGACACGGTATCGTGCTGATGCCGCCAGCATACAACCACCCCGCACGTGTTGCCGAACGCATCGCAACGCTCGACTTGGTATCAAACGGACGTGTAGAATGGGGAACAGGCGAGTCTGCATCTCACATGGAACTCGGCGGATTCAACGTTGACCCAAAGTGTAAACGCGAGATGTGGGAAGAATGCACGCGCGAAACTGCCAAAATGATGACGCAGTCCCCCTATGCAGGCTATGACGGGAAACATTTCTCAATGCCGCCTCGTAATGTCGTTCCGAAACCACTGCAAGTACCACACCCGCCGCCATGGGTAGCCTGTTCCAGCCGAGACAGCCTCCGATACGCCGCCAAATACGGATTAGGCGCACTTACTTTCGCGTTTGTTAATGCAAACGAAGCTAAATTCTGGGTAGAAGAGTATTACGAAATCTTTGAAAATGAGTGCACCCCGCTAACACAAAGAGTGAACCCAAACATCGCGATGGTATCAGGTTTTTCTTGCCATGAAAATGAGGAGGTTGCGCTTGCTTGCGGTTTAGATGGCTTCCGTTTCTTCCGCTTTGCACTTGCACATTACTATTATAACGGTTCACAAGTTCCGGGAGAAACAGATATTTGGAAACTGTATAAACAATCAGAACAAGACCCCGCTGAAGCACGCGCGGGAATCGGCACGCCCGACCAAGTTCGTGAACATTTAGAAATAATGGAGAACGCGGGCGTTGATCAGGTCGTTTTCATTCAACAAGCAGGTATGAATCAACATGAAGATATATGCGAATCGTTAGAACTATTTGCCGATAAGGTTTTGCCAGATTTCAAAGAACGCGATGCGGGATACATAGCACGAAAAAATGAACGACTCGTTGAAGTAATCACAGCTGCAGAAGCACGTAAACCAACCTTAACATCTCTTAGTGAAACTCCTATCGTGGATTCTTATCCTGTCCTCAAGAAAAAACTTGAGGAACAGACGGCAGAGGTGGATGAGCCTGAGATGAGCGACGATGGGAAAAAATTCCTCCTTTCAATAGAGGGTGGAAAACGGTAAAAATATCAGGTGCAAAACAGATGAAGGCGTACATCATGAAAAATGTTATGGTAATTGACGACGATGAAAAAATCTGTTGGGCATTTCAGCAGTTCCTTGATGGTGAAGGTTATAACCCTACCATAGCGAACAGTGCTGAAGAAGGTTTGCGCCGCATCGCATCTGACAAACCGGATGTAATCTTGCTTGATGTCGGACTTCCCGGAATGAGTGGTTTGGAGGCATTAGCAGAAATTAAAACTAACCATCCGCAGGTAATTGTGATTATAATTACTGCTTACGACGATGTAGAGACGACAATAGAAGCAATGCGCTTACAGGCGTTCGATTTCGTCCCAAAACCGATTGATTTAGATGTCGTGAAAGGCGTGCTTGAACGCGCTTTTCGGACACAGTCTGTCCGAAGTACTCTGCCTGTTGAAACTGACAGCGATTCTCCAACAGAGCAACGTGGACATCGACTCGTTGGAAAAAGCGAACAGATGCGCGAAATTTACAAACTCATCGGGGTGATGGCAAGCAACGCCACAACAGTGCTAATTGAAGGTGAAACGGGAACAGGAAAAGACCTTGTCGCACGGGCAATTCATGTAGGGAGTGAGCGGAAAGATAAACCATTCGTCCCAGTTGATTGTGGAGCACTTCCAGATGAACTGTTAGAAAGTGAGTTATTCGGCTATGAAGCAGGCGCATTCACAGGCGCTAAAGCGCAAGGAAAACCCGGACGATTTGAATTAGCAGATAGTGGCACGATTTTTCTTGATGAAGTGGCTAACATGAGTCCCGCCTTGCAGGTGAAGCTGCTACGCACACTGCAAACACAAGTGATTGAAAGGTTAGGCGGCACGCGAACCCTTAAGGTAGATGTGCGCGTTATCGCTGCGACTAATCAGGAACTCGGAGAAATGGTCAAACTTGGAGAATTCCGTGCTGATCTCTATTACCGCTTCAAACGTATATCGCTCCATCTACCACCTCTACGAGAACGACAGGAAGATATTCCGTTGCTTGTCACCCATTTCCTACAACTTATCCAAGACGAACTCGGCAAACCCATCCGCGGCATCTCAGAAGAAGGGATGAAACTGATACAAAATTATGCCTGGCCCGGTAATGTCCGAGAATTAGAAAACTGCCTCAGAAGTGCAGCAACGCTTTCCCGATCAGATGTTATCCTGCCAGATGACTTGCCTCAAGAAATACACACAGGACACAGTCCTACCACTCCTGATTCCTCACAGTTGGAAACCTCTCTTAAATCTGTTTTACGAGGAGTTACGAAAACCGCTATAGCTGAAGGTAGCCAACAACTTTACGATGATGTTGTCGCATTGTTGGATAAAGCACTCATTGAACTCGCGTTAGATGAATGCTCGGACAATCATAGCAAAACTGCAGAATTACTCGGTATCAGTCGAACGACCCTCATAAAAAAAATAAAACAGCACGGTAATCATAAATAGCAGGAAATAGCGTGTTATGGACTCGTGGATTCGAATCGCACACCGTGGCGCATCAGGTATCGCCCCAGAAAATACACTTGCAGCATTCAAAAAAGCAATTGAAATCGGTGTAGATGCTGTTGAACTTGACCTGCACGGCACCGCTGATGGTGAAATTGTTGTCATACACGATGCTTCCCTGGATCGAACAACAAACCTGAACGGTCCGATTAAACAAACAACCTTAGAAAGCATTAAGCAAGCGGATGCTGGCGCATGGTTCAATCCTGAGTTTGAAGGTGAAAAAGTACCGATGCTTGCCGAAGCACTAACATGTATTACAGACAGTGCGATTGCCCTTTTAGAAATAAAGGATGATACTATAGCCGAGGCTGTTGTCCAAAAAATTCGAGAGATGAATCTACTTGAATTAACTGTTATTATCTCTTTTCACACCTCTGTTCTGAAAACCGTCCGCGCTTTAGAGCCACGCATTCCGACTGGATGGCTTATCGGAAATAGCAACGGACACACACATCCCATCCAACTGTGTCAACTACTCGGTTCACTCGGAAGCAACCTACTCAACGTCAATCACCAACTAATAACTGAGGAGTTCGCATACGAAGTGCGTCGACGTGGTATCGCACTATGGAGTTGGACAGTAGACGATATAGACCTTATGCGTCAGATGCGGACCTTCGGAGTGCAAGGTATCACATCTAATTACCCAGAGCGTTTTTCAGAGGTTTAGTTTTTTTGCCAAAATTCAATCGCAATATACGCAAGGATTGGATAAGAGAGCAACGCCGTTGACCATGCAATCCCTTCCAAGCCCCAATACTGCATAAAAATCCAATTGAGAAACGGATTCATAACGAGTCTGATGAGCGTTGCTGTGACAACTGTCAAATGGTTTTGACATGCCAAATGCGCACGAATTAACAACCTACTAATTAGTCTTGGCAGCATTCCAATTAGGTAAACACCAAGCAGGGAAGCTATATGTTGTTGTGCCGCTACAGACAATCTTCCATGCCCAAATAATAGTGCTACAATATTTGATCGAAATACGTAGAATCCGACCAAAAACGGCACCATCAGAACGATCACTACAATAACACCTCTCCATACACTCTGCTGCAACTGCTTTTCATTACCTGATGAAGAGATCTTTGCCCAATGTGAAAGCAGAACAGGAAGCGTCACGTTTGTGAGCGATTCAGGAATAGCACACAAGCGGAAAGCATAGTCAAGTTTTGAAACCGAACTCGCACCGAGTGAACTTCCCATACCTCTGTCAATAACTGGATTTAATCCGTCTGATGTAGCTGCACCCATCATCAGTAAACATTGTCGCAAGAACTGTTTAGTGTATGGAAATCCATCTACATCCGAGTGGATTCGTGTCATTTTAAATAAGTGGCGTAAAGGTAGGTTTAAGAGAACACCGCATCGTTGAAATAGAATTATTGTTTGAAACAGTTCGCCGATGATGAGAGCAATCGGAATACTAAACCAACTCATATACGGTTGGCATAGAAAGATAGTCCCAATTACAAGAACAGCACGGAATCCTTGCACAATTACGGGTAGATGAAATACTTGATAGGTGTCTAAAATCGCCTTGAGCATCCAACGAAAAGATGCAATTACCGCGAAGATGAGGAAGCCACACACGATGCTGATCGCAGCAGAAGTCGTAAGTCCCGCGTTTAGAAAAAAGAGTTGTGAGATTCCCCATGAAATCGCAACTAATAGGCAGCACAGCCACGGCATTAGCCTGATATAATAGGAAAGAACGGATTGTACGCAACGTTGCGCTTCAGTCTCACCTTTCGCGCGCGCTTCTGCTAACAATGGAACGAGGACAGAATATGCCGAAGCAGCACTGAGTAATTCAATCAAAAATGCAGCAATACCCCAGTAATAATAGATAAAATCCATCTCCACGGTATCGCCGAACCAATTGGCAAGCGCAACCCCGATAAGAAATGTGCCAACACGTCCCATGAGACTTAAAGGTGTGATAAGAAGGACATTTTTAAGGAGGGATGTTTGGGGTTGGGAGTCATTATTCGGCATGAAGTCATTAAAACAGATAGAGTTGTATATTCCAGTGTTCTGTATACACTAAAATTGCGAGTTGTGTCAGGAGTCGGGAATCAGAGCTCCCTCCTACAAACCCGTAATGTCTAATTAATGCTAAAATCTACCATAAATGGTTATGTTACATACAATTTACGGCATATTATAACTGACGCAAAACAACAGATATGCTATAATCTACATGTTATCTTAAAAACACGATTATTTCAAATCTCATATCGGTCAATTCCTCCAGTACCTTGACTAATTTGGCAAAGAACGCGTTTCGTTTGAGACAAAACATGAAAATTACAATTATAGGAACAGGATACGTCGGATTGACCACAGCAGTGGTACTCGCCTACCTTAACCACGATGTCGCCGCAGTAGATAAAGACAACAGTAAACTGAGTCTTTTACAAGAAGGGAAAAGTCCTATCCATGAACCCGGTATTCAGTCTCTTCTTGACGAAATAGGTCATACGATCCGTTTTACACCGAACGTTGCCGAGGTAGTCCCAGACGCAGAACTTATTATGATTGCAGTTGGCACACCTCCAAAACAGAGTGGAGAAGCGGATACACGGCATGTTGAAGAAGCAGCAAGAGAAGTCGCAGAAGTATGTCGTCCAGATAGGCACTATACCCTTGTAATCAAATCCACCGTGCCGATAGGCACAAATAGACGGGTCGCAGAAGTGGTTGAAAATGTCTTTTCAGAACGCAAGATGCAGGGTAATATTTCGGTGGCATCCAACCCAGAGTTTTTGCAGGAAGGTTTAGCACTGCAAGGTGCGTTCTATCCAGATCGGATTGTCGTCGGTGCAAACAGCAATGATGCTTTAGATGATTTACGACATCTATATCAACCAATATTGGAGCAGACATTTGATCCGCCAACTTTTTTACCTCGTCCTGCCGCTTACCATCTACCACCGATGATGACGACAGACCCAAACAGTGCGGAGATGATTAAATACGCTGCCAATACGTTCTTGGCACTAAAAATTAGCTTCATAAACGAAATTGCCGGTCTCTGTGAAGATGTCGGTGCAGATGTAACAGAAGTTGCGCGTGGTATCGGGCTTGACTCACGCATCGGACACAGATTCCTTCGCGCTGGTCTAGGTTGGGGGGGCAGCTGCTACCCAAAAGACACCGCTGCTTTATTGAGTGTTGCTACACAAGCAGGATACGAAATGCCTATTACAGAAGCTGCACGAACGGTTAACTTTGAACAGCGTAAACGAATCGTGGAAAAGTTACGAACCGTTTTGAAAACACTCAACGGCAAAACTATTGGAATTCTTGGACTCGCATTCAAGCCAAATACAGATGACATTCGAGAGGCGCCCTCACTTGATATCATTCGTCAACTCGTGGCAGAAGGTGCAAACGTCCGCGCACACGACCCAATAGCCATACCAAACGCACAGCAAGCCATGAACGAAATCTCTGTTGACTTTATTGAAGATGTGTACCGACTCGCTCACGATGCAGATGCGCTTGTTCTTGTCACTGAATGGGAACTTTACCATAGGCTGGAATTACGCAAACTTGCTAAACAGATGAAAACACCGATCCTAATTGATGGACGCAACGTCTTTTCACCGCAAGAAGCAATGGCTGCCGGCTTCCATTACTTATGCGTGGGGAGATAATCCTGAATTTATAGTAAAATCTAAAAGATTAAACATATCCTTAGATTTGTGGCGTTTGTAGTCGCGCAATTCATTGTGCCTCTTACATTACAGTCGCATGTTTGAAATTGCCTAAGAGACCAAATGTATCAATAATTATAAGTTTACTACGGTAAAAATGGACATTCACAAACAACCCCAACCTTTTGATCCAAATTGGCACCGCTATTGTCCACAAAATCCCTTTCCACCATACCGCCATATCCCAGGCGTTACACCCCACCCAATTCGCGATCCGCTCGGACACAGTTACGGCATAGAAGAAGAACTTGACGACACACCGCTTCCACCAGAAGAATGGAAACAGAACGAGGCATATCTATACGGTGTTGATCTCTACAACTTTGCATATTGGTGGGAAGCACACGAAGCATGGGAAGGATTGTGGCATCAAGCAGAAGATACATATCGTCTCTTTTTACAAGGATTAATTCAGGTGTCTGCTTCACTAATCAAATACCACATGCGAATGCTGCGACCGTTACGCACGCTCTCTACAGCAGGACGCGCTAAATTACGACAGGTTGTTTCTGAATCTGGTGGTGCAGCACAAAACTATATGGGTATAGATATGTCCGCCTTTTTGGAAACCGCAGACGCGTTTTTCGCTCCGTTCTTCTCAGAACCTGTTACAGAGGAAACCTATCAACAGATAACAGTTCAACCATTAATTCTGCTTCAATTTTATACCTTAAAAATACAGTAGGACTTACACAAGTTTGAATCGCTAAAGAACACATAATGAATTGTGCTACTACAAACATTGTAACGCCTAAAACGATTAGACTACGTAAATCTTATATAATTCATAGATAAGGGAAAAGCAAATATGGATACAATTAATGCGATCCAGAAATTATACAACGGATCAGGTGTTCACCCGACAACTGACCCTGATAATCCAAAATCGCAATTTGTTGTTGATAGATATGCAAAACACTTATGTAAGCTGATACAACCCGGTATGCGTGCATTGGACTTAGGCTGTAATGCAGGACGTTGCACCTTTGCGATGGAAGGCATGGGCGCGATAGCAACCGGCATCGACTGTGCAGAAATTCCACTCCGCCATGCCAAAAAGGTAGCACATAAAAGAAAGAGTCAATGTCAATTTAATATCGGGGATATAAATTTTCTGCCTTATAGGGAGAATTCTTTCGATCTTGCGCTACTCCCTTCAAATATAGTTGAGGTATCATATCAGACGTTGGAGAATATGACAGTTCAACTAAAACAGATTTTATCAAATAACGGTCTTTTTGTTGTGTTTATGCATGATGAATTTATCAAGAGAGCGGGGGAAGCGGCTTTTCTGGATCGCTACGATGCACTGACTGGTTTAAAAGGAGGACACAGCACAATTCCTGATAAAGGTTCGTTCTTCTACCCCACCTATTTCTGGACAGTGGCATTTGCTAAGTATATCATTGAGAAACATCTCTTTTGCAAACACATGGAACAAGTAGAAGAAAACTTGTTCATATTGGTGTTCTATAATAAAAAGAGGTCGGAACCTTATAGCAATGTCCATACTAATTCTATAAATGAAAGAGCCATCGGATGATTACCTTCTTTTTATTCTACCTTTCTGTTTTTTGGGTGATGATTACCTACCCTGTCCATTTTTTGAACAGGAATGTCCATTTTTGAAACAGAAAAATCAAATAATTTTACCAAGGTAGCAACATCTACTTGCTGTAAAGAGTGGCACAATATTTGCACACGTTAAATGTCCTTTGTTCAAATTCTATAGGGATGTACGATGAAAGAACTTTGGACGTGACAACACTATAATATTATTCCCATTTTAAACAGCATAAGAAGGCGGTCTATCATGATTGTAAATATACAGAAGTTTTTCTTACTTACCGTAGGGTTGTTACTTTGCTTGGTTGCGTGTGATAATGAACAAAGTAATATCTTACTCGATAATATCTTATCTGGAAATCAACAACCTTCCGTGCAACTTCCCACTATGGATGGTGGCGAAATCACTAACGCTGAGACTTCCTTTAAACAGGACCTCTCGCCCATCCTCACAGCGAAGTGTGCGTTTGCAGGATGCCACATCGCGGGAGGTCCTAAAAACCTTGATTTCAGCACATATCAAGCTTTCATAAAGGGTGGGGATGGAGGTCCCGTATTCATCGCGGGTAATGCTCAAGGAAGTTCTATTATCGCAGAAATTGTTTCAGGCAGAATGCCGATTGGTGGTCCCAAATTGAGTGATGCAGAAATACAAGTTTTTACTGATTGGATTAATAATCAAGCGGCAACCACTGATACGCCAGTCGATGAAACACCTCAGCCGCAAATTCCGGAACCTGGCCAGCCAGTTTCCTTTGAACAGCATCTCTTGCCTATCCTCACAGCGAGATGTGCATACTCTGGTTGTCACAACGCTAATGGACCTGACGACCTTGACTTCAGAACTTATGAAACTTTCATAAGAAGCGCAGAGGACGAGGATGTATTTGTCCCAGGTAATGCCCGAAGCAGCGATATTATTGAAGAAATCGTATCAGGGAGAATGCCTCCGGACGGTCCTCCGTTGACGAATGCTCAAATCCAACTCTTCAAAGATTGGATAAATCAGCAAGACCCAGCGGACTTTCCGAACCTTCGTTATGACGATGACTACGATGACGATGACGATGATGACGATGATGACGATGATGACGATGATGACGATGATGACGATGATGACGATGATGACGATGATGACGATGATGACGATGATGACGATGATGACGATGATGATTAAACAAAGATTCTGCGATCATTCTTGTCCCAAAAACATAAGGCTGGTTTTCTCACCAGCCTTTACTACGAACATACCATCGCAATTATAACAATTATGTCTTGACCGTCACCGAATTCCCTGACGTATACCAAACCTGAATGAATATCGTTTTTCTTTTTTCAGATGAACACACTGGCAGTGTGATGGGGAATAGCGGACACCCAGTTGTCCGTACGCCTCATCTTAACCGTCTATCCGAACAATGTTACACTTATGATAACGCGTATTGCAACAGTCCAATTTGCACACCTTCACGTTTATCCATGCTCACAGGACGTTATCCGCATCAGATTGAAACGTGGGATTTGGGGGCAATACTTGATCGAAGACACAAAACGTGGGGAGATTATTTGGCAGAGGCGGGTTATGAGACCGTATTATGTGGACGCACACATTTCAATGGAACTGATCGATTGCTCGGTTTTTCTGATCGCTTATTAGATGATCTGCCTCGGTGGCGCAACACAAAAGGCAATCCACCGAGACGTACGCCGGATGATCGGCGCGGTTCAAATTCACACGTTACCGAATGCGGTCCGGGAGACCACGAACACACAAGATACGACCAAAAGGTTACCGACTTAGCAGTGGACTACCTTCACAGAAAAGTTGCTTCACAAGACAATAAACCTTTCCTACTCTATTGCGGATACATGCACCCACATTTTCCACTGATTGCTCCACCTGAGTTTTTATCATGGTACGATCCAGACACGCTTGAACTGCCTGACACATGGAACGAACCGCTGGAGTCTCAACACCCAGTGATACAGCACCACCGTTGGGCATGGCGAAATGACATCCCGCCACCAGAGGACACCGTCCGTTGTGCTTTAGCCTCATACTATGCACTTGTTTCATCTCTTGACGCACAAATTGGACGGATATTAGACGCAATTGATACGTCGCAATTACATCAAAACACAGTTGTCATTTACACAAGTGATCACGGTGAAATGGCAGGGAGTCATGGCATTTGGCAAAAGCAGTGTTTTTACGAATCCGCAGTAAAAGTGCCGCTTATGCTACGTCTGCCTTCAGGTAAGGCTGGTCGTGTAAAGCAAAACGTCTCTTTGGTAGACGTCTTACCAACATTATTGGAAGTAGCAGGTCTGGAGAAACCGCCTGATTTATCGGGTGACAGTCTGCTGGAAATTGCCCAACATCAAACAGATGAAACGACACGCGCTGTGTTATCAGAATATCATCACATGGGCATGTTGAATGCAGGTTTTATGCTCAAACGTGGGGATTACAAACTGTGTCATTACGTCGGAAGCCAACCGCAGCTGTTCAATATAAACGTTGACCCGTTGGAAAACGATGATTTGGCGTTAAATCCTGAATATGCTGCAATACGTAGTGGATTAGAGGATGCCTTGCATACTATTGTCCAACCCGAACTTGAAGATGCACGGGCAAAAGAAAATCAAGAGGCACGCAGGGTAAAAGGTAAGAATACCTAACTATTCCACCTCACCATCAAAATAATTTAGACTCTCACCTTTCCGATAAATTTCCCGAATCACATAAGGTAAAACCTTATTGGAATCCGGATACTCGCTTACATCATGTGGCGTGGTAGTGCCGAGTATAAACAGTATAACTGGAGCATCACTTTCGTTTACGAACTTATGTGTGCCGACGGGACCAGGAGGAAACGCAATAAAATCACCTTGCCGTACTTCCATATCTCCACGAGGGGTTTTGAGTGTGCAGATGCCCTCCATCACGTGGCACATTTCCTCACCAAAGTGATGTAAGTGCATCGGAAAACTCGCTTTACCCGGTTGCAGACGGTAAACACAATAACCTATGTTTTTCGCACCGATGAGCGGATCAATGTCTTTATATTCAAAACCGTAAGGGTGTGGTGCTTCCCTATGCGCCCACTCAATTTCATCAATATTGATTCTATTAATATAAATATCGCTCCGTGCCTGCAGACACTCCACCAATTCTTGTCGTCCGTCCCTAAATAGAGAATGTCCATCTCCGACGAGGACTGCGTTGAACTGTAATGCTAACACCTTGCGAAGTTGCATTGCTGCCTTCGGTGCGTCTTCTAACTTTTCATCCGCGAGTAGTGTTAAACGTCCCATCGGTTCACCAGCAACTATATCTCCAAAAAGGATCGCGTTTTTCTCGGAAAAATGGAGTGCTATTTCCCCTGGACTTTTCCCAAACGGGAGATGCACAACCCGTAAACCGGGCACAATAGTTTCGCCATCATTTATTGTCCGGGCCGGTTTAATCTCAAGCGAATCGGCATCCGCTTCATGCACAATCACTTCAGCGCCTGTCCATTCTTGAAATGCAGCAGCTTCCCGTTCATGGTCACGATTTGTTATAACAATCCATTTCGCACCGCCAAGTTCTTCAAATTGAGCACGGTCGACATCACACATGGCAACTGGATCTATGGCGATATTTCCATCGTCCCTAACCCATAGATGTCCGTTAAAATCAATCTGCCGTGCTTCGCTAAATACCGACCAACTATATATGTCTTCAAAAATCAAACGTTTCATTTTTTATCCTTTGATATTAATCCGTATACTTCAATTTCCTGGGCGAACGGTTTACCTAACGCCTTCCGTGGCATGATGCGTCCATGTAGAGGAGAATATTGGGAGGCTATGCGTTTATCATCGGAGGTGCCACCGATATAGATACGTAATGATTGTGCCACAATACTCCTACGCATCTCAATTGCATTACCTCGGTTGTTATGAACCTCCAGAAGTGCTTGCCAACGGCCATCACCTTCTAATTGCTTATACAAGATTGCATCTGTAATGTTTGTGCCACGAATGACAATACGATGGATCGCTTTTCGGGTAGGAAGTGTCAAATGAATCCATCTGCCTTTCGCGTGCCCAACTGTTTTCAGGTTGCCATCTATCATTTCTGGAGCAGTGCAGGTTACGCCTTCCGCAACCGCAAGGTTCTCCCATTCCTGAGGTTCAATTAGCATTTGAAATGCTTTCGATTGACACCCTAAAACCATTGCACAAGCACATATTAGTAAGAGGAAATATAGGTAACGCTTCATCATTTTTCTCTGTTATATTTATGAGATTTTCCGTGATTATATGCTGTTTCAAACCATTTTACACCGCTCTCAAAATCGCATTATGATTATACCACATTTCCACGGGTGTGTAAATATATTGGTATTAACCATCCAGGGTTATTTAGTTTTAGGTTTTCTGCTATATTTTTTCACATTTCTATATAATTATCTGGAGGTCGAGTTTCGCTATCGCTCCACCCGACCTACGAAATAAACTATCAGTAACACTCATCAGCCAATAATTCATAAAACTAAATAACCCTGTTAACCATCTCATCTCTCTTGTTAGAGGGCTTTATAAGCCCGTGTACTGCCATCGGAAATTCGGGGCACTCTCTAAGACAAGATTGTGGTATAATATCCATCTACTCAAAAGGAGTATCCGATGGCGAAACGAAACGAAGAAACTTCACCCCGAGTTTAAAGCCGAAGTTGTTCTGAGGCACTTACGGGTGAAAGTTCACAAGCGGAATTGTGTCGGCGACACAACCTCAGCGATGAACAACTCTCAAAGTGGAAGCGGAACCACTTCTTGAAAATGCATCGACCCTCTTTGAACCTGCTGATAAGCAGTCTGATGCCAATATGTTGTCTGCTTATGGATGTCTTCACGCGCATGGTCAGAGCTTGGCATATCAGTCAGCACTTGACGCAATCTCTGACTTTGAAGCCGTTAGAGACAGCATTACGCCAAAGTGTTTTAGAGATCCATCATTCTGATCAAGGCGTTCAGTCCCTTTCAAATGCTTACGTCTCAATGTTGCAGTATCATAGGATTAAGATTTCGGTTGCCCGTAGAGGACATCCTTGGGAGAACGGATATGCTGAAAGACTTATCCGCACTCTCAAGGAAGAAGAAGTTCACCTCAATGACTATGAGGACATCCACGAAGCGAGAGCCCGTATTGGGCATTTTATCACAAACGTCTATAATCAGAAACGCCCACATTCGGCGTTAGGCTATTTGACACCTGTAGAATTTCAACGAAAAAACTTGTCTTAACTTTGCTGATTTTTTGGTCTGAATTACCGTTGGCATTTCAATTTTATCCTTTTCTACGCTATTAGTATGTGAGTAAGTAATAAATCCTTTTAGCGGTTTACTCATACTTTCCCTCCACTATCGCAATCATCATGCGTTAAATTATACAATTCCTATACCAGTTTATCAATCTCATTTCAAAAAATTTAAATTGAAACGGAGCAGCACCCTACCTAAAATTAAAAAGTGCATAATTATATGTGGAAATTAATTTCTGAATAAGGTAACATATTTAACATATTGATTCGTCTGAAAGAAAGTTTTGTTTATCGACCTTGCCAGATCAAAAGGCAGTGGATGCGTCAATAACATTCTGATAAATCACCACATCAGTTGGGAACCGTGGTAGCGAATATACCTAAATCGTTTTCAATTATCCAAAGTAAAGGAGTTATGATGGCTGAAAATACTTTTGAAATCACAGACGACACGTTTGAGGGCATGGTGCTTACATCGGATACACCTGTCGTTGTTGACTTTTGGGCAGAGTGGTGCGGTCCCTGCAAAATGATTGCACCTATTTTAGAGGAACTTGCCGCTGAAAATGTGGACACTTTCAAAGTCGGAAAGGTCAACGTGGATGACAATCGTCAAACAGCAATGAAATACAGTGTGCGGAGCATTCCGACGCTGCTTGTTTTCAAAGATGGAGAGGTGGCGGACCAGATTGTCGGCGCGATGCCTAAAGATGCGCTCAAGAAGAAAATCTTGGATGCACTTTAATCACGAATTACTGTTGGAGAGGTTTCCAATCCCGATGTAGAAGCAATGAGCCGGAGCATTATCGCTTCGGCAGGCTTCTGCGGATTTTGTTGCGTCAGAAACCTGCATTTACTTCCCAACAGAGTTTCTTATTTTGGCGATATGAACATGTCGGGTTTCGTATACGCTCTACCTGACATACTGAATAGAGTATCATGTTTTGGCGATTTGTCTACAACACGTTTGCACTTCCCGTTATGTTTTTCGGTTTTCATTTGGCAGCGTGTTGCAATCGCAAGATTCGGGAAGGTATCATTGGACGGAGACAGGTGTTTGATAAATTGACCAGTCAACTCCGTGAAGCGCGAAATTTAGAAAAAACAGCCTGGTTTCACTTTACCTCTGTTGGAGAATTTGAGCAGGCAAAACCGCTGATAGAAGCGAGCCATGCCAATGTCCGAATTGTTTTAACTTTCTTTTCCCCCTCGGTTGCACCAAATGTTGAAGACTATTCTTATGTTGACGCAGCCGTTTACCTTCCCTTTGACACACCTCGCAATGCAGAACGTTTGATAAATCTCATCAAACCTACTTGTCTGATTTTTTCCAGATACGATATTTGGCCTAATCTCGTTTGGAAAGCTTCAAAAAACAAAATTCCTATCGTTGTAATTGCTGGAACACTTCCTGCAGTATCAAAACGTCTTGGCAGATTCGCGAGGTCTTTTTTCAGAAGTGTACATCGGTATATTACGTTGCATTGTGCTATTTCGGAAGTGGATGCCGCTCGATTTCGGCAGCTCTGTTCTTCAAAACACCAAGTTGTTGTTACCGGCGATACCCGTTATGAACAGGTTTACCGACGGGCAATCGTGGTAGAACCTGAGGCAGAATTTTTCTCCGGACAAACGACTTTAAGTCGTCCTATCCTCATTGCAGGTAGTACATACTCGGATGATGAGAAAGTAATGTTAGAGGCGTACCACCTTCTTCGCAAAGACACACCAGAGCATAACCCACACTTAATTTTAGTGCCACACGAACCGACATCAGAACGGATAACCGAAATTCAAGCAGAGCTGAATAAGCAAAAAATAACACATCGTTGCTTCTCAGAACTTAATAGTGATGCGAATTTGCAGGATACGGATATACTCATTGTTGATACGGTAGGGATTTTGGCAAAACTTTATCAGTTAGCGGACATTGCTTTTGTTGGAGGGAGTTTTCACGGTAGCGTCCACAATGTGATGGAACCTGCAGCAATGGCAAAACCGATTGTATTTGGACCCACTATCCAGAATTCTTATGAAGCTGCTTTACTAATGGAAACAGGTGCAGCGAAAATGGTACAGACCTCACAAGAACTGACGGATGTCCTCAAAGAATGGCTAAATAACGTAGAAAAGCGGACGGAGGTTGGACGTATCGGGAAGCGGCTGATTGAGGAAAATCTTGGCGCGGTGGAACAGACATTGGTTCATTTACGAAAATTTGTGTGAAATACACACAAATATCATATAAATTAATACTTCAACACTCCTTCAATTATGAACCTTTACTTAGGTACATAGACTTTTCCATCAACTGTAGCGGTTTTCAGACTAATAGGAACATTAACTACGTTTATGTTACTTTGTGTGCCTGTGAAAAGGTAATAAATATCCACATCACTTAACTGAATAGTGGAAGATTTGACAGCAACAACTTCAAACGTTACTGTTACAAGTGTCCCATTTTGTGCAAATGCTTCCCCACCTTTAGTCTCAGCCTCCAGATTCACCCTATGTGTTCCATCAGTGTTCGTATTTACATTACTCACACTTGGAATAACTTCAAGGGTGTTGTTATTCCTGTGTGTATCCGCACGAGATTGGGCTTTAACAAACCTCAGTGCTGTGGGGTCGAAATCTACACCAATTCGGTAACCAGTAAAAGATCGTGTTAAATTATTAATACGAATATTGATAGTCAGTTGCCTCCCGATTGATGGTGATGCAATTGGAGTAGGTTCAATGGAGATGACTATAAACCCTGTTTGCTGTTGCACAGGATCTGTTGGTTGTGGTACAACAGGTTTTGTTGGTTGCGGTGCGATAGGTTCTTGAATTGGTGGTTCGGTGACTATTTCAACAATAGTGTCCATTTCTGTCGTCAACGGTTCATCCCCACAGCCAACTATAGAAAGAGCAAGCAATCCCGTTAGGACTATTGATAAAATATACAAAGCAATTTTCATAAAAATCTTCCCTGTTCTTTTGTGTAAGATGTGGATTTCGCATGAGTTCGCGAAATAAGAGAAACTTAGCGTGGCAGAATATCTTCTTCTGCTACTTGTGTCTGATACCGAATCGTCAACACTGGACGTAGGTTTTCATCAGGCACTTCTTTTGAAGCAAAAGCAATCTCACTTTTTCCATCCCGCAAAGCAAAAAGATAACCGTAGTTGTAATCAGGATTTTTCACCCAAAATCGGACTGCATCGGTAATTAAATCACCTTTGAAGGTATAACGTTTCCCGCCCTCTTGAATCTCAAAAGCACCATCAATTCGGTGTGCAACATCATCGGAACCGTTGTAATCACTCTCATTATCACCATCTATACCCGCTAACATGGCTTGTGCAGGCGGTTTATTCCATGGAAGGTTGCGATGTAATGCACTGTTATAAGTAAGTTCGTTTTCTTTTGCGCGATCCGAAGTGCCTCTGCCTTCACGCCACGGAAGTAAGACACGACGAAGAATAACGGTCTGAGGAGTATCCGAATCAGATTGTTGCGCGTGTAGACTGATTGATGCCCCTAATACTTGTTCCGGTTCACGGATACCCATATCTTCAAATGCATCAAACAGGTCAAAAGCGACGAAAAAGACGTTTCCAGTCGGATTACACGATAACGTTGGTTCTGCGCCCACGTTGTTGTTTCGTGTCTTGCGGTCTTTATTGACAATCAGACTGGTATCCTGCAAGCCACCAGAAAATGTGACCAAATCGCCCGCCCCGAAAGTTATTTCGTTTTCGGCGGGTAGTGTTATGTCTATCTCTGTTTGCGTATTTTGCATTGTGAGACGGTATGTTTTCCCTATCTCTAACCGAGAAGTAAGTAGCAAAACACGATTCAGGCGTTTATCAAGCCATGCAAATTCAATTTTAATATCTGGTGTGATCTGATAGATTTCAGCGTTTTCCGCTTTCAACTTCCCGTCAAATTGAAGTTGAATCGCTGTCTGCGATAGCGGAACCGCTCTTAAAAGTTTAGGTGTTTCGGCTGAATTAGCAGCAAAAACCGAACAAAATAGTAGAGAAAGTACTATTGGAAATCTGTACGTTAGGCTAAAATAGGTTCTCAAAATGTTTCTCCGAGATTGTGTGCAGCGACAGATATCGCTTCTATAGATATGTAACGATAAGGAGAACGTATCTACTTCAAATCCATTGTAATAAAAGCAGCATTAAGCACCTCGCGCTCCCGCTGTCCAGAAGGCTTATTAAAAACTTCACCATCAACAATGAATGTACTTGAGGATCCACCATCAAGATTGATTGCTTCAGTTGCCCCAAGTTCAATAAGAATGCTGGCAAGTTCGTAGAGTGTTAATCCTGTGCTATATTTAGGTTGGCGACCGTCAGCAACAACTAAAAACAGGGTGTCGGTATTGTAAGCGAGGGCAGTTCGTGGTTCATGGCTCAGGTTTAGTTCTTGGCTGCGTTTACCGGGGGTATGTTTTTTTTCTTTTCGGTGCATATCCACAAGTTGCTGATTAATTTTTCCTTTTTTGAGAAGTCGGTGTCGCCCACCAATGGCATGGCGGACTTTATGCCACTCAGGTGGTGAAAGAGACACCGTGAGTTTACCATCTGACCCAGACTTGAACTGAGAAACTCCAGCATCCTTTATGCGCGAACTAATCCAAAGAACAGCACTATCTTTAGAAATAGGACTGTCTCCATCGTTTGATACCTTTTCTACCTGATAGGCATGTGTGTAATTTGGTGTTAAAGGCAGTGGAAGTCCACTAAGTATTACTTCTCTACCTCTGCGGCGGTTCGTATGTGTTGATTCACCGAGTCTTGGCGTATATAGTGTCACTTGACACCCATCAAGTCTGCGTTGATTTATACATCCGAGTTCCAGTGTATATGTGCCTATCTGGATGCTTGCCTTCATTTGCACAGGAGTGCTCAAGAATTCACCAGAGTCGGTTACCCCGAAGCAGGCCTCAGTATCTGTAGGTTGCGTGATGAGCTCACCATCTTGGATATGTAGATTTTCTAAAACGCCACCGTAACCTCTTATATCACCGAGAACACCGAAACCACCGTTAACTGCCACAACAACGCGCCGATCACCTCGTTGTGTGCGGCGTTTTGCCATAGAACGCACAGTCTCTTTTCCAAGAACTTGAGAATTTCCGAGTGCTACCTCAAAGTGTAACTTTGGATTATCCCGCGACATCTCAGCAACATAGATGACGCATGTTTCAACATCCCAATCGTAACGGTAAACATTGAGTCCATCCGACAAGTCAGGAAAAAGTTGTGTCCTCTTTCCATCTGCTTGCGCCAAGGTGTTAATTAGAAAAAATAATAGTATGATGATGCACAACCGTTGCATAAATCGCATTCTCACTCCTTTTGACGACAGATTTCAACGGCAAAGTAGGTAATCGGATGTTCTATTGGTGGGTGGAGTTTTTTGACGGTAAGTTGGACGGTATTTATCGGGAATCGTTTTAGAATCTCTGTTGTTATTGTTTCTGCAAGTGCCTCAATCAATTGAAATGACTGCTGTGTACCAATGTCAACAATGAGATCAACGACACTGGCATAATCAATCGTATTCTCAAGCGCGTCGGTTTTACCAGCGTCCACAAGCGAACAACGCAATGTCGCATCAATTTCGTAATGCCCACCGACCTGGCGTTCCGCTTCAGGAACACCGTGGTGCCCGTGAAATCGTATGCCTTTTATGATGATACTGTCCATGTTTTGTCACTATGCTTTCTAATCCACATCTGTTTCTATTTTATCAGATAATTCGGTAGAATTCAAGGGTATGTAAAGTTTTTGTCATTAACCGTTCTTTTCTTGTTGAAGGGGTTTTCAACCCCGATTTCTCAATTGCCACAAGTTTGTTGGGAATTGACTTGGGACTCTTCTGTAGGAGCGACCTCCTGGTCGCGACCGGGAGGTCGCTCCTACAGAATCAGCGTAATCCGTAACAGACAAGTGACAAAAACTTTACACACCCGAATTCAATGCTAAATTTGACACCATTCAACTGTTATGATATACTTTTACAAAATATATTGCTCTAAGAATAGGACAGCAAAGGAGACCTAATGAAGGTTACAGTCAAATACTTTGCCGTATGCCACGAAATGTTAGATAGATCCGAAGAGGAGATGCAGCTTCCGGAAGGTGCCACCGTCCAAACGATTTTAAAACGACTTGAGGAAGAATGGCCAGAAATTGCTGAGTTCTACGAAGTGATGCAAATGTCTGTCAATTGGGAATACGCTACCGAAAACACTGAACTCACAGAAGGCGATGAAGTAGCATTGATTCCACCGGTAACAGGGGGAAAAGATGTTTAAGATAACCGCTGAAGTCATTACAGGTGCGGAGGTTCGGGAGGCTGTGGAGGCACCGGATGCAGGCGCGGTGGTTCTGTTTTTTGGCACCGTTCGGAATAACACAGGTGGTAGACCGACAAAATATCTTGAGTATGAGGCATACCCACCGATGGCAGAAAAGAAAATGGCGGAAATTGCAGAAGAAATATCGGATAAGTGGGGTATTCATCGCGTTGCCATGATTCACCGCGTGGGAAGGTTGGAAATCGGTGAAGTGAGTGTGGCTGTAGCGGTTGCTTCCCCGCATCGCAAAGATGGGTTTGAAGCATGTCAATATGCTATGAATCGCCTGAAACAGATTGTGCCTATCTGGAAACGCGAAGTGTGGGCAGATGGTGAGGCTGAGTGGGTAAAACCGGATGCTGTCTTTTTTGAGGAACTTCCTGAACGGACGTAACTCGTTTAAATGTCCGAGACGCAATGAATTGCGAGACTACAAACAGAACTATCTGTCGGGTTTCGCTCTGCTCTACCCGACCTACAAGACTGAATACCTCAATGTTATCTGCACATTCTCTATGAAACGCAAAACCGATCGACAAATTGGCTAAAGATACTGCTTCCCTTATCAAACTGATCTAATGCCATCCATTCATCAACGGTATGTGCTTGGAGGATACTTCCCGGACCAATAATAACTGTTTCCATGTGCTTGGAGAAGATCGCTGCATCGGTGCTGTACGCCACGGTATGCGGTTTCGTATCGCCGGTGATTTCAAGTGCCGCTTGGATGATATCAGCATTGGGAGCCGTACGTACGGGACCGGCATTGATGAATAGGTCAAAATCCAACCCATATTTTTCCGCAGCATCGCGTCCCCGATCTATCCATATCTGCGGATCATCACCCGGCATCGGACGATAGTTAATAGTACATACACTTCGCGGTGCGGTAATATTCGCGGTACACTCTCCATCGCTGATGGTAATATTCCAATCTGTAAAAGGCGGGGTAAATTCAGAATTGTAATATTGTGTATCGGTAGTCAATTCCTGGTGGATTTCCCGCATTTCTGAAAGAAACGGAATGAGTTTGAGGTTTGCATTGTCACCTTCACCCGTGCTGCTATGTGCTGCGCGTCCGTGTGCTGTGACAGAAAACCTCACCGCTCCTTTGTGTGCATAAACGGCTTTCAATTCAGTCGGTTCACCGACAACCCCGTATTGTGGAAATCTATGTTGTTTAAACATCTCCGATTTTTCGGCAACAGCACGTGCCCCGAAATATCCTACCTCCTCATCAGCCGTGATCACGACATAGAGCGGCGCATGTAGGTCAGAAGCATCGTACCGAGATGCAACCTCAATCATGCATGCGACACTCCCCTTCATATCGCAGCTGCCGCGTCCATACATCTTGTCCCCGACAATCCGTGCTTCAAAAGGGTTTTCCGACCAACCGATGGCAGGTACAGTATCTATGTGTCCGAGAAGGGCAAGTCCACGCTCACCTGTATTGCGTCCTTTTCTACCAATCAGATTAACTTTCAACGTGCCTGCTGGATCGGTATATTCAACCCGCTCCACTTCACACCCGACAGATTCCAACGTTTCGGTGAGGAAATCCATTACCTCAACGTTGCTTTTAGGACTTACTGTGTCGTAGCCGATAAGTGTTTTAGTCAATTCTATTGAATTCATAGTTCTCAATTTTACAGAAAACTATTAAGTTTGTCAATTTCTTTTTTACAAATCTTGGTACTTCTGATTTTTCTTGACATTGACGAAACCTTTTACTATACTTTCAGATGTGAGACGACAGCATAGAGCGTGTTTACTAATAGAATTTTAATAACTATAATCTAATTGGAGGTGCCTGTGACATTCCGCTATAATTGTCGTTTGTCCTTCTGGGGATTGACAGTAGTGTTCTTTCTTCTGCAAATAGCATTGATTATCGGATGTAGCACAAAGGCAGGCGTGCAAGAAAATACTCAGATGACGCAGCTTTCCGCTACAATCACTGAAATTGATGACCATGGAAATGCTGTTACGGATCTATTAATTAAGGTTTTTCACGAGCGTGGTTGGCAACTCGGAGATATTCTTGAGATGACTTTTGAAACAAATAAGAAAATCAAGATTAAGTTCGTTGAAAACTACGGTGATGTTCCCGAAGGTGAATACTTGGGAAGATTTTCAACCTCTACTCAACGATTTAAGATAGCAATTAACCACGGTGACCTTGCCAAAACCTTGAGTTTGGAAAGTCCGAGTAAGGTGCTCCTTCGTAAAGTGAAATAACTGCACGCAATTCAGCGCAGAACGCTCCTATCAGACTGTCTACAACATTTGACAAAAGCCCAAACCACCAGTTTTCGTGTTTTTCTCAACATTTTGGACATGGTCGCGATTCGGAGATCGCTCCTACTTGTGGTGCGTATAATTATTCAATAATTTACCACTGTTGATACGATGTGTTATGTTGTTGGCTAAAGCTTAACTTGTTTTTCTATTACTTCTCTTACTCTTTATATTCCTTTGATAAAAACAGAATCGCAGTTAGAATCATATTTATCAGAACCAACAACTGAGGTAATATCGGCAATCGCTTCTTTAGAAGGGGATATCCTTATTCTTGGTGTTGGTGGGAAGATGGGACCGTCGCTTGCAAAATTGGCAAAACGTGCTATTGATTGTTCGGGTGTGGCTAAAAAGGTTATCGGTGTATCCCGTTTTTCAAACCCTGGTATACAAGAATCTCTGCATGAAAGTGGAATTGATACAATTGTCGCGGACCTGCTTTCCGAGAACAGTCTGCAAAACTTACCCTATGTTCAAAATGTGATTTTTATGGCAGGCAGGAAGTTCGGTTCAACCGGGAACGAGGATTTGACTTGGGCGTTGAACACTTACATGCCGGGACGGGTAGCAGAAAAGTTTCAAGATTCCCGATTGGTTGTTTTTTCTACAGGCAATGTCTATCCGTTGACGCCTATTTCACGCGGCGGTGCGACAGAAAGTTCTACCGTTGCGCCAATAGGTGAATATGCTCAATCGTGCCTCGGCAGGGAGCGAATATGTTGCTATTTCTCGGAACAATTCGGAACACCGATGGCGATCTTCCGATTGAATTACGCAATTGAACTCCGATATGGAATACTGCTTGATATAGCAGAAAAAGTTTACACAGGAGAACCCATCTCTCTTGAGATGGGAAATGTGAATGTAATATGGCAAAGGGATGCAAACGCTATCGCCTTGCGTTCTTTTGCGCACTGCCAAAGTCCACCTTTGATTCTCAACGTGACAGGACCGGAAACTGTTTCTATACGATATTTAGCAAAGTGTTTTGGAGAAATTTTCAATAAATCTGTCCATTTTGAGGGAGAAGAGGCAGAAACAGCACTGCTGAGCAATGCTTCGCTATGTCATCAATTGTTTGGGTATCCGTGTGTGTCTTTAGGTCAAATGATTGAATGGGTAGCAGAATGGGTTCGGATAGGTGGGACTACACTACAAAAACCGACCCATTTTGAGGTGCGCGATGGTAAATTTTGATATACCAAATGCTAAATAAAGTATTGACAAAAAATGCGAATCCTATTAGCATATTAATTGTATTTTTTCTGATGTTGGCACTCTTATTTAGAATAGGTAGCGCATTCAGCCAACCGCATTCTGTGCCAATTGCGTTTGCTTCGGATATCAGTGGAAATTGGGAGATCTATCTGACAGATTCCCTTGGAAAGTCGCCTGTGAATCTGACGCTTAATCCTGCAGCGGATTACTATCCAATGTGGTCGCCAGATGGAACAGAGATTGCTTTTTTCTCACGGCGCGATGACAATCACGAAATTTATGTGATGCGCGCTGATGGCACGCATCAGAGAAGGTTGACATACCACCCGGCAACAGATAAAGCACCTTCATGGTCACCAGATGGTAAATATCTTGCTTTTATCTCAAATCGCAAAGGTCATTTTGATATTTATATTTTAGTATTAGAAGGTGGTATTGTGAAAAACCTTACTGCAAACTCGTTTGAAGATGAGATTCCGTCTTGGTCCCCTGATGGAAACAGTTTGGTTTTTCATTCAAAACGTCGCCTAAATTGGGACATCTATACCATTAATATAACGACCCGTAAGGAACACCGATTGACGCACCAACCTTTGATGGATACATATCCTGCGTGGTCGCCTGATGGAAAACATATTGTGTATTCCTCAATGCGGCAGGAAGTTAATCATGCAGATTTCGATCTTTACCTAATGGATGCTGCGGATGGTGGTAACAAAAAACCACTCACTGATACGCCAATAGACGAAGCGGTTGCAGCGTGGTCGCAGGATGGCAGCATGATCGCTTTTCAATCTGAACAGGATGGGAGATGGGTAATCCATCTGATGAATGCTGACGGAAGCGAACGTCGTGAACTAATTGACAACGGTGCTTGGGCAGCACAACCAAAATGGCAGCGTAGTTCTACTATGTTATCAATAGAACCGTCGCTTTTACAATATCAACAATGGGGCAAACTTAAAGCCCAATAGGATCGTCATCTATGTGAAAATGACGGCAGACAGGTGGCACATATTTTGTGCCGAATTTAAAATATAAAGGAGATATTTATGCGTTACAATATGTTGTTTTTTTGTCCGCTTTTTATAATCGGTTTACTACTGGCAAATGGTATCAGTTACAGCTATGATCGGGCAATTGAGGCTGAAATGGCAAACACACTTGAAGCACCCATGGTAATTGCCGAAGATGGTGAAGCATCTGGCGAAAGATATATCTGGATGGAAGGTGAACCTTTAACAGGTGGTGGCGACAAAGGTTGGGCAGAATACGAAATCAATATCCCAGAAGCAGGCACCTATGCATTGTGGGCTCATGTCTTTGTGTGGGATGGCAACAGTGACTCGTTCTGGGTTACGTGGCAACCTGCCGATGCAGACGAAGACGCGCAGGTGACGAAAAATACCGAATACCGATGGAGTATCGGCACAAAAAATGCGTGGCACTGGGATCGTATCAATCATTGGTTGGATGGTGGAACCTTTGACAGAGAGTGGGAACTCCCCGCCGGAGAAACAACCCTACGTATTGCCGTCCGAGAAGATGGGGCGAAATTAGATGTTGTCTTTATCACTGACAATCTCTCGGCAGATGCGGCAGATGTCAATCCGCGTTTCCCTGGTCCCCAAGATGTCACACCTGTTGAACCGCAAGAAAAACTCACAACAACGTGGGGAAAAATTAAAGCGCAAAGATAGTTGCCTTAGGTTGAGACAACCTTTTAGGTTATCTCAACCTCTTTTCCTAACATATTTTGAACAGAAAGGAGTTTTTAATGAAATACGGTATTCTTTTTTCAATGCTTATAGTTACATTATTTTTATTAACATCTGTAGGACATGGTGCTGATGTTGAAATTGCACTTGAAGCAGAATTAGCGAACGTACTCCAGGCGCCAATGGTTATTGCAGATGACGAACTGGCATCTGATGGAAAATACGTCTGGATGGAAGGTGCGCCAGCAACAGGTGGTGGCGACAAAGGTTGGGTTGAATTCATAATCAACATCCCAGAAAGTGGGAAGTATGCACTATGGGGTCATGTTTTCGCGTGGGATGGCAACAGTGATTCATTCTGGGTGACATGGCAACCTGCTGACCCAAACGAAGATGCTCAGGTAACAAAAAATACTGAGTACCGATGGAGTATCGGCACAAAAAATATATGGCACTGGGATCGTATCAATCACTGGTTAGATGCTGGAACTTTTGACAGAGAATGGAAGTTTGATAAACCTGGTGAAACAATTCTGCGCATAGCAGTCCGTGAAGATGCTACAAAATTAGATGCAGTTTTTGTCACTTCAAATACAGGTGCCGCTGCAGCGGGACAAGCAAACGTCCGTCTCCCAACAGACGAGGATAGAGAAATACAAATTGGGGGGTTAGCGGTCGATGCAAAGGATAAAGTGACAACCACATGGGGTTCATTAAAAAAGGCTTATAAGTAAGATAAAATGGACTATCTGATCGTCCTGTTTTATAAGATGAAAAAACTTGTCCCATTAACCTTAAGTCTGGAGATGCTTGATTGAGGAAAAAGGCTTTATGAGTCTTTTTCCTTATAAAGCGGTTGTTTAGAAAAAAATACGAATGTTCACGGTAGTAATGGACATCCCACTGGTCAAATCCACGTTCAAATTGGATGATACGTTCGGGAGGACCGAGTTGTGTCTGTAAATCTTCCGCAGCATGCATATCGCGTTTAACAAGCGTGTGTGTAAGATATGCAATCCCTGAGAGAATTCCAGCAAGAGCAAGTTTCCCCCTAAGTTTAACCGAAAGACCCTCCGCAGATAAACTCAAATTCCAAATTAAACACGCTATTAGGATAAAACAAAGCAATTTTTTTATATTCATATTAAAAATCGGCAAAAATTTAGCGTTTTTGTGTGTTAAACTTGACAAAAAAAGAATTTATGGGTATCCTAATAAGAATAAAGAAGACCTACTAAAAATGGGTTTATAGGCATTTACCCATTTATTAGTAATAGTTTGGAGCGTGATTAGCATGCATCCTACGGGAAAAACTCCCCCAGTAGAAAATGCGCTGAATGGTAGTAAGGAACTAACGTTTGAAGACGTTAAAAACGAGTTATATAATCGACATCATCCAAGTTTAACGTCTCTTGATATAGAGGTACATGCCAAAACCGTACACAAGATAAGAACGTTGAAGAAAAAACATGACGTTGTGATGTTAGGTCATAACTACATGGAGCCGTTAGTTTTTGGATTATCCGAAAAAGAGGAACAAGGTGACTCACTCGGATTGAGCATGTTTGCTGCAAAGACAGAAGCACCGTACCTCATCTTTAACGGTGTGCCGTTCATGGCAGAGACAGCAAAAATTTTGAGTCCGGACAAAACAGTATTAGTGGCAGATAAAACAGCGGGGTGTTCGCTTGCTGATAACTTCGGTGCTGAAGATGTTCGCAAATTGAAGAAACTTTACCCGGGTGCCCCCGTCATGATTTATGTGAATAGTTATGCAGATGCCAAAGCGGAATCTGATATCTGTTGTACGTCTGCCAATGCTGCACACATTGCCAAGTCTATGCCCGGAGATACAATAATTTTCGTTCCCGATATCTTCTTCGCACAAAATTTAGAAGAAGAGTTGAAAGGGGAAAAAAATGTTGTTTATCCCGGCAAAGACAATACGGCGCGTGGTGCGGTTTGTGAAGTTCACGAAAGATTTACGCTTTCGGATTTACTTGCGATACGCGAATCTTTTGAAATTCCAAAGGGACATTCAAAACGAAAATTATATGCACATTGGGAATGCCGACCGAATGTCCTAAAGGAAGCCGATTTCTACGGTAGTACCAGCCAAATTATGAAAGATATAGCCGCACGCGTAGCAGACGATCAATTAGAACGGGCATTTGTTGCCTCAGAGTGCGAATTAACCTCCAATTTGGCACAAGAATTTCCAAAAGTAGAATTTTGGACAGCGTGTTCGGTGCGATGTTCACACATGGCAAAAGTCCGTTTGGATAAGATTGCGAACATCTTAGAAGCGATTGACAGTGGTGAAGACCTCAACGAATATGAAGTTACGCTGGACCCTGAAATAATTGACAAAGCTCGTTTGCCAATTGAGCGTATGCTGGAAGCGAGTGTATAGAAACAAATTCGGTTTATAGTAAAATCTGGCTTTATGATAGGCGCGGCTTAAAACCGCGCCTATTTTTTGAGGGGAGATAACAGGAAAAAGACTGTAGACCTATAATCTATTAGTCTATCCATTCTAAAATTGTAGGTATCAGCAATAATCGGGAATCCAAATCAAGAAATCAACGGTATGAACGCCGTTTAGGCGTTCCCCGGGTATGAATGCCTTGGCAGAATACGCGTTTGGTATTCTGCATGATTCCCCGGAGTTCCCTCCTACAAAGAACAGACGGTTTGGTAGGAGCGATCTCCGAATCGTGACCTATACCCATAAATTTTGGATAGACAAAACACTATGTCCTAAAACCTTGTGATGACAGAAATACGATGTGAATTGCCTACATAAGCATCGGGTACAAAAGCATAATCGAATTGAAAATCAATATTTGCTAATGAGTCCAACCCACCTCTGCGTACACCGATACCAATTGATAAGCCATCACTTGGATTTTCATTTAGACCAATACGATAGCCGACACGTGCGGCAACGACATCAAAAAACCACCTTTCAACACCGATATGGAAACTGGGATTTGCGTCAATGAGTGGAAGATGTGCATCAGCCACAAAAGCCCATAATTCGCGTGGAGACGTCATCTTTTCAATTTCTGATTCTTCCGCGTCTGATGCAGCTTGGATTTCATTCCATGTTCTATAAGCAAGTCCTGCACGGAGTGCCATCGGTAGATTCTCTCCACCACTTAGTACACCAGCATTTTGCACGGTAAGTCCGATACCGAGATGGTTGTCTATGAGCCGTAAAATTACACCGAGATCGGCTGCGGCACCGTAGATATTTTGAATATCCAATTGCTGCGATACTAACTTTGCAGTACCGCCAATAGAAGCGGTTTTCCCGAGCGGGTAAGCAAGAGATAAACCTGTAGCAAACCCGCCTACTGTCACAGTGCTATCTGGGGTCTCTGTCGGGCCTATACGGCGTTCAATTTCAGTGAAACTTCCGAGAAAACTTGCACCCCACACAAATTGTTTCGCACGCTGAGCGTATCCAATTGATTGATTGTTGATATCAACAAACGAGAAGTGTTGCATAGCCGTAAGTTCTCGTGTATGCACAGAAGTTAACCCCGCAGGATTCCAGAAAATAGTGTTAATATCGTTGGCGAGTCCTGCGAACGCGCCACCCATCCCCACAGGTCTGCTTCCCGGTTCAATTTTGAGAAATGCGGCGCCAGCAGTTCCAGCACTGTCATGGATATCAACAGCGAAACTTTGCGGAACGCTTATCAGTAAGGTTAAGATTACAACTGCTACAACTACACTTTTGTGCATTATCTATCTCCTTTTTCGTTTTTTCCGTTTTTTGAAGTCTTAGTCAACGACAAGTATTTTGCCTACAGCGTTGGCGCTATTTCCTGCTCCATTGACTGCTTCTAAACGGAACACGTAAAGGCCGCGCGCTACAGCGGTTCCAGATTGATTTTCTAAATTCCATTTAACCTGTGTATCATTCCGTTCCCCTGGTGTAATATTGGAATACTTTTTCGAATAAACCATATCACCGCCCCAATCATAGATGTAGAGTGTCAAGTCCACTTTTTCTCCCGCAGCGGCATTCAGATCAAAGGAGAAGAATGCGACATCGTCTTTGGAATGCCGTAATGGGTTTGGCCATCCGAAAGTATTTCCCTTGAAAGAGAAGGAAACTGACATCGTAACCTCACCGACATCGTAAACAGCATAATTACCCGCTTTGTCGGTGACACGGAGGTCTAAGTCGTATTCCCCTGATCGTGCAGGTAAAAAGTCTGCCGACCAGCGGCTCCAAGGTTCTTCTTGCGCATTGCTTTCATCCTCAGCAGGGACAGGTTCAATAGGTTGTCCATCGGGGCCCGTTCCAATGATCTCCACAAGCCATACACCGGAAGCGGGGACAGGGATTTCACCTTCACCTTGTGGGCGTGGCCGTGAACCTCGTGGGTCAGCAGCCGTTCCTTCAAAAGGCACAGCTTCATCGGTAAACTCAGTTTTCCCTCCATCGTTGGTTACAACAGCAGTTGGTGCTGTTGTTTCATAGAGGAATTCTGTTGTGATTGAACCTTTAGGCACAAATCCGAGCAGTTCAGAGTCATTCCCAATACTTGTAATCGTTACTTGATATGGACCTTCAACATTCAATCCATCCGATTTGAAACTAATGGTATCCACACCGTTCTGTCGAGTGGTCCCGGAAATTTCTTGACCATTAGGATTTCTAACAACGATCTGCGAACGTGATAGGTTGACACCTAACCCCGCATCAGAGACATTCGCTTGGATAACAACACCACCTGTTGTGGAAACAGCGCTCGGGTAATCTTCCGCGTTAATGTCTGTGAGCAGTGGAACATCATTAATAAGCAGCGAGTTTGGATCAATCACTGGAGGACTTGTATCGTAGGTAAACACCTCTTTGTAAGTTTCATCTCCATTCCCCGCTCTGTCTAAAGGAGCAACTGTAACGCGGTACTCCCCGTCTGCAGAACCGTCATCTGCAAGTGGAACGGTGAGTCGAAAAATAAGGGTATTCTGTTCCCCAGTCTCATAAGACAGGCGACCATCAATTTCATCCGCATTCGGTGAAAGCCGTTCAAATGTCAACCATTCTTCATCAAGGTTTTCCCAATCAATCCCGGCTTCGTTATCGGTTAGAACCACACGAATTTCTGTCAATGAGTTATTAACCTCGGGCTCAGCCACAATCAGGTTAACCGCATCAGGTTCGACTTCAGGTATCTGCGTATCATACGTAAAAGTTAAGTTTTGGACTGCACCTTCCCGACCCGATGCACTAATTGGCGTAAACTGAATTGTATAGACACCATCTTCAGACCCATCTGTTGCGAGTGGACGAACCAATCTATAGATCAACTTGTTGACCTGTAGATGCTGCTGCCCTGCGATCACTTGATTTTCAGAATTCAGCAAGCGAAGCGTCGAAAGGTGATTTTCATCTGCTGTTTCAAGCATCACCTCAATTTCTTCAATTTTCTCATTTGTATACGCTTCATCTTCAGGCGCAGTGCTTGGTGATGTAGAAATGACAGCTGGTAAGAGTCTGGATAGTAAGAAATCAGTTTCAAAAACAGATTTACTTCCGTTCCCTGCTCTGTCTACGGCTTGAACACGAATAGTATATCGTCCATCTGCCACAAGTTGATTCGTATTAAGTATCAACTGCGTCTTACCATTACTGGTAAGTTCGCCAGAGATTTCTATGCCATTTGGGTCAACCAGTGTTACTGTTGTCACATCCCAATCTATACCGCTTCCGCCCTTATCATTCAAATTTACCTGTATTTGCGTTATATCTTCAGTGAGCCGCGCATTATCAGCGGGCACTGTGCTGACAAGGGTCGGTGCTTGTGTGTCATATATTATCGGGTGTTCGACAGAAAGGATATTCCCAGCTTTATCAGAAAACGCAATTACGACGGTGTATTCTCCATCTCTACTACCATCAAGCGGTAATGGCTCATCAAGTGTGAGGAACAGTTGATTGTTAGAATCATTTGTTAATTTTGTCGGAATAATAGTACCGTTTTGATTGCGGAGACTTATTTTCTGATCTTCAAGCGTTAAGTCTGCAGGGCCAACGTCCTGAACTGTGAATTGGAGTTGCGTTAAACTTTCACCAATATATGAAACAGGTTGACTTAAATCAATTGGATCAGCAGATGTTATCTCCGGTTCTTGCGTATCGTAAACGAACTCACGATAGGCGGTACTGCCTTCACGTCCCTTTTTATCAACAGGATAGACATATATGGCGTATCTACCGTCAGAACTTCCATCGGTGGAAAGTGTTATTGGTTCCCAAACAATTAGGTCCGTTCCAATTGAGGCAGTAGCTCCTGGAACAATAAAGTTTTCTCCATCAAGGGTTGCCACTATGATGTCCGATCCGGTGTTACTGTCAAAAGATAACCCCGCGCCTGACCGGTCAAGTAAGGTTGCAGCAATGATGAGGTTGTTTGCATTCACGTAAGCAATATCTCCGCTTCCTAATGTGACAGTCCCACCGATATTAACGGATTCTACTGCTGGAAGGATGAACTCAAGGGTAAACGGGAATTGTATTGGACTTTGTGCAGCATTTCCCGCTACGTCTTGTGGTGTTAAGGACAAAGTATACTGACCGATCTGTGTCAGGTCAGCAAAACTTAATGTGAGTTGAGAAACGCCGTCATCTTCTTGGGTGATCGGAATTGTTTGAGCGTCTGGATCAAGCAAAGACACTTGCGTATTTTCAAAGTCAACACGTGTTGCCTCAGCAAACTTAATCGTAATAGTGCTGATTGATTCAGAAAGTTCGGCAACCTCATTCGGGGCAAGTTTCATAGGAGTTCCAGCAATATTTACCTCAACGGATGATACATGCGGTGCTTTAGAATCGTAAACAAGTGAAAATTGAGAGTTCAAGCGATTGCCCGCCCTGTCAATTAGGCGGACATTTAGCGAATAGGTCCCGTCTACACTTCCATCACTAGCGAACGGTTTGGAAAGTGTTAGATATAACTGGCTTGTGAGTTCATCGTACTTCAGTGCAGCGGGAATAGGTTTTCTTTCAGCATCCATTAAGGCTACAACTTGAAATGCTAATTCGAGACCTGCAGGTCCCACATCTTCAATCGTCAGAACAAACTCATTTAACCCTCTGCCAATATAGGAAACAGGTGCATGAAGTTCCAATGGTGTAGCAGCTGTTATACGGGGTGCTTGTGTATCATAGATAAACTGGCGGTTGACAACTTTGCCAACACGTCCGGATTTGTCTACTGGTGTGATAGCAACATTGTATCTTCCATCGGCACTCCCATCTGTTGGGAGCGGTGTGGAGGTCCAAGTCAACTGATTCGTTCCATTAGAAGTAGTAGTACCGGATACAGGAAGGCTTTCAGCATCGGTGACAACGATAGTGGAGCCGCCGTTTCCTAACGACACACCGGCACCGATAGGATCAGTAATTGTTGCAACTATTCTGGGTATCGACCTGCTCACGTAAACATTTGATCCGCGTTTCCCGTCTATCAGGACTGAACTGACTGTTGGGAGTGCAATGTCAAGACGAAACTGATATTGAGTAGCACTCTGGGCCACATTCCCTGCCTTATCTTGTGGTATAACGGCAAGTGTGTAAACACCACTTTGTGTTAAAGCAACAAAACGAACCATTAACTGAGAATCGTCGTCTTCAAGGGTAATAGATGTCTCTTGTCCATCTGGTCCTGTGAGTGTCACACTGGTATTTTCAAAGTCAATCCGCGTTGCGTCAGTGAATTCAAGGGCGAGGCTACTGACGGATTCAGAAATCTCAGTAATCTCGTAAGACGTAAGATCAACAGAGGCTTCAACCGTATTCGCTTTTACAGACGATACTCCCGGTACTTCAAACTCAAGATGGAACGGATAGGGAACCGCACTTTGTGCGGTATTGCCTGCTTTATCTTGTGGCGTGACAGTTAATGTGTAGAGACCACTTTGTGTCAAAGCAACAAAACGTATTATTAATTGAGAGTCATCATCATTTTCTTGTGTGATGGCTATCTGTTGCTCGTTTGGTCCTGTCAACACGACTCTTGTATTTTCAAAGTCAGTGCGCGTTGCATCAGTGAACTGAAGCGTGAAACTACTGATAGATTCAGAAATCTCAGTAATCTCGTAAGGTGTAAGTTCTACCGAAGCGTCTGCTGTATTTGCTTTCACCGACGATAAACCCGAAACCTCAAACTCAAGACGGAACGGGTAAGATACTGCTCCCTGTGCGGTATTGCCTGCTATATCTTGAGGCGTTATGGACAATGTATACTCACCACTTTGTATCAGGGCAACAAAACGAACTATCAACTGAGCGTCATCATTATCTTCTTGTGTGATGGCTATCTGTTGCTCGTTTGGTCCTGTCAACATGACTCTTGTATTTTCAAAGTCAGTGCGCGTTGCATCAGTGAACTGAAGCGTGAAACTACTGATAGATTCAGAAATCTCAGTAATCTCGTAAGGTGTAAGTTCTACCGAAGCGTCTGCTGTGTTTGCTTTCACAGATGATAGACCCGGGACTTCAAACTCAAGACGGAATGGGTAGGGAACCGCACTTTGTGCGGTATTGCCAGCTATGTCTTGAGGTGTGACAGTGAGTGTATAGAGGCCACTTTGTATCAAGGCAACAAAACGTATTATTAATTGAGCGTCATCATTTTCTTGTGTGATGGCTATCTGTTGCTCGTTTGGTCCTGTCAGTGTCACACTGGTATTTTCAAAGTCAATCCGCATTGCATCAGTGAACTGAAGCGTGAAGCTGCTGATAGATTCAGAGATTTCGGTAGTCTCGTAAGGTGTGAGTTCTACCGAAGCATTTGCTGTGTTTGCTTTCACAGATGATAGACCCGGAACTTCAAACTGAAGTCGGAATGGATACGGCACAGCGCCCTGTGCCGTATTGCCAGCTATATCCTGCGGTGTTACTGACAATGTATATTCGCCACCTTGTGTTAGAGACACGAAACTTGCTGTCAC
Organism: Candidatus Poribacteria bacterium; assembly: GCA_965204285.1. Taxonomy (GTDB): domain Bacteria; phylum Poribacteria; class WGA-4E; order WGA-4E; family WGA-3G; genus MSPOR6. The sequence continues at coordinate 3,279,675 of OZ241980.1, forward strand.
TTGGTCAACACCGTTGTTTTCTAAGACGAGCGGAATCACAGTGGTATCTGGACCTATTAGGCTAATCACCGTATTTTCAAAGTCAACACGGGTCGCCTCTACAAAATTAAGGGTAAGTTTGTTGATAGATTCAGATACATCCGTAAGCTGATAAGGTGTTAGGTTTACTGGTGTCTCGGTGTTCAAAGAGACTGAAGATAATTGTGGCACTTGTGAATCATAATAAATGTCGTGCTCAACCCGATGCGAATTATTTGCTTTGTCAACGAGGTTAACCTTCAGTATGTATCCGCCATCAGCACTACCATTGGTCGGTAAAGGCGTGGCGAGGGTGAAGAAAAGTTGGTCTACTCCATCATTTGTTATTTGTCCTTGAACAGCATCACCATTTTTCTTTTGAAGTTCAATTGTTTGATCGTCAAGTTCAAGCAATGCCGGTCCAACATCTTCAATAGAAAACTGGAGGTTTGTCAAACTTTCTCCGATATAAGAGATCGGTTGATTTAGTGTGATGCGTGTCGCAGCAGTTATGCGAGGTGCTTGTGTATCATATATGAATGAGTGATACGCAACTTCTCCTGTACGCCCGGCTTTATCTACCGGCGTGACAGCAACAGTGTATCTTCCATCAGCACTACCGTCGGTTGGAAGTGTTGTGGGGGCCCAAGTCAACTGATTCGTTCCGTTGGAAGCAGTAGTACCGGATATCGGAAGCCCTTCTGCATTACTGACGACAATAGTTGATCCGTTATTCCCTAATGCTAACCCGACTCCTGTTGGTTCTGCGAACGTGGCGACGATGTTAGCATCAGCACTATTGACGTATATAGGCGCACTGAGTTTCCCATCAATAAGTATGGAACTAACTGCTGGCAGTACAATATCAAGACGAAACTGGTATTGAGTAGCACTCTGGGCAATATTACCCGATTTATCCTGTGGTGTAACAGAAAGAGTGTAGAGTCCACTTTGTGTTAAAGAAATAAAACGAACTATTAACTGTAAGTTTTCATTGTCTTCTTGGGTGATGGAAATTTCTTGTGCATCTGGTCCTGTCAACACGACTCTGGTATTTTCGGTGTCAATCCGCGTTGCATCCGTGAAGTCAAGTGTCAGGCTGTCAATAGGTGCAGAAATCTCAACAATCTCGTGCCGAATAAGCTCTACCGAAGTATCTACTGCGTTTGCTTTCACAGACGATAATCCAGGCACCTCAAACTGAAGTTGGAACGGGTAGGACACCGCACCTTGTGCGGTATTGCCTGCTATATCCCGAGGTGTCACTGACAATGTATACAACCCACCTTGTGTGAGAGAGACAAAACTTGCTGTCACTTGGTCAACACCGTTGTTTTCTAAGACGAGCGGAATCACAGTGGTATCCGGACCTATTAGACTAATGACCGTATTTTCAAAGTCAACACGGGTCGCCTCAACAAAACTTAGGGTAAGTTTGTTAACGGTTTCGGATAGATCTGTAAGCTGATAAGGTGTTAGATTTACTGGTGTCTCGGTATTCAAAGAGACTGAAGATAATCGTGGCACTTGTGAATCATAATAAATGTCGTGCTCAACCCGATACGAATTACCTGCTTTGTCAATGAGGTTAACCGTCAGTATGTATTCGCCATCAGCACTACCATTGGTCGGTAAAGGCGTGGCGAGGGTGAAGAAAAGTTGGTCTACTCCATCATTTGTTATTTGTCCTTGAACAGCATCACCATTTTTCTTTTGAAGTTCAATTGTTTGATCGTTAAGTTCAAGCAATGCCGGTCCAACATCTTCAATAGAAAACTGGAGGTTTGTCAAACTTTCTCCGATATAAGAGATCGGTTGATGTAGTGTGATGCGTGTCGCAGCAGTTATGCGAGGTGCTTGTGTATCATATATGAATGAGCGATACGCAACGTCCCCTCTACGTCCGGCTTTATCTACTGGTGTGACAGCAACTGTATATTGTCCATCCGCACTACCATCGGTCGGAAGTGCTATTGGTCGCCAAATTAGTTGATTATCGTCTTTGGTTGTTATGACTCCAGGCACCGGTAGCCCACTGGCACTTGTTACAACGATATTGGATTCGTCTTCTCCTACCGCTATACCAATTCCTGTGATATCTGCTAATGTTGCTATAATCTCTCCAGCACTACCGTTAACATAAACAATAGCCCCACTCTGACCACCAATCAAAACCGTTGTAACAACTGGTACCGCGATGTCCAAATGGAACCTGTAAATAAACGGAGTTTCAGAAACATTACCGATATTGTCTCTTGGCGTAACTGTGAGGATATATGTTCCGAGTTTCGCCAAGTTTTGGAAATTAAGCGTCAATAAGCCAGCACCATCATTACTTCGATGAAGTGCGATTTCAGCCCCGTCAGGTCCTGTTAGAGACACTTCTGTGTTTTCAAAGTCAACGTCAGTTTTTTCAAATGCAACGGTTATCTGAGAGAACGAATCGGTAACGTCTGTAGCACTGTCAAGTGAAAGTTGGAATTGTGGGTCGGTTCCAACTTTAACCGTGTCAATTGTTGGGAATTGGGTATCCAATATAAGGGAGAAACTCCCTGTAAATTGATTTCCAGAAAAATCCACAAAGGTGGCAGTGATGGTATATTCGCCATCTGCAGTGCCGTTTCGTGGAATTGATGCTTCAGTGCTCCAAGTTAACTGATTGTTCGCAGCATCAACTTCAACTTTTGCTTGTGGAACAATAAGTCCTTGTGTATTTCTGACAGTTATTGTTGAAGCATCAAAGTTAATACCTGAACCTATATAATTGGCAATCTCTACTGTGATACTACTTAGATTATTAACAGTTTCAGTTTCCGGGATTGTCAACCGTACTTGCGGTTGTGTCTGGCTAACCAGATAGAATTGGCGTCGGACAACTGCCCCGACATTTCCCGCAAGGTCAGTCGGGGTTACTTCAATTGTGTAGGTGCCATCATCTGAACCGTCTAATGCAATTGGCTGCAACAGTGCAAGCGTAGCAGTATCTATGCCGTTATTTGAAATATTTACCGGAATTTCAACTTGATTCCCTTCAGCACCACGTATTAGTCGGAATGTACTCCGCCCAAAATCAATACCGCTGGTTGCCTCATTAAGTTTGATCGTAACTTCAGATAAATTAGAAACAGTTTGATTAGCGGCAGGAACTGTCGTATCAAGTGTTGGAAGTTGTGTGTCGTAGATAACTTGGTAGGTGTAAGTTTTGGTATTCCCGAGAGAATCTGTCGCCTTGATATTAAGTATATAGTTTCCGTCCTGACTTCCATCTGTTTTCAGGATCGGTGAATCCAAAATGTAGGTTAGTACGTTATTATTCTTGTCTGGAAATGATTGACCGGAGATAGCATTAATACTGCCATCTGCATTAGGCGGTCCAAAAGCAATACGAGTAGGTTCCTGTTCGCCTGAAAAGACAACGCCGGTGCCAAATTCACCATCATTGAAGGTAGCAATAAACTGATTGAGAGGAAGATTATGATAAACAGTATTGCCTAAGATAGCAAAAGGTTCACCGTCCCGTGTTGGTCTGAGTGAGACGAGTTCCGGTGCCAGATTATCAAATAGAAACGAGATTTGAATTGGTGGAGTACTATTTCCTGCTTTATCTGTCCCGACAATTTCAACAGTATATTGACCATCTTGCAGTCCATCTTTTGCTGATAAGGGTAACAACAAACGCCACCGTATTTTATTATCACCAGGGCGAGTTTGCTGCCCGATTACTTCATTGCCTTCTGGGCCCATCAGACGTATTGATGAATCGTCCAAGTTAAGTTCAATATTATCTGCTAACGCTGCTTCAACAAAATTAGTCAATCCTTTAAGACCACTACCAGGTACAAACTCCCCCTTATTGGTTGCTACACTTTTTAAGGTAGGGGCAGCGTTATCAAAGGTAAATTTAGCCTGCCTTGTGGTAACGTTCCCTACTTTATCGGCTATAGAAACGGAAACTTCATAACTTCCATTTTCTGTTAATGCGTCAAGGGAATTACTTAGTGAAAACGTGGCTCTATTTCCGTAAGTTAATGTGCCGTTTATGTCTGTACCATCAACACGCTTAATCTGTATTTCTGTATCACTGCCAGTGAGGTCAATGCCCGTACCTTCTCCATCGTCTGCGGTGAAACTGACTGTCTGAATTGACGCGTTCACGAACATGCCGTCTATAAGTGGTATTGTATCGCTTAGGAATACACCTGTGATACGAGGTACAGTTGAGTCAATTGTAATAGTTTCTGTTTTAGCAGTGGTTGCTTCATTTCCCCCATTGTCTTTTACCCATAGTTTTAACGTGTATTGCCCATCGGCAAATCGGTTGGCGGTACTATCTTTACCATCCCAATTGTAAGTGTGATTTCCACTCTCGTTGCTCACTTCAATAGGACGTCCAATTGTGGCGTCTCCGGGAGTTCTCTGGAATTCCAATCGTGCCCTGGTGGCATTCTCGCTTAAACTGTAGTAAACAGGAATAGTGTCTAACACTGGCGAAAACGCATTATTCCTAATACCTATTGTAATCTTTGGGGCAGTAGTGTCTAATGTTACATTTATCTCTAATTCACCTCTTTCCGGGGCTGGAAGAGGAAAACCATTAGGTTGCGTAAGCTCAACTTTGATCGTGTATTCTCCATCTGGAAGTTTTTTACGCTGGTCACCACTTCCGACTCTCCCATCCCATTCTACTCGTACAGTCTGATTGTTCGATAATTCACTATCTGGTCCAGGACCGGTGAAAATTGTTTGACCATTCGCTAAAATCTTATATTCATAAGTTTGACCAACAGCACCATCATCGCCGGTTTCAAAGGAGATCTCCAACTTTTCTTCTTCACCGTTAAAAACCGAATCTCCGTTTGCATCTACGGAGAGGCTTAAAAGACCCGCCCAAGCGGCAGGTTGTATAAATAACAAGGCAACAAACAATTGAAAAATGAGAAAGGTTGTCCAACGAAAACCGAACGACAATTTAGTATTCTTTTTGTTGTAACATAGAACAAATAAACTATTTTTGATTTTTGACACGCGTATTCCCCCACTACCGCGAAGTTTAGTCTATTTGACTTCGCGTGGAATTCACAAGTATTAATTTCTTATTAGCACAGATAACAAGCAACACAACATTGAGTCGCATCAGTCCAATGATGTGATGTCTCACAGTGTTGGCACGTTCCTATATCTATTTCTATGGTTTTCGAGATTTACTAACAGATAAGGTGATTATCAATTGATGTATTAGACGCAGTTTTTTTAATTAGGTTGATTAAAACCTACTCATTAGTACCTGCATGATTGATTTTTTCGTGGGCAAGTTTGCAACCTGCCCATATATTTGTTTACAACATGTGGAGCGAACCTACAACTTTAATAATTAACCAATATCACCGTTTTCGATCATCGTTAATAATGCTGAGTCATCAGCGGTCAGCGGCAAAGTAATTTTTGCACGTTCCCTGCTTGAGTGGTAAGTCGCAAAAATAAGTTCAGTTGACTGAATTGCCTTACGTCCGCTAAGTTCAGGTTCGCGGCCTGTCTTAACGCTGTCAATGAGATCGAGAACCGAAAGAGTCGTATCGTTCCCTTTTGGCGTAACATCGCTTAAATCGGGTTGTTCCCATTCGCTTGAACCTTCTCTTAGCACACGAACCGGCGCACCACCACCGACATCAATGATACCTTGAGTGCCGATGATGCGATTTGCGAATCCTTTTAAAGAGACTCCACCTGTCGTTAGCAACCCTTCTACACCATTTTTCCAGCGGTACCACGATACAGCACTTGTCTCGACCTGCGTCCCGAAGACAATTCTTTCTTCTGTTACATCTATTTGACCGATAACCCAGTCAATAGGTTCGTCATTATTGTAAAATTGGAACATGTCAAACCAATGTGTTCCCCAGTCAAGCAAATTGGAACATGAACCTTCCATTCGTCGAACTTCACCGATAGTTCCATCGTTCGCTAACTGTTTTGCCTTGATAAACTGTGCACCGAAACGGCGTTGATGGCAAAATGTTATGACGACATCATTATCCTCGCACGCCTGATAAAGTGCCTTTGCGTCTCCCCATGTGGGTGCCATCGGTTTTTCAGAGTGGATAGCTTTGATCCCACTGTTCGCAGCAGCGATAACCATATCCTTATGAAGGGCAATCCATGTGCAGACGCTGACAAAATCAAGCGATTCTTTTTCAAGCATCTCATGATAATCTTCATAGGTTCGTGGCACATCAAACTGTTCTGCAAATTTGTTTCGTGCCCCTTCAACAGGGTCTGAACATGCGACGATCTCAACGTCTTCCGATGCCTGATACCCCTGCGCATGCGCACGCCCGCGTCCACCACAACCGATAATACCTGCTTTAAAAGTTGCCATATTTAAGTTCCTTTCATTGCGACCCAAAGATCGCTTTGTTAATGTGTTTACTTTAATTGATTTACAAGTGTATCGTCTAAGTCTATTCCTGACTTAAGATATATTTCTCGTTGACGATATGCGCGCTCGCCAGGGATAAGAATTTCTTTGACACCCGCTTCTTGTCTATTCGTCTTTATGCGAACAATTAAACTGTCTACGTCTCTTTTAAATTGTTCTAACGGCACAAAGACCGCTGGGTTCAGGACAATTATGAACAAGCCATAGTTTGTTCCTGGTGGCGGTATAGTTGCTGCATTTACAAGTGCACCTGCAAGAATTTGTGTGATGAGGGCAAGCCCAAAACCTTTATATCCACCGAAAGGACGTACACTTCCCTTTAAGGCTTGTTCCGCATCCGTTGTCGGTTCACCTTCAGGATTAAACGCGAGACCTTTAGGAATTGATATATTTTCCCGCATCGCTACAAGCAAATCTCCGTTAGTAATAGCAGCAGTAGACATATCAAACAGAAGTGGAACTTTGTTGGAAGGGATTCCAACAGCGATAGGGTTTGTACCCAAAATTGCTTCGGTTCCACCTTCTGGTGTAATTCGCGGCAAACAGTCAGCAAATAGAATCCCAATGAAATCTTTCTTCCGCGCCATATCTACATAATAACCTGCCATGCCGCAGTGTGATGTGTTGTAAACGCCACAAATGCTTGCACCAGTTTGCTTTGCCCTTTCAATTGTTAATTCCATTGCGCGGTAAGCAACGAGATAACCTGGTTGGTTTCCACCATCAACCCGAATGCACTGTCCTTCTTCTTTGTCAACTTGGATTTTAGACCGTTTGCCTTGTTCATAACGCTTTATAATTCCGGGTAATCTGATAAAGCCGTGTGTCTTTCGTCCGCGCAGCTCAGCTTCTAACAGGATATCCGCAATAACAGAGGCATCCGTGGCTGACATACCACTTGTCATTAAAAAAGTTTCCGCGAGTTGCCGCGCCGCATCAATGGAAATCTGCAAGTTAGTTCTCCACTACTTTAAGGCTATAGCACAAGTTACATGTTGACCGCTATTTTTAACAATGCTATAATTTATCACATCTCAAGTTGAAACTCAAGACACTTTTTATTTAGTGCGCGACACCCAAATTCTGCCCACAAATCCCTTTTATATTTATAAGAATGAAGGAGGACTACAGATGGCAAACCAAAAACATGATTTAGTTGAATATCCTATCCAAGATAATGTCGTGTTACAGGCATATTGGCGAGACGATGCTGGTGGACGCGGTCCTGCAGCATCCCTATATGTTTATGACGATGAGATTATGCGATTCGATTGCTTTGGCGGAGATAATGGGCATTGCCACTTCAACTTACGACAGACGCGTGGCAGGCGATGGATGTACCCAATAGGTTCCTTTAAGGATCATATTCAACAGAGTTTGTTTGATCTCCGCACAAATTTAACGTTCTGTCTGAAAACCCATCAAGATGAGCGAGTGCAGGAAATTCAGATAGCGCAGGAGAGTTTAGAACAAGCATCTCAAAAAATGGAAGTCCAGTTGTTAGAATTTGCTGATAAATTGAACTTAAATAAGGCTAAGTCGAATGCCGCTTCCTAATTTAAATCATGAGGGTGAGTTGCCTGAAGGAATACACAAGGCAACAATTGATGAAGTGGTTACGCAATTTGGTAGCGGAACCTTGCAACGGATAATTGTGACTAAGCGGTTGCAACGTATTTATCAGCTTGCCAAGGATACTGGTCACCTTCAACAATTGCTTATTTTTGGAAGTTATATCACGGCAAAACCCGAACCGAATGATGTTGATGTTGTAATTATCTTTGATGACAATTTTGATATAGCAGCTTGCAGTGAGGAAGTCAAAAAACTTTTGAACCATCAACAAGCAACAACTGATTTTGGAGCCAGTATTTTCTGGATCCGACCATCATTACTGTTTTTAGAGACCCTTGACGAGTTTGTAGCAGGTTGGCAGGTCAAACGTGATGGAACTCGCCGAGGCATCATAGAGGTGAGAAATGATTCAAAATGATACAGAACTTAAAACAACTCAACAACGCATAGCGCACTTTCAGGAAGTACTCTTACAATTGCGTGTAAAAGCCACCCCTGAAGAATTTACGTTGGTCACAAGCGGGTATCGAGCAGAAATAGAAAAAATGCAAGAGGAAGTTCTTGAATACCTGACACGTCATGCATGTGAACCAATACCATTGCCGTTACAATGATACTATAGTTTGGACAATTTTTCATACGTGAGTTCAATATTAAAGAATCGGTTTACCATATTTGTTAACAATTCTGACACAACACACAAACAGAACCCTCTTGCTCCAGCGGAGCGGTATGTGATTTAATTCAGCACACATAGCACGCCGCTGGCGTGCAGCATTTTCTCGGGGTTGCACTGATATGAGAAACTCACAGAAAAATAGATTTTCCGTTGAAAACTCAACTATCACTGAACAAAAATTGTCCAAACTTTAGTACAATGATAAATCAACCATTTTAAAGAAAACTACAAGGTGACACGGCATGAAAGTTGTGACTGCAGCTCAAATGCGCCAAATCGACAAGGACACAATTGAAGGCATTGGTCTCCCTGGCATTGTTCTCATGGAAACTGCGGGGAGTGAAATCGTCCGCGCAATAGAACAGCATTATCCGACCGCGCAACGTATAGGTGTTTTTGTCGGCAAAGGGAACAACGGCGGCGACGGTTTGGTTATAGCACGACAACTCGCGCACGCTGGGCGAGAGGTGCAAATCTTCCTTGTCTCCCCAGCAGAAAGTTTCACTGGAGAAGCACGCACCAATTTGGATATTGCCAAAAATCTTGAGTTGCAGATTGAGGAAATACTGACAGATTCAACAAGTATTCATGCTTTCGGATGTGAATTGTTAGTAGATTCGATTTTCGGCACAGGGTTGCGAGGTGCTGTGCGCGAACCCGTTGCAAACATAATCAATGCTATCAACGACCTTCCGATACCTATTCTTGCAGTTGATTTACCTTCCGGTTTGGATGCAGATACTGGAAATCCTTTAGGCACTTGTGTGCAAGCGAATAGAACAGTAACGATAGGCTTACCGAAAAGAGGGTTGTTGGTGCATCCGGGTGCCGAGCTTGCAGGCAAATTAGAAGTTATTGACATCGGTTTTCCACAGCAGGTCATTGACGCTCAGGATATTAAGGTCCATTGGACAACCGAAAAAGATGTAGTTGAATGGATACCGGCTCGTTCACCGGCATCTTACAAGGGAAGTTACGGACGCGTGCTTGTCGTTGCAGGATCAACGGGGATGACGGGCGCAGCGGCACTTGCAAGTGAAGCAGCTTTACGTGTAGGTGCTGGGTTGGTCACGCTCGCTATTCCAAAAAGCCTGAATCCAATTTTAGAAGTTAAGTTGTCTGAAGTCATGACGTTGCCCCTGCCCGAAACGGAAGCAGGTAGTTTAGCAGAATCAGCAACCTCAACTATCCTTGAATACGCGGAAAAGGCGAAATCTGTTCTTGCCATTGGACCTGGGCTTTCCCAACATCCTGAAACGGTGGGACTTGTTCATCAACTTGTTAACGAAAATCAGCAGCAGAAACTCGGTTTACGGATGGTCATTGATGCAGATGGGTTGAATGCCTTAGCACAAGCAACAGACCTTATCTCATTACTTGGGACAGAAACAGTTCTCACACCACATCCCGGTGAGATGGCACGGCTAACGAATATCCCTGGCTCAACATTAGAATCAAACAGAATTGACACTGCCGAAGAATTCACAAACCGATACGGTGTGACGCTTGTACTTAAAGGTGCACCTACCATCACCGCAGATCCGAACGGAAATATTTGGATAAATTCAACCGGGAATCCCGGCATGGCAACTGCAGGCATGGGCGATGTGTTAACGGGCATAATCGCAGGATTGATGGCACAAAATGTGCCGAGTGGAACAGCAGCAGTGCTTGGCGTTTATCTACACGGATTAGCGGGAGACATGGCCGCTGAATCGTTGGGAATGCCCGGACTCATCGCAGGCGATGTGCTAAAGACAGTACCAAAAGCAATCTCTTCGTTGATACCCGATTAATCTGAATTGTGAGGAAATATGGAAAACTACAAAATTTATCCAGTCGCAGCGGCAGATGCTTCAACTGCATTCCAAATAGAATTGGATACGCGAGCAATTGCAGCTGTAGAAGAACTTGAAAACAGTGGGGCGCAAGGTGCCGAAAGAGAAGAAATCCTGCAGAAACGTCTCGGCACAGATTATGAAAAAGGTTATCGTGGCACTGCATGGGATTTACACGGTATCTCTGCGGGTTTGACACCTGCACATTTGGCACTCCTGCTGGAAGCGCATGGCGAATCCTTTGATCCGTGTGCTGAACGCGAGACGTTTGATCACAGTTTGATGGTTAACGTTGAAGAGGAGTTAGCTTCACAGTTAGAGGATATTCCTGAATCTATTTTAAATGCAGTTGTAGAGGCTTATAAAACCGAATTATTAGGCAAGTAAGATGTGAGGTTTTGTCCAATTATTTTTTTGCAACTTTTCTGGAAAGACCGTGTGTAAGACAATTAACAAAGGATTGATGGCACAAAAGTGTGCTTATAAACAAGAGGTAACATCTCTATAATTTACACTAACGAAGGAGACATTATGAACGGTAAAATCGTTATGCGGATATTTTCACTTTTGACAGTTCTGGGTATAGCTATCTTTTTTGGATCGCAAGCGAACTCAGAAACACCAGAGATTTCAGAAGGGTACAGTTTGATTGAAAAGACACAAGTAACGAATAATTCAGGAAGGTTCAGTTTAAGTGAAATGACAAAAATAACGGAAGGTGTACTAAGTACCACTAAAGACCATACTGGGCCGCAAACCGTGCAAGCATTGATGGAAACCTTTGACAAAATCTACAATCACAACCATTTAAAAACCACAGTGGTAGTGATTGAATACCGTAAAACCGATAGGGGAACTATTCTAAAAGACGGAAAAACGCACATCAGCCAGTTTACAGCCGCGGAGATTGATGCACGATATCCTCGGGAAGCATGGCTTCAGCTTCTTTTAGACAACGGTATCACCATAGAAAATTTCGGAGATTATACATCCTATCTATCAAAGCGATATACTTTGGCTTTTCTGAAAGACAATCCCAATCTTCGCAATCCGGTGATGATCCACATTCCACCAACGGATAATTGGGAAACTTACCAACGGATAATTAGGGGCAATAATTGGGAACTTTATAGAGCCGCTTTTATCAATAAGTTGCTAAACAGACATATCAAGAAGATACAGGAAGCAGTAGAGAAGGTTGAACAGAGAAAAGAACAAGTTGAACACGGTAAGGAACAAGCTGAACGCGTAATGGCACAGATTGAACGTGCTAAAGCGCAAGTTGAACGCGCCAAAGAACAAATTGAACGAGCAAAGAATAAGTTCAATTCACAACAACTTGAAAACGTTAGGAAACAGATTGAACGTTTACGTGAGACTATTGAACGTCTTAAAGAATCAATGCCTCCTCAGGATCCAAACCAAAAGATGAAAAAGAGGCCTCCCACTATTCAGATATAACATAAAGGGTAACGCGATAGATCTTGTGGACTATTCTGTTTTCATCATTAATATTTACCCATACATATCTCCTGCAACTTTTCTGGAGAGCTGGGTGTAATAGAAATTAGCAAAGGATTAACAGACAAACGTAGGTTTACAAACAGGGATTACCTCACAGTTTTAATTTAATGAAGGAGATATAATGAAGCGGAAAATTGTTATGCCAATGTTCGCACTTTTGATAGTTATGGGATTTGCTTTCTTTTTCGTGTCTCAAGCAGATTCTTTCACTTTCTCATTCGGCGAAACGATGAAATTCAAGCGAATACCGCCAGACCTCCCCGAAGAATATTCTGGTCCGCAAACAGTGCAGGCATTGATGAATATCTTTGATGCCGAGTACAACCGGGTCCATTTGAGGACCACGATACGTATATCTGCCGGTCAATATAGCCAATCAAGCAAGTTTAAAAATGAAGAGATAGATGCCCGATATCCGCGGGACGAGTGGCTTAAAATCTTGTTGGACAAAGGTTTCACCATACAAAATTTCTCCAAATATGCCTCCTGTCTAACGAAAAGACATATTTTGGCTTTTCTGGAAGATAATCCAGATTTTTGGAAAACTGGGTTTCATGGTATGACCGTATTTTCTGATATGCCCGTGACAGATGATTGGGAAACTTATAAAGCCGCTTATATTGATAAGTTGGTAAACAAACATCTCAAGAAGATTCGGAAAACAGCAGAACGGGTTGAACAAGCCAAAGATCAAGCTGAGCGCGCAAAAAACTTGGCTGAACAAGTCAAGGAGCGAGCTGAACAAGTCAAGGAGCGGGCTGAACGCGTAAAGAATAAGTTCAATTTACAACAACTTGAAAACGTTAAGAAACAGTTTGAGAATGCCAGAAAACAGATTGAACGTTTACGAGAGACTATTGAACGTCTTCAAAAATCGATGCCTCCTCAGAATCCAAACCAAAATGTGAAAAAGAAACCTTCCACTATTCAGATATAACATAAAGATAATGCGATAGACTCCTACGGACTATCTTGTTCACGTTTAATAACTGTAAACTTACACAACACACCTTTTACTGACATCCAGTTAATTTGGAGCGGTAAAAAAACGTGATTTGTGTAGTCTTAAGGGGATTTTTTGCCATCATACAAGGAGAATGCTAAATGTTACTAACACTAATTCGAAAAGAAATAATGCATCATATTCTGAGTGTCCGTTTCGTCGCGCTCCTTGTGATGTGTCTCCTTCTCGTGCCGCTCACACTTTCTACCAATTACCGAAATTATCGCCAGAGCTTAGTAGATTACCAAGAAGCCGTTAAACTCGTAAACATTGAAGAAACCACAGTAAACCCGAAGCTGCCATTGGAACCAGAGCAGGAGGTTTCCAAACTCATTCTCAAACCAACCCCTTTGAGCGTCTTCGCAAATGGATTAGCGGATTCATTGCCGAGTTATCTTGGCATGACACGTAATGGGATTACACAAGGATCACCCGCCCTGGTTTCCTCTCTCTCCCAGCTTTTTGGATATCTTGATTTTCTATTTGTGGTAGGTACTGTCTTCAGTCTCCTTGCATTATTGTTCACATTTGATGCGGTTGCTGGTGAGCGAGAAGCGGGCACCCTTCGGATCACCTTATCAAATTCCATACCGCGCGACCTATTTTTATGGAGCAAATTGATAGGCGGATACGTGGTGTTTGTCGTCCCGTTCTTGGTGTCGTTGCTGTTTGGCTTGCTGATGCTTGTCTGGCAAGGGTTCCCTCTCGGTGAACCTGAAATTTTTCCGAGGGTCCTGGGTTTAACCCTCATCTCGTTGCTCTATATTGGTGTCTTTTTCGCAATCGGCACAGTGATTTCCACCTACTTAGACAATTCTAAAACGGCACTCATCGTCGCCTTTACTGTCTGGGTGTTTGCAGTGTTGATTACCCCACGTGTCGGGTTCCTCGCTGCTAAGCTTATTGTGCCAGCACGAACCTCACAAAGCGTCTATATGGAAAAAACAGCCATGCGAGACGATTTCAACGCGGTAATTGATAAGGAAAAATGGAAAGCTATAAGGGAGATACCCCCGAATGAGGACGGTAATGTAATAATAGGAGGAGAAAATGCTAAAAAAGTTGATGAACGCGTGAAACCTCTTGAAGAGGAATATCGAGCGAAATTCCAAGACTACGCTGACAAACTCGATCGCGATTACAAACGTGAAACCGAACGACAAGAGCAGATCGGTGAGATGTTTTCCCGAATCACACCGACATCTTCTCTTACCTACCTCGCTACGAACCTAACACAAACAGGAAAAGGGGCAAGAAGCGTTTATTTTCAAGTCGGAGATCGTTATTACGATATGCTCCATACAGATTTGTTCAGCAAAATTTCGGATCACGCTTCAGCAAGAGCATTTACATCAGAGGATACTGTCAAAATTACACAACCACCACCTTTAAAGACAATAACCTTAGGAGAAACACTCCGTCAATCAATGGTAGATGTGCTGCTACTTTGCTTCTTTGCTGTAGCGTTGACAACTGTGGCATTTCTGAAATTTTTCCGTTCCGATATTTGACGCAGCAAAATTGTGGTATAAACCGTAGCAATTGTACAAATGCTTAATGTGAAACAGATGCAACTTTTTTCGGATTCATTTGTAGTTAGGTATTGAAACAACTTCTATTCTAAGAAATTACACAAGTTAATCAGATGGAAAGAATAATGGTAAACTTGTTGAGAGGAATACATGATGTTAACAACCCTCATCCGCCGAGAACTACTTGACAACCTAATGACATTCCGGTTTGTAGTGGTGTTTATCATTATGTTGTTGCTTGTTGTTGCAAATACATCTGTGTTGATTAAGGATTATGATCGCCGGTTAGCAAGTTATAATTCTGCTGTTAAATCGAATCATGATCGATTGCTGGAAAGAAGAACCTATTCTAGTGGTAGTTTTGATGTTGTCCGTCCACCTAATTTATTGAGTATATTCAATGCTGGCTTGGATAAACGGTTGAGTAACGAAATTTTTGTATCTTACGGTTTTGTGCCCACATTGTGGGATGGTCAGGTGCATGGATCAACGAATCCACTTCTGAATCTCTTCTCATCGATTGATATTGTCTTTATCTTTGAAGTAGTTCTGAGCCTAATGTCACTTATTTTTGCTTACGATGCACTTGCGGGAGAACGTGAGCGCGGTACATTACGTCTTGTCCTAACACATCCGGTGAGTCGTGGTAAAATCTTATTTGCGAAATACATGAGTGCCATGCTCTGTTTGCTAGTACCACTTTTGATGAGTTTTCTATTGGCGGTGATTTTGCTAATGACATCTCCCATTGTATCGCTAAACATTGACGATTTTCTTCGTATTGGTGGAATTGTATTGAGTTCAATTGCGTATCTGTCGGTATTTTACCTCATAGGTATGTTGATTTCCGTAATAACTCGAAGAACAAGCACTGCGTTAATGCTTGCGATGTTTGTCTGGTTTTTTTTGGTGTTGGTATATCCGAATGTGATTCTTGTTAGGATTACTCCTGCGCAGCCTTCCCAAGAGCGTCTGGCATCCGCTTTTAATCAAATTGAACAGATATGGGATGAATTCGAGAGAGAACGTAAGGACTTTCTTGCCAATGATCCTATCCCGGGAGAAGAGTCGCATTTCGGCATGGAAGGCGGCTCAGGTTTATTCGAGAAATGGTATAAAGATAAGTCATCACTTCTATTCGCCTATGTTGCAGCTTCATACATAAATAAACTTGATGATGAATTTGAACCTCAGGTGCCGCATGTTCAGAACTATTACCGTTTCATCATACCGAGGAAGATTGACGCTGCAGAACGAACATGGCTCGTGCGAAAACAGGCACTGGAATCTGTTTACTTTCGACCAGCAATAGTTGATCGCATCTTTTTGAGGCTTTCGCCAGTCGGGATGTATGATGCTGCGACGCAAGCGTGGGCAGGTACAGACTTGATCGGACTCAGAGATTTTTACGAAGCTACGCGAAAGTATCGAAGGACTGTGATTGACTATTTTTACGATAAAAACGCTTTTGAGGATCGCAAATGGTTTTCTCCTGACAAAGGGTCAGTGGATTGGAATAGTTCACCTCAGTTTTCTTTTCAGAGAAGTGATGTGCATATAAATGCGAAGCGAGCACTACCGGATTTACTCCTGCTGCTCATGATGAACTTAATTCTCTTTTTGGTAATATTTTTGGTTTTCCAAAGGACTGAAGTGTAGGGTCGTTGTCAGTTATCAGTTCGGTTTTCAGTTAAAGAGATTTGCAGTGGAACCTTCACAGAGAACGGAACTGTTCCAAGGATTGTCTTAACTGATAACTGGTAACCGATAACTGAAAGCTTATAACTGAGGACTGATATATGATTTGGCATATAACAAAACGCGAACTGTATGACAATCTTAATAGCCTCCGATTTGCACTTGCGACTGTGTTGCTTTTCGTTTTGATGTTGATTAATGCAGTTATACATGTCCAGGAGCATCCTGAGCGTATGCAGAAATATCACGATGCGACCACAAAATCTCTGAATACCTTAAGATCTCAGACAGATTTATTTAGCATTGCACAAGAAGGACCTGGAAATCTTTACAAAAAGCCGTCTCCACTCTATTTTTCTGAAGAAGGAGGTGACATCTTTTTGCCAGATTATGTCTACGGCACATCTATCGTTCATATCGCCAATAATTTAAGGACTTTCTGGTCGTTGTATTATCCCGGAGCGTTTCCTAATGTATTCAATATACGTCCGGATACTGTCAAAGTAGACTGGGGATTTGTAATCGGGTATGTTCTGAGTCTGATAGCAATTCTGTTCACCTTTGATTCTATTTCCAGTGAACGTGAACGCGGTACGCTCCGATTGATGTTGTCGAATTCAGTGCCACGACACACTGTATTGATTGGCAAATTTTTAGGGGCATTAATAAGTATTAGCATTCCGTTTACTCTTGCGATATTGATGAATCTATTGGTAATTTCTATGTCCAGAGACATTGATCTTGGTGTAGATGTGTGGATACGTTTATGTATTATTTTTATTATTGCGATTTTGTACCTATGCCTGTTTATTGCGTTAGGTTTGTTAGTTTCGTCATCTGTGCAGAACAGTGTTGCGAGCCTTGTGATACTTTTATTGACGTGGTGTGTTTTTGTCGTATTTGTACCGAGTACTCTCGCTTCCATTGCAAGTGGTTTCTTGAACCCAATGACTTATGATGAATACTTCAAACGCCGAAACCAAGACATAAAAAACCTCAAGGAAGAATACGTTGCTCTTTTGCAAGAGACGCGTGGGTTGCCACATAAAAAGATACAGATAGATAGTGAGTATGTCACCAAAGGCACTGAACAAGAGGAACGTTTCTCCCAAGAACATTTAAATCAACAGATTGCCCAAATTCAACTGGCACGTTCCGTCACCCGTATCTCACCTGTTACGCTTGTGCAGCATCTTCTTGAAGTTTTTGTCGGAACAGGGTTTGAACGGCATCAACAATTTTTGGAGAATGTGCAGCGTTACGCTCGTGAATACCGGGAATTCGTCACGGATATGGATAGAGCGGATCCTGACAGTCTCCATATTATTGGAGTTCGTGAGGGGATGTCGAAGAAGCCTATTAGCCCAGAATCAATCCCAACCTTTGAAGATACGCTCAGTCTCAGTCGCGATTTTAACGCTGCAGCTATTGATTTGTTCTTGCTGATTTTGTTTTTTGTTGTTCTTATGTCGGGAACTTATCTTACGTTTGTACGTGTTGAGGTATAATACTTATGACAACACTTATCCATTGAGAATGTCTTGACAATCTTAACTTTTGCATATCATCTACTATTAAAGAATGAGTGCAAAAAACGTTTAGGATTCGGTAATTAGGTAAAAAAATTGATATTTATCTGAGGGTGTTTCATAAATAATAGTTGTCAAAAGTCAGGGTACTGGGTATTCTTTCATTTTATACTACATAAATTGAAGGAGCTACCCATGCAATATCCTGACAGTCAAGAGTATATCATATTTCTTTTTTTATCTTAGACGCGTTTCCAACAACCCAAGAAAAAGTGCCCAAAAGAGGATGACCGGAGACTTATCCAGATGCTTCCCTCATCGTCTTTTACGCTGTTATGACGCTCAAGAGGATCACGGCTATGCGCGCACAGCAGGATTACTTATTTCACCACCCACTCCTGCTTGAAAGATGCCGGTTGCCTGCGTGTCCTTCACACGTGACGCTCGGTCAGAGATACAAAGCCTTGAAGCCGAAACTCGAAGCCTTCACGGCATATATCTCATCCGCAAGGTTCGCCAGAGAAGCCGGATTTCATCAACAGGTCGTTTATGAAGATAAAAGCCTTTTCAAAGCCGCAGGACCTGTGTGGCATCAGAAAGACCGCGCTAAGAAACATCTCCCTAAAGGCTTACGCGGTGTTGATAAAACTGCGACTTGGTCGAAAAGTGGGTATTACGGATGGGTGTATGGATACGGGCTACATCTCACCGGCACCCGCACCGGGTTTCCCATCTTGTTTGAAGTTCTACCCGCCAATGTTAACGAACGCAAAGTCTTGGATACTAAGAAAGACCGGCTGATTGAAAAAGGCGTGCGATGTATCGTGGCAGATAACGGATACGTCGATAAAAAACGTGCCACCGCCTTTGCCCAAGCCGAAGTGCTTTTGCTCACACCCAAGACGACTTTCGCAGAAACAAACCTACTCTTAGGCACAGACCCGCTGTATACCGCAACACAGGTTGAGACTTGGCAAGCTGCACGAAAAACTGCCATTGAACCTGTCTTTGATTTGCTCAGTAAACTCCTGTCTATCACAGGGCGCATAAACCTTTACCGATGCGAGGCTTACTTTATGTTGCCACCTTATTTGGGCTTGGCATCCTCTTGTTGCAACTCGCAATGTTAATGAATGTTCGCTGCGGCTTACCCACGCGAAACATCACACACATCAAAACTGTCTTTAGATAAAAAACTAATGATTTATGAAACACCCTCAATTTACTATAAACAAATGGAAATTAAAGGAAATTCAACATGTTAATGACATTGATTCAAAAAGAGATGATGCATCATATTCTCAGCGTTCGGTTTGTCGCATTGCTTTTGATGTGTCTCCTGCTTGTTCCACTCACCCTACACATTAATTATCGCAATTACCTCCAAAACCAGATAAATTACCAAGAATCAATCAAACTTTCTGGAGCAGAAGATGAGGAAAAGCCACCGGATGCCCCAGCCCCGAATCTGGAAGTTTCTAAACTCTTTCTTGAACCGACTCCTTTAAGCGTGTTTGCAAAAGGTTTAGAGGAATCTCTGCCGAGTTATCTTGGAATGACACGCAACGGCGTAAAACAGGGGTCAACTTCAACCGCAGATGCCCCGCTCTCAGCCGCTTTGGGAAACCTTGATTTTCTATTCATCGTTAGCACTGTCTTTAGTTTGCTTGCACTACTGTTTACCTTTGATGCTGTCGCGGGCGAAAGAGAAGCAGGTACACTTCGGATAACTTTGGCAAACTCCCTGTCCCGCGATCTGTTTTTGTGGAGCAAACTGATTGGCGGATACATTGTTTTTGTCGTTCCGTTCCTTGTATCGTTTCTCTTAGGTTTGCTCTTACTTGTCTCGCAAGGGTTCCCTTTAGGTGAGTCTGACATCTTTCGACGAGTTCTCAGCTTGACCTTAGTTTCATTACTTTACATTGGTGTGTTTTTTGCCATAGGCACAGTAATTTCTACCTTTTTAGATAATTCCAAGACTGCACTCATTGTCGCCTTTACAGTCTGGGTGCTCGCAGTATTAATTACGCCACGCGTTGGATTTCTAACTGCCAAACTCATTGCACCGACACGCGCTGTGCAAAGCGTCTATATGGAAAAAACTGCGATCCGCAATAATCTCAATGCAGAAAAGGACGCAATAGTTGTTAAAAAAATTATTGAAACTTTAGGGACCTCGATAAACTTTAACAAAGATCAGGCAAAGATCGCTGAAATCAGAGAACCGATTGATGCCGAATATCGACAGAAATTTCAGGAACAAGTTGAAAAAGTGGACCGTGAATATCAGCGAGAAAAAAAGCGACAAGAATCGGTAGGTGAAACGCTTTCACGAATCACACCGACATCTTCGCTCACTTATCTCGTTATGAATTTAGCACAGACAGGAAAAATAAAAAGAAACACCTATTTTCAAACGGGCACTCGTTATTATACCCAACTTGAGGAGGAATATTTCAGTGAAATTGCAGACGATCAGTTCGCGGCGATAATGCGATTTACATCAAGTCAACCTTCAGAACCAAAGAAAATTGTCCCGCCGCCTGACATCACTGAGACCTCTTTATCAGAAACCTTCCGCCACTCTGTCACAGATCTACTTTTGCTCTGCTTCTTAGCAGTTGTTTTAACAACTGTGGCATTTCTAAAATTCTTTAGATCGGATATTTAACCATATTTCCTCCGCTGCGCGGGTAACAGACAGCGTAACTTATATATGTAAACTTAAGGAAATATCTTTGTTATTTTGAATCTTTTTCAGTCCGCATGATTACTGAGACTGAAGAAGGTTGCCCATATTTGGAAAATTCTTAAGTTTACACCTATGGGGTACAGATAGCGTAACCGCCACCCTTCTATCCCGTGCAGTTTTAACTATCTTTTTTGATCTGAAACATATCTAATAGACAAACCCCAAACTTATTAAGGAGTCGTTATGCTACGAACAATTATTAGACAAGAACTTCTTGCACATTTGATGAGTGCCCGTTTTTTCGCTGCTGTTATCATTACGCTCCTACTTGTTGTTGCGAATGCTGTCGTACTTCTTGAAGATTATGAACGCAGGTTGGACAGATATAGCCATCAAGAAAATGTGCATCGTGAAAAAGCACAAGAAGCGAAAACCTATTCATTCTTAAAGCTCTATGTTGAACGCCCTCCTAACCCCTTAGGTCTCTTTAGTTCAGGATTGGATAAGCGGCTTGGGGGAACCCTTGAAATTTATCACGGTTCCGTCCCGATGATTTCGAATGCTTCGGCGCGTAGCCTTGATAATCCATTTCTAAACCTCTTTTCAAAGATTGATCTCGTCTTTATTTTCCAAGTAGTGCTCAGTTTGATAGCACTGCTTTTTGCGTACGATGCGATAGCTGGAGATCGGGAAGCAGGTACTTTGCGTTTAGTTGTTTCCCATCCTGTGCGGCGCGGTAGCATTCTGCTTGCAAAATATATCAGCGCGATGATCTGCCTGTTACTCCCCGTGCTGATGAGTCTACTGATGGTCCTGTTTCTGTTCTCTATTAGCGGTTCAATTCAACTAAGCGGGCAGGATTTTGTTCGGATAGGTGGAATAGTCCTGACAACAAGCATTTATCTGTCTGTATTTTACCTAATTGGACTGCTGATTTCTACGATGACACGCCGCACAGCCACATCGCTGATGCTCTGTATGTTTGTATGGGTCGTTTTGATTCTCGTTTATCCAAACTGGAGTCGGTTTGCCATTGATCCGGTGGGTGACACACAAGCAGAAAGAACATCTACTGAGGAACATGTAAATCAGATTTGGGAAGAGGTTGACAGAGAGGAAAAACGATTTATAGCAAACAGCCCGCTTGAGGAAGACCCACCATGGTTTAATCTGAGTTATCATGAACAAGGGCGAAGCTACGGTGATGGGCGACAAATGCTTACCTCCAAGGTGAAAGCGAAGTCTGAGCATTTAGTTCCTCACGTCCAAAAATACCATGAAACGATGGAAGTTTTGCGCATCCGTTTGGCCGAACAAACCGCTTTAATACGGAAACAAACTTTAGATAAAACGACCTTCCGAGAAGCAAGATGGCATGAACATTTGATGAAACTCAGTCCAGCAGGTTTGTATACATTTGCGGCTTCCGCGTGGGTTGGCACTGATCTGGATGGTATGTTTGATTATGTTGACGCTGCGCAGCAGTATCGCCGTTCCATCATAGACTATTTTCATGAGAAAAAGGCATTCGGTAGCCGCCAATGGTTTGACACGAGCAAGGGTGAAGTAGATTGGTGGGATTTACCACAGTTCCGCTTTGAGCAGGCAGACGTTTGGGAAAACGCAACGCGAGCATTCCCAGAATTGTTTTTGCTGCTACTCATCAACACGGTTTTGTTCACAGTGGCATTTCTGCTTTTTGTCAAAATTGAAGTTTAGCTGAATGCATAGTTTGCGTAGGTTGGGTAGAACGTAGTAAAACATATAACTGTTAATTTAAGAACAAATTGCTGGATTATCTCTTGTTGGAGGGAGACTTTGTCCACCCAATTCTCTTCTTGTAGGAGCGAGCTCCAGCTCGCGACATATTAGGACTGGTCGCGACCAGGAGGTCGCTCCTACAGAATGTAAGAAGTGCCGAATTACGAACTCGCGTTTACTAAACAAGCAGCATTCTAAAGGAGAATCTGAATGATATTACACATTATCAAACGAGAACTTTTTGACCACATCAATAGCCTGCGATTTGTCTTAACGACGGTAATACTTTTAATCTTAATGTTTACCAACGCCTGGGTACATATAGACACTCATCCCGAAAAAGTGAGTAAATATTCTAATAATATTACCAAATCTCTTGATGACTTGAAATCACGAACAGAGTTGTACACGCTGATAAGAAAGGGACCTGGCAACCTCTACAAAAGTCCGTCTTCGCTTTCTTTCATCGCCGATGGTGATGATGCTTATTTACCGAAAAACATATACAGTCCAGGGTCTTGGTCGAGATCCGGTTTCGGTGGTAGAGTGAGAAGCAATTGGTGGTTAAGTTATGGAAGTGTGAATCCTGACGCGAAAGACCTCCGTCCGCAAGCGACAAAGATAGATTGGGTATTTATTATCACCTATTTACTCTCTCTTATTCCACTCCTGTTTACATTCGACTCGTTTTCTGGTGAACGCGAAAGGGGCACTCTTCGCTTGTGTCTGGCAAACCCAATTTCGCGTCCTACTTTATTAGTCGGTAAATTCTTAGGGACCTTGATAGCCATTCTCATTCCTTTTGTTTTTGCTGTGTTGCTGAATCTTGCTGTAATTTCCGCAGATAGTTGGACGCAGCTGAGTGCGATGGACTGGGGGCGTTTGGGAATAATCCTGCTCATTGCAGTAAGTTACGCTGGAATCTTCATTGGATTGGGTTTAATGATTTCAGCGGGTACGCGAGAACCTCGACTTAGTTTGATCGTTGTTCTGTTGATTTGGGTAACAGTCGTGGTTTTTGTTCCGTCAACCCTTGGTACCCTTTCCACAAAATGGATGCCGACTCTACAAACAAACGATCAATTTCAAGCCGAGAAAAAATTAGCGATTGACGAGAATAATACAGACTATAACGAGCAAATAAAGGCAGTCAAAGAGAAGAAACTTTCCGGCGCGCAAAGTAAACTTCAGCAACTGGCGAAAATGCCCCGCGAAAATGTTTCTCCTGAGGATATTAAAGCTGCTCAAGAAGAATATAATTCTATATGGCAGAAAGATGGAAATGAAGAATTACAAATCAAGTCAGATTTTATTAAAAAAGATGTTGAAATCCGAGAACGTTTTAACCGCTCCCATTTAGACGCACAAACCGCTCAGATTCGGAGTGCGAGAGCAGCAACCCGGTTTTCTCCTGCAGCGATTGTTCAATACGCGCTTGAATCCATGGCAGGCACTGGTTTTAATCGGCACTTACAATTCTTAGACAACGTGCATCTTTACAAGAAACAATTTCGGCAATTTATTGCTGATACCGATAGAACAGACAACGAAAGTCTACACCTTATCGGTATTCCCGAGGGCATGTCTAAGAAAGCGGTAACGATTGAAGCAATTCCGATATTTGAGGATAAAATTACCTTTAAGGATACGTTCAATTTCGCGACTTTGGATCTGTTGTTACTTGTCTTACTTCTCGTAGTATTTTTCTCTGGAGCATTTCTTGTCTTTTTACGCACGGAGGTTTGAGTTCGCTATAAACTTATCCACTTCAATGTGCACACATTTCGGGTGATAAAACGAAGCAATAAAAGGAATTTGTCATGATAAAGTCTAACCGATCAATCATTTTTCTGATCATTCTCCTTTTGTCTATATCATTGATTATCTTTGCCTTTGTCAAAGGAGAAATAGGATTCTCGGAAATTATAAAAAGGCAACCTCCCGCTGATCCTAATGGACATTTAACAGTTGACATTGAACTCGGCACGATTAATATTGAGTTCACGGATGAGCCACTAATTGATATTAATATCAGAGAAGAATGGAAATCAAGATGGCTTATGTTTCAACCGAAACCGACTAAATGGATTAAGGAAATGCTCAAAGATTTTGAGTTCACAATAAAAGAAGAACCTCCAAATATCGGAATTGAAGGGAAATTTAAACGTGGGCGAGAACATTGGCAAGATGGTTTAGAATGGTTGACGGTTCACGTTCAGCTTAAGGTACCGCGTGAATATGAGGTCATTTTTAATCCCACATCTAAGTGAATGGCACGATTACAAACGCGTTTTTCTTTTATAGTAAATTAACATTACCACCCCTCGGTAGGCGAGGTTTCCTAACCTCGCCGATGCAGAGTGTCAAAGTAATCCTAAAATCTACCATAAATAGAGGCGCAGAAACTAACAAAAGGAGTATATTATGAAAAAGTATAAACGCTTTATTATTCTGATTATTGTTCTCATGATTACGGCAGTGGTTAGCTACACTATGATCACAGACGAGATAAATATCGTGGATGGAATACATGACCACTACAAAGTTGATCCGAAAGGGCAATTAGTCATTAATGCGGAGATTGGTAAGGTTTCTGTTGAGAAATCAGATCATCACGTGTCTGATATTGATATTGATATCAAAAAGGAATGGAAATCAGGGATGATGTTTCAACCGAATTCGAAGCGATGGATTAAGGAAATGCTCAAAGATTTGGAAGTTAAAATTAAACGCGACCCACCAGACGTGCGAATTGACGTTAAATTCAAACGCGGAAAACAACATTGGAAACAAGGATTAAAATGGTTGACGGTTAACATTGATCTTAAAGTGCCGCGTGGATATAAGGTTGTTAATGCCACCTCTAAGTGACTAATCTTTGGACAATTTTTAGGTATTCTGGCAAAATATATTGAGTGAACAATGGAACAATTTACGCAGCAATAGTCTTACATAAGATGAATTTTGACAATATTATTTAGATTTTAGCAATTTTTTTTTTTTTGAATTATGCACCCTTTTCCCCCTTAAATTGTATCATGTATAGTCGTAAAATATCTATTGTGGAGGACTCTGATGAAAAATGACGATGTTGAATTAGTTCACAACATTTTGTCCGGCGACGGTACAGCGTTCAATACCTTAGTCGAAAAATATCAAAAGAATGTTCACACGATGGCGTGGCAGAGAATTGGGGACTTTCATGTTGCCGAAGAAATTACCCAAGATGTCTTCCTACAGGCTTACGATAAACTGTCTACGCTAAAAGACCCGAATAAGTTTGCAAGATGGCTTTATGTAATTGCTAAGCGGCGTTGTACACGCTGGCTCCAAAGAGAAAAGCCTACAATGTTATCCTTAGATGCCACCGATAAAGCTATCTTGGAGAAATCCGCTTTTGCACATTATGATGCAGAGCAGCGTGAGGAAAAAGCAGCAGAGCAGTACCGCGAAATTGTTAAAAATCTTTTGGAAAAACTACCTGAGAACCAACGTACAGTGGTGGTGCTCTATTACCTTCATGAAATGACATCCGAAGCAATTAGCAAATTTCTGGGTGTATCTATCAACACGATTAAGAGTAGACTCAGACGTGCACGACAACGTTTGAAGGAGGAAGAACTGATGATTTGTGAAACTCTTGGTAGCATCCAGCCGCCTATTGACTTAACCGATCATATATTTTGTGATAGCATGGAATTCAAAGCGGGCACACCATATTTTCAAGACGAACATACAGAGTATACAGGACCGCAAACCGTGAAAGCATTGATGAGTGCCTTTGACACGGAGTTTGACAGTAGTATTACAAAAGTCACAGTGGGTATAGTTGGAGGCAAATCAAGCAGTCTCGCAATTAATGAGATAGATAAACGGTATTCACGGACAAAGTGGCTTCAACTGATTTTGGATAATGGACTTACCATAGAAAACTTTATGCATTATGCATCTTGTTTGTCTAAGCGGCATATTTTGGCTTTTTTAGAAGACAATCCAGACTTTCAAAAAGTAAATTTTTTCGGTATACCACCCATTCAAGATGACTGGGAAAAGTATAAAACGGTTTTTGTCAGAAAGATCATTGCCACTGAGAAAATGGTCAGAGAACAAGGATGGGCAGAAGAATAAAGATGAGGTTGCAGACTCCGCATTAAAAACGGCGTTGGCACATTTAAAATCTTGTCCTTAGCAACTTGAGTTATTTTATAGTGGATTTTGCAATTAACTGGACACCTGAGCTGTAGGAGGGAACTCCGATTCCCGATTATCAAATATTTAGTCGCGATTCGGAGATCGCTCCTACAGAATATATGTACATTTATTTATATAATTTACTATTTATGGAGAATGCGAAATGCTACTAACGCTAATTCGAAAAGAGATGATGCATCATATTCTGAGTGTTCGATTTATTGTACTGCTGCTGATGTGTCTGTTACTTGTTCCACTTACCCTTTCTATCAATTATCAAAATTACCGTCAGAACCTCGTTGACTATCAAGAAGCGGTTAAACTGGCAAACATTGAAGAGAAGACAGTAAACCCCAAGATGCAGCTGGAACCGGAGGTTGAGATTTCTAAACTCTTTCTCAAACCGACACCTTTGAGTGTATTTGCAAATGGATTAGGAGATGCACTGCCAAGTTACCTTGGTATGTCCCGTAATGGGATTATTCAAGGAGTTTCAACTTTGGTTTCGGATTCCCTTTCCTATCTTTTCGGACATCTCGACTTTCTTTTTCTTGTAGGCACTGTTTTCAGTTTGCTCGCGCTGCTATTTACCTTTGATGCAGTTGCAGGAGAACGAGAAGCGGGTACCCTTCGGATCACCTTGGCAAATTCTCTGCCGCGTGACCTCTTTCTGTGGAGTAAATTAATTGGCGGATATATGGTGTTCGTGGTGCCGTTTTTGGTATCCTTTCTATTTGGCTTATTGGTACTTGTTTGGCAAGGTTTTCCCCTCGGTGAACCCGATATTCTTCCACCGGTGATCAGTCTAACCCTCGTCTCGCTGCTCTATATTGCAGTCTTCTTTGCAATAGGGACAGTCATTTCAACCTACTTAGATAATTCCAAGACTGCACTCATCATAGCCTTTACTGTTTGGGTATTTGCTGTACTAATTACACCACGTGTTGGGTTTATCGCGGCAAAAATCATCGCACCGACACAAACGTTACAGAGTGTCTATCTGACAAAGACGGCTTTCCGTGAGAATTTCAACGCAGAACTTGAAGAAAAAAAAAGGGAAATATACAAAGAACTCTGGCAGAATCGTCGACAACCTTCCTATGAAGAACAGGGGGAAATCGGAGAAAAGGTGGATGAACAGATGAAACCTCTCGAAGAGGAATTTCGGCAGAAATTCAAAAAGCACACTGATGAAATAGATCAAAACTATCAGCGTGAAAAGAAACACCAAGAACAGGTAGGTGAAACGCTTTCACGAATCACACCGATATCCTCTCTAACCTATCTCGCTACAAATTTAACACAGACTGGAAAACGAAAGAGAAATGACTACTTTCAAGCAGGTGAGCATTACTATGATGCGCTTCATACGGATGTGTTCAGTAAAATTGTAGATCATGCTGAGGTGAGAACGTTCCACCCAGAGAGAGACATCGTCAAAATCAGGCAGCCATCATTTTTAGAAACCCCAACCTTGGGAGAGACATTCCGTCAATCGGCGGTGGATGTGCTGCTGCTCTGCTTCTTTGCGGTAATGTTGACAACTGTGGCATTTCTGAAATTCTTCCGTTCCGATATCTGATACGGCAAATTGTGATAAACCGTAGCATTTTCAAAAACGCTTAGCATGAAACAGATGCAACTTTTACCAGAGTCATTTATAGTAAGTGTTGAGAATAACCCTATTGCATAAGATCACACAAATTAGACAATGCAAAAATAAAGGAATTCAATATGTTAATGACACTGATTCAAAAAGAAATGATGCATCATATTCTGAGCGTGCGATTTATTGTCTTGCTTCTGATGTGTCTTTTGCTTGTCCCACTCACACTTTCTACCAATTACCGAAATTATCGTCAGAACTTAGTAAATTATCAAGAAGCCGTTAAACGCGCAAACATTGAAGAAACTACGATGAACCCAGGGATGCCACTGGAACCAGAACTGGAAGTTTCCAAAATCTTCCTCAAACCGACACCTTTGAGCGTCTTTGCAAATGGATTAGCAGATGCATTGCCGAGTTATCTTGGTATGACACGCAATGGAATTACACAAGGGGCACCCGCCCTGGTGTCCTCTCTCTCCTATCTGTTAGGGCATCTTGATTTTCTGTTTGTAGTCGGTACTGTCTTCAGTCTACTCGCGTTACTGTTTACATTCGATGCGGTTGCCGGGGAACGAGAAGCAGGCACCCTTCGAATTACCTTAGCTAATTCCTTGCCGCGCGACCTATTTTTATGGAGCAAATTGATTGGCGGATACGTGGTGTTTGTCGTTCCGTTCTTGGTGTCGTTACTGTTTGGCTTACTGATACTTGTCTGGCAAGGTTTCCCTCTCGGCGAACCTGAAATTTTTCCGAGAGTCCTCGGTTTAATCCTCATCTCGTTGCTCTATATTGGTGTCTTTTTTGCAATCGGTACAGTGATTTCTACCTACTTAGACAATTCTAAGACAGCACTCATCGTTGCCTTTACCGTCTGGGTGTTTGCAGTATTGATTACACCACGCGTCGGATTCCTTGCTGCCAAATTTATCGCACCAACACAAACTTCACAGAGTGTCTATATGGAAAAGACAGCCATGCGAGACGATTTCAACGCAGCACTCGAAGAGGAAAAACAGAGAATGATCATGGAAGTACCGCTGGATGAGAAGGGACACAGATCCATAGGCGGGGAGATAGCGAAAAGCATTAATGAACGTATGAAACCTCTTGAAGAGGAATATAGATCGAGATTCCAGAACCATTCTAACAAATTGGATCGGAGTCATAAACGTGAAACTGAACGGCAAGAACAAGTGGGGCAGATGCTTTCTCGACTCTCACCGACATCTTCCTTAATTTATCTCACTACAAACTTGACGCAGACTGGAAAGGGAAAAAGAAGCACCTATTTTCAAACGGGCGATCGCTATTATGAGATGCTCTATACAGATTTGTTCAGCAAAATTATAGATCATACTTATAGCAGACACAACAGACGAGTCAAAATTACACAACCACCACCTTTAGAGACAATAACCTTAGGAGAGACATTCCATCAATCGGCGATGGATGTGATACTGCTCTGCTTCTTTGCGGTAATGTTGACAACTGTGGCATTTCTAAAATTTTTCCGTTCCGATATCTGACACACAGAATATGGAATTTAACAATTTCATATTCGCCAAAACAATCCAAAAGTGCATCCGAAATTGTGTAAAGTGTAAATACCAATCAAAAAGTATCATCTTGAACAGATTCGCACAGAAATAATCTATGATAACCCAAGTTGTTATCTATAAGATTTTAGACATACGGACACAGAGTTTTATGGATAATAGTTCAGTGTTCGAAATTTTGTACCGCAAACTTTTAGTTTGCGCATTCACAGGCACAAACTAAAAGTTTGTGCTACATAGGTGGCAACTTAGGTTATGTTAATTACACTCATCCGCAGAGAACTCCTCAACAATCTCATGACATTCCGATTCGCTGCGGCAACTTTCATTATGTTGTTGCTTGTAGTTGCCAATACCTTTGTGCTTATCAATGATTATGAGAGTCAATTAGTCAGTCATAACGACTCTGTCAATATGCATAAGCGACAACTACAGGAGACAAACACCTATTCGGCAGGTGAAATTCGTGTCGACCGTCCTCCAAATCCATTGAGTATTTTTAATGTAGGTTATGATAAACAACTCGGAAACGAAGTTCGAGTAACCCATATATATGTCCCGTCCCTGTGGGATGCTGGCATGCATGGATCTTCAAATCCTTTTATGGAAATGTTTGCTTCAATGGATATTATTTTTATCTTTGAGGTGATCCTTAGTTTGTTAGCACTGATTTTCGCTTACGATGCACTCGCGGGAGAATATGAAAACGGGACATTGCGTTTAGTCTTAACGCATCCAGTTAGACGCGGTAATATATTAGTTGCGAAATACATCAGTGCAATGCTCTGCCTAATTGTCCCGCTGGTGATGAGTTTACTCCTCTCGCTTATTTTATTGACGATATCCACCTCCATTTTCCTGAACACCGACGATTTTCTCCGCATCGGAGGAATTATTCTAACGTCCATTGTTTATCTTTCCGTATTCTACTTGATAGGACTGTTGATTTCGGCGGTAACCCGTAGGACGAGTACAGCATTGATGTTATCAATGTTTGTATGGGGATTTTTAGTATTGGTTTATCCAAATATGATTCTCGCCGTGATACCTCAGCACGAGGCACCGCAAGAACGCAAGACATCCGCTTACGACAAAATTGAACAGATGTGGAAAGAATTCGACAAAGAACGCAAGCACTACCTTGCTACAGACGATTTTCCAGGGGAAGATTGGGGTTATGAACTAAGGGGTTGGGGATCCCGTTCCTCCAATTTTATTTTATTGGGTAACCCTCACACACTATTCTATAAATGTCGTGGTATGATGAATTTTCATGGGTTTGGTGGGGAAGTTGAATCCAAGATTCCGCACGCACGGAAACATTTCCGCTACCTCGGTCCGAGAATTATTGATACCGCAGAAAAAACATGGCTCGTCCGAAAGCCCGCACTTGAGGCCATCTATATTCAACCTGCAAATAAAGAGAGAATCTGGTTGAAACTTTCACCTGTGGGACTATACGATGCCGCAACTAAAACTTGGGCAGGCACTGATGTCCGAGGCGTCAGAGATTTTTTTGACACTGCAAGACAGTATAGGAAACAAGTAATTGACTATTTCTACGATATAGACGCGTTTGGATCGCGTCAATGGTTCTCATCGGACAAAGGGGCTGCGGATTGGAGCGACCTACCACAATTTCACTATCAAAGGGTTGGTAGTAATACAAATGCAATACGTGCACTGCCAGATGTATGCTTACTATTCATGATTAATATCTTTCTTTTCATTGTGATATTTATGATTTTCGTCAAAAGTGAGGTATAGAATGGTTTGGCATATTGCAAAACGCGAACTCTATGATAACCTGAATAGCCTGCGATTCGCGCTTGCAACTGTGTTGCTGCTGGGATTGATGTTGACAAATGCGGTTGTCCATCTTCGGGAACATCCAGAGCGGGTGGAGCAGTATCAAAAAAGTGTCACCGAATACCAGAATCAATTAACATCTCATGCGGAGAACAGTTTATATGACCTTGCGCAAGAGGGACCTGGTAATCTATACAAAAAACTATCCGATCTCCGTTTTTGTGCTGAGGGTGGAGAAGCGTTTTTGTCAGAATACGCTGATGGAGGATACAACCGATGGAGTACCGACACGTTAAAAAGTTTTTGGATCTTAGCGTATCCAACGGTAACACCCAATCGTAAAAACGTTCGACCAATCGTCACCAAAGTAGATTGGGGTTTTATAATCGGCTATGTCTTAAGTCTTGTCGCGCTTCTATTCATCTTCGATTCGATTTCAGGTGAACGCGAGAGGGGCACGCTCCGACTGACCTTGGCAAATTCAATTCCACGGCACACCGTGCTAATTGGCAAGTTTTTGGGAGCATTGATAAGTATTAGCATTCCGTTCACACTTTCAATATTGATAAACTTGTTGGTGATCTCTACGTCAAGTGATGTGCATCTCGGCGCTGAGGCGTGGGGCCGTTTAGGTATCATTTTCTTGATTGCTATCCTATATACGTGCCTTTTTCTTGCGTTGGGTCTGCTCGTGTCGGCGCGAGTGCAACGGAGTGCCGTGAGTCTTGTGATACTGTTGTTGGTCTGGATTGTATTCGTGGTATTTATGCCGAGTACCCTCGCTTCTATTGCAGGTGAATCTCCATCATCAGGTCCTACACTTGACTTTTGGGAACGCTCAGAAATACTACATGATGAACTATCAAACGAATATGACTCTAAGCGATATAAAGAACCTGAGGATTCGACGAAGCGAATAGGATTGGATGGTGAGTATGTCATCAAAGACGCTGAACAGCAAGAACAGTTACACGCAGAACGCTTAAATCAGCGAATTGAACAAGTAATCCGTGCACGTTTTATAACCCGCCTTTCTCCAGTTACGATTGTGCAGCATCTTCTTGAATCCTTTGCGGGAACAGGATTTGAGAGACATCTTCAATTCTTAGAGAATGTCCAAACCTACGCACGAGAATTTCGGGTATTCATAGTTGATACAGATAGAGCGGATCCAGATAGTCCCCATATCTTTGGTGTTTGGGCTGGTATGTCGCAGAAACCTATCAACCCAGAGGCAGTTCCGAAGTTTGAAGATACACTTAATCTCAGTAAGGATTTTAATACTGCAACGACAGAATTGTTGCTGTTGTTGCTATTTGTTGTGGTGCTTGTATCTGGTGCCTATCTCGCGTTTGTACGTGTTGAAGTTTGATCGTTATTATGAAAATCATTATCCGCAGGGACCTCAACAGCCTGAAGGTCTCTATTATGTGATGGCATTTCTGACCATGCCGTTTTGTTTGAACTTTTTACAGAAAAGTGTGTGTAACTTTATTAGGATGTCTTGAAAACCTGGCTAACACAAGAATTCAAATTAGAAATCGTATAACCTGTTAATCAATTGATAAAACATGCAACCTTTATACCCTTAAAACGCGTCTATGCAACATAAGCCAATGCTGCTTGAATGTCCAGAATAGAAACGCAAGCTTGCAAGGAGGTACAAAATGTTAGAAACCCGTGAACTAACGAAAGTCTATAATGAGAACGTTTTAGCTGTCAACGAATTAAACTTAAAAGTGGAAGATGGCGAAATCTATGTCGTCCTCGGTGCAAACGGTGCTGGTAAAAGCACAACTATATCTATGCTGCTTAACTTCATTGAACCGACAAGCGGCACCGCACTTGTAGGGGATATTGAGATTCCAAAGTTTCCATTGGAAGCAAAGAAACATCTCGCCTACGTTTCTGAAAACGTTGAACTCTATCGGAACTTTACGGCACGCCAAAACTTGTCTTTTTTCGCAAAACTTGGTGGTAGAAAGAAAGTATCAAACGCGGAACTGGATGAGACACTCGGTAGAGTCGGTTTAGCCGAGGAGGCTTTTACAAGGCGCGTCAAAACTTTCTCTAAAGGGATGCGGCAACGTCTCGGCATCGCAATTGCGATTATGAAGGATGCTCAAGCTGTCCTGCTTGACGAACCAACTTCTGGGCTTGATCCGAAGGGTGGTGCCGATTTTCTGAACCTTCTACGTCAGCTAAAAGAGGAAGGAAAAGCGATCTTTATGTCTACTCACGACATCTTCCGCGCAAAGGAAATCGCTGACAGAATCGGAATCCTCGTACAAGGCAATCTTGAGCGAGAGTTAACCCGCGAAGAGATTCAAAATGAAAACCTTGAAGAACTATATCTGCACTACGTTGCCGGATACGAACCCGAAGAAGAAGCGAGTGAGTAAACTTAGTGCATTCACCAGTTAAATTATTGTATTATATATTAAAACTGAGTAGACATTCACTGTAGTGCGCTTTTATGAAGATTTAGTAATTAAATCGGTAATTTTGCATTATACATATTCGGAACATTTTAAGTTTTTCAGTCCCGTAGGGACGATATGTTTGGAAGCATATAGAGAATAAATATGCCGTTCCTACGGAACTCAAGCAAGGTAGGTTATCAAATTTCTATAAACACGGGGAATGCCTAAATGGCATTCATACCGTTGATTTATCGTCCCTACGGGACTAAAGAAATTACCGAAATATTTTTAAACTTCATGTAAGCGCGCTATCAACATGTCTTAATAATTACATATAAAGAGTAAAACATATACCAATAGAGGAAAAACCGTGCAAATTAAAATACTTATGCTGGTTTGCGTCATCATGACGGGGATGTCTCTGAAAGTTGTAATGGCAGACGAGCATGAAGAAACACCTCCCACCGATGCTGCTGACACCACAAAAACCAGAGACGAACAGAGCCGTCAGATCCTGATAGAGACCGCACGTTTAGAGATGGAATTGGCGAAAAACCTAATGAAAAAGAAACAGATTGAACTTGAGAACTTACAAGCGATGATGGAAGAGGAAAACAACATTGTCACAGTCTCGGAGGTAAATAAAGCTGAGGAGGAATATGAGAGCGCTGCCTCAGAATATGAGAAATCAAAGCTCAATCTACAGAAGGTAGAACTTGATTCACTCAAAGATGCTTGGCACATCACGGTTGAAAGCACACGTTTATACGAATCACGTGACGGTCGTGAAATGTTTTCCATTACATTGCAGAATAGCTCTTTGCCTGTCAAATTGGTTGAAAGTTCCAAAGTAATGGGACGAGACATTACTATCAGCGCGCAGATTGATGACATCTTTGTGTCCATTAAAGAGAAGGAGGGTTTCGGTTCCGACGGGGCAATTATTGCAGAACCTTACGAACGCCGTATTGAAACACTCAAAGAGAACGAAACTGTCACTTTGGAATTTGAACTCATTAAAGAGGATATCCGTGATGTTGTCGTTCACTTGAACTATCTTGATACCCCAGATGAACGCCACATTCACCTGAAACAGGTAGACCCTTACATTTCTGTTGTATCCGCGAGGCGTTACAAGGAGGGTGACAGGAGACGTCTGGAACTTGTTATCAAGTATGGTGCTGTGGAAGAAGAAACGGAGGACACTAAAGTTAACACAGCACAAGAGATCAACGGGCAAGAAGAAGAAACGGAGGACACTAAAGTTAACACAGCACAAGAGATCAACAATGTCTATGTCTCCATCAAAGACGAGACCAATGCAATTATCGGTTCTCCCTACGAATTCCGCATTCCAACTTTAAAGGATGGGCAGGAGAAAACACTCGATTTTGAACTAAGACGGAACGTTGATAGTCTCACGGTTAATCTTCGATACCTTGACAAGGAATATCCGTATAGAATCCATCTTGAAGAGGACACACGCCATATTTCTATTTTAAGTGCCAAAAAATTTCGCATTGACAACCAGATGATGGTGACAATTCAACTAAAAAACACATCAACAACAGAAGCAATGCCGATCAATGCGACTCCCGAAGAAATCGCAGCGGCAAATGAGATCCGCGCAATTTATGTCTCTTTACTTGATGCCGTGGATAGCACAAATATTGTTAAACCGTATGAAGAAAAGATTGCTGTTCTCGGTTACAATGAAACTGTGGAATTGACATTCCAACTTCAGAAAGATGTTGATAGCCTCAAGGTATCAATGAAGTACCCTGAACTTCCTGAACCTGACACCCGTTTGATCTATCTCCAAAAAGAGTCCGCATTAGACGTGGTAAATGTCAGTTCGCTACGTTTTTCGCAGGAGGGTAATTTAGGAAGCAGTGTAACCTACGATTTGACGTTGGATAGGTTGGCAGAGACCGAAAACACCTTCCAATTGCGTGTTATTAACCTGTTAAATCGCCTTTCCTTTGAATTCCAAGACCCAGACACACAGTCGCGGCAGTCACAGGTCAAGTTTACGCAGGAACAGTCAAAGCGGAACCTGTCACTGATTGTTTATCTACCGGAAGAATTGGAAGCGTCCTATCTTGATAGCACGCTTGAGTTCTATGTTGCTGTACTTGATGAAACCGAAGCAAACCAACTCGGAGGCACTAACAATAGATTGGATTTACCCGCTGAAAGAATCGCCAGCATACAAGGTGGTGTGGAGCGGTTTGAACTGATTCCAAAGGGTGTACCGGAAATTGAAGTTTCTGTTCAAAATGCGTTCCAAACTATTAAGATTGGTGATCAAGTTAATATGACCGCAAAATTAAAAAATATCGGTACTCGTGATCTCGTTGATATCCGCATGCTGGTTGATGTTAA
Organism: Candidatus Poribacteria bacterium; assembly: GCA_965204285.1. Taxonomy (GTDB): domain Bacteria; phylum Poribacteria; class WGA-4E; order WGA-4E; family WGA-3G; genus MSPOR6. The sequence continues at coordinate 3,315,933 of OZ241980.1, forward strand.
CCCGGATTGGAAATATACAGTTTCACCAGAAGTCATCGAAACACTCGGACGAAACGAAGAAACGGAAATACAACTCACACTAAATCCGCCTGCGGACATTACAGTAGGAGAATATCAAGCGAAACTCAGCGCGGAAGTAACGGTTGACAACCGAAAATTTCCAGCACGCGACCGTTCTATCACAGTACAAGTTGAATCAAAATCACAAATGTCGGTAACGACGCTATTATTTGGTGCGTTGATACTCCTTATGATCGGTATTGTTATCGTTACAATCCGCATTAGCCGACGGTAGAAAACAATTTTTGGAGATTGAAATGAATAAAAGTTTGACGCCGCTGGCAGCCTGCTTATGTTTTATCTTTGTGTTGTTTGTAAGCCACAGTTTGTTATTTAAAGGAGTTGGTACTGTATCCGCACAGGAACTTGTCTCACTTCGGTCAACTCGTGCAATAGAACTGGCTTTGCAGAACAACGAGGCGGTGAAAAAAGCGGAAAAAGTAGTAGAACGTGCAAAAGCAAACCTGCGCGTATCCAAGGCTGTATATCTGCCACAAGTTGGGATTACGAGCCAATATCAACGCCAAAAAAACGGCGATTTTGATGAAAGAGACTATCTTACCCGGGCACAGATGAGTGTTATCCTCGCTCAATTTGGTGAAATTCCGAGAGGGCTTGATGCCGCACAGGAAGAAGTGCGCAAAGCGGAGATTGAGTACGAACGCGTGAGAAAAGAAACCGTTCATGCTGTTCGGAATCTTTGGCACGATATTACGCTCACACAAGAGGAAATTAAGCAACGCCGAGCGATTGAGGTAGAACTCCAGAAAAAACTGAAGAGCACACAAACCAAGCACGAAAAAAAACGTATTCCTTATCTCATCCGCCTCAATACGGAACTTGAATTGTCCGAACAGCAACTTGACCTTAACAAACTCCAACGACGACTTGATGTGGACACAGCAGAACTCGTCCGTCTTACCGGACTTGATCCACTGGCACAAGTTGTTCTCTCACAATCCCTCCCTGATGATGACGTAACGTTGGCGGCTGCTGTTGAACTTGCGCTTGCTAATCGGCTGGACCTACGCGACTTACAAGGTGATATTGTGCGTCAAGAACGCCTGGTCGTGGAAACAGTGTGGAATCGTTTTCCTGAAATCTCTGCTGAAGCACGTTACAAAGATCTGCATCTGCTATTGCAACAACATCAACAAAACCGAACTTGGGATGCAAAGGCACTCTATGATCCGATAATACTTGACAGAGAACGGGATGCCGCGAACATTTTTGAAACATATCCGCGTACACAAAACGGATGGGAATTACGTTTCAACTTAAACATTCCGCTATACGATGGGAAAAAGACAGCAAATCTCCGTTCCGCAGAACTCGCTGAACTGGACAGACTCCAATTAGAGTACATTGAAAAGACGAAACTCATCAAGGTGGCGGTGCGACGTGATTATCGGGAAGTGGCAAATGCGAAAGAACGGATGGAAATTGAACAGAAACGAGTGAAAATTTTTAGGGAACACCTTCGGGCAATAGAACGGGTACTTGAAGAAGGCACTGTTGAAATACAAGGCTATCGAGGGTTGACTCTCAACGATGCTTTTCAGGCGCAAGCGCAATTCACGGGGGCACAGCGGGTTTTTTATCAGGCACGCCGAGATTACGCGAATGCAAAAGAAAAACTACGGGAAACAATGGCATGGGTAGAGTAAAACAATGTTTGTAGTCGTGCAATTCATTGCGCCTCTTACATTCACGGTATTTAAAATTCACACAAGGACCAAAGCGTAAAAATAATTATAGATTTAACTATAATACAGACGATTTGTAATTGCGACTCCCAATTTACATTGCAAGCACAATAGAGGCAGGACCTATTTCTCTCCTGCCTACGTTTCGCTTTTCTTAACTTCGGTATTCTGTGGGGCGTACTTTAAAAATTCCAAATCTCGTAGATGTGGCTCAACTTCCACCAATTGAGAACGAATTTCTTGCAAATCCCCAACCATCTGCTTCAAATTCGATTCAACTTGCTTGTAAGTTTGTTTCGAATTGGAGATGTAATGCCCTGATTTTTTCAACAAATATAATGCTCCCTGCCATATACCTACAAACACAACAACTGCTATGCCACTAATAACAACCGCAGTAATAGTGGACATAACAGCGACGTATTTGAGTACCAAAAAGAGCATCATGCCAAGTAATATCGGTAGTAGAAACGGCATACTATTCCCTCCCTTTACTCGCTACCTTTAGCAATCTGGATAAGCTGTCTAACCTCTTTTTTGAGGGCGATTATTTCTTCCTGAATGTGGTTTGCATGTTCCTGTAGTTCTTCTATTTCACTTTCAGTTGCCCCTTTGCCTGCACCACTTACTTTTGTAATGAAAGACATAACCATCCAGACACACCCAAGTGTTGTGACTGCTATTCCAGTCACAATTATCAATGCAGTTACCATTTTAATCTCTCCTATTATTGTTGTATTGCAATATAGAGAATGTAACGTGCGAAAGGATAGTAAAAAAATAAAGAATCGGACTAAATTAATTGAATTAATGCTCATACTGGGCAAAAAGTACGAAGGCATTCCTTCTAAAATTGCCACCTATAAGTTTCACCTTCTCTCTACCCAACTTATGAGTTCTTCTTGTAGGAGCGACCTCCCGGTCGCGACTTCTTCTACCAAATGTGCACTGGACGGCACGCGGCGCGTGCCTACTACCTTGCCAAAACCATTTTCAAACTTCAATACGGACAAACGCAAGGAATGCCCCCGCAAGCAGCACAACCAAAAATAGCACCAACAAAAACAGGTCCACCACTGCGGCATTAAAATCACGACTGAGACTGAGTGTGTCTTTAAATTTGGGAATCGCCTCTGGACTGACAGGCTTTTGCGACATACCGTCAGGCACCCCAATAGCATGAAGGCTCATCGGATCCGCTCTATCTGTATCAACAACGAATTCTCGGTATTCACGGACGTAACGCTGTACATTCTCAATAAATTGCAGATGCCGTTCAAACCCCGTTCCAGCAAAAGATTCAAAGAGGCGTTGAACGATCGCCGCTGGTGAGATACGGGTTATCGCACGTGCCTGTTTCCCTTGCGTAATCTGTTGGTGTAAGTAGATATCGTTGTTGCGTTCACTCTGTTTTGCATCTTTGGCGATGTATTCAGCAATTATGTGAACCGGTGGCATAATTTGTGTATCTCCGTATTTATTCTGATATGCTTCGCGCACATCATTCGAAAGTCTATAGCCTTGTTCCCAAGATTCTATATGCGTCATCGGCACTGCAATTCGGCTACCGATAGATGCCAACGCATTCGGTATAAAAACTACAAAACTCACCCAGATTAATAGTAGCACGACAAGGCTTACCCCGCTCTCCCTTACCGCAGCGGAGATAAGGATTCCTAAAGCGATAAAAAGACAAGTATAAAGGACAATGATTACGAACAGAACGCCTAAACGTCCCCACGATTCAACATTCAGCTGCACCACATCTGAAGAGGAAATCAGGAGTAGGTTCATCAACACCGCAATCACAAACGGAATATTAATGCTGATGAATGCACCTAAGAACTTTCCAATCAGCACCGTGTGCCGCGGGATAGGATTTGCCAATGTTAACCGCAATGTCCCACGTCCAAGTTCACCAGAAATCGAATCAAAGGTAAAGAGAATTGCCACGAAACTCAACACATAACTGACAATAAACGCCCAATCCAATGTGGAAAAATCGGGGCGGATATTGTAGATATTGGGTGTCTCATGTGGATAGCTTAATCGCCAGAGTGGTCTCACATTGGCGATGTCACTATAGTAGTTTTCTCCGCGGATATAGGTCGGCAGAAATGCCTCATCGCCTTCTGCACAAAAACGGAGGGGTGAATGCGCTTTATACAGACGTCCGGGGCCCTCTATCGCAAGGCGATATAAGTTGTTACTACGGGCTTCAAGTTTCTTCACCGACTCAGCTGTGGCATCGTGATACACTTGTGTCCGCGCTGGGTGTTCGCGCAGATACACACTGGCATTGGTCAGCATCAATGCCAAGAGCAGGACCGTCGCCAATGCGAAACGGAGACTATTGAGATTGTCATATATTTCGCGTTTTGTAATATGCCAAATCATTTTTTAGTGCTGTCAGTTGTCAGCAATTAGCAAAAGAGTTTTGTAGTACTCAAGTGAGACGTGCATGCCACATACTGATGGCTGACTGCTGATTGCTAAAAGCCATCCTACACTTCACTTCCAATAAAAATCAGAAGGATACACATAAACAGAACAAGGTTGCACATAATCAAGAGAAACAAATCTGGTAATGCCCGTTTTGCGTGTGTCCCCACATCACTCCTCTCAAAAACAAACTCTGGAAATGTGTTCCAATCGACCCTACCTTTGTCAGCGACAAACCATTCCCGCGATCCGAATGCACGCTTTGCGTAAAAATAATCAATCACAACTTTTCGGTAATGTTGTGTGGCTTCAAAGAAATCTCTGACACCCCGCAGGTCTGTTCCAGCCCACGCCTGCGTTGCAGCGTCATACATACCCACCGGTGAAAGTTTCAATAAGATGCTATCTATTATCGCTTGGCGCACATAAATATCATCAATTGCCTGCTTCCGAATACCCCACGTCTTCTCTATCGTGCGGATAGTCAGCGGTTCAACAAAGTCAAAATATCGCTTCGCAATTGTAACGTGCCTTTCAAAATCCGAAGGGGTATCTGAAATTACGCCCGTATTTTCAATGTAAGCTACTAAGGTTTCGGACTCAACGATTGCATCGGAATAAAGTGTCAACGCTTTGCTGAATTCCGATGTTTCTTCTGCGATTCCCTCTTTTTTAACGAACTTTTGTCGTTCTCTTTCAAATTCATCAAATATCTGTTGGATTTGATTTGTAGCAGTTTTGGTGCGTGTCTCAATATCACTGCCTGGATTCACCGTGGCGCGAATAAGGTTCGGATACACAAGTATTAGAAACCCCCACACAAACATCGCGAGCATTAACGCCGTGCCGGTTCTACGCGTCGCAACCGATATTAAGAGCCCAATGAGATAAAACAGCGATAGATACGCGAACGATGCGAAAACAATACCTCCGATACGAAGGAAGTCAGCAAATGACAGTGGAATCGATCGGATTAACAACAGCAGAGCAAAAAGTAGACTTAATAGCAGTGGCACTAATAGACATGCCATTGCGCTAATATATTTGGCAACCAAGATGTTCCCGCGTTGGACAGGTTGTGCAAGAACGAGGCGTAACGTGCCACGTTCACGTTCGCCCGCAATCGCATCGTAAGCAAATATCAGTCCCATTAAACTTAAAACGACCTCAAAGATAAAGACAATATCAATCGACGAAAAAAAGGCGATAAACGGGTTATCTGCGCCATGCATATAGGAATCCCACAAAGTTGGCACAAACCCGTGATTGATACTGATGGCATTCCCCAAACGTTTATCTAAACCCACATTGAAAATACTCAACGGGTTTGGGGCACGGTCGACGAAGAGAAACGTTGAAGTATAGGTTTTTGCCGCGCGTGTTTCTGCATCATGCTTTTTGACAGCAGCATTGTAACTCTCCAAACGTTGTTCGTAATCCTGTATAAGCACAGCCGTATTTGCAACCACAAGCAGCAGCGTAATGAGCATCACAGCAGCGAAGCGGAAGGTCATGAGATTGTTGAGCAATTCTCTGCGAATGAGTGTTTTAAGCATTTTGAATTAAACATCAATGCGGACAAACGCAAGATACGCACCTGAAAGCAGCACCACCAAAAACAGCACTAACAAGAACAAATCTATCGCCGCAGCATTAAAATCATGACTGAGACTGAGTGTATCTTCAAACATCGGAACGGATTCCGGGTTCACTGGTTTTTGCGACATACCTTCACGCACCCCAATAATATGTGGACTGTCGGGATCGGATCTATCCATATCCAAGACGAATTCTCGGTATTCACGCTCGTAACGCTGCACATTTCCCACAAAATGCCGATGCCTTTCAAACCCTGTACCGGCAAAAGATTCAAAGAGATGTTGGACAATCGCAACAGGTGAGATGCGTGTGACAGAACGCATCAGTTGGATTTGGGCATGCTGCTGACTTACGTATTCTTGACCTAAGCGCACCCGCTGTGCAACGTCGTTCATCACAAACTCACCTGATAACTCCATTTTTTTAGTTGGAAATGCATCCATGTTTTGCACGCGCGTCCAGTATTCACCCTTGAGTTGATCATGACGTTTAGAAAGACGTTGTCTGTATTCATAGAACCCCATCGGTTTAGAAAATCCGCTTGTAACGGACGCGAGTGTGCTCGGCATAAAAACAACAAAAACTACCCACGTCAATAGAAGTATCACGAGGCTTGCCGCATTCCGTTGCACAAGTGATGACACCAATAACCCTAACGCAAGAAATAGACACAGGTACAGAATTGCGATACAGAAAATAATCGCTAAACGGCTCCACGCCTCGGTGTTAAGTTGGACATCGCTGGACGTGGAAATTATCAAAAGGTTTGCTAACACCGCAAGTGTAAACGGCACACTAATACTAACTAATGCGCCTAAGAATTTGCCAATCAACACAGTATGGCGCGGGATGGCGTTTGCCAATGTTAAACGAAGCGTACCATGTTCTCGGTCGCCGGAAATTGAATCAAAGGTGAACAGAATCGCGATGAGACTTAAGACATACCCAATCACAAATCCCCAATCTACTTTGATGGTATCTGGACGTATATTTTTTGAATCGGGATTACCGTAGTGATAAATTGTACTCCAGAAGCCGCTTAAGTTACCACCTGCCCAATGTAAAAATCCACCGTAAACTCTATCTGTTAAAAAAATGTCACCTCCCTCAGCACAGAATTGGAGATCAGACGGCTTTTTGTAAAGACTACCGGGGCCCTGAACCCCAATGTCGTATAAATGTGTCCGAGTTCTTAACTCATTTTGTGCTGCTGTAACATCATCGTGATATTTCTGCATCCGTTCAGGGTGTTCGCGGAGATGGACAACCGCATTGGTCAGCATCAAACCGAACAGCAGGAATGTCGCCAGCGCAAATCGAAGGCTAATGAGATTATCGTAGAGTTCGCGTTTTGTAATATGCCAAATCATTTCTTGTGTTCCCCGAAGTTTGTGCAACTAACAACTTTTTCTATTTGTAGGAGGGAACTCCGAATCTCGACTTCCCAAGTAAATGCCAAGAAACACGAAAACTATTGGAGTGTCCACCGAAATTTAGCGGGTAAAGGTCGCGATTCGGAGATCGCTCCTACAGAATACCCTCTTTGTAGGAGGGAACTCCGATTCCCGACTAATGACACGACTCGCAATTTTAGTGTTTACAGAACACTATAGTGAATTATAAAATAAGTGGACATTTTTTAGGATTTTCAGCGTTCGTAAATCCGCCTAATTACGTACTCTGCCGCTTGCTGACTGCTAATAACTGAATGCTGAAAGCCATCCTAAACTTCGCTCCTGATGAAAACCAGAAATATGAACATAAAGAGAAGGATGTTCATCATAAGCAGCAGGAGTAAATCTGGTAACGCTCGCGAGGCATTTGTTTGGACACTGCTTTTCTGAAAAGAAAACTGAGGGAAACTCTCCCACGCCACCGCACCTTTATCCGCGGCAAACCATTGACGAGACCTGAACGCTTTTTTATCATAGTAAAAATCAATCATAACCCGTCTATGCTTCCGTGTGGCCGTAAAGAAATCTTTGAGTCCGGACAGGTCTGTGCCTGCCCACGCTTGCGTTGCAGCGTCGTATATGCCGACAGGCGAGAACCGCAATAGAATGCGATCCAGCATCGCTGGTTGAACAAAGATGGTTTCAAGTGCTGGTTTTCGGATAAGCCACGTGTGTTCTGCAGCATCAATAATCTGTGGTCCGAGGAAGCGATAATAGTTCTGCGCGTGCGGCACCATCGGTTCAGATTCCGCATGTATCTTCAGAATGTTTGCACCAGAGACGAGGGTCTGTTTGAGCACTGAGGAATCTATGATAGGATATTCATAATAGTTGACACCGGATTCTATGCGAATGCCGAAATGCGGGTTTTCCCCTGGCACAGCGTCATTCGCAAGGAACTGCTTTCGTTCTCTGTCTAATTCCTCCCATATCTGTTGAATCTGGTTTTTAGCGGATTCTCCGCGTGCTTGAGAGGCATCGGGGGATGCGATCATGGCAAGGATCACATTCGGATATACCAACACCCAAAATCCCCAGACAAACATCGCAAGCATCAGCGCTGTGCCGGTTCTGCGGGTTGCTGCAGAAATCAGCATGCCGATGAGGTAAAATACCGACAGATACGCAACTGAACTCAAAATAATGCCACCGATACGGAGAAAATCGCCGGCGCTTAGCGATATACTGGCAGATGTCGTCAGCAAAATCATCGCAAGGATTAGACTCATCAACAGTGGTACCAGCAGACATATCATCGCACTGATGTATTTCGCCAACAGAATTTGCCCCCGACCAACCGGATGCGTTAGCACCAGACGCAATGTACCACGCTCGCGTTCGCCCGCAAGCGCATCGTAGGCGAAAATCAACGCCATGAGACTCAGCACGACTTCAAAGATAAACACAATATCAATGGAAGTGAAAAGTTTGAGCAGCGGATTCGTTATGCCATGCATCCGAGCATCCCATAGCGTGGGAACTAATCCGTGAAATATCCAAATTTCGTTCCCCAGGCGTTTGTCCAAGCCCACATTGAAGATACTCAACGGGTTTGGTGGACGGGCAACGTCCAGTGGCATTGAAGTATATGTTTTTCTTTCCTGTGTATTCTCATGATAATTTTTGAGTGCTGTATTGTAAGATTCTAACCGTCGCTCATGATCCTTGATAAGCACAGCGGTGTTTGCCACAACAAGCAACAACATAATGAAGACAGCTGCAGCGAAACGGAATGTCATCAGATTGTCGAGCAGTTCTCTACGGATAAGTGTTTTAAGCATTGTATTTCACCTTAGCGTGAGCGATGGATTACCGACTATATAGTATATCATGCTTTTTACGGGTAACCCAATCTACTTTTGACAGTTGCAGAGCCATTCAATTCTCCGATAATCTTTAACTTCTTTCAAAAGTTTCTTCCTGTAGGAGCGACCTCCTGGTCGCGACCATGTCCAAATGTTGAGAAAAACACGAAAACTAAATAACCCTACGGTAGTTGACTATGACTGTCAGCAGTCAGTCTTTACCTCTATAGGAGCGTTAGTAATATTGTTCAAATTGTAGGCTTTCTTATAAAAAAGATTTACCTCGGAGAGGATATCACCGAGGTAAATCTTTGAGACTTGATTCGTCATCTTGATTTTGGGTTAGAACCGAATCCGTTATGGATTGTCGCAATGGAAAGAATATGCTTGGCTTGACTTGTGCGCGACTACTGAACTATTCGGCTTTCTGTAAGGGTATTTCAAAATTGATTTCTTCAGATTCTTCATAAGGTAATTCTTCAAACCGAACAACGTCAAACTTTCCTGCCTCATATTTTCTGTGTGAACCGAGACCCAACTCCATCCCATACAGAAAACATTTTTTGATGTCTTTTATCAGAAGTTTTTTGCTGCGATTATCTTCGCCAATTCGGTTTTTGAGCACCCACAGTTGGAATTTTACCATAGGTTCTAATACATATTCAAGGGTTTTTAGAATAGATCTGCTGCCCTGCGGTGTTGAGACATTACCAGCATGTGATTCCACTCCTGTAGGTTCCATTATGCGTGGGAGCAGATAAATCTTTTCGCCGGTAAAAGTGTTATCTTCATCTATACCTTTGATTATAAGCCCCTCGCGCATCGTCTGCTTACTGCCACGTTTCGTAATTGTGAGTTCTAATAATGACGCTGCTTGTGCAAGCATCGCCTTAATTTGATAACTTCCGATGTAAATTCCATGACCGTCGCGTTTGAAGCCGACGGTCCGTTTTTCAATTTCCTCTGTAAGGTCAAGATCGTCGGCAGTTGGTGAAGTATCCTCACTGCTAAATTTAGTCTTGACGTAATTTTTTAAAACATCTTTATCCTTTGGGAGACCACCATATATTTTATCTCTAAACTTAAGTTCTATTTCAAATTTTAAGTACACGTTTCACCTTTGAAATGACGCTTATACCAATCAATGATGGATATTCAGCGTTTAGCTATGTTTGTGATTTTGGATTTATCGTTTATACCTGTTTTCGGATGCACTTTTTGTAGCGTTTATAGTGAAATCCAAAAATATGTCCACACTCCCTTGTAGGTGCGGTTTCCTAACCAATTCAGAATACCAAACGCGTATTCTGACATACCCATAGGTGTCAATTTAGCGGAGATTTTCTTGTAGGGGCGAGGTTTCCTCGCCCGTGCAAACAAGATGAATCATGTTAATTTGGTATTATGTGTCTGTTCAACCTGTAAAGGAGGATGAAACTGTGAATACCTCGCGTTTAATACTACAAACGATGATGCGAAAAGTTGCATCTGTTTTACGCTTTTATATCGCTTTTGAGAAATGAAACCTGCGCTATAATAAAAAATAACAGACAAAACAGCACCAGCAAACCAAGTTGAGATAACACACTACGGTAAGAGATATGCTCCTCAAAGACTGGCACTGCGTCTGGATTTACCGTTTTCTGAGACAACCCCTCTTTTACAGGATAGATATGCGGGCTTTCCGGGTCGCTCTGATCCTCTGATTTAACGAAGTCAACAAACGTTTGCCGATAACGTCGCGCCTGTTTTACAAAATTCATATAACTGACGGTACCCGTATTTGCAAACCCCTCCATCGCATATTGGAAAGTCGCTATCGGAGAGATTTGAGTAAGATCGCGAGCGAGTTGCACCTGCCTAAACTGCTGGTCAATATGCCCATCATTAAATCGCGTTTTTGTCTCCATTTCTTTAGTAAGATAGGTTGCCCAGAGGAGCGTCGCTTCCGGATTCTCAACAGAGGCTGCCTTGCTCAACTTAGAGGGTATATCTCCTGACCTGCCAAAAGGATGATATTCATCTCCTATCTGCTTTAATTGTGCTTCTCTCTGCATTGACACTTCGTCAACCGAGGGAATCGGATTTATGTTGCCGACAAAAGTGCCAAGTAGGCTTGGAAATACAAACGCTAAGCAGACCCATGTTAACAAGAGCCATACCAAACTCGTAATCGGATTTGAAACACGACTTGAAAAAAAGAGACCAAGGAAGATAAAAATAGAGATGTGTAATGCAAACAATCCTACCATTCCTAAAATACATAGCCAATCTCTCGACTCAAACGGTATATTTTTTGAAATAAGGATAACCAGCAAGTTCATCAGGATGCCTATCATAAGCGGTACCATGAGTGTCAAAAATGCCCCGAGATATTTCCCAAACAACACCTGTCCACGCGATACTGTATTCGACATCATCAAACTTAATGTCCCGCTCGCGCGTTCCCCAGCAATGATATCAAAGGTGAACAAGATCGCAAAGAAACTCATCAAGATACCGATGAAAACCCAGTCGATTTTGATCCGTTGTGTCTCGGCACCGCCCGTGTTCTGCAAAGGATACTCCAATGTCCACGGAGCTCTCCAAGCATAATCTTCAAATTCCTCATATCCACTTCGACTGGCTGTTCCGGTATTCTGCATACTGACAGAACGCGGTATTAATGTATCTGTCCCATCGGCACAGAATGTCAACCGCGTAGGGCGTCTTAGAATCTCACCAGGTCCTATGAGTGCTAATTCCGCCAAACCCTTACCCGCTTGTTCTTTGATATAATCTCTACTATTTTCTATATGGCGGTTATAGCTATTGATTTGTGTTATGTAACCATCGCCTCCAAGACTATATATCAACGCATTCGCCAAAAATAGCACAGGTAGAAGAATTATCATCAGGGAAAATCGGAGCGTCGTGAGATTGTGGTATATCTCTTTCCTCGCAATGTGCCAAACCATCTGTTTCGACTCCTTTTCTCAACTCAAATCATATCGTAGAAAGGATACATAAGCCGTCATGAATAGAACAATATTCCATGCCAATAGAATCAAAATATCCATTGACGCACGCGACAAACTATCAGAAAGGGAAAGTCGTTGATGTTGGAAAACGGGCAGATCAGTCAACTCAGCGTTGCCTTTGTCATTGGAAAACCACGCGCGTGAAGAAAACGCCTTTTTATCTTTCAAATACTCAACAATCTCACGTTTATAGGCTATGGAACTCTCAATAAAATCGTTATAACGCTGCCGGTCTGTCCCTGCTATTGTGCCAACAGCAAAGTGGTATGTATCTGCAAAGGAGATACGTGATAAAGCATCTGCAAACTTCGCATTCCGCTCTCGTTCTTTTGCTGGTTTATTGAGTATTTTCTCCGCTTTATCTGCAGCTTCAACCCGAAGCTGCTCCTGATAGCCTAAAATTTCTTGGAAGATAGTGGTATCCGCTTTGCTAACGTTTGTGACCTCATAACTCTCAATTATAAAATAGCCTCCGGACATAGAACTGGTGTTGACCAGTCTTAGAATTGTTTCAGGCTCCCAAGAAATCGATTTTTGCAAGTCTTCGTAACCCCTCTGTTTGCGATAGGCATCCCGCTCTTTTTTGAATTGTTCCCAAACATCAACTGCAGGTTGGAAAAACGTAAGAGGATGCTTCACTGGATGCGGCGGAAATTTTTCCACTGCAAATGCCACAACATTTGAATGAACACTTGTGAGGATCACCCAAATAAACATTGAAAGGATCAATGTTGTTGAGGCTTGCCTTGTCCAAACAGACAGGACAAGTCCTAAAAGATACCACGTTGACACATACAACAATGAAACACCGAACATCGCCACGATGTGTAATATGTCGTTTCCATCAAAGGCAATAACCGGCGAAGAAAACGCGATCAGCAGTACCACAATCAAACTCATCAAAACAATGGGAAATAGAGACAACATCCCACCAAGATATTTCCCAAACACTATCGTGTCTCTCGGTATTGCATTGGATAACACGAGTTTCAGTGTGCCATCCTCTCTTTCCCCTGAAATCGTGTTGTAAGCAAATAAAATCGCTAACGCGCTCAGCACAATTTTAAAGATGAAAACCACATCTACTGTCAGGAACATTGCAAGAAAAGGGTTATCTGAACCCCGCTTCTGTGTCGGTGCTGACCATATAGGAAAGTTGAATTCAAAGATAGGCTTTCCCAATTCAACGGTGACGGTATTTGCGCCGAAGTTCTCTGTGCCGACGTTAAAGATACCAAGCGGGTTCGGTTTTCGATGTGCTTTTGGCTTTATTTTGGAATAGAGATCCCACGTCTGTGCCTCTGTCTCCGCCTCTCGGACAGCGGTATTATATCCCGTCAAACGTTTTTCGTAGTCGTCTACCTGAACAAAAACGGCGACAGCAGTTGAAAGCAGACACACAACAACCCCGATCATGAATCGGGATGTTAAAACATTTGAGACGAATTCTCGTTGTATAACAAGCCAAAGTGTATGCATTTTTAATTAGTAAGGACGCAATTTGATGCTGAAAACGTGCATAAGTCTAAAAACATTGTTTTTTAGATAGATTATTGACCACCACAATAAACTGGCTTATGACGTTAAGTCGCGTTTTAGAAGAAAAAGGTTGCATAAAATGAATTTTGGGAGAATTTTATGCTCGGTAGGTAAGAGACGAATTACTGGTTATCTCCTAATATTCCTGCCCAGATGGCCCGTTGCGCCTCCGTGCTGTCCGGTTTTTGAGTAATGGTAATATTAATACTGGCTGCCTCAAAGGATGGTTTTTCGGGCATGCCGCCTAATGTAATTGGGAGGGTAATTTCTTTGCCTTCTCGCTCAAGGGTTAACGCTACGACATCACCGGATTTCCAGTCTTTTGCCATTCTTCTGATGTCGTCAAACGTCCTTACAGGTGTGCCGTTGATCGCAAGAAGTTTGTCACCGTCTTGATACTTGGACGATCGGAAAATTATCAGACTCCCCGCCTTCGTATTTCTGAGTAAACGAATGGACAACATTTCATTGAGGATATATCTAAGATTCGGTAGTTTTTCACCAAATTCTACCTGAGCATCTATCCCCGCGTTTTTTAGGTATTCTTCTAAGGGCAATCGCTCTGTGCCTATCACATATTTGCTAAAGAACGGTTCAAAATCTTCACCTACGAATTGGTTGACAATCCTGATAACGTCGTTGATCGTGAACACGTTTTCGGTAAGTCCAAACTCCTTATACATCTGCTTCATCACATCATCTAAACTATTCCGGTTTTGGGTTAGGGAGCGAATCTGTAAGTCTAAAGCCATTGCGATGAGACTGCCACCGTCATACACGAGTTCTCGATTGGCAAATTTGTTTTTGCCTGCCTCTCGGATAGAACGTTTTCCTTGTTCTGATAAATATGATTTCCATGAACGTTTAAGATCTATAAGAAAATCGCTTTCAGAAATAAGTCCAAGGCGAGTACAAACAACATTTGAATAATACGAAGTGAACCCTTCGGTAAACCAATATTCCTGCTTGGCAAAATGCACAGCTTGTCCATTCCACATATAGCAAACCACGCCTGCCACCAAGTTTGCCCAAAAACTTTTATTAGTTTCATCTAATTCGCCTCCCATCAGGGTGGTGATGCTCCGTCCTGACGCACCACCGCTACGAAATCCTTCCGCTCCATAAGGATTAGCGACAAACAGCATCCTATCTTTCGGGGCATCGTCAAATATCTCTGTATACGCGCGCAGAATTGCTTCAATAGCACTTTGTATCTTATCCATAGACGCTTTAAAACGCCCACCAATAGCAAGCACGATCTCTGCCCCTCCAGATTTTGCCAACCGTTCACAGTGTTCACCAAGCACGAGATACGCATTCATCAAGTCATTCTGATCTTTGCAAACGAAACGATGTTTTCCATGTTCAATCCGCTCCCAAGCTGTTGAGACATGCCAATTATCAGGAACGTTAACCTGTAATTCTATATCTTTCACCTTACCCACAATAAACAGCGCATATCCGGTCCAGAAGATGCAATCTTCTTGGGTATATGGCTCTTCATCCCTGCCCGTGGGCCAATCCCGTTTATCATGCTCTAACAACGCCTTGTAGTGCAACGTCACAGGCGAGTCATCCTGCGTTTCAACAACCCATTGTGTTTTGTCAATCTCTTCAATAGGCAACGTTTCTCCGTTTGCATCGGTAACTGTTAAGTCGCGAAGATAACGAGCATATCCATCATACAACCATTCAGTAAGAAATTGGCTCATGGATAACATCAAATGTTTTCTACTGCTTTCAGCACCACTGCCAATTTTCGGTGTTAGGATACATTTGACTTCTGCCACGCGTGGCTCATCAGCATCTATTGTGATTTCATATCTTGCCGATGCAAGTTTCAATGGATTTTCAAGGTTGACGGGTTTACTGAAATTCCTAATGACATGCCACTTTTCAAAAACCGCTTCGTCACGATAGCTGTTTTGCCATCTGTATGTCCACTGCGTGCCAACTTGGACAGGGAGGTATTCTTCGCCTTCAAGCGGAACTTCGTATTTAAACAATTTGGCTTCGGTTACAACACCGTTGGCGTGTTCATACCGCATTTTCACGAGTCCAACACCCTTTGCGAACCATAAATAGCGGGTGCCGTTTACAAGTGCGTTTTGCAGTTCAGCATTTGTGCCTTGGACATCAGCATTTGTGAAAACGGTTTTATGTTTTAGACATTTGTGGAAAACTCCTGCCGACACTTCAACCTCTTCATATCCCTCTAAGGTTGTTCTCGCTTTTGATTTCCAAGCACCTGCTTGTTCCCAACTTTTTCCGATAGCCACAGGAAACCTAAAAAGGTTAATCTTACCGTGGTTGATATAATGTAACAACATATACATTGGTGATGGATCACCATTATCGTGTCCTCTCGTGCCAATACCGGAAGATGTGAAAACCTCATCGGTTCGGTTTAGACGGAAACCGCCTTCTGCTAAATGCTCTCCGCTTTCCGTTACGGTAGTTGCTTGAATGCTAATGTATCGTGGTTCGCTTTTTAATAAATTGGGACTCAAATTTTCGCGAATCATTGACTCCTCCTTTTCCAGCCTCTTACGCGCACGATATAGCCGACTTTTTACCGTGTTTAACGATACGTCCAAACGCGCACTCACCTCTTCACACGTCAAACCTTTGAAGTAGTGTAGGGCGATTACAGAACGTTCGGAAGTTGGTAGTTTTTGGAGGAGATTTTCTACGACTTCGCGCAACCTGTCTGTTGACGCTTGCGACTGTTCTTTTTCAAGATAGCGGACGTAGAACAGACGCTCCAATTCTGATTTTGGCATTGCATCTATAGATTGCATTGCAAGTGGCTTTTTTCGGATCCATTCTACACATCGACGTTTTGCTATTACGCGCAGCCACCCTAAAAAACGTTTGGGGTCTCGTAACGTTGGCAGGGAATTAAAAGCATGGATAAAGGTGTCCTGCGTAATTTCTTGCGCTACATGGAAGTCGCCGATTTCTTGCCATGCAAGGGAATGAACCCACTTTCGGTGCTTTTGCACAAGCGTGGTGAAAGCGTACTCATCCCCTGACAAGATGCGCTGAATCAAATCAACATCGTCATTTTTCATGCAAATCCTCCAAAATAAATTGCCTCGTAATCTATAGTCGTGTTTTAAGGGAGGAAAGGTTGCATAAAATGCATTATTGGTGAATACTAAAAAATAGACACTTTCACCCTTGGTAGGCGAGGTTTCCTAACCTCGCCTATGTAGAGTGTCCAAGTAGTTCTCAAATCCACCAGTGAAACCCGCAATTCCGATATATTTTAGCAGCCATTCAATTCTCCAATAATTACTTTCTTTTCAAAAAACCTCTTGCTGTAGGAGCGACCTCCTGGTCGCGACCCTATTGAAAATGCTGAGAAACCCGAAAACTGAATGGTTCTGAATATTTTAGTAATAAATGTGGACAAAATATCGTTATATCTGGTACAATACGTCAGATATAACGATTTGATTTCTTGATTGTGAAAGGAGGTACGATTATGGGATTGGCTGAAATAGAAACTACTCAGGCAACATTGCGCGCGACCGATGTTCCACATCCTTATCTCAATATGATATTTGAGGTCAGTGACAAATATCTAAAACGCGTGTTCAATGAACAACAGTTGAACGATTTTAAAACTGATTGCCTCCATAACATCCGAGGCGATAGGGATTCAACCGTAGAACAGTTTATAAAAGCATACTACGATTTTGTGAAGAAAGAATATCAAAAACAATATACGAATGCCGATTCATCTTTGAATCAAGACATTTTTTCCGAACCTAACAGACCAAAACTGTTGTGGGGTAACTGTCTGGATTTTTTGCGACGTATGGACAGCGAAAGCGTTCAGTTGATGATCACTTCACCACCATATTACAACGCAAGAGATTATTCCCAGTGGGAAACTCTGGATGACTATTTAGATGATATGTCTTGTATTATCAAGGAATGTTATCGAGTCCTGGACAATCATCGCCCTTTCGTTTTTAACGTCGGAGATATATTTGACAACGACAATAGACATACTAAATCGACTTGGGGAAAACGCCGAATACCTCTGGGTGCATATTTCACAATGATATTTGAAGAACACGGTTTTCAATTTGTAGACGACTTCATCTGGGACAAGGGGGAAGTTCAGACTCAGCGACATAAGAATGGAAACAGACCTTACCCATTATATCAATATCCAGTCAACTGTTATGAACATATTTTTATTTTCTACAAACATCGGTTAGATGAAACACTTTATCCCTGTCCAGTATGCGGATGTCTAAAAATCAATGGGAATGCATATTCTGGAGTAGGTATCAAATCTTGGGAATGCAAGAATTTAGACTGTTTCAAGCGATCAGCAGGTAATCGCGGCAAACGTTTTTCTGCCCGTACGCAGTTGATGACGGGTTTGCAGCGCGCCCATAATCTTGTTGATGAAGATTTGCTGAGCGTTTGGCGTCGCGATATCGTCAAATTAGCACCCGTAATCAAGATAAACAGCAAAGGTCAAAACACGCTTGGACATACGGCACCCTTTCCACGCGAAATTCCCGAATACGCAGTTCGGGTGTTTAGCGGTATAGATGAATCTGTCCTTGATCCTTTTGCGGGTTCATTCACGACCACAATAGAATCACTGAGGTTAGGACGGAATAGCGTTGGAATAGAACTGAATAGAACGCTGTTTAGAGATGCCGTCCTGAATCGGATCCCAGGCAATCTCTTTACTACGGAACCGAAAGAGGTGGAAAGTGAATGGATCTGATACCGACAAGCGCGTAATCGGTCTTTATGGTGAGATGCGATTGGCAATGGAACTCCATAAACGAGGATGGCAAGTTTATAGGGCATACATTGATGAGAAATTCGATTTTGTTATTATTAAAAGTTATTGCGAATCCTGCCAAACGTTTAAAAACGCTTTGACACGTGAAGGTATTCATAAAGGGGAGAAAAAACAAGCGGTAACGCAGCTTTGTGCGACATGTGAACAAGACACCCTCAAGATGCTTGTCCGTTTTATTCAAGTGAAGACATCAGAGGGAATTGAACCAAAAATAAAAAAGGGTGAAGAAGTTAAAACATTTAGCTTCCATCCGAAGATTCGCTATCACTTAGCAGATTCAAGAGTATTTTACGTGTGGATACAGGTTTGGGATAGAGAAACAGATGACATCAACTACTACATTTTTCATACTTCACAAGTAGAACGTTTTGATGATATGACCATTGCTACTTACCAAATAACTGATAACCAAAAAACTGAACTACCGATAAACAAAGCTGGGAAAGTGATAAAAATAGGTAGAAAATATGATTACAGTGCGTTTGATGATTTCCTCAACAATTTTGATTGTTTGGAAGAACTAATTGATGGAGATGATTGGAAGTAACCGCAATGAGCAAGGAGGCAACCCAATGGAAGCCAAGAAGAAACCTCTATACGTTCTCTGGGTAACCTACCAAGCCCAAAACTACTTATTGTGAATTTGTTGTTAAGAAATTGTCTACAGACGTAGTGAAACGGTTAATAATCCGCCACAGAACCATCTGCTAAACGAGCGTTGGGCCAATTAAATCTTCTTCCCGAATTACTAACCTCAATCACCTTCGCCTCATCCACTTCTACACCCAAACCCGGACCTTCAGGTAGTGAAACGTAGCCTTCATCATCCATCTCCCACGTTTTGTGTGCAACACCAGCAGGAAGCACATTCTCATAGCCTTCGTGAATAAGGAAAAACGGCACTGAAGCGGATAGATGGAAACTCGCGGTGAGCCCAAGATAAGACATTGTGCAGTGCGGTGCTATTGGTACGTAATGTGCTTCCGCAAGTGCAGCGACTTTCTTGACTTGCGTGATGCCGCCGCCATGCCCAACATCGGGTTGGAGAATGTCAATCACTTGTGCTTCAAGAATTTCTCGCACCTCCCAAATTGTACGGTCGCGTTCACCGGTTGCTAACGGTACAGGCACAAATTCTCGGATCTTACGCATGACTTCAATGTTGCCCGGCACCCATGCCTCTTCAAGGAAAAGCAAGTCGTCAGATTTGAGGTGTCCTGCAAATTGTTTAACGACAGGTGGCGGCAGGCAACTATGCGCATCAAACATCACCGCACCATCGGGACCGACTTTCTCTCGTGTATCGCGAACTCGCTGCACCATATTCGCGATCTCATCGGGTGTGCCAGCGAAAGTTTTAGAACCACCGCCCGTTTTTATCGCTTTTGGACTTGGATACTTCCAAATTTTATCACGACAGGGACCACCCAGTAGACGATAAACGGGTACACCCCACAGTTTCCCAGCAATATCCCACAACGCCATATCAATAGCGGAAATCGTATGCACCATCAATCCACCGCCACGTATATTGCGATGTGCGCGGAATAGCCGTTGCCAGTGATGTTCAATACGTGTCGGGTTTTCGCCAATAATCATTGTGGACAGGGAACGTGCCAATTCACACGTGACGTTTGTCTCCATATTGTTGATCTCGCCCCACCCTGTAACGTCCATGTTAGTTTCAATTTTGACGTAAGCCTTCTCACCCATCGGGTAAGCCTCAAGGTTGGTCACTCGTATCTGCGATCCTTTATCTTCATAGTCTGCCATTGTAATAATCTCCCTTCTTTTTCTTGCGTTTTAGTTTTTCACAATTCCTGAAGTTTGTCAAACCTTTTCATAAGAACATCGGTAAAAGTGAACATGAAATTTGTTGACGAAAACAAAAGAAATTGATACATTAACCTATATGGCCGAATGTTCAACCAAATCAAAGGAGATTAAATTATGGCAACGGATCAAACATATCGTATTGGAGTCATCGGGTGCGGCGGCATGGGCAGGTCCCATTCCAGAGCATGGCAAAAACAAGAGAATGCTGAAGTCGTGGCAGCGATGGATATCTACGAAGAATCCGCAAAACGAGTTGCGGATGAATACGGTGTACCTGCCATCTACACCGATGTTGATGAAATGTTAGCAAAAGAGGATTTAGACATCGTTAGCATTACAACGTGGCAGGGACCGCGTGCTGAAGCCACAGTTGCTGCAGCAAAAGCTGGCGTAAAAGGAATCATTGGTGAAAAACCGATGTCCGCTTCGCTGGGGCAGGCAGATGATATGCTTGCCGCCTGTGAAGAAAACAACGTCAAACTTGTTATCGGACACCAAGGCAGATACAGCGCACAGAACACAGAAATACGCCGTCTTGTGGCTGCAGGTGCAATCGGTAGCCCGACAACACTTCATCACCGAGCAAAAGCACACGCGGGGCTACTCAACACAGGCACACACGCGATTGACGGATGGCGTTATCTGTTGTCCGATCCAGAGACGTTATGGGTTATCGGGCAAACATCTCGCACAACTGATCGATGGGAACGCCGCACAATCTGTGAAGACCTCTGTATGGGATTAGTCTGTTTTGAAGGCGGCGCGCGTGCGATTTATGAAGGTGACCTCCCCGATCCGGGGGTTTCCATGCCCAGAATCGCTGGCTCAGAGGGACAAATCCGCAACGGTGATAATGGCACAGTACTGCTCCAAAACGGAGACGCTAAAGGTTGGCAAACAATTACACCACCACCAGAACCCAAAAACCAATTCCAAGAGTTAATTGAGTGGATAGAAGGGAAAATCCCAACCCACCGTGGCAGAGGTGAACAAGCCCGTTACACCATCGAAATTATGATGGCAATTTATGAATCCTTGCGTATTAAGGACGTTGTTAACATGCCGATGGAAACCAAAGAATTGCCGTTAGAATTGATGGTTAACGATGGCACACTTCCTGTCTTGGAAGAAGGCAAATACGATCTGCGAACACCATTTGAAGGACAGACGCGGAAAAAATAATGCGTTTCTTTCCTTGTAGGAGGGAATCAACGCAGTGTGCGCTTGTGGCACACTGCGGGTTTTCAACCCCGATTGTAGACGGTTTTCACACGCTGAAAATCCGCTCATATTGTAATAGAGGAGAATTAGCATGTCAAATGAGGGTAGACGCTCTTTTCTGCAAATTGCTACCGCTTTCATTGGTGGATTAGTGAGTTTAGCTGCCGGTATCCCGTTAATCGGATTTGCGATTTCGCCCGCGTGGAAAAAAGGCGAATCGCAATGGGTTGACTTAGGATTGGTAGACCGGCTCAAAAACAGCCGCTTTAAGAAGGTCAATTATACATTCACAGCGAAAGACGGTTGGGTGAAAGCGACGAAAAAACGTTCTGTTTACGTAACAGATGCCGGCAACGGGGAATGGAGTGTCTTTTCACGCACATGCTCACATCTCGGTTGTCTTGTCCGATGGGACGAGAGTAAGGAATCGTTCCTCTGCCCGTGCCACGGTGCTGTGTTTGATAAAAATGGAGCCGTTGTTGCTGGCCCACCACCAAAACCGTTGGAGAAACTTGAAGTTAAAGTAGAAAACGGACTTCTATATATAAAGGAGGCGTAAATGAAACAGTTCCTCAATGATCGCCTCCCATTAGGCGAGGTGATGGCGCATTTGCGCAAACCGCTGCCGAAACATATCAATCTGCTTTTCTCACTGGGCAGTTTAGCGATGTTTCTGCTGCTACTTCAAGCGGCGACAGGGGCATTTTTAGCGCTATCCTATTCTCCTTCACCAGACCACGCCCATAATGCAGTGAAGTATATCAGTGAAGAGGTGCCGTTCGGTAACTTTGTGCGCGGCTTGCACCATTGGGGTGCAAGTGCAATGGTCATTATCGTCTTTCTGCATATACTTCGCGTTGTGCTTTATGGATCATACAAGGCACCGCGTGAACTCACATGGGTTGTTGGCGTTCTGCTGTTGCTGGTTACGCTCGGTTTCGGGTTTACTGGTTATCTGCTGCCGTGGGACGAAAAAGCGTATTGGGCAACGGTTGTCGGGATTGAAATCTCAAGCACCGCGCCTGTATTAGGCGATGTAGTCGCAAAGGTCATGCGTGGTGGTGCTGAGGTTGGCGCGGTAACGCTATCTCGGTTTTATGCACTCCACACGATCTGGTTGCCGTGGTTGGCTTTCGGGTTAGTCGGTCTGCACCTTTTCCTTGTCCGCTTCTACGGTTCTTCTGGCACGCCAAAGAACACACCGGAGGAAATGAAAACGGGAAAACCATTCTATCCGGATCAGGTATTTGAAGATGTTGTCGGCATGCTAATTCTTTTTGTGATACTTGCATGTGCTGCGCTGTTTGCACCTGTGCCACTTGAAGATGTGGCAGACCCCACAAATGCAGATTACGATCCGCGTCCCGAATGGTATTTCCTTTTCCTGTTTCAACTGCTGAAATACTTCCAAGGTCCCTTTGAAATCCTTGGCACATTTGTAATTCCGACAGTCGGCATGTTGCTACTGCTATTCCTCCCCTTCTTAGACAGAAGTGAGCGTAAAGTTCTCTGGAAACGCCCGGTTGCCCTAACAGTCACAAGTGTTTGTGTTGTGGCGATTGTAGGATTAACAATCCTCGGTGCGACTGCTCCAAAACTTGAAACGCAAGAGGAAGCACAACCCGTGGAGGAGGCACAGCAGATTCCTCCAAACGACACCGAAACAGAAAATGTTGACGAAGCAGAAGATGTGTTTGACTTCCAATTAACTGAGGAAGAATTGGAGTAGCATATCTCATTTAGGATTGCTATTGTTGTGATGTCACAACATGTTGTATAATTATTAAGAGTTAGGTTTTACCTTTTATGAATGCAGAACCTGAATTACGTGCCGTCTTTTTTCGGACAGATTCCGGAATGAACCTGTCCGAAAATGGCTTGAAAGTCTTGGAGTAGAAGATCAAAGGATATTAGACGCTGACATAGTTGTCGTTGTAGAACATTGGCCAATGGTATTAAAGACAAGTCTTGTTAAAAAGTTACACGGAAAAAATAATATTTGGGAAGTACGAAGCCGTATCAGCGATGGAAAACGTAATGCACGAATTTTGTTTACTGTTGGATCTGGAATGCTAGTGCTTCTTCACGGTTTTATAAAGAAGTCTCAGAAAACACCACAGAAGGATCTGTGTATAGCAAGAAAACGAAGCAAACAATGGAAAGCGAGGAGTTAATAGCATGAATAAGCATAGTGGAACTAATTTTGATGATTATCTAAAAGAAAAAGGGATATCAGAAGAAGTCTCAGAACTCGCAAAACGACGGTGGGAAGTTTTGAAGGCAGAAACAAAAGATGATTCAGAAAAGCCTGCCAATATTCCCAATAATCATCCCAGTTATTTTAAAAGAATTTTGCACCGACTACGGCACTATGTCAATAACCTATTTTCATAATTAGATCCAACGCCCAGTAAATCGCGTAAGTATTACTATAGTTTGGACAGTTTTAGACTGTTTTATTTTGAGTTCTCATGTCCTTCTATTATTTCCGAGTTTTCTGAGTGAGCATAACTCATAGAAACAGAATTTTAGTTGTAAATTGGAACAGTTTACAATCTACGTGTTGGGTTTCGTTACCCATAGTCGCTGATGAAAAACCAAAATCTTGAAAAACAATTCTCGCTTTTTCCCATAGATACTGAGACTGAAACCCAAAAAGAGAAAACAGCATCTGACGGGACAGAATTAGTCTCATTCAGGGAGTTGGTCCCAGAAATCACCGATACCGGCTACTTGACACACGCCATCGTTTTCTATCCAGCAAAATTTATTCCCCAAGTCGTTAGATATGCAATCAACACCTACACAAAGGAGGATGACTGGATTGTTGATCCGTTCGCAGGTTCGGGAACTGTAGGCGTTGAAGCACATCTATGCAAACGCAACGCCGTCCTCCTTGATCTTAACCTACTCTTGAATCATATCATGCCGCTGAAGGTATACAGTGGAAAAGAACAGTTGCGTCCAGAGTATTTATGTAAATTGTTAGACGGCCTGAGAGAAAGTAAGAACCACCGTTTTGTCCCCTCCTGGTCCAATATAGAATACTGGTACGCACCAGAAATCTTGGAGCTACTATCGCAATACTGGGGTTATATCTACAGTATAGAAGATAACGTTTATTCTGCTATTATCAAAACGGCACTTTTGAAGGTAAGCAAACGTTTCTCTTACACAGAACACAGAACACCCAAATTAGCCAGATCAAAGCGAAAATTAGCGGCGATAGAAGCACTGCTCCACGAAAATTGGAAAGACCAGTTAATAGAAATAGTGTACAACCATTCCTTGAAAACATTAGGAAACATCAACGACTTTGTGAGGCAGACGCAGCACCATCAAAATCAGGTTGAGTTTCAGGGAGGCGTTGATTCCTCCTATATTGCAGTGCCGCGCGAATGTGACGCACTAATCACATCACCGCCCTATCTCCAAGCACAGGAATATATCCGATCTACAAAGATGGACCTCTATTGGTTAGGACATACCGATGAGGAAATAAAAGAATTATCACGTCTTGAAATCCCGTATCGGAAAGCAGACCGTGTCATTCATACGCCAACATTAGATAAAGTCAGGAACAAACTCACGCGTCCAGACTTACATGAGCGACTTGACTCCTATTTTTGCCATACAATAAATTCGCTTGAAAATGCAATGAACCAATTGAAACCGAATGCTGCCGCCTGTATTTTTGTTGGTAATCCGCGTATTGATGGGATAGAGGTTGAATTATGGCGAATCCTGACAGAGTACTTTTCGGAACGCGGTTTCGGATTTGAAAAAGTTTATGAAGATAAAATAAAAACGCGACAACTGTTCGGTGTGCGAAAGAATAAGAATCCTGACGGCATGAAGTCGGAATTTTTGTTGATTTTGGAAAAGATGGCTGTTTGATAGCATTCTTCGCTTGTTTCCACAAGGAGACAGACAATGAGAATCTTAGTTTACACATTCCTGTCAATTTTAATATTGCCTTCGTCAAACGGATATTCCCAAGAGTATACAACGTGGGGGTTACCTAATGGTGCTAAAACTCGTCTCGGTAAAGGGCAAATAACTACTATCGCCTTCTCTCCAGACGGTTCGCAACTTGCCGTAGCAAGTACAGTAGGGATTTGGATATATGACGCACAGACAGGTAAGGAACTTGCGCTCCTTCCAGGGTATAGGGAAGGGTTTACCTCGTCAGCGCAATCGGCACTTGGCGGACATTTCAAGATACATGCATTAGTATTTTCTCCAAATGGCAAATTACTTGCCAGTGCAAGTGAGGATGACACAATTAGAGTGTTTGATGTTACAAATTACACTGAACGCTACACACTCTACAAGAATGACGTGACAGTTGTGAACAATATTGGAAATCCGAGAATCACGGATTTGGCTTTCTCCGCAGATGGGCAAACCCTTACGACTTTAGAGAGAATTCCTAAATATAGGATTAAGGTGTGGGATGTTAACTCAGGCTCCCTGTTATCTGATATATCGGGGCGTATAGGTGGGGATTCTTTTGCGGAAGATGATCTAACTCTCCCACCAGGAAAAAGTAGTCCAACGTCTTTGGCAGAAAGTAAACGTGATAACTCTCTTTTCGCATCAACTCTTTCATCCGATGGAACAACCTTTGCTGCAACAAAGTCAAAAATAACGTATGTAAATGAAATTCCTGAAACGGAAATAGCGTTTGGGAATGTCCGGACCGGAGAACTGGAACCTCCATTAATAAGGATCCGATTAAATCCTCCTAAAAAAGTTGCAAATCCAACACCAGAAGAGTCACATGCGATTAGGAAACTGAAATTCTCGCCTGATGGAACAACACTTGCTGGTATAGTAACCAGTTCAAAAAGATTAAATAGAAATTCCAAAAGAATTCAACATATTGAGATACGATTCTGGTATGTGAGTACGGGGCGTGAAGTCTCTACCGTTATACCACAACAAGCAGAAAATCCCCGACGGATGCCGTTCTTAGCGTTTTCTTTGGATGGTAGAACGTTTGCCACTGTTAATTGACGTTCCGCAGTCGCGCAACTTTGGGATGTTAACACAGGCAGCTTGATTTCAACTATCATGATTCCAACATTGAAGAGCGTATCATCCTCGCGTGAAGGCAGCATAGGTGCGTTGGCATTTCACCCAAAGGGAAAATCACTTGCTGTTGTAACTCATGAAAGAGGGGGTGGAGGAAACTCCTCACTTCAATTATTGGACGTAAGAACAGGCAAATTTATATCGACTCTCACAGAACATCCGATGCTATTTCTCTTGTCAGCAAATGGAAAACCTTCATCTGTCTTAATGCAGACAACTTTCAGTTACGGGATACTAACACTGGAAAGATGTTCCGAGACTTGAAAGAGACTGGGACAAATCTTTTCAAACATTTCCAAAAGGTTGGTAGCGTTGATGCGCTCGCGGTTTTATCGGATAATACAACATTTGCTATTGGCGACGCGGATGGTTTGCTTGAGTTATGGAACATGCAAGCAGGTGAACGCCTCTTTACTTTTATAGGTCATACAGATCAAATCACCGCTTTGGCTTTCACTGCAGACGACACTATTCTTGCCAGTAGTAGCAAAGATAAAAGTATACGGTTGTGGGACACACGTACTGGATCAAAACTGCTAACCCTCACAGGACATAAAAACTCTGGGAAAAAGCAGGTGTTTTCTAATGCTCCAACGAGACTTAGCGCTGAATTAGTGAATAACTTGGTATTTTCATCGGATAGTAAAATGCTTGCCAGTTCAAGTGAACATGGTACCATCTGGTTGTGGGATTTAAGTACAAGGAATTTACTAAAGACGCTCACGATGCATGAAGCAGCGGCTGATACGCTTTTAGCAGGAACCGGTTTAGCCAAGATAGGCATTGCATTCTCCCCAGATAATAAACTTTTTGCCAGTGGTGGGATGAACGGGCAAATGATGTTGTCTGAGGTTAAGGACAATCCTAATGATTTATTACTCAATGGACATACATGGTCGGTAAAAGCATTGACATTCTCGCCAGATGGTAAAATCCTTGCCAGCGGTAGTAGAGATAATACCATCCGACTCTGGAACACAGAAATTGGGGGTGAGATCGCAATTCTAAGAGGGCATTCAAACGA
This sequence comes from Candidatus Poribacteria bacterium, assembly GCA_965204285.1. Taxonomy (GTDB): domain Bacteria; phylum Poribacteria; class WGA-4E; order WGA-4E; family WGA-3G; genus MSPOR6. The sequence goes on from OZ241980.1 coordinate 3,343,576, forward strand.
AATTTATATACTGAGATTCTCAGCAGATGGATCAACACTGGTTAGCGGTAGTGCAGATGGCACAATCCTCTTATGGGATAGAGATAAAATTGTTGATATGGACAAGTAAAGCGTTTGTTCTGGCCAAATCTTTTCTTACGCTTGAAAAGGTCTTTAAAGATAATCAATCCTAATATAGAGTCGTCTAATACATATTGCTCCTTCCACTTTTTCGTTGACACAATCCCCGTTATTGTTGTAAAATAAAACAAAAATCGTGGTGGCGGTGTCATCACGCCCGTCCGTAAGGAGATAAAATGAAACCATTAAAAACCTGCTGGCAAACAGCGATTCCATTGTTCCTAATTATCTTTTTGGTATTGCCAGTATCTGCTGAAGAACACCCCGAAGAAGAAGCAGCTCCATCTGCTACCGAGACAGCACCACCAGTAAAAAAATACGTTGAATTCACACTAAGCGGCACCTACACCGATATAAAAGAGATAAGTTTTTTCGGCACTTCTTCAACGAAAACACTACGCGGACTTTTCAAGAAACTGGACGCGCTTAAAAATGACGATGAAGTCGCTGGCGTAATCTTTAAAATCGGCAATATCGGAGTAGGATGGGCAAACCTGCAGGAACTCCGAAATAAATTATCTGAATTCCGAGAGGCTGAAAAAGAGATGATCGGTTACCTTGAAAGCGGGGGCAATGCTCAATATCTCCTTGCTACTGCAATGGACCGCATCGTGCTAATGCCCACTGGAAGCCTCAATCTAATCGGTTTACGCTCGGAAATCCTTTTTTATAAAGGACTCCTGGAAAAACTGGACGTTGAGGCAGATATGCTCGCAATGGGGGAATTCAAATCTGGTATTGAACCCTTCACGCGCGACAGCATGTCTGATGCTTTTCGTGAATCCATGACCGGTTTGCTTGATGACCTCTATGCGCAAATGTTGGAAAAGATTGCCGATGGTAGAGATGAGATTACCTCAGAGATTGCAGCCGAGTTGATAGATCGCGGTCCCTTTACCGCGAAGGAAGCACAAGAAGCAAAACTCGTTGACGCGCTGCAATACTACGACGAACTCTTAGATGCAATCAATGAAACACCAGACACAGAGGTCGCCAAAAAAGACAGCGAAAAGAAACGAAAAATGCCCAATATGAATAGTTTTATGGGAATGATGCAGTTGTTTAATATGTTGAATCCACCGCAGCCTGCAAAGGAGCGTCCAGCAGAAAACCAATTCGCGCTTATTTATGCCAGCGGTCCCATTTTACCCGATTTTGACTCACCGTTTCCAACAATGTCAATGATTACCCCAAAAACGTTAAAGAAAGCATTTGAAAAGGCACGCTCCGACGATGCCGTTAAAGCGGTGGTGTTGCGCGTGGATAGTCCTGGCGGCTCCGCAATCGCGTCTGACCTCATTTGGCGAGAAGTAGTGCGGACACAACGCGAAAAACCTGTTATCGTATCTATGGCAAATTACGCTGCCTCTGGCGGTTATTACATCGCAATGGCAGCAGGAACAATCGTCGCGCAACCCGGAACGCTTACAGGTTCAATTGGGGTTTTCGGTGGTAAGCTCAACCTAAAAGGTCTCTATAACAAAGTTGGTCTAACAAAAGAGATTATCGCACACGGGCAAAACGCAACGCTCTATTCGGATTACGGTGGCTTTACGGAGACAGAACGCGAACGCGTTGAAAAGATGATGAAGACTATCTACGAAGATTTTGTCACGAAAGCGGCTGACGGTAGGAAGACGACTTTTGACGAAATTGATGCGGTTGCACAGGGGAGAGTCTGGACAGGGAAACAGGCAAAAGAACTCGGCCTCGTTGATCAACTCGGTGGACTTGAGACTGCGTTTTCTATCGCAAAAAAAGAGGTGGGACTTACCGATGAAGATAGAGTTGGCATCATCGTCCTGCCAGAACAGAAACCCTTTTTTGAGCAAATCTTGGAACAAATGCTTGAACAAGAAGCGGGAATTTCTGCACCACTACCTTTACAGTTAGCACAGCAGCATCCAGCATTTTCTGTGTTAAACACACAATGGTATCGGATAGTGACATGGTTAACCCTATTTGAGAAGGAACGAGTGGTTACTGCCTTACCTTACGATATTTTAATTCGGTGATTTTATGAAAACTAATGACTTTCACGCTGACGTAACTGGCGAACAGGTTGCCTTTTTTCAAGAGAACGGATATCTAAGCATTCCACGCATCACAACGGATGACGAGATTGAATGGCTCAAAGGCATTTATGACGAACTCTTTACTGAACGCACAGGTGAGGAACAGGGACGCTATTTTGACTTGGCAGGTCCCCGTGCACATACTGGACAAGAAACATTACCGCAAGTGTTGGGTCCGGAGGCACAATTCCCCGAACTCCGCGAATCTATCTATTTCCAAAACGCACAACGCCTCGCGGCAAAACTGCTGAGTGTCCAAAAGGAAAAGGTCGGTGGCGGTGGACACATGATTTTAAAGCCTGCCCACTACGGCAACGAAACACCATGGCATCAGGACGAGGCATATTGGAATCCCGAAGTCTTGCCGCATAGTTTAAGCGTTTGGCTTCCGCTTGACAAGGCAACACTGGAAAGCGGATGTCTCCAATTCATTCCGAAATCTCATAAAGGTGAAGTGCGTTGGCATCGGCATATCAACAACGACCCGCTTGTGCATGGTTTGGTCACCGATGACGTTGATCCATCAGAAGCGGTCACATGTCCGATACCGGCAGGCGGTGCTACGTTCCATCACTGTCGGACTTTACACTATTCTGCACCGAACAGCACGGCACATGCGCGTAGAGCATATATCCTTGTCTTCAGCGGTCCGCCTCAGAAGTTAGACAAACCCGCAGACCGTCCGTGGATAAAGGAGGAGCAGGAGGCACTCGCAAAACTTAAATCCTTAGCAGCAGATAGAGAATAGCACAAAAAACATTCTTGTGGGAGGGTTTTCTAAGCCCGATTTACAAAACACAGTAATAGATTTTTTAACAATCGTTCCGGTGAGAGGTGGTACGAATGAATTTCTCAAACTTGCTTGAAAAATGGGGAATGACATCTTTGAAAATCACCCTCCTTTTTTGCCAATGGAGTGGACTCCAAAACCTGCGGATAAAAATGCCGCTTGGGCACTCTATATTGAATTGCTTACACGGATTACGACACAACCATTGCCCATTGAACACGGTGACGAAAAAACAGCTTTGGATAGTGTGTATTCACTGTTCGCAACGACAAGAGAAATTATCAGAGAATTTGGACCAGAGTGTATTAACTTTACAAAAATCCCAATTGTTGTTCTTAACCAAGTGATTCGTCCTTTTACCGCAAAGTGGCACCGAAAAAGTATAGCAGGAGACTTTGATCACGAAACAGAACGCACCGATTTTCGCGACGAATTGGCTGCACTACAGCAGGAATTACGTAAATATTCTCAAATGTTGGCGGATATTGCTGATGTTGAAGACTTAGCTGATCTTGAGGATACAGAGGACACTGAGTAGATGTAGTCATTCAAAACAATTTTAGTCTTGTACTCAAAACGGTTTTGCTGAAAGGTATTGTTCATGGAAAAACTAAATCTTAAACACACACATAAACCTATATAAGACTACTACAAAGCACTTGAGCAATACGAGAACTATGATCTCACACACGAAGGTACTGTAAGTAACCCTTTTGCAATCTTACTTGATTTCTGCGCAAAAAGGTAAAAGTTACCTTTGCTCCACAATATCCGAGTATAAGGTGTTTTTAATGTATGAAGAATTAGATGGAATTAATCCGCCAAACGATGAAGATATTTTGTGGCGATACACGAACTTTGAGGTATTTGTTAATCTGTTAGATACAGAATCTTTGTTTTTTACAAGAGCTGATAAATTTGAGGATCCTTATGAAGGATTTATACCCCAAAGTATTATGGATGCTTACATACAATATCTCAACAGCATTACCACTGAAAACATGGTAGAAAAAATAATAAGGGAGAATGAAGTTTCTCGTAAATATGTTATGTGTAACTGTTGGCATAAGAATGTAGTAGAGTCAATGGCAATGTGGGAAAAATATCACATGCGTAATAGTGGTGTTGCTATCAAGACAACCATGCAAAATATGAAAAATAGTTTGTTAAGCGAATATTCTATTTATATCGGTAAGATAGAGTATATCTATGGTAACACGGATGATGACCAATATATGCAAAACTTTCTACAAAGCAATATCCCATTAGCTAAAAAATTGACATATTTCCCTTATTTCCGAAAAAGAAAAGAATACGAACATGAACAGGAAGTTCGGTTAATTGTTGATATTGATCCTTTCATTAGGGATGCTCTTAATAATCAAACTTTAGAAAATGTAGATTCTTTTTTAGAAACTGGATTACCAGATATATGTGACATCGGTATGCTTTTTAATATTGATGTAAATACGTTGGTTGATGAAGTCATTGTCTCACCCTACGCGAAAGATTGGATTACAGAAACTCTCAGATCAGTAGTTCAGAAATTCGGATTTAATTTTGAAGTTAATCCATCAACACTTTTAGACGACCCTGCTTTAGACAGACTTGTCCCAGATGGAGGTATATAATGGAACATATAAGGGTTAATGTTGACAAGAAATTTGAACAAATTCTAAAAGAAACAGCAGAAGATTTTTCTATAGATTGGTCATTAGTAGAAATTAAATGGGTTCTTTATGAGGAATTAATGTTAAGTCATTTAACACCTCCTTTAAATAATAAAATGGCAAAAATGGTCGTTTTAGGATTCAAAAGGGAAATTCCCGTGCTGAATGTAGACGATTGGTTCCGTTCTTATCGTTTCACATACTGTATTTACTACAAAAAAAAGGATACAGAAACTGAAAAGATGGATATGCTTAGTCTTGGTGCTGAAGGAACTATTAAGGAAATAGCGATAAAACTTCGTGATATTTTTACAGGTTTGAAGCATAATAAGGTTTGAGTAGCGGAGTTTCAGAATAAGCAAAGGTCACCAAACAATGAATATTTTCTGCACAGGCATCAGTTGTTCAGGACGCAAAGAGTTACTCGCAGATTTTGAAGCACTCTGTGTGCAAAGAGAGCTGGACATCGGCTTCTTCAATGTTGGCGATTACATGCACCGAGTTGCTGCGGAAGCGCGCGTCCATTTCACAGAAAAAGTGCTTGATTCAGACCCAGCCGTTCTATCGTTAGCACGGCGCACCGCTTTCTACGAAATCGCAAGAGATGCCAAATCATACCAACACGCCATCATAGGGTTACACGCCTGCTTCCGATGGCGTGGCAGTCTGCTTGAAGGATTTTCATTTAAAGATATTGATATTATTCCACCCGACATGTTTATCAACGTAGTTGACAATATAGCGGACATCTACGCGCGGATGGAAAAAAGCACGCAGTGGGCAGGTATCAAAAAGGCAGCACTTAATGTCTGGTTAGACGAGGAAGAATTTCTTACAAGACAGATCGCACATCTCACAGAAAAACCGCACTACACCGTCGCACGGCAACACGAACTCGCTAATTTTTACGAACTCCTTTTTTCAGACAAACCGAAATTTTATCTCAGTTATCCGATTACACTGCTAAGGGATACGCCGGAGGAAATAGAAAAAATTCGCAAACTCGGCACAAAACTACGTCACTCTTTTATTGTTTTTGATCCATTGACGATTAAGGATATGGCACTCGTCACCTTCTCAAAAGCGGATGGTGGTGATGACGAAATGTTGAATGTGCCTGAAACGATGAGCGAATTGGACGATGACGTAATTGAGCAGATAAAAACGCGAACTATTTCACGGGATTATCAGTTTGTCCATCAAAGCGATTTCGTTGTTGTGCTGTATCCTACGGACAAATTATCGCCCGGTGTTCTCAGCGAAATGAACTACGCTACTCGTCATAATAAGCCTGTATATGCTGTTTACAACGAGACGCGCAGCATCTTTTTTGAAAACTTATGTGATAAGATTTTTGATACATTTGAAGAGTTAGACGCTTTTCTGAAGGAAACATACCAAAATAGATGAAGTAAGACTGTAGGTGCAGAAAAAAGGTTTATTTAAGCCCACACGTTTACATGAAAAAGAAAATATAGGAGACACCAAAGCAACTTTCGTGTAATTCCAGCAAAACAGAATAATTTCTTAGGTCAACATTTATGGGTAAAATGTAACCGAAACTGATAACTAAAAACTATCCTGCCTATGAACATTGCCATTCTATCCCGTGGCCCCGAAAACCACTCAACCTGCCGCCTCGTTGAAGCCGCAGAAAAATCAGGACACACCGTCAAAGTCCGAGACCCATTCGGATTCTATCTTCAAATAGGCGGAACTGGGCACCGTATCACCTATGACGGCGCACCCTCAGAAGATTTTGATGTCGTTATTCCACGACTCAGCGGTGCAACAGCAAGATACGGCGGAGAGGTCGTGTCCCACTTTGAATCGCTCGGTATTCCAGCGGTAAACTCCGCAAACGCTATAGCAGACGCACGTCACAAGTTTCGTTCCCTACGAATACTTGAACAGCACGGATTACCTATCCCGCCAAGTCTCACCGTCGGGTCCGCCACGTTTTTAGAGGATGCCACACCTGAAATAGGGGATTATCCGTTCATTTTAAAACCTTTTTACGGCACGCACGGCATTGGTGTGATGCTGTTAGATACGCCGACGTCACTAACGTCAGCGGTAGAGACAATGTGCGATTTGCATCGGGATTACATCATTCAATCCTTTATTGCAGAAGCAGCGGGTGTTGATATCCGAATTCTTGTTGTAGGCGGCAATGTAATCGCGGCGATGGAAAGGCGTGCAGTTCCCGGTGAGTTTCGGTCGAACATCCATCAAGGGGCATGCGGTGAAGCAATAACGCTCACAGATGAATACAGCCGGATCGCAACCGATGCAGCCAAAGCATTGAATTTAGGTATCGCTGGTGTTGATATGCTTCACACAAAAAATGGTCCCGTGATATTAGAAGTTAACCCCTCACCAGGGTTTGAAGAACTGGAGTCGGTCACTAAAATTGATATTGCAAAATCGATGATCGGATACGCTGCGCAATTAGCAGAAAATCACAAAAGGCGTAGGTAACTAATTGGCTTCTCAGCAACGAAAAATCTTGATGTTCAATCATGAGTTCCCTCCCATCGGTGGTGGCGGTGGTCAAGTGAGTTATTTCTTAGGAAAACATTTCGCCGCAGCAGGACACGATGTACATCTGATTACCTCACAATTCCGTGATTGTGCAAAGACAGAAGAAGTAGCAGGTATTCACGTCCATCGTGTCAGCGCGCTTCGGAAAAATCCGAATGTGTGTGCAGTTCATGAGATGTTGACATACTCCGTAAGTTCAAGTATTTACGGATTGAGATTTGCGAAAAAGTTTAAACCAGATATCGTCCAAGTCTTCTTCGGTATTCCGGCAGGCGGCGGCGCGTATCTGCTACAAAAATTCAATAATGTGCCGTACGCTGTATTTTTGGGTGGACGAGACGTGCCGCGTCCTAATCCTGATCCACCCTACTATCGTTGGTTATACCTGTTACTAAAACCGATTATTCGGGCGATTTGGGACAACGCAGCATCGGTTGTTTCCTGCAGCGATGGGTTGCGCGACTTAGCGCGTGAAACAGATTCGGATTTAAAAATAGATGTCATTCCTGACGGTGTTGATTTAGAAACTTTTGCACCGACGCAACGCGAGGCAAATCCGAAAACAGTCCGATGTCTTGCTATTGGTAGACTCATTCCGCGTAAAGGATTTCAATTTCTTATTCAGGCACTCCCGCAAGTCCTTGACAAAGTCCAGCATAATTTTGAGATAGAGATTGTCGGTGATGGACCGCACCGAGAAACACTGATTAAGTTAGCAGAAAATCTTGACGTAACTTCTTATGTTCGTTTTGCTGGCACGGTGCCGTATTCAAAATTGGCCGAAACAGATAATGAAGACGAGGTCTTATTACCACAGAAATACCGCGAAGCAGACATCTTCATTTTACCCTCATTAGCAGAAGGGATGCCGCTTGTCGTTTTAGAGGCGATGGGAACAGGATTGCCGATTATCGCAAGTCGTGTTCAGGGTATTGACGAACTCGTAGCGGAAGACGTTAACGGTGCATTGTTTGACGCAGGCGATGTTGATGGACTGGCAAATTGCCTTATAAAACTAATTAATACAGGTGAAAAACGGATTGAGATGGGCAAAGTAAGCACTGAAAAGGTAAAACCTTACGATTGGAAAAACATCGCTGATGCATATCTCACCCGCTATGAAGACATTCTAACAAAATATTAATTGTAGGAGCGAACTCCGAATCGCGACCCTCTTGTAGGAGTGATCTCCGAATCGAGACCCTCTTGTAGGAGCGATCTCCCGGTCTCGATTTTATCGTCTTCTGTAGGAGCGACCTCCTGGTCGCGATTTTATGAAAAGGAGAAACAACAGACACATGCTGCCAATAAAAATACTTGCAATCGGTGCAGGCGGTTTACAACGCGCCTTAACACATCAATTTGTGCATGTCCTTAATCAACGAAATCTATACAACGGTGGCATCTTTGTCGGACAACCGCGAGGCACTGAGAAAGCCGATGCCTTTAACCAACAGGATGGCATATATCATGTCGTCACGTTTGACGTAGGCGGTATTTATGATATTCAGCAAATCTCAAGTGTGGTTGGCGCAACAACGCTTTCAACTGAAGCAGGACGTGAACAGTTCTATGCACAAACCGAAAATCCGTTAGACCTCATCCTAATCGGCGTAACCGAAGCAGGAATCGCAAAAGGTGAATTGGCAATGGATGTGTTAGATGAGACGCTCTACTGCTATTTTAGTCATCACGGCACTGATGCAGACATTTGCGTTATCAATACCGATAATCTCCGCAATAACGGTGATATTATCCGAGATATTCTTCTCAACGAGTATCCGAAACGCAGCGATGATTATACGGAATGGTTAGAAACGAAAGTCGGTTTTCTCAGTGAGATGGGTGATCGTCTTGTGCCACAGGTTCACGCTGTCCCAGATGAGATTAAGGATGCCGCACAAGCACAGATTGAAGGTTCAGATAAATTGATAACTTACGCGGAACAGATGCCTGCAACGCCACTTATTTTAGAAGATTTGGAGAACAAATTACGTGTCCCCTTCGGTGAACTTGACGACTACGGCGTTGTTGTTAGTCAGGAAAGCATTGAACCATATCACGATTGGAAATTGCTGCTCGTGAATTCCGTGCATGTGCCGGGCATCACACATAAAGGTATGCTCTCTGGTATTCACTATGTGAATGAGGCAGCGTCACATCCCATATTCGCGCCGCACCTGGAAAGGTTAATGAGCGGATACGCTGAAATCGTAGAGGCAGATATTCCGGTAGCAGGAAAAAGCGCGCGTGCCTATACACATGAATTCATTGAACGCATCCGCCGCGTTAAAGATGACAACGCACGGATTAACATTATTGAGACAGTGAAGCTCCGTGAACGCGCCACCGACATCGTGAGATCGCCAAATTATCAGGGTGGCACAGAGTTTTTCAAATCCGATTTTGCCTATTCCTTCGCAACGGTGCTACGATTTTTGACACCGCACACTATATCAGGGGACGACTATAGAGGCATTACCGATAATGGATCAGAATACGAAATCCGAGACCCTGACCGTACAATACAAAATATTTTAGAAGGTGCATTTGGCGCGAGTCTAACTGACGTGGAAAACCGAATCCAAACAATTTTTTCAAATGCAGTCTTATGGTCACCGCAGAACGCAACACCTGAAAATGCTTTAGATCAGAATCAGGATTTTTGCAGGCGCGTTGCACACTATTATCATCAGTTAGTCAGTGGAAAAACGTGTCTTGAGGTATTAGAAAGTATCAACTCGGAGACAGCGTAAAAGTATTATTTCGTAGGTCGGGTTGAGTTTGCGAAACCCGCCAAATACCATAAGCGTATTTGGCGTTGATTTGGACACGTAGGATTGAATATAGGCATTCATCGGGTTTCGCTGCGCTCTACCCATAGGTGTCAACTTAAGGCTTGCTGCTCACGAATGTACCTGCTCCTTGTAGCGCAAACTTTTAGTTGTGCCTCAAATGGACGCAAACTGAAAGTTCGCGCTACATAACATTATTCCTAACCCTCAAGAGAAATAACACCCTTCTTGCGTTGCAGCACCGCATCATAGAACCGCATCGTGCCAACGCAATCTTGGATACTTGACACAGGTTCCCTGTCCTCACGAATGGCATTAACAAACTCAGTAAGACTGATTCCATCACCTGTCAACTCACCATTGCGCTCATCAGAGAAGTTCGACTTAAAAGTATTTCCATCGCCTGTATAGTGTTCAAACCCCCACAGTCCTTCTAATACGATATATTCATGCTGCCCGGTTATTTCAATGTGGTCATAATTACGCTGCCACAAACGTTGGCTACTGAGCTGCAAAGTCCCGACTGCACCATTCGTATATTCAACAGCAACAGCGAATGAGCCTTGCCCGTCAACCTCATTGTGAAAAACACTAAGTTCATTAACATCAGCACCAGCAATGTGCCGTGCCAAATCGAAGTGATGGATAGCAAAATCAAGAAGATAGTGTTTGACTGATCCGTACGGTCCACTACAGAACGAGCAGAAAAGTTGTGTGAGTTGACCGAAGGAGTCGGTCTGCATGATTCTTCTTGCTTCCCGCACGCCGAGACTAAACCGACGCTGAAAATTCACCATCAATGTCTTACCGTGCTTCTCAGCGGTTTCTGCCAAAGTAATCGTTTCTTCAAGCGATGGCGCGGGCGGTTTCGGCGTAAAAACGTGATACCCTGCCTCAAGCGTCTCAAGCACAAGCGGTTGTCTCGGATCCGGTCCCATAGAGATGATAACCGCTTCCAAATCCTCTTTTTCAAACATTTCGTGTCGATCTAAGTAATATCTACCTGTGCCAAATTTTCCAGCGGCAGCTTTCGCTCTATTTTCGTCAGCATCGCAAACCGCCTGCAATGCAACAGGTGCTAAATGCAACGCTGGATAAATCGTGTGCCTCGCGAACCCACCAGCACCCAAAAATCCAATTCGAAGAGGTTCCATATTATTTCCTTTATGCGCTTTCAAAGCGCGTCTGTAAGAATATAAAAGTTTGTATAAAATTTAGCATAACTCTGCTTCTCTGTAAAGAAAAATCGCGGAGCAAACAAAGCCATTCAATTCTCCAATATTTTTTCTTTTGTCGAATACCTCTTCTTGTAGGAGCGAGTTCCAACTCACGACCTTTTCCAAAATTTTGGGAAACACGAAAACCGAATGGCACTGCTGAATTCTGTTTTTAACTCAACCTAATTGCCAAAATTCTGTCAAAAAACAACGCGCAAAAAGAGATTAACGCACTAATTTTCTCCTTCCTAATGAAAGACAAATAGAATGTACAAAAAAAGAAACAACCAACGGCGAAACTTCGGGTTTGCGCTGCTTCAAGGCACCTTCATGCGAATCAATCTCGCTTTTGTAGATGCATCAACGGTGCTTTCTGCTTTTATTTATAAACTCACCGGATCCGGACTCATGGTGGGTTTAACCGGTTCATTGATGACAGCAGGTTGGATGTGGCCGCAGTTGTTGGTTTCAAATCTGTTGGAACATCGTCAGCGCAAAATGCCGTATTACGCTGTCGGCATGAGCATCCGCGTGTTTGCATGGCTTGCCATCTTTTTTTGCACCATCAACATAGGGGCAGAAAATCCTATTTTACTCGCTGTCTGTTTCTTGGGTTTCTATTTTTTATCCTCTTCCGCCATGGGTGTTTCAACGCTGCCCTATATGGACATCATCTCAAAATCTATAGCACCGAACCGACGTGCACGCTTTTTTAGTTTACGACAAGTCTTCGGCGGATTTTTCGGAATTTGGGTCGGTTTTTGGGTACGTGCTATGCTCGGCAATGAAGATGAATTTACCGGTATTCTCGGATGGATTACGCAGGCTTTCAAAACGTTCACGTTGTTTTTCATCACTTCTGTCTGTCAGATAGAGACTGAACTCGGGTTTCCATCTAATTACGCCTTTCTCTTTATCTGCTCGGTGAGTACCGCTTTTCTCTCGTTTATCAGCTTCTTGGCTGTGCGTGAACCTATCCATCCCGTCAACTCTCAACGCCAGCCGATGTGGCAGCATCTAAAGCAGGGACCGCATTTCTTACGAACAGACCCAAATTATCGGAGATTTATCTTTTTTCGCATCGGATTGCATTTTTCCAGTATGGCAACCCCGTTCTACGCAACGTACGCCTTGTTCGAATTAGGCGTTTCTGAGGCGACAATCGGTTTTTTCATCGTATGTTCCGCTCTGAGCGGAGTCGTTTCTAACGCTTTTTGGGGCTATATCGGTGAAAAATATGGGGTGCGATGGGTGCTGATTATCACAGCAGGGTTAATGTTGTTCCCACCTATAATAGCGTTCTTTTCTGGAATGTTACCAGTTTCTTTACTCGTGCCTGCCTACCTATCAATCTTTACCGTTGGCGGTATCTTGACAAACGGCATGATGGTTGGATTCATGGCATACATGCTAAATATTGCGCCGCCGCGCAGCCGTCCAAGTTACATCGGTTTTATGAATACGCTGCTCCTACCCGCAAGTTTTGCTCCAACGATAGGAGGACTCCTTGTGAAGTTGATTGGCTACCAGTGGCTATTTGCTGTCTGTTTTGGTATCTGTCTTATCGCCTTTCGCATCGCAACTGGACTGCAAGAAATCATGCATGAGGATGAGTTGGAAGAGGATATTGAGGCATAAGGTTTGCGTTCGCAATACCGTTGCAATCTTATGCTAAATATGGTATCATTTTGAAACAAGTAAAATTAGTGATGTTAAGTGAAGTGAATGCACAAACCGCGCACAGTTAATGGAATACTCAAAAAAATAGAAGAAAAAGCAGATACTGGCGAATATTTATACCGTGGTGAACCTGAACATTATGAGGAAAAACCTTATTATGGAAAGGTCTCCTCAAAACTTTATCGGTATTTCCTTAAACGCGAGGGCTTTGACGTTGAAGCAGAGCACTTTGATGTAGAGGTTGTTCAAGAAGCAATGTTGCGTGCAGCGAGAAGGTTTTTCCGAAAAACGGTTCGCGATTTTGAGATTCTCGCTGAAATCCAACACTACGGAGGTCAAACTAACCTCATAGATTTCACTACGGATTATCTAATTGCCCTCTTTATGGTCTGCGACCGTGAAGAGTCGCTTGGCAAAGATGGTAGAGTCATCTTGCAAAAGAAGGAACTAATAGATCCCTACATTGAAGAACCCTATGAGCCGGTAAATCGGGTTATTGCCCAGAAGAGCATATTTGTTAGGCATCCGGAGGGCTTTATTTTACCTAACGAGGACGACATTGTCAATATTCCCGCGGACCTCAAAATATTGATACGTAAACGTCTGGAGAGGTATCACGATGTCTCTGCCGAAACGGTCTACAACGTCCTGCATGGATTTATTAAAAATCAAGATACCCATTTGGATGTTTATGTAGATTTTTATATAGGGGCAGCCGAGGCACAAAAAGGAGATTCAGAAAATGGTTAGTCAGAAAAAGCGAGCACATTATGAAAAGGCTATCAAGCACTTCAGTAGAGCCATTGGACAAAGACCTAATTTTGTCATTGCATATCTCCACCGCGGGGAGGTTTACCGGAAAATGGGCGAGTTTGATTTGGCGATTGCAGACTATACTGAAGCGACAAACCTCACCCGAAAGCCTCATGAAGCATATTGTGGACGCGGACTCGTTTATGCTGCCAAAGGTGAAATAAACAAAGCAATTGAGGATTTTACCACCGCGATATATAAGAGCCGTAGTTACGATTGGGACTATCCAGAAGCATACTACCATCGCGGGAATGCTTATGTTATTAAAGAGGAGTTTGATCGTGCAATTGAAGACTGTGATAAAGCAATACAACTTAATCCCGACCTTGCCGAAGCCTATCTGGTTCGCGGTAACGTCTATAGTCGTAAAGGTGAGTTTGACATCGCTATTATGGACTATAGCAAGGCGATACGACTTAAACCAGATTACGTTGATACTTACGTTGTTCGCGGTAACGCCTATAACAGCAAACAGGAATATGATTTGGCAATTGCAGATTATACATTAGCATTAGAACTGGACAAGAATTATGTTGATGTGTATGTGATTCGGAGTCATGTTTACTTACTTAAGAAAGACTATAATTCTGCTATTGCAGATTGTCAAAAAGTGATGAAACTCAGTCCTAATGATGCTGAACCTTACATCACTCGCGCAACTGCTTATAGTCTTAAAGATGACTTTGATTCCGCTATTGCGGACTGCAATAGCGCGATAGAACGGAATCCGAAAGCTGCCGATGCCTATCTCATTCGCGGTATGGCTTATCACAACAGATTAATTCGTGATATGGCTTATCACAATAAAAGTGAGTTAGAATTTGCTATTGCAGATTGTACAAAGGTGATTAATTTAGTTTCCTTTGTTCATATAGGTGCTTATTTTGAGCGAGGGAACATATATAGTAGCAAAGAAGAATACAATAAAGCAATAAAGGATTATTCCGTAGTTCTTGAGCAAGTAAAGGACCATACCTTATGTTACTTTAACCGTGGTCTTGCTTACAGCAAAATTCACCAATTTGATAAAGCGATTGCAGACTATAATACGGTCATCCAACTCCAACCTAATGATGTTCCAGCCTATATCAATCGCGGTATCGCTTATAGCAATAAAGACGAATTCAACAACGCCATCACAGATTATACAATAGCTATACAGTTTGAGCCAAGGTTTGCCATACCGTATCATAATCGCGCCAACGTTTATTTGCGCACCGGTGATTTTGAATCGGCTATTACAGACTACACAATGGCTGTACAACTCAATCCCAATGATCCAAAGACCTATGCCAGTAGAGGGGCAGCCTATGGAATTATAGGTAAAATTGACAAAGTTATTAGTGATTGCACAAAGGCAATAGAACTTGGTCTTAATCATGCAGATATCTATTTTAATCGTGCTATCGCCTACAATAGAGTAGGAGAACTTGAATTGGCTATCAAGGACTATACCCAGACAATAGAACTTGATCCCAAGCACATTAGAGCGTATGTCAATCGTGGCGTTACTTACGGTAACACAAATGAGGTAAGCTTTGCCATTGCTGATTTAAATAGGGCAATAGAACTGAAATCAGATAATGCTACAGCTTATAATAATCTTGGCAATATTTACGGTAAGAAAGGTGAGTTTGACTTGGCTATTGAAAATTATAGTAAGGCGATAGAACTGGGTCAAAATGAGGTAATATTTTATCATAATCGCGGTTTAGCTTACTTTAACAATTACGAGTTTAGTCAAGCACGCGAAGACTATACGAAAGCACTAAAATTAGACCCCGATTATGCACCAGCATATTACAATCGGGCAAAGGCTTGGTTACTTCAGCAAGAATGGGAAAAAGCCATTACGGATTTGACAACTGCAAGTGATAGTGGAATAGATATTGTTAAAGTATTTCGTGACGAGTACCAAAATCTAACAGACTTTAAGAGACAAACTGGTGTTGAACTACCGGGAAAAATTGCGGCGATGTTGAAACAACGGGAAGAACAAACTCCTACTCCAACTACGGAGGAAAACCCATTTGGATTTCAAAGTGAAACCGAACCGTACTCTTTTGGATACTTTGACTTTACGGCAGTGCTTCCACAACAGGTAAATAACCCCCAAACTCCGCCCACGTGGCTAAATCAGATCCAATCTTCAAGTGGAATTGAACATCGTCTTTTTGCACAGTAATCAAAGTGTGGATTGGACAACCTGCAAAGATCGTAACCATAATCATATTGTCCCACTTCAACACATAAAATAGAAACACCATGCCCACAAACCAACCTCCCAATATCCTCCTCATCATGTCCGACGAACATGCCCCAATGTTCAGCGGACCTTATGGACACCCTCTCGTCAAAACCCCACACATGGACAGACTCGCTAAGGATGGCGTTACCTTCACGAATACTTACTGCAATTCGCCGCTCTGCATGCCATCGCGGATGTCTTTTATGACAGGTCAATATATCCATCATATCGGCGCGTGGGATAACGCAGCACCTTTGCGGCCCGATGCTATCACATGGGCGCACCTTCTACGAGATTTAGGCTACGATGTCGTGCTTTCAGGTAAACAACATTTCGGTGGAATTGATCAGTTGCATGGCTTTCGTGCGCAGCTTGCCCACGACCTACACGCAGAAAGGCAGCATGGACTTACGGATTGGGATAACGGCACACCGCCAGCATCCCGTCCATGGCAGGGGCTTGCACAAGCCGCTCCCGGAACAACGGTGGAAATTGAAATTGATGACCTTGCTGAGTCAGAGGCTTTGATTTATCTTCGCGACTCGGCACGGCAAGAACAGCCGTGGGCACTCAACGTCTCGTTTATTGCGCCCCACTTTCCGCTTATCGTGCCACAACGATTTTGGGATCTCTATCCACTTGATGAGATAGACCTACCCAATATCCCAGATGGACACCTTGAAAATCAGCATCCTGTCTATCAACGGATGCGCCGCATGTTTGGATGTGTTGACTTTCCAGAGGATTTAGTCCGCCGCGCACGCGCTGGCTATTACGGATTGATTACCTATCTTGATGAGAAAATTGGGAGATTAATTCAGACGCTTGAAGAGACAGGACAGTTGGAGAATACGGTTGTCGTCTATACCAGCGATCACGGTGAAATGAACGGTGAACACGGCATGTGGCGAAAGTCGAATTTCTATGAGGCTTCCGCTCGCGTGCCACTGCAGATTATGTTCCCTGATCATCTATCCGCAGGCAAACGCATTGATGAAGTCGTATCACTTGTCGATTTGACAGCAACACTTGTTAGTATTGCAGGTGAACATTCCGTAAGTCAATTTGATGGTGATAGCCTGCTTCCCTTGATACAAGGCGCAGCAATCGATTGGAAAGATTTCGCGTTCTCAGAATACCTTGCTCACGGTGTAGAACGTCCGATGGCAATGTTGCGGAAAGGAAGATACAAATTCAACTATAGCCTCGGTGATCCGCCTGAACTTTACGATATAACCGAAGATCCAAGGGAATTCCACAATCTTGCCAATGAACCTGAATACCAAGAAATCTGCAACAAACTGCAAGCACAACTATTAGCAGAATGGAATCCAGTTGAAATTGAAAAGCAGGTGCGCGAGAGTCAGAAGGCACGCATCCTCATTGATAAAGTCACTGGTGGGCAATGGCGAAAACCTGTATAATCTAAAACACTACAAAAACATAAGGCATTAACATGGCATCATTAAATAGAAAACCTAACCTCGTCTATGTCTTTGCAGATCAGCTCCGTTACCAATCATGCGGCTACGCAGAGGATACCCATGCGCGCACCCCGAACATTGACCAACTTGCCACAGAGGGCACAAATTTCTGTAATGCTGTATCTGGCAGTCCGATGTGTGCGCCTTACCGCGCCTCGCTTTTCACAGGGAAATACGCAAGCAGCACCGGCATGGCAATCAACGAACTCCGCATGAACCCGAACCATGACTGTTTCGGACACGTTTTACATCGCAACGGTTATCAGACAAGTTATATCGGAAAATGGCACCTGTGGGCAAATCAGTTGGGAAAACATCACGACCCTCAGAATTCCTACATTCCACCAGGACAGCATAGACTCGGTTTTGATGGGGAATGGTCAGCATACAATTTCCACCATACCTATTTTGACACATATTATCATAAAGACAGTCCAGAAAAGATTACGATTCCCGGCTATGAACCGGATGGACAAACAGATTTAGCGATTGAATACCTGCAGCGCGCATCAACAAAAGATGATCCTTTCGCGCTTTTCCTTTCAATCGGCACACCGCATGACCCGTGGACACAGAACAACGTTCCGAATGCTTATTATGAGATGTTCCGAAATGTTGACTTTCCGTTGCCACCGAATTATAAAGAAGAAAACGACCCTTATGGCGATACGTGGGCAATGATGTCCACAGCAGATCACGCAAAAATACCTGATTGGATGCGCGTCTATTACGCGATGACAACCAACTTAGACTGGAATATCGGTAGGTTGTTGCACACTATTGATGAACTCGGATTATGGGACGACACTATCTTTGTTTTTACCTCTGACCATGGTGAGATGTTCGGGGCACAGGGGCGCCGTGCAAAAAATATCTTCTATGAGGAAGCGGTGCGTGTTCCATTTCTTGTCCGATGGGACAGCCAAATTCCGAATGGATATGTTACGGACGCATGCTTGAATACACCAGACATCATGCCGACACTTCTATCAATGATGGATCTGCCGATTCCTGAAGATGTTGAAGGTTCGGATCTAAGTCAAGCAGCGTTTAATCAACCGTTTGAGGAACCACATGCTGCGTTTATGCAAGGGATGGGATGTACTGCGAAGTGGGAAGACGGCTATGAGTGGCGAGCACTTCGAACGAAACAGCATACCTACGCTGTTCACCGTCCTGATGGATGTGAAAAACTGTTTGATAACATGGCAGACCCGTTCCAAACCCATAATTTAGCAGATGACCCCGCATCGGCAACCCTCCGAGACAATTTTCGTGAAATGTTAAAGCAACGTATGGATGGGATTAACGATACCTTTGAAGCATGCACATGGTATCGAGATAATTGGACAGCGGATCGGATTATTCTCAGGACAGCAACGCTAAGGTAGATTGATATGATGCTGCCAACCCTACTATCTACAAGTTGAGGGCGTTCTGGGAAAGGGCAATTCTTCCAAAACTTCTTAATACCACATCGCCTTATCAACAACATTCTGTAACGGTTTCCCTTCAACAAACCGACGCGCGTTTTCTAAAAAAATCTCAAAGTGACGTTCCGAGATATTTTTTGCATCCTTAACAGCAATATGCGGCGTTATCAACACATTCGGCATTTCCCACAACGGACTTTCAGCAGGCAACGGTTCAACTTCAAATACATCTAATCCACATCCCGCAATAGTTCCCTGCTCAAGTGCTTCAATAAGGTCAGCAAGTTTTGTCGTCTTACCACGACCAATGTTGATGAAATAAGCCGTCTCTTTCATCAGTGCAAAGCGGTTCTTATGCCACATTCCCTCTGTTTCCGGTGTATGCGGTGTCGTAACTATCACAAAGTCAGCCTGCGGAAGAAGCGTGTCTAATTCCGCGGGTTCATGTTTTTCCACAAAAGGCACTACATATTCCCATCTTGCGTCAACACCGAGCACCTTCATGCCGAATTCGGCACAGAGTCTTGCCGTTTCGTGTCCAATGCCACCTACACCCACAATCAACGCAGTCGCCTCTGCAAGGTCAATATATCCACTCTTGCGTGCATTTTTATCCCAGACACCTTCGCGTTGTGCATCCATGTAATAGGGCAACCCACGAGCAAGCGCGAGTACAAACATCATGATATGTTGCGCAATGTGGTCATTGTAAATACCACGCATATTGCACACAACGACGGGATGATCTATCATTGCTGAGTAATAGAATCCAGGAGATGGTCCGGCAGCAGGACTTTGTAACCACCGTAACTTTTTCGCCAAAGGTAGCTGCTCAGGAGACACCCAACCGTACACAGCATCTGTATCGGGTAGATGTGTGTTAACCTCTTCATCTGTCTTTGGTAAAACAACAGTGTATTCCGGCACTTCGTTTTGTATCTGTTCTGCCCATGTTTGTAATTCCGCATTATGTGGAGGTGTCATTATCAGTTTTGGCACAGTTTCTCTTCCTCTCTTAGTTTTCTGCAAGACATTCTATCTTATCACGGCAGCGCATGAAAATCAAGACTCGTGTAAAAACGCTTGAATTCCTGCGGATATCTGGTAAAATATAGGTATTCATTCGTCATAGAAAATACTATTTGCCGTGCTAAGAGAAACTATCATGGTTCCACTCAAAATTGACTTTGACAAAGGCACTCTCATCCTACAAAACGTCCCAGAGGCACTCCAATCGCAGTTACCAGATATCCGCTGGGACGAGCGCACCCTCACCCATCGCGCGCCTGCCTACCGTTATCGCCATATTGTCTCACAACTACGTGCACACGACATTCCATATACGGATACAGCACGACAATTCACAGTCAAACCTTTCACTAACCAAAAGACGGTATTACCCTATCCCTATCAGAGTGAAGCGATTGATGCATGGCACGCTAACAACAAGCGTGGCGTTATAAGTCTCCCGACAGGTGCTGGCAAAACCTTCATCGCAATTTTACTCATCGCGGATACACAACGTCCTACGCTTGTGCATGTGCCAACAATTGATCTGATGCATCAATGGTATGGAGTCCTGAAAGAACATTTTGGACAGGAGGTAGGGCTTTATGGCGGCGGGCAACACGAATTGTGTGATCTTACCGTGACAACTTATCAATCTGCGGTCCTGCATGCACCACACTATGGGAATCGGTTCGGTTTTGCCATTTTTGACGAATGCCATCACCTACCGGGAGACCAATATCAATATGCCGCAATCAGTAGCATTGCACCTTTTCGTTTAGGATTGACAGCTACCCCTGAACGCGTTGATGGAAAAGAGAGCAGACTCTATGCCCTTGTCGGTGAGTGTTGTTATGAAGCGCAGGTGCAGGAACTCTCAGGAAAAACGCTCTCCGAATACCGCGTTGTTACGATTGCAGTTGATATGGAAGACACGGAACGTGTTCAATATGAAGAAGCGCGCCGCACCTACTTGAACTTTCTGAAACAAGCAAGAATCAATATGGGAACATCGCGCGGCTGGCAAACGTTTCTATGGAAATCCTCACAATCCGAGGCAGGACGCGCTGCTTTCAAAGCGTATCTCACACAGAAGCAGCTCAGTTTCGCTTCCGCTGCAAAACAGGAGTGGGTGTGGAAACTAATTCAACGACATCAAGGTGACCGAATCCTTATCTTTACACAAGATAACGAAACAGCGTATCAAATAGGGACACGTTTCTTTTTGCCTGTGCTAACGCATCAAACAAAACTGAAGGAACGAAATGCTTTTCTGAATCGATTTCGCGACGGCACATTTTCTATCCTTGTTACTTCCAAAGTGCTGAATGAAGGCGTAGATGTACCGGAAGCGAATGTCGCTATTATTGTTTCAGGGAGTGGGAGCGTGCGTGAACATGTGCAGCGGTTAGGACGCATTCTTCGTAAACGGGAAGGTAAACAAGCAGTACTTTACGAACTCATTTCTAAACAGACCAGCGAACAGTTTGTTAACAGACGGCGAAGACAACACCACGCCTATCAGACAAGGTAGTAAACACACTCTCTGTGTTATCAATTTGTTATGCTTACCAAAGACCTACTCCGATACAAAATTCAGAACGGACAAATCTATCCTCAATTTGTTAATCCCAACGAAAATAAATTGCTGACAATTGCTGATCAATTAATTGCTGTCTTTGAAGAATCACCTGACAAAGCACGGTCAACGTTATTAGAGGCAAGCAAACATGTTATTGATGGTACACCAGGGACACTTATAGTTAAGCGTGGACTTGAAAAACTTCTGTTAGATCGCACCGAGTTTGACACTGCTCCTAACGAAGAATTGATCGCATTTCGGCAAAAACTTTTCACAGAGACAAGTCGTTTACTTTCGCAAGAGCAGTTTTTAGATTATGCAGACTATCAACAGAAAGTTGGACAGATAGCAGGAAACGAAGCGCAACCCGAAGGGGAACTGGGTGACAAACTTTATGCCGACCTACCGAGTTGTCAACCGATTTTGTCTTTCAAAACACTTTCTGCTGAACATCTACTCCACCGCTACAATACAGCGCAGGTGCAAGGTTTGCTCCTGCATTGTAATTCCCTCACCTTAAATCTCACCGACTCCATGACTGCCGAACTCCGTCAACTATTCAAATATCTTAGATTCAACCAACTCCTCTCCACAATTCGGAAAGAGAAAGCTGAAAACGCGGATATGTTCCAGATTACGGTGGACGGACCGCTCAACCTGTTTTACAAAACGAAGCGATATGGCATGAATCTGGCGAACTTTTTTATTGCCGTGTTGCATCAACCGAAATGGGAGCTGACAGCTGATATTGAACTCCGAAATAAGCGAAGTTTGCGGTTATATCTCAATGAATCGTGCGGGATAAAACCGATTTCACAACAATTTCTCGCCTATATTCCCGAAGATATTCAACTCTTTCAGGAGATGCTCTGTAACAAAACAGATGAATGGCAGATTCGCCCAGGAAGTCAGTTTCTCCCTTTGCCGGGAGATTTCTACTGTTTTCCAGATTATCAATTGACCCACACCAGCGGGGCAGAAGTGGCAATTGAATTATTCCATCCGTGGCACCAAGGTCATCTGCTTGCGCGTCTCAATACGCTTGAGGAACAAACCGATACTTCTCTAATCCTTGGCGTTTCAAAGGAATTAGAGAAAAAATCAATAATCTCAGAGGCATTGGAAACATCTGCGTATTTCTCACAGTTCGGTTTTACGTTCCGAGATGTGCCAACAATGGGGGCATTACTCCCTATTCTGAATTCACTCGTTGACACCGGCTGTTAAACAGATAATAAATTCAATCTGAAACATCGGAATCAGTCTTGATTTATGCGTTTGGATTCTGCTACAATAGATGCGGAGCAATGCCGATAACGAGGAGAAAAAATGAGACGTTTTGAAACCCGAGGTCCCGTAAATCCGCAGAAGAATTACGTCGTTTCACGTGCTGAGGAAACTGCTGATTTCATAGATCGCATCAAAGATGGCAGATATATTGTCCTCTTCGCACCACGGCAGACAGGCAAAACTACATTTTTCAAATCTGCACTTAATACACTCGCGTTGGAAACTCCAAACTACTTCGCAATCCAATTGAATTTTGACACGTATGCAGACCTCTCTATGCCAGACTTTTATGACAGCCTTTATGAAGACATGCGTGAAGAAATAGAGAACGTTTTTCACCGGCAGAACAGCGTTTCTTCTGGTCCGCTAAGAAATTTTCTGGATGACACCAACTTTACAAATGCTTTCTCCATGAGAAGGTTTTTCAGTAAATTCGGGAAATTTCTGAATAATCAAAAAGTTGTTCTCATCATAGATGAATTTGACGGTATCCCTCAAGAAGCTGTTAGCGGTTTTCTTAATGCCCTTCGCCATATTTACCTTTCTGATGAACTTCATTGCCCATATAGTGTCGGCATTGTTGGTGTAAAGAGTATTGCGCAGCTAAATTATGACCGATCGATTTCGCCTTTCAATATCCAAGATGATTTCAACCTACCCAACTTCACGCTTGAACAAGTGCAGGAATTGCTATCGCAGTATACCGAAGAAACTGGACAAACTTTCACCCCAGAAGTCCTTGAAATGTTGCATAGACAGACTGGAGGTCAGCCATTCCTTGTCAATCGATTTGCACAGATTCTTACTGAAGAAATGAACATACCGAAAACGCAGACAATTTGCATGGAGCATTTTCTAATAGCACATGCACAAATACTCCAAGAGCAGAATACAAACATTACACATTTGCTGACCAATATCCGCAGAAATCCACATTTTAAAAAGACCCTCATGAAAATTACCTCTTATGATCGTGGTACGAAATTCAATCTGGACAATGAGGTAATCAATGAACTCGCTACTTATGGGGTTATTGCCAGGGGGAAAGATAATTTATGTGAAATTGTTAATCCAATTTATCAACATCGTATCATTCAGGCGTTCGAACCATTGATTAACGGACTGGAAAATGATTACTTTCCTGAAGATGCTGACTTTGAGGATTACCTTACCTCCACAGGACATATTGACTTGGGGAAGCTCCTTGATAATTTCCGTGATTTTATCGCCCGCGTTGGCTTTCGCATACTTCAAGTGCCGGACACACCACAAGAATTCGTAGGACAGGACCTCCTTTACACCTATCTGGACCAATTCGTCAGTATTGCACGCGGCGCCATGTATCTTGAAGTGCAAACAGGGCGTGGCAGAATTGACCTCGTTATTTTCCATAATGGACGAAAATATATTGTTGAAACGAAGATATGGGAAGGCGAAAAACGATTTCAAGCAGGTAAAAAGCAGCTCATGGCATATCTCAAACTGGAAAAAGCATTAGAAGGTTACTACGTTGTCTTTGACCATCGCGAAAACCCAACTTCACTTGTGGAAACCGAAACGGAAGAGGATTTAACAATCCGCAGTTACGTGATTCCTGTGATGCAGAAACGTCCTTCATCGGCAACATCTGAATAATAATACCGAGAAAGGACAAGTAAGGCGTTGCATTTAGTGCAGATAGCAAGACACCTCACGCGTGGAAGTGAGGATAAGACAATCCGCCTATGGAACGTTAATATAGGTGAACAACTCAAAACTATCACAGGACATACAGCATCTGTCAAAGTGTAGCTGTTCAGTCATGACGGTGCAAAACTCGCAAGTGGCAGTAAGGATAGGCTTAGCGTTCAATTTTTATGATTTAAAAAACTTAACATTATTGTAAAGGAGGCAATTATGTCAAAAATTCTCGTGCTAATTGATAGGGATAAGAACAGACGATATAGCGTTGCATTTAGTCCGGATGGAAAGACACTCGCTGGTGACAAGGACAATACTATTCGTTTCTGGGATGCCGCCACAGGGCAAGAAAAGAAGATATTCTGGGTAGATATCGGAGAAAATCACACAAGGACTGTTAGAAGTATCGCATTCAGTCCAGATGGCGGAATTATCGCTGGTGGAGTTGACGAAAGTGAGACGATTTGCCTTTGGGATACGGAAACAGAGGAACAACTCTATACATTGCAAGAGAGAAGAAGTAAAGCATTACATTGGGTCAATACCGTTGCATTTAGTGCAGATGGTAAGGTACTCGCAAGTGGCAGTGAGGACGGTAATCTTTACTTGTGGAATGTAGCAACAGGTGAAAAACTCAAAGCACTAACTGAAGATACAGAAAATATCTTTAGCGTTGTGTTCAGTCCGGATGGAAAAACGTTAGCAAGTGGGAATGCTGGCAACACTATCCGTTTATGGGATAGTGCTTCGGGTGTACACAAGGGGAGCCTTGAAGGACATAACAATTGGGTTTTTAGCATAGCGTTCAGTCCGGATGGAAAAACACTCGTAAGCGGTAGTTGGGACAAAACTGTCCGTTTGTGGGATACTGCTACGGAAAAGGAACTTAAAATACTCGCTGGGCATACGAACACTGTCTGGAGTGTTACTTTTAGTCCAGATGGACAAACTCTCGCGAGTGGTAGTGCGGACAAGACAATCCGCCTATGGGATGTTAACACAGGGAAACATCTCAAAACTATTACAAGGCATACTGCTCCTGTCAAAAGTGTAGCGTTCAGTCCTGACGGAACAAAACTCGCAAGTGGCAGTGAGGATGGTACGGTGCGCCTGTGGGAAATCGCGTAAAGCGTATCCTCACGTAATTGTCTTATTGACATAATTTCGGTTTTCAATTAAACTTATGACATAAAGGATAGGCTTAGCGTTCAATTTTTATGATTTAAAAAACTTAACATTATTCCAAAGGAGGCAATTATGTCAAAAATTCTCGTGTTATCTGGTGAAAACCACCGTTTCAATGCAAGTGCAAATGTTATTCACAGTTTTCTGGATGCAGATGCGGAGATTTCCGCAACATTGACCGACGATAAAGATGTCTTAGTGTCCAAGAATTTAAATACTTACGATGCATGTGTTTTCGGTACTGGCTTCACCCGTTCAGAGCGTCAAGAAGATGGCACTTCCAAACGCGTCCCAGATTTGACCGCTGCACAGGAAGATGGTCTGTTTCAGTTCGTGAATGGGGGCAAAGGATTAGTCGGTATTCACGGCACCGCGTGGTGGATTGGTGGGCGCGCCGTAGATCTCATAGGAGGACACTCAAACTGGCATCCCCCAGGCTCAACTTTCACTGTGCATATTGAGGATACTGAACACCCCACGACCCAAGGCGTTTCGGATTTTGACGTTGAAGATGAGATTTACATCTCGGCACATGATCCACACATCCATGTATTAGCAACTGCGGAATGGTTTGGCAAGGCGCATCCGATGGCATGGGTCAAGTCCTACGGTTCAGGTAGAGTATTTTATACCACCTTGGGACACGGACCGGGAACATTTGAACGTACCGGAATGCAGAAATTCCTTACACAAGGAGTGAAATGGGCTGCCGCATCGTAAAGCCCAAAAGATGCACACGTTAAAGATTAAAAACATCGAAACCGAGATCATTCATGTTAATCATCGCGGTAATTGGCTTTTCGTTAAGTTACACGCTGAAGATGGCACAACTGGCATCGGTGAATCTTCTCACGGTAGAGACGATGAACGTGTCAAACACCTAATTGATACCCTCAAATCCGATATTATCGGAGTAAATGTGTTTGAATTAGAAGCATTTCGTCGCCGTTTCTTCCGTGAAAATGAAGGACATGCTTATCATACCACAATTAGTGGTATTGAACAAGCGATGTGGGATTTAGCAGGAAAGGCGTTGGAAGTGCCGAGTTACCAACTGCTGGGAGGTAAGTATCGAAATCGGATTCGTCTATATGCGAATATAAACCGCGCAACGTTAGACCGGAGTCCAAACGGTTTTGCGCGTAATGCTGAGCAAGCAGTCGCTGAAGGATTTACCGCAATAAAATGCGCACCTTTTGATGGAGTATCCGTTTCGGATGTATCAAAAGGGACGCTTACATCTTCTATCCGTTTAGGTATTGATCGAATCCGTGCAATTCGCACTGCTATCGGTTCTGAAATTGATCTAATGGTAGATTGCCACAGTCGGTTTAATCCGGGTCTTATCATTCAAACGGCTAAACCGTTAGACGACCTCAACCTCTTTTGGATTGAAGATCCAGTACCGTTGGGTGATCTGGATGCCGTTGCACATGTAAGTCAATCTACCTCTATGCCGATAGCAACAGGCGAACGCTTACGCACACTGACTGACTTTGATCAACTGTTAAAACAGGGCCGTGTAGACTATATTTTACCGGATGTCAAACATGTTGGCGGATTATTGGGTTTAAAAAAGATAGCAACCCTTGCAGAGACGACGAACGTCAAGATTACACCTCATAATCCAAGCGGTCCCGTCGCTACAGCTGCAAGTGTGCAATGCACGGCAAGCGTGCCGAACTTCGGCATCCTTGAATACGCTTGGGGTGAAGTAGATTGGCGTAGTACGCTTGTTGATCCGCCCGAACAAATTATTGATGGTTTTATTGAACTTTCAACACGATCAGGACTTGGTATATCACTCAAATCCTTATAAACGAAATCTTCTTAGGATACAAACTTATGAGACTATTTTTACTTTTTAATCTACTTCTGATTGTCTGTTTGTTCGGTTGTCTTGGCAGCCAGCAGACAATTGAGACGGAAACTGCCTCTACTGAAACAGGAAAGTCTACCCTCGCGGAGCTTGAACTTTCAACGCCTAAAACAACTTATTCAGCACAAGAAGCAATTCCACTGCAACTCAACATCCAAAATGGTAAGTTTGATTTGCTTGTGCCAATTTCCAGCGTGTCAACACAAAGGGCTTTCAAACAGCTCGCTGTGTCAGACAGCAAAGGTAAAGTTTTCAACATGAAAAAACCGGTTCCACTCGGAGGCACCCTCAAAACGCTCTACAAGGATGGAAAATCTGTTAGGTGTATTCAAGGCTTTGATATGAAAGCAGGCACGACGCGGACAGTTTCTTTGGAAAATCTACAGACGCATTATCAACTTCAACCCGGTGATTATACAGTTAAAGTTGTGATTGAATTAGAGGTATATCGGGAGTCCATGGAAGATCAGATTCCAGAAGTGATTGAATTAGAACGCGAAATTCAGAAAATACAGAACAGCACAAACCCACAGTTTACGCCAGAAGTAAAAAAGGAAGCAATCAGTTACACGCAAGATCAAATTGATTTTATCACAGAGAAACATAAGGAGGAGCTGCAAAACATTTATCTGCCGCTCAAGTCACTACGAGGAAAGGCTTCGCTTGTATCTAATAGTATTTCCATTACCATAGAATAAAGGTTTTGATGAGTTCTTAGTCGGCATTCACTGCAGGAGACAATTGAACGACAGAATCTCTACTACCAAGTTATTTTCTCGGATGCCAGAGATGTTCGTCCGTAATACCTAATTCTTCCAAAATTGGTGTAAGCAGTGAAAGTTCTTCCAACTGTTGTGTGTTATGCGCGTCGCTCCCGATGAGTAGTTTTACATCCCGTTCCAAGCAAAGTTGATAGAATTCAACAAGATGCCGTTGATTATAACGCACTATTTTAGGACTGATCTCTATACCTAATCCGCGCTGGGAGGCAAGATCAAGTTGATAAATCAACCGCTTCTGTTCAATGTTACGCATCATTTCCTGTGCGAAAGCAGTGAGTTCATCAGTGGAAAACTGGAAAACATCTGGAGAAAGAAGAAATGGATGAACAACTGCATCGGTAATGGGACAAGCAATCGCTGCCTCAAACATATAGATTTCATGCAGTGCTACACGCCGTGGATCACGGAAACTCCGAGGCTGTGCCACACCGCGTAAATGATAGTGATTCGGAGCCATCAGAACATAGTCAAAGTATGATGCCAAACGAATATTAATTGAGGTAACTTGATATTCTAACATCTGTGACTCCACACCAAAATGCACTTCAATTGAGGGATCCGCCTTCCTTATTGCCTCTCGCGCTGCTTGAATCCTTTTCACCTTGGACTGAAAACTGTAATCATGATCGGTTATTCCGATCGCTTCAATATTACGTTCTTGTTGAAGTTGAATAATTTTCCCTATACTGAACTCGTTGTCCGCACATCCGGAAAGTTGCGTATGAATATGGTAATCACAACTAAACATCTTCTGCTCCTTCAAACTTATCATTCCTATAAAATTATGACAAAATTTTATATGTATTGCAACAAAAAAATTACAGAAACAGCAAATTCTAAACAAAACTTTTCCAAGAACACTTCACCTTTTCAGATAACGGAAATACGTGAGTTGCAAATTTTTTTCTTGCACATTTCACCTAATTTAAGATATACTTAATAGACTAAAATGCGCACACTATACCACAAGACTAAATAGAAAATTCGGTCCAAAAATAGGATAAAAAGATGCTTTTTAATTTTGCAAATGTTCTGATTTTCTTAATTGTCGGTTGTCTATTTGTCATCCTAAATCTTACTATTTCTCGTCTCCTACATACAAAATTATTTTCAGGCGAAAAATATATTCCCTACGAATGTGGGGAAGACCCAATTGGCGATACACGAATAAAATTCAACACCCGTTTTTATGTTATCGCACTTATTTTTCTAATCTTTGACGTGGAAGTCGTGTTCCTTCTCCCGTGGGCGGTCGTCTTCCGGGAGTTAGGGCTCTTTGCTTTTTTGGAAATGCTTGTCTTTATCGCTATCCTATTAGTCGGCCTTGCTTATGTGTGGGCAAAAGGCGATCTTGAATGGATACGTTCAACACAATTAGAGATACAATCCTTCCAAAGAGAGGAAAGTTATGATAATTGATGAGAAATTGGACAAAAATGTAATTGTTACTTCAGTTGATGCCGTTGCGAACTGGGCACGTTCCTCCGCCCTCTGGCCAATGACATTTGGACTCGCTTGCTGCGCAATTGAATTTATGGCGACTGCTGCTTCTAACTACGACTTGGATAGGTTCGGAGCAGGTGTCCCTCGCGCAACACCACGCCAATCTGATTTAATGGTGATCTCTGGCACAGTGACACTCAAAATGGCAACGCGTATTAAACGGCTTTATGAGCAGATGCCTGAGCCGAAGTATGTTATCTCTATGGGCAGCTGCGCTACCAGCGGCGGACCCTACTGGCAACATGGTTACCATGTCCTCAAAGGCGTTGATCGAATTATTCCTGTTGATGTTTATGTGCCCGGATGTCCACCACGACCAGAAGCTCTTATTGAAGGATTGTTGAAATTACAAGAAAAAATCAAAACCCAAACCGTCGCCAAACGTTCCAACGTTCCATTCCTAAAGAGACTCTTTACCAAAACAGAATGGTACGAACATGAAAAAACTGAAGGTGCGGATGAGGGAGAGACACCGACACCTGAAGACGAAAATACCGAAAATGCTGAAACCACCGCATGAAACAGCCCTATCGCATCTGGAGTAGATATTACGTGAACCCTGAAGAAGTCTATAAAACCTTAACTGACAAGTTTGGTGAATCTATCCTCGGTTTTGATACCGAACTTGCTGGCGACCCAAACATTCAAATTGTGCCTTCAGCTATTGCAGACGTGTGTCTGTATCTCGTCGAAACTGACACGTTGGCGTTTGATTCGTTGATGTGTCTTAGCGGTGTTGATCTGGGTGCTAAGGAAGAAGAACTCTCTATCGTCTATCATATCTATTCCATGCAACATCGACATAGTGTGGTTTTAAGAGCATCCGTGCCGAAAACTGATGCCCACCTTCCGAGCGTTTCACACATCTGGAAAACTGCAGATTGGCACGAGCGCGAAGCTTATGACCTATACGGTATTTTCTTTGAGGGACATACAGATCTCCGCCGTATCTTACTTCCCGATGATTGGGAAGGGTATCCCTTACGAAAAGATTACAAAGAACCTGATTTCTATCGTGGCATGCGCGTCCCTTACTAAGCAATAAATGAAAATAAATAGAAATAATAGATACGCTTAATTTTCAAATCCGTACTATGGAAACTACACAACACACAGAATCAAAAATAATTGAACTGAAACCGTTCACTGATGAGATGGTAGTGAACATGGGACCTCAGCATCCAAGCACGCATGGGGTGTTACGTCTGGAATTGAGATTGGATGGTGAGGTCGTGCGGGAAGCGATTCCACATATCGGTTATCTACATCGTTGTTTTGAGAAACACTCTGAAAACCTCTCTTACCCCCAAATTATCCCCTTTACGGATCGCATGGATTATGTGGCGGCAATGAACCAGAATTGGGGGTTTTGTCTTGCTGTTGAAAAGCTGATGGCAGCAGATGAAACAAAGGATTTTGCGGTGCCTGAAAGAGCAGAATATCTGCGGGTGCTTATCTGTGAGTTAAATCGCATTGCGAGTCATCTGTTATCTTTCGGTACTTATGGTATGGACATTGGGGCGTTCACGCCATTTCTCTATGCTTTTCGCGATCGGGAGCGGCTTCTCTTGCTTTTTGAGAAGATATGTGGCGCAAGGCTTACCTATAACTATATCCGCATCGGTGGTGTTTCCGAAATCATTCCCATGGAGCCAGGTTCTGTTGATGAACAGAATTTTTTGGACGAAATTAAAGACTTTCTCGACTATTTTGAACCGAAGATTGACGAATATAACGACCTTTTGACATCAAACAGTATTTTCTCCGAGAGGACTATGGGGGTCGCTGTGATGTCCGCAGAGATGGCACTGAGTTACGGTGCAACCGGTCCAAATCTTCGCGGTTCAGGTGTTAATTGGGATTTACGACGAGACGAACCCTATTCTATCTATGATCGGTTTGATTTTGATGTCCCTATTGCAAAGGATATTCCAGAGTTAGGTGCTGTCCTTGGCGACTGCTGGAGTCGTTACAAAGTGCGCATGGATGAAATGAAGGAATCCGTGCGAATAGTCCGACAAATTTTAGCGGAAGGTCTCCCCGACGGTCCAGTTATGGCTGAATTAAAAGCGGTTCGTCCGCCAAAAGGTGAGATATATTTCCGCAGTGAAGCCCCACGCGGTGAACTCGGATTTTACATCGTTAGTGACGGCACACCGAAGCCAGTACGCCTTAAAGGGCGTTCCCCCTGTTTCAGTGCGTTAAGTGCGCTGCAAGAACTGAGTCGTGGTCTGATGGTTGCTGATATTATTGCAATTATTGGTAGTATTGATATTGTGATGGGAGAAGTTGATCGCTAAATGGAGCTAGCAGATGAGAATAACAACTATGACACAAGCAAAGATCCTAATTGGGATTGGTACAGTGATATCTATTGTCGCAGTGTTAACGGTGTTCTTGACAGAGTCTAATTCAATTGGAATGTTCTTAATCATTGGATCCATATTACTGTATGAAACAGTTGTTCGGTCAGAACCGGGACAACAAATATTTCTAAATCGATCAACTTTCTTGCCTAAGAATAAGTTTATTCTGTGGATATTCGCGTTATCAATAGTTGTGCTTACTATAAACTCCGTTTTAGAACTTTGGAAATTTGTGTTGGCGGGATAACATACATAGCAATCGAAAGAAGGTAAAGGTTCATTTAGGGCAATAGGTATTCCGAATCGAGTTAGGAGATTAGATGCCAGAAATTTTTTCTGAAGGTTTCTTTCCAAAAATAAATTTGCAGGACGAAACAGGAAATTGGGCAACCGATTTTGTACATAATGTAATTCTTCCCATATTTCCTGATTTTTCCGTACAGTTGGGTTCTGTCCTTGTCATGTTAGCATGCGCCGGTATTTTTGTCGCTGTTGTGCCACTACTTCCATTAGTATTAGTGCTTGCAGAGCGGAAAGTTGCAGCACGTTTTCAGAACCGTACCGGTCCTATGCGTGTAGGCCCCTGGGGTACGCTGCAAACGTTAGCAGATGGAATAAAACTCATCTTCAAAGAGGATTATATTCCACCACAAGGCGATAAACTCCTTTTCCTACTTGCTCCCTATATCATATTTGCTTGCTCTTTTGCTGTCTTTGCTGCCATCCCGTTCGGTCAAGGTATCTTGGTAAGCGACTTTAATATAGGTATTTTCTATATCATGGCGATCTCATCTGTGATTGTAATGGGCGTAATTATGGCAGGTTGGTCATCAAATAGTAAATGGTCACTGTTGGGTTCTTTACGTTCTGCTGCACAGATTGTCAGTTATGAAATCCCCCTCGGCCTCTCTATTTTAACCGTTGTTATGCTTGTGGAAAGTTTAGGCATGCGGGACATCGTGAACAGTCAATCTGGTGGAATCTTCACCTGGCTCATTTTTCGTACACCATTTACCTTTATTGCATTCTTTATCTTCTTTATATCTTCTATTGCGGAAGTTAACCGTACACCATTTGATCTACCCGAAGCAGAATCCGAAATCGTTGCGGGGTTCCATACAGAATATAGTGGCATGCGTTTTGCTCTTTTCTTTATTGCAGAATACGCAAATATGTTTGCTGTCAGCGCAATTGCGGTGACGCTTTTCCTCGGTGGATATGAAGGCGTTTTACCGGGTTACGATTTTCTCGGAGGCCTTCCAGGGTTCGTTATCAAAACATTAGGCCTCGTATTTTTAATGATGTGGTTGCGGTGGACACTGCCACGTCTGCGGGTTGATCAACTCATGAATTTGTGCTGGAAATACTTTATCCCGATTTCATTCTTTAATATCTTAGGCACAGGAATATGGGTACTGATTTTTGATCGTTTAGGGTTGGGTAATACATGGAGTATCGGAATTAGTTGTGCGATTATTTATGTGTGTCTCATCGGTGCATACACAGTTGCTGGGAGAAATCTTGCGCGAAAGCCAGAACCACAACCAAGTTAGTTACCACTTATGCTGTAAGGAGCGATCTCCGAATAACGACATTTACACCTCAAATTGAGTAGGCAGCAATAGTCAAGTGCTGGAGGTACTAATCAAAATGGACAAATACATACGCAACATTTACAAAGGTGTTTACACCGTCCTTGTCGGAATGCGGGTGACGATTCGGCAGTTTTTTGAACCGAACGTGACACACCAATATCCTTATGAACACGATTTTGAAAGAAAGCAAAACGTCCGGGAAATTCCGAAAGGGTATCGTGGTCAACTTTACAATCGGATTGAAGATTGCATCGGGTGCAAAAAGTGCGAGTTAATCTGTCCTGTGGATTGTATTACGATTACAGGCGACAAACTTCCGAAAGGTGAACAACTCTGGGATAGCATGAACGTGGTACATCTCAAGGACGGTCGTGAAGTCATCGGCATCATTGAAGGTGATGACAAAAAGATAATGTCAGAAGACTCAATGACAATTACAAATATAACGACACGTTTAGGCCCACAAGAAGTTATAGATCGCCTTGAAGCATCAGGTGATGATAGCAGAACAGAGACCTTTTCTGGAGACGAAGTATCTCGCGTTGTTACGCGTAACCCAGTCGTTTTCTATCTTGACCAATTTGATATTGATATGTCCCTCTGTATGTATTGTGGGCTTTGCACAGAGGTCTGCCCGACAGAGTGTCTTACAATGAAGGATACACTTGAGGGAATTGAGTATTCAAGTTTTGACCGAACAGACTTAATTTTTAATTTTGACAAGCAGGAAATGTACGATAAAGATGAAGCAAAAAACACAGAAGCTGCAGATTAGAAAAGTTCACACTTAAGTCTTCGTTGGATAGTTTTATAAATGGAATTTACACTTAAAACATTTATTTTTTACGGTTTCGCACTTTTGACAATTGCCTCGGCCCTTGCTGTGGTAACCGTCCGAAACATCGTTCATGCGGCTTTTGCACTGATGGTTACCCTCTTCGGAGTCGCAGGACTTTATGTGTTTTTACAGGCAGATTTTCTCGCTGCAACACAAGTAATTGTCTATGTCGGTGGAATTCTGGTGCTTATCCTATTCGGCGTGATGATGACAAGCGGGCGTTTAGAGATGCGTATCCACATTGAACGCGGTCAGCTTCTATTAGGTGGCGGAATTTCGCTGGCACTACTTATGCTGCTTTTGACTGTGATTGCAAATACACCTAAATGGGAAAATCTCACCGATGACGGAACAGCATTCGCACCAACAACTGAACGTATTGGTGAATTGATTTTGAATGAAAAATTTCTACTACCGTTTGAGGTTGCATCTGTGCTGCTGTTAGTTGCGTTAATTGGTGCTGCCCTTATTTCTCGCAAGGAGGTCCGGGAGTAATTCCTGCTGTACTGCTTTGTCTGTTCATATTTGTAGTTCGCGATTCGGAGATCGCTCCTACAGAAATTTTGTGTATTGTAGGAGGGAACTCCGATTCCCGACTCACAATTTGGAAGTTGACAGAACAAGACTTTTCTAATTGAACCTATAGGATAGAACAATGAGTCTACAACACTATTTAGTCATCAGTGCAATTCTATTTTCACTCGGTATTTTCGCAGTGCTCACTCGGAAAAACGCTATCAGTATCCTGATGGGTATTGAGCTTATTCTCAATTCATGCAATCTTAACTTCGTTGCGTTTTCTCGGTTTGTCACACCACCTGAAAATATTGATGGTCAAATAATCGCAATCTTTGGTATTGTGCTTGCTGCAGCAGAAGCAGCGGTTTTTCTCGCAATTATTCTCGCTATTTACCGTGAATTCGGTAGCATACGTCCCGACGAAGTGGATACCTTGAAAGGTTAATAATTCTTATGCAGTTAAAAGTTCAATTCAATCAGTTATCATCGGTCTTATCAGAAACCCGCTTGCAACAACGGCAGCAAGCGGAGCAGGAGGCCCATAGTTAAAAAATATGGTAGTAACATTAATTGGCATCATCTTACTCTGCCCGCTTGCTGCCTTCGCAATTTTCGCGTTATTTGGCTTAGCAAAACGGAGTTTCCCAGGACAAGACTATCTTTCAACAGCAGCAATGCTCGTCGCGCTTGTCTGTTCTTTTCTCCTTTTACGGGAGGTAGTCCCCGATCCAAAACCGCATACTGTCAACTGGATTTCTCTCGGTAGCATCACTTTTTCAATGGGATTTTTCCTTGATAGCGTCACCGTGATTATGCTGATTGTTGTTACGCTGGTCAGTAGTCTTGTACATATCTTCTCTATGGGCTACATGCATGGTGATCCGAGGTATCCAAGGTTTTTTGCCTATCTCTCGCTCTTCTCCTTTTCAATGCTATTTTTAGTGGTCTCGGACAACCTACTCGGTATCTATATCGGTTGGGAACTTGTCGGTCTCTGCTCCTATCTGCTCATCGGTTTCTGGTTTGAAAAGGACTCCGCTGCGAATGCGTGTAAGAAAGCGTTCCTGACAACCCGTGTCGGTGATGTAGGCATGTTCATCGGCATGATGATGCTGTTTACCAAATTCAAAACGCTTTCGCTTTACGATGGATCGGGAGAAGGTATTTTCACGCTTGTAGAAGGACTAAGCGGCACCGGAGATATGATCTGGCTTTCTATCGCGGGTGTGCTTATTTTTTGTGGTGCTATCGGTAAATCTGCACAAGTGCCGTTGCATACATGGCTACCAGACGCAATGGAAGGCCCTACGCCTGTTAGCGCATTAATCCACGCCGCCACGATGGTCGCCGCAGGAGTTTATCTCACGGCGCGGATGTTCCCAATTTTAACACCGAGTTCGTCTTTGGTAATTGCTTATGTTGGTGGTATTACTGCAATCGTTGCAGCAACTATTGCGATTGTTCGATTTGATATTAAACGGGTTTTAGCATACTCTACGGTTAGTCAATTAGGATATATGATGTTGGCAATTGGTGCTGGCAGTTATGTTGCCGGACTTTTTCACCTTACCACGCACGCATTTTTTAAAGCGTTGCTGTTCCTCGGTTCCGGTAGCGTTATTCACGCCTTCCACGCAATGCATGCCCACCATGACGATGAACACGCAAACGGTGGGGAACATGAGCATAATGACCACAGTTTGGTTCATGAACACGGCTCCGAAATCCCACCTGACCAAGATATGCGGAACATGGGCGGACTCCGCCGTAAAATGCCACTGACCTTTCTCACAATGCTCATCGCAACGTTGTCAATTTCTGGTGTACCCTTCATCTTTTCAGGGTTCTGGAGTAAAGATAAGATTTTAGGCGGTGTGCTTGAACGGGCAATGGAATGGAACTCAATACATCATTATGTTCTATTCGGTATGGCGCTTTTGGCAGCAGGAATTACAGCGTTCTACATGTTCCGACTGATATTCATGACTTTCTTCGGCGAACCACGCAATCAAGAAATGCACGACATGGCACACGAATCCCCGTGGGTGATGGTGGTGCCACTTCTCGTTTTGGCATTTCTGAGTTTTCCTGTCGTAAATACGCTATGGTTCAACAAAGATTATATTAAGCCACCAGAACAACACCATATCCACGCACCGCAACACGCTCAGGTTTTACCCGACACCAAAATAGGCGATGCGAATTTTGGCATAGTATTTTTCGGTGTCTCCGAAGCAGAAGCCGCTGAGGGAGAAGAGGGTGGACACGATACTGAACATGCTGATGACGCACACCACGGACACGGTCCTGCACATACCATCGCCATGGTGTTGTCTATTTGTGTTGCAGGTTTAGGTATACTGCTTTCTTGGCTGTTTTACCATAGGCGAAGGTTCTCTGCTGAAGCTGTTGCAACAACTTTCCGTCCGGTCTACAACCTATTTTGGAACAAATACTATTTTGACGAATTTTACGACGGTGTCTTAGTTGCATTGACGGTGTGGAAGTCTCGGCTCTTTGCCAAATTTGACCTTTCTATCATTGATGGTATTGTCAACGGTGTTGCTACGATAACACGTCAAATATTCGCTGCATTTATCGGCTTTTTTGATAATCGTGTTGTTGATGGTATTGTTAACCGTGTTGCAGAGGTTACGTGGGCCGCTGGCGGCAGAATCCGCAGGATACAAACAGGAGCAATACAAACATATCTCTTTGTCGTTCTTGGCGGGATAGTGTTGAT
This sequence comes from Candidatus Poribacteria bacterium, assembly GCA_965204285.1. GTDB lineage: Bacteria > Poribacteria > WGA-4E > WGA-4E > WGA-3G > MSPOR6. The sequence continues at coordinate 3,381,415 of OZ241980.1, forward strand.
AATTTTGATTTTCCGGGCATTGTAGTTAAATACTTAAATACTGCCTGATGGGATAAGGAGGATTCCCACTAAATGTTATTGTCTCTAATGATTTTTGTCCCATTGCTTGGGATGATCGTTGTTTTACTTCTACCACGCGAGTCGGAAGAATTAATAAAACGCGTTGCGCTTGTATTTACGCTAATCCCGCTTATACTTGCAGTATACTTATACATAACGTACAACCAGCCTGATCTTGGGCATCTTTGGAAACAGAATATTCCTTGGATTGAAACATTCAATATCCGATATCATGTCGGCATTGATGGTTTAAGCACAATACTGATACTCCTCACAGCCCTTTTGGGACCAATCTGTGTGCTTGCCTCATGGCGGAACATAGAGAAAGGCATTAAAGCGTATATGGCGTTGTTCCTGTTGCTTGAAACGGGGATGCTGGGCTTTTTCGCTGCGTTGGATCTGTTCTTATTCTTTGTTTTTTTTGAACTGACACTGCTACCGATGTATTTCCTGATCGGTGTGTGGGGTGGACCTCGCCGAGAATATGCTGCGATTAAGTTTTTCCTTTATACCCTATTCGGCAGTGTGTTAATGCTGGTGGCAATAATAGCAGTTTATCTGAACAGTGGAGTGCCAGGCGATCGAACGTTTGATATTCCGGCACTTATTACATTAGCAGGGACACCAGGGCACGCTCTTGCCGATCCAGTTTTCCAGCGCTGGATTTTCGCCGGCTTCTTTATCGGATTTGCCGTAAAAGTGCCGATTTTTCCCTTCCACACATGGCTTCCCGATGCACACGTTGAAGCACCGACAGCAATTAGCGTTATTCTTGCTGGTGTCCTTTTAAAAATGGGAACTTATGGGTTGGTGCGTATTAACATGGATATGTTGCCAGAAGGCATGGCGTTCTTCGCTAATGGAGTCGGTTTTGTCGGGAACAGTCTGGCACTGCTTGGCTTTATTAATATTGTTTACGGATCCTTCTGTGCGTTAGCGCAAACCGATTTTAAGAAGCTGGTCGCATATTCCAGTATCGGACATATGGGATTTGTGATTTTGGGACTTGCCGCAGGAAATGAAACAGGTGTTACCGGTGCAATTCTCCAGATGTTTAATCATGGTGTCATCAGTGCAATGCTCTTTTTACTTGTCGGTGTTCTCTATGACCGTGCGCACCATCGCGAGATTGATGGCTTCGGTGGTTTAGGCAACAGAATGCCTGTCTATACAGGCATCACGACGCTTGCGTTTATGGCATCTTTGGGATTGCCCGGCTTAAGTGGGTTTATAGGCGAAGCGTTTTCCCTGCTTGGTGCTTATGAGAGATTCCAAGTATTGACAATTCTATCTACAATAGGTATTGTTGTGGGGGCAGCATATTTCCTTTGGACGCTCCAAAGGGTTTTCTTGGGGACACTCAACCCTAAATACGAAGCACTTCCTGAAATAAATGGACGTGAAATTCTGACTTTAGTACCACTCGGAATTCTAACTATTGTCCTCGGTATTTGGCCTCATTTCGCCATTGAAATGTTCAGCGAATCCGTTACGGAACTCACCACGAAAATTATGGGTACACTACAAGCGAGTCTGTAGGAGGACGGTGTGGATTACTTAGAAAATATTGAAAGCCTTGCCTATTTCAGTCCAGAAATACTCCTTGTCGTCTTCGCAGCTGCTGTCATTATCCTTGATCTGCTCGTAAAAAATCGGGAAAGTGAAAAGGTCGCATATCTATCGCTTGTCGGACTCGGATGTGCCTTGGTTGCCATCATCGTCACGCATTCCTCTCTGGGCACTAACGAATCTAAATACCTTTTTTGGGGCATGATTCGGTTAGATGGATTCGCCGTATTTTTCAAGGTTCTTCTGCTTCTGGCAACTGCTGCTACGATTCTTTTTTCCCTCCGTTCCGAAGAACTCGATGCAAGATTAAAAGGCGAATACTATGCCTTGTTGTTAGCCGTTACCTTTGGAATGTTCCTTATGGCATCGTCAACAAATCTGTTGATGATATTCATCTCGCTGGAAACGGTCAGCCTTACCTCTTACATTCTCGCTGGGTTTTTGACACATAGCCCTCGTTCAAGCGAAGCAGCGTTCAAATACATCACTTATGGGGCAGTGGCATCTGGAACGATGCTATTTGGATTGTCCTTGATTTATGGCATGACAGGAACAGGTGACCTTGCCGCAATCGGCCAGCAGCTTCCTATAGTGCTTGCTGAAGGTCAAGTAACCACACTCGGTATATTGATTGCAATAACCTTTATTCTCGCGGGTATAGGCTATAAAATCGCCTCAGTCCCCTTCCACATGTGGTCGCCTGATGTTTACGAAGGCGCACCCATTCCGATAACAGCGTTCCTATCTGTTGCCTCAAAAGCCGCAGGTTTTGCCCTATTCCTTAGATTTTTCCATTCAGGATTTGGTAATTCGGAAATTATGCAATCTATAGATTGGGGATTGTTGTTAGCGATAGTTTCTGCACTCACAATGACTGTGGGTAACCTCGCCGCCCTACCACAGCGAAACGTCAAACGCCTATTGGCATATTCAAGTATCGCGCATGGCGGCTACCTATTGATGGGTGCTGTGCTGCTTACGCCTGAAGGGCTCGGTGCTATCCTATTCTATCTTATTGTTTACCTCTTTATGAATTTGGGAGCGTTCTACGTTGTTGTCCTCGTTGCGAACGAAGCAGGTAGTGAAATGATAGAAGGATATCGAGGTTTATCCTCGCGGGCGCCTATTGTTGCGTGGTCAATGGCATTCTTTTTGTTTTCTCTTACCGGTATCCCACCGTTTGCAGGTTTCTTTGGAAAATGGCTACTCTTCAATGCGGTCATTGGCAAAGGAATGTATTGGCTTGCGTTCGTTGGTTTGCTAAATAGCGTAGTTTCGCTTTACTACTATGCTCGCATTGTCAAGGCAATGTTTCTTGAAACTGCTGAGGAAACTGATAGATTTTCCTTTTCTAAAGGCACTTTTGCCCTGCTGAGTGTCTTTGTTATCCCAACAATCTTCATCGGATTTCTGAATATTTTCTATTCCCTCTCCGTAAAGATCACACTGCAATAGCAAGGTTTCTTAGTTTTCTGATTATTGTAGGGGCGATCTCCGAATCGCGACGAAACACATTGATAGTCGGGAATCGGAGTTCTCTCCTACCGTCAATAGGGCGGGGATCGGACTTTCTTCCTACTTTTGACAAACACCGATAAAAAAAGCCTAAAACTAAATAGACATAGCTGCAATAGCAAATAGATTGACAAACAGCGTCTATTAGGGTATACTTTAACACTAAAGTCAATGCCCGGTCGTCTAATGGTAGGACGCATGGCTCTGGACCATGTAGTGAAGGTTCGAGTCCTTCCCGGGCAGTCATTTTGTGATGAACTAACTGCTTAAACACGGTCATATTGTAACAGAAAGGAAACAAATGGAACGAGTTGAAACCGCACCAGAGGATCATATCGCGAGCCAAGAGCCAGAAATTAGGACAGTTTTAGAGGAACTCCACACGCTAATTAAAACTGCCTTACCAGACCAAGACTATTGTCTGTGGGAAGGTGTTTTCTGGGGTGGTAGCGAACAACAAATTATCGGCTATGGCAATTTTTCCTACGTGCGTTCTGATAAGAAAAAAGTAGAATGGTTTCTCGTTGGGTTAGCACGGCAGAAAAATTACTTCAGCGTGTATGTTAATGCAGTTGAAGGGAAAAAGTATCTTGCCGAAATCTACAAATCCCGACTCGGCAAAGTCAAGACAGGAAAAAGTAACATCAGTTTTCAAAACCTCGCAAATGTAAATCTTGATGTGTTGCGTGAGATGATTGAACACGCAGGAAGAATAACAACTGAAGACGAATCGTAAACATCAGGAAGCAGAACAGCACCTCTAAGAGAATCTTGATTTCATAAGCCGCTATCGTCTAGGGGTCAGGACGGATGGTTCTCAGCCATCAAACCGGGGTTCGAATCCCCGTAGCGGTATTTCTAATCCATAAGGGCGGAAACCTATTACCCGTCCATTATTTTAACGCGCCAATCTTTTTAACTTGTACTCCCGCACATTGGAGAATGCACACATGCAAGATACTCCCAAACACACCAACCGCCTAATTCATGAAACAAGTCCTTACCTACTCCAACACGCACACAACCCCGTTGATTGGTATCCGTGGGGTGAAGAAGCGTTGCAACTTGCCAAACGCGAACAAAAACCTATTTTGTTGAGCATCGGTTACTCCGCCTGCCACTGGTGCCACGTTATGGAACGCGAATCCTTTGAAAATGAGGAAATCGCTGCAGTCATGAACGAATTGTTCGTGAACATCAAGGTAGACAGAGAGGAACGCCCCGATTTAGATGAAATCTACATGAACGCTGTCCAAGTCATGACCCGCCACGGTGGCTGGCCTATGACTGTTTTTCTCACCCCTGATCTCAAACCTTTTTATGGTGGCACCTATTATCCGCCCGAAGATCGATACGGCAGACCCGGATTTCCAAAAGTGATGAGCGCCGTTGCAGAGGCATTCAGCGAAAAAAATGCACAAGTGTTGGAACAAGCAGATCAAATCACAACCCAGCTCAATCAGATGAGCAACCTTGTTGATCCGCACGAACATGAACTCACAGAAGAATTGATGACGAAAGCCTTCCAACACTACCGTTCTACATTCGATGCGCAATATGGCGGGTTTGGTAACGCTCCCAAATTTCCACCAAGCATGGGACTTCCATTTTTACTGCGGTATTGGCATCACAGCGGCAACGCAAATGCATTGGAGATGGTAGAACTCACTTTACAAAAAATGGCGCGCGGCGGTATGTACGACCAACTTGGCGGAGGCTTCCACCGATACTCTACTGACGCTCACTGGCTTGTCCCACATTTTGAAAAGATGCTTTATGACAATGCACAACTTGTTGTTGCTTATTTTGAAGCATACCAAGTTACAAAAAATAGTCTCTATCGTGACATAGCCACAGAAACGTTAGATTATGTGCTGCGCGAGATGTACGATACTGAAAATGGCGGGTTTTATTCAACACAAGATGCAGACAGTGAAGGTGTGGAAGGAAAGTTTTTTGTCTGGGAACCTCCGGAAGTGGAAGATATTATTGGTGAGGAAAACGCTGAAATCTTCTGTGAGTACTACGACATCACACCACACGGCAATTTTGAAGGTGAGAACATTCTCCACGTCCAAACGCCATCGGACATCTTTGCCCGAAAATTGAATATGGGTCAAGATAAACTGGAATCGCTTCTTGCAGATGGTAGACAGAAATTGTTTGCCGAAAGAGAAAAACGAATCAAACCCGGTCTTGATGACAAAATCCTAACCAGTTGGAACGGTATTATGATTCGTGGTATGGCGATGGGATACCAATTGACAGGAAAAGTTGAATACCTTACCGCATGCGAAAAATCTGCCGAGTTTGTGTTAACAACGCTTTCTCAAGAGGATGGACTATTGTTACGCACTTACCGTGCAGGCAAAAGTCATCTCAACGCATATCTTGAGGACTATTCCTATTTCATCGCTGGTTTAATCGCACTATACGAAGCGAGTTTTGAACCGAAATGGCTATCTGAGGCAGAACGTCTCGCACATATCATGATTGACCAGTTCGGAGATGAGTCAGGAAATGGATTTTTCTTTACAGGTAAAGCGCATGAACTGCTCATCGTACAATCTAAATCTGCTTATGATGGTGCCACACCCGCTGGGGCATCTATGGCAATCCATAGTCTATTGCGCCTTGCCAAACATCTGGACAAACCGGAATTCCACGATAAAGCAGTAGAGACTTTGAAACTCTATTTTCACCAGATGGATGTAATGCCTTCAGGTTCAGGTCAATTGCTCTGTGAATTGGCATTTTTACTCTCAACTCCGAAAGAGATCGCTATAATTGGAGAAAAAGGGGGGACGAAAACGGATGCGATGTTAGCGGCGTTGCACGGTATGTATCTGCCCGACAAAATTGTGGCTTTAAGTGAACCGACTGCGGAAACAACGTTACCACTCCTTGTGAATAAACCACAGATTGATAACGGTGCTACGGTTTATGTTTGTGAAAATTATGTCTGTCAGGCACCAACAACTGAGGTTGAGGCATTTGTGGAGATGCTTCAGTAATGTGCCTGCACAAAAGGTGTGGAATATTTTGATAAAACCTTGAATTGATAGCGGCATTCATCCATATTACTTTGCAATTAAACAATTCTATCCTTAATCCTAATTTACGACATTTCTGTAATTCGCTTAGTATGAGATTCAGGCAACAAAATTCGCTTTCTTGAAATAAATTTGACATATAACATTTAGTATAGTATAATTTAACATTTAAACAATTGTTCGAAGATGGCAACTTGTTTAACAAATAAATAAAAAGTGCCCAGGGCAAGTTTCTTTTAAAGTGGAATTTATCGCCAAACAAACCTATGAGTATTTCAAGGTTGCAATTTTAATACATCTTCGGTAAAATATAATCATAACATTCAAGGTAAAATTGGCAACTATGATTTTACACCTAACTTCCGCGATTTGCAAGTGCAATCATTAACTTGGAACGCTTTTCCAAGTTTCTATAAAAGCGAAAGGTTCCTGGCGATGGTACGATGATAATTGTGGAGGAAACAATATGAGTCTTACAGTACATTTAAAAAACATCGGAATTTTAAAACAAGCAGATTTTTCGATTGGCGATTTAACACTCATTTGCGGTGAGAATAATACTGGTAAAACTTACGCCACCTATGCTTTGTACGGGTTTTTAAAGTCTTGGCGTGAATTGATTGATATTCCGATTAGCGATGATCAGGTCAGTCGTTTACTTACGGACGGTGCTCTTAAAATTGAGTTGACATCATATATCGAAAAGGCAAATCAAATGCTTGCTAAAGCCTGCAAAATATATCCCGACCAATTAGATAAAATTTTTGCCGCACCTGAAGGCAGATTTCAAAACAGTGAATTTTCCCTCCATATAGATGAGAATAAGAACTTACGTGATAGGGAAATTGGTGGTAGAATTGGAATTCTTCAAGAAGGGAATTTTGACTATTTAAAGGACAAAGGAAGCGATGTGTTAACAGTCAATGTAGCAGTGGAAAAAGAACAAAGAAGAATTGATCCCGATTTTGCAAGAATAATCATTCATCTTATTATCGCCAATGTGATTTTTTCTAATTCTTTGCCCAATCCTTTTATTGCCTCAGCAGAGCGGACCGGAGTCGCAATTTTTCGGAAGGAACTCAATTTTGCTCGGAACAGACTACTTGAGGAAATGGGACGAGCAGACCAAAAGATTAATCCACGACAACTACTATCCAAAGCTTACCAAAGTTATCCTTCGCCAGTTGAAGATAATGTAGATTTTACTCGTGAGCTTGAAGATATTGCAAAGAGAAAGAGTTTTGTCACCAAAGAGCACCCTGAAATCTTGGCAGACTTTGCGGACATTATTGGAGGCGATTATACCACTCCCCAAGATGACCAACTTTATTATATTCCTAAAGGGACACGGTTAAAACTAACAATGGACCAGAGTTCGAGCGCAGTACGTTCACTTTTGGATGTAGGTTTTTATTTACGTTGTGTCGCTCAAAAGGATGACTTGCTAATGGTGGATGAACCAGAATTAAACTTACACCCAGAAAACCAACGCCGCATTGCCAGACTTTTTGCGAGACTCGTGAATTTAGGTATTAAAGTTTTTATCACGACTCATAGCGATTACATCATCAAAGAACTTAACACGCTCATCATGCTCAATCATGATAAACCACATCTGAAAGCAGTCGCTGAAGAAAATGGCTATCAAGAAAATGAGTTGATCAAGGCAGATCAAGTCAAAGTGTATGTGGCTGAAACAGCGTTGATGCCTTTAGAAGAGGGACAACAAAAGCGTAGAAGGGCGCACACACTCGTACGAGCTAATATTGATCCGGAATTCGGCATTGAAGTTGGCAGTTTTGACAAGACGATCAATGCAATGAATAAGATTCAGCGGAATATTGTGTGGGGAGCAAAGCAAGATAAGTGAACGATATAGCCATACTACAAGCAATGCTGACTAATGGAGCACAAGTGCCTTTAAAACAAACGACTGGAAAACTATCTGTTAATTTAAAAGATAAACACGCAAACACATCCGTAGAAATTGCGGATATTCCGTATGATTCAATTGTCATCAGAGCTGAACTTCTTAATCCTCCTAACATTTTTACTGCTCAAAAAGGTCAACGCAGGCGTGCAAACTTTGTTATTGTGTCCGATGCAAAAACTGAAAAATGGATTATCTGTATTGAAACACAAGGAGGAACTGGTAAAGACCGAGATGACATAGAACAACAACTGAGAGGTGCAGAATGCTTTATCGGTTATTGTAAATGTATAGGAAAATCATTTTGGCAATCGGCAAAATTTCTTGATGGTTACCAATACCGATATGTAAGCATTGTAAATATTAATGTTGACAAGCAAACTACCCGTGCCTACAAACATAAAAGTCAGTCCGGCAAAAAAGCACACGACAGTCCTGATACTTTTCGAGAAATTTTAGGGAATGAAACTCTCTATTTTGATGAGTTGACCTGATTGCAGATTCTGATAGCGTGTCATGTTAACTCAATAACATCCTTCTTGACAATCTCTTTCGTATGATTATGGTCTGCACGAGAAATCAGTTCCAACGTTTCAGGCGATAACCGTTCCCTCACCTCCTCAGACACGCGACTCTCACCGCGATGCTGTGGTCTGTAGCGTAAGGTCAAGATGCAACGATACCGATCCTTCGGTTTCCAAGGAAGCGCACCGTGTGTCAGAAGTTCAGAGATAATCACCACATCTCCCGCCTTTGGCGTGACGTTAACAACCCCAGGTGGAATGTCATTGGCATCTTCAATCTTTCCGTTGTTGAAAAGGTGTTCCGGACGATCAAAAACGGTTTTATGTGTGCCGGGAACAACCAGCAACCCACCATCTCCCGGATGCACATCATATAGGTAGGGAAAGACGACAAAATCATCGCAAAAGATGCGGCCGTTTCTTACCTCATAACGGTTGCAGTGCCACCCAAAATCTTCCCGTGCGCAATGCAAGCGGAGTCCTTCCGCAGACTCCGACATACCTGCCCGATCTGCAATCATCGTTCCGCGGAACAGTTGTGGTCGGTCATTCGTCAACTCCTTGATAATGGGCCACGTCGCTCGGTGCATTGTGAGTGCTTCTAAGGGTTTTGCAAAGGCAAAGCCGTTTGGCAGGTGTTTGCCGCTGGAGTCAAATCCGGGTGGGAGTTCTTCGGTGGGAGTATTGATATATTCGTTTGCTGCTTCTTGCGCCGCTTTCAACTCTTCGTCACTCAGAACATTCTTCAAATGTAGATATCCAGTAACATCAAAAAGATAACGTTGTTTAGGGGGCATCATAAAACCTTACTCCTTTTTTACACATCGAAACCCGACACTGGTAACCGCAAAAGAGGGAATATCTCTTGATCGAAATGAGACTCGTAAATATTCAGCAGGATAATACCATGTCCCTCCACGAAATACACGGGAATCTTTTATATTCGTAAAATTAGAGATAACCTCTTCAATATCGTCACCAGCAATCGGATTCTGTCGTGCGGAGTGCTTATAATAATCTGCATCATATCTATCAAGACACCATTCACGTACATTACCTACTATATCACACAAACCGTATCCATTAGGAGGATAACTCCCAACCGGTGTCATGCGAATAGTAGTAGTTTGTCCATCCCAACGCTTCCCGTAGTTCGCTTTGTATTTATCAATTGAATCTCCCCACGGATAGGTTTTGCCGACTAATCCTCCACGTGCCGCTTTCTCCCATTCCGCCTCAGTCGGCAGCCGCTTCCCTGCCCATTGCGCATACGCCATCGCAGCGTACCAACTTACCGAAACCACTGGGTAATTACCTTTCCCAATTGGAAAACTCGCATCATTCCAAAGTTTCAAGTAGTTTCCATCATGGTATTCTTGTGGGATACTATTCTTACGCCACTGTGGGTTGTCATCAACAAAAACTTTATACTGTGCATTCGTGATAGCATACCTATCCATATAATAATCGCTAAGGTGGACAGAATGGATCGGACTTTCGTCCGCCTCTCCGGTGCTGCTGCCCATCAAAAATGCCCCAGCGGGAATCAGCACCATTTCAGCACCGTCTTGACCAAAATCTATATCAAAGCTCGGTTTAGGTTGGTAATTTTGGTTGTAACGTTCCCGTTGCCCGTCATCACACAACACCTTGTAAGCTTCCGTCACCGCCCTAAACTTAAATGCAGCCGCTTTATCAACCGGATTCTTATCGGGATGAAATTTCAGGGCAAGTTTCCTATAAGCCTTTTTAATCTCATCTGCAGAGGCATCGCGGGGCACATTCAAAATTGCGTAATAATCGCGTTTTGGCATTATTTATTTTATTTATTTAACGTGAGTTTGATATTAGAATGCATATTATAAGTATAAAAAGTTGGGTTTAACTCATTTTAGATATTCCCGTTTCAAATAGTTATGAATCTTTCGTTTGCCTCTGATTTTATCGCTGTGGTTTCCGTTCTACCGAACCTACAGTAACTATGTCACCGCGTTAAACTTTCATTGTCCCTCCGCGGATCAAGTTCATTATAAACGTCCATCTCCGGATCATCCCAACCTATGCTCAAGCCTAACTCTAAAAGTAAAGCGCTCCGCTCTTCTTCGGTTAGTGGACTGTCATCGTAAAAGAGTCCTTGCATTTGATCAAATGTCTCTGCGGGTAAAACAACATACTCAGCGTTTGTTTCTGGATCCACAAGGCGCATAAGGTTGTCCTTGGAATCTTTAACTGCCTGCTGAAGTTCTTTAGAAATTGCAATCATAATTTCACCTTTCTAACCCTAAAATTGTGGGAATTTCAGTCAAGGAAGCCACTTCATAGTCAGGTTGAGTCTCTGTGTCGTTCCTTACGCCTTCTCGGTTGAGCCAGACTGTCCGTGCACCCATATTCTGTGCTCCCGCAACATCGTTCTCAAGTGAGTCTCCGACATGCAAGAGATGCGCGAGTTCACAACCTGCTCGCTGGGCAGTAATCTCAAAGATTTTTGGGTCCGGTTTCTCAACTTGCACATCTTGGGAAAAAATAACAAAGGCAAAACGGTCTTCAAGTCCGCAGCGTTCCGGGTAGGTATTTCCATTCGACAGTAACCCCAACTTGAAATGCGGCGCCAAAACATCAAAGGTTGGTATGACGTCAGGATACAACTCTATATCTTCAAAACGGTGCTTCAGATATATAGCGTTCAGGTGTGCAGCGAGGTCTTTATCTGGGTGTCCAACATGTTCAAGTGTCCGTTCAAACGCGCGCCGCCTGATTTCTTCAAGGTTCCAGATTTTACCCTTTACCTCTTCAGCAAATTGATTCCGAATAGCAATCATCTCGTCAATTGTAAGTTCTAAAGCACGCGGGGTTGGAACCTGTTTTTGCAGCTCCATCAATGTGTGTTGTAGCGAATGACGCATCACCTTCAGAAAATCCCACAAAGTCATATCACCATCAAAAGAGACAGCAGAAATATTCAAGAACGCCTCCTATAAAACTAAGATGTTGAAACACCGATGGAAGCATGAATTTGCGCAAACTTCCACGAATCGCCAATCTTTTCCAAAACACCTGTCATTCGCATCACGAATTCTTCTGTAGTGCCTTTCCACTTGAGTCTCCACACTTGGCGCGTGTAAAACCAAGCAACATTCGCGCGCTCTTGTACATCCAAGTTGATGAGTGTGATGTTGAAATCCTCAGTACTCGCGACATGATTTCGATAATATGCCGCAATTCCGTCCTCACCTTCAATGGTTTCGTCTGCATCCGTACCAATTTTTACATAGTGGGCAGCAGGAAGCATCATCGCAATAAGGGTTTCAGCATCTCTTGCCACAAGCGCGTCAAAATATGCTTTAACCGTGTCATGCGCATTCGACATTGTGAATTCCTGTGAGCGCATCCCACAAAGCACTACTCATCTGTTCACATGCTCGCACTACTGCCTCTTGAGAATCCGATGGTAACGCACCGATGCGTTCAAGCAGTTTTTCCGCTTCATGCTCATTATGTGAATGCGTTTCAAAATACGGTTCCACCTTTTCAGGCAGTTGATAGAATTCTTTCAAACCAGCCAACTTTGACTTAGCAGTTTCTGGTTGCTGTGCCTCAAAAGCGTATAGAGCACCTAATGCCGTTTCGCTTTCAGAAAAAAGGTTTTCTGCTGTTTCTAACAAAGTCTTTACCTCTGGAATCTGCGCTTCTGAAACCTTCGTGTTGAGACCATCCGCGAAATCTGCCCACATGTCAATGTGTTCTGTCTCCTCTTCCGCTGTCTCAGGATCGTTTAATGTTTCCCATCCTTTCGGCAACGTTGAAATAAAAGCCCCATATTCACGCGCATAACATTTCAAAGCCTCAACAAGTAATTCACCAGCACTCCACGCTTGATAGAACGGGTGATTGAGTAAATTATACTTGGAAATTTTACTGTCTAATGCATGTTTGAAATCCATAATTTAACACTCCATTTCATTTATTTTAAACTTAGAACGTTGTAAAAATACAATATCGGAATTGCAAACCATTCTTGAAAATCTGTTTGTTAGTATAGCACATCTATGTGTTGATGTCAAGATGCAGATTTTTTCGTTAATAATAAGTAGGTTGAAAATTCTCAATAAAACCTGAGAACCGTATAACCTGTTTTCATTTTCAATTAAAGTAAAATTCTGATACAATCTGTCATACAACCTAAATACAGCATAAGGCGAGGAAAACCATGACTGAAGAACAGAAGTTTATTTTTGACCTTAAAGGGTATCTACTGATTCCAGAAGTGTTGACATCCTCAGAAATCACTGATGTGAAAGCACAAATTGATACCATCCGCACGAACGCAGAAGCGTTACCCCCACATGAACGACGATTCCCAGGTGGTGCGTCCGCCTTGTTGATTGACCATCCTGTGATAATTGATATTCTCAAGGAGATTTTAGGTGAAATACGGATGGAGTCAAGTTGGTTCACCTACCGTTCTGTTGGAAATGGAGGTCCTCCACCACACGGCGGTGTCCGAAATGTGAATCCCAACTTTAGCTACCAGTGCACAAATGGAAAGATATATTCAGCCTTAACACGAGTTGTCTTTGAGCTGAATGAAGTAAAAGCAGGTGAAGGCGGAACTCTCTTTCTGCCCGGAAGCCACAAAGCCAACTTCCAAATTCCAGAGACACATCGGAGCACGGATTCTCCACTTTTCGAAACATATAGTTGCCCTCCCGGTTCCGCTATTATCTTCACAGAAAATCTCTGTCATTCTGGGGACACATGGAAAAACCCTGATCGCCCTCGAATCGCCGTTTTTAATTGCTATAATTTTGTTGGGTGTCAATTCCACAAACCATCAGTGCCAAAACACATAATTGACGGATTACCACATGAGAAACAGGCATATTTTCGCAACGTCTGGGTTTGGCATCAAGGAGGACCTGACAATGGTAAAAATCTCCGCTATGATGGTTCATGAGGTGGAAATAGATTCGCATGGCAAAAACAATTGGGACATCTTCAACACAGATCATCAGAACTGCACAAACTGATGCTCGGAAAAATGTCTCAAAGTGGCGTTGGGGAATTTTAGGAATATGTCTGAGTTTTCTACCCTTTTTTAAAATTTTTGTACTCGGGATGGCAGCTGCTTTTGTGTATCTCCTAATACCAAAAATTGACTTATCCTTACCAGAGCGAGTACAGATATATTTCAAACATCCAGCACTCTATACCAAGCAATACCGAAAAACAGCAAAAATGCTGCGATTTATGTATATCCTTTGTGCTTGGATCATTGGAATATTCATCTTGAATCCCATTTAGGGAAGGAACGTTAATAGGACGAAATGTCAGAAAAAGAAACACCTTATCAGAGCATTAAAGGTCAACTCATTCTGCGTGACCATCTTGCCGCTGACCGAACGATTCTCGCCAATGAGCGAACTTTCCTCGCCTATATCCGCACGGCTTTAACCTTATTCGTTGCCGGATTGTCCTTCGTCCATTTTGAAATCGTTAAAAATATGGGAAGTTCGGCTTTAGCCGACAGAACAATTGGTGGACTATTTATGTTCATCGGCACCACAACTTTCTTTTTAGGGCTTTATAGATATAATAAAATGAAAACTCTCATACGTGAAATCAAGCAAAAGGAATTAGCAGAAGGAATCAATTATGAAGATTAGAGAGGTTGTTGTAACTGGACAGAACCAAGTAGAGCTGCAAACCGCTGAAATGGACGATTCAAAACTTGCACCTAATGAGGTGTTGATAGATACAGAATATACGTTCATCAGCAGCGGCACTGAATTAGCAAACTATACTGGAAGAGAACCGAAGGTTTTTCAGAAAGGCGCATGGTGTGCTTACCCTTGGCGTTCCGGCTATGCAAACGTAGGGGTTGTGCGTGATGTTGGAGCAAACGTTACCCGTGCAGCACCAGGTGACCTCGTTTTTACCTATGGACGACATGCTTCAACAATTCGGTATTCACAAGACAGACTCATTGCGCCTGTCAGAGAATCAATTGACCCCGGTGTTGTCGCTGCATCTCGAATGGCAGGTGTTGCAATGACAGCCATCATTGTCACAGAAATTGGCACGAATCCACGCGTGATCGTTTTTGGGTTAGGACTTGTTGGCAATCTCGCAGCACAGATGTTCCAAATTCACGGGTGTCGTGTTATCGGTGTAGACCCTGTAGAAGCGAGGCGAAAATTAGCAGAACGGTGTGGAATTACACATACCATAGGTGGAAATGCTGACGAAGTCCAAGCACAGATTCAAGACATCACTAATAGAGAACTTGGAAATATCACCGTTGATGCTGTTGGGCATAGCAGCGTTGTAATGCAAGCACTCCGTGCTACTACAAGTCATGGGCAACTTGTCATACTCGGTTCACCGCGCGTTTCTGTCACAGGTGATTTAACAGAACTTCTCTCTGATACGCATCTCCGATGGATAACTATCCGCGGCGCGTTGGAATGGTGTGTCCCGATGTATCCTGATACAGGCAACCACATCTCGCAATTCAGCAAACAACAGACCATTTTCGACTGGATGACACGCGGGCAATTACACGTCGAACCGTTAATCTCGCATCGCCTTAAACCTGGGCACATTAAGCAAGCTTACGATGGACTCCTTAACGAACCCGACACTTATACAGGCGTCGTCTTAGAGTGGAATGCTTAAGGAAAAGATACAAGGTTTCACCAAAAATTGTTGTCAATTAATAACACTTTGTATAACCAAGAATAACAAGAGTATTAAACACAATAACCTTAAAATTACTTGAAATCCGCTTCAATTCATGATATAATTATTCTCAACATGTATGAAGTTATCTCATAAAAGAAATTAAGGCACGGCAAATTTGTTACCGTCGTGCTTTTATTCTATGATGAGGTCTATTTTATGTTTACGACAAGAATACTCATATATAAAGGAGGTGAGGTAGATTGGCAATTGATGCATCAAAGAAGCAAGAATTGATCCAAAAGCATCAAATACATGATAGAGACACCGGTTCGCCAGAGGCACAGGTGGCGGTTTTAAATGCGCGTATTCAGGAATTGACGCAACATTTTCAGACCCATAAAAAAGATCACCATTCCCGATACGGACTTTTTCGGTTAGTGGGAAAACAACGACGTTTGTTAAAATATCTCTATAAGAAGGATGTCCCACGGTATTATCGTCTAATTAATGAACTCGGGATTCGCGACACAATCGGTTCGCAGACAAGTTAAATATTCCACCGTTAGCATTTTGTATGTGAGTATGAGGAGGAAATTGAGTGAAAGTTGAAATGCAACTCGGAAGTGAAAAACTTTCGATTGAAATGGGAAAAGTTGCTAAGCAGGCAGATGGAGCCGTTTGGGTACAATACGGTGGAACAGTTGTCTTAGTGACAGTAGTCGCAGATGATAGCGAAAATGATTTAGATTTTTTCCCTTTGACAGTAGATTATAGAGAGAGAGCCTACGCTGCCGGACGGATCCCTACCGTATATGGAAGGCGTGAACCACGACCCGGAACATCAGAACAACTCATCGCACGCCTAATTGACCACTGTATTCGTCCACTTTTTCCAAAGGAATTTAAGGCTGAAGTACAAGTTTTATGTAATGTCTTGTCTTCAGACGGTGTTCACCCCGCGGATGTTCCTGCCCTAATCGGCACATCCGCCGCGCTATCTGTTTCTGATATTCCATTTAGCGGGCCTGTTGCCGCTGTAACTGTCGGGAAGATAGATGGCAAATTAATTATTAACCCAACTTATGAGGAGTTACACACATCTGAAATAGAACTTTTTGTAAGCGGCACTTCCAATGCTGTTATGTCTGTTGAAGGTGGTGGACATGAGACCCCAGAAGATGAAGTAATTGACACTATCATCGCAGCACACGAAGAGATAAAAGAAATTATCAAACTTCAAGAAGGTATCGTTGCTGTTTGTAGCCAGCAAAAACGTGAATATGAAGCTAAAACTGTAGAGGATACACTAAACACACGCATTAGAGACCTTGCCACCGCTCGAATCCGAGAATCAATCGGGATGGCAGACAAACAACTGCGTGCAGATTATCTTGAACAGATTCAATCAGATATCCTCTCCGAAATCCAAGAGGATGGTCCAGAAGAAATTGACCCGGGTGCTGAAAAAGATGCCCGCTCTATCCTAAGCGATATTGAAAAAGAAGAGATGCGGCAAGCTATTCTCGTTGAAGGAAAACGGGTTGATGGACGCGGCGTAACGGATATCCGTGCGATTTCTGGTGAAGTCGCTTTACTTCCACGAACCCACGGTTCCGCGCTCTTTTCACGAGGGCAAACACAAGCACTCTGTGTCACAACACTCGGCACCTCCGGTGATGAAGATGTTCAGCGTGGATTGGACGGTGAAATCCGCCGACCTTTCTTTTTACACTACAACTTCCCACCATTTAGCACAGGTGAAGTCAAACGGATGATGGGTCCCGGACGTAGAGAAATCGGACACGGAGCGCTTGCACAAAAAGCGCTTGAACCGGTTATTCCAAATAAAGAGGACTTCAACTATACCATCCGCATCGTATCCGAGATTTTGGAGTCGAACGCCTCTTCTTCAATGGCTACTGTCTGTGGTGCTACCTTAGCTCTCTTAGATGCAGGTGTACCGATAAAAAGACCTGTAGCTGGTATCGGAGTTGGACTAATTAAAGAGGATGAACGCGAAGTTATTCTAACAGATATGCTCGGAACCGAAGATTTTCTCGGTGATATGGATTTTAAAGTCGCTGGCACTACGGAAGGCATAACTGCAGTGCAGATGGATATTAAAATCGACGGAGTCACCCCTGAACTCATGCGCCGCGCGATACACCAAGCACGGGAAGCACGTATCGCTGTTATTGAGCAAATGAACGCTGTTATTAATGAACCGCGTGCAGAGTTATCACCTTACGCTCCGCGTATCTACTCACTCCAGATTGCACCTGAAAAGATAAAAGACCTCATCGGTCCCCGAGGTAAAACTGTTCAAGGTATTCAAGAGGAAACGAATACGACCATCAACATTCAAGATGATGGTACTGTTGAAATAGCCTCAACAAGCGCGGAAGAAGTCAAACTCGCTGAGGAAAAAGTCCGCCAAGTTACGGCTATGCCCGAAATCGGGAAAGAGTACACTGGAAAAGTTGTCCGAACCGCTTCCTTCGGTGCATTTGTGGAAATTCTCCCCGGAAAAGATGGTCTTGTACACATCTCACAGATGGGAGACGGTTATGTCCGCAGAGCTGAAGATGTCATGCAGGTCGGAGATGAGGTAACCGTGCGAATCTTGACTATAGATGAACAAGGCAGAATTGACCTATCTCTTATCGCCGCTAACGGTGTTCCTCTTGAAGAACTTAACACCTCTTCAGACTCAGACTCAGACTCAGACTCAGACTGGGAACCGGATCAACGCGAACAGCGCGAACAGCGAGAGCAAGGCAGATCAAATTATCGCGAGAATCGCCCCTACCGTGAATCACGAGATAATCGTGACAGTCGTGATAGTCGTGATAGACGGAACAATCGATATGACCAGCGGGATAACTCACGTGACTCCAGAAATCGAAAATCGCCGCGTATCCCAAAGGGTAGGTTTTAAGAACGACAACCCATATTCAACGCCGAATGCGTATACAGCATTCGGCGGATAAATTCAAGAACTGCTTTGTCCTTTCATTTACTGAAAACAGCGGTGCTGGGTAGGTTTCAAATTCGCCGCTTATTACCTATTTAATTGGAGGTGAGCCTAATGAGAACTCGCAACCTCAAGGCAAAGCGACAGATTCAAAAAGCCAAAGGGGATTTGCTCGCCCAGAAATGGATGACTAATCTGTTAGCGTTCATTCTAATCCTACTTATTGTTGCTTTTGTAATTCTATCAATCCCCGCAGTCAAGAAACAGATTGTTAACTTTGCCCGGATCATACTTTATGGGAGAGAAAAGAAACCTCAACGTCCGCAGGTTGCTCCCGTTAGACTTCAAAATCCTTTCCATTTTTTTATATTTGCACTACAAGGAAATTCTCATGTGTACTAAATGGACACACTGTAACAGGAAATTCTTTCTCCTTTTTTCACGACTCTCTCCAAAGACATGGAAAACTGAAAAGGGAGCCCGATCATACCTTAACTTTGTAGTTTTCATATCGTTATTCTTTGGTTTCTTCACATCATTTAGCCTGATTGTTGGGTGTGGATATGTTTCTACCTCTTCTTACTTAGAGCATATCAGAACCATTAATATCCCACCTATTACTATTGATGATCCTGACTTCTTTTACGACAATGTTTCGCAGCGTCCTTTTGATGAAGTGATTCAGGAGAAATTAATCCAAAGGTTTAATCGAAAATGGAGCGACGGAAACGACTCCGAACTCACAATTCGGATACAGGATTACCATTTAAAAGAACATGGCTTTGGGCCAAGCGGTAATGTTGAAATGTTACGGATGAGTTTGCAAGTCGAATATGAATTTATTGATAAGGTCAGAAACAATCGAATTGCTCAAACAGATAACCATATACAGATACACGATTTTTATCGTGTAGAGAATCGGGGAGAGCCACCAGAAACATTAGAACAAGCAAAGAATCTGATAGTAGAAGAATTGATTGAAGACCTTTACAATCAACTTGCAGAACAGTGGTAACCCTATGAAACCCCTCAGCACAGTTTTGCGATGCTCTTTTTTTATGATAGTTCTCCTCTCATGCCAGCAAGAACAGGAGAATTTAACATCAATCAACCAAGAGGATGCGTACATTTTCGGTGTGTGGAAAGCGACTACAGCAAAAAGTGCTAAAGAAGTTATCGCAAATGTTTCTGCAAGAATCCAAGCGCATTCCAAGAGCCAATCATCCCCTAAAATCGCACAGGACGAAGAATCCCAACAGCAAAAAAATATAAAATTAAATGATAGCGAATCTAAACATTTTACTGCATTAGCAACAGTTTATGAATCGCTACCGTATTCCACGACAGCTGCACCAGAAACCCTTTTACCAAAGGATGGTGAAGTGACAGATTGGGTACGTGCTCGCAAACCAACAACGTATAATAGCGAAACGCTTTATGTAGATCGATTCATGTTCCTTGAAACATACCCCGAAATATACCGTAATTATGGATTCCAAAAACAGGCAGAAGTGGAATATCAAAACCCGAAATTTGGATCAGTTCCTTATATCTTGTTTGAAATATTTGATATGGGAACGCCTGAAAACGCATTCGGGATTTTTAGCGTCCACAGTTACCCGCAACCCAAATTTGAATGGATCGGATGTAAAGCTATCATTTCTGGGAAAAACCTCTGGTTTTGGAAAGGGAAGTACTTCATTCAAATAGAGGGATATGGGATTGCAACAGGGATTCGCGAGGGTATGATCGCACTCGCTCGCGTTACTGCAAAACGTATACAGGATCCTCCGCAAAAAGTCCCTCTACTTGAACTCCTACCTACCCAATATATTCGTGGAAGTGAAAAGTTATTTTATACAAATTGGGCACTACGTGAAGTTTATAAGTCTACCCCTGACATTATTCCACAATTAACTGATAAAACAATAGGCGTATTAGCACAATACAGAGACGCGCGTTCTAAAAAATCGGAAGATTCCTATATTGTTTTCGTTATCCGTTTTCCTAATGCTGCCGATGCACGATCAGCGTATACGCAGTACAGTAACGCTTTAATGTCAGAAAAAGTATCTTTTGAAACTGATTCCCAAAATGGGGCAATCCTTATCAAAGAGCAGTTTGCTGAACCATAGGATTGTTTTAACATCCAAGGTGATCCCTCCCAACAATTATTGAAAATTGCAATACAATGCATAAAAGGAACAGTCTTATGCGTGGTGATTTTGAAGCATATCTTAATGATGAATTTCGTGATGAATCTGGAAATTTAGATTTAAACGCGCTATTGACATTAGAAGATGAGGCTGATATGGACGTTGCAGTCATTATGCCGACCCCGCAACCAGCCCCTCGGAACGATGAACTTGCCGAAGTAATTCGTGGCAATCAACGAACCCTCGGCTGTGCGCTTGTGCATCCCACAGAACCGGAACCTGTCAAGCAAGTTAAACTAACTGCAAACGAGTGGGGAATGCGTGGTATTAAACTGATGCCCGCGATCCACAATTACAACGTTGATGACCCGATTGTACGACCTGTCGTTGAAGCTGCGCGTGATCATGGACTAATCATTTCAATCCACTCTGGTCCGAACAATTGCCATCCGAACCGAATCGGCACCGTTGCGAGTTGGGTGCCAGAAACGCCAGTTATCATGGATCACATGGGATTTCCAGACGATTTGGATGCAGCAATCTCCGCAGCAAAAGCAAATAAGAATATCTCACTCGGAACAACTATCTTGCGCTTCCATCGGCGTTGGGGAACTGATCCAGACACGGTTGTACCGACAGAAGTAAAGACCGCAGTTGATGCCCTCGGGCCGGAGCAGATAGTTTTCGGTTCTAACCTGCCCGAATACCGACCAATTCAGGTTATTAACGCCTTAAAACGTTTGGAACTCGGTGATGATGCAGAGGCGTTGATTTTTGGAGATAATCTTGCCCGTCTCTATGGATTAGCATAATCAAAACATTTTCGGAAACGTTTACGTCTATAAACGCTTTATCGTGAGACAAAACAAATGAAAAGAACACCACTTTACGAAGTTCACAAATCCCTCTATGCAAAATTCACCGAATTCGGTGGATGGGAGATGCCGCTGCAATATACCAGCATTGTTAAGGAACATCTTGCTGTCCGTGAAACCGTCGGCTTATTTGATTTATCCCACATGGGAGAAATTGACGTTCAGGGACAAGGTGCAAACGAATTGGTGCAAAAACTCTGCACAAACGACGTGAGCCGCTTAACCGATGGACAGGTGCAATATACGCTCCTTTGCAATGAAAACGGGGGCATAGTTGATGACATTCTAATTTATAGGCACGCTGATAACGATTATACGTTGGTAGTCAACGCCGCTAACATTGAAAAAGACCTTACGTGGGTAGAAACGCATAATGACATGGGAGCAGAAGTAAATGATGACAGCGAAAACACAACCCTCATCGCGCTGCAAGGACCAAGATCGATAGACATTCTGAGTCAGTTTGGTACTAAATGGTTTATCTCAGAAATTCCGTTTTTTCACTTTACAGCAGGAGAGGTTGCAGAAATATCTGCTGTAATTTCACGAACTGGCTATACGGGTGAAATCGGTTTTGAGTTATACGTTGAGGCAAGCAATGCGGAAGATTTATGGGATGTACTCTATCCTGCTGTGATAGAAACAGGCGGACAACCAGTCGGACTTGGTGCACGCGATACCTTAAGACTTGAAGCAGGACTCCGTCTATACGGCATGGATATGGACGACAATACGACACCTTATGAGGCGGGACTCGGTCGGTTTGTCAAATTAGATAAGGGTAATTTCATCGGTAAAGATGTTCTCCTGGCACAGAAAGAAAAGGGAGATTTAAAAAAGAAATTAGTGGGTTTTCAAATGTTGGACCGTGCTGTTGCAAGATGCGGATATGATGTTTATCAAAATGGTAACCCGATTGGCAAAGTAACAAGCGGCGCCCCTTCACCGAGCCTGAAATGCAATATCGGTTTCGCGTCTGTCTCTCAAAATACCGGGAAAAGCATTGAAATTGACATCCGAGGCAAACTGCACCCCGCAAAAATCGTGAAGGTGCCTTTTATTTAGAGATGAACATAACTTCTTGGAGATAATAAAAAATGAAATATAGCACAAAATTTTTATCATGCTTCTTAATTCTGGGATTATTTCTCTCACGTTCTTATGCACAGGAAACTGCCGAAAATACCGAAAAACCAACAGAAACTGACTTAATATCCGAAAAAGGAAAAGCTTCTATAGTCCGTATCGGTGGAGGGGGTAGCGGGTTCTTCATAACGAAGGACAAGATCGCAACGAATTTTCACGTTGCTATCCGATTTAAGCGCGGGCCCGTTTTCGCCAAAAGTTGGGACAAGAAAACAATTTGGCGCATAAAAGGTGTCACTGCCTTTGATATCAAACGCGACATCGCCATCCTCACAGCTGCGAGTGAAGGCACACCGCTGCCTTTGGGTAACAGCGACATGTTGCAGATAGGTGAGTCTGCTTTTATCGTGGGTTACCCTTATGGAGAATATAAAGGCGCGGCTGGAGTTGTAACTGGTATCCGGCAGAACGATGGAGGGATCCAGACAACAATCGAAGCGTACCCAGGAAACAGCGGAAGTCCCTTACTAAACAGTAAAGGAGAAATCATCGGAATCCACTATGGTCATGACCCTGGCAATAGCTCTGTAAACGCAATCAAGGCGTTGCTCGCTGGTGCCACTTCAACGGAGTCTTTCACGCAGTGGCGGAAACAAAAACGTATCCAAGCACATTTCTACACTGAACAAGGCAAAGCGAAATATTATGATGGGGATGCTAAAGGTGCAATAAATGATTTCAACCAATCAATCGAACTGAACCCCGACAATACTGAAACTTACAAGCTTAGGGCGAAAGCGAAAGTAAGCCTCGGTCAGCAGAATAGCGCAATAGAAGACTATAACCAAGCGATCAAACTGAATCCTAACGATGCAGAAATCTATAAGGATAGGGCGAAAGCGAAATCCGACTTTGGCGATCATACGGGTGCGGTTGAGGATTATAATCAGGCAATAAAAATTAATCCTGATGATGCGGATGCCTACAAAAAACGCGGAGATGCAAAAGGGAAACTTGGAGATAAGACGGGGAAAATAGATGACTATTCACAGGCCGTCCAACTCAAATCTGATGTTATCCAACTCCAACCTGACGATGCCAATATGTATAAAGAGCTCGCGCGCATGAAAAAATCCGTTGGTGATCATGCGGGTGCGATAGAGGATTTTACACACGCGATAAAACTAAAACCTGATGATGTTCATGCATACAACGAGCGCGGGTGGACGAAAAAACATATAGGTGATCATGCGGGTGCGATAGAAGATTTTACACACGCGATAAAACTAAAACCTAATGATGCCTACGGATACAACAATCGCGGGTGGGCAAAGCGCGATCTTAGCGATCATGCGGGTGCGATAGAAGATTTTACACACGCGATAAAACTAAAACCTAATGATGCCTACGGATACAACAATCGTGCTGCTGCGAAGGAGGCACTGGACGACCATATCGGAGCAATAGAGGACTATACACGAGCGATAAAACTAAAACCTGACGACGCTAATGCATACAACAATCGCGGCTGGGCAAAGCGCAAGCTTGATGATCACGCGGGTGCGATAGAAGATTTTACACAGGTCATAAAACTAAAACCTGACGATGCTCAGGCTTTCCAAAATAGAGCGAATGTAAAGGAGATTCTTGGTGACTATGCTGGCGCAATAGATGATTACACACAAGCCATCAACTTAAAACCTGATGCTTATGCTTACATGAAACGCGGAGATACAAAGCAAAAACTTGGTGATTATACTGGCGCAATAGAAGACTATAATCAGGCTATAAAACAAAAATCTGATCTCACTTACTACTTAATAATCAGTCGTGGGTTTGCTAAGATTAAACTTGGAAACCCCGCTGATGCGATAGAAGATTTTGCACAAGCAATAAAACTAAAACCCGGCGACCCTTACGCTTATAGGAGCCGTGGAGGTGCAAAAGCTGACATGGGTGACTATACCGGTGCCATAGAGGATTATAATCAAGCAATAAAAGTTATTAATACTAACGACCCTTTCGGAACTTACTTCACTTATAAAGATCGCGGTAATGCAAAGCACAAACTCAGAGACTATGCAGGAGCAATTGAAGACTATAATCAGGCTATAAAACTAAAACCCGAACAAGCTCACGTCTACAATGACCGTGGACTTACAAAGGTTGCCCTTAAGGACTATGCTGGTGCGATTGCTGATTACGATAAGGCAATTGAACTTAACCCCAAATATGCTGAGGCATACCACAACCGCGGCCTGGCAAAGGAAGCACTTGGACAGCATGAGGCAGCAAAAGTTGACTTTGAAAAGGCAAAAGAGATAAACCCAAATGTGGGAACAAAAACACACGTGAAGGAAAATTAGATGATTCCAGAAAATTTAAGATATATGGAAAGCCATGAATGGGTGAGTCAAGAAGATGACATCGCTACTATTGGCATTACAGATTATGCTCAATCTGAAATTCAAGATATTGTCTACGTCGAATTGCCAGAAGTAGGCACACAATTAACACATAAAACAGAATTAGGGGTGATAGAATCTGTTAAAGCAGCGTTTGACCTCTACGCACCCGTCAGTGGGGAAGTGATTGAGGTAAACGAATCTCTCCTTGATGCTCCTGAACAGGTTAATGAATCACCTTATGATGATGGATGGTTTCTCAAAATCAAGATGACTGATCCCAGCGAACTTGACGCACTTCTTGATGCTGATAGTTATCAAGCACATATTGAGGCGGAGCATGCTTGAAACAGAAAAGATAAACTTCGCAAATAGACATATCGGACCTCGTCCTGAAGACATTGAACAGATGTTGGAAACGCTCGGTTATACTTCAATGGCAGATTTCATTGAAGACGTTGTACCAGCCGACATTCGTTTATCATCACGGCTCAGTTTAGATATCAATGGGAAAACCACAGGCTCAATAGGTCTTTCAGAATCCGAGGCACTTGAGGCATTAAAACAACTCGCTTCTCAAAACCGAGTTTACCGTTCCTATATCGGAATAGGGTATTATAACTGCATTGTACCGCCAGTTATCCAACGAAATATCCTTGAAAACCCTGGTTGGTATACCCAATACACACCCTATCAAGCCGAAATTTCACAAGGTCGTTTAGAGGCACTGCTCAACTTTCAAACAATGGTGATTGACTTAACCGGACTTCCTGTTGCCAATGCCTCCCTTCTTGATGAGGCTACGGCAGCTGCTGAAGCGATGACAATGTGTTATGCAAATGTACCGCAGAAGATCAGTCGTAGCTTTTTTGTGTCAGAAACCTGCCATCCACAAACAATCGCTGTTCTACAAACACGCGCTGAGCCCCTCGGCATTGAATTACAAATCGGTGACCATCGTAATGTCAATTTTGACACGCCGATCTTAGGTGCTATCGCGCAATACCCTGCCTCAGATGGTGCTATTTACGATTACCATCAATTCGCTGAAAAGGTGCATGCCGCTGGCGGATTATTTGTTGCTGCCACAGACCTATTAGCACTCATGCTTTTGAAGCCTCCCGGAGAATTTGGCGCAGACATTGCAATCGGCAACTCGCAACGGTTCGGTGTTCCGCTTGGGTACGGCGGTCCTCATGCTGCTTTTCTTTCCACACATGAAGAACTTAAACGCAGCATCCCTGGTCGGATTGCTGGCGTTTCTCACGATGCAGATGACAAACCTGCTATTCGACTCGCACTCCAAACGCGCGAACAACACATCCGCCGTGAAAAAGCAACAAGCAATATATGCACAGCGCAGGTACTGCTTGCTGTGATGGCAGGTATGTATGCTGTCTATCACGGACCTAAAGGCTTAAAACAGATTGCCGAACGCGTTCACGCGCTTACTTGCAACCTACGCGCTGAACTTGAAAATCTTGGCTATAATACAGGAGATGCCCCCTGCTTCGATACACTTTGCGTTGAAGTTAACCCAAAAGGGACCGAAGAATTGCTCACTTCGGCACTTGCAAGACAGATAAACCTCCGCGCTATTGATGCAACCCACGTAGGTATATCATTAGATGAAACAACTACACATACTGATATTGAAGACCTTGTTGAACTCTTTGCGAAAAACACTATAGACAAACGATCTGTTAAATTTATTGAAATCCCCACAGAATTACAAAGAAAATCCGCGTGTCTTACACATCCCGTTTTCAATAGTTATCATTCCGAAACGGAGATGCTCAGATATATCCACAGATTGCAAGCCAAAGACCTCTCTCTCGTGAACGCGATGATACCGCTCGGTTCCTGCACAATGAAACTGAATGCTACGACAGAAATGGTGCCTGTCACATGGCAAGAATTTGGCGGGATACATCCTTTCGTACCAAGCGAACAAGCGCAAGGTTACCACATCTTGTTTGATCAATTAGAAACATGGTTAGCTAAAATAACTGGTTATAGCGCAATCTCACTGCAACCGAATGCAGGTTCACAAGGTGAATATGCAGGACTGTTAGTCATCCGAAAATACCATCAAAGCAGAAACGAGGGACATCGTGATGTCTGTTTAATCCCAACATCTGCACACGGCACGAACCCTGCCAGTGCTGTGATGGCAGGTATGAAAGTTGTAGTCGTTGCATGTGACACTGAAGGTAATATTGACCTTGGCGACCTACGGGAGAAGGCTGGAACTCATCAGAAAACACTCGCCGCAGCGATGGTGACCTATCCCTCAACACACGGTGTTTTTGAAGAAAAGATTCGTGAGATATGCGATATTATTCATGCACATGGTGGACAAGTGTATATGGACGGTGCCAATCTCAATGCGCTTGTTGGATTGAGTTATCCTGCAGACCTTGGAGCAGATGTCTGCCATCTTAATCTTCACAAAACATTTTGTATCCCACATGGTGGTGGTGGTCCAGGAATGGGACCGATTGGTGTAAAAGCACACCTAATCGATTTTCTACCCAACCACCCGATTGTCACAGTCGGAGGAAAAAACGGAATTGGACCTGTATCCGCGGCACCGTGGGGAAGTCCAGGTATTCTACCCATCTCTTGGGCTTACATTGCTATGATGGGAGCAAAAGGACTTAAGTCAGCAACAGAAACTGCTATCCTGAATGCTAATTATATTGCAAAACAGCTGGAATCCTACTATCCTGTCCTTTATACAGGTAAAAATGGATTGGTAGCACATGAATGTATTATTGATTTGCGCGACTTTAAGAAAACTGCGGGGATAGAAGTGACGGATGTCGCTAAACGTTTGATGGATTACGGCTTTCATGCGCCAACGGTATCTTGGCCTGTTCCCGGCACGATGATGATTGAACCGACTGAAAGCGAATCCATAGCAGAACTTGATCGCTTCTGTTCCGCGCTCATCTCTATTCGTGAAGAGATCACTGAAATTGAAAATGGTGCAGCATCATCGGATGACAACGTGTTAAAAAATGCACCGCATACTGTCCAAGCAGTTACACAAACTCACTGGCATCATCCATATTCACGCGAAAAAGCTGCCTTTCCAAAGCCATGGGTACGCCAAAGTAAATTTTGGCCGCCAGTCGCACGCATTAACGAAGTTCACGGAGACAGAAATCTTGTATGTTCTTGTCCCCCACTAACAGACTACTAACAGGCGGTTATCTGTATTCATTTACAGGAGTTTTTTCGATAACCGACAATAAAACAAATAACAAATGAAAGCCATTATTATAGGCGCAGGTGAAGTCGGATTTCATACTGCCAAATTACTAACAGTAGATAATAACGATGTCGTTTTAATTGATGAATCCGAAGAGGCTTGCCAACGCGTTAACGAACAGTTAGATTTGCAAACCCTTCGCGGATCAGGCGCATCGCCAGTGCTGCTCAAAGATGCAGGTATTAGTGATGCTGAACTTATTATCGCTGTTACAAACAGTGATGAGATTAACATGCTTGCTTGTCAAATTGCTGATCGCTACGAGGTTGAAACCAAAATCGCACGCGTTTCAAATCCCGACTACTTTTCTGAGGAGAGCGGTCTCACGCCACAAGACTTCGGCATTGACCTTCTTGTAAATCCTGAACATTTGTGCGTTGAGGAATTTGCCCGTCTCTTGAAAACACCCGAAGCACGAGAAATTGTTGAATTTGAAGATGGAAGAATCCAACTCGCTGCTTTTCGAATTAAACAGAACAATCCTTTCATAGGAAAATCTCTCGCAGAATTGGATAGGAACGGTGTTTTATCAAATATACGATTCGCAGCAATTAAAAGGCGTTGGCAGGAAAATGTTATTATTCCAAAAGGGCGAGACATTCTCAAACAGGGCGATGATGTCTTCGTCATTGGTAGTGCATTGGCTATAGAGCAGTTGTTCAGGCTTTTTGGAATATACTTCAACCCACATCTCGAACGGGTCATCATAGTAGGGGCAAGCGCTATCGGCATTGAACTCGCCCGTGTCCTTGAGAAAAATGGTACTAATGTGAAACTTATTGAGTCAGATGAAAACTTGGCAGGGCTCGCGTCACAATCTTTAAAACACACAACTGTCTTACATGGGAATTATCTCCAATTCCAATTATTAGAGGAAGCAGGTATTGAGGAAGTAAGTGGTTTTGTTTCGGTAACTGGCGATGATGAAAACGATGTTATGGCATGCATGACAGCAAAGGAACACGGGGCACAACGCGCGCTCGCTTTAATTCAACAACCGCGCTATCTTCCGTTGCTGGCTCGAATCCCTCGTTTGGATGGGGCAGTCAGTAGACACTTGACTGTTGTTAGCAACCTACTACGTCTTATCCGCCGTGGTAATATTATTTCTGTCGCTTCGCTTCATGAAATTGACGCCGAAGTCATTGAGATCGTTGCTGGTGTAAATGCGAAAATTGCGCATAAAGAACTTAGTTCGTTAAAGACCAAATTCCCAGACAACGCATTTATCGGTGCGATCCTCCGACGCGAAAAACTCATTATCCCGAGTGGCGAAAGTGTCATTCAACCCGCTGATCGCGTGATTGTTTTCAGTATGCCTGACGCAATACCGGCTGTAGAAGATATGTTTGCAACCCGTAGAGTATAATAACTATCAGCAGTCAGCAAAAGGTTCGAATATCCATTAAAATTTATTTACCGACAGCTTGTAATAGCTTTTCAGTTTTACCATCCAAAACCGATAATTCCGATGCGGTTAGGAAACCGCATCTACCGCGGTGGCTTCAGTTTTACCATCCAAAACCGATAATTATCACCTATGAGTCGAAAACTCATTTTCCACACACTTGGTAACCTATTAATATGTCTCGCTGGCACAATGTTATTGCCGTTGGGTATAGCCATCTACTATTATTTCAGTGCAGGTGAACCGCAAAAGGATTTGTTCGCTTTTGTTTATGCTACCGTTATAACATTATGTGTCGGCTTAATTCTTCGGTTCACCATTAGACCATCGGAACCAGAACTCGGTATACGTGAAGGGTTTGCCATTGTCGCTTTAGGTTGGGTTTTTGTCGCGCTCTTTGGTTCTTTTCCTTATCTTTTAGCAGATGTATTCTCAGCAGAAGGTCGTACTCCTTTAGAAGAATTCACGTTCTGCTATTTTGAATCAATGTCCGGTTTTTCAACGACCGGTGCAACAGTCCTTACAGAAATTGAACATCTGTCACATGCAATGCTGTTTTGGCGCAGCTTCAGTCATTGGCTTGGAGGCATGGGAATTGTTGTGCTTGCTGTAGCGATTCTCCCGATGCTTGGTGTGGGTGGAATGCAGCTGTTTCGCGCAGAAGCACCAGGTCCCCAAACAGACCGACTCACACCACGTATCGCACAAACAGCCAAATTGCTGTGGGGAGTTTACATCTTACTCTCGGTTTTAGAGACGCTGCTGCTTTGGCTCGGGGACATGACCCTTTTTGATGCGCTCTGCCATACCTTTGGGACAATGGCAACCGGAGGTTTCTCAACAAAAAACGCCAGTATTGCTCACTACAATAGCGTCTATATTGAAACGGTCATTACTGTTTTTATGTTTCTTGCAGGCACTAATTTTGCTCTGCACTATCGTGCACTCCGTGGCGATGTCAAAAGTTATTTTAAAGACACCGAATTCCGATTCTATTGTGTCGTGATTCTTGTGAGCATTCTTCTCGTTTCTTGGAATACCGTGAATTTTGGAAATGCTAATGAACAACCTCCTTACGATTCCGTGGGAGATGCAATCCGCCACGGTGCATTCCAAGTTTTATCTATAACGACAACAACAGGTTATGGCACGGCTGATTTTGAAACGTGGCCCGCCTTATCACAATTTATATTGGTAACCCTCATGTTTTATGGTGGATGTGCTGGGTCAACGGGCGGCGGAATGAAGCAGCTTCGCTTCCTCCTTCTTATAAAACAGAGTGGTGCTGAAATTAAACGGCTTATCTTTCCGCACGCTGTCCTTCCCGTTCGTGTCAATGACAGAGTCGTGCCACCTGAAGTGCTTACACATATTCTCGGTTTTTTCTTCTTTTTCATCGGCATTTTTGCTATTGTGACATGTATTATGACGACCCTGGGCTTGGATTTAATTACTGCAGCAGGGTGCACAATTGCTACAATGGGAAACATCGGGCCTGGACTTGGTGATGTTGGCCCCGTTGATAATTATGCTCATATTGCCACTATAGGTAAATTTATTCTGACCTTCTGCATGTTACTTGGTCGCCTTGAACTCTATACCGTGCTTATCCTCTTTTCACCGAATTACTGGAAAAAATAATATGAACACTGATAAACTCCGCAGAGAATATCAATCACACGGCGGATTAACTGAAGATAATATCGCCAAAAATCCTTTTGATCAATTTGAAAAATGGTTTTCCGATGCCGTAGCAGCACAGATTGATCTACCAGACGCAATGACACTTGCAACCGCAACATTAGATGGAATCCCTTCCGCTCGTATGGTTGTCCTCAGAGGTTTTGATAATAATGGCTTCTGTTTCTATACGGACTATGACAGTCAAAAAGGGCAGGAATTGGCAGAAAACCCACAAGCCGCGCTTGTTTTCTATTGGCGGGAACTTGATCGACAAGTAAGAAGCAACGGCACGGTTGAAAAGATGACAAAGGTTGAATCGGATGCGTACTTTGCCAGTCGTCCAATTGATAGTCAACTTGCTGTGTGGTCTGAACGCCAAAGCATCGTTATTCCTGGGCGAGAACACCTGACAACAAACTTTCAAAAAGCCGAACAAACTTATCAGGGTGATGATATTCCACGACCATCTCATTGGGGTGGGTATAGACTTATTCCGAATGTGTTTGAATTCTGGCAAGGATGTCCAAGCCGTTTACATGATCGAATCCGTTATACATTAAAGAACAATTACGACTGGGAAATAGAGAGGTTATCACCTTAATGTGCGATTTGCTGCTAACTACCATTCTGAAACACTTTGCGATAAACATCTTTGAAATGGGGATTTTTTATGGAACTTGAATATATTCCAGATGGTTCTCAATACTGCCCGTTGATAATTCTGTCTCCAATTACACAGACGAAGGCAGAACAATTACACAAAGCAATACATAATGTCATATTGAGTTCTGGGGAGACGCTTGATATTCACGCTTTGCCATTTATATCTCCGGTAGACGGTTGTATACTTTCGGCACAGATTGCAGAACGAGATGATGGAGCAGTTGTGATAAAAAAGACAAAAAACCATTTCACATGGAAATTGACACGCAAATCTTGGGAATTTGCAATAGCATTATTACAGCGCTTTACAGAACCAGATTGTAGTGGGCACCAATATCTTGATGACACGCTTGGTATCCAAGTTATTATTTCAACGTCTTATCGTCAATGGTGAAACATGCATCTGAATAGATACAAATGTCTTGTCCTCTATAAGAACTTTACAAACCTACATAAATATTCTCATATCACATTTTTCAACTATATTCCAAAAAAATCGTAATATTTATTGAAAAAAACTTGACACTTTTCTCTAAATATGTAAAATTATAAGCACGTTTAACAAATTAGTTGCAAATTTGAACGCAAACCTAATAGTCAGTGTTAATTATTGGCATCAACAGAATATAGTGAAAGATGATGTTTATATCTGTCCGTTGCCGGAGGCTTAAAATAGATTAGAGCAAATGTTAATAGATTATCTTCCAATAGTTTTTTTAGGACTCTTTGCAGTCCTTTTTGCAGGTGTTAATCTCGCCCTGACCCATCTTCTTGGACCTAAAAAACCAACACGCGCTAAACTTTCTGTCTACGAATCTGGTGTGCAACCGGTTGGTGATGCCAGACAAAGGTTCTCCATCCGGTTTGACCTCATCGCTATGCTTTTTATCATCTTTGATATTGAGGTGGTCTTTCTCTACCCATGGGCAGTGGTCTTTAAAAAGATGTCTGTAGATAACGGTTTATTTATTTTAGTTGAGATGCTGGTGTTTATCGGTATTCTCCTTCTGGGCTATATCTACGCTTGGAAAAAAGGAGGCTTAACATGGGATTAGCCAATACCCATATACAAAGTGGAGCAAGTACAGAACAAACAGATGGTAACATCATTACAACAACTATTGACAAAGTCGTCAATTGGGGACGAAAGAATTCCTTGTGGCCGATGCCGTTCGGTACCGCTTGCTGTGCAATTGAGATGATGGCAACCTTGGCTTCCAAATTTGACCTCTCCCGATTCGGTTCTGAGGCAATTCGTTTCTCGCCCCGTCAGTCAGATTTGTTGATCGTTTCTGGTCGTATTTCTATCAAAATGATGCCCGTACTAAAGCGGATTTATGATCAGATGCCAGACCCAAAATGGGTTATCTCAATGGGGGCATGTGCATCCTGCGGAGGCGTTTTTGATACTTATACCTTAATACAAGGCGTTGACCAATTCCTACCGGTTGATGTCTATATTCCTGGATGTCCACCACGCCCTGAAGATTTGATTGATGCTGTCATGCAGGTACAACGGCAAATACATAAAGGTGAGCTCCCCAAAGGTTCTGAGGTCGCTTATGATGAGTGAAGAAAAAGAAGTTACAGAAGAAACGCAACCGCTTGTACTTGAAAAACTACGAAACAAGTTTGCAGATGCGCTTTTAGCGGATACCGAAACAAGTAATGGTGTAGCAGTTGTTGTTAACAAAGAAAACAGTTACGCGCTGTTGGAATATCTAAAGACTGAACTCGCGTATGCGTTTCTTGTGGATGTCACGGCGGTTGACAATTCTAATTTGGAATCGGAATTGATGCAGTACGACTATGCCCGATTCATGGTTGTTTATCACCTTTACGCCTTTGAAGGCGAAACGCCCCGTATTCGGGTCAAAGTGCCGGTGAATGAGAAGGACTTGAAGATTCGCTCGGTGACAGATTTATGGAAGGCTGCAAACTGGTTGGAACGGGAAACTTACGATATGTTTGGAATAGACTTTGAAGGGCATCCAGACCTACGCCGAATATTAATGCCGGATGATTTTGAAGGACACCCACTCCGTAAGGATTATCCGCTTCGTGGACGTGGTGAACGTGAGCGTTTCAATTTTGATAAGCAGAATGTCTAACGGAACATAACAACGGAAAATACAAGCCAATTTTAAAAAAAGGAGCAACCTATGCAAGGTGGGATGGAACGCACAACAGGCGAGAAGATGGTTCTCAACTTCGGACCGCAACACCCTGCCACGCACGGCACCCTTCGTATTGTATTAGAACTTGATGGTGAAACCATTTTGAAGGCGACACCACACGCTGGATACTTGCATACTGGGTTTGAAAAACTGGGTGAACACTTAGATTACAACCAGTACATCGTTGTAACTGATCGGATGAATTATCTTTCTCCATTATCTAACAATTTCGGATATGTGCTTGCAGTGGAACAATTGCTCGGTATTGAAGTGCCAAAAAGGTGTCAATACATCCGAATTTTGATGGCTGAACTTTCTCGACTGGCTGACCATCTGCTATGGCTCGGTACTGCAGCGCTGGATTTAGGGGCATTTTCAGTTTTTCTTTATAGTTTCCGCGAACGCGAAAAACTATACAGCATCTTTGAAAAGACAACAGGCGCGCGATTGACAACGAGTTATACCCGTGTTGGCGGCGTATTCCGCGATCTCTATGATGGATTTGAAACCGATGTCCGTGATTTCATCACCAATTTCCCAAAGGCGTTAAAAGAAACACATACCTTGCTAACCCGCAACCGAATTTGGATGGACAGGACAAAAGGAGTTGGCGCAATTTCACCAGAAGATGCCATTAATTACGGGTTAACCGGTCCCTGTCTGCGTGCAACCGGTGTTGCGCACGATATCCGCAAAGCTGAACCGTATTCCTCCTACAATGAAATGAAATTTGATGTGCCAGTTGGCAGTAATGGCGATGCGTACGACCGATATTTAGTGCGAATGGAGGAAATGATCCAAAGCTGCGGTATCGTTGGACAAGCATTGGATAATCTGCCAGAAGGTCCGTTTAGTGTTGAAGACAACAAAATCATGATGCCCGACAAATCAGATGCTTATGGACATATTGAAGGATTAATCCATCATTTCAAGATCGTTATGGATGGACACGGTGTACAACCTCCCAAAGGTGACCATTATTGCGCAACGGAATCGCCAAATGGAGAATTAGGATTTTACATTGTGAGCGATGGAAGTGGGACGGCATACCGTATTAGAATTCGTCCACCGAGTTTCTTCCATTTTCAAGCACTACCGCACATGTTGGAAGGCGGCATGGTATCGGACACAGTGGCTGTGTTGGGAAGTTTAAACGTGATTGCAGGGGAGTTGGATAGGTAATAATACCCTTACATAGAAGAGAAATTGGTTGCACCTTAAATGGTATAGATATGATAGAGGTATTGATATGCCAGAAATGAAAGTTAGTCTTGGCGGAGTCATGCTTTTTGTAAAAGATATGAAAACTGTCATTGCATTTTATACAGATGTAATCGGATTGACACCAGATGAAGATCAACCATTTCCAGAACATCGTTTTTACCGATTTGATACAGGTCAGTGTAAACTGTGTCTCCATAGTGCAAGTAAACCAAATGAGGGTAGACAAAAGTTAATGCTTCATGTTGAAAGTGTGAGTGCAATGCACCAACATTTAAAGTCAAAAGGGTTACGTTTGAGACCATTAGAGAACGAGGACGGTTTAGCGTGTTTTGACATTAGAGACCCAGAAAAAAACCGAATTCAGTTTTGGGGAAAATATTAACTTATGGATGAGGTTGGGAAATAGGAAACGAAGGACTATAAACTTTTTAAGGAGAAACCTAATGGCGCGCCCTTATGCAAAAGATACCTTTATTCCTTATGCTCCTACTGACGATACAGACCTTTACCCTTCTGAAGATGGAAAGCCCATGGCAGCAAGCGATTATCATTTAAGACTACTAATATGGACGCTGCAAGCACTTGAGGCACATTTCGCACAAAATCCGGAAGTCTATATATCAGGCGACATAATGATGTATTACAGAGAAGGGGATCCCCGGAAGTCTATATCTCCGGATGTACTCGTCTGTTTTGGCATAAACCCAAAGATGCGTCTGACGTATAAAACATGGGAGGAAGGGAAAGCACCCGATTTCGTGATGGAGTTCTCCAGTAAAAGCACTTATGAAAAAGACTTAGGTGAGAAGATGGATGTTTACGCTTCATTGGAAATACAGAATTACTTCTTGTATGATGCAGAGGGGTTGTATTTACCATCTCCGCTGATGGGTTATACTTTAGTGGATGGTGTGTATATCGCTGTTCCTGCAGATGAACAGGGAGGTTTTCGCGCCTCGGTTTTGGATTTGGATTTTTATATTCGTGATGGAGAGATAGCGATTTATGACCCTGTTTCAAACGATTGGGTTCAGACATTGGCAGAACAAGAATCTGCACGTGCAGAGACTGCAGAAGCACGCGCAGAACAAGAGTCCATTGCACGAGAAAACGCTGAGGTACGCGCTGAAAATGCAGAAGCAGAAGCCGCACAACTCCGTGAAGAAATTGCACGCTTGAAAGCAAGTAGTTAAATACCATGAAACTAAAAGTTGTTATTCACAACGCTGAAGAAGGCGGATATTGGGCGGAAGTGCCATCAATCGCCCAGTTGTGTCACTCAAGGTGACACTTTATGAAGAATTCTTGAAAACATTTATGAAGCAATTGAGGGTGTTTATCTGTAGATGTTAACACTCTTGAAATCACAGAAAATGATAAGGCAATGGAAATAGTTGTTTGAAAGCGTTAAACGGTAAAGAAAATTATAGTCGATAAAATTATTTCTATAGGCAAAATTATATGGAAAATGAACATGAGCATGGATCAGATATACCGCCAGAACTTTTAATAGCAGCATGTTTTTTATTACACGATTCTTTGTCTTCTACATCCAGTCCTATAATCAAAAAAGATGAAATAAATGAAAAAGATCGTTTTAAGGATAATTTATCTTTTAGGGATAGCGTGAAATATATTTTGGGATTTAGTATATTTCAGTTTACAAGTATAGGTTTGTTTTTCTATTCTATACCATTAGGTTTCTTTTCGTATATATTTTTTGTATTATTAGTTTTTCGCCGCATGCATAAGATAATGCACGATGAATCTGATAAAACGTATGAAGATTTACGTTGCTCTAATAATAGGTTGCGTTTTTATCCATTAGTTTTATATATAGGTTATAATTCTTTATTTTTATTAGGAATTACTACATTAATGTTAATAAAAGTATTGACTGTTTAGTTTTTAGTCTGTGAAACTATTTCCGTAATAATTCAAAAGGCAAGGCAGGAGCATTAAAAAAAGTTAAAAGATCCTTTGGTTAAATTTTTCAAGTTCATGGAAGTTTAAAAGGTGTAATTTATGGCAAGGATTTACAATAATTGCGGAGGACATCGGCAGGACATGTTTGGTGAAAAACTTTATCAGCAGCGTGCCCGCGAGGTATTACCAATTCTTATTGAAAGGGCAAAAAAAGGTGAAACGGCTACCTATGGTGAAATATCAGAAATACTTGAGTTGGGAACTTTTGGCCCAGTACAGGTAGGACCTTATATACTTCCGAGTATCAGTACAACCCTTTGTAAATGCGAAAAGCGTTATAAAGAAAAGTTTCCACGACTCACAAATATCGTTATCCGTTCTGACGGTAAAATGGGTGCATGGCCTTTTAATCAATTAAAAGAAGTGTTGGGAAGAGATCCAACATGGGAAGATTACGAACGTGAGCTGCTTGTGCCTATCTATAATTATGATAGATGGGATAATGTACTTGAGAAATTAGAAGAAATGATTAGTGACTACGAAGGAAACAAAGATGTCAGATGAAATTATACAAATCGAAACACCATTTCAGTTTAACGAAGAAAACAAACGAGAATTTGACGAACTGATTGGTCGGTACCCTGTTAAAGAAGCAGCGATGCTGCCAACACTCCACCTTGCACAACGGCAGGAAGGCTATATTACGCCTGCAGTGATGCGGTATGTAGCGGAACTGTTGGAACTTTCCGTGATGAAGGTAAAAGACGTGGTAACCTTCTATCCAATGTTCTTTGAGGAACCGGTGGGCAAGTATGTTATCCGTGTCTGTCATACGCTGCCCTGTGCATTGCGCGACTGTAAAGTAGTTTTAGAACATCTCAAATCAAAACTCGGTACAGACATCGCTTCGGAAACGAATCTCGCGAAAGGAACAACTGATGATGGCAAGTTCACCTTGATGAAAGTAGAGTGCCTCGCTTCTTGTGATGTCGCCCCCGTTATCATGGTGAATGACGATTTATATAAGAATTTGACTCCAGAAAAAGTTGATGAGATATTAGAACAACTTCCAAGCTAAATTCGCGTCAGGAAAACACCGAATTTGTGATAAATTATAAAATATGTAGAAGTCTCTTCTGTAGGAGCGATCTCCGAATCGCGACACTGTTATATAGGAGTGAAACTTTAGAAAACGGGATAGTCGGGAATCGGAGTTCCCTCCTACAACTCAACAGTGCTAATTGCTAAAATTAACTATAAATTTGCTTTATTGTTATTACGAAACAATATGTAGAGGAAAAATATGGTTCAAGAAAAACGGATTCTCTACGAGCATCTGGACGTACCAAATATAAACACCTTTGATGTCTTTAGACAACATGACGGATACACCCGTTTTGAAAAGGCGATTGCCGAATATCAACCTGAAGAAATCGCTGATATGGTGAAGGAAGCAGGGTTGAAAGGCAGAGGCGGAGCCGGTTTTTCTACTGGCGAAAAATGGAGTTTTGTTCCAAGGGACATTGAGCCGCGTTACCTCTGTTGCAACGCTGACGAAAGTGAACCTGGCACCTTCAGCAACCGTTATGTCTTGGAGAAAAATCCACATCTATTAATTGAAGGCATCTTGATCTGTTGCTATGCGATGGGAATTGAGACCACTTATGTTTACATTCGTGGTGAATTCACGCTCGGTAAAAAGATGTTAGATGCTGCCATTAAAGAGGCTTACGAGCAGGGTTACCTTGGGGAAAATGTCCGGGACACGGGGCTAAACATTAACATCTATTCACATCCGGGTGCTGGTGCCTATATCTGCGGTGAAGAGACAGGCTTGATTGAATCGCTTGAGGGAAAACGGGGACAACCCCGCAACAAACCGCCTTTCCCTGCTGTACAAGGTGTGTTCATGAAACCCACCGTCGTGCAGAATGTGGAAACCTTGTGCAACTTACCCTTCATCGTCGGTAATGGTGTTGAATGGTACACACAGATGGGACCGACGTACGGTGATACGCGATTTGACCCACCAAAAGCGGATCCAAATACAGGTACAAAACTTTACTGTATCAGCGGCGATGTCAACGAACCTGGCGTATATGAATTGGAACTCGGTTTGACATCCACTGAACTCATAGAAGTCGCAGGTGGTTTGCGTGGTGAAGAGGTGAAGGCTGTAATTCCTGGCGGAAGTTCGGCACCGATCTTGACGCATTACGAATTAGATACACGACTTGATTTTACATCGCTCACGCTTGCCAAATCAATGCTCGGTTCGGGGGGTATCATTGTGATGAATGAGACTCGGAATATTGTTGATTGCCTGCTAAACATCATGAAATTCTACGCGCATGAATCGTGTGGGCAGTGCACACCATGTCGATGGGGCACGCCGTGGGTACGTGATATTGTCCAACGGATCGCGGATGGAGAGGGCAGACAAACCACTATCACACGACCAAAGTTCGGTGTCACCGAAAGCGGCAGATGGGGTGATACTGGCGAAACAGAGGAAATTTACGAAGACCTTGATCTACTGGAAAGCGTTGCGAATAACATTGCGAATGTAGATACAATGACATGGAACACTATCTGTGTCTTTGGTATTGCTGTGTCTTGGCCAGCAGTAAGTTATATGCGAAAGTTCAGACCTGAATTTGAAGCCGCTATCCGAGAAAGTAAATTGGTCACATTGCCTGTTACTGAAGCGACAGTACCACCAGAAGAAAATTACGCCTATCAACAGCGGTTTATTCCGAAAGAATTCGCTGATCTATAGAACGGAATACCGAAGCCATTGGAGTAATATTTATGGCATTTATTAAACTGAATGACCTTGAAATAGAGGTTGAAGACGGAACAAATATAGTTGAGGCTGCACGGGAACACGGCATTGAGGTGCCTCACTACTGTTATCACGCTGGGTTGAGCCGTCCAGCGAATTGCCGGATGTGCCTCGTTGAACCTTACGGTCCCATACCAGGTGCTCCGCCAGGTACAATCGGTCCAGCCCGACAATTAGCTACGGGTTGTACACTGACAGTCCGATCCGCACCACCAGAAAGAAAGTTAGAAGAAAAATATGATGCTATCGTCCGAACAGACAGTGTCCGTGTCATAAAGGCAAGAGAAGATATTTTGGAATTCTTGCTCGTACATCATCCTCTTGACTGCCCCGTCTGTGACCAAGCAGGCGAGTGCGACTTGCAAGACTTTAGTTACCGGCATGGGCACGATAAGAGTCGGTATCTGGAAGTCAAAAACGTCCCACCAAAAAAGGATTTGGGGCCGGATGTGCTGCTCTATTCTACACGTTGTATCGTTTGCACGCGGTGTATCCGATTCTGTGATGAGGTTGCGGGTAGTGGTGAACTTGGGTTAATCAATCGCGGTTCCCACGATGAAATTGATATTCCCCGAAGTCATGAAGGAACTCCCATACAACTGCTTGATAATAAACTTGCAGGGAATGTTGTTGATATATGCCCTGTTGGTGCGCTCATTAGTAAGGATTTTCTATTCAAGTCTCGTCCGTGGTTTATGGAAAAGGCAGACAGTGTATGTTCAGGGTGCAGCGTCGGTTGTAATATCACGGTAGAGTATAAAGCAGATGGC
Source organism: Candidatus Poribacteria bacterium (assembly GCA_965204285.1). Lineage (GTDB taxonomy): Bacteria > Poribacteria > WGA-4E > WGA-4E > WGA-3G > MSPOR6. The sequence continues at coordinate 3,422,216 of OZ241980.1, forward strand.
GTGTACCGTATCAAACCTCGCTTCCATGAAGATATTAACCAACATTGGATGTGTGACGACGGTCGCCTCGGTTACCACTATGTCAACAGCGATGACCGCCTCCAACTTCCCCAAAAAAGAGTTGATGGTGAACTCGTAACAACGCAGTGGACAGATGCGTTGACGTTAATTACCGAAAATTTATCGGAAGTTGACGCTGCAGATATTGTTGTTATCGGTTCTGCCCAAGGCACGAATGAAGACAACTATGTTTTACAACAGTTTGCACACGATGTGCTAAACACAACGCAATTGGGGCTATTTGGGCAACTACCCGGTGAAGAACACAAATTCCCACAATTTACCATAGAAGCGGACAAGAATCCGAACACTGCAGGTGCGCGAACAATACTCGGATCTGCAAACGGAAATGTCGTTTTAGAAGGTGAGGCACTTTGGGAAAAGGTCGCAAGCGCGAAAGTCGTTTATATTGTTAGTGGTGTCCCAGAAAGACCGCTTGAAGATGTCGAAAGAGAAGCATTAGAAAAGGTTGATTTCCTCATCGTGCAAGATGTTTTACCATCAGCGGTTACGGAATTAGCCGATGTGGTACTACCGGGAACAACTTTTGCCGAAAAAGACGGCACGTTTACCAATTCTACCGGATGGGTACAACGAATTCGAAAGACAATTGACCCCCCAGGTGAAGCACAAGTAGATTGGCAGATTACACAGCAGCTTGCGAAGCGACTCGGTGGAGAAATTGATTACCATTTCGCTGGTGAGATTGCAATCGCGATTGCAGAGAATGTAGCGGGTTACGGTGACGCAACACATCAAAATATAGGAGATGCAGGAATTAAGTTAGACTAAACTACTAACTTCAATCATGCGCGTTATCAAGAAGGAGAAATATGGATAGTTTACCTCTTCATGTTTTCATCATAAGTTCAGGTGTCAAAATTCTCATAATCGCACATCTGTTGATTATTGGTGTAATGGCGATGATTTGGTCTGAACGCCGAGTGAGTGGATGGATGCAGGATCGACTCGGACCGAATCGCGTTGGACCACAAGGACTACTCCAACCTATCGCAGATGGTATTAAATTCCTCTTCAAGGAGGACCTCATCCCGAATCATGTAGATAAACCACTTTATGTACTTGCCCCTGCAATGCTTCTTGTACCAGCGATGATTATAATAGCTGTCGTACCATTCGGAAGTTCTATGACGATAGCAGGATATGAAATTCCGCTTCAGATTGCTGATCTCAATATAGGCATTTTATATATCTTAGCGATAACCTCTCTCGGTGTGTATGGTGTTGTTATCGGTGCATGGGCATCAAACAACAAATACTCGCTTTTAGGTGGTTTACGCTCATCCGCACAAATGATAAGTTACGAATTGACGCTCGGATTGGCAATTATCGGGGTGTTGATGCTTTCCGGATCGCTTAGTTTGCGTGAAATCGCAAACGGACAGGGAGCAAACCTATGGGAGTGGAATTTTCTGATACACTTCCCCGCATTTCTTGCATTTACAACAGCAATGTTCGCCGAAACAAACCGGTTACCTTTTGACCTTGCCGAAGCAGAGCAGGAACTTGTCGCTGGCTATCACACCGAATACAGCAGCATGAAATTCGCTATATTTTTTATGGCAGAATATATGAGCATGATAGTTGGTTCTGCAGTGGTCGTAACGCTCTTCTTAGGCGGATGGCATTTCTTTGGTCTGGAAAACATAGGTGGAGAAGGATCTGTAACGGCAGGACTTATCTCGTTTGCTATCTTCTTTGTCAAAACAGGTATTTTCTTGTTCGTATTTATATGGGTTCGCTGGACACTCCCACGATTCCGCTATGATCAACTCATGAATTTCGGTTGGAAATTCTTGTTGCCCGTTGCGTTAACCTCCATCGTTGTTACCGGCACCTTATATATAGCAACGAACGGTAATCGTCTTTGGATAGGGATTGGTAACGTGGCCGCTGCGTTTATCGTTGTAGCAATTGTCGCCGGGATGCTTGCCATGGACAATAACAGCAAATCTACAGTGCAAAGTACTCCCGCCGCAGCACCGCTGCGCGGCTTGGACGCAGTAGAATAGGAGGCGTGCAAATGAATGCAGAAATGATTCTATTTTTTATCTTTGGCGCAGTGTCGCTAATCGGCGCGATCGCTGTTATTTCGTTTCGGCATCCGATCTATAGCGCGCTTTCGCTTATTGTAACGTTTTTCGCGCAAGCGGGATTGTTCGTGCTTTTAGGCGCACACTTCGTTGCTGCTGTTCAAGTAATTGTGTATGCTGGGGCAATCATGGTGCTGTTCCTCTTTGTGATTATGCTGCTGAACCTCGGCACACTCTCTGCGAAAGGTGCTCTCACAGCGAAACTGAAAGGCGTTGCGATAATTTTGGGTATCCTCTTGGCTGCTCAGGGCATCTATATTGCGGTGAATGCTCTCAAAAATACTGCGCTTAAGGACGCTGAAGCCGCAACGGAAACAGTAACAACTTACAAAATTGGCAAACTTTTGTTCAGCAAATACCTTTTACCGTTTGAGGTCACCTCGCTTATTCTGTTGGCCGCATTGATAGGGGTTATTGTCTTGGTAAAACGCGATAGCCAGACAGAAAACTAACAATCGCACCTAACAAACATATTAAGAAAAAAGGGTTTTATATGCCATTAGATTTAGAATATTATCTTGTTTTAAGTGCGCTTCTCTTTACAATAGGTGTTATCGGTGTTCTCATCCGTAGAAACGCGATTATTATCTTTATGTGTATTGAACTTATGCTGAATGCAGCGAATCTTGCTTTTGTAGCAATTAGTCGTAGTCTCGGTCAAGTTGAGGGGCAGTTGTTCGTCTTTTTCGTGATGGCTGTTGCTGCAGCTGAAGTCGCTATCGGATTAGCAATCATTGTCAGTGTATTCAAACATCGGGAAACAATTAATGTGGATGAAGTTAATTCGCTGAAAGGATAAAAAATGTCAATAGAACTAATTGTTATCTTATTAATTTCACCACTTGTCGGATTTCTAATTAACGGGTTGTTTGGCAAATGGTTAAAAGGTAATGAGAAGTTGAGTGGAGCAATTGGCGCACTTGCGGTGCTTATCTCTTTAATCTGCTCAATTATCGCCTTTGTTAAGGTCCAGGGCGGAACTACGCTTGAGGGTGAAGCTGGAGTCCTTTATTCATGGATTGCAGGCGAATCGTTCAATTTCAACATCGGATTCCACGTTGATGCCCTGACAACTGTGATGCTCTTGGTTATCACAGGTGTCGGATTTCTCATCCATGTCTATTCCATCGGATACATGCACGGCGATGAAGGATATACCCGCTATTTTGCCTACCTAAATCTGTTTGTTTTCGCAATGCTTATCCTTGTCCTCGGCAACAACTACCTGATGATGTTTGTTGGCTGGGAAGGTGTTGGACTGTGCTCCTATCTATTGATAGGATTCTGGTATGAGAAACAATCCGCTACGGATGCAGGTAAAAAGGCATTTATTGTCAATAGGATTGGCGATTTCGGTTTCCTGCTGGGAATGTTTACGCTGTTTGCAGTTTTTGGCAGTCTTGACTTCACAACAATCTTTAGTGAAGCCGAAGCAAACAGTGCTGTGCAGGTATTCGGTGTAAATGCGATAGTGTTGGCAACCTTGCTGCTTTTTGTAGGGGCAATAGGTAAATCTGCACAGATTCCTCTCTATGTCTGGCTGCCAGATGCAATGGAAGGCCCAACCCCTGTTAGTGCATTAATACACGCTGCCACAATGGTCACCGCGGGTGTCTATATGATAGCACGTTCCGCCGTCCTGTATAATCTGGCACATACAGGGGCGGTTGTCGCATGGATTGGGGTATTAACCGCTTTGTTCGCCGCAATCATAGCCCTCAAACAGAACGACATCAAACGAATTCTTGCATATTCTACCGTAAGTCAACTCGGATATATGTTTGTCGGTGTTGGTGTCGGTGCGTATGCTTCCGGTATTTTCCATTTGGTAACACACGCATTCTTCAAAGGATTAATGTTCCTTACCGCTGGCAGTGTCATGCACGCAATGGCAAATGAATTAGATATACGAAAAATGGGAGGATTGCGAAACAAATTGCCGATAACCCATGCCACATTTTTGGTTGGCGCATTGGCAATTGCGGGCGCTCCGTTCCTAAGCGGATTTTGGAGCAAGGATGAAATTCTACACAGTGCATGGGGAAGTTCAAAAGCAATTTATATCATTGGATTAGCCACGGCATTCTTGACCGCGTTTTATATGTTCCGCTTGATTTTCGTAACTTTTTACGGTAAATCTCGCGTTGAACCTGAAGTTGCCTCACATCTCCATGAATCACCAGCAGTGATGTGGCTACCCTTAGCTATTCTCGCGGTCCCCTCTGCACTGATCGGTTTGCTATTAGGCATAGGTGGACATAATAGCTGGTTCCACCACTTCACAGAAAAAGTAGCAGGATTTAAAGGCGATCACGGTGAAGCGTTGGGCAGTGCAATTCCATTCATGATAATTTCGTCAATCGTTGGCATTGCAGGCATTGCCTATGCGTGGACACGTTATAAAAATCGTGTGCCTTCTGCTGAACCTACAAACGCATTGCAGAAATTCGTTGCTAACAAATTCTATGTTGATGAAGTATATAATACTTTCATCGTGCAACCCATCAAAAACGCTTCTCACTTCCTATTGTGGAAACTCTTTGATACAGGGATTATTGATGGAATTGTCAATGGCGTAGCTGCGCTTATCCGAGTGATTGGCGGAACGTTACGGAGACTGCAAACAGGACTCGTCCAAGTATATATTGTGTCAATGGTCGTAGGAATCGTGTTGTTCCTCGCATATTATCTGTTTTTTGCTTAGGTGATCTTTTTGTGACGGAGTGCAGTTTTCACTTTCCTTCCTTTTTAGGAAATGCTAACGGAGGAAGAAATGAAACAGGGTGATTTTCGACCGCGAGATTTGCTAAACAAAGAAGTTGCTGGCATCTGTGGAGCTGCAAGGATGACAGATAAAGCGCGGGCTGCTCACACTGGGAAAATCGGCAGATATAAATACGGTATTGATTCCGAACAAGATACTACGATTTTATCCTTTCTCCGCATTTCAGCAGAAGTTTTTCAGGAAGCTGCCGTGCGAATCGAGAATGATGTCAGACTTGGCGCATGGATTCTGGATAACTGTGAGGTGTCGGATCTGGACATCTCACAGTTCAATCGTGAGTTTAGTTCTAAATGGCAGCGTAAAATAGAGCGCCCCAGTTTCTCAGAACGTCGCCGCCAATTAGCAGGTGATGATGATCCGTCTTTTCCATGGTGGATGGCACCCGGATGGTGGGTATTTTGGAAAATATTCAAGAGATAGGAATTTGCACTTACGGATAGTTCCAGAATCTTCTTTTCTATAAATACAAACGGGAGGAAAAGGTGGAACAGAAAACTTTTCGACCGCGGCATTTACTCAACCAAGAAGTTGCTGGCATCTGCGGTGTTGCAAGGCTTACAGATAAGGCGCGGGCTGCCCACATAGGAGAAATCGGAAGTTATAAATACGGTACTGATTCTGAACAAGATACTGGAATATTATCCTTCCTTGGCATTTCAGCGGATGTGTTTCAGGAATCTGCTGTGCAGATTGACAATGATATTAAACTGGGAGCATGGGTTCTGGACAACTGCAGTAGGTCGTCTCAGGAAATCTCGAAATTCAATCGTAAGTTGAAGTTTTGGTGGCAGAGCAAAATGCCTCGTGACACTTATTCAAGGCGTCGCCGCGAACTGGCACGCCGCAGAGAATCATCCGAGTCATCTGAGATAGACTCGGTATTATTCATGATTATTGGTTCCGGTTGATGAATGTTAAGTTATTCTAAAGGAGATTTTTTTTGCTACTTTCAACAGTTATTTTTTTACCACTGCTTGGCGTGATAGTGATAGCATTGCTCAGAGGGATGGGCGCATCTGCTATTAAAGGCATCGCACTTGTCGTTAGTTTATTGACATTTGTTATCTCGCTTGGACTTTACACAGGGTTTGATGCAGGAATTGAAGGATTCCAAACTACCTCACAACTCTACCAGAAACTGCCGTGGATTGCCGGTTTAGGCATAAGTTACCACATCGGCATTGACGGTATCTCGTTGTGGTTAGTGCTACTAACAACTTTTCTAACGCCAATATGTATTCTCGCCGCATGGAATTCAGTCGAAAAAGGGCTGAGCGGTTTCATGATGTCGCTTCTCGCGCTGGAAACCGGAATGTTGGGTGTTTTCTGTGCCTTAGATCTCTTTCTCTTTTTTGTATTCTGGGAATCAATGTTGATCCCAATGTATTTCCTTATCGGAATATGGGGCGGGGAACGCCGAATTTATGCCACGATAAAGTTCGTCCTTTATACAATGGCGGGTAGTGCGCTCATGTTAGTCGGCATCTTAGCACTCTACTTCCAAAACGGAAATAGCTTTGATCTCGTAACACTATTAGCAGCAGAAGGAACATTTGATCACTCCTATCTACTATTTCTTGCATTTTTCATCGCTTTTGCGATTAAAGTGCCTCTCTTTCCCTTTCACACTTGGCTACCGGATGCACACGTTGAAGCACCTACTGTTGGAAGTGTTATCCTTGCAGGTGTCTTGCTCAAAATGGGCACGTATGGGATAGTGCGATTCTGTCTACCGCTTTTTACGGAAGCAGCAGCTAAGGCTACACCATGGATAGTCCCACTCGCAATTATCGGTATAATTTACGGTGCATTAGTAGCAATGGTGCAACCGGATCTGAAAAAACTCGTCGCATATTCCAGTGTGAGTCATCTCGGTTTTGTAGTATTAGGTCTTTTCTCAAAAAGCCATTTAGGTATTCAGGGGAGCGTTTTGCAAATGATCAATCACGGATTAAGCACGGGCGCGCTGTTTCTTTTAGTCGGCATGATTTATGAAAGACGGCACAGCCGAATGATTGTTGATTTCGGTGGACTGGCAAAGAAAATGCCGATCTTCGCTACCATCTTTCTCATTGTAACACTGTCGTCCATAGGATTGCCGGGACTCAACGGATTCGTCGGAGAATTTATGATTTTGCTCGGTAGTTTTGTTGGCGGAGCATTCTCCAAATGGTACGTGGTCTTCGCAACAATAGGCGTCATTTTGGCAGCAGTCTATATGTTATGGATGTTCCAACGGGTAATGTTCGGAACACCAGACAACACAAACGAAAAGTTGCCCGACCTGAAACCACGCGAAATTGCTGTTCTGTTACCAATACTGCTGTTCATCTTTTGGATCGGTGTTCATCCAAATTCATTCCTGGATCCGATGAAAGTATCCGTGAACAAGATCGCTGAAAAAGTTGATGTCTCTACAAATACACCAGCAGTTGGACAAGTTATCCATCACGGTGAAACACAAGACATCATTCTGGAAGTTGAAACTGAGACCACACAAACGATTAAAGAGGAGGCACAGACGAAATAGTGAAGTCAAAACTTGCCTCTTTTCTTGTCCTATGCATCATTGTGGGCATTATTTTAGCAGTTTCAATGGAAACCTTCGCTGCTGATGAGACACATGGTGAGGGTGGACACTTTCGTGTAGATGGCTCTATACTACCTATTTGGAGTATTATTCCATTTGTCGGCATTCTCCTATCAATTGCACTTTTCCCACTCCTATTAGATTCTCATTTTCTTGTCCATCATGGTGGAAAAATGTCATTGGCATGGGCGTTATTATTCGCAATCCCATATCTTGCCGTTTTCGGAGGTGACGCTTTTCACGATATTTTATACATCTACTTGATAGACTACATTCCGTTCATCATTCTGTTGTGGGGTTTATTCACGGTTGCAGGCGGGATACTCGTACGAGGAACGTTGCGCGGCACGCCGATGGTTAACACGCTGTTATTGCTAATCGGCACTGTAATAGCTTCATGGATAGGAACAACAGGCGCATCCATGCTCCTCATCCGTCCGTTGATTCGCGCAAATGAATACCGAAAAAGTAAAGTTCATCTGGTTGTCTTCTTCATCTTTTTAGTAAGCAATATCGGTGGTTCCTTAACCCCTCTTGGCGATCCGCCACTCTTTCTTGGATTTTTACACGGTGTCCCTTTCTTCTGGACAACAACAGCGCTTTTCCCACACATGTTATTTATTAGTGTCATTCTAATTGTCCTCTTTTTCATAATCGACACATTCATGTTCAAACGGGAAGGTGGCGTTGTCCCAGATGATGGAGTGAGCGAACCGATTCGTGTTGAAGGTCTCTTTAATCTCGTTTTCCTCTTCGGTATCGTTGCTGCTGTCTTAATGAGTGGCACTTTCAAGTGGGGAGATATCAACATCTTCGGTGTGCATGTATATTGGCAGAATATTGCCCGTGACGTTTTGATTGTCGTGATGGGTTTATTATCCCTCAAGTTTACGCCCTTTAGCGGTGAATTACGCCAATCAAACGAGTTCTCATGGGAACCAATCGAAGAAGTCGCAAAAGTATTTGCTGGTATCTTTATGACGATTATTCCAGCATTGAATATTCTTGGGGTCGGTGAAAAAGGGGCACTAAGCGGTTTAATCGTCGCAATTCAGGAACCCTATCACTACTTCTGGATCACCGGAATTCTATCCAGTTTCTTAGATAACGCGCCAACCTATTTGACGTTCTACAACACAGCACTTGGAAAGTTACATCTAATCGAAGCCCAAGTGCCAGAAATCTTGAATACACCATTTGCAGAATTGGCAGTCACCGAACACCAAACTTTTGTGAGGTTACTTACTGCTATATCCGTTGGTGCAGTTTTCATGGGCGCAAATACCTATATCGGCAATGCCCCAAATTTCATGGTCAAATCGATTGCAGAACAGAGCGGAATCCGCATGCCGAGTTTCTTTGGATATATGATTTGGTCAATCGTAATTTTAGTCCCACTTTTTGTGATTGTGACGTTTGTGTTTTTACGATAGGAAGTCGTATTGTCTGAAGAAAGAATTTGTATTTAAACTTAATGCTACAGTCTTTTTGCTATCCAGAGTTTAAAATGGAGGTTTTGAATGCCATCTGAGATACCTGATATTAATTGGTCACTATTGATGCCACAACTTGTCATCGTTTCAACATTGCTCATTGTCCTTGTTTTTGACATGATTGACTCTATCTCAAAAAAAGTTTTAGGATGGATGACAATTGTTGGAGCAGTGATTGCCTTATGGACATCTATTGATCTGCTGCAAGCTGGGACAGATCAAACCCAGTTCAACGACATGTTCAGGATAGATAGTTATTCCCTCTTTTTCAACATTATCTTCCTCGTTTCAACAATTTTGGTTGCCCTCATCTCAATTAGTTATTTAGGGAAAGACGATAAAAAACAGGGACCGTACTATCTGCTTATCCTGCTTGCAACGCTCGGCATGATGTTAATGGCTGCTGGCAACGAACTGATTATCGTCTTCCTCGGCTTAGAACTAATGTCGTTATCGTTGTATGTGTTGGCAGGCTATTTCCGTGAAAGCCCTGCTTCAAGCGAAGCGGGGATGAAATATCTACTGCTCGGCGCGTTTGCAAGCGCATTTTTCCTATACGGAATCGCTTTAATTTACGGTGCTGCTGGAACAACCAGTATTCCAGAGATTGCAGAGAAACTCACCACTGAAAGCCAATCTCCTCTGCTCTTAGCAGGGACATTTTTACTTATCGTTGGATTCGGATTTAAGGTCGCGATCGTTCCGTTCCACCAATGGGCACCAGATGTTTACGAAGGCGCACCTACCACAATTGCTGCCTTCATCTCTGCCGGACCGAAAGCAGCTGGGTTTGCAGCATTTATTAGGATCTTTATGTACGCGTTACCGGATATACAACCTCAATGGAGCGGGGTTATCGTCCTATTGGCAATGTTGACAATGACAGTTGGTAATGTTATTGCTATAGCGCAAACAAACATCAAACGAATGCTCGCCTATTCAAGTATTGCACATGCAGGCTACGTGTTGATAGGATTAGCCGCAGCTAACAACGATGGTCAATCAAGCGCAATGTTATATCTCCTTATTTACTGTGTTATGAATATTGGTGCATTCGGTGCGGTCATCTTAGCAAGAACTGCTGACGGTGAAAGTTTGACGATTTCCGATTACGCAGGACTCGGTTTCCGTAAGCCTCTACTCGGCATCTTTATGACGCTAATGCTTCTATCCCTTGCGGGTTTTCCACCTACTGCGGGTTTTGTCGGAAAATTCTATCTCTTTAAATCCGCTATCGGTGCAGAACTCTATCTACTTGTCATCGTTGGGGCAATCAATACTGCGATTTCGGCTTTCTATTATCTACGCGTTGTCGTAACAATGTATATGCGTGAACCGGAAGAAGAGTTAGAGTTCAACACATATCCCTCAACCTTAGTCATCGGATTAGTTCTCGCCGCAATTGGCGTTTTACTCATCGGTATTTTGCCATCGCTACTGCTCAATCCAGCGCAAAATGCAGTGCTATAACTAAGCGGCTTAAATCGTAGAAAACATTTCATATCAACCTTAGTGTCAGTTTACGTAGGTTTAGACCTTCTAAATTGTCATTAAGGTTTTTTCTTGCAGCGTTGTAGTCGCGCAATTCATTGCACTTCTTACATTATTTTCTATAAATGATTCAAAAAATACGAAAAACATGCAACTTTTTTGAAACTTGTTTGTAGTAGCGTTAACCCGAGCGCGCGGAGTTACAACATGACAGAAGATGAATTCCTTGAACTTGTCCGCAAACATCAAGATCAGGTTTATCGGCATGCCTTCTATCTACTCAAAAATAGTGAAGACGCAAAGGACATGACACAAGAAACCTTTATCAAGGCATGGCAACATCGCGGAAAACTAAGGCTGGAAACCGTTCGCTCATGGTTGCTGAAATGCGTTCAGAATCTCTGTTATAACCAACTAAAACGCCGTAAGTTTCGAGTGCATTTATCCGAAGAAAACGGTGAAACGCTTGAAATGCTACTGCATACACATTCAAATCAGTCAAATCCAACTCCAGAGGAGACTGCAATCGGGCAGGAACTCAAGCAGTTAGTCCATCGCGCTATTGGGGAACTACCACCTGCCATACGATCAATAGTAATCATGCGAGAATTAGAAGAAATGAGCTACAAGGAAATCGCACAAGTCTTAAAACAATCCGAAAACACCGTAAAATCGACCGTATTCCGTGCTCGCAAGAAACTGCGGGAGATATTGAACCGCCTAATGGAGACATAACCGATGCCGCAAAATACACCACACGAAATGACTTGCACAGACTGCCAAGCGCAAATTGAAGAATATGTTGCGGGGGAATTGGATACCGCCATTGAAACTGCTATCAAATCTCACCTCGCGACATGTAACACATGTCAGCACGAATTCAATTTAGCACAAACAATTGATGTGGTGTTAGACGATCTGCCAAAACCAACGTCACCTCCTGACATATTAAGTGAGGTTACGGCTTATATTCAGACGCATCCTAACAACGATAATTGGGTGGATCGTTTTTTCAATATATTTGCTTGGGAAAACTCGCGCTTGCTATTCCTTCGTGCAAGTGCTCTCGCTTGTCTTGTAGGAATAGTGTTATTTGGTGTCTATCAACATCAAAGGCATCTTGAAATTGAACAAGCAAAAGCTGATTTCAACTATGCAATGCGTAAAATGCAGTACGCGGTCCATAAAACAGGTCTTGCGGTGAACGATAGTTTTGGCTCTCTCAAGATTGATGAAGCACCGCGTCGTGCTTTAAAATCGACAACAAAAATTTCTTCAGCAATCAATAAAAGTTTAGGTATACTAAACCACATAACTGGCGAAGTTTCAAATTCAGATACAATTAACCCTAAAACTAAACACTCTACGGGCTTTACTAAAAAACCCAACTTACCAATTCCAGGAGGAAATACACAATGAAACGATTTAGCCTGATAACCCTTTTACTCGCTTTCTGCATCTTTGGTAACGGAATAGCGGGAACAGATACAATTCGCGGCAAAATAGAGATGAACGTGCCGAACGCACCAACACCTACAATCGAAGTCAACTTAGACAAAACATTTTTCAATCTCTTCATTAATTTTACGGTAAATTTACCTGAATATGCGGAGTACGCTGAGATGATAGAGGGTGTTTTCATCCGCAGTTATGATAAAGAGTCCGAAAATCTGACAAAAATGGAAAGCCATTACCACAAAATCCTCAAATCAGAAAAGTGGGAACATCTTATTAAGGTTAAAGACCAACTTCACGTCAGTCTACTGTTTGATGATGAACCCGGTATACTACACGGAATCTTCATCTCCTTCACTGACGAACATAAGACGACTTTTGTGAACATTTTTGGGGAGATTGATTTTCAAAAACTCGGAATCCTCTTTGGAAAACTTGTGGAATCTGAACCGGATTTCTTGAAAAACATTAAAATTAATAAAAAACTCCATATAGAACAATGACCAAGATGCTTCACAAACGGATTCAAAATACCTTTAGTGAACTTTGAAGTTATTGGGACATTTTGATAAACCTGTTTGGGAAACATAGCGGACAATAGAGGTTGTCCCACAAACTGTATGAAGATTAAGAAAATATTACAGGTCTTGCAGTAAATGATAATTTTGGATCTCTCAAGATTGATGACGTATCACGCCGCGCTTTCAAATCAACATCAAATGTTTCTTCTGCCGTTGATAGGAGTTTAGGCATACTTAACCACTTAACTGGAAACGTTCCGAATTCGGAGGACTCTCAAAATTCGGATATAACTAAAAAACCCACTGATATTCAGTAGATATGGCCTTTCCAACTTTAGCAGAACTTACGCATTTTCCTAAGTCTGCTGATAATGGAATTTAGGGTTAAATACAAGAAAATAACGACTTGAATGAAATATGTCAGTTCTATAAATAATTTTAAATGGAGAATAATATGAAAATAACCATTGTCTCTTTAATGCTGGTGTCGGTGTTTATCCTTCCTGCAATGGCTGATAACTTTGCTGTTAATATTGAAGTTGGCACCTATTACGACATGTTGTCTTTCGTAACACCCTACGGTGACGGTGACGATGCAAGGGCTATTATTGTAAGTCAGGTGCCGTCAGGAACAATTGATCTTGGCACAGGGGCGGCTTCGTTTTATATAATGTATTTTCTCAATAAACATTTTACTTTTGGCTTTGAAACGAATATGGGAACTTTCTCTGTTTTTGACAATTCTTCTGATGGTGATGGCGCGATCTTTTCCTTAGGATCACTCGCGCTCGCAGCACAGACGACTTACTACTTGCGTGATAATTCTGGCAATAGCCCTTATCTGTTGGGACGAATTTCTCATACAACACTATCGGCATCGGATTTTTCTTTTTATGATGACGATTTTGACATTACCAGTCTTGGAACAGGGATTGGGTATCAACATCATATAAGACCTGGATTTGTGCTTCGGACAGAACTGCGGTATCATCGCATGTTCGCTACACCCAAACGAGATTTTTCCCATGTATTTTCATGGGTAATCGGATTAGGTATAAAATAAGAGAAGTTAGAAAGATACTTTGCGACATCTTTCATTTCCACAAGTCCTGATAGAGTAATAACTGATAGACTTTACAACAAGATGATGTTTTGTTCAGAAGACGAAATATGGAATTGTTAGAGAACGAATTAGTTAAGTAATTGAACATTTCTCGCTTATCAGAGCAAGAGCAGTATACAAAAGGAGAATAAAATGAAACCGCAAAAACACTTTACGCTGTTATTCACAACGTTTCTTTTAGCATTGTGGATCGTACCGGTCCATCAAGTGTTAGCGCAAGCAGAACACCCTGAAAAAATAAAGAAAAAAGGACTCATCCTATTTGATCACCCGAACAACCCCGAAGCGAAGGTTGAAGTCAACCTGACAGATAAACTCATCAATCTGGTTACCAAATCCATGAATTCGTCTCCAGAGGTTAAAGAGATGGTCCAGATGCTTGAAGGTATCTATGTCCGCACTTACGATAGTTCTATAACCACTGACGGGACAAAGTTTGTTAAATACTATCAAGACAAGCTTAAAAAAGAGAAATGGGAAGTTTTTGTCAGAATCAAAGAAGCGAACGAAATGGTTGAGGTAAGTCTGCTATATGATGAAGATGTAGCTTACGGAATCTTTGCCATTGTGGTCACCGATAAACCTGAAAAGTCTAAGGAAGTCACATTTGTTAACATTGTCGGCAAAATCGCTACAGAACGGATTAGCGATTTGCTCGGAAATTTAAGCAATTTTGGGACTACAGATATTGATCTCAGTGACAAATTGAAGGTAAAGATAGAGCCAATTCCAGATAGAGATACGGTTCAAAAAGAGATGTTTGCTGTAAAAGCTGAAAAACCGCCAAAAATTGATGGAAAACTTGATGATAAATGCTGGAAAATCGCCCCCCAAGCAGACAAATTTACGCATGTGAGTACCGAGAAACCGGTCAAAGATCAAACCACAGTCAAACTGGTATATACGAACAAATCAATCTACGTTGCATGGTATCTCTACGATTCCCAACCAAACAAAATCGTCGCACGTCAAACCAAAGACCATATCCGTTTTACTAACGAGGATTCAGTCTGCTTCAGCATTGACCCATTCCACACACATAAATCCGCGCATCGCACCTTATTTATGGCAAACCCGTTTGGCAAGAAATATGTGCATTTTCCTACAGCGCGTCCGAAGAATCGCGAATATGCTGACAAATGGAAGGTCGCAGCTAAACCTGTCAAAGATGGATGGGTGGTAGAGATGGAAATCCCGTGGCAAATACTGGATTATCCCAAAACGACTGAGCCAATTCTGATGGGTATTAACTTTGACAGGAAGCAACAACGCACTGGTGAACATTCTTGGTGGTCAAATGTCGGCGTTGAAAAGTTATACAGCAATGATGGCAATTGGCTCCAAGTTTTACCACCATCAAAATCACCCCGCCTCCAACTCCAATACCGTTGAGGGCAACGGTGTTTCTCCTACAGACAAAAATTACTTTTGCCTCGTGAATACCACCGGCTTAAATCCTGCTGATGGACTAAGACTCGGTGGCGGATTTGAACTCGGCAAAAGATGGCAGGACGACCCACTCTTTTTTGAAAGATCCGGCGAAACGATTCGACGAAATGTAAACGGCGACTCAGTCCCAATTGAGATTAATAAAGACGATTTCAGTATGCGATCCACTTAGTACCGAGACAGGGTTATTCAGTTTTCGGTTTTTCTGGCGCGTTTTATCACAAACGTTAATGTTATATTTATACCCAATCTAAAATATGTGAATACCCTGGTAGGTGCGGTTTCCTAACCGCACCATTTCCCAGACCCATTAGGTGCGGTTAGGAAACCGCACCTACCGTAATCTATAATATCCTTTACATTTCCTTTATGGACAAAACTTTTAGTAACACTCATCTACTGAAAATTCTTAAAACTAAATAACCCTGGTTCCGAGACCTTCGCCCTTGATCTAATTTGTACTCACGTTGGCCCCACAAGTGAAGACAGCTCCAATTCAGTTCGTCTGATTGTTCAATTTAACGGTGAAGGAAATTTTGACAGAGGAAATCACAATCAAGTGCTCCCGATTCAACTTGGCGCATATATTAATGTACAAAGTGCTTTTAGTCGATACGATGGCACCTCTTACAGGAGCGAACATGATACAGATCCAGGCATGTCTAATTTCCGTAAGTAGACTGTTCCTTTATCCAAAATGACTGTAGAAATGTAGGTAATCGTAATGAATTGACGCTGAATGCCATACGTGCATTCAGCGTCAATTTGTTGCATCGTTGTTCTAAATCCACCACATAGCAGGTCCTATATTTAGAAACAAACTGAATTGCTTTCTCACTGTTAGTTTTACAATAGCATCAGTTTCTTAAGCATGTTATAATGTTCTACTACCAAAGGAGAAAATACCCTATGAAACCAACAATCATGATTCTCGGCAGTGGACACTTAGCGAATCCCGGCATGGACGCATACAATTTCAAAATGGACGATGTGCTTGCACCAAAACGCCAGCGCGAAATCAAACAACTTGTGACACTACTTAAACCGTTCCATCCGACTAAGATTGCCCTTGAGGCGGATGAAAGGTTTATACCTGAAATTAATGCGAACTACCAAGGTTATCTAAAAGACACCTACGAACTCAAACGTGGAGAAGGTGACCAGATTGGGTTTAGATTAGCTAAACAGATGGGACATCAAAAGTTGTACGGTGTTGATTATTGGCCAAAGCATAACCCATTTTTTCCAGAAGATTTTGATTCGGATTTGACCGATGCTGACAAATTCGCAAAGGAACACAATCAAGAACACTTGTTGTCAAGCATAGAGGACTATTATTCTGATGCCGACGTGGAATTCCACGAGGAGGAAGACGGCAGAGTCTGGATTGTACCTACAAAATACGAATCTCTCATTGAAATGTACATACGCGGTAACGAACCTGAAGGGAGGCGCGCCGACCATCAATTATACCTACGGGGGGCACGGATTGGATTAGGCGATCAATATCCTGGAGCGAATTGGCTTGTGCATCGTTGGTATGCCCGTAATCTCAAAATTTTTGTCAATCTGACGCGTATCACCGAATCTGCCGATGATCGGATATTGTTAATTATCGGTGGTGGACATGTCTTTCTGGTACAGCAATTTCTCGAAGACTCAGGAGATTATATTGTCGAAAGCCCACTAAAATATCTAAAATCGGAGAAAACTAATTGATGAAATCACAGACAATTTATGGAATAGTTTTACTCATTACACTATCGCTTATATCAATCATAAACAGACAAACTGCTCATGCGCAAGACACACAAACCGTAAAAAAAGAACTCCCCGCAATCAAAACCGAACAACCACCCACCATTGATGGTATTCTCAATGATGCCTGTTGGCAAGATGCACCACAAGCCGTTGGGTTTACCGATGAACGCACCGAAAAACCGGCAAAAAATCAATCCGTTGGCAGACTCGTCTATACGGATAAAGCTATCTATATCGGACTTTATCTCTATGATGATATGCCCGACAAAATTGTGGCACGCCAAACCAAAGATCAAACGCGAATTAGAGGGGAAGACTGGGTCTCTTTCAGTCTTGATCCGTTTCATACACATCAGTTTTCTGATAGAAATTTCTTCATTGTAAATCCACTTGGCACAAAATACGCACATCTCGCTACTGGACGCGCCGAAAAAAGCGAATGGATTGGATTGTGGAAAACCGCAGCACAAATTGTGGATGACGGATGGATTGTAGAGATGGAAATTCCATGGCAGATGTTGGATTATCCAGACACAACTAAACCTATTCGGATGGGGATTAACATTGATCGTGAGCAGCAACGGACAGGAGAAAAATCGTGGTGGTGCAATTTAAGCGTTAACGAATTTCGGGAAAACGATGGACACTGGGTTGATGTGCTACCACCACCCCGAAAACGTGAATTGAAATTGCTCCCGTATCTGGTTGGTGGCATCAATGAAGTGGAAACTTCTGTAGGCGCGACCTCCGAGTCGAAAAGGGAATATACCGCACGCGCAGGCGGCGACATTCGCTATGAAGTTACACCGCAAATACGCTTCATCGGCACTGCTAATCCAGATTTCGCTAACATTGAACAAGCAGTAGAAGGCATAGATTTCTCTTACGGTGAACGCTACGTACCGGATCGCCGTCCCTTCTTTTCTGAGGGAGGCAATGTCTACAGTCTTGGAAATTCCTTTCATTCGCGGCGGATTGTTGATATGGACGGCGGGCTCAAACTCTTTGGGAAAATCGGGAAAAACACCTCTGTCGGCACTTTAGGCACTTACCACCGAGACAACCAAAATCTTATCCTTCAAGCTACGCAATCGCTCACAGCGACATCCAGCATCGGCGCGGCGTTCCTTTCACACCATCACTGGAACACTCAAGCAAACAATGTGGGACACCTCTCAGGAAACATGAGACTTGGCAAGTTCTCAGCCAGATCTGCCATTACCCAAAGCTGGGCAGACGAGTCGACTGGAAGGGATGGGTATGCCAATTTAATCTATCAAGGACGAGTCGTTCAACCGTACTTTTCCATATTTCTTGTCGATCCGGGTTTCGTCAATAGACTTGGGTACCATCCATTTACGGGGTACCGTGGTGTAAGTTTAGGCAGCTATCTCCAGAACGAATGGCGTGAAGGATTTATCCGCAGAGCATCCATTTCTGTCCAAAGCGAGGCTTCTAATACTTATGAAGGTAAGGTCTTCCGGCGTGACCTGTCCGTATCTTCACTTATCCTAACGCATAGTGACTATGCACTTGCCGCTGGATGGAGAGGAGGACAATTTGAAAAATTCAACGATAGTGTTTTCAGCATTGGATTACGTGCACGTGCTTCTGACAGGTTCAATAATGTTGGTATTACCTACAATTGGGGTGAACAAGCAGGTGAAACGATTCATCGCATTAGTGGAAATCTAAATCTCCGCGCTTACGGTTTCACTGCAGGACTAATATCCCAGGTCCAATGGCGTCTCGGTAGACTTTATCAACACATTTTTACGCTGACGTATGACTTCACCCCTGCCTTAAGCCTTGGCAGCCGTTTAATATGGCGATCAGAACGTGTGAATGTCTATTTCGCGTTGCGCCGCTCTGGTTATGCTGGCATGGACTTTTTTATTATCCTCGGTGAGCCAAATGCTTTGGAATTCAAACAACGTCTCGTTGCAAAAGTTATTCGGGCATTTTAAATCCTTTAGTATTTCCACCATACATTCTTTAAGAAAGGCGTTTTGCAAACGCTTCTTACCATAAAGCGCTATCTTTCTTGCTTGTCGAGATAGATCGCGCTTATAATTTATTCAATCCCTTTAGATTTTTTTATTTTTTTTCGCATGATGCACGTTTTCTGATTAGACTTTCGTCTTTATAAACAGAAGGTGCAAACCGTATTGTGCTACTTCATTCCACAAACTTTAACATTTTATTAAATCTTTTAGCAAATGCAACCCTATTTGTTCATTAGGAGAATGTCACGTGGAAAGAGAAGACGATGTTAATTTGATTCGCGAAATCTTATCGGGAGACGATGCAGCGTTTGGCATCTTGGTCGAAAAGTACCAAAAGAGCATTCATGCGCTTGCATGGCGGAATATCCACGATTTTCACCATGCGGAAGAGATTATGCAAGACACCTTCCTTAAGGCATACAAAAAACTCCCGACACTCAAGAATCCTAATCAATTTGCTGGGTGGCTCCATGTCATCGCAAAACACCTTTGCATCGATTGGGTACGAAAGCAAAAACCTACGATGCAATCCTTGGAGGGCACACGTCAGGAAGAAATAGAGGAATCCTCTTATACACATCACATGTCGGAACAGCGGGTGACGGAGAAAACCGAGTATTGCCATGAGCTTGTCCAACAACTCTTGGAAAAACTACCAGAAAATGAACGCACGGTCATAACACTCTACTATCTCGACGAAATGTCAACGAAAGAGATCAGTGAATTCATGGGAGTGTCGGTAAATACAATTACGAGCCGACTCCAACGCGCCCGAAAACGTCTACAAACTGATCAGGAACTCTTAGACCAAGAATTCTTTGGTCATTTACAATTATCAGATAATCTGAAGGAGAATATTATGAGTCAATTAGAGCAACTTCGCAACAAATTCAATTCATTCATGGAACAAGTGAAATCTGATCCTACATCAAGAGAGGATATTCTTAAGGACGCATTCAACGAGATTGAAGATGCGCTTAAGGGTAAAATCACACCTGAGTTGGCGCATCTTGTGGTTGATGATATATACCCACACATGGGTAAGCACGGAATAGAAAAACGACTCTCTTTTCTACATAAGTTCTTGGATGACGCACCAGATAATAAAGAACGTTTTTGGGCACATCAAGAGTTAGCTGCAAGTCTTGCATTTCTTGGGAGACACCGAGAATCAGTAGAGGAACAATTACAACTTTACCGATGGGCATGCAAAAACGACATTCCAGATAAGGATGTATTACATATTTTCTGTTCGAATCTTGAGAACCCAGCATCTTGGTCTGCAGAAGGTCGAATTGATGAATGGCTTCAACTATATCATGAAGCATCGGAACGTCTAAAAAAACCTGAAGTAAGTTATTTTGACCGCTGTGAATTTCTACAAGTCGGTGCAGAAGTACTTCGAGCAAACGGAAAATCGGATGAGGCAATAATTGAACTCGAAAAGTTGGAAAAAACGAATACTAAACAGGATTGGAGACACTATTTTCGATTTTGGTTAATTGTGAAAACAAATCGATTGTTAATCTATAATAGACGAAATGAGTCGGAACGTTTTGATGAAATCATAACGGAACTCAAGAACTATATGGAAGGTGAGTATAAGAAATATAATGCGGGTCAACCGGTAAATACTGGTGATCTCATCTGGCTTTCTCACGACATTGGCTGTTGTCTGGTGTGGATAAATAAGTACAGTATAGCAAGAAGTTTTTTACAAGTCACTTGTGATTTGGGCGGTGAGAATCACTATGGACACTTCATGCTCGCTGTAAGTATCTGGGCATCAGACAAGGACCGTGAGAAGACTCTACATCATCTCAAGATTGCTGAGGGAGACTATGCTGTAGCTTCCTATAATTTTCGGGATAGTTACTACTCATCTTTCGTTAATACACCGGAATTTTCGGATGTTAAGGATGATCCAGAGTTTCTAAAAGTTTTGGGACAGAAGCCGGTCGATTAACTATTTCTGTGGTAGGTTCGGTTTCCTAACCGAACCATAAGCGTCCGTAGGTTGGTTCACTTTTGTTCGATCCAACCTACGGGTTATTTTTTTTTTGCACGATGCACGTTTTCTAATCAAAGTTTCGTCTTTAATATTGGAGAGTGTGAACCGTCCTGTTAATTTTGTGCATGGGAGCAGAATAGAATGAATTTCAAAAACATTGTTAACATTTGCTATGGGGTACTCTTATGTTTTGTGGTTTCTACGTCAACAACCATTAGCGAGGGAGAAGAAATGAATCCTTTAACACTTGAAGATTTATTTAAATTCAACACGATCACAGATAGAGTCCCAATTGATATTACCTCCGACGGACACTGGATTGCTTACACTACGCAAAACCGTGAACAGTATGAAGGCGGAGGAGGAGACTCAATGTATTCCAAAACCGGAGTGTTGACGCTTGAAGTGGGGTACGCAACGGTTTGGGTAACGAATACGCAAACAGGTGAACATCGTAACCTCACCCCGGATTGGGGTTCAAGTTGGGCACCAAGATGGTCTCCTGATGGAACGCGTCTCGCCTTTTTTTCAGATCGGATGGGTAAACCTCACCTATTTATCTGGGATAGAGAATCTGACGATATGCAGGAGTTCCCGTCTGCAACTGTTCGGACGATCTTCGGTTTTGAAGTGCCTAAATGGACACCGGATGGCTGTTTTGTTCTTTTCAAATCCATTTCCTCAACAGACGGCCTCAGCGATGACAAATCTATCCTAAACGAATCTCAAATTTCACCTAAAACTATACAGGAACCGTCCTTTGTCAAAATTTGGGACTGGCCCAAAAAACGGCTCCAAAAACAAGAAAACCAGACACCTATAACAAACCCATTTGGGAAACAAAACATAGACTTAGCTATCGCTGATTCTAACACGGGCAAAACATTTTCGTTAATAAAAAAAGACCAAATCAGGAGTTTTGATATTGCCCCTAACGCTAAGCATATAGCTGTCACAGTTCACTTGGGAGCCGAAACACCAACTGCTCAACAACAAGTATTTGATCTCTACGTTTTACCGATGCCAAAGGAGTTTAGGGGAACATCATCCACAGAGATTGAGCCTTTTGTGCGGAAAATTCGTTTTGCGTACGGAATTACTGTCAGTTGGTCGCCGGATTCAAAGTACGTTGCATGGACAACGGGAGGTGAAGGAGGCAAGTTAGCATCAGGGAACGTATACGTTGTTAACGTAGAGACAGGTATAGTCCGAAATCTCACAGAAAACCTTGACGTTGATCTTGGACGATTGTATCAACCACCACTCTGGACAGAAGAAGGGGAGGCAGTCCTCTGCATTGCGAAGGGGCAAATGTGGAAAATACCGCTAAACGACGGAACGATACGAAACTTGTCAGAAAACTTTGAGTTTTCTGTTCATGACGTGTTCTATCCCAGCGACGGGTATACACCTTGGACGGTTGACAATGCTGTCACAATAAAAGTTTATGACCATAAGCGGAGCTGTCACAGTTATTATCGCTTATGTCTCAAGGATAACACGTTTACACTTTTACGGGAAGAGGATAAACATCGAATTGTTCACGCAGGACGCTTTAATCAAGATGTAGCTGAGGAAACTGGGGAATTTGTATACGTTGTTGAAAGCAACCAAGAACCACAGAATATTTGGATGAGCGATGCTAAATTTGAATCCCCGCGGCAAATTACAGACGTTAATCCACATTTACAAACTATTGACTTTGGTAAAAGTGAATTGATTGAGTGGATACTTGAAAACGGTCAAAAGGTAAAAGGTATCCTCGTGCTGCCCTCTGATGCATCTGAAAAAAATCCAGCACCGATGATTGTAAATGTCTATCCGGATGCTATGCCTTCGGACTCTATCAACCGATTTAGTTTTGGAGAAGGTGTGGGGGATTTCCATACGGGTATGTTTGTTTCACGAGGCTATGCGGTCTTGTTACCTGATTTTCCTATAGGAGAAATCGAGCCGTACAAGCAGTTTTCGAGTGTCATTCTTCCGGGACTTGATGCAGCAATTGCAACGAAAAAGGTAGATGCCGAAAGGTTGGGAGTCATCGGCCACAGTTTCGGTGGATATACCGTGAATGTCCTTATTACACAGACAACCCGATTTAAGGCAGCAGTCGCTATTGCATCTAAAGGCAACTTAATCAGTGGATTCCTAAATCAATCTGATACCGGTTGGTACGAAATTGGCCAAGCTGGGATGGGTGGATCCTTATGGGAATTCCCACAACGTTACATTGATGGTTCGCCAGTCTTCCATCTGGATAAGGTTAAAACACCATTACTTTTAATTCATGGGGATCAAGATTTCGTGCCTTTTGAACAAGCAAAAGAAATGTTCATGGGACTTGCGCGTCTTGAAAAAGAGGTTGTGCTGTTGAAATACAAGGAGGCGGATCATGCACCTAACTTTTGGTCAAACGAAAAACTTGTAGATTATTGGGAACGGGTCCTAAACTGGTTTGACGAATATCTAAAGACGGAGAAGACTAATTAATGAAACTACAAAAAAATCATGCGATAGTGTTGTTCATCACACTATCGCTAATTTTAGTCGTAAACGGTCAGACTGTCCAATCGCAAAACACACAAACCGTCAAAAAAGAACTCCCCGCAATTAAAATCGAACAATCACCTACCATTGATGGTATCCTCAACGATGCCTGCTGGCAAGACGCACCTAAAACCATTGGTTTCACCGACCAACGCACCGAACAACCAGCAAAGAATCAATCTATCGGCAGAGTCGTTTACACAGACGAAGCCATCTACGTCGGGCTTCATCTATATGATGATATGCCCGATAAAATCGTGGCGCGCCAAGTAAAAGATCAAACCCGTATTAGTGGAGAGGATTGGGTTTCTTTCACTATTGACCCATTTCATACACACCAGTTTTCTGACAGAAATTTCTTTATCGTAAACCCACTCGGTACGAAATTCGCGCATCTTGCCACCGGACGCGCAGAAAAAAGCGAATGGATCGGTCTATGGAAAGCTGCAGCCCAGATAGTAGAAGATGGCTGGGTTGTAGAGATGGAAATCCCATGGCAAATACTGGATTACCCCAACACAACAGAACCTGTCCGGATGGGTATCAATCTTGACAGAGAGCAACAACGAACCGGAGAACGTTCATGGTGGTGTAATCTTGGCGTTCAAGAATTCCGAGAGAACGATGGACACTGGATTGACGTACTACCCCCACCGCGAAAACGTGATCTAAAATTCTTACCCTATCTGATTAGCGGTATCAGTGAAACAGAGACTTCTGTAGGAACGACCTCAGTTGATGTAGGAGCGACCTCCCGGTCGCGAAAGGAATATACCGCTCGCGCGGGAGCGGACCTACGCTATGAGGTTACGCCACAACTACGTCTCATCGGCACGGCTAACCCCGATTTTGATAACATTGAACAAGATGTTGAAGGGATTGATTTCTCTTATAGTGAACGCTACGTAGGGGATCGACGTCCTTTCTTTTCCGAAGGTGGAAATGTCTATCATCTCGGCAACCTTTTCTATTCGCGACGAATAATGGATATGGATGGAGGGCTTAAGCTCTTTGGGAAAGTAGCAAAAAACACATCAATAGGCACCTTAGGCACTTATCATCGCAACAATCAGAACTTTATTCTACGCGCAAAACAATCCTTAACGGCAACATCTCACATCATCGCGGGGTTCTTATCGCACCATCGTCCCGATACAGATACAAACAGTGTAGGACACCTTTCAGGTAGTGTTAGACACGGTAAGTTTTCAGCGGAATCAAGTTTCACCCAAACTTGGGAGGGAAACTCAGATGGAAGAACAGGAGATGCCTATGTAAAATACAACGGTTCGCTTTTTCAATCAACGTTAT
Organism: Candidatus Poribacteria bacterium; assembly: GCA_965204285.1. Taxonomy (GTDB): domain Bacteria; phylum Poribacteria; class WGA-4E; order WGA-4E; family WGA-3G; genus MSPOR6. The sequence continues at coordinate 3,446,933 of OZ241980.1, forward strand.
TCGGGTATTTTGTGGATCCAGATTTCGTAAATAACCTCGGCTATCGACCGTTCACCGGCATCCGTGGCGGCGGTTTAGAAGGAATTATCTCAAACGAATGGCGGCACGGATTAATCCGTAGTATTTTCGTTGGGGCGAATTTCATAGCTGCTAACACTTACGAAGGTGAGCTGTTTCAGCAAGACTTCTCAGTCTTTTCAAATTTCTCAACACATAGCGATTACGGACTTTCTATTAACTGGTTTGGTGGACGATTCCAAGAATTCACTGATAACGTTTTTAGCATCAGATTAAGAGCACGCACCTCAGATCAGTTCAACAATGTCAATGTTAGCTATAACTGGGGAGAACAGGCAGATAAGCGGCTTCATCGTATCAGTGGAAATCTGAATCTCCGTGCTTACGGTTTCACTGCAGGACTCTCCTCCAGTATCCAATGGCATTTTGAAAGACGCTACCAACAGATTCTCACCCTCGGTTACGATTTCAGCCCCGCCTTAAGCCTTGGTAGCCGTTTAATCTGGCAAGCAGAAAGCATCAATATCTACTTCGCATTACGCCGCTCTGGCTATGCTGGCACCGACTTTTTCATCATCCTCGGTGACCCAAACGCCCCAGAATTCAAACAACGTCTAATAGCAAAAGTTATCCGTGCATTTTAGGATTTTCACGGATATCCGTGTGCTGTTCATGAATGGACTGGTTATTTGCCCTAATCCTCATGATATAATATGTGCATGCTTCTTGGGCAGACGCTGTTTCATGAAGTTTAAGTATTTAATAAGTAATTCTGAATTCCCCAGGCCCGGTAGGTGCGGTTTCCTAACCGCACCGAGCATTATTAGGAAATTACCGAATTATTATTTTTTCTTCATCAAACCAAGCCTACAGCAGTGCAAAAATATTTTGCTAAAATAATCCGTTATGTCCCTTTATTTTTGGAGGCACAATTTTATGAAAAGTCTGTGCAGACCATACTTCGCTATTGGTAGGTTACTGTTAGTGATGCTCATATTCGTTGCACTTTGCTCAACAGCACAGAAAACCGAGGCTAAAAAGGATACAGAGATGGAAAAAAACAGAATCCAGATTTACAAAGAAAACCCGCGTTACTGGCAGTATAAAGGCGAACCCATTCTACTAATCGGCGGTTCAGTTGAAGACAACCTGTTTCAGATACCGAATCTCAGAGAGCATCTTGAGTTGTTGAAATCGGTTGGTGGCAACTATGTGCGGTCTACGATGGGGTGGAATGATGAAGGTGATATACCACCTTTCAAAAAAGTCGGGGACAAATACGACTTAAATCAATGGAACGATGAATTTTGGACGCGTTTTCGTGACTTTATCACATGGACATACGAGATGGATATTATTGTCCAGATTGAGGTGTGGGCAACCTTCACTTATTACCGAGAGAATTGGGATGTGAACCCTTTCAATCCCAAAAATAACAGCAATTACACAGTAGAAGAAACAGGGTTACCTACTGTTGTCAAAGACCATCCTGTTGCAGCAAAAAACAACTTTTTCTGGTCGGTACCGAAAGAACGCAATCAGGAAATCGTCTTGAAATATCAGGAAAAGTTTGTAGATAAACTTCTTGACGAGACACTTCCTTACGGGCATATACTTTACTGTATGGACAACGAGACTGCTGTCACGGCTGCATGGGGTGAATATTGGGCAACATATATTCAGAAGAAAGCAGAAGAAGCCGGACGTGTCGCTGAAACGACTGAGATGTGGGACCCGTGGGATTTATCCGATGATAAACATAAAGCCACGTTTGACCATCCTGAAACCTACTCGTTTTGCGATATATCACAGAATAACCATCAGAAACGGCAACGGCATTGGGATAACGCCCAGAAAATTCGGGCGAAACTCTCACCGATCCGCCCCATCAATAATATTAAGATTTACGGTGCTGACGGTGGACGATTCGGCAGTACAAAAGATGGATTGGAGCGGTTCTGGCGAAATATCTTTGGTGGATTTGCATCAGCACGGTTCCACCGTCCCGACAGTGGCGTCGGCTTAAGCAAAGTCGCACAAGCACACCTCAAAAGTATGCGAACCATTACAGATGAGATGGACGTTTTTACGTGCAAACCCCACAATGACCTGCTTTCCAACAGAGAGGAAAACGAAGCATACACCTTTGCAAATCCCGGAAAGGAATACGCTGTCTATTTTCCAAAAGGTGGTTCAGTAGACCTCAACCTAAGTGCTGATGGGAAGACAGATACCAAAACGGTAACAATCAGATGGCTAAATATCCGTAAAAGCGAATGGAAGAAAGAAGCGGAAATCCTGTTCAGCGATAGCATCACATTAACCGCACCCACCGAAGCACATTGGGCAGTTTTGGTTCAAGTAAAATGAGATGAATTCATAACTTAAGAGACGATCTTATGAAAAACCTGTGGCAACCACGCTTAATTGGCAATAAATTTGTGTTGGTTCTACTTACATCCATATTTGTTTACTCAACAGTAGCATGGGATATCAAAGCCAAAAAGGATACAGAGATAGAAAAAAACAGAATCCAGATTTACAAAGAAAACCCACGTTACTGGCAATATAAAGGCAAACCAGTCCTACTCATCGGTGGGTCAGTTGAGGACAATCTATTTCAGATACCGAATCTCAGAGAACACCTTGAACTTTTGAAATCAGTTGGTGGCAACTATGTGCGCTCTACAATGAGTTGGGTTGATGAAGGCAATGTCCCTCCCCACAAAAAAGTCGGTGAGAAATACGACTTAAATCAGTGGGATGACGAATTTTGGACGCGTTTTCGTAACTTCATCAGATGGACTCATGAGATGGATATTATCGTCCAGATTGAAGTGTGGTCAACCTTCATCTATTACCGAGAGCCGTGGGCTGCCAATCCTTTTAATCCAAAAAATAACAGCAATTACACAGCAGCGGAAACAGGGTTACCTACTGTTGTCAAAGACCATCCTGTTGCAACGGGTAATAACTTTTTCTGGTCTGTACCGAAAGAGCGTAATCAAGAAATTGTCTTAAAGTATCAGGAAAAGTTTGTAGATAAACTTCTTGACGAGACACTTCCTTACGGACATATACTCTACTGCATGGACAACGAGACTGCTGTTACAGCTGCATGGGGTGAATACTGGGCGACGTATATTCAGAAGAAGGCAAAGGAAGCTGGGCGTGCGGTAGAAACAACTGAGATGTGGGATCCGTGGGATTTGTCACATGATAAACACAAAGCAACATTTGACCATCCTGAAACTTACTCGTTCTGTGATATATCACAGAATAACCATCAAAAACGGCAGCGGCATTGGGATAACGCTCAGAAAATTCGCGCTAAACTTTCTCCGATTCGTCCCATCAATAATATTAAGATTTATGGTGCTGATGGTGGACAATTTGGTAGTACGCGAGATGGATTAGAGCGATTTTGGAGAAACATCTTCGGCGGATTTGCATCAGCACGGTTTCACCGTCCCGACATTGGTGTTGGTTTGAGCAAAATCGCACAAGCACACCTCAAAAGTATGCGAACCATTACTGACGAAATGGACGCTTTCACGTGCAAACCCCACAATGACCTGCTCTCTAACAGAGAAGAGAACGAAGCATACACCTTCGCAAATCCCGGAAAGGAATACGCTGTCTATTTTCCAAAAGGTGGTTCAGTAGGCCTAAACATAAGCGCTGATGCGAAGACAGATACCAAAACGGTAACAATCAGATGGCTAAATATCCGTAAAAGCGAATGGAAGAAAGAAGCGGAAACCCCTTTCAGCGATAACATAACATTAACTGCCCCAACCGAAGCGCATTGGGCAGTTTTGGTTCAAGTAAAATGAGATGTATCCATATTTAAGAGGCAATCTTGTGAACAACTTGTGGCGACCACATTTAGGTAGCGAGTTTGTGTTGACGCTGCTAATATTTGCTTTCATTTGCTCAGCAGTAGCATGGGATAGCAAAGCCAAAAGGGATACAGAGATGAAAAAAAACAGAATCCAGATTTACAAAGAAAACCCACGTTACTGGCAGTATAAAGGCAAACCCGTTCTGCTCATCGGCGGTTCAGTTGAAGACAACCTGTTTCAGATACCGAATCTCAAAGAGCATCTTGAACTGCTAAAGTCTGTCGGTGGAAACTATGTTAGGTCTACGATGGGATGGACTGAAGCAGTCGATGTGCCTCCCTTCAAAAAAGTCGGTGATCTGTATGACTTAAATCAGTGGAGCGATGAATTCTGGACGCGTTTTCGTAACTTCATCCAATGGACCCACGAGATGGATATTATCGTCCAAATTGAAGTGTGGGCAACTTTCAACTATTATAGAGATTATTGGGATGTCAATCCATTCAATCCAAAAAATAATAGCAATTATACCGCTGAGGAAACAGGATTGCCCCTTGTCGTCAAAACCCATCCTGTTGCAACAGAAAATAACTTTTTCAGGTCTGTGCCGAAAAAGAACAATCAGAAAATCGTACTGAAATATCAACAAAAATATGTGGATAAACTTCTTTCAGAAACGCTTCCTTATGGACACATACTCTACTGTATGGACAACGAGACAGCAGTTACGCCTGCATGGGGTGAATACTGGTCAACCTATATCAAAAAGCGAGCAGCCGAGGTTGGACGTGGCGTTGAAACGACTGAGAGTTGGAATCCGTGGGAATTGTACCATGAACAACATCGAAATACAAAAGATCACCCAGAAATATATTCCTTTTGTGATATATCACAGAATAACATGCAGAAGCAGCAGACACATTGGGATAATGCACAAAAATATCGGGCAGAACTTTCACCGATACGCCCCATCAATAATGTCAAGATTTACGGTGCTGATACTGGAAAATACGGTACGACGCGAAATGGGTTGGAACGGTTCTGGCGAAATATCTTCGGTGGACTGGCAACAGCAAGGTTCCACCGTCCGCCTAACGGACTCGGTTTGACCGAAACTGCACAAGCGAGCATCAAGAGTATGCGAATGATCACAAACGAAATGGATGTGTTTAAGTGTGAGCCGCACAATGACCTGCTTTCCAACAGAAAAGAAAACGAAGCATACACCTTCGCAAATCCCGGAAAGGAATATGCTGTCTATTTTCCAAAAGGTGGCTCAGTAGATCTCAACCTGGGTGCTGGCGGAAAGTCAGATGCTAAAACGGTAACAGTCCGATGGGTAAATATCCGCAAAAGCGAATGGAAAAAAGAGGTGGAAATCCCGTTCAGCGATAGTATAACATTAACCGCACCAACCGAAACACATTGGGCAGTTTTAATACAAAGAAAATAAAAATTTTAATATAGAAATTGTGTCAAAATTTTTGCATTAACACAAATCTTGTAGTATAATTTATAGCGTTGCTTAAGGAGGAAATCTGTTCTAACATCATTTTCATTTTGTGGGAGTAAACGTCATGTTTAAACGACGGTTAGACCAATTCAAACATGAAAATATAGGGATGTTTGACCTCGCTTCGATCGGAATAACACTTGCGCTTGCTATTACTATCGGTTATTTCGGAGGAAAATGGATTGGAGGGAAATTAGGCTACGCAGAAATCGGATCATACATCGGGTTTGTACTCGGTGTCGCTGCTGGATTCATGGAAATGTTTCGATCAATAGCGCGATCGAACAGGAAAATGGAACGCATGGAAAAACAACAACGTGAAGCTGCACAAAAAGCACAAGACACTGAAGAGGATAATCTCTGATACTTTCGAGAATCAGCATAGATTCTCCGTTATTTTGACAAAGGAGTCACCTACATAAATGGGTCCCACACTTGAATTTGGTGACCGGTTTATTCGACAAGTTTATATTTTAACAATTTGCCTCACCGTGGTTATTGCAGGTATATTGTTAGGTATCAAACGTCCCGCACTCCCCAGTTTTCTGATTGGTAGCACAATCGGCTTAAGTCTGTTCTGGTCGATTGAATTCGTAATTCGGAGACTGATTCGCCCGGGAAAAACGCAAAAAACAAAGTACTTGCTCGGTTTCATCGCTCTCGGCAAATATACAGTACTCGGTGTGCTACTCTTTTTCTTGTTTAAAATGAAGTGGATGAATATTTACGCATTCGGTGGAGGAATTGTTTTAGTACAAGGTGCTATCATTATCAAAGCAATTGGTTTGATGATAACTATTCTGAGAAAAAAAGATCCAGATCAACCATAAAAAATCTAACAAGTCTACTTTAAAAAAAGGGTTGGTAAAGTAATCCCAAATTTAAGAAATATCAAAGACAACGTATGAAAAAAATATCGTTTATATGCTCGGTTGCCGGACTCACTTTGGCTACTGTAGTCGGGAGTTTCGCAGCCGACAATGGCCACCGTAGTTTGCTCTCTCCGATTTCAAAGTTGTTACCCGATGAAATGATCCCTGAACCGACTCGGTGGCATCAACCGGATCTAATTCCCAACACATACTTTGCGGTTGTCGTCTTAACACTGTTTTTTATCTTCGTCACCCGGAAATTAAAACGGATACCCGAAGGAAAAGGGCAAACCCTATTAGAGGTGTTTGTCGGAGGTATCACGGACTTCTTCGGAGGTATATTAGGCGACCACGGTAAAAAGTATGTCCCATTCGTTGGCTCTCTCTTCATCTTCATTCTCTTCCTGAACTTTCTTGGAATCATTCCGGGGCTCCAACCACCGACAGCAGATTTGAACACAACGCTTGCCCTCGGTATAACGGCTGTATTAGGCGTTCAAATTATCGCTATTAAAGAGCTTGGGATAGGAGGCTATCTGAAACATTTAGCTGGTGATCCCCCGTTGTTAGGGATTTTGATGTTCCCACTTGAAGTTATTGCGCAGTTATCGCGTGCGGGTTCACTTGCTGTCCGGCTTTTCGGGAATATTTTTGGCGAAAAATCGGTTGTTATTGAACTCACAGCTCTGGGAACGATTACCATAGGATCATTCTTTCTCCCAATACCAGTTCAGATACCAATGCTGTTCTTTGGGTTGTTTGCTGGCTTTTTGCAGGCATTCGTTTTTACTATCTTAACATCTATCTATATCGTGCTGTTCATAGAACACGACGAGGAAGCGCATGAAGCGCATCATTAATTTCTACGGGCAAGTTTAACTTGTCCCTATTCGTCCAAGGAGGACATTTCATGATTTATTTAGCAGTGTTAGCGTTTGGTGTAACTTTAGGGTTGCCGATCGCTGTTATTTTTGCTTCAACGGCGCAAGGAAAAGCAACAAGTACTGCTCTTGAAGGTATTGCGCGTCAACCTGAGTCATCTGGAAAAATTCAAACTGCGATGATTATCGGTTTGGCTCTCATTGAATCGCTTGTTATCTACGCACTTTTAATGTTCTTTATCTTGCAGGCAAAACTTCCCGAAGGTGATATGCTGAGAGGAATGATTGATGCCGAAGCTGGAAAAGCGCAGGTTGAACAGGTGCAGGAAGACGCCGCTAACGGTGTTGAAATGGAAGACACAGGCGAAAACGAATAAATGCAACCTCCAACATATTGGGGCATCTAAGAAAAAATGCCCCAAAAAGTTGGGATCTATTAGCGAGTCCAAAAACTCATGAGAAAAAAGATATATGCATGTTGTCTCATTTTAATGGGGATGTGTCTCACCAGTGTATTCGCAGCGGATGCTCCCGCCGAAGGTGGGCTTTTAGGCTTACTTGGGATTGATCCGAAGACGATCATCATGCAAGTCATCGGTTTCCTTGTTGTACTCTTGGTGCTTTGGAAATTCGTTTTCGGCAAGGTAGGTGGGCTTTTAGATGAACGCCGCACTGAAATCGTGACCCAGTTGGAACAATTGAAAACTGACCGAGAAGAATTGGACCGACTCACCACTGAAACACGGCAACGTTTAGGCGACATTGAAAACGAGTCGCAGGCAAAAATCCAGGCCGCTATTGAGCAAGGAAACACCGAACGTCAGCAAATTGTTGCACAAGCACGGCAAGAGGCTGAATATGAGATCGTAAGAGCACGCGCTGAGATTCAGCGTGAAAAAGATGAAGCTATCTCGGAATTGCGTGGTGTTGTTGCTGAACTCGCGATTGACGCAGCGGGTAAAATCATCAGTGCGGAACTGACCCCTGAGAGACACCAAAATATTATTGATGCATCTATTAACAGGCTGTCAGCGGATTCACATCAATAGATTGTCTTTTTTGACATCTATAGTGAACTTTAAAATTGTTGGAACACTTTGATAAGTTTGTTTTGGAAACATAACGGACAATAGAAGTCGTAGCACAAACTGTTAGTTTGTGTATATTAGTCCGTAAACTAACAGTTTGCGCTACAGAAGTGTCCCATTAATTATAGGTAAAAACGGACAATGAGAGACATTCGGGTCGCAAAACCTTATGCGCGCGCGCTATATGAAGCAGCTACTGAACAAAATGCTTTGGCATCTATTATCGCTGATATTGAAAAACTGCGAGAGTTGATTGATCAGTCAGAGGAATTCACACAATTTATTAATTCGCCTCTGCTGACTCCACAAATTAAAAGCGACACATTTCAGCAGCTATTCACCGATGGCATGCATCCGTTGACGATTAACTTCTTTAAACTGCTTGCATTAAAGCAACGCGAACGTTATCTTGTCGCAATAATGGATGTCTTTTCTGCGATTGTTGATGAAGCTGCTGGCAGGGTTGTCGCAAAAGTGACAACAGTAGTACCGATTACGCAAAACCAAGAGCATCAACTTGTCCAACAGTTAAGCGCATATTCGGGAAAACAGGTGCGGTTGGAAGCCGAAACTGACGAACAAATTCAGGGTGGGTTCATAGTACAGTTAGGTGATACCGTTTTTGATGCAAGTGTCACAACACAACTCCAACGTTTAAAACGACAACTCGCAAAAGGGTAATTAATTTATATACTGTGGTAGGAGCGGTTTCCTAACCGCTCTTGACATAAATAAATGGTGCTATTCCTAATTCACAGGTTTCCGCTTATGAATAAAGACAATTGCGATTCCACAGAGGATTGAAAATATGGCAAGAGAAGTCCGACCGGACGAAATATCGAATATATTAAAACAGCAGCTGCAACAGTTTGAACAAGACGTGGATGTCTACGATTCTGGTACTGTGCTGGAAGTAGGCGATGGTATCGCACGGGTGCATGGGCTTGCCAACGCAATGGCAAGCGAAATGATTGAATTCCCTAATGATATTTACGGCATCGCTTTTAACCTTGAAGAAGACAACGTCGGTTGTGTGCTGTTCGGCGAAGACCAACTTATACATGAAGGCGATACCGTTAAACGCACAAACAGGCTACCTGAAGTGCCTGTCGGTGAGGCACTCTTGGGACGGATCGTTGATGCACTCGGAAAACCCATTGATGGCTTGGGAGACATTCATACAGAACACCGACTCCCTGTGGAACAGAAAGGGTTAGGCATTGTCCAACGGCAACCCGTCAGCGAACCACTTTACACAGGCTTAAAGGCTATTGATAGTTTAACACCCATCGGCAGAGGACAACGAGAACTCATTATTGGTGACCGCCGAACCGGCAAAACAGCGATCGCAATAGACGCTATCCTCAGCCAAAAGAACACAGATGTCTACTGCATCTATGTCGCTATCGGGCAAAAAGGGTCTACGCTGGCACAAGTGGCAAATACCCTTCGCGAACATAATGCGATGGAATATACTACCATCGTCTCAGCACCCGCAAGTGCGCCATCGCCGCTGCAATACCTCGCTCCCTACTCTGGCACTTCAATGGCGGAATATTTCTGTCATAACGGTAAACACGCGCTTATCATCTACGATGACCTGACAAAACATGCATGGGCATACCGACAAATGTCACTACTTTCACGTAGACCGCCAGGACGTGAAGCATATCCTGGTGATGTGTTCTATCTACATTCACGCCTATTAGAACGCGCTGCAAAACTCAGTGACGATTTGGGCGGAGGTTCTCTCACCGCGCTACCGATTATTGAAATCTTTGAAGGTGATTTGACAACCTATATCCCAACAAACGTTATCTCCATCACAGATGGGCAGATATACCTCACAACGGATCTGTTTAACCAAGGCGTGAGACCCGCTATTGATGTCGGTACGTCCGTTTCGCGTGTTGGGGGTGATGCACAGGTCAAAGCGATGAAATCGGATGAAGTTGCTGGCACACTAAAACTTGACCTCGCGAGTTTCAGAGAGGTTGCTGCCTTTGCTCAATTCGGATCGGATTTGGACGCGTTAACGCAATCTCTGCTCCTACGCGGCACACGGCTTGTAGAATTGTTGAAGCAACCGCAATATCAACCGATGCCTGTTGAGCGGGAAGTTGCCTCTATCTTTTGTGGCACAAACGGCTATTTAGACGATGTTCCTGAGTCAGAAGTCGCTCGGTTTGAATCTGAATTCCTGCAATACCTGGACAGGAATCATGCAGAACTCCTCTCAGAAATCGCAGAAACTGGTTTGCTGAGTGATGAATTGCTTGAAACCATGCACGCTGCAGCAAAGACATTCAAAGAAAATTGGAGTGATACACCGCCAGCGCAACCGCAAATTGAGGAAGTGCCGCCAGCAGAGGAAGCAGGCACAGAAGCAGAGGAAACGCCCACAGAAGGTGAATAACAATGGCAACATTACGAGAAATTCGGCGCCGTATCGTCAGTATAAAAAACATTGAGCAGGTAACAGATGCGATGCGTGTTGTTGCTGCAGCGCGACTCCGTCGTGCCCAAGAAAATATCACTGCAACGCGTCCTTACGCAGATAAACTCAACACGATTCTCGGACACCTCATCTCACAGATGGACGTTGAGGCAGAGGCGTTAACACATCCCTTGCTTGAAGAGCGTGAGGTCCAGCATGTCTGTATCATCTCAGTTTCTGGCGATCGCGGCTTATGTGGTAGTTTCAATAGCAACGTCATCCGAACAACCACAGAACGTATACAGCACTACCAAGATAGCGGTGCTGATGTGACGCTTATCTGCATCGGCAGACGCACACAAGAGCATTTTGACAGACGCGGCTACGACATCACAGATTCATACATCAATATCTTCCGCCAACTTGAATTCCAAACGGCTGTTGACGTTGTCCACGAATTTGAACACCTCTATATTGACAAAACGATTGACAAGGTTGAGGTTATCTACAATAACTTCAAATCAGCTATTCTCCAGACGGTGCTTGTTGAACAACTACTGCCATTAGAGCCAATAGAACCAGAAGGCGATACGTTATTTTTAGACTATATCTACGAACCGGGACAGGTAGAACTCTTTGAAATGCTGCTCGGTAAACATCTGAACATGCAGATGTGGAAAGTGCTTTTAGACTCAAACGCGGCAGAACAAGCAGCGCGAATGGCAGCAATGGAAAACGCCACACAAAAGGCAAAAGAACTCATTGACGAATTAGTCTTACAACGCAACAGGGCACGTCAAACACAGATTACAACGGAAATATCGGAAATTGTCAGTGGCGCAGCTGCACTGGAAGGTTAATCATAGGAATGGTTGGAACCGATTTAAGAATTTAGGATTCTGCCTATGAAAAATATAAAACGTTGTGGCAAAACGGGACTGATTTTATTAGGTATAGTTTGGTTGGGTTTCTCTTTTAGTGGGTGTGGACTTTCTTCTGTTATACTGCAATATGTTTTGCTACTTACGTTGGTAAACACATTACTTCTGGTAGGTTGTTTAGTTTGTCTAATATACCATGTTTTTCTAAAAAAGTGAGATTTAATTCACTTCTTGATGATTGCTTCTCATGAATAAAAACAACCGTTTGTAGCGCGATTGTAAATCATAACTACTCTAAATAAAAAGGAATCTCTCATGAACCAAGGAAAAATATTAGAAGTTGTCGGCGCACGAGTAGACATAGATTTTTCGGAAAGCAAACTGCCGGATATCCTAAACGCTGTGAAAGTTCAACGTTACGATGGAAGCGAGTTGGTGCTTGAAGTTCAGCAGCACTTAGGTGAAAATCGTGTACGTGCAGTCGCTATGGACACAACCGATGGATTAGTTCGTGGCACGCTCGCAACGGACACAGGCGGTCCAATCACTGTCCCTGTCGGTGATGCAGTGCTCGGGCGCGTTTTTGACGTTACAGGTCAACCCATTGATGAAAGAGGCGATGTCGGTGAAGACGAACGATACTCTATTCACAGACCACCGCCACCACAGGCAGAACTTACCACAGTTGCCGAAATGTTAGAAACAGGCATCAAAGTTATCGATCTGATTCAACCAGTTGTTCGGGGTGGAAAAGTCGGATTTTTCGGTGGTGCTGGTGTCGGTAAAACCGTTTTGGTCGCTGAACTGATTTACAACATCGCAACACAACACGGCGGTTATTCCGTCTTCTGTGGTGTCGGTGAACGCACACGCGAAGGTAACCAATTCTGGCTTGAACTTGACGAATATGGCGTTATTGACAAAACAGCGATGGTGTTCGGACAGATGAACGAACCGCCAGGCGCCCGTCTCCGCGTTGGACTTGCGGGTCTCTCTATGGCGGAATACTTCCGTGACCAGCAGGGACAAGACGTTCTCATCTTTATTGATAATGTCTTCCGTTTCACACTGGCAGGTGGTGAGGTGTCAGCACTTCTCGGTCGGATGCCCTCCGCTGTCGGTTACCAACCAACACTTGCAACAGAAATGGGTGAACTGCAGGAACGCATCACCTCTACGCAACACGGGTCAATCACTTCATTCCAGGCGGTCTATGTTCCCGCTGATGATTATACCGATCCAGCTGTTGTATCAGTTTTTGCACACCTTGACGCTGTAACACGATTGGAACGTAGCATCGTTCAGAAGGGGAGGTTCCCAGCAGTGGATCCGCTCACCTCAAGTTCGCGTATTCTCACGGCAGAGATTATAGGCGAAGAACATTACCAGACTGCATTTAGAGTCAAGCAGGTGTTACAGGAATATGGTGACCTGCAAGATATTATCGCTATCCTCGGTGTAGATGAATTGTCGGATGATCAGAAGCTGGTTGTCAATAGGGCACGGAAGATAGAGATGTTTCTCACACAACCGATGTTTGTGGCGGAACGTTTCACTGGCCGCGCAGGCAAATATGTCAAAATTGAGGATACCGTGCAAGGATGCCAAGCAATTCTTAACGGTGATTGCGATGAACTGCCTGAACAGTCGCTACGTTATATCGGCACGATTGACGAAGCATTTGAGCAAGCAAAAGAAGCAGAATTAGAAGAAGCCGCAGATTAGAGAAATTAACATCCCTTCTGTACCGCAAACTGTTAGTTTGCGCTGAATATGACACAAACTAACAGTTTGTGCTACAAATTACTATAGAACAACGAAGATATGCAAAACAGAAGTTTTCACCTTGAAATTCGGACACCAGAAAAATTAATATATGAAGGCGATGTGACCAGCGTTAACGCGCCGGGAATCGAAGGCAACTTCCAGATTCTTTATGGACACATCCCTTTCCTTACAGCGTTAGATGTCGGTGAAATCCGTATCAACGAAACGGATACGCCACGTTTAATGGCAACAAGTGGCGGGGTTTTTGAAGTGCTGCGCACCGGTGTCACCGCATTGGTTGAAACAGCAGAATGGGCATCGGATATTGACGTAGCACGTGCCGAAAGCGCACTTGAACGTGCCAAAGAGCAACTTTCCACTGATTCCCCCGACCTGAATCGCCCCCGCGCAGAAGCATCCCTCGCCCGCGCACAAAATCGTATTAAAGTTGCGGGTAATTCGTAATCGTAAACCTCTCTATTCTCCGGTAGGCAAACTTTGAACGTGCCCTTCCCCATCACTCATTAAGAATACGCAGTGCGTTCTCGGTTTTAGTTTTAGCATCTACATCCCCTGCTTTTATCGCAAACCGTAAAGCAGTAAGGCAATCTTGCTTCGCTTCCAGACTACGACCTAATTGAGCTTTTGAAAGTCCCCGAACGTAGTATGCTTCGACATAATCAGGTTTGAGTCGGATGGCAATGTCATAATCAGAAATCGCTGCAGTGTGTTGTCCTAACTGAGCCTTCGCAAGTCCCCGATTGTAGTATCCATCGGCAGCATCGGGTTTGAGCCGAATAACAGTATCATAGTCCGCAATCGCAGCAGCGTGCTGTCCTAACCGACTTTTTGTATTTCCCCGACTGTAGTATGCATAGACAGCATCAGGTTCGATCTGGATAGCTTCGTCATAATCCGCAATCGCTGCAGCGTATTGTCCTAACCAAGCCTTCGCATGTCCCCGAAAGTAGTATGAATAGGTATAATCAGGATTGAAGCGAATAGCGATGTCAAAATCTGAAATCGCAGCAGCGTAGTGTCCTAACATAACATTCGTATATCCCCGCTTGTGGTATGCATAGGCATCATCAGGATTGAGCTGGATAGCTTCGTCATAATCCGCAATCGCAGCAGCGTAGTATCCTAACTCAACCTTCATCCATGCCTTGTGTTGTTCTAACGAAACCTTTGCATCTCCCCGACTGAGGTATGCATCGGCATAATCGGGTTTGAGGCGAATAGCAGTGTCATAGTCCGCTATCTCATCAGCGTATTGTCCAAACCTACCCTTCATAAGTCCCCGATTGTAGTATGTATAGGCATTATCAGGATTGAGCCTGATAGCAGTGTCAACATCCGCGATATAATCCGCAATCGTTGCACCAGGGTATTGCAACCTACCATTCGCATATCCCCGATTGATGTATGCATTAACAAAATCGGGTTTGAGCTGGATAGCTGCTGTATAGTCTTTGATGGCACCGGCATAATTACCTAAATCGTACTTCACATTGCCCCACAAGAGATAGGTCTCAGCAGATATAGATTGTTTTTCTTGCGACAACGGTTTTACCGGTTTTGACTGCTTCATCAGTTTCTTAAGAGTTTCTGATGGGATCGCAAAATTGAGAATATCTCCGCTCTCAAGCGTCATAAAGAACACGCCGATTACTTCACCTTTTTTATTTAGCACGGGGCAGCCACTGCTTCCTGGGAAAATACTGCTTCCTACTGCAATGGGGGCTAATCCTTTCATTCCGCGTGTGCTTCCTCGTAAAATCCTGAGTCGTTTTTTTGTGTTTTCACTTCGCTTTCTGCTGATCATCCCATTTGAGAACGTGCCTTCCAAACCTTTCGAATTCCCAGTGACATAGACAGTCTCCCCAGCCTGAACCTTGTCGCTACCACCAAGAGAAAGCGGTTTGATACCGGACGCAATTACCTTGACGAGTGCCAGGTCATTTGTTTTCTCAGTTGCTGTAACGCCTTCAATGTTGTATGTGGTGGACGTGCCAACTAACTTTGCAGTGCCTTTTGCTGCACCCTCAATCACATGGTAGTTCGTAGCAATTAGGTTCGGTTTCACAAAAAACCCGCTGCCAATGCCCAAAGTTTTGCCGTTTGTATCTTTCATTTCCAAGTATACCGTCGCTGCTAACGCTTTTTCGGCAATATCCTCGGCAGGCAGTGTAGTTTGGGCAGGTGCGGTGTTTATGGTGTAAAAGAGGAGAAGAACAATAATAGCAACTCGGGGGAATGTCCACAATAATTTATCTCTATGTTTCATTGAATATTCCTTTTTATGCGCGAGTTTCGCATAACTCCTGTCATTACAAGAATGGTTTGTCTTGCAGATTGAACATGTTGTTAACAAATACGATAACTTGTTTACGAAAAATATCAAGATGGTTGTTGACTACCACAGTGTTATAAATCCTACTGAATGCTATGTACCGTTCGGTATTGGTTTGGCACTTTGTAAGCGAAACTAACCACCTTAAACCGTCAGCGTAACTGCATCCTGCTTCACAATCTCCTTGATATGCCCATAAGGTTCAGATGCCACCAATTCCAACGTCTCAGGAGACAACCGATCCAGAATAGGTTGCGGTAAGCCATGCCTGCCAGCGTATTGTGGAAAATACCGCAAAACGAGAAACCGCCTATCCCGATCCTTCGGTTTCCACCGCAGCACCCCGTGCGTTAGCAACTCCGAAATAATCACAATATCGCCCGCCTTCGGTGTGATATTCACAAAAACAGGGTCATCAATCGGATCAATCCCATCCGCTTCGTCAAGTGTCAGCAGTTGCTTCGGACGATCAAACTCGCTCTTATGTGACCCGGGAATCACGATGAGACCGCCATCCCCTGGATAGACATCCGTAAAATAAGGAAAGCAGACAAAGTTATCGCAGTAGATACGTCCGTTACTCGCTTCATAGCGGGTGCTATACCATCCGTAGTCATCACGCGCGCAATGCAGTCCACCCGGATTCACATGTGCATTTTCTCCCGCTTTCCACAAATCATGTTTGTCGTGCTTGAGCGAACCTCTACCAAACCGAGGCTGATTATCCGTCAACTCCTTGATAATCGGCCATAGCGCAGCATGCATCGTCAAACACTCAAGCGATTTGTCAAAAGCGAACCCGTGCTGATGGAGTCCCCGTTGTTCAAACCCCGATGGCAATTCATCGGGCGGTGTTGTAATATATCTATCAACCGCCTCAGCAGCCTCCGTTAACGTATCGCCAGTAATGGCGTTTTCCAAATGAAGATAACCGGTTACATCAAATAAGTAACGTTGCTTCGGTGTCATATTTATGTTGTCCTTGTTACGATCAAGAATTCGTTTATAGAACAGTTATAGTAAAATCTAAAATATGAAAACACTCCGGTAGGTGCGGTTTCCTAACCGCACCTATCACAGCATATAAATATGAGCTGTACTATGAAATACTTACAACGACATATTAAAATCTGTCCCTGTCACATTGCCTTTCACAAAAGCATCACGGAAAAGTGTTTGACGTTTAGGTGGCATCGTTTCAAGCAACGCTTGTGGTGGTTGTGAAAGCGACCACCGTTTGTCAACCGAGTTATATGCGTTGAAAATGGCAACCCGATCAGTATCGGGATTTTGCCACGCTTGACCGCTATGTGTAATCGCCTCTGTGAAAATAATGACAGACCCCGCAGGACAAGAATAGGTATCCCAGAATTCCCATTCTTGTGTGTGTGCCACATCTGGTGCAGTATATGCAGCCTTATGACTGCCTGTAATAAACATCGTGCCACCGTCCTCTTTCTCAACAGGATTAAGCTCCCATACGACGCGCGTCAAACCGCTATAAGCCTGCCCAGGCAAACATTGGTATTGATGACAATCACCCGGCATCCGTAACATGCCGTTACCGTTATGCGGACCAAATGCAAAGGGAGGATCGTCCGTTGCAGAACGCAACGCCATAAAACTCATCTCCATCCGAAACCCATAGCATGTCTCTGAAGCGAGATAGGGCGATGCAAGAAATTCGTTCCCAAATGCCACAACAGCCGGATGATCTATGAGTGCCTCTAACGGGCCACCGTAGGTATTGCGGTGGTACCCAGGGGTTATTGTTTCGGGATCCCGTTTTATCTGATAGCAGAAATCTCGCATCTCCTTTACTTCAACCTCCGTCAGCACACCCGGAATTAAAATCCATCCGTTCTTATCAAAAAGATATTTCTGTTCCTGCGTCAAAGGAATAACGGGTTTGCCATCAGCATTTGTTGTCGTTATGTCAGCAGCCGTTGTTCCTAATGGATTTCCAAAATCTTTGTTAAATTTAAAACCTTGCTGTTCAGCCATAAATCCATTCCTCTCTTTTCCTCTTGTTGGCAGGGTTTGTAACCCCGATTTATATGGTGAACCTTGAAATTAAAGAGACACATTTCTGTAGGAGCGATCTCCGAATCGCCACAAAACTCACTGATAGTCGGGAATCGGAGTTCCCTCCCGCTGAATCATGCAGAATACCATGCGCGTATTCTGCCAAGCGCATTCAGCGTTGATTCACAACTCAAAATGTCCTGTTAATTCTAAAGTTCACTATAAAAGAAACTAATGAATTCTTTTACCCGTAAAATAGTCAGGATTTGCTCCCATTTTCTCTAAAAGCGGCGCAGTCAATTTATCAAGACGTTCAACCACATCAGCAGACGGTGTCCATTCAATAGCACGCAAGTTTTCTGTCAATTCATCTACATTTCGGGTGCCGACAAGCATGCAAGTAATCCCCGGTTTTGCCATCGCCCAAGCAAGTGCCAGCCGACTCATCGGAATCTGCTCATCCACTGCGATCTTTCTGATACCTTCCAGTGTCTCAAATACTACTTCCTCCGCGCCTTCCTCACCGTGTGTAGCCATCGGGCGGTCATCTCGAAAATGACGAAAACGAGAATGCACCGATAGCATCTCGTCTGCGCTCTTATATTTACCCGTCAATAGACCTTGTAGTAGCGGCATATACCCCAAAATACCGATGTTCTGCTTTTGACACAACGGAAGGAGTTCAATCTCTATTGCGCGGGATAAAAGATTATAACAAAGTTGGTTTACGGCAAGTTCTGTTCCTGTTTCGAGTACCGCTGTGAGTTGAGACACACCGAAATTGCTTACACCGATAGCACGAGCAAGACCATCTTCCTGTAGTCGGGTTAATTCCGCCATGCTCTCTTCAATGGCAATCTCATCGTCGGGCCAGTGGACCATATAAATATCAACATAATCCGTTTGCAATCGGTGGAGACTTGCTTCGCAATGTTCACGTATCGTATCAGGGTCCGGTCTACTTACCTTTGTGCCAATGACCGCCTCGTGTCGTCTACCTTTCAACGCAATACCGAGTGCTTCTTCGCTTCGTCCCTCATTATACCCCTCTGCCGTATCAAAAAAGTTGATACCAGCATCCAATGCTGCATGCGTTACAGTGGTGACATCCGATTGCGCCTGCGGCCCCCAGTAATCACCACCACCATACGACCAACAGCCGATTCCCATCGGAGAAATCTCAATACCGGATTTACCACACGTCCGCGTCTTCATTTTCAGTCTCCATGTTGTATCAGAACAAGCATTACAAGGTTTATCCTAATTCCGCGCAAAGTTCGGAAATCAACGTGGCATTTTCGCCAATCTGGTCACCAAATTGTTGATACATACCCAGCAATAACACATCAATCGGTTTAGAATTCTCTAAGGCGAATTTTACTTCCTCACGAATCTGTTGTGGACTTCCAATTGTCCTGCCTGCCGCAAGCACTTTGAAGATGATGCAAGGTTTTTCTGTCCGTTGTATCGCATTGCTCATCTCTACGCGGTCTTCGCGTGCATAAATTTCACCTAAAGGCGCGTAGCCAAACTTTTCCGTAAACTTTTGACTCCCACCGTGTAGGTTATAGAGTGCCGTCATATAATAGTCTATATCCCACCCTTCGTCTTCAGCAATATGTACAAGTTTCGGGTCATGCACCGATAAACCGACAAGCGCGCCAGTATCGCGAATCCGTTTGAGAATATCCTGCAAGTAATCAAGCTTATTTTCGCGCAAACACCTCTGCCCAACACCACCGCCGTGTGGTGCCATACCAATCGGATCATGTTTCGCGGCTTCAAAAACATGGTCGGGATCCTCGTACCAGCGGGAACCTTGGCTGAGGCAGAACCAGTTGATCGTGCCTCCCCCATCACGGTAACGCTGTAAGTCAGACATTGAGCGGTCCGTCATGCTATTCTGCCAACCATTGATGCCAACTTCCTCTGCCCGTTTGAGTGTTTCCACAACCCGCTCAGGCGTATGATATTCCTTTTGATGCTGTGAAAGCAGTTGATTGAAATGCGAATAGCCGTAAATCGGATTATCTCCAATCAACAATTTACTGATTTGATGATTACAAAATGAGACTTTTGGTAAGGTCGCCATGTTTCCCTCCAAGCAAAAGACACACTTAATAGCGTCTAACCGAACAGAAATCCTTCTAAAACAGATGCGTCTATTTCACACACAAGATGCATCGTTAAATCCAAAGCGGCATTGTAGTCGTCAATGTTAATAATTGAGACATGACTATGGATATAACGTGATGGCACACCAAGCACAACGGAAGGCACACCTCTGCCGAATTGGTGAATTGCACCACCGTCTGTCCCACCAGATTGACGCACCCCAAGTTGATACGGTATCTCATGTTTCTTTGCTGTTTCAATCACAAAATCTGCCAACTTCGGATTGACAATCATTGAAGAATCAATTATCCGAATTTGTACACCTTCGCCAAGTTTCCCCTGAGAATTACCGACACTTAATCCTGGGGTATCATCGCCAGGGGGTCCCTCAAGCACAATTGCGAGGTCAGGTTCCACACTTGCAACCATTGTCTTTGCTCCTCGCAATCCTATCTCCTCCTGCACACTTCCTGCACCGATAACGGTGTTTGGATGTTCCTCAAGTCGCAAAAGTGCTTCAATCACAAGTGCAACACCGACGCGATTATCAAACGCTTTGGCAGTGAGCAATTTTTCATTTTTCAACCGCATAAAGGGACCGTAAGGTGCAATCGGACTTCCGGGTAAGATGCCATACTCCTCTACCGCCTGTTCTTCGTTTTCCGCACCGACATCAATAAAAAGGTCTTTTATGTCCAAAACTTTATCGCGTGATCCTGAAAGCAAGTGCGGCGGCGTTGAACCGATAACGCCCGGCACTTTACCTAACTTCGTTGTTATGTTGACCCGTTGTGCTAATAATGTATGTGCCCACCATCCACCGAGCGGTAGAAACTTGACGTATCCGTTATCTGTTACATTTGTCACAACAAAACCGATTTCGTCTAAATGTGAATCGAGCACTATTCGCGGATTTTCAGCATTTCCAGCCCGTGTACAGAAAATACTCCCCAGTCTGTCTGTCTCAATTGGACCGACATCAGCGACAGCATCGCGAAAAATATCACGCACTTCCGCCTCATAACCAGGGATCCCATCTGCTTGTGTTAATGATTCGAGCAATTCTATTGATTTTTGACTCATTAGTTATGTTCCTTTGATTTCTGTATTATGTATTAGCGAATTATAGCACGACATACATTTTCTGCCAACTTTTAAGTGGACATCACAGAGACATTCAATTTCTCAATAGTCCTTAACTTCTATCAAAATTCTCCTCTGTAGGAGCGACCTCCTGGTCGCGACCTTAGCTTAATATTGAGAAAACGCGAAAACTGAATGGCGCTGACAGAAATGACAATCAACATAGATTCATCTTTTCCTAATTTACATTTAGGGATGTAAACGCTAATAGCACTTTTTACGTTTAGGTGGTGTAAAAATTAATAAACCTTCTCTATCATTTGACATGGATCTAATAGAATGCTAAACTAAATCTCAAAAAGGAGTATCAAAACGTTGATACTCTCACACAAACATTTACCGCCTAAATTCTTTTCGGTACTGTCAGCGGAGGATGGAAGCAATGAAACATACAAATACACAAGATCACAACAGCGACTGCACATCAATACAGTCCACCGATAAGGAAAACTTCCTATTGGCGATAATTCAAGAAAATTCACGATTGCCGGAAAAAGATCAGACACGTTATCAGCAGCTATGGCACAAGTATGAAAATGAAACTATAGGCAGTGATGAACTTGACGAGTATCAAACACTGTTGAGCCAATTGGAAACTCGTAACCTGAAACGGATTGAAGCTCTCATGGCTTTGGCGCAGATCAAAGGAAAACGTTACAGAAAATTGTCACCAAACCGCAACTAACTATTGAAGAAATTACATTTTGGAGTGATACTAATGAAAAAATCAAATTGTCCAGTCCAAAAACTGCCTACGACTTGTATAATAAACATCCGTCATGTTTTGAGGGACTTCACGCCTATCCTTATCCTACTATTCGTCACCACCCTCAGCGTAACCGCAGCAGATTATGACAACGACCCAATCCGAACCCTGCTGCCCTTTGACGCAATCCCCGCTATCACAAAACCGCAATTTGTACCTGCTGCCAAAGCAAAATTAGACGCGGATGCGCCTGTCATCGGTGTAAACTTCAACGGTGAAAGTCATGCATACTCACTCTATCTGCTGAACGGACACGAGATCGTCAATGATGTTGTCGGCGGAAAGAAAATTGCTACAACATGGTGACCACTCTGCAAAACGGCTATCGTGTATAGCCGGGAACTTGAAGGTAAAACCTATACTTTCGGTGTCAGCGGTAAATTGTGGCGAGATGCCCTGTTGATGTACGACCATCAGACGCGTTCCCTCTGGTCACATATCACAGGAAAAGCAATACAAGGAACACTGAAAGGCAAGCAATTGAAACCACTCGCCTCCATGCCACAAATCGCATGGAAAACATGGAAGACAAATTATCCTAATACAAGCGTGCTTTCAGTTCCGTTTAGAGGACGGATGCTTGAAAGCCTTGATAGCGACTCATATCAAAGGTATCATACCAGCAAGGATACGGGTGTAAGTGGAACGAAATACACCGATAAAAGATTGCCCAATAAGTCACTCGTGATTGGTGTTCAAGTGCAGACGAAAGATGGCGCTCCCGGCAGAGATGGTGCTCATGGACGTGATGGTGCTGATGGACAAGACGGCACTGCAGGACAAGACGGTGCTGCAGGGCGAAGTGGTTCTTTCGATCCCTATAACACACAGTTTCGCGCATATCCATTAACACACTTTGCTAAAACTGCCGTGATTAACGACATGGTTGGTGAAGTGCCGTTGCTAATTTTTCACGATAAAGAGTCGTTTGCAACGGCTGTCTTTAAGCGGAACGTAGGGAAAAGTGTGCGCACCTTTCGTTCTCAAGATGGGCATTTTGTAGAAGACAACACCGGAACACGCTGGAATCTGGTCACAGGTGAGGCAACATCGGGTAACGAAAAAGGTACGCGTCTGGAAAAGTTGCCTGCTGTCAATATCTACTGGTTCGCGTGGGCACGTTACTATCCTGAAACAACAATCTACAAACCGTAATCTATCAATCGCCCAATTCAACAACTTCGCCTGCCATATCGCGATGCATTGTCGGACGGATAACCAATTCTGGTACGTTGCTCCGTTGTGGTAAAGTCGCGATCAGGAGAATCGCTGCTGATGTTTCGGCAACATCTACCATCGTTGTCCGCGCATCGGTATCAGGTGGAATCGGACGTTTGTCCAGAATCGGAGTTGCTACTTCACCTGGGATTATGACACTTGCCCTAATTCCTGTATTCCTCAAATCATTGTTAAGAAACTCGGTGAAGTTGATTACGCCTGATTTTGCAGCACCATAGGCAAATCCACTGAAAGGACCTGGCGTAACCGCTGCAAGCGATGAAATATTGATAATTGTACCAGATTTCGCTTTTAGCATTGTAGGCACAACCGCCTGCGTACAGAAAAACGTGCCAATCAGATTTGAATCAATGACTGCGCGCGTCTCTTCTGGTGTCGTATTGAGGAGACGACGATTGTGCGAACTGTGTCCAGCATTGTTTACAAGCACATCAATCCGTCCAAATTTTTCAAGCACATCGTCAACCATCTGTTGAACAGCATCGTAGTTCGCGACATCAACTGCATAACGCACCGCTGTTCCACCCGCTGCCGTTATTTCAGATTTTACAGCATCTAACTTCGATTCTGTCCTGCCAACAATCACAACTTCGGCACCTTCTTGCGCCATTTTGAGAGCAGCATCACGACCAATTCCACTCCCACCACCTGTGATGATACAAACCTGTTCCTTTAATTTCATTCTCCACCTCCATTTGGTAAAATACGTTGGACAGCTGCTTTCACCTCTTTTGAAAACGACTCCAGTTCATACTGTTCTGCCGAAATTTTATCACGATGTTCCTCAAATGGATACCCTCCCTTTCCACCTTCATTGAAATAGACACTCAGTTGATACCGTTGAAAAATATTCATGCGGGGATAATCTTCTGTCCACGGACTTGCATCATGAAGTAGATTCGTTGAGAAGATAGCAACATCACCTGCTTGCATTGGTAACGTAATTGCGGTCGGCGGATCGTGCCGAACACGCAGATGTTCCGGTGTCTGAAATAAGGATTTATGACTGCCAGGGACAAGACAAAATCCTGTTCCCGGTGGCACATCCACCAATGCAACCCATGTCGCAAGATGGTTACAATAAATATGCCCCGCGGCAGCTTGATAATCGTTATGCGGATTCCGGAACCCTGATGGAAACTTAAACCCGCTATCATCACGATGAAAATGTTGAGGGTAGTCATGCTTTGTCATCATCGTGAAATTGTTGTGAAAAAGACGTGGGGCGTTCATTGTTAAACCTGCTACAACCCGCATAATGTCAGGATTCATCGCGAGGTCTTGAAACAAGCGATGTCCATATTGGATATGTCCTATATGTGTTTTGCACGGTTCTTGTCTGCCACGGTGCAACGGCGGTGGGATGTCAGATTCATCAATTGTGAGCCAATGCTGAAGTATTTTCAACATCTCCTCAATCTCGTCCTTCCGAATAACATTCCGTAAGACAAGGAAACCTTGTAAATCAAAATACCACTTTTCCTCCTCGGTTAAAGTGGATTGAATAGTATACATTAATTTCTCCACAGTTAATTGTTGTGTTGAATAATAGAGTATCAAAATTACCCAAAATTTACAAGGGATGGTTGTTCGGATTTTACTATACTACTTGACAAAAAACAGGAAACACCTATAATAGACTTCACAATCTGATTGAACCCCAAAGAGGTCCTTCCAATGTCCTTAAAAAAACGCATCCGCAACCAAGAACTGATTAAAATCGCGTCCGGTGTTCCGTTCGGTTGCACCCGCGATGAGATGGAATCCGTCCTCAGTCGAGACGACTACGATCTAATTGGAACCGACCATCAGCACGCAGCCGCAAATGAAGACAAACTCGTTGAATTGTGTACGATGGCGAACGAATTTGACATAGGTGTGCAACTTCGTATCAAACACACCCGTAACGCCTATCTCATTGGCAACTTGTTAGATTTAGGCCCCCTCGCTATTGTCGTACCACAAGTCGAGAAAGTCGAAACTGTGGACGAAGCCATTGATGCCTTTTACTATCCACAAATGGGAAAACGGAGTTGGGGACCCAGTAATGGTTACGGTATTAAACGGGGTATGGACCGTCTCGAATACGCCGAATGGTGGAACAATACTGGCATTCTCATCTTACAGATTGAGTCTGTTGATGCCGTGATTAACGTCCGTAAATTCGCCAAACCGGGCGTAGATATGGTGACTTTCGGCGAAAACGACCTGAATTTTAGCATAGAATCGTATCCGAGTTCTCCCTTTAAGAACCTCCAAGAGTGTATTGCACATGTAGAAATTCAGTTGGCAGATACACACGTCAAAGTTGGTGCCGGACGCTCACCATCGGGTTCATTGTAGAAACGATTCTTTGATAACGACAATCCCAAAGAAAGAATGTAGAGCACGAACTTGCTGTTGTTAGAACACTACTAAGGAGCATTACAATGCCAAAACGAATAAAAATTGGACTAATCGGATGCGGCATGATATCCGGCTCACACGTCAACGGATATTTAGCACATCCACAGCATGCCGAAATCGTTGCTGTTTGCGATACGGTTGACGCAAACGCACAACGGAGAGCCGCAGAAGTGCTTTCTGGTGCGGAAGCACGCGCCAACTCTGCTACTGCTGATGCAGAAAAAGCGGATACAGCAGAAGCACGCGATCGCTTAAAAGAAAACGCCGCACGTTGGGCTGAGTATAAAGACAACGGTGTTGAAATCTTCAATGATTACAACAAAATGCTGAAAGATTGTGAGTTAGACGCAGTCAGTCTTGCTACACCACCCTTTGCTCATGAAGCACCGACAGTCGCCGCTGCAAACGCTGGAAAGCACGTCTTCTGTGAAAAACCGATGGCACGCACAGCAACTGAGGCAAGAAACATGCGCGACGCATGCGATAAGGCAGGCGTAAAACTCGCCTACCAGAGCGGCGGCACATGTCTTGACCCGAGAAGTTACGCTATCCGAGAGTATGTCACCTCAGGAAAAATCGGAGATGTTCACTACGGCAGACTCACCAGTTACCGCGTCCGTGGCAGACCCAATGTGGATATGTTTGGATTCGGTAAGTGGTTTCTCAATTCAATGTACAGCGGTGGCGGCACCTTATACGACACAGCGGTTTATCTCATCAACCGTTCTATTTATCTGCTCGGTTCACCGCAACCTGCAACTATCAGTGGTATCGCCTACCGCGGCATGCCGCCCGAATACACTGGCGAGGAGATAAACGACGTTGAAGAGTTCGCATCCGTGTTTGTTCGATTTACCAACGGCATGTCGTTTACGTATGAAAACGGTTGGTCATGTAATATGGCAGGGCAACCGCAAGGTATCTTCATCTTCGGTTCTAAAGGGGCATTCAGCAACGATAAACTCTTTCTTGAAAAAGGTGAATGGGAAACTGATGATAAGGGCAATCGTAGACGCTATCGTGAAAATCTTGTTGAAACACCGTTGGAACTTCCCGATATGCACTTCCCAGATAAGTTCCGTGATTTTATTCACGCATGCAGCAGCGATGCACAACCTGTTAGCAATGGTGATATTGGTTTGAAGGTTACAGAGATTATGAGTGGTGCGCTCCTATCCGCAAAACTCCGCCGTGAAGTTAGCGTAGAAGAACTTTACGAACTGGAAGCACTCCGTACTGAACCGACACCGGGTTGGCCTATTCCATAAAGAACATTCGGTTTTTCGGAAGTTATGCTGCTTCAGCAAAACCTAAAAAGCACTAATAAGTTTCTCTTACTTGCTATAAAAAAAGTAACATGAGGGCTTCTTGATGCTACACAAATCAATTTTAAAAAATATGACTCTTTATACTGAGTTCGTGATATGTGAGGGGGCAATGCTCCTCACAACAACCAAGATGTATTGATAATGGATACTTTAAAAATACCCGTTTGGCGACAGATGTGTTTCTGGGTTTCAATCTTGATACTCTTGTTTCTGATATTCATATTATCTATCTTGCAATAGAGGTATTGACAATGAATACTCCTACATCAAAAATCGTATTCACATGCTTATACATCAACATCGTGATATTCTCTCTTATCGGTGCATGGAATCCAGAAAACCCCTATATCATGCTCATCGTATTTGCAGGCAGTTTAGTCTTCTGGTATTTCATACTCCGACTCATATTCTACGTAATCGGACGGATAACAAAGCACATAACACCCAGAGAGATACCAACTTGGCGAAGAATACTTTTCTGGATAGCCATCAGTTTCTCAACCTTACCCTTGCCATTTATATTCACATCATCTTCAAGATACGCTGTAGAAGATGGATTTGGATATTTTGCAACTGTATGGTTATGGTATGGATTAACACACCTCATTGTATTCCTCGCACCCTTTGTCATATATCCAACCATCTGGTGTCTAAAGAAACTTATGAAACTACGACAACAACTCATCAACCAACTACGAGGTAACTAAACCCATGTGGATTATATTCAAACCACCATCCAAACCTATGGATTCTGTCCTATTAGCCGTTCACGCTGAAACTTTTGTCGAACTCGTTCTAAATCAAATTGACAAAAGTTTTCGCGTTGCTCTATATAAGCCATTCGATTCTCATCAATCGGTTCGTTCCGAAGTTCGTTATACAATCGGCATCTTTCACACCTACAATGAGGGTTTGGACTTTGCTCTTGACATACTTCAGTCCTTGAAAAACGGTGAACCATTCTTTGAAACCCAAAATCCATTTCTCTCAGACGCTGATGACAAAAAGGATACTCCTCAAAGGACTGGTTATCTTTAGCACTCATAATCTCACACTTTCATTGACAAATTTATCAAAAATACTGTCAGTGTTCCTATAGTTATATTTATAGCACGCCTCTGCGAGATACAGGGACGTGTAACCCGTTGAATAATGATGATGCGACCCATACCAAGCACGCTTCACAAAAGACCAGAACCCTTCCATCGTATTCGTATGTATCCCATCAGCAACCCATTCCTCACTCCGATTCATCGTTTCATGCTTCATCTCTTTACCGACATCGTTATACCCTTTATACTGGTCAGTATAGAGTTCAGAATCCTCAGTCTTAACAAACCGCTTAATAAACTCAAGTATCGTCTTTCCACTAATATCCTGCACCAATCGTGCTACCACCTTTCCACCGCGTGCCACAGCCCTAAAACAGCGTCTTTTGCAGTGCAGTGCCGCGCCCACGCTTACGGGGTTTACCTTCCTCTTTATCATAGCCTTTTCTGCGGTTTCCACCAATATAGGTTTCATCTGCTTCAACAATACCTTGTAAAATCACGTTATC
Organism: Candidatus Poribacteria bacterium; assembly: GCA_965204285.1. Lineage (GTDB taxonomy): Bacteria > Poribacteria > WGA-4E > WGA-4E > WGA-3G > MSPOR6. Next base: position 3,475,168 of record OZ241980.1, read on the forward strand.
CTTACCCATTTCAGCGGGTATATTCATCATTATATGCCAAGCAGCGCGTTGTTATAAACCTAAATCGCGTGCCAATTGACAACTCGACAGACTTTTCTTTGCATTTACCATCAACGAAATCGCCAGAAACCATTTCTGAAGTGCTATCTTCGTCCCTTGAAAAATTGTACCAGATGTAACCTTGAAAGTACTACGACAATCATGGCAATTCCAGCGTCCAATACGCCCAGTAGCCGTCTCATTGCGTTTACGGACATGTGTAGACTCACAATGTGGACACTTCGCTTCACCTTTCCATCGAACCTGCTCTAAATGTGCTATACATGTCTCCTGGTCGGGGAAACGTTCCATCACCTTAATTAAATCCATCAGAATACTCCTTAATCGGAGTTGCTTTTTCTGACGGTTTTCTGATACAATATCAGATAAGACTGAACCGCTAAAAAAGCAACTCGCTTTTTAGCGTTCAATTAGGGGGTGACAGCCCCTAATTTCTTATCTATATTATACCATATAAACCCAGTCTACACAAGGGTTTATCGCAATTTTTCAAACATTTTTTTCAAGTCCAAAACGACTAATTCCGAAACCTAATTCCATCAATTTAAGGTTGAAAACACCCATTTTATAAGGTATCCTTAATAAAATTCAATTTGTGATGCTTTTCAACACCTCTTTACCAAGGAACAGATGTTAAACTGATTAAAAACTGTAATGCAGAAACCTCTTTGATGGTAGAAACCATATCTATTATCCTAAAAAATGCACAAAATAGAAAAAAATCTGCAATTTGCTATTAACTTTTTCTATTTAAGGTCTATATAAGATTAAGAGATATATCAAGATATTATAGTAAACCCATAAGTATGGACACACTTTTGTCCCTGTCTTTCTCCCCCCGCTTGTGCGGAGAAAGGGGTAGTCTTTCGTGTGTGAACATAATTGCGGATTCTACTATAAGAGACAGATGCTTTGAAAAGGGAGAGGTTCTCATGGAAAAATTGAAATGTCAATTGGCAGGTACGAAATGTCCACCTTACGCACATGAGGGTGAATTCCAACCGGACAACGCAACAATTACCGGTCTTTTACCTGATTTGCGGCGGTGCGCGAACTGTAGAGCGTATGAATCACCATCGCTCCCCGCGGTTCGAGACGATTTGATACAAATTGCTTCCGTAACGCTCATAAAAAAAGGACCCGCGTTCAATCCTTTACATGAAAGTGGTGCCAGTTTTGGAACTTTCATCCGCCCAAAGATTTGCGGGAGTTTGATAAATGCGAAGCACAAAGAACTCAAACGCTATGCACGTGAATGCCCCGAATCCTATATGGATTTAGATACCAATGGGGAACTAAATGCCGAAGACAAGAGAGATATAAACCTTATTTTAAATACACCTGATGCCAATGCCGAATGTTTTGTGGATAGACTCATTTGGGAGATATCCGTTGCCAATTTTGAGAAAGTCCTGCCTCAACTCCTTGAAGTCCTGACTCACCGTGAACAACAGGTTTTCATCTGCATTCGTGAGGATATGTCAAATTGTGATATTGCTAAGTTGTTAAAACTTAGTCCACCACGAATCAGTCAGTTGGCACAAAATGTAGAACAGAAATTGCGCGCAGCGTGTCAAACGTTAGGATTAATTGAATAGGATTTAGATCGGATACTCACAACCTCTATAATAAAGGGTGGGAAGTCTTTCTATTTTGAAAATACTCCTGCCTCAACTGTAGAGGCGATTGCACATGCCAGCAGTGCAGCTGGCACGCAATCGCCTTTTTTCTTTAAGCATACAACACGCGCCTACCAATACCCGACAACTATTCCAATACTTATTGCTGGGTGTCATACTCAATTAACACATCACTGTCAATTTGCGGTACTCCAGGACCGGTAGGTTCGGTTTCCCAACCGAACTGACCTCTATAGGAAACCGAAAATTACCTGATAAAATTCTTAATCTTCATTTAGTTTCCACTTTTTCCTCACATCTCACAAAGTTTTTTAAAGAATTTGTAAGAAAAATCTGCAATTTGCTATTAACTTTTTCCATTTAAGACTGATATAAGTAGTAGAGAGGTTCATAATCATTGAAACTGCAATTAAACGCAAACGAGAAGGAGTATCCTATGTCAACCACAATTCGTCGGAAAGATGACATCATAATTTTAGAACCGGCTGGCAAAATAATAGGGGAAGCCATACCGGAATTGCGAGAAGTCCTGATAACACAAATAGATAAATCTAAAAGACCTCGCATCCTTATAAACCTTAAACGTGTTCATAAAATGGATAGTGCCGGACTCGGAACATTCATCGTAGTCTATAACATGGTAAGGGCGAAAGGAGGACGCATCGCAATCATCAATGTCGGCAAACACATCAAAAACTTGATTGTCCAAAGCCGACTCATCAACATTTTTGAACATTTCAACACAGAAGATGCAGCGATCAAAGCATTTTCAAATACTTATTTCAAAAATTATTAGGATTATATACATTATGTTGTTAGGCATCGTCGTTTTTGTTTTACTGATTTTGCTTGGTATCTCTATACGAAATTTTTAATCTATCATAAGAAAGCAGCAAGCAATAAACGAATATATCAAATGGACATTGAGAGATTATCATGCCCTACTAATCGGTTCTCTTTTGCTATGCTTACGCGTTGTGCTATTTAACATTTGGTATGTTTATATTTCACATGTCCGTCTCGTTTGGGTTAAATTCCGTAACTTTTCCGATACCTGATGACCTCAAAAGTAGGAGGGAACTCCGGGGAATGCCAAAAGGCATTCATACCGTTGATTTGGATTCCCGACGACAAACGGGTCGCGATTCGGAGATCGCTCCTACAAATATGAAAAGTTGTAAAAAACAACAAAACTATCACGTAACTAGCACAAGTCGTTATGCTTAGTATCATTGGTATTCTGCTGCGCCTTCAGGAAAATGTTCTCAATAATCTCAAGTCTAATCAGTTATGACACAAGGAGAGGCAGCGCCCCATCTGCCAGGACCTTCATGCGGTTCACCACAACTCAGCGCTATCAAACGTGCCTCAGCTACTCCATCAAGTTTACGAAAGCGTGGGAATGCTCTCACTTATACCATTTCTAAATAATGATATTACATTATTTCATAAATCGGTTGTAAGAATGCAGCACTCTCTTCTGTAGGAGCGACCTCCTGGTCGCGACCGGGAGGTCGCTCCTACAAAGAAACTCAAAAATCGGAATGATACTTTGTCAATTAGAAATGGTATTAGAATGATATTAGGCACGAGAAAGCCACCATCCACAATTTAACATTGCTCCATCTACCAACCCAGTTGATGTTCACGGTGACTTTCAAATCACTTTACCTAAAACAAAATTTACGTGAAAACCTCAATGAATTTTAAGGTTGACAATTACGCTTTAATTAGGTATCCTTATAATAGAAATATGTAGACAACTGGCAGGCGCGCTTTGTAGGCGCGCTATCAATAGTGCAATCATTAATCGTAAAATCTATTATAATTAGGTGTTCACAGAGTAAAAGATAGAAACGGAATATATCATCTTGAAGAAAATGAAACGGAGGAACAGATGTGAAAAATTTTGAGTATTTTGAGCCGACCACCCTTGCAGAAGCGTCTCGCTTGTTTACACAAGAGCACGCGCAGCTTCTTGCAGGCGGGACAGACCTTGTTATCGGAATGAAGGCATACACCGAAACCCCACGATCCGTAATAAGTTTACAGAAAATTGCAGGATTGGACGGCATTACCACTCATGCTGATAACGCCATCGCTATTGGTGCGATGACAAAGGTACGGGAAGTTGAATTGTCCGAAGATATACAGAAACATCATACAGCACTCGCAGAAGGCGCGTCAGAAATTGGGTCTATCCAAATTCGTAACCTTGCAACACTCGGTGGAAACATTGCGCACGCCTCTCCTGCAGCAGACACGGTTGCTGGTTTACTTGTTGCTGACGCACAGGTTGACATTGCAAGTGCCGATGGCGAACGCACAGTGCCAATTGATGAACTCTTTACAGGACCGGGACAGACTGTCTTAAAACCGGGTGAGATTATTACACAATTTCATCTACCAAGCCCTGCATCTGGTTCCCACTATATCAAACATAAAATCCGCGAAGTAATGGATTTGGCGTTTATCGGTGTTGCTTCTGCAATCAATTTGCAAAATGGCGTTATTAAAGAGGCACGAATTGGACTTGCTGCTGTTGCCCCCACACCAATTCGCGCAACAGAAGCAGAGAATCTGCTAAAAGGGAAAATACCGACACCAGAACTCCTGCAACAAGCAGGTGAAGTAGCGGCTGCCGCAACCAGTCCGATATCCGATCTGCGATGCTCCGCTGAACACCGCAGAGAAATGGTTGATGTCCTTACAAGGCGAACTCTGCAAATCGCAATAGACAGAGCATGAGGTTAAAAAGCATTATACATTATACCTAAAGCGAGGACTGACTCTCTCACCTCGCATCGTATACTATAAGTCAAGGAGAAAAATATGGCAAAACACCCTGTCAGTCTAACAGTTAACGGTGATGAACACGATTTACTTATTGAGCCGCGCAAAACATTACTCGCTGTACTGCGCGATACAATTGGTTTGACAGGTACCAAAGAAGGATGTAGCACAGGTGACTGCGGTGCATGCACCGTCATCGTTGATGGCAAAGCCGTCACGTCTTGTATGGTGCTCGGGGTTACCGCTTCTGGAAAAGAGATTACCACCATTGAAGGTTTAGCCAGCGATGGAGAACTTCATCCTATTCAACAAGCTTTTATTGACACAGGCGGCTATCAGTGTGGGTTTTGTACCCCCGGTTTTATCATGGCATCAAAAGCACTTGTAGATGAAAATCTTGATCGGACCGAAGAAGAATTTAGACATGCACTCGGTGGAAACATCTGCCGCTGTACCGGATATACAAAAATACTTGAAGCAGTCCTACAAGCCGTAGAAGAGATACGTACAACTTCATAGAGAATAAGCAAATTTTGATCTGTTTTAAGTTAAAAGGAGAAAAACATGGCAAAAACACATCGTGGATCAGGCATAAGACATTTATATGTTGACCCAAACGGAACTGTCCATGAAGGCGAATATAATAATGGTCGCGGGACTTGTCCCGCTTGCGGACGTACTGGTGTGAAGGTGCTTTATGAACGCGAAGTAGATGAAAACACCTATAAAGTCTGTAAAAGATGTAATACTGCTATCGGACGTGGAAAAATAGAATTTCCAGCTGCAAGCCAAGTTGCAGCGGAATAGCAGATACCTGTGCAACATACATACAACTTAACGAAAGTGAAAGGAGAATTGCATGTCAGAATATACTGTTGTCGGTCAAAAACTACCGCGTGTTGATGCAGTTGAAAAGGTGACAGGTGCCGCACAATATGGAGCGGATGTTCACCCCGCTGGAATGCTCTACGGCAAAATCGTCCGAAGTAAGCATGCACACGCCAATATCCTCAGTATTGATACAAGCGAAGCAGAAAAACTACCCGGTGTCAGAGCAATTATTACGCAAGATAATGTGCCGAGTGGACGTCGCGTTTTCGCGACTAATAAAGTGCTTTATTTAGGTGAACCGCTTGCCGCTGTCGCTGCTACTGATCAAGACATTGCCGAAGAAGCTGCCGAACTCATTAAGATTGAATATGAAGTTCTGCCTGTTGTACAAGACGTTATGGAATCAATTAAGTCATCTGCTCCGCACTTACACGGTGATGAGACAAAAGATGGTCCAAATCGTAGAGCTATCAGCGCGAAAATCAAAGAACTCTCAAGCAATGAGACAGATGGAAACAGGGACACAATTCGTAAACTTGAAGCAGAATTAGAAAATCATGCCGATCAAGTTTACTATAACATATCTGCAGAAAGCCATACAGAAGCGGGCGATGTTGAAAAAGGATTTGCTGAATCAGACATCGTTGTTGAAGACACTTATCTTATTCCACGTGTCCATCAGACCTACATGGAACCCCACGTTTCAGTTGCCAGTGCAGATTCATCTGGCAAGATCACCGTTTGGGCATCTACGCAAGGTCCGTTCGCTATCCGTTCAGGTATCGCAGGCACACTCGGTATCCCACTGACACAAATCAACGTCATCGGAACGACAATGGGTGGCGGTTTTGGTGGACGTTTCGGTGTGATTATTACACATGTTCCCGCAGTCCTACTCTCGCAAAAGGCGGGACGTCCAGTCCGTGTGCAAATGACACGTGAAGAGGAATTCCTTGATGGTAGACCTGCCCCTGGATGCGTTATTAAACTGAAAACGGGGGCAACCAAAGATGGACATATCCTCGCGCGGCAAGCACTCGCATTTTGGGATTCTGGTTCAGTCTCTGGGGCATCTATCGGTAGCACAATTCGCGTTCGCGGTGTCTACAAAATCCCAAATATCAAGATAGATGCTTACGGTGTGCATACCAACAAATCTGGCACGGCGGCCTATAGGGCACCGGGCGCACCACAAGCGATTTTCGCAGGAGAATCGCAACTTGATGACATTGCCGAACAAATCGGTATGGACCCAGTCAAATTCCGTCTAATGAATATGCGCGAAGAGGGGGACGCTGTCCCCGCAGGTGGAAGTGAACCAAAAGTCGGTTATAAGGAAACCTTAGAAGCTGTCGCAGATGCTGCTGGATGGTGGGATCGAGAAGCAGATGATAACCAAGGTTGGGGTGTCGCTGTTGGTGATTGGACAAATGGATGCGGCCCTGGTGGTGTTTATGTTTCTGTCCACGAAGATGGCAGCGCGCGGATTTTTCACGGTTCAATGGACATCACAGGAACGGATACGGCAATCACACAAATTATCGCTGAAATTCTGACCATTCCGTATGAAAACGTCACAATCCGCCGTGGTGATACAGACTCAGCCCCCTATTCCACAGGATCAGGCGGAAGCGTTGTTACCTTCACTATGGGGAACACTGCTAAACTCGCAGCTGAAGACGCACGCAGGCGCATTCTTGAACTCGCAGCCGAGAGACTCAATACAAACGAGGATAACCTTGAACTTAGGGATGGCGGTGTCCATATTATCACTGCAGACCCACCGAAATCTATCTCATTAGGTGAACTCGCAGCGTATAGTCTCTCTACAACAGGTGGTCCTATCGTTGGAAAAGGCTCCTTTGCACGACAACCGAGCACGCCTGCCCTCGCTGCACAGATTGCCAAAGTTGAGGTAGACCCTGACACCGGTAGAACAAGAGTATTGAAACTTGTTGCCTCACAAGATGTCGGTTTCGCCATCAACCCAATGGCAGTTGAGGGGCAGATTGAAGGTGGCACTGTGCAAGGCTATGCATGGGCTATGATGGAAGAGATGCAATACGGTGAAAACGGAAACATCAATCCGGGATTTGTTGATTACCGTGTGCCAACTTCTGCTGACCTGCCAACAGTTGAATCTGTTATCGTTGAAGTACCTGCACCGAATGGCCCCTACGGTGCCAAAGGCGTTGGAGAACCACCCATCACACCTACATTGGCAACGATGGCAAATGCTGTCAATGATGCTATCGGTGTCCGTATCACCGAGCTGCCGATCAAACCCGAAAAGGTTGTTGATGCACTGAAGAACAACGGACACGGAACATAGTGCTGCGTTCAGTCATTTTTTATGGGTGAAAAGGCCGCGATTCTGAGATCGCTCCTACTGAAACGTATCTTCTTGTAGGAGGGAACTCCGATTCCCGACTACATTCAAGACCCATTAATTAACACTTGACTAAGCAATAGTTTATCTCATAAAAGTCTTGCAAGGCATCCGCGCCTTGCAAGCAAAATCGTTATTTAAAAAGTGTTACTTGATGAGAGAATACGCGGCAATAAAACCAACAGTCTATGTTGAAACATCAGTAGTTAGTTATTTAACTTCACTACCGAGTCGTAATAGCCTTGTATTATCTCGACAAGAGGCGACTCGGCAGCTGTGGAATCAACATTTTGGTAATTTTGAGTTCATTGTTTCAAATATAGTTGTCGGAGAAATTAGAAAAGGTGATGAAAAAGAAGTTCAACGTTGACTGAAAGCGATTGCTGACTTTAGAATTTTGGAGAAATCACCGGCAGCAGATAGGCTTACACAACTCTTGTTAGATTCCGGAGCAGTACCACATAATTCACGATCAGATGCCCAACACATCTCTATTGCAACGGTTTATAGTCTTGACTATCTAATTTCATGGAATTTTAAACATATTGTCAATGAAACAAAGCGCCAGCATATTGACCGAGTATGTCGTGCCGCTGGGTATGGACCTACAGTTATTTGTACTCCTATAAATCTTATTGAGAAAATAAAAATGAAAGAAAAACCTGATCCGCCAACCGATCCTATCCTTGAAGAAATCTATCGAATGAAAGCAGAATTCAATGCCCAATTCAATTCAATGGAAGAACTCAATGTTTATCTGAGGGAAATAGAAAAACGTGAGAAAATACGCGGCAGGAAATATATCCCCGCGCCACCACCGCCGCCTGGCTTTGAAAAAAATATAGAAAGAATTTATAAAGAACTTGGAATCGTAAAGAAACCTGAAGGTAAAGTTTCTGATGAGTAACTCTGAATCTGTTTCTTACACATGATATTTATAAATTATCCATATTAGGAAAACAAAAACTTATGTTTGGTGAAATTAGAAACGAACACGGTGAACGTCTTGATTATACATATCACAAAGGCAAAGACAACAGAATTGTGGTAATCGGACACGGAGTCACTGGCAATAAAGATAGACCTGCCCTCATTGCCTTAGCAGAAGGGCTTGCAGATGCTGGCATCGCTGCTTTGCGCTTCTCATTCTCTGGCAACGGTGAATCAGGAGGCGCATTTACAGACTCCACCATCACAAAAGAAGTAGTAGACCTCGGTAGCATTATTGATGTTCTTGATGATTACAAAGTTTGTTACGTTGGGCATAGTATGGGTGGCGCAGTCGGTGTGCTGCGTGCCGCTATTGATGAACGCATTGAAGTGCTTGTGTCGCTTGCGGGGATGGTACATACTAAAGCATTTGCTGAACGTGAATTCGGTGATGTTACACCTGACGAAGGTTTTATGTGGGATGAACCCGATTGTCCCCTCTCACAAGCCTATATGGACGATATGGAAACGATTGACAGCGTTGCAAGACAAGCAAGTAAATTTGGTGGTCCCTGGCTGTTAGTTCACGGATCAGAAGACGATATTGTTCCAATTCAAGATAGTATTGATATATTAAATTACGCAAACGAGCCAACTGAACTCCTTGACCTCCCCGGTGCTGACCATGTTTTTTCTGGTGATTCCACTGCTGTTATGGTTGAAAAAGTTGTCGCGTGGATTGACCAAAAACTATAAGGTCAAGCAATATGGCGCGTATTGATAAACTCAAGGAAGAAATTGGTTGGTTAAAAGTTATATTCGCTATTTCAATTGCAACGGATATTTCGCTGATTGCTTGGCTAGTTGAGAATTTCAAGAAAGAGGATCCTTTTCTTTTACTCATAGGAGGGTTTGGGGCTCTTCTGTTTATGGTTGTAATTATTTGGATTAACAGGATCACATATCGAAAAATTAATGATTTGGAGGAATTATAATGGATTGGAGAGAAATACTCGTCGCAGGTGTATTGATAGCATTTTTTGTTACCCTTGGTATAGTCGTAGGGACAGCTATAAAACATGCCAACAAGAGTTAACCGAATAGACTTGTAATTGCAGTATAACGGCACAATGGAGTTGCCTATTACTTTTAGCGGATTCGTATCAAATTTATGGAGAATTAAATTTATGCCATCACCTCGCCTATCAGTTTCAACGTGGAGTTTGCACCGACAACTCGGAAAACCCGGATTTACCGGACCTGCTAACGACTTACAAATCCCTACTGAAACCCATAACAAAGGTCCCATTTCACTCTTAGAGTTACCCGAACGCATCGCTGAATTCGGTATAAATACGGTGGAAATTTGCCATTTCCATCTCCCATCGGTTGAGAAAGACTATCTATATGAACTCCGTGATGCTCTCCAAACAGCCAACATTGAACTCTTTTCTTTGCTGATTGACGATGGTGACATTACACACCCCACTGATGCAGAACGCGACATCGCTTGGATTGAAAAATGGGTTGACATCGCTGGTGAACTTGGCGCACAGTGTGCACGCGTCATCGGCGGAAAAGCAGCACCCTCCGCAGAAACCTTAGCACAAAGCCAACATGCGTTGTCTCGACTCACCGAACGTGCAGAGACCGCTGGCATCCGTTTGATGACCGAAAACTGGTTCTCTATCTTCTCCACACCTGAAAATATTAACACTATTTTAGATGGTTTAGATGGTAAAGTTGGACTATGTCTTGACTTTGGCAACTGGCGTGGCGATGCAAAATACACAGACCTCGCTGCAATTGCACCGTTAGCAGAATCGTGTCATACCAAAGCACATTTTGATGCCCCGCGCGAAATAGACAAAGAAGATTATATCCAATGCCTTGAACTCACACAGAAAGCAGGTTTTGCTGGACCGCATACCCTTATCTATGATGGCCCCGGTGATGACGAATGGGAAGGCTTGGCTATTGAACGTGAAGTTGTGAACCTATATCTCAATTAAAGGTGCCGTTCTCGCGTGAGCATGATGAAAGTTACAATCCTATAACATCAGCGAATCGCTTGGTCGTGAGAAAGTACCGAGTTAGGAAATTGGAAGGTAGAGATAGGATGAATAACGAATTTATCTCAATTATGACAGAACGTATCGTACAAGGTTTTGATCCTTTGCAGATCATTCTCTTCGGTTCACAGGCACGAGAAGACGCTCATCTGTATAGTGACATAGATCTGCTCGTCGTTTTTTCCGAACTCACAGATAAACGGAAAACTGCACTTGATATTATGCGCGCCCTGTCCGACTTGCCCGTGGCGAAGGACATCCTTGTCTCAACACCGGAAGAACTGGAACGTCACCGCACGCGAATCGGATCAGTGCTACGTTATGCCCAACAGGAAGGCAAAGTCCTTTGGAAGAGTTGGAATGCAGCCACACATGGATCAGATCGGTTCTGTGATATGTCCGATAAAGAGGTAAAATCCGATATGCAAACGACTGATCGACTCGCAGATACCGCACGTTGGCTCCGCTATGCAGAGGAAGACTTAACAACAGCTGAAACCTTTTTAGGGCATCCACACGTCCCACCTCGCCAAGCGTGTTGGTTCGCGCAACAAAGTGCTGAAAAGGCGTTAAAGGCAGCATTAATTTTCTTACAGATCGATTTTCGGAGAACGCATGACTTGAATGTTCTACGGGATTTGTTGCCTGATAGTTGGCAACTCAAAACAGCGCCGCCAAACTTGAAGGACCTAAACAGATGGGCGGTTGAAGCTCGCTATCCAGCAGACATGCAAGAAGCCACCGAAGCAGACGCATCCAAGGCTGTTGAACAGGCACGCGCCGTCTGGACATCTGTGTCTACTGCGCTCACAGAACACGGTTTTCTTGTAGAGCAAGACCTATGATTCGTTGAAAAAGAGGAAGAATAGGCAAACGATGAAATTACTCTTGAAACATTGCAAAACCAGTTGTGGAACATCTACGTGAGTATATTGCTGAATTAGAAGATGAACTTCAATGGGAAACCACTTTTAACAATACACAAGACCAACTTGTTGCGGCTGCACTCCGTGATAAACAGGAAATTGCTGAAGGAAAAGCTGAGCCAATGGACTTCGATCAGTTATCAAACCCAGTGGCGACAGGAGAAATATGTTCTCACTATCAAAAACACAACACAGTCTAACTATCGCATGGAACGACCAACAAGTCTTGGGATACCATTTCCCCGAAGACGGCAACCGTCCCTTTTGTCACCCGTTGAATCTACCCGGTGCACCGCCACTTACCATGAACGAACCCGGAGATCACGTCCATCACCAAGGTTTATGGGTTGCATGGAAAAAAGTCAACGATGTCAATTTTTGGGAACAACCCGCACAAGGTGCAGACCCTATAGGCTACGGCAAAATCGTCCATCAGCGGATTGTTTCCCTAAATACCACCACCGACAGCGCAAGTTTGTCAGCAGAAAACGCATGGATAGATTGGCAGGGCATAACACATCTAACTGAGCATCGGAAAATAGCAGCGCATGCGCCTTCTGCAGACACCATGCAGATTTCCGTATCGTTGACACTTCACCCAAATGACCGTGAGGTTGTGCTTGACTTACGGCGCGGAGAACCCGGTGCAGATGGCAGATACTACAGCGGCATGGCTATCCGATTTGACAACATCATCACACCAGGCAACTTATTAGACGCTGACGAACGCACCGAACCAATGGACATCTTCGGTAAACAGAGTCGGTGGTGCAGCTTCACTTCTAAACACCCGACTGACAATGAAACCTACGGTGTCGCTATCATAGACCATCCCGATAACCCTCGTTATCCAACAACGTGGTGGGTGCGCAACCGACAAAACTACTGCTTAATCCATCCCTCGCCTGTCTATTATGAACCGTTCCGTCTCGCTCCCGATGAGACCTTGACGTTGCAGTATCGTGTTGTTCTCTATCGTGGGCAACCGAACACAGCGTTATTTGAGTAGACTATTCCCTCTTGGTAGACGTGTCTTACTATCTTTTTAAGCACACCGATTTTCATAATCCAAAATCGAAAACAATCAATTTTTTCTTGACAAACAAAACATTTTATGTTAAAATTTACTTTACATTACGATTATGTAGTTTGCACTTCAGATCACAGTAAACAGAAAAAGGGGAAAATAAAAAACGCAAAATCGCGTCACATTCCTTATGCAGCTTGACTTCCGCACGTCAATGTGACGTGCCAAACGTCACAATTTATAGCATGGTCTTGTAAGTTAGGTAGAGCGAAGCGAAAACCAACAAACACAAAAAATAAAAAACTTAAAATCACGTCACAATCCTTATGCAGCTTGACTTCCGTACGTCAGTGTGACGTGGCAAACGTCACAAAAATCCTCTAAACTGTTGCCGTCGCGCAATACATCACCATCTACTTGTAGGAGCGAGCTCCAGTTCGCGACCATGTCCAAATATTAAGAAAAATCCGATAATTGAATGTCTCTGCTTTACATACCTAAATTATTTGACATAAAGGCGTAATTGTAGTATCATGTTTAATTGATCGCTTATATTCAATTTCTCTTCACGGTTTTTTGGCAATGGGCATGAAATTTTGCCCGCAAGGAGTAATACACATATTATGCCAAACGCATTATTCGTCTATCCGAAGTTCCCGCCATCCTATTGGGGTTTCAAATACGCCTTAGACTTCCTCGGTAAAAAATCATCAATGCCCCCACTCGGATTATTAACGATTGCCGGTATGTTTCCCCAAAATTACGACCTAAAAGTCGTTGATATGAACATTGAACCGTTGACAGATGCGCATCTCAACTGGGCAGATATGGTGTTGACATCAACGATGATCGTTCAAAAAGCATCGCTATATGATGTTGTTGAACGATGCAATCGCGCTGCCGTTCCAGTGATTGCAGGCGGTCCACATCCCACATCTTACTACGATAACATCAAAGAAGAATGCGATGGCACAGTAAATCATTTCCTATTTGGCGAAGTGGAAGAGATTTTTGAAGGCTTTTTGACAGATTTTGAGAGTGGAACAGCAGAAGAGGTTTATCGTGAAAAACGGAAACCGGATATTACAAAAACACCGCCACCCCGATACGACCTGATTGACATAAATGCTTACGGGTCAATGGCGTTGCAATTTTCACGTGGATGCCCATTTAACTGCGAATTTTGCGATATTACCAAGTTATTCGGACGTGTGCCACGCACGAAAACCAATGAACAGATGCTCGCTGAGTTTGAGATGCTTTATAAACTCGGTTGGGAAGGTGCAATGTTTGTTGTAGATGACAACTTTATCGGTAACAAACGTGATGCGATGCGTCTATTGCCGGCAGTCAAAGAATGGCAGGAAGAACGCGATTTTCCGTTCACGCTCTATACCGAAGCAAGTGTAAATCTCGTTGAAATTCCCGAAATGCTGGATGCAATGAGTATTGCTGGTTTTAACATGGTATTTCTTGGGATTGAAACGCCAAATGAAGAAGCACTGATTACGACTTCTAAAGGACAAAACACAAGTAAAGAAGAGGACGCGGGAAGTTACCTGTTGCAAGCTATCAGGAAGATTCAGCATAAGGGAATGGAAGTCACTGGTGGTTTTATCATCGGTCTTGATGGAGATACCGAATTTGATTCACACATAGATTTTATTCAGGAAGCGGGAATCCCGATGGCAATGGCAGGATTGTTGACTGCCCTAAAAGAAACAGACCTTTGGCACCGATTAAAGCAGGAAGACCGATTGCTCGTGGAATCAAGCGGTAACAATACAGACATGACCCTGAATTTTGTCCCCGAGATGCCGCGCGATAAACTTATTGAAGAATACCGTCGTGTAATTTCTACGCTTTACGATCCGACTTTAAAAAATTATTTTGCACGTTGTTATAAACTACTTCAACACATGCCATACACCTCACATAACGTCAGATCTATTCAAAAAGCGGAAGTACGCGCATTTTTCCGATCAATTCAACTGCAAATTTTCTCCAAACAAGGATTGGAATATACCAAATTTTTGGTGAAAGTGCTTAAAAACCATCGCCGAATGTTCCCTGAAGCTGTCCGATTAGCAATAATGGGGTATCATTTGGAAAAAATTACCCGTCATACTGTCGCAGTGGAAGATTTTAGGACGTTTTTATCAGGAGAAATGGATTCGTTTAAAGCAAAAATTTCACAATTCGCACACGCACAAGATGATCGAATGAGTGAAATCCAGAATTATACGAAAAAACTTTGTGCAAGAGTAAAAACAGAATATGAGTCAATTCACAAAGATTTTCGATACGCTGCCCATAGCGCGCTCGAAAATTTCCAAAAATCTATGTTCAAGGAGTATTTAGAGGCAGAATTGACTGTTTTTAAAGAGGCAGTTGCTGCCTTCGCGAAAGCACAAAGTGAACGGTTAGGTGAGTTACAAACCTATCTCAGCAATCTCTTTGCCCGTGTCCGAGCACAACAGGCGCAACTCCATGATGATTTCAAGCAGAACATTCAGGAAACCTGTGACGCATTCCAAGAATCGGTCACCCGACATATAGAACAACTCTTCGGTTCTGTGCCGATACAAATTGAAGAATTGCAACACAACTGATGGCAATCATTTATCATTATGGTGCCAATTCAGATAGAAAATCTCTCCTTCATCTATCCGAGTCGTGAAACGCCCACACTTCACAGCATCAATGCCGATATTTCCCCCAGCGATTTTGTGCTGCTAACCGGACCGACAGGTTGCGGCAAAACCACATTACTGCGAACGATGAACGGCTTGATTCCGCATGCTTCTGCTGGTACTCTGACAGGTGCTGTCCGTGTTAATGGCGAAAACGTTGCCGCTCAACCGCTTGCGGTAACGTGTCAACAGGTCGCGCTCCTTTTTCAAAATCCCGAAGATCAACTTTTTTGCACACTCGTAGAAGATGAAATCG
Organism: Candidatus Poribacteria bacterium; assembly: GCA_965204285.1. Taxonomy (GTDB): domain Bacteria; phylum Poribacteria; class WGA-4E; order WGA-4E; family WGA-3G; genus MSPOR6. The sequence goes on from OZ241980.1 coordinate 3,490,785, forward strand.
CTTTTGGACTCGAAAACCTTGGCTTTCCCCCCGAAAAAATCAAAGAACGGATTACTTTAGCATTAGAACAGGTGGGTTTGACCGGATTTGAAAATAGACGTATCACAGAACTTTCAGGTGGTGAAAAACAGCGTGTGGCACTCGCCTCTATCTGTGCAATGCAGCCACAGGTTTTGCTCCTTGACGAACCGACAAGCCATCTTGACCCACGGGCAACGCGCGACATACTTAAAATTGTCAAACAGCTAAATACTGACCTCGGTATTACAGTTGTGTTGGCTACACACCGTGTCAAAGAGGTTGCACCATTGTGTAACCGGGTTTGGCTCATGCACGAAGGGCAACTCTATTTAGATTTGCCAAAAACAGAGGCGTTCCAAGATACTTCAGTCTTTCAAAATTTAGGTGTGGAAGTGCCAGAGGCTGAGACCTCATCAAGTCCTGTCCACCGAAAACCTCCTTCTCACATAACATCACATCATCCTCTACTTAACGTAAGTGACATTAGTTTTTGTTACCCGAGCAATGATGAGAATGCAGTACAGAGGGTCTCTTGTGAAGTATCACGAGGTGAGATAATCGCTATTATGGGGGCAAACGGGTCCGGCAAAACAACGTTACTCCATCTTATAGGAGGCTTGCTTCAACCTTCATCAGGACAAATTATCATTGATGGAAAAACGGCTAAACGTCGAAAACTGCATCAGTTAGCGGGAAAGGTTGGGATTGTCTTTCAGAATCCCGATCTGCTGCTGCAAGCTGAAACCGTTGAAGATGAGGTGGCATTTGGCCCCAAGAACCTAAAATTGAAACCTAACATCCTCCAAACCGTAGTAGCTGATACTTTGGCGCAATTCAGATTAACAGATTTTGCTGAAGACGCACCGTATTCGTTGTCACGCGGACAACGGCAACGCGTTGCTGTTGCTGCAACCTTTTCGTTACATCCCGACATATTCCTGCTTGATGAACCGACGACTGGTCAAGATGCGCAACACCTTCAATTTATGATGGACGAACTTTGCGCTCAAATCCGTCAAGAAAATAAAACTCTGATTTTCGCAACACATAACACAGAACTCACCTTGAAATATGCGGATCGTGTTTTCTTACTAAGTGACGGTGAATTGATTTTTGACGGAACACCTAATGCAGCTTTTTCGGACGCGGAATCGCTGAAAAATGCTTCGCTTGCATTCAATAGTGGATTATAGAAATAATTCTACATTTCCTCTGTCCGAGCGATCTCCGAAATCGCGACCGAATTTAGGAACAGTCGGGAATCGGAGTTCCCTCTTACAGTTCAGGAATGTAGCGTTAATTCTAATTTCTACCATAAAAACCTTAGACACTCTATATGTCATCTATAGATAGGAAAGAGTGAATGACTATACATAAAGTTCAGCTGGAATCCCGCACAAAAATACTCATCATGATGATTTGTGGTTGCCTTGTCATTTTGCTTGATAGTCCAACCGCATTGTTAACATGTTTTCTTGCCAGCCTCGTGTTGATTGCAATTTCGAAGCCAACCTTAAGACAAATTCGATTGCTATTCATCTTCCTCTTTTTCACAACGTGGGGATTGATTTACAGTCAAGGTATGTTCTACAACGCATTTCCTCGCACAGTTTTGATAACGCTTGTTCCAGCGGAGTTTTCATTCATCGGGGAGTGGACCGGTGGTATCCGAATCTATCGGGAGGGGTTGTTTCACGGCATTATCCAGTCATTGCGGTTTAATACCACCCTTGTGATCGGTTGCTATATTGTTTGGAGCACACAACCCCGCGACTTACTTCTTGCTTTAGGACAATTACGTGTACCGGGCGCACTCGCATTTATGGTGACAACAGCACTGCATTTCATTCCTGTGATTGCAGGTGAAGCTGCTGCGGTCATTCGGTCTCAACGATTGCGCGGATTCCGTCACTTACAGTTCAATCTATTAGCCACTGCGCGAGGTGTTATCAATAGTTTCCGACCCATCTTGGCAGGGAACATTCGGCATGCGACTAACCTTGGCGAATCAGTTGAAAGTCGCGGATTTTCGCCTGAAACAGCAACACAACGGACATCCTTACGCACCTCACTGATGGGTAAATGGGATTATTGCTTGATTGCGTCATTATCCTTCTGTTTGATTTGCATCATTGGTTTGAAGGTGCTGTATTTCTGTTATGCGAATGGTATCTATTACGGGTCGTGGTTGAGGGGTGTGTATACTTTTACCCGCGAGGTGTTGTGAGGAGTAATACTCAGATTGGGTTGAGAGAACGCGAAACCCTACAATTATTTGTCTGAACCATGATTTTCAGGATAACAAGATTACCAGATTGTTTGGGATAATGTTTTTGACTCGGATAATGTTAAATCCTTTATCAGTCCAATTTGAAATGGTCTGTATAATGACCCTTATCTTTGAAGAAGTCTAATCCTGAAAATCCTGGTTCAGACAGAATGGTGAATTAACGCCCGACCTCCCATGCCAAATGTTGCAATTCTGGCCCGATCAGTTTTTCCCACGCCAACCGCACAGCAGCATTTGAACCTGGTGTAGATATAATCACTTTTCCGCGATAGACACCCGCTGTTGCACGCGATAACATCGCAGCAGCACCGACTTGGTCATAACTAAACATCCGAAAAAGTTCGCCAAATCCCGGTAACGTCTTTTCTAATTTGCGATTAAGCACGTCAAAAGTTGTGTCGCGAGGCGCGATGCCTGTTCCACCGTTGAATATGATTATCTGTGCATCGCTTTGTGCCATTTTATCCAATACATCAGAAACTTGATCAGGTTCATCTTTTATAATTTGATAGGCTGTTATGCTGTTTCCTTCTGCCTCAAGTTGATCGCGTAGAAATGCAGCGTTTGTGTCTGTTTCCGGTGTGCGTGAATCGCTTACTGTGACAATCGCAACGGACACAGGACCTTCTTCTGCTGCGATCTCCCTGTGTTGTTGCGTACTTGTTGATGTTGTCATGAATTTCCTCTTTTCGTCAAATTATTGATTTGGATATGCTTTCTCTAAATGCCTCGGCATAGGAAAAAAGATTCCTTCAGTTTGTTTAGCGAGAATTGTTTGAAAATCGTTGGGGTCTGGATGACCCACCACATAAGCGGTAATGCCTAACGATTGACATAACTCCAATGCTTGCTCCGCAGGATATTTTCCAGTTGTAGGTTCATCAGTTAAAATCAGCAGGAATCGCCTCGCGTAAGGGCTAAATTTTACTTCAGGAATGCCTTCAACAATCGCATCAATAAGATGTTCATCTCCACCAAATGGGTCTTCCATAAGACTTTCTATCAAAACTTCGTTGAGCGGCATCTGAGATACGACAGCACCGTCAACAACTTTAATAGCATCTTTTGCTTCAGCAAAACGGATAAGCCCAACTCGATATTTTAGCGGAAAGATTGATAATCTCCCTATGAGCGTGCTTAATCCAAGCATGATTGCTTGCGACTTTCCACCCATACTTCTGCTATAGTCTAACATCACTAAGACATCAATGATCGGTTGTTCGCTGCGACTTGAAGCACCGCCTGGCTGCGCCCCAATATAAACTTTTAGACTATCTTGATCTCTACGGATCGTGTAAATCTGGTAGTTCTTCTCGTTAGTAAATGTCCATTTATTAGCGGATTGCTTTGTCCGAGCTATAAGATGTGGATTCAGACTCCAGTGTTCTGGATACTTACCTGCATAAACTTTTAATTTATTTTCTACTTTGCGTATGGCATAAATTCGCCCATTGTCATAGTCTGTAATTATCAATATATCATTATTCTGTTTTTCTAAAACCGTTGTATATCCGGCGGTGAAGGTGTCCGTTTTCAATCCAAGTTGCTTCTCATCAAATTCTTGTTGTATTTTGTTTATAGGTATATCACCTTCTTCAAAAAGCACATCAAACTGTAAATCAAGACTAAAATGCAATTTGGCACCGCTGCGCCGAATATCAGTTGCAATATCTCGAAATACTTTGAGAAACTTTTGGTTTCCAACACGATTAGTGGGGAGAGCAGCCGGATTATACGCACTTCCGGGAATTTCTGTCCATACGCCGCCTGTAGTCGTAGCTAATTCCTGCTGAAAAGGTTCTGGGAATCCGAGGACATTAACATGAATATCTTCTATTTGAGACTGATCAATCACTTTCGCTCGCACCGTTTCGGAGGCATTTTTCTCTCTCATACTTGTTGATGCAGGTTCATCCGTAACCAGGATTAAGTGTTTGTCTGCATCCGCGTGAAAATCCATATAGTTCAACGTGTCTATGAGTGCGTCAAGTGCATGTTCATCTCCACTCAACTTCGCTTTTTGCATACGACGACGGAGATAACCTACATCAGGTGCAAGCGCGCGGGTTTCAAGCTCTTGTTCACTTTCCCGAACACTGAATTCGGACATGCCTAAATGATATTCTATGTTAACAAGATCAAATGCATCTGTCATACTAAATAGATTCTCGGCAACCTGTTGAATGTTATCGCCCATGCTTTTACTTGTATCAAGCACAAAGACAACGTTGACTTTATCAAGTGTCCGAGTAGCGATAATATGGTCTGCAATCTGTTTGAGTGCTTCCGCAAATGGGTTGGAAGCGTCCTTGTTGCCTTTTCCTTTTTCTTTCCCGCTTTCATCATCTCCTCCCTGTCCAATTCCCTCACCGATAGTTCCAATTTCGGCAGTTCCCGTTGACTCAAGTCTGTTAAATCCGCTTTCACCATCGCCTTTGACTCGTTGCCGCAGACTTTCTTTCCCCGCGCCAGAGGTTATTTCAAAAGGACTTGTTACTGTTTTCGCCAATGCTGATGTTTGACTATTCAGCTGCTCCGCTTGTGTTGTCAACTCAGGTAACTCTGTCGCTGTTTTTGATACCTCTTCTGTAGCACTATGCATCAGCACCTTTTCGGATGGACGAACGGTTTCATCAAATAAATTGGAAGAAGCAGCTAAGGCTACATTTCTCGGCTGTCCTGAAGCCAATGATTTCGTCTGTTTTGGGGTATGCAACTGTTTAGGGGGAGGCCGTTTAAGTCGACGTCTCTGTTTTGACAGGTCTTTCATATCTATAAATTCCACGCCGACAACATCTTCAGAGTAATTAGCAATTCGTGTGTAATAGAAAAAGGTTAAGACAATTGCAAAGCAGAGATGAATAATCCCGGCAACCAGGCAGGCATTCAGTGAACGTTGTTTTCTTTCAAAGCGATTCATGATATTGCCTCCTGAGTTTTCTATTCCGATGATTGCTTTTCTTTAAATCATTGGTAAGTTCCTATTATGATTATATCAGATATTGTTGCAAATTTCAAGGAAGTTGTATATTAACTCAAGTTGCTACCTACAAGATTTTAGACAGGCAACACCGTTTTTTATAGAGAATATTCATATTTTGCAAGATTTCGTAGCGTAAACTGTCAGTTTGCGCACTAAGATGCACAATCTAAATGAAGATATTTCGGTAATTTCTTCAGGCCCTACCAAATCAACGCCAAATCAACGGTATGAACGCCATTAAGGCGTTCCCCGTATGGCATTTGTTGGGACTGGAGATCACTTAAAATGTTCCGAATATGCATAAAGAAATATTACCGATTTAATTACTTAATCTTCATACAGATTGTGCTACATAGGTGGCAACTTGGGTTATATTACTTCCTCAGAGGCATTCAATTGTCGAGTTTACCCAATTAATTGTGGTGTATTATCCACTTAACAAGACAGTCAGGTTTTGTAGGAGGGAACACCGATTCCCGACTATCAATGTTTTCGTCGCGATTCGGAGATCGCTCCTACAAGAAGAAACATAAGTTGGAATATGCAATTAATACACAATTGAATGGCTCTGATTACTTCCTAAACTCCTCTTGACAATTGAATCCACACAGCGTATAATTGAGAAAAACTCAATATCAGAAAGCTGAAAAACATCATATCAACGAATCGAATTGACAAGAAATTTTAGGAACTCAGATAACAAAACACACATGCGTTATATCTCTTAAAGAAATGCTTTCTAATAACTGATGCACTTGAAATCATTGGCTCAATTGAAAATATTGAAACAATTGCTGTAGGTAGGCGAATTCGTGAAATTCAGAGGTTACGTAAACAATATGGTTCAGGTAGATGGCGGAAACTCAAGGAATTGCCGATATCCGTCTGACTAATGGTAATATCCGTAGAGCAGAAATTCATTGGTATGAAGCCCATGGAATTGGTAGAAAAAAGATGAAAATCAAACGATTCTTGGACTAAAATTATGAAAAAGAAACAATTAGAAGCACAATTTGTACTTTGCATTGAAAGCAACGGTTGTGAAGACCTTGAAACGCGAAAATTCTATCGAATTTTGCCTGATGAAGAAACGGCTAAAGAGGGATACCTGCGAGTCGTTGACGAATCTCAGGAAGACTATTTGTATCCCGAATCTTATTTCATTTTCGTTGAACTACCTCACAAGGCACAGGAGGCATTTGTAGCGACAAACTAAGTTGTAACTCCCAAAAACTCTTCTTGACAATTCAATCCACACAGAGTATAATTGGGAAAACTCAATACCAGAAAACCGAAAAGCAATTATATTTATGAATCGAATTGACAAGAAATTTCAGGAACTCCGACAACAAGGTAAAAGTGCATTTATGCCGTATGTTTGTGCTGGAGACCCAAACCCAGAACTAACCCCTAAACTCTTTCTTACCCTTGAAGAAGCTGGTGCTGACATCATAGAGTTCGGTGTCCCCTTCTCCGACCCGATAGCAGACGGGCCAACTATTCAACGTGCCAGCGAACGGGCACTCAAACACTGCATTTCACTCCAACAAATTCTTGAGATTGTGAAAACACTCCGACAACAGACAGATATCCCTGTCGCTTTGATGAGTTACTATAATCCAATCTTTCGGATGGGCGAGGAGGCATTTTGCAAGGCTGCGCAAGCTGCTGGTATCGATGGGCTCATCATTCCGGATTTGCCGCCTGAGCAGGCGGCTCCGCTTCTTAAAATTGCACCACAATATGATCTTGCGACTATTTTTCTCGTTGCACCGACAAGTCCGCCAGAACGCATGCAAACCATTGCATCTGTCAGCACAGGATTTATCTATTGCGTCTCGGTAACAGGTGTAACTGGGGCAAGGGCAACTTTGTCGGATGAGGTTGCCCCGATGATAGCAGAACTCCGCAAGCACACAGACAAACCGATTTGTGTCGGTTTCGGTATATCAACCCCTAAACAAGCAACACAAGTCGCGCAACTTGCCGATGGCGTAATTGTGGCGAGTGCTATTATCAATATCGCTGAAAAGAATATGGATAACGAAGCAAAACTACTTGCTGCGGTGAAGCAGTTTGCGTCAGATTTGGCGGCTGGTGTAAAATCGGAAGGATAGAACTTAAAGTGACAATAACGAGGCACAAGGGCTCGTCCTACAAAATTAAAGCGTCTACATTCCGCGTCTGATTCCAAATTCCGCCTCAAACGTTTCCCAAATTTCTTCCGATACATCAGCAGTAGCCGCCTCATATCCATCTTCCACCTGCGCTTTGTCCGCCGGACCGAACATAACAACCCCGTTTATAGGGGCAGCAAGGCAAAACTGCATCGCTAAATGACGGATATTAACCTCACGCTCTTGGCACCATTTCCACATTGCATACGCTTTGGGTTCAGCATCAGGATTACGTCTACGTTCATCTTCAACTTTCGGTTCTGTACCGGTAAGGCTTCCCATTCCTAAAGGACTGGCGAGAATAATACCGACATCGTGTTCGCGTGCTAATGGTAACGTGGTCTGCGCGACAGATTGCGATAATAACGTGTAATCCAAGAAGGTGAGAATAATATCAATATGCCCTGTTTCGATCAGTTGCTTGTGGAATTCATGGGAACGCACTCCTGCCCCGATGTGTCGGATTAAACCTTCATCTTTCATCTCCAAAAGCGTATCCAACGCGCGTCCTTTATCTAATACACTTTCCATGTTCTCTGGGTCATGGATTAAAACAGCATCCAGATAATCGGTACGAAGGTCTTTGAGGCTATTAGTAACACTCCATCTTGTGCCATCCGCAGAAAAATCTTTCCTGCGCTCAGGGTGCGTGCCGACTTTGGCTTGTAGATAGACTTTTTCTCTCAAACCGTCAGAAAGTGCTTTTCCCCAAAGATGTTCTGCGTGCCCCGGATAGGTGTCAATATAGTTGATACCAAGTTCAATAGCACGTCGGATTGCACCAATAACTTCAGCATCCGGTTTATGGCATAACCATGCTGCCCCGAGCGCTAAAGCATTTGGACGCATCTCAGTTCGTCCCATTCGTCTTGTTTCTAATTTTTGTGTCATAATTCGATTCCCGAAATGTTGTCCTATTGATTCTCAAGTGCCTTTCGTAGTTGATGTGTAGATGTAGCAAGCGACTCCTGTAAATACGGGTATGGAAAACTACCCCACCGATCAGGCGGGGGTTCATGAGCTTTTGCGATCCTTAGACTCACAAAAACAGGACCGGGTTCATGCCAAATTTTTGGAAGAGCCGTTTCAAGCGTTCCTATGTCATCAAATTCGTAAACTTGTTCAAAACCTGTCCCTTTTGCTACTGTCGTCCAACTGAACTCGGTGTTTCGCGGAACAGGTTGATTACCAGTTACCTCATACGTCCCGTTATCACAAACAAAAAGGAGATAGTTCACAGGCGGTTTTGCTAAACCCGTAATCGTTGCGAGTGTACCTAAACACATCAGCATGCTCCCATCGCCGTTAAGCACAACTACCTTTTTATCACGTTTTGCAAGCGCAATACCGAGTGCGAAATCTGCAGCATGCCCCATAGCACTCCCAACAGAGGCATAATCCAGTGGATGCGTTGATATTTTTGCCCACGGCACACTCATCCCCATCGTGGCAATGACGATTTCGTCTGTCCGCTGAGATGCAATAAGTTGTAAACACTCTTCCTTGATGAGCATGAATCCTCCATCTTTTAGTGAATTATACAATTAAGTAGACACGTTTCTGTAGGAGCGATCTCCGAATCGTGACCTTTCTGTAGGAGCGATCTCCGAATCGCGACCTTTCTGTAGGAGCGATCTCCGAATCGCGACCTTTCTGTAGGAGCGATCTCCGAATCGCGACCTTTCTGTAATCGGGAATCGGAGTTCCCTTCTACAATTCAAATATGTCCAATTAATTCTAAATTCTACTTTTTGCCTTCCTCTAACGGTAAAAATTTGATTTTAGGTCTATTTTTCATCGCTGTTATCATAATTTGGAGATGTTGCAAAAATTCCGATTGAGTTTCTATTCCATTAATTCCACCTTCCCAAATAGCAAATGTCCGATAATTGATTCGTCCTTCGCTATCAGAATTTAGGGCAATAGACAAACGGGATGCGTCTGTGTCAACCAAACGACTTGTCTGTACTGTGGAATATATTAATGCTATACCGAGAGGATATGTTCCATCAGGGTCTGTTCCCCAACTCCATAACAAACCTTGGTCTTCGTCAACACCAAATGTTTCTCCAAGTTTTGGAATACCCGCGACGATAGTATAATCCGCAGGTAACTCTCTATCTAATTGAATTTGGTGTTCAATCCAAGGATTACTGCCGTAAATAAAAGTTGTTGACTTAAGATGGTATGTTTCACCGTTAATGTACCAACTTGGGAGAATCCGTTGAACTACAGAACGCATGCCTCCATCGGCAAGAATCCGAACGTAATCCTCATCACTTGGCAGTGGAATCAATTCGTTTTCTCCCCTATGCCATAGTGCGAATCCACCACACCCGATCAATTCATCCAGAGGTGTTAACATAATCATTGTGGTGTTTTCTGGGTCAAGAAGCGCATTTAGGGACAATCCAATTGATTTGAAAAGATTCAGTTGTTCCTCAGTTTTTCGGACAAAGTAATCCTCCTGATTCTCCAAGTCATGGATGACCCAACGATGTTCAGGTTTTTCAACTTCTATTTTCAACGCTTGTGGATTTTGGGACAATGATATATTTTTGCTTTCAAAATGGAACCTAAATTCTGGTGACAACGGAACATCGTTTTCTAATTCACTTTGAAACATTCCATCAACACTAAAAAGTTCTTCCCGCTTTTTACCATAAGCAACTACTGCCCCGCTTGGCTTCAGCAAATATGCGATTAAATCGGATTCTACCGCCGCCACAGCATCCAATTCAGGAAAAATACCTGCGCGTGTCTGTTTTTTTACATCAAGTGTAAATGTTGCCTTAACATTAGGGTCGTAGAGAATTGAGATCTCTTTTGTTTGCTCCCGCTCAAGATCCAAGAGAAAAACCAATTGATCGCGTTCTCCATCATAGTTTAAATCATCCGCTTGCGCGGGAATCATTGCCTCCCGCGGTGCTTTCCCAGTAACCACAGAAAAAGCATTCAAGGAAAAGTCTGGACTGACTTTTCGCAGCTGGTCCAAAGTCATCACAATTGGAACGTTTTCCCTATCAATAGCAAGCGTATTTTGAATAGAAAATCGGATGCGGTTTGTATTCTGTTTCCCTCCTGGGAACGTACAACCAGCAAAAAATACCAAAAATGCTAAAACAAACCAATGCCAATAATTCATTGTTAGGATTTGAGTTTTTTCATTTGTGTATATCATCAATTTCTCATTTCCGATTGAAAGTCATTCCTTAGAAATTACCTTTAATGTGTAGGTAAAACTTCAAGCAAATCTGCAATTTCTAATTCCGTATTGTAAAAATGTGGTGAGACTCGGACTCCGCTACCGCGTTCTGCAGTAATTATATTCCTTTCATTAAGTAGCGTAAAAAGTTCAGCAGGTGTATAGTAGTCGCTTTCAAAAACTACGATCCCGGCTCGTTCAGAATCCGACTTTGGTGTGATGACACGATACCCTTTGGTGTCCAATCCCTTGATTAAGCCTGATGTAAGTTCCAAAATGCGTGTCTCAATGTTAGAAATACCTATTTCAATTAATAGGTCAATCGCTGCCTTAAGCCCATATAAACCGGTGCTATTGTAGGATCCCTCTTCAAAACGTGTCGCATCCGGTTTCTGCGTAAGGTCGTAATCAAGAAATTCGCGAGGGTTCACAACGCTTGCCCACCCAACATTCGTATTGATAAGCCGTTCCAGTTTGTCTTTAGCGCAATAGAAAATTGCTGCACCCTCTGGCGCGAGCAACCATTTGTGCCCATCTGCTGCGAGAATATCAACATGGCTTGATTTCACATCCATCTCAATCGCACCGAGGCTTTGAATTGCATCCACAACAAACCATACATCGCGTTCTCGACATATCTCCCCAACGGCTTTGATGTCGTTCCGGTAGCCAGAGGCGAACTCCACGTGGCTAATTGTTACGACTCGTGTCCGCTCATCAATTGCTTCAATAATATCTTCAAGGTGAATGCGACCGGCCCGCTCAGGTACCATGCGTGTCTCAACGCCATAGCGTTCTTTCAAACTCCACCACGGATAGACATTCGCGGGAAATTCAACCGCTGTAGTGACGACGTTATCTCCTTTATGCCAATCAATACCGTTTGCAGCGATCAGTATCCCCTGCGTAGTATTTTTCATAAACGCTATCTCTGTGGCATCGGCGTTGATAAGTTGTGCCGCAACTGATCGGCACAACTCAACCGTTTCTGTCCATGTGTCAACGTTTACAGCACCGTTTAAAGTGGCATCTTCCACAAAGCCAACCATTGCATCCTTTACTCGACGCGATAACGGCGCAACACCCGCATGGTTCATATAAATGTATGATTTGGTAACCGGAAATTCGGTGCACCACTTCTCAAAGAACGCTTTCAAAACGTTTGACCTCTTCCCTTGCATTCAAAACTATCTCAACTGTATAATCTTTAACTCGTTTTGCATTTGCAAAAACTATTGCTTCACCAAATAACCCACAGCAGAAAATCAAAATTCCGGTATTTATCAAAATAGGACTAACGTTTGGAAAACCTATTGTTAAAATACCGCCCAATGCTGTTAACAGAGTGCCAAAAGGACCAAAATATCGAATAGGACGTCTTGCACAACGATAAATAAAAAAAGGCGCGAGCGGGCTTAAATCGGCAGCTTCCCGCTGTGCCTTGGAAATTGACCAGCTTGTTATTAAACTAATTCCCATCAGCGATATCCCCATGCCAATGCAACTAAGAGCAGCAATTATGGCAACATTAATAAGAAGAAACCCGATAATGAAGAAAGGAAGGCTTAGAAACGCAGCGATACGATAAACATGGAATTTTGGGTTAATTTGGTTGTCATAGGTTTGTTGCGTAAGAGGGGAACCACTCAGATTAGACCGATGCGCGAAAATTGAAAGAATTAACTTAAACGCTAAAATGTCCAGGATAACGCGCCAAATCCTACCGAGACCGTATTTACTTATCCCAAAACGGCGAGGGTGATGTTTGACGACCATTTCTGCAATGCGCGCGCCTACGACCTTGGACATGGCTGGAATGAACCGATGCATTTCTCCATAAAGCGGCACCTGTTTGATAACATCAGCTCGATATGCTTTGAGTGAGCACCCATTGTCATGGATAGCAACACCTGTCACCTTACTAATTATCCAATTGGCAGCCACAGAAGGGACTCGTCTTGTCCAGAATTTGTCCTGCCGTTCTCTCCGCCATCCACACACCAAATCATAATCTTCGTCAAGTTTCTCAAGCAATTGCGGAATATCCGCTGGGTCATTTTGTAAATCACCATCCATGCTTATAATCCGCTCACCTTGAGCAAACTCAAAACCTGCTGCCATCGCAGCTGTTTGACCAGCGTTCTCCTGAAATCGAATCACCACTAAATGGTGTTCCTGATTACGCAACTCTGATAGCACTTCAAAGGTGTTATCTTGACTCCCATCGTCGACAAAAAGCACTTCATAAGTTTTGCCAATTGACTCACATACCGCCCGAATTTTTTCATACAGTGGTCGGACATTCTCCTCCTCGTTGTACACCGGAACAACAATTGATAGATAAGGTTTTTGTGTAGCGTTCAATGCTACTCCTTCCGATTCAAAAGAATTTGATGCGCTTCCGTTAGGGAATCAAAAGTCCCCGCATCAATCCATTCACCTTGTAAAAAGCTGTGTTCAAGTTGCCCTCGTTGAATATAAACATTGTTAACCGAAGTAATCTCGTACTCCCCACGTGATGAAGGTTCAATTGTACGAATAACATCAAATACGAATGAATCATAAAAATAGACACCTACCACCGCATAATCACTTTTAGGTTGCCTTGGCTTCTCGTCAATTCTCACGACTTGGTCACCATTCAAGGTCGCTACCCCGTATCGTTCAGGATCATCAACCTTTTTAAGCAAAACGCGAGCACCTGTTTGTTGCGCTTGGAAATCAGAAACGGCTTGTTGAATTGAGGATTCAAAAATGTTGTCGCCAAGTAAGACAACTATTCTACCGCCAGCAGTAAAACCTTCGGCTAAAGCAAGCGCATTCGCAATACCCCTTGCCTCTTCCTGCACGCGATAAGTGAATTCACAACCGAATTCTTTCCCACTCCCCAAAACGTTCACAAAATCTCCGACGTAAGATGGATTCGTAACAATAAGAATTTCGGTGATTCCTGCTTCTGTTAGTTGCCTAACACCGTGAAAAATCATCGGTTCATTGCCAACAGGCAAAAGATGTTTACTGGTAACCTTAGTAAGCGGATATAAGCGGGTACCCAAACCTCCCGCGAGAATTACGCCTCTTAGCATCGCTTCTTCTCTGGTTTTCGGCATCAGTCAGTTTCTAACAAATTCATCGGGTAAATATCGTTAGAACCTCTTACGCTTCCGTAATTACGAGTTTTCTCCGCGTCCGGGGAACGTTAATTCAGCAACACCAGACTTATCCAACTCACCCAATCCGAGTTCAATCATACGGTCATACTGATCTTTCGTCGCTTGCGCCAGTGGAAGCGCAATTCCCGCAGCATCAGCAAGGTCAAGCGCGATACCTGAATCTTTAGAGGCATGCGCAGCCGAAAAATAACACTCATGATCGCGTATCTGCATATCCTCTCCATCTGTTTTCAAAACGCGAGAGTTTGCACCGGTTTGCGCGAAAACTTCCTGCAACATCTCCAAATCCAGACCCAGTGCAGCTCCCAACCCAAGTCCCTCTGCCAGACCCGCGGTGTTGATGTTCATTACCATGTTGACTAATGCTTTTACTTGTGCTGCCTTTCCTGCTTCACCGATATAACGCAAGGAAACACTCATTGAATCCAAAATCGCTTCTGCCTTATCAAAAGTAGCCTTTTTGCCGCCGCACATTAAATAGAGCGTGCCTTCTCGCGCCTGTGTAATGCTACTCGCCATACAACCTTCAAGACTCTCTGCCCCGTGTTTTGCCGCGAGGTTCTCAATATCTACATGAGCTTGTGGACTAATCGTGGCACAATTGATAAACACTTTACCTGACGCACTCTTGAGCAAACTATCATCCGCATCATCAGAATAGATATGCCGCATTGCATCGTCATCTGTAACAACCGTAATGATGTAATCTGCAAGTTCAGTGACCTGCGCCAATTTGTCTGCAGCCGTTGCGCTAAGCTCTGATGCTAATTCCTTGGCACGTTCACCTGCAGTATCGTAAACAGCAACTACCTTGAACCCTTCGTCATTAAGGTGTCGAGCGATGTTCGCTCCCATCCTGCCTACACCTACAACGCCAATTTTATAATCTGCGTTTGCCATATTCGCCTCCCAACTATTATCAAGATTTACAAAGGAAATTAATCTTCTATTCGATATCCCGTAAAATTATTTTACTAATTTTAGTTTGATTTGTCAACAAGTTTCTTGAACACACAGCACATGGAACGATGAAATCTCCGAAATTGTGATTTTAAACTTTTTTCGTGACATGCACCCTTTCCGACCTAATTTTTTGTCTTTTAATTATGAAAGGTATCTTATACCGATGTTTTGGAAATCCATGTCAAATATTTCGCGTAAGTTCTGTTATGTTTGGTTTTATTGACAAACTTTAAAGGAGGACATATAATTGTGAAAACGAAATTTTTAACAACAAACATAGACGTGGCATCCGTTGCCGCATTTGTCATTACACTTTGGGGATTTATGTCCCTAAGACAGATGGACACACCACAAGGGACCCCGAAACTGAAAAGACAACGGTGGCGAAAGATAGGGATCACCGTGGCACTCATTGTTTTCATAAGTGGCGGTCTGCTGATCGGTGCGAACGCTATCAAAAACAACACCGAGAACCCACCGCCTTGCACACAACGGACAAAACCTGAGTGTATCAAGGATATGCCGGAACCGATTTGTCCACCTCAACAACAGCGCGTCCCTTGCCCGCTGGACACAGCGAGATAACAGGGCAACTTAATAAGGAGAAATACAATGAATAAAAAGATGTTAGGAGGAATTATTGTCCTCATCGCATTAGTCGGTATTGCTGGTGTTTTCTTACTGATAGGTCAGAAAACCGACACCGAATCGAAAAAGGTGTATAAAGCACCGTCGGAAGAAGTCTTGCAAAAGATAAGGGATGATTTGGCAGCACGAAAAGCACTGGAAGCAGCCAAACCACCGCCACCAGGTGCATCACCTAATGGACATTGGCATGATGGTGAATGGCACGATGGTGAACACGAGACACAGCCAGTCTTATCTACGGACACCGAAGACCTTGACTCCCTCATCGATGGTGAAGAAATTAAAAAAGTTTTGCGTATTTACAGAAATGCTGGATTGGATTTCAATTACACGTCTCCGCTTACGCCAGAAGAACAGGTGGAGTATGATCGCCTAAAAATTAGTCTGCCCTCAGAGGGGATACAGGTTTCACATACAAGACTCAAACTGACTGCTAAAATGCTGGTATTCAATGGCAGACTCTGGGATTTGATCAAATCCCGGAAAGCAGGGAACATTACGTCGGAAGAATATGAAAAACAGAGAGATGAGCTCTATAGGAGATATTTAATATGAAAAAAAATAACAACTACTACCTCAAATCTATTTTAGCACTCTGCGTCGTTTTTCTCTTGATTCCCTTTCTTGTTATTAACGCCAATCCCAAGCCTACGCCTAAATTAGACGCAGCGGTAGGGAGTGGCGAGGATACTGCCCTTATTGGAAAGCATTCGGTCTGGGGAATTAAAGAAGATGTTGTCAGTGCTGCTAATCAAATAATGGAACGGTTGCTAAGTGAATTAGGCGATCTGAGTGGTTTGCTGCGGACAACAGATAACGCTATTGCGGCAGCCGCGTTAGAATATGTTGCCAGTCTCGGTGATCTCTCGCCGGGTAGTGCTGCAGCAAACATGGCACAGATCGTGTCAGGCATAAGAGATAAAGCGTCTCTGGAAAGTGCTATAGAATCCAAAGAATACGAGATTCACAACCAAGTGTTCAATGTCAAAAGTGCGGACACTGCCAGAAACACAGCATTATCAGACTTACATACCTATATTACCAATACCTACAACAGTAATGGGACTCCGTCAGATGATCTTGAACTACCGGACCCAATACATACGCCTTTGATTCGACAGTTTACTTGCCGCGGAAACTGTACTGACAAGTTTGACTCCCCGGTTTACGCCAGAGTTAGCCATCGTTTCCCTTGCAGGTATAAACCTCACAATGACATCACTCATAACCCTTTTGTATATTACGACTGCCCATCGGTGACAACAGACGACGTGTGTCCGAGATCGGGTGAGCATTGGGTAGAGTGTCGTAGGTGCAACGACTTGTGTCCACCGCCAGTGTTGGTCGTTCATGGAAAAGGACCTTTCGGTGAGGTATCCACTGAATATCGAGACCATGAGAAAGTTTGCCAGGAAGAAGCGAAAAAACTTATAGGTTGGGGCACCTGCAATGAGCGTTACTTCACTTGCCAAACAACTGTCTGTCCAAACGATGGAAATCACAAGGTTGCAGGAGCGTGTGGAAAATCTGGGCATTACGAAAAAAAGTGCGATGCAAATGCGATCGCTAAGCATGCGCGAATCAACATGCAATGCCCATCAAACATACATATTCCAGTGGCACAGAAGTTCAATGTCAGATAGTGTATGTCTATCAATGTGATTCGTCACATCACCCTAACCATAACTTCCCTTCTATAATTACTAGTGTTCCTAATAATATCATTACCACCCCGCCAGATACCACGCCTTCGCCCTCAATGCATGCGTGTGGTGTTCACGAGACATCTGTCTCAGGCGATCATTCTGCCGCGAGTTGTGGCACCTCTGGTCACTATAATTGCGATGGTTCAGACCATTCATTGCAAGCATCGTGTACTTCAACCGATAGTAACGGCAGCAGTTGCACGGTGACGGGTTTTTATGCGTGTGCTTCGCCGCATACGCACCAGTATCCAACGCCAGACCCAAATACTGCAACGTGTGCCAATGGGCATACCTACAATCCGAATAACACGTCGCAATATAACCGTCATCGCACACGGACATGCAGATATAGTGAATGCGGGAATACATGGGAAAAGTGTGTCTCCAATACCCCAAAGTGCAATAAACCCTATCGAAAAGCAAGAGGCAAGTACTGTTGGGCAATAGAGTAGCGTTGTCCTTATGACATGACAACACAGGCAGGTATCCTTATTGGGTATCTGCCTTTTCTTTTTTGTTTGTTCGGCGTCCTTGTGCGTCATATCAGTTTAGGACGGACGCATTTTCTCTTAAAGTCCTCTTGATAATGCGGATTTAGAGGGTTAAAAGTGCTGGAATAACGACTTTTTAGACAAATTTACCTATTTTCTGCTCAAGTTGCGTAAGGCCTAATATTTTTTCTTGACAATTTTTGTATTTTTGTTATACTAAAAACATAAATCAAAACCAGTAAATCTCATCAATCTACTGGCAGGTTTTCATTATTTTATTCTGAGGAGGATTAGCAACGATGACCCGTTTCACACCAAGTTTCGTTCTAAGAATAGATCGAAACTACCTTTTTATTATTATACTCTGCCTGTTTGTGATAACGCATAGTGGGTGCATAGGAGGGGTTGACATCGTACCATTGAGTGCGAAAATCCAAAATGCTGATAACGCGTATGACGAGGCAGAAGCTGTTTCTACCCGATCAGATGACCCAGAAGAGAAACAAAAGGCACGGGCAAAGCAGCAAAAAGCTTATGATAGAGCGATGTCCCTTTACCTTGAAGTCATTGCAAAAGATGCTAAAGGAAAATATGCTCAGCGTGCACACTATCAAATCGCAAAAATCTACAAGAAGCATTATGAATGGGATAAAGCGAATGAACATTATCAAGCAATTGTTGAACTTGACCCAACGGGATATTACGCAAGTGAAGCAAAGAGTGGTATCGCAAGCATTCGTAAAAATCGCCAACTGATTAGAGACGAATTAGCAACTTATCAAAACTACAAAGCCATCTATGACACTGAGCCGACTGATGAAACCTATGATATAGCCGCAAACTCGCTCTACAAGGTTGCTCAGGCGTATGAAGCATTGGAAAATTTCCCTGAAGCCATTACAACTTTTGAAAGATTGGTTGAGGAATTTCCCAATCATGACAAGGCAGTGCAAGCCCAATATCAGGTTGGAAACATCTATTTTTACAAATTGTATGATTATACCAATTCTGGTGGTTGGGGTGCTTTTGTGGCAGTCGCGGAAAAATTTCCTGATACTTACGAGGCTGGGCAGGTTAAAAATGAATTGAATAAGGCTAAAGACCTTTTGACTGAAATCAAACAATACCAGGATGAAATCCAGCGAAACAAAAGGCAAACAGCGGTCGAATATGAAAAACTTGGAAGGTATGTGCTGCCATCAGAAAAATGGTTGATGGGAAAAACCGACCTCGTTGTTCAGAGTTATCAACAAATTGCCAATAACTGGGAAAAACTCCGTAACTATCCGAACGCTATTGAAACGTATAAGGTGTTAATTCGCGATCTTTCACATAAAAAGTACGCGGTGGCCGATGCTTTTTTTCAAGTCGGTTCACTCTACCAGCAAAGCGCTCAGTATGAACGCGCAATTCAAGCTTTTGACGATCTACTTGAAAATGCGCCAGAATCCACATGGCGGAATGAATCTGTATATCAACAAGCAGTCTGTTATCGTTCTATCCGTGAATTTGGTTCCGCTTATAAGGGGTTCAAAACATATATGAGTCTTGCAAAAGGTGATCGTCCCTATCTTCGAGAGGCTGAACAGATCATACGCCAATATGAACTTGATCAAGACCAAGATGGCTACTTGTTCTATCAGGAACTGGAGAACGGCACCTCTGATCAAGATCCGAACTCACAACCTGGTGCAGGAAACTAAGGGTTTAGGCGGCTTAAATTTTTGATGGTGATTTGATGGTGAGTTGAACAGAAGGAATCACTATTTGAATGTTGTGATGAATAAAACGGCATAGTTGATTTTGCTTTATTTAAGGTGGATGTAATCCATTTTCAGGATAACGTTTCTTAATGAATCCACCTATAAATAAAACAGCACGAAGTTAAATCTACCAACGCATAAATGCGGTAGTGCTTTGTCAACATATTATTGTAAGTCGCGATTCGGAGATCGCTCCTACCGATGGTTGCTTATGGTAGGAGGGAACTCCGATTCCCGACGGTAGGAGGGAACTCCGATTCCCGACCCTTTCAAGTCCATCAATTAGCATTTGACTAAGCAGTAGATGTATTTGTCATAGAAACAAGTGAACACGGGAGTGTTCAGAAGTTGGCAACTTTTTGAAAACTTCTTGCCTGATTAACTCAGGTGTGTAACGGCGTGAAAAGTGATTGAGAACAATATACTCACTCTCAAATTGTTCCAACAGAGCTGGCAACATATCTAAATGCAGATGTTTCGTTTTCTTCGCTCGCTCACGATGATCGGGTGTAATAAAGGTGCATTCACAAATCAGAAGTTTGCACTGCTTAAGTAATGGGTGTGTGTCAAGCGGAATACCTTGTGTATCACCTAAATACGCTACCAACGGCAACTGTACTTCGTTTGTTATTTCAACACCTGAAAGCTTGAGTGTCACGATTTCTCTTCCTGATAAATCGCGGTATTCAGGCTTCAGTTTTTTGCGAACTTCACAAATCAGATAGGAGACAGCTGGTACACTATGGTTCCCTGGCAAAATGTGAGCGATTAAATTTCGCCGAAATGGAATAGAATTACCTACTTCTACTGGTGTAATTTGATAATTCCAATCCCGACCTGTGTCTAATGCAGAAATCCTATTAAGGATGTTCTTCAATTGTTTGAACCCGCTCAACGGAACATAGATATTTCCAGGCGGTATTCCAGCAAGCCAACGTTGACTTATATAGATTGGTAACCCAAAATAGTGGTCAAGGTGGAAATGCGAAATAAAAACATGGTTAGTCCCAATAAAATGCATCGGGCACCTACCCAGATCAAAAATTAGATCAAGTTCCTTTATCCTGATGTAAGTCGCAACAGCCGAACTTGATTTTCCTTCAAGTTTCCAGTTTCCACATTGTAACAATGGCATAGTAAATTAAAAGTAAATTTCGTTGCTTTCCTCTGGAGAATAAAAATAAATGCATGTCAAAATCGGTATAATTGGCGGTAGCGGCTTCTATCAGATAGAAGGCTTAACCGACATTGAAACAATTGAAATTGACACCCCTTTTGGCAAACCGAGTGATAACCTGGTTTTCGGTAATCTTGATGGGCAACCCATAGTTTTTCTACCACGCCATGGTGTTGGACATCCACTTCTTCCCTCTGATATTAATGTCCGTGCCAACATTTACGCCCTAAAATCGTTAGGTGTAGAATGGCTAATCTCCGTTAGCGCAGTAGGGAGCCTTAAACAAGAAATTGAACCACGTCACTTTGTTGTGCCGGATCAACTTTACGATCACACAAAAAACCGAGAATCTACTTTTTTTGGTGACGGTATTGCCGCTCACATTAGTCTTGCACACCCGTTCTGCCCCTATCTAAGTACATTATTATATGCTGCAGCAACAGAAGTCGGTGCGACCGTTCACAACGGCGGCACCTACATCTGTATGGAAGGCCCCGCGTTTTCTACACAAGCCGAATCCAATGTATATCAACATCTCGGTTTTGATATTATCGGCATGACCGCAGCACCGGAAGCAAAACTGGCGCGCGAAGCAGAAATCTGTTACGCAGTCTTGGCATGTTCTACCGACTACGATTGCTGGCATCCCGAACACGATAACGTAACTACTGAGATGATTCTGGATAACCTTCGTTCCAATGTAGAAATTTCCAAGCAGACCGTCCGAAATTTAGTGTCAAAAATCCAAGATGAACAACGAAATTGTGATTGTGCCAATGCCCTCCAATATGCCATTGCTACACAACCGGACAAGATTCCGATTGCTAAACGACATCAGTTAAAACTTCTATTGGACAAGTATTTGACGTAACGTGTTGAAAATTTGATCTGCTTCCGATTCAGTGAGGATAAGAGGTGGCGCGATATAAATAATGTTCTCTGGCTCGTCGACCGCGTGCCCGATTTTGCCAACAATAACACCTCTTTCTCTCAGCTGTCCCACAATGTGGTTGGTCTTCGCGGTTTCAAGGTGTGCGCCATCGGTTTGAATGAGTTCAACCGCGAGCATCAAACCTTTGCCCCGCACATCGCCGACAATAGGTAGTGATTCCAAAGTCTTCAGTTTTTCAAGCAGATAACTACCTACCTTCTCAGCGTTTTCCCAGAGACGTTCTGATTGCAAAATTTTCAGGTTTGCCACACCTGCTGCACAGGCGACAGGATGTCCGCCATAGGTACAAACTTGAGAAAATTCACGATTTTCATCAGAATCCCCAAGAAATGTGTTGAACACAGAAGTTGATGCAACACATGCACCGAGTGGAATATAACCACTTGTCAATCCCTTCGCAAGCGTGATAAGGTCGGGCTGAACGTTCCAATGTTCACAGGCAAACATTTTTCCTGTTCGTCCAAAACCGGTAATAACTTCATCAAGAATAAGTAACAACCCGTATTCATCACAGATTTTTCGCAATTTGGGGAAATACTCGTCAGGTGGCACAATAATGCCTCCACCACCGATGATTGGCTCCGCAATCACAGCGATTACGGTTTCGGGACCCTCCCACTGAATTATACGTTCAATTTCATCTACACATGCAACTTTACATGATGGATACTCTAAACCGAGCGGACATCTATAGCAATAGGGTGGATGGGCATGGTGGAATCCGGGTGCCAGCGGTTCAAACGCTTTTCGCCTTCGTGCCTGTCCTGTGGCTGACATAGCACCATAAGTAAATCCGTGATAACCGCGATATCGGCTTATTATCTTGTAGCGATTTTCTCCCGGATAGGTTTGCCTACCGTACTGACGCGCGATTTTAATTGCGGTTTCATTCGCTTCGGAGCCACTGTTGGAAAAAAAGACGTGGTTCAAATCCCCAGGAAGACATGCTGCCAACTGCGCTGCTAATTCAGTCGCTGGGACATTAATTTGAGAGTGTGGATAATAACACAATTCCTGTATTTGCGTGTAGACCGCATCTGCAATTTCTTGCCTTCCATAACCAACATTGACATTCCACAGAGCCGAATACGCATCTAAATATTCGTTCCCTTCCGCATCAACAAGGGTTGTGCCATGCGCCGATTTAAAAACTAACAGATCTGTTTCGTCAAGACGTTGATGTTGAAACAGCGGATGCCATACATGCGATTTATCAATTTCTCTATAATTTATTGCCATTTATGAAAACTCCGTTAAATATTACATTGATTCTGGTGTTGAAATACCTAAGAGTCTCAACCCATTTGCCAACACTGTTTGCACACTCTGAATAAGGATGAGTCTTGCATAAGTCCGTTCCATATTTGCAGCATCAAGCACCCGATGTTGATTATAATATGGATGAAACATACCTGCTAATTCGTGTAGGTAATGTGGGATACGGTGTGCCTCACGTTCCTCTGCACTGGACAAAACAATTGATGGATATTCTGCCAATTTCCGAATTAGTTCATGTTCATGCGGTTCTGTCAGCATTTCCAGAGAAACTTCATCAATCGGTTTTACCTCAATCTGCTGTTCTCGTCCCTGTTGAAAAATACTACAGCATCTCGCGTGTGCATATTGGACATAAAAAACAGGGTTCTCATTTGCTTGCGTAACCGCTAATTCAAGGTTAAAATCAAGATGTGTATTGTTTGCGCGCATCAGGAAGAAATATCGCGCCACATCTACAGCAAACCTTTCGCCAACAGCATCCGCAAGTTCTTCAATGAGTGAATCAAGCGTCAAAAATTGTCCCTGTCGTTTCGACA
Source organism: Candidatus Poribacteria bacterium (assembly GCA_965204285.1). Taxonomy (GTDB): domain Bacteria; phylum Poribacteria; class WGA-4E; order WGA-4E; family WGA-3G; genus MSPOR6. The sequence continues at coordinate 3,514,148 of OZ241980.1, forward strand.
TATCCCGTCGATTACCATCTGAATCGATAAGGTTCACTTGTTGAATAATATCAACTTCTAACCAATCGTCTGCTAAACCGAGTGCTTTAACAAAGTTTTTTAGCCTTGTCACATGACCTTGATGGTCCGGTCCAAGCAAGTCAATAACTTTATCAAATCCGCGCTCAAATTTATCGTGATGATAGGCTGCATCTGGAACAAAATAGGTATATTCACTATTACTACGGATTACAACACAATCCTTATCGTCTCCGAAATCCGTCATCCGAAACCATGTCGCGCCTTCTGCTTCGTAGAGATAATCCTTTTCACGAAATAGTTCAATAATTTCGTCTGGCTTCCCACTGTCTCGGATTGCTTTTTCGCTTGACCATACATCAAAGTTAACACCAAAACGTTCCAGAGAGGCTTTTTGTTCTCCAAGTAAGTGTGCGACTCCCTTATCTCGGAAAAGTGCTACACGTTCTTCTTGACTAAGTTTTAGATAGACATCACCTTCCTCAGCGGCGATAGTTTGTGCGAACTCTTGCAAATATTCACCTTGATATCCACCCTCTGGGATTTCTAAGTCGTTTTCCCCTAACGCTTGCCGATAGCGCACATCTATGGATTCCCCAAGCCGTTCAACCTGCCCACCAGCATCGTTGACGTAATACTCACGGATAGCTTCATAACCAACAGCGTTTAATAGGTTGACAAGCGTATCCCCGACTGCTGCAGCACGTCCGCTAACAATGTTAAGCGGCCCTGTCGGATTTGCACTAACAAATTCAATTTGAACTCGTTTGCCAATGCCTATTTTGCTACTTCCGTAAACGTCCTGTGTTTCCACAATTGTCCTGAGTGTGTCGAATAACCACTCATTGGAGAGATAGATATTAATAAAACCCGGTCCAGCAATCTCAAGTTTGCGGATACGCGGGTGTTTATTTTGATCTACATGCTTACGAATTATCTCGGCTATTGTCCGTGGTGCCATTTTTGCACTTTTTGCCAATCCCAAGGCTACTGGGGTAGCAATATCACCATGTTCGGGGGTTTTAGTCGGAGAAAAAGGAATTTCGGGAACATCTGGTATCGGAAGTTCCCCTGACTCAATTGCAGCACGGATCGCACCTTTTAATATGTCGTAAATTTCTGATTTGATTTTATCCATATCCACGAAACTTCCATTTATATCATTTTTATTGGCTTGTGTTTTTCAGTAACCGAAATTATATCACAACAGACACCTCAAGTCAATTTTCTTAATGAGCATTACATATTTGTGGTTCTGTATTTATAGTGGAGTATAGAGATAATTCTACATTTCCTCTGTAGGAGCGATCTCCGAATCGCGACCGAACTGTAGGAACAGTCGGGAATCAGAATTCCGTCCCGCCAAATGCCATACGGGGAATGCCTAAAGAAGCATGCGCCTGGTGGCATGCTTCCATGATTCATACCGTTGATTTGGAGCATTTGGGCGGGTATTCTGCGTATTCTGCCAAGTGCATTTGACGCTGATTCACAGTTCAGGAATGTAGCGTTAATTCTAATCTTTACCATAATAGAAATAGCAAGCATTCACCGCAATAATATAAATTTACACGCCTCAATGTTGTTCCAAATATTCTGTACTTAACGTTAATATATTGAAGTAAATAAGAAATAGAGAACAGTGTTGATTATATAACCATGTGCAATTTTTCCTAATCATATTGTGAACGTGTGGTATAATATTTTTTTGTAGAAATCATTTCAGTTTAAGATTATGTTTCACATGGATGTCTCAGCAAAATTCTTTGATAAAAATTAAAGTTTAATAATTTCAATTTCCTTGCCAAACTTTAATTTTTCTGTTACAATTTAAGGTTAAATAGGGGGTATAATTATGGCTGCTAACAATACCAAAGAAATTGGTGATGCAGCACAAAATCCGATGGAAGGGGATGGGACAGGGCTTACCTTTGGTCGTCATTTTACAAAATTGGCTGTTCACCCGTTTGATGAACTTGAATGGGAACGCCGTGATGCCGCTATCTACAACGAGAAAGGTAATGTCATTTTTAAACAGGACCAAGTTGAAGTTCCTACTTTTTGGACCCAACTCGCAACGGATATCGCTGCCTCAAAATATTTCCGAAAAGCTGGTGTTCCTGATGTAGAATCAGAAGACAGCGTTCGCCAATTGGTTACCCGCGTTGCCCGAACACTTCGCCGTGCTGGTGAAGAAATCGGAGGTTATTTTGCTACCGCCGATGACGCGGAAACGTTCGAAATGGAGTTAACACATATTCTTGTCACGCAGCGCGGTGCTTTCAATTCACCGGTCTGGTTTAACTGTGGTTTATGGCATGAATACGGGATTAAGGGCGCAGGTGGCAATTACCATTGGGATAGAGAAGAAAAACAAGTTAATATCACTCAAAACGCGTATCAATATCCGCAAAACTCAGCATGTTTTATCCAAAGTGTTGACGACTCTTTAGACTCGATGCTTGATCTGCAAAAGGCTGAGGTTAGACTCTTTAAATATGGAAGCGGAACAGGCTCTAATTTTAGTAAGGTTCGTGCAAAAGGCGAACACCTTTCCAGTGGCGGTGAAAGTTCTGGTGTGCTTTCATTTCTTGAAGGATTCGATAGATGGGCAGGTAGTATTAAATCTGGTGGCACAACACGGCGCGCCGCAAAGATGGTCATTTTAGATATGGACCACCCGGAAATCGTTGACTATATTGACTGGAAAATGAAAGAAGAAGAGAAGGCGAAAGCACTTATTGCTGCTGGATATCCCGCTGACTTTAATGGTGAAGCTTATGGGACCGTTAGTGGACAGAATAGTAATAATTCCGTGCGGATTTCCGACATCTTCATGGAAGCCTATCTACAAGGAAAACCTTGGCAAACAACTTATCGTACCAGTGGTGAAGTTGCTGACGAGTATGAAGCAAAAACGTTGATGGAAAAGATCGCGGAGGCGGCATGGGCTTGTGCCGATCCAGGTGTACAATTTGATGATACGATCCAGAAATGGCATACCTGTAAACAGACAGATCGCATTTACGCAAGTAATCCTTGTAGCGAATATCTTTTCTTAGACGACTCTGCCTGCAACCTCGCAAGCATAAATCTTGTCAAATATCTCAATGATGACGACACTTTTGACATCGACGGATTCAGAGCAACTGTTCGTGTGTTTATCACTGCGATGGAAATCATTGTCAGTTTGTCTTCATACCCGACTGCTAAAATAGCCCGACGCTCTCATGAATATCGTCCTCTTGGACTTGGATTTGCCAATTTAGGTGCACTCTTAATGCGATTAGGTATCCCTTATGATAGTGCGGAAGCATGCAGCTACGCAGGTGCTATTACTGCTATCTTAAGTGGACAAGGTTACCAAACGAGTGCTGAAATCGCCAAAAGTATTGGACCTTTTGATGGATATGCTAAGAATCGGAATTCAATGTTAGGCGTTATCAACATGCATCGGGATGCAGCATACAAAATTGACGCTACAACTTGCCCATCTGATCTTTTAGAGGCAGCGCGCGAAGACTGGGATATCTGCCAACAAAAAGGCGAAAACTGGGGATACAGAAATTCGCAAATCAGTGTTATCGCACCAACAGGAACCATCGCGCTCCTAATGGATTGTGATACAACTGGAATTGAACCTGAATTTGCCCTTGTCAAATTTAAGAAGTTGGCCGGTGGTGGTTATATCAAGATTGTGAATCAGAGTGTTCGAGACGCTTTGGAAAAACTTGGCTACATACCGCAACACATAGAAGCAATTGTAACGCATATTGTTGGAACAGGAACACTTGAAGGCACGCCATATATTAATCCTGAATCCCTCAAATATAAAGGATTCACAGAGGAAGATATTGCGCGTGTAGAAGAAATGTTGCCGAGTGCTTTTGATCTGAATCTCGCTTTCGCACCCGGTTTCCTGGGAGAAGAATGCCTTGAAAGATTAGGCATCACTGCTGATAAAGCTGCAGCTCCAGATTTCGACCTGCTCACTTATCTTGGATTCAATCCAAGTGAAATCGCAACCGCAGAGGAAATTATATGTGGCACAGGAACTGTTGAAGGCGCACCACATCTGTCTTCTAAACATTACCCTGTTTTTGATTGTGCGGTGCAATCCGGTAAGCACGGCACTCGCTTTATTTACCACATGGGACCGCTGAAATTAATGGCGGCTGTGCAGCCCTTCATATCGGGTGCTATTTCAAAAACAGTGAACGTGCCGCGCGAAGCAACAGTTGACGACATTAAGGAACTTTATGTGGAAGCGTGGCGGCTTGGTGTGAAATGTCTTGCTATCTATCGAGATGGGAGCAAAGGCAGCCAACCACTTTCAACCAGTAGCCAACAAGATTTACAGAAAGAAGAAGGTAATCAACCTGTCAGAAGACGACTCGCAGACACACGTAAAGGTATTATACATAAATTCAGTGTCGGAGGCCACGAAGGTTACATGCAGGTCGGATTCTTTGAAGATGGCACTCCAGGTGAAGTCTTCCTCACCATGAGTAAACAGGGGTCTACCATCTCAGGACTCATGGACTCTATTGCTATCCTCATCTCTGTCGCATTGCAATACGGTGTGCCGTTAGAGTCATTGGTTGACAAATTCAGTCATGTCCGATTCGAACCATCAGGATTTACCCAAGACCGTGATATTCCGATGGCAAAGTCAATTGTTGACTACGTTTTCCGCTGGCTCGGAAAAGAGTTTCTCCAGCAAGATATCCAAGAAGACTCTGCTGATGTTCTTGAGTTGGATGAACAGATGGCATTACCTGAAGAAATCCATCCACATGCACACGGAAATAATGGCGAATCAGATCCGTGGACTGATCGTGAGAGAATAATTACACTCCGACACGGAGACTCGCCAGCATGTCACGAATGCGGCACAATTATGATCCGAAGCGGTGTTTGTTATCGTTGCACCAATTGCGGCGCTACGAGCGGTTGTTCATAAACTTCCACTATAAATGAGTATAGGACTTACGTAAACCAAAGCAAGGGTTCGCGTAAGTCCTATTATTTTAACCCAAGTTGCTATCTATAAGATTTTAGACATACGGACACAGAGTTTTATGGATAATAGTTCAGTATTCGCACATTTTGTACCACAAACTTTTAGTTTGCGCATTCACAGGCACAAACTAAATGAAGATTAATTTATTAATTCGGTAATATTATTTTTCCAGGCCCGGTAGGTGCGGTTTCCTAACCGCACCAGATATGATTACCGAAATATTTTCTTAATCTTCATAAAGTTTGTAATACTTATGTGGCAACTTAGGTTATTTTAAAACCCGTTGAAGCGATAAAATAGGCTGAATTTGATATTGCCAACCCGACATAAAATATGGTATCCTTAAGACACGCTTGAGTTGAGTAGATGGTCGCGTCCCATAATCGGATGAGGAAAGTCCGGACTCCGCAGGGCAGGGTGCTGGGTAACTCCCAGGAGCGGTAACGTTATGGAAAGTGCAACAGAAAGAAGACTACAACGTATTACAACGTTGTACAGGTGAAACGGTGCGGTAAAAGCGCACCAGTCCATAAGGTGACTTATGGAGCTGGCAAACCCCACCTGGAGCAAGGTAAAATGTGGACATGCAGAGGTGTGCCCGCCTCGTCCCGGGTAACCGCTTGAGGTTAATGGCAACATTGATCCCAGATGAATGATCATCATATACAGAATCCGGCTTATTCTCAACTCAAGCCAATCCATAAGAAACTCACTTACAAATTTTACCTTTTCACATAATTTCAACTGAGATATTATGGCCGCTAAAGTCGATTCTGACCTTTTTGAAACATCCTTAAGAGTCTTATTTTTAAATACACTCAGAAGCCAAGGCAAGTACAAATATGCACGTTATAGAGGTCTCCCACTAAGGTATGCTGGCGGAAAAAGTCTTGGTGTAGGGCATATAGTAGAGCAACTTCCTGATGGACTGGAGAAACTCGTATCACCGTTCATGGGAGGCGGTGCGGTTGAAATTGCGTGTGCAAGAGAACTTAACATCCAAGTTCGTGCCTATGACATCTTTGATATTCTCGTAAACTATTGGCAAGTGCAGCTTTCGTTAGGCAGCGCGCTTGCTGACCAACTTGAACAGTGGCAACCCACAAAAGCACAATATACTGAGATTAAAAGCCGACTCAAAGCACATTGGAACGGTGAAAAGGTCATCTCTGATCCTTTGGAATTGGCGGCGCATTACTGGTTTAATCACAATCTCTCTTACGGTCCCGGTTTTCTTGGGTGGATGTCAAAAATTTATGAATCTCCAGAGAGATATATTCGGACTTTGCAGACTGTACGTAATTTCAAATGTCCTAACTTGTCAGTTCATATAGGCAGATTTGAGGAAACGCTTCCAACGCATTCAGATGACTTTCTGTATTGCGATCCTCCCTACTATCTTGATGAAGGAGAAATGTTCCGAGGCATCTACCCACAACGAAATTTTCCTGTTCACCATAAAGGCTTTAACCACGAATTTCTACGCGATCTACTTCACAATCACAAGGGAGGCTTCGTCCTTTCATATAACGATTGCCAAACTATCCGGCAGTGGTACGCTGACTTTCGGATTCTTGAGGTCCAATGGCAATACACATTAGGACAAGGCGAAACCCGTATCGGTAAGAATCGGATTGAAAATGGAACAGGGCATGTCAAGCAATCGCATGAACTTTTAATTGTAAAGGATAGCTAAAGTTACACAAGCAATCTCACATAACTGTCAGTTTCTTTGACATTCTATGGAATTATTCGGTATTATAATGTTATCGCGGAAATATATAGGATAAAATAAAAAATCTGGTATTATTTATGATGCAACAAAAATTGAAAAACACTGTTTTCCATAAGAAGTCTGTCGCCTATCTCAGATACATATTGCTATCTCTTTTTCTCATCATGCTATTGGTGTTTGTTTCATTGACACCCAGTATTGGTGAAAAAGGCACTCCCGACTTTGCCAAAGAAGGTATACCATTTTTAAAACAGTACTGCTTCAACTGTCATGCGGGAGATCAACCCAGTGCGGATCTCTCACTTGACGGATTCAAAGACAACGCATCGTTGATTAAAAATTACGATGTCTGGGAGAGAGTCTTAGGAATGTTAGAGACAAACCAAATGCCTCCATCGGATGCCGATCAACCGCCTCTAAAAGAATTGGAATCTTTCATCCAACGCGTTGATACGATTTTTGAGGATGCAAGTCGCACAGCAAAACCGGATCCAGGCCGTATAACAGTTCGAAGGCTCAATAGAGTTGAATACAGAAACAGTGTGCGAGATTTTTTGGATGCCGATTTTGACCCGACTGAAAATTTTCCAGCAGATGATGTCGGACACGGATTTGATAATATTGGCGATGTACTGACGATGTCACCTTTGCTGATGGAACGGTATCTTGAAGCAGCAGAAGCCATCGCCACACGTGTTATCATATTAAATCCACCGAAGCCATCCACAAACTATGTAAACACAAAGTATCTTAATCCGCGACACAAAGATGTTCCTGATGGACGTTTCCGTCTGCTTGATCCCAATGCAGCTGAACCGTGGAAATCCGGTCCATTTAAAACTTATGCTGTTCCACTCAAGCTCTTACCCGATGCAGAAACATATTTCCGTGCCACGCTTTATGCCGAAACCGAAAGTGAAACCCCTGTTCAAGTCGCGCTATTCATCCAAGGCAATGAGTTGAAAGATGTATCCTCGCCAGATGAACTTACACGGTTAGTCGGTTATGACCCTACGACAAGAAACAGAATCAAGATCCTCAAGATATTTGACATTACTGCACGTGATCCAAAGAAACTTCAAACGATTAGGATCCTTGTTAACCGAATTGCGAACATCGAATTCGCAGGAATTGCAATGGTAAAACCTGAACAAGGTAAACCACAAGCAAGACTTCAAATTCGTTCCATCACGTCGGTAGGACCATTGGAAACAAGACCGAAATCGCAACTTAAAATATTAGCTTGCACGCCAGACATTCCGCAAGCAGAGCAGACGTGGGAAGTTTTAACACGCTTAATTCGCAAAGCATATCGACGTCCACCAACTGAAAATGAAGTAGAACAGCTTGTTCAGTTTGTTGAATCTATCCAAGCAGACGGTGCTAAATGGGAAGCAGGTATTCAACAGGCAATTAAAGTCATCCTCTGTTCACCCAAGTTTCTATTTCGATTAGAATTAGATGACCGTTCACAGAGCGAAGAGCCGATCCCAATAAATGAGTTCCAACTCGCCTCGCGGCTTTCATACTTCTTATGGAGCAGCATCCCTGATGACGAACTCCTTGAATTAGCGGAGAAAAACCAACTGACCGCAAACCTTGAGGCGCAAGTTAAGCGGATGCTCACAGATCCAAAGGCAACGGAATTGGCTACCAACTTCGGTGTGCAATGGTTACAAATCCAACGCTTAGAAACGGTTACACCCGACCCCGAACGTTTTCCTACTTTCAATCCTAAACTACGAAAAGCGATGTTAAAAGAAACGGAATTGTTTCTGGAATCAATCTTTCGTGAAGATCAGAGTGTCCTCAATCTGTTGGATGCAGACTATACGTTTGTTAATCAACGTTTAGGGGGACATTATGAGATTTGGAGCGATGCACAAGGAGAACCAATTAAAGGTGACGCGTTTCGGCGGGTTACATTGAAAAACCCCGCACGCGGTGGTATCCTAACGCAAGCCAGCGTCTTAACGGTAACTTCTAATCCCACTCGCACCTCACCTGTGAAAAGAGGTCGTTGGGTTTTGGAACAGATACTCGGTTCACCGCCGCCACCACCGCCACCAGATGTGCCCGAATTGGAAGAAGATCACGATGCTATTACCGGCACTACCTTGCGAGAAAGGCTTGAACAACACCGCGATGATCCAGCTTGTGCCAACTGCCACGCAAAAATGGACCCAATCGGATTTGCAATGGAAAACTACAACGCCATCGGCAAGTTCCGAACGAAGGACAGGGAACAAGATATTGATACAGCCGGACAATTACCTGATGGGACTTCGTTTGAAGGTATAGCAGACTTAAAGCAGATCCTCAAGAATAGGAAAAAACAGTTTGCCAGATGCTTAACGGAAAAGATGTTGACCTTTGCTTTAGGAAGAGGATTGGAGTATTACGATAAGCCAACTATCGACCGAATAGTCACTGAACTTGAGACAAACGATTATAGAAGTTCCGTTCTAATTACAGAAATCGTTAAAAGTGATCCGTTTTTGTTACGACGTGGCACAAAAGGTAATTGATAATGCGGATTATTAATATCTTTCTTTTCACCATCGCAATTTTTCTAATAGGTTGTTATACAGTTCATTTAGAAACATTTAGTGACGATCCAATTTTAAGGCTCAAACAGAAATATTCTGTCTATTTAGACACTACGTGGACAACAAAACAGGCGAGTTCACTTTTAAATATCTTTGCATCCTTCTCAACAGACCTAAATTTCCACCCTTCTATATGGAAAATAAGTGGTGATTTAGATGAAGATATTAAGATAGAATTTCAAAACAGTTTGAAATCTGTTACTATCAGTAGTGATGTTTTCCCATCTGAAGGTTCTGAACAGCATTTTTCTCCAGAGAAACGTTTATTTTATGCTGCCGTTCAATTTATAACGGAAAATGGAACGAATACAGAGGCAATCAAACTGATACTAAAAGAGAGGTATGGCATTAGTGTGGATATACCTTCTTATGACTTACTAACCCAACGCGTCACACAGGAAACAGCAGAACACTATTCGGAATTTGAAAATAAAGACTTAATGATCTTCGTATCAATACTTGAGGAATTCCCGAAAGCGCTACATAAAATTCCACAATTAAAATATGTCGTCCGTAGAATTGATGCTAAAATTAGAGCACCCGGTTTAGCGTGGACAAGCGAAGGTTATATTGAACTTTCACAAACCCTTTTTACCCGTGATTTTCCAGACGATACTCGCCGTTTAATTGCGCACGAAAAATCGCATTTTTTATGGACATATCTGTTTTCTGACCAGCTTAAACAGGATTGGGCGGAACTTGGTGGATGGTATAAAAATTCGGAGAGTGAATCCGGCTGGTCAACGACTAAAGATCGAAAAGAATTCGTAACGGATTACGCATACCAAAAGAATCCGAACGAGGATTTGGCAGAAAGTATCGGATTTTTTCTTGTATTTCCAGATAAACTACGCGCATGTTCCCAAGCTAAATATGACTTCATTCATAATCGTATTATGCTTATGTACGGTGAACGTTATATTTCGCCAGATATGATGCAGGACACTTCATTTTCAGGTGAATCTGACCATTTGCTCAGACATTAATTTGACAAAAACACTGACGTATGTTAAACTAAACATCAACGGTGGTTATGCTTATGAACACTTCAAAACAACTTTCACGTCGATCGTTTCTACGCAGCCTGAGTGTAGGTGCTGCGCTGCCTTGTATCGGTGCAATGGGTCCATTGGCATCTTGGGCAGATACATTTGCAGATGGCAAAACCATCAAACGCTATCCTGACCCTGCGATAGAAGTTCTTGACCCACGTTTCAAGAAATACAAGATCGGGAACGCTGTTGTGGAACGGTTATGGACAGGTGCGCGTTGGTCAGAGGGACCTGTCTGGTTCGGTGATGGTGGATTTCTCCTCTGGAGCGATATTCCAAACAACCGTATTCTGAAATGGCAGGAAGCCACTGGAAAAGTGAGCGTCTACCGAAAACCGTCTAACTATACCAACGGTCATACGCGTGATCGGCAAGGTAGGCTCATCAGTTGCGAACACGGCACACGACGCGTCACACGAACCGAATATGACGGAACGATCACTGTACTGATTGACAACTTTGAAGGAAAACGGTTCAACGCCCCAAACGATGTCGTTGTTCATCCCGATGGACATATCTGGTTTACCGATCCTGGATACGGTATCATGTTCAACTACGAAGGGCATAAAGCTGAATTTGAATTGCCTACTTCCGTTTATCGCCTCAACCCAGAGACGGGGAAAGCCACAGTCGTAACGAGTGAACCCGAAAAACCGAACGGGATATGCTTTTCACCTAACTATGATAAACTCTATGTTGCTGACACAGGATCACCAAAGAACATCGTTGTCTTTGATGTAATAGACGGTGAACGGTTAGGTAAAAAACAGGTATTTTATGAGACGGCACCCGGCAACGCTGATGGGCTGCGGTGTGATACTGATGGAAATGTGTGGGCAGGTGCAGGTTGGGTTGGCGAAGGCTACGATGACGTGCATATTTTCGCACCCGATGGCACACTTCTCGGTAAGATTCATCTGCCAGAAATTTGTTCTAATATCTGCTTTGGCGGCGTTAAAAGAAATAGACTCTTTATGACCGCGAGTCAATCTCTCTACTCGGTTTATGTAGAAGCACAGGGGGCTCCGCTTTTTTGATTTAAACCAGGCATTAAACTCTGAAAGGAAGCAGCATGCATTACAAAGTATGGAATATCTATTTCGTCCAAATGATTGGATCAGATTGGATCAAAATTGGGAAAACATCTAAACAAAAGTCTGAAGAAATAATAACATCTTTAAAATTACCAGTTAATGTAATTAAGATAGTCTTAGGAACAGGAGAACTTTTAAAAACCCTAAAAGCAGAATTTGAATCACATTGCGTTAAGACTATGATGGTTGGTATCATCCTGTCCCCGAATTGCTGACAAGAATAGATTCGATTGAAGATTATGATGGTGGAGATCCTCCACCGCCACCACCGACTCCGAAAAAGCGACCTAGAGAAGAATATGTAGATCCATACTACTATTGTAGTAGATGTTCAGGTCAATTTGAAACAGATGGACATCTCATGAAATTGGAAAAAAAATATATTGATTGGGGAGATATTGACGACTATATGGGATGGGATAGGGATACTGGATATATTTGTCAAGGTTGCTTGAGTACTGGAGGATTAGCGAATATTATATTTGAAGCATTTTATTCGAATAGAAAATCTCTATCCCCATATTGGCTAAAATCTGATGAAGAATTTCTTGAGAAATGTGTAGATAGTGATGAAATAGATGAAAGTTCCCGATATGTTTGGTTAAAGGCACAAATTTTTACAAGGGAAATGCACTCTAAATACATACTTAAGAATCCATCCGGAAACATTAACAAATTGAAAAATTTCATTTATGGACATATTGATGAATTAGTCAAAACTAATTTCGATTAAGTATGTTTTCCTTTAGAAAAAATGCTAAGTAAGGAATAATAAGAGACAATTATGAAAACATCAAAACAACTTTCACGTCGAACATTTTTACGCGGGTTAGGTGTCAGTATTGCGCTACCGTGGTTAGAATCAATGGGACCACTCACAAGTTGGACAACCGCAGCCACAAAAGGGGTGACGGATCAGTTAACGCCTAATCGGATGGCATTCCTCTATGTTCCCAATGGAAAGATCATGGAGAATTGGACACCAAAACAGGTAGGCGCAAACTATGAACTTACAGACATCTTAAAACCGCTTGCAAATGTCCGAGATAAAACATTGGTTCTCAGTGGACTAACAGCCGATAAAGCACGCGCAAATGGTGACGGTGGTGGTGATCACGCCAGAGCAATGGCAGCTTTCCTCACAGGCGCGCAACCACGCAAAACGAGCGGCACAGACATCCACGCAGGAATTTCTGTTGACCAAGCCGCAGCCTCACACGTCGGCGATCAAACGCGGTTACCTTCGCTTGAACTCGGCATTGATCCCGGTTACAGAGCAGGCAATTGCGACTCCGGTTATAGTTGCGTTTATTCAGCAACGATGGCATGGAAATCTGCAACGCAACCGCTTCCGAAAGAGGTTAATCCAAAACTCGCTTTTGAACGCCTATTTTCTACCGAACCAAACGCTGCGAAGTTACAACGCGATGAACAAAGAAAAAGTATCCTTGATTTTGTAAGACAAGATTCAAAAGATTTGATTCAGCAAGTCAGCGGAAATGATGCGCGAAAATTGGATGAATACTTCTCTGCCATACGCGACATTGAAATGAGGATAGAATCGGCAGAAAAATTCCCACCAATCGAAAATCCTGAGTACATTTCGCCAGAGGAAATTCCCGCAGATTTTCAAGAACATGTCCATCTCATGTTGGATCTCATCGTACTCGCATTCCAAACAGATGTGACCCGAATTGTGACCTTTACGTTAGCAAATGAAGGCAGCAACAAGACATATCCGACTATCAATGTCACTGATGGACACCATAATTTGTCACATCATGGTGGAGATAAAGCAAAAATAGAGAAAATTCGGAAAATCGACATTTTACATACACATCAGCTTGCATACCTACTGGAGAAACTCGACTCCATTCCTGAAGGGGAAGGCACACTACTTGACCATTCCATGATTTTATACGGTAGTGGCAACTCAGACGGGAACCGACACAGCCACCACGATCTTCCAATCCTATTGGCAGGTCAAGGGTGCGGCACGATTAAAAGTGGGCGACATATCCAATATCCGAAAGAGACACCACTCAATAACTTGTGGCTTTCCATGCTCAACAGAATGGATGTTAATTTGAATCAATTAGGGGATAGTACGGGTAGTTTAGAAGGATTGTCTTAAATCCAGACACCTACTGTAGCACAATCTGTCAGATTGTGCCTGAAAACACGCAAACTGTATGAAGATTAAATAATTAATTCGGTAATTCTCATTTCCCAAACCTTGTAGGCGCGTTTTGTAAACGCGTTGGATGTCTGAACCAGGATTAGTATTTTAGAATTGATTTTTATAAGTAGGTATTGAAAAAGAAAAGGCAGATACCCTTTTGGATACCTGCCTGTGAAATGGGGTGTGTGAAACGACTACCGGGTACACCTGTTCGTGTGATATTCGTGATGAGACGGTAGACAACTCCAATAGCGGTGTCCGTTCCTGCAAGTGACCACATGTTCCCACTTGTTAGTGACCAATTGCCCACAACTGCGATTGCGACATGGCACGAGCGTGGGATACTGGTGCGTGTGGTTCTGACAGTCATAGAAACTTGTCACCGTGCATGTCTGACCGCTGGTATTCGTTGCCGTGCAACTCGCTTGCAAGTTGGTATGACTCGAACCGATTTGACACGCATACCCCGCATGTGTAGAATCGCCACACGCAGGCGTTATCCAAGAATGATCGCCGGATTGCCAATCTTCATGAACACCACACGCATGCATAGACGGTGACGATGGTGTTTGTGTTTGCTCGGTCTGTAAGCCCTGCGTGTCCTGTTCGGTGCTGTCGTCATCGTCATCAATGTGATTGCTTGCATTTGTACAAGTACTCACCCCAGCACAACTATAATAGGTCCCATGACAATCGCTGAAAAGCCATAAACTTGAGGCAGTCCGAGGCACCTTTTCATTACAGTACACTAAATGAGTTTCAAGATAATAATCATTAGCGGAAATGCCATGCTTAATAACATTGTATTCACCACACGTTCCAGGACATTTCTTTAGATGATACTCTCGCAGTGGGCAAGTAGAAGAAGTCTTCGGTGGACAACTCCAATAAGAGTATGGAGACGACACGTAAGTTTCTTTTCCTATTCCAATTGTCCAGTACACGTGCTCTTCCGTACAAGTATGACGATGTCCTTTATAACCACCGGACGACCCACCTTCAGCAAGAGTGATGATGTTCCCAAGTCCATACGCAGAGGCATAGTAAATCGTTGTACAATTCGGGTTTTTACATGTCACCCCAGGATTACCAATGGCAAGTTGACTGGGCGTGTCCCTCTCTCAACAAAATCTTCAACTTGAGACTGTTTTGTTTTATGCACATCATAGTGAGCTTTGTAATGGGCATGTGCCCTTCCTTGCTCCGTTACTGCGGTTGCTACAGCTACATTTTGCGTTTCAATTTCGATAACTTTGTTCGTCAGTGCAACACCTAATTTGTGCTGATCTGTTATGTCTATCATACTCTCAGCCATATTTGTGGTGGTAGATGTAGCACTCCCTAAAATATCAAGTTGAATAGCATTACCAGCCCTAATAGCATTTTTAATCATTTCCTGTTGGTTGTCATTCCATTGTACACCCAACATCGCATATTCAATCTCAAGCCTTTCAAGAGCTCTCCATTTCTTATCCATTTCACCATCTGCGGCGGTATACACACCTAAAGCAATTGCTACAGACGATTCCGTAAAGTATACGTTTGGATCATGGGCTTCCACCTTGACACAAAGAAGGCTACCGATGAGAACTATCAAGATCATGAATGAAATCTTTTTGTAAAACATTGTTGCCTCCTTTTAGTCTGAAACAGGAAAACGACCGTATAATTTATCGTATTCTGCCCGTAGCTTGTCCACTTCAGGAGTACCATAAGCGCTCCTTACTTGTTGCCATAACTTTGTCTGGGTATACACGATAGCTACAAATCTCATCTCCGCCTCAACGTTATCACCGTAAGCTTCAAGGTTTACAGTCGCTTTCAGACGTTCATATTCCGCCTGTTCTTCTTCTGTCATGGAACGAAAATGGTTTAAATCAATTTTCGTGTCCCCACTCTCAAACACAAGCTTGGGGTCCCATCCATCAGGCTGTTCCCGGTCTGGATCATATATCCAATCGGGTTTATCCACAACCTCAGGCGTAACGTCTTCATCGGTTACGACAGGTTCATGCGGTTCCCCTTGCCACGTATCTGGTGCGGAGACTGGCACCTCGTGAAAATGGTCGCCATGCGGCACCAATTTGTATCCCGGTCGTGCGGGGCGCTCGTTGTTTTCCACAATCGGCATATTCTTTTCTTCCAGCTGCTTCTCGGCTTCAGCAGCCTCTTTCTTCAGCTGCTGTATGTCCACATGTTGTCTGTAGAGTAAAAAACCGAAAGCACTAATGAATAGAATGAGGGCTGCTAACCCCCAGTAAAGTTTGCGATTCATTTAGCGATCCTCCTGTATAGGCTTGTTGTTCTCCCTGCTATGCGTTATTTCCAGTGGGCAGGGTTGTCTCGGACTTGGACAGATCAAGCCCGGTTTCGGTGCCTCTTTTCTCGATATACATTCGCGTTTAAATTGTTCTTCGCAAGCAGGTGCATCTATCTGTGTAGCATCTATTGTGCCAAACAGCAGCAAACCGCTTGTGATGATGAATGCGAAAGTAAGAACGGAGAGAAGAAGAACTTTGTAGTCTCGTCTCATCTTGTGCCTCCTCATTATTTGAGTAGGTGAATTGTTTTTGACAGACTACAGAAATAGGTAGGTATCTGTAAGTTTTTACTATTCCTGTAGAGGCCGCCGGTCTCTATATACACGTAGACATTTAAGGTCTATACGTGTTATGATAGAAACCAGCCTGTCAGACTCTTTCTCTGGCAGTGCTTTGGCATCGGCAGTGGCTGTTACACACTGTCGGTGCATCTACAAAGCCCCTCTACCGCTAAAAATTCCGAATATATCGCGAATTTCTAACATTATGAGGTATTATAAAACTTTTTACATGTTTTGTCAACAATTTTTTTGAATTTTATCACAAAATATAATTTATTATCAATAACCTAACGGACTGTTGACAAAAGAGTGTGTAAATATTTTGTCACTTGTTTGTTCATAGATTGCGCTAATTCTGTAGGAGCGACCAGGAGGTCGCTCCTACAGAAGAGAGCCAAGTTAATCTCCAATACGCTTGTGGCAATCAAGAAATCGGGGTTAAAAACCCCTCCTACAAGAAAAAGCAAAGATTAGTGACAAAAACTTTACATACCCTTGACAAAATCCCTTATTGCAATTTCTCCACAAACATGCTAAAATACTCAAAACTATTTGTGATAATAATGGAGAAAAATGAAAACAACTGTCAGCATCGTAGATGATGCGTTTTACATTAACGGAGAAATTACCTACCCGGGGCGTGCCTACGAAGGTAACAAGATTGAAGGTTTGCTACTCAACAGTCGTATGGTGCAAGGCATCTTTGATGATCGAAACCCAGAAACTATTCATCGCTGGGAATATCCTGATACTGGCAAATGGGATTCTGAACGCAACACACGCGAATTTTTAGCGGCGATGCCAACGTGGCGAGCACACGGTGTATTGGCATTCACGATTAACTTACAAGGTGGAAGTCCGGAAGGCTATTCTAAAGCACAACCGTGGCATAATTCAGGCATAGAAGCGGATGGCAGTCTCAATTTAGATTATCTTTCACGACTCCAGAGGATAATTGATTTCGCTGATGAACTCGGAATGGTTGTTATTCTTGGATACTTTTACTTTGGACAAGACCATAGACTCACCGATGAAAGCGCCGTAAAACATGCTGTGGATAATGCGACCCAGTGGCTCTTTGAAAACGGTTATACCAACGTCATTGTTGAGGTTAACAACGAATGCAACGTTAGATATTCCCATGAAATTCTGCAGCCAGAAAGGGTTCATGAACTAATTGAACAGGTGAAAGCGATAAAACAAGATGGTAGGAGATACTTAGTAGGGACAAGTTATGGAGGGGGGCGCGTGCCTTTAGAAAATGTTGTACGCACATCAGATTTTCTGCTTGTTCATGGAAACGGAGTCAAAGACCCGAACAGAATCATTGAGATGGTACAACAGACACGCCAAGTTCCAGGCTACCGTCCAATGCCAATCCTTTTCAACGAAGACGATCATTTTGATTTTGATAAACCTTTAAATAATTGTGTTGCCGCTATCAGTCAATATGCTTCATGGGGCTATTTTGACCCAGGTGAAAATGACTACCACCACGGTTACCAATCAGTACCTGTGCAATGGCAGATTAACACACCGCGCAAACTTGCCTTTTTTCAGAAAATTCGCGACATCACCGGACATAACGGTTAGAAAGGAATACTAAGAATGCCAGAAGGAATTCAACCATATCATTTTGCCATTGCAATTGGTGTTATAATTTTGCTTGCAACAAGTATTCGAATTCTCAAAGAATACGAACGTGCTGTTATCTTCCGTTTAGGACGTTTCACTAACACACGCGGTCCTGGGCTCGTCCTGATGATACCGTTCTGGATTGAACGGATGCAGAAGATTAGCCTGCGTGTTATCGTCAACGATGTTACCCCGCAAGATGTGATTACAAAGGATAACGTATCTGTTAGTGTTAACGCAGTGTTGACATTCAGAGTAACCGAACCCGATAAGGCTGTGATTGAAGTAGAAGAGTTCGGTTTTGCCATTGGGCAAATCGCACAAACGACTCTCCGAAGTGTACTTGGACGCGCAGAACTTGATGACCTATTATCCGAACGAGACAAACTGAATCAGGATTTAGAGGAGATTATCAAAAAGCAGTGTGAGCCGTGGGGTGTTGAAGTACAATCAATGGAAATCAAGCACGTTGATCTCCCAGTAGAAATGCAACGCGCGATGGCAAAACAGGCGGAGGCAGAACGAGAACGTAGAGCAAAAGTAGTGCATGCTGAAGGTGAGTTTGAGTCTGCAGATATCCTAACCAACGCCGCTGAAATCCTAAGTAAAACGCCCACCTCTGTACAACTGCGATTTCTTCAAGCATTGGTAGAAGTGAGCGCGGAGAAAAATTCAACTGTCATCTTTCCGATTCCGATTGATTTACTGACTCCGTTCATAAATAATGATACAAAAAAGGAGGGAGAAAACGAATAAGGAAAGGATATGATGTTTACCAATCCTCATCAAAGAAGGGTGTACTCGGATAGTTATAAACATTACCTTCATAGTTACGGAGTTGAATTTCATCGTCATCAAAAGCAACGACAGGGTCAGGCATGAGTGCTATTTTTCCACCGCCGCCTGGGGCATCAATAACGTAATGCGGCACACCGAGTCCAGAGATATGCCCACGTAACGCAGCGACAATATCTAAGCCCGTTTTTACTGCTGTTCGGAAATGATCAGTCCCAACAACAAGGTCCGCTTGATAGATATAATACGGCTTAACACGAATTCGCAATAAACCCTTCATCAGTTCCACCATCACCGCGGGATCGTCATTCACCCCTTTGAGCAGAACTGCCTGATTACCGAGCGGAATCCCCGCATCGGCTAACATACCGCATGCTTTTTCTGTTTCAGGTGTAATTTCTCGTGGATGGTTGAAGTGGGTGTTGATATAAAAGGGGTGATTCTGCTTCAAAATTGCGCACAACTCAGGGGTAATCCGCTGTGGTAATGTTACTGGCACTCGCGAACCTATCCGGATGATCTCCAAATGTTCTATAGCACGTAATCCACCGACAATCGTCTCAATTTTTTTATCTGTCAACATCAGTGGGTCACCACCGGAAATGATGACATCTCGAATCTCTGGGTGTGCTTGAATATAGGCAAGTCCAGTCTCAATATTGTTCTCTGATATAGAGTGAGGATCGCCAACTTTCCGTTTACGAGTGCAGAAACGGCAATAGATAGGGCACATATAATTGACATAAAAGAGTGCCCGGTCAGGGTAGCGGTGTGTGACGTTAGGAACTTCACTGTCATCTTCTTCGTGAAGTGGATCTTCTACCCCTGTACTGATTAACTCACGAGTATCTGGGACTACCTGTTTCCAAATTGGGTCCCCTGGTTTTTCTATTAGACTCAGATAATATGGGTTGATGCGGATCGGGAATTCTTTATGAATACGCCGCATTTCATCTACATCAACGTCAAATACAGCCGCAAGTTTTTCAGGAGTGTTAACGGTATCCCTAACAAGTTGTTTCCATTCTTCCATATAATTCGATCCTTTGGCAAATATAAGACTGATACGTTTACTGAAATACTTTCTGGACAAAGTTCAATTATTACGTTTCCTTTATCCATTTTAAGCGTTACAGATAGGTAACTGAATAATCTATATCAGAATGTTCAAGACAACAATAAAATAAGCAATTTCTGAAAATGAACAAATTCATGATACATGTTTTTTAGCCCGAAGTCAAGTGAAATATTTTTCCTTTTATTCCCATAAGACTTGGCAAATAACAATTGATATAGTATAATAAAACATTATAGCAATTAGCGAAAAAGAAGGTTATCCTAAGATTACCTTGACATTATAGGCTTTAATGTGTTACTTTAAAATTGTAGACAGTGGGAGGTGAGAGTAGTGCATAAAATTCCAACCGAAAATCAGAAGGAACGGGAACTCGTCGCCACCTTAAAACTACTATCTCCTGGTACCTCTTTAAGAGCAGGTATTGATTATATTATTCAAGCCAAGACAGGCGGTTTGATTGTTGTTGGAGATACCCCTGAAATCCTAAATCTGACAGAAAGCGGTTTTCGGATAAATTGCCAGTTCACGCCTACTCGCCTATCTGAATTAGCAAAAATGGACGGCGCTATTATCCTCTCATCGGATATGAAACGTATTGCGCGTGCGAATGTCACATTAATGGTAAACCCATCTATTGTTTCAAATGAAACAGGATTGCGCCATCGTGCAGCAGAAAAATTCGCTAAAGAAACTGGACATATTGTACTTGCTGTTTCAAGACGTCGTAATACACTTACCCTATACACGAAAAATCAACGCTATCTTTTTCGTGATCGTCCCGTTTTGGTTTCAGGAGCCAATCAAGCTATGCTGGCGTTGACGCAATACGTCAAAACCATGCAGCCTGTAGTTGCAACACTAAACTGGGCAGAACTAAATGGGACAGTCACGCTGTCAAATGTAATTATGGCAATTCAAGTATGTGAACGGGTTAGACGCACTGAACACGAATTAAATAGATACCGAATCGAATTAGGCACGGAAGCACAATCTCTCCAACTTATTCCTTCAGAATTATCTACAGAAATTGAGAGAGCACTACTCATTATCAAGGATTACTATAAAGAAGAAGAAAAAGACGAATATCAAGCGTATGAACAAATTTTTGGACTGAGTGCAACGGATTTAGCTGCAGAGAGCAGTATCACTGAAGCACTTGGCTATCCACAAGATTTTAATGATAGTTTAGAAACATTAGCACCGCGTGGATATAGAATGCTTAGCCAAATACCACGTATCCCTATGAACATCGTAGAAAATATTGTACAAAACTTTAAAACTTTAGATACAATCATTACATCTAATATTGATACGCTTCAAAACGTTGAAGGTGTTGGCAAAACGCGTGCAACAGCAATTAAAGAAGCACTTGTGCAAATGAAAACAGGCACTTCACAACCACAGGTTTTAGCACTACCCATCTATGATTGGGATTGAAGGGAGTCTTGATTTTTGAGGGCATAGAAATTACCTGTCTGGTTGACAACAATAGACATAAATATCTTTCATATTAGAATTACTACAGAAAAGGAGTCTAAAAATGAAACAATTCTGTGTTTTATTTACAGGGGAGATGTTGGTAAAACGCTATCAATTATTAAATCGGGTTTTTCTTTCTTGTTTGTTAATCGTTCCTTTATTTTTTAGTGCTTGTAGTGGAAAACTGGGAACAATTCAACAAGATGATGTTGACGCACAACTTCTGCATGCAGAACAAGCGATCAAATTAGCACGGGACGTAAATGCCCCCTCTCTCGCTTTTGAGGAATTTGAGCAAGCGGAAACTTATCTTGATAAGGCAAGAGAAGCATTGGAAGAGAACAATGGGATTGATGCCCTTCGCTTTGCTACCCAAGCTATTACGCATGCAAAAATTGCGCAACGAAAAGCAGTGCAAAATACAATGAGTGCTGAATTAAACGCTACCATTCTGGAAAAAGATGCTCTGATTGTTGAACTCAGAAGAGACAACAATACTAAAAAAACTGAAATTACGGGTTTAGAGAATGGAGTCCAGCAGCTTCGTGAAACTGAGAAGGACCATCTCCAAACCATTCGCACACTTGAAAATGAAAAACAGGAACTGAGTGATTCCCGAAATGTCAAGGAGCAGAAATTAGCTGAACTTAATGAATCCTTAAAATCGCTCCAAGCAAGAGTAGCCCGTTCTGAAGGGGATGTTCATAATTACGGTCTGCAAGTGAAGGAACTTTCTCGGAAACTCGAAGTCGCTGAAACAATGGCTAAATCCTCAAGTAAGCAAAAACGTGCTGCTGTTGCCGAAGCAGAATCTCTCAGAAAAAAGTTGCGCGAACAAGCCAAGATTTACACTGACATGTTGGAGAAAGCCAAAAAGCAGAGTATCGCAGCTGAACATCAGGAATATCTAAGAAAAACAGCTGAACAAGCACGTGCTTATGAAAAGCAGCTGCATAGCAATGAACCGAAGCGAACAGGAAGGACATCACTTTCTACTCAGCAAATCAATGCCGGGAAAACAGCACTGAATAAGTGGGAAAAAGCATGGAATAGTAAGAACGTAAATGCCCATTTTGCATTTTATAGTCCTAATATTGCGGTCAATAAAATTGTCACTCGAGAAAGCAAAGAAAATCCGAGTACAATCAACCGCTCCGAATTTGAGGCTGCACTCCGTGAGATCAACGCTCAGTCTTGGCAGAAAACAGAAAGTTTTTCTGAAGTTGAGCAAGAAAGTGTGATCGGAACATATAAATTAAGCCGGTTAGTTGCTCCTGCGGAAACAGAGGATGATACCGCTTTATACGATATCTGGATTAGGGAAGTATGGGTACATCAAGTTCAAGGTGCATGGAAAATCTATCGGGAAACTTGGCAAATCTATGAAAATGTTCCCAAACTATAAGGAGGCGAGTCGATGAGCGATTTCCAAAACACTGCCCTGAACACTTCAAAATTTTCTTTGTCAACTTACCTAAAGTGGGGAGCGATCCTATTAATTGTTATTTTGGCTGTTTGTGGTATCCTGCTTACCCGATCAAGTGAAACGCCTGCCGGTTTCTTGGCAAAATGGAAAAATGCGGTTGAATCAGGTGATCTAAAAAGTTACGATGCGCTCTGGGTTAAAAAATTTCAAGAGCAACATACTTCAGGCTATCATAACACCACGCAGTTGTTTGAAGAAAACATCAAAATTGAGGTCAATATCGCTAATGCTGTAAATAGGACACGCAAGGATCCGCAGGATCCGAGTTACTTGCGGATTGAAGAAATCCCTATGCTTCTCCATACTATTGGTGAACCACTGATTCAATCAAGAACCCTGACTGTTGCTAAAACAGGACTCATCCGGCAACGCTGGAAACTTGTCAGTGAAGAAGTCGTTAGTGAAGAATTTGGCTCCGATCTCAGTACTTTTGAAGCGGACAGCCAGGAAAGTCCGGTAGATACTGTTTCTCAATCTAACAGTCCTGTCGCTCCATTTGTATTAGAATGGAAAAAAGTGCTTGAATCTCAAAATATAAAGAAGTACGACTCACTTTGGGATAAATCAGCTCGGAAAAAGCGATTAGATAATTATCGACTTGCTCGCTTACATATGGATCAAGGATTAGATGTTGATTTAAGCCAAGCAACATATACGCCTGTTGCACACTCAAAAACCCGACACGTAGTTGACAATATCAGTGTTACGGTCAGTAGCAGTGGAACATTCATAGAAACACATCCCCGTACACTAACGATTGAGAAGAAAGGTTTCTTTTTCAGAAGGTGGAAACTAATCAATGACGAGGTCGGAAGCGATTATATTACAGATCAACCTATTTCTCAACACGACCAACCAGATGTTGACGCTATATCAGAAGAATCTGATTTAGGTATCAATAACGGTGATGCACCGATTGATACACAATACAAAATAAGACAAATTCTCGGTAAATGGCAGAAGGCATGGGAAGAGGAAGACCTTGATACCTATATGTCAATCTATGCTGAGAAAGCCTTAATTACGCGTGTCACTGTACGAGATGGAAAAGAAACACCTTCTTATCTTAGAAAAAAAGAACTCCATCAGAAAATGAAACAGTTAAACAGACACTACGCTGATATTCAGATTAGGATCTCTAAATTGGAGATTAAAGGGGATAGAGCAGTTGCGGATGCCAAATTTTTGCAAGAATTTGAGGGGACACCTGCATCAGGCAACCGACCCGCATATAAAGATATCGGCATTAAAAAGTTAACGCTAATGATCGATCCGTCTGATGGATATTGGAAAATATATGCAGAATCTTGGAGTCTTTATGTAGATGTTCCAGAATTTCCTAAAAACTAATATGTAACATTGTGAATTCCGTAAGTGTCAATTCCAAACAAAATTGCCAATACAATTCCTTGTAGACGTACTTTATTAAGCGAGTTGAATAACAGTAATTGCAAATCAAACATGAATCACCAAAAATAGAGACCTTGATTTGACATCAATGCACACTGAGTACCGAACAAAACGGAAAATCGAATTTTCCGATACGGATATGGCAGGTATCGTCCATTTTTCAAGATTTTTTATCTTTATGGAGTCTGCCGAACACGAATTCCTACGTAGTTTGGGCACAAGCGTTGCAACTGAATGGGAAGGGAACAAAATCGGATGGCCCCGACTTACCGCTTCTTGTGAATATCTTAGTCCCCTGCGATTTGAAGATGAGGTGGACATCCGACTTTGGATATCCAAAAAAGGAACGAAATCACTCACATACCAATTTCATTTTACCCACGAAGGTAAGGATATTGCACGTGGACAACTGACCACAGTCTGCTGCATAACAAATCCGGGTGAAAAAATACGCGCCATTCCAATACCCGAGTTCATCATCTCTCAAATTAACACAAAATAAGACCTGTATTTCCGAATGCTGTACTTGTCTTAACCCCTTCTGATTTTCTCCCAAAAAAATGAAAGAAACAACTGATAAAGCACATCAGCTTGAAATTTCAAATTTGTCTAAAGATTTTGGAAAAATTCAGGTCTTACAAGATGTTTCATTTAGTTTCAACGCAGGAACTTCAGTGGCAATTACCGGTCCTTCTGGCTCTGGCAAAAGCACACTCTTGCATATTATCGGGACATTAGAAGAACCCTCTAACGGCAAAGTTGAGATTAACGGAACCGATCCCTTTAAACTTTCTGAACCTGAACTTGCTCGCTATCGGAATTCTGTAATTGGGTTCGTATTCCAAGATCATCATCTTCTTCCACAATACTCTGTGCTTGAGAATGTACTAATCCCGACACTTGCCTTTAAACAGCAGCCAGATGCCACACAACTTGCACAAGAACTCCTGAAACGTGTCGGATTGACAGATCGCCTATCGCACCGTCCTGCAGAACTCTCCGGTGGTGAACGCCAACGAGTTGCAATTGCTCGTGCTCTTATCAATAAACCCAGTATCCTCCTTTGTGATGAACCAACTGGCAATCTTGACACGACCACTGCTGGAACTATAGCGGATCTACTATTTGAATTACACCGCTCAGAACGAAACATTTTAATTGTCGTAACGCACAACCTTGGACTTGCTGGTAGGTTTGAAAACCAACTTAAACTCGCTGATGGTGTTTGCACTTTGGAAAAGGGAAATGGCAGGTAGCTTAGAATCAGAGATACATCTGAGCAATATTTACAATTATGCGAACATTTTGGTCAACTGCAAAACACTATTGGCAAATTCATCTTATTGTTGCCCTCTGCACCGCAGTCGCGACCGGCGTTCTTGCAGGTGCTTTAATTGTGGGCGATTCCATGCGGGGTAGTCTCCGCAACATCACGTTGGAACGTCTCGGTACAATTCAGCAAGCGCTCATCGCCGACCATTTTTTTAAACCAGATATATTAAATCAACAGAATATGGTGCCAGCAATTCTGCTGAATGGCACAGTTGTCGCAGCGGAAACCGAAACACGTGCATCAAAGGTTAACATCTACGGTGTTGAAAATACTTTCTTTAAGCTATGGGAAGACGATGCTGTACCTAACTTGAATAGCGCTACAGATTCCCCTTTTGCAGATATTGTGATTAACGAGGCACTTCAAAACGAACTGAAGGTCCAAATTGGTGATGCGATCCTTGTTAATTTTCCGCAAGCAGTTGAAATTCACCCAGAATTCCTGCTCGGTAAGCGAGATGCAGCGGATGTTATCCAAAGGCTGCGCTTGATCGTCAGTGATATTGTTCCTACTGAAAACGCTGGTAGATTTAGTCTTCAGGCACATCAAAGCCTCCCCCTAAATGCATACATTGCACTTCCTGTATTGCAAAAAGCACTCGCGCAATCTGATAAAGTGAACGCGCTGTTTACAGCCGAGTCTGCTCCTATCTCACCAGATTCGTTAACTATAACATTAGAAGGACTTGGATTATATATCACGAAGCATGAAAGCCACATTGATTTACAGAGTCAACAGTTCTTTTTAGAGACTGTGTTGTCGGAAACAGCGTTATCCGTTGCGTCAGAAAACAGTATCCCAACGCTTCCCACCCTCACCTATCTCGCAAACACAATATCCACTATAGATTCATCACAGCAAGATGAATCTATGAGTGACACACAGAAAATCCCGTATTCAACAATCTTGGCGCTTCCTGCCGAAGAAGGAGTATTTGCAGATTTCGTTAATAGACACACTACTCAAGAGCAGCAGAACCTATATGGACAAGCACAGCAGCAAGAACTTGAACAACGCAAATTAAAATATAGAGAAGAAACCAAAAAGATTCGTATAGAATTCAATAAAATAAAAAAAGAGATTGCTGAATTAGAAGAAAAAAAACGAGAACTACGAGGGACTTCTGAATTTACACAGAGATTAGCTGAAGTGAAAAATGCCCTCTCAAAAGCTGAAAGAAAGGCAAATGCACTCAGATCTCCCGTTCAGATGCCTGAAATTTATCTCAATAGATGGGCAGCAGATGACCTCAATGTCAAAGTAGGGGATATTATCAATATCACCTACTATAGCGTCAGTGCAGACGAAGACTATATTACAGAGAACGCACAATTTATATTAAAAGGCATTGTGCCTATTGAGGATATCGTGGCAGACACAAACTTAATTCCAAAATTTCCGGGTATCCACGACACAACTGATATTTCTGAATGGGAACCGCCTTTTACAATTGACTACAGTCTTATCCGTAGCAAAGACGAGGACTACTGGGATAAGTACAAGGCGACACCGAAAGCGTTTGTTACGTTAGATGCTGGTAAACGTCTATGGCAAAATCGATTTGGCGATCTTACCACTATTCGGATGGGAGCAGCACCGGGACAGGACATAAGCGCAACGAGGACACTTTTTGAAACCGAATTCCTCAAAAAGATTAAGCCAGAACAGATAGGTTTCCAATTTATATCTCTCCAAGAAGAAGGACTTAAAGCATCTACTGGTTCCACAGATTTTGGAATGCTGTTCAGCAGTCTGAGTTTTTTTATAATATTAGCTGCAGCAACGCTTGTTGGAACAGTTTTTGCTATCGGTGTTGCACAACGATCGCGTGAGATTGGCATCCTCCAAGCGGTAGGTTATACACTCACCAAAATCCGCCGACGTTTTCTTTTAGAAGGCATTTTTATTGCAAGCATTGGAAGTCTATTGGGGTGTCTACTTGCTATTGGATATGCACAATTGATGATATTTGGCTTGCAAACGTGGTGGTTACCGGCTATCGGCACCCCTTTTATTGATCTCCATATAAGTGGATGGAGTTTACTTATCGGCATCCTTGTGACACTTGCAGTTGTTACATTTTTCATTCGTCAAGTCGTCCAAAGATTTGGTAAGGCACCAACTGCAGCACTCCTTGCGGGGGAGACCGATTTTGATGAGACATCACGCAAATCTAAACCGCAAAGTGCCAATGTGTCAAAGATTAGCACAACAAGAATTACAATATTTATCATTGGTCTCTTTTTTGGCACCATGGACAAAGGAAAACTTTTTACTGGAGATTTGAGCGGAATTTTTATTGTAATCTTGCTGGCAGCTTGCGGACTATTTAGTATCCGTTTAGCACGTCGAAGAGACGATGGAACAAACCCTAACCTTACCCTCAAAAACTTAAAAATAAGTACTATTTTCTTCTGTATTGGACTCGTTGTTGGTGTATTAGTAGGTTATTTTCCCTTTGGTAGAAGCATTTCTGACGCAGTTATTACATTTTTTGAACATCCAATAGTAAAATTTTTAATGCTAACAATCACAATCCTTTCCTTGGGTTGGTTAATTTTTGACAGATGGTTAGACTCACAGAGGGTCCCGAAACGCCTAAGCCGTCTGAGGTTCGGACTTAAAAATGCAGCATGGCAACCGCAAAATAGCAGAGGTTCGGTTATAATCATGAGTTTCGCATGCTGTATTATTGTCGCAGTAGGGGCAAATCGACATGATGCTCCTCCAGAAACAGAATACGCTTTTGTCGCCGAATCTTCTCTACCTTTACATCACAGTCTAAATACAACAGATGGAAGGGATAAACTTAATTTCGATGTAAAAGATTCTGAATTGTTGTCAAAATCAGAGGTGTTTCCCTTTCGCGTGCTTCCCGGTGAAGATGTAAGTTGTCTTAATCTCTACCAGCCCGGAAAGCCGCAAATTTTAGGGGCATCGGATGCTATACTAAACGAGAATCCGTGGCAAACGCTAAAGATGGACAACAATATAGAAGGTAAAATACACGCCATTGGTGATAAGAAATCACTACGTTGGATTTTGCATCATGATCCAAAGGAAGATTTTCTTATCCAAGATGAGTTCGGAAAATCATTATTGTTGGAACTTGAAACGGTTGAAAACAGCCTTTTTCAAAGTCAATTGATCATATCAGAATCCGATTTTACGACATACTTTCCGAGTCAAAGTGGGTATCAATTTTTCCTTATCAAAACGCCACCCGAATTACGAGAAGATACATTACAGACACTTGAAAAAATGTTGGAAGACTACGGTTTTGACGTTACATCAGCATCAGAACGATTGGCAAGTTTTCGTGCAGTAGAAAACACCTATATCTCTACTTTCCAAAGCCTTGGCGGGTTGGGCGTATTACTCGGTACTTTCGGGTTAGCACTGGTTCTATTCCGAAATATCATCGAACGTCGTGGAGAATTGGCAACGCTGCGTGCCTTCGGTTTCCGGAAACAATTGCTTGCAAAAATGTTGTTCCTTGAGAGTTGCTTTCTCCTGACAATCGGTATGCTTATCGGTATCGCTGCAGGCATTGTAGCAATTCTCGGTTCACAAGGACACTTGCCATCATTTCCGTGGTTATCACTTACGATTACCTTGTTATTCATCTTCGGATTTGGTATAATTGCAAATAGTATTGCGGTTGCAGTGGCACTCCGAAGGCCATTATTGTCAACCTTGAAAACAGAATAGAAAAACTGGATTTAAAGTGTCTGTGTTGGTGGCTTATGATGCGCTCTGTTTATATAATTTTCGCAATTTTTATATATGTTTTTGCACTTCTAACACAGATTGGTTGTTCAGATGACGTGGGAACTGGTGCTGCCACTGCTTCAAATCATACCGGCCAGGGATGGCATGCATACAATTCGGGAAACTATACGCAGGCACTGCTCAGTTTTGAACGTGCGCTCAATATTGATCCAGAATTAGCTGATGCGCATAACGGTATAGGATGGAGCCACCTAAGCCTTGCGCTTCCGTTACCATTAGCACAAGAAGCCTTTCAAAATGCTGTGCGTTACGATGCATCAAACGCTGATGCATGGGTTGGGTTAGCCAATGTGCTCTACTTGCGGTACAAAGATAGTTCTGATTTCAACGCTGCTATCCGAGCAATTGATAACGCGTTACAAGCAGATGCAAAATACCTCTATCGGCATGACTATCATTCTAACGCAGAACTATATGCGCTGAAGGTGGCGTGTTATATCTATCTTGGCGAGACTAAATTGGCCAAACAAGAAGTTGATAGAGCATTCCAAATTGATGCGGAAAACAGAGCTGTCATTGTGCTTCAAAATATGTTAAAGGAATAATCTATAATTTAAATTTGGGAGAGAAATATGTCACAAAGTGTAATTACGTCAACAAATTTAACGAACTTTACACCAGCACACCGTGGAAAAGTCCGCGATCTTTATGACCTTGGGGATGAGTTTCTGATTGTGTCTACGGATCGGATCTCAGCCTTTGATGTTGTCTTACCCAACGGTATTCCAGATAAGGCAGAGTTTTAACCGGATTGTCTAAGTTCTGGTTCAATTACACCAAATCTGTCGTAGCAAATCATATTATTGCAACGGAAGTAGAAGAATATCCAGAAGTGTTACATGCTGATGCGGAACTCTTAAACGGACGTTCAATGCTTGTTCGTAAAGCAAACCGTGTTGATGTTGAATGTGTTGTACGGGGCTATCTCGCTGGTTCGGGATGGGCTTCGTATCAGAAAACGGGAGAGATATGTGGACAGAAACTACCAGCAGGTTTACGCGAATCGGAACGTCTACCGGAACTTCTATTTACTCCAACAACAAAGGCGGAACAAGGTGAACACGATGAACCGATTACTATTGACCAAATGCGTGATGAGGTCGGTGCTGCTCTGACTGATCAATTAATAGACATCAGTTTCGCGCTTTTCAGGGCAGCGAGTCAACATGCTGAAAAATCAGGTATCATTCTCTGTGACACAAAATTTGAATTTGGACTGAGCGGTGATGAGTTGATACTAATAGATGAGGTGTTTACACCAGATTCATCGCGTTTTTGGCCAGCTGATCTATATGAACCTGGTAAGCCACAGCAGAGTTTTGATAAGCAGTTCGTTCGGGATTACCTCTCTGAAATCGGTTGGAACAAAAATCCGCCTGCACCTGAATTGCCAGACAACGTAATCACTAAAACGAGTGAAAAATACAGAGAGGCGTATCGACTCATTGTTGGAGAAGAACTTTCATAATCCTTCTAAAACCTATCTACAGCGGTGTCCACTATTCCACATAGAAAAGATGACTCCGTTCAAAGAGTCCATCAAGGAAAATTTCAACAAACCATTCGCCTGTTGCAAATTGGTCACCGCTTAACCCGCCTGTTGGCGCGTCAATGTAAAACCATGTAATTTTTTCACCAGTTGTTGAAGAAATAGTCCTTTTTTCGTTCCAAAATGGCGGGTCGTCCAAGTCGTCTTCAGGCGAAAACCACGAAACTTCAACTGTATGTGATTCCTCAATATTTTCCCATAAAAGCCATAAATACACTTGATCGTTTACTTCAGCACTAAATGTATCCGTAATACCGTCTGGTCGGTCTTCGTGAACTGAAATTGCCAACACTGATTCTACGATATTCGGCTCCCCGCGTCCGAGGTCAATCGCGCCACTTCCACCAGATTTGCTCTCCTCACAACCGTTCAAAATGGCTGCAAAAGGGAGTAGTATTACTACCAATAATGATATGTATTTCTGCTTCATCATAGATCTCCTTACACATATATGATTTAAAGTAATTCTTGATAATTTATATGTTAAAACGTTCGTATGTTAAAGTCTGTTTACATTTCAGACAAAACTCCCAATAATTCATAGGAAATAGTATACCAGAAATAGTCCCTGCATTCAAGGAACTCACTCAAGGGTTTCTATTAAATGATTGACAAAGACGACAATAACATGTAAAATTATAGTCAACAGTGATCATAATTTGAAACGCGTGTTTCAGACACTCATGTGTCTGATTTTAGGTATGTGATACCCATGTTTTCAATCAGTAAGGAGTGTATATGTCAATAAAGACAAGAATCGTTTTCGTAGCGGGAAGTGCAAGTCATGGCAGTGGATCACATGAGCATCCGGGTGGATGTGCTTTCTTAGCAGATCAGTTGAACGATGCTGTTGAAGGTATTGAAACAGTTGTTCATCAAGGATGGTCTTCAGACCCAACAACTTTCGCTGATACAGATGCTATAATAGTTTATTCAGATGGTGGTGGTGGACATCTTAGCATTCCTCACCTTGACCAGATTTCAGAATTAACCGCGCAGGGAATAGGTCTTGCGATGCTTCACTATGCAGTTGAAGTGCCGAAGGGAAAACCCGGAAATTGTTTTCTTGATTGGATAGGCGGGTATTTTGAGACACATCTCTCTGTCAATCCGCATTGGACCGCTACATTTACTTCATTCCCAGAGCATCCGGTAACCCGTGGTATAGTGCCGTTCTCACTGGACGACGAATGGTATTATCACATGCGATTTCGTGAAAATATGCAGGGTGTTACGCCGGTGTTGAGCGCAATTGCACCAGAGGCAACGCTACAGAGACCTGATGGTCCTCACAGCGGCAATCCGCATGTTCGCGCATCTGTTGCGAAAGGTGAACCACAACATCTTGGGTGGTGCGTTGAACGGCCAGATGGCGGACGCGGATTCGGATTTACCGGTGGGCATTACCATAAGAACTGGGGAGACGACAATCTCCGAAAGTTTATCCTTAATGCTATTGCTTGGACTGCTAAAGTGGAAATTCCTGAAGATGGAATTTCTACATCAACACCAACAGAAGCAGAATTGAACTCGTATTTGTAATGATGAAATTTTAGTTATCCAATAGATGACGCGAATAGAAGAACGGTAGTGACCTCAGGAGATAGAACATGGACCAGGAACAACTTGATTACCTCTTTGATCTGCAAGGATATTTAATTTTAGAGAATGCGATTTCGGAAGAAGACCTTGCTACGATAAATGAATGGATTGACACACATTGGGCTTATGTTGAAAAACCGTGGGAACCCAATTCCGAAGATAGACGGATTCCGCGCTGGATTGGCAATATTGAAACACATACTTACAATATTGAGAATGGTGTCAATTTCCAGAATATCATTGAGGGT
The DNA here is from genome assembly GCA_965204285.1 of Candidatus Poribacteria bacterium. Lineage (GTDB taxonomy): Bacteria > Poribacteria > WGA-4E > WGA-4E > WGA-3G > MSPOR6. Next base: position 3,546,870 of record OZ241980.1, read on the forward strand.
GGAGAGGTATTTGAAAAGTTAATTGATCATCCTGCGTGGATAAATCAGATTCGGAAATACATCCATGAAGTAAATGGCGTTTCTATCCATGAGAACTTTCTGAACGTGCGCGGTCCCGGTGGTTTCATCCATATCCACTGCGGGGGACATGTGCCGCTGAGTTATCTGACGTTCCGTCAGATCAATACAGGCGAATGGCTTGTCGGACAAATAAATGTCCTGATGGCACTCAACGATATTGGACCAGGAGATGGTGCGCCAGTGCTAATCCCTGGCAGCCATAAATGTAGTGAAATTCATCCGAGATTAAAACACGATGGGAAAGGCATCGTTTACGACGGTTATACTGGTAAACCTGCGGGAACAGCCTTTGCCACACAGGAGGTGCATCTCAAGGCGGGAGATGTGGTCATGTTTACAGATGCAATTACACACGGCTCAGCAGAGCGCACAAATCCTGGCTATCGTAGGTCAATTGTCTACCGTTATTCTCCAAAATATGTCCGTGAACGTTTTGATTATCCACATTCAGACGAGTTGTTAGAACGTTTGACTCCTGACCAGCGCAAGATTATCCAACCGAATGCGCCGCGAAGACCGCCACAGATTACGGAACCCTTAGGCATTTCAGAAGTTCAGTCGAAGGGACCAACTTCGGGTAAATAGTATTGCTATCCGTAAATAGTTAGTATATAATTTCGTTATAAAGTCCATCTAAACGCACTTAGTAGAGATATTCTAAAATGCCTACAATTCAAGAAATTGCAGCAGCATTGTCAAACTTAAATACCGACGAATTACGACACATTGAACAAGTTATTCATAATTTATATCGGACTCGGGATGATTATATCATCTATGATGACAACTACGGTATTTGGACGGAGCATGATCAAAATTTAGCAGCAGCAGTTTTTAGATTGCTTGAAAGAGAAGAGGTTTCAGACGATAATGCCAATTCCTAAACGTAGAGAAGTTTGGCTTGCTGATTTGGGATTCGCGGCGAAAACTCGACCAGTTTTAATTCTCAATAAACCCTTTCAGATTCTGATTACGCCCTATATACTGTAGCACCACATACAACAAGCACAAGAAATTCCGCATTTATGGTTACACTTTCCGTGACTAGATTAAAACCTTGTGCTTTCAACATCCAAGGGTTGACAGCAGTTTCTCCCAACGTGTTTATACGCAGATTAGGAAATTTACAGCCTGCCCAGATGGAATTAATCGAGATTGGTGTGAAAGAATGGCTCGGGTTCCAGTTATCTTCTGTGTAACCAGGAAACTCTATTTGGTATGAAAACCCCACCAAAAACACTTTGGGGCGGACGTTTTAGCACAAGCCTCACCTCAGAAACAGTAGCCTTCACACACTCCATTGAGGCAGATACACGCCTCATCGTATACGATATTTGGGGAAGTCAAGCACATGCAATTATGCTTGAACGACAGGGGATTATCTCCGATACTGATCTGCGAGAGATTTTACGTTGGCTACGCAAAGCAGAGGAGGATTTTCAAAACGGGGACTTCACCCTTGATCCGAACAAAGAAGATGTGCACATGAACGTTGAATCTTATCTGATTGAGAACGCAGGACGCGAATTCGGTGGAAAACTCCATACTGCCCGTTCTCGTAACGACCAGGTACTCGTTGACGCACACCTCTATATCCGGGAAGAAATTCTCAATATCCAACACGGTGTTTCCACATTGTGTGATGCATTTCTAAGCATTGCGAAAGAACATGTCAATACCGTCATACCCGGTTACACGCACACACAACATGCACAACCGATTAGTCTCGGTTTCTGGGCTACTGCTTACGTTAGCATGTTCTTAAGAGACCAAAAACGGCTGCAAGCTGCTTACGAACTCGCAAATACGAATCCTCTCGGTGCATGTGCCTTATCTGGAACAACTTTTCCTATTGACCGACACCTGACAACAAAACTGCTCGGATTTGACATGCCACATGAACATGCACTTGATGTGATTAGCAGTCGAGATTTTATAGCAGAAACCCTCTTCGCGTTATCGCTTGTGATGGCAAATCTATCACGAATCAGCGAAGAGTTGATATACTGGACAACCTACGAATTTGGTATAGCAGTGCTTGATGATGCATATAGTTCAGGGAGTTCCATCATGCCGCAAAAAAAGAATGCGGATATTGCGGAACTTACGCGTGGACGTACAGGACGCGTCTACGGTGCGCTGTTGGATCTGTTGACGAATCTCAAAGGTTTGCCAATGGGGTATAACCGAGATTTTCAAGAAGATAAACCTCCGTTATGGGAGGCGTTTGACATTGTAAAAGCCTGTCTTAGTATACTACCTGAACTGCTCAAAACCACGGAATTTAAGACAGAACGGATGGCTGAATTAGTAAATTCAAACTTCGCTACAGCGACAGAGTTGGCGAATTATCTGGTGAAGGAACATCAGATTAGTTTTCGGGAATCCCACGAAATTGTAGGCTGGCTTGTGGGGGAATTAGTTCAGAAGAAAAAGAAATTCACTAATTGGGAGTTAACCAAAGCACTATTGAACCAAAAAAATATTGACCTACCGATTTCACAACTGAAACAGATTCTGGATGCGGAATTGGCACTACAGAATAATCAAAGTCTCGGTGGCACATCACCTAATGAGGTAAGTCGGATGATTGAGCGTTTTGAAGAGCAATTGAATGCAATTGCGATGCGTGTCTATTTTTGTCAAATGCAAATTGAAGATGGGCACAAAGAAACACAGCGAATAGTTGATGAAGTTTTGGGTAATCTAACCGCTTCTACAGAAGGAGAATGAAGATTGAAAAATAGATTAATTGTTGCTTTGGATACAGACGACGGTGAGGAAATTGACTGGCTATCTGGAACGCTTATGGATATAGTCCGTTGGTTTAAGATGGGCTTTCAAGCGTTCAGTGCGCTTGGAATGGAAGCTTTTCCGTGGTTCGAACAGAACGGATATAAAGTCTTTGTTGACCTGAAATTCCACGATATACCGAATACAGTAGCGCGTGATGTCGGCATGATGACGAAACATGGCGCAAATATGATTAACATGCACGCCTCCGGTGGACTTGAGATGATGCAAACTGCCAGGAGCAGCGCAGATGATGCCGCATACAAAGCAAATATTCCGAGACCTATCCTGCTCGGTGTGACTATTCTGACAAGCATTGATGAGACCGGATTTCAGCAAAATTTCGGTTCAGAACGGCAACTTACAGACCAAGTAGTCTATCTTGCACAATTGGCACAGGCAGCCGGATTGGACGGTGTCGTCGCATCGCCTTTGGAAATTGAACCGATACGGAAAGCATGCGGTGATAACTTTCTGATTGTCACACCAGGAATCCGACCAAAATGGGCAGACCCAGGAGATCAACGCCGTATCACAACACCTGCAGAGGCGATTAATCGTGGGGCAGATTTTATCGTTGTTGGTAGACCGATTATTGAAGATGAAGACCCGTTAGAGGCAGCTGAAAAAATTTTAGATGAAATGAGAGGCATGTAAGATTATGAATATTGTTTGTATCTGTTTAGACACTTTTCGAGCAGACATCATCGGAGAAGGTAAGAAGTATAGCCACGTGCAAACGCCCAACCTTGATGCGTTTGCATCAGAGAGCGTCCGTTTCACACGTGCATTTGGTGAAGGGCAACCAACGCTTCAGATACGTCGTGGCAACTTTACGGGGATGCGGAGTTTTCCGTGGAAATATAACTTTGATCGGCGTGGACATTGGCATCATGCCCCCGGTTGGCACAAAATTCCACCAGAGCAAGATACAATCGCCGAGGTGCTGTTGGAACGGGGCTATCTAACTGCTCTCATAGCAGACACATATCACATGTTCAAACCGACAATGAATTTCTCACGCGGATTCGCACATTTTGATTTTATCCGTGGACAAGAATCGGACAATTGGCACAGTGGTGATCCGAGGTTGATTGAAGACTTACTCCGCAAACATGTTCGTGAACCGATCAATTGGCAGCGACATGCTGGTCTTGTGAATTATTTGTTGTCGCAACGTCATCGTCAATCGGAGGATGACTATAGTTGTGCGCGCGTTTTCCGTGCTGCAGCCGATTGGCTTCAGGACAATCATACCGTCGGTCCGTTCTTTTTATGGGTAGATAGTTTTGATCCGCATGAGCCGTGGGATCCCCCAAAATCCTATGCGGATATCTATATGCCGGACTATTCAGGCAAGGATTTCATCACACCGGGCAGTGCAGGTGAAGGCGGTGGACCTACTGAAGAGGAACGTGACCGAATCGAAGCACTCTATCTTGGTGAAGTGACGTTTGTTGATAAATGGGTCGGTGTGTTATTAGACAAAATTGAGCAGCTAAATATCCGTGATGAGACGCTTATTGTGGTGATGTCCGACCACGGCACACAATTGCGTGATCACGGAAGTTTCGGAAAAGGCGCAAACAAGCTACACCCTTTCAATACGCAGTTAAACCTGATGATTCGGCATCCTGAGGGACCGCATGACAAGGATATTTCAGCATTTGTGCAAAACCACGATATGATGCCGACTCTGTTAAACCTACTTGGTATTCCGTGCGGCTGGACCGACGGTGAAAACATGTGGCAACTCGTTACGCAGGAAAAAGCATATCTCCGCGAACGTATTATCAACGGGTGGGCAGGATTTACAACAGGTAACGCTGTGGGACGCGTGAGCGTGCGTGACAATCGCTGGAATTTCTGCACTTCGGTAGGCTATAAAGATGAAAAAGGTGATGAACTTTTTGACACACGGAATGATCCGGAGGAAAAAACAAATGTTGCCAGCGATCACCCAGAGATTGTAGCAGATCGGCGGCGTGATGTTGAGGCGTTAATCGGACAACCGTTACCAGGGCATTTCATTGAGGTGTGTGATCCTGGGAATGCACCGATGCGGGTGTGGCTGCAGAAGAAGTTAGCTGAGATGTAAATTATAGTGACCTTTAGAATTAACAGGACATTTTGAGGTATAGGAGGGAACTCCGGGGAATGCCAAAAGGCATTCATACCGTTGATTTGGATTCCCGACGATCAGTGAGTTTCGTCGCGATTCGGAGATCGCTCCTACATGTGAAGTATTGCGAAAATTGACTGCTTATTTACGGCCAACTTGAGAAATTTTCTCCCAATCCCATAGTAGAACTGTTCCATCCCGACTGCCAGTAGCAAACGTCTTACTATCTTTGGAAAAGGAAAATGTTGTTACACGGTTCGTATGTCCGGCATGTGTAGACAATAACTCACCAGTTCGACTCTCCCACAATTGGAATATTCCACCGTCATCTGTACTGGCGGTTGCAGTAATCCAGCCACCACTTGGCATCATTACTTCACGATCTGCAAATTTGAGGACTCTTGCACCGCAGGCACTCACAAGGGTTTTGCTATCCGGAGAAAAAACTAATGTCATACTTGTGGTAATACGCTCCGGAATACATACGCTAATCTCTTTTCCGGTTGCAGTATCCCACAAATAGATTGCTTCTCTACTTCCACCTGCAAGTGTTTTACCATCCGGTGAAAATGCTATTGCTTCAACAGTATTCAACTGTGGTGTGAACGAAAAAAGAATTTCACCAGTCTCTAAGTTCCAGAGATGAATTATTTTATTTTCCCCACTTGCCAACGTTTTACCATCGGGTGAAAATGCCAATACCTTAATCCATTTTGTGTGTCCTTTAAGTGTTTTCCAAGGTTCACTTAACTGAGAGGAGTTCGCAATTTGCCATAAGTGTATGACATAATCTTTGCCAGTTGTTGCAGCAGTTTTACCATCTAACGAGAATACGAATTTGCCACTTAACGCATCTTTTTCTTCCTCTGTGATGGTGAACAGCGTATTTTTCGTTTCAATATCAAGCATCTCAAATTTACCATCTTTATTTTTTATAACAACATTTCTACAATCGGGTGTTATCGTTTCAACACCTTCAAACTCCAGAAAGTCTGTTGATAACATACCATTCGTACTTATATCCCAATGCTGAAGATACGTGTCGTCTGTAAGCCATCTGGAAGCAAGTGAATTGGCAGTAGTAAGGATTTTTCCATTTTCAGAAATTGCCAAATGAAATATTTCCCCAACATGCCCTGTTATCTTAAAGCGTTGACTACCAGTCTCTATATCCCATCCTTGTATTGTCCCATTTTGAGTTGAGGTAAGAAGTGTTTTTTCATCAGGTGATAAAATCATTGTAGAAATATTCTCTTTGAGTTCTTTAAAAACTTGACTTTGTGGCGGTTGTCCTTCATCAGAGGAAATATCCCAAAATCGTATTGCATTATCCATATCAGCAGTAGCAAGCAGCTTTTTGTGCGGAATAAACACTATAGTTTGAATTACTTTTTTATTTTCTTTGATAGTAAGCCAATTTGTGCCTGTGTCCACAGCCCAAAACTTAATTTCTCCATTATTTTCTGCAGTTACCAATGTTTTTCCATCAGATGAAAATTCAAGTGCCGTTATACGTGGTTCTTCCCCATATAGTTTGAACAACATCTGTTGAGTCATCGTATTCCAAACCTGAAGTCTAAAATTTTCTATGGGGTCACCAGAATGCGAATGATGAGGTATCTTAGTCGCTGCGATTATTTTGGCATCATGTGATATTTCAATATCATTAACACTTTGTTCCGTATCATCTACAAGTATGGGGTTATCCTCAATTTTGTTTAGGTTCCATATACGAAACTTACTATCAAGGTTTACCGTGACAAGTTTTGCACTGTCTGCTGAAAGGACTACCTTCTTAACCAAATCATTGGGTACAGTCAAAATGGAAAGTTGTTCACCGGTAGCTGCGTTCCATCTACGGCTTTCACCGCTGGAATCCACACTAACAAGAGTTTGACCGCCAGATGAAAATACCGCCGACATTACCTCTACTTCATGTCCAGTAAGCAACGAAAGTTCTTTACCACTGTCTGCACTGTAAACCCATATACCGATGGTGGTCGCAACAGCAAACTGAGAGCCATCTGGTGAAAAAGTAATGTCGTTTATTCTACCCTTTCCAAGACGGGCAGTTGCACCTTCAGGTAACTGCCATTTCGTGTAATCCTGAGCAAAACTGATTGATAGAAATGTACCTATAGTGAGTAGCAATAGAATGTTGAAAAAGACTGTCTTTTTCATTTTCTGATTCCAATTATGATCCATCTCTTAAAAATATAAGTCATTTGCAACTTAGTTTACCACGCTATTTCTTTCAAGACAAGGGTATTTACACATTACGTCGTGCTATTTTTGCCATAAATATGTTTGTATAATTCTCTGTCCAAAAAATATTTGATATAGGTTTGGGTTTTAAGTATAATATATGGGAGACATTCAGAACTCCATTATTTTCTATTTGAAGGAAACGATTATGCAAAGAAAAAGCTCCAGATCGCGATATTGTATAGGCGAACTTATTGAACGTGAAGATTTTTCCGAAGATTTAGCCGCTTTTAAATTCAAAACTGATCAGCAACTCCCTTTTATTCCTGGGCAATACGCCACTATAGGCTTTGAAGTTGACGAAAAGATTGTCCAACGTCCCTATTCTATTGTGTCCTCACCTCACGAACCTTTTATGGAAGTCTTCGTTGAATTAGTGCCGGAGGGAGCAACGACTCCACTGTTTTGGGAACTAAAACTTGGGGATACTGTATTTATCAGAGACCGACTCGTTGGGAAATTTGTGATGGACACGGAAAGTGGTATGACACGCCACGTTATGGCTGGGACTGTCACGGGGGCTGCACCATATATCAGCATTGCTCGCACGCAGAAAATTGAGCAGGAACAAGGTAAATCAAGTCCACATCAGATTCTCGCAATTGTCGGTGCAAGTCGTTCATGGGAACTTGGGTATTACATGGATGAACTCAATGAACTCGCTGCACAGGAAGAGTGGTTTTCGTTTGTGCCGACTGTGAGTCGCCCATGGGAAGATACGGAATGGCAAGGTGAAAGTGGTCGTGCGGAAGATGTTGTTCGGAAATACGGTGATCAGATGGGTTATGACCATACGAACTCAGTTGTTTATGCGTGTGGACATCCGCAGATGATTGAGAATGCTAAAGCGATTTGGGCGCGTGCGCGTTTCCCTGAAGAACGGATTAAAGAGGAGAAATTCTTTGTAATTAAGGAGTAATGTGGATAGTTGACTATCCACATACAAAAGATATTGTGTAATAGCGGGATAGGAGAAAGAGCCATCTTTCGCCTATCCCGCTGTTTTTTGTAATAGGGTTATTTACCTTGATAATATTCTATTAATATCAAACCGAAGAATAGTACCATCTTCACTGCCACTTACAAGAGTCGCATCATCCTGAGAAAACATTAACGTAGTAATTTTCCGTGTATGTTGCGTTAGAATAGGTATTTTACGTTTAACTTCGAGATCGTATAACTGAATAGTACCAGTGGTGCCTCCGATGGCGAGATAAGAACCGTCATTTGAAAACGCTAAAGCTGTAATTGCACTAAAAGCACCTCTGAACTCACTTACTTCATTTCCAGTCTGTGCATCCCACCTACGCACTATTCCATTCTCTTCACCACTGAAAAGATGTGTTCCATCAAAGACAAATGTCAAAGCAGTAATTGTCCCCTGAGCTCCTCTTAAAATTTCCAACTGGTTGCCAGTTGAAACATCTAATAAGTAAATTCTACCGTCAGCCCCACCACTGGCAACTGTAGTGGCTGCAGGCGAAAGAGCCAGTGCTGTGATGCCCTGAGGGTTCCCCTTCAATGTTGATAGTAAGATATCTTCATCAACGATATTATCATTTTCAAGAGCCTTGGAAACATTAGATATAAAAATTGTGCCATTTCTGCTTCCAGCACTTGCAAGGGTTTTACCATTTTTTGAGAAGGCAACAGCTTGTGTTAATCCCCTATGCTCCCGAAGTGCCATTAACTGGCTGCTTGTCCCCGCGTCCCACAAACGGAGTTTACCATCAAATTCAGTGCCGCAGGCGCGAATTCGGTTATCTTCAGTGTAACTTAATGCTTTTACGCCACCGGTGTGTCCCGAGAGTTTTAACCGTTCATGGAACAGACGTGCATCCCATAACCTAACAGTACCATCTAAACTGCCACTTGCTATATTACTACCATCTGGGGATAATTTTACAGTTGGAATCACATCATTGTGTCCCACAAGTGTAGATGTGAGTTCGCCCGAATTTGTGTTCCAGACTCGGATATCCGTGTCAGCCCCACCTGTAGCAAAGGTAAGTCCGTCCTGTGAGAAATCTACCGAATAGACTGCAGTATTGTGTAATGTTGGTTCGGAGATTCTACCTCCTGGTGCAACAAGAGTCCATAATAGTACATTACCGTCTAAACTTGCACTGATTAGAGTTCTACCATCTGGTGAAAAATCAATTTCTCTGACTGAATCAGTGTGATCAATAAAAGTGTGAATAAGATCGCCAGTACCTGCATCCCAAACTTGGATAGAACCATCTTTACATCCGCCAGCTAACATACGGCTGTCTGGAGAGAAGGCGACCGTAATAATATTTTCCTGATACGGAAGAATTGCTATTAACTGATCATTAACATTTGATGCATAAGGATTCCAAATCCGAATTGTATTATCTGTGCTTCCACTTGCAATCATAGTGCTATCAGGTGAAAATGCTACCGCAAAAATATCACCAGTATGCCCTCTGAAAGTGACAAGTGGCCGTCTATTATGAGTGTCAACATCCCATAGTCTAACAGTTTGATCCTGATGTGCTGCGGCAAGCATCAGACCACCAGGAGAAAATGAAATTGCATTGGCATCTCCCATTATTCCTGAGAACAAAACTTGTTCTCTTCCTGTTCGGACATCATAAATCCAAATCCCAATGGTTGTAGCCACGGCTAATTGATCTCCCAAAGGAGAAAATTCTATGTCGCGCACCCACCCCTTGCCAAAACGAGCAGTTGCCCCCCTTGGTAAATGCCATTGCGTGTGGTCTTGTGCGAAAACATTTGTTAAAAACAGAGATAATGTAAACAAAATTACTAAAGATAATAGACAGGGTTTTTTCATATTATACAATCTCTCTTTTGATTAGTAGATATAAAATTAAAGGAATCTCAAAATCCAATTGAGTTAGTAATTAACAGAATAATATTGGCTTTGTTCTTCTATTTCATGCTTCCCAAATTTATTGTAATACCTAATCAATCTTATGTCAAATATTTTGTAAGGTCGTTCAGGTTAGTCTGTAATAGAATCTCTAAGGATTTGTGCCCGTTCGTAATTTGGATCAATTTGCAAGGCTTTGTTAACAGCTTCTTTGGCTTCGTCATACTTTTTAAGTTCATAGTAAGCAAGACCTAAATTGAAGTGTGCTTCTTTGAATTCCGCATGAATATTTGTCGCCTTATTTAATTCATTTATTGCATCCATGTACCTTTCCGTATAAATATAAACTACTCCCAAGTTGCAGTAAGCTTTTTCAAATTCTGGATCGATTTTAAGAGCTTTCCTGAATTCCATAATTGATTTTTCGAACTGGGATTTGTTAAGAAACTCCGATCCGTTTTTGAAGTACTCATTTTTTACTTTTGTTTTAAGTTCCTTAGCACGTTGATAGTTAGGATTAATATCTAATGCTTCTTTTGACATTTTTAATGCTTTTTCAAGTTCGTTGTTACCAAGATGTATATATCCTTTCTCAACTAATTTTACTTCAGCTGGAACTGGTAACGGATCAGGATCGGGTTTTGGCTTAAGTTTATGTTCAGGTTTTAGATTTTCATTTGTTTCATCTTTTAATTTCTTCATGCGATTAAGAAAATCCAGTGTCAAATCATCTTTATTGTCAGAGTATTTTTCAATTGCCAGATCAACAGTTTTAATTACCGCGTGAAAATAGGTTTTATCTTTTTTAGTTGCAGCTTCATCCCTATAAACTAAAGTTAAAAAGTAATATGCTTGAATTGTGTAGGGGCTTTCATTATGATTTTCAATCAGCTTTTGCAAAGCATCTACCGATTTGCTGAATAGTGAACCGTTATCCTTGTAAACTATGTGATAGCATTTAGACGCCTCTAAAAAGGCATGAGACTTATCTGAATGAGTTTGCTCAAAGTTCACAAGTTGCTCAAATTTTTCTGCTGCTTTTAGGTAATTTCGAGATTCTCGAAGTTGTATTGCTTCCCTAAGTAGTTCTTCAATCGGATCTGGAGGGTCTGGTGGCACAGGTTCAGGCGAGGGAAAAGCATCATGATATTTCTTATGTAGCATCGTTTTTCTTTGGTCATCGTTAGTGCTGTCGATCGCATCTTCATAATTTGCCCGTGCATCCAGATAATTCTTTTCCGTGAAATATATGTCTCCTCTTCCCTCGTATGCATTTGTAACGAATTGACTATCTTGGTATTGTGTAATGAGTTGAGTATATCGCTCCATTGCTTCATTGAAGTTGTCTTGTTGTTTTAGAGTATCTGCTTTGTCTAAAATCTCTTTGGCATTTTTCTCCCATTTCGGAAGAATGAGTTCCGGTAGGGGATTGTCTCCGTTTTCTCGGTTGTTTTGTGCGTGGTTGATCTTTTCAATCTGTTCAATGTGATTTTCTACCAAATTATGAAATTCAGATTTAGGATATTTTGCAATCAGCTTTTGGAAGTATTCTAATGCCTCATCATAACTTTTTTGTTGATGATAGATACTCCCAATGGTGTAGAGTATTTCTGGAACCCAATCAAAATCTGGATAGTCTGCTTCCAATTGTAAAAACTTTGATTTTGCTACATCAAATTTCCCTGTTTTGTAAAGGATTTTAGCATGGAGATAGGTTAAGTTCCCTTTATGCTCCTCAACTTTTGTTTTTCTAAGACTCTTTTGGATTAATGTCTGAGCTTTCATGTAGTGACTTGTATCTGGAGTAGTTTCACCAAGTTGATAATAACACATAGCGATCTTATAGTTGACTAAAGTGAGAAAATCTTTATCAATATTCTTAGTTCTTGTACCGAGTTTTCTTGATTCCTTACGGGCTGCTGCGTATTTTTCAATCGCAGCCTTAAAATTATTACGATTGTGCAATGCTTCAGCTTCTGTATAAAGTTTCTCAATTTTCGTCCTACTTTCCATTACTAAAGGTGATAACAGAACAAAAAATAAGACAATACCACCGATGATTCCTAAAGTTCTATCTTCCATTATTGGTTCCCTATTTTAATGTACTGGATCAGGTCTTAGCTTTATTTTTACGGTAAAGTTCTTAGTTGCGAGAGGTTTATTGTTTTTGCCAATTAATTGAATTTGCAAGGATGCGGTTTTAGGACCCATACTTTTGTCGGCTGTAATTTTTATTTCAACCGTTATTGAACTATCTTTGTTTAATTTATAAGAATCTTCTGGATTTTTAAATCGCAGCCCCTGTATTGATGAAGGTTGAAACTGTATTCTAAAATTGTCAGATGGACCACCAATGTTTCTAATTATCAACTTTAATTGACCAGTTTCACCTGCATAAATAGAACCTCTACGTGAGGTCTCTTCTAAAGAAGCATTCATTGAGAGTCTCGAAGGAATTGGAGGAACTGGATCCCGCGTTTCTTTAGTATTTAAAAATGGTATCAATCCAAAACGCCATGCAGTAAATACCCCAAAAGCAATTACAACTACAATAGATGTATACAACAGCACTTTCTTTCGAATTGCCTGTTTTCTTTTAAGATTTACAATGGACTGTATCGTTTGCAGCAGTTCATGTGCCTGCTGATGGCGAGGATCAAGTTTTAACACCTCCTCCGCAGCAGATTTAGCATCATCAAAAGCGCCGATCTCTAAGTAACTCTCTCCCAGACCACGATATGCATCTATACAATTCGGATCTGCCTTTATCACTCTTTTAAATGCAGCAGCAGCCTGCTGATACTGCTTACTGTTTAGAAATATGATCCCACGATCTAAATCCTTTTTGACATCCAGATTTTCTTGAGGCCATGTTTCTGGTCCAACAGGAGTTGATTGGTCATCTGTAGGACGTGCTTGTTTGACTTCTTCAACTTGAAGGTCTTTGGGAGTATCTGTTTCTGGTTGAGGGGTGGCATCTTGCGTTTCGACTGAAGGCGTTGGAAAGTCCGAGAAACTTGGGTCAATTGCTTTTAAAAGCGCACGTGCAGGTTGGTAGTTCGTGTCTATTTTTAAAGCGTCTTTGGTAGCATTTCTCGCCTTTTCTAACTCATGCTGTCCGAAATAAGCAAGGGCAAGAGTATGAAATGCTGCTTTATGCGTGCGATCAAGGGTTACTGTTTTTCGGAGCACATCTGTAGCACGTGGAAAATTTTCCATTTTAAGATATGCCATGCCGAGGTTAAAATGTGCCGCAGTGAAGTCCGAATCAAGTGTAATAACATTTTGGAACGCCGCGACAGCGTCGCTATACCGTTCATCGTTCAGGTAAGCGATTCCACGATTATAATGTGTCTGTTTTATCGATTCTACGAGATCGTGGATCGGTTGGTAGTTTGGATCTAACCTTAATGTTTCAGTAGCAGCATTTGTTGCTGCTTCTAAATTACCTGTTTCTCTATAGGCGCGAGCAAGATTGTAGTGTGCTTCTTTATGATTAGGGTTCCCAATTATTGCCTGCTCAAGATTTTGGACCGCCTTATTAAATTGTCTCTGTTCAACATAGGCACATCCGAGATGATAGTGTACATCTTCCAAAGCCGTATCTGAATCAATAGCAGTTTGGAGTGATTTTATTGCCTTGTCGTATTGCTTTAATTGTATAAAAGCACGTCCGAGATTGTAGTGGACATGTTTAAAATCAGGATCAAGTTCTATAACTTTTTGAAAAGTTATAGCAGCATCATTATTCCGTTTTTCGTTCAGGTAAGTAATACCATTATCGTAGTATGTATTTTTTATGGTGTCAGTTAGGGAAAGCGCAACAGGATAATCGGAATTTAAACTTAATGCCGCTAAAGCAAATATTTCCGCTTTAGCGAGTTCATTCAACTCAAGATAAGCGCGACTCAGTCCACAGTGTGCATCAATAAACTCTGCGTCCCGTTCAATAACCGTCTCGAATTCCTGAATTGCTTCGTTATACTGGGATTCGTTAAGATACGCTTTGCCCAAGTTGTAGCGTGCTTCTGTTATGGCGTTCATTTCATTGATATAGAACTCAAAACTGTGTAAACTAATTGTGGCATATTTTACCAGATTTTGCTTAATTGTTCAAGGGAAATGTACTTTTGATAATATAGCTTAAGACGTTTTCACTTGACAGACCCAATACGATTCTCTTAAAATAGAGTAACACACTCTCCATAGGAATTCTGCTGTATGTTTACAAACGACAAACCGAAACTTACCACGCAACAGATAAAAGAAATTCGTAAAATCACGATATGGGGTGTTGGCTTAATAGGTGGTTCGCTTGGGTTGGCACTAAAGAAAAACGGATTTCAGGGACAGCGCGTCGGTTTAGGTCGGAACATCGGCAGACTTGAAAATGCCCGACAGCAAGATGCGGTTGACTCTGTGACAACTGAGTTGGCAGAAGGAATTAATGACAGTGATCTTATAGTGCTATGCACACCAGTAAAACTTATTTCAATGTTGGTGAAGCGCATCATTGAATCTGTTATTGGGAAACAGAAAAAGCAGGTTGTGATTACCGATGTGGGGAGTACAAAATCGTTGTTAGTCCAATCCGTTGAGACACAGGTGAGGGCAGTACCGTCATCAGGAATCTCATTTGTAGGTGGACACCCGATGGCGGGTTCACATGAAACGGGCGTTGATGCTGCGCGGGCAGACCTTTTTGAAAATGCAAAATGTATTCTGACACCGACAAAACACACTGATGAGGATGCGCTGGAATTAGTGAAAAACCTCTGGGAATTTGTCGGTGGAGTGCCGTATTTATGTTCGCCTGCGGTTCATGACCAACTTATCGGTGCTGCAAGCCACCTACCTCACCTGATTGCGAGCATACTCGCTAATAGTGTGGCAAACGTGAAAACACCAGATGGTAAAGCATTGGACTTCACTGCGACCGGTTTTCGGGATACCACGCGCATTGCTGAAGGTTCGCCTGAATTGTGGACAAGTATTTTCACGCAGAATGCGGATGTCCTTTTATCATTAATGGACGCGTTCTCCCAAAATTTAAACGAATTCAAAACCTTTCTTGAGACATATAATCATTCTGAAATTGAACGCGTACTTTTGGAAGCCCAAGGTATTGTAAAAAAACAGAGAGAAAACCTATAAAAGAAATGAAACAGATTGGTGATCATGTGACGATTGCAATGGATGGACCTGCCGGATCAGGGAAAAGCACTGTTGCTCGACGGGTCGCAGAAAAACTCGGATTGCTTTACCTCGATTCCGGTGCAATGTACCGAGCAGTAACAGTGCTTGCAATAAAAAATAAAGTAGAAACAGATACACCAAAACTCATTGAACTTGTGAAAACATGTCATATAGTATTTAAAAATAACGGCAAAAAGATTTTTCTCAATTCAGAGGACGTCTCTGTTCAAATACGCACCCAAGCAGTCAACAAATTAGTTGCGGATATCGCGAAAATACCTGGGATTCGACATGAGATTGTTAAACATCAGCGTAAAATCGGAGAGGAAGGCAGTATCATCGCTGAAGGAAGAGACTTGACGACAATTGTATTTCCAGATGCTGATTTTAAATTCTATCTTGATGCCTCTGTAAAGGAGCGGGCGAAGCGAAGATTTGCAGAACTTCAAGCCCAGAAAGTGGATACAACTTTAGAGGCAGTGGAAACGGAAATTAGTGCACGCGATGAAAAGGATACGTCCCGAGAACATAGCCCCCTACGAGCGGCTGAGGACGCGATTCACGTAGACACGACTGGCAAGACGATTGAAGAAGTTGTAGACTTTATAGTTGATCAGATAAGTAATAAGAAATAATCATAGTTGATATTTTCACGGAGGGTTAAAGCACCAATGCTATAACAAAGATTCATGTGGTATACCAACAACCAATTCTGGTCCCCACGCCCACTTTATCGGTGGGGGCATAGACTCACAAATCTATTTTGTAAAGTAATAGGACATCTTGAAGCACGAGGAGTAAACCATATTCCCCGCGAAGGCGGTGTATTGCTTGTCTCAAATCATATTAGTTTATTGGACCCTGTAATTGTCGGTTCTGCCGCCAATAGAGAAATACATTTTATGGGACGTAGCGATCTGTTCAATGTCCCATTTTTAGGTAAACTTATATCTGCTTTTAATGCGTATCCAGTGAATAGATGGAGGCCAGACTTAGGAGCATTACGCAAAACGGTCTCTCTTCTTAAAGATGGTAATGCTGCTCTCATATTTCCAGAAGGCACCCGAAGTCTTGATGGAAAGTTAGGCAAAATCCATGATGGTGCCTGTTTCATAGCACATCGCGCTAATGTGCCTACAATTCCAGTATATCATAGTGGAACAGAAAAGTTGTTACCACGGGGAAGTAGGCGCCTTCGTCGAGCGAAGTTAACTGTAACCTTTGGAGAACCGATTGATTTTTCTGATATTGGTAAGACTAAAATTAAACGCGAGATGTATCAACAGATGGGTGTACGAATGATGAATGCTATAGCGAAATTGCGAGATCAACCTCCAAATTAAGGGCATTCAATTTGTTGGGTTTGCCAGAATTGTCAAGACATCCCCCTCTTGAATTTGATATGTTTTTCCCTCCGCCCGCAACAATCCTTTGCTACGAGCTTGCGTGTAGCTGCCACAAGTCGCTAAATCTTCCCAGTTGATGCACTCTGAACGAACAAATCCACGTTCAAAATCGGTATGAATCAGTCCTGCAGCTTCAACAGCGGTTTGTCCATTCCGAAGTGTCCATGCTCGCGTCTCTTTTAGACCACCTGTAAAAAATGTGATCAACCCCATTAATTGATATGAAGTATGGATGAACCTTTCCAATGCGGATTCTTTCAATCCCATTTCAGCCATAAAAAGTTCAGCGTCTGCGGAATCAAGTTGGGCGATTTCCATCTCTAATTGTGCTGCGAGTACAATAACACCGGTCTGTGGTAGTCTCTCATATTTAGCAAAGCGCCCTAAAATTTCACCTGCTTTGTCAAGTTGCGTTTCACTGATGTTACAAATAAGTAGTAGAGGCTTTTGTGTTAAGAACCCGTAACCTCGTATTAACTTTTCCTCAATTTCTGAAATTGTAAGGGAACGAAGCGGTTTTCCTTCCTCAAGAGCCTGTTTGCATTCTTCTAAAATCCGCAGTTCATTTTGATGTTCAGCGGACTTCTGGTTTTTCAGCAGTTTTTCAAGTCTATCTATTCGTCCTTCAATGATTTGGAGATCGGAGAGTGTAAATTCCAAATTGACAGATTCTATGTCTCTTTCAGCATCAATGTTACCATCAACATGTGGAACTGTTTCATCTTTGAATAGCCTGACAACATGAGCAAGGGCATCAACAGTGCGAAGTTCACCGAGCACTTCAGGGTCTAACGTAGTGTGCTCAGGAAGTTCAACATTAGAATGTATTGCTGAACGAGAGGTACCGCCGCCATCCATGTAGTTAATCGTCGTAGGTATAATTTCTTTAGATTGAAACACCTCTGCCAAAGGTTCTAAACGTTCATCTGGAACAGACACCGTGCTAAGATTTATCTGTTTTTTGCTGGTGTAGTCCCCAATTTCAGCATTAGAATGTGCTAAAGCGTTGAAAACTGTAGTTTTCCCTACGTGTGGTCGACCTACAATACCTATTTTCATAATGGTTAATTGGTTCTAATATCAAGATGGATTATAACTAACTTGAAGAATATTTGGTTTTCTATTGACAACATTCAAGTGAAATGCTAATATACTCTATCGCATTTAATAATGCAATTATGTTAGTGTTGAGTAAATTATAGAGGTAAATTCAAATGAGCATAGGGAACCGCAATTGGAAGCGCCATCTGACCAAGGCGTTAACTATTTTGATGATATTCATGGTTTGCCTTTCTATTTTCCAATGGTTTATTATCACCGCACTTTTTCGTTTTGGCACAGAAATGTTGAAGGACGCTATGGTTAGACAAGCACCGGAAGGTGTAAATCGCGATGACATAAAAAATACATTTGAAAGAGTTAAAAGTGCGGCAGAGCGAATACCATTTAGTTTTATCACAGGAAAAATCAGCCTTCGTAAAATTAAAACTGCAGGTGAATACGCAATTGAAGCGAACGACGATGAAACCTGGAACGCGGAGGAAATCAATACCCTCCTGAGGATGCTCAATGCTGCTGTAGGATATAAAGAAGAATTGAGTAATTGATATCAATGCTATTAACACCGCCTTATGAAAAATTTGCCTATGCTTATGACCGGATGATGAAAAACGTCAACTATCCACGATGGAGCGATTATATAGAATCACTTTTTAAAATGTACGGTTGTGAACCACGGAATATCCTTGATTTGGCGTGCGGAACAGGAGCATTAAGCGTTTTGTTAGCATCAAAGGGATATCTGGTGACCGGGATAGATAGGGCAAAAGGAATGCTGAACATTGCTCGTGAAAAAACTAAAGATCAAAATTTACAAATTACATTCCATCAAGGAAATATGCTTAATTTTCGGTTAGATCAGCAGTTTGATGCGATCCTTTGCACCTATGACAGCATAAATTATGCAGACAACGAAAATGAATTAAGTGGTATGTTTGAAACTGTGTCTAAACATCTTGTGCAGGACGGATTATTTATTTTTGATGTCACGACTGAACGAAATATTGTAGAGCATTTCCACAACAAAACATTTTCTGAAAACCACGAAGATTATTCCTATATTTGGAAGAATAATTATCTCTATCACACCAAAATGTGCCGCACCTTCCTGACTTTTTTTATACGTGAAGGCGAGTTGTTTAGACGTTATGAAGAGGTTCATAAACAACGGATTTATGAGGTAGATACGGTCAATAAATTACTCAAAGCAGCAGGCTATAAAATGCTAAGTGCTTATGATATGTATACCTTCAATAAGTGGACTCGTACTTCAGATCGAATCAACTTCACTGCCCAATTGATATAAATAGTGTCGTTGAAATTGTTGTGATACCAAACTCAATTTACAAACCTTGTGCGATAAGGTCTCCGACTTCTTCAGTAGTATACCCCATTCTGCCAGCCCCGAGATCTTTAATTTTTCCGCTTGCGAGTAGATCACTAATAGATTTCTCCACTTTTACAGCTGCGTCAGCATGCCCAAGGTGGTCCAGCATCATGCCTGCTGCACCGACAGCGGCAATTGGATTAATCTGATTTTTTCCCGTATAGCGCGGTGCTGAACCATGGATCGGTTCAAACATGGCGACACTTTCTGGATTCAAATTACCTGATGCTGCAACACCCATACCGCCTTGAATCATTGCCCCAAGGTCAGTGATGATGTCCCCGAACATATTACAGGTTACAATCACATCAAACCATTCAGGATTTTTAACCATCCACATCGTTGTCGCGTCCACGAATGCGTATTCTTTTTTTATATCAGGGTAATCTTCTCCGACCTCGTCAAAGACACGTCGCCACAAGTCATGTGCGTAGGTAAGTACGTTTGCTTTATCGCATGATGTTAAGGTATTCGTCTTGTTGCGTTTTCGGGTGAGTTCATACGCATAGCGGACACATCGTTCCACACCTTTATGGGTGTTAATCATCTCTTGGATTGCGACTTCATCGCGTGTGCCGCGTTTCAAATAGCCTCCGATTCCGGAGTATAAGCCTTCAGTATTTTCACGAACAATGATGAAGTCTATATCTTCTGGGCCTTTGTCCTTCAACGGTGTAGGCACACCCGGATAGAGTTTAACAGGACGTAGGTTAATATAGAGATCAAGTTCAAAGCGCACCTTTAGCAAAATCCCTTTCTCTAAAATGCCGGGTTTAACATCAGGATGTCCAATAGCGCCGAGATAAATAGCATCAAGTTCTCGTAGTTCTTCAAGCACCGAATCCGGTAACACTTCCCCGGTTTCCAGATAACGATCTCCACCGACATCATACTCAACAGTTTCGTATTTAATTCCTTCTTGTGCAGCTGCCGCCCCGAAGACCTTCATTGCTTCACGTGTTACTTCGGGGCCAATTCCGTCTCCAGGAATCAGACCGATTTTATACATCAATTTCCTCCAAATCGTTGCGTCTATAGTTTTGACTCTCTATATTTTAACATATTTGGGGTGATATTGCAAATTAGGAGTCTTGTTGAAGGTAGGGAGGCTATTTATGTTGATCTAAAAAATAAATAGACACTTTCATTTCTCAGTAAGCGGTGAATCATGCTGAATACCAAAAGCGCGTTCATACCGTTGATTTGGTGGTTTTCAAACCTCGCCGATGCAGAGTGTATAAGTAATTCTAAAATCTATCATAAATTATTGCCTTTACACAGAACGAGATTTGTTTTTAGCAGCCAATAACCGTGTCATTGTTCCTCCTGTCGATTGTGGAACTGCTGTTTCAGATGTGTTTTGATTAGTTGAAGATGTAATTTCCACGGTTTCATAAACACCGCTATTGGCAAGCGAATCAACATCCGCTTTTTTCTGAGCCAGTTGTGTTAGCGTTTTAGGCACAACTGACTCAGATTGTCTCCGTAGTTGTGCACGAAGTTCTGTGAAATATCCGCTTGCTATGCTGAACCGTCGTAGAATCATCTCTAATACAAAAAGAGCAACAGCAACAACTAATAACGTCTGAGAAAGCGATACCCGCTTTTCAATTGGAACCCCTGCAGACGCAGCTATTTGAGTTGCTGTCGGTTCATAAATACCACCTGTATCATCGGCAAGTTTCTTGAGCAGGTTTGTGTTTACATCAAAAGTTGCATATTCGGCAGGATAGGAAAGCGTTACCGTTTCCGTCAGTTTACTATCATCAGTTTCACGTTTTGCATTGACAATATAAGAGCCGCTGTCATCCATTTGAAATGTTCCAACATAACGCATTGAACTTGTCTGCTGCATTTCAACAGATTCACTTGTACCGTTTGGACCTGCAACTTGAACTGCATAAGATGTAGGTGACGCGTGTCGTGTATCAATAACAACTTCTGCTCTGCCATTACGAGGCGAAACGATGAGATCAAAGTTCGCATTTGTTCCTTCAGTCGGTAAAGTTGAATTGATAACTTGTCCCCAAAACTTGCCAAAGTTTGACCATGAAATCCAATCTCTACTCCAGGCAGGTTTGACATCCGATGTCCATGCAACCGATTTGCCTAATCCGTAGTGCCAACTGGCAAGAACAGGTTCGTCTTCATGGGATTTTATAAAAACCCGCGCGGTGGACTTTTCTGTTGTTGCAACATATCCGTAGAGTAACGGGAGCGTGCTAATATCTTCTAAAATAGAAGTTGTTGGACTCACTATTATTGGTTGGAATCGTTCTTGGATAATATAGTTTTGCGTCTCTCGGACGGCGTCCATTAGAACTTTTGGTAATTCCTGCACATTTTGAACAGGTATATACCTCCCATTCCCAGCTATCGCGATTGCCTCAAGTAAGTCTTCTGCAGCATCACCAATCGCAATTGATGTGATACCGATACGTGCCTCAGCAATCTCTTTTGCATCTTCAATAAACTCAGAGTGTTCTCCTTCAGATTTTCCGTCCGATAAAAGAATGATGTGTTTCCGTTTTGCATCGGATGCTTTTAGCATTTTGCTCGCTGTTTTGATTGCTACTCCCATAGCAGTTGTGCCGCCAGTTGGTTTAAGTCTGCCAACTGCGCTAATCAAAGCATCATGGTCAGATGTTAAAGATGAAATATCACGTAGTTTCACGTCAAAACCGATGACTGCTGCCTGACCCTCTCCTTTCAGATTTCGAATACCCGCGCGTATCGCCTCAATTGCAAGTTCAATCTTTTTTTGTGCTCCAACGTAGTTTGCCATGCTCCCCGATGTATCAATGGCAAACACAAGTGCAACAGACTCTTTTCGTTCACGTGGTGTCATTTCTATAGGAAGTACACGTTCAAGTGCTGTATCTGTATATTCTCCAGGACCAAAAGCACGACCACCTCCGATAACGACTAATCCATGCCCGAGATCACGGACAAAAGCCTCTATAATATCTAATTGTTTCAATGTAAGCGTATCAGCAGAAATGTTACTAAGAATCAACACATCGTTGTGTTGGAGGGTTACCATATCTGTTGGTATATCCTGACCAGAAATAACTTCTACTACAAAACCGTTTTCTTCAAGCACCTCTTTTAGACTATCGGCATGTTCCAAATCACCTTCTGCATATAAAATATGTGGCTTATCCTGAATTTGCACAACACCGTAAGTCTGATTATTTTCAAGGATTTCGTCACTAACGTTTAATTTCAGTTGGAATGTATGTGGGCGGTTTTCCGAAACTCGTTGTGTAGGCAACGTTAGCACATTCCTGCCTTTTTGCAGAGGAAATTCAATATCCGAAATTGGAACATCATTGTGGTAAAGTGTGGCAGTTGCCTTTGGAATACTGCCATCAGATTCAATGATCGCTTGTATCGGGAAGGATTGTCCTTTTCTGACCTGATTCGGCAGCTGCAGTTCTTGGACACGAATTGCATCCTTTATGGTGTTTAAAGGGATTGTCATGATTTCAATATCACTTGTGGAGAACAGAGGCAGACAATCTTTGACTGAGAGGTTACTTGTGTTGTGAATTCCATCACTAAAAAGCACTATACGACGATGGTAATTTTCAGGCAGCAGTTCAAGTGATCGTTTGAGACTTGTAAGAATATCTGTGGAATCCTGCTCAACAGATGATTCTGTCATGACTAACGTTAACGATAGTTGTGCGTGTGCTGGCCCCATTTCAATTAACACAGATGACTCCTGTGCAAAACTAATAACCCCAAATTGGTCGTTTGGTTTTAATTTTATTATAGCGGTGTTAATCTGATTAATGGCATCTTCCTGCTGGGAAGGTTCTATGCTATCAGATATATCAAGCAAAAATGCTACAGCGAGGCGTTGTTCTTTGTTGGTTCGTTGGAGATTTGCTAAGGCAAGGATCGCACATAAAATGGCTGCACATCTAAAAAAAAAAGTAATTCGTTTTCGCCACCTTGCCGCTATAACGGTTGTACGTAATTGGATAAGGATTAAGAAAGGTATTGCCGCGAGCAGGATTAAGAAGAAGGGAGAGCGGAAATCAAACATCTGTTAATTTTCCCGATGACCTGCAAGGTACTCCGAGCGCATTCAAGAAAACTTAATGTAGGGTTTGCTATCAATTATCAGTTGGGTATAGAGTACGGCAGCAAAATAGAAGAAATGTGCAGTAGTAAATCTTTAAACAAGTGTCCAAAAATTGGATTTCAATTATTTTCCTCTGCTTTAAAGCGTTCAAGTGTTGCTAAAGCCTTGGCAAGCGCCGCCTCAGCGTTTTCAGCGCGTTCGGGTGGTGTTTGCAACCATTGCGAGGTTTTAGGGTTATACAATCTCAATTCGTTTCCATGTTCCCCCAACTCCAAGTCTAAAACCGACAAGGGTAGACGCTCATTTACAAAATTGATTTCTTGATATATACCATCAGTCAACCGATAGCCGATAAAACTTGGTACAATTTCACTAAGCTGGTCGTAGATGTAGTATTCTTTTACCTTAAGCACGGAAGCGTAGAGGTCTTTTTTTTGCCGCATATCCTTACTAAAGGTGCTTGGACTTGCCACTTCTAACACAAAATCGGGGGTGTACACCTCTTCCCATGTCAAATAGGTGTTCCGCTGTTTTTTGGCAACACCAAATACCACGAACACATCGGGCGATATAGACTTTCTTGGGTTTCCTTCTTCGTAATACATGAGCAGATTTCCTGATACATAAACATCGTTTTCGTTTCGGTAGTGGTGTTTTAGCATCTGAATAAAATCTATCATCAGGTCTCGATGTTTATCTGTTTCTGCCATAGGTTTACCGTCCGATTCCGGATAGAATATTGTCGGCGCAGACTGTATTTTTTCTGCATCGTTCATCTCCCAGTATCCAATTCTAATGATTCAGCATGTTATTTTATAGTAAAACTTACAATTAATGGGACACTTCTGTAGCACAAACTGTTAGTTTGCGTCACATCGGCACAAACTAACAGTTTGTGCTACAACTTCTATTGTCGGTTATGTTTTCGAAGTAGGTTTATCAAGTGTCTCAATAATTTCAAAGTTCACTATAAGTATATTATAAAATAGAGTTGATGTCAAGGATTAAGGGTGTGTAAAGTTTTTGTACAAAGCATATTGTAGGTTGAGTTTCGCTCCACCCTCCCTATCTACACATTGAATTAGGACGTTTTGCACGTCACACTGACGTGCAAAAGCCAATCAGGACAAGGATTGTGACGTGATTTTCAGATTTTTTGTGTTTTCTTGTTTTTATTCTTTAGAAATTTTGAGTATATTGAAAACAGTATTAAATTATGTTATAATAATATTAACACAAACACATTGGTTTGTCAAGTTAATTATCTAAAAATAATCAGTGACAAAACTTTACACACTCGGATTAAGGTTGTGGGATAACAGTATCCAACTTCTATTGCTTGTGTAATTCTTCAAAGTAGTCTTCAGCGGCTTGATGTTCAGCCGTGTGCGTCAATCCATAGCGTTTGCATAACGCGATGTACTCAGCAATCAAGGCGCGCTGCCGTTTCGGTGCAATTTCACCACCGGCTACCAACATCGCTTTGTAGGCAGGAATAGAGGCTTTTTCGACTCGTGCTTGGATTTCGGAATTTGCTGCGAGCGCCAACGCTTCTTGGAAATAGTCAAACACCCGTTGTGTGCTTTCAACATCTAAACCGACTTCCTCTGGACTCGGAAAACATCGCGGATGAAGGTTTCTCTCTTCAACGTTTTCGTGAAGAAAATTAATGTAAGCCAGAATGGCAGGTGCAGCCGTTTTGTAGTGGAGTTCCACAAATTCAGTTAAAGCTGCCTGATCATCAAGGTGTGGATTCCAGAGGAGACGTGAAATTAAATAATTTCGTAAGTCGGAAAATTCTCCCGTTAACCCGTTGCCATTTGCCTGCATGAAAACACCTTTGGCATTATTCTGCAAAAAGTAGCGGACGTTTGGCCCAATGCTTCGCAGATTTGGAAAAGGTAAATCGTAGGAACGGAAGTTGGTGTTATAATTCCAAATCCAGATGTCATTGCAGATTTTTCCCCATTCGTTCGTATCTGCACAAAACGCCTGATTTTGTTCGCAATCTGGGTTGTCAATGGCATGGAGCGTGCAACATTCAATACTACAGAGTTGAATCTGAACATTGTGGCGTGGCGTAACAGTCTTAGGCGGTTTACGAGTATACCAATACGCAAGTGTCCCTACTTTAACATTCGGGTGAGCTTTTTCAATGCGTTCCGCCACTGTGTTAACAAACGTCAACTGTGAACCCATCGGTGTCCCTTCCGCATCATTTAGTTCTTCGCAACGTTCACATCGGCAATATGTGGCTGTATCTGCTTGACTAACGCTGATGTTCGTAACATTGGGGTTGTCAGTGAGACGTTGGATTGCTGTCGCAGCGGCAACCTCAATCACTTCGGGATTGGTAACGCACAACTGTGGTCCGCCGCCGTGTGTGTTCGTATCCCGTTTCCCCTCGACTAATGCGTAATATTCTGGGTGATTTTCACCATACGTACTGTATGGAACTAACACATGGAATGAATGGTTAATGAGTTGTTGCCCCGTTTTTCCACCAAGATTTTCCGCATCTGTGACGGTGTTGACTTTACGTTTTGCTGCAAATTCAGGGACATTTGCGTTTTCACGGTAGTAACTCCAACGGAATGAAAACGGTGGATTGTATGTATAACTACCGCATGGGATTTCCAGTTCAGACACATCTGGAATGTATGTATGGTCAGCGGTTAAAAATCGGATGCCAACCAATTCTTCAAGAAACTGGTATACAGCATAGAGAACACCTCTCGGTAAGCCACCACTAATCTGAATTTGGTTATTTTCAACTGTGATGTTGATTTCCTCATCGTTCATCGTAGCGGATGTGCTGATATTGACCTGCCCTTCATTGTGATTAGTATTTTTTTCTGTTGTCTCAAGTAGTAGCGCCCATGAAGTTGCTTGATTAAACCATTTTTGAAATTCTTCTGCGGCATACCTTTCGGAAGCAGTTGCGTCACCAGAGATTACAATACGCCAATTCTGCATTGATGAGATCGTTAAATTGCTGCCAGCGGTATCAAAAATGAGTGTTTTATCAGTTGACATAATTATTCTCCCAATTATTCCCAGTTTCCAATCGGTTCAGTGGACGTGACTATATGCATTCCCGCTTCCGAAAATTGGTTAAAAGCTGCATCTGCCGAGTCAGTATAGTCGACTATCCCCGGTACAACAACCGGTGATGTTAGGTCGTTCATCAGATAGATTTTCTTGGCAAGGGTTGCGTCCGTTTGCTGAATTTCTGTAAGGAGATCGCTCACCGTCCACGCGACACAGTGGCTTTTTGCTTGACCTGCAATAATTACGCGGTCATATTCTAAAAGCAATTGCAGAAATTCACTGTTCTTTTGGGCAATAGACTTTCCTTCGGCATCATCAAGTACTTCTGGTCGGAGTACCGAGTAGTTTTCTGTCAGTGGGTTACGTCCTTTGAGTTCGTAGTGTGTTTGACTGCTGCGAGCAATTGCATGAAAAAAGCATGCCTCATCAACAGCAGAGACAACAGCGTGGCCAATTCCACCAAGCATAGCGTGATAGGGCCATATCGTAAGCGGGTATTTACCCTCAACCGTAAGGGTTTTGACATAGTGTTCACCATATTCTCTGAGCCATGTATATTGATTGGTATCACCTCTCAGACTGTGAGTAATCGCGGGGTTGACGCGCCACTTTCCTGTTTCAATATCCACTTGCGTAATAAGTGTCTGCAGTGGAACGGGATGCTCACCAGCATCGTTAACCCAGAAAATTTCGTGGAATATCTGCATCGCAGTGTGTGTATCCAACGTGCAAGCGATTTTAGTAATGTGTGGAAGATTGCGATAGATGAACTGACACAAGCGCACATTATCTTCAACTGCACCATTGCCTGATCTACCACCAACGAAAAGCTCATAATCTGGAATACAGAATGTGTTTTGGACATCAACAAGCAGCAAGCAAGTTCCGATAGAATCCTCGGATGCAGGCGGAATGTCGTATCGTTGTGCCCATGTCCGAGCCTCATGCGACCGTTCTTGGTAAGGAATGCGCCAAACATGTCCTACTTGTGAGGAATCAAAATGCGCTGGAATCGGAATTTGGGATGTTGACGGTATATCGCTCATTTTCTACCTTTTTCGGTTTAAATGCGTCTAATACACATGACAAGGAAGCAAGGTGTTTTTACTATCTTTTTTAATACAAATGCGTCTATAATATGTAAGAAAGCGGACCCTGATGGTCAGCAGTCAAACGAATTG
Source organism: Candidatus Poribacteria bacterium (assembly GCA_965204285.1). Lineage (GTDB taxonomy): Bacteria > Poribacteria > WGA-4E > WGA-4E > WGA-3G > MSPOR6. The sequence continues at coordinate 3,574,361 of OZ241980.1, forward strand.
CCGTTATTTTATAGCACACGACATTTTTTTACAAGAAAAAATGGTGTTTCAGTATCAAAAGATGTAGAGACGGTGTAAAGCCAATCAACATTTTTTGAAATTGTGAATTCTTTTAGAAAATAATTCGTTATTAAATTTGCAAGGATTACGTATTATGGGTTGTCTTGTTCTTTTAAGTAGGTAAAGTATACTTTCCTACGTACAAAGCAACTCAAATGTGTTTATCCGAGCATTAAAGAGGTATTAGGTCTATTATGCGAAGATCAAAAAAACGACGTCCAGAAATGGAGGAGAAACTTGCCCAAGTCGAAAGACGAATGCGTGATGCACGTGGACGTTTACGATGGAGCGTTGATGATGCCCTTCTCCCGCTTGAAATTCAAGAGAGCCACTCTATCTCTCAATTGAAAGGCGATGTGTTGGTCATATCTTATAATCGTGATGTGCGGGACAAAATTGTAAATGTGCTTGAATCCGAAAACTATCGATATGATGTTATAGGACCCAGTTCGCGGGCAGTTGCAATGTTGAAGTTAGCAAAATATCGTATGATAATTGCAGATTTCTCACGATTTCGGCGCACTCGTATCTTTGAATTTATCCAAAGATTCCAATCCCACGTTAAGGTTATCTCCATTGTATCTGATGACAGGACGGCACGTTATCTAATGCAAAGGGGGAGTTACAGTTTCCTGATGGGACGGAATTTTGATCCTGAACAACTGCGTACGTGTCTGGTGAGTTCTCTGCGCTTGAAGCATCGTGTTTGTGGGTTACAGGTTCACGGAGAACGGTGTAATCGTTCCTGTATCAATAGTTATCAAACTGAAGATGATTTAGATTTTATGGAACTTGAATGAGCCTGGGGTGTGTTAGTACTATATACCGAAGTTGTAGTATTCAATTAGAACAACAATTAACATCAAACAATGGCAAAAAACTTAGAGTTTAAAGTGCGGTATGAGTCGCTTGATGCCCTTCTACCAAAGTTAACTGACCTAAAGGCAACCTACACCGAAACGATTAATCAAGTAGATACCTATTTTCAGAATCCGAAAGGTAGGCTAAAGTTACGCGAAACAGATGAGTCAGATGAAGGGTGGCTAATCTACTATGAACGCCCAAATGAGTTGGAGTCTCGCTACAGTATATATCAACTCTGTGAAATTGCTGAACCGACAGCACTAAAAGAACTTTTAACTGCTGCGTTAGGTATAAAGACAATCGTAAAAAAACAGAGATCGTTCTGGATGTTTGAAAATACTCGGATTCATTTAGATATAGTTGAGGGTTTAGGGGAATTCGTTGAATTAGAAACCGTATTTCAGGGACAATCCGAAACAGAGGCAGTCAAAGAACATCAACACGTAAAAACTGCTTTAAACTTAAACGCGGCAGAACCAATTGCCGTTTCATATAGTGAATTGTAAAACTTTAAAATATAAACAGACTTGATAAAATACAACTGCTTACTTGAAACATACAAATTGGAGACATAAAATATGGACTATTCACGATATCGTAAAATCCTTAAATCGCAAGATGAAATGGATAGTGCTAAAAGAAAAGAATTGCTAAAAATATATCTTCAAACGCCATCGCTGCCTCAGTTACAAGCTGCTCGCGCTTTGTTAGTCGAACTAAAAGCGGCATTGAATCGTTGTGATTCTTCTAAGAAAAAATGTCTGAAGATGATCCGGCACAAGTTAGATAAAAAACGTTCTGTATAATATAAATTTGATGTGAAGATTTGTTGTGCCTGAGGTAGGTTCGCTTTCCTAACCGAACCGGTGTTTATTCAATGTTATAGATGCAGTTAGGATACCGCATCTACCAGGGAGTGTGCACATATTTTTAGGTTTTACTATAAATCTCAGAAAGCACAGCCTGCACCAAAATCGGTATCATTAACTCATGGTGTCCAGTGATGGTATACCCCTTGCCCTCCATCTCAGTAGGGCGTTTTACGACATTTTCTGTTGGACGATATTGTTGTACCATATCAAAATCGGCAGCTGTAAAGCGAGATACCGTATACCCCAAATTCCGAGCGATTGTTAACGCTTTTAGAAACACCTCTGGCAGAATTACTGCTGATCCGAGATTCAATACAACCCCACCATCTTCTAACTGCGTTACCATTTTAGTCAACAAACGAAAATCTGTAAAACTTGCTTCGCCGATGGCAGCACCGTTCGCGGATGGATGTTGGTGAATAATATCTGTACCGATAGCGATATGCACAGTTATCGGAATATCATGTTGAATTCCCGCGGCGAGAAGACTATATGCGTTGTAAGGTGCGTCCAACGCTATCAGTTTTTTACCCAATGCTTCCCCCATGCCGATGCCTGTATCAGCGGCATGCTGAATCGCCTCATTCATTAGTTTTCCTGTCTCTTCCCACATTCCGAACTGTCCGGTTTGTAGGTAGGCAGAAACATCTTCGGAAGTTTCGCCAATGAGAGCAATCTCAAAATCATGGATGCTACTTGCTCCGTTAAATGCGAAACCTGTAATAATGCCTTGCTCCGCCAGTGTAATTAGATGAGGCGTTAAGCCACATTTGATGACATGTCCACCCATCATTACAATAACTGCTTTTTTGTGTTGATAAGCAGTCACAATTTTGTCAATAAGTTCTAAAAAGTCTTGTCCCTTGAGAATCTTGGGTAGGGATGATAGAAACGGAGACAGGTCAACCTGTGAGTCTGGCAGTGTTGCAAAATCACTAACAGAAACTTTGTTGATACGATCCTTCAGCGGATATGTTTTCACAGAAGACATATCAATCGGTTTCAAGTTTTTCTTCATGTTTTTCGTCCTTATGTATTTGTATATAATATATTATGCCGATAATAAACCAGAAAAGCAATAGTGAACGGTGATGGAATATGTAATCAACTGTTCCGTAGACAAGCACAGAAATCAAAAATCCACTTCCACCGATAAATGCTCCCATATTCCAAAAAAGTCCTTCTATATCCATTGTAGAACGAATTGCCCAAATCCGCTTCCAAATTAGACCGATCATCCACAAAAACAGGAATAGGGAAGGGATACCGTGTTCAACTGCGATATGCAGATAGATGTTGTGGGCATGATAGGGGACATCGGACAGATCAGGCGGGGCATTGAGTTGTGCCTCATGGCGAAATCTACCTAATCCAATGCCAGTAATAGGATATTTCTGAATAAGTTCAAGTGATACCCGCCACCACTGCGGACGTTCTCCCATAAATCCCGCAGGTCGCTCAATCATAGTGTTGAAACGTGTCTTGATGTGTTGAGGCATCAGAAATACAAATGCTCCAAAAATCGTTATTATTAAAGTGCCTCCTACCAATACACGTTTCAAAAGACTATTGATAGATTTTAATTTTAATAGGCTACTCATAACTAAATAGAAACTGATGCATACTGTTGCTGTAGCGACACCCACCCAAGCACCGCGCGTGAGCGTTAACGCCAGATTCGTTGTCATCACGGCAACAACAGCACCGAGGACAAAGATTATCAATATTCCATTTTTCTGTTTACGGAGTGATTGCCAACTTGCGACAAAGTAACCTATTATATAAGGAAGACTGAGCGCGAGATACGCCCCAAGGTAATTCGGTGCCTTGAAAGTGCCAGCGAGACGTTGTTCAATCATGTATACCTTGAGATACGTTTTGTCCTTACGGACTACGTAACGTCTGTTCCTTGCTAAGTCATCAATCCGCCATTCATCAGATTTTTTTGATTGCAAGATGGACGCACTCTGGGAGAGTGGGATGTTGATTTGACGTAATTCGGTACGTAACTCCTCTGAAAAACCTTTCCCAGCGGAAAGTTCTTGCTGATATTCTAAGTTAACTTGTCCCATCAAACTGTGTGCTAAACCTGTCCCGTTCACATAAAACCAGAGACCGAGCATTGAAGAGATACCCGCTGCTGCAATAAAACCGATGACGATATGTTGCCATCGTATTCCCAAACGGCTATGGATAACCGTATAAAAAAGTAGGATTGCACGCAGCAACTTCCAAAAATAACCGAAACTACTGGTCGCACGATGTGGTGCAAAGAGGCAAGCGACCAATGCCAATCCTAAGAATAAGACAATCGGAAGGTCAAGGGAAGTATAATGCCAATTGAGTTTCCGCTCTGAGATGATACGTCCCAACCATCCGAATAGGACAAGTGACATTCCTATATTCAGGAATACTGTAGAATAGTCGAATGGAAGTGAGAGTACAAAGATTAAAAAGCCGATGTAAGTCGCAGAATCGTAAATTTTCGCTGATGTGAGATTTAATATAAAAGACGGTTTTGATTTTAACATATAGTTGCTATAAATGCTATTCTTGAAACTTAATAAAATTATTGTCAAATTGGCATAAAATATGATACAATCTTTAATAATATAATCCGGAGTATCCAGCTGGAGGTCTGATAATGCGTTTTACACGTGTCCTAACAACATCAATTATTTCCCTATTTCTTATCGGTTTCCTCGCTTCATCACCCGCACTTGGTTTCATTGAACGTGAATATACAATCCGTGAAGTCCTTGATGCCTGCACAAATATCGTTTTTGGAGAAGTTAAGAGTGTTGATACACGCCGGTTGCAGGCAATTATTACGGTTAAAGAAGATGTCAAAGGTAAAAGTAATCTAAAAGAAATTAAAATGAATTTTCAAACCGGACAATATAAAAGGAACACCTCACCGCGAAAAATGGCCGGGCTACTTAAACAGGGCATGCCAATTATTGTTTTCTACCGTGACCATTACGGTATTGATAGTATGTGCTTTATTGATGACACATGGTTTCAAATGCGGGCATATCGGGGCAGAAATCGTAGTTCTGGCAGAAGCGGCAGTTCATGGTGGAGTTTCACCCATATTGATCCGATGATGAAGCGCACGTTTGATGGTAAAACAAAAGCGTTTCAAAAAGTTGTTCGCGACATGTTAGATGGTAAAATGTGGGTTACTGCTACCAAAGACGCATTAAAAATACTGGTTTTGACAGGTAATAGTACTTCTCCAACTTGGGGACAAACCCATGTTCATACCAATACGATGACCTACGAATATCAGGCACTACGTAATATTAAAAAAGTTGGTAAACGCCCGACCGCTTTGGAATCTACCAAAATGCGAATGCTACCCAACTTACAAGAGGCACATATCTTATGGATTGGATACGAAGAGATTTCAAGTTTTGGTCGGTACCTCCTTCCCAAAAAGACAGAGTCAGCAATTAAAAACTTCGTTAAAAAAGGTGGTATTGTTATCGTTTCAGGACAAGACAGTACTATGCAAAGTCCGTGCGGCGTTGGGTGGTTACAGGGCAATTTGACCGGTGTTGAAAGTCCACCAGATAGATTTTTTGAAGTTGCGAATAAAAAAGTTTCACTCTTCACGACACCTAACATAATCCAATCAGGCAAAATTTATACTGACGATGCCTGGGTAGGTTGGGAAAAGAGCGATGAGATTTTTGCAACAACCCCAGAACGCAACGAACTTGTTATCGGTGCAAGACAGTATGGAAAGGGTCTGTACATTATTACCAGTCTGCGGAACGATAATCAGTATACGGTTTCCATGAACAAGGGATTCATGGAAAACATAATCCATTATGCGGCAAAACAGATTGAACAGAAGAAGCCGTGATGCAACCCAATCAAAACCTCACGACTACTGAAATTTTGAGACAACTAATGTAATATCATCATCTGGACTCTCATTTTGCTGATATGCTGCCAGGTCAGACAGAATCTCCTTTCTAATTTCTGCCGTAGACAGATGCCGCTTATTGTATAAAAGGTTTTTGAGGCGTTCAAGACCATACATCTCAAAATCCTCATTAAGAGTTTCTGTGATACCATCCGAATAAAGCACAAGTAAATCACCGCTTTCCCATTTTGTTACTGTGCTGCGATATTGCGTCACTGAATTTTCATGTGGTAACGCAATACCTACTGGTGGAAATTGCGATTCCAATTCAATGAACTTTTCACTTTTTTCCCGAAAAAGGAGCATTGCCGGATGCCCTGCATTGGCAAACTCAAACCGATTGTCCTGATGGACGATAACGTAACAACATGTCATATAGATAAAGGTTTGCGCATCCTCTTCCGTAACTCTTTTGACAGCCTTCATCACTTCAGGTACTGAAGCATCAAAACGGATTTGTGTTTGTATACCACTTTTCGTCATTGCCGCAACCATAGCAGAATGAAATCCGTGTCCCATCACATCACCGATAAAAATCCCAACTCGATTATCCGGAAGATATAGATAATCGTAATAATCACCACCAACACTGTTCGCTGGTTGGCAATATCCCGCAGAGGTTAAACACGGATGCTCAATCTCTTCGTTCGGTAGAATAGACTTTTGAACTTCTGCGGCAAGCCGCATTGATTCTTCTTGTGCCACCTCTTTTCGTATAGCACTCATTTGAATTTCAAGATCATGGCGAATTTTGTTATTTAGGACACGAAACATACCTCTGCCGATCAGCGGTTCGCGCGCCAATGCTTGAAAAAAATCGTGTCTCGTAATTCGTAACAAACGCGTCGGGGTACCAGTTTTGATTGTCGCACTTCTCGGTTTATCGTCAATTAAGGCTACTTCACCAAAACAATATCCTTTCTCTTTAAAAGACAGAACTTCAGTTTCTGCTTTTATGATGCTAATTTCCCCGTCAACAAGTAGGTAAAGAGAATCACCTTCATCCCCTTCTTCAAAGATAGTATGATCTGCAGGGTGAGTCACCTCATGTGCGATATTGCAAATTGAATTTAAACCTGCCTTCTTGAGTTCGGTAAAAAGTTCTGTTTTCTGTAGAAACTGTAATTTCTGTTCTGTTAACATATACGCTTATATCCTTGCGTTGTTATCTGTTACAAATTGATTGAACATTCTAACCCAGATGTATTTCACAAGACGAATTTTTACAACACATCGTGCTATTATAATTACCTATGGAGTATTTGTCAATTCTGTTTTTTTATTGCGCAATCTACCAATATCTTGACTTTTATTGTCAAATATGTTAAAGTATAATTATCTCAATTCGTTACCCTTCAAATCAAAATGTGGTGTGACTGACCAAGACTCGCGCAAATCAGATAGTTTCGTCGTAGTATCTTATCGGTGAGAGTTATATTACAAAAAACAAAAAGGGAATTATGTCAATAACCGATTTCTTTAGCGGGAAGGTTTTACTGATCACAGGAGGTACTGCTTTCCTGGGGCAACCGATGGTTGCAAAAATTCTAACTTCTCTTCCAGATGTTCAAAAAATCTACCTTCTTATCCGAAGCCGAGTTGAGTCTAATGGTAAAGTCACCTCTGCCCAAGAGCGTTTTGAAAACGAACTATTAACTTCCGATGTTTTTGACGCGTTACGTCAACTACACGGTGAACGGTTTAAGTCATGGGTTTCGGAAAAAGTCACTGCTGTTGAAGGTGAACTGACAGATGAACGTCTCGGTTTTAGCGATTCAGATTATGAACGCCTTCAGAATGAAGTAGATATATTTATAAATATCGCTGGACTCGTTCAGTTTGACCCTCCCTTTGATGCATCACTAAAAGGCAACGCACTCGCCGCCAAACATGTCGTAACATTTGCTAAGGGGTGTTCAAACGCTGTCTTCCTCCATGTGTCAACTGCTTATGTCTGCGGTGATAAACCGGGACACGTTCCAGAAGAATTACACCCGCCTTACGAACATTTCGCACAACAACATAGCGAAAAAACTGGAAACACAATTCCACCAACACTCTCAGAAGAAATAGACTATCTGCTTGCATTAAACCAATCTATTCGTGATGAGGCGGATACACCTGAACAGACAACACATTTTCAGCAGATTGCCGAAAAACAATTAAAGACAGATAAGCGTAAGAGTAGGAAAAATCCTGAGGCACTTATTGAAGAAGTAAAAGCGGAATGGCTTGAAGAACGTCTTGTTGAGGCAGGGCTTAAACACGCGCGTTCACGTGGATGGAATGATACTTATACTTACATGAAGTTCCTTGCTGAACATGTCGTCATGGAATTGCGCGGTGATCTCCCTACTGCGATTATTCGTCCTTCGATTATTGAAAGTAGTATTGCTGAACCACATCCGGGATGGCTCGGTAAGTATCGGATGTCTGAACCGTTGATTGTCGGTTTCGCGAAAGGACGTATTCCTGATTTTCCTGCCGATCCGGATATTATTTTGGATATCGTACCTGTGGATTTCGTAGTAAATGCAATGTTAGCTGCTGCCGAAGCGATCTCAAAACGCGGCGGGATTGAAGTGTATCATGTCGCAACAGGCACGCAGAATCCGTTATATTTTCGTGGCATTGTTGACGCTACTTCTGGGTATTTTACTGAAAATCCGATGATCGAAAATGGCAAACCGATTCCTGTTCCTGTTTGGCAATTTCCGAGTTTGGAAGAATTCCAGAAAAAGGTGGAAGGCAAGATGCGTCTGCTTGGTTATGCGATTCAAGCATTGACGCTATTACCAACGCGATCAGCGAAACGAAAACGCCGTAGACTGTTTGTAAAACAGAGCAGCATTAAAGCACTCCTGCATTACATACGAATTTACGCACCTTACACCCGAACGAATTTTGAATTTGAAACGAAAAAGATGCAAGCCCTTTACGACGAACTCTCACCTACTGAAAAGCAACGTTTTAATTTTGACGTTTCGCGAATTAGTTGGAAGCAGTATTTTCAAGAAATTCACATTCCAGGCATTAAGCGGCATGTGCTTAAACTTGAAGATGGAACAATGGACACACCAAAGCAGAAAGAGGAAGCAGACGAGTATCCAGCACCCGCGCCGAATCCGATTGACAGGATTTCACCACGAACGATAGTAGATTTAATTGAAATGCAGGCAAAACGTATTCCCGATAAAATTGCCCTGCAGATGGTAAATGATGGTGAATGGGAAAGGTATACTTACGCTGAAACCTACACACGTTCACGTCAGGCAGCATTTCAATTATGGAAAAGTGGTTTGCGAAAGAGCGATAGAGTTGTTTTGGTCTCGGAAAACCAGCCCGAATGGTGTATTGCGTATCTCGCCACATCGCAAATTGGTGCTGCTGTTGTGCCTCTTGATGCACAGACGCCCACACAAGAAGTATTAGCCATTGCTGAGTTCACTACAGCGAAAGTGATTCTGGTATCTGATCTGGTATTAACCAAGTCAGGCACGCAGTTGTCCGATACCGATATTCTCCTGCAAAATATCAACAAGTTCAACGAAATCGTCAATTCAGATGAAGAAATCCCAACAGATTTCCCCAACGTAGAAATTACCCCAGATACTGTCGCGTCTATAATTTTTACGATGGGAACGACAGTTGATGCGAAAGGTGCAATGTTAACGCACGGCGGCTTTATTTCAAATGTGCAAGCAGTTGCCAAAGCACTACCGCCTACAGATGCAGAACGTATCTTGTCGTCGTTACCGCTGTATCATGCACTGAGTTTTTCATGTAGTTTGTTAATGGCACTTTATAGTGGCACGACTGCTACTTATGTCAACGCACTCCGCCCTACAACACTTCTCAAAACGATGCGTGAGGATAAGACCACAGCATTTATCGGTGTGCCACGGCTTTTTCAGATGCTTCAAAGCACTATTGAGCGGCAGGCTTCGCGAGAAGAGACAATAGGGGAAACGTTAGCTGAAAAAGCACAAACAGTTATGGGTGGACATGTTCGCGTCCTTGTTAGCGGTGGTGCTGCTCTTGCCGATGCAGTTTACGAAGGTTTCCAAAAATTCGGAATGACACTTTATCAGGGCTATGGGATGACTGAGACTGCTCCTGTGCTGAGTGTCAATCCTTATCTAAATAGCAAGCGTGGGTCCGTTGGTCCAGCGGTGGAAGGTGTGGAATTTTATATTGCAAACCCGAATAGTAGTGGGATCGGCGAGATTATTGCCAAAGGCCCGAGTACAATGAAGGGGTACTATCAAAATCCTAATGCCACAGAGAAAGCAATCCGTGACGGTTGGCTCTACACAGGCGATCTTGGATATATTGATGAAGACGGTTATCTTTATATCACTGGACATTGTAAAGATATTATCGTACCTGCCTCTGGTAAAAATATCTACCCCGTTGAATTAGAGGCACTATATCAGAATACCCCTTCTATCGCTGAAATGTGTGTCGTTGGCATTCCTTATGATGACGGTTCAGATACTGCCATCCATGCGGTGATTATTCCAACAGACAGCGAGGCAACGACTGAAGTAGAGATTCAAAATCATCTCCAGAAGACTGCAAAACAACTGCCGAGTTACCAACAATTTCACAAAACACATCTATTTCAAGATGCTTTACCAAAAACCGAAAGTGGCGCACTTGATCGCAAACGCGTTAAAGAACTGTTAGTAGAACATTTGGCTAACGAACAAGCTGCAATGATGGATGAATCTGAACAGGATCAGAGTAGACCAAAAGATGCACTTTCAACTGAGAATATCCCAGAGGAGATTTTATCACCGCTTGCACAGTTAGCACGCATGCCTGCTCATAAGATTCACTTGGATAGCCATTTAGATATTGACCTCGGTCTTGATTCGCTTACACGACTTGACCTGCTAATGCTCCTTGAATCACGTCTTGGTCAAACGATTCCTGATGCAATGCTCGCCAATTTACAGACGGTGAACGATGTTGTTGCATTAACAGAGACTTTTGCAAAAACAGAACCAGAAGAATCATCTGAATCAGCGACAAAATCTTCAAAACTACGTGAAAAACCACATTGGTATGCGCGCGCGTTTCGTGCTGGCATTCGAAGTATCTACCGACACCGTTTTTCATTTGAGTGTTTCGGTTTAGAAAATATTCCAGAAGGAAAACCTTACATTATTACACCGAACCACACAAGTCATTTAGATACCTTGACAGTTATTACCGCACTCGGACAGGATTCACACCGATTGTGGACACTTGCTGCGCGGGATTATTGGTTTGGCAATCGACTCCAAGGATGGTTCGCACATAATTGTCTTAACGCACTGCCAATCGAACGTGATGGTAATTTCTCGCAGTTTCTGAAGGATTTGCGGATGGCTAACGAAGTGACGGAACAAAATAATGGATTGCTGATTTTTCCTGAAGGCACACGGTCACTTGATGGAAAACTACAGCCTTTCAAACAGGGAATTCTGAGCCTTCTGATTTATGGTCAACAAGTGCCGATTATACCTGCTTATATTAAAGGTGCATTTGAAGTGCTGCCAAAAGGGCAAAACTTTCCGAAAAAACATCCAATTCGAATCGCTTTTGGGGAACCACTTCTATTTGAAGTTTCACAAAAACCGGAAGACATCACGGAGAACTCGGAAATATACCAGAAATTTTTGACAGAACTTGAAAACCGTGTTGCCGAACTCGGAGAAACATTCGGTAAGGATTGATAATGGAATCGCTTGAGAAAAAAGTTATCGTCTTTTTTGATGTAGATGGCACGTTACTCAGTTCGACGATTGCGCATTGTTATATCTGGCTACGGACTTCCTCGTTGTCTCCGATTCAAAAATTTTTCTGGACCATCGGTTTCCTCCCGAAGATCGTTTATTACCTAATTCTTGATCGGATTAGTAGGGTGAAGTTTAATCTGGTTTTTTATAAGAATTATCGTGGCATGGAAGCAGCAAAAGTAAAGGCATTAGCAACGGATATGTTTGAGAACTACCTTCGTCAGAAGATATTCCCTGAAGCCATTTCGCAGATAGAGGAGCATAAAGAGCAGGGGCATCACGTTGTTCTCTTGACTGGTTCGCTTGACTTTATTGTTCAACCGATTGCAGAATTCTTTGAGGTAGATTCTATTTTAGCAGCAAAACTTGTAGAAGTGGGTGGAAAGTTTACTGGCGAACTCACAACTGAACCGCTTATCGGTGAGCAAAAGGCGATTGCGTTGAAAAAGTTCGCTGAACAAGCAGGAATATCCCTTGATGTTTGTTATTCTTATAGTGATAGCCGATCCGATCTGCCGATGTTGGAAGCCGTAGGGAATCCGGTCGCTGTAAATCCAAGCAAAGCGCTCCGTCAAAAAGCACTTGAAACAGATTGGGAAATCCATGAATGGATGCAAGCATCATAGATATAGAAAAGTAACTTTACGGAAATTATAATGAGGTGAAAAATGCAAGTCGATCGCTATCTTGAATCAATGTCTGAACCACAAGACACAATGTTTGTTGAAATTGCCGGTATGCATCGGTTTACTCGTCGTGGTGATGACTGGGTAAAATTCCGAGAGGACCTTATTGAGCTTCTTGAGCAGACTATTTCTGAGGAACTTTCCAAGGAATTTGCAGAGGCCACAGCGGATTGGGATTCTGAGGAATTGGATTAGATTTCTGTTTTCAATTCTCCAGAAATTCTAACTTTCTCAAAGGTCTCTTTCTGTAGGAATGGCTTCCTTGTCGTGACCATGTCCAAATATTGGAAAAACACGAAAACTGAATGGTTATGATATAGAATCACCATCCTTGACAGAGAGGCTTTGTTAAGGTTAAAATTGGGTTTAATGTTAGTTTAGAACAAAAGTAAAACATATCGAATTTTAAAAACAGAATGAGTACATTTTACATTACCACCCCCATCTACTACGTTAATGGCGAACCACACGCAGGGCACGCCTATACCACCATCGTTTCTGATGTTTTGGCACGCTATCACCGCCTCAAAGGAGATGAGGTATTTTTCCTCACTGGCGTTGATGAGCATGGCGCAAACGTTCATAAAGCTGCTGAGAACGCAGGTCTTGCTCCACAAGATTATTGCGATAAGATGACACCCACATTTACCAAACTTTGGAAACGGTTGAATATCTCGCACGACATCTTTCTACGAACCACAAGCGAAATGCACAAACGCGGTGCTAAGAAATTTCTTACGGCTCTCTATGACAGCGGAGATGTTTACAAAGGCCCCTATGAAGGCTACTATTGCCGACCGTGTGAGCGGTTCATTCCTGAAAAGGAGTTAACAGATGAAAAAATCTGTCCTATCCATAAGTTGCCATTAGAATGGATTGAGGAAGAGAATTATTTCTTTAGACTCTCCAAATATCAAGACCGTTTGCTCGCGCACATCCACGAAAACCCACTATTTATCTATCCCGAAAGTAGACGAAATGAACTCTTGAGCGTACTCGATTCCGGTTTAGAGGATATAAGCATATCTCGTTCCTCCGTTTCATGGGGAATCTCTTTACCGTTTGACCCTGATCATATCGTCTATGTCTGGATCGAAGCGTTAATGAACTATATGACGGCACTCGGTTATGAAACCGATAATGAGCGGTACCACACCTTTTGGCCCGCCAATGTCCACATGATGGCGAAGGACATCACCCGTTTTCATGCCTTGATCTGGCCCGCAATGCTGATGGCTGTTGACTTGCCACTTCCAAAGCAGATTGTCGCACACGGTTGGCTAACAAAGGATGGCGAAGCGTTAAGCAAAACGCGTGGCATTTTCATTGACATGGATGGCGATATCGCCACTTATGGTGTGGACGCGTTCCGTTATTATCTCCTCCGTGAATTCAGCTTCGGCAACGATGGTGATTACCGTCCTGCTCGTTTGCATGAAAGATATAACGCAGACCTCGCGAACGATTTAGGTAACTTACTCAATCGTGTTCTTGGCTTGCTCAACAAAAACTTTGAAGGAATACCAGCGCCGACAACACCGGGTGAATTTGACGATGAAGTTAAAGAGATGGCACAGACAACAGTAGATAAATTAGATGAGCACATAAACATGTTTGCTTTTGACAGCGCATTGGAAACTATCTGGGAATTTGTGCGACGTGTCAACCGTTATGTACAACAGACAGAAGTCTGGGCCCTTGCCAAACCAGAAACAAAACCAAGAATGGGAACAATTCTCTACAATAGTTTGGAAGCATTACGGTTCGTTTCAGTCCTGATTTCACCGTTTATCCCGGAGACCGCTGAGAAGATTCAGAAGCAGATCGGTTTAACGGAATTTGACACCGTTGCAGAATGGGGACATTTACCTGTTGGACTGCAAGTTAGCAAAGGTGAACCTATTTTCCCCCGTATTGATCTGAAAAAAGGAAAAGCACCGCAACCGAAGGCAGCTAAACCCAAACAAAAATCGCACAAGAAAGAGACCAACCTTATCTCCTTTACCGACTTCCAAAAACTGGATTTACGGATTGGAAATATCATCTCCGCAGAACCAATTGAAGGTGCAGATCGTCTGCTTAAATTGCAGGTAGACCTCGGCACAGAAAAACGACAAGTCGTCGCAGGAATAGCAGAACACTATAAGCCAGAAACCTTAATCGGCAAACAGGTAATCGTAGTCGTAAATTTAGAACCAGCGACAATCCGTAATGTAGAATCACACGGCATGATTCTCGCGGCGAGCGGTGATGCGGTGGTGTTAGCAAGTCCTGAAACTGAAGTTCCACTTGGCACACAAGTGAAGTAGTGTTATCCACCCAATTTTTATGGGTAATGTCGCGATTCGGAGATCGCTCCTACAGAATGTTGAGTAATGTCGCGATTCGGAGATCGCTCCTACAGAATGTTGAGTAATGTCGCGATTCGGAGATCGCTCCTACAGAATGTTGAGTAATGTCGCGATTCGGAGATCGCTCCTACAGAATGTTGAGTAATGTCGCGATTCGGAGATCGCTCCTACAGAATGTTGAGTTTTGTAGGAGGGAACTCTGATTCCCGACTATTGGCACGACTTACATTTTGAAAGTGGACACAGTTGTAGTAAGTAGAAGCTGCGTTTCGCAACTCCCAAAATGCAAAATATAGAAGCCATCCTTAAAAATCGCATAGAGAGCAATGCGGCACACACCTTTGTTGTCATTGTTCCGACTGATGCTGCGCGCTTGAAACGCCAACGGGAACTGATCCTGTATCACCTAAACAGGACGGTCTCTAATCTGCATGTATATACGAGCGAAGATTTTGTTCAGAGATTATATAACCAAGTTCGTCCATCACGACAACATATCTCATCAGGACTTCAGAACCTCTGGTTGAACGAAATAGTAAATCCCAATGCTAACAATACCGACAGTTATTACGCGTTCCGTCCAAACCAAAATATCCCCGTTCCCGATAGCACACTCTCCCTCATAGCTGACACGATAAACAACCTCAGAGAACGCGGCGAATTCGCACAGAACATCGCAACGGACAACCCAACCGGGACTGATTTAGCTGACATTTACAACAGATATGAGGCAAAACTTGGAAACCGATGGGTAGATGGAAAGGGCAAACATCTTTATCTCGCGAATAATTTTGAAGACGAGTTTTTTAAGAACGCATTTCCTTTTGTTGACCTTGTTGTTGTTGAAGGTTTTACTGTGCTTTCAAAAGCCGACATAAAAATTTTGAAACACATTGCCGAAATACCTGAGATTGAGATGTGGTTTCGCACTGATTGTTACCCCCAAAATGAACATCTCTATAAAAATATAACCGACCTCGTGCAGAAATTTGAGGACATCAATGTATACATTGATGCCAACTATAAACGTGATACCGACCAACATCAGCATTTTGCCGAAAATCTGTTCCGGACAAATACGACTTTGAATAACAAAATTAATCTAAGAGATCAGATTAAAGTCTTAAAACCAGCTGACCGATCCGAAGAGGTAGAGCAGGTCGCTTATCTAATTCAAAAGCATGTATCAGAGGGGCACTGCAAACTTGGGGACATTTGTGTGGCATACTACAACGTGGGTCAATATCAACAGCGCATTGCTGAGATTTTCCCTGCTTACGGTATCCCTTACTCACTTTCAGAAAGTATCCCGTTGACGAAATCAGAAGTTGTCAAAGAGATCTTCTCCCGACTATCGTTAAAACAAGAGTCTGTAGGTGATACCTATTTTTCTGATGTCATATCCGCATCGCATACACGCCCATTTCACCCTGAGGAATTTCAGGAATATGTTGACAATTTACTGAATAATGGGGAAGTCCTCCAACGTATTCTGAATCCGATGCTTGGAAAGAATACGGAAATTGTTGAAGGTGAAGTGAGCGCATTCCAACAATTTAGAAAAATCGTTAATGAACTTTGTGCTGTCCTAAAATCGGAAGGGAATAGGTCTAACCATCTTGATGACTATATTAAAAAACTTCACTACATTGCTAAGCACACACACTATCAAAATAGAGCATCGTTTAAAAGTGAAACCGTCAAGATTGTTACACTTGGTGAACTTAGAAGTTTAGAGTTTGATACTGTCTTTTTAGGTGATTTTGTAGAGGGTGGATTCCCTCCGACATATCGTCCTGATCCACTGTTCCCGGAAAATCCATATCGCACTGAAGAGGAACAACTGCACGATAACCGATTCCTATTCTATCGGGTTCTAAAATCCTTTCGCGAACGACTGTATCTCCTTGTGCCGAAACGCGAAGGTGAATCTGAATTAATCCCGTCCATATTTCAGACACAATTAGAGGCAGTTGCCGACATTGGAGAGAAAGCTATTGCAAACTCTACCTGCAGGAGTATTCCCGGTTTTCTGAGTGCTTACGGCAATTATGTGTGGGCAGCAGATAATCTTTCAGACAGAGAATTTCCCACCGAAATAGCGAACGTACGTCCTCTAATAAAACATGCCGTTTCAGTCGAAAAGAGCTGGGAGGAAAAACAAGATAAATTAGCGTATGAAGGGATTTTGACTACAGAAAATCTTTCTCCTAAAAGTCGGACAAGTTTAGAAAATCTCCGCAGCGAAGTTTATTCAGTGACAGATTTGGAAACTTATGCCAAATGTCCATTTCAGTACTTTGTCGCCAAAGTTCTAAAGTTCAGGGTGAAAGAGGATGATGTTGAAGACGAACCATCCAGTCTTGAAAGAGGAGATTTAGCACATAAAATACTTTGCGCCTTTTACAGAGAGCGTAGAGATCGTGGAGATTTACCTATAAGCCAATGTAGCAATGAAGACTTTGAAGAAGCAAAACAGCAATTAAATGCAATGTTAGAAAAGGAATCTGAAGTAAAACGTAATGACCGCAAGGAAATCAGTGAAAACAACCTTTTCTGGGAAATAGAAACAGAAAAACTCCAGACCGCATTGCATAAATGGCTTGAAGCTGAACGCACTTACGATTTACATGTTCTGCCACGTTTCTTTGAAGTCAGTTTCGGACAAACTAATCAACTTGGTGATCCAGAATTCAGTTGTTCTGAACCGATTAACATTGGCGACGTGCGTTTGAACGGCAAGATTGACCGCATTGACATCGGTGATGGAGTTTTCAATATAATTGATTATAAGACAGGAAGTTCAACGATTCGAATTCAAGATATTCTTGAAGGACGAAGTCTACAACTTCCGATCTACTTACAAATTGCTGGTAAATTGTTGGACGAACATGATGAATTGACAGGCTTAAAACCGGCGGCTGGACTTTATCACAAGGTTAGGTTAGACGAATGCAAAGTTGAACTCGGTATTGGAAATGAACTTTTAAATGGAATCGTTTTCAAAAGTTATAACGGTTCAAATTGGGGGGCTTTTGGTTCAAGTAATCGTCAGTCTTTAGATGAGGACACATTCACCAATTTTCTTGATCGCGCAAATGGATACATTGAACGTTATGTTGATAGCATATCTTGTGGCAAATTTCCTCTTACCACAAGGGTGCAGGAATTAATATATTCAAAACTTGAGGGGGCAATACCAACTATTCCTAAGAATATTACAGAGCCGTGTAATTACTGTGCTTACAAACGGATTTGCAGGGTCGGTGCATTTGTTGAGGCATCTCAAACAGATATATAATCCACCTTTCCCGCAGCGATTTCAAACTTATCTATCTAAATCCGTTTGCTAATTGATGTTTTCACGCTTATGCCTATTTGTAAAAAACTTGCGCACTTTGTATAAATCTGTTATACTCTTTTTACGACCTAAATTTTGAAGGAGGCTATTTTAAATGGCACACACATTACCAAGACTTCCTTATGCACACGATGCTTTGGAACCGCATATTGACGCGCAGACGATGGAAATCCATCATGGCAAACACCATCAAGGTTATGTAAACAATCTGAATGCTGCATTAGAAGGTCACGACGACCTTGCTAAATTAGATGTTGAAGAACTACTTAGAAATATTGATCAAGTACCAGAAGACATTCGTCAGGCAGTCATTAATAACGGTGGTGGACATGCAAACCATTCCCTCTTTTGGTCCATCATGTGTCCGAGTGGCAACGGCGGCGACCCTGGTGGAGAACTCGCAGCTGCACTAAAATCTGCTTTTGGATCCCTTGACGCTGCGAATGAAGAATTCACTACTGCTGCAACCAAACGTTTCGGTTCCGGTTGGGCATGGCTTGTTCTCGGCAATGATGGATTGGAGATTTACTCTACAGCAAATCAAGATAGTCCAATCATGCAAGGACATACGCCTATTCTCGGCATCGATGTGTGGGAACACGCGTACTATCTGAACTATCAGAACCGCCGTCCAGACTACGTTGAAGGATGGAAAAATGTAATCAATTGGGCACGGGTCAACGAACTCTATTTGGCAAATGCCTAAAACTGATTTGCTATCTCTGTGGGGGTAGTTTTCAATCTGCCCCTACTTCCTTAAATAATACCATTTCTAATTGACAAATTGTCATAATATATTGTAGGTCCAAATCAACGCTATGAATCATGTAGAATGCGCTTTTTGGCATTCTACATGATTCAGTGGGTAGAGGAACGAAACCCGACAGGACGCTATAAAAAGTCCAAATCAACACCGAATACGCCAAATCAAGAAATCAACGGTATGAATGCGCTTATGGCATTCCCCGTATGGTATTCGGTGGGTTTCGCTACCGCTTCTACCCGACCTACGAAATAATGTCCTATTATCATATAGAAATGGTATAACAGATCCATGCTGCGAAATTCCCGCCCATACATGCCAACAATTCTTAAGAACTACGTTTAGAAAACTGAAACACGCTACGCCGAACCACAATTTGCTATAATATTCTGTTCAAACATGTTATGCTGAATCGCCTAACGAAGATTCAATGTCGTTAAAACTAATTTGAGATCCAAATAGGAGGAAAACAATGAAAAGGTTATTTTGTCTTGTATCAATTATTGCTCTAACTTTCGTGAGTTATAGTTTCGGCCAGGATGTCGCTGTAGTTTACGATGGAAAAATGGAAAATGGTGGTGGTTTAGGCATTCAAGGTGGGCAACAGGCTGCGAAACAGTTAGCAGACCTTATAATAGAAGAACTTGAGGATAAAAAACTGACTGCTGAAATTGTTGACGCTGACGGTTTAGTAGAATACATGGATGCAAACCCGAAAGGGATATATATTATCACACAAGGAAATACACCTGAAACGATTTTTCAGAACAAAGGCAAAGAGGATCCTATTTATTCGTGGTTGAGAGATGGTGGTATTGGTGGATTCATTGGGGATTATCCCTTCTACTATTTTTGGGATTTTGGTGCTAATGCACGAGTTACCGCTGCAGGAGCAGGGCAGCAAAAGGTGTTTGGAGTTACAGTCACAAATGCTAGTGTTGCAAACGTTTCTCCGACGGATCTGGGTAAAAAGTACATACCTTCTCTAAAAAAATGGACATCAAATCGACCAGCAGGTCTTGGTGTATTAACACAAAACGATTTCGAATTTGAAAGTTATGCTGATGATGGCACAAATGCTGATCCCATTGCTTACCGAACAGAAGATATGAAAGGATGGTTTATCAATTTCCACACATCCTGCTGCGGCACCGCCATTCCAGAAAATGAGCAGGTTGCAACGGAATATGCCGAACTCATTTCAAATCGGTTTGCTGAACCACAATCAGTTGACCCAACGGGTAAAATGAGCATTGTATGGGGAAAACTGAAATCCCTTCGGTAGTTAACTCTAAATTAATAAAATCAATTAGTTCCGTAGTCCCAATTTTCTGATTGAGACTATGGAACTAATTGATTGGACATTTGTCAACATTTTACTTGACATTTCTGTTTAGAGGTGTTATAATTAATAAAAAATAAAAGTAAATAGTTTCAAAGCACCCGTAATCTTTAGCAAATGGGTGTAATAAAATTAAATAGATTATAAAAAAGCGTTGAAAGGGAGGAGTAGGTCCTCCGGGCTTGCAAGAGAGGAAGACTCATTGGCTGAAAGGTCTTCTCAAGTTCCTACGGCTGAAGGTCGCCCTGGAGCTGCTAATCTGAACATTTGTTGGAGCGATCTCCGAATCGCGATAAGTAGGATTAGTCGGTGTGATGTCCGTTATCGCATCCCAAGAGTGCTTTTCCTTGAAAATAAGGGAAAGAATTGGAGTGGTACCACGGTAAGGTCATTTATAAATCCTTCTCGTCTCCAAAGTGGAACGAGAGGGTTTTTTACTTTTAATGGGTTATACGGCACAGTGGAATGTGTCTACTACCGTTTATGAGGGAAATTGACATGGAACTTTCAGGAGCGCGAATCCTGGTTGACGGTCTCAAACGTGAAGGTGTCGAATATATCTTCGGTGTGAACGGTGGCGCGGCAATGCCGATTTTCGATGCCCTGTACGACGAAACAGAAGTAAAATTGATCCCGATGCGGCATGAGCAGGGAGCGTCTCACGCTGCTGATGGATATGCGCGCGCCACTGGAAAAGTCGGAGTTGCACTCGCAACATCCGGTCCTGGTGCAACCAACCTCGTTACTGGAATCGCAACTGCGTATATGGATTCAATTCCGATGGTAGCGATTACCGGACAGGTTTTCACTCACTGGATCGGAAGCGATGCCTTCCAAGAATGCGATGTTATTGGCGTCACCCGACCAATCTGCAAACATAGTTATCTTATCAAAAGTTGCGACGAGATAGCCGATGTCACCGCAGAAGCATTCCACATCGCCAGAACAGGGAAACCAGGACCCGTTATCATTGACATTGCTAAAGATGCTCAGAAAAATGAAACCTTGTTCAAGTATCCAGAAACAGTTGATATTCGCAGTTATAAACCGCAAGTGCATGGGGATCCAGCACAAATTGCAAAGGCCGCAGCATTGATTAAAGAAGCAAAAAAGCCGATGCTTTACGCTGGTGGTGGTGTTGTGCTTGCGAATGCAAGTGAGGAACTCCGAGAGTTAACCCTTAAAACACAGATTCCTATCACTGTCACCCTGATGGGACTTGGTGCGTTTCCCGAAACGCACCCGTTGGCGATGGAAATGCCCGGCATGCACGGTTCTTGCTGTGCAAACTATGCTTTCACCGATGCTGATCTTGTTGTCGCTATCGGTGCAAGTTTGATGATAGAGTTACCGGTGACCTTGACAAATTCGCTCCGAATGCTAAAAAAATCCATATTGATATTGACGCATCCTGTATCGGAAAAAATGTGCCGGTAGATGTTCCAATAGTTGGCGATGCAAAAAACGTCCTTACCGAATTAAATAAGCAGGTTGACACAACAGATATTGACCCGTGGCGTGCTCAAATTCAGGAGTGGAAACAGAAATACCCATTTGAATACGAGCAAAAAGCCAATAAGGTGATGCCGCAATATGTCATAGAGCAGATTTATAAACATTATAGTGATGCAATTGTCATAGCGGATGTCGGACAGCACCAGATGTGGGCAGCACAATACTTCAAATTTACTGAACCGCGTCAATGGCTTAACTCAGGTGGTCTCGGGACAATGGGTTTCAGTTTGCCAGCCGCAATCGGGGCACAACTTGGATGTCCAGACAAAACTGTTGTCAATATAAACGGTGATGGCTCTTATATCATGACCATTCAAGAATTGGTGCCTGCGATTACGATGAAGTTACCGCTTAAAGTCTTCATCATCAACAATATGTATTTAGGGATGGTGCGGCAATGGCAGGAACTTTTCCACGATAAACGTTATTCTGCAGTGGATTATCACGACAACCCTGATTTCGCCTTGCTTGCACAGGCATTTGGGGCAACGGGTCTCCGTGTTGAACACCCTGAAGATGTTGAACCCGCATTACTGAAGGCAAAAGGAATCAATGACGGTCCTGTTGTTATTGACTTTATCGTTGATGAAGAAGAGAACGTTTTCCCGATGGTACCTGCCGGGGCAGGACTTGGGGATGTTATACGCGGGCTGTCCTAACCTAAATTCTCACCTGTGAGAGGGATAATCCAAATTTTCTTGTTCTTCTGAAGGAAGGCACATTCCCTCTCACATTTCAAACCTATTTGCTGATTTAGCAAGCAGAAAATATAATATCAAATGAGTAACGAAGAACGACACATTTTTTCAGTTTTAGTTGAAAACCGATTTGGAGTCCTCGCGCGTGTTGCAGGACTTTTCAGTGGACGCGGTTTTAATATTGATAGTCTCAACGTCGCTGAAACCCACGACAAGAGCATCTCACACATGACGCTTGTTACACATGGGGATGCGCAGATAATTGAACAAATCTATCAGCATCTGAATAGGTTAATTGACGTTATTGAGGTCACAGACCTTTCCACCGGAACACATGTTGAACGTGAACTTGTTCTTATCAAGGTTGCCACCGAAGATCCTCAAAAACGCACCGAGATTCTACAAGTCGCAGAAGTTTTCCGCGGGCGGGTTATAGATATGAAACCTGCCTCCCTTGTGCTTGAAATTACCGGGGATGAGGGTAAATTGAAAGCTGCTATTGATATTTTTAACACTTACGGCATCCTTGAATTATCGCGCACCGGCAAAGTGGCGATGATGCGAGGTGCTACGAAATAAGACTTGTTAGTGGATCCTTTCAATTCTCCGGTAGTTACTGTCCCATATCATTATATCATTCCTAAGTGATTATAGTAAAACTTACAATTAATGGGACACTTCTGTAGCGCAAACTGTTAGTTTGCGTCCCATCGGCACAAACTAACAGTTTGTGCTACACCTTCTATTGTCCATTATGTTCCGAAACAAGTTTATCAAAGTGTCTCAATAATTTCAAAGTTCACTATATATCTCATTGAGGGCGTGTCCAGATAGTTTTGACAGAAACCCTTAAGTCCCTCATCATGTGCCTTTGGATATCAATCGTAATGTGAACTTTTTGAATAAAATAGTATTCGTAAAACAATACCTTCTAATGAACAGTTTCTCAAAGATAGGTTATATCAAAACAACGGAGGTAAATGTGAGAAATCGAAGTTATATGTAATATTTTGGGCTGCGACATCAATACTCTACGCAGAAGAATAGGAAACACAGTCCTTCATCTATAGACTTACCATTGGGAGATCGACGAGGCATGACAAAGGCAAGAAAGTATTTATGATAGAAAAAGAATTTAGAAATGAAGATCCTCCCGGTAAGATTATAGTTCTCATATTGTTTGTTGTTTCTCTTTTAGGTGCGGGAGCATTATCTGTTAAAATTGGTTTGCAAGGCTTCCCACCATTGAAAATGGCGCTTTTTCGTAGCATATTGGGTCTTATCGTTGTTGGAGGGATAGGACTCTACTATGGGGTGTCAATGCGATTGCGCTTTGAAGAATTGCCCCGGTTACTCTTGATTGCAGCACTTTATGCATTACATACAGTTACGCTGAATGTCGGCACGCAATTCACGACGGCTTCTCGTTCTACTATTTTTTTTGCACTGTATCCAGTATTTTTGGTTATGTTCGGGCATTTCTGGCTTCCAGATGATCGACTTTCTCCCACAAAATTATTAGGAATCCTCACCGCGTTCGGCGGTGTTTTTGTAGCACTTGCCCCGAATCTACAAGGCACGGGTATTGTGGAGTACCTCATCGGTGAGTTGATTGTAACGCTGTCAGCTTGTTTACTTGCATTACGTATTACGTTAACAAAGGTGTTTGTTCAAGAGATTTATCCGGTTCGCTTGCTCGTCTGGTTATTAGGTTTAAACATTCCATTTTTTTTCGTCATAAGTTACCTCTTTGAGCGTGAGAAATCAATTAAGTGGACCTTGGCAAGCAGTGCGGGTTTGTTCTACCAAGGATGGGTTGTCACAGGTTTCTGCTTTTTAGTCTTAACATCGGTACTAAGAAAATACAAGGCAAGCAAACTGGTGGTTTTTTCTTTTCTTATGCCGGTGTCGGGCGTATTGTTTAGCAGCTTGTTTTTACGCGATGCGCTAACCGTCAGCTTATTAGTGGGTACTGGATTAGTAGCATCAGGAATTTATCTTGTGAACTTGCAACCTGAAAAAGTAAAATGAAAGAGATTGCACAATGTAGAATTTGGAGGGAAAAGTCGCTTTAGTAACAGGTGTGAGTGGCAAACACAGAATTGGAAGTGCCATTGCCACCCGTTTAGCAAAATGGCAGCATTGCGACACGAAAGATGTTAATCCTGAAGTAGTCACTTGCTGTTTGGTTTTCTTATAGGTAAAAAACATTTTGGTACTTATCTCGTTGAAGCGGTTTTGGTATGTGTGTTTTTCAAGTACCGAAGAAATAGCATAGACTAATATAACTTTATTAGGAAAATTCGTAAGAGAGGAACAAACTTTATGGCAACAATTTATTATGATAGCGATGCCAATTTTGATTTATTGAAAGAGCGTACCGTCGCCATAATCGGTTATGGCGCGCAAGGCAGGGCACAAGCACTAAACCTTCAAGACAGCGGCGCGAACGTTGTTGTTGGGTTGTACGAAGGTAGTCGATCAAAAGCACGTGCAGAAGCAGAAGGGTTAACCGTCAAAACAGTTGAAGAAGCATCTGCAATGGCGGATGTTGTCCAGATTCTTATCCCTGACGAAAAGCATTCTGGCGTATACCGTAATGAGATCGAACCGAATATGCAAGCAGGAAATATGCTGATGGTATCGCATGGATTCAGCGTGCATTTTGGACAGATTGTACCTGCCGATGACATTGATGTTACCATGATTGCTCCGAAGGGTCCTGGTTCTCTCGTCCGCGAAGTATTTGAAGGTGGTGGCGGTGTACCGTGTCTTATTGCTATCCATCAGGATACTACCGGTGCGGCGCGGGACATAGCGCTTGCTTATGCAAGAGGCATTGGCGGCACACGCGCTGGAGTGATTGAAACCACATTTCGCGAGGAAACTGAAACCGACCTTTTCGGTGAACAAGCTGTGCTTTGCGGTGGCACTGCTGCGCTTATTAAAGCTGCTTTTGATACACTTGTTGAAGCAGGGTACCAACCTGAAATGGCATATTTTGAATGCCTCCACGAATTGAAATTGATTGTTGACCTTATCTACACTGGTGGATTGAGTAAGATGCGGAACGATGTCAGTAATACCGCTGAATATGGCGACCTGACGCGAGGCCCCCAACTCATTGACGATGATGTTCGGGAAAAAATGCGTCAGATTCTCAAGGATGTGCAAGGTGGTGTTTTCGCGCGAGAGTGGGTGCTTGAAAATCAGGCAAATCAACCTGTGCTGCAAGCGCTTAGACGACAGGAAGCAGCATTGGAAATTGAAGAAGTTGGCAAGAATTTGCGTAGTATGATGAGTTGGCTGGACGAATAGTTCGTAAACCTCTAATATAACAGCGCCTATATTAGACTATTTTGAATGACCGCTTTTATAGTAAAAACCATAATTATTTACGCAATGAGTAGATACGGGATTTTGCTTATTTAATTTTGACACGTAATTTTCCAATTTTTTTGTGATTATTGCGAAATAATTTGTCAAAAAAAGACTTTATCAATAGTAAAATTTATCTTGACACAGTATTAGTATATGTGTTATACTATATATTAGACACATGCATATACTATATGATAGACACATGTGTAAACCTAACCGCCTACACTTGATATGGAGCAGGAGGGATTCGAACCCTCAATCACCGGAGTTTCAAACCAGCGCTTTGCCGATTAAGCTACTGCCCCATCTTTAAGTGTATGGCGGTTAGGTTTAAGTATAGCACCGTCTTTTCCATTCAGCAACTTAAAATCAATTAAGAGGAGAATCCTGATGTTTAGAAACCTAACCTCAATTCTTATGCAAAACCGAAAATTTAGAAGGAGAAAATCCTTGAGTTATTTTGAAGAATTGGTATCAGGTTTCCTCATTATTATCGGTATCGCAATTGTTATCTTACTGGTATTTTAAACAACCACTACTATAGTTGCGAAACAAAAAACACTTGACACATTATTAATATAACGCCAAATACGCTTTTGGTATTTGGCGGGTTCGGTTTCCTAACCGAACCGGTGTTTATTCAGACTCATAGATGCGGTTAGGAAACCGCATCTACCGGGGAGTGTGCACATATTTTTAGATTTCACTATAATTAACAAAAAACATGTTTGTAGTCGCGTAATTCATTGCGCCTCTTACATATACAACAGTATGTGAAAGATCGTTGCAGAGACTAAATATCAATGATTATAGGTGTTGCTTTAATTCAGTAATTCCTGCAATTTTTGAGAACGGTATTCAAAAATCTTTTCTATATCTGGTCGAACTAAAAGTTTATTAATCAACTGTCCTCCCAGCACACCGTATTCGACCTCATCTCCCACAAGTGTTCCCCCATCAGTTTCAACAAATGTGTGCTTATGTATCCAACATCGGTAGGGACCCCTGCGTTGTTCATCTGCGAAAAAATGTGGAGGATTCCATTCTGTTATTTCACTTTGCCATCGGACAGGAATACCACGGAGTTTTAAGCGGTAGTCTATCAGTGTGCCAACCTCCATCTCAATCGGACGAGGCGTAAGCACCACTAAATGCATCTGGGGTGGTGTTATTTCTGTGAGATTATGTGCATCAGAAAAAAATGAAAAAACCTCATCCAGAGGTTTTTTTATCAAGTGTTCTGTTGTAAGTGTGAAGGTTTTCATTTTTATTTCTCCATGATACTTCTATTTGTTGTATGATAATTATTCTTCAAGATAGTTTTCATTTATATAACGCGTAATTAACTCGATCTCCGCCTCTTCAAGATAAAGTCCGATATCAATCATTCGACTGATAAGTTCAGTTGTTTCTTCTTTAGAACGCGGTGGATAATCTTCCACATCGCCAAGAGAATGGCATTGTGAACATTTGTCCTCAAAAAGCTCCTTTGCTTCTACTTCATCATAATTATCTGCGGTTGTCGGTTCTTCCTCCATTATGGAAGCTGCGATTTGGACAGCTGCTTTTGCTTCATCTGTCCGCATCTGTTCTGCCCGCTGTTGTTTGACTGCTGTCTTAATGTCAGGTGTAATTGCAATGAGATATGTAGAAACACTCCACTCTTCTTCTTTGAAGATCGGTTCTCCGATAACAGGCTTTATCGCCATACGATTGACTAAACGCACCCAATCTGGCGGCGTGCGCGGCTTCGCAAGTATCGTACGTAGATCGTGACAGACAACACATTTATGTTGTAATACATGTTGTCCTTCTCGTAGCTTACGTTTTGATGCAAGTTGGTCAAGTGGTGCCTCTGGTGGTAATCCTGCAGTTTCAATCAATTGTCGGGTTCTGGCGATACCTTCTTCACTAAACGCTCTTGTTTGCGTTCGTAGTAAAGTTTCACGAAAGGTAAACGGCACAGACAATCCTATCAATAGATAAGTACAAATGAGTAAAGAGACACCAATATAAGGCATCGCTTCTTCAAAATGCCGGAAAAACCGAAGGATAGCGACTTTGACGAGAATCAGGACACCGATAGTGATACCAAGCATCAAGTGTGCCACAGTGCGAGGTGGTAATTCCACTTGGTAGTTCCATAAACGCGGCACCATGTGCCACATCATAAAAATGTAAAGTACCGCATAAGCATAACCGAGGCATCGGTGCAGAAGTGTTAACGATCGCGGTGCTTCGCTCTTATGTGTTTCTTTATCAAACGGATAACCCCACAACTTAAACATCAAGAAAACAGAAGCATTCGCTAAGCCCAAAAAGACTAATCCGAGCATCGCACTTGTTGAAGAAGACATTATAGGATTCCTTTCTCTATAGTAGATTTTACAATTAACTTTACATTTTGATTGGTAGGAGGGAACTCCGATTCCCGACTATCAGTGAGTTTCGTCGCGATTCGGAGATCGCTCCCACAAAGGAAATATAGAATTATTTCTATAATCCACTATTGATATTACGCCTCCAGAGTCGGACGATTTAATCGTGAATGATATGGCGGTTCCATAACTGCTCGCTGCCGTTCGTTTGCCCATTCTGGTATTGGATAAGCAGGCACATAAGCCATATTACCCGCTGTATAACGTGTTAAAATTGAACGCCTCGGATGGTCTGCTGTCCACGGTAATGTTCCATGTGTCACCGCCTCTGTGAAAATCGCTACATCACCAGCGTTACAGACGAGTTGGCGGATGTGTTCTTGGTGTTTCTGATAAAGCCGCATCTCCTGTGGGCAAGGGTAGTTACTCTTATGGCTTCCGGGAATGACAATCAGTCCACCTGCCCCAGGTGGCACATCAGTAAGTTGAAATGTAACGACGGTCAAGCCGTTGTGCATCCTGCCATCTCGAAAAACATAATACTGATTAGGATCGAATCCAGGTCCGGATGATCCGTGAAAAATAAAACCTTCTGCACCTTTGTCCATAGAAAGCAGAAACATCTGGTGATCCATACGAAAACCCTTATCCAATATTTCATTGAGATATGGAATGAGGGTCGGATGTGCTAACATGTGCCGAAACGGATTGCACCACGGTTCCTCCCATCCGAGCATTCCACCGAGTTCACCTCTACCGTGTTCTCCTCTTAGTTCCGCAGAACCCCCATCAAGTGTCTGCTCACGCGGACGTATGTTCAAGCTTTCACTATGCTTGTCAATTGCTTCATTCGCTAATGCGACTTCTTCAGGTGTCAACACATTTTTGATAACGAGATAACCGTTCAGATCAAATAGATATTTTTCATCAGCATTCATCTTCTATCTCCTCGCAAGTTCCAAAATCTTACTGTAGGAGGGAACTCTGGGGAATGTCTAAATGGCATTCATACCCGGGGGATGACTAAATCATGCGAATACCATACGGAGAATGCCTAAACGGCATTCATACCGTTGATTTGGCGTATTCGCTTCATACCGTTGATTTCTTGATTTGGATTCCCGACTATCAAAGTATTTCGTCGCGATTCGGAGATCGCTCCTACAAATGAAACATAATATATTAGAAATAGCATTACACTGCATAGGCCACTGAACCGTCTTCACGCAAAGGTGTAGAGCCGGTATTCATCGGTTGAAATGGCGTTGCGTCAATTAAACTATCGTCAAGTTCAACACCTAAACCTGGCACCTCAGGAATCGGAATATAACCACCTTCTCGCTGATATGCGACTTTATAGACCGCAAAACGATCAGATTCATCACCTTTGGTATATTCTTGTGTAATAAAGTTTGGTATACTTGCATCTAAATGGAGCGAAGCGGCGGTAATCAGCGGACCAAGAAAATTATGGGTAACAACAGCACTGTGATACGCTTCAGCAAGTGCCGCTATTTTCTTACAGTGCGTTATACCACCAGCGAGACCCACATCCGGACGGACATATTGCGGTCCACCTACTTCAAGGATTTCACGGAATTCCCAGATACTTACATTGCGTTCACCAATGGCAAGGGGGGTTGTCATCCGTTTTGCTAATTCCGCTTGTGTCGTTATCGTATCAATCTGAATCGGATCTTCAATGAAATAGAGATTGAACGGTGCTAATGCTGACTCTAATACGATACTGTTCATCGGTGTCAGTTTTCGATGCACCTCAACAATCAGATCAAGGTCTGGACCGCCGCCTTCTCTTGCTGCAGCAACAAGGTCTCGCGCTGTCTTCACAAGCCGATCTAACGCCATATCCTGAAAATTCCCTACCAACGGATCAAACTTGAGTGCTGTGAAGCCTTCCTCCACAGCAGCTTTAGCTGCTTCAAACATTGTCTCTGGTGTGCCGCCACCGCCAAGGAGGTGTAATCGGATTTTATCCCGACAATTTCCACCTAACAGCTCCCAAATTGGTACACCGAAATGTTTGCCTTTAATGTCCCACAAAGCAATGTCAACCGCACTGATAGCCCCACTCAGCGCAGTTCCTTTGAAGGGTCCCATACGGTAGAGATATTGCCAATGGTGTTCAATGCGTAAGGGATTCTGTCCAATGAGATATTTCTCAAAAGTATTCACAATCTTCTCAACTGCTTCAGGATATCCCCAACACGCTGTCTGCCCGATTCCACTCAGTCCGGTATCGGTCCGAATCCGAATTACATAACCGTTTCCAATGAAAAACGACTCAATCTTGTCAATTTTCATATAATCCTCCAATAAGAAGTGGTTTTTTGCTGCTAAATATTATTGTATCACAAGGCACGAAAATTTGACAATAGACAAGTAGTATTTGCAAAAGGATATTTAGTTTTAAGAATTACCAATTGATGCGTGTTCCTAAAAGGTTATATCGTATGTTGGGTTGAGGAACAAAACCCAACATACGATACTTACACACTAAAATTATCTTTATATTGAACTTACGCAAATCTATTTTTTGAGATGAACCCAATATTTTTCATATTTTGCCCCCTTTCCGACTTAAGACTGTGTCTTTAACTTATAAAGGGATCATACACCTCTGTTTAGGTGAATCCATATCGGACGTTTGGGTAAGTCTTTTCTTATATATGAAGTTATAACGCTAACCGTATTTTAGTTTATTTGCTTTGCTATCAAATCAACTATGGACATTTCAGTACCAATAGGCACATGTGTATTGCGATTAAATTAGTTGTATATACGGCCGTATAAATTAATTTATTTAAAAAATATACGATTTTATGTCGGAATTGTCCCCAAATTTACGTGATTATTTATGAAGACAATTAAAAATTTTTCTTGTGAAGAAGAATTCATGGATGATGTACTGCATCGCTGGTTTTTGGAAACAGGTAACGAAGAAGCACTAAGTCTGCTTATGCAGAAGTATTATGAACCGATCCGTGCTTCCGTTACCAAGATCATAGGAAATCATCAAGATGCAGGTGAAATCACGAGTGAAACTTTCCTCAAGGCCTTCAACAAGAGAAAAACGATTAAGTATCCTGAGAGACTCGCGGGATGGTTATATACCACCGCGAAAAATGCGGCAATTGACCGGTTGAGAGATTACCAACGTGAAGCCGAACAGATGTCAGAATTTGTCTCTCTTGATAATTCGGGAGTTGCTGCAGAAGCATCAATGCTTGCAGCACAGCAGGCACAACAGACTGAGACAGGACATTATCTGTTGAGACGTCTCCTGCGACTTCTACCAGAAAAGGACCTTGAGGTTATTGAATACCTATTGGATGGCCTAAAGCCGAGGGAAATTGCTGAAGCGATAGGTTCCACTGCCGAGGCTGTTCAGAAAAGGTGGGAGCGGATGCGTGAATGGTTAAACCCGATTGCGCATCAGTTAGACGAACTGATCAGCGACCTTCCATCTCAAGAACAGATGATTATGGAACGGTATTTAGACAATCAACCTCTTGAAGAGATTAGTGAAAAATTAGGTGTCTCTCCGCATGACGTTGAAGTGTGCGTGAAACGTGTGATAAAACAGTGGAAGAAAACCGTAACGTAAAACGCCACTACAAAAGTTAAGCGGGAGAATGATTAATTTATTTTATTTGATAAATTGTGGGAGAAATGGCACAATTTGTAATGATGCTATCTGTTTGAGTCCGAAGTGAAAACAAGCAAGATTCAGATAGTATTTGCAAATTGCATTTTCTCCTTCTACTTACACTAACTTCCTAAATAGGAAGTTAGAAAGGAAGAAAATGAAAATGATGAATACAATTAGATTGCCGGGAATTAACTCAAATATCTTAGCTTTGACAAGTTTGATTCTCATTTTTGCGATGATGTTTCTTACGGTTCAGCCAGCATTGGCGGAACATGATTGCGATGATGAAAAAGCAGAAATGGATAGAACTAGGCTATTGTATGAGATCGCCTATATAGCATACTTTCTAGCGGAACAAGCATTAGAATTAGCGAAGGCAACCGGGATTGACTGGTTAATAGAGGAAGCTAAAGATATTCTAAGGGACGCTGCACAATTTTTGGTTGACGCTACCGTAGATTGGCAAAACGCTAGAGATGCTTACATTAAATGTAGGCAAACAAAGCATGCTAGTGCGGGATGTGACAGCGGACTATGTGGTTACGCATAATTTCCAGTAATTCCTGGGCGCGCAAACTTATCAGGCAAACACTATTTTAAACCACGTAGTGTTTGCCTCAAACTAATGAGGTAACAGAATGTTCACATGGAAACGTTTATTTCTCAGTTTAGGGTCTCTGTTTATGATTGTCATAATAGGCTGGGCAATATGGTACTTCGCCATTGTACGTCCTAAACTCATGATAGAACCGGTCGTACGGTACAACACCGAATCCCAAATAACAATGGATGATACGTCAGACGCAGCAGTTGCAGGAAAATCTCATATAAAGAAAAATATCCAAGAAGATAATACCGTTCAAACACATAAAGACCCAAAAGTTGTGAGCCAGCCTGGCCATGAAGGATCAGAAAATGCAGCCGCTTCTCCTACACAAAAAGCAGCAAACCAACATGCACACTCTTCTGAAACACATCAGCATAACGATGAGGAATGGGCAAAAGAGTTAAAAGAAATAGAGGAATTTAGTGAAATCGTCAGCGAAAGAACCGTAAGTGTTAAAGCACGTCT
Organism: Candidatus Poribacteria bacterium; assembly: GCA_965204285.1. GTDB lineage: Bacteria > Poribacteria > WGA-4E > WGA-4E > WGA-3G > MSPOR6. The sequence continues at coordinate 3,607,094 of OZ241980.1, forward strand.
AAAATCACTCAATGAGAGTAGAGAAAAGCGTTTATATGAAAAAGTGAATGAACTCAATTCTCTTTCGGCTGAAGAGCAGCAAGCTTATTTTGATAACATGCGAAGTGGAAAGGCATTCGCAGAAATATCTTCAAATTTTTTTGACATCTTACGGAATAACGCACAAACATTCGGTATTCCAGATGAATTAACGGACACGTTCATTGAGAATTTTAAACAAAAAATGCAAGAAAGAACCTCAGAAGAAGGGGTGAGGAAGCATTTAGAAGAGCTTCGTGCTCATGGATTTGAACCGAAGTTTTGAGAAATGGAGAAACCTCTCTATGAAAAACAACTTTTTTCTCTATAGTATTGGCATCTTCGCAATCATTGGTGTCCTTGTTTGCTTTATTGGATACGCAACAAATACGGTGCCTATGTACACACCAAAGCAGACATCTGCTATCACAACACCCGCTGGAAAAAAGAAAAACTGCAAATGCTGCGGAAAGCGGTTGGAACGCGTCAAAAAAGCCAACAAAGATTTACTTGAACGCAGTCCGATATTGAAAAAAGTCTTAAGTGCAACCGAACACGAGACACAATAGGCGCGAAGGACTCACAAAACACTTAGGTTCTAAACGTTGGATCGCGTCTATAGTCAAGAACTTTGTCACGTTCATAACTGTGTTATTGAATTCAAGTGCAGAACCCATCCCTAAAAAATTAAATTAGGATGCAATTACCTGATTATCTTCGAAAAATCCTTGTCTGTGCCCTGCTTTTATACCTCATGTTCCTCACTTTTGGGATACGTATCCAAGGTGTAGAATATCTCCCCGCAGGACACTTTACAGAAAATGATGCTTTCCTTTACCAATGGATGGCGGAGAAAATTGCCGAACACGGCACCCTCCCCCACGCGATACACACCGTTGGCTTCCCCTCGGCAGAGATAACGGTCAACTGTTACCACTCTACTCTTATGCCATTGCTTATACGCATAAAACATTGGCGTGGATCTTTCCTGCACTCACGCGGTATCACATTCAGCTCTACATCACCGCTATCTGTTTTACCTTAGGGCTTGGCATATTATTTCTTTTCCTTGCCCGTAGTCACGGGCTGCTGTTTGCGTCCATTGTTGCTGTGCTTTTGGCAACGTTACCGGGCAGTGTAGAACGTAGTGCTGCTGGTTTTGGTGATCGTGATGCATGGTGCTGGATGTTCGGTGTACTTGCTATTGCTGTTTATCTATGGAAAGAACAGATACCGTATAAGTCCACTGAAAATGAAAGCAAAGGGATTGGTAATTGGTACCGATATTTCGCCACCGCGCTTGCTGGATTTATCGTCTTCTTAGGCGGACTCTCGTGGGAGAGTTTTGGGCTTTTTGTGTTAATTATTCTTTGTGCGGAACTGTGGAAATTCTGCACTACAGAGACAGAGTCTAACCTAACAGAGTATCTAATATGGATGCTCATGTTCGTTCCGGGACTCTACCTCATCAGTCCTGCTTATCGGAGCGGATATACTTATGCAACGCATCTGGCTGCGCTAACACTTGCCCACCGATTGCAATTTTTATCATGCGTGGACTGAGATACCTGCTCTTGAAATATTACCCACCCCTACGTCCGCATGCCCGGAAACTCGCGGGCGGACTCACTCTGTTCGGCATCGGAATAGGAATTGGTTATATCTTACTGCAATCCGGGACATTTGAGAGTACCGCGTTCATCTTCCGAGAAAACCGACTCATGAAGGACATGACAGAACTCGTTGATCCGAATTTCGGATATTGGCCCGGCAGGTACGGCACCGTCTTTATGTTGGGTAGTCTCGGTTTGATACTTGGGAGTCTTTATCTCTGGAAGCAGAACGGGATCCCTCTTTTCATAGCCCTCTTGCTTTTCACCGCAACAACCTTTTTCCGATGGCCTCTGAGTGAGTTGATTGGAGAGAGCAGCTGCAATACGCTTTTTCTCATTTCACTGGGACTCACGACTATCACTCTCGCAATTGCATGTTTGCGAAAAGAAACAGCGAAAAATGAATTGGTAACAGTTATAATGCTTGTATGGTTTGTTTTGTGGGTGGCACTTTCACGTGGTGCAAAACGTTATGATTTTTTCATAGGTGTACCGCTCGCCTATGGCACTGCATGGCTCTTGTGGCAATTGCCGGCAATGCTCACACAACAATTCAAAAAACCGCAGTGGATACCCGCTACAATTGCAATTGCCGTTTTAATACCTGTTCTCTTTTGGACTCCCCTCGGTGGGCATGCGAACAGTGCTGTTCCTGCTGCCGCTTACTGGCGAAAACCGCTCCCTGGTACAGGAGATATCGCGCAGGCACTCAACTGGGTAAATACCGAACTCTCACAAGACACTGTTATGGCAGCAAACTGGAGTTATGGTAGCCGACTTAACGTTTTCGGTGGTGTCAAAACCATCACCGATCAGGATACGTTTCTCCCACATTGGATACACCTCTATTACCGCCACGTCTACTGTGCAAAAGACGTACGAGAAGCACTTGAATTTCTCAAAACCCACGGCGCAACACATCTCATGTTAAGAGAGTGGGGATTGATTGACCGTGCCGCTACCTATTCTTATATCGGCAGCGATGAAAACAGTGATAAAAGATTCGGGTTCACCCGTCTTGTCAAGCTTGGATACAAACGTCTCTCAAGAATAGAACAAACGCCTTTTCTGTACGTTGAAGAACCTGATATAGCATCACCGCCTGATTTCATAACAGCACGTCTGAAAGAAGGGGGAATAGCACAACTCCCTTATGTGGCGTTCAAAGGTAGCAAACGCCATATTCACAAAACCGCAATTGACGACAATCCACACGGAAACATCATCCTTTATTACGATGAAGAAGGTGCCCTTGAAAAAGCGTACCACATTTCTAATCTCGGTTGGCAAAGTCTTGCTGTTCGTCTCTACTTCCTTGGCGACTTCCCTGACATCTTTGTCCCAATATATCCTACAAATGGTGAAGATACCGCTCCTCTCAAGATTTGGAAAATTCATTATCCTTCTGATATAGAAACCGATGACAAATATCTTGCTATAGAACCAAACGAACAAGCCGAAGAATAGATGGCAAACTCTATTATCCGATTTCTGAAAAATAGGAAGTGTCAACAAGGTGATCAGTATCCAAGAAAACACCTGGATTCCTTCCTTGAATATCTGCGATTTACGAAAGTCGAACCGTACATTCCGATAGGCGCACGCCTCTTGGACATTGGGACTGGAGATGGTAACTTTTTACGTTATCTCAATGGGCATTTGCAGGCGGCTATAGGTATTGACTCACATCTCACACAAACTGTGAAATTTGGGACATGTCGTCTTATACCTGGATATTTTCCATACGACTTCGTTAAAGATGAAACCTTTGATGTCATTACGATGTTGGCAACCGTTGAGCATATCCCGATGAACGCTCTCCCATCAGTTTCAGATGCATGTTGGAAATATCTAAAGCCCAGCGGACAAGTCATTATCACAGTGCAACACCCACGCGTTGAGAAACTCCTTGACTTGCTAAAAACACTTAAAATTGTTGAAGGATTCTCAATACATGAGCATTACGGATTCAATCCAAAGTGCTTACCAAACATTTTCAACCGATGGAAACTGATAAAATGGGAACGTTGGGGATTCAAATGCAATAACCTATTCATATTTGAAAAACCTCTTATAGTGGATTAGAAAAAATAAACACTTCACCCCAGTAGGCGGTGAATCATGCAGAATACCACTGTTCCGTCGCGATTCGGAGATCGCTCGGACATGTGAAGTGTCTAATTATTTCAATAATTCACCATAAATAATCCTATACCATACGAACTTTTTGGTTGAATAGTTGACTAAACTATGTTAAAATATAGATTTGAATAGAAGAGAGAACGGACTTTTTATCTCTATTTTAGAACTGAAAATATACATACTAAAAGGACACCACGTTGAAAATTTTAGTTATTGGACAGGGAGGTCGTGAACATACTCTCGTTTGGAAAATTGCACAGAGTCGGCTGGTTGAAAAAATCTATTGCGCTCCCGGGAACGCAGGCATCGCCCAAATTGCAGAGCCAATTCCGGTGGGAGATGATTTTACTGAACTCGCGGACTGGGCAGAATCCACTAACATTGACTTAACAATTGTCGGTCCTGAAAACCCTTTAGCAGCAGGTATCGTTGATGTGTTTCGTGAACGCGGTTTGAAAGCGTTCGGGCCCGATAAACAAGCTGCGCAACTTGAAGGAAGCAAGGATTTTGCCAAACAGTTGATGGTAGAAAACGATATTCCCACTGCATCATATCACACATTTGTAGATGCAGATGAAGCAATTGACTATATCAAAACGAACAACACCTCAGTTTTTGTCAAAGCAGATGGATTAGCGGCAGGGAAGGGTGTCATCCCAGGTCGAACAATTGATGAAGCAATTCAGGCGGTCAAGACGATTTTAGTTGATAAGACGTTTGGAGACGCGGGAAGTAGTGTTGTCATTGAAGAAGAACTAATCGGTGAAGAAGCCTCGTTTACTGTCCTTGTTGATGGGTCTTACTGCTTGCCGTTTGTGAGTTCGCAGGATCACAAAATGTCGCACGATGAGGATACCGGCAAGAATACCGGTGGGATGGGAGCGTACTCCCCCGCACCTGTTATGACACCTGAACTTCACGACTACGTTATGGAACGTGTTGTTTATCCGACTGTCAACGGTATGGCAAACATCGGATGTCCCTTCAAGGGCGTGTTATATGTTGGACTAATGATTACAGATGCAGGTCCAAAGGTGCTGGAGTTTAACTGCCGTTTTGGAGACCCTGAGACGCAAGTTCTGTTGCCTCGTCTCAAAAGCGACCTTGTACCGTTGATGATGGCATGCATTGATGGAACGCTTAAGCAACATGCCGATGTGGAATGGCACTCTGAAGCAGCAGCATGCGTTGTCATGGCTTCTGGAGGATACCCGAATCCATATCAGACGGGAAAAGTTATTACGGGTTTGACAGATGCATCATCAATTGAGGGTGTTACCGTTTTCCATGCGGGAACAAAGCAGGATGGGGAGAGCGTAATTACAGCAGGTGGGCGCGTGTTAGGTGTGACGGCATTGGCAGACGATCTGAAATCGGCTATAGAGCAGGCATATCGTGGTGTTTCTGCCATCCATTTTGATGACGCACATTGGCGGACAGATATTGGATATCGGGCATTATCGCGAATCTGAGATTTCCAACTTATTCGGTTAAGTTTTTTGGATGTCAGACACATGGTAGATGAACTCACATATAAAATCGCTAAGTGTTGCGCACCCCAAGAAGATAACCAGATTATCGGCTATTTCAAGGAGGATGGTACCATTACTGTCCATGATTCATCATGTGCAGCAGTTCCCAGTTTGAGAACAGAAAGGTTGCTTGATGTGTCGTGGGATGAGATTCACAAATCTAAAATACCTGATACGTCACAAGATATGCCATCTGAAGTTACGGAATTAGATGAAACGGATTACTTTATACTGAAGCATCACCAAGAATTAGGGATGGACTATTCAAAAGTCGTTGCGGAGACCTTAAGAGTTCCACTTGAAGAAATGCAGCAACGACATCGGAAATTAAGAGAACTTGGTGGCTTGAAGCGCGTAGAAGGACGTATCATCCATTACAGAAAAAATATCGTCAAAGGAAAATGGATAAAACATCGAAACCATACATACTATAAACTGACACCTGCAGGTAACCAGTGGATTGATGCCTTGGAAAGACTTTCGTCAAATAAAAAAGATTGAATTTTTACTAAAACCATTAGGAGGATACCAAAATGTTAGATGAAATGAGAGATCGATATATTGAAAAAGAACAGCGTAGGGCTCGGATGCGTTCAATCATTTTGCTATCGCTTATTTTTCACATGGCAGTAGCTATCGCTTATCTTTTTTTGCCTTTGGGACCGGTTGCGAACGACCAATCAGACGCGCTCGCTTTTGACTTTTTTAAAGAGGCGGATCCTTTGTTAGAACGCAGAATTAGACCCAAACCACCTCTGAGCAAAAAACGTCTTGATCCAAGCCAAAAACTCGCGAAAGACGCGGAACAGAAGAAAATTGATGCCGCAAAGAATGAGCGCGATGAAGTTGTTAAACTGAGCGAAAGAATTGTCATTCATGATGTTGAAGTTAACCAAGCACCGATAAACGAATTAGTGCCAGACTTGATGACAGATGCAAAATTAAGGGAGGCAGAAGCTTCAAATCTGAGGCGTCTTGTTTCGCAACCCGGGCGCACCGATGGTAAAGGACTTGTTACGGGGCGTGTTCGCGCACGCGGCGATGGATTTGGTAAATACCGTGGTGTTTCTCAAGGGGGTGGTGGCGGAGGACTACTTGAAGGCGGCGGACGTTCCGGTAGTAAAGACCCGCTCGGTATTATCAAATTTCTCAATGATCTTGATGGCCCACAAGATGTCGTTTACTGTCTGGATGTATCTCCAAGTATGGGAGCTGCCGGTCTAAACAAACTGGGATTGGCACTCAATGCTGTTAAAGATTCAGTTTTAATGCTTGGAAGCGAAGATACTTTCAATATTGTGCCTTTCTTTGGATCTGCTAAGCTGATGAGTGAGAAACTACTACCCGCTGACGAAATGAACATTAAACGTGCTTTGTGGTATCTTGACACTTTCACACTTGAAAATATTCAAAATAACAGGGGAACTAATATCCTTGCTGCGCTTGAAAAGGCTTTTACGCTGGATCCATCTGTTATCGTGTTGGTAACAGATGGACTCCCTACAACGGTTGACAAATACAATATTGAAACCGACACACAAAAGATTCTTGAGACGGTGCGTGAAAAAAACATAAAAAATGCAAGAATCTATGTCGTTGCGTTGGAAATTGATCTGCAGCGTTCTCATGGAGCGCATTTGCTTACCTCTCTTGCTTATGAACATAACGGAGAAATTAGGGCTGTTGGATCAGATGAATTGATGGAGTTAAATAAGAAAAAATAAAACGTACTATAACGCGTTGTGCTAGTTAACATTGGTATGTTTATATTTCACATGTCCGTCTCGTTTGGGTTGAATTCCGTAACTTTTCCGATACCTGATGACCTCAAAAGTAGGAGGGAACTCCGATTCCCGACGACAAACGGGTCGCGATTCGGAGATCGCTCCTACAAATATGAAAAGTTGTAAAAAACAACAAAACTATCACGTAACTAGCACAAGTCGTTACTATAATAAAATAAAGATATGGATCAAAAATCTGCTTCAGATACTATTCAACGCTTTCGGTTAGATGGCAAAGTAAGTCTTGTGAGCGGCGCAAGTCGCGGCATCGGTAGAGCGATGGCGGAAGGGCTTGCAGGTGCAGGTTCAGAAGTCGTTATCGCTGGAAGGGAGATTGCAACACTTACCGCTGTTGCTGAACAAATTGCTGACGAAACTGGTAACACTGTCCTTCCAATTCAGGCAGACGTCGGTAATCTTCAGGAAATTGACTCGCTCGTTGCGCAAACTGTCAAAACTTTCGGCAGACTTGATGTGTTGGTGAACAATGCGGGCGTTAATATCCGAAACCTCGCATTGGAATTCAGTGAAGAAGATTGGGACTTTGTCACGGATATTAATTTAAAGGGAGCGTTTTTTCTCGCGAAAGCCTGCGGTAAGATCATGGAAAAACAGGGTGGTGGTAAGGTTATCAACACCCTATCCCTTACATCGGCGATTGGACTTCCGACAAGTGTAGCATATACTGCTGCCAAAGGCGGGCTCTTACAACTAACAAAATTGCTTGCGGTTGAATGGGCAGAGCATAATATACAGGTCAACGGGATAGCACCGGGTTTTATCCGAACAGAAATGACTGCGCCTGCGCGGGAAGATAGCCGAAACGAATGGATTCTCAACCGCACACCTGCATTTCGTTGGGGTGAACCAGAAGATTTGGCAGGACTGACGATTTTCTTTGCATCAAACGCCTCCGATTTTGTTACCGGACAAATGGTGTTTGTTGATGGTGGATTTATGGCGGGAAGCGACTGGAGAAAACGCACATAATATGGAAACAGAGTCACCACTTTCTGCTTTGGAGCAAGCGGAACAACTTATTGAAGAATTCAATATTGAATGCGCTGCGTTATTTGATCATAAACCGGTTTTAAGAATACAGGTGCCCGAATCTGAGTTTGCGCGTGTCCTTGAATTGCGAGCTTCTCTCGTTGAAAAACTCAAACCCACCGGATTTCGTTTCATCGCTCTTGACCTTGATCATGAAACGGATTCATAGACTGCACACCTCTTTTATTCACATTTTACAAAATGTCCCGAATCCCTACGACATCCCACAAAAAACTTGATTTTCACAACGCAATATGGTATACTTTATAATTGATACATGAGCTATAGGAGACTTGACTGGAAGTAGAAATAGGAAGACTAATGCCGAAATCTGGGCGTGAACCAGCACCAACTAAAGACCTTGTCACCGCATATCTCAAGGAAGTCAAAACAAAAGTAGATGCATGTATCTTTGACTTTCTTCCCACCACCCATGAGCATCAGGATGTACATCAATTATACCAAATGATGTTAGATTATCCGCGACGTGCGGGTAAAGGATTGAGACCTGCACTCTGTCTGCTCATTTGTGAGGCGTTTGGTGGAAACCCTGATCGTGCTGTTAACACTGCTGCAGCGCTTGAGCTGCTGCAAAATTGGCTCCTGATTCACGACGATATTGAAGACGGTTCTGAACTCCGCCGTGGTGAGCCCTGCTTACATCAAAAACATGGCATCCCGATGGCGATCAACGTTGGAGATGCATTGCACTGTAAAATGTGGGAGATGCTTCACAGAAATGTTGATATTCTCGGACATCAACTCACCTTTCAGATATTATCCGAATTCATACAACTTTGCAATCAAGTCGTTGAAGGACAACACATTGAATTGGGGTGGGTACGCAATAATCAATGGAATCTCAACGAAAACGATTATTTGACCATGTGTATCCAGAAAACTGCTTGGTACACTTGCATAACACCTTGTCGTGTGGGCGCAATTATTGGGGGTACCAGTGACGAAGAAGCGGATGTCTTTATTGAATTCGGAAAATCTCTGGGGGTTGCATTTCAGATACAGGATGATGTCCTCAATCTAATTGGCGATGTTGGTAGATATGGCAAAGAGATTGCCGGTGACATTAGTGAAGGTAAACGGACACTTGTCCTCATCCATCTCTTTAATTCCTGCACTTCATCAGAAGCGCAAAACGTTATTGATATCATGGCACGACCACGCGCTGAGAAAACAGAAGCAGACGTTCAGAATGTTCTGCATTTGATGCAAAAATATAATTCTATTCAATACGCACAAAAGTGTTCTAAAACCCTACTTCAGGAAGCGACTGAAAAGTTTAATCAGAATTTTGCCCATCTTCCGAATAATAAGGCAAAGCAACTATTTTTATCCCTAATTCACTTTTTTATTGAACGCGAATATTAGTAAGGAGAACTTATTTTAATGGCTACGACTGGTATTTCATCTGGAAAATTGAGAGGACTTATGAAACTCGCCGACGCAAGCGGCAGATTTAAAATGATGGCGATTGACCAACGCGGCTCTATGGTTACAAAACTTGCAGAAGTTCTTGACATTGACAAAACAAATGTCAAATATTCTGATGTTGCATCGCTCAAAACCTTGATAACACGAATTCTTGCGCCAAATTCTACTGCGGTTCTGACGGACCCCATCTATGGACATCCGTATTCAATTACGGAGATTCCACGTGATGTCGCGCTACTTTTGGCTTATGAAGAATCTGGCTACGTGAGCGAAGGGGTCAGTGAAAATGAGCGTCTCTCCAATCCAATTGAAAATTGGACGATAGCAAAGGCACAGCGTGCTGGCGCAGATGCTATCAAACTACTCGCTTATTACCATCCTGATTCATCTGAGGTGACCTTACAACATCAGCAAGCATTCGTCCGTCATGTCGGTGATGAATGTGAGAAACATGACCTGCCATTCCTTTTAGAACTTGTGAGTTATGCCCTTGAAGGCACAGCGAAAAGCGTAGAGTTTGCGAAACAGAAACCGGACTTGGTTATCCGCAGCGTTGAAGAATTTACCGACCCATCCTATAAAGTTGATATTCTTAAATTAGAATTCCCAGCGGATTTAAAATACACAACTGAATATGAAGACCGAGCATTTTATGCTGGTGAATCTGCTTACGATTTGAGTGAGGTTAAAGAGGTGTGTGAGAAATTAGATGAAGTTTCAACACTACCGTGGGTAATTTTAAGTGCGGGTGTAGATATTGAGGAATTCATAGAAAACGTTCAACTCGCCACTGGAGCCGGCGCAAGCGGGTTCCTATGTGGGCGCGCAATTTGGAAAGATGCAGTTGATTTTTATCCTGATACTGGGGCAGTCACCCAGTTTCTTGAAAATGAGGCAACAACCAATTTCCATAATGCAAATGCAGCCGCAGAAAACGCGTTACCGTGGTTTGAACATCGCCACTTTGGAGGTGCTGAAAACATCCACCTCGCCAAACAATCTGAGAATTGGCATCAAGACTATCAGTAGTGTACAGACATCGGATTGATCTGACCGTAGATGGTAGGTATGAACATTACCTAAGGGCAACTTAGCCATATCCAGGTACGGTCAATGTGGTTTCCTAACCGCATGGAAACCTGTCTGAGTTAGCAGGTAGCAAGCGTAAGACTTCTTTAGGAGTGCTTTGTAAGCGCGATTGATTGGCGTTGAAACGCCTCTTACAAGATTAACTGTTAGTTCTCACACAATACGGAGCGGTAAGGAAACCGCTCCTACCCTGTCTTGAGTTGAACGTGTTGTGCTTTTCTTTAGTTGACAGTTATGGGTAGATATGAGCGTTACCCTCTTACCTATTTCATCTCAAAAGGTATCGTTATCAATCCGTTTCTACTAAAGTTCGTTTTCAATTTTCTCAAGAATTTTGTGTGCTATTTGGAGGGTTGTTTCTGCGGGAATTTTTCCACCAATTTCGGCGACCAGGACAACGACGGTGTCCCGAACGAAAAGCCAATTTGCTCCTGCCTGCCACACTGAATCTCCAAGTTCAACTTGATCTTGAGGTACTGGTTGATAAGCAGATTCGTGCCCACCGAATTTGGACACAGTTTGTGCGGACAACCTCAAGCGACCTTCATCAGCTGCGGTGTGTGCCTCATCAGTTGATTGGAAAAACCAATAGTTCAGTGCGATTTGTTTGGCGGGGGCATTATCTAACCACCACCGATCACGCCAACCGAATTGCGCAATAGGTTTTGCTGGCGCTGTCGGGGAATAAAGTTCTTGTGTTGAACTTAAGCGTGCAGAATACTCTGACAAATCCGCTGTAGTCAACTGAATTGATTCCAATGTAATGTTCATAATAAACATGATAACATGTCCACAACACAATTTCTAATAAAAAACGCAAATTTAGTAAATATTTTCTACTTAAAATGCAACTAATAGATAATGCCCTATGTTTTCTGCCAAAATACGTTGAGGCTAATGCAAGAAAACGAAAATATCTGCTTTTATGGTGAATTATTGAAATAATTAGACACATCCCTTGTAGGAGCGATCTCCGAATCGCGACGGAACTTATGAATAGTTGAGAATTGGAATTCCCTCCTACAAACCAGATGTCAAGTTAATTGTAAAATCCACTGTACTTCAAGAATGCGTTGTTTCTACCAAAGTGTGTAGAATTTGAAAAGAGATTATGAAAATTATTTCGCGTTATTGTCTTAAAGAATTCATTCCACCTTTTTTAATTTCATTAATCTGTTTTACCTTTATTATACTTTTTGATGAACTTTTTCGGCTTGTCAAACTTTTTGTTAAGAAAGGTGTAAGTCCATTATACCTGATTGAATCACTGTTGTATGTAATGCCAGCAACGGTAGTTCTGTCAATTCCGATGGCGGCGTTAGTTGCAATCCTATTGGCATTAGGACGACTCTCCACAGATTCTGAGATAATGGCGATGCGGGCACACGGCATTGGATTCCATCAACTTATGATACCTCTTCTGATTGCAACAACTATCTTAAGTGTTATTGACTTAGCGTTGATGGAATATGTGCTACCCCATGCTACACGAGCTTCTGTCTCACTCAAACGTGACATCCAAAAACACAATCCTGCTCTAATTCTGGAAGAAGATACCGTCATGAAGGAGCTTCAGACTGAGGGTAAACTCTGGATGTACGAATCCACCGATCCAAAAACGGAACGTTTACAGAATGTGAAAATCTGGGATGAATTTTGGCAAGGACAGCCCCGCTTGACCCTTGCACAATCCGCCAGTCTCGGTTTTGAAGATGGCAATGCCAAGTTGACGCTTTACGATGGGCACACCTATGAACCGTTAACTGACGGTTCCGAAGGTTTCCGAATCACTCAATTTCAGGAACAACAACTGGCTCTTGACTTCAAAAAAGACTTACAACGGCGCGAATATAAAGCACAACATCCGCAAACAATGCGTATTGGAGAGCTTCAGACACATATCGGAAAACTGGAAGTTTCTCAGCAACAAAACGAACCATCTGAATATGCCATTAATAGACTCCGCTATGCTAAAGTGGAATACTACAAAAAGTTTGCCCTTCCGTTTGCATGCTTAGCATTTGGAATAGTCGGTATCCCGCTCGGATTCATGGTGAAAAAGAACGGAAGAATGATCGGATTTGGTATCGGATTAGTGGTCATACTATTATACTACCTTCTACTTCAGTTTGGACAGAACACTGGTTTGACTGGTAAATTCCACCCAGCTTTGGCAATGTGGTTTCCAAATCTTGTCGTCGGGGTGTTCGGAATAACTCTTATTACAAGAATGTATAGCGAAGAAAAATTAAGAACATGGCGTAATAAAGGGAGTAAATTCGGATAGTTGTTTAATTGAAATGCCGAATCTTAATGTGCAAAAATAGGAAAATCGCTTGAACATTTTAGACCGTTATCTGATCAAAGAATACCTCAAAGCCTTTTTTATCGGCTTTTTCTTTTTTAGTGCGCTTGTTGTCATCGTTCGTTTGTTAGATAAGGACATTAAACATTTTGAGGATGGTATTACTTATCTCACGGCGGTGAAAATTATTCTATACCAAGCACCACGTCGGATAATGGAGATCGTACCGGTATCCGGCTTTGTTGCCATCTTCTTCGTTCTTGGACGGATGGTTCGTAATAACGAATTTGTTGCGATGAAAGCTGGTGGAATAAGTGTCTACAGAATCCTTACCCCTGTCCTCATTGTAACACTGATTATTTGTGCGTGCTTTGCTATTTTTTATGACCGCTTCGCATCTCCTGCCTACCATGAAGCAAATGTCCTGCAAAAAAAAGTCCGCCTTCAATACGGAAGATCTCTCGTTTTTAAGGGCAAAGGTAATCGTATCTTTTTTTCTCATCGAATCAATTTAAAAGACAAAGAAATTAGAAAATTGACCATTTGGGAATCCGATGAAGACAGACAACTTGAGCGGTCAATCTATGCTAAGGAAGCCACGTGGACACCAACACATTGGGTGCTAACCGATGGACATATCCGTTACTTTCAAAATGAAATAGAAGTTGCTTACGAAACTTTTGAAGAGAAATCTATAGAACGCTACGAAGATCCAACTCGCTTCATCGGTAGTGATAAAGATCCAAGGGGGATGACGATTAAAGAACTTAAAGAACAGATTGCCTATAAAAAGGAAGCGGGGCAAATTTCTCGAATTGAACAGGTGAAATTACATCACAAAAGAGCGTACCCATTTGCGGCAGTGGTTGTTGTAATGTTAGGTTCCCCCATAGCTCTTCGTTTCGGAAAAGCAGGTTTTTTCGCTGGATTAGTCATCGCTTTTTTTCTGGTCTTCATTTATTGGGCACTCTCTTTTGCCACGCTTGAAGGGTTAAGTGAGAACGGTAAACTCCATCCGTTTTTAGCTTGTTGGGGTGCAAATATTTTGTATGGTATTGTCGGTAGTATCCTAATATGGCGCACGCCAAGATAAATTATTGTCAATTGTGTGTCATTACAATAATCGGAAACGAGAGTTCCTTCTTACAGAGAAGCGAAGCGGTTGTATTAGTAGGAGCGATCTCCGAATCTCGATTTTATCCACTTCAATTGTGTGTCATTACAATAATCGGGAATCGGAGTTCCCTCCTACAAAGAGACAATCCTATTAGTAGGTATCAGGAATAGTCGGGAATCGGAGTTCCCTCCTACAATACACAAAATTTCTGTAGGAGCGATCTCCGAATCGCGACAAAACTCACTGATAGTCGGGAATCGGAGTTCCCTCCTACAGAGAACCGATCCTATTAGTAGAGCGATCTCCGAATCGCGACTGTCAACTTAGCCTTCTCCGATTTTAAGTCTGTTTCCACAGTTATCAACGCCTATAATGATTTCCCCCAAACTCGGCAACTTCTTCTTCAAAATCCGCAGTTTCACTCCAATTCCATTTATCCTTGCTTTACTCTATTTCGCAAAACCATCTTGGTACACAACACTAATAGGCATTTTATTCGTTGCTATAGGTGAATTTCTCCGTGTATGGGCAGTTGGGTATGCAGGTGGATCCACACGAGCCACATCCCTTGGTGCTGCCCGCGATCTGGTCACAAAAGGCCCCTATAGTTATGTCCGTAATCCGCTCTATCTCGGCAATTTTCTGCTTAGTTTCGGGGTCTGCATTATTGCGAATGTTCTTTGGTTGATACCTGTTCTGATAGTTGGATATTTTATTCAATACCTTCCAATCATTACTGTAGAAGAGACATATCTGTTGGAATCATGTGGTTCTGTCTATCAGTCATATCAGGAACAAGTGCCGCGCTTTCTCCCTTATTTCCGCCCTTATTCCTCTCCATCTGCACACGATTTTTCTTGGGAACGTGCTATCAAAAGTGAAAAACGCACCTTTACAGCAATTGTTTGTGTCGTTGGATTAATTTTTGCAAGACAGATGCTTTGAATTGCCTCCTTATAGAACACATTTTTTCTAAAATTTGCTTGAAACAAATTTGCCAAAGGTGTATCATTCCTATAGTGTGTTTATAAGTTTGTTTGTAATTGTAAAATCTATGAAGGTTGAACGTTCGGAATTTACGTATTACCTAACAGAAGGAGATACATCTGATGAAAAGAATGTTTTTCTCGCTTATGATGTCTTCCATTCTCGCAATCCTGTTCGTTTTGCCTGTGAATCTCGCCTTTGCACGCGCATTCAACAACGATTTTGAGACAGGCGACCTTACCGATTGGGAGGAAAAAACAGGAACAGCATTTGATTTCCAACCGACTTGGGGAGATAACCCGACAGCACGCAACCGTGGGCAGCCCTCTAACCATCAAGGTGATTGGTGGCTCGGACTTGCTGAAAGGTATCAAGGACCAGACAAAGGGGCAAAGCTGGGACAGAAACCTGGCGATATGCAACAGAATGCAAATGGTGGTGTTGCCCCAGATTTTCCTCAAGGGACTCTGACATCAATTGAGTTCACAATTGTCGGTGAAACAATGAATTTTCTCATTGGCGGTGGTAACCGTGCTTGGGGTACTGCTGAGCCGTGTTGTGTTAACCTTATTATTAATGATAAGGTTGAACGAACTATAACCGGTGAAAGTCATGAAACCATGAAACGGAAAGAGTGGGATGTTTCAGATTTGAAAGGCAAAACTGCTCAACTTAGAGTAATTGATAGTAGTAGTGGCGGCTGGGGACATCCGAACTTTGATGATGTGCATCAAGCCAATGCCAGCGGCAAAAATATTCCGTGGGACCAGATACTCGCCGTTAATGCCCGTGGAAAGTTAGCTGTCAGTTGGGCACAAATGAAAAAGTATTACTAATTTATAAAAACATTGAACATAATCGTTCTTTTAAGTATAAGGGTGATGTATTACTTCACTCTTATACTTAAACTTGTTCCAATCCAGCGCGTTCTCGAAACTTATTATATGTTTTTAGAATTCCTTGCTCCATTGTATATGCTGGTGTAAATCCCATCTCCTCAGCGATGGACGTTGCGTCGTAATCCCAAGAAATTCCGAACACTCCTGGCTCCAGTGTAATCTGCGCATCTGGCACTAATGTTTTTAGATATTCTACACCCGCTTTCACGGGTCGAATTCCACCCTTGACATTAAAGACGCGTGTTTTCGTTGTTGGACAGGTGCATGCCATTACAATCGAACTCGAGACATCTTCCACATATTGCCAATCCACCGCATCATCACCGAACGGACACACGTGTGGTTCACCCATAGCGACTGCCTCAATCATTTTTGTTGTAAATGAACTCATTCCTCGCGTCCGACCGACCCCGTAGACTGCGGTAAACCGAAGTCCGATTGAATCAACACCGTAAGCATCAAAATAGTGCATTGCATATCTTTCATTGAGAGATTTGCATGCGCCGTAAATAAATTTGGGATAGTGCGGTGCATCGTTTAGAATCTGTTGATGGTTATAATCCTCTGGTGCGCCGAAAACCGCTACACTGCTTGCCCACACAACACGTTTTAGATTGAAAATACGCGCTGCTTCTAATATATTAATTGTGCCTTCACATACGACCTTCAACGCTTGCGGTGGATTTGCATTACATGCAGGTACTTGCCATGAAGCAAGGTGTATTATCCTATCAATTTCATACTCTTGAACAGTGCGTAAAACGTGTGGTAGGTCGGTAATATCGCCCTGCACGAATGTAAAACCTTCAATTTGTTCATCCGTGAGTACCATTTTTGGAATAGTTAGGTCGTAAGCGAAATCGTAAACAACCACCTTTTCACCAGCGGCTAATAGGTCTCGAATGACATAAGTTCCGATACATCCCATGCCACCAGTGAGCAGATATGCCATAGTGTTTTCTCCTTTGAAATTAGCATTTGGGTGATACTAACATGTTTTTCGTTCCTACTGTGGTTTATCTACATTCATCGGTTCATCTACATTTACCAGGATATCATCGCCCTCAACCTTGATGGGATAGATAGGAATACTCTCTTCACCTGGCCAAACACATTCGCCAGTTTTCACATCAAATTCCCACATGTGCATCGGGCAGGTAACACAGTTTTTGTCCAGAAAACCGTAAGTCAAAATTCCGCCGAGGTGTGGACAGATATTGTTCATGGCGAAAAATTCACCCTCAATATTATAGATACCGATAAAAACACCTTCGACCTTGACACCGACGCAGGTGCCTGGTTGCACTTGTTCAGTTGTCGTGGCTTTCACAAATTGTGACATATCTGTTGAAACTCCAATAGTATTAAATTAAAATCGGGATTACCAATCCCATCATCTAACGTTTCCACAGGTGGTATACACCATAAATATTAACGTGCGATAACTTTACCTTCTCCACGCGGATCTGTGCCGCCATCGTGGCAGGTTCCGTCATCTGATACGCGAATTACATGTCCGGGGCCGCCGATACCGCCACTTGCAGAAATTTCATGTCCAAGTTCACGCAATCCTTCAAGCACTTCTTCCCCTGCTCGTGATTCCACTTGGATAGGTTCGGCGCCATCGCTGTGGAAACGTGGGGCGTCCAGTGCTGCTTGTGCTGACACTTGCAAATCAATGAGACCAACACTGAAGTTGAGTTGATTATTTGGGATAGTACGACCGCCAGGGATGCCGTAGGTCGCAAAAGGTTTTCCATCTCGCGTTGCAAGGCATGGACCCATATTGTGCAGCGGACGTTTTCCCGGACCGACAGAATTCGCTAACCCTGGTCTTGGATCAAAACGACCCACACCGTGTCCAAAAAGCAGTCCCGTTCCAGGCACCGTTACCATTGAACCGAATCCGCCGCCGTGCGTTTGCGTTAACGATACCATGTTCCCCTCCGCATCCGCAGTAGAAATATGACTCGTACAACTCATCGGTTCGTGGTAGACGACCTCTCCAGGTTGTGGTGATTCAAGTCCTGCCTTCAACTTCTCACTAAGCGTTGCAGTGAAACTATCCGATAGTTCTTCATCAATGTCTATATCAACGAAAGCGGGATCACCGAATCGACGGAGTCTTTCACCCCAGCAAATCTTCATCGCTTCAGCAAAAAGATGAAACCTTTCTGTGAGAGACATATCAGCCAGATCAAATTCTTCAACTAAACGGAGCATCTGTAAGGTGGTGAGTCCACCTGCACCAAGAGGAGATGTATACACTGAATACCCGCGATACTGAATTTGATAAGGTTCGGTAATGAAAGCGTTGTAATTTTTGAGGTCATCAACGGTTAAACATCCGCCCAATTCCTGAATGTGGTTAGCGATTGTTTTAGCTACTTCGCCTTCGTAGAATGCTGCGTGTCCACCTTTAGCGACAGCCTCCAGGGTTCGTGCAAGGTCCGGATTGGTGAGTGTTTCCCCTTTTTTCGGTGGTTGTCCATCTTTGAGGAAAACCCGTGCCGTCTCTGGAAACTCTCTTTTCCACCGTTCAGCATTCCCCGCAATTCCACCACGATTTGCGCCGTTTGGTGCATAGCCGTAGCGTGCAGAATTAATAGCCGGACGGAGGGCATCAGCAAGTGGCAGACTACCATATTCCTTCAACGCTAAACATAAACCAGCGACAACCCCCGGCACCCCAATAGCCAACGGTCCATGCACGTTTACACGTCCCGGCACACGGTAGCCTGCAGGCGCATCGGGTGCGTCCTCAATTGTAAACATATCTTCGGAAGCAGCTGCGGGTGCAGCAGAATTGTAATCTATCGCTACAACATCTTGAGTCTTTTTGCGATAGATCAACATACAACCACCGTAGCCCGCAATGCCGTTGTGTGAGGGCTCCACGACTCCCTCAGCAAAGGCGGCAGCGACAGCGGCATCCACAGCATTTCCACCTGCAAGGAACATGTCAAATCCTGCCTGTGCAGTGCGCGGGTGTGGACCAACAACAGTCCCGTAGTCTCTTTTGTGTAAATTCACGGTTTCTCCTTTGATGAAGGGTTGTAGTTAGAATTTTAAGTGGTTTTTACAGAATTGTCAAGTTTTTATAGACTGAGTTCCATATTTTACTTTACTCTATGAATTTTTATGCTAAATATCAACATACTTCTGATTTATGCTAAATTTTTAGCATTTTTTCTTGACATACACTTTTTTTAGTGCTAAAATATTAGCATATCTTGAAAAGAGGTGATGACATGGAAGATTCTCGCATTGCGAAACTGAGTCGTCGGGAACGACAGTTGATGGACATTGTTTATCAACGTGGTCCCGTTTCTGTCGCCGATGTGCTTGAAGACCTTCCCGATGAACCGAGTTACTCCACAGTCCGGGCATTGTTACGGATTTTAGAAGAGAAAGGGCATCTCACGCACGAAAAAGATGGTAAGCGTTACATCTATCGTCCTACACAACCACGTCAACAGGCAGGACGTTCCGCGCTGAAACAGATTTTTAACACGTTTTTTGATAAATCCATTGAGAAAACAGTTATGACGTTGATTTCCGATGCAGACCTCTCGGATGAAGAGCTTGACCGTTTAAGCCAACTGATTGAGAATGCAAAAAAAGGAGATACTTCACCATGATGCTATTTATTGAAACGTTCTATGCAAACCCATTACTGAAATTTCTTGTTAATACGACACTGAAAAGTATTACAATTTTCGCTGTTGCGGGTCTACTTGCATTCTACTTCCGTCAAAAATCGGCGGCGGTGCGTGGTTTCGTGTGGGTCATGGCAATTGTCGGCTGCCTTATTGTCCCGCTGTTTTCTCTGATATTGCCGAAGTGGGAAGTCAATGTCTTACCAGAGACACCGATCATTAGATATGAGACTCAGCGGTTGGCAGAAATCTCTCAAGTTCCTGCTACTCCTATTTCAATCGCACCAAGCCAGTTGCCATCGGAGCAAGTGTCATCTAAACAAGTCACTCTGGCACCACCTCAACCGAAAGTGGAAACTAAAAGGAGCAGTATCCTTCCCATAATCTCTTGGACAAATTGGATAGGAATAGTTTGGGCATGTATCGGTGTGTTTTTCCTTACGCGTTTGATTGTTGGAATTGGTACTGTTTGGCATATCTCCATCTGTGCTCACGACTTTAGCATCGCGATTGATCAGCTGCGTCTTAATTGGAATCGGAAGTTTAGTGTCCGTCTCAGTGACAGAATCACAGTGCCGATGATGTGGGGCATTTTTCGTCCTGTGATTTTGTTACCGACTAATGCAGCGAATTGGCAAACGGATCGCCTTCGTGCTGTTCTGCTGCACGAAACTGCACATATTAAAAGGTGGGATTGGCTGATACAGACAATCGCGCAGATTACATGTGCGGCGTACTGGTTTAATCCATTCGTATGGTTTGCAGCGCGTCGGATACGGATAGAGGCTGAGCAAGCGTGCGATGACCAAGTGCTCACTACTGGCTATCAATCAACCGATTATGCCCGACATTTACTTAATATTACACGTGACGTGAAGTTGGCTAACACAATTTCCCGTACAGCTGTAGCGATGGCGCGTTCCTCAAGAATTGAAGGGAGGCTCCGAACTGTTCTCACTGAAAACCTAAATCGACATCCAGTGACAAAGGTTACAGTAGGAATAGGTTTGCTTGTGCTCACCTGCCTCGTCATTCCGATGAGCGCGGTGCGTTTGGCACAAGCAGTTGACTCAAAGGATACATCCAAGTTCCAATTAACAACAAGCAAAGATCTTTCTGATGATTCCTTGAAGGCACAACATAACGTTGAAATCTGCGAGCAACATCTACTCGAAATTGGGAAAGCAATTCAGGCATACCAGCAGGAACATGGCGATTTTCCCGAATGGCTCTCAGACCTTTACCCGAAATATCTACCAGATGCAGATGCCCTGCTTTGTCCAGCAGATGAAAACAGTGGCAAGCCATATTTTCTTATCAATACGGATCCGAAGATGTCCGTGAGTTATGACTACCAATTTCACCCTCAGTATCGAGCATCGAAAACTGAGGAACGCATCATGTATGGTGACGTTTTACCGTTTGTCCGATGCCGTCATCATGAGAATCAACCGTTTGAATGTCTAAACTTGAGTTTTGGTTTTAAGATATATTGGTCATCTGGTGTATACACGCCAGATGAGATGTATGAAACCATTGCGGAAGCCATTGAAGCTTTGGAAAAAGGACTTAAACGACAAGCAGATAATGAAAGGTTCTTTCATCTCTATACTACGCTTGCCCGGCTCTATATTGAAGTTGGTCGTGAAAAAGATATTGAAGGTCTCGTTGACCGTTTCAAATCAGTCATGAACACTGACAGTATAGCAGATAATTTTCGACTCGGATCAATACTTGAGATCGCAAATCAGCATGAAGAAGTCCTTAAGGTTTTTGAGAAACTTGAGAAGCAATATTCTGACAACTACCACGTTCTGGATGAACTTGGGCGAATTCATGAGAGACTCGGTAATCCCGAGATCGCAAAAGAATATCGTGACAAGGCTGATCCTATGGCAGAAATGGTTGGGAAAGTTATTCCCGACTTCTCTGCAACGGACATTGATGGCAAACCGATTTCGCTTCAACAATATCGTGGGAAAGTTGTTCTACTTGATTTCTGGGCAGTGTGGTGCGGTCCCTGCATCAGTGAAATGCCCAACGTGAAACGGGTTTATAATACCTATAAAGATCAGGGATTTGACATTATTGGTGTTAGTCTTGATACTGATGAAGTAAGATTGCACAACTACCTCAAGGCGAATGATATACCTTGGCGACAAGTTTTCAGTGGGCAAAAATGGAACAGTCCTCTTGCGAAACAATATCATATTCACAGTATCCCCGCACCGTGGCTTATTGCCAGAGATGGCACTCTAATTTCACGAAACGCCAGAGGGATTGAGTTAGAACGCCTCGTAGTGGAAGCACTCAAGTAAAGAATGTAAGAGGCGCTATGATTGCGATTAAACGCGTTTTTTGTTAATGCATGGCGATCAATTAGAAATGATATTATTTCGGAAAAAATCTAAAAAAGGAGAATACTAAAATGAAAGCAATTCTGACGATGACAATAATGCTGGGTTTTCTGATAACTTTTGCAAATGCACACCCACCTACAGAAAAGCCCAACGCAGATCTGATTTCGGAACAGCATGAAAAAAATATCGAACTTTGCACGCAAAATTTGCTTGCAATTGGCAAGGCAATCCAAGCCTATCAGAAGGAACATGATGATTTTCCGGTATGGCTCTCAGAACTTTATCCTAAATATTTGCCAGATGCAGACATCCTGCTTTGTCCCGCAGATAATAAGGGTGGAAAGCCGATTTATTCTAAGAACGCAGACCCAAAGATGCCAGTGAGTTACGGCTACCAATTTCATCCTGGATACCGAAAAAGCACACAGGAAAACCGGGTTGTGTATGGTGATGTTATACCGCTTGCAAGATGTCGGCATCATGCAAATCAAGAATTTGAATGCTTAAACTTGGGTTTCTCCTTTAAGGTATATCAATCACCCGGTGTCTGGCAAGATACTCCGGAAGTGATGTATGAAACCATCGAAAAAGCCATCACCGCTTTGGAAGCGGGACTTCAACGACAATCGGACATTGTGCGTTCCTTCAAACTCTATTCTCCGCTTGTCCGTCTCTACATTGAAGTTGGTCGTGAAAAAGATGTTGATAGCCTCATTAAGCATTTCAAATCAAACGTGAAACCGGGTGATCTTCAGACACAAACGATGCTCGGCGCGATACTTGAAAAAGCAAATCGGTATAAAGAAATGCTTAATGTTTATGAGAAACTTGAAAAACAGTATCCAGACAAATACTTCATTCTTGCGGAGCTTGCGAGAATTCATGAGAAACTTGGCAATTCCGAACTCGCAGCGGAATATCGAAAAAAAGCTGATCCTATGGCAGAGCTGGTAGGAAAGGTTGTCCCTGACTTCTCTGCAACCGACCTTGATGGCAAACCGATCTCACTGCAACAATACCGCGGGAAAGTTGTTTTACTCGATTTCTGGGCGGTTTGGTGTCCTCCCTGTATCGCCGAAATGCCGAATGTAAAAAGAGTGTATAACTCCTATAAGGACCAGGGTTTTGATATCATCGGCGTCAGTCTTGACACTGATGAAACAAGGTTGCGCAACTACCTCAAGGAGAATGACATTTCTTGGCGGCAGATTTTCAGTGGTCAAAGATGGAACAGTCCGCTTGGAAGGCAGTATCATATTAATGCAATCCCTGCACCGTGGCTTATTGCCAAAGATGGCACGTTGATTTCACGCGAAGCCAGAGGTGCGAAGTTAGAACAACTTGTTGTGGAAGCACTTAAAAATACATCTAAAAACCAATAGGGCGTTACCAATCGTCCCAACAATAGGAGTGGAAACAATGGTAGACCTTGGTAATGTGCTAAGAACTTCAGTGAACGTCCCGGTGCATGCACATTGGGATCCAATTGAGAATACAGCGACTAACTTACATTGGTCAACAAAAGAGAAATTCAACCGAGTCAAGGCACAGTGGCGAGAACCAGTAGATATGGAGTGGGAACAGTGGTTAGAATTGTTCAATCCTGGACCTGCACGGACATTGAAGGACTACAAGACATCGGATTTTCAAGTCTTTCTCCCGCCATCAACGGCTAACGTCGGGGATGTCTGGGACTTGGATCCGGAGGCGATTCTCCCCTTTCTTCGCCAGTTTCATCCAGGCGCAACTCAGGAGGAGGCGAAAGCATGCTTACGAGCAATTTCGTCTGAATATGCTGACATCGTTTTCCGAATCCATGCGCGCTTTACGTTGAACGCGTCCATCGGTGCCTATTTGAGCCCCGCCCAATTTGTCGGACATCTGGTCATCAACCGCAACAGTGGGACGGTTCGCCAATTTACACTATCGCTTCCACCCCGCAATAGCAACGTTGATATCGGTGCTTTCACCTCACGCGACTTGGGGTTTGTACCACGCATGGAACTCCGCAGTTTATCAGAGCTAGAACCAAAATCAATTGATTGGGAAACTGCTATCACTGCGGAAGAAGTTGGAAAGAAGTTTGAGAATGCGTTCTACAAGTTCACCGAAATTGAGTGGACCCCGATTGAAGATGCCGTTGAACTTGCGAAAACATCGAATCACCCGATTCATGCGGTGCTTTTATTCGGTGTACTCGACGATGAGTCCTGCTGAGGATCGGGCAAAGCTTTGAGCGCGGGTCCGCTCTCCTCTCCGAAAATTATCAATTTGCTCAACACGCACTTTGTGAACGTCTGGGTCTTGCTCAGGGATCTGCCCGAGCTACAGGTAGGTGCTAAAGGAGCAGATGCAGCCGCCTTTGCAACGAAACTCCGACAACATTACACCGATTCTGTGGACATTCTAACACTTACCCCCGACTTAGAAGTGATTGAACATCTGCCCGGCGAAAGTTTACTTCGTAGCGATTATCTGCCTCGTACGGAGCGGATACCTCGATATTTAGAATTGCTAAAGTCATCCGCGAGTGTAGTATGGGAAGACATAGCGGAGAACATGGACGAAACCATCGAAAAAACTATTGTTGCTTTGGAAGCCAGACTTCAGCAACAGCCGGATGATGAAAGTTTTTTCGATATCTATCCTACGCTGGTCAGTCTCTACAACGAAGTCGGGCGGGAGAAAGATACTGAGAACCTCATTAACCGTGTCAAATCCATCATCAAACCTGACGACCTTCAGGCACATTTTGTTCTCGGTGCAACGCTTGAGAGGATGAAGCAGTATAAAGAGGTGGCCGCGGTTTTTGAGAAACTTGAGGAACGGTATCCTGAAAAACTCCGTCTATCCCGGAAACTTGCCGAACTCCATGACGCGTTAGGCAACACCGAACTCGCAATGAAATACTACAAAAGGGTTAGACCTGTGTTGGGGTTGATTGGAAAACCTGTTCCCGATTTTTCCGCAACCGACCTTGATGGAAGACTCATCTCGCTGCAGCAATATCGCGGGAAAGTCGTTTTGCTTGATTTCTGGGCGGTCTGGAATGGTTTCTGCATCGGCGATATACTGAATGTTAAAAAGGTCTACGATACCTATAAAGACAAGGGATTCGACATCATAGGTGTTAGTCTCGACACGGATGAAACGAAGCTGCGCAACTACCTCAAGGAAAATGATATTCCTTGGCGGCAGATTTTCAGCGGGTTAGAACGGCAAGACCCGCTCGTTCAACAGTATGACGTTCGTTCCATTCCAGTGCGTTGGCTTATCAGTAGAGATGGTAAATTGATCGCCTATGAAGATAACCACAAGTTGATCTCTCGCGAAGGTAGAGAGCCAGATTTAGAACGTCTCGTAGTGGAAGCACTCAAGGACAAAACCGAGAATGAATAGCCAAATCTGTCAAAGAAAACGCTAAATGTATGCGGAAATTCTATACCCGCATACATTAAATAAATGAATTTTGCAATCTTTTCAGGTGTAAAGTGTCTCAATAATTATAGACTTACTAAAAAGTGGTTGCGGTGTCTACGCTTAGCATTGTGCTATCTATGGTGATTTTAGAATTAATAGGACATTCTTGAACTGTAGGAGGGATCTCCGATTCCTGACCATATCGCGATTCGGAGATCGCTCCTACCAATATGTATCGCGATTCGGAGATCGCTCCTACCAATATGTATCGCGATTCGGAGATCGCTCCTACCAATATATATCGCGATTCGGAGATCGCTCGGACATGTGGTGTGTATAATTATTTCAATAATTCACCATAATACCAAACTCACGTTAAGGTTCATTTTGTGCAACTTTTCTTACCTTAAAACGCGTCATAATGTCATAAGATAATTTGTCAACAATTGAATTCTTATTGTTGCCCACGTTCTAATAAGAAACTCATTAAGTTAAAGTATAACCCAAGATTTATATGGGAAAGATTACCAACATTGAATCTCACATAACGGTTTCCTCACATACTAAAAGATATCAAAGGAGAATAAAATGAAACGATTTTTGATACTTATTCTTGTGGTCGGTGTAATTCTGAGTTTAATAACGATTTCATTAGAAGGCATACCTGTTCAAGAATCTGCTGAGAACCCACAGAGAATTAAAATATTACTTGATATCGCAGGTGAAAATGATCTTTTACCGTTAGTTACGAAACATCTGCTTGAAGCATTTAGTAATACTGAAAATGTAGATGTCGTCTTGGAAATTGAAGAAGGCGTATCCTATGTTTTATCCGTTGTTCTTGTGGAAGCACGCGCTGGGGAGAAGATGCAAAAAACTGAAAATATCGCTGCTTGTGTTCAGTATCTTGACTATTTCGACAATAATATTCTCAAACCCGATGTTGCTGTTTCAAATTGGGAGCGTGTTGACAATCTCACAGAAAATCTGATTGAACATTCTCAAGTGGGTTTGTACCTATTTTCTAAGAATGAATTGGGAAAAATGACAAAAGGTGTTGTCTCTAAATTTCAGGAACTGTTTTTGAAAAAGAACAAATAAAAAGGATATTTTCAAATGAACTTAGGTGCCGTGTTATGTTTACCAATTGCTTTTGTAGGAATAGCAACACAAAATCCATCTGAGGCACAAAACCACAAGAATATCGAAATTTGCACTCAAAATTTGCTTGCTATCGGTAAGGCAGTTCAGGCTTACCACAATGACCACGACGATTTTCCTGAGTGGCTTTCTGAACTTCATCCGAAATACCTGCAAGATGCGAACCTCTTATTGTGTCCAGCAGATAAAAAGGACGGTGAGCCAATTGCTGCTTTCAATGCTGACCCGAAGATGTCCGTGAGTTATGGCTACCAATTTCACCCTGAATATCGAGAAGGCACACAGAAAAATCGAACCGTGTATGGAGATGTCATACCGCTCGCTCGTTGTCGGCATCATGCAAATCAGCCGTTTGACTGCTTAAATTTAAGCTTCTCCTTTAAGGTATTTCGGTCATCCGAGATTTGGCAATCTACACCGGAAGACATGTATGGAACTCCTGAAAAAGCTATCACCGCTTTGGAAGCAGGACTTCAACGACAGACAAACAGTGGACGTTTGTCCAATCATGTGCATTCTGCACTTACCCGTCTCTATATTGAAGTCGGTGAAGAAAAAGACGCTGACAATACCATTGACCGTTTTAAATCAATTATGGACCCTAACAATGCGCGAAACTGTTTTGCCCTTGCTGAGATGCTGGAGATGGTAAAACGGGACGAGGAAGCACTTCCGGTTTTTGAAAAACTTGCAGAACAGTATCCAAATGACTACCTTGTTCTCAATAAACTCGCTGAAATACATTGGAAGATTGGTAATTCCAAATTAGCAAAGGAATATCACCTCAAAGTTGCACCCGATTCAGAATTGGTTGGAAAGCTTGTCCCTGATTTTTCAGCGACTGACCTTGATGAGAAACCGATTTCGTTGCAGCAGTATCGCGGGAAAGTCGTGTTGCTTGATTTTTGGGCGGTCTGGTGCGGTTTCTGCCTGCGGGAGATGCCGAATGTCAAAAAAGTTTACGATACCTATAAGGAAAAGGGATTTGATGTCATCGGTGTCAGTCTTGACGATGATGAAACGGAACTAATGGATTACCTGAAAGAAAACAGTATTCCTTGGCGGCAGATTTTCACTGGACAAGGAATGGAAAGTCCCCTTGCGCTGCAGTATAAGATTAAAGGTCCTCCAGTACCGTGGCTCATTGATAGAGATGGGACATTAATCTCAAGTGATGCCAGGGACGCGGCGTTAGAATATCTGGTAGAAGAAGCAATTAATGACAAATCCGAAAACAAATAGAACGATTGAAAGGCGCGGTTTCAAACCGCGTCTACGTAGAAGCGAAACATTTCACTTGACACCCCGCCTAAAAATCTGTATAATATAACACGTCTCAAAAACTATTTAAAAATATGGAATTCCGATGTCCTCTCGTAGACAGTCGCGCATCGTCGCGATGCAAATACTATATCAGATTCACCTTACCGCCGAACCTATACAACTCGTTATAGAAAAGTTCTGGCAGAGCCAAGATATATCAGCAGAACTCAAACCTTTCTCATTACAACTCGTTGAAGGCGCGACTTCAAATCTTGAAACGATTGACGCGGAGCTCCAAGCAACCTCCAAAAATTGGAGACTCCATCGGATGCCCATTGTAGACCTATCTATTTTGCGGATTGCAACTTATGAAATCCTGTATATTGAGGAAATTGACGCTGCAACCTCAATCAATGAAGCGGTAGAAATTGCCAAATCTTACAGCACCCCAAATTCCCCTAAATTTATCAACGGAGTTCTTGATAACATCAGAAAAACACATCAGGAGCTGCCGTAGTCCCGATCTATCCAGATATGAAGCTTTACCTTCAGCAATCCGGACATGAACAAATCACTTTTAAGATGAAGATGTTAAAACTAAAAACCCTAACGTTCTCTATTCTATTGCTAATCCCATTTAATCTAAACGCTGCACAAGAGTTTAAATTCGTAGGTGAATTCGGTGGAAAAGGGGAAGGAGAAGCACAATTCGCAAAGATTTTATTTATGGCGTTTGGGCCTGATGAGGCTGTCTACATCGCAGATACAGATAACTTCAAAATTCATAAGTTTACGCAAACAAGAGAGTTTGCTTTTGACATTGAGGTGACAGATTCTTCGGCGTTTCGTTTCATAAATCCCACTGCTATCGTCATCGGATCTGATAACTCCATTTATGTGATGGATTGGATACTGCAGCACATTTCAGGTACAGACAACCCGAAAATTTTCAACTATGGACCTTGTGTCCATAAATTTGATTCACAAGGACAATTTGTTGCAAGTTATCCGATACAGGATTTTAGTAAAAGACTTGATAACCTTGAAGCAGCCGCGCCCGGTCTAGATAGCGATGGCAAATATGCACTCATTATTCCACATGGTGACACAAAGCGAAAATTCTTACTCACTATTGATACCCAGAATAATCTCTATGTTTATGATAATGGTTTAATTTACAAACTGGATTCAAACGGAAAACCTATTGATCGCTATACTATTGCGCAACCGGGTGCTGGGCAGGCAATTTATCCTGCTGATATGGCTGTGGACAAAGCAGGAAATCTCTATATTGTTGATGAAAAAGGGCATCGGGTAGTGAAATACAGTTCGGAAGGAAAATTTTTGATCGCCTTCGGTGAATATGGAGATGCAGGAGGGCAATTTATCGCACCATTCCGCATTGCAACCCTGACAGATGGTACACTCCTTGTAGCTGACAAGGCGAAGTATCTAAAAGATTTTCTCTCTACACTGCCAAAGCGGCTTGATGACCCCACCCCACGCTATGACGGTTATGTAAAGTCATTTCGTTATCGGCTACGCAGAATCCAACGATTTACAACTAATGGCGCGTATGTTCAAAAGTTGCTTGTACCATTTCAACGTGAGGCTGAAACAGATGTCGCACTTCAACTCAAAGGGATTGATTCAAAAGGCAACTTATACTATCTCAATCCAACAGCGTTACGGTTCAGAAAATATGCCCCAACTAAATCCCTGTTTACTTCTATGTTTCAAACCGAACTGAAACTCATTTATAAGCGTGATCTACAGGATATTGAAATTGACAATCAGGATGATCTGGACGCGGATTTATACACTAAATCTGATTTTGATGAGCAGATAATCCAGGATTCTGCAGGTGCGAATTTAACCTTTTCTTATGATTTCAATGAAGACTATCGGCTTGCGCTGTCCAACCAACTCAGGTTTATTCGGATGACTGATACGAGTTATTACCGAGCACAAGATTTTGAGGATTTCCGTGGCACTTTCAATCAAGATGATAGAACCACGGAGTCATCTTGGGATAACCGGGTTCAGTTAGATTTCACTTGGATACGCGACCACAGCATCTATAATTATCGTGAGGCGCGGGTTTATGCCTACCTCAGCACAATCCGCCTTGATTTCATCAATGATGCGCTTGATCGGAGTAACTTTAGATTTTTTGATTTCTACGCGAAACTTTCCGACTGGGGCGGTGGCATCTATTACGACCTAAGCCGAACGTTTCGCTTGAACTTTGAAATCACACACTTCTTTGGTGAAAATAGATACACTTATCTTGATGAAACAAACGACCTCTATGCCACAGGATTTCAGCAGGCGGATACAATACGCGCTATTTTGTTCATCAACGGATTCTTTTAATCCAGAAACAAACAGTATAAAAAATAGGCGCTTTGTAAGCACACCAAGTAACATGTATTTGCTGATTAAGTAGGTTTACACCAATTCCACCGAATACCTACGATACGTTTAATTCTTCTTCAGTGTTCCCCAAGTGACCGCGAGTTTCCCTTTACTATCAACAGATAATCCGCCAACCGCTAGATTTTTGATTTCATCAGCACTTAGCGTCCGATCATAAATCATGACTTCGTCAATGATGCCTTTGAAATATCTGGCACCGCAGCATTCGTCCCATCCGAACTTTAAGTTCATCACTGTTTGCTCAATATGGGGAATCTTATTCTCAGCGGAATCGAGTTTTCCATCTTCTTTGTGAAAAATATAACTCGTTGCTTTATCCTTCTCAATTGCTATTGCCACTAATGCCCATGTGTCTTGTGGAATCTCAGGTGCGCCTTGCCAATTCCATGTCGTTGCGGCGTTGTTATTCCACACATACGTCAAAGTGTTATTCGCAGCGACACCCAACCAGAAAGAAGCAGGATCACTTCGCCCTACAACAATACCAGACCAGTCAATCGTTTTCCAGCCGTTGATTCGCGCAACCACCGTAATTGCTGTCGTAACCAGCTTAAACTTACTGTCAACAACCGCATGAGCACCAGCGCCATCAACTGCAAGCGCACCGCCCATCCAACCGCCGTTGGTCCATTTCGCACCTTGTTCCAAGGCGGCATCATGTCCATTGCCAGATTCATCTTTTCCATTACCATCCAGCGGCCAGTATCCCACGAGTCCATCACTTAGACCCGCTGCGAATGCGCCTACAGACCAAAGGCTTATGGTAACTACTAAAACCGTAATAACACTTACTCTATATTTCACCTTTTATCTCCTTTATTCTTAATTGAATCCATCTCAATCTCCAGTGTGGAGATTTGATTTTGGTAGAGGAAACAGCGAAAGATGTAGTACACAAGCACCTCTCTATTAGCGCGTATCATACAGAAAAGACTAATTTTGTGCAAGGAAAATCAGATGACTAACATGAGTATATTGAATTGAGTCGAATTCCCACTGTTATATTTATGTGTGCCTTGCTTAATTTAACACAAAATTTGCTTATAAATGTGAAAAATTTCTGTATTAGGTGTAATAAAACTATATGTACATTGAATTTTAAAAGAAAAAAAGTTGCAAATTTACTAAAAATAACGTATGATTATACTTAACTATTATGCAAGAACAGGTATATTCAAAACAAAAATATGCAAATTTCTGTTTTTGACAACAAGGTTTTGGGATATAAACACTTCGTTCATATTCTAAAATCTATTGTTGGAAAATGGATGTGCAACTGGACAGGAGAGACACCCTATGGCAACTTTTGGAACCGGCGACTACCAATATGAGGTAGTAGAAGGTTGGGGTATAATTCAACAACTCGGACTTGTTTCTGGTGTAGCATGTGACTCAAATGACCGTGTCTATGTCTACAACCGTAGTCCACTACCTGCCATGTTGGTATTTGAACCAGATGGAACTTTCGTTGCAGAATGGGGCAAGGATATTTTTCGAAAACCGCACGGCATCTGGATTAGCCCCGAAGATGAAATCTGGACGACAGACACTATTGACCACACTGTACGGAAGTTTTCACTTGATGGCGAATTGTTACAGACATTCGGCACCGTCAATCAACCGGGAGCACCGGGAACTCCCTTTAATCAACCGACACGTGCTGTCATTTCTGCCTCTGGGGAGATGTATGTCTCTGATGGCTACGGACAATCGCGTGTTCACAGAATGACAACCGATGGTGAAGTTATTGTCTCATGGGGTGCACCCGGCACAGGTCCCGGAGAATTCAACCTGCCGCACGATGTTACTGTAGATCACAACGATCGCGTTTACATTCTTGATAGAGGCAATCTACGATGTCAGATTTTTAACAATAACGGAGAATTCCTGACCGAGTGGACTGACCTCGGTTCACCTAATGACTTATTCATTGACTCAGATAATATCATACACATTGCAGAAGCACGGCAGTCTATTTGCATCATGACACTTGATGGTGATATAATCGGACGCTGGGGTGAGAAAGGTCCCGCATCGGGTCAATTTAGCGATTCCCCACACGGTATTTGGATTGATTCAAAAGGAGACATCTATGTCAGCGAAGTTATCGCTGAAAGGCGTTTCCAAAAGTTCGCGAGGGTTTAATAGTTTTGAAAAAGCAGCATCTTTATATATTCAGTTTTACTTTAATTGCGATTGTCGTATGCACCTTTGCTTTTGCTGGCGAGGGGCATGAACACACGGGTGATAAGATAAAAAAACTTATCACGCAACCACTCACATTTTCGTTTGCAATTATCGCCTTAGCTGTTTCTTTCGTGTTGGGCGGCTTGCATGCGCTGACACCGGGACACGGCAAAGCGGTTGTGGCAGCGTATCTCGTCGGCACAAGAGGGAGGATAATTGACGCAATTTTCCTCGGTCTTATCGTCACATTTACGCACACCTTTAGTGTTATCACGCTCGGTGTGATCCTATTGTTCGCGAAAGATCAATTCGCACATGAGGATATTGTCATGTGGCTAAGTCTAATCTCTGGTCTATTAATTGTCGGTATCGGGGGATGGCTGCTGACAAAAAATATGAAACAGTATTACAGTGGGCGGGCACATAACCACGCAGACGACCACCATCATCCGCATGAGCATTCACATGACCATGGAGATTCACATGCACACTCACATAGCCACGGTGGACATACACATAGCCATGTACCTTCAAAACGGACAGGTTTTTGGGGATTGCTATCCCTCGGTATCTCTGGTGGTATTGTACCGTGTGTAGACGCGCTTATCGGGCTCCTCATCGCTATTAACCTTGACAAACTTACGTGGGGCGTAATTATCTTGTGTGCTTTCTCTCTTGGACTTGCAGCTGTGTTGGTTATCATCGGTATTCTAATGGTATTGGCAAAACCAGTTATTGAGCGTTTTACAGGTAGAGGAGTCTGGCTGCAACGTCTACCGATTATTAGTGCTACCGTCGTGATTGTGCTTGGCGCGGTGTTAGTGTTCAAGGCTCTCAACGATGTCGGTATTCACATTTAAATGAATAATCCGATGGAATATTAACATTCTAAAAATCTGATGGTAGGTGCGCTTTGTAAGCGCACCGATTCACGATATTGCGTTAATAGTGAAATTTGTTGATGAAAACAAACACCGAATTTAAGGAAACTTATGCCTGACACTGTCGGAATTTTAAGCCCTGGCGATATGGGACACACCGTTGGAGATGTCCTCCGTCAAAACGGTTTAAGCGTGATTACTTGTCTTGAAGGTAGAAGTCAACGCACCCGCGACCTTGCACAAAAGGCAGGTTTTGTGGATGTACCAACTTATTCTGAACTTGTTACCGAAGCAGACCTCATCCTATCAATCATGGTACCAGCACAAGCGACGACTGCCGCTGAGTTAGTCGCCGAAGCAATACAACAGACTGATACAAATATAACATACACAGACTGCAACGCCATCGCACCGCAGACAGTTCGCAAATTAGGAGAGATTATTACATCAGCTGGAGGTATTTTTATCGACGCGTCTATCATCGGTCCGCCACCGCGAAGACCGGGAGCGACACGTTTCTATGCATCCGGACCACAACGCAATACTTTCACTGAACTGAACGATTATGGGTTAGATGTTCGCACGCTTGGCGACGAGATCGGACTTGCTTCTGCTATTAAGATGTGTTACGCTTCTTTGACAAAGGGATTAACCGCACTTTGCACCGAACTGCTCACTGCCGCAGAATTATTAGGCGTTTCAGATGCACTTACAGAAGAATTTAAGTTGAGCCAAGCAGCACTTTATGAACGGATGGAAAGAGGATTACCCGGCATGCCGCCGAAAGCGAAACGTTGGGTTGGTGAAATGGAAGAAATTTCAGATACTTTTGCACATGTCGGATTGACACCGCATATCTTGACAGGGGCAGCAGATATGTATCGTTTCGTTAGTGACACATACCTTGCAGACTTGTCGCCAGAGGCACGAGACGAGTTTCCTACACTGGCAGAATTGATTGATACCTTGGCGGAACAGATAAAGAAAAAATAATTTCGTGGATAGAGGGTATCGCGCTACTTATTTTCCTGTCCTTCAGCATCTTCCTCTACTTCAAACGGTTCTGTAATCCATGATTCAAACGCTGCAGCATCCTCAAAAAATGAACGCATCAAGGCAAATTCAGCTGGTGTTGCAATTGCAGACCGCAAATACCCCTCTTGTGTTCCGTAATTTTGAAAACGTCTATGCCATGCCCTATGAAATACTTCGGTGTCATCTATCATCAGAGCAGAAACCATTCCCATCTTTAAAATTTTGGATGTGAATCCAGCTGGTCCAGCACCGTGTTCCATTAAAGGTTCTACCAGATCCTTCGTGAGTAGTTCTTCAAATTCCTTCTTGTCATCTGTTTGATTTTTTCCAGTTTTGGACCAATCCCGAATTATATAATAAAAATCTACCCAGATTTCCTTTTCTGCCTCTTTCACCTCCGCTTCCAAAAACTCTTTTAGTCTTGTCATAACAACGGTTCTATGGTTTTGGGTCGGCATCGCAGCTACATAAGTCGGAAAATCGGCATAATCTTCATTATTCTGCATTTTAATGTAAGTTAGATAAGGTTCAGTGGACAGAATAGCCTCTAAATTCTCTGGACTTTGAGGATCGGAAGTCTCTCCCGTTTCTTCAAGGAGTTGAGCAAGTAATTTTTCCTGTTCACCAGTTAGTGGTTCATTTGCGTATTGCCTTAATGTTCGCATATATTCTGCTTGCTTATCAAAAAGTTCACCCATATCTTGAAACATGTTAACAAACCATGGCACCGCAAATATTATAACGACAACCAGAAGCAGCACACCTATACCGGTAAGAATTAGACAAGTAGGTTTTTTCATCTGATACCACCTTACGATTTTACTCCTATCTTAGCATTTTTTAACACAGATTGCAATCATTATTGCAAACGTCCCAAAGACGTTCAGTTTCAACCTTTAATTCCAAAGAAATCAGCGTCACGATTATTAATTGTGACGCTGATATTGAATTTTGAACAATTTATAGACAGGCAACCGTATTCGCGTAAATCTCACAATCTATTACATCTATTATAAGCCAGACATCATTCCAAACATTTGAAAAAGC
The DNA here is from genome assembly GCA_965204285.1 of Candidatus Poribacteria bacterium. Lineage (GTDB taxonomy): Bacteria > Poribacteria > WGA-4E > WGA-4E > WGA-3G > MSPOR6. The sequence continues at coordinate 3,642,531 of OZ241980.1, forward strand.
TGCCTGAAGTCACCAAGCGTAAAAAGGAGTTTCGCAGCAAGTCCATTATCTTCTGCTTTAGCAGAAAAACCTACGCTATAGTTATCTGGAAGATTTGCAAACATGACCGAAAACATTTGTATTGATGAAGCCTCGCCAGGTTCTGCCTTTGCTAACAGCGGCATGAAGTTTTTAACGGCAATAATTGGGGAAACCGCCAAGAAGATGTTGTTATCTGTTCCCAAACTTTCAACAAGTTTCTGATAACTCGGATTGGCAGAAAACTTTTCTTCTGTTCCAGCTTGCCTATCCAATGCCATTATAATCGATTCTGCACTGGCACCTGTCGTCCAAAAGAGTTGCCCCTCTGAAAACGCGTAATGCCAGTGCCATTCAGAAGGAATCAACTCAGCGGCTTCAGGGTGCCTTTCTTGACCAGCTATTTTGAAGTTGGGAAAAATGTAACTTTTAATCTCAATACCGTTATGGATTAATGGCTTACCTGCATAAGCCTGTTTAAAGTTGTGAAGTTTTTTCAGTAATACCTCATTCATATAGTTTTTTGTATTTTCTTCATCTTTTAGATCATAAACAAACAGATAATCAGGTAAGATGAAGTTCTCTAAATTCACAGAGACACTCCATTGGGCCGCTAACGATTCATAAAAGCCTTTTACCTCTTGAAAAAGAGGGTGTGAATGTTTCTGTTCTTCCGGTATTTCCTTTTCAAAAGTATCAAACCAAAAAGTGCTGATCTCAACCAACAGGTCTGGGATACTTTGAAAACCACAGTTTAATATATAACTATTTGGCAGTTCGTTGAGGTTAGTTAAATCAGTAGAAGCCGCTTTTAATTTATCCAAGAATTTGCTGTCGTTCTTGAATTTGAAAAACGGTTTGAGTTGGATATCCATATCTTGTAATTGAAGGGAGGCGCTTACAAATTCTAACTGTTCAATCAATCCTGCCCAACTACCAAACATTTTTCTAAAAAGTGTTGACGCCTCCATAGATAACGGGTCATTTTCATCTTCAAGGTTCTCTGTCATTGACTCCAATTCTTCTTCCAGCGAACCATTGAGTTTTGTCGTGATTGCTTCAACGTCAAAGAAAACTCCCAACTGATCAGTGCCTTCTAAAATATCGGTTAGGAACATGCCGCAATCTGGATTATTTGTAATCGCTCGCATAGTACCGTTATGGGTGTCAATCACGTTTTTACAAACTTCTGTTTGTTGGGAATAGACAAGGATATTGTCTAAAATTGCAAAATTTCCGCTGCCTTCTGCAGAACTCCAATAAGTTACACCTTTATATTCCGCGGAGGGATTTTCTTCTGCTTCTGCAGTAATTATCTGTTTTATTGCCTCAGGATCTGTTAGATGCACAACCGCTGAAACATGCATCGGTGTCAAATTCGAAAAAAATACGGCAAAATCTTTGTCCAAATCAAGTCCGATGTCTTCCAAATCAGCGAAACTCTGGAACCCCGCTCCGAAGGCATTTGCTAAAATTTTTGCAAGCAACTCTGCTTGTCCCAATTGCGGCAGCATATCTGATGCCATCACGTTGATCCTGTGATTTAATTCAATTAAACTGGGACAATAAATTAGTCCTAAGGATGTTTGCGGGATTAGATGAAGAACACTATCTTTGGGAATGGAAACTTGTGTTGCATCGGATTTTTGGACAGTTAGGTCTGTGGATGAACGTTCGGATTCTGCTACAGCATCTCCGATTAAACAAATGGTTAATATTATATTTAGGCAAACTAACGCCATGAAGCGTCCGGAAAAACATCTTTTTATCATTTTAATTCTCCTTATAGGTAAACTATGGTAGATTTTACGATTAACTTTACACCTATTCAAAAATATTAAACAAATCTATTCTAAAAGACGAAGTACCTGTTTAATGTCGGTTTTGAGATCAGGACGTATATTCAGTTTAACACGCATATCTGCCAAAGCAGTTTTATCGTCAATAGACTTAGAGATTTTGACTGTCTGTTCTAAGAGTTTTAAGGCAGTTTTGAGGTCTGTTTCTGCCTTTGAAGTACGTCCCAAGGCAGTATTTGCCATGCCTCGGTTGTAGTAAAACTCAGGATGAGTCCGTTCTAACCGAATAGCTTTATCATAGTCTATGATGCCGTTGATATTGTCGCCTTGAGCAGATTTTGCTCTGCCCCGAACGTTGTAGGCTTCAGCCAGAATGACATCTTCTTCCGCTAAACCAATTACGGTATTGCAGTCTTCAATTGCGCCTTTATGATCCCCTAAATCAGATTTCGCATCTGCGCGATTGACGTGGGCTACAGCCAGAAGAATGTTTTCTGGTTTTAATCGGATTGCATTGTTATAGTCTTCAATTGCGCCCTTATGATCTCCTAAATCAGATTTCGCACTGCCACGATTGATGTAGATTGTAGTGAGAATAGCATCTACGGGTTTTAATCGGATTGCATTGTTATAGTCTTCAATTGCGCCTTTGTTATCCCCTAAATCAGATTTCGCATCTGCACGCCTTACATAGACAAAGGCATAATCTGCCCCGAGACGGATCGCTGTATCATAGTCTTTAATTGCCCCTTCAAAGTCTCTCAACATATCCCTTGCATTTCCACGATTGATATAGGCATCGGTGAAATCCGGTGCAAGGCGAATGGCAGTATCAAAGCCTTCCATAGCACTTGCAAGTTCCCCGCGATGTACCGCATATTCTGCGCTGTAGTAACGGATCAGCGGTTCCTCACGCCATTCTTCCAAAGATTTCACTTGTGTCGGGATGTTCTTAAGCAATGTTTGGAGATGATTCGAAGGAACTGCATAGCCAGACCCAGTTACGTCGCCTCGAGACATAATGCCTACTACTTCTCCCTGAACGTTTAAAATGGCAGCACCACTATATCCACCGCGTAAATTCCCGGCTTTCACACGAAAAAAATGAGGTGTGAGTCGTTTTATCGTTCCTTTTGAAACATCACCATGTTCATACTTGGCACCTCTACGTGGGTTGCCAATGGAAATAATGCTATCGCCTGTTTTGACAGAATCACTATCGCCAAGTGATAGAATGTGCGGCTCGTCATCTCCCACCATCTTCGCAACCTTTAAGATAACAAGATCTCGTATCGGATCACTTACCATAACACCTGTGATAGTGAACCATGTTGGTTTGTTAACCAACTTCGCCAAACTGGTAGCTCCATCAAAGGATCTTTGATTAACAACGTGGATATTCGTAACAATCAGATCATGTCTGATGAAAAAACCACTACCTGTTGCTGGTGGTCCTTCAACGCTTAAACTTCCTATCTGTACAGTAGCGGCTTTTCCAATTTCCACAATTTGTTCAAGATTCGGTAGTATGGAAACTTCATTACTTTGCGTAGTTTGCTGTTTGAGATTTGAAGCACAAGACAGGAAAACCCCTAATAAAAGACATCCTACAAGTGCTAATATTTGTTTTGCTAATTTCATTTGGAATCCTCTTCCTTCTGTTTTTTATTATGGAAGATTTCAGAATTAATTGTACATTTTTGAGTTGTAGGCGGGAACTCCGATTCCCGACTATTATTGGTTGCGTGGCAATTCGGAGATCGTTCCTACAGGGATGTATCTAATTATTTCAATAATTCACCATAGTGTTCCACGTATTTAACTTCAGTGTTGCGTTTTAGGAGGTACAGATGTTGCAGGAATTTTGCTGGGAAGTGTTTTTGTTCCTTGTTGAGAGAGCCATTCATTTATTTTAGAAGGTGTCTTAAACTCTCTCAAAATCCAATTCGCTGCTTCCTTATCGTTTTCAAGCAGACGCCGCATCCCTGCCTCAGTCCCGTGACGCGATAGAGTCTCACGGATAGCAGCAATCCGTGCAGGAGGTAGTTGGGTAGATTTATTTTCCGCAGATAACGCTTTTGCGTCTCTATTTTTGTTCAAGAGGGTAGACAAAATATCACTAAGTCCCCCATTTGATGTTGTGTCTTGAGAAGTTCGCTTCGGTGTTTCAGATTTTTGAGTTTCTGTTTTAGTAAGAGAGTTTACCAGTTGTGACATGTCTTCAGGAACGGTATATTCAATTCCTTCCATCTGTCCTGCAGCAATGATTGCTCCCTTCATCCATTCTATCTGTTGACCTATTTTTCCTTGAAATTGTCCCATCGTCCATGCAATATATTCCTGATCTGTTGCGAGTTTCATCATAACTTGCATCGCAACTTCCTCAAAGTTTCCAGACGTTGTACCAACTATCTTATGAATTCGTTCTGCCATTTGCGGTTCATAATCTGCAGGTTCGCCTTCAGGAAATTCCCTTCGGAACACATCCATAGAGATTTTAGAGAAATCCAACGTTCCTCCAAAAGCAGGCCCGAGAATATCATAGAGTTCCTGCATATCCATATCCGGCATTTTGTCGCCTGCCTCAAAGCCATCGAGTCTGAATCCATCAAACCAATTTTTTGCTGCTTGTTCAGCCTCCTCTATCTTAGCCAGTTGTTCTGGACTCATAGATGCTTTAAGTTTGTCCAGAAGTTTCTGCGAATCTTCAGCATTTTCAAAACCTTTAAAGTTTTCAAAGTCAAAGTCCTCCGAATTTAGAAGTTCTTTGGCTTTCTCTATATCCATACCCAATATGGACTTTTCTGATTCGGACGTTTGAGGTGTTGTTGTTTCAGCAGCAATCGCCACATCTTCGGTCTCAGACGCTTTAGTTGGTTTAGCAATTTCTTGAACTGATTCCATTTTGACGGGTGTTTCGTTCTGTGGTCCCGATGTTAATAAATACGCCATTCCAATGATCAAGACAAAACATATACTCATTCCAATGGGAAACAAACGGTTTTTCATGAGAAATCTCCTTTTTTATTCTAACGGTGTAAAATCATCTATTTGCTTTTTCAAGTGGAATGTGAAACATCCCACGGTTCTTGGTCACAATGTAAAATTGATCGTTATGGATGACCAGTTTTTGAACTTGATCTGGAAGTTCTGGAGAGATTTTCTGCCATTCGTTATCATCATTTAATTCATAAATTCCGGCATCACCGACACCATAGACTGTGTTTCCATCAACTGCCAAGCTGGCAATGACGATATTTGAACCTGAGTTATCGGTTAGTACGCGCCAATAATTTCCTGATTCTGAAGTTAGTACCCCGTTGTCAGTTGCAATATAGACCGCTGATCCCGCAAAAACGATCTCTATGAATTGTTCAAATTCAAGAGGAAGGTTTGACGTAATGTCTTCCCAATTTTGTCCCTCATCAAGCGATTGAAAAAGTAGGCCATCTTTCCTGCCCGCATAAACGGTTCCGCTGGATGCAGCAAGACTGGCAGTAGAATTACAATTTTCACCTATATCAAATCCGGTATCTACCCACTTCAGGAATCCAGGTTTCCATTTGTAAAGTCTGCGATTGTACTCTACATAGTACGTCTCATCAGCAACTGCTATCCTTCTAACTTTTCCGATATCAAGCATTGCGCGCATATTCCGTATTTGTTCTTCCAATGTTTCAGCTTTTTCACGATTATTAGCGCCATTAGTATCTCCACTTTCTCTTGTGTTTTTACTAAAGTAATCGGATAAGGTGTCTCCACCTATAGCAGGAACTCCTTGTACAGGAACTAATAAATCACCATTAGGAGATAAACTGCAGATGCGCGTTCTTTCTTTTACATCCTTGGCTATCGCATAAAAAGTATTGTTAGCAACCGTCATCCTCGGATATAAGGGATATTCCGAATTTCCAGATTCGTCAAGAACGTTTGTCCATGTATCACCACCGTCAGAAGATTGCACAATTTCTTGACCGGAGTGCACATAGAGCCAGTCTTTATGAGCGACTAAGTTATCAAGTCTGTTACCGACAATCCCTTTCATAAAGGAATGCCATGATTCACCAGCATCAATTGTACGTTGAAGTTTGTAAAGCCCCTCCTTATAAAAAGTGTTTTCATTCTGTGCTACAATAGGCGAATCATGTTTTGTATATCCATCCAAACCTATTCCGAGGTTTGTCCATGTTTGTCCACCATCTCTTGAACGGTAAGTAAAAGTTCCCAAAACTAAAAGGGTCTCCCCGTAAACCAAAACCTTGATACCCGTTGGCACCTTCTCAATGAAAGACTTATTTTCAGGTGTTATTTTTCTCCATGAATTCCCTAAGTCCTCTGATTGGAATATTTCCCAACTATTAGAATTCTCATTGCGCATCATCTCTCTCACGAATTTTGTTTTCAATTCGGAGGACGTCAGCGTAGAATCATTAGGCGTTATTGCAACATAGAGGATGTTTTCAGAAACAGTCAACGAATCAATTGTTCTGAACGTGCCGACTGGCAACTGTTCCCAGATACCTGAATTGAGACGGTAGAGTCCTTGGTTTGTTCCAACAAATATCGTATTTCCGATAGCAGCCGCTGCAGTAATTTCTCTATCTTTCAAGCCACCTTTAAAAGATGTCCACTGTTTACCGGCATCGGTGGATTTGAAAATTTCATCCTCCATCACAAGATAAAACGCTTCGTCAGTTATTAATAAGTCAATAGCGGTTCCTCTTGGACATGATCCGACAGAATCCCAATTTACACCTCCATCAGTTGAAGCAAAGATTTCATGAGTAGAGACTATATAGAGGGTATCCTCACGTTCTGCCATTGGCATTTTAGAATGATATTCAGTTGGAACAGTGTTGTTGATTTGCACCCACTCATTTTCATCTTCTGTCATTTGGTAGATACCCGTTGGGGAGACATTTAAAAGTTTTCCTTTAGATGTTAGAAAAATTTCATGGACATCTCCACTCTGCGGACCGCTTGCCTGTGTCCACTGGTGTGTTGAAACAGAAATTCTGGATGAGTCCTCTTGGACATCAGATGCTAAAATAGCATCCGATACTTGTTGACCTGATCCATTGTTTTTACTGGTAAGAACTGCACTGCCCACTCGACGGTGTGTATCAGGTTTTGACTGAATATCAAGAATAATAGAAGTATCAACGATTTCAATAGCCGTTTCCGATTGTGCTGTTAAACTGTAAGGCTTCTGAAAATTGGTAAGGAGTTGATTGCTTGCACCCAATAATAAAATAATCAAAACAGCTGCTGAACCTAAAGCTGCCCACGGCACCAAAGGTTTACTGCTTGAAGCCGGTATTGGCTTAATATGCGCGATCTGCTCCATGATGTTTCCGGTTAAGTCGGCAGGCAATTGGACGCTGCCAAGCGTTTCCCGAATCATCGGTTCTTCCTCTTGCAGACGTTTCCGTGCGCGTCGGAGTCGACTCTTAATGGTATTTACGGATACGCCTAAAAATTTGCTTATCGCTTCAGATGTCATTTCACCGAGATAGTGAAGTGTTACGACTGTACGTTCGCTCTCTGGTAATTTTTCGAGCAAGTTTTTAACAAGTTCACGACGGTGTTCTGCTGCCGCTTTTTCACGCTCTTCTGCTAAATAGCGTTCGTAAGCAGTTTTCTCCAAGGTTTTTGTTTTGGTGGCTTCTAATGATTTCATAGTTGGTTTCTTCCTTCTGTGCCAGTCTGTGCACAGGTTCCTGGCGATTACATAAAGCCATCCGGCAAATTGATTCGGATTCTTTAACGTGGCAAGTTTCTTGTATGCCTGCAGGAAAGTATCTTGGGTGATTTCTTCGGCGATCTGAAAATCACCTATTTGCCGCCAAGCAAGCGCGTGAACACTCTTTTGGTATTTTTGGACTAAATCACTAAAAGATGAATCGTCACCAGACAAGATGTTATGAATTAGTTCTACATCGTCTTTTTCCATCGGAGTCCTCCACAAGAGATTGGTTTACGATTATTAGTGACGTAATTCTGATATGAAAAAGGTGCATAATTTGAAAAAAAATGACAATTTATTTGAATTTATTTTCAGTGTATCACAAAATACTATGTTATTGAGTTTTAATTCTATCAAATCTGACTAACGCCCGTAATTAAGAAGAGTTTACCCTTGACACTTGTTAATGAAAAGTATATATTAACCACATGATGAAACTCCTATCCATAAACGTTTCAAAACCGAAACCTATTGCATACAATGGTAAAATCGTACATACGGGGATTTTTAAAGAGCCGATATCTGGCACTGTGATGCTCAGAGAAAAAAATATTGACGGTGACGGTCAAGGTGACCTGAAGGTGCATGGCGGTACTTACAAAGCTATCTACGGCTATCCGATTGAGCATTATTCGTACTGGCAGCAAGAATTGAACAGAGATGATTTGTCGTATGGACAATTCGGTGAAAATCTAACTGTTAAAGGCATGCTGGAAGATGAAGTACACATCGGGGATGTCTTTCAAATAGGTACAGCTGTAAAACTACAAATTACACAACCGCGCGTTCCTTGTTTCAAATTGGGATATAAAATGGGATTACCGGAGTTTCCGAAACAGTTTTTGGAGAGTCGGCAAGTCGGTTTCTACTTCCGTGTGCTTGCAGAAGGGGAGATTACCGCAGGCGATCTAATTTCACGTATTGAAGTTGCCCCGGAACCGATGAGCGTCACTAAAATTCTTAATCTCCGTTATTTTGATACAAATAACCATGAAAAGATAGCAAAGGCGAGGAAATTACCCGCGCTCTCTCCGAGTTGGAAAAAAGATTTTACCCGCATCTTAAAAGCGAAAAATCTGATTTAGAAAAATGAAGATATTCAAAGCAGATACGAAAAAGGAAACGAGTCAAGCAGCAGCGAAAGCCGCAAGCACAAAACTGCAAGAAGCGATTTCTGCCAATGGGCATGCCCGCTTCGTTGTTGCAACGGGAGCATCGCAATTTGATTTTCTGAGTGCATTGACCGTTGATGCATCAATTGACTGGACAAAAACGACTATGTTTCATCTGGATGAGTACATTGGGATTTCAGAGACGCATCCTGCCAGTTTTCGCAAATATCTACAGGAGCGATTCGTGGATATAGTGCAACCAAGGACCGTGCATTTTCTGAGCGGTGAAGCGGACGATCCCCACTCTGAATGTGAGCATCTCAATCAAATAATCTCACAACATCAAATAGATATGGCTTTTGTGGGGATAGGTGAAAATGGACATCTTGCGTTTAACGATCCGCCTGCTGATTTTGAAACTGAAGATCCATATATTGTAGTTGAATTAGATGAGGCGTGTCGTCTGCAGCAGGTAGGTGAAGGATGGTTTAATGGGTTAGATGATGTGCCGACTCATGCTATCTCAATGTCTATACGCCAAATTATGAAAGCACAGGCGATTATTTGTACAGTGCCAGATGAACGAAAAGCGGAGGCGGTACGGAATTGTTTACATGGCGAGATAACACCGATGCACCCGGCATCTATTTTACAAAAGCATCCGGATTGCACAGTATATCTTGATGCTGGGTCAGCATCTCTTTTATGATGACGGATATCTGTTGATTTGTGAAAATGGAGTGTGTGAATGAAAGATGTAATCAAGGTTGGGATAATTGGTGTTGGTGGAACTATCAGCAGTACAACAGTGATTCTCAACGGGGAACCGAATGTAGAACTCGTCGCTTTGGCAGACCCAGACGTTGACCGTAGAAAAAGGGTTTTGGGTGATATTAAAGGAGTACGCGTTTTTGACGATTATCAACAGATGTTTGATGCGTGCGATTTAGACGCTGTCTGCATTGGACTTCCAACGTGGATGCACGCCCCCGTTTCGCAGGAAGCGGTGGAGCGCGGGCTGCATGTGCTTTGCGAAAAACCACCGTCAAATGATGCAGCAGAACTGATACCGGTCACACAACTTGCCGCAAGCAAGGGCTTAACCTATATGTTTGTTCGTCAATCGCGCTTCTCTGCCCAATTGATGGAAGGTCGTAGACTTGTGCAAGCAGGGGAACTCGGTGATGTATATTACGCTGAAACTCGGTGGATACGGACACGATGGTGTTCCGCACGGGGATGGCGGCACGATAAAGCAAAGGGTGGCGGTGTCCTACTTGATCTCGGTATCCACGCGATTGACAATGTCTGGTTTATGATGGATTGTCCGCGTCCTACAGAAGTTATGGGTGGATTATATTGTACATTCTCTCATCTTGCACCGCCTGAGCAGACCTATACTGCAGATGATGCTGCGTGTGGGTTTGTTCGGTTTGAAAACGGATGTACCTTACACTTTGCTGTTGCATTTTCGTTGAATACGACGAACCGACACACCCCAGCAGAAGGAAGCAACCTTGTTAAAAGTGAGATCCAGGAGTTTCATCTTTACGGCACAAAGGCAGGGCTTGAAAATGGTAAATTGCTGGTAGGGACTCCAGATGGCGTTAAGGTCAAACCGATGAAACCATCGCCGCAAAAGGCAGATGAGTTTACACTTCAGGCGCGAGAGTTCATACGAGCAATCAGAGAAGAGGATGAGTCTCTCAATTCAGGTTCGCAAGCGGTGATGCTAATGCAGATACTTGATGGTGCAATGAAATCCAGTGAGATTGGCAGTGCCATTGCGATTCAGCCAATTGCATGAATTCAAAAAGGAGAGTGACAATGTCTTTACAACACGATCAAGGCGAACTCACAGCACAACAGAAACAGCAATTTCATGACGATGGATTTTTACATATCCGAAATCTATTACCTAACGATGCACTCCAACCTTTGATAGATGAATTAGATAAAAAGGTTGATGAGGGCACTCAGGCGGCTGTGAAAGCGGGTGTTCTTGATCCGTCAAATACGTATCATGATGAACCTTTTGAGACGAGATTAGGGATGGTATCAAGTGCATGCTCCGATCCGAACTGGATTTGGAGCAACTTTTTCCGTGACCAGAAGATACGCACTGCTGGCATGTTTACGCTTAGAACTGCTCCTGCACTCCTTGATGTTGTTGGTTCACTGATTGGTCAAGAAATTTTTGCGCATCCGCAGTTTAATTATCGTGCGAAATTGCCAAACCAGGACATTACGGTTATACCATGGCATCAAGATTTAGCGTATCTTATCCCTGAAGAAGCAGGGGAAACATTGGTTGTGAACGTCTGGCTTCCAATGGTCAAAGCTTATGAAGAGAACGGATGTATGCAAGTTATCCGAGGTTCACACCGCTTCAATCTTATTAACCACAACTATCAAGCCCCGACACCAGGGCATACGGGTGGTAAAGGTATCAGTGAAGCAGAATTACCACCTGGCGACATCGTTACTGCTGAACTTGATGTCGGTGACATTTTACTTACAAGTGAGCGGGTTGTACACCGGGGGCTACCGAACCGTGGTAAAACTGTTAGATGGAGTGTTGATACGCGCTATAGCCAAATTGGTCTGCCAACCGGTCGTGCACATGTGCCAGGGTTTGTTGCTCGGAGTCAGAAAAATCCGGAGAGCGTTGCGAAATCACATCATGATTGGAATCGGCAATTTGTGTAGGTTGATAAAAGAAAAGGCAGATACCCGAAATGGATACCTGCCTGTAAAGGTTATATCAAGTGAACACCACTAATCATTCCCTTGACACCGCTTATTATTCGCTTTCCGCCAAGGTTTATCGCAAATCGGAGCAGTCGTGCAGGCATACCACGTTTGAGTGCAGTTGTCAAACCGGCACGTCTTCACACGGTGGCGACGCACATGAGAAGATTTACAATTCCAATAAGAGCTACTACACCCGCTGCACTGCACCCAATGCTCTCTTGCCAAACTGACAGTTTGATTACAGCCAGAGCGCTCACAGAGTATTGTCGTCGTTGACCCTGAACCTGTATCAGAACCAGACCCCGTGTCAGGGGATGTGTAACCGTTATTACTGTTAGAATCGGGACTGGTTTCGGTATTTGTATCAGGATTGGTACTGGGACTGGGATACGCATGTGTATGAGGTGAACATGGGTAATAAGAACCGTATTCACAACTTTGTCCGTTATCATCTGTCGGGCAACTCACAGTCTCCGACCCATGATCGCCCTTTTGACAGACTTTGGTGGTATGCCCACACGACCAAGTTTGTGTCCGATGCTCGTTTCGCGTGCATTCATAAATCGTCTGCCCACACCCATCAACCCATAGCGAATAGTGTGCATACTCCCCGCTACAGGTGCCGACACGATTATGATTCTTACCATTACAAAGTCTTTCACCGCACGGGTCATGCACTTTATGCGTGGAAGGGTTCATGCACTTGTTGTATGTGATGTTACAATTATCACCCGGACAGACGATCACTTTATGGGCTTCTTTACCACCCAGCGCTGCTTCTGTGTCTGCTATTCTATCACAAGCATCACACTCATACTTAAAATCAACAGTGTGCGTGCCAGAGGCAGCGGCAGCACTTCGCGTAAAACTACTGGATGCCCGCGGCTCCCATGTGCCTGTCGTGCTGAAATTGCCCTGCACACCAAACGGCCATCTAATCGCACCCCCACGCGTGATGCTTTCCTGCCAGACATAAGGTGTCAGCACAATGTCACCACCTGAACTCCAAGAATAACTCGTCTCCGCGTCGTCAGGCACCGGCAACTCAAAGACAGTACCTACGTGTGCCCGCGTGCCTTTTGTCCAGGAACCGTTGGTACTTGTTGTGCCAATATCGTCAGTACCATGGCTATATGATGGATACGTATTCCCAAGTATTGTGACGTTTCTGAGTGTGGCAAGTCCTTCCCCAACACCGTCCGCTTCCGCACCAATCGTCACCGAGACCTTGTTTCCATTCGGTGACTGCCATCTCACAGCACCGGTGACTATATCCGTATATTTGGTGCAGGTACTAAAACCGCCATTGCCAATACTTGGTGGCGGCGTGTCATCCGTAAACTTTATCTCTCCAGAAACGCCTATAATGAGAAATAGAAGTATACTGATAGCGAGAATGTTTACAAAAATAGGTTTCATCTTAAAACTCCTTCTTTGTTTGAATGTTATGGTTGAATGTAATCAAGCATGTAGCCAAGCCCCGCCTTACGGTAAGCGTCCACTCTTATTTGCGAGCTAATTCTTCGCGCACGTAAAAGATACGCGTCCTTGTCAATATGACCCGGAATCGAATATGAGTAACCGATTGCATGAGGCACTTCCCCTGTGTGCGTCTCACGAAACTTTCTCAGTTCAGCACTGAGCCGATCAAGTTCAGGCGAGGATGTTGTCTGTGCCCGGATTTCCGCATACTGCGCAGCGAGGACTTTGTATTCCGCATATTGTTCGGGGGTCGGTCTGAACCCAGTGATCCAGTTGATTGTAAAGGACGGGTCCCCCCTTTTCTTTAGTATCGGATAGCCGTTTTCATCAAGCCACAAGACGATATGCTTTTGATGTGACTCTCTTTTCTCATACACATAGCCATCTGGTGCATGTTCCTGGCGCAGTTCAATCGCGCGGATCGCTGCAGCGACTTCGTCATCTGTCATAGATGCCCAATCTCTGCCGACACCTGCGGGGATCGGCAGCACTGCAGATTCCTGCTTTAAATTGCCAAGTATTCTATAGCGAGAACTTTTAGACACAGTGGGTGGTTGAGCGACAGACATCTGGTGTGGTTCATCGTGCCACTCGCCATCATGCCAGTGTCCGTTTGGGGATGCCCCCGGTGGTGGTTGCCTGTCGCCTTCGGCGGCAGGTTGTTGGCTCTGTTGAGTCTGTTTGATAACTTCATCTGAGGGAACTTTATACACTGTTATCGGTTCGGGATCGGGCTGTAAAATAAAGTACAACCCCACGATACCGATAAGTAGAATAAGGGCTCCTATGCCCCAATACATTTTGCGATTCATCTAACGGTCCTCCTGTATAAACTTCTTGTTATCCCTGCTATCCGTTGTTTCCATCGGACAAGGTTGAAACGTTCGTGAACGCTCTGTTATATCAAATGGAACAAAACTTTGACCTTTTAGTGGGCAGGGCTGTCTCGGATTTGGGCAGATCAAGTTCGGTTTCTGTCCTTCGTCGTTCGGGACACATTCAGTTTTGCGTTCACAAGGCGGCGGTATATCAGTTGCATCTATGTTAATGTTCACGATGAACAGTCCACCTATAATAAGAACAATGATAGCGATTGCGAGAATCGCTTTTTTGAAAAGCGTTTTCATTATTGCACCTCCAGATAGTGTTTTGCTTGGTCGTGGGTTCGCCTACCATTAAAAAAATGGTGGGCACCCCAGCAACCAAGCCACAGTTTACCTAAATATAATTTTAGATAAGAGGTACCCATAAGTGGTACACTGTGAATTGGTTGGTATTGGTATTATACAAAAAACTGTAAAAAATGTCAAGTATAAATTGAAAAAAATTTAAATAAGCGGATTTTACGAAATTTTGCAGATTAAACGGATTCTAATTGCCAATAACCTCAAGACTTACGCAATAATACTCCATAACCTCCTCTACTTTGGACAAAGAACGTGTGAATGTATATTGTTCCTCATACAGTGTTTTAGTGTAGTGTTTAACACGTCACATGTGTGACGTGTCACACGTCACAATGACGTTCTCATGCTAAGCGGTACAAGGAATGTGACGCGATTTTGTGTTTTTTCTTTTCATATCCTTGTTTTTCTTTGACCTGACTGGTTAAGTGAAAACAGACAAATAATTATTATGTGAATATAATTATAACATTTTAATTGGTGTTTGTCAAGGAAAAATTGATTTTTTACCCTCACGACTTAACAAAATCACAGAATTATATTTAGTACTGGAATTGCGTAAGTCCTAATAATGTTAAGACACAAACTTATATCAAAAAGGGTGCATAATATGAAAAGAAGAAGTATAAGTTTCTCGGATTCACAGCGTTCTTTTAACCTACAATGCCACAGAGGCATTTAGAGAACTTACAAAGTTTCCCTACAGCACAGCGCGACAATTGAATGGTTCTGCCTTAAGTTTTAATAAATTTACGACTTGTGCCAGTTAACTTTTTGTAAAGTATCTACAGTGTATCTCATAAATATTAAATGGTTTGAATTTTTCTTTTACTTCCTCATCATTCCTGGTAAACTCTATCTATTTCTACTATAAGTAAGGAGATGAATTGAATGGAATTAAGTGATAAGGAATGGAAGATTATTGAACCATTATTGGACGAACCGCCATCGGGTAAACCCGGGAGACCTTGGCGTGGCAATAGAGAAGTGTTAGATGCGATACGCTAAGTGTTGCGAACAGGCGCTCCTTGGCGGGATTTACCAGAAAAGTATCCACCGTATCAAACTTGTCATCGTCGTTTTCAGCAATGGTCCTCGGATGGAACGCTTGAAAAAGTTCAAATGGCACTCACAGAAATGCTTGAAAGACGAAAAAAAAATAAATATGAGTGAGTGCTGTATTGATGCGAAGTTTGTTCCTGCCAAGAAAGGCGGCATTTGTGTTGGTAAAACGAAGTGTGGCAAAGGGAGAAAACTGGTAGCGATTACAGAGAAAAGCGGTAGACCTGTGAGTGTTCTGATTACAGATGCTTCTTGTCATGAAGTGCGCTTGGTTGAACCGGCATTGGATGCGTGTTGGACATCGGAAAACCCCGCAGTGTTGATTGGGGACAAAGCGTATGACGCTGATCCTTTAGATGCGTCTTTGAGGGGGCGTGGTATTGAAATGGTAGCCCCTCATAAAAAGAATCGTAAAAAACAGGCGACACAAGATGGTCGTCGTTTACGCCGGTATAAGCGTCGTTTCAAAGTAGAAAGATTTTTCAGTTGGTTAGAGGATTTTCGGCGTTTAGTCGTTCGTTGGGAATATTATGCTGAAAATTATTTAGGTTTTGTGCTTCTTGCTTGCATACGTATGTCAATAAAATATTTATGAGATACGCTGTACTTATAAGTTTTCAAACCCCGAACATTTTATTGGACGTTCACGGTTTCATACAGATTCTCTGCCGTGCCATATGTATTCTCATCCCACTGATATACTTGTACTCTGATGGAATAGCTGCCACTCGCATCAGATGGAAATGTGTAACTCAACGACAAGGACGTTGTACTTTTATCCGTACTTCCTCCAAACCAGCTGATCGGCGTGCCATTGACATACAGCCATGCACCATAAATCGGTGTACCCGATGTGGAAACCGTGGCGGACAAAGAACTTCCCGGACTATAAGAACTTGAACCAACGGATAAACTCGGAGAAAAACTCTGCGTAGGGGCGGGATACGTGTGATTATGTGAGGGACCATAAGATGGCACATGCGGATACACACACCGCCAGAACGTATACGTACATCTATCACCGTCTGAATTCGTGAACGTGCATTGTTCCTCAACATTGCTCAGACTATCACAATTAAAGTGATTAAGATGCCCACAGCTTGAAGGCGAATGATCGCTGTTATCACAAATAAAGTGACTGGGATTGCCACAACCCGCAGCGACATGATTACTCGCGCTACTTGCGACACCACTATGAACACCACACGCATACGCGATGGTGGTCTCCGTAACTTCTTGCTGCTGATGATTGCCAGGAGACGTGTCTGTGTCATCCGAGTTACCATGATTATGTGAACCGGACTGCCCAACGCCGAGCAATTTAGAACACCTACCAGCCGATGTAATTGTGGCAACATTCCCATAAGAATCATAAGTGAAATTGGTGCAATAGCGGAAGTTGGTGCCGCAGTATTCTCTGACACGACCACTTTCACCCTCTCTGAAAACCAGATTATATCTTGTGCATGAGAAGGTATTGTGATAATCAGGAATATCATAGTCCGGACATTTATAATACTTTCTACCACACCCAGGGATCCGATGACTCACGATAGCATTATCATCACCACAAGTCCACTGATGCGCTGTCAACGCTTCATACGGTGTCCGGTAGGAATACATACAGGGGTTGCTGGATTCACACGCATAGGTTTCCGGGAGGTCATCCATACCCCAATGATTTCTTCCCCAGAGCGGATCAACGGAATGTGGATCCCCACTGGTGTTACCGGCGTGAGCGAAAGACGTTTGACCACCACTTGATCCCATAGAAAGCGTAGATTTCACCATGCCAAGATGTGTCGCCATGACACCCAAATACTTATCATGCTGTGCTGCGTAGAGCGTGTAAGATGTCTCTATTGCTGCCAGCGCAGCATCCAGCTGCGACAGCGACGACGACATCGCTGTTAGGTAATCCCCGCTCGCGACCCGATGTGTTTCCGCTTTTCCGATTTATACTGGGAGACCCACCCGGCATACATTGCAGGCACAAGCGAACCGCCAGACGCAGCAGCGACAAGCGAACTGATAACAGCACCCACACCCGTAATCAACGCAACCTCTTGGTTACTCGTCATATTCGCTATTTCGTCATCCCAGTCCGAGTTGAGATCACCCAAGAGTGTACGAACCGCTCCAAGGGCCCTCTCTTTGTCATCTACGTCCTTATACCTGATCTGAAGTTGCTTATACTCATAGTCTGATACATCGCCTGCAAAAGATACGTTACTGAAAATAGAAATTGATAACACACAAACGATTAGTGTTAGGAATGATAGTTTTTTGAACATGAGAAGTCCTCCTTTTATTTTTTGAGATCGGAAAGCTGCAGTGGAAAATAGTTTGAAGGTGCCGTGCGCCACCCCTTTTCATAAAGCGGTGGAACGTCCGATTCTGGAAACCTTGGCCAGGATAACATAAGTAAATCAGAAACGCGAGCGCTATCATACGGCTTCCCCATTGTTTTTGCCTCTGTCATTGTTTTCATTGTCCGTCTTCCCTGCTCCCAACTTGCCCGATTTGCCTTTTTGTATTCGGGATGCTCTGTATCTCCAATAGTTTCATAGTATATGATGAGATATTGTGTGCGTGCGATTTCGGCAGCTTCCAAATCATCTGGCGGGAATGGGGGTATCCATTTCGCGCTCCAGTGTCCGCGTTCCTCTGCCTGCAAGCGGAGTGCTTCCACAGGGTTTGTTTTCAGCAGCTCCACGTGATATGTGAGCGGGCCAGTATACATCGGCTTTTCAGGTTGTTCCACTTGCACGGGTTGCCCTATAGGTTGTGCCTGTGCCACTGGCATCTCGTGCCAGTGATCCCCGTGCCATTCCCACTTGAAACCATCTTTTGCAGGGCGCGGCGGCTTATTATCCGCGACGGGTTGTTGGGTCACGTGCGTTTGCGGTTTTTCTGCTTCGGCTAAATCATCTTGAAGTTGCAGAATTTCAGCACGGTTGCGTATTGTCATAAACACAAACGCTGTGCAGAGTAGGATAGTGAGAGCAACAAGCCCCCACATTATCTTTTTAGACATGTCAATTCCTCCTTTATTTTGGATTAGAAAGTGGAAATTTTAAATCTTCAATGCGCATTGGAAAATAATCTGAAGGTGATTTACGCCACCCTTTTTCATAAAGCGGCGGAACGTCCGATTCAGGAAATCTCGGCCAGGATAATATGATTAAATCAGCAACGCGCCCGTTATACGCCTCCCTTAATGCCTTCGCTTCGCGTTTTGCCAGCTCAGCATCTACCTTCAACGCCTTTTGGTATTGGGGATGTTCTGTATCTCCAATAGTGTGATAGTAGATGATGAGATATTGTGTGCGTGCGATTTCGGACGCTTCCAAATCATCTGGCGGGAATGGGGGTATCCATTTCGCTCTCCAATGCCCCCGTTCTATGGCTTGCTGACGAAGTGCTTTTACCGGGTTCGCCTTTAGCAGTTCTGTGTGATAGGTCAACGGGCCTTTATACGTTGGCATTTTCTTTGCTTGCGGATGGTGAAAAAAGAACGGCGGAACTCGTTGAAGTTATTGAAGGGCATCCGAAGGCAATAAATTCTGAACTCACTCGTCTTGTTGCAGCAGGTGATATCGTCAAGGTCAGAAGGGGTGTGTATGCGCTACCGGAATCTTAGAATTATGCGTTTCTAAAGCCGATGACGGTTTGCCGATACTCTTCTGGAAGCCCGATGTCAAATCGTCGGCCCTTCACAACATAGCCAGAAAACCCATCTGTCTTTCGCAATTCATCCAAACAGGAAGTAAGTTGAAATTCGCCTCGCTCGCGGAAGTTGTGTTCAATGTTCTGTTCAAGAAACCCAAAAATCTGTGGTTCTATCACGTAGATACCAAAAACAGTAAGAAAACGGTCATCATCCATACCATCAACATGGAGATGTTCCCTTGCATATTCAGGATCGGGTTTTTCGTAGAACTCTGTTACAGAGAGCATTGACTGGTCTTCCTGCCATACACCAGTAACACACCCGAAGTTAGACAGTTCGTCAATTGGTGTTTCTTTTAATCCGACCACACTGTGTCCAACTCTTTCGTAAGCATCCAAGACCTGTTTTGCACATGAGTGTGGCTCATCTGAACCGTAGAGATGATCACCTAACATTAACAGAAAAGGTTCATTACCAACCCAGTCTCGAGCGCAATAGACAGCATGTCCAAAACCTTCTTGGACATCTTGCGTGACTAGCGAAATTCGACTCCCTAATTCAAGTAAATAATCACAGTAAGTCTTATTTTCTTTGCTAAGTTTGTTGTAGTGTTCAATACGAGGTGGCGTTTTAAAATAGGATTCAAATAGGTCTATATCTCTACTCTGCACAATCAGGCAAACTTCCTCAATGCCCGCGTTTACAGCCTCTTCAACGATTGCCATGATTGCAGGTTTTGCACGCCCAGCGCTGTCAATAATAGGAAATAGCTCCTTTTTCATCGCCTTTGAAGCTGGGAAAAGTCGGGTGCCAAACCCCGCGGCAGGTATAACGGCCTTACGTACATCCCTGCTTGCCTCAATCACTAATTTAAGACAAGACATCTGTAAGTCTCTTTCAATGATTTCAATGATTCGACTTTGGCTTTCTTCGTTTTTGACAATGAACTGTGCTGACCCGTCACCTTGAGAACCGACTCCCTTGCCGCCCCAAATATACGGTTGAATCGGTTCATAATTGAGAACTTTGTGAAGGACAGGTGCGGTTAATTGCGATGGACAAGCGGGTATCAGATGTTTATCAAACTCTTGTTGAGCACGAGTCATTAACTCTCCGACTGCTTCAGCATCACCACGACGAAGTGCATCATGAGCAGCATGGGTGATTTCTTTATTCAAGGGCCCAAGATAGTGCTGCACTTTTTCCTGGAGATCATTTCCAGCAAACGGGTAACAGTCATGTAACTGTTTTAATATCAGACGTGTATCTTTACCTGCCCCTAAATCTACAATTACCATATATAGGTTCGTTGGCACGCTAAATTCTCGCACCTCTATATTTTCACCGTCAAAACTCATAAGGATAGGGTGTTGGTAGGCACAGCCTTGGTCCATTCTCCCGCAACGAGAGGGTGTCTTAATCTCGCCTTGATAGGCACATTCCATTTCTCCACGTGTCGTCATTTTGAGATCGTATATTCGGTTAAATGCACGGGCAACCAAAACACAGATAGCTGCACTTGAAGACAGACCTTTCTTAACAGGTAAATCTGTCAAGTAGTTATCTATTTCTAATCCTTGGACGCGATAATTAGTGAGGATCTGATAAGCAACACCCGCAGCATAACTGAAAAAACTGCCTTTTTCTGCTTCTGCAAGTAATGCTGCAGGTTCCATCGGCAACGTATAAGGACCATGACGTGTGCCATCGCTGAGTGTTGTTTTCAGAATAAGGCTTGTAGGGTGAGGTTGTACTTCAGCATAGACCCCTTGGTTTGTACTTGTGATCAAGGTATAGCCTTTTTCAAGCTCTGCATTCGTTCGCCGATGCCCTCCTGCCCAATCGCTGTGTTCACCGAACAAGCAGATACGTCCTGGCACAAAAAGTTTCATAGTCTGTCCTTATCAGTTTTAAGAAATAGAGCAGCTGATCAATTGGCTTACTCAAATCGGTATTGAATCGCTTCGGCAACAGCACGATAACCGATTCTACGGTAAATTGTGTTCGAAATTGGATTGCATAAATCTGTGTAGAGAATACAACGATATCCTTCGTTGCGAATCTGTTTTGAGAGTTCACCAACGCAGGCAGTCGCGTAACCACGGTTTCGGTGTTCCTGTGGTGTATAGACGAGTCGCACTTGAACAACACCTGCGACAGCAGTTGTCCGCGCTACCATTGACACGGGTTCTGTATCCTCCCATAGCCAAAGATGTCCATCAGACAGGTAACTCTCGACAATACGCAAGGAAGTAGCCTCACGCTTTTGCAATTCTTTATCGTCAGAGGTGTTCTCTTTCTCCCCAATATCTACTGAAAAACGACTAACCCAGTCGATAAGAAGTTTTCGGTCATCTAAAACTGCTGGACGAAAATGTCCCTTTACATCTGAAAAATTCTGTACTTCATTTACTTCATATAGACGTAGTCCTAAAAAAGGGAACACAGGAGACTTGTGTTGTTCCGCCCATTCTCCAGCAAAGTGCGCTGTAGTAGCAGCATCTCCAGCTACTCCTGGCAATGCTACGGCCGCCTCTAATATGGCATTTACTACCGCGGGAACTACATCAGATGTCATAGGTGTAATTAGCGCACGAGAGTTTAGTGGCGATTGAACGACTACACCAACTGTTGTTTTATTGTCCTGTGCTACCCAATATCGCCCGGGTTCATAATGTGTAGTTCGCGACTGCAAAAGTGTCAGAACAAGATAATGGTGAACCGGTTCTGAACTCAGAAATACACTTGTTTCGCTTAATACCCAGTTTGGATCATCACTAAAAAAAACTTCAATCCCCATACATACTATTATATAATATAATAAAACATTGGTCAACATGACTTTTATTGTAATTGGGACAAAGGCATTCAGTTTTCGCGTTTTCTCAATATTTAAGACAGGGTCGCGAGCTGGAACTCGCTCCTACAAGAAGACGTATTAGGAAAGGAAGAAATTATTAGGGAATTGAATGGCTCTGTACAAACCCCAGGGTTATTTAGTTTTAAGAATTATCGGTTAATAGGTTTTACTGAGAGTTTATCTTGTAGGTCCAAATCAACGCTATGAATGCCTTTGGTTAGAATGCGCCAAATCAATAAATCAACGGTATGAACGCCTGTAGGCGTTCCTCGGGTATGAATCATGGCGAATGCCGGACGCGCATTCGTCTTTAGGTATTCCCTGTATGGCATTCTACATGATTGAGCGGGTAGAGCAAAGCGAAACCCGACATGATCACACTGCCACACTGAGATTGTCAGGTTTCGCTTTGCTCTAACTGACCTACAATGCGACTATAAAATATTAATGTTTGTAATAAAATACACAGAAAAACCGAAAACTAAATAACCCGGCCTGTTACTTGACAATTAGTTCTTAAACAGGTATCATAAACCAATTCATTAAAGGAATTGAATTGTGGACACATCATTAAATCCATTTTACACAAAGCAAGAAGTTGCGGCATCGTGTTGGGAATACTTATCAGAAACGTTTTCGTCTGTCAACCGAAAAGTCGATGAAATGTTCTTTGTGGAGCCTTCCGCTGGCACAGGTGCATTTTACAATTGCTTGCCACTAAATCGCAGATTGGGCATAGATATCCTCCCGAAATGCAAAAATATAATCACACAAGACTTTTTTACGGTTACCAACCTTCCTTATGCCCCTAAAGATACTACTATCGTAGGTAATCCACCATTTGGGAAGCGTGGAAAATTGGCGATTGCCTTTTTTAATCACGCTGCCGTTTTAGCAGATATAGTCGCTTTTATTGTGCCTGTGAACTTCAGAAAATATATCGTGCATAAACAACTTGAGGCAAGCATGCGATTTATTCGCAAATTAGCACTGCCGAGAGATGCCTTCTATCTTGATTCTGGTAAATCGTTTTCGGTCAATACAGAATTTCAGATATGGACACGTTTGCCAAGTGCACATCAAGACATGCGACAATACAAACCGTTACCTATACGGCATCAAGATTTTCAGATATGGCAATATAATAACACTCCCGCCGCGCGAAAAGTCTTTCAAAACGCTTTTGATTTTGCTGTGCCGTGCCAAGGGTGGCAAGATTACTCACGCAAAGAGACAGACGAAAAGCAGTGTGAACGAAATAAACAGTGGATGCTGCTAAAAGCGAAAGGTCCTAACATTTTAGCACGGTTAAAACGGATTGATTACGGACATTTAGCCAGAGAATGTGGCACTGCTGTTCCCGGTTTCAGAAAAGGCGATCTTGTGAAAGTTTATTCTGATCATTTTGATATTCAGTCGCAACGGTAGGGATATTTTGAACAAAAAGCGACTCCAGAGGATTGTCAGATTTGCTTTGCCAACCGTCTTGGCGGTTGTTATCTCATTTTACCTTTTAAAAGAGATTGATCTTAGAGAAATACCTGAAACCCTTAGTAGAATCTCAATAAAAGCGGTTTTAATAGGGTTCATCAGTTATTGTTTACTCGTTTTAGCAAAAACGCTACGGTTCCGAACTTTACTTGGTCTGAATTCTGGTGTGCATCAGGTTTTTCCTATTCTTGCTTTGCACACATTTTGGGGCAATTTTCTGCCGATGCGGACAGGTGATATTTCATATCTCTACCTCATGCAACGGCGGCAAAAGGTAGATGCGACGCAGGGACTTGCCTCACTTATGGTGGCAAGTGTCATTGACTTAATGTTGTTAATTAGTTTGATGATTGCCATTGCCACACTACTGCTCCCGAAACTGAGTGGTAAGTTTTCTTGGGCGGTACTTTTTCTAACACCATTACTCATTGGCACGGGATTGATAATACTGATGATTTTGGCGTGCGCCGCGCCAAAATTTTGTAATAACCTTGTCCAAAGGTGTGTTAAACCGTTATTGAGCTCGGAAAAACCTGCGCTGACATGGATTGCCGACAAATTTATCTCCATCCTTAATGAAATTACCGCTTTTCGATTCAACTTACGTTTTTTAAAAGTATGGGGATATTCCTTGCTATGCCTCATAATCCGCTTCGGATTTCAGTGTTATCTTGTTGCCGAGATGGGAGTTGATATTCCGTTGACTGAAGTGCTTTTTGCGCTTGCATTTACAAATGGTTTTAATCTTTTGCCTATACAGACTGTTGGCAACTTTGGCACAACAGAATTTCCATTTGCATGGTTCTTGAACTATTTCGGCACATCAATTGAGACTGCTACTATCACTGGATTTAGTTTACACATTTTGATTCTACTTTACTGCCTACCGTTAGGCGTTTATGGATTCTTCAGCAAACCAAAGGAGCAATAATATGAGAATTATCGACCCACATGTTCATGTTTGGAAAAACGATCCACGGTTCCCGTGGGCATCCGAAAGACGAAACCCACCCTCGGAAGATGCTACACCCGAAATGTTACTTGAATTAATGGAAGCGAACGGTGTTGAAAAAACTGTTCTGGTACAAGTTATACACTATCTTTGGGACAATAGCTATGCTGCAGACGCTATGAACAGATATCCTGACAAATTTATGGGTGTGTGTCGAATTAACCCAGAGGACCCTGACGCTCCAGATCACCTGAGTCGCTGGACAGAAGAGGAGGGTTTTCACGGCGTCCGTTTGAGTCCCTCTGTCGGTTCAGATGGAGATTGGTTTACTGGTCCATTGATGCCGCCTATTTTTAGCCGCGCAGAATCTCTCGGTGTGCCGATGTTACTCCTTACAAGGGCAGAGCGGTTGGCAGATCTTGTGCCACTTTTAGAACAACATCCTGACCTTGATGTTGTGATTGACCACATGGCAGACTGTTCCCCTGACGATCCGGAAAAACTGCAGTTATTACTGAATCTCGCTCGGTTTCCTCGTGTTTATGTCAAAATTAGCCATACGTGGTCTATTTCCAAAGGGAGTTATCCGTGGGCAGACACACATGAACAAGTTAAGAAAGTATACCACACTTTTGGTGAGTCTCGGATAATGTGCGGAACGGATTGGCCCGTCTGTTTAAGCCGCGCAACTTACGCGCAGACGTTGTCTGTTGTCCGTGATGAGATGGATTTCTTCACACCGGAAGATAGAGAGTGGGTGTTAGGAAAAACTGCATTGCAACTCTGGCAATTTTCCTTGTCTTGATTAATTTTTTTTCATCTGTTATAATGCAATCAATAACACAATTCATGAGGAGAAAGGTTATGCCGTTTTGTCCACAATGCAAAACTGAATATGAGGAAGATGTCTTGACTTGTTCAGAGTGTCAGGTTGATCTTCTTCCCGGCTTAGTTCCTGCCCAAGTTCCGGAGTCAGTTGACTGGTACGTTGTAGAATCTGTGCCGAATGAAGTTGCCGGACATATCCTCAAAAGCGTGTTAGAGGATGAAGGAATTCATGTCTATTTGCGAATACATGAAATGCCGGCTCTTGGAGGTATAAAAGGTAACGTTGGCAAGTCTGAATGCGGAGATATACTTGTCCCTGGTTTTAGCGTGCAACGTGCCCGGGAATGTCTCAAAGCATATTTTGACTCACTGAAAGAAGATTAACATTTTTAGGTAGACTGCCATGAAGGCAAAACAAATCTACCTTTTTAAGACAATGAAAACACATAATGATACCAGCGGAAAAGTTTATGTTAGTGGATACCGCCGAGGTAGTGGTACTTACGTCAAACCGTACTGGCGAAAACATCCAAGCAAGCAAATTGGTGCTGGCATGCATATTCCTGTGCAAAAAGAGCAACTCCCACTTTTCAAATTCGATTGAGTATCCCGTTATCAGAAATAAAAAATGTTAGAAATACCCGATATTTACCACCTCAGCGAAATTTTAGGATAAAGTTATGATCTGTTTTTTGCGAAGCTTGCAGGCTGGCTACATCACTCCGCTCCGCTTGCAGGCTTTTATTATTTTTTCATTTTTATTTACAAGCACGACGCTCTTTGGCGATGTCTACCGTATCAGGAAAGGGGATAATCTACTGATTGCAGTAATTGGACAGCCTGAATATTCACAGTCAGTGATAGTACGTGAAGATGGAAGGATTAGTTATTTCGGTGGTGATCTCCAAGTTGCCGGAAAAACAACTGAAGAGGTTAACAAGGTCATCCGAGATTTTCTACTAAAAGGCGAACTTGTTAATAACCCGGTAATCATGGTCTCCCCAATTTCCCAAGAGAATGGTGTTTATGTCGGTGGCGCGGTGACCAATCCGGGGCGCTACGTCATATTTCCAGAAAGTGATATTGATTTATCTCGTGCAATAACGCTTGCAGGTGGAATGACAGAGAACGCCGATGTCCAGCAGGTTCAACTGATCCGATATAATGTTACTACTCACTCAAATGATACGTCAAAACAGTCTCAATCAAGTTCTCTCCCACCCCAAAAACAAACCACACAAGTTGAAACTTACGACCTATCAACAAACCAACCTCACCTTGATATCCGTGTAAATGCTAACGATTTGGTGTTTGTAATGCCGCTTAGTGTGATTGAAGTTCAAGGGGAGGTAAAGGTGCCTGGGAAACTATTTATCGGAAAAAAAATTAGCATCGTCAACGCATTAGCAAGAGCAGGCGGGTTCACTGAAGAGGCTGATTTGACTGCCTTGGTGAAAGTTGGAAAAGATAACACTCTTACCGAATTAGGTGTCACAGAACAATTTTGGAAACCGACTGATAAAAATGGAACAGAAATCTCCCTTTTAGATGGTGACGTGTTGTTTGTTCCGAATGCCTTCAAGGTAGAGCCCATCTACGTGACCGGTTATGTGCGTACACCCGGGGCGCAACGTGTTCGGGGCCCGCTGACGTTACAGAAAGCAATTGCATTAGCAGGAGGCTTTGAGAAAGAAGCGAATCGAAAGAAGTTGCACATCCATCGCCAAGATGGCACGACTACTGAACATCTTTTTACACCCGGCACAGACACCACTTTACTTTATCCTGGGGACATCTTAGAGGTACATAAGCGGTTTCAAATCAATTGGGGATTGTTTAGCACTATTGCCTCTACTACCATTGCAATAACATATTTCATTATTAACATAACTGGGGATTAATGCTGCGAGACATCTCATAAATCGTTTGAAGCATTTAAGAAATGACTAATAGCCTGCCTTGTTGATGGTCAAAATCCCAATTCAAATACGTTTTTCCGTTTGCTTTCCAAAAAGTTAACGGTATTTGTTCACTTGTTTGCAAAAGCTGTTCTTCAACCAATTCTGCTTCACCATCAATCTCGACCAATGTTTCAATCGGTTTGTCTCCAGTATTAAACAGATAAAACGTTTGATATTTTCGGTGCTCCCTGTGATGTGCCTGCACTACTTTCGTTGGTTGATTTTCTTGTCCTGTATAAACCGAAATTGCCGGTGTAATCAATTTTTTTAGTATTTTTCTAAGATCCACCTCTCTTTCCCCTTGCGGTCCATCTAATATGGTAGTCCGGTGTTTATAAATTAGGCGTTCCAGCAGGTATGGTTCAAGTCCAACCCGACCATTAAGTAGATAGGGGACAGGTGCGTTAACAACGAGTCTTCCCTTTGCCTTCAAGAATTCTGTTAAATGTTGCACAGTCGTTTCATGCAGGGATAAACAACTCGGTAACAATACAAGGCGATATCTCTTTCCATTGAGACAAATTATGCCTTCCTTTTTTTTCACCGTAGCATAGGTAAGCTGCGCTTCAGAGACGATGTCAAAATCATAACCCATGTTCCACACCGTTTGGCACAACCATCCCCATGCTTTTGTTATACTATTCCACTGTTTCTCCTCAGGTTTCATCCAGAGACTCTGTGTCGGTGATAACATCAAAATTGGCCGTTTCGGATGCCCGACTTGTAGTAATTTTGTTAAAGATTCATTTGAAGGAGGTTCGTAACGGTTCTCGCTAACACGGTTTGATATCCATTGATTGAAGCCGAAAGTTGCATCAATGAGACATTGGGAAAATGTATATGCCTTTTTTCTAAAAATTCCAGCATATTTTGCCCTGCTACATACCGACTTAGCAACAACAAACCGCCTCGGTGTGTCCAGCTCCGATGCAGTAAGAATTGAGCAATCCACCTTTTCCAATAGTGTTCCCAACTCATACTGCAACAATCTCGCGCTTGCAGGTAGTGTTAACGCTAATTTTAAGCGATGTTGATGACAAAAATCTTTTACCCCGCCCAGAAAACACTGCGCGAATAGGGATGTCAGTTCCTGCCAGAAAACACTTCTAATCACGGACGAATCATACGTATCATAAAAAAGAAAAGGCAGGAAACTTCCACGGACATTCGTGGAAGTTCTATGGTTATCTTGGAGGTTTTCTTCGTGAATTTGTTCCAGTAGCGTGCTACTCCAAGGTACTGATGTACCATCCGCTTCAAACACAGATAGGAAACGTGGTAATTCGATAGCAAAACCGATTACGGCATCTGTCCCATAAGAGCCTATATAACTCGTTAGAAACCGTTTTATATAGGCGTTAACACCAGAATCACTCAGTAAATCATCCGTGTTTTCTTCAGACTGATAGATGTAAAGAAGTGTCCTACCACGTAACCGCTCGGCAACTGTAATATCGGATGTTATACAACGTTGAATGTAGTCAGTGACGTTGTAGAATAAAGCATCTGTTTGTGGTAGTGCAACGAGATAGAATTGATTAAATGATATATCACTATTTTCATAAGCATTTTGCAAGTTTCTCTGGATAGATGTAGCTGATTCTGATGCTTTGAAATGCAACTCTACAACCTTCAGTCGGTGCCGCGTCTGAATTGTAGCAGAATCCAATTGGATCCATGCCTGCTTTCTAAACTGAGCAAGTTTTGTTAACTCAGTTTGATGTGCCATAGATTTTTGTGTGCCTGGAAAGGGTAGCAAAGTACCGCTTGGAATATAGGTAAAATTCGTTTCCACAACTGATATGTCTCCAAGAAATTTGCAACTTGATTAGGTTTTGTGGTATACTGTAGGATATGTATTGATTGAATAAATCCGATTTTGCCATTTTAACACGTTTCGTTGACAGATGCAATGCGTTAGTTGTCCATCTTTAAATTCCGTTTAATGTTCCGTAGGTTTGTATGCATTACGTGTGAGGAAAAATGAGAATTCTTGAGAACCTAATTACAGCATTTTCGGCACTTCGTGCAAGCAAACTCCGCACGATTCTGACACTTTTGGGGATTACGATCGGAATTTCGGGTGTGATAGCGATGATGTCGTTAGGTGCTGGTGCCGAAAAACTCGTTATGTTAGAATTTGAAAAGATCGGTGGTCCCAGCATGTTCGGTGTCTACCGTCCAGGATACGTCCGGCGCAATCATCGATGGCAACGAAACACAAGTCCGCATTATCTAAATATGACGGATCTGCGCGATGTTATGGAACAGTGCCCGTCCGTGGAAATAGCCACCGTAGAAGGAAGTTATTACATCAACTTTGATATTGAGGGAAAACACCGACCAACCTATATGCGTGCAACTACAGTTGAATATCAAGGAGTCCGGCAATGGCATACGCAAGTTGGAAGATTCCTTGCTGATACGGACATGGACCTTTGGAATAAGGTTTGTGTCATTGGTTCACAAGTTTGGAAAGAGCAGTTCAAGGGAATGGATCCCATCGGGAAAGAGGTCGGGATTAATAACAAACGTTTCACTGTGGTCGGAATTATGGAAAGCCGTGGTCCTGGCTTAGAAGCAGGCAAAAGTGATGACAATATGATCTTTATTCCGATTACGACTGCACAAACCCGGTTTTGGGGACACGACAACGTCGGACATATTATGGTTCGAGCGAAAAGTCCTCTTGTAGTAGACCAAGCAGTGAAAGAAGTACAAACCGTAATCAGACGCAACCATGGTGGTGACGACACATTTTTCAGAACATGGCAAGCACAAAAAGGCATTGAGAGCGCCAAAAAGACTATTTTTATTATAGGGTTGGTATTAGTTATTATCGCATCTGTTTCGTTGATTGTTGGTGGTATTGGTATTCTAAATATTATGCTTGTTTCAGTTACAGAACGAATACCGGAGATCGGATTACGGAAAGCCGTAGGTGCAAAAAACTACCAAATTCGCTTCCAATTTCTGACTGAATCAATCCTTTTATGTCTCATTGGCAGTGTGCTCGGTATTGCATTGGGCGCATTAGTCGGACAGGGTTTCGCGTGGGCAGTTAGCAAATTCATGAAAGACATGATCGGATGGCCCTCAGTCATTACCATAAAATCTGTATTGACTTCTGTCGCTGCAGGCACTGCTGTCGGTATATTTTTCGGCTACTATCCTGCCAGTCAAGCAGCAAAATTAAGTCCAATTGATGCAATTCGCCATACATAAAAAGAAACACAGTAATCAGTTTTGGTCAATTACAATCGTTAAAAACGATTTTGATTATGTGAGTTTCATGATGTTATCATTCGTTATATTATATCATGTATTTCATATCAACGCAAACAGCAAAAAAGGCAGATACCCAATAAGGATACCTGCCTGTATTGGTACATTACGCACGCGCTGAACACAGTGCGATTACGCGGTATAAGGAAAGGAATAGATAGTAGATGCTATCATCCTCTAATTTCAATCTCATCCTCGCTTGGCATAAAAGTAACAGAGGAATACGAGTAATTTTCTTCGTTATTACTTTGATGCCGACCATATATCATACCGTATCCACCACAATCCCACATCGTACTGGATGGGTCGTATTCAGCCCCCCAATCAATATCAACTCGATAAGCGTATGCGGTGCCAGTACCTGTAAAAGAGCCTCGACTGACATCGCCAATACCTGGATTTTCTACCCATGAATGATGTAAATTGGCGAAGGCATTCCAGGATCCGCGGTATCCTAAATAATTTCATTAGAGCTAACCTGAATACGTGCCTCAACAGAATGTGCAACTGAAAAAGGCCATTGACATGCGTCAATTGAGCTTTCGGAACTCAAATGACCATCAGAATCGTCAGCATATTGACGCATCGTCATATATTCATAAGGGACACCTGGTAAAGGCCTCCATCTTTGTTCGAGTTGTCGGTCCCGATTGGTATATCGCCCGTTTTCTGGGCCTCGCAACGAAAAAACTGTTGTGGTCAGGCCCAGTATTATGAAAACGATAAGAAACATTGATTTTTTCATTTTAATTTTCTCCTTTTTGTGGCAAATCAAGAAACTCGTAAGGATCAATTCCATCCGAAAAGTTGAGAACTTTTACCTTCGGTGGAATATTGTTTTTTAGAATAGGTCCAGAAGTTTTACTTATTTGAATGTCGTCTGGATGTCCCAACGCATTCAATAAGTATTCTACCTCTTCACCATCGGGTGGTATCGGACCCTTCTTCCATTCAGCATAAAGTATGCCTTTGATAACGGGATAAACGCGTCCATTCACAAGTTGACCACCTTCAGACTGAATACCGAGTTTCCATAACTTCACAAGAACCCGATATATTAGCTCATGGTCTACATCCATCGCATAATCAAAAATATCGGGAACTGGATAGTCTGCTGGGATTTCAGGGTAAGAGCCAAACCCATGTGGTGAAACGAGAACGGTTTCAGCGTTGTCATTCGCTGCAGCAACGAGAACCGTTTCTTTGTCGGTATTCGTTTTTGCACCGTCTTTATTAAGAATAGGTTTATCTGCGGTTGGCATACTGCTATCCGCAGGTGCATCGGCTACCTGTTCTATTGGTTTGGTAACCGTTGCGGTTCGTTGCTTTTCAGATCGACGGATCATCTCATCAAGCTCGGCTGCTTGTTTTCTGTAGGGTGCTGTGTCATATCGGTACCATAGATAACACAATCCAGCAAAGATAATAAGAAAACCGATACCTGTGAGTATCCACTTGTTTGTAAAGATGTCGCGATACATACTTTACCTCCTATTATTGTCTACACGTTATTAATGTGTAGCGTTCGGGTTGATTATCGGGTATCCGCTTAAGAATGATTGCGGGCACCCTTGCCGACTAAAGCGTAAATCTAAAGTTTAATTTTAGAAAAAGGGTACCCATATTGATTTACACTATTAGTCGTTACAAGTATTATACAACTCTGCAATTCTTTTTGCAACACTTTTTTTACAATTTTTTCAAAAAAAGATGTTTAGAGAAATAAATATCTGCTTTTTTGGGTATATTGAACTATTTTTCATTAAAAATTTGACAAATTCATAGAAATGCAGTATCCTTTAATAGAATAAAAAAGAACCCTTCTTAATAGTATAGTTTATTAAGAAGGGTAAATAAAAACTATAGATTGTAAGACAAATCACAAATTTGCATGAACGGAACAAACGATGTAGAAAAACTCGGCATTATAGCAGGAGCAGGTGAACTTCCTGTCCTTGTTGCGAAAAACGCTGTCTCACAGGGACGGAAACTAATCATTATACAAATCACAAAAACAGATGAGCAACGTTTTACTGAGATACCGTGTGAAGTCTACTCTTACGGTGTCGGACAGATTCAGAAAATTACACAAAAACTTCTCGATTTAAATGTAAAAGAACTCGTCATAATAGGAAAAATTGAGCGAAGTATCCTGTTACGTCCCTTCCAAGTTGATGCAATCGCACTCAAGATTTTGGCTCAGAACCGCAACCAAAAACCCGCCGCACTTATTTCAGCAGTCCTCACGCACTTTCAAAATGCAGGGCTTTCTATCCTAAATCAGGATCATTTTCTATCTCATTTATTACCGGAACCCGGTGTGCTCACGAAGCGCGAGCCAAACGCTGCGCAGTGGGACGATATAAAAACTGGAATAGCAACAGCACGACAGATAGCGAACATGGATGTCGGACAGACTGTTGTCATCAAAAATCAGATTCACCTTGCAATTGAGGCAATTGAAGGAACAGATACGACAATTCAGAGAGGTGGAGACTTAGGCGGAAAAGGCGTTGTAGTCGCAAAAGCTGCTGCGGAAAACCACGATTTCCGTATTGATGTTCCGACTGTAGGCATGCAAACACTTGAGACACTGCATGCTGTAAAGGGTAGCGTTTTGGCTGTTGAAGCAGGACGGACCTTTGTTATGGAGCCAGAGACTCTGTTCCAACAAGCAGACCGTTGGAAAATTTCAATTGTTGCTGTGGAATAGTAATGCTCCCAATACCCCCTATCTTACTTTAGATTTGTGTTCACTCGTATTGTCAAGATATACCTTTGTGCCTGCATATTGTTTTTTACTAACAAGAAGACCTAAAATCTCAGACAACGTTGAATTATGAAATAGGTTACAGAAATCTGAAATAATATTTGACAAACTAAATTCTATGTAGTATTATTTATTGAAGTTAGAATACCCCTACGTTCATGAGGCGAAATTGGTATAAATCCTAACGAAAGGAGAATTTATACAATGACTTATGTAATTTGTGAGCCTTGTATTGACCTGAAAGACAATGCTTGTGTTGATGTATGTCCCGTGGACTGCATTCATCCGCATCCAACGGATGCGCCAGACGAATATGAAGAGGTGAATCAACTTTTCATTGACCCTGAAGAATGTATTGATTGTGGCGTGTGTGAACCGGAATGTCCCGTTGAAGCAATCTTTATGGAAGAAGATGTCCCCGAAGAATGGGAACATTTTACACAAATCAATGCAGATTACTTCCTATGATCTTGAAAGAGGGCAATTGGTTTGTCAATTGAAGTACTCGTCAATGTGCTGTAGATTGACATCCCGTTGACTCCAAATGCAGGAATTTCAACCTACCGAAATCAAACGATTGCCGCATAGTTTAGCTATTCAATGGAAAGATGGACATCGGAGTGAACACACATACCGATTACTCCGGGAGCGTTGTCCGTGTGCAAGGTGTGATGCGGTGAGACAAGAAGATGACCCGTTTAAGATGTTACCATCAGAAGAATATTGGGAAAAACTACATTTGGTAGAGATTCAACGGGTAGGACGCTACGCTATTCAGTTAATGTGGAGCGACGGACACAAGACTG
Source organism: Candidatus Poribacteria bacterium (assembly GCA_965204285.1). Lineage (GTDB taxonomy): Bacteria > Poribacteria > WGA-4E > WGA-4E > WGA-3G > MSPOR6. The sequence continues at coordinate 3,676,314 of OZ241980.1, forward strand.
GAATTTATACATTCACTTTTCTACGCGAACTTTCTGACTCTACTACTTAGTTACCTTCCCAATCCTTAGCATCTACCGACATTTATTCCTCTATTAACTGAGAAACCAAATAGCAGTTTGGTGTTTTTTGGACAGCACCGAGTGCCTCGCTAAGTTTTTTACACCTTTGCCAATAGTCGGCATATTTCACGGGTTCATAGTTTTTATGTTGTCCAATGAAGGTCTTTTTGCAGCACGCTAATTCTTTGCCGTTATCAATCGGATAGCCCCATACACGACATATCACTGGGCGATGTTCGTAAACAGAACAAACGCCACCAATAAGCATTGGGCATTCGCCAAATGATTTTCCCTTGACCACTTCAATCGCTTCCATCCCAGAATCTTTTATCATATTTTCAACGGTATAACCCTGTGCCTCTAATACCTTGATGGTTTGTTGCGCTTTTTGGCGAATATGTTCGCGTATCTGTTTTGGAAGTGCATCCAAAGCAATTTTGAGATCGCGTCCTTCCACTTCACTAATTGGGATTGTTGAGGTATTACGACAACATTGAAAACAATCCGATGGACAGGGAAAACGACCATATTCTTCACGGACTCGTTTAATATCTTGATCTATTTCTGCAACAAGTTCGTTATAAGCCTTCATTACATGCTGAGTTACATGTTCAGGTTGTGTTTCCATCTTAAATTTCCCCTTTAACTAAAGCAAACTCACAGATAGCATGCCGGAAAACAACTACCTTAGCACCGTTTTTCAACACCAATTTGATTTCATACGGACTGATCCAGTCAACTGTACCCTGAAAAATTTCGCCTTCACGAAGAATTATTTCAATTGAATTCCCATCTTTCCGAGCATCTCGAATCGTTTCTGCATCAATAACGTATGCCTCATCTTGAGAGAGGGCAGGTTTGAGTTGTTTCGTTTTGATGTCTTCATTATAGTGAAGAAGCGCCATCACGTTTTCTGCGTCAACATCTTTATAACAATACTTCACCTCAGTTTTTGGTACAACCTTTTCATTACCGTTACAATTGAGCGTTAATCCAGTAAGCGTCATTTCTAAAACGATAGCAGGCAATTGCACATCATTGTAAAGGGCAAAAAACATTGGTGTTTCAAAGTTTATTTGTTTAAGGATGTATAGGTCACCGAAACTTAGCTGCCTGGAAGTGTGTTCTTTTCGTTCTGACCCTTTTTCGGTTTGTGTAGTAGAACCTTCTTTTGAAGATTGTTTTCGCCACCGTTCTTGTGTGAATTTAGCGTTCGCATCAGAATTCTCGTCTACTGCTTCATCGGAGAGTCTATCATTTTCATCAAGAAACTGATCCTGATTTTGAGACGGGAATCCGGAATATCCGCGTGGGATGATAGTTTTACCTTGTCTCAACCATCTCCGTTCTGTTGGTGTTAGTAAGACTTCAACGTTTTTAGCAACTAAACCTTTTTCACCTTCAACAACAGTATACTTCACCCGTTGCCCAACTCGAAGTTCCTCACATTCTGCGTACTTAATCGCTGAACTATGTAAGAATACATCCTCTTCGCTGCTATCTTGTGCAATAAATCCGAATCCTTTATCCAAATTGTAATACTTAATTCGTCCTGTAGGCATTATCTGCTCCTGGGTTTTTCCTCCGCATCGGGAAGATGCCTATGACCATTCGCGTCCGTGCGCGAGCATTTTATTCAGGTGGCATTGCGTAGGAGAATATATCCAACACTTCACACATAAAATTATCCTTTTTTCAACTTTTTCAAATATGACAACCACCAGATATTAGCATTGAGAATTGTTTCGCCCAAATTGGACGTTTCTTTTGACATAACAACACATTTTCTCTATAATAAGGAGAACACTTCGTCATTAACACTTTAAATGTTAAAACACAACATTTCACCGCTTTATCATATTAATCGGTTAAGAGCGGAGATACGTTAAGAAATTTTATTATCATATAGTAAATCATAATTTCATTGATTTGTCAAGAATGAAATACAATAAGGACAAATTTTGTCAGAATTTTAAAGTTTTTATAGGGAAGAATGATATTTTAACATCACATGCCCTGCCTCGTTAACCGATGCTTAAACACGACAAAAGGAGCATTTCCATGGCAACAGATTTAACACATCATATTCAATCTATCCGTTTAGTTGATACCCATGAACACATGCGGCGTGAAAATGACTGGGTTGAAAATGGCCCTGATATCTTACAAGACTTATTTGGAAATTATGTGCCATCAGACCTTATTACCGCAGGGGCCACCTCAGAAGCAATGGGCAATCTGATGGACTCATCCAAAGACATCAAATCTCGGTTTGGAGGTATACAAGCAGCATGGGAAGCGACACAATTTACCGGGTACGGCGAAGCTGTCAGTCTCATTGCTAAACACATTTATGGACTTGATGAACTAACTGGTGACGGGCTTGCACAAGCACAAGACAAACTGAAGACAATTTGCACGCCAGGCAAACGCTATCATATCTTACACGACCTTGCGAAACTTGATCATATCCAAACAGATGACTTTAGTTGGCAGTGTACACCAGACACATCCGGTCTCGATTTTTTCCTATATGACCTTTCATGGGCAACTTTCTGTAATGGGCAGGTTGATCCAAATGCTATCCATGCTGAAACAGGCGTAGAAGTCAAAGACCTCGCCTCATTGAAAAGCAGCATGGAGGCGATTTTCGCTAAACATGCTGGCTGTGCTATCGCAGTAAAAGCGCAACACGCTTACAACCGAACACTCAACTGGATTGAACGGAGCGATGCTGACGCATCCGCTGCGCTCAATGCAGTGCTGACAAAACCCGCAGAGGAAATAGACGAAGCGACACGGCTCTGTCTTGGTGATTGGTGTTGGGCGCGCGGTGTTGAACTCACAATTGAACACAATCTCCCGTTTAAAATTCACACAGGCTACTACGCAGGGAATAATCGGATGCCGGTAAGTCGCATCCCCGCAGGAAATATGTGTGCTTTATTCGCTCGCTACCTGGACGCAAAATTTGTCCTGATGCACATCGCTTATCCCTACAATGATGAATTGGTCGCGCTCGCGAAACACTACCGCAACATTTGGGTTGATTTCTGCTGGGCATGGAGCATAGACCCGTATAGTTCGCGTGATTTTTTGCGGCGGTGCATTCATGCAGTGCCATCAAATAAGTTATTCGCATTTGGAGGCGACACAGGGTGGCCAACCAGCGCAATGGCGTATGCAATTCAAGCACGAAACGAAATTAAACGTGCACTTGAAGCAGAAATTACAGACGGATATATGACCGAAAAACAAGCGATGACCTTTGCCACACAGATTATGCATACAAATCAGTACGCATGTTTTGATATCAGCGGCACACGGGCTAACATTGCCAAAGCAGCATAATGCTTAATTTATGCGTCGCGTAATGCCTTTAGGTTTTCCGTATAAGGCGCGCGTGCTACACCTTTTTCGGTGATTATCGCCGTGACTAACGCCGCAGGGGTGACATCAAAAGCAGGACTGTAAACCTTTACGCCTTTAGGTGCGGTAAGTTTTCCAAAACCTTCTGTCACCTCTTCCGCGGAACGTTGTTCAATAGGAATTTCAGCACCTGTTGCAAGCGCAAAGTCTAACGTTGATGTCGGAGCGGCGACGTAGAAGGGAATTTCATGTGCCTGTGCAAGGATAGCAACGTTATAAGTGCCAATCTTGTTCGCAGTATCTCCGTTAGCAGCGATCCGATCCGCACCGACGATAACACACTGAATTTTACCCTCTTTCATCACTTGTGCAGCCATATTATCACAGATAAGCGTTACGTCAATCCCAGCCTGCATCAGTTCCCACGTGGTGAGACGCGCACCTTGCAACAGAGGGCGTGTTTCATCGGCGTAGACCTGTATCTGCTTGCCTGCTTCGTGTGCACTGAACATCACGGCTAACGCTGTGCCATAGTCGGACGTGGCTAAACCTCCAGCGTTGCAATGTGTCAAAATCGTATCGTTTTCATTGAGCAACGCCATGCCGTGTTGTCCAATAGCACGACACATCGCTTTATCCTCTTCAATAATCTCCTTCGCTTCTGCAAGCAACACCTCTTTGAGTTCAGGAACTGAAAGGTTTTTGTTCTCTTCCGCTGTTCTCGTCATTCTATCAAGTGCCCAAAAGAGATTTACGGCTGTCGGCCGTGATGTCGCAAGATAATCGGTTGCGGACTTGAGTTCTGCTGCAAAAGCTTCATAAGTTTCTGCTGTAGAATCCCAAATACCGAGCACAGCGCCTAAAGCCGCGGCGATGCCGATCGCAGGTGCACCTCGCACGCGCAAAGATTTAATCGCCTCCCAAATAGACGGGAGGTCATCACAATAAATCTGTTTGAATTCATTGGGCAGCAGTGTTTGATCTATTAACTTTATCTGACCATCTGCCCATTCAATTGTTGAAACTGCCATTTTTAGTAAAGTTCCTCCTTTTAAAATAAAGTAATGCGTAGGTTGGGATAGAACGCCGCGAAACCTATAACTGTCAATTTAGCGGACCACCCTGGTAGGATATAATGCTTTCTCAAGTTGACACCAAGGGAAATATGTAAGTGAACCCAACACTTAATCTTTATACCATTAAATCGGGCATGTCAAGTGACCAAGTTCCTCTGTCAATCGTAGATTTTCAGCATAATTCACAGGACAATCAATAACCGAAGGCACATCTTGGCTGAATGCATCATTTAATATTGGAACCAGTTCGTCACTACCTTCAACTCTATAACCCTTAGCACCAAACGCTTCAGCGTATTTCACAAAATCCGGGTTCGTGAAATCAATATGTGCGGGTCTACCAAACCCGTTCATCTGTTTCCATTCAATAAGTCCATACGCTTCATCGTTAAAAATAAGTGTAACAAACGGCACACCGACTCGCGTAGCGGTTTCAAGTTCCTGAGAGTTCATCAGAAAACCGCCATCCCCGCAAACAGCGAGACATTTCCGTTCAGGATAGATGAGTTTTGCCACAAAAGCCCCCGGCACTGCTATTCCCATAGACGCAAACCCGTTTGAGATGATACAGGTATTCGGTTGATAACACGGATACATACGAGCAATCCACATTTTGTGCGCCCCAACATCAGAGATGAGGATATCATCTTCAGCAAGTACAGAACGAATATCACTTAATATTTTTTGTGGTTTAATCGGAAATTCTTTGTCATCGCGATGTTCAGAAAGTTGATCGAGGATTATTTTTCGCAAGGTGTTTGAAGCATATTCTGCGTCTTTAGGAAAAATTTCCTGTGCCATCAAATGCCTGAGACTCTGTCTGATGTTCCCGACCATTTCTACATCCGTGACATAAGAGGCATCACTTTCGCTCGGTTCTGTATCAATGTGAATCAGTTTTTTGTCACGATTAGGATTCCATAGGCGCGGATGGTATTCAACAATATCATAACCGATAGCGATGACGAGGTCTGCGCGGTCGAACCCGCAAGAGACAAAATCGTTTGCTTGGAGTCCAACGCTAAGGAGCGAGAGTCTATGCGTCCACGGAATACTGCCTTTTCCCATAAAGGTATGTGCAACCGGAATATTTGTCATCTCTGCAAATTGTGTGAGAATCCGCGATGCATTTTGGCGGACAACGCCATTCCCTGCAAGGATAATCGGTTGTTTCGCATCGTTGATCAATTGTGCTGCACGTTCAAGACAAGAGGCAATAGGCTCCGCTTCACTGGGGAAATCGTGCCGCATAGGTTCGGCATCTACTTGCATCTTTGCCACGTCTTCTGGTAAGTCAATGTGTGTTGCGCCAGGCTTTTCCCCCGTTGCGGTCTTAAAGGCTTTACTGATTGATTCCGGAATAATTTCAGGTAGATGCACAAGCGTATTCCATTTTGTCATCGGTTTGAAAACTGAAACTACATCCATGTATTGATGCGATTCTTTATGCATTCTATCTAAACTTGCTTGCCCTGTGATAGCAACGAGAGGCGCTCTATCCATATTCGCATCAGCAACACCAGTAACAAGGTTCATCGCACCGGGACCAAGCGTCGCAAGGCACACCCCTGCTCGACCTGTCAGACGACCGTACACATCTGCCATAAATGCGGCACCGCGTTCATCCCGTGTCTGAATGAATTGGATCTTGGATTCTAACAAAGCATCCAACATATCCATATTTTCCTCACCCGGTAGTCCAAAAATATAGTCAACGTCCTCATTCTCCAAACATTTTACAATCAGTTCTGATGCTTTCATTGTGTTACTCCTCAGCACAACGATAATAGTTGTTTTTCCTACGCAGATTCAATACAATTAACTATAACAGATTACATGCGAAATTGCAATTTATTGATTGTATCAACGTATTCATAATTATTCGGTTTACGGTAGTTTCTTTTCTGAAGAAAAAACAGTAGATTTACAACAAAAATTCAAAACGGAAGGTTATACCAAATTAATGAGAAAATATTGGATTCATTTTTATCTCTTCATATTCCTAATATATTCACTGAATATCATCACAACTGAGGCTTCAGAACAAATTCAATCCTTTTCACATTCACACAGTCTCTCTGAGATGACAAACACTCCGGGAGAAATCATTGTCCGTTTGCATTCAGATGGCACTTTTGCACAACTCAGCGTATTTAGCGAAAAATTGGGGGCCGAATCAATTTTGCCTGTTTTCCCATCAACGACACCTGCCGGACAACATCCATTGCTCAGTCGTGTTTACATTGTCCGTTTTCCGACCACTTTTCAGTTAGAACAGTTGAAACAAAAGTATGCGGAACATGCATCAGTTGAAACCGTTGAAATGAACAGACTCAATCGGTTCTGTGCAGAGACGACTCCTAACGACCCGCGATACAATGAACAGTGGAATCTAAAGGCGATGAATTTACCAAATGTTTGGAGTATTGAACAGGGAAAACCATCTGTTGTAGTGGCAGTTGTGGATAGTGGTATCATCGTTGAACATCCTGAGTTTCGGAATCAACTTTGGCAGAACACGCGCGAAATACCTGCCAACGGTATTGATGATGATCAGAACGGCTATGTTGACGATATTAACGGGTGGGATTTCAGCGATGCGCCTACATTGCAAGGTATCGGCGATTGGAAGTACCGCGATAATGAACCTGATGATGAAACGGGACATGGCACGCATGTTTCCGGGATTATCGCTGCCGAGGCAAATAACAGGGTCGGAATTGCTGGTGTTGCTTGGCAGTGTCGTTTGATGCCGCTGCGAGCAGGCTTTCGGTTTGGAACAGGTGCATTCTTACAAAATGATGATGTCGCTGCAGCTATTGTTTACGCCGCTGATAACGGTGCTGACGTTATCAATCTGAGTTTAGGAGATACAGTAAACGCATTCCTAATTCAAGATGCAGTGGAGTACGCTTACAATCGTGGATGTATTCTGGTGGCTGCAGCCGGGAATTCGCCGGAGCCAGGCGCATATTATCCCGCGGCATTAAACACGGTATTATCTGTTGCTTCACTTGATAGAAATCTCCAATTGGGGAATTCCAATTTTGGTGCTTCAATAGATATTGCTGCACCGGGTGAAGAAATTTTGAGTACGGATCTCAACACTGATCAATCTTCTCATGGATATAGTTTCCGATCTGGCACATCAATGGCTGCTGCCCATGTTTCTGGTGTTGCTGCCTTATTAATTTCCGCGAATCCATCGTGTAGCAACACAGAAATTCAGCAATGGTTAACTGGCACAACGAGAGAACTCTCCATCACAAATCTTGTTGGAGCAGGTTTTGTTGATGCATACGATGCATTGACTGAACATATCGGACTCACCGCGCACATTGCCATCAAAACAAACCCACAAACGGAAGTATCGGAGAATAGCAACACAATTGAGATTTTTGGTAGTGCTGGTGGCAAAGGAATTACCCAATACTGGCTTGAATACGGTATCTCTGAAACACCTGATCTTTGGTTTCGAATAGGATTCCCACAAACAAAACCGAAATATAATACCGTTCTTCACGAGTGGGACATCTCAGCATTGGAGGAAGGTATTTACGCGTTGCGGCTTAGTGTTAAAGATAGAAATGGAAAAACTATCAGAGACAAAGTGGTTGTTGAAATTCGTCATACACTACCCCGAATTTCCAAACATGAGGGATCGGTATGGATATCAGGTAACCACTTTGATCCTACGATCATCTGGCAGACAGATGTGCTAACGACTGGGGCAGTTGAGATCTTTTCAAAGTCAGAAAATCAGCCACAAATATCCAATAATTCTTCGTTACGGGTAGCATATTCGGATTCAGTGAACCGACAACATGTAATTTATCTGTCCGAGTTAGGGCTACCGTCAGGTGAATACTTGTATCGTCTTACAGTAAAAAACCGTACTGGGCTCATAAGAATTGATGATAACGACGGTCAATTTTACCCAATTACATTGAATGATAGACAGATTCAACCGTTTCATCTAAACCAAACTTCGTCTGCACAGCTCGGATTGCATGCAATTGTCGCACCTAAAGATATAAATGAAAATGGAAAATTAGAACTGATTGGAGTCGAAACCGGCACAACCGCTGCCCATATTTTTGAAATGGATAATAATGGAAATCCTGTCATGGTTTCTTCACTTGATCAATCTGTATCACGTTTTTGGGCAACTGCAGATACCGATGGAGATGGACTCATAGAACTTTTAGGCAATACATCAACAAATACAGAAACGTTTACGTTTTTACTGGAACAGCCTGCACATAGGGCATTCCCGACCGTGCGAATCTGGAAAGCAAACGGAATTTGGGGTGGAACGATTGCGGATATGGATTTAGATGGTAAACCGGAAATTTTTTCGCGTCATAATGCCACCAATTCTATTTGGGTTTACGAAGCAAACGGTAATGATAGTTATAGCAACATAGCCATACTCAATAACCCAACACAAGGAAAAAACGGAATTGATACCAGATTCGCCACAGGCGACTTTGATGCAGATGGACAGATAGAAATTTTAGCTGGAGACAGTGATGGGGAATTATTTATCTATGAAAATGTGGGGAACGATCAATACCAACAAACATGGGTAGGCACTCTTCCAGATGGACTACCGCAACTTTTTGCTGCTGGCGATATGGATGGTGACACCATCCCAGAATTTGCTGTAGGTGCAAAAGTCTGGACAACGGAATCTGATCTACCTCGCCAACATTGGCTTTTTACAATTTTTAAATCAGATGGTAACGATACCTACCACATAGTATGGCACCAACGAATTCGGCAATTTCAAGATGAGGAGAGTGGAATAACTATTGCAGACGCTAACAACGATGGTAGAAATGAATTGTGTATTGCCGTTTCTCCAAACTTTTACCTTGTGCAATACGATGGTATATCTTACCGCCCTATCTGGCACCATCCAGCAACTACTACTTTCAATCCAATTGTTGCGGATATTGATAATGATGATACCAATGAATTGCTGTTTAATAGTGAAAACGCACTCGCCATTTTTAAGAATTCTGACGGTAATGTCTCACAAAGTGAAAGCGGCGAAGTTTCAAATCGAGATGATCCAGTATCTGTCATTCCAACCGAGCCCCCGCAAATGAGTTCAGCTGTCTATTCCCCACCACATCAAATTTTATTAACGTTTGACAAACCGATGGATATTTCTACAGCGAACCCTTCGCGTTATAGACTCCACCGACAAAAAACACAGAACGACGATCAAACAGAATTGAGTGACACAAAATATTATGCACCACAATCTGCTATATTTGATAGGTCACGTAAAAGGGTCTTGTTAACATTTTCCAACGGTGTATTTAATGCAAATTACTATTATGAGATTGAAACGTTCCAACTTTCTAACATAAATGGTGCTGAAATTCCTGAAGATGGGAGAACATTAGCAGTGGAATTTCCTACACAATCCCATGCAGGCATGATTGTCTATCCAAATCCTGCACGGTGCAATCAGGTTACGTTTGATAGATTGCCTGCGGATAGCCGTATTGACATTTATGATGTATCGGGTAACCGCATCGCATCCCTTGTTCCAACCGAAGATGACACAGCAGGGAACAAGTGCAGAAAAGTTTGGTCGTTAGATGGAGTCAGCAATGGTGTTTATATTTATGTATTAGAAGCCGAAACAGGACGTCAGGTAGGTAAACTTTCTGTCATTCGGTAAATGTATAGTAAGTCTATATTTTTTTTACCGTAGGCGCGATTTCAATCGTGGGACAAAGGTGTAAGCGAGCATCTATAAAATGGAATGAGAAAGGTATCAATGCCGTGCTTTCCTTACGGTGGGTCATGAAAATAGTGCGTGGAACCGATATTGGAATCAACTCACACAAGCAGCATAACCTTATAACCTAAACTTTACACACCCGCCTGCTTAAGAAATGTGAAAATGCTAACACATTTAATCTCAAAAATGAAGATTTCATCTAAACAGAACATGTAGCTCTGTAAAAAATCTTGATATTCAAAGAAAATTCTGCTAATATATCCACAGAAAGGCAAATACCGTTACGAAACACGGATTCTCAATTTGGCACATATAGATTGATCAATGAATCTGTGAGAAGAATAGAACTTACTGTTATTGATTATCCTGAAGCAGAATCTGGAGAATGAGCCAGCATGACCGCAAACGCAATAACGCTTTTCCGCCTCTTTTTAACCTTTATTGTTATCGCTATCTTCAGACGACATCCGTATATAGATATTGCGTGCATTATAACCATCCTTATTATTTTTATACTTGATTCTGTAGACGGTATTGTTGCTCGCAAACATAACCAAACCTCAAAATTTGGTGCTGTCTTTGATATTGCTGCTGATAGGATTGTTGAAAATGTATTCTGGATTTACTTTGCATTTATTATTGACTTTATTCCGTATTGGATGCCTATAGTAGTTGTGACGCGCGGAATTCTAACTGACGGTATCCGTGGCTTTGCACTTACAGATGGAAAAACCCCATTTGAAATGATGTCAGCCGCTTGGACACGAGCATTGACGAGTTCTCGATTCTCTCGTGGGTTATATGGATTAGCCAAAACGCTGGTGTTTCTTTTCCTTCCTATTGTGGATTTTCTCAGTCGCGAGAATGCCACCCTAAATATCTCATTCATTAATACCACTGTCATTAATACATTTTCATTGGTGTCTGTAGTCATTGCCTATGTTGCTGTTGTTATGTGTCTCATTCGAGGGTTTCCCGTGCTTATTGATGGATGGCAGTACATCAAACGTAGCACATAGATATTGTAAACAAGATCAGAAGAATTGAACACGGAATCGAAATGGGTAACCGTTGACGTAATCTTACACCTACGCTATGTTTTAAAACAGACTTTTTGCACATGTGAGGGTGAATATGAAAGCAGCGCAATTTTACGGTGGAAAAGATATTAGAGTTGAAACAGTCCCTGACCCAACGCCTGCATTAGGACAGGTATTGGTTCAGGTGGAAGCAGCTGGTATCTGTGGAAGCGATCTACATGGATATCATCATCAGCCAGACAAACCTTTATCACCACGTATCGGTGGGCATGAATTAGCAGGACAAATTGTTGACATAGGAAAAGATGTTGCTGAACATAAAGCAGGAGAACGTGTCGCAATTGAACCGATTAGTCCATGCAACAACTGCCCAGAATGCTACAATGGCTATTACAATATCTGCGCAAATTTACGGCATGCTGGCGGCGGTTTTGCTGAATTTATGGTTGCACGCACCTCAAATGCATATCCCCTTCCTGATAGCGTCTCCGCTGAAGGCGGAGCATTGGCAGAGGTATATGCTGTTGCAGTGCATGCCGTTAATAGAGCAATGGTGTCTCCAGGGGACCGCGTTGCCATCATAGGAAGCGGTCCAGTCGGGTTGACAATTGCGCAGGTAGCGGATATTGCGGGGGCGACATCTATTGCCGTTTTAGGTAAACCGGATACACCGATACAAATTGCACACGACGCTGTTGATGCCGTGCCAATTAATGTAGATAAGACCCATGCTGTGGAAGCTATCATGGATTGGAGCAGTGGACGTGGGGCTGATGTAGTCTTTGAAGCAGTCGGCGGCAAGGCAAATACCTTGGAACAAGCTACCCAGATAGCAGCAAAACGCGGACGCGTCTGCATGGTAGGTGGACATGGCGCACCACTCACCTTTTCAGAACGGTTTGCCCGCAGCCGTGAACTGACGGTAATATGGTCATTTTGTTACGGCCGGCGCGGCGGCAAAACCGAGTTTCAAATTGCTATTGATTTGCTTGCCGCTGGCAAACTTGACCCAAGTCCTTTGGTTACACACCGATTCAACTTGGACGAGATTACCCGAGCATTTGCAGTTGCAGCGGGACGTGATGAACACGGGTCCGTAAAAGTTCTCGTGATGCCAAACAATTAACGGAGGTAGAATGGAAACACTTAAATCACTTATCTTTGTCGGAACAGAAGGAATTTATCACGACCATGAAGGAAATGGACAGTACTTAACGACGATGCTCAATCATAACGATAGCATTGAAGCGGATTTTTCGCGGGACTACAATGTACTTGCAAACGGTCTTGAAGCATATAATACTGTGCTTTTCTATACCGATGTCGGGGAACTAACAGCGGCACAAGAGACAGGGTTGCTCAACTATATTCGTTCGGGAGGAGGATTTTTTGGATTGCACACGGCAGCTGCTTCTTTCCGAGAATCTGAAGGCTATCACGGTATGCTCAATGGGTTTTTCAATGGGCATAGCCCTTATATGGACTTCACAGTTAATGTGAGCGACTCTGAACACCCTATTTCCATTGGATTAGCTGATTTTGAGGTGACAGATGAACTCTACTATCTGAAACACAATCCTGACATTTCACAACACCTGATGTCCGCTTATGATCACACGAAGGATGAAACCCACGTCATGGCATTCCACCATAAGTATGGCGGGGGTAAAGTTTTCTATTTCGCGTTAGGACATGATATGGCTGTACTTGAAAATCCGAGTTTTCAGGAAGTTATACGTAGAGGGGTGCTATGGGTAGGAAATAGGCTTTAGATGGTTACATTTGTCGGAATTCACTGTAATATAAATTATTAAGTATTTACCTTTTCCATTTTATTTGTGAAGTCGCGACCAAGAGGTCGCTCCTACAGAAGAGACACTTGAGTTGGAAATTGAGGCTATAGGAGAACAAAATGATTCTCCTATAGATGTACTTTAGGTTGTTGTGAAAGAATTTCTTCCGCAACAGTAATATCTCTTTGGATCTGCTGCACCAAAGCACGCATATTTGAGAATTTGCGTTCACTGCGAATTTTTTCAACGAAGAATATTTCAACAGATTCGCCATATATGACTTCATCAAATTCAAAAAAATGGCTCTCTACTTGGAATTTTGTTCCATTAAATGTAGGGCGAATTCCGATATTCACCACACCATTTAACCAGCGATCCGCTAATTTCGCACGAATTGCGTAAACCCCGTTCGGAGGGCAGAGCTGCTCACCTGGTTCAATATTCGCAGTTGGAAAACCGAGTTGACTACCGCGCCCGTCACCTTGTATAATGGTGCCACTCAAAGAATAGATTCTTCCTAACAGTTGCGATGCTAAGCAAAGATCTCCTCTTGCAATTGCTTGCCTGATGCGCGTGCTATGCACCGGCAAACCGTTTAGTTGAGTCGGTGGAACAACTGTAACCCCAAATTGCGCCTCTTCCCCCATAGATTCTAAAAACGCCGCATTACCTTCCCTATCTTTTCCAAATTGGCAGGCGTAACCAACAATCACATGTTTAGCGCGGCACAACTCAAGTAATACATTATTTACAAAGGTATTTGGCGACATTGAAGCGATCTGTTCATTGAAATTAACAAAAATTGCAATATCAATCCCGATTTGTTCAAGAATTTCGATGCGTTTTGGCAAACACATTAGAACAGGCGGACATTTTTCCGGTGCAAGGAAAGTTAAAGGATGTGGATAGAACCCAAAGAGAATACTTACAAGTTCATCGGCATCGGCACGTGCACGAACTGTTTCAAGAACATCTTGGTGACCGATATGCAATCCGTCAAATACGCCAAACGTAACAACCGAGTCTTGTGTCAATTCAGGAATGGATTCCAAATTATAATAAGTTTGCAAAGTTTTTCTCCACTAATTGTTACTTCCTCAGTAATATACTTTGCGGAGTAGGCGTAGTGTATTTATGGACGAACACTACAAATATCAACAAATTTCTTGAATATGTCGTTTAGCAGTTGCCACAAGTTCCTTTATAGCAGAAGCACATGGTAGATTGATACGACACCCTGAAGCGCGTTCATGCCCACCACCGCCGAATTCCGCTGCAAGTGCAGCAACATCAACACGACCTTCGCTGCGTAGGCTTACCTTGGTTTTTCCATCTGGCAACTCGCAAACACAAATAGCAACTTCAACATTTTCAATTGCTTGAATCTGATTGACAAAACCTTCTACATCATCCAATGTTGTCTGGGTTTGATTCAGCATTGATTGCGTAACCAAAACCCAAGCTATCTTGTTATCAGGAGTAAGTTCTAAGGTTTGCAGGGTTTGTCCCAACAAGTGAATTTTTTCCAGTGGCACATGCTCATAAACTTGACGATAAATTTCATCTGGGGCAAATTCCCCGATTTCTATTAAATCCGCCGCGATTCGATGGGTTTCTGGTGTTGCATTGCTATAGCGAAAACACCCAGTATCAAACATTAACCCAGTATATAGACACAATGCAGATGCTTCATCAATCGGCACCTGTGTGGATTTAATAAACTTGTAAATGATCTCTGCTGTTGATGAAGCAGTAGGTACAATCAGGTTGTGGTCTCCGAAATCCTCCGCAGTAATGTGGTGGTCGATATTTACGACAGCATGCGTGGGAATCAAGCGTTTACTCAGAGAAGGTCCAATCCGTTCTCGTGAACTTGCATCTAAAATAACTAATACTTCTGGGCAAAAATCTGTAGATGCCTTAGCATCCTCAATATTCTCCCAATATGGAAGGAACTGGTACTTTTTTGGAACCAAATCTGTATTATAGATTTTTACGGTCTTCCCTAACTTCTCCAGAAATAGGTACAATGCTAATTCGGAACCTATTGCGTCACCATCCGGATTAACATGTGTAGAAATTGCAAACGTCTGATATTGTTCAAATAGGGTTAGGAGCGCTCGGAAACTATCCATCTCAGCTAATATCTTGTGCTGAATTTTCTGGCACTTCTTCTTCGGTCTCAATTCGTTTGAGAAGTCCATCTATTTTCATAACATGGTCCACCGAATCATCTAAACTAAACCGCAATTCAGGCGAATATCTAAGTGCTAAACGCCGACTCATCTCACGTCTAATAAACCCTGAGGCACTTTTAAGTCCTGCAAGGGTTGCTTCCTTTTGTTCTAAATCACCGATAACACTCACCTTCACATCTACATATTTAAGGTCAGAAGACACGTCTACATGGGTAACAGTGCAAAAGGCGATGCGCGGATCTTTCACAACACGGTGAATAATTTCTCCTAACTCCCTCTGTATAAGAGCTCCAACTCGGTCCTGTCTTCTATTTTCTAACATGTCCACTGACCTCCTGCAGATAGAGAAAATCTCTTATTTTAAAAGAAAAATTCAGTCTCATAATCAACTAAAACAACTGATGAATTTTCCTCAATGAATTTGACGCACTGTGCTAAAATTTTATCTACAAATTTGACTTCGTTCGCAACCGTGACTGCACCTAAAACGGCGGATTGATGTATGTCTTGTGCTTCTATTTCGGCAATTGCGACATTAAATCGGTTTTTGAGTCGAGCAATTATACTCTTGATTACCCTACGTTTCTCCTTAAGGGACTGACTTTCTGGTAGATATAATTTTATCTTACAAACCCCGATGTGCATCTTTATTATCTATTTTCTAAAGTGATATACTCTTGTTAACTTCCGTGTTTGTCGTATAAACAAATCCTCTGCATACCAACATTACCCTTCCAAATCACAACCGATAAAATTTCTATTTTGCAGGTATGCTGCTTTCATCACAGAAAACGATCCTGCTGCCGGATCTATCACATAATCGCCTTCATTGGTGACAGCAGCAATGAACTCTGCTTGTAATTTCAGTGGTTTTTGATGTGGGTGGTCTTTTGTCTCTTTTCGCTCTCGCCAAACATCAGGAATGTTATGTATTTTCCAAATCCCTGTAGCCCTCTTGGGTTGCTTCTGTAACACCACACAATACTCACTTACCCGCCTACTCCTATACCCCATCCCAATTCTTTCTTTATCCCAAACAATCAAATCCACGGCTTCTAACTGTGTGTTATCAAACCAGTTTGTGAAACCTTGGCAAAGATGAAACTTGTCCATCCACAGAAATAAGTGTCCAGATGGGATAAGAACATTGTTAATTCCTTGAATGAATTTTGGAATGATCTCTTCGGTCATTTGCATCAATGAACTTCTACGTTTCTCTCGGCTTTTCCCTTCATTGCCATAATTCATCTTGTCAAGCACACCCCTGTACTGTGGATCGAGAAACGCTGCTGGCACTGATTCCTTTGGTAGATAAGATAAGAACCTTAAACCATCCATCTTCAACCGTGAATTAGGTTTTAGAGAATCAGGTAAGGTGATAGGTGGGGCTTGTACCTCCCGCTCAGTAGAAAAAACATTGGTTGTAGACATATCAGATGTGTCACGAATAAACTTAATATTCAAATTGATTGATTTTGAATTATCAATCCTTAAAAACGCTTGAAATGAACTTTAAGATACGAATAAAAAGAATTTAGTAAGACGTAAAACTATTGCCTAATTATGCATTGTAGGTATTTTTGGATGAGAACAACAATGACAAGCCATGATGGTGTAAATTCGTTCTAAGCAAAGATGACGTATGAAGACATTGAAACCAGACTTATGTGGTCAAGGGCAGTATGCTCAAATCAATCTGTTCTCTATCACACTGTTTTTATAGAGTTCGAGCCACTTGTTCGTGGACGTAACATTCTAACACATCTCCGACTTTTATGTCGTCAAATTCGTCAATGCCGATACCACATTCATAATTTGCTTGTACTTCGTTGACGTTGTCTTTGAAACGTCTGAGTGAGTCGACCTTACCTTCGTAAATTAATCGGTTTTCGCGCAACACACGTAGGGGTTGGTTAAATGTAATCCTGCCCCAATTGACATAACTACCAGCAACTGATCCAAGACGCGGTACTTTAAAGATTTCTCTGACTTCGGCGCGTCCAATAATAACTTCCCTAACCTCTGGGTCTAACAAACCTTCCATTGCTGCGCGGATATCAGAGATGATGTCATAAATTACCGTATAGGTGCGAACATCAATCCCTTCCGCTTCGGTAGCTTTCACCGCTTCCGTGGTTGGGTGTACGTTAAATCCGACTACAATAGCATCAGATGCAGAAGCAAGCAAAATATCAGTCTCTGTAATACCGCCAGTGGCTTCGTGAATAATATTTATCTTGACTTCACCTGTGCTCAATTTCAACAAAGATTCTGATATAGCTTGTACTGAACCTTGCACATCACCTTTAACAATGACGTTCAATTCCTTGATGTCACCTTCTTGAATCTGTTGGAATAGGTCATCAAGGCTTACATGGCTATGTGTGCCAAGTTTGGATATACGGTGTTTATCCTGTCGTTCTTCACCAATGGCACGAGCATCCCGTTCTGATTCGACAGCATAAAATATGTCTCCTGCTTCCGGCACCCCAGTAAACCCAAGCACTTCAACAGGGGTAGATGGTCTGGCTACCTTGATCCGTTTACCGTCATCACTCATCATGGCTCTAACTCTGCCAGAGTAGCGTCCAGAAACAAACGCATCGCCAACTCTCAGGGTTCCACTTTGTACTAAAACGGTTGCAACTGCCCCACGACCTTTATCAACTTGTGCCTCAATAACAACGCCACGAGCAAATTTATCTGGATTCGCTTTTAACTCAAGTAGTGCCGCTTCAAGCAGAAGCATCTCTAACAACAATTCTATGCCGGTGCCTTCTACCGCGGACACTTCTACGCAGATAGTTTGCCCGCCCCATTCCTCAGGGACTAAATCGTTTTCAACTAACTGTTGTTTGACGTAGTCAGGGCGCGCGCCTGTCACATCAATTTTGTTAATTGCAATAACAATGGGTACTTGTGCTGCTTTAGCGTGATTAATTGCCTCAATTGTCTGCGGCATTACGCCATCATCAGCAGCAACGATAAGAACAACGATATCTGTTGCTTGTGCCCCACGCGCCCGCATCGCGGTGAATGCAGCGTGTCCGGGAGTATCAAGAAAGACGATGTTCCCATTTTCCAATTCAACATGGTATGCCCCGATATGTTGTGTAATATTTCCCGCTTCGGATTCGCTCACGTTTGATTCACGGATAGAATCCAAAAGTGAGGTTTTACCGTGGTCAACGTGTCCCATTATGGTGATAACTGGTGCGCGTGCTACCAGAGATTCGGGAGGGTCATCCTCATCTAAAAGAAGTTGTTCCTCTAAGGTCTTTTCCTGAACAACTTTAAAACCGAAGTGTTCCCCTAAGATTAACAAGGTTTGATAGTCTAAACTTTGGTTGACAGATGCCATCACCTTTAATTTCATCAACTGCATAATCAATTGTGTTGATTGTAAATTCAATATTGATGCTAATGTGCCGACTGTCACGCCTTCCTGAACCCGTAAGGGAGTATCGGTAGGTTCATCTTCTATTTTCTCTATCTCAGATTTAATGTCAACTTCTTCTTCAAGTGTTGCATCAACTTCTATTTCAGGTTTAGTGTCAACTTCTTTTTCTTCGTCTGCACTTATTTCTTGCTGAGGATCTAACTCGGATTCAACTAACATAATTGTTTCCGGATCCAAAGTACTCATATGATTTTTAACGGGAACGCCTAAGTCTTGTAGTGCTTTGATAAGTTCTTTACTACTTAATCCGTGGCGTTTTGCCAATTCATAGACTCTTACATTTTGACTCGGTGTTGTTTTTGGGTTAGTTTCAGCTGCTTGCTGTCTCGTTTTTTTCATCGGCGATAATCTCCTTCTTGAGGAGTGCTTGTTTGAACTCGGTGATAACCGATTCCGACAATTGCACTCGTAATGAAGTATTTATCCGCTTGCGTCCTCTAAAAGCATATTCTATACAAGTCTTGGACCGACAGACATAAGCACCACGCCCGGGAAGTTTCTTTAATTCTTCCATCTCTAAATCCTCACCTGTACGACACACCAAACGGATTAATGTGTTCTGTGGATATTTGCAACGGCACCCAATACAGGTACGAATGGGTGCTTTAATATTTTTTGTTAATTGACTGTAGAAACAAACCACTTTGAATAGTGTTCCCTTTGAACAGATAGGTTGTGTATCTGTTAATTCTCTTCAGATTCAGAGGTTGGCTCTAATTCGGGTTCAGTCGTGATTTCTGATTCTACGGTCTCGTCCGAATTAATCTCTTCTGAGCTTGGTTCAACAGCAACTTCAGTGGCTGTCTCTTCCCCCGCTTCCGCAACATTAACCTCTTCAGCATTTTCAGATGGAGTTTCCTCCTCAATATCCTCTTCCTCCTCAATATCCTCTTTAAATAGTGTATCCAATGAAATTGGTGCTTCGGATTCACTTTTTATGTCAATGTTCCATCCTGTCAATTTCGCCGCAAGTCTTGCATTCTGCCCTCGTCTACCAATCGCCAGAGACAATTGGTCATCTGGAACTATGACGATTGCGCTCATATCCGCTTCATTGAGTTCAACTTTGCGAATATGTTTTGCCGGTTTTAAAGCGTTCGTGATAAAGATTCCTGCATCTTCGTTCCAATCAATAAATTCAATTTTCTCATTTTTCAGTTCGCGAACCATAGTCTGGACTCGACTGCCCCTAACACCTACACAGGTCCCAACTGCATCTATACCCTCTTCATTCGCGGTAACCGCAACTTTGGCACGGTATCCAGGTTCTCGAGCAACTGCTATCACGCGAACTTGTCCTTCATATACCTCTGGAACTTCCTGTTCACACAGCATGGCAATCAGGTCGGGATGTGTTCGGGATACAACGATCTGCTCTCCAGTTAAGGTGTTTTTCACCTCTAAAATCAGACATCGTAGAGAGTCACCTCGGTTGTACCGATGAGATGGAGGAATCTGACTCGCTGGTAAGAGTGCCTCGGTACGCAAAACGTCTGTCCGTTCCAAATCAACAATGGCGTTCTGTTTGTCATATCGTTGTAAATACCCAACGACAACCTCTCCTTCACGTCCCTCAAATTCGTTGTAAACGAGTTCCCTTTCTGCTTCTCTCAGTTTACCAAGTAGAATTTGCCGTCCCAATTGTGCTTGAATGCGACCAAATTCGTCGGGGTTAATTTCCACCTCCAGCATATCACCAATTTTTACATTGGGGTCAAGTTTTTGTGCTTCCTCAATTGGTATCTCCGTCGAGAAATCTCTCATGATATCAACAACTTTTTTTGGAACGTGGCATCTTATTTCTTCCTGGTCAAGCTGAATATCTATTGATACCTTCGCTTCTGGACCGTAGTGTCGCAATGCGATTACACGAAGTGCCTCCTCAATTGCCTTGACAAAAACATCTTCTGGCAAGTCGGTATGTCCCATCATTTGCCGAATCGACTGTTGTAAACTTTCTCTTCTTTCTTGTGTTTTATTTTTCATATTACTCCTGCATCATCTTGAGGTTTGTAAACTTATGTTATATCTAACTATGGCAGATTTTAGAATTAATTGAACATTCTTGAACTGTAGGAGGGAACTCCGATTCCCGGCTATCAAGGCGTCTCGTCGCGATTCGGAGATCGCTCCTACAAGCAAAGTGTATAATTATTTCAATAATCAACTATAATTACCAAATTAGTTGAATATATGCTTTGCAAACCTTCAAGATTTCAATGTGGATAGTTTTATCCGATGTTTGTTCTAAAACTACACATCCATCTATAACAGCTGCCACTTGTCCTTGCAATTTAAACGCTTGTCCACTTTGTGAAATGGTTTGAATTTCAACGGTTCTGCCAAGATTTCTTCGGAAATCTGCTGCTGTTGTTAACGGGCGGTCAACTCCAGGTGAAGCGATTTCAAACTGTTTATACTCATCTAAAATCTGATGAACTTCCAAAATCGGACGAACAGCGGTGTCTACCGCTTTGCAATCGGATACTGAAAGCCCTCCGTGTTTGTGAATCAATAATCGGAGTATCCGATTTTTACGGTTCCCTGCTGTTTCTACAGCGACCAATTCAAACCCTTCAGCATGCAGCAGTGGCGTTAACATTTCTGCAACGGTAGTTTCAATACCTCCTGCCATTTTTTACCTTCTATAAAATAAAAAACGCGATCGTTCTCCGTTGTTGAGAGTCTCGCGGTTCTTCGTTAGCAATTTGCCAATTCCCTTTCAAGTGGGAACAAGCCATCGCTTTTACTACTGCATCAACATCAGTAGTATTTTAAATTTGACCTGCAAACCTACTAAATTGGCATTTTACCACTTTCCTTTTTGGGAATCAAGTCAAATTCAAGATTCACACGAATGTGTTTAAAAAAACCTAATAACTTCACCGCAGAGGTCCTTGTGAAAACGGTTTGACTATAAGACGTTTCTAATATTAAAAGTTTAACTTATCTTCAAACTTTTGTCAAGATTTATTTTTAAAGAAAAAATTTGACATATTTTGTTAATTTTGATAATATGTTTCATGAAGTGCCATCGATTTTTTAGTCCATAATTTCGTAAAGTTAAGACAAGTTTTTTTCTCAAATTCAATAGGTGTCAAATAACCTAATGCTGAGTGAGGTCGTTTCTGGTTATACACTTGTTCAATAAAATGTCCGATGCGAGCATTAGCATCCGCGATATCATCATAGTCATTCAGTTGGACTTCCTCCTCCTTAAGAGTTCGGATAAGTCGTTCTGCATAACCGTTCTCCCAAGGACACCCTCTATGCGCTAAAGAAATCTCGATCCCATAGTCGGTGAGAGTAGAAATATAATCGCTTGAAAGATACTGAACACCCTGATCACTATGATGGATCTCTGGAACATTTTGCCGTAATGCGTGCTGCAATGGTTTCAATGTCAGAGGTTGTGTCAAATGTCGGCTTAGTTGCCACCCTCTTATCATTCGAGTAAATACATCCATGAGAACTGAAACATAGACGAAGTGTCCTTTGAGCCTCACATAGGTAACATCCGCAACCCAAACCTGATTCCGCCGACAAATATCAAGGTTGTCAAGTCGGTTGCCCCATTGACACTTAAAGTCAAGAGATTTCGTGGTTTGACAGAGACCAACAGATTAGTTGATTTCATCAATCGTGCGACGCGTCGGTATCCAACGGTGTATCCCATACGCAATAGCAACTTGGTGATACGCCTATAACCATATCTTGGATAACAAGCAGACAACTTTTCAATCTCCTGTAGGAGAACTGCTTCACAAGGATCCTTTTTCGGTTGATAAGAGAGACTGCTTCGATTGAAACCAAGTGTCCCGCAAATCTGTCGCACCGAGTAATCGGTTCGCAAAGTCTCTACAATCTCTCGTTTTTCAACTCGGGTCAACTCAGCAAGGTTGAGACTTTTTTTTGGATGTCCAATTCCAAGGTCAACTTACCAACAAGTTGTTCAAGTTGAGTGATCCGCTGTTGAGACGCATGGGTCTGTTTACCAATAGGTTCAAAGAGGGATGCCGCATTTTCAAGAAGTTGGCGTTTCCACTTTGAGAGTTGAACATCGCTGAGGTTATATCTGCGACACAGTTCCGCTTGTGAACTTTGACCGCTCAGTGCCTCAAGAACAACTTCAGCTTTAAATTCTGGAGTGAATCTTCTTCGTTTTGCCATCGGATTTTCTCCTTCTAATTAGATTGTAATTATATCACAATCTTGTTTTAGACAGTGGCCCAAATTTCCGATGGCAGTACAGTTCGGATCAACCTTTCGGCATACCCGTTCTCCCAAGGATGCCCGCGACGTGCTAATGAAATCTCAATACCGTGTTCTTTGAGCGTTGAAAGATAAGCAGTTGAAAGATATTGCACGCCTTGATCGGAATGATGTATCTCCGGAGACCCGCTTTGCAAGAGTGCCTCTTGTAGCGGTTTGAGCGTCAGAGATGTATTCAAATGTGGGCTGACCTGCCATCCTCTGATCATTCGGGTGAAGATGTCCATAAGCACAGCGACATAGATGAAACGCCTCTTGAGGCGGACGTAGGTAATATCGCCCACCCAGACTTGATCGACTCGAGAGATCTCAAGGGTCTGAACTCTATTGATCCAAGGCTGTCTACCTTCAAAGGATCTCGTGGTTTGACAGACACGTTTCACCGATACTGAGAGATTCTCCTCTTTCATCAATCGGGCAACACGTTTATACCCGACAGTGTATCCCAGACGCAGTAGCACCTTCGTGATACGCCGATACCCATACGTGGGATACTGCGCCGCTAACTGCTGTATTTCAGTTCGCAAGACGTCTTCAGACGGGTCGCTTTTGGGTTGATAATAGAAGGTGCTCTTGTTGAAACCCAGCACCTCACAAATCAGTCGCATCGAGTAATCGGGTCGCAACTTCTCAACTATGTGTCGCTGTTGAGATGGCGTCAATCCAACAAAGTCAATGCTTTTTTTTGAACTTCCAACGCCAGCGTCAACCTCCCAACGAGTTGCTCGAGTTGAGCGATGCGTTCCAGAGAGGCATCGGCGTGCTTCTCTGGAGATTCAAAAAAGGTTTCGGCATTTTCAAGAAACTGCCGTTTCCATGTTGAGAGTTGGTTCTCGCTGAGGTTATGGCGGCGACACAGTTCCGCCTGTGAACTTTCACCGCTAAGAGCCTCAAGCACAACTTCTGCTTTAAACTTAGCAGTGAAGTTTCTTCGTTTCGCCATCGGAATTCTCCTTTCAAATAGATTGTCATTGTAGCACAATCTTATATTAGAGAGTGGTCTAAATTTCCGGTGGCAGTACAATGTTTGTTTTAAAAAATTGGGCTGTCCTGTTTTCTGTTTTGGTGGTTTTGTTTATTGGATCTACCGAAACCTTTTCAGCGGAAGTTAATCCACAGGTTAGAATCATATATTTTGTCCCTAAAGATCGCATTGTTCAATGGGACATTAGGGCGAAGATTAATAGTGAAATCAAGGAAGTTCAATCTGTTTTTTCTGATCAATTATCAAGTTACGGATACGGTGAAAAGACGTTTGAATTACAAACCGATGCTGACGGTAAAGTAATTGTTCATCTTGTCGTCGGAGAGTCTGAAGATATGTATTATCAAGATGATACACATCGCAAGATCGTAAGTGAAGCAGAATCAAGTTTTGATACGGAAAAACATGTTTATTTAATTGTGGCAGATTTAAGTTATGAATTGATAGATGGTGGCTGCGGAATCGCAACTCTTAACGGAGGTCCCATTACTATTCCAGCAAGTGGTGATTGTGTTCAAGATGGCAGGGGGGTATATGTAATAGCACATGAACTCGGACATGCTTTTAATTTGAGACATGATTATAGAGATAGTCGTTATATTATGTCTCAGGCATTAGATATGAGAGGTAATTTTTCAGAGTGTGCAGCTGCTATTTTAAATGTAAACCCTTTTCTAAATTCAGGCGGTTTATCTGTTAATACTTTAGGTAGAATTGAGATGTTAACCCCTACAACTTACATTAATGACAAGGAGGACTTTAGTGTTGAATTTAACGTGAGTGATGTAGATGGATTGTATTTAGTAGAGTTTTCGTCTGCATTTGAACATAGGGAAATTACTGTAAAGGAATGTAAGAAAATTGATGGTCTGCAAACAGCAAAAGTCAAATTTGATATGCCTCAAGATGCAGCATCTGTTTCATACAATAACATTAGAATCCGTTTGTTTGATCAGAATGGGTATATAACGGAATTGACTGAAACGTTGCGGTTAGAAGGTGACATAAAGCCAGAGGATGACATACAGAAATCAGATGACTTTATGTATCTCACGCTCTTTTATGATAGTCCTGATGCCCTTAAACCGATAAATCCACAGTTTGAGTGGAATGGTTGGGTCTATTTGAATCCTATGTGGGAAAGAATACCAGGTTCTGCCCCTCCCAAAAAACCTGCATATTATATAGATTTTCCTCATCAAAATACATGGGAGCATTGGTTTTATGCACATGCAGCAGCGAAATATGTTTATGATGTAAGTGATAAGAATTACATCAGATTTGAGACTCTTTTTTATTTCGCTAATTCTTGTGCTGATTCTGAAGATGATCCTACTGTTGCTTCAGTAGAACTTGTCTTATACGCTGATGATGTCAAAATCTATAACTCAGGGGTGTTGTTCGGAAAACTTAGAGATGAAGATAATAAACATGAAATATCTGTTGACATTCCTACCGATACAGAAGAATTAATTGTTGTGGTGTCAGAAGCTACAAGAGGAAATTTTTGTGACCATTTTGTTTTGGCAAATTCTAAACTTTTCTATGAAACAAGCTCAGAAAGACCAGATACTGAAGCAGATGTTAATAACGATGGCATTGTTAATGTTGTGGACTTGGTGCTTGTCGCAGCAAGATACGGGGAAAGGATTACGGGAGACCCCTTTCCTAATCCAGACGTAAATGGCGATGGTATTGTTGATATTAAAGATATTGTTTTAATTACAGAAGATATGCCCGAAGCACAAGGTACACCTTCTATTTCAAATAAGGGTTTTGAGTATCAACAAGCCTATGATACTCTGCCTATAGATGTGGTTAATAAGGGTATAGCAACGCTTGATGGGTTATTTCGTGTCGATACTCCAATAAAGACGTTACTTTTGAATAATTACCCAAATCCGTTCAATCCTGAAACATGGATACCTTATCAACTTTCAGAAACTGCCGATGTTGTTCTTACAATTTATGCAGCGAATGGAAATGTTGTTAGGAAATTAGATATTGGGCAACAGACCCCAGGTTATTATCTAACTCGTGATCGTGCAGCTTATTGGAATGGAAAAAACACGGTGGGGGAGAAGGTATCCAGCGGTGTCTACTTTTATAGGTTAGAAGCAAGTAACTTCAGTTCAATACGAAAGATGATTATACTGAAGTAAAACATAATACAAGCGGACGAACTTGTGTTCGTCCGTCTTGCAAAACAAAGGAAGATCTAATGAAATTTAGTGAATTTTCGGATTTGTATGTTTTTTTTGATGATGACAATTTATCTGAGTATCAAAAAGACAATAGTAGCGGCGTAAAGCATTGCAAAGAAGGCTTAGAGAAGTATAAAATAGAGGAATTTCAAAAAGCCTTAGGGTATTTTGATGAGGCTGTAAAGGGTGCTGTCAAAAATTCTCCAGACGCTGCTAGTGTTTATTACAATAGGAGTATTGCCCAAATGCATCTAGGGCTTATCGCGGGGTTTAAAGATGCACTTGAGGTTTTGAGAAATTACATTGTTGCGCATGATTTTACAAACGCGATAATGCATATCGATTATATCAGAAAAACGTTTCCCAGCCTCTTCGAATGATATACCATTTGCTTGATATATCTCGAAAAATGTTTGTCCAGGTTTTGCAATTAATGGTTTCCATTCTTTAGTGTTTTGTGCTTCTGTAGACATGTTATAACCTCATATTAGTTATATTTTTAGCACGCCTCTGTTACATACGGGGGCGTGTATTTTGTTGACAAAAAAGGAAAATACAAGATATACTTATAAGAGCGGGCATTTTTGCCTGCACATCACCCATTATACAATCCGTTGGAAATATATGCCAACGAAAAAAGGAAATAATAATGACTGATAATGCATACGAAATAAATTTTAATATAAAAGATAGTATTCCCCAAGATCTAAAACCTGAAGAAAATATAAAACTTTGGAGATATATGAGTTTCGCCTCTCTCTGCGAAATGCTTATACATGATTTTATACCCCTAATAAATATCAACAAATTTAGTGATAAATCAGAAGGGGCAATAATAAGATCAATACTCCCTAAATTATTCACAGAAAAAATAAGTGACTATAAAATCCTAACTGAAAAAGATACTATGGACTACATAATAAGCAAATATTTTAGACATACTTACGTATCTTCATGGTGTAAGACAGAAACTGAAAACGCAGCTATGTGGGATAGATATACACAAGGAAATGAAGGTGTCGCCATAAAAACAAATGCTAAATCACTCATAAACTCTATAAAACAGTACGAAAGCGACCACAAAATAACACCTCACGAACATTTTTCAGATCAATATATAAACTCAATAAAACAAAAAACAAACAACCCTCTAGGATTATTTATACCCGATATTATTATCAAAGAAGTTAAATATGAAGATTATAATCCCAACAATTTTAAAATAGGTTTCAATCGCTTCCTGAATGGTTATGACAGATTATGCTTCTACTATAAAATGAAAGATTTTAGAGATGAATCAGAAATTCGTATATCACGCATGATAAATTTCCACCCATCTACATACTTATTATCTTACAATAATAAAACATCTTTGGAACTTGCTAAAGAATGGGACAACACCACCAAAGATTCATATCCTAATGACGTTTATTATCTCATGACAAAATCTTCCAATGATCTAATAGAACAGATTGTAATATCACCATACGCCCATAAAGCATTTATTAAAACAGTTATTGAAACCAAAAATTGCATTAATTCAGACAGAGAAAAGGCAGGTCTTGAAAAAATTGATTGTGACATTGTACAATCTAAAAGAACAAACTGGGTATAACTCAACACCAATATAAACCTAAAAACCAATTCTTTTCCCAAGAAAAAACCATCTCAACTCCACCATAAATAAGAGGAATACGCCTATACAAATGAATATATTAAATATACCCATATATAACATCGTATTGATAATTTATACAATAATCTGGTTCATTATCTGGGGAGCGATAATGCGACACAAAAACAAAGAACTTGATATACTTTACGAAGAACACGAAAAGCTACAATCCGAGCATGACCTCCTCAAAGAGGAATACAACAAATTAGAAGGCAGATATGAAGTGCTTTGGAAAATAACAGAATCCAAAAACACAAAATAATCCACAAACCCAAACTACTATCTATTGAACAGTTTAAAACAAAAACCCCTGAAGTTAAAATTAAAACTTCAGGGATTCTTATTTTTAGTACCTACTCTCTAATAATCTTCGCAATTTCCAGTAGGATAAGTATAAGCTACTTTTCCTTCCGAGTCACCGCCCGCAACCATAAGAGGAGAATTATAAAATCTTCTTCTCCGTTTCTTCCGTTTAGATTTTGCAGGCGACTTCCGTGTGGCTAAACCCTTATCGGTACGAGACTTTTGATTTGACATAGATAACCTCCTATAACAATTCTGCCCATAAAAAATTGGCGAGGTTTCCTAACCTCCCCATATAGTGCCTAATAAATTCCTAACACCATTCAGTACGGACATATACACCATCTTTATGGTAGATATACTCATGCTTAGTAGCAAGGAGAACCTTCTCCCCGTCAACAGTTCCATAGTAATGATGCGTATATACAGTTAAATCATAGTGACTGCTATCGCCATCGTCTTTCTCATAATGATTAACTCCGTTATCTTCAGTACTTTCAAGTTCACCGTCTACGTATGTCAAAATATAATAAGAAGAAGTATGCGTAGATGCATCTACGAATACAACCAATACTGCAGCTATCGCAAAAACAACAAACAGCATTATGTATAATTTGCGTGTCATAATATTAACCTCCTTTCTATAGATTTTGTAAACTTCAAAAAGTATTATAACATAATTCCAAGATTATGTCAGGTTATAAATTGACAACAGGGGGAACATAGAATATAATTAATATAGGTTAGAGGTGAGAAGGTGCAGCCATGCCTTCTACGACCCTCTAGCTTAGAGGTAAGCAAGTTGGTTGACTTGTTTATCTCGAATTATACCGAACAAAAAAATAGTCCGCAACCGAAAACTACAAACCAAAACTTAATCCTTGTAGTCGCTTTTTACCCAATGAAAAAACTATATCACCCGCAACAAACAAACAAAAAAATCCTCACACATACATATATAAGCCCGAAACTACTTATTGCGTAGAAATATATACCGCTTACTACTTTCTCACCTATATCATTCTTACCATCCCAATGTGCAGCAGTATCAGTATTCAAATAATATCCCGCATTTTTATATCCGAGATCAAGGTTTCTAACAATATTTCCTTTAATATCATAGATTACAATATTGACATTACTAGTGGATAGTCCAGTCTAAACTTATATGATTATTTTTTGATTTTTTGCGATCTTGACAGACGAAAGTGTTTCCCTTATAGTATATAATACTACTTAGGAGGAACACTGCTGTGAATAAAAAATATGTTGTCCAACTGAGCGATACGGAGCGTCAAGAGTTGGAAGACTGTGTCCACACTGGTAAAAACGAGGCGTATAAGATAAGGAATGCTTATATTTTGCTGAAATCGGATGTGAAGGGCCCCGGTTGGAGCGATACAAAAATAGCTGATGCGTATGAGTGTAATCACCAGACAGTAGCTAATGTGCGCAAGCGCTTTACGGAAGGTGGTTTTTCTCGTGCCTTGTATCGTGCTAAGCGCGAACATCCTCCCACGCCTTGCAAGCTTGATGGTGCAGCTGAGGCGCGCTTGATAGCCCTGAGTTGTGGGGAGCCTCCAGAAGGTGCTGGCAAATGGACACTACGGCTTCTTGCGTCAGAACTGGTTAGACTTGAGATTGTAGAGAGTATTTCACCAGAAACGGTGCGTCAGACACTCAAAAAAACGCTTTGAAACCGCATCTTGTGGAGCAATGGGTGATCCCTCCTGAAGAAGCTGCCGAGTTTGTTGAGGCAATGGAGGCGGTGCTAAATCTCTATCAGCAACCTTTGGATCCGGATGTTCCTGTTGTGAACATGGATGAACAATCTGTAACGTTGAGAGGTGATACCCGTGATCCCCATCCCGCTAAACCGGGGCAGGTCAAGCGTGTAGACAATGAATATAAACGCAATGGCACGGCTCAACTTTTCATTTTCACAGCGGCACTTGCGGGGTGGCGGCGTGTGTCTGTTCGGGAGCGTCGGACCGCAACGGATTGGGCGGAGGAAGTCCGGGTGCTATTGGATGAGGTGTATCCGTTAGCAAAGCGTGTGATTTTAGTCTGTGATAACCTGAATACGCATAACTTTTCGTCGTTGTCCAAAACATTTGGAGCGAAGGCAGCAGAGAGATTGTGTTCGCGTTTGGAAATAGTCTATACACCTAAGCATGGAAGTTGGTTGAATATAGCGGAGATAGAACTGAGTGTGCTCACACGCCAATGTTTGTGTCGGCGTATCCCTGACATAGAAACACTACGGAGAGAGACAAAAGCCTGGGAGGCAAGGCGTAATCGTGAAGCGAAGCAAGTGGACTGGCACTTCACAACGGATGATGCGCGCATCCGACTAAAACACTTATACCCACAATTTTAGACTGGACTATCCAATAGACGCAGTGCCTACAATTGGTGTTTTATTTTTATCACCTCTACTACGCCATGCAGTCCTAAAATTTCCAGTCCAATCATTCGCCTGATTACTATGGATCTTTATAGTTGTGCCACCTCTTTCAGCACCATAACCACCGCTACCTCTGACAACTATATTATCCCTTTTTGGCAAAGTAATTGGAGTTGTTGATTCACCATTCATCAATACATCATATACACCAGGTGGAAAAAATATAATACTTCCTGAAGTTGCACTCGCAAATGCTGACCTGACTGCCGTAGTATCAGATTGATTATCATCTGGGACTGCACCATGTTCAATCACATTAATTATACTTCCAGCTTTATTATAAGGTATACCTTCTTCACCGTTTCTATACCCTGAATAAGAGTAATCGATCAACTCAGGTATTCCTTGTGGAACTTCTTGACCTTTGAATTTCTTCCAGACTTTCGGTTCGTAACTTGCACTTCTATTTAGAAGCTCAAGTGCTTTTGACTGAGGCTCATTTGAACTCGCATCAAGCACTATGAATTGACTTATAAACAGGAAAACTAACATATTAGAAATCGAAAATAATCTAAGCATTATATATCAGACTCTATAGCCTGCTCCTTTTTTATTTAATGGTTTAAGACTATAGCAAAATTATAACTTAATAAGTTATATTAAGTCAAATAAAATTAAAATTTAAATATAAAATTTAAAATGTCTATATGTAACTAATGCTTTTATAATATTTCCGAAGTAAAACAAATTTAGTCTGTTTCATGTTGGGTTTTCAAGAATTTTCTATTTTCTGTAAGTTTTACAGGATATTGTAACTCACAGAAAAACATACATAGAATGCAATTAAAGGGTAGCCCATTGGGCGACAGGTGTGTCATAAAACTTCTATTGATGTCAGGGAATTTCTATTAACCAGACTAT
The DNA here is from genome assembly GCA_965204285.1 of Candidatus Poribacteria bacterium. Classification (GTDB taxonomy): domain Bacteria; phylum Poribacteria; class WGA-4E; order WGA-4E; family WGA-3G; genus MSPOR6. Next base: position 3,707,838 of record OZ241980.1, read on the forward strand.
CACTCAGGAACTCTAAAAATTGTCCAAACTTTAGTAATATAGGACTTACACATTCCCCTGCTTGTGGGATTAGGGTAAAATAGGCAGGAATTGGGGTTTTTAACCTCCTATCAGAGGACTTTTAAACACATTGCGTAAGTCCCTGTTAGGAATATCTTTGGTAAACCGAACAGACATGTGCTATAATCTTTCATGGATTGGTGTGATGCTAATCAATCTGAAATAGGTAGAGAAAGCGAAAACACAGTGTGAAAAGACGGAAAATCCTCATTCTCTGTATTGATGCAGGAAGTCATGATTACTTGGCAGCCAGCGATATACCAAATATCAATAAGTTAGCAGATGCAGGTTTTTATAAGCAGGCAAACGCTGTTATCCCGTCTGTCACTAATGTCAATAATGTGAGTATTGCAACGGGGACTTTTCCTGAAACACACGGCATTACGTCTAATTACTATGTAGATAGAAAAACCGGTAAAGGTGAATTTATTGAGGATAACCGTTTTCTACTTACACCTACGCTGTTTGAGGTCGCGAAAAAAACAAAATTTGCCGATAAAACAGCACTGTTCGTGACAAAGCAAAAGTTGTTACGGATTTTAGAAAGTGGAGCCGATATTACAGTCGCAGCAGAAGCGCCATCATCTGAATATATTGATGCGGCAGGTCCTGCTGAACCGATTTATTCAAGTGAGATTAACTGGTGGCTGCTTCGGGCAGTTCATTATACGCTGCGGACACACGATCCAGATGTCGTATATTGTTCTACAACGGATTGGGTGCAGCACAAGTACGCGCCAGAGGCAGAGATGTCTCAACAACATATGGCGGAGCTTGATCGTATTATCGGGGATATCGTAGATGATGACCCTGAACGTGAGATATACATCACTGCTGATCACGGGATGATGGAAAAAACAGTTGCTCTTGACCCGGGACGTATTTTGACGCAACACGGTATCCCCGCAACCTCCATTCCTATAATTAAGGATCGGTATGTAGTGCATCACGGCAATTTAGGCGGTGCAGCATACATTTTTCTTGAAAATAGAAGTGATATTGAACAAGCAGTGCGGACACTCCTAAAAACAACAGGTATTGAAGAGGTCCATTCTGCAGAAGATGCAGCCCGCATATTCCACCTTCATCCGGATAGGATTGGAGATATTTTTGTATTGGCAAATAAAGACACTGTTTTTGGTGAATTAGACGTGGCGTCTGAGTCAATTTTTGTGCGTTCGCACGGTTCGCGGCACGAAAGTTATGTGCCGATTATCGGATATAACAGTCCATGGTCGGCAACAGATTTTGGATATAACGTTGATGTTGGAAGACTTTTTTTAGAGAGTTTGTTTAAATAGCGGGATTCATCATCTCCAAGACACCATGTATACGGAGATAATCCTTACGCGTCTATCGTAAAACTGTCATAGATGAAAAAAGTAAACTCGTTTCCCATCGCAGAGTCTTCAGTTTCTTATACCGGACTCACGTTAAATTACGACACAAGGCAATAACAATGAGTAGAAATAATATATTATGGGTCGATGAAAAAACGCTTTCAAAAGACATAAGTGGAAAAGTTTATATCGTAACTGGAGCTAACTCTGGTGTTGGTCTTGAAACCACAAGACAATTGGTCAAGCAAGGCGGTCATGTAATAATGGCGTGCAGAAGACCAGAAGCAGCAGAGGAAGCGGCTAAAAGTTTTACGGGATTAAAGGGCACTTATGAGGTCATGAGATTAGACCTCGCCGACCTACAGTCGGTGAGAGATTTTGTCGCTGAATTCTTAAAGAAACACGATAAACTGGATGCTTTAGTTTGCAACGCAGGACTCGTGACCATGGGCAGTGAAGTCAAACGTACGAAAGATGAATTTGAAATGGCTATAGGTGTTAGCTATTTCGGTCATTTCCTTCTTACGGAATTATTGCTTGATGTATTAAAGCAAGGTGCGCCATCAAGAATGGTTATTGTCTCGTCCGTTGTTCATGCGGGAAGTGAGCGAAACCGCCCAGATGTGCATTTGAAAGATTTGAATTTTAACACAAGGAAATTCAATAATTTTGCTGCTTATGCTGAGGCTAAAGTTGCGGTGATTTTATATGCAATGGAGCTTGCGAAAAGGTTGGAAGGCACAAGTGTTACAACTGCCTCCGTTCACCCGGGTTGGGCACGATCAAACTTTGGAGGCAACGGTTTGGTTATGAGAATCATGAGGGTGGTGATGGCACCGCTGAGACCTTTTATCACCGACAGTAACGAAGAAGCAGCTCAAACATCACTTCACTGTTTGCTCTCTGATGATGCGGCAAAGCATTCAGGCGCATATTTTAGCCAAAGCAGTGTGCTTTATAGAGACAAAGAATGTAAAAATGGTGGTTGGCCTATGACATCCCCAAATCCAAATGCCAGAAATATGGATACTGCAGAGAAATTAGTTAACCTAAGTTATAAATTAGTTGGATTAACGTAAGTTCCATAAATAAAGTTGTAGAAAACGCACGGTGTCCGTGGCGTTATTCTATCTCATAAGTGCAACTAACAGGTTGCGCTACAAATACAGAACTTACGTTATTTTATTTTCAAACTCACGTTTACATAATAAGGAGAGAATATGTTAAGTGAAAAAGAGAAAAATGATGGTTGGAAATCCCTCTTTGATGGTGAAACACTAAACGGATGGGGTGCCACTGGAAAAGAAGAAGGTTGGGTTGTTGATGATGGCGCTATTCTCTGCACTGTCAAAGGTGGTCAGATGCTCTATTCGGAAGAACAATTTGACAACTTTGTTTTGTCGTTAGAGTATATGAGTGAGCCGACAGTGAATAGTGGTGTTTTTATCCGATGGGAAGATCTGCAACGTCCAGTGCAAACGGGACTTGAAATTCAGATTTTAGATACGCACGGCAAAGAACCAGCTACAAAGCACTGTTGTGGTTCTCTCTATGATGCACTTGAACCGACCCGGAACGTGTGTAAACCGGCAGGTGAATGGAATGAGATGATAATTACCTGTGATGGCAGCATCGTTGCAGTAGAGATGAACGGTGAAGAGATTGTCCGTGCCGATTTAGATTTGTGGGATACACCTCACAAGAATCCTGATGGCAGCAGGAACAAATTCGGCATTGCGCTCAAGGATTTTCCGCGTAAAGGACATATCGGTCTTCAAGACCATGGCGGGAAACTTTGGTTCAAGAATATTAAGGTCAAGCCTTTGTAGTTTGCAGGTTGGATAGAGGGGCAAAATTCAGCTAATCCTGGGAATCCTTATTCAGACAACTAAAACCGATTAGATAAAGAGGCGCAATTTATTGCGTCTCTTTGTTTTAAGATTGTGTTGATAGGAATGCGAAAACGCAAATACTTTGCTATGAGATACACCCACACAATTTTTTGATAAATTGACCAGAATTGTGGTATACTATTTACATCATGTCAACTGAACTTCAAAACATACGCAACTTCTGTATTTTAGGACATATTGACCACGGAAAAAGCACACTCAGTGACCGCCTATTGGAGCATACCAACACACTTGCCGAAAGAGAGATGCGGGAACAGGTGCTTGATTTAATGGACCTTGAACGAGAACGGGGTATCACGATCAAAGCTACCGCAGTTAAGCTGGAATATCGTGCTGAAGATGAGAACCTATACGAACTCAACTTGATTGATACCCCCGGACATGTTGATTTTACTTACGAAGTATCCCGAAGTCTTGCAGCCTGTGAGGGCGCGATATTAATTGTTGATGCCGCGCAAGGTGTTGAAGCACAAACCTTGGCAAACGCTTATCTTGCCATTGAAAGTGAACTTGAAATTATCCCTGTTATCAACAAAATTGATTTGCCAGCTGCACAACCTGATGAAGTGAGACGGCAGATAGAAGAGGTAGTCGGCATCCCCGCCGATGATGCGCTTCTTGTGAGTGCAAAAGCTGGTATCGGAATTCCTGCGATATTAGAGGCAATTGTTAACAGAATTCCAACACCTTTTGGCGAATCCAATGCTCCTTTAAAAGCGCTTGTGCTGGACTCTGTTTACAATAACTATCGCGGTGTGATTATGTATACCCGTATATTTGATGGGAGTGTGGCACCGGGAGATAAGATTCAACTGATGCAGACGAAACGTTCCTACGAAGTTGAAGAGGTCGGCATTTTTACGCCTCAGATGCAATCCACAACTGAACTCCAAACAGGTGCAGTCGGATATCTCATTGCAGGGATTCGAGAAATAGACCATGCCAAGATTGGTGATACGATTACAAATCACTTGCATCCGACATTAGAACCACTCCCCGGATATCAAGAGATAAAACCGCTCGTATTTAGTGGACTCTACCCTGCTGACACAAACCAATTTTCTGCACTACGGGAGGCATTGGAGAAACTTCGTCTCAACGATGCTTCTTTCACTTATGAACCAGAGACATCTGTCGCGCTCGGTTTTGGGTTCCGATGCGGATTTTTGGGTCTACTTCACATGGAAATTATCCATGAACGCCTTGAACGCGAATTTGAACTTTCGCTTGTTCGCACTGCCCCCAGTGTGATGTATAAGGTATTTCTAAGATCGGGTGAGCATGTGTTAGTAGATAATCCTGCACATCTTCCTGAAATTCAACATATCGAACGAATTGAAGAACCGTATGTCAATATAGATATAATTGTGCCACGGGAGTATATCGGAAATGCGATGGAACTTTGTCAGAAGCGGCGGGGTATATATAAACGGATGAATCAATTAGATATTGCGCGTGTGCAGCTACTTTATGAACTCCCGCTAAGTGAGATGTTGATGGACTTTTTCCCAAAACTTAAATCACTCACGCGTGGATATGCTTCACTTGAATACGATATAGGTGAATACAAAACAGAGGATCTTGTAAAGTTAGATGTTTTACTCAATGAGAAGTCAGTAGATGCCCTCTCAACTATTTTACCTCGCGAAATGGCAGAGACGCGTGGAAAAAGTTTGGTTAGTAAATTACGAGAGTTGATTCCTCGGCAGATGTTTGAGATTCCTGTTCAGGCAGCGATAGGCAACAAGATTGTAGCACGTGAGTCAGTCAGAGCACTTCGGAAAAACGTGACTGCAAAATGTTACGGTGGTGATATAACGCGAAAACGAAAATTGTTGGAAAGACAGAAGGAAGGGAAAAAACGACTCAAACAGATTGGCAGTGTTGATGTTCCGCAAGAAGCATTCACAGCAATGCTTGCAACTGATGAGTGATACAAAAGATGCAAAAACAGTAGAGTTTATCCATCTATAGGAGGAAAGATATGAAACAAATGAGATGGTCCTTCAATTTGACACTTATTTTATGCTTCTCTCTATTAAGTCTACTTACGTTTGCAGCTACGATTAATGTTCCTGCAGATCAACCGACAATTCAATCTGGCATTGATGCAGCACAAAATGCGGACACAGTTTTGGTAGATGATGGTATCTACAGAGGTGAAGGAAATGTAAACATAGATTTTAAGGGAAAACGAATTACCCTTAAGTCAAAAAATGGAGCCGATAAAACTATTATTGACTGTGAGGTAAACTTTGATACAAGAGGATTCATCTTCCAAAATAATGAAACAGCCAATTCGGTGTTAGATGGATTTACAGTTATAAATGGACTACATGAAGGAGGTAGTGGTATCCACCTTAATGCCGTTTCCCCGACAATAAAGAACTGTGTGATTGATGGAATCGGAGTTAATTGGGGTGGTACTGGCATATCTTGCTTCCAATCCAATCCAATCATTACTGATTGTACAATTACGCGGAATACTTGGGGTATTTCGGTTACAGGTTCCGCCCCAATTATTACTGACTGTGTAATTACGCGAAATTCTCGGGGTATTTCGGTTGCAGGTGATGTAATCAAAAAAGGTAACTTTTTTATAGATATCCCTTCGCGACCCACAATTAATAATTGCATTATTACTGAAAATACTGGTGTGGGAATTGGCTGTATACATTTAGCCGCATACGCAACTATAAAAAATTGTACGATTTCCCAAAATGGTGGGCGCGGTATTTTTTGTAATTCTTTCTCTGGAGCGGATATCGCAAATTGCCACATAACGCAAAATGCTGATGGCGGCTTAAAGTGTTATGAATATTCAAGAATAAGAATTAAAAATTCAGTCATAGATTGGAATACAGCGGTTGATGGAGCAGGTATTTTCTGCAGTGCAACTTCGTCATTATATGTCTCGGATTGCGTCATTGCAAACAATACCGCTACGAATAATGGTGGAGGGGTTTGGGATCTCACAAGATTTGGAGATGCAGTAATCAAATATAGTACTATTACGCAAAACTCAGCAGGAAATAGAGGCGGGGGTGTTTATGTAAGCGACAGAGGCCGTTTAGACCTAACCAATTCTATCGTATGGGACAATACATCTGATGGAACACATGCTGAAGTATTTGCCTGGGGGATCGTAACCATTAAGTCGTGCAATATTAAAGATGGACTTGATGGAATTGAACGTGAGCCTGATGGAGGATTATTTAGTTATGAGGACAACATAGATGAAGACCCGCTTTTTGTAAATGCTAAGGCTGGGGACTTTACCCTTCAGGCTAATAGTCCAGCTGCTGGGATGGGTATACGTGACCCAGAAGATCAGGAACCAATTGAACAAGAAGAGAATATTCGGGAAGAAAATAAAGATGAAGAACCGCGGCAGGACCAAATCCACGAGGAAGAACCACGCTCAGTATCACAGCACGGAAAACTAATTGTCCTATGGGCAGATTTAAAACACAAATAATTTCCCATTACAAACTTTTATGTCAAAAACAGTGGTAGCATCCCTAAAACTTTTAAGCCAGAACTTAGATTTTTGTAAACGTGTTTTATACACTTGGATATAGTTTACTTCGTAGTTTTAATAGTAATACAGTAGAGTATACTTTTTCCGTAGGAGGAAAGACATGAAACAAATGAGATGGTCCTTCAATTTGACACTTATTTTATGCTTCTCTCTATTAAGTCCACTTACTTATGCAGCTACGATAAATATTCCTGCAGAACAACCCACAATTCAAGCCGGTATTGACACCGCACAAAACGGAGACATTGTCTTAGTAGATGATGGAATCTATAAAGGCGAAGGAAATGTTAACATAGATTTTACGGGAAAACGGATAACTCTTAAATCTCGCAATGGTGCTGAGGCAACGATTATTGACTGTGAGAAAAAGTTTGAGACCAGAGGATTTAGTTTTCAAAATGATGAAACAGTTGATTCGGTGTTAGACGGGTTCACAATAAAGAATGGAGTGCATGAACATGGTGGTGGTATCTATCTCAGTTATGCTTCACCGACAATTAAAAACTGTGTAATTGACGGGAACAGATCCATCAAGCGCGGTGCTGGCATATACTGCCTCAATTCGGATCCAATCATAACAGACTGCAAAATTAAAAGTAATTTTGGCGTAGGTATATACATTAGTGGTGAACCCGATCAGGATGGAATTGTTTTGAAAGAGACCTCAACTCAGCTAACCATAGAACATTGCACTATTTCCAATAATACTGGAAGCGGTATTATCGGTTTTGATTCTGTTAACCCACTCATAAGTAATTGCATAGTGTCGGAAAACGGCGGACGAGGCATTTTTTACACTTTTTTCGCACGAGCTTATAGTCCTATTACAAATTGCCTCATTGAGAAAAACAATGGTGGCGGAGTTGAAATTACTGAGACTTCTTTTTTGAGTATTGAAAATTCAATCATAATGGGGAATACTGCAGAATATGGTGGTGGAATATCCTGTAGTCCAACATCGGAAATTAGAGTTTCTGACTGTATTATAGTGCAAAATACAGCAACACGAGGTGGTGGTATTGAGGTTGTTTCGACTCGGGGGGCAGCAACAATCACACATTGTACAATTACCCAAAACACAGCAACTCATAGAGGGGGCGGGATTCATGCTTCCATTGAAACAGGTCATTTTACTTTAACTGATTCAATTGTCTGGGGAAATTCTTCTGATGGGACACATGCGGAAGTGTTCGCTTCGGGTATAGTGATAGCCATAAAATCATGTGATATTAGAAATGGGCTCGGTGGTATTGGTGGGAATCCTGATGAAAAGTACTTCACCTATGAGGACAACATAGATGAGGATCCTCTGTTCGTTGATGCAGACTCAGGTGATTTCCGACTTAAGCCTAATAGTCCAGCTGCGGCAATGGGTGCCCAAGCATCCCATATCGGTCTAACTGCTGTTTCACAACATGGAAAACAATTGGTAAGATGGGCAGATTTAAAACGCAAACCGCGTATTACTTCAATCTTTTAACGGAGGATACAATGATCGTATATTCATTATGAAATATAAATTACACGATAAAACTCAGTTACCCCAGTCCAGATTATCCAAATTTCAACAATTCAAAGGCATTATATTTACGCTTATTTTCGTTTTTGGATTCTTTCGTCCATTTATAGTGGATGCCTATCTAATTTCTTCTGGTTCTATGGAGGACACGCTCCTCACTGGTGATCGGATTTTGGTTAGTAAGTTTATGTATGGATTTAAAATTCCAGGTACAGATTTAAAGGTTTTTGATTTTCATAAACCTGCGCGTGGAGATGTTTTTGTTTTTTTTCCGCCGCATGAGAGAAATCTCCACTTCATTAAACGGATTGTTGCAGTTGAAGGCGATACTGTTTACACTGAAGGTGAAAAACTCTACGTAAATGGAAAACAAGTTAACGACGAAAGTTATACAAAACATCTTCCGTCCAGTCATTTCCGGCAGGATTTTCCGCCATTCCGAAATCCTGAATATCTTCCTCAAGACAAACGGTATACCGATTACGCCTTAACGCAAAGCCAGTTTAGACATCAATTCCCAGAAGGTAAACCCTTCACGGTTCCAAAAGACATGGTCTTTGCGATGGGAGACAACCGTGACCAAAGTAGTGATAGCCGAACGTGGGGACCCGTAGATGTGGACGATATTAAAGGACAAGCTTTCATGGTCATGTGGTCAATTGACAACCGTCCAGCAAAATTGTGGGAGATATGGAAAATGATTGACAATATTCGTTTTAATCGTATAGGTAAACGCATTCGCTAAGGTCTTGAAAATCTAATTCTAAAAATTATAGTGAACTTTGAAATTATTGAGACACTTTGATAAACCTGTTTTGTAACATAACGGACAATAGAAGGTGTAGCACAAACTGTTAGTTTGTGCCGATGTGACGCAAACTAACAGTTTGCGCTACAGAAGTGTCCCATTAATTATAAGTTTTACTATAATTATCAAAAAATAAGAAAGGAATACCGTCTTAATACAACGGTTTTCAAACTTCATGAGCACTGATGTTCAATTATCAAAATGGCAGAAATTTCGAAAAACAGTCGTCTGGGAATATACCCAAGTTATTGTCGTTGCGCTTATTCTTGTTTTTGGGTTTATACGCCCCTTTGTTGTAGAAGCATTTAAAATACCATCCGGTTCCATGGAGGATACGCTTCTTATCGGAGACCGAATTCTGGTATGCAAGTTTATCTATGGATTCAAAATTCCGGGCACGGATATTAGAGTCTTTGATTTTCATAAACCTGCGCGTGGAGACGTTTTCGTTTTTATTCCACCTCATGAAGATGATCGTAATTTTATTAAGCGCATTGTAGCCATTGAAGGGGATACGGTTCACACAGAAGGCGATACGCTGTATGTCAACGGTAAAGCGGTTGATGATAGCGCTTACACCAAGCACGCGGCCGGTCATTTTTTTAGACGTGGTGATTTTCCCCCCTTCCGCAAGCCGGAAAAATACATGGATGCAAATGAAATTTACGAAGATTACATTTTGACAGATAATCAATTTAAGCGTAAATTTCCTAATGGTAAACCGTTTACTGTGCCAAAGGGACATGTTTTTGCAATGGGCGATAACCGGGATCATAGCAGCGATAGCCGCACTTGGGGACCTGTGGATATTAATGAAATTAAAGGACAAGCCTTCATGGTATATTGGTCGTTTGATGATCGACCTGCAAAAATATGGGAGGTGTGGAAGATAATTGGTAATATACGATTCAAACGAATCGGTAAACTGATTCACGCACAACACGGATTCAACTGATGTATCAAGATAGACGACACCTTATCATCGGTACAGCGGGGCATGTTGACCATGGCAAAACTGCCCTGGTTGGTACACTCACAGGTATTGAAACAGATCGGCTCAAGGAGGAGCGCGAGCGAGGCTTATCAATTGAATTAGGCTTCGCTTATTTTGACCTCCCTGATAATTCCCGCGCTGGAATTGTTGATGTCCCTGGACACGAGAAATTTATCCGCCACATGTTGTCTGGTGCTTATGGGATGGATATTGTGCTTTTTGTTGTTGATGCTAAGGAAGGTGTGCAAGAACAGACACTTGAGCATCTGGCGATTTTAGACCTGCTCGGCATCTCAAACGGTATAATCGTGATAACGAAGTCGGATTTAGCAACCCGCGAAGAGTTGGAAGAAGCAACAGAAATGACCCAGGAGATGCTGGTCGGCACATCGCTTGAAGGGATTCCCTCTATTAGTGTTTCATCTATAACTGGTGAAGGGATTGATACCTTAAAGCAGATGATTGTGAAGCAAGTTGGCCTTGCAACAAAAGCACAAGAACATGATGGAATTCCAAGATTATATGTTGATCGTGTTTTTACTGTTCAAGGTTTTGGAGTCGTTGTTACAGGCACGCTCATTGGTGGTTCTATAAATCGGGATCAAAGGATGGTTATTTTACCACAAGGTGATGTGGTGCGGGTGCGAGGCATACAGGTACATAATGAACATGCAGATGTCGCGCAAGCTGGACAAAGAACTGCACTTAACCTATCTGGCACCACTGCAAATAATATTCAACGTGGCGATGTGCTATGCCCTATTGAATACTCACAGGTTACCGATAATATTGACGTGTCGCTGCAAGTTTTATCCTCATTTCCGAGAATGCTTGAGCATTGGGGACGTTTTCGTGCTTATCTCGGGACACGCGAGATATTTTGTCGGTTGATTTTATTGGTTGACGAAGCAATTCTGCCTGGAGACAGGGTACAAGTCCAACTCCGTTTGGAGCAGCCGATTTTAACTTTTAGAGGCGACCGTATCATTTTGCGAGATTTTTCTGCACAACATACCGTCGGTGGCGGCGAAGTTATTAACCCGTTCGCTCCAAAACATAAGCGTTTTACGCAAGAAACTATTACAACCTTGGCACAATGGGAAGAAGCAGACGATTCACAGGTTGTGAATGCCGTTTTAGAAAATAGCCCTTCACTGTGTGTTGCTGAATCGTTTCTCTATTATTATATGCCGTATTCAAGAGCAGAAGTCGGAAACATATTGGAGACCTTGGCATCCGAAGAAAAAATTGTACGATGGGATACATCAGGTAGGACACCTCTTATTTCAGATGCTGCGCGTACTGCAGGAGTTACAGAGAAACTTTTAACAGTGTTGTCGGAATTTCACGAAAAAGAACCGCTCCTCGCTGGACAGAACGCATCGCAATTAAGTCGTGAACTTGCACTTGATGAGGTAGGTTTTGAAAAACTCACGAATCAACTGATTAAAACGCAGCAATTAGTTAAGGATGGAAATCTACTCCGATTGGCATCACATGAAATTCAATTCTCTGAAGAGGAGTCGACAGCAAAAGAAACACTTGAAAAACTATTTTTGGAAGCAGGGATTAACACACCCGGACTAAATGAACTGAAAACACTACTTCCTGAATATACACCCCAAATAATTGAGTCTACTTTTTTTGCGTTGCTTAACCTTGGGCAATTTATCAAAGCAGCTGATAATTTTTTTATTCACAAAGAGGTATTTGAAGAGATAAAAGAAATATTAACCAATTATCTGCGTGAAAATGAGACAATAACGGTTGGAGAGTTTCGGGAATTAGCAGAAACTTCTCGAAAATATGCTGTGCCTTTCTTAGAATATTGTGATACGCAGAATCTTACAATTCGAGATGGAAATGTCCGTAGATTGTCGTCAAGGTAACAGAATCATAAGTTATTTTTATGGGGGAGGATAGGGTCCGGTGGCCCTACCGGTCTTCAAAACCGGCTTGTCCATGCAAGTGGATAGGTGGGTTCGACTCCCACCCTCTCCCGCCATTTTAGATGGTATTTGTTTCCTCGTTAATGGAAAACGATATGATCCAAACCCTTCCGATACTTACTCCCGATACCCCGCAACGTAGACATCCCTCCTGGATTAAGGCACGTATTCCTGGCGGTGGCAACTACGCTGAGCTTAAAAAGTTAATGCGTGATCTTGATCTCCACACTGTCTGTGAAGAAGCGCGTTGTCCCAATATCGGTGAATGCTGGAACAGTCGCACTGCCACCTTTATGATTTTAGGAGATGTTTGTACGCGGCGGTGCATGTTCTGTGCTGTAAAGAAAGGGACACCTAATATCGTAGATACAGATGAACCACGAAGACTTGGAGAAGCAGTCGCCCACTTAAAGCTCAATCATGTTGTTATTACCTCTGTTAACCGGGATGATTTACCGGATGGAGGTGCGGGTATATTTGCAGATTGCATCACCGAAGCGCGGAAACACCGTCCTGGTTGTACTATAGAAGTTCTTATACCTGATCTTGAAGGCAATTGGGACGCTCTTAAAGTTATTGTTGAAGCGGCGCCAGAGGTGTTAAATCACAATACAGAAACAGTCCAACGTCTTTATCGCCGCGCGCGACCGTACGCTAATTACCAACAAACACTTTCACTTCTCAAAATCGGCAAAAAATTGAATCCTGAAATGCTCACGAAGTCTGGTCTAATGGTGGGATTAGGTGAAACGGTAATTGAACTCTTAGAAACAATGCGAGACATTCGGGATACAGGCTGCGATATTCTCACAATCGGGCAATATCTTTCACCATCCTCACGTCATCTACCGATCCAACGTTACTATACACCAGAAGAATTTGCTGAACTCAAAGAGGCAGGTATTGAGATGGGTTTTCGGTATGTAGAATCCGGGCCTTTGGTCCGAAGTTCCTACCATGCAGGGGATCAAGTGCAATTGTCAAGTTTGTTGTAGCATAGGTTGGTTAAACAACGTGAACCCATAGGTGTTAATTTTGCGGTCAGATTTGTTAAAAATATAACCCGTGTAGGAGCGATCTCCGAATCGTGACAAAACCAATAATAGTCGGGAATCGGAGTTCCCTCCTACAAGATGACTTCACAAGCGTTGAATGGTTCTGTAAGATTAGATTTCTATGTGATTTTTTAATGAATGTGATATACTAAATAAAGCAGAATTAGATGTTTTGAGAGATAACATAACAACTGAACGCTTCAAAATAAGAAACAGCACCAAGGAAAATAAAACAATGATTCATGTAGTAGTTAATGGGGCATGCGGACGTATGGGAAGACTTATTACCCAAGGCGTTGCACAACAAGATGATATGCAACTTGTAGGAGCAATAGAATTTTCTGCTCATCCAGAAATAGGGAACGATGTCGGTGTAGTTGCGGGTATAGGTGAATTGGGTGTGCCAATCATCAGTGAACTCAACGATGTTATATCAAGCGCGGATGTTGTGATTGAATTCTCCAAACCAGACGCCACATTACAGCATCTACAGCAGGTTGTAGATGCGGATAAAGCAATGATAATTGCAACGACTGGATTTAGTAATGAAGAGTTAGCAGAACTCCACAAACTTGCGTCAAAGATTCGATGTGTGATGGCACCGAACATGAGTCTTGGCGTTAATGTCATGATCCAAGCTTTGGATTTAATTGCAAAAGCACTTGGCGATGACTATGATATTGAAATAATAGAAGCACACCATAACCATAAAGCAGATTCACCCAGTGGTACCGCACTCCGATTAGCAGAGACGGTTGCCAATGCCGTTGAACGTGATTTAGATGAAGTAGGTGTCTATGGTCGCCATGGTATCATTGGTCCGCGTCCGGAGAAACAGATAGGGATTCACGCGATTCGCGGTGGTGACATTGCTGGTGACCACACTGTTATGTTTGCAACTGAAGGTGAAACGTTAAGTGTAGTGCACCGCGCACATAGCCCTGAAGCATTTGCTAAAGGTGCTATTCGAGCGGCGAGATGGGTGGTAACTGCCTCCCGAGGATTACACGATGTCAGCGAAGTCCTTTTTGAGAATAAATAATAGATGCGGAATTCGAACACTTTCATACCTGTTTTTCTTAAACATAATTATAATTTTATGTTTCCTCGGTTGTTCAAACACACCAAAAAATACGAGGGGCGTGTGGAAAACCGTCCTGAAAGGTGACTGGAGTGCACATCTATACGGTGTGCATTTTATTTCTAAAACGCACGGTTGGGCAGTCGGGAATTCGATAGGCGTGTTTTCTGGGCATATTGCTGAGGTTGATGCAGCAGACCGATCCTATACCGAAGGAGCAGAGAGCATTATTCTCCATACAACGGATGGTGGTGAGAATTGGCATAGACAAAACAGCGGAATTTTTGGAAAACCTTTAAAAAAAGTGTATTTTCGCAACGCATCCGAAGGATGGTGTGTCGGGGAAGCTGGTGTTGTCTTACATACAACGGATGGTGGGAAGACATGGGAACAAATCGAAACAGACACTAAATACAATCTGCAGAGTTTATATCTGTATAAAGATATTGGGTGGATAGTTGGTGATTGGGGAACACTACTCAAAACATCTGATGGCGGAAAAACATTTCAAAAAGTTGATGGAAGTGTTTTTGGAGAAAAATCATTAAAAGATATTTATTTTCCTGACAATTCCCACGGTTGGATCATCACCTATAGCACACCTAACGACAGTGAAAACTCGGGATATATCTATCATACCACAGATGGTGGGCAAACATGGCAAGAACAATTCTCAACAAAACAAGCACTGTTTGGTTTGCATTTTGTTGACAAGATGACAGGATGGGTCGTAGGGGATAAACGCAGTCTCTATGTTACAACTGACGGCGGCAAAACGTGGAATTTTGTCACTGATGGAAGCAACCAACGTCACAAAGAAAAATACGGTCAACCTGATTATCTCGGCAAAGAACCCCTACATACATTTACACTCTACGATATTGACTTTACAGATAATCAGCACGGTTGGATCGTAGGTGATTTAGGTGTTATCCTACATACTACCACTGGAATCAAAAAAGATGGTAGCAGCGTATGGAAGCATCAGCGCGGTGGTCCCCGTTTCCATAACAGCGCCGACGGTCTCTTATTAGGTGTTGACTTCGTCTCTAAAAGAGTCGGTTGGGTCGTTGGTGAAAACGGCACAATTCTACACACGCGTAACGGTGGTGTTACATGGAGGGCACAATCAAATCCAACACACTTACTATTTGATGTATGTATTGTCGCGAAGGATAAGGGATATGTTGTCGGTGACCGCGGCACGATTTTAGAAACCCACGATGGTGGAACAAAGTGGCAAGCACAAGATAGCCGTACAGCAGAATGCTTCGCTGCCACACATTTTGTGTCAACGCAAAAAGGGTGGGCAGTTGCGGAATCAGGTGTTATTCTACATACAACAAACGGTGGGGCAGTTTGGCAGCAACAAACCTCAAATACGACACAAGACCTGCTCGCTGTTTTCTTTATAGATGAAGAAACTGGCTGGTGTGTGGGGAGTGCGGGCGAAATTGTCCACACTTCCGATGGTGGCAAGACATGGTCTCGGCAACAGAGTGGTGTTCCCTATAACCTATTTGATATTCACTTTACATCAAAAAAAGAAGGATGGGTTGTTGGACTTTTCGGAACACTGCTATATACGGTTGATGGTGGTAATCGGTGGCAACTTTCAACACTGACACGTCAACTTACGAAAATGGACATAAACAACAATATCTGGTTAAATGCGGTCTATTTTGTTTCTCCCCAAATAGGATGGGTTGTGGGTGAAAACGGAACGGTATTCCGCACCGATGATGGCGGAAAAAGTTGGTCTCGCCAAGAGACTCGCACCCAAAATTTCCTTTACGATGTGTTTTTTATTTCTAAAGATGAAGGATGGATTGTTGGAAAAAATGGACTTGTACTGCACACGAAGGATAGTGGCGAAAACTGGAGACCACAGCGTACTGATACACAAACAGATTTGACATCAATCCACATGAGCAGCCTTCACAGTGGTTTAGTAACAGGACAAGGTGGAACGATTCTAAAATATGAGGTTATAGAGTCAAAATAAGGATGTGAAAATATGACAGGCGAACAAAAGTATTTATTTGATTTGCAGGGCTTCATCGTTTTGAAAGATGTTATCCCTCAAGAAGTTATTGAATCTTGTAATGCTGTGCTTGATGCGTATGAGAATATGGATCCTGGCGATTATCCTGAGCCGTTATGTCTTGGCACAGAAAAAACAGAAAAGGAACTCTATATTTCTAACATATTAGAGGCAGATACCGTATTTAACGCGCTCGTTGATATTCCTGAAGTACTGGATGTCGTTGAAGGGGTGACAGGTGGTCCGTATCGCCTTAATCATACCTACACAATTTACCGATGGGGTGGCGGCTATACAGGTTTGCACATGCACGGAACACCGATTATTCCGAAGTGCCAATATCACTGTAAAAATGGAGAGATGGTCTCTACGTTGACAAAAGCTGTTTTCCCGATGCTTGATTGCGATACTGAAGATGGGTGTTTCGCGGTAATTCCCGGTGCGCATAAGAGCAATTTTCCGAAGCCGTGGGGAAGTCATCCTGATGAAAATCCTGTGCTAACACCGATACCTGCTAAGGCAGGTGACGCTATCATCTTCACAGAGGCACTTACGCACGGTTCTATCATCAATGTATCAGGAAAACCGCGTAGGACGCTTTATTACTGCTATAGCATCGGTTATATGCCGGATTGGGGTGGTCAGGGATTGCATTTTAGTCCAAACATTATGAATCAACTTAATGAAGCACAACAAGCAATTCTTCAGCTCAAATAACCTAAATTGCCGCATAGTAGCACAAATTTTTAGTTTGTGCATAAAACGACGCAAACTGAAAGTTTGTGCTACAATATTTCATCAATAACGGACTGTTCTCTATTAAAAATGGCATTTCTGTGTCTAAAATCTTATAGGAAACACGAAATAACATAAGTCAATTTAGATTTTTTTGGGGAATAGAAGTTAGGGAACATAAAGGATTAATTTATGAAAAAAATCTGTACTAAATGTGTTTATATCTTGATATTCCAGTTTATTTTCGTTGCGGTTGCAGTGTCAAACACTTTGACGGTTGATGAAGCGGGGAATGTTCTCGCGGAGACGGATCGTTATCAGGTTCGCTTTAAAAATGGTGTGCTGATACATTTTCACAACAAACTTACTGATCAAACATATACACTCCCGCCGGAAGTCCCTTCAAATGGATGGAGTGGTCTATCCATACAATATGAGGAGGGACAATATGGTAGGAAGGAATTCATAGATGATTCTTGGGAAGTAGAATCCAAAAGGTTATCCCCTCTAACTGTAGAAATCGCATATCATTTTGATCATAAATATAAAATAAATAAAATGGTTCGACTCCGTATTGCGATAGATCCACAGACCCAAGATTTAGTGATCCATCAGACTGGCACCTCGGTATTCGGTGGGCTTGTAGGAGTGATGTGGGGATTCGGATACCTTGATAATCAGCAAGTCGATATGATACTCCCCGCACATGGTGGTGAAATCATTGATGTCGCCACTGATACCAACGAAAGGGGTTTTGAATATCCAGAGAAATGGGAGTCACAACTCGCCATCCTGCAGGGTGGAGACGGGGGCTTTTTTGTCCGTAGTACGGATACAACCTTTCGGTTCAAAGAACTCAGGTATGTACCGAGTGGCGAACATTTCGGCATCAGTTTTAAGACGCACAATTTCGCCCCCTTCCGAGATAAGAATGAGATTACATCCGTTGAGTGGCGGTTGAACACATACCGAGGCGACTGGCAAGTTCCCGCACGTATTTACCGAGACTGGATGGAAACCGCTTTCCAGCCAACGCAACCGCCCGCATGGGTCAAGGAGCTTGAAGTAGTTGTTTACCTGAATTTGAGAGTAGATGTTTTACTGGAATTAGCAGAACATGTAAATCCATCAACGACCTTGATATATCTACTGGGTTGGCACAAGAACAATAAGGCGAATTTTCCTACACCCAGACCCGAATTTGGTGATTTTCTTGAAACGGCGCATAACTACGGGTTTCGAGTTATGCCTTATACAAATGTTGTCGTGATGTCCCCGGATGATCCACTCTATCCAGAGTTTGAGAAGTTTCAGCTTAGACACCCATTCAGAGGACACAAACTCGGCTATAGATGGAATGATCCGTCATACCCGGACTCTGTGGCTTATATCAATCCAGCGTCAAAAGCGTTTAGAAAATATACCGTTGCGCAACATAAAAAAGTGTACGAAGCCTATCCAATAGACGGATTCCACTTGGATATCAATACACTTTTTAGAAATGATGCCAATGGACTTATTGATGGCTTAACCTGTTCAGAAGGCAATATCCTGATGCATCAGGAGTTAGCCGCAGCGATGCCGGGCATTGTGCTTGGTGGCGAAAACGTTCATGAAGGCACATTCTTCAATACGAACTTAGCACAACGCTGGAGTAATAATAACAAACAACCGCATCCTATTAGCTCTTTTCTATTTTCGCCTTGGACAATCCCTTACGGCTTTCATGTGCCAAACCCAGATTGGGAGCCTGAACTCTACCAGCCATTTCAAGAGGCTTATATCGTATGGAACGTTTTACCAACCATCCGGATCCGCGATCCTTGGATGTTGACGAATCCAGCCATGGTTAAAACACAGAGCTTCTTGAAAAGTGTCCGAGAAAGGCAGAACTGGGAACAGACGTGGAACATAGATATAGTAGGTCTGGAGGTCCTCGCCGATGTCAACGTCGATGGTGTCGTCAATATTCTTGATCTTGTAATGGTCGCAAAATATATCGGAGTAGAGAGGCCACGTCCTCATAGAGTCGACGTGAATGGCGATGGTGTTGTTAACATACAAGATTTAGTAATCGTTGCGAACGCATTTGGAAATTAAGGGTTATGAAATGACAAAGTAATTATTTTGTATTATTAGGTCGTGGGACGGAGATTACTTCTACAGTAGGAGAGAACTTCGATTCCCGACTGAACTAAAATTTTATGATACCCCCAAACATACATATAGGAGAGAACTATTTTGATTACATTTTCAGAACGGTTACAGAAACTTCCACCGTATCTTTTTGTAGATTTGCGCCAAAAAATGGCAGCAGCTAAAGAACGTGGCGTAGATGTCATAAGTCTTGGCATCGGGGACCCAGATTTTCCGACACCTGATCCGGTGGTGGAAACTTTGTGTAATGCAATTCAGAATACATCAGACCCTGATAGACATCGTTACGGTTGCGACAGTCCTGTTGCCGAATTTCCTGAGGCAGTCAGTAAATTTTATCAACATCGCTATGGTGTTTCTTTAGCCGAAGATCAGATCGTAACAACGCTCGGTAGCAAAGATGCAATTGTCAAATTGGCGTTGGGTATACTGAACCCTGGTGATGTCGGTATTGCCGCAAGCCCTGGCTACCCCACATACAACATTGGGCATGTGTTTGCCAGTGCAACCACATACTATGCACCACTTTTAAGAGAGAACGATTTCTATGTCGACTTTGATTCTATTCCTGTTGAAGTGAAACGTCTCGCGAAAGTGCTTTGGATTAACTATCCAAATAATCCGACAACAGCAATTGCAGATTTGGACTTTTTTAAACGTGCCGTTGAATTTGGACGTCAAAACAGTATCCTCATCGCACACGACAACGCTTATAGTGAAAATACTTACGACGGTTATCGGTCTCCCAGTATTCTACAGGTAGATGGCGCTGAGGAAGTTGCAGTTGAATTCTTTTCCTTAAGCAAAGCATTTAATATGACAGGTTGGCGATTAGGATTTGTAGTGGGAAATCCAACTGCTGTTGAAGCAGTGAAAAAAGTGAAAGATAATATTGACAACGGATCGCTGCGTGCTTTACAATTCTCTGGAGCAAAAGCACTTTCAATCGCTGATGAAATTACGCCTAAACTGAACGAGATTTACCAAAAACGTAGGGATATAGTGGTTGATGCGCTTACACAAAGCGGGTGGGCGCTTGACAAACCGAAAGCCACAATGTATGTTTGGGCACCAGTGCCAGAACGTTTTGACGGTTCAAGTCGGGCATTTGCGACAGCACTTCTTGAAGAAGCGGGGGTTGTTATTACGCCAGGACTCGGATATGGACAATGGAGCGAGGGCTATTTTCGAATTTCGCTTACGTATCCAAATGAAGTGATTGAAGAAGCTATTACTCGAATTAGAGATTTTTCCACTAAATAATTATAAGGTGGTTGATTGTGAATCGTTTAAAAAAAATAGTTTCCATTTTAATAGTAAGTTTCTGCTTTGGAATTGCTGAACACGCTGCAGCTTTTGAACAGATGAAAACCTATACTGTAGCAGATGGCTTAGTTGGTCCTATAGTTCCCGTTATGTTTCAGGATAGCCGAGGCGTACTTTGGTTTGGTTCTGATAGGGGCGGCGTAAGTCGTTTTGATGGTAATACTTTTGTTCGTAATACTGGCGATCCTGAGGTTTTCCATGGCAGAACAGAGAATATCGTTGAAGATAAGTGGGGACATATCTGGTTTCTAAGCAAACACCCTGCAGAAGGAATAGGCGTTATCAGTAGGTATAACGGAACAACCTTTGAATATGAAAAAATTGGTGATGGTACTTGTCTCGCGGTTGGTAATGAAGGAGATATTTGGGTAGGTGGAAATAATACTGTAACGCGGTATACTGCAATAAGTAGTCAAGCTCCTCTTCAACCTTTCTCCCTCAACATTGCTGGTGCTTCTGTCGCGAAGGTAAATGTCATTTTCCAAAGTCGAGACGGTACAACTTGGGTGGGAGGAAACGATGCCCAAGGCGCACTGATTATGCGTTTCCAAGGTGATGTAAATGTTTGGCAAACTGCAAATCTACAACGTTTGGATAACCTGCCGAAACTTCCAATAGATCGGGCAGTTCAAGTGATTGTCCAAGACACAGATGACAATATCTGGTTTGGAGGGGAATCACTCCTCCTTCGTTATAACGGTACAGAATTTGAAGATATATTAAAATCTGATCAGACTCTTAGTAATTTAGAAAATAAAAAAGTATCAGTGAAGATTGATAGACGCGGAAGGATATGGTTTAACGATAGCAAACAATTACGTTGGTGGGATGGTAAAGCCCTTCGGCGATTGAGAAACTTAAGCCAGGGAGCAAACCAAGATTTCTTGTCCGGTTCATTTGAAATTGAAGATGCTTGGGACAAGCTCTGGTTTGCCAGTGAAACGGGTGCCCATTTATACGAAGACAAATATTTTGAAGATGAAGCAGCAGGTGTTTTTAAATTAGAATCCGCTCTCACTAATTCACCAGAATCGGTGCACAAAGTTTATGGCGTTGACGATGAGCTGGGTAGTGATAACATCCAAACTATTTTTGAAGCGATGGATGGTAAAATCTGGTTTGGTCACGATAATGGTGTGACGGTTTATGAACCTCAACCGGCAATCGTTAATCATACGACGCGTGCTATTTTAGGCAGCAATAGTATTAGAGCGATGTATTCAGATAGCGCGGGCATGCTGTGGCTGAGCATTCCTGGCGGTGTTGCCAGATATGATACAAAAGACGATATACTTCACCAAATTCCATTAACAAACTTTGCTGGGCAAATCGGAAGCCTAAAAATTGAGGTTACTTTTGATGATCGGGAATTAAATAAACGTCCTGAAATTATCAAAATTTTTGCGGCAGATGGCGACATCTGGTTTCTGAATAAACCTATTCAGCACCAAGATGGTTTTAGCCTTTTCAGGATTTTCCGTTATAGAAATGGAGAATTTGAAAAGCTTTCTCTGTATATTAGTGCTGAGATCGGTCCAGGCGGTGAAAAAATTTACAATGATTCAGCACTTGTGTTTTCAGGAGCTGAACCTTGGATCGTTTTAGGTGGATGGATTTTTCGACCAAGAAGCGATGGATTATACCGGTTCTTACCAGATGGTGAATCAAAAATTTTGCCTTTTAATAAGACTGATTTTAACACGACTGACTCTTTTGAATCTTTACCACCTCCAACCGATGCCGTATCAGCTTTACATACCGACAGCCAAGATCGACTATGGTGCTATTTTGAAAGTGGAGAAGTGAGACGATTCACGGGGTTTCGTAACTTGAAAATAGTTGAAATGCTTCCACTTAAATCAGTTGTTCCAGTGTTGGATAATACTGAAGCGAAATTTGTTAAATGGTTTTACAATACTGTAAGTGGACAATTAATGTATTGGGAAAATCTTGATCTTGCGAATACGTTAACCGAACTTCCAGGTGCAGCGAGTGGACCTCCGCTCTTAACTGTGCCAACTTCTATCGGGTCAACGGAACCGCAGAATGATGATTCTACTGAATCTTCTCAAAAATCATCAGAATTAATTACTTTTGTTTTCAAGGACAGTATCAAAACATATCAAGGTGTTGAGCTAAAAAAAGCGGTATCTGTTGAACTTAACGAAATCAGAGGAGCACTCACTGCAACTAATGGCGATCTTTGGTTAGCAACTTCACAAGGTGCAATTCGTTATAATGGCGATGAGGTTACAACATATACAACAGCTGCAACAGAGGGTGGGTTCCTTGTAGATGATTTGCGCGATGTGCATGAAGATCATTGGGGTAATTTATGGTTTGCTACATGGGGTGGTGGCGTTGTTAGATACGATGGTGACACCTTTCAATCTATAACGACCAAAGATGGTCTCATTCATAACAATGTATCAAGCATTCATGCGTCTAACGATGAAGAACTATGGTTTGGCACGGAAGGTGGTGCCACACAGTATCGAGCAAGTCTTGGGGCACTTCCATTTTGTCGTATCATCTCTGTTGATGCGGGAAAATCTTTTACAGAACCTTCTATGGCAGAATCCGGCAAACGCACCTTTACTGAGATAACCGAACTACTGCCCGCGGGGCTCAAAAACCTTACTATCCATTTTCAAGGTGTTAGTCCACTTAGAGATGATGTAGAATACAAATTTAGGTTACTCGGTATTGATAACAACAGATGGACAACTGTTTCTTCTGACAAAATACAAGGTAATCAGACCGCGTTTAATGACAACGTTGAACAATTTTTTGAGCAAAAAGTTCTGTCGCCAGATGTTGGTACAGTCAAAAGGATGCCGCGAATACGCTATGAAGGTTTAAAATCTGGAAGTTATACCTTTTTGATAAAAGCTTTTCGTGAAGGATGGCCTTATACCCAACGACCAGCAGTTTTAAATTTTACTATTGATCAACCTGTTTGGACCCGATGGCGGAATTACCTACCCTCTCTAATTCTACTCGCAGCTGCAGGTTCTCTACTTTTTAGATTGATTGTGAACCGTAGACAGACCGCACAACTCCGTCTTGAAATGCGAGAAAAAGAAGAAGCGGAAATGCAACGAATCCGTGCTGAGTTGGATGAAGCACAAAATATCCAAATGGGCCTCTTGCCGCCGGAATCACCACAAACACAAGAATTTGATATCGCTGGTATGTCAATTCCTGCCACACAAGTAGGGGGTGATTTTTTCGACTATTTGACTGTGGCAAACGGACAAACTGCTATTGCAGTGGCAGACGCTGCAGGAAAAGGTATACGCGGTGCAATGAATGCTGTGCTTACGAATGGAATGTTACATGAGGTTGCCCGATTTAAATCGGATGCAGATGTCATTCTGAGTGACCTCAATGCAGGATTGGCACCCCGGATGTATGGACCCAGTTTCATAGCGCTCAACTTAGCAGTCCTAAACGAATCCGAAAAACGTGTTGACTACGCAAACGGTGGACAGCCTTACCCTATTCTCAAAAGAGGATCTGAAATTATTGAGATTGAAAATAGTGACCTCCCCCTTGGTAGTATGAAGAAAGTTCAGTATGAGTCCATTACATTTGATTTGAATGAGGGCGATATCCTAATTTTCCATACGGATGGTCTGATTGAGGCTCTCAACTCTGACCACGATATGTACGGAACTGATCGTTTCAAAGAATTGATGGCTCAAATTCCTGAAGAATGCAGTGCCGAAGAGGTAATTCAACGCATCACCGAAGATGTTCAAAACTTTGTTCAAGAAGCTGAACAGTATGATGATTTGACACTTGTTGTGGTTAAACGGCTACCAGCGTCAGAATAGTAGGTTTAAGTTGCGGTAGACGTAATGAATTGCGCGACTACAAACAGATAATTTGAAAATGAGAAGTCATTTTCAGAAATGGTATAATAACTAAGTTACGACATATAGTAACCTTTAGAATTAACAGGACATTTTGAGGTGTAGAGGGAACTCCGATTCCCGACTATCAGTGAGTTTTGTCGCGATTCGGAGATCGCTCTGACAGAAAATGTGCCTCTTTAATTTCAAGGTTCACCATAAGTAGCATAAACTTTTAGTTTGTGCTTGTGAGTGCGTAAACTATATATCAAGTCAAAGAACTCGCACAACAACTTTAGTCGCTGCCCGTATAGATAATGATTTTACATCACCATCTCTATTTGAAGGAAGCTGCAACGCACAACGCTTCAATAAGTGGCTTGAAACATCTGGTCCTCACAGAATAAAGATAACTCCTTGAAGATATTATCAATATGTATAAATAATTCAAAAATCTACCATAGTTAGAATATCACAATATTGCTGTGTTAATGTCTTAATTTTAATTGCGTCCACTGTGTAGTAAATCTGTTCTTCGCAGAGATTATTCCTTTCAAACGAGTTGTGGTTAACGTTTGACGTTTACCAGCAAAAGATACATCTTCAATCCGGTAGTAATATTCAACATTGGGTTTCGCAGTTGTATCTATCCATGTATAGGAACTACGTTTGCTTGTGGTGCCTGCACCTTGGATAAGTTTCGTGTTGACCTTTACAAACGGACCTTGTTTAGATTGACTTCGCAAGATATTGAAGCCCGCATTATCTATTTCCGATTCAGTTATCCAACTTAGAATTATCTGTCCATCTTTATTGAGTTGAGGACTAAACGAAGAGAGTGTAACAGGTAAAATCTCTCCATCTTCTGTTCTATACCCTGGTGTTCCTATATCCGAATATTTACCGTAATAATATTGAATCCTATTTTCAATCAGACCTTTTACTTTCTCAGCGGGAAACCATCCGAATTCTTTTATCCCGAAAGAAAAATTATATTCTTGAGACCGAATAGATTTAAGTCTCCTAATCAAAGATATTCTTTTATTTCGAACAACGGAAGGTATTTCCCATAAGATTCCGTCTTCTTCGTTCAGATTACCAAAACGATCTATAGGATTACCTTCTGCATCTTGTAATTCTAATACAAGCCCTTCATAATTCCAGATATTTTTGCGGCTCAATCCTAAAGCGTAAGTTTTATCTACTAAACCTCTGGAAATTCTGTCCCTGGAATTTGGCGTTGTAAAACTTATACCAATTCTAATAAATTATATCTCATTTGCGACTTTCGTTAGATAATCATATTTTGTTATACTCTCAATAACGATTTTAGTGTAGTTTCTTAATATCTCAGTTAGTTTGTCCTGCATCTCTTTTATTGAAACAAACGCATTTTGAAACAACTTTGCTTTAATGTCTTGCCATAGCCTTTCAATAGGGTTCAACTCTGGACTATAAGGTGGCAGAAAAAGTAAGGCTACATTATCAGGAATGCATAGTGATTTTGCTTGATGAAAACGTCCATTATCAAGCACGAGGATATTCAGAGACGCAGGATAAACCTTAGCAAACTCATCAAGAAATATTTGGAAACAGACACTATCAAGCCGAGGCATTTCAAGGAAGAAACTTTCTCTCGTTATTGGCTCCACAGCACCATATAGATAAAAGTTCTCATAAGTATAACTGATGTTGGCAATCGGTTTGACACCGGGCAAGGTAATACACCGGTATGAAAAAGGATGAAGACCAAATCTTGACTCATCTTCAGAAAAAAGACGGACATTTTCAAACGCACGCCCTTTCTCCGAAATCGCTGTCTTGACTGTTTCTGAGAAGTCTAACTTGAATGCCTCACACGCTTTTTCGTTTTTTATATGGTTCTTGCGGGGCACTTTGAGTTTTGCTTTCCACTTATACCGAACCAACGCATGAACTGCTTTATAGTTCATTTTGACATCAAATGTTTTTTCAATATAGTCTACTATCTGTTGATAACTGGAAAAACCATCAGGTTTATTGAGTTCTGCTCGCAACATTTCTTGTTGTGCTTCGCTCAGTTGAGCTGGGCGTCCGGGAGAATAAGTCCGTGTCAAAAGCGCATCAGGTCCGTTAGCGGCATAAGTTTGAAACCAATGACCAATCGTTTTCCGATCAACACCTATCATCGTTGCGATTTGCTTGCGAGTGAGGGCTTGACCACTGCGAAATAGGAAAAGGGCTGTCAGTCTTTGCTTTTGATAACCGATCGATGTTTTTCTCAACATATTTTTTAACTCGGCAACACTTTCTGTTATCTGTGAAGGTTGTAACTTCATTGATATTAGTCCTATCAACTATAAATTTATGATAAAATATAACAGAAAAGAAAAAATATTAAAAGCGAAAATATTAAATTGAATTGGTATTATTTGGGACGCAAATACATAAAAAACGAAAAAAGTATGCTTAGACCAAAGGCTGTGTAAAACAGCTTTTTCATAAGAAAAACTCCTTTTTTGAATAAAAATTGTTTCGTGTTCCCGCGCGATGGAACACACTTTATTAAAATGAACCGTTCATATCTACGCAAATATTATTGGAGCTGCTCAATAAGGTACTCCAACCCAACTTTACGATATGCATCCTCAGTGAGCTGCTTCGCTATGGGTCTTGCAGCCCGTTTTATCGCGTTGATCTCTTCCCAGCCGCCATCGGTTTCTCTACTAATTGAGATACTATACCCCGGTTTTTCACCGCTGTTGAATTGTATCTCACTTAGTTGAGACCTTAAACGCTTTTCATCAGCAGATCGCCCCTCCAATTCTGCCTTAGCAGCAGCCTTCAGTCGTTTATATTCCTTATATTGTTCGGGAGATGGCAGAAAACCTGTCGGTGGGTCGTAGAAAAATTGAGGTTCGCCTCTTGTGTGAAGTATCGGATACCCGTTTTCATCCAATGCCAATTGTGAGATGTCGTCGGGGTCCCATAGATATTCATAACCTGCTGGCGGAAAGTGTCGCTCGTTTTCTATATCGTCAATTGCCTTCTCGACTTCTTCTGGGGGCATTGATGCCCAATCAAAGTCAATACCAGCGGGGGCTTTGGAAAATGAGATAACCTTGGGCGACAACACAATGCCATTATAGGTTGCTAAACGATCAAACAAATCAGGACGCACATCGCCTCGTAGTGAGGGTAGATGCACAGTGTTTTCGGTAAGCATGGGAGGCACTGATGGGGTGGCTTCGCTTTGTGCAATCGGTATCTCGTCCCAGTGGTCATCGTGCCATTCCCATTTGTAGCCCGGTTTGGCAGGACGCGGTGGGCTGTTCGCTTGTTGTGCCTGTTTGATAACGTCCTCTGATGGGGCGTTATACACTGTTATCGGTTCGGGATCGGGCTGTAAAATAAAGTACAACCCCACGATACCGATGAGTAGAATGAGGGCTCCTATGCCCCAATACATTTTGCGATTCATCTAATACTATTTCTAAAATATAATGTATCATTTTCGGTGGAGATTCTGTAGGAGCGACTTCCCGGTCGCGCCCAGAAGGTCGCTCCTACAGAGGATATCTTCCAATTATATTCAATCCAATAAATTTCCGTAATGGAATGTTATTTATTAAAATTGGTATAACGGTCCTCCTGTATAAACTTCTTGTTATCCCTGCTATCCGTTGTGTCCATCGGACAAGGTTGAAACGTTCGTGAACGTTCTGTTATGTCAAATGGAACAAAACTTTGACCTTCCAGTGGGCAGGGCTGTCTCGGATTTGGACAGATCAAGTTCGGTTTCTGTCCCTCGTTGCTCGGGACACATTCAGTTTTTCGTTCACAAGGTGGCGGTATATCAGTTGCATCTATGTTAATGTTCACGATGAACAGTCCACCTGTAATAAGAATAATGATAGCGATTGCGAGAATCGCTTTTTTGAAAGCGTTTTCATTATAGCACCTCCAGATAGTATTTTGCTTGGTCGTGGGTTCGCCTACCACCCTAAAAAAATGGTGAGCACCCCAGCAACCAAGCTGAAAAACCTTAAAAAATGTCAAGTATAAATTGAAAAAAATTTAAATAAGCGGAATTTTACGAAATTTTGCAGATTAAACGGATTCTAATTGCCAATAACCTCAAGACTTACGCAAAATGCTTGGTCTTCATTCCCAAAAGTGGTATACGATATCTTCTTGTACTTAAAGACACAAATTATATCGGGGAGGGTGCATAATATAAAAAGAAGAAGTATAAGTCTTTCGGATTCACAGTATTCTTTTAACCTACCAATGCCATAGGGCATTTAGAGTACTTACGAAGTTTCCCTACAGCACAGCGCGACAATTGAATGGTTCTGCCTTAAGTCCTAAGCCATTCAGTTTTCGCGTTTTCTCAATATTAAGACAGGGTCGCGACCAGGGGGTCGCTCCTACAGGAAGAGGTTTTAGACAGAAGGTAGAAATTATTGGAGAACTAATGGCTTGCCTTAAGTCCTAATAAATTTGCAATTTTCTCATACTCATGATATAATAATTTAACGAATTAACCTTAATGTTCAGAAAGCCTTTTTAATCCCATCCGGAGAGGTGGAAAAAGGATGTTGTGTTACATATCGGCAGAATGTTCACAGAAAAAAAGTGCTTACAATGCACACTTTTCAGAACAAAAATCCATATTTCAGCTTAAAATCCCTATCAAACTTGCAAAATTGGTTTTACTTTTAAAACATCCCTTATGTAAAAAAGAATATTGAATTGTACCCTTCTCACTTTTTAGTGAGGAGGTTTTTTTATGGTATCAAAATCGCACACGTTAACGCTAAGTCTACAATACACTTTTAGTTGGTAAAATATCATGAAAATGCGTGAAAAAGCACAAGTCATGAACGCGGAGGAAATCCGCAGAGCCTTAGTTAGAATCGCTCATGAAATTTTGGAGCGAAATCATCAACACATTGAAAACTTGGTACTTGTCGGCATCAAAAGCCGCGGCGATACCCTTGCCTACCGAATTGCAGAAAATTTGGAGCGAATAGAAAATATCAGTGTTCCGGTAGGAGCAATTGATGTCACGCTTTATCGTGATGACATCAACCTTCATGAAACACAGATTCAGGTGAGCAGTACGGAAATCGATTTTGAGGTTACTGGGAAATGGGTTATCTTGGTAGATGAAGTACTCTATACAGGACGGACAACCCGTGCAGCGATGGATGCTGTTATGGACTTTGGTCGTCCTGCGGCAATTCAATTGGCAGCATTAATTGATAGAGGACATCGTGAACTTCCGATTTCTGCAGATTATATCGGCAAAAATGTACCCACTTCCCGTAAAGAATTCGTTAGAGTACAATTAGAAGAAGAGCACGGTGTCGATTCGGCAATGATTTGTGAACCAGATTCTGAATGACAAATAGGAGGTAATTCCACAAAAAGATGAATAGTGTGCTTATCCGCAATGGACATATTATTGATCCAGCGAATAATGTTGATGAAGTCGGTGATGTGCTTATCGTTGATGGCAAAATCGCAAAGGTAGGAGGAAACTTGGCGGAAAATGCCAGCGATATTATTGACGCGACTGACCTGACCGTTACGCCCGGTTTAATTGACATGCACGTTCATTTGCGTGAACCCGGATTTGAGCATAAAGAGACGATAGCAACTGGAACAGCAGCAGCAGCAGCAGGCGGGTTTACATCCGTTGTTTGTATGGCGAATACTTCACCGGTGACAGATTCTCCTGGCAAGATTAAGCACATTTATGACATCGCAAATCGGAATTCGGCACAACAGACATCTCCTACAGCGAACGTTTTTCCTGTGGGTAGTATAACAAAAGACCTCGCTGGTGAAGAACTGACTGATATCCGTGGTATGCTATCAGCAGGAGCAGTCGGTGTCAGTGATGATGGCGTTACCGTGATGAACTCCGCACTGATGCGTGAAGCATTAACGTTAAGCGCGGAACTCGGTTTTCCTGTGATGGTTCATTGTGAAGAGCATAATCTGAATGCTGGTGCCGTGATGAATCTCGGTGAAACATCAAGAAAACTAAATCTCGTGGGTAGCCCGAATGCAGCAGAAGATATTATCATAGCGCGCGACATCATGATTGCTGAATTGACAGGCGGACATGTGCATGTTCTACACGTCAGCACGGCAGGAGCAGTGGAATTAGTGCGAAGGGGAAAACAACGAGGAGTGAACGTTACAGCAGAAGTCTGTCCACATCACTGGATTCTCACGGATTCAGAGATAGAAAAACAGGGAACGAATGCTAAAATGCACCCACCCCTGCGAACACAAAGGGATATTGACGCTATTCTGGAAGGTTTGCAGGACGGAACAATAGATGCAATTGCTACAGACCACGCGCCACATACGCCATCTGAAAAGGCACTCGGTATGAAAAAAGCGCCTAACGGAATTATTGGACTTGAAACATGCGTACCGCTTGCACTGACATATTTAGTTGATGTCGGACATCTGATGCTGAAAGAAGCGATCGCAAAGTTAACATGCATTCCAGCAGAAATAGTCGGAATTGATCGCGGGACACTCTCTATCGGTGCAGTGGCAGATGTTACATTAATAGATACACAAAAAATAACAGAGGTTGACGTAGAAAAATCGTGTTCAAAAAGTCGAAACACACCTTTTGCTGATTGGCAGCTGAAGGGATGGCCAGTGATGACAATCCGAGAGGGAAATCGGAGTTAAAGGTCTTCTACAAAGAGGAAAACTATGAAAGCAATTCTCGCATTGGCGGATGGAACCGTTTTTGAGGGACAACAGTTTGGCACGACAGGTGAAACTATCGGCGAAGTTGTCTTCAATACAAGTATGACGGGGTATCAGGAAGTCCTAACCGATCCGTCCTATAAAGGGCAGATCGTTACAATGACTTATCCGTTAATTGGCAATTACGGTTGTAACGAGGTGGATATTGAATCTATCGGTCCACAGGTAGAAGGATTCGTAGTGCGTGAATACAGCGCATATCATAGTAACTGGCGTTCAAAATGGAGTTTGGACACCTACTTAGCCGAGAATGACATCATCGGAATTCAGAATATTGATACTCGCGCACTAACCCGTCGCCTCCGTGTTCACGGTGTAATGAACGGATGTCTTGCTACGGAAGATACCGATGGCAATTTTGATGCAGCAAGTCTTGTGGCAAAAGCACAAGCATGGCACGGTTTAGTAGGATGGGATTTAGTGCAACGCGTTACTTGTCCTGACCCTTATGCGTGGAATCAACATCCGTCAAGTTCTAACGGGCTACAATCAGGCAATTCATCTCCATCCGAAAATGGAAAATACCGCGTAATCGCAATGGATTTCGGTATCAAATATAACATCTTACGGCAACTGACAGAGCATGGATGTGAGGTACAGGTTGTGCCAGCCAAAACAACAGCAGAAGAAATTCTCGCTGCAGAACCTGATGGTGTATTTCTATCAAACGGCCCTGGAGACCCGATGCCGCTTGATTATGCGATAAAAACGATTCAGGAATTGATGGGTAAAAAACCTATTTTTGGCATCTGTTTGGGACATCAACTTTTGGGACTTGCGCTCGGTGGGAAAACCTATAAACTCAAGTTTGGACATCGCGGGGCAAATCAACCGGTAAAATATCTGGAAACCGATCAGGTTGAAATTACCTCCCAAAACCACGGGTTCTGCGTTGATATTGATTCACTGCCGAACACCGTTGATATTACCCACATCAACTTGAATGACGACACACTTGAAGGGATACAACATCGAGAGTATCCCGTTTTTTCTGTACAGTATCATCCAGAAGCATCACCCGGACCGCACGATGCAAGCTACCTGTTTTCACGATTTACACAAATGATGGAAAAGAATTAGAAAAGTCCTTAAACCTTCTTTCTGAAAACTAAAACTGACAACCGAAAACCATTAGAAAATGCCAAAACGAACAGATATAGAAAAAATATTAATCATTGGCTCCGGCGCGATAATCATCGGGCAAGCATGTGAATTCGATTACTCCGGAACGCAGGCATGCAAAGCTCTCAAAGAAGAGGGCTATCAGATTGTTCTGGTCAATAGTAATCCTGCAACGATTATGACCGATCCAGATTTCGCTGATCGCACCTACGTTGAACCGATCACAGCAGACACGGTTGAACTTGTTATAGAGAAAGAACGACCAGACGCGTTGTTACCAACATTAGGTGGACAAACCGCTTTGAACGTCTCGGTTGAACTTGCAGAATCAGGTGTACTGGATAAATACGATGTAGAGCTGATCGGTGCAAAACTACCGGCAATTCAGAAAGCAGAAGACCGGGCATTGTTTAAACAAGCGATGCAAGAAATCGGTTTAGCTGTTCCTAAGAGCTGTATAGCACACACAACGCAGGAAGCAATAGAGCTGGTTGACGAGATCGGTTTCCCCGCAATAATTCGCCCCGCATTCACACTTGGTGGCACAGGTGGTGGCATCGCTTACAACATTGAAGAATACCAAAAAATGGTTACCACAGGTATTGCCTTGAGTCCAATCAACGAATTGCTCATTGAAGAATCTATCATCGGATGGAAAGAATTTGAGTTAGAGGTAATGCGAGATGGCGCTGATAACGTTGTTATCATCTGCTCCATTGAAAACGTTGATCCAATGGGTGTCCATACTGGAGATAGTATTACCGTCGCTCCCATCCAAACGTTAACCGACAAAGAATATCAAGAAATGCGGGATTCAGCGATTAAAATTATCCGAGAAATCGGTGTTGATACTGGAGGTTCTAATATCCAATTTGCAGTTGATCCGAAGACTGGCAAACAGGTTGTTATTGAGATGAACCCGCGTGTCTCTCGCAGTTCGGCACTTGCCTCAAAAGCAACAGGTTTCCCAATTGCCAAAATTGCCGCGAAGTTAGCTGTCGGCTATAATCTTGACGAAATTCCGAACGACATAACTGCTGAAACTCCTGCTTGTTTTGAACCGACTATTGACTATGTTGTTGTCAAAATTCCGAGATGGGCATTTGAAAAGTTTCAAGGCACTGATGAAACACTTACAACCCAGATGAAATCTGTTGGTGAAGCGATGTCAATTGGTGGCACCTTTAAAGAAGCACTTCAGAAAGGTTTACGTTCTTTAGAAACAGGCTGGTACGGATTTGACAATCATCCGCTTGAAGAACTACCACTCTCAGAACTATCAAGCAAATTGACGATCCCGAATGTTGAACGCATCTTTTATATTAAATCTGCCCTTAAACGTGGGATGACCATTGAAGACATCTATTCCTATACACATATCGATCCGTTTTTCCTTTATAATTTTCAAGAAATCGTAGACTTTGAAAAATCTCTTGGCACGCCACACACACAACCATTTACAGAAAATGGAAAGTCAGATGCAGAAAGAACATCTCTTTTACGACAGGCAAAACAGTTTGGGTTTTCAGACAGGCAACTCGCTGAAATCTACGATGTATCAGAAACCCAAGTCCGAGAGAAACGAAAGACACTCGGCATTGAAGCAACTTTTAAAACCGTTGATACATGTGCAGCAGAATTTGAGGCAGAGACTCCTTACTACTATTCGACCTGCTCAAGTGAAGACGAGGTGCGTCCCACAGATAAAGAGAAAATCATGATCTTAGGCGGTGGTCCAAACCGCATCGGACAAGGGATTGAATTTGACTATTGCTGTGTTCACGCTGCAATGGCACTTAAAACTGATGGTTACGAAACTATCATGGTAAACAGCAATCCCGAAACAGTTAGCACAGACTACGACACCTCCGACCGCCTCTATTTTGAACCTTTGACATGTGAAGATGTCTTGAATATATACGACAAAGAGAAACCTATAGGGGTTATTGTTCAATTTGGTGGACAAACGCCTCTCAATCTTGCAATGGCTCTTAAAGATGCGGGAGTCCCGATCATCGGTACAAGCCCTGAAGACATCGCTCGTTCTGAAAACCGTCAACTTTTCAAAGAGGTGTTAGACGAAATCGGGCTGATGCAACCGCCAAACGGCACAGCAACCTCAAGTGAAGAAGCTGTCCCTATTGCATCATCACTCGGATATCCGGTAATTGTCCGCCCCTCATTTGTGCTTGGTGGACGTGCTATGCAGATTGTTTATGATGAAAAACTCCTACAGGAGTATATGGACTCCGCTGTGCAAGCCTCACCTGAACATCCAGTACTCATTGACAAATACCTTGAGGAAGCAATAGAGGTGGATGTAGATGCAATTTCCGATGGACACTTAACCGTCATCGGTGGTATCATGGAACATATTGAAGAAGCAGGGGTTCATTCTGGAGATAGCGATTGCGTGCTCCCTCCTTATACACTGGTTGACGAACAAATCGATCAACTCAAGGAATATACTTATGCACTTGCAAAAGCACTGAACGTTCGGGGATTGATGAATGTTCAATATGCGATTAAGAATGATGAAATTTTTGTCCTTGAGGTAAATCCGCGTGCTTCGCGAACAGTTCCATTTGTCAGTAAAGCTATTGGTGTGCCTTTGGCAAAACTGGCGGCGCGTGTGATGGCAGGGAAAACACTTGTTGAACTCGGATTTACGAACGAAATTGAACCTCCCTATTTTAGTGTGAAGGCACCTGTCTTTCCTTTCAATAGATTTCCCGGAGCAAACTCGCGATTGGGACCTGAAATGAAATCAACAGGTGAAGTGATGGGAATTGATGACGATGTCTCCCGCGCTTTTGCGAAGGCACAAAAAGCGTGTGGCTACACATTACCTCTAAAAGGCAATGCGTTTATCAGTGTAAGGAATAAGGATAAGCGGTCTGTTATCTTTATAGCGAAAAAGCTAACAGACATGGGGTTTGAACTCATAGCCACACATGGCACAGCGAAGGTGTTGCTCCGCAATGGCATGGATGTTCAGCTTGTGTATAGCATCGGTAAAGGTAGACCGACAATTCATGACTATATCAAAAACCATGCAGTTGACCTAATAATCAATACGCCAACAGGTGATTTGCACCGAACTAATGAACTACTTATCCGTCAGATGGCGATAGAACACGATATCCCGATCTTTTCCACTATTCCAGGTGCAGCAGCAGCTGTGAACGCAATTGACGCGCTACAAAGCGGAGAAATTTCAGTCACACCACTTCAAGATTATCATAAGTAAGGTGAAAACATGGCAAACGATACTGTTCAAAGAAATACCCGATGGGTTCAAGCCCTTGATAGGATTCTCCAAGTCATTAATCTTGACGAAGATCATCCTGTCAGAATCTTGACAATTGAAGACGGTAGAGAAGTGGTCGTCGTACAACCGAACGCTTTCACAGTCTCGCGTATCTATGCTACCGGACGTCCTGATGGTGCGCGTCCTCACGGAATGAATTCATACTATGATTTTTTTCGTGGGAAGTTGGAAAAGTATGAAGAAGAAAATGGAAACCGAGAAGGTTTTGAATTAACAGAGAATGAGTGGGAAACGTTGTTTGAAGAGTCTTTCCATCGGTATACCCGGTACTTACTGTTTGCTGGCATCAAACGGTGGGAAGATGTGCAACGCGATACTGACGCAAACCTATTCGTGACTAATTTGGCGCGAGAATTCGCGTCGTCAGAAATCGCTTGGCGAAGCTATCAGTATAAAGGATATATGATAATGATGAACAGTATCGCGAAAGCAGAATTGAGCCTGCAAGAGGATGATCCTGACACTGCTTTACAGCAAATTGACGCTGGAATTCAACAGATTGGTGAGTTTTGTGGAGAATGTCTACGAGAGGAACACGGAGAAGCAGAAAATATAACGCGCGAACGTTACCTTAGTAATCTCATTGAATTCCGATCTGATTTAGAGGCACTCGGAACAGAGGATAGCGAAGAGAACGAAAGTGATGATACAGATGAAGAACAGGATGACGTAGATCTTTTGACTGAATTAGAACAACTATTGAATGATGTAGATTCACCGGACGATGAAAGAGAGTAGTTGGGACAATATATCAATTGTTTCCATAAACAACTATAGATGGTTGTCCCGTCTACTTCTACTTTCAAAACTACGAACTACAGCGCCGCAAGTGCTGTTCTAAATAACAACGATTATTCTTCCCACTCTTCATTAATTGGCTCACGGCTTGCTTGTATAAGGACACCGCCAAGAAATATAAAGGCAATGCCTCGGACCAAAATGTGCCAATAGAAACTCACATTTGGTACGAAGGTGATCGCAAAAACGATCGCAGAAAATATCAGTAAGGACGCAGAAACAGAATTTCCCCACGAACGCAGGGATACGCCATAGCAAAGGGCTGATACAGAAAATAAAAATGCACTAATGAGTGTAAGTGCCATTCCCCATTCCTGCCATACCGTCTTAAATGTATTTCCAAAATCTTCTGTTGTTGTTGTTTGTATTAATTGATTGACAGTCTTCAGCGGTGCAGTTTGGGAACAGTGTGCTATCAATTCCAATACTATCCAAAGTGTAGCGAACCCTACCCCTAAAAGAGTGCTTGCTTGTGCATCTTTTATGAGTAGAACAGTCGTAGCAACGATTGTTGGCACGAGCAAAATAAGCATTACCACACTGACCCCATGCATAGCATCATGAGTTGATTCCGGTTGAAAACCGAACCAATAACTTAAAAATATCATAGATAGTCCACTGAGAACAGATGTTACGCCACCGAGAAAACACAATTTTTTTGAATCATCATTCATTTACATAACCCCTTTGTATACCCTATATGCAAATTGGCAAAATCTTAGATATTCAGATACCTAATAGATTGAAGAATTCAATTGTCTCGTAATTTCTACTAAGCATAGATACTGATTATGCTACAAAACATATCGTGACAACTGAAGTGTATATACGAAATAATGTATAAGTAAAAGTGAAAATGTAATAGCAATAAGTATACCTAAGACCGACTTCTAAGTCAATAAAAACTCTGAAATATATAACATTCTTGGTTGACGTAGAATAGGAGTATTAGGTATAATCTATATAAATGGATGTCAACAAATAGACATTTCCGTGGGCACGTTTTCAATAGTACTTGTAAGCGCATCTATTCTATCGGTTTTACAAAATTTTTAAAAGAGACAAAGTGACAATGAACATGCAAAAAAACGTATTGATTGTAGATGCTGACCCCCGACAACGCGAGGTAATTTGCCAAGCACTTGACGGAGAAGGTCTTAATTTAATTGTCACAGAGAACATGTATCAGGCTTTTCATCGGATTGAACATCTGACGATGGACATCCTGATTGCGCCTCTGAAAGCAGAACGGATTGATGGCTTAGCCCTGCTGGAAGCTGCTACTCGTCTCCATCCGGATGTTGGTATTATTTTTATTACGGCTCCAAACGTTTTAGAAACAGATATCGGTATTAAGGCGATGCTGGCACATGAGGGAACTTATTTTCTCTATAAACCGCTTAACCCTGTCCATTTGAAAGCACTCCTACATAAAACACTTCAGAATCAACGGCTTACCTTTGAAAATAGACAACTTCGATCACAAATTGACGAAAAGGAAGGGCTTTGCAGACTTACGGGAAAATCACCAGAAATCATACAAATTCGGGAGATGATTACCCAAATTGCCCCGACAAAGGCAACGGTGATGATTTACGGGGCACGTGGCACCGGTAAAGAACTTGTGGCTCGTGCTATACACCATCGGAGTTTACGCCAGGGTAATCTTATTGCTTTTAACTGTGCTACGCTTAACGAGAATTTGGCGGAATCCGAACTCTTCGGACATGAACGCGGGGCTTTTAGCGGGGCGTACAATCAACGTAAAGGCAGATTTGAACTCGCACACGGCGGCACGCTTTTCCTTGACGAAGTTTCTCAATTGAGCCTTTCCAACCAAGCACGGCTACTACGCGTACTTGAAGAGCGAGAATTTGAACGTGTAGGAGGAGATAAAACAATTCAGGTGAATGTACGAATTATCTGTGCTACCAACCATGACTTAGAAGCTGCTTGTAGTAAAGGTGCATTTTTACACGATCTTTATGACCGGCTGAATGTCGTTTCCATTAACCTGCCAACACTTCAAGAACGGATTGAGGACATTCCATTGCTTGTTAAAGATTTTCTTGAGGAATTTTGTAGAGAAAATGGAAAAACGTTGAGAACTCTTACGCCAGAGGCAGTTCGAGCGTTAATGAAATTCAATTGGCCCGGCAATGTGCGTGAATTGAAAAACTGCATTGAAGGGCTTGTTGTGATGTCAACACAACAAACTTTACAACTGGCAGACCTACCCGAACGTATTCTCAAAACTATGGGAGAAACGAATCCTATCATATCTTCCGTCCCAACCCTCCACAAAACAGATTCTTCTGGCAACGGAAGTTCCCATCTTAACGTTGAAGTTGGCATGTCGCTGGAAGAAATTAACCGTGAAGTTCTCCGAGCCACACTTGAATATACCGACAATAACAAGGCAAAAGCTGCGAAAATACTTGACATCAGTCGACGAACTATCCAACGGAAAGCTAAAGAATACGGACTGTGTGATAAATAAAAAGTTCGCGATTCGGAGATCGCTCTCGCTGAATGCCATACGCGCATTCAGCGTTGATTCACAGAGATAGGGTATGGTAGGAGGGAACTCCGATTCCCGACTATACAGGTATTCTGCTTGTTCCAAAATTGCTTGTACAGAGTTCACGTTAACGTATGTGTAGTCAGCTTGAAATAACGGACGGTCCTACTGAGACTGAAGTTTCAGTTTATTGGCATAAGAACGCTTATAGTATTCTACTTCTTTGAGATCAGAAGCAGCAGATTTATCAATTATGGCAACCATATTTGGATGCATCTGCAAAATTGATGCTGGCACCATAGCTGTAATAGGACCTTCAACTGCTTTTGCTATTGCCTCTGCTTTTGATGTGCCGTTTGCTAAAAGCAGGCACTG
The DNA here is from genome assembly GCA_965204285.1 of Candidatus Poribacteria bacterium. GTDB lineage: Bacteria > Poribacteria > WGA-4E > WGA-4E > WGA-3G > MSPOR6. The sequence continues at coordinate 3,747,147 of OZ241980.1, forward strand.
CTTTGCCTCCATGATGGTACCAATTCCCATCGTAATTGCCATTTCTGGCACAGCGTTTATATCCCCACCGAAATGCGTCGCGTTTGCTTCAAGTGTGCTTTTTGACAAGGTTTTTATCCGAGTCCGAGAAGCAAGAGATGATCCCGCCTCATTAAAGCCGATATGTCCGTCCGTGCCAATACCGAGCAATTGAATGTCAATCCCACCAGCACGTACAATTGCTTCCTCATACGCTGCACAAAATGCTTCATGATTTTCGGCAGTATTCTGAGGGATATGTCGGTTTTTAACAGGAATGTTGACATGGTCGAAAAAGTGATTCGTCATGAAAGTATGATAGCTCTGCGGATGTTCACATGGGATTCCGACGTACTCGTCCAAATTAAAGGTGGTTACACTTGAAAAATCGAGTCCATCTTCTTTGTGCATGCGGACGAGCGCTTTGTAAAGTCCTATCGGGGTACTGCCTGTTGCTAATCCTAAAACGAGGTCGGGTTTCTTTAGGAGTGCGTCCCGAATTATTTCTGAAGCAATCGCAGCGAGTTGCTTATAAGTTGACTGAATAATTATTTCCATTTTGACTGAAAGGTTATACTTCTCCAGCAATAATTCTGTCCATATCTTCACTAATTTGATGCACTGTGCCTTCGGGATCGTCCGCGCCAACAGGGAGTTCGGCTGTCATGTAGTCGTCATATCCAACGTCCGTTAAAGCTGTCATGACTGCATTCCAATCAATTGTGCATTCTTCAATCAGATAGGTAAAACGGTGTTCATTTGCATTGAAGCCTTTTACATGCACTTTGGAAATACGAGAACCGAGAGAGCGGATCCAATGTTGTGGAAATCCATACGCTACAATATTACCGACATCAAAATAAGCAGAAACTGCATCGCTTTCAAATTCATCAAGGTAACGCGAAAATTCTATTGGACTTAGTAGAAATTTATTCCATACGTTCTCTATCGCGATGGTAAGTCCTTTTTCGTTCGCTGTTGGTATTAATTTTCGAATCTCTTCTTGGGAACGTTGATATGCATCTTCATAAGTCGTCTTTTGATTGACAACCGCACAAACAAGTAACACTGTATCTGCTCCGATTACCTCTGCGGTTGCAAGAGAATCAAGCATTGCATGATGGGACACTTCACGCACCTCAGCATCCGCATCTGAAAGCGGGTGTGACCAATGTTTCCCATTCATCACACTACACAGTTCAATTCCGTTGTCTGTTGCCAACTTTTTTATTTCAACACGTTCCTTTTCAGTTCCTAAAGTGCCAATTTCAACGCCATCAAAACCTGCTTTTTTTGCGAGTTTAAACCTTGCATCTGTCGAATCACCAGGTAACGAACCGATACATATTCCTTTTTTCATTATGTTCCTCTGTGTATAGATTTTTATTGTTGTATAAAAAGTTTTTATATATTTTCTTACTAAGGGTGCGTAAACAAAAGATAGTGAGAAAATGAATAGGGACGGCACGGGAGCCGCCCCTATATTTATAAGATGTAGAATTAGTCACGCCGCGTTTTCATTTTCCCCCACGTAGTAGTAAGTTTGTCCTTCGGTTCAACAGGGAGTAGATCACCACCCATTACCCCTGAAACCTCATCGGCATCAAGGGCTCTGTCATAAACGTAAAGTTCATCAATGTAGAAGGTCGCTGCTCTGTATCCCGTTTTACCAATAAAAAGTTGCTGAGCACCCTGATCGTGTTTTGCCGGAACACCGTTTGTTTGAATTTTTTCGCCATCAACGTAAAACGTCAATGTTCCATCTTCTTTAGTACCTGCAACATGATACCATTTATCTAATTCAAACAGAGATCCTTCTCCTTTAGGACCAGCACATTCGGTGCCTTGATTTCCAGGGTTGAACCGCCAGTGAATGTTCAGAGAATTTGGGCAAATCCATATACCCGGAGATCGGTCCCCAGGTCCTTTTTTGGCGATGATTTGGCTCCAAGCACCATTATGAGCTGCAATGAAGTTGATCCAAAATAGAAAACTATTGTCCTGATAGTCATTCAATTCTTTGAAAGGTTGAACTTGGACATCAGCATTCGCATCTCTGATTTCCAAAGAACCTTTACCAAACTTTTTTTCATCGGATGCTATATCTGCGTTATTAATTATTTCAGCGTCATTCCCTCCGCCAGTTTCATCTTTAATTGTTTTATTATCTGCTTTATCAAAACTGAAATAGAGGATTAGCCCCTTGTCTTTAACATCAGCTTGTGCTGATAATAGCCCTACAAAAAGTAGGAGTGTAACGGACAGATATGTCACAAATTTCATCGTAATTACCTCCTCGGTATACAAGTCGGTCAATATTAGATGCGGGTATATTTATTTGGCAAACCCACATACTATCATCAATCCATTTTACAAAATACTATAGTAATCTTCATTTTACAAAATACAATTAAATTTGTCAAGAAAAATCGAATATACGGTGAATTATTGAAATAATTATACACCGCTTCTGTAGGAGCGATCTCAGAATCGCGACCCGTTTGCCGTCGGGAATCGGAGTTCCCTCCTACCTTTAGAAGTCGTAAGGTATTGGAAGTTGCAGAATTCAAACCAAAACGAGGCGAACATGTGAAATATAAACATACCACATGTTAACTAACACAACGCGTTAAGGTTGTATTATAAAAAATTGGATTTACGCAAAACCGTCAATTACATCTTTTTCAAATAATTTGATTTTTAACTTGACAGATTTATACGTTTTTTGTAGAATATTAACATAATTACGTAATTATACGAAAAGTTTGTTTTCAAGTTATCCCTCACAAGAGATGTTGTTTAACTTACGAACATTATACAATCCAAAGTGGGGTGACATAAACAAGGCTTTTCGCATCAAACAAAACCAAATAGTTTTTGTATACATGAGGAGGAATTTACTCATGCGTTTTTCGATTTATGTGTTTATTGCGGTAATGTTTTTCGCTGGTAGCGTCGTTTCCACGCAAGCTGCGTTAGATGACGGTTTAATTCTCTACTTCAGTTTTGACAAAGAAGCAGATGGGACCATTATTGATGGGACTGGTGGAGGCAATAATGGAACGCTGACAAGCGCAAGTGTTACAACAGATGAAAAGAAAGTTGGCACGGGATCTTTGGAAATGTTAGATCAGAATGCCAGTTTGGAAGTTGAATCTTTCCCAGAATTAGAAGAATATCAGGACAATAGTTTTGTGTTCTGGCTACACTTTATCCAGGGTCATAACGGTGCTTGGAGCCAAATCTTCGCCAAAAAAGCACCCGGTTCTGACCGTTCCCCGGGTGTATGGACGTGTCCTAATTCTTTGAATATTCACTATCGGTTCAATCCTGGAAACCAAGGCTCACAATGTGCTGGTCCTGGGGGAGAAGACCAACAGTTTGAAACTGGTAAATGGCATCATATTGCGGGTGTCAAAGCGGGTGGCAAATTCCATTTCTATATTGATGGTGTCCAAGTTGGTGAATATGACGTTCCCGCAGCACACGCTCAAGGTGAAGAGAAGTTGTATATCGGTAAAACTGGATATAGGTCCGCGACCTTCTACATTGATGACTTTTTTGCCTTCAACCGAGCACTCTCTGTAGACGAGGTTAAAGATATAATGGGTGGCTTACTTATTTCTGTTGAACCACGCGATAAGTTGACAACAACTTGGGGATTGCTTAAAACAAAGCGGAATTAACACTTAACCGTCACACATAAACAACCAAAACATGGGGAATTTTTTTTGAAATTTCCCATGTTTTCTTATACACTCACCTTTAGGTTCAGCGCATGTTAACCTACCGCCTGCTTATGTGCCTTTGCTTGGCACTATGTTTTCAGTGGTGGACAGCATCGGGATGGAGCGATACCGATGTTGAGCTTGACAATCCGTTTGCGCTTGGACTCCATTATATGGAGATGGAACAGTATGACAAGGCGTTGGCTGCGTTTGAGGTTATCCGAAGGCAAGAACCAAGTAGTGGTATTTATTGTTATATTGGTATGGTCCTCCAAGAACAAAATAGATTGAGCGAAGCATTAGCGGCGTACCAGAACGCGTTAACATTTCAAGCCCCTCCACAAATACACGGCAGCGCACATCTGCATTTAGGAATTGTATACAAAGCACAAGGAAATTTAAAACTGGCGCAAACTCACCTCAAAGAAGTACTTGCGCTTACTCCTGAAACTCCAGAAGCATATATCCATCTTGGAGAGGTATACCTTCTCCAACGCCAATTGGATAAGGCAGCACATGCCTATCGCCAGAGCATCCGTCTGAATCCAAATTTTACCCAATCTTATTACGGGTTAGGTAGAGTCGCAGAAATGCAGAACGAATTTATTTCTGCTATTGAAAACTATCGAAGAGCCATTAAACAAAACCCGTACGATCCACAACCGCATTATCGCCTTGCTATGGCTTATCGTTGTTTACAAAAACAGGAAGCAGCAGAAATAGCAATGGTGCAGTTTGAACGGATGAAAAGTTACTCAGACAATGTCCATCGATTTCGCGAAACAATTTACAAAAATCCGAACACACCGATTTTGTATGTAAAGTTAGGGGAACTTCACGAAAAATTCGACAACATTGTTGATGCACAACGCGTCTATCAAACTTCAATGACATTGCATCCCACCTTTTTGCCTGCCTACCACAGCCTTGGAACCGTGTTGATTCGCCAACGCGCTTTAGAAAAGGCTACCGCAATATATCTTAAAATAACAGAAATAAAACCCGACGATGTTCAAGCGTGGCTAAAGTTGGGTGTTATATATATCAATCGTCAGCAGTTTGAACCTGCTGTTGAAGCTTTCAAACATGCTATTGCTGCCGACGACACATCCGCGGAAGCCTATAACAACTTAGCCCGCGTTTATGCCGGACTCGGTACAGAAAGAAAGCAAGCAATTATCCTTGCTGAAAAAGCAGTTGCTTTGTCTCCAATACCGAAACATTACGACACACTTGCTTACACCTATTTCCGCGATAAGCAGTACCCGGAGGCATTAGTTGCTATCAACCGTGCCCTCTCCCTCGCTCCGAGTGACGCAGCTTATGCAAGTTTTCACACAAAAATACAAGAAAAACTTAAAAAAAATAGAAGGTGAACTACAAAAGAGAATTAAAATACCTAAATAAGGGATATTCACGATGGAATCAAATAAACAGATTTATGTGGTAGGTCTATGTGGCAGCCTACGGCAAGGCAGTACCACACACGCAGCACTAACAATTGCCCTAACAGGAGCAAAAGAAGTTGGTGCGGAAGTCGAATTACTCGACCTGAGTGAATATCAGCTTATTTTTCACGGCGCAGTCGCAGACGAATCTGAATATCCTCCTGATGTATTCAAACTGAAAGAAAAAGTCAAACGCGCACACGGCATACTCCTCGGGACTCCTGAGTACCACGGTAGTTTTAGCGGTGTTCTCAAAAACGCATTAGACCTGATGTGGTTTGATGAGTTTGAAAACAAAGTGGTAGGACTAATCGGTGTTTCCGGTGGCAGAATGGGTGCAGGAAACGCGTTATCAATGTTAAGAACAGTAGGTGCAACATTGCGTGCATGGGTTATTCCGAACGATGTTTCAATCCCTCGCGCATCTGAAGCTTTTGATGCAAGCGGTAATTTACACGATCCAGAATTAGCAGCACGCGTCAAAGCGGTCGGACGTCAAGTCACCCAGTTTGCTGCCCTCTGTAATTCAAAATAGTTATATAATATGAATGATATACACAATTGGAATGAGTGGATCGGAACAGACGAAGCGGGAAAAGGCGATTACTTTGGACCACTTGTCGTTGCGGGAGTTTACGTAAACGCTGAATGCCGTGATGAATTTTTAGAAATGGGTATTACCGATGGAAAAAAGATTTCAAATTCCCGCACCCAAAAACTTGCAGATTGGATGTGGAAACACTACGAACAACATATAGTTGTTTCTCAAAAGATGCCAGAGGAGTACAATTCACTTTACGAAACACTCAAAAAGCGCGGGCAAAACCTAAATACGATGCTCGCAAAACTACATATTAAAGCCATTCAAACGCTTGCTAACCGCGTGGGAGCGAAACACGCGCTCGTGGATAAATTTGCTCATAATGATGTTATCACACCACAGTTGGCGCAACGAGATATACAGATAAAACAGGAAACTGGCGCAGAAAGAGACATCGCAGTTGCTGCTGCTTCAGTCATAGCGCGTGACGCTTTTTTGAAAGGTATAGAATCGTTATCCCAAGAATACGAGTTGCAATTGCCGAGAGGGGCATATCAGGTTACAGAAGCAGGAAAAGAATTCGTAGAAAAACATGGCAGTAAAGCACTACGGAATGTCGCCAAACTTCATTTCCGGACAACAAGAACTGTTCTTGCCTAATTTAATCAAACAATCGTATGTAGTGCTTTGCCCACTTTCAAATTGTGAGTCGTGACAATAGTCGGGAATCGGAGTTCCCTCCTACCGTAGGAGCGATCTCCGAATCGCGACCCGTTGTCGTCGGGAATCGGAGTTCCCTCCTACTGTAGGAGCGATCTCCGAATCGCGACCCGTTGTCGTCGGGAATCGGAGTTCCCTCCTACTGTAGGAGCGATCTCCGAATCGCGACCGTATTCACAAAATTAGATGGACACAACAGTAAGTGTGCTTTACAAGCGCGCGGTGAATGATGTCAAATTATTTGTCTACTTGGTCAACGGTAATGAGTGCCTTAATCAACAATTAGAGTTTTTTAGCCAGTATATGGAATAAAAGCAATGTTTAATACCGAGAAATTATTTGTCATTCATTACGCTGAAGTTGGACTCAAAGGCAAAAATAGAGTTTTTTTTGAGAAAAAACTGGCGCGAAATATTAAACTCTCCTTGCGTGGTACAGGTTATGCAGAAGTAAAAAGACTTCACGATAGAATTATTGTCCATCTTAAACAAGGGACGGATATTGCTGAAATTGAGAAACGGCTGCGCCGGGTTATGGGTATCGCACATTTTGAACTCGTCTACCGCACGGAAAAAGAGATGTCGGTAATCAAAGATACTGCTTTGCAGTTGACAGAAGGGAAAGTTTTTGAGACACTCAAAGTTGAAACAAAACGTTCCGACAAAACCTTTCCGTTAACTTCGCCTGAAATTAGTGGAGAGGTAGGAGGGTATCTGATTCAAAAGACTGGTGCACGAGCAGATATGCGTAATCCCAACTTGCGGTTATGGATAGATATATCACACAAAGATGCTTACATCTATACGGATAAACTTAGAGGAATAGGAGGACTACCGGTTGGGGTCAGCGGTAAAGTTCTTGTGATGCTTTCTGGTGGAATTGATTCTCCTGTCGCAGCGTGGCAAATGATTAAACGGGGTGCGAAAGCCATTTTTATTCACTTCTACAGTTATCCTTACACCGATAAGGCATCTTTAGAGAAAGTGATGGAATTGACTCGTATTTTGTCAGAGTCAAACTATCGTAGCACGATTTATCTGGTCCCATTTGCTGACCTTCAACAAATTATTGTGACAGAAACTCCCGCACCATTTCGGGTTTTACTTTATCGACGCATGATGACACGCATTGCACAACGAGTTGCTGCGCTGGTTGACGCTGAAGCACTTGTTACAGGTGAAAGTCTGGCGCAGGTAGCATCGCAAACACTTACCAATCTTCGGGCAATTGAAACGATTGCAGACATACCAATTCTCCGCCCTCTTATCGGAGATGATAAGGCTGAAATTATTGCTAAAGCAGAACAGATAGGTACTTTTGAGGTGTCTACACTCCCGCATCAGGATTGCTGCTCTCTCTTTGTTCCGAAGCATCCCGCAACACATGCATCAGTTGCCGAGTTAGACAAAGCAGAGGAAGGTCTTGATATCGGCGCACTCGTTGAAACGGCAATAAACGGAATTGAAAAGCAAATTGTAAGTTTTTCTTATGAAAATGGTAATTGAAAGCGGTTTGGATTGATAAGTAATCTCTTAACTGAATGCCAATCAAAAGATCATGGAAAAAATCTTACTCATCCGCCTCAGTTCACTCGGTGATATTGTTCTGACGACTCCAGCAATCCGAGCTATCCGCGCCCATTTTCCGAACGCGTATATTGCGATGTTGGTTGCAAAACAATCAGCAGATGTCCTCCGACAAAACCCACACCTCAATGAAATAATCCAATTCAACAGAATAGCGAAAGATAAGGATACGGGGGAAATGCTGCGGATTATCCGTATTTTGCGCCAACGTAAATTTGCACTTACATTTGACCTCCAACGTAAGTTTCGCACGGAATTGTTAATGTATTTCAGCGGTGCCTCCGAACGGGTTGGCAAAGGTAGGCTTTGTACTATTCGTGTTCCTGAACAAGAGAGCAAACATGCAACTGAGCACTATTTTGATCTGCTGCATGCTGCTGGAATTCCTGCTGAAAATTGTCAATTGGAGATGTTTCTCTCAAAAACTGAACGAGCAGATGCTTGTTACGCTTTTGAAGAAGCAGGTGTTTCGGAAATGCAGTTAAAAGTGGGGATATTTCCAGGCGCAGGGTGGAAATTGCGGGAATGGATGCCAGAACGTTTCGCAGCTATCGGAGATAAACTCGCCCAACACTTCAACGCACAAGTCATTGTCTTCGGAGGACCAAAAGAGACCGAACTTGTAAACACAGTCGCAAATTTGATGAATGCCCCAGCCATTCCATTTGCAGGAACACTTCAGATTCGTCAGTTAGCAGCATGTATTGAAAAGTGCGACCTGTTTCTCACAAACGACACTGGTCCGATGCACATTGCAGCTGCTGTAGGAACACCTACTGTGGCACTGTTCGGTCCCGGCAACCACATCCGATTTCAACCTCTTGGCGATTCCCACACGACTATTCGTCATGATGTGCCGTGCAATCCATGTAAGCAGTTTACGGATAAGTGTAAAGATAATATCTGTATGAAACAAATTACGGTAGATGAAGTGTGGGATTCTATTTGTAAAGTGATTGAGAGATAGATCGGATTTTTTGCATTACATTGCCTACCCACATGCAGCTTCAAAAACGCGCAGATGATTTCCCCCCAATACTTTCTGAATTGCCTCATCAGAATAACCGCGTTCGTTTAAGCCCTCAGTGATTTTGGGAAATTCGGTTGCATCTTTGAGAAGATCACCACCACCATCGAAATCTGAACCGATACCGACATGATCAAGTCCAGCAACATCAATTGCATACTCAATATGATTGAGCAGTTGTGCGAACGGTGGTGTCTTTTTCCAACCATCTTCTGTGATAAATCCCGGTACAAAGGTTATACCTACAACGCCACCGTTTACTGCAATCGCCTTGAGTTGTTCGTTAGTTAAGTTCCGAGGATGGTTGCATAAAGTCTTGCAATTGCTATGGGAGGCGATAACAGGTGCGTAGGAAATATCCAGCACGTCCCAAAACCCTCGTTCACTAATATGGGACACATCAACGAGCATTCCGAGTCTGTTCATCTCTTTTACCAACTGAACCCCAAATCTTGTTAAACCTCCGCCAGTTTCTCCTTCATCGTTTCCCGTTGATGCCCATGTGTTTGGGTTGTGCGTTAATCCAATTGAGCGGACACCCAGTAAATAAAGGGAGCGGAGGATATTTAAACTTCGTTCCACTCCTTCACTGTTTTCGATAGCAAGCACAGCGGCGAGTTTTCCTGCGTCCTTGGCAGTTTGAATGTCTGCTGCTTTCCGAACGATGCAAATGTCAGAAGCATTTGCTGCCACTTCTGCATCAAACCAACCAAAAGCATCTAATGCATAAGAGAGATGATTCTTCCATGCACGCGTCACATCAACAGCAAAAAACGCCGCATCAACCCCGCCTTGCCGCATTTTTGGAATGTTGAGCTGGATACCGATAGCATCCTCTTCAGGTGGCACACGTCCACGTAGATATGCGATGGTACCGCTATGCTGATCAGGGTTTTTAGAATGTTCGTTTGCAAGGCTGACGTTGCCACGGCGGATATGTGCAACGATGGCATCGTTGTGGGAATCAATCACGAGAGACTGAGTGTGTAAATCAAGAATAGAGGTAGATACTGGCATTCACATGTTCCTCAATGTAGTTCAAATTCAATCATACCAACACAAATATGTTTATACGTTCAAGCTTTCTATAAATTAATACAGGTCAATACAGTAAATTTGTCGGGATCCTTCGTGGACAGAATCAAAAGTAATTGTCTTTCCATCTGATGACCAACGCGGATGTAAATCGCACCGAATGTCTCCGCTGAACTGTTCATCGTGATGAAATTCTCCAAGAACGATTTTTCGGTTTTCCGCAATATCGTAAAGCATAAGTTCTGCTAAACGAGCAGTACCTCGTGGATAGGTATCACAAAGCAACCATTGACGGTCAGGTGAAAACGAGGCGTGTCCGTCGTTTGGTAAAACACCACGTCCGAGAGGTTTGAAATTTTGCATACCGTCAGAAAACTCTACAAAACCCATCTCATCCACTATATCGGAAGATACAAGTATTTTCGTAGGTGTTTTCCAATCAAAGTGCGAAACGCGATATCCAAATGGAATCTGCATCTCCAAATCGGTTCCATCGGGATTAACTGTCCATAGTGATGAATAAAAACCTCTTTCGTGTCTGACGCGGCAAAAAAACAGGACACGAGTTCCATCTGTGTTGAAAAGGACATGGTTAAACCATGCCCGTCCGCCAACGAATCTTTCGTCCTTACTCGTTGCAATTACATCCGCTATTGAAAGTACAAGTTTTGATGTTCCATCTTGAAGGTCAAGTAGATATAAACCATCATCTTCAGGCTGCGTCTTGATTTCAGTCGGTTCGATTTCACTGGCATATCCTACAACGCTACGACAATGCGCCATACGTTGATAGTTCAATCCTATAGCGATAGATGTTGTGGGAGAAACAGCCGCAATAGCACCAGGAATCGTACGTATCACTTTTGTCTTTGGATTCAACACACGCGATACAAGGCATCCATCCTCCCAATCGTTAAAGGTAAATTCCTCACCTATCCAGTGCATCATGCTTCCCTGCTGTAGATTAAAAGCAGAGGTATTGCCATAAGTAATAAAGTTATGTGTTTCACGGTCAACGAGTCCGACATTGGCAACATCCAATACAACGGGACGGTGTGTATGAAAATCTGTTTCCAATGCAAGATGATATTGACCTGATTTATCCCATGGATTTATGCCGTAATATCCAAAGAAATGGTGTTTAGGTAAAATTGATAGTCTGTTTACTTTCAAGTTAAATTCAATGTTAAAAGCCATAAAAAGACACTCAAATTGACAATTTGAAACAATATTACTTTATTGTCGTTAATAGTATACAACATAAAGGGAAGGGCTTGATTTCGATGAACTTTATAGCAAAAACAGACATCGGTGCTCTTCGAGAAAGAAACGAAGATTCATACTTTGTTGACGATGAAAATCGTTTATTTGCGATTGCTGACGGTATGAGTGGACATGCGCGGGGCGATATTGCGAGTCGCCTTGCCATTCAAATCTTTGAGGAGTGGGTAGCAGAAACACCTAATCCGGCAAGTGATTTAGGGCCCATCAAAAGACTCGAAATCTTAGAAAACCTCGCTATTGAAGCGAATCGGCGTGTCTATGCCATGGGACAAGACTCACATCAATACCACAGGATGGGGACGACCCTTACTGCAGGTTTTGTGACGCCGAGTTATTTAGCTTATGTCCACGTCGGTGACAGTCGATTGTATGTCCTCCACAACGACATTCTTACACAAATTACCACTGATGATTCATTAGTCCAGAAAATGGTTGACAAAGGTGAGATCACACCTGAAGCAGGGCGTGTCCATGCAAAACGGAACATTATTACTCAAGCTATTGGCTTGACAGAAGAGGTTTCGCTCACAACGGACGTTTGTCCACTTTCCGCTGGTGACATCATCCTTGCCTGCACTGATGGCTTGCACGATCTAATTACTGACGATACTGAAACTTGTGATATCATTTCTGCAGCATCTACGCTTGAGGAAGCAAGCGAAAACCTTATCAGCAAAGCACTTGAATACGGTGGCACGGATAACATCACTGTTTTGCTTACTTCTATTGATTAGTTAAGCGGATATATTCAACTGAGCAAGATAACCTGCCTAACAATCCTGTTCCTTAGGATTGATCTTCTCCATCTGCTGAAACAAGCCCCAACACCATTTCATCCTCATCATATTCCTCTGGTTCTTCTAATAAGGGAATTCCATCCATTTCCGGTAGTTCGACATGTGGAGCTTCTGCCCATAAACGTTCAAGACTGTAGTAAGAACGGCTTTCATCTAAAAAGATATGGACCACGAAATCAACATAGTCTAATAATATCCAATCTGCTTTTTGTGCCCCTTCCCGATGCCAAGGTTGCTGATCCCAATTTTCTTCAAGTTCTTCTAAGACTGCTTCTGAAATACCTTCAACTTGCACATCAGAAATACCGCTGAAAATAGCGAAATAGTCGGTGAAACAATCTAATTCGCGAAGGTCGAGAATCACAGGATTCTGTGCGCGTCGGTTTACAGCCGCTGATGCAGCTGCTTTTACTATTTCTAACGTATTATTTGTTGCCATCAGATGATCTCCTAACAGAATGAGGGCGTTTATGAATCGCGTTGCAATAGTGTCGCTTATTGCATGTGATTTGAGTTCGACTTAAGTATTTGGCGCGTGCAAAAATACCTCTTTGAGACTTAGGATGTAATATTCACCAATGTACTATTGTAGGCAAGAATGGTATTCGGATGAATTATCCACCCTTTCTGCAGCAGAAAATCAATTTTATAACGGGCAACGTTATGGACTGCTTGCTCTAATTCTATTTCAGCCAATTTCCTTACCTGCACCGCTTCTTTATATTCTCGTGTCGGTTCTGCAAAATCTGCAACATATATCAATTTTGCTATCAATCCCATTGATGCGTTCCCCGTTGTGTGGTTCCGGATCGCTTCAAGAATTTCTAAGTCGGTAATTTCAAATAATTCAATAGCGTGTTTTACTCCGACAATCGCGTGTAACAACGCAGGCATTATCTTCTCAATTGGGTCAAGTTCTATTTCGTGATGGGCTGCCGCAGTGTATAACTGATCGTCACTCATCCATTTCGCCACATCATGCAAAAGTGCCGCTAAATTGGTTTTCCAAACATCAGCATTATGATATAGTGCTAACGTTACTGCTGTTTCCTGAACAGAAAACACATGATCAAGACGTTCTGGCGTAAGTTTTTCCGAAAGGTAACGTTGAATTTCTATTGACTTTGGGTGTTCTCTGAGTTCTGTTAATGTAGAAAACGATAATTCCGATTTACTGTTTACTGAAAAAATTTTACTCTCCGTCATGTTTATCTTCCAAACTATTCAGATTTTACATCATCTCCAAGTAGTTTTGCAAGTGTCTCTTCCTGAAATTCAGCAAAGATTTCTCGTTCTATTTCTGTTAAGTTTTCTGTTTCTGGCAACGGTGTGCTGATACGATATTCCTCGTTGAGCCATTTACTTAAATCTATCGATTTACATCGTTTACTACAGAACGGAAAATTTGGGGGTAACGGCTCACCTTTTTCATAAATAAATTCATAAGCAGTTCCGCAGAGACTACATTTCAATTTCATATTAACTCCTTTGCAAACTTCATTTGATCTGTAAGGTGCGGATTTTGTGCTACGTTTTTTTCAGATAACACACTATAAGAAGAATATCTAAACACTTTTATCGGTATAACTGATGCTGTTCAATATAAGCAACAACTGCTTCCGGAACAAGGTACCGGATAGAGACATTATTCCGAATACGTTCACGAATCTCGGTTGCTGACGTATCAAACCCGGTTATCCGAAAAGTTATAACGTTTTTACGAACTTCAAGAGGTACCCGTTCCAAGTCGTAATTGGGACGCGTCGTAGCAATCATGGTACACTGCTTCAGCACTTCGTCAAAATCTTTCCAAATTTTATACTCAATTAACGAATCCGCGCCGATTATCCAGGCCAGTTCTGTTGTATCATCGTAAACGTGTCGTAACGTTTTTATCGTTTGAATCGTGTATGAGGGACCGGCACGATCCAATTCAATCCGAGATACCTCAAAATATGGGTTGCCTGCTGTTGCTAATAACACCATTTGATATCTATGTTCAGCAGAAACCATATCCGGCTGTGCTTTGTGGGGAGGTCGTGCAGCGGGGACAAAAACTATTTTATCGTAGCCTAAACCCTCACGCACTTGCTCGGCACTTAGCAAATGCGCGTAGTGGATCGGGTTAAAAGACCCACCCATGATAGCGATTTTCATCTGTCTTTTTTTCGCTCGCTGACCAAGAAGATTTACAAATCATCCTTCACAATTATTAATTGGGTGTGTCTCAAAATAGACACACATGAACAGATAAATACGATCTGTAACTATGATTATCTAATTTTTAATTATACTAATTTCCGTAATAAAAATCAAGACAAATTCTTTAGGTGGCAAGGTAGTTTAGTTTTATGAATTGCCATTTGATGAGTGTAACTGAAAATTTATATCGTGGGTTAGGTTTCGTAAGCTCTACCCGACCAAAAATACCCATAAAGCGTTAACAATAGAACACCTAAGAAATTGGCACAATTCTTGCGTATTTATATAGTGAGGTAACTGAATGTCTGAAACCCACACACCAGTTTTACGCAACGAAATACTTGAATTTCTCAAACCGAAACCGACAGGTATTTACGTAGATGCGACAATCGGATTAGGTGGACACAGTCTCTGGATTCTAAAAGAATCTCATCCTATTGGTCGCTTAATCGGAATTGACTTGGATGCAAGCGCATTGGCTATTGCAAAAAAAAGGTTGCACGCTTTTAAAGAACGCCTCAGTTTGATCCACGGTAACTTTGCACAGCTTGAGCAATTATTGGAAACACATGGGATCAACGAAGTTGATGGTATCTTGTTGGATCTTGGCGTGTCCTCATTACAACTGGATACACCAGACAGAGGATTCAGTTTCCAACATTTAGGTCCTTTAGATATGCGGATGGATGAACGAATGTCCATATCAGCGGCACAGATCATCAATGACAGTACGCCGGACAAATTGATTAAAATATTCAAAGAATATGGCGAGGAACGTTATGCGAAACGGATCGTCCGAAACATTGTTGCGACACGATCAGAAAGACCGATAACATCAACATTACAACTGGCAGGAATCGTTGAGAATGCATATTTCACCAAAGATAAACGTTCAAAAACACCCGCGCAAAACACACAGAAAGCAAGAGAAATTCATCCTGCCACCCGCGTTTTTCAGGCATTGCGGATTGCGGTCAATGCTGAACTTAATAATCTTACACTTGGATTAAACGCTGCTGTCTCTGTCTTGAAACCGGGTAAATGTCTCTGCGTTATTAGTTTTCATTCACTCGAAGATCGGATAGTAAAAAGACATTTTCAGCAGTTGGCAAAAACTTGTATTTGCCAACCGAAAACACCTATTTGTATCTGTGAACATCAGCAAGTTTTGCAAGTGGTAACAAACAAACCTGTCCTACCGTCGACAAGCGAAATTGAAGCAAATCCACGGGCACGTAGTGCAAAATTACGAGTAGCAATCAAAGTATAAAAAATTGATACGTTATAGAACTTGAAAAAATTGTATCAAAATTTAAAATTTTTCGTATACATTTAATAATGCGGAATCCAAATACTTACTCAACGCTATTTAAGGAAAAAACGGAGGCGAAACCAAAAGTCGCAATGTTTCTTGTTTATGTTGTTTTGGGATTGTCTTTATGTGTATTTGGGGCAAGCGTGTGGTTTTCGTCTTATGCGAAAAAGGTTTACATCCGACGCAGACCTCTCTTTGAGACGGAGGCGGGTAAAATTCAAAACGAAATTCACAAACTTGAATTAGAGGTGAACACGTTAACGGATGTCAAAAGGGTCCGTTCACTTATTAAAGAATTAGGTTTAGTTGAACCTACAAAAAAAACGATTGAACTTCAAGATAGATAGTTTGAGTATACAAAAAGTTAGAAACGGGTTTCCTTATCAGCAAGATTAAAGCAAACGGTTAACAGAACACAGAATTATACGTTTTCCATAGTATTGCAGAAAGACAAGATTATGAAAAAAAATGGTTCTCTTTCAATTCGTCGGCTCGTTGTTACGCTAATCGTCTTACAATTAGGCTTTTTGGCATTGATATGCAAGCTTTTTATGCTTCAATATCCGGACGAGGATTCCCTTATGACGTCTCGGAAAGATTGGCGTTCTCGCGGAAAGAACGAGGTTAAACGGGGCAAAATTCTGGACCGACACGGGAGTGTGTTTGGGATTAGCCAAGATCAACTTGCGGTTTCTGCAGACCCCAAAACCTTTAACAGAAAATCTAACGCGCACATTGTCGCAACCGAATTAGCTCCTTTATTAGATACTTCCAAATCAGAGTTATTAGCGCAGCTGAAACGGAAGCGAAACGGAGAATATGTTGAATTCGTTTGGCTAAAAAAAGGAATTGACTATGACAAGTTAGATGCAATCCGCAACATCGCCAAAAAACACAGAGGACTCAAAATTGAAATTGAACCGAACCGAGTCTATCCGAAAAAGACGCTTGCATCACAAGTCATTGGTTACCTGAATGATTTAAATGCAGGGGAAGGAATTGAATATCAATATCACACGTACCTTCAAAATTTACATTCACCGCAACCGCAGAGAAGAGACGAGGGGACATCTGTTTTGCTCCAAGCACAATCAATTCCCGAAACACTTGGAAAAAATGGGTGTAACGTTGTCCTAACACTTGATCAGGTAATTCAAGATATCACCGAAAAAGAACTGGCACAAGGATGTAAAGATTGGAACGCTGCAAAGGGAACTGCCATTGTCCTTGCTGTAGAAACTTCAGAGATATTAGCGATGGCAAGTTATCCCACTTATGACATTAATGATCAGACAAACGCGGATGAAGAAGCAAAACGCAACCTCGGAATTTGGTATGTGTTTGAACCGGGTTCCATTTTCAAAATTATCGCTTCCTCGGCAGTGTTGAACGAAGGCATCATGACTCCAGAATCTACGGTCTTCTGTCATAACGGGCGTTACCGCATTGGTAAGCGACGCGTTGTAAAGGACGTTTCTGCAAAAGGGTATTTATCGCTTGAACAAGTAATACAGAAATCAAGCAATATCGGAATGATAAAAATTGTCGAAAAGTTAACACCTGAACGCTTGGAAACGTATGTAGATAAATACGGCTTTGGAAAGAAAACAGGTGTAGATCTGCCGTATGAACAGGAAGGCAACTTATATGCATTGCGGCGGTGGAACGTGAACTCCCTTGCTGCTGTTCCTTTCGGGCAGGGCATATCTGTAACACCTCTTCAGATGGTAAACGCTTTAGCTGTCATTGCTAATGGTGGGATACTACGCCGACCTTATATTACTAAGGAAATCCGAGACGCACGCGGAAACCTTATCAAGAAAAATCATCCGACTGAAATTCGGCGTGTCTTGCGACCAGAAATTGCCCAACAGATGACAGATATTCTTGTCGGCGTGGTTGAAAAAGGAAGTGGCATGAGAGCGAAAATAGACGGTGTAAGTATCGCTGGTAAAACTGGAACCGCGCAGAAAGCTGAAAAGGGTAAAGGCTATGCTGCAGGTAAAGAGGTAATGTCCTTTATGGGATTTCTTCCCGCTGACGCACCTAAAATTGCCATTATTGTCACATTGGACGAACCCACCGGTGAAAGATTTAGTGGTCGGATCGCAGCACCTATTTTCAAACGAATTGCCGAGCAAACCCTCAAATATATTGAGCAAACACATTTTTTTGACTCAGCACCAAAGCGAAGAAGTACTTCTGACCGTAAATATGCTGGTGGAAATAGGGCGACTACGCGGATTGCCAACACACATTCGTCAAATCAAACGCCTCACAAAACGACTACTTCTGTCACCAAAAAGGGAAACATAGATCAAACCAATAATTCGCAAATAAAACACACACCAATCTCTGACGACGCTTTAGTGAGGAAGGGAGAGGGGTTATGAGACTCCAGCACCTTCTGGATGGAATTGAAATCACCGAAATCATTGGTGATCGAAACCCCAAAATTACGGGTGTTGTCAGTGATCATCGAAAAGTCAAACCAGGATATGCTTTCGTCTGTTATCAAGGGCTGAACGTTGATGGATATTCGTTTATTGATGGTGCTATCAATAACGGCGCAACAGCAATTATCTCTGAAAAACAGACATCGGACCTACCTAACGGTGTAACTGGTGTCGTCACCTCTAATGGGCGAAAAGCACAAGCCTTATGTGCGGCTAATTGGCACGATAACCCAGCGAAACGACTGAAATTAACCGGAATCACCGGCACGAACGGTAAGACATCTACTGCACATTTGACATACGGAATTCTTAAGGCACAAGGGTTGAAAACTGCTGTTTTAGGAACAGTGGGACATACGTATGATGTGCATGATTCAACTTCAAACGAAAAAACCTCATCCACAATTGAAATCCCTGCACTTCTGACCACACCGGACGCTTTTGAACTCCATGCAATGTTAAAGCGAATAGCCGATGCTGGCATAGAACATGTCGTCATGGAGACCTCTTCTCAAGGACTTGCACAACACAGATTAACCGGTCTTACCTTCAAAACCGCTGTTTTTACCAACCTCACACAGGACCATCTGGATTATCACGGCACTATGGAAAATTATCTCGCTGCGAAAATGATGCTATTTGAGCAGTTGAGTCCTACGGGTGTGGCAATTTTGAACGCGGATTCTTTTGCCACGTCTCACATCATTGAATGTATTTCGTCTCACGGGAACATACTTACTTACGGACTTGAAAACGAGGCAGATTTACAGGCACAAGATGTAGAAGTTTCATTAAAGCAATTAGCCTTTACAGCGGTTCCGAGTAGGAACGGTAGTATTAACAATTCAGATGTGTCACAACAGGAGATCAAGGCAAAAATTCGCTTGCTTGGTTCATATAATATCTACAACGCTCTTGCAGCAATTGGCGTTGGAATCCGCTATAATTGCAGTGCTGCAGCAATTCGTGAAGGACTTGCTAAGACTGTTGTTCCTGGACGTTTTGAACGTGTTACCTCACTGGGAGAACAGGACAAAGACTTCGCTGTTATTGTTGATTATGCACACACACCTGATGGCTTGGAAAATGTTTTAAATGCAGCCCGTGGAATTACAGAAGGAAGGTTAATTTCTGTGTTTGGTTGCGGTGGTGACCGTGATAGAAGTAAACGTCCAAAAATGGGAAAAATTTCAACGCAGATTGCAGATATGAGCGTAATTACGTCCGACAATCCCCGCACGGAAAATCCCGATGAAATCATCTCAGAAATTGTGTCAAATTTACCACATGATGCAGCATATCTGTGTATTCCAGAGAGACGCGAAGCAATTCGTCAGGCTATCACAGATGCACATCCAGGTGATGTTGTTGTGATTGCAGGTAAAGGACATGAAAATTATCAAGAAATTCACGGAAAAAGATTTCCGTTTGATGACCGAGAAATTGCATCAGAAATACTACAACATTTACCGATGTATTCACAGCAACCCGTTGTACAGTAGCGAATCCACGAATTAAAATGTTCACAGAAATAGATAATCTAAAAATAGCCTATCAGGTTGAAGGTGCTGGTACCCCCGTTGTTCTTTTACACGGATGGGGTGGTGAAGCGAATAGTTTTAGACCTGTCTTCGATTCGTTATCGCGTTTCTACCAAGTGTATGCGCTTGATCTTCCCGGCTTTGGATTAAGTGAAATTCCGCCGGCAGCATGGGATGCTTCTGATTACGCCAAATTTCTCTCTGCTTTTTTTGATAAACTTAAAATCAACAAAGCACACCTGATTGGACACTCTTATGGAGGCAGAATCTCAATAGTGATGGCAGCCGAAGAACCGGAGAAGATAGACAAACTAATTTTAGTGGATAGTGCTGGCATTATACCGCCCCGAACTGCGAAATACTATACACGAATCAGTCTCGCGAAAGTTGGACGCTTAATGCGATATTGTGGAAAGTTCGGGGACAGACTGGCAGATAATATAACACAAAGAGTAGGTTCAAAAGATTACCGCGAAGCAGGTCCGATGAGAGCGACGATGGTGAAATCCGTGAATCAAAATTTACGTCCACTATTGCCAAAAATACAAGCTTCTACGCTACTGATCTGGGGAGAAAACGATACGGACACACCTTTGTCTTTTGGTGAGATTATGGAGACAGAAATACCTGACGCTGGTTTGGTGATTCTCAAAGATGCGGGACATTTCTCATACCTTGACCAATTGCCGCAGTTTTGCGAAATTGTGACTAATTTCTTAGCATGAACAGTTGGAACCGATGGCAAGTTTTGCCGTATAAAAGATTTCATTGAGCATGAAATATTAGATTCTGTTGTTGCACTATCTAAGGTACACACGATGGCGCAATGAATAATGTCGCTGTGAGATATATTCATAGCAGCACAATTCATTGCGTTTTTGTTAATGTGGGTTGAGACTGAATCAACGTGGAACTCTGAACCCACTACATAAGTAGACGATTTATGGAAATCATAGACATGTTAGAAACGGTTAGCGGATTACTCTTTTATCTTGTCGTTGTTGCTTGTTTTGTAAGGGCCGTCATTCGGACAACCCGCGGATTACACATACTACAACTTGATGGTTATAAACCTGGGCGATTTCTAAAATGGATTTTGACACACTTCAAAAACTGCTTTGAAATCGTAGAGATTATTATTATCGCAGGTCTCATAACTATTGCGTCAATTTATCCTCATATTCAAACCAATTGGTTTTTTCCCATGGTTTGTGTCATCTGGACAGCATTTCAAGTTTATAAAATTGTATGGCGTAAAAAGTCAACAGCGAAAAAACCGCTTGTTTACACTGCCCGCGCGAAACGACTTTTCGGATTGGCGCTCGGACTACTTACTGTCCTTGCGGCTGTGCTTGTTTTTTTTATAGAAAGCAACAGATTGCGAATAGGTGTCTTTCTATTTAGTGAACTCACAGTGCCGATTCTCGTCGTGAGCAGTTTTTTAATTTGGCCATTAGAACAATTAATCAACGGTGCTTATTTACGTGACGCAAGAAAACGCATCAAAACCCTTCAACCAAAAATTATCGGAATCACAGGTAGTTATGGCAAAACAAGCACAAAATATATTCTTCACCAAATTTTATCAAAAAAGTATAATACGCTGATGACTCCAGATAGTTATAATACACCGATGGGTATTTGTAAAGTTATCAGAGGAGATTTATTATCTGAACACGAATATTTCATCGTTGAGATGGGAGCGTATAAACGAGGTGATATTCGCGAACTGTGTCGTCTTGCGCCACCGGAAATAGGAATACTTACTGCTGTCGGTCCACAACATTTAGAACGGTTTAAAAGCATTGAAAATACAGCGCGTGCAAAGTACGAGTTAATCGAAGCGTTACCCACAAACGGACTTGCAGTAATTAATGCTGATAACGAAATTTGTGCAGCACTGGCAGATAAGACCGACAGTGTTCCTGTTATTAGGTATGGTGTAGAAGTGAACGGTGTTGAGAATACATCTTTAAGGTTGAGAGCACGCAATATTACACAAAGTGATAAAGGACTTGCTTTTACTGTAAGTGATGAGGTAACAGGGACAACCGAGATAAAAACACGTCTTCTTGGAAAACATAACGTGTCAAATATCCTTGCTGCCATCGGTGTTTCACTTCAATGCGGAATGACATTGAATGAAATTCAAGAGGCACTTGAAGCATTAGAACCGGTTCCACATCGTTTGCAGCTGATAGCTGCAGGCACTGGCGTAACTGTGATAGACGATAGTTTCAATGCAAACCCTGAAGGGGCAAAAGCAGCGCTTGAGGTGCTTACTGATTTTGTGAGTAATAAAGATGGAAAAAAGGTATTAGTTACGCCTGGAATGGTGGAACTTGGTGAACGTGAATATGATGAAAACAAACAATTCGGTTCAGCAGCAGCTAAAGTGTGTGACCTTGTAATCCTTGTTGGTCCAGCAAGGACTGCACCGATTTTAGATGGACTCAAAACTGCAAACTATCCCGAACAGAAGATTTATGTTGCGAAGGATCTCGCTGAGGCACAGCAACAACTTGCTGAACGTCTTAAACCAGGCGATGTGGTTCTTTTTGAGAATGATTTACCAGATAATTACAATGAAGCATTCTAATACACCTACACTAATAGGATGAATTAAAGATTTTTATGACAGATTATAGTAAAAAAGTGGGATTAGATTTCAACATTACAACAAAAACAGTATCTTATCGTAGAACGAGTGTCAATATATGATATGCTCTTTCAAAGGAACAAAACATGAACGTAGCTCTCATATTCGGTGGTCGATCGCCTGAACATGAAGTATCAATTGTCACTGCGCATCAAGTCAACGCTGCCTTAGCAGAAACGCATGATGTCGTCCCAATTTATATCACTAAAGAGGGGGCATGGTTAACAGGCGAAAAACTCAAAGAGCTGAGTACATTCACCGAAGGAAACTTACCTCGCGCCGCTGATTTTGATACAGTTAGCATTGAATTTGAGACGCGTGCAAAATTCAGTGTCTTACCAAAACGCAGCGGTTTATTTAATAAAAAAAGAGAACTTCCTATTGATGTCGTCTTTCCCGCGATTCACGGTGTACACGGCGAAGACGGTTCTCTTCAAGGTCTTCTTGAACTGATAAATATACCTTATGTCGGTGCAAATGTTATCGGTTCTGGTGTCGGCATGGATAAGATCATGATGAAAGCTGTTCTCAGTGAGAATGGACTTCCTATCGTTCCTTATATCCCGTTCACCAAACATGATTGGGATTCTGCGAGCGACGATATTCTTAAAGTAATTGAAGAAAAAATAACCTATCCTATGTTCATAAAACCAGCTGTGAGCGGTTCAAGCATCGGTGTCAGTCAGGCGAAGAATGAGAGCGAACTTCGGGATGCGATTGAACTTGCGTGCCGATATTGTCGAAGAATCATTGTTGAGCAAGGAATAGAAAACGGTTTTGAAATAAATTGTTCGGTAATGGGAACACACTCCCCGACTCCTTCAGTTTGTGAACAACCAATAGCCAGCACAGATTTTCTCAGCTTTGACGATAAATATATACATCAAAATTCGGAAACTGAATCTGTTTCTAATGCTACATCTGAGGCAGATGTAACTTCTGGAATGGCAGGCGCACAACGCGAAATTCCTGCACCTATTCCAGAGAAATTGACGTTACATATTCAAAATCTTGCTACTTTAGCTTTTCAAGTCCTTGACTGTGCAGGTATTGCCCGAATAGATTTCTTGGTGAACGAAGAAGAGCAGGTATACGTAAATGAGATAAATACAATTCCTGGTTCTTTTAGTTTCTACTTATGGGAACCAGCCGGAATTTCATTTCCAGAATTAGTGTCCCAATTGGTTAACCTTGCATTAGAAACATACCACGAGAAAAATCGATTAATCTATTCTTATTCAACAAACTTGTTAAGTCAGACGGGGGCAAGTTTTGCAAAATTGAAATCTGACGAATCACAATTACAGGAAACTGTATGACCTTGCATAATGCTTTTATGATGAATTATTGAAATAATTATATAAATCCCTGTAGGAGCGATCTCCGAATCGCGACAAACGCATTGGGAGTCGGGAATCGGAGTTCCCTCCCGCCAAATCATGCAGAATACCCGACAAATGCCATACGCGCATTTGGCGTTGATTCAGCGTATTCTGCCAAGCGCATTTAGCGTTGATTCACAGATCAATACTGTCTAAATAAATTCAAAATCTACTATAAATAGATGGTCATGGTAGTATCACTCAACTATTCCCATATCATTTATTAAAGTTTAATTATGCCTCAGCAAAAACATTTACCACGCTATGAAGCAAGTAAAGAAGCATAAGAAATGTTTTATCAACTATTTTTTAAATACCTTGTTAATGTATTTCAACCCTTTAGCATTTTTAGTTCAATTCCTTTTCGTGCTGTTTATGCAACAGCAACCGCCCTCATAATTTCACTCGTTTTAGGGCCTTTTATGATAAAACGGTTGAAGCAGTTGCGGATCGGTGAACATATTCAAGAAGAGGTAGAAAAAGCACAGCAGCATAATGAAGACCAAAGCAAAGCTGGAACGCCGACAATGGGAGGCATCCTTATCATTGTCGCGGTCCTTATATCTGTCATTTTTTGGGCGCGGCTTGATCAACCTTATATCTTCCTGATGATCTTTACAACGCTATGGTTTGGGGGACTCGGTTTTTTAGATGATATGTTCAAAATTAGCAGAAAGCAGTCGCTCGGTCTTCGGGGTTGGCAGAAACTCGTGCTGCAAACCGTGGGAGCTGTAGCAATTGCATGCTATCTTTACCAATGGGGTCCCGCTGAAGCAAATGATACAGCTACTCGCACGGCGCTCAATCTTCCATTTTTCAAACACTTACAACCCAATCTTGGAATCTTCTTTATCCCGTTTGCGACCTTAGTGATCGTTGGTGCTTCAAATGCTGTAAATCTAACAGATGGCATGGATGGTTTAGCAATTGGATGTACACTATTTGTCGCAGGCACAATTGGTGTATTGGGTTATATTACAAGCCATACTGTTTTTGCAGAACATCTGAACCTTTTTCATTTGCCTGTTGGTGGGGAAGTTACGGCGATCTTTTGTGCGGCGTTGGCAGGGGCAGGATTAGGATTTCTATGGTACAACGGACATCCAGCACAACTTTTCATGGGAGACACCGGTTCTTTACCGCTCGGTGCAACGCTCGGAACTTGTGCGCTACTAATAAAACAGGAATTTCTTCTTATCATCGTTGGCGGGATTTTTGTGGCAGAAGTATTATCCGTCATTATACAGGTTTTCTCATACAGAACATTTGGAAAACGAGTTATCAAGATGTCCCCGCTCCATTATCATTTCCTGCTTTCGGGTTGGAGAGAATCGAAAGTGGTCATACGTTTTTGGATCGTTGCGCTTATTTTAATGTTGATAGCGTTGAGTACGCTAAAATTGGGGTAGACGTGTTCCTCCGCAATATGCATTTTCTTTTAAATTGTATGATTGAGGTAATGTTTGAAACATCCGAATTTAGACTGCTTTTCGGGAAAACAGATCACCGTTTTTGGAGCGAATCGAAGTGGCATAGCAATTGCACAGTTACTTCATGACCGTGGTGCGAATATCTCCCTTACAGATTCACGTGATATAGAAGCATTGTCTACCGAAATTACGCAATTGAAAGATATACCGATTAAATACTATCTCGGAGGTCATGGCAAATCTTGTATTGCTGATGCTGAATTGATTGTTGTCTCACCTGGTGTGCCTTTAGAAATTCCGATTTTGATTGAGGGGAAAAAAAGAAATATTCCAATTTTAGGCGAATTGGAAGTCTCTGCAAGTCTTTGTCAAGCACCTATCGTCGCAATTACGGGCACAAAAGGAAAATCTACAACAACGCTTCTGACTGCGGCAATTTTAGAAGCAGATGACATATTTTCCAATGTGGTAGTGGCAGGAAATATAGGCGTTCCGTTAGCAAGTAAAGTTGCGACATTAACCAGTAAGGATGTTGTTGTCGTAGAGGCAAGTAGTTTCCAATTGGAGAGTACCGTTACTTTCCGACCGACAGTGAGTGTTATGCTGAATTTTTCACGTGACCATCTTGATCGCCATGGAACGATGGAATCGTATTTGAATGCGAAAAAAAAGATATGTGCAAATCAGACGGGTTCGGAATGGATAGTGTTAAATGCTGCCGATACAACTGCGAAAAGTTTCACGCATGCCACCGCAGCGAAAAAAGCATATTTTACAGATCACCTCTCGAATACTGATGAGGAGTGGGAAGTATTATACCGCAAAATGGGTGATGGAATTGGGGCGTGTCTACAAAGCAACGCAAACAACATTGGAATCTATACCTATAAAGATAATCAAAAACACTGGGTTTGTAATGTCGCTGATTTGTTGTTAGAAGGGGCGCACAATGTCAGAAACACACTTGCAGCGATAGTTGTAGGCACAATATTTGGTGTAACGCCTGCGGATATGTGTAGGGCTATTCTCAAATTTGATCGGATACATCCTGCTCTTGAACACGCTTTTGAAAAAGTTAGCGTTATCAAAGGTGTAGATTATATAAACGATTCTAAAGCAACAAACGTCATAGCAACACGTGCTGCCCTTGAGTCAATTGAAAAAATAACCGATCTTGGTGGAGATGTAAAACGCGTTTTCTTAATCATAGGAGGATATGATAAGGGAAACAATTACGAACCCTTAATTGAACTTGTCCGTACTAAAGTTAAAAATTTAGTTCTACTCGGGGAATACACACAGAATATTCGAGAGACATTCGCCAGTTGTGCTAATATGCATGATACCGCAACAATGGCAGAGGCAGTTGAATATGCGTACACACATGCTACACCAGGAGACATCGTGCTTTTATCACCCGCAAACGCGAGTTTTGATATGTACACGGATTATAAGGAACGCGGGCAAGCGTTTAAAAACGCAGTGAATTCACTTAAGATTTATCAATCGCTTGATTAAGAAATTTACTTGATTCAAAGTTTAATTGGGATACACTGACAACTTATGCAAAATTA
The DNA here is from genome assembly GCA_965204285.1 of Candidatus Poribacteria bacterium. GTDB lineage: Bacteria > Poribacteria > WGA-4E > WGA-4E > WGA-3G > MSPOR6. Next base: position 3,773,890 of record OZ241980.1, read on the forward strand.
TAACACTCTTAATTATGCGAATCCGACTACGCTTCCTTCTGATAGAGAGCAGCCTCAAACTGCCGGTTTTGGCAGAGTAGACACCGGCCTGCTTGCTGTGACGCTCTGCTTGGTTGGAATAGGTATCCTGATGGTTTATAGTGCTGGACATGTATTGTCTGCTAAACAATACGACAGCAGTTACCATTACCTAAAAATCCAGACAATTGCTTGTATGATAGGTTTGGTTGGGATGGGTATTGCCTCATATATCCCGTATCGGTTTTATGAAAAGTATAGTAACATATTGTTATTCTTGGCTTTTGGTCTGCTGATCCTGGTTTTTACACCTTTAGGTACCAGTGTGCGAGGGGCGGAAGGTGGTAGATTTAACCGATGGATCGCCTTAGCGGGTGTCCAATTTCAACCTGTAGAATTTGCAAAGATAGCCCTACTTATTCATACAGCGCATTTCTTAGCACGAAAGCCGGAACGTATTAAAAGTTTCTTCCATGGAGTACTGCCAAACGTCCTAATTATAGGATTAATGTTCGGGTTAGTGGCAGTACAGCCTGATTTCGGTTCAGCGGTACTATTAGCAGCGACAGCAGGATGCCTCTTATTCGTTGGTGGAATTCGGATATCCCATACATTTTTATTAATAGGAGTTGGCGGCGTATTATTGGCAGGATTCATTATCAGTGATCCGTACCGATTAACTCGTTTAACTGATTATTGGGCATCCTTGCAATCCCCGGAAGCTACCAGTTTTCAGTTGGGACGTTCATTTGATGCGCTTAAATGGGGTGGTTTGTTTGGAGTCGGAATTGTTGACAGCGTTGCTAAAATAAATTATTTGCCTTATCCACACACGGATTTTATTTTTGCAGTCCTTGGTGAAGAATTCGGATTTGTCGGCACAGCAGCGGTCACAACAATTTTTATGATATTCATTTGGCGTGGGATTTCAATCGCAAGACGGACAGAAAACCGATTTGGGGCGCTGTTTGCAACCGGACTGACAATAATAATTGGACTTCAAGCGTTCATCAATATCGGTGTTGTAACGGGATTACTTCCTACAAAAGGTATTACGCTTCCTTTTCTCAGTTATGGTGGTTCATCTCTGGTAATCAGTTTGGTAAGTGTCGGCATGCTTTTGAACATTTCTCGAACTGCTACACGGTCGTCTCCAAAAACAGTGAAATAAGTTAATGTGAAAAAGCGAAAAACGCGACATAAAAGGCAAGACGTTGCCAACAAAAATACTAATCATCAAAAAAACGAAAAGCGGTTTGTCCTCGCTGGAGGTGGGACAGGCGGGCATATCTATCCTGCCATTGGTATTGCACAAGCCCTTCAACGTCTCAATCCAGAGGTAGAAATAGTTTTTATCGGTGGACGAGATCGTTTAGAATCAACGCTTGTTCCACAACAAGGTTTTCGGTTTTTACCCATTTCTGTTGAAGGATTTCCACGCAGATTGACGTGGAAGTGGTTTCCAGTTATCATAAAAGTCTGTCGTGGACTTTTACAATCGTTGAAATATCTTAGACAATTTCAGCCAAGTGTCGTTATTGGAACAGGCGGATATGTCTCTGGACCTGTTCTCTTTGCTGCTTCGCTTCTGGGTATCCCGATAGCGATACAAGAACAAAATGTGTCTCCCGGTTTAACAAATAGAATGCTGGCGCGTCGCGCGAAAGCAGCGTACCTTGCGTTACCACCAGATACCCAACGGTTTCCTAATCATATTGTGGAGGTAACAGGCAATCCGATTCGGCTCGGAATAACAGATTATCCGCGTAATGACAAAACTTATCAAAAATTTAAATTATGTTCAAATCGAAAAACGGTATTCGTGATGGGGGGTAGCCAAGGCGCTCAGGCTATTAATAAAGTGATGGTAGAAGCGAGTCCATTAATTGCTAAATTTGCTGCATCTCTAATGTCGGAAACAGATAGCACCAGCATGGGTGACCTCCAAATTGTACATCAAACAGGAAAAACGGATGCGGAGCAGGTCCAAACAGTTTATACAGAACATGGAATAGCACATCATGTTCAACCATTCTTTGATCCTGTGGAAGAAATATATAGTATCGCTGATGTAATGATTTGTAGAGCAGGTGGAATGACGGTATCTGAAGTTACCGCATGTGGTATTCCAGCAATTTTTATACCGCTACCTGCTGCTGTAGGTAATAACCAAGTTCGTAATGCTGAAACATTGGCTAATGCGGGTGCTGCTGTCGTTCTTGAACAGGAAGAAGTAACGCCTGAGACACTCGTGAAAGAATTAATTCGTATAATTACAGATGAAAGTTCCTATCAACAAATGAAAACGGCAAGCCAGGATCTTGGTCGTCCGTATGCAAGTGATACGATTGCCGAATCAATTTTTAGGCTTGCATCTCCGTAAAAAATATAAAAAAAATAAACAGTATTGCTAATTCAATTTTAGTATTGTACTGGAGATTGGCATTGTTTGGAAAGACACAACACATTCATATAATAGGTATAGGTGGAGCTGGGTTGAGTGGAATCGCTGAAGTTCTTCTTGATCTTGATTTTGATGTCACGGGTTCAGACATTGTAAAATCAACGGCTACGGAACATCTTAAGGAATGCGGTGCCAAAATCTGGTATGGTCATGCATCCTCCCAAGTTAATGGAGCAGACGTAGTGGTTATGTCACCTGCTATTCCAGAGGACAACCCAGAATTACAAGCTGCGATGCTTGCCAAAATCCCTATTATTCGCGGCGCTGAAATGTTGAATGAGATAACACGGATGCGGTATAGCGTTGCTGTTAGTGGCACCCATGGAAAAACGACAACAACAGCGATGACTGCGGCTGTATTAGCAACACTTGACCCGACGGTCGTTGTTGGTGGCAAATTGGTCAATGGAAGTAACGCACAAAGTGGACACGGCGATGTTATGGTGATTGAGGCAGATGAGGCGTACGGGTCAATTGAGATGTTCTATCCCACTATTGCTGTTGTCACATCTGTTGATGCGGATCATCTTGACTACTACAACAACGTAGAAGAAATCGGTAAAACTTTTCTAACATTTATTAACAAAGTTCCGTTTTACGGGAGTGCTGTGTTGTGTCTTGATGAAGAAAACATCCAAAAACTTATTCCACAAGTAGAGAAAAAATTCGTGACATATGGGATCGAAACAAGAGCAGACCTGATTGCTGAAGAAATTCAGATTGACGGACCGACCTCACATTATCAAGTTCGTATGTACGATAAAGTCTACGGTAAAGTCCATCTTAAAATGCCCGGACGGCATAACATTGCAAACTCGTTAGCAGCAATTGCAGTAGGCCTCGAATTAGAAATTCCTTTTGACAAAATTCGGGGTGCCCTTGAATCCTTTCAAGGTGTGCATCGCCGGTTTGAAGTGTTGGGAACTGTAGATGATATAGTTGTTGTTGACGACTATGCACATAACCCCGCAAAACTAATGGCAGCACTCCGAGGAGCAAGGGAAGGTTACAACCGACGAATTGTGGCTGTTTTTCAGCCCCATCGATACGCGCGCGTTCGAGATTTAGCCGATGAGTTTTGCCGATCATTTTATCAAGCAGACGTCCTAATTGTTACATCAATCTATGGCGCAGGCGAAGAACCGATAGAAAATGTAACTGGGGAAAACTTAGCTCGTGCAATAGAAGCACATGGACATACACATGTAATTTATGAATCTGATATGGATGACGTGGTTGAGCGCCTAATGCAAATTACGCGCCCGAATGATTTAGTCATCACGCTCGGGGCAGGCGATGTAGTGAGTGTGGGACACAAATTTTTAAGCAAACGCACATCGAAAATACGTTAAAATGTTAATGAAACCTCAAGGAAAACGTAGGCGGAGAAAAGACGGTCCCTCCCACCGTATTTTCAAACCGATACGGAGTCGTGCTCCGAAATACCGCGCTCGACGGATGTTCATATTCGGAACTTTGGTCGTAACTTTATTGTTTTTTGCGAAAATACTTCTCGGATTTTTCGATTTTGAACACGTACAAGTGTCCGTAGCACTTTTTGGTAATTCGCATTATACGGAAGGGGAAATTTACAATGTGTTAGGTGAAAACCTTGATAATATCATCACAGATTCCGAAGCACAAACTGTGGCATATCTAAAGGAAAATCTGAGTTACATTAAGGATGCTTACGTTTCGAGAAGTTTTGTAAAACGGCAATTGACAATTGAAATTACTGAGCGTGAACCGTTTGCACGGGTAAAACATCTCTTTTTGAAAGAATCGAAATCAAAAAAAGAATCTCAAAAAACAACAGGAAGGAAAAGCACGGATGATTTTTTTTTGATAGATGGTGCAGGTTATGTGTTAGAATCTATTACACCAGAAAAATACCACCACATGACAATCGTTCTGAATGAAGGGATACAGGAACCTGAAGTTGGCAAACAGATTAAAACTCACACAACTCAACTTGGGATTCACATTCTGAAGTTAGCGAAATCAAAAGAACCTGAACTGGCAAAATACCTCAAAACCATTGATGCGCGAGTTCCGCAGAAAATTAAAATTAACGTAGAAAGTTTGCCGATGTCAGTGTGGATTACCGCAGATTTGATTGAAACCGGACTTCACCATGTTGGGTTGTTTGTCCAACAACGAGGACTCCTCATCCTTCAGAGAGAAAGACAAATGGAAAAGGTAAAGACATTGACAAAAACACGTGTAGGCAAAAAGGATTTCCTCTTGCCAGAAAATTTTACGTATTTGGATGCACGATATGAAGATACACTTTATTTAGGAGGTGAAGGCAGATAGATGGCAAAAGGAACCATTATTACTGGATTAGATATCGGCTCAAGTAAGATCTCGGTTGTAGTGTGCCACACCTTGCCGAGTCTGGACGGCCAGATGGAGATTATTGGTGTCGGCAGCGCTGAATCAAAGGGTTTACGAAGAGGTGTTGTCGTTGACATCAATCTCACTGCAGAAGCAATTCGTGAGGCTATTTCCGAAGCAGAACTTATGGCAGGTGTAAACATCGAGTCGGTATGTTTAAACGTTTCAGGTGAGCATGTTGTTGGACAAACGTCACGCGGTGTGGTAACTGTAAAAAATGCTGCGCAAATCACAAAGGATGATGTAGATCGAGCAGTGCAGTCAGCAAGAACAATTGCTGCTATCCCTGAGGGGCATGACATTCTGCACGTGATTGAGCAAAACTTTGTTATTGATATGGACATGCGGACCAAGGAACCGATTGGAATGTCAGGGTCGCGTTTAGAAGCAAATGCGTATATAATTACTGGAAGCACAAGTGGAATTCAAAGTCTGTTAAACAGCGTTGAAAGTGCAGAAATTCCAAGTGTAGAAACACTTGCTGTCGCCCCAGTCGCATCAGCAAAATCTGTTCTCCAGAGAGACGAACGGGAAGTCGGAATCGTACTTGTAGATATCGGAGACCAAACGACAGAAATCATTGTCTACAAAGAAGATGCTATTGAACATGTAGTTGTATTTCCTGTAGGTGGACAACATGTAACAAACGACATCGCTCAGTATTTAAAAGTGACGTTACCTATGGCGGAAGAACTGAAACTTCACCGAGGATGCGCATGGACAGAGTGGGTACAAGAAGATGATACTAACCCTATTCCGATTACAACAGGTTCAGCACCGCCTAAGTTTATCAGCCGTTTTGAATTAGCACAAATCATTGAATATCGAATGGTACAGATTCTTGAAGGAATAGCTAACGAACTCGGAGATATGCAACTTCCCGGTGGACTTGTGTTAACGGGAGGAACAGCACTCATGGATGGTTTGGCAGAACTCGCTGAGCAAATTTTGCAACTCCGTGTACAAATAGGATATCCTATAGAACTAAAGGGATTGACAGACAGGATAAATTATCCAATGTATGCCACGAGTCTTGGATTAGCAATGTACGGAGAATCTTTGCGGCGTGAAGAAAAACAGGTACAAGCATTGAGACGAGGTTCAAGTCCAATTGGTGGATTTTTCCGTCGTATAAAGGAATGGTTCGGCTATTAGGTTATAAAAAAACCATTACGATAATTTGCTTTCTATATATCGGAATAATAGCGGTAAGAAACAGAGTGTTTTGCAATATACAAGCCGGGATAGCAAGATTTAAATCGTGAGAACCCGGTCAAGACTCAAAAAAATTTAATATATACACCCTTTTTATCATTCATTATATTTGATTTAATTCTAAATTATTTGTATAATAAAACGATATAATTACTAATTTGATGAATAAAGCACGAAAGGAAGTATATACCTTTGTTTGTTAAAGGCAAGTTGAAATATTTTAACAACGAGATAGGAAAGTTGCAATCTCACTCTTAGCGTGTGGTTGCTTGAATGACGCGCTGTGTGTAGAATTCATTATCGGGACGTATTGAAATTGAAGGCAGTTTGGCGGAGTCAAGATTCGTGCGAAAAGATATTGGTAAACTACATGAGTGTAAATTACACACTGATATAGTGTTTTCAGAATGAAGTGCTTATACAGAAGGAGGAATTAGGTTGCCGTTGGTTAGACAACGTTCCACAACAATGAAACGTAAGTTATAATGCTGCGGAGGCACCGAAGGATGTGTTGTCCACAGGTGACTGAAATAAAAAATGATAGATTTTGAACAAGAAGAATTTGAAAAAGCGAGTGCGAAAATAAAGGTTATCGGCGTAGGTGGAGCAGGTGGAAATGCTGTTAGACGAATGATCGAAGCAGCACTTACTGGCATTGAGTTTTATGCTGTTAATACCGATGCACAAGCACTTAGTACATGCCACGGCGCCACTCCAATTCAGATTGGGATGAATACAACTAATGGGTTAGGGGCAGGAGCCAATCCGGAGATAGGTAGGAAGGCGGCCGAAGAAGACCGAGAGTGTTTACAAGAAATTGTTGAGAACGCCAACATGGTTTTTGTCGCAGCCGGAATGGGGGGCGGCACAGGTACAGGCGCAGCACCAATTATCGCAGGTCTTGCGAAGGAAAAGGGGGCCTTAACGGTTGGAGTGGTCACGCGACCATTTGATTTTGAAGGAAGACATCGGGCAGAAAAAGCTGAAATAGGGTTGGCAGATCTCCGAGGTAGTGCTGATTCTGTCATTGTGGTTCCTAACCAACGTTTGATTGACACAATAGACAGAAAACTCCCGATTCCTGAAGCATTCAAGGAAGGTGATCGAATCCTATTACATGCTGTTCAGAGTATCTCCGATATTATAACTGAAACAGGTGAAATTAATGTTGACTTTGCCGATGTGGAGACTGTTATGCGTGATGCTGGTACTGCCTTGATGGGTATGGGACAGGCTACTGGAGATAATCGAGCGCAAGTCGCAGCCTCACAAGCCATCTCTTCACCTCTACTCGAAGAAACCAGCATAGCAGGTGCTGTTGGGATGATTGTTAATATCACCTCTCCCCCGAATTTTACGATGCACGAATTGGATGAAACCATGAAAGTCATTAGTGATGCATCTGAAGATGCACAACCGATTTTCGGGTTAGTCTACAAAGATGAATTGGAACTTAACGATGAAGTGCTGGTCACTGTAATTGCTACAGGTTTTGATCCGCCGTCAGATGCAGATAATGTTCCAAACCAAGGTGGCAGGTTTCAACCACAGGGTGGACAACCTAATCCGATGCTGCAAGGCAGTCGGGTTCGAAATACTGAAGCAGGCACTGCGGGGCGGACTCAACAAGTCACGCAGCGTCCAGCTTGGGACAGGCAACCACAAGGGAGAGGTAACGAGGGTACAACCGGTTCCGCAGCTCAACCTCCCGCGAATCGACGAAATACCTCGCCTCAGCCTGCAGCACAAGAAAAACCTGAAGAGAATGATAACGAAACCAATGACGAACAGAATCAAGACCGTGAAAAACAGTGGGACATCCCCGCATTTCTCCGGGTTCAACAGAAAAGGGACAAACGTAGAAATTAATTCTATAACATCCTTATCTTGTTCCATAGATGCTTATACTTAAGAGGGATTGAATTGGATTTACGCGAACACACACAGCAGCTGCTAAAAACCGAAAAATATGCGTCGGCAAATCAGAACGCGCATACACGGTTCAGAAAACCTAATAGATTTGCCCTGGTTTATCCAAGCACGTATGAACTTGGTATGTCCAGTTTGGGCGTTCAGGTTATCCATGCTACGCTAAACAGTCGTAAAGATACTGCGTGTGAGCGCGTCTTTATACCAGAACCTCAATATGTTCACGAACTCATAAAGAAGAAGACACCTCTCTTCTCTTTAGAAACACAAACTCCTTTAAATACTTTTGATATCGTCGGGTTTTCCGTCTCGTTTGAATCTGACTATGTTAATATTCCACGAGCATTAGAGTTAGGCAACATTCCACAATTGGCTGAAGAACGCTCAGAATGGGATCCACTTGTTATTGCAGGTGGAATTAACATCTCTTATAACCCAGAGCCATTGGCTGATTTCATTGATGTCTTTGTAGTAGGTGAGGCAGAATTGATTATCCATCAACTGATGGATAAATTTTACGAATGGAAAATGTCAAATGCTCCTAAAGCAGACCTATTAAAATCACTCGGCACAGAACCGGGACTGTATGTGCCAAGTTTTTACGATGTTACATACCACGCCGATGGGACGGTTGAACAAGTTAGCCCGAAGCAAGGAGCACCTGAGAAAATTCGCTCCGCAGCAGTACCCGACCTGAATAGTGTAGAAACCTGTACACAGATTCATACTCCCAACACTGAGTTTTCAAATGCACATTTAATTGAAATTGTACGTGGATGTGGTAGGCAGTGTCGCTTCTGCGTGGCGGATTACGCAAGGCGATGGCCGAGACACCGATCCGTCCAAAATACACTTGCCCTGGCAGAAAAAGCAAGGGGTATTACAGATAGAATCGGGTTAGTAGGTGCATCTATCTCTGACCACCCGAAGATAAATGAGATCGCAACAGGTTTGGTTGATAGAGGATTCCGCATCTCGTGTGCATCACTCCGCGCTGAAACTGTTGAAGCACCGCTCCTTGACGCGCTTGCTGACAGTGATCAAGGCACAATCACCATCGCTCCCGAAGTTGCAACCGAAGAACTTCAAAAGGTTGTAAATAAAGCAATTCCGCGCGAACGACTCTACTATGTTTTTGAAGAGGCATTGAAACGTGATATTCTTAATCTCCGTCTATACTTCCTTATTGGTGTCCCTCAAGAAACGCCTGCAGATGTGACAGCGATTGCAGAAATGGCAAAAGAGATGCGTACAATTCTACTTCCACATGCCAAACGGACAGGAAAAATAGGACGTATCAGTTTTACGATTTCACCAATGGTGCCAAAACCACATACTCCGTTTCAGTGGGTGGCAATGGAATCGCCAAAGACTATCGCCAAAAAACTTGACTATCTGAAGCGAGAAATTAACAGTCTCGGCAGTATAAAGGTATCGTCTGCAAGTGCGCGGATGGCACATCAAGAAGCGGTTTTTGCACGCGGTGACCGTCGACTTGGAAAGGTTATATCGGAACTTTCTCAAGGAACATCGTGGAACAACGCTTTCCGAAAACACGGATTAGCTCCTGATTTTTACGCACTGCGTCAACGTGAATTCAACGAAGTTAACCCCTGGGATCATCTTGACCTAAACGTTAAACCACAATTTTTACAACTTGAATTCAATAAACACGAAAAAGGCTTTATGACAAGTGAATGTGACACCACAGTTTGTAAAAAGTGTGGTGCTTGCTAAACAATTTGTTGTGCTCAAGTAGATTTTGGAAAATATCTATTAGTACCTAAGTTGCCACTTATGTAGCACAAACTTTTAGTTTGTGCCTGTGAGTGCGCAAACTAAAAGTTTGCGGTACAAAACTTTGCGTATACTGACCTATTCACGATTAAACACTGTGTCTATATGTCTAAAATCTTATAGGTAGCAACTTGGGTTATTAGTGAAAATAAAACTATTAAGGAGGGTAAAGTTGTGCTTAGATTACTACAATTTACAACGGGACTTACCGCTATATTGATACTGTTAATCATCGCCTCACCATCGTATGCAGGTTTGGACGATAAGTCACTTGTGTTATACCTTTCCTTTGATGAAGGAAAGGGGGGCACTGCTAAAGATAGTTCTGCTTATGGACATGATGGCGAACTTGTCAAAGATCCTACATGGGTTGATGGGCAATTTGGCGGTAAGGCACTCGAATTTGATGGCACAAAAGGGCAGTATGTCATGGTACCTATCAATGATACCTTGCAGCTAAGAGAACAGTTCACTATCGCATTTTGGGTCAAGCGCGGAGACACACAAATTCGGGCATGGAACTATATGGTTTCTGCTGGTTCACTTGTCTGGGCTACTATTTTTAATAACGATAATAAAAAAACTTATCTTTATTCCAAAGATCCAGGCTGGTCTCCAGAAGCTATTTCTGATGTAGAGCAACCCGAAGATTGGGTGCATATCACTGTAACACATGACCCCAAATCTGAGTCTGCAATTTACTATGATGGTAAAAAAGTCGGTTCTGATAATAACCCCGCCCAAATCATTGAAATTGATGGTTCCATTATGGTTGGGGCAAGACATCCCGGTCAAGAATTTTTCACGGGTGTCATTGACGAAGTTCACCTCTTTAATCGAGTCATTACCGAAAATGAGATTAACACCATCAAAGATGGAGCTTTTGCTCCGGTAGAGCCCGCCGAAAAACTGGCTACGACATGGGCGGTCATCAAAACGGAACGCCATTGATAGGTTAGGTTTGATAGGGCAGAGAGTACTCTCTGCCCTATTTTAGTTAATTTTTCTGAATATCAGGACTTACGCATTCCCTTATCAGTCATAATATATTGTAGGTCGGGTAGAGGAACGAAACCCGACACGTATGATTAGATGAAGGTTTTCCATGTCAGGTTTCGCTAACGCTTCTACCCGCTGAATCATGTAGAATGCCAAAAGCGCATTCTACATGATTCATAGCGTTGATTTGGACCTACAGTTTATTATGGCAATTTGTCAATTAGAAATGGCATAATATAACACACAAAAAAGAACATGAAATATAGTAAGATATTCATTGTAATCCTCGTTTCAGTGTGGATGTTCATTTTATTTCATCAAAGTGTAGAAGCACAACAGAATCTGGCACAAGAAGCTTACGCGATCTTTGAGCAGTCCTGCCTAATATGCCACGGTGAAAACGGTTCCTATAGAGAATCACTGATCATTGAACACACAGCACTCATTGATGACGGAAAAATCATTCCCGGTGATCCAGACGGTTCCGTATTCTATCAACGACTGATAGAAACAGACCTTGCCAAACGGATGCCACTCGCACAACCACCGCTTAACCCCGAAGCAATTGAAACAATCCGTCAATGGATTGCAGCAGGCGCCACCGATTGGCGTGACACTCCCAGACCAAAACCCGGCTTCATTACAAACGATACGATGCTCGGAACAATTGAGAATCACGTCAACTCACTCACACCGTTTGACCGTTCTTTCGCTCGCTATTTCACATTAACACATCTCTACAACGCAGGTGAGACAACTGAAGCACTAAACGCCTATCGGCGCGCCCTGTCAAAACTGATTAATAGCCTCTCTTGGGGACGTGAGGTTGTTAAACCCCAACCGATTGATGTTGAGAAAACCGTTTACTATATTGACCTTCGTGATTATGAGTGGGATGTGAGAAACGATGCATGGACACAGATTGAGCAAGCGTATCCCTACAAAATGACGTTTGACGCGCCAACACAAACACATTTGCTTGCAAAACTAACAACGCTACAGCAAGAGATGAACTGTGAAGTGCCTTATGTCCATGTGGATTGGTTTCTTGCGACTGCGTCATTGCCACCGCTCTATCACGACATTCTGGCATTGCCCGAAACAGACCGCGAATTGGAGACATCCCTTGAGGTTTTTGTTGCTGAAAACCTGCTAAATGCACCCGGAAAACGTGTGTGGCGTGCAGGTTTCAACGATTCTGGTGTTTCACGACATAATCGCGTTGTTGAGCGTCACATCTCACGGTATGGTGCATATTGGAAAAGTTATGACTTTGCGGGGAGTGCGGAGTCACAGAATATCTTTACACATCCGCTTGATTTCACCCATGACGGTGGTGAGATTATCTTTAACCTACCGAACGGATTACAAGCGTATTATCTCGTAGATGGTAACGGTAACCGGCTTGATGTAGCACCGACAGACATCGTTTCTAATCCTGCTGTGAGTGATCCTGCTGTACGGAATGGACTTTCCTGCATTGGCTGCCACACGGAAGGGATGAAGACGTTTGAAGACGAGGTGCGTGCTGTTGTTGAACAAGCTGACAATCCACCTTTTAACAAAGATAGGGCTTTAAATCTCTATGTAGAAAGAGCGGTGATGGCTGATCTTGTAGCGGAGGATACGCAACTTTACAGGACAGCACTTGAAGCAGCAGGCGGTGTATTTGGCGGTATTGAACCGATACAACGATTCCATGAGGCGTTTCAAGGGACTCTGAGTGCGGCACACGCTGCAGCTGCCGTTGGGTTAGAGACCGAGACATTCCTTGAAAAAGTAAGTGAAAATACGACTTTACAAAACTTATTAGGGGCATTGGTGTTAGAAAACGGTGCAATCAAACGAGATGCATGGACATCGGCTTTTCACGATGTGATTGCTGCGTTGGATTCTCCTGATAGCGTCCTGCCTCCAGTTATTGAACGTCCGGAGATTATCCCTGGTGCTGGTGTTTATATCCCTGATGTGAACTTGCGTGCTGCAATTGAAGAAACACTCGGTAAAGCAGCTGGTGAGGTGATTTCGGTAGAGGAGATGGAGAGATTGACTCACCTTGATGCAAGGAATTATGATGAACCGCGCAAGGGAAATATTAGTAATTTAACGGGACTTGAGTTCGCAGTAAATCTCAGTTTCTTACATATTGGTGGTAACTCAGTATCCAACCTGTCGCCACTTTCGGGACTCATAAATCTAAATTTCTTAGATGCCGAGAGGAACTCAATATCAGATATATCGCCCCTTAAAGGATTAACTCGTCTGACAGGTTTAGTTCTTACTGGTAACTTGATCTCCGATTTATCTTCGCTTGAAGGATTAACAAACCTTGAAGCATTACGCGTTAACAGGAACCCGATTTCTAATTTTTCTCCGCTCACTAATCTAACAACATTGAAGGAGATTTGGATTTCTCATAGTACGTTATCCGACCTGTCGCTATTTGCTGGATTAATTAACCTGGAGGGCATTCATGTTTGGGATGCTCCCATAGAAGATCTATCTCCCCTCGCGGGACTAACAAAGTTGAGATGGTTAAACTTTGGTCGCACTCAAGTATCAGATCTTGCACCATTAGCGAACCTAACAAATCTGAGAAAACTGACATTTTACGATTGTCAAATAGATGACCTCTCACATCTTGAAGGTTTAACAGAATTGGTACATTTAAAAATGCCTCACAACAAGATCTCAGATCTCTCACCGTTGGAAAGCGCAACCCGCCTAACGTATTTAGAGTTAGGCCACAATGCGATATCGGACATATCCGCATTGGACAATTTAACCAATTTAGAAACTCTATGGATCGGTGATAACAACATATCAGACCTATCGCCCTTGTCAGAATTAACTAACATACAAGAACTAAACATTCGCAACAATCCGATAACAGATTTCTCACCTTTAACAGGACTCTTTGACAATACAAATATACTTTATGATCTTATTATTCCAGATGTGAACCTACGGTCTGCAATTGTTGAAGCTCTTGGGAAAGAGGATATGACTGCTCCGATTACGCTTGCAGAGATGGCAACGTTGACGAGGCTTTATGCAAATAATAGGGGAATTCAAGATTTGACAGGTATTGAGTTTGCAACAAATCTAACTGAATTAAGAATCGGGCACAATCCAATATCGGATCTCTCACCCCTCACAAGATTAACAAAAATGCGTGAGGTATATTTTAACGATACACAAGTATCTAACCTTTTGCCACTTGCATCCTTGCACAATCTTGAAGTGATAAACGCTGCAGCGACCCGTATATCAATTCTCGCTCCGTTGGCAGGACTTACAAAACTGAAAAAATTAGACACTATACACTCTGATATTTCCGATCTCTCGCCCCTTGCAGGATTGACAAACTTAACAAGATTGCTCTTATATGACTGCAAAGCAACCGATTTATCCCCTTTAAAAGGCTTAACAAAACTGAGATGGCTTGGTTTTCCACATACCGATAATATCTCTGACTTCTCTCCCTTGTCGGGATTAACAGAGTTGAGACATCTTGACCTATTCAATACCGAAATTTCGGATCTTTCCCCGTTAGCAGGGTTAGTTAATTTGGAAACGCTGATACTTAATGAAAACCGAATCGTAGATATTTCGCCGCTTGCATCTTTGCCTAACTTAAAAAGGTTAGAACTTCAGGTGAATAACATCTCCGACTTTTCCCCCTTGGATCGCATACGCGAGACTATAGAAGTATTCAATTGGTATGCCAACCCTGGCTTTCCCGAAGGCGGTCCCAAAATTGCGGGGCCTTGGTTGTGGTTGACCTTGCCAGCAAACGTAGACGAAGACGGACTTCTCACAGATTACTTAGCAGAAGCATCTAACAGTCAGATTACAGAAGAACAGGTCGCTACTCTCGGTGCCTCGGAGGGAACTGTTATTGGAGAAAGTGTATGGTCGTTTGGAACGCTTGAGCCTTATAAAGTTAATGGTTTGTGGAGCAATGTGGATAACCTTGAAAGAGTGTTAAACTCTCAAGAGACTATTGAATTTCCTAACGACGAGAATTTTGTTGTCTATGGTTCTATCGCTGTGTATTCTCCGAAAACACAACAAACGAAAATATTCATAGGGGCGAGTCATCCTCGGGAAGTCTATCTTAATGGCGTGGTAGTTCATGAGGATTACGCAGACTATTCCGCCGGAGCATGGGCTTATGATTACCAAACATTTTTTCCGATCACACTGCAACGAGGGAATAATGTGTTGTTGGTGAAGTTTGCTAAACCGTGGAGAATTGATCTATTGTCTCTCTTTATCGGATTTGAACCTGACACGGAGTATACATTAATTCCTCCAGGTGTTGGCTTTTCATTTTCCGCAACGGAGGCAGACCTTATCGCAGGCGACACGTTTACACTCAACCTTGACGCAGAAAACATAACTGATTTAGCAGGTTGGCAAGGTGATATTTCGTTTGATCCTGATGCGCTGGAAGCAGTTGAAGTCACCGAAGGCGATTTCCTAAAGTCAGAGGGTAGAGATACTTTCTTCCTTCGCGGTAAGATTGACAACACGGCTGGTAAGATAATAGGGCTCAGTACTGCACGGATTGCAGAAAGCGGTGTTAACGGCACAGGCACACTGCTGTCGGTAACATTCAAGGCGAAAACAAGCGGTGAAACATACGTGACATTGGAGAACTTTGAATTCGGTTCTATTACTGGCGATGTCATCCCGTCTGTTCCACCGAATATTACCATCACTGTGGGAGAATATCCTGCTTGGGATGTGAATCAGGATGGGCGTGTGAGTATTGTGGATCTGGTTCTCGTAGCGAGAGATTTTGGCTCAAACGCGCCTGCTAACTTACGGACAGATGTAAATCGTGATGGGGTTATCAATATCCAAGACCTTATACTTGTGGCACGGCACTTTGGTGAGTCAGTGGATTCCACTGCTGCGTCTCCTTTACTTGCGATAGATAAGGAAGAGCTCATGCCTGAAATGATAAAGGCATGGATAGCGCAAGCGCATGCTGAAAACGATGGTTCGCTTGTCTTCCGACAAGGTATAGAGAATCTCGAACGGTTATTAGCATCACTCATTCCAGAAAAAACCGCACTGCTTGCAAACTACCCAAACCCATTCAACCCAGAGACGTGGATACCTTACCACCTCGCTAAACCTGCTGATGTTACTTTAACAATCTATGCCGCGAACGGTGCGGTTGTTCGGACATTGGCATTAGGGCATCAGACGGCGGGTATCTATCAGAGTCGTAGTCGTGCAGCGTATTGGGATGGTAGAAATAGCGTGGGCGAGTCTGTGGCAAGCGGTATCTATTTCTATATGTTAACCGCAGGCGATTTTACCGCAACGCGGAGGATGTTGATTTTAAAGTAGAATTTTGACGTGGAAATAGCGTTATAAACCCTGTCAAATACACAATACAAATGCTAAGATACATAACGATATTCATCCTCTGTAGTGCTTTAGGAAACATCGCTTTAGCCAACCGTGCCAGCGAACACTATCAACACGGCATGGTACATTTGGAAAAAGGTCGGTACCAGAAAGCACTAAAATCTTTTGACGAAGCGATCCGTTCTGTAAAAGTAGATGTCAATCCCGCTTGGCTTGCCGAGGTTCACTTCCAAAAAGCAACCGCTTACTACGTTTTGGAGGAGCATGTGAAGGCTATATCGGAATACAGAGAAGCCATTGCACTCAACCCTAATTCTGTTGTTTTCTACAACGCGCTCGGTATAACGCATTCAGAACTCAAACAATATAAAGCTGCACTTGATGCGTACAAAAAAGCGTTAACGCTAACACCAAAGAAAGCGGAACCACACTATAATATAGGATTAGTCTATTTGAAACAGGGGACTTTTCCAATCGCTGTTGATGCTTTCAAACAGGCTATCGCTATTGACCCAAAATGGGCAGATGCACATAACGGTCTCGCGGAGGCATACCTAAAGCAAAGGCTTCTTTCCCAAGCAGAAAAATCTTATGCTAAGGCAATCCGTCTTAATCCGAATGGAATTACTGCCATTTTAGGTTTAGGTCAGATTTATGCGAAGCAGTCACGTTCTGATGATGCTATAACGCAATTTCAAAAAGCTATTGAAATTCAGAATGATAACACAGAGGCACATTTCCAACTGGCGCAAATATATATCAAACGCGGAGAAAAAGAAAAAGCAGCATCAGCGATGGCGTTCTTCAAAATTCTTCGCTATACCGACCCACTTCTTCAAAAAGCACAGAAGTACGTCAAATTTCATCCGGATGCCCCAAAAGGCTATAACAATCTCGGTATTGTTTATCTGACGCGCAGGCGATATGACAAAGCAATTGAAAGCTATAAACACGCAATTTCGCTGTCCCCAACTTTAGCCGCTGCACACTTCAACTTAGGACTTGCTTATCACAAACAAGAAAAAATTAAACTCGCAATTGATGCCTACCAAAAAGCAATTTCTATTGATGGGATGCTCGCTATTGCCCATAATAATATCGCTGTTTGCTATACTGAATTGCCAGCAAATCTTGATAAAGCACTGTCCCACGCGCAAACTGCCACAGACCTCGCGCCAACTGAGGCAAATTATTGGGATACACTTGCCACCGTTTACACCCAGCTTGGATTGAACAGCGAAGCACAACAAGCCCGCCAAAAGCAGGTTTCCCTCCTAACTACATCAAAAAAATGAGATGCGTTTGTTACCTTCTATTGTGTTCAGTTTTCTTTGATACTTCCGCCTATACAGAGGTACAATTTGTTGATGTAACTGCATCCGCAGGAATTGACTTTAAGCATAGTGATGGTAGAAGCGGAGAAAAGTATCTTATTGAAACGCTCGGTTCAGGGGCACTTTTCTTTGACTTTAACCGTGATGGCAACCTTGACCTATATATTGTTAACGCTGCACACACCCCATCGCCTATACAAACAACAGAATCCATCACTAATTCTTCTGATCTCCCGAAAAATTTGCTTTATCAGAACAATGGAGATGGCACTTTTACCGACGTTACGTTAAAAGCAGGTGTTGGCGACACCGGATATGGTGTTGGTTGTGCTGCTGCAGACATTAACAACGATGGCTATCCCGAAATATATATAACGAACTTTGGAGGCAATCGCCTCTATTACAATAATGGAAATGGCACTTTTACCGACATCTCCGAGAAAGCAGGTGTTGGCGACGGACGATGGGGAACAAGTTGTGCGTTTTTGGATTACGATTTAGATGGGTACATAGACCTATACGTCGTCAATTACATGACTTACTCGGTTGCTAATGACCGTGGATGGGTAACACAAGGAATCCGGACTTATTGTAGTCCCGTAGACCAAATTGAAACAAGACGTTTTGTGAGTGAACCGGATATCCTCTACCGAAATAACGGAGATGGCACATTCACAGATGTTGCCATGGCAGCAGGAATAACACATCGCGCCCTCGGACTCGCTGTTGCCGTTGGAGATTATGATAACGATGGCGATCCTGACCTACACATCGCTAACGACATGGAACCTGACCTGCTTTACCAAAACAATGGGGATGGCACTTTTACAGATGTGACGGACTTTACCGGGACAGGATATGACGAAAACGGTATTCCTGGTAGCGGAATGGGGAGCGCATTTGGAGATTACAATAACGATGGATACTTTGATTTAGTTGTAAGCAATGCTTCTGCCCAACATGTAATCCTTTTTTATAATGACAAGGCTCAGTTTTTTACAGATGTATCCTTTTCTTCCGGCATCGGTGCGGTAACCCTCCCATACTTTAAGTGGGCAGTTGATTTTTTAGATTACAACAATGATGGTTTTCAAGACATCTATGTTTCCAATGGACATCTTCAGGATAACATTGCGCTTTTTTCGGATGCAACATACCCGCAAACAGACCTGCTTTTTCAGAACAATCACAAAAATGGGAAATACACTTTTTCCGATGTTTCTGCCGAAGTCGGGTTAACACAACCGACCAAAATGGTAGGAAGAGGTGCAGCTTTCGGAGATTACGATAACGATGGAGATATTGATGTTTTTCTAAATCATTCCAATCAACCTGCAAAACTCCTTCGTAACGATGGTGGAAATACTAACAATTGGATCACTATTCACACGATCGGCACGGAGAGCAACGCGGCTGGGATCGGCACAAAAATTACTTTAAAATCAGATGAATTCACACTTATTAAAGAGGTTCATAGCGGGTCCAGTTATCTCTCACAGAACGATCTCCGCGTCCACTTTGGTCTTGGAAAAAACACTCAGATTGACTCGCTTGAACTTCACTGGCCAAGCGGACTAACGGATAAATTTTTTGATTTAAAAACAAATCAAATTCTTCGTATCAAAGAGGGACATGGAATTATTAACATTCCAAAATGAATGCTATTCGCTTATATAGAGCAGGACCATTCAATTCTCCAAGAATTTCTAACTTTCTCAAAGGTCTCTTTGTAGGAGCGACCTCCTGGTTGCGACCATGTCCAAATGCTGGGAAAACTCGAAAACTGAATGGTTCTGCACATAGAGGTTGACAACGGAATTTAGATAAGGTATCATAACAGAAATGTGATACTCTTTACAATAAGAAGTCGTATAACATTCATCACTTACATTTAGGAGAGAGGTTTTCAATGGCAATTACGGATGCAATGCCAGAACTCAAGCGTAAACTACAATTCTTCCCTGTTGAAAACGAAAACCCATCAACATTAACGCGTGCCCAAATCCAACGCTTTAATGAAAATGGATTTATCAGTCCTTTAGACGTTTTCTCTGAAGCAGAAATCTCGCAGCACCGTGCGTATTTTAACCAACTTATGGAGAAAGTTTTGGCGGAAGGTGGAAACGGTTATTCCATTAACGGATGGCATACACGTTGTGCAGGTATTCATGACCTCATTACTGAAGATAGAATACTGGATTATGTCCAAGACCTACTTGGTGAAAACCTTATCTGTTGGGGGACTCACTATTTCTGCAAACTTCCTGGTGATGAAAAACAGGTAAGCTGGCATCAGGATGCGTCTTACTGGCCACTCTCGCCGAGTAAAACCGTCACAGTATGGCTCGCAATTGATGATGCCTCCGTTGAAAACGGTGCAATGGCTGTTATTCCAAAATCACATTTACATGGGCAGATTGCATTTGAAAGGAGTACAGCAGAGGAAAAGAATGTGCTTGGTCAGACTGTTCATCAACCAGAACAATTTGGTAGTGCGCCTGTGCCTTTTGAAATGAAGGCAGGACAACTTTCGTTGCATTCTGATCTGCTATTGCACGGTTCAGAACCGAACACATCTGATCGGAGGCGATGCGGTTTAACAATGCGATTTGTCCCGCCAGAAGTACAAGCTGCGAACAATTGGAACCAACGGGCTATTATTGCCAGAGGCACTGATCCCAATGAACATTGGGTTCACAACCCACGCCCCACTGAGGACACCCTTCCGTAAGTATGGATTTAAATAATAGTCCCCAAAGCGTGTTTCGCTCCTTCTCAGAGTTCATTGATCTTCCACGACATATCCTTTTTGCTGCTTTTGCCATCTCTGCTGCCGCGAGTTTCCTCTTGTGCGGTTATGAGTTTATCCGTGCTGTTTCAGAATCCCTATTCATTGCAACATACACTGCTGAAAACCTGCCACGCGTATTAACGGCTGTACTACCCGGTTTACTTTTAATTCTTTATATTTATGGACGTTTGCTTTCGTGGTTAGGCGCGAAACGCACCTTGGCAATTACTTCCGTTTTATCAGGGACTTTGATTTTAGGGGCCTACATTGCACTTTCAAACGGCATAGACTTTGCTGCTGTTATTATTTACATTTTTCGTGAAGCGTACATTGTGATCGTCATTGAGCAATTTTGGTCTTTTGTCAACAGTACCCTTACGACTAAACAAGCGAAAACAATTAACGGGCCTTTTTGTGCAATTGCTTCCGTTGGGTCCGTTGTGGGAGGACTGCTTGTGGGCAGATGGGCAGAAACTTTAGGTTCTGAAACCCTCCTACTGTTTACAGCTGCTTCCCTTATACCAGTAGCAATTTTGGGAGTTATTGCATATAACCTGGCAGGAGAGCCAAAACCTTCTGCAGCAGAAAAGGGGGGTCGCCAAGGACATTTAGGTGTGAAGACGTTATTCAGTTCAAAATACCTTGTCTTCATCGGTTTACTTATCTTAAGCACTCAAGCTATCTCAACTGTTCTTGTCATTCGATTCGATGGATTGGTGGAAAAAGAAATACTTAATACTGATACAATGACAGCATACTTCGGTAATTTTTATGCAGGTCTCGGTGCTATTTCAGCAGTTTTGCAACTGATTGTTGTACCATTCGCCCTACGACTTGTCTCTATACGGATTATCCATGTTGGTATTCCAATCGTGCATCTGGTCAACGGACTTATTTTGACGCTTACACCATCGCTCCGCACTGGATCAAGAGCCTATCTAACGTTTAAAGCACTTGACTATTCACTTTTTCGTGCTGCCAAAGAACTATTCTACATGCCCCTTTCTTATGACGAACGCTACCGCGCAAAACAGATTATTGATTCTTTCGGATACCGTTCCGGCAAAAGTGGTACCGCAAGTGTCATAACATTGATTGGTCTGGTTGTGAAAACTATTCCCGGTAAAGCCTATTCCATTGCTGCTATGGTGGTATCTTGTATATGGGGTGGACTTGTTACGAATTTGGCATCACAATATCAAAAATTGGAAAAAACCAATAAAAACGTTGACAATGAAACTTCCATTGTGTAAAATATAATTTGGAAACTCACAGTGAAGAAGGAGGACAAAGTTCATGACACATCGTAACTTGAGAAGTTTACAAACGCACTATCTGCACTTTGGTCTGCTTTTTTTGATAAGTGTGTTGTTGGTTAGTTGTGCAGTCGCACCCCAGCCTTCGATTGATGTTTACATAGAGGCGATTGAAGGACAGACAAACACAAAAATAGATCCCGAAACCGGTGCTGTTACCGTTTTACAAAAAGGTGTTGCTGTTACCATGGAACCGCTTGATGAAGTGGAGATATTCTCACTCACTGATGATCCGCGCACCAATCCTTACCTTATTGTAGGCAAACGTGGTAATGTTGAACCTATCTACACAGTTTTTGAAATGACTGTCCACAATCTTGATACGCCACGAGTTTTGGTTGAAGAATCTGCTACGCTACTGGATAAGAATGGCGCGCAATATGCAAACCTACCTTATGATTACTTTAAAGACCTCTACGACAACGTGACTCGTTCTGAGCAAAATGCTTTATCCACAAGAACATATCCACATTACCATCCTCCCTATCACAGCTATTATCCATATTACCGAACTTACTTGGATGTTGCGGCATTAGAGGAAGGACAAGCGGTAGTTGCGGAAAGTCTCTTTGAAAGTGGGAAGTTGTTCAAAGGTGCTAAGCGACGTGGACTTATAATTTTCGACCGTCTTAATCTTGATACAACAGATATGAGGATAATTGTCCCCGAAATCAGTGTTGTACATTCAGGCGACAAACAGGAAAAATTGAAATTTAAATTTGACTTTAGGCAGGTCGTTGCTGAAAAATCTGCTATTGAATAAAGGGAGTATAGATAATGAGAAATTGGCTTGTAGGATTGCTGGTAGTGGGACTTCTATCCGTATGCGTATGGGGATGCCAACCTCCAGCCAAGAACACAGAGAATACGGATGAAACAGATGAAACTCAGGAAACGTTGCAAGAAGTAAAAGTTGGCGTTGCCGGACCTTTTACAGGCACTGCTGCAGCATTCGGAGAAATGATTGAACGTGGTGCTAAACTGAAAGCCAAAGAGATTAATGAATCTGGCGGAATCAATGGCATGAAACTCACTCTTGAATTTGGAGACGATGCTGGCACCGACAAGGAAGCAAAACTTGTCGCAACACGTTTTGCTACCGACAAACGAATCCTTGCTGTTGTCGGACACTTTAACAGTGCATGTTCGTTGGCTGGCAAAGATATATATAAAGATAATGGAATCGTTGAATTGTCTCCCGGATCGACAAATGTGAGTGTCTGTGAAGGAAGCGATTGGACATTTCGAAATTTGTATAGAGACGATTTTCAAGGACAATTCATCGCCAGATATATTAAGAATGTATTAACACAGTTTCAATCCGTTGCGGTACTCTTTGACAATGATGATTACGGTAGAGGTCTTAGGGATGCTTTCGCCGCAGAAGCCAAAAAAATAGACCTTGAGATGGTCGCTTCTGATGCTTATGATCGTGAAAATACGGATTTTACGGCACAACTCACCAGTATTAAAGGGAAAAACCCTGATGTGATATTTATATCTGGACTTTATGGTGAAGCAGCCTTAATTGTCAGACAAGCACGTAGACTTGGAATCAAGGCACAATTTTTCGGTGCTGATGGTGTAGATTCACCAGATTTTCTGAAAAATGCTGGTGCCTCCGCAGATGGAACTCTTTTGACTACCCCCTTTACATTTGGCGCAGGTGGGGAAGAAGCATCCAAGGTCGCTGCAGCGTTTGAGGCAGAATTCGGTGTCGCTCCGGATACTTGGGCAGCCTTAACTTACGATGCAATGGGTATGATTGCTGAAGCAATTGAAAAAACCTATGATAATGACGCAACATTTGACATAAATCGAAAAGCTATACGCGATCATTTAGCATCCTTAGATACACCTGAAGAAGGGTACAAGGGCATTACCGGATTAACATATTTTGACATTAATGGTGATACCGTTAATAAACCAGCTTTTGTCAAAATCGTAAAAGATGGCAAGTTTACTACGGCACCTCAGCAAATGCCTACTTCAGAATCTCAGGAATAATACAGTATCTCAGTCTCTTGTGCTTAAAATGAAAGCTAAACATTAGGAATTCTGATATTATGGATCAGTTTTTTCAGCAATTGATTAATGGCCTAGTGCTTGGAGGGATTTACGCCCTTATTGCTGTCGGTTATACCATGGTATACGGCATCATTCAATTGATTAATTTTGCCCATGGTGAAATTTTCATGTTGGGCGCATATTTTGCCTTTAGTTTGGTCACATTTACGCCTATACCGCTTTGGATGGCAATACTCATCAGCATGCTTTTCTGTGCTGCAATAGGAATGCTGATGGATTATGTTGCCTACAAACCACTCCGTACCGCACCAAGATTATCAGCACTAATAACAGCCATCGGAGTCTCAATCGGACTACAAAACCTCGTTAGAATTATCTGGGGAGCGAAGCCACAAACTTTCGCAGACGAGACTCTTCCAAAAATCTTCCAGCAGGTTTCTCCTTTAAAGGAACCTGTGGAATTCTTCTCCATTTTTGGTGTATCGTTCACTGAAGCCGCAATTCAATTCTCGGAGAATGTATCATTAGCCTACCTTGACCTTACTATTATTATCCTCGCAATTGTTCTAATGATCGGCTTAAACCGATTGGTCTCCTTAACAAAAATTGGCAAAGCAATGCGTGCATGTGCTCAGAATCGAGTTGCTGCCAATCTGATGGGTGTAAATACGAATCAAGTCATCGCTATCACATTTGCTATCGGTTCAGCTTTAGGGGCAGTTGCTGGCGTGATGGTCGGCGTTCGTGACAATATAGGACCAACGATGGGATTCCATAAAGGTGTGGCAGCGTTTGCTGCTGCGGTCCTCGGCGGGATTGGAAATATAACCGGGGCAATGGTCGGAGGTCTCCTGATGGGGATGGCAGAAGTATTTGGAGCTGGTTATATTGATCCGATTCTTGAGTTTGTTTTCCACACAATTGGGCTTGGTGAAATGTATGATGCGGAAAAAATATCGCATAGTTACGGATCTGGATATCGAATTGCCATTTCATATATTGTTATGATTATTGTTATTTTAATACGTCCTACCGGACTTTTTGGAAAATCTTCTGCACATCGTGCCTAAAATTGAACCGAACTACTATGTCATAGGCATTGTGTTTAAGGTATAAAATTTGATGCAAAATAAAATAATACCGAACAACTTCATCCTTAAGTTACAAGAGGAGTTGACTCCCAAAACCATTGTTTTTTGTTTGCTGGTCTTCTTTTTTCCGTTGCTTACCTACGGCACTGACGCTATAGCAAATTTTTTTTCTAATCGCAACATCTTCCTCCCTATTCCCGCTGGAGATTATCTTGTCTATATCTCTATTCAGGTCTGTGTTTACATACTCTTGGCAGTTGGATTAAACATCGTTTGTGGGTATACAGGATTGCTTGACCTTGGCTATGTTGGGTTTTATCTTGTGGGTGGATACACTGCCGGACTTTTGATGAAACACATAGGGTTAAGTTACTGGATAGTACTGCCGATAGTTGTTCTCAACGGGGCACTCTGGGGATTGATACGAGGCGCACCTACATTAAAACTCACTGGCGACTATTTTGCTATTGTTACTTTCGGATTTGCAGAGGTGCTTTTCAGAATTGTCAAAAATGAGATATGGTTGATTGGAGACATTAACGGTTTTGTAAAACAGATTCCACGCGCTACCATTTTTGGGTTAGAACTCAATCTGAATTGGCAACACTACTATCACATTCTCATTTTAGTTGGCTTAGTTATATTTGTGAGTTATCGGTTGCAACACTCACGTGTGGGAAGGGCATGGATCGCCATACGAGAAGATGAACAAGCAGCAGCGTCTATGGGAATCAACATTAGTCGGTACAAATCGCTTGCCTTTGCTATCAGTGCAGCTATCGGTGCACTTGGCGGTGCTTTCTTAGCACAGTTTTGGGGTACCCTTAGCGCGAAAGCATTTGAATTCTGGGAATCTATTCTCATTCTCTGTATGGTTATCCTTGGAGGGAAAGGTAGCATAAAAGGATCCATTTTAGGAGCAATTATAATAGGTTCACTAAGTGAAATATTACGAATAGTCTTACAACAATTTCCACCCGATTTTGCTGGTACACGTTATCTAATCTTTGGTATTGTTTTAGTCTTGTTGATGCGTTTCCGTCCTGCAGGTTTGATTTTTAAAAAAACATGATCTACACATAAACAAGGTAAACTACGGACCTGAACTGTAGGAGGGAACTCCGGGGAATGCCTTTGGCAGAATACGCGTATGGTATTCTGCATGATTCATACCCGGGGAACGCCTAAATCATGCAAATACCAAAAGCGTATTCGCTTCATACCGTTGATTTTTTGATTTGGATTCCCGACTGCTCCACAGTTCTGTCGCGATTCGGAGATCGCTCGGACAGAGGAAATGTAGAATTATTTCTATAATTCACTATAATTATCTTCCCTTACTGTTTATCCATGTCCGCATCAACAATTCACCAACCAAAAGAATCAGTGCTAACCCAACAAGCCATTGAAACCTCTCCTGGTATTCCCCATCAGAACGCATCCTAAATTTCTGTTTTTCAAGTTTTTCTAAGTCTATTGTTAACCGGGTGACACCCTCGTTTGCATGGTAATACTTCCCATTTCCCGCTTCTGCAATTTCGCGTAAACTTACCTCATCTAATGCGGTTAACACCAGTTGTCCATTGACATTCCGTTTGTACCCCGCACTTTCAACCGGAAGTGGTATAGGAGCAGGTTTTTCAGAACTACCAACACCGACACAATAGATATGGATACCATCTCTCTCAGCTGCTTTTGCTGCTTCAACAGCATTATCACCGTGGTCCTCACCGTCTGTAAAAAGTACTAACACTTTTTGTCCGTTGGAATCTGTATCTAATGTTGTCAAATTGCTTTTGTTTGAAACGAATCGGTCAGTTGCGACTTCAATAGCGTTGCCGATATGTGTCCCTCTATGCGCAAGTGTTTCTGGAGTCAACGATGCTAAAAATTCTCTCAAAGTGTTTACATCGCTTGTCAAAGGACATACTACAATACTCGCTTCAGCAAAGTAGAGTAAACCAACTCGGTCGCCCTTAAGCTGCTCCAGTAAAGAAAACATAAAATCTTTTGCTTGCGTTAGTCGTCGGACAGAGTTGTCATCTACGGAAAGCATACTCGTAGAAATATCCACCGCAAGCATGATGTCTAATCTTTCAGCGATAGTTTCAGGTTTAACACCCCACTGTGGCTGCGCGATTGCCATCGCTACACAGAAATAACTCAACATTAACAACACCGCTTGAATCTTGTGTCGTTTTAGATGTGCTGTATTCACATTACTTTGGAATAACAGCATCGCCCTTCGCTTCATGCGTAATCCGAAAAGAAGCAATAAAATTAAAATAGGCAACCCGATCCATAGGAAAAACAGAGACTCCGGATTGCCAAAACGAAACCAATTCATGTTTCTATAAGCTAAATTTTGGACTAAAATTATCTATTACAAATTATGATTTAACCAATGAATGCGATGCTTATATTTCTCAACTTCTGCTTTACCCCTCGCCTGATCCCAATTGTTCCTTTCACCCAAGAATTGCACTATTTCTGGTGCTATATCTAACCCTTGTCCTTGTGCCCATCCGATACGGGTGCGTCTCCACAATAAGTCTTCCAGCGTTATCGCCATTTCTCCCCAAAATGCATAAAGGATTTCTGCCTTTATAAATGGAAGAGCCGCAGTGATAGGTTCAGCAAGCGCCGCATCCTTATTAACAAATTCTTGAATGGTCTGATACCCTTTGTTTCCATACCTTTGGATAAGACGTTCCGTATCAGTTTTCAGTAGTGAGTTACAAGCCGATTGATGATTTGGATGTTTTACGGTGTCGGTCACGTATCCACTTAGATCATCTGATATAGCACTTGGCAGAGGGCAGACAGCAGTTTTACATTCACGGGGGACACTTAGGGATTCTGCCAAGTAGTCGGCCGTTTCCTCAGCGATGAGACGGTGTGTTGTGAGTTTTCCGCCATAAACATATACAATGCCGCTTGGGCTTTCAGTGATTATATGTTCTCTCGAAACAAAATTACGACCGCCATTTTCTTGTTTAGAATGGTTGGTAGCGATGAGGGGGCGTATTCCAGCATAAGTACCGATAATTGAGCTGCGATCCAGTGACATGCTTGGAAAAACACGTTGTGCTTCGAAAAGTAGATACGCTACCTCTTTTGTGGAAGGACGAGCAGACTCCGGTCCATCTTCTGGTGTCGTTTCGGTTGTGCCAACAATAGAGGTATTGTGCTCACCGGGCAAAATAAAAATCGCTCGCTGTTTCCCATTGTGTGATTTTTCTGCATGCGTTAATGTCACGATACCATGCTGGTTTGACGTGTTTCCTGCAAGGCAGCGTGGCAAGATAAGATGAATTCCTTTAGCATTTTCGGTCACCAAGCGAGGAACACCATCGTAGCTGGGGTCTTTACACCATAACTGATCAGTCCACGGACCTGTCGTAGAGACGATTTTGCGCGCAGCGATCTCAAAACAGTCGCCTGAAATGGTATCTTTAGCCATTATGCGATGCATCGGATTTGACGCATCGGGTTGGGCAATAAAATCAAGAAGCTGGACGTAGTTCGTGACGATACCGCCATGAAAATGCGCGTCTTGCAGAGTTGCCAAGGTTAATCTTGCGTCATCAACAGTGCTATCCCAAAGTACAACACAACCTTTTAGCCCGTTTGTAGCGATAGGACCAACTATAGATTGTATTTTATGGACATCAAGGAGTAATTTAGCTTTCTCTGTTATATCTGATTTTGATAGATGATTGTAGTATTGTGCAGCGAGCCGAATCCCTGTAAGTGGATACGGGTCCCCTTTGTAACGAAGAATCGCTATGGGTATAGGTTTAACAAGATTCGGGGCAATATGAATCAGGGTTTCTCGTTCTTTGCGTGCCTGTTTTACAAGAGCAATGTCGCGTTTTGCGAGGTAGCGAAACCCACCGTGAATAAGTTGAGAACTCGCACCGCTCGTGCCGCTGGCAAAATCGCCTTGTTCAATTAGACCGGCTTTGATGCCCCCGTTTAAAGCGAGGTCTCGAATTAGACCTGCCCCGACGATGCCGCCGCCAATAACCAATACATCTAACGGTTCCGTCTTTAAGGTTTTTATGTTTTGGGCTCGAGTTTGGTGTGAAAATTCTATTGACATTTTAAAGTATTTTATACCGTATCATCTTTTAGGGTATTAACTAACAGTTCCGCATGATTGGAAATCTTACGAATTGCCGTCAGTATCTGTTCTGCTGCCTTTGGAACCGGTTTTGTTAAAAGTGGCAAAAATACCAATTCTGAACACACTTTCTCAGTGGTAGGTAAGTCTCCTGCGGCGTATCCTTCATAATCGCCACCCATTTCAGATGTACAGAGAGACCCTCGTCCATTCGTAAAGACATCAAGCCCTTTCATAAAGAGTGGTAGGGTGTGAAGTAGTGGATACGGATTACTATTTGTTGGCAAACTCCCTGAAAAAACAGGCACGCCGTCACCAACCATGAGCGGATAAGGGTTATTATTTGCTAAAACACCTTCTTTTCGTAAAGCGTGAGCAAACACTGGTGCAGATAAGCCGTGCATCTCTTCCTCGCGGTAATGAATAGGGAATCCAAAAAATGCAGCTGGCTCCGAACCTTCGTACCTTTCAATGGAACTCACCCCAGGAATATCTTGCAATCCATCTCTGATTTCTTTTATATATGCCCGACGGTTTGTGTTGAGTTCGTCAAGTTTTTGTAATTGCACCGAAGCGATGCCAATTGCTAAAGGATGCGCTCTATATTTTACGCCTAATCCCATTGGAGGCAGGTGTGGATAGTTAAGTGCAGAAGGATCCAAAACAGGGTCCCCGATACTATTTATAGCACGATTGACTTGACCTAACAAACAAGCCCGTTCAAAAACTGTAATGTCATTCGTAGCGAGCATGCCACCTTCTCCAGCACTCACTGCTTTGCTCCCTTGCAAACTCCATGCCCCTGCATGTCCGATACTGCCACACGGTTTGCCCTTATAAGATGCACCGTGTGCGTGCGAACAGTCCTCTATCACTGGTACATCTGTTTCTTCACTGAGTGCCATCAAAGCATCCATATCACACACGTTACCCCACAGATGGACGGCGACAATTGCTTTTGTCCGCGTTGTAACACGCTGCCGAACATCGTCAACATCAATAACTAACGTTCTGGGATCAACTTCACAAAAAACAGGTCTGGCATTTAGCATGAGTGCAGGTGTAATAGAACCCATCCATGTGTAGGTAGGACAGATAACCTCATCACCAGGACCTACACCGAGTCCAAACATTGCACTATGCAGTGCGGCAGTCCCGTTGCTGAGACTCAAAGCAAATTGTGTCTGATGACGTTCACGCCATACCTTTTCGAACTCTTGTACGATAGGAGATTTACTGGACAGTTCGTTTCGCAATGTCATTTCATAAGCGATCTGTGCTTCTGCCTCAGTGATTTGACGCCATTGATCCAGTTTTGGAAAAGGTGTTTCTTCTGAAATCTCAAAAACTGGAGTTCCACCCAAAACTGCAGGAAGATTTTTGGTGTTGATCTCTGGATTAGAAAGTTGCGCGTTTTTCATCATATTTGCCTTGTGTTGATTTTCTGAAGATTTCAATTGACTTAGGATTGGTGGAAACTGAAACAAATTGCTTTAACGCCTTGTTCGTGTTATACTAACAGCACTTACTAGCTTGATAAATATAAACGCAGAAAATCCTAACCACGTTTACACCAATATAATATCACTTTTGATATTTGCTGTCAAATTTTGCATCTTAAGTTTCATACTTCTGAAAAAATTTTGAATATCCTCCACTTCTTTAGAAAACTGTTCAACAACACAATATTTAAGATTCGACCACTGCTATGGAACTGTTTGCCGCCGTTACTCGTTATCTGCGGATTTTTTCTTTTATGTGGGGTTGTGCTAATCCTGAGAGGGCAGAATCCATGGGAGTTCTATACGACAATCTTTATCAGTGGTTTTTCCAGTTTTGATGAAGTCGGCAGTGTATTATTTAATGCGACACCCCTTATTTTCACCGGACTTGCTGTTGCTATTGGATATAAGGGAGGCTTGTTTAATATCGGTTGCGAAGGACAACTCTATGTCGCCGCTTTTGCAGCAACGTGGATAGGCATGCATCTAAACCTTCCTTCTGTTTTATTAGTACCGCTGTGTATAGGAACTGCCATGATTGCGGGCGCCTTTTGGGGTGCGGTTCCTGGGTTCTTAAAAGCAAAATTCGGAGCGCACGAAGTTATCAACACAATTATGATGAACTTCATTGCGTTTGCGCTAACAAATTTCCTTGTTACATCTGTTTACCAAGAACCTGGACAGATGATTCCACAAACATCTCAAATTCATGAAGCTGCAAGACTACCGCGTTTAGCAGGTATCTTAACTTTCCTTCCACAGAGTAACCTTTTAAACGCCAGTTTCTTGCTTGCAGGTGTTTGTGTAATTATCTGTTATCTTTTTATAAAATATTCTCAATGGGGATACGAACTCCGCTTAGTAGGTAATGCTCCTGAAGTTGCCGAATATGGCGGGATTAACCCGCGTGCGGTGACTGTGTGGGTAATGGCACTAAGTGGGGCAATTGCTGGATTGGCCGGTGTCGCTGAAGTAATGGGGTATCGATATAGGTTTTTGGATAACTTTTCATCTGGGTGGGGATTCACAGGAATTGCAGTTGCTCTCTTGGGTAGGAATCATCCGTTTGGTGTATTTGCAGCTGCACTGTTATTTGGCTTACTTAATAAAGTTGCGTTAGATATTGAACTAATCTTAGAAGTGCCGCGCGGTTTATTTCTTGCCGGTCAAGGATTACTGATTATCGGGCTGGTTTGTATGGAAGGTATTTCAAAGAGAAACAAATGATGATTTTTGCGTTAATTCCAAGTATCTTGCGAATGACAACACCGCTCGGTTTTGCTGCACTCGGTGGAATCTATTCTGAACGTTCGGGCATTATTAATATTGCCCTTGAGGGTATGATGCTCATCGGGGCGTACGGTTATGTGGTTGGGGCACAAGCATCAGGTTCTGCTTGGATTGGATTGTCCGTTGGCATCGGTTTAGGGGTTGTAATTGCGTTGTTACATGCTATTGCCACAATTACTTTTCATGCTGAACAAATTGTCACAGGTATTGCGATAAACATTCTGGCGTTAGGTATCACAGAGTATCTCATCCCTACCACTGATAGGGTGCCAGGGTTACCAGAACTGGAATTGCCATTCATTGGCTCCTACAGTGTTCTTGTTTATCTACTCCCTGTATTGATGATAACGAGCCATATCCTGCTTTTCAAAACGCCTTGGGGGTTGCGGTTGCGTGCTGCCGGAGAATCTATCGAAGCACTCAAGACACTCAGTTTAAGTCGCGCAAAGTGGCAGTATTTTGGTGTAATAATGAGTGGTGTCTTCGCATCGATTGGCGGTTGTTTCCTTACGTCCGAAGTCCATTATTTTACAGAAGGCATTTCCGCCGGACGAGGATACGTGGCTCTTGCAGCTGTCATCTTTGGAAAATGGCGTCCGCTTTATGGTGTTGCTGCGTGTTTCCTCTTTGGATTTGCTTCTTCTTTAGAGCTTGCTAATCAGTGGCAAATTCCGCATCAATTGTTCAGCAGTTTTCCCCATATTTTAACAATGATTGTACTCGCAGGATTTGTTGGGAGATCGCGTCCACCGGCGGCATTGGGAAAAATGGAATCCTAAACGATTTGCATAGGGATATCTTAACTTTCCTCATCTGTTAACTCATAATAGCCAGCATGTCTGTTATAGTATCCATAAGATTTGGCGTGTTTTGGACTTATCATATTACATAGCACGCCAATGCCTTTTCCTGGCAAAACTTCCTTAAGATGTTTTATCCCTGTCAATACATCAAAGCGCTTAGTCTTCGTAATGTCAAATACATAAACGACAGCATCAACAATAGTCGCTAAAATAACTGGGTCTGCTACTGCACGGACAGGCGGGGAATCAATCACTATTACATCGTATTCAGATTTTACCAGTTCCAGCCATTGCGTCATCATATCTGAATTCAGTAACTCAATGGGATTTGGAGGCACAGTGCCACCCGGCACGATGTGCAAATTGGGAATACCAGTCTGCCTAACTGTTGACTGAAAAACATCATAAATGTTTTCAGTGTTTATACTGATGAGTGCTTCGCTCAACCCCGGTTTCCGAGTGTCACTATGAGTTACCACTTGCGGATCGGATGCAGAGGCTTCGGACGTATCAATCTCATCATGAGGTATTATCTGAAGAAGTTGTTCTGTCGGAAAAAATGTATGTTGTGAAGGTCTACGCATATCCGCATCTATTAGTAATACCTTATTCCCTTTTTGGGCAAGCGCAGCAGCGAGATTGGAAGAAACGGTACTCTTCCCTTCTCCACGGGTAGAACTTGTGACAAGAACCGTCTTCAATCCACCACCGAGGCTGAGGAATGGTAGTTTCGCTACGAGCACTCTAAACGCTTCGGCTGTTCTGGAGTTAGGTGCATCATTTACAATGAGAGGAATCCGATAAGCGCTCCGTTTCTTAATAGATGGAATAACACCGAGAAAACTCGGTGGTTCCGGTAGCGAATCCAATTGACGGACAGAATCTTCTAAACGCAAATACGTGTCTTTGAAGTAATTTTTGGCAACAGCAAATGTAAGACCGAGTATCCCACCAAGCATTGCGCCTAAAACGAGATTTAGTTTCATTCGAGGCTTAATAGGTTCTTCCGGTACGCGTGCTTGATCCAATACCTTAAGACTATCTGTGCGGGCTTCAGCGACAATTTGTGACTCTCGTATTTTTGCCTCTAAAGCAATGACCTGCGCGGTGTAAATTTCAACATCGCGCTTGAGACGAAACATCTCCAACTGTTCGTCTGACCAATCACCAAGAGTTTTGAGAGATTCATTGATTTGGGCAGAGACTTCGCTCTTTTGCTTCTTAAGGCTCTTAATTGCAGCTTCTGCTTCATTGACCTTTTCTGTTAGAACTTGATGAAGCGGGTTATAAGATGACGTTGTGCTTGTAATTTCTTTTTCTTCATTTTCAAGGCGTGCTTTTGTTTCTTTTATTTTTTCTTCAAGAGAGGTAATTTCAGGATGCGTTACATCTCCGTATTTTCCGATGAGCGCCTTTCGTTCAATTTCATATTCGTTCAAGTTGTCGTTCAGTTTGGAATATGAAGGATTTTTTGTTTTCGTTTCTGAAATAAGATTTTCTTCAATTTTTTCAAGGTCACCTTGATATACCAAAAGCCTCAATTCAGCAGCAGTCAATTGGCTCGTTAATTCGTTTTCACTTAATTGTAAGGCGACAATGAGTTGTGCTTGGGTTCCCGCCTCGGCATTGAGAGTCAACTCCGTATTTGCTTGCTGAAATTCAAAGAGTTGCTGCTCCGAACTTTTCAGGTTCTGCTTTGCTTCCTCCAACATTGCTTGCGGGAGTGGTTTTTCCCACCATTGCATATTTTCCGTTTTCTCTTCCTCAACAACTTGGATGAGTACAGCGGCGATTCTATTACACAAAAGCTGCGCGTATTCTGGGTCCTGTTGTTGCACAGTAAGGGTGATAACGTTGCCATCTTGAGACTCTTCTACCTTCAACTTCTCATCAATAAGCGTTTTGATGAAAAAGTCTTTCCACTCAGTATCAGTAAGTTCACCTTGTTCAGTCGCGGTTGAATCTAATTCAATATTCAGAAGATTTGCCACCCGTTTCACCGTGTCACCTCGGTGAATAGGTTGTGGTTTCAACAGTTCTTCATCTATAAGTTGACTGACCGTTGGAGCAATTACTAAGTCTCGGGATTGCATCAAAGTAGCGTAAGTCCCTAATGATGCGCCTTTAAGGAATCCCGATAGTGGAAACTGTGAGAGTAATGAAGATGCTGATTGGTCATCAAGGATACGAAGCGTCGTTTCGGATTGATAAACTGGTGGCGTGACATCGGTTACAAGGAATGCCCCAAAAACACAAAGTATAAAGATTGTAAGAACACTCCATTTATTCCGGAAAAGTATCCAAAAATAGTCTGATAATCGAATTTCTGTAATTTGTTCAAGTTGTTTATCCGTAGTTTCTGGCATATTAACCTCATCCTCGTTTTCCATGAATACACCTTAATAAGTAACGCCAGTTTGATAATAAAAGATGTCAGTTCAATAAACGGTATTTTGTTCCGAGTACCACCTTATTGCCTTTGTAGCACAAACTTTCCAGTTTGTTTGCTATGGCGCAAACTATAGTGAACCTTGAAATTAAAGAGGCACATTTTCTGTCCGAACGATCTCCGAATCGCGACTTATGTTTTTCCCTGTAGGAGCGATCTCCGAATCGCGATAGTCGGGAATCGGAGTTCCCTCCTACAAATCAAAATGTAAAGTTAATTCTAAAGGTCACTATAAAAGTTCGCGCTACAATCTGTTTTATCAAACTCATGTTAATAAGTACATTAAAAAAAGATCAAAATGCAATAAATGGAATAGAGAACATATATTTTCTTTCTCGTCTTTCTTCTATCTGTATCTTAACCAAACGCTCACTACCAAGTTGGTGAGTGAAGCAGCAAAACTGAGCACTCGCCAATCAATCCGTGTCCGT
The DNA here is from genome assembly GCA_965204285.1 of Candidatus Poribacteria bacterium. Classification (GTDB taxonomy): domain Bacteria; phylum Poribacteria; class WGA-4E; order WGA-4E; family WGA-3G; genus MSPOR6. The sequence goes on from OZ241980.1 coordinate 3,809,258, forward strand.
TCCAAAATTCGGAGTTGATCATTTGGGTGAAGATAAACTTCTGACTGAACCAAATTGAAGTTTAGTTCCTCTTGTGTTCCATTCGCCCGTGTAAGGATACATTTTTTGGGATTTGCTTTTTCCTCGTCCAACCCGCCTGCCATTGCCACAGCATCTCTTAAAAGTATCGGTTCAGTAATTACATATTGGGCAGGCTTATCAACAGCCCCAACAACGCTAATTTTTGCCTCAGCGAGAGGAATAAATAAAACATCCCCTGGTTTCAACATCGCTCTAACATTTTCCGAAGTGAGATCAACAGGTGTATTCCCTGTATTGGTGATGATTTCAGCCTTTTTTAAATCGGCGAAGTCTGCTCTGGAACCACCAGCGAGTTTCAGTGCTTGGTCTGCAGAAATCTGTTCATTTGTTATCGGAAAGAGTCCGGGAGCCACCACAGCCCCAATTACACGAATCCTTCGTTGTGCATAAATGGACGGAACAATGACGATATCGTAATCTTTCAATGGAATATCAACACTGCCCGTTTCAACATGCTCTTCAAAATTCAAGGTCTTAAAAACCTTACCATCACGCCAGACTGTAATTTTTGTTAGATCCGCCAGTTCATAGTTGATTCCTGCAGCCGCCAAAGCATGCATCAAATATACTTGTCCTGTTTCAAAGATATGCATGTTTCCTCTCGGTCTCTGATCAACTGCCCCGAAGACCAGAATGTGTCGTTTCGGTTGCATGAGTGTAACAAACACGCGAGCACTCGGAAGTTTCTTGGAGAAAACTTGCTGCATCTGTGCTTCAAGTTCCGAAATCGTTACGCCTGTTGCCTTGATTAGTCCGATGAGTGGATAGGAGATATAACCATCTGGCTGAACTGGAATGGGAACACGGTCTTTAGTATATTCAGGGTATCCTTCAACAGTTACAACAATACTGTCCCCAATTTGCAATTTATAAGTGGATGTTTCTGGATACTGTGGACTTTTGGTCACAATGTTTTCATCAGAGGTTTCCTCAGCAAAAACTAATAGAGAGGAACTTTGTGATCCTAAAATTATCAGGGAAAGGAATAGAAAACGTAAAAACCTGTTCATAAAATTTACATAACCTTTTTGTTTGCTTTCTTGGAGTCGACCTTGAGAGAATCTTATACCAATTTTAATAAATAACATTCCATTACGGAAATTTATTGGATTGAATATAATTGGAAGAGATCCTCTGTAGGAGCGACCTCCTGGTCGCGACCGGGAGGTCGCTCCTACAGAATCTCCACCGAAAATGATACATTATATTTTAGAAATGGTATCATATTGGCGTTTTCGGACCTATATTCTTTATTATTCGCAAACTCTTAGCGATACCGCGTTTTTCAGTATAAGAGGTTCCATATTTTAAAGTAATTTCTAAAGTATTTTAGCAGGAATAGAGCAAAGATTCAAGTGAAATAGAAAAACTACTGAGACATTCAACCCTGATTTACATGCCAATTTCATCATTTTTTGAATTAGTCTTAAAACACCTATTCTCATGGAATAGTAGTATTTCGGCAAACTTGATTCATCTTGTTTGTTGTAATCAGTTTTATTTTTCTTCAAGAAATTCGGAAAAAAAGTTACGCAACTTGGTTGAGAATGTTTGTTGCTTTAACTTATTGAGTTATGCTAATATAATCTTGTGAATTTAAAAAATATTTATACACAAATTAAAAATAAAAAGGTGATGATAATCGGAGACATCATTGTGGATGAATACATCTGGGGTGATGTGAACCGAATTTCCCCTGAAGCACCTGTTCCGGTATTTGAGATGACTGGCGAAAAAACCGGTTGTGGTGGTGCTGCTAATGTTGCGCAAAATATAGCCAGTTTAGGCGGCAAGGCTCAATTAATCGGTGTGATTGGAAAAGACAGAGATGGCGAAAAACTGATCCAAATGCTAAAACATACGGGGATTGGTACCACTGACATCTGTATAGATGTCCAGCGCCCCACAAGTAAAAAGACTCGCGTGATTGCTACTGCTGATTCGCTACAGCGAAGTGTTGAGAGTTCTGAAGCTTTGTTTCTGCATCAAGGACACCATCTACTTCGGATTGATAAGGAATCTAAGCAGGAGATCAGTGTTTTAATAAAGGAACGTCTCATAAGTGCTATGGTATCTCAAATGGCAGAGAGCGATGCAATCATTTTCGCTGACTATGACAAGGGTGCCGTCAGTGCTGAGTTGATAAAGGCAGTCGTAACGCATGCCGAACCTTATGGTATACCGATTATCGTCGACCCAAAACAGAATAATTTTTGGCATTATCAAGGCGTGACAGCGCTTACACCGAACCATAAAGAAGCAGGGGCAGCTGTACAGCAAGAAATTGACGATGTGTCACACCTAATTAATGTAGGCGAAAGGATATTGGATCAGTTATCGCTGAAAGTGTTATTGATTACACGTGAGGCGGAAGGAATGTCTCTATTTACGCGTGATTCTGATGGCACTCTACAAGTAGAACACCTACCATCCCACTCAAAAAAAGTGGCGGATGTAACAGGGGCAGGAGATACGGTGGCTGCGGTTTTTACACTTGCACTTGCAGCACAAGTTGGTTACCACAGTGCTGCCCAACTCTCAAGTCTTGCTGGAGGGGTTGTGGTCGGAAAAATGGGGTGCGCAACTGTTACACCAAAGGAACTACATCTGGCTATTGACACATTGTCTGAAACATAACATTAATACCAATTTTCTGAATATCTAAATATAGTGCTTAGTCAAGTGCTAATTGATGGGCTTGTAAGGGTCGGGAATCCAAATCAAGAAATCAACGGTATGAACGCCATTTAGGCGTTCCCCGGGTATGAATGCCTTTTGGCATTCCCCGGAGTTCCCTCCTACCATAAGCAGTCCATCAGTAGGAGCGATCTCCGAATCGCGACCTACAATAATGTGTTGACAAAGCACTAGCTGAATATCTGCATTGGTGATACAGCATGAAGACTGTCTTTCTTGATCGGGATGGAGTTATAAACAAAAATCCGCCAGACTACGGCTATGTATGCAATTGGGCGGAATTTGCCTTTCTCCCGAATGCGTTGGAAGCGATACGATACTTAACCCATAGTGGTTATCGTATTATTGTGGTAACCAATCAAGCGGGAATTGGCAAAGGAATTTATACCGAGCAGCATTTAGCCGATATTCATTGCCAGATGCTTGCTGAAATTGAGGAAGCAGGGGGGCAGGTATGTAAAGTTTACTATTGCCCACATCATCCAGAAGCAGGATGCGGATGCCGAAAACCGAAACCGGGTATGTTAATTCAAGCCGCACGCGAACACGAAATTGACGTGTCAAAAACATATTTCATTGGTGATTCAATTACAGATATTCAGGCAGCAAAAAGTGCAGGTGCATCATCAATACTCGTTTTAACAGGGCACGGACGCGATTCCTATAACCATTATATTAATTCTGATTCAACTGTTAAAATACACAAACCAGATAAGATCTTTACAAACCTCTATACTGCTTCGCGTTGGCTAATTCAATGTTAAAATTGGAATGAGATGAATTATCAAGAGCGTTAAATTTTAAATTATGATATTAAAGAAAATAGAATCCTGTACTGCAAATGCTGGCGTTATAGGTCTTGGGTATGTCGGGTTATCCCTTATGGTTGCTATTGCCGAGGCAGGTTTCAGAGTAACTGGGATTGACATAAATCCAGAAAAGATAGAACGACTGAAACGCGGTATCTCTGATGTTCCTGATGTTCCTGATACTATCCTTGGTCCGCTGATTGAGTCAGGACAAATTCAGGTCACAACAGATTATCGTGTTCTGGGTGAACTGGACACAATCAACATTTGCGTGCCAACCCCTTTGAATGAAAACAAGACACCGAATATGCAATTTATCACTGCTGCAGTAGATCAAATTGCCCAACATCTACATTCGGAACAACTGATAATTCTGGAAAGTACTACCTATCCTGGCACGACAGAAGAAATTGTGCTTCCAAAACTCCAACCCAACGTCAGCAAAACAAAACTTAAAACCGACTGCAGCACCAACCTTCCGAGTTTAAGTTCTGATTCCACTGAATCGTTACAGGTAGGTCTAGATTTCTATCTTGCTTTTTCACCTGAACGAATTGAACCAGGGAATAGTACATATCTTATGACGAATACGCCCAAAATTGTCGGTGGTGTTACGTCAAAATGCACTCAAGTTGCCAAAACTTTTTACGAACAATTTATCAATAAAATCTACACTGTCTCCTCTCCTCGAATAGCGGAAATGGCAAAATTATTAGAAAATACATTTCGGAGTGTGAATATTGGATTAATAAATGAAGTTGCGCTTATATGCGATCGGATGGATTTAGATGTATGGGAAATTATTGATGCTGCTGCAACCAAACCCTTCGGATTTATGCCTTTCTATCCGGGGCCAGGACTTGGGGGGCAATGCATACCGATTGATCCGCACTATCTTTCTTGGCAAGCGCGTAATTATGATTACCACGCGCGATTCATTGAACTTGCGAGTGAAATAAACAGCAGCATGCCGAAATATGTTCTTGACAAAGTTGTTCATGCGCTAAATCTCCATCGAAAACCTATCAATGGCTCAAATGTTTTAATTTTAGGTGTGGCATACAAAAAGGACATTGGAGACATCCGTGAATCCCCCGCATTGGAAGTAATAAGATTAATGCTTGACAAAGGTGCACATATTTTATACCATGATCCACATGTTTCAAACATTATTCTTGGAGAAGGGGAAGCATACCATTCACAAACGCTAACATCTGCTTTAATAGAAAGTGTTGATTGCGTTGTAATTCTTACTGATCACAGCACTATAGACTACGATTTTATTGTTGAACACGCTGCAATTGTCGTTGATACCCGTAACGCAACCCACAGCATCCAAAATGGATCTAACAAGATCATCAAAATTTAAAGCGTTACATCAACTAAACAAATCGGTTTATTTTCAGTTTATTATTCAGTATTAGGAGGTATAACGATCACTCCTGAAATCTAAAATATAAAGTAATCTAAATACAGTTCACAAGCGAAAACTAATTTAGTCCATATTCTCTGTGTGAGCTAAAAATTTCGGAGGACTCTCATGATAAAACCAGATCTAAAATTAAAGATACATCATGACCAACTTACATGGTTTCTTGCGATACTTTTAAATGAGAGAGAGATTTTCCAACTACTAAGGCACACCAATCCTGCCACTGATACCGATAAGTTATATTCTTCTTCAAAACAGGAGTTGTTGAACAGGTTAGCTAACGCTTTTTATAGACAATCCCATATTGATGAAATCGTTGTCCAACACCTCTCTCAAAAAGCGGAGGATGCGATCTCAAGGGTTGGATACATGGTAGTTGACGAAATCCATACTTTTTTTAAATCTCCTGGTCCCTTGATTGAATCAGGAGAATTTGGTGAAGTGGTCTGGGCACTCTTAGCGGATTCCCGAGAAGATGTGTACTTACATGGAATTCACTTATTGACAGCAGCATACGAAACTCATAGAGACTCTCCAGAGGTAGATACACAACCGTTCTCTGATTATCTCGTTACTCCACAAGTGCCTTCCACAGAAACACAAGATATTCAGACAAAATATACCAATGATTTAGCAGGAGCACAGGAGGAGATTGACGAACAAACCGGTGAAATTCAACATCTTAAAAGCGCTTTAGTTGATTTACAAGCGGAATACACAGCGATTGAGAAAAAAAATAAACAGCTTGAACAGCACTCCCAATTTCTGCTTGAAGAAAATGAGGCTTTCAAAATAAAAGAAGATCTGTATCAGGAGAGTAAAGAGCAGATTGTTTTTCTAAAACAAGAAAATGAAAGTCTGCACGAAAAAACGACACAGTACGCGGAAACTAACAATTCCCTCATGAAATTAGAGACTGAACACCAGCAGCTGCTGGCGAAATATAGGGATATCACAGCACAACTCGACGAACTGGCACAAATCAAAACAGCTAAGGAAAGTTTTATGGTTGAGCTAAAGTTAGTTGAAGAAGCCGTTTATAAGGAATTTCAAGTTTTAGAACAACTAAAAACTGATCTGCAGAATCATTTTGATGTGATTGAAAAATCGCATGAAACATCTCAAAATGCTCTCAACCAAATTCGGCAGACAGTAGATTATTTTGATGAATCTGATTTGAAGTCTACAAATCAAGAGAAGCAGACAGGGACACAACCTCGGGTTGGTGTATTCGTTGATGTGCAAAATATGTTCTACGCTGCGAAGGATCGATTTGAACGCCGAGTTGATTACATTAAACTTCTTGACTTGATTGTTGGTCCGCGACAACTCGTGGCCGCCTACGTCTATATTGTTCAGATTCCTGAAATTAAACAAGGTAATTTCATCTCTCTATTAGAGCATAACGGCTATACAATTCGTAGTAAAGACTTACGCCTGCGAGGAGACGGTTCAGCAAAAGGCGATTGGGATGTCGGAATCGCTGTAGACGTAGTCTCTATGCTCGGCGTGTTAGATGTTGTTATTTTGGCAAGCGGAGACGGAGATTTTTGCCCGCTGGCTGAACTCATCAAACAGCAACATAAACGGATAGAGGTAGTCGCATTTGAGCATAACACATCAATGGATTTACAAGCAATGGCAGACCAATTTTTCCCAATAGGAGAAGAATTGTTAATGTAATTGCTGACTCCAGCATAAGACTTTCGGAGAAAGAAGTTGCGTTTTAAAATTATGCTCTTTTCTGATTGTTCTTCAATGTCTGATTGTCCACAGACGTATATTTTCCCACGTGTGTTTATATCCTGCTGCTCATTCTCCTTTCTCCTTTTTGTGATCGTTCACCTCCCTATCCAAGCACAATGGCTGCCAACGGAAAATCTGCCGTTATGTACAGCTGAAAATGCTCAACATTTCCCTGTGTTAACAAATGATGGTAAGGATGGTGCCATTGTCGCTTGGCGCGATGCTCGAAACGGTAACTACGACATTTATGCACAACGTATTAGCAGCAAAGGCGACATGCTTTGGACACCTAACGGTATCGCTGTCTGTGATCACAAAGCGCCTCAAAGTAGTCCTGCCATCGTTTCTGACTTGAAAGGTGGAGCGATTATTGTTTGGGGAGATACGCGAAACGGTAATCAAGATAGTTACGCGCAACGCGTTGATGTAAACGGTGAAAAACTGTGGAATCCCGATGGCGTTGAAGTGTGTACGGATGCAGCTTTACAAGATGATTTTACCGTCATTCCTGATGGAGACGGCGGTGTGATTGTAGTCTGGGAAGATTGGCGATCTGGTAATCAAGACATCTATGCCCAAAAAATTTCCGCTGAAGGAAAAGCGGTTTGGAAACAGAACGGTATTTCTGTATTTAGTGGAGAAGGCGACCAATATGATCCGGCTTTAATCAACGATGGCGCGGGCGGATTCATCGTTGTGTGGTGGGATATTAGTACGCCTGATTGGAACATCTTCGCGCAACACATTGATAGTATAGGAAATGCTGCATGGGATTCAGTTAAACCTATTTGCACTGCACAGGGCAATCAAGGTAATCCTACTATCGTCAGTGATGGTAATGGTGGTGCATTCTGTGTTTGGTCGGACTACCGAAACGACCCGAATTTTTTTACAAAAGCCCAACTCTATGCGCAGCACATAGCAGCAGATGGTACAACCTTATGGCAGAAGGATGGCATACCGATTTGCGAACTGCCTGTCAATCAACAACAAGCGAATTGCGTCAGTGATGGTGAAGGTGGTTTCATTGTTGTATGGTGGGATGATCGGGATATTTTTGCTGACATCTATGCACAACGTGTCAATGTAGAAGGTGAAACTTTATGGGATAAAGAGGGTGTGCCGGTTTGCGCCGAAGGAGGCGTTCAACAAATCCCTATGCTTGTTCCTGATGGTGCTGGCGGTGCTATCGCTTATTGGCTTGATTATCGGGAAGATTTTGGGGATACAACGGAGGATGCTATCTATGTCCAACGGATTGATGCAGATGGCACGCCACTTTGGAAAGAGAACGGTGTACTGGTTTGCGATGCAAATAAAGAACAGATAACACCGAGGGCAGTCTCTGCAGGTGTTGGAAATGCAATCGTGGTTTGGAGTGATGCCCGCGGAGACGATTACGATATTTATATCCACCGTGTTCAATAATATAACTACAATCGTCTACCAAACGCAGACCATTCAATTCTCCAATAATTTCTATCTTTTATCAAAAACCTCTTCTTGTAGGAGCGACCTCCCGGCCGCGACCCTCTAAATTCTTGAAAAAACCCAAAAGCTGAATAGTTCTACCAAACAGATTTGACAACCCACACCTTGCATGGTATTATAAAATTCGGCAAAAAATCTCTTAAAAGGAACAACTTCCATGTCAAATCTTTTTGAGACCCTACAAGAACGGGGTTTCGTCCAACAGTGTACGGATGCAGATCAAGTTTCGCGTTTACTCTCTGCAAACCAGATAACATATTACGTTGGTTTTGATCCAACTGCAGACAGCCTCCATGCTGGTAGTCTTGTGCCAATTATGGCGATGGCACATCTGCAACGTGGCGGACATAAACCGATTGCAATCATCGGCGGCGGTACTACAATGATTGGCGATCCGACCGATAAAACAGAGATGCGTTCAATGATTTCTGCTGAACAGATTGAAAAAAATGGGGCGAGCATTCTAAAACAATTACAGCGTTACCTTAATTTAGACAATTCGGCAGGGATTTTTCTGAATAACGCTGAGTGGTTGTTTCCTCTAAATTATATTGAATTTCTACGCGACATCGGCAAACATTTTCGTGTCAATGAGATGATCCGTGTTGAAGGGTATCGGCAGCGGCTTGAACGCGAAATGGGGCTTTCGTTCCTTGAATTTAATTACCAACTGCTACAAGCCTACGATTATTTGTGCCTTTTCCAAAAATACGGGTGCGTTCTCCAACTCGGTGGCGATGACCAGTGGGGCAATATCCTGGCGGGAGTTGACTTGGTGCGTAGGATTGAAGGGAAACGCGTATACGGTTTGACCTTTCCATTACTTACGGCAGCTGGTGGGGCAAAAATGGGAAAAACCGCTGGCGGCGCTGTCTGGCTTGATTCAAATAAAACATCGCCATACCAATTCTACCAGTACTGGATAAACACGGATGACCGTGATGTTGAGCGGTTCTTAGCATATTTTACCTTCTTACCGATGGACGAGGTTAAGCGACTTGGCAGCTTAGAACATGATGAAATACGGGAAGCAAAAGCTGTGCTTGCATACCAAGCGACTAAACTGGCACACGGAAAGATTGAAGCAGACAAAGCACAGGAAACATCACGCGCTGCATTTGGTGGCGGTGGACTTGATCTTGAAGCGATGCCTACTACCACGATCCCCACAGAGCGACTTAACTCAGGCATTCCGATAATGGAGTTGTTCCATGAAGTAGGTTTAGCCACTTCAAGAAGCGAGGCACGCCGCCTAATTCAACAGGGGGGCGCTTATATCAATGAGAAGCAATATAAGGCTATAGATGTTGTTGTAGATGCTAATCTGTTGGAAGAAGATGCGTTGCTGCTGCGTGCTGGTAAAAAACGTTACCACCGTGTTGTGTTTGAAGAAGTATAAAATAAATAGATAGGTAATGCGCTCCCTATCTGAATAAATTGGGTGAGTTTAAGTTGTTTTATATAAAAAATAAAAATACAATTAAAAACTTGACTTAACCTTGTAAAATGTGCTATCATATCAATAAAAGGTGTTATTTTTTAAACGTTTTGTTTGGAACAACGTTTTATAAGGCAAGAAAACTGAGAAGGCTTACAACCAAAGAATTAGAGATACTTTGTGATGCAAAAGTTTGAACGCACGACCACCTCTACAGTACCGACGAATGGAGCACAGTCCGCTCTTACATTTTTACGGGGCTATTATTTTTCCCTTTGGGCGCTCTTTACGCTCGGGTTATACCCGTTTTTGTACTGCGGCGGTAGGTGGTGATAGTTTGTAAGCACTCATGAAAAAGTTTTAATCGATCTCATACATCACTACCCAGCGTCGATAACAATTCGATGTTGGGTTATTTTTTTACTAATCAACATTGACTTGAAACAGAGTTATTGTCGGAGGGAATTGATAACCATGGTAATCGTTACCAAAACGGATGCAACACCTGATCAGATTGACGCTATTGTCAAACGGATTGAGAGTGTAGGGTTGAAAGCACAGATTTCAACTGGCGAACAACGCACCGTCATCGGTGTAATAGGAGATAAAACATTGCTTGGCGATATTCCGATGGAGTCAATGTCTGGCGTTGAAAGGACAATGCCGATCACTGCCCCATACAAATTAGCAAGCCGCCAATTTCGGGATGAACCGACTGTTATCTCTACGAACGGGACAAAGATTGGGGGACGGAAGTTAGCGGTTATGGCAGGACCTTGTGCAGTTGAGAGTACTGAACAGATTGTAACTATTGCGAAACAAGTGAAAAAAGCAGGCGCAGGATTTATTAGAGGCGGCGCGTTTAAACCTCGCACAGGTCCCTACAGTTTCCAAGGCTTTGGAACAGATGCATTGAAAATGCTTGTCGCAGCTAAAGAAGAAACTGGCTTGGGTATCGTTACGGAAGTTATGACCCCCCATGAAGTTGAACTTGTCGGGGAATATACGGACATATTTCAACTCGGCACACGGAATATGACAAACTTTTATCTGCTGCGTGAAGTTGGCCGCGCACGCAAGCCTGTTATTCTGAAGCGCGGGATGTCTTCAACAATTGAAGAGTGGCTACTTGCTGCGGAATATATTTTGTCTGAAGGGAATCCGGATGTCATTCTATGTGAACGAGGCATCCGCACTTTTGAAACGCATACACGTAATACTCTGGATCTTAACGCTGTTCCTGTTGTCCATGAATTAAGCCATTTGCCCATCGTTGTTGATCCGAGCCATGGTACCGGCATCCGCAGCTTGGTGTGCGATATGACAAAGGCATCCGTTGCCGCTGGGGCAGATGGACTGTTATTGGAAGTCCACCATGATCCAGATAACTCTATGACAGGTGATGGCGCGCAGTCTCTGTTTCCTGATCAATTTGAGGCACTCATACAAGAACTAAAACCGATTGCTATTGCTGTCGGACGTGAAATATAAAAGTGATAAAATAAGGTTTTATTAATTCCATCGTAAAGGATGTATAATCCCTTCTAACAACGGACAGATAACCATTTGGAGGACACAATCGTGGACGATTTTGAAACTAACCAAGAAAAGGTCTATATTTTTGATACAACACTCCGAGATGCGGAGCAAACTCCCGGAGCCGCTCTCGGCATTGAAGAAAAATTGGAGATTGCCAAGCACCTTGCGAAATTAAATGTTGATGTCATTGAGGCTGGTTTTCCAATTTCGTCACCAGGTGATTTTGATGCTGTTCAACGAATCGCTAACGAAGTTAAGGGACCCGAAATTTGCGCACTTTCACGCGTCGTTGAAAAGGATATAACGGCGGCATGGAAAGCGATTCAGGATGCACCCCGCGCACGGATCCATACGTTTGTTGGCACATCAACCATCCACATGGAACGCATCACCCGCACAACGCCGGAGAGAACATTGGAAATGGCGGTGGATGCGGTTGCTTACGCAAAGAGTTTATGTGCTGATCACCCAGATGCAACCGTTGAGTTTTCGCCGATGGATGCGGGACGGACAGAATTGGCATATCTGTACGAGGTAGTTGAAGCTACTATCGCCGCAGGGGCGACTGTAGTCAATATCCCTGAAACCGTCGGATGGACGGTACCTGCTGAATTTGGTGGTCTCATTGCAGGAATCAAGGAAAATGTCTCAAATATTGACGATGCTGTGATAAGTGTTCACTGCCATAACGATTTGGGGTTGGCAGTCGCAAACAGTCTAATTGCCATTGAGCAAGGCGCACGGCAGGTGGAGTGCACTATCAATGGACTTGGGGAACGTGCTGGAAATACCTCGCTTGAAGAAGTCGTCATGGCAATCCGAACCCGACGCGATTACTTTAAAGCGTATTACACCGATATTAACGCCAAAGAGATTGTTCCTATCAGCAGACGCGTGAGTCGTACGATGGGTATTCCAGTGCAACCGAATAAAGCAATTGTTGGTGAAAACGCTTTTGCCCATAGTTCTGGGATTCACCAAGATGGTATTATTAAGTCACGTGTAACCTTTGAAATTATTGACCCGAAAGAGATCGGATGGAAAGAGAGCCAACTGATTCTCAGCCCACGTTCTGGACGAAACGCCTTGAAACATCGCCTGAGTGAACTCGGATATGAACTGGATTCAGAGCAGTTAGAGAAGGTTTATGAAAGATTCCTCCGCGTTGCAGATAAGAAAAAAGCTGTTCATGATGCCGACCTTGAGGCGATCATGAGCGACGAGATTCGTACTGTTCCTGCGATTTTTGAACTTGATTACATTCAAGTCGTTAGCGGGACGAAGATTTCACCAACAACTACAGTTGGTATACGTACGGAGGAGGGAATAGTTGAAAATGCTTCCACAGGCGATGGTCCAGTTGACGCAGCCTTTAAGGCAATTAATCAAATTGTCAAAATCAAACTAAACTTAATCGATTATCAGATTCGCTCTGTGACAGAAGGCGAAGATGCCATCGGTGAGGTTACACTGAAGGTGCAGGACAATGGGCACGTCATCACAGGAAACGGTGCAAGTACGGATATTATTGAGGCAAGCGCCAAGGCGTATATCCATGCTGTGAATAAACTTATCCAACTCCGTTCAGAGGGGTAGTCTATAACGGCAATTAGATGGTAGGCGCGGTTTAAAACCGCGCCTGTAGTCTTAAAATAATCACGATTTGTGCCAGTTAACTAATTGTTTTTGTTATACCATTTCTAAATAATAACTTCTTATTAACAAAACGCGTTTAATCGCAATTCATTGCCAAGTCAACACCAAATGCGCTTGGGCAGAATACGCTTATGGTATTCTGCATGATTTGGCGCCTCTTATATTCTTTCTTCTGTTGATATTCCATTAAAATGACCGTATGTTAAATGGGATATTGTATTTTAGAATTGGTATTATTTCCTTAATTCAATTAACAAGAATCTCATTGAAAAGCGCGCGGGTCTTCTCCGTCCACTTCCCGTAATCCTGCAAAAATGCCTCCACAATAGGCGTATCTTCGGTTTCAGCGTATCCGAGTCTTCGTGCTAATTGTGCCAATTCCGCACGGTTTGTAGGCAACGCATCTAAGGCACGGTCATGAACAATCCGCAATGCGTTTTCAACACGCCGAAGGAATTTGTACGCCTCTGATAATCCTGTACGCTGTGCCTCTGTCAGAACACCAATAGTGCGCAATCTGTCAATTGCAAGAAGCGTATTTGGCACGCGGACAGAAGTTATATCAGTCCCATGGATAAGTTGAAGTGTTTGCACAGCGAATTCAATATCAACAAGTCCGCCATATCCTGACTTAACGTTGGCAGTAGGTTTTCGAACTTTTCCACCTCGTCTACGCCGTGATTTCGCATTTCGGGTGGCTTGTGCTTCTTTGCGTTGGCGTGTATGCACAATCTCAGCGACATCTTCAGAAGTGAGTGGTTGCTTATAGCAAAACGCTTGTGCTATATCCATAAATTGGTTTCCCAACTCTTCCACATCTCCTGCTACAACGCGTGCACGTGTGAGTGCCTGTCGTTCCCAGATTTCTGCGGTGTTGTCATAGTAATTCTGATACCCCGCGAGTGGTAATGCGATCGCGCCACCTGTGCCGTAGGGACGAAGCCGCAGATCAAGTTCATAAATACTCATGTCATGATCCCCGCTAAGCTGCTTTACCAATTCTAAACCGAGGAGTGAAAAATACTCCGAATTTGGCATCCCGTGGGTTGTCTCACCATCTGCTGTGTAGACACACATCACGTCTAAATCTGAGCTAAAGTTAAGTTCACGTCCTCCAAATTTCCCCATTGCAATGATAGCAAACGTCACAGGTGTTCCATCATCGCTCGTTGGATTGCCATGTTCTTCGCGTAACTGCGTGTCAATCTGCGGATAGATGGCTTGCAGGATTGCTTCGGCTAAATCGGAGAGTTCTTCGGTCGTTGTAGGAAGGTCAGCATTGCCGAGGATGTTCCTTAAAGCAATACGCCAAATCTCATCATTCTTGTAACGCCTGAGTGACCTCAGCGTGTGTGCATCAGGTGTATCCGCGAGGAGTTGTAAGACCTCTTCCTGTTTTTGGGCAAGTGTTTTAGGAGTTTCGGTGAAAGTTGGCACCGTCAACAAGTCAAAAAGCTCGGGACTTGCAATCAGTAAATCCGCTAAGTAAAGACTTGAACCACAGACACTTATAAGTGCTTCAAGTGTTCCCTGCCTTTCCATAAACATCGTATAGTAGCTGCTGCGTGCACCGACTTTAGCGGCAAACGCATCAAAATAGCGAAGTGCCATATCTGGGTCAGGGGCTACACTCAAAAATTTCAAGAGAGTCGGCGCAAGTTTGAAGAAAGTCCGTCTGACCGCGGGAGAGAATTGCTGCCCATCGCTACCGTTAGCAAGGTGTCGTAGTAAGCGATGTGCTTCACGAACGTTTTCAAAACCGAACTTACCCAATTGTTCCTGAATCTCTTCGGAGTCATCTTGGCTAAGTAGCACAGGAAGATCGAATTGATCCGGTTCCCGGACATCCATCACCTTTTCAAAGATTTCGCGGACACGCGCTTTATGGGACTGGTAATCTTGTCGGAATGTTTCAAGTGGCGCGTCATGGTATCCTAAACGGCGGGCAAGTTGAATTTCCTCATCTTCTTTCGCTGGAACCGAATAGCGTTGTTGGTCAGCCTCTATTTGGATAGCGTTTTCAACCCTTCGTAAAAACCGATACGCATTTGATAAGGCATCTGCATCTTCCACCTCCAATAATTCGTTAGCCTTCAACGCTTCAAGTGTTTCCAACGTATTCTGTGAGCAGAGTGACTTCCGTTTTCCGCCATGGATCATCTGCAAGCACTGGACGGTAAATTCAATATCCCGAATAGCACCTGGACCAAGTTTGACATGCTTTTCAAGGTCTGCCCTCTCTCCTACAAGCCGTTCCTCTATGCGTGCTTTTGTGTTGCGAATGTCTGCTTTAATTTCATTGAGTGTGACACCATCTAAGTAGCGTTGATACACAAACGGCTGAATCATGCGGATAAATTTATCTCCAAACGCCATATCTCCAGCGACAGGACGTGCTTTAATCAATGCTTGACGTTCCCATAAATCGCCCCATCCCTCATAATAACTTTCGTAGCTTTCCATAGAACGGATGATGACACCTGCGCTGCTCTCAGGTCGCAAACGGATATCCACACGAAAGACATAGCCTTCCTCTGTTACTTCACTCATCGCTTTAATTATAAACTCACATAACCGTGAATAGTATTCGCTATTGTCAAAGCCTTCCTCAGTTTGCCCTTCATCTGAATAAACAAAGATGAGGTCAATATCAGAACTAAAGTTGAGTTCATAGCCCCCAAATTTTCCCATGCCGATAACAGCAAAACGGCAGGGAGCTGTGCCTTCCTCATTTAGCGGCGTGCCAAACTTAGGTTTCATGATTTGGTCGCGCCCAATTTCATAGCAGTGTTGCAAGGTTGCTTCTGCCAAATTACTCATCTCCAATGTCGTTGTTTCTACAGCTACTACTTGGAGAAGGTCGCGCAATGCGATACGGAGACTTTCGCGTCGTTTGTATCGCCGAATGATCCGAAGTTTCTGATCAATGTCTTTATATTTATTGAGTGCCGTGAAAAGTTCATCATACATTTGTTCACTGGTCTTTGGCATGTCCATCACGTTTGCATCAATGATGTTGTAAAAATAGATCGGGTTGCGAATCAGAATATCTGATAGATATGAGGACGCACCAAAACTGAGCATAACAGTTTGCATCAGAAACGGTGCATCTCGTAAGAGTTGATAGGCCCATTTCCGACTAAACGTTACACGTGCAAAACGCGAAAAATTATTTAAGGCAGCTTCAGAGTTAGGGGAATTTAAACAAGTTTCTAATAATGGGATAACGATGTCGGCAAAGCAGGTTTGGATGTCGGCATCGTCAGTGGCGAGTTCTTGTAGGCTTCGCAATATAGAAGCATTATCTACACCTCCGTCTCTATCGGATGCGCTCGATAAAATCTGATGAATTTCGTCTCTCTGACTTTGTGGGAGGGGTAATTCTGCGTAATTCATCTCTCTCCTCTATATGCAACGCTACGACTAATATTATTTTAGTGTACGCCTGTTTTCGTTGCAAATGAATTATTGTGAATCGTCTTGGGAATATATTGACATTCTAATGTGTAGGTTGGGTTGAATTTGCGAAATCCATAACTTTCAACTTAGCGGTCCACCACCTTTGGGTAATAAATTGACAGTTCTGGGTATAGCAAACGCGAAACCTCTGCGGGCTTAAGTTATATATTCGACCGCGACTGACACCCATCAACATTGATACACGCCCCGGTAACAAGACTTGCGCGTTCGGAAGCAAAAAAAACAGCGACATTCGCAATCTCTTCCGGTTTCCCAAAACGACCCAACGGCATTTCACTTTCAACAAACGCTTTCATACCTTCAGGATCTGCTTTAATACGGCGATCCCAACCGCCACCGGGAAAGAGGATAGACCCCGGCGCAATACTATTGACGCGTATGTTGTCAGGTGCGAGTTCTTTCGCCAACGACTTTGCCATACTGATTTCTGCGGCTTTCGCTGCGTTATAAGTAATATGTCCACCACCTTCTCTGCCGTAAATAGAGGCAATCATGAGGATCACACCGCCACCTTGTTTTTGCATCGCTGGGATAACAAGTCGGTTAATACGCGTTGCCGACACAAGATTCAGGTCGAGAATTTCGTGCCATTCCTCATCAGAAATCTCCTGTAAAGGTGTCCACCGACTTCCACCAACATTGTTAACGACAACATCAATTCTACTAAAACGATGCAAGGTTTCTGTTATGAACGCATCTACTTGAGCGGTATCAGTTACATCAGTAGGCTTTGACAACACCTTTATACCGTGTGCAGTGAGTTCCTCAGTTACGTCTTGTAAAGTATCTGTGTCTCTACCACAGACGCTTAACCGTGCCCCTTCTTCAGCAAAACCGTTTGCTATAGCTCTACCTATTCCACGGCTTGCTCCCGTCACAACGACAACTTTGTCTCTTAATCTTAAATTCATAAAATGGCTCCATTTCTTCAGATTTGCGGTATTTGTAGTTGCGCAATTCGTCGCGCCTCTTACATTTTAAGGCGGGTTTGACAGAACTCTACACATCCAACTATCAGCGTTATCTATTGATTTAGGAATTTATAGTAGACTTTAGAATTAACAGGACATTTTGAGTTGTCCGGGGAACTCCGATTTCCCGACTATTAGTGAGTTTCGTCGCGATTCGGAGATCGCTCCTACAAAAAATGGGCATCTTTAATTTTAAAGTTCACTATAATTATCATCAAGACTTCTCTTCCTTAAGCCGATAGCCAACACCGTATACAGTTTCAATATGTTTACCTAAATCACCCAGTTTGCGTCTGAGACGACTGACGTGTGTGTCAACTGTTCTATCAATACCGTAATATTCCTGTCCCCAGATAACATCCATCAGAACATCACGATTGAAAACGCGTCCAGGGGACCGGGCAAACAGTGTGATGAGTTTAAACTCAGTGGCGGTGAGATCAATTGACCCATCTTCAGTCAATACTTGATGTCGATCTAAATCAATTGTCACACCATGCGTTTCTATCTGATTTTCCTCGTCAGCCTGCTCGCTTGCTCTGAGTCTGCGTAGCACAGCATTGATACGTAAAACAACCTCGCGTGGACTAAAAGGTTTTGTAATATAATCATCAGCCCCTAACTCAAGCCCTGTTACGCGATCTTGTTCTTCAGTTTTTGCAGTCAGCATCACGATAGGAATTTTTTTAGTCCGTGGG
The DNA here is from genome assembly GCA_965204285.1 of Candidatus Poribacteria bacterium. GTDB lineage: Bacteria > Poribacteria > WGA-4E > WGA-4E > WGA-3G > MSPOR6. The sequence goes on from OZ241980.1 coordinate 3,827,296, forward strand.
TCGTTCTTTAGGAGTCGACAGACAATTAAACCGTCAACTTCGGGCAGCATGAGGTCTAACAAAATAAGGTCGGGCGGATTATCTACTGCACGTTGTAGAGCGTCAGCACCATTTCGCACAGTATCAACTTTAAAATCTGCTTCCCGCAGATTGTATTTTAGTAACTCTACGATATCGCGTTCATCCTCTACAATTAGTATTTTTGCTTCCATTAGAATTTCCTTGCATTTCGTATTGAAAATGTCAAAAAAATGAACTAAAAACCGTGTTTTTTTCAATACTATTTTAACACATTAAGACTTAAAAACATAGTGAAAATAAACCGAATATGTGGTATGATTTCCAAAAACACAGAAGGAGGTAGAGACCAATCGCAATCATAAAAACTGAGCTTTTTAGACTTTCGCGATGGAATTTTACCTATTGTTCTATATGCTTGTTAATGGTTCTATCGCTTTTTGCTTATGCAGACACAGGTATTCGCGGGTTCACTACTAAAAACGCATTGACACAACAAAATATAGAAACAGCATTTAAAGAACTGGTTTCTCCAGAGATGTGTCAAACAAAATTACGGAGATTGACAGAAGAACCACATCTCGCGGGAACAGAAAATAGTCGTAAAGTAGCAGAATATCTTCGGAGTGAATACGAAAGCTACGGTTTGCAGGTAAAAATCTATGAATATCAGGTATATCTTCCGCATCCACTTGAAGTCCATGTTGAACTCCTTTCACCGACTAAACATATAGCAGTTAGCAAAGAATCGGGCTGGGCATGGGACAAAGATTCGTTTCGGACAGATATTGTGCCGGGATACAATGCCTATTCGCCTGACGGTGATGTGACGGCTGAGTTAGTCTATGTCAATAGAGGATTGCCGCAAGATTACCGAATGCTGATAGAACGTGGTATTTCAGTAGAAGGGAAAATCTGTATTGCTCGGTATGGTGGTAGTTATCGTGGTGTGAAAGCCAAGTTGGCGGGAGATAACGGTGCGGTTGGATTGATCCTTTATTCCGATCCTGCAGACGACGGTTATATGCGTGGCGATGTTTATCCGCGCGGGCCGTGGCGGTCTGCCGATGCAATTCAACGTGGAACGGTAAAATATATCTTCCAACATGCCAGCGATCCGTTGACACCCGGCTGGGCAGCGATTGAGGATGCACATAGACTGCCAATGGATGAGACAACCGACCTCCCCAAGATTCCTGTAGTGCCGATTGCTTATAAGGATGCTAAACCGTTGTTACAAGCACTGGCAGGACCAAATGTGCCGTCAAATTGGCAGGGAGGTTTGCCGTTGGCATACCATATCGGACCTGGACCGGCTGAGGTTCACCTCAAAGTGCGATGTGACCACAGTATCCGCCCGATTTACAATGTGATCGCAACGTTAGAAGGAACGGAGTATCCTGACCAATGGGTAATTCTGGGTAACCATCACGATGCGTGGGTTTATGGCGCAGCGGATCCGAATAGTGGGACAACTTCCTTGCTTGAAGTTGCCAGATGTTTAGGCGCATTGGCGAAGCAAGGTGTGCGTCCGAAGCGGACGATCGTTTTTGCTTCGTGGGACGCTGAAGAATTTGGCATTCTCGGTTCTACTGAATGGGTTGAGGAACTAAAGTTGGAGCTGCAGGAAAAATCTATAGCGTACTTGAATGTAGATATTGCCGCAACAGGGAATAGATTTTATGCAAGTGCAATACCAACACTTAGACAGTTGGTGCGCGAAGCAACACAAGAGGTAATTGATCCGAGCACCTTGAAACCGGTGTATGACAATTGGAAAAAGCGGTACACTGCTGCGGAACCAAGAGTCGGCAATCTTGGCAGTGGTTCGGATCATTCGCCGTTTGTAGGACATGCTGGTATCTCTGCGGTGAGTATGGGATTTGATGGTCCTTATGGCGTGTATCATGCCATGCAGGACAATTATTATTGGATGGAACATTTTGGCGATCCAACGTTTCAGTATCAGGTCGCAATGGCACAGATTTGGGGTATCATCGCGCTCCGTCTTGCAAACGCGGATATTTTGCCTTTGGATTACGATGTTTATGCCAAAGCATTACTGGCTGAATTGGAAACGTTCAAAAACAGTGTGCCGATAGAATCAGAAAGGTTGCACAATCTTCTCACAGAATGGGAACAAACAGCGACAAAGCTGAATGCGCTGCTTGAAACATATTTATTGTCTGGTAGCAAAGAGAAGATAGCAAAAATAAATCAGCGATTGTATCAATTAGAGCGGACATTGACAGATGAAGCAGGGCTGCCTTTGCGTCCGTGGTTTAAGCATCTTGTGTATGCACCGGGTTTGAATACCGGCTACGCTGCTGTTGTTTTTCCGGGGATACGCGATGCGATTGAAAAGGGAGATGTCGCAAAAGCGGAAGTAGAAGCGAAACGACTTGCTGAAGCGTTTGAACGAATGATTAAAGGAATTAAACAGATAATTGTGTTGCTTTGAAAATCTGTATATATGCCGAACCTGTAAGATCTATCTCCATCATGATATCCCTTATCCGTGTAATCAGTCTAATCCGAGATTCAGACAATTGTGTCTATACTTGTATACGCTGATAAAAAGCAAAGAGAGGTAACAATAAGTTACCTCTCTTTGTGTAGATGGGTGTACCACCGATGCAACTCGTATGTTCACCCACAACAACAAGATTAGAATCCGTTGGATGGACTTAAGCTAGGTAGGTGTATTGTTGGCACGTGCACTTTCTTTACCGCCACCTTATTCAATTTCGTTTCCATCATTGTCTACAAGAACATCAAAGCTAGTTAAGCTCCCACTGATGGTAGAGGATACGCTGGATGATGCTCCTGTTGATGGATTCATACCTATTGTACTTGTACCCGAACTACTTCCACTTCCTATTGAAGTAGGGGAATATGTCCTTGTCGCATTGGAATTAGCAGAACAATAACCTATGTGAGTCGCCGGATTGTAAAATTTGTCTAAGTCTCCACCTATTACACTGAAACTCTGGGCGAAACTACCCCTTTCCAAACCAAAATCATTATTTGGATTTGAGTTATTTGGAGGATTATCTGGCACACACTCAAGACTAATGCCGACGTATGCATACCAGGTAGAAAGATAACTTTGGTTACCATCATAGCACTGTATAGATGTGTCTGCACTTATAGTAAAGTCTAGCCTATTTGTGATGAAGGTTTTTCCCATTTCAGCAGATGCGCTGCTATTGGAGTACAAATAACCTTGCCAATACAGAGGCAAATAAGTAAATGCTAACGAAGGATCGTCTGAGTCAGATGCCGATCTTTCAACGCGTTTCACTTTCATATGATCCAGAATATCTGGATCCGCATAAATATATCTTTTTTCGTAACCGTAAACCCTATTTGACGAAGACTGACTAAAACCTCGTTGAGAGAAATCAGCTATACAAAAAATTAGTAGAATCACTAAAAAACTAAACAATCTTTTCATTTGTCTGTCTCCTTAGGTAAACCTAAATATTCGTAAGGGTCAATACCCTCCGAAAAATCGAGTACTTTGAGATGGGATGGGATGTCATCTACAAAGCGGTATTTTGTGATATCAAAATGGTCCGCAGGATGAGATCGTAATCGAGTAATGTATTTCTTCCCACGAAATTCTCCCCACCTAACATAGATCGTTCCCCGAACAGTAGGATAATATAATCCGGTACTTTGCAGCCACCCGATGCCGTCTGGGCGGACTCCTTCTTTCCACAATTTGACGCGGACGCGATCTAACAATTCCGCTTCTGCAGTACCATAATGATTGCTAAAAAGCCGCTGCTGTGGAAAATCCGGTGGAATATCTGGGTAAGGTCCAAAACCAAATGGCGACACTCGGACATCTGCTGCCGCTTCGGCACTTGTTTCGGTTATTGTTTTCTCTACGGTTGGTGTTATCTTTTCCACAGGTGCTACATCGGCTGCAGGTTCTGTCTTGCTCTCAATATCGGCTTTTCGATCTGCTTCCCATTGGCGTGCTGCTTCAGCGGATTCAGCTGCTTCTTTTTTGTAAGGTGCTATATCGTACCTGTACCAAGAAACACAACCGAAAATAATTACGATTAGCAGCGCGATACTGCCAATTACCCATTTATTAGTAAATATATCGCGTACCATCTTATACCTCCAATTTTGATCCGAGGATTTTCCAATTCCCGTTACATTTTGTCATGACACCTTTGTAAACAAATTCTGCTCTACGATTAATGAGATTATACAAAATTGCAAAAAAAAAAAGCAAGCCAAAATTTATATTTTACAAAAATTCTTCAAATACCCTAACAAAAAGCCGAAAACCAATTGTCAATACCCAAATTAGTCTACGTTCTCAATCACAACCGCTTCAATCGGTTTCAATGTAACCTTATCACCAACCTGGAAATGTCGCTGATAGTTGGTTTGGACAAAATAAGGTTTACCCTCTACCTCAACGCGATAGGTAAAATCGTGCCCTTTGAATTCACGAGCAATGATACGTCCAAAGTTCTGATTACTGGAATCGGAGACATGTATCTCTATGGTGAAATGTTCTGGACGGATTGAAAGAAGAATATCGGTTGCGTTTGGATAATCTATTTCCAATAATCCAAAAGGCGTTTCAGCCACACCGTCTCTGATATCTGTTTCAATGATATTCGTTTTTCCCAAAAAGTTCGCGACATATACAGTTTTTGGCTGTCGGTATACATCTTCAGGTGTGCCAATCTGTTCAATTGTGCCGCTGTTCATCACGGCAACCCGTTCAGCAAAACTTAACGCTTCCTCTTGATCGTGCGTCACCAATACCACACTGATTCCGTAGGTTTTTAACAATCCACGTACTTCTTCCCTCGTCGCTTGGCGTAACCCAGTATCAAGACTTGAAAAAGGTTCGTCTAACAGTAGCAGTTTGGGTTGTGTTGCAAGTGAGCGCGCTAAAGCGACCCGTTGCTGTTCACCACCAGAGAGATGATGCGGCATCCGTGCGTGTAAGTCAGCTATTCTGACTTTTTCAAGGGTTTCCAAAGCATTCGCATGTCTTTCCTTTTTTGGCATTTTGCGACTGAGTCCGAAAGCAGCGTTTTCCAGCACGTTCTTGTCAGGAAAAAGTGCAAAATCTTGAAAAACAAACCCAATTTCGCGCACTTCAGGCGGAATGTGTATTCTCTCATCTTCCAGAACACGATCATCCATTGAAATTGTGCCTGCATCCGCTTTTTCAAATCCTGCAATTAAGCGTAACGTTGTCGTTTTACCACAGCCGCTTGCGCCTAAAAGTGCAAAGATTTCCCCGGGATAAACTTCAAAACTGACATCCTGCACAATAGGTGTAGCAGCAAACTGTTTTGTTAGTGAATTGACAGTGAGTAGTGGTGTCATAATCTACGGTGCAATATAAAAACATATTACATTTTTTGGTAGGTGCGGTTTCCTAAACGCACCGCATCTTATAAAAATAATGGATCCTTTATAATTCCTATTATATCACATTTCAATTGCTAAAGGGAATGCCCCGCACCTGAAGAGGGCATATAAAGATTCATCACAAAACTGATTAAACTCAGCACGCTTCGCGGCACAAAATCGCCTAAAACCAATCCGAGGAAAAACGGTATCGCCCTGCGATAGGTTTGCCAACCTGAAAACCGTAAAATCATGAACTTAATGAACCAACTTACCATAACAGGAAACCAAAAGTATATCAAACCACCCCACGAAGCACCAGAAAGGACGTAGCCAGATGGGTGTAATGTCCACCACAGCAGACGGGTACGCAGAAAATTGAGAAGAAAAACAAAACCGAAACCTGCCCCCATAAATACAATGGAACCCGGATTTGCTTCCTTCGGATGTTGTAGCCAACTTTGAAGTGGATTAAAACTCTCCCATCCGAAGTGTCCAACATGTCCTTGACATCTTGCAAGTACACCGTAGTGATATGCTACATGTAAGTACGTCCAAAACGTTGCAATTGCGCCTACACCGATAGCAAGCGCCATGCTTAAAAGCAAAGTTTTGCCGGGAATCCTTGCCTGAGCCCCAATTCGCAGCGATTCAATCTGGTTTGGCATTGGATGTGAACGGTTGCAACGGTTAAAAGCGTACAAGAATGTCATGACGGTGAGGTTTGCTGCACCCAAAGTACGAGTCCCAAATATGTTCACCATCATTTGGCGTGGATTTATCCCGATTACTTCGTGATAGGGTGGTCCTAATTCCGCACGAACGCGTCCGATTGCTAAAGCAAACGCAACAAATAACGCGTAAAAGATAGCAATAACCCATAACGACATTCCTGCAATATAACAGAAAGCAAACACCGCTCCCACGCTGAGAATTGAGAGAATTGCAGTTGTTCGATAAGATATTGGCTCGGTGCTATCGTCGCCTCGTTCAAGTCCAATGACATGTTTGAAAAACCTGAGGATGTGTCTCCTACCCATCCATAAAGTTAGCACAGCAATGCCAACCCAAGCCCCAGATGCGCGATCGTTAAGGTGAAGTTTGCTGATATTTGTTAGACCGACAGCACTCGCAATTACCCGTTCTGCGCGTGTCAACCAAAAGAAAAACCACGTAGAAAACGCAAGGTCAAGCGGCATGAAATAGGTCAATCCGACAATGGCAAGGTTGAAGGACATGGAGACATAACCGACAGCGTTCCAAGGTCTTTCTGTTATATGCCTATCAAGTCGATAACTGGACGGAAAAGCGGGGATTACAGGGAATAGGTCATGCAAGCCTGCCAATATACGGGGTAGGGCGGCAATTCCGATCCCTATCCAAAGTGAACGTGACCTGAAAAAACTGCGGTTCGTTGTCATCTGCAACGGCAGCTGTGTTAATGGAAAGCTTAATTTTTCGCGTTCCATCCACTGTTTTCGGAGCAGTAGTCCTAAACAGAGTAACGATCCGTAGAGGAGAAAGATGAAACTGGACCAGATAAGTACCGGTTTTGTCCATACACGGATATGTTCCGCTAAATAGAGGCTTGATTCACCCTCATAATAACCGGCTAACCATTCAGGTTCATGTGCTGTAAGCCATTGAGGGATATGGTGTAAAAAGAGTTGTGCCCATTCATTTTCGGCACTTGCGAACCAGAACGGATGCGCCAAAGTTCCCATCAGGATTGCCATCATCGCATGCCCAGAAATGGTGGAAACCATCGTTACCATGATATAGATTAATAGGAGTTCAGCGGCAGTGAAGGCGATACGGGGTGAGATTTTACGTAGGATAACATTTAGCGCAAGAAGCACTACCAACGTAAAGACTGCATTGGAAAAAGGGGAGACAAGTGTGTAGACTGCGTACCAGAGTTCGCTGGCTATGCCGACCCAGTAGGCATTGACGATGACGAGGATTAAACCGACAATTATCGCTTTTTTGGTGATAATCTCGGTGGTGTTCGAGGATTGCTGATTCATTAATTTTTGCCAGGGATAAAACGCTGCGAACCTAATCTGTCCCTTTTTAGTGATATGGTTCGTTCATCTTATGTCCGTTAGGCATTGCAGCCCAAATTCCGCCTGTCTGTTGTGCGACCTGTTGTTGGAAGGTGTCGGTGGTGCCGATGACAGAAACGACGACAGGTATTTCCTTTAAAAACTGGATGGTGCCAGATATAGGGGATTTCGGGGTTCTCGGTTCATCCGTGATGAGTATGAAATGTGTTTTTGCATCTGCTCGTATTTTGAGGCGTCTGGTGCCGTCAACAACTGCGTGGAGTAGGTTTTCATCATTCTGACAAGGGAGTTTTAATATTTTGTGTAGCTGCGCTTGTGTTTGTGGCGGTTTGAAAACAGTTACCATATTGATGCCTCCACTTGCGCGAAACCGAACGACACCGACTCTATAGTCAATCAGCGCGATATCCCAATCCCGTAGCCAAAAATCTATCTGTTGCTTGAGATATGGCATTTTATCTATCATACTTTTACTTCCATCAATAAACAAGATAATATCTACTGGCATACTCACAGCATCTTTAAAGATTATTTTGCTGATTCTCCGGGCGGTATATGGATTAATTATAGGTGTTTTTTTCGCAATGGTGTCTTGTGGAATAGCGTGCCATATTCCACCTGTGTATGTTGCGAGCCGTTTGTGATCTTGATTGTTAACACCAAGTACATTCACATGAATTTGGTTTTTACGACAGTGCTTGATGACATGATCTGCTGTTAGCCCTTGTTGGGTTTCAAGCTTCGGTTCATCTGATACGAGGATAAGATGTTTGACCGTATTTTTGCGAAACCGCATTTCCCTCACAGTTTGATCGATTGCATCCAATATGTTTTCATCAAAGCCCGCTTCAATTGCGTAGAGTGGCTGTTTTATATCGTCTATATTTGTTGTCAATGGGTACACCTTAATATTGTTGCGTCCTGTTCTAAATTTGTTGCCTCTTGTTCTAATTTTAATTGTTCTATTAGAAAATGTTGTGAACAGGGTAAGTCCAAGTTCATAGTCAATATCGGATGCTTTGTAAACATCAATCATTTGACCCAGATGTTGTAGAACAGCCTTTATATTGTCATGCATAGAGCCGCTGGTATCCACAACCAAAACGACATCAATTGGTGCCCCGCCACTTTTTTCTATAATATCTTCAGCAAGGTTCTTTATAGTGTTGCCAAAGGGTGAGCTGCTGCCGCCTATACCGTCGCCTATTTTACCCACACCGTCTGCCGTGCCAGTGCCTTTTCCATGCTTACCGAGTCCCGTGCCAGTGCCTTTTCCGTGCTTACCGAGTCCCGTGCCTATGCCTTTTCCGGGTTTTCGGACACCAGTTCCCTCGCGTCTCCCATAACTTTTTCCGGGTGTGTCACTTGTATCCGATGGAATAGGAGATAGGATGGATTCTACGGATGCAGTCAACTTCACGTCTGTAGATAAATCGGGCGCATCCAAAGCCGGTGGTATATCCGCATCAGATCTTTTATTCACAGCCTCGCTTTGCAGTGCCACTTCTGCTGGTGCGGCACCTGGTATTTTGGCTATATCCACAGCAGGTTTGGGTTGTCCGACGTTCTTTTGTAAAGTAATCTGTTTCCTGGGTGTCGGTACTTCTTGTTTCGGTTTTGGCGTTTTTTTTGGTATCGGTATTACTTCCTTCTTGGCGACAGGTTGCTTCGGCAGCTCATAAATATCAACCTGTATTTCATCTTCCATATCAGTTACTTGCGATTTAAGAAAAAAGACAGTAAAAATGATCAGGAACAGCACATGCACCCCCACAGAAATCCTCATTGCGTATTTCCGATATTGTTGCCGAAAAGCCTTTCTGAGTAAATGACTGTTCATGTCAATCCCTTATTTTAGCTTGATGTTGAGTTGAAAATCCGTTGTTGCCAGCGGTATCTAATCGTTTTGCGTCTCCGCTTGTCTGTAAGTCCTTCTATTGTGGCACTTTGGATGATTTTACCGTACCGTTTGTGGCTGCAGGTCTTCTGGAATAACGTGCCATGTCCCGCCTGTGTCTGCTGCGAGTTGTATGTGACCTGGCGAAGGCACACCAAGCACGTTCACATAAATTTGGTTTTTCAGGCAGAGCGCTACCGTATCTTCTACTGTGAATCCTTGTATGCTTGAAAATACATCATCTGTGACGACGATAAAATGTTTGACAGTATTTGTGCGGAATTCCATCTCCATCACCGTTTGATGGATTGCATCCAATAGGTTTTCAGCCCCCTCCGCTTTACATGCGTAGAGTAACTTTTTTATCTCGTTTGAATTTACTGTCAACGGGTGCACCTTAATATCGTTGCCTCCTGTTCGGAATGTAGTGAACAGGGTAAGTCCAAGAGCATAGTTACTTTTCGATGCCTCGTAAACATCAATCATTTGACTGATATGGTCAGCAACAGCCCTTATTTTGTCGTGCATAGAGCCACTGGTATCCACAACAAAGACCACATCAATCGGTGCGCCGCCACTACTTTGGATAATTTCTTTAGCAAGATTTTTTAGGGTGTCGCCAAAGAGTGAACTTCCTGTCGCACCTACATCTACATCTGCGCCTATTTTACCCAACCCGTCAGCTGTGCCAGTGCCTTTTACGTGCTTACCGATTCCCGCGCTAGTGCCTTTTCCGGGTGCCCGTGCGCCAGTGCCTGTGCGTCTCCCGTAACTTTTTCCGGGCGTGTCGCCTGTATCCGATGGAATAGGGGAGAGCATGGATTCTGGCGTGAGTGTCAAATCCACATCGGTGGATAGATCAGGCATCTCTAACAGCGCGGGTGCGTCAATATCAATTTTTTCTGGGGTTTGCTCATCAATATTAATCCTTTTCGGTGCAGCGGACATTTTCGCTATCTCTACGGATTGTTTCGGTTTGACAACGGTCTGTTCTCTTGGTATCGGTGTCTCTTTCTTGGGGATTGGGAGTGCTTTCTTTTTTACCATATTCTGTCGTGGCAACTCAGAAATAATATCCATCTGTATTTCATCTTCTATCTCAGTTACTTGTGATTTAAGAAAAAAGACAGTAAAAATGATCAGGAACAGCACATGCACACCCACAGAAATCCTCAATGCGCGTTTCCGATATTGTTGCCGAAAAGCCTTTCTGAGTAAATAACTATTCATGTCAATCCCTTATTTTGACTTGATGTTGAGTTGAAAATCTGCTGTCGCAAGTGGTATTTGATTCCTATCTAATACCTGTATTTCTATAGACACTTTTCTGGTGCGCGCTTGTTTATCAGCCGTCATCGGGATCCGCATCGTTTCAAATCTATCTTTTTCTATTTTGAAAACTCTGTCAGGTATCTGGTAGCGTAATCCGCCAATAGACTTTGGCAGTATACTCACTTTCAGATTTTTTGCGGTACCACCGGTGTTAGAAATCATCAACTTCACACGTACATTTTCGCCAGCATCTATGTATCCGTTCTTGTTAGTTGGGTCTTCTAAAGTGGTGTGAATTGAAAGATCAGGTGGTATCTTTTCAGGTAAAAACCGATCAAAGATACCGAATTTGAAAGCGATAAATCCACAGACTGTGAGAATTGCGATGCTAAGCAGGTATACTATTATTTTCTTTTCAAGTTGCTGCTGTTTTTCCCGTTTAGTGAGGAAAATAATGGCGTTTTGCAGTTCTTGTGCAGGTCGAGAGTCGGGTCTAATCCGTAATGCAATGTCCGCCTCACTTTTGGCATCGTTTAATGCGCCGATTTCCAAATAAGTTTGTCCGAGTTGTTGATGTGCCTGATAAGACTGTGGCTCTGTCTTTATTATCTTTTTGAATGTTGCTTCGGCTTGTGGGTATTGCTTATTGTTGAGGAAAACGCGTCCGCGTTCCATCTCTTTGTCTATGTCAGTCGGAACAGGATCAGGATTTGGTGTAGGTTCAATTTTTTTTGTGGTCGGTGTCGCGGTATTTTTCGGTGTTGGTTGTGACGAATTAGGGTCAATTGCTTCTAACAAGGACAACGCAGCGGTATAGTTCGGGTCAATTTTGAGTGCGGTTTGCACAGCATCTTTTGCTTCTTGTAATTGATGCTGTCCGAAATAAGCAAGTGCAAGCGAATGATATGCTTCTTTATGTGCTGCGTCAAAAGTAATCGTTTTTTGAAATGATTCAACTGCATCACTATAACGCGATGCGTTGAGGGCGGTAATACCTGTATCGTAGTGGGCATCTTTTAATGCGTCTACGATGGACTGGACTACAGGAACGTTAGGGGCTAAATGTTGTGCGTTGAGGGCAGAGACTTCAGCGTTATCCAGTGCATTTTGGGCAAGATAGGCACGACATAATTCACAGTGTGCGTCAACGAAATCAGGGTCCAGTTCAAGAACCTTATTGAAATGCGTGATCGCTTCGTTATACTGTGCATCGCGTAGATATGCTTTACCGAGTGTGTGATGAGCATCCCTGATATCATTCATTGAACCTATTCTACTGCATTATAAGGTAAGTTTTCAATTTATTTGTCCAGAAGCGTTCGCAAGGTTTTGCAATTCTTCTCCCAAAAACTTCAGTGTCTGATCGAGTGTGCGGTACAACTGGATAGTACTTCCTACCTCGTCAGCCTTTATGATGCGAATTGCTTCCTGTAATTGTGTGTCATATTTTAAATTCACAACCCGTTCAATACCGACATTGAGGTTAAACAGTTGTTCTGCACGTAATGTCAACCAACGTAGGCTAACCCTTAACCCTTGACTTGCGAGAGTTTGCTGAAACTGTGGGAGTTCTGTTTCAAGTAATGCAAAATCTTTAGGTATTTCTCCGATACGTTTGATCTCCTCTTCAATCCAATTGGTGACAAAATCTTCAACGACATCTCTTTCTGAGGCGAGTCTCTGCATCACCTGTTCAATTCTATCCGGTTCAACCTCAGCAACAGGCACCTGTGGGGTAATGCCAGATTTATCAATTGATGTTCCGTTAGGTGTATAATATGAGGAGATAGTGAGCGAGATTGCCCCAATCCCTGTCAAGGGGTATCGTTTTTGAACAACGCCTTTACCATAAGTTTTTGTGCCGACAAGAATACCGCGCCTGGTATCTTTTATTGCTCCAGCAACGATTTCGGAAGCACTTGCGCTATACTCATCAACGAGAACAACAATCGGAATATCTGGAGGACACAAGATGTCAGAGTGGGCAGGATATGCTTCATCAAAATTGCTATTCCGTCCTCTCGTAGAGACAATAACACCACTATTGATAAATGCGTCAGCAATGTGATATGCAGCGTCAAGAAGGCCGCCTTGATTGCTTCGCAAATCTAAAATCAATGCTTGCATTTCAGTATCTTTATGTGCAGCGAGTGCTTTGTTGAATTCTTCCTCTGTCCCGCCTGCCCTATCTGTTCCAATGAATTTGGTGATCCGAATATAACCAATTTTATCTTCAAGCATAGTTGATGTAACACTTGGCACTGAAATTTTGGCTCGTGTGAGTTTTACATCAAACGGCTGAAGGAATTTTCGTTGAACGGTAAGTGTTACATCTGTATCCACAGCGCCTCGAAGTAAATCGACGACATCGTGGATAGTCATTCCTGTCCTTTCACCTAAATAAATTTGCTTTCCGTTGACTTTGGTAATATAATCGCCAGCTTGTAACTGAGCTGTTTCTGCGGGGGTTCCTCGCATCGGTTTAGAAATCTTAACAAATCCGCGGTGATCGGGGTAAATGCTAACACCGAGTCCACCGAATTCTGCGTTGTATAGATTCTCAACAGCACGTTGATGGTCGCGTTCGGATAGAAGATAAGTGTATGGGTCTCCGATTGCAGCGAGCGCGCCTTTAATTGCCCCTTGGTACATTACATTTCTGTCTACCGGTTTATAGTAATCATTTTCGGCGGTTCTAATAGCGATCGCGAGTGCTTCGTTTAACTCCCTAAGGTTGATTTGTTCATCACTCTTCGCATCTTTTTCACTGGAATGTATAAATAGCAAAGGAATCCCAATTGCGACAACTAAAACGATGAAGGACAATGTAAATCTTTTCATGAGGATACCCCACTACGGTAAATTCTCTTCAAATTTATGTATTGTATTCTAACGTCTCTAATATTCTAACACAATTCCAACATTAGTGCAATCAATTTCACGAAAACTGTTTACATCTGCTAATCACGATTTTTATTTTTTTCCTGCCGATTCAGGTTGGGTTTTCCATCGGTTGTGTATCCAAAACCATTGATCTGGATATTTCTGTATGTATTTTTCCAACTGTTTCAACAGATGTGTTGTATATAATTCAACATCTTGATCAAAATTGTCAGAGGGTTCCAACTGAATCGGTGGCAAAATATGGACTTGATGTTGATCATCCGGTTGTCGGATATCCAGTGAAAAGAGGATCGGTGCCCCGGTTCTGAGCGCGAGAGACACGGGACCTTTCGCTGTAGAAGCCTGTTTACCAAAGAAATCTATGAACACACCTTGAGCTCCAGCATTCTGATCAGCAAAAAATCCGATAGCATCATTGTTTTTAAGCGCACGGAGGGTAGCACGAATTGCGTTTTTTTTCGGAATTAATTCTAAACTCAGGAGTTGTCGATATCGCCAAATTAAGTCGTTCAGTGGGGCATTTTTCAGCGGAAAAGCGATCGCCTTTGCTCTATTCGGAATGAGTGCGCCATAAACAAGTGAGAGGAGTTCCCAATTCCCGAAATGTGGTAAGAACACAATCGCACCTTTTCCTTTTTTTAAAGCTGAATTGAGATGTTCTCTACCATGAACGGTAACTTCACACCAGATATTCTCAGCATTTAATTTGGGGAATCGCATAAATTCAATTACGGTTTTACCGAAATTGATAAAACATGCTTTACATATTTCTTGTTGCTGTGTTTGTTTTAAGTTGTCTCCAAAGGCTATCTTCAGGTTATTGAGCGCAATCTGTCTCCGTTTTTTGAGAACCCGATAGAGGAGTTTGCCAATAGCACTTCCGAGACCCATCGCCCATTTTCTTGGGAGAATGCGGCAAACCCAACTGAAAACCAAAACAGTTAGATATACAGTACTATCCGTCCATTTGTTTCGCTGCATTGATGTGTCTCACCAGATACATTAAACTTTTGACGTTGAGAGTATATCACACATAGTTATTGCAAGCAACTTGGGTAATAGGTTTCAATTTAAGACACTTTACGTAACAACGTACAAAATACGCCTACCAGGTGTGGAAAACTTTGTGCCCTCAACTTAAAAATCGAGCTTACAAACCCCTCCTACAAGAGTACTTTGTGACAATTGAATGGCTCTGATAGAGAGTCTTTTCAACTTGATAGGTTTTAAGGTGTGTGATAGAATGGAAAAAAGAAAAGGAGGTTTGCAATGGCAGAAACAGTAAGAACTGACATCAAAGGTATTGATCGATTCGTTTTTGAAGATGGCGCAGACACGGAACAACTCCATCTACACATTTCCGAAGTGGGACCGGGGCAACGCGCGCATCCGCCACATACACATGATGGGCAAGAAATTTTCTATGTGTTTTCTGGAGAAGGCGAAGTCCTGTTCGGAGAACAGACGCACCGCGTCAGTGACAATGAAGCTGTACATGTTGATTGTCAAGTTTTGCACGGCATAAGGAACGTGGGTGAAAAACCGCTTCGGTATGCGGTCATTATAGCACGGTAAATACAGTATTGACAGCATTTTCAACAAATTATTCAGAAGGCTCTATATCCGGGTTTTTTAGCAAACTTACGACACCGTAAATACCACCAATAATTAGTAGAATACCGATGCTGCTAATAACCCGCCGTATCCAAACAGGATCCAAGATTTGTGAGATATTCATCACTAAGAGTGATTGTAACAGTCGGGACATCCCAATATTTACATAAAAAGTCCCGTAAGCGATAAGACACATCTCACTTAAGAACTGTTGTTTAAATGGATCTGCAGGCATACTAAAAGGGTTTATGAGGTAGTCTCCAGAGAAAATAAGGACCAATCCAACTATAAAAAAGGTAGTCAGAGTCATGGTTGGAAATGCGGATTGTCGTAATATGATAGCCAGTAAAATGCTGACAAAACCTAAAATTACGCTGATTATGCCCTGAAAGATTTGGACTCCTTTGCTGTGTGCTATCATTTATCTTGTCTATAAACCTCGTGTACATACTGAATAAGCATTGTGTAAACCTAAAATGAATATAAAACTGTTAAAGAGACAAGCGGCCCAAATTCAAACGCATCGCTTTCTTCATATTGTCCATCAACAAACGCGTCACTATCATCATATAGTGTTTGTTGATGCAATGGCAACAAAAGCGAAAGTGATAACGGGACGTTGAATGGTGTTGTAATAGATGTACTGAGCGATGCCATGCCGAAAAGGAGTCCGGTATTTTTGTCTATTTCTCCATCCCAATACGCGAAAGATTGATATATCCCAAGGTAACCTGCACGGAATGAAAACCATTTATTCAGACGATAATTAAATCCTGCTGAATAGGTAAGTTCATTTGAACCGCGATATGTTTTGCTGTTCTCGTAGAACGGTAATTTTGCGCGGACATTGGTATGAGATGCAAATCCCTTATAGATAGGCAGATTATAGTGTAGGGCTAAGATAGGGTTGAAAGTTCCAGTCCCAAATTGGATATGTAGATGTTCTTCACCCTTCTCTCCGAGTTTCCACGGGTCATCCTCAGTTTTACCAAATGGAATTGACGTCCCGATACGTCCCATAAAATAATCGCCCTCTGTGAAGACGTCCAGTCTATAATGTCCAAGAAAAACTTCTGAATCTGTTAGACCGGTGTAGGTGTCGTTGCGATGATGGATAAACCCATTCTCTTCAATCGCTTCCCACTGTTCTTGAGTATATTCAACATCCTTAATCTTTTCAATACTGGCTTCTTGAACTTTGGATTCATACGGGAGGTTTGCTTCCAATATCCATTGAGAACCGAGTAGGTATTTTAACCCAATATCAATGCGGTAAATGTTTAAAACGACATGATGTCGATGCTGCGGGACTATGTCTATTTTTCGATTTCCGTTTGGACCAATGAAAACGCCTTCATCTTCAAGGTGTCCGCCTTTTGCATCAAACCATCGCATTGTGCTGAAAGAGGCTTGAAATCTCTTGCTATCTGAAGTCAAACTAACTCCACTCCCGCCACGTGGGATTGCGGGATTGCTTCAGGCACCTCAGCTTTCTTGCGCAAAGGTATTTTGCAAAACACCGAACGGCAGAAGAAGTTGAAGGATTAGTAGTGCGTAGAAAACTTTTGTATTCATAGAATTTTATATTTCACAGCATAAGTATATGCCTACTCCTAACTTATTGTGCGCTGTTTTTACAGTACAGAAGGTATTTATAACTTTATCTATTCTGTTTCGAGGTTTAGCCACGTCATTTCATCGTGGGAAAGCTGAAGATTCAAAGCACCGAGGGAAGATTCCATCTCTTCTAAGTTTGCTGGACCAACAATCGGAAAAATAGGAAAGGGGAGTTGGACGCAGTATGCAAGTGAGACCTGAATCGGAGAAAAGCCGTATTTTGTCCCTAACTGTTTTGCGCGTGCAAGCCTTTCAAAGTTTTCGTCGTTGTAGTAAACACGTACCATGTCTCCGTTATCTCGGTTTTCAGGCGTAAAAGCACCACTGAAAAAGCCGCGTGCTTGGGACGACCACGGCATCAACGGGAATTGGTTTTCTACATGCCAATGGCGTGCGTCATCATCAACGCAAACACATCCGCCCCACATCGGTTCCATCGGTACTGCAAGACTGATATTATTACTACAAGCAACGAACCCACTTAATCCGTTTTCTTCGGCGTAGGTATTTGCCTCAACAATGCGCTGCGGCTCCCAGTTAGAAGCGGCGATGGCTCGGATCCGCCCTGCATCTATTTCTTCGTTGAAATAATCAATTATTGTGCTAACAGGAATCTCTACATCATCTCTATGAAGCATATAAAGATCAATATAATCGGTCTGGAGCCGGACAAGATTTTCGTCAAGGTCTTGTTTAACGTATTCAGGAGAAACACGGCGTGGAACACCTCCTTGTGGATGCCCACCCTTGTCTATTAGAAAAACCTCATCCCTATTTCCGCGTTCCTGCATCCAAAGACCGATTAACTTTTCACTATTCCCGCCTCCGTAGATGTGCGCTGTGTCCAGAGCATTCCCACCTGCTTCAAAGAATGTATCAAGCATTTCGGTGCTGTGGTCAAAACTGCCAGGTGAATACATCATAGTTCCCAGAATCAGTTGTGAAATTTCTTGGTCAACTCCGGGAATTTTTATCCGCTTCATTGAAATCTGTTCCCTCATTTATACTTTGTTTTCATGCATATTAGAAAATTTAGCATCATAAGATTATATCACATCAAACGGACAATTTCAATGTAAAATTTGTAATAGGGAGACATCTTTAGATTCTATTCTGATAGATGGCTTCAACGAGTTCCATCGTTTTAACTGCATCAGCGAAACATGTTAATGGTTGTTGGTTTTGCTGAATACAATCCACAAAATGTCGGCTTTCTCCATAAAATCCATAAGTTTTGTGAGTTGCCTCAGAATCGGCAGCTTCTTCAGGCGTAATTTCGGTTACTCCGTCAGGAGTGTGGAGTATTGCGCGTCCACCAGCATCTGGGTTAATATAGGCAGAAATTCCGTGTGCGTGCATTTCAAAAGTGTGGATACGTCCACCAACTGCCCAATTTGTGCAGAGATACCCAGAGGCACCACTCGTAAACTTGACAAGTGCGTTGAAACTGTTCTCGCGATCAGAATAGAAGGAATTGATGTCGCTTGCAACTGTTCGGACCTCACCACCGCCAAGCCAACGAAGCGCGTCTACAGCGTGAATTGCATCGCAAGTTAAAACATCTATGACACCGTCATAATAGAGCGCGTTTGGCGAATTTTTGTGGAAAGTAGACATACATTGAATAATCGGCCCGTTTTCTTCAACGATTGCTTTGACTTTTTGCATCAGTGGGATAAATCGACGGTTGAATCCTACCATCGTCTTGCAGTCATGCTTTTCAGCAGCTAAAGCCATTTCCTTTGTTTGATGAAGCGTTATGCCTGGTGGTTTCTCAATGAATACATGCTGTTTCTGCGACAGACAATGGATTACAAGTGGGAACAGATGTTGTGGTGGCATTAGGATATAAACAGCATCAGGACTCGTTTTTTCGAGCATTTTCTTGTAATCCGTAAAGGTCTGTTCAATATCAAACCGTTCTGCTGTAGCGTGAAGTTTCGACTCCACTAAATCACACAATCCGACAAGTTGGACATCTTCACATTCCCCGAGAGACGGGTAGTGAACACCATTTGCCATTCCGCCTGCACCGATTAAAGCGATGTTAACTTTTTTCATCTTTGCCTCCGCTTCGGTGGTTTTTCTTGTATATTACAGGAGAAAATGTTAAAATGCAACTAACTTGTGAACGCATAATTTGTCACGACCCAACTCAATACCACATCTTATGAACTTTGACCCAATCAAATTAGAACTTTATAAGAATATCCTCACCTCCGTATCGGAAGAAATGGGCGTTACGCTACAACGTACTGCCTTTTCACCGAACATCAAGGAACGTCTCGATTTTTCATGTGCGGTTTTTGATACTTCAGGGCAGATGGTAGCACAAGCCGCACATATTCCTGTCCATTTAGGATCAATGCCGCTTTCGGTGTTAGCAGCAATTGAACGGACCGAAATGGAACCGGGGGACATGATTGTACTTAATGATCCGTATCGTGGGGGGACACATCTGCCGGATATTACTTTGGTAGCACCTGTATTCGGAGAAAAGTCAGCGAGTCGTCCCAACTTTTTTGTTGCGAACCGCGCACATCACGCAGATGTCGGAGGCATGACTCCCGGTTCCATGCCCCTCGCAACGAGTGTAATTCAAGAAGGTATCCGGATTCCACCTGTTAAGCTCGTGCGAGGTGGAGAATTAGATACTGATTTGTGGGAGTTAATTCTCGCGAATGTACGCACACCAACGGAACGTCGTGGTGACATGGAGGCACAACTTGCAGCAAACCGCATCGGTGAGCGTAGATTGCAGGAGATGGTGGCAAAATACGGTATAACAGAAATTGAAGCGTATATGCGGGAACTTTGTACGTATTCCAGTCGGATGGTACGGTCGTTCTTACGAGAAATTCCTGATGGCACATATACATTTTCCGATTTCCTTGACAACGACGGTATTACTGACGAACCGATTGAAATCTGTGTCGCAATAAAAATTAAAGACGATACTGCAATCGTAGATTTTACGGGAACATCAGGACAGGTGAGAGGTTCAGTCAATGCTATTTACGCCATCACAGTTTCTGCTGTCTTTTATACGTTCCGATGTATTGCAGGTGAGGATGTGCCCTCCAATGCAGGGTGTCTGGAACCGATCCAAATTGTTGCGCCTGAAGGTAGTGTGATCAATGCAAAATTTCCTGCGGCGGTCGCTGGTGGAAACGTTGAAACTTCTCAGCGAATTGTTGACGTGCTTTTCGGGGCATTGGCAAAAGCGTGTCCAGGTAGAATCCCTGCCGCGAGTTGCGGGTCTATGAGTAACATCACAGTAGGCGGGTATGATGTTTCACGAGGAAAAGATTTTACCTACTATGAAACCATCGCTGGTGGGATGGGGGCACGCCCTAACTGTGACGGAATTGACGCTATTCATACCCACATGACAAATACAATGAATACGCCTATAGAAGCGATTGAAACGAGTTATCCAATGCAGGTGGAGCAATATGCGATTCGGCGTGAAACTGGTGGTGCCGGTGAATTTCGAGGCGGGGCAGGAATTGTGCGCTCTTTAAGACTCTTGACAGATGCAGAGGTTACAATCCTATCTGAACGTAGAGTGTTTCAACCTTACGGTTTACAAGGTGGTGAGGATGGAGAATTAGGAAGGAACACGCTAATTTGTGATGGGGAGAAACAGTCTCTTGCAGGCAAGATTACCTTCTCTGTGGACGAAGACGATATTATTCAGATTGAAACGCCTGGGGGCGGTGGGCACGGGAAAACAAAAAACGAGCGGTAAGTTAATAACTGTTGGAACACCGTTGCGTAAAAAATCTCAGGTAGGCGCGTTTTGTAAGCGCACCGTGTTCGGTGAGAATCACGCTTGTCTCATGCGGATAATCTATAAATTAGGACTTCGTAGCGCAAACTTTATGAAGATTAATTTATTAATTCGGTAATTTTGTTTAATGCGCATCAAACGCGCTGGACACTCCGAACACTTGGAAACATCGTCCCTTGGCTCTGTGATGTGTCCGTGCCGGGTATTCACCAAATCCTGTCACGGCTCG
This sequence comes from Candidatus Poribacteria bacterium, assembly GCA_965204285.1. GTDB lineage: Bacteria > Poribacteria > WGA-4E > WGA-4E > WGA-3G > MSPOR6. Next base: position 3,848,100 of record OZ241980.1, read on the forward strand.
GTATCAGCTATAAACGCGCCAGGCTCTATGTGCGAAGTCCAGATAAAGACTACGCTGAAAAAATGAACCGGATCCAGCGCGTTTTAGAAGAGACCCGCCGCTATCCACAAACCCTTGTTGCGCTTTACCAAGATGAGTTCGGGTTTTATCGTCAACCCACCCTAGCAAAAGATTGGGCACAGACAGGCACGAAAACACCATTAGCCCGTCAGAGCTACAAATCTCAAGAGGCTTGTTATGGGATCGGTTGCCCTAAATCCCCACACAGGAAGCGTTGTTTATCAGCAAGTGTCAAGCTGCACAGTTGAAGCACTCCATTCGTTTTACACCGAGATTTGCCAACGCTATCCAAAGGCTGAACGGATTTATATGATCCAGGATAATCGGGCGATCCATTTCCACGCTAACCTAATGGAGGCCTTCTTGCCTCAGGAAGTCTCGTTTGTGAAACCGATACCGCCCAAGTGGACCGGAAAACTCTCAAAGAAAATTGGCAAACTGGCAAAATTACCGATTGAGATAGTGCAACTGCCGACTTATGCGGGGTGGACAAACCCGATTGAAAAGTTATGGCGATGGGTGCGTCAATCAGTGTTGCATCTCCATCGTCTTTGTGATGACTGGGGCGCCCTCCAAAAAAAGGTGATTGATTTTATGACACAGTTCAAAGATGGATCAAAGACTTTGCTCAGATATGTCGGATTATTACCGATTTAATTATTTAATCTTCATTTAGTTTGTGCATCTTAGTCCGCAAACTGACAGTTTACGCTACGAAATCTTGCAAAATATGAATTATTCTCTATAAAAAACGGTGTTTGCTTGTCTAAAATCTTGTCCGTAGCAACTTGAGTTACAATTATAAGCAGGATAACGTATGGTAAATTGACCCATGGGTTTACGGAATTGTAACCGGTAACTTTCCAATCGCATGTTTTTTGCCCAACAACACTTCCACAGCAGCATCAATAGAATGGTAGTTTCCATCGTAGGCAGCAATAGCACAGGCAACATCAGGACATTTTCCAAGTAGATAGGGTGATTTAAGTGAAATAACGACAATCGGCACATCAGTTTTTTGGCTTAACTGATGAATAAGATCGGCTTGCTGTGCATTGACAATTCCTGCCACAATAATCGAAGGCTTTGACATCAAAAGAAGCGGTAGTAATTGTTTCGCGTTCACTTGAGCAGGAATAAAAACAGGGTTGATGTGCGTGAGATCGGTATGTGCCTTGAGGAAAGTGTTTGAAAACAGGCGTGATGAACTGATGAGTAATACAGGTTCTTGTGGTTCCACGCTCAAGGGGAGTACGCCTCCCGTGTTTTTGACGATGGTTATTGCTTGTGCTGCAATGGTTTGCGCGATTTCTCTATGTTTTAGACTTCCTACAACGGCAAGAGGTGAGTTGATAGCATTTGGATTTTCTATCGGGACTATCGGTTTTTCAAAAGCACCACAGTCATCTTTGCTTTTTAAGATACGGCGTACGGAGTCGTTGAGTCGTGTTTCAGTGATGTCTCGTCGACGCACAGCTTGACGGAGTGCATTATAGACGCGTTGCTGCTTTTTTAGGGTCCACGGGACCAGGATCATGTCCGCACCAGCTTGGATCGCTAAGACTGCAGCTTCACCCGTTTCGTATTGGTCATCAATCGCTTTCATCTCAAGATCATCGGTGATGATGAGTCCGTTATAGCCAAGCTTCTGCCGGAGAAGTCTTGTAAGCATTGGATATGAAAGTGTTGCTGGCATCTCAGCGTCAAGTGCTGGATAGAGGACATGTGCTGACATAATTGCGGCAACACCTGTTTCAATCGCAGCTTGAAAGGGTGCCAGTTCAATCGCATTGATTCGCTTTTTATTATGTGTAACAACAGGTAATTTTTTGTGCGAGTCGACGTTGGTATCGCCATGGCCCGGGAAGTGTTTGGCTGTAGCAAGCACACCGTTTCGTTGTAATCCACGGATATAAGCCGTGCCGAGTTGTGAGACGAGATCGTGAGATTCCCCATAGGAACGGACTCCGATGACCGGATTACGCGGATTGGTATTAATATCCATAACTGGAGCTAAGTTGAGGTTAATCCCTACTGCTGCTAATTCAATAGCCGTGAGTTCTCCCGCTTTCTCTGCTAACATCTTAGATCGTGTAGCACCTAAAGCGAGGTTCCCGGGTAAGACTGTAGCACCTTTCTCCAACCGTGTAACTATTCCACCCTCTTGGTCAATCGCAATGAACAGAGGTATGGCGTTTGGGGTTTCTTGAGCAACTTTTTGTAAACCTACTGTTAAGGATGCAACCTGTGTTGGGTCTTTGATATTCCGAGCATACAGAACAACCCCACCGACAAAACGTTTGGTAATATGTGCTTTTGCAACTGGACCTACTTCCTTACCACCAACGCCAAAAAGAAGAAGTTGTCCAACCTTTTCTTCAACCGACATTCTATCAATCAGTGCCTCTATTTCTGAATCGGTGAGGGGATCGGCATGATTTGTGGCAAAGAGAATTAGGAAAAAGATTAAGAAAATTTTGTATTTGTTATACATTTTGAACTCCAATTATGGTGTTATAGTGGATTTTACAATTAACTTTACATTTTGAGTGCTTAGTCGCTATTCGGAGATCGTTCCTACAGAAGAGGTGTCAACATATTTCTATAATGCACGAGAGGCATTCAATTGTCGAGTTTTCGCATTTAATTATATTGTAGGAGGGAACTCCGATTCCCGACTATCAATGTGCTTAGTCGCTATTCGGAGATCGCTCCTACAGAAGAGGTGTCAACATATTTCTATAATTCACTATAACCTATTCTCCCACTGTCTTTTGCGAGAGTGCTTTAAAATACTGGCGAAGTTGTTCACGATATTGAAATGGGATGTTTTCTAATTCCTTAGCATTGGGTGTTGTTTCAAGTTTGCGGACGATTTCTAACAGCTCTGGATGTAGTGCTGGTACTTCCTGCGGCGTGGCAGAGGGTTTTTTAGCAACTTGTGCCTTACGGCGTCTTCCGATATCGCGCTTTTCCAGCGATTTTAAACTATCAAGCATTCTGGTCAAAATTCGTTTCTGTTGGTCAACGACTTGGTCATTGAGTGTGCCTTGCTCAAGTTTTTTTTCAACGTCTGCCATTTCTTCAGCAACATCCTTTAGACTTCCGAGCATTTCCGCAGCGTTTTCAGCAATTTCTGCGAGTCTTTCAGTTGCCTCACGGATGAGTTGTTGTTGCGCAGCGATTCTTTCAAGTCGCTGTTGTAAACTCGGTGTTTGTCCTCGTTCGCGCATCTGTTGACTGAGGTTTTGTGCCATCTCGTTGAGCTGCTGTTGGCTTTGCGCGAGTTGTTGCAGCTGCTCAAGCATATCTTGCAGTCCACCTGCACCCATTTGTTGGTTCATCTGTGCCATAGCATTCAGCAGGTCAAAAATCGCCTGATTGATGTCGGCGAGACCTTTTCTTTGGATGGGAAGGGCAAGACTTGTTTGTCTATCTTCCAGCGCGCGGGCAGCACGGTTGAGCGCATCGCTTGTCGCGTTCAACCTCCATACGATCTTCGGATCAATTTGCATCTGCTGCTTTCCAAGTTCCCAAAGTTTTTCTGCAAGTTGAGTTATGCCTTTGGCAGCACTGAGTTCCTCAGCGGCAAGTTGTTGTAGCTGCTTGATTTCACTCGCTATGTAATCCTGCATATTTGTAGCAACCAATTCGTTTGTTTGATTGATAACCTTCTCATGAAGGTGAGAAAAATACAGACCGCTTTTAACTGCTTCTTGCATCGCGGTTAATGCTTGTTCAGCGTTTGAGCCTTCCATAAATTCCAACGCATTATCTAAACCTTGTGCCAATTCTGTCAAGGTCTGTTCGGCTTGTCTACCTGTTTGCTGAGCATCTTGCCGCTGTGCCTTGCGCAAACTTTTACTTGTATCCTGCAGATTTTCGGAAAGTTTCTGATCCTGTGCATATTGGTTGAGGCGTTTAACTTCATCTGCAACTTTCTGGACTTGTGGTGCAGTATTTTCTTGAGATTTTGCCATCTCGGACATTTCGTTACCGAGTGTATCCAATTTCTCATTGAGTTTATCGGATTCTTGTTTAATCCGATCTTCCTTTTGGGCAGCATCATTGAGTTCGGATATATTATTAACTTGTTCCTGTTGTTCAGTGTGTGCCTGTGTAGGATTTGTGGATTCAGATTCTTCAGTTTTCTTTGATGCGGATGTGCCTTCTAAAGAATCAATCAATTGTTTCTGTTGCTCCGCAAGTTCTTGCGCCTGTTTTGCAGCTGCTTCAAGTTTCTGTTGCATAATCAACTGTTGATAAAGCGATTTCAAACGTTCAAGCTGCTGCTGAAACTGTTCTTGATTGAAATTGGCTTCAGTCATTGCGTTTTCTTGTTCAGTCAATTGTTGTTTTGCTAATGCCTCACTCAATTTTTTCAAAAGGTCCTGATGTTCTTCAGATAATGCTTCCTTCATCAACTCTTGCAGTTCTTGATATTTTTGAATGGTTTCAGGTTCAAAGAGTTGATTTTTCTCCATTTCAGACGCAGTCTGTTCCATCTCCGTAATGAGCTCATTTGCCTTCCGCTCAATTTCTTTCTGGGATTCAACAACTTGCTGCATCAGTTTTTTGTCAGAAAGTGTGAATTCCTTAAACTTTCGGATTTTATCGAGCAGTTCGTCAACGATTCCGGTAGCTTCGGTTTGCTCGTCGAATAGTTCGTCAAGTCCAAGTTGTTCAGTTTCTTGCTCCGCTGCGATATTTTCATATAATTCATCAAGTGTTGGGAAACGCACTGTGTATGTACGCGATTTACCGATATTAGGACCTGAAACATCGTCGGTATCAATTGCTTGCACATAATAGGAGACTGCCTCGCCCGGAAAAAGTCCAATCGGTTCAATATCCCAACTATATGTCAGGAATTGCAATGTTTGTGGCGGTGAAGTGGTTGATGGGATTTGCTTTAGCGTGATAGTGAAATCATCAACATTTTCTTTTTGAATGCGATGTACCAATTGCAGTGCCTGAATGCCGTAATCGTCAGTCGCTTCAACTTTGAGTTTGACCAGCATATCATTATCTAATACGAGGTCTTTGCCGGGTTCAATAATCTCAACTTGAGGGGCACTATCTTTGAAAACGTTGAACGTGTAGGCAAGCGGGTCAGAGTTTGTCAAACCGTCAGAGTCTTGAATCTGAATGTGGTAGGTCCCTGCTTCCTTTGCTATAAAACTTCCCTTCATTTTGGTTTCCGCCTCGATTTCAAGCTTTACAAGATCAGATTCTTCAAAAATCAGATGTGCCTCCGTAAGCGGCTTATTGCTTTCTCCTGTAAGGACAACCTCTGTTCCATAGAGAACTTCGGCATTACCTGTGTTTGCTTCAAGGGTTCGAGAAGGAAGTTGTGTGTATGCGGGATAGTTAAGTTGAAGTTGAAAGGTTTTGACAATCGGTTCATGGCTTACCGTAATCTGATAATGATCAGATGCAACGTCTTTAGTCGAAACATAGTATTGTAGTGATCGGTCAATGTTTTCAATCTTGGCAATATACGGAATCTCAGTGGGTTCGCGGTTCATCAGTAAGGATTGCCATGTTTCACTATCTGATAGATGCGGCAATTGTTGCTCATCTTGTCCTACATTCATGTCTGTATCAGGAGATTCTTGCACATTTGTATCATTTTTTAATTCACTATCCGTTTGTGCCAAACGGTAATAGACATAAACTGGTGCGTCAAGATGTCCACTGACTTTTGCCGTAACGGTAACATCTGCACCGTGCTTAATTTGGATGTTTCCCGGGCTTACCTCTTCTATTTGTGCTGTAAATCCTTCCATTGGCGTTTTGGGCAAAGTTTCGATTGTTTGGGTAAACCCTTTCAACGCAGAAGGCAAAAGAAAGTTTGTAAGCATCAAAACGGCCAAAGCAATTACTGCAATTCCCGTATTCCGTCTGATTTTCGCAAACTCGTTCTGAAAAATCTTTTTCAATTCAATTTTCTCAACATCGTGTTGCGTTTGAAAAATTAGCTGCTCAACGAATTCTTGTGCATATCCCAGTCGGTTGCTTTCTAAAGTCGGTTTAAGTTGAACGGTACTGAGGATTCTATTTTCTATATTTGGATAGGCTTTTTCAAGATATGCCGCGACTGTTGAATGTGGCAATTTGCGTAATAGTGGACGAATAAGCACACGAAGGGTGATGTAGATAGCAATCCCTATTGAGAGAATCACAATGCTGCTGCGGATAAGACTATGGAGCGGTAGCTGAAAACAGAGAAGGATTACAGTCATCACTAATGCAAGTGTTGTGATCCATTTGAGGAAACTGTCCGAGAAAATAAGCCATCGCCATGTTCGTCGCACAGCACTAAGTTTGGCAATGATGGATTGGTAAATCTGATTTATGTTTTGATTAGACATGCTGATTTCCTTATTGTAGAGGATAGAAAACGTTCCAGTAACGTGAGTTGATATTTGATTCGGAGTTAAGTATAACAATTGCGAAATTCTTACGTATGTAGCAAGTGTGATTTTGATATGTTAAATGATCTTCAGAAGGAAAAGAAAAAAGGGATAAACTTAAACAAGAACAACTTGGGAGTACATAAATATACCTCTCGTCCGCGAACCCATTTCATGTAGTCTTGAACGGCGTATCATTTTTTCATATTCACTGTGGGGACCGATCCAATACCAAATAATCTGACCATCATCTGCATATCCTAAAACTCTATAACCTTCAGTGATACGGATTGACCAAAGACCCGCGACTTTTTTGAAACGAAGTGATGGATATAAGGGATTTTCTTGTAGGATTTGGAATTATCTGACAGCACGTCTTTGTATATTTTGCGGAAGTTTTTGCACCAATCCAATAAAATTCGGATTTCTGATATACTCAAATTGTAAGTTATTCATGCCTGTCTTACACGATCTTAGAACACCTGCCTGCTTTGTGATCTTCAAGAGCCTTTTCAATAAGATGGTCAAGCCGACCGGCTTCCATATCTTCTTTGATCTGCTGATCCCATGCTTCTTCTTTCGCAACTACGGTTTTCTCAAGCATATCTGGCAATTTTTCTTGCACAGCTTCGGCAGTTTCCGCAGCGTATTCTATTTTGGGAAGTTCAGCAATAGATCCTTCCCAACAATTCCCATTTTTTTGGATATATGCGGTATAGGTCTCATCAAACAGTTTATTATAAATATAACGACTTGTGCCAGTTAGTTCTTTTTATGTAATATTGTATTTCACTATTTAATATTTTCTATAACTCAACCCATTCTTATGCTATCCTTTAGTAAATCAATATAAAAGGAACATAAGAATGGACTTACAGTATACCTTAGCAGAATATGGTGCGCAACTGAAAAATAAGACACGCACCCTTGAAAATGTTGCTTCTGTTTGCCAGAAAATCATGGCAACACTTTATGACCATTATTTCCCGGCTGCAGAGACACTGCGTCCGGGGCCCGTTAGTCCTTGTCCAGATAGTGACATTCTTACGATTGCGTGGCTGTTGGAACTCATAGGTAAAGACAGCGAACTGTCAGGATACAAACTGATTAGGGCACAACTCGGACATCTGTTCCGATTTTTACCGGAAAGGTCTCGCTTCAATAGACGCCGGCGCAACTTATGCAGCGCGAGCGAAAAACTGCGGTGTATCTTGATAAAGTTTTTACCGGATGACGAGGTTTTCATTGTAGATAGTTTTCCTATACCGCTCTGCGATTTCAAGCGTGCGTATGCTTCTACATCACCTCTAAAATACGCTGATGGCACTGGCACTTTGGCAACTTATGGAAAGTGTGCTACAAAGGGACTTGACACTTTCTTAGGATTTCGGGGAAGTGTGATAACTACTGCTTATGGGCTCCCTGTTGATTTTGCCATTGCCACTGCGGATACGGATGATAGAGAAGTGCTACCCTTGTTGTGTGAGCGTGGCACTTATCCGATTATCCTTGGAGACAAAGGGTATATTTGTGAAGCACTTGAAACTGATTTACGCCAAACTTACAATGTGTGTCTATTACCGACGCGGCGTAAAAATCAAAAAACACAATATCCAGAACCATTTCAGAAGTTGCATAGTCAAAAAAGGCGGCGCATAGAAACGACTATCAGTCAACTGACAGACCAGTTCAATGTTTCACGGATACGCGCCAAGGCACATTGGGGGTTTCGGACACGCTTGAGCAACAAGTTTGCTGGTTTTACACTCGGCGTTTTTTTGAACCAATGTTTAGGACGCTCGCTAACGGCACTCAAAGACGTTGTTTACGCATAATAAGACAAAATAGTATTAGATACTTTACAAAAAGTTAACTGGCACAAGTCGTAAATATAATAAGTTATCATCCCTTCCCCGTAATGATCATTTTTAACATCTCCTTATTAGATATTATGATGCGTTTTTTATAGAATCACACTGTTCAACTTTCGCAATGTTCCCGTTTTCACTTGGTAAGTTAGAGACTGCCTCAAGCGAGGCAGGTCGAATTCTCTACCAACAGTGCTAAGTATAGGATATATAAAAAAGGCAGGATTTGCAAGTAAAATCTCATGTTGTCTTTGATACGAAAAACGCCGCTAAAATATTACAATAAAATACTATGCAATAAATAATTTATGTCATAAACTATTTATTGCGGATTTTATTTGTGAATTTCGTTCTACTCAACGGACAGGATTTATCAAACTCACGTTAAGATACTCAGTGGGTTAGAACATATACTGCTATGTTTACAGCCATTTTTGTAGCGAGTTCACGGACTTCCGGTGTGTCATCTGGATGTACTCTTGGGTCTTCTAAACCGTCTCCAATATCAGCACTGTAAGCGTAAAATAGCACCATCCGCCCATCGTGAAAGATGCCAAAACCTTGTGCCGGTTCTGAGTCATGTTCGTGGATTTTTGGGAGTCCCGGTAGATCGTAAAAACAGTGGTATATTGGGTGTGAATTGGGAATCGGTTGTAACTCCTGCTTAGGAAAAACTCTACTGATCTCCCTGCGGAAACTTTTGTCTAACCCGTAATCATCATTTACAAAGAGGAATCCGCCGTTTGTGAGATATTGTCGTAGTGCTAAAACTTCCTGTTCGGTAAGCCGTATATTTCCGTGTCCAACAAGATAGAGCATCGGATATTGATAAAGTGCATGGTCGGTTAATTTGAGAATTACGCGATCATCTGCAGTTTCAATCTCTGTCCGTTCTCTGAGTAGGCGAAGCCAATTGCCAATAGTAGAAGGATCGCCGTACCAATCGCCACCGCCGCCGTACTGAATTTGCGCAATCGTGAAACGTTCACCTGCTTGTTGTGTGCCAATTACAACACAAAACAGCAAGCAACAACAAACAAAAAGGTTTGGTTTTGAAGTGTATCTTTTTATCAATTTCCAAATCTTATTAAACACATTCATAGTCAGATTTTTTCTCAACTATAGTCAAGTTTGCAATTGTAATATAAGAGGCGCAATAAATTGCGCGACTACAAACACGTTGTTTGCTAATCAGAAGCAAATCGTGCAGAAATGGAATTATACGAGTCCGATGCGTTTTCGTATAAACCACTCTGTTCCTAATAACCCGACAATTGTGATAAGGATGAGCGGATGTGCCCATAAATCGCGTTCTGTATCAACAAAGATGGGGTTCTGAACAGTGTCAATCTTTTCAGGGAGAGATTGAGCGTCCTCAATTATGGAATAAGCCCCTCCGGTGTGCTCTGCAAGTTCTTTGAGTAGCGTTTCGTTCAGTTGCGGTGCTTCCAATTCAATCAGTTGTGGATGGACATAAATTTCCATTTCATCTTTCCCTAAAGGAATATTGCCTATTACGCCAGCGGCTCGAATCCAATACGTCCCTTTCTCTTCAACTTTCAACTGGGCAGTATAGCTGCCAGAATTAGTTGTCTGATTCTCAGTAGCGGCAGCGCGTGTTTTAAGTGGAAATATTGTACCGCTGGGAGATGTAACCAACAACTGAATTTCAGCATCATCTTGAGGTTGAAAGGTATGTGAGTATGCTCGGACATTGATCTGCGCTGTCTCACCTTGTGCATAAGTCGGTGCTGTGGTTGTGATATATATCCGATTTTCATCGGATTGCTGTGCCATCCATCGAATCACCTGTGCCCAAAAACGTGGATATACTGTTTGATAAGTAGTCCCTTTAAAAACGTTCACGCCAAAGTCCCAATTCCATATTCCTTCAGCAGCGAAGAGCAGACTTTTTCCCAGACCAACTCGCTGAAAAACCAGAATTGGCTCTCCGCTCTGTTTTTCGATGAGTGTAGTTGTCCCTGCTCTCAGTTGGAAACCCAGAAATATCCGAGAAAGTGCAGGCAGATTTTGCCAAATTTCGGTATTGCGTTCCAAATCGTCAGTAAGTTGCAACATCGGATGAAACGTGCCTGCTTGTGTAAGTTCAAGTGAAAATTCTCCCGCCTGTTCCCGACATCCATTAGCGGGGATTTGAATAGGGAGTATCCGCGCAAGCTGTGTGTTTCTAAATCCTTCCACACCTAATGCATTGTGTGATGGAAGAAAGATAACCGCTTTTCCACGCTGTTCCACAAATTCAACAATAGCCCGTTGCTGCGCGTTAGTTAGATGTTCAGCGGATAGATCTCCTAAAATCAACACATCGTATTTGTAGAGTTCCTCACGAGTTTCTGGAAACCGCAAAAGTTGTGTATTGAGGTTTTGTGGATAATACCCATCGTTGCGCGCAAGGACTGATTCAGGACGAACTTTTTTAGACAGAACAGCAAAAGTTGATTCGATATTTGGGTCACGTTCCAAAGTGCGTTTAAGGAATGCGTATTCCCAACGTGGTCTCCCTTCTAAATAAAAGACATTCAGTTTTGCTTTCACAACTTTCAAAGTAAAGGTTTTTTCATTGTTGGCATTTGTAAGTTCGCCTTCAAGGGTAGGGAGTATCACCTTATACTGAAAATTGCCTTCGGTCTCAGGACTCAATTTTAGTTCAACGACATGTTGTGTGCCATTTACAATATTTTGTCCATTTACATTAACAGATTGTTCTGAACTAACTTGGGTAAAGGTAGTCATCGCTGCATCAACGAGACGATTGCTACCCGATTCACGAAGGGAAACCCGAATTGATTCAGCGGCATACCCTGTCTGCGCTACCGTCACTCGGATTACGGTTTCATGTCCAGTATATGCAACAGGTAACACATCAACATTTTGGATTTGTATATCTTTCGGCGGTTGTGGAGAACCGACACCTACGGCATAAACCGGAATATTCAAAGCGGCTATGTCTTCTATTGATAATTTAGAGGCATTATGCACGCCATCAGTAATTAACACGATGCCTGCATTCGGTTGTCCTCTCCAAGCATGCGCTGCTTCACGAATAGCAGAGGTAATATCGGTAAGTGTGCCTTTCGGTTCAAAATTTTCCACAGTGGTTGTACCTTGGTGGAGAACTGAATCGAAACGGTAGAGATGAACATTGTACTCGCTGTTCAATGTTTCTAAAAAATTGCTTGATTCATCATATAGAAGTTGGTTCACTTGGCTCATCCGTGAGGTGTCAGATTTGCCAGAATAATTGTCTTCTAATTGCATACTCCGTGAGGTATCAACTAATATAGATAGATGGGATATAGGTGTTACATCTTTCTTTTCTATAATTACGGGTGCTAACAAACAACAAAGTAAAATTGCAACGGCTAATAATCGTAAAGCAATCAGTGAATATCGGAGTATGCGGCGTAATGGGTTTCCTATTCTGAGATACCCATATACTGTGATGCTAACAGTAATGATAATACCCAGTATTACTGCCCACACCGGCCAATAGTATGTGAACTGCATTTGGTAAGTGCTTTCTTTATATAATCTGTCAAATTATATCTTGACATAGTGGTCTCTGTCAATAGGTTTTTATGTGTTGTCAGCGCCATTTGGAGAATTGAATGCCTCTGACCCATTTTGATAAATAGGTTGACAAACATTCATATCTTTAGGTAAAATTACAAGAATAAACCTATTTTCTTACTAAAGGGGACAAAAATGGCAGACGAAAATGGTATGAACGAAATTGCTGAAAATACAGATCAAAACACTGTAGGAAGCGGATTTGTTGTGAACGTGGATCAGATTCAATCCATTGATATTCCACTCCAATTTAACCGCATCAAAACAGATAATGGCTGGATTATCAATATATTTGAATCCGGACGAGTAATAATTAACTTCTTAACCAGTATGAGAAAATTGGAAACCGCATTAATGTCGGGTGATAGCATTGAGCGAGATGGTGATGACCTTATCATAAGCCGCAGCCAATCAGCTGATACCTATCGATCACAACGAGGCACTTCTTCATTAGCGCGTTCTCGTGAAGAATTGTTGGCAACTGAACCAACTGAAAAATAATAATAGAGTTTAATCATACTAAAAGTGTATAATTCGGGAAGATCAACTCACCCAATTATTGTTTGAGTCATATCATATTAGGTTTTCCAATATGGGAGGTACCAGCCATTTTAGAACGTATTCATAGGCTTATTTCAAGTTTAAAAGGGGGAACAATGGTACCGACAGCAGTGATACTAAGCCCTGAAAGTTATGCAGCAGTTGTCGCTGAACTCCTTGAAGCATCAGAACCAGAATCTGATGAGACACAAAGACTTGAACATCAACTCGGATTGCCTCCTATCTCAGTTCAGTCGGAGGACACCGATATTGTCGTTGTAAAAGAATTGGTACCAAACCCTTGTCCAATTTGCCACCATCCGCTGAAGTTTCTCCGCGAATTGATAGAACGTTTTGAAAATGAAGAAACGAATCTGATTAGATGTCCGCTTGGACACCGTTATTCAGGCATGATGAAAGTCTATCATCTGAACATTTTTCAGCAATCGGAAAACGCAGAAACAGTGGAAAAAATTGCAGAATGTCCGACATGTGGTGGTAAAAAAATTCAGTATCTGGGTCCTACGGAGATGTTCTGTTTAGATTGTGATTGGGATAGTGGTATGGCTGCTCGTTACCGATTGTAACTTTCAATAGGCATTTAAGTTTGACAGTAAACATGCAGGAAGGAAATTTAAGTGATTAAGCGCGCTCAGATGAACGCGCTAAAGTGTGTGGGTTTTTGTGAGGGATTCCCTTTTTATTTCACTAACTGATATTAGTACATGTGGTCATCATGAGGGTCAGCCGCTTCAGAGAAGTCGGGTGGTTCTTCAATCTCAGTAATCAACGTCTCAGTAGTCAAAAGCAATCCAGCAATGCTTGAGGCGTTTTGTAGTGCTGACCGAACAACCTTCGTTGGGTCAATAACACCGTATTCAATCATATCACCGTATTCCTCTGTTGCAGCGTTGAATCCGTAGTTTCCTTCACTTCCCTCAACTTGTGCAAGGACAACAGCACCTTCAAATCCAGCATTTTCAGCGATCGCCCGAATAGGAGAACGTAAAGCTTCTCTAACAATGTTGAGCCCTGTATTTTGGTCATCATCAAGTTCCAATGCTTCAATTCCCGAAATAGCTCGCAATAAGCTAATCCCTCCGCCAGGAACAATACCTTCTTCAATAGCGGCACGGGTCGCGGAGAGAGCATCTTCACAACGTGCTTTTATCTCTTTCATTTCTATTTCAGTCGCTGCCCCCACGTTAACAACAGCTACACCACCTGCCAGTTTCGCAAGACGTTCTTCCAGTTTTTCACGGTCATAATCAGAGGTAGTGTCTTCAATTTGCGTGCGTATTTGTGCAACTCTACCATCAATGCTCTCTTTTGCACCGAAACCACCCACAATAGTCGTGTTATCTTTGTCAATCGTAACGCGTTGAGCGGTTCCCAACATGCCGATGACGATATTTTCTAAACGGATGCCAGCATCTTCAGAGATAACTTGACCCGCTGTCAAGATAGCAATATCTTCCAGCATTTCTTTCCGCCTATCACCGAATCCTGGAGCCTTTACAGCTGCAACTTGTATCGTTCCCCGTAGTTTATTCACCACTAATGCAGATAAAGCATCACCTTCTACATCCTCAGCAATAATCAACAACGGACGACTGAGCTGCATTACTTTTTCCATAATCGGTGCAATGTCCATAACTGTACTGATTTTTCCGGTATTAATAAGAATAAATGGGTTCTCAAATTCAACGACTTGTGCTTTCAAGTCTGTAACGAAGTTAGGCGATAGGAATCCTCGGTCAAACTGCATTCCTTCAACAATGTCAACGGTGGTCTCAGAGGTTCTACCCTCCTCAATAGTTATGGCACCATCGTTTCCAACTTTTTCTATTGCGTCTGCAATAAGGATCCCGATATTGCTATCGTTAGCGGGATCATTGGCTGCAATTGACGCTACCTGCAAGATCTCTTCATGCGTGTTAACTTCTCGACTTTGAGCAGCGATTGCACTTACAGCAGCGTTTACTGCTTTGTCTATACCGATTTTTAATTGCATCGGGTCAGCCCCAGCGGTAACGTTTTTAAGACCTTCATGAAGGATCTCCTGACCTAATAACGTAGCAGTAGTCGTTCCGTCACCAGCAACATCATTTGTTTTAGTCGCTATGGATTCCAACAATTGAGCACCCATATTCTCGTACGGGTCTTCAAGTTCAATTTCTTTTGCGACAGTAACACCATCGCATGTTACCAGCGGTGCACCGAAAGATTTTTGTATAACCACATTGCGCCCACGCGGCCCGAGTGTAACTTTTACTGCATTAGCGAGGGTATCGGCACCGCGCTTGAGCGCAACCCTCGCCTCTTCGTTAAAGATTATTTGCTTTGCTGGCATTTAATTCCTCCTCAAGTAAATAAAATGGTTCTCTGTTTTATGTATAATTATGATGCTTAAATTATAGCACGCACGGAGCATAAAGTCAATTTTAGTTCTCCGTGCGTGGTAAGTTTGTCAATCCAATTTGGTAGGAGCGGTTTCCCACTAAACGCGCTTGGTAGAATACGCGTTTGGCATTCTACATGATTCGGTGGGGCACAGTGCCCCATCCTACACAATACAAGAAATAACAGTCAATAACAAAAACTTTACACCCATTATTGGACATAGACTGAAGTATTATTGTCCAAATGATTGCTTCAGACTTCCCCAAGTGAGCGACAATTTCTGAACAGGATGTACATCAAGTGATCCTTCACCTAATGAAATCGCTGTAATAATAGGTACTGCTCCCGTTTCCAATGAGACTGCGTCAATTGAAACGATCTCTGTGTTCGGATGTGGATTTTCCCATTTCGTGGTGATCAATCCAGCTTTGTTGCAAGCCGGTTTTTCATTTGCTGTCCACCCCCAAACAGAATTTTTATCCTCAAAACCTTTCTCTATATGGCACCAATCATGGGAATTAAAACCTGTCGTCATCTCAAGAGTTTCCTGTTTCCCACCTCGGTAATTCATGACAAACTTGTAACTTGGTCCCCCGCCATGTGACCAACCGGTTGCATGAAAAAAATAGATGGATTTCGCTACGCCTTCAACAACGATGTCATTAACAGCCTTCGGCCATCTTTGCGCATTCGTCCCGAAGAGGACAATACCACCGTCTATAATCTGGAATTTCACTTTTTTGTCGGGGCCCTCAAATTCTGCAATTTCACCTATCGGAAGCAGCGAGTAAGTATTGTCCCCTGCATTTAACGTCCACCATTGGTGTCCTACCAGTTTGGTGTTTGAGTATTCTTCAAGGTCAATAGGCACAAATTCTTCCAAGGCAAGTGTTTGTTCTACACAAAAAAATGTAACGGCACAAAGCACCGTAATTATTAGAAACAACTTAACCAACTTCATAATAACTAATTCCTCCAATGTTTTATAGTAGATTCTACATTAACTGCATGAATGGCACACTTACAAAGCATGTCTACAAGCAAGGACCTACTTGTTTTATGCTTCACTGTAATTTGACTTTAGTATAGCCACTATTGCAAATAGTGTCAACAAATTTAGGACCTATCATTTTTTGAGGAAGGTACCGCTGGTTCAACATACAACGTTTTTTCGTGTGTATAGTGAACGTAACCCGCAACGTTGCCTTTACGCTTTACAACATAGCGTGCCCATGTGTAGTCTACTGGGACATAACTTGAATGATGTGCTTTGCTGTAGTACGCGGCAAGTTGCGCAGCTTGCAATAGGGTGGGCATGGGGATGTCTGGACGGTTTTCTGGGTTGCGGATAATAACATGTGATCCATGAATTTGCTTGGCATGGAGCCACATATCACGTGGTTTGGCAATCTGGCGTAAAAGTAGATCATTGGATTGACTATTCCGACCAACATAGATATGAAAACCGTTGGTGGAGATGTATTTTCGGAAAGGCCCCTCGTTTTTTTCTTGTTGCTGCTTATTCCGTTGCTGTGTTTTTAGATATCCATTCTTAGTAAATTCAGCACGGAGATGACTTAGTGCTTCAAGCGTATCCGCTGATTCTACTTTGGATTCGTATGAACTTAAGACTTCCTGGGCAGCTTCAAGTTCAGCGAGGCGTTGTTGAATCTGAGAATAACCGCGTTTTGCTTTCGTGTATTTTTTGAAAAAAGTTTGGGCATTGTCGGAAGGGGTTAACTCAGGATTCAACGGTATTGTAAGTGTTTCAAGATCAGGACTGTAGTAGTTTTGGAGTGCAACCTGTTTTTGTCCACGAGTAATTTTGTGTAGATTGGCAAGTATAAGTTCGCCTTGGATGCGATAATCTTCAGATTTTTCTGCTCGTTCTAAATCATCGTATAGGCTCCCCTCTTTTCGCTGCAGTAGATTTTTCTGTTTTTCCAGCGCTTGTCTCAGAGTCTGTTTTTCCGATGCCTTCTTCTCTTTCAAAGTGATCGCGTCGTAGTAGGCAGTGAGTGCCTCGCTCATTGTGTCACAGGGATGAGAGGTTGCATTTGGAAATTGATATAATGTAATTGGTGATGCGGCTATTGGATCTTCTCCATTCATAATCAATTGCGGAGAAGCATGATTAGGATCAAAGTACGCAATTACTTGTTGGTATGCTTTCCACAATCCTGTTTTTTCTGCGCGTGCGATAATTTCCTTTGCAAGCGTTGGACTGAGTCCATCAACTTCATTAAATAGTGATTTCCAAGTTGCATCTGACGTTGAAAAATGTTCTGAGAAAGTTTCTTTATTCAGATTCAATGGGGCTAACTTTGTCTGCTGAGGTGGCAACGAATAGGTCTCACCGGGCAACACTTCTCTATATCGACTCATTGTTTCGTCAATATGTTTCAGGCATTCCAAGATTCTATCGTCGGTAGCATCAATTAGAATGATATTGCTGTGTTTTCCCATAAATTCAGCAATAATTGCCTTACGCGGAGGTAGAATCGGTTCATCAGATTTGGGTTGGACGATTATTTTCAATATCCTATCCCAACCAAGTTGTTCAATTTCCGTGATAGTACCGTGTTTGAGATGGGTCGAAAGAAAATCAGCAAAATAGGACTGTTTTTGTCCGGGAGGTGGTTTCTCAATTAGGTGTGCGCGGGCATGCACGGCATGTGCAGATACAGTTAACCAATGAATTTGTGTGCCATGCCCAACCTTAAATGAAAAAGTATTGGGATTTGCTTGCTCAATATGGCGAATTGTGCCACCTAAAAGGGTTTGGCGTAACTCGTGCGTAACAAGGTGAAGGGTTAAACTGTCAAAAGACATGGGAAGAGTCTCTTTTTATGGATTCCTATGTAGTGGTATTTATAGTGGAGTATAGAGATAATTCTACATTTCCTCTGTAGGAGCGATCTCCGAATCGCGACCGAACTGAAGGAACATTCGGGAATCGGAGTTCCCTTCTACACCTCAAATGTCCTGTTAATTCTAAAGGTCACTATAATCTGCGAACTTCACAAATTTGAGGAAACATTAAACAAGCAACTGCACAGTTTGCTCCTAATGATACCGTTTTAGATCCTGCGTCACGCCTCGGAGTTGTTTATGAATTTCTGGTGGGACGCGCGGATTAAATGGGCCTCCGGCTCCTGCTTCAACATCATCAAAACCGCTTAAAATCATCGCTTCAACAACAGCAGAATAGTTATACACGCGCTCGTTCATGAAACGGATCTCTTCAAGCGGTGCAATGTCTGCTTCAATGCGTGCAGAGGTTTCATAATCACCACGACGTTGGGCATTGTTGATTTCGTCTGAAGCGCGGACATAAGCGACTGCAATACCGGACGTATGTCCTTTTGTACCGAGTTGTGCTGGACGTGTGCACCTGTCACCGATACCCCACATCACAATTCCACTGTCGCCAACACCTTCAATAAGTGGCTGTACATCATTTTCATCAGTGCCAATTTTTACACCGATAAAATATGGCGAATCGTTTAACAATCGGATAACTGCTTCTAAGTCGCGTTTTTGCCGAAAATAGTAAAGAAACCTTGCATCACATTTGCTTCCGTAATGTTCACCTAATTTCATATATTCTTCATAGATACCCTCGGGATTTGAAACCCCAGTTAATGGCATTAACAGATATGCGTCCGGTGGTTTATTGAGTTCAGACTGTGCTTCAATAAGTTGTCCTGCTTGTCTAATTGGATTCGGAACGATTCCTGATATGAGGATACCGTCATCACCCATCTGCTGACCTGTTTTTTCAATGAGACGTAACTGTTGCGTTTCAGCGATGTGGTGTATAAGACTGGTACCCGCAATGGCGATGACGCGTTTTCGTCCTTCATCAAGGTAGTTGTTGGTCATTAAATAATCGATGTTCTTTGCATGTCCAACGTAATCAATTTTGCCCTTTTTGAAAGGAATAATTGGAATTGCGGTAACTGAATTTAGAACGTCCAAAAGATGCGGTAACGCTAATGGCATAAGTTCCTCCTTTTAAAACTTTTTCTTAAAAACGAGTATCCCTCTGAGTGCCCCTGTTGACGTATCAGTTTGCACACCTATCTCAAGTGAACGAGTCTGTTGTTGCTTTCTGTTCCAACGTTTCGTCGTGATACGCGCTTCCACCGCACTGAAAACATGGTTTAAAATCACCAAACCTAAAACTGTACGTGCGTTTTGAAATGTGTCATTCGCTTTTTGTCTTAGGTCGAAAGCCTCTAACCGGTATTTTGAATCAAACTCAATAGCGTTATCTCGTTCATTTTTTAATGACGGGTCAAGGTCTTTCCAGTACCACTTGCCTGTACGATTATGCGTTTCCTCTGAATCATAGACATGGTTCCAGTTCTCATATTGTGTGGCGTGTTCAAAATCTTCAATTGGATCCCACGCTTCAAAATTCCCAGGACCTTCAAAGATTATATTCTTCCTAACGACCTCGCGGTATTCGTCACGAGTGTTCACGGCATTTTTTCGCAGGATAAAATAGGTGACAAGTAAACCGACTTCTGCAGCCGTATAGATATAGCCGTGCTTGGCACCAGTGTACAGCTGCCCCATCCCTGGAATAGCAAGCGAATATAGAAATGCTTCATTCGGGGACTTCAGGGATACAAGGTTTTCGGTTGTTGCCGCTGAAACAGTAGATTGTTGCGCCAACACCCGGATTCCGAGGTTGGAATTCAGATGGAAATATGTTAATGGATCTGTCTGAGATTCATTCGATGATAGACACATACTTGACGAAAAACAGAAAATTGTCAGAGATATAAAGATAGTAAGGTTAGATTTCACTTTATTGATGTTACCTCAAAATAACTGTGGTGAATTATAAAAGAAATAGATATTTTCGCCCCTGTAGGCGAGGTTTCCTAACCTCGCTGGCACTGGATTTTCGCCCCTGTAGGCGAGGTTTCCTAACCTCGCTGGCGCAGGATAAATAAATAATGCTAAGATCCACCATAAAATAATTATTTTAAATGACGTTGTCAAAAGTCGAGACCTTGAGGTCGCTCCTACAATGAAAGAAGTCTCAACAAAGGTCCAAAACTATAGTTGAAAAAATCTACTTGAATAATTTTAAAAGGCAACGACTCCTGTTGCTTCAATAAGTCTCGCTTGGCTTGGACCAAAACGGGGTCCATAAGTTATGTCTAAATTGAATAGATACACTTTTACCCCAATACCGTAAGTAATATAATCTGTTAACGCAGGAAGATTAATTCCTGGTTCAGATTTGTAGCCAACCCTTAGTGCTAATAGGTTACCAAGCCAGTATTCTAAGCCAAGATTTTTTTGCAGATGTCGCCATTCAAATGCACGAAGACCAACACCTCTATCGGAAAGCAACTGCTCTTCCGTTAGTTTTTCAGTCCTGTCTACGTTAAGCCGTTCCAGATCCGCCTGCAATTCTGTCTCATCTTCTCTCAACTTATCAATATACGCTGAAATTCCACTTACAAAGCGAAGATGGTTAAACCTATCATGGTAGAGACTCGTGGAAGTCCCAACTCTGAGCATTCTCGGTAATGGATCTGCTTGGTTTTCATCAATAAACGAGATACCGGGGCCAATGTTCTGTACGACCACACCCAAAGTCGTAGGTATCAGATCGAAAGGCAGAAGATACTGCATTCCCAAATCAACTGCATAAGAACTTCCGTTCTCTCTACCAAGCACCATCCGAATCATCTTACCATTGATGCCAGCTGCTAAAGAATCTGTTATTCTGTCAGCGTATGTAAAGGTCAACGCCATGTTCGTGCCAAGGCTTTCTTCGCGAAGTACATCGGGTGAATCACTGGTTACTTGTATAGTGCCTTGTCCTTGCAACTGGAGGGTTGCCCCAACAGTTCCGGCATCTCCAAGCGGCATTGCCCCAGAAATGAAAGTGTAATATAATCCCTCGCCTGCTTCACCAAATGGTGCACTATAATCTGTGTAAAACATAGAGGCTTGCGCCCCTTTTTGACCAGCCCGTAATTTGCTTTCTGGCATCTCCGCCAACCCACTTGGATTCCAAAGCGACGCGGTTACATCACCGGACATAGCCGAAAATGCATCACCCAAGGCTCTTGCACGAGCACCGCCGCCTAAATTCAGAATTTGCGCGCCTGTCCTACCTGGTCCCGCAAAGACTGTGGTTGGTAAAAAGAAAACCGCCAATAAAAGTAGTGTCAAATTTCTCATCATCAAAGCACGCCATAATTGCATAAGTCCTATATTAGGTAACACTACAAACTGTACCTCCTCTTTATCTGTATTTGTTAACATTTTTGTCTATATTTATTATAACACATATTTTAACGTAAATCACTTTTTCAGGTTTACATTTAACAAAAAGAAATAGGCAGATACCCAAATGGATACCTGCCTGTGTTAGAAATCGTTTTTTGTTTCCTACTGCGCTAACTTTTGCTTCAAATATCCCCAGCGAGTCGTCACTTTCTCCGCAGGAGACACGGCAAGCGGCCCTTCAACCCAATGCGGAAAGTACGCATGCCCTTGTGGAAAATCGGTGAGTTTCGTCATCCGACGGCTATTCAGATCATACCGATAGATATTACGGGTGCCCCCAGCTTCTTTATATGAAAGCAGCACTGTGTTATCATCACCCATCCACGTTAAACCGGCCACCTGCCCATATTTTCCCTCCGGTACGGGCAAATTGTGGACATCGCGCGCGTCCGTGGACACCTTATGAACAATAAGGCGTCTCGCTGCGGGATTCACCTCTGTCTCATAATACATGATGTATCTACTAGAGGGGGACCAACACGCATAACCACGGAAAGTAAGGGTGGCAGGGGCAGGGACGATCTGTTCTTTTCTGCCACCATCGGCATTCATGACCCAGATAGCGTCTCCATTGTCATAAACAATCCGGCTGCCGTCAGGAGACCACCTCGGAGAGTGGGTATACCCCCCTTCTATTTTGTTATTTGTCAGCGCGGTGAGTTTGTCACGTGCTAAGTCGTAGACGTAAATATCTAACTCGCCCGTCCGGAGACTGCTAAAGGCGATGTATCTACCATCTGGAGAGGGGGTAGCGTGTGCACCTGTTCGATGGGTGTCCGCCATAAAGCTGTGTTCATTGCTGCCTGTTGCATCTATGATGAAGAATTCTCTATGCATTGTCTTCCCTGTGTTCCATCTGCCTTCCCCCCAGTCTCTTTCGAATACGATCCGTTTCCCATCAGGAAACCATCGCGGCGTCCTATCATAACGATGGGAGGGCGTAATTCTGCGTACGTTGCTGCCGTCATCCTCCATCGCATAGATATGATAGAATTTATCTCCCAAATGCTTCTGTTTCGCTTGGAACACTATTTTTCCGTGAACATTCAACGCACAAAACAGGAAAATAGCAAGAAGGACCAACACAGGTAAAAGGGTCAGACGACTTTTTATTTTCATAGCATGGCTCCTTGTAAATGGTGTCTGCGGGTCTTAATCATAGAACCCGCAGACAGTCGCATAGCAAAAGTTATTCATTACGAGGAATAAAGATATCTCCAACTCATCTCGCGTCTGCACCATTCCATTTTTTCGCTTTCAAATCAATGATACTGTTGAGTACTGAGGACTTCTTTAGCAAGAGACATGATGCCCTGGGCTGTCTTGATAGCCGTAAGTATTCTGCTTACTCCACCTATTGCAAAGACAGCGGTAACGGTAAAATCATTGAAACTTTGTAACGTTTCATAATAGACTTCTTTTAAGTGTGCAGGTAACGTGGGGTCACCTGCACATTCGGTTGAAACAAGGTGTGCATTATTCATTGAGCTGTTTGATAACGCCATCGGCAATATCGTTGCCATAATCGCCGCGCAGCACGTCTTGAATAATACTAACCTCTTGTGAACGATTCTCCCTATTGGGTGACAACAACTTACGAACCTGTTTGACAAGTTCCGACTGTAGCGCGGACTGCCGCTGTTGTAGTTCTTGACGCGCAGCACGGGTTGGATATAACGTGTCAAACTCATCTTGTGTCAGATAGGGAGATACAATCACATCAAAGTATTGTTTGTTGATGTTACGACTCAACTGCGACAGATTTGCCCGCGTTGTCGTGCGGAATGTATCAGGACTCCATTTCTGTGGGGAGTTCCCCGACGGTGTCACAGGATTCTCTAATGCGGGTGTCCGGGGACTCTCATCAAATGATGGATTATCCATTTCGCGAAGTCGTTTTGCTAACTCGGTTTCCCCAACAATCCGACCGCTTTCATCAAATATAAAATAACTTGATAATTGTTCAGAGAGACGTTGGTAACGCTGCTGCCTTTGGGCAGCGTCAAAATAACCCCCGCGAGGCTCTGGGTTCTCTTGCAGCCACAACAACGCTGCTTCAATTTCTGTTTCCAGTTTCTTGATAGAGGCTTCGATTTCCTGTGGCGTCCGATTTACAGGTTTAATCGGATTACCGTCACTGTCCGTTGGCAGTGGGGTGTTGGCCAGAGACGCCATATATTCATCCCAACTGTCAAACCCCCATTCTTTTAGGATTTGCGAAGCATCAATACCAAGATCGCCGACATCTATAGAAGTATCCAAAAGCTTATTAAGGTTTACGCCGTTCTGTTTTGCCGCTTCTAAAGTCGCAGGGCTTATCTTTGACAACATTTCTGCTGCAAGGGCGTTTGTATCCAAAACAGGAGACATCACAGGCACAACCTTATCCCGGACTTCAACCTTATCGGTTTCTTCAGGTTGCGGCACACTCTTGACCTTATCGGTTTCTTCTAAAACCGTGGCAGTCGGTTTCTCTGTTTCATCGGGGGACTGCGATAATTGAAACAGACCCACCACACAGAGAAAGCCTATAAATAAGAATGCACCCCAAAAAAGCACGACGCGTATTTGCATGATACGACCTCCTAATTTAGTTTCCACTCACATTTCTATGTCTGTTGATTTCAGCTTATAACGCTGCTGCCATTTGTTCCAAGTTACTGTAATAGGTTTCAGCTATTGAAATGGCGATGTTCAGATATGACAACTGACTCAACATCATATTTCTTTCAGCTTCAAGCGGATATGAAAAACGGCTCAAACCCAAGTTATTACTGGATTCAAGCCGATTTAGAAAATGTCTGATATTTGCGCTTATCGGATGTTTTTGATGCTTCCCCATTTGGTTGTGAGCTTGGACTTAGGGTCTACGGGATAACTATCATCACCGAAAAACTCAATTTCGCCAATTTGAAAGTACGCCCCAGCCGGGTTCGCTACGGTGTCAAAAGTAACATGCCGAAAAAACTTATACCCGATTTTTTGACGGTCGTAATCTTCGCCTGCTTCAAAAAGGACGACTTGCAGCCGCTGATCCCAAAAGCTATCTCCGTCGTGAGCGTAGATGGTCGTAAAATCTTCGCCGTCATTCGATCCCTGAACCTCCCACACTGTAGGGTCTCTTGCAGGAACATCGTTCGCTGAAGATACGGTGAAGTGTGTCAATGCATAAGGTTCCTCAAACTCAGCTGTTACGTGTAGGCCTTCCTCCGGAATGCCGCCTCCACGTCCTCAGCACCATTTGGCATTGCCAGGGCCAAGTACGTTATCAAAGACGTTAAACGCAAATTCTCCACCTGCAAATCCGGGTTCATCGTTTGCTGTGAAAATAGCGTCGTAACCGTCATCTGCTTCAGGATTACCATCATCTTCAGGGTCGGTTAGGTCTCCTCCGAGCAGTGAATCCGTTCCTACTCCCAAGACTTCCTCCGCCTGTGCGATGTCGCTCGTGCTGATAACACAATAGGCTATCATCAACACAAATCCTGCTAATACCAACATAGTTTTCATGCTGTTCTACCTCCTAAAAAATGAATCTCACTTTTACGTGAGTTTCGCGTTAAGTATGTGAGCTTGGAGAAACCGCACCCATTGTACCATACTAATCTGTGTACCATAATAACATATTATTTCATATTATAACTTATGTTACCACCTATGTAGCCAATCTGTTAGATTGTGTCTGTGAGGATGCCAACTGACAGTTTGCGCTACGAAATCTTAAGAAAAATGAAGAATTTTCTATTAAAAACGGTTTGAACGTCTAAAATCTTGTAGGTAGCAACTTGAGTTAAATTACCGAATTAAAAACTTAATCTTCATACAAGTGATTTCTCACATGTTCCAAGTATTATACCTTTTTATAATTTTTTGTCAAGTTTTTTTCCTAATTTATCAAAAAAGGGGTTCAGATTGCCCTATATCGCATTTTTTACCTGCTGTGTGGTTTAATCTCATAGGGTTTTGTACAGTTCAGGGTGGTAACAACGATACGGAATGCGGTGATTTATCAGATTAGACGGGCATAAGGACTGTATTTATATTGACACATTCAAGTTGATATGTTAATATTTATCTAAACTCAGGACTTACGCATTTTCTCTTAAAGCCCCTTGAGAAGGCGGATTTAGAGGGTTAAAATGCTGAAATAACGACTTTTTAAGTCCAATATTCCCTTTTTCACTTCAGTTTGCGTAAGTTTTGTAAACTTTATACCTATCTTGTGGAATACATTTTGGATTTTGTAAAACGTTACCGATATTTGCTCGCTGCAAGTTCAGGCATAATTTTGTTCTGTAGTTTTCCCAGCGTTAATTTTTTCCCATTTGCGTGGATCGCGTTAATCCCTTTATTGGTAGCACTTGAACCAGTTGAGAATTGGAAATCAGCATTTCTCGTAGGCTATGTAGCAGGTTTTCTGTTTTTCGCAGGTCTACTTTTCGCAATCGTCCTCTTATATCCTTATGCGAATATCTTTGTGACATCGCTTGGCTACATACTTTTAGTAGGGTATACAGCACTCTATTTTGCAGTCTTTGCGGTATTAGTACATCAGTTACCGTGGCAATCAGGTATTCTATTTCCATTAGGGGTTGCCGCTATCTGGGTTAGCTTAGAATGGGTACGTAGCTGGCTATTAACAGGCTTTCCCTGGGGTAACATCGGTTATTCACAGTGGAAATATCTGCCAGGAATTCAAATCGCGTCGCTAACTGGTGTTTACGGTATTAGCTTTGTGATTGTATTTTTCAATGCAGGGATTGCAACATTAATTCGACGTAAACACGAGTGGCGAAAAGAATTAATGGCAGTAATTGTTCCTTGCTTGTTAGCAATGATATGTCTGATTTATGGATATGCTGTAATAGGGACAACTAAAAAAAAGCCGCAAAAAAGTATGAAGGTGGCAATTATTCCAGGAAATATTTCGCAAATTGAGAAATGGGAATCAAAGTATTTTCCAAAGATATTTGCAAGATATATCAATTTAACACGAAAAAGTGCAGTTCACAACCCAGATGTAATTATTTGGCCTGAAACGACAGTTAGAGGACAAGTTTTGTCTGGTGAATGGGTCAATTACAACAATCATTTTAAAAAGATGCTCGGTGAAATTGGTGGAATTCCAATGCTTATAGGTGCTACTGATCCTGATGCGTTCGGTGACATCTACAACCGAGTTATATCAGTTTCATCAGAGGGTGAAATACTTGGTAAGTATGCCAAGATGCACCTTGTGCCATTTGGAGAATATGTGCCTTTGGCAGATTTTCTACCCAATTTTGTTCAATTTCGCCCGTTTGAACACGGAAAAACAGTAAACCTTTTACCAATAACAAACGTTGGAACTATGCAAACTAACAAAGAACAAATAGAAGTCGGGGCATCAATTTGCTTTGAATCCGCCTTTCCGAGTCATTTTCGGCAGTTCGTAAAAAAAGGTGCAGATGCAATGGGTATTCTTACGAATGATGCATGGTTTGTTGGTACAGCTTTCCCTGAGTTGCATCTGGCAATGGTACCTTTGCGCGCGGTTGAGAATCGAATTGCTGTTTTTCGCTGCGCGAATGGCGGATACTCATGTGTTGTTGACAGTTTTGGACAGATTACGACACCATTTGTCACACCCCAAACTGATGAAGAGTTCTTAATTGCAGATGTAGCATTATCAGAAGGAAAACAGACGTTTTATACACGATATGGTGATTGGTTGCCTATCTTCTGTTTAGTGCTTAGCATACTATGTATTGCTTATAGAGTTGCAATACGATACACAAAGCCTAAAATCATAGATAATTGAAAGGATATAAATGCTTACAGACTTAAAAATAGAAATTGATGCCGTGACAAATCAACTTCGTGAACTCAGGGGGTATCTTTGACCTGTCCACAAAACAAAGAGAATTGGAAGAACTTGAAAAAGAGGCAATGGCACCAGATTTTTGGGGGAATTCGCAGCGAGTACAAACAGTAAATCAACGTATTGCTGCCCTAAAAGATAAAATTGGTGAATATGAAAAAATAGAGAGTGCTATTGACGATCTACAGGTTCTCATTGAACTTGCCATTGAAGAGAACGATTCCAGTTTGGAGCCAGAAATTCAGAACGGTGTCGCAACAGTTACGACGCAGTTAGAGAAAATGGAGCTGCGTTTAATGTTAAATGGGGAATTTGATGAGAACAACGCAATTCTTTGCATTAATCCTGGGGCAGGCGGTGTTGATGCACAAGATTGGGCAGGCATGTTGATGCGGATGTACCTCCGTTGGTGCGACAAGCATAAATATACGGCTGAAATCGCTGACCTTACGCCTGGAGATGAAGCAGGAATTAAAGGCGCAACAATTTTTGTCAAAGGTGCATCTGCTTATGGATACCTGCAAGCAGAATCGGGTGTACATCGTCTTGTTCGTTTATCCCCTTTTGATTTTAACAAAAGACGTCATACTTCATTTGCGGCGGTGCACGTTACACCAGAAATTGACGAGAGTGTTGATGTTGAAATCAATAACGAAGACCTGCGGATTGATACCTATCGAGCCAGTGGTGCTGGTGGACAACATGTTAATGTTACGGACTCCGCAGTCCGAATTACGCATATTCCGACAGGAATTATGGTGCAGTGCCAGAATGAACGTTCGCAGCACAAAAACCGAGAAATTGCTATGAAGGAGTTGCGTTCTCGCCTATATATCCATTTTAGAGCGCAACGTGACGAAGAACTTGCTAAACTACAACCGGAAAGACGAGGTATTGACTTCGGAAGCCAAATCCGATCTTATGTACTACATCCTTATCAACGGGTCAAAGATACAAGAACAAATGTTGAGACAGGCAACGTTGAGTCTGTCTTGAATGGTGATATAGATACGTTTATTGAGAGTTTTTTGAAAATGAAGGCGACAGAAAATAATTGATAGTTGAAGGTGAGGGAGACATGCAAAAATATAGATGTTATGTATGCTTTTCTATCATCCTAAGCTTACTTTGTGTGAACATTCAATTATTTGCTGCAACGATTAATGTTCCTGCAGATCGCCCCACAATTCAATCCGGTATAAACGCTGCAAAAGATGGTGACACGGTTTTAGTGGCTGACGGTATTTACAGAGGCGCAGGAAACGTCAATATAGATTTTAAAGGAAAACAGATTACTGTTAAATCACTGAATGGTGCAAAAGCAACAATCATAGATTGTGGAGAAGTTAACGAGACAAGAGGTTTCACGTTCCACAACGATGAAACAGATGCCTCCGTATTGGACGGATTTACAATCAGAAATGGTGTGCATGAGTTAGGTGGTGGAATCTATTGCAACAACGCTTCACCGACAATTAAAAATTGTGTGATCACCGAAAACCGATCGGTTGTCCCTTCTTTACGCGGTCGTGGCGGCGGTGGAATTTACTGCTTTAGTTCTGATGCGGTCATAATTGCATGCAAAATTATAGACAATAGCGCAAATTCTGATTACGGTGCCGGTGTTCTCTTTACAGGAAGTACGACACAAAACAAAAGTCAGCCGAGTTTAATCAATTGCACAATTTCAAAGAATGAAGGTGATGGCGTTTTCTGTTATGACGATGTGAACCCCGTTATAAAGGATTGCACAGTGTCTCTGAATAATGGCATGGGTATTGTCTATAACCATTTCGCACGAAGCAAAAATCCTATAACCAATTGCCTCATTACACAGAACAGTGGTAGTGGCATTGAATGCCGATTCTACTCCTATATGAACATTACTGATTCTATTATTACACGAAACAAGGCAGAATTCGGAGGTGGCATTTACTGTGATGGATCGTCAATAATTGATGTCTCTGACTGTGTTATCGCGCAAAACCTCGCAACAAAGTCTGGTGGTGGAATCTATGTACATTCAAAGTGGGGGCACGCAGAAATTACGCACTGTACAATTACGCGTAATACCGCAAACGCAGAAGGAGGAGGCGTATTCGCTTTTGTCGATATCTCATTTTTTAACTTGTCCAATTCTATTGTTTGGAACAATAATACAAATGGTGATCATGCTGAATTTGCTGGGGCAGGTAGGTTGATAACCATAAAGTCATGTGATATTCGGGAAGGTCTTGAAGGAATCGGTCACGAACCTGATGGAGTCTGGTTTACATACATAAATAACATTGATGCGGATCCTCTATTCGTTGATGCAAACAGAGGGGACTATAGGCTTAAAGAGGATAGTCCAGCTTCCGCAATGGGTGTTCAATCATCGTCTGTTAGAAAAGCACTCAGCGTAACCGCAATCGGCAAACGCTTGGTAAAATGGGTTGAACTCAAGCGTAGATGATTTTCCACAGAACCATTCAATTGTCGGGTCTTTCTCAATATTTTACACACGGTCGCGAGCGGGAGGTCGCTCCTACAGGAAGAGACACTTGAAAGAAGTTAGAGATTATTGGAAAATTGAATGACTATGGATTTTCCAGTTTCATGTTGCATCGGACAAGAAATAAGAGTATAATTAATATGATCAGAAGATAGAAAGGAGGATAGATGTATGGAAGAAACAAATGAGTTAATGCGCCAACGCAAAGAAAAATTAAATGAAATCCGTGAAATAGGTATTGACCCTTATCCGCATAAGTTCGTCCCAACACATACGATGTTAGCCATTCAAAAAGAATTCGAAGATATCAATGAAACACCTGACGAAGCCAACCGAGTTACTATCGCTGGTAGAATTATGACCAAGCGAGATCATGGGAAAAGCAGCTTTGCGCATTTGCAAGATAGTACCGGACAAATCCAAATCTATGTGCGCCGAGACGATGTCGGAGCAGAATCTTATAAGGTATATCGCCGATTTGATGTTGGTGATATTATCGGCGCAAGCGGTGTCGTTTTCCGTACACGCACAGGTGAATTAACAATCCTCGCTGATGCAGTAGAACTACTCTCCAAGTCTATCCGACCCCTCCCAGAAAAATGGCACGGCTTACAAGATAAGCAGACTCGTTATAGACAACGTTATGCTGATCTTATCATGAATCCTGAAGTTAAGGAAGTTTTTGTCAAGAGGACACAGATTGTCCAAGCTATTCGGGACATGCTCAATGAACAAAATTTTATTGAAGTAGAAACGCCTGTCCTACAACCAATCTACGGTGGCGCGAGTGCACGCCCTTTCACAACGTATCATAATACTTTAGACCAACCTTTGTATCTCCGAATTGCAAACGAACTTTACTTAAAACGTCTCATAGTAGGAGGGTTTGATAGAGTATACGAATTTTCGCGGGACTTCCGCAACGAAGGCATGGACAGAGATCATAATCCCGAGTTTACGATGCTTGAACTCTATCTCGCTTATGCAGATTACCTTGATGTAATGGAACTAACGGAAAATCTGATTGCCCAAACGGTAGAAAAACTTCACGGCACAACAAAAATCACCTATCAGGATCAGGAAATAGATTTTACGCCACCATGGCGAAGAATAACTATGGTAGAGTCAATTCAGGAACATAGCGATTTTGATCCTGATGCCCTTTCTGCTCATGAACTCTATACAAAGGCAGTAAACGCAGGTGTTGAATTAGCAGGAGACGAATCAAAAGGTGAAATTATTGCAGAACTATTTGACATTTATGTAGAGTCGAAACTAATTCAACCGACGTTTATCTATGACTATCCGATCGAAGTATCCCCATTTGCAAAAAAGAAACCAGAGAATCCAGAACTCGTAGAACGGTTTGAATTTTTTATCAGCGGCATGGAAGTTGGCAACGCCTTCAGTGAGCTGAATGACCCGATTGACCAACGCCAGCGCTTCATGGAACAAGCAAGCAATTTAGCAAAAGGTGATGAAGAAGCATTTATGGTTGATGAAGATTATTTGCGTGCGTTGGAATATGGCATGCCACCCACGGGTGGACTCGGTATCGGAATTGACAGGTTAACCATGCTGTTGACGGATCAATACTCTATACGGGATGTGATTCTATTTCCGCAGATGCGTCCAGAGAATTAGTATGAAAACCGCTCGAACGCTCCACACAGAAAGGCTAATACTCCGTCCTTTTACGCTTGATGACGCTCCTGATGTGAAGCGTTTCGCGGGTGATCGTGATGTAGCATCCACCACATGTGCAATTCCACACCCTTATGAAGATGGAATGGCAGAAGAGTGGATTAGTACCCATCAACCAGCTTTTGAGAAGGGATCAGGAATCAATCTGGCGATAACGCTTAAAGATACTGAAAAAACAGAAGAGACAATTTTGATTGGTGCAATCGGTATAGGTATTGACCAAACCGAAAAGATTGGAGAACTCGGTTATTGGGTCGGTAAACCGTATTGGAATAGTGGGTATTGTACAGAAGCTGCGAAGGCACTCGTAACTTATGCTTTTGACGTTTTAGGTTTGACGAGTATCCATGCTTTTTATTTTCAACGAAATCCTGCGTCGGGACGTGTTTTGAAAAAGATAGGCATGCAATTTGAAGAGGACTTCCCAAAAGGGGTGGAAAAGTGGGGCAAACTTGAAGATTTAGTTAAATACAGTATACAAAATCAAAACTTTAAATCTTAATTGACGCGTTGTGCTAGTTAACATTGGTATGTTTATATTTCACATGTCCGTCTCGTTTGGGTTGAATTCCGTAACTTTTCCGATACCTGATGACCTCAAAAGTAGGAGGGAACTCCGATTCCCGACGACAAACGGGTCGCGATTCGGAGATCGCTCCTACAAATATGAAAAGTTGTAAAAAACAACAAAACTATCACGTAACTAGCACAAGTCGTTTAATTGGATAAAAAACATCATTAACTTCAGCAGGCTACTGATGCCTTTGATTGTCTATTCTAAACAGCATTTTTAATATATGAAATTTGAATGGTTCGTAGCCTCGCGATATCTGCTTTCACGTAGAAAACAGTCTTTTATTTCTATTATTAGTATTATTTCCATTGCAGGGGTTGGTCTCGGTGTTGCGACTGTTATTTTAGTGATCGCTGTTTTAGATGGTGTAGAACATGGTCTCAAAGAGCGATTTCTTGCAAATGAAGCACATGTAGTTCTAAGATTGATTGACAATGGGTTCTATAGTGATTATCAAAACAAAATTGAAGCGATTAAAAGAGTTGAGGGGGTAGTCGCCGCATCGCCTGTTGTTTATTCCCAACTTGCTGTTTTTCGCGAAGGTAGCGAACAAATTGAAGACGTAATTATCATTAAAGGAATTGAACCAGAAGTTGAGGATAAAGTTACAGGTTTCACAAAGTTTGTGAAAGGTTCGTATAATTTTCAAAATGATCCTCTAATAGAAGAAGCACGTTTTTTAAATGATGAAACGATTACTGGAGGAATTGTTCTTGGCTCACGATTAGCACAACGTCTCACTGTAAACGAGGGTGATGTCCTACGTCTTGTCGTAAAATTGGTGGAAGACAAATCGGCGCTTGGTGCTTTTACACCACTTATCAGAAATTTTGTTGTAATCGGATTTTACGAATCCGAATTGGCTGTTTACGACAACCGCATGGCATTTATTGACTTAGAAACTGCCCAAAAAATTTATCAAGTAGGTGGGAAAATCAATTTTATTTTAATTCGATTGGAAGATGCCGACCTTGCTCCGAAAATTGGTGAGCATATAGCAGCAGCAGCGGATTTTGATATTCTTGAGATGCCTACAACTAATACATGGTTAGATACGCATGCACCGTTGTTTGCTGCATTGAAATTGGAAAAGATGGCAACGGTTGTCATAGAAGCGCTCATAATTTTGGTTGCTGCCTTTAACATCGCAAGCACCTTGATAATGACGGTCATGGAAAAAACGCGAGATGTCGGAATGCTACGTACACTCGGGGCATCGCGCAGAGATATTATGGGAATCTTCATGATTAAAGGCTGTGTCATTGGCATGTTGGGAACATTAGCGGGAACTGCATTGGGGCTTTATATATGTTGGCTTCTGAGTACCAATGTAATGCGGCCTTCCCCTTGGATTGCGAATGTTTGTATTGGGATATTAAGTTGCTCTGTGATCGGAATTGCGTACCGGCGTATTGGTACTGTCAGTGTTACGTTCATCATCTTTGCAATAATATTCAGCATAAATATGTTTATAACACCGTTTTTGATTCTATCATCAACGATGAGAACTGTTTTGATAATCTTAGGAGTAATCGCGTTGGTAATCTTCTGGATTGTTGTGTTGATAAAATCGTGGCAGAAGTTATTGTCAATATGGAAACCGACGTTTTTTGCACTCGGACTTTTTGCAATTGGTTTTATACTTTTCTGTTATGTCACACCCATTTCCCTGAAAGAATTAGGTTTGAGTGCCATTTACCAAATGAATCAACTACCAATAAAAGTAAATTGGTTCTTTGTAGGTTTCATAAACCTACTCTCATTCGCAATCTGTTGGCTTGCGACAATATATCCAGCATGGCAAGCATCAAATTTGAAACCGATTGAGGCGTTGCAGTATGAATAAAGCCAAATTATAGTGAACTTTGAAATTATTGGGACACTTGATAAACCTATTTTGGAAACATAACGGACAACAGAAGTTGTAGCACAAACTGTCAGTTTGTGCATAAAACGCCGTAAACTAACAGTTTGCGCTACAGAAGTGTCCCATTAATTATAGGTTTTACTATAAGCTAACACTAATGCGTGTACTTCTAATAATGGATAAACTAATAAGAATTGACAATTTACACAAATCCTTTTATGATGGTGATATAGAACTTAAAGTGCTAAAAGGCGTGAATCTTGAAATTCATAAATCAGAGATACTCGCGATAATGGGAGCATCAGGTGTAGGAAAAAGCACTTTATTACATATCATAGGGACACTGGACCGTCCTACAGACGGGAACATTTTTTACGAGGATGAAGACATCACGGCTTTTTCTGAACGAGAACTCACGCGATTTAGGAATGACGCAATCGGTTTTGTGTTTCAGTTTCACCAATTGCTGCCAGAATTTACAGCGTTAGAAAACGTGGCTATGAGTGGATTAATTAGAAATACCAGAAATGCCGTGGACAAAGATGGAAATCGTTACAGCAGCAGTGACGCTTATAAAAAAGCAGAAATACTTCTTGAAAGTGTCGGTCTCTCCGAGCGTCTTGGACATTTTCCGGGGCAACTTTCTGGAGGAGAACGCCAACGCGTAGCAATTGCCAGAGCTTTGGTCAATCAGCCTAAGGTTGTTCTGGCAGATGAACCGACAGGTAACATTGACGACAAAACAAGTGAAGCAGTACTTGATGTTTTACAGGATATAAATGAGCGGTTCAATCAAACATTTATTATTGTAACACACGATTCCCGGCTGTCCGCCCGCGCAAACCGGACAGTTCAACTTGTTGATGGTAAAATAGCAGACTAACAATAAGACCATTTGTACATAGGAAGGTATAGGTAATGTTGATTTATCTCGACGGAGAATTTTTACCGCGTGAGGAGGCAAAGATTTCCGTGTTCGACCATGGATTACTTTATGGTGATGGTGTCTTTGAAGGCATTCGTTGCTATAATGGATTTGTCTTTAGGCTGGATGAACACTTAGAAAGGCTCTACGATTCTGCAAAGTCGCTTATGCTACAAATCCCGATTCCAATTGATGAGATGAAGCAAAAAGTGCTTGAAACGCTCCGTCGAAATCAACTTCGCGAGGGATACATTCGATTAGTTGTAACACGCGGCGTAGGTGACTTAGGGCTTGACCCTGATAAATGCCCGAACCCATCAGTTATAATTATTGCAGACAAAATTACATTATACCCACAAAATTTCTATGAAAATGGGTTGGAAATTGTCACAGTATCGGTTCGCAGGAATTATCCTGAAGCAATCAACCCACGGGTTAAATCTCTTAATTATCTAAATAATATTCTGGCGAAAATTGAGGCGAAACAGTCAGGGGCTGTGGAAGCATTGATGCTCAATAACGATGGGTATGTTGTGGAATGTAGCGGAGATAATATATTTTGGATTAAAAATGAGATAATCGTTACACCACCACCCTACATCGGTATTTTGGAAGGTGTTACTCGAAATAGCGTGATTGCCCTTGCACGCGAGGCAGGATTTCAAGTAGAAGAACGTGTATTTACGCGACATGATCTTTATATTGCAGATGAATGCTTCCTCACAGGGACAGCAGCAGAAGTAATTCCTGTTGTTAAACTTGACCAACGTGTTATTGGAGATGGGAAACCGGGAAAAGTAACTCAAAAACTTATTGCAGCATTTCGACATCTAACAAACAATTTTGGCACCCCAATCTACGCAGAGGGTGCTTGAAGAGCAATAACATGATTCCACTCAACTATAAAGGAGGAACTCAACCATGAGCGGCTTAAAAAAATTCACGTCGATTTTTACTTTTCGTTTAGTTAGTATTTCTATCTTTTCCTTTATTCTGAGTTTCGCTGTCTGGGCAGGTCAATCTACAGATACAACCTTTGGCCCCAAACCTGCAGATGAAACGCAACCGGTTGAATCAGCAGTAACAGAAGAAGTATCTTCATCGGTTGATGATACGTTTATAGTTAAAAAAATTGAGTTTAAAGGTGTACAATCACTCCGAAAGGAAATGCTGCAAACCCTCATTCAAACGCAAGTAGGACAGGAAATCTCAGAGGAACTGCTAACGAAAGATATTGAAAGTCTTTACAAGGATACTGGTTTTTTCTACGATATAGCCGTAGATGTACGAAATGCCGAAGATGGTGGATTTGAGATTATCTTTCTGCTTGATGAAAGTCCTAAAGTAGAAGGGATTACCATTATTGGAAATGACGAGTTGGACATTGGAAAACTAATGGATAGGGTCACTTTACGGCGTTCAGAAATTTACAGTGACCGTCTTCGCTGGGAAAGCGAGCGTGCAATCCGCAGTTTATATCACGAAAAGGGTTATTATCTTGTAAGCATACAGGTCCACGATGATAGAAATGAAGAAAATAACACGACTCAAATTACATTTGAAATAGATGAGGGACCACGCGTTAGAATCACAGAAATTAACTTTGTCGGAAATGATAAGGTTGACGCAAAAAAACTGCGAAAAAAGATGAAAACGCGTGTGGGCAAACATTTTGATGAAATGTTGTTTGAAGAAGAAGATTTAAGTCTAAATCTTCGTAATTACTACCAAGACCTCGGATTCGCACAAGTAAAGATTGAAGGACACACCAAGCGTTTTTCTGAGGATAAAACGGGGCTGATGCTTGATATAACGGTTGATGAGGGAGCCCAATATGCTGTGGGAACATATAACGTTCAGCTTGAGGCTGGAGAAAAAATCGTCTTTTCCGAACAAAAAATCCGAGACATGTTAGACCCTGCTGAAGGTGAAATTTTCAACCGTGATACTTTTGAAGAATCAATTGGGGAGCTGCAGCAAATATATTATGACAAAGGTTATCTACTTGCCGATGTAAAGCCAGTTCCGTTTTTTGATGAAGCAAACGCACTCGTCAACATCACCTTGCAAGTTAACCAAGGTGATGTTATAATTATTGACAATGTGCCAATCAGAGGGTTAGCAAAAACGAAGGACTTTGTGATTAGACGTGAACTGGACTGGTTGAATATCAAATCGGACGAATTGCTTGATGTGAAAGCTCTCCGTAAAGCGCGGCAACGTTTCTTCCAGATGGGTCCATTTATTCGTGCTGTTGATTTCGTTCCCAGTGATACTGAAAACGATAGCCGAAAGAATCTTGTTGTAAATATTGCTGAATCACCAACAACAGGAACACTCAGTGTTGGTGGTGGATACGGTAGCGAAGGTGGTATTTTTGGCACGGCGGAAGTCGGACAGCACAATCTATTTGGACGAGCTTACCGTGTACACCTAAAAGGTGAGTTAGGTACTCGCGACCACCATACAGCAGAATTTCGTGTTGGTACACCGTGGATATTCGGCACACCAACACGGCTTAATGCCAATCTTTACAACAATCGTCGTTTTCGCCGATACTACAGTACAGTTGGCGCAGCCCTAAATCAAGGTTATTTGGCTGACCGATATGTTTGGGACACAAAGGGAGCATCTGTGTCGGTCGGACGGCCGATTGCTTTTGATATTGACGCATCAGTCAGGTTTCGTAATGAGCATGTTAAAGCAAACACACCGGATAGAGAAGAATATAATCGTTCAACACGAAGCATTCTATTTGCAGTAGGGCGCGATACGCGTGATTACCGTACTTCGCTTTATGACCCAATGGGTGGAAGTTCAAACACCATTTCTTATGAATATTCCGGTGGATTCCTGGGTGCCGACAACGAGTTCCAGAAGTATAATGCAGACACCAGTTGGTTTTTTAGCCCTTGGTGGAACCATGTCTTTGCGATCCATGCGCGCGCTGGCTATATGAAAAGTAAAAGTGAGGATAACAGAGAACTTTTCTATGAGCGGTTTTACTTGGGCGGTGTTGATACAATCCGTGGTTATGAGGACTATGAAATTTACCCTGATCCTGATGAATCAAACATACCCAATCCTTTTGGCGGCAATAAAATGTTTTTTACCAACTTAGAGTATCGTATTCCTGT
The DNA here is from genome assembly GCA_965204285.1 of Candidatus Poribacteria bacterium. Classification (GTDB taxonomy): domain Bacteria; phylum Poribacteria; class WGA-4E; order WGA-4E; family WGA-3G; genus MSPOR6. The sequence continues at coordinate 3,885,860 of OZ241980.1, forward strand.
TTCACCACAACTCACAACTGCTGTTTTCTTTGATTTTGGGCAGGTGTGGGATGAAAGCATGCCAAATATTATTAATCAAATTAACATAAAACGCGGGGCAGGTGTAGAAGCTCGTCTGCAAATGTTGGGCATGTTGGCTCGTTTTGGTTGGGGATACGGTTTTGATCGACAAAATCGACCACCACAAGGCAGGTTTTACTTTACAATCGGTCCCGGTTTTTAATCATATTAACAAATCATTGTTTCTGAAATCAATGACTACATTATGGTGAAATATGGAAATAATTACACACATCACGGGTAGGAGCGATCTCCGAATCGCGACTAATGCCAATCTTAGTCGGGAATCCGAGTTCCCTCCTACAGATAAATATGTGTTATTAATTCAATAATGTACCATAATTTCATAGCAACACGAATTAGATACAATTTCGTTTTATTAAAAGGATAAATTATGAAAAAACTTGTGTTTGTAATATTTTCAATGGTGCTCTTAGTCGGCTTAATGGCAGGGAGTATCGGGCAAGAAGCGTTCAAATTGGGTGTAGTTGATAGCAATCGCGTTTTACTAAATTATCAAAAAGCAATTGAAACTGACAAACTTCTCAAAGCTGCAGAGAAACGCTTAAAAGAAAAACTTGACGCTATCGGTGAAGAAATTAGAACCCTGCGAGAGAAAAAAACAAAAACAGAACTTTTTCTTGAACAACCAAAAATTGCTGATTTAGAGAAACAAATTGAACAAAAAACGATAGAACATCAGCAAGAGTTTGAACGAGGTAGACAAGCGCTCTTGGAAAAGAACCAAGAACTAATGACACCAATTTTTAAGGAACTTGAAGAACTTATCATTAAAGTTGGTAAAGAAGAAAATTACGATCTCATTATTGATAAACAAGCTGCTCTCTATTTTAATGAGAAATACGATATAACCGAAAAATTAATTAAATTAATTAACGCCAATGCCGAGAAGGCAGAACCGAAAATAGAAAATGCCGAAAAACCTCAGACTTCAACTGAGAATGCAAAATGAATTCAATCGATCTCAACTCCTCTGTAGGAGCGATCTCCGAATCGCGACAGAACTGAGGAGCAGTCGGGAATCGGAGTTCCCTCCCGACAAATGCCATACGGGGAATGCCTAAAGAAGCATGCGCCTGTGGCATGCTCCAGGATTCATACCGTTGATTTGGTGCATTTGATGTTGATTCACAGTTCAGGAATGTAGCGTTAATTCTAATCTCTACCATAGTTTAAAACCAATGCCGGTTTCAGTTACACTGTAACTCGCCCGAATGAGGAATATATGCGTATGAAACTAAAGGATATTTGTGATCACTTAGGTGGTGAGCTATCTGGTGACGGCGAGATAGAAATTACAGGTGTTTCTGGCATTAAAGAGGCAGTACCAAGTCAGATTACTTTTGTCGCTAATTCAAAATATCTGGGTGCTATTGCGACAACGCAAGCCTCTGCGATCATAATCGGGCACGGTGTCTCTGGAAATGGAAAACCGACTATCTGTGTTGATAATCCATATTGGGGATTTGTCAAGGTTTTGGAATTATTCGCATGGGATACAACACAACAGCCTCAATCGGGAATTCATGAAACTGCCATTATAGGTGAGAACGTGACATTGGGAGAAGGTGTTACGATTCAAGCTCACAGCGTTATAGGTGACAATGTTGAGATAGGTAATGACACTGTTATTATGCCGCTTGTATATATCGGATCTGACAGTAAGATTGGATGCGATGGCTTAATCTATTCGCAAGTAAGTATTCGCGAAAACGTGACCATTGGAGATCGTGTTATTATCCACTGTGGTGCAGTGATTGGCAGCGATGGTTTTGGTTTCATGCCCGATCCTACTAACCATAGCCCGTATAAAATTCCACAAATCGGTACAGTCGTTGTTGAAGACGATGTTGAAATTGGTGCCAATACCACAATTGATAGGGCAACGCTCTCTGAAACACTTATCAAAAGCGGGACGAAACTTGATAATCTCGTACAAATTGCACACAACGTTGTTGTTGGTAAAGATTGTTGCTTGGCGGCACAATCTGGTGTTGCTGGGAGTGCCATTCTGGGTGATCGGGTAAACATCGCTGGACAATCTGGCGTAGTTGGACACCTAACTCTTGGGGAAAATAGTGTCCTTTATGCTAAATCCGCAGTGACAAAAGATATGCCACCCGGTAGTCAACTTTCTGGATTTCCTGCCAGGCCACATAAACAAGAATTGCGTCTTCAAGCCTCCATCCGAAAATTACCAGAACTGCTACAAGAGTTCACCCAACTCCAGAAACGGGTTGAGGACTTAGAAGCGAAATTGCAAGAACTAAAAGACCAACCATAATAGATTCTGGCCCAACTCTCCCAATTTTACCAATCAAAAAACTTAGCGATTTACCTACTCCGCTTTATACCGCAAATGGAAATTTAGGGATTTAACTCTGGAAAGATGTCTCAAAAACAAGTTGCGCGTTCTTCCAACGCAGGATCAAGTTGGATATTCTTGCGGTTGGGCGAAATCTATCTTGGAACAATCTTCAAAGAAAATGGAGGGACAGGTGAAAACCTGTCCTAATGAAGTTTTTGATAAACTACGATAAGTTAATCACATTCTTGGAAGTAGTTGACCCGAATGCTGAGGAAGTACTCCATTTTAAACAGGCATACCGTTCCTATGCCGAGACAGGTGTATGGCAACAGACTTATCAGATCTTTACCTCTGGGTGGCTAAATATAGACGGTGCTATGCTGATGAAACCAGAGGATACATTAGATGCCGATTACAGAGTTTACCTAACTGCTACAACTGAACGAAGTTTAAGGGAACTACTGCTTGCCTTCCCAAGGCAATATGCAGGAATGTTCCACATAGCAGAAAAATGGATAGAAGCAAGAATTAAAGACATATTAGATGGGAACTTTATTCAAACAGATTCGGGGAAATATTTTCGCGGTATCAAACGGGGAAGTCATACTAAAGCGGAACAACGAATTGTTTCTAAGAGAAAAGATGCAGTCGCAACTCATATCCGTAAATTGACATCCTTAAAAGGCAAATTTGAACATTCACAATTCGTTATTGAAGGGGAAATGATGGTAGAACGTGCCGTTGCAGATGGACTACCGATTGAAACAATTCTCTATACTGTAGACTTTGTTTCAACATCTGATGGGAAAAAATTCATAAAACGGGTATTTGATGAGAATTTATCTTGCTATTCGGTTAATGACGGTGTAATGGGTTCAGTCACAACAACGCGTCCCGTACCTTCAATAGTTGCTTCGGTCCATCTCAACTATCCATCCTTTTTGTCTGAATCTGGACAACTTAATATTCACTTTAGCCGAAATTGCACTTTGCTTATCACTGAAAATGTTGGTAACCCAGATAATCTGGGAATGACATTACGGACAGCAGATGCTGCGGGTATATCAGCAGTTTTACTCAGTGGTAATGGAGCGAGTCCATTTCATAAAAATTGTATTCGTGCCTCGCGCGGTGCTGTTGGACGTCTGCCGATATTCCATGTTGAAAGCACTAATTTGGCGATTAAGCAACTAAAATTATCAGGGTGGAAAGTCATCGGTGCTACAGCCAAAGCCGAAAATGACCTCTATACTATGGAATATACCTCTCCGACTGCAATTGTTGTCGGTAACGAAAATACAGGATTATCGGATGAAACGCGCGAACGCTGCACGGACTTAGTTCGTATTCCTATGGCAGCTGGACAGTCATCCTTAAATATTGGCGTAGCAACGGGTGTTTTACTTTTTGAATTAAGTCGGCAAAAACGAAGCATCATGACTTCAATTTGACAAATTGCTCAGACGGTGGTAAAATTATTTAGTTTTGGAGAGATACGTAAAAGAATTCACTGAAAAGGAAAAGAGGTAATTCATAATGTCGGAAAATAATGAGGTAGTAATAGAAGTAGAGACAGAAAAAGAAAACACCAAAAGACCCGATTTTCTCATTGACGAGGCAGAAGAAGAAACGGATGCGTCTGATGAAGTGGGCGCGGAGACAGAGGGACGCACAATAGAAACTGTTGAGGCAGAACTTGAGGCACTCAAAGAAGACTTTAAAAAACAACTTGAAGCAGTTGCCGAAACTGAGCGTGAGCAATATGAGGAAGAACGAGAACGGTTGCTACGAACTGCTGCTGAGGCCGAAAATTCAAAAAGACGGACAGAAACCGAGGCAAAAAAACAGCTTAAATTTGCTAACAAAAACATTGTAGAGAGTCTGATTCCAGTGTTGGATAGTTTTGAAGCAGCGATTAAAAGTGCTGATGGAAAAATTGAATTGAGTGAGACTTCATCAGATTTCTCAAATTTCAGTGAAGGGGTACAATTAGTTCATAAACAACTCTTGGATGCACTAAAGATACATGGTCTCATAGCAATTGAAGCAGCGGTTGGTGACTCGTTTGATCCGAACCAACATGAAGCTGTCTTTGCTACTGAATCCGAAGAAGTCCCAGAAGGAAATGTAATAGAAGAATTCAGATGTGGTTACCAATTGCATGGCCAAGTTCTTCGTGCCGCACAAGTTGTGGTTTCTAAAGGGAAAATTGAACAGCAGCCTGCTTCTGAAGACAACGAGGAACAAGAAACTGAAGACACAACAGAAGAGTAAGTAAAATTTTTAACTACAGTGTAGGTAGGAAAACAGATGGTGCAAAAACGGGATTATTATGATATTCTTGATGTAGGCAGAGATGCTGATGAAAATGAAATTAAGAAGGCTTACCGAAAATTAGCGATTAAATACCATCCTGATAAAAATCCAGATAATAAAGAAGCTGAGGAAAAATTTAAAGAAGCCACAGAAGCTTATGATGTCCTGCGGACACCTGAAAAACGTCAACGTTACGATCAATTTGGGCATGCCGGACTTGAAGGTGCTTCGAGCGGCTTTGATTTTGGTGTTAACCTTGATGATATTTTCAGCGAAGTATTCGGAGACGTTTTTGGCGGATTCGGTAGAACACAAAATAGACCTAAGCAAGGACGCAGCCTACAATATAACCTTGAAATCTCACTTGAAGATGCATTCAATGGCAAAGAAGTAACAATTGAAGTGCCTCGTATTGAATCTTGTCCAGAATGTAAGGGAAGTGGAGCAGAAAGAGGCACAACTGTTGAAACTTGTCCACAGTGTTATGGAAGGGGACAGATAACGCAATCTCAAGGTTTTTTCACTATGTCTCGTCCTTGTCCACGCTGCCGCGGTGAGGGAGAAATTATCCAAAGTCCATGCCGAAATTGCAATGGACAAGGACGCATCAGAGTGAAACGTGAATTAAAGCTGAAAATTGATAAAGGGGTTGATAACGGCATTGAATATCGATTGCAAGGAGAAGGTGAAGCTGGAACATTGGGTGGTCCTCCCGGTGATCTACTCGTTGTTATTCATATCCAACCGCATCAGCAATTTAGTCGTGACGGGAACGATCTAATCACTTCCGCTAAAGTATCGTTTGCCCAAGCAGCACTCGGTAGCGCGATTGAAATCAATAGTCTTGAGGGTCCACAGAAACTAAATATCCCTGCTGGCACACAGTACGGAGATCAGTTACGTATACACGGTAAAGGCATGCCAAAGTATAGAAGTTCAAGCTTTGGAGACCTCGTTGTGAAGATCGGAATTGTAACACCAAAAAATCTCAATGAACAGCAACGCAAACTTTTAGAACAATTTGCTGAACTACAAGATGAATCAGTCGAATCTGGACAAAAGGGATTTTGGGATAAGCTTTTTCACCACGATGATGACGACAAAAAATAGAATTTGGTATCTGGAAGTTGAAAAAGCAACATATTTATGAATTGGGCGCGGATTACCGTGACGACTTCTGATGACGCATCCGAAGCCGTTGCAAACTACCTCTTTGAAATGGATGCTTTCGGGGTTGAGTTAAAAGATGCTGCCAATTCAACAATTTCACTCATCGCATATTATCCACTGGACGACCGCGTAAACACAAGAGTAAAAAAACTAAAAGATTTTCTTTCTAAACTCCCAACGTGGGGTATCCAAGCACATCCTGCGAAAATTGACTTAAAACGAGTTGAATCTGAAGAGTGGACAGAAGCATGGAAGTCATCTTTTCCACCCCAACGTATAGGAAAACGCCTGCTGATTGCCCCGACATGGCATGATATTTCCCCTGATACAACAGATATTCTAATTCGACTTGATCCTGGCATGGCGTTTGGCACCGGTTATCATCCGACCACACGTTTATGCCTGGAAATGTTGGAGCAAACGATTAAGCCAGATCAACACCTCGCTGATATTGGAACAGGTTCAGGTATACTCGCAATTGCCGCTATAAAGTTAGGTGCAAAACATGTTGACGCGATTGAACTTGACCCAACAGCAATTCCTGTGGCAGAAAAAAACTTTGCCATTAATGGTGTTACAGAACAAATCAGTTTGTATCAAGGTGATGGAATTAAGGTAGTCCAAGACAAATACCATCTAATTGTTGGAAATATTCTCACAAAGGCAATTCTTCCGATAATACCGTATTGTTCTTCGCGATTGCACCCTGAAGGACAGATCATTTTTTCTGGAATTTTGGAATCAGAACTAAAACAGGTTCAGGAGGTATTAGAGGAGTATGGATTGCAATGCCTTCTTGTGACACGCGAAGCAGAAGGGGAAGTGATATGGATAGCACTTAGGGCGCAGCTTGCAAGCCCATATTACGAATCAGCGAGATTCCTTGGCTAATCCATGGCAGAGATTGCATCTACCAAGATTGAGGTGAGGCATTGTCGGTGATTTTTCGTCACCCTTCAGATGGCATTTCAGACATGCAGCATCTTCAGATGATTCCCGATGCACCTCAATGTTTGAACGTGCGGGTGCAGCATTAAAAAAAAGAATTACCATTACGATCGCAAAAATAATACCGATAACGAAGACGATATAGAATAACACCTTTGGATCGGCTTGTTCGGTTGGCATATATAAATAAGTAGACTCCGAATCCGTTGTAATTTATAACTCAACTAATAGGATACCTTAAAATCAGCTGTACTGCAAATGAAAATAGGAAAGATGGCTTTTAGGCTATTCGAAAAAAGGGAAAAGGATTGGCAAATTCTCGTTTGTCAGTGAAGAACCGTATTCACAGGATTCAAATGCTTCAGCATATTGAATGTTAGCACCAATTTTTTTACCGTAGAGTTTTACTAACAGATCACGGTAGTTTTCCGCTACACGACTAAAACGATTCCGTAAACGTTCCGCAAGCCATTCACGTCGATCTTCCACACTATCGGGAACGGCATTTAAGTTACCGCTGTTGTAAGGTAGCCATTCATAGAACTGCGATTCGTGACAATGGAGCATACCAATTTTTTGTTCCACTACAGTGTCAATACCGACAACAACATCTGGCGAAAACGGGATAGGCTTCATGAACCCATCGCTCAGATAGACAATAACCGGATTTTTCTCTAAATGTGGTGTAAGCGCGCAAACGTTCGGCACAGTCACCATATAGGCTGCGTCCTGCACAAGTATTGATGTATAACGATGGTCTGGATGGTAATCGTTAGGACGGTGCGTCATAATCAAGTCTGGTCGGAATTCTCGAATAGTACGGATTATCTGATACCGATTTTCTAATGTTGGCATCAGTTCACCATCATGATTGTCAAGCAATTCATATTCAATGCCGATTATTTCGGCGGCAGCTTGTGCTTCGGCATTACGCCTTTGTGCTAAAGGACCACCGCCCATTTCATGGTGTCCTGCGTCACCGTTTGTAACAGAAACAAATTTTACATGATGTCCCTGTTGGACATACAGTGCTGCGATACCACCTGCTTTAATGTCACAATCGTCGGGATGTGCTCCGAAGACTAATAAGCGAATCCGTTTTGTATCCATTTTGAGTTATCCGTAAAATGTTGATTTTTTATAGTAAATTTAACAATTAACTTGACATTTGATTTGTAGGAGGGAACTCCGGGGAATGCCAAAAGGCATTCATACCCGGGGAACGCCTAAATGGCGTTCATACCGTTGATTTCTTGATTTGGATTCCCGACTATTCATAATTTCCGTCGCGATTCGGAGATCGCTCCTACATGTGACGTGTATAATTATTCAATAATTCATCATAAATAAGTGCTTGTAAGTTACCATCTCTTTTTAATATGGAATTAAAATCTATGAATAACTGGAAAGTCGAAGTTTTCTATAAGCCTGAAGTGCCAGACACTATTGGACAAGGCATACTTGAAGATATTGCTGACCTCGGCATTAGTGGAGTGGACTCTGTAAAGACAGCCACAGTTTATTGGATTGAAGGCAGTCTTAACTCACAAACTATTGAGCGAATCGGAACAGAACTCCTCGCCGATCCGATTACACAACTCTTCACCTCTAACGCTGACAATGAAAAAATCAATGATTGGACGGTTGAAGTACAGTTCAAACCCGGTGTTACTGACGCAGTTGGCGATAGTACAGTCAAAGGCATCAAAGACCTTGGTATTGATAGCGTAGAGACTGTTCGCACAGGTCAAAAGTTCTGGCTCAACGGTACCTTGAGTGCAGAAATCATTGAATCCATTGCACTACGGCTTTTGATGAACGATGTTATTCAAACCTTCTCTTACCAAGAACCACAAGCATAATCCACATCCGAAACATGCCAATTTAGAATAACGGAAGTCCTTGTGCTTCCACATATACTGAATAGAGAGATTGACTGCCTGTCATGAAGAGTCTATTCCGTTTCACCCCGCCGAAGCAAAGGTTTGCACAAATTTCTGGGAGGTGGATCTTCCCGATAAGCGTGCCATCTGACGCAAAAACATGAACACCGTCATAACCATCGCCAACCCAGCCAGCACTTGCCCATAGGTTACCATCAATATCGCATCGGATACCGTCAGCAATCCCAGGTGACATATCGCAGAATACCTGTTTGTTGTCTAAAGACTCGCCGTTTACAACATCAAAAACATAAATGTATCTTGGTGTTCCTTCTTTGTGGGTTACCCCTGTGTCTACAACATACAGTTTTTCAAAATCAGGTGAAAAGCAGATACCGTTCGGTTTTTCAAGTTCATCTGTTGCAACAATACCGCTGCCTGTGTCTGGATCAAGCCGATAAACAGAAGTTGGCAATTCAAATTCTGCGATATGCCCTTCGTAATTGAGCATAATGCCGTATCCTGGATCGGTGAACCAGATATGTCCGTCACTATGAACAGCTACGTCATTTGGCGCGTTGAGTCGTTTTCCCTCAAACTTGTCCATTAACACAGTAACCGTGCCATCATATTCAGTTCGTGTAACCCGGCGTGCGCCGTGTTCACAACTGATGAGTCTACCCTGTCTATCTCTGGTATGTCCGTTACTATAGTTAGACGGTTTGCGATATACGCTTACTTTACCCGTTGTCTCTTCCCATTTCAAGATACGGTTGTTTGGAATATCACTCCAGAGAAGGTATCCACCATCTCCAAACCAGACGGGGCCCTCAGACCAGCGCGCGCCTGTCCATAGCCGTTCAACAACAGAATTGCCTATTTTGTATTTGGCAAAACGGGAGTCAATCACTTCAATTGCGGGGTCAGGATATCGCGTAATTGTACCGTCCCACTTTCTTTCAGATTCATTCATATTGTTTCCTCCTTAAATCGCTAAAATCCATAGGTAGTATAGCATATATTGCGAATTGGGTATATAAATATTGAGGTAGAAAATAAATTCTAATTGACTTTCTCATATATTTTTGTTATTTTATATCAGACACAGAGGAGGTATATAATATGAAAGATCAGGCGATTCAACTTACCGATGAACAAATGCGAGATTTCATCATTAACGGTTATATTACGTTAAAAACCGACTTTCCCCCGAGTTTCCATGAAGCCATTTTCCAGCATCTGGAAGCAATGTTTGAACACACAGGTAACTTGGGAAACAATGTCCTACCTCTCATTCCCGAAATTCAACAAATATTTGACCATCCAATAGTTGATGGTGCTATGCAGGGGGTGCTTGGAGAAAACTATATGATGCACCCACACCGATATTGCCATTTCAATCCACAAGGGAGTGGTGGACAGGGTTTTCATAAGGATAGTTATGAAGGTGACGAACAGATACGCAGGCACAAATGCCGTTGGACGATGGCATTTTACTATCCTCAAGATGTGCCTGAAGACAGAGGACCAACTGCAGTGCTTCCTGGTTCTCAATATTATGAGACCAGTGAAAGCGCACACGAACAACCAGATATTTCTCTCTGTGGTGAAGCTGGCACTGTAACTATCGTCCACTATGACCTGTGGCATCGTGCTACACCGAATCGGAGTGATAAGAAACGGTATATGTTAAAGTTCTTGTTCTCACGATTTGACGAGCCGAACATGCCTGCATGGCAAAGCAATACCGATGATTGGCATACCGTTACCAACGGTGCAGAACCCGATCATCCAGAATTGTGGGAAGCGCAGTGGGATTGGTACTATGGGAAACAGAGTGGAAACGCTAACGGTGTTCCACCTGCCGAAGTAGATAATTTAGTTGAAAATTTACAAGATGAAGATGAGAAGATTCGGTTGAATGCAGCATATCGCTTAGGAAGAGTTGGTGAAGCAGCAGTTCCCGTTTTGAATCAGGCACTGCATGGGGACTCTGACTCAATCCGCAACTATGCAGGGCATGCCTTAAGTCTGACTGGTCTACCCGCTGTTCCAACGTTAATTGACGCACTGCAAGATACCGATGATTCGGTTCGTGCTACTGCATCTTATGCGTTAGCAGATATGGGAAAAGCAGCAGCGGAAGCAGTTCCAGCATTAACACACGCTGCACAAGATGAATCTCCATTGGTTCGTCGACACGCAATTGAAGGTTTAGGAATTGTTGGGCAACAGTTAGGTGCGGATGCCGATTTAGAACAGACGGTACAGGTATCAATAGAAGGATTGAGCGATGAACACTATTGGGTTCGTTATAATGCAGCTCGCACGTTAGCAAAACTGGGACCGCTCTCTGAACCGGCACTACCAAACTTAATCGCTCAAATGGAAGATGAAAACCGATATGTCCGTTTCAATGCTGCGTTAGCATTAAAGCATATTGATACGCCAGAAGCACGAGAAGTATTATTCAATCATCTGCTTTCTACGAGGTGGTGTGCCCTAACAACACGAGATACACCTTATTAACAGAGATTATAGTAGATTTTACAATTAACTTGACATTTGATTTGTAGGAGGGAACTCCGATTCCCGACTATCGTTGTGTTTAATCGAGATTCGGAGATCGCTCCAACAGAAAGGTGTTAACATATTTTATAATTCACTATAGATGCTACGAATTGAAGTTATAAGTTGGTTTTTTCGTGTATCTGATTCTTTTTTGTAGACCTATCTGTTATCCGTGTGTCGGCTATTTGGAACATTCCATAGGATTACTGTGCCATCAGAAGCACCACTTGCAAGCATTTTGCCATCAGCACTGAAATCAACTGCACGGATCCATGATGTATGGCCGGTCAAGGTTCCCTTGCTTTGGCCGGAAGCGACATCCCACAATCTGATCACTCTGAGGCTTCCGCTTGCGATTGTATTTCCATCTGGACTAAACTCAACACAGTAGGCGTTCTTGGCTGTCGGTTCTGTAAAACTACTTAATTGGCTATTGGATTGTAAGTCCCACAATTTGACTGTGTTATCATAACTTCCACTGGCAAGTATAGTTCCATTTGGAGAAAATGTGACTGATGCTATCCTCTCATTGTGCCCAAAGAGATTCTCTTTTGGTTCGCCTGTGTGCATATTCCACATTTGTACCTTCTGCAAATTTGTAGCAGCGGCAACTAAATCCCCGTCTGGACTTAGGGAAATACCACTAACTTCTGTGACCGTGACATTAGAATTTGTATTTGAAGCGTTTGCAGAGATTGTCTGTGAAATATCGCCGGTTTGGACATCCCAAAAACGAATTGTACTGTCCCTACTGCCGCTAATGAGTGTGGTGCCATCGGCAGAAAATGCAAGAGAAGTTACCGTTCTGGTATGTTCAGTAAAAGTCTTTGAGAGGTTTCCAGTCTGAAGATCCCATAAAAGTATTTGACCTCTAAAATCTCCTGATGCAAGTACCGTCCCATTTGGTGAGTACGCTACAGAATAAGGTCGACTTGTGTGACCAATTAGCGTTTTTTGTATCTTTCCAGTCTGGACATTTCGCAGTTGAATCGCACTGTCAACTATCTCGGTAGTAGCAAGTGTTGTGCCGTCCGGTGAAAAAGCAACAGACCTCATGTAATTCGTATGCCCTGTAATAGTTTTCAAGAGTTGACCGGTGTTAACATCCCAAATACGAATTGTTCCATCTGTTCGACTCCCACTTGCGAGGGTTGCACCATTAGGAGAATACGCCACAACGTCTATGTTCCCCTTATGTCCGACGAGCGTATTCAGCACATTTCCGGTATTAGCATCCAAAATATGGATTGTATTGTCTATACTTCCACCTCCACTGACGAGGTATGCTCCATCTGCTGAATACATCAGAGAAGAAATATATCTTCTGTCTTCCTTAAAGGTTTTGATAAGTTGACCGGTATTGGCATCCCAGAAATGGATATTGCCATCCCAACTTCCAGTCGTGAACTTATGTCCATCCGGTGAAAATGTCCTGCTGGAAACATTATTCAAATCCATGTAGACGGTTTTTTGAAGTTCGCCGCTATTTACGTCCCAAAGGCGGATTGTTTTATCGTCAAAAGATCCTGCACTTACGAGTGTTTTTCCATCTGGTGAAAAGGCCATAGAGCGGACAGTATCGGTGTGTCCAAAGAGGGTACGTACAACTTCACCCGTGTCTATATTCCACAGTCGAACAGTCGTATCCGCACTTCCAGTTGCCAATATTTTTCCATTTGGGCTAAATACCATAGCATAAATTGATGAAGTATGTCCTGTGAAAGTGTCTTTTAACTCATTTTTGGCAATATTCCATAATAGAATATTGCTACCACTCGTGCAAGCAAGTGTTTCTCCATCGGGACTGAATACAACTGAAGTCGCATCATACATACCGTCTGTAAGTAAATCAAGTTCCTTGCCAGTGTTAACATCATAAACCCAGGTTCCAATTGAGCTTGCAACAGCAAGTTTTTTGCCATCAGGAAAATAGACAATATCGCGTATTATACCCTTTCCAAAACGATGGGCTGCGCCTTCAGGTAAATGCCATTTAGTGTATTCTTGGGAGAAGACAGTTAACTGACACAACAGCAAAATGAGAATTATAAATATGCTAAGGGTGTTTAGTTTTTTCATAGAGGTAGGATTGGCGATCATAGATTTCACGCGTTGGACGCGGGATGCCGACTCGGTGTTCCATTCCCATGTGTCGTCAAATGCTTTGATTTGTGGCGCAATGTCGCGTAATCCGCTACCTCTGAATATCATATTATATTTACAATTAGAGTTGAAAGGCGGATTAAGGTATATCAGGTCTATGCATTCGGGGTCTACCCCGCGGAGGATTGGGAGGTTATCGCCTTCAAAGATGGTGCGTTTTTTTATTTGAGACATACCTATGCCCACATGCCTGGTGTATAAGACACAACTATCCAGTTGCCCATTATTTTCGCAAGTGTGTAGTCACCTGTTTCCAGCCCGAGATTGCCCATATACAAGCCGCCGTGAATGACAACAAAGGTCCTTAAATACCATGTAAAACTATCAATCCAAAACACGTAACCATTTCGGACACCGTGGACATCATACTGAGCATCTGAACCTTTTTGGACACGTGGAGAGTGACCTCTAAACCGTGCGAGTAATTGCCGAGGTGGGTCTTTTTCCTTAATCTTTATGAAAAATGCGTCAACATCAGATTCTTTCTTTTTTGCGAATTCATAACGGAAAAATGCTTCAGAGGCGTCAAGTGTCGCTTTGTCAAGTATTATTATGTTTCGATCAAAAGGTAAAAGGAGGTAAAGCACAACAATCGCAACAATCGCAATAAGTGTCCATATTAGAATTTTCATGGCAAACAAGGGTGTTATTCTACAAGTATCGGTTGGTAAAGAACCTTTTTATTATCAGGTGTCAGAATGAAGTCGGCATAAATATGCTGTGTAACAACCGGTCTATCGTCATTGGGTATGCTATGCTGAATCCCGCTGATTCTACATCTGAATCTATATTTCTGATTCAGACGCATGTACGCTTGTTTACCGTCTTTATCTCTGCTACGCACTGGGGCACCACCGGACTTTATCGTAAATGCAATATGTTCTCTATTTGTTTCCAACATCACCGAGTCGTTACTCACCTGTTTTGTAACGGCTTCAAAGGTCAACAGCTTGTACATATAATCTTCAGGATTCTTTAGCATTTTCCAAAAGGAAACACTTCTGAACGGACCATCTGTTTGCCATGTAGAGAAGTCCTCATGATGATTCACTGCGCAACCAAGGAGGCTGATTAAAATTAGGCACAAAGTAAAATGTTTGAACATCGTAATAGGTTATCACCTTCAAAATGGTGCGTTTTTTTATTTGAGACATAGTTAAAAAGGAAACAAAAAGCAGTTAATTCTGAAAGGGTTTGAAAAGAAAAGTTGTGCTATTCTATACCCAGGTAACTCATAATACCAACCGTTAGCCCATAACCAAGTGTACATCCAAACCTTGCCGATTTTATTTTTTTAATAGGGTATGCCAAAGGCAGATTAAGCCAAGTTAAAGGTTAACGGTTCGTTAAGGCATGTCATTTTTTTTAATAATTACGTCCACTTCTACCCAGTTTTCCAACGATAAGTTTTCGCAAGTGCTAATACTCCAATCTGCACTGTTTGATTTAATCTTTTCAATTCTTCAAAAGGCAAATCATCGTGCCGGATATAAACAAGCACTTTATTGCCATTGTGATCGTCTAAATCATAGTAGATTGTATAATTACTATGATTTGTCCGTCTTGAATTCAAGATAAGCACAAGCCATTCCAACCTTGAAGGTGTGTAAAGTTGGTCACCCTCAACTGCAGGACGGTCTTTTTTGTGAAATCGTCCGTCAACTTTTACAGGTATTGAGTTGCCATTTATATCTTTTATTTGGAATAGATCGGCCTGTGTCATTTTGTCGAGGTATAAGTTTTCAATAAAAACAAAAATCAATATCGTTAACAAAATGCAACTATTGTGTAAAAGCGTTTCATTTGGGTTATCCTTATATTCGTGTGAGTGTTAACGAGTCGTTAAGTGATGTTATTTTTTTTTGGTGCAAGATGTCATGTTTTAAAGACAGATTGTCATAGGAAAAATTATACTATGAGTAAAGGTTTTTGCGGCGTTCATATTCAGAATCAGTCAGTGTCCAACCAATTCTTGTCGTTTTTCCAGAACTATCTATTCGCTTTTTTGACTTACCCCGTTTTTCTTTTTTAAGTTTGTTTAGGATGGAATTAACTATCCAATGAGATGCTTCCCATGCATCGTACAATCCGAGTGCTTTTTCTCTGTCAACTTGGCGACATAATTGTCGTTTTGCTTTGCCTCAAAAAGGTTATCTAATACAGAGTCTTGAAGATAAATATGGCTCTTTGAACCATGTCTTTTTTAGTCATAATGTATACTCCTTTTAGTAATCACATTAAACCTTAATGACAACTTTTAAGCAACTTAAAACTATGCCAATATTAAACGATGTCATCTGGGAAACAGACCTCACACCCTATATCCACATTAGCCTACTTGGTCCAGGGTTATTTAGTTTTAGGTTTTCTGTCCATTTTATTACAAACGTTAATATTATATAGTCGGTCGCGTTGTGGGTCGGGTAGAGCGTTAGCGAAACCCGACCCACAATATAAACTCTGAGTAAACACATTAACCGGTAATTCTTAAAACTATAGTGAACTTTAGAATTAACAGGACATTTTGAGGTGTAGGAGGGAACTCCGATTCCCGACTATCAGTGA
Source organism: Candidatus Poribacteria bacterium (assembly GCA_965204285.1). Classification (GTDB taxonomy): domain Bacteria; phylum Poribacteria; class WGA-4E; order WGA-4E; family WGA-3G; genus MSPOR6. Next base: position 3,901,865 of record OZ241980.1, read on the forward strand.
GTTTCGTCGCGATTCGGAGATCGCTCCTACAGAAATGTGTCTCTTTAATTTCAATGTTCACTATAAATAACCCTGTACTTGGACAGACATCACAGCCGATGTTTTGTTAGAAGATCCGCAAGGCATAGACGACATTGAGATCACGTTGGATTATCCGAGTCTCAATGTGTTCAAAGCGTCAAATATGATCTTGATGGTAGCCTATGATGGCAAGTATTCCTCGAATACCCAAACAACTTTTTATTTAACATGGCGATGCGACTATAGACAGCGACCGCCGCGCTGCGGGGTTCGGTACAACCGTGCAGGTAGACATCGACAAAGCCGTGGACGGTTCAATTATCTCCAAAATTGCGTTTATTAGTCAGTTTGGGGTTGGAACTTTGACACATCCCATAATAACACCGTTCCGTCAGCACTTCCACTCGCGAGCAATTTTCCATCTGGAGAAAATACCACTGATAGGACATATCCAGTATGTCCAACGAATCCAGTCATGTGCGTTCCAGAATTTGCGTCCCAACAACGGATCGTCTTGTCCCAACCGCAGCTGGCGATTATATCTCCCAGAGGTGAATAGGCAACAGATAAAACATACCATGTATGGCCTTTTAACATCTGTTTGTTTCCGAACGTCCGAGCGTTCCACAAACCGATTGTTCTGTCATCGCTTGCACTTGCTAATGTATCATCATTCGGACTGAAGGAGAGTCCAGTAATTTCATTCGTATGTACCACTGTCTTTTTAAGTATGCGCTGCAATGAGGATTTTTGCTTTTGTGCACCGGTGTTTGGGTCCCAAAAGAGTATATTATTATTCCCATCACCGCTCGCGAGTGTGTTACCGTCAGGTGAAAATGCAACTGCTCTAACTCTATCTGTATGTCCATTAAGCGTGTGCAAGAGTTCCCCCGTTTGCGCGTTCCATAGACGGACTGTGTTATCATAACTGCCACTGGCGAATATACTCCCATCCGCAGAAAATGCGACTGATGCAACATTATTAAAATGTTCAGTCAGTGTTTGTTTTTCTTGTCCTGTGTTTGGGTCCCAAAAACGGATTGTACTATCCCAGCTGCCGCTGGCAAGTGTATTGCCATCAGGTGAAAATGTGACAGTGCCAACTGTTTGGACGTGTCCGATAAGCGTGTTTTTGTATGCACCTGTACGTGGATCCCATAGGTGGACAGTACTTCCCGAATTTCCGCTGGCAAGTGTATTGCCATCAGGCGAAAATGCGACAGTCTTAACGTCTCGAGTATGTCCTACAAATGCATTTGTTTCGCGTCCTGTACGAGCATGCCACAAGCGAACTGTACCATCGTAACTCCCACTTGCGATTGTATCTCCTTTCGGGGAATATGCAACTGAGACGACATGATTTGTATGCCCTGAAAGCGTTTTCACCTGTACGCCTGTATGTGCGTTCCACAAATGAATATCATTATCCCAACTTGCACTTGCAACTGTATCTCCATCCGGAGAAAAAGCAACTGATACAACATACCATGTATGTCCAGTGATAATCTGCTTATTCTTACCTGTAGAGGTTTCCCACAAACCAACCGTTCCGTCATCACAACCACTGACGATTGTTTGACCATCAGAACTAAATGCGACAGAAGTTACAGCACGCCCATGTCCTGAAAGTGTCTTTAGATACTCTCCAGTGTTAGCATCCCATAGTCTGATAGTTGTATCGTTATTTCCACTCGCGAGGATTTTTCCATCTGGACTGAAAGCTACTGCCCTACCCCATCCTGCATGTCCAGTGAGTGTTTTTTTATGTGTTCCTGTTTGGGTATCCCACAGACATACAGTTGCATCTTCACTGGTACTTACAAGGGTACTCCCATCCGGGCTGAAAGCAAGCGATCTTACATCATCTAAATGCCTAACAAGAGTCGCTTTTCGAGTGCGTGTCTCCATGTCCCATAGCCGAATGGTGTTATCATTACTTCCTGTTGCTAATGTTTTTCCATCTGGACTAAAGGCAATGCACTCAACAGCATCTGTATGCCCCGTGATGAGTGCTACTTCAGCACCTGTGTCTGAATCGTATAGCCAGACACCTATACCAGTGGATACTGCGATTAGGTTGCCATCAGGAGAATATTTAACCTCAAATAATTTTCCCTTACCTAAACGAGCCACAGCACCTTGAGGTAGCTGCCATCGGGTGTAATCTTGTGCGAAACTGTCTGATAACGAGAACTGAAAAATAACAAGTATCAGTATAATGGACAGGTGATATTTTTTCATAGTCACCTCATTTTCTTAGTTTTGGGATTGAGAGGTTCAGAATAGTTGATAAGTCTGCGTTTGGATAGATTTAAGTTTATCATGAAATTATATGATTGTCAAGGAACATGTTTTTGGCTTGATTTCGGAAAATAAACTTATTTGCATTCGCCAGAAAGATTCTGCTATACTATTTTCAATAGTTCCATCCTTTTAAACGATCTAAATTTATGCAATTTATCAGACGCTTCTCAGAGATTGACGAAAATGATCTTCCACGTGTTGGCGGAAAAGGGTTGAATCTTGGGAAACTGACGAAGGCTGGTTTTTCAGTGCCACAAGGATTCTGTGTATCCACTGATGCCTACCGATTTTCTGTTGAGTGCTTATCTGAAGAGAACGCGAGTAATGTTAAAGATGTGGTGTTAGCACCTGAGCTGATCGAAGCGATTTTAATAGCACGAAAAGAGTTACGGACAGATACAGTTGCTGTGCGTTCGAGTGCGACCGCCGAAGATTTGGAAGATGCGAGTTTCGCAGGACAACAAGATACCTTCTTAAATGTAAAGTCTGATGAAATTTTGAACGCGCTAAAAGCGTGCTGGGCATCTCTCTGGTCTGAGCGCGCAATTGCTTATCGCCGTACACAAGGCATCCCTAATGAAGGTTTGGCAATGGCAGTTGTTGTTCAAGAGATGTGTGCCGCAGATGTTTCGGGTGTGCTTTTCACTGTTAGTCCGTTTAATGAAAATGTTAGTATTGTTGAGTCAAATTGGGGGTTAGGGGAATCGGTCGTATCTGGGGAAATTACACCTGACAGTTTCCAAATTTCGCGGGAAACTGGTGAGGTATTGGAAAAAACTGTTGCTATAAAACGGGAAATGATAACAACATCTGGTGTGAGCGAGGTTTCATCTGCACAGCAAAATACACCAAGTCTCACAGATGAACAGTTAAAACAGTTGGGACAAATCGGGATCCAAGTCGAGACTTTCTATGGGCGACCGATGGACATTGAGTGGGCACTTTCGGATGGAGAGTTTGTTTTGTTGCAGGCAAGACCGATTACGACAGATACGAAAGCACATATTTCAATTGACCAAAAAGATGGCGAAATTGAGAAACTTCGCCAGGCAGAGATTCAAAAACTCAAAACACTTGCAGATACTCACGGCACGGTCTGGAGTCACCATAATCTTGCGGAAGTTTTACCTGCTCCGTTACCAATGACATGGGCAATTATCAGAAAATTTATGTCGGGATCAGGCGGATTAGGTAAGGCGTATCGTGGCTTAGGTTTCCATCCAAGTAAAAGTGTAGAAAACATTGGGATTCTCGACTTAATTTGTGGGAGAATTTATGTCAATTTGAACCGTGAATCAAAACTTTTCTTTGAGGGATTCCCGTATGCTCACGATTTTGCCGAACTGAAACGGAATCCACAAAAAGCGATGTACGCGCAAGCAATGCCAAATATTAAGCATGGCACATCATCATTTTGGTTTAAACTTCCTATCCACATAATCCGCATGACGAAAGCAGAATTACAATTAAGAAAGTTTCGATCAGACTTCGATCAGGTGTTGACAGAGCAGGAATTCCCGAAGTTTCGTGAGATGGTTGAAGTCGAACAGGATTTGTCTTATTCAGAACTTTCTGATGCAGAATTGGTCGAAAAATTCAAAGAGTGGTGCCAAAAAACGTTAGATGATTTCGCTCCGAAAGCACTTACTGCTACACTTCTTGCTGCTTTTTCACTTCAACGGTTGGAAGCCGGACTCCAGAAATGTATTGATGAAACAGAAGGAAAGGGATTAGCCAGTCGGCTTATCAGCGGACTTTCTGGTAATCTCACCGTTGAAACAAACGAAAATTTGCAGCGGATAGCAAGTGGGCAAATTTCGGTTGCCGATTTTTTAAATGACTATGGACATCGCACTGTCAATGAGTTTGAATTGGCACAACCACGGTGGCGCGAAGATACTTCATACCTTGAACAGATAATTGCATCCTTTTCTCAGCAAGATTTAGGATCCAATGGACGAACACAAGAAGATAAACAATACTTTACCAGGCAAATTAAACAGCGCGAAGAGGGAGAAAAAGAACTTACTGAGGTTATAAAAAATAAGTCTGGGTTACGAAAACAGATAGAAAGCGAATTGGATTTTACAAGGCGATATATGCCTTTTCGGGAAACAGCAAAATTCTACCTAATGCTCGGCTATGAACAAATTCGACGAGCGTTAGTTGAGTTGGATAATCGTTATACGCTTAACGGCGGCATTTTCTATCTGGTCCCGGATGAATTAGATCAACTGATTAGCGGTGAAGATTTTGGCGATATGATTGCGCAACGTAAGACACAACGTGACCTTTTGCTACAGATTGAAATGCCTGATGTTGTCTTTAGCGATTCACTGGATTGCATAGGCACTGCGTTGCCAACCGACGATGCGGAGACCTATATAGGCGTAGGTGTTTCCGCTGGCGTGGCGAAAGGGCGAGCCCGTGTGCTATTGAAACCTTCTGATATCCGACCGTTTGAGCGGAATTACATTCTTGTTTGTCCGTCAACAGACCCTGCGTGGACACCGCTTTTCCTACATGCAGCTGGATTGGTGATGGAACGCGGCGGGCTGTTATCACATGGAGCAGTTGTAGCGAGGGAGTATGGCGTACCTGCTGTAGCGAACATTCCGAATGCTACGCAAAATATTTCTGACGGACAGATGTTACAGGTTGATGGGAATCATGGAACGGTTTCAATCATATCTTCTTAAGAGGGCTGTTTGAGAAATAGCGTTGCTTTTCTTGGATTAAAACGTTAATCTGATAAAGGATCTCACCTAAACCGGAGAAATGGAACATGCTTTTTGATAACTATTCAGAAAAACTACAACAAAAACGAAGAAAAACCCGACGTGCGTTTCTAATGTCTGTAGTTTTACACTTTGTCGTAATAGCACTTACAGGTATAAGTTACGTGCGATGGTATCGTCCGATGCTTGCTTCGGAAGCCTTGATTGAAGAAGCAATGGTCGTGTCAACGGTGAAACGTTTCCACATGAGTAGTGAGCGCAAACGTTCAATGTCAAAGCGTCGTTCAGTTTCTTCAAATACCGTGCCGATTAATAAACAGCGTGCTGCCCAACCGATAAATTCAGCACGTCCAATTACGACGAGTGAATCGATGACTGGCTTAGGAACTGATGCCAATTTATTGATGGCAGAAACAGTCCTGAGTGAAAATCCGACTAAGTCACCAGAAAGGAAATTAACAGCAGCTGTACCCGCAAAGGTTCCTGTAATTACACCACCGACTGAAATAACAAAAGAGCAGACAGGTACAACACAACAAGTCGCTGAAAAGGAATATCCTCAGCCTGTTGATAGAGACGGCATAATGGGTGAGGCATTAGAAGGGATTGCCGAAAGCGTTGCGGATGGTAAAAGCGAACGTGTCGTTGACATCGTTTTTCTGCTTGACATTAGCGGGAGCATGATAGATAATATCCGCGCTGTTGGCAGACAACTTAATGCGATGGTAACAGCATTTGAAGAGAAAGGTGTTGACTTTACGCTCGGTATTGTCATCTTTAGGTACCTTGAAGGTGATACAATTATTCACCCACAGACACGGGACAGTGAAAGGTATAAAAGGTTACTGACTACACATGTAGTAGCGGCGGCAGGTGATGAACGCGCGCACAATGCTATCGTAAAAGCGATCCGTCGTGTCAAATTTCGGGAAGGAGCGAATCGGCGTTTTATCCTCGTAACCGACGAGGCAAGCAAAGGGTCTTACAAGTTATTAGATGTTCTCCGTCAGTGTCAACAGAACCAAATTATAGTAGATGTGATCGGCATTAACCATACGACACATCGGGCGTTATCATCTAAAACAGGCGGACTCTGGTACCCGATTCCAATTCAGGAGTAAATAATATGAAGTGGGCGTTAAATACGTATCAAACGTGTCAAGATTGGGAACTCAAGCGAATTCTTGATGTTGCAGAGGCTACTGGCTATCACGGCGTTGAACTGCTAATGGATTACAAGCAGCAGCACGGATTTGAGTGGGATACACCGAAAGATGCATGGGACGGATTGAAATCACAAGTAGATGCAAGTGGTGTTGTAATCTCTTCACTAACGAGTTGCCAAAATTTTCACTCAGAAAACGCTGCTGATCGTGAAGAGACCGTCCCCCGTGTTACACGCGTAATTGACATGGCAGAATTTATGGGATGTGACCATGTTCGTGTGCTTGGTGACAGGTACAGCGATGAAAACCGTGATGCAGTTGTCGGTTATGTGATTGATGGTTTGAAGGCACTTGGCAACTATGCTGGTGAAAAAGATATTACTGTCTCAATTGAGATGCACGGTTCTTTCACAGACCCGGATTCTGCGATGGAAGTGATTGAAGGTGTCCATCTCCCGAATGTCGGTTTTGTCTTTAATTCACAATTTATCGGTTGTGATGCGGGAAGTATTGAACCTCTTTTTTCACGCGTAGCTCCTCATATTACTTCGGTACATACACACAAAGTGGAAGTGCCAGAAACGTTTGAACTCTATAGGCAAATGTTTGAATGGCTCAACCGTATCGGTTTCTCCGGCTACATATCTAACGAATGTGCTTATACAGGACCTGATCCCGAAAAGGTCTTGGCACTTTACGTTGGACTTTTCAAGGCATTTGTGTAGTGAATAATCCACAAGAAGCGCATCTCTATAAACGGGTTACTATTCCGGACGCATTTCTTAATGAAACTGAAGGATGCTCGTGGGGTGGCGATATTCGCATCGGTGATTTGACGGGCGATGGAAATGTTGATTTTTTGGTATACAAGTCGCTCGGTGGTATTCATCCATGTTTTCTGGGTGCTTGGACGCTTGAAGGTGAACCGATCTGGTTTTTAGGAGATAAACATCTGGAAATCAAAGATGCAGACGCGAAAAACACAACCCTTAAAACACTTTCACCTGATAGACCCGGTCCCGTTGCAATTTACGATATTGATGCTGATGGACAGGCAGAGGTTATCTGTTTTTGGATAGATTCGGATGTGACACAGGCGAGTAAGTGGAATCTGTCTGCTATTCATCTGATGATTTTAGATGGCGCAACGGGAGCTGTTAAACGTTCTGCTGTGTGTGAGGAACTCCGGTTGTGCAATGCGGAAGCGGATGGTGAACGTCATATCCCTAATTATGTTCATCAACGGTTAATGATTGCCAATTTCTGTGGTAATGCTCAACCACAAGATTTTGTGGTTAAGGTTGGCGTGAATGTGCTTGCATTTAACCATAAACTGGAACTGCTTTGGCAATATACCGATAGATGGTTTCGGTATCCGAAGCACTCGGCATATATCCCCGCGGTCGGAGATTTCAACGGTGATGGACTTGATGAGGTTAACGGTGGCAACTTTGGGCTTGCTGCTGATGGAACAGTGCTTTGGGATAAATACCTTGGCGAAAACATCGACTCGGTTTTGGTTGAAGAATGGAACGGTGAGAACCACGCTATCCTTTCAGGTGGTGGACAAATCGTTGATGCTGCAGGTAATCTAGTACTTTCACTCGGTTTTGACGTTGTGCCGCATGGGCAAGAAGTCCGATATGGCAACTTGCTTCCAGATGCGTCCCCGAACTTAGTTATACGTTATAACGGACATCATCCCGATTTGATGGTGGTGGACAACAACGGACAGATTCGGAGCCGCTTCCGCGTTGATGAAACACCGAATAATACGGGATTAGAGGTTATCCGATGGCACGGTTTAGACAACCCCGAATTGATTTACAGTCCTGCTGCGCTTTATGATGGCACTGGAAATAGAGCGGTAACTTTTTCAGACCTGCCACCACCGACCGGTGGTAAGATGGGATGGTATCACTGCTTTCCTGCTGATGTGTGTGGTGATGCTCGCGAAGAGGTTATCCTCTACGACCCCTATAGCGATGCTGTTTATATCTATACTCCTTATCCTTTTCATCCTGACCAATTTGAAGGCTATCAACACACTGCTCGGCAGTACAATGCAAGGTTAATCGATTAAAATATGGAAACCAAGTCTGTCAATAAGTTTTTACTCATCTCAATTGATTGTTGGCGGTATGATGCACTCAGCCGTACCAATCCTCTCTTCAATACGCCAAAGTTTGACCTACTGACTAAGAATTTTTCGCTCGCGGAAAAGTTTTTTGTTGCTGCACCCGCAACACGCCCTTCTCACACTTCTTACTTTACAGGACTTTATCCATTTGAACACGGTGTTTATGGACAAACTTACCTCAAAATGTTTGAGGGAATCCCGAACCTATTTCAGTTGTTTGCTGATGCGGGGTATCACATTACAGGGCGTTCGGAACGCGCTGAGGTGTTTCGCTTCCTTGATTATGAGTCGTTTATCACACCAATTGATCCGAACGTGAAAGCGCAACAACTTGGTTCGCTTGAAGACCTGATGGCACATCTCAAACAACCATCGGAAACACCGCAATTCTGCTTTCTACATTTTTGGTATACGCATGGTGGATACGGCATGAGCGGTATTCCGGACGCGCCGAGCCTCGGTTCCCTTGTAAAAAATGGTAGAACAGATGAGGCATTGCGTTTCTACTATGCCGCTGCAACGCATATACTTGAATTCAAACTGGTTGAAATTCTGAAACAACTTGAGCTGCCAGAATGGGCAATCTTTATCTTTGGAGATCACGGTGAGGGGATTTGCGATGAAATTATTGATCATGGCAGTACGCTCAATCAGAACGTTCTGCACGTACCGCTATTAGCACATATCCCTGGTGCTGAGGCGTTAAAGTTTCCAAATGCACCGATTTCAGCAATTGATCTGTTCCCAACAATTACGAAACTTGCTGGAATTGAAACAGACTATCACGGCTATGGACAGGATTTACTATCTCCATCGGAAATTGATGGCAACCGCCTGGTATTGTCGGAATTGGATAGTTTGTATGGAATCGGTTTTCTCAGCCAAAAGAACTTGGAGATGCCGCATCACCGCGTGACTTCTCGCATAACGGTTGACAACGAAGAGATTAGCAGGTATTCGGAAGGGGTGCGCCTCTGGTCGCTAACGGATGGTGAGTATCTTTACCGTGAAGATGAGCAGACAGGTGAATATGTATATCGACATATTATGAGCAGTGAAGATATGACTTGTGAAGACCCAGAACGATTCCGTGATGCTTATGACGATATTTTGATGAATTCTAATTATCAACACCTACAAGCGCAAGCCTCTACGCCTGAAGAGAAAAAGATTTTGGAGGGTAGGTTACGGAATTTGGGATATATTGAGTAGATTCAACAATTTGTTATAAACACCTGATAATAGTGTTGTCAACGACACTTTAGTCATCTCCTCCTCTTACTTCGTATCAACGACATGTACTCGTCATGGTCTCCAATCCAAAACCAGATGTAACCTTCCTCGTATTCAACTGCCAAAGCGCTATAATTATCACCAACCTTTGCTGCCCAGAAATCCTGTACCTTCTTGAACTCAAGTGACGGATGATTTCTATCTTGCTTCAGCAGTTGATAATTCTTGTCTGCGAGTTTTCGAATTGGTGGCGGTAGGGCATCATAATATTCCCAAAATTTACGGGTTGTCTTATAAATCAATAGCCTTTCCAGTCTTTATCTCTTCGAGTGCTTCCTCGCGAAGATGATCAAGTTTACCGGCTTCTATATCTTCTTCGATTTGTTTATCCCATGCATCCGAACGAGTTTTTAAGGCTTCATAGAGATTATCTTTGAGAGTTGCCAATAGTGCATGCTTAGTAACTTCTTCACACTTATTAACCTCTGGCACATCCGGAACCCGTCCACTCCATCCAGTAGAAGTTCTTGTCACGTAAGCAGTATAGGTTTCCTCAAAGCGAGGATCCTCTATTTTGACAACTTGAGAGTGTATTGCCTCAGAATCACCAGAGCCTTTGCTCTGGGACAGATCTTCTGGTCCTATGGGAACCGTCCTGTAATTAGATGGGACCTTAAGAGGATTAAAAATCTCTGAACCGGCGGGAGTAGTGCTGTAATCAAGAGACAAGATTATCTGTATTTCTTGTTCACTATAGGTGTTAACCGATTTAATGTTTTTTGTTGTTTCATGTTTGCCTCCATCTAAAAGTTCACCCAGTGGTTTTTGACGAATCCATTGAAATTCGCCAAAAGGTCGCACGAGAGCAATATCAATTTCTCCACCAACATTGGCTGTTATTGGAGAAAACCTTTGAAAAGATATTGTTGAACTAATCAAAAAATCAACGTAATCAATTGCTTCCTGCAAAGAAAAAACTTCATAGATAGGGTGAATTCCAGGTTTACTCTTATAAAGTTTCCATATTGCTGTTACGACTTCTCTATTGCCAGAGGCATAACATCCTAATTTTTCAAAGGGTTTACATATTACGTTTCTGCCCAACGAAACTTCAATTATTTTAGGTTTAAACTCGTCGTAACCCACGACTTGAAAACCTAGAAATGTATGATTTTTGGGAAAATCCTCAAGTGATTTCTTTTCGATCTCAATTTGTTTTTTTAAAAGATTATGCAGGTTTACCCCTATTTCTTCGGCGAGATCAGTAACACTATCAATGGTCCTGTTTTGTGCTTTAAGACTATGCTCAAAGGAGCGTATTAGAAAGTTAACAGAATGGCTGCCAATGAGTCCCGATCCGAACACGCCAATACCAAAGTTTTCCAAAAAAGGAGAGACCTTTTCAGTATAAGAATAAGTCGCCTGTCCTATATTACCTTGAAAATTCACTTTCACTGATGAAAGACTATCCCCAGCAATAACGATTCCATCTGCCGATATGACTGATACTATAAGCGTCATATAAACTTCCCTTTCAAGATTGGATCTCCGATATAAATAAAATGTAAGACAACTCTTACATGCAACACACACATTACCGTTCAGGGTTAGATCACACCTTAATACTTAGAGTGTCCGGAGACGAAACTCCTACCCGCAAACTGTATTGTAAGTGATATAGAAATAATATATTAACATTTTTTTTTTTATCAAAGTCAAACTATTTTGTTTAAGATTTCTATTGGATTCCCAATTAGATATCTCAGAACGGTGAATGGAATTTAAGGTTCGCAAATTATTGGTTTCTACAGTTCATGAATTGTTGCCTCAAGCGTCTCAATGTCCACAACGGCAACCGTAGCCTTTCCCGTCGTCCAACCACCTGTTTCCCCTGGATTAAGCAATAGAGATTTATCCTTTTGGATGTCTATCTTATGCGTGTGCCCATAGACTACGATGTCGTAATCCCCACTCTTTGCGATTGGAATAGCAAGTTCAGGATAGTGCATCACAGCGATGGTTGTCTCGCCAAGCGATGTACTGGCAAGGTTGGGATGCACCTCACCGATAGGTTCAAACTTTTTCGCAAGGACAATACGTTCACCATCATTGTTTCCAAAAACGCCGACAACGCGGCAGTTTAAATCGGCTAACGGGTCAATCGCAAATGGCGCGATGAAATCGCCTGCATGGACAACGAGGTCAACACCAATTTCGTTGAAAAGTGCGACAGCGCGTTTGACATTTGGAATATTGTCGTGACTGTCAGACATTACACCAAGTTTCATTTTTAAATCCTTTCTATTTATACGGTTATTAAAACAGGTACTCTGTGAACGACATTACCGAGATACCCCTTGGGGTTCCACGGTTGACTGAAAGGCTGTGCGTTACCTTTATCATCATAAGCGCGTGCCCATATTTCATAATAGCCTCTGTTTGCAAAGGTGAGTTCCGTCTCCCAATTGGACCAGGCATATCTATTTGATGGTGGGAGCAACATGGTTTCTTGCCATTGAATACCGAAATCTGTTGAAACGCGTACGCTATTGATATAGTTTTCACCTGCCCATGCATGCCCTCGGACCTTTATAGGCGTGCCTTTGCTGAATTTCTGCAGTGATTCTGGCAGCGTAATGAGTGACTTAACCCGTAATGAAGTCGCGATTTGCATATCCTCTACTGGTGGTTTATCTCCGGGTGCTATTGGATATGCAGGAATACGATAAGAGTATCCGCTCATTTTTTCTGAGTCGTGAACCTGATCTCTGACCCAGATACGATTGAGCCACTTTTGCATGGAACTGCCGATCCATCCTGGGACAATTAATCTCGCTGGAAATCCGTGCGCTGCTGGTAAAACCTCTTCGTTCATCTTAAAAGCGATGAGTGTGTGTTCGTCCGTCGCTTTCTCAATTGGAATACCGCGTGAGAATTGCTCACCGCCATCAGTAGGAAGGTCTTCACCATAGTTTCCAGTATAGACAGCACTCGGTTTCAAACCTGCTGCTTGTAGGATATCACGCAACCGCACACCAGTCCATTCACTGCAAGCGACTGCCCCGCGTTGCCATGGAGTGCCATCAACCTCTGGTACGAATAGACTTCTCCCGTTTCCTGCACATTCTAATACTACCTGCATAGTTACCTGCGGAAAACGAAGCAGATCCTCCATTGATAGAGCAAGTTCTTTATGCACTTCGCCATCTATAACCAATTTCCATCCGCTGAGATCGTTTGTTGTTGCTCGCTTTGGAATACCGCTGTTATTGCGGACGAAATGTTTTTCTGTGGGTGTAACATCATCGTTGAGGAGGTGCGGCGGCAATTCGCCATTAAATGGATTTTCCGAATGGACAAGCATGTCCGGCTTTGGGAGTCCTGCTGCTTGTAGGTCTTCCAAGACAACGGGCATGAGTCCTCTATCTAACAACCCACGGTTGACCGCTTCGCAGCCTGCGCCGAATATGCCCAGACTCGCAAGTAATGTTCCCTTACCTACTTTAGCAAGGAAATCCCGCCTTGAGTTAAGGACAGTTTCAGGCAAATCTGTAAGAATGGGTTTGTGTTTTACGTTTTGCATGAGTGGAGTTCTATTTCGGAATGTGCGGTCAACAAAACATTTAAGTTGGAAACCCGAAGCATTATCACATGGACAACTTTTGCTTGTTGGGTTTCGCTATGTCTATTCTATGAATAGATCATTGAAAAGCAGAATTTTTCTGACAAGTTGGAGGTATCTTGGTCATTGCCGCTCTACCCAACCTACGGGAACACGAGTTAACATTTGGTATGTTTTTTTACCGTGCTTGCCTCGTTTGGATTTGAATTCCACAACTTTTCCGACAACTTACAACCTCAAAGGTAGGAGGGAACTCCGATTCCCGACTACAAACGTGCCGTGATTCGGAGATCGCTCCTACAGAATATGAGCAGTTGTGAGCAACAATACTACGTAACTTGCACAAGTCATTCATGAGTATTAATCATCGTCGCGTTCGCTAAGCAATTCACCTCGCGCGAGGCGTTCAGCGTTCTCGGTGGACCAGAGAATGTTCTTCATCAGTTTCTGTGCTGTGATATAACGTGTCGCGGCCAATAGATGCATCCGTTGTTCTTCAAAGTCGTCTGACAAGTCGTAGTGTCTAAAGGCAACTTCAAGGACCTGGAACATGTGAAGTTCTGCGTCTTCACGGAGTAGGATATGTGCAAGCGTTCGCTTTAGTGCGTCAACGTCATGCCCTTCTTCAAGATATTGATTTACCAAAATCTCTGCTTCGTAGACTTTTTGGAAGTCAGCGAATTCTTGAAGCCGTTCTAACATTTTGCTAACAGAGTCGTAGGTTTCATCCGGTATCCGTTGTCCGGGTTTAGGAATGCGGGCGGCAGGCATGTTCAACCAGCGCAGATATGCCAAGTAGACCACACCGTGAAATATACCACGCAGTAAGTTAGCACTTGGTGCGTTTTGAAAAGCGTGATAAAGCGCGTGAGAGTATGAGTAGATGTTCGCAACGTCATGCCAGTCCCCTTCGTTTTTGAGATGGAACCGAGCAGTGCGAATAGCTGAGGCATAAGTCATCGCGCGGCAGATGTCAGTTGGTTTGACGCCGTTGCGAAGTGCTTCCTCAACTACGACGACAGTAGGTTCAAACTCATCAGCGAGTAGCGTTTGTGTAAATGCAGAAATATCAAGTTCTGCTTCGTTAGCCTGATTGTCTTCCCATATACTATCGATCCTTTTAAAGATAGGGCGTAAGACAGGTACAGCATCTGCCCATCGCGAGGTTTCCTCATGGCGTGTTCTACTCACAAGGTCAACGACAATCGGACGCAAAATCTCATGCGATCCTTCCCAGTTGACGTAATCCAACGCTTCAAACATTTTATTGGCAAAATCAAGCGCGTGTCCATCGCCTGTGAAGTAGTAGTCAGTTGCTGCTGTATAAACGAAGTCCGCGATGACAGATTTTTCATAGTCCCGGTCATTAAGCGTTAGCAAGATACGTTCCGCAGCGCCTCTGTGGCGTTTATCCACAAAATAACGGAACCATCGTTTTAGGGTACCCAGGTCGTGATCATCTTTGACTCGCGGGAAGGGGGCGCGATAAGGGCGTGCACTTCCGGTTGTTCTACGACTGATCTGGCTTAGCCCGTGTACGAGAAACAGATTATGATCATCTGGGTCAATATCATCCCACATGTTTGCTGCAAGTGTTAGGATTGCTACACCTGACGACCATCCGTCACTACTTTTATGTGCACCGTAGTGGAGTCCTTGTTGAATAATCTCCGCTGGGTCTGCACCTGCATCACGGAGTGCTGTGACGGCTTTGGCAATAAAGAAGGTGCTGCGGTCCTTGAGCCCACGTTCAAGTGCACGTTTGCCGTTTTCAATGACGCGGCGTTTTGCTGCTTCTCGCTCACCTTTTGCCAATCCGACGTATAAAAAACCATCATCCCGGACTTCAACAGGAAATGCTTTTAGGTCATCACCGGATGCCAAGAAGCATGCACCTGACTTGAGATCAAATTCCCAGTGGTGCCAATGGCAGATTAGGACGCCGTCGCGGATACTTCCTTTAGACATCGGATATCCCATGTGTGGACAACGGTTGTCTACGGCGTAAAAATTACCGTTGTTTTTGAAAACAGCCAGATGTGTGCCGTTGACATGGAAGGGTTTACCTTCCAGTTCCTCAAAATCGTCAGCGGGGCAGAGTTGGTGATAGATAAGTTGGGTTTCGTCCATCGTAGTTAGTGGTGGTGCTTCAACGTGTATGGAGCCGATACCGGTTTCTTCAAGAGTAGTGGTTGGATTTTGCACAATAAACCTCCTTTTGAAGATTCTTGTTTCTTATTGTTGGATAGTAAATATTTCGCGTATTCTATGCTAAGAGTATATTCAATTTTCCGAAAAATGTAAAGAAAAAGAAGTGTTCAATTATATTGAATAATGCTTGTTGGGTTTCGCTCTACCCAACCTACAAGACTGAAGTAATTAATTGCGACGTTTTGCACGTCACACTGACGTGCGGAAGTCAAGTTGCATAAGGAATATGACAGGGTTATTCAGTTTTCGGTTTTTCTGGTGTGTTCTATCACATAGGTGTATCACCAGAAACGCCCACACTTGGCGTTAGACTATTTGACACCTGTAGAATTTTAACGAAAAACTTGTCTTAACTTTGCTGATTTTTTGGTCTGAATTACCGTTGGCACTTCACCGATTTCGCTACACACTGGGCATTTATATAAAGGGTGTGCAAAATAATTGGAGTCGTACCACCTGAAACCGTGCGATTTGTTGGATCCTTGATTTATCCTAACGATAAGGAAACTGCAGGGCAAAACTGTACAAAATGGGGCAATCACAAGAACGCCATCATCCTGTGAATCCTGGTTCAGACGATAAACGTAGCAACCTACCCAATAGCACGTTAATTTTGAATAATCGCATTTATTTATGCACACTACATTTCCACTTTAATTTGACTTTTCTCTGCAATCTGTGTATACTTGTATTACCCATTAAGCCGGGATGCTGAAATTGGTAGACAGGCTAGGTTCAGGGTCTAGTGTGCATTTTGCGCGTAAGGGTTCGAATCCCTTTCCCGGCATATTATTCCCTTTGCAACGTCTCTGGCACTAACCAAAGGAAGATACCAACCGCAAGGTAACCAATTCCTCCTAAAGCGAAACCCGAAAAACCCAATCCAAGCAGATCAGCGATATTTCCAACAACGACAGGTCCTGCAGCACCACCAAAATCCCCAGTGATTCGCCACAATCCAAGGAACTCTCCAGTGCCCTCCTTCGGTGCTAAATCTGCACCAAGCGTCATCATCGTCCCCGATGCAATTCCGTTACCAAACCGCATCATAATTGCCGCCAATAGCAGCCATGTAAATGTCCGAGTAAACGGCATCAATGCCATGCCCGTAGCAAAAATACATATACCTGGCACCGTAGCGTATCGCCTGCCAAAGCGATCCATCATAAATCCAGCCACAGGAAACATCGACATATCAACAGCCGAAGAAATCATCTCTACCGAACGCACACCTCGTGTGGTTAAACCGACGACGTCATTGGCATAAAGCGGAATGATAATATGGCATCCACGCCGTAGTGTTTGAACACAAACCTGCCCAATCCCAGCTGTTGCCAAGAGTTTAAAATGCTGCTTTGACACATGAAGAAGTTGTTTTAGGTATGGTTGTTGGACATTTTGCGGCTGAGCCTTTGGCGCCGATTTTGTTTCGGGTATAGAGAAGAAGCAGATGATTAACGTTATCACTGCAATCGCTGTATATACGAAGAACGGGATCCTGAGGTTCATTCCAAGAAAGATCGCGCCAAACTTTCCAGCGAAAGTTCCCATACGGTTGACACCGCCAAACAAAGCGATTGATCTCCCTCGTTTTGCCAGTGGAATCACATCTGCCATATAGGCATGTCGAGAGAGCATCCACAACGCATTACCGACACCCCCAGCTAACTGCGCCCCGAAAAGATGCCAAATGTTTTGAGCTGTTCCCATACCAATTGCTGAAACACCTATCATTACCAAGCCAAGCAGCATCGCAGGTTTCCTGCCGATTCGCTCTACTAACACACCAGCAGGGATATTCCCGATAACGCCAACTGCAATTACGAAGGTCGTCAACGTATAAGATAACTCAAACGATTTGATATAGATAGGGAGTGTGGGAGAGATGATTCCCGCGCCTGTTGAAAGAAGCAACGCGGGAAGATAGATGGGCAGAATCAACGATACCCGACTAAAATTACTTGATGCCAAATTTGAGCGACTCCCTTAGGCACGTCGGAGGTTTTGCATAATGGGCACATCTTGTAAGCATAATCGTAGCAGAAACATACTTGACGGTAGATGGACTCTATCTCATAAACACAATATAATCCATTGTTCAAATATCCGAAAGTGCGTCCGAATAACAACCATAAGTGGCATCATCAAATAAAACAAACTGGATTAGTTCTGGCATCATAACGTCACTTTCTGCCAAGTCACGAATTGTTTCAAGTGCTACAGTCGCCGCCTTCTCTGTCGGATATCCATAGACCCCAGTGCTAATTGATGGAAAAGCGATTGATTTTACCTCATTTTCTACAGCCAACTGTAGACTTTCTCTATAACAACTTGCGAGAAGCGCAGCTTCACCTGCATCACCTCCGCCCCAAATTGGACCAACAGTGTGAATGATATATTGTGCAGGCAGGTTGCCGCCAGTAGTGATAACCGCAGTACCTGTTGGACAACCGCCCTGACGCGCTCGAATTTTATCGCATTCCTTCACAACTTCATCGCCACCTGCGCGACGAATCGCTCCATCTACACCGCCACCGCCGATAAGTTTTTCGTTAGCGGCGTTTACAATCGCATCAACTCCCGCTTTCGTTATATCACCTTGAATAAGTTCTAATGTGGTTTCGGCAAACTGTTTCTGCATATAATTTTCTCCTCGCTAAGTGGTCTATAATGTTCAATATCTTCGCTGAATAAAACCTGCGCGTTGCATATCTCGCAAAATAACAGACTCAAAGGGGACATCTGTGCTTATGCGTACATAACCGATACCTCGCTCTGTGCAGAAGCGGTCTAAGTTTTCACAGAATTCTCTTTGTCGGTTTTGGTAGTGTGCAATTGTCTCTTCGTTGATTGTAATCTCTTTTGTTTCGCCTGTTTCAGCATCTTCTAATTGCCATTCACCCGGAGGCGGTGGATCAATTTCTTCAAGGCATTGAACGTGAATTAATGTCAGCGCAAATCCACGTCCTAACAACGAATTAATACCCGCCGCGTACCCTCCAGAATCCAAAAAATCGCTCAGAATAATCGCTACACCTGTTTGAGGTTGGGATGCCGCCAAATGCTTCAGGCATTCTGTCAACTGTGTTGTACCGCCTGCTTCAATTGTTGAAAGTGCTTTTTGAAAACGCGAGTATTGTGATTTTCCGTAAGTGGGGGGCAGTGCTGAAAACAGATGATCTGCTAACGTAAAAAGTGCTACACGATCCGAATTCGCTAAGGCAATATAGCCTAACGATGCAGCAATCTGCTTTACATAGTTTAACTTTGCAGGTTCGCCAAACTGCATAGAACGGCTTGTATCTATCAAAATAGAGATTGTTAATTCTTCGTCTGCTTGGAATAATTTAATAAACAACTTTTCCAAACGTGCGTAAACGTTCCAGTCAAGATAACGCAGATCATCGCCATGCTCATAGAGGCGATAATCGGCAAACTCAACCCCTATTCCGCGATTGAGACTGCGCCGATCACCTCTAAATTTCCCACGAAACGGTTGTTGGCAATGGATGCGTAACTGCTCAAGCTTGGCGAGAAATTCAGGACTTAACATGGTTATAATTTACTTCAAAATCAACATCTTCCGCGTTGCAGTAAATTTCCCTGCTGTTAGGGTATAAAAATAGATACCACTCGCGACTGATTCACCCATTTCATTTTTACCATCCCAGTGTGCTGCGCGGTTTCGAGTCTTATATATACCTGCAGGTTGGTGTCCTAATGCCAAGGTTCGCACAACTTTCCCTGTTGCAGAATGGATAGTTAAAACCACATCGGTCGGTGCTGCCAACTGGTAAGGAATCCATGTCTCCGGATTGAACGGATTCGGATAATTCGCTAACAGTACTGTTTTCTTTACTTCCTTTACTGCTTTCTTTTTTGTCAAAGAGATTAAGAGATTTTCTAAATTTGTTATCCCCTTTTGGAATTCAATTGAGCCATCATAACCTGCCCATGCAAGTGTTAGCCAATTTTGTATCATTTCAGGAGAAAACGCAGCAGGGGCATCTGCCTGAATGTCTATGTGTTGAGCAACCTCAATAAGGTCCGAGATGTCGATAACTCCATCGTTGGTTAGGTCAAAACTGGAACTTTGGGGTTTGATCTCTCGTCCAAAATAGAATGCTATATCAATCATATCAAGGATACTTACTCTTCCATCTCCATTCAAATCCGCGCGGTGAGGGACTGGCGGCTGATAATTCGGGATACGCACATCAAATTCTGCAGCAGGATCAAGCCCAAAAAAACCTGACCACCACCCTTTGCCCTCATACACGGCAACTAACAAGAAATTTTCACCCCTTTTCAGCACAACACCAACAATATCTTGATAATCGTCAGCATCTCGGTCTACGGCGTTATTATGCACTAATTCACCGTTGAGCCATACCTTTACAGCGTCACCGCTGCCGACAAACATCGTTGAAGGTTGTTCTCGCGGAGAATCCAAGATGATTGAACCGTATGCCACATGATGATTTATATCATCTATGCCAAGTCCTACTTCGTTTACAAGCTCATTGATGTTATTGCCACCTCTTCGTGGGAGTTCACCAATTTTCCATTCCTTTTTTCCAACAGAAGTGCCTGGAACAGCACCTTGTGTCGCAACTATCTCCTCCGTTATTGCGCCTTCAGTCGCTTGTGCCAAGAAATCTGTACCTGATTTTGCTGCCTCCGATCCTGACAATTCTCCAGTCGGAGCTATCACCCACAGCCACGGCCCCCTTATTTTCGGGGCATCAACGTTGTTGATACCTATAATAACTGCCCCTCTACGAATCGCCGCATTCAAAGGCAAAAAATTCACTATATCATTGTTCTCAAGATTTATAAATATCAAATTATGCAATCCGGCAAGCGCAGATACATCTGATATCTCATTCTCATTTAGACTCAAACGGGTCAAACCTGCTAAACTCACTAACGGTGATATGTCTTTAATGTCGTTATTGGCGAGATGCAACTCTCTCAAGCTTGTCAATCCTTCCAAAGCAGAAAGGTCCGATATTTCTCCGTTATTAATTTCAATAAACTGTAGTTTGGGTAAGCTTGCCAAGGGTTTGAGGTCTAATATACGGGTATTCGAAGCGCGAAAATTTCTCAAACTAATTAATCCCACCAGCGGTGACAGATCAGCAGGTGGGTTGTTGTGCATCGTTAAATTCACCAATCTTTCTAAACCAGAGAGGGCGGATAAATCGTTAACCACGTTATTTGAGATATTTAAATTTTCTAAATTGATTAATCCCGCCAGCGGCAAGAGATTAGATATCGAATTGTTATCAATCGACAGTTCTTCCAATGTAATTTTGTCAACGAGAGCTGAAATATCGGTTAATGCGTTTTCTCCCAATTGCACATTATTTAGTTCGGTCAATTCCGCAAGTTCCGATATGTCATTTATCACATTGTTACGAAGATCAAGTTCTTGAAGATTTATGGCAAACGCAAGCCCTGTCAGATCCGTAATCTCCCTGTCACGTGCTGTAAGGTTCACCAATGTTTCCATATCATCTTTTGTAATCACAGCACCTGGTATTTTACCGAGTCTTTCTTCAATTGCTTCCCGCAAATTTGGGTCCAGAATATTAACGGTTTGTGCCAATGTAACCAACGGAATGGTGAAAAGCACCACCCAAAATGTAAATACACATGTCAATAATTTCATTCGTAGCATTTATTTTCTCCTGTTATAAAATAGGCGCGCTTTAGCAGCGCGCCATGAAATTATTTCATCAGTAACATTTTGCGGGTAGCAGTGAAATCTTCTGCCGTGAACGTATAGAAATAGATACCGCTTGCGACAGATTCTCCGATCTCGTTTTTGCCATCCCAGTACGCCGCACGACCACGACTCCGATAGACACCAGCTGCCTGCTGTCCCAACATCAACGTTCGAACCGTTGCTCCGGTCGCAGCATAGATAGTCAAAGTAACCTCCGCTGGTTTGGCAAGGTGATACGGTATCCAGGTCTCTGGGTTGAACGGATTCGGATAGTTCACAAGTAACTCCGTTTTCTCTGGCACAACAATAGCCTCCAAAAGTCTCTGGAGATTCGCAATGCCTTGTCGGAAGGCAATAGAACCGTCATCTTCAAGTTGTGCCTGTTTTATCCATGCTTGTACCGTAGCTGGTGTTAACTTCTCACTATCCATTGCGCCAAAGATAGGAGCGGCTGCGGCTGCTTCACCAAATTTACGTGCCACAGCGATGAGATCTAAGATGTCAATAGCCCCATCACCGTTTACGTCAGCTTCTGGATTGGTAGATAAATCAGCGTTTAAGGATTGCGCGACTTGAATCAGATCAAGAATATTCACTTGTCCATCTTGATTTACATCCCACGGCGGCCTGGGAACCTCGCCCTCCACAGTGATGAGATACTCCGGTGCAATTGAAGGAAGGGCACCAACGCGAGAACCCGCCTCAAAATTTTCCAGTGTTAATAAACACTCGCCGGGTCCGATCACATTGAAACTCACGGAGCACAACGTGCCTTTTCCGCTGACCCCACCGTCGAGACGTAATACATTTATACCCGTGATTTTACCGGTCTCGTTATCAATTGTACCACCACTAAAGTGGGTTTGTCCATCCTCTGACATCAGGAAATCACCCTGGCTCACCTCAACTATCTCAAGTACACCAGGATTAAACACAAGGTCCGCTTGCCATCCTGCTAAATTTCTCACATTTTCTGTATTCAAATGCAGCGTAAACGTATCCCCAACTTCAAAACTTGTAGCATCTGTGTCAAACAGAAATCTTGTGCCTGCACGGAACAAAGTGTATTGAGCATCAAGTGCAAAGCCAAAATGACCGCTAAAACTACCATGACCGTGATTGTCAAGAGCAACTAACATTACGTTTTGCCCTTGTTCCAGCGTGACAGGGAGAAAATCTTCAAAATCGTTTGCCCCACGGTTAACGAAGGCTTGGTGAACTAACTCACCGTTGAGCCATACCTTGACAGAGTCACTGCTGCCCACGAACATAGATAGCTGCTGTTCCCGCGGAGAATCTATGGTGACAGAACCGTAAACGATATGGTCATATATCTCTTCACCTGTTCCCCAACCAAGTGCTTCCGTCATTTCATTGATGTTATTTCCGCCCGATCCGAGCGAGTGCCAAGTCCAAGTACTTTCTCCGACTGCCTTGCCTGCTAACGGTCCATTGGTGGAAACCTTTACTTCCGTTGCTGCACCACCTGTTGCACGTGCCAAAAAATCTGTGCGCGAATCCAATCGTGTCCCCGGTACTATTGCCCATAACCACGGTCCTCTTATCTTTGGACCGCCAGTGGGAAACCCTGGATTACCAACCATTCGCACAAATGTCTCATCAGGTAAACTATTTAAAGACGTAAAGTCGGAAATCGCATTGTTACGAAGGTCTAAACGTTCCAAGTTGCTTAACGTGTTGAGCGGAGATACGTCTGAAATAACATTGTTTTCAAGGTACAAGACATTCAATCTTGTTAATTCCGCAAGAGGCTTCACGTCTGTTATCAGATTGGCATCAAGATTCAGAATTGTCAAATTTTTCAGATTGCTCAAAGGCGTAAGATCTGATATTCCGTTATTTACTAATTCTAACCATTCCAACTGTGTTAATTCCGATATTTCGGAAAGGTCTGAGATAGTACAACCGTGAATTTCCAGCCGTCTTAGATGTTTCAATTCTTTTAGAGCGGGCATATCAGTTATATTTCTATCGTTGCCATATTCTATCCACCGTAGCCTCGGTAAGGATGCCAACGTAGAGAAATCTGAAACAGGCGTGCGCCAAGCATCTATTCTCTCTAAACTGGTCAATTCTGCAAGGGGGGACACGTCCGTTACCGGATTACCAGTAATTCCTATACCATTCAATTTTTTCAGATTCTTCAATGGAGACAAATCTGTTATCTTATTTTGTTCAAGCCCTAACCAATCTACATTGGTTAATTTTGCCAATGGAGTAACGTCTGTTATCTGATTCCCCCTTAGTTTAATGTTATTCAACCGTGTTAAATTCCTCAGTGGGGATAAGTCTGTGATGGAATTGCGGCGAAATTCTATCCGTTCAAGGTTTTCGGCGAACTCAAGCCCTCTTAAATCACTAATCCCTTGTTCATCTGCTACAATAATCCGCAATCTTTTCATATCTGTCTGAGTAATTGTAGCATCGGGCGCCATGTTGAGGGTCCGCCTAATTGCATCACGCAGGTTCAGGTCAGGCATAATAACCACGCCACCGGTAAGGTCAGTGTCTTCTCGGTCATCATCTGGATATGGTGGTAAGACATCATCATATATCGTAGAAACCACTTCAGGAAAGACATCTGTCCACGCATCCCGCTGCATCTGCCCGTTTTCAACCGTTAGTTGTAGCAAGTCTCCTAAACGTGTATCATTACGTATCTTTTCAAGAAAGTTTGTTGTTTCAAATCCAACAGCGGCTGCAGCGTGTGCTGCATCTAACGGACTATTAAACGCTTCATTGAAACGATGCACAGGTTCAATATCTTTAATGTCACCACCAGCTTTTTCAAGTGCTACCCTATAAACCTCGGCATCCTCGTTCACAAGCGTATCCATCACTGATTTTTCCACATAGAGGCGCAGCGCATGATCTCTATTAGGCAAGTTCGTATTCGCCTCAATTACGGCACGCACCGTATCTTCAAACGTCTTCATCCCTTCTGTGTGACACCCGATACAAGAAAGTCCATTGCGCACAGCAGGATCACTCGCAGCAGGATTTGAGACAATTTCCGTTGGTGCTACATCAAGTCTGTTACCATTGGCATCTACAAGATAGTATGCCTGCAAACCGTTCGGTAGGTTGAAGATAATCTCGCCACCATCGTGTGTAAAGTTAAGCGGATGGTTTTTGATATTTTTTGTCCCGTCACTTCCTGCAAAATCATAACTTTTCCAATACGCGCCGTAGCGAGATTCATGCCGTTCAACAACACGATTGTGGTTTGATACGCCGGAATCGTCGAACCCCGCACGCCAAACACGAATACCGGGGGCTGTCTGTAGATTCGCAGCAACATCCACATCAAGTTCTGCCTCCAATGCCCGGTCTGTTTCGGGTAGCCCAAGGATGTCGTTGTAAAGCGGTGGTAAGGAGGCAGTCGCAAGAAACCAATCCACATGCACAAACGGGACATTACACGCCATTGTTTCGCGCAAATTTGTCAGTTTTCTAAGCGTTCCTGTTTCTGTTTCTAAAGTGAAATTAAGGCTATAGGGATATACTTCTTCAATTTGTGTCCACCGATCAGTTCCTTGTTCCCATTGGTAGCGGCGCAGATCAATGTAAAATATTGTTTCTTCAGTATCAATCGGTTCCGGATTGACAACATCACGCCCCCAAGAAAGACTGTTTACTAATTTTGAAAGCGCGTGCCGATAATCAACGAGTGTCTCAGCAAGTTCGCCTGCATTGTAAAGATGTGTCAATGTAAAATACCGTGCATAAGGACGGTCAAACGCTGCAAGCGTATCCAAATGCCGCTGTATGGAATCAAGCATCGCATCAGTGGTGATGAAGCTGCGGTCTAATTGATCAACGATATTCCAATCCGGTGCACCTGCCAAAATCCATTGACGGATCGTCTCAATTTTTTCGGCGGAAAGTTGTGGTTGTCCTGCCGGCATCCGTTTTAGCACATCAGTTTCAATTAACCTTTTATAGAGCTCAGAATTATCTGGGTCTCCCGGAATAACATCGCCATCTTCGATTATGTCGGGATATTTAATAAGGAGAAGTTCCGTGTAGGAACCACCTTCCCCATGGCAAATATTGCAACTATTTTCAAAGATAGCATAAGCTTCTTGCGCAATATTCTGTTGTGCATCAACATTTTGAAAACCCAAAATCAATATCAATAAACTACTGATTGTAACAAAATTCTTCAATACTTTCATTTATTTATTTTTCTCCCTTTAATAAACCTGTCATTTTAAAATCTTAAAATACCTTTACATTTTTCTTAGGTTAACAGTATTCATAGTCGCGCAATTCACGCGCCTCTTCCTATAGGAGCGACCTCCTGGTCGCGACTTTTAGATTGTAGGATACTAAAATAAGTATCAAATGACAATGTTAACGACTTGTGCCAAATAATACCATTTCTAATTGACAAATTGTCATAATATATTGTAGGTCGGGTTGAGGAACGAAACCCGACATGACGCTATAAAAGTCGGGTTTCGCTATCACTTCTACCTGACCTAATAAAATAATGTAATATTACCATATAGAATAGGTTAACAGTGTTAGTAGTCGCGCAATTCACGCGCCTCTTCCTGTAGGAGCGATCTCCGAATCGCGACCGAATTGTAGGAACAGTCGGGAATCGGAGTTCCCTCCTACAAGAAGGGACATTTCAGTAGGAGCGACCTCCGAATCTCGACCTTTTTACTTAATTTATTCTTCTACTTCCTTATCAACATTTTTCTGGTAGCCGTGAAATTCCCTGCTGTTAGTGTATAAAAATATATCCCACTTGCTACGGGTTCGCCCATACTGTTTTTGCCGTCCCAATACGCCGCACGGCTACGGTTTTTATAGATACCCGCATCCTGATATCCCAACACTAAGGTCTTAACTATTCTACCACTCGCAGCATAAATTGTCAAACTCACTTCAGCAGGTTTAGCCAGTTGATAGGGTATCCACGTCTCTGGATTGAACGGATTCGGATAATTGTGAAGCAGCTTCGTCTTTTCAGGGATCAGCGATGTTAAAACCCTTTGAAGATTCGCTATGCCCTTTTGAAAAGCAATGGAACCGTCATTTTTTATCTGCGCATGTGCTATCCATGTCTGTATCGTTGCAGGTGTTAATTCTTGAATACCCATCACAAAGGGACCTATATTAACGCCACGGTTAGCGATTGAGGTCGGAGCAGATGCTGTTGATTCACCAAAGTGTTGTGCTATAGTAATAAGGTCTAAAATGCCAATCGTTCCATCTCTATCCACATCAGACTGCGGATTAACGGATGCATCTTCTTGTAAGTATTGCGCCACATGCATTAGATCTAAGATGGTTACTTCTCCATCCTGATTTACATCCCAAGGAGGGAATACACGTTCTTCTACGTTGAAAACAAACTCAGAAATACTCATAGAAATCGGCACCAAATCACTTGAACCCGCATATTGGTTGGTGACCGTAATTTGTGCTTCTCCAACCACCTTTGCAACGAATACCACCGACAATAATTTCCCTGTGCCACTTCCCCCATCTCTGTTAAGACTTACCGCACCGAGACCTGTGATCCTCCCTGCTGGGTTATCAATCGTGCTTTTGAGAAAGAAGGTCTTTGCATCATCTTTCTTCAAGAAATCACCTTCAATCACCTCAACCGCTTCAAGAGCATTGGGGTCAAATACAATATCACATAACCATCCCGCTAAACCAGTGACGTTTTCCACGTTGAGATGCAGTGTAAACGTTCCACCAGCGCGAACGGGTGTTTCATCTATAAAAAAGAAAAGATTAGCACTATCCACATCCAATACGGTGATCACAATCTCGGGAATATTCAACGGAATTACTACCGTCTCGCTTGAATCTGCATATAGGTTGGTAAGAGTAATTTGCGTTTCACCAATCGCCTTTGCTACAAATGTCACCGACAACAATCTACCCGTGCCACTTATCCCGTTTCTACTCAGGCTTATCGCACCGAGCCCCGTTATTTCTCCTCTTGTGTTATCAATTGTGTTTTTGAGAAAGACGGTTGTCTCACCGTCTTTTTTCAAGAAATCGCCTTCAACCACTTCAACTGCTTCGAGAGTATTGGGGTCAAACCCAATATTACATTGCCATCTTGCTAAATCGGTAACATTTTCTGTATCCAGATGTAGTGTAAACGTATCGCGGGCGCGAACAGGAATCTTATCTATTGAAAAGGAAAGTTTGGCATTATTCACATCCGAAGTAGGTTGATCCTCCACAGTAATGACAATTTCGGGAATACTCAGAGGGATTGTCTCTGAGACACCAGCCGTTGAGGCTCCACTTGAACCTGCCTTTAGGTTGGTAAGAGTGATTTGCGTTTCTCCAACCGCCTTTGCAGTGAATGTTACCGACAACAATCTGCCTGTGCCGCTCACACCATCTATATTGATTCTGGCACCACTGAGACCTATTATTTTTCCTGTTATGTTATCAATTTCGCCTGACAAAAAGAAATCTTTGCTACCACCTTTCTTCAAGAAATCACCTTCGATCGCTTCAACCGCTTCAAGCACATCGGGGTCAAACCCAATATTACATTGCCATCCTGCTAAATCGGAGACATTTTCTGCATTCAAATGCAGGGTAAACGTATCGCCGACATAAACAGGTGTTTTATCTATTGAAAAGGAGAGTTTAGCACTATTATTAGGGTTGTTAGGGGTTTGTCCCACTGTTGTGAATGGAAATATCAAATACAATATCGCGCAAAGTCCAAAAGTGTAAACGAAACTGTATTTTCCATTTACTAAGCTCATTCTGTGTATCTCCTTATTCTCAAAACTTCAAGAAATTCTATCTTTCTATAGCCTCCAAAACCAAATTTAATGTTATATTTTGCATGAATAATTTAATGTTATATTCTACATGAATTTTGAAAGAATCAAAACCGAAATTTTCCACCCATCTTCCTTCTAACGTCATTATAGCAAACCCCTTTAAAAATGGCAAGAATTTGATGATTAATTTGCAATTGTCAAGATTTTGTAGTATAATATAATCACTTAATTTGAAGCAGAATATTACATTATCGGGGCGTAGCGCAGCCCGGCTAGCGCGTCTGCTTTGGGAGCAGAAGGTCGGAGGTTCGAATCCTCTCGCCCCGATTTCACATGCGCCTATAGCTCAATTGGACAGAGCAACGGACTTCTAATCCGTAGGTTGCAGGTTCGACTCCTGCTAGGCGTGTACTGAACACGGTGGATGTAGCTCAGGGGTAGAGCGCCTGACTGTGGATCAGGAGGTCGTGGGTTCAAATCCCATCATCCACCTTATAAACATGCGTCCGTAGTTCAATGGATAGAGCAATAGCCTTCGGAGCTATAAGTTGGGGGTTCGAATCCCTCCGGACGCGTGCGCCGTTAGCTCAATTGGCAGAGCATCTGACTCTTAATCAGAGGGTTGAAGGTTCAATTCCTTCACGGCGCATCAGTTCTAAAAAAGTGGAACGGATGCCAGAATTAGATGCTCTATTAAGAGCATACAACGTTAAAAGTCAGAAATTGGGAAGTTCAACCCTTTATGATATTCCGTTCAATAAAGGGCGGGTGCTGGAATTTGGTAGACAGGATAGACTTAGGATCTATTGGGGTTACGCCTCGTGAGGGTTCAAGTCCCTCCTCGCCCATTGCTATCTCATATCATGGAAGTTCCGTAATATGAGATGCCCTCGCCTCACCACTATTAGGAAATGAGGCTGAGACAAATATAGCACAAAACACACCTTTTTGTCGGTTGATAGGGAGATTCTAACTTGAGAGTTGAAGTCGAAACGTTAGATAGCACGCAAGTCAAATTAGAGATTGAAGTCCCCGCTGAAGAAGTAAACGAAGCATTAGAAGAAGCTTACAAAGCATTGCGTGCCTATGTGTCGCTGCCAGGTTTCAGAAAAGGACGAGTCCCTTTAGCCATACTTAAATCTCGATTCCCAGAACACATCAATGCTGAAGTCGTAAAACAACTTGTATCCCCCGCTTACGAAGATGCATTGTATAATAAACAACTTGTTCCCCTCGCACAACCAACTTTTGACCCACCCTTGGATCAGTTGAAAGTCACTGAAAATCACCCACTTGTTTTCACTGCCACCGTAAATGTAAAACCGACTTTTGAGATTCCGGATTACGAAGAAATTGAGGCCGACAAAACACCAATTAACGTACCGCGTGAGGACGTAGAGACGCATATCAAAAAATTGCAGTCGCAATCAGCTACTTTTGAACCGATTGAAGAAGATCGCCTCGTTCAAACGTCAGACTGTGTCAGGATAGATTGGACGTGCACATTAAACGGTGAGGAACTTGAAAGTGAATCTGCACAGGATATTGATGTTGACTTAACTTCGGAGGACCTTCATGCTGACCTCGTAGCCGGGCTTATTGAAATGCGCGTTGGAGAAACAAAAACAATTGAGGTAAACTTTGATACGACATACCCAGTACCGGCACTCGCTGGAAAACAAGTAACATACAATGTAACACTCCATGCCATCACACAAAAACACTTGCCAGAACTCGACGATGAATTTGCCAAAGACCTCGGTTATGAAACCTACAATCAGCTGCACGGTGTCATCTGGAACAATCTCGTTGAAGAGGAACGCATTTTACAGATTGATAAGCAAAAAACAGAAATATTAGAGCAACTTATTGAAAAGACAAATATAACGATCCCTGATGAATTGGTTGAACAATATGTACAACAAGCTTTACAAAATGTACATAAACAACTAAACGCACAACAACAGACTCCTGAAGAAGCAGGGATTAACTTGGAAACCTTGCCTGAGGAATTAAGACGAGATGTAATTCAGCAAACAAAACAGAATTGGATTTTCGATGAGATAGCCCAAGACGAAGGTATTTACGTGAGTGACGATGAATTGGAATGGGAAATTCGCCGCGCCGCTGAACAACAGAATCGAGATGCCCAAAAATATGCCGACCTGCTAAAGGCGAGCAATCGTCTGGAGGATTTCAGAGTCCAACTCCAGCATGAGAAAATCTATCAGTTCCTAATTCAAGAAGCATCCGCCAAAAAGTCATTGATTATTACTGGATAGTTCCAAATAAACGGATTGTTTGCATATATTGGCATACTTTTCAGATTTGCTACTTCACTTTCAATAAAATAACAACATACATCACTCAACGGACACGAAAATGAATCTTGTACCTTTTGTTGTTGAACAGACAAACCGAGGTGAACGGTCTTATGACATCTATTCTCGGTTGCTTGAAGACCGAATTATCATGATCGGTTCTACGATTGATGATGATACCATAGCAAATCTGATTACGGCACAAATGCTTTTTCTGGAGGGGAAAGACCCAGATGCGGATATTATCCTTTATCTAAATACACCGGGCGGTTCAGTTTCAGCGGGATTGGCAATTTATGACACCATGCAATATATCAAAGCGGATGTTCAAACATGGTGTTTAGGACGAGCATATAGCATGGGGGCTGTCCTACTGGCAGCTGGAACTCCAGGTAAACGATATGCATTACCACATGCCAAAGCACTGATCCATCAACCTATGGCAGGTGGTATTGGAGGACAAGCAGCGGATATTAGCATCCATGCAAACGAAATTTTGCGCGAACGGGAACGCCTTTACTCTATTTTAGCGCAACACACTGGACAGAGTATTAAAAAGATCGAAACAGATGCTGATCGAGATTTCTATATGACAGCGCAAGAAGCCCTTGAATACGGCATCGTTGATACAGTTGTCGCCCACCGCCAGTAAAAAATTTAAGATATGCCTTTTATAAGTCGGAGGAAACAATGTCAGAATCCATTGACGGTAAAGTGTATTGCTCATTCTGTAATAGAGAAAGCAGCCAAGTAAATCGACTCCTTCAGGGAGTTCAGGCGTATATCTGCGACGTGTGCGTTGAGTATTGTAATAAAAAACTCGCTCAGGTAAATCCTGCTGCGCCAGATTTGCCAGAACCACCTCCCGACGCTGAAAATCAGGACGAGGAAGACGTTGAACCTCCTGTACTACTCCTTGAACCATCTGAGATTAAAGCGAAACTTGATGAATACGTAATTGGGCAAGAACACGCCAAAAAAATACTTTCTGTCGCTGTTTATACACATTATAAACGCTTACAGCATGAGAACACAGACGATGTTGAATTAGATAAAAGTAACATTCTTTTAATAGGGCCTACTGGAACAGGCAAAACACTGCTTGCACAAACCCTCGCGCGAGTCTTAAACGTTCCCTTTGCAATTGCCGATGCTACTACTGTCACGGAAGCGGGTTATGTGGGTGAAGACGTAGAAAACATCATCCTGAAACTTGTTCAAGCAGCCGACGGTCACATCAAACGTGCCCAACACGGCATTATCTACATAGACGAAATAGACAAAATCACCCGCAAATCTGAAAACCCATCTATCACTCGCGACGTTTCTGGTGAGGGGGTACAGCAAGCACTTCTCAAGATATTAGAAGGTACTGTTGCTAACGTTCCACCCCGCGGGGGACGAAAACACCCGCATCAAGAAATGTTAGAAGTTGATACTAAAAATGTCCTCTTCATCTGCGGTGGAACTTTTATCGGATTAGAAAATCTCATTAAAAACAGATTAGGAAAACAGAGCATTGGATTTGGTTCAGAAATTAAATCTAAACAGAAACAGAAGATACACGAAATTCTCGAGCAAACTACCGCAAAAGACTTGATCAAGTACGGTTTTATCCCAGAACTGATTGGGAGGCTACCTATCGTTGCAAATCTCCACGAATTAGATGAATCTGCCCTGATTAGAATTTTGACTGAACCGAAAAACGCACTTGTCAAACAATATCGGCAACTTTTAGCGTATGAGGGTGTGCAATTCAATGTGACCGATGATGCGCTTTCCGCAATTGCACATCAAGTTATTGAACGCGAAACTGGGGCACGCGGGCTACGGGCAGTTATGGAAAAAATTATGCTGGAAACCATGTACCAGATACCTTCACTTTCCGAAGTACACGCGTGTCAAATAACTGAAGATAGCGTTTTAGGGAAGAGTTCCCCTGAATTAATTAACACTGCGTCTGAAGCCCTTAAAACTGCGTAAAGGAGCAAACCATGAGCCAAGAAACTGAAAGACTTGAGGACGATTCGGCTGTTCTTTTGCCGGTTATCGCTCTGCCTCCACATTTTGAGACTTTTTTCCCAAAAACCAAAGCTGTTGTTGACCAAAGGTTAATGGATTGGACACCGTTGACCATCGCACGCAAAATGGGGGTTCTTGCCGCACGGGCGGCACTCAATACAAATTGGAAAGTCTTGCTCCTTCATCAAAAAACTGAACTTGAGGAAGACGCAGAACCCGAACCTAAGGACCTTCATACCGTTGGGGTTGTAGCGAAAATTGTAGAACCTTATGATCCTGAAGATGGGACACTGCGTATCGCTATAGAGACATCTGAACGCGCAATAGTTGCACACTGCACACAAGTTGATGGTTATCTACAGGCCGCTGTTAAAATCGTTTCCGAACTCACTGGTGTAGGAGATGCCGCTACAGCACTCATAAAAGAGGCGAAAAACGCTTTTCGAAGTTATGCTAAGGCACATCCAAAACGTATTCTTCCTGATGCCGAAAGATACATACGCGATTTAGTGGAACCCGGTATTCTTGCAGATAACATCGCTCGCTTTGTGGACCTACCGGCTCCGAAACGCCAAGAGATACTTGAAGAACTGAACCCTATCAAACGTCTTAATCTTGTCATCGCACTTCTTGACGCTGATCTGGACCTACTTGACCTAAAAGAAGAAATTCACAATGAAGTTCGTGAATCTGTTCAAAAAACACATCGTGAATTCTACCTGCAGGAACAGATGAAAGCTATCCAGCGGGAACTCGGCCGCGGAGATGAAATTGATGAAATCGATGACTTACGCGATCAAGTGAAAAATGCTGGCATGACAGAAGAAGCGGAAAAGAAGGCACTCAAAGAACTTGACCGACTCGCACAAATACCACCTATGTCCGCAGAGTCTGGGGTTATCCGCAACTATGTTGATTGGCTTCTTGCTGTCCCATGGAAAGATCGTACCGAAAATTCCATTGAGATTGATCAAGCAGAAAATATCCTCAACGAAGACCATTACGGCTTAGATAAACCTAAATCAAATGTCTTAGAATACCTTGCTGTCCTGAAATTGGTTGAACAGCTAAAAGGACCTATTCTCTGTTTAGTCGGCCCCCCAGGCGTTGGCAAAACATCGTTAGGGAAATCTATAGCACGCGCGACCGGTAGAAAATTTGTCCGAATGTCCCTTGGCGGTGTACGTGACGAGGCTGAGATACGCGGTCACCGGCGAACCTATATTGGGGCTATTCCAGGCCGCATCATTCAAGGATTACGTGACGTGAAGGTGAAGAATCCACTTTTCCTGCTTGATGAAATTGATAAACTGAGTTCGGATTGGCGCGGTGATCCCGCATCAGCACTCCTTGAAGTTCTTGACCCTGAACAGAATGAAACCTTTAGAGACCATTACTTAGATGTTGAGTTTGACCTATCGGATGTGATGTTCGTCACCACAGCCAATACACGAATAACAATACCACCCGCGCTTGAAGATCGGATGGAAGTAATTGAATTACCCGGATATACTGATTTTGAGAAACACAAAATCGCAACATTCCATCCAAACGGACTTATTCCAAAACAGTTGAAAGCCCACGGTCTCAAGGAAGAAAATATCACGTTTGCGGATTCTGCCATTTTCGACATAGTCCACAAATACACACGTGAAGCAGGTGTGCGAAATCTGGAACGTAACATCACCAGCGTCTGTCGGAAAATTGCGAAGCAGATCGTTACTGATGACACGCCGGATCTGAAAGTTAAAATCACCGCTCTCAATCTAAATGACTACCTCGGACCACCCAAGTTTACGCGCACCAAAGCACAGGAACATGATGAGGTCGGTGTTTCAACAGGAATGGTCTGGACACAGGTCGGCGGTGATATTGTCTCCGTTGAAGCAACTCTCATGCCAGGCGAAGGAAAGTTGGATATGACAGGACAACTTCAAGAGGTCATGCGGGAATCTGTTCAAACAGCCGTAGCCTATCTCCGATCACGCGCTAAACATTTTGAAATCCCTAATGAAACATTTGAGAAACGCGACATCCATATTCATATTCCTGAAGGAGCGGTACCTAAAGATGGGCCCTCAGCAGGAATCACTGTCGCAACAGCAATTCTCAGTGCCATTACAGGACAAAAGGTACGTAAAGATGTCGCAATGACCGGTGAAATCACCCTCCGTGGGCATGTCCTCCCTATCGGTGGGCTTAAAGAAAAGTCACTTGCAGCCTATCGAAACGGAATTGTTGACATCATTATGCCAGAGGAAAATGAGAAAGACCTTGAAGATGTCCCAAGTGAAATCAGGGAAAACATCAAATGGCATCAAGTCAACGATATAACGCAAGTCTTGGAATTAGCATTAGTAAAAGAAGACGATACCGAAAACGAACCTGATGGAATTGCACCAGCCGCAGACGACGCAACGTTACAGAATCCAGACACAATTGGACAGGCTGGAAACTGATAAAACGTGTGAAACATTCGTCCACTGTCAACTTAAGGATTTCCGAATATGAAATGCCTTCAGTCCCGTAGGGACGCAATGTTTATAGAAAACAAGGTGAACACCTCTTGAGCCTCGTAGAGGCGGTATGTTTATAGTAATGACAAACATTTTCTCACTTATAAGGAAATGCGAGTAGACAAATTTCTCCAAATTTCACGACTTGTCAAGCGCCGAGCAACAGCAAACACATTGTGTAGCCGAGGCAAAGTTTTAGTCAACATGAACCCAGCAAAAGCAGGCAAAACACTCAATGTCGGCGATCGCATTACAATTATTTCAGATCCGCTCCCCTCAGAGAAAGCAGAAGAATTAACCTACGAGGTACTTGAAATACCGACAGGCAATGTCTCCAAAACCCGTGCGGCAACACTGTATCGTCTTGTTAAATAGGTTTTACGGTGAATTTTGAGAATAATTAGACACATCACCTGTAGGAGCGATCTCCGAATCGCGACCAAAACCACTTGTAGTCGGGAATCGGAGTTCCCTCCTACAAAGAGGGTGTTCTGTAGGAGCGATCTCCGAATCGCGACCTTTACCCGCAAAATTTCGGTGGACACTCCACTAAGTTAAAATGTTACCACGTATCGGAATAACAATGGGTGATGCCGCAGGCATTGGACCCGAAATTATCGTTAAAGCACTCACCAACAAAAACGTCTATCAAATCTGCCAACCGATAGTCATCGGTAGTCCAGCAATAATTCAGGACGCACTCAGATTCATTTCTCCTACAGATTTGCAATCTGATACTCGAAAAAATCCCCCCAGTGTCTCTGTCATACAATCCCCGATCCAGATTACCGCAATACCTGAAAGAATTGATGTACTTGATGTCAGCTCGCTAACACCGGATACGTTGACTTATGGAACAATAGATCCTCGGTGTGGCAATGCCGCAGTTAAAGCCATTGAAGCAGCAGTACAACTCACACTGGACGGTATACTCGAAGGTATCACAACTGCTCCTATTTGTAAGGCAGCAATTCAACGTGCGGGTTCGCCATTCCCCGGTCACACTGAGATGCTCACAAGTTTGACACAATCCGAAAAATCTGTTATGATGCTCAAAACATGGGACACATCCTCTCAATTCGTGTCAGAACGCAATATTGATCCAAAAAAAGAGAAGAAAAATTCTGGTAACTCAACTAACTTTAAAGAACACCTGACAGTCTCCTTTGTCACAACCCATATTCCAATTGCTGAGGTTTCACAGAAACTTTCAGTGGAAAGAATAAATGATGTCATCCGAATCACACATGAGGCACTTATACAGTTCGGTATTGAAAATCCACGGTTAGTTATAGCAGGATTAAACCCACACGCGGGAGAAGAAGGGATGTTTGGCAAAGAGGAAGAAACCTATATCAAACCAGCAATCAAGAAGGCACATGCAGCTGGTTACAAAGTTGAAGGACCTCTACCTGCAGATACGCTCTTCAAAAAAGCAATCCGTGGTGTGTGGGATGCTGTCATCGCAATGTACCATGACCAAGGGAATATCCCGATAAAATTGATTGGATTTGGACAGGTTGTCAATATCACATTAGGTTTACCCATTGTCCGAACAAGCGTTGACCACGGAACAGCGTTTGACATCGCGGGACAAGGGATCGCAAGCGAAACAAGTCTTATCGCTGCTTTAGCTGCAGCAGCACAGTTAGCGAGTTCTCAATTATGACAAAACGTTTTCTATTCTCCCTATCTATTTTCTGTGTTACGATAGGTATGATGCATGTCGAACTCAACAGAGACGGATTTTGTAACCCCAATTTCAACCCAGTACAAAATCCAGGGACCATCGGTAGCACACACACAATACACAACGAAAATCCATTACAAGTTTTAAAGGCATCATCACATTTCCTTATCTTACAGTTTCAACTTCCCAAACTTAAAATACAAAAACATTTACAGAATGGAGAACCCGCCACACATATCGGATTTGACGGCGCATCGTGGACAACCGAAACGGGACAACCGAAACTCCCTGTCTATACCGTTCAAATCGGCTTGCCATCATTGAGCAGTGTTACCGCAACAGTCCTCCAAAAACAGAGTTCCTTCAAAAAAGTAGAACTACCGCTAATCACAAATCAAACAGTCGATCCCTTTTTCCCAGATGCACAGCAAAGAGAAGATTCCACTATATCGACTAAGTCCAAAACATCTACCCTATATCCCGCTAATATGATAGAGGTTATTCCGATCGGTTTTGTGAGATCACAACGTGTCGGAGTTCTACATATCCATCCAGTACAATACAACAGTACAACACAACAGATAAAAATTACTGACGACATCACATTCCGGATCGATTTTTACGGTGCCCCAACAAATGTGTCTACTCCCTTGCCATCTCATTCTCTTGAAAGCACCGCTTATGAAAATCTGTTCCAAACCATGTTGATAAACAACAGCCAAGCATCTTCTTGGCGACATAGATTAGATGGAACATCACGGATGTTGATCCAAGGTGCTCCCGCTGCGCCAGTCTCAAAGCGGAGACGTTTTAAAATTCCTATTACAGAAACCACTATGTACAGCATCAATTACAGTAAACTCAAATCATCTGATATTACGCCTGAAACGATTGATCTGGACAGCATAAGGTTGAAAACAGCGGGCAATGAACAGGGATACTATATTTTTGATCACAATCAGAATGAAACACTTGATCAGGAAGATATGATTGTCTTCTACGCACGGGCTTTGAGTAATAAATTTACAGATACAAACTTTTATTGGTTTAGTTTTGCCCCAAAAGACACAGAGAGTGAAGTAGATGAACCTGAGGCAGCAAACACAGTCCGTATTGGTACACGATCAGGCGCACCTGTTACCCCCGATATCACGCCGCCGAATGCTTTTTTAACAAAATTGCGGTTTGAGGAAAACAGGTTGTACGATACACTTGACGGGTATAATGTAAAATCTGAATTAGCAGACCGCTATTTCTGGACGGGTTTCAGAGGAGGCAATTCTGGTATTAGTACGAAAAAATTTCCTGTAGATTTACCAGGAGCAGTACCACACTATAATTTTGAACGATATGCTACACTTCGTATGAGACTTCAAGGTGCCGCTCGTAAAAATGCAGCATCACACGAAGCGGTCATCAGTTTTAATGGGAGGGGACTTGGTGACTCTGTGAAATGGAAACGCCAGGAAACACCTCTTATCGCACGTAGTATTCCTCAGAATCGAATTCCCTATGATGAGCAAAGTGAATTGCGCATTGATGCCCCTCTTGAGAACAAGTCCTCAGGAGGTTCCTACGACTTCTATCTTGATTGGTATGAGTTTGAATATTGGCACAATTTTCGCTCAAAAAATAATCGGCTTGAGTTTAATTCAGAAACTGAGCCAGAGGTTAGTGGAAAAACACACTTTAACATAACTAACTTTTCCACCGAGGCAATAGATGTTTATACGCTGAATTCCAGCGGTTTAGCAGCAAAACTTGTTGATGGAAAGGTAACGGGTGGTGGCAACTCCTACCAAATTCTGTTTGAGGATGACGTTGTACAATACACCAATTACTTTGTCATCGCTAACAATTACTACCGCCCCATCAGTACACTTACCGAAGTTCCGCCAAGCACTTTGCGAAATCCTACAACACAAGCAGATTACATTGTGATTACACATAAGACGTTTTTAGAAAGCATAAAACCTTTAGTCGATTTTCGAAGTTCACAAGGTTTGACAGTTAAAGTTGTGGATATAGACGAAATTTACAATGAATTTGGTAACGGTCTCTTTACGCCGTTTGCAATCCAGAACTTCTTGCGTTATGCCTATCATACATGGCAGTCGCCAGCCCCTACCTACGTCGTGCTCGTGGGTGATGCACATTACGACTATAAAGGAGTCATCAAACGACTTTACAATGAATACGATCTTTACCCGATTTTTGTCCCGACCTACCACGGATGGGCACCAGAAAGCGGTGAAACTGCAATGGATCAAAGATTTGTCAATGTAAGTGGAGATGATGCCTTGCCCGATATGTTCATCGGACGCCTATCAGTACAAACACCTAAAGAACTTACGGGGATTATCCAAAAGATTATTGACTACGAAGAGAACCCTAAAATTGGTCCATGGCAAGCAACACTCGTACAAGTAGCAGATGACGAATTAAACAATTCTTCTGACGAGACTTTTGAAACTTCACGAGATAAACTGATCCAACAAACCATCCCTGTGGCTTATAACACGAAACAAATATATCTACGAAAAATACGAATACAAGAAGAATACAAAAAAGAATACGTCAGCGAAACTAAAAAACGTATCCTAAAAGCATTCAATGACGGTGCTTTAGTTGTTGAATATTCAGGACACGGTGGAATACATACATGGGCAGATGAGGCAATTTTTCATATTGATGATGCTATCGATTTACGTAACAACCGTCTCCCATTTGTTATATCAACAACTTGTTTGAATGGAAAATTTGATAAACCGCAACAATTCGGATCACACAGCCTCAGTGAACAACTTTTGATCAGCAAATACGGTGCTGTCGCATCGCTCACAGCAACAAGGTTAACTTACGCTACAGCCAACGCAGAATTCGATGAAGACCTGTTCACTGCAATCTTTGTGCGCGAACCCTTTGAGGCAAAGCAAGGATACAGTGAAATCGCAGCAACGCAACCAAGCATCGGCAAAATAGTTACGGATGCAAAAATCAGATTCATCACCCGAAGTCGCAATCCACAATGGATCCCCGGAACAGAACAATATACGCTCTTTGGTGATCCGGCAACACGACTCGCACTCCCTACACTTGATATACAGGTCAAATTAGAAGAAATCGCACTGAATTCCAATAAGCAGATTGTCGTTTTAAAAAATGAAGTCGGAACGTATGACGCGGACAATGTATGGTGGAAAGCAGAAGATTTTAGCCCACAAAAACTCATTACTTCCGCCATTTTCCAAAATCACTTTGATGATGATTTGCAGAATGATTTCACTGAACGCAGCACCCAAGGTAGAGTGTGGAAAGGTGAATATGGAAAAATTCAGTTGAAAATCCCATCCAAAGCATTACCGGGCAGAGGTTTCGTTCAAATGTTTGCTCATGATGAAAAACGCGCAGCCGCAGGAGGCGCCACATTCTGGATAGATACACCGATTATTGGAGATATACATGAAGAATTGGATGCTATAGAAACCCATACGCTCAACATAAAAGTACTTATTTTTGACGATTTAGGGGGGGACAAGGGTATTCGTTCTATCTATGTCGAGTGGGATAATACGTTTAACTACGTGAACCACACCATCCCAATGGTCAGAACTACACCTCCTCCCGGCACCAGTGAACTTCATCCTGGCGGACAATGGTACGAACTTCAAACACCTATCCCTTTACCACTGGGCGGACGAAAGATTCGATACCGTATCACTGTCACCGACAGTGATGGCATAATGGTTGAACACCCAGCATCAGATAGGCGAATCAGTATTGATGTACCAGAGGGACCCAACATCGCCATTGCTACTGATGGAATAAGTCATGCTCCGATCCGATACACTTTCAATAAAGAGACAGGAAAATATCTTCTCGTAGCTGAACTTATTAACAACGGTGGAAGAACAGTTAAAGAAAATATTGAAGTTATTTTTGCGGAAGGCAACCCTGATATAGGTGGCGACCTCCAAATTGATGAAGACGCGAAAATCTTAGGAAGCGTCACGCTAAGTCCCGACGACTGGGAAGAAGGCGATACAGTTCTACAGCGAACTATTGTCACACTTCAGCTAAAAGAAAATCTCGCTACTGGTGTCCATAAAATTTATGTACTCGCTGACCCAGAGGTCGACACTACTACCAAGGACATCCTCGGTAATGTCGCAGAGCCAAAAGAAATTGATAACAAACTTTACACTACTTTCGTTGTTAACGAATTCTTCTACGAATCATCAAAACCCTTAGAAGCTTTTAGCCTTGATAGAGTCTTTGACATTGATTTCCCCGCTGAGGCAGCAACAATTCAAGAAGACAAGGTCGCGCTAACCGTCTCTTCAAGTGTTCCATCTGCCTTGACGCAACCTTCGTTTCAATTTGCCTCAATACCGCGCGTTGCTGCACTGCGGAGAGGTTTACTCCGTTCAGGTGAGGAAAGTATTCAACAGTACGAAGTATCTTTTCGCGCATCCGATATCACACTAAAAAAACCCGCAACCCTCAAGATGCGGTTTGATGTTAGAAGTTTGGAAGATATTGTTAGAGAAAATACGCCTTGGAAAGAGGACAGCAAGGATTTCAGAGCAGCGTTGATTCAAGAAGCGGAAAAACTCAGCATTTATACGTGGCACCCTGCTTATCAAAAATGGAAACGACTCCCATCACAATTAAGTTATGCCACTGGAAACGAAAAGCCTAAACCTGAAGATGATGGACCAATCTTTCAACTTGAAAATTATCTCACACCTATTCAAATCGAAAACGCCAATAAACAACCGCTTCCAATCGAAAATATCAAAATCAGTCCAGAGTTGACGCCTGCGGGTATTTGGATTATTCTGTTTTTAGACCCAACTCATTACGAAGTATACCTAAAAAAGAAAGAACATGTCCAGTATGAGAAATTAGATGACCCCGGTCAACTTGACATTCCTTTTCGAGAAGAAAATTACGGTATTGAATTCACTATCCCCAAAAAATGGACAGTACCACCAGAACTTGATGACGGGACACCTATCGTTCCCTTTGAATTTGCAGATATCCTCATAATTGAAACAGATTATTCAGAGGGTACCGCGGTATTGAAAGGAACACGAAATCAAAATGTCGGCAACGGTACCGCAAATGTCAGAGTAAACCCTGGACTAAAACAGGAGTTCTTGGTAGGGGATTGGTTTATCTTTTTTACTTCTTCAGATATTTACGAACTCCGCGATAATAAAGGAGAACCAGTCTTTTTACCGAGTGAAGAACTTGCGACCGGAGAAGTTAACAAAGGGCATTTTATCGACCATCTCGGGTTTGAAATACTTGTCACAACAAGTTCTATCCCCTTTCAATTCGGAGATAAAATTAAATTCAGTAGTGCACAAGTAGGAACTATTACCGCACAAACAACTGAACTTACGCCTTTTACCCTTATTAATAGTGATGACACAAAACCACCTGCTTTCAATCTATGGGTAGATGGTGTTCAACCGCAAACCGGCAGTGTTATCGCACCGCGCCCACATATCTCTATCTTACTTGAGGATGTTGATGGTGTAAACTTGGATACGCTCATTATCCGCAGAGGGGATAACGGCAAACCGCTGAAACCAATATCGGACTACGTCCTACGAAATCCCAAAGACGTTAATACCGTTCCAATTGACTACGAACCTATTCTCTTTCCCGGCGAGTACCTTTTTGAAATTGAAGCACGCAATTTCAATGGAAATGCAATTGGGGGAGAAGCAGAGAAAATCCAAACCCGATTCATTGTAATAGAAGAACCTGACATTACCCCACCTGTCGTCGAAATTCTTGTTAATGATGAGATTCTTGTAGGAGAAGAACGCAACGGTAACTCTCTTGGAGAAGTGAAAAGTACCAACAAAAACCGGATTACCCAGCAACCCCAATGTGAAATTCAGGTTGCGGATGAAACGGCACTTGATGGCACCCTCCTTAACATTACGTTCAATCAGATAGATGCAAGTGATTCTACACGGCGCTATCGCGAATTCGATATGGCCAAATGGGAATTTGATGCTGATAATCCTGAAACTGCAAAATTTAGTTTTGCTCCTGATCTTCCAAATGGCACCTATCGACTACAAGTAACCGCTGCAGATACGAGTGAGAACACCACTGAGCTTGAAGCAGTTTTCACATTGGATGAGACAGTCACTCTCACCGAAGTCTTCAACGTGCCGAATCCTGTCCAAGATGGCAAAACTTTTTTCACATATCAGTTGGCACAACCGCCAGATAAGGTCACCATCAAAATTTATACGGTGAGTGGTAGATTAATTCGAACAATCGCAGATGCAAGTGCAAATCGGGGAAACAATGAGACCTATTGGGATGGAAAAGACGAAACAGGGGTTCGGTGTGCCAATGGCGTATATCTTTATCGTGTGATTGCCCACACTCAGAATGGCACAGTACAAAAAATAGGAAAACTCGCCATCTTACGTTAACTGTAGCAATATACTTCTTGTTGGAGGGCTTTGGAAGCCCGATTTTACGCGAAACACCCTTGTTATACCAAATTAATGCGATCCGCCCGGGTCGGTGCGGTTTCCTAACCGCACCGAACATCATTCTTGTAGGAGCGAGCTCCAGCTCGCGACGCGTTTATAGTCGCGCAATTCACTGCAACGGTGAATACTCCGTCGGCTCAAGAATCTTATTACTGACCACGTTAACTAACGGACCACCCACTTCTGTCAACCGTTTTGCCGCTTGCCATTCAGGATCCGCGATAAACGCATCCCACGCACGTTGATAATGTCCCAAATCTTCAAAAGCAAGCAGATAAACCAATTCCGTTGTCGTTGCCTCACCGATGGCAGTTTCCCAAAAACCGATAACCTTCATATTATACTTCTCAAACAACGGCAGCGTAATATTAGCAAATCGGTTATTCAGATTCTTCATCTTTCCCGGTACTACTTGGTATGTCCGCAACTCGTAAATCATCTATTTCTCCTCCACCTCTTCATGTAGGAGCGAGCTCCAGCTCGCGACCTTTCAACCAAAATGGGTATAAACCGACAATTGAATGCCTCTGATTCCACTATAGACGCGTCTTTACAAAATCCCATATTTATCATAAACCTCCCGAAGCGTTGCACCTTCTCGCAGCGCATCACGGGTGCGGTTTTCTCCACTTGCCTTTTCCAGCGCTGCTTCAATTACCTGCGTTTCCACCGCCTGAGGAATAACAACCACGCCATCTGCATCCCCGAACACAATATCACCAGGATTAACCGTAACACCACCACATTCAATCGGGACGTTATACGCAACTACCTCGCCGCGCCCATTAGAGTCTACGGGCGTTATCCCGGTTGTAAATATAGGAAACCGCATCGCCATAATCTGACGCGCATCACGGATGAATCCATCAATAACAGCACCACGCGCACCGCGTGCCCGTGCCGCCGTTGAAAGGAGTTCTCCCCAAAAACAGATACGAGTACTACCGTTCGTCGAACAGACAAGTACATCGTCCTGTTTTAGGCTATCCACCGCCGCAATTTCCTCTTGATACGGCTCATCAGGAATCTCATACACATCAAGGCACAACACAGGCATTGCCCGACCAACAACAACCGTCTCAGGAAGTAACGGACGGATAGTGTGTTGCAATGCCTGCTCGCGGAATCCAGCTGCGTCTAACGCATCCGAAATCACAGCAGCATATAACCGCTCCCCCATCATATCAAAGAGTTCGGTATCATTTCCCCACTGTCTGTTTTCTTCGTTTTCCATGATGGTTTTTCCTACAACACCTAATAATTCTCATAACCAACTTCTTGAAGACGCGCCGCTTTCTCTGCAACACCGTCACTCATCTTTTTTTTGTAGTCTTGCAGCTTCGCTTCCAATTCGGGATATTCAAGTGCCAGAATCTGCACTGCAAATATCCCCGCATTTCTTGCGCCACCTGACCCAATCGCCATCGTTCCGACAGGAATACCGGGTGGCATCTGCACTGTCGCATACAACGCATCAACGCCGTTAAGAGGACCACCATCAACCGGCACACCAATAACGGGAAGCGTTGTATGTGCAGCAATCACACCCGCTAAATGCGCGGCACGTCCAGCACCAGCAATGATCACTTTACCGCCTTCTGTTTTAATCTTTTCTGTCCACGCCATCGTCCGTTCAGGTGAACGGTGCGCCGAAG
The DNA here is from genome assembly GCA_965204285.1 of Candidatus Poribacteria bacterium. GTDB lineage: Bacteria > Poribacteria > WGA-4E > WGA-4E > WGA-3G > MSPOR6. The sequence goes on from OZ241980.1 coordinate 3,946,565, forward strand.
AGATCGTTATCTCAAACGGCACTTCAAAATCCTCTAAAACCTTCGCGGCTTCAACCATCTTTTCTAAATCGGAATCACTCCCCATCACAATGCCGACAAGGGGCGTTTTTTGTTCTTGTAGAGACATATTATATCTTTTACCTCTAAATGTAGGTTGGGTAGAGCTGAAAGCGAAACCCAACTTAATATCCAAAACTATTTTCATTATGAATAGACAATATATGAGTTTCTCTCAATAATCAACGGTTCGGGACCATTTGCAGGAAAGTTTGATGCCCATTCCGCCGGATCATAATCACGAGTAACAAAACACGCACGATGCACCGGCACCGCATGCTTCAACCCGATACGTGTCGCCATTTTAACGCATCCATCGTAAAAAGGAAACTCACCCTCGGTCGGATGATTTGTCAAGAAACCAATATCCGGTTGATACGCTGCCACCGCAGAAATCAGATTGTCGTGTTCAGCAAAGTTATTGATCGGATCACCACTAAAGTAAAGCGTCACACTATTACTAACAACGACATATCCTAAGTGCGTAACGTCAGGTGGACCTATGTCAGCAGATGGATCACCCGCAGGCGGTTTTGCATAAACAGCATGCACGGTAAGACCGTTCAGTTCCGCTGATTCTCCAGCGCTAATCTCTGAAACGTTGTCAGCTGTAACATCTGTTTCTGACGAAATTTGGCGTACGCTCTCCTCCGGTCCAATGAATCGGGTCGCAGTACTCGTCTCCCAAATTCGGTTTATGGATTCTGGACACGTATGGTCGCCGTGTGCATGTGTCAATAGCACAAAATCTGTCGGAAGTTCGGACTCATCTAAGGGTGGTTCGATGTGAATAAAGCGATCCGAGGGGCGGTTCCGTGGAAAATAAGGGTCAATGAGAACAATAGTACCATTCGAATCTTTCAACGCGAAACTACTCTGTTCAAACCAATGAACAGCAATAGAACCTTTTGGCACTTTCAAATCAACAAGTGGATGCATATATTAATTCCTTCTTGATATATAAAAAATCAACTATTCTTTCTTCTATAATAAAAATAAACGCCTACCACACCCGCAATCGCACCAATTACATCAGAAATCCAATCTGCAACCGTAGCAAATCTACCGGGAACAAACATCTGATGCAATTCATCGCTTGCACCGTAGAGAATTGAAATAAGCGCAGCAGTAACCCATATCCAATTTGCTGGCAACCATTTCGGAGGAATGTTCACAAACGCTATTGCCAGCAACACACTGAGGATGCCGTATTCAACAAAATGATAGAGTTTGTCAATTGTCAGCCACTCAAATTTTGGCATCGGAAGCGGCGGTTGCTCCAGAGACGAAATCACAAAAATGAGTGCCATGTAGAGAACTGGTGGTGTCCAATATTTCAGAATTTTCATGGCAACTTCGCCAAAATCGCCCCTATTTCAATGCATTCAGAATAGCGTCTACATCGTAGACACAACCACCCCATGTGCCACCACCGACGGACTGCAACGCTGCCCACAGCCGCGTATCGTCAGGCAACGCCTCGTCAGAGGAAAGGTCATCTCGGAGTTGTCGTTCTGCTAACACGCGTTCACCTGCCTCCGCACCGAAATGCTCACCGCCGTGTCCTACCAGATCAATGCTCCCTACCAATTGCCGAGTATCAATCTCAATCTGAATTATGTCACCATCAAGCACCTTCCCGATAGGACCGCCAGCAAGTGCTTCCGGTCCAACATGTCCCATACACGCACCGGTTGAAACACCCGAAAATCGCGCATCCGTAATCAAGGCAATATGTTTTCCAAACGATAGATGTTTGAGTGCCGATGTAACTTGATATACCTCCTCCATGCCAGTGCCTTGCGGACCACGACAACACAACACCATGACATCTCCAGGCTTCATATTTTTCTCACCCTGACCTTTAAGTGCCTGTATTGCATCGGATTCCCGCACAAACACACGCGCCGGCCCCGTCATCCGATACACTCCATCTGCATCAACAACGCTCGGATCAATCGCTGTGCTTTTGATAACAGAACCCTCTGGTGCAAGGTTGCCACGCGGAAACGTGACAGTACTCGTCAACCCTGCTGCTTTAGCAGCATCCGGACTCAAAATCACTTCATCGGGGTCAACGTTATCCCGTTCTTCAAGCAGTTCCCGTACACGCTGCCGCCGTTCAGAAGTTTCCCACCAATCAAGGTTGCTGCCGAGTGTTTCACCCGTTGATGTCAGCACATCTTCGTTGAGAAGACCTCCCAATTTACGTAGATGCAGCATAACTTCAGGCACACCACCAGCCAAGAAAACACGAATCGTAGGATGTCCCACCGGACCATTCGGCAACACATCAACGAGACGAGGCACCTGCTGATTAATCTCAGTCCAATCGTCTACTGAAGGACGTTCAAGTCCAGCAGCATGTGCAATCGCAGGAATATGTAATAGCAAGTTAGTTGACCCACCAAACGCTGCATGCACAACCATCGCGTTCCGAATCGCCTCTGGTGTAACGATATCATCCATCGTCAAACCCTTAGCGGCTAAATTTACCACTGCTCGCGCCGAACGCAATCCCATATCTGACCATATATTTTGTCCAGACGGTGCTAACGCTGTATGCGTCAAACTCATGCCTAACGCTTCACCGACAACTTGCGAAGTTGCCGCTGTTCCCAAGAATTGACAACCTCCACCGGGCGTAGCACACGCACGGCATCCCATATCCGCAGCATCTTGCAGACTAATCTCACCATGTGCGAAACGCGCACCAATTGTCTGAATCTTTCCAGCATCTTCACCTGTAGTCGGTGGCAATGTCACACCTCCCGGCACAAGCACAGCAGGCAATTCCCGCATTGAGGCAAGTGCCATCATCATCGCAGGCATACCTTTATCGCAGGTAGCAACACCGACAACACCTTTTCGCGTCGGCAGAGAACGGATAAGTCTACGGAAAATCTGTGCCGCATCGTTGCGGTAAGCAAGACTGTCCATCATACCGACAGTGCCTTGTGTCCGTCCATCACACGGATCGGAACAGTAACCAGCAAACGGAATCGCCGCAAGTTCTTTAAGCTCATACGCAACCGCCTGCATCAGAAGACCTACCTCCCAATGTCCAGTATGATACCCAAGCGCAATAGGACTGCCATCAGGTGCGCGGATACCTCCTTGCGTGCTGAGAATCAAAAACTCCTCACGCCGCAGTTCTGTCGGTGCCCATCCCATTGCCGTATTGTGACTCAAGCCAAAAATATCCCCGCTCGGTCGATTCAGCAGCATCTCTGCCGTAAGCGGTAGACTGCCTTCCGGCCCCGCAGCGTGCGTCTGGATGTCGTAAATATCGCTATCACCTGTTTCTAAAATATCAGTATACTGTATCGATTTTGCCATATTACCCTTTCTATTGCTGAATTATTTTATTCAAAAAGTTCCGCCACTGCACACGAAAACCCTTCAACAACATCCTCACCCGGCAATGTATCTTCATAGCTTAGAGGTGTTATGTCCATTTCAGAACGATAGACCATTACCGTCTTCGCAATCGGCTCAATGACCCAGACAAGACGTGTCCCCGCCTTCAAATAAGCTAACGCCTTTTCGGTAACATCATAATGCTTATCTGTCGGCGAAACTATCTCTATAGCGAGGTCAGGAGCTACGGAGAATCCTTTTAATTTATCTTCTGACAAACGTTCTGTTGATACAAACGCAATATCAGGTTTTACCACCCGATCACCTAATTGAAATGTCGTTTCCGCTATATATAAACGCCCTAACTGTTTCTCACGAACGTACAATCCTAAAAGTAAGTGAATGTTAGAACCTATCTCACCATGGACAATTGCTGCAGCTGCTATCGGCACTAATTCCCCTTTTACATACTCATAACCCTCTATATCGTTTTCAAGAAATTCCTCCATCGTCATCGTACTGTGAGGTAGAATTTCTTGCACAGATTCTGAGTTTGCTTGCGAATTAAGCATCAGATTCCTCCTCCATCATGATGAAACAAAAAATCTGTAATCATTCCGGTAGGCGAGGTTTCCTAACCTCGCTGGTGTAGGATATCCAAATAATTCTAAAATCTACCATAAATACACTGATAAACTATTTCGCCTGATTTGAAAGAAGTTCCACAATCTTCACTCTACCCGCTTTCACCTTTGCCTCATCTGCCTCCATCTGTAAAATCCCAAGTACAAGTTGTGTCAAACCCCAATCAATTTGTGCAGAATTCACAGGTAAAGAACCATCATTACTTCGGGCATTGATATCTGCGCCCTTCTCAATAAGCAGTTTTACCGTATCAACGTGTCCAAGAAAAGCAGCACTATGCAACGCAGTCGAACCGTCTTTATGTTGAGCATCGATTTTCGCACCTTTTTCAAGAAGCAATTTCACCGCATCTGTTTGCCCGTTTAGGGCTGCCCATCCTAACGGAGGTATCCCGAATTGTGGATCAAGCGTGTTCAAATCCGCGCCCTTCTTCAAAGCATTTTTGATGGCAGAAAGATCACCATACGCCGATGCTTTCCATAAGTTATGTGATTGTGGAGCATTTTTCGTGTGTTGAGTGAGAAGCCGCACAACTTTAGCTCTACCCGCTTTCACTGCTGCTTCATCCACCTCGATTTGAATAAAATCCAATATCCCTTGCGTGATTCCCCAGTCAAGTGTCGCGCTATCTATGGCAGAACCACCCTGATTATTTCGAACATTGACATCTACACCGTGTTCCAAAAGCAATTCTACCGATTCTACTCGTCCAAGAAATGCTGCGGCGTGTAACGCTGTGTTGCCATCTCTATTCCGCGCATTGATATCCGCGCCTTTCTCCAGCAGGAAAGCGATAATCTCCGTGTGTCCCATCAACGCAGCCGTAGATAACATCGGTTCCCCAAACTGCGGATTCCGCGCATTCACATCTGTTCCATCGGCTATCGCCTGCTTAACCACTTTGAGATCGCCGATAAACACGGCTTCCCATACGTCGTTTGCCACACCCTGCGGTCTTGAGGATGGGTTGACATTCAGCATCTCTGCTATTTTGGCTCTACCCGCTTTAACCTCCTCCTGTTTCAACTCAATATCAAACATTCCTATCATGAATTTAAGCATTCCCCAAGGAATGTCCAAGGCACTCGCAGGAACACCACCACCACGGTTCTTCGCGTTAACATCTGCGCCTTCTTTGATGAGAAGTTCAGCGATTTCGGCGCGCCCTAAAGAGACTGCAATATGCAAGGGCGTTCCGCCATCCTCCTGTCTCACGTTAACATCTGCGCCGAGTTGAAGAAGCAATTCGGCAGCCTTTGTGTGTCCCATCATAGTTGCCCATGATAAAGGAGATATATTTGTCTCTGGAGAAAGTGCATTGATATCCGCGCCTTCTGCAAGGTAACGCTTAATGCTGTCAAGGTCGCCAATCCTCGCGGCACCCCACAAATTGTCTTCCGGCAACTCAATAAACTGTTTCATAAACTTACCATCAAACCCATCAGGTCCCATAACGATTGGCGGGTGCGGTCTTCTTTTCCAAATCGGAATGCCACCAGAAATCTCACCTAATACCTCACTTTTACGCGTACGAATAAAGTGACGAGTCTCATCTAACTTATCTGAAAAAGAGATAGTTTTCCCTCCACCCCATCTTCCTTGCTCTTGAAAGGAAAGTTGTGCAGGTATCATGTGTGGTTCAATCATCACAGAAATCTTGTCCAATTCAGCAAGCAATGTAACCTCGTTCCAATGATTTTCAAGAATATCCATTATCGTTTTCGCATAACGTTCCCTGCCTGCATCAAGCTGATAGAGTTTATGAGCAACTAAGCCTTGTGTCTTAACCGAAACTGGCGCACCGGTATTTCTTCCCATATTCTTCATATCAAAATTAGAGAACAAAGCATCCGCACCCCACGGCAAAAAATGAAACTTATCGGTCTCCGGATTAAGATAGACAAAGAAGTTGTTATTGTTCCCAGAATACCCATCCCAGAAACCGAGTAATCCTTCCGTTGCCCAAAAGCGATAAAAACTCTCTAAGTCAACATGTTCACCGATAGTCTGCTCAGTCACCTGCTCATCCGCGAGAACATCAATCAACGCTAATATCTTTTTCCTGCCGCGTTTGTCGTCTCCCCGTTTATGTTCAAAACTATTCTCCCATTCTTTGTAAAAATCAACGACTGAACCCTCATAGACAGTGCCTTTATCATTCCCAAAAGCACGTTTGAGTAATGGGTTACGCATGCTTTCCACGTGGGAATATATCCCCAAATTTTTGCCGTTCACCGTCACCTTCGCATAAGCGCACCGAGGCGCAGGCGAACCGATCGCGTTAAACAACGCATATCCCATAAACTGGCTGACCTGACTCGCATCCTGCTGATTGTTATTAAGTGTCAGATTTGTCAATCCGTCAATATCACCCTTTTTGCCAACATGATTCAATTTGATTTTCAGCGATGGTCGCGTATGACTTTGCGAACCGATAAACCCTTTTTTTCGGATACCAACCTTTGGGAACACCACACCATCAATACTCACACTTGCATCAACATAAGTATACGGATGATCTGGCGGCGCAAATTGCCGAGATTCGTTCAGCACTTGCACAAAATTCCGGGATTGATGCCGAATTTTGTTCCAATCTTGTTCCGAAACAGTAATCTGTATATCCAAAACCCGATCAGTTGGAAAAATATCGTCCAAAGTCAACTCCTTCACATCACTACTGCACACAGCAATCCCTACACAGAGGATCGTTGCCAAACATAATATCCACTTTACCATTTTTCTCTCCAATCGTTGTATTGTAATTAATGCTTCTTCCTGTAGGCGCGATCTCCGAATCGCGACCTCTTGTCGTTTTCTTCCTGTAGGCGCGATCTCCAGCTCGCGACCCCTTGTTGTGCTTCTTCCTGTAGGAGCGATCTCCAGCTCGCGACCTCTTGTTATGCTTCTTCCTATAGGAGCGATCTCCAGCTCGCGACCTCTTGTTATCCGTGCCTACTTATCTTTATATTACACCATAGTTTAACACATTTCGGTTTTTTATGCTTGCTAATTTTGTGTGCAGTGGGTATCATATTGAATAGCAAACTGTTTGATTGGTAGGAAATCAAGTTAATTAAGAAAACCTATGAAGTGCCACCCTTTATTTAGACCAAAATTTAGCAAAGTTAAGATAAGGTTTGTCGTTGAAACTCTACAGGTGTCAGATACCCTAACGCTGAATGTGGGCGTTTCTGGTGATACACCTGTGTGATAAAATGCCCGATGCGTTCTCTCGCCTCGGTAATATCCTCATAGTCATTGAGGTGAACTTCTTCCTCCTTGAGGGTTCGGATCAACCTTTCGGCATACCCGTTCTCCCAAGGATGCCCGCGACGTGCTAATGAAATCTCAATACCGTGTTCTTTGAGCGTTGAAAGATAAGCAGTTGAAAGATATTGCACGCCTTGATCGGAATGATGTATCTCCGGAGACCCGCTTTGCAAGAGTGCCTCTTGTAGCGGTTTGAGCGTCAGAGATGTATTCAAATGTGGGCTGACCTGCCATCCTCTGATCATTCGGGTGAAGATGTCCATAAGCACAGCGACATAGATGAAACGCCTCTTGAGGCGGACGTAGGTAATATCGCCCACCCAGACTTGATCGACTCGAGAGATCTCAAGGGTCTGAACTCTATTGATCCAAGGCTGTCTACCTTCAAAGGATCTCGTGGTTTGACAGACACGTTTCACCGATACTGAGAGATTCTCCTCTTTCATCAATCGGGCAACACGTTTATACCCGACAGTGTATCCCAGACGCAGTAGCACCTTCGTGATACGCCGATACCCATACGTGGGATACTGCGCCGCTAACTGCTGTATTTCAGTTCGCAAGACGTCTTCAGACGGGTCGCTTTTGGGTTGATAATAGAAGGTGCTCTTGTTGAAACCCAGCACCTCACAAATCAGTCGCATCGAGTAATCGGGTCGCAACTTCTCAACTATGTGTCGCTGTTGAGATGGCGTCAATCCAACAAAGTCAATGCTTTTTTTTGAACTTCCAACGCCAGCGTCAACCTCCCAACGAGTTGCTCGAGTTGAGCGATGCGTTCCAGAGAGGCATCGGCGTGCTTCTCTGGAGATTCAAAAAAGGTTTCGGCATTTTCAAGAAACTGCCGTTTCCATGTTGAGAGTTGGTTCTCGCTGAGGTTATGGCGGCGACACAGTTCCGCCTGTGAACTTTCACCGCTAAGAGCCTCAAGCACAACTTCTGCTTTAAACTTAGCAGTGAAGTTTCTTCGTTTCGCCATCGGAATTCTCCTTTCAAATAGATTGTCATTGTAGCACAATCTTATATTAGAGAGTGGTCTAAATTTCCGGTGGCAGTACACTATCAGGAAAGTTGGTATGGAGGTGTAATATGAAACTAAAATGGGAAGGTAGAGAAACACTTGTATACACAAAACCAGTTGACGAGTTATTAGAATGGATTCCGCGTTTTGATAGAGTGCCATTTAAACTTCATAATGGAGGTACCAATGGATACCTTGACATGATCATACGTGAATCTCTGGGTACGGATGGAGAATTAATCAAAGATCGTCAGGATATACCAGTATGTACTGCTTCAAAACAATACCGACTTGTCCAGCACCGTGACGTATTCAAGGCATTAGTGCAGGCAGTGCAGTTAGTAGCTTCTGAAAATCAGTCTCTTGAAGCCACTTTGCATATTACAGAATACGGTCAAAATATGTGGGTGAGTTTTTCATTAGACAACCATGAACTAAATGAAGCAGAGCAATTTCCTTTCCACCTTGAAGTTAGCGGCTTAAATTCAGTTAAACCAGGGAAAGCCTTAGACATCCGTCTATGCTGGTATGAACCAGAATACAGAACTAGAATACCCTACGGTATGTTATCTTCATAGGTGGTGAAGTTTAAAAAGATAAAACGGAAAAAGGAAAAGGAATTAGACTCAAACATAATTGCAAATGAAATTCATTCCTTCTTAGTTTTTCATCTTTCAAAACTTTCAGGTGAGCGCGAATTTTACAAACGTTGGAAGGCTGCTGAGGTAAGTAAGCGAACATTAATACGTTGGATTGATAATGATGTTAAGAACAAATGGAAATTTGAAAGGGCAGCAAGGGCATACCATATCGCTATGGAAGGATATGATATTCAAGTTAAGACATTAGAAAATGAAGATAAAGACCAAGACACAGAGAGTAAAAAGATTCCGCGACCCTCAGAACTTAAACCCTATTCCTCCGAACCGCGATATTATGTGCAGAAGAAAGATCCTGCACCAGAAAAATTCTCTCCAGCAAGAAATGCGTTTGATCTTAGCCAAATCCTGAGTTGGATTGCAAGTCAGGAAAGTACTATTCCTAAGCGACTAAAATGGGTAGATATTACATATCTAATGGAGAAATTGGTTACTATGGATGAAAGACTTCGGTTCTCTTTGAACGTCCAGGAACCCTTGCTCAAATAACTTCACATATGAGACAAAGTATTGCAATTGTGGAGGGGAATGTCTGAATCGCGGATTTGCATGGTTTTTGTCTCTGCTTCCTCCCAACTAACTCCCAATCCTAACAATACCCTCCTAATAATTTTCCCATCTAAACTTTTCTTGCCAGTTTGGCATAAGCAGGTCAAATTGGCAGATTAAACGTTAATAAAATACTTTCAAATACCTTTTTACACAGATTTTCATTGGCACGAAAATTGCTTCAACTAATAAGCGTACTGCTCGTGGAAGCTAGTTTTGCGGAAGCAACGCAAATATACATCAATAGTTTTAAATTTTTAAATCCGCTCACTATCTGAGCGATTATCCAATCTAGGCATGAATGCAGAAAGTCAGATTATTTGGAGGAATTAGAAATGACAATAGAGAAGTTTTGTGAGAATTTTCCAGGTAAAGATAACTCTTCAGAAGTTATCCGTAAACTTGTTAGTGAATTAATACAGGAGGAGAACAAAGAGGAAATTCTTACATTTTGGTGTGATGAAGGGGATGATGCCGATGGTAAGGAATCGAAACCGCTGTATTACATTGTGACTGACAAACGATTCTTTGAGATTTGCGTAGACGCTGATTGGTTCGGTTACAAATCTTATTTTCTAAAGTATCTTAGCAGTTTTGAAGAAAAAGTAATTCCTCATAGTAAGGACTCGTATAGTTGTAAGGAGTCTTCCTATTTTTCGGATGGAAGCGAGGGGGTAGAATCTTACACAGTTAAATTTTCTTTTTCTGTTGCTGAAGAATCGGACAAAGCGGTATTTTCTTTTACAGCGACCGGATCTTGGAAGAATAAACGCTTTAAGGAACTAAGGGATTTTGTGAGGGGTTTTTACAAGACTGTTATTGGTTTGTAGAACATGTTTGAAGTATATAGAATATGGAATGCTCGAAGGGAAATTCTGAATCACAGATTAAATAAATGATAAAGATTTCCCTATCAATACGGAGGAATTACCAATGGCTAGAAAAATTTTTGTTTCCTATAAACATTCTGATGATAGTGTTGAAAACCTGAACGGAGAAACAACCGCCCGCGCTTATGTTGATGAGTTAATTGATATATTTGAGGACGATGAAATCTATAAAGGGGAAGGTGATGAAGATTTAAGTGAATTCAAAGATGAAACGATTGAAACACATCTAAAAGATAAGATATACGACAGCAGTTTAACGCTTGTCCTAATTTCACCTAATATGAAAAATAATTTTGAAAACGAATCTGACCAATGGATCCCTTGGGAAATATCATATTCTCTAAAAGAAATTACTCGGAATGAGCGTACAAGTCAAACAAATGGCCTGTTAGGAGTTGTTTTGCCAGACTCATATTCATCATATAGTTATTTTCTTCAAGAGGACACTTGTTCTTATTGTCACTGCAGAACTTTGCATACCAAAAAGTTATTTCAGATACTACGAGATAATATGTTCAATATCAAGGAACCTACATATAATGATTGTTCAAATCATCTGATCACTAATCCCGTTTACACCGGATACTCTTCTTACATCTATTCAGTTAAATGGTGCGATTTTATAGGTGATACAGATAAATATCTTGACACAGCGGAAGAAATAAGAGAAAATAAAGATGATTACAATATCACAAAAATAGTGAAAGATTAATTTATGAACGAGTCTGCTCTCAAATTGATATTGACAAATTCACCTATAAATTGTCCAGTTTAACAAACGAACAATCAGACTGCAAACATGATGCAGGAGGACAAATCTATGAACGGCATCAATAAAGTCGTAAAACATCTGGAAATGACGCAAGGCGTTATAAACCGGCTTGGAGGTAATAGTTTCCAGTTAAAAGGTTGGAGCATGACAATCATCGTTGCTGCAACAGTTTTAATCGCAAGACCTGATTTACCAAGTCCATATTTTATCCTTGTGCTTCTAATTCCTATTCTTGGGTTTTGGGGATTAGATGGATATTTTCTTTGGCAGGAAAGACTGTTCCGAGAAATCTACAAGGAAATCAGTCAGCAAGAAGATACTGATTTTAAAATGAATGTTGCTAAACACAAAAATAAACCGAAATGTAGTTGGTTATCTGCTACCTTTTCCATTACGCTTATTCCCTTTTACTTGATTGAGATAATTCTAACTTTTGTTGTATTTGTGTTTACAGGACATGTAAAAGGATAAGGATGCGGCACGTATTTTTTAGTTTTGATTGGGACGATGTTTGACGTGTTAATCAAGTCCGCAATAGCTGGGTTACTAAAGGAAATTACACCGCAGCGGGCTTCGTTGACCGTGCCGAAATCGAAACGCTAAAAAGAAATACTGATCTTGCAATCAAGCGGTGGACAGGTAAGCAGATAGATGGTACATCTGTAACTTGTGTTTTGATTGGTAGTCATACTGCTTATAGCAAATGGGTCAAGTATGAAATTGAACAAAGTATTGAAAAAGAAAATGGTTTGCTTGGAGTGTATATCCATAATGTCAAGGATAGACACGGTTGGACATCTACAAAAGGCGAAAGTCCTTTCAGACAGCCACCAATTAACTTTACACCTACTGATAACCCTAACCTTGTTTATCCTTGTTGTTCATACTATGATTGGGTTAATGATGATGGCTATAATAACCTTGGAAACTGGATAGAAAAAGCCGCTCGGCAGGCTGGAAGATAAAACATACGCGCCTTCCGCGATTCAAACAATCACGCCTACAAAGCAATCCCACAAATAAAGACATTTCCCCACTGACCACACAGCCAAAAACAGCCTGCCCCTTTCCTGCAAACCTATAATTGAAAAAAAATCAATTTTCCCTTGACAAACACCAATTATTATGTTATAATAAAATTAACATAATAATTGGTGTTCTGTTTTACCCCCATGCAGCGAGGGCAAACCCAACAAAAGAAGGGCAAAGAAAAAACGTAAAATCACGTCACATTCCTTATCCTGCTTAGCATTAGCACGTCAGTGTGACGTGCAAAAACGTCACAGGAAACACAATATGCAACAAAAAGAAAAACCAAACACATCAGAACTTGATACACGCACAGAAGCGGATAACAAACGCACAATCAACCGACTGCTCAACCTCTACGACATCATGGTAGCAGAATTTGCCATGATCTTACAAGACCCTTACTACGATGATATTTTCACCCTGGCAGACAAACTCAACATGTTCAAAACACTCACTTCTACGATAGACCTCCTAATGAAACGGTGGAATATCGTCCATCAAGGATACGACACCAACCCAAAAATCGCGTATGCAAAGGAAATGGCAAAATCGAAAGAGGAGAATAGTAATTTCCGAAATACGGAAACGATTGACTTACATCCGGATATGAAGTCGGCAGTGGACAACCTATCAAAACTGAAAGATGAAAATTATCCCATAACCATGGATCAAGAACAACCAATGTCCAACGCTGATATACCAGATACATGACTTAAATAACTCAAGTCTGTGCCTATCTTGTAGCATAAACTTCCAATTTGTGCCCTTATGACACAATATTCATGAAGATTGTGCTACTTATGTGGCAACTTGGGTTTAAATAGCAATTGAACGCTTCTCCAATCCAGAGAGATACAATCTCCAACAGCACAAAACGGACAAAAGAAAAAACGTAAAATCACGTCACAATCCTTGTCCCGCTTAGCATCACAACGTCAGTGTGACGTATCAAACGTCACACAAACACATTATATGAGGCACATTATGAATACAGTTGAGAAAACACTAAACGAAATGGCAAACAATATAGGCGCACAAGATATAGTTGATCAATATTCCGACACGAACGAGCAAAACAACGACGAAGAGGTGCTCTTTGACTCCCAATCCTTCTCGCTTGATGTCACCCTCGTCCGCGTCCGAATGAAAGAACGCAACCTCACCCTCACAGCAGTACAAGAACAACTCGGTGTCGCCTATCGAACCGTTATCCGATGGCTGAACAAAGACGATTTTCCGCAACACAAGAACCTCGTCAAACTTGCAGATGTTTTAGACATTGAACCCTATCAGTTAGTATACAGGTGGAGGAAGTACGGGAATAACCATCCCAATGAGAATAATGACGCGCTCCGCTATATCCAACGGCGCATTGAAACCATTGTCACCCAAATCATGGACGACAAAGAAACACCTAAGGAGAAAAAACTGGATGCACTCGTCAAGTACCACAACATCCTCCTTAAAGCAACAAAATGAAAATAGAATCACACATCAATGGAGTTAAACCGAATATGTCTAAACTATAAAATCACGCATCTAAATTTGTCAAAATCAATACAACACATGCACCCGATTCTTACCGCGTAACGTCTCATCAGGCATCGTAATCGGCATCTCAACGATAGCAATTACCGATCCGTCAGCACTAATAGCAAGCGTATCGTAAGGCAGTTGCCCCTCCGTGCGATAGGTATACAGATATTTCGCCAACCCGCTACCTTTTGCCGTTAAGTCAAACACCGAAACACCGTGCAGACTTTCATTTGGGTCTTGACTCCGTTTAGAAACACCCAACGCCGCATAACGCCCCTTGGCATCAATCCGTAAACCTTGCGGCATATTTTCAAGTTTCCACTGCCAAACCTTTTCACCACCCCACGAATAGGCAAAAACCGTCATCCCGTTAGGGTGCATAGTAGAAGGACGTTGTGCCCCCTTTTGAAGATGGTAAGGGATATACGTATCGCCAGTAACAAAGAGTGCAGCAGCATCTGTCGCACCTATAGTGCCAGTTGTGGCAATAATCGGCACGCCGCTCACCTCCAGAGGCGTTGCCAAATTCTCATGCCAAATCGGTTCAGGAGTGTCCACACCAAAAATAAAAGCGCGCCCATCATCTGTAGTGACGTTGACAAACTTCCCATCAGGCGACACGCTAACACCGCGCCAAAAGGTAACCCCCTTGAAATAGGGCGTAAGCGGTTCTAAGTCAACATGCCACTTTTCTGTTCCTGCCGCCACATCAATCACAGACAATGTTCCGTTCCCCTTTCCACTCTCATCTGTAACAAGTGCAAGCGTTTTCCCATCTGCACTCACATCAAACCAGCGGAATATCTTCTGCGTAGCCTCCTCACGAGGCCATTTCCATTTAACATCCCCAGTTTTAGCGTCAAATCGATAGAGCATTGACCGCTTTTGCGGTATATCGTCCTGTGTCCACGAATGCACGCCTGCAACTAACAGATCACCGTTCGACAGTGTTCGCATACACGACTGACCCGGATAACTCACCCACGCATACACACTCTCAGGATTACTTGGCGTTGAAGTCTCAATATCATCTGCAGTTCGGTACTTCCAGCGAAGTTGCGGGGTGGCACCAGTCAAGTCATAGCAATAGATAAATCCGTCTGCAGCTTGTTCACCAATATAGAGCAGTGTATTATCAGGGCTAAAAGCGATGTGCCTAACATAACCTTCCGAAATACGGGTTTTCCAAAGTGTTTTACCTGTTATCGGATGGAGAATTGCCAGATGTCCTCTATCCGTTGCAACTGCAAGCTTATCTGTTCCAGTTCCATGTCCGAAGGCTATAGCAGTCGGTTTTGCAGGTTGACGTAGGTTTTCCATCAGTGACAGGAGACCATCTAATTCAATCGTGTGGATAAGGTAAGGAACAGGTTTTAGCGGTGAAACCGCGTCTGTTATATCTTTCCCTGAACGGAAGCGATAACCTTTGTTCGGATGCCATGCTAACTTTAGTAAAACACGTTTCTCATCAAGCTTTTGAAACGAGACATTTTCGAATGTAGTCCTTTGCTCTCCAACTGCAACTTCAATTTCCGAACCAATTTCGCCTTTCGTTTCAGCCTCAAGCACTACACCCGTCCGAACCCATGTAACATCCAGTTCACCCATCACCGATCCAATCGGCAGAATAAAAAACAATACAAATAAACAAAAAACTCGAATCAATTTCATTAAAATATCCTCTATCGGTAGTTCAATTTCCCATGCCTGGTAGGTGCGGTTTCCAAACCGCACCGATTTTATTTCTTATTCTTCATGCAAGCGCGCATGAAGAATATAAGCGTTTGTAGTCGCGCAATTCATTACGCCTCTTTTCTTCCTGTAGGAGCGATCTCCTGGTCGCGACTTTCCCACTCTTCCTGTAGGAGCGATCTCCTGGTCGCGACTTTCCCACTAAAACCAACAACCAAAACTATAGTGAATAATAAAATTAAGTGAACATTTTCTTACAATTTGTAGCGTTTGTAGTCGCGCAATTCATTGCGCCTCTTTTCTTCTTGTAAGAGCGATCTCCATCTCGAGACCTTCTTCCGAATTCCCTTTATTTATCAATCCGTCACCCGCCACAATCCGTGCCCCAACCTCGCACCGAGCAGCACACCGATGAATGTATACGCGAATCCCTCAACAACAATGCGGAGCAAAATGTACCAATCTGCAAAAAAGAGACGATAAAATAGAATAGAGAGTTGAAAATCAACATACACTGCAATCGCATCGCAGATGCCAAAAACGAATGCCCATATAATTAGACCACGTCTCCGCACGAGCAGAAAACCTGCTTCTAACAGCAGAACACTTGTGCCTGTATAGATAATCGTCATCGGTGTGAAAAGCCCAAACGTTACACCGCTGAGCAGCAGACGTACCGCGGACACAAGTAAGATCACACCACCTTTACCGTAGGTTTGCGACACCCGTGAGTCTCGCGCCGCGTTACCATGAGGCGCACCACAAATATAGATGAGTAACGCTGTAAGCAACGCATAGTAGAGCGTCTCATTAACCAAACCCGTTAGCAGCACCGAGAAAGGACCAAGGATCGCACGAATGAGATTCAAAAACAGTGTTGATGGCACAACAATTGCCACAAAAATTGTTGTGCCGAATAGTGCAATAACAATGAGTTGTTTCGTTGTAAAACGGACAAAGAATTGTCTATGAAACCTTAGCAGCACTATCAGTCCAATGCAACTGGCAATAACTGCTAATCCACTCACAAACAACGCGTGTCGGTTTGGAACGACGATGTGAAGCGGTCTTTTGGCACTGAGGACTGTCGTGTCACTCCCCCATATCTTCACCGCAATCTCACGTTCATATTCACCCGCTTTAGCCAATTGCGGATGAAAATACATAGGCAAAGCTATAGAGGTCAGTTCGCCACCCGGTAAACTCGCAAAACTGATACTCCGATCTGTGCCAGCATTCACTGCATCTGGCGGCGCAAGAAACGGAACTGCTTCTCCACTTTTCATATCACGATTGATTGACGAGACAACCACGTGTATAGTCTCTTCACCTTGATTGTGAATACGGACTGCCTGATATGTTACAGGGATATATACATCAGTTTGTTGTGTGTCAAGCCAACTAAACAAAGGACGTGCATGGTAGATCGTCCCTTCTCGCTGTCTCGAATCTGCAATGCCGCTTGCATCCGTTGGCATATCAATTGTTTCAATGGAAAGGTGTTCAACAATCTCAGAAATATGTGCTATCCGTAACTGCACCTTTGTTTTCTGTTCCCAAGTTTTCCCTTCAGTTGTCATGAAGCGAACAACTCCCGAAATTTCTTGTATATCAGGCGTTTCTCTGGAAACTTCAGATGTTCTCAATACTAATTGACGATGCCAATCTTCCGATGCAACACTAAACGCACCCGTAGTTGAAAGACAAGTCACCATATCTCTTGTCTCTGTTTTCCAATCTTCAGGCATACGAATAACAACCAATGTTGACGGTAAACAGATTTCCAGATCAAAGGAAGTAGGCATGTTTCCATTTTTAACCATGACTGTAGCTGTCATCTCACTTCCATGCAGGATAAGTGCTTGTTGATCACTACTTGATCGGTTTTCGCTATTTGACCCTATTGCTGCACCGTAGGGGATAGCAATAGCCAAACTACCACGAGGGAACGTGCGAGGTGCCGTCACCGTTTGAACGCTAACATGTTCCGTAGACGAGATCGCCTCAAATCTATAGGTTTCCCCTTCCTGCCACTCAAAATAGAGTGATTCTATCTGTCGCGGCTGTACGGGAAAATTGAGTTGAGCAACCATTGTCCCATCGGAATTAAAAGCAGAAACCTGCTTAATCGGCACTTCATCCGTAAACTGCACCTTAGCACCGAGCGGAAAAAAGGCAATCTGCCAGGATAATGCATCCTCTTTTGCTTCAGGTGTGCAACCGACGAAAAGTATCGGTAGAAAAAGCAATAATTCCCATTTTCCCATGAATGTCAATTTAGCGTTCCTCCAACCCCGGTAGGTGCGGTTTCTAACCGCACCATCTTCCTGTAGGCGCGAGTTCCAGTTCGCAATCTCTACCTGCTGCGCTTAGTCTTGTAGGTCGGGTAGAGCGCCCGCGAAACCCGACACGTATACCGGACAGACTTGTTTATTTTCTATAAGTGGAAAGATAGAAGCAAAACCAACTGCCTTCCTGTAGGAGCGAGCTCCAGCTCACGACCCGTACCCCTCGCACTTAGAAATGCTGAGCAACAAGCACCAAATCAAGGATATTAACCTCACCATCCCCATTAACATCACCAGTTATCCCAGGTCCACTTTGACCTAAACTCTGACTAACTATCACCAAATCTGTTATGTCAACAAACCCATCGTCGTTCACATCTACGCGACGCGGCACAATTTGTGCAAGTGCCACCTTATCGGTGCCGTGTCCAAGTTGGTATGTTTTGATGAGTGTTTCATCTGGTCCCATAACAAGCATAGTAGATAGTCCACCACCTGTCCAATCAGGTTTAGTAATATAGAGATTTCCATCCGGTCCGAAAGTCATCCCAGACCCACCACCGAACTCAGCGAGCGTGTCATTTTTATCGCGAATCCACTTTTGGGTGGGTACATCATAGATGAGTAGACCACGGTTCTGCCATCCTCCTTGGATAAATACCTGTTTCTGTGAATTGATTGCAAAAGAACCTGGAGTCATCTTAAGGTCAACCGTTTTGATAACTTCATCCATAGTTGCATCAATTAGAACCAGCTTGCCAGAAATCGCACCGTAATCACCCGTTGTCTTTACAATGACAGTGGAGTCACCATCATTAAGGATACCACCAGCATTGATAGGCATCGGGATAGTACTTACTACCGAATCCGTTTGCGTATCTATCACTGTGACAGTGCTTTGGTGATAAACAGATTTACCCGCTGCCGCATCCCACTCCCAAGCAGGATTGGTCACATAAGCCTTTCCGTTGAGAACCGTGATACCAGTCGTTTTGTTAAAAGAGGCATCTGTAATAACTTTGGTCACACTGCGACTGCCGATGTCAACAACATGCACCTGATGAACATTATCACAAGTAACATACATCTTGTTCGGGTTGATAAGTGCAAGACTTTGTGGGTAAGCACCAGGTTGAATCGGAATTGTCCCGATAATCTCTCGCCGTTCCAAATTGATAATTAAGATACTGTCACTAAACATGCCAGAAAGCCAATCAAAACGAGGTATGTATGCGATATGTCCATGAATAAGAATATCAGTTGGTACATCACCAATAGTAATGACTTCCTCGTCAACGGCACGTTTCAGATTAGGTTCGTCAAGATCAATAATTGAAAGGGAAGAAGTGACATTCCAGTCGTCCTTATTCAACGCATTGACTACAACGGCAAGATTTTGAACGTCTGTTTGGGCAAGAGTGGAACTAACAAGGAAAGTGGAGAGCATCGCACCAATAAGTAGGAGCGAATGCAGTTTGTGATTTAAGTGGAATGAGAAAAGTCGCCTAAAGAAAAATACTTTGTTCATTAAAACCTCCGTAATGAAACAAGAAACCCCTACTTTCACTGGAAAGAAGGGGAAAGGCGACACGCTGTGTAATTCTGTATAAGATTGAATACTTTTATCAATATGTGTATTCTATATTTGACAGGATACTGCTGTGCTACTGTTCCACCGCTTTCCCGCGAAAGCAGACGCGTGAAACACGACTCAGGCAGGTCTCCTGACTTCCGATTTTTTAGTGTAGTTTGCAAGTCAAACTTGATCCTACAAAAGTCCGCTGCACCTTCCCATCAACCTTTGACAGTGGTTTTGCTAACGGAAATTCCCTCTTTTTGAGGATAATCAATCGTTCACAGTGGCGGGGCCGTGGCGGATTCTCACCGCGCTTCCCTATTCTCCGTGATTCGGCACCTGAACCGTTCGTTTATTCAATTGTATTCCATGTATTATAGAGTATTGTTTATTTTTTTGCAAATTTATTTTCATTCCTGGGTATGTAAAGTTTTTGTAATCAACCGTTCTTTTTCTTGTTGGAGGGGTTTGTAACCCTGATTTCTTGATTGCCACAAACACATTGCGCATCAATTTCAATTTCTTCTGTAGGAGCGACCTCCAGCTCGCGACTATGTCCAAATCTTAAGAAAAACACGAAAACCGAATGGCTCTGATACACCCCTTAATTCACTTGACATAAGCTTTAATTTATGTTATAATTAAAATTGCTTAATTATCAAAAATGGTGGGATGGCTGAGTGGACGAAAGCGGC
Source organism: Candidatus Poribacteria bacterium (assembly GCA_965204285.1). Classification (GTDB taxonomy): domain Bacteria; phylum Poribacteria; class WGA-4E; order WGA-4E; family WGA-3G; genus MSPOR6. The sequence goes on from OZ241980.1 coordinate 3,966,607, forward strand.
GGTCTTGAAAACCGTTGTGGCGCAAGTCACCGTGGGTTCGAATCCTACTCCCACCGCCAAATATCTGGAGAGGTGCAGGAGTGGTTGAACTGGACTGCCTGCTAAGCAGTTATGGCGAAAGCCATCGTGGGTTCGAATCCCACCCTCTCCGTTTTTGAATTATAATAGTCTAAAACACATACAATTCCTCTGTAGGAGCGATCTCCGAATCGCGACTGAACCGAGGAACTTCTCTGTAGGAGCGATCTCCGAATCGCGACTGAACCGAGGAACTTCTCTGTAGGAGCGATCTCCGAATCGCGACTGAACCGAGGAGTTTTCTCTGTAGGAGCGATCTCCGAATCGCGACTGAACCGAGGAGTTTTCTCTGTAGGAGCGATCTCCGAATCGCGACAAATGCCATAGTTATGGCGAAAACATGCGCCTGTAGCTCAGCGGATTAGAGCATCTGACTACGGATCAGAAGGCCGGGGGTTCGAATCCTCTCAGGCGCTTTTAGAGTCTTGTAAACGCTCAGATTCAAGCAATTAAAAACAGTGTTTAACTTCACGTCTGCTGAACATATTTCGGATAACGATGTCTTATGGATGGAGAAGGCACTGGAATTAGCACGACAGGCAGGCGAAAAAGGTGAAGTGCCTGTTGGTGCTATCCTTGTAAAACACAATACCTGCGTGGCTGCAGCACATAATCTACGGGAACAATCTGGCAATCCGATCGCACACGCTGAGATGCTCGCGATACAAGAAGCATCGCAAAAACTTGGTAACTGGCGTTTGACAGATACAATCTTATATGTAACTCTGGAGCCGTGCCCGATGTGTGCTGGGGCAATAGTTTTGGCACGTATTCCGAAGGTTGTCTATGCCGCCGCCGATCCAAAAGCAGGTGCAGCAGGAACGCTCTATAATATCCTTCAAGATGATCGATTAAATCATCAAGTTGAATTGGTCCGCGGTGTCTGTGCTGAGGAGAGTAGCGCACTATTGAAATCATTCTTTAAGAACCGCCGTTAATACCTAAGGTCCGAGCCAATATCTATAGAATCTTGCTATTGACTAATTGCCGAATGCTGAAAGCCGACAGCAATATAAGGAGAGATGCAGGAGCGGTTGAACTGGACAGTCTCGAAAACTGTTGTGACGCAAGTCACCGTGGGTTCGAATCCCACTCTCTCCGTTTCTTTTAATAGTACCGCAAACTTTTAGTTTGCGCAGATAAGACACAAACTAAAAGTTTATGCGACAATAGACTTCTTGAACAAGCGAAAAATGTAACGTTACGGGTATCTACTAAACTTTTTGATTATCAGGGGCAGTAGCTCAGTTGGGAGAGTGCATCCCTCGCACGGATGAGGCCACGGGTTCGAATCCCGTCTGCTCCATTTTCTTATACTTTTCGGAGAGATGCAGGAGATGGCTGAACTGGCATGACTGGAAATCATGTGTGCTGTTTTGCAGTACCGTGGGTTCGAATCCCACTCTCTCCGCCAGTTTTTTAGGAGTTACGTCGGTTTGGTAACTTATGGTAAATTATAAAAATACTTTCGTCCTCGGTAGGCGAGGTTTCCTAACCTCGCCTATGCAGAGTGTCCAAGTAATTCTAAAACCTAACATAATTAAACACCACTAAACCGACGTATCGCATATTTGATAAACAACTTTAACAACTTGGCTATGCTAGGTGGGGAGGTAGCGGTGCCCTGTATCTGCAAACCGCTATAGCAGAACTGAATTCCCAGTATGCGGCCTGTCTTTGTGGGGACTGTCCCATGCACGTAGCGTTGAGAGTTGGGTCTTGAGCAACGAGAACTTGTTGAACCCCGTCAGATCTGGAAGGAAGCAGCGGCAGATGAGTATTCTCGTGTGACGCAAGGTAGCCTGGCTTGAGCAAACGACATGGGCAACGCCCGGAGAGGCTTGTCAACCCTGGGTGCATAGCCATTATATATTACATTTTAGACAATGTGTTAGGTTAGGTGTCAATTTAACGTATTTTCTCTCTTGTAGGAGGGTTTTGTAAACCCGATTTTACATCTTGAGTCTTGTAGGTCGGGTAGAGCGAAGCGAAACCCGACATAGATAGGAATATAAGTGTTTAATCGCAATCCATTGCACCTCTTACATAATTGGAGGGGTTTCTAACCCCGATATTACGATATTGAAAGTTTTCCTTTGTCTGAAGATGCACAAGATTGGAGCATTTTCTTTGTACAGCAAACTTTTAGTTTGCGTCTCTCTTTGATGCACAAACTAAATGAAGATTAAGAGAGTATTTCGGTAATTCTTATTTTTCTTAGACCCGGTAGGTGTGGTTTCCTAACCAATGCAGAATACCAAACGCGTATTCTGCCGGATCTTCTCCAAAATTACCGAATTAATAAATTAATCTTCATAAAGTTTGTGCTAATCTAAAACAGCGTAAATACGATGATTTACACACTAAATTGACAGTTATAGGTTGAGTTTGCGAAACCCGACATGGATAGAGATATAAGTATTTAATCGCAATTCATTGCACCTCTTATATTCAACAAAAATGAGTTTCAAAGCCTCATAAAATCTTCGAAATGGTATTTATTAAAATTGGTATAAATAGGGTAGGAATCATATTGCCTGTCTAAGGTTTCAAGCATGTCTTATGAAGTTTTTGCACAGAAATGGCGCCCTCAGTACTTCCGCGATGTAGTTGGACAGACGCACGTAACCGCCACGTTACAGAACCAAATTCGGTCCGAGCGTCTCGGTCATGCATATCTCTTTTGGGGTCCAAGAGGTACAGGTAAAACCACGGTGGCCCGTCTCTTTGCTAAAGCTGTCAACTGTCTGAACCCCACGCAAGAAAGTGAGTTAGGCCCAGTTGTTACTGGAGAACCTTGTAATGAATGTGATGCTTGTAGAGAGATTACACAAGGTTCATCCTTTGATGTCATAGAAATGGACGCTGCTTCTAACCGCGGAATTGACACCATTCGTGACCTACGCGAGAACGTCAAACTTGCCCCTGCAGCCTATAAATATAAAATCTACATCATTGATGAAGTTCACATGCTAACGACGGAAGGGTTCAATGCACTACTCAAAACACTTGAGGAACCACCGCCGCACGTCATTTTCATCATGGCAACTACCGAACACGCCCAAATACCAAAAACCATCACCTCCCGTTGTCAAGACTTCGATTTCCGCCATCTAACCTCCGATCAGATAATTCCTCGCTTACAACTTATCGCCGATGATGAAGAAATTTCTGCTGACAGCGAAGTTCTGTCGCTCATCGCACGCCAATCCGAAGGATGCCTACGGGATGCTGAAAATCTTCTTGAACGTGTGGTTTCCTCTGCAGGAAAAGAACTCACGCTTACCAATGTTGAAGAAACACTCGGACTCGGTTCAAATTTACTACTTCACAAACTTACAGAGGCAATCGAAGGACGTGACCTCGCTGTAGGCCTCGCGACATTAAACAAATTATCCAAACAAGGTATGGATTTGGCACAATGCCTTCATCAGCTCATCGCATATTTTCGCGACCTGCGTCTCCTTGCTGTTGATAGCCAACTTGATGAACTTATTCAAAACCCAAAATCTGAACTATCCGAACTCAAGGAAAAAGCACAACAGATTTCAGTAGACCGACTATCGCGAATTATCAAAATTCTGATGCACACCAACCGTGAAATCAAAGAATACGGTTATGCCCAATTGCAACTTGAGAATGCGCTGATTCAAATTAACGCCATAAAAGAAACCATTCAACTTGATGAAATTATTAATAAGCTTATCGCTATAGAACAGAAAATTGATAGTTCCGAATCGGAATCTGCATCTACACCAAATCCCACACTTCCCAGCAGCGCCCGCATCCTTGAAACTCCGGAACCGGCCTTTGAAGTAGATAACCCCGTCCGTCCGACACAAAAAACAGAAACCTCATCTCAAAAACCTCCAAAACCTGCACCAGAGGAAAGTGAATCGGTTGCAAATATAAATCAATCCGATCAAACAGCAGCTCGTAGTTTAGACGAACTGCCTGCTGTTTGGGAAGAGGTTATATCACGACTTCAGAAAATTTCACCTTATTTGGCACACAGTCCACTCAAAGATGCCTTACCAACGGTAAACGGAGAAGATAAAATAAAAATCGTTTACCCCGCTGGGACGGTTTTTTTAGATTATAATGAAACAGAAAAAAATATCACGAATACTTTTAGAGAAGTCTTAGGAAAATCAGTTCACATTGAACTTGTTAGAGGCGAAATGGTTGCAAAACCGCAGGAAACCACTGAATCGTCAGACGAAGAAGTACAAACTACACCCATGATGCGTAGACAGCAAGCCGCAGAAGACGAACTCATAAGACCCGTGCTTGACTTATTTGACGCAAGAATTTTAGAAACTCAATAAGGAGGTTTTCCCGTTCTCTTTTGAGAATCGGAACCATTGACTATTATGAAAATGAATGACTTAATGAAGCAAGCGCAGCAGATGCAAAAGCGCATGCTCGAAATCCGAGAAGAACTCGCGAACCAGACTATCGAAGCAACTGTCGGAGGCGGTATGGTCACTGCAGTTGTCAACGGGCAACAAGAACTCGTTTCACTTCGCATTACACCAGAGGTTGTTGACCCCGATGACACTGAAATGCTTGAAGATTTAGTTGTCGCAGCTGTCAATGAGGCGTTGCAACAATCACAAGAACTGATGTCTGATGAGATGAGCAAACTAACCGGTAATTTCAAGATTCCAGGACTACCTTAACATCAGTAGGCAAAACATGCAGGGTTATCCACAACCGTTGGAGCGACTCATCATGCAGCTCCAAAAACTTCCTACAGTCGGTCCCAAAACAGCACAACGTTTAGCTTTTTTTATGCTAACACTCCCGGACATTGAGACCAACCAAATCGCAGAAGCGATCATGGAAGTAAAAGAGAACTTGTCAGATTGCAAGATATGTGGTACTATCACTGACATAAATCCGTGTCATATATGCTCAAATCCGAGACGTGACCCACAAATCATTTGTGTTGTTGAACAATCGGATGACCTATGGGCAATAGAACGGACTGAAAGTCATAAAGGACTGTATCATGTGCTCGGAGGCGTTTTATCACCATTAGATGGAGTCGGTCCAGATTCCCTCCGAATAGATTCTCTCTTTAACCGTGTTCACAATGGCGCAGTTAAAGAGGTTATTCTCGCTACTAACTGGGACACAGAAGGACAAGCAACGGCACTCTACCTTACTCAACATCTCGAACAGTTTCAGGTAAACGTTACCCGAATCGCCTACGGTATTCCTGTTGGTGGAGATTTAGAATATATTGACGAAGTGACCCTCGCAAAGGCTTTAGAAGGTAGACGCGCAGTGTAAGCGCGCTATCAATAATGTTTTAAAATAATTGCTAAAATCCGGAAGTCAGGTGAGATAAATTGAACATGTTCAATTTTAAATTTCATCTCTGATTTCCATATTGCTTTTAATTAAAATGAAAAAAACACAGTTGATTAAAATTATACAATTGACTATTCTCATTTTAATCCTATGTTGTGGCATATTCACTTGGACGTGTGCCGAGCCAACGAACCCATCGTCCACGGATACATATTTGCCCTTTGACAGCAACCGCGCCTTTAACATCTTAAAAAAGCAGTGTGAATTCGGACCACGCCCCCCAGATTCAGAAGCGCATCGGAAAACCAGAGATTATCTTTTTACCGAACTCAAGAAATATACAGATACTGTAACACTTCAACCCTACACTTATGAAGTAGACACGATTGACGACCCACCCCAACGCAAAACGCTCCACATGAACAATATCATCGCTGAATTTGGCAGCAGTCACAGTGAAACACTCCTGCTTGCAGCACATTGGGATACACGCCCTTGTGCTGATAGAGACCCGGAGCCTGATAGTCAACGCCAACCTATTCTCGGTGCAAATGATGGTGCTTCAGGTGTAGCAGTTTTACTTGAAATTGCACGGATTTTAAAAGAAACACCACCACCACGTAGAATCGTCATTGTTTTGTTTGATGGTGAAGATTACGGAAAAACAACAGATCAAATGTTCATGGGCTCCCGTTACTTCGCAAAAAACATGGGAAAGTGGAAACCCAATTACGGCATTCTCTTGGACATGATAGGTGACAAGGATTTGCAAATACCCATAGAACGATTCTCTTGGGATGCAAACCCTGAATTTGCAGATGCTATCTGGCGACGTGCCGAGAAACTCGGTTTAGCCCCTTTTCAGCGCAAATTAGGGTATCGAGTTATGGATGATCATGTTCCATTAATCAAAGCAGGTATCCCGATGGTTAATATCATTGATTTCGATTATCCGCACTGGCACACACTTGAAGATACAGTGGACAAATGTAGCCCAAAGAGTTTAGAAATTGTTGGGAAACTTGTTGTTAATATCATTTATGAAGGATTATGAGGAAACCATGCAACACCCACCAATTGTGGAATACGTGGCACCACAAGCACGCGAAAGAGGTAGGCAACAAGGTATACAACAAGGTGCCCAAGAAACTACACGCGAGATTATCCTTGAAACCCTCGCCTTACGATTACAAACCGAAGCCGCGCAAAACTTGAAACCCGCTTTGGAGAAAATTGGCAATCTCCAACGCCTTAAACAGTTGTTTCAAGTTGCAATGCAAGTGGAAACTCTGGAAGAGTTCACCCAAGCGTTGAACGAAAACAGCAAATAACCGCAACACGCAAAATGCTAATTCGAAAGTAATAAACTGATGATAAACACATATTACAAACATTACGATGTTATTGTTGTCGGTGCAGGACATGCAGGATGTGAAGCAGCACTCGCCGCTGCACGCATGGGCTGCGAAACACTCATCGTAACCATCAATCTGGATACTATTGCCAAGATGTCTTGCAACCCCGCTATCGGTGGACTCGCTAAAGGACATCTCGTTAAGGAGATAGACGCACTGGGCGGGGAGATGGCAAAGAACATTGATAAGACCGGCATCCAATTCCGCCGCTTGAACACCAAAAAAGGACCGGCTGTACGATCCAGTCGCGCACAGGCAGACAAAAAAGCATACCAAGATGAAATGAAACGCGTACTGGAAGGGCAAGAACACCTTGACATCAAACAGGTATTGGTAGAAGAATTGCTAACCGAAAACGGGCGGTGTATTGGAATTAAGAGCCAAACACAGACCGCTTACTATGGAGATGCTGTTATACTAACAACAGGCACGTTCCTAAGAGGGTTAATTCATATCGGAGATGTGTCTTACAGTGCTGGCAGGGCAGGTGAATCCTCCGCTGAAAAACTCTCTGAGAGTTTCCTGAACCTCGGCTTTGAGATCGGTAGACTCAAAACAGGCACACCACCCCGCGTCAATGCACACACCATTGACATTAGCCAAATGGAAATTCAACCAGGCGATGAAGACCCACTTCCGTTTTCATTTTCCACAGAACAAATTATGCAGCCACAAGTCCCATGTTACCTTACCTACACCAATGAAGAGACCCACGAAGTAATTCGCGAAAATCTCCACCGTTCCGCGATGTACAGCGGGCGTATTGTTGGTATAGGTCCCCGTTACTGCCCCTCCATTGAAGATAAAGTTACCCGTTTTGCTGACAAAACAGAACATCAGGTCTTTGTGGAACCAGAAGGATTAGATACCGATGAGATTTACCTCAACGGCATCTCTGCAAGTTTACCTGAAGATGTGCAGGTGGACATGGTGCATAGCATCAAAGGATTAGAAAATGCTGAGATTATGCGCTTCGGATACGCTGTCGAATATGACTTTGCCCCTGCCACCCAACTCCAACCGACACTTGAAACACAACAGGTTCCTGGACTCTATTTTGCCGGACAACTAAACGGTACTACCGGTTATGAAGAAGCCGCTGCACAAGGACTCATGGCAGGAATCAATGCCGCCTTGAAAGCGAAAGGTGGAGAACCACTCATCCTTGACAGATCACAAGCATACATCGCTGTTCTCATTGACGATTTGGTCACGTTAGACATCCGTGAACCTTACCGTATGTTCACATCACGTGCAGAATATAGATTGGCGTTACGGGAAGATAACGCCGATCTCCGTCTCACCGAAATCGGCAGACAAATCGGGCTTGTTGATGATGATACCTACAGCAGATTCCAAAAGAAAGCATCATCTATTCAGACAGAACTCAAACGTTTGGACGAAACGCGTTTGATTCCAAACACAGCGACTATTGATAAATTAGCAAATATTGTTGAAACTGGAGAGTTGAAGCAACCCACCTTGTTAGCAGACCTACTCAAGCGCCCTGAACTCTGTTATGAACACATAGCACTTCTCGCGCCAACAGATGAAGAACTGCCGCATGCGGTAAGAGAACAAGTTGAAATTCAGATTAAATACGACGGTTATATCCAACGGCAACAACGGCAGATTCATCAGTTCAAAAAAATGGAAAATCTTCGCATTCCGGATACATTCAGCTATATAGATGTGCGCGGATTAAAGACTGAAGCACGTGAAAAACTTGAAAAAATTCGCCCCGCATCTATAGGACAAGCGTCGCGTCTACCTGGCGTTTCGCCGGCAGACATCTCTATTTTAATGGTCATGCTGCATCAGCAAAGCCGATAGATCGAAACTCCAGAAGTATTTTCACACGAAGATAAATAATCATTGCCTAAAAAATGGAAACGCAATTTCGTCATCAACTTGAAGAAGTGTTCAACAGTAACGAATTTCCACTCACACCGGAACAGGCAGAACAGTTGACCGTATATCGCGCAGAATTGAAACGGTGGAATAAGCATATCAATCTAACGGCACTTCAACACGATGCTGAGATAATCCAAAAACACTTTCTCGATTCTGTTAGTGTTCTTGAACATTTTGCGATTAAAGATGGTCAAACAGTTATTGACATTGGAACCGGTGCCGGATTTCCTGGAGTTGTCCTTAAAATCTATATTCCCAATATCCGACTAACGCTTGTTGAAGCCTCTCATAAAAAGGTCGCTTTTCTTAAATACCTAATTTCGCAATTGGGATTGGATTCATCAATTCAGGTTTTAGCAAAACGCGCTGAAATTTGCGCTGAAAGTGAGCAGTTTGTAAATGCGTATGATTGGGTCTTGACGCGATACGTTGCCGCACTGGCGAAGTCTGCCGCATACTGTTTGCCATTGCTAAATGCTACAGGTAGATGGATAGCCTATAAATCCAGCGAAAAGGATGTTGAAATTCACGAAAGCAAGAAAGTACTACAGCAACTTAGGGGAGAAATTGTAGGGGTGCATAATAGTCGGATTGCGCAGCTTAATCGTTGCTACATTGTTGTGTGTCGCACTGATCGCGCAATTTAAGAAGTTCAATGATTCCTCATTGTGGTAGTTACGTAACATGGGTAATCGGGTTTGTCCGACAATAGCAGCGCACCAATGAAGGAGTTTTATGCAATGTTTGATATTACAGCGGACGCTCAAAATACGGTGATCGTCCACGTACAAGGAAAAATCATTGGAAATACAGTTGCACAATTTCGCACGGAAATAGAACAGCAGCTGCAAAATGGAAATAATAAACTTATTGTCGATCTAAAAAACGTCCCACTCCTCGACAGTACAGCGCTCGGAGTCATAATTGTGACATTGCAAGTTTTGCAAAGATCGGGTGGGAAATTGGTGCTGCTAAGTCCGCAGAAAGCAGTCAGCAGCATTTTAGACGTTACGCGTCTTTCGTCAATTTTAGAAGTGTATGAAACTGAAGAAGCCGCACGCAACGCTTTTTCGTAGTTTAGGAGTTCAACATAGTGCTCAGTAATGCGGTATGAGTTCTACGCGAATGTGAAGAAATTACCTCTACAGGAGAGCACGGATGAAAAACAAAAAACCTGCGATGCGTTCTCGGTTTAAGATGGGGCTGCGCAGTCAACAAGTTATTCTCTTTCTGCTCGTTTCGCTCACGCCGCTATTAATTGTTTCACTCACAATCAAAAGGTTGGGTGAAAACGCTTTGAGAAGCAGCGTTGGTGAAGGTATGGTACTACTTGCACGAGAGAAACTCTCCATAGCAGATCGGGCTATTTCTCAGAAGATAAGCAACATCAGAACGGAGTTACGACAGAAAGATTTGCAATTGGAGGTTGCTAAGTCTAATAGTGCTAACGGTAACAAGCGTGTATTTCAGCAAGTAAAGGGGAACTTGGAGGATAGCATCCGCTTGTTAGAAACTTATGCCGGTGGAAGAAGGCGCCGCTATAGAAGTGAGATAATAATTACGAATATTGAAGGGTACGCCCTCCATTCAAACATACCCAGGCTTAACTACGATCCTGAAAAAGTGTTACCACCCATGGTTGATATAGATCAAATTTGGTGGAACGATGCTTTCAACAACGGAAAAGGTAGTGAATATGCCGAAGATGTCACCTATGATAGAGAACGAGGCGTGCATCGTCTTTTAGTAGCATTCCCAATTCGAATGGGAAGACAAAGACCATCTTCAGGGACTCAAAACAAAATAGCCGGTATATTCAAGGCTATTCTATATCTACCAGAACTATCCAATGTCGTAGAATTGCGGTCAGAGATGGGTAAGGCATACACCATCCTGACAACGCAATCTGGAAAAATAATTGCTGTGCCACAAGAAAGCGAGTATCACATAGGTGATCAAATATCAATGGAGTACGCTACAGCAAGGGCAATAATTGAAGCAAAAAAAGCTGATGGAGATTACTACGGCTATGAAGCCTCAAGTGAAACGGATCGTTTTAATGAATCCCGTGTCTATGGATGGGCAAGAACACGACCAGTAAGCTGGCATCCGTGGAAAAAGGATCAAAACTTCGGAAACTGGATTGTTTTTGTGTCACGGCCAAGTTCCGAAGCTTATGCAGGAGTTGTTAAACTGAACCAGTACGTCTTGTGGCTTACTATCCTATCATGTGTGGTCGTTATACCGTTCGCTTATGCAGTGGCAAAGCGGATCTCTCAACCGGTCATGCAACTCGCACAAGCAGCAAAACGCATCGGGCAAGAAGCAAAAGATGTTGTCCAAGAAGAGTCTGATCAAGTCCGAAAACAGATAGCAAATATGCAGTGGTACCAAAATGAACAAACCGAACTTATCTCAATTGACAGTAAAAATGAAGTCGGGATGTTGGCACAAGAATTCAACGACATGCACCGCAATCTAAAAATTGCTGTAGAGAAACTCATCAATGCCGAACAACAGATGACAACTATCGTTGATTGCCTTGGCGAAGGACTCATTGTCGTTGATACACGCGACCAAATCCTTTACTTTAATCCCGCTGCCAAGCACCTGCTCAACTTTAATGAGACATCACAGTTTCCGGATTATTTTACTGAGTTGGTACGTATCACTAACCTAACTGTTTTAGCAAATACGCAGGGACAGGCGGCGCGAACAACGGTTGAAATCAACTTAGATCAAGAAGGAGAAAATCGTATCCTTCGTGTTGTGACAAGCCAATTTTCCTCGATTGGCACAACCGATAACGGTGATAGTCCGTCTGATGAAAATACAGATATGGCAGGAATGGTCTATGTCTTTGACGATATAACGCGTGAGCATGAAATCGATAAAATGAAATCTGATTTTGTAGCACTTGTCTCACATGAATTGCGGACTCCATTGACTTCAATCAAAGGATTTATCTCGCTGATACTTGATGGAAAAGTAGGGCCTCTTAACAAAGATCAACGACAGAGTTTGAGCCGAGCACATCGACAGTCAAAGCGGCTCGAAACAATGATTAACGATTTACTCGATATTTCACGAATTGAAGCGGGACGTATCGTGATGAAACTTGAACCGGTAAATCTCACTGAAATTGCTCAGCAACGACTTGAAGAACTCAAACCGCAAGCCGACGAGAAGACAATCAAAGTAGATTTGAACGTTCAACCCGATTTACCCGAGCTAACAGGAGATGCAGAACATCTTGGTCAAATTCTAACAAATCTGGTTGGGAATGCAATAAAGTTCACGCCATCACACGGCGAAGTAAACGTCAAATTGTCCCGCAAGAATTGTCCGTTAGAAGATGATGTAATGAATGAAAGCGACGGTATTCACGTCGAAGTTATAGACACTGGACCGGGAATTCCTGCACAAGATCGTGAAGACGTCTTTGACAAGTTCCGACAACTCGGTAATATTCAAACTCGGGAGCAAGGCGGGACAGGCTTAGGTCTGGCAATCGCACGCGGATTCGTTGAGGCGCATAACGGGAAAATCTGGGTAGATGCAGGTAAAAATGATAAAGGTTGCAACTTCCAATTCTGGATTCCGTTTTTATCATAGGAGACGTTGTTTGTTACAACAAAATTTATAGTAAATTATGTAGGAGCGATCTCCGAATCGCGACGAAACCAATAATAGTCGGGAATCGGAGTTCCCTCCCGCTGAATTATGCAGAATACCATGTGCGTATTCTGCCAAGCGCATTCAGCGTTGATTCGCAGCTCAAATGTAAAGTTAATTGTAAATCTACTATATAAATACAATGTGAGTTCGGTATAAGCGATCTTTTGTACCGCAAACTTTTAGTTTGCGTTCCACGGATGCACAAAGTAAATGAAGATAAATTTTTTAATTCGGTAATTATCTATCCGCACAGGTAGGTGTGTCCCTCTGCTGGCGAGACGGGGAATGCCTAAATCATGCGAATACCATACGCGTATTCGCTTCATAACGTTGATTTCTTCCTAAACTCGCCGGTACAAAATGGATAAATAATTCTAAGATTGCAAACTAAAGGCTAAAAATATGTCCGAAACAATTTTTGTGTCTCCAACGGCACAAACAGCTGAAACCATTTTAGTTATTGATGACGACACTGATATCCTTGCCCTACTTGAGATGAGTTTGGTATCTGACGGATTTCAGGTCATAACTGCAAGCGACGGCATAAGTGGACTCCAACTTGCTAAAGCGGATCAACCCGACCTGATTCTACTTGATGTTATGATGCCGCAGATGGATGGCTTACAAGTAATTGAGAAACTAAAAGCGGATACTGAAACAAATGCAATTCCTGTCCTATGGCTGACAGCAAAGACACAAACTGAGGACAAATTGCGCGGTTTAGAAATTGGTGGAGACGACTATATTACAAAGCCTTTTGACTTGCGAGAAGTAACTGCTCGAATTAACGCAGTTTTAGGGCGAACGCGCCCTGTGAAATACATCAATCCATTAATCAATGCAATGGGAGAAGGTTTCAGTGAAGCTGGTGTCGCTGAACTCGGATCGCATCTTCAGGCAGCTGCAGAAATTCAACTCAAGTTGCTTCCAGAGAAACCACCAATTTTCAACGAGTTTGACTTCGCTACGATGTTTCGCAGCTCAACTTCTGTTTCCGGAGATTTTTACGATTTTATACCACTTAGCGACACACGACTCGGCATCGTACTGGGAGATGTTAAAGGACACGGAATTCCTGCAGCGCTTTTGATGGTCATGATCCAAACCGCTTCACGTTTGTTAAGTAATCAGTCCGACTGTCCCGCGACGATTTTAAAACGCATTAATACCTTACTTTTTCATAACACAGACCTTGAACAATTTGCCACAATGGTATACGGTATATTAGAAATTAACACAGGAAGGTTTACCTATGCCAACGGGGGACACTGCCCACCAATCCATTTCATAATAGATTCAGGAGATCATAAACAAGTCGAAGAAAGTGGAAGCCGGGTTAAGTTACTTGAAACCGGTGGTATGCTGATTGGGGCGTTTGATATCGCAACTTTTTCATCGGATACCTGTATATTATCTCCAGGAGATGTCCTTTTACTTTATACCGATGGGGTAACCGAAACAGAGGGGCAAACACCAAATAACTATTACGGTGAAGAACGTTTGATTAACTGCTTCTCAAAAAACCTAACACTATCCGCTGAATCACTTTGTGACGTCCTTCAAACGGACCTAATGAAATTTAGCGGAACTACACAACTCAAGGATGATCGCGCCGTCGTTGTAATTAAGCGCACGGATACTCAAGCAACTTCAACGTAGTTACGTTGCACGGAATCCATTGGAATGATACAACACGGACATTTTGCATTCGCAAGGAAGGAGCCTAACACGTGGGCGAGAAAACTCAGTGGAGAATTTTCCTTTCTCTCCCAAGCACAATGCAGTTGATCTATTTAATTGACACTGTTATCAGTGATATTCTGAGAGAAATGAATTTCGATGAAGAAACACAGGAGCATGTGAACCTTGCTGTCATTGAAGCAGGGACAAATGCAATCAAACACGGCAATAAAGAAGACATTAACAAGACCGCTACATTAGAGTTTTTTATTGAAGATGATAAACTCACGGTTGTTGTGACTGATGAAGGCTCCGGTTTTCAACGCGAAGATGTCGAAAATCCACTTGAACCAGAAAATCTGCTGAAAAGTAGTGGACGAGGTCTTTTCCTTATGGAAGCCTGCATGGATGAAGTAGTCTACGAGGCTAAAGGCACCATTGTCAAAATGGTTAAATATAAGCAAAGTCCAAATTTGTAAATCCTCCTGATAACTTCGAAAAGTGCTATGTTCATGAACACCGAGCCAAAGGTGACAACTCGCCAGTGCCTTTAGTACATTTGGCGTTGATTAAGTTGTGCTTTCAGGAGATGGGAATCAAGAGAAAGGAATATTTATGCAAATCAACCTACGGAACAAAGGGAATGTTATTATTTTAGATATTGAGGGGAATCTCGTTGGTCCTAATACAATCGCACTGAAAAACATTATTGATGGCCAAATTCGTGAATCAGGTGGTGAACCTGTATTTATGATTTTAAACATGGAACGGGTCCAGATAATGGATAGTTCCGGATTAGGTGTAATTGTCGCTGCCTATGCCTCAATCAGACGCAATAATGGTAGAGTAGTCCTCCTAAATATCGGTGGAAACATCAGAAGCCTCATCATTATGGCGAAACTCGTGACAATATTTGACCGATATGACACAGAAGCGGAGGCAATCGCAAGTTTTCTCTAATGTTAATTATTACTATAGTGATCTTTGAAATTATTGAGACACTTTGATAAACCTACTTCGGAAACATAACCGACAATAGAAGTTGTAGCACAAACTGTATGAAGATTAAATAAATATTTCGGTAATTTCTTCAGTCCCGTAGGGACGATATGTTTATAGTTAAACGGTAATGCCGCCCTTCTTGAGTTCCGTAGGAACGATATGTTATTACATTTGAAAACTGAATCTATTGTGTCTCATCAATTATATTTATTATAAACGGACCAGAATATGGAAACTACACGAAACACCGAAATTACAGAAGAAAGTATCGGTTTATGGCACAAATGCACACAGTGTAATGAGGTATCTTTCCGAGGAGAATTAGAACGGAACGGTTTTATCTGCCCGAAGTGCAAGGAACTATTTCCATTGTCGATTGAAAATCGCCTAAAACTCCTTAGAGGTGAGGATTCTCCTGATACAACAGACACCCTTTCAAATGAAAATATTGAGCCAACAATTGATATTCTTGCTATTGAAGAGGATATTGTCGGGTATCCTGTCAGTCTGTTTATTTTAGCCCCTGAATCTCCCCTTCTACAACAACATTTGGCAGCGTTTTCTGAAGCAGTTGCAGGTGCGTTGAAAAAATCGATCCCGTTACTTTCTGTTTTCACCGCGAACCCGATTGAAGTCCATATTTCCTTTTCTGAAATTGTGCCATTGCTTCTACAGTTAGAACAATTAGCACAAAAAGCGCTTCCACATCTGACAGTTTTGACAGAAACCGGTACAGGACAACTGACATCACATCTCCCAGTTGGAGAAATCGTTATCGCAGAATGTGCATCGCGATTGGAAAATACCCCACGATTCCATCCGCAACCAGCGTTACATGCGCCTGAAGAACAGCTCCTACCTGAAAAAAATCGAGAACTAAACCCAAACATCCCCGACATTAGTGTAGATTGCTATATTCCACGTCCGGAGTTGCACACGGTATTAGCGCGATTGCTGAAGTTTTTTGCTCCTTCCCCCAGCAATTGATAGAGTATAGACAGACGCGTAATAACCAACTTACACGCAGCTAAAGTTACCAACGGAGGATTGGATGAGTCAGGAAAAATCTGTTTTAAGCAATGAATTAGCACAGGAATTCAACAAACGTTTCGGTCATCAACCAGAATTCATCGTATCAGCACCAGGAAGAGTTAACCTTATCGGTGAACATACAGATTACAACGACGGTTTTGTGTTTCCTGTCGCAATTGATAAATACCTCCACATCGCTGCCAGCAAACGTACTGACCGCCAAGTGCATCTTCACGCTTTAGATATGAATGAGACATGCACCTTCAGTTTGGAAGCAATTGAGGACGCAAAGACACCGGCGTGGGGTAATTATCTAAGGGGTGTTGCACACTTATTACAAGAACTGGTTTTACAAGAGAGTGAACACACACTAAACGGCATGTCTGCTGTAATTACTGGAAACGTCCCGATTAGTGCGGGACTAAGTTCTTCTGCTGCGCTTGAAGTTGCATCAGCACTCGCTTTTTTAGGGGCATGTGGCTTAGAAGTAGCAAACACAAGTATGAATTCAAATAGTGAGATTGAAATTCCTCCAATGAAATTGGCTGCGCTATGTCAACGCGCAGAACATGAATTTGCGGGTGTCAACTGCGGCATCATGGACCAATCTATCTCGTTATTAGGAAAAGCAGACCACGCACTGTTTTTAGATTGTCGTTCGCTTGAATACAAGCAGATACCGCTCAACTTAACGGATATTCTCATCGTAATATGTAACACCAACGTCAAACGTGAACTTGCTTCTTCAGAGTATAATAAGCGCCGTGCTGAATGTGAAAAAGGGGTTGAGATTCTACAGCGATGGATGCCTTCTATTACCTCGCTCCGAGATGTGACGTTAGAAGATTTCAAAAAATATGAAGCAGAACTACCCCAGATCACACAAAAAAGGTGTAGGTATGTTGTTGAAGAAAACACGCGAGTGCAGAATGCTGTAGATGCCCTCATAGCGAAAAATATAGATACCTTTGGTGAACTCATGAATGCTTCACACGCAGGGCTACGTGACGCTTATGAAGTCAGTTGTGATGAGTTAAATATACTCGTGGATATTGCACAAAGTATTGAGGGTGTTATCGGCGCAAGGATGACAGGAGCTGGATTTGGAGGATGTACAGTCAATTTAGTCTACAGCAACACTGTGGAAGAGTTTCGGAACAAGGTTATGAAAGAATATACGCAACGTACCGGCATTGAACCCGATATCTATATATGTAACGTTAGTGACGGCGCACGTATCAAATGGAATTCCCATAGTTAACCCAAGGCGCCATCTATGTAGCACAATCTGTTAGATTGTGCATCTTAGTGCACAAACTGACAGTTTGCGCTATGAAATCTTGCGAAATATAAGTTATTCTCTATAAAAAAAGGGGTTTGCTTGTCTAAAATCTTGTAGGTAGCAACTTGGGTATAGTTAGGAGATTATCGGCAGTCAGCAATCCGCTGCTGAAGGTGTAATTTTCCAAAGCCGATAGCCGAATACTGACAGCCATTTGAAAATGAAATACAGCATAGGAATTGATCTTGGTGGAACTGACATTAAAGCAGGGTTGTTGGCGGCAGATGGTAAACTTTCGTGCCGTATAGTCGTTCCTACTCGTGTAGATGAAGGTGCAAAAGCAATTGCAGCACGTATTGCCCAGACAATCTACCAAGTTGTTGAAGTAGCAGAAAAGGACAAAAAAAAAGAAATTATCGGTATCGGTTTAGGCGCACCAGGACTCATTATTGCCGATAGTGGTATTATTCACTTTTCACCGAACTTTCCGGGGTGGAGCGACATTCCGCTATTGGATTATGTCACTGCTGAACTTGGTGATTTAGACCTACCGCTTTATATTGACAACGATGTTAATGTAATGGTATTGGGTGAGCTGCACCACGGTGCAGGTATTGGGTACGAAAACGTTGTGGCACTTACCCTCGGCACAGGAGTCGGTGGAGGTGTTGTCATAGACAAAAAAGTCTATCATGGCAGTTGGAATACAGCGGGTGAATTAGGACATACAGTGGTGCAACCGAATGGTCGCAAGTGTGGATGTGGTAATCACGGTTGTCTTGAGGCTTACGCGGGTGCAAGACATATTGTTGAACGCACACAACAGCAGATCGCAAAAGGCAAGAAAACCTGTTTAGACCCTAAGGCGTTGACTCCGAAGCAAATTGCAGAAGCAGCAACTTCAGGAGATAAACTGGCACTTGATATTTTTTCAGAAACAGGAAAATACATCGGAATAGCGTTGACATCTATAGCGCATATCCTTAACCCGCAAATAGCAATTATCGGTGGTGGAATTGCGGCAGCAGGAGAAAACTTACTCTTTCAACATATTCGTGAGGAATTCAAGAAACGAGCGATGGACATCCCTGGCGGCATGGAGATTGTTCCAGCCAAGTTAGGAAATGACGCAGGACTCGTCGGCGCAGCAATGCTGGCATACAATAACTAATACCATTTCTAATTGACAAATTATCATAATATATTGTAGGTCGGGTAGAGGAACGAAACTCGACAGGACGGTATAAAAAGTCCAAATCAACACCGAATACGCCAAATCAACGGTATGAATGCGCTTATGGCATTCCCCGTATGGTATTCGGTGGGTTTCGCTACTGCTTCTACCCGCTGAATCATGTAGAATGCCAAAAAGCGCATTCTACCAAAGGCATTCATAGCGTTGATTTGGACCTGCGAAATAATGTAATATTATAGTAAATTATGTAAATAAGTTTACATATATTCTGTAGGAGCGATCTCCGAATCGCGACCAAACTTAGGAGCAGTCGGGAATCGGAGTTCCCTCCCGCTGAATCATGCAGAATACCATGCGCGTATTCTGCCAAGCGCATTCAGCGTTGATTCACAGTTCAGATGTAAAGTTAATTGTAGAATCCACTATATCATATAGAAAAGGATAAAAAAGGAGCACGGTTAAATGAGATTGTTCGGTGATTCGACAAATGCCACTCAGAATTCATCTTTAATGTGGGCACGCACTTGTCAAATTTTAATGATCTTCGCACTGTCTATATCCATGATTGGATGCACAAAGGTACGGGATGGAGTCGTAGATATATTCCGACCAGAGCGCATAGTTCCAGTTTTTGATCCAGACGCAATAATTACGCCACAAACAGGTACCGTAATTCATCGGAAAAACGGCATTGACGCAATGGTAGTTCCAATCCATGATGTGAAAAATGTAGTGGCATTCGGAGTTCTTATTTACAACCGAGCAGATAACTGGATCAGTTTTAAAAAAGAAGATTGTTGGATGCTTGACCAGTCGGGAGAAAATATAAAACAGATAGACAAATCACAACAATCATTCTACTTAAAAAAGAATTATAGACCGAAACTGCCGCCTGAATTCGCAGCAGATATTTTTCGATATGACAAGACTATTCGTGTACAAGGGGGGCATGCTGTTCTACCAACTGATGACTACAAGAAAACGAACATTATGCCTAAGAACCGGTCACTATTCTTTATCTATTTTCCAAAACGCAGCTTAAAATCTAAGAATCTGCGTATTGTAATCCCCGGTGTGACAAGTGAATTCAATGATCAACAAACAACGTTTGTTTTCAAATTTAAAGTGCAGCGAGGTTAATACGGAACTATTGTTGTGTCTACCGAAATTTTATGGGTAGAAGTCGCGATTCGGAGATCGCTCCTACTGAAGATGGCTCCGTCTTTGTAGGAGGGAACTCCGATTCCCGACTATTGTTGATACCTATAATTTTAATATGGACCCTCAACTATTCAATTTTCCAATAGTTCCTGTTTCAAGCCTCTTCTTGTAGGAGCGACCTCCAGGGCGCGACCTTGTCTAAAATGTTGAGAAAAACACAAAAACTCAACGGTTCTGAGGTTAATACCGCAGCAACCCGATTTATAAGAGATTTAGATTTTCAAGTCTCAATTCCTTTGCTCTTTTTTAACAAAATCGCTTCAATAAAATTAACCCGTTATGGGTCTATTCTCATCTGTATTTCTCTCCTATGTTATATGAGTTGCGCTGTGCCTGACCCCGATGGTAAAGGTGTTCTACGCCCTCCAATATCTCCCAATGTAGACATCGTCCCTTCAATCCGAAAGCGCGACGCTCCTCCGATATTAGGTGTCAGTTATGTTAAAACGATCGGCAGAGCAGGGCAAGGTGCTGGCGAATTCCTCATGCCTATGGGATTAATTATAGATGCTTATGGGCAGCTTTACATAGCGGATGCAGGCAACAATCGGGTGCAAGTTATTGATAGTAATGGACACTTCGTTGCCGAATTCGGCAGTTATGGATGGCGTGACGGCGAGTTTGACTTTCCTAATGATGTTGATCTCAGCTTAGACACCCTTTATGTCGCTGATACAGGCAATAACCGAGTCCAATATTGTAATCTGGTGAATCGCATTTTCTATCCGCTTACAACTACTTCCCAAGATTTTCAATTTGATGCCCCTGAAGGGATCGGACTCGGACGGAACGGTGAGGTTTTTGTGGTTGATACCCTTAATCATCGTTGGGTCCAATTTAGTAGAAACCTCGCGCTTGTCTTTACAATAGGAAGTTTCGGCAGCAGTAGAGAGCAATTTTGGAATCCCACTGACCTCTTAGTTAACCCTCACGGCACCGTGTATGTAGTGGATACTGGTAATCATCGCATTATGAGTTATGATTTCAGTGGTAATCCTATACGGACGTGGGGAAAAGAGGGAAACGCGCTCGGACAGTTTCGTGAACCAAAGAGACTCGCTATAGACTCTTGGAATTACTTATATGTCACTGACAGTGGGAATCGACGAATTCAAGTCTTTACAGCAGAAGGACAGGCTATTATAGAATTCACCGTGAAGACGCTATTGAATCCTTGCGGAATAGCAGTCTCAGAGAAGGGGCGAGTCTTTGTAACCGACACTGATGCAGGAGATATTAAAGTTTTTCAGGTGATATTCAAATCAGATGCAAAGAAAGCAGAATAGCAAAAATAGAAATGGAAGGACTCAAAAATGGAAAGGTAGAAGGATGGCAAAGCATATACAAATCCTACTTTCCATCCTGCCATTTTTTTTCTGTTTTCTTTTCTTTACAGGTGCCCAGACAGAATCTCAAAAGCAGAATCCGCCGCTCAAACTCCCCACATTTTCTATTATTGAAAAGACCGAGAATATCCAATTGGAAGCAGGAAAAACGGAATGGACAGTCAAATACCCACCTATCTTTCCGAACAGTGAAAAGATAACAGATAATAACGAAAAAACACTCATTCGTGGGAAAGATTACCAGATTGATTACACATCAGGTAAAATAACCTTTGACAAATCCATTGCAGCAAAAACAGACGTAACATGGGCAATTACCTACCGTTCAATTCCTTTCACTTTCCAAAAGATATATAAGCGTGACCTTTATGGAACACCACTTGATAAGGATTTAGAATCAAGACCCGAAAGAGATGTTCCTTCTAATTTAGAAACCCAACCCACAGTTCCCGGCACACCTTCTTCAACTACTCCATCGCAGTTAGAGTATTCCGGCAGTCGCACGTTTGGCATTTCTGTCGGCAGTGGTCGATCGCTATCACAAAATCAGGAATTCCGTATCAATGTCCGAGGCAACGTATCAGATAACATTGAGGTGCTTGCAATGCTCTCTGACCAAGATTTACCTATTCAACCAGAAGGGATGACTGAGGATATTCAAGACATCAATCAGAAGTTAATTCGCATTATGCATCCAAACGTGACAGGTACTTTAGGGGATTTCAATGCTTCTTTAGGGCCGTCCGAATTTATCTTTTTTCCACGTGCGCTTGAAGGAGTTAAAGTTGAAGGGGATTTTGAGAGAAGCAAATTCCATCTCATTCCGAGTGCGCTGCCAAAGGGGCAGTCCACCAGCAAGGTCATGCGTGGCGTAGAGGGACGCAGTGAATATCGACTGGATGTGGATAATCAATTCGTTATCGTCAAAGCGGGCAGTGAAATAGTTTGGCTGAACGGTGAGAAGATGCGGCGCGGCGAAAACAACGATTATATCATCCGTGAATACGGTGATCCAATCATTGAATTTAATAGTAAGCACCTGATAACAAGTAACGATGTTATCCGCGTTGACTTTGAATATATTCCTGAAGACCTTGCGTATCAACAAAATCTTTACGGAGTCAATAATGTCTTCATGTTACCTGGGGAATGGTTGTCGCTCGGTGCATCTTACGCTGTGGAAGCGGATTTGGACGATCCTGAGCAGGCTTTAGTGCTATTTGATGACGATGACTTGGACGCGCTCCGCCAAAATACGCTGGATCCAGATGGGGATGGATTCCTTCTTACACCACCACAAAAACATACGGTGTGGGGATTAGAAAGTCGTCTGAATTTTGCCGGACAGACGTGGATTGATGGAGAACTCGCTTTTAGTGCTATTGATAAAAATACCTATTCTACCATAGACAGCAAAGTGGTAAGTAATGCTTGGAAATTCAACGGCTATACAACTTGGGACTTTCCAACGTGGTCAAACAAATTACGTCCTAAACTGATAGGAAATCTTGAAATGCGCGCAATGGACGCAGATTTTTTGCCTGTCGGAGCATCAAGTGGCAATCGGACTCGCGATCGTTACGGAACGCAATACGCAACAGAAGGGTTTGAAGACGCGTTCCTGTTTGATCCGAGCTCTATCTCACAAGCATCCGATGAGCGAACATTAAATCTCAACTTCAAATTGCTACCGGCCCAATGGCTACAATTTGATTTAGGTGGCGGTAGAACAATTGAGGCTGCGGTGGAAGGACAGACAACACACCGTAATAACCTCAATTGGGGTGCAAATTTCACGCCACGCGCAAGCAGAAGTTCCATTTTTTCTAATACATCCCCGCAAACGGAAAATTTATTCCGCCCCTCTTCACAATATCAAATTGACGATATACGGAGACCGAGGCCTGTAGAAAGTAATTCCTCGCGTAAATCGACAGGCAGAACATCTTTTTTGGAGAAGTTGCCTAATCTTCGTTGGAATGACTATCGCAGTACGTCCCTTATAGAACCGAACAAGGAGAGCGCGAATGTTCAGGAAAATTTCAGAAAATCAAGACAAGAGGGAAGTCTATCTTATCTTCTGTCACCTATTGAATTTGTCGGCACTTTTGATAGGTTCGCCTCAATTGATGATTACACTGTTGCGCGCAATCGCAGACGGAATCGCACTTCTGGACGCGTGAATTTGGTTGACTTTAAATGGGCTTCCATTCATACAAGTTACGAACTGGAACAGGCTTTTACTAAAGAACCTTTATTAACACTTGATGGTGAAACTTTGGGAATTTCTGATTGGATGCGGTCTACCACAGCACGGACATGGAAAGCTGGGGTCTTTTCACAGCAGGGACAGTGGATAAATATAAAAACAAACCTCGCTCGTCGTATGGTAAAAGCACATTCGGAACTCGACACAGATATAACAACACAGTTAGCGGATGCAACAATCCAATTAACACCGTTCGGTCGTGCGATTGATGCTGAAGTTACCTATGAATTGGATAAAAAACTAACGACTCAACGCCGAGAAATCTACACCGATATTCACCCGCTCACAGGACATAGAATCCAACCCGGCGAAGGGGTTTACGTTAAATTAGATGACTTGCGCTATGTAGAAGATCAAGAGGAAGGCACATACATCAAATTTTACCGGAATGTAGGAGATAAACCAACAACAGCAGTTGATGCTGCATTTCGCCTCCGTCTTCAACCGCGTCAGTTTTTCGCACGCCGCGCCAGAAATCAACGCAATTCCACCAGAACAGATTTCATGGGGCGAGGTAATCTTTCCCCAACCACTAACGCCGACAACCAAAAACCGAAAACTGAAAACCGACAGCCATTCATGTGGTTTTTAAATGCCCTCAGAATCCAGACGCGCCTATGGTTGACAGAGGAACAAGAAGCGGAAGATACTATTTCTCTCTATCTACTCCAAAGTCTACAAGGTTCACAAACACTTTTCGGACGTGTCAACCAACATCATCGGGTTGAATTTTCCCCTTCGCCTCTGTTCAGTTTTGAAGTCAATCTCCGGACTGGACGCACACTCAATCAACGAATCAACACACAAGAACGGCTGCGAAATTACCGAACGTGGGATGTGGCTTTCTCAGTCAATCCAACGCAACGTTTCTCAATCGGTGCGAACTGGGAACAACGCCGAGAAACAGAAAAATACAGTCAACTCAATTTTGAAAACCTTGGGTTGCCTGAAACTATGGAGGACAATGACGAATTACCACCAACACCAATTTCTGACCTACGCCAATTTGAACAATTAACTGAATTAAAACTTCAGTATGAACTGAGTCGCGCAATACGATGGAGCGGTATCGGAGGATATAAACGCACAACAGACATAGAACGACTTGATGAAGAGCCTGATGCAAAAACGCACACCTTCTCTTATGAAAATCGTATTACTTACGGCATTTTCGGTAAGGGACGCATTGATGTAAACCATACCCTTGGCTACGGCAAAAGCGATGGCGGTATTCCTTTCGCACAATACTATTTTTACGAGGGTATCAGCCATGAAGTCCGCGCTACAGCAGATTATAGGTTACGCAAATTTACCGATCTACTGTTTCGCCTCAATTACCGTCTGCTTTCAACAAAACAACGCAAACCTGAACACCGCTTGGAAATGACTGTCAGCGCGGAACTTTAAGCTCAAATTCTCCTTTGTAGACGTATTCCTGTAGGAGCGATCTCCTGGTCGCGCCCCTCTTCCTGTAGGAGCGCCCTCCTGGTCGTGACCCTCTTCCTGTAGGAGCGCCCTCTTCCTGTAGGAGCGCCCTCCTGGTCGTGACCCTCTTCCTGTAGGAGCGCCCCTCTTCCTGTAGGAGCGATCTCCTGGTCGCGCCCCTCTTCCTGTAGGAGCGATCTCCGAATCGCGACCCTCTTCTTATTGGAGAAGTAGACATCTATTATTAGACACCGAACGCTAAACGTTAATGCATGTGCGGCATTTGTCGCATTCAGCATTGATTTGGTGCTCGCCGAATCCAGCCAAGAAATACAATACGAATCAAATTAATTTGATGTCATTCTTCAAGATTGAAATGAAGTACCTCGTTGTATTCTGTACCTATATATAATGTATCCCCGTCAACAGCAAGAGAAGTTACGTTATCAGGTATCTCTGAAATAATCTGTTCCCAAGTGCCGCTTTCCAAGCGATAGGCACCCGTGTTTTCAGTAACGCCATAAAGTGTTGTGCCATCAGCAGCTAAATGCTCCATAATGAGATTAGCACCCTCTGCATCAGTGACGATGCGCCAATGTCTTCCATCATCTGATGTAATGATACCCGCGTCCGTTGCTACATACACGGTGGATCCAACAGTCACAATTTCTTTGAAAACTTCTACAGCAAATGGTAAAGCTGGTGTGAGATCAATCCAATTATTTCCTCTATCAAACGATACGACGAGGTGTCCATCCCGTTTTCCGACGTAGACAGTGTCACCTGAAACGGCAAGCTTGAGGTTTTTCCTTGCTATGTCCGAAGTCAATTCAACGGTTTCTTCTTGTCCAGTGTCGTACCATTCTGTCTCACCCAGTTTCCATCGGAAGAGTTTAAAGTGATATTCTATATAAAAGGTATCATTACTAACCGCAAAAGGCCCTCGAAACCCCAGATCAATAAGTTCTTCAAGATGTCCTCTATGTTGCTGAACATCTCCTTGTGCCAGCTGTTTGAAAAATTGGGTTGCGCCAGAAAAGTTTTCTTGCAGATATTCAACAGAAAGATTTTCAATAGGTTGTCTTGTAAATAAAACATGATTTCTTAATGACGTTGAGTCAAGGAGGGGGACTCCTTGAAGAGGCGCAAGCCTATTGTCGTCTTCAGAAACACGATAGAAAAAATTTTTTACGTTACCAGGAGTGCCATCTTTTGCGTAAATGATACTACCAGATTTGACTATCTGAGAAATGTTTGGTTGTTCACCTCTGCTAGGTGCTGTCATTGGTATTTCCATCTCAATAGTTTTCCAAGATTTTCCATTGTCGGTAGTTTTTGCTATCTCTCCTCTCAATCTCCAGTACTCACCTCCAAATCTCGCGTAGAGAGTCGGAAACGTGCTTTGTACTTTATCCTTCTCTTGATACACGATTAGATTGTCTATTGGACTCATCTCCTTCTCACCAGGGATATTTACCTTGTTCCATGATTTGCCGCCATCAGTAGAACGATGGAGACCGTCCCAGCTATAGACATAAAAGACACGTTCGTTTAACACCGCAGCTGGAAATCCACTATACGTTGAAGGGGAAGTGCTGGGTGTCTGCGGCGGCATCCATGTATCCCCTCCATCAGTAGAGCGAACCATACCATTTTCCATCGCCAGAAGTGTTTCATCTGCAGCAATCAGTGTGATTCCAGGTGGCCATCCCTTTACGGACCAAGCGTTTGTCGGCGTTATATCTACCCATGAATCTCCAAGGTCAGTTGAGCGGAATATCCACCAACCACGCTCCAGTCCTCGTTTTACTTTACGAGGATCTACTGGTCCGTCCCAACTAAACTCTGCCGCAACATACAACTTGCCTTCAGCCGCTGTGACTGAAAGAATCTTCCCAATTGTAGGGGCTGGGAATTTTAAGCGTTCCCAAATCTCAACATCAGGATTGAGACGGTAGAGTCCAGTGTCTGCTGCAACAAAAAGTGTATGTTGAATCTTGACTAAGGAACTAATTCTTCCCAATCCTTTATCCATCGCTTCCCATGTTTTACCTTTATCTTCAGAACGCAAAATCCCGCTTGTAAAAGCAACATAAAACACATCATCTGTTAGCACCAATTCAATCGGAGTCCAATATTTTTCTTCCTGCCATGAATAGAGTAAATCCCATGTCTTCCCATCATCGATTGAAGCAAAGAGTTTGTTTGATGGTATCATGTAAAGGGTATTTTGCCTCTTTGCGAAAGGAGGCCTCGGTGTCCACCAAGTATCCAGTGAGCCCATATCAGAGATATGTTGCCACTGCTTTGCATCGGCAGATAATTTATAGAAACTTAGTTCATCACCAAGTACGTATATATCGCCCTCAGGTGTACCCAGTATGCTCATGAGTGGGCTGCCTTTGATCGGTTCAGTCTGAATCCACTGTTGTTTTGAAACAGATACGTCTTCTCCATCTGCCTGTGCAGCAGCCAATAAAACCTCATTGGGTTTCTGACCATTATTATCGCTTTTATCAAGTGCATTCAGATTTCCAAACTGACGACCAACATCCGGCTCCGCGTCAAGATTTAGCACAATAGGCGTGTCAACGAGTTCAACCGCCGTCTCAGCTTGCGCATCCAAACTATACGGTTGCTGAAAATGCACTAAATATTGACTGCCCATACCGAGCATTAACAAAAACAGAACAACACTTGATGCAGCAGCTACCCACGGCATCAAAGGTTTGCTGACAGGGGGCACAGCGGGTTTAAGTCGTGCCACCTCTCGCATGATGTTATCAGTTAGGTTCGGTGAAATTTGGAAATGGTCGAGTGCTTCTCTAATCATTGTTTCCTCCTTTTGTAAACGCTGCTGTGCCCGGCGGATACGACTCCTAATCGTATTTGCCGATACACCTAAAAACGCACCAATTTCTGCACTTGACATCTCACTGAAATAGCGTAGCGTAATGATAGTACGTTCACTTTCTGGTAGTTTAGCAAGCAACTTCTTGACGACTTCGCGCTGTGCTTCGACTGCTGTTCGTTCATTTTCTTCAACGACGTATTGTGAATATGTCGCTCTTCCAAACTGTGAGATGCTTGTATCTTCCAGCGGCTGCGTCCAAACACGCTTTTTACGCAGCCACGTACTACAATTATTGGCGGCAATCACATAAAGCCAACTTACAAAACGCTGCGGCTTCTTCAGTGCTGCTAATCCTTGATACGCCTTTAGGAATGTGTCCTGTGTAATTTCCTCGGCGATGTGAAAATCTCCAATTTTTCGCCATACAAGCGCGTGAACCGATTTTTGGTACTTTTTCACAAGTTCAGTGAAAGCAGTATCATCGCCATTGAGAATGCGGTTGATGAGCTCAACATCAGTAGTTTTCATAGAATTACCTCCGATCGCGCTATAGTGACGCATGTTAGGAGGAAAACTGGTGCATAATTCTGCATGTTTACAAATTTAATGGTTGGAAACAGTGAAATACTATTCTACCAAATCAGGAGGGTTTGTCAAGACGTGAGGGTTGGTAGGGATATTTATAGTGGATTTACAATTAATGATACATCATTGCATGGCGCGCTTAAAAAGCGCGCCTATGGGTAGGGTTTGCAATAATTTAGGTTTTATAGATTATTCTTCAAGAGTAAAATGAAGCATACCTTTGTTTCGCGTGCCTACGTATAGGGTATTTCCATCAGCAGCAAGAGAAGTTACGCTTTCAGGCATCTCTGAAACAACATTTTCCCAAGTGCCGCTTTCTAAGCGATAGATGCCTGTGTCTTTGATAACGCCATAAACCGTTGTGCCATCAACAGTCAGTATATCCATAATGAGATTTGCCCCTTCTGCATCAGTGATAGCACGCCAATTTTTCCCACTATCTGACCCAGCAACTCCCGCGTTCGTTGCTACATACACCGTGGTCCCCGCAAACACGATCTCTTTGAAAGTTTTAAATGGAAACGGCAGCGCTGGTGTGAGATCAATCCAATTAGTTCCTTTATCAAACGATACAACGAGATGTCCATCCCGTTTGCCGACGTAGACGGTGTTACCTGAAACAGCAAGCTTGAGCTCTCTCATCGCTATGTGAAGAAACAGATCAATGGTTTCTTCTTGTTCGGTGTCATACCATTCAATATCACCCAGTTCCCAGCGAAAGAGCTTAAAGTTGTATTCCATATAGAATGTGTCGCCACTAACAGCAAAGGGACCCTTTAACCCGAATTGGCGGAGATTAGCTTGCTGCAAACGATCCATTTTAGCTAACATGGTAAAGAACTGTGTTGCCCCTGAAAATCTTTCTTGCAACTGTTCAGTAAACGCCTTATCTGACAAGTCAGGTTTTCTTTGAGATAGCTGGCTCCCTAACCATGGGTCAATGATTGGCATGCCTTGAATCGGCACTAACGTTTTGCCATCAGTAGATAAGCGAAATATTAGTAGTTCTCCTTTGCCAAAAGCATCATAATTAAGATTATTACCTTTAGCATAGACAACACCATCAGATTTAACTATCTGTGTAATGTTAGGGGGATCTTCACCATGCCATGGATCCGTTGGCATATCGGCTGGAATAGTTTTCCAAGACTTACCCTTGTCAGTAGTTTTTATCATATCTCCAACACTTCCATATATGATGGGATGTGTACCTTGCCCTTTGTCATTTTCTTTATGCACAATTAGCTTTCCAATATAACTTTTATCTGAAGTCACATTAACCACCTCCCATGATTTACCACCATCAAGGGATCGTTGGAGTCCGGCATACGGTGTGCCAAAATAGAAAATACTATCATTCAACACTGTAGCGGGAGAATTAGAAAACATTTCAAGAGATTTACCATAATTTTGTAGCGGCATCCAGGTATCTCCTCCATCGGTAGAACGTACCATTCCCTGTCCTATTGCCAGAAGCGTTTCACCGGCAGCGTATAGGTTTACACCTATTAACCATCCCACTCTTTCCTGCCAGACGTGTGTTGGGGTAATATTTTTCCACGAATTCCCCATGTCAGTTGAGCGAAATATCCACCAACCTCGTTCCCCCTCAGATGCTTTATCAGGATCAAAATTATGATTTATTGCTATTACATACAACCGATCTTTAGTTGCTGTAATTGAAGTAATTGATTTAGGTATTGGATGTTCTAAACGTTGCCAGCTGCCACTGTTCCAGCGATAAAGTCCGCCACCAGCTAAAACAAACACAGTGTCTTGGACCACTACAACAGAATTCGGTTCACTGGGCAGTTCATTTTTTATATTCTTCCATGTCTTGCCCTTATCCTCAGAACGGAAAGCACCCTCGTTAAAAATGATATAAAACGCTTGTTCCGTTAGCAGCAATTCCGGAAATTCATATTTATCGGGAAATTGGTGAACTAAATTCCATGTCTTGCCATCGTCCTTTGAAGCGAAAAGTTTATTATTAGATGGAACAATATAAAGGGTATTGTCCCACTTTGCCATAGGTACTTCAATAAGTGTATCATCAATTAATGTGCTAATATCACTAACATGACGCCATCCCTCTCTATCGTCTTGCAATTTGTATAGGTGTCCGCGAGCGAGCGTGTAAAGCACTCCCTCAGAGGTTGCGAGTAAACCTTCTACCGTAGTTCCCTCTACGTGTTTCGACTGAATCCATTGCTGTTTTGAAACAGAAACGTCTTCTCCTTCCGACTGCGCTGCAGCCAATAATACCTCATCAGGTTTTTGACCGTTACTTTTGTTTTCACCGAGTGCATTTGAATTTCCAAGATCGCGCCGAACATCTGGTTTCGCGTCTAAATTTAGCACAATAGGCGTATCAACAAGTTCAACCGTCGTCTCAGCTTGCGCATCCAAACTATAGGGTTTTTGAAAACGCACTAAATATTGGCTACCTATCCCAAGCATTAATACAATCAAAACTACACTTGATGCAGCAGCTATCCACGGCACCAAGGGTTTACCACCAGAAGGTGCAGCAGGTTTTAGACGATTGACCTCTTGCATAATATTATCGGTTAAGTTAGGTGAAATTTGAAAATGGTCGAGTGCTTCTCTAATCATTGTTTCCTCCTTTTGTAGCCGTTGTCGGGCACGTCTCAGACGGCTTTTAATTGTGCTTCCCGATACACCTAAAAATCGGCCGATCTCTTCAACCGTCATCTCACCGAGGTAATGGAGCGTCATTACAGTGCGTTCACTCTCTTTCAATTTCGCGAGCAGCGTTTTGACCACTTCACGTTGTGTCTCAGCAGCAGTTGTTGCGCGATCTGCTACCACATGTTGTGAATAAACATCTTTCGGTGTCATCGTTGTCTCTGCGTCCTCCAACGGTTGCGTCTGTATCCGTCTTTTACGGAGCCACGTGTTGCATAGGTTTGTCGTAATCACATAGAGCCACCCAGGAAACTGATTCGGATCTTTCAGAGTATGAAGTTTCTGGTACACTTTCAGGAAAGCGTCTTGGGTGATGTCCTCAGCGATATGAAAATCCCCAATTTTTCGCCATGCAAGCGCGTGAACCGGTTTTTGATACTTTTTCAGAAGTTCAGCAAAAGCAGTTTCATCGCCATCAAGAATTCGTTGAATGAGTAAAACATTATCGTTTTGCATCAGACGTCTCCAGAGAATGATAGTCAATTAATAACATATTCGGGAACATCTCGTTCTTACGGTTTTGATCTTCCGCTGAAAGTTCTTCGCTATAAGAGCGAACTACAACTCGCGACTTTCTGATTGAATCGCAAAACCAAAGAATAATACCCTAAAATATTATATCAAACTATAGTGACGCAAATTAAGGGTAAAACGGTTGCTTAATTCTGCATAAGAGAGAAAATTTTGGAGGTTAGAGTGGAGGATAGAGGTAGGAAGGGCGGCGTTCAGCACCGCCCACAAAGTTGCTAATTTATTATTCTTCAAGATTGTAATGAAGCATGCCGCGATTTTGTGTGCCTACGTATAACGTGTTCCCATCAGCAGCAAGAGAAATTACACTATCGGGTATCTCTGAAACAACATTTTCCCAAGTGTCATTTTCTAAACGATAGATACCTGTCTTCTCCGTAACACCATAAACCGTTGTGCCATCAACAGCCAACAACTCCATGATGAGATTTGTCCCTTCTGCATCGGTGATCGCATGCCAATGTTTTCCTGCATCTGATGCAGCAACACCTACGTCCGTTGCCACATATACCTTAGAACCCGCAAATACGATATCTTTGAAGGCTTGAATAGGCGTAGAAAACATAAAGTTCAAAGGGATATCTTTCCAATTATGTCCTGCATCTAATGATTGAACAAGGTGACCATCCCGTTTACCAAAGTAGACAGTATTTCCTGAAACAGCAAGTTTAGCATCTTTACCTGCTGTGTCTAAAGTCAATTCAACAGTTTCTTCCACACCGGTGTCTGACCATTCTGAATCACCCATTTTCCATCGGAAAAGTTTATAATTGTATTCCATATAGAATGTGTCACCACTAACAGCGAACGGACTAAACTGTGCCAGTCTAAAAAGTTTAAACTGATTTTTGCGGTCTGTTTGTGTCAACTGTTTAAAGAACTCGGTTGCGCCAGGAATTTCCTCTTGCATCTGTTCAAGGACAGATTTATCTGAAATGTTAAATCGGTTTCTCAATATATCGTCCGACTTGCCATACGATTCGAGTAAGTCGTAGATGGGCATGCCTTGAATCGGCACAAGCATATTACCGTCTGGAGATATGCGATATATATGTGTTTTTCCTCTGTTAAAAGATCCGCCACCTTTCGCATAGACAACACCATCAGATTCGGTTATATGCGTAATATCTGGTGGTTTCTCTCTCTCGGGGTCCCTCATCGGAATTTCTATTTCAACGGTATTCCAAGACTTACCTTCATCAATAGTTTGGACGATCCTTGTTTCATACTTTGCATAAAGAGTCGGAGGCATGTTATCCCTTTCACCGTTCCCTTTATACGCGATGAGCGTATCTATTTTACTCCTATCCGCAGTGATATTAATCTTATTCCATGATTTACCGCTATCAGTGGAACGATGCAGTCCGTTTCTCCCACTCACATAAAAAGCACGTTCGTTTACCGCTACCGCAAAGTCTTTATTAGCTATATTGGCATTCATTGAAGGGACAGTGCCTAATAATTGTGGGAGTAGCCAGGTGTTTCCACTATCGGTAGACCGGACCATACCATGTTCCATCGCCAAAAGTGTCTCACCAACAGCAATTAGTTTGAGACGGGGAGCTCGTCCCTTTACGCGCCATGCGTTTGTTGGTGTTACATCATCCCATGAATCACCGAGGTCAGTTGATCGAAATATCCACCAACCACGTTCCAGCCCTTGGGACACTTTACCGGAATCTAACACATCATCACCTACCTCTGCCGTAACATATAGTTTCTCTTCAGCCGTGGCAACCGAATGGATATATCCAACAGACGCTGGGAATTCTATACGTTGCCAATTTTCATCGCTAAAGCGGTAGAGGGTATAATTTGTCCTGGCAAACAACGTGTTCTGTATATTAACAATTGATTGAATGTTTCTATCTATTGGAGGACCATTTATGAGCTCCCATGTCTTGCCAGAATCTTCAGAACGAAAAAGATCGTTAGGTTGAAAGACATTGTTTCCCAAATAAAAAAGTAGATAAAAAGCTTGTTTTGTTAGTACCAATTCCATAGGGTACCAGAGATCTTCTGGCCACGAGTGAACTAAGTCCCACGTTTTACCATCATCTTTTGAAGCGAAGAGGTCTGTAGACAGTATCAGATAGAGCGTATTGTCCCATTTTTTCATAACTGCCTCACCCTCCTCATAATAAGTATCCAGTAAGGTAGTATCAAAGATGTGTCGCCATCCTTTCCCATCGGTTTCCAATTTATAGATATTTCTATTAGCAAAAGCGTAAACTTCGCCCTCTGGTGTCGCAAGCAAACTAATCACCTCGCTTCCTCTGATGGGTTCAGACTGAATCCACTGTTGTTGGGCGGTAGCAATATCTTCTCCTTCCGACTGGGCGGCAGCCAATAAAACCGCATCAGGTTTTTGACCATTATTATCAGTTTTATTGAGTGCATTTGCATTCACAAGTTGATTTCGGATTTTTTGTTTTACTTCAAGATTAAAGAAAATAGGGGCATCAACGAGTTCAACCATCCTTTCAGCATGAGCATCTAAACTATAGGGGTTCTGAAAATGTGTTAAGTATTGGCTGCCTATGCCGAGCATCAACATAATCAAAACTGCACTTGATGCAACAATTGTCCACGGCACCAAAGGTTTACTGATAGAAGGTGCTGCAGGTTTTAGGCGATTGACCTCTCGCATAATATTATCGGTTAGATTTGGTGAAATTTGAAAGTTGCTAATTGCTTCTCGGATCATCGGTTCCTCCTTTTTCAAGCGGTTCCGTGCGCGGCGAAGTCGACTCTTAATTGTATTTGCGGATACACCTAAAAACTCGCTCATTCTTTCACACGTCATGTCACCGAAGTAATGAAGCGTAATGACGGTGCGCTCACTCTCTGGCAGTGTGGCGAGAAGCTTTTTAACGATTCGGCGTTGTGCCTCAACGGTTACCTTCGCTTCTTCTTCCGCTACATATCGAGAATACGCTTCTGGCTCTATTTCTTCACTATCTATTTCCTCTAATGATTCGATCTGTATACGCTTTTTTCGTAGCCAAGCTTGGCAGCAGCGTGTCGCGATCACATAAAGCCATCCGGCAAGACGATGTGGTTTTTTCAGCGTTGCAAGTTTTTGATATGCTTTCAGGAAGGTGTCTTGTGTAATTTCTTCAGCAATATGAAAATCACCGATTTTCCGCCAAGCGAGTGCGTGAACCTGCTTTTGATATTTTTCAACAAGGGTAGAAAAAGCGGCTTCATCACCATCAAGGATGCGATGGACTAATTCAATATCGTTGTTTTTCATAGGTCACCTTCTGATAAGTGCAAATTTGAGCGTTATCTCCTGTGTTTAATAAAAAAGATTACACATCTAAAATTGTTCCTGTACTTTAAAAGACGCGGGGTAGGTGCAAAACGGGTGCATAACGCAAAAAAATATTCCTGAGAGGACGATCCGAGACAATGCAGTCCTATTTTACCAAATTGGGTGGGTTTGTCAAGGTGTGAGGTTTAGTTGCTAGGGTTATTCAGTTTTCTATATTTTTTCACAAGTGTTTGTTTTTGTAAAAAGCAGATATAGTGCATTTTTCTTTACACCATATCTGCTATACTTCACCTTAAACAACCTATTTGAGGTGAAGTATGACAAGAAAATCTTCTTGCCACTTGTTAGATATGTTAGCAAACTTGAAGACCCACGCAAGGATAAAGGGAAACGACATCCGTTGAAATCCATTCTCGCACTTATCGTGATCGGATTGATGTGTGGACATAAAGGGTGTACATCTATCGCAACTTGGGCACGTTCACAGCCAGCACTCGCAAAAGCACTCGGTTTCACAAAGAAGATAACACCTTGTGCTTCAACTATTCGTAATCTATTGAAAAAGTTAGATGTTGTAGCATTAGAAGAAACCCTGACACAATGGGTAAACACCGTGATAAAAAGTCGTCCCGATTTGACAAGATGTTTTGACGCAGTCGCTATAGATGGCAAAACGATGCGCGCCTCCCAAAAAAGTGGTGCGATAACAAGCCACTTGCTCTCTGTCGTTTCTCATGAGTTAGGGGTTACCCTCACGCAGCAAAGTGTCAGCGACAAAACCAACGAAATACTTATCTCAACAGAGATACTCAAAGCGTTTGATGTGAAGGGTAAAGTCATCACAACAGATGCGCCTTTGACACAGCGAACTTTCTGCTACGCAATAACTCGAAGTAAACTTGATAATCTAAGAATCTATAAAACTGAATAACCCTGTTTAGTTGCAGGGTTATTCAGTTTTAAGAAATATCAGTTAATAGGTTTTACTGATAGTTTATATTGTAGGTCGGGTAGAGCTTACGAAAACTATAAATATCAACGTTTGTAATAAAATGCACTGAAAAACCGAAACTAAATAACACTGTATTATAAGATTTAGAATTCGCTCTAAGGTGAAGAAATGTAAGAGGCGCAATAAATTGCGATTGAACGCGTTTTTTGTTAATGAGAACTGATCATTAGAAATGGTATTATTCATGAGATAGTTGTAGGTGCGTAATTAGTTTCCAAAATGTTGTGCAACAAGCACTAAATCCAAAATATTAACTTTTCCGTCTTTGTTCACATCTCCCTCGGTAGTCTCCTCACCAAACCGAGAAGCTACAAAAACAAGGTCTAATATATTTACAACACCGTCCCCTGTCACATCATAGAGTAGGTTGGAGCTCACCAATTCAAATACAATATCCTGGGTATTCTCAAATTTCACGGGACCAAAGTTGGGGGCAAGCCATTGGTAAGCGGTACCGCGCGTTGCTCCTAAAGTAGTAGTAGATTTCGTGTCAATTCTAATCTTTAGGCAGTTCTCAAATATTCCCGCTGGCGTTGCAACATCTTCAACATCTACGACTTTGTTGGTGCTTGTGAACGTAACAGGTCCCGCTAAGTTCACCTCTGAATCAGCAGTAAGTCCCCATGAGTCTCCGAGTTCTAACGACAGTGGGTAGAAAAGGGCGGGTGGATATAATAAGGCTGTTGCTATACCAAAAGGAGTACCAAGTTCAACTACAATTTTATAAAGTTTAATACCTTCTTTGTCAAAATCAATAAAATACTTCTCAGTTAGAATTGAATCTGTTCCTAAGGTTTCAGTTGTAATTTTGAGTAGTGCCAAGTCTTTACCGTTAATGGATTCATTAGACGTTTCAACAGTGTAAGTCAGTCGTTCCGCT
Source organism: Candidatus Poribacteria bacterium (assembly GCA_965204285.1). Taxonomy (GTDB): domain Bacteria; phylum Poribacteria; class WGA-4E; order WGA-4E; family WGA-3G; genus MSPOR6. Next base: position 4,003,311 of record OZ241980.1, read on the forward strand.
TTATCTTCGCTTTCCATGACCCATATATTGCCGGTAGTTGTCGGATAATAATTTTGTGCTGATACTATAACATTGTGACAAAAAAAGACAAGCATGACTATCAAAAGAGTCATCAATGTGGTGTTTCTAAACATTTAATCCTCCTTCTGTAGAATATCTTGAAGTTATCCCAAACACCGATGTGTTCTGTATATAGTAGAGTATAGAAATTATTCTACAATTCCTCTGTAGGAGCGATCTCCGAATCGCGACCGAACTGTAGGAACAGTCGGGAATCGGAGTTCCCTCCTACTATTCAGGAATGTAGCATTAATTCTAATCTTTACCATAAAAAGGAAACGCCTTGATTTAGTCATCTTAGTGCAATCTGTTAAGTCAATGGATTGCTTTTAAAATCAAGGCGTTTCGCTTAGATAATTTGCAGCTAAACCTACTTCAGAATGACCATTCGGCGGGTAGCAGAAAATTTATCTGTTTGGAGAGTATAGAAATATATTCCACTCGAAACGTGTTCACCCGCGTTATTCTTACCATCCCAATACGCTGCAGTTGAAGTCGTCATATATGAGCCTATTGACTTATGACCCAAGTTTAGCGCCCGAACTGCACTGCCGGACACATTATAAATCTGAACCGTTACGTTAGTGTCACGACTCAATTGGTAAGGTATCCAAGTTTCTGGATTGAACGGATTTGGAAAGTTTTGACCGAGAATCGTTTCCTTGGGACGGACATCACCAACGCGCATCTGCACACTCAGATATGCATTCTGAATATCTGAAGTGGTTACAGTACGCTGGAACGGACCGGACACAATAGTGCCACGTTTGTCAAGAAGGGCAATCTCAAGTTTATCACCAACTTGAATGACGCTTTTACGGTTCATATTTGCCCAGACAGCAGAGACGCTTACTTTGTCGTTGGCAACCTTTTCGGTAGCGACAACCCCTGTACGGAGGTTTTTGGCAACAACGGTGTAAGTCGCTCCGTTTTCTTTTTCTTGCAAGGCACTTGTGATGACAAATGCCCACGCGTCCTTAGCAGTAGAAACTTTAGGTGCTGCAGATGCATTATCGGATTTGTTTTGCCATGCAGTACCTGTGAACGTGAAAACACCACCGGCGGGAGTATTCACAATATAACCGCTGCTACCATCAATGTCAAAACCCTCTCCCTCTTCAGCATAGGAATAACCAACGAAATGCTGCGTTGCTGCGTCTAATTTAACGACAATTGATGCCCCTAACATGGCAGCAAGTGATTTTGCCGTGTAAGATTCTGTTGGCATTAGTGGAATAGAGATCATATTTAATCCCGACTCAAGTGCAACATCAAAACTACTGGGTTCGATTGGTTCTTCGTCGGAAACAGGCGTGATCGTCAGCGTCGCTGTAGGTTCAGTCCAAGCAAAAGCTTCACTCACGTCGCCAACACCTTGAATACCAGGGTGCGGCATGATGACACCACCTTCTGTCGGAACGCGCGCATTGCTACCCTCTGGATCCGCTTCAGCATCTAAACCGAGTGGGCCCGGAATATCGGACGCGAGTTCTGTATTTTCTTCACTACCCGCATCGTAAGCCATCAACTCCAACGTCATTGAAACGGGCATACCGGTTTTATCAAAAAGTGGTACACTTGATGCGGCAATGAATCCATCATTCGTTGAAACTAACATTGAAGCAACTGTGAGCGAAGCGTTTAACACATTACCCCTTAACCTAACGGTAACAGAACCACCGGGAACTACAACCTTGTCTGCGACAGCGGTGTTCGCGCCTATAGAAGTTGCAAATTCTAATAACCCTGAAACATCTCCATTTTCAGCAAGTGCCACAAGTGCTGGAACCGCTGGTTGACCGACTGAAGCAAGACTGTCACTTTCAAAGTGCGTTGCAAAAATTGGAGGTGATAAAATTTGTCCACCCTTCTCAGGTTCACCAGTGGTAAGATTAGTCAACGTAATCTCAAACAAATGCTCACCAATTGGCGGCAGATCAGGTGGTATTACAATGGTAGGTTCTTGTTCAAGAGGAAGAAGAACAGCACCATCGCCAGTTACGATTTCTGCCGCTTCACCCGCAGCATCGGTAATGGAAACGTCTGTCAAACTGATGGCGGATGCTTTTACCTCAATGACCTCAAATGTGACGGTAGCAAGAGTACCATGTCCATCAGAACCTCCGTCGCTTGCAGTCGCTGCAAGTTGGACGCTATTCTCAGATACCACCGCTGGTTCCACCGAAGCACTTGCAGGTAGATAATCACCGTTTGCCCTTGAAACGTATTTTAGCGCAGTTGGATCGAAGTTCACGGTCACTTGGTATCCAGCGACACCTACCCCATTTCCAATGTTTATACTAACCATGAATTGTTCCCCAACAGCAGGGGATTCAATATTTACAGGGTTTACGAAGATATCAGTAGGTGTTGGGATTACTTCAGGTGTTACCACTGCGGGTTCTTCCGGAGTCACAGGTTCCGCAGGCGTTTCTATCGCTGGAGGTTCAACCAAACTATAACTTTGCAATTCATAAACAATATCCTGATCGTTCTGATATTTGACAGGACCGACATCAGGTGCCAACCATTGGTACAAAATCGGGCGGAGAGTCACAAGAGCCGTGACGATTCTCCTCTCTATCTTGAGTTTAACGCAGTTTTCAAATGTTCCTGCTGGGGTTTCAACATCTTCAATTGTTTCAACTTCTATAGTACTTGTTGTTGTTGCTGTGCCGACTAAGTCAAGTTCTGTTACCGTCACGATGTCCCATGTGCGTCCACGTGGCAAGTCTGCAGGAAAGAAAAGAGCGGACGGATCAAGCATTGCCGCTGCAATACCGAATGCCCCTTCTTCCAGTTTTGTACGATGAAGTTTCAAATCTCCGTTATCATCAGAGATGTAATATATATCGGTATCAACCGTCTCTGTACCAAGAGTCTCTGTGACGATTTTCAGGATAAAGATTCCTGCTTCCGCATCGGTTGCGATTTCGGATTCCTCAATCGAATAGGTGCGCCTTTCAGCGCCATCCTGGCTTAGAAAAACCCAGGTGTTCCCTATAGTTGTCGGATAATAATCCTGTGCTGTAGCTGTAAGCGAAAAACTACATACAAGGCTTAACACCAATATCAATTTTAGCCAAGACATTGGTTTGGTAGTTTGCATAATTCAAATCTCCTTTTCAAGAATACAATTGAGCGATGTTAGAACAGCAACACCGTCTCAGTAGATTTTTTTGTTGGTAGGTGTGCAAGTACAAGCGAGGTTAATGTGTTAGAAGGTTTATGTTGTGCTCTCGGGATGATTTCGTCCTGTTCCGATATGTACCGATATCCTAACCACATCCCGATCACCATAAAGAGGATGCCTATGGCAATCACAATTAATACCACTTTCCAATTTACCATACTGAATTTCCAAACAATGTGTGTTCGTGGTCATATTTTATCAAATTTTTAAATGCCTTTTCAAGATAAATCGCCGAAATCTGTCCAATAATCACCAAATTTAAGATGGTGACAACCGCATCTTCATCTACGTCTACTTATACCGTAAGGGTTATTTATTAATAGTTACTTTAATAGTTACTGAAGTTCTACCCTTATCATTTTCTGCAAAAAGCGTTATTGTGCCTACGATAGGCGCATTCCCAAAGATTCCAGCAACCCACAAGTCCTGTTTTCTGTCCAAATTTGTGGCAAAACCAGTACCGTCCCCAGGCGGAACAATTCCTCCAGTTACAACTATTATACCTAAATTATGCACTTCAGATACATAATCTTCAACATTTTCAAGTATCTTGGCATTGAGTATGCCACCGACACGCGACCCAGTGACTTGAAACTCAAGAGAAGGTAGTTGCCACACGGGCGGACTCTGTGCTTCTCTAACAGGTGGTGGGAGCAGTTTGAAACTAATTGCCTCAAAAACCGTTCCGTCAGTGGTTTCATATTTAATAGGTCCAACATTAGGAGCTAACCACTGATAGGAAGTTGTCGGAGCAATGTTTATTGGGAAACCTACACCAACAACCGATAACGCCAACTCAATTTTGGCACAGTTCTGAAATGTTCCAACTGGGGTCACAACATCTTCAAATCCAACGATCTCTAATTTAGTGGTCGTTCTTAGAATGATTTCAGCTGCACCGAGGTCAAGTTTTGCATCTACTACTATCTGCCATTTGTCACCTTGCACTAATGTATCTGGAAAGAAAGTCACCGATGTTGGCAAATCCGCTGCCGCAGTTGCCACAGTAGCACCAATCGCTTGTTGTAAGGTGGTTTTATGGAGTTTAATCCCTTCATCGTCAACCGTCACAAAATACTTGTCCGTGTCAATAACCTTGCCCTGCTGGATCGCTTCAGTTTCGATTTTCAGTAGAATAAAATCCTGATCAGCAATATCTTCGGGTTTCTCAAGTGTGTAAGTCTGTCTTTGCTTACCATCAGTACTCTCTAAAACCCATTCGTTACCTACAGTAGCGGGATAAAAATTCTGTGCTAATGCTGTGGAAACAAAGTTACAGATAAGACCTAACACCAAAAGAAACTTCAGTAGATTCCAAAATACAGTTGTTTTCATGACTTAAACCTCTATACCTTTTCCATTGTGCCAGATGTTGACTTTTTACAGAATACGTGTGATAATGTTCACATGTTACAACAATTACAATAGATTTGCAAGCAAAAAGAGCGTAGGGAGAGTTTCAAATTACCTGCACTCGCTACAATAAAAATTGGCAAAGGAGAACATAGATGCGGTTGAAAGGACGCGTTGCAATTGTGACAGGAGGTGGCGGAGGTATTGGCAAAGCGACATGCCTCGCGTTTGCACGAGAAGGAGCAGATATTGTCGTTCCCGAAGTAAATATGGCAAATGCTGAAGCGGTTTCAAAAGAGATTACCGCACTTGATAGGCGATGCGTCGTGATTGAAACAGATGTTGCTGACGGTGAATCTGTGCGTGCGATGGTGGACAAAACACTTGAAGAATTCGGGCGGATTGATGTTTTGGTTAACAACGCTGGGATTTTCAGTTATACCCGCATAGACGCTTGCTCTGAAACTGAGTGGGATAGGATGATGGCTGTCAACCTCAAAGGTCCTTTTCTCTGTTCACAAGCGGTTATGGAGACGATGAAATCACAAAAGTTTGGACGTATCATCAATCTCGGTTCGTTAGCAGGACAAGTGGGTGGTTTAGTCGCGTCTGCGCCTTATTCCGCCTCAAAAGCAGGTGTGATGTGCCTGACAAAATCGTTCGCAAGGGTTTTAGGTGAGCACGGTATTACGGTCAACTCAATTGCACCAGGTATTGCAGCGACAGAGATGGCAAAAAACCATCCAGATATGACAGACCAGATTCCGTTGGGACGTGTCGCAGACCCTTCAGAGGTTGCGAATGTGATTCTCTTTCTCGCTTCGGAAGAGGGGCAGTATATTACGGGCGCGACACTGGATGTAAATGGTGGCATTCGGATGGCATAACGCATTTGGAAAGGAAATCGGATATGGAATATAGAACACTTGGACGTGCAGGCGTGAAGGTATCACCTCTCTGTCTCGGCACGATGATGTTTGGGGGACCAACCAACGAAAAAGACTCTATTCGTATTATCCACCGTGCGATGGATGCAGGTATTAACTTTCTTGATACGGCTAATGTCTACAACGCAGGCGAATCCGAACGAGTCATTGGAAAGGCAGTGAGTGAAAACAGGGAAAAGTGGGTTATTGCCACGAAAGTTCACGGGACAATGGGTGATGATGTCAACGATAGCGGTTCACACCGATTTCACATCATGTCTGCAGTTGAAGCGAGTCTTAAACGGCTTGGTACCGACCATATTGATGTCTATTACCTACACCGCTGGGACACATCTACGCGAATTGTGGAATCTCTCCGAGCACTTGACGATTGTGTGCGGCAGGGAAAGGTTCGCTATATTGCTTGTTCCAACTTTGAGGCGTGGCGTGTTTGTGAAGCACTCTGGACAAGCAAGCAACAAGGATTAGAGGATTTTGTTTGTGTTCAACCGCTCTATAACATTGTGAACCGTGATATTGAAGTAGAACTACTTCCGTTTTGCCAAAAGTATGGTGTCGGTGTCGTGCCTTATAGTCCGTTGGCGCGTGGCGTGTTGTCAGGTAAATATTTGCCCGGCAAAAAGCCTCCTAAAGGGTCAAGAGCAGCACGCAAAGATAGACGGATTTTACAGACTGAACTTCGAGAAGAGAGTTTTGAAGTGGCACAAAAGTTAACACCTTTAGCAGACGCACACGGTAAAACACTAACACAATTTGCATTAGCATGGGTGTTAGCGAATCCAACCATTACATCTGTCATCATCGGACCGCGTACAATGGAACAGTTAGAGGATAACTTAGGATGTTTAGACTGTACCATTACAGAAGATGATGAAAAGGTAATTAATGAATTAGTCCCACCTGGAGAACATACCGGTAAAGGGTATAATGATCCTGCGTATCCGGTTCTTGGAAGGCAGCCAAGTGTTTAAATTGACCTAACTTCCGCCGTCCGAAAATTCTACTACAAACTATCTCATAAATCAATTGTATGGCGAGGTCTCTGTACCTCGCCATAACTCGTGGACGGAACAATGGGCGGACACAGAAACCGCCCCTGCAACTTTTAGCAATTTAGTAACATTTTCATCCCCACGTCTCAAGTCCCAACAACTTTTTGCCAAGTTCGGTTAACTCTGCGGTTTCACCCGATTGATGTTCCTTTTCTGGGCGTTCGCCGCCAAAGCCTGCCATACGATTTTTCCATCCGTTGATGCGGCGTTCTCGTGCTTCTTGATTTGCTTCACCCGTTGGTGTCATAGTAATGTATTGTGCAACGCGTGGCGCATCAGCAGTATTGATACCAGCACTATGCGGCAAAGCACTATGCCAAATTATTAAATCCCCGGCTTTCGCGGGAACAGGAATCATGCCTAACGCCTCTAAATTCTGTTGGCGTGGATCAGCATCTTCTGGAAGACTCTTTATCCATTCCTCAATTTTGTTGTGGAAACCAGGGACGCATGTAAACGCGCCTTGGTTCGCAGCCGTATCTGTTAGGTAAAGCACACCTTGCACATGGAATCGGACAGGTAGGTCTATGGACATGTCCCAATGAAGTCCAACACTTGTACGTTCATATTTGCCGGCGGCATTGGGCGGACTCATGCTGGCACGGTCAAAACTGACCCATAGTTTCTCTGTGCCCCATATTTCTGCAAAAGCCTGATGGACACGCGGGTATTGGCGTGTTGCCCATAGAGCAGGGTGTTGATAGATTTCTACCATAATACCACGAGGTGGATCAGGATACCAACTCTCTGGAGAATCCGCATCCATCTCAAGAAAATCCCAAACTGCATTTGCTGCATTTTGGATTAATGCAGGGGGTGCTGCATCAGGAATGATGACATAACCTTTTTCTTCCCAAAAAGCCAAATCCTCTTTGCTTAATACTGCCATTTGTCTGCTCCTTTCAATCCTATAGTTGTGACAAGTTAATTCCATTAAGCCATACGACGCAAAAACGCTGATAGAAATATAATTATCAGTCCTAAAATAATAACGGTGTTCAACCACGGTTCTGGTTTTTTCTGAAACACCTCAAACACAGGATATGGAAAAGTTAACACAACTGCAAGGGTATATACCAGAAAAACGATAAAGAATTTTACGCCTAAAACGAGTATGTAAAGTGAGTAATCAACATCAACAGATTCTGCAGCTGACATACGTGCGGTTCTAAAGAAGGTAATAACATTATACACTCCAGATATAAGAACAGTCAACAAAGCAGGCCAGACTATTCCACTGAAACGTCTGAGTGCCGATGAAATTAAAGTATTTGGATCGGGGGAACGATTGGCAATTGGAATGAGGACAACGCGAAAAAAGAAGAAACCACCTATCATCAAGACAACGGAACCGACATGCAACCATTGTATCAAAGGCTTAAGGAACATTATCAAGAGTCTAAAGAAAGGCAGAAAGGTTATCAGTTATCAGAGAGACATTTCTCAAGCACTGATAACTGATAACCGAAAACTATAATTTGTGTGACTATACTACCGGTTTTCCACCGACAGGACTGAAACAGGAACGCGATTGTTTGCAAGCGTTAGGTGACACAAATTGGTCATCGGGACCGACCACCTGCATTGTGCAATTACACCAATAGTGTGTTCCCGGATTTTCTTCAACGAGATTCTGCAAGTTGCCGCCGGGAATATAAATTGCCTTTGTCCGGAGGTCTTGGCATATAGGGCGACTAAAAATTGGGAGTGTTTTCCCTTCTAACATGTTCATCCTCCTTTAACTTACTGCCATCATAGCGGTACGACTGATGAGATTCTGGGCTAAGGTTACCTTGTATGCGTTATCATTCATGGGTTCTGCATCCTTAACGGCTTCCGCGCCTGCCTTCATGCTGACCGATTCATTGATCATCTTACCTGTAAGAGCAGTTTCAGCTTCCGCGGATCGCCATGGCGCAGGCGCAACGCCACCGAGTACTACGTTAGCGGTTTGACATGTCTTCCCCATCATCTCAAAGACACCTGCAACGCTCGCTAACGCGAAGTCAGGAGCACCTTTCTCACGCGCTTTCAGATAGAAACTCTTTGTATTCGGTTTAGGCTGTGGCACCTGAACTTCAACAACGATTTCATTCGGTTCAAGCACATTTTCCCGAAACGGATTTGCCGCTGGCAAGGTAAAGAACTCCTCAACCTTCAATGTTTTCTCACCTTCTGGACCAGCAATTTTGAGAGACGCGTTGAGTGCAATCAATGCGGGCGCTATGTCAGAAGGATGGACAATATAAACCGGATCCCCGCCGAAGATAGCATGGTATTTGCTCAAGCCATCAATAGCATAACAGATGTCTCCACCTTTCTTGAGACAATTGACGGTTTCATCACGGTAATACCAACACCGTGGACGTTGACAGAGATTACCACCAAGCGTCCCCATATTCCGAATCTGTGGTGTCGCTACAGATGCTGCTGCTTGTGCAAGCACGGTGTAGTGATGTTGAATCGCCGGGTGCATTGCAATATCAGCGACAGTGGCTAACGCACCAATCTTTAAGCCTGATGCGTCTGCTGTGATACTATCCATACCGGGCAACGTCTTAAGATTAATCAGTGTTTTTGGGGTTTCAATATACTCTTTGAGTTCACTGAGCAGGTCAGTTCCACCTGCTATCATCATCACTTCGCCCCATCCGCTGTCGCTCAGTAGTGAGGTAACTTGTTTTAGACTGGTCACGTTGATAATACTAAATTTATCCATTGTTTACCTCCTTATGCCTTTTTCTCAGCAAGTGCGGTTAGGACTTTATCCGGTGTTATCGGCAGTTCCCGAATTCGGACACCGATCGCATTGTAAACGGCATTTGCGATTGCACCAAGTGTCGGAATACATGGCGGTTCCCCAACACCCGTAACTTTCCGATGCGTATCAAATACGATTGATTTGATTTCAGGTATCTCCAAAGTTCCAGGGACCTTGTAATCTTCAAGATTCGCGTTAAGCATGCGTCCGGTTTGCGGATCCATGATACGCTCTTCAAGAAGTGCTTGTCCTAAGCCCATGATAACCCCGCCGTTAATCTGACTTTCCGTTGTTAATCGGTTAATCGCCAATCCGCAATCTTGGACAGCAACGATTTTTAGCACTTTGACGTGGCCTGTTTGGGTATCAACTTCTACTTCAGCAAATTGAGTGCCTGCGACTCCACCTTGTCGGAGTTCTGGATCCCATTCTCCACCTTCGCTAATGCTTTCCTGTCCGAGCTGTCCAGTTGCCTGTTTCCAAGTAACCGTCTTTGTGCGATCAGAAGCGACATAGATAGTGCCAGTTCCAACACGTAGGTCATCCACCGGAGCTTGGAGTAAGGGCGCAACGTGTTCAAACAATTTCTGTTTTGCCGCCGCCGCTGCGGTTTTAATAACCGGTGCGACAGATGCAGTCGTTTGGCTGCCGCCACTTCCGCCGGAGGGTAGCCCAGGACCGCTATCTCCAACTTTTACTGAAATATCTGTTGGTACAAGTCCTAACTCCTCTGCCACGATAATAGCAATAGCAGTGCGGATACCTGTGCCGATGTCTTGTGTGCCAGTGACTGCTTCAACGGTGCTATCAGCGTTGATAGTAACACGCGCTTGTGTGCCTCTGCCGCCGCCACCGCCCCATAAGCCGCTACCAACACCCATACCGCGCTTTTTAACACTTGTTCCGGAACCAGGAATGTTGTTGCGTCTGTGCCATCCAATTTCCTGTGCACCCAGCGTATATTGTGCTTGGCGCACCTCACTTGAATCGTTAATACGTCGGAATTCCAGTGGGTTCATTCCCAGTTTTTCTGCAAGTTCATCCATCAACGAATCCATGGCAAAAGCACCTTGCGGATGTCCAGGTGCACGCATGGCACGTTGGTTGCCTGCATTGACAGCAACGTTAAAACGTTCGGTTCGTCTATTTGGGACATGGTAGACATAAGGCGCGTTGAATCCTGCACCGCTGGAGATGCCGCCTGTGCCGTAGCCTCGCATATCGTAAGCGATAAGTCGACCATCACGAGTTGCGCCCGCCTTTACATGCTGTGTCATTGAAGGTCTATTGCCCGCAACAAGGTGTTCAGCCTTCCGCGTCAACATCAATTTTACCGGTTTTCCGGTGATACGGGACAACCGTACTGCGGCGAGACCTTCTGTGCCAGCATTAAATTTGCTTCCAAAACCGCCTCCCATATGTTCAGTGATAACCCTGACCTGATTCGCAGGAAGCTCAAAGCGACGCGCAAGATCGTTTCTGACTCCAAAAACTGCCTGGGTAGATGCCCAAACAGTTAGGTTCTGTTCATCTGTCCATTCGACGACATGCCCGTGTGTTTCCAAGCAGACATGCGTTTGGACAGGTGTGTGATAGGTAGCTTCTACTGTAACTGCAGCTTCCGAGAATCCTGCTTCTACATCACCATCTTCGTTAATACCTGGATTACTCTGATTTCCCTTCCAGTCATCCCGAATCTGCGGCGCGCCTTCTGCCATCGCATCCGATTCCGTAACGACGAAGGGTAATTCTTCTAATTCAACATAAATCAACCGTAATGCGTCTTTAGCGATGTCGTCGGTTTCTGCGGCAACTGCTGCAATTTCCTGCCCTTGATAACGGAGTTTTCTGCCTACTTCGATTAATGGAATAACCGCTTTGACACCGGGCAATTCTTCAGCACGGGTCAGGTCAAGATCCGTTACGTTTGCATGCGCAACTTCAGATCGCAGAATGCGTCCATAAAGCATTTCCGGACGATTAATATCAAAGGTATACTTTGCTTTTCCTGTAACTTTTTCCTTACCGGACAAACGGGTAATCCGCTTGCCAATAAGTCGAGATTGGCTTGCTTCTCCCCATGATGCCATCTGTTTCCTCCTTCTCAATACATAACACGTTCATAGTGATAGCAACCTGATGAAGGGTTGCTTGGTCAAACTACATTTTTTCTGAAGCGGTTTCAACTGCGTCAAATATGAACGGATAAGTGCCGCAACGACAAGTATTGCCTGATAAGCCATCCTTAATCTCTGCGATCGTCGGTTTTTTGTTTTCGTTCAAGAGTGCCACTGATGAGACAATGAAACCGGGCGTGCAGAATCCACACATCATTGCATCATGCTTAATGAATGCTTCCTGCACCGGATGCAGGTCATCTCCGTTTGCGATGCCTTCTACGGTAGTAATCTGTTTCCCTTGTGCATCCATTGCAAGCATCATACACGCGTAGACAGCTTTTCCGTCAACCAAAACAGTACATCCGCCGCATTCACCTCTGTCACAGATAAGCTTGGCACCAGTCAAATCAACGCTGTTTCCGCCTGTATCAATTCCATCGCGCAAAACTGTTAACAACGTGGTACGTGCTTCAACTTCAATCTCATATAACTTTTCATTGATATTCAATTGAATTTTCGCTGTGGAGACCGCGCCATCGGTTTGCGCTTCTGCTGTTTCCGCATCACCGACTAAGATCGCTGGTGCAACGGTTGCAGCAACGGTTCCAGTGCCTACGCCCTTCAAAAAACTCCGACGCGAAATATTCGTTTCCTGTTTTTTCTCTTTATCTTTATCCGACATGTCTTCCCTCCTTTGATGGTGTATATCTAAATAATAAAATAAACAAATGTATAAAGCCTATACTCCTTAGATCTAACGAACATGAAACGTCTATATTTTAAATTTAATAGAATTTATCACGTTTCACTTTTTTTAGCAAGTGAAATTAATAATGTGATGTGTAATTATTTTGTCGGATGGTGTTTTCTGAATAACGGATCGGCACGAATGACGCGAATCGAGAATCTGGAATATCAGGTAATTCACTAAAAGGGTAGTTTTGTTCACTGCTATTTCTGCGGCGGAGTTAGCATTGCAGCGATGTCTTCTGGCAACTGAATACCGGTTTTCTCTTTAAAATCTTCAACGCTTTCATAGTCGCTATGGAATGTATCGATCAGATTTACCCCAGATCTTGGCTGTGATGAAGTCTGATTTTGCTTTTTCCCATTTCTTCATATATAACCACAACGCTGCGCGGTGGACATAAGCTTGAACGGAATCGGGAATGAGTTGTATTACTATAGGTACAGTCTTTTATGATGTTATCATAATTTTCTTTACTGCCGTAGACAGAACTTCGATTGTAATAGACGTTGGCATAATCAGGATTGAGTTTTATAGCGGTATTATAGTCTTTTATGGCACTTCAACAGCAAGCATTTGCATTTGTCCCGCCACGCATGGTAAAATATTCCTACCATTTCACCCAAGGTTTCCATCACATGTATTCAAACCGACTCATAATTATCAGCATACTACTTTTCTGTTTGGCAACTATGCCTGCTTTTGACGATATAGGGCAAGATACCACTTCAGAAAAGACTCCCACTGACAAAGAAACAGAGGACATCAGCACGATACCGCTTTACAACATTGCTCAACTCAATTTTGAGGGTAATAAACATTTCAATCAAAAAAAGTTGCGTGATCTATTTGGGTGGGAGGCAAAAAAAATATACTCTCAACAAGAAATCATGGAGGGTTTTGAACGTACCCTTTCTGCATATCGAAAAGAGGGGTACGTGTTCGCGATGGTATCCCAACCAACCGTTTCACCTATTTCTACAAGCAATTCGCAGGTATCTATTAACGTAACAATCCGAGAAGGGAAACGACTGCGTATTGGGGATTTTTCGCCTATAGGAAATCAGCTTTTCTCTAAATCCAAAATTCTGCGTGAACTCGGTTTGCGAAAGGGACAATTCTTCACGCAAACCGCACTTGAACAAGGGATTGAGAGGATTCAACTCTTATACAGTGAACATGGGCATCCAAAAGTTGAAATTGAACCCACTATCATCAATCTTTTACCTGCGACTGGCAATATTAATTTCGCTTTGCAGATTCGAGAAGGTACAAAGGTTAGGATAAGTAACATAAAGGTGAGTGGTCTTCAGAAAACAAAAACCGATGTGGTGCTTAGGGAAATTCCTGTTAAAGCAAATGACTTTTTTGACCAACGTAAAATTGAGCAGAGTTACCATCGCTTACGGAATTTAGGGTATTTTTACCATATCCAGCCAAATTTGCTTGAGGCAGGCGCGACAGAGGATACAATCAACTTTCATGCTAAGGTTACTGAGGCACGAACAGGACGATTAATTGGTGTTCTCGGCTATGCGCCGCCAGTAGAAGGTTCAGATTCTGTGCCACAACTTACTGGAGTCGTGGAAGTCCGTGAGACAAATCTGTTAGGAACAGGGCGAGATGTTAACTTTTATTGGAAATCAGGCTTACTCAAGGCACTGCGACTTGGATACAGAGAACCGTGGGTTTTAGGAAAACCGATTACGTTAGGCGTGGCGTATAGTCAACTCAAACAACGCAATTCGATCACTGACGCTGAATCAGAAGAACGCGCAGCAAGTGTCAGCGGTAACACAAAATTTGGCAGATTTTATGAAAGTGAGGTAACCCTCGGCTATAAACGGATTCGTTTTGGCGGCATAGTATCTCCTTTACCCGATACGTTTTCTCCGACTATAGATACTTTTCAAGACAATACACCTGTACCGATACAAAGTGGCACGAAGTATAGTGTGACCGTGCGGTTAACACGGGATTCTCGGGATTATTTTCTTAATCCAACGCAAGGTAGACGTGATAGTTTTGCAGTAGAACTCTCCAGAAGTGATTTTAAACTGCGTAAAGTTTGGCTTGACCTTCAACAGTACTTTCAAACATGGGAAAACCAAATAATTGCGATTGAATTATATGGTGCAGCTGCGTGGGGCATCAACATTCCACCCACAGAACTATTTTATTTAGGAGGAGCAACTACGCTGCGCGGATATGATGAGGATTGGTTTTCGGGACCACGGCGCGCGCATGCTAATCTTGAATATAGATTTCTTATGGGACGGAATTCACAAATTTTTACCTTCGTTGATTTTGGGGCGGTTACTTTCATTGACCGACCTTCTGTTTTTGATAAATTACGAATAGGGTATGGGTTTGGCGCAAGACTTGAATCTAAAGGCGGGATTATACAATTAGATTATGGACTTGCAGCCGGAGATTCGGCACTCCGCGGTAAGATACATGTGAAGTTGGGGGCAGCGTTTTGATTTGGTGGAGTGCCTGTTCTAAAATTATGAGTCGCCAAAGAAATCGGGAATCGGAGTTCCCTCCTACAAAGACAGACCCAACTTCTGTAGGAGCGATCTCCGAATCGCGACATTTACCTATAAAATATGAGTAGACACAGCAGTGGTATGTTCGCTTGTAAATGGTTCTCAACTTTATCGGTATTCAAACGTCTTGATATGGTAGATTTTACAATTAACTGAACATCACTGCTCGGCAAGTGTAAAAGGCGTAACGAATTGCGCGACTACAAACGGTGCTTTTTGTATTGGGGTTAGAAACCCCGCCTACAAGAGGATTCCCGAAATGGATTGCAACTTAAGGTATAGTAGCGAAATTCCGTGCCTTTATTTCAAATTGATTGCAATATACCTGATTCTGTGATAATATAGTTTGACAAAATACAAAACGGAGGATTTGGATGACAAACAATAATAAATTGCTCAGTTGGGTGCAAGAAGCAGCAGAACTGTGCCAACCCGATGATATTTATTGGTGCAATGGTTCTCAGGAAGAGAACGACAGATTATGTGAACAATTGGTCCAAAACGAGACATTTGTTCGATTGAATCCGGATAAACGTCCGGGCAGTTATCTCGCTCGTTCTGATCCGGAAGACGTAGCTCGCGTTGAAGGAAGAACGTTCATTTGCGCCAAAACCCCAGCTGAGGCAGGACCTACAAACAATTGGCATGACCCCGGTGAAATGAAGACGACCCTCAAAGGGCTTTTTGAAGGATGTATGAAGGGGCGCACGATGTACGTCGTGCCTTTCAGTATGGGACCACTTGGGTCGCCGATTTCACATATAGGGGTAGAAATTAGCGATTCACCTTATGTCGTTGTCAATATGCGTATTATGACGCGCATGGGCAAAGAAGTGTTGGAAATATTGGGTGAAGACGGTGATTTTGTGCCTTGTTTACACTCTGTTGGATCGCCGCTTGAACCGGGGCAAGAAGATGTTTCGTGGCCCTGCGATCCTGAGAATAAATATATTGTCCATTTTCCAGAGGAACGTTCTATCTGGTCCTACGGTAGCGGCTATGGTGGTAATGCGTTGCTCGGTAAAAAATGCTATGCACTCCGCATTGCCTCTATTATGGCAAAAAACGATGGATGGATGGCAGAACACATGCTCATTTTGGGCTTAACCAGTCCTGAAGGCGAAAAAACTTATATCGCCGCAGCGTTCCCCAGTGCTTGTGGTAAAACAAACCTCGCCATGCTAACTCCCACTATCCCAGGATGGAAAGCAGAAACTATTGGTGATGACATCGCCTGGATGAAGTTTGGTGAAGATGGAAGACTCTATGCCATCAATCCAGAAGCAGGGTTTTTCGGGGTAGCACCAGGAACGTCTATGGATACCAACCCGAATGCGATGCACACGCTTGCATCGAACTCTATCTTTACAAATGCTGCACTCACCCCTGAGAATGATGTCTGGTGGGAAGAGATGAGCGAAGATGAACCTGAAACCGTTACAAGTTGGCTCGGTGAAGAATGGCATCCTGGCGATGAAAAAACGGCGGCACACCCCAATTCCCGCTATACAACACCCGCATCGCAATGTCCTATCATTGATCCGAATTGGGAAAATCCGAAAGGTGTGCCTATTTCAGCAATTCTCTTTGGTGGACGACGTGCCAGCACTGTTCCGCTTGTTTTTGAAGCATTTAATTGGCAACACGGGACCTTTATCGGTTCTATCGCTTCCTCTGAACGCACCGCTGCAGCCGCTGGTACCGTCGGTGAACTCAGACGCGATCCGATGGCTATGCTCCCGTTCTGTGGTTACAACATGGGCGACTACTTTGCACATTGGTTAGAAATGGGAGAAAAAACTGATGCTGACAAACTCCCGCGTATTTTCTACGTCAATTGGTTCCGAAAAGATACGGATGGCGGATGGCTCTGGCCAGGTTTTGGTGAAAATAGTCGTGTTCTGAAATGGATTGTTGAACGTATTAGCGGAAAGGGAGAAGTAGTTGAAACACCGATCGGTTATTTACCTGCCCCCGGAGCAGTTGATACCTCTGGACTTGATGTAACTGAGGACCAAATGACGGAATTGCTAAACGTTGATACCGAAGAATGGCTCAACGAAATTCAGTCTATTCGCGAACATTATGAACGGTTTGAGGACAAGCTACCTAAAGCTTTATCCGAAGAATTAGAGGCATTAGAATCCCGTCTGCGTCAAAAATAAGTAACATTAAAGTGATTTGAGTTGTAGGGAAAGATTCTATGCTCTCATCCTACAACTCAAAAAACTAAACCCAACCTCATTGAAATCCAATTCTACGACTGCCTCCATTTAATCCACAGCTAACCCACAAAATCGTAAATGTCTTATTAAGAGAACTCTCAATTATATAGTGGATTCTACAATTAACTTTATATCTGAAGTGTAGAAGGGAACTCCGATTCCCGACTATTAGAGGTTTGATCGCGATACGGAGATCGCTCCTACAGAATATATGTAAACTTTTTTACATAATTTACTATAATACCATTTCTGATTGATAAATTGTCATAATATATTGTAGGTTGAGTTAAGGCACGAAACCCGACAGGACGCTATAAAAAGTCGAGTTTCGCTACTGCTTCTACCCGACCTACGAAATAATGTAATGTTATCATATAGAAATGGTATAATACCAATTTTAATAAATAACATTCCATTACGAAAATTTATTGGATTGAATATAATTGGAAGATATCCTCTGTAGGAGCGACCTCCCGGTCGCGACCAGGAGGTCGCTCCTGCAGAATCTCCACCGAAAATGATACATTATATTTTAGAAACGGTATAAATACACTTAGAGGCATTCAATTGTCGGTTTATTACCCATTTTGGTCGAAAGGTCGCGATACGGAGATCGCTCCTATAGGAAGAGGTTTTAGAGAAAGAAATTATTGGAAAATTGTATACCTTTGTAAATACACTTGATTAAACTTGACTTTTTGTTTAAATCATAATATAATCGTCATATCAGGACTAAGTTGATATAAGTTGTCTTTTAAGGAATTATACGACTTAATTGAATAATTCTAAAGACTCCAAGTTCTTTTAGTAACAACTTAGATATTCTAAAAACTGTTTAAACTTAAAGTTAAAGGAAGGGTATGAGCGATTTTACTAAATTCATTCGAGATATACCGAATTTTCCAGAGCCGGGTATTTCATTTAAAGACATTACACCACTTTTAGGAAATGGTGCTGTTTTCTACGCTGCAGTTGAGGTGTTCGCAAACTATTATAAATATAAGGTCGTTGACGTAATTGTAGGAATTGAATCACGAGGTTTCATTTTTGCTTCGGCAGTCGCGCATCGGTTAGGTGTCGGGTTTGTGCCTGTTCGAAAAAAGGGAAAACTGCCGTATGATACATATCAAGTGACCTACGAACTTGAATATGGTAATGATACACTAACAATTCATCAAGATGCTTTTCTAAAAGGGACTCGCGTGCTTATATGTGATGATCTATTGGCTACCGGTGGAACGCTCGGTGCAACGGTTGAACTTGTTGAAAAACTTGGTGGAGATATTGTAGGCATTGCCTTATTGATCGAACTTACTGAACTTAACGGACGGGAAAAATTGGAAGATTTGGATATTTTTTCTCTCATTAAATATTAGCAAGTCATAGGTTATACTTTAATAACATCTGAAAACAGCATACACTGCAATTGCCGATTGTCAATTCAATGGAGACTATTAGGGAGAGGATATGTTAGAAAAACTATTTCGTTTAAAAGAAAACGGTACAAGTGTTAGACGAGAGATTGTTGCAGGTTTTACAACTTTTACAACCCTATCATATATTATATTTGTTCAACCTACTCTACTAAAAATTGCAGGAATGGACAGTGGTGCCGTAATGGTTGCAACCTGCCTCGCAAGTGCTGGCGCGACAATCCTTATGGCATTCATGACCAATTATCCTGTTGCTCTTGCACCTGGTATGGGGATTAACGCTTATTTTGTCTTCAGCGTATGTAATCCTGAGGCGTTGAACCTACCATGGCAAGATGCATTAGGTATCGTTTTCATTTCAGGCATGTTGTTCGTTATTCTTTCATTTGTTGGTTTACGTGAAGCAGTGATGAATGCTTTGCCGTCTGCCCTACATAATGCAATTGCTGTCGGAATAGGCGTGTTCATCGCCTTCATTGGCTTGCAAATGAGCGGTATCATTGAATCGCACCCAGCGACGTTTGTAACACTCGGCAATATCCACTCCAAACCTGTTATAATTGCAATTTTCGGCATTTTTATCATTCTCACACTTATGGCGCACCGAGTAAAGGGCGCCATTCTAATGGGGATTCTCGCCACAACTGTGCTTTCTTTACTCTTAGGAATTGTTCAATTCAAAGGTGTGGTCTCAGCACCCCCATCCATAGCCCCAACGTTTTTTAAACTCAGTTTTCCAGACATCTTTAACAGAGTAGAGTTAATTCCAATCATATTTGTTTTCTTTTCTGTTGACATGTTTGATAGTATCGGCACACTCACGGCTACTGGACACGAGGCAGACCTGCTTGAAGATGGAAAACTTTCTAAAGGGCGACAAGCACTCTTGACAGATGCAATCGGTTCGGTTGGTGGGGCTTGTCTTGGCACTTCTACAGTGACATGTTATATTGAAAGTGCCTCCGGTATCGCTGAAGGAGGACGCACCGGACTTACATCAATTGTCACCGGTCTTTTGATGCTGCTGGCACTTTTTTTCACACCCCTTATTCAAATTGTTGGAAGTGGGTACGATACTAATCCAAATGATCCAACAAATCTGCTCCTGTATCCGATTATCGGTCCCGCATTAATCGTAGTTGGTGGCTTGTTGCTCAAGGACCTTGTGAACATTAACTGGGACGATTTTACCGAAGCAATTCCTGCTGCGTTGACTGTCGTCATGATGCCGCTGAGTTTCAGTATTACTGAAGGAATCGCATTCGGTTTTATTTCTATCTCGTTTCTAAAGATAGTCACTGGACGTCATAAAGAAGTAAATCCGCTCGTTCACTATTTCGCTGTATTCTTTGTTGCCCGTTATATCGGTTTTGCATAATTCCAGAGATGTGCTATGTGTGATGGGTAGTATACCGTTCCACTGGAGCCATAACACGCACAGACTACAAATATGGTGAACATTGAAATTAAAGAGACACATTTCTGTAGGAGCGATCTCCGTATCGCGACATAACTCACTGATAGTCGGGAATCGGAGTTCCCTCCTACAACTCAAAATGTCCTGTTAATTCTAAAGGTCACTATATAAGGAGAGTCAAATTCTATATGATCCGGATTATAATAGGACCTGATCCAATTAAAAAAGAAGGGTTGGATAGAGTCACGAAATCACTTGTTAAACAAATGCACAAACTTACGAATGAGAATCATTGTGAAGTATTATTTCTCACTGGTGTCACAATAGGCGATATTCATTTTATGATGCGGCATATCCTAAGAATATTGGATATGGCGTTGACTATAATGACACAAGTTGACCCTGATAATATCAAAGACAGGGACGAATTGGAAATAACTATAAGAGTGATGTAAGGATGTGGGTTAGCTCGTTTACTATTTCGCTGTTTTCTATATTGCTGGTTATATTGGATTTGTCTAAAAATCAGATGTAGATAGAACAAGAAAGAGGGTTCAACGGAGATTTAAGTTATTAAGGCATCAGTGAAGATTGGTGTCTTTAGTTTTAACATTGTGTATTATGGTAGAATTAACGAGGACTTTGAACGGGCGAGGTTAGGAAATCTTAAAATTATTTTGACTAAATTAGTCGGGTATAGTATAATTGGACACACTATTTGATAATAGATTGTTATCTCATTATGTCAAAGAGTTCTTCTGGTACACAATACTATTCTCTTATCAACGTGCGTTATAAACAGAATTTCTAAATGACTTTAAATTCTTTACACAACAATGGAGGCATCTAATGAGAGTTTTTTTTACCTTAGCAATCATGTTGGGTTTGTTGATTACTTCTGTTTATGCAGAAGAGGCATCTGATAAGCAAGTGAGCAGTGATCCAGCAGTAGAACAAAAAGTTAAACACATTGAAATTTGCACACACAATCTCCAAGAGATTGGAAAGGCAATTCAAGCCTACCACAAAGAACACGGAGATTATCCTGAATGGCTCTCCGATCTTCTTCCCAAACACTTGGCAGATGCGAATATCTTGATTTGCCCAGCAGATAAAGAAGGTGGCAAAGCACTTTATGTGCGAGCGCAAGACCCTAATAAGCCTGTGAGTTATGGTTACGAATTCCTCCCTGCGCAGCGAAAGCAGATACTGGAGACTCAAACCATGTTTGGTGATGCTACACCGCTTGTACGTTGTATGCATCATAACGAAAAAGGGTCCTACGATAACACTTTAAGCTTAAATCTTGGCTATAAGGTGTATAAGTCATCCTATTGGTGGACGGATTCACTGGACGTAATTTATGGGAACATTGATGCAGCCATTGATGCGTTGGAAGCTGGATTCCAGAAAATGCCAGATAACGAACGTTTCTTTAGTAGCTATAATATCCTTCATAAACTCTATATGAAAGCAGAACGAAAGGAAGATGCAGAAAATCTCATTGACCGTTTCAAAGAACTTATGAAACCTACAAACGTTTCACACAATTCGATCCTGGGAGATATGCTTAGGACAATGAATCGGCATGATGAAGAGCTTCAACTTTTTGAGGAGCTTGAGAAGCATCAGCCAAAACATCGCTCTGTTTTAGCAAGACTTGCTTCTATTCATGAGAAACGAGGTAATGCTGAATTAGCTTTGGAATATCGGAAAAAGTATGAGCCAGGGTTGGCGTTTCTGGGGGAAATGGTCCCTGATTTCTCTGCAACGGATCTTGACGGTAAACCCATTTCCATTGAGGCGTATCGTGGGAAAGTTGTCTTAGTAGATTTCTGGGCAGTCTGGTGTGGACCGTGTGTTGTGGAAATGCCTAATGTTAAAAAGGTTTACGAAACCTATAAAGAGAAGGGGTTTGATATTATTGGGATCAGTCTTGATACTGATGAAACGAGACTCCGTGATTTTCTTAAAGAGAACGAGATTCCTTGGCGGCAAGTTTTCAGTGGGAAGGGATGGAATAGTCCGGTATCCCGTCAGTACGGTATAAACGCTATCCCAGCAATGTGGCTCATTGACAAAGAAGGTAAACTAATTTCCCATAAAGCCAGAGGCGCAAAGTTAGAGAGCATGGTTGCGGAAGCATTGAAAGAAGAACCAGCAGAATAATAGTGTGAGGTTGAAAGGCGCGATTTTCTCGCGTCTTTCACTATATTTTCTTCTGGACAACATTTTAAGAAAACTGTAGAATCTTTAAAGAAATGAAAGCGTTATTTCTTACTCTCTGCAGTGTCTTGTTGTTTATTGCTTGCGGTTCTGATGAAATTCACGAACCGACTGAAACGAAACCGAACTATTTCCCTGATGCTATCGGAAGCAGATGGGTCTATCAAAGCACTGATGGATCCACATGGACGCGGGAAATTACAGACAGAAACGACTCCCAAGAAAAAGACTATCAGACCTTCACCTACACCCCTCCAGTTTCTGAAGCAGAAATCGATTTTTTAAAGTCTAAATCCTTCCGCTTTGCCCAAAATCAAATCTTTTTTGACATCGGTGAAAAGATAGATCGCTATATCCAAAGCGATCTCCTTACTTCAGTAAAAGATGAATTAGAAGGGCTGGAAGTAAATGTGGCACTTGAACCAATTCCGCTCTCTGAACTTCTCTTTTTCCAAATACCTTTAACCGTCGATTCCCAATGGGATGCCCTGGATATAAAAGTCAATGGAAACATAATGTTACAAAACCTAACTCTCCTGCAATTTCCCTTTGAGGTGCATTTCAATATCAAAGGCGAGGTAATTAGCCAAGATACCATTGAAACACCCGTAGATAGGTTTGATAACACATTTCAACTAAAATATAAAACAGAAATCGTTCAAACCGTTTTTTCTAATGAGGAGACAACCATACGCGACCAAACAATTTGGTTCGTTCCTCACGTAGGTATTGTAAAAACCGAAAATGAACACGGTGTTACAGAATTGATTGAATATCTATTAAAATGAAAGTTGTTGTCTTAAGTGATAAGAAACCAGGGCATTACAAGCAATCTTTAGGCATTGTGCAAAAAATGCCTGAATGTCACACAGTATGGCTTGAGATACAATTCCGTGCTAAATGGCGCGATAATCTTCTGCGCATTTTAATGTGCATTATCGGGGGCATATCGTTTTCTAACTCATTTATCAACAACCTCCTTCGGTGGAGTCTTGACCCATCAGTATACGACTCCGTTTTGCAAATCCAAGATGCAGATATTGTTCTTTCAGCGGGGTCGTCTGTTGCTGCGATCAATTTACTCTTGGGCAAACTCTTCCATGCCAAAACGGTTACTTGTCGCAGACCTTCGCCTGTAGGCATTCGCCAATTTGACCTCGCAATTCTCCCTATGTTTTCTTGGGGAAAAGCCAAAGACAGAGACAATATTTGCCAAACGATTGGCGTGCCAAATCCTATTTCTCCTGATATACTAAATGCAAAGCAAACACAATTGTTACAGAAACTCAATCTGTCGGATTGCCCACGCATCGGGATACTTATCGGCGGGACAGATAGATACGAGACTATAACTGTAGAAGATGCTGAGCGTCTGGACGAAATTTGCAAGGCAGTTACTGAGAAAATGAACGTGCAAATATTGGTGACAACCTCTCGTAGGACACCATCAGATGTCACAGAATACCTGAAGTCTAAACTGGGACAGGCAGACTGGTGTCCGCTGTTTATTGCACCTGATACCACTTCAGAACTTGATGACCCGTATCAAGCAATTCTTGGTCTAAGTGACTTACTTATCGTTACTGCAGACAGTTTCTCAATGGTATGTGAGGCGGCAAGTAGTGGACGTAAAGTGATCATTTTGGCACTTTCAGAAAAAAAGCGAAGACAACCGAAACGGTATAAAGTCTATGGGTATATGGAACAGCATTCAATTGTGAGGCAGTGTACACTGAATGATCTACCCCAAGAAGTTGAGGAAGCACTTGCATCAAATTGTAATTCAAGTACACCGCTGCGAGATACGGAA
Source organism: Candidatus Poribacteria bacterium (assembly GCA_965204285.1). Taxonomy (GTDB): domain Bacteria; phylum Poribacteria; class WGA-4E; order WGA-4E; family WGA-3G; genus MSPOR6. The sequence goes on from OZ241980.1 coordinate 4,027,205, forward strand.
AAGGCAGCGGATGCGATACGGGCTCTTATTGATGGGAATAAATGAGAGGCTTTTGGTGCGGAAGAATGCACCTATAGTTGTATAACGGAGTTCTAAAAAGAATTTTAGGTTGGATAGAGTATAGCGAACGACAGGTAGGAGGGAACTCCGATTCCCGACTATTCTCCTATTTCCACTCGCTATTATAATGGTCGTGATTTCGGAAATCGCTCCTACAGAATGTGAATATTTGTAGAAGACAACACAAATGTTATACCATTTCTATATGATAATAGGACATTATTTTATAGGTCGGGTAGAAGCCGGTAGCGAAACCCTCCGAATACCATACGGGGAATGCCATAAGCGCATTCATACCCGGGGAACGCCTACAGGCGTTCATACCGTTGATTTCTTGATTTGGCGTATTCGGTGTTGATTTGGACTTTTTATACCATCCTCTCGGATTTCGTTCCTCTACCCGCTGAATCATGTAGAATGCCAAAAAGCGCATTCTACCAAAGGCATTCATAGCGTTGATTTGGACCTACAATATATTATGACAATTTGTCAAGTAGAAATGGTATTACCTGACTTGCACAACGTGTTTGCGTAGTCAATTTGTAGGGAATGGCGAGGAAAATACCTCGCCATGTTTTATTTTAATTCTCTACCGTTTCAGAGGCTTGTTCTTCAGAACTGCCCTCTACTGGCACATAATATCCAGAACCGAAAAGGTATCCATCGTGTCTGATTGCCCAAGTGCGTTTCAGTTCAATTTGCCCATTTTCCGGATTGGGCCACAAATAATCAATCCAGGTTCCAGTTACAGTTGCCTTGGCGATTTTTGCCCCCAAAGTCGAACCATCATGCCGTTCAACATCCACATCAAGCCAGGCAACATCTTTGAGATCAGTGCTTATGAAATCTGGTCTTGGCGCATGTGCGACAAAAATGTCATTTTCATCAGTAATGAACACATACCACTGCCCATCAATGTTTGCGGGATCATTGTGGTAAGCTATAACTGCATTGAGGCCTTCTGTTTTGTAGAGATCAATTGCCGCTTGTACCAAGGCAACTGTGTACGCCTCAGGGTTATCCTTTGTTGGTGTCTCTGATGGTTCAACAACATCCATCATGGAATCTACCATTTTTTTCTCACACCCGGTAATGCTAATAGCTGCGAATCCTAAAACAAGCAGCATTATCAAAAAGTTTTTCAATTTGTAACTCCTTATTTGTTAAAAGCAATATATTGCTCAAAAAGTATTTTACACGCTCTAATTGTATACCCTATTTCTGCGATTGTCAAATCCTCTTTTTTCTTGCAAAAATTTCTATATTAGGATAGGCTATGGGGTACACGTAGCGAATTACGATTAAATCCTTCAAGTGTTACATGAGAATATGGTCTAACAGAGAATGATTTTTATACCTTAAAAATACTACGATTTGTTCTATTAAGGAGAATAATCATGAAACTTGTGGTCTTGAATATTTTTCTTTTATTGATTATCGGAATTACTTTGGTCGGATGTCAAGGGATAACTTATTATGATGTGGAAACAGATACTTATACCGGTCCTCAAACTGTTGATGCGCTTATGAAAGCATTTGATAAAAGATACACGTCCCGCGCTTCAAGTGCTAAGTGGGCTGCTGCTAAGGAAACATCTCTCCGTGAAAAACGTAGTATTGAGATTACATTGAAAAGTATGGATGCGAAATACCCGCGTCAAGAGTGGATTCAGATGCTCATCAATAAAGGTTTTACAATAGAAAAATTCAAGGATTACGATAGATTACTCAATTTACGTGTGGATATCATTATCAAGGAATTTCTTTCTGGAGATGATTTTGAAATTGCTAAAGAAACACACATAGACTCAATGCTACAAAAGCATCGCATTAAACATCAGCTTATCAGTAAAGCAAAACAAGACAATCCAGGAATGAATGACTGGATAGTGGTAAATGGAAAAACATTACCTTCTATTCCAGGAAGGATGTACGTACAAAAAACTGAACATGGGCTTACGATTCATGAGATGAAAAGCCTTACAAAAAGATCAGAGAATGGAGATATTTTATCTGTTATAGGACCAGAACTCTCTGCGAAACAGAAAGCTGATCTAAAGAATAAAGGGATAGAACCAGAGGGATGGGAAGTTTTGTATTTAGATGAAGAGGGAAACATAATTCCATCCGACAGATAGTTGTAGAAACAGTTTACACTTAGCTTGAACCGCGAACCGTTTTCAACTGATAAAGAAAATAGAAACTGGAGTTTGCATGTCTAATCAATTAGCAATTTCTGGCGGCATGCCTGTCAGAGATATACAAACCTACCCTTGGCCTTCTTGGCCGATACATACATCTGATGAATGGGAATCAAAGATTGAACCGCTATTACGCGAAGTTTACTTAAGCGGGAACGAAGGCAGCGGTGGGGCAATGATACCGCGTTTTTGTGAGCAGTATGCCCAATATTCTGGCACAAATTACGCCCTTTTCATGCCACACGGGACAGATTCTATTAGTGCTGCTTTAGCTGGAGCGCTTGATCTTGATGGATTCAGCGATGGTGGAGAAGTCATTGTCCCGAACTATACGTTTGTAGCGACTGCAAGCGCAGTTTTAGAACGTAACTGCACCGTTGTGTTTGTAGATGTTTGCCCTGATACATTTACGATTGATCCTGATGCAGTAGCGGCTGCAATTCGACCAGAAACCCGCGCAATTCTGCCAGTTCACCTTGGTGGTCATCCTGCTGATATGGGGGCATTACAAGAAATTGCTAAACGCCATGAACTCAAAATCATTGAAGACTGCGCGCAGGCACATGGGGCAGAATTTCAGACAAAAAAGATTGGCAGTCTTAGCGATGTTGGTGCATTTAGTTTTCAAGCATCCAAGAATCTCACTTCTGGTGAAGGCGGCATGGTTACCACAAACGACAAAGATATTCATGACAGGGTTTGTGCCTTTATGAATGTGGGGCGCGCACCTGGCGGTGCAAGATGGGAGTATCCTCGACTCGGATGGAACTACCGTCCCTCTGAATACCTTGCAGCGATACTCTCGGTGAGATTGGAACTTTTGGAAGAACAAACAGACCTCAGGAATCGGAATGCTGCCTACCTTTCCAACGCATTAGAAGCCATACCCGGTATCACACCACCGAAACTTGCTGCGTGGGTTACAAAACACGGGTATCATCTTTATTGCATGAAGTATAACCCAGAAGGTTTTGGTGGAAAATCACGACAGGAATTTGTCAATGCATTGTCAGCAGAAGGTATTCCGTGTTCTATCGGTTACCGTTCTCCGCTTTCGCAAGAACCTGGCATGGCACATGTCGCTAAAAAATATCCCCACCTTATACGTTCATTACCATGTCCAAATGCGGAATTAGTTTGTGAACAGAGCGTATGGCTTTTCCAAAATCTACTCCTTGGTTCTGATTCGGATATGGACCAAGTGGTTGATGCCATCACCAAAATTCATCGGGCATGGAACTAATCCCTCTATACAGATGCAATCACAGGTTAGCAAACCGCTCCTTGTATACGATAACGACTGCGATTTTTGTATATATTGGATTGCACAGTGGAAACACATTACGCAAGATCGTATAGACTATGTTCCCTACCAAGAAGTGGCTCAGCAATTCCCTGAGATTCCACTTTCAGCCTTTCAATCCTCAGTGCAATTGATATTAGAAAACGGAGAGGTTTTTTCGGGTGCGGAGGCAGTGTTACGCGCCCTAAATAACCGTTTTTTCTTGTGGTGCTACTATAATCTACCGGGGTTTGGAACTTTTTCAGAAGCAGTTTATCGGTTTGTGGCAAAGCACCGTCCGTTCTTCTCTAAGGTGACGCGGTGGTTATGGAGAACACGTTCAGACTGAACTTACTACAAATATTAAAAGATATAGAATAAACAGGAGAATTTATGCCGAGTCAATTTTTAACCGTTGCTTTAGAAGCAGCGAAAAATGCAGAAGAGATTATTACATCATACTATACAGCCGATGCATTGAAAGTTGAACTAAAGGATGACGAAACCCCAGTCACCCGTGCTGATACAGAAGCGGAAAAAGCGATCCGAGAAACCATCACACAGGCATTTCCTGACCACGGATTCTTAGGCGAAGAATATGGCACACAGGAGGGAACATCACCTTATATGTGGATTATTGACCCGATTGATGCCACGAAGAATTACATTCGCAAAATTCCAATCTTCGGCACACAGATTGCCCTGATGAAAGGTGATGAACTTATCCTTGGGGTTTCCAATGCGCCACTATTAAACGAGCTTCTTTATGCTGAAGTAGGCAAAGGTGCATTTCTAAATAGTGAACCGATCAAGGTTTCTGATGTTTCACAACCTACAGATGCCATGATTTGCCACGGTGGAATAAACTGGTTTGTAGAAAAAGACACTTTCCCCGGTATTTATAACCTTATCAACGATGCGGCACGCACGAGAGGATTTGGCGATTTCTATATGTATCACCTTGTGGCTTCTGCCAGAGTGGATGCTGTGATTGAAGCGGCGATTAGTATCTGGGACATCGCTGCAATCACTGTTATTGTGCGGGAAGCTGGTGGGACAGTGACGGATATACAAGGACAAACCATCACGAAAAACACTGCTTCACTGATAGCAACGAATGGTATTTTACATAACACAGTCTTGAATTATTTTAAAGATGTGTAATAGTGGTCTTTGATAAATCCACGCACCTTATCTAAAGGTTCGGGCAAGTCCTGTCCAATCAATTTCGGGACCAAAAGAGAGAAGCATATCTACCCGTTGTGTTGATTCAAGTCTGCAGCCGAGGGAAAGGAGTGGATCTTTATATCTACTTCCTTCGCAAGTTTGCCATGTGCGCGGCGCAGGGATTGCTGTCTGTACTGATGCAATTACTTCTATTGGGTCCATTTTTGGTACGACAGGGTCCTGGATTAACCCATGTGGATAATATTCTGAAGGTTCTTCCCATCTTGAATAACCGATAATTTTTTGACCATGACGCAAAACGCGATACCCGCTCATGTTGTACTGATGTACCTTCATGCCTTGCGGATTTCGTGCAACTGGAAAATTGTGTTTTGCCCATCTCTCATCCAATTGCGGGAAGGTGCTTAAATCCTTTATATTCACCTCTGTCCATTTGAGTTGCGAGACATCTGAATTTGGTAAAAGTTGTGTTTGAAGTTCTTGCGTGAATTTCTGGTAGCCAACTTTCTGATACAATCGAATTGCCTCTTCTGTATCAACATCAAGAATACCTCCGCGATAGCCTGCTTTCTGGAAGTGTGCATGCAGTTCTTGCATCAAACGGGTTGCAATCCCTTGACGACGCATATCTGTATCAACATAGACAGCTCCGACTATTATGAACCTCTGGAACTTATCCTCAATGTAGAACGAACACGGTTCACCCCATACATGCCCCACAACTCTTTTATTTAGGAGTGCTAAACGTATTCCTTCTGCTTCAATGTGTGAACTTTCAAATTTATTTCGATAGATATTTTCGTCAACTTGCTCAGCAGGTAACAACAGTTCCAAAATAGCATCGTCATCACTGGGCTGCCAATGGCGGTAAATAATTGAATTACGCATGAGTTTCCTTAAATTGCGAAGTAGTTTCATTATTAACACCTAAACGGATGCACCTTTTAAGACTACAATAAACATTATAATGATTTAATTTAAATTAAGGTTTACCGAGTGTCTCAACCTTTTGAGTTCCGTAGGAACGTTATGTTTATAGAAAAAATTATCAACACCTCTTGAGTTCCGTAGGAACGACATATCAACCGCCAATGTGCTGCGAAAACATATCGTCCCTACGGGACTAAGAGTGTAGGACAGCACGTGCTACTATAAACATATCGTCCCTATGGGACTGAAGACAGAACGCACATTCGGAAAATCCTAAAATCGACACATAAGGATAGAGTGCAGCGAAACCCAACGGACGAACTTTAGATTTTGTTAATGACCAATAGCAACTCACAATTAAAACATTATAATGTCTAATGAAGAACAATGATATGAATTCATAAATTGTTGTCAAATATATTTGGGGTCATTCTTTTCACCACACGGTTCGGTAGATCTTGGTCAAATCAATGTTCTGGCCAAAGGATGCAACCATATCAACCATCTTTCCTTGCTTGAGTATGCAACCATAGGACCGCAGTGGAGTTTCATATATACTCCCTTCAGTAGTTTTCCATGCACGTGTTGCTGTGATCTCTGCCTGCACTGATGCAATTATGTCCATCGGATCTTCATCTGGTACTATCGGATCATGGATCAATCCTTGTGGACGGTGTTCCGAAGGGTCGTCCCATTTTGCATATCCGATAATGTCTCTTCCACGGTGTAAGACACGATACTGCTTCATATTGAACTGATGTATCTCCATACCTTGAGAATTCCAAAATACAGGAAAATTATGAGTCCTCCAACACCTTTTAAGTTCATGTAAGATATTGAAATCTTCTGGCACTACCGCTCTCCATTTAAGTTGAGAGGAATTGGGACGAGCAGGAAGTTCTGTTCGTAACTCTCGAGTAACCTTTTGATATCCAACTTTTTGATACAGTTGATAAGCCTCTGCAGTCTCAACATATAGAATGCTTCCTCTATAACCTTTTCTTTTAAAGTATATGTTTAGATCCCGCATCAGGCGGGTTGCAATACCTTGTCTGCGCATGTCTGGAGCAACAAATACAAACGTCACCAAACCAAAATCTTGGATTCTTCCTTCAAGAAAAAGCGAAGTTCGTGAACCAAATACATGTCCAACAACCCTTTCACCAACTAAGGCTATACGAATGCCTTCTGGTTCAAGGGATGGACTGTTAAACTTTTTTCGGTAATAGTCTTCCTTGCATTGTTCAGCTGGCACTAACAACTTTAGAATGGCATCATCGTCGCCGGGCTGCCAATGTCTGTATATAATCGTATTATGCATAAGTCTCTTTTACTTACAGGTAGTTTTCATTATAAACACCTAAACGGATGCACCTTCGGGTTACTTTCAGGATAGTTACTGCTTGAATTGTGATGCGAAATGTGCTATACTATATCCATAACAGAAAAGAATGAGAGAATAAAATGCATCTTAATTTTCAAAACGTGCTGGATCTATCTTATGTCGTTGACGAAAATAGCCCGCGAGAATTGCCGATTGATCCTGTCAAAATCTACGATCAGGCAACATTAGAAAAAGACGGCTACTTTGAAAGCCGTGTTGACATGTCTGGGCACTGCTCCACGCATATTGACGCTTCCTGCTTGATGTATCCAGACGGGTTTACTGTAGCAGAGATTCCGAAAGAAAAATTGACTGGACACGCTGTCTTAATGGATTTCTCTGCTATTAAGAAACCGAACGATGCAGTGAATGCTGAAGATATTAGTGCGTGGATAGCAGAAAACGGAGAGATTCCTCAAGACAGCATCGTTTTTATGCGAACAGGAATGGATAGATTCGTCTATCAAGACAACTTTAATCGTGAATGGATTGGCTTTAGCGAAGATGCGGCTGAACTTCTTGTCCAAAAAGGTATAAAGGTTATCGGTACAGACGCATGCAGCATTGATGCTGTGGCAGGGCATCCCCCGTTGCATGACGGTTTGCCGCCAGCGCACCTCGTCTTTCTTGGAGCAGGCATTCCGCATGTAGAAGATTTGTGCAATTTGAGCCAACTCCCAACACATTTTTTTGTGGTGATTGCTCCACTAAAGTTAGCACGTAGTTCTGGCGCGCCAACCCGTGTTTTTGCGTTTGTATAATATTATCATTTTTTTATGCACTCCATTGGCATACTTCACCCACAATTTTGTCGAAAACAGGAAAATGAAACTTCATATTCCAGAAATGCTTTCAGGCACGTTACATGAAATCGGTGAGATCGGTGGAAAACATGCCTATCTCGTTGGTGGATCAGTCAGAGACCTTCTGTTAAAACGGCCAACTATTGACATTGATATTGTGGTGGAAGGAGACGCTCTTCAGGTTGCAAAAGAGATGCAAAGTCGATGGAATGGGACATTGCAGGAGCATCAACAGTTTGGCACAGCAACAGTCACACCAGCAAATCCGAGTCAACCGAAAGTTGACTTTGTCACCGCACGGTGTGAAACGTATCAAAAGCCCGGAACGTTACCTAAGGTAGAACGTGGCACTATTGCAGAGGATTTACAGCGGAGAGATTTTTCTATTAACGCATTAGCAATGCGGTTAGATTCCACTAATTTTGGTACTGTTATTGATAAGACTGACGGTCTTGACGATCTTAATACCGGCACCGTTCGGGTTCTTCACAACCGAAGTTATACAGATGATCCAACCCGTATTTTTCGGGCTTGTAGATATGCAGGACGTTACAACTTTCGTATTGCCGATGCTGATATACTGCTAATTGAGGAAGCAATCCCACTTTTAGCACAACTCAGCGGTGAACGTATACGAAATGAAATTGACAGAGTCTTACTTGAAGACAATACGCCGCGAATTGTTCAAGAACTCGCTCAATTCGGTGTATATGAGACAATTTTCCCAGGATGGAAAATTTTACCTACTTTCTCGTGTGATTTTCAAACGGCACAACAAGCAATCTCATGGGCATCAGAGCATATTGCAGACGAAGATTTTCAACCGAATATCGTGCGATGGATGGCACTATTCGGCATCAGAAATTCCCAAGAGGTGCAGATATATCAGATTGAGGCACTCTGTTTTAGACTTGTATTGGAACACCAACTCCGCCGCATAACAAGCGCAAGGCAAGTGTTAAATCAAGAAATTCCTTCTAAAAAAACACTGCGGTTCGTTTTTGAAAAACTTGGTTTGAAACTATCTAAAAATGCTTCTATTTGGGATCATAACGGAAAATGGGGCATCGTTGACTCCAAAAATAAATTAACTTACATATATGAAAATAAAATAATATATAAAGTAAAGACTCCAATAACCGCATATCGTCAATTATTGTCTGTCTTAGGTTCTTTAGATGAAACAACCGCACCAAGCAAAATTTATCAGAGATTAAAACCTTTTCCGCTTGAAGCACTTGTTTTAGGATTTTCGGATACTAATTTGTCGGAGATACAACGTAAAAATGTTGGAGACTACCTTGGCACTTTGCGCAATGAACAGCCCTTTATTACTGGCGATGACCTGATTCAGTGGGGTGAAAAGCCAGGAAAAAATTTTGAAACAATACTGTGGAATCTATTTAGCGCACAATTGGATAACAAAATTAATTCTAAATCAGAAGCATATTCACACTTTCAGTTCCATAGAGAACAAGCAGCTAAAAAGATACTACACTCCGAGTAAATTGAATGGACTTCAAATAAACATGTTTAATCCAAATGCAATATGGCAAGCAATTCTAATCGTAACACAGTTCATCATTCTATTAACTTTCCATGAATGGGGGCATGCTAAATCTGCCAATATGTTAGGTGATTCAACCGCACGCGATCAGGGGCGTATGTCGCTCAATCCAGCTGTGCATATTGATCCCATTGGAACACTGTTTTTACCGTTAATCGGTTCGCTTTTAGGTGGAGGATTCTTTGGTTGGGCTAAACCTGTGCCAGTTAATCCGTATAATCTCAGGCATCCGAGAAGAGATATTATGCTTATTGCTGCGGCAGGTCCTTTCATGAATATCTTATTGACCTTCGCAATTTTTAGCATTATTAGAATATTAGAACTTACTCTTGATTTTAGACCCTATAATTCCGAGACTCATTTCGCTATTTACAAGTTTTTAGCGAATTCCGCCCTGATAAGTGTGTTCCTCGCGGCATTTAATATGTTGCCACTTTTTCCTTTAGATGGATTTAGTGTAGTGAATGGGTTGCTACCTGAACGCGCCTCACGCCAATTTTCAAAACTTGCCCCTTATGGAATGCCGATTCTTTTAGCTATGATTTTTCTTCCTGGTCTTATCGGAATGCCAAATTATGTATTCATATTTCTGCACAACATAAGTACTGGAACATTCGATTTTATCGGAAAAATCGTCGGAGTGCGGTAAAGAAGATTGAATAATGTTACAGATATAAATTATACGACTTGTGCTAGTTAGGTGATAGTTTTGTTGTTTTTTACAACTTTTCATATTTGTAGGAGCGATCTCCGAATCGCGACCCGTTTGTCGTCGGGAATCGGAGTTCCCTCCTACTTTTGAGGTCATCAGGTATCGGAAAAGTTACGGAATTCAACCCAAACGAGACGGACATGTGAAATATAAACATACCAATGTTAACTAGCACAACGCGTAAATTATAGTGGATTATAGAAATAATTCTACATTCCTCTGTAGGAGCGATCTCCGAATCGTGACGGAACTTATGAATAGTCAGGAATCGGAGTTCCTCCCGCCAGATACCATACGGGGAATGCAAAAGGCATTCATACCGTTGATTTGGCGTGTTTGGCGTTGATTCACAGATCAATACTGTCTAAATAAATTCAAAATCTACCATAGATAGAATAACAATGTTAGCAGATTTCTCACCTACCAATTCAGTAACACATCCCATTTATTCCATCAAATTAGATGGTTTTGAAGGTCCACTTGATCTGCTTCTTCATCTTATTCAGAAGGAAGAGATGAATATTTACGATATACAGATTGCCCAAATTACTGATCGCTATCTGGAATATGTAAATCTTATGGAGCAGTTAGATTTGGACGTGGCATCCGATTTTTTAGTTATGGCGGCAACACTTCTACATATTAAATCACAAAGTATCCTTCCACAAACTGTTCCTGACTCGGATCATCCTATTGGAAACCAAGAACAACTTGTCCAACAACTTTTAGAATACAAACGTTATAAAGAAGCAGCACAAGTTTTAGATATTTATGCTGAACGGCGCACCTCAATATACAACAGAAGTTCTAAGTTACATGCTGATTTAGATGAAACACGATCTTATGAAATTAAAGCCACACTTTTTGACCTACTCACTGCCTTTAAGAATATCAATGAACGAATTGCTCAGTTTGAACCAGATGAGGAGTATCAGACAGTTGAAGAGGAAGTAACCACTGTTGAAGACAAAATCGCTTTTATTGAAAGCCAATTAGAAAGCGCAGATCAATTGCTCTTTGAAAGTCTATTCCCATTATCTTCAAGTAAAATTGATCTTATCGTCACATTTCTTGCTGTTTTAGAACTTATCCGAATTGGAAAAATTGTCACTGTCCAAACAAGTCTATTTGAAAGTATATATATCGTCAAAGCCGTTGAAAGAGAAAATACTACATCGCCTGCTTAGAAAGTATAGGAATCATCAGGAAAATGGATTTGGAAAATGTTGCGGCTGAACATCTGATGAACGATTCAGATGTGTCGCCAGAAGAAAATATAAAGTCAATATTGGAAGCAATCTTGTTTGCTGCCAGCGAACCTATTTCGGTAAAACAGTTTCAGCACGCAATTCCGGGCATAAATGCTCGGGAAATTCGGAAGACACTCGCAGAACTTCGTGATGACTATGAACAGATGAATCGAAGTTTTCATCTGATTGAAATCGCTAACGGATATCAAATTTGTACCCGTCCAGCATTTTCGGACTGGATCCGCAAGTTTTATATCCAGCAGGTACGTGTAACATTGTCACCATCAGCATTAGAAACCCTCGCAATTGTCGCATACAAACAACCTGTCACACGCAATGACGTGTCAACAATTCGCGGTGTAAACAGCGACAGCGTGATTAACGCGCTTGTTGAGAAAAACCTCGTCTGCGTTTCAGGCAGAAAAGAGGGCGCAGGACGATCACTGCTTTTTTCTACTACCGATACTTTCCTTCAACAATTTGGGTTGAAAGACCCATCTGAATTACCATCTCTTGAAGAAATTGAACAACTCTTGCCCACAGCAAACAATATAGAACATCTCAGTGCCATTCAGGAAGATATAGAATGATGAATTACAATGCATGGTTTGAGTGCAGTAAAGGATGCAAATATCCACTCACTGAAATTATCTATCGCTGTAGAAATTGTAATGGATTATTAGAAGTCCGTCACGACATGGATGCGTTGAAACAACGCAGCGCGGATGATTGGAAATCTCTTTTTGAACAACGCTACATGCGGACAGAATATCCTTATGGAAGCGGCGTTTGGGGTAAAAAGGAGTTTGTCTGCCCGAATATTGATAATAAGAACATTATCTCCATGTATGAGGGCGGCACCAATCTCTTTTGGGCAGAACGTTTTGGCGAACAACTTGGACTTTCTGACCTTTGGATAAAGCAGTGTGGAAACAGTCATACGGGTTCATTCAAAGACCTTGGGATGACCGTACTTGTCTCAATGGTAAGGCAGATCATTTCCGAATCTGGTAATATCCGTGCTGTTATGTGTGCTTCAACAGGTGACACTTCTGCATCTTTGGCGGCTTATGCTTCAGCAGCAGGAATCCCTGCTATCATTCTCTTGCCTAAAGAGAAGGTTACCCGCGAACAACTCATACAACCTATTGCAAATGGTGCCTTAACACTTTCGCTTGAGACAGATTTTGATGGGTGCATGGCAATCGTTCAAAAACTCGCAGCGCGGAAGGATTTCTATCTTGCAAACTCTATCAATTCACTTCGAATTGAGGGACAAAAAACTATCAGCATGGAAATTGTGCAGCAGTTTGATTGGGAGGTGCCTGATTGGATTATCATACCGGGAGGTAACCTCGGGAACGTTTCTGCCCTCGGCTTAGGTTTTTTGATGATGTTTGAACTTGGTATGATAGATAAGCTCCCGCGCATTGCCTGCGCACAAGCTGAACGTGCAAATCCACTTTATCGGAGCTATAAAAAAGGGTTTACAGAGTTTAAAGCAATCACTGCACAAGCCACGCAAGCCACAGCAATTCAGATTGGCAATCCAGTTTCTATTCATCGGGCAATTCGTATTTTACGCCAGTTTGATGGTATTGTTGATCAGGCAACAGAGGAAGAATTAGCCGATGCAGCCGCAAGAGCGGATAGAACGGGACTGTTTAACTGTCCACATACAGGAGTTGCGTTGGCTGTACTCATAAAAATGGTTGAACGCCAGCAAATTCAAAAAGATGATAGAGTTATTGTGATTTCAACTGCTAACGGACTCAAATTTCCCGATTTTAAAGTGGCATATCATAATTTTGTTCCCAGCGAACCTGCGCCACAATACTTAAACACTCCGCTGGAATTAGAAGCGGAGTTTGAAGACGTTCTCAAGCAGATAGACAAACATTTGAATGTATAAATAGATTGCTAAAATTATTAAAAATATGTTATAATCCAACGCAAACAACAAACACAATAGGAGTTAATGCATGTCAGATCAGTATCAGCCCAAACCTGAACACAAGTTTACTTTCGGGTTGTGGACTGTGGGAAATCCAGGACGTGATCCATTCGGAGACGCTGTTAGACCCCCTTTAAAACCTACCTATAGTGTCCAGAAATTAAGCGAATTGGGCGCGTACGGGGTTAACCTTCACGATAACGACCTGGTACCATTTGACGCTTCAGCCGCTGAACGTGATAAAATTGTCAGTGAATTCAAAAAGGCACTTTCCGATCATAATATGAAGGTGCCAATGGCAACGACTAACCTCTTTTACCATCCAATTTTTAAAGACGGTGCGTTTACCTCTAACGATCCAAAGGTCAGAGCATTTGCAATTCAAAAAACTTTGAATGCCATTGATCTCGGTGTAGAACTTGGAGCAACAGTATACGTATTTTGGGGTGGACGCGAAGGTGCAGAAGTAGATGCCGCAAAAAACGGGCCGGACACTGTAAGGTGGAACCGTGAAGCGATGAACTATTTCACGCACTACGTCAAAGACCAAGGCTATAATCTTAAATTTGCTTTAGAAGCAAAACCGAATGAACCGCGTGGGGACATTTATTTACCTACAACGGGGCACATGCTTCACTTTATTGAGACGCTTGATCATCCGGAAATGGTTGGTGTTAATCCCGAATTCGCTCATGAAACAATGGCTGGTTTGAGTTTTATCCACGGTGTTGCACAAGCTTATGAGGCTGGTAAACTTTTCCACATTGACCTCAACGACCAGAAAATGAGTCGTTTTGATCAGGATTTACGTTTCGGATCAGAAAACATAAAAAGCGCGTTCTTCCTTGTAAAATTCCTTGAAGATGTCAACTGGGATGGTAACCGGCACTTTGACGCACACGCTTACCGTACCGAAGATGAACAAGGGGTTTGGGATTTCGCTGCTGGTTGTATGCGTAGTTATCTAATACTCAAAGAGAAAGCACAGCGATTCAATGAAGACGCTGAGATTCAAGGTATTCTCGCTGAACTACAGGCACGGGATCCTGAACTTGAAGCACTCATGGCAAATTATAGTGCTGAGAACACAGAAAAACTGAGAAAGATTGATTTCCAACCTGATAAGATTGCTCAGAAAGGACTCGGATACGAAAAGTTAGATCAGCTTACTTTTGAGATTTTAATCGGAATTAGATAAACGTGAGTTCGATAAATCAAGATTGGTATGAACATCACCAAACAAATATTGGAATATTAGAAAGTCCTACAGTAGGAGCGATCTCCGAATCGCGACCGTTATAGTAATAGCGATTGGAAAATAGGAGAATAATCGGGAATCGGAGTTCCCTCCTACATTGGTTTCGCAGGGCTTTATCCAACCTAAGTTTCTTTTTCGAACTAACATTAGATAAACGTAACTTCTTGCTACGACTGTATTGTAAAAGTCGGAGTTTTGCTTATGAGTACACTGATTATTGCTGTTTTGAGTTTTGTCGGCTTTATTGTGGCATACAATACGTATGGCAAGTGGTTAGCGAGAAAAATTTTCGGTTTAGACCCTGAAGCGACGGTGCCGAGTCAAGAACTGAAAGATGATGTTGACTATATTCCTACCAAAAAAGAGATTATCTTTGGACATCACTTTACAAGTATTGCTGGCACAGGTCCAATCGTCGGCCCAGCAATCGCTGTCTTTTGGGGTTGGTTACCAGCGTTACTCTGGGTCGTCATTGGATCTGTTTTCATCGGTGCTGTTCATGACTTTGGCGCATTAGTCGTCTCGCTCCGCAATCGAGGACAAAGTGTCGGTGAAGTTGCCGGTAGGATGATCGGTCCCCGCGCCAAATTCCTCTTCTTATTCGTCCTATTTATGGGCTTGACCATTGTTCTTGCTATTTTCGGTTTGGTCATTGCCCTGATTTTTTCTTACTATCCTGAGTCCGTCCTATCGGTCTGGGTAGAAATCCCGTTGGCTGTCGCCATCGGTATCTGGATTTACCGCAGAGGTAGTAATATCCTTGTCCCATCTATCGTTGCGCTCGGTATTATGTATATTGCAATGGCTGTCGGTGCGTATGTTCTACCGATAGACTTAGGAAAATGGCTTGGCATTGATTTACTTGGACAAACCTACGTAAACGTTGTTGTAATTTGGACATTAGTGCTTTTTGTCTACTGCTTCATCGCCTCAGTCCTTCCAGTATGGACGCTCCTGCAACCCCGCGATTTTATCAACAGTCATGAATTGGTCTTAGCCTTGGTTCTTTTGGTGCTTGGCCTTGCCGTTGCGGGATTTACAGGTAAGGCAGACCTTTTTGCTTCTGCCCCCGCAGTAGCAAAAGACATTCCACCCGATGCCCCACCGATATGGCCTTTTCTTTTTATTACGATTGCGTGTGGTGCTGTGAGCGGTTTCCACTGCATGGTGAGTTCCGGCACCTCAAGTAAACAGGTCGCCTCCGAAAGTGATGCACAATACGTTGGATACGGGGCAATGCTACTTGAAGGCGGTCTTGCTGTAGTCGTGATTATAGCTTGTTGTGCTGGCATCGGTATGGGAATTTTCAACCGTACTGCTGACTCTGCAAGCGCGGGAGGTTACACATTCCAAGCTGTTCTCAAGGAAGGAAGCACGCAACAAGTTGTGAATCAAGAAGCATGGAGGACCCGATATGCAGTAGGTGAAGAGGTAACAAATGCTGATGGCACAACAACAATTGTTGGTGGTGGTTGGGCAAGCCACAAACTCAGAGAAAAGGTCAGTGCCTTTGTTGATGGTGGTGGGAATTTTCTTGCCTCTCTTGGTATTCCGCTTAAAATGGGTATTGCGATAATGGCCGTCCTTGTTGCCAGTTTCGCTGCTACGACCCTTGATACAGCAACACGATTGCAACGGTACGTCATTCATGAACTCGCGCAGACTGTTAATTTCAAACCTTTGATGAATCGTTACATTGCGACGGCATTTGCTTTGACACTTGCTGCCGCTGTAGCGTTATTACAAGGGTCAGGTGGGCCAGGTAGCGGCGGAATGACGCTCTGGCCTCTTTTCGGTGCGACAAATCAACTCTTGGCAGGCTTAGCCTTCATGGTCATCGTCTTCTATCTTGTTCGCCGCAATAAGCCGATTTGGTTCGCTTTCCTCCCAATGATAGTCATGCTCCTCATGCCCAGTTGGGCAATGTTGCACCAAATGTTTGCTCCAGAAACAGGTTGGTTGGCTAAAGGCAATTACCTACTCTTTGGGTTTGGTGTTGTTGTTGAAGCATTGCAAGCCTGGATGATCGTTGAAGGTGTCATCGCATGGCAAAATGCGCGTGGCAATTACCCAGAGCTTCCTCCGTTGGAAGCTGCTGTTACAAAAAGTAGCGTGTAATACTTTTTACCTTCTCAAACTCAAATATCCCTCTTTTCCCATATTAAGCCTTGACTCAACCCATTCGGTGTTGATTTGTAAATACCCCTCCCAAATTTATCAAATCCTATAGAATTCCTACCTAATTTCTATTATTTTCTTCTTTAATAAAATTAAACTTTACTTTAACATTGTTTAATATTATAATTGTTTTAACAACCTTAAATTGCATTTGTATTTAAGGAAATCGGTAGTATTATGGAAAAACAAAATCCGAAGTGGTTATCAGTTCTGAGCGAAGAAGAACTGCATTTTATCAAACGTTTTATTTTAGCTTCTGGGTCCCTTAAAGATTTGGCAAAACAGTATAAGGTTTCATATCCAACTTTGAGAATTCGGTTGAATCGGCTTATTGAGAAAATAGAGATCGCTGATGACTCGGATAAGGAAAACCCGTTTTTACTGAAAATTCGACTAATGGTTGCGGAGGGTACATTGACGCAAGCCGCAGCAAGAGCACTTATCAAGGCTTATGAGGAATCGCAATGAGGAGAAAATTATAATGAATGTACCTTGGATTTCACAGGAGACATTAGGTCTTTTAATAATGATAATATTCATTCCTCTTGGGCCAATCGTCGGAACATTGGGATGGCTGTTTGTTCAGAAAGGAAAAGCTAAAAAACTCACTTTAGGCGTTATCGCTTTCGGATTTGTCATGGGATCTGTTTTCCTTGTGTTTGGTGTCATCGCATATTTTTTCGGACAACCTCGTTGGGTATGGTTAGGATCAGGCTTTTTTGGATTAGACGGAACAGTTCTTTTCGGAATCGTATATTGGATAATTCTGAAAAGGTATAGGAATGCTGAACTGAGAAAATTGATGTCTGAAGATCTAACACTTGTAGGTAAAGAGGTAAGTCACAAGGACAGCAATGAAGAATAGGAGGTCTCTAATGAATACACTCTGGATGCACCCTGGATTGATAGGTGGTATATTAGGCTCAATAATTGGTATTCTTGGCGCGCTCATCGGAATATTGGGAGGTGAGTTTGTTCCGAGAGGAAAAGCAATAAAACTTACTTTAGGTGTTAACACTTTCGCGTTCGTCTTATCGTTCATCTCACTCGTAGTCGGTATCATCGCTAATATATCAGGACAACCTTACGGTGTATGGTCCGGATTCGGTGGTGCTGGAATACTGGGCACAGTTCTTTTTAGTTTAGGTTTTTGGGTAATTCTTAAAAGGGCAAGAGATGCGGAACTGAGAAAATCAATGTCCGATGATTTAACACTTGGCAGTAACAGAGAAGATAAGGAGGATTCTCATGAATGAAGCTTGGTTTCATCCTGGATGGTTAGGTATATTGGGAGCAATAGTCGGGTGCCTTGGGGCACTTGTCGGCACATTAGCAAGTATATTCATTCCAAAAGGAAAGGCAAAGAAACTTGTTTTAGGTGTTAACACTTTTGCATTTGCAGTGGGATTAATGTCACTTATAGTTGGTATAATTGCATATTTTTCAGGACAACCTTACGGTATATGGTACGGATTTGGTCTGTGCGGTTTGTTATCCACATTTCTATTTGGTATGTTGTTCTTTGTGTTTCGCCATGAATATAGGAAAGCAGAACTTAGAAAATCTATGTCTGAAGACCTAACACTTGGCGGTAATAAAGATGACTAACAAATTTAAACACATTATTTGATTATAATCAGTCTCTGTCAACTACGTGAAGGATCAAATTCAGAAGCGTCAGCGTTTTGTCAAGAAACAAACGACCTCTTTTGAGGTAATCCAATTTTCGCTAATTTACGGAGGTATCAATTATGTTTCGCAAAAAAATTTACTTCCTATATGGTGGAGGAATAGTAATTCTGTTGGTAGCAGTGGTAATTATCTTTAACCATTATCAAAATTCACAGCCACAAGAACCTGTGAAAGTCTATAAAGGCACCGTGCCCTCTCAGCAAGTGCCTGAGAAGGTCAAACAGATTGCATCGCCTGAAGTTACGACTCAACCTGAAACTGTGGACATTGAAGAAACTAAGGACGCTGGAATAGAGAAATCAGCGGAGGTTTCTGAAGAATTTGCACCTGAACCAGACGAGTCTGCTGAACCTTCTGAAGTACTCCCCGAAACAGTTGTGGAATCCCCACAGGAAGATCCGAAGGTTGTCCTGCTCAAAGAGGTATTTCCCGAATTTGACAGACTCTATCGTGAAGGACATGAACTCTTGAAGAATATACAAGAAGCGGGAGGATGGACTGGGGAAAATTATGCAGCGTTTGAGGCAAGAGGGAAAGCGTTGGAAGCAGAATTTAATGATTTCTGTCAACGTATCACTGAGAAATTTACCGGAGCAGTTACCTTTGTTATTTTTGAGGGCCAGGAATGGGCTTATGATGTGGATTTTCAGGTGTTACAGGACTCGCTTGATGGACCTGTGCCTGCTGAATTAGAAGAATATTTCCAGTACACGAGTCTGCGAGAAATGTTAGAATTGCCCGAAATTCCACCAGATTTCCCACTGAAAGATCAACTGCAAATGATAACCAGATGAGCAAATCAATCGTTAGATAATCTATGTCTACAGATTTTGTTTGAATTAGATTTAATAGTTGTCTCTTGTGGGAGGGTTTCAACTTGATAGCCAATAATATCGGGTTTACAAAGCCCTCCTACAGAGAGTTTTAACCTAATTAAAACGCTCAATTGACGATTACGATGCGGTTAGGAAACCGCATCTACCAAGGAGAGTTTGCATTTTTTACTATAACACTTGGAGGTAACAAAAATGATCAACAGAATTAAGCACACTATTTTGACAACAATTGTTGTTAGTGTCCTATTTACAACTTCAACCGTACCTGCGGAGACGCTTGAACCATACAAATTGGATAATGGACTCACGGTGTTTCTACGACCCGTGTCCACAGCAAACAAGGTCGCTTTTGTCGTGTTATACAACATCGGTGAAAATCATGATCCATTAGGTAAATCAGGGATGGCGCACCTACTGGAACACTTGTATGTCACCGCTGCAGCTGGTGATACTCCCGCGCGCGATGTAATGCAGTTCACGAGGCATTATCCTGCAGGTTGGAACGCACAAACAGGAACAGATTATACTGTCATTGCTGGCGTTGTTGAAGCAGAACAATTTTCAGAAGAAGTCAAAGATGTAGCAGCACGCATGAACGATCTCCGAATCACCGAATCGGACATTAAACGTGAAGTGCCTCGAGTGAAGCAGGAATTAACAAACATGTATGGTGGAATCCCAATGTTAGCAGGCATAAATCATGTGAAGACACAGTTGCACCCTATCTCTCAAGGTGGACAACGCGGTGGTGCCATGGCGCATATCCAAACAATAACACTTGATGAATTACAGCAATTTTGGAAGGATTACTATAAGCCAAAAAATGCTATCTTAATTGTAGCAGGCAAGTTTGATGTTGAGGGAGCGAAGAAATCCATTCACGAAAACTTCAATCAAATCGCTCCTGGAAAGCCGCTGCCGACAACCCATCCTAAACCCAACCCTAAAACTGGTGATGTTCACAAAATCAATGTTCAATCTGTAGTGCCAAATGCTACCGGAGTTGCTTCAATCGGTTATGCCGCACCTTTGCCGGATAGCAAAGAATATGCGCCTTTCCTTATAGTTTATACTCGTTTGTTAGTAAAGCTGCGAACGAAATTTGGAATAGGCAAAGTTCAACCGATTTACTATCCGATTCTTGATGACACCTCAACCTTTGTGCTCCAGAAAGAATTGACGTCTGAAGAAGACATTGACGCGGTACAGAAAGAGCTTGATGAACGTCTACAAGCCGTATTAATACCAAAACCCACGCAGCAGGATAAACAGCAAACTATCAATTTCTTAGCAATGCCGTTAGATATTGCTGATATTCCAGATTTCTATTTGATCCAAAATATCTACGGTTTAGCCTTCGCTATCGGTCGACGACATCAACTGCAAATCAACGGAAAAGAATTACGCGATGCAATTGAGGCAGTAACCGATGCGGATATACAAAACTTGGCTAAAACGATATTTGCTCCAGAAAAACGCGCAACAGTTATTATTGAATTAGAAGAGTAAGCAGATTGTTTCTTATATCTTTCATTTGTGCTGTAGAGGCGGGTCTTTGGACCTGCCTCTATTTGTTACCAAGACACCGCCAAATACGCTTTTAGCATTTGTTGCTTGCTATTTTACATCGGGCATAAAAAGCCCGAAGAAATGGATAATGTCAAACTCTTTCAGACCTATATCCTCAAAAATATTTGAAATCCTCTAATTTGTATAGTATAATATATTTTTAAACACAGTACCAATAGGTTTGGATTCTTGGAAAACTGCAAATTTGTTTCTAATATCCTGATATTATTTGCGATAGTTTGTTATGTAGCATTGCTTAGTTTGGGTCCGCTGCTGCACGACCATGAGTGTGAACACTCTGAGTCTTCCCATTCGGAGGAGGGATGCGCAGCGTGTGTATTCATTAACAGCCACATTGAATTTCAAATCCAACCAACAATTATAGTCTTACCTTCCCCTTGCTCTGATAAACCTTCACCCAGCAAGGTCGTTTTTGTGCCCTTAACACCCACCACAAATATTCAAAGTCGCGCGCCACCTATATTCTCCAATTCCATCTAATATTAATTTTGAAATCTAAAGATATAATCTATCTTGGTTATAATTTCTTGCAGAAGATACTAACTCTGTAGAAGCCATAAAGGCGAACAATGGATAGATATAACCGTGCTTGCAAAGATTTGCATGTCTTTGTATCTGTCGTTCCCATTTTCTGCAATTTACCTATAGTTTAAGATATGTAGGAAGAGCAATATTTTGTGCACCTTTTTATTCGCACTATCTTTGCACCTACACATCTACTATTTGCATTTCTATTTATTATATCAAGCACACTTTGTGCTATAGTCATAAAAATTTTTGGCACGTATTTTGTGCCGTAAAATAAAAATTGGAGAATATAATGTTTACGTATTTTTTTGAACGCGACTTTACTGTCACTATTTCACGATTATTCTTATTCGCTTTTGTTGCTGTCCTGCCTTTTATGGGCGGTTGCAGCGAAAGTGATAATCCTATTACGGATGACCATGACCATGACCATGACGTAGATGCACCCCTTCACGCCGATGCCGACGGCTTTAACTTGGAAATCGATGGAGAAGTGGTCTATCATCAACATCAAGGTCACCATGAAGGCGGTCTCACCGTTAAAGCTGGTGAAGAAATTGAGATACATGTACATTTTCTGGACGCGAACGAAGTAGAACTCCATCTCGATGAAGTAGCACCCCCGCCGGGTGACCATGACGACCATGACCATGACGGAGCGGAAGCCTTCAGTTTGGGCCTGTCGGGTTACGATTCCTCTATTATCAAGATCCATCTGGACCACGATGACCACGAACATGAAGATGACCACGAGGAACACGATGACCACGAACATGAAGATGACCACGAGGAACACGAGGAACACGGTGACGCGTTACCTTTTGGACTCGAAGGATTGAAAGCAGGAAAAACGGAAATCAAACTCCAACTGCTTCACGGGGATCATCCGGACTTCACAGCGGCACTTCTGATACCAGTGACCGTTGAATAAGGAGAGCTTCATGTTAAGCACTTGTACCTGTTCGCACAGGTCTCCCACAGTAAGGATTCTTAGAAAGCGTCCCTACCTATTCGTGTTGGTGTCTGGGATAATAGTATGTCTATTTTGCTATCTCAAGGATTCCCAAAGTGCCTCGAACACAACGTGGTCTCTGGAAGGAGAGGTTGTTGAAACACAGAGCAGTGCTCGACTTGATGGGGTTACGGTCCGTATTAAGGGACTTGAGAGGAGCGTAAGAACCGATACAAACGGTCGGTTTAAGTTTGACGCGGTGTCAGAAGGACAGCAGACGCTTGAGTTCTCGAAAGTCGGTTATCAGCGGTTTGAACAGGTAATTGATGTCAATGCCTCCACGCCTTATCTCCAAATTGAACTGGAGACGTTGCCGTTTCAACTGCAAACCATCAGGATATACGGTTCAAATCGCTCTCTTTCACAGTTTGAGGAAACAACCGACTTAACATTGGGTGAAGCGGAACTCCAAAGACGATTAGGGATGACCTTGGCGAACGCGTTGGCAAATGAGACGGGCATTTCACAACGAACGATGGGACGGGCAATCGCTCGTCCCGTTATTCGTGGATTGGGCGGTGACAGGCTGCTTATTCTCGAAAACGGCGAACGCACAGGTGATAAATCCGCCTCCAGTGCCGACCACGCCGTATCCATTGATCCGACGACTGCCGAGGGCGTTGAAATTACGCGCGGTCCGGCATCGCTCATTTATGGCTCAAGTACGTTGGGTGGTGTCATCAATGTCAAAAGCAATAACATACCGCAAATTCTACCGAGACGGCTTGATATGCATCTAACGTTCCAAGGTGAATCTGTAAACTCAGGTTTGACGGGAACAACAGGTTTTACTTTCCCAATTGGTGATTTCGCCGGGAATGTGGAATGGAATCGACGCCTTGCATCTGACATACGAACGCCGGTCGGTGTCCTTGAAAACACTGACCTTTCAAACGTCAATTTTTCAGGGGGCACCTCGCTGATTAAGCCGTGGGGCTTCATCGGTGCCGCTGGCAGCAGGTATCGTTCGGATTACGGCGTTCCTGGTTCTCCAGAAGGACATATCAGCGGCGTTAACATCGCACTCGACAAGCAACGCTATGAAGGGCAGATGGAGTACCGCTTCAATACAAGGATGCTTGAAAAGGTAAAACTTCAGACTACCTATACGCGTTATCAGCATCAAGAGTTGGAGTCGAACGGGACACTTGGTGTGGAATTCGGGGTGCTAACCTACAATGTCTCAGCGATGGCTCACATGTTAGACAACGCCGTTGCGGGTATTTGGGGTGAGTACCGAGACCATGCCACAGGCGGGTTTTACTGGACGCCGCACACCCGTGAGTTCGCGTTGGCAGGATTTTATTTAAACCAGCGTAACTTTGACAAACTCACCTTACAGGGGGCTATCCGCTACGATGTTAGGCGTTCGGAACCGTTTCGACCCGGGGCAGTTGTCCGAGCCGGAGCCGTCCGACGCCGCGATTTCAACGGTTTCTCCGGGGCTACCTCTGGAATTTACCATTGGACGGATAGGTTGAGCACTGGAGCGACCCTGATGAAAACGTTTCGCGCACCCGGTATTGAGGAACTTTTCAGCGATGGACCCCACTTGGCTGTCTATTCCTACGAAATCGGCAATGCAGAGTTGGAATCTGAGAACGGCTATGGCACTGAACTCTTCGTCAAATACGCAGCCGATAGGTTCAGACTCAATCTGGCACTTTTTAGGAATCAGATACAGAACTACCTTATTCCGACGCACAGCGGTGAAAAGGAGTGGGGCAGCGGGGCGGCGGGATGGTTGTGGATTTATCAATACATGGGACACGATGTTGTGATGGATGGGGCGGAAATTCAAATAGGGGGTGAGGTCCTCTCACGAATCCATCTTCAGTTGAATATGAGTTACATCCACGGAACTATTCAAACCAGTGGGCAACCGCTGGAGCGTATCCCACCCCTCAACGGTAAATTCGTCATCAGCTACACGCCGACACCGTTGCATTTGCATGTTACATCCCGTTTTTCAGGCAGCCAGACCCGACTCGGTGAATTTGAGGAACCGACTGACGGCTATCTCGTCTATGATATTGGAGGTTATCTCAATTTTTCGTGGTGGCAGCTTGAGAACATGGTGGTTTTTGAGGTTGAAAACCTTTTTGATACAACATATCGCGAACATCTGTCTCGCATAAAATCTGTGATGCCAGAACCCGGTAGGAATGTAAAATTTTTGTACAAACTTAATTTTTAACATGATGTAAGTTCGGTATTTTGTAGCACAAACTGTATGAAGTTTAAAAAATAAATTCGGTAATTCTGTAACTATGCCCGGTGCGGTTAGGAAACCGCACCTACCAGGATTAGAAAAAATAAATATTACCGAATTAATAAATTAATCTTCATTTAGTTTGTGCATCTTAGAACACGGGGAATCATGGCGAATACCATACGGGAATGCTATATAGCATTGGTCCCGTTGATTTGGTGTAATCGCATGGCATTGGTCCCATTGATTTACTGACAGTTTGCGCTACGAAAATTACTTATACCGAACCCACATTAATATACGTTGTACGGACAGATATATTATTACTATCCATACAATTTAGGAGAAAAATGAAAAAATATTTTAGTCAAGAATTCGTAGACAATACTGGCGCGTGTCTATCTTTTGCGTGTGCGATCCATTGCATAGCGATGCCGCTTTTGATAACCATTTTACCTTTGATCGGTCTTGGTTTCCTTGCGAATGAGCGTGCTGAATTGTACCTTATCATTGGCGCAATTGGACTGGCAATCGGGAGTTTAGCGTGGGGTGTTCGACACCACCGAAGCTGGCGAGCATTGCTAATACTGATAGTGGCGTTGGCATTCATCGCCACCGCTCGAACAGCGGTTGAGGGTACATTTGAAGTGGTCTTCTATAGTATCGGTGCGATTTTAATCGCCTCCGCACACCTTGTAAATCGGTACCTATGTAAGACTTGTCCCGTATGCGAGCCAGGAGATGTATAAAATTATGCAGAGAATATACATTGCAGTGTGTTTAATAGGTATACTGGTATGGTCTGGCTGTGATCCGAAGGAACAACCGGGTGCTGTCACAGACGATAAACTTCGCGTTGTTACCACAATCGGTATGATTACTGATGTTGTTAAAAATGTTGGCGGTACGCGCGTTGAGGTGACCGGGATAGTGGAACCTGGAGTAGACCCACACCTTTACAACCCGACTCCTAAAGATGTTCAAAGGCTCGGTTTAGCACACATCATCTTCTATAACGGGCTGCACCTTGAATCAAAAATGGCGAATATCCTTGCGAAGATGTCGGGGGATACGCTGACGGTCGCCGTAACAGACGCTGTAGATCGGAGTCTACTGCTAACACCCCCAGAATACGAGGGACTCTACGATCCGCACTTATGGTTTGACGTGAAGCTTTGGATGCAAGCGGTGGGCAAGGTTCGCGATACCCTGAGTGAATTCGATGCCGATAATACTGTCCTGTACCGAAACAACGCCGAACGCTACCTCACGAAACTCAGGGAACTTAATGAATACGTAAAGTCGCAAGTGGAACGCGTGCCATCTCAGCAACGCGTCCTTGTGACGGCACACGACTGTTTTAACTACTTCGGA
The DNA here is from genome assembly GCA_965204285.1 of Candidatus Poribacteria bacterium. Taxonomy (GTDB): domain Bacteria; phylum Poribacteria; class WGA-4E; order WGA-4E; family WGA-3G; genus MSPOR6. The sequence goes on from OZ241980.1 coordinate 4,053,216, forward strand.
AAGGCGTACGGGTTTGAGGTGCGCGGATTACAAGGTATTAGCACCGCGACAGAAGTCGGTATCGCTGATGTACAGGAATTGGCGACGTTTATTGCGGAGCGGGGTATCTCTGCTATTTTTGTAGAGTCATCCGTCTCTTCACGGAGTCTCGAAGCGGTGAAAGCTGCTGTGAAGTCAAAAGGATTTGATGTAGAAATTGGTGGTGAGCTCTTTACAGACGCTATGGGAAGCGAGGGAACACCTGAAGGCACCTACATCGGGATGATCCGACATAATATTGATACGATTGTACATGCTTTGATTGGGAAATCGGAGTTATAACCCGTTTCTACAAGAGAATCGGCGATCCTAACCTCTTATACAACGGAGCCTTACAGATGCAGCTGAAATTTTTCAATTCACAAAAAGAGAGTGACCCACGGCAACTCGTCCAAGTCAAATCGTGGGTCTCTCAAGCCTTTGACCTATCAGATGACGTCTCCGTGATGATTACTCAGTTGGAATGCACCGAAGAAGGCTGTCCGCCTATTGAAACGGTCATTGCAATCATGGAGACACCGGGAAAGCCTCGGCAATACAAGATTCACAAACCGCTGGCGGAAGTGAAGCAGACAGACATCGTTAGCTTGACCGCTGGCTAAATTCAACAAGGAGAAAAAGATGAACACAACCATGCTAAACGATCAAGTCCCCGTCACCGTGTTAACGGGCTTTTTAGGGTCTGGTAAAACCACGCTTCTCAACCGTATTCTCACCGAAAACCATGGCAAACGTATCGCCGTCATTGAAAACGAGTTTGGCGAGATCGGCGTCGATAATGATTTGGTCATCGGTGCCGAAGAAGAGATTTTCGAGATGAACAATGGTTGCATCTGCTGCACGGTGCGCGGTGATCTCATCCGTATTTTGGGGAATCTGATGAAGCGTCGCGATAAGTTCGACTACATCATGGTCGAAACTACAGGGCTTGCGGACCCCGGGCCAGTTGCTCAGACGTTCTTCATGGACATCGAAATGCAGGAGAAACTGCAACTGGATTCCGTCACGACGGTGGTGGATGCCAAACACATCTGGCAGCACATTGATGACAGCGACGAGGCGCGTGAACAGATCGCCTTTGCCGATGTCGTTTTGTTGAACAAGATTGACCTTGTGACCGAGGGAGAGTTAGATCAACTGGAAGCCAGAATTCGCAGCATGAACGGTGCAGCGAAGATTTATCGAACGAAAAACGCCGTGGTTGAAATGGACAAGATTCTCAATGTCGGCGGATTCGATCTGGACCGGGCTATGGAGGTTGCCCCACAGTTTATGGAACCAGAGTATCCATTTGAATGGGCCGGTGTTTATAACCTTTCGGCAGACATGCATGAACTGGTTCTCCAAGAAGGGCCTGACCCGACGATGAAAGTCGCGTTAGTGCCCGTAAATGCGTCAACCGATGAAGCTTTGGAGGCCGCTGTTGAACCAGTCGTTATGGTTTTCTCCGATGATGAGCATGAACTTTCGGTGGGTGGCACGCTTCAACCGAGTGGACGACTCATTGCGTTGAATCTCACAGCGGACGAATTACGCTTTGACGTGCAGATCAATCGCTCCGGTGCTTACGCGCTGTTTACCGAACATCACCCTGACGAATTTCAAGCTCAACTCTTTGGCAGCAGTGCTCTTGTTAAGCCAAGTGTTGAACGCGAATTTAAGCCAGACCACGAACATGATGACGAAGTCACATCGGTCGGCATCACAACTCCCGGTGACCTCAATGCTGACCGGTTGAACGATTGGATTGGCGATCTGCTTCGGACAAAAGGTGTTGACATCTTCCGCATGAAAGGTATTCTGAGCATCAAGGGTGAACCAAACCGATTCGTCTTCCAAGGTGTTCATATGCTCTTTGACGGTCGCCCCGACCGCCCGTGGGGTGGTGAACAGCGCTACAATAGCCTCATTTTCATCGGACGCAACCTCAACCGGACCGAATTGACTGAAGGGTTTGAAGCATGTCTCGCTTGAACAACCTGAGCAACCGCTTTGTCCAGCCCTCTCAACTGCGCGAAATTTGGACCGCAACCATCAGCGACCACGTCATTGATCTGGCGTGGTCACCTGATGGGAGATACATCGCTGCCGCGTCGGTTCTCGGTCCGGTAACAATTTTTGAAGGTCGTCGTCAAGCGGTTATCCATGCTTTTGAAGGGCATGAATTCGGCACAATGTCAATCGCGTGGTGTCCAGACAACAAGGTGCTTGCAAGCGCAGGACAAGATGGGAAAATTCGGTTGTGGGATATGACAAGCAGCGAAGCGACCCATTCGCTTGACGGGGGCGCAGCATGGGTTGAGCACCTATCTTGGAGTGGCGGCGAAAAACCGATACTCGCCTCTGCCGCGGGGCGTAAGTTGAAACTCTGGAACGCTGGCGGCGAGCTCGTTCGCGAATATCCCGACCATCAGAGCACGATTGCTGGCCTCCAATGGAAACCCCATGTAAGACAACTTGCCTCAATTGCCTACGGCGGTGTCATGCTGTGGGACCCGCAGCAGTCGGAGGCCGTCCGCCGATTGGAATGGCAAGGCTCATCACTGGTGATTGCGTGGAGCCCTGACGGCAAATACATCGCCACCGGAGATCAAGATTCGACCGTACATTTCTGGATTATGTCTACCGGTGACGACTTGCAAATGTCCGGCTATCTGACGAAAGTGCGAGAACTCTCGTGGGATGCCACGAGTCAATACTTGGCTACAGGAGGCAGTGAGGAAGTTACGGTGTGGGATTGTTCCGGGCGTGGACCAGAAGGCACCAGACCCATTACGCTTACCGGACATCAGGATTTTCTCAGCGTTGTGCGTTTTCAACATCGCGGAAAACTGCTGGCCTCAGGCGGTGCCGACGGTCGGGTCTACATCTGGCAATTGCGAGGCAGACGCAGTTCTCTGGTGGCTCATGAAGCCGCTCTGACAGCGGGGATCACAAGCCTCGTTTGGGCACCGAATGACCAGTATATTGCTGTTGGTGACGAGTCGGGTGGGGTGAGCGTTTTTTCGATAAGTTAAAGTTCAGCATTAACTGTTCAATACCGTGGTGTTGCGTCCAAATCCTCAATGCCTCACTTGAGATCACATCTGAGGAAGGACAACTGTGCTGCAGTAAAGAACAGGACATTAAAAAGGATTAACAGTACGGTGGGAAAAAGGACGCTTTGATACGAGGTCTGTTCTTCAAACCTTGGTACAGCGTCTGGATTTACTGGTTTCTGAGATAAACCTTCTCGCACAAAATAAATATGAAGACTGTCCGGATCACTTCTATCCTCTGATTTTATGAAATCTAAAAATGTTTGTCTATAGCGGCGAACTTGTTGGACAAAATTCATATAGCTGGTAATCCCTGAGTTTGCGAGCCCTTCCATTGCATATTGGAAACATGCTATTGGAGAGATTTGGGTGAGTTCGCGAGCGAGTCGAACTTGTCTAAATTGCTGGTCTACATACTTATCCGCTATATGGGTTTTCGTTTCCCCAATGGATGTAAGATAGGCAGCCCAACGATGTGTAGCCACGGGATTATCGGGAGAGGGTGCCTGTTTTAACTTACCTGATTCCGATATTTCCAAAGGGCGAAATTCATTTTCAATGTTTGCCAATTGGGTTTGTCTACGCGATGAAATTACCTCTATTGATGGAATCGGATCAAGAGTGCCAACAAAAATACCGAGCAGGCTTGGAAAAATAAATGCTAAACATACCCAACTTAAGAGAAGCCAGACTAAACTGGTTATAGCATTTGATACCAGACTGGAGAAAAACAGCCCTAAAAAAATAAAGATAGAGATATGCAACGCAAAAAGCCCGACCATTCCCAAAATTCGGAGCCAATCGCCTGAATCAAAAGGAATATTCCCTGAAACATAGATAATCAACAAGTTCATCAGGATACCGATTGTGAGTGGAACCATAAGTGTAAAAAACGCACCTAAGTATTTCGCTAATAACATCTGTCCTCGGGAGATTTGGTTAGACATCATTAGGCTCAGTGTCCCTTGGACGCGTTCCCCAGCAATGGCATCGAAAGTGAATAGTATCACAAAGAAACTCATGAAGATACCGATAAAGACCCAGTCAATTTTGATAAGTGTGGTTGCGTCACCGCTATGATTTGAAGGTAGATATTCTAAGGACCACATCTCTCGCCATCTATATGCTTCTCTCTCGTTCCCGCCCCTGCCGTAGTTTGTGCGGTCTGCTATTGTGATAGAACGCGGTATTGACTCATCAGCCCCATCGGCACAAAATTTCAACTGGCTTGGACGCTTCGGTATTTCGCCTGGGCCTATCATTGCCAATTTTCCCAGACCTTCCGAGGCGAATCTCTCAATATGCGCCAATCTCTGTGTCACTTTACGATTATAATTGTCCATTTCTTCGGTGTATCCCGTATTACCGAATCCGTATATGAGCGCGTTCGCCACCATCAGGACAGGCAGAAGAATGATCATCAAAACGAACCGTAACGTCATGAGATTGTGATGTATCTCTTTCTTTGCAATGTGCCAAATCATTTTAATAGTTATCGGTTATAGTAAATTTTGTAAATAAATTCACATATATTCTGTAGGAGCGATCTCCGAATCGCGACGAAACCACTAATAGTCGAGAATCGGAGTTCCCTCCTACAATTCAGATGTAAAGTTAATTGTAAAATCTACTATAATAGTTGTCAGTTATCAGTCACAAACTGACAACTGATAACCCTCCTTTTCAACTTATCTCATATCGAAGGAACGATAGGTATGCGCCCATAAACAGAATCACATTCCATGCTAACAAGATGAAAACATCACCCAATGCGCGAAAAAGACTCTCAGAAACGGAATTATATCGGTGCTGAAAAACGGGTAAGTCTACGAATTCTGCCGCCCCTATATCGCTTGAAAACCATGCTTGTTCGGAAAATGCGTTCTTATCAGTTAGATAATCAACAATCTGACGTTTATACCCCCTCGCCTGATCCATAAAATCGTTGTAACTTTTCCGGTCCGTACCGGTTATCTTCCCTACAGCAAAGCGGTATGCGTCCGCGAAAGAAATCCGGGAAATATCTCTTGCAAGTTGCCTGTTTCTTTCGCTAATTTCTTCCGTCCGCTTGAGAAATTCTTCAGCTTGATTTGCATAATCAATGCGGAGGGGTTCTTGATAACCTAATACCTGCTGAAATTTAGAGACATCCGCATTGTGAATCGGTTTAATGGTGTATAACTCTTTAAACCCAAGTTCCCATGGCGAACTCATGGTAATCTGTATTGAGAGCGCTCCTTTCTGAGAAATCGCGCTTACGGGGTATTTATATCCCCATTTTTTGAGAATATAGGCATCACGTTCTACCTTGAAATCTTCCCATATATTTTCAATCTGTTGCCGAGTTTCTTTTTCGGATTGAAGTTTATGCGGCGGAAATTTCGCGACTGCAAAGGTTGCTATATTTGAGTGAACAATCGTCAGAATTCCCCAAATAAACATTGAGAGGATCAGTGTAGTTGCTGCAGCCTTTGTCCATACAGATAAGAGCAATCCTAAAAGATAACAGACTGACACATATAATAGTGAGATAATGAGTATCATAAAGAGGCGTAGTATATCGCTGCCATTGAAAGTAGTCGCGGGAGAGGCGAAGGCAATAACGGGTCCAACAGCGAAACTAATCACTACAATTGGGAACAAGGACAACATGCCACCTAAGTATTTTCCAAGCACGAGCGCGTCCCTTGAAATTGGGTTGGATAATACCAATTTTAGCATGCCATTCTCCCTCTCTCCTGAAATCGTGTTGTAAGCGAACAAGATTGCCAAAGCGCTGAGCACGATTTTGAAGACAAAAATGACATCAACAGAAAGGAAAATTGAGAGGAAAGGATTGTCCGAACCCTGTTTTTGCGCCTCTTTTTCCCAAATAGGTGTAGCGAGATCAATACTTACCATATCCGCACCAGATTTTTCCATCCCTACGTTAAAGATACTGAGCAGGTTCGGATTTCTGTGTGCTTTCGGATTAATTTGGCTATAGAGGTCCCATGTTCGCGTCTCGTCTTGATGTTCTTGAACGGCAACGTGATACGCAGCCAATCGTTTTTCGTAATCCGCAACCTGAACGAAAATGGCAGCAGATGTTGAAATCAGACAGACGACAAAACCGATCATGAATCGAGAGGTCAGAACATTTGAGACAAATTCTCGCTGGATAATTAGTCGAAGCGTTGTCATAGGTTTATGCTGAACGTTCAAAGCGAAGCACGCCTCGCTGCTCTGTGCCGACGTAAAACATATCTTCGTCAACGACGAGAGAAGTCACAACACCCGATACTTCGGGCGCGACCTGTTCCCAAGTATTTGTATTACTCTGTAGGCGATAGATACCTGCATCGTTAGCGCCATAAACTGAATCTCCCGCTGTAGCTAACGACTTGATGATAACAGGCTTTTCCACTTCATTGGTAAGCAGACTCCAGATAACACCATCATTTGAATCGAAAACCCCTTTGTCAGTCGCTGCGTAAACCGTTGAACCTGCAAAGATTATCTCTTTGAAATGTTCAACAGATAGCGGAAGACTTGATGTAATGTCGTTCCACGTGTCTCCGCCATCAAGCGACTGTAAGAGACACCCATCCCGTTTACTGACATAGACGGTTTCTCCCAACGTTTTGATTTTAAAACTTCTCCACAACGTCTCACGGGAGAGCTCACCAGTTTCCTCCACACCGGTATCGTGCCATTCCGAATCCCCAGGTCTCCATCGGAACAGTTTATAGTTATATTCCATGTAAAACGTCTCATCGCTGACTGCGAAACTTCCCCATAATCCTTCCCATATCAATTCATATATCAATGGCACATCTGCTTGTACTTCTACCAACCTTTCAAAGAATCGAGATGCTCCAAAATCAGGAATTTTTGATAACTCATCCAATAGAGAATCAGATACACCAGAAAAACCAATTCGGAGCTCCGGGCCTGACCGTCGTTTGTCTCTGAAAATAAAATGCTTCCCTTTTAGTATCCTGTGCATCAATCCAGCCGAACTGAAAGAAGGTGGAGCCTCTGTAACTGGACTGAGTGCATTGCCATCAGAAGACAATTGAAAAATAGCGGTTTCACAAACTCTTTGAATTCCTTTTGCATAGAGAACGTCATTGGCACTTTCTATCTGTACAATTTCCGGTTGTTGCTTTTGGTGTAGGCGTTCTTTGGGATTCACATCCAAGCTGACAGCATCCCACGATTTTCCGCCATCGTTCGATTTGACAAAATGTTTACCAACGCTGGCGTAAAGTGCTGTAGATCTGTTTGGTGCCTGATCTGCCACGAAACTGACTAAATTATCAATACGGCTTTCCAGTCCGGTATGAAAGCGATGCCACGTTTTCCCACCATCAATTGAACGATGAATCCCGCTGCTGCCCCCAGTATAAAACGTGTTTCCATCCAAAGCTACAGCACAGCGTACGCTGAACTGCATAGGAGAAATACCTGAGGATTCCATAGATGTCCAAGTGTCGCCACAATCAACTGAGCGTGCTATCATGCCGTCATCATTCCCGATTGCCAAGAGCGTCTCTTCTGCAGCCAGCAGCGTTATACTTGGTCCCCTACCCATTGGGTCCCAGGCATCCGTAGGTGTTATGTCTTTCCATAAGTCACCGCCATCGGTTGAGCGGAAAATCCACCACGAACGTATCTCACCTTTCCACAGTCGCTTCCAAATATCTTCCGGTGCTCCATAGAACCTTAAAATATTCTCTGATGCCATGACATAGATTTGGTCCTCATATATTGCTAAGGAGCCAACACGCACGGCATCATCCACTGGCAACCGTATGTGTTTCCAAGTGTCTGTCTCAAGACGGTAGAGTCCCAGATCGGTTCTCACAAATAGAGTGCCTTGACTCATTTGTAACGAATGAATTCCTGAGTGTTCGGGCAAGCGATTGTCTAAGCCATTGCTTATATCCTTCCAAGAATTGCCAGCGTCATCGGACCGATAAATACCACCACTCAGACAAAGGTAAAAAGCATCTTCCGTGACCATTAATTCTCTAACATACCACTTTGGACAAGCACTGACCATGTGCCAAGTTTCACCACCGTTAGTGGAAGCAAACAACTCATTGGACGGAATAATATAGAGCGTGCCGTCTCGTTCCGCTATAGGTATATTGCCTCCAGTGTCTTGACGGAGGAAGGTGTCATTGACAAGCTGCCATGCGCCCTCCTCCGCCAGCAATTTGTAAATACTTTCATCCCCTATAACGGTATAGAGCGTATTTTCGGAAGTTATTGACAAAGCACCTACCTCTCCCAATATACCTGGTTCATTTACCAGCGTCCATTTCATAATGTCATCCATGAGGTCATCAGAGTTCTGAAAGTTGCCTAATGTCTCGCGAACCATAGACTCCTCCTTCTTCAGCCGCTTCCGAGCGCGATGGAGTTGGCTTTTAACCGTGTTCGGCGATACCTCCAGAAATTCACCAATCTCTTCACACGTCATTTCACTCAGATAGTGAAGTACCACGGCTGTCCGCTCACGCGACGGTAATTTTTGAAGGAGATACTCAACGACTTCGCGTTGCTTTTCCGTCGTCAACTTTTCCGTCTGTTCTGCCATGTATTGGGCATAAAACAGGGCTTCTATTTCTGCTTCACTCATTGCTTCTAAGGATTGCATCGGGATTCTTTTTTCATCGCACCATGTGAGGAAGCGACGAGTGGCAATCATATAAAGCCAGCCCGAAAACCGGTTTGGGTCTCTCAACGTACCAAGTTTTTCATAAGCTATGAGAAAAGTATCCTGCGTAATCTCTTCGGCGATGTGGTAGTCCCTTACCCTCCGCCATACGAACGCGTGTATCCGCTTTTCGTATTTTTTCACAAGAGCGGTGAAGGCATCCTCGTCGCCTGCTAAGATTTGCTTAACCCACTTAACATCATCGTTTTTCATGTGTATCTCCTAATTAACAACATTGCCTTGTGACACGTGACAGATATTATAGGTGAGAGGGTTGCAAATTCGTAATTTTGTGCCTTAAATGTCTTGAAAAGTTCCCTCAGTTAAATAATAGAAATCGAGGCAGACACAGGTTGGATTGATCGGTAAAAGACAACGCAATAAGTAGATATGGGATTCAGAATCACTAAAGTTCGATTGAAAATTTACTTTTTAAAAACGCTGATAAACATAGTCGTAGACTACATTTATCAGCGTTTTTTTATTGACAAATTAGGTAAAAACATGCTATAATTATCGCAATGAAATTGGGAGGCTGCAACCTCCCAATTCAAGTGAAAATCCGAGTTGTCTATTTCTGATTTTCAAACCTTGCCAATACTATAGCATAATCCATCAGAAATAATCAACTCATAAAATCCCAAAGGAGTTAGATTGATGGATTTATTGACAGTTATGGAACAGTTTCCTGACCAAGAAACATGTATTTCTCACCTTGAAAAAATCCGATGGAGCGATAAACCCACTTGCACCCACTGTGGCAGTGTGGATATAGTGAGGAAAAAGGAGTCCGGCACGGGCAGAGTCGGCAGATGGCATTGTTCTGATTGCAAGGCAAGTTTTAAGGTGACACATGGCACGATATTTCACGGCACAAAGATTGCTTTGCAGAAATGGTTTTTAGCAATCAGTTTAATGTTGAATGCAAAGAAAAGCCTATCCACCCATCAACTCGCGCGTGACCTGAAACTGAATCAGAAAACGGCATGGCGTATGGAAACATGTATTCGTGCTGAAATGGCACGTAAAGGCGGTGCATTGCTACAAGGTATCGTAGAAGCGGACGAAACTTACATAGGGGGTAAACCTCGCAAGGCAAACAAAAAGGAAGACAGAGAACCCGCAAAGCGCGGACGTGGCACAGAGAAAACAGCAATACTCGGTGCAGTTGAACGTGGCGGAAAAGTCGTGGCAGAAGTAGCAACGGAATTGACAGGGCGCGTTATTTACAACTTCATAAAACGTTATGTCAATACCAAAGACTCGGAACTCATGACAGATGAATTCCATGCCTATACTACAATCGGCAAGGAAATGAAACATCAAATTATCAACCATCAAGAACAATATGCTGAAGGTGATACACATACAAACACGATTGAAGGATTCTGGTCACTGCTAAAGCGCGCATGGTATGGAAGCCATCATCACTACAAGGTAGCATATACACCGCTTTATGTAGCAGAGGCATGCTATAAATACAACTACAGAGACATGGAATCGGTTTTTCATAAATTCGTAAATGAAAGCATGATTTTGACTTGACAACCTGTTTCTCTATGTAGTATCCTATTAACATCATGAAACTTTGGTAGAGTATCTCACCCGCGCCACATGGCGCGGGCTCTACTAATACCGAGTGAGATCGGAAAAGTTTTGTGTGTAAAGTTTTCATGAATCAATTATTAACATAACCACAAAATGTAGTTTATAGCACTTTGGTAGTGCTATAAAACCAAAGTGCTATAAATGCTGGAGGTTACCAACAATGGCAACCAGCAGAGCGCAATACCGTCTAAAACGGGCTCAAGCACAAGCCAAATTGCGTAGAACTTTGAGTAAACTCAAAGCAGCAGAACGCGACTTAAAACGCGTTGCTAATAAAATACGCACACATAGGTAGTATTGCACAAATGAGGGTAGACATATTGTCTGCCCTCCCAACAAATTATAACACAGGTTCAATTCAATTAAAAGGTAATTTTATCCTTTTCTGAATAAGGATTATCTCCGTCTTTTCATTTTTGCCCACGATGTTGTGAGATGCCCGCGAGTCGGCACAAATTTAGGCGGTTCAGGTTTGGGAGTAGGTTCAACTTCAGGCTTTGGTTCGGGGTCAGGTGGCGTTTCTATTGGATTCTTTTGACGCGGACGCGAAGGTATAATAATATCTCTTAACGTTTGACTCAAAGCACCTTGTGTGTCAATGATACGGATCCAAATGCGGTTTTTATCTGCTTCTAATGCCCACCTATCAAAATCAAATCTGGCTGTTACTTTTGGTTGTCCATTCATATAATCCCATGCGACAACAGCGCGATCTGAAGTGCGCGCTATTTCTACTTGATGCACACCATTTGGACTTTGAATGTCTATATTCAACTTAATATCATCATGAACACGCATTATGGGATGGATTCTCGTTAATGTTGGTATCACACCTATTGGCTGCGGGTTATGGTTGAAATATGAACTCTTGTCAAGCCATCGTGCCTCATGATGTGCGAATCCATCGTCTCCAGCATTGCGTCCCATCACAAAATCAGGATTATCTCTGTGTTGATTATGTGATAAACCAAATACATGCCCAACTTCATGAACAACGACATCAAATTCCATGTTTCTTGTAGGAATAAGTGCATATCCGCCATTATTACCAGCACCCAAAAAACAACACCAAGTGCAATTCCACCTGTGCCATTATTATAGTGCTTTATGCCACCAATGAAAAAGATATTTGCATTCTTGTGATTGAGGAATTCTTTAGGAAGTTCAGGTTGCATGGCAATATGTGTTTTCGGTACGTTGCCATAGTGGTCGGCATTATGTTTGCCATTGATAGTGTGAACAACAATTTTATCGTTTACATCTTTTTCAATACGAAAAGTCTTATGTCCAAAACCATGCCTATCCATTTCACTGGCATAGAATTCATGGACATCTTCCATGCGATTACGTATTAAATCAGGCATATTTGGATCGTCAACGTCTGCAGGTTGGAAATAGATAACACGGGCTGTAAATGGGTCAAGGGCGTTAGAACTTACCGGAAATAAAACAAAACTTAGTAGCAACAGTGCAATAAAGCAAAATCGTTTTCTCATTGTAATTCTCCACAATTTATAAGTTTTACATTTTGATGTTCTCCAATATAAGTCACTGAATACCCTATTTCAACCTTTTAAAACAAGGAAGGGTATCCCTGGTGACGAAACCTAAATACCCAATTTACATTAGATATGGGATACCCATGCTCTCAATAGGTATTTAAGTTTCGTCAGTTGAAATCTTACTATTTTAAAAGGGAAATGTCAAATAAAAACATTAGGTGGGAATTATTAAGGTGTGATATAATGGTGAAAACTGAATCCCATATCTACTTATTGCGAAAGACAAAGTTCATCTCGTTTATACGGAGGACGCAGCGTTTAAATGCCGCATTAGTGTAGATGTAACCAAACTCAACAATTGTTGCTCTGTCAATGTGAGGATGCGTTGGGTTTCATTCGTATCTAACGTGAGTTCAATATAAGAGATAGGTGGTTCAAGAGGAAACTCCTCTGGCGTAACGAGGTAAGCAACCTATACCAAAAAGAGTTCTCAATGGATTATTATAGTACTTTTTTGTGATATTGACGATTTTTTATTAGCATTTGAAAGGTAGGCAATGGAAAACAAACTGATGTCGATATTAGATAAACGCTTGCTAAAAAAGCGTATGTTGGTTGAGAGTGTGATCGATCAACTCAAGAACATCTGCGAGCTGGAACACCGCGTCATCGCAGTGTCGTAACTTGCCAACCGTCTTCCGTAATCTTTGATAAGCACAGTAGTCATAGCAACAACAGGCAACAGTATAATGAAAACTGCTGCAGCAAATCGGAATGTCATTAGGTTATCAAGGAGTTCTCTCGGCGGATAAATGTAATCATAATATTTTCAGTATGAATAATCTGATATTAGAATTACGAAAATTTGCTCTTACAACACCAATGAATTGAATTCGCTCACAGTTCTGAAACCCTAATATTTCCCTTTTAAATATCTGAACGGAAGAATTTTAGAAACGCTACGGTTGTTAACACCACGGCAAAAAGACCGAGTAGCAGTATATCCATTAAGGATTGACGGAATGTCTCACCTAAGGTTAGAGTTTTCAAATCTGGCGGTTGCGCAATTTTGATGTTTTTCTTTGGATCCGCCGATCTCGAACTCACATGATCTATGACTTTACTAAACCAATCTTCATCAAGGATATCATAGTAGCGTTCTCCAGCTTGAAAGTAGTTATTCCTTTTTGTCTTTCCAGTCTGCGTCAAGTTTGTAGAGAGATAAATGAGAGAGGATGTTGGTGAGATACGAGAAAGTGTCTCAGCTACACCTTCTTGTCTTGCGTGCTCACGTTTATAACGTTGATTTATCTTGTCCATTCTGTCATTGAATTTCTGTCGAAACTCCCCATGAATCGGTCTTGCCTGTTTATCAACCTCTCTATTCAATGCAAACTGTTCTTCAAAAGGAACTCGTCGAGATCGACCTTTCCAGACCTCATCATATATTTTATTCCACTCTTCTTTTATTCCTGCATTGATATCCTCGCGAACGGCTGTTTTTTCCAGATAGACACTCTGCGAAGTTTGTGTCGGGGCGATGAATTTAGCACCGAGAAACCCAACACGTGGTGTAATCAGCACGGCGAACACCCATACGGTAAAAGCGACGATGAGTGCTGTTTTGGAATTGTCTAAGTAGGTGGAAATTACTGTCCCTATAGCGAAAAAGACTGCGATATAGATTAACGAGACAAGTATCAAACTAATGACACGTGGAAAAATCTCTGGTTCACCCAACGGGAAGCCCTGAGCAACTAACAAAAGCAATCCGAACAGAAATGACACTAAGAATGGAACAACAAACACCATGTATCCGCCAATTAATTTACTCCACAAGAAGATGTCACGAGGCAGGGAATTTGCCAAAGTTATCCGGAGTGTTCCTGCCTCCCTTTCCCCGGCAACAGCATCAAAAGTAAACAGAAGCGCGAGCAAACTGAAAACAGTGCCCACAAGAAAAAGAAAGTCAAGATGTCCTAAAAGATAAGAAAGCGAAGCAGAAATCAGTCCAGAAGGACCTTGTATAATGCCATTGCGTGTCATACCGAGATAACTCGGCAGTGCATCTCCTAATCCGTTAGCGAACACACTCAATGGTGTTGGTTTCAGGAAAAGTTTTGCAACTTCCAACTCTGGATCCAATCCCATGTTCGTATTAACTTCTTTTTCTTCAGCGTTAGCAAGTTTGACAGCTTCTTGATAGTCAACAAGGTTTTGACGGTAATGCTGATAATTCATAGAAAGAGTGAGTGGAACAAGCAAAAGACACATCAGGAGCAGCACAATAAATCGAACGCTAAGAATATGATGCATCATCTCTTTTTGAATCAATGTCAATAACATGCTTAATTTCCTTTATTTTTGGTAGATTTTTGAATTAACGCTGCATTCCTGAACTGTCCGAGGGAATTCCGATTCCCGACTACAACGGGTCGCGATTCGGAGATCGCTCCTACATAGGAAACCACATCATAACTGTCAATTCTGTAGGAGAGAACTCCGGGGAATGCCAAAAGGTATTCATACCCGGGGAACGCCTAAATGGCGTTCATACCGTTGATTTCTTGATTTGGATTCCCAACTGTTCCTACAGTTCGGTCGCGATTCGGAGATCGCTCCTACTGGGATGCGTATAATAACAAATCTGGACGCTACATTGACGTTATGGGTATGTCAGAATACGCATATGGTATTCTGAATTGTTTAGGAAACCGCACCCGGCAAATGCCAAAAGCGTATTTAGCGTTGATTCGCCGTTCGGAAAATAGGATAAGTCACGTTAATTGCTATTAGGCACTATGCCTCTGCGCGTTCAGGACGAAGCACACCACGATGTTCCGTGCCAACGTAAAAGGCATCTCCATCAACAACCAGAGAAGTTACAGTATCGGGAATTTCAGGTGCAATTTGTTCCCAAGTCCCTGTTTTCTTTTCTAATTGATAGATACCGTCATTATTTGCGCCATAAACAGCATCCTCTGTTGTTGCTAACGACTTGATAATTACAGTTTCCTCTGCTTTATCGGTAATTGTATTCCAAATAACACCATCTATTGACTTAAAGACCCCTTTATCGGCTGCAACGTAAACCGTTGAGTCGGCAAAGACAATTTGATTGAAGTACTCAACAGACTGCGGCAGATTTTCTGTGATATCGTTCCAACTATCACCACCATCAAGCGATTGAAAGAGTTGTCCATCTCGCTTACCGACATATACTGTTTCACCTGATGTCCCAAGTTTAAAACCGTGCGACATATTTTCATGTGTGAGTTCGCAAGTTTCTTGGACACCTGTATCGGACCATCTTGTATCACCCGGTTTCCATCTGAAGAGTTTATAGTTGTACTCCATGTAGTACGTTTCTCCACTCACCGCGAAGTTGCCGTATAAACCTTCCTGCATCAATTTGTAAGCCAGTTGATGATCGCCTTCTACTTGACCCAACAGTTTTAAAAAGCCTTCTGCACCAAATTTCGGATTCTCCCGTATTATCTCAGTTGATAAGGGCTCAACATCTGCATCAGGGTCTGTAGAGCGGGAAAAGGAAATTTGTACCTCTTGTCCCGGTAGCCGATCAGAATCAAAGGGAAATGTTGCTTTCCCAAACACGTTCCACATGAGTCTTCCTGAATCACGTGAAGGAGGTGTCTTTCCCTCAATAGGCGTTAAACAATGTGTTCCCTCAACAGCTTCTAAGCAATTTTTCTCGGGAACTAAACGATAATAAGCCGTTTCACAATTTCGCCGAATTGCTTTTGCATACAGAATGCCGTTTGCCTCGGAAATCTGAACAATTCGCGGCGTATATTCCTTATCTTTCACTTTTGAATTGAATTTTGGCACTTCACTTGTAATCTTTGGCAGTTCAATGCCAACAGCAGTCCACGAACTACCTCCATCAGTTGATTTGACCACACTTCCCGAAACTGTCGCGTAAAGTGTGTATGACATTTTAGAATCTGGACTCGTATTCAAACTAACTAAGTTTTCCACACGGCATGCAAACCTTGTATTGAATCGGTGCCAGGTATTACCACCATCTGTTGAACGATGAATTCCAGTGATTCCTCCGGTATAAAACGTGTTTTCGTCTAAAGCTGCAGCACAGTTTACGCTAAACTGCATAGGTGTAATACCGGACTGTTCTATAGATTTCCAAGTATTTCCACAATCAATTGAGCGAGCCACAACACCCTCTTCTCCAGCTATTAGTAAGAGTGTTTTTTTAGATGCCAGCAGTTTAATCGGAGGCAACGTTTCCGCCATTAGATTCCGGGCATCTGAAGGCGTTATATCTGCCCAAGAATCGCCACCGTCGGTTGATCGGAATACCCACCATGAAGCCTTACTGATATCACACAAATTATGGTAATTTTCTAAAGGCGTTCCGTCACCTTCCAGAATATTTACCTTTGCTGCAACGTAGATATTATCATCGGACACCGCTAAACAATTCACTATCACAGTGTTGTCCACCGGCAACTGCAGGTGTTCCCAAGTTTCTGTTTTAAAGCGGTATATTCCCAGATAAGTTCCAGCAAACAGCGTGTCTTGACTCACTCGTAATGTGCAAATTTCGCCGTCCGTTGTCAAACGGTTGTCTAAACCATCGTTTATGTTTGCCCACGAATTTCCAGCGTCATCAGATCGGAAAATACCTTCATTAAGGGTTAAGTAAAAAGCATCTTCTGCGATCAACAATTCTCTTACATGTCCCTTTGGACAAGGACCGATGGAATCCCAAGTTTTACCCGCATCAGTTGAAGCAAACAACTCATCAGACGGAATAATATAAAGCGTTCCGTTGTGTTCAGCAATAGGAATGGCACCCTCGGTCTCTTGACGGAAAAATTCTTCGTTAACAAGCTGCCAATTGTTTTCACCCGTGGGTAATTTGTAAATACTCTCATAACCCATCACTGCATAAAGCGTCCCATCCGATGTTTTAGCTAATGTGCCTACTGAAGCCGCTACACCGGGTTCATTCATCTGAATCCATTCCATAATATTCTCTGTAAGATTGTCTGGCAGTTCAAAACCACCCAATGTTTCGCGAACCATCAATTCTTCCTCCTTTAATCGATTTCTTGCCCGATGAAGCCTACTCTTAATGGTATTCACCGGCACTTCCAAAAACTCGCTAATCTCTTCACAACGCATATCACCGAGATAGTGAAGGGTTACCACAGTCTGTTCATTCTCAGGTAATTTGTTGAGAAGGTGTTTTACAACTTCATGCCGTTTTTTATCGGCACTCTCTTCGCGCTGTTCCTCAAGATATTGGTTATAGAAAACTCTCTCTAACTCTGCTTCAGGCATAGCTTCAAGAGATTCAATCGGTAGCTGCATTTTTCGAAAACACGCTAAGCAACAATTCTTAACAATAGCGTATAGCCATGCGGCAAAACGATTCGGGTCTCTAAGTGTCCAGAGTTGGTTATAAACCTTAAGAAAAGCGTCTTGCGTGATCTCTTCAGCGAGATGGAAGTCACCTAACTTCCGCCATGCAAACGCGTGGACTTGCTTTTGATATTTTTTTACCAATGCCGTAAACGCGTTTTGGTCGCCACTGAGAATTTGTTGAATTAGTGTAACATCGTTATTTTGCATAAGTGTCTCCTAATGGAATTCCCTTATGACATAATGATACATGCAAGGAGGAAAAGGTTGCATAAAATGAAAATTTTTTGTGAAAAAGTGGTTAGAATATAAAATTTCCTTTGAAATACGTTTGGAAATGAAGGTAATCTCGGAATAAGTAACCAAGAAAGTTGGAAGTGGAATTGCTTGGGATAACGATCTACACTAATTCGCGCAAGGTATCGTAGATAGTTTGTGCTTCTTCAAAATCTTCTGGTGTGTTGACATTGAAAAACGAGTATCCCTCAGAATCATACGTTTTCCAAATTTCTGGGGCAAGGGTAAGGACATTCGCGCTTTCCTGTAGGGCGTGGACGCGTAGGTCGGGTTCATTTAGCATCTGTTCAATAATCGGTAAGCAGCGTTTTGAATAGACTGCACACAGTGTTTGAAGGGTAATTTGTCCATCCTCATTGTCCGTATAAGGCATCACAGCATCATGTTCACCTAAAACAGCGACGAGATAGGAGAGCAGGTTAGGCATTAGGAAGGGATTGTCGCAGCCAACACAGACCACTGTTTCGTGTGAAGCATAACTTAAACCTGCGTGAATACCGCCTAATGCTCCCACATTTGAAATAATATCACCGTGCATCGTAATACCGAGATGCCTATATTCATCAGGGCTATTGGTGATAAGCAGGAGTTCATCCGTGATGGATTGCATGCGGTGGATAACGTGACCTATGAGTGTTTCGTTGCCGAGGCGAAGCAGTGCCTTATTCTGTTCCATCCGCCGACTCTTTCCGCCTGCCAAGATAACGCCTGTTACCATCTGCTTTTCATTCTTGTAGGAAGATTTCATCCTTGATTATGATAGGTTTTAGAATTAATTGAACACTCTGCACCAGCGAGGTTAGGAAACTTCGCCTACCGGGGACGAAGACTTCTATTTTTATAATTCACCATAATTGTTGTAGGAAACATATTACTCAACAAGGCTTGGTCCATATCGGCTATTCATCAGTGAACGCAATTCTTCAACAAGTTTCTTTTCGGACTCAGCGATATTGTGTAATTCATCTGGATCCTCTACAAGATTATACAGTTCCATGAATTCATCACTATTTTCTATTAACTTATGTGTCTGTGTCCGAATGCAAGTGAAGTTTCCCAGTCGACTGACTGTTTCTGAACGATGCGTTGCAGTTTCTCCGCGTACCACTGGTCCGATTGATTGTCCGTCAATATTCTCTAAAACCGGCACTCCCACCAAATCACAAATAGTAGGATTGATATCAATGAGTTCTACCAACTCATTTGAGACACGATTATCTTCTATTCCCGGTCCTGCTACAATGAGCGGAACGCGCAGCGATGCCTCATAAGCCACACTTTTTGTGTAAAGTCCATGGTCACCAAGCATTTCCCCGTGGTCGCTTGAATAGATGATATAGGTATTTTCAAGCATACCCCGTTCTTCTAATGCACGGAGCATATTCCCAATTTGGTCATCAATCAATTCTGTTGCTGCGCAATACTGTTGCCGCGTCACCTTAATCTCTTCAGGACTGATATTAACGGTACGTTTTCTTACCCATTCAGGTTTTCCTTCCATGTTGTCTACAATTGGGGCAGGCATTTCTGCATTGCGATACTTGTCCCCGTATTCAGTGGGCGGATCGAACGGATCGTGCGGTCCAACGAAACTCACGAATAGGTGCCACGGAAAGTCATCAGGGATATTTTCAATAAATTCAGTTGAACGTCTGCCGATATATGAATCCTCAAAATCCTCAGTCGGAAGCACGGAGTCATACGAACCGTTTTTTATCCAACCACCAGAGGAACGTCGGTTTCGATAATCTTGATGGAATTTCTCTAACAATCCTTTTTCTTGTAAATAATGTGTATAGGGTCCAATAGGTGTTGCGGAGCCACCAGCATGCATCTTTCCTTCGCATTCTTCCGGGTGCGTAAATCCCCAGTTGTAAGCGCGGGGGCGGTCACCGTAGCGACCGTTATATCCATCAGGTTTGGCAAGGTCAAGTTTGCCCACACATCCGACGCGATATCCATGGTCTCGGAGTTGCTGATAATATGTTGGGACAGATGTTGGGTAAAAACTACCGTTCCCCAGTGATCCTAAACGCGACGGTTGTATTCCAGCTGCTAAGCCGATACGTGATGGCGCACAAACTGGAGCATTCACAGTGCAGTTTGGAAGATTAACTCCCATTTCTGTCAACCTGCGTAGGTTCGGGGTGTTAAGGGCATCAGGGGCATTCTCATGGGTTTCCAGGTAGTCGTATCTGTGCTGGTCTGACATGATAAAGAGAATGTTTGGTTTATCGGTTTTTCTATTCATTTATAATTGCTCCGACAAGTATTTTGAAGTAATCTTAATTCCAAAGGTTACAAAAGACAACTATTATATTGCTTAGGTTATTATATACTACACACGGAAAGTCTTCAAATAAAAAAGAATGTGTAAAAATAGTGTTGGTAGGCATACACATACGTTTTGTCCATTCATAGACTTGTAGACGAGGATCAACACCGAGGCACTTACTACATTTGATAGTGTTATGAAGGAAGATCTTGATTTTTTTGCCTGTATATGATATTTTATCTAAACGCAATCATTAACGCTCATTAACATTTCTTGAGGTAATCTTTGAGTTATAAACAAAAAGCTCTGATATGCGTACCAATCTTTTTGGCGATATGTTTTTTGCTGATGTGGCAATTTCCCAATGTCGTACCTGATAATGGGAAAGTTGTGTGGTGGTATAGTGTTATTCCACCGCTGCTCGCTATCACTTTAGCAGTGATAACAACGCGTCTGTTTCTAAGCCTTGGTGTGGCAGTTGGTGCAGGGCTTCTGCTTGCATGGGGACAACAAAAGTTATCGCTAAACACATTCTTCTCGGAAGTTGTTTGGTTTGCGCGTGCGGTAACCGTTGGCAATGACGGAATTGATCTGTTCAACATCTGGGTAATCCTCTTTGTCCTTTTCATGATGTCTATGATTTCCGTGGTCATAGCGTCAGGAGGAATTGCAAGCGCTATTTCGATTTTATCTCATCTTGCAAAGGGACCCCGTACTACCCAACTTATCACCGCAGTGATGGGAACAGTAATCTTTATAGGTGACTATAGCAATGCGATGCTTGTTGGTCCTACGATGCGACCTATCACTGATCGCTACAAAGTGAGTCGTGAAAAGTTAGCATATATTGTTGATTCTACAAGCGCACCGATTGCCGGACTTGCCTTTGTTAGCACATGGATCGGGTATGAGGTAGGTCTTTTTAACGCTGTTGCTGAAAATATCGGTTTAGATAGTGACGGCTATTCAATGTTCTTTGATGCGCTGCCGTTCCGCTTCTACTGTATTTTGACCATCATTTTTGTTCTTATAAATACTATCAGTGGACGCGATTATGGCATGATGCGGCGTGCACAGACACGTGCTCGGGACACAGGTGATGTTTCTGCTTCCGATGCGAAAGTTATGGGTAATATTGCTGCGGATATTGGAACAGAAAACAGTAAAAGCCAAATCCTTTCTGCAGTTATTCCGCTATCACTTCTTTTTGGCTTGATTCTTGGTGGTTTATGGATAGATGGTAAGGGGACAGGTTCTATTTTATCTCTGACTGCATGGCGAGATGCGCTTTCAGAAGCAAACAACGTCAAAATACTTGCCACAGCAGCAATAACCGCTTTTGTCGCTTCAATCGTGTGTGGGGTTGTTTTCTCCAAAATGTCCATTTCAGAAATCGGGAAAGCAGTCAAGGAGGGGCTTTCGGGAACACTTTTACCAATATGCATTATTCTATGTGCATGGGGTATTAAAGCGAGTTGTGATAAATTATTGACAGGTACGTTTATCGCATCAATACTCAGCGATGTGGTATCACCATTATGGTTTCCTGCACTTGTTTTTGTTGTTGCTTCACTCACCTCTTTTGCGACTGGCACCAGTTGGGGTACTATGGCAATCCTTATTCCAACAGCGATTCCCGTTGCGTTTCTGCTTGATAATGACACTTATGGAATCACCACAATCATCTGTCTCGGTGCTGTGCTGGATGGTGCAATCTTTGGCGACCACTGTTCACCAATTTCGGATACGACCATCTTGAGTGCTATTGTGAGTAGTTGCGATC
Source organism: Candidatus Poribacteria bacterium (assembly GCA_965204285.1). Lineage (GTDB taxonomy): Bacteria > Poribacteria > WGA-4E > WGA-4E > WGA-3G > MSPOR6. Next base: position 4,074,871 of record OZ241980.1, read on the forward strand.
CGATGCATCATGTGAGAACCCAAATGCCTTATGCGCTTACTGTCGCTGTAATTGCGTTGCTATGCGGGTATCTCCCAGCTGCACTTGGATTGCCCTCTGTTTTCGGAATATTAATCGGAATTGGTGTTATAATTCTGTTGTTTTTGGGATTATCTCGTCTGCGACCTGATTGATTTACACAAACGTTGGAAAGATATTAGGATCCATTGCCTTGAATATCTTACGAATTTCTATTGGGAAACCGTAGAAATCGCTTTGCATTTCCACCCATGATGTCCGCTAACTCTGATTCTGATAGATTAGGTAACAGTTTTTCTATAATAGTTGTAAGTTCTCCGTAGCCTGGTTCCTCCAAAATCCATGGAAAATCAGTCGCCCACATTAAGCGTTTTGCACCAAAATCATTTAGCAAATTCCCATGCCATCCTGCCAAATTCTGATATGGAAATGCCTCCCTGCTAAACGCATATTGACCTGATAAATGTACTGTCACGTTTTCAAATCGAGCTAACCGATAAGTTGTGTGCATGTTGAGGTTGTAGCCTGAAACTTGAATCTGTGGTCTTCCAAATTCATCCAGAGTGAATTTCCCTTTTCCCGGTGTCATACCGAGATGATTAAGGACAACCCGAACCTGTGGGAAAGCTTGGACTAAATATGGCAGCAGGTGGGCATCAATTGAACGTGGGTATAGCCATAAGACGTAATCTTTTTCTGCGGCACACTCCCAAATAGAGTATGTCTTAAACGCTCGCGCATCCGTTGTGGCAAAAATATCTCTTGGACCGCCAAGATCAAAGAGTCGGAATCCGATTATTCCAGTTCCGTCTGCCAATTCTGACATGTGTTCGGCGGGGTTAGGATGATCAGGTGGAACAAGACCTATTCCAAGAAATCTATCGGGATAACTTTTGAGACAGTGCAGTAGATAACTGTGGTGTTCTATGCTTGTCCCGCCGATTTGAACGAGAACTGCTTGGTCAATCTGGTGTTTGTCCATTTCACCTAACAGTTTTTCGGCAGACTCCTCTCGTTCAGCAGGCCAATTGGGTGAGACTTCTCGTGGGAATTCGGGTGAAACCTTTGTAAATACGTGGACATGTGCATCAATTCTTGGCATAAAATCATCTCCTTAGATGGCAGATTTATAACACATGCATATAATAGTGAATTATAATAATATATTGACATCTCTTCTGTAGGAGCGATCTCCGAATCGCGACTAAACGCTTTGGTAGTCGGGAATCGGAGTTCTCTCCTGCAACTCAAAAATGGCCAGATAATTGTAATATCCGCTATATAACGGGAGTTCGGCGTAAGCAATTTTTAGGAATTCGTGCAGTTAGGAAACCGCACCTACCTTAGTAGGGGTTTCTAACTCACTTTGGCACATTGAAGATTCAGTCAGCCAAACTAAACAATTTACGTCGTTCAGGTGTTGTGCAATGTTTGGAGATAGCGGCGAACTGTTCAGGTCCAATCCGTCCTGGCGTGCGCTTCTCATAAATTAGAATAATTGATTTTCGTGGCGTATCCGAAGCATTATCCATTGATGTATGCCAACCACACGAATTGAACATAATAGCAGTCCCTGCTTTGCCCGGGAAAGTTTTGTGTCCGGGCATACTCTCCTGTAACATTGGACGCTTATATGGACCAGACTTAGGCTTGTGACTGCCGGGAACAAAACCGAATTCACCACTTCCTTTGGCGACATCGTTAACGTAGATTTGCACTTTAATATGAAGTGGATTGCTCTGCCCTACATCGGGATGCCATCCTGTATAACTGACCGGCCACGGTGCGACTGTTCTGACTTGTGGTCCTAACAGAATCAGATCATCGTCTGTAAATTCCATCAAGGCACCGTAGTAGCTTGGGTAATCAATGATGTCAATGAAAATTGGGTCTTTTTCAAGTGGACTTGGAATGTCGTAAAAGGTGGCAGCAGCATCACCTGCTTCAACTCTATCCAACCATTCTTCCTTACATTCTGCCGCCCAAAAGTCAAAGGCAGATTGTAGACGTTTCAAGTCATCACCTTGAATTGCGTTTTCAAAAACGAGATAACCTTCTTGTTCCCACTGTTTTTTCTGTTCTGGTGTTGGTCTAATCATTACTTTACCTTCCCCCTGCCTGCAATTTGCCAGACTGCTTCAACTGTATGTCCGCGTACACCTATGAGTTCATCGTGAAGATTGCTTGTCATTCCTTGGTGCAGTGGAATTACAGAGAGCCTTTCACCGACCCGAAATTGATGTGAACATTCACTTACATCTATATGTCCGTGTTCAACAGACATACCGTAAATTTTTGCTTCTGGAAATTCAATGATATGTCCGTAAGGTGTTGGTGGATAACTGGTAAATGTCTTTTGTCCGCCATCAACGATTATCCTGTCGGATGTTGGCGTGCTGACAACTGTTACAAGCACACGAAGCACACATCGATCTGGAGATAACATCTCTGAATTACCGATGCGTGTCATTCCTTCATAAACATAAGAACCGCTACGCGTTTCGGTGCATCCGAGTTCTTTTGATGCTGCTTCTGAACCTGTTCCACCCCCGCTGATTATTTCTATAGGAGTGCCATTTTTCTTCAAGAGATCAACTGTTTCAGCAATAAACGGTTTTGCGTTTACGTTACTTGGATAGGTCATCACGCCCTGAAAATCTATGCCGGGCATTTTAACAACCTTTTGTGCCAATTGTTGTGCATGTTGTGGGGAACCTACGCCACATCGTCCACCGCCTGTATCCAATTCCAACAAAACGGGTATGACACACCCATTCGTATTTGCTTGCTGAGAAATACCTGCTGCAGTCTCTTCAGAATCGAGAGCGACAATAATCCGAGCACGTTTTGATAACGCGGTCAACCGCTTCAACTTCGGTTTGCCAACGATGTTGTATGGAATAAGGATGTCATCAATTCCTGCTTCCACCATTGCCTCTGCTTCTCCCAATTTTTGACATGTAATTCCTTGAGAGCCAGCATCAAGTTGTAATTTGGCGATTTCAGGAACTTTATGTGTTTTGGTGTGAACGCGCAGCGGGATGTTGATGTTATGGCAGTGGGTTGCCATTCCATTTATATTGCGCTCAAGCACATCTAAGTCGGCAATTAAGGCAGGCGTGTCTAAATCGTTGATGGGCATAGATATTCCTCCAACAGGATTCTGGTTGTAGTTTATCTATTACGGATTTTTATGTCAAGTGTTTTGGCTATAACGAAAATGGAATTATTTTCTATTTTTCCGAATTTATACTTGACTTTCTTTGCAATTTGTTGTATAATACCCTTAACTACGAAAACAGAAGATTTAAAATGGGGCCCCTTTCTCAACATTTTTATGTCTGGGATCTTCTGGTTTCGTAGCCAGGGTGCCCCAAATCTGTATTAAGCCGGTGGAAGGTCTACCGAACAAGAATAGGGAACCCGATAAACTTTACGATATGCTATCAAAGCATGTCAATTTTATTTGGAGGAAAATAATGATCGGTAAACTTTTACCACGCAACACTTTTCTTTTGGCACTCATAGTGCTTTTTGGGACAATCTGTATACTCTCAATGAACCTGTTCGCTGAAGATCAGGTTGACACTGACCATGACAATATGTTTGTCAACGATACTGAATCACAGACTTCGCTGAGCGTTTCTTATTACGGCGGAGACTACGTCTCCTGCAGTGCGTATGGGAACACTTGGAATTTCAGTAATATACCTGTTCGATACTATTTCTCGGCATCACACTCTGTGCTGAGGAAGGGGAGAACTGTGTTTAGGAGTAAATCTGATTCAAAAAAGGGATGGGTACAGAGGAATGATTGGATATCCTTTCTCCCTTCTTTAGATATAGATATGAGAGGCGGTAGAGAAGGGGATTACACTGCAAACGGATCCGTTAGTTTAGAGTTGAAATTCGATTTTAATGGCGATGGCACTTTCGAAGAGAAGGCAGAATTCGGTTCGTCCGCCTCTATTGATTTTGAATACTAATATCCCTTTTTCCATCAATAACGGTGCAAGCGATGTGGTGTGTCCACGTCGCTTGCGCAAAAGAAACCAGTATTGGAGATATACATTGATGAAACGTCTAAAAAACGTCTTTATATTACACATCAGAACCCTTCTATCCATCTGCTATCTGTTTTTGTTCGCTGGTGCGTCTATTGCCGATGCGAAAATTGTCTTCTGTATAGAAGATGACATTTACGTGATGAACGATGATGGCACAGGCAGACGGCAGCTCACAAAAAATACAGTGTCAAGAGACAAGCACCCCCGCTGGTCGCCTGATGGCAAAAGAATTGCCTTTACTCGAATAATGGACAAGAGAAAACAATCCACGTTTGAGCTGTTCATCATGAACGCAGACGGAACGAACGTCCAACGTCTCACTGACAACAATGTCGCTGATAGCTATACGTCCTGGTCGCCTGATGGCAAAAGAATCGCTTTTGGCAGTGTGCGAAGTGGCAGACGTCAGGTGCATGTCATAGACCTTGCGACGCTGCACGTCACGCAGCTAACAGACATTGAAGATGGTGGGGGAAGTGCAGGTGCTCCCGACTGGTCGCCGGATGGCACACAGATTGTTTACGAAAAGTTTACAGACGTTGGTATCAAAAATATTTATGTGATGTCAGCGAATGGCGAGGATCAGCGTCCCCTTCTTCCTGATCCGAAACAGGATGACGAGGCTACTATGAAGTTCTATCCCAGGTGGTCTGCGGATGGGAAACGTATTTTGTTTGACGAATGCGTGTGGGAGAACGACGCCCATCTATGCCGTCTCACCGTTGCAACACTTCGCGGCAAGGCACAACAAATAGAGGACATTTATGACAAACTCGGCAACGACCTACGTGTGCTTGTCGCTATGATGTGTTGGATGGACAATGACAGGGCACTGCTTTTCGACCTGGAGATGCTTGATACACCAAACCCGAAATATGATCTCTATCGCTACGATTTCAACACGCGAAACCTCACACGCTTGACACGCGGAGAAGAAGATGAGAAATATCCAGACTGGATAGAAGGGGCATTGTCCGTTTCACCACAGGATAAAAAAAAAGTAACGTGGGGAACGCTAAAGCAATAAAACCGTAATCTATAGACAATCTTTATAGGCAGGTATCCTTTATTAGGTATCTACCTATTTCTTTTTGAGTTATACCATTTCTATATGATAATATTACATTATTTTGTAGGTCCAAATCAACGCTATGAATCATGGCGTTGATTTGGACCTACAATTAGAAGATTTTACCAGAGCCATTCAATTGTCGAGTTTTCGGATTTAATTATATTGTAGGAGGGAACTCCGATTCCCGACTATCATTATGTTTTGTCGCGATTCGGAGATCGCTCCTACAACAAGAAACAGATGTAGCCTGTACGATTACTGGAGAATTGAATGGCTCTGTAGATTTTACAATCTGAAATTGAAAATTGTGGTATAATTGAATTGATATTGAGATTTTAGATTTCGCTAAATCTATAGGGAATTATGGAGACACCCGTATGTCATCTGCTGCAGCACGGACTCATCTAACACCTGAAGAATACCTCTCTTTTGAACGCAAAGCGACCACTAAACACGAATATCTGAAAGGACATATAATTGCTATGTCCGGTGCGAGCCGCGCACATAGCTTTATTACCGGTGATATTTTTGGGGAACTCCGTGATCAGTTGAAAGGACAAAAGTGTGAAGTCCATTCCAGTGACATGCGCGTGAGAATTCATTCAACAAACTCATACTTCTATCCGGATGTCGTCGTTGCTTGTGAAGAACCTCGCTTTGAGGATAACGTCTTTGATACACTGCTTAATCCAAGAGTTGTGATTGAAGTACTTTCTCCTTCAACAGAAGTCTATGACAGAGATGAGAAATTTGAATTTTATAAGCAGCTTGATTCGTTACAAGAATACCTTCTTGTTTCTCAGGATCAAGTTAAAGTTGAGCATTATATTCGTCAAGAGACCAAGTGGCTACGGACTGAATATAGAGAACTTGATGACTTAGTGTCGCTATCTACAATTGATTGTGAATTGTATTTGCGGGACATTTATGCGCGAACCGAATTGGTGTTGAACGCGTCTTAATAACCAAAGGATATAACTAACTACAACAGCACACCCAAATGTGTACTTATTTCATTCCACAGTTGCGAGAACAACACGTTCTATACCTGCGTAATCCTTGATGAACCGATAATTCTGATACGCAGATTGTTCTTCAAGCAAGGCTTTAACTAATTCTGCTTGTTTATGACCAATTTCAAAAATGAGTTTGCCTTCAGGAAGAAGGTAGGTTGGTGCTTCGGCTATCAAACGACGAATGATAGATAAGCCATCTTCACCGGCGAAAAGTGCAATGTGCGGTTCATAATCCCGAATATCCAGGCTTAAGGTGTCGCGCTCGTTAGTCATAACATAAGGGGGGTTAGAGACTATCCAATTAAATTGTGGAGACTGTAGCGTTTTAATCGGTTCAAATAAGTCGCCGTGCAAAAGGGTTATGCGTTCAACACAGTCATGTGCATCTATGTTCTTTTCTGCGACAGTCAAGGCATCCTTAGATATATCGGTTGCGATGATTTCCCATTCTGGCTTGTTAACCGCAAGAGCAGTTGCAATAACCCCACTTCCGGTACCAATCTCCAATAAACGTTGAGGTGTGTCCTCTTTCGTCTTAAGAATTGCTTCTACTATGAATTCTGTCTCAGGACGCGGGATAAGCACTCTTTCATCAACATAGAAATCTAATGACATGAATTCCTTGTGGTTTGTGAGATAACTGATCGGTGTGTGCGCAATTCGTTTTTTTATTACCTCTCGGAACACCGTAAGATCGTCTTGAAAGACTGGCATATCAAAGTGAAGGTAGAGTTGCAAACGACTTTTTTTAAGCAGGTGTCCGAGTAGGACTTCAGCGTCTAATCGTGGATTTGGGATATTATGTTTTTCAAAATAACCTGTTGTCCACTCAAGGAGTTCAAGCACGTGCCAGATTTTAGTAGCCATAAATTCTTATCTGATTTCAGAGAACTCCGTAACGTGAAATAGGAAGGTAGAATTTGGAGGAAGTAAGAGAATTTAGTTTTGTGAGTTTTCTATTTATACACGATATAATATTGATATTTTAAATTATATTAAATTGGTTTATAAATCTTCGTTTTTTAACATTTCAGCTTGATCGGCGGTTGTTAAATTTTCTATAAACGGATCTAATTGGCCATCTAAAATACCCTCTAACTGGTGAATGCTAAATTGGATTCGATGATCAGTAACCCGTGATTGAGGAAAATTGTAGGTGCGGATTTTCTCGCTCCTATCCCCACTACCTACCATAGATCGACGGGTTTCTGCACGTTCCTTGTTCAGTTCCGCCTGTTTTATTTCTTGTAGTCGAGCTCGGAGGATTTTCATCGCTTTAGATCGGTTTTTGTGCTGTGATTTTTCGTCTTGCTGGGTTACAACAAGACCTGTTGGAATGTGTGTAATGCGGATAGCAGAATCCGTTGTATTAACACTCTGTCCACCCGGTCCCGAAGATCGGTAGGTATCAATCCGTAATTCAGTCGCTTCATCTATTTTCAAATCAACTTCTTCTGCTTCAGGAAGTACAGCGACCGTAACAGCAGAGGTGTGAATTCGCCCGCTCGTCTCGGTTGTAGGAATTCGTTGGACGCGATGGATTCCGCCTTCATATTTGAGGAGGCTATAGGCGGATTTCCCTTCAATGGAAAAAATCACCTCTTTGAATCCTTTCAGCCCAGTTGCGTTTGCACTGAGCATTTCGACTTTCCAATTCCTTCTTTCTGCGTATCGGGTGTACATGCGAAATATTTCAGCTGCAAAAAGGCTTGCTTCTTCTCCACCTGTCCCCGCGCGAATTTCAATGATCACATTTTTTTCATCATTAGGGTCTTTTGGGATAAGAAGCATCTTAAGTGTTTCTGTCAACTCGTCTTTTTGCTTCTGGAGATCATCTAACTCCTCTTGTGCTAACACCATCATGTCAGCGTCACTTTCTTCTGTCAGTAGCGTCTGTGTTTCCTCAATTGCAGTTTCCAACTGTTGATAATCTTTATATCCAGACACAATAGGCGAAAGCTCAGCATGTGTCTTTGAAAGTTCCTGCAGGCGTTGTGGGTTAGAAATTTGTGCAGGATCGCTTAATGATTTTTCGACATCAATAAATTTCTTCTGGATGTCTTTGAGTTTGTCAAACATTTCGATTCCCTTATAGGCGATTTCATAACCGCACAAGAACGCCGGTTAGAATGACTCGGAAATATAGATTAATCAATATAGAGATGTTATGATTTTTCAGTGAGCCCATAACGACGACGGAAACTCTCCACGCGTCCGGCAGTGTCAATAAAACGGGTTTGTTGACCTGTATAGAACGGATGGCACTTTGCACAAACATCTACACGCATATCTGATTGGATTGTAACCGTTTGATATGTAGCACCACACACGCAGTTGATAGTGCATTCGGTTGTTTCTGGATGGATTTCAGGTTTCATAATTATACTCCTTATTGAAGGATTCAGTGTATTTGATTTTAGTTTCAAATTAAACTTCTGTATCTAAAAAAGTTGGTCCCAGGAAGTTAATCATTTTCCGGTTCTCGCAGGTTGGGCACGCTGTTTTCCTGTTTGTCCAGCATCTTCAACCATTTTTTCAAGAAATTCTTCATTTGATTTAGTCTTACTAAGATGTTTAATCAAAAATTGCATTGAATCAGCGATGCTCATTTGACTGGTCAATTTCCGTAAAATCCAAACTTTGTTAAGCACCTCCGGTTTTAACAATAGTTCTTCACGACGGGTTTTTGATGTTTCAATATTGATAGTTGGGAAAATCCGCAGTTCTAACAGCGTACGATCCATGTGAATTTCCATATTAGCTGTGCCTTTGAATTCTTCATAGATATGCGTGTCGGAACGGCTTTCAGTGTCAACAAGAACGGAAGCGATAATTGTTAAGCTGCCGCCCTCTTCAAATTTACGTGCGGCACCACAGAATTTACGAGGTTCAACAATCGCCATAGCATCTAATCCCCCTGAAAGGGTTCTTCCTGTGTGCGGTGCAGTCATATTGTGTGCCCTTGCAAGACGCGTCATACTATCAAGTAGAATTACAACATCTTTTCCGCATTCGACCATGCGTTTTGCTTTTTCGATCGCCATTTCTGCTACTTGGACGTGCCTTTCTGGGTGTTCATCAAATGTAGAACTAATGACTTCGCCTTTAACCGTCCGTACCACATCAGTGACCTCCTCTGGTCTTTCATCAATTAGCAAAAAGATGAGTGAAACTTCGGGATGATTTGCTTCAATACCACAGGCGATGTTTTTAAGGAGGGTTGTTTTTCCACTAAAAGGGGGTGCGACAATTAATCCTCGTTGGCCTTTACCAATGGGTGCCATGAGGTCAATGATACGCGTCCCAAATTCAGATGTTTGGTGTTCCAATTTCAACTGTTCATAGGGAAAAATTGGTGTGAAAGTATCAAAGGAGGTTCTCATCTTGACAGATTCAGGAGGTTCACCATTGACTTTCTCAATCTGTAACAAAGCATAGTAGCGTTCTGTTTTGTTCTCCGATTTCTTAGGTGGACGGATCAAACCTTCAACAACGTGTCCGGTCTGCAATCCGAACAAGCGGATCTGTGAATGAGAAACATAAATGTCTTCATCACTCTGCAAATAATTAGAGCGTGGTGATCGAAGAAAACCGATGTTCTGATCTCGGTCGTTTATGATTTGCAACACGCCTTTTCCGTAAAGGGGAATATTTTGTTCAGCGGCCTCCCCAAGAATCCGAGTAATGAGTTCATCTTTACGCAATCCATTACTGTCTTCTATGCCGTAGGATTGTGCCATGGTATTTAAGGCTGAAATCTCCATACCCTGGAGCTTGCCAATGTCCAAGCTCTCCATAGTTTTCATACTCCTCAGTAATACCTATCTCAATTTAACCGTATTAGAGACGCTGACATTGCTAAGTCGGCGTGAAATTGTTAAACGGAATCAGGTGAATACTTGTGAATCTGACAGAATCTGCAGAATATCGCAGAACTATCTTAGTGGCTAAATAAAAATATACCGGTTTATGATGCCGGAGTGAATATAGAATTTTAAAGCGTAAATATTATTAGAATATTTTATACGTCGCAAGACGAATTTTATCATGTCCCGCGGTTAACAAAGCCAGCAACCGTACCCACTATGTACTCTGGAGGGTACTGTCTGACAAAATGTAGATTTAGTTTATTTTTGGGGTCCGTAGAAAGCGTTGGCAGGAATTTGACATCCTTTTTGTGTCGGGACCGAATGCTTGATCCATTGATTGTGAATCATCTCAATGTATATTATACATAATTTACTTTTAAACGTCAAGTTTTTCTAAAAAAAGTTATGTGAAGGGAAATTTTCTGTGCAGAACTATGATGTAATACGTTACACACCCTATGTTTAAAGTGCGTTTTAAAGGTACTTAACATAGGAAAAGGTGTTTTCGTTGCAGGTTTTCGTTTTCATAATAATAAACGAATCTTTTTTCTACTCGTCGTTCGCCTTTAAAGGTTTTAGCCTGCGGATCACTTTAGCATTGTACCTGTCTTTTTCCAAGTAGTTTTCCCAGAGCGCGATCGCCTCATCATTGTACCCTTTTGAAACGTAGTAATCGCCCAGTGCAATAACAGGTATGTCTAAGCGCGGGTCTATTTCTATAGCTTCTTTGAAAGCATCAACCGCTACTTTTTCGTCACCTTTGAGTAAGGCAATTTCACCTTTTGCGTATAGAAGCAAGGGGTGGTCAGGATATTCTCCTGCCAAAGTATCAATCAAGGTTTGGGCATCCGTTTCTCTGCCCTGCTTGAAGATTGAAAGCGCAGCAAGAATAGTTCCGTAACTGTATTGGTGTGTCAGAATCTTCTTTTCTGCCGGACTTTCTGATTTTTCCAGAAGACGTTTTGCGGTTCTCGCAGCAGCTTTATACTTAATCTGTGCTTTATTAAATTCTCCGTGTTTGTAGCATACGTCTCCCAAGGTTTTCATCGTAATAAATGAATCGCGCTTCTGGTCAACGAGGTCTTGGAAAATCGCGGCGGTTTTTCTATCATTCAAACGATAATGGAGTACTTCTGCAAGACTTTGCAAAGCATCAGTATCGTCAGGGTTTTTGGCAACTGCCTGCTCAAAAGCATCTCGCTCTTTTTTGTGATCCCCAAGTTTCTGATATGTCTTGCCAATTAACCAATATAATTCTGCATCTTTGTTACGATTTAAACCTACAATAGAATTGAATGATTCAAGTGCTTTCTCGTACTCTTCATTAGTATACTGATTTTGCCCTGTGCTGATTATCGCATCAATTACTTTGCTATCTTTGCTTGCGGCTTTTTTCAGTACCTTTGCTGCCTTTTGATGCATTCCAAGTTTTCGGTAACAAATTGAGAGGCGCAGGTAACTATAAGGATCAATTTTTGCCTTATCTGCTTCTGCGCGTGCGATTGCATCAAAGTACAATGCTCCCGCATCACGGTAGTTTTCATCACCGTAAAGGAAACCTGCGATCATCAGTTCTGCATCATGATAGCTGCCTTGTTCATCGCCCGCAATAGCAACGTTCCCTCCAAAATCTCTCATGACCTCATCTGCTGTAATGCCAAAACCGGAGTCTTGTAAAACAACGTTAGATTTTACGATCGGACTTTTTTCAACACCACGGGGGCGATCGCGTTCACGGCGTGCTTGTTGTCTTGCCAGCGCCCGACCGATCTGTGTGTCTTCAGGGTTTTCGGGTTTAGGAATGGGAGCGTTGAGCTCAGTTAATTCTTCTTTTGCTTTTTCAATGTGCGATTGTGCCCCATCAATACGACCATATTTCTTGACAGTATACTGAAGGGTGCGTTTTGCCTCATCATCATCTTTAATCAATTCGCGTTGTATTTGCGCTTTATTAAGGAGGGCTTCGGCAGCTCTTTCGCTTTGTGGGTTACGGTTGGCAAAACTATCAAAAGCTTCCACTGCTTGTTCATACTTTTGACCATCCTTATAACTTACCGCTAACATCAGATGCGCGTCGTGACTTAACTCCAGATGTGGGAATTGGTTAACAATCAGATCAAATTGTGTTTGTGCTGCGTCAAAATCCTTTTGACGATAGTGGTGCATTCCGAGACGATAGCGTGCCTCTGCAGATTCATCACTTTCAGGGACTTCAGCAATGATTGCTTCGTAGGCCTTAACACCTTGTGATGGTTGATTCATTTTCTCAATGTAAAGTTTACCAATGGCAAGTTGTGCTTTACGTGCATCAGTAGTGCCAGGTTTGGAATCAACGACACTTTGGTAAACCTCTATTGCCCCACGGTAATCTTTTGCTTCAACTAATTTATCTGCGGCACTCATTGCGCCGCCAGATAAACAACCGATTTGCACCACTGTTCCAAGGATAAAAGTAATAAGTAGGCAGTAGTTGATAAATTTCATGTTTTTTCTCCTTACTAATACAAATGAATAGGACGTTTAAAAACTAACTTGCAAAATCAGATAAAGGTATTTGGCAATCAGATATAGCGATAAGGGATATTTCTGGACTAATACATCTGTTTCGACTTGCATTGGTCAATTAGGTCTAAAACATCTTGACGACTGTACCCCTCTTTTTTAATAAGGTTCTCGCAATCAATTTTATTCTCTTTCTCAGGGCCTTTGCCAGCTTCAAGAATGGAGTTTGTTAACCAACTGGTTCGTACGCCGTTAATACCGGATGTGTAGTTTGCCTCGTATTCACCTTTTACAAGACCAACAAGTTGGTCAACTTTACTACGAGGATATCCTTCGGGACGTGGGTATGAAAGCGGTTCAGGTTCGCCTCCTTTAGGAATGAAACGAATCCCACCTTTGATTTCAATAGTGCCTTCATTACCTTCAAGGATGACCCATTCTTCAAAACCTACACGTGTATTTCCGAGAATAGTGATTGTTCCTGCGGCACCGTTGTCAAGTTTTACGTCAGAGTAGGAGTTAATCTCAACGAACTTCGGCACAAGATTTCCTTCATCATCTTCAAATTTCATGTCGGTTGTGCCGAAAACTTCAGCGGGTAAGCCGTTAGTCATCCAGAGGAAAATATCTTGTAAATGGCTACCTGAGTCGTTTGGTTGTCCACCACCAGAAAAGCGAGGATCGCCACGCCATCCACCTGCGCCCCAACGTTGTGCCATGTATACCTCAAACTTCTGCAGGTTACCGATGAGTCCTTCGGCAATTGCACGTCTACCAGTAATGTAGGTATCTTCGTAATGGCGTTGGTAACCTCCGACGAGGTGTAACCCGCTGCCAATAGCAATTTTAGTTATGGCAATCGCATCGCCAACGATATTTGCCATCGGTTTTTCAACGATGACATGACAACCCGCGCGAAGCGCGTATTTCACATGAATATCATGCAAAGAATGTGGTGAGAAAACGCCAACGATGTCAAGGTCTTCGTGGTTGAGCATCTCAATATATTCGTGTTCACCAAGATAACGTTTGAGACTATTGGGTTTATAATCTTCAACCCGTTCTTTAAGTGCATTTTCTAAAGCGTCTAAACTTCCCTCATGGGCATCTGCTGCAGCGACGACTTGGCAATCAGGACGTGTTGCAAATCCCATTGTGTTTCCTCGTCCTGCGCCGCCAGGTCCAATTACACCAACTCTTAATATATCGTTCTTACTTGCCATTATTTATGTCTCCGGGATAGGTCAAAACAATTATAGTTATACTCATAATACAGGTAACGTGACAGTTCGGACGGGTTGCTGCTGATTCCACACAATTTATTGTAAACGGTCAACAGTTTTTGGTGAGAAAAATTGTTCTCCAGTTTCAACTTTGACACGGACAGGGACATTTTCAATTAAAACTACTTTCTATCCATTTCAAGCGTGTAAGTAACCTTCTGATCAATTAGGATTTCATTTCGGATTGCTTCGTTAGCCATTTTGCCCTTATAAAACAGACAAAGTCTACCACAAATTTTGAGGAAAGTCAATATAATATGTGGTTTATCTATTAGAATGTGTCAAATGACATATTTAACCGCTAAAAACGCGAAAGAGTTTTTTGATAGGATCGTAAAACTGATCAACAACCCGTTCTTTCAGCGGAATAATCGCATTATCTGTAATTGTAATATGTTCAGGACAAACTTTTGTGCAGCATTTTGTGATGTTACAATACCCGATGCCGTCAGAATCTTTCAACTCCTCCAACCGATTTTCAGTATCTATCGGGTGCATCTCCAAAGATGCCGCGTAGACAAAGAACCGCGGCCCGATAAATTCATCGTGAAGATTATGCTCACGCAAGACGTGGCAAACATCTTGACAAAGAAAGCATTCAATGCATTTTCGGAACTCTTGGACATGATCAATATCCTCTTGTGCCATCCGCCATGTGCCATCTTCGGCATCAGGTGGACGTGGCGTGAAAGGTTTCATTTTTTCTTTCACTTTAAAGTTCCACGATACATCTGTTACGAGGTCTTTAATGATGGGAAATGCGCGCATCGGTTCAACGGTGACAGGTTGGTCAAGTGGTAGATCATTTAGTCGCATCATACACATTAATTTCGGGTTACCGTTTACCTCTGCAGAACAGGATCCGCATTTGCCAGCCTTGCAGTTCCATCTCACAGCCAGATCATTTGCTTGCTCAGCTTGGATACGGTGAACAGCATCTAAAACGACCATCCCTTCGGAGACTTCTGTTTCGTAATCAACGAATTGTGCCTCGTCGGCATTCCCGCGCCAGATTCTAAAAGTTGCTTTTGCCATTTTGGATTCCTTCCAATGTGTCGTGCTTATCCCATTTCCTCTATAATTTGCTGATACGCTTCAGTCAATTCAGGTACAGATTCACGTCGAATAGCCATCGTGCCATCATCCGCTTTTTGGAGAATAGTGTTATATTTTCCTGCGCCTACTTCTTCCTTCTCTGGAAAATCATCACGTGAATGTGCGCCGATACTTGCTCTACGTTCAAGCGCTGCAAGTGCAATTGCCTCTGAAACGGTGAGCAGACAGTCAAGGTCAAGTGCAGTATGCCATCCCGCATTGTATTCTCGGTTGCCGATAGCATGGACATTATCCGCTTTTTCGCGTAAATTCTGAATTTCCTTTAATGCTTGCGTTAGACTTTCTTGGCTGCGCGCGATTCCCACTAATTCCTGCATCTTTTCTTGCAGTTGTGCTTGAATCTCGTAGGGGTTATCACCCTCCTCCGGATTATCAAAAGGTTTAAGCACATACTGAGCAATTTCATCAATTGTGCTTTCCTCAAGCGGAACGTCCCCGTTTTCGGTAGCGAATTGTGCAGCATATTCACCCGCACGTTTTCCAAAAACCAGAAGGTCAGATAAAGAGTTACCACCGAGTCGATTTGCACCGTGTAAGCCTGCAGCACATTCACCCGCTGCGAAGAGTCCCGGCACACAAGTCATTTGGGAGTCTGCATCTACACGAATACCGCCCATAATATAGTGTGTTGTTGGACCAACCTCCATCGGTTCTTCTGTAATGTCAATGTCAGCGAGTTCTTTGAATTGGTGATACATGCTTGGTAGTTTTCTACGGATATGTTCAGTCGCATTGGGAATTTTCTCTTTAATCCAAGCGATGTCTAAGAACACACCACCGTGCGGACTGCCTCTGCCTTCCTGAACTTCCCGGACGATGCAGCGGGCGATATGGTCGCGAGTCAACAATTCTGGAGGTCTACGCGCTTCACGGTCACCTTGTGTATAAAGCCAACCTTCTTCAGGGTTGTCTGCTGTCTGATTCACATAGAGTTCGGGTATGTCGTCAAACATGAAGCGGTTGCCTTCACTATTTTTAAGAATTCCACCTTCACCTCTAACACCTTCGGTAACTAAGATACCTCTAACGCTGGGGGGCCAAACCATACCTGTCGGATGAAATTGGACAAATTCCATGTCAATCAGTTCAGCACCAGCATGATATGCAAGAGAATGTCCATCACCAGTATACTCCCAACTATTACTTGTAATTTTGTATGCTTTTCCGACTCCGCCTGTTGCCAAGACAACTGCTTTCGCAGAAAATATTTTGAAGCGTCCCTTTTCACGCTCGTAACCGAAAGCGCCTGAGACCCTGTCACCTGTTTTGAGGAGTGAAACGATGGTATTCTCCATGTGTACTTCAATACCTTGGTGAATACCGTGATCTTGTAAGGCACGAATCATTTCTAAACCTGTTCGGTCACCGACGTGGGCGAGTCGTGGATATTGGTGTCCTCCGAAGTTTCGTTGTAAGATGCTACCATCCTGTGTGCGATCAAAGAGTGCGCCCCATGCTTCAAGTTCACGGACTCGGTCAGGAGATTCCTTGGCGTGAAGTTCTGCCATCCGAGCGTTGGAGAGGTACTGCCCGCCTTTCATAGTGTCAGCAAAATGAGCGCGCCAACTGTCTCTTTCATCTACATTTGCCAATGCGGCAGCGACACCGCCTTCCGCCATCACAGTGTGTGCTTTTCCAAGCAAAGATTTACAAACCAATCCAACTTTTAGATCGCTTGTGGCTGCCTCAATTGCAGCGCGTAGCCCTGCGCCTCCAGCTCCGATTATTAGTACGTCATATTCAAAAGTTTCGTAAGATGCCAAACTAAAATTTCCTCTCAAATTGCTTAAAACGTAATCCAGTCCTTCTCCACCGCTGGTGCTATAAAGCGGACATATACATCAGAAAAACCGACCCAAAAAAGACTCATCCACGCCCAGAGCATGTGTTTACGGTTTAAACAGCTAACACAGTTATACACATTTCGGCGTACTGGTGCTTTAGAAAGCAGGTCAACTGCCCCGCCGACTAAGTGGCGTAAAGAGTGACACCCGAACGTATAACCGCCCAAAAGAACTACATTGCCTGCCAGAATGATAGTGCCTACCCCGATACCGAAAACAGTGTCACCGTTATCATTGACGAACCAGAGTGCTTTCCATACATCATAAGCAAGAATACCCACAATAATGAATGCGACATAAAGGAAATATCTATGGATGTTCTGGATAAGCAGCGGAAAGGAGTGTTCACCTCTATAGTTATTACGGGGTTCTGACACTGTGCAGGAAGGCGGATCTGCCCAAAATGCTTTGTAGTACGCCCCGCGGTAATAATAGCATGTAAAACGGAATCCGAGTGGTGCCCATAAAATTAGGACAGCAGGGGTAATAAAACCGGGGATCCAAGATGGCATCATGCCAAACCAACTATGGTCAAGGCTATGCGCGGCTTTTTCAGTACCAAATAGGAGCGGTGAGTAGAAAGGGGACAAGTAAGGACCGTGAATGAAATGGTTCCCTTCAAAAACCCGAAAGGTTGCATAAACGACGAATAATCCTAAACCGATAAATACTGCTAAAGGTTGGACCCACCAAGTGTCTTTTCGTTGGGTTTGGAAGGGGCGGTCGTCAGTTAATGTTAGTTCTGGGTGTGACATAGGCGATTTTTCCCTTTACATTTCATAGGATACCACATTTAAAAAATAAGTGCAAGTAGGATAATACCTGACTGAATATCAGGTTTCTTTTTTATTTGAATTTTCTTTAGTTTGCGGTGATGGAGGTGGCAGATATTTCCATCCGAGTGCCTTGTTTTTTCGTTTCTGCAACTAAATAATCGTGGAGTTCCTGCGCCGAATTAAATTTTGCAGCGAATGCTTCTTTCATTCGATAATATTCTTCAAGGACAGGATCTGTGCGAGTATCGGGTTTCTCTTTCATTTGAATTATCTCAATTATGGTAGATTTTAGAATTAATTGGGCACACTGCAACGGCGAGGTTAGGAAACCTCGCCTACCGTGGGCGAAAGTGTCTATTTATTTTTAATTTACCATAGTTCAGTATATTGTAGCATGCAAAAATTATATTGTCAATTGGAACATGTCTTATATCCATACAACAGAGCCGTTTATTTAAGACGGATTGCCTCTCGCACGAGAGCGATGAGTTCGTCTTGCTGCGGTGTGCGTTGATGTGGAGAAGGGAAAATACCTTCAAGCGTCTTCTCTACAGCATCCAAACTGCCCTGCAGTGCCCAGTAGCTGCCGCGCAGGATTTCTGCAAATTCTGCAACAGAAGCAGCAAGTTGATATGAAGTAGACGCTTCTTCAAATGTACCCTTAAGTTCGTTGGCAAAGATTTCCCGACTGACTTCCGTTACATTAGTAGTGTCTGGATCTTCATGTCGGATAAAGACAGTCGCGAGTTTGCCGACAACCCCTTCACTCTGGAGTTTAATCTCATAGAGTGCGGTGACGCTATGTCCTGAACCGATTTCTCCTGCATCAACATCGTCATCTCGGAAGTCCTCATGGTCAAGTCGGCGATTCTCATAGCCGAGGAGACGAAAACGGCTTACTGTCTCAGGATTGAACTCAACCTGAACCTTGGCATCTTTGGCGATGACTTGCAGCGTGCCAGTCAAATTCTCCACAAAGATACGTCTCGCTTCATCAAGCGTATCCACATAAGCGTAGCTCCCGTTGCCATTGTTTGCGAGTTGTTCCATGAGAATGTCGTTGTAATTGCCCATTCCGAACCCTACTGTGGTTAAATAAATGCCCGCCTCAACATATTTTTCTATTTCAGTAAGAATGCCATCCGCACCTGTTATTCCGACATTCGCAACGCCATCTGAACAGAGGATTACTCGGTTGATGTAGTCTGCACCGAAATTATCAAGTGCGAGTTGGTATCCGAGTCTTAGTCCCGCCTCCGCATTCGTTACGCCTTCAGGTGAAAGCGAATCAATTGCTGCCAAAATGTGTTCGCGATTCACATTTCGCGTATGTGGCAGTAAGACCCGAGCAGTAGTGCCGTAAATAACGATACCAATTTCGTCACCTTCACGGAGCTGGTCAACAAGTAGCCTCAAAGCCTTTTTCACCAACTCCAGTCTGTTTTCCAAAGACATTGAGCCAGAGACATCAATCACAAACGTTAGTTTCGCGTCTTTTCGGTCTGTGTCTGGTATAATGTGCCCTTGAATGCCAATCCGCAACAATTGCAGCCGTTTTCCCTCACCAAATTTGGAAGGTGCACTTTCAAGATGGATAGCAAACGTATCATCAGTGGGAGGTGTATAATCATAATCAAAAGCGTTCACAAATTCCTCTACACGTACAGCTTCGGGGGGTGGTAGGAATCCATCTCGGAGGTAACGACGCGTAACAGCATAGGATGCCGTGTCCACGTCCATGCCAAAGGTAGAAAAAGGATCATCCTCCGTATCAATAAACGGATTTGTACCGTGTGCTTGAAAGAAAACATAGTCATAAGCAGCACTGTTGGGAGGATTTAATGTAACGTCTCCTGGATCTACTACAGGTATGCTTGGAACAGTGGGAGGTGGTGTTATACCGATTGCAGGAACAGACTCAGCTGCTAATGTGGCAACAGCATCAACATCAACATCATAGTCTGGAGGCACGACAAGTGGAGGATCAACCGGTTCAGCACGCGGTATTACTTCACCGAAGTACTGTGCAACGAGCACCATGTCTAAAATATTAACGGTTCCGTCTCCATTAACATCAGCACGTGGATTATCTTTCGGGGATATTCCGAAATTTTTTGCTACCTGTGTCAGGTCAAGGATATTAACGGTTCCGTCTTGATTGACATCCGCTGCGAGTAAAGGTGCTGGCGCAACTATGCCATTTACAGTCATTACTGGCAGCGACATTGCTGCACTATCAAAAAGCGTGACATTCATTAAATTAATAGCAGAAGACTTTACTGCTACAACCTCGAACTTCACCGTCGCAAGCGTACCGTTTTCCATTGTGGCAACACCTGTCGCGGAAGTCGCAGCGACAGTGACACTGTTCGCGGAGGTTATAGCTGAGGAGGCATACGCTCCCGTTGGAAGATAATCTGCATTTGTACTATCAATATAATTGAGTGCAGTTGAATCAAATCCAATAGTCAGTTTATATCCCGCAACGTCTTTGCCTCCTGTTATCTGAATGTTGAGTTGTAGCTGTTCTCCGGCTGCGGGTGATGGAATTTGCTCAGGCGTTACGGCGATAATCGCTTCGCCATAACTCATCGCTGTAAATCCCAATCCTATGAGAGCAACGAAACTGCAAAAAAGTAGGTGTTTCTTAAATAGTGTATTCACATTTTTCTCCTATGGGTAATTTAGAAATTGGATTTGTAATATTAACACCTTCATGTGAAGGCAAGATACAGTCTTTTTACAACGTCAACGTATGCGTTAAAGGTTCCCAGCCGAGCAATCTTTTTGCTTTTGAGAGATTGATCTCGTTCTGTCCATAATCGCCAGCAATGAAAACAGCATCAAATCCTTCGTGTTCAACCGAGATAGCAGCAAGGTACGCCCGCGCCAAATCTTCTTCATCTGTCCACCAGATATGTACGGATGAGTCTTTCGGTTGATTGCGGCGTTCTAACCACTGCTCCCGCGTAGACGGCCCTGTAATGCGTAGAGCGATGAGGGACATATCGTGTTCACGAGCGAAGTATTCACAGACCTGTTCGCCAAAACTTTTGGTCAAACCGTAAACACCTGGATTATCTCGTGGAACGATATCCTCATAAGGATAACTGTTTCGGGTGCGTTCATGTACGGTGAAAGTGCTGGTGTAGACACCTTGTCGAATTCCCGTTTCCTTCGCAGCATGAAGTAGGATATGGAGTCCTTTTGCATTCACGTCGTAGTTTGCCACAATGTCTGGGAAATCTGCAACAGATGAGCGGTCACTTGTGGGACGTAACATCACCATGTAGACAAATGTGTCCATACCTTTTAAGGCTTCCTGTACAATGTCCGCATCGGTAACAGACCCTTGGATATATTCTATAGAATCGTCTTTAGGTGGTGAGAGATCAAGGACTCGGAAATTATGATGTTCCTTCATGTAAGGAAGTGTCATTGTTCCGACGTGTCCCGAACCGCCTACAAGCAGAACGTTCATCTGTTGCTTCTCCTATCTTGCAGAAATAGATGTAGTTTGCAATAGCATTAGTGATACTTTTCAGCTATTCTTTATATGAATAATCGCGGTGCTGAATTCGTAAGTCGAAGTTATCATCAGGGTCCCACGTTGGCATATCCGATGGTACTTCGTAAGCGAATTGCTCCGTATCTGATTGATATGGATTGGTGCTGCGTTCATGAAGTGCACGTTGATACATTTTGCACCGTTGCGTTAGAAATTCCGTTTGCCACCACTTATACCGTGTGTTCCATCTCGGTGTCCGCTGGTCAAAGTAGATGACTCTGCGAAGTGTGTCGCTTGTGTTTATTTTACTGCCGTGCAAAACTTTGGTATGGTGAAGTAGAATATCACCAGGTTCTACCTCTGCAGGTATAGCGTCAGGACGATCAAAATTGACTTCACCTTTATCAATGATTTCTTGTGCTTCTTCAATTCCCCAGAGATGGCTTTTCGGGATAACCCAGACACATCCGTTGTCAACAGTGGAATTATCAATGTATATGTCAACGTTAAAGATAGGATGATTTTCCCTGATAGCATTGCCATCACGGTGCCATCGTACTGAGGAACCGTGTTTCGGCAATTTAAAGACGAGAGATTCGTAGCATGGAATAAAGTCATGACCGATAATTCGGTGCAGCAGATCTCCAATAAAGGGATGTCCAAGCAGTCGCAGAGAGAATTCGTTCGGGTGGGAGTGGAGATAGGTGAGATAGTAAGGGATTTTTTCGGGGCCACGCATGCACCATTCATCTGCTGGACCACCTGCCAAAATCTCATCAATCAATCTTTGACTTTCGCCTTGGATAACAGCGAGTTCATCTGGTTGGATAACCTGTTTAAGAATAAGGTATCCGTTATTGTTGAAAAATTGAATTTCGTTGTCCGTAATTTTTTGCATAAATATTGTTCCTATTTCTGCCTGAGCTGTGTCAGGCGCTTGAAATATTGATCGTCGCAATCGCGGCGTGCCACGCTGAAACAAATTCTTGGACAGATTGGTATCGCAACTGCTTGTCTGCATTTGTTGCTTTTTTCGCTACGTGCCACATGGCAGCGTTCCCTTTCCAGTCATCTCGTGAATCGCTGCTATTAGCGAGCAACACGAACGCTGTCCTCCCTAACATAAAGACATTTGTTCTTTTGTCAATTCGCGCGCCTTTCTGAAATTCTTCCGGTGCCATAAAGCGACTTGAGCCGTACAACCGTCCGCTGTCATTTATGAAAGGTCCCGCATGATAATGATCGAAATCGTACAGATGTATCTGCCTTTTCTCAAAGTTGTAAATAATGCATCCGTCGTAAAAGTCTTCTGCGATGAAACCTCTTTTTTCAATGAGAATGTGGACATCATAGATGACGTTGAGTGCCGCAATGATCTCAGTAGATGGCAATGCACAAAACCTGTCACGTGGATGGACTTCATCAGCACTTAATTCCTTCTCAGGACGCAGCCCTTCGCCATCTACCCAATCGTAAACGAGAGCAAATCCACCAGGAGTCGTGAAGGTGTTGTGCAATTGGGGAAGTGCCTCATGCTGGACAATAGCATGAAAGCGCATGGCTTGTTTGAGCCATGTGATAGGTTGCGGCGTATCGGCATATTTGACGAACCAGTGTTGGTTGTCCACTACTGCACGGAATGATTGACACCCTGAGTCGTGTTCTGGAAATCGATATGTCATTTCACCAATTTGCTTCAGATATGTTTCAATATCTGTGTCAATTTCCGTAACATCCAGAAATGGGTGTTGAGTAGGCATTTCATTTATCCTCAGGTGTGGCAAACTTTTTCTGAACTGTTTTGCGTAGGTTTTGTAGGATCAAAATAATAGTATACACCAAAACAATAAAAAAGACACGTTTTGTTTATAGTTTACTGGAGAGCTTTTTATAGCATATAAACCTGCTTGAATATGCTACAGATAAGGTGTCAAATCCCAGAGAAGGATAGATCCGTCAAAACTCGCGCTCGCCAAAAGTTCGTTATTCGGTGAAAAAGCAAGCCCCTGTATATCTGTCGGATGTCCCCAAAAAGTGGCGATCTGCTTGCCTGTCTCAGCATCCCACAAATAGATAGGAACCTTCTTAAAACCTTGCTGCCACCACATACCACCAGCTAAGTACTTTCCACATTGCGAAAATGCTAATGCCATCATATTATCATAATGTTTGGGTAAAGATATACGTTTATGGATTTGACTCTGTTTTATGTCCCACAACAAGATTTCTGGTTGTCTTAATTCTCCGCCACATGCTAAATATGAACCGCAGGGAGAAAAGGCAAACCTAAATACTTCCCCTACTGATAGTGCTGTTTCCTCACCTTGTATGACTGCAGAAACTTCACGACGGCTAACATCCCATAACATGTAATCTGGTGCTTCCCCGCCACCACAAGCCACATACAAACCGCAAGGAGAAAATCCTCCGACATTTTCAACCTTATCGCCCGGAAATTCATGTATCTCTTTACCGAGTTCCACATCCCAAAGTTGAGCAGATGGCCTGCAAAATTCTTCACTGAGAAGAAATCTACCATCTGGACTGAACTCCAATAGTGTAATTCGGGATTGGTCATCTGGTAGGTATTTGAGTTGATGTTTAAGTTTACAATGTTCATGCCCACTTTGTGCATTCCATACTACGATTGTTCCTTCCTCATCGGCACTTGCAAGAAGGTTTGCTGCGGGTGTAAATGCTTGCTGCACCCATGCTTTGCCGTGCTCCGTCAATTCAACAAGTGGCGACTCTATGTTTTCAATGTCCAGAAGTGTGACGGCTCCTCCGTTAATGCTAACAATATAACTATTACCATTGGAAAATGTGAATAGGTGTTGTCTTCCTTCGGTCGGTTGTGGGCGCCTATTTTCAATATCCCATAAGTACGCTTCGCTATATACCTTTGATTCAACCCCTAACGTTTTGCTATCGCCCGAAAATACTATTGAATTAGGGTAGAAAGTAGGCAGATAGTCAGATTCTCGCGTATGTGAGTTTCCAGAGAACCACGCCTTGATGCCGCCATCTCCGGATTCGTGTGCCAATCGTGATCCGTTTGAAAAACGGACTGTCCCCCATATTCCTCCAATATCCTCTACAGTAGAATAGAGTTTCTCATCATTTTCCAAATCCCATACAGTAATGATACTTTCACCAAGCCTTTCAATATAGGAAATTGCCGTTGCACGCAGAACACCTTCCGGTGAATAAGATGGATTCATGTCTACCTCACCAAAATCGGTGTATATCTGACTCTGTTGCCAGTTAACCGTGTCCCAGACGTGGACTGTTCCATCCCCTCTTCCACCAGAGGCAAGAAATCTACTGCACGGTGAAAAGCAGAGACGATAGACACAGCCGGTATGTCCTGTCAAACAAGCAACTCGTTTTCCGCTTTCCATGTCCCAAACTATTATGGATTCAGTATCGTCATCTATACCTTCACGACTCGTAGATGCAACCAGATTAGTATCGGGCGAAAATGCAATCGGCATGGAGCGACCACCTTTTTCGGATTCGCAGCTAAATTTTTCAAGTAGTTCACCTGTTTCTGGGTGCCAGAGCTTGACAGTACCAGTAGCACTATCGCTTGTAGCGAACCGTTGACTGTTAGACGAAAAGGTGAAATGACTCAATTCTGTTTTTATCTGCGTCACGTGCAGACTTTGTTGGATGTCCCACACCTCTATGTGGCTCTCCCAGTCGCATGTAGCGATCCATTTTCCATTAGGCGAAAAAGTGGCACTAAACACGCCTCGTTCTGCACTCCATAATGCGATAGGTGACATCGTCTCCACTTCATACCACCAGAGTCCTACCCTTGTTCCCATAGCAAGATAATATCTATCCGGGGAGAACACCAGATCCTCCACAAGCCCCTGTCCCAATCGGGCAATTGCACCATCAGGAAGTGCCCACGTCGTTATATTATCTCCACCAGCACTTGTTGGCGCAGGGATTACCAATTTCTTGTCTTCCATTAAAATATCTCCTTGTGTTCTACAGATAAGGTATTAAATCCCAGAGATAGATTGCTCCATCATGTCCACCGCTTACCAATAAGGTGCCATCCTGCGAAAATGCAAAGCACTGAACATCGGTAGTATGTCCCCAAAACGTGGCGATGTTCTTACCTGTTGAAACCTCCCACAAACGGATAGCCACCTTTTGCAAATCTGGCTGCCACCAAGCACCAGAAGCTAAGTATTGTCCGCATGGTGAGAAACATAACGTAATCGGTCTTTGGCTTTCTTCGAGTTGCGGTAGGGTCATGAGTGTTTTGCCATCTGTTGCATCCCACAAAACAATCTCCCCCCATTTACCACCAGCGATTATATCACCGCGCGGTGAAAACGCGATTCCGGTATCGTAGCCACGATATGTATATATACCTTCCGTCACGACTTAGCGGCGGTGTTAGCGGAAGTTCAAATATCTGTTCGCCTGATTCAACATCCCACAAATAGGCTTTCCAATCTCGCGACCCTGATATAGTTGCGAGTCGTTTTCCATCTGGACTAAATGCCAACCCAGTCGGACTAAACGCCTTATCGGTAAATTCCGAATAGTTGATAACCGTAGGATGCTTTTTCCAATTTTCACCTCCCGATCGCTCCCAGATGTGTATGTTGTTGTCTTGATCCGCGCTTGCGATCCGGTGTGCCGTGGACGAGAATGCCTTGGCGCGTCCCAAACCTCCTTCCGGTCCGGTGAGTTCAGCAATAGTCTCACTCTTACCGACTTGCCACACGTTTAAGTTATCTTCATATTTGTTAATAGAAATGAGTTTCCCATTGGGAGTGCGATAAACATTATGTGAAGTCGCGGGCAGTTTTTCGTCTTCTGGTCGGTATGACCGTCTACTTGCCAGATCCCAGAGGAGAACATTGTTCCACCAAAATCCGGCGGCAAGCGTCTTTTCGTCCGCTGAAAAGACTAACGTGTCCATCGTCGGGATATATCCATGAAGGGTAGAAACGGTATGAGTTTCGGAATTCTTACCTTTCGTCCAGATTTTGATTTCACTTGGGCTTGCAAGTGCCATTTGTGTTCCACTATCCGAAAAACAAACCAAATCACAGTTCCCACGATGTGCAAATTCGTCAAGTTTCTCATTCTTTCCTACATTCCAAATCTGAACTTTGCACTCGGAAACAGCGGCAGTAATTAGTTCGCCTTCTGGAAGAAAGTATGGATACATCTCTGCGTCCCCATATTCAGAATAAGTTGTCTCCAGTTGTTCTTTTGCAATGTCCCATACATGTATTGTGCCGTGCCAATTACCGGCAGCAAGGAATCGTCCGCATGGAGAAAAGCAAAATCTTCTCACCCGATCAGGATATTCCTTGATGTTGGCAATTTGTTCTCCAGTCTCTACTTGCCAGATTACAATTGAATCGCCATCTCCAATATTTCTACCGATATTATCTGGATCACTGTTCTTACCTGCTAACAGGCTTAAATCCGGGGAAAAGCTGATAGGATAGACTTCGTAGGGTGTTTCTATTATTGTTTCTCTTACTAACTTACCAGTATGTGAGCAGAAATGTAAATCTTGCTATCTCTATTGATCGCGGCAATATGCTGTCCATCTTCGGAATAGACGAGGTTGGAAATAGGGAATATTTGTGGTTTATTTGGATCCTCAATCTCTGTTGCACAGACACCTCTTTGAACATCCCATATCTTTACATTCTCAGCAAAAGTGTACGTGACAATCTGACTGCCATCGGGTGAAAAACTGACGCCCTTGGTCATTCCACGTTCGGTATCCCAGAGCGCGATCGGGGGTAGTGTCGGGAGTTCGTATAACCAGAGTCCAATTGATGATGTTACAGCGAAATACTGCCCGTCGGGTGAGAATGCCACATCACCAGCACTACCGCGCCCTAATCGTGCGATTGCGCCCTCGGGGAGTGCCCAAGTTGTTACATCATCACCTTTAGCACTGACTGGCGCGGGAACTACTAAATTTTTGTCTTTCATTAATTTGTATTCCTTGACGACAAAACACCTAACATAAAAATAGCGTGAGCAACTTGACAAGCTACCCACGCCGATTTACTACTTCCGTGATTTTATCTTTCCCCACGTAGTTGCCAATTTGTTGTGTGCTTCCACAGCTAAGGTTTGATCCATGTTTTTCTTTATTTCTTCTGCTGTGAGTGCAACACTCCACATTTTGACTTCATCAATCGTTCCGTTGAAGAAGTTGTTATTTCCAGAATTTGCGCCGATGGACATGCCAACGGTTGCAAAATCCATCTTAACAGCGCCGCCTGATTCCGCTTCTCCATCTTTTTCACCATCAATATACATGATGGCCTTATCCTGATCTTGCGTTAAAACGAAATAGTACCATTGTGGTTCAAAAGCGTTGTATGTGCTTGTTACTTGAAATTCCTTAGCTTTCGTGGCAACGTAGCAACCGAAAAGTATTCCACCACGGTTGAACGTGATATGTGGTCTACCACCACCTTGTAGACGATACATAATATCTATCCTACCACCGCCAGCAATTCTTTCGGTAGGTTTGAACCATAATTCAATCGTCATTTCCGCTGGTTCAGCAACACCGAATACGGGCACAGTAACGGCGCCGTTGTTAAATTCAAGGGACTGACCAACAACACCTTCAACCCACTCAGCATTTTTGATTGTGCCTTTAAACTTGTTTGCGGAGATGTCTGCGGTTGTATCACCTTTGCCCTCATCAAATGGAAAATAAAAAATATAATCTTCAGCTGGATTAGCTATGTTGACGATTATCCCACATACCACAAAAATTATTGTTGCAAATAAACATATAAACTTTTTCACGGTTGAAATTCCTCCAAAAATTTCCAGATAGAATTGTTTTATTTTACTTGATGTTGGTTTTTGTGTCAACCTCCAGCGTTGTAAGTAACACTTGCAAGTATGAAAAAAATTGTATATATTGTATATTATGATATGTATTACAACCTAACCTTATAGTTTGAAAAGGAATCCATGAATGCGACAGAATCTCTTTGTGCCTAACAAAATGCCCTATGCTAAAGGAAAAAACAGACCAGACGTGGCGTGTATTCTATGTGCAATTGTGGAAAAAGATGAAAAAGTGGAACGACTGGAAGTACATCGGACAGAACTCTTTACAATTTCACTCAATCTCTATCCGTATAGTCCTGGACACCTTTTAATCTTTCCAAATCGGCATATTGTTGATGCGCGCGAGTTGCGTTCAGAAGAAGTTCAACACCTTCATGATTTACAATGTCTCAGTTTTGAGGTATTAACGCATGCCTATCAACCGCGCGGTTTCAACGTAGGTTATAATATGGGAGAAGCCTCTGGGGCAAGTATACCGCATTTACATCTGCATGTTGTGCCACGCTATCCACGCGAATTAGGATTTATGGATGTGATCGGCGGCGCAAGAATCATTATTGAAGACCCGAATGCTACACAAGAAAAACTTCACAAAATTTTTCAGGAGATTTCAGCTAATATTTCAGAATAGGTAACTGTGGATTTACTTTTGTAATGTAGCACCTTCTGGGCGTGGTGCTGTAGGTCGGATAAGTGTTTGGTCGTAGGAGCGATATGCAAGTTTTGCTAAATGTGGCGTTTCAAGTTGAATGTTTCCTTGGGCACGCGAGTGCATGATAGTATCAAGAATACCGGTTGTCAACAAAGTGCGTTCCACAGGATATTGCGGCACACCCGTCAAGAACATTTCTTCAATATTAAGACTTAAATAGCTAAAATGAGCATGCGGTGGTCCGTTTTGTAGATAAAATTCCGTTGCGTAGATATTATCTCCATGTTTTCCTGCATAGGCGAAATCTGTGACGTAACCGTTCAGCATCAGCACAGCGGAACGAAAACCATCACTATGCTCTATTAGGAACAGTGTTGGGTTCGGACATCCTTCACGCATCGTTTTATCCGGAAGGTTTTTGATCTGCGTGCACGCTGCTTCCGCTAATTCCAGTGACCATTCATCTGAATCAGCGGCTTCCCACACCGCTTCGCCTTCAAGGCATTGAATGACAATCACACCAGATTCACCGCCTTGTCGGCGTTCTGTCATACATTGCAACGTTTCAAGCGCGTGAAAACCGTAAGACTCCACGCCGCCGTAGCCTATCCCAATAGCCGATTCCAAAGGCGTGTCAAGTGCATGCTCCAAAAAAGGTTGTCGCCAACAAGTCGGCAACGAGGAACCCGCCATGAACGGTACATCAAGTGCTTTAGCGCGCTCATACATCCATTTTGCATCATCCCAATTATATGAAAGATGTTTGTCACAAAAGACAGGTACTGATCGTCCGCTTGATGCAAACACACCGCAAATCTGTTCAAACATATAACGGCGCGGATACATGTGTTGTTCAAATTCATTGTGCGGATAGTCACCGTGTTCACCGATTAGAAGTACACCGTCAACTGCTAATTCACTTCCACCGAGCGTCAACGCTTGCCGAATACTGGGATATATCGGAACTTTATGTTCTTCAGCCAAACCTACCCCGATATCCCGTGAATCTATCTGATCCAGATAGATGGATACCAAGTCAACACGCGGCATCCTATGTCCTTGGTCTGCTGGGAAGCCTTTCATGTATTTTGTGGCGATCACATCTGCATGAGAGTGTTGAAAATAGGTAGTGATGATAGCTGCAATTTTCTTTCTGTTTTCCATAGGGTACTCTCCCGGTTACCTTATAATCTCTGTGCCAATACCACCTTCAGTAAGCACTTCTAACAACAGAGAATGCGGAATCCTACCATCAATAACGTGTGTTTTGGAAACACCTCCGAGAAGTGCTGTTTCACATGCTTCTATTTTAGGCATCATTCCGCCTTTTATCACATCATCGTCAATAAGTGCTTTAATTTCGTTTAAACGGATCGTTGAGATGAGTGTAGAGGTATCTTCAGCGTCTTCACAGATGCCGCGAGTATCTGTTAATAGAATCAGTTTTTCAGCTTGAAGTGCAGACGCTATTTCACCTGCCATTGTATCCGCATTAATGTTATAAGTTTGTCCATCACTCCCTGTTCCGTTAGGGGCAATTACAGGGATATATCCTGCTTCATCAAGTGTGATAATCGGTTGTGTGTTGACCCCGATGATTTTGCCGACATATCCGAGGTCTACTGTGGTTTCATTTCCATCTTCATCCATTATTTTTGGTGTATGTTTTTCTGCCACGATTAGATTCGCATCCTTGCCACAAAGCCCGATCGCCTGACCACCATGTTGGTTGATACGTGATACAATGCTTTTGTTGATAGTGCCTGCAAGAACCATTTCAGCGATTTCTACGGTTTCGGCATCAGATACGCGTAATCCTTGCACAAATTCGGATTCTTTTCCTACCTTGTCCATCCATGCATTGATTTTCGGTCCCCCGCCGTGTACAACAATCGGACGTATGCCAATGTATTTCATCAAAACAATGTCTTCCATAACGGAATGGATGAGAGATTCCTCTTCCATCGCAGCTCCGCCATATTTTATTACAATTCTCCGATTGTAAAAACGTTGGATAAAAGGCAAAGCTTCAATTAAAACTTTTGCAGTTTGATTCATGTAAATATTAGTGTCCCTTTAGCTAATGTATGTTGTCCATAAATTATACGAAATAATGCTTGACGTGGCAAGCAAAATGTTGCACAATTCAGAATATTGTTTTCAATTTTAGGTTGGGAAGTGAGAATGTCTAAAAATATACAAGAAGTTTCACAGATTACACTATTTCACGGTGTAGACACTCCATTTGAGATTTGTGAAGTACCTATAACCGATTTGGCAAACACCGTTCTTGTGCACGTCAACTTAGCAACTGTCTGCGGTTCCGATCTTCACACAGTCTCTGGGAGACGGGGTGCTGATGTGCCTTGTGTACTCGGACACGAAGTCGCAGGTACTGTCGCAGCACCTACAAGTTTTTGTTCTGCTGATGGAAAACCGCTTCGTGAAGGCGACAGAATTGTTTGGAGTCTGACGACTTCGTGTGGGACATGTCATTTCTGTGCAAACAAAAATCTGCCACAGAAATGCGAAACGATGTTTAAATATGGTCATGTGCAGTGCGCAGATGAAAATACGTTATCTGGTGGTTTTGCATCACATATTCAGTTGAAAGCTGGCACTGCAATCTACCATATTCCTGACGCGATTCAAGATGAGGAGGCGGTTCCTATCAATTGTGCTCTCGGAACAGTCATAAACGGTTTGAAAACAATTGGAACGTGCCAAGGTGAGACTGCCATTATCCACGGTGCTGGTATGTTGGGTATCTATGCTGCATGCTATTTACGTGAACAAGGTTACGATGTAGTAGTAATTGTAGATAAAAACGCAAACCGGTTGCAGATTGCTGAACGGTTTGGTGCGACACATACATTTAATGCAGACACTACATCTGTTGAAGATATTGCAGCTATCCTAAAAGAGATAACACATGGACGTGGAATTGATCTCGGCGTTGAAGTGAGTGGGGCACCACCAGCATTACCTGATTTGATAGAGTGGTTGGCAATCGGTGGGAGATGTTTGACACTTGGGTATGTTTATCCACTTGATAATATTCCGTTTAATGTTCATCAACTTGTTACAAAGTGTATAAATCTGCGGGGTGTTCACAATTATCATCCGACTGTGTTGAAATCTGCTCTAAGTTTTATAGAAGAAAATCGCACGCGGTATCCATTTGCAGAACTTATTGGGAAAGTTTATCCGTTGTCTGAGATTGACGATGCTTTTGCACATGCGTTCAACCAAGATGTTATCCGCATTGCCGTAGACCCGCGGGCGAATTAATGATTAATATTAGGAGAGTGTGTAAAGTTTTGGCGGCAGTGCCAAAACTTTACACACTATTTCATATAAAATTACTTGTTTGGATCCTGTTTTATAATACCCCAACTTATTAAAGCACGATTCTTTGCGGTGTGAATACCTTTCAGACGTTGTGTTGCAAGCGTTTGTTTGATACCTGCAAAAGAAACATCTTCAATCTGATAGTAGTATTCAATGTTTGGTTTCGCAGCTGTATCTATCCATGTATACGCATTGCGTTCACCAGTTGTGCCAGCACCTTGAATAAGTTTCGGATTAACCCGGACAAACGGGCCTTTCTTAGAGTTGCTTCGCAGGACATTAAACCCTGCATTATCCACTTCTGATTCAATAATCCAACTTATCACAACCGAACTATCTTGATTTATTCGAGGATTAAACTGAGATAGCGTAACAGGTAGTATTTCCCCACCTTCTGTTCTATATCCAGGGGAACCTATATTCAGTATGCCTACCGTAATAATACTGACTTCTACCCTTAGCCAAACGTTCAACCTCACTTGCAGGAAACCATCCGAATTCTTTTATACCGAAAGTAAATTATATTCTTGTGATCGAATAGACTTAAGTCTTCTAATCAAAGAAACCCTTTCATCCCTAACAATAGAAGGTATCTCCCAAACAATTTTATTCTGATCGTTTAGATTGCCAATACGGTCAACAGGATTTCCTTCAGCATCTTGTAATTCTAGGACAAGCCCTTCATAATTCCAAAAGTTTTTGCTGTTCGTTCCTAAAGCGTCCGCTTTATCTGCTAAACCTATTGAAATTTTGTCTCTGGAGTTTGTCGTTGCATAACCTACTATGAGAACTGTTTCTTTACCTTTTATTGTCAAAGATTTTGCAATCACTTGAGATTCTAATATGTTCTTTGACTACAGTGTATCTCATAAATATTAAATGGTTTGAATTTTTCTTTTACTTCCTCATCATTCCTGGTAAACTCTATCTATTTCTACTATAAGTAAGGAGATGAATTGAATGGAATTAAGTGATAAGGAATGGAAGATTATTGAACCATTATTGGACGAACCGCCATCGGGTAAACCCGGGAGACCTTGGCGTGGCAATAGAGAAGTGTTAGATGCGATACGCTAAGTGTTGCGAACAGGCGCCCCTTGGCGTGATTTACCAGAAAAGTATCCACCGTATCAAACTTGTCATCGTCGTTTTCAGCAATGGTCCTCGGATGGAACGCTTGAAAAAGTTCAAATGGCACTCACAGAAATGCTTGAAAGACGAAAAAAAAATAAATATGAGTGAGTGCTGTATTGATGCGAAGTTTGTTCCTGCCAAGAAAGGCGGCATTTGTGTTGGTAAAACGAAGTGTGGCAAGGGACAAAACTGGTAGCGATTACAGAGAAAAGCGGTAGACCTGTGAGTGTTCTGATTACAGATGCTTCTTGTCATGAAGTGCGCTTGGTTGAACCGGCATTGGATGCGTGTTGGACATCGGAAAACCCCGCAGTGTTGATTGGGGACAAAGCGTATGACGCTGATCCTTTAGATGCGTCTTTGAGGGGGCGTGGTATTGAAATGGTAGCCCCTCATAAAAAGAATCGTAAAAAACAGGCGACACAAGATGGTCGTCGTTTACGCCGGTATAAGCGTCGTTTCAAAGTAGAAAGATTTTTCAGTTGGTTAGAGGATTTTCGGCGTTTAGTCGTTCGTTGGGAATATTATGCTGAAAATTATTTAGGTTTTGTGCTTCTTGCTTGCATACGTATGTCAATAAAATATTTATGAGATACGCTGTAGTTAACATTGGTATGTTTATATTTCACATGTCCGTCTCGTTTGGGTTGAATTCCGTAACTTTTCCGATACCTGATGACCTCAAAAGTAGGAGGGAACTCCGATTCCCGACGATAAACGGGTCGCGATTCGGAGATCGCTCCTACAAATATGAAAAGTTGTAAAAAACAACAAAACTATCACGTAACTAGCACAAGTCGTAAAAGAAGCAATTTGTAAGTAATTCTCTAAACGTGTACAACATCGCGTTACAATAAAAGACTTTTTACTTTTCAATAAAGCATGTTATACTATTATCATGAGTATGTTTCGCGAACATTGGCTCGGCGGGTTAACTGCTTATAGCACTTTCTTCATAATTTCGCTTGTAGCAACAATCTCCGTTTCAATTTTTTACGGATTACCATTTGACTGGAATCCAACTATTTCAATGGACCCGTTAGGAATCCTTGGGTGTTTTGTCATTGCGCTACTGTTTGGGTTGTGGCCGGATGTAGATATTAAGAGCAAGAGCCAACAAATATTTTATACCGTCCTGTTTGTGTTAAACGCTTCGCTTATCCTTTTTTTTCAAAGGTATTTAGAGTCGGCACTTTTAGGATTATTTGCGATGCTCCCGATTCTTAGTAAGCATCGTGGATGGACTCACTCAAAGATTACCATGATTTTGCTACCGGGTGTGTTTCTGATATTTCCAGTTTATGTGGCATATCCGAATTGGGGTACGGGGTGGAAAGAACTTCCTGAGTTTTTAGATTCGTTGGTAACATGGGAGGGACTTCCCAACACCCTACGGAACAGTCTTGCATTCTATCTGGCTGGTTTAATTGGATATGCTTCACATCTCTACCTTGATGGTATTCTATTCCGTTCACGCAAAGCACAACAGCGGAAAGTCCGGGCGAACTAATGCATAATATAACACGCAAAACCCAAGAATTACGTGATAATCCTTTGATACAAACGCTCTACGCTTTTGCTCAAGCAAAGGGAATTCAACTCTATCTTGTAGGTGGCAGTGTAAGAGATTTGTTACTGAACCGACCGATAACAGATTTTGATTTTACATTGGAATCGGACACTCTTGAATTTGCTAAAATGTTCGCCAACAATATTCGCGCACCTTTCATTCCACTTGAGGAAGAACCACCTACCGCACGGGTAATAGTAAAAACGCCACAATCTACACAGGTTGAATTGAGTATAGATTTCACACAATTTAGAGCTACAACTCTTAGGGATGATCTGTGTTTACGCGATCTAACAATCAACGCAATGGCAATGCGGCTTGAATCGGTTATGGGATCAGATAGTTGTGAAATAATTGATCCATGTAACGGAAAGCACGATTTAGCAACACGTCAACTCCGTTTTCCGAGTGAACAAGTGATACTTGACGATCCGTTGCGTCTAATGCGAATTTACCGGTTCGCAGCACAGTTGGATTTTACAATATCTGAAAAGTCCATTGCATTTGTTCAAAAGCATAAGCACCTGTTACCGCAAATCTCCAAAGAACGACTTCGCGACGAGTTTTTGAAAATTCTTAACGTTGAAAAAGCGACACCCTATTTGCGGCAA
The DNA here is from genome assembly GCA_965204285.1 of Candidatus Poribacteria bacterium. GTDB lineage: Bacteria > Poribacteria > WGA-4E > WGA-4E > WGA-3G > MSPOR6. The sequence continues at coordinate 4,110,130 of OZ241980.1, forward strand.
ATTCTTGAAATTGGTTTGTTAACACACATTTTTTCAAATATAAAACAGACAAACACATTAGAAACCTTTGAGGACAACCCAATTCCCGAAACACTTTTTTCCTATGAAGATAAGATCAATACCTATCTTAGTGGAGAATTAGGTTTTTATGCTAATCGTCGATCACTGATTAAGCTCTGCTTACTGTTGCGGGGAAATATCGGAGAGATTGGCGAACTCCTTCGGTTGAGTAAGAAAGCATGGCAGTTTATGAAGTGTATCGTTATGGGATATCAACAACTTTCAGATAAGGAACTGACAAAGAAACAGATAGTTGATTTTTTAAGAGCTTCAATATCTGATTGGTGGGGTGGACTTCTGTATTCGGCTGCGGTAGATCCGATTCCACCAGAAGTGCTCAGAAAAATTGTGGACACCTACTACGGGCACTTCTTACCTATTCTCAAACAGGGACGTCTCATCACAGGGGGAGATCTGATTCAAAAGTTCCAAGTAAAAGAAGGAGAAAAAATAGGGATGCTGTTAAAGCAAATTGAGAAACAGCAGTTTTACGGTGAAATTAGGACGCGTGAGGAGGCATTCGCTGCTGTGGAGGTATTGATTCGTAACGAAGGAAAATTCCTATAAATCTGGTTGGTGTCTACGCAGAAATTTAGGAATGAGAGATAACAAAACGATAAAGACACCTGTGATGGATAGATAGATCAAGGTTTTATCCAAATTGCCTTCCCCACTGACAAGTGCACCACCGATTTGCACATAGGCTATAGTTCCAGGCAGCATAAATATTGATGAAACAAGCACGTAGGTAGGAAACTTAATTTTGGTAAGGCCGTAAGCGTAGTTTTGTAAATTAAAGGGAAAGATCGGAACTAAACGCGTGAACATAAGGATGCGCCATCCTTCCTGCTCTACTTTTTCATCAATTTTTCGGAATTTATCGTTCCCTGCAACCCAGTTTTCAACAAGTCCGCGTGCCACATAGCGTGCAACAAGGAAAGCAAGGGAAACTCCAACTGTTGCACTTATCCAAACATAAACAACACCCCATACCGGACCGAAGGCGATCCCCGAAAGCACAGTAATTGGTAAGCCCGGTAAGAAGAAAAGCGTCGCAACAATGTAAAAACCGATGTAGATTAATGGCGCGATGATGCCAAATCCTGAAACCCATTCTTTGATTTTGTAGACATTTTTAAGAGCAATGTACTCCGTAACACCATGATATCTTAAGAAAAAATAGATGACAGCCACAACTCCGATTGCGATAACGATCTTAATTATCTTATTTCTCATCAATTTTGGCAATTGCCTCCAAATATGCTTTAATCTGTGATCGGTATCGCACCGGAATTCGATTGTTTTCAATTGCTTGTGCGTACTCGCGCTGCGCTGAAAGCACAACATCACTAAACGGTAGATATTCTGGCTCAGTTCCCGCATTTCCCGCTTTCCTTGTGAAAACCCTTGTAACGTTTTGCGTATCTGATTCCGTCTCTGAATTTAATTTTATCTCATTTCCGGCAATTCCTAAAGAAGGTGCTTCATCGCCGGTAAGCAGTTTTTCAGTAGCGTTTTCATTGACAGAAAGTGTGGTCCCGTTATCAGAGGGTGTAATATCAGAAGTACCGCTTGTTACTTGTGTGCCTTGTGTTTCTTGCTTTCCAGATTCTTGACCTGGTGCACCGTCACTATTGGCAACCCCTCCCGCAGGTTGATTAGTTTCAATACCCGCCAATGCAATATCTTTTCTGCTCTCTGTGAGTTGTGCTTCAAGTTGGTTGAGTTCATTAAGTTTTTTAAGGGCATCAACGATTTCTTGCAATGTGTCTGGAGAGACAGCCTTGCCCTGAACCTGATTTAATGCACGACTTAATTCTCCTTGTAGTACGTTCTCTGCCATTCTTTCAAAGAGTTTTGAAAGCTCATCACGCAGTTCGGGTGTAAGTTCTGCTTGCTCCGCAAGGCGTTGAAGTTCATCTGCAAGAGTAGTAGCATCCATTCCATTGAAGTGCTCCGTTGCTTGTGTTGCCTGTGCAATAGCCGATTCATCGGGAAATTCTGATTTCTTTTGTTGAACCTTTTTATTTAAGGCACGCAGATGTTCCTGTGCAGATGCAACATCTTTAACATTTTTCAGTTGTTTTATTGTTTTTTTGATTTCTTCTTGGACTATTGGATCCTGAACATTCTCAAACCTATCCGAAAGGTTTCCAATTGTCTTTTCAATCGCTTCTCGCTCTGCTGCTGTGGGCGGCTGAGGTAATTCATATTGGCGAGGCACAGCAAAAGAAAGTCCGATGATTAACAGGGGAATCGATATCCATTTCAGCAATCGTGGTGGCGTGTACGAGATTATCTTTGTTAAATCTACGTTTCCTATTCCTTCGGCAGTATCACGAATTTGCAGTTGTGCTAATTCATCTTCTCGGTTTTCCTGTATCAACTCTAACGATGTACTGGCGCGTTCTTTGAGTTCAAGGTGTTCATCAACAAAACCTGCAATATCGGACAACGTTTTACGATGTCTGATACCTAAACAGATACCGAAGACTACTGCCCCGATAACGACTAAAAGCGTTATAAGTGATATAGAAAATGAAAAATGAACAAAACGATTTCCAACATATAACACGACAAGAAAACACATCGCAAAGAAGAAAACTCGTGTTACTATCTTAAAGATAATTTTTATATATGATCGCGTTCGGAGGGCTTTTAGGCAGTTTATGATTACATTTCTTGGGTTTTCCATTTCATCTTCTCCGTAGCAGCAAATACCATCTCAGGTTTAATAGCATTCAGATTTTGGTGTGCTACATCGGCATGTTCGTCCCACTCTTTAGGCGATAAAGTTTTCATCAACTTGCATCCTTCACTTGCAATCACAGTATGTCTATCCCACATTGGACCCCACTGCGTCGGGTTTGATCCGCCAAACAGCGCAATCGTTGGGGTTTTAACTGCGATGCTCAGATGCATCGGTCCTGTATCGTTGCTGATATAGAGATGACATCGTTGAAGCAGCGCAGCAAGTTGCATCGGCGTTATATCGTTAACAGTAATCGGTGAATACGCCATTTGTTTTGCTATATGATGGGCAAGTTTATCCTCTCGTGGTCCTGTTGTGATGATGATATGTGCGTCGTACGCTTTGTGGAGCATGTCGCCGAGAATGGCAAAGCTGTCGGTGGGCCATCGTCGGTAAGTAGTTGCAGATCCAGGATTGAGACCAATAATTGGCTTGCCATCATTCAGACTTTGGTTTTCAAGAAAATCGTTGCCCCATGCTTTGCCTGCCTCATCTACAAACACTTCCGGATCATCGTCTGTAATTTCAATATCAAGCGCACGCACAACATCAAGATAACGTTGTGTTTCGTGCTGTTCAGTGTTATTCGGCACGGCGATATGTAAAAGTCTTTTTCCACCGGTATTTGTTTCAAACCCCACACGGAACGGAATTCTGGCAAGAAATGTGTGAAGCACTAACCGAAAAGTCGGTTGTAACACTACTGCCATCTGGAATTTTCGCTGGACAATTTGATAGATTAACTTCGGCACTGATGACTGATAGGTTAAGACTTCATTCAGATGCGGGTTTGCAGATACCAAGTCCTCCCGTGTCGGTGCTACCATGTAAGCGATGTGTGCCTCTTGGAAGTGTTGTCGTAAAGCACGAATGACAGGTGTTGTTAAAACCGTTTCTCCCAGCGGCGCAAGTCTGATAATTAAGATGCGGTTGATTTGCTCAGGGACAAACATCTTGGAATATCTTTCATTTCTACTAATTGCTAATTTCTTCTCGTCACGGTATAATACCTCAAAACAGACAGGGTGTCAAGGTGAAATCATATTTCCAAACACTAAAAGAAAAATACCTACAAGGGTGGGAACGTCAAACAACGGTAATTTTACTTGCTTCTGCTGTGGTGTTGACATTACACCGAACTTACAGTCGACCACGTTTTTTTCGCGCTCATTTAACAACGTATTTTGATAACTTGCCGTTGGTAGAAAGTCATCCTTATTATTACTGGTTTCTGTCAACAGCACTCACGTTGTTTCTGATTCCTATAATTGTCGTTATATTCGGAACGAAACAGAGACTGAGCGATTACGGTATTCGTCTGGGTAGCCAGAAAGTCGGTTGGATCGTTACTTTGACGGCATGGATTCTGATGATACCTGTGGTTATCATAGCAGTTAAAGTGTATCCACCTTTTTTAGATAAGTATCCGTTAGGCAAGGCAGTCGCAAGCAGTTGGATGGCGTTTATACCCTATCAACTTGCCTACGGTGTTTATATGTTTTCATGGGAATTTTTCTTCCGCGGGTTTATGCTTTTTGGATTGGAGAAAAGATTTGGAAACTATAGCATTTTAATCCAGACTATTCCGTTCGCGGTGATGCATTTTTCAAAGCCGTTACCAGAAGCACTCGGTTCCATCATTGCTGGGCTATTGCTTGGTGTACTTGCATTTGAAACCCGTTCGTTTATCTATGGTGCGGCGATTCATTGGCTTGTTGCTATGACGATGGATACAGTTTGTGTCATTATTTCACAAGTTTAAGATTAACATTTCGTTCGATAGTGAAATAGCGAAGCTTAAAATTGCCCTATTGTGTGTATTCAACAATTATGTTATAATGCCACTATATCTGATATACACCATCTATAACAGATTTTTCCAATTCCCGCTACTAACGTGGCACTAAGTAAATTATCATAAGGAGCAAAATGTCAGAAAAACAGTTCAAAGTTCGTGCAGCACATTGTGATTATCGTGCAAGTGAAGAGGAGATTTACCAAACATTACGTCGTATCACCGACCCGCTTACCCGATCATGGAAACCGATTGAGGATGCCAAAAAGGTTGTTATTAAATTCAACATGATGAAACCACATGAGCGTATCATCTATTTTGAAGGTCGCCGTCGCGAATTGGTAGACGATGCTGTGTGCCGCGCGGTGCTGCGGTTGATCAAGGAGCATACCACAGCACAACTTATTGCTACAGATACAAACCCGTATACGCACGGGCATCGGATGCCGCCCGGTTTCAACTATGAGCATCATCTCAAAGAATTTGGTGTACAGTTCGTTGATTCAAATCTACCACCGTTTAAGGATTACGATGTCCCTGAAGGTGGTTCGATGTTTGACCGCTACACGTTGAGTGCATGTTTTGACGATGCAGATGCGGTGGTTTCTGTAGCAAAGATGAAAAATCACGCATTTATGGGAATAACTTTGTGCACTAAGAATCTGTTCGGTTTACCGCCGATGTTGCTCCCAGAAGGTAGAACGCGAAGTTACTATCACCACCTCATCCGTCTATCTTACGTACTGCCTGATCTTGCGCTTATTACAAAGCCGTGTCTCAATATTATTGACGCGTTGACAGGACAGTGGGGGCGCGAATGGGGAGGCGAAGGCAGAATTTGCAACGCGCTTGTAGCGGGTGATCATCCAATATCCACAGATACCGTTGGCATGCACTTGATGGGACATGATCCCGCATCCGACTGGCCGACACCGCCCTTTAAACGCGATCGGAATCATATCCTCATCGCAGCACAGCGCGGGTTCGGCACTGTTGACTTGGATGAGATTGATTGGGAAGGCGAGGTAACAGCACCTCTTGCAGAGTTTGACTCGGTAGAAACGGATACTCCAGAAATGGTTGCTAATTGGCGACGCACAACATGTGAGCAGGGGTTAGTCTATCTTGAAAACCAGAAAGACATGGTAGATAAGTATCGCGGAGATTTCATCTATTTACAGGGTGGTGAAGTTGTCTGGAGCGGTCCAGATCCCTCGAATTTGGGAAGTCGGCGTCAGCTCAGTGGGGAAAAGAAGGACAGCGCACTCTGGCTCAAACTCGTTGATGCTGAAGAACACGAAGGAGAACATTTTAACGTCTATGAGGAGTGCATTAAAACCTTTGCAGCATAAATTGTGGAAATTATCCCCGAAATACGTTATATTAACATTGTATAATGGAGGGTGCTGTTACAGGAAATCGATAAATGGGAAAAGATAAAGAGGAGAACGCTGAGACAAATCAAGAACAAGAGATTGTATCAATTCTTGGTATTCGGCACAAATGGGTAGACATAGCCTTAAAACTCTATTCGGTGGTCTTTTTTGCCTATTCTTTTTAGTGATACGCGAAGAATTTAGCACAGGAAAACCGATAATGGAAACAACAGAGGCTATTTTTGTACATCTTGCCGCATTTAGTGTTGTTGAAACTATAATCTTTGTTGCATTATTTCAAGGAGTGGATATTCTCATGTATTTAACAGAAAGGTTTAGAGCAAAACTTCGAAGACAAATTGAAAAAGCCAGAACCGAAGGTAAAGTTGAAGGCAGAGCTGAAGGCAAAGCTGAAGTTTACCAGGAAATGGCTGCGTGGAATAAACGATGGTTGGAAGCAAAAGCGAAAGGGATTCCTTTTGATGAACAACCTCCAATAAATTCGGAAGAAAAACCTGAATAATCAATTTAGTTTTAACTTTGTCTTTTCGTATTGAATCAACGATAAAGGAAACACAATGAGCATCACCGAGGCACAAAAGAAGCAGTTAGATGAGCAGGGATGCATCGTTATTCCAGATGTGCTTTCTGATGAAGAAATCGAAATGTATAGAGCTGATATTCTTCGGTTAGCAGAGCAAGAAAAGCAGGACGGTTCGGCATTACGCCATACCGATGGATACGGTCAACATGTGCGCTGGTTAATGAACAAAGGTAAGATATACGAAAAACTTGTTGCACATCCCAAGGTGATGCCTTTCTTTGAACACCTGTTGGGTGCGGATTATACACTAAGCACTCTCACCTCTAACATCATTGATCCGGGTGCTCCGGATGGTGGGTATCACGTTGATAGTGTTTTAGGGAACATGCCGGAACCGCTGCCAAATTTTCCAATGGTAGCCAATAGTCTCTGGTTACTTGACGATTTTACACCAGAAAATGGTGGGACGCGTCATGTCCCAGGTATTCATCTTCAACAGATAAAACCCCCTCCCGGCACCACGCACCACCCTGACGAAGTGCGCCTTTCTGCATCGAAAGGCTCCATATTTCTGTTCAACGGAGCAGTCTGGCATTCAGCTGGTGCCAACAAAACAGAGCATCAGCGCATCGCACTTATCTGTTTCTGTTGTCGGTCTTTTATAAAGCAGATGTTTGACTTTGTGCATTATCTTGAACCAGAAGTCATTGAACGCGCAACCCCAATAATGCGCAGAATTTATGGGTTTGATTCCCAGCCAAGACCTCCAGATAAACCTAAGCAGTAATCGTTAAATCACATAGGTTGGGTAGAACAAAGCGAAACCCAAATCAACACAGCATGCACGTATTGTATTATCACCTTGAATTCAGTATGTTTATATGTTATAATATTTTCAAACTCAAACTTGTAAGAGGAACAGTCACGTGAATTGCGAAATGAGTGAAACGCGAATGCGAATCCTTCAATTATTGAAGATGCGAAGCAGCATGACCGTTAGTCAATTGGCTGAAGCACTACATATCAGTGCGATGGGAGTCAGACAGCATCTGACAATTCTTGAAGAGGAAGGCTTAATTGAGTATCACAGTGAAAAGCATGGGCGTGGGCGCCCACATCACCTCTATAGTTTAACTGATGAGGCGAACAGTCTTTTCCCAACCACTTACGCGAACTTTGCAGTCGGTTTGATGAACGAGGTAGCAAAATTTAATGGACCTGGATTCATCAATAAGGTATTTCGAAGCCGCATGAAGTCCCAATTACAGATGTACCAAGAGCGTCTTGACGGAAAAGACTTGGTAGAACGCATCAGGGAACTTGCCCGTATTCGTGATGAAGAAGGTTATATGGCACGTTTTGACGAAAACGATACCGATTATGTCTTAATAGAACACAATTGCCCTATCGCAGCGATTGCGCAGGAATATCCACACGTGTGTGAGATTGAATTAGGACTATTTCGACAATCCTTGGGAACAAAGGTGTACCGAGTTGAACATCTTATGCAGGGTAGTCATAGATGCTGCTACCGCATTCCCAAAAATGATTGTCAGAACAAGGACTTAGAGTCAGCACCTGATGAACAGTCTATTCAAAACTGATAGAGTCCTATCCGCTTTCACTTCTCAATTACATAGACGAATTTTAAGGCAATTTCCATGTCTGATGAAACAGGTAGGCGCGACTTTTTCAAAGAAGCCTTGAACCAAATCATGAAACCTGTCGCAGAATTTCTTGATGACAGGATCGGTGATCAGTTTCCCTTTGACGACCCAAACCGTGTTATTCTGCGTCCACCAGGGGCTTTGTCCGAACCTGAATTTTTAGAAAAATGTCATCGGTGTGGCAACTGTGTTAAAAACTGTCCTGCAAACGCTATACAACCCTTACAAAGCCAAGATCCAAATCTTGCTAACACACCCTACATTGATCCTGAAGAACAACCTTGCGTTATCTGCGATTCATTGGCATGCATGTATGTCTGTCCAAGCGGTGCCCTACAAACTGTCTTTGCAGAAGATATTAGGATCGGACTCGCAGTTTTTAATGTTGAAACTTGTCTTCGCACAAAATCGGTGGACTGTAGCTACTGCGTAGATACTTGCCCAATTGGAAAAGACGCTATTAAGTTCTCGCCAGATGGAATAGTAGAAGTTCTCGATTCTGGGTGTACTGGATGCGGGGTATGTCAGTATGCATGTCCTACAGACCCGAAGTCTATAGTGATTGAACCGCTAATGCTTTCTCAATAACCCATGCCCGTTCTTCCTCAAATTATTTTGCAGACTCCCCTGAATACGCAAAGACTACGTGACATCAAACCCCCATTAGACATCTCGCAAAACCTGTTACCTTACATCCTTCTCGGTGGACTCATTCTTGCTGTAATTGTTGGGATAGTATGGTTATATATCCGAAAACGTCATCAAACCTTGCCACCTCCTTCAGTTGAAGAAGTAAATACTCAATCTGCCCATGAAATTGCGCTTGAACAGCTGAAAATACTTGAAACAGCATCTTATGATATGGAAACATATCATACCAGAATTTCTTTTGTGATCCGCGAATATATAGAAGCACGGTTTCAAATCCCCGCATTAGAATTGACAACTACAGGAATTCTTCATCAGATGACACGGAAGCAAATCAGTAATTTTTACATAGAACGCATCCAGCAGTTTCTTGCTAATTGTGATAAGGTAAAGTTTACCAAATATCAGCCTGAACGATCTGAAGCAGATGCGCGAATGGTAGACGCTCGGTGGTTTGTAGAGGAGACAAAAACTCCGATTCCATAGATTCAAGTGATACTTATCAATTCATCATACCTTAAGATTTGTGGATAATTATCAAAGCCATTCAATTCTCTAATAATATCTATCTTCTCTAAAACCTCTTGCTTTAGGAGTGACCTCCTGGTCGCGACTATATCTAAAATGTAAAGAAAAACATGGAAACTGAATGATATGGAACGATTATAAAAGTATCTTGCTAAATGCAGCTTTTATATGTAATAATTAACGGTATATATATAACATCGGAACTTACGCAATAATACTTTACATAATCTCCTCTACTTTGGACAAGAATGTGTGAATGTCCGCATAATGTGCCTTATATAATGTTTTGTGTGACGTTTTGGACGTCACACTGACGTTCTCATGCTAAGTGGTACAAGGAATGTGACGCGATTTTGTGTTTTTGTTTTGCTTCTCCTTGTTTTGTTTGACCGGGCTGGTTAAGTAGAAAAACAATAATTATTATGTGAATATAATTATAACATTATAATTAGTGTTTGTCAAGAAAAAGTTGATTTTTTACATTTAGACTTACAAAATCAGAGAATTATACGTATTGTTGTGTCTACTGAAATTTTATGGGTAAAGGTAGTGATTCGGAGATCGCTCCTACTGAAGATAGTTTTGTCTTTGTGAATCAACGCCAAATGCGCCAAATCTAGAAATCAACGGTATGAACGCCTATAGGCGTTCCCCGGGTATGAATGCCTATAGGCATTCCCGTATGGCATTTGTCGGGAGGGAACTCCGATTCCCGACTATTGTTGATACTTACAATTTTAGAATGGACACTCCACTATTACCGGGAATTGCGTAAGTCCTATAATATATTATTATTTTGCAGAATGAATTCCTTGAGAGCATCAATTGAAAAGACCTTGAAATATTTTCTAAACTTTGGTATCCTTTTTAAACACGTATAAAGGTAATTATTGCTTAGCAATTTTTTATCATACGCATGAGAATCGGATTATTATAGAAGGAGGTCATCTTAGGATGGAAAATGCAGTTTTGAAGGACGAAGTTAGTTTAACAATCCCGATGGACCATGATATGGAACTTGTAGCGGCCAAAACAGGGTCTGTTCTTGCCGAGTTGAATCACTTTAACGAAGAACAGATTGAAGAAATTCAATATGCGATCATTGAGACTTGTATTAATGCCTTTGAACACAGCCAAAGTGAAGACCGCAAGGTTTACATTATATACATTAGAAGGGCTGATGAGTTAGAGTGCAAAATAACAGATAACGGTGTCGGTTTCACACCAGAAGAGCAACATAATAGCATCTCTCAACGTCAAGGAATGCATTCGGATATGCGAAAGCGTGGCTGGGGCTTAGAAATTACCAAAACTTTAATGGATGAATTCGATATTGAGAGTGGTGAAAACGGTACAACTGTTAGTTTTATTAAAAAGGTAACATCATAAGTCTCAAACGGACTAATTTACTGTTGAGGAGTAAGGGAATGCTAAACAAATTTGATATTCAGATACGTGCTGAACAAGAATACGCTGTGCTGGAAACAGCTGGATACTTAAATGATTCGCTCGGAGAACAACTTTCAAAAAAAGCACAAGAACTCATTGAAAAAGGGTATACCCAACTGGTAATCAATTTGGATAAAACCGCACTGATTAACAGTATTGGTATCTCCATCCTGATAGAAATCATTGAGGCACTTGATGAACGGAACGGAACGTTAAATTTTTGCGGGTTGTCTGCAACACAAGAGCGTACTTTTCGTATGATGGCAATTGCAAAATACGCTGGAATCTTCCCTGATGAAAAGACTGCTATCGCAAATTTCTAACAAATTCTGAACTGAACACACACCACTAAGGACCTAAACTGATTAAAACACCGTTCTTAGCACAAACGTGTCAATAGGATTGAAAACCCTACCGTAAGTTTTGAAGACAAAAGGAACAATTTGTCATGAACCTAAGTTCAGCAGAAGAAACTATACAAAGGTTAATATTCAGTTTATCTGAATTGGAACAGTTAGGTCAGACGCTAATTTCCGGACACAGTAATTTTAATGTTTCAAGCAAGACCTATCTTAGAATTACACTTGGTACCCTTCAGGCGACTCGGGGTGCTATTTTTTGTTTCCATCCGACAGATAATTATCTGACAATTGCTGCCTCAACTCCAGAAGTAGAAATCCCTCCAATCGAAATTGAACCTGACGAAGTTGCCAGTCTGCTTGAATGCACGTTAATTGAATTAGACACACCACCAAAAGACCTTCAAAATTTTATCAACAGAAACTCCGAACGACTTAATGGATCTGCAACGCATCGTCTCTGGGTCCCTTTAAAAATCCACGAAGAATTTCTTGGTATTTTGAGTTTAGGCAAATTTTTGGGTCGCACAACATTAGAAGACTGGGAACAAGAGCTCTTAACCATTCTTGCCCACCAAATTTCAATAGCAATTGCATATTCTCGAATTGTGGAAGGCATTCAAAGTGAAAAGTTTCGGTTGTTTATGTTGGCAGAAAGTGCCCCTCAAATTTGTCAACTGTTACAACCTGAAGACGCAGCTGAACAAGTAGTTCATCAAGCAGTGGCACTCCTTGACGCAAATGTAGGTGGACTGATGTTAATTCACCCTGAGCAGCAAATTCTTGAATTGCGGTACGCTTTCCCCGAAACTTTAATTTCAGAAAACGGTGACCAAGACGAAAAGAATCCAATCTCTATTTCATTAAAGGATGTAGAAACAGACACAACAGAAGCGACTGAAAAAACTGAATTTGATATGTTGGCTGGTGTTGTAAAAGAGGGTATGACAGACCGATGCTCCTTTAAAATAGACACTTTCTTCGGTGGAAAGAACTTAATGGCAGGTCCTATACAGGGGCGTGATGGTGATATTTTAGGCGTGTTAGTTGTGGGAGACAAAGAGGAACGGGGTGGAAGGATTGCTGAATTCACAGATGAAGATGAGATTCTCCTTGATTCTTTCGCAAAACAAGCAGGAGTGGCAATTGAGAACGCTCATCTGCACCAAGAAGCACTTGAGGCACGCCAATTACAAGCGGAAATGGAGGAAGCACGGAAAATTCAGGAAAACCTTATACCCGAAACACTTCCAGACATACCGGGCTACGAGGTTGCTGGACATTATGAACCGCGCGGACCCGTTGGTGGTGATTATTACGACTGTATAGAACTATCAACCGGAGGTTGGGGACTTGCTATCGCTGATGTTTCTGGTAAAGGAATGCAAGCCGCGCTATTAATGGCAACACTTCGCGCAGGACTTCTCTCAGAGTTAACAAGTTCAAGAGTTCGTGAAGAAAGCGACTCCATAGATATGAAAAATGAACTCGTTGAGATGGCAATGACTCTCAATTCACTACTCTACGTTAGTGGAACTGAAGAAAAATATGCTACGTTCTTTTATAGCCATCTTAATCCAGAAACCGATACACTAACAACGCTAAATGGTGGACACAATCCACCGTTGATTGTAAAAAATGATGGTGACATTGTTTGGCTGGGACAGGACATCGGTGGATTGCCGTTAGGTATGTTTCCAAATGACATGGTGCCGCTTATCGCAAAATATGAAGCGGAACAGATAAAACTTGAAAGTGGTGATCTTATTATCTTTTATACTGATGGTGTTACCGAAACTGTCAACACTGAAGATGAATTTTATGATGAAGAACGTCTTGAAGAGGTCGCTAAAACATGTACCGATAGTGACGCCTCACATATATGTAACTTAATCTATCGGGCAGTAATGGACTTTCAGGGAGACGCTGACCAATTTGACGATTTAACTCTACTTGTTCTCCGAAAGAAATAGGAACATAAAAGCATGCAACAGAGATCAGAAGGCCGCCGATTCTTAAATCCCACAATACTTGCACAAATTGGTAATCTTGAACTTATTGCGAAATTTGTTGTTGAAGGATTTATCTCTGGATTACACAAAAGCCCATATCACGGATTCAGTGTTGAATTTTCGCAATACAGGCAATATATGCCGGGTGACGACACAAAACACATCGACTGGAAGGTTTACGGCAAGACTGACCGTTATTACATCAAACAGTTTGAAGAAGAGACTAATCTTAACTGTTATATCCTGTTAGATACAAGTCAGTCAATGGCGTATCCATCTCCAGAGGATTTGCAGGAAATAGATGCAGTCTCAGAAACTGAAACAAATGGAAATGTAGAACCTTTATCAAAACTGCGCTATGCCTGCTTTCTTATCGCTTCTCTTTCCTATTTTATGGCGAAACAGAAAGATGCTGTTGGGTTCGCCTACTTTGATGAAAAAGTACATCAGTACTTGCCTGCGCGCAGTAGTGCTTCACACATGCATTCTATCTTATTGACATTGGAGAATCTCCAATCCGCAAAGGAAACCCGAATAGGAGAACCGTTACACGAAATTGCAGAACGGTTAACAAAACGTGGATTAGTTATTGTTATTTCAGACCTTTACGATGAAAATCCTGACGAGGTAATTGAAGGACTTGAACACCTGCGTTATGATGGACATGAAGTTATCGTTTTTCATCTTTTATCAGAACAGGAAGTAGAATTTGAGTTTGAAAGACTCATCCGTTTTGTTGATGCGGAAAATGACCAAGAAATTATCACGACACCACAGGTTATTCGAGACAGTTATATGAGCAATTTTAACGAATTTATTGACAATTACCGAACAACTTTGAACCAATCGGACATTGATTACAACCTGATTAATACATCAACACCAATTGACCGCGCGCTTTCATCATATCTGGCAAAACGACAAGGGTTTCTATAAAGTTGTAGAGACACTCGCGTGCTAAGGCACGAAGGAGACAAACAGGATGGGTTTTTTAGCTGGGGCGTTTGCGATTGCAGGCACCATAGGCGCATCTATTCCTCTCATAATCCACTTATTGAACCGCGAACGAGCGCGTAGGCTTATTTTTAGTACTGTTCGCTTCATCCAGATGTCACACCAAACCAATGTGCAACGTCATAAGTTGAAACGGCTACTGCTGCTGCTGATGCGTATCTTGATGTTAATACTCCTTGGTCTCGCCTTTGCACGTCCTTTTTTCGCGGCTGATCCTACAACTGCCCCAGAATTAGGTGGTGTGCGGAATGCAGTTATCATTTTGGATACATCATATAGCATGCAATATGATGACGTTTTTGAACGTGCTAAAAAAGAGGCAATTGCTCGACTTGACGGTTTAGAGAGTGCCGATGCTGTTGCGCTTATTCTCTCAGCAGACAAAGCACGGAAAGTTCTACCTATTGACTCACAACATAATCACATCAGAACAGCGATAGAAAGCGCAGAACCTACCTACCGTACAACAGATTACCTTGATGCCATCCAAACCGCTGACGAGATACTTCAAGGTGTCACCGCCGGACAAAAACAGATATACCTTATCGCTGATTTACAGAAAATCGGATGGGAAAACTTCCTTGAAACCGACAGACTTAGCCCAGATGTAGACATAGAATTTGTCAATATCGCAGCAGAACAGACGAACAACCGAGCGATTACAGATATTAATGTTCCACCAGTGGTACTCATTGAACAAAAAGACACTGAATTGGTAGCACGAATCCACAATTTCAGCACTGAACAAGTAAAGAAACTACCTGTAAGCCTATTTATTGATAACAGTAAAGTGCAAACAATGCAATTGGATATTGAACCAGAAGATAGCGCGGATGCCATCTTTAGAATGGAAATTGATCTGCAATCAGAATCTGTCCATACGGGATGGGTCGAAATTGATACTGATGCCATTGAAATTGACAACCGATACTATTTTACTGTGCAAAGCATGAAATCAATTAAGGTTCATGCTGTCAATGGAGAACAGAAAAGATCTGACATTGATGATGAAACCTTCTTTTTAACAAGAGCACTAAAAAATGTTGGAGATGAGGGAGTACCTATTAATTATACAGAGTCTACAACATTACCGTCCGCATCTGCGATGCAGCGAAACGATGTGTTGATCCTCGCAAATGTTAAACAGATGACAGCAGCTGAAGCCGAAAGATTGAAAACCTATGTGAATGCGGGTGGTGGACTAATTATCACGCTCGGTGATAATATTGATTCGGGTGTGTACCAACAACACTTTGGCGGAACAGAAAACTCATTGATGCCGTGTACTTTAATGCAAGCAGTCGGCGACCCAATCGGCAAAGATGAATTTCAAGTTATCGCAAGTGTTGATTATCGTCATCCTATTTTTATGCCGTTCAGCAATCCAAACCACGGCGATTTTGGTAAGGGACGGTTCTATCGCTATTTTCAAACAACACCTACTTCTGAAGGGACAGTAATTGCTGCTTTTGATGATGGAAATCCAGCAGTCCTTGAAAAAATTTACGGCAACGGACGAGTTCTCTGTTTTACTTCTACCATTGATCGTGAATGGAACGATCTACCCATACATGGAGTCTATCTGCCTTTTCTGCATGAAACAATCAAATATCTTGCGCTAAAGCAAGGTGGTGAAATTCCTGAATATCGTGTTGGTGATAGTGTAGAATATAATGGTGATCAAGACAGTGCGGGAAAAGAGGTTGCTGTCTTTGACCCAGATCGCAGAGAAACACGGATGACATTGAATGAACAAGGCGATCTTTTTTACGAAAACACGGAGCACCCCGGTATCTATTCAGTACACAGTTCTGGTGAATCACCGCACTATTTTGTTATCAACGTTGATACCGCCGAGTCAGACCTAACATATCGGAATCCAGAAGAGTTGACCAGCATGCTTGTCGGTTCTACTGAGGTTGACCGTGCCCCCGCTGAACTTACGCCTGAAGTTAAACAACAATATAGAGAAGATGTTGAGAAAAATCAAGGCATTGCTACTTATCTTCTTTTAGCAGTTTTCGCACTTGCAATAACGGAAATGTTCCTTGCGAATCGTGTTTAGCTGCGATACAATCAGGTGCATTTGGCGTTTATTTTCGTTGGACACATAATTATTGGTTTTACCAAAATAAAAAGGAGTTTTTATGAAAACATTATTTATAAATCTAAGAATAGTCGTATTAATTGTCGCAGCAATGTTGTTGATATATGGTGTGCCAGGCGTTAGTTATGCTCAAGGTAACGCACCCACTGTTACACCTGGCGAAACTAATACTTCACTTAAAGTTAGTTTTCCAGATTATCTCTATGCTTATGATGAAAATGCATATCAGATTCAGTTGCGGCATAAATCGCCTCAAGGAGATTGGATAACAAGATGCGCAACCATTAAACTTGGAGGCGGAACCAGTTGGTTTTTCGGATTTTTTCATTCAAGTCCAAGGGGTAATTATCGAATCAGTGTCAGTTTTACTGACCTTGAGCCTGGAACCTCGTATGAAGCACGTTACCGGGATACGAACTTATCTGAATGTCATGAGAATCCACCGAATCCAGACCCATGGTCCGCAATTGGTGAAGGCACAACACATTTAGTCGCACCACCTCGTGTTGAATTTATTGATGCAAATTTAGCATGGGCAATCCGTAAGACATTGGACCTTGACACTAAAGGTGAACATATAGAACTGCTTAAAATTCCAGAAGCAAATTTGGATGAACTGACACAACTCCAATATGATAACGACTCAGACACGGATGAACAATCCAAAATTAGTAACCTCTCTGGATTAGAACATGCAACTCAACTTACGATATTATCTCTTCAAGAAAATAATCTTCGTGATCTAACACCCCTTGCACAACTCACACAACTCACAGCATTAGACTTGTCGGATAATAACATTAGTGATCTAACACCCCTTGCACAACTCATACAACTCACAACGTTAATCCTTGAAGATAATCAAATCAACAACATCACTCCGTTAGCACAATTGACACAATTGATGGAATTATCCCTCGGAGGATTCCGTGGTAATGAAGTTAGCAATATATTATCATTAGAACAACTAACGCAGTTGACAGCGTTAGACTTGTCGGATAATAACATCAGCGACCTAACACCTCTTGCACAACTCACACAACTCACAACGTTAAATCTACCTGAGAATAACATCAGCGACCTAACACCTCTTGCACAACTCACACAGTTGACAGAGTTAAACCTTGGGGGATTTAATGGGAACAACATTAGTGATCTCACACCTCTGACACAACTCATGTTGCTAAGAGAATTAGATCTATCAAACAATAATATTACAGATGTCACACCCCTTGCACAACTAACGCAGTTGAGGGAGTTAGACTTATCGTTTAATTTAATCACAGATATCACACCTCTTGCACAACTTATCAACTTAGAGTTTTTATTTTTATTTTACAATAAAGACCTTAGCGACCTTACCCCGTTGGCACAACTTCCACAGCGAACGCGCATACATCATCCGGATGGAGGTTTTATTACTTCTAGCGAGATTGAACTCCTCACAGTCTCAACGCCACAACCTTTAACATCAATATCCCTGAACGGAAGTTCGGTTACACTTACCCTATTACCGAGTGGTTCATCTTATGATACATCATTAGATAATATCCGAAACGGTTTGACATTATCAGGCATAGACGGTGTGACAATATCTGATGTTGTCCGTCTGAGTGATACGGAGATACAAGTCACACTTGGATTCACTGGAAGTTTAGAAGAAACCTCTATATTGACCTTTACTTTGGAGCCAGATGTGGTTAACGGTTATGAAGGAATCTTACTCAAATCTATGATTTCTGTTGATCCTATAATCGGATTAACCGTCTCTACACCACAGCCATTGACAGCATTGTCATTGTATGAGTTCACTGTGACTCTTAATCTGACCAATGGCGTTTTTGAGGACAAGTGGGATGTCGTAAGCAATGTTAGTTTATCTGGGATCAGTGGAATACGTTTTGATTATGATACTTTTCGCTCTGAAGCAATAAATAGGGTCAATGATTCTGAAGTAACGATTGATTTTACATTCAATGGCAACATTTTCGACATTGACGAAGAGACCAAGTTGATTATTACTGTGGAGGCAGGTGCAATCGTCAATTACGATGGTGAGTCACTGACTGGAGAAATACCGGTCTCACCCGGACCTACAATAGATGAAGTAGAACCGACAGGTGAACTGGTCGCGTCAACAGCGTTTCCATTGACGAATGATACGCTGAATGGTAGCGTTGTCAAACTGACACTGAAAACTAAATCCTTTGTTGGAACAACTTATGACTATGATTATGGAGATTCTGACCCAGTCATAGAAATGACGGGAATACCCAACGTGTCGCTTGGGAGGTTAGCATCAGGTAGTTACTTATATCTAAGTAATCGACAGGAACTTTGGGTCAGACTTTTCTTTTCTGGTGACTTAGAAACCGATGAGACGCTAACCTTTATAGTGCATACGAATATGATAAGTGGTTACAAAGGACCGCCACTTGCAGCAACCTTACCTGTTACGGTAAAAACGGGAAAGCAAGAACTTGTATCGACACTCTCGCGTCCATCAATGTATTGGATCAATACACAGACAAAGAAAATAGAGTCTTTTGTAACTTTTGATGCGGTTACGAATCAGGTTACAAGTCTCGCAGTAGATAACGTGGACAACAAGATCTACTGGTCTGAAGAGAGTAGGGATGGTGGCACCCTCAAACGCGCGCATCTTGATGGCACAGATGTTGAGCAACTCGTATCATTAGCATACATACCAGAATCCATTGCGGTAGACACTATAGCAGACAAACTTTACTGGTTCAATTCGCTTCAGGGGACAATTCATAGTGCGGATTTCAACGGGACGAATATCAATACTTTGATCAGACACGATGAAAGTATTTTTGATATTGCTATAGACGCTGAGAATGGTAAACTATATTGGTCGGATCTATATAGTGTATCGCGCATGAGTCTTGATGGTACAAATGTTGAAACGATTCTATCTGGTTGGGGAACAAGGCAAACGAAAGGTATAGGTGGTATTGCTGTCGCCGATGGAAAAATATATTGGACAGAACACCTTGTTTGGTATCGGACAAGTGGCAACATCCGTCGCGCAAACCTTAACGGCACAGAAGTAGAAATACTTGCGACTCCTCTTGGAACAGCTAATGATATTGATGTTGACACCGTTAATGGAAAAGTCTATTGGACAAATGGGTTTGGCGGAATTCAGCGCATGGATATCAATGGTGGAGATATTGAGAATGTTGCCTATGGGTTTGTTGCTCCAGATAGGTTTGCATTAGGTGCAGTCTCAACGCAACCAACGATACCCACCACGCCAGAAAAACCAGCAACCACCGATGCCGTAATCAATATCTCACCCGCTTCGGTAGAATCCCCTGCTGTTGGGGAACAATTAGAACTCTATCTGAACATAACAGATGGTGAAAATGTAGCAGGCTATCAGGCAACCGTACAGTTTGACACAACTGCCCTCCGCTATGTTTCAGGTGCCAATGGCGATTTTCTACCTGCGGGTGCGTTCTTTGTGCAGCCAAAGGTGGAGGAAAATCTTGTTAAACTCAACGCTGCATCTCTCGCTGGAGAGAGCAACGGTGATGGCACTCTCGCTACACTTACATTTGAAGTTGTCGCAGTGAAGCCATCCGTTTTAACCTTATCCAATGTGCTCCTTACCGACAGTGAAGGAATAGGATATGTTCCCAACTTGAAAAACGCAGAGATAACTGAAACACAGTTACTCAAAGGTGATGTGAACGGTGATGGGATCGTAGACATTCGGGATTTAGTGTTAGTCGCCTCAAATCTCGGCAAGACAGGACAGAATGCTGCAGATGTCAATACGGATGGAATCGTTGACATAAGAGATCTCGTCTTGGTTGCGGGCGCATTAGGCACAAGTGCCACTGCACCGTCACTTTATGCCAAAGACTTCTCTATGCTCACGGCTGCAGGTGTTAAACAGTGGCTTTCTCAGGCACAACAATTAAATCTCACGGATGCAACATCGCTACAAGGTATCCTATTCTTACAACAACTCCTCACAGCGTTGACACCGAAAGCGACCGTCCTCTTGGCAAACTATCCGAACCCGTTCAATCCAGAGACGTGGATACCCTACCACTTAGCGAAGGATGCGAATGTTACGCTGCATATCTATGCAGTGAACGGCAATTTGGTGCGGACATTATCACTTGGACATCAAGCTGCAGGAATGTATCAGAATCGCAGCCGCGCCGCATATTGGGATGGAAAAAATGCACTCAGTGAAACCGTGACGAGTGGTGTCTATTTCTATACACTTACTGCAGGTGATTTTACAGCGACGCGGAAGATGTTGATTCTGAAGTAACGCTTAATCAGAAAAGCATGAAGGGTGGAGTGAAAAATCAAATGACTTGAAAGTAATAGGATTACAATACAAAATATTTTATGGTTTGTGTCTCTATGAAATGTAGGAGGATAATATAAACAAATGGGTACTGAAACAGCAGAAAAAATTGAAGTTCCAAATATTGTATCTGATAAGGAATGTCAATTTTTCATAGATAACGGCTATCTTGTCGTTCCAAACTTGCTATCCGATAGTGAAATTCAAGAACTTCGGCAAGATACAGTCACGCTTGCTCGTGGTGAATATGAATGTGATAACATGAAACCTCTGCCCGATAGTGTTACAGACGAAGATGCAATCGGCAGAATTCTTTGCATTCATCAACCACATTTCGTCAGCGATACTATTGAAAAGTACGTCAAACACCCTAAAATATGCGGCATCTTGAGCCAAATCACCGCCGCACATCTACCTTTTTGGGATGGTAGCGTTAAGTGTATGCAGTCGATGCTTTTCGTCAAACCGCCTAATTTTCAGGGACAGGCGTGGCATCAAGATGAAATCTACATCCCTACGCGCGACCGCTCCTTAATCGGTGCGTGGATCGCTATGGATGATGCTACTGTGGAGAATGGGTGTTTGTGGGTGCTACCGGGTTCACACCGGCAAGGTTACCTATATCCGCAGCGTAATCACGAAAATCCTGATGAATTTGATTTCGCGCAAGAAAGTTACGGATTTGACGGTTCTGAGGAAGTTCCCGTTGAAGTGACAACAGGAACACTTGTTTTTTTTAACGGCTATTTGCTGCACCGTTCTCGTAAAAATAGAGGAAGTACATTTCGCCGTGTTCTTGTCAACCACTATTGCAATTCGTGGTCTCTACTTCCTTGGTCAATACGTGAAGGGGAACGTCCTGCAAGTGCTGATCGTAGATGTATTGTACCTGTATCTGGTGTTGATCCCTATTCGTGGAAAGGTTATGATGAGCCACCTAAAAGCATAGGGTTGCGGACATGCAAAGCGATTGATGAATTACCGCCCATTGAAGCGGAAAGTGAGTAAAACGATGACAACGGAACAAGCAGCTGATCTACAAAACACATTGGAAACTATGCTCAACCATATCGCTACAGGAGACGACATCACTGAACAACTTCTCCAAATTCAGCAGTTATCCGTTGATATTGAATCAACTGCCCCTACAATGCTTAAGCACTATCTTGAAAAGAAGAGTTATACAAAAGCATTGGATTTTCTTAAAGATTTGTAAGGATATTGCCTAAGAAATGAATTTTCGCTGTTTGTAAATCTTGACAAATTCTGGGATTCTGTGATATAGTTTCTGGATAGTTCCGCCGATAAAGCAGTGCCAACTTTTATAGGCATTGCTTTTTAGGTATAAATACTGTTGAGCAAAAAATTAAAACTTAAAATGAGGGCTAAATGATCAGAGAAGATGGACGAAAAACAGATGAGATGCGTCCCGTTACAATTAGACGAAATTATATAAAACACGCTGAAGGTGCTGTTCATATAGCGACTGGTGATACGAAGATAATCTGCACCGCCTCCGTTGATGGACGCCAACCACGTTTTATGCGTGACCAGAATATCCGAAATAGAGGTTGGGTTACAGCCGAATATTCAATGTTACCACGCTCCACTTCTCAACGCATGATGCGTGAAACGACACAAGGGAGAGTTGGTGGCCGGACACAGGAAATCCAACGCCTTATCGGCAGATCGCTGCGCGCTGCTGTTGACCTTGATTCATTGGGTGAAAGATCAATCTGGGTAGATTGCGATGTCATACAAGCCGATGGTGGTACCCGCACTGCGGCAATTACAGGCGCGTTTATGGCACTCTGGGACGCATGTAAAACGTTGCAACACCAAGGCGAACTTGATGAACTGCCAATCTTAGACAATATCGCAGCGACCAGTGTTGGGATTATTGATGGCATTCCTATGCTTGACCTCTGCTATTCTGAGGACTCTGCTGCCGATGTAGATATGAATATTGTTATGACAGGCAATGGAAAGTTTATTGAGATTCAAGGCACTGCTGAACAAAATCCATTTTCCCGTGAAGAATATGACCAATTGCTTGACCTATCTGTTGGCGGTATCCAGCAACTCATCCGCTTGCAGAACCGAATGATGCTTGAGAATCTTGATGAAGTTAGTTTTGGCAACTCGTAACCTCGGTAAAGTAAAAGAGCTTACGGCAATGCTTAATAAAGATGAACAACGTCACAACACTCAGATCCTCTCGCTTCAAGATTTTCCTGAGGCACCAGAGGTTATTGAGGATGGCGATACATACAAGGAAAATGCTGCAAAGAAAGCCACAGTCATCGCTGATTATACAGGTTTTCGGACGCTTGCTGATGATGCAGGATTAGAAGTTGATGCGCTCGGTGGTGCACCAGGCATACATTCTAAACGATGGGCAGGAGATGATGCAACTGATGCTATTCGCGTTCAGAAGTTGCTTGAAGCTTTGGAAGGTACGTCTAATCGGAGTGCACGTTTTGTTGCGGCGATTGCTATAGCAGTGCCTAGCGGGGTTGAAAACTCCTCCTACAATAGGGTACAAGTGGTTGTGGGAAAATGCGAAGGAAATATCACTTATACTCCTGCAGGGGACAGTGGCTTTGGATATGATCCGATCTTTGTGCCTATCGGTTACGAGAAAACTTTTGCAGAATTAGGCGATGCAATTAAGAACAAAATTAGTCACAGGAGCAAAGCATTGCGATTAGCACTCAAATTATTATGAGATGATCAGCAGATGTGCCATTTTTGACAAACTTCTTATAGACGCATTTTATAGTGAAATCTAAAAGTATGTGAACACTTTCTGGTAGGTGGGGTTTCTAACCGCCCCATTTACACAAGTTCGGTTAGGAAACCGAACCTACCACGGTGTATAGGTAATTATGGGTTTTACTATAAACTGAAAACACAAATCGAAATACATACTTATCTAAAAAAAGAAAGGAAATTTAATGGCATCATTAAAAGATTTGCGTAACGGATTAGTCATCCGACTTGATAATGCCGTCTACACGGTTGTAGACTGTCAGCATGTGAAACCCGGAAAAGGAGGTGCATTCGCTCGGACGAAAATAAAGCGTGTAAGTGATGGTGCAGTCCTTGATCGAACCTTCAGGGCTAACGATACCATTGACACTGTCCGACTCATTGACCAAGAAATGCAATTCCTCTACAGTGAAGGTGACATGCTGTGGTTTATGGACAACGAAACTTTTGACCAGCATGCGCTTCCCGAAGCACTGCTCGGAGAAAGTGTAAAATACTTAAAAGAAGGTGAAACTATAACGGTCAAAATGGATGCTAATACGCCGCTTGCCGTAGAATTGCCGACTTTTGTAGAGCTCAAAATTGTTGAAACTGACCCCGGTTTACGAGGAGATACTGTCAGCGGCGGATCAAAAACAGCAAAATTAGAGACCGGTGCTGTCGTGAATGTCCCTCTCTTTGTAAAAAACGAAACTGTAATCAAAGTTGACACTCGGACAGGGAAATATGTAGAAAGGGTTTAAACATGAAACAAAAAAAGCAAAGTGAGAAAGTTGACTCTCCCGCTGATACAGAAGTTACTTCTGACCCTCTCCTACAACGTCTTGAAGAACTCATTGCAATTGCAGAGAAATCGGATTTGACAACAGTTCGGATTCGTGATGGTGAAGTTGAAATAGAAATTTCACGCGGTACTGCGCAACCTGCGCCAATTTCCTCACCTATAACAAGTGCAGTCGCCCCAACACTCGTGACGGAAGACGAAGCAGGTGACGACATAATTCGCTCACCGATGCCTGCTCGTTTTTATCGGGCGCCAGCACCCGATGAACCGCCATTTATTGAAATCGGTGATACTGTTACAGCGGGTGCTTCATTAGCTACACTTGAAGTCATGAAAACTTTTAACGATGTTGAGGCTCCCTTCGATTGTGAAGTCTTGGAAATTCTTGTAGAAGATGGCGAAGCAGTTGAATACAATCAACCCCTTTTTCGAGTGAGGCGAGCTTAGGACTATGTTTCAAAAAATATTGATTGCAAACCGCGGTGAGATTGCTATCCGCGTTATCCGTGCCTGTAAAGACATGGATATTAAGACTGTTGCTATTTACTCAACAGCAGACAAAGACGCTCTTCACGTTGAATACGCCGATGAAGCATACTGCATCGGGCCGCCCCCTTCCACAGAAAGTTATCTTAAATATGCCAACATTACTGCTGTAGCGGACTTTGCCAATGTTGATGCGATACATCCTGGTGCCGGATTCCTCGCTGAAGACGCACAGTTTGCTGAAATTTGTGAAGCACATCAAATCAAATTCATTGGACCCTCCATTGATGACCTCAATACTATGGGTGACAAGGTTCGCGCGCTTGAAACAGTCGCGAAGGCAGGTTTGAAACTTGTCCCCGGCAGTCAAAACAGGAAACGGAAAAAAGATAAAAAAGCCACCGTTGAATCCGCTGAAGAAGCAGCCGAACTCGCAGAAAAAATCGGATATCCGATTGGAATCAAAGCATCCGCAGGTGGTGGTGGACGCGGTATTCGCATCGCACACAATCGTCCGAGTCTGTTCAACTTATTTCACATTGCAAAATCTGAGAGCGAAGCAGCGTTTGGAAACGCCGATGTTTACATTGAAAAATGGATAGAAGATGCACGCCATATTGAAGTTCAGGTTTTAGGAGATTCTCACGGAAATGTTGTCCATTTCGGAGAACGTGAATGTTCCATCCAGCGCAAACAGCAGAAACTATTAGAAGAAGCCCCTGCTGCATCTATCCCCGCTAAACTTCGTAATGAAATTTGCAAAGCTGCTGTCAAAGCCGCTAAGTCAATCGGATACCTAAATGCTGGCACAATTGAGTTTGTCGTTGATAAGAACGAAAATTTCTATTTCCTTGAGATGAATACGCGCATTCAGGTTGAACACACTATCACCGAAAGCATTACCGGCATTGATCTAATCAAAGAACAGATTCGTTTGGCGATGGGAGAGGAACTTGGATACAACCAATCTGATATTCATATCAGTGGACACGCGATTGAATGCAGAATCAATGCCGAAGACCCTGCCAATCAGTTTATGCCTTCACCAGGGTTAGTTACAGACTATCAACCTCCCGGTGGCATCGGTATTCGTGTTGATGGGTATATTTACAATGGTTATATGGTGCCTCCACACTACGATTCACTTGTTGCGAAATTAATCGCTGTTGGTAGAGATCGTGACGAAGCAATTGCCCGATTGAAGCGAGCACTTTCCGAATTTAAGATTGAAGGTATTAAAACTACAATTCCACTCCATCAAAACATTCTGAATGACGAGCGCTTTCTCAACCGAAATATTTTCACTAATTTCCTAAAAACATGAAAACCTTTATAGGTACAACAACGGAAAAATGGCACGTATCCGACTATATTAAGTGCTTTGTGGTCCTCATGTTTATCACATCCCATGCACTTGCACAGCCTGCTACTTTCGTTGATGTAACACACGAGGCTGGTATCCACTTTCAGCACTCAAAGGGTGTTCGTTCCAGTTTACTGCCTGAAGATATGGGTTCTGGCACAGGTTTTGCCGATATAGATAATGATGGCGATCTTGATCTCTATATTGTAAATATATCTGGACCATTCACAGAAACACCACCCAAACCCACCTCACATTTGAAAAAAAACGCTACAATACCTGCAAATATACTTTACCGGAATAATGGGAACGGTACATTTACTAACATTACAGATACTGCCAAGGTTGGAGATACAGGATACGGCATGGGCTGTGTCTTCGCAGACTACAATGGGGATGGGAACGTTGATCTCTATGTGACAAATTATGGAGAAAATGTGCTTTATCAGAACAACGGCAACGGCACATTTACTGATGTAACAAAGATAGCAGGGGTCGGTTGTCCGTTGTGGAGTACTGGTGCTGCATTCGCTGATTACGATGGAGACAACGATTTAGACCTATATGTTTGTAATTACGTCAAGTATGATCTGAAAAAGTTTGAACAGCAGAAAGAGAAATCCTTGCAATCCGGTAAATTTGTGCCAAATGCCCTGAATCCTACCGCCTTTGAACCACAAGAAAACGTATTTTACCGAAACAACGGTGACGGAACGTTTACCGATATTACTGCCGAAGCAGACGTAGCCGCACCCGGCGGCAGAAGTATGCAAGCCGTTTTCAGCGACTTTGACAATGACAATGATATGGACCTGTACGTCGCAAACGATACTTCTGAAAACCACATTTTTCGTAATGAGGGAAACGGCACGTTTACTGATGTCAGTGCTGACTCATGGGCAGCAGACTTTCGCGGATCAATGGGTTTGGCTGCGGGGGATTACGATGCAGACGGTGATATCGACCTCTTTATCAGTCATTGGATAGATCAGGAATATGTCCTCTACAGAAATTTGTTGCAGGAAAACGAAGGAAGAGAAGAAAGCGATCCTAAGCGCATCCGATTTGTAGATGAATCTTATTCTGCTATGCTTGCAGAAGTTACATTAAAGGAAATAGGATGGGGCACCTCTCTCTTTGACTACGATAACGATGGCGATCTGGATATCTTTGTAGCAAACGGAAGCACGTTCCAAAAACTTGACCAACCTGAAGTGCTTATCCCACAACATAATCAGTTGTTTCGGAATGAAGGTGATGGAACTTTCAGTGATGTCAGCAAAAGCTCAGGGATTGCAAACCTCCCGGCGCGTGTCAGCCGTGGCACTGCGTTTGGTGACTATGATAACGATGGGGATGTGGATATATTCATTGCCAATAACTATGATCGACCTACCCTATTGCGGAATAACTCCGTTGATTTGAGTAACAGCAACAATTGGCTGCACGTTAAGTTAGTGGGTGAAAACCCAAATCGAAACGCTATCGGTGCGAAAATTCATCTCAAAACAGCAAATTCTACTCAGATACGAGAAATTTACGCAGGTGAAAGTTACATGTCCGCTAACAGCTTTACTGCTGAATTCGGCCTGGGAAAAGCCACTCAGGTTAAGATGCTGCAGGTTACCTGGACCAACGGTAAGATACAAACGCTTCAAAATATATCAGTAAATCAGCTGATACAGGTTACGCAGAAACCTTAGATCGTGTTATTGTAAAATCTAAAACATGTAAATACTCCCAGTAGGTTCAGTTTTTAACCACACCATTTACACAGGTTCGGTTAGGAAACCGAACCTACCGCAGCGTCTAAATAATTAGGATTTGCTATAACTGATAATTTGAAAAACAGATGCTATGAACATTACCCCCCTAACCTCACCAAGATCTGCTCTATTGACAGAATCCGAGATGGCACTGTTCGTAGATTATTACCAACTCACAATGGGACAGGCAGATTTTAAAAACCGAAACGATGCTATTATTACTGCCAATTACTATGTCCGTAAAACCCCGCAAGGTGAATATCTCATTGCTGCAGGTCTTGAACAGGTTATCCATTACGTCTTAAATCTCCGTTTCACCGATGATATTCTCAATTGGTTAGCACAACGCGACGAATTGAGTAAAGACTATCTTGAATCGTTGAAAGATTTCCGATTTGAAGGTTCTATTTATGCTGTTCCTGAAGGCACCCCTGTTTTCCCTAACGAACCGATTATTAACGTTACCGGCAGATCCCGTGATGTTCAACTATTTGAGACATATCTGCTCTGTGTGATGAACTTTCAAACGTTGATTGCGACAAAAGCATCCCGTATTGTCCAAGCAGCGGGAGGAAAGCCAGTTTTTGATTTCGGTGCAAGACGTGCACACGGCAGAGATGCGGGTATCCTTGCCGCACGCGCATCCTTCATCGGTGGTGCAAGCGGCACATCCCTTGTGCTTGCAGGACGTTATTTCAATATCCTCTACGTCGGCACGATGGCACATAAATTCATCATGGAACGTCCCACAGAAATAGATGCCTTCCGAGATTACGCTAACGTTTTTCCACACAACACAACACTTCTAATTGATACTTACAATACGTTAGAAGGAGCAAGAAATGCGTGTATCGTTGCGCATGAGATGGAAGCGCGCGGTGCCCGACTAAAAGCGGTGAGATTAGATAGTGGTGATCTCTTGACACTCAGTAAAGAGGTTCGCCATATCCTTGATGCAGACGGACTTGACTACGTACAGATTATCGCTAGCCATGACCTTGATGAATTTACGATAGACAAATTACTTAAGCAAGGCGCGCCAATTGATGGTTTCGGAGTCGGTACACGTCTTGCAACTGGTGCCAACTTTAATTCTCTTACCGGTGAAGGTGGACCTTCTGCACTCGGTGGTGTCTACAAATCAGTTGAACGCGATGGTGTTCCTATTGGTAAACAGTCGCTTGATGAACCTGATAAAGCCACTGTCCCAGGAAGAAAACAGATCTATCGCCAAATCGATACATATGGACACTACTCTAAGGACTGCGTAACACTCTGGGATGAACCACTATCCGATGGAGAACCGCTCTTAATACCCATTGTCAGATTTGGAAAATTGGTGTATAATTTTCCAAATCTGACAGATATTCAGGAATACACGAGGACAGAACTTGCGAAATTGGATGAATCGCATAAAGTTTTGATGGAGGCTGAGCCGTATCCAGTTGAAATACATTCAGGATTGAAAACAGAATAGTAACCAAGACACGTATACTCCCCTTTAACCACCGGACCTGTGATGATAGATAGATATGTCTGCTTTGATGCGCAAGGGAGGAAATAATGAATACCCAAAACGACTTTGAATTCAAGCAAAGAAAATATATGCCTGTCTTTCCAAAAGCGAATGGAAAACCGACTACCTACATTGAAGGATACCCCTATGAGGACGATGAGCCTATGGCTGCAACAGGATTTCATGGTGTGCAGATTAATACCTTTTATGACCAACTCTCGAGATATTTCGCTATCAATGAACAGATATACATCGGTGTTGACAGTTTTATTTACTATTCTGAAGGTGACATCACAAAGTCCGTTGCTCCTGATGTGTATGTCGTCTTTGGTGTTGCTAAAGGTCCCGAGCGTCGCAGTTTTTATACGTGGTCAGAAGGCGCGGTTCCTATAGCAGTTTTTGAGTTTCTTTCAGATTCAACTGCAAATCAGGATCGAAATGAGAAAGTCGGTGTGTATCTGAACGATATAGGCGTTCAAGAATACTTTATCCATCAACCTGAGATGGAAAAACCTGCAGAATTTCATGGATGGCGGCGGAGTTCATCAGGTGACATCGTTGAGATGGTGCAGGATGCGGCAGGCGGCTTGTTCAGTGAAGCGTTAAATCTCTGGTTTCGGTGGGAGGACGATCAGAAGACACACGTGAGACTTTTACGTCCATATCTGCCCGATGGGACGCCCATAACAACGTCTATGGAAGAAGAACAGCTGCGAGAACAAGAAAAACAGCTGCGAGAACAAGAACAGCACTTGCGAATGGAAGCGGAAGCACGCACCGTAGAAGCAGAAATGCAGGTAAAAGAAGAGGCGGAACGGCGGCAGGCATTAGAGGCTGAGTTAGAACAACTCCGTGCACAAATCGCTAACCGCTCTTAATTTCCATTGTCAAAGGCGGAGTATTGATGTATAATTTTCCAAATCTGACGAACATTCAAGAGCGAACGAGGACTGAACTCAAGAAATTCGATGAATCTCATAAGTCTTGACAGCTGCTAAACCGTATGTGGTTGCAAAACACCAGACATTGAGAAAGTCAAACCAGATACATAGATTCTCCTCGTGAAATGGGTATTCTTAATCAAAATTCGCTATAAAAGTATCCCGGGTCTAAAAATTCAATGCAGCACACAAACAATTTTAATTACGTCATAACATTGCTGTTATGCTTGAAAGCTAAATGCTGAAGGAGCACAAAATTAGTGTCTAAAGAACCAAGCAATTCGCGTTCCGCCGATGCGGCGGACATTGTTCATCCTCAACCTGTGCCTTTTATACTGGTTCACCTTGCATGTTTTGCCATCTGTTGGGTAGATGTCCAACCCACCGATTGGATTATATGCGGAGTTCTCTACGTTATCCGTATGTTTGGTATCACGGCAGGATTTCATCGTTATTTTTCACATCGAGCATTCAAAACAAGCCGTGGCTTCCAATTCTTTTTGGCATTTCTCGGACAGAGCGCAGCTCAACGAGGCACACTCTGGTGGGCAGCAAAACATCGGGAACATCATAAGTATTCTGACACGGAACATGATGTTCACTCGCCAGTTAAACATGGATTTTGGTACTCCCATGTAGGTTGGATTTTGTGTAAACGCGGGCTAAGTGTAGATTACGGTCTAATAAAGGACTTCCGAAAATATCCTGAACTTGTTTGGCTTGGGAAAGTCCATTCACTCCCCGCAGTCCTATTAGGTGTTTTCGTTTGGGTAATTGCAGGTTGGTCTGG
Source organism: Candidatus Poribacteria bacterium (assembly GCA_965204285.1). GTDB lineage: Bacteria > Poribacteria > WGA-4E > WGA-4E > WGA-3G > MSPOR6. The sequence goes on from OZ241980.1 coordinate 4,141,213, forward strand.
ACTTGTCGTAGGTTTTATAATAAGTACTGTGCTTCTATATCACGGAACTTTTGCTATCAATTCTCTTTCCCACATTTATGGGAAACAACGTTATGACACTGGAGATAATTCTCGCAACAACCTTTTTCTGGCCATTATTACATTGGGGGAAGGATGGCATAACAATCATCACCATTTCCCGAGTGCTGCCCCGCAAGGTTTTCATTGGTGGCAAATTGACATCACGTATTATATTTTGAAAATTTTGTGCGTTTTTAGAATCGTTTGGGACCTTCGCTTACCACCTGCGCATGTCATTGAGGGTAAACGTAGAATGTCTCTCGCTGCCATAGAAAACGCAGCGCAGGAGTTAGCTGCGAGTTTTTCAATTGAACAGATTAGCAAAACGGTATTACAAGTATGGGCACACACGCCAAAATTAGAAGAACTCCGTAGACGCGCTCGTATCGGTCAAACAGAGGTTGAAGCATTTCTCAAAGAGATGAAAATCCTTGAGTTACCGAAAATAGGAAATCTTAAAGATAAAGCACAAAACATGTTTACTCACATCCCATCCTTAAATCCGATCATTGAGCGGGCAAATCATATCATCGTTCAGGCTGTTTCGGTTTGGCTACTTCAAAACGACATGTGCGAAACGGCAATTGGGGTTTAGTGAATACTGATAAGGGTTGGGTTAGACTCAAAGTAAAATCTAACTCCGCCCTAACGGCACAGGAATTTTATAAAACCTTGACAGATGCTATGCCCTATACAGTTGAAATACATTCGGGATTGAGAAAATAATTTTGATACGGAGAAATAATGAAAATCACTTTGTTTGCTTTACTTTCAGTTGTCTTTTTGTGTGCCATTGTTTCTCATGGGGACGCTTATGACTTCCACTGGGAAATAGACGAAACACCGGAGGGACAAGAAAGTGCAACCGTTGCTGAACCTGTACAAGTAACGATACTTGATGAACAAATAGAAATTGCATCACACAGCGCATCACTATGGTTGATGAAGCGGTATTCCGTTCATCTTGGTACGGAATGGAGCGGCGCGCACGCATATAAATTGCTACAAACCTTTGAATCAATACCGCAAGAAAAAAACAATCCTTATGGTGAGAGTCCTACAGTGCCAATCTCACTCTGGAAACTCAGTAACAACCATATCCATAATGATATAGAAATTGAATATCAGGGCGACACAAAAGTTGTCACTGTTGCCGAGGAGGCTTTTACTTATACTAATCCTTTATTAGCAGAGATTGAAGGTATGCGAGGAAAATATTTCTCTAAACGGCTTCACCGAGCTATTGTGCGGTTCGCAACAGACAGTGGTGCAGATAGGGACGCGATTAAACGAATATTAAAAGAGCGTTACGATGTTAGTATAGATGTTCCGGATTATACTGAACTGACACGCTGGACAACCGGCGAACACGCGGGCCGTTTCTCTGAATTTAAAAATGAAGAGCTAATGGCACTTGTATCAATGTTTGAGGAATTTCCGCAAGGCATGCTGAAAACGCCAGGATTGAAATATATAGTTAGACGTTTAGACGGAACACCACATCCGCTTTATCCGAGCGCCCCCGCTGTCGCGTGGCCAAGTGCGGGTTACATTGAATTTATGGAATCTGCTTTTAAGGAGCAAGGACTTGACTATATTCACCGTTTAATCCTGCATGAAAAAGCACATTTCCTATGGTCACATCTCTTTGACGAGCAACTCAAACAGGATTGGATTGAACTCGGTGGTTGGTATGAAAATCCTGACGATATAGACGGTTGGTCTACAACCAAGCAGACCGAATTTGTATCCGCTTATGCACACGGTGTAAATCCGAATGAGGATATGGCAGAGAGTATCAGCTTTTACATTGTTAGACCAGACAAACTTCGTTCGCGTTCTCCTGCAAAATACGAATTTATTCAGAACCGAATTATGCACGGCACCCGCTATATCTCAAAAATACGCGAAGACTTGACGTTTGAAGTCTACAATCTCTATCCGGACTATGTCTATCCGGGACGCATTATACGTGTTGACACAAAGGTTGAAGGTGAACCTGAAGAAGATAAGCAGATAACAATAGAAATTGAAATTCACAGAGAGAGTGACTTAGATTCTACCGGAGCATCACATCTCAGAATTTTTAGCAAAAAAGGCACTTTCTTTGACATTTGGCTTTATCCCATTAGTTCTGATGGTAGACGTGTTAGTGCTGGCCACATTTTGCGTGGAGTTGAAAAATTATCAAAATATGCTGCGGATGGTTACTGGGGACCAGACTCAATTACCCTTAAAGATGCCCAGGGCAATGAGCGGCATGAATCCCAAGCTGATTTTGGATGGAAGCTTTACATTGATAATCCACTTGCAGATTGTGAACCACCTAAATATGTCAAGAACTCTATGAACCTTTATTTGTCAGAAGCAAAAACAGATACAGGCAGGTCTTATCAGGTAGTTACTGCCAAATGGAAAGCTGCTGACAAAAACAAAATAACATCTATTGGTGCAATAATGAATGATGAAAATAGAGAAACTTATTCTCGACGTGATGCAGGCGGAACACATAATTCAGAAACGAGTGAAGCAGTTGCCACTTTTATATTCCCTGATTTTTTTCAAAGCGGCACCTACTCTATAACTGTGATATCTATGAAAGATGAAGCATTAAACAGAAGAAGTGTGTTTTTCTCAGATAAATATTACAACGTTCCAGAACAATGTATTGTCAACGATGTTTATATAGAAGGTCACGATCAATGTAGAATTGATGAACCTCCTGCTACTATTGACATTGAGACAGCAAATCCGGATAGCACCCCGCCTGTGCTTGATTTAAATCAGATCACTATTAAGGCAGAACCGACGAATCCAGAAGCACCAAACGGAGAAACACAAGTAGATATTACTTTTAGAGTCAAAGACAATATTAGTGGATATGCAAAAACAGAGTTGTTTTTACGGGATCCTCAAGGCGTAGCCTATTTCTTCAGACATTATGATAAAGATTTTTGGTCAATTTATTTTTCACGCGATCCTACTGTCTACCAAACTTACCAATATACGATTATCTTACCCGTTGGTAGTGTGCCTGGGACATGGGGATTAGCCCAGATGACTGTATTTGATAAGGCAGGAAATACACTACGAACAGACTTCACTGAAATTGTCCGCTTTAAGGTGGATGATGGTACTGTCTATACCAAAGCTGATGTCAACGAAGACGGTGAGATTAACATACTGGATCTCGTTATCGTTGCAGCGTTTGATGCATCAAACGAGAGAGCAGATGTCAACGGTGATGGCACAGTCAATATTTTAGATTTAGTGGCAGTTGCCAGTCAACTCGGTGAAGAAGACATTACTGCACCAGCTGTTTATAGTGCTACTGCCGACCAAATTCAAAGTTGGCTGACACAAGCAATGCAGGCGGATGATGGGAGTCCAGCCTTCCGCAGAGGTATCCGCTCGCTACAAAACCTCTTACTCAAACTGCGTCCTGAAACGACTGCACTGTTGCCAAACTATCCAAATCCGTTTAACCCAGAAACGTGGATACCGTATCATTTGGCAAACGCCAGCGATGTTCAGATTACGATTTACAATGCGAAAGGCAGTGTAGTTCGCAGATTTGTACTTGGGCATCAGGCAGCTGGTTATTACACGGACAAAAATCGTGCGGCATATTGGGATGGTCATAACAGTGTGGGGGAACGTATTGCGAGCGGTGTATATTTTTTTCAGCTGCGAGCAGATTCTATTTCACAACTGCGCAAAATGGTGATTTTAAAGTAATAACGTGAGGCAGACTTTATGCCCTATTCCGTGCAATCAGTGAAAAGTTTGCACCTTTTTGTGCAGTTTTCACTGAACATTACATTAACATAAACCCACTGTTTATGAGACACACTATAAAAAATTAATATTTTGGAGGTACTTTCCATGACACAACAGAACGATCAGGCACAACAAAACAATCCCACACAAACCCTTGAAGCCACAACGCTGCGTGAGATGTTTCAAGGGCCCGTGTTGCTCGTAACTTATGAAGGCATCAAAAAGGTAAATATCACAGAAATAGAGAAATATGAGATCCATACATCTACAGGATCGTTCCATAAAGTAGATGTTCTTTTTTCTCTGATGCCAGAATCCGCGGAGAAATTAGACAACGCTTTGCGAATAAACAAAGAAGTTGAAGATCAAAAACTCCGCACCGATAAAGACCCACATAAACGACCAAAAATCATCGGGAAACGCCCTATGCGCAAGTTAGTACAGAAAAACGTTAAGGTGACACTCCGAAACGGACACATCCTTCAAGGCATACCGATAGAATATAATGAATATAACTTTACAATGAATGTAAATAACCAGATGGTCCTTGTCTATAGGCATGCTGTTTATCAGTTTGAAATCGTTAATATAGAAAAAAGAGAATCAACAGCCGCTGAAAAATAGAATATATTTTAGACTGGCACGGAATTTGCTCTCGTTAAAGAGAATTAGACTAAACCCGTAGGTTGGGTTGAACGAACATCTATTTTAGGTGTCGCAAGTTCAACGCAACCTACACGCTGTTGTTTTTCTAAATTCAACCAATGGAGGTGTCCAATGGAAATCGAACAAAAATATCGGATTGCGCCACTCGGATTCACATCGGAACAGTGGAAAACATTTAACGAAGACGGTATCATCTTCATTGAAGATGCTATTTCTGATGAAGATATTGAGACCTATAAAGATGCGATAGATCGCATCGCTGCCACCAATCCGAAATATACACCAAGCGGCTACCTCGGCATGGAGAATATTGTGGAACGCGATCCTGTGTTTACAAGTTTAATTGATCACAAACGGCATGTCGGTTTCGCGTACGACCTGTTCGGTGAACTCCTCAAACTGCACCAGAGTCAATTTTTCCTACGTCCACCCGGTGGCAAACAATACAACATTTGGCATCCAGATGGGGCACGTGCGCTGCCTTACGGCGTGTTTTCGCCAAAATTGCCATTGCAAATCAAAATCGGTTATTGGTTGACAGACCTTCCACATGAGAAGATGGGCAACCTCGTTGTGTTGCCGGGAAGCCATCGTCAGCAGTATATGGATGGATATGACACACACAATAGCATTCCGGGAGAGCTGGTTGTCTGTCCCCGTAAAGGCACAATGACGGTGATGCACTCCAGTATCTGGCATCGTGTAGAACCGAACGAAAGCGATGTAGTCCGTTACAATATCTTTGTAGCGTATTGTCCTTCGTGGGTTACACCAGCGGATCGGTTTCACTCCTCGCCAGAATGGTTAGAAGCGCTCAATCGTGAACAACGGATTATAATGCGGAGTTATCGCCACGCTTATCATAACGCGAAGCCTCCCGCTTCCGATTTTCCACTCTTTCTCGAACGTGACACCGGTGTTGAGGCAGATGAGGGGAAGTATTTGGATCACGTTCAATTACACAGACGAAAACGGCAGACAATGCCTGAACGACTTGCCAACATGTAGAGTTAATCTAAAATGAAAAATCTGTTTCTCAAAGACCTGCGATATCGTCGAGCCAGAGTTGTGCTAACAGTTCTCGGTATTACCGTGCTGATTTCGCTAATTCTGTTGTTAGGTGGTATTATGAACGGCATGCGTATTCAAGCACAACAATATGTGAAATCTACAAGTGCGGATATCTGGATTTCTGCCGAAGGTTCTGGCGGTGCATTCATTGGTTTTTCACTATTGGATGAGGAACACATGGCATTTTTGAAGGCATCGCCCGGATTAGTCCCTGATTCCGCCTCCCCACTGATCTTTGCACAAGCACGACCTAATGTTCGCGGGAAACCGACTAAGGCGATGGTTGTGGGTTACACATTAGGCAAACTTGGCGGCCCGAAACATGTTGTTGAAGGCAGAATGTTTAAACCACGCGAATTTGCGGACTATCGCCCTGAAGACCCTGTTCCTTATGAGGTAATTGTTGACGAAAAAATGGGACTTGAAGTCGGCGAATTGATCTCTATCAGCAAAGAAAAGGTTCGAGTCGTTGGCAAGGCTAAAAGCCTGATGTTCGTTTTGGATACGCCTTTGCTTTTTATGGATGTGCGTGCGGCACAGAAAGTTTTTTTGGAAAACACACCGTATGTCAACATGATGATCGCCAAAGCAAACAATAATGAAAGTACTACAAAGGTCGCTGCCAATTTAGATGCGTTCGAAACTATTGAAGCACGCACATTGGAACATACACTTAAGGATATTATGGAATATTGGGTTGATAATCCGATGAAAGCGGTGCAATTTTTGAGGGTGATGCTCTGGTTAGCTGCAGGTCTGATCGTTGGGATGATTACTTACGTGACGATGCTTGAAAAGACACAAGAAATTGGTGTACTAAAAGCCATCGGTGCTTCAAACGGTTATGTGATGGCACTACTCTTAAAACAGGTCGCCCTCATCTCTGTCATTGGTGTGCTGCTTGGGCTTATCTTATCCTACATATTTGCAGTTGCAGCACCTATCTTCGTAGCAATTAATTTAGTTGAATCCATCATTGTTGTGTGCATTAGTTTCGTTGTGTGTTGTGGAAGCGGATACCTCGCAGCACGTAAAGCGATTATGGTTGATCCGATGATAGCATTTCGTGGTGAAATTGATTTTGGCATGACACAATAAAATCAAAGTTTTGTTAAGCTGAAGTTTGACGCAATAAAAACCTTACTAAATCAGAAGATATATCAGCACATTTCATAAACTGTGAGAGGGCTTTGTAAGCCCGATAGAAAACGCTAAAGGTATTATCATGGCAACGATTATAGAAGGAATAGGTTTAACCAAACGTTTTGGCATGGGTGATGCTGCTGTCGTCGCGATTGATTCGGTTGACATCCAAATTGAAGAACGCGAATTGGTGATGGTTATGGGAGACAGCGGATGTGGAAAAACGACTCTGATTAGCCTTCTTGGATGCATTTTAACACCAGATGCGGGGGAACTCCGCATTGATGGTAAAGCAATAAATCCCGAAAATCAAGACCTGAGTGTTATTCGCAGACAAAAGATTGGGTTTGTTTTTCAACTGTTTCACCTCTTGCCATATCTCACCGCTCTTGAAAACGTTATGGTTGCCATGGACATCGCTAAGACAGATGCGACTGAAGCAGAAAAACGCTCCACAGAATTGCTTACCAGAGTCGGATTAAGTGAACGCCTGCACCACCGTCCTGCCCAACTATCTGGTGGTGAAAAGCAACGCGTCTCTTTTGCCCGTGCACTTGCGAACCGCCCCAAAATCATCTTTGCTGATGAACCAACCGCCAACTTAGATAGCCGCCAAAGCGACAACTTGATGAACCTAATTCAAGAACTACGGCAAGAACATCAAACCACCATCGCCATTGTGACCCATCATGAAGGGTTAAAGGAGAATGCCGATCGCGTTATCCACATGAAAGATGGAAGGATTGTTGCATCTTGAAAGATAATACTGTATTTTTCGCATTTAGTCGTGGTGTTTTTGCTTCAATCATTTTTATTTTTACAATAGTCTCTCCAATTTCCGCTCAGGAACGATTAACACCACTTGCAGAGCAACACTTCTTAACAAGTGGATTCTACGGCGGCGGTTTAACGTTCATCAACGGGGATGCCTATGTCCGGATTCAACTTCAACCGGAGATTCCACTTGGAAAAATCGGTATCGGCTTTGACCTCGTTTTACTTTACAACCCTTACGCAGAAAATGCTGAAGATCAATTCCTTGCTGAGGATGCTGAAGCATGGGACAGTGCAAGCACATGGCTAAGGCTGATCCGCTACATCAGCTATGGCGATCCTTACGACCCGTTCTACTTCCGCCTTGGAGAGTTCGATTTTCTAACAATCGGACACGGATCAATTATGTCTGGTTATTCTAATCATGATAGGCGTGGGCTACATCTGAACCTAAGAAAATCTCATAATCGATACGGTGTAGAAACGATGGTGAATGACCTTGGATATCCCACAATTTTCGGTGGGCGTGGATTTTTCCGCCCTTTTCAACGCTCAGAAAATAACAATCTGCTGACACGATTTGAACTCGGAGCTACCTATTTGATCGATATTGACCCAGATTCACTGCAAAAACACGAAGAACCTTTGGACGCGGTGGGTTTTGATGTAGGATTTCCTATTATTGAACGGGATTCTTTTCGGCTCGATCTATATAACGATATCGTTATGGTTAATCCACCCCCTAATCCGAAAGATTTTGGGTTAGAGCCTATAGCAGCTAAAGAAAAATCTAAACCACATTCAGAAAACTCTGTAAACGAATTGGGATGGGGTAACGCTGTTGGCATTGGCTTCGCTGCTACCAAAGCCATTTTCAAATTTGAGTATCGTATCTTTAGTGATGGCTATATTCCCGCCGTGTTTGATTATACTTATGAAACCGGGATGCCTGAATTTTGGGGTTACGAGACGAACAATGCATTGAGACGCGGATTTTTTACACAACTCATCTGGCAACCGATGCCGCAGCTTCATTTTTTAGGGGCTTATGAATACTATAACAACTATACATCCAAAATCTATCTTGGTTTTAAAGAATCCGGATTAGTTCCACGTATGACGTTTCGAGCATTCTACACAAAACGGAATATCGGTGAAGATAAAGAAACAAATTTTATTTCTGATCTCTTTGACTTGGATGAAAAATCGGCACTCAACCTTGAAATCCGTTATGCAATCTTTCCACCTATGCAAACAATTTTCATTAAAGAGTATCGATTCCGGCGTGTACAAACGGATGAAGACACTTCACAATTCGAACCGATCCATAAAACTTCGATCATGGTAGGGGTTTCAACAGATTTTTAGTATCTTATGGAACAAACAGACTCAAAAGAAGTTGCTGCGTTTACAACGCAACGTACTGAATTTAAGGGAATTTCAAAATGGATTTTTGAGATTAGTGCTGTCTTTTTTGTCGGTTTCTACATCTATAGTGCGGGTTTCGGTTCTGCTGCTGAACAATTCCATCTCGGTTTATACCTGCTTTTCACATTCTCCCTAATTGGTATTCTCTATAAATTTCGCCAAAGTTCTCCTGCCGCGCGCCCATCCATCATTGATATATTGCTTGTATGCCTGAGCATCTGTGCAATCGGTTATTGGATTGTAGATTACCCCAATATTGTAAACCGAGCAGGCGCATATAAAAATTTAGATGTTGTGATGGGTGCTATTGGACTCATCATAAGTTTTGAAATGAGCAGGCGTACAGTTGGATGGGGATTACCTATTATTGCCGCTGTTGGTATTCTATATGCCTTGTTTGGTCATATTATGCCGGAAACAATCTCACACCCAGGTTTCTCGTTCAGACGGATTATTGAACACTGCTTTTTTGGACAAGATGGGATTTTCGGTATTATGGCAAACGTGATGGCGACTTATGTAATCCTTTTTATCTTTTTTGGTGCGTTTTTGGAGAAATCCGGTGTAGGTCAATTCTTTATCGACCTACCGATGTCGTTGACAGGCAAATCAATTGGTGGCGCTGCGAAGGTTTCTGTTGTTACCTCTGGCTTCTTCGGTTCTGTTGCGGGGAGTGCAATCGCAAATACAGTCACAACAGGGGCTTTTACCATCCCGTTGATGAAGCGGACCGGTTTCCGTCCACATATCGCAGGCGCTGTTGAAGCATCAGCCTCGGTTGGCGGTCAATTCTTACCACCAGTGATGGGAGCAGGCGCATTCCTTATAGCAGAACGGACAGGAGCACCCTATAGCAAAATCGCTCTCATATCAATTGTCCCCGCAGTTCTCTATTTCTTATCTGTATGGGTGATGGTACATTTTGAGGCGAAGAAACAGGGACTTGAACCGATACCAGAAGCAGAAATACTTAAATTCCCCACGCTCCTTAAAACGGGTTGGTTTTACCTATTACCGTTGATGACGCTTATACTATCTCTGATGAGAGGTTATTCTGCTTACAAATCAGCGTTTTTCTCAATTCTAGTCACGATTGTAGTCAGTTACTTCCGTCCCGAAACAAGGTTAACACCGAAACGGATTTGGGAAGCGATGGTCACTGGGGCTAAAAACTCACTTGCTATCGGGGGTGCTGTCGGCACTATTGGAATTATTGTGGCCATTATTGATCTGACAGGTTTAGGTAGGATATTTCCAGATTTAGTGTTATCAGTCGCAGGTGATAACAGAGCAATTGCCGTGTTACTCCTCGCAGCCGCCTCTTTAATCTTAGGAATGGGGATTCCTGTCACTGCCGCCTATCTCATCACCTCATCACTCGCTGTGCCAATTCTTACAACGTCAGAGATGGGTATACCGGTCATTGCTGCTCATTTGATTATTTTCTGGCTTAGCCAAGATTCTAATATCACACCACCCGTTGCGTTGGGGGCTTATGCGGGTGCAGCCATCGCACGTGCAGATCCATGGAAAACAGGATGGGCATGTTTTAAGTTCGCCAAATTGCTATACATCATGCCTCTCTTGTTTGCCTATACACATATCTTGTTTATTGAAGGCACACCATTTCAATATGTGATGTCTGCTGTAACTGCATTGGTAGGGACTGTTATCTTTTCAATTGTGACAATGGGGCATTTTATACGAAAAACGCATTGGTATGAATCTATTCTACTCGCGCTTGCAGCTTTTTTTGCATACACCAACACTCTCTGGACTTTCATTCCTGCGATAACGCTTGTCGGCATTGTGTTCGTTTATCAGAAACGTACCGAAACGTAGACTAATTCTTCGGTATGCCTACAATCTCTTGAAGTCGTTTCAAAATGTTATCTGCTGCACGCCGAGATTTGTCGTCATTGAAATCATCTACTGCCTTGCTCGCTTGATATAAATTCCCCAGATAGTATCGCTGAAAAATAAAGTACGTCCATGTCACCGCATCTACGTAATGTCTATCCAGAACGCTATCAACAGTAACAAAGCCAAAAACGCCATTTAGTGCCAGCGCGTTTAATCCATCTCGCCAATTGCCTGCGTAGACCTGTCCTGATCCCGGAAGGATTGCGGATAACACCTTAGCGATTTTAGCAGATTTTTGTGGAAGATTAACCGCCTCGTCTAAAAGTTTATCCAGCATTTCATCTGTGGTATAGTGTCGTAACGCCTCACGTGCTTCTTCCCATTGAAACTGATAAAGGTAGACAACAGCTTGTAAGAAAAGTGCCCGTTGATACAGTGGTCCAGAAGTGGTACGCATTGTTACTCTAATCAATTCAAATCTGGCAAGATCGTAATTCTGTGAGGCAATAAGTGTTACTGCGAGTTCAAGTTGATATTCCGATTTTTCTTCGTGATTCAAGGCGTGAAGCACAGCATTTCGCATCGTTGAAATTGCTTCCTGCCATAATCCTTGCGTCCTATAGGCGAGTCCGATTTTCTGATAGGCCTTTGCTGCACGCGCATCATCAGGATGAAAAAACAGAAAACGTTTGTATTCTGTGATGGCAGCATCATAATTTCCCACTTTAGAAAAATGGTCGCCAAGACCGAGGGGATCCTCTTCTGCAATTGAAGTGAAATTGCAGAAAAGTGGGAGGGTTAGCACAAGAAAAAACAGTGTGATACGTTTCAAATCCATTGGCAATCTAACTGGTTGGAACTCGGAAGTTATTGACATTTATTATAAGTTTTGTTCAGTTTAGCATATTCAGACCTACTTTGCAATCCTGTTTTAGGTCATGGTGTAAAGCTTCTGGCATGAATACTTTTTTCTTGTTGGAGGGTTTTCAAGCTCGATTTCTCAATTATCATAAGCGGATAGAGCATTGACTTATGTTTTTTTGTAGGAGGGACCAGGAGGTCGCTCCTACAGAATCCGCTTGATCAGAGTACAAACAATTGACAAAATATTTACATACCCTTAAGTCATTACGAGAATTGACCGATTTTCTTGGATATGCTACAATATCTGTAATATCAATGTATGAAGCGGACTCAATCATTTAAGGAGACCAAAGCAATGGACAAAACACATTCTTGCAAAGAAGCAAAGATGCACGTCGGTGTCCAGGGAATTGGAACATCTACGAAAGAGTTGGAATTTCTTGTGCGTCACGGTGTAACACACATGGATGCCTCAGTTAAAGGCACTCAACCCGAAACCTTGATGGCACACAAAGCGGAAGCAGAGGAAGTAGGTGTCAGCCTTGAGATGATTCATATAGGGATTCCAAGAAGCATTACGCTTGCGCAAGACCCACAGCGCGACAAAGATATTGATGGGATTTGCCAAACAATTGAAAATGCTGCAGAAGCAGGTCTGCGTGGGCTGAATTACAACTTCTGTATTCTCAACCATCAGCGAACTCCAAGTACACATGGACGCGGCGGTTCGTCTTACAGCACATTTGATTTCTCTAAGTACGATAATGATACGCTCTCAGATGCAGGTGAGGTGAGCCGTGAAGAAGCGTTTGATCGTATCGGATACTTTCTTGAACGTGTCATTCCCGTTGCCGAAGAGAACGAGGTTCAGATGGCATGTCATCCCAACGATCCGCCCGCACCTGTTTTACGAGGTGTTGAACGTTGGAATTATCCAATCTTTGATGGATTAAAAAGATACTCGGAGATTGTAGATAGTCCGTATAACGGCTTTAATTTCTGCTGTGGTGTCGTCTCGGAAGGTTTAGACGATCCTGGGACCGAACTCTACGAAATTATTGAATATTTCGGCAAGCGTAAGAAGATTTTCAATATCCACTTTCGCAATATTCGCGGTGGATTACATAACTTCCAAGAGGTATGGCCTGATGAAGGCGACGTAGATATGTATAAAGTCGCACGAACTTTGCGAGATGTAGAATATTCCTACATGCTGATGCCCGATCACGCGCCATCACATCCAGATGATACTGCGGCTGCTGGAGTTTCTGGTCGTGTGCGGCAAGCATGGGCATTTCAATTTGGATATATCATCGCGCTGATTCAGGCGGTAAATTCGGAGAGATGATTGTTCAATTATTTGTTGATGCAGACAAGGAGATGTGTTAAAATTTGAAAATGTGATTTACTTGCGCAATGCAGTGTAAATCGCAGACTATAACTGTATCAATAAACCAATAAATTCCTATTCATTTGGGAGGAAAAATGAAAAAATTTACAAATCGTTTAGCCATAGTTAGTTTCACTTTATTCGTCATCATGTTCACATTCTCGGTGGAAATTGATGCGATTGAACCCGGGAGTGCTGTAGCAATTTGGCTTCTTGACGAAGGTGATGGTAAAACTATCAACGACAGTTCTGGAAACGAACATCACGGTGAACTACAAGGTGGAAAATGGGTAAAAGGGCCATCTGGTTCTGCATTGAGTTTAAATGGAGTAAGTGATCGGGTTGTCGTCCCGGATACCGAAAGTTTGTATCTATCTAAAGCATGGTCAATCACCGCTTGGGTTAATGTAAATAAGAATGAAAATGGTTTTGGGCATATTGTCGGCAAAAGAGCCGCGGCTGGCGCGGTGGCAAATTATGCTTTCAGAACAAGTGGAAACGGCACTGGCTGGGAAGCTTACTTTAGTCAAGGCGGTTGGAAAGGTGCTTGGGGTCAAGGTGCTGTCAAGAAAGATGTTTGGTTGTACATGACTGCTACCTACGATGGCACCAACGCCATTAAGATTTATGAAAATGGATCGCATATTGGTGGTGCAAATGTTGGCGGACCACCTCCCAGAAACGATTCGCCGGTTAACATCGGTGGTTGGACGAACAATAATTCAGAAACACTAAATGGTATACTTTATGATGTGGCGATTTTCGACGTTGCACTGTCCGAAGCGGATATTAAAGAACTGATGGATGATGGAATCAAAACGTTACTCCCGGTTGAACCCGCAGGGAAACTTGCAACCACATGGGGTAGCATCAAATCCAGAAAATAGTCGTTTCCTTTTCAATAAGGCGTAATGTTCCGACATTACGCCTTATTTCTAATCTAATGAGGATAGTTGAAGATGAAGGGAGATCATCGTTCTGAAAATATTGAACGTGCACGAGAATTGAACCGTTTGGCATGTGAACAGATTTCTAATGGAAATCTTGAAGAAGCGCGTGAAAACTTAATAGAAGCGATTCAGATAGCGCCCAATTTGGCTGCACCACACACCAATTTGGGCGTTCCTGCTGCATGGTATGAGATAGTAGGTTGACCGCACATTTTTAAAAAGATAACTAAATCATATATGGAGATGACTATGGCAAAATCACCGAACATTTTACTTATTCTTGCCGACGATCACGGATATGGCGATATTTCAGCACACAACGGACCGTCAATTCAAACCCCTAATATAGACAGAATTGCTGCAGGTGGCGTACGCTTTACACAATTTTATGCAAATTCATCTGTTTGTTCCCCGAGCCGCGCATCGCTTATGACAGGGCGCTACCCTGATAGAGTCGGTGTCCCCGGTGTGATACGCACACATGCACAGAACAACTGGGGGTACTTCAGACAAGATGCTATCACGCTTCCTTCAATATTGAAACAGAAAAATTATCGCACAGCGCTTATCGGGAAGTGGCATTTAGGGCTTGAAGACGAGAATCATCCGTGCAAACGCGGTTTTGACCATTTTCACGGGTTCCTCGGTGATATGATGGACGACTATTACACGCATCTCCGACATCAGATTAACTACATGCGGCATGACTTTGACACGATTGATCCAAGAGGACACGCTACAGACCTCTTCTCGGATTGGAGCATGGACTTTATCCGAACTCACGCACATACATCTCATCCTTTTTTCCTCTACCTTGCTTACAACGCGCCGCATACACCGATTCAACCGCCTGACGATTGGGTAGAACGGGTGAGAGAACGAGAGCCAGATATTTCGCTGCAACGCGCAAAATACGTCGCGCTTGTTGAACACATGGATGCTGGTATCGGACGCGTGCTGGATACACTTGAGGAAACCGGTCAGCTTTCCAATACGCTGGTTATCTACACATCAGACAACGGTGGTGCCATGCAGGTTGGTGCTAACAATGGTCAGTTACGCGGGCAAAAAGGTGAGATGTACGAAGGCGGCATACGCGTGCCTACGTGTGCTATGTGGCCAGGACACATTCCAGAAGGACATGTTACAGATCAGATAGGAATGCTTATGGATCTCTATCCGACAGCATGTGAGGTCGCTGATGTGCCCATCAAACACGAAATTGAGGGACGTTCAATTTGGCAAACACTTCAAGGAGAAAAACAGGACTTCTCCGACCGCCTTCTTTACTGGTTGCGAAGAGAGGGTGGGCAGCAGTTCCTCGGACAGTGTCAACACGCGGTTCGGCGTGGGGACATAAAACTGCTGCACAATAGACCTTTTCAACCCTTAGAACTTTATGACCTATCAAGTGATCCGCTGGAAACAATGGATGCTTCGCAGACGAATAGTGACCTTTATAAGGAAATGGGTCGCCTTTTCCAAGAAGAAACACAAAAAGCAGGCAGTGTGCCGTGGCAGAAAGCGTAAGCATTCCCTCATTTCATAAATCGTAATGCGATTTACATCCGATTCCCGACCACCAATGTTTTCATCGCGATTCGGAGATCGCTCCTACAAGAAGAAACCTATGTTGAAATATGCAATTAATAGACAATTGAATGGCTCTGTGTAGACTCTACGATTGCTTGACACTTCTCTCTATCCATTATATAATCAGGATAGTTTTTGCTGAATAATCCTGTCCTAAATGAAATATTTTGTTAGATTAAGGGTTCAATTTTGAGGAAACAAATGAATGAAAATAACGATATCAGTCTAAAAACTGATGCAGATAACACCGAAGATTCATCAACATCAGCGAAAAACGAAGAAATTCCGCAACAAAATGCGCTCACAAAAATAAATCAGACTTTGGCTGCGTTGCAAGACCTATTCGAAAAGCAGATCGCTCGGAATCAGAATCAGACAGAGATGTTTGATAAAATGTATGCTGAGCTGAAGGACTATAAAGAGAGTTTTCTGCTTGAAGTGCTTCACAAACCGATTATCCACAACCTCATTCAACTTTATGATAGTTTTATATCTATAGAATCTCAACTTGATGACATTCTCATTGATAAGGAAGAAAATATTCTTACAGATGAACTATCGCAATATCGTCAGAATTTAGAAAACTTTCGATATAAATTGGAAGAGGTGTTATACCGCATGGACGTGATGCCTTATAAAGACTCCCCAGAGACGCTTGACCGGCAGTTGCACAAAACGCGCAAGGTAATATCGTCCGATGATCCACTACAAGATCAAAAAGTGGCAGAAATTCACAAAATTGGATTCAACTGGCGAGATAAAGTGTTTCGTCCGGAAGAGGTGACAATTTTTCGGTATACACCTTCCGCGGGGGAACCTCCTTTAAATGAGAAAGGAGGTAATACGAATGGGTAAAGTTGTTGGGATTGACCTTGGCACAACTTTTTCAGTGATAGCGCATATCAATGAGCATGGTCAACCAGAGATTATACCAAATTTAGAAAGCGAACGTATTACGTCTTCGGTAATCATGTTTGAGGATAACCTCGTAACAGTTGGAAAAATTGCTAAGCAGAATGCCAGAGCAGTTCCTGAACAGATTGTTGAATTTGTCAAACGTGAAATGGGCAAATCCAAAACGGAATTTTTTCGTACATTTGAAGGAAAAGACTACTCCCCTGAAGAACTTTCAGCACTTGTTTTGACAAAACTCAAGCAGGATGCAGAGGCATATCTGAATGAAGAAATCACAGATGCCGTTATTACTGTCCCTGCCTATTTTCACGATGCTGAAAGGGAGGCTACCCGCAACGCGGGGAAAATCGCTGGATTGAATGTTCTACAAGTATTGAACGAACCTACTGCCGCGGCACTTGCATACGGCATGGATCAATTAGGGAGTAATCAAAATGTGTTCGTATTTGACCTCGGTGGTGGAACATTTGATGTAACCATCATGAGGGTTTCCGAATCAGAGATACAGATGCTTGCAACAAATGGTGACCACAGGCTTGGTGGTAAGGATTGGGATGATAAGATTATTACGCACGTTGCAGAGATGTTTGAGATAGAACACGGAGAAAATCCATTAGAAGACCTTCACACGTATCAAGACCTTCAACTTGATGCGATTGCTGCGAAAGAATCTTTGTCTCAACGGCAAAGGGCACTAATTGTTTGTGGGTACAACGGGAAGACGACTCGGGTGGAACTGGAGCGCGGAAGGTTCGAGGAACTGACAGCAGAACTCCTTGAAAGATGTCGAACCTTATGTGATGTTGTGCTTTCAGAAGCAGAGATGACATGGACAGATATTGACAAAATCTTGCTGGTTGGTGGTTCAACTCGGATGCCTATGGTGCAGAAGATGATTACCACAATCAGTGGCAAAGAAATCAATCCACATGAAGTCAATCCTGACGAAGTTGTCGCAATCGGTGCTGCAATTCAGGGAACACTCCGTCAAATATCCGAAGGCGAAACCGAAACTACAGATATGCCTGACGCTGTTATTGAGCGGTTTATTGGGCCGGACGGTGCACCGAAAGTAACTGTCACCGACGGTGCCACACACAATCTTGGACTCGTCGTCCTCAACACGCAACGTGAGCATATTATTCACGTGATGATTCCCAAGATGACTGCTGTTCCGTGCGAAATTGCTGATAAGTTTTTGACGGTTGATCACAATCAACCGTCGGTTTTAATTGAAGTAGTGCAAGGGCTTGAACAGGACCAACCCAAGGACGAAATTGACCTATTTGACGAATATAAATTAGGTGAATGTACCCTTGAATTGCCCTCAGGTCTACCCCAAGGTTCTCCAATTGAAGTTATTTACAAGTATAACTTGGACCAGAATCTTGAGGTAACAGCCACATCCCTCTCAAACGATGGGGCAACAGCTATTTACGACATTTTCTCCATTATTGATCGGCCAACACTCAATGAAGAAGAAGTGGCACAAGCAAAAACTGACCTACAAGACCTCGTCGTTGAATAGAAATAGTTCCTTAAAATACGCTGCTACCTTTGGCGAACATTCTTGTAGGAGTGAATCAACGCTGAATACGCGTTGGTATTCAAGGGTTTCTAACCCCGATGAATATTATACCTCTACAATCTCTTAAGCTTGTTGAACAGAAGGAATGAACGTATGTCCAAACGTGAGGAATTTATATCCTTTATCAATACCCTCAAAACCGCTTCCCCAACAATCACTGACAAACAACGCAAGGGTTTCCTGCGATTAGGAGTCCGACAGCATGGTCTTACCTTTGATGACGCGTCTAATATCCTGAATGCGGCGGGATTAGCTATCGGTGAGACGGTGGATTATTTGCAGGTATTAGGATTCTCGATTACAGAGATACAAAACTTAAAAGAATCGGCTATCGTAAGCCAGGTTGAAGCAGCACACAAAAAACTTTATAATGCTTCGTTGAGGGCAGGAGGTCGTCCTCGTCCTGATGGTAGAACAGAAGAACAGTGGCGCGTACTCTTGAACCAAGCACGTGATACGCTAATAGACCCACAAAAACGCAGCGCATACGTGGCAACTCAACAACACGAAGAAAGTTTTATAGTCAATACATCAAAGCCTAAAAATCTTGACAACATGGTGTTAATTCCTGCAGGTGAGTTTCAAATGGGTAGCAATGATGACGAATCTTTAGGAGATGAATATCCTATACACACCGTTTTTAGTGACACATTCTATATTGACAAATATCTGGTGACCAATGCGCAATATAAGGCATTTGTAGACGCTACCCCACAGTGGAGCAAGCACGACATACCTCAAAAATACCATGATGTTGACTACCTAAGGCATTGGCGTGGCAACAGTTTTCCGAAAACTGAAGCAGATCATCCGGTGGTTAATGTGAGTTGGTATGCAGCAATGGCTTTCGCACAATGGCAAGGTAAACGTCTACCGACAGAGGTTGAATGGGAAAAGGCAGCACGCGGTGGAGTTGAAGGTCAAAAATATCCATGGGGTGACTTTGCCGATTCTTCTATGGCAAATTATGATTGGAACGTTGGCAAAACTACACCTGTGGGAACGTACCCGCCGAACGGTTATGGCTTGCATGATATGTGTGGAAACGTCTGGGAGTGGTGTCTTGATGCATATCATGAAGGTGTTTCTATGAGTTCATCGCCCCGAAATCCGATTTCCGGCGCGAACACTCTTGAATGGATTGCCAACCATTTTATAGATGTTGAGTCAAACCGTGTGTTACGCGGCGGTTCTTGGCGTATTCCAGCGTCGTTTGTGCGAACAGCGAATCGCAACGCGGAATCGCCATCTTTTTCACTCAATGTCATCGGATTCCGTTGTGTCTGGGGCGTAACAACTGATAGTGCGTTTACTTCACCTCCTGTTGGAATATAGGGAAATAGATTGATTCTGGAAAGAGAACGAATTGATGTCCAAACGCGATGAATTCATAACAATCATTCAGGCGGTCAGAAATGCTTCGCCGACTATTTCTAATCAACAACGCAAAGGGTTTCTCCGACAAGCGGTACAGCAACACGATCTCACTGTTGAAGAAGCAAATGATATCCTTGATGCGTCAGGATTGGTTATTGGTGAGCAAATTAATTATTTTGAGGTGTTGGGTTTATCTGCTCCAGAGTTTGAAAACCAAAGTGAATCGGTTATCGCGAATCGCGTTGAGACAACACACAAAAAACTTTATAGTGAATCGTTAAAAGCAGGTGGTCGTCCCCGCGCCGATGGCAGGACAGAAGAACAGTGGCGAACAATCCTGAATCAAGCAAGAGATGCACTAATAGATCCACAAAAACGACACGCGCATCTTGAGAATGACCAGCATGCTGAAGAATCGATAGAAACACCTTCAGCTCCATTACATCTCTATAAAATGGATCTTGATAACATGGAGCTTATTCCCGCAGGCGAATTTGAAATGGGTAGTCATGATGGTGAATCATTCAGTTATGAACATCCGATACAGAACGTTTTTGTTGACGCATTCTATATGGATAAGTATCCAGTAACCAATGCACAATACAAGGTATTCATTAATGCAAACCCTCGGTGGCGTAAACCACAGGGAGTCGCAAAAATACTCTCTT
Organism: Candidatus Poribacteria bacterium; assembly: GCA_965204285.1. GTDB lineage: Bacteria > Poribacteria > WGA-4E > WGA-4E > WGA-3G > MSPOR6. The sequence goes on from OZ241980.1 coordinate 4,161,343, forward strand.
CATCGTACCTTGATAGTTACTACCTGCACCACTGGTATGGGAACAACTATCCTGAAGGTAAGGATGACCATCCAGTTGTTCACATTAGTTGGTATGCGGCGATGGCATACTCACAGTGGGTCGGCAAACGTTTACCGACAGAGGCGGAGTGGGAAAAGGCAGCACGCGGTGGATTAGCTGGGCAAAGATATCCATGGGGCGATTTAATTAATATTGGCAAGGCAAACTATGGCAAAAACATCGGTACGACTACGCCTGTAGAGTTTTATCCTGCTAACGGGTACGATTTATACGATATGGTGGGTAACGTATGGGAATGGTGTCTTGATGAATACGGTTTCTATGGGAGTTTCCCGCATCGAAATCTGTTGTCAGAGGAAGATATAATAAGTGTGACAAATCATTTTAAGAAAGTCAAGAGTTTCCGTGTTTTGCGTGGAGGCTCTTGGATCACGAAAGTTCAAGATATAAGTGTTTCTAATCGTTGTTCGAATCACCCTCGGTTCACAAACTCTGAGATCGGATTTCGTTGTGTGAAATCTTTATCCTGATGATTCTTTGTCTAAATTACATCATTAATATCTGTGTAAATACACATATTTTGAAAGAAGTTAAAAGATGTCTAAACGCGATGAGTTTATAGCATTCATAGATGATTTAAAATCGGTTTCAGCAACTATCACAGAGGAACAACGCAAGGGGCTTTTGCGCAGAGCAGTACAACAGCATGATCTTTCTGCTGCAGATGCCGTTGATATTCTGAAAGCATCAGGACTGGTGATCGGTGAAAAGGAAAACTATTTTGAAGTGTTAGGATTTGCTATAGGAGATTTTCAAAACCAAAGTGAATCGAGCATCGTATCGCAAGTTGATGCTGTGCATAATAAGCTTTACCGTGAGTCTCTGAATGCGGGTGGTCGTGTACGCCCTGATGGCAGAACAGAAGAACAGTGGCGGGCACTTCTAAATCAAGCGCGTGATACTCTTAAAGATGGGCAAAAACGCCAAGCACACATTGCAATGCTTCAAAATGATGTGTTATCTTCTATTGGATCTTTCTCTGAAGAAGAATTAAATGATTTAGAGACTGAGTCCGCTTTACTAAGAACTTCAGAACAGGAAAATATGATGCTTATCCCTGCTGGTGAATTCCAAATGGGCAGCAACGATTTTGATATGCCTGATGACGAAAAACCTGCCCATACAGTTTACGTAGATGCATTTTATATGGATAAATATCCTGTGACAAACGCACAATATAAAGAGTTCCTTGATGCGAACCCACAGTGGCGTAATCTTGGGGTGTTTGATTATCATTTTATTTTTAGAAAATATAGAGATAGCGACTACTTGAAAAATTGGTTTAAAGGCAAATATCCAACAGGGAAAGCTGATCATCCGGTGAATTGGGTCAGTTGGCATGCTGCAATGGCTTATGCAAAATGGGTAGGCAAACGTTTACCAACAGAGGCAGAATGGGAGAAGGCGGCACGTGGGGAATTAGCTGAGCAAAGATATCCCTATGGCAATGCAGTAACAGAAGCAGAATGGGAAAAGGCAGCACGGGGTGGGTTAGCTGAGCAAAAATACCCATGGGGAAATGTGATTTATGCTGGCAACGCAAACTTTGATAAGCGTATAGCGGAAACGACACCTGTAGGGAAGTATCCTCCGAACGGATACGGCTTGTGTGACATTGTAGGAAACGTGGCTGAATGGTGTCTTGATGAATGGAATAGCGAATTCTATAAGTTTTCCGAAAGTAATAATCCTGTTTCAGGCGGTAGTATAGAAAGTATCATAGATGCTTTTACAAAATCTAAAGCATTGCGTGTAATACGAGGTGGTTCATGGTATTCTCCAGAGCATGAGATGCGTGTTTCAAATCGCGATCGATTAGCCCCGTGGAAAACAAACAGTCTCACCGGTTTTCGTTGTGTCAAACCGGTATCGTCTTAATTTCTCGTTTGATATGCTAAAATCGGACTATTTTGAAAAAGGATCAAAACATGCGTGAACGCGATGCCTTTATAGATTTCATCAACAGACTCAAAGCGGTTTCACCGACTATTACCGATGAACAACGCAAAGGACTCCTTCGGCAAGCGATGCAGGAGCATCAGATTTCAGCGACTGAGGCTGCTGATATTCTGAAAGCATCAGGACTGATTGTCGGTGAAAAGGAAAACTATTTTGAGGTATTAAATATCTCAATTAAAGAACTGCACAACCTCCATGAAGATGCCATCGCAGCGCATGTTGATGCTGCACACAAAAATCTATATACTGCTTCGTTGAGGGCAGGTGGTCGTCCCCGCGCCGATGGCAGGACAGAGGAGCAGTGGCGGACGCTTCTGAATCAAGCCAGGGAGACTTTGATTGACCTACAAAAAAGGCAGGAATACGTTGCCATGCTTCAGCACGATGAGGTGGACAGGCAATTTGGAGGCGAAGCATCTTCTATCTTCGAATTCTCTGACGTTGACAAGACAATTAGTCAGGAATTAAGCCATCAGACAATTCCGAATATTGATGCGCCTGATGGCATGGTGTACATCCCGGCAGGTGAATTTCGAATGGGGGCCGATGACGAAGAAGCAAACGAAAATGAACAACCGGTTCATAACGTTTTTCTTGAGGCGTTCTTCATGGATAAATACCCTGTGACCAATGCAGAATTTGGAGATTTCGTTAATGCAAACCCACAGTGGCGCAAACAGGATTTGTTTAAGGACTATATTTCGATAGATTATCATGATGGTGATTACTTGAAGGATTGGGAAGATGGGACCTATCCGGATGGTAAAGGTGACCATCCAGTCACACAAGTGAGTTGGTATGCAGCAATGGCGTATGCACAATGGGTCGGCAAACGTTTGCCAACAGAAGCAGAATGGGAGAAAGCGGCACGTGGCGGTTTAGATGGGAAAAAATATCCGTGGGGAGATTCTATCGATTCAGTTGCTTCAAATTCTGTCCATAAACCAGATGACACCACACCGGTTGGACTTTCAGCTGTTAACCGTTACGGACTTTACGACATAAGCGGTAACGTCTGGGAGTGGTGTCTTGATGCGTATGATGCGGGTTTCTATACGAGTTCTCCACATAGAAACCCATTTTCAGGTGAAAATAGCATGGAGCAGATTGTAAGACGTTTCACAAACGTTAATACCTCTCGTGTACTGCGTGGTGGTCCTTGGGGCATTGATTCCGACGGTGTCAGAGTTTCTCACCGATTCAAAGGTAATCCTATTGATACACTTCCTACTTTCGGTTTTCGTTGTGTAAAGGAAATAAAGCCCTAAACAACCACTTTTATAGTGGCCTTTAGAATTAACAGGACATTTTGAGGTGTAGGAGGGAACTCCGATTCCCGACTATCAGTGAGTTTGGTCGCGATTCGGAGATCGCTCCTACAGAAAATGTGCCTCTTTAATTTCAAGGTTCACCATATTTCAATTCTTCACGGGATTCAATCGATTCTAAAGGCGAATAGATACATGTCAAAACGCGAAGAATTCGTTGAGTTAATTAACACCTTCAAAACTGTATCATTGAGTATTACTGATGTTCAACGGCGCGGGCTACTAAAACAGGCGGTTCAGAATTATGCTCTCTCTGTTGAGGAAGCTTCAGAGATTCTACAGTCATTGGGTTTGGTAGTCGGAGAAGAAATAGACTATTTTGAAGTGTTAGGGTTTTCAATAGAAGAAATCCAAAACCGAAGTGAAGATGTAATCACAGCAGATATTGATGCAGCACATAGAAAACTATATGCTGCATCATTAAAAGCAGGTGGTCGCCCTCGCGCCGATGGTAGAACAGAAGAACAGTGGCGAACGCTCTTAAATCAAGCGAAGGAAACCTTGATTGACCCCTTGAAAAGACAGGCATACGTTGCTATACTTGAGCATAATGAGGGAGACGCACTATTTGAAGAAGAAGCACTTACTATTTTTCAACCTTCTGATGTTCCTAACACAATTAGCCAGGAATTAAGCCATCAGACAGTTCCTGATGATGTTGATATTCCGGATGATATGGTATTCATTCCGGCAGGTGAATTTCAGATGGGAGGGAATGATGAGAAGGCAGATGATCGTGAAAAGCCTGTACATACTGTCTACACTGATGCGTTCTACATAGACAAATATTTGGTAACCAATGCACAATTCAAGAAATTCATTGACACAAACCCACAGTGGCGCAAACCGCAATGGTTCAAAAACCGTATTGAAATATCTTACCACGATGGTGCTTACTTGAGAAATTGGTTTCGGACTGACTACCCCGCAAAGAAAGCTGATCATCCTGTAACTTGGATTAGTTGGTATGCTGCGGTGGCATACTCACAGTGGGTCGGCAAACGTTTACCGACAGAGGCGGAGTGGGAGAAAGCCGCACGTGGAGGTTTAAAAAATAAAAGATATCCTTGGGGTGATTCAATAGCCTCAACCAATGCAAACTATTTCTATCATATAGGCAATACTACTCCTGTTGGTCATTACCCCTGCAACAGATATGGTCTGTATGACATGGGTGGGAACGTTTGGGAATGGTGTCTTGATGCGTATGATGTAAATTTCTATGCAAGTTCTCCGCGCCAAAATCCATTTCCTGGTACGAATAATATTGAGTGGGTAATAGAAAACTTCAGAAACATTGAAACGTCTCGTGTATTGCGCGGTGGTTCCTGGAACATTGATTCTCAAGCTATGCGGGTTTCTCACCGATTCAAAGGTAATCCTATTGATACACTTCCCACCTTTGGGTTTCGTTGTGTAAAGGAAGTAATCTCATAAATAGTCGTGTTTCATTTTTATCGCATACAATCAGATTGATTCTAAAAGGCAAACAAGCACATGTCCAAGCGTGAAGAATTTATTGAGGTCATTAACACCTTCAAAACTGTATCACCGAGTATTACCGACATCCAACGGCGCGGGCTACTAAAACAAGCAGTGCAGAATTATGCTCTCTCTGTTGAGGAAGCTTCAGAGATTTTACAGTCATTGGGTTTGGTAGTCGGAGAAGAGATAGACTATTTTGAAGTGTTAGGACTTTCAATAGAGGACCTTCAGGGTTTTGACGAGCAAACTATTGCGAGCGTTGTTGAAGCGGCGCATGAGCAGCACTATAAAGCATCGTTGCGCGCTGGTGCGCGCATTCGTCCCGATGGTAAGACAGAAGAACAGTGGCGGAACGTTCTGAATCAAGCGCGCGATACTTTAGTAGATGTGCAAAAGAGGCAGGAATATTTGGCGACATTCCTGATTCAAGAAGATCTATCAAAGATAGTTCCGCACGACCTGCTTCAATCTGAAACCGAAACTGAGGATTTAAAACCGGTATCTTCGGATACTTCGGAACCAACGATTCAAAATAATGAAACGAATCTAACCCTGGCAAGCGATCTTCAGACTGGCTCAAGTGTCGACTTAACATCAGTTCCTCCGGATATTGACGTGCCTGATGATATGGTGTTGATTCCTGCAAGCGAGTTTCAAATGGGTAGTCAGGGTAAAGATGAAGATGCCAGTGGAATTACTACACATACTGTTTACTTAGGGCCGTTTTTTATGGACAAATATCCGGTGACTAATGCGCAATACAAGATTTTTTTGAATGCTAACCCTCAGTGGGAAAAAAAGAAAATATTTGACAATTATCACGACGGCAATTACTTACAAACTTGGAGTGGCAATAACTATCCGCGAGGTAAAGCAGACCATCCCGTTGTTGATGTGAGTTGGTATGCAGCAATGGCTTATGCGCAATGGTCTGGAAAACGTTTGCCAACGGAAGCGGAATGGGAAAAAGCTGCACGGGGTGGATTAATCGGGAAAAAATATCCATGGGGCGATGAAATTGATATAGATTTGGCGAATTACGGCATGCAAATCGGTAGAATAACGCCTGTTGGCGAGTATCCACCTAACAACTACGGCGTGTATGATGCGGTAGGTAATGTATGGGAATGGTGCCTTGATGAATACGATCACAGTTCGCAACGTAGAAATCACGGTTTAGTTGCTGACAGTATTAGTGAAATCATCACAAATTTCTTAAGTGTTCAAACTGCTCGTGTGGTGCGCGGTGGTTCTTGGGCAAGTAGTGAACGTGCTGCACAGGTCGACTATTGTGGATGTGCTGCTCCAATTATCACATACTACAGTTATGGGTTTCGATGTGTAAAAGCAATAAACTAATAAACAGTTGTTTCGTTAGTTAATCTGATAATACGAAGGTAAATTAGCAGATGTCTAAACGAGAAGAATTTATTACAGTCGTCAACACACTTAAAGCGCTATCATCAACGATTACAAGTGAGCAGCGCAAAGCACTTCTTCAGCAGGCAGTACAGCAATACGATCTCTCTGTTGATGACGCGAGTGAAATGTTAAAAGCATCAAGGTTAATTGTCGGTGATCAGATAAACTATTTTGAAGTGTTAGGACTCTCCATCAAAGAACTTGAAAATCAAAGTGAAAAAACCATCGCGACTCAAGTTGACGCTGCACATAAAAAACAGTATAGTGAATCATTACGTGCCGGTGGACTGCCACGTAGAGATGGTAAGACGCAAGAACAGTGGCGGACACTTTTGAATCAAGCACGCGACACGTTAAAAAACCCACAAAAACGACAAAAATATCTAACTACGTTACTGTTTCAAGAAGATTTATCCAAAATATCCACGTACGACGCACTAAATTCTGCTGATGGACATGACTCGAAAACGCTAACTGTAAACACTCCAGAGACTATCTTAGTACCGAAGCCTTCAAGTGTTGACTCATCACAAGTAGTTCCAACTCCTAACGCCTCTGGAGACATGATGTTAATTCCGGCAGGCGAATTTCAAATGGGAAGCAATAATGAAAAGGCGGATAACGGTGAAAAACCTTTACATACAGTCTATGTTAATGCGTTCTATATGGACAAATACTTGGTAACCAATGCACAGTATATGGAATTTGTGAATGCTAACCCACAGTGGCATAAGCCATCAAAGTGGTATGAATGGGGGAAAAAACAGAAAACGTCTATTGCTAAGCGGTACCACGACGGTGATTACTTGAAACATTGGCATGAAAATATCTATCCCCAAGAGAAAGCTGACCATCCGGTAACTTGGATCAGTTGGTATGCGGCGATGGCATACTCACAATGGGTCGGCAAACGTCTGCCAACAGAGGCTGAATGGGAGAAAGCGGCACGTGGTGGACTAACAGAACAGGAATATTCATGGGGCAATTCAATTGATTCTTCTAAGGCAAATTATAACAGCAGTGTTGGTGATACCACGTCTGTTGGGCAATATCCAGCAAACGGCTACGGGCTCTATGATATGACTGGAAACGCATGGGAATGGTGTCTTGATACGTATGACGAGGATTTTTATACGCACTCGCCGCATCATAACCCAATTTCTGGCGCGAGCACCGATGAATCGATAGCAAATAAATTGACGGATGAAACTGTATTTCGTGTTTTGCGCGGTGGTTCTTGGCTCGATTCACCTCAATACATTCGTTCTGCTTTTCGCTATAAAATTAATCCAACACTTACACTCGCCAGAATCGGTTTTCGTTGTGTGAAGGTGGTAACATCTTAAACTTTTGTTTTTATTCCCATAGCATAGTGCTTTGTCAACATATTATTGTAGGTCGCGATTCGGAGATCGCTCCTACCGATGGTTGCTTATGGTAGGAGGGAACTCCGATTCCCGACCCTTTCAAACCCATCAATTAGCACTTGACTAAGCAATAGTCTGAATAATACATAATGGTGGACGGATCAGATGTCTAAACGTGAAGAATTCATCGCAGCAATCAATATTCTCAGTGCTGCTTCTCAGTCAATTACAACAGAACAACGTATCGGTCTCCTTCAGCAGGCGGTACAGCAGTATGGTCTCTCTACTGGTGACGCTGATGAAATTCTGAAAGCATCAGGATTAATTGTCGGTGAAAGGATAAACTATTTTGAAGTTCTGGGACTTTCTATCAATGAATTCCAAAATCAAAGTGAAACTATCATAGCGGCTCAAGTTCACGAGGCACATAAAAAATGCTACAGTGAATCGTTACGTGCGGGTGGACTCCCGCGGCCTGACGGTAAGACGCAAGAACAGTGGCGGGCTGTTTTAAATCAAGCACGAGATATCCTGAAAGACTCACAAAAACGAAGTGAACAGATAGAAAAGTTGCAGACTGAAATATCGCGGCCTGTTGATCTTACCTCACAACAGGAATTCCCTACACCCGGAAAGACATCTTTAGGAATCTTTACTCCAGAAGATATGTTGCTTATCCGAGCAGGCGAGTTCCAAATAGGAAGCAGTAACGAAAGAACAAAAATCCGTAAAAAGCCAACGTATAAAGTTTACGTTGACACTTTCTATATGGACAAATATCCTGTGACAAACGCACAATATAAGGTGTTCATTGATGCCAACCCGCGATGGGGGAAACCATCAAAACGTGACGAGTGGAACAGGGTAAAAAAGATCCTATCTATTTTTGGGAAATATCACGATGGAAACTACCTAAAACATTGGCATGGAAACTATTTTCCGGTTGGGAAGGATGATCACCCTGTAACTCACGTTAGTTGGTATGCGGCGATGGCGTATGCACAATGGGCAGGGAAACGTTTGCCAACAGAAGCGGAGTGGGAAAAAGCAGCACGCGGTGGATTAACAGGGCAAAAATATCCATGGGGAGATCTCATGGATTCCAACATGGTGTTTTGTGGAAAAGGTATTGGTGAGACCACTGCGGTAGGACAATATCCTCCAAACAACTACGGTTTGCATGACATAGTTGGCAATGTGTGGGAGTGGTGTCTTGATGAGTATACTCCTTCACCGGCTCGGAATCCAGTTGCTGGGGCGAGTACGAAAGAGGATTTAGGTTTTTGGCTATTCAACTTCCGAACCGTTACAACTGATCGCGTTTTACGGGGTGGGTCACTGTTTACTTCATCAGAACCGATTCAGACAGCTATACGTCGTGGGCGTTCACCCCTCATCACCACGTTATATTCAACAAAACTTGTGACCTCTAATTCAACAAGGTTCGCGGCTAACCTCGGGTTCAGATGTGCTTGGGATACACAGCTTAAATCATTATAAACTGTTTTGATTCTTACTGTAGATACGTCTACATAATCTTACAAGAGAGAAATTGACTATGAAAAATACAAATAACTATGTTCTATGGTATAACAAACCTGCCGAACAGTGGACTGACGCACTTCCCGTTGGAAATGGAAGGCTCGGTGCGATGGTGTTCGGCGGTGTCCAACGTGAACGCATTCAACTTAACGAAGATACGCTTTGGGAAGGTGAACCTCGCGACACAAACAACCCGAAGGCTTTGGAGGCACTTCCAAAAGTGCAACAATTGCTTTTTGAAGACAAAAACGACGAAGCGACGAAACTCGCAAGTGAAACGATGTTGGGTGTTCCACATCGAGTCAAATCGTATCAATCTTTAGGTGACATTATCTTGGAATTTCCGCATGATGAGGTTACGGGCTATCGGCGGGAACTCGACTTGGATACGGGCATAGCCCAAACAACCTATCGCTGTGGTGAGGTCAGTTTCAGTAGGGAGATTTTCGCAACAGCAGTTGATAACATCATCGCTATCCGAATTGAATGCGATCCATCAAAGCACATAACTTTTGATGCAACGATGACGCGGGAACAGGATGCGACTGTTGACGCTATTTCCGACAATACCCTTAGACTCAGTGGACAGTGTAGCGATGGTATAGTTCGCTTTTCAGCATATCTGCAAGTAAACGTTGACGATGGAAGCGTTCAGTCGGAAGATGACTGCATCTCTGTGAATGACGCGAATGCTGTTACCCTTCTTCTCGCTGGTGCAACAAGTTACATAAATCAGAAGGATGCAAGTGGAGACCCACATGAACTTTGTGAAAATTATCTCGCAGCAGTTGATACAAAATCTTATGAAGCAATTCGTGCAGACCATATTGCAGAACATCAACCCCTTTTCCGAAGAGTTGACCTTAATCTCGGTTCTACCGATGTGGAAAACCTGCCGACTGATGAACGTTTGGCAGCAGTGAAAGAAGGTGCGTCCGACCCAGGGCTGGTAGCACTTTATTTTCAATATGGCCGTTATCTATTGATGGGAAGTTCGCGACCGGGCTGCCTACCCGCAAATCTACAAGGTATTTGGAACCACCACATGAAAGCGCCTTGGAACAGCGATTTTCACACCAACATCAACCTCCAGATGAACTACTGGGTACCTGAAGTCTGTAATCTCGCTGAGTGCCACAAACCATTATTTGACTACATGGACACACTCGTTGAACCGGGCAATCAGACTGCGAAACGCCACTACGGTGCTGAGGGTTGGGTTGTACACCACCTCTCTGATGTGTGGGGATTTACAACGCCTGCTGATGGAATATGGGGTATTTCACCGATGGGTGCTGCATGGTTGTGTGAGCATGTATGGGAACACTACCTTTTTGGAGGAGATGTGGAATTCCTTAAGAAACAAGCCTACCCGTTGATGAAAGGTGCTGCTCGTTTTGTACTTGATTTCCTCGTTGAAGCGCCTGAAGGAACACCTGTTGCAGGTAAACTCGTGACGAATCCGTCACACTCACCCGAAAACAGTTTCCTTAAGCCCGATGGTGAACGTTCCCTCTTTACTTATGCCGCAACGATGGACTTGGAGATTATCCATGAACTTTTCACGAACTGCATTGCTTGTATTGATGTTCTTGGTGGTGATGCTGATTTCCGTGGCGAGTTAGTTTCTGCGCTTGAACGACTCGCGCCACTTCAGATTAGTGAGAAAACAGGACGTCTACAAGAGTGGGTATTCGATTATGACGAACCGGAGCCTGGACATCGACACATGTCCCACATGTATGGGCTACATCCAAGTTGTCAGATAACGTTGCGCGGCACACCAGAATTGGCAGCAGCAGCAAAGAAATCGTTGGAATATCGGTTGCAGCACGGCGGCGGACAGACAGGATGGAGTCGTGCTTGGCTCATCAACTTCTTTGCAAGGTTTGAAGAGGCAGAAGCGGCGTTCGACCATCTACAAGCACTCCTCGCGAGGTGTACCTTGACAAACCTTTTTGATACGCATCCACCATTCCAGATTGATGGCAATTTTGGTGGCACTGCCGGTATCGCTGAAATGTTGTTACAGAGCCATGCAGGTGAGATTAACCTGCTGCCTGCCCTTCCAAAAGCATGGAGTACAGGATACGTCAAAGGTTTACGCGCTCGCGGTGGATTTGAAGTGGATATGGCGTGGGAAAATGGTAAACTCACCCATGCGCAATTGTTATCAACTCTTGGGAATGATTGTTGGGTACGGACACCCGGCACTGTCTCTGTGACATGTGATGGTGAACGAGTTAAGTATTCTCAGTCAAGGGATGTTGTTAACTTTCACACGGAAGCAGGAAAAACTTACACCATTTCGCCATAGCAGATTTCCAAGTCGGGAATCTGTAGGAGCGATCTCTGAATCGCGACATAATACCATTTCTAATTGACAAAGTATCATTCCGATTTTTGAGTTTCTTTGTAGGAGCGACCTCCTGGTCGCGACCAGGAGGTCGCTCCTACAGAAGAGGGTGCTGCATTCGGACAACCGATTTATGAAATAATGTCCTATCATTATTTAGAAATGGTATAACTATGTCGGGAATCGGAGTTCCCTCCTACAGTTTGTGCTACAAAACCCGAGAATAATACCACCGCAATTAAAATTATATTGGCAAACGGAGTTGGTCAATATGCTGTCTGATTCGCTCGTTTGCCAATTTTATGTAATCTTCTTTAATATCGTAGCCGATATAATGCCGACCTGCCTTCACAGCGCTCAAACAGGTTGTTCCGCTCCCACAAAACGGGTCTAATACCACATCTCCAACGAAAGTGTAGAGTTGCATTAATCGATGCGGTAACTCCTCGGGAAAGGGCGCTGGATGACCGATACGTTTGGCTGAGACAGAAGGAAATGTCCAGACGCTTTTTGTCCATTCTAAGAAATCCTGTTTACAGATAGAATTTTCCTTGCCGTTACGTTGTCGAGAAAAGGAATCTTTTGAGAAAACGAGTATATATTCGTGAACATCTCTCAGCACAGGGTTTGCTGCCGATAACCAACTGCCCCATGCCGTAGAACTTCCCGCGCTTGCGGCTTTGTCCCAGATAATTTCTCCGCGCATATAATAGCCGATGTCCAACATATCTTCTATGATGCAACTATGCAATGGGATATACGGTTTGCGTCCTAAATTAGCGATATTAATACATGCCCGCCCCCCAGTTACCAATTTTTTGTAGGTTTCGGCAAACACGGCACGCAGAAGTTCTCTGTATTCATCTAAAGACAGATCGTCGTCGTACTCCTTCTTGGCATTATAGGGAGGTGATGTAACCATTAGATGGATGCTGGAGTCTGGAATTTCGGACATCTGTTCGCTGGAAGTGCAATAGAGTTGGTTAAGGTTTTCAGCAGGAATTGGGTTTTCTATCCACGTTTCGGGTTCTGGCGGTTCTTGATCTGCGTAAAGTTTCCCCTTATAAAATTCGCTGGAATCATGGTTAATTCTTCCGGGAGTTCCGAACGCGCTTGTCTGTGTGCCTTGCCTTTGAGATTCTGAGTTTCTCTTATCCATAGCTTCTATCCATCTTAATACCGATCTGGATACCAAAAAATAACATCACGTTTCGGAAACAACGTTCCTAAAAACGCGGAAACCTCTGGAGACTCTGAACCATCAGAATTTACTTGCTCCCACCCTATCTCACCGAACAGCAGTTGCCAAAAGCTTTCTTCGCTTATCCCCAAGTTTACTGCATCTGGTGCGTCATCCACAATCTGAATTGTATTATTACCATCGTAACGCAATACAGATCGTTGTTCGTTAACAAGAGGAAACTTAACAGCGATTTGAGGGAACGATTCCTCGGAAGCAGCAATCTGCGATTCCCATTCTACCACGAGACGCCGCAGCAGCACAGGCAAACGGACAGCATAGAGCATCATTGCCGTATCAATGATTGGATTTAGCGTACCGTTACAAATTGTTTTGAGGCGTTCCACAAACGGATGTTGCGGTGAAAATATACCTTCTATTTCTTTAACTTTATCTGCTGTACACTTTTGGATAAGGTGGAATACAAGCGCGTCCAAAACATCTGGATTGTCAGGTAGACATCCTACTTCACGCACATCCAAACTTGTTCCATCCATCTCATAGTTGAGATACCCACAAATGTTACCGTTTTGATGTGCGACAACGGTTGGAAGAATACCACGAATGCGCGAAGGTTCCATATCCCAATAGGAGCGTGTCCGAGAAATGGCACCGCTCTGCTGTGCGTTAACGGCGTCATATATTGATGCTACGGCATCTAAATCCGTTTCCAAGTTGAAATCTCTAACCTGCCAGTCCGATGGTTTTTCAGCAGTTGTTGCCGAGTTAAACTTTACTTTGAAGCCTTGCAAGGGGAAAGATGTCCATCCGAATCTCTGGTAAAATTCCTCTGAAATGATTGTAAACAGCACACCAAGATCGTAGCCTTCTGTCTTAAAATACTCAATTGTTTGCCGCATGAGCGCAGATGCATAACCTACACCTTGATATTTGGAATGCGTGCTAACACCACCGATCCCACCCATCGTCACAAGAGATGTGCCGATTCTTATCCTACGTTCCCATACGCGCAAAGTTGAAACAACCCGATTGTTCACAACAACGACTCGGGTCTGTGAAAGTCTGTAGCTGCTATCGCCTCGGAGGTACTGCCAGTAACGTTCATGTTGGTTCGGATTGAACGCTATGCAGTTGAGTTCAACGACCTGTTCTAATTCTGATTCTTGTGCTGCTCTAATTTCCATCTGTTTGTCCTAAGTCAGTTTATTACATTATAGTAAATTATGTAAATAAGTTTACATATATTCTGTAGGAGCGATCTCCGAATCGCGACGAAACCAATAATAGTCGGGAATCGGAGTTCCCTCCTACCATAAGCAGTCCATCGGTAGGAGCGATCTCCGAATCGTAACCTACAACAACATGTTGACAAAGCACAAGACTACATTAAAAAGATAACTTACCCGGCCCGGTAGGTGCGGTTTATTGCATTGAGAAGACTACACCTAACGCTTCATTTGGTGTTTGTATCAATTTTTCACATGCCTCAGCGGCTTGGTCAATTGGCACAATATCAGTGATAACCGCTTGAACGTCTAATTTTTCTTCAGACATGAGACGCAGTGATAATTCCAAGTTGCGTTGTGTTGGCCACGGCACAAACACTGGCGGATAATCCACTCCGTGTTCATAATCTTCATCGTGATAGCCGGGTCCTGTGCGCGCCGCACTGATAACGTCAACGTTTCCAAGTCCTGCTGCAAAGCCGTGTGTAATGCTTGCCCCTCCGACAATGACAATCCGTCCCATTTTGTGTGTATCTGGTGCTGTTTTCAACATCGCCCGAATTTGTTGAAAAGCACTTGTTGCATCCCCACCGAAAGCAATAATCCCGCAATCCATACCATATCCCTGTGTAAATTCCTGTGCAATCGGAATCGGATCTGTTTCAGAGATGTTGATTGCGCGATCTATCCCTGCTTTTTCAGCAATACCTAACCGCAATGGTAGCCTATCTAAACCGATGACATAAGCACCCGCTGTTTTGGCAATCTGGCTTGCAAATTGTCCGAGAAGCCCCAACCCAGTAATGACAACATTTTCACCGATGCGGATACGTCCGCGTTGCACAGCGTGCAGTGCTGTCGATGCGAGGTGGATGGATGCTGCTTCCGCATACTTGACCTTATCAGGGATCTTTGCACATAAGTTATGCGGCACACAAGCATACGTAGCGTGTAGTGCGTAGCCACCTCCCATGCCTGCCACTCTGTCACCGATCTTAAATTCGCCGCAATCACCCTCTTTGCCGATGACGACACCAGCATTCGTATATCCGAATGGACGCTGCTGTGATGCGTCACCCGGATTCTCGCGTCTCCGTTTGATACCCCCAAGTTCCGTCCCCGGACTGACCATTGACGCGTGAACCTCAATTAGCAGCTGCCCCTGTTTCGGTGCGGGTGTTTCCTGTTCCTCTGTCCAGATACGTCCCGCATCATTTCGCACCACAACTTTTCTTGTTTTGCTCATAAATGTTCCCTCGTATTTATTTTTTTCATACTTTGCACCTTTTCCGAATTAATACTGTGTCTTTAATTATAAAGGGGATCATACACCTCTGTTTAGGTGAATCCATATCGGACGTTTGGGTAAATCTTTTCTTATATATGAAGTTATAACGCTAACCGTAGTTTAGTCTATTTTGCTTTTATTGTCAAATCAACTATGGACATTGGGTGTGTAAAGTTTTTGTCACTTGTCTGTTACGGATTACGCGGATTCTGTAGGAGCGACCTCCTGGTCGCGACCAGGAGGTCGCTCCTACAGAAGAGTCCCAAGTGAATTCCCAACAGACTTGTGGCAATTGAGAAATCGGGGTTGAAAACCCGCTGAATGCCAAAAAGGCATTCATAGCGTTGATTTACTCCAACAAGAAAAGAACGGTTAATGACAAAAACTTTACATACTATGGACATTCCATGACCGATAGACACATGTGTATTAAGATCAAATTAGTTTTATATACATACAAATCAATATTATTTAAATAAAAAAATTCGATTTTATGTCGGAATTGTCCCCAAATTTACGTCATTATCTATGAAGGCAGTTAAAAATTTTCCTTGGGAGAGAGAAAGCGAAGACGATGTACTTCATCGCTGGTTTTTGGAAACCGGCAGCGAAGAAGCACTAAGTCTGCTTATGCGGAAGTATTATGAACCGATCCGTGCTTCCGTTACCAAGATCATAGGAAATCATCACGATGCCGATGAAATCACAAATGAAACTTTCCTCAAAGCCTTCAATAAGAGGAAAGCGATTAAGTATCCTGAGAGACTCGTGGGATGGTTATATACCACAGCGAAAAATGCGGCAATTGGCAGGCTGAGAGATTACCAAAGTGAAGCCGAACAAGTGCCAGAATTCGTCTCTCTTGATAATTCGGAAGGTGCCCCAGAGGCTGCAGAAGCATCAATGCTTGCAGCACAGCAGGCACAACAGACTGAGACAGAACATTATCTGTTGAGACGTCTCCTGCGACTTCTACCAGAAAAGGACCTTGAGGTTATTGAATACCTATTGGATGGCCTAAAGCCGAGGGAGATTGCTGAAGTAATAGGCTCCACTGCCGAGGCTGTTCAGAAAAGATGGGAGCGGATACGCAAATGGTTACGCCCAATCGCGCATCAGTTAGACGAACTGATCAGCGACCTTCCGTCTCAAGAACAGAAGATTATGGAAAGGTATTTAGACAATCAACCTCTTGAAGAGATTAGTGAAAAATTAGGTGTCTCTCCGCATGACATTGAAGCGTGCGTGAAACGTGTGATAAAGCGGTGGAAGAAAACCGTAACGTAAAACGCCACTAAAAAAGTTAAGCAGGAGAGTAATTGATTTATTTTATTTGAAATATTAAGGGAGAAATGGTACAAATTGTAATTATGCTATCTGTTATGAGCACGAGGTGAAAACAAGCCCGATTCGGATAGTATTTCTAAATTGCATTTTCTCCTTCTACTTACGCTGACTTCTTAGACAGAAGTTAGAAAGGAAGGAAATGAAAATGATGAATACAATTAGGTTTCCGAGAATAAACTCAAACATTTTGGTTTTGACAAGTTTCATTCTAATCTGTGTGATGATGCTTATTGCAATACACTCAGCATTAGCATGGCATTGCGCAGAAGAAGGGGCGACAATGAAGACAGCTAACGATGCGGTTGATCTTGCAGAAGGTTTACATGAGTTGGCAAAAATAGCATTGGAAAAGGCGCAAGCAGCTGGAATTGAGTGGGCAATTAATGCCGCTGAAAAGGCTGTGAAATGGACGGCACAAGGATATGTTAACGCGGTATTAAATTGACGACTTGTGCCAGTTAACTTTTTGTAAAGTATCTACAGCGTATCTCATAAATATTTTATTGACATACGTATGCAAGCAAGAAGCACAAAACCTAAATAATTTTCAGCATAATATTCCCAACGAACGACTAAACGCCGAAAATCCTCTAACCAACTGAAAAATCTTTCTACTTTGAAACGACGCTTATACCGGCGTAAACGACGACCATCTTGTGTCGCCTGTTTTTTACGATTCTTTTTATGAGGGGCTACCATTTCAATACCACGCCCCCTCAAAGACGCATCTAAAGGATCAGCGTCATACGCTTTGTCCCCAATCAACACTGCGGGGTTTTCCGATGTCCAACACGCATCCAATGCCGGTTCAACCAAGCGCACTTCATGACAAGAAGCATCTGTAATCAGAACACTCACAGGTCTACCGCTTTTCTCTGTAATCGCTACCAGTTTTCTCCCTTTGCCACACTTCGTTTTACCAACACAAATGCCGCCTTTCTTGGCAGGAACAAACTTCGCATCAATACAGCATTCACTCATATTTATTTTTTTTTCGTCTTTCAAGCATTTCTGTGAGTGCCATTTGAACTTTTTCAAGCGTTCCATCCGAGGACCATTGCTGAAAACGACGATGACAAGTTTGATACGGTGGATACTTTTCTGGTAAATCCCGCCAAGGAGCGCCTGTTCGCAACACTTAGCGTATCGCATCTAACACTTCTCTATTGCCACGCCAAGGTCTCCCGGGTTTACCCGATGGCGGTTCGTCCAATAATGGTTCAATAATCTTCCATTCCTTATCACTTAATTCCATTCAATTCATCTCCTTACTTATAGTAGAAATAGATAGAGTTTACCAGGAATGATGAGGAATTAAAAGAAAAATTCAAACCATTTAATATTTATGAGATACACTGTAGTGATAAGTATAGCTGCAAAATAGACGAATCCGAGGTATCTGACTGCGTCCTTATCGTAGCGTGTGGCAACTCGGCGATACTGTTTCAACCACTGTTTCAACCGATGAAAAAAACGCTCTACGACATTGCGAAGTTTATAGATGACTTTATCATAACCACAATCTTCAACACGGTGCTTGCGAGGACGGATAACAGCCTCGGCATTCTGTGCTATGATCTCTGATCGAAACGCATCGGAGTCGTAGGCAGCATCAGCAATAACATATTTACACGAGTAGCCATCAATTAACGCTGAGGTTTGTGTGATATCATCATGACACTGTCCCGCTGTTAAGGTGAAACGTAAGGGGCAAACTCCGCACTCACAGCGACATTAAGTTTTGTGGTAAAACCACCCCAACTACGACCAAGAGCCTCCAGCTCTTGACCGCCGTTTTTTCGGGGCACCTGCGGCACAAGAATGTGCACGCACGATAGAGGAATCAACGAGGAGTGCTGATATTTCACCCGCTTCATGGAAGTGTTCATGAAGTTTTTCAAAGACATTGGCATCACACCATCTACCGAAACGCCGATAGATGGTATTCCAATACCCATAGACTTCAGGTATGACACGCCAAGTAGCTCCCTTCTTTAGTTATCTAAAGAAGAGCAGAGAGGAAGCGTCTGCAGTCTTCTGGATCACCAATATAGACGTTTGGACACGCTTGCAGAAACGGTAAAATACTTTCCCATGCCACATCACTGATAGAATGGGGAGTTCTTTGGATTTATCTGTTTTTTCGGTTTTCATAAACAATAGAATACAAAAATATATGCTAAATGTCAATACTTTTCAAATGTAAACACTACCTAATAACCATCAGAGACAACAGTATACTTAAACCAGCACCGCCTCCCATCTGTCTTCAGCGTAATCGCCCCGAATTGATCTGTTCGTAACTGCACGCAATTTCTCTCCCGATACCGTTCCACCACATCTGCATGCGGAAATTGAAACCGATTCCTTTGACCAAGCGAAAAGATAGCGTATCGCGGTTGAACAACATCTAAAAACTGCGCACTGCTTGAGGTTCGGCTTCCGTGATGCGGCACCTTTATAATTTCTGACCTTAAATCCTGCCGAGAGGCAATTAAACGAGTTTCCGCCTTAGACTCAATATCGCCAGTAAATAGGATATCTACATCGCCATAGTTGAGTTTTACCACAAGCGAATCATCGTTCTTATCCCTGTCCATAAGATTAGTAGAAGCAGCGTCAATCGGATGCAAGAGGTTAAGCGTAGCAGTGGAAGTGAGTTCTATTTTCCTTCTATATGGAAAGGAATACGGAATGCTTTGTGCTTTGGCAATGCTGCGTAATCGTTGATGGGTTTGTGACTCAAGTTGCATGTCCGGAATTCCGAGAATCCGCTTCACCTTATAGTTCTGTAAAATGTGTGCAAGTCCACCACCGTGGTCAATGTCCGGGTGCGTAAGCACCACTAAATCAAGTTTCCGAATACCCTGTGCATTGAGGTAAGGTTCAATAATTCGTTTACCCACGTCATATTCAACCTCTCTCTGTCGCTTCTCATCGTAATAGGAACGTTGAATACCACCGTCAATCAACATTGTTCGTTTATCAGGAAATCTGATGATAGCTGCGTCTCCTTGTCCAACATCAAGCGTAACCACTTCAAGCAGGTTTCCTTTTTCATGCAATGCGCTGTCCCAAACCCAGATTGCCATAACCGATAGTCCGATGAGACTTGCAACTCTCCGCTGCATATACACATATCGCCAATGTGTGATGCCTAAACATACGGCTATGTAGACAACAATGAGACCTACTGTTGGCGGTGCTACCTTGATGATGCCCCATTCTTGCCCAAAAAATTCGATGAGTTTTAGAAAAATGAAGATGATTGCGTGATTAACCAGTGCGAGCAGTTTCGCGAGCGGCAGCCAGATAAAACCTATACAGACTGATACAATGCCCGCCCCAACAATCAACGATACCAGTCCAACCGCGAACGGGCCGACAATTATGCCAAGTGGATATGCCCTATAAAAATGAAAAGCAATGAGTAGTCCAGTGCCGAGTTGCGCAGCGAATGTCACGAGATAGGATAACACCAACCATTTTACCGCTGTGTTCTTAATTTTTTGAAGGTTACTAACATCGCCAGATTCAGCGGACTCCCATAACTTCCGAAAAGGTTTCTCCATTTTCGGAACAAAATAAACAATGGTGGCTACCGCAACAAACGAGAGTTGAAAACCTACGTCCCACAACTGCATCGGATTTAACAGAAGCAGTGCCAAAGCAGCAACAGCAAGTAGATTGAAAAGGTCTGCTTCTCGATCAATTATTGTTGCAAATAGGAATAGGATCGCCATGAGTGCCGCACGAAATATGGATGGGCGGAAACCGACTAAGCACGCGTAGAAAAGTACCCCTAAAATCGTCAGGAAAGAAAGCATCTTCTTGGGAATTCGAAATGCGGACAAACCGAAGTAACAAAACATTGCAACAAGTCCAACATGTAAACCTGACACCGCCAGTACATGAAAAGTCCCACTGTTGCGAAAAGTGTCTAAAGTCTCTGATGGCACATCGCTCCGTTTTCCAAGTAGAATACCTTTTAGCAATTTCGCATGCAACGCATTTGTTGGAGGGGTTTCTAACCCCGAATATACGTTATCAATAATCTGCTCAGTCCGAAGGCGTAGTGTTTCTATCCAGCGCAATGGTGGAAGTCCTGACTGTTCACCTATGTCAAGCAATCCTTGATGATAGATGATTCCAGATACATTTTGCCGTGCAAGATAGGCGCGATAGTCAAAACCGCCAGGATTTCTTTCTGTATCGGGTTGACGTAGCATACCTGTTAAAGTCAAATGATTACCATAGCGTAAAGGTATCAACTCCTGAAACCGTATCAAGAACTTTGCCGATACTGTCTGTGAAGGTTCTGATAAAAGTTGAATCTGTCCAACAGCATAACAGGCTTCCCAAGTTTCACCGCGTTCCGGTTGATATACAGTTTTACCTGTAAAACTAACTGGTTGGTCATAAAAATCGGAAAGTATTGATGGGACGGTAGCAATTTCCAATCTCAGCATTCCACATGCAAAGATGGCAATATGAAGCAACACGTAACACAGATATTTTGGTTGATTTCTTGTCAAAATGCTGCCGATAAGACATATCAACACAGATGACCATAGCCAAAGAATCGGAATTGATGTCCATTCACCTATGAAAATACCAAGCAGAAAAGGGATAAGGAAATAGAGTGCGGGTCGTAGTTTAGATG
Organism: Candidatus Poribacteria bacterium; assembly: GCA_965204285.1. Taxonomy (GTDB): domain Bacteria; phylum Poribacteria; class WGA-4E; order WGA-4E; family WGA-3G; genus MSPOR6. The sequence goes on from OZ241980.1 coordinate 4,182,608, forward strand.
TCATTTCTGTTTGTAAAAAATTTTAGGTTGGATATATCCTCCATTATATTGAGTGCTATGAAAATTTTCAAGGCTTATGTCAAGCAGAAAATTCGCTTTGACAGAACTCCTTTTCATGATAATATAGAGATGAAACAATATATATTAAAAGAACATTGGCAGTTTCTTGTGGTAGCAAACTCCACAAGATATGCTTCAAAATATATAAAAGAGAATTTGGTTATGAAGACATTTTTGAGCGTACTTATCCTCTTACACATTTTTACTGTAAATACCTTCGCAAGCGTATATTTCCGATCTACTACATTTGAGGGACATACAGGTAAAGTTGATAGCGTAGCTTTCAGTCCCAATGGTAAAATACTCGCAAGTGGTAGTTGGGACAACACCGTCCGTCTATGGGATGTAGCTACTCGCGAAGAGATCACCTCACTCACTGGACATACAGGTCCGGTTTATTCTATAGCAATCAGTCACGACGGTAAAATGCTCGCAAGTGGTAGTTATGACCGCACCATCAGGTTGTGGGATTTAGACACACACATGAACATCACTATGCTTACGGGACATAAGGATGCCATCTCTACCTTAGCGTTTAGTCCTGATGGTAAAATGCTCGCAAGTGGTAGTTACGACAGGACTATTCAATTGTGGGATGTTGATACAAAAACCAGCATCAAAACTCTTACTGAGCATAAGGGTAGGGTCACATCTGTAGTGTTCAGTCTTGACGGTAAAATACTTGCGAGTGGCAGTTGGGACAATACTTTTCGTTTTTGGGATGTAGAAACACGCACAAACATCAATACTTTTACCGAGGTGACAGGTGATGTTATGAACGTAGTGTTTAGCCCCGATGGAAAAACGCTTGCAACTGGAAGTGAGAAAGGCGCCATTCGTTTATGGGATGTGGAAACTACAGAGAATATCAAAACATTCGGACAGCATGCTCACAGTAGTCTGTGGAACATGTGTTTAGCGTTCAGTCCCGATGGAAAAACAATCGCAGCTGGGATTTATGGAGGTGGCATCCGTATATGGGATATTGCCACTGAAAGGATGATCGGTGTCATTGCTGACCAAGACAAGAAGATGGGTACAGTCGATAGCATCGCGTTTAGCCCCGATGGAAAAACAATCGCGACTGGTAGTTGGGACCCTACCGTCCGTCTTTGGAATATCACCAAGAGTTTTAAAATCGATCCCTATCCCATAGTATCTCCCGCTATCGGCGAACACTTTACTATCAACATTGAAGCAGACACGGGGCCAAATTCATATTTTGAAAACTTTATCCTAAGTTTTGATAGAAGTGTTTTGCGTTTTGTTGAAGTTAAAAAAGGGGATTTAGTATATTCTTCAGCTACTATTGAGTGGGAATTTTACGCAACGAGGAATCAAGACCAAGTAAGGTTTAAATCACGTTTTATTGGGGGCAAGGGTATATTGGCGAAAGTCACTTTCGAAGTGGTTGATGTCAAAGAGTCTTTTATTAAATTTAATGACGTAAGCTTCGCGTATTCACCTTTCCTTACCTATAATGGAAAGGTTGTACCTCCCGAGTTCACTTCTTCGGCAGTTGTTAGCATTACACCGTCAACAACACTGTCCCCCGCGAACGGAGAACAACTTGCTTTTTATGTCAACATTGCCAACGGTCAAAATGTTGCAAGATCAGAGTTAACGTTGGACTTTGATCAGTCTGCGCTCAAATATATATCAATCAGGGTAGGCAATTATTTCTCTGAAGGCGTCGGCAACGGTAGTGGCACACTTGAGACTATAATATTTGAAGTGCTTGATGTTAAAGATTCAACTGTAGGTATCTCTGGCTATTTAGTTGCCTCAAATGGGTTTCGTTATATTCCTACCTTTGAAAGTGCGGAGATAATTGAACCGCTTTTAGGTGATGTGAACAGAGATGGGGTCGTCAGCATTTTGGATTTGGTTCAGGTCGCTTCAAGTTTGGGACAACAGGTGGCATCAGGTGGAAACCCGGCGGATGTTAATGAAGACGGCGTTATCAATATTATAGATTTGGTTACAGTTGCAGGCGCAATAAATGAAGAAGCTGCCGCCCCTGCGGTGTGGAGTCGCGATCTACAGGTCGTTTTTACAAGCGACCAAGTGCAAGAGTGGCTATCGCAAGCACAAAATTTAACTCTGACGGATGCAATATCGCAAAGAGGTATTCGTTTTTTTGAAAATCTCTTGGCAGCTTTGACTCCGAAAAAGACAGCACTTCTACCGAACTATCCTAACCCTTTTAATCCTGAAACATGGATACCTTATCAGTTAGCAGAACCTGCAGATGTCAATATTTCTATTTATACAGCAGATGGAGCAGTTGTGCGTACTTTAACGTTAGGGCATCAGCCAAAAGGCAACTATCACGACAAAACCCGCGCGGTGTATTGGGATGGTAAAAACGAAGTTGGTGATGCTGTCGCAAGTGGTGTGTATTTCTACACATTAACTGCAGGAAAGTTCAAATCAACGCGCAAGATGTTAATCCTGAAATAATTGAGCAGGCATAGTTGTTAGATGTGATACCACAAATAGTGGTATACAACATATTTTATAGACACTGATTTCTATTTTTGATACCATACTGAACAACTTAATCCAATTGCTTAAAGGAACAAAGGAGTTTGACAGATGGAATTCGTCCAGTTGACAGAAGAACAACGTGAGGAATTTGAAGAAAACGGATTTTTCATCATGCGGTCTGTGCTCGACGACGAAATGATAGCTCGGTTAACCGAAGCAGGTGACCGTATTGTGGATTCACTTGAAACAGACGTGCATTACGTACACAAACGAGACGGATTGGTGCAAGAATCCGCATTTGGAGAACTCACATCGCAGACAAAAGCAATTCCATTGGTGATTCAACTGCTCGGTACAAACATACATATTACCAATACTGCCCTCCTCTACAAACGCCCGCAGCCACACGAGATGCCTGAGGATCGCGGATGGCATCGTGATGTCGGTTTGCATTTAGATCTCGGACACAAGAATTGCCCGCGTGTCGGGTTGAAGGTCGCTTACTGCCTAACGGATCTTACCGTTCCGAATTCCGGTGCTACGTGGTTTATACCCAAAAGTCACAAGTTGCGAGAACCTTTGGGTATTCCTGAAGGTGAAATTGACCCGATTGAACCCTACGCTGAACCACTCCTTCGGGCAGGGGATGCGTATTTCTTTGAAAATCGCATATACCATTCCGCTGGTCTCAATTTTACTGATAAAACTGCTAAAATTGTGATCTACGGATACCATTATGCTTGGCTCAAGCCAGAGGGATACCTACTACATTATAATGACAAACAGCAGCCTGACGAAGATGTTCTGAAAAACGTTGATGACCTTGGCAAACAATTTCTCGGTGGTGGCGGTGGTGCAGCAGCACAATGGGCAACGGAACACAATTTGAAGTTAGAGCAAGCTCCACAAGTCGTCACAATTTAGTTCGTAGATATAGAATTCACATCATTTTTATGAAGGAACAAATATGAAAAAAATTAAAGTAGGTATTGTTGGATGCGGTGGTATTGCCGGCGGAAAACATCTTCCCGGGCATAACAGCGTTAAAGACGGATCAATTATCGCTGCCTGCGACATTGACAAAGCACGTGCGAAAGCATTTGCTAAAAAACATGACATTCCGAATGTCTTTACCGATTACGAAAAGTTAGTTGAGATGGATGAACTTGATGCGGTAAGCGTCTGCACCCCTAATAACTTTCATGCTGGACCGACGATTGCGGCGTTGAATGCGGGAAAACATGTTATCTGTGAAAAACCGATCGCTGCCAACGCTATAGATGGGCAAGCGATGGTTGACGCACAAAAAGCAAGTGGCAAAATTTTACAAATCGGATTACAATCCCGATTCGGTGCTGGCGCACGGACACTACATAAACTTCATGACGAAGGATTTTTCGGAGATATCTACTATGCACGCGCTATGGCGATGCGGCGGCGCGGTGTGCCAGCATCACCTTCGTTTCTTAGTAAAGCCATAGCTGGCGGTGGTCCACTCATTGATATAGGCGTGCATATCCTTGATGTGTTGCTCTGGATGATCGGTTGTCCGAAACCTATTGAGGCGTTCGGAATGACAGCGAAGAAATTTGGAGATAGAGATGATGTTATCAATCCGTGGGGGAAATGGAATCCTGAAGATTTTGAAGTGGAAGATTTCGCTATGGGAACTATCAAGTTTGAAGGTGAATTGACGGTGACTTTAGAAACCGCATGGGCATCACATATTCAGAATATCGGCGGCACTTTCTTTATGGGTGATTTAGCTGGTGCTACCTATGAACCGCTTCAGATATATCTTGATAAAAAGGACGAAATGGTTAATTACGAACCTGAACTTCTCACCGGATTACCCGGTGAATTTGAATCGTTCCACACAGCTATTCGGAAGGATTTACCCTCTCCTGTACCAGCAGAAGAGGTATTGAATGTGACAAAAATCTTTGACGCGCTTTATGAATCCGCTCGGATTGGTCGTTCTGTACCGATCCTATAATACCAAATTAACCTGATTCGTCTTGTTTGCACGGACGAGGAAACCTCACCCTACGGACAGTTTTTTGGTCCAAGTGCGGTTAGGAAACCGCACCTACCGTGAAAAAATAAGATAAATCCCGTTAATTGGGTATAATATCTCTTGTTGGGACGGTTTCTCGTATCCGTCCCAAAATCTACTCCTTCTCATAACCCGCCTGTACGACTGTTTTAATACCACCACGTATGTTAAAATCACCGACGACTTCCGCCGTTCGTGGTTGACACGCTTCAACAAAATCCTCAAGCACTTTGTTTACAACGTGTTCATGGAAAATGCCAACATCTCTAAAAAAAACAAAATATTCTTTTAGCGATTTGAGTTCAACACAATGCTGGTCAGGAACATAAGTGATACAAATTGTAGCGAAATCGGGCAATCCTGTTTTAGGGCAGACTGCTGTAAATTCTAAGTTGGTAATCTCAATTGTATAGTTGCGGTGGCTATACTGATTTTCCCATGTCTCAATTGAAGGTGTTTTTAGTTCACGGATGTGAGTCTGTAAATCATCGTAGTTTGAGCGATTGTCCATTTTCACACCTTTTCGGGTTTGGCATATACCTACAAAACACTTTCCTACCAATCCTCAACCAATTGCACTAACAACCGAACACCGTAGCCGGATGCCCCTTCTGGGATATAGGTTGAGTTTTTCATACCCCAAGCGGTACCTGCAATATCAAGGTGAACCCACGGGTATCCTTCCGCAAATTTCTTCAAAAACGCTGCACCAGCAAGCGTTCCGGCAGTGCCATCTCCAATGTTTTGCACATCGGCAACTTTGCTTTTAACGCCTTCATCATAATCATCCCAAAGCGGCAATTCCCAGACTCGTTCGTGCGTTTTATCAGCGGCTTCCTTGACTTTTTCCATTAAACCGTCATCGGTCCCCATTGCGCCTGCAGCAACATGTCCAAGGCATGTAATCACAGCACCCGTGAGCGTGGCTAAGTCTATGACACCCTTCGGTTCATACTGTGCAGTCCATCCGAGGGCATCAGCCAAAATTAGCCTCCCCTCAGCATCAGTATTGAGAATTTCAATTGTTTTTCCACCGTAAGATGTGACAACGTCTCCCGGCTTAATTGCAGTAGAACCCGGCATGTTTTCAGTTGTCGCAATTATACCGATAACGCGTACGTTGGGTTTCAGGTGTCCGATTACCTGCATCGCACCTAAAACAGCTGCTGCACCCGACATGTCGTGTTTCATTTCGTGCATGCCACTGCCAGACTTGAGTGAAATCCCACCGGTATCAAAAGTTATCCCTTTTCCTACAAGTGCTACGGTATCTTGCCCTTCGCCTTCAGGCGTGTATTCCAAAATGATAAACCTCGGATCTTCCGCACTGCCTTGTGCAACGGCTAACAGCGTGCGAAAACCTTTTTCCTTAAGCATCGGTTTGTCAAAAACTGTGCAGATGAGTCCAGCAGTTTCTGCTACCTCCTCAGCCTTTTCAGCGAGTTGTGTCGGTGTGAGGTGGTTCCCAGGTTGATTGCTAAGATCGCGGGCAAGGATAGTGCCGTTAGCGATTGTTTGTCCTCGTTCAACGATGCGTTCTAAGGACAATTTTTCTACTTCGCTCCCTACGAGAAGGGTCATTGATTCAAGGGTCTTATTTTCGTCTTCACAATCATCTTTTTCTGTTTTGTGCTGTTTGAACTCGTAGAGTGAAAGAAGGCTTGCTTCAACGGCTGCCTGTGCCCAATCGTCTTGGGTTTCGGGAGGAATGGGAACAGTGATAGACTTCAACCCCATGTCGCGTGCTTGCCGCGCAGTGTGACCTGCAACTTGACGCATCTTTTCGGCATTGAGTTCTGCGTACATACCAAGGCCTACCAAAATGATGCGAGGGGAAGTTATAGCACCGTTCGTATAAAGCACGCTGGTTGTCTTCGGCTTCCCTTTGAAGTCTCCGAGATTTAAAAATGTTTGGATGCGTCCCTCTAAAGCAGCATCGGCGGCTAAGAGTAGTTCATTGTGCAAGTCATCTTCAAGAATTGGGATGAGCACAGCATCAGTTTCTGCTTGGCGAAAATCCCCAATTTCAACAGTAATGTTCATAAATATTCCTTTCTATTTAGTTCTTAATATCAATGTCCCGTGCTTTCGGGCGGTTTGCTAACCGCTCCGTATCGTCCTGCATCCGATGGGGTTGGAAACCGCATCTACCGTTGTCAGAATTGGCTTTGTCAAACTCAGATTAAGATCAAATCTCTTTCCGACTGCTGATAGCTAACAGTAGAACGCTATTAAGATTTTCGCATTCCCGTCAAAACGACAAGGGGTTCCGTGCTTGTGACGGTTAGTGAATGATAGGTGTTCGCGGGAACATCAATGCGGTCACCTCGCTTGAGGGTGTCCTGGTCATCGGCAACTTTCACGTCTGCTGTACCAGATAACACGCAAACGACTTCATCTTGGCTATGAATATAATCAAGATAAGCACCACCGGGACGTCCTGTCCATTGATACGCGTCAAAACCTTCGGATTGTAACTGCTCTTTTAATGTATCTACATCATCATTTTCTTCTAACCAACACGATTTCCATTTCATTTGCCAACTCCAATTATGTCTGTTGCGTTTTGTGTATCATCATTTTCTGATAGCGTACCCCGATCTTCTATATGACATTCCAACCGATCCCGAAATTCAGAAAGGCATGCCAAACTGAAATGGTCATCGTCTCCGTTCTTAAGTTTCGAGATGTCTGTTGGGGCAACCGCCAGAAGTTTCGCTGCCTTCACGTTGCTCAACCGAGACTTCTTGAGAAGTGTAAATACCTCAAAAGTTAACTTTGTTCGGAACGACAAGGCTTCGGCCTCTTTATCAGAAAAACCTATATCCTTAAAAACATTTCCACTGCTTTTCTCAAACTTCACATCATTACCCATATATTTCCTCTATTTCTTTTGCTCGCTTTAAGCGTTGCTTGATAAGATCTATTTCTCTTTTCGAGGTTCTTATCCCTCGTGTTGATTTCTTCTCAAAACAATGCAAGACATACACCCGTTCTCGGAAGTTCACCGTGTAAACAGCCGATAAGCATTGTTAGAATGTCGGGCAACAATCTGTAGGACTCCTGTCCCGAGACCTCGCATCGGTTTGGCGGTTGGATGTTTATCTCCGAGTTGAGCGTATTCCAACGCTTTACCAATTGTTTGTCTGACCTCTTTGGGAAATTGTCGCAGCCGTTCACGCGAATCCCCAATCCATACAACTTCTTTCATATACACCGCTTTCAAGGGCACTTGATTCCTAAAAACTCTTAAAGAGGTTCTAACCTGACTGGGCACACCTTTAACTCGGCTGTATGGGTTACAGGATCATATCCGGAACCTGTTAAAAGATTGACAGGCACATCAGCGAAACTGAAACTGGCGAAAACTGTGCCGCGCGGTGAACGGTTTGTTGCTTTGACTTTAATGTTAATACTTCCACGCGCACTACTCATCTTACACCATTCACCATCCGTCAATTCCCATTTTTCAAGGTCAGCAGGGTTCACTTCAAGAGACTCTTCAGGTAACAGATAATCAATTCCTTGTGCTCTACCCGTCTGTGTTCGTGTGTGATAGGATTGTAAACGTCTACCTGTTGTTAGCCATACAGGGAACTCATCGCTAATAGTCTCAGCGGGGTCTCGGTAGTGAACGTTGGAAAAGATTCCTTTTCCATTGACAAACGTTTCTTCATGTAAACGCGGGGTACCGGGATGCGTTTTGTGTGGCACAGGCCATTGGTATTCACTTTTCTCAATACGTTCCCAATCTAACCCAGCATAAATAGGTGAAAGGCGACAAAGTTCGTTGAAAATCGGTTTTGGAGCGTCATAGTCAAACCCTTTGAATCCGAGTTGCTTTGCAATTTGGCAAATAATCCACCAATCAGGTTTCGCTTCACCGGGAGGCGGAACTGCAGCGCGCATCCGTTGAACACGACGTTCTGTATTTGTGCAGACCCCATCCGTTTCACCCCATGCAGTTGCAGGTAGCACAACATCCGCAAGTTCTGCGGTTTCGGTCAGGAAGATGTCAATCACAACGAGATGTTCTAAAGAACGCAAGGCATGCTCACAATGTTCACGGTCAGGATCGGATAGCAATGTATTTTCACCATCAATGAGCATTGCGTGAATACTGTCGCCACAGAGTTCTAAAGCAGTGACCTTTGTGATGCCTTTTTCAAGATCAATTTGTTTACCATAAGCTGCTTTGAACTTTGCCTGATGATTAGGGTCAGTAACAGATTGAAACCCGGGATAATTGTTTGGTAGCGCGCCACTATCGCCTGCACCTTGGATGTTATTTTGCCCACGCATCGGGTTAATCCCTGTTCCCTCGCGTCCGACATTTCCTGTCATCAGCACAAGGTTGCACAGACTCTGAACATTTTCAACACCGCAAATATGCTCAGTAATACCGAGCGTATAGTAGATGGCAGCTTTGTCCGAAGCCCCGTACCACATCGCTGCAGTTTCAATATCTTTTGCAGGCACGCCCGTGATAGATTCTGCCCATTCTGGTGTCCATTGACTAATATGTTCAAAGAAATCGTCAAATCCTGTGGTGCGATTTTCAATGAATTCCTCATCAATTAACCCCTCGCGTGCGATTACGTGTGCCATGCCGAGCAGTAATGCAGTATCTGAACCGACACGAAGCGGCAAATAGAGATGAGACATCTCTGCTAATCCGATGCGTCGCGGATCTGCCACAATAAGTTTAGCCCCACGAGCGATTGCCTTTTTTAACCCCGTCGCTGCCACAGGATGACATTCTGTCATATTTGTGCCGATGCAGAAAATAACATCAGGTTTCTGCATGTCAACAAGTGGGTTGGACATCGCCCCACGTCCGATTGTTGCTGCCAGACCGGCAACAGTCGGTGCATGTCAGGCACGGCTGCAATTGTCAATATAGTTTGTGCCAAATCCCACACGGATGAATTTCTGCATCAGATACGCCGCTTCACTCGGTGCGCGCCCAGAAGCGATTCCGTAGACGCTATGTCTGCCATGCTCAGCATAAACTTTACGGAATCCTTCAGCGGCTTTATCAAGCGCATCTTCCCATGTGGCTTGATGGAGTTCACCATCTTCGCCACGGACAAGCGGTGTTTTCAATCGGTCAGGGTGTTGCACGAAGTCGTAAGCGAATTGCCCTTTGACACAGAGCGCACCCTGATTAGCGGGTCCATCCATTGCGGGATGGATGCCGACAATTTTTTTGTTTGTGGTTAGCACGTCAACAGAGCAACCCACCCCACAATACGGGCAGATGGTGCGGGTTTTGTCTATCTGAGCATCGGCGACCTCATCACCAGCGCGGAGTGCTTTTTTGTCTGCAAGGGCGCCTGTCGGACATGTTTGAATACACTGTCCACAAAAAGTACAGGCAGAGTCTTTGAGAAGTCCATCAAATTCTGTCGTGATCTGTGTCTGAAAACCGCGATTCATTACATTGATGGCGTGGTCACCCTCTTGTTCAGCACAGACCCTTACACAACGATAACAAGAGATACAAAGTTCATAATCTCTGAGTATAAAAGGATTGTCATCGGTTTTGCTCGTGCCGGATTTTGCACCTGTAATACTTGTGTCTTTGATTTCGTACTTGTGACGAAGACTCATCAACTCACTCGAAGCATAACCGCGTAACGGATGGACATCTACTTCGCGATTTTCTCCAATCACCATCTCAAGTAGCGTCTTCCGATATGTTTCTATTGTATCGGTTGTAGTCCGAATAACCATGCCAGCCGTAGCTTTAGTTGTACACGATGCCACCGGATTTCGTGCACCTTCTAACGCAACGATGCACAGGCGGCATCCACCAAACGGTTCTAAACGTGGGTCATAACAAAGCGTGGGAATATCTTTTTGGTGTCGCTGTGCCACTTCAAGCACAGTTTCACCTTCAGAAAAGGTGACTTCGACTCCATCAATTTCCATTTTCTCTGGCATAGTCCTTGCTCCATCTTACCAAAGATCACAAATTTAGCAGCTCTGGACAGTTGGCATCACTTTTCTTTTTTCTCAGTGAAATCAATCTGCGGAACTTCAAGTTCACCTGAAAGAATTTTAGATTTTGCGGCTTCAACGGCATCAAGCACCTTTTGGGGTATCTTACCTTTCATTTTAGGGTTGTAAACAAGAGTGATTGCCTCGTCCGTTAACATGTTGAAAGTGTAGATCTGCTTTTTAAATTTTCCATCTTTAATGGTTTTAGCGATCTTAACAAAGGCTTTCGGCGTAATCACAGCATTTGCGAGTACAGTCGTTTCCGAAATTTCACTTTTGTCTCGATTTGCACCAAAAGTGTACACAGTTTTCCCTTCTTCCAGAGCGTTTTCTGCAGCTTGAAAAGCACCAAGTCCGGCGGCATCTGCATTTGGAAACAGAAAGTCAACACCTTCATTGATAAGTGCGGTAGCGAGTTCCTTCCCTTTACCAATATCCTCCCAATTTCCAACATATACCTGACGGACCTCTATTTTAGGATTAACGCTTTGCGCCCCCGCTTCAAAAGCGATAAAAGTACTCTTGACAGATGGAATTTCCTGGCCTCCGATACAACCGAGTTTATTTTCTTGCGTCATCAGACCTGCCATAATTCCTAAAAGGTAAGCAGGTTGTTCCACCCGAAAGTTAGCAGGGGCAATGTTGTTCGTAATGGTACCGCCTGAAGACGTAATAAAAATCGTGTTGGGAAAGTCAGGTGCCACCGCTTTTGCGGGGTCCTGAAATTCATAACCGTGTCCAAAGACAAGGTCATATCCTCTTTCCGCATAATAACGGAAGTGTTGCTCTTGTTCGGTAGGCGTTCGGCTTTCAACATGCTTGATTTCTGCCCCAAGTTCCTTTTTTATCGCGAGAAGTCCATCGTACGCTAAAGCGTTCCACCCTGCGTCGGTGATGGATGCGGGTAGAAGCATAGCAACCTTGAATTTACTTTTCGCATGAGAATCTGCGTATATAGCAAGCGTAGGACTAAGCGTCAAAAGGCATATTAGACACATAGCAGCAACTATACGAATCTTTTTTGACCAACAATTTTTTTTCATAATAATGTTTCTCCTCCGTAGTATTATGATGTGATTATTATAGCATATTTTTTAAGCGTTGTAAAGTTGTCTGAAATTCATGAAGTTTCAGTTTTCAATTCAGTAATTCTAATTGTTTCCAATCTGTGTAGGTGGGGTTTCCTAACCACACCGGACTTCTCTACTAAATTACCGATTTTTTTAATCTTTATAATTTCAGCCAACTCAGCAAATATCAGATAATTTAGGTTTGGAAGTTCTTCCAGTTTGTGCTTGGTAGTTCATAATAATAGCGGTTGGGATGTTTTCCCAAGTACACGCGGTAGCCAGAGACTTAAATCCGGTATATAAGTTACAAGTATTAAGGCTATCAACAATAAACCGATAAACAGCAAAACGGACCTATAAAGTAGGACAACCGATTTATCAAACTTCATACTTGATATAAACAGATTTATTCCTATTGGCGGTGTGAGATAACCGATTTCAAGATTTGTTAGGACGATTATACCAAGATGTACTTTGTCAATACCAAATTCTTCAGCAATCGGGATGAGTAATGGGACAACGATGATTATCGCTGAAAAGATGTCCATTAAACATCCAACAATGAGTAGAAAGATATTAAGCCCAATAAGTGTGATAACTTTGTTTTCTGTAATCGACTGAATCCAATCAAGAACAATGAAAGGCACTTCAAGTGTAGTGAGGTAACTTGTTAACCCCAAGGCTATGCCGAGGATAATGAGAATTGCGCCAACGAGTAACATACTTTCTTTGATAAGGCGCGGTAATGTTTTCACAGAAATTGATCTGTGGATACATATTTCTATGATACAAACATATATGACTGTCAATGCTGCAACTTCATCAAGAGTAACAAAACCCGAAAGAATACCACCTAATACGAGAAATGGCAATATCAATTCCCATTTTGCTTCCCATAAGGTTCGGGCAAAAAGCAACAGGTTAAACGGAGTTGTTTCTGCCCGTTTTAAGACACTCCATCCACTGCAGTAGCAGCTGAGTATGATGAGAATAAGCATCCCAGGAATAATTCCAGCAAAGAACATTGCATCTATTGGTACTTGTGCAATAATGGCATAAAGTATAAGTGGAATACTCGGTGGGAAGAGGAGTCCGATGCTCCCGGAGGCTGTTATCAAACCGAGTGAGAACTTTTCACTATAGGTTTGACGCAGAATCGGGTAGACCAAACCACCAAGGGCAATTATGGTTACGCCAGATGCCCCCGTAAAAGTCGTAAAAAAAGCACAAGTGCCGAGGACAACCACTGCGATTCCGCCCGGTAGCCAGCCAACACTTGCACGTGCAAACGCTACCAACCTTTGCGGTGCTTTTCCTTCTGCAATAATATATCCCGCAAAGGTGAAAAGTGGGATAATAGGAATTGTCGTATTTTTTATGATTCTGTTGAAATCAATCAGAATTGTTGAAATTGGCTCGCCTGCTGTGGCGTATCCGATAATTGTGGCACCGCCCAGTAAGACAAAGAGTGCACCACCGAATAGTGCAAAAGCTACTAATCCAATGCCGATTATTAATCCCATTAGTCTGATTCTCTCCCAACATCATCTTGATGGTGTCCACGTTCTGTCAAACGGATGCAAATCTGAAGCATCAAGTGGATCCCGATAAGGACAAACCCTATTGGGATAATCGTCTTTGCCCACCAAAGTGGAATAGATCCTATCAGTGTTGCAGGACTTTGCTGTTCTTCTATCAGAAAGCCAAAACCGAAATAGGCTAAAATGCTTACGACAATCAAACTCAGCACATCAATAATATAAGAACTATAACGTAGGGCGTTTTTAGGTAAAATTCGGCTGAGCACATCAATGCTAATGTGGCGTCTTTCAGATGAAGCGAGCGCAGCCCCAAGAAAGCACAACCAGAGAGTCAAGTTTTGAAGCATTATATGTTTCCACAATGAACTCATCTTGAAACCATAACGCAAGACGATTTCAAGCACCGCAAGTCCGATCATCATTGCGACAATTAGGCATAACAAACCTGTCTCGATTTTGCCGAGGCAGGTATTTATACGTTGTAAATAGCTTCTGAAAGGAGATTCCATTGGATTCTTTACTATTTTTCCTCTGCTAATACTTGAATTCCTGCTGAGGGCAGAACTGCGACTTTTGCTTTTGCTGGCAGTTTTTCGGCAAAAAGCTGAATCAGTTGTTCCAAGTCGCGAAAGAGGAGGGCACCAGAGTGCTTTTTGTAAAAATCGTCTACCATAAAATGCTCTGACCAGACGTGCAGTTGGTCCTGATTGCCAAGTTTTGGTTCGGGAAGTTCAGGCGGGATTCTTTCTGCTCTCTGTTCAAGAAAACGGACATAATCAATCTGATCAAACAATCCATGGTAGCAGATACCATCGCTTGCAGGGTTAAGTGCCATCTTATACGCATTCTCAAAATAGCTGCTTGCCCACAACGCTTTTCCCGTTTGGATAGGGTCGCTGTCAAGGGGATAACAATTTAGAACGACGAGATCAGTTTCTTTTCGGGATTGCATCGGTATCTCGGTGCCATAGGTTTCTAAAGCGAAATGTGCACCAACCCGATGTGCCTGCACAAAGTCTCCAACAAACAGTCCGCAAATCTCACGCCGAGAATTAAGTACAACATTTGCGATAACATCAAGACCGATGACGTTGGCAACTTTTTCAGCAAAATCTCGATGATCAAGTGTGCTGCTTTTTCTTTCAATGATAGCGTGTCCACGACTCGGTGAAAAGGAGTGAAAGTAAAACATCGTTGCGAACCCAGAGACACCCGGAACAATCAACTTTGCGCCGCCTCCGAATCCGACGGAACCGTGCGGATAAATTCCACCCAAGCAGATTTTGAAATCTGCATCTGCAACAACGTTGTTGATATAGATAGGCATTCCATTTGTGAGACTTCCATATCCCCGTAGGTTACCGCTCATAAAGTTGTGACTTGTTACTTCATATTCTGCTGCGATGTCGGCACCAACTTTTTTCACTGCTTCTTCGTCGGTGAGAGGTCTGTGCGATCCACCACCTACGACAAATCGGATTCCTGATTTCGGGATACCTGCGGAGGTAAGTTCATGGAGTAGAAACGGGATAATTTCGGCTGCAGGAGTAGGACGGCTCAGATCATCAACGACGATAGCAGCACTTTTTTTGCTTTTTGCGAGTTCAGCGATGCGTTTTGTGCCGATTGGTTCAGCAAATGCGCGTTCAATCTGCTTGTTAGAAAGTGCGGATGCGTCTTTTGGCCCTAACATTTCGACTTCCCATCCCGTTGGAAAATTCAGTGTCAGTTCCTCATCGCCATACCAAGCACGGGAGTGGACTGTTGTAGTATTGTTCATGATTGTCCTCCATTCCTGAATGTGATATCCTAAAAGATGTGTCTTATTCTATCAAAATATTCACCCGTGTCAAGATATTTTGTGTTGCAGGTGTGTAAAGTCCTAACATTTTTGTAAAACCAGCAATTATATGAACTCGGTGGGTTTGATTTCCCACCAAATATGAAAGACGCTATTCAGCACCCCAATCATGAGTTTTCGTTCCACCAAAGTAAGGTACTGCATGACCGTTTTCTATCATTTTCGTTCCAACATCAATATACTCTTCGTCGTTGAAAAGTATGATATCTGCTAAAGGGTTACCATATTTTGAGTCATAGTAAATTCTCAATGCGAAACCTATGGTATCTCTATGTTTGTTGTATTCAAGGAATAATCTTTGGAGAAACTCTCGTGCTGTAGCAGCCCGTTCTTTTTCTCTATTTCGTGATTCTATCGAACGACCTTGGGCATCTGGTTTGTTCTCTGGCGCATCTATTCCCGCTATTCTTATTTTTGTTACAGCGAAAATTCCATCTTTTTTACATTCGATCCCCAACCAGAGATCATTATCAAAAACTATTCCAGAATCACATTCAGGGTATATTCTAACAGATACACCGTGAAATTCACCACTGATTGTACGCCCAATCGTGTCTCCATCGTAGATGTGATCAACATCTACGATGGTTCCGTAGTAGAGTTTTTCTTTAATTCTTCCCTCTTCGTGAAGCAACGCAAATAGTGGCATCAGAGGATTGTTAATTGATTGAAGTGTTGTTGAATTAAGTTGATTCGCTGTTGGTGAAACGACATCCATTTCATCGCATCCAATAGACATTATTGCTATCAGGATAATGAATATTCGCAATGCTTTATTCTCCAATTTTCCTCCTTATACCATTTCTATATAATAATATTACATTATTTCGTAGGTCGGGTAGAAGCGGTAGCGAAACCCGACTTTTTATATCGTCATGTCGGGTTTCGTTCCTCAACCCGCTGAATCATGTAGAACGCCAAAAAGCGCATTCTACCAAAGGCATTCATAGCGTTGATTTGGACCTAACAATATATTATGACAATTTGTCAATTAGAAATGGTATTACATTCATGGTGCGTTTGAAGTTTACACAAGGAACAAAAGGTAAAAATAATTATCAGTTTCAATATAGATACAGATACTCAATCTTCATGAAACCGCACTTACCAGGGTAGTTCATATATTTAAAATTTTACTACAATGGGGTTTTACTTTGGAGTTAATACCTGAATGCCTGCCACAGGTAAAACAGCAACTTTTGCGCGGGCGGGGAGTTCTTCGGTTAACATTTGAATTAATTGATCTAAATCTCGGAAAAGAAGGGAGGAAGGGTATTCTTTGTAGAAATCATCTCTATCAAAATGTTCAGACCAAACATGTAGTTGAGATCGTCTTCCAAGTTTTAGTGCAGGTGATGGTTTAGCGGGTATGTGTTCTGCTTTCTGCTTAAGATACCTTTGATAATCAAGCCGATCAAACAGTCCGTGAAAGCAGGTGCCATCGGTTGCGGGGTAGAGTGCTATTGTATAAGCGTCTTCAAAATAAGAAAAAGCGGCGAGTGCCTTATCAAGTTGAATTGCATCAGCATCAAGCGGGTAGCAGTTAATCACAACAAGATCGCTATCTGTTCGGGTTGTTTCAGATATTTCTGTTTTGTAGGTATCCATCGCAAAATGTGCGCCCTTACGGTGTGCTTTAATGAAATCTCCCACGAACAACCCACAGATTTCACGGCGGCTATTGAGAACAACATTAGCAATAGCGTCAAGACCAAGAACCGCTGCCGCCATCTCAATAGTATCGCGACGATCTGGCTCATCGCTTTGTCCTTCAATCACTGCGGGACCACGTCCCTGTGGGAAGGTATGAAAATAGTACATAGAGGAAAATCCAGCGGTACCGGGAACAATAAGTTTCGCTCCACCACTAAAACCGACTGAACTGTGAGGATAGATACCACCGAGGCAAATTTTGAAGTCTGCATCTGCAACAGTCCGATTGATATAAACAGGTGTGCCGTTTTCAAGGTGTCCCAACGCACGAAGGTCACTACTCAGGAAATTATGGTTGGTAATCTCATATTCTGCTGCGATGTCAACTCCAACTTTCTTTGCCATCTCTTCTTCGGAAATGGGACGGTGTGCGCCAACACCAACCACGAATCGGATTTCTGATTTTGGTACACCTGCTGCGAAAAGTTCGCGCAACAGAAACGGAATAACTTTAAATGCAGGAGTAGGACGACTTAGGTCATCAACGATAATGGCGGCACTTTTTTTGCCTTTTGCGAGTTCAGCGATGCGTTTTGTGCCGATTGGTTCAGCGAATGCTTGTTCAATTTGCGCGTCAGAAAGCGATGGTGCGCCCGTAGGGTTTAGCATCTCCACTTCCCAGTTGGTTGGAAAATTTAGCGTCAGTTCGTTATCTCCGTGCCAAGCACCGGAACGGACTGTAGCAGCGTTGTCCATGATTCCTCTCCCTAATCAGTTTTTTCTTGTTGGTAACGCATGACTGCTGCAATAAATTCACGGAATAGCGGGTGTGGCACGAGGGGTTTGGATTGAAATTCAGGATGGAATTGTGAACCGACCATCCATGGGTGATCCGCCACCTCTGCAATTTCGACAAGATTTTCATCAGGTGACACCCCACTGAAGCTGAGTCCCGCATCTTTCAATTGCGAACGAAAATCGTTATTCAATTCATAGCGATGTCTATGTCGTTCTAAAATAATAGGTTGTTTATACGCTTCGTAACTTTTGGTGTTTTCCTTGAGAACACACGGATAGTGTCCGAGCCGCATTGTTGCGCCTTTATCAGCTATTGAACGTTGTTCTAACATCAAATCTATGACAGGGAACGGAGTTTTCTCATCAACCTCTGTGCTGTTTGCATTTTTTAGGTTCGCAACGTGCCGTGCAAATTCAATCACGAGGCACTGCATGCCGAGACATAACCCAAAATAAGGGATACGATTTTCACGTGCATATTTAGCCGCCGTTATCATGCCTTCGATGCCACGATCACCGAATCCACCGGGGACCAAAATTCCATCAAGATTTTCAAACAATCCATCAAGATTGGGGTGGTCTGTCAACGACTCAGCTTCTATCCATTCAATATGAACTTCTGTTTCATTGGCAACACCACCATGTTTAATAGCCTCTTGGACACTGATATAGGCATCATTCCCAGTCGTATATTTTCCTACGATAGCGATTTTCGCTGTGTGCTTGGGATTTTTTAGTCTTTCCACCATGGCTATCCATTCAGCATCTAATGTTGCGCGCCGCTCAAGACCTAATTTTTTCGCGACGAGATGCCCCATGCCTTGTTCTTCAAAATTGAGTGGAATTTCATCTACGCATTTTGTATCCAATCCCTCTAAAATAAATTCTTCACTGATGCCACAGAGGAGGGCAATCTTTCTACGGACGCTTTCATCAATGTGTTGACTCGTACGGCATAACAACAAATCAGGGTGTAGCCCCAATTCTTGGAGTTTCCTAATACTGTGTTGGGTAGGTTTACTTTTGCTTTCTCCATTGGGTAAGGTGTAGATAAGCGAAACGTGGAGGAACAGAGTATTTTCGCGCCCGACCTCAACAGCCATTTGTCGGATAGCTTCAACAAACGGAGGTGTTTCAAAATCTCCAATAGTGCCACCGATTTCCGTAATAACGATGTCAACGTTGCTATCTTTTCCAATCTGGTAGATGCGGTGTTTGATTTCATCCGTAATATGTGGAATCAGTTGAACCGTTTGTCCGAGATAATCACCACGCCGTTCCTTCTCAATTACTTCCTTATAAACAGAACCGGTGGTAAAGTTAGAATGTTTATTCAGGTCAACGCCGAGAAAACGTTCATAATTTCCTAAGTCTAAGTCTGTTTCAGCACCATCGTGTGTGACAAAAACCTCACCGTGTTGGAAGGGATTCATCACCCCCGCATCAACATTGATATATGGATCAATTTTGACGACATTCACTTTGAAGCCACGATTAATGAGCAATCTGCCTAATGCTGCGGTTGTAATTCCTTTGCCTATTCCTGAGATAACGCCGCCTGTTACGAAGATATATTTTGTCATTGTCTTTCATTACCTCTCTTTTCTAAAATCTGTTTTACCCGTTCCAAGTCTGCAGGCACATCAACTCCAATAAGGGGTGTATCGGTTTCAACGACATGGATAGGAACACCGTGTTCTAAAAAACGTAACTGTTCTAAACCCTCAGCAATCTCATAAGGGGTACGCTTCCAAGATGTGAAAGCGAGTAACTGCTCTTTCCTAAAGGCATATAATCCAATATGCCTATATACTAAAGCGTTTTGATTAAAGATTTTCTGCTTGTTTTCAGGTATATTGGGAATAGAACTTCTTGAGAAGTACAACGCATCGCCTTCAAGATTAGTAACAACTTTAACAACGTTCCGGTTGTGAAAATCCTCCATAGTGTAAATACGCTCTTTTAATGTGCAGACTTGAACAGACGGTTTTTCGATAAAAGGCTGCAGCATTATATCAATCTGTTCAGGTTCAAGTAAAGGTTCATCGCCTTGTATATTAACAACAACATCACATGTAAGTTTTTCAGCCACAACTGAGATTCTATCAGTTCCAGTAGCACACTCTCCTGTCATCTCGACATTTCCACCCAAACCTTTAACAACATCATAGATACGTTGGTCATCTGTAGCGACGATAACTTGACTTAACAATTTTGACTTACAAGCACGTTCATATACATGCTGTATCATCGGTTTCCCGAGAATATCTGCTAACGCTTTTCCCTCAAAACGGCTTGAGGCATACCGAGCTGGAATAATTCCTACACTTTTCAAATGTTGTTTCTCTCTTTACGCGGTAAATTTTTATACATTATTGCCCCACTAATAATTGCGATTAATAGAAAAATTAATCCAGTTCCAGTAAAACCTAATAGGAGTTTGCCAATACTGAATAAAAATGAGTAGATAAAGATAACTCCAATTACCCAATTGACCAATGCGGGAGTTTTAGAATCTGTTTGAGAGCTTTGCCTATTTGTCCCGTCTGGTGCTTCTTTCGTCTCCGCTGCAATAAGTTTCCAACCACTTCCACTCGGTCTAACTCTGTTATAGAAGTTCGTCAGCGTTTCAGTCGAAACGGGTTCTGTTAAAAACGTAACAACTATCCAGACAACAGTGGAAATTGGCACGATAATTAGCATTTTGAGCGCGAATTCATCCTTCGTTTGTGGTAGCGTAAACACAACGATTGAAACAACTAACGCTGCAAACATAGCAGAGATTTCGGACCACGCATTGATACGCCACCAGTACCATCTTAAAATTTGGACAAGTCCAATGCCTGCGTTTAGTGCGATGAGAAACTTCCAAGCACCAGCAATAGAATTCATAAAGAGACTCGTCACACCTGCAATTAGCATGATGAGGATTACAAAAAGGCGTGAGACGGTAACGTAATGTTGCGGTGTCGCTTCAGGTTTAAGAAAGCGTTTATAGAAATCGTTAACGAGATAAGACGCGCCCCAGTTCAGATGCGTGTCAATCGTAGACATAAATGCTGCTAAAAATGCAGTGAGCATGAGTCCGAGTAATCCGACAGGTAGGTAATCAAGCATCAGCAGCGGATAACCGGCTGCAGGGTCTTTCAATGCCGGATTAATATGCTCAGGATCGCCGAGTCCAGGATAGACCACCATTGCAACTAATGCGACAAGTATCCACGGCCACGGACGAAGTGTATAATGTGCAATGTTAAACCACAAGGTAGCAAGGAGCGTATGCCGTTCATTTTTCGCTGCGAACATCCGTTGCGCGATATATCCACTACCATCAACACCATTTGCTGCCCACCATTGCATGCCGAGATAGACACCAAACGTTATAATAGCCATTGTCCCAGCACTGAAATCAGGGGTAAAATTCAGAATATTGTGTTCCGCACCGTAAACATCAACCAGTTTTTCTTTCAGCGCGCCGATACCACCTATCTTGTTAACGGCTATAATTGCGAGTGCGATTGAACCTACCATCGCCATTCCGAACTGCACGATGTCCGTCATGACTACACCCCAGAAACCCGACAACGCACAGTAGATGCCTGCAATTAATAGACATCCCAAAACAACGATTACTTTTGTGTATGGGTTATCTGGAAGATCAAAAGTAAGTACAACGATTTTCTGCATTGCGAGGATAACCCATCCCATTGTAATGCAGTTAATCGGTAAGCCGATATAGAGGGCGCGAAAACCGCGCAGGAAACTTGCGGAAGGTCCTGAGTATCGGAGTTCGGTAAATTCAACATCGGTGATGATTTCGGAACGCCTCCATAATCGAGCAAACAAGAATGTGGCTAACATACCGCTTAAAACAGCGTTCCACCAGAACCAATTGCCCGCTATTCCATCTTTGACAACAAGCTCGGTCACTGCAAGCGGTGTGTCTGCAGCAAAGGTTGTCGCGACCATAGAGGTGCCTGCTAACCACCATGGCAGATTACGTCCAGAAACAAAAAATTCGTTGATATTTTTGCCAGCGCGTTTAGAAAAATAGATACCGAGTCCAAGCGCAAAAAGGATATAGCCAACAACAATTGCCCAATCAATGGGGGAAATATTCATTACGTTTCTCCAATCTTCTTGAATTTAATTTACAGCAATATAGTGTAAAAATCAAGAAAAAACTAATTTCTTTTTCATTGCAAAGATTTATAAAAAACGATATACTTTAACACAACGGAATAGCGATCAAGAGATTGCTTCCGTTAAATTTTTACAAAAGGAGCCTCTCAAATGAAACGCAGTATAATTATTCTCGTATGTCTGATAATGACATTCCAAATAAGCGGTTTATCCGCTGATGTGTTAGATCCTGACTTAGTGCTTTATTTCGATTTCGAAGAGTTTAAGGGTGGAGATGTTATAGAAAAATCTGGTCATGGTTACGATGGCGAAATCATGGGAAAGGTGACACAGTCTGACGATGGTAAGTTTGGAAATGCAGCACACTTCGCATCAGGTAGTTTTCTTGATTTGGACGGTGCAAACGTTGATCCTGAACATATTCCGACTGAGGGTATGAGCGTTATCGCTTGGATAAACGTAGAATCCATTTCACACATGGCGATTTTCAATGCTCGTGCTGGTGACGGTACGTGGCTCGTGCACCCAGAGGCGCGCGGAGAAGGTGACTATCGTTGGCTCAATCGGGGCCATAATCCAGGGAAAACGCTTTTTAATATCCGTGCTGGCACAAACAAGGCAAAGGAATGGGTACATTACGCTGGCACTTTCAGTCGTGAAGAAGGTATGGCTTACCTCTATATCAACGGCATAAAGGTAGGAGAGGCAAAAGCAGCTTTTCCAGATCCGATTGCAGGCGATTGGGGACAGGGTGCACGTGTCGGTTATAACATTGACAATAACCGGCCTTTTAATGGACTCATGGATGAACTAAACGTCTGGAAGCGCGGGTTAACGCATGAAGAAGTTGAATCCATTATGAATACTGGTATTATTGAACATCTGGCTGTTGAAGCGCGTGGTAAATTGACGACTACATGGGGAAAACTGAAATCTTCTCAGCGTTAGTTATAGAAAAATCTAAAAAATATTACCTTCATGTAGGCGCGATTTTAAATCGCGCCTACCGTTTTTAATATATCTATCTTTTCAGTATTCAGATATTATGATGTTAAACGTGCATGCGCTGTCACATGTAGCGGTAAAAAGAAGGGACGTTTTGATGAAAGCACTTCTTGACGGATTCTTTCGCCTAATGTCTCTATACTTACCTGTTCCGCTGTTGCAATTTCATATTTTTCGATAAGTGGCAGGAGACTTTGAAAAATAGTTACCATATATCGGTATCCTGTCCAATTCGCTGCTGCACCGATAGGAGCATGGAGATGAATCTCTGGCGGTGACAACCCTACCTCTACAAAAGCCTGATACAATCCGATTCCCATATCAAGATGTGCACCTGAATGTTTGAATACATCCAAAATCCATTTGATGAGTTGATTCATAAGTGGTGTATCTGGATGTGAGTAAGCAGGATAAAGTGTATATTCTGGTTCCTGAAACGCGACGATACCACCCGGTTTTAGATGTGTTACGAGTTTTTGCAGCGCATTCACGGGGGCTGCCATATACATCAACACAAATCTACCCATAAGCGCGTCAAATTTTTCATCAAAAGTAAGTGTTCGCGCGTCACCTGCTACGAAATCAACGTTTTTTATACCTGCATCTGATACGCGTTGACGTGCCGTTTCAAGAATCGTTGGATTAATATCAACGCCGACAACCTGTCCTGATGTGCCAACAAGTTCGGTAAGCATGATCGCGACATCACCCGCACCACTACCGATTTCAAGTACTCGCATTCCAGTTTCAATGCCAGCGCGTTCACAGAATAACCTTGTTGACTCCCCATAGATTTTTGATTGTTCAATGAGTCGCGTAGTTTCATGCGAGGTTCGCCCTAAGGTGTAGGTAGCATCGCGATTTGATGCAGACGAATTCTGTGAATGGTTTTCTTGCATGTGATGAACTTTTTAAGTTGGAAGGGATACATGTGCTGTGACGTGTGGGGGCAACATAATCGGTCGTTTTGATGCAGCGACTTCAGCTTGAATTCGAGATGCGAGCGTATCTACGTCTACCTCATCAGCAGTAGCAATCTCATAAGCCTCAATCAACGGCAGGATACTCCGAAAACTGTTTTCAAGATATGCAAATCCGGGCCAATCTTCGGGACCGCCCATGGGTGCCTCAAAATGTAATGCAGGTTCGGGCAAACCAGCATCAACGTAGGCTTTGTAGAGATCCATTCCCATCTCAACATGCGCGCCGGAACGTTCAAACACGGTGCGTCCCCACTTAATTAAATCGTTTATCAAAGGTGTATCTGGATGCACAGCGACAGTATAAGGTGAAAAATCAACTTCTTGGAAAGCGGCAATTCCACCGGGGCGTAGGTGTGTTGCTAAATGTTTGAGCGCATCTGCGGGGTCTGCCATATACATCAGTACGAGTCTGCCGACAACGGCATCAAAATCATTAGTAAGTTCGAGTGTTCGGGTGTCACCTGCAATGAATTCAATATTGGTGAGACCTGCAGCGTCCGCACGCGCTTTTGCTGTTTCAAGAATGTCCGCGTTGACATCTACGCCAATTACCGTTCCCTCTGACCCGACAAATTCGGCAATTGTAAGAGCAACGTCCCCAGCACCACTGCCAACATCAAGCACTTTCATGCCTTTGGCAATACCACTCCTTAGTAGGAAACGCTTCGTTACATCGTCATAAAGTACGGACTGTTCAATCAGTCGATCCGTTTCAGATTCGCTGCGCCCCATTGTATATTCTGCATCTTTGCTTTGATTGCTCATGTTAATTCATCTCCCCTTTCAAAAGTATACAAGGCACTAAACCTTGCATCAAATAATTGCTAAGTATTACGGTGTAATCAAGCGATGGAACTGTATCTGTCCATCCTTGACAGTATTGACAACTAAACTCTTGACCGCATGCCGATTTTCATCATAGCGGGATAATATCGTTGCACCACTGTAATTCTGAGTCGCCTCAATTTGATCCCGAATCGCAGCGGGGGTTAGGGCAATTGTTCTGCGCATCGCCTCAATGAGAATGGTAGCAGCATCGTATCCGAGTGCTGCGGGGCCGTCAGGCTCAATGCCGTATTTTTCGGTATAGGCGTTTACAAATTGACGTGCCTCTTCAGTTAATTGACCGTTGGGTGAAAAATGGTTCGCGAAGAAACAACCTTCAAGTGCCATCCCACCGATTTTAACTAAATCTGGTCGATCCCAGCCATCACCACCGAGAAAGGTAGCAGAAATACCGATATCGTCAGATCTTGCCTGTTTAACCGCCAGCGGGAACTCGGAGCCCAAGCCTGGCAAAAAGATAATATCAACGGCCGGTTCAACAGCAGCGATTGCCAACAACTGTTCGGTGAAATCTGTAGCATCTGTTTCATAAAACTGCTGGATAGCAATCGTGCCGCCTTCTGCGGTGAAATCTTCAATAAAAAACCTTGAGAGTCCTTCTGAGTGCGAATCGCCTGTTTCTGTGAGAACCGCGGCTGTCATCGCTTCCAATTCCTGTATGGCAAAATTTGCCATTATAGCTGCCTGATACGAATCTATGAACGCTGTCATAAAGACATAATTACCACTTTTGGTAACCTTTGGGTTTGTTGGATAGGAGGTTACCATAGGGATGCCGTGTCGTTGGGCAGCGACTCCCGCCTCAATTGCCTCATCACTATAGTCAGGACCTACAATTGCTAACACTCCGGCATCGACCAGTTCCTCTACGTGTTGGGTACTCAGGAGAGGATCCCTCATACTCTCTCTAATAAGAAGTTCTATCGGTCGCCCGTTGATTCCCTCTGTCTCATTTGCAAGCGCAACCGCTAATTCAGCACCATTCCGAGTTGTTCCTGGATCAGATGGACTATAAATGAAACCGATTTTGATTGTTGCTTGTAAATCTTCTGGTGGGAGAACATGTTGGATTCGCTCACAACCTGAAAGGAAAATACCCATCCAAAAGAATGAGAAAAGTAAAACAAAAATTCCAATAATTCTAATCATTGTTCTATTTTCTGAAAAAACATCAAGATCCCTTATTTCTTTGGTTTGATTTACTTAGATGTTAGGGAACGGATTGAGGCCGCTCCTTAAACATGAAACATAAACATTAGAAATTGTAACCGATTTTGGTATACCAGAACGCGCCGCCGAACCCATAAGGACTATATTCACCGAAGGGTCTACCAACAATTGAACCGGTAAAGTTTTCAATATTTGGGTCCGACCAAGTAACATTATTAGGTTCAACATTGAAAACGTTATTCACACCGACTGTGATTCCCAAATTTTCAGCAAATGGGTAATTAATTTCAAGGTCCACCAAAAATACATCATCATATATTTGTGCGCCTACAGCGTACTCATACCAAGGACCGTAGTAATTAACACGCCCTAAAACACCTAAATCACTTATGATATTTTGTGTTAACGTCACGTTTCCACGGTGTTTGGGTAACCCTTCTTCTAAGAGACGAACACGTGTATCGTCCAGAATATCAGCGTTGCGCTTAGTAACCTCAGTTTCGGTGTAGTTATATGCAAAACTCACTGCACCTTTGGCAACTGGTGCTGTCAAAACAAGATCAATACCTTGTGTGCTTGTTTCAAATTCGTTGGTAAAGAATCGGAATTCTTGTAGGTTTCCGGCACTCGTGATGCCTTCATCAACAAGTTGCTGAATCTGTTCTTCAGTAATATCTTCGCCGCGTTGAAAGTCTTTAGAAGGCGCTAACCGATCTTCTACCTTAATATTGAAATAATCTATTGTAACACTAACTATATTATCACTGATAACCGTTCCGATAGAAAAGTTTTTTGATTTTTCGGGTTCAAGTGCTTTACCGCCCACTAAACCTGCAGCAGCATGTGTTGAAGGAATAGTGCCCTTGTTAACCAATGTATTGTTTTCACCGAATTCCGTTGTAACGTTAAAGGCGTTCTGTTGTCCTGGCGTTGGCGCTCGGAAACCGGTGCTGTAACTGCCACGCACCCTCAAGTCAACCTCAGGATCAAGTGTCAGAAAATCCATGAGGTCGTCGCTGAAAGCATAACTCGTTGCGACTTTGTAGTTGATAGTGCTACCAAAATCCTCAAAATTTTCGGCTCGAATAGCAGTACTGATAACCCAAGGGTCAACCGGTTTCAATTCAGTTTCCAAATATCCAGCAAAATTCGAACGTGTCCAGTCGCCTTGCGCAATATCACTGAAACCGGGAAATCCGTTGGAACCTGAACTAAATCCTTGGCTTGCCAGTGGTCCAATTTCCCAAGACTCTTTTTGCCCTTCCACAATTTCAAAGGTCTCTGTTCTATATTCACCACCTGCAGCGAGAAATATAAGGTCATGGAGTGGATAGGTCAGATCAAGGTTAATGTTTGTATCCGCTTGGATATAATCACCCGGATCAAATTCGGTTGGTGTATCGGGTCCAAGGGATGCATTTACAGTATTTTTGATAAAAAAATCAGAGGCGTGCTGTCCATAAGATGCACTCAAATCCCATCCCAAATCTTCCGCGATTGATCCTTTCAGTCCAATAACACCAGAAAGGTCTTGGGTATCAGCACCAAAGCGAGGCGTGAAACCGCCGGGAAAGAGTTCTTGAAATGTGAAAAGGTTAGGGTCATCAAAGACCTGTTGTAAAGCCTCTGGGTCTGGCACATTATCGGTTATACTGACTACGGGCACTTCACCTTCTCCAGACAAACGTCCGATAAGCAAGGTTTCCCCACCATCATTACTAAATACAGCAGGTCGAGTATTAGGATTTCGGAAATAGAATCCACCTTCAACCTGTTTCTGTGCATAGTTCGCATGTCCGTAGAGTTGAACGTTACTAACGATGTCAACACCGTAGTTTGCAAAGAACTTGATGTCATCTCTAATAATCGGATGTCCCCAAGGTTGAGCCGGATTAGCAACATGGCTATTCCCTGCCCCGGAAAGTGCGGCGGCATCGTCTCGTTGTACGGAACGATCTGTTTCATCTGCGTTGCCATATTCCAAACTGAGGTTTGTCCAGATATCTTCTCGTCCTAATCCGATATTACCCGCGACAGAATATGTTAGTCCGTCTCCTGCTTGGTAAATACCTGGTTTAATTTCTAAAGAACCGCCTTTGTAACTATTTTTCAATTGTAAATTCATCACACCGGCAATAGCATCGGAACCGTATTGTGCCGACGCGCCATCTCGTAGCACTTCCATCTGTTTGATCGCTATGGAAGGTATCGGTGACAGGTCTGCACCTTGTGAACCGTCGGATAATCCATTGCCGAGCCAAGTAATTACAGAGGCACGGTGCCGCCGTTTACCGTTGACGAGTAATAATGTGTGATCAGGTGCTAATCCACGTAGGTTTGCAGGACGCACGACGGTTGCTGCGTCAGCGATAGGCTGTGCATTTACATTGTAAGAGGGGACCAAATTTCTTAACAAGTCTGGCAAATCTGCCCCACCCTGTTTGACAAAGTCATCGCTAAGCACAACATCAATCGGTACAGTGGATTCAAGAACGGAACGTGGTTTTGCACGCGTACCGACAATAACTAATCCCTCAAGCTCCACGACTTCTTCATCAGATGCTGCTTCGCTTGATTCACTTTCATGGTTATCTGCTACAACTTCTGGTAAAAAGAATAAGGAAACTACCAATGCTATGTAAAAGGCGAGCAGAAGCGGTTTGCTGTTAATTGTAACTTTCATAATTTACTCTCCCCTTATGTTATGAAAATACTTGGTTTACAACAGAACTTACAAAGTAAGTAGGCGTGAATGTAAAGTTACAAACACGCCTACAGAGATTATGTTAGAATCTTAGAAACTGTAACCAACTTTAGCATACCAGTATGCGCCGTCAAAACCGAAGGGACTGAATTGACCATATTTATTGCCAACAGAACCAGCACCATTCGGATTTTCATCGGGATAGGTATTAAGGATATTTCTTCCACCGAGCGTGAGTGCCAATCCGGAGGCCACGGTGTAAGTGGTTTCCAAGTCGACAGTAACCTTTCCAGTGTATTCTCCAGTGTCTTTCTCACATGGATACTCTACACATGGATCCTGTAAGTAATCTTCAGAATCGAACCAACCGCTGAAATAACTGGCACGTGCGATTACTCCCCATGCGTCCGTTATGGAGTAAGCGCCTGTCAGACTGGCGCGGTGTTTGGGTAAATTCTCTTCCAGTTCCCTGGCTCGCTCCGCGTTCAGTGTTGCCTTCTTCCATTCTTCATACTCAGGATCGTCAAATTCAGGAGTTAATTCGACGAGTTCTCCGTCGATTACAATATGGGTAACCTCAGTTGATGTCCAGTTATACACGGCAACGAGCGTACCATTCGGTATTGGTGCTGTGGCGACAAAGTCCACACCTTGGGTTTTGGTATTGAAATCATTGATAAAGAACTGGAATGTTTCCAGATTCGCTGCACTGGTTACACCTTCCTCGATGAGCTGCGCCTTCTGCTCGTCGCTCAACGTAAAGTGTTGTGACACCGATAACCGGTTTTTCAACCGAATATCAAAAATATCAGCGGTGAAGTTTACCCCCAGAATATCGACGGTAAACCCAGCGGTGAAGTTATTTGATGTTTCCGGGTCAAGCGAGTTATCTTCCTCGCCTGTCACAACTCCGACAGCGGGGTTGGTGGAAGGAATTGTTCCTTTGTTAACGAGATCACCTTGCTCAAAATCGTATTCAGTGGTAATGTTGAACGTATTTTGCTGTCCGGGTGTCGGTGCGCGGAACCCGGTGCTATAACTTCCCCGCAACCGCATCGTTTCTGTAACCTTGTAGTTTGCAGCGGCTTTGTAGTTCAGGGTGCTACCGAAAATCTCAAATTGTTCACCACGCACAGCCAGCGCGAGCAGGAGCGGATCAATCGGTCTGATTTCAGTTTCCAGATAGGCGGCAACGTTGTAACGGTGCCACTTGCCAGCTGCAACTGGACTGAACCCCGAAAATCCGTTGGAGGCAGCCGTGAAGCCTTGCGCTGCGAGGGGTCCGATCTGATGCGACTCGCGTTCGCCCTCTATGATTTCAAATCCTTCGTCCCGATATTCCAAACCAGAAGCGAGGAACACCATGTCGTTCAACGGATAGGTTACATCAAAGTTGAGGTTATAATCCGTCTGGATATAGTCGCCTGGGTCAAAATGTGTGGGTGTATCTGGGCCGAGCGAAGCATTAACGGTATTGAAGATAAAGAAATCAGCATGGTTGCGTCCAAAAGAGCCGCTGAGATCCCATGTTAGGTCCTGACCCAAGGTGTCTCCAAGCGCGGTGCCTTTAACACCAACGATGACAGAACTATCCAACATGAATGCACCAAATCTGGGTGTGAATCCGCCTGGGAACATCTCTTGGAAATTGAATAGATTCGGGTCATTCCTAACGGCTTGCAACTTTTCGGGATCCGGAACGTGGTTGACTATCGGGATATCGTCAGCATCGTGAGGCGAGAGTTCGGTAAACTCCTCCCCAGCAGCTTCCGCTGCCTCCTTTCGGGCTTCCCAATCCGCCATTTCCGCTGACAAACCCCGTATGTCCCCGACGAGCAACGTATCATCCTTCCCGTTTGGGCTAAACACGCCATTGCGAGTGTTTGGATTTCGGAAATAGAATCCGCCTTCAACCCGCTTGGTTGCGTAATTGGCATGCCCATAGAATTCGATGGTATCCGTGAGAGTAGCACCGTAGTTGGCAAACAGTTTGACATCATTCTCTATAATCGGCTGTCCCCAAATTTGCGCGGGGTCTTTCACACTGAAATTGCCTGCGTTAATCAAGTTTATTGCATCAGTGCGTTGCACAGAACGGATGGTCGGATCTGCGCCACCGTATTCAATGCTAAGGCTTGTCCACGCGTCTGGATTCCCTAAACCGATGTTGCCAGCGAGCGCGAATTGCCTACCGTCACCGAATTGGTAGATCCCGGGTTTAAATTCAATACTGCCACCTTGATAATTGTCTTTCAATTGAAAATTCATCACGCCAGCAATTGCATCAGACCCGTATTGTGCCGATGCACCGTCGCGTAGCACCTCAACTTGTTGCAGGGCAATCGCTGGAATAGGTGCCAGGTCAGGTCCCTGTGAACCATCAGACAAACCGTTCCCGAGCCAGTGAATCACTGCGGCACGGTGGCGCCGCTTGCTATTGATGAGTACCAGTGTATGGTCTGGGGCAAGTCCCCGTAAATTCGCCGGACGGACCACTGTTGACGCATCACTAATCGGCTGCGTATTGACGTTATAAGATGGAACCAAAGTTCTCAGCAGATCCGGCAGATCCGCGCCACCCTGTTTTTCAAAGGCATCATTTGAAACGATATCAATCGGTACCGCTGAATCTAAAATGGAACGCGGCTTTGCCCGAGTACCGACGACCACAACGCTCTCAATTTCAACAACATCTCCCTCAGATGCTGCCTCAGCAGACTCAGTATCAGCTTCTTCTGTGCTTTCTTCCTGTGCTACTGCTGTAGGTAAAAATACTATACAAACTGCTAAAGCGATGGACATCGCAAGCAGAACCGTTCTAAAAACTTCTGTGATTTTCATAAATCAGACTCCTTAGGTCTTTTATTTAATAACATAACATTTTCCCATAAACATGAAAAAACGTCTCAAATTTAAGGTTCTCCCTTGAAAACATTATACCATTAGACTTGAAAATACGTCTCAAGTTTAGAATAAATCGGAAATATGATACTTTCATACAACTGATTTATCTGAACCTGTAAATTACGTAATATTTTGAGTATAACACAGTTCCACTTGAATTGAAAATAAAAATTTGATATATTGTACATCATGCTACTTTTATATTTGGTAATTGCATCGGCAACAGTGATGCTTGGCGCTGTAATCGCGATGGTTTTTCGCGAAAAACAGACTGCCTTTCACCTCATTTTCGGTATTACCGCTGGTGCAGTCCTCGGCTTTGTCTTAATGCTAATAGTTCATCTCTTCACGGAAGTAGGTTACCCCACAATTTTGGTAATGTGGGGTGGTTTCTTGTTAATTTGGCTGTTGGAACACCTCACGCATCGGATGCAGGAACGCCTCGGTAATCAGGTAGAGGTTAAAAAGAGACAACATTGGGGTGTTAACTTAACCATTATCGGGTTATCAATCCATTCAGTTGCGGATGGATTCAATCTCAGTATCGCAGCAGAAGAGGAGGCAGTGGGTATTACCCTTGCGCTTGGCGTGTTACTTCATCGGTTGCCAGTAGCAACAGTGATAACGGCAGCGTTACGTCGTGATTATGACGTTGGACAGACATTATTTAGACTTATCCCGCTTATTGTTGCTCCGTTTATCGGGGCATTTATGGGTGAACGACTATTGCATGGTGTTTTTAAGGAATTAACGGAGTATTTAACTGCTTTTGCTGCGGGCACACTATTGCATGTTGTGATGGAAGGTTTGCGAGGGGGACATGCGCCATCAGAGAAAAAGATTAGTCGTTCTACCAAAGTGGCTTTTGTTGTAGGATTGATTTTAACTATATGTGCTATATATTTCTTGCCAGGGTTTGAGCATGGGCATGTGCATTAATGTAAGCTCGGTATGAGCGATTTTTGTGGCGCAATTCTATAGACCTTTCGCACCGCTGGTGCTTGATTTCTTTTTCTCCGTGTCTTCTATAGACCTTTCGCACCGCTGGTGCTTGATTTCTTTTTCTCCGTGTCTTCTATAGACCTTTCGCACCGCTGGTGCTTGATTTCTTTTTCTCCGTGTCTTCTATAGACCTTTCGCACCGCTGGTGCTTTATCTCTCGGACATAGGAGTTCTATAGACTTTTCGCACTGCTGTGCTTTAGCTCGGACATAGGAGTTCTATAGACTTTTCGCACCAGCGGGTGCTAATATGGGATTTGCCAAAGCCTCAGAGAGGCGATAGGTGTATAGTCCGCGTTGATCTCGCCGATAGCAAGCCCCAGCGGGGCGACAGGTGTGTCATCTATTTACTATTTTTTAAGGAATAACATTATGGCCGATACCTATACCCAACTCTACATACATATTGTTTTTGCGGTGAAAGGTAGACAACGCCTCATTCCAAAACAGCACAAAGAAACATTACACCAATATATAACCGGCATCATCAGAAATAAAAAGCAAACAGTAATTCGAATTAATTCAATGCCTGACCACATACATATCCTTGTCGGTCTAACACCAGACATCGCTCTCTCTGATTTAGTACGGGACATAAAGGCAAATTCCTCAAAATATATAAACAAAAAGGGATGGTGTGTGGGAAGATTTGAATGGCAGACAGGTTTTGCAGCATTCTCTTATTCTGAATCTCAATTGGATACGGTTGTTAATTACATTAAAAATCAGGAAGCACATCATGCGCGTATGACATTCAGAGAAGAATACCTTGCGTTTTTGAAGCGTTTTAATGTTCCATATAATCCGAAATACGTATTTGATCCAGATGATCACGCTGAAGAATGATACACCTCCTGCATTCTGTAGACCTTTCGCACCGCTGGTGCTTGATTTTTTTTCTCCGTGATGTCTTCTATAGACTTTTCGCACTGCTGGTGCTTGATTTCTTTTTGTCCGTGATGTCTTCTATAGACCTTTCGCACCGCTGGTGCTTGATTTTTTTCTCCGTGATGTCTTCTATAGACCTTTCGCACCGCTGGTGCTTTAGCTCGGACATAGGAGTTCTATAGACCTTTCGCACCGCTGGTGCTTGATTTCTTTTTGTCCGTGTCTTCTATAGACTTTTCGCACTGCTGTGCTTTAGCTCGGACATAGGAGTTCTATAGACTTTTCGCACCAGCGGGTGCTAATATGGAATTTGCCAAAGCCTCAAAGAGGCGATAGGTGTATAGTCCGCGTTGATCTCGCCGATAGCAAGCCCCAGCGGGGCGACAGATGTATAGAATTATGTGAAACAATGTTGTACAATAAGTTATTTAGCACAAGCCGTTATATTCTGCAAACTTTATTCTCTCTTTTAATATTAACTATGCACGCGGGAGCAGCAGAAATACCGATTGTTGTATCGGGGGAACCGCGCGCAACCGTACAAATCGGTGCTAACGTTTCAACCCAAGAGCGGTTTGCTGCATCCGAAATTCAAACCTTTATTGAAAAATGGACAGGCGCGCGACTTGAACGGCACACCAATCAACAACCGACGGCAACGCAGACGGTTATCGTCTTAGGTACACTCACCTCAAATCCGACAATTCGCTCCCTTCAAGCAGAGATTGATTTAGAATTATCAGCAGAGCTTGGCGATGAAGGGTACCAGATTAAATCCGCTGACCTCGGCACAGAAATCGTAATTGTTGTGGCTGCCCATACCCCGCGCGGTGTGATTTATGGTGCTTATGCGTTTATTGAGGCATGTATTACTGCATTGACAGGATTCAAACTTGTACATCCAGATATAGCAGTCGCGCGTACGCCTTCACTTTCCGTGCCCTTTTTAGACAAAACATCCCGCCCATTTTACCCTGTCCGAGCCGTATTAGAGATTGATGATCCCGATTGGCTTGCAAGGAACCGTGTGAATATGAGTGGAGGTGAAGGCGTTTGGACGGGAACTGGTATTGAGGATGGATTTGGCACTGCTTTCAAATATGTGGACACTCCCGCATTTTCAGAACTGCAAGATGAACCTCGCACACAACGATTACAAAGAATTGAGACACTTCAAAACCGATTTACTGCACTTAAGGAGCGAGGTATTGATGCCTATCTGTTTATGTATTTAACAGGTGAACCGACAGAAGCACTCATTAAAGCACGTCCCGATTTATTGGGACCAGAGGTATTGTACGGTGCATCAAGGAATGAGGTATCATATCGACCGTTTTGCTGGTCAAAACCGGAATTTCACACCTTAGCACGTCAATTGACTCAGGAAATTGTGAAAACCTACCCCGGTTTAGCAGGATTTCACCTACGATCTTGGGGACATGAAACACGAGCGTGCAACTGCCCCGAATGTGGTGACCGCTCCCCAGAAGGACAAGCGAAACTGTGGGCAGTGTATTTCACAATCATCAAAGCGGCACAAGAGGTGCGACCCGATTTTAAGTTCTACATTTCGGGGTATAACAGAAGTTGGCTGCAAGACCCAGATGGCGACTATGCACGTCAATTGCCCAAGGGGACGATTTTTTCGCAAAAGTGGGGTGCTGATGGGGAACCGGTGATTGATCCGAATATTTCAATTGAACAGATGAACACGGTCGGAGAGATGGGACACCGATTCATTGTGTTGTCGCATGATGTTGAGGAGGTTATGCCGTTCTGGATGCTTGAAAGTGATCTGTTCGTGCAAGGTGTGCGTCAACTTGCGAACTCACCTGAAGTTGTTGGGTTAAGTGGATTCACTGTGCAAGGTGCAACGCAAGGCTTAGGTTACCTTGACCGACTTGTGAGTGCTCGTATTAATTGGGATATTCAGCTTGACCATCTGCAATTATTGCGTAATGAACTGGTGACACGTTACGGAAACGTTGCGGCAGCGCAGTTGATTCTGAGTGCATTACGTATCAACGGTTGGACTTTGGCGAGTTATTTTTCAGATTATGCGAGTTCGCTTTCCATCGGTGGCACTTACGGCAGCGGTTCTGCGGGTTTAGCCACGCGGTTTTGGAACTTAATTGGGAGTAGGGCTGTGCAAGATACTTTAGCAATCCCTGAATTAAAAATCGCTCAGACGGCTGTCCATCGATTCACAAATCTGCTGGCACCGCAGCAACGCGCAGCAAATGAGATGCGAGAAGCAAACGAAATTGCTGCGCCGGTGGATATTGCGGCAGCACAAGATTTGAACGATGCAATGCACCTGATGCGGTTATGGGTGTTGCTGTTTCAGAGTCGCGAAAAACTGGTGGAAGCGATTACCCTCGGCTATGAAGTGAACACCGGTAGTAGGATTAACGCGAAACTTGCCAGTGCAGCGGAGTTCTCAAAATCTATACAACCTTTAATAAAGCAGTTTGAAGAATTTGGTCCCCTTTTTGGGTATTCGCACCAGACGAATGAGGTGGAATTGGTGAATACCTTAAAAGAAGAGGTTGCATGGCTTGCCAGTTTTGATTATCAAACCCTTCAAAAACATGACGAAAGTTTTTCACCGGAAGAAACCGAATTCCGTATCTCTGAAGTGCATAATTATCCCAATCCGCTCAAACGTAAAACGACATTTACCTATCAGTTGACTCTTGATGCTGATGCGGTGAAGATTATGATTTATACTTCGGCAGGGCGGCGGATACAGGTTTTGAAAGATGTCTCCGCGAAGGAAGGGTATAACGAGGTGACGTGGAATGCACAGGATGCTGAAGGGACACCGCTCGCGAATGGGGTTTATTTCTACATAATTCGTGCTGTTCTTGATGATGAAAAGGTTGAACGTATCCATCGATTGGCTGTGATTAGGTAGGAGGGAACTCCGGGGAATGCCAAAAGGCATTCATACCCGGGGAACGCCTAAATGGCGTTCATACCGTTGATTTCTTGATTTGGATTCCCGACGGCAAACGGGTCGCGATTCGGAGATCGCTCCTACAAAGAATGTTGTCACGACTGTCGCGACCAGGAGGTCGGAATCAACGCTGAATGCGCTTGGCAGAATACGCCTCAAAAGCCGCAAACTAAAAGTTTGCGGTACAAAGAGGGTTCAACATTATTAGCCCCCGGGAATACTAAGATTTTCCTCGTTCTTGCACATCCTAAATCATTTTCAAAAATGTGCCGTTATGGCCCAAATATCTCTTCTTTCCGCGTTCTCCGCGCCTTCTGTGATTCTGACGACAAGAGAATATACCTCATAGAAGAAAAACATAAAACAGGATATCTAAGGTGTTGTGCCACATTAACACTGATATCCTTAATAATGTTATAAGTGGTTGGGTTTCCGGTTCCAACTAACGTATAGACGGGTGATCAATATATTTAAGAAAATGTGCCGATTCACTGTCTTATACCTTAATATATTAACATCTACCCTAATTTTTATCAAGTTTTTATTTCTGTAGGCAGGGTTATTTATACTATGGTTTGGACAATTTACAAACTCTTCAAGTCAACTGTTGAGATACTGTGAAGTGTGTAAAGTCGAATGCTGTGCACCTATCGCCCCGCTGGGGCTCTATCCGTGTATATTCAGTTACTACACACATTCCGCCCCGCTGGGGCTGCTTTAAAGTATTTTTGGGCGAGTTTCTTCAATCAGCTAAATCGCAGAAAATATAAAGAATATAGAAAAAACATCAGCCCCAGCGGGGCGATAGGTGTATAGCAAACGATAGCATAACCATAATCAGCCCCAGCGGGGCGACAGGTGCCCACTATTTTTGCTTTATACACCTAAAAGTTTTTCAGCAAATCTTGGCAGGTAAATTGTCCAAACTATAGTTATTTATAGTGGATTATAGTTTTATCGTAGGTCCAAATCAACGCTAAATGTGCTTTGTGGCATTTGTCAGGTTTCTAAGCGTGTGGAACTCTCTTTGTACCGCAAACTTTTAGTTTGCGTCTTTTGAGGCACAAACTAAAAGTTTGTGCTACGCAAGAACGGGTCAAATATCATTAAAGTGCCTAAGTTGCTACCTATAAGATTTCGTAGCGTCAACTGTCAGTTTGTGCACGTAAGATGCACAATCTGACAGATTGTGCTACATAGGTGGCAACTTGGGTTAAAGTACACTAAATTGATACCTATGGATTTCGTAAACTCTACCCGACAAATGCCAAAAAGCGCATTTGGCGTTGATTTGGACCTACAATGCGGCTGTTTGGGTTGAAAGGTCGCGATTCGGAGATCGCTCCTACAAAGAATGCTGTCGCGATTGGGAGATCGCTCCTACAAAGAAAACTGTCGCGATTGGGAGATCGCTCCTACAAAGAAAGCTGTCGCGATTGGGAGATTGCTCCTACAAAGAAAGCTGTCGCGATTCGGAGATTGCTCCTACAAAGAATGCTGTCGCGATTCGGAGATTGCTCCTACAAAGAACGATGTCGCGATTGGGAGATCGCTCCTACAAAGAAAGCTGTCGCGATTCGGAGGTCGCTCCTACAAAGAACGATGTCGCGATTGGGAGATTGCTCCTACAGAAGAATGTGGTCGCGATTCGGAGATCGCTCCTACAGGAAGAGGTTTTATGAAAAAAAGAAATCAAGAAATCAAGAAATCAAGAAATCAACGGTATGAATGCGCGTATGGCATTCCCCGGGTATGAATGCGCGTATGGCATTCCCCGAGTATGAATCATGGGGAATGCCGGACGCGCATGCTGCGTTAATTCACGCCAATAAGCATAATTTTCGGTGTTTTTTGAAAAAAATGCACATTTTTCTCAAAAAAAGGCATTTTTTTTGTAATTTTTCCTTGACATAGAACGTAATATGTTATATTATATGTTATGTAATTTAATGTTAAGACATATAAAATCTATAAAAACATAAAATTTAATTTGATTATAATTAATTTTTATGTTATAATTAATGTGTTTTCAATATGAGGCTTCAGGTATCGGGATAACAAACCAACACCTTATATATAGACAGAACAGGTATTGGTAAGTCCGATAACAACATATACAAACTGGTATATTCCGCTTGGAGTCCCATTTTTTATTTTTTAATTGTAGGACAACTAAAATTTAATTTGACATTATTTAGTTTTTAACTTATAATTAAAACATTGAAAGATGCAGACGTTGTTTTTATCTGCACCGGACAATGTAGATTAGGAGATCTTGTAAAAAGAAGCGAAGCAGGGTTCATACTCAAAAATTGATGCTTCGTTGATACAAGATGCGAGAAAAACAATTGGTAACCGCAAAATAGGTTAAATGGATAGATGTGGTGTCAATTGAGATAGGTCAACAGGTAACCCCTGTTTTTTTTACACAATATTAATAGTGATATTAATATTTGAAATTGGAAAGATTAGATTAACAGGATTTAATTCCCTGAATCTTAACTTGAAATTGAAATTTCTTAACTTGAATTTAATATTTCTATAAGGAGAAAATAAGTAATGCGATTGTCAAATAAATCGACATTTTCCTTAGTATGTTTAATCGCACTGTTTGTGCTTGCGGCAATGCCAGCGATGGCTCAGACAATCGAAGCTGAATGGGTTGCGGATGTAGATGATGGCACAGCAGGCGACCAAAATGGGTGGGACATAACCATCGGAGGTCTTACGGCAGCCGATACCGTAGCCGTTACTTTTTTAGACATTAATGGAACTGCAGCAGCTAACGCCACTGGCGTTACCGTTACTTCTCCAGTACCAGCTGATGAAACATCTACTACAGGCACAATCCTTGCTAACGTTGGTGTGGAAATTGCAGTGCAAGTCGTAGCAGGCGCATCAGGTTCTGAAGTAACGTATCAGCGTGTAACCTTTCCAGCTGGTGGCCCCGGCGCTACACTTGCAGCAATGGACTTGGTTAGGCTTCCAAAATTAATGGATCTTACCGTTTCCCAGTATTATTTATCTTTTGGTGAAGAGGTAACCGTGACATTTAATTTCGCAGCTGCGGTTGCTGATACTAATGGTGCCCCGATGGCTCCGCTCCATCAAAGTGATGTCACGATAGATGGTACTAATTCAGCTGGCTTACAACTTGTAAGTGTTAGTGGAACTAATATGGTAACATTCCGTTCAAATCTTGGTGCTGGTGGCACCTCAGGAAGTAGCACAGTGACCCTTCATCCTGACGGTTCGGATGGTACTTATGCTATGCAAGCTGCTACACCAGCCGACGGTGCAGCAACAGTTACTTTTGATGATACGGCACCTGCCATAACTAATAATGCTATTACCGTAGGTGCACCTGCTGGTTTCCCCACACCCGCTGACGGTGTATGGGATAGGACTTTCACTCTCGCTTTCTCTGTTACGGATGAAACTGATGGTAGTGGATTAGCAGAAGATCTCAATGGCTGGATCGTGACAGACAGTAGTAAACTGGATGTAGAATTTGTGGGTCTCGGTCCTGAGGACACTAATGTTAATGGCACTGAGTATCTTGTTAGGATTACACCGAAGGCGACTCGCACAACAACCGCGGGAGAACCGGTTACTATCACTGTAATGCCTACTGATAAAGCCGGTAACCAACATGTGGGTCTTGCTACTTCAGTCAAGTTGGCAGCAAAGACACAGCCTATAACGCCTCCGACGCCTGCGACGATTCCGACTCCTGCTCTTGGTATGACAACGGCAGGTGCTACACTCACTATAACCTTTAGTAAAGATCCTGGTACTGTAATGCATGGAACTACAACCCTCGCTGGCACTGGTACAACACGTATGCTCATGGTACCGGCTACACAAGGAGCAGGTAGTCACTCAGTGGCACTTACGTGGACAGGGACCAATGCTGGTAGCAGTGATGATGGTTCTGGCACAGTTACTTACACAATTCCAGCAGCGCCTATTGTTGATCCGACTGTTACTGAATTCACTATTGTGGCTAACAGTTTCGTTGTTGTTGTTAGAGATATGGCTATGGGTCATGTTGCAGCCTTACGAGCGCATAATCCAGATATAGTGATTCACGAATGGGCAGATATGCCTGATTTGATGGAAGTCTTTGATACGAGTGCTGTCACAGGCGGTGGCGCACTTATCTTAGAACAGGGTGGAGACTCATCCGCTACGGGTTATGTTGCACGCGA
Source organism: Candidatus Poribacteria bacterium (assembly GCA_965204285.1). Taxonomy (GTDB): domain Bacteria; phylum Poribacteria; class WGA-4E; order WGA-4E; family WGA-3G; genus MSPOR6. The sequence continues at coordinate 4,222,954 of OZ241980.1, forward strand.
TCCCGGCACAGTCGGTATTAGCGAAGTGATGTCGGCGATTGATCAATCGCAACTCGGTAACGCTGCACTGCAACGCGTTAACCAGTGGATTGAGATTCATAACCTGAACGTTGATACGACTGATGATGCCACACCCGGCACTGACGATGGAAGTGTTACAGTCAAGTTGTCTTGGAAATCTGGTGCTACAGCGATTTCAACAGATACCAGTATCAACGGTGATCTTAGCAAGCCAAAACTTGATGTCGTAACGAATGTATTCAATAACCGTCCCGGTAGTACGTTCTGGACACTTCCGAGTCAGAACGGTAATCCTAACACAGGTGTCAACTTTGCTTCTGCAGCACGTGTTCCCAAACGCGGCGCGTTTAGCCTGACTCGTAGACACGAGGATAAAGGTGACAAAGCCAGAGACGGACTTTATACCCGATGGGGCGACGGTGGCGCTGGTGGTGCTAACCAAAGCACAGATGGTAGACAATCCGGTTCTTGGACAACATCTACTACGGCTTATGCACGGTTGAGCACAAATCTCGGTATTGGTCTTGGAACAGTTGTCTATGATTTTCTCGGCACACCCGGACGCGTGAATACGTTTAGTCCTGAACGCGCACTCGTCACAGATAGTCGGCAAGATGTTCCCGCAAGTCCAATTATCGTCAACGAGGTTGCTAACCGACTTGATGTCAATAACAAGTATGAATGGATTGAACTACGCAACGTCTCTGATGGTGATGTCAATGTGAATAACTATCAGATTTCCATATTGAAAGGCGTAGATAACGATAAACCATTCATCTATCTACCAAATGCGGGTCATGTAATTCCTGCGGGTGGTGTCCTACTCTTAGTTGACTCCGATCCTTATGGTGATCCTGATCATCCATTGGAAATCGGTTGGAATATTGCCAAAAACGCAGAAGACCAAGTCCCAGGATTAGCTGGTATCGGTATTAGCAACACATCCAAGCATGGACGTTATCTGGTTGTAAAATTCGGTCAACACAGTGATTATTCCGAAGGTTTACCGGACGATGGTAACTTTATCTTAGTCGTGCGTAGTGCTGACAACCATGAAGGCGATCATGGTCATGGTGGTAAAGGTCGTGCCGAACTCGGTACTGCTGACGTTGGCAGAATCACAGACATCGCTGGCTACTCCAGTGGTTTGACCAAGAACAACTATACCAATGCTGTCTCTAAAACGGATTTATGGCCGCTGAAACAGCAAGGTGGACCTGACGATAAGAACAAACTTTCTGCCAGTAAAGTTCGCCGTCGTCAACATGTGAATACCAGAAACGGTCGCGCTGGAACTGGTAATACACATAACGACAGAAAAGTTGATCAAGTCGCTTTCCGTGATGTCGGATACAGTGGTGTTGGCTACAAACGCCAAGCAGCCAATTCCGGTATGCATGGTGGCACACCCGGTTATGATAACGGTTCAGTGAAAGGCAACGCCCGTGATGACTCTCTCGGCGCAGATAAACTTGTCATCAGCGAAATTATGCTGTCTCAAGGCGCTGAAAATGCACGCACGAAACTGCCGCAGTGGATTGAAATCTATAATCCTTCTTCACATCCCGTCAATATCGGTGGATGGAGACTGGTTATTGAGAACCCACGTGATCCTATCAGAACCGTTAACTTAGGTGGCACTATTAAGACGATCTTACCGAACCAAACGATACTCGTTGTCTCAGGTTCAGCAAGAGATTTCGGTAGTGATACCTTACCAGCATCCACAGTGTTCCCCACAACCCGTGTGTATAATGTCTATCGAAATCAGAAGAATGACTTTGATATGACAAGCCGGTTTGACCCGATTATCACGGATACACGTCAATTCCGTATCACACTGATTGATGGTGCAGCACTTGATTTGGGTAACGCTGCTCAAAAGGCAATTGCTGATGATCCTACGAAAAGTCTGAGATATAGTGGCAAATACTACACCATTTCAGATGACATCGGTAACCTTGACGGTAACTCTCGGACAAACGATGAAGCTATGTGGTACTACCCAGATGGTATGACAGAAGAGGGTTCCAGAACCTCACTTATCCGTATTTTTGATAACGGTGTCGCACGCGACGGTGTTAGCATGATGGAAAGTAATGTGAAACCGATGGGTGGCACAGATGGTGTTGACGTTGCCAGAGAAAGAGGTATTGACATGAAATATAGTTGGGTTCATGCTGTTGATACTGAATTCGCTGACATCTTTATCCGTCATACTTGGTATGGTAGTGAAAATGACTATGGTACACCATTGAACAGAACAGGTCAAATCCTGCCTGTTGAATTGTCCTTCTTCCGTCCAACACTGCAAGACGGTAAAGTTACTATCCGTTGGACAACCGAATCCGAACTTGACAACGCTGGATTTAATATCCTCCGTAGTGAAACTCGGAACGGTGAATACAAGCAGGTTAATACCGAACTGATTCAAGGTGCTGGCACAACAGGTGAACGCACAAGTTATAAGTGGGTTGACCCAACTGCCAAACCGGATGTCGAGTACTATTATCAAATTGAAGACGTATCCTTCGCCGGTGAGCATCAAGTGCTTGCCATGACCAAGTTGAAAGGCTTGATCTCTGCTGAGAACAAACTGACAACGACTTGGGGCGAATTGAAAGAGGTACAATAGGGTTAAATTCAGGGATATTTAACCAATTTCTCCTCACAGTAGGGAAACTGCAGAATCCTTATTGAGGAAAAATCTAACTAAACTATTCCCCATTTAGGAGGCTGTTGCAATTTCCGGTGCAGCAGTTTCCTATGGCGGGATAGCTAACCTAACCTATCCAACTAACCTATCGTAAATAGGGGCTTGCACCCGCAAGTCTCTATTTTCTTTTATGGTGGGTTTGGCTGTTGTAGGAGCGATCTCTGAATCGCGACGGTTTATATTGTGTAGGAGCGATCTCCGAATCGCGACCGAGTTTTTGGAACAGTCGGGAATCGGAGTTCCCTCCTACAGTGGGAACAGTCGGGAATCGGAGTTCCCTCCTACAGTGGGAACAGTCGGGAATCGGAGTTCCCTCCTACATAGGAGCGATCTCTGAATCGTGACCAACCAAAGGGTTTATGATATTTTGTGAGTATTTATCAAGCACCCTACCCCTACCCTAATGGGTGCGCTAACAAAAAAAAACGCATAGAATCGCGGTTTTTGGCAGTGGTAATCTTCGGATTGCTACTGTTTTTTTTTATGCGTGCATTATTCGTAGGTCGGGTTTCGCTGCGCTCTACCCATAGCCGTTAATTTAGTGTGTACTTTAATAAGATTTGATCTGTTCTTGTGTAGCACAAACTTTTAGTTTGTGCATCAAAGTCCGCAAACTAAAAGTTTGCGGTACAAAGAGAGTTTCGCGATCTTATAAATCCGATAATCCTACTTCAGACACGCTTAGTGCGCGGCGAAAGCGCGCCTGCCATGAGGCAAAATATCTTAAATTGACACCCGCTGAATCATGCAGAATACCAAACGCGTATTCTACCAAGCGCATTCATAGCGTTGATTTGGACCTACAATATAAAACCGTCGCGATTCGGAGATCGCTCCTACAGAAGATAAACCGTCGCGATTCGGAGGTCGCTCCTACAGAATGTAAACCGTCGCGATTCGGAGGTCGCTCCTACAAGGATGATATGGAGAGGTCCGCTCCTACAGAAAGAGATTATTTTTTTAAGCCGATACCAGTGAGAATTGAGACTGTAACATCGGCATCTTTTATAATCCCTTGCTGTCTAAACTTCTCATATCCTTTGATAACGACTGCGGAGGTCGGTTCCACGTATATACCTTTTGCAGCAAGAGTTTTCATGCCTGCCGCAATGTCTGTGTCATTAACAGTCGTAAAAGCGCCATTCGTAAAACGGATAGCCTCTAAAATCATATCAGTTCGGACAGGGAGTTCTGCGGTAATACCTTCTGCAAGTGTTGGTGTGGTTTGTCGCATTCTTGAGATGGCGGGTGTTTTGTCACGGTAGGCGTTGTAAATTGGGCAACAGGTTTCAGGTTGAAGGCCCAATAAACGAGGGATACGATCAATCGTACCTGCTTCGTGCAGTTCCTGAAAACCGAGATATAGTCCCAGATAGATGCTTCCGAATCCGACAGGACAGATAACATGTGCGGGAACGGCTCCATTCAACTGCTCAGTCATTTCATAAGCAAGCGTTTTTGTGCCTTCTAAAAAAAAGGGACTCCAATTGTGAGATGCGTAGCAGATGTTTTCTGCAGCCGCTTGAACAGCCTCTGTCGTTGCCATGCGATTGCCCGGCACCAGCTTTAGTTCGGCACCGTAGGCAGAAATCTGTTTTAATTTGCCTTTTGAGGTGGCTTCAGGGCAGTAGATCGTGCAGCGGATACCTGCTCTTGCACTGTAGGCAGCAATGGCTGCCCCCGCATTACCCGATGAATCCTCCACGACTTCAGTAACGCCAAGTGCTTTCAGCCGTGTCAGCAGAACAGATGCACCACGGTCTTTATAGGAACCCGTTGGGCAGAGGTAGTCCAGTTTAACGTAGTGTATTGGGTTTTCGTTTTCGTCTAACGGAATGATGGGAGTCATTCCTTCGTCAAGGGTGACAATCTCTGCGTCTGTGGGAATAGGCAATGCTTCACGGTAACGCCAAAGTGAAGGGGTAGAGGTATCCCATTCATAGCCTCGTGAACCATCTTTTTCAAGGTTTAACGGAGCACCGCAATCACATTTATAACGTAACGGTGAGGTTTTGTAGGTGGTGTTACATTGATTGCACTGATATTGCATGGTCATTTATTATCAGTTTTTAGTTGTCCCCAAGTGGTTGCTAATTTTGACATTGCATCAACAGCATGTGGTGTGCCAAATAAACCGTCTGGATCAAAATTCTCTGGTGGTTCAATAGTGCTAACCCAAACGCGATTGATCCAAATCGGGCCTTTTCCATGAGAGGAAAATCGGAAATCCGACCCATTTGCGCGATTCTCAAAACGCCCATCTTTGATTACCCAGATATGAATATTCCAGTCGTTTGTTCCCCATGGTACTATCTTCGGAAAAGCACCATTACCTGCTCCCCGAAATGCGCCGCCAACGGGACCGGCTCCGTTGCTGTCGTATTGACAATCAATTTCTTCCCATTCTTTAGAGTCATAATACTCCATGACAATCCATGCTTTATGGTTTCCACCAAACAGAAACGAATCATCAATTTTGAAATACATGTGGTTGTTTCCCGGACCATTATAGGGCCAAGGATTTTCCAAACAGTCTACTTTATCTTTCTCGGCAGGTTCTGTGATACCATCACCTTGTTCACTTTGGGTTAGTAATACACCATCGCTTTCCTCACCAAGGTCTACCCAAATGAAGTTTTCGCCTTCAACGGGTTCTTCTGCAGCAAATACGCCGAATGAAATCAGAACGCATTGAATCAGGATTATAACTATCCAATGAATACTACGCATCATTTTCTCTCCTTAAATTTTGAGGACGTAGGTCGAGTTGAGTTTGCGAAACCCATAGGTGTCAACTTATAGCGGATTATAGAATAATACTACATTTCCTCTGTAGGAGCGATCTCCGAATCGCGACAGAACTTGAGGAACAGTCGGGAATCGGAGTTCCCTCCTACAAAAAATGTACTGTTAATTCTAAAGTTCACTATAGTTTGTGCATCAAAAGACGCAAACTAAAAGTTTGCGGTACAAAGAGGTTTTACAGCAAAACCCGCTGAATGCCATAGGACGAATGCGCGGATGGCATTCGCCATGATTCATAGCGTTGATTTGGACCTACAATACCATACCGATTGATCCTACTTTAAAATGACGAGTCGCCGTGTTTGTTGGAAAGCAGGTGTTGTCAATTGGTAAAAATAGATACCACTTGCAACCCGTTCTCCGAGGGCATTCCGTCCATCCCAATAGGCAGCGCGCTCTCGGCTATTATAAAACCCTGCGGATTGAAAACCGAGCGAAAGTTTGCGGATCATCTTACCCGTTGTATCATAAATGGATACCGATACAGGACTGTCTTGTGAAAGTTGATATGGAATCCATGTCTCTGGATTGAACGGGTTCGGATAGTTCTGCAACAACTGATTTTGCATCGGTTGACCGATACTATCAAACTTAACAGATAATAGAGCGTTACTCAGGTTCTCAGGGGTCACTTCAATATTTAGCGTTTGTGATTCAACATTGCCACTCGGACCGATGACCCGTAATTCAACCACATCTCCAACTTGGACGACACTTTGTCGCGCTAAATCAGCAGTCGCAGCAGCGAAGTAATCGCCTTGTACTGAGGCGGTTATTGTGCTGTTTGTTCTTACGTTGCGGACGATTACCTGGTAGCCGTCAAAGGTTGGCTTGCCTTCCAAGTGCCCACTGACAACAAACGCCCACGTTTCCTGTGCCTTGGATATGGCAAGTGGCGCTGCAGCAGCCCGCGTTTGATTTGTCCACCGTGATCCCACAAAGGCAAAATTGCGAGTTTGTGGCACATTGACGATGTAGGCTTTTCCACCTTCAATTAGGAATCCATCGTTGGGTGCGTTCGGTGTCCACCCGATGAAACGTTGATTTTCAGCATCAAGTGCGATAACAACATTTGCGCCCGCTAACCCTGCGAGAGATTTTGCAGTCATCGGTTTTAGTGGTGCCAAAGGCAAAGAAAGCATGTTTAAACCTTTTGTCAACGTGACATTATAGGTGTTACCATAAAAATCACTCACTGCCTTGGCAGCCGGTCTTGCGATAAACCCGTGTCTGCGTCCATCAGCTGAGTCATAGTGCCCGACGACAGAGCCGTCCTGATTAATATTCCAGCCCTCCGTACTAACGCTGCCCGGAAACTGCACTGGACGTAGTCCGTGCTGGAGTGATCCGACAGAAGTGCGCACAACACCCCCTATCCTTTTGGATCTACCAACGAGGGTTCCGACATCGTTAATACCGTGCACAAAAAAGAATTCATACGTTGCTGCTTGTGGAAGGTCAAGAGATATAATTCTGCCACCTGGGGCACTCACAAAAGGATGATATAGACCGTCAGCATCTACGTAACTACCCACCATACGACCACTCGCGTTCACAAAGTAGGCATAAGTCTCTGGTGCCCCGGGTGACTCAATTATTTCGTCCCCTGAGAATCCACGTCGAACGTCAGAAGTGTCAATAAAACTACCTGTTAGTACTCCCGTCGCATCACTGATACCGTATATCTCCGTTTGGACAGCATTCGGGAAATCGTATTGCCGCAGTTCACCATTTTCCAAGATAACACCGTGGTATAAACCATTACTATCCTCATAGTGACCAGCAGCGTTCCCATTATTACCGAGGGCAAAGAAATGTGTTTTTTGCGAGCCAGGAAAATCATAAGTGGTAAAAACACCATCAATGAGCGTAAATGCGACCTCTTTTTCACCGTCAGCACTTTTCGTGTAGCCGGCGTAATCCCCAAAGTCGCTACTCGCCGTCACCGCTAAAAAATCTACACCCGGAACATCAATGCTCTCAAAGGTATAGTCGAAGGTAGTGGGTGTGGCAACAGGTTGATCATCGACTGGGGCAGTGGTGTCCGTTTTCAGTCTGGCGATAAATCCGTGTCTACGTCCATCCGTTGATTCATAGTACCCAACGATAGAGCCATCCTGATTGATATTCCAACCTTCCGTGCTGACGCTGCCCGGAACCAGAAAACCCTTTAGTCCTTCCTGGAATGTGCCGACAAGAGTGCCCGGAAGACCGTCCACCAGTTTGGTTCGGGCAACGACAACCCTTGCATCGTTGATGCCGTGCACAAAAAAGTATTCCAGATTTGCTGCTTCTGGTAGGTCAAGAGATACAAACCTGCCCGTCGGGGTACGTATGTATGGATGATATAGACCTTCGGCATCTATGAAGCTGCCTACCATCCCACCACTTGAATTCACGAAGTCAGCATAAGTTGCTATTGCTCCGTCAACCTCAATTATTTCGTCTCCTGAGAACCCACGGCGAACACCAGAAGCATCAGTAAAATTACCTGTCAGTTTCCCAGTCGCATCACTAATACCGTATATTTCCGTTTGGACAGAATCTGGAAAATCGTATTGCCGCAACTCACCATTTTCTAAGACAACACCATGGAAATTACCTTCGCTGTCCTCATAGTGTCCAGCAGCGTTCCCATTATTACCGAGGGCAAAGAAATAAGTGTTCTGTGAGCCAGGGAAATCATAGGTGGTAAAAACGCCATCAATGAGTGTAAAGGCGACCTCTTTTTCACCATCAGCACCTTTCGTGTAGCCAGCGTAATCCTCAAAGTCACTACTTGCGGTCAACGCTAAAAAATCTACACCTTCAACATCAATCGTCTCAAAAGTATAGTCGTCGCTGACGAATTCAATACCGCCTTGTGCAGCAGCATTCATTAGGAAAAAGGAATTAAAGCACATCAATAAGGTAAACATGTAAAACAAAGAACTGGTTTTAATCTGATTTTGCATTACGAAAACTCCCTAAATTTTTTTCTCCAAAGATCAAAAACAATATGTCGGATACTCGTCCTGAGCGATAATGTTTATAGTTGAAGTTTTTCAATTTACATTCAACTATGCAGTAAGATCATAGATTGCGTATCCTGGAACATTCAAAAATACTGTTATTTGTTTTTAAGTATCTAATATTTTCCACAAAAAGGCAAGAGAAATTTTATCTATTTTGTGGATTTTTGAATTAATTAGTAGAATGGAATTTTTCCAAATCATCAATTGTCTTTGTCATCAAAGCCTTTTCGTGCTAAAATACCCGCACGTTATGAGAAAGCAGCCTAATAGGAGACGCAGATTATGGCAACAGAAAGATTCTTGACTGCAGAACAGAGCGTTGACGAACTTCTGAAAACAGTGCCACCGCTTTATTTCAACGGCACAACCAAAATGGAATGGCAAGAGTGGCGTAGGAAATTTAGACGCAACATGTTACGTTATTTAGGTCCAAAACCTGAACCGGTGCCGTTAGAGGTTGAAACCTTAGAGCGGATACAACAAGATGGATATACACGTGAGAAGATTATTTTCAATCCAGATGCCTTCTCCTCAATTCCAGCATATATTTTAATACCAGATAGTGCAGGTGCGGAAAACCCTGCACCAGCAGTGCTATGTGCACATGGACACGGCATTGGTAAAGATGGGGCAGTTGGCATTGTGGATGACTATCAGAAACAGTATGCTGTAGAACTTGCACAACGCGGGTTTGTAACACTCGCACCAGATTGGCGATGTTTCGGTGAGCGGAAAGACAGAGATGAGTGGGTGCGCCGTCCGGGTAGAGATGGATGCAACGTCGCCTATTTAGCACTCGGATATTTCGGCTATCAGCTGCTGCAACTCAACATTTCGGATGGGCAACGGTGCTTGGATTATCTTCAGTCTCTCCCTGAAGTGGATGGAAGGCGTTTAGGATGTATGGGATGCTCGTTTGGTGGCACAATGACAACTTATATTTCGGCATTTGATAGGCGGGTTAAGGCGGCAGTTATTGTCTGTTATCTCAGCACTTTGAAAGATGCGTTAGGCGACCGTGGGCGTGGGAATACGTGTGGATCGCAATTTATGTTTGGGCTTCGGGCAGCAGGTGACATTGCCGATGTCGCAGGACTTATCGCACCGCGGGCATGTATGGTGCAAATCGGTTCAGATGACCGATGTTTTATTGAGGCTGATGCTTTGGCAGCATTTGAACATCTTGAAAAGATATATGCTGCATGTGGAAAACGAGATCGGTTAGTGCTTGACCATTTTGAAGGGGAACATGAGATTTATTTGGAGTCAGGGATTGCTTTTTTGGAGGAGCGGTTATAAGGTTGCGGTGTCAAAACCTAATGCTTTTGGCACCGTTCTCGTGTCCAGGCCCAGGATTATCAGAAACTAAACAGCAACCACCCGCTGCTGTCCTTCTCTATTCTCTGAAGGAATAATCCGGATCTCAATATCGCGATTTAACTGATTAAGAAACCTCATCAATCGCTCAACGCTATAGTCAGAAAGTTTAGCGGCTTTAAGGCGAGAAACTTCAGCGTGTTTAATCCCAAGTAGCTTTGCCGCCTCTGCCTGATTTAGTTTACGTTCTTTCAGAATTCGGAAAATCTCGGCTCCCAATTGCGCTTTTAGGAGTTCTTTCTCCGAAACCTCATCTGAAAAACCCAAATCCTTGAAGATATTCCCGCTACCTTCTTCAACCTTAATGTTTTTGCTCATAATTCTTTCTCCGTCTGCTTAGCTCGTCTTAATCTTCGTTTAATCAAGTCAATGTCCTTTTTTGGTGTCCTAATTCCACGTTTTGATTTCTTTTGAAAACAATGCAGTACATACATGCTTCTCCCAATTTTAACCGTATAAACGGCTCGGTAAGTGTCCGTCCCGTAGTTATCAACAAGTTCAAACACACCGGATTCTATATCTTTCATCGGTTTTGCCGACGGCGGGGTCTCGCCAATTTGCACACGATGCAAGGCGTGTCCAATATCCTTACGTACCGGCTCCGGAAAAGCCTGTAACCTTTCTTTTGAATCACCAACCCACTGAACGTTCCTGGGAGTTGTTATCTCTTGTCCCATATCCAATTGTAACGCATTAACTATATTTTTTGCAAGCCCAAGGTATCAATTACCCACGACTAAAAACTAGTACACATCGAAAACACGTAAATAATCGTCCAACGTCTCAACCCTTCGGATACAAGTGAGTTTGTCACCATCGACGAGATATTCGGGTGGACGCATCTTCAGGTTATAGTTAGAACTCATTGCATGACAATACGCACCTGCATCACAAACAATAAGCCCTGTACCTTCAGGAGGTGTCGGTAATTCACGTTCTTTGCCGAGAAAATCCGCAGATTCACAGACAGGACCTACAACATCGTAAGTTTCAACCTTCCCATTGACCGGTTCAATAAACTCAATATGTTGATACGCATCGTAAAGGCTTGGGCGTATAAGTTCTGCCATACTACCATCCGTAACAATAAAATGTTTATTGCCATTCGTTTTGACACCCGTGACGCGGTTGACAAAAACTGCCGCATTACCGATGATAGAGCGTCCGGGTTCAATAATCAACGTGATGTCGTCCATGAGTAGACCACGAATTGAGTCGATGAGATCAGTTGGTGTAGGAATATCTTCACCTGTACGTTCATAGTCAATTCCTAATCCACCACCGATATTGAGATAGTGCGGTGAGAAACCCTCCGCTTGAATAGCACGCATAAAATCAAGCATAATCTCTGTAGCATCTCGGAAAATACGTACCTTCTTAATCGTTGAACCTAAATGGCAGTGAACACCGACTAAATTTAACAAATCGTCTTTGCGAATTTCGCTTAAAAACCAGTTGAGTCTTTCGTTGCGTATACCGAACTTGGAATTCTTCATGCCTGTAGAGACATACGGATGAACTTCAGGGTCTACATCGGGATTGATGCGGATAAGCACATTAGCGGGGGTGTCAAGCTGCTTTGCTGTCTGTTGGATATGTTTCAAATCAAATTCGCTGTCAATGTTTATTAGCACACCGTGCTCAACTGCCAGACTAAGTTCTTCCAGCGTTTTCCCGTTGCCGTTTAGGATAGTCCGTTTCAGATCAAATCCTGCAGCAAGTGATAACTGCAATTCATTTCCGCTCACCAATACCGCACCACTGCCGAGTGTACTAAGCCGCTTGAGAAGGGAAAGGTTGTTATTTGCCTTGACAGCATAACCGATAATTGCGTTAATTCCTGAAAGTGCTTTTTGGTATGCGGCGTAGTTCGCCTCAAGCTGCGCGAGGCTGTAAAGATAAAAAGGACTGTAGGACACCTCTTCTTGAATGTCTTTAACTCTCAAATCTTCGCAATAGAGATACCCGTCTTTATAGTGAAAACTCATCTGTTTTAAATTGATCCTGCCTTCCTAAGTTTTTCGTTTCTTGGTTTGAATTAGTTTTTTTCACATTTAATATTCGCGTTTGTGCCAATCGTCCTCCCATAGATTGAACGACCCTTCGCGATACGGATGTGCCGCGATGAGTTCTTCATTCAGTTCCATACCGAGACCTGGACCACCGGGCAAACTAAAGTATCCATCTATAACCTCTGGACAACCGATTGCTGCCTCTTTAACCCATGCTTCAGAAAAGTCGTTGAAATGCTCCTGAATTTTGAAGTTAGTGGTGCATGCTGCGAAGTGCAAGGCGGTTGCAGTAGAGACCGGTCCGCCAACGTTATGTGGTGCAACCGTCATATAACACATATCTCCCATCCCAGCGATTTTCTTGGTCTCCAAAAATCCGCCTGTCTGGGTTATATCGGGTTGAAGAATATCTGCGGCTTGTAAGTTAATCAACTCACGATATTCATATTTATTGTGAAGTCGTTCCCCGGTAGCGACAGGTAAATTGATACTTTCGGATGCTTTTGCAAGTGCTGCGATGTTATCGGGTGGCACAGGTTCCTCAACCCAACTCGGTTTGAATTGTTCCAATTCAGCGGCAATCTCAATTGCCGTGTATGGGCTAAACCGACCGTGCATCTCAACCAGAATTTCGACTTCAGGCCCCACAGCATCGCGCACCGCTTCAACGAGAGATACAGATTTCAACTTTTCCTCATAGGAAAGCTCATAATAGCCTGCTCCAAATGGATCGAACTTAAGTGCTTTATAACCTTTTTCAAGCACTTTTTTGGCAGCATCATGAAATTCTTCAGGTGTTCGTTCTACGCGATACCAACCGTTTGCATACGCCTTGATTTTATCGCGGCAAGCACCACCAAGCAGGCGATACACAGGTTGATTCAATGCCTTCCCAATAATATCCCAACATGCGATTTCAATAACGCTTATACCTGTCGCAACGATTTCGCCAGCGCGACCATAGTCATCCCGAAACATGCGTTGGTAAAGGTCTTCCGTATTGAATGGGTCGCTTCCAATGACGTGCCTGCGTTTCGCGCCATCAATATAAGCGACAAGCGCGTCCGTGCGATTGTTCATACGCACTTCACTGATACCGGTCAAACCTTCGTCAGTTTCAACTTTTACGAAGGTTAAATTTCGCCAACTGGTTCCCATCACAAGGGTTACTACATCTGTAATTTTCATTGCTATTTTCTCGTTTCTCCTTCAGCCACACGACGTTGTCCGCTACCTTGTTGCTGTGCGAACTCTATTGTAGGTGCTTCTTCACCTGCTTCTCCCATTCGCCGAATAAGTCGTTCACGCATCACTTCCGTCACATTTTCATGTGATCGCAGTCCAATAAGATTTCGTAACTCGTAGGGGTCTGCATCAAGGTCGTAGAGGTACTGCTCAACGTATACATCAGACCCCGCGTCTTTCGCACCACCCTTATTAGGTGCATCAACGCCATATTTCCAACGTTGTGTGCGCACGGCACGCCCCACCTGTGCCTCGCTAATTTGGACGAACACCTCTTCGGGCCAATTGTCTGTTTCACCACGTAAAAGCGGCAGAACAGAACGCCCTTGCATTTCATCAGGCACATCCAAACCTGCTGCATCTAAAAGTGTTGGCGGGAGATCCACAAGACTCACAAGTTCTTGAATCTGTCCACCTCCGATGAACCCTGGTCCGTGGAATGCAGTCGGTACTCGGATTGAACTTTCATGGCATGAACGCTTATATTCACTGTTGCGGGTTTTGAAATGACACCCATGGTCAGAGGTAAACAGAATAATTGTATTATCAAGTAAATCAAGACTTTTGAGCGCATCTAATAGTCTACCGAGTGCCTCATCAAGCCTTTTGACCATGCCGTAGTAGCCGCCTAAGTGCTGGTGCGTTGACCCACCCAGCGCGGCGAGATCAGGTGGAATCCACTTGCCTGTGTACCTTTCCCTGTATCCATCGGGCGGTGGATAATCGTCCAGATGATTTTGGTGATGCGGTTCAATATATGATGTAAATAGATAAAATGGATCGCTTTTATGTTGGTCAACATAACGTATCACCGCATCGGTTACCGCATCTACACGATAGCCGGGTAGGTCAACAGGTTGGTTGTCGTTATCAAATAGTCTTGTCTGGTATGCATCAGAGGTCATTTCCAGCACATTGGAGGCTAACCAGTAGTCGTACCCGCCACGGTTCTCAGGTGGAACAGCTCCAGTACTTCCTGAATAGAGATGCCACTTACCGATATATCCAGTAGCGTAGCCTGCATCACCGAAATGATGTGCAAGCGTTTTGAGATTGGGTGATAAGGGGATACCGTTTCGGAAGCATCCTGTGCGGGTTGCGTATAGCCCCGTTTGTAGGCATGAACGCGCGGGACCGCAGACAGGTTGACACGTAAAAGAGCGGTGGACATGTGTCCCCCGCTGTGCCATCCGATCAAAATTTGGCATCAAATCAAGTGGATTGCCGTGCAAGCCTGAGGTGTCCCACCGCTGTTGGTCAGTAAAAAAGACAATGACGTTCGGTTGATTTGCGTCAGTTTGTGGCATATCTGTGTTTTCCTCTCTATTCAGGGTTTGAATAATTCATTTTAATGAATTATTTGATTGGTGTCAAGTGGAAATGCATCGGTTACAGTGGCGTTCGATTTTCGTAGCGAATTCACCAAAAGACCGTGAAACCAAATGTATTCTGTTATATGATCTAATTGATGAAAACGTTACACTGGTTCTAATTTCCTAATACCGTTTTCGTAATTAACCTGATAAGGCACATCTGGCACTGGCATGGAACGGATAGCTAATTCACCGAAAGTAATAAGCGGTTCGGAAAGTAGAAGCAGCTCATCAAGTGATTCAGACGGTGTCTTATCAGTTGTATCCAGCACAATTTTACGTCCTTTTTGCGTAAATAAAGATTTGTCGATTTCCTCCTCAAAAAGACTTTTGAGTTTCGGAATATCTGCCGCCTTAATTACCTGATATTCGTGTGGATCGACTTCCATTCTCGCTTTAATCGCTTCATCGCTTGCAGTAACGTGAATCAAAACCACATCCGGTAATCTTGCCTCCATAACTTGTGTTTCATAGCCACGTTGCGCATTATAGTGGTAGTTCCCATAATACGAACTTTCTGGATCGCTACCATAGACTGTCGTGTAGACTGCTTCCTCTATATGCCATCCCGCAATAAGTGTGTTTGGATAGTTTTTGATGACTTCAACGTGATACTGTATCTGCATCCGTTGCATTCGCTCTTTAACGTCATTAGGGAAGTCTACGTATACCGCCCTTGACTCTGGGCTCAGTGTAGAATCCGGAATTGTAAAATGATCGTCAACGTGAACTGCTAATTTCCTGTGCCGATAATAGTCTGTCAGCAGGTTTATCAAAGTCGACTTTCCTGCATATTCAATACCAACAAAAACACATCGCATAAATATACCTCGTAATTGAATTTGAAATTAAAATTTTTTGGCTTGCCTTTAGATTTATCACGAAATTGGAATAATGTCAAGAATTTGGATAGGTTTTAAAGCCTGCTTTCTTATCTTCATTTTCTTGACAACAGCACTATTGCAAGGTATAATAAGCATAACCTGAATTTTTATAGAAGGAGTTACCTGTGGCACAAATTCAGACTGTTAAGATTCAGTATCTTGATCCTATGGAAACGTATACTGCCCACATACAAAAAAATGGTGATGGGTGGATAGGATGGATACCAGAAGTTCCCGAAGTTAAGTGTGAAGAAAACACTCAAGAAGAATTGCTGAAAACCATGGAAAACAGACTTCATGCGGTCTTAACTGCTGAGTGGGAAGAATGGTGCAAACAGTTTGAAGAAGACGTGAAAGCAGGAAAATTAGATCGTCTTGGTGAGAAGGCCCTTGAAGACCTTCGGACAGGTAGGTGCAAAGATCTATAAAACAACGTCTGATTTTTGGAGATGTTATCAAAACCTTCCTCAAAAGGTTCAACAACAAGCAGACAATAAGTTTGAACTTCTGAAGCATGATCCGAAACACCCATCTTTAAATTTGAAGAAAGTGGGTACGCGTTGGGCTGTACGAATAAATAGAGATTACCGTGCATTAGCCCGTGAAGAAAATGGTACCTTGGTCTGGTTTTGGATCGGAAAACACGATGAATATATGAGACTGCTCCGATCTGGTTTCTAAGTTTCTGAAACTATATTTACTTACTATGCTAAATATTGGCGACCTCAACATTCCGAATTTTCCACTTTTGCTGGCACCGATGGAAGATGTCAGTGATCCACCTTTTCGCGCTGTATGCAAAGAGAACGGCGCGGATATCATGTATACCGAATTCATCTCCTCCGAAGCACTTATCCGCGATGCTGCGCGGAGTGTCGCCAAGTTAGACATCTTTGAAAATGAAAAACCGATTGGTATTCAGATTTTTGGACACAATATTGAGGTAATGCGGGAATCTGTAGAAATTACTGAACGTGTCCAACCGGACATTATTGACATTAACTACGGATGCCCAGTGAAAAAGGTCACTTGTAAAGGTGCAGGTGCAGGTATCTTGCAGGATATTCCGAAGATGGTGAAAATGACTGCGGAAATGGTCAAAGCCACCGATCTGCCTGTTACCGTCAAAACACGGTTGGGTTGGGACGATAACACAAAATATATTGTTGAGGTAGCGGAACGGCTGCAAGATGTCGGAATCCGTGCTATTGCGATTCACGGCAGGACACGCCGTCAGATGTATAAAGGGGACGCTGATTGGACACTCATTGGCAAAATCAAGGATAACCCACGCATGAATATTCCCGTTTTTGGTAACGGTGATATAGACAGTCCTCAGAAAGCCTCACAGATGCGGCAACAATATGGCGTGGATGGTATCATGATTGGACGTGCTGCGATTGGCTATCCGTGGATTTTCAATGAAATTAAACAATACTTTGAAACAGGTGAACTGCTTCCACCTCCCTCAATAGACGAGCGTATTGCTGTATTTAGAAAACACTTGGACTTTGCTATTGAGTGGAAAGGTTTAAAACTTGGACTTCTTGAGATGCGACGACACTATACAAACTATTTTAAAGGCATTCCGCACGTTAAACCTTTCCGTTACCGTTTGGTCACCTGCGATAGTTACGATGGCGTTTTAGGAATCGTGGAAGAACTCCGCATGCACGCTTACCGATACACAGATCGGACAGACCAATTTGCGTATAGCCCTTCGCTAAATTGAAAACTTGACGTAAAAGCAAAATAATTTTATCATAGAATAAAAGACATCAATAAGGACAGGATATGAACAAAATACCCTTTATGAAACTCAGTGGTGCGGGTAACGACTTCGTAATCATCAATAATCTAAACCGAGTCTTAGATAGCACAGATTCAGAATTCATGAATTTCGTGACAAAGATATGCCAACGCCGTATGTCAGTTGGCGCGGATGGCGTACTGCTCGTTGAGCCGACAGAAGATGTTGATTTTCGGATGCGCTACTTTAACGCTGATGGTGGGGAGGTTGAAACCTGCGGAAACGGCGCACGTTGTATCTCTAAATTCGCTTACCTGAACGGTATCGTGTCAGAACAGATGCGATTTCTAACAAATGCTGGTGTTTATGAAGCCGAAATAGTCAGTGATAACGTTAAAGTACGCATGAGCGATCCGGCAGATATTCGGATTAATGTTCCACTCCGGCTTGAAGACAGTATGCATAACGTGGGATTTGCGAATAGCGGCGTGCCACATGTCGTGTTCTTTGTAGATGACTTAGAAGCGACTGATGTTTTTGATCTCGGCCAACAAACACGTTATCATAATGATTTTAAACCTGCTGGCACTAATGCGAATTTTATCCGTATCCACTCACAGGAACTGATCGAAATTCGCACGTATGAACGGGGTGTTGAAAATGAGACACTCGCTTGTGGTACGGGTTCTATTGCCTCAGCGATTGTTTCTGCTACCTTAGGCAAGGTTAAATCACCTGTCTCTGTCAAAACAGCAAGTGGTGTCGTCTTGAAAATCCATTTTGATTTGGAAAATGACGAAGCAAAAAACGTCTATCTTGAAGGCGATGCTCGTGTTATATTTGCAGGCGAGCTTACATCGGAAGCATGGGATTATTAGAAAGTAGTTGGCACATTCTGTTGTGCCGTAGTCATCAAGGAGGGATTTAAATGTTTGAGGGCTCTTATGTTGCACTCGTTACACCATTTAAGGACGATGAATCGTTAGATGAAGCAAAACTGAAAGAACTGATTCAGTTTCAGATTGAAGGCGGCACACACGGCATCGTCCCGTGTGGAACAACAGGTGAATCCCCCGCACTTTCTGAAACTGAACATGACAGAGTAATTGAAATTACCGTTGAAACAGTAGATGGTAAGCTGCCTGTAATTGCAGGTACTGGCTCAAATTCAACGACACGCACACTGCGTGCAACAGAACACGCTAAAGCAGCGGGTGCAGATGCCGCACTGATTGTTACCCCTTATTACAACAAACCGACACAGGAAGGTTTGTACGCGCACTACATGAAAATCGCAGACACAGTAGACATACCGATCGTTGTCTACAACGTTCCCGGACGATGTGGCACGGACATTCTCTCCCCCACGATTGCACGTCTTGCTGAGCATCCGAACATCGTTGCGCTTAAAGAGGCAACAGGAGAACTCAAACGCGCAAGTGAAGTCGTTAATCTATGTCCCGATGATTTCGTTGTTCTTTCAGGTGATGATGTCAACACGTTACCGATTTTGGCAGTAGGTGGGAAAGGGGTTATCTCGGTCGTTGCTAATGTGTCACCCTCCGATGTAGCGGAAATGTGTAACGCCTTTCACGCTGGAAATCTTGAACTTGCTCGGAAGCTCCATTATAAAACCTTGCCTTTAGCAGTTAATCTGTTTATTGAAACGAATCCAATTCCAGCAAAAACTGCGTTAATGTTGATGGCGAAACTCAATGGAAAAGTGCGCCTTCCGCTTGCACCGATGGAGCCTAAGAACCTTGAATCCCTCCGAAACACACTCGCAGAAACAGGATTGATTTAACGCTTTCAATCATAAAAAAGATATAATCTCATAGATGCCCGAACTTGTTCGGGCTTTTCTTATGATTGGCGATCACTGAGGTTGATAGGGTTAGGAGAGTAAAAATGAAAAGATCAATAAAATTTTTGCTTATAGGTGTTGGGGGTGTCATTGTATTAGTAGGTATTGCTGCAGTATATATGTTTTGGCAGATGGGACAACCTCTCTATAAGTTCGGTTCTGTCAGTACGGCTGAAAACTTACGAGGACCATTAGACCCGCCAGACCAGACCGATTCATCTGCATGGCGCATGGAATCTGATATATCCCTTCACTTTGATATATATGGTAAAGGCAGACCTGTCGTCATTGTTCACGGTGGTCCAGGGATACCTTATGCAAATGCATGGACAGGGCTAAAATCGTTGGAGGAGCAATACGCCTTCCATTACTATCATCAACGAGGTGCGGGGAACTCAACCAGACCGATTGACCGTTTTGAATCAAAAAATTATCCTAAAAATATGGCGAAACTTGAACAAACGCTTGGTATTGGCGCACAGATTGCAGATATTGAACGTATCCGCCGCATCCTCAAAGAAGAGAAATTACTGTTAATCGGACATTCCTTTGGTGGTTTTATTGCTGCACTCTACGCAGCCGAATTCCCAGAACATGTTGAAAAACTTATCCTTGTTGCCCCCGCAGGTGTGCTTACGCCGCCACAGAAGGGAAAGAATATCTTTGATGCTGTTAGAGACAGAATCCCTGCAGCAGAACAACCGAGGTATGATTCACTCGTCAAGGAATACTTCAATTTCGGTGCTATTTTCTCAAAATCGGATGCCGATCTTGTAGATTTACATACGCAAGTAGGGCGCTATCTTTTGAAAGGGATGGGATATGATATATCTCTTATGGATGTGCCACCTATGCCTGGCGGGTGGAGTTCATTTGCAGTTTACTTCAGCATTGGTAAATCACCAGATTACCGCGATGCTGTTGCAAACATCACAGCACCGACCCTCATTCTGCACGGGGATGATGACGATATTTCACTGAATGGTAGTAAGGAATATGAGGAGTTTATTCCGAATGCAAAGTTTGTGTTTATCGGTTGTTCGGACCCGACAAACATTTCGGGGCACTTTATCTATGACGATTGCCCTGATCAGTTCGGTGCAGCAGTGAGAGAATTCCTTGACTAACGAATAAACGTATCAATCTCCGAAGCATGTTCGGTGAAATCTCTTTCCGCGAGTGTTTTCAGATTTTCTAACTGCCCAACAGTATCTATATCCCAAAAATTTATTGGCGGGTCAATCCGTAAGTAATTATCCTTCAGTAGAAGTTTCACCATATTTGCTGATGCCTGAGATTGTAATGTCATTACGTAAGAAATTAGCTTGATACCGCCCCACCCCGATAGAAACCCCCAACCTCGTCTTTTCCGATACATGGATACAGAATGCCCCGTGCCAATGGACACTATTTTAACTTGTGTTGCCTCTTTCCCAAAATTTGTAAGTGCTTCCGTATAAGCGGCAATAGAAGGATTATTTGCCCATAAGCCTCCATCAGATAACAGATGACTCTTTATGTGTTTAGGTGCGAAAAATGTCGGTGCAGCACAAGAGGCAACGATTGCATCACGCAAACAAACATCCCCATCTGCATAATCATCTTCACTCATTTTTTCAATATAGTTTGATCTAAAAATATGCAGTTCACTTTTTGTAATCTCTGAAGTTGTTATCATCAAAGGCGTTGATATTTCGGATAGGGGTTTTGCGGGAATATGTTTTGCGATAACCTGCGCGAGTATTTCGTTTGAATACTTACTGAAAAACAGCGGATTCCGATACCATTTTTCTCGGAATATATCTGGTGCCTCAATCTCAAAGAGTTCCACGATCTCATCCATCGGAATATCGGAGACAACAGCACCTGCGATGATTGCGCCTGTACTTGTCCCGACGATGAGATCAAAACATTCCCTGATACGCACATCAAGCAGCTGCTCTACTTTGTTTAGGAGTTGGGCGGTGTAGATGCCGCGTGTGCCACCGCCATCTAAAGTAAGGATATGAAAATAGTTAGAATTGTCCATTGATTTACTCTATTAGTTTATTCGTCGTAATCAAGTTACCACATCTGTTTACCAAAATCAACTGATTTTCAGTTTGACTTGAATTTGTGTATATGTTAAAATCGCTTATGTATAAAGAGAATAAGGAGTAGCACATTTATTGAATCAAGATATTTTATAGAACCCTCTGAAGGCGGTGAAATATGAAAGAGAAACTCAATCAGACACCTGAACCTCCTATAGATGAAGCGACAGAAAGTTCAGATAATAACCCAGAAGATGAACCAACTATTGATACCTCCATTCAACATGATTTCAACGAATTAAAGCGCGAGTATCTGAATGATCGTTCCAATTTAATTAATCGGTTGTTAGTCTTTATCTGCATAGTTCTCGTCTTTTTTACGATTATGATTCCGATTGTAACAGGTATTGCCGCGTATTTGGTTTATGAAAAGTTTGAGAGCATACAATCCCAATTGCAAAACCGAGTGAACGAAGCGAGTAGACAGGCTACCGAGGCGGAAAAACATGCCAAAGCAGCGGCACTGTCTCTCAAGGAAATCGAGAATCATCAGGCCAAACTTAAAGAAATTATATCCAAGTTAACAAGTAAAGACTTCAACAATCCGAATAAGGTTGAAATTTTCAAGACAACTATTGAAGATATTCAGCAAAATTCGGATTTATCTCTTGAAGACAAGGCTATCATTGAGGCTTACAGGCTGCAAAATGCTGGCGAAATCCCGGAGGCGATCGAAAAATGGAGATCCATCGCAAACACAGCTAAAGGAGTCAATGACGACCTTGTTGCCCGCGCGTTTTTCTCAATTGGATACCTCCATTCAGAAGAAAATGAAAACGATCAGGCAATCTCTGCTTATGACCAAGCAATTGAACTCATGCCAGATTTCGCTGATGCGTATACCGGTCGCGGTGTTGTGAAAAGCAAACTTGGAGACGCTGAGGAGGCTGTTGCTGACCATGACGAAGCAATCCATCTGAAACCCGATTTTGCTGAGGCATTTATCAATCGCGGAAGGGCGAAGCGTGCCCTCAAAAAATATGAGGAAGCGATCACCGATTTTGACGAGGCGATCCGTCTTAATCCGAATTCTGCAGCTGCATATACACATCGTGGTGTGTCCAAAAATGCGATCGATCAACATCAGGAGGCTATTGCTGATCATGATAAAGCGATACAATTAAGCCCAGATTTTGTTGATGCGTATATCAATCGTGGGGCAGCAAAGCGCGCATTGGGTCAAATGAGTGCAGCAGAGAGGGATATGCAAAAGGCGTTGGAGCTTGCGAAAGAGCAGGAGAAGAAGCCTAATGTTGATGGTGAGTGAAGGGCTTGTGAAAGGGGGCACGGATGCGCAGCGAAATGAAGGTGGTGATAAAATGGAATCGGAACAAATGAAAAATCCTAAGCAAACTGAGAGGCAAGCAGAAGAAACAGAGGATACTGAACATCCAGAGGAGACTCCCATATCCGATCAGATCAATTCCTTAGATGGCACGACTGAGGATAAAACTTTCTTTGGCAAGCACAAAAGTTTTATAAAAATTTGTTGTGCTATTTTTATAGCTGTTGGTACTCTCCTTCTTGGTATCGCTGCCTTTATTACAGTAATGCGTCCTAATAGTTTAGATTTGAACTTAAACACCGAAGATATCATTGAGATCGTTCAAGCAATAAAATCTGAGGAAACGGCACAGACAAAAAAAACACTGCAGAAAATCGAAGGAAACCCCAAGGCATCAGTTATTGATAAAGCAGTGGCTAAAGCGTATAGGTTAAAACAGGATGGGAAAATTGATGATTCCATGGAAATATTGCGTTCTATCGCTAACGTAGCAGAAGGAAATAATAACGATCTTGCCTCTGGGGCATGGCTATCAATTGGTTTTCTTCATTGGCAGCAAGGTGAACAAGGAGAGGCGTTTTCTGCCTATAAGGAAGCAATTCGTCTAAATCCCAATTTCATTGAAGCCTATGTTTTTCGCGGTAATGCTAAAAGATCGCTTGGAGAACATAAGAAAGCCAAGAAGGACTATGAGACAGCAAGTCGTCTACAAGCGAATTCCGCTGATTCCTATTCTAATCGGGGTGTTGCGAAGATGATACTTGGGAAATATAATGAAGCTTTTGACGACTTTGATAAGGCAATTCGTTTAAAACCAAATTATGTAGGTTTCTATCTTAATCGGAGTGGTGCGAATGCTGCCCTTGGGCAATATAAGGAAGCTATTCACGACCTTGATAAGGCAATTCGTTTGAATCCAGATTCCTATGCAGAGTATTTTACTCGCGGATCAGTAAAGAGTACTCTTAGTAAACATAAAGAAGCCATCAAGGACTATGACGAAGCGATACGTATAAACCCCAATCTTGTTATAGCCTATATCAATCGTGGAAAATCAAAACAACATCTTGGTAATCATGAAGAGGCTATTGCTGATTATAACTTAGCGATTCGTCTAAACCCAAATTTAGCTGACATATATGCTAATAGAGGAAATGCAAATAAGGTTCTTAGCAAACATAAGGAAGCAATTACTGACTTAGACAAAGCTATTTTCCTAAAACCTGACTTTGCTGAAGCCTACCTTTATCGTGGTGCTGTAAACATTGAACTCGGCAAGTATGAGGAAGCTATAGATGACTATGATGAAGCAATACTTATAAATCCTGATTTAGCTGATGCGTATGTCCACCGCGCCATTGCTAAATATCTTCTTGGTAGAGTTGAGGAAGCAAACGCTGATTTCCAGACAGTATTAAAAATGGTTAAACAACAAGGAAACGATGAATCAGAGATCACTATTAAGAAGATAATACAAGAACTCAAAGACACAAAATAGTAATTTATGGTGAACTTTGAAATTAAAGATTGCACATTTTTTGTAGGAGTGATCTCCGAATCGCGATGAAACTCACTGATAGTCGGGAATCGGAGTTCCCTCCTACACCTCAAAATGTCCTGTTAATTCTAAAGTTTCACTATAAACAACATCCTGCTTCAGTACTTGAAAAACCTGATTTTTTATCTAATCAAAGCGGCTGTGCAAAACACAAAACATAACCATCATGATCCTTCAATTCAAACGCACGCAGCCCGTCATCAGTATCTTCAAGCGGCTCGTGAAATTCTAACCCACGAGACTGATACTCCGCATAAAGTGCGTCCGGATCAGATGTCAGAATAAAAGCATCCCAGCGTGCCCACTCATGCCGGGTGTGGTTTGGCACTGGGTGGATATATTCAGTAATCTCTTTGAGAAGTATCCGCACATTATCACGACACACGATACCAAAATACGGATCGTCTTCAGGGACAAGTAAATCTGTTTTAAAACCGAGTTTTTGATTGTAGAATTCTATTGACTCGGCAAGGTTATCAACAATAAAAAATGGATAGATTCTCTCAAGTGTCGAATTCGTTGCCATCGTCTATCCTCCTATTTTTTACAACATCCTAATAGATTTTCGTTTAACATGCAAAAGAAAATATGGGTATTGAGTTGAGACTTCCCTGTTTTCTTGAAGGAGTGTCTCTCATCAAATAAACGCATTATTGCCAAAATTATTTGACTTCTACTGCCGATGTGTGTTAAGCTTTAAAACGCATTCGTGGGAAGGACTGACGCTAACTCCATATTCTCAGCAGACATCCTTGATATGTTACAAAATTCAGAGCAATCGGCATCCAACACCCAACAACAATATGATACTGTTTCAAAGCTTCTCATTCATCAAAACCCCGAGGATTGGCTCTGGTTTTGTCTCAACACCTCTGAGATAGAAGTGATTGGTGTCCTTGAAACCGAACAACCCACTGTCAAGTCCAATCGTGCGGATAGTTTTATACATGCAAACGTTCTCGGCAAGGAAGCCATTGTGCATTTAGAAATGCAAACGCACGACAGTACACAAGTGCCGATGCCGCGGCGTATCGCGGGTTACGTAGGGAGAGGTATTGAGTTTTTTGGGCTGCCTGTCTATTCACATGTTATCTATCTTCATCCGGAGGCAGGCAAAACAGATCCGGGTGAGTATTTTCAAGAGGTGCCGGGGTACGAGATCCGCATCCAATACAAGGTTATCCGACTGTGTGATTTAGAGGGCGAAACGTTTTTAGAAGCACGATTAAAAGGTTTGATTCCTTTTACGCCGTTGATGAAGCCCCCAGCAGGTATGTCACGTGATAACTGGCTGCGGGAATGTGTTCAGGTTGCGGATTCAGTATCTGTGGATACATCTGCCAAGGCAGATTATCTGACTGATTTAGCAATTTTGAGTGGTTTAATATTTGATTATGAAACTATACGTGATATTGTATTGGAGGCAACTATGCACGAATCATCGGTCATCCAACATTTCTTGCAACAAGGTATTGAACAGGGCATTGAACAAGGCATTGAACAAGGTACACGGGAAAGCCTTATTGAGGGAATTGTTGAAAATTTAGAGGTGCGTTTCCATGAACAAAACTTGCAAGCGGTGAAATCAACGCTTGAGCGTATTGAAACATTACAAGGTCTTAGGCAGTTGCGCCGTGTATCAATACAGGCACCAAACCTTAGTGCATTCCTGCAAACTTTGGGATTAAAAAACGACACTAACGGAACCGAATCCAGTTGAAAACACGTAACACATTGGATGGGATGCATTTTATGGCCCTACTCAGATGGGGAATACTCGGTTGTGGCAATGTCGCTGAACATAAGGGCGGGCCGCCGCTTTACACCGTTGACGATTCAGCACTCATTGCAGTCATGCGGCGGGACCTCGCGAAGGCACAAGACTTTGCAGAGCGGCACGGCGCAAAACGTGTCTATACCGATGTTGATCAACTCCTATCAGATGACGAAATCAATGCGATTTACATTGCTACGCCGCCATATCTTCACTGTGAACAGACAATCCTTGCCGCACGTGCAGGCAAGCATGTTCTCTGCGAAAAACCGATGGCGATGACTGTAGCAGAATGTCAACAGATGGTAGATGCCTGCCGTGATGCAGGTGTTACCTTGATGCTCGCTTACTACCGAAACCACTACCCGAATGTCGTGAAGATGAAAGCATTGATGAATGAAGGTGCAATCGGGGATGTTGTGCTGGCACGGATCAATTGCACCAGTTACTATAACCCGAATCGTCAAGACTTGAAAAATTGGCGGATTAACCCAGAGATTAGCGGCGGCGGTGTGTTAATGGACATCGGTAGTCATCGCATCAGTTTACTCCAGTATTTGATGGGAGACATTGCATCGGCACAGGGCTACGCAGAAACGGTACATTTAGATGCTGCAGTTGACGATTCTGCTGTGTTTTCCCTCCGTTTTGGAAGCGGCGCGCATGCTGTTGCGAATATCAACTGGAATGTCGGCGTCGGCATTGACGATGTTGAGGTTTACGGGACAACAGGTTGTTTACGGTGTTCGCCATTGAATTCAGGGAATCTAACACTTGAAACAAAATCAGATGGACAAGTGGAATTGCATCAAACACCGTTGCCGTATACACACACAGGACTTGTGGAAGATTTTGTCAATCATCTCAAAACAGGTGAGCCGATCCGTTGTTCAGGTGAAGCCGGATTGCTGACAAACGCTATCATTGCGCAGATAATGTAGGAATTTATTAACTGATTCGCTTGGATTCCAACGTTACCCACTCACCGTAGCCGCGTGGCATTTCTGCTGGTGGTTGCATGCCTAATTCTTCACGCCACCGCAGCAACGGATGCTGTCGGTCATCTTGCGGAAGATTCACACGCGTACCATAAGCCGCAGATTCAAATATACCCATCATCATCTCAATGATATGTCGTCCTGCATAACCACTGCACAAGTGTTCTCTGTCTTCATCCAAGGCATTGACATATTCTTCAACAAACCAGTAATCGGCTTCCGATGCACTACTCTTTGGGTTGTAATGGTCAGGATAGACAAGTTCCAACGTTTCCCAGTTGTCGTTTGTGCCATCGGGAAGATAGTGCGGTATAGGTAAATGCCATGCGCCGCCGCTTTTCCAAAAAAGTCTACCTTCAGTGCCAAAAAGTTCCATAGAATAAGCGTTCGTGTCCATCTTGTTAAAACGGTGTTGCAGCAGCGTGCCGGTAACGTTTCCTGTATACTGCATTGTTGCGGTGATATATTCGCCTGCGATTGTTCCCATACCACTCGGTGATGGAGCGACGTCTTCGGGCGTAATCGGCTTTCCACCAGTCGTCAGTTGAGCCATAATACTTTCACATCGCTTTCCAAAATGTAGCATGTTGTTGAGCATGTGGGTGCCGATATTCATCAAGCCGTAACCGCCGTAATAGCCTTTACCGCTACCATACATATACCGCAATTCACCGATCTTACCAGCATTGAAGGCACGCGCAATCGCTTGCATAGACGCACCGACTCTGCCCTGATGATGCACCGCAACCTGTACACCTTTTTCTTCTGATTTTGCGATGATGGCATCTGCTTGCACAAGATCGACACACATCGGTTTTTCTACCTCAATATGCACACCGTGTTCTAACACGCGCATGCACAAATCGTAGTGAAACTCCGTGCCAGTTGGGATTGCCACGATGTCTGGTGAGGTCTGCTGAATCATCTCATCTAAATCAGCGAACCGTGCAGTGACGTTAACTTCATCGCCTAATGTATTGCGTCTCTCCTCAATCAAATCGCAAAGTGCTACAATCTCAGTACGTGGATGCGTGTGATATGCCCGTGCAGCTGCTGTGCCGCGTCCTCTACAACCTAAAATTGCAACCCGATATGTATTCATAGGTTTCTCCTTTGTCGGAAATTTCCACCCATTGTCCACAAAATCTAATGACTCCGCAGAATAGTACCTTTCTCACCAACGATCCAACCCGATTTTTTCAAGAGAAAAATATCCTGCAAATTATTTGTTGTAGGTGAAACGTATTGATTCCACGTAGTACCGCCATCCGTTGTGTGTAAAATTGAACCTTCTTCTCCGACTGCCCACCCCTCTTTTTCATTCTTAAATTCTACATCCCGTAAACTCAATTTAATTGGGTTTTCCTGGCGCTCCCAAGTTTGCCCTCCATCAGCGGTATGCAGAATCAAACCATTTGTCCCCACAACCCAACCATTCATAAGGTCCGCAAAATGGACAGCAAATAAAGGTTGTTCAGCGTTACTGTTTTGAAGTTCCCACTGTTTCCCACCATCTTGTGTATGCAGAATCACACCTTCTTCACCAACAACCCAACCGTGGTCAGAATCTACAAAATAAACACCCCATAGATGTTTCTCTGCAGGATTCATGACTTTTTCCCATTTGCCACCACCATTTCGGGTGTGGAGAATAGTGCTGATTCCCTTAGGATCGATTCCCCCAACAGCCCATCCTTCTGTTGTGTTAACAAAATGCATATCTAAAATGCCAGGTGGTTTCGCTCCTGCAACTCGTAATTGGTGTTGAATGTTCCACGAATTACCACCGCTACCTGTGTAATAAACTTTTCCTATGCCCACAAGCCAACCATTATTTGTCGTTGTAAAACTTACTTGAGTAAAAAAAGTGTCTTTCGTTATGGATTTTGTATCTGATCCAGCCCAAGTATTGCCCCCATCTTTTGAGGACAAAACAACGCCATCAGTACCAACTGCCCACCCAAGTTTAGCATCCACAAAATGAATACCGTACAGATGTGCGTCAGTGCCACTATTTACCTGTCTCCACTCTATTTGCGATGCATCTTGTGAACAACCGAGATACGTAACACTTCCGATAAAAATCATTAAGATAAGAAACTTTGACTTGATCATGTGAGGCTCCAGATTAAATTTGATTGTGTTTTCAATTGAATTGTGATATATTACTGTAAACGATTTCATGTGGTTTTGTCAATAGGATTTGTTTTACTTCTGATTCATTCAATTGTCGCGAATCACCTTTGTAAACCTGATTTAACAACAAACGCGTTTGATAGCGATTCCTTTAAAGATCATTTTCTCATAAGAAATGGAACAAAATGGGTTATATCATCGGCATTGATGGGGGAGGCACCAAAACGGTTGGTCTATTGACGACAGAGACCGGTAAGCATATAGCAAAAGTTCAAGCAGGGCCATCAAATTATCACGCAGTTGGAACAGAAAAGACACAAAGGGTCCTGAAAGAAATTATTTCCGAACTCTCCGCACACATTGGAATGACCGCTTTAGATTCTCTCAATTTCTGTATAGGCATGGCAGGGTTAGGGCGTGAGGAAGACAGAGAGGTCATTGGACAGATTTGTGATGAGATAGGAATAAACAAAAATCGGATTCTAACACACGATGCACATATTGCATTAGTTGGTGGCACTGGAAAAAAGGAAGGCGTAATTGTTATTTCTGGCACAGGGTCTATCGTCTACGGTATCAATGAACACGGTAAAGAAGCACGTACTGGTGGTTGGGGATACCTACTTGGTGATGAGGGGAGTGGTTACGATATTGGGTTAAAAGGACTACAAGCAGTCGCACGCGCCGCAGATAAACGTGAATCCCCCACTGAATTGACAAACCTAATTTTGAATAAACTTGATTTAGATACACCGAACGATTTAATTCGGTGGACACATGCGGCAAGTAGAGACGAAATAGCGGGATTAGCAGCAGTAGTGTTTAAAGCAATCGAAATCGGTGATACAAAATCAAAAGTAATAATTGACGCCGCTGTCAGTGAGCTTGCATGTGCAGTAGAAACAGTGACAATGCAATTGGAACTCACACATCCGTTTGGGATCGTTTTTTCTGGTGGGATTTTATTACACCAACCTATTTTAGCAAATAAACTGCAAAGATGGATTGAGAAGATAATCATAGGTGGATCTGTGATTTTTCCGAAACATGAACCGGTATATGGCGCAGTGTTGTTAGCAAAGGTACGTCTATAATTTTTGCGATAAAACTCTCTTGTGGGAGGGCTTTGTAAGCTCGATAAATGTTACCTTCAGTTACCATTGATTTAGATTTATTCCGACACGCGATACTTTATATTTCATAGTGATTACAGAACAGCAAAACCCAAACTCAACAGACATTGATCTAAAATCAATATCAGAAATTGTTCAAATTTTTCACGCGGAAGATCGAAAAGTTGTTGAAGCAGTGGCAGCAGAATCTGAGGCTATCACGCATGCGGTTGAGATGATCGTTGAGGCGTTTCGTCACGGTGGAAGATTATTTTACATTGGCGCTGGAACGAGCGGTAGACTGGGTGTATTAGACGCCTCTGAATGTCCGCCAACTTTTAGCACTGAGCCAGACATGGTTCAAGGTATTATCGCAGGCGGAGACATTGCTTTACGCAGGTCAGTAGAAGGTGAAGAGGATAAACCTGAGCGTGGGGCACAAGCTATCCGAGAACACCAACTAACATCACAAGATGTGCTTGTAGGGATTGCCAGTAGCGGACGAACGCCTTATGTATTAGGGGCTTTAAAAGAAGCACACGCCATCGGAGTCAAGACTATTTTTTTCTCTTGTGTTCCACCAGTAGAAGAATTAAAAGCGTATGTTGACCATTTCATCACGCCTATCGTGGGACCGGAAATAATTACAGGTTCAACCCGATTGAAAGCGGGAACGGCAACAAAATTAGTTCTCAATATGCTCACAACCATATCTATGGTAAAGTTGGGCAAAGTTTACAATAATTTGATGGTGGATGTGCACGCCTCAAACACAAAATTAGTTGAGCGGAGCATCCGAATTGTTCAAACGGTTACTGGAGTTGATGCCGCACTCGCCGATGCCACTTTAAAACAGGCAAATGGAAGCGCAAAGACAGCAATTGTGATGTTGCTAAAAGAAATTAACCGAACCGATGCTGTTGCACTATTAGATAAACATAATGGATTTTTACGTCCGATTTTAGATGATGGATAATACCCAACAACAAGACATGTTTTAAATTTAAAAAAGGAGATACTTTATGGCTACGAACGCTACAAAAGTTGGTCTTGCCAAAACTGGTAGACGACGTTCCAACGTTTATGAGGCACTAAACAATATCAGAGATGACATCACACCGAAAGTCAGTGAACAGGTATTGTTAAAACCGAATTTTCTTTCCAGCACGAATCAACTTGCTTCCTCACATGTAGATGTAATGCGTGGCGCGCTGGATTTCCTTCTTAGCACACCACAACCCCCAAAAGAAGTCATTATCGCTGAAGGTGCGAATGAATCTTTTTCTGGTGAGGCATTTCAAATCTTTGGTTATGAAGCACTACAGGCGGAATTCGATATACCTATTCAACTCGTTGATCTGCATCAAGAAACTGAATGGGTAGAGACAAAAGTTTTTCTGTCTGATCGTGAGAAAGATACTGTGCAGATGCCGAAGACTGTTCTGGATTGCCCTTGCACAATTTCTGTTGCCATAGCCAAAACACATGACGCTGGCGTTGTGACGCTTGCTATGAAGAATATGATAATGGGAACGCTACATAAGGATGATCGCATTAAAATGCATGGATATCACAGTCATGGTGATCGTGAACTACCACGCGAAGCACAGACGCTCAATATTAATCTACTTCGACTCTCACGCTATCTAAAACCTGACATTGCAATCGTTGATGGTACTGTTGGCTTACAAGGCAACGGTCCGGGCGGCACTAATTCTGTTCCACTTGGTATCGCAGTTGCAAGTGGTGATGTGTTTGCAGCGGACGCTGTGACATCAAAAGCAATGGGATTTGAACCGATGGAGATCGGGCTTTTCCGCTATGCAGATGAATTGGGTTACGGCACTGCAGATCTCAGTCAGATTGAGATTGTAGGACCTCCTGTTGAAGACGTTGCTATAGCGTTTAAACCACATGAAACTGCTGAACTTCAATTCCAATGGCAGGATGCTGAGTCAGGTGAATATCTTGCCGCTAACTAAAATCTATCTTTACCTTAAACAACTCTGAGAGGAAAATTATGAAACGTTTCCTTAACGTATTGATCCTGTTTTCACTTATCCTTACCACACCTGCTTGGGCATGGTGGGGCGGTGGACATGACATCCTAACGCAAGCATCGGTTAAAGCACTACCAGAAGAGATGCCTGAATTTTTCCGTTCGGCGGGAAAAATGATTGCCCATTGCGCTTATGACCCGGATATTTCAAAGAACCGTGATATGCCACATGCACGGATAGCAGAACACGCGGAACACTACTTTGATCTTGAACTTATCAAAGAAAATGCCATACCCGCGGATCGGGACGCGTTTATCAAATTGTGTGCAGAGATGGAACTTGAACCCAGTAAAGTTGGATATTTGCCTTACACAGTGGCGGAATGGACACAAAGGCTTGCCATCGCTTTTGCAGAGTATCGTAAATGGCCCGACAATCCTATGATACAATACAAATGTTATGTTTACGCGGGCTTCCTTGCACATTACGCACAGGATATGTGCCAACCTCTGCATCTCACGGTGCATTTCGACGGAATCGTTCAGAAGGATGGCACAAAATTACATGCTGGTATCCATGAGAAAGTCGATGCGTCAATTGAAATGTTGAAACTTGATCCTGCTGAACTCGCGAAGGGACAACGGGTTAAACCGGTTGGCGATTTGATACCCGAGATTGTGAAACAGATAAAAGCTGAACACAGTTTGGTAGATCGCGTTTACGAGCTTGTTGACGATTATCAAAACCTACAGAACCCTTCCCCTGCTTTGCTTGATTTTACAAAAGACCGCTCGCGTGAAGCCGTGCGTTGGACAGCATCGCTATATCTTACAGCATGGCAATTATCTGAGAACTTGAGGTTACCGGGGTGGCTTGAACGGTAGAAAATAGTGCACGCATAAACATGCTGAATTTACAGAGACAAGTAGGGTTAGGTGATGCACCTAACCCTACTTCCAATTTTTAAGAACTCAAATATACTTGGTGTAAATTACAAAAATTTGGATTGACTTCAGATTGATTCTGTGGTATCTTTATGTGTATGGAAGAGACAAACATTTTACCTGATATTATTCCAGATGCAATTTTCGATTTAGGTGAACTCGGATGCGGTGACCTTATTATCGCGCTATTGAAATCCATGAGAACTCTTGAATCGGGACAGATTGCACAAGTCCGCGCAGTGGACCCAGGCGCACCTGTGGACATCGCTGCATGGTGTAACATGAAAGGCAATGAACTTCTCGCAGATTGTTGTGGTGAAGACAGTGCCTATTTTTATATTAAAAAAGGAGAAAATTCCTAATGGCTAAGTTGATGATTAGCATAACACATGCGAAAGATAACACGGATAAAGCGACAGTCGGTTTTGTTGTCGCGAACGCTTCCGTTGCATCCGGCGTTGAAACGGTTGTGTTCCTCAGCACTGAGGGCGTGCATCTTTCGCAAAACGGTTACGCCGATGATATTCACGAGGAAGGTTTCGCACCGCTCCAACAACTCATGTCAGATTTCGTTGAAGTCGGTGGAACGATTTGGGTTTGTTCCCCGTGCTTTAAAAAGCGTAACCTTGATGAAGATAACTTGGTAGATAGTGCTGCAATTGTAGGTGGGGCAAAGGCTGTCGAGTTCTTAATCACAGGTGGATCCAGTATTACCTATTGACATTGGGAAAAGGAGTTCCTGCTAACTGCAGCAGAAACAGCCAAATGGGGTCAGTTGAATCCCAAGACTGATCATAGAGTCTCCCTCCCTTTGTGGTATAGGTTTTCTTACGAAAGTTTAATGAGTATCTTCATTACTTTGTTGGCACACCTACCAGGGAGGGTTTCTCATTTCAAATTCCCTAACAATAACACATCTAAGATATAATTTTCTATTATCTAAAACACTCACTTCATTACATTAAGTCCTTCTAAATATACACAAAAACTTTCTTCACAAAAGATTCTTACCTCATATTTCAAATTTTTATGGTATAAAACAGATGCGAGAAGAAGATTTACAAGCACCAGATTCCTTACAAACTCCTCATATATGCGAAGGTGGAAACCTTGACTGCGGTTCGGGGCTACTACTCCTTATTCGGAAATCAATGGAGGTAGTGCCAGATGGTGAAGTATTGGAGATTCGCAGCACAGAAATTAGCGTCAAAGAGGATTTGCCCGCGTGGTGTCGGATGACTGAAAATCCTTACCTTGGATGGCGCCCCGCAACAGAGCATAACAAATACTTCGTGCAACGCGGAGAAGTGGAGCAAGATGCCGATGCCGCTTATGAACAGGCACGGGATTATCGATGGCAAACGCGTATCCATTGGGATGGCGGTTTGCAGGCGAAGGTTTTCTGCAGAAATCATTCATGGTCGGTGGGACAACCCGCAAGTTTTGATGTGCGGGATGCTGCGCCGAGTGCCGTTGAATATGTTCTCGGCGCGCTTGGGGCATGTTTGGCAATGGGATTCCAGATTCGGGCATCGCAACAGAAAATTGAAATTGATGAATTAGAAATATCCTTAAGCGGTCAGATTGACAATATTTTCGTTTTTCTCGGCACAGAACAAGAGGGGCATAGCGGTTTTAAAGAGGTACGCGGCACAATTTATGTTGCATCGGATGCAGATGACGAAGTTTTAGAAAAGTTGTGGGAGGAAACCCTCACCGCTTCCCCCGTAACAAATACGCTTACGCGGGATGTTGATATAGATGTTGACCTACGTGTGATATAAAACCTGAATTGGCATAGGAGGAACGATTATGACGCAGCTGCCTGAAAAAGTGCTTACTGAGGTATATAAACTGCCTCCCGAAAAACAGGATTTTATTGCTGCCATTATTCTTGAAGAACTTGAAGATGAACGCCGATGGGATAAGACTTTTGCTGAATCCCAGGATCTACTTGCAAAACTTGCAGAAGAAGCTCGCGCTGATATTAAGGCAGGTCGTGTCAAAAAGATGGGATTGATGAGTTGTGAACTCATATCTGATCGAGAATTTTATCACACGTTTTGGGCGGTTACCTCAGGATATTGCAGAAACTATAGGAGGATATCCAATATCCCGTTAGAGATACATACGAAGCTGCACTGAAGATACTCTGACGAGGGTTCATATAACTTGTGATATGTTTTGTTTAAGCTCTATGACCGCTGATATGGTTCACTGGTTCCTGGATCTCTTTGATGAACTTGGTATCAAAGTCTGGATTGATGGTGGTTGGGGTGTTGATGCTCTATTAGCGGAATGCACCCGCGAACATGCAGATTTGGATATTATTCTTTCGTGGGAGGATTCAGCAATACTCACCGAGGCACTTTTCGCACGTGGATTTGTCGACATTCATACCGACGACCGTAAGGATCGAAACTTTGTAATGGGACATCAATCGCATGGAAAGATTGACTTTCATGTCATTGAACTGACCAACGATGGCGGCGCGATCTACGGTCCTGGCGATATTGACTGGGTTATTACTAAATCGGAACTAAACGCTGTAGGTTTTATCGGAGGGCGGCAAGTCCGGTGTTTATCGGTCGATTACCAGGTGCGTTCACACTCTGGGTACGTATTGCAGGATACAGACTTTGCCGACTTACGTGCATTGCAAAAAAGATATGGCGTTAAGTTGCTTCCAGCGCAGATTATAGTAGAATCCGAAGATACATGAACGCTCTAAGAAGTCCCTCTGACCCTTTATCAGAGTTGCTATATTGAGAATACCTCTATAACAATGGATCAGGGTATTCCACACCGACAAAACTTGGACAATTTTGAAATTGGAATTATACTGTTGGAAGCTGAAAGTAATTGCTTTGAGGATCTTGTGCCTTTGATTTCTCAAGTCAATGTTGTGTTGAAAACGGTTAAAAACGGGGAAATTGTGCGTGTAAGATCGCATAACGAGTAAAAAATGCATAATGGAGAACTACAAAATGCCAGACTTTAGGAAATTAAAGAAATCCTACTACGTAAGATACGAATTATAAGGTAAAGGGCAAACCATGACACCACAAAAACACTTAGACATCCAAGTCAACCCCACCATCACTGCCGATGCGTTATTCGACTTCTATGAACGAAACAATATTTGTGAAGTTGGATTTGGTAAAGAAGTCGCAGCACGGATATTAGAACACCCGCATCTCATCGTAGCTGCCTACGCTGAGACAGAACTTATCGGACTGGCACGCGCTACTTTTGATGGACTTTCCGCACACATCATGGAATTTTCCGTTGACATCCGCTATCAAGGAGATAATCTGAAATACAATAACGGGTCGCTAATTGAATCAGATAATAGCAGATTAGCGGTTCTGTTGGGTGAACGCCTATGTCTTGAACTTGAAAAAATGGGCGCTACCTTCATCACGGGCTACATCGTTGAAAGTTGTGAAGAGTCCTTTTATTGCTCAATTGGTTTCAGAGAAAACGAAGGGCATCTGGTCTATTACATCGACACACGCCCTTATGTAACAGCGTCTTAACGAGGTACTGCAATGACGAAATACGAATATAAAACTGTGAGACTCAGTCTGAAGGGGACGGTCTTTAAGTCCAGAGAAATTCCTGATTTTGAGAGCATCCTTAATCGTGAGGGAAAAGAAGGTTGGCGACTTTATAAGGTTATCCAATCAACAGCAGCTTTAGGGGAAACAAATGCCGTAATCCTGGTTTTTGAAAGAGAGTTAGTAAAATCAACAGATGATTGAATCCTAACGAACTTTTGCTGTTCACTGAACTCTTGGGAACTCTCATTTCCATGAATGAAACTTAACAGATGGAGTTAAATGATAGTAGGAGATTTAAACAATGAACAATTTCCCACAATTTCCCGTGACTGTTGTCGGCAGCATGCCCCGCTCAAGAGAAGTGTCACGGGCATTACGAAACAAACAGAAGGGGCGCGTTACAGATACTGACTTCAATGCCATAGCAGACGAGGCAGTGCTTGAAAGCCTAAATTTACAAGAAACAAACGGAGTAGATATCGTCAGTGATGGGGAACAACGTCGAGATAATTTCTATTCATTTATCACTGGACGTATTGGCGGAATCCGATTGATGACACTGGCAGAAATGCTTGACTATGTTGAAGATAAAGCCGCATTTGAACAATTACTTAACGCTTTAGATGTTCCTGCCTTTGCTTTAAAAAATCCGGTTGTTGATGGAAAGTTGAAACGCACCTTGCCGCTTGTACTAAACGATTACCTTTTTCTCAAACAGCACACAACAAAACCTATCAAGGTTACACTTCCCGGTCCGTATCTTCTAACCCGTTCAATGTGGGTTAAGAAGTTATCCTACGAATTTTATCCTGACAAAGAATCCTTGGGTGATGATGTTGTCGCAATACTTCGGCAGGAATTACACGATTTACAAGAGGTTGGCTGCGAATTTGTGCAATTT
The DNA here is from genome assembly GCA_965204285.1 of Candidatus Poribacteria bacterium. Lineage (GTDB taxonomy): Bacteria > Poribacteria > WGA-4E > WGA-4E > WGA-3G > MSPOR6. The sequence continues at coordinate 4,260,379 of OZ241980.1, forward strand.
GATGAACCTGTGCTGACCGAAGTCGCCTTCACAGGACCGCATGAAACCCATACATTTATGTGTGCTGCCCTTTCAGAAAAAAATAGCCCAGAAGAAGAACTTGATTTCGCGGTAGAACTGATGAATCGCGTCGTTGATGGGATAGATGAAAAAATGAAGACCGCACTCCATGTCTGTCGTGGCAACTGGAGTCAACAGGAAGATGTGCTACTTCGTGGTTCCTATGATCTCCTTATTCCCTATTTTAGCAAGATGAACGTCAATCAGTTTGTGTTGGAATATGCTACAGAACGCGCTGGCAGCATTGATGTTTTGGGTGAACTGCCGAAAGACAAAGAGGTGGGACTCGGCGTAGTTGACCCACGCACCACAGAGGTAGAATCTGTTGATTTTGTATTAGCAAAAGTACGTTCACTTTTAAAACACCGCAATCCTGAACAGATTTATCTTAATCCGGACTGTGGTTTCGGTACTTTCGCTGATCGTCCTGTAAATACAACAGAAATTGCCGTGCAGAAGCTGCAAACTATACATAAAGCAGCAGAGATTTTGCGTTCTGGCGGATAAGGGTTGTTAACTTTTTACTATCTTTTTTTACTCATGGTTTCTCTATAAGGTTGAAATACCCGCTTGTATTTTCTATATGTTAATGCTATAATTCCGTCAATTAGGATTACTTGACCTGATTCATACATCCGTAACGCTAAGGAGAACTATAATTGATACATTTATATGGAGAAGCTTATGATAGAGTAAAACTACTTCGCCACTTAGGTGACATCTCACAAGTTGCTGAAGCCAAGGTATACCAACTTAATGATGGAAACGAAAAAGGGACGGATGCGATCGGTTTCAGGACTGGTTCAGGATTGAATTTCACAGTACTTCCAAACCGTGGTCTTGATATATCTTATGCGGATTATAATGGAATTCCATTATGTTGGCGTTCAGGGACTGGTGATGTAGCGGCAGCGTATTATGAACCTGAAGGTCTCGGATGGTTACGCGGATTCTATGGAGGGTTGCTTACAACTTGTGGGATGACGCAAGCAGGTGCTCCGAACGTAGATGGAGATGTGGAACTTGGACTTCATGGCAGGGTTTCTCATATTCCTGCGAAAAACGTTTGGGTGGATAGTCGTTGGGAGGGTGATCGATACATCTTATGGGTGCAAGGAAAGGTTACAGAAACCGCAGCATTAGGTGAACATTTGTGTCGTACCCGACGTATTTGGACAGAATTAGGATCGAATAAACTGCATATTGAAGACATAATAGAAAACCTTGGGTATCAGGATTGTCCACACATGTATCTTTTCCACATTAATATTGGTTTCCCAATACTCGCAGATGGGAGTGAACTTTTGGCACCCTCCTCACAGGTAACGCCGCGGGACGAACACGCTAAAAACAACCTATCAAATTATAACTTCGGGGAACCACCCACTGTTGATTTCCAAGAACAGGTCTATTATCATGAGATGGAACCCGATGTTGACAACCATATACGTGTTGCGCTTGTCAACCGAAGTTTTAATAATGGTCAAGGCATCGGAATCGCTGTACGGTACCACAAAACACAATTTCCTTACTTTGTCCAGTGGAAGATGTGCGGACAGGGTGCCTATGTGATGGGTTTAGAACCGTCAAACTGCCGAGTTAACGGTAGAGCAGCAGAACGCGAAAGCGGAACTCTCCAACATATTGAACCCGGTGGTCGCCGCCACTACGAAGTTGAAATCAGTGTCCTAACTTCCAATGACGAGATTAACGCGCTCGCAGCAAGAATAGCCGAAAATCAAAAATAATACCTATTCGGAGCAAATATGCTATTAGCATATCTGCTCTAAGGAGAAAATAAAAATGAACAAACGTTTCACTTTACCACTTATCGTACTCTCACTCTTAACAACTATTTTATTTGGGACTTATTTTATAACGCAATCAATTAACATTGCACAAGCTGATGGCCACGAGGCTGGCACGACCTCCCAAAAATCTGAGGTTGCACCTCTTGAAATTCCCAAAGACAGTGTCCTAAATTTAATTCCTGAGACTACCTTAGGCGTAATTTATTGTCCCAGCTTGCTTGATTTGGATGACAGAATTAACGCAGTGGCATCGGACTTGGTCCCTCAAGCTGGCGAATCACCAGAACTTCTTTCGCAAATTTTAGCAGGTGCATTCGGCGCTGGATTTGAAAGTTTAGCCGAGTTAGAGGAGATTGGCTTGGATCTGAACCAAGATTTTGCAGTTTTCCTAACGAGTTTAGACCCACCCAGTCTTTCCGCAACTGTACATCTTACAGACCCAGATGCAATGATGCAGGTGATTGAGACTGAAGCGGAAGGGAGTGAACCTGTCCAATATAATGGTGAAACCTATTGGAGTACTCCTGAAGGCAGTGGCAGCTTCGCGATTTTGGAAAACATACTTGTTTTCTCACAACAACCTGAGATTTGTCAGAATGTGATTGATATTAGCAAAGGGACAATGAAGTCTATCGTAGCAAATCAGGGGTACGCGTCATTCCTAACTAATATCATGAAAGGGACTGATCAGTTAGCAGCCTACTTTAACCTTGAATCTATCATTGCCCCCTTTAGTGAACAACTGAAAGAAGAATTACAAGTAACTATTGACACTATCCAAAGTGATCCTGCCGCTATGGCTGCGGCTCCGATGATTGAAAATATGTTTAACCAGGTAGTAGAAGTTGTTGAAGAATTAAAATCTATTAGTGCGACACTCCAAGTTGAAGGAACTGATGTGCAACTTGCACCGTTTCTGCAGTTCAAAACCGATGGCAAAATTCAAGAGGCATTAAAAGAAATGGCTCCTGATGAATTAGTACTTCTCAATGATTTACCGAATCAAGGTTTTATCAACGGCGCAATCCAACTCAATGCGAAGCAGTTCTATAAGATGAATGTGTCTTGGTTAGAGTATTTTCTGGAAGATGATACTGAACTGAATGAGGCGTTTGCGACACTTATCCAACAGATGGAAGAAATTTATGAATCTATGGGTGATGAGTGGAGTTTTTCTGTTAATTTTAGTGATAGTTTCATGCCAGATTATTTAGTTGTCGGTGAGATGAAAGATGAACAAAAAGTGAAAACGTATATGGATGAACAGTTTTTAGAACAATTCCAAAAAGCAATGCAGCTCATGAAAGATAAATTGGGTGACTCCCCTCAGATGAGTATGTACGATGGGGCGCATGTTGGAAACCCAGTCATGCATAACGGCGTTGAGATTAAATCTTTCATTTTCCCCAATATCGGTGCTGCTTTTACAGATGTACCTGACGCTGCTAATTTTATGCCGCAAGAAATGTCTTGGTCTTATGCTTTTTCAGACGGACTCCTATACTTCGCTATGGGTGATCCAGAACAGATTAAGTCAGCCCTTGATAGCAAAGCGAAAGTTGGTGAAAGCATATCTGAAAACGTGAGTTATCAGAAACTCATTCAGAAGTTGGGAATGGACAATAACATGCTCTTCGGAATTTCACCTATAGCCGCTGTGAAGAGCGCTATGAATCTGGCGGCAGAGGCTGATCCAAACGCTGCCGCAGAAATGCAGATGTTTACCCCTATCCTAATGGGACTCACTGAATCCTACAGTATCGGTATTTCAGGTAAAGTTCGGGATGGTGGGGTTGGTGCTAAGTTACTCATCACACTTGGCGACTTTAAGCAGGTAATTAATACTTTTATGATGATGTCCGGCATGGGGATGATGTAAAAAAGAATTAAAGTTTTACTCGCTCACAATCCTATGTGGGCGAGTTTTTTATTTAACTTTTTTGGTATTTATGGTATTATATCAAAATTATTTGCGGTAGTGTACGGTTGAGAGGGCCCGGACACTCCTGCATTGTCACTTAGGCAAAACCCTCTAAGAAAGCACTATATATCTAAGGAGGAAAACCGGTGCATAAACTTAAAAGTTTCATAAACCGCTTTTTTATGAAAGATCGAAAATATCGATATTTCTTTGGTTTCGGTATAGCGTTTTTGCTAATTCTTGCTCCATTCGTGATCGCTGATACTACCGAAGAAACCGCGGAAGTAGCTGAGGCAGCAGAGCCCGAAAAAAGTCCTATAAAAATCGGTGGGGCGATGCGGGTCAATTATGTCTACGGCACTTATGGCGATGAAGACAACCCACATCCCCGGGGCGAAAAGATCGGAGATGCAGATCTTGAGATTTTCCGTCTAAATGCTGACCTTGACTATCAAAACATCACCAGTAGACTTGAATACCGATGGTATGATGGCTACAGTATGATACACACAGCGTGGTTGGGATATAATTTAGGTGATATCGGCACACTTAAAGCAGGTATTGTGCGGGTACCCTTCGGGCCAACCGCCTACGGTGTTTCTACAAGTTGGTTCTTTGACCAGCATTTTTATGTTGGGCTCGCAGACGATATGGACTTAGGAATCAGATGGGATGCGACTTTTAATAAACTGGCGCTTGGTGTGGGCTATTATCCTATAAGCGATCCTCAGTTGATAAAATATGGAAGTCTGGCAAGTTCTCGATACAGTTATGACGTTGTCAAATGGGAAGAAGAGGCAGATGCAAACGGAAAGGTTGAATGGGGTGCTGGGGAAAACGGATATGATGAACAACATCAATTTAATCTCCGTGCTATCTATACCCTTGCGGACAGCGCAGATGTAGGCGTATCACTTCAATACGGCTTGTTGAAAGGGACAAATGTGGGTGACGATGATAGTGGCAGCCACTATGCCTTATCCGCACACATGAAAAACACCGTCGCTGACTTCACGCTCTATTCACAGTTTTCTTACTACGCGCACAATATTGCTGAGGATACCCCTTGGGGCACTGGCGATTTGATTCCGATGGGTGCTTACGATTTCGCCTGGCCAGTCGCATCCGAAGGATTGATACCTGCACTATCTCTCCGCTATGGTGGTATTGATACGTCAGGTGTCTCTTGGATAGACAGTGTTACGCCTTATGCGGAGTGGAGCACTATCCTTAAAACTGTAGAGGACTATAACGCAAGTACTCTTGTAACAGTAGGTGCAAGCTGGACAATCTTGGGCGCACTGTATGTGTATAGTGATGTAGCACTTTCCGATGGCAACTTCTTTGTTGGAAATAGAGAGGATGATTACAATAATATCATTACAGGCGTTAATCACGTTGGTGCTAACGGCAATAACATGTGGCATTGGAGGCTTAATTTTAACTTCGGTTATTATTTCTAATCAGTTTACGCTATCCTAAGGTGGGCAGGCGTTGTTAGCGTGCCTACCTCTCTAAAAGGAGAATCTTGAAATGAACGAAGAAGGAAAACAACCCTTACAGATGCCACATCAGATAGATGAAGGCAGGTACAAAAAACTGTTCGGTTTAGAGATTTACTTGACTCCTGTATTCGTAATTTCCAGTATCACTATTATTGCTTTTATCGTTGGTTCACTAATTTTTCAAGAGCAAGCGACAACACTCTTCGGAAATGTCCGAGTCTGGCTTACCACAAACCTTGATTGGCTGTTCATGGGTACTGCCAATCTTGTTTTTCTCTTTTGCTTGTTTGTAGCACTCTCACCTCTCGGTAAAATTCGGTTAGGGGGCGCGGATGCGAAACCTGAATATTCCTACTTAACTTGGCTTGCCATGCTATTTGCTGCAGGCGTGGGTATTGGACTTCTCTTCTTTGGCGTGTCGGAGCCGGTTACCTATTTTCAGGGTGGTAGTTATTCGCCGCTGGGGATAGAAACGGTTTACGACGCAGAGACGGTCTACAACGCTGAAAATGTGCCTGACATCGGAGATGCCAAAGTTCAAGCGGCGGCTTCCTTGGGTATAGCATCAACAGTCTTTCACTGGGGACTACAAGGTTGGGCAATCTACGGAGTCGTTGGACTCGCCCTCGCATTTTATGCTTACAACCGTGGATTACCTCTCCTCATCCGCTCCGCGTTTTATCCCATATTCGGTGATCGGATTTGGGGTTGGACTGGACACATCATTGATACATTTGCCATATTCGCAGGTATTTTTGGGCTCGCAACCTCGCTCGGTTTAGGGGTGCAACAGGTAACCTCCGGACTTGACTATCTGTTTGGGATACCAGCGAATAACCTGACCATGATCCTGCTGATTGTCGTGATTACGTCCATAGCACTCATATCAGTGATGACAGGTATTAATGTTGGTATCAAACGGCTCAGTCAATTCAACATAATTCTCGCGTTTATATTGCTGTTAACTATTTTTGTTCTCGGTCCAACGCGTTACATTTTCCAAAGCATGTTCGCTGGACTTGGGACCTATGTCATGAAAATAGTGCCGCTTAGCAACTGGGTTGGACGTGAGGACACTGGCTTCCTACACGATTGGACAACTTTCTATTGGGCATGGTGGATCGCTTGGGCACCGTTTATCGGCACCTTCATTGCCCGTATATCAAAAGGACGCACAGTCCGCGAATTCGTAATCTTTGTCCTGCTTCTACCGACGTTGCTATGTTTGATCTGGTTTGGTGCCTTTGGTGGCACTGCTTTCCACCAGTTTCTCACTGGGGGTTTCACGGGCGTGACCGAAGAAGTTGAGACATATAATTATCCACTTGCACTGTTCAAAATGTTTGAGGGACTCCCGTGGACAACGCTGCTTTCCTGTGTTGCTATGACGTTGACAATCATCTTTTTTGTTACCTCGTCAGATTCCGGATCTTTGATTATTGACATCATTGCAGCTGGCGGTAAGGTAGACGCTCCAATACCGCAACGTGTGTTCTGGTGCACAGCAGAGGGATTAGTCGCTATCGCGCTGTTACTTGGTGGAGGTTTGAAGGCATTGCAGGCTGCCTCCCTTGTGACAGGTTTTCCGTTTGCAATTGTGCTGTTAGGCATGGGAGCTTGTGTCTTGGTTGGACTCATGGATGAAAGACGTAAATCCCTATCTGGAGATTAGGAAATTGATGCGGCGAGAACCCTGAAATAAAATGTGAGATGGACGATTGATTTGTCCATCTCACATCAACCCTTAAAATAAGGACGTAACATGCTTATGAGTAGTCCGTATAAATACGTTGGACTTCCTCTCACACCGCTTATGGCACAAGAACTCATCTTAGAGTTATTCACAGGACAGACTATTCACAAGCAAGAGATGACCGATATTATTGAGACAACACATCTTGAACGTGGAGGAAACCCACCGAGGTCTAAGCAAAACCCTATCACCCGATCATTGACTCTCCTGAAAGAAATAGGACTTTCAGAGAATCCAATGCAAGGTGTTTGGTCTATTTCTGCAAATATCAAGGATGGTGTTGAAAACACTTCATAACACCAGAAACCAGACTTATAAAAAGATTAACTTGTGAAAATACTTGGAATTGATACATCTTGTGATGAAACAGCTGCAGCAGTTGTTGTTGATGGGCGTGAGGTTTTATCAAACGTAGTTGCCTCACAGATAAAAGCACATCAAGAATATGGAGGCGTTGTCCCAGAGTTGGCATCGCGCAAACATATTGAAGCCATTAACTATATTGTCAATAAATCGTTAACTGAAGCGGAGGTCGCGTTTGATGATTTAGATGCAATTGCCGTGACAAATCGCCCTGGATTGATCGGTGCGTTGCTCGTCGGTGTGGCAGCGGCGAAAAGTCTTGCCTACTGCCATAATCTTCCCTTGCTCGGCATCAATCATATTGAAGGACACATCTACGCCAACTACATGGTGCATGATACCTTGACTTTCCCGCATATCTGCTTGACAGTTTCAGGTGGACATACGTTGCTTGTAGAAGTGCATGAAGGGTGGAAATATAAGGTATTGGGAACAACACAGGACGATGCAGCAGGGGAAGTTTACGACAAGGTTGCGAAATATCTTGGACTCGGTTTTCCCGGTGGCAGAATTATTGATGAACTGGCACAAAAAGGTAATCCCACAGCGATAGACTTTCCGCGTCCTATGCTCCGTAGTGGCGATTACCAATTCAGTTTTAGCGGCGTCAAAACGTCCGTGCGATATTTTGTGGAGAAGGCAGAACGTGCGGGAACAATGGCAAACGGAGAAATTAGCATTGAGGACATCGCTGCCAGTTTTCAAGCAGCAGTCGTTGAAGTGCTTGTAGCCAAAACCGTTCATGCAGCGAAAACCACTGATGCCCGTACCATAACGTTGACCGGTGGTGTCGCAGCAAACAGCCAACTGCGCGCTTCTCTGAAAGATGCTGCTGAGGAAATCGGTGCAGATGTCTACTATCCCCCAATCAATTTATGTACAGATAACGGTGCAATGATTGCTGGAATCGCTTACGAAAAATATCAGCAGGGACTAAGAGATGGACTTTCCCTTAATGCTGCTGCGAACGGTTCAATAGTTGATGTATGAATGGAGTAACACGCTTGGAAGTTGATATACGTATTACAGCAGCAGTAGATTGCCTAAAATCGGGCGGTATTATTGCTATTCCTACCGATACGGTATACGGGATAGGTGCTGACCCATTTAATGCGGACGCAGTACAAAAACTGTATACATTGAAAGGTAGACCCGAAGAAAAACCGATTCCTTTAGTTCTCGGTTCTGTAAAAGACGTAGAAAAGGTCGCACAAAACCTACCAGGGTTCTTTTTTTATCTCACGGAGAGGTATTGGCCTGGCGGACTAACAATTATTGTCCAGTCAAAAAACCTACTTCCGCAGCTAACCGCAGGTGGATCCACCGTTGGGTTACGTATTCCAAATCAATCGTTGCTATTGAAAATACTTCAGGAATTTGGCGGACCTCTTGCAATAACCAGTGCAAATCTCTCAGGACAACCAGCGGCGACCTCTCCCCAAGAATTTGGTCAGGAATTGACATCAAAGATTGATTTTATTGTAGGTGACGGACAAACCCCTGGCCCCATCCCGTCAACAGTATATGATATATCCATATCACCCCCACAAGTTCGCCGAGAAGGGGTAATTTCTGCCGAAACCCTTGCCAAGGAATTGATGTGTTACAACAGACTTTCAAACAACTCCTAAAATTTCTCACAACACCAACCGGACATTGGGTCCTCCTTGGGTTGGGATGTTTTATTATACTGGCGGTTGTTTACCACAGATGGCGGCAAATTCCTGGATTAACAGTTGAACTGATAAAGGATGGGACATGGTTTATCAATCGTGACGATAATAACCGTTTAGCGATTGTGGTATCACTCCACCTGATCAATAAATCTGGCGCACCGATACAGTTTTGCAGATGTAAGTTAAGTGGCTACACGCCTAAACCACCGCCTGATCAACTATTTTTAGAGGGATATGACAAAACCATCAAACTTACCTATCCAAACTACGATTCTTTTTCAGAAATTGTTGCGCAATCTGAAAACCTCAATTCCGCTTACGTTCTTAATCCGTATACAGAACAACGGATGTGGGTTTACTTTGAGTCTGGCATTGTAACATTGACCAACATGCTGCGCGCACCGGTTGTGTTAAAGGATATAAATCGTAAGCGGAAATCTTTTCAAGTTACTGTGCCTCGTAATATGGAACAGATACAGTTGTATCGTGAAGCAGCAATGCGTTGGTAAGTATTGCTGTTTTAGAAATTAAGGTCCAAAGCGCAATGAATTGCGCGAGCACAAACAATACAACTTCACAGAAATGTCTTTTTTAAGCTTTACCAAAAATGACTCTGACACATAAAAAATGGTGTTGACTCTTTTTGACATCTTTGTTACAATTTCTCTGGTCTTGATAGATTTTCACAATAACAGAGTGGAGTCTACCAAATCCTCTTATGTGCTGCTGTGTTACCTACCTCAACGCGCAGCATTACTATAATAAAAGAGACGAATAAAATGAGAACGCAAAAGTTCAAACCTATCTTGATCGCAATCACCGCTATCGTATACCTTTTCCTTATTGTTCAAAATAGCGAGGCTATTCGGATTGTTGAGATGGACCCAAGCCATGGTACCGAAGTTTATTCTTCTGGGGGTGTCAACTACCATACAGCTTATGTACGAACGACTGAAGGTTTAGACTCCGTAGAATGGTACGTTGGTGCTGAATTAGCACATACGAGTGTAATGACGAATGGTGAGACAGAAGCTTATTTCTCTCCCTACTGGTTAGGAGGCAATCTGCAAGGGATAGATTATACGATCACTGCCGTTGCAATTTCTGACGAGGATGAGGATGAGGATGGCGAACCGGATACGGACAGTCGTTCCTATGAGTTAAAGGTCTGGGAGTCTGTTGTGGTGCCGCTCGTTTCTAACCACACCAATACTTCTGGATACGTAGAAATTACCAAACTCTACTATGATTCGGGATCCGCCGTTTGCGATGGTAACATCTATGTGTATAATCTGAGTTCCGACGAAACGTATGATATAGTAGACTGGGGTGGCCGCCTTTCATGCTATGCAACTAACGATGGCCAAGTCCTTGCACCCGATGAGAAAAAGCATATATGGGGAGGGACATTAGGTCCCGGTGAAACTTTTAGTAAATCCATAGCTCTCTCCATGGATCTTGCCTCAAGAGGTGCAAATGATGGGACACAGTACACGATGCAAGCCGATTATTGGATAAACTTATCAACCGGTGATGACAATGAGGTAGATGGTGTTAACGTTTCGGATACCCATGGTTTCACATATCACCCCTAATAGGAGGTTACCAATGATCAGAAAGTTGATAACCTACTGTCTGCTATTATGCTTTCCGAGTCTTGCTGCCGCCAAAATCGTGTTCATTTCAAATCGAGATGGTGGCAACAATATCTATATGATGGACGATGATGGCAGCAATGTCCAGAGACTCACCTTCACAGAGGCTCCGCAAGTCGATGGGGGACCTATTTGGTCCCCCGATGGCACACGCATTGCGTTTGAGAGAGATACAGATGCGGCTAAGCGTAAAACAAATCAAAAGTATGATATATTCCTGATGGATGCCGATGGCAGCAACGTGCAGCAGCTTACAGACGATCACGCACTGGATGGCACAGGTACGTGGTCCCCGGATGGGCATCGTATTGCATTTACCAGCACCCGAAACAAGGGGTTTGATATCTATGTAATGGATATTTTAACCCGAGAAGTTGAGCAACTGACGCACAACCCAGGGAATCGAGAATGGGCTAAGAGACCCTCCTGGTCGCCCAATGGCAAATATATTGCCTACGAACAGGCGATCAACGGAGGCTTTTTAAATGCGGGGACAACGATCTATATAATGAATGCAAACGGCAACGGGGCAAAAGAGCTTGTTCCCCCTCATAATGAGTGGTCACGCGCGTCCCCCCGCTGGTCGCCCGATAGCAAATCTATTTTATACCACGAGTCACATTTCGCTTTAGTCGGGCAGATCACAAAGAAGGTTGCCAGCAATGTTGTGATTCAGCGGCACGGTAGCAAAACACGGAGGATTTTAAATACTCCAAAAAATTGGTTAGTTAATAATGTGTGTTGGATGGATAACGGAAAACAGGTGCTGATTGCCGCGCGGGAAGGTATAGATGAGAAGAATGACATCTATCGGTATCACCTTGTTACCGGACAGATAACTAACCTTACAAACCATCCAGCATCTGACTACTCAATGGATTGGATCAGTGATGATGTGCTGTCTGTAACGCCACAAGGCAAAAAAACAGTCCAGTGGGGAGCACTTAAGAAGTAAATTCACCAATACCTAATGTGCATTTGGTGTTGATTTAGCAGATTGCATCAGAAGAGAGGCAAGTAACGGGACGGTTACCTGCCTCTCTTTTTTGTTATTGGTATTCTCTGCCTCAGTTTTATATCCCAATTTATTTGCCATTTTTTCATCTGTGTGGTATCCTATATCTTCAAGGAGGAATACGGAACCTGTGGCATCTATTAATGACATCGCAAACGAATTTATCCGAGAAGAAATTGAAGAATACCTTGAACGTCCCGATGAGATTGAGTTTTTCATTGAGATGTTCACCCAAGCAACGCCCGAAATGCAGGACATCGCCGCTGCACTGATTGATGGTGACCATCACACCGTTGATGAATTAACACAAGAATCACTCGCGGAAGGTACAGAAGCATTGGAAATTATGGACGACGGACTGATTTCAGGGATGGGTATCGTTGGCATTAAGTTTCGCGAGAACTTTATTTTTGTGCCCGAAGTGCTTGCATGCGCCCGTGCAATGAAAGCAGGCATGGCACATATTGAACCTATACTCTCCGATTCAGGAATTGAACCTGTCGGCACGGTGATTATGGGCACAGTCAAGGGGGACCTACACGACATTGGCAAAAACTTGTGTATCATGATGTTGCGAGGTGCAGGTTTTGTCGTCCACGATTTGGGCGTAGATACCTCCGAAGATGACTTTATAGAGGCAGTGGAAGAATACGAAGCACCAATCTTAGGGATGTCCGCACTGCTAACGACAACAATGCCAAATATGGGCAAAACAATTGATGCTTTTATTGACGAAGACCTGCGTGAGGAAGTCAAAATTATGGTCGGCGGTGCTCCTGTTACACAAATATTCGCTGATGATATGGGGGCTGATGGATACGGTAAGGATGCCTTGGCGTGTGTTGCGCTCGCAAAACATTTTCTTGAGGCAGAAGATGAAGAATGGTAAAACCGTGTCAGGTATTTTTTGTAGATGAAAAAAATAGACAAAACAGAATACGAAAAACGACTGAATAAAATTACAGAGATTTTTGAAGAACTCGTTGTCCACGCTGACGAACAGTCAAGCTACCGTTGCCCTTACAAAAATCGCTTTGACCACTGCACGGCAAAATTCGGCTGCCGAAACCAACGTAAAATTGATGAAGGCACGGGACTCCTATGCGTAGGAGATGACAAGTTAGATTATCGCAGTGCATGGGAAATCGACCCAAACGACGAGACAGGCCAGCCACACCAGAAAGCGAAAGGCACAATCACTTGTAAAGGTAAAACATATCAACTCTCCCCCGGAAAAACCGTCTTTGACTATGCAGATGATTTAGCCGTACAAGTTCCTACCTCGTGCTTCCGAACAGGGCAATGCCACGAATGTATCGTTGAGATCAAACAAGGTATGGACAGCCTTCGTCCACCCAACGAGGCAGAGGCATTTCTCCGAGACAACTATCGACTCGCCTGCCAAGCCGTTGTCCTGAACGTAGATGAGCATATTGAATTCACACCGCTACGGCGCACGCCAAAAATTCTGACACATATCGGCACAGAAAACGACACACCCCTATCTCTGAATCCGTTGGTCACACATCGCGATGGAATTGTCTATTACGACAACGAACCCGTTGATAGATTTCGGGGGCACATCTATGGACTTGCATTAGACATTGGCACGACGACTGTGGTAGCGAATCTCGTGGATTTAGAAAGCGGCGAAACTGTCTCTGTAAGTTCATTTGAAAATCCACAACGTTTCGGTGGAAGTGACATCATGCACCGAATTTCTTATGATGGTGAGTTTGAGGGTGAATTACGTAAATCGCTGATAGCAGCATTGAATAGTCAAATCATGGAGATGTGTGAAAGACACAACTTTGTTCGTCAGGAAATTTATGAGATCGTTGTAGCAGGTAATACAACCATGCGCGACATCTTTTTTAGACAAGATGTCCAAAGCATTGGGCAGAAACCGTATAAATCCGTCATTGAGTATGAATATCGTGACGGTATCCGTTCAACGACATCACTGACCGAGAAATCTCGTAGACTCGGTATTCGTTCCAATCCGAAAGCGATGGTCCATAGTTTACCGTTGATTGCAAGCCACGTTGGAGCAGATGTTGCAGCAGATTTAGTTGCAGTTGACATGCAATCACAAGACGAAGTTATTATGCTGGTTGATGTTGGCACAAATACTGAGGTCGTTGTTGGCAATGCAAAGCGGATGGTTGCGGCCTCGTGTCCAGCCGGTCCTGCGTTTGAAGGCGGTGGCATAGAATATGGGATGCCTGCTTACCCGGGGGCAATTGAATCGGTGAAATGGGTTGACGGTGAGATTGGCTACGAGACGATTGGTAAAGAAATACCGCAAGGCTTATGCGGTTCGGGGCTAATTTCCCTACTTGCTGAACTTCGCCGCCACAATCAGATGAGCGCAAAAGGCGTTTTTGCTGATAGAAAACAGCGGATAATGCCGCTTTTACCTGAACACGGTATTACCTTCTCACGCGATGACGCAAGCAACTTAGCACAAGCAAAGGCAGCAAACTATTGTGGGCAATACATTGTTCTCCGCCATTTCGGTTGTTCTCCGCAAGACATCACTAAACTCTATTTAGCAGGCGGTTTTGCCAACTATGTTAACGTACAAGATGCCATTGACATCGGTTTTCTTGCACCTGTCCCTCAAGATCGGATTGTCAAAATTGGGAACGCAGCAGTAGGTGGTGCAAAAGCAGTCTTACTTTCAAGAGAAAAACGGGCGGAGATTGAAAAATTCGTCCAAAACATTGAACATATTGAACTTGAAACAACCCCTGATTTCTTTGAGATATTTGTTGATGGGTGTCAATTCAAGCCGATGTCTATGGAATAAAAAAGACGTAAGGAGAAAAGACACAAGCGTGGAAACTTTTCGTGAACGTATAAAATCTGATAAACCGATACTATATGATGGCGGATTTGGATCGCAGCTTTTTGCTCGTGATATTGAACTCGCCAACAGTGCACTTGCTAACGAATCTCATCCTGATGATATTGTAGGTATCCATTTAGATTATATCAGTGCTGGTGCTGAGGCAATCGGCACAAATACATTTGTCGTGTCCCCTCTTCACCTGGAAATGGCAGGACAGGATAAATCAGATGCGCAACGACTCACACGACTTGGCGTGGAGCATGCAAAGCGTGCAGTTGGGGCAAGTGATAAACAAATATACATTGCCGGTTCTGTTGGACCATCGCCAGGTGCTATTGAAGCAGATAGTGGCGATACAACTTTCGGTATTCCAAATGCTGACGTTAGGGAAGCACATAAACTGGTAATCTATACGCTTGCAGAAGAAGGTGTTGATTTTCTCTGTCTTGAGACAATGTTTTCTGCGAAAGAAGCCGCTATCGCTGTTGATATTGCCCGCGAGACAGACCTACCGATAGCGGTGAATATGACATACAAATGGACGAAAGAACGCAGCACAGGCAAAGAGATTTATAAAACCGACTGGGGACATTCTGCTGCCGACTTACTCCAAATGCTTGCCAGCGGTGAATTTTCGGGAGGGGACTCACTTTTAGATTATGTTAATATTATCGGTCTAAACTGCGGCGCAGAATCAAAGCGAACGGAACATTCGGGCATGCCGTACGCCATCACTGGTACCGAGCAACTCCATGCCGCATTATCAGAAATAGGTATCAACGGCAAACGCATGATGGCATATCCAAACGCTGGAATGCCCGAACTTGATGAAAATTATGAAACTGTCTATACACAAACATCAACAGAGATGGCTGGTCATATCCCCGCACTCATTGAAGCAGGTGCATACATAATCGGGGGTTGTTGTGGCACTACGCCTTCACATATAAAGGCTTTCCGTGAGGCAATTGATGCGAACGCGCGTTAAAATTTGTGGCATAATCAATCTTACAGATGCAGAAATAGCAATAGCAGCAGGTGCAGATGCCCTCGGATTTATTTTTGTGCCGGAAACGCCACGTTACATAAAACCCACCGATGCAGCTGAAATCATCCGCGCGTTACCTCCGTTTATTACAACAGTTGGCGTTTTCAGGAATGTTGAACACGAAGTCATTGAGGGTATTGCTATGCAAACCAGTATCACATCTATTCAATTACATGGCGGAGAATCACCAGAATTTTGCACACAAATATCACTACCTGTCGTTAAGGTATTTGAACTACAAAACGAAAGAGATTTACAAACCTTAAACGATTATAACGTGAGTGCATATCTCGTAGATAAACCAAAATTCATCTCAGGTGGGACGATCAATTTGGAATTAGCACTGAAGGCGCGACATCAAACAAAAAGGTTGATCCTTGCTGGCGGTTTAAACCCAGAAAATGTCGCTAAAGCGATCAAATATGTTAAGCCGTATGCTGTTGATGTTGCCAGTGGCGTTGAATCGGAAAAACGTAGCAAAGACCCAAGAAAAATTAAGGCGTTCATCGGAGCGGTTAGACGAGCTGATGAAGTAAGAACGTAAAGATGCAAACAATAACCTTAACCTATAAAAGACTGCCGAATCGGGTTAATTATTTCAAACAGCAACTGCTTTATGAAGACGAAAGGGTTATTGTCACATCTCAACGCGTAAAACCATCCTCTCCAATCATTTTAAACGGTGAAACAGTTTTAGATGATAATTACACTGCAATCTGGTTTGTGTTTACAGGATTGTGGTACGACATCGGTAAAATCTATAATCTTAAGGATGAATGGACAGGATATTATTGCGATATTATGAAACCCGTTAAGCGGAGTCCAGATCAATTCGAAATTGTTGACCTATTTCTTGATTTGTGGGTAACCCCCAATGGTAATTATGAAATCCAAGATGAAGATGAGTTTGAAACCGCCCTTGAAGAGGGTATTATAAGCACTGAATTAGCAGAAAAAGCGAGGCATGCGTTAGACGACTTAATCAGTGAAGTCGTGTCAGGAAAATTTCCGCCCGAATTTGTGAAAAATTTTGGAGCTCAATAAACAATTGGAGACTTCACATGTCTATTTTAGCAACCAATGGCGGTGAACCGATCCGCACCAAACCTTATCCTACATGGCCTACCCTTGATCCTGCCGACACAGAAGCATTTGAAAGTATCTACAACAGCAGGCAATGGGGTGTTGGCGGGACAAAAGTGCCTGAATTTGCGAAACAATTTGCTGAATTCCAAGGCGCAAACTATGGTGTTTGTGTAAATAGCGGCACCACAGCACTCTATATTGCTTTAAAAGCGGCGGAGGTAGGTCCAGGCGATGAAGTAATTACTACTCCGTATACATTTCAGGCTACCATCGTTGCCATCCTGATGACACATGCAGTGCCTGTTTTTGTAGACACTGCACCCGACAGTTTTCTGTTGGATATTTCCAAAGTGGAAGATGCCATCACAGAAAAGACGAAAGCGATCCTACCTGTTCATATTGCCGGTTATCCTGCTGATCTTGACGCGCTCGTAGATATTGGCAATCGACATAATCTAAGGATTATTGAGGACTGCGCGCAGGCGCACGGTGCTGAATGGCGTGGCAGAGGTGTTGGGAGTTGGGGAGATTTCGGATGTTTCAGTTTCCAATCATCAAAAAACCTATGTGCTGGCGAGGGCGGAATCGTTTTGATGAATGATAGAGAACTCTATGAACGCGCCTGGGCACTCCACAACTGTGGACGCACACCACCTGATGCAGAATCCGGCAATATAGAACCGTTTGGCGGAAATTTCAGAATGACAGAATGGCAGGCGGGACTCCTCCTCTCACGCTTAACACGACTTGAGGCTGAAACTAACCACAGACACATGAATATGCGCTGGTTAGACGGTTGGTTCGGTGAAATTCCGGGTATCAAGGTAACACCGCTTGATCCGCGTGCAACGAGATGCGGTTCTCACGGCTACAAGACGATTTTCGATTCAGAAGAGTTTGAAGATATATCGCGTAGCACGTTTATCAGCGCGATGCGCGCAGAAGGCATTCCTATCGGATATTGGTACAGCACGCCGATGTATCGTGCCTCGTTTCTTTCCTCTAATCTTTTTGGCAGTGACCTTGATTTTTCAGATGTTCACTGTGCCGAAACCGAAAAAATTTGTCAATCAGGACTTGCCTTTGGTCAAAATGTTTTAATGGGAACAGAGGAAGATATGGAAGACATTATTAAGGCGGCAATAAAAATCAGACGTAATGTGGGCGAATTAAAGAAAGGTTGATAATTACACGCTGTATAGCAAATAGTGGAGATTAACCACGAAAAATTGTATTTTTTTACAATTTTACTATCCTTTTTATATCTCAAGGACTCTATAGTGTCAAAAGCATCTATGATAAGGAGATTTTAAAATGAGTAATGAACGTGAAACCCAAAAGGAAGTCCGCAGAATTGTCCGAATGTTAGAAGCAACAACAAGACATCTTGAAAAAGCTTCTATATTAGACGGTTTGTCCAGTGGAGAAGCAAGGTGCATCCGACAATTCAACAATGCCCTGGCACGATTATATGATTTAGAGGCATTGCCTGAAGGATTGTTCGATCCCTTAGACGAGGATGCGTCTGTCGGGGATATTGGTCAGGCATATCATCAAGTTGCCACGTATCTCAAAGAAGCCACAAGTTTTGATTTCGATTTTGATTTTAAGAAAGAGAAGGAAACGATCGGCAACGTGATGAAAGATGTTGGCGAAGTTGTAACTCGTTCTATCTTCAGTATGAGGGAAACGGATTCGGAGGATGATGAATCATCAGGATCAGCGACGGTGGAAGTTGTTGAAGTAGAGGATGATGAGAAACCGGATCCCGTTGAACCACGGCTGGACAAATTAGAGGAACAGATGGAAACTGTTGTCGAGATTCTTCAGGAACTCCGATCCAAAAAGAATAAAAAGGATGAGAAGGGTGAGAAAAAGTAGAGTGAACGCCATTCGCGCGTGATGAAGTAAAACAAAGGATCCCTTCAATCTTATAGGAGGATACTATGACACGCATACAATACTGGGGGCTTGCCGCCCTCATTATTCTATTGACTGGAGCCGCCATTCTATTGACTGGAGCCGCCGTGATGTGGTATCGACACGGACTTGCAGAAATCCGCCAACTTGAACAAGAGGCTGCAGCAGCAGAAAAACTGTTAGCGGAAAGCAACAAGGAAAAAGAAACGCCTGAGGAAGTTAACGCTGACAGTGTCAACACTGAAGAAGATGATAAAGTGAAAGTATCTGATGCAGATATAGAGAAATTTCTCAAGGAACTTGCTGCGGAGGGAAAAATCTCTGAGGCAGACGTAGAGAAATTAGTTGCGGATGTTGCTGCGGAGGAGGAAGAGGTGAAGGACACTCTCTCGCCTGAAGAGTTAGCAAAACGAGAGAATCGGCGAAAAGCGCGGGAACTCTGGGACAAAATTGGCAATATAATTGGCGGAGGTATACACTCTTCAACGCATCCAGAAGAGATGCAAGAGTTGGTTCGCCTTTTTGAAGAAGCCGCAGGAGGTCCCACCATACTTACCGACATGAATAATTTAGCAACGGTACTCCATAAATATATGGACACAAACGGTAATGTGCGTACTTCCGATCTCTTAAAAATTGCAGATGCCCATGAATCCGTACCCGGCGAATTTGGCGAATTCATGACCGCTCCTGCAACGTTTTATCGTCAGTTAGCACAATATGCCACTACTAAAGGCTACGATGAAATTAATATTTACGAGATAATTACAAATCCTCCTGATGACTTTGAAAAAGTTCTGAAGGAGTATTATGAGTCGACCAAATGATGCCTAAACCTCGCGGAGGGTTTTACGACATTATAGTCCAACCGATAATTATGGACACACTTTAGCATCTGTCTGCTCTCCCCTCGCTTGCGGGGCGGGATAAGAGGGTAGGCTTTTCATGTGTCCGCTTAATTGTCGAATCTTCTATAATTCTCTATTTCTTGTGGTTTTATTGGTGTTTACCAATGCTTAAACGAATACATCCGCTGTCCGAAAGATAAACCCAAAATCGCCCATAAACTGCCCATGACAAATTCACCCAACATTGCACCAAAAAATAGCGGTAATGCCTTACGGTATGCACCAATTCCGCCGTGCCGGACAAGTATGGACTTTATTACCCATGCTAAGAACACAGGAAACCAAAGCCTCCCAAAGTTCCAATTGCCAGCAAGCGGATAGGCGAGTGGGTGAAGTTGCCACCAGATAAAACGCAATCGCATAAAAAGTGTGCTTAAAGTCAGAACAATGCCGAATCCGAAGAAGCCGAGATGCCGCCATTCTGTTTCACTCGGAAATGTCAACCAGCGTTGAAGGTCATTAAACGCTTCTTGCCCACGCCATGTTCCCAAACTTCCGTGTAGATAGCCAGCGTGTAGGAAGGCGACAAACCCAATAAGCAGTCCAATAACAGACGATCCCCACATGACCCAAAGCAGTTGACGACTGTTGATTGCACCTTTTTCAGCAAGCTTAAAACCTTCAAGTTGATTCGGCATCGGTTGCGAACGATAGTTGCGGGTAAACCCGTAGAGGAATGCAAATCCCGTTAAGGTTTGTGCCCCAATCTTCCTTGAACCGAAAAGTGAAGTTAGGAAAAAACTTGGACCGGCACGATAGAAATCCTGTGTCGGTGTTCCGAGTTCTGCCCGCATCCGTGTGAACGCCAAAACCAGTATGAAATGGATACTGAAAAATCCAACGATTCCCCACCACGACATGCCTGCCTTTAGGCAAAATCCAAACACAATGGCAATACTAATCAGAAATCCGAAAAACGCACTGCGATACCCTATCGGTTCACTTGACGAATCAAGGTCAGTTCTCATACCAATGATATTGCGAAATACTTTCCATAAGTGCTTATGCGTTATCCAAAGTGCAAAGAAACACAGTCCAAAGTATGCACCAAGCGATTGCATATCAATATGCGGGTAACCAGGTGTTTGGTTCAAACCTGACATAGCCCCGAATATAAGTTGCACTTTCCAAAAAAGATAGAACACCCAGCAAGATAACGACAAATCAAGCGGCATTAAAAAACCGATGCCGATGGCGTAAGGATTTAGGTGAATAGGGGTTGAACCAATTGCGTTTAAGGGTTTTTCAGTAAACAACCGCCCAATGTCATGTCGAATAGGAATCGCGGGAACAAAGGGAAAAAGGAAATTCATCCCGTTTAGCAGGTCAAGTCCTAATCCTACGCCGAATCCGATCCAAAGGAGTCTATTACGGTAGAAAACACTGCCTTTCGTCATTTCAAACGGAAGTAAAATAATAGGGTAACTCAGTTTTTCGTGTTCAATCCACTGTTTTCGGAGAATCGCGCTCAGCATTATCATAGAAAAAGCGAGCGCAGAAAAGAAAAGTAACCAGAACAGGACAGGCGTGAGCCATGCCCGAATGTGATCTATTTCAAACAGATTCGATGTGCCTTCGTAATAACCTGTCAAGGCATTGCGATCCATCACAGCAATCCAGTCCGGTATATGCCGAAAGAAAAGGGATTGCCACTCATTTTCAGGTGTAGCGAACCAACTTGCATGCCCAAGAATACACATCGTTGCCTGCAACAAATCATGTCCGCAGACAACGCATGCAAGCGTTACCATGAGATATGTTGTAAGCATTTCTCCTTGTGTCAGCTGCCATTTCGGAAGATATCGTGTTAGGAATAGGTTACAGATTGCAACAAGGAATAGCGTAAAGACGGCGTTGAAAAAGATCGCCATCGTGGTAGGATATTGTGTTGTCCAGACAGTTTCTGTTTGAACAACAAGGTATATATTGAGGGGAAGCGACAGCAGACCTATAATTATGGCTCGCCAGGTGATATTTTCAGTTGATAAGCGAGGCGATTTATCCATACGTCTGTATCGGTTTTTGATAGTGTTTAGAACGCACGTTCAACGCCAATAAAAAGCTGCGGTTGAGGTGATGTATCTGACGGTGAATCAAGCGGAAATGCCAACTCAATACGAAAGATACCTGCGTCGCTTACCTGGGAAACGCTACCGCGCAACCCAAATCCTACGCTCGGTTTTACTTCTTTTATATCAAATGTATTATAACTATCCCAGATGTAACCGATATCCGTGAATGCAGTTGCACTCAAAACGAGGCCAAGATCAACGATACGGTCTTTGATAAAAGGCTTAGCAAAGAATGTAGCAACCTTGGTCAGACCGTCATTCATCTTTCTGAAAAAGTCACCGCCGCAAAGGGTACGGCTTTCTATACTTAGCACCATCATTTTTTCACCGTTAAACTGTCGCAGTCCGTATCCACGCAAACCGTTGACAGCACCTAAGACAACTTGGCTTTCACCGCGCCATCCAAACTGCATCTCCGATTTAAATTGAGCGACAAATGTCTGTTGAAAATCAAATAAACCGTTCTCACGAAATCCTGTGTCTACTCTATAAATATCACCTGTGTTGAATACATCTCGGAAAAATAATGCACTTCGTGCTTGAAGGACAGAACGTTCAATTTGATTAGTAAAACTTGTTGCAAATTTAATAAGCGCTGTTCCAAAAAAACGATTCTGACTCACCCAACCACCATTTAAACCGAGGTCTGCATAATATTCGGTGCGCTCAGAACCAAACAGTGGAGAAGCATATCCAAAGGAAGTGCTGAATTGAGAGCCACTCAAAAAATCTTCATCTCCTCCCATTCCTCTGAGGAATCGTGTTTGATGAAACCCAACATTCCTCCGCCCCAAGGTTATCCCTACACGTTTGATGTTACGATTTAATGGCGCTGCGTCGGATTGGGCAATAGATTCAATTGACAGATAACTTTTACGGTGTGAATTTACCCAGAGTCCTATGTAGTTTTGATGATGACGGTCGCCAAAGTACCGAAGTATATTTCCGGATGTCTTGTGGAGGGTTCGCTCAAAAGTGTCTGTTTCTTTGCCGTCTTCATACCAACGGACATGATTTATCGATTCAGAGACGCTAAAATTTGTACTCCAACGACTTTTTAAGGTATACTGGGGTCGTTCCAATAACACACGCCATGAATCACCTTCTCGCTCTTGGATGTATTCACTATCTAAATTCCAATGGGAATCGACGAGGCGAGGCATCCGATATTTAAATGTAAATATACCTCGTGTTTTTTCTCCGATTTCGCTAATTCGCTCATATCTTATTTGCCCTGCTTGTCCAGACCCAAAAATATTAGCTTCTCTGACTTGAGCCAGAAAATACCCACTCTGGTTGTTAATTCCTGGGTCAAGCGCTCCGGTTATAGAAAAAAGTTCTGTAACGGTGACATGAATTGAGACACTTTCCAATTCTACATCCCACTTCGGTTCTATCTTTGCTGCACCGATATACCGTTTCTGTCTCAGAATCCGTTCACTTTCTTTTTTATCTGCTTCTATGTACACATCACCTTTTTCAAATAGCAGTTCACGTAAAATAACGTTATCTCTCGTTTTCGTATTTCCGGACAGTGTAATTGTGCCAATTTTTCCCTCATCTATCTCAACCCCGATAAAAACGCCATCCTCATATTTTTTAGGCGATTCGGTCACTCTTGCATAAGTGATGCCTTTGTTGCGTAAAAAACGAGTGATCCTTTCGGAATCTTCTTTCAATACTTCAACGTCATAAGGTTTTTCTTTTTTTGTTTGCATTAGTTCAAGAATTTGTATTTTAGAAAATGACTGATTGCCTGATATTACAACACTACGGACAATGTTTGCTTGGTCTGCAAAGGCGGATTGTAAGTTGAGACAGAACAACACAACAAGATATAAAAAACTATAGTGTACAAAGGTGGCAAGGTGGCGCACAAAATAAGCAGGAAAAGTGCAGAAAAAAGAAGAGATCCCTTTAGATTTTTCCATTATGCTTCACCTGCAGTTAATGTGCTGGCGCGGTTAGAAAGAAATCCTTCCAGAAGTAAGAGACAAACTGCTAAAATTAGCAATTCTCCCCAAATTTCCCTGCCATGTCTTTTGATGTCCAGTGCTTCAGTGTCCAATTCACCTATTTCATTCGTCGAACTGGCTTGTGCGTTTACGCGTTGAGATGCCTGCTGAAGGGAAATTGAAGTTAAATTGGCTTCAGCAGTTGGGGTGTTGACAGCAAAGAAATCTCGGAACAGTCTATCTTTTGTTTTGACATCTATTTGATAAATACCGGGAAATTCTGTAGCCTCAAAACGTGTCGTACCATCTTCACCAATTGGAACCGCTGTCATGGCATTTTCATCTGATGATTCAAGTCTTTTGATCCACGCTCTTCCTCCGGAATTTTCAGGGAAACTGGCAAGGTAGGCTTCTCCGACGTTTATATTTTTTTCTGTGCCACTGTGCATTACATACAACACACTATGTTGAAGAAGAGGTAAGAAATATGGATTTACAAGTAGCTCGCTATTATTAGGTTGTTGCTGGAGTCCGCAGTTGAAGAATAAAATATGGCTTTTCCCTTCACGCCGTTCTACGAGAAATGGTGTTTCATCTTCAAAACGTGCAATAACGGTTGCATCCGATGCTGGCGTTACCGTCATACTCTGGTAAAATTGCGGTCCATATTGACCCGAAAAGACATTCTCAGGAAAAATCTCAAAGATAGGGTGCGATTCCTCATATTTGCTGACCTGTTGCGGTATCTGCCATATAATTGGTTGACCGAATTGAACGGGTGTCCATGATAGGTTGTAATTAGTAGTGCCGAAAACAATTATACTTTTTCCTTGATGGATGAATCCTTGTAACTGTGCTTTAACCTTTGGAGAAATCTTTGGTACATCTGCAAGGAGGATAACATCGTATCCTTCAAGTGGAAATGTCTCAAATTCTGCGGGAGTGCACTCCGTGGGTTGTATCATAGATGATTGTGCTGGTGCTTCCGTAGTTTGCTTGCTAACCATTGGATTCAATACCAAATTTAGATATTCTGTCTGGTCGCCAACACAAAGCACCCGAATTTCACCGAGTGCTTCAAGAGCGAAATATTGCCGATTATCTGCATTCAAGCGGTCAGCGGTTAACTCAAAAAATCCAGTATGCGTTCCTGGTGTTGAAAAAGTATGTGTTAAAGTGGTTACTATTGATTCATCTGCTGTAGCAGAAAATGTCTGTGTTTTCCTTTTCTTATCTCCTACATAAAAAATAAGTGTTGTTTGTGCTATAGGCGTATCAGAATAATTTCTAATCGTGGTGTTCAAGTGAAACGGTAAATCAACGCCGATTAGTTGATGAGAGGGTAGGATTTCTTCAATATTTGTATTATGTGGAATTCTTTCACTAACAGGTAAAAGGACAATTCGAGAGCCAGATCGATTTGCAATGGTTTCCCAATTGTTCCAACCGTTCTGCGCAAAATCGGATATTAAATACAGTTCTTTATTTTGTTGAGTTGACTCAGAGAGAATTTCGTGTGCAAGTTCAACGCTTGGTTGGACGTTTGTAGCGCGATGAGATACTTCCGCGTTTTGAATTGCTGCTATAACACTTTCAAGGTCAGGGGTAAGTTGCCAAAAAATAGGTTGTGGAATATCCGACATTAAAATGAGACTGGCAGAATCCCCATGCCGAAGTGAACGGAGTATGTCGGTAGCCAAAGTTTTTGCTTTCTCAAACCAAACACCGTCTACGTCTTGATACCCCATACTGTGGGAATTATCTAAAACAATTACCACGTCAGTTTTGGCTCGCACAGCAGCAAGCGGAAGACCGAGTGTTAGAAATGGGCGTGCCAAAGCGAGGGCGATTAGTGCCACAATTAACATGCGTAAAAGTAAAATCAGAAGTTGTTTAAGTTGTAGCCGCCGCACATTTTGACGATGTGCCGCAACCAAGAACATTAAACTACTAAAGTCTACAGTCACCGCTTGGCGGCGGCTCCATAGATGAATAAGCAGCGGAATTCCAGCAGCGAATAAACCTAATAGAAATAGTGGGTTAAGAAAAGCCAATCGTAATCTGCTCCTGTTGATGGGTATTATCTACGAAAGTGGGTTTTATTCATTTAAATCCGATCAATTCCTCATTCAACAACATCAATTTCAAGCTGATTGAGCGTACGGAAAACACCTTCAGTATATTCAGTCATCGTGTCAGATTCTAAGGTCCCGCCCCCAAGTTGAATGTGGTTCGCATCGGCGATAATTTGCCCTAATGTAGGATCCATTTGAATCCATGTCCCGACGTAGACTTCTGTCCAAAAATGGTAATAAAATGCATCTCCAGCGAAAAATAGCCCTGAACAGATTCGCGCCGGAATTCCGACTGAACGCGCCATTGCTATTAGCAGGACGGTGTGTTCTGTACAGTCCCCCGAAAACGATTCAAGCGTTTTGAGTGATGAATTGAAACCACCGCTTAATTTTTTATTGCGGATAGATCTGTAAACCCACTCGCATAGCTTTTTTGCAGCTCGCCAAGAATTAACCTCACCGTCTAAGATTTCTACTGCTTTTGCGTGTATGTTCGGATGGGCGGCTTCAATAAAGGCTGTTGCCGAAAGAAAAGTTTGGAGTTCTGGATTCTGGATTGGTAAATCAACGCATTTGTCCTCATCAACATTTGGAGTCTCAATGGAAAGTTTTCCTGACCGCTCAGAATTTACCTCAAGTTTCTGATGACTGCTTGTCATGATAGCTTCATTTAGGCTACCTTTTGAGAGTTGGACATTCGCTACCAACTGTGATGCGCCCCGTTTCAGTTTTTTTCCTGTAGGGATAATGCGAGTCCCCAACATAATATCAACCTCTTCAACGGCATCAAGGGCTTTTTCCCTATCTGTTTTCGTTGCCACCATAGAGAATCCCATCATATCTGTTGCAGATTTGTAAGTTGTGCCGTCACGGGTAACCCACAAACGAGCGGTAATGCCACCCATAATGTCCATCTTCTGTTCAAGGATATAGACCTGTTTTTCTTCAGAATCGTATGTTAAACTCGATTCATCTAAAACCTTAAGTTCTGTTTTGATGGATTGAAGTAGATCGAAACTGAAAGTATTATAGTTGAGTTTTTCACCAATTTTTAATCGGTCTTTAGATAACAGATAGTTTACTGCGACAGTATCAGAAATCGTATTGTCTGGGACAGCAATTTCTGATTCTGTTGTTTGACCGTTGAGTGTCGTCTTCATATATGCCACGTTATCTTTAATTTTTCCTTCAACTTTTTTCTCTCCAGATTCATTAGAGGTTGAAACGAAATAGCGAGGCATAAAGTTAGAATCTGAATATTCAATACGATTGATCTCAATTTTCATTGTTTTTCCCAATCCCTTGAGTTGCATTACCGTATCTATTCTACTTCGCAGCATTTCCTCTCCTTGATACTCGGCTTTTTCGAGGTATATATGCATGTAACCTATTTTCATCCCCATCATGCTCAAATTATACCAATGTTCTTCGGGATGTTTTAACATTTCTTCAAATTTCAATTGTTCAGTCTCCGCAGCTTCGCAAATCAAGCAAAAAACCGTCAACAATAGCGCAGATATCCAGATAAATTGTGAGCATTTCATAGTTATATCCCCTAATTAGATTAAATTTAGATTTCAAATTTATACCTATTGGAGTGTCCACTCCAAAATTATGAGTCAAAGAAATCGGGAATCGGAGTTCCCTCCTACAAAGACAGACCCATCTTCTGTAGGAGCGATCTCCGAATTGCGATATTTATCTATAAAATATGAGTAGACACAGCACTATATTCACTCAATTAAGTCAGAGTTGCCATCGCAACCGTATGTGTGTTTCGTTGTTTAACCTTCCGATAGTTTCCAAATACTTGAATAAAATTGCGTTTAATGAATTTTCGAAGCCCAGAAATTGTAACAACATATAGCCTACCATTTTGTTTGAGGTATCGCTTGGCATCAGCGAAGAATCTCTGTAAGAGTTCTTTACCAACATTGGCGGGTAAATTAGAAGCTATCACATCAAAATGAACGTCGGGAAGATGGCTAAATCCGTTGCTTAAAAGAACATGGCAATTTTGAAGTCCATTTTGGTTCACATTTTTACGAGCATATTCTATTGCAACAAAATCTTTGTCCACCATGTAGACATCTGCTGTCTGTGCGCACTTTGACATCGCTACACCAATGGCACCGTACCCACATCCAAGGTCAAGACAGGTATCGCCTTCTGCGATTTCTAACTGATCTATCAACAATTGTGTGCCTGCGTCTACAGCTTTTGGAGAAAAAAGTCCCCACGTAGTTGTAAAAGTAAGGTCGAATCCACGCAATTTCGTGTGAAAGGTGATCTCTGATTGTGTCTTTGGTGCCATACTTAGGAGTTTCGCTTTACCACTTTATCAATACACCGAGTGTATCTCCGGGCGTATTCCATAGCAGATCAAAGGCTGCTTTCGCTTCTGTATAGTGAAAACGATGCGTAATCATATCAGATGCGCGAATCTCACCTTTTTGTATTTTTTGCAGCGCACGGGTAGCAATATTTGCGCGTGGCTCATCAGTAAGGATGCCTGCAACAAGCCGTTTGCTCATCATCTTTGACGAATGTAACGGGAGTGGTTTTTGTTGGTAAAGCGCAATGAGTTGAATGATTCCGTATTGACACACCATATCTTGCGCTTGTTCAAAAGATTTAACGCCTGCATGCCCACCGACACAATCTATAACTAAATCTGCACCTTTCCCATCGGTAAGGCGACGAACTGCTTGGACAGGGTCCTCTTCTTCAGCGTTTATTGATTCATCTGCACCGAGTTTGAGTGAAAGCTCACATCGTGACGGCAGTGCATCTACAGTGATAATCCGTTCAGGAGAATAACTACGGACGACCTGCATCATCAAACTGCCAACCAAGCCTTGCCCCAAGACAACGACTGTGTCACCCTCTTTTATACCTGAAGAGTCTGCCCAAGCAACAGAACTGGTTGCAAGAGGAAGGAAAGTGCCCTCTTCAAAGCTGACATCTTCAGGAAGCGTAACAATTCGCGCATCAGTTGCGTTGGGTTCAGCAACTACGTATTCAGCATGTGGTGCCACAACCATCACCCGATCTCCAATATCATAATCCGTAACTTGATCTCCCGCGGCGTCTACAGTTCCCGTAAGGGAATATCCCATGATTGATGGTGAAACCGCTTCCTCAAGAATGTATCGTCTAAAAAGTTCAGAACCACGGCTTATTAAGGTTGTATCTGTTTTTACCCGTATTTGATTTGTGCTTATGTCTGGAATCGGCACCTCTTCTAATTGGATATTGCCGAAGCCTTCTGGTTTAGTTACCCGAAACATGTTTCTAATCTCCAAAGTTATTCCTGTCAGGGAATGAAATAAAGTATTATCCTTTCTGTTTTAAACGCTTTACTAAATCTTCACGACTAATAGGTTTATTTAGATCCATTAAATAGATGTGAAAGTTATCACTTCTATCGGAAACAAATGCTATGTAACGTCCATCAGGTGAGAAAGCAGGTTGAATAGACCTGCCGATGTCGTTTGTGATTCTACGTTCATTTTTCCCATCAGTATCAATAAGGTGAATTTCCCAATCCGCATCTCTTGCTGATACATAGGCAATTGTTTTCCCATCTGGTGAGACGGTGGGATTGTAACAATCGTAGCGATTTGGATTGAAATGTTTTTCGTTCTGTCCATTAACATTTATAGTATAGAGTTGGTGCACGTCATTTCGTGAGGAAACAAACACAATACGTTTCCCGTCAGGAAAGAAGGCGGGACTTCCTTCATCAGTTTCATTGTGTGTAATACGTTTCGGTTTGATTTGTTCAGGTGTGATTTGTGTGAGGTTAAGTCCATCTTCTAAATCAAGAAGATATAATTCCAAATTTCCATCAGTATTTGATTCGTAAACTATTTGGTTACCTGAAGAAGAGGATCGTGGGACGCGTGCGCCAAAACTGATTGGTATAACGGAACAAGTGATTTTGCTGTGGATATGTGTTACGTTAAAACCTGTATAAATAGGAGTTGAACCACTACTCTGAAGGACTATTTTGACTTCTCGTGACGATTTTGGTTCACTGCTATAGAATATATGGTTTGGAGTTTTTAAATATGCTGGTGAGTCGTCATTAAAATCTGTAGAGTAGGTTACACGGCGTTGGATCCGACCATTTAAATCCATCAGATAAATTTCGCCATTATCAAGACGAAAAGAGGCAAAAGCAATTTGTGTGCCATCTGGCGAGAAAACAGGTGAATAGTTATCGGAATTGCCACGTGTAAGCTGTTTAGACGAATAGCTGTCTCCTACAAGCTCGATGATTTTTTGCAAGACCTTAGAGTCTGAAGTGCCTTTTTGAACAATGCTGAGTATACGAAATGCAGAATCTCTATCACCAAATATGAGATAAGTGCGTGCCAATTCAAGACGAGCAACAATCCGTTTTTCTGGTTGTCCAGTATAAAGTTGCGAGGCTTTTTGAAACTGCTCAATCGCATCATTATGCCGCCCTAATTCATTATATGCTTTTCCAAGCAACATCCGTGTTCTTGGATTCTTAGGGTCTGCTTCAATTAAAGCCTCCAATTTTTCCACAGCCTCTCGCGGCATTCCAGCATGGATAAGTGCTTCGATTTTGTTTAAGGAGTTGTCTTGACACCCCAGAATTACCAGTATAGCAAGAGATAAACTGCAGCAAAAAATAAATGTGCAATTCAGTTTTACTTTTCGGGTTGCTCTTAGCATATCGAGCCAATCCATTGTAGAATAGTAACACTTTCAGTATAATTTGATATTTAGATTTTCTTAAAGTAAGGAGTGTGTTACAGAATTTCCGTGTTCTAATCTGTCTCTATTTTGTCTATACTTGGATTTACGCCTACCACGCCATCCGCCACTCACCGCGTATATCCAACATACTATTGCCTGGATAGACGAAGTGACTTTTAGAATCCAAGAAGGGCGAAACATTAACTTTTTTCCACTATCAAGTGTCCAAAGATGAATTGAACGATCAGAATCTGTTTCCGTATTTGTCTTATCATTTGTTGTAGTTTCAGCTTGCGCAATAGGCTGAAATCGGATTAAATCTTGCCATCCCCTTACCGGATATGAGTTAATATAAAAAATACCAATTGCCGAAGCAAATACAACAAAGATTATACACCCCTTAACAAATTGATGTAAGTATATCTGTCCAAGTCCGGGGAGAAGTGCTGATAATACCATCGCAGAATAAGAACGAGTTTGAACGGATGGCTCTTGTTTCTTTATAGAAATGTTGTCAGAGTGAATATCGGATGTTGATTCTTGCATCGATTAAGTTTCTCCTTGCGCCACAAGATAAACACCGATACAGATAATAATTGCCCCGATTATGCGAACTCTGGGAATTGATTCTTTGAAAAACAACCATGAAAATGGTATTGTCAGGACATATCCCAAGCTCAACATTGGGTACGCGATACTCAGTTTAACGCGCGAGAGAATGACGAGCCAGACGAATGTTGTGAAACCGTAGATTGAAATACCACCAATCACATACGGATTTAACATTACCTGCGTCAGTTTTGGTACTAATTCACGAAATTTGATTACTCCGACCTTGCTGACTCCCTGTTTTAGCAGAATTTGTCCCATGACTGTCAATAAGACATTGAAAAAAAGTAATATATAGTCTTTCATATCACTATTATACCACATGTATAAGTGTTTTGCAATTTTGCAGGCATGAATTCAGAACTATTCAAATTTCTGTTGCTTTTTGTTTAAGAAATCGTTACAATTTTCAGACAAGGAGGAGAATATGGTTGAACTCACACCAGAAGACATTGGATTTTTCAGAGACAACGGTTATTTGATCAAACGGAACGTTCTCAACCCTGAACTCATGGAACGAGCACGGGCGAAGTTATGGGAAGGCGCGCCGGAAGGAAGACTCCGCGAAGTCCCAGAAACATGGGTGGGTCCCTTCAAATCTGAAGAAGAGAATGAAGATAACTCAAATAGACGGAAAGGTTTCCGTTGGAATTACCGTGAACCCGGCGGCGAAGCATGGATGGTTAAACTGCTTGCGACAGATCCGAATGTCTGGCGAATGGCAGAACAGTTCTTAGGTGAAGGGAACTTGGTAATACCTGAACGTGTGCGTGGTATTTATTGCACATTACCTTATGGGGATGTTCCGAAAAAGTCAATAGGATGTCATGTTGATGCACATCCGTTCCATCTTGGCGTTGTTGGCTATATTGATGATGTTCCACCTGAAGGCGGTGGGTTTACCGTTTGGCCGGGAAGCCATAAAGTATTCTATTACGACTATAAATCGCAATATAAGAACGAGCCGACACCACAATACGACGTTGATCGAGAACGTCTAAGTAGGGAACAGGGTGTGGATTGCTACGGTAATGCGGGTGATATTGTCTTTTGGCATCATCGTATCGGTCATGCTGCAGGACATAATTATACACGCCAGATTCGTCAGGCAGTGTTATATGATTTCAGAAAAACGGAATTGTCAGAGACACAAGAGGAACCACCGAATGAAGATATGTGGCGAGATTGGCCCGGCATAAAAGCGCTGGAAAAATCTCAGTCTTAGGATTTGTTAACAATTATACACCCCAGTAGGTGCGGTTTCCTAACCGCACCAAACACCAGCAGAAAAAGTACTTTTCGTTATCTTAACCCTAATTTTTTCAAAGTTTCTGCCATCATTTCATAAGCAATCCGCGCCTTCTCCATCCGCATGTGTGGGAACGTCTCCACAGAGATATACTTATCGTAGCCGACTTTTCCCAAACTCTCAGCAAAAGTTCTGAAATCCAACTCGTCCCCCGACTCACCCGGAATTAGAAATGTGCTGTAGGGATACATCCCTGTTACACCTTTGACGTGGCAATGTGCGGTAAGATGTCCCAATTCTTCGGTAACTTTAGCGATATCTTCTCCCATGTGATAGAAATTGGTGATGTCGTTGAGTGCCTTCAAGGAGTCGGATCCAACATGTTCAATCAGCAGTGTGACTTTTGGTGATGAATCGATAGTATTTGCTTCGTGATTATGGATATTCATCGTAATCCCAAGTTTCTCAGCACGTTGGCAAATCGGTTTTAGCACGTCAACGAGAAGTTTCCATGCAAATGCATCGCCTTTGTCACCACCATATCCTGTGAGGAAGTTGACACCGTGCGCACCAAGTGCGACTGCCACGTCTTGGAGCAGTGCATAGTGATCAATTGCTGCCTGTTTATCCTCTATTGCCAAATGATATAACCCTTTTCCGGTAAACGGGTTGATGACAGAGACTTCTAATCCGTGGTCGGTTGTCATCGTTTTTACTTCTTTGAGCAGGTTGTCCGTTACTTCGCCAGAGGGGATGTGTGCTTCTGGTCCACACATCATCTCAATTGCATCATAACCGACTTCGGAGAGTATAGTGATAACTTCTTGTAGTGGGAGGTCTTTCATGCCTCCTGCATGGTATGATATGCCGATCATTGGGTGTTTCCTTTCAAGTAAAGTTTAGGGTGTTTATTTTAAAGGCTTTCCACATATTGATTTTTATAGATCCTGACTGGCAGTAGTATACGTCTTAAGGTGCTTTAAAGCACTCCCATCGTCCATCACCGATTGTGCGCGCTTGAGTGCTTCGTGTGGGTCCGAACATATCCCTAACAGATAATCTACCATAGCCGTGTTGAGAAGAATCCTATCGTAAATCTGTCCTTTTTCGCCCGATAACGCAGCTACACCTGCTTCTGCAAAAGCATCCGCGCTAACATTTTCTGGGCGTGGATTCAGAGCATATTCAAACCCATAGATTTTAGGATCGATATCTAAAGCGAAGTCTTCACGTTTGCCTTTAATGCATCGAAAACCTTGAGAATAATTGACCGCCATCCTGTCGGGTGTAGAGGGTTTTCCGAGTCGCAGTGCATAATGGCTCGTGCCTTCTTCCCCTTTAACAGCAACTGCAGCCTGAAACCCTCGTTCCAACGCCATCTGAAGTAAAGGTTTTTCATAACCAATATGATAATATCCAAGCACCATATAGTTTGCTTTTCGGGCAGAAAAGAATTGTTGTGCCTTCTCAGTTGCAGCCCATGGTGGTCGTTTCTTGATATGCACCCGTAATTCCCGCACTTTATATGCCCCTGGCGAATATTCTCGTTGACTGATATATCCAAAACCAACCGATTTATTGGTGATGAGCGAGGCAGTCTGTTCAAGAGATAGGTCAGTCTTTGCGCCGAGTGCTTGCAAAATAGACTCTTCAGTTACCCCATTTTTCGGTGGCATCACATCCACACTATGAAGAAGTGAGGGTTCTCCTAATGCTGCACGGACAGCTGCAACAAAAAGGGTTGGACGAAAATAACGCGTTGCGCCATCGTAAGGTTGACCAAAATGCGTAAGCGTATCCACATCAATCGGGCGAACCTGCTCAGGTGCAAAATAGGCATCAAGGTATCCTCGCACCTCCTCGTAAGTTTCTCTGTTCATGCGTTGTCCGATAAGTGCGGCGCCTTTCAGGGCAGGTTTAACATCATCAGTGAGGATAGCCTCACACATCTGTCGAGTTTCAGCATAACTCAAATGTTTTGCCCTTAATATTTTTTCTAATGCTTTCACGACAATGGCTTCTGTCGGATTTCTCGGAATATACCCAGGTTCTGGGTTCATGAGAAATTGAATCTCTTTGGGAAGACGAGGCAATAATGTGGGTTGGTATTTCTGGAATGCTGCTTTTTCCGCGTGGGACCATTGCGTTGCCTCAGGAAAATATTTTCGAAGCGTCATTGCAACGAAAAACGCTCCCATCTGTGCCTCAGAAACAGTTTCTTTATCTCCTAATTCACCTTCCAAAGATTTTAAGATGGTTTCAAGGATAGCATCAGGTTGTGGTCCATCGTTAGGTTTCTTTCCTAAAGGTCGTGTTTGGTGTGGACCTGTGCAGACTCGTGCTTGTGCTTCAAGCATCTCTTCATTGGGTCCGGGATATTGTGGCGTATACATTTTATGTTCCTCTATTCTCAGTATCTGATTGGTTTAAATATATCACATTCGGTGGATATAGTCAAATCCCAAATGTCCGTTCAATAAACTTGACAGCAAGTTAGAAAGAAGATATAATAATGAACGCTGATACGAAGAAGCCCTATTTTATAATTCCGCTATTAGTTAATCCACTCAATTCATCGCAATGCTTTTGACAATCACAACGACTTATTCTCCTGCGACAGACCTTGGATTTCTGTTGCATAAGCACCCTGAACGACTTCAATCCTTTGATCTTGCTTTCGGGCAAGCGCATGTCTTTTATCCTGAAGCGAATACGGAAAAATGTACAGCTGCCTTATTACTTGATGTGGATTCTGTTGGGTTGGTCCGTCGTTATCACGGACAGGTGCGGGATAATTTCGCACTGGCGGAATATGTCAACGACCGCCCTTATGTCGCCTCCTCATTTATGAGCGTAGCAATTGCCAAAGTGTTTAGCAGCGCGTTATCAGGGAAAAGTAAAGATCGTCCTGAACTTGTGGAAACACCGATACCCTTAAGTGCAAAGTTATCCACGTTGCCGTGTCGGGGTGGAGAAAAGTTCTTGAGACGGCTCTTTGAACCACTTGGATATAATGTGAATGCTGAAAGACACATCTTAGATGCACAGTTCACAGATTGGGGTGAAAGTCGTTATTTCAGTGTCACTTTGGATAAAGTTTGCCGTTTGAGTGAACTCCTCACACATCTTTACGTTTTAATCCCTGTGCTTGATGATGAAAAACATTACTGGGTCGACCAAGCAGAAATAGATAAACTATTGAAACACGGTGGTGATTGGCTTTCCGAACATCCTGAACAGGAATCTATTGTTAATCGTTACCTGAAACGTCAACGTAGACTTACCCGTCAAGCACTTGCTCAATTGCGTGAAACAGATGTTGATGAAATTGAAGAACAGATTCAAGAAGAAGCACAGATTGAAGAGCGCATTGGTCTAAACGAAATCCGTTTAACCAAGACGACTGAGGTAATCAAAGAGTCCGGAGCAAAACGGGTTCTTGATTTAGGGTGTGGTGAAGGAAAACTTCTACGAAAACTGATGGCAGAAAAACAGTTTGAAGAGATTGTAGGCGTAGATGTTTCACATCGATCACTAAAAATCGCACAGCAGAGGCTGCATTATGATCGGTTACCTGACAAACAGAAGGAGCGCCTCAAGCTTTTTCAAGGGTCTCTCTGCTATCGAGATAAAAGGTTAGGGGGATATGACGCAGCGGCTGTAATAGAGGTAATCGAACATTTAGATCCTCCACGTCTTTCTGCCTTTGAAAGAGTTCTATTTGAATTCGCACGCCCACAAATGGTTGTATTGACAACGCCTAATGTGGAATATAACGTAAAGTTTGAGAATCTGCCAGAGGGACGATTTCGACACAGAGACCATCGTTTTGAATGGACACGGGAAGAATTTCAATCTTGGGCATCGGATATTTCCAACTGCTTTGGCTATGCTGTTGTGTTTCACCCAATCGGAGAAACAGATGAAGATGTTGGCTCACCGACTCAGATGGCTGTGTTTACAGAAGAAAGATCCGAACAGAAAACCTAAATATCATTTCTGACTGTAGTTTGATTAACCATTTGTAATTGATTTTGAAATATGCTTATCAAAATTCCTGACCCTTCACTTGTAATCCTCATTGGTGCTTCAGGTTCGGGTAAATCTACTTTTGCCCAAAAGCATTTTAAGCCGACAGAAATCCTTTCGTCTGATTTCTGTCGTGGTCTTGTTTCTGATGACGAAACCGACCAGTCTGCAACGGCTGATGCGTTTGAAGTACTGCACTTCATTGCTGCGAAGCGACTCGCCGCTGGAAAATTGACAGTGATTGATGCTACGAATGTTCAGGCGGAGGCACGAAAATCGTTGCAGGCACTTGCAAAGGAATATCATTATTTAACTACTGCTATAGTGTTTAACCTACCAGCTAAACTCTGTCAAGAGAGAAACGATGCGCGTCCTGACCGGAATTTCAAACCACATGTCATTCGTAATCAGACCAGTCAACTGCGTAGATCACTACGCGGACTTAAGCGCGAGGGTTTCCGGAACTTTTTATATGTTATGTCTTCACCGGAGGAGGTTGAAGCAGCTCAAGTTGAACGGCAACCGTTGTGGACAGATCGTAAGCATGAAGTAGGTCCGTTTGACATAATTGGAGATATTCACGGTTGTTTTGATGAACTTGTGGAATTGCTGAAAAAACTCGGTTATGAAATTTCGAATCAATCGGATGGTGGGATAGTTGTTAGACATCTACAGGATAGAAAAGTCGTTTTTGTTGGAGATTATGTTGACCGAGGACCAAAAGTGGTTGAAGTGCTACGATTAGTTATGGAAATGCACAAAACAGATATGGCAATTTGTGTTCCGGGAAATCATGATACAAAACTTGTTCGGGCACTCAGAGGTAAAAATGTGAATCCGACGCATGGGTTAGCTGAGTCGCTTGCTCAATTAGAAAAAGAACCAGAGGAATTTAAGACAGACATAGCGGATTTTATTGAAGGCATGGTGAGCCACTATGTTCTGGACAACGGAAAACTTGTGGTGGCACATGCAGGAATGAAGAAGGAATTTCAAGGAAGAGCATCTGGGCGTGTCCGAGAATTCGCGCTTTATGGTGAAACCACTGGAGAAACTGACGAATTTGGCTTGCCTGTTCGGCTTAATTGGGCTGAGGAATATCGTGGTGATGCGACTGTTGTTTATGGACATACGCCTGTTTCTGAACCGCAATGGATAAATCGCACCATTAATATTGATACAGGATGTGTTTTCGGGGGCAATCTGACAGCATTGCGATACCCTGAAAGGGAACTCGTGTCTGTACCTGCGCGGCAAACCTATTATGAACCAGCTAAATCGCTGCTTGATGAATCGGACAAAAAGGCTTCATCAGAAAAGCAAATTGATGAAGGAATCTTGGACATTAGTGATGTTATAGGAAGACGAGTGATTAGCACTCGATTAAATCACAATGTAACGATTCGTGAAGAGAATACTATCGCAGCGCTGGAGGTGATGAGTCGTTTTGCAATTGATCCGAAATGGCTTATCTATTTACCGCCAACAATGTCTCCAACTGAAACCTCAAGCAAACCAAATCTGCTTGAACATCCAGCAGAAGGATTTGCTTATTATCGGAATCAAGGTGTGTCTCAAGTCGTTTGGGAAGAAAAACACATGGGATCACGTGCTGTTGTTATTGTATGCAAAAGCACCGAAACGGCAAAAAAGCGTTTTAGCATATCAGATGATAGAATTGGCGTCTGTTACACGCGCACTGGTAGACCTTTTTTTGACGAGGTATTGATGGAATCTGAACTACTGAAACAAGTCAAACAGGCAGCAGACAGCGCTGATTTTTGGGAAGCATTAGATACGGGTTGGATTTGTTTGGATTGTGAGCTGATGCCGTGGTCAGTGAAAGCACAAGAGTTGTTACGACAACAGTATGCCCCTGTTGGAACATCCGCAGGTATCGCGGTTCAAGATGCGATTGGTACTTTAGAAGCCGCAGAGAAACGGGGAATTGAGGTCAAGGATATATTGGACGGTTATCTACAACGCACTGTTGCTGTTAGTGAATATGTCAATGCCTATCAACGATATTGCTGGTCTGTGGAATCTATCACCGATCTGAAACTTGCTCCGTTCCATCTATTGGCAACAGAGGGGAATGTACATGTTGATAAAGACCATCTGTGGCACATGGAGATACTTTCAAAACTTTGTAACGGTTCTGATGACAATCTGTTATTTGCTACTTCATACGGCACGGTTGATTTAACTAACGAGAATAGTGAAACTGAAGCGATTCGTAAATGGGAAGACCTTACTGCACAAGGCGGTGAAGGTATTGTTATCAAACCATTGAATTTTGTTGTTAAAGGCAAACGCGGACTTGTTCAACCGGCTGTTAAATGTCGGGGTAGAGAATATCTTCGTATAATTTATGGACCTGAATACACATTACCCCACTACTTAGAACGTCTTCGATCCAGAGGATTGTCGCACAAACGTTCGCTTGCAATCAGAGAATTTGCATTAGGTGTTGAAGCACTTGAAAGGTTTGTACATCATGAACCTTTGTCTAAGGTTCATGAATGTGTTTTCGGCGTATTAGCACTTGAAAGTGAAACAGTTGATCCGAGGTTATGATGTGTCCAAAAATCTTGAGAGTTCAGTAGAATCGCAATCCTAATTTGAAGAAAATTCATGAGAATTACAACAAAGATGCAAATGAAGATTAAACATTTCCAATTATACTATTATATACTCATTATCGGCTTCATTTTTTGGATTTGTGGATGCCAAGATTCATCCTCAGTTATTGATGGATCCAAAAAAGATTCTGAAGTTGTACTACGAGACTATGTACTGTCAGAAGATGAAACTTGGGAATCAGAGAAAATCTATATTGTGCACGGAACATTAGAGATTCCATCCAACATAGCCCTTGAAGTATTGCCTGGAACTGTCGTTAAATTCGGTCAAGATGCACATGTCAATGTGAGAGGAACGCTAAAGATTGGAACACCACTATCACAGGATGGGTTGGGGGAATTAGTCCATTTAACTTCAAATAATAGTAATCCAGAATCTGGTGATTGGGACGGTATCCTATTTGATCACACACATGATTCAGAAAGTTTCCTAAGGGGAACAGTAATAGAATATGCTACGGTTGCTCTTGACATCAAAACAAGTTCTCCAAATGTGGCAGATTGTACATTCCGCTATAATGAAACTGCAATTGCTTTAGATGGTAGTAACGCAAAAATTCAGTATAATGCAATTCAAGAAAATAACATCGGTGTATATACCATTGGTCGACAAACCCGTCCTCGAATTGAAAGAAATAACATCACCAAAAATGATACTGGAATTTTCTGCGAAAATGTTCAGTCAATCATTCAAAATAATAATCTTGAAAACAACAATTACGCGTTAAGTTTAAATGTAAAATTTGATCTTGGAATTTCCAACAATTGGTGGGGAACAGTTGTTAATGAAGAAATTGATAGGATTATCTTAGATTCTAATGACTCAAACATTATAACAAAACCTCTTGGAACGGTCAATTATGAGCCAATTGCTGAAACACGTTTCGCAGATGCGGGGCCTCGGGAGTGAAGGATTATGTTGACAATACTGAATGTTTCCCAAAATCATTATATTCGCGGCGGTTCCGATAGATATTTTTTTACGATGGCGGAATTATTGCAAAAACATGGACACAACGTAATTCCGTTCGCCGCAGCAAACCCCAAAAATGAACACTCTGAATGGGAACAATATTTCCCACGTGGAGCCGATTTTGAAAAACCGAAACCGATTGACCTACTACGTTTTTTGTATTCACGTGATGCTGTTAAATCGATTCAAAAGTTGTTGGACACTACAGATGTAGATATTGCACACTTTCATATTTACTACGGCAAATTGACTGCATCAATTTTGGGAAGCCTTGAAAAAGCTGGAATTCCTCTAATTCAGACATTGCACGAATATAAATTAACTTGTCCTGTTTATAGCCACTTGTCAAACGATGAGATATGTGAAGACTGTGAAGGAAAACACTTTTGGCGTGCACTTCCAAAACGGTGTAATAGAGGCTCACTTGCACGTACAGCCCTGAGTGTTACCGAGTCCTATGTTTCACGGCAATTAGGTGCCGTTGAAAAGTTTGACCATTTCATTTCCGTTTCCCATTTTCTTCGAAAAAAAATGATACAGTATGGAATTCCTAAAGAAAAGATTTCAACGGTTCATAATTTTGCAGATGTTTCTGACATCACGCCAAATTTTTCTATCGGTGAATATATACTCTACTTTGGCAGGGTGCATCGTAGCAAAGGTATTTTGACACTGATAGAGGCTGCAGCTCCACTAAAACAAGTCCCACTCTATATCGTTGGTGATGGTGAAGCGATGCCTGAAGTTCAAAAAATTGTAGAACAGAACGGGTGTGAACATATCCACCTGTTAGGCTTTAAACAGGGTGATGAACTGCAAGAACTGATTCTAAATAGCATCTGCACAGTTTTGCCATCTGAATGGTATGAAAATTGCCCCATGTCCGTTTTAGAATCTTTTGCTTATGGGAGACCAGTGATCGGCGCGGATATAGGAGGTATCCCAGAATTAATTAAAGACGAAGTTGATGGATTTCTCGTTCCCTCCGCTGGAACAGAAGCACTTCGAGAAAAATTGTTGTGGATGTTTGAACATAAAGTTGAAGCCGCTGAGATGGGGAAAGCTGGACGCCATAAAATGGAGACCGAATTTAATGCCGATATTCACTATGAAAAGATCATGAATGTCTATCGGAAGTTTTTGTAATAGATCCAAAAACATTTGTTGTTTCCAGTCTGAATCCTATAATCTATTTGTGCAGTGGATTTCAAATCACCATCAGTCTGGACTAATTAATTCTTCAAAAGTTTGTTCCTTCTTCCTAATGTTTTTCGTCGTATTTAATACTGGATAGTTTGTATTAATCGAAAAAAAGACCGTAAATAAAACCCTTTTTTGAAGTAGCAAATAGCGTAAAACTGAACGGGATGGTAGATGTAAAATATTTGACATTTATCATCTAATATAGTATTATTTTTATGAAAATATATTAAACAGTGAACCCTTAAAATAAACTGTTTTGTTGTTTAAGGGTTACTCATAAAGTCAACTTTTCATCTACATTTAAGTAAATTTTAGAGAAGGAGCATATTAATGTTAAAATTTCAAATTCCCTTAATTATTTTTCTGCTGGGTTGTGTTGTATTTGTTTCGTGTGAGAGAGCATCTCAAATGTTGGAACCTGCTATGCCGGATATGGATTCCACGGATACTATGGATTCCACGGATACCATGGATACCTCAGACACAGGGATGATGGATACAGATAAAATGATGGACACCGTTATGGAAGGGGCTCCAGTTGTAATTAACGAATTGATGGCAGATAACGACAATACCGTTCCTGACCCACAAGGCGACTATGATGACTGGCTTGAGTTGCATAACCTTACCGATATGGCTTTACCCTTAACAGGACTGTATCTGAGTGACAAAGAGGACAATCCTACAAAATGGGCATTTCCTGAAGGTACAGAGATTCCAGCAAATGGGTATTTGATTGTGTGGTTAGATGAAGATCATGATGATGAAAATGCTACAGAAGGACTGCATGCCAACTTCAAACTTTCAAAAAGTGGCGAAACGGTCATGCTTGTGAGTCCTGATGCTCAAGGCAATATGGTGCTTGATAGCGTTGCCTTTGGAGAGCAAGAAACAGACGTTGCTTATGGACGCTTGCCGAATGGTACCGGTGAATTCCAAGTTGTAGTAGCAACACCAGGTGCGGCAAATTGGGGTGAATAAAATCCAAATTGTAATCTATATGCTGCAGAAAGATGTTTAGTTCTAAAACTTCTTTCTGAAGTTACAACCAAGTTTAAAAGTGTAAGACTGGGAGATTGAAAGGGATACACTTGTTGTTCTCTTACATTCTTTCAGTCTTTTCAAATATGGAATTGATTCTCTCATATTCCTAAGGGGATAGATCAATTGATATTTTCAACATATATTGGCTCAAT
Source organism: Candidatus Poribacteria bacterium (assembly GCA_965204285.1). GTDB lineage: Bacteria > Poribacteria > WGA-4E > WGA-4E > WGA-3G > MSPOR6. The sequence continues at coordinate 4,302,688 of OZ241980.1, forward strand.
ACATAAAAAGTCCAAAAGGTTGAATTTGAGACTTACCCAGGTAGGTGGTCTTATTCTTTTTGTGTATATGTTCTTTTTAGGACATCACCAGATGGCAACAGCGCAAACTGTTCACATTCCTGACCCAGGTCTCCGCGCTGTTCTTGAATTGGCATTGGATAAAGAGGTAGGTGACGACATCACTCAGGCGGATATGGAGAGTTTGAAAACACTTCAAGCAGTCAAATCTGGTATTCACGATCTCACAGGTCTTGAGTTCGCAACGAATCTGGAAATCTTAGAGTTTGGACAAAACCAAATATCAGATATATCCCCACTTAAAGATTTGATAAAGCTGACAAAACTACGTCTTGGGGACAACCGTGAGATATCAGATGCGTCTCCGCTCAAAAATTTGACAAATCTGACGTTCCTGGATATTGATAGTAATCAGGTATCGGATGTGTCTCCGCTCAAAAATTTGATAAATTTGACTTGGTTAGACCTTGACGACAACGGTATCTCAGATTTGTCTCCACTTAGCACTTTGACAAAGCTGAGGTACTTGGATCTTGACGGCAACCTTATCTCAGATTTATCTCCACTTAGCACTTTGACAAATCTGACATTTCTGGATCTTGATGAAAACGAGATATCAGATTTTTCCATACTCAGTACTTTGATAAACTTGACAGTGCTTGATCTTGAAGGTAACAAGATATCGGATGTGTCCCCCCTCAGCACCTTGATAAATCTGACAGAATTGGATCTACATAACAACAAGATATCGGATGTGTCTCCCCTCAGCAATTTGATAAACTTGACAGTGCTTGACCTTCGGGGCAACCAGATATCAGATTTTTCCCCAATCAATGGATTGATAGATAATTTAGTGGAATATTATAACAGCGACCAAACCATTCCAACCCATATACCTGAAAATGTGAATCGCGATGGCAACCCAGAACTTGTCCACATTCCAGACCGAGGTCTCCGTACTGCTCTTGAATTCGCATTGAGCAAAACACCAGTTGAAAACATAACTCAGTCAGATATGGCGAGTTTAAAAGTGCTTCAAGCAAGCAAATGCCGCTATTTAGGATTAGCGGAAGTGGGAGCACGAGCGCCAAACCGGTGGGAATGCGGGTTTACTGATGTTACGTCTGGATATAGTATTCAAAATCTAACCGGCCTTGAGTTTGCTACTAATCTGAGAGAGTTACATCTTGGTCGAAATGAGATATCTGATGTGTCTCCACTCAAAAATTTGACAGAATTAACATACCTTGATCTTGGTAACAACCAGCAAATATCAGATGTATCCCCACTCAGAAACTTGACAAATTTGACATTCTTAAACCTTAGATTTAATCGTATATCAGATATATCTCCACTCAAAAATTTGACAAAGCTGATTGAACTCGGTCTACGCGGCAATGAATTATCGGATGTGACTCCACTCCGTCCCTTGATAAGCTTGAAGTATCTAAGCGTTAGAGATAATCGTTTATCAGATGTGACTCCTTTACGAAACTTGACACAATTGGTAATCCTGAATCTGCGTGAAAATAATATATCAGATGTGACTCCATTCAAAGGTTTGGTGAACTTGACACACCTTTATCTTAGAGAAAACCAAGTATTGGATGTGTCACCTCTCAGAGATATGATAAATATGAGAGAACTGGACCTTGAAGATAACCAAGTATCAGATGTGACTCCACTCAGAGATATGACGGAACTGGTATACCTGGATATGGACAGCAACGCAGTACCGGACGTGTCTGCATTAAAAAATATGACAAAACTAAGAATTCTGGATTTTTCCGATAACCAGATATCAGATATTTCACCACTCACAGATATGTTATATCTAAGTCGCCTGGATCTTGATGACAATCCAATATTGGATGTGTCACCTCTCGAAAACTTGACAAGACTGATATGGTTAGATCTGGATGATAACGAGATATTGGATGTGTCACCTCTCAAAAACTTGACAAGACTGACATGGTTAGATCTGGATGACAACCAAATATCGGATCTATCTCCGCTTAAAAATTTGATGGAACTGACATACCTGGACCTTGATGGCAACGAGATATCAGATTTATCGCCACTCAAAGATATGACAAAACTGGAAGTCTTGGATCTTGATGGTAATAACATATCTGATGTGTCCCCACTCAGTACATTAATAAATCTAATAGAGTTGGATCTTCACGACAACGAAATATCTGATATATCCGCACTCCAAAATATGACAAATCTGATGGATCTGGATATTGACGACAACCAGATAACTGATGTATCACCTCTGAAAAATATGATTAAATTAACAATACTTGATGCTGACGGCAACCTGATATTGAATGTGTCCCCACTCAAAGATTTGACAAATCTTACTGAACTGGATCTTCACGACAACGAAATATCTGATATATCCGCACTCCAAAATATGACAAAACTCAAAGTGCTTGATCTTCGTGGCAATCAGATATCAGATTTTTCGCCAATCGCCGGATTGATAGATAATTTAGTAGAATATTATAACAGCAACCAAACATTTCCTGCCTACAAGCGTGAAGATGTGAATCGAGATGGTGTCGTGAATATTACTGATCTTGTCTTAGCGGCAACTAACTTTGACGATCCTGACTTGACGGTACTTGCTCGGAGAAATCTCTATCCAGATGTTAACAACGACGGTGTTGTGGATATCAGAGACTTAGTTCTAATCGCTGCGGAGATAGGTTCGGCTGCTGCTCCAGCACTTAGCAAAAGCTCAATTGAAACATCGAATCTCACTGCCAAAAATCTCACGCAGTGGATACGGCTTGCCAAGAAACTTGATATGTCCAATCTGCAGATGCAGAAAGGGGTTGCTGTTTTGGAGCAGCTTTTAGCAGTGCTGTCCCATGCAGAGAGGTTACCGAAAGAGACGGCACTATTAATGAACTATCCAAATCCGTTCAACCCAGAGACTTGGATACCTTATCAGCTGGCAAAACCAACAGAGGTAGTTATTTCTATCCATTCTGTAGATGGGAAGCTTGTTCGGAGGCTGGTGTTAGGGCATTTACCTGTGGGTATATATCGTAGCAAATCTCGCGCTGCACATTGGGATGGTCGGAATGAGTCGGGTGAACTTGTGGCAAGTGGTGTCTATTTTTATACACTCACTACTGATAATTTTACGGCTACTCGCAAAATGCTCATTCAGAAGTAAGAGATGATTACATCAGGTCTTTTAGTTTGATGTATATGCTGCTTGTTTCTTTCTGAATCCTTGCTTGTAGAAACTTTCAGAATTTCCTGATTAACCGAAAACAAAGGAGCAAGAAATATCTTGATACTTTTTACATCATATAAAGGATCGCTATCCGAATATTTCTCAAACCGGAATTTAGAATTTACCCGTGTTGTTATTCTTGTATTTATAGCGTGTGCCTTTTTTGGGGCACCACACCGTATAGCAACCGCACAGACTGTCCACATTCCGGATTCTGATCTTCGCACCGCTGTTGAGTTAACATTGAACAAAGAGATAGGTGAAGACATCACTCCAGCAGATATGGCAAGTTTGCAAATACTTCAAGCAAGTAACTGTCACTTTTTGAGGCGATCAGGAGTGCCACGATGGATACCAATACGCCAGAGATGTCCACACAATTTATTAGAATCCCACGTTCAAGACCTAACAGCACTTGAATTCGCAATTAATCTGGAAGAGTTACATCTTGCTCATAACCTGATATCTGATGTATCCCCACTCAAAAATATGAAAAAACTGATTGTGTTAGATCTGCACAACAACTTTATGATATCTGATGTATCACCACTTAGTGCTTTGACAAATCTTACGCACTTATCTCTTTGGGGCAACCAAGTTTCCGATCCCTCTCCCCTCAGTGTACTAAAAAACCTCACATATTTATCTCTTGAAAACAATGGAGTATCTGATGTATTCCCACTCAAAGGTTTGACCAACTTGGAGGGACTGGATGTTGAAACCAACCGAATCTCCGATTTATCCCCGCTCAGAGGTTTGACAAAACTTACGTTCCTTGATTTTGACCAGAATAGAGTATCTGATGTATCACCACTCAAAAACATGACAGAACTAACACAACTGGATGCATCCGACAACCAGATTTCAGATATATCTCCGCTCAGTGCTATGACAGAAATAACACAGCTGGATATTGACGATAATCAGATAATAGATATATCCGCACTCAAAAATATGACAAAAATGTTATGGCTGGATATTGACGGTAACCAGATAATAGGTTTGTCCGCACTCAAAAATATGACAAATCTGACAAGGGCGAACATTGATGACAATAACATATCAGATGTGTCCCCACTGGAAAATTTAACAAAATTAGAAAAACTTGATCTTGACCATAACAACATATCAGATGTATCACCACTGAAAAATATGGTAAAACTGACATGGTTAGATATTGACGATAACCAGATAATAGATATATCCGCACTCAAAAATATGATAAGGTTGCAATTGTTGGATTTAGGTGACAATGAAATATTAGATATATCCGCACTCAAAAATATGACGAAATTGACAGAATTAGATCTTAACGACAACGAAATATTAGATATATCCGCACTCAAAAATATGACAAAACTCAAAGTGCTTGATCTTAACGGCAATCGGATATCAAACATATCCGCACTGAAAAATATGACAAAATTGACAGAATTAGATCTTCACGACAACCAGATATCAGATATATCCGCACTCAAAGATTTGACAAATCTCAAAGTGTTGGATCTTCGTGGCAACCATATATCTGATTTTTCACCAATCGCAGGATTGATAGATAATTTAGTGGAATATTACAACAGCGACCAAACACTCCCGACCCACAAATTAGAAGATGTGAACCGAGATGGTATCGTAAATATTACTGATCTTGTTTTAGCCGCATTAAATCTTGACAATCCTGATTTAGCGTCACTCGCTCGGAGAAATCTCTATCCAGATGTTAACAATGACGGTGTTGTGGATATCAGGGACTTGGTACTAATCGCTGCAGAGATAGGTTCACCCGCTGCTCCAGCGCTCAGCAAAAACGCGGTTGAAACATCCAACCTCACTGCTAAAAATCTCACACGGTGGATACGGCTTGCCAAACAGCTTGATACACAAGAGCCGCAAATACAAAGAGGGATTTCTGTTTTAGAACAGTTCTTAGCAGTTCTGATTGACGTAGAAGTGCCACCAAAAGAGACTGCCCTACTAACCAACTATCCAAATCCGTTCAACCCTGAAACTTGGATACCTTATCAGTTGGCAAAACCAGCGAAGGTAAATATCTCTATTCATTCTGCGGATGGTAAACTTATTCGTCTGATACCAATGGGGCACTTGCCTGCAGGCACATATCACAGCAAATCTCGCGCAGCTTATTGGGATGGTCGGAATGACTCAGGTGAGACTGTAGCAAGTGGCGTCTATTTTTATACACTCACTGCAGATGATTTCACCGCTACTCAAAAAATGCTAATCCGAAAGTGAAGCGAGATGACACAGCAGCATTTTAGTTAGATGTATGCTGCTTGCTTCTGCTTTGAAGCCTTGTGGGTGATACTTTTCAGCGTTATCCGTTGACCTAAGACATAGGAGTATTATCTCTTGAAACTTTTTACATCATATAAGGTATTACTGTCCAAACCTTTCTCAGACCGGAGTGTAGAATTTACCCGGATTGTTATTCTTGTTTTTATCGCGGGCATGCTTTTTGGGGCATCACACCCGATAGCAATGGCACAGCCTGTCCACATTCCGGACCCCGGCCTCCGTGCTGCTCTTGAATTAGCACTGGATAAAGAGATAGGTGAGGACATTACCGAGGCTGAGATGGCGAGTTTGAAAATACTTCAAGCAAGTAACTGCCGTTTTTTATGGTTGTCGGAAATAGGACACTGGGCTGTAAATAGGCGATGGATATGTCAGTCTGCTGACGATACGTTGGGAACCGGTGATAATATGTTTGAATATGATATTCGAGATTTGACGGGCCTTGAGTTTGCTACTAATCTGACAGATCTGCATCTTGGCCGGAATCGGATATCTGATATTTCTCCACTCAAAGACTTGACAAACTTAACATATCTTGATCTCGGACTCAACCGGAGGATATCGGATGTGTCTCCACTTGAAAACTTAACAAACTTGACACACTTGAATCTAACAGGTAATCGGATATCGGATGTGTCTCCACTTAAAAACTTAACAAAACTGGTAGACTTGGATCTCCAATACAATCGGATATCGGATGTGTCTCCACTTGAAAACTTAACAAACTTGATTTTTTTAGATATCCGCAGCAACCAGATATCAGATATATCTCCACTCAAAAATTTGACAAACTTGACACACCTGAGACTTAAAGAGAACCAAATATTTGATGTTACCCCGCTCAAAAACTTAACAGACTTATCACACCTTAGTCTTCAATCCAATCAGATATCGGATGTGTCCCAACTCACTTCCTTGGCAAATTTAGTTTATCTGGATCTTGACAGCAACCAGATATCAGATGTATCTGTGCTCAAGAACTTTAAAGAACTGAGACATCTGGATATTTCTGACAACCAAGTATCGGATGTATCTCCCCTCCAAGATCTGATATTCCTGGGACGTCTGGATATTGACGATAACCCTCTATCGGATGTGTTCCCGCTCAGAAAATTGACTAACCTTGTATTTTTAGATATTGATGATTGTCAGATATTAGATATTTCTCCTCTCAGAGACTTGATCAGGTTGACAGTTTTAGATCTTGATGATAATAAGATATCCGATGTATTTCCTCTCAAGGACTTGACAAGATTGGTAGTTTTGGATCTTGATGGCAATGAATTATCGGATATATCTCCACTTGAAAACTTGACAAGACTGACAGAACTGGATCTTGATGGTAATCAGATATCGGATGTGTCCCCGCTCAAAGTTTTGAGAAATTTAAAACTACTTGATCTTCACAACAACCTGATATCTGATTTGGCGCCACTCAGTGACTTAACAAGACTGGCTTTTCTGGATCTTGACGACAATCAGATATTAGATGTGTCTCCACTCAGAAATTTGACAAACTTGACGGAACTGGATCTTGATGGTAATCAGGTATCGGATGTAACACCTCTTAAAGATTTAACAAATCTGACAGTGTTAGACCTCCGCGACAATCAGATATTAGATGTGTCTCCACTCAACGGTTTGGTAAACCTGAAAATCTTAGATATTAGTGACAACCATATATCTGATTTTTCTCCAATTGCCGGATTGATAGATAATTTGGAGGAATATTATAACAGCAACCAAACATTTCCTGCCTACAAGCGGGAAGATGTGAACCGCGATGGTGTCGTGAATATTACTGATCTTGTCTTAGCAGCAACCAACTTTGACGATCCTGACTTGGGCGCACTTGCCCGGATAAACCTCTATCCAGATGTTAACAACGACGGTGTTGTGGATATTAGAGACCTGGTCCTTATTGCTGCAGAGATAGGTTCCGCTGCTGCACCTACACTTAGCAAAAATTCCATTATAGCAATAGAGCTCACTGCGAAGGACCTCACGCCGTGGATTGCTCTCGCAAAACAACTTGACACACAAGATATACAGATACAAAAAGGTATTGCTGTATTGGAGCAGCTTTTAGCTGCCCTTACTCTTTCCGAGATTTTACCGCGAGAGACAGCCCTGTTAGCGAACTATCCAAATCCGTTCAATCCTGAAACGTGGATACCGTATCAGCTGTCAAAACCGGCAGCGGTTACGATATCTATTCATTCTGCGGATGGTAAACTTATTCGCTCATTATATATTGGGCGTTTGTCTGCTGGTATCTATCGTAGCAAATCCCGTGCGGCGTATTGGGATGGTCGAAATGAGTCGGGTGAACTTGTAGCAAGCGGTGTTTATTTTTATACACTCACTGCGGGTGATTATACTGCAACGAAGAAAATGCTTATCAAAAAGTAATACCAAATCAGGTAATGCCAAACGGTCTTAATTCTGATAAAAATACCTTTTTAAGTGGCTACACTACAAGGAGCAAAATGAGAACATCAATAGTATTATTTTTCATTTTCTGTCTGCTGTCAACAGCATTAGGTGACATCCAGTTTGAAGAAGTTTCACATCAAGCAGGCATCACCCGCATCGGTGAAAGTTGGGGAAATGCATGGGGTGATTTTGACGGTGATGGTTATCTTGACTTATGGGCAACAAACCATAAGCATAAACCGAGCCTTTATCGGAACAACGGTGACGGAACTTTTACAGATATTATTGACGAAGTCTGGAACGCGAATCCGCATGCCGATACACATGGTGTCGCGTGGGCAGATTTTGATAACGATGGCGACCAGGATCTAATTGTGTTATGTGGAAGTGGTGGTGGGAGAACAAGTGTAACTAATCCAACTCAGGATAACCATTTTTACATTAACGAAAATGGTATGCTTATAGAACGGGCGTCTGAGTTGGGTGTTGTATTTCCACTTTTACGAGGTAGAACACCTCTCTGGTTAGATTGGAATACCGATGGGGAGTTGGATCTTGTTCTAACTGGAATTCTCCGAATGGATGGGAACGGTGAGTTAGTGGCAGCCTCTTTATTTGAACAGACAACGGGTGGTTTTCAAGATGTAAGCTCTGCTTCAGGTTTTTTGATAGAAAAAAGTACTTCGTTAGCGCAACTGGTGGATATAACACACGATGGAGTCATGGATTTGGTTGTTCAAGGGAACCCTCATCCGCTGCAAGTATATGACATGTCTTCAATGTTTTTTAATCCTGTAACAACGCCTAACTTCCCGAAACGTTTTAATGTAAAAGATGCCGTTTATGCCGATTTCAACGGGGATTTGATGTTGGATAGTTTTCTTGGAAGAGGTGTATCCAGTTCCTACATTGACACACAAAATCCAAATAGAATGGTAGCCGGTATATCTGCCAACATGGAAGAAAAAGGTGTTAGTTTCAAAGCCGAAGGTGATGTGCATTTTGAAATCTATTCAGCTTGGGCAACTTGGCGTTCTCATCTATTAATTGGTGCCGAAGGACATCAATTAACACAATTTGATGGTGAATTTATTGGAACAGACCCGATTCGTAATGTAGCATCTTTCAAATTTGTTCTATCTCCCGATGACCCTAAAGCAGTAGGGCTCAAAAATAGACCGGAATTTGAAAATCAAAGGATTTATGTCGGTTATGATCATGTGACGGAAAGATGGACCGTCCTGTTTCATACAATGCCTCGTAATAAGATCACTGGGAATATAACCATGAGTGCGATTATCCATTCATCTCAATCAATATCAGATGTAGAACCCATTAACTTTTCCACATCAGAATTACGGAACAGACCGCAATCAATTCTTTTTATTAACGAAGGGAATAAACTTGCATCTACTAACGATGCTTTTGCAAGTGATGTTGTCTCAATTGGTTCAGGTGACTTTGATAACGATATGGATGTGGACCTTTACCTCGTACGTTCAAGCAGTGTCGGGAATCTCCCAAATTACCTTTATGAAAACATGGGAGCTGGATCTTTTATTGAACACGATGCAGGAGGTGGCGCTGTTGCAAGCGAACAAGGAAGAGGACAAAGCGTCGCGGTGGCTGACTATGACAAAGATGGATACCTTGACCTTTTTGTCACGAACGGCAAAGGAGTGTTCCCCTTTAACAATGGACCTGACCAACTTTTCCGAAATACAGACAGTGGCAACAATTGGCTGCAAATTGATTTGGAGGGAACTGTTTCTAATCGTGATGGTATCGGCGCGCGACTTTTCGCAACAACACCTGATGGTAAAACTCAATTACGAGAAAACAGCGGAGGTATTCATTGGTGTCAACAGGACCAGAAACGTATCCATTTTGGGCTTGCACAGAATGAGAAAGTCAGCGAATTGGTTATCCATTGGCCAAGCGGAATATTCCAAAAGTTGACCAACATAGAAGTTAATCAAGTATTACACGTCGTTGAGGATGGGATTCAAACACAGCTTCCAGGGGATGTCAATCGAGATGGGCAGGTAGATATATTGGATCTCCTTGTTGTTGTATCGCACTTTGGAGAAGATCCACCTTCAAACGCGCGAAGTGATACCAACAAAGATGGACAAGTAAATCTTGAAGATGTTGTTTGGATTATCAAGATTATTGAAGAGAACCAGAATAGTAATGCAGCGCCTGTTCAGAGACCTTCAACCCGATCTATTCCGAATACTATGTCAAACGGTATTGCCACGTTGTCGGACACGGATATAGCACTCCTTCATTCCTTTTATCAAAAAATTGAAGAAATGCAAGGGAACTCTACACAAATAGAATTGGTCAAACGATTTTTAAGACATCTACTAATGCCCGCGGATAATCCGTTGAAAACGAAACTCTATGCGAATTACCCGAATCCTTTTAATCCGGAAACATGGATTCCATATCAACTTGCGGAGGATGTTGAAATTACTATACGTATCTATAACACAGCAGGTAAGATTGTAAGGACTCTTTTTTCTGGACATCAAAAATCAGGGTATTACATCACCCGTAGCAAAGCCGCATATTGGGATGGTCAGAACGAATTCGGAGAAGCAGTTGCCAGTGGTGTCTATATCTATGAACTGGTAACCCCAAAAACTAAACACACAAAACGACTCGTAGTAATAAAGTAAAAGGCAAAAAATATGAAAAAAACCTCATTGGTTACTGGTGGAGCAGGTTTTATGGGTGCCCACCTCGTTAATGAGTTACTTCGCGATGAAAATCATCAAGTGGTTGCACTTGATGACCTGAGCGGTGGATTTCACGAAAATGTCAATCCAAATGCAACATTTGTTGAAGGTAGTATACTTGATGTTCAACTAATAAACCAACTCTGTGAGCAGTATAAATTTAACTATATCTATCATCTTGCGGCGTATGCAGCAGAGGGATTGAGTCACTTTATCAAACGATTTAACTATCAAAATAACCTTATCGGTAGTGTCAACCTGATAAATGCCGCTGTGAACTATAATGTTAAACGGTTTGTGTTCACCTCTTCCATCGCTGTTTATGGTGAAAACCAACTTCCGATGCACGAAGGACTCATACCGATGCCTGAAGATTCCTACGGTATCGCCAAATATGCTGTAGAACAAGAATTGGTCGTTTCTAAACACCTCTTTGACTTGGATTACACCATTTTCCGACCACATAATGTTTATGGTGAACTTCAGAATATTAGTGATAAATATCGCAATGTTATCGGCATCTTCATGAATAAAATTATGCAAAATGAACCCTTGGTTATCTTTGGAGATGGAGAGCAGACACGCGCTTTTACACATATCGCAGATGTCGCACCGCATATCGCACACTGCGTAGATATACCGGAAGCCTCATGTGAAGTTTTCAATGTCGGTTCGGATAAACATGTTTCTGTCAATGAATTAGCACATCTCGTCATGACAGCCATGGAAAAGGAGGTACCTGTAAAACATCTTCGAGAAAGGGAAGAGGTGAAGCATGCCTATTGCACGCATGAAAAATTCCACAAGGTTTTTGGAGAAACGTCACAGGTTTCACTTCCAGAAGGTTTAGGTAGGATGACAACATGGGCAAAGTCTGTCGGACCACGGGATTCCACCTTATTTAAGGACATTGAAATTCGCAAAAACCTACCTGAAGGTTGGAAATAATTTTCTCCATCTCTGGATTCCAAATTTGCATGGTGAAAAAACTTCTACGGCACAATACCTTTTGGGTAATGGTGATTACCTTTGTTGGAATGGGATTAAGTCTACTCACCCGTGCCATCTTGATTCCTAAGCGGTTTGATATCGGCATAACATCAGACGCACTGATTACCGCATTAAAAGTGGTGTTATTAGTCGATACGGTGGTACGGGAAGGTGCTAAGTTTAGTCTTGTTCCGCTCTTTATCACATGCGAAAAGGAGATGACGGATACAGAATACCTGCGTTTTACAAATAGTCTACTCAACTTTTTGCTCTGTGTTGGTTTAGGTATATTTATCCTTATTGAACTTTCCGCACCTTGGATTGTGAGGGCATTATCGTCAACCATTGATGCGCAGAAGACGACTACACTGTTGCGATTATCTGCCCCATTGATTATCTTTGGATGTGGTAGCACCGTACTGGGTGCGTTGCTGAACAGTCGGCAGCGTTTTAAGACGGTAGCTCTCCGAAACGCACTCCCTCCCGGTGTCGCCGCTGTAGTATTTTTGTTCCTGTGGCACACTGAAAACTTAGAAAATTGGATAGCGATTGCATACACAGGGGGTTTTGTCTTATATTTTGGATGGTTGTGCATCGGGATGTATCGAACGGGACATCGGTTTCAGTTTGAAGGAATTTCCCTTGATACGCTGCGTTCTTTGAAAAACACGGTTACGCTGCCAACACTCGGTTTCACTGTTCGACAGGTTACGAATCGTTTGTTGGTTGAAGTATCCCTTGTCTCACAACTCGGAAGTGGGGCAGTTACGCTCTATGAATGCGCTTTCAGGATTTTCTCTGCATTACAGACACTTATCGGGATCAGTATTGCTACAACTGGCTTGCCGGATATGGCGACACAAGATGTGGAGGATAATCAGCTCAAATTGAGACGCACACTCAAACGGAACATAGCAACAGCATTTTGCATTGCACTTCCAGTGACATTACTACTTCTTTTGAGCCACACAAAAATTGTCTCGCTTTTGTATACTGGGAATAAATTTGATCACGCGTCAATTCAACAGATCGCGCAAGTACTCTTCTGGCTCAGCACAGGGATGGTTTTTTCGTGTTTGATACCTGTGTTAAACGCTGGACTCTATGCTCAAAAAGCGTACGGATTGATTTTTAGAAACATGTTAACGATGGCAGTTTTAAACTTTGCTTTGGCTTATGGATTTGTTAAAGCATGGGGACTTCTTGGTATCGCTTTAGCCGTTTCAGTCACTGCAATTCTTGCTGTAGCCAATTTGACATATTTACTTCGAAAAACAGGAATAGTCTTGCTACCGAGAGATTGAAGCATATTTTTAGTAGAATTGGACTCAACGATTACATTGAGGACTCGGTTTAATTCTGGACGAATTTATGAGTACTCCTACAAAAAAAGTCAGTGATTACCGTTATCTAATTGTAGGTGGGACAACAAAGGCAGCAACTACATCCTTGTTTGCATATCTCGCAGACCATCCCACAATTTGCGGTGCTACCTATAAGGAAACACGATTTTTCCTTGACAGTAACTATCCCTTGCCATCAAAATATCGATACACTGGAGATTTGGAGGAATACAATCTTCTGTTTTCTTCTTGTGATGATGATCAAGTTCGCCTTGATTCAACACCGGATTATCTGTATTGCCCACAAGCCCTTGAACGAATCGCTACATTTCTGCCACATGCCAAGATAATTTTTAGCCTTCGCGAACCGATTTCACGTTTAGTTTCATGGTATCGATTCGCGAAACAAATTGGGAAATTGCCGCAAAACCTAAATTTTGATGCTTATGTAGAAAAGCTTTTTGACATAGAAGAACATTTACAAGTGGACAGTACTTCCACAGATGAAAAACCTATCACTGAACAGTACATGCAGGCACTTAGGCAAGGGTGTTATGCCTTATATCTGAAAGAGTATTTTAAACAATTTAAGTCAAATCGTCTCTACATCCTCTTTTATGAAGACCTTGCCGCATACCCTTCAAAAGTGCTTACAGAGTTATGCAACTTTGCTGGCATAGATGCTAATTTTTATGAGGGCTACGCATTTAAAGTCACGAATCGTACCGAAACGATGAAAAATTCGGAGTTTCATAAAAAGTATAGAGACTTCCGATTTCGCTTACGTCAATGGACACATAACAAGCCTCTAATTCACAATCCTTTAAGGTTACTGAGACGAACAATTGAACCGCTTTATCTTCGATTAAACACACGTCCAACTGAAAACGTCCACATGTCAGAAGATACACAAAAGCAATTAATAAATTACTACAAAAGCGATGTCCGTGATCTTACAGAATTAATTGGAAAAATACCGCCTTGGGAACAATTTACTTCGGCCCCGTAGTACGAAAGTTTCGTGTTAGGTATTTCATTCAAGGAGAGTCAGTTTGGTTGATAAGTTAATCCAACTCATGATTGTGGGGACGCAGAAGTCGGGAACGTCTTCGTTACTGCATTATTTAGCACAACATCCTGATATCTATACGCATCCACAACCAGAGATGACTTTTTTCCTCCAAAATCATGAATATACACGCGGGTACGAATCGGCATTTGCTAAATATTTCTCTCAATCTCCAGAAGATAAAAAACTTATTGCCAAAAATGTAATGGTGATGCATTCTCCAGAGATAATGCAACGAATTCATGAACATAATCCGGAAATACATCTTGTTGTGCTACTGCGGGAACCTGTGGCACGCGCATACTCCGCCTATTGGTGGGCAAGACGCAGAGGTTGGGAAAATATCAAGACATTTGAAGAAGCGCTTGCTGCTGAGGAAACACGCCTTGAGGAAGATTGGTTCAAATGGCGGCAGTGTGGGTATCTCAATAACAGCACTTATTATCCGCACGTCAAAAGTTTAATTGCACAATTTGGAGAGAGACACGTTCACTGCCTTTTAACCGGTGAATTACAAATAGATCCTCTGACTGTTTGTCAACGCCTCTATAAACTTCTCAATATCGGCACCGATTTTGAACCTATCGTGGAAGAAAGACATAACCAAGCAGCAATGCCTCGATCTGAAAAGTTTAATTTCCTCTTTACACAGTTTCTATCATCTCATAATCCATTGAAACGTGCGATTCGTAAACTTGTGCCAGATGCTGCCGCTTACAAATTAAGAAAAAAAATCCTAAACTGGAACGACAAACCTTTCACGCCGCCGCCAATGAACCCGAAGACACGCGAAGAATTAAAAAATTATTTTACACCTTTTAATCAAGAATTAGCAGAATTATTAGGACAAGATTTATCACATTGGAATGCCCATAAAGCAGTTACGTAATGCTCAAACCAATAAATACTCCTTATCCGATTAGTATGTGAAAAATGTTCATAATCTATTTTCTCACAGGTTACGTCGCTTTTGAAGAGTTTGTACTGAAATTTCTGCCTGTCAGTGATGCTGTATATTCTTACCTAAGATTCTTAGGAGAGCTACTTATCTATGCGGCATTTGCAAAACTTGTTATTCACAAACTCTACAAAGGAATACCTTTCGTCAAAACAGCGATAGATTTGCCAATTATCGGTTTTTACGTTGTGGTATTTCTTTCAATGGTAATAAACCGTTCACCATTGATCGGAAGCATTTATAATATCCGTCCATTTGCGCGGTATATAGTCCTCTTTTATCTTATTGCTAATTCACCTTTGTCTGAAAAACGCATTGCAACTTTTCTACGGGTAATTTTATGCGTTGGTGTAGCACAACTCTTTGCAGGTATGATTCAATGGGCTGGTGGTCGCGGAGCTTTTGACTTCTTCCTTCCGCGTGCGTCAACGCTTGAAGTCGGTGGGTTCACAAAAGAATACAGATTGCTTGAACTCGGTCGAGAAATTGGAAGTATCTATGGCACTTTGGGGGATACGGTTATTTACGGGGTGTTCATGATTCTTATCCTCGTCATTTTTCTTTCACGCATAAGGCGGTTGGAGTATCTGAATTTACTTGGAATAGTCGTTCTGTTGATGTTCATTGCCCGTTCTTACTCACGCGCTGCTACTTTTTCCGCGATTCTTGCATGTGCAGCATGGTTCTACTTTCAATACGGTTGGAAGAAAACACTCCGTTTATCATTAGCAATAATACTCGTCTTCGGAATTCTTTTGGCGATAGTGAATCCATTTAGCTTGGAATACGTTAATCCGAGAAAAGCGAAAGTTGGTTTGGTTGGGAATGTAACAGGTGTATTTTCTGGTTCTTATGTTCGTATAGCACAAAAACAGAGACTTGGTGCCTTAATTGGGAATGTGCCGACAGTACTCGCAAACAAACCGATTTTAGGATATGGTGCAGATCAGAACAGCACGATTGAAAAACTGAATATGAGCAAACGTTCATTTCTTTTAAAAGTACTCAGTAAAAAAGGATTTAAAGATGTGTATTGGGTTGCTATTCTCTGTTTTTACGGCCTGTTAGGGTTGGGTTTATTCAGTTTAATATTTCTCCGTCTTTTTATCGCGGCATTAAGTCTTTACAAGCGCGCAGTTAGTAGATACGCTAAGGAGATCGCGATGATAATGCTTTGTCTTGTTACAGTAACTGTCTTTTTGCTCTTTTTTAATCGAACACTTGAATTTCGTGGCTATGGGTTCTACTTTTGGCTGTGCGCGGGACTGATGTTTGCCAGTGATGCTTCACTTAAAACCTATAAACCGCTAAGGATTACTTTATGAGATATGTTAACCAAGATCGAACTGAGAAACGGAAATTATTCTCATCATTTACATTCTTATTTTCTATCATTTTAGTATTATGCCTGCTATTCTTAGTAATTCGTGGTTGTGAAAAAAAATCTCTAATTTCCAGAGGAGTACGCTTTGAGGTTGACACACAAGCAAAAACGTTTTTGAGAAAAGAACTTTACGGCTTTAATACAAACATGATAAGCGGAGATTATGGGTATCTTGATACAGATTTTTTTACCTTAACAAAGGCACTTCAACCGAAAACATTGAGATTCCCTGGTGGGACAGTCGGCAATTTCTATCATTGGAAAACCAAAGGTTTTATTGAAAGCGAAATGGGGTCAACTCTATATCCTCAACTGAATAAACGAAACAGAGGGAATTACATTAGACTCCAAAAGCGGCGGAACGGTATTATTTCTTTTGATGATTTTATGCAGTTGTGCCAAGAATTAAATATTACGCCTATTGTCGTTGTTAATCTGTGGACGGGTACTCCCGAAGAGAGTGCTGATTGGGTGCGTTATGCCAAAACCAAAGGATACAAGATTACGCATTGGGAACTTGGCAATGAGTACTATCTTCCACATTATGCCAACAAATTCCGTACTGCAGAAATTTATATGAGAGAAGCCAAAAAACATGCATTAGCAATGAAAGCCGTTGACCCCAACATAAAAGTGTCTGTATGCGCAACTCCTATAGCTTTCCACAAAGATGGGTGGTTAATAAAAACAGCACAACGTAAATGGGATAAAAAACTCGCTGAGAACACTTATCCTTTGACAAATAGCTGGTATGATGCCTACACTGTTCATGTTTATGCATACAAAGCAGTCCGGAAAACAGATATTGAGAATATGCGAGGCTACCTCTTTGGATGGATTCACTTTGGCATAGATGAAGCAATGGAGTACTATGAGAAATTGTTTCCTGATAAAGAGATGTGGGTAACGGAGTGGAACATCGCTAATCCTGCTAACCGGGTCGCTAACACACAACTACATGCCATGTATGTCGGCGATTTTTTTCTGAAATTGCTCAGTATACCAAACATAACACAAGCAAACTTTCACGTGATTACTGGTCCGGGCAAAGGATTTCCAGTTTTTTCGCGGATTACACCTGTATCAAAACGCACCTTTTGGAAATATGGCGGGGAACCAGAATCGGATTATGGAGACACAATTCGCCGCACTGTCTACTTCCCTTTTCAATTAATTGGTGAAGCATTCGCAGAATCAGATACGCAGTTTGCTGTTTCACTACAAAATATGCCAATGCTTGAAGGACAATTAGAGTATAAAGGAAGGCAAATGTCCGCGGTTCAAGTTCAAGCAATCGGAAACATTGAAACCGTCTACATATTTGTCAGTAATCGCTCTGCAGACGAACTAACACCACAACTTGCTATTGACGGAAAACAGTTGAAAAAAGAAATTAACTATCGCTATATTGCAAATGAGAGTCTCACAGCGACCAATGGTGGCAATGCTGAAATGGAAGGATCCGGCGAAATTGAGGTGCAAATTCAGGAATGGACAGGAAATTCTGCAGAACTCACAATTCCTAAAAACAGTTTTGGTGTGATAGAGGTCAAAAAGTGAAATTGGATAAAATGCTTTTTGTTGTAGGGAATAGTCGAAGTGGAACAACAATGATGGGACGTATTTTAGGGAAACATTCTGATGTCTATACTTTTGGCGAACTCCACTTTTTTGGACAGTTATGGTCTCCTGCATTTTCTTCTGAATTACAAAAACAGAAAGCAGAAAAGTTGGCTTCGCAGCTATTCTGTATTCAACGAGAAGGATACCGGACACACGGCAACCCCAGTAGTTTTCTGGGAGAATCTCAGAACTTTCTCAATGAATTAACTGAATATCCTACAACACCTGACCGTCTTTTTTCAGCGTTCCTCCAATACGAGGCATCGCTAAATTGTAAAACGATCCCTTGCGACCAGACACCACGTAATGTGTTTTACATTGAAGACATCCTCCAATTTTATCCACAAGCAAAGATTATTAACATGATTCGGGATCCGCGGGATGTACTCCTATCTCAAAAGCAAAAATGGAAACGCCGCTTTCTCGGTGGTAGTGATATGCCAAGAAAAGAGACGTTCCGTGATTGGATTAACTATCATCCTGTAACGATCAGCCGAATTTGGCATACTGCTGTTACTGCCGGAGATAAATTAGTTGATAGTGAACGAGTTATTTCAATTTACTTTGAAAAACTTCTTGCACATCCTGAAGCGACAGTCGCTGATGTTTGTGACTTTATAGGTATTGATTACGCTGCTTCAATGTTACAAGTGCCGCAAGTCGGTTCTTCTGTTAACACAGATAAACCCAATCAACTCGGCATAAATCCGACTCGCACACATAACTGGCACACCAATCACAAAAGTAAAAAAGATTCTGATCTCCCAACCGAAAGACGAGAATCCCTCAGTTCCACGGAAATTTACATATCCGAAAAAATAAACAGGACGCTGATGGAAAAACATAACTATATTCCTGTTTCAACACGTCCAAACATTTTTAGCTTAGTTGTTAATATCCTCTCATTTCCAATGAAATTAGCGGCAGCTTTCGTTTGTAACCTTGATAGAATGAAAAACATCCGTGAAACCTTAAAAAGACGTTTATAATTCATATATTGACCTGTACGTAGAACATGATTGCTCAAATTAATTCTGAATATATCACAACGCGTCCAACAAAAGCGCTAACTCGCCTCATCAGTTATACCTTTTTTGAAGGACGACCTGTGACAACAAAAGGTAGGTGGATAAATCCAGTTGTATTTTCTCTCCTGAAGAAGGCTGCGAGTAGTAGTAGACGATTCACACCAATTGAGAAACCTATCTTTATTCTTGGGACAGGGCGGAGTGGAACGACAATCTTAGGAATTGTGCTTTCTATGCATAAAGATATCGGGTACCTAAATGAACCAAAAGCGATATGGCACCTCATCCATCCACATGAAGACATCATTGGGAATTACAGTCTAAGCCACGCTAAGTACCGTCTCAACGCTGAAGATGCAACAGATGAAATGTGTCAACGTGCTGCCCAGATGTTTGGTGCTTATTTGTCATTAACCGGTTCAAAACGTGTCGTTGATAAATATCCTGAACTAATCTTCAGGGTTGATTTCGTCCGCGCTCTATTCCCTGATGCGCGGTTTATTTTTCTTGTCCGAAATGGGTGGGATACATGCCGTTCAATTGCCAACTGGTCAACACGACTCGGTGTTCAAGTCAATGGTGAGAAACACGATTGGTGGGGAGTGGACGACCGTAAATGGAAACTAATAATAGATCAACTGGTTACTACCGACGCAGACTTGAAAAACATTGTTGAGGATGTGAAAAATTTTGATCGACACTTAGACAAAGCATCTGTTGAATGGGTATTAACAATGCGCGAAGGGCTGCATCTAATGCAAAACTTACCTAACTGTACCTACGAAGTTCATTTTGAAAAATTAACATCAAAGCCCCAAGAAGTACTACCACCTCTATGCGAATTCTGTGACTTGCTAACAGACAGCACGTTCCTAAATTATGCACAGCATAGCCTAAATCCGGTGCCGCCAAGAGAACCATTTGATTTACATCCGAAGATAGCACCGATTTTCTATGACACGATGTCAAGATTAGGGTATAATAACTAAGTGGCATTGAAATAAGAGGAGGTTGTCAATGTGAATTATCCACACAAGTGTATAGTTCACTTGAAAAAGTATAATATGAGATTTTTGATTCTAATAATGCTTTGCGAATCAGCATTCCTTATCGGGTGCGACCAACGGATGGAACAGTCCATCATGCAGGTTGTAGTTCCCTCAGAGAGTTCTATAGAAAAAGCAAGATCAGCAATGAAAAAGGTTAATGAAAGACGGACAGAGGCCCAACAAAGGGCAGAAAAAACAGGTAACTTTTCCACCATACTTACTTCTTCTGAGGACATCTTCAGAGAAGAACTCGGCTTTAGAAAGGGGCTATGGGTTGATTTAGTGGAAATATATCGCCAAGAGAATCTGGAAAATGCTACACTATTGGAAGTACTTGAGAACCTACAAGATGCCTTTGCTGAAAAATTAACGGAAGGCACCCTTGGCATGTTCTACTTTCAATATATCAGTTCCTTTGATGAAATAATTATTGAATATCTCCGTCTGTCATTTGATTTTCCAGAAAAGAGTGAGAAAGATCTTCTTACGCTATTCAGAGAATCTGTGAATGATAGAAAAATTTCCATTGTTTTTCCATAAGGTTCATTTACATTATGCACGAAACATCTACTGTACAAACACATAAACAAGCATCTGAGAAGCGTCCTTTTACCCGACGCGATTTTCTTTCAACCAGCCTAAAAGCCGGTGCAGCGGCTTTCACAACAGCACTTTTACCCAGATTCCGTGCCGATGCTGCAGGACAATACAATGTGTTGTTTATCATGGTTGACGACCTACGCCCTATGTTAGGCTGCTATGGGCACTCACAGATGCATACGCCTAACATTGATAGACTTGCCCAGCGAGGCACACTTTTCAACCGTGCCTATTGTCAATATCCGCTTTGTAGCCCATCTCGAACCTCTATGATAACTGGGTTGCGCCCAGAAACAACAGATGTCCTTAATAATTCAGATGATTTTCGGCAGAAATTGCCTGATGTAGTGACACTACCACAGAATTTTAAAAGATACGGATACCATACACAATCTGTCGGTAGAGTTGCCCATCTTCCAAGACTCCAAGATGATGAAAACTCATGGAGTGCTCCGTCATGGAGGCCTACATGGATACCTTTTGACATAGAGACAACTCCATCTTGGCAGGCACTTGACGTTGAAGACGACGAACTTAGGGATGGAAAAACTGCAAGGCGAGCCGTTCAGGTTTTAGAACAGATTAAACATCAACAATTCTTTCTGACTGTTGGATTTTATAAACCGCATCTTCCCCTGAAAGCACCACGGAAATATTTTGAGTTATACGATACGCAAGACTTTGACTTACCCGCTTCTAATATGCCACCTATAGATGCGCCTGAAAGGGCACTCACTAATTGGAGTTCTATCAGAAGATATCAAGATCTACCTGCCGGAACAGAACCACTTTCTGACGAGAAAACTTTGGAGTTAACTCAAGCATACGCGGCAGCTACAAGTTACATAGATGCACAAATTGGACGCGTATTAACAAAATTAGATGCTCTTGGTCTCACTGAAAAAACTGTCATCGTTTTCTGTGGAGATCATGGACATCATCTCGGTGAGCAGGGGATATGGGGCAAGCAAACTTTGTTTGAAGTTTCGCTCCGTTCACCTCTAATTGTGAGTGTTCCAGGGCAACAGACAGCAGAGACGAATGCCCTATCTGAACTTGTTGACATCTATCCAACGTTGTGTGATGCATGTCAACTTCCAATACCTCCACAATTAGAAGGTCTGAGTCTGATGCCAATCATAGAGCAGCCGACACGTCCATGGAAAACCTCTGCCTTTAGTCAATTCGGTCAAGGAAACTCTATGCGGACAGAACAGTACCGATATACCGAATGGGGAAATAATGGGAGCCTTGGGCTGGAACTTTACGATTATTACACTGACCCGAATGAGACAGTCAATATTGCACATCTTCCAGAAAACGAGGAACTTGTTGAACAACTCAGCGAAAAACTGCATGCTGGCTGGCAAGGAGCTCTATCTGATATACCGGACCAATTCCATGTTCCACAAACGTTACCGTGGGATATAAACAATGACGGTGTTGTTGATTTCCAAGACCTTGTTTTGATCTCAAGTAATTTTGGTACTGAGGCACCTGAAAATCCGAAAGTTGACGTGAATAGAGATGGTAATGTTAACATCATTGATTTGCTCATAGTTGCTGCACATCTCGGTGAATCTACCAACACGGGGGCACCTGCAACACAGGCAGAGATTTTCCCAAAACACTTTAGTTTAGTGGATGAATGGCTCACAGAAGCACGTTTAGTGGATGATGGTTCAGATGTTTTTAAACTGGGTATCGCTACCTTGGAAGGATTACTTAATATTGTAACTCCAGAAAAAACAGTGCTTTTACCGAACTTCCCGAATCCTTTTAATCCAGAGACTTGGATACCTTACGATTTAGCACAAGACACGGATGTTCACATCCATATCTTTAATCTGAAGGGCGAATCAATTCGTGAGTTACCACTTGGTTTCCAAACCGCTGGCACATATAGGTCTCAGGCGCAAGCCGCATATTGGGATGGGCGTAATTCTGAGGGTGAGCTTGTTGCAAATGGAGTTTATTTTTGTACACTCCACGCGGGACAAACACGAGGAACACGCAAAATGGTAATAAGAAAATAAGGGAACGGTTTATGAAAAACGATAAGCAACAGAAGACATCTTTTCAACCATTTACCCGACGGGATTTCCTATCAACAACTTTGAAAGCAGGTGCTGCCGCTTTCACGACAGGACTTTTGCCCAAACTCAAAGCAGACGCTAATTGTCAATACAATGTGTTGTTTATCATGGCTGACGACCTACGCCCCCTACTTGGCTGCTACGGATATCCAGAGATGCATACGCCTAACATTGATAGACTTGCCCAGCGAGGCACACTCTTCAACCGTGCCTATTGCCAATTTCCTGTGTGTAACGCATCCCGGACCTCAATGCTCACTGGGTTAAGACCTGAGACAACAAGGGTGTTTTCCAATAGAGATAGATTTCGGGAGACGTTACCAAACGCTCTGACGCTCCCACAGCACTTTAAAGCATACGGATATCATACTCAATCGATTGGTAAAATTTTTCATAATCTTGCAATGCAAGATGACACCTATTCGTGGAGTGTTCCCTCGTGGGGACTGCCGATAACGAATCAGGGACCGTCGCATCCTTCTTGGAAAGCATTTGAAGTTGAAGATAGTGAACTTAGTAGTGGTAAAACAGCAAAGCGCGCGATTGAGGTATTGGACGAAATTCAAGATACACAGTTTTTTCTCTCTGTTGGTTTTCACACACCACATTTACCTTTTTATGCCCCAAAGAGGTATTACGATTTATACAAAAACGAAAACTTCAGTTTTACATCTTCTTCCATCTACCCAAATACGAATATGAGGTTATTCCGAGATATCCCTGATGAAGGCCCTCTCACGGACGCAAAAGCGTTAGAATTAATTCGGGCGTACGCTGCATCAATTAGTTATATGGACGCACAAATCGGACGTGTTTTAGACAGGATAGACGCACTCAGCTTGGCAGAAAAAACAGTTGTCATTTTTGCAGGTGACCACGGTTATCATCTTGGAGAGCATGGCAAATGGGGAAAGAATTATCTTTTTGAAGTTTCCCTCCGATCACCACTGATTGTCAGTGTTCCAGGACAGACATATCAGGGCGTTAAAACGGATGTCCTCACAGAACTTGTTGACATCTATCCAACATTGTGTGATGCATGTCAACTTCCAATACCTTCACAATTAGAAGGTTTGAGTCTGATGCCCGTCATTGATGAACCGACACGTACGTGGAAAACTGCTGCTTTTAGCCAAGTAGGAAGGTCAAACGGGAATTCTATGCGGACAGAACAGTATCGATACACCGAGTGGGGAAACAATGGAAGACAAGGACAGGAACTTTACGATTATCATACTGACCCGAATGAGACAGTCAATATCGCGAATCTACCAGAAAACAAAGAACTTGTAGCACACCTCAGAGAACGGCTCCATGCTGGGTGGCAAGCGGCTTTGCCAGATGTACAAGAGCAAGTGCGTGTTCCGCAAACGTTACCATGGGATATAAACAACGACGGTGTTGTAGATATTCAGGATCTGATCTTGGTTTCAAACAGTTTTGGGATGGAGACTCCAGAACATACGAAAGCAGATATAAATAAAGATGGAAACGTTGATATAATAGATTTATTATATGTCGCATCGCATTTCGGGGAATCTTGCATTGCATCAGCATCCTCGGCATCAGTTTCACAAGAACATGTCAATAGCATTTCTGAATGGTTGACTGAAGCACGCCAAGCAGATGACGGTTCTGACGTTTTTCGGCACGGAATTGCGAACTTAGAAGCGCTGTTTAACACCGTAACCCCTAAAAAAACAACCCTTCTTCCGAATTTTCCAAATCCTTTCAATCCAGAAACTTGGATACCTTATGATTTGGCGAGAGATACAGATGTCAACATTGAGATCTATAATCTGAAGGGAGAAATTATTAGAAAGCTAAATATGGGATTACAAACTGCTGGCACCTATCGGAGTAAAACAAATGCAGCACATTGGGATGGACGTAATTCGGGGGGTGAACTTGTTGCAAGTGGCGTCTATTTTTATTCTCTTAACACTGGTATGGTAAAAGCTATCCGCCGAATGACAATTCTTAAATAAAATTTATTTCATTTTGTTCCTTGGAGGCAGAAAATACATGTTTGGACGAATATTACTAATATTCTACATAGTTGCAAATTTCTGGTATTTCCCACGCGCCGACGCTGCTTCGCTAATAAACGTCCCCCTTAATCCAGATATATCTGATTTTAATACTGAAACCTACCGCTTTATTCATCGTTTACTTAATAAACGTGTGGTGTCGGGTGTGACGCGAGGTTCTTTACCGTTTACGCGAAAACAGGTTGCATCTTTGCTGGTAGAGGTGTCTCAAAAACTTGATAGAGGTGAACTCACTTTAAGCGTTAACGACCAGAAGCGCTTAAAGGACTTATCAGCCTTTTACTCAGAGGCTGGAACGCAAACCCCTCCCAATCGACGATTACACTTAGGCACACTTACTGACAACTCTACCTCTCGTATCTCCTTTGATTTACGGGTTGGACACCAAGAGATCACACGTTTAGTTGATAACGTGTCCGAAGTGCCAAATGTTGAAGGGAATATGCACGTTACAACGCTGTATCCACATCTATATGGGCAGTTTGAGGATAGTTTTGCTTTTTCAGGAGATATAGCATATAGGTCATTGTATGGAGACTTTTTTGACGATGTCTTTGCTGACGAATCGAAGCATAGACAATTGGAAGGAAAACTTAAAAACAGAATTGCTATCAATAGTTATCTTAAGTTTAATATGCCTTGGTTTGAATTGCAATTTGGACAAGATAATCTCCAATGGGGGCCTGGTTATCATGGAAATTTACTGATTTCCTCAGACCCATTAGCTATTGATATGGTAAAATTTCAAACTAACTACAAAACTATATCGTTTACTGCATTCACTGGTGTATTAGAGGACATGTCAGAGGACATCAATGAGAAATATATTTCAGGTCACAGAATTGAAGGATATTATTGGAATAGGTTTGGTTTTGGAATATCTGAGGTAGTTATCTATGGCAATCGGTTTGAACCTGGATATTTGAATCCTGTTAACATATATTTCATAAACGAACAGACTATATCACGGTCAGACAGTCGGGCTCCTGGTAGTGGTGATAATGTATTTGTCAGTGTTGATTTTCGGTTACGTCCTGTAGATAATTTTGAGATATATGGTGAGTTGATGGTTGACGATGGGAATCCTGCTGTCAGTTTTAAACATTGGGATACGAAGTTTGGTATCCTCGGTGGGATTTATCTTACGGACCCCTTTGGACTAACAGACACTGATTTTTACGCAGAATACACTTTTATAAACCAATACGCCTATACACACGTCAATCCTGCAAACGTATATAAACACTTTACCACGCCAATTGGACATCATATCGGTTCTGATGCAGATAATCTATGGATTGAACTGCGTAGACGTTTTACAGATAAGCTTGAAACCGTTTTTGGGTACGAACTTGAACGCCACGGTGAAGGAGACATAGACAAAAATCATCTACCTGGTGCACCAAAAGATGATGTGTGGACACCATTATCTGGAATCACGGAAAGTGAGCATCGTTTAAAAATCGGTTTTAATTGGGTTGCTATTGGTCATTATTCATTTTACGGTGAGTGGGCAAGGATTTGGAGGCGAAATCTCGAAAATCGTCAAGATGTACATGAAACTGGAAATGAAATCCAAGCAAAAGCACTTTATAGATTTTAAGTCGTATCCTGATAAGTTCGCAGTTGTTCCTTACGATTAGAGTGGAATTACGAACTTCAACTAATAAGACATTTTTAATGAAGATTCATGTTGGTTATCGCATCAAAGAAATTGTTTTATAGGCTTATCTTGGTATCATTCGGAAGGATTTAAGATGAAAATTCGCGTATTGGGCATTCGTGGTCTTCCAGCAACTTATAGTGGTTTGGAGACCATCATGGGTGAACTTGCACCGCGCTGGGTGGAAGCGGGACATGAAGTCACTGTCTATTGCCGAAAAGCAGTTTTTAAAGAGAGACCACGCGAATGGAAAGGTATCAAGTTAGTCTATTTACCCAGCATTGAACATAAAGTATTTAGCACTCTCAGCCATAGTTTTTTGGCAACTTTACACGCTTCGTTTTCCCCTTCTGATGCTATTCTTGTATGGAATGCTGGTAATGGTCCCTTTGGTTGGTTTTTCCGTATTGCTGGTAAAAGTGCTGTTATCAACGTTGATGGTATGGAATGGCTTCGTCCAAAGTGGAAAGGTATAGGTGCTGTCTACTTCAAGTGGGCAGCAAAGATGGCTACTTCCGCGTTTCCGATTGTAATTACCGATGCCGAAGAAATGAAAAGACTCTACCTTGAAGAATTAGGCGCTGAAACGACATATATTGCTTACGGAGCAAACATTGAGCCATCTGAGCATCCTGAGATCCTTGACAATTATGGGCTTGAATCACGGAATTTCTATCTTATCGCGAGTCGCCTCGTTCCCGATAATAATGCAGACCTGATTTTGGAAGCATTTGTTAACTCAAATAGCGAGAAAAAACTTGCTATAGCTGGTGGGGCAGACTATAAAGGTAACAAACTTGAAAATGAATTTTTAGATAAATTGAAAAGTATAGCCAATGAAAACGTGATATTTTTGGGACATATTGATAGTTCAGAACATATAAAGGAACTTCACCATCACTGCTTTGCCTACATTCATGGACACCAATTCGGTGGCATCAATCCATCCATTTTGAAGGCGTTAGGATATTCTAACTGCATTTTGGCACTCAATACACCTTTCAACCATGAAGTCCTGGAGGGCGGTACTTACGGTGTGCTCTTTGACAAGAATTCAGAAGCGCTCAAAGTCGAAATTGAGACGTTAGAACAGAATCCAGGGAAGGTTGACGACTTCCGTCGGCGTGCTCCTGAACAGATACGAAAACGATTCAATTGGGACCATATTGCAGAACAATATATTGACGTTTTTGAAAAACTACAGAAGAAAAAATGAAATCTACTAATTTCGGGTAGGATAAAGGATAATGGCACATTTGCCAATAAAATTTAGCGTTTCCAAACCTGACTTTGCATATATGAACGACACAGCACAGCCTTCAGTTGAAAGACTTTCTTCCTTCTACGCAAAGCGAGGAAAATATTTGCTTGATTTTGTGGCAGCGTTTTTCTTGATACTTATATTTGCTCCACTAATGATTCTCATTTCAATACTGATTAAACTCTCCTCACGGGGACCAATTTTCTTCTCGCATAAACGGGTTGGGAAAAATAATAAACTTTTTGTCATTCACAAGTTCAGAAGCCTCCATATTGATACGCCCTCCTATTCAGAAAAACCCGATTCAACAGAAGATGTTCGTATCACTTCGGTTGGTAAATGGATTCGTAAAACGAGTTTAGACGAATTGCCTCAGTTATTTAACGTGATTAAGGGTGAAATGAGTCTCGTGGGGCCTCGTCCAGAAATGCCATTCCTTGCTGAGAATTACGAAGAATGGGAAAATCAACGCCATCTCGTGCGCCCTGGAATGACGGGACTTTGGCAGTTGAGCCCGCGCCGCCGTGGGTCAATCCGTGAAGGAATTCCTGTTGATTTGGAATATATTGAGAATTTGTCCTTATGGAACGACTTCAAAATATTGCTACGGACGTTCAAAGTCTTTTGGGACGACAACACCTATTAACTTTTAGCAGTCTGGTTCTAACTTGCATTTGAACGCATATATGAAACTAACTTTTGGGAATCTCAAAAAGATTTTGCAGTGCAGTTTTGGACTTAAGTGTCCACGATGTGAGGAAGGCTCACTCTTTCAAAAACGATTTAAGATGTTTACACGCTGCACAGTGTGTAATTTGAAGTTTGAACGCGAGCAAGGATATTTCATCGGCGCAATGTATATCAATTATGGTGCAACGGTATTACTTGCGTTTCCCGGTTACTTCATATTTGAAGTTTTCACATCCATCCCTTTCTCACTTAACTTTGGCGTGTGGGGTTTCATTTCTGCAGTATTCCCTATCTTTTTCTACCGCTATTCGAAGAGTTTGTGGTTGAACTTTGACTACACGTTAAACCCAAGTGGTTAATAGTTTCCAAAAACTATTTTAGATTCAACTACCTTGTGAAAATCTGCCCACGAATGTAGGATGCCTCGTCAGAAGCCAGGAACGTTAATATTCGGGCAACCCCCGCTGGATCACCGAGTGATTTCAGCGCATTGGCAACTGCAGCCTCCGGATCGTTCCCATCTCGCTTTGCTGATTCAGCAATTTGTCCAAGTTTGAGCGGTGTAGCAAGTCCACCGGGACATATCGTGTGCATACGGATGTTTGCCCCGACTTGGCCTTCTACAGTCATCACAAGACCATTAACCCCGCCTTTACTTGAAGCATAAGCGACTGAAGAACTTCCGCCACGCACTCCTGCCCCTGAAGCAATACAGAGGATAACACCCCCACCACTTCTGCCCATTACGGGAACAGCGTGTTTGATCGCAAAAAAAGTTCCCTTTAGATTTACATCGATTACTGAATCGAAGGTTGCCTCCTCAAAATCTTCAATTCGGACGCTTGGGCCGCGTAGCACTCCTGCAGAAGTTACCAATGTGTCAATTCGCCCGTACGCATCGTCTGCAGTTTTTATGAGTTGGGCAACTTCAGGCTCGGAGGTGACATCGGTGCGACAGAATTTTGCTATTCCACCGTTTCTTACAATTGCCTTTGAGGTTTCCTGCCCATCAACTTCATTAATGTCTCCAAGAACGACCTTTGCCCCAGCTTCTGCATAAGCGATGGCAGTTGCAGCACCAATGCCTGTAGAGCCACCCGTAATAACTGCTACTTTACTTGATAGTTGAATATTCACAGATTATTCTCCCTAATGAATGAAATTTAAAAAAGTATAGAATGAATCTTCTTACAAGGCAAGTGATTTTTGGATGGAGGAATTTAAGGGAGTTGCCTGATTATATAGATGACAAAGTTAAGGAGGGAATGTTAAAAACAGATTAGCTTTTCAAACTAAAACGATACGGAATACGCAGACGTTGACTCACAGCTACTTTGCCCTGCATCGCCGGTGTGAATAATGAGGATTTGAGTGCTTGAATTGCTGCTTCTTCACATCCAAGACCGTTAATTTTTATCACTTCAACGACCTGAATGTTTTGCGCTTTTCCATCTATACCGATAGTGGCTTCAAGTACAACCAATCCCTCTTGATGCGTGGCGCGAGCAGATTCGGGATATATCGGCTCAACTTTTTTGAGGAAGGTAGCGTTTTGAGTCGGTTTATTGATAGTCGGCATGTTTAAAGGAATAGCATCTATCTGTAAATTGTCTAAATCTGGTGCTGGCACATCCGACTTTCGCTCAGTTTTTTGTGGAGAAAGATCAACAGTTGAAGTAGTAACTGGCTTCGTTTCAACTGGCATTGCAATTGGATATGCAACATCAGACAAAGTATGTTGTGAAACATTCAAGGTGAAGTTTTCAGTTAATGTCGTAACTTGGGTCAATGTGGTGACCTCTGGAGTTTCAGTCATTGTCACAGGTGTAGATGGACGGACTACTTGAGGCTGTTGACGATGCAAATGAACAGGTTGCGGTACAACTAATTTATGGATATGTTGTTTAGTAGGAGGACGGATCGCAACTGGTTTCGGAGAAGACAGAGAAAAAACATCAATTTGCATAGCATTGCTACTACTATCTGTCGTTTTAACGGAAGATAGACCGATAATTGATATACCTATCAGATGTAAACTGACTGACAGCATAAATGACGCATTCGGCAAGAAACTACTGAAAAAAAGTTTACCAATGCCAAAACCTTTATGCGAACTATGTTGCTGATTCTGTTTTGTGAGAAATCGAAATTTGTTCACAATTTGGACAACGATGTTCATTTTCTATACACCTTTGCTATCTCTTTCAACAAATCCTTTGAAAACCTGTATAATACTTGTTGTGTCAATACAATTCTATTTTACTTTCTTTTACACTATAAACTGTTAAGCAAATTCCGTGCCATTTATTACGTAGAACGTGGAAAGGTCTTAATTATTTGGTAGATTACTCTTGCGGTAGGAGGGAACTCCGATTCCCGACTACAAACGGGTCGCGATTCGGAGATTGATGACATAATATGCGGCTGCGATTCGGAGATCGCTCCTAACAATATGCGGCTGTGATTCGGAGATTGATGACACAATATGCGGCTGCGATTCGGAGATCGCTCCTACAATGTGTGGCTGCGATTCGGAGATTGATGACACAATATTGGACAAAATATTTACATATCCTAACGGTTTTGGTATAATTTCGGCATAGAGTTGGAGACATCTAAAGGATATGCCATGAAAATCAAAGATATTCGCGTTGTAGAAATTACGTTAAATCCGAAACCAAAAACACCACGACGCACACCGAATCGCGCTAAGACATTCCGCTTGAACCGTCCTATTGACCGTTATAAAACACCAAATTCAACACACATATCACAAGCAGAATGGAAGAGACCCGCGTGCATTATTACAGCTGAAGATGGCACTTGGGGTTTCGGGATTTCACTCTACGGTGGACCCGTCTGTCAAATTATCAGAGACCATTTTGCTCCACATCTAATTGGACAGAATTATATGGCAACCGAAAAATTGTGGGACATGATGGTACGATTATCAACCGCATTCGGCGCAACCGGTTTGACGAGTTATGCTATCAGTGCTGTTGATTGTGCGTTATGGGATATCAAAGGGAAAATACTACAGTGTATCTCATAAATATTAAATGGTTTGAATTTTTCTTTTACTTCCTCATCATTCCTGGTAAACTCTATCTATTTCTACTATAAGTAAGGAGATGAATTGAATGGAATTAAGTGATAAGGAATGGAAGATTATTGAACCATTATTGGACGAACCGCCATCGGGTAAACCCGGTAGACCTTGGCGTGGCAATAGAGAAGTGTTAGATGCGATACGCTAAGTGTTGCGAACAGGCGCTCCTTGGCGGGATTTACCAGAAAAGTATCCACCGTATCAAACTTGTCATCGTCGTTTTCAGCAATGGTCCTCGGATGGAACGCTTGAAAAAGTTCAAATGGCACTCACAGAAATGCTTGAAAGACGAAAAAAAAATAAATATGAGTGAATGCTGTATTGATGCGAAGTTTGTTCCTGCCAAGAAAGGCGGCATTTGTGTTGGTAAAACGAAGTGTGGCAAAGGGAGAAAACTGGTAGCGATTACAGAGAAAAGCGGTAGACCTGTGAGTGTTCTGATTACAGATGCTTCTTGTCATGAAGTGCGCTTGGTTGAACCGGCATTGGATGCGTGTTGGACATCGGAAAACCCCGCAGTGTTGATTGGGGACAAAGCGTATGACGCTGATCCTTTAGATGCGTCTTTGAGGGGGCGTGGTATTGAAATGGTAGCCCCTCATAAAAAGAATCGTCCAAAACAGGCGACACAAGATGGTCGTCGTTTACGCCGGTATAAGCGTCGTTTCAAAGTAGAAAGATTTTTCAGTTGGTTAGAGGATTTTCGGCGTTTAGTCGTTCGTTGGGAATATTATGCTGAAAATTATTTAGGTTTTGTGCTTCTTGCTTGCATACGTATGTCAATAAAATATTTATGAGATACGCTGTACTGTCATATAAAGAGGAAGATTCGCAAGAGGCAGATATATTGCCATTTTCTAAATAGTGGATTTTACAATTACTTAGATATTGCCAATCGGCGAGGTTAGGAAACCTCACCTACTGGGAAAGTGTATATTTACTTGAACATCGCAACGGCGTGCTTACCAAGCGCGCCTACTTTGTTTATTGATACATAAGGATTCCGCGTGCTCTATCCCATCGGTTAAATAGCGGTTGACAACCCAAGCGCATTGCGGTAGACTACATAAAAATAATACCCGTGAATTAATTCAAGACTAAATGGAAATTCAAAAAGCCCCACTCTCGACGTCCTCTAACATTCCTGCCCACGGGGTTACGCTCAAATCCATCCTAATTGCTGTTATTCTAATTCCGATAAATTGTTACTGGGTTATTGAGATGGAGGTCATCCGTTATTCCGGACACCCAGTTACGATCTCACTTTTTTTCAATGTTATTTTCAGTCTGTTTGTAGTTATCGGTGTCAACCAGTTGCTGCAGCGTTTTCTTCCAAGGATTGCGTTAGTCCAAAGCGAGTTAGTTGTTGTTTACCTGATGCTTTCCATCGCATCAGGAATTACTGGGCACGACATGCTTGAGATTTTGGTGCCGATGCTTGGGCATGCATTCCGTTTTGCAACACCTGAAAATGAATGGCAACAACTGTTTTTACCCTTTCTCCCAGAATGGCTCACCGTCAGTAATAATAACTTGCTGCAAGGCTATTATGAAGGCGATCTACCCCTCTATACATTTGAATCCTTGCTTGGTTGGGCAACACCTGTGTTGTGGTGGACAGTGTTCATTAGTGTGCTGATTTTCGGCATGCTTTGCATTAATATTATTATCCGAAAACAGTGGATTGAGTATGAAAAACTAAGTTATCCAATTATCCACCTTCCTCTTCAACTTACAGAAACCCCTTCTAATCGTCTTTTTCAGAATAAGTTAATGTGGCTCGGTTTTGGTATTGCTGGTGGCTTGGCATTATGGAACGGAATAAGTTTTCTATACCCTTTTTTACCGGAGTTGCGTACCCGTATTAAGAGTTATCAGGTTTTCACAGAAAGCCCTTGGAACGCGATGGGCAGAATTCCTTTTTCGCTCTATCCATTTGCAATTGGACTTGGTTTCTTCATTCCACTTGACCTCTCTTTTTCCTGTTGGTTTTTCTTTTGGTATTGGCGGTTAATGCGTGTTGCGGGTGCGGCATTTGGATTTCGGAACCTACCTCGTTTTCCCTATACGAACGAGCAAGCATCTGGCGGGTATCTTGCCTTGTGCGTTTTAGCAATTTGGGCAAGCCGCAGACATCTACTTCAGGTAGGACGAGCACTCTTTAGTCGAGACAGTTCACAAGAAGATGAAAATGAAGCAATCTCTTATAGAGCCGCCGTTCTTGGACTCATTGCTGTAATGGTTTTCTTAGTGATTTTTTGCTACTATGGCGGTGCCAACATAGGTATCATGCTTGCATTTTTCGTTATCTATTATATGATTTCTATTGCAATCACGCGTATGCGTGCTGAGTTGGGAACGCCCGTGCATGATTTGCACTATTCTGGTCCCGACCAAATATTAACGCGGGTGGTCGGTACACGCAGGTTGGGCAGAGATAATCTCATCATGTTTTCAATGTTTTGGTTCATCAATCGTGCATATCGAAGCCACCCGATGCCACATCAGTTAGAAGGGTTTAAAATTATAGAACGAACTAATATGACAATGAAACGGATTATCTTTGCCTTTATGTTAGCCGCTGTGTTAGGGTCGTTAGCAGGTTTTTGGGCTTTAATTGACCGAGGCTATCAATTAGGAATGGAAGTTCGAGCATATTGGCCATCCTTGAGTGCATTTGGTATAGAACCCTACCGCCGTCTAACTGGCTGGCTTCAATCTCCTACTGATACGCTTATCCCAGAAAGTCTGTTTACAGGTATTGGTTTTCTACTGACAACTGTGCTAATGTTGTTTCGAATGCGTTTTGTGTGGTGGCCGTTTCATCCTGCTGGTTTTGCTATTTCTACCAGTTGGGGCATGCATGTTACATGGGGTTGTCTTTTTATGAGTTGGGTAATTAAAGTGATTATTCTCAAATATGGTGGACCAGTGAGGTATAGAAAAGTAGCACCTTTCTTTTTAGGACTTATCCTTGGGGAGTTTACGGTAGGAAGTGTCTGGACAATTATAGGAATTGTTGGAGGTATTCCAACCTATGGATTCTGGGTTTAGGTTCTATCTTTACGTGGATTTATCGCCAAATTTAATGGTAGCAAGAGCAAAATCAGACTACATAAAGACGTTACTATCCATTCCTGCTGAAGCGGGACGATTTTCAATATGTCCTGCATAGGTCCAATGTACATGGCTGATACGTGAATTCCGATGACAATAATAAAAATAATAAATAAACGTATGTTGGTGAACATTCTTTTAAAGAGAGATTCCCATGGATATCGCGTACATTGAAAATAAACCGCCACTTGTGCAAAAATCAAAGTAGTGCAAGCTGCTGTCTGTGCGACTTCAATATTAGATTCAGTTCCAGAAGATGTTACCACCAAAAAATGAGTTATTGTCATTAGACTGATAACAAGACTTCGGCAAACAATATCAAGTACGGCAGTTTTTGGAAACATCATAGATGCTTTACCGGGGCGATACTGCTTTTCATTGACGGATATTTTTTCATAACCTAATCCAATTGTAGGAAGCAAAGTCGTTAAAAATTGGACCCAGACCACTTGTGTTAGTGTTAGCGGCAGCTCAAACGTAAAAGTTGTATGTAGAATTAATCCGAAAATGACAGTGAAAAATTGTGCCAGTGTGCAGGAAAGACACCACCGAAGTGTGCCAGAAAGGTTGTGATATGCTTCTCGCGCATAGAGCAGACAGTCTTTGACTGCCTTAAAACCTTTCTCGATTATCAGGCAGTCAGCGTGGTCTTGGGCGAAATGTGAAGCGTCCCTCGCATCTGCAAATGCAAGGTCTGCAGTAATCATGGCTCTTTGATCGTTAGCATTTTGACCTAAAAAACCTACAGAATGATTATGGCGTTTCAAACTGAGAACAATATTCCGGCGTTGTTCTTGTGTCGGTTGTGAATAAGCATTCCAATTTAAAACCTCTTTGTCAAACTCTTGTGTAGATAGATGTCTTAGTTCTTCTCTTGTTCCGACAGCGTTGCGGGTATGGACGAGTCCTAACTCTCTGGCTAAATCGGTTGTTGCTTGTTCATCGCTTTCACTCATTAGAATGACCTTTATGCCAGTGTCCATGAATGATTTTATCACTTCTTTTGTTTCGTCGTTATCAGTTACAGAAAAACTTATGAATCCTAAAAAGGTTGATATTTCCTGAACTTCTTGTGGAGTAAGTGGTGCCTCGGAATTTAGAGATGCTACACCATAGACCGTATCCTGCGGGTTTTGCATATAATTAAGAATTTCATTACACAACTCGTACTGTTCATAGTAAAATTCACTTACCTCCCCGTTTATAAGTATAGAATCACACGCCTCAAGCACGTTACGTGCATCGCCAAATATAATATTTAGGTACTCGTTTTCACCTGATTCAAACACGTGAAGTTCATATCCAAAGTTTGGTGTCCATGGGTATTCTGAAACAAGATGCATATTAGCTTTAAGATCAGCCAATTTATACCCGAATTGTTCCATTGTATCTTGAATAACGAGTTGATGTGCATGATCAATACCTGTTCTATCGTAATATCGCTCGCCAGAAGTACCTAAACCCGCAGTCAACACAAGACCAGGTGCTCCTTGTGGAATTTGGAACCTTGGTGGAATATTGTTGATTCGTTTACTCTTTTCTTCGGGGGATTGGGATTTCAGGGAATTTAACCAATTTTCCCATTCTGAACGGTTCACCATTTTTTGATCAACAAAAATACTGGAAATAGTAAGAGATTTTGTGCTCGCGATGCCCTTTTCGTTAGAACAAAAAGCTGTAAGACGATTCAATTTCTCAAGGAAATGCCTTTCCCGGAGTGCTATTCCTTTTTTTAGTACACCAGAGACTCTCTGGTCAAGAATGGAGTGTAGCAATAATACTAAGTCATGCGGCGTTGCGGCAATTGCAAAAATTAGACCGAATTGAACAAACTCTATCCAATTTGGGGCACTCTGTTGCGATTTTTGCCACCAGAGAATAGCGACTGCAATGCCCCCTAAAACCAAACCTGTTACTTTTAGAATATCATTGAAGAATTTTATTTGATTTTCTGCGACGGTCATCTCATTTGGTAGTTCGCGTGTGCTTCCACGGTTCTGGTGCATTTCTAATTCATTGCCCGTTCTAACGACAACCGCATTGCCTGTTCCGGCATCAACGTACGTCCCACCGAAAACCATATTTGTCTGTTTTTCTGGTGGGAGTCCCGATTCAGTTATTTTTTTAAAGGTTTTTGCGGCAGAGCCGCTACTCCCGAATAGAGCAGATTCGTTAACTTTTAACCCGTCTGATTGCACTATACGAGCATCCGCAGGGATGTAATCGCCTGGTCTAAGGAGAAGCAAGTCACCTGGGACAATATCGAAAGGCGGGCATTTTTCTTGTGTGCCTTGACGTATTACTGTAACGGTAATGTTGAATTGTGCTGTACGCTGCTTGTGTCTACGTCGAAAACTTATAACGGCTATGATAGCCCAAAACAAGGACAGAATCAATATCCCACCGATAAGTCCAGTTTTCGGAATATCAGGGGTAAATGCGAAAACTGTTGCGGCAAGTACTAAAAGCAGCAATCTCCAATTAAGCACTTGCTCGAAAAACAACCCAATTTGCGAAGTATCTATCTTGGAATTCGGCTCATTTTTTCCATGGATTTCCGTTTGCCCTTCTACATCAGCGTGGCTCAAGCCGTATTCAAGGTCGGTTTTGAATTGGTTTAGCAGAAAAGAGACACTTTCTGCATAAAAATTAGACATTGTTTTTCCTAACGTTTCACCTTCTGACAGAAATCACCATAGGTTGTATAATTATAGTTTTTTACCTTCGTTTTTCCAGACTTTTGCACCTTCCAGATCAGTGCCAAGCACTTGGATTTCGCATGGAATATTGTGTTGTTTAAAGACATTTTGCATCCGATTTCCAACCTCATCCATATTATTCAAACAGTATGCTGCGATGGTTGGTCCCGCACCACTTAATGCGATACTAAGTGCTCCTGCATCTATTGCAGCTTCTACCACGTCGTCAAATCCAGGAATTAGACTACTGCGATAAGGTTGATGTAACTTATCCTTCATTGCTGTTGATAGCATCTCTAATTTTCCGGTGGCAATGCAAGCAACTAATAAGGAACTTCTACTAATATTATAGATAGCATCAGTGAAATCAACGGTTTTGGGTAGAATGTCTCGCGCTTTCTGTGTTGACAATGTAAATTCTGGAATGGCGAGTACAACATGAAGAGTAGAATCACATGTTAGCTGTATTGTATGGACGTGTTTGCCTTCTTGCACCGAAATGACCATGCCACCATATAAAGAAGCAGCGACATTATCGGGGTGTCCCTCTATGTCTGTTGCAAAATTGAGCAGTTCCGAATCAGAGAATGGATTCCCACACAGGACGTTTGCTGTCAGTAATCCCCCAAGAATTGCTGTTCCGCTTCCCCCTAACCCGCGAATCGCAGGAATACCGTTAGCGATGCTTAATTTTAAACCCTTGGGCTGTCGCACGCCGCTCCGTTGGAAAACAGATTCTACGGCTTGAAATGCGATATGTTCAGGAGTGCTTGGAATCTTATCAACATCTATCCCGCTGATTACAACTTCTGTTCGGTTCCCAGTAATTTCTAATGTTATGGTGCTGTAAAGTTGCAAAGCAAGACCCAACACATCAAACCCAGGACCCAGGTTTGTGGTGCTTGCGGGGATACGCGCGCTAATTTTTTGAGACATACTAAAAATTTCCCAACTTAGCTCTATAACTTTTCAATTGCAGTTTCAATTCGGTGTAATGCCTTTTCAATGTTTTCCAATGAATTCGCATACGAAAGTCGCAGATACCCATCCCCATATTTACCAAAAGCTGTACCCGGTAGTAGGGCAACCCCTGCTTCATCCATTAAATAATCAGCAAGTGCTTCACAGGAAAGTGAAAGTTGGGTGACGTTCGGAAAAACGTAGAACGAACCGAGTGGTTTGATACAACTAATACCATCAATGGCATTTAAACCTTCCACAATGGCATCACGGCGTTCTCGGAATTCTGCCACCATTTTTGTGACAAAAGTTTGAGGTCCTGTCAACGCTTCTATTCCAGCAATTTGTGTGAAGGTTGCGGTACAGGAATTTGAGTTAATTGTCAGCTGAGTGATCTTATCTGCAATCAGGCGTGGTGCAACACCATATCCAAGTCGCCAACCGGTCATAGCATACGTCTTAGAATGTCCATCAATCAGAATAGTCCTTTCTTGCATCCCAGGGAGGCTCAGGATACTCTGATGTGTGCCTTCGTAAAGGAGACGTGAATAGACTTCGTCAGTTAGAATATAAAAGTTATGTTCTTGGGCGAGTTCCGCTATTGCAGCGATGTCTTCTACTGTGAGGGTTCCACCGGTCGGGTTCTGCGGTGAATTTAGTATCAAAAGTTTTGTGCGTTCAGTGATTGCATCAACCAAATCTTCTATTCGGAAACGAAAATCAACCTCTTCCCGAAGTGCAAGCGGGACTGCTTTTCCACCGATAAAATCAATGACCGATTCGTAGACAGGGAAGCCAGGTTCTGGATATATTACCTCATCGCCTTCATCAATTAATGCTAAAATTGTGAAAAAGATAATCGGTTTCGCCCCCGGTGTAACGGTTACTTCATCTGGATGAATTTCCACACCGCGCGTTTCAGAAATGTGCTGGGCAACGACTTCTCGAAATTCGGGTATTCCTGCTGATGGGCAATAACCGGTATGTCCATCTTTCATTGCCTTGAATGCAGCTTCACAAATATTCATCGGCGTAGAAAAATCTGGTTGACCTATTTCTAAATGAATTATATCTTTGCCTTGTGCTTCTAAACTTTTGGCTTTGGCTAATACCTCAAACGCAGATTCTGTTCCCAAGCGACTCATCCGCTTGGCGAATGTAGGGCTTCCCAAAATTTTCCTCCTTTATATTTAACAGTGAATTCACATTCCAAGTTTGCCCTAATTGATTCTATAGTTGCAAACACCTTGAACAGTTACATATTCCATGTGTACTTGGTGATTATTCTGTCTTTAAGATT
Organism: Candidatus Poribacteria bacterium; assembly: GCA_965204285.1. Lineage (GTDB taxonomy): Bacteria > Poribacteria > WGA-4E > WGA-4E > WGA-3G > MSPOR6. The sequence continues at coordinate 4,342,445 of OZ241980.1, forward strand.
AAACCGCGTCCCCCTACTAACCATGCATTCTTTTTATCATGCACGAATACATCAACCATTTTTTCTTTTGATTCTTCAATTTCCCATTTTTTCCCACCACTGTTGGTACTGAGAACAACACCGACTCCGAAATCACCTCCTACTGCCCATCCAGTATGTTTATCTGCAAATTGGACACTTCGGAGAGTCTCTGAGGTACCGCTTTTCTGTTCTTCCCATTTTTTTCCACCGTTGGTTGTGTGAAGAATGATACCGTTTTCACCAACTGCCCAACCTACGGAATCATCAAGAAAGAATATGTCTTCAAGAATATCCTCTTTTCCTGTTTCTTGCATTTCCCACGTCATAGCTCCATCTATAGTTTTCTGAATAACGGTTTTTTGTGCCTTATCAGCAGGAAAGACGCGTACGCCAGCGATCCATCCAGTGTTTTCGTCAAGAAACTGAATCGCATTGAACATACTTGTCTCATCATCACCTACGTTTCCAACTTTTCCGCCTTGTAAGGTTTCCCAATGCCTTCCACCATTTTTCGTTGAAATAATAGTGTCGTTCTGGCCCACAGCGTACCCAACATCTTTATTAACGAAATACACATTTTTAAGTACGGTGTTCAATTCAAGCACTTTATCCACCTTACATATTTGCCGTTCCCAGTCGCTGCCGTTACTGGTGCTAACAATTAATCCATTTGCTCCGACTGCCCAACCATGATTAGCATCTAAAAAATAGATTCCATTTAGGTCTGCTCTAAGTTTGATATCGGATTTTTCCCACGTTGTCCCACCATTCATCGTATATCCGATGAAGCCAGGGTTTTCAAAATCATCAAGCAGTGCTGAACCTACGACCCATCCAGTATTTTCTCCTGTAAATGCAATTGCCATATAATCACGGCCATCTAAATCTCTTTCTTGTATTACAACCCATTTTGCCATAACGGGTAAGGCAAGTGCTAAAGTACAAATGATTGAAAATCTAATGATTTTTGATAATTGCAAAAACGACTTTAATCTGTTCATGATAGCTCCTTTATATTTATATTTCTTCTGAGAAGAGTCTTATTTATAGTATACATGTATATCTAATATTAAGTCAATATTCTAAATCTTAATTTCAAATATTGGTAGCGTGCCTGAAATGCGCAACGTATTCGAATGAACTACTAAATTATATTACAAAATCATTATTGTTTCAATATAACCGCCTTAGTAACATCTATCATGGGCCAAATAAAGTAATTCATCTAAATCGGTATAATATTGATGCGGGACTATTTCGCAACAATGATTGTTCCTGTTTTGGTACTATTTCCAACTTGTAATTGATAAATATAAATACCGCTTTCAACGATTTCGCCGCTTTCATTTTTCCCGTCCCATTTTAGTTCCGTTTGACCAAGTTGTGCGGTCAAGGTTTTTACAAGCACGCCGTTTAGATTAAAGAGAAGCACACTAAATTCACCTTCAAGATCTTCAACCGCACGTGCTGGGAAGATTAAGGTGTTGAAATCAGGATCATCGGAAAGCGGTGTAAACGGATTGGGATAAGGTTTATCAAATATCCGAAATCTTTCCTTTGCTGGGGCAGATTCGTTATCTGCTTCGTCAATCGCGACTACGGCATAAATAAAACTTCCCACTGATAACGGTCTTCTATCAACAAATTTAAAATCGGAAGATTCAAGTGCTGCTTTTTCAACAGATATGTCACCATCGGGGAGAGGTTCCAAAGTTTCAACTTCTGAAGAACCAAACAAAATTTGATATTTTATTGTATCACGACTAACACTTGGCTTCCATGAAACTTCTATACCTTCGCTTGAGGGGACGACGCGGAGCATGTTCGGAGGTTCAGGTGCGGCAGTGTCTTCTGATACCTCTACAGTCTGTATCGGCGAACGTCCTGATTGCAAAAAGAGCGTCTTGTAAGCAGTTATCTCATACGTATGATTTCCGGGGAGAACGTCTACATCACGAAACGTTGTTGATGCGCGGTTTTCTACATTTATTTGGAAATCTTTATCCCTATAGATGAGGTATCCGCTAACATCCTGATCTGTTGATTTTTGCCAACGGAGTGTTACATCATTTTCGCCAGTTTTGTCAGACTCGGCAGTAAAGCCCGAAACAGGGGCAGGTGGCACATTTGGGATTACTTGTAATGTAAAATTATCGTTATTTAATTTGCCATCTGCTTGCCCTTCGCGGATATATTCACCGATCGGGACGTCATCGTTATTACGCAGCAGCACTCTGAACGCAGCTTCAAAGAAATTATTTGGTGTTCTACAGTCAAATGCAATGTCATATCTTGAATTCTGAGTATCCACGATCGTTCGCGCAAGTTCTACACGCAGCGCATTTCCAGAGATTATTGCTTTCGCTTTAAGTGTTTCTTTATCTCGTAAGATACTATCAAAATCAGCTACTTGGGGCACAAATCCATTGGGTATTGTAATTTCAATAGTTTTGATTTCTTCACCGTGTTCTGCCAAGGACCTATCAATTTGAAGCGTGACAATGAGTGGCACTGTTGAACTGGCAGGGACAATACCTTTAGTTTGACCAGCGACGTTAATTTCACCATGTGATGTCACAGCACTATAACTATAGTGGGCAAAAAGTAGGCTAATGATTAAAAGTAAAATAAGAAATGGATTTTTCATAAGGCAATAACCTTTGTTAGAATAGTAGATTTACAGAAAATCGTTGTGTTGTGTTGTCTTGAAGGTCTCCGGTCAGTAGCTGAAATCCATAATCGAGTTGAAGTGCTGTACTACTAATTGGTATCTTGGCACTGCCACCGAGATTTAGGGTCGTAGCTGAATTACCACCAGTTTTCATTCCGTAGCCGCCTCGAATTGCAATGGCTTTATTAAGCCAGATTTCTGCTCCTGCACGCGTGAAAAATTCACCATTGCGTGATGTGACTTCAATAGTCCCTAAACTTGCTTTCAACAAGTTGCTCATTACAGCACCTTGGGCACTCATTTCAGCAATAGATTCAAGCCTATATACAAGACCAGCACGGATATTCTCAGGGACTGAATCTGTATGTGCATCAGATACGCTCATATCTGCAGGAAGTAGATTTTCTACAGATATTCCGATACTGAGACTATTGAAAGGTTTAGCTATTAAACCAACATCAAAGGATAAAGCTGAACTTGAGGTTTGCGTAAAATATGGATTCTCAACCACGAATTCGTTTTTTTCATCATAAGTAATGCCGAGCAACTTTAGGTTTACACCGACTCCCAATTGTTTAAAGATGGTATTGCCATAAGAGAAGCGAATTGTTTGTTCCTGATAAATCTCAGAATCTTCTGTAAGGATACCGATATTTGCACCGAGTGTTCCCACGCTTCCGAGCGGGATAATCCCCCCTATCGTGTTGTAAGTAATGAGTCCGCTAAATCGCTGTGCATGAGTAGCACCAATTTGGATCTCCTCAATATAGGCTAAACCAGCAGCGTTATAGTTTGGTGCATTGCTATCATCAGCGAGCGCGACGAACGCGCCACCGAGACCGAGAGGACGAGCACCTACGCCAATATCATTAAATGCAGCAAAAGTCAACGGCGTAAAGCATAGGGTCATGAACAGTATGCAAAAACAACTCAGTTTAATTTTCGTCATTTTTTCTCCTACGGTGTGCCTGTCATTGGAACAAAATTAACGCCAGTGATTCTTGTAGTTTCAATTTTCCCGTTACATTTTTGTGCTACGAAAAGTTCTTGTATATCCGAACCAACAGGAATAACCATTCGTCCACCTTCAGCGAGTTGTTGCGTAAGTCGATGTGGTATCTTTTTCGGAGCGGCTGTTACGACCACCCCATCATACGGTGCATGCTCAATCCAACCGTAATAACCGTTTCCTTGTTTAAGATGAATGTTCTGATAGTTAAGTGCTTTTAGTCTTGCTTTTGCACTTTTTGCAAGTTCCGGTAGAATTTCAACTGAATAAACATCCTTAGCGAGTTCTGCCAATACTGCGGTTTGGTACCCACACCCTGTGCCAATTTCAAGTACTCTGGAAAGAGGATTTAATTCCAATAATTCGGTCATCAATGCAACTATATAGGGTTGTGAAATTGTTTGCCCCTTATCTATTGGAAGGGGTCTATCGTGATATGCCCATTTATGAAACTCAGGTATTACGAACAGATGCCTCTGAATTTTTTCCATCGCAACCAGTATTTCAGGATTCTGAATATCACGTTTTTTAATTTGGTTGCGCACCATTTTCTGTCTGGCAATAGTAAATTCATCGGATTGTGTCATTGTATACTTCCTTGAATTTTATCATGTGCCTGACTCGCAAAATTATGATCTAAAATTAGTTTTATAGTGAATTTTACAATCAACTTGACTGGTAGGAGGGAACTTCGATTCCCGACTATTCCGATGTTCTGTCGCGATTCGGAGATCGCTCCTACTGAAATGTATCTTCTTGTAGGAGGGAACTTCGATTCCCGACTATTCCGATGTTCTGTCGCGATTCGGAGATCGCTCCTACATGTGAGGTGTCTAATTATTTTAAGAATTCACCATAAAATTATGAACCAACGTTTATTTCATAAGGCATTATAAGAAATATCCGATGCTTTTTGATGATATTGAGTAATTTTAAGCTCGGTGTTTCCCCAAACAGTTCATGCCCAAAAGATTGATAGTTTTCTAACAACTGAAACGTGCTTTTGTTAAATATAAGTTGGATGTTTCCCAACAATTGTGTTATCCAAGGAAGTTTTGGTAATCGGACTATCTCTACCACCTTATTATCTAAACCTGCTCGTTTTTTTGCGATTGAGAGTGCTTTGCTGAGGCCTCCGAGTTCGTCAACCAAGCCTTTTTCTTGCGCTTGTCGTCCTGTCCACACTCTCCCACGGGCGACTTTCTCTACATCTGCTTTTGTTAATTGTGTTCTTCCTCTTGCAACTTTAGATGTAAAATCTTCATAAATTTCGTTGATCTGTTTCTGTACAATTTCCTGTTCGTCCTGAGGATAATCGCTATAATTGCTATAAAAATCTGCATGTGCTCCGCGTTTTATAGTTTCCTTCTTGATACCGAGTTTTTCATATAATCCCTTGAAACTATACTTTCCACCAATTACACCTATAGAACCGGTAATTGTTCCTGGTTCTGCAACAATAACATCGGCTGGGGCTGCGATATAATATCCACCAGAAGCAGCGACATCTGCCATAGAAACAATAAGTGGTTTTGCAAGCGTGAGCAGTATAAGTTCATGCCATATAATATCCGCTGCGATGACCAATCCGCCACCGCTATCGATTCGCAAAACGACCGCTTTAATCGATTCGTTTTGCCGTGTGTATCTAATTGTCCGCGCTATGGTTTCAGCCCCCATCACTTTCGTTCCTGTAAATGGGTCCGTAAAACTCTCGCCCGTTAACATCATGCCCTCTGCCTGAATAATAGCAATTTTCGGTTTTGGTACCGTCCAGTCGTGCGGATATAATCCACTATTTAGATATTCATTTACGTTAACAAGGGTAACTTTGCTTTCTGCGAGTTTGTTGGCTCTGTGATCCAGACCATTCGTATAAACAAGTTCATCTACAATTTTTAATTTACGTGCTTGGTTAGCAGTAAAAGGACCTTGATCAATCAGTTGCTTAACAAATTCAGGTGTCCAACCTCGCGCAGCAGCAATATCTGTTGTGAGTTGGTCGTATAGATCGTCAAGGATTGCATTTTGGTTTTCGCGGTGTGGATCGGACATATTACTTCGAGTGAAAGTTTCCGATGCGGATTTATATTCACCAATATTTTCCAAATGTGCTCGGATACCAAGTTTGTCTAATCCCTCTTTGTAGAAAGAACGTTCTGACCGTAAACCGATAAGACGTACTCCGGCACTTGGATGTATCAAAATTTGATCACATGCTGAGGCTATGATATAATCACCAGTGGAACAATCAGTGATATAGCACATAACGACTCTACCCGATTCCCTGAATTCCATGATTGCATCACGTATTTCTTGGAATTGCCCCATTCCGTACTCACTCCCGTTAATTCGGATTAAAATACCTGCGACATCTTCGTCCCATTTAGCGATTCGAAGTATTGTGTCAAGGTGCTGCATGCCTGTGTCCAGAAATAAGCGTTTACGGGGAATTGGTTTGGTGATTGAGGCTGATGAAAAGTGAAAGTAACCGACGCCTGTGTTCGTTTTTCTGTTTTCATCAAAACAGTTTGCGGTGCCGATGCCGATATTTCCAATGTTAATACCGAAACGTATATCAAAACTGTGATCACTATTATATGCGCCGCGGAGCATAAGTTCACGAATTGGGCGAATTTCAACAGCGTAACTCAGATCGATTCCACTCACGTCTTGTGTTTTCTGCATATCTATGGATAAAGTAGTGCGCCATGTTCCTGGTCGAAGTGCGATACCAAAATCGTAAGTTCGTCCTAACTTTTGATTGAACAATTTCGGTCGATTCAGGTCTCGTCCTATTGCCCCGATTGAGAAAAAACGGCGACGATACATCAACCCGATAGAGAGCGAATTGTATCGGTCATAAAACCGATTATCTGAGTTAACCCAACTATAACTTGTTCCCCAGTATAGTGCGTTACCAAAATGGTGTCCTGCAGACAAACTGTAACGCGTAAAGTCAATATTCTCCGAAGCGTTTGCGAATTCTACGCTGAATCCGCTATTTGGTGCTGAGATAAATAGGGCATCATCACCTGGGAGGTCACTGCGATATGTTCGTAAGTAGTATAAATTGAGGGCGCGATTAGTGCCTAATCCCGCGGGATTGAAAAAGGTTGCTAACGCATCGTCACTCATGGCAACAGAGTTTGCGGGCAGATGCGTGCGTATCTTTAGAGGTTCTGCTCTTGCCAGAATTGGAAGCAAACTACAGATAAAGAGGAAACTAATTAGTTTTTTTTCCATGTTAAACGAATTATCTTCTTTGGTGGGATTGGAATTCATTTTGTAACTATACCATATATCTAAATAAATGGCAAGAGAAAAATATATAGGCAGGGTTTTGAAAATTTTCAGTTCTAATTCAATCTTTTGATTGGTGTTGTGTCTACCGAAATTTTATGGGTAGAGGTCGCGATTCGGAGATCGCTCCTACAGATAGACTGCTTATGGTAGAAGGGAACTCCGATTCCCGAATATTGTTGATACCTGTAATTTTAGAATGGACACTCCACTGGATTTCGTAGGGGTAGTCAGAAATCAATTTTATTGTCAGGATTGTCGTGCATATTGTGGAAAAAGTTCGTCATGAATGTCACTACATTGCTGTAGATGTATCTTTCGTGTTGCGTCGGCAGTATCAACCATAGTTGGAAAGAACATACCTGCGCCGGTGTCAATGTTGTATCCACCAGCAGAATGGACGCTCAGATACTGATGCAACGTCTCTAAATCGGGTTCTGTTGTGCAATGTTGAGTGCAATTCATCGTGAACATCCGCCGTCGGGTTCCGCCCCCAAATGATGCATGGTAGGTGTCGTGATTGAAAATTACTACATCGCCAGGGTTGCTTTCTAATGCAATGCTCGTTGGGAAGTCTCGCGGTGGAATACCGAACAATGCTTCCGATTGATTTGGATCAATCTTTTGCGCGCGTACAAAGTGTGTGGGGTTTTGGCTACCGGGGATTATTCGCAAGCATCCGGTCTTGCGTGTCAGAGGGTCAAGGTAAAACGCTACTTTACATGCGAAAAGCCTCCCCCAACTTCCATCCGGATGCCAACCTGTATCACCAGTATAATAGTTTCCATCGCCGCCAGCATAGTTAAAATCATCTCCGATAACTCCACCTATAAGTTCCTTTACACGTTCATCATCAAGCAGTGTGCAGAGTCGAGGACGATGTTCAATGGGGCCTCCGAACATTGTACGGCGCGTGCCGTCATGTTCTTTACCACCACCAAATTCTTGGATTGAAATTTCAAATTCTTCTGTAATCCATTCAACTTCACTCGGCGAAAACATGCGGGGAATTGATAAATAACCGAATGCGTTAAAAAAGTTTACTTGGTGTTCTGTAAGTTTCATGATGTTGTCCCTTTATCCATAGTGGGTATTACAATGAACTTGACATTTTGAGTGTTCGTCGCGATTCGGAGATCGCTCCCACTGAGTGCCAAAAGCGAATTCAGCTGGATTCACAGAAGAGATGTCAATATACTTCTACGAAAGCCCATCCCAGTATTTCCACATATCTTCAGGAGTATCAAATTTGATTTCATCCAAGTCTTTCCTGCGATACCTACCGATGAGCGCGATTCTGACGTTACGTCCGCAGTTCGGTCCAGCGGTATGGCTCATCTGATGATGCCAGAAACAGACATCGCCTGCTTCACCCGTGAATTCATAACTTGGTCCCAAATCAAATGGAGCAACACCTCCGGGAAGACTATCCAGGTCGTGGTGTCTGAAGTATTCCGCCCAAATACGATGGCTCCCTGGCCAGATAGTAAATCCACCACCCTGTTTCTCAACTGTGTCAAGATATACGGATGCCCCGAGGGTAAATGCCCCTACAACACCTTTAGGAACACCGTTTGAAGGGGTATGATAGCCGTCAAGATGCCCAAGTGGTTCGCGCCATTCTCTGTCGGGATCAGGGAAATTGATATGCGGTCCTGCACCACCATCGGGATGCAGTTTTCCCTCACCTACCATCTCTTCAGCCATAGCGAAGACGTCATTACCGTAGATTGTCCCTTTGATAACATCCTCACCACCGATGGGCGCTGTACGGTACCCTTTGCGAATCCAAGATTCTGGGTCGTTCCGCTCTTCTTCAAGTGACTCCCAAACCCTATCCAATGCGGCATCAATTTCTTCCTGCGCAAGGGCTCCGCGCATAACCAGATAACCGTTCTCTTTGAAAAAATCTTTATCTGCGTCTGTTAATAAAGGCATAGTTTTGTGTTCCTTTTATATCTAAGCGTTGACAACAAATCCGTTTTCTTCAAGCGCTTTTTGATACGGTTCTTCATCTATTCTTAATCCAAAACCGGGGAGATTAGGGATATTCACATATCCGTTGGAAATAGAATAACTGGAATCGTCTATTCCTGGCGTTGATGCATGGTCCCATTCAACAAATTCAAAATTTTCTACCTTTGCAGCGAGATGACCCGTAACAAAATTGCCGTAGTAACCTCCGTAATGATGGGGTGCTGTGCCAACGTTCACCGCATCTAATTCAGGTCCCAACTCAAGCCATCTTGAGAAACCTGGATGGAAAATATCGTATTGCACGATATCAATAAGTCCGTCTTTTGCCCAGTTGATTAGATGTGGTGATGCACCTCCTTCACCATCAGCGATTTTAGTTTGTATTCCTTCAGCATTTAGCCATTCCTTTAATAATCCATAGACCCGTGCATCCTCATGGAATGCCTCTTCCATCCAATAGACATTTGCATCTGCTGTTCCACCTAAAACCTGCTTGGTAATGTTGAGATTGTAGCCGTTGTTTGCGTCAATTAGAATTGCGGCATCCGGTCCAACGGCATCACGCACAGCATTGATAACATCAATATCGCGTTGCGTACCTTTTTCAAGAGGCATGTGCATAGCACCACGACCAACCTTTATCTTGAAAGCATTGTGTCCACGTGCTTTGCCTTCAAGTGCCTCTGAAGCGATGAGCGCCGCTGCTTCTGCGTTGTCATCAAGATGTAGGTCGTCAATATAGAGAGAAGTATCGTAGCACGGTGCTTGAAAATCACCATTTTTATTCGATAGTAGGGCATATACAGGTTTTTCTTTCAATTGTCCGACTAAATCCCAAAGCGGATATTCCATGAACTGAAATTCTTCGGTCACGCCGTTTTCTGCGTCATACGCATCGCTTAGCTGAAACCCTACGATAGCCTTCGCTTTCTTACATGAAATTGACGAAAACCCGATACCGCTGGCACCGTCAGAAGTTGTTATGCGTGCAATTGCTGGTCGCACATGTAAGCCGTGTTCACCGAGCCGCGAGTTGCACCCGGCTTTGCGCGGGCGTTCGCCTGTCAAACGTGCCCATTCAATTCGTTCTATTTTTGCATTTTCCAAAGTTATTCTCCTTCAAGAATGCCAATCAAGTAATAATCCTAACTACATTTGTGTTTGAAGTAGAGCAATGCTCTTCGGGTCTAACTTATTGTAGTTCTCAATTTCATATCGGTTGCCATCAGCATCTTTAATGAGGACGCGTCCGCTTTCAAGGGTAACAATATCGTATCGGGTACGAATTCCAAACTCTACATCACCTTGAGAAGTTTCAACGTTCCACGTCGTTACACCGAATTGCCCATCAAGTGAGTTGATTTTGGTAATTTTGGGCATAAAATATCGTTTTTGTAACTCATCGGTGAGGACATCGCGTGAATTGGGCGCGAGTTTTTTGACATCCTCAACTATACCGAGTTCGTTCCCCTCGTTATCCAAGAGCGCAATGTACCGAGTGGTTTCACTTACTGGAAAACTACGCACAGGTTCAACCTTTGTGTGAGTCGTCCCGTCCGGAAGTTGCACAACAAGTTCTGCAAACGCGTTCCGACCAATGCTAACCTTGTTTGCATCAAGGAATTCTAATTCATCCGCAACTTTAATTGGTTCATTCATTAACATCTCTCCCTAAACCATTTGTAATGCTACCACGCGCGAATTTTGGATAGTTCAGTCTGTTTTTGACATAGACTTGCATAAGTGCCGTCTTTAGCGATTAGCTCCTCATGTGTGCCCATTTCGTCAACTTCACCTTCTTTCAACACAATGAGCCTATCAGCATATTTTAGGGTTGACAATCTATGCGCGATGGCAAACACTGTTCTACCTTGGACGAGTCGTTCCAACGCCTCTTGGATTTTGGATTCCGTTTCAGTATCAACAGATGAAGTGGCTTCATCTAAAATAAGAATACGCGGGTTTTTCAAGATTGCCCGTGCGATAGAGATCCGTTGCCGTTCACCACCCGAGACGCGTGCCCCGCGTTCACCGACCATCGTATCGTAACCGTCGGGAAATTTGATGATGAAATCGTGTGCATTTGCTGCTTTCGCAGATGCGATAATTTCATGCCGGGATGCACCAGGTTTTGAATAACCGATATTTTCAGCGATTGTGCCTGCAAACAGGAATGGGTCTTGTAATACGACACCGACTTGCTGTCGGAGTGCCTTAATCCGAATATCTTTGCTATTGTGACCGTCAATTTCTATTGTGCCTTCATTTGGGTCGTAAAAACGGGTGATCAAATTGATAAGTGTGCTTTTTCCAGCGCCGCTATGACCAACTAATCCTATCATTTCTCCAGGTTGCACTTGGAAACTTACGCCATTTAGAGCGTCTTTTTCACTATCATAAGAGAAATAAACATCCTTAAATTCGATTGACCCTCTAATATTCGCGAGTGCAACAGCATCTCTTTTGTCTGCAACACTTGGTGGCGTATCCAAAATTTCAAATACACGTTCTGCAGACGTTCCCGCTCGGATAAACCTTTCATTCATTTGGCAAAGAGTATACACAGGTCCAAAGAATTGCATCATGTATGATTGAAACATAAACAGGAGGCCGAGTGTTAAATCACCTTGAAAAATCTGCCATCCGCCAACTAACCAGATTATGATCGAACCGGAGTAGGTAATAAAATGCATCATCGGACGGTAAAGCGTCCCAAGTTTTGCTGCGTTCATTTCACCAGTAAACACCTGATGGGTGAGGTCGCTAAACCGGCTTATCTCGTATCTTTCTCGCGCGAATGCCTTGACAACACGCACTCCAGGAATCGTGCTCGCGAGAATTGTACTTATGTTCGCATACCGTTTCCACAAAACATGGTATACTTTGCTCATTTTTTTTCCAAAAAAGATTGTGAAGATGATAAGACAAGGGATCGGAATTAACGTCCATAACGCAAGCTGCCAGCTATAATAAAACATGAAAACACACATAAAAATGATAGTAAAAGAATCACCGATAATATCTTGTAAGCCGTTCGCAATAAAGTCCCTAAGTCTGGACACATCATGCGTGATTCTGGACATCAGATTGCCAGTATCGCGTTCATGAAAAAAGTCAATGGAGAGCGCGTTGAGGTGTTCATAGGTCTCATTTTGTAGCCGTCGGGTAACATTCTGTCCAACCCAAGCCATCATATACCCACGGACAGAGGAAGTAACCGTAGAAAAAACTCTTAAACCTGCCATCAATAGAACAATTATAATCAGATGTCCAAAACTACCACCGAGCGGCATACTACCGAACCATCCGCCTAACGTATCTACTAAACCTTGTAGTTGCCCCCATGTTGTTTCAGGAAGTGCATCTCTATTAGGGCCAGCATTTCCGACAGGTATCAGAATATTGTCAACCAATTCTTTACTTAGTATAGGTGGGAGTACAGAGACAAACCGAATTACCAGCATTAATAGGAAGGCTGGAATGATAACATGTAAATATGGGATAGCGTATTTGAATAGACGGAAAATGAGTTTACTTCTTTGAACACAGTTTACACAAACACCAGACCAACTGGGAATAGGTTCACCGCATTTCTCACATCGGCTTTTATCGCCTCCCGGTTGCATGCCAGAGCCACCATTACCGCGCCTGCCACGCCGCCTGCCGCCTCTGCCACGCGTACCATCTCCTGAATCGGCTTCATTATGTAAAGATAATTTTTCTAATTCCGATACAGCAAGGTTGAATTTTGGGGTTAACCTCTTTGAATAGCGTGCCAATTCAAATGCATTTTCTGATGTCGTCACCTTGAGTATGTTATTGCCGTACATCTCAAGGATTTCAATGTCTTCAACGGAGGTGAGGGACACCTCTCGCATGTCGTGTCCAAGGACACCACTCTGATTGAAAGCAATCAGTCGTTTATCTGTAACTAATAACCAATCTTTTCCATAGGTGCTGTCAAACCGCAGATCTGTTGAGACAGCAACTTTGATTTCCTCCCCTTTTTCAAGTAGTCCTTGTGCCTGTTTTTGTAGGAGTTCAGGCACTTCTTCCTTTGTCGTTAACTCGTTATTTCCCTTTTTTCGGCGCGGTCTGCCATTAAAAGACCCCATCCGATGGGATCTCCCGCGCCCTGAACCTGACATCGGACCGTGCATAAATCAAACCCCACAGAATTAATTTATACTAAAATCTCAAATATATGGACATCCACCTGTAAACCTATGCTTAATTGATGTCTAAAAAATTATAGGTTTAGTTAAAATGCTTTTCTTTTTAACGAATTTTGGACGGAAAGGTTGAATAAATTTGAACTATCCACGGAAAGACAAGGTAACCCTGTGGGATAACTCAACAAACTGGTAGGAATTGCAAATGTTCTATAATTTGAGTATTTCTGATTAATCTTCGATTACTTCTAAATCTTGCATTCGCTCAAGAGCGAAGACTCTTATGTCTTGGCGTAATTCGCAGAATCCCTCTACACACAACGTCTCACCAGAATCTCTATTGTTTGGAATATTAAGAAGCCGCTCAGGTACGACCACGCGTGTCATCCAAGTTTTAGCGTTCGGTTTTTTATAGTCAAATTGAATTCTCCAATTGTTGTCAATAGCAGATTGGATTTCCGCAACTTGTTCCGAGAACTCTGATTGTGACAGATTCAGTGTAAAACTGCCAAAAATATCTCCTTTACCAAACATACTGTCATGACACGCCTTGCAAATCAACTCAAGGTTATCTAATTCATTCGTCCCACCTTCACACAATTCAATTTCATGTATTAGAAAAACGTCTTGTTCTTCTTTACAACTTGTACAAATTGAACCGTTCTGTTGAATAAGGCATTGTTTCCGCTCATCCCAATCTGGCGGCCAACTTGGCAAAAAATTATAGATTGAGGCTAAAATACCTTTTAGTTTTGTGAGTTCAGAGGATAAACTTTCAACCTCTTCTTCTGATGCCACTTTACTATCTGGAACTTCGTCACGCACAAAGAGAGACAAAGTGAGTTGTGCACTCTGTCGACGCAAAATATCTTCAATTTCATCTTCCCGCATTTGTAACTTGATCAGACAAGAAGTGTGAAGATGCTCACCATTGGACAGCATCATGTCATATTCATAGTCAGCATGTTGTTTGCACACAGTACAGTAAACCATTTTCAAACCTCATTTTTATTCTCAAAACTTTCTGCTGAGGGGCGTTCCTGCATCACAGGGATTACATAACTCCGAATCTTAAAACCTCCTATTTCTTCTGTCTCAAAACCTCCTATTTCTTCTGTCTCAGAACGCGATTCTGGATTGTTACGATGGTCAAAGACAACATAGTAGCCCTCCGTTGCACTTTCCAATTTGAGATACGATGCAAGTTGCCGCTTGCCTTTCTGGTAGCTTACTTCGCCTCTCCATGCCTTTGTTTCAACTATGTATTTTCGCTGATTGTGGGTGATTAGCAGGTCCATTCTACCGCGTCTGGTTTGCACCTCAATGTGCATAAAACCGCCTACTAACCGGACAAACTGCTCAAGATAAGCAAGAAGGAGATGCCGCCCTACAGATTCTTGCGGTGTATCTGGGACCTGCAGTATCTTAAAACCGGCGCGGGCAATGAAATCTCGGAAGTTATCAAGCAACGCCCCCATTTCTATATGTCCAGTTGTGGAGAGGTAATCAAGAAAACCTTCTTGGGTGTCTTCAGGGAGATATTCCTGCTCTAACCCGTTCACTGCAGGTTTGAACGTTTGTAAGATACAATAAAAATAAATTGGATTGGCAATTTCACACATGCCATCTGTGCCACTTTTTATTACGCCATAGGTTGCAAGTTCGCTGATAAGATTGTCGCGAAGATTGAAAGCCGGACCATCATCGGATGCGGTGATTCTCATCAAAATACTTTCAAAGCGTGGATTCCTACGGATATTTGTTGTTAAATGGTCAATGTTCGTATTTCTTTCGTGGAGCAACTGGAAGTGTGCTTGTGAGAAGTGTTCCATCGTAATAGATTCTGTCTTTGGAATGTCAAGTTCATCCGTCAGTATTTGTGCCAATCGGTTGACGAGGAAAGGTTGACCTGCTGTCTGTTTGTGGATTGCCTCAATTACCTCTGGCGCAAAGGGTTGTCCAACTTCTTGCGTATACTGTTGTAAAAGTTCATGCACCTGTTCAAGTGTGAAGTTTGGCAGGTTAAACTCATCTTGAACATTGAACGGTGAGATGGAGCGGTCATAATTGAGCTGTGCTATACTTTTTACACCGACAATACCAACACAGTGAGGACACCGAGGTTCATCGGAAAGATAGATGTGTCTGAGTACGTACAAAAAATCACTGACGACTGTCTCCGGAATACCGTCAAACTCATCAATTATGATTACAACCTTGGTGTTTTCTAAAAAATCAGAAAGCCGTTGAAAAAACGTAATCATTGAAAAAGCATCGGTTAGTTGTGTATTATCAAAAAATGACGTAAGGTCTTCTGAAAGTGTTTTTCCACGCTTCTGAAAAACATTTTCTATCTCCTTACGCAGCATACAGAGGAATCTCTCATAAAAAATAATAGGGGAGATATCGCGCATTACCTGAAAATCCAGGCGAATCGTAAAGTATGCAGTATCTTCAGATGCAAGTGTGTCAAGAGAACAGCGAAAAAATGTCGTTTTACCGGTTTGGCGTGGCGCAAAAATAACGATATAACGTCCATCTTTGACGCGATCAATGAAATCGGCAAGCTCCGCAGAACGACTCACAACATAGTGCTTTTCTGGGTGAACGGGGCCTTGTGTTCCAAAACGTCTCATTTGCTTTTCCTTATCTGTAGTATCTCACACAGATAAGAATACCATAAGGGTATAGGATTGTCAAGAGGGCGAACTGCGTCAGTATTCTCAATCCAGCGGGAACAGGGGCCGCCTAACATGCCGATACTTAAAATGCAGTGGATTCACCGCAGTCAATCCAGGTGTATCCACCTCTATAATCTCCCCAGCAATCGGTTCATAGGCAGCGCGATATGCAATTGCAGCTTTCACAACAATCATCCGCATCGCTTTCGGATCAATGCCGAGACTCAGCAGTTGCTGCAAACTAAACGGCGTTTGACGGTTACTTGTCAGGACAACTAACGAGTCGCCTATCGCAACAACAGATGTTAACCCTTGATTGTGATATTTTTGCCCACCGTGGCGCGGTTCCGTTTCAATAAAATGTCCATCATGAATTAAGCGGACTTTACCTTGAATTGCAACAGATTTGCCATGCAGATTATCAGTTTTCCCACCGACTTGTAAGGAGATTTCATTGCCGACACCGACCTGAATACAGGTTCTCACACTCTCAGGATCACAGAGAATAACAACAAATCCTGATGCCTTCTGTCGTAACAACTCCGCCAGAATTATGGTGCTATCACCAGGTGAACCGCCGCCAATGTTATCCCCCATTTCTACAAGAATTACTGGGTGTTGATTGCTTGAAATTGCTTGCCGCACAGCGTCTGCTGCGTCAGGCAGATTGAGCGTTAATTGGTCGTGAACATTCCACAACATATCTGATAACCGATTTGCCTCAGTTTGTGCAAGTTGCGGGTTATCGTCCGTAACGGCAACGAAGGATGGGCCTGACTCATAGACATCGGCATAAGGGTAACCCGCCGCTACATTTGCCACAAGAATGTTAGCATCACGTTCTAATTGTTCAGCTTCTTTTATTATGGGACGCATCGGTTTAGCACTTGTATTTTGATATAGGATATTGAGCAGCATCGGCGGTTTAGCAAGTGCCTGCGTAGGTGTTACCTCTTCTCTGAGAATACGCATTATCAATTCTGCTGCTTGTAGTCCACGTTGCCGTTGGTCAATATGTGGGTTTGTTTTGTAGATTATGAGTGCTGTTGATTTGTTAACTATCTGCTGAGAGACATTTGCGTGATGGTCAAGTGTGACAACAATCGGCAAAGATTCCCCAAAAGTGTCTCGAAGTCTTTTCAACACCTCTCCATCGCCATCAGGATAACTCTCTACCACCATCGCGCCGTGCAATGCAAGCAGTAATCCATCCAGTTGTGATATTGCTTTGAGTTTCTGTGTCAGCATATCAGTGAGTTTATCAAAGGCATCGTCAGTTACTGGACCAGCAGGCGTTGCAGTCGCCATTAAGGTCGGATGTGCTGTGTAATCATGCTGTTCAACACCTTGAATAAACCCAGCCATTTCATGATGTGTATCCTTCCATACCGATAATAAATTATCTCCAATTGTGTGAGAAAATGCCTCAAAGTCGGTAGGAATTTTACTAAACGTATTAGATTCGTGCATGATCCCACCGATAGCAATTGTAGCCATAATGTTTCTCCTATAAATGCCGTTGTGTGGTGAAAATTATTACGGATATTCTATGAAACCAAATCTACCTCTTTGCAGAGCCATTCAATTCTCCAATAGTTTTAACCTTCTATCAAAGCTCTTTTCCTGTAGGAGCGACCTCCTGGTCGCGACCATGCTAAAATGTTGAGAAAAATCTAAAACTGAATGGTTCTGGAGTACTTCTAAAAATATCTTGACGGAGAGCGTAAAAATAGTGTATCATTTAACACTGTTTTAATCTCCAAATTTCTAACAATATGTTTGTGTACTGATATTTATAGGCGTGAATTGAGTAGCGATACAACGCATGACGGAAGATGGCACTCGTAAAAACCGCATTGAAGAAGCGATAGAACTCGCCGCACAGGCACACGATGGGCAATTTCGGAAAGGCACTAATACTCCGTATATATCGCATCCGTATGCTGTTGGTCTTATGTTGATGAATGCAGGGTGTTCGGAAGCAGTGGTCATAGCAGGAATTCTGCATGATACGGTTGAAGATACCGACATGACATTGGCGTGCATTCGGGAAGGTTTTGGTGAATCTGTCGCGGACATTGTTGATGGTTGTTCTGAAGATAAATCTTTGCGATGGCGGGAACGAAAGACCGAGCGGATTGAGGCATTAAAAACTGCTTCTACAGAGATTTGTCTGGTAACTTGTGCAGATAAACTACATAATTTACGTACCGTGATTTCAGAATACGATGACATTGGTGATGCGGTATGGGAACGTTTTCACGGTGGTTTAGAGGCACAAGCGTGGTACTACCGAAGTGTTTTAGAGAGTTTGCGAACACATATAGAACGTGAAAAAAAGGTATCGTGTGACGGGACTATCCAGAAACAATTCAATGTTATTTTTCAAGAGTTGCAGCAGGCTGTGATGTATCTGTTTGAAGGGGAAATAGAATGAAGATAGCGTATGCTTTTCGGCGGTGTGCATCTTATCCATATAATGGTGGTGGACTACCCTCCGATGCGGAAAATAGACAACAGTTTCTACAAAAGGCAAGGGAGATCGGATTTGAAGGCATTGAACTTCCAACGATGAACCTGCCAGATGCAGAAATTGGGACACTTCGCACGCAGCTTGAAGATGCAGGTATGCCGTGTGTAGCAATACGAGGTGGTGGTGGTGCTGCTCATCCACGCGTTGCTGCTGCTAATAAACAGGCCATGATAAATGCTGTTAATTTTGCTGCCAAAATCGGTGCAACCGTTGTAAATTCCACAGTCACAACGCCACCCCGTGATCCAAACGGCAAAGGCACATATCGCGGTGAATCTGTCTCCCAAGGTTCAAGCCGCCAAGCAAGCACACTTGATTATGAACGGACAGCGGCAGCAGTCTCTGAAGTGGCTTCTATAGCTGCGGATCAAAACGTATCTATCTCCATTGAGGTGCATCAAAATTCAATTGTGGACAACAGTTGGTCAGCTTTACATCTGTTGGCGTTAATTGACGCGCCGAATGTTGGCGTTAATCCTGACTTAGGTAACATCTATTGGACGTATGATATTCCAGAGGAGTCGTGTGAAGATGCCATCGTCGCGCTTGCGCCACACGTCAACTATTGGCATTGCAAGAGTCTCTATCGTGTGCATATACCAGATTTAGAAACTGGTATCTATGTTCAAGTGCCACTACCAGATGGGGAAATTGACTACCGCTTCGCAATCGCTGCATTGTTGGATGCCAACTATGATGGATATCTTGCAATTGAAGGTGTCCGGTACGGGGATCAATTCCATCAAGATGGACGAAGTGTTGCGTATGTTAAATCAGTTATATCTGAACTTGAGTCGTAAGGATAATCTTCAATCACAAATCAAATTAACATCTCTGAAGTCGCTGCGATTTCAACCGCTTATCAAATAATATAATCCAAATTTCGATAATAACTTCAATTTGTTAGACCTATCAGTTTACATCCCAAAATTATGACAAACAAAAAGATTCGTCTTACAGCGACTGTGAAATGTGCTGGGTGAGCATCAAAACTTGCTCCGGGTGAGCTTTCACACATTTTAAGTAACCTACCGAAATCTACTGACCCGAACCTGCTTGTTGGCACAGAAACCTCTGATGACGCGGGCATATACCGTATTTCGGACGACCTTGCCCTTGTCAACACTGTTGATTATTTCACCCCTATCGTAGATGATCCGTATACATTCGGTGCGATTGCAGCGACAAATTCATTGAGCGATGTGTATAGCATGGGAGGTATGCCAAAAACTGCTTTGAATATTACCTGCTGGCCCAGGGATGACCTTGATCTCTCGATCCTCGGTGATATTGTGAGAGGGGGCGCTGAAAAGGCTGCGGAAGCAGGCGCAGCACTTCTCGGTGGACATACGGTGGATTCACCAGAACTGATGTATGGACTTGCGGTAACCGGTATTGTGCATCCTGAAAAATTTGTCAAAAACTACGGCGCGCGTCCTGGTGATGTCCTCATTCTAACGAAAAATCTCGGTATTGGCATTCTGACGACAGGATTGAAATTCAACAAAATCAGCGATGAAGTCTTACCGCAATTGGTTGAATCAATGACACGGCTCAACGCTTCTGCTTCTGCAGTTATGTTAAAATATGATGTGTCCGCATGCACAGATGTAACAGGTTATGGATTGTTAGGACACGCGTCAGAAATGGCAGCGGGAAACAGTGTGCGCCTAAAAATAAATAGCAGTGCAGTCCCATACTTTGAAGATGCACCAGCACTCGTCGCGAAGAAAACTTACACGCAGGCATATCTTGCAAATACGAAATTCCTTTCGGATAAGGTCTCGTTCAGGCCATCGGTCTCGGAGGAGATGCGTCATATTTTGATGGAAGCAGAAACGTCTGGTGGACTGTTATTTGCGCTGCCAGCAGAAAATGCGGATGCAGCAGTGAAAGAACTTCACGCTGGTGATTGTCCAGAGGCTGCAGTAATTGGTGAAGTCGTTGCCACAGATGCAGCACACATAGATGTATATTAAACTGTTTCCACAATGGTAACCCTATATGACAAAAGTAGAATTAGCAAAGAAAATTCGTGCCGTTTCATATCTCACAGGCGAATTCAAACTTCGTTCAGGAAATATCAGCAATTTTTATTGGGATAAATATCGGTTTGAAAGCGATCCAGCGCTGTTAACTGCAATTGCAGCGGAGATGGCCAAACTGCTACTAACAGAGTGTGACGGTTTAGCGGGATTGGAATTAGGGGGAATTCCCCTCGCTACCGCAATTTCCTTACAGACAGGAATTCCATGTTTTTATGTACGTAAAGAAGCGAAAACTTACGGCACATGCAATCTAATAGAAGGAGGTGTTAAAGAAAAAAACACACTCGTTGTGATAGAAGATGTTATCACGACTGCGGGACAAGTTTGCACATCCATAGAACAGATTCGTGGAGAGGGACACACAGTGGAACATGTTGTAGCAGCCATTGACAGGCAAGCGGGGGGAGAAGAAAAAATTAATGCGCTCGGATGTTCATTCGCGTCGGTTTTTACACTTGCGGAGTTAGAATCAGTATAGCATCTTTTCAATTGGACAAAACACTCAGCAGACTCCACAAGTAAATTAATAGACAATCAGACAGATAGAAAATTTTGCTAAATTTAAAAATAACACGAGCAAACCGTAAGAGATTACGAGAAATGTGATAAGAAAATGAAAATATTGTTTATTGGAGATATTGTCGGAAATCCGGGGAGAAGAGCAGTAACCGAATTCTTGAAAGAACTTAACAAGTCGTCCGCTAATTCGTATGACTATATCGTTGCTAATGGCGAAAATGCTGCTGGGGGAAGGGGTTTAACTTTTGATGTTGTGGATCAGTTGTTGGCATCAGGTGTTTCTGCAATTACCACTGGAAATCATGTGTGGGATCAGAAAGAAATCTTTGACTTTGTTGACACAACACCCCAATTGATTCGTCCAGCAAATTATCCTACCGAAGTGCCTGGACGTGGATTTACCATAGTCCCTTCAGTTGATGGACAATCCAAACTCGGTGTAATTAACCTCGCTGGGCAAATATTTATGAATAGATACACCAATCCGTTCCATGCCCTGGATGAAATACTCCATGATGTGAAAACCGAAACACCTTATGTGATATTGGATTTTCATGCTGAAGCGACTTCAGAAAAAATAGCGATGGGTTGGCACGCAGATGGTAGAGTAGGCGCTGTGATTGGCACGCACACGCATGTTCAGACAGCTGATGAACGTGTTTTGCCACAAGGCACAGCATATATTACGGATGTCGGCATGACAGGCCCACACGATTCGGTTATTGGGAGTAGGATAGACAAGGTAGTTGAAAGCTTTTTGACAATGATGCCTGCACGCTTTGGCGTGGCGAAAGACAATATCAAGCTAAATGCCGTTCAGATCGAATTGGATGATGACACAGGATTGGCACTTAGTATTGAAAGGGTTCAATATCAACTTTGAAATACCTGATGATTTCTAAAGGTAGGAGGGAACTCCGATTCCCGACAACAAACGTGTCGCGATTCGGAGATCGCTCCTACAAAATGTGAACAGTTGTGAAGAACAACAAAACTATTACATGACTATCACGAGTCGTAAATTTAGTAAGCAAAGTATAAGGACACCCTGAATGCAGTTAGAACTTCCGATGCCTCGGACAATTTTCAGTGTTACGCAAATAACTAATACTTTATCCCGCATAATCGAGCAGCAATCAGTACTTCAAAATGTGTGGGTGAAAGGACAAGTTTCAAATCTGAGTCGTCCAGCATCTGGACATATTTATTTTACGCTTAAGGATGAGAACAGTAATATTCGGAGCGTCGTGTTTCGCAGTAGTGCTTCTCGGTTACAGTTTGTACCACGTGACGGGGACGAAGTTCTGGTCCAGGGTCGAATCAACATATATGCTGCAAGTAGTGAATTTCAAATAATTGTCAATACAGTAGAACCACTCGGAATCGGGGCGCTGCAGCGAGCCTTTGAAGAACTAAAACAGCAGCTTGCAGATGAGGGGCTATTTGATGATCGGCACAAAAAGCCGTTACCTATTTTTCCAAAGAAAATCGGTGTAATTACTTCTGAAACGGGTGCTGCAATTCAAGATATCCAACAACAACTTCAAAAACGGTATCCGTTAGCTGAACTGTTGCTATACCCGACACTTGTGCAAGGTGAAAATGCTGCGGCACAAATTACCCATGCCATACGTTCTATGAACAGTAGAACTGACATAGATGTTTTCATTGTTGGACGTGGTGGCGGTTCGTTGGAAGACTTATGGGCATTCAATGAAGAAATTGTAGCACGCGCGATATTCGACTCCGAAATTCCTGTTGTTTCGGCTGTTGGTCATGAAACAGATTTTACCATTTCTGATATGGTTGCGGATCACCGATCCCCAACACCGTCTGCCGCAGTAGAACATATTGTCCCTGACAGATTAGATTTATTAGCACAGTTAAATGCTGTGATAAATCGTTTGAATGAACTTATAATGCGTCAGATTACCACACAACATGCCGAAGTAGATGCGTTGGAATTGGGTCTTTCACCATCTAAACGTAAGGATACCATTTATCAGTTGTCCCAATCTATCGACGGTCTTGAACTGGCATATCAAAAAACGATGAATGATAGATTGAATGTAGGAAGCAATCAATTACAGTCTTTAGCCGCTCGGTTAAATGGACTTAGTCCATTAGCAACCTTAAAACGCGGATATAGTATTTGCAGGACGTCCTCAGGAGATGTTGTGACATCAAACGAACAGATAAATGTTGGAGAACGACTTGATGTAAAACTTTCACAAGGAAATCTCGTTTGCACAGTTGACGAATGTTTAGATTAAAATATGGTAAAACTATATATGGTAAAGATTAGAATTAATGCTACATTCCTGAACTGTAGGAGGGAACTCCGATTCCCGACTGTTCCTACAGTTCGGTCGCGATTCGGAGATCGCTCCTACAGAGGAAGTGTAGGATAATTTCTATACTCTACTATAATGCTGTAAGGTAAGGAGAAACCGTTTGACATTTGAAGAAAAACTTGAAAGACTAAAAGAAATTGTTGAAACTTTAGAGACTCCAGACACTTTAGAATTAGATGCTTCTCTGGCACTTTTTGAGGAAGGGGTCGGATTAGTTCGTTCGTGTAGGGAACTCCTTGAGGCTGCAGAGGTCCGAGTGCAAAACGTGTCCGAAGAAGATGACAATGATTCCGAAGCGGATTCTATACCCGAAAGTGAAATTGGAGAATAGGGATGGTTTTGGAAAAAATCAAATCACCCACAGACCTAAAGACGCTAAATATAAGCGAGTTGGAAACACTCGCTGAGGAGATGCGTGCCTATTTATTGGCAGTACTATCCAAGCATCCCGGTCATTTTGCTCCTAACTTCGGTACTGTCGAATTAGCGATTGCCTTACACACGGTTTTCGACACACCTCATGACAAACTAATCTGGGATATAGGTCATCAGGCGTATCCGCATAAACTTCTTACGGGGCGTGTTGATACTTTTGATACACTTCGACAAACAGATGGTATCAGCGGTTTTCTAAGTCGTGAAGAAAGTAAGTATGACGTCTTTGGGGCAGGACACTCAAGTACATCAATTTCAGCTGCTTTAGGCATTGCAGCTGCCCGTGATGTTAACAAAGATGACTTCAAAGTTATCGCTATCATAGGCGATGGCGGGTTGACGGGAGGCATGGCACTTGAAGGATTGAACGCCGCTGGCGATTTCAGAAAGGACATGTTGGTAATTCTAAACGATAATCAGATGTCAATTTCCCCCACTATCGGTGCTATATCAAAACACTTCCATAAATTGATAAGTTCACGCGGCTATAATCGTCTTCGAACAGGTGCTAAAGAATTAATAAACCTTTTTCCATCAGATGCAAAGGCATTGGCACAGAAGATTGAAGCATCGCTAAAACCTGGCACACTGTTTGAGGAATTTGGATTCAGATATTTTGGTCCCCTTGATGGAAACGATTTGGAAACGTTAATCCCTATTCTTACAGGTATTAGAGAATTGACCGGGCCGATCTTAGTGCATGTGGTTACAAAGAAGGGAAAAGGCTATCTTCCCGCTGAAAAAGATCCGGTTAAGTTTTATAGTGTCAGTGGGCAGTTTGATGTAAAGACAGGTAAATCGCTCTGTCCGACATCTGCCACACCCAAGTACACAGATGTTTTTAGCCGCACCCTCATTGAAGAAGCCAAACATGATTCTCGTATTATAGGTGTAACAGCAGCGATGTTAGGTGGAACAGGTTTAGACAAGTTTTCGGAAGCATTTCCGGATAGATGTTTTGATATCGGATTAGCAGAGCAGTGTGCTGTCACCTTCGCTGCGGGACTCGCAACGGAAGGTCTAAAACCGGTCGTTGCCATCTATTCTACCTTCTTACAACGCGGATATGACCAGGTCCTCCACGATGTATGTATTCAGAATTTACCTGTTGTCTTCGCACTTGACCGGGCAGGAATCGTAGGTGCAGATGGACCAACACATCATGGTGTATTTGATATTGCTTACCTCCGTTCAATCCCCAATATTGTGTCAATGGCACCCAAAGATGAAAATGAATTGCAGCACATGCTCAAAACAGCGTTGACCTATGAAATCGGTCCTATCGCGTTGCGCTACCCACGTGGAACAGGTATCGGCGTTAAGTTGGAAACTGAACCAAAACCACTACCCATCGGAAAATCTGAAATCTGTCAAGAAGGGGATGATTTACTAATCGTAGCACTTGGAAATAGAGTTTACCCTGCACTTGAAGCAGCAAAGACTCTGAGCGAAACAGGCATTGAAACGACAGTTGTTAATGCACGCTTTATTAAACCTTTGGATGTTACACTGATTGTAGGTTTAGCAAAACAGATTGGCAATATGATTACGGTGGAAGATGGTGTCTTGATGGGTGGATTTGGCAGTGCTGTGCTTGAAGCACTTGCGGCGGAAGCGATTACAGATGTCCGTGTGACTTCACTCGGAGTGCCGGATCGGTTTGTTGAACATGGAGACGTAAATACATTGTACGATAAATACGGTTATGATACAGAAGCGATTATTCGTGCTGGCGTTGCGTTAGCTGTAGGGTCATAGAGTCAACTTGGGAGCATCAATATTCGTTACGATTATTTGCGGTAATGTTCACAGGCAATCTGTATAGTTTTTAATCGTAAATTAGATATGATAAAAAGATGGATAGGTTAGATATTGTTCTTGTTCAACGCGGTTTTGCTGAAAGTCGTCTCCAAGCGAAACGATTAATTTTAGCAGGGGCAGTCAAAGTAAACAACAATTCAAACATAAAACCGGGACAACGCATATCACTTGACGCTGAAATTGAGGTTGAACATCCACCAAAATATGTCAGTCGTGGTGGATTAAAACTTGAAAAGGCACTACAAGATTTTGATATAACCGTTCACAATAAAGTTGCAATTGACGTTGGTGCCTCCACTGGTGGTTTTACCGACTGCTTACTCCAACACGGTGCCGATTTCGTCTATGCGGTTGATGTTGGGTATGGTCAACTTGCATGGAAACTTCGCAAAAACCCACGCGTGCACGTACTTGACAAAACTAATATCCGCTACATTGACCCACACCTATTTTCACATCCACTTGACATCGCTGCAATTGATGTGTCTTTCATCTCCTTACAAAAAGTGTTGCCTGTTGTGATTGAAAAATTAGACGTATCGGAGATTATCACGCTCGTAAAACCACAATTTGAGGCAGGGCGCATTCACGTCAAAAAAGGCGGAATTGTTGACGATCCGAGTGTACATAAAGAAACACTGATTAATCTGATTGACTTTGTGCAAGAGAACTTTTCAGTGATGCCTATGGGGTTAACCTTCTCACCAATTCACCGAGATATTGGTAATATTGAATACCTGCTTTGGCTTCGGAAATCCACTACGACAGATCAATTAGAATCTGGATTAGAAACCCTACCTACAGTAAATATTAATTTTGTCAGTGATGTAGTTGATACAGCCCACAACGCTTTTTATGTGAACAGCGTGGAAAATTCGGAACAGAAATGATGATAAGACGAAAAAGAGTATTTATTTCAATACCACTAATTACACTTCTCCTTGGAATCGTCGGATATTTCTATATCAGCTCAGATTCTTTCCTAAATAATTTCATAAAACCCCGCCTTGAAAAAGCGCTTCAAAAACAGGTCAATGAAAAACACACTGTGACATTCGGCGAATTGAGCGGGAATATCTTCACCGGTATTGGAGTCGAAAATTTTAGAATAGAAGACGACAAAAAATTGTCTATACTCTCCACAGATGAGATAGTCCTAAAATACTATTTTTGGGGTCTTCTACAGCGCAAATTTCTTGTAACTGCGTTAGAGATCAACTCGCCAGAGTTAAACTTATGGCGTAATTCGGATGGACAAGTAAACCTTACACAGGTATTTCGTGAGTCTTCACAAACTTCGGATGCATCTTTCGCATTTGCAATTTCCAACGCTGCTATCAAGGGTGGTAAAGTTCTCTTTAGGGACACACAACAGAACATGGAGCTAAGTCTGCCAGATATTGACATTGAGTTGCAGGGTGAGTTAGAAAAATGGGATCATACAGGAGAACTCTCTATTGGTAAAGGGAGTTTTATCCTCAATGGAACCGAATTGCCAATTGGACAGCTGAAGGATATAGGTTTTTCTGTATCAGCAACAAATAGTCAATTGGAAACACTCAAACTGAAATTGGGCAATTCTTTTTTGGAAATACAGGAACTTAAGGGTAATTTAGGTGAAAGGAATTGGAATACGCTTGTAGAGTTGACGATTGACGCCAGAGATGTGCAAAAGTTTCTTGATAACGACACGCAGCTTGCAGGATTGGGCAAAGTTGTGTTGGATTTAAACGGTACGGCTTCAACTTTAAATGGAAAACTAATAGGAACATCGGAAGCACTTTCAATCAAGCAATTTCAGGACTCACAAACTGATTCATCTAAATCTTTAACAAGGCAAGTAGACATTACAAATTTTAAGATTGACACTACCCTGAATTTAGCGAAAAATTCGCAACTAACGTTAGACAAATTCAGCGCGCAGGTCGCTGAAGGTAAACTTTCTGGAAGCGGTAGTGTCACATTTGACAATAACGCTAAAGGCAATCTAATTGAGCGTTTACGACACTTTGTAAAGCAGCCTATCACCTACAACAGTAATTGGCAAATAACAGATGTTCAACTCCATTCATTATTATCAATTTTTGGTAATTTGTCAGAACAGATACCGCAAATTGAATCAGGAGCATTTTCCGGCTCAGTACAAGTAAAGGGTGATACCACAGGAAATTTTCATATTGAAAGCGATGTGAAACTTTCAGACACAAATTTTCTTGTAAAAGACGAATCTATGCCTTTGAAAAATTCCTTCCTTAATTGTCTAATATCTTCAAAATCTGAGAATGGTTCAAGCATCAGGGTAGATGGTACTATAGACGACACAAGCGTTGATATCGGTGGTTCTTTTAATAGCGTTGATGTCCAACTTGAGAATGTTGACTTTGGGAAACTATCAAGAATTTTTAATTCTGTGCCTTTCAAAGGTTTTGGAAGCATTACTGCAAAAATAAAAAAAGATGGCACTGCTACTGGGCATATAGAAATGCCTGAGACGTTCTATTGTCACAACGATGATGAACCAATCCCACTTGGTCGTTTAGCAGGAAATTTTCGGTATGTAGATAGGGTTCTGTATTTTGAAAACGCACATCTAACAAAAAAAGGTGGTACAAGCGTCTCCATTGAAGGTGATATTGGTATAGATGGTAAATTACCAGCGAATTTTAGCATTGTCGCTGATCCACTTGTGCTGGATGCTGACTATAACAAACTCTTTTTTACAGTAGCCTATCCCATTAAAGGTGATATAAAGGGAGAATTAAATTTATACGGTCAACTCATTGACCACCTTGATGGCAGCGGTAATTTCGTTATCGATTCTGGAAACGCCTGGAGCATCAATTTTGATCCAGCAACATTGCAGTTAAAAATTGACGATTACTCGCTCACCATCCCCAATTTTGTAATAACGACTCGTGGTCAACAGGTTATTCTTAATGTCCATGTGGAAAGTAATGGAGATTTTAACTTCAGTATAAAAAATAGTAAGGATAAACCGGTCCAATTGGCTGAACTTGCACGCGCTGCAGAAATCACCGATTTCCCACTTGATGGCAAAATGGGTGTTAACGTTGAAGCATATCAAAAAAAGCCGCAAGACCTCGTATTTACCACAAAATTTATCTTTACAGACCTCACCTTTGAAGACAATCCCCTTGGCGATGCCTATCTGGATGGCATTCTCATAGAAGAAGAAAGTCATTTCGAATTTACCGGAAAAGCACTTGCCGGAACGACTGATATTGTGGGTACAATCAGTAATGCTTTCCCTAATCCATATAAATTTTTTTTGAAAAGTGAAAAAACTGCAGCTGCTCCGATTCTGCGCATTTTTCATCCTGCCCTTGATGCAATTACTGGCACTATTGATAGTACTGTTGAAATAGTCGGCACAATTACTGAGTTAGTCGAACCTGATAAAAAAAGTGTTCATCCTTATGATGTTGACATAGTTATCAACCAGACTCTACTCCAGTACAATTCCCTGCGCTTTACAAATCCCAAGACGATACGCCTAAATTTAGAAGATGATATATTGACGATTTCTGACAGTTCGTTATCTGTGGACAGGGATAAATCTCCATTCATTCAACTCACTGGTACCATTAATACAAAAACTGAAGATATTGATCTTTCCTCCAAGCATAATCAAATATTAACGCTGGAATCTCTCGGTACAGCATTAGGGTCTCCTATTTCTGGTACTGCTCAATATGATTTAAAAATGAAAGGAACGTTAGGTAATCCTATTGTTGATCTCAAATGGGCAACACCAATGTTAATTCTGGAAACCGAAATAGGGGATATCAGTATAAGTGACGCAAACGGTGAAATAAAATTTCAGGATAATATACTACATATCAAACCTTTTCAAATGCTGGTATTGGGTAACCCGTTCGAGATAGGTGGAAATATAATAATTGATGAAAATGAATTTAACAATTCCAAACTAAATTTTAAAATCAGAAGTGACAACCTTGATTTAGCTAAATTCTCAGATTTAGTTAGGAACAGTCTGTCTATTGAGACTGTAAAACGGCTAACGTTTGACAAATCTGCCTTAATTCAAGGAAATATTGGGGCTATGCTAAATGTGGCAGGAATCGTTGCTGAGCCTATTGTTGATTTAAAGACACATACGATCGAAAATCACCCTATTCGTTTTGGTGCATTTGCAGAGCCAATCGTACTGGATAAATTACATGCACTTACGACTATTAGAAGGGAATCAATACAAATACAGGACTTAATTGCCGATGGACAAATCGGAAAAGGTGTTTTTCAGATAAATGGCAAAACTTCATTTTCAACCAAAAATAAAGACGAAATGACGTTCGACTTAGGTTTATCTGTTGAAAAACTGGAGGTGGGTGATTTTATCACGTTTTACCAACAACGTCCCTTGCTCATAAGCGGGACTGTTAGCGGTTCTGTGAAGTTAACAGGAACAGGTTTCACCAGTGATCTTTTGACAGCAAATTGTAAGGTAAATAAACTCAATTTACAAACACATGATTATAGAATTTATAATACCGTACCTATAGACTTTAAATTGGAGAATAATAGCGTTACTACTCTTCTTCCCTTACAGATTGAGTCTCCTACCCTGGGCTCCGCAGTTAACATTGGTTTTGATGGTCCGCTTACTATGCCAAACATAACAGCGAAATGGCAAGGAATTTTTAAATATCCTTTAAAGCAAGCAACAAATTCACCACTACAGTGGCATGGCAATGTTGAATATGCAAACAAACAGATTAAATTGAGAACTGGACTTACCACTAACGGTGACAATTTAACCCTGAACGGTGTAATCCCGTTTGATCTCACTTTGGCACAAGTTAATTTTTCAGAACGATTCCTTGAAGCACCTATTGAGGTTAATCTGCGCGGAAATGAAATACCACTCACTTTTTTCCCGGGTATTGATGCTGTTTTTTCGGAAGCGGAAGGTGGTGTTGCAGATGTTAATTTGACAATTCAAGGCACGACGCGTACACCATATTTACAAGGTGACGTTTCTTTTCAGGTACCAGAACTGCGTCTAAACAATTTCAATCAATCTTTTGAGAACGTTGATGTTCAACTCAAAGCCAGTAGAGACGCTCTTGAGTTTGCAAAGTTCCAATTTGATATAGAAGATGGGACGTGTAACCTTGAACAAAGTGAATTGGAACTTGATGGTTTGACACCGAAATTTTTCTCAGCAAAAGGATTGTCAATAAAACAGTATCCTCTCGGTTCAATTCTACAGCAAGTACTACCAAAAGATTACTTTGAAGATGTGAAAGGAAGTGTAGCGGCTACGCTTACGGAATTGAACATACCGCTTGAAAACTTTTTTGAAAATGGCGAAAAAGTTCCAATTCCGATATTACGCGAAAGAATCTCTTTTGATGCCCTCACTCAGGTAGCAACAGCGGATTTTACCATTGATAACATCTCCCTGGGTTTTACTGCCACTATCTTAGACCAGCAATTCATCTTTAAAAATCCAGAACCGATTCCAATTACGTTAGGAAATTCTGGCACATTCAGGATTAATGGACTTAAACTCAAAAATACAGTCCCAATTTCCTCTGACATAGCAGCAGAACCTCTTGTTTTTAGTTGCTTCGGTAGATGGAACATGCAAGGTGAAATGTCAGCTAATTTGACACTGGACAATTTCAATATTTCTATTTTAGACCCGCTTTTACCTGAAGTGTATCGTGAGGCATATCAAAAGAAGGGAATGCTATCAGCAACTATTGACATTACAGAAACTTATGCATCACCTGAAATTACAGTAAAGTTTATTGGGCATAAACTCGCAATTAATCGCGCAAACATTGATGAATTCATTGCTGAACTACATTATAGCTCCAAGTACCAACAGTGGACAATTTCCGATGAGTCTGTCCTGAGATTTGGTAAGAATCAACTCTCCTGTTCGGGACGAGTTCCTTATCTAATTTCCTTCTCAAAGCTCCAAGTAAAACCGCTTCCCGAACAGATGCAGGTTGAAATTGACTTTGAATTAGACGAACTTGAAATTTTGCCACTCATGGAACCTCTGATTCAATCTGCAAGTGGAATTGGTTCAATTAACGCGACTATCAGTGGAACGCCACAAACCCCACAACTCAAGGGCGAGGGAAATTTTGCAGGACTTAAACTCGCAAGTTCACCAGTTTTCTTGGAGAATGCTAATGTACAATTCAATTTCACCGAATCAAAACTTGAGATCGAAACTGTTGAAGGTCAATTGAACAATGGTGAATTTTCTGTTAGAGGTGAGATTGGCTTAAATTGGCTTGAGATAGATGATATTAACCTTGAAGCCAGCTTAACAGATTGTACCTTTACTGAACCTCGGTTATACCAGATCAACATAAATTCTGATGAACTACGCCTGCATGGAAAAATGACAGATATGATTCTGGAGGGTCATATTAAAATCGACTCTGGACACTACCGACAGGATTGGAATTGGGAAGACGTCCTAAATATTTTCTCAGCTGGTACTGTCCGAGAAGCAGACCTATTCTCGTATGCGCCAATCTTACGTGAGCTTGACTTAGATATAGGTATAGATATACCAAACAACTTTCATTTACGTTCATCAACTGGTGGAAACACTGATATTGAAATCGCTTGTAGCGGTCAAATCACAGGTGCGATTCAAGAACCACTTTTCACTGGTAATGTTTCCATCCTCAAAGGGAAAATTGGCATTATTACGCAGGTTTTTGAGATTGTAGGGGATTCAACGATTAGAAACTCAAGCACTACCGCCTTCAATCCAGAATTAAATATCTTCCTTGAAATTCCAAACCCCATCCGTGGTGTCCTACTTAGGGACGGAAGCACAGCAGACCTGAAGATTACCGCAACGTTAACCGGTATCCTCGAAAATGGCGACATTGACAAAGCAAAGCTCAATTTTCACGCTGAACCACTTAATTCCTCCACAACTGAATACTTTACAGAAGCAGATGTGCTTGCGCTCCTTTTACCGGGTAATTTTTTCTCACGGTCATTCGGTGGAATCACCTTCACAATATCATCTGGTCTTGATCCCAACGAACGCCACATTATCGCAGAATATCCATTACCTAAAAACATGTCTATAAAAGTAGAAGGTGATGAAAAGGGTGATGTTGGTGTTGATGTCCAACTGTTGGAGCGGCGTTTCTAAATGTGTAAATTGGATTTGAACTATACACTGAAATCCTTGTCTTTTTGGTTGGTTAAGAGACGCATGTTTTGTGCGCTACTACCAATACTTCTCTGTTTTTTTAATATTCACCCCATCTTTGGAGAAGTTTCAGACACATCTCAATTCTTTGATTCCTCCCGTGAAACCTTGCAACAAAGGAAAGTTGTTAAAATTGAATATCTCATTGACGACCTCCCTGTAACAAATAGTGAGGCACTTGATAGTCTAAAAAAATTAACCACTGTAACGAATAGTTCACAGTTTTCGCGTTATGCTATTCAACAAAGTGTCAGTTCACTTTTTTCGTCACAAAGGTTCTCACAGATTGATGTTTACACCTTACAAACACCTGAAGGGATAGTGCTCAAATTTGATTTAAAAAAGGTAATGCGCATCCAAAAAATTAAGATAACAGGTGAACTGCCTGATGAACTTAGGCAGGCAATCCGCGCTGCGATACAATTAAAACCTGGTGCGATGTATGTCCCCGTAATTAGAAAAAAAAATATTGATTCTATCAAGTTGGTGTGTGCTGAAAACGGTTATTTTGATGCTGATGTCAAAGAAAATACAATTGCATCTAATGGGAGTTTAACATATCAAGTGAATTTGGGAAATCCTAAGGTCATTGAAAAATTCCAAATTCATGGTAATTCAGCGATATTCACAGAACAAATTAAAGCAATATGTCAAACCCGTGTCGGAAGAGTTTATCGTAGATCTGTCTTAAGTAAAGATATTGAGGAAATTCGCGACCTTTATAGGAAGAAATATTATCCAAATACTGAAATTAGGCCGAAATTTTTGCATCAAACCGGTATCTTAACACTCGAAATAGTTGAAGGCACACAACTATTGCTTGATTTTGTAGATGAGAACGGAAAACCAATTATTCAAGATTCGCCTATTCGAAATTTTTGGGCAAAATTAGGGATTAACACAAAAGAATCTGAAAGAGAACGACTCAGGGGCGATATAATATCTTTAATAAATAACCGATCTCTGTGGGAAGAAACTGTTCAAGATCACTTTGAGGCGGCGGGGTACCATGGAACCGAAGTAAAATCAAAAATATTAACCAATTCTCCACTCCATGTTGAATTTACTGTTAAGCGGGGGATCCGATATATTGTAACTCGCGTCACATTTTCTGGAAACAACGCCTTTTCTGATGAGGCGTTGTTGCGCGAGATAGAAATGAAACCTTCTCACCCCTTCTCCCGACTCTTTGGGAAGCGCATTTTTTCCCAACAGACGCTTTTAAGAGATATACAACGTTTAACAATTTTATATGAAAAAGCTGGATATCCTGATGCTATGATAAAATTACCAAAGTTACCGGCTCCAGAAAAACAGCGTTCCGATAACCGAAATTTTGGGGTGGTCGAGATACATTATACGATAATTGAAAACCACAAAGAAGTGATTAATCGGTGTCTGTTTAGTGGAAACAAGGCATTAGATACCAATACGCTTCTTGGTGCTTTGCCCAGTGAATCTCAAGCACCGAATGCACGGCTTGTTCTGAAAAATTATGAAAACGCTATACTTAAAGCATATCAAGATCGAGGTTATATAGATGCAAAAATTGTAGACACACAATATCTACACAAAACAGACACACCTGTTTTTCAGGTAGAGGGTAATTTTTCTGAACAATTGGATTCAGGCACGCTGCCGAAAAAATTAAGAAATGTATTTAAGAAATATAATCTCCCACTCGCAGGAACGTTTATCGCAACAAAAATAGGAGAAGAATGGAGTATCCAAGATTTTGATGGTAATGCGCGTTATACGCTTGAGCAGGAAAAGATGCATCTGTTAGTTTATGAACACGGTATTTTACAATTTGAAATTTCTGAAGGGGCTCAAATAGTATTTGGCACATTCAGTTTTGTTGGTGACACTGGAGTTAAGACAAAGGTACTTAATCGCGAGATTGCGCATCTTCAAGGTGTTCTCTATACCCCAGACAAGTTAAATCAAGCTATTCAAAACCTCTACAGTACAGGTATTTTTGAACCTGGTATCCGCGTAGAAGAACCTATAATCCCAACTGCTTTCGGCAATCAATCAAGCAGTTTTAATAATGAAGGTCTACCAATTCTTCCTTCAACCCAACCGACGGTTAGGGATGTAGAAATTCTACTCCAAAAGAGACAACCAAGGGGCATAGGTGCAAGTGTCGGTTACAGTTCTTCAGACGGGCCCCGCGGGACAATTGCCCTGAGTCACCTCAACCTCTTTAAGCGAAATATCCGATTCCGTTTGCGGGGTAGAGGTGGGACCCTCGGCTATCTCTACGATATGACGTTAACTGAACCGTGGCTCATAGGTAGAACAAGCGGTAGTTTGCAATTCTTAGGAAGAAAATTGGAAGAAGACGACGGTGTCCGGGCACTGCAAGGTAGTTTTAGTCTCAGTAGAAAGTTATCCAGAACACATAGACTAAATTTGGGATATAGTTATCGAGATTTAAAGGATACTTCAGTAGCATTCTCAGAAACAACAGTTAGTAGTCTCCGTCTCTTATGGAGGCAAGATAGTCGTGTGCCTTCCCTCAATCCAACGTCTGGTATGTTAAACGAGTTTACAGTAGAATATGCTGGAGGTTTTTTAGGCGGGAAGAGTAGCTTTATCAAAATAATTACAGACACTCGCTATCATAAAAAACTAAGTGCACGCGGACCTGTGTTAGCAACAGCACTTCGATTAGGTTACACGCCAGGGCTCCAAGCTAAACCTGACAGTGACTCAGAACTAATTTCCTTTGAAAGATTTTGGGCAGGCGGTAGTACTACAGTTCGAGGCTATGAGGAACGCGGACTCGGACCTGAAGATTTTACCGGAAAACATCGCGGGAATGTTCAGTTTATCTTTAATACCGAATTGCGCTTTCCGATTTATTCACCCATTGATGGGGTTTTCTTCTTTGATACGGGCAATGTTTGGGACACAGCAAAAGATATTAAGTACGAATGGTTGCCTTCCTCTTTAGGTGTAGGGCTGCGATTAAACTTGGGACCTCTCGTTGGTGGAATAGATTATGCTGTGCCACTCATCTCTGTGCCCGGTGTTTCAACAGATGCTTTCTATATTCGTGTCGGCAGCACATTTTAGAAATTTAAGATTACTCTGATGGGTCATAAGGTTTTCCTAATGCAAGTGGTGCCTCTGCACGTCCGACAAAACCTGCCAACACCGCTAAACAAAGCACAAAGGGCAACATCAAAAACCACTGATATTGAATATCCCACCCAAATGCTTGGAATCGATTGTCCAGTGCGAATCCAAGTCCAAAAAGTAGTGCGGCACCACAGGCTTTCACTGGATGCCATTTTCCGAAGATTACTATCGCCAATGCAATAAAACCGCGGCCCACTGTCATTCCAGGGGAGAAATAGGGCACATCTGCAAGTGATAGATAACCGCCGCCGATCCCTGCCATAGTTCCGGCAAACAATAGACACATCGTTCGCAATAGTGAGACGTTTGATCCAATAGTAGAAATCGCTTTCGGATGTTCGCCACAGGCGCGGACTCTTAGACCGAGTTGGGTATGGTAAAGGAAAAAGTAGACACCAGGTACCAGTAGAAAAGCTAAAAAGACAATTATGTTATGTGAGAATAACGCTTCACCAAAAAATGGAATCTGTGAGAGCAATGGCACATCAAATTGATTAAAATCTGGAACGCTATGTGAACTACCTGTTTTCCCAAATAGCCGTTGATATACTACCTCTGTAAGACCTAAAGCCAATAGTGTTATTGCTGTGCCAATTACGACCTGATCTCCACGCAGTCTAATCGCAAAAAACGCGAATAGCGCAGCGGTAACTAATCCGCTCAATCCTGCTAATAAAAGACCGTTCCACGGGGCGATGAATGGCAGTTCAGCAGTATAAAAAGAACCCATCATCCCGAAAAGCGCACCGATGAGCATCATGCCTTCAATGCCGATGTTAATCACACCAGCACGTTGTGAAACTACTTCACCTAATGCAGCAAGCAATAGCGGTGTTGCTCCACGGATCGTAGCGGCAAGAATATCTTCAAGTATTGCTATAATATCCATTTCTTTTCAAACCTATGATTGCATAAATTGGGTAATTTCAATATATATATTACAACGACCGTTTGCGGTAGAATTTTACAGCACTTGAACCAATGACGAAAAGGAGGATTATTGCTTGCATCATCAACGTCACTTGTCTGGATATACCGACCTCCGCTTCCATAGCAAAAGCACCTTTTGCAAGTGCGCCAAACAATAGAGCTGTCGCAACCGTCACCAACGGATGCAACCTCGCTAACAATGCGACAGCAATCGCAGTGTAGCCGTAATCGGGGGAAAAGTTTTCAGTAAGTCGATGAGGGACGAGTGCCATGATTTCAATTGCTCCACCGAGTCCGGCAAGTGCACCACTTATAAAAAAAACGCGGAGGGTGTTGTGTGCGACAGAAATTCCTGCTGCTTCCGCTGCCGCTGCTCCCTCACCAACTGCACGAAGTTGATATCCAAAAGTTGTACGAAACAGGACATAGGTAAGGATAATGGCTAATAAGATAGCGATAGCGATACCAGGGTGAAGCCGATGTGTCTCGAAAATACGAGGTAGAAACACCCATTCAACTATCGGGTCGCTCTGTGGTCCTGTTTTTGATGTCTCTTGTAGTGGACCTCCATCAATCATTAAACTTACGAGGTGGATCGCAACGTAGTTCAACATTATCGTGCTAATAACTTCGTTAACACCACGTGTTACTTTGAGAACTGCTGGAATAATGCCCCATATACCACCTACAAAGGCTGCAACGATGAGGCACAGCGGTACAGCTATCCAAGGTGTATTAGGAAGTAGTGTGGCGATCTTTGTACCAAACCATGTTGCTGCCAATGCACCTATTAGGAACTGCCCCTCAGCCCCGATATTCCATATCCCACACTTAAACGCAATGGCAACTGAAAGTCCTGTCATAAGAAACGGGGTGCTTTTTACCAACGTTTCACCTACGCCACGTGGAGAACCGAATGTCACATCAATAGCTGCACCGTAAGCAGTTATCGGATTATAGCCAAACAAAAATATGATAATGCCATTTGTGATGAAGGCAGCCGCTAAAATCACGATTGGTGACAATATCCATTGAAAAAAAAACATATTTTCTTTCAATGTGCTGAAACATACGGATTTTACCCTTTGATACAAGGCAGACAATTTATCCATCAGTTTCTGTCTCTCCTGTCATCAATAATCCCAATGTTTCAATGTTCTCACGGTGTGTGGTGGCTTCAATTAGTTTTCCTCTTGACATTACATAGAGTCTATCACTCATCTGTAAAACTTCGTCCAATTCCGTTGATATCAATAGGACAGATTTTTTTCTGTCGCGCTGCGCGAGCAAATTTTTATGGACAAACTGTGCAGCACTGATATCTAATCCACGAGTAGGGTTAACAGCAACAAGCAGTTCAGGTTGTGGTGATATTTCTCTGGCGAGGACAATTTTCTGTTGATTTCCACCTGACAGTGTTGCAGCAGGAATTTTGACAAAGGGTGGACGGATGTCGTAAGTATCAATAAGCTGCATCGCTGCATTATTTTTAGTTTTTTCACCTATTATTCCACGTTTCGCCAAATGTTCAAAATGCGTTATGTTCAACATCAGGTTCTCCGCTACAGAAAATGAGGTGATTATGCCCATTGTACGCCTATCTTCAGGGATGTAACCGACACCGCATCTACGTATGTTCTTTGTGCCCGATGGTTGCATGCCTAAAATCTCTACTGTGCCAGAGTTAGACGAACGTAATCCCATAATTGCTTCTGCCAATTCACGTTGACCATTCCCATCCACCCCAGCAATTCCGACAATTTCACCACGAAATGTTTGCATAGAAACATCCGCAACTGCAATTTCACTACGGCTCCCCAGGACTGTCAGTCCGGAAATATTAAGCACAATGTCAGTTGTTGCTCTGTTTTCTTTTCGTTCTATTTCTGAGAGTTCGTCGCCGAGCATTTCTCTGGCAAGTCCACGATCAGAGAGTTCACCTGTCTTTCCGTGATATACTTTTTTGCCATGCCTCAAGACTGTAATTCTATCACTGATTTCTAAAACTTCTCTCATTTTGTGGCTAATAAAGATGATTGCGCGATTATCATCTTGGAGTGCGCGTAAGATTGAAAAAAATCCTGTAACTTCTTGTGGACTCAACACTGCTGTCGGTTCATCAAGAATTAGAATCCGTGCATCCGCGGCAAGTGCTTTTAAAATTTCAACACGTTGTTT
Organism: Candidatus Poribacteria bacterium; assembly: GCA_965204285.1. Taxonomy (GTDB): domain Bacteria; phylum Poribacteria; class WGA-4E; order WGA-4E; family WGA-3G; genus MSPOR6. The sequence goes on from OZ241980.1 coordinate 4,381,484, forward strand.
CAATCCCACTGAGAGATTGCGCACAAGGGCACTTGAATCAACAGCCAAACCAAACCGATGTGAAAGCGCTTCGGTAAGATGGATCGCATCATCTTTTATATAACGAAACTTATTGAGTTTTATAGGGATGCTGTTATCCTTGGAAGCGGATTTCACGTCAGATTCAACAGAGTCTATTGTACCATCTCTTGAACTGAATTGTGCAACAGTGAGTGCAATGTTTTCGGCAACGGTGAGATTTTCAATAAGCATAAAATGTTGATGCACCATGCCGATACCGTTCGCAATCGCGTCGCGCGGGGATTTGAATATTTTAGGTTTACCAGAAATATGGATACTCCCATCTGATGGTTGGAACAATCCATAGATGAGATTCATAAGGGTGGATTTTCCTGCGCCGTTCTCCCCTAAAATCGCGTGGATTTCACCGGCTTGTAGTTCAAAATTGACGTTGTCAACAGCAACAAGGTCACCGAATGTTTTAGTGACATTCTGAAGTTCAAGTACGTTATCTGTTTCCATCTACACCATACACCACTTCTCTGCTCTGGCAGTTGACAACTCACCGTCGTAAGCAACAAACCGGAGGGCAATCTTCCAAGTTCCATTTGCTGGTGTTAAAACTGGACCTGTCTGTGTGGGGTTATAAAGCGCCATACCATAATCCCGAATGAACCACGGGCCGCGGGTCCCTTCCTCAAGAATTGTCATAAAGACACCAAAATGACCATGCCCAGGCAATTGATTTTGGTATGCCACAAAATCTGATGTGTTTTCGTCTATGACTTCGACTTTACCTCTGCGGGTGTTGTCACCAATGACAACACCTCCCATGACAGGCAAAAGTCTCGGTTCAACACGCATACCAATACTGCCGTACTTAGTTTGCGAATATTCAACGGCACCGTAGTTAGCAATCTTTTCGCTTACCATTTCGCACACCGTGCCATCAGGAGCAGAATATAGGTTGACAGTTCGAATTTCGTCGATTAAAGGTTCTTCGTTGGCATCGCGCCAGATAATCTTCTGAACGAATTTCACACCATCTGCATGTGGTGTTTTATCAATTTCTTTCTCCGTTTCCATACGTCCTAAATTTTCAAAGAGTCTATCTGTCCAAGAACGGCGCGGCGGCGCTCCCCAAAACCATGCCTCTCGGTCCCCAACCTTTACGGGTGCTTGCCCTACAAAGATGCCGTTGTGAAACGGATGGTCAAAGGCGAATTCCTGAATAACGGTGTGTCCAGCAGGTGTGTAGAATGGAAAAACAAAGGGACGGTAAAAATTTGCACCGACACCCCCTAAACAACGTCCCGTATCGGTATCGACAACTAAATGTGTTCTGGCATTAACTATTACTTCGTAATTGCTCATTTTTCACCAAATTTTATCAATATGTTTACTTCAAATACCCTGAGATTGGAGAACTTTTATTGCTCTCCAAGAAACAGATGACAACTTCTACTTCGCAATCATATTGCCTTTTTACCACACAATTATTGCTCTATAAAGTATATGTTATCAGTCCAGAGATGTCAACATCATTTTCAGAGGCATTCAATTGTCGGTTTATTACCCGTTTTAGTCGAAGGGTCGCGAGCTGGAGCTCGCTCCTACAAGAAGAGACCTTTAAAAGGAGTTAGAAATTATTGGAAAATTGAATGGCTCTGACATCATTTTAATTTTGCATTGACATTGGCAGGAATAATCTGTTAAAATCTAATTGGAAGGGAAAATCAAATTACGAACAACTGATAGGTAAATACGACTAACTGTACAAAACACATTTCCTGAGGTAAAAACAATATGAAAAATCTCATTTTGGCAATACTTGCCATTCAATTTATTTTTATCCCTCTCGGTTTCGCACAAGAGAGCTGAGGTGCGTGAAGCAACCCCACAATCCCACAAGGTGGGGGTAGTGAAGTTAGTTTAACTTCAGAACAAAAGAAATTTCAAATCTCCTTTGGCACGCGAACATTTTATGCACAGGGTGGACACAACGAGGTTAAAGGACTATCTTCAATAGGTAGTTTACCCGAAGTTGTGGCAGCTCACAAACATGAAGTTGAGATGAACGTTGTGCGGTTTGATGTCGGTCTAAAATATCAGCTTAACAAACATCTACGACTGGAAACAGTGGTGCCTTATGAGATAAAAGATCAAGATGCCAACGTCGGTGGACTTGAGAACATTGATGATCCTGAAGTGAGAAGGAAGATTTTACTCTATCAAGAAATTCATCACCGAGACGAAACCTATCAAGGTGTATCGGATATGGAGCTTTTGATAGCTTATCGCAAACATGGTATCTTTGGGCAAAATGACATGCTGACCGCGAAAATTGGCACGACAATTCCGTTCGGTAAGACAGAAGATGACCCGTGGATACTCGGAGATATGGGAAAGCAACATCTCCATATTCAATTCGGGACTGGCACATTTAATCCTATTGCAGATCTTCGTTATAGTTTTCCTGTTTATGGCGGATTGAGGGCAAACGCAAGCGTCCGAAGTAAGTATCCGTTCTATGAAAACAGCAAAACCTATCGCGGTTCATGGGATATTACCTATACTGGTGGATTGAATTATCGTGTTACCGATTGGCTTTCGCTGCAGACAAGTTATCTTGGACTTTATCAATCCTATGCACATTGGGATGGTGAGATTGACATCAATACAGGACTGCGTTTCAGTATGGCATCGCTGGGGACATCCATTGCTACACCTTACAATGTTCCACTGACTATTACATTGATGTTGCCAATACAGCAGGAAACTTTATATGATGATTCAGCCTCTGGAAATGATGCGTTTAAATTAGGGGCGTTGGTTTCTGTAACGGCGTTATATTCCTTTTAATCTCAGGTCTGAAATCGAATTTGACGCAAAAATTGTGAGGCGCAATTCTTCGTCAAAGACTTCATAGACAGGTGTTTTTCCGCTCAATTCCTCGCTTTCGTTTAGGATGATACCTACACCTTCGCCTCTGCGTTCTAAAAAGTGCCGGCGAACCACCTGTCTCCGCATATCATCGTCCAGCGTGAGTTCTGAAAGTAGTCGGGCGAGAAGTTCATTTCGCGTGGCTTGACTGTAACGTAAATTATCCACCGTTACTGTATTTGCTAATGCCCCTGGCGAATAGAGTTCAAGCCGATCATCATACATAAACAGACGTATTTTGGAACTCGTTTTTGCGTAATCTCTATGCACAACTGCGTTGACGATTGCCTCAAAAATGGCACGCATGCTGTATTGTGGGATGTCTATTCTGCCGATGTCCTTCTTTGCTGCGACAGCGTTATATCTTTTGGCAAATCCCATTGTTTGTATAATCTGCTGGTCCAAAGGTCCTGTATAGTCTTGGGAATCAATCTGATCGTTTGCGTCCTTTTCTCTGCCTCTATACACAACGGCTTGGATGTAACTGTTGTAAAGGTAGTCATCGGGAGTGTCGTGACACATCAAGATACCAGCAACCGAGGCACGAATCTCCTGTCCTTCCTTAACGAGCAAACGTCTCTTGAGCAGTAGGTCTTCTATCTCATCTTCAGTTGCACCTTCTGTGATAAATCGGCGGTAGAGGGACTCTTTTAGTGTTTCTTGATGCGTGTTTGGGACGAACTGTTCGTCAAAAGAGATGATTCGTGCTTGTGATCGGGTTTGAAACAACCGCGCTAACTGCTCAGTGGACATCTCTCTTTTAGTGCTACCTTGGCGGATAAAGTAACCGTTAGCGGTTTTGTGGACAAATAGACTTCTCGGCACCTCTACTTTCAGCAGGTTTTTATTTTCAATCTGTAATTTCTCTGTGAAAATGAGTACGATTGGATCAATGCTGTCTTGGCAGATTTCAACGACTGTTTTCTCTGTTTGATTGAGTTCATGCTGGTCTACACCGATGATTTCACCGTTGTCGTCAACACCTATCAGTATAGTACCGCCTCTGGCGTTTGCAAACGCGGCGATTTCGTCGGCGAGGCGATTTCTGTGGGGCAATGTTCTTTTGAATTCTATCGTGGCATCTTCACCGAGTTGTATTTTTTCTATGAGTTCGGTTAGGGTGTCATACATTGTTATTTGTCAGCGATAGTAGTTGAGTTTTGTAAGTATTCCTAAATGTTGGTGTCCAAGTTTATTTTATATGCGCGGGAGTAGATGGTTTTAGTGTTTCTCGTTCAATCTTACAATTAGGTATAAACCGGATATAATAAAGGTTATGCCAGTAATTATATAAATAACACCTTCAATCTCGTTAGAATAATCATCTCTACTATAATGATCATCTTCGTTGCTGCCAATTCCTGCAATGATGAATATGATTCCAGCAATTATAAGAATTACCAACATACTTTTTAGTGAAAATATCTTTCTTATCATTTATTTAAGGTTTCCTTTCATACAGGTTTATTTAAGTGAATTTTAGAATTACTTGGACACTTTACACCCAGCGAGGTTAGGAAACCTCTCCTACCGAGGAGTGAAAATGTTGACTTATTTTTATGATTTACTATAATCTAACTTGTACCCCTTTAAAATGGTGTATAACAAAAGAGAAAATATAATTTCCTTTTACGATTCTATGTATTCATGCCACATTTCGTTACATACATGTTCAAAAAGCCCATCTATCTTCTCGCATCCAGATATAGGATATAATTCCTCACCAATTTGCGTTAATTCTATATCAGAAGTAGGTATGAGGTGTATATCCTCCTTGTAAATTCCAAAACGAATACTTTCACCATAATAACTCACTTCTATAGGTTTTTCAAGAGTGATAGTAATTGGAATATCATTATGGCGAATCAAGCCAATGCTTTCAAGATGATTTAATTCTTCTTTAGACATCTTGAAACGAAAATCTTCAAAAGGAAGATGCAATAACATTAATTCTATTTTGTTATCACATTTAATCTCACAAATATACCCGCAAAAATGTGTAAATGATTCTGCTTCTCTTTTATCCATTTCCGCAACAGAATTAACAGTACGTTTTGAATAGGCACCGTGATTGTTTGCTTCTCCAGCTAATATTTTCGCCCACAAAGTTTGCATTTCATCGTCATGAACAATTCTGCACTTATCAAAGAAATTTGCTCTCCAATCCAGGTCTATTTCACGAATATCAACCCCCTCATCTAAGTGGTCTAATGCTTTATCAATGATCTTAATACATGTTGACTTTATAGCGGTAGCGAATATCACTGCTATCTCTGGCGGCGTATTGGGGAAAATTTGAGAAACCGCAGGTGGAATAACAATAGATATATATTCCAAGCCTTCTTTTGACAACTGCAGCATGTGTTTTTTAATACTCATTATTACCTTTTATTTATAAGCGTATAACAAAGTGAATAGTCAAACTAGTGTTTCTGTCCACTCGTTCAATACTCGCGCCATCTCAACAAAAACATCTTCATCAGATTTACATGACAGTTGTGTATTTTGTAGGACGTTCTGCACGTCACACTGACGTGCTCATGTCAAGCAGCATAAGGAATGTGACGCGTTTTTTCATTTTTTATTTTTGCTTGTTTTTCTCTTGTGGTGTCACGTGATATGTAAATGTATTTCTATGTAACAATTATTTTAACATAAAAATTCGTATTTGTCAAGGAAAAATTGTTCAACAGAAAAGAATTAGTCCACCTGTTTCAATCTACCCCATGTGAGAACAAGTTTGTCTTGTGGCTGAACCGACAATCTACCACGGTTTGGAATTCCTTCGCCAGTAACAACGAAATTGTCAAATAGAGCAGTATAACCGGCAATACCGAAACCGACACTTCCAGTAGCGAGGTCCCCGTCAAGAAATGCCAAATGATCTATATCACAAATTGTCGTCAGAACTAACTCATCATTAACCCAGAACATAAAAAGGGCACCACTCACTTTTAGTTTTATGTGGCTCCATTCATCTGTCTTTAGAAATGGATGTGGGTAGACTGTTTTACAAGGTAAGTTGACCCCATCTCGCAACATATTTTCAATGTTTTTTTGACCGCCATTTAAGCGGAACCACAACGGCAATCCATCTAAATTTCCAGTTTCCAAGTTAAGAATAGTCCCTGTGACAATTGGTAAGGGAGCATCCCAAAATATATCTCCTATTGTAAAGACAATCGCTCTGGTTTGCGTGACACGGACAGCCAATACAATGTGTCCCCTACCATCTCTGTCAAGCGGCATTACGTCCAACTCAACTTCATAATTAGTCCATGCTACATCTTTGAGAACGAGTAGCCGGATATCGTTATCTTTACTTTCGGCGCGGACTTCTCCATTGAAGACTCTCCATTTGCCAGGTCGGGGATCCTTTACGATGACTTCTTTCCAATCCGTCAATTTACGGTCATCAAATGTATCAACATAAGTTCCTGCCCTGAGAGACAATGTAAGTAAAAAGAGAATACATCCTATAATCAAAGTAGCGGATTTCATTATCGTCTCCTTAATCCGAGGATTAACGTTTTGAATGCAAGACCTTGAGATTTCAGAAGGGACAGATACCCATTTTATTATGGTAGGTTTTAGAATTGCTTGGACACACTGGACCAGCGAGGTTAGGAAACCTCACCTACCGAGGAACGAACGTGTCTATTTATAATTCAGCATATATGAGTGTGGTGCTTAATCCAGTGTTTCTGCCCACTCACTCAGCACCCGTGCCATCTCGACAAAAACGTCCTCATCAGATTTACGTGACCGTTTAAGGGTTTTAAATCCGTGGTCAGCAGTATCCAATAGATGTAAGGTTGCTATGTCGCCAAGTTTTTCGCAGACCGGTTCCAACAACTCAAGTTTTGCCAACTTATCACGTGTGCCAGATAGGAACAGCATCGGAATTGTGACATCATCAAGATGCTCCGCGCGTTCTATGCCTTCCTTTCCAGAAGGATGCAGCGGAAATGCGAAAAACACAAGACCTTTGACATGTTCAATCGGTTCTTTTGCTGCAGACATTGAGGACATGCGTCCACTATAGGAATGTCCACCGACAAGGATGGAGAGATCACTTGCGGCATCGTGTGCAGCAGCCGCAGCAGATCGGACAGTCTGCAGTGCAACCGCCTCCGATTCTCTGCCGCCACCACCACGTTCCATATAAGGGAACTGATAACGGAAGGTTGCGATGTCTATATCTGCTAAACGTTCTGCAATGGTTTGGAGTGTTGAGCTGCGCATATTTGTGCCTGAACCATGTCCAAGCACTAATAACCACTTTGCGTTGTCTGGGCGGATGAGAAGTGAGGAAACCTCACCTTTTTCTGGTGTTGCGATAAACTTTGATTCAATTGCTTTATAACTCATTTTACATCTCACTTACAATAATATTGGATTTCTTATAGGGATTCTAACTTTACTTTTCAAATGTATTAGGAGGGAAGACCGTAAATTTCTGAACGTAATTTATCGTACTGAGCGAGTTGGCTTTCAGTTGGTCTTATTTCAGCAAGACCTGCGGCGACATCTAATGCCTCACCGTTATAGAAAATATCCTGTCGGGCGTAAGGTAAATCTTCAATTTCTTGTTGTAATGCGTCTGCTTCCTCTGTAGATTGGAGAAAAATCTCGGTCAGAGATTTTCGGACCAATTCCCAGTACGCATCAACGTGACTGCGCGGCAATGGGGTGTTAGGATCTTTTACTGCCATTGACTGTTTCTCCATGTAGGATGTTGTAATCTTCTTTCAATATGGTAACCTACTAGTTGTAACCAAAATCAAGTCTTTTTAGAATAGGTAAGCATGTATTAATAAAAACACTAAACCTGGAACATATCTTAAGGATGATAGGTTGGTGTGCCTTGACTGTGTATCGTAGGGACTGATAGTATTTTTAGTGCAGCTTCCGTATGAAAACTCATCTGATCAGCATCTTTGATGACTAACCTTTGCGGCCAAAGCGTAACAGGTCCAAAGACAATGTCATAATTTCTATTACCGTATAACAAGTGCGTCCCTATCTGATTTCGGCAATGTTCAACAAAATTCCGATAGTCTGAACTCGAACTATCTGTCACGAAACACAAACTCAGCAGAGAGGCAAGGTGATTCCTATCCACCTCAAATCTAAGTACCACCGCATGAGTCAATTGCTTAGTTTTTCTGGGCAAGTTTCTAAACTTCCTATCCGCCCAATCCTCTGCTTGTGTCTGAACCGTTGTCAGGTAAAAACCTTGCCCAACAAAATCTGCCTTTGGACTACAAAGTGCTAAGTTTATGCTGTGGGGTCTTGAGTTTGAAGGCATGCTTATAGCTGACGCAGCAATATTAGTGGTACCGTGATAAAGCACAAGAGGCCCATTTATCCAGGGCACTTGATTTCTCCTTAATTCTGTCACCTTCTCTTATAGTAGCATTAGTATACCATAGATAGTCTCACAATACAAATTTTAAACTGAAACTTAAGCTTTTCAACACAACATCTCGGTAAGTTTCTAATCTTGGTGTCTCTAACCCTTTCACCTTAGCCAAATCGTCCCATCGCCGTAGAGTGAGTGCGTCCTGATAATGCGGAATTTGTTCAAATGCTTCCCGTTCCTCGTCTGACATTATACCACCTTGCACCTTAAGACTTCTTTTTGACGCATCGGATAGTCCGTCATAATAAGCGTCATCAGTTGTACACAGATACCTTTTTGCGGGGACATGCAGTCGGATCGGCGTTGTGACGACTTCGGGGAAAAACGGTTCTAAATACTGTGCACCAATCTCCTCGTGATTCAGGTCTATATCCAGAAAGGCGATATCGGCATTGTGCTCATCTAATATTAAATGCCCCATATCATGGAGTAATGCACTTGTAATTAGCGTGTGGCCGGCATCGTTCTGTTTGGCAAGGGCAGCGCATTGCAGTGCGTGTTCAAGCTGCGTCACCACTTCATCGTAAAACGACTGTCCACGTTCCTCCATGTAGCTAAATAGGACATCGACCTTTTGTTGTGCAGTCACACCTCTCATTTCTTGAGCGAGGCTTGGATCAACATAGTTATTCATGATTTACTACTTTTCCTCGAAAATGTGCGATTTTGCTAATTTGTTTGTCCCGTTTAGAACCGTCTTTTGCATACTGTGCGAAAGCCTCGCGTTTGTCAGCATAATACTGTTCACGCCAGTCGCCTTGAGATTTTGCGTTATAGGTGAGATAAATAATCCGTCTCGGTTTATATGAACGGTTGGCCGGACTCTTGTGTGGAATGTAAGAACCGAAAAGGAGAATATCTCCAGGATCTGTTGGTGCCGCGATCCACTCCATTGTCATGGCAGTTTCGGGCGCGACACAACCCTTTTCGTCAAGTGCGATGAACCCTTCCTGATGTCTACCCGGTGAAAAAAAGAGGCATCCGCTCTCGTGAGTCGCGGAATCTACTGAAATTAGGCAGGTGATATGAAAATCGATGAACTCGTAGGCAGGAGCGTCCTGATGGGCAGCGTAACCGCCTCCACCCGGATACTTGTAGTTGATTTTCTCTTTGTAGAGGACCGCAGGCTCAGCCATCAACTCAGAAACAACGCCTAACACTTTGCCGCTGGTCACGGTGGCTTTTATATCACTATGGTACGGCACAAAATTTTCTGAGCGGGAAAGTCTTGCTCCATCAGGTGTCGATTCGTAGTGATGCATCCACTTGTCGTGTGTCGGTTCCCATGACGAGATTTCAGAAACCCACGTCTGTAAAGCGTCAACCTCTTCGGTACTGAAGAAGCCAGGAATTTTCAAGTAGCCGTTGGTTTTCCAGTCTTGGTGAAGTGCCGAATTGAGGTAAGCCATAATCCCATCCTTGAAGAAAAACTTTCACGTTTAATATTGAAGGTGTATAAGGTTTTTTGTCAAATTTCGGAGATTTAGTGAATTGGATAAAGTCCACCTTTTAATTTTCTGAAGTCGGTTTCGCCTTGAACTCAAGTGCTTTCGTAGGGTCTGCGATTTCCATCCGAAAATCCCAATACCCATTATAATCGCCTGACAAAATAGATAAAGTGTTCCAACCTTCTTTCAAAGGCAATTCAAAGTGTGCCCACCAAGAATACAGGTCTTTTCCGGGGATAGCAGCACCGGGAATCTCAACGTCGTTAAGATAGATTCTACCGAGATTGCCTCCCCATCTGATCTGCGCAAAAACATGCCGCGCATCTGGACTTTTGATATAAGACATGGCATAAATGTATGTCAATTCAGCGTTTCCAAATATATCCCTTAATTCGACATTGTTCGATTTAGCATTATGTTCTTGCCATTTGATTTCCCCTGCTTTTCCTTGATAGGTTTTTTCAAGATTGAGTTCGGGGACAGGTATTTCAAGAAAACTTTGCGGGACATCATTTGCGTTAGTGGGTGCTTTTGCAATACCAAGATCAAAAGGACCGAGAAGCATCCAATTTTTTAGAACACGCATAAATACTCTGTCAATAGGGTGATACAACTGTCTGCTGCTTAACAATTGTTCGCCACCGTATAGCACGGAATACTTGTAAATAGGAAAAGGTAGGAAGTTATCCGATGGAACTGAAAGGTTAACAGTTGTTTTTGTCGTTTGCCCTGGTTTAGTTTGAAAAGAGAGTTGATTCGGAGAAATCTGCCAATTCTGATTCGGGTCAAAAACTATTTCAAAGTTCAGTAGTTTTTCAAGCGTGTTTTCAAGCGTTATTTCAAGGCTTCCATTGGAAAGAGGCTGATTTCTGTTGAGTTGAAATTGCGGTTTAAAGGTGAGTAATTTCCCTACCTTATCTTTGAATGCTGCCACTGAGAGATCGGCAGGATAGATGTTGCCCGGTTCAATGATTGCGACATTGACTTCTTCGTCGTCTATAGTTACAAGACTGTAATGATCGAATGCGCCGATTTCACGCACAGCCTGTGGTGTAAACCCACCACCAGTCGCACCAAGCACGAAATATCGGCGATCATTGCGCGTATGAAGTGTCAGGTTATGGTAGTGTCCCGCAAAGACTGTGTATGCGCGTTCACCGAGTGCTGCTTCAATTTCTTCCCAACCGGAGTGTTTCTGAAGCCATAGGGGTCTGTGTAACATCACAAACGTATGTCGCACATCCGCGTGTTGTGCCAATTGTGACTTGACATATTCAATCTGTTCTTTCCCAAACCAGTTTGTCCATTCCCCACTGTTTGTATGCCACTCTTCTGTATTGAGCAATAGGAATAGACAATTTTTGTAGGTAAACGCCGAATAAGTGCGTCCGATGTGTTTCTCCCAGTAGTCATACATCACACGATTGGTAATATCATGATTACCGGGCAATGGCAGAAATGGAACGATCAAATCGGATTGGTGTTCCCAAAATTCTTTCCATTCTTCTGTGAGTTGTTTGATGTCTGTTGTGTTACCTTGTATTAAATCGCCGACCATGATAGCAAAGTCAGGTTTTAGTATGTTGATTTCATCTATTGCGCTGTCAAACACTGGCCACTTATCTAATCCTCCGCCAGTTTTATCACCGATGATGGCGAAAGTGAACTTATCTGGGTCGTTAGAAAAGGGACGTTCGACAATCGGCATTCGTTCTGGAAAATCAGGTTTTTGGGCAATAGTTATAGCAACCATCGCAAGACATAGGACTGGTATCGCTACAAACTTGAAAATGTGTATATATTTAGACATATCATTTCCTGGTAGTAGTTCCTGAATCTTCTATCTTCATATTTTCAAACAGATTCTGGAATAGGTAAAACGTCAAGATCTACAGGTTCCATTTTTTCTGAGTATGTCCCACCCCGAACCCACATAACCGGACGGACATTCTTTACGTCCTTTTTCGGTACACGTTCTGCATCCCCACTAATATAATGCACAACATTACAGCGCCGAAAACGCAGACTGTGGTTGTCCGTACTTTTATGTAGAAGTTGATTGTTGAACCAAACGACTGCTCCAGGTGGTAATTCTACGGCAACACCATCTTCGTCCCGTGCTTCGCGTGCAATCTTAAACTCATTCTGTTGCGATCCTTCCATGTCCTCATGCTCAAGAATGCCGTATTTGTGGCTACCGGGTATAACGTATAGACACCCGTTCTCTTTGTCTGCTGCATCAATAGCAGTCCACGTTCCGACTGTCATTTCAGTTTTATATTGCCAGTTAAAATACCATTTATCTTGATGCCATGGAAAACCTAAACCGATTTTAGGCGCTTTCCAGATATACAGATTGCCTTGACTCAGCAGATTTGGGCCGAGTAGGTCTACAATCGGATCTGTTAGGCGCGGATCCCTTACGCGGTCAAGGAATTCAGGAATATAAAAACTTACGTGATGGATTTTGTGCATGGCATGTATGCCAGATGCTTCAACTTCTCCGTCTCTGACTAATGCGTTTTGGTTAATATTATCGGCAGGGAAAGGGTGTTTGCCATCAACAATGTCATCAGCGATTTGTCGTAGCACATCGTTTTCTTTTTTCGTGAAAACGTCGTAACGGACAATGTATCCGTTTTCCTCCCACGCTGATTGTTCTTCAGGTGTTAAGGCAAATTGCCGTTCTTCGGGTGTTGTCTTTGTGTTCACTAATTCTCCAATTTACAAATTCATATTGGTTTGTTCATTAGGACATACTATCTGATTCCCAGACACTTCGGGTCAAGTATGTTCAATCTGAGAGTTATTTTGAACTAATCATTCATGCTTCAATAATCGACTGACATTCATTTTCACGATTGTTATTCATGAGATTTGCTTCCATCCTGCAGTGTGGGCAGGTGAAAAAATATGAAAGTTAGCAGGAAAGGAAATTAAACACGTGGTACGTGTTTCCTTCCTGATCGTAAATCCGAATCCCACTCCCCTGTTTGATAAAAGGAACCGGCAACCGGTAGGTTACCGGCTACTTGGATTTACTTATAGGATTTATCAAAACTGCGAGGAGCTACCTCTTTTCTGCGGTTATGATCAGGACGGTGAGATTGCATCGTTCTCCCTGGATATTGATAGCATTTTGTGTTTAGTTAGGAGCGCGTGCTATCATTATCAAGTTCTATTATGGAGCGATTGTGTGAGTCCGTCAAGTGTCTCATCGTTTTTCAGGTTATACTTCTTCGGTGTTTATTTGCCTTAATCTTTTGTGTGCTTCTGCTGATTTGATATTATTTGCCCATTCCTCCCCATACTTCCTAAAAGCATCAACAAGTTCAGCAGTGATTGGAATCCTTCTCTGAGAGGTACAAACCCAGTTCTCGATGGTGAACATTACTAGATAATATCCTGTGCTTTCCCCTTCTTCTTCTGGTGGGATTACCTCAATCCAAACTAAGTTTTGCATCGGAACGGAATACTGGTGACATATTTCGTTCGCGAGTGTTTTTGCATTAAGATTATGCCTGTGCGTGATTTTGGAGTTTCTGTCACGATAACAACGTTGTGAAATATTTCCACTTTGCATTCAAATTTGTGGTTGTCTACTCCTATTGTTTCATAGATCATTGTGTTCTCCATTGTTGGTTATGTTTGAATTATGTGTTTCTGAATCCTCCCGAGCCTATGATAACCTTCTAAGGTTTTGGGAAACCAATTTTAACTCAGAAGAAATCGTTTTTAGCTCGGAAAGGATGCGTTTGCGTAATTCAAAAGTATTATTCTCAGTTCTACGATCCCTTTCTCTCATTGCTTTAAGCAGACTTGTGATTGATTCATAAACGGAATCTGATGTTTTATCATTCGTGATGTTCCCTCTTATTTCCTTTTGGTTCTTCATCACAATAACAAGTTGTTTTTCTCCGTTTTCTCCTAATAACTATATAGAGGACACTTCTCTTAGATCAAAATGAACGTTGTCCAAATTAAACCACATATTGTATTCACCTCCATTTTTCTCTGATTTTTCTTTTATGTTGGTATTTGTCTGTATCTATGTTTCTATAGATTCTGTTGTGATTGTTTTCTCTTTTTTTCTGTCAATAAGTTTGTCCAGTTCGCGAGTGATACATTCGCGGACAACCTCAGCAAAGGAAACTTCAAATTCGTTTGCTTCCTTCGTTATTCTTTCTGCTATTTTAGGCGTGAAAGATATTGTCTTTTGGTATGTATGTCTTTCCCGCATAATCCTACTCCCTATAAAGTGTAAGTCGATGTTTATTATTATACAACAATATGATGTATTTTTCAACATAAAAAGTGATCTGAATAGTGTTGACATCTGTTATTTTTGTGCGTATAATTAGGACGTATAACAGAGGTTAACAAATTTAAAACTAATTCATTATAATGTCTTAAGAAAAACAGAACAAGTAAGCAATTGAACGGATCATCCGTTTTGTTGAAGGGGGATTATGAAATGAGTGTTTATAGAGTAGAAGGCGATCTTGGTTCCGATGGCAAGATTGTTATTGCACGTGAAATAGAACTTGAAGATGAAGGTCATCTGGAGCGACTTTTTGAAAATAGTCCGATTGGACTTGTCCCAGACGAATTTATCCTTTGGATAGGTAAACGACCCCATGTTCAGAGTGAAGAAAAAACCATCATTCCTGATTTGCTCGGTATTGATTCACAAGGTAATCTTGTTATTGTTGAATTCAAGCGTGGAAGAACCCCACGGGAGGTAGTTGCTCAACTGTTTGAATACGCAGCCTGGGCTGCAGTAGAATGTTCAGAGTCAGATATTATGAGCGTAGCAGAGGCTTACTTTTCCGAACTTGATGGTCTCTCTTCAGAGTTCAATGATCGCTTCCGAGATGCATTTGACATACCGGATGAATCTGATATGCCGAAATTGAATCAAAGTCTGCGTTTGTTTGTTGTCGCAGAAGATATACCTGGTGAGGTTTCCCGTGTTTGTCGGTGGCAACGTACTTCACTCGGCTTGGACATCACTTGTATAGAGGTATCCTTATTTCGAACAGATTTAGATGAAATGTATATTGATATGGAAGTGAAGGTTGGTGAAGAAGACATTGGTGCTATGCATGTGAAGAACCAAAAACGCCTGTCAAAGTCAAGTGCGTCAAGTGCGTCAAGTGAGAAGAAAGTTGATAAACCTGCTGCGAAAGAGATTGTATGGGAAGCCGTGCAAGAACTAACCGGTGGGAAAAAAGATGTTGTATGGACAATCCGAGAAGTGCGAGAAGTCATTGCCAAAAAACATGAAAACTTCCCAGTAGGCACCGCGACCAATTCTATTTACGCTGAATGTGTAGGACATAATTGTCGTCCACATCTTCCTGGTGGACAGGATAGATATTGGAAGGTTAAAACTGGTGTCTATAAACTTTATGATCCACAAACAGATAAAGAGGAATCCGAGAACACTCTCGTTGCCAAAAAATGATTTTTCTCCCAATCCTTTCCCAATCCTTGCTATAGTGGAATCCAAAATTATTTGGACACTTTGGTGCTTGTGTGAATTTCAAACACCTTGAATGTAAGAGCCGACAAATGCCAAAAAGCGCATTTGGCGTTGATTTGGCAATGAATTGCGCGACTACAAACGCCGCTAACCTAAAGAAAATGTAAAAGTATTTTTAGGTTTTACTATAATAAATTCAAAAATGTAAAAATTTACCTATTATCTCATTGTAACATTCTTTATCAAAATCGGTATCTTGACGAATAGCCCAAACTTTAGGCTCATTCGGCATATCGTCAATATTGAGAAAATCCAATACTTTCTTGAGGGTTTCTTTTTGCTGTGTTTCGGTTTCTAACTCTTTATACCAAATTGTTAGAGGGCAAATCTGATTTTCTTCAAAGAAATGTGCCCACGACATATCCTCTGCTGTCAATTTAAATGTATGGTAGACGATTTCATCGTGTGCAATTTGGAGTTGATTGAGACCTTCATTTTTCCGAGTTTCATCTGTCTCGTAAAAACGATTACGTTTGATAGCCTTCAAAAGTGAGATAGCTTGTTTTATTTTGTTTTCTCTGCGCAACCAGATGCATTTTGATTTTTTAAAATCTATAAACTTTTCAACGATATGCTTTTTTTCGTACATCACTTGTATACCGCAAACAGCATTAGGTGAAGTGCTAACTGATACGTATTTTTGATATGTTGCTGGATCGGTTATATCCAAGTCTTTTAAACTTTCGTGTCCTTCATGGTATTCTCTCGGATATCCTGCCACATCGGATGAAACCAATAAATCACATAAAACAGTACTGCGCGTACGGGGTGTTGTACAGATAACATAGTTCATGTTTTTCATTGGTTATTCCTTTGGGAACTTGTGCTTTTCTCTCCACCCAGGGTAATCATCTGTGAGGAGCCTGGCACCCCAGCTTCCGTAGTAGGCGTATCCGGTGCGGCGTTCCTGCCCAATCTCTGATAACGAGTAACGGACCACCGAGTCGCGGTCGAGAAAGATTGGACGGTTGCTGCCGATCTCGTAGAAACGCGCCCAGAGTGGTCCCGCATCGGGATCTGCTACTACCCGTTTATCGTCCTGTCCATCTGTGTTGGTGAACTTTTCTTGGCGCATGCCGTTGATAGCGACGCTCCTGAACCATTCGACGGCTCCTTCAACAGCGGCGATGATCTCTGGCGTGGGTTTTTCAAGCGACATCAGGAATCGCACGACGCCGACGCTTTCGGCACCTGAGAGCGACGGTGGCTCATAGGAACGTGCCCACGCAGGCTCAAGCGTTTTCTCGTCATGCTGCGCGCACCAAGCTGTGAGTTTGCCATTCTGCTTGATTTGTGTGCGTAGGATGCAGTCAATGCCCTTGGTTACAGCAGCTTCAGCCTTAGTGCGGTCTTCCGTTTTCAGGAACTGATAATCGGAAGATTCGGAGACATCTCGGAGAAGTTCGAGAATGCGGACCATAGCATTGTCATTGAACGTAATGTGACGATGATAGCTTTTGCTTAGCGGATAATACTGTGGCCACCCGCCATTCGGGTATTGTGCTTCAAGGATATGAAAAAGACCCTTGAGAAATGCTTGTTGGTAGCGCGGCTCGTTTGTCGCACGAAACGCACGGGCAAGAAACCGTAGTTCGTCAATGGTCGCACCGTTGTCGAACGTTGCATGCAGATCCTCACTTTTACCATCAAACGGCTCTGATGCCGTGTCTCTATTCTTGGGCCAACCGCCGTGCTGTGTCTGCCAAGTGATGACGTTGTCGGCAATACGGCGACCTTCCTCGCTCTGGAACCATTCAACGGATTGCTTCGCGTATCGGGAAGGAACAGTTGCCTCAGCAGATGACAGAAGCATAAGAAGCAAGACATAGATCGTAATAAGTTGTAGTTTCATGATAGTTTTCTTTCGTTAGTAACGTAAGTTTGGTAAAAGCCCCTTGTAGCGCAAGGTGGACCTTGAAAGAAAAGGCATATTATCAGACTGGCGTTAGTAGTTAATCATCTTCTAAAATTGGTATAACGTCCCATTGAACTTCATCTGCCATTCCTGGATAGGTTTTACCCCGAATCCACATGGGAGGTCTTTTTTTATTTACAGCCTCAGGACGTGTCCATTCTGCTTTTGCACTGATATAGTGTGCTATGTTAGCACGTCGGAAACGAGGACTGTGGTTATCCGTGCTTTTATGAAGGACTTGGCTATTGAACCAGATGACCGCTCCGGCAGGGACTTCTACCGCGACACCATCTTCGTCGCGAGCACCTTCTGCCTGTTTAAACTCTCCTTGTTGTGAACCTTCAATCTCTTTGTGGTCCCGAACGCCCTGCTTATGGCTGCCGGGGATAACATATAAACACCCATTTTCTTTATCTGCATCATCAATTGCAGTCCAAGTTGCAACTGTCGTCCCTGTTTTATACTGATGGTTAAAATACCATTTATCTTGATGCCACGGGAAACCTAAACCAATCTTTGGCGGTTTCCAAATATAGAGATTGTTGAGGCCGAGGAGGTCTGGACCGAGTATGTCAACAGCAGGGTCGGTGAGACGTGGATCGCGGGTGCGTGCAAGGAATTCTGAGCAATTACAACTCACATATTGGATATTGTGCATCGCATAGATGCCTTGTGCTTCAACTTTACCGTCTCGGACTAAAGCGTTTTCAAAGATATGATAATTAGGGAAAGATCGTTTTCCGAGGGCAATGTCATCAGCGATTTGACGTATCACGTCGTTTTCTTCTTTTGTAAAAACGTCGTAACGGACAAAGTATCCGTTCTCTTCCCAAGAGGAACGTTCTTCAGGTGTCAGTCTAAATTTCCGTTCCTCGGATATTGTATTCTTTTTTATAAATTCTTTCATATCAGTAACTAAAAATGTCTGTAGCTGCCAGCAATTGGTTGGCAACTACAGACGTCAATGCATTACATAGAAAAACTACCGACAAAGACATTGTTGGCTGCATCACCTTGCTGCCAGTTTACTGAAAGGTGCGTATCTTTATAACGATAGATTTCAGACTTGCCGACGATGGCGTTCTGAATCGTTGTAAGCGGTTCATACCAAATTTGGTGGGGTTGAGTACAATGCACACACGGATAACGATTAGCAGACAGTGTAAGCACTTTCCCAACTGTCACATCATATTTTGTGCCTTTTTTGGCGAATGTGATGGGTGTGATTTGCGTTGTTACGACTTTGCCAAGAACATCAGCACGTTTCGTGGCAAGCATATCACTAATTGCTGCGCGCTGTTCTGGCGTGGTTTTTGAGTCCATATACAACACACTCTTACGTGTCTTTGTATCAATCGCCAAGTTGTTTTTAGCACTAACGACAGCAACAACGGTTAAGCCGTCCAATGAAACTTTATTCCAACTTCCACGATGGATATTCCAAACAAGTGTTGCCTCTTTGCCACCTTCTACAAATTCAGCACCGAAATGGCATGCACCAACATATACACTCGCGGACCGAGCTTCAATATATTCACCTTGCACAGTCGGGGTTTCTGTAGCGAAAGCGTACATTCCTACAAGCATGAGTGCCAGTGTTGTGAAAACGAATATTCTTTTCATAACTAATTCTCCCTTCTGATTTCAGATTTACCTTACCGGAGCTAAGCGCCGGAATTACACCTCTTTATCTTTATTATATCAAAACGCTATGAAAAAATCAAGGAAACTATTGACCTGCTTCAGACAGCAATCGCTGAAGGGTTCCGCCCAAGATGTCCGCTTTGTCCGTATCGGGAATAAAAGTGCAATGGGTACGGAACGCTTCAAGTGCGTGCTGATATGTCATAAAGTTGCGCACCACTGGATAGTCCGAACCCCAACAGAGACGTCCAGGACCAAAGTGTTCATAGAGTGCGCGAACAATCCGATGTGTATCAGAGTATGGATAGTCCCATGAGACTTGTGAGACATAAGCAAACCCTGACATTTTTACGTGGATATTTGGAACATTTGCGGAAGCAAGGACTTCTTTGAGTTGTGGGTACGGATGTTCTTCACCTGCACGCGCACCTGCCATGTGATGACACAGAAACGGCACTGTAGGAAACTGTGCTGCTAACTTACGCAATGGAGTGTGTTGATGGCTTCCCATGGCAATGCTGGCGATTAAACCGAGTTCAGCTGTTGTTTGAAAGAAACGTTGCCCCTCCTCTGAAAAGAACCAATCTCCATTGTCATCACCCCTGAGGTAGTGCGTATAGCCTTTGAGGTTGTATATTTCGGCTGCTGTTTTAAGGCGATCTGCTGCACCGTCAGTATGATATGTATCTGTCCAAGAACAATCCACATCTGCAAACTGAATCAGTCTATCTGGATAGTGTTGAACGCATTCTGCAGCATAGTCGTTATTATCGGGATTTCTTTCAATCCTTGCACAGATAAGCACAGCTTTATCTACGTTGTGCTTATCCATTTCGTGGAGAAGTTGTTCAACTTTACCACGACTCTCATCATCGGGAACAGGAGGTTGATAGGGCCAGCGTGGCCAGGCGTGTGTATGTGAATCAATTATCATTGTATCTCCTCAAGACAATGTGATGTTTCATCAAATATGGACTATTGCTTAGTCAACATATTATTGTAGGTCGCGATTCGGAGATCGCTCCTACCGATGGACTGCTTATGGTAAGAGGGAACTCCGATTCCCGCCCCTTACAAACCCGTCAATTAGCACTTGACTAAGCAATAGTGCGCATGTTAATCTTCTAAAGACAATCCAAGCATTAAAGCACCAAGTTTCTGTTTATCTGTTTCCTGCAAACTTTTGCCACGATCATCAGAAGTCGGTACGACAATTCCAGCGATTTTACCGTTATACATTACCGCAATCCTATCGCTAAGGAGTAAAAGTTCGTCCAGTTCAGAGGACACAAGTAAAACTGCTTTTCCACGGTTACGTGCCTGAATAAGACGCGTGTGAACAAACTTTGCAGCGTGAATATCCAACCCGCGTGTCGGATGTGCAGCAATAATGAGCGCAGGGTCTCCAGATAACTCACGGGCAACTACTACTTTCTGTTGATTTCCACCGGAAAGCGTTTTAATCGGATTCTGTATATTCCCAACCCGAATTTGGTACTTATCAAGCGCATTGAAAGTAAATCTTTGAATGTTTTTTAGATGCAACATAGCGTTGCGCGAAAACAGTTTCTGTTTATGTCTCCCTATGATAAAATTCTCATCAATTCTGTTATTTAGACTAACACCGTGGCGATGTCTATCAGCAGGAAGATGCGCGACCTGTTTTTCACGGAATTCTGAAGTAGAGCAATTGATGACAGATTCTCCATTTAAAGTGATTGTACCGTGTTGAATGTGTTTCAACCCAGTGAGTACTTCAACAAGTTCTGTTTGACCATTCCCTTCTACACCTGCTATGCCAACAACTTCACCCGCGAAGATATCAAGGTTAATTCTGTCAAGAAGGTTTTTATCTGTTCCAGTTTTCACCGTTACATCTTCTAAATGTAGCATTGGACTCTCTTGATCAGTTTCCTTGCGCTCTATTGAACTTTGAAGAACTGGTTCACCAAGTATCTGTTCAGCCAGTTGATGTGGGTTAGTATCAGATATAGGGTTGGTAGTGACGGTTTTTCCACGGCGCATCACCGTGACAGTATCGGCTATTGCCATTACTTCATCAAGTTTATGGGTAATAATGATAATACTTCTACCTTCCCTTTTGAGACCACGCATACATTCAAACAAACCTTCTATTTCTCGTGGGACAAGCACAGCGGTTGGCTCATCCATAATCAGTATTTCTGCACCGTGATAAAGGACTTTTAAAATTTCCGTATGTTGTTGTGCACCAATTGATAGTGATTCTATGGGGGTATTCAAAGGCACATCAAACCCAACTTGTTCAGCAAGTTCTGTTATTTCGTCTTCAGCCTTTTGGTAATCAAGGAGAGTTCCAAATTTACGTTTCTCTTTTGCAAGGATAATGTTTTGAAGGGCAGTGAAAGCGGGGATTAATGTGAAGTGCTGTTGTATCATTCCCAATCCAAGGCGCATGGCATGCTTCGGTGAGGAGATAGTCACAGGTTTTCCATCAACAAAAATTTCTCCGGCATCTGGTTGATAGAGACCGTAAAGGATTTTCATTAATGTTGATTTGCCTGCACCGTTTTCGCCAACTATAGCATGTATTTCACCGTTCTGTAACGTAAAATCCACAGCATCGTTTGCTTGCACCTGTCCAAATCGTTTACTGATAGCACGCATTTCAATAATTGGTGTTTGTGTCATTATTTGCCTCTACACGCCATCAGTTTTAGACTTTGGCTAATATGTGTTAACTTTGAAATAGCTATGTATTGCGTGGGGAGAAGCATTTCCGATATAGCGCGATTATCTCTTCTGCTGAAGTTTGGCGCGGATTGTTCGCTGGGCTGCCACTCACAATAGCATCTGCTGCCATCTGATTGATAACCTGCTCAAACTTATCCTTATCAATACCAATTTCTCCGAGACGTGGCATCTGAATATCGTTGACGAGACGTTCCACTGCAGAAATCGCTGCATCTGCTTGTTTCATTGGTGACAGTCCATCAATCGGTTCATCCATCGCTTGTGCAATATCAGCAAAACGTTTCGGTGCGCCGACAACACTAAATTCCATTACATCAAGGAGTAGTACTGAATTTGATAAACCGTGATGGATATGGAAATATGCACCGATCGGCCGGGACATGCCGTGGACTAACGCCACTGAAGAATTGCTGAACGCCATGCCTGCAATTGACGCACCGAGCATCATATCTGTTCGTGCGGGGATGTTTTCTCCATCTGCCCACGCTTGACGAAGTGAACCTGAAATTAGTCTAATTGCTTTCAATGCAAGGGTGTCTGTAATCGGTTGGGCGCGTTTAGAAATATACGCTTCTATTGCGTGCGTCAAAGCATCAACGCCGACTGCTGCAGTCAGGTGCGGCGGGGTTGTGAGTGATAACATCGGATCGACCAATGCAACAGATGCTAATAAACACGCACTACTCAGCATCATTTTGACATTACGATCCGTGTCGGTAATAACGGTGACTTTTGTGACTTCGCTACCTGTGCCTGCGGTAGTCGGAATCGCAACCAAGGAAGCACCTGGATTTGGGATTTTATCCACACCCATATAGTCAGCGAATTCGCTCTCATTTGTAAGTTTCATGGCGATGCCTTTACCGCAGTCAATTGCACTACCGCCGCCTATGCTTACAATCACATCGCAGTTTTCGGTACGGTATTGTTTTAGTCCGTCAGTAACATTTTGTAATGTCGGATCGGGTGTGACATTGGAGAAGATAGACGTGGCTATTCCTGCATTATGTAGGTTTTTGGCAATTTGGTTTGCGTATCCGATTTTGGCAATGCCCGGGTCTGTCACGATGAGTGCGTTCGTAGCACCGAGGCGTTTCGCTTCTTCACCGACTTTTTCAGATGCCCCAGCACCGGTGATTATTGTGGGAGGGAGTGAGAATGTGGTAGGCAATTTTCATTTTCCTGAGAGAATTAAACATTTACAACAATTAAAAAATGTGCGTTTCAGCAGAACTCTGAGTAGTTAGCGCGCTTACGAAGCGCGCCTACCGTTTGTATGTAAGTCCTGCTTTATAAAATTATTTCGTTGAAATATGAATTCTAACCTCCCGATCTGTCTTGTCTATCTTAACCGTAATACCTGAATCTTGAAGTTCTTTAATATCAGCATCTGAAAAACCCCCTTGCGCAAAGGGATCATTATAATAACCACCATTTGCTTGTATCCACTTAAAATATACAAGTGTGCGGCGGGTCGATCCGGATGGAAACAAGTGATTCATTGCTTCCAATCCGGCAATTCTCTCATCTAAAGTCATGGGAGCATTATTCGTAGTCTTGCGACTATACTCCATGTAGGTATGTACTTGTGGGATATCTCCAAACTTTTCAAGGAGTTGGTTATATTCCGCACTATGAAGCTCATCGGGGTCCATCGTTTCTGGATCGCCTATCCACGTCCCGCGCGCTCTTGCTTCCATTTCCGCCTTAATCATTTTCTCCCATGGATTCATTTGAAGAGCTTGTTCATTCGTGAGGTCTTCGTTTGGCGAGTCATGATCTGCCAATTCTTCATTTGTTACATCATCTTCCTGCAAATGATTTGGAACTTCATCAGGGACTGACATATCGGATTCGTTAGCAAGTTCTGGATTGACAGGTTTCTTTACGACCTCTTTTACATTTTTATCTGAAGGTGCTGTGTTAGTATCCGTTTGTTCTACAGTAAGAGGTCGCTCCGGGAATTTGTCTGTGGAGTCACTTGTGTGAAAATTTGTGTACAGGTAAATCGCAACGAGAATAACAAGAACGGAGATGAAGAAAATCAACTTTTTCATTTTAGTTCTCCTTTGGATGAAGAGTAGATAAATCACATGCGTGACAAAAACAAGGGTAAAGGTTACTTCGTTCTTAATTTTTATACATGACTTTGTTCTAAATTATAGTACATTGTCCTTTAACGATTTTAGATTACGTCTATGCGTAAATGAACTAAAGTAGGCCAAGACGCTCAAGGTCAACTTCTCTCCACTGCACTTGCTGATCAATAATTGCTTTGAGTGTGCCAATAGCGAAAGTTTGCCCCATATTATGAAGGTGGATAGTTGTTCTCCGCCCATCGGGGTGTTTAAAAAGACGGGTGCCCCCTTTTCTTCTTTCCTCATAAAAAATTGTCTTTATCTTAAGGCACGTATCAATCTCCGATCTGTCAAAGAGCGTAGTCGCTTGTAGTCAATTGGCATATTATACCGTTATAGCGATTAAAGGAATATCACTGACCTGAATCTGTGAGTGTCCTTCAGATGAACTCTCTTCTTCATGTGCTAATAACGATTCAAGATCAATTTCATCTGATTCAGCTAATAGTGACTCTACAAGAAAATCTATAGCATCCTGTAAATTCTTTAACGCTTCTTTCTGCGTATATCCCCAGCTCGCTGCACCCTGATGTTCTAACGCTGGAATGTATGCACGCCAGACAGCGTTTTCATCAGGTTCATCAGGCCATTTATCTTTTTCTAACACAACCTGAAATGAATACGTTTTCATGTGTCACCTCCTGCTATAGAAGTATACCACAAAACGGATTAAAATAATATGTTTTCACAACTAATGTCGGAAATGTCTAACACCTGTAAATACCATTGCCATGCCGTAAGCATCCGCTGTTTCAATTACAGATTCGTCATTGACTGACCCACCGGGTTGAATAATTGCGCGGATACCTGCTTCACCGGCAATTTCGACACCGTCGGGGAACGGAAAGAATGCATCGGAGGCTAAAACTGCGTCTTTTGCCTTTTCACCTGCCTTACGGACAGCGATAATCGCAGCATCTACACGACTCATCTGTCCTGCGCCGATACCGACGGTTTGCGTGCCTTGCGCAAGCAGGATACAGTTGGATTTGACATGTTTACACGCTTTCCATGAAAATAGTAAGGATTTTATCTCATTGTCCGTAGGTTTACGTTTGGTGGCAAATTGTAAGTCATTCTTTTTGATGTTATGTGCATCCTGTTCTTGAACAAGCACGCCACCAGTTACATTACGGATTTGCAGAATTGGTTCTGAGTCTGATAACGAACCCGTTTCAAGTATTCGGCGGCTTTCTACACGAGACAATGCGCTTAGTGCTTTTTCGGTATAACTCGGCGCGATTATCGCCTCAATTTTGACGCCTGATTTTGCTGCATCGCGAATTGTGTTCGCTGTCTGAATTGTCACTTTACGATTTAAACCGACAATTGAACCGAATGCAGATGTTCTATCACATTCAAGGGCGTTTGTGAAGGCATCTTGTAAGTTGCCAGCAGTCGCAAGTCCACACGGGTTGTTATGTTTGATGATTGCACAAGTAGGAGTCTTAAAATCCTTCACAATCTCTAAGGCAGCATCTAAATCAAGAATGTTATTGAACGATAACGGCGGTCCATTCAGTTGCTTTGCCCATGCAGCGCATGGTGCTGGTTCAATTTCAGTTCTATAGAAGGCAGCACTTTGGTGTGGATTTTCGCCGTATCTCAGCGCATCTGCTTTCTGGTAACGGAGTGTCAGCACATCACCGAAATCTCCATCGGTTTCTAAATTGGCGAGATAGGTAGAAATAGCGTTGTCGTAGTGTGCGGTGTGGAGGAACGCTGTTTTTGCCAATTCAAATCGAACGTCTTCTGATAGACACCCATCGTTAGCATCTAAATCTGCGATTATTTGTGGATATTGATTAGGATTGGTAAGGACAGCAACGTCTTTATAATTTTTCGCAGCAGCACGAATCATTGTTGGTCCACCGATGTCTATATTCTCAATTGCTTCATCAAGTGTAACATCCGGTTTTGCAACGGTTGCCTCAAACGGATATAAGTTACAAATCACCATGTCAATTGGTGTAATCCCATTGTCTTTTGCTTGTGCTGCGTGTTCCGCATTTTCCCACTGTGCCAGCAACCCGCCATGGATTTTCGGATGAAGTGTCTTAACTCTGCCATCTAACATCTCTGGAAAACCTGTGTAGTCAGAGACATCCGTAATCTCAATTCTGGCATCACGCAGGTGTAGGGCAGTGCCGCCTGTGGAAAGGATTTCAACTCCGCGTTGCACGAGAGCATTCGCAATCTCTGAAAGACCTGTTTTGTCATAAGTGCTGATAAGTGCGCGTTCAATTTTTTTCATAATTCGTCTGTCTTAACCTCTATTCTATGTCACATATCTGGGGAATCCAAAACCATCATTTGCGACGTGGCTTCTGGCAGGAATCTGTGCACGGGTCGGAATAATCAAATCCATTTCAGACGTATTTTCAATAACCGTGCCATCGCCAATGCGTACTTCATCTCCAATCATTATTTTACCGGGATGTTCTGCAGCACCACGAATAGTTCCAATGACGACTGATGAACCGATACGACACCCTTGATCAATCTCAACAAACCCGTAAATTTCGGTATTTGTCCCGATAGTCGTATGGTCAGCAATTTGGACTGGACCAAGAAGGCTTGTATCTGTGCCGATCTCAACAAAGTCTCCGATGACTGGATGGCGTTGCTTTACTTTTACACTCAATCCACCAAGTGTGCAAGGGTAAAGAACACATCCAGAACCGATAATACCAGTTTGTCCCGTTGTCACACCACGGTGGGGATGCTCTAAGAAATTTGCATCGCCTATTTCCGTTTCTGGGTGTAAATCGGCTTGATAATAACGCCCGCCGAGTTCCGCAATGGCGCGTGGCAACAACGGAACAGGAACTCTATGGAGGTCTGGATTATCTTCGGGCGGTTCACTTCGTGTCAACGCATAAGCCACATCGTGGTAGAAAAGCACACGCCAACCAGGATAGGTGCTAACTACTAGTTGAAGTTGATATTCAAAAACGGAGGCAAGGTTCAAAGTGCCGAGAAAATCTTGGTATGGGTCAAAACTTCTTTCCTTAATTGCGTTGTCAATTTGGGAGCGAAAATCAAGGGCTGCAAGTTTTTCGCGAGAAATACCATTATGAAGGAGATATGCATCCCAAACGGCTGGGTCTTTGAGAGAGGCGAAGCGATTCCAAAGTGCGCGGCTTTTTAATCGGGGTAGTTCCCAGAGGAGTGAGAAGGCAGTATCAAGTGCTGCGCCAAGATGTGTTTCGTCTGCAACTGCTAAAAACGACTGTGCTACCATCGCATATAACTGATCGGCTACCTCTTCAATTGCTTCTGAAAGTTCTCGCTTTTGGTTAAAAAGATGTGGTGCATTGTGAGACCCTGGCGCAACGCATTCCAATAGATTTCCCAGAACGGTCTCCAAAATATCGCGATTGACGAACCCGCGTCCAGAACGTTGTGATAATCCCTCTCGGCTTGTGCTGTCTATGCGTAAAGCATTAAGCTCTGACTTACTGTAGATAGGGCGAAGTCGTTCTAACGTTTGGGTTAGTAGCGGTTTTTTCCGCTGTTCGTAAGAGACATCAAATAGTGTTGTTTCAGACATATTGTCTCCGGAAAACGGAAGTTTTCAAGTGTAAGGAAAAGCCGAACTCCCTATTCTTTTATCATTCTTAATTGGCAAACTTCGTAAAAATCTCTTGCGCGGCGGTAACACCCGCGCCAAGTGGAACATCATAACCGATTTCCGCTAAACCTCTCTCAAAAGCAGAGATAGCAACAATAACATCGTTTTCGTTCATCCAACCCAGGTGTGCAATGCGGACAATCTTACCACCCAACTCACCTTGTCCACCTGCATACGTAATGCCGTGTTTTTCCCGCATCATCTTAACAAACGCTTTTCCGTCAATTTCTTCAGGCAAACGAATTGAGGTCAACGTATTTGCAGGAGATGTCGCGAATAGTGGGAGTCCAATTGCCTTAACAGCACTTCGTGTTGCCATTGCTAAACGGTTATGGCGAGAAATAGTATTACGAATATCCTCTGCCCAGATGTGATTGAGCGCATATTGGAGTCCTATAAGGAGTGTAATGGCAGGGGTGTAAGGCACTGAACCTTCTAATCCACGTTGATGCGCCTTTCGGAAATCAAGATAATACTTCGGCAGGTCAGATTGCTCAACCGCTTTCCACGCACGACCATTTAGCGCAGCAAAAGCAAGACCGGGAGGTGTCATCAATCCTTTCTGTGAACAAGAAACGACAACATCAACGCCCCAATTGTCCATCTGTAAATCATCTGCTCCAAGCGCGCTGACCGCGTCAACAACAAGCAATGTCGGATGGGATTGTGTCAAACGCGCAAGTGCTTCAATGTCATGCAAAGCACCTGTTGATGTTTCGCAAAGTGTAGCAAAAACTGCTTTAACATCAGGGTTAGCGGTTAACTCAGACTCCACTATTTCAGGTGGGACTGAATCACCCCATGTAACATCAATTGGGATAATCTCAACCCCGTACGCCTCACAGATTTCTGCCCACCGTTCCCCAAATTTGCCGCTCCGTATAACTAAAACCTTATCGCCTCGGCACAACAGATTTGCTACTGCACCTTCCATCGCACCAGTCCCAGATGATGTCAAGAAAAGCACATCGTTCTCTGTCTGGAAAACGTGCTTGAGTTTATCTAAAACATCTTTAATTAGCGCGACAGTATCTTCACTTCGGTGATAGTCAATCGGCTGCGCCATTGCCAACAAGGCATCTGGCGGAATTGGCGTTGGACCTGGCGTAAAGAGATAACTTTTTTTCATGATTGATTTAAGCTGTTCCTACTGCCCCAGGTGACTTGCCTTCAACGTTCAGAACAACCCATTCTCTGCTAAGGAGTTGTAGCACTGAAACAATTGCTTCGCGTTGTCCTGCGCTATCCATCGGCACCTCTATTGTGATGGTGGCAAATTCCTCTTTTTGCACGTCACCGTCCTTGTCAAACTTCATCGGTGTAATTTGTATCTTTTTTAGTTTTGCATCCATTATTTATAAATCCTCCAAAATTATAAATCCGAAAATATGTGGACATTCCTTTATGGTTGATGACACACGAAGTGTGCCTACTATTAAGACATATTCATAAACGAATTCAATTCAATACATTCTCCATTGCGGCGTGCAGATTCCCATCCAGCCAAAACAGGAGCTAAAGAGAAAAGACCATCGTGATAATCACTATGTAGTATGCTGGCATCTCCCGTCTGAACAGCACGAATAAAAGTTTTATCCTGTTCTAACCACGGATCAAATTCCTCTGCCTGATAGATTTTCTCACCGTTTACCTCAATCCTATCGTATCGGTAGATTGTGAGGTGTCCACCTTCATAGAAAACAGTAAACCACGGTTCATCTTTTGGACTTGCACCGGCAGAAACAAAGTTGAGCGTCATCGTCCCACTGTTGTTGAAACAGTAATTGAAACTGCAAGACAGTGGTGTGGCATAATCTGAGCGTTCACAATAGAACGCTTGTGCACGAACAACGTTCAAACCTGTCATAAATCGGCTATAATCCGTGGCATGAACACCCCAGTCGAGGGCACGACCACCAGATTTCTCCATATCTGCCCACCACGTTTTTGCTTCGCTTCCTGCTGCAGCGGGTAGTCCCCCATAGCTTTGGAATCGGACATGCACAACCTTCTTGTCAGCCAAAAATTCACGTGCTTTTTGAAAAATTGGGCGATACCGTTCGCGAAATCCCACGGTACTGATAACCCCTGCTTGCTGAATCGCTTTGTCAATGCGATTTGCCACCTGCATTGTAATCGCCTGCGGTTTTTCACTGAAAATGTGGATACCTTTTTCGGCTGCGTTTACCTCAACATCAGTTCGGACATACGCTGGCACGATGGAGTATAATACATCAAAATCTTGCGTCTCAAGCATTTCGTGTGCGCCACCATTTTCACTGTGGTAGACGTGTGGAATGTTAAAATGTTGGGCAGTTTCCTGTGCCGTTTTCACGTTACTATCGCACACTGCAACAATATTAACGGAATCCTGTTGTAAAAGGTTCGGAATTCGGGTGTTTTTAGCAAAATTACCGCATCCGTAGAAGGCGACGCGGACTTTGGAAGCCGTTGACACAATAAATGTTCTCCAAATATGTTGTAATAAATGTAGTCTAATCTGATCTCAAAATTAGTTTTCACGCCAGGGTGGAACAGTCCACGTGTTAAACCAGTCCCATTTCCAGATAACCTGTTTCATTGGCATTTTAACCTCGTATTCTATTCCGGCGGTAAAAGGCAGAATTTGGGTCTTCTCTCCTATAATTTGGCGGATTGACTCAATGAACGCCATTTCATCAGTGACGTTTGGCGGCCAATGCCCTTCTGGTATCGGATCGGATTTTCGATCGGTGCGATAGTGTGTCGGTATTAAAAAACGAGGTTGGATGAGTTCTATCAGTTCAATTAGCCGATCTGAAAGTCCAGCACCAAGGCCAAGTTTCATGTGGATCAGAAAATCAACCTTGCCTCGGAGGTTTGCTAACGCTGGATAAGGTTCGTGTAAATCCCCTGTGTGTAAGATAGAAACATTCTTGGCAAGATGTGTAATGAGGTACCCGTTTGTCGGTATATCAGGCGTTTGGTTCTCGCCACTTTCAATAGTCTCAACGGAAATTGGGCCAAGATCGAGTGTGTCTGAACCTTGAAATGAACGTGATGTGCTTTGTTTGTTGTTGAGGTGTTTGGGGTATAGGATTTCTACTTTATCGGCAGGAACATGTTTGGTTATGGGTAGGTCACGTTCAAAAGCAGCATCCCCGTATTTTTCATTGATGGGTTGGGCAGGTGTGATGCAACCGGGATTGACAAATAACTTTTTAAAACGCGCGCCGCAGCACAATTTTCCTAAGGTGGCAGGGTGGCAATGGTCAAAATGCTCGTGAGAGATAAAGATATAATCGTATATCGGTTCGGCATCCGCTAAGTTCTGATTGAACAGATAGGGGTCATAAGCGATATTTACATCGCCAAAACGTGCATCAAATGCACCGCAACCCCACCATTTTAGGAATATGTTTTCCATAATCTACTTCATTAACCACATTTTCCGTATACTTTGGGTATTGCCTGCCTTAAATTGATAAAAATAGATTCCACTTGCCACAGTCTCGCCATTAGCGTTTTTTCCATCCCAGTATAATTGCCTTTCACCACGTGCCTGCTGCCCAAGCTTAAATTCTCGGACCAAATCCCCGCTTTGTGAGAAAATTGAAAATTTCACATCACTGGATTCAGAAAGTTTATACGGAATCCACGTTTCTGGGTTAAACGGGTTAGGATAGTTTTGAAACACCTCTGCAGTTTTCATCTTTCCCCATGTTGTGCTCTGTTTTCCTGTGGGTTCAACCGCTACCATAAATTTTTCTTTTTCGCCTTCAGTAAAAATAATGAGATCCCCACCAATAGGGCCGTATTCGGATTGATAAGTATCGACAATTCCGGAGGGCCATGTCAGGGTAATAGAATCGAATCCGGAAGCACCTGCCAGTCCAAATTCAATATCTAAACTATCGCTACCCAAGAAACCTGTACCACAGATTAACTCTTGTGTCTGAACGAAGTTGCCTATTTTCGCTGTTACCCGTGTGCCGATACCGTCGCGGTTGCTTTTTGTTCCACGCAAACGAATTTGGATGCGTTGATTTTTAGATACGTTGCGCCGAGTAGCATGATCACTGTACTGCCATGGAGGATCATCGGACCGCCATGGAGGATCAAGATCGTTTAGAAGAAGTGTATTGCCAGTGTTATTGACGATGAAAAAATCTATATCACCATCGTTATCAAAATCACCTGATGTTGCACCACGTGCGACAGCATCAACAGTTGTATTGAACGTATCGGAACGATCCACAAACTTTCCATCTCTCGTGTTATGATAGAGACGGTTAAGGTTTGTCTTTTGAGAATTATCTACATCACCGTTGACAACGTAAAGGTCACGATACCCATCGTTGTCAAAGTCAATGAAACTGGCATACCATCCCACGCCTACGTTTGCAACACCAGCAGCTTCTGCAACATTTGTAAAAGTGCCATCTCCGTTATTTCGCCAGAGCAGATCCTCATCATAGTTTGTAACGAAAAGGTCGAGATCAGCATCGTTATCATAGTCTCCGACACAAAGTCCCATCGCACCGGTCGGTTTTCCTCTGATAAGCGTAACAATACCAGATTGTTCTGAAACATCTTCAAAAGTGCCATCCGCTTTGTTACGATAGAGTTTGTCGGGGCCGTGGTCATTTGCTACGAACAAATCTGCCCATGTATCACCATTGTAGTCAAAGAAGATAGCGCCCCAAGCAATTCCGTCATCATCTACACCAGCTGCTTGTGCTACCTCTTCAAAGGTGCCATCTCCCTTGTTCCGATATAGTACGTTAATTCTGGGAGCAGGATTAAAAACTAACAGAGAGGCAGGACGACCCCAGTTTGCAACATAAATATCCAGCCAGCCATCGTGGTCATAATCGGCAACTACCGCGCCCGTGCCGTGCTGTTCGTCTGCGACCCCTGCCTGTTCGCTTACATCTGTGAAAGTGCCATCCCCATTGTTTTCAAAGAGAAAGTTTGGTCCATTGCAGGTTACATAAAGATCGCGCCAGCCATCATTGTTATAGTCAAACCAAACGCATCCGCGCCCATTAGGGGTGTTTGCCACACCTGCTTTTTCGGCAATATCCTTGAATGTCCCATCGGCATTATTGTGGTAAAGTGCGTTGGGTAGACCACCATCACCAACGACGAAAATATCAAGCCAGCAGCCATCGTTATCATAATCTACAGCGGCGGCACCGGGGCCCATCCAAGCCCCGGAATTTTCATCAACTGGAATCTCTCGTTGATGAACCCCTGCCGCTTGACTAACATCTGTGAAAGTCTCAGCCAATAGGGGAGAAACGACACAGAAACAGAGAATAATGATTAAACTGTATCGCATTGCATTGTTCTCCTTAATATCGGGTTTTCACTGCCCCCCAAGTTGTTGTCGCTTTACCACCTGGTTCAACAGGAAATGGGTTCATATTGTCATTGAAATATTCGTATTCCACCTCAAGGTTACCAGTAGGATCTGCGACACCTGCGTAAATGCCGAGCCAAAGTGGTGGAGTTAGGGCAAAGTTGCCTTGTCCGATATCCATCCAATCCTCATCACCCTCTGCTTTATACCATGCTGTGTATGTGTCACCCTCTTTTTTCAGTCGGAGAGACATTTCAATGTCGCCCCAATCCCCAAATCTCCATTGGATATCAGGAGGTCCCATCCCAGCTTGCCTTGTTTGATACTGGATATGTCCTTTGGCACCAGCATCTCGCCCCCAGAATTTAATGGTTACCCAATTATTATCACTCGGACTCTTTACAAGGAGACCGTTTACACCAGAATTGGTATCCCATTTGGCATGGAAATGCGTTTCTACATCAAACATATCGGTATCAGTTTCCTGATATAAAAAATGTGATGCGTCACCTGCCCATAGATTTCGATTCGGTTCACAGTCCATGTATAAAAAGCCTTCGCGTGTTTCCCCAACATCCCATTTAGGCGGTTCGTTTTGCCATTTCCAATTCGGATTTTTCAATTTGGCACCATCAAACGGGTCACCAAATGAGTCTGCTGCACCTACGTCGCCTGTCCATATCACTAAAGTGGTGAACATAAAGACGATGATAGTAAAAAAAAGAACTTTCCCACCCTTAAAATGGGAATTTTGTAAGTAAGAATTTAAATTCCGATTTTTCATTTTATCTCCTACGTAAAATTAAAGAAATATCCTTCTACAAATTTTAAGCATACCATTTCTACGTAAACAAAAATATTGTCTACAGTAATTGAATGCTTTCTTATAAGTGGAAAGTGAGGGCAACCTTGGGCTGCCCTCACTTTAGAACTAATAACGGGATTTTACCATACCCCACGTTGTTGCTACCTTTCCTTCAGGTTCAACATCAGTAACGTTTAAATTGTCTCTGAAATATTCGTATCCGACCTCAAGTGTACCTGATCCGGCGGCTACACCTGCATAGATACCGAGCCAAAGTGGCGGAGTGAGGGTAAACGTGCCTTGTCCGATATCCATCCAATCCTCATCACCCTCTGCTTTATACCATGCTGTGTATGTGTCACCCTCTTTTTTGAGACGGAAGGACAGTTCAATGTCGCCCCAATCCCCAAATCTCCATTGGATGTCAGGCGGTCCCATCCCTGCTTGCTTGGTTTGATACTGGATATGTCCTCTGGGACCGGCATCTCGTGCCCAGAATTTTAGAGTTACCCAGTTATTATCACTCGGACTTTTCACAAGAAGACCGTTTACACTTGAAGTGGTATCCCATTTAGCGAAGAAATGAGTTTCTACATCAAACATATCAGCATCGGTTTCCTGATACAAAAAATGTGAAGCGTCGGATGCCCAAACATTTCGGTTGGGTTCACTATCAATGTATAGAAAACCTTCGCGGGTTTCATCAATATCCCATGTCGGTGGTTCGTTTTGCCATTTCCAATTGGGATTCTGCAATTTCCCATCCTCAAACGCGTCGCCAAACGAGTCTGCTGCATCTGCAGTGTCTATCCATGCAGACATTGATGCAAGCAAACAGACGATTGCACTATAACAAGCAATTTTCCAAAAGTTACGGTTTTTCATCAATATGTATCCTCCTAATTTTTTATCTATCCTTTAATTCTAAAATTGATTAACGGAATTGTCAAGTCAATTAGCGATTTTCTTCAATACGGATAACTTGGTTCGCAGAGATATTTTCAAGCCTTTGGATGTGACCTCCCTGCCATCTCACTTCAATTGATTGCACCTTTGAATGTGTGCCAAGTCCAAAAAGCAGGTTGTGTTCACTACCAGAGGCATAGCTGCCACCACAAGTGACTTCTTTGACTTGCGTTTTTTCATTTGTCTGCACTTTGACTTTAGCACCAGTTCCGTCACGGTTGCTCTTTGTGCCGACTACTTGGATTTTTAACCAATTGTTTGCCATTTGGGAATCATTTTGTAGAAGCACTGGAGTCTCGCCTCCACATGAGACAAGTATATCCGAGTCTCCATCGTTATCATAATCACCAATAGCTGTGCCACGCGCAACAACAGGACGCGTGAAAAACGGGCCTGCTGCTTTAGTTATATCTTTGAAATTTCCAGTTCCGATGTTTTCAAAAAGTTGGCATTTCTGTTTGTATGAGAGGGAAGGTGTGATTTGTGAGACGTTGTCCCACACATGCCCATTTGCCACAAAGAGGTCTAAAGTGCCGCTGTTGTCTGCGTCAAGGAATTGTGTGCCAAAACCGAGTTGTGAAAAACTGGGTTCGGCAAGTCCTGTTTCAAAAGTAGTCATCGTAAAGAAACCATCACCATCATTGTGAAAAAGGCTATTAACTTCCAACGAGAAATTTGTGACAAACAGGTCTAACATCCCGTCATTATCGTAATCACCATTTGCAATCCCCATACTTGCTGTAGCGCGCCCCTCTGAGTTATATGCAATACCTGCTGTAACCGCTACATCTGTAAACGTGCCATTACCGTTATTGCGATATAAAAAGTCTTGCACAGCATCATTTGCGACGAAAATATCTGGATAGCCATCATTGTTGTAATCTGTAAAAATGACACCTAATCCTTTTCCAGTATTACGGACACCTGACCGACCAGTGACATCCGTGAAAGTGCCATCACCATTGTTTCGGTAGAGCGTATCTCGTGCACCGGGATACTCATGTGGGCCGCAGTAGATATGAACGCCTTCAAGTAAACACGCATGAGCCGTTTCAATCTGATAATCAAGGTAATTCACCACATACAGATCAAGGTATCCATCAAGGTTGTAGTCGCCAAAGGACGCACTCACGCTCCAATGAGAGTCTCCTACGCCAGCATGTGAGGTAACATCTGTAAACGTGCCATCACCATTATTGCGATAGAGTTGATTTCTTCCAAAATTTGTGAGATACAAGTCTGCATCTCCATCGTTATCGTAATCAGCAGAGAGACATCCCATTCCGTAGCCATTATTTTTTTGAAATCCAGCTTGAGCGGTAACATTTGTAAAGGTGCCATCGCCGTTGTTATGATAAAGTGCGTTCATCTCATCCGCTTGAGTGCGGGGTTGAGAGGTGTTCTCACACGATTTGCCACTATTGACAAGATAGATATCAAGGAAACCGTCGTTGTCATAGTCGAAAAATAAACAACCAGCACCCATCGTTTCAGGCAAATACTTTTGTTCAGATGCACCGTTGATGTGTTTAAAATGGATTCCGGCGACTTCAGTTTGATCGGAAAAGTAGATAGTTGTTTCGGCTGCGTTTAAAGGAAGGGAGCATGTGAACAATAGTATGCAGAAAAGTATTAGGTAAAAGGAGTTTTCCATCATATAAATTAATGGTGGTGAATGCTATCAAGGGTATTCATTAACTTTGTAATTTTGTCCAACTGTTGCCGTGCATGAGGGACAATACTATTGTCAGGATACGTTGTAAGCAGAGTCGTATAAGTATCCACTGCATTCTTAAAATCACTCTTTTTCTGATATATTTCTGCTATTTGCGTTAAAGCCGCCGCTGCTAAAGGACCTTTTTGGGAAACGACTTGTCGATATGAATGAAGAGCATCACCATAAGCGTTTTGGGAACGATATATTGAACCGAGAAGCATCCAAACATCATCAACAATCAAGGATTTTGGATAAAGTGAAATTGTATCTTCACACTGTGTGATTGCTGCTTCAGTGTTACCGGTCAGGTGGAATTGAAGCGCGTTTGCATAATCGGTTAGCGGGATATTAAAATAGTCAGTATTATCTTGAATCAAGACAATTCGTTCAAGTGCATCATTCGTGAGTTTATCCGATTTTGAGAGATTAATCGCTTTTCTATATTCAGCGGTAGCATTGTCGAATTCTGTCGCGAAAAAATAAGAGTCGCCAATAAGTTTTCGTGCAGTAGCACTTAAGCGATTCGTACTGTCAGCTATCGGTGTCAAGACCTGTCTTGCAAGTGTATATCTTTTCAA
The DNA here is from genome assembly GCA_965204285.1 of Candidatus Poribacteria bacterium. GTDB lineage: Bacteria > Poribacteria > WGA-4E > WGA-4E > WGA-3G > MSPOR6. The sequence goes on from OZ241980.1 coordinate 4,418,319, forward strand.
CCGAAAGTGACATTCTCCTAAAATTAACTGTGCTTCCATAAATTGATTACCTATTAAACGCTGTGTAAGCAACGGTTGAAGCGTCATTTGTGCGGCTTTGGGATTATGAAGGCCATGCAACTGAATCTGTGCCAGCAGAAATTGACTCTCAATTGAAATAGTTCTGTTCTTATTTAATTCTTTTAGGATATTGGCTGCTTTAGTCCACTGCTCTGCATTTTGGTATAACTTTGCGAGTTTGTATTGTGTACTTGTTATTATTCTTCTATCCCTTGAAAGTTGTAACAGTGTTTTGTTAAATTCAATTGCTGATGGATTTTGATTGCGCTCCAAAACACTCGCAAATCTTTCCAAAGTTAAATCAATGGCGGTAGAATAGTATCTGTGAAGTTTTGTGAATGTTTTTAGAGCTTCATCAAGTTGTCCGGCATAGAAAAAGAGTTCTCCTAAAGTCAAAACGTTGTTGAGATTTTGTGGTGCCGCTTGATGTGCCTTTTGATACTGTGCAATCAACTTTTCACGAAGTGGTTTTTGTCTATCACCTTGATAAATTTCAAGCATAGCTTCCCATATAGATTCCCGTTGACTACTGCTGGGACCGACGTTTTGTAAACCGTTAAGATAGGTAGCGGAGGCTTTTTCAATATCTCCTTGAATTTTATATGCTGCAGCGAGCTGAATATAGAGATAGGCATATTGCGGATTTAGCTTTATTGCTTCCTGAAACGCGTTTATAGCTTCAGTGTACATCTTGTGTGAAAGATAAATCGTCCCAAGCTGCTGATGTTGATCAGGTGCACCTGCCACCAATTTTTTCCATTCGGCTATCGCTTGTTCCTTATTGCCAAGTTCAATATAAAGAGAGCCAAGTTTTCGGCGAATAGATGTATTTGCTGGATTTTTTTCAAGCATGTTCTCATAAAGTTCCAATGCTTTCTGATATTTTCCTTGTTGTTGGTATAGGTTTGCAAGTTCCTCTAAAAGGGTGGTATCAGTCGGATTTAGTTTCATCCGTTCCGTGATAAGTTTTTCTGCCTCTGCGTGGCGTTCGTTTTGGGTGTATAAACGAACAAGGCTGCTTATTGCAGATGGGCGATAGATGGAATTCGGAAAATTATCAAGAAAATACTTGTAACTTTCCATCGCATCCTCATGTTTGCCTTCTATGTATTCGTAGTACGCAGTAAGATAGGCAGCAACAGCAGCAGCGGAACTATTAGGATGTTGTTTTAGAATATGCTTGCATAGTACAATTGCTTCTTTGTACTGGTAACGTTGGCGATAGAGATTAGAAAGTTGATGTACAGCTTGGGTTGCGTAAGACCCATCCGGATTGTCATCAATAATTTCCTTGAAGATGCGGCGTGCTTCTACATCCTCACCAAGTTTTGCGTGGCTTTGTCCCAACATTAGCCGCATAGAATCTCTTTGAGTCTGCGTAAGTTCGGTTTTAAGCAGTGCCTGATACGCTTTAATCGCCTCGGCGTAATTGCGTTCATAATAGTGATCGTTCGCTTCCTGAATAGCGTTTAATGTTTGGATTCTTGCCGCGGGGTTATCTTTAGGTTGTGCCTGTGCCAAGACATCGGTACAAGTTACTGTGTGTATAAAGAGAAGCAGTGTTATAATAAGCGTTGAGATTGAAAATCGTTGCCAAAAAACTGTTGATTGTAAATTTTTTATGTTCATAATCCTTCTTGCCACTTGTTATCCTATTAAGCCAATACTTGTGGTTAGTGCCATACCGTATATCATACTGGTTTCGTCTATATCAAACTGCGGATGATGACACATATTAACAATACCTTTCTGTTCATTTCCCGCGCCGACCATCACGAAACAAGCAGGAATCTGCTGCGAATAGCATGCGAAATCCTCACCTCCGAGTATTGGCTGTATCGGAAAAAGAATATTTTCCTCGTCAACTAAATTTTGCGCTGATGAGATAACCTTGTCAACACAAGGTTCATGATTGAAGGTAACAGGACATCCCTCTTGGTAGGCAAAGTTGTAAGTTGCATCGTGTGCATTTGCGATGCCAGAAAGTAGGTTTTGCAGTTGTGTCCTTACCCGTTTCTGAACATCTTTGTCCAATGTGCGAACCGTGCCGCCGAGTGTTATAGATGGTGGAATAACATTCTTAGCATCTCCACCGTGAAACTGTGTAATACTAACAACAGCAGAGTCTAACGGATCCACATTTCTTGAAACAATTGATTGTGCTGCGTTTACGAACTGTGAGCCAATCATGATCGGGTCAACAGTGAGATGTGGAAAAGCAGCATGTCCTCCCCTTCCTGTGATTGTAACCTCAAATGTATCTGATTGTGCGAGCATGGGACCAATACACGTCGCATATTGTCCCACAGGATAAAGCGGGAAAACGTGAATACCGTAGATTTCGTCTACATCATCAAGCGCACCATCTTCTATCATTGCGGGCGCGCCGCCTGGGTATGCTTCTTCACAAGGTTGAAAGATAAATCGTATATTTGCTTTGAGACTGCTTTTAAAATGCGTTAGAATCCTTGCCGTGCCGATGAGCATCGCGGTGTGTGCATCGTGTCCGCATAAGTGTGCCTTGCCATCAATTTTTGATTTATAGGGAACATCGGTCTGTTCCTGAATTGGAAGTGCGTCCATATCTGCACGCAAAGCAATCCGTTTTGTTGCACCAAATACTTCAAGATCGCCGACAACCCCTGTTTTTCCGATACCAGTTTTAACTGAAATACCGAGTGCATCAAGCGCATCTGCAGCAATTCCAGCGGTACGTTCAACATCAAAACCTAATTCAGGGTGCTGGTGAATGTCGCGGCGAATAGCAACGATGTCGTTAAAATGACGATGACACTGTTCAAAAATTACGTTTTTCATTGTTTTGTATAATGTCGTGGAGTGTCCATCCTAAAATTATAGGTATCAGCAATAGTGGGAATCGGAGTTCCCTCCTACAAAGATAAACCCATCTTCAGTAGGAGCGATCTCCAAATCGCGACGATTGCTCATCTTCAGTAGGAGCGATCTCCGAATCGCGACAGTTACCTATAAAATTTGAGTTGACACAGCAGTAGCGTGTTTTTCTATTATTGATATGTTAATGTTCTACGGAGAATACTTTTGTGTCCTTGATCGTTTTCAAGGCGATAGATGACAGTATAGATACCGGGTATAGTCAAAAATGCGGTACTATCAAGTACAGGTGTCAATTCTATCTCTGTTGAAGTATCATCTGGTATTTCACTTTTTTCTACAAACGGACCGTAGCATCTTTCACCTAAAGGATTGAGAACTTTCCAAGTCAACATCAATTGTTTAGGACGCGGTGGGTTGTTTACGTACACGGTGATTTTATCACCAACAGTGCCTCCATCAACACTGAGTATCCCTAATTTTGATAACATCTTCACCGTTAGGGTCAAGGGCGGCACATATTCAAGATAACCTTTACCGGGAATGGCTCGCCAAGTGCCGCTTGTAGCAAGCGCAATTTGTTTGATAGGTAGGTAGTCAAGTCCAATTACCTCAACGCGAACTTGCTCTCTTTGCAAGGTCGCAATAACCTCATCCAGGCTATAGGAAGACCTACCGTCAAAATCAGCGTCATGGAATGCAGCATCACTTGCGAGAATGAAGAAACGTTGTGCATCACGCCGAAATTTGATCTTCTTTACGGCAATCATCAGTGCATCTAATCCTGCTTCCGAGATGTCTCCACCGTGGTCAACGTCTATCTTGAAAAGCCAGTTTTTGAACGTGCCGAGATCATCTGTCTGTCCGTATGTTTTAGTTTTATCCGTAAATGTCACTAAGCCGTAAGTAGCATCGTTTCCATTTCGTTGGAAAGCATCAAAAATGAATTCAAAATATGCTCGGATACCGCGTATATTGTCAACCATGCTTGCGGTTTCATCAAGAACAAAAACGACATCAACCTTTTTTGTTGTCGTTGCTGCAGTCAGTTCTTGCGCGATATCCTTCATCATTTTGATATAGATTCCTCCAACTTTGCCTTCACCTGAATAACTACCGCCTCCCCATGAATTCCCCATTCCTGTAGCTTGGAATGCATCACCGCGCCGACTGCCATAATTAATTTTTGGCGTGCCAACTGCTGGCGATCCAGCACTTAATGTATTATTCGTGTCAAAAACCACCCGTCTTGTATCCGCTTGAGGTGCCGTGGGTGTTGTATCGGATACTGCTGAGAGAGTAAACAGATCACGATTAATTTTAACAGTTGTTTGGGAATTTGGTTTTTGTACTATTTTGGTATTCCGAATAATAGAAGCACTATCGGCTACAGTGCCTTCCGGTTTTTGAGGACCACTCAAGTTTTCCTGTCTGCGCATTTGATCCGTAGGGATATACTCTTGTTCATTTTCAACTTTTAGCCACTCATTGTTCAAATCTACTGTTGGCTTTGGTGGTGCTGGTAGTTTTTCTTCTTCTACAATTGGGGTTTTAAGTTCAGGAGGCGGTGTTCTTTTTACGACTTCTGGTGGCTTCGGTACTACAACACGGGGCATCGGAAAAATGTCGCTAATGACTCCAGGTGCGGAAAGCGGTAGTGATGTATCTTTCGGAGAAAACCACCAGATACAGAGCATCAGTACAATGTGTATGAGAAGTGAATAGATTATATATGGGTGTCGATTTTTCTTATATTTCATTATCTCAAAGTATTTGAATAGATATAACGACTTGTGCTATTTACGTAATAACGTGAGTTTGATAAACCAGATTTTTGTATTAGGCAGAATACGCGTATGGTATTCAGCATTGGTTAGGAAACCGCACCTACCAGGTCTATAGAGAGTAATACGTTGGGGTAAATAAAGTTCATAATACCTATTATCAAACTCACGTTAATAGTTTTGTTTTTTTTCACAACTGTTCACATTCTGTAGGAGCGATCTCCGAATCGCGACACGTTTGTAGTCGGGAATCGGAGTTCCCTCCTACCTTTAGAAGTCGTAAGGTATTGGAAAGTTGCAGAATTCAAACCAAAACGAGACGAACATGTAAAATATAAACATACCAAATGTTAACTAACACAACGCGTGATATTAGCAAATGTTGTCTTAATCCATCTACTAAATTTATGACTGTGATATACTCAGGCATCTACCATACCTCTTTGCCAATAGGCTTGCCCCAATCTATTTCTTCAGGTTGATAATCTTCAGGCATTTTGGCGAGTAATGTCTGCAAATCAATTCGTCTACGCGCTTGAGGAGCTGTTTCAACAATGATTCTCCCGTTCTGAATCGTAACATGGACTTCATCTCCTACGTTTATTTGTGCCGCCTCCAACATTTCTTTTGAAAAGTAGATACCATCACTTTTTTCTGATTTTTGGATTTTGCTTGTCACAACTTTCCTCCGTATTTAAAAAATACATAAAACTTTGCAGACTTATAATCACTAATATCAGGGAACTCTTATAAATGAAATTCAACAACATCCCCGTCATAAATCACATCATTTCGGCTAACAGGCTGTCCGTCGTGCCATTCGGGACCCCATATCCGTGCAAACTTAAATTCGGCAAAATCTTTGTGTAAGCCGAGGGCTGCATCAAGTACGGTCGAGCCATTTGGTAACACAATCGGGTCATCACGTTCTATCGGTTTTCCGGGTGCTTTTGGATAAACACGAACAATGTTCAACGTGTCATAAAGTGCTTCCAAAAAAGTATCTTTGCCTTCTTCTGTTTCCGCAGAGATAGGATAGATTTGTAAATCTTCTCCATAAAACTCTGTCAGAATCTCTAATCTGTCTGGTGCGCCTGGTGCGTCTAATTGATTAGCAACGACAAGATGTCCAACTTCATCATCCTCAGCATCGCCTCTTTGATCGTTAAACACCGTTAAAACGACATCTAATTCATCTAACAGACTATCACTCGCAAGACTCACGACTCCTAAGCATAAATCGGCATTTCTGACTAACGTCAACACCGCTGGAGAAATGAAATCCTGCATAATAGAAGGCGTATCAATGAGTTGGAACTGGATATTTTCATATTGGAGCATTCCGACAACAGGCATAGTAGTCGTGTAGGGAGTAGGTGACACTTCAGATTTTGCTTTTGTGAAATTGGAAAGTATCTGCGATTTACCACCGTTTGGCGGACCTAACATTACAATTTGTCCGGCGCCCTGCTTCGGGATATGTTCACTATACCCCTTTTTACTTGATCCCTTACCTCCTTTTCCAGACGACTCTTTTTTCAGGACAGCGATCCGTTTTCGTAAATCGGATACAACTTTCTCTGTTCCTTTATGTTTCGGAACAATGCGCAGCATTTCTTCTAACAGGCTTAACCGTTCTTCATCCGTTTTTGCTGCTTCATGCTGATGTTTGAGTTTATAGTATGTTGGAGGTAGGTTGGCTGGCATAATTGTCCTCCGAATCTTTGTTTGCAATCTCTGCCAAAAACTGATAAAATCAAGATGTTATCTGTTGAAATGCGGCGTAATTAACGACGGTCAATGCAAATATTAAAATAAGGTGATATTGAGCAGAATCTGTAAATGGAATTATTGTATAAATTGCTTTAATATACTTACTAACTTTATCCTACATAATATCAAAATTTCATTCCTATGTCAAGCCAAATTAAGGGTCTATTCAGAGCCATTCAGTTTTCATGTTTTTCTCAACATTTTAGTCAAGGTCGCGACCAGGAGGTCGCTCCTACAGGAAGAGGTTTTGGACAAAAAGTAGAAATTACTGGAGAATTCAATGGCACTAAGGGTTTATTTTATAAACATCCTATAGTTCAAATCTTCACAATTTTTTTCTTTTTCCTTTCGGTTTCGGTATATGCTGAGCGTGGTGATGAACTCATCCAAAAAGTGCAGTCTGATGTGCTTGTTTCACATGTTACCGCGCTACAAGACAATGTGACGTTTTTTCCTCAACATCTTGCCTACCGTACACGCAACGCGCATCATCGCGAGGCAACAGACAATGTAATAAACTATATTATGATGCAGTTTAAACGCTCTTCACAACTGAGAGTAAGTGAACAAAATATTGGGGGTATCAGAAACGTTGTTGCGGTTCTGCCACCTAAACCGAGTTCATCAAGTAAAAGGATCTTTATTATCTGTGCTTACTACGACACACAAGCTGGGCGAGAACCGAGTTGGAATCCGTTAGCATCAAGCGCACCGGGGGCGAACAAAAACGGAACAGGTGTGGCGGCAATGTTAGAAATCGCTAATATCTTAAGTCAATATGAATATGACCATGAATTAAGATTTGTTGCATTAGGTGGTGAGGAGCTTGGATTTCTGGGGAGTCGCAACTATGTCCGTGGGGCAGTTGGAAATGGAAGTTCTGAAAATGATGATTCAACGCCGAAGCGCACCTCAGACTCTGAAAAAATTGCCGCTGTTTTCAATTTGGACATGCTCGGTTTTAACTGGAAAAGCGATTTAGTTGAGGTCATTTCCAATAGAGACTCAACGTGGATAAGCCGTGCGCTTGCTATTTCTAACACATGGTATAATATAGGATTGAAAATTCGACGCACGCAGGATGAATTTATTGACATCTCGTCACATAAAACTTTTTGGGATTCTGGGTATTCCGCAATCACATTAATTGAGAGTTCAACACCGTGGCGAGATTCCCAGAGCTACGATGCCAATCCATTCTATCATACGTTCCAGGATACGGTTGAGAAAATAAACTTCCGTTTGGTGACAAAGGTTACACAACTCGTGCTTGTCACAGTGGATAGTCTCCTTACAGATATGTTTCAACCGAAGCGGCAGATGCCACAGGTTGCACTTGATCTACCGGATATTGTTAAACAGAATCCGCTGCAAATCTCTGGAACGTACGTATCAGACTTTCCTATTGACATCGTTGTGCATCCGAGTGGTATAGAAGCAAAGTTAGATAGAGAAAAGCAAACCTACACAGCAACGATTCCACTGTCTCCAGGGGAAAATACTCTCATGGTGGTTGCCCGATATCCGCTTGGTGCAGCATCAGTGAAGCAGTCTGTTATTTTAGAAGAAGGATTCATCTGGAAGGGCATAATCGTATCACCAAATCCTGTGCGTTTTAACAATCGGACAGAATTCCGTATTGAGGGAAACCTTGAAATCACTGAGATGAAGGTAAATATATATGACGTCCGTGGCAGCTTAATAAAAAGAATTGAGGGTGTAGGTGATAGACTTGACAAACGAATATGGCGGACGTGGTGGAATCAGCAAACATCTTATGGGTTAGCCGTCTCCGGTGGGATTTATATCTGCCACATCTCTGTTGTTGCTAAAGGTGAAACATACACCATCATAAAAAAGTTGGCTATTATGCGATGATTATCTGAACCAGGATTTTCAAGATTACAAGATTTGACAGGATTAGCAATCTGTAGACGCGCTTTGTAAGTCTCTTATGTGTGGTGTATCGTTGATAATATCTACTATAAATCGCGAATGTTCAGAAAAATTATGGACAAACACGGATTTTTGTAGTATAATTTATAGGTTTACAAGATAAATTTAAACAAGGAGTTTTAAGTTTTGCATAGAAGATCTGCAAGGAAACATGTACGCGCGGATGCGAAAAAACGCACCCGAAATAGGCATCGCAAAGCGAGTCTCAGAACTGCACTCAAAAGTACTGAATTAGCACTACAAGAAGGCGACGTGGAAAAGGCACAACAATTGTGCAAAACCACCGCAAGTTTACTTGATAGAGCTGCAAGTAAAGGTGTTATTAAAAAAGGCACTGCGAACCGTCAAAAATCACGTATCACGCGCAAGTTGAACACACTCACTGCCTAATTGTATTAGCAGAATCGCCCAATAAATAAACCTTATTGATGTATAACCTAAATTGCTACCTACAAGATTTAGATCTGTAGATGCCATTTTTAATCAAGAAAAGTTCATTATTCGTGAAATATCGTAGCGCAAACTTTTAGTTTGCTACCTATGTAGCAACTTGGGTTAATGTATAGGGAAATTAAATGAATGCACGCGAAGTCGCATTGGCATGTCTGTTAGACCTTTCTGAGACCGCTGGGTCAATTGCGTCTGTCGTTGACGGCGCATTTAAACGATCCGCGTTGAACGGTCGTGAACGTCGGTTGTCCAACGCACTCGTTTACGGTGTAGTGCGTTGGCAACAGCAACTGGATTGGGTGCTGGAACATTTCATCAATCCTCGATTTCGGTTAGATACGAAGCATCGTGCTATCCTTCGACTCGGTGCATTTCAATTGTTACACCTTGATGGTATCCCTCCGCACGCGGCAATTTTTGAAACTGTCCAACTTGCAAAAAATAGTCGAAAGACAACTGGTTTCATCAATGCTGTTTTGCGTTCTGTGCAACGCAAGTACACAGAATTATCCTATCCTCCACTTGAAACTCACGCTATAGAACATATAGCCTTTTCCCTGTCGTATCCGAAATGGTTAGTGAAAAGGTGGCTTGATACGCGCGGAGTATCTTGGACCTTGGCATTCTGTAGAGCGAGCAATCAGGTGGCCCCACTAACCTTACGCACAAATTCCCTCCAAACAGATCGCGACGAACTTTGTCAATCGCTTAAAGTAAATGGTTTGTCCACCAGACTTTCTAAAATTGCTTCAGATGGAATTGTAGTTGAAAATCCATCAATCACTGCGGACGATGCAGTTTCTGATTCAAAAGATGAAATAACTTTAAAAGATGTGCTTAATCGTGATGATGTCTATGTACAGGACGAAAGTGCCATGTTAGTTCCACATCTGATCATGCCGGAATCTCCGAAGTTAGTTGTGGACTTATGCGCAGCGCCTGGCGGCAAGACAACACACATTGCTTGCCTGATGGGGAATTCGGGGAAAGTCATCGCTGCTGATATATCGGATCAGAAACTTGCTATGTTACTAGAAAATTGCCAACGTCTCGGTGTTCAGAACATAGAAACCCGAACAACAGATGCTACAAAATCGGATCTCGGTTTTATCAACGACGCAGATGCTGTGCTTATTGATGCCCCATGTTCAGGATTCGGCACCCTTCGGCGGCACCCTGATATCCGTTGGAACAAAACATCTAACCAACTACATTCGCTTAGCGATCTACAGTACCGCCTCATGGAAAACGCTGCGCCGCATATCAAACCCAGCGGCATTTTAGTTTACAGCACTTGTACAATCGAATCGACAGAAAATGAAGAAATCATCAATCGTTTTTTGAAAAAATTTCCAATGTTCGCAGTGGAACATGCAGGTGCATTTTTACCCGATATTCCACAAAGTGCGATAACGCCAGAAGGCTTTCTACAGACTTTTCCGCATGAACATGGCGTTGATGGTGCGTTCGCGGTAAGGCTACGTCGTATCTAACCTTTACAAATGATCGATTTCAACTTGTACGTGATTACAAATAGACATTTGTGTTCACCTAAGTCTTTGCTCACAGTGGTCTCAGAAATTTTAGATGTTGGCGTGAAAGCAATCCATCTGCGTGAAAAGGATTTAGACGATGTTACTTTATTCAAACTGGCAAAACCTATCTCCGATTTGTGCAAAACGCACAATGCCCACTTATTTATTAACACCAATAGCAAAGTCTCGATTGATGTGGGGGCTGCGGGCGTTCATCTACCTGATATTGATGTATCTGTAGACAAAGTGAAAGCAGAATCAGACTCCGATGTTCTTATCGGGTGTTCAATACACAGTGTTGATACTGCCAAAAAACGGGAGGTTGAAGGTGTAGATTTCATAACCTACAGTCCAATTTATCCGACAGTAAGTAAACCGGGATATGGTCCGGCAGTTGGTGTGGGAAACCTTGAAAAGTTGGTAAAACAGGTTAACTTGCCTGTGTTTGCACTTGGTGGGATAACGCCAACGCGCGTTGGGGAATGCTTGGGAGCAGGGGCAGCTGGCGTTGCAGTCATGTCAGGCATTATGTCGCCTACAGATGCAGCACAACGCGCTAAGGAATACCTAAGCGCGTTATGTGACAATCAAATCTAAAGTATCTATACATTTGTGGCTTCGGAAAAACTTATTAGAATTGAAAACTGATTCCTGCTTGTAGATTTAACGGATTTCCTGGCGTAAAATGAATCTCAGATACCGATTCCGTCTCATCTCTTAAGCGTGATTCTGTGTCAAATTGCGCTTCATTCCAATCGACATCAAAGAGGTTTTCAACAACGACAAAATACTGGAATGGACCATAGGAATAAGAAAGGCCAAGATTCACCACTGTGTAGCCTTCTGCGGTCACGCTGCCATCCTCATTAGCAGGACGGTCGCCGATATGCCGATAACGCAAACTGACATCCCAACCGGAAGGATGGATAGCAGTTAAACCCCCCGTTGAAGTGATACGTGGCGCAAGAGGAATCTGGTTAGCATCATCAGGTTCATCAACGTATTTTCCTTGCGATAGATTCACGTCTGTATCTACCCATAACCATGAAAGAATCTTTATTCGTCCTTCAATGTCAATACCGATCCGCTGTGATTTACCGCTGATTTCTGTTTCACCTGCATCACCGACAAAAACTAATTCTTCGTCTAATTCTAACCACCAGCCAGCAAATCCGATATTAAATCGGTCAAAAAATCGGTGACGCGTGCCGATTTCAGCACCAATCGCACGCGGTAACGTCTGAACCCCAGCGTGTTCCCGGTTGAAATTCATCTGTGTAAGACGTTCATCAATTTGCTCTTCGCTCAACTCTTGACTTTTGTATATTTGTTCTAAATCCGAAATTGTTTGTTCAATCACCACGTCACGGGCATCGTTAGAGTGGAATCCAGTGCCGAAATTTAGGAAAACATCAATCGACTGGATCGGGCTATAAACCATGTTGAACTTAGGATTGAGCATCGCCTCCTGTGCATATCCTGAAGCATGCGGCAAGGTAACTGTTTCGTCAGACAAGGTGTCAAGATAGTCTTCTACATTAAAAGTAAAGTAATCCCCGCGTAAACCGAGTTGGAATCGGAGTTTTGGGTTGATGATTAATTCTTCTTGTGCCCAGAGAAACAGGTTACGTTCAATAATGCCTGAATCCACCCTTTGTGTTAACCGCCTACGATTTGGGCTGTGCCAAAGACTGACAGCAATGTCGTCCGAACGAAATCCACCACCGAACGTTGTGTTTACTTGTATAGAAGAGATCGATTGTGTAAATTTATATTCGGTATTTAAACCGAGAACGGTGCGATCATCAGTTTGCTCAATCATATCACTGTTTTCCGAGTCTTCAAGAAAAAAGGTAAAATTTGAGAACAACTTGAAGTTATAGCGACAGAAATAGGGTTGAAACAAAAATTGGCTGTTACCTTCACCTGTTGCGGTGTAAATCAAATTGAGATTCTGTCTGCCTGTTTGTCCACCTTCAAGGTCGTCAATAGTTCCGAAACGCGAAATCAAGCCACTGTCTACCGCGCGTTGCGGGATTTGCCCAGAAGCGTCCCACGCCGAAGTAAAAGAACTTGCTGAAACGGAAAGTTTGCTTTTTTCATTTATATCTGTCCGAAATTTACCGAAAAGATTTAATCGCTGAAAATCCTGCTCACTTTCAACGGGGCCGTCCGTATTATAAAACTGTCCAGCAAAATAAGCGTTTTGATGTTCACTGAGAGTAGGCAGCTGAAACATTCCGGTGAATTTTTGCGTGTTAAACTCGCCTCCTTCGATTTTCAGCATATTTCCATCAATTTTGTCTTTTGTACGAAATTGGATTGAACCTGCGGTCGAGAAATTACCATATCTGGCAAAGTAGGGACCTTTGAAAACGTCAATTGATTCCACTAATTCAGGTATAGCGAAATGGATATCTGCATATCCTTGTCCGTGCCCGTGTGAAACCATATTCACCGGAGTACCGTCAGATGAGATGGCGACATCTGTACCATGGTCGGCATCAAACCCACGCAAAAAAATCTGCTCAGCTTTACCACCCCCTGCGTGCTGTGCGATAACAAGCCCCGGTGCCAGTTGAAGCATATCTTGTGCTGTACTCACTGGACGGACGTTTAGATCAAAATCTCGTATAGACCGTGAAGATGCTGTTGAATAGACACGTTCACCCTTGACTAAAACTTTTTCAAGTTCAATTACTTCATTAGAAGATGCAGAATCGTTTACAGTTTCCACGTCTTCATTCTGAATCGATGCATCTTCTGCCTGTGATGTTCCAAACAAAAAAGTTAAAATGAGCAATAGAACTATTGATAATTGAACGAATGATAGACCAAATTTTTTCATAAATTTTCCTTTACTGTACTACCTCTTGATTAAGGATTTTTTACAATGTTCACATATAATTTTATATCTTATACCATTTCTAAAATATAATGTATCATTTTCGGTGGAGATTCTGTAGGAGTGACCTCCTGGTCGCGACCAGGAGGTCACTCCTACAGAGGATCTCTTCCAATTATATTCAATCCAATAAATTTCCGTAATGGAATGTTATTTATTAAAATTGGTATTATGATATGCAACAAGAAGTGGGAGTTTTCTAAAATTCCATTTCATCACGCCATAAAACAATAACATAATTTGAGATAAAAAGACAAGTAATTTATCAAAAAATCGCATACGTTCTGAAAGATTTGATTTGCACATATTTTATTTTTATGATAAATTACTTGCCATACACAATCTTAGGTTTTAGCACTAGTATTTTCGTCTACTTGTGAGGAGGAGATGTTCTACAATGTTTAGGACGTACCAACAAAAAAAGTTATTTTCGTTGATGCCATTGTGCAAAGGGTTTATTTGTCTTTTAGTAATCGCGCTGTTGTTGACAACATTAACGCAGCTTGCCGATGCTAAAAAAATCCAATTTGATCGGGATATTCGTCCGATTTTGTCCGATAAATGTTACGCCTGCCACGGTCCTGATCCGGCGGTGCGGCAAGCCAACCTACGACTTGACATTAAGGATGGGGCTTTTTCTGAACCGAGCGGTTACCCAATTATTGTTCCGGGTGAACCTGAGAACAGCGAATTGGTATTACGTATTACACATGAAGACATTGATAGACGGATGCCGCCGCAGACTTCTAATCGCCAACCTACCCAAGAACAGATTGATACGCTAATTCAATGGATCAAGGAGGGTGCGGAATGGGAGGAACATTGGGCTTATGATCCACCAAAACGGGTTGAACTGCCAGAAGTTAAAAGTCCTGATTGGGTGTACAATCCGATTGATCAATTTATTCTTGGCAAGTTAGAGATAGAAGGACTTGAGCCTTCTTCAGAAGCAGATAAACGCACACTTATCCGACGTTTACATTTTGATTTGACTGGTTTGCTACCTACCCCTGCAGAGGTGGATCAATTTGTCCGAGACGAACGTCCAGAGGCTTATGAGGATTTGGTTAATCGCCTACTTTCCACACCACAGTACGGTGAGAGGCTTGCAATTTACTGGCTTGATCTGGTGCGTTATGCAGATACAAGTGGCTACCATTCGGATGAGAATGTTAGCGTATGGCCCTACCGAGACTATGTGATTAAGGCATTTAATGACAACATGCCGTTTGATCAATTTACGTTAGAAAACCTTGCAGGCGATCTGCTGCCGAATGCCTCATCAGACCAGAAAGTGGCATCGGGTTATAATCGCTTGAATCAAACGACAGCTGAAGGCGGTGCACAAGCAAAAGAATACCTTGCAATCTATGCAGCAGACAGAGTGCGGACTACTGCATCAGTTTGGTTAGGTGCTACACTCGGCTGTGCCCAATGCCACGACCACAAATTTGACCCTTATACTGCGAAAGATTTTTACAGTTTTGCTGCGTTTTTTGCTGATATACAAGGTCCTGGTGTGTATGGCGGCGGTAGCAAATGGGATCCCGTTGTAATGCTTCCATCGTCTGAGCAACAGGCTAAATTGGAAGAAATTGACGATGAATTAGTGAGGTTGCGCAAAGTATTTGAGTTGTCATCGCCTGGGTTGCAAGCAGAACAGTTAAAGTGGGAAGAGGAGACTCGTTCGCTCCTTGCTTCAACAGAAGCAGCCGATTTCGCATGGGTAGACGATGCACAGTCAAACGGTGGTAGAACTGAAGGCACATGGAAATTCGTTGGTAAGAATGAAGGACCGGTTTTCAGTAAAGAACGTTCACGGGTCCAGACCGCAGCACCGGAACAACTGTTGCAGCATGCATTCCGTGGCGCAAACCGTAAAATCACGCTGGCTGAGGGGGACAAACTTTTCGCTTATGTGTGGTTAGACCCTGAAAATCCGCCTAAAACAATCATGCTGCAGTGGAACGATGGAAACTGGGACCATCGCGCATTCTGGGGTGAAGACAAAATCACTTATGGTGGAATAGGAAATGATACACCCGCTCACAAACCGATAGGAGATCTTCCGATCCTTGGTGAATGGGTGCGCCTTGAAGTTGACCCTGCAGTAGTTGGGCTTAAAGCAGGCAGTGTTCTAAACGGCATGGCGTTTGCACAGTTTGGTGGTAAAGCTTATTGGGATATGGCTGGTATTGTGACCACTCTTGGTGCAGCGACCAAAAATACCCACGATGATGCTATCATAAAAGCGATCCAAGTTGATTCTTTCGTCAGAACAACAAACCAACGAAAACAGATTGCTGACTACTATCGCGGTATTGCTCCTGCACTTGACGGTATTCGCAACCAGATTGCTGATCTTGAAAAACGCAAAAATGAGGTCAATTCCAAGAGTCCATATTCCTTAACAACTGTTTCGGTCCAACCCCGAACAACCCGTGTTCTACCAAGAGGCAATTGGTTGGACGATTCAGGTGATATTGTTGAACCGATGATACCAGAATTCATGGGAAATCTTGGTGCCAAAAACCGCCGCGCGACACGACTTGACCTCGCGAAATGGGTAGTATCAAGGAATAATCCATTGACTGCCCGGACATTTGTGAACCGACTTTGGGCACTTTACTTCGGAACAGGTATCTCCCGCGTTCTTGATGACCTCGGTGCACAGGGTGAACCGCCAGTACATTCGGATCTACTTGATTGGTTAGCTGTGGAGTTTATGGAAAGCGGATGGAACGTGAAACACATGGTCAAACTCATTGTTTCCTCAAACGCCTACCGCCAGTCTTCAAAACCGAATGAAGTACTACGCGAGAAAGACCCGTACAATCGCCTTGTTGCACGCCAGTCGCGCTGGCGACTTGACGCAGAAATCGTGCGTGACAACGCCTTATTGCTAAGCGGACTTCTCATACCAGAAATTGGTGGACCGAGTGTTAGACCGTATCAACCCGTAGGATATTACTCAAACCTGAACTTCCCGAAGCGCAAATATGTGCATGACAAGGGTGAAAGTCAATATCGCCGAGGGCTTTATACGCACTGGCAACGAACTTTCTTACATCCGAGCATGATGGCTTTTGATGCACCAAGTAGGCAAGAATGTACTGCGGAAAGGTCAACCTCCAACACACCAATGCAGGCACTTACACTACTCAACGATCCGACCTATGTTGAGGCGGCACGTGTATTTGCAGCACGGATGATTAAAGAAGGTGGGCAGACCCCACAAGACCGTATCAATTGGGCGTACCACCGCGCACTATCGCGCCTACCACAACCGAAAGAACTGGAAATTATGACAGGTTTGTTCGAAAAACACAAAACCGAATACGCCAACAACCCTGACGCAGCGGAAACTTTGGTGGCGATGGGTGAAGCTCCAGCGATACAAGGTATTGAACCTATTGAACTCGCAGCATGGACTTCTGTCGCACGGGTGATTTTGAACCTGCATGAAACGATTACGCGATATTAACGCTGACGCAGGACTATATTACCATGTTACTAAGACATGAAATATACGCGTTGTGCTAGTTAACATTGGTATGTTTATATTTCACATGTCCGTCTCGTTTGGGTTGAATTCCGTAACTTTTCCGATACCTGATGACCTCAAAAGTAGGAGGGAACTCCGATTCCCGACGACAAACGGGTCGCGATTCGGAGATCGCTCCTACAAATATGAAAAGTTGTAAAAAACAACAAAACTATCACGTAACTAGCACAAGTCGTGAAATATGTAAGTAGATATAACTCACAAGGAGATCACCAATGAAGTCAATCATCTGGAAGCGAGGTTTTTTCATCCTAACTCTTATATCGTCCCTTCTATTAGGATTATGGGGTGCTACAAAATCATCTCTTTACATGGAATTTCTTAGGTTAATGTCTTTTCAGAGAATGGATGTTCACGTGCTTCACTTCCCCAGACCGTTGACGACTGAACTATACATTGCTGCGGAATTTCTAATTGCTTTTGCCGTGCCTTTCGGTTTGACATGGTTAATCTACTTCGGAATAACTCGTTTTGTAACACCAAGATCGCGAGTAAGCAAAATTCGAGAATCTAATACACACAGTTCATATTGACCAAATTCTTTGTAATAGTTAGGAGCGGTGTTTTCTTGAGGAGGCAGGAATAATTCCATGTAGTATAAAGGTTATAGTGCGCGTATTGAGTCCAGTGAAGAAGACACATGTTTTGTCGGTCATATTGCCGGAATCACTGACATTGTAGGTTTTCACGGAGACACTGTTCAACAACTTCAAGAGGCTTTTGAAGAAGCTGTAGAAGATTACCTGGAAACGTGTCAGAGACTAAATAAACCTCCTCAAAAGTCATATTCTGGAAGTTAAGGTTGCGAATTCCACCAGACATCCATGTAGCTATTGCAAGAGCTGCAAATGCGAGCGGAAAAGATCTTGAGCAATGGGTAACGGACACTTTCAGTCATGCTATAGGAGAGAAGCCACAAGTTAACATTGAAAAGTATCCAAACCCAAAATAAACCCAGGAAATCATAAATGAAGTCCAAGAAATGGAAAAACTTGTATTCTCTGCTTGTGATTTTATGCATACTTTTTGGAATTGCAAGCGGAATTAATTTTGAATTTACGGATGATAGCGCAGATAATAAGAAAAACGCTACAAATTGGAAAAAAGGGTTTTTCAGATTAACACTTGTTTTTTCTATCATTGGCAGTATTTTAGGAGGTACATTTTTCGCATATCTTGCTAAAAAAGGAATACTTGCAAATGAGGACGATGGTGATCCGCCACCAAAATATTTTACCGATCCGAAATCAACTTTTTTTAATTGTGCTAAATTCTTTTTTGGCTTTATTTGGTTAGTATACTTTATTATTCAGTGGCCCGTTTACTACCTCGTCATTTTTGTCATAAAGGGTTTCACAGGTTGAAATCGGTAAAGGTTCACAATGGAATCTAAAAATTTGAAAAATGGATTTTTCAAGAAGGCATTAAATCCTAAAAAAGGACCCTTTAGATTAACACTTGTGTTATCCATTATAATTGGCGTGTTTTTGGGCAATAAAGCGGCGCAAATAGAATATCCGAATTTTATTGGTTTTAGTGGTTGGTTTGATTTTTTAGTATGGTTTCTCGGTGGCCGCGGTGGGACTACCCTTGGATCTTTTAATTTTCAATTGGGAAAATTTATCGCAGTATTTATTGGAACTTCTGCTATCATTTGGTCAATTTACTTCATCATTTATTGGATTGCAATAGGTTTTACGAATAAAGAATAAGCAATTTAGTCCATTGAAATAGGTTAATTGGGTTGAAACATACAAACCGATTCTTAGTTGTGGCAACTCAGAATTTGGAGAGAGCCAATGAAATCAACAAATTGGAAAAATGGGTTTTTTAGACTTACACTTGTCTTATCAGTTCTGGTTGCTTATGTGATGGGTGAAACTTTAGAAAATCGCTTTTCGTCTCCCAAATTATTGTCTGGTTTTGTCGCAGACTTGTGGGGATATAAACACAGCATTTCCCATCCTCAGAATTGGAAGCATTTTGGCTCTCATGCTTCTGTCACTGGTTTGTTCGGAACTTGGGTAGTATACTTTATCGGAATTTGGATCGCAAGAGGCTTTACCGGTACAAAAGAAAAATCTCGTATCACAAGGTTTTTCAGTTCAATTTTCACAAATCCGAATGACAGAATTAAAGACGAAAACCCACAAGATTAAACAAAGATTTACCTTTCTAAACTATAGTAATGGAATAATACCAAATTTAACGTGATCTGTCTTGCTAAGGGTGCGGTTAGGAAACCGCACCTACCGTCGAAGAAATAAATTCCGTTAATTGAGGAAAATAAACATAATTCTGTATAATTGCGTAAGTCCTAATCAAAAAACAAGAGGCATTAAAAATGGAACAGACAACACGACTGAAACTCGCAAATCAGGATGATCTGGTTGCGGTAAGGTTAGGTGTCATGAGCCCTGCCGATGTCCGGCGACTGACCGTTGAAAATGCACTCGTTGATACCGGCGCAACTGGACTCTGCTTGCCGACACCGCTCATTAAACAACTCGGACTCACGCCACTCAGAAAGATTCAAGCAGAAACCGCCAACGGCATTGTGACGCGTACCATTTATTCAGAGGTGGAATATACTGTCCTTGAACGAAGCGACTCCATCCGGGTAACAGATCTCCCTGATGGCATGCTTGTCCTCCTTGGGCACATGATCTTGGAAGCATTAGACCTCTGCGTTGACATGAAAAAAGGATTAATCCATAACCCTGCACATGATGGCGCATGGATGATAAAAATCCTCTGACAACTATGAAAGGAGAAATATGGCTATGGATATTCATGAAAAAACGAAACTTCGTCTTACGAGGCGAACCTTTTTAGGGAAAACAACGCGCGGCATCGGGTCGCTTGCACTTGCATCCCTACTTACACCGTCAATATTAGATGCTGCACCGCAGATTGAGCGATGGCCAGGAATAATTACAGAACCGCACATCCCACCGAAAGCGAAACGTATTATCCATCTTTGTATGGCAGGCGGCCCCTCACATTTAGAGACTTTAGATTACAAACCGAAACTGGCAGAAATGCACGGTGAACCGATGCCGCAGTCATTCACCAAAGGACAACCAATTGCGCAGCTGCAGGGGCAGGCAAATTCGCTCAAATGTCTTGGGCCGACTCATGAATTCAAAAAATTCGGTGAGTCAGGACAAGAGATGAGTGCTGCGTTTCCACACATTGGCAGCCTTGCAGATGACATTTGCATCGTGCGGTCTTTGCGAACTGAACAGATAAATCACGATCCTGCCCACACTTTTATGAACACCGGCACAGCCATTTCAGGAAGACCCAGTATGGGGTCATGGCTGCTATACGGATTGGGAAGCGAAAACGAGAACCTTCCTGGATACGTTGTTCTGATTTCTTCTGGTGGTGGCCAGGACCAACCGATTGCAACGCGGCAATGGCATAGCGGATTTCTCCCTGGACAATTCCAGGGTGTTCAGTTTCATTCAAGTGGTGATCCTGTTCATTATGTTTCAAGTCCTGGCGGTGTCAATCAAGAACAGCAGCATGATGTTGTTGGTGCAGTGCAAACCCTAAACAACATCTTGAATGAAACGGTTGACGACCCAACAATCGCTACACGTATCAATCAATATGAGATGGCTTTTCGCATGCAAACGAGTGTCCCAGAATTGACCGACATTTCCAAAGAACCTCAAGACATCCTTGATATGTATGGTGCCAAGCCAGGTGATGGATCGTATGCATCAAACTGCCTGCTTGCCCGAAGATTAGCCGAACGCGGTGTTCGGTTTATCCAACTTTACCATCGCGGCTGGGACCATCACGGAGGAATTCAGAACGCCATTAAGACAACTTCTGGTTATGTTGATAAAGCAACAGCAGCACTTGTAAATGATCTCAAACAGCGCGGCATGTTAGACGAGACTTTGGTTATTTGGGGTGGCGAATTCGGGCGGACACCGATGGCGCAAGGTAGCGGACGCGACCACCACATCAAAGGATTTTCAATGTGGATGGCAGGCGGTGGTGTCAAAGGCGGTATTAGCTACGGCAATACAGATGAACTTGGCTACAATGCAGTTGAAAATATCGTGCATGTGCATGACTTCCATGCTACAATGCTTCATCTGTTTGGTATTGACCACGAAAAACTGACGTATCGTTTTCAAGGTCGAGATTTCCGTCTCACTGACGTACACGGGCATGTTGTCCGCGATATTTTAGCGTAGCTTATAGGCGAAAACTTGCTATGAATGCGGCTTAAAAATAGTAGGCATACCCGTCGTGCTGTCAACCATAGCAGAGGTGCTATTCGCGTTCATGTAATATGAACAACATATTAACACAGGAAGGAAATTAACCAATATGCCAAGAGAACTTATTGCACCTGCTCAAGAACGGGTCGCTTTTCGAGAATATGAGAGTCCACCGTTGCAAGCTGATCAAATTCGGGTCAAGAGCCAGTTCGGTGCAGCTAAACACGGGTCAGAGATGGCATCGTATAAGGGCTATGCAGGCCCGCGCGGTGGCTATGATGGAGAATATAAAATCTTTCGAGCAAACGGTTCTGGGATGGTGAACTATCCTTCAGGACTTGGGAACATGTGTGTTGGTGAGGTAATAGAGATTGGCGCGGACGTTACCGAAATTGAAGTCGGAGAGCGGGTCTTTCGCCACAGTTCCTTTCGTGAAGAGCATATTTGGGGTGCAGCAGGTACCCGGAAACTCCCTGATGGCGTTCCTTGGCAGGCAGCTGTCTGTTTAGATCCAACAGATTTTGCTCTCGGTGCAGTGCGCGACGGTCATGTGCGAATTGGTGATGCCGTGGCAGTCTTTGGACTCGGTGGAATCGGACTGATGGCGCTGCAGCTTGCCAAGTTGGCGGGTGCATATCCTGTTATTGGTATTGATCCGCTTGAGTTACGCCGCAATGTAGCCCTTGAATGTGGTGCAGATGTTGTCATTGACCCCGCAACAGAGGATGCTGGGTTGGAAATTAAAAAGGTTACTGACAAACGTGGTGCTGATGTTTGCATTGAATATAGCGGCCACCACATGGCGCTTCAACATGCTATCCGGGGCGCGGCGTATTTAGGAACAGTTGTCGCTGGGGCATGGCCTGGTATTTACCCAGCAGGATTAGATCTCGGTGCCGAAGCGCATTTCAATCGACCGACTATTATTTTTTCACGTGCTTGTAGTGAACCGAATCCTGAATATCCGAATTGGAATGAAGGCAGACTCTTTGAAATCAGTTTGCGGCTCCTTTATGATGGCAATCTGAAGTCTGAGCCTGTTATTTATCCTGTTGTTGATTTTGACGATCTGTTGGACGAATATCCGAAGATCGCAACGCATCCGAGTGAGAATGTAAAGTTAGGCGTTCGATTTGCCTAACTGTGATTTTATGATATAATGTGTATAGAGAACTCCTTTTTATGAAGGTTACTTAACCTTATTTTACCAAGGATGTTCTCTTTAAAACAAATTAACTAACCCTTAAACAGTATAAAATTATGAATATAGTACCAAAAGAATTTATCCGTGTTATGCCAGATGCAATGCGCGGCTTCATCAGTGAAGCTTTCCAAAAGGCAGGAACATCAGAGGAAGACGCTGCGCATATAGCCCATCTGTTGGTTCTCACTGATCTGCGCGGTGTGTTCAGTCATGGCACGCGCCAAACACCCGGATATGTGGGGATGATGCTTGATGGAAAAGTAAATCCGCGTCCAAATGTCCGCTGCATTGATGAATCCCCAACGACAGCGGTTTATGATGGGGATGGTGGTATGGGACATTTTGCCTCGTATCATGCTGCAAAGGCAGCGGTCAAAAAAGCCAAAGAAATGGGACTTGGTGCCGCAACGAGTCGGAATCACTTTCACTTCGGGAGTGCTGGCAAGTATTCACGACTGGCACTTGAAGTGGATTGCGCTGGGTTTGCGGTTTCTTGCCACCGTTTCCGACACGGCACTGGAGGTAATATCGCCACCGCAACTGGTGCATCACCAATGAGTTTCGCTATTCCGGCGGGTGAACAGCCACCCATAGTCGTTGATATGGCAACCGGCATTGATGCCAGATTACCCTTGGAACAAGCGTTTGAACAAAGTCCTGCTGCGTTCTTCAAAATGTTGGGTTTGAGCCATGTTAGCCATGCACTCGGCGGCATCATGGCAGGTATTTGGTTGTTTGATAAACCGCCAGATCCCCCAACAATCTGGGAAGGTGCCAATCAAGGCGGATTCATTGCAGCGTTTGACATTTCCCGGTTCCGACCGATTGATGAGTATAAAGCGGAGATCGACCAACATATCCACGATGCACGACAGATGCAACCAGCACCGGGTTATGACCGATCGGATCTGCCGGGCGGCTTAGAATGGGAGCGCGAACAGGAATGGGCTGAAATCGGTATACCGATCAGCGAAGGACACCAGCAACAGTTGAAAACGGTTGCTGAGCGAGTTGGCATCCCTCATCCATTCTAAATGTTGACTTCAATGACACGATACCACCTCAATTTTTCGGAGGTAGTCGCGTTAAAGAGGGCGTTCTGCATCAGAGATAGCAACTGAGGCTATTGTAGTCCTGCCGCCCGCAGCACCGTTTCCTGAACTGTGAACTCGTGATCAAGTGAACGGTCAGGGGATTTCTCGCCCCGAATATCAGCGACAAACGCTTTAAGGCTTTCAACGTAACGCGGTCGCGGCTCCACAGGCACTGTCTGCCAACCTTTAGCATATCCGTCCCGCTCCTCGTCAAGACACAATCGCAACGCTGGTGGTTCAAGCGGTTCGAGAATTGCGCTGCCGCGTGTTCCATAAACTTCCAATCGCCTTGATTTGCCCGAATCAATTTCTAACGCTGTTGACTCAAGAATTGCCAATGCTCTGGGATATTCAAATACAGCGGCTGTATTGTTCCGATACCACGGTACGTCATGTCCATCGTGCCTTGAAAAGGGTGTCACCCGTGTGGGTCGTCCCAGCAATGCCACGATAATATCGGTGAGATGACAGGCGAGGATGAACATAATGCCGCCGGAGTGTTCACCGAGCGAATCCCAGCGTTGCCAATGAGCATCGTTTGAACGCCCTGATGAGATTCGTCCTCGAACAGAAAAAATCTTCCCAAGTTTTCCGGAATTCACCCAATCAAGAATAAACTGAAAGCCAGCATTGTATCGGAACATATAACCGAGTTGAACGAGCAGCTTTTTGTCTCGTGCGATGTCCAAGACCTCTCGAAACACATCAAGGTCATCACCAGCAGGTTTGTCAAACCAAACATGCTTGTCGTGTTCAAGAATCTCGCGTGCAAAGGTGAGGTTCTGTGATACACGCCCCTGCGCCGCAACCCCAACGATTGTTTCGTCCTCAAGTATCTCTTCTTTAGATGTAAACCAGTGAACACCATCATAGACAGAACTTTGACCAAGGGTCTCTTGAACTTCTGGCGATGGCTCAAAGACACCAGCGAAGTCAATCTCGTCACTTTCCTTCATCACGCGGGCTTTTCCTCCAGCATGGTCGTGGGAAATACCGTATTGTGCAAGTCGTATTTTCATGTCTTTTCTCCTTAGTGTGATTACCAAAAACATAGGGTAAGTTATGACATGATTTTATCATATAATCTATATTGGTTGATGCAAAAAATGATGCGATTTTTGACGACCTATGATAAACTTTAGAGTAAGGATCTTCTAAAATTATCTTTCATTTGTAGTGAATTATAGAAATAATTCTACATTTTCTCTGTAGGAGCGATCTCCGAATCGCGACTCAGCACACTGATAGTCGGGAATCGGAGTTCCCTCCTACAGTTCAGGAATATAGCGTTAATTCTAATCTCTACCATAACTTTCAAGCGATACTGTTGAAAACCGAACCGATTCAACTTCAATTTTACACGAAACCGGATTGCCCGCTCTGTGACGAGGCAAAAGCCGTGCTGCAAAGCATCGGAGCGAAGACATCATTTGTTACAATAGAGGAAATTGACATCACGAAAAATCTTGGGTTATTCACAAAATATAAACATCTGATTCCTGTACTTGAGTTGGATGGACAACAACTATTTGTGCATCATGCCAGATATTGGAAACTAATGTGGCAGCTGCGGTGGCATCGGTTTCGGAAATTCTTGGCAAAGTTTGCAAGCCAAAACTTACTATAAAAGAACAAGGAGGAAGCATGGCTTTTCCATCACACGGCACAACACATAGATCTACTGTGACAGGGACACGCGGAATGGTGACAAGTGCGCATCCGCTTGCAAGCCTTGCTGGCGCACGCATGTTGCTCGCTGGGGGCAATGCGTTTGATGCAGCGGTTGCTGTGGCTTCAACACTCAACGTTGTTGAACCTTATATGTCGGGTATTGCTGGCAATGGGTATATGTTGATCTATAGTGCGAAAGAAAAAGCGCATCGCGTGATAGATTATTTAGGCACAGCCCCTTACGCAGCGACACTTGGTATCTATCCGACACTTGAAAGTCAACAGATTGGTATCCGGTCTGGGATGGTGCCGGGTGGATGTGGTGGATGGCTGGCACTCTTAGACCGCTACGGAAGCATGGATCGCGCTGAAATCTTTGCCCCGGCGATTGAATCCGCAGAGAACGGATACGCTGTCACGGTCAAGAATGCGGAGTTTATCGCTGGCGCGCGTCCCTATTTTTCAGAGAGAGCGGAGGAAGTTATCGCCTCACGCGGAAGAACACCACACCCTGGTGAGTTGTTGGTACAAAAAGATCTCGCCCAAACGTTCCGCACTGTTGTGGAAGGCGGAGCAGAGGCGTTCTATCGCGGTGAGATCGCCAAAGAGATTGTCCGTTTTTCTGAAGAAACTGATGGTCTGATTACCGAAAAGGATTTGGCTGACTTTGAGGTGGAGTGGCAAGAACCTATTTCTGTTACTTACAAAGATTATGAAGTCTACTGTCCACCACCGCCGTGTTCAGGTTTTCAATATCTGGAGACACTGAATATTTTGGAAAGCGATGCCCTCGGTGAACTTGGACACAATACTCCGGAATACCTACATCTATTAATTGAAGCGATTAAATTGGCAAGTGCGGATAGAGCGGAATACGCCCCGCGCCCGAATCCGCCGATTGAAAGGTTGTTGTCTAAAGACTATGCGCGTGCCCAACGCGAACGCATTAGTAAACAAGCTGCAGTTAGCGGTGGTGAGCGTTGGTCAAAGGACAAACTCCCTGGTGAGATTGTCGCTAACGACTGGACAACTGAATGCACAACGCACTTTGACACTGCTGATGCAGAGGGTAATATCGTCGCTGTGACACAGAGCCTTGGACAACCTTTCGGTTCAGGCGTGATTCTCGGATCAACGGGGATGTTTCTCAATAATTTTATGAACTGGTTTGACAGAATCCCTGAGAGTCCGAACGCGGTTGGACCGCATAAACGGATAGAGATGTGCATGTCACCGTGCCAAGTTTGGAAGGATGGAAATCCATTCGCAGCGATTGGCACACCGGGGAGTCACGGCATCCTTCAGACGACGTTACAGATGGTTTTGAACTTGATTGAACACGGTATGAACGTTCAAGCAGCAATTGAGGCACCACGCATTCGATTGGTAAAACCCGGTACCCATGTCAGTGTGGAGGGACGTATTCCTGTTGCGGTACGTGCAGCGTTAGAAGCGCGCGGGCATGACGTAGAGGCGTTACCCGATTGGACAGCAACTGTAGGAGGCGGTCACGGTATCGCCTTTGATTCTGAAGAAGGAAGTTTTATGGGCGGTGCTGACCCGCGGCGTGATGGATACGCGATAGGTGTATAAAGATGAATCATCCGAAACATATTGTTGCTGTCTCAGGATTGGTCCGTCATCCCGAGGGAAAAATCTTGCTCATAAAAAGCCCGCGCCGTGGCTGGGAATTTCCAGGCGGTCAAGTAGAAGAAGGTGAAAACCTAATTGAAGCGTTACAACGTGAAATTCAAGAGGAGTCGGGAGTTACTGCATCAATTGGGTCGTTAGTTGGTATCTACTCAAACATCAAACCTCCAACAAAGTTGATGTTTGGTTTTTTAGGAGATTATGTCAGCGGGGAATTAACCACGAGTGAAGAGAGTATAGAAACCAAATGGGTTGCACGGAATTCGGTTTTACAACATATCTCAAATCGAGTTATCTATGACCGAATCAAAGATATGCTTCACTTTTCCGAACGTGTTGTTTATCGCGTTTACACTACCAACCCGTACCAGGTTTGTGAGCAATATTTTCTGTGAAATCAAGATAAGTCGATTATGAAAATGTCTATTGTTAGATGTCATAAACTATAGTGAACTTTGAAATTATTGAGACACTTTGATAAACCTGTTTTGGAACATAACGGACAATAGAAGGTGTAGCACAAACTGTTAGTTTGTGCCGATGTGACGCAAACTAACAGTTTGCGCTACAGAAGTGTCCCATTAATTGTAAGTTTTACTATAAACATAAGGAGAGAATATGAAAAGAATTCGTGTCTTAAGAAATTTGATTCTAATGGGAGTGGGATTACTATTATTTTCTGGCTGTGAAAAAATTCAGGACATAATACCTACTGAACCACCAAGCGAAATGGAAATCACTCCACTTCGCGTAACAATGATATATCCAAGCGATTGTGTCGGCTCTGCGGCTTATTGCACTGCATTCAGTATCGGTGTAAGGACTGCTCAGGAAGAACTTGCAATTACACTAACTGAAGTAAACGGTAATGAAAACGATCCCGTTGCGACAGAGATGCTTCTAAGGGATGCAGCACAGAATTCTGAACTTGTTTTGACTGCGGGGTATCAGATGGGAGACGTGCTTGCGCGTGTAGCACCAGAATTTCCAGATGTCAAATTTGCCATTTTTGACGTTGTGCTTAATATTCCAAACGTGGCTTCTGTAAACTATAAATCCAACGAAGGATCGTTTCTGGTCGGTGTAATTGCAGCTTTAAAATCGGAAAGTAATAAAATCGGTTATATTGGTGGTGCGGATGTCCCTCTGTTACAAGAATTTGAAGCAGGCTACATTGCTGGGATTTATGCTATCAATCCAGATGCGGAAGTTACTGTAGAATACATCAGCAAAGATGCGACAGGTTTCGGTCAACCAGAAAAAGCGAAAGAACTGGCTTTAGCACAGTATGCGAATGGAGTTGATGTAATTTACGCCGCTGCTGGTGGATCAGGTCAAGGGGTACTTGAAGCTGCGCAAGAACAGCAAAAGTTTATCATTTGGGTTGATTCCAACGGTAACCATCTCGCCCCCGGGATTGTTCTGACAAGTATGACAAAAGAGATTCCTGCTTCCGTGCAGCGAATTATAGGAGAAACCGTTGGAGGTAATTTTATGGCAGGCATCCGTTACTTTGGTATAGCGGATGGTGGTGTCAGCTACGCAGTTGATGAACACAACCAACCGCTGCTTTCGGATGAGAACATTGCAACTGTTGAGATATTGAAAGCAAAAGTAATCGCTGGTGAAATTGTTGTACCAAATACAGTTTCTCTGCCTCGCGAATAACTTCTAATAACGGAGTATTTTATGCTAAATCAATATCCCTATCCTGAATATGAGGGCAGACGTAGTATCCTGGCAGGTATTTTACTAACTCTGATTACATGCGGAATTTATGGGCTTTACTGGCAGTACAAACAGATGGACACGCTTAATGCCTGGTTAGGAAGGAACGATTATTCTTTTTGGTTATGGTTATTTCTTTCTTTTCTGACCTGCGGCATTTTCGGCATATATTATGAATACAAGATGGCATGCGGGATCAATGAAGTTCAACATAATAACGGTATGCTACATGATTCAAATTTGCCAATTATTTGTGTGCTATTAGCGATTTTCGGGATCGGTATTGCTTCATTAGCCATCCAGCAGTACCAGATCAATAAACTCTATGGTGATACCTCTGATGGTTAATCATATTTTTCTTGCCCGACTGTTCCTGATTGGGTTAGCAGTTGTAGGAATCTATACGGTGGTTTCGGAAAAATCACCGGACGAAATTTCTTTGATTCCATGTATATTCCATTCAGTGACTGATGTGCCGTGTCCTGGATGTGGCATGACGCGTGCGTGCCTCGCCCTAACACATGCTCATTTCACTGAAGCATGGCGTTATCACCCGTTCTCTTTTGTAATAGTCGGTATTGCTTTTGGAATTGCCTTTTTTCCAACCCAAATAAAAAATGCTTGGTCCAGTTATCCTTCAAATACCCGTAATTTGATTTTTGCCATCGGGATTGTGTTTTGCTTGTCTGTTTGGATATTCAAGCTTATAAATTAAAGCGAGTTTGATAATACTTTAATAGCATGAATTTGACTCAATGATATAGAGAAAAGGTTTTCAGAGATTTTATTATCTTGGGGAGATGCTACTTGCGGCGAGAAAGATATGCCGACAAAGCGTGATCAAACGGGGTAGTAGTATCCATCTGCACGTAATCAATCTGACTCGCACCACATCCGCGACGGTAATTCTGAATAAACTGGTTCAGATTTTCAAGATAGGCAGCCTTAAGTGAGTCGGCTTGTGTTGAAAGTGTTTGCCCAGTTTCCATATCTCGAAAAATGACAGAACCGTTATATGGGAAAGTGAGTTCAGCATGATCAAGCAGGTGAAAAACAATCACCTCATGTTTCTGATGGCGGAGATGTTTCAGTGCAGAGATAACATTTGAGGGTTCATCAAGCAGGTCAGAGATAACAATAACCAACCCACGTCGCACAATCCGTTTCGCGAGTTCGTGAAAGAGACTGCTCAATTCCGTTTCCTGCCCAGGCGTAGCATTTTCAAGCGCAGACATAATCGCACGCAGATGTGTTGCTGCCCCTCTCGGTGGAATGTATTGCGTAATATCCGTATCAAAAAGTGCTAATCCCACAGAGTCGCGTTGCTTCAACATGAGGTAAGTTAACGTTGCAGCGAGATAACACCCGTATTGAAACTTCGTCAACGTGTCATCTTTATGCTTATAGTTCATTGACGCGCTGGTATCAAGCAGAATATATGCGCGCAGGTTAGTCTCCTCTTCAAACTTTTTGACATAATATCGGTCAGATTTACCGTAGACTTTCCAATCAATATATCGGATTTCATCGCCGGGCATATATTGTCGATGCTCAGCGAATTCAACGCTAAATCCTTGGTATGGACTTTTGTGTAATCCGGTAACGAACCCTTCAACCACAAGACGGGCAACGAGTTCCATACCTCCGATACGTGAAAGTGCGACTGGGTCAAGATATTTATGAGATTTTTGCATATTTTGTTTTACTGCTATGTAAGGGAGTCTAATGGTTAAATCTATTTTCAAACTTCGTTTCTATCATCAATTTGCTCAAGATGTTTTTCAATCTTTGACAAACTTGCGTCAATGTTGTTAAGAGTTTCGGACATCTGTTTTAACTGAAGCTCAACCTTACGAATTGCAAAAACAACCCCTGCAATTACACACGTAACTCCGAAAAGCGACAAACTAATTCCGATCTCCATTACGACACCCCTAACCGTTAGAATCGTTGAATTGGTAATTCAGAATTAAACTTATAAGAATCCTATCAAAAATGTAAAATACAATTATATCTGTAGTTTACATAATTTACAAGCGAAATGATGCAACGATCAGCATATTATTTCGTTTTATATTTCGTTGGGCAAACAGATTAAAACCCACATGGATTTTTTCTGCATATACTACTACCTTAGCCTATTTCCATGGGCATGTAATTTTCATGATTTTTCGGATATTTAAATTATAAGTAAGGAGAAATTACGATGGGTAATCCTGTCACATACTTTGAAATAGCAGCTAAAAACGGCAAAGAGTTATGCGATTTTTACAGTTACGTATTTGGTTGGAAATTTGAGCAAATGCCTGGCGGCGATTCCGGTATTTACTCTTACGGTATTGACGCACAGTCAGAAGATGGGATAGCCGGACACATTTTTGTATTGCCTGAATTTTTTGACTTCTCAAACCAAGTCACTTTTTACATTAAGGTAGATAATCTATCAACCTATCTTGAAAAGGCAGAAAGTCTTGGTGGTCATACCCTTATACCACCTCAGCAAATTCCTGGTAACAGGGGATCATTCGCATGGTTCGTTGACCCAAGTGGTAACTGCTTAGGATTGTACAGACAACCCGATTCGAATGAGTGATGTTCTCAATGTTCTGCTCAATTTGTGATTAAAGAATTTATTAATAGGAGAAATTAAAATGGGAAACCCAGTTGTGTATTTTGAAATAGCCGGTAGAAACGGTGAAAAGTTAAACGATTTTTATTGTTCCATATTTGGTTGGAAAACGGATAAAAACCCTTACGGCGGGACTTATATGGTTGACTCGCAGTCGGAAGACGCGGGCATCCCCGGACACATTTTTCCGGTAAAAGAAGATATGGACTTTAATAACCATGTCACCTTTTATGTTGAGGTGGATGATCTTCAAACGTATCTTGATAAGGCGGAAAGTCTCGGAGCCAAGACCCTAATCCCACCGCAAGAAATTCCTGGGAACATGGGATCGTTCGCGCTTTTCCTTGACCCAAGCGATAATTGTATTGGGTTGTATCGACTCCCAGATTCAAATTAGTCATATCCGTGCTTTGTCCCTGATGTTAAATTGTGGGAAGACGGAGAATGTCACAAAAAAGGGTGGCGAACGAAGGTTCACCACTCTGTTTTTATGATTATTATACATTCAAAATTATAAGGAGTAAACCTCAATGGGAAATCCAGTTGTGCATTTTGAAATAGTAGGTAAAAACAGTGAAAAATTAAGCAATTTTTACGGTTCGTTATTTGATTGGAATATACAAAAGGACCATGACGGTTTTTACAACGTGCTTCCAGTCCCAGATTTAGAACAGGGGATATGTGGACACATAATGCCTACTACTGATGAGATGTCTGTTTCTAACTTAGTTTCTGTTTATATTCAGGTAGATGATCTTGAAGCGTCGCTCAAAAAGGTGGAAAATCACGGTGGAAAGACACTTGTCCCACCGCAGTCTATCCCTGGAAGTGGTAGTTCTTTTGCTATGTTCCTCGACCCGAGTGGAAACCGTATCGGTTTGTACAAAGCATAAGTTGTATACAAGATAAAATGATGAAAGGAACCATTCAGTTTTTATCTTAAAATAATTTAAAAAGGAGAAATTCCAATGGCAAATCCTGTCACGATATTTGAAATAGCAGGAAAAAAAGAAGATTCGTTATGTGATTTTTATAGTTCCTTATTTGATTGGAACATCAATCAGGACGATGATTGTGGCAATACCGTAAATACAGAATCGGATCAGGGCATTCAAGGACACATCGTTCAGACAACTGAAGAAATGCCGATTACAAACCATGTTACTGTTTATATTGAAGTAAATGACATTGAGGCATCTGCGAAGAAGGTGGAAAGTCATGGTGGAAAGGTCATTATGGGACCAATGCCAGTTCCAGAAGGCGAAGGTTCATTTGCTATGTTTCTCGACCCAAGCGGAAATTGTCTCGGTCTGTTCCAATCTTAAGCAGCAATTGATAGCCGACTAATTTCTCAAATATGTTGACTTCTCTGGTAGGCGCGGTTTAAAACAGCGCCTAAAAATAACGTATGTATATACATTGACTTTAATGTAGAAGGTGATAATAATGAGCAGTCCCGTTATACATTTCGAAATCGCTGGAAGAGATGTCAAGAAGCTAATTGATTTTTATAGCACTGTCTTTGAATGGAAAATTTTCCCGTTAAACGATGAGTTATACATAGCGGATCCGAAATCAGACAAAGGGATAGAAGGACATCTATTTGAGACAACCGAGGAAATGAATTTCACAAACCTCGTTATTATCTATGTTCAAGTTGACGACATCTGGGCTTGTCTGGAACAGGTGGAGAATCTTGGTGGTAAAATCCTCATACAACCCCAAGAAATTCCGGGGAATGCAAGTCACTATGCCCTGTTTAATGATCCAAGCGGAAATAGCATAGGTCTGTTGCAACGAAGATTATCGTAGTGGAAAATCAAGTCCGAACCAGTCTAAGGAGTTAATGACAATGGGTAATCCAGTCGTGAGTTTTGATATAGTTGGTAAGGATAGCAAATCCTTAGGTGATTTTTATCGTTCCGTGTTTGATTGGAAGTGGACAGATTATGCTGAAGGCTATTACGGTTTTGAGACGGGTTCTGAATCTAATAGCGGGATTAAAGGACTTATGTATCCGCCAAACGATGAAATGCAATTAGTAGACAATGTTCCTTTTGCAAACAACGTTACCATTTATGTAGCAGTGGAAGATATTCATGCTACGGTCAAAAAACTTGAGAAGATTGGCGGGAAAATTCTAATGCCGCCTACAGTTGTTTCTGATAAAGGTGAGTTAATTGCTATGTTCATTGACCCAAGCGGAAACCGAGTTGGTTTATATCAAGCCGGCCGAGAGCAATAGTAGCACACTTCCATTGTAATAACACCGTGTCGTTTTATAACGTTTTAAGTGTATTTTAAGTGTATAAGGAGTAAATACCAATGGGTAATCCTGTCATGTTTTTTGAAATAGCAAGCAAACAAGGTGAATTGTTGCGCGATTTTTATCGCGACCTATTTGATTGGACTATTCTACCATTTGAGTGGAGTACACCACACTTTCCAAATGATATTTTTGCTATTGATCCGACACCGCCACCGTTAGATGACAAAGGTATAAAGGGACATATTTATCCGCTTTCCGATGAGATGGATTTCTCTAATCGCGTCTCAATTTTTATACAGGTTGATGACCTGCAAGAAACACTTGAAAAGATCGAGAGTCAGGGTGGAAAAACGCTCGTGCCGCCACAGGTGCTTCCTGACGGCATGGGATCAATCGCTATGTTCCTTGACCCAAGCGGAAACGTTGTCGGTTTACATCAAATGTAGGTGAAATTTTATCACAAACTTGAATTGAATGAATTATTTCAAGTCCACGGTAGGTGAGGTTTCCTAACCTCGCTGGTGGAGAATGTATAAGTAATTTTAAATCTAACAATGAAATTTATATTTATTTTAAGTAAGGAGTAAATACCAATGGGCAATCCAGTCATGTGGTTTGAAATAGCAGGCAAAAATGGTGAAGAATTATCTGAGTTTTACCGTTCTCTTTTTGGATGGGAAATTTCACCAGAAACGAATGGTGTTCATCTGTGCGATCCGTCTCCGGATCAAGGCATAAAAGGGCATATTTTCCCAACAACTGATGAGATGCCGTACACAAACCACGTAACCGTTTATATTTCTGTGGACGATCTACAGGCAGCAGTTGCAAAGGTAGAGAGTAATGGTGGTAAGATTCTAATACCACCACAAGAAATTCCAGATTTTGGGGGTTCGTTTGCGATGTTTATGGATCCAAGCGGGAACGTTCTCGGTTTGCACAAACAATAGGTGATATATAGTAGATTTTAGAATTAATTGGACATATTTGAGTTGTGAATCAACGCTGAATGCGTTTTTGGTATTCAGCGGGAGGGAACTCCGATTCCCGACTATGAGAAGGTTTAGTCGCGATTCGGAGATCGCTCCTACAGAAGAAGTGTCAACATATTTTATAATTCACTATAAACAGTGTAAATTCCGGGCTTTTAGAATTAATAAAAACAGAGTAGTGAACAGATTTCGCTACTCTGTTTATTTTTTAGGAGTAGATTTCAATGGGAAATCCTGTTACGCATTTTGAAATAGCTGGCAAAGACGGTGAGGCGTTAGCTGAGTTTTATCGTTCCCTTTTTGATTGGGAAATTCATCGATTTGATTGGAAAATGATCCCGTTTTCTAAAGGTATTTATGGCGTGATTGCGTCTCAGTCTCAAGGGTTAAAAGGGCACATTTTTCCAACAACTGACGATATGGATTTTTCTAATCATGTTACGATTTATATCCTTGTTGATGATCTTCATGCGACACTTGAGAAAATAGAAAATCAAGGTGGCAAGATTCTTATCCCGCCTCAGGAAATTCCTGATAACAGAGGGATGCTTGCGATGTTTATGGATCCAAGCGGGAACGTTATCGAAATTCATGAAGCATAATTATGACAAAGAGCACATTTTATTATGGGAATCTATTGAGACATTTTATGTAAGCAACGGTTTTAACCATCGTCTTGCCGTTTCCAAATCCATTCCAGTACGTTTCGCGTAATCTGCAATCTGATCTTCTCCAATTCTGGCAATACTGAAATACCGCGCATCCGGGTGTGAATAATACCAGCCACTGACAGAAGCTGCAGGAAACATCGCAAGGTTCTCAGTAAGAGAAATTCCTGTATTTTCTGTAGCAGTCAGTAGTTTAAACAAAGCCCGCTTTTGGTTATGGTCGGGACAGGCAGGGTACCCTGGTGCCGGGCGAATCCCACGATATTTTTCTCCAATCAACGCATCATTGTCTAATTTTTCATCATTAGCGTAGCCCCATAGCGTTGTGCGGACGTGTTGATGCATACACTCAGCAAAAGCTTCAGCCAATCGGTCAGCTAACGCCTTTGCCATAATGCTGTTGTAGTCATCCTGCTTCTGTTCAAATTCAGCGCTGAGTTCAGAAACACCGATGCCTGTTGTTACTGCAAATGCACCGATATAGTCAGGAACAGATGTTGTTTTCGGTGCAATGAAATCACCGAGACTTAGGTTAGGCCTGGAGAAAGGTTGCTCTGTCTGCTGACGTAAGTGGTGCAGTGTGGCAAGAACTTCAGACCTACCTTCATTGGCATATATTTCTGTCCCTTCACCGACACCGTTAGCAGGGAAAATACCAACCACAGCACGCGCACAAAATCTTTTCTGTTCAACGATTTGATTTAGGAGTGTTTTGCCGTCTTTAAAGAGTTTTCGCGCTTCCGAACCCATTTCAGGGTTTTCTAATATATTGGGATATTTTCCGGTAAGTCCCCATGTTATAAAGAAAGGTGTCCAATCGATATAATCAACAAGTTTAGCCAAAGGATAATTGTCAAACACCCTAATGCCCGTCATCTGTGGTTTGGGAGGTACGTAATTATTCCAGTCAGGAATAAATTTGCGTTGTTGTGCGGTAGCAAATGGCAACAACCGTGTCTGTTTCTTATTTTTTTTGCGGTGTTCCCGAATCTCAGCGTATTCTTCACGTGTTTTTTCAATAAAATTCTCTTGGTTTTTATCATTCATCAGATTGCTAACAACACCAACACTTCGGGAAGCATCTTTGACGTGAATCGTGGCACCGCTGTATACTGGCTCAATCTGAACAGCGGTATGCACCTTTGAGGTAGTCGCTCCACCGATAAGAAGTGGAATGTGGAAACCTTCACGTTCCATCTCCTCAGCGACGTGCACCATCTCGTCTAACGATGGCGTGATAAGTCCGCTCAATCCGATCATATCCGCGTTTTCTTTCCGGGCCGTTTCCAGAATGTCTTCTGCTGCTACCATTACACCAAGGTCAACAACATCGTAATTATTGCAGCCAAGCACCACGCCCACAATGTTTTTACCAATGTCGTGAACATCGCCTTTGACCGTTGCCATCACAATCTTTCCTCTGGATTGAATTGCACCTTCAGCTTGTTCCTTTTCAATATATGGTATCAGATGCGCAACAGCTTTTTTCATCACCCGTGCGCTTTTAACGACTTGTGGCAGAAACATTTTACCATCACCAAAGAGTTCTCCGACCCGGTCCATCCCATCCATTAAAGGACCTTCAATTATCTGTATAGGACGTTCATATTTTAGACGTGCTTCCTCCGTATCGTCATCAATATATTCTATAATGCCTTCTACAAGCGCATGACTTAGCCGTTGCTCAACAGACAATTTCCGCCATTCCTTGTTGACACGTTTCTTCTTTCCTCTGGTTTGCAGAGTGTTTGCGAGATTAACAAGACGGTCTGTCGCATCTTCCCTACGATTGAACAGGACATCCTCTACTGCCTGTAACAATGGTTTAGGTAGATCATCATAGACAGCAAGTTGACCTGCGTTCACAATCCCCATGTCCATGCCAGCATTGATTGCATGATAGAGAAACGCTGCGTGCATTGCTTCCCTCACTGTATCGTTGCCACGGAAGGCGAAGGAGATATTGCTAACACCTCCGCTAACCAAAGCGGACGGACAAGTCTCTTTAATTTCTCTGCACGCTTTTATAAATGCCAGCGCGTATTCATTGTGTTCTTCAATACCTGTTGCAACGGCAAAGATGTTTGGATCAAAGATAATATCTTCTGGTGGAAAGTTTGCCTTTTCCGTCAAGAGTTTATACGCTCTTTGACATATCTCCGCTTTGCGTTCAAAAGTGTCTGCTTGCCCTTCTTCGTCAAATGCCATCACGATTACAGCAGCACCATACTGTCTAATCAACCGTGCCTTAACTAAAAAATCATCCTCACCCTCTTTTAGACTAATTGAGTTGACAATTCCCTTGCCTTGGATACATGCTAAGCCTGCCTCAATTACTTCCCATTTGCTGGAATCAAGCATAATAGGCACGCGACTAATATCAGGCTCAGCTGCAATTAGGTTTAAGAACTTGACAATTGCAGTCTCAGCATCTAACATGCCAGCGTCCATATTAATGTCAATAAGTTGGGCACCGTTTTCTAC
Source organism: Candidatus Poribacteria bacterium (assembly GCA_965204285.1). Lineage (GTDB taxonomy): Bacteria > Poribacteria > WGA-4E > WGA-4E > WGA-3G > MSPOR6. Next base: position 4,455,833 of record OZ241980.1, read on the forward strand.
CTGATCACGCGCGACTTCTAATGCAGTTTCATAATCCTCGTTTTTGATAAGCGTAGCAAAGCGTCGAGAACCTGTTACGTTTGTCCGTTCACCTACGTTAACAAAGAGAGAGTCAGGAGTGATGTTGAATGCCTCTAAGCCACTCAATCGGCAAGCGCGTTCTTGGGGTTCAAGTTGTCTGGGAGAATATTCTGCAGCGATTTTGACAATGGTTTCAATATGTTCGGGTTGGCAGCCACAACATCCGCCAACAATATTGACGAATCCGTTTTGTGCGAATTCATGCATCCAATTTCCCATTTCTTCTGGTGTTTGTGTGTAGTGTCCAAGTTCGTTCGGAAGTCCAGCGTTCGGATAACAAATAACAGGGATATCCGCGAGTTTCGCCATTTCAGCTAAATAAGGTCGGATCTGTTGTGCGCCGAACCCGCAGTTTAAGCCTACAGCGAGTAGGTTTGCATGTCGGACGGAGTTCCAGAAAGCCTCAACTGTTTGCCCTGACAGGTTGCGTCCACCGCCGCCACTTCTGTCGGAAGAAACAATAAGAGGTATATCAACCCCTCGTTTTTCAGCAAGGGTTTGTATTGCAAAGAGTGCTGCTTTACAATTAAGTGTGTCCATGACGGTTTCAACGAGGAGCAGATCAGCACCGCCATCAATTAAACCTTCTGCTTGCGTAGTATAGGCAGAAACAAGTTGTAAAAAAGTGATATTACGGTATCCGGGGTCATTAACGTTTGGTGAGATACAGCAGCTGCGATTGGTAGGTCCCATACTTCCCGCAACAAATCGTGGTTTTTCTGGCGATGACCATTGGTCTGCGACCTCACGAGCGATTTGTGCTGCTGCGAAGTTGATCCGATACGCTTCATCTTGGAGTTGGTAATCTGCCATTGAAACGGATGTGCTGGTAAAGGTATTTGTCTCGATGATGTCCGCGCCTGCCTGGCAGTAATTTGTATGTATTTCACGGACTATATGTGGTTGGGTGATAGAAAGCAGGTCATTATATCCTTTTACGTCGCACGGATGATTGGCAAACTGATCACCTCGAAAATCTTCCTCAGTGAGTCGATAGGTCTGCAACAAGGAACCCATTGCGCCATCAAGGACCAGTATCCTTTTTTTTAGTTCATTTTTTAATTGTGTTATCCGTTCAGAATCTGCCATATTTTTCCCTTGTTTGTTAGGTAATGATGCCCTATATATTATAACACGAGCAGAGCATTATGTCCATTTCATTTCAAATTTAATCAACGATTGAAACAGTGAAAACACGAATTAAGGAGACAAATCTATTGCAGAACAGAAAAGAAAATTTGAAACAGAATCAAGGTCCTGCAAATTTGCTTGAAGCCCACAAATACGCGATTCATTTTGATATTTTGCCAGAAATTACCTATCTCAATCAGGATTCACTTCTTATAATTGCAGACCTATTACCGCTTTTTCATCAATTTCCTGAAGATGTATGGATTTCACAGCAATTGATTGACGAAGGATTGGATTTTTGCCGAGTAGTTTTCTGGGTATTTTCGGAGTCGTCCGATGCGCTCAAAGCATTTAGCATCTGGTTCCAAGCAGTATTTCGTGAATCACAAGTCGCGAACGTTTTAGAACGTCTTGTCAACTTTGCTTTGGATGATCCAAATACTGTAGAGGTTGAACTGACTGATTGGACACGGTTACATGTTTTAGAGTCGGACATTGAGAAAGTGATTCAGGTAGAAAAGAGCAAAAATAGCATTGACATGTAAAATAGCTTGTGCTATACTATCTTATCAAAAAAGTATCCCCATTTACCAAAATAGGAGAATTGCCGTGAAGCGCGCGTATTGGAGTTTTGTTCTACTCTGTTTTTCACTATGTTTTGTTACCAGTGGGTATACCTATACATTTGATGAAATTTTCAAGAATTTCCAAACGGCTTATAAGAATTCTAAGAATTTTAGTGCTGAATTTGAGGAGACAACACTGTACAAAAAGAGAAAGGGAGTTTCTCGTGGACGATTTACTTTTGGGAAACCCAACCTCCTCCGTAAGGAATATGTCGCTCAGAAAGACCCTCAGAAAATCGTAAAAACCATCGTTTTAGATGGTGCTTACGCGTGGTCTTACGCCAAAGTAATTAATCAGGTCAATAAACAGAAGTTAAATGATGCCCAGCGGCATGAGCTCTTGCCAGGAATAGGAAAATCTCTTGATGGACTATCAGAAAAATGGGATATGAAATTAGTTCCTGATGAAGCAGCAAACTCAAAGGGCGTACATCAAATTCAGTTAACTCAAAAAGGCCGTTCGGTGAATAGCACTGATGGCATTGTAAAGGAAATATTTGAAATTTGGGTCAAAGAAGGTGAGTGGCTTCCCGTCCAATTTGGTCATGTGATTGATTATGAAGATGGAAGTCGTCGAAATGTAATTGTGAAGTTGTCTAAAATACAGCGAGATAAGAAATTACCACCAAATGCTTTCAAATTCGTTATTCCTAAAGGGGCAGAGGTGATTGATCTTTCTGAATAAATAAGGACTTATGAATTTTCGTCCCTTTTTACGGTTGGCAAATATCCTTACATTTTCACGGCTACTGCTGACATTGCCTTTCTTTTTATTCTTTCGTGCAAACTTGATGGTCCCAGCAGCAATCATTTTCGGATTGGCAGCTTTGACAGATTATCTTGATGGCATAATTGCCCGAAAGCAAGGTGTTACCAGTTTCGGCAGTTTCATGGATTCGATCATTGACAAGATTTTGGTAGGTACAGCGCTAATAAGTTTCTACCTTTTTCAGCATGAACACTTAGATAGCGGAGTAGGATTAATTCCAATATGGATGGTGTTGGTTATCCTTGGACGTGAAGTAATTGTGACAGCGCTGCGAATCTTGTGTGTGGCAAAACATGGTGGAGTAATATCCGCAAATCGATGGGGTAAATACAAGACCACTTCCCAAGTTATAGTGATTATTATAAGCTTGGTTTTACTCATTTTTCAAGGTAATTCGGAATATGTTATTCAACGCCACGGACCGATTTATTTTATGATGTATCTCCCCTTGGTGTTGACAGTTGCCTCCGGTTTAGAATTTGTATATGGTAACCGAAAAACGTTCTCGGTTTAGAAAATAAGTGAAAGTTTGTTATTTTAGGCGGTCATAATGAAACCTGATTCAATCCGGTGTTTTGCTGCTATTGAGATACCAGAAAGAATTCAGGCTTTATTAGTGGAGGTTCAAAATGCGTTTCGTCCAAAGATTAAAAGAGCATCGTGGACGAAGCAAGGCAATTTTCATTTCACTTTGAAGTTCCTTGGAGATGTAGAGAACCGTAATATCAATGGAATTAGTGCAGCATTACAAAAGATAGCGGAAAGTCAAACACCATTTTCAATCGAAATTGGCGGGATAGGAGCATTTCCAAATTTGGCGCGTCCCCGTGTTTTATGGGTGGGATTAAGACAAGGAACACCGCTAACAGTAAAGTTGTCTCGTATGATAAATCATGAGCTTATTAAGTTTGGATTTGAGAAAGATACGCGTTTTCACCCACATTTAACGCTCGCGCGACTAAAAAACCAAGTAAATTTAAATTCTTTTATCAGTTTATTTAAAGAATTTGAAACTATTGATGGGGCTTTGTTGACAGTTGATAAAATTATGCTTGTCAAAAGTGAATTACATCCCAGTGGTGCGGTTTATACCCCGTTAAAAATTTGTGAATTGAATAAGGAGAAAGCCGATAATGGCAAATGACGATCAGAAAAAAAAGGAAAATGGAGTGAATCCGGAAGACAAAAAAGCTGCTGATGAGAAAAAGAAGGCTGTTGACCAAGCTATTTCTCAAGTAGAACGTGCCTATGGAAAAGGCGCAATTATGCGTTTTACTGATAACGAAGTTGTCCCGGTTGAAGTAATTCCAACTGGAGCTCTTTCGCTTGATATGGCATTAGGTGTTGGCGGGGTGCCGCGAGGCAGAATTATAGAAATTTTTGGACATGAGGGAACAGGAAAAACAACTTTGGCACTCCACATCGTAGCTGAAGCGCAGAAAATGGGCGGAATCGCAGCGTTTATTGACGTCGAACATGCCTTGGATACAACTTACGCTCGCAGCATTGGTGTCAACCTCGAAAACCTATTGATTTCGCAACCGGATGCTGGCGAACAAGCATTAGAGATTGTGGAAACGCTCATCCGAAGTGGAGCGATTGATGTTGTGATTATCGATTCAGTGGCTGCCTTAACACCACAAGCAGAAGTTGAAGGTGAAATGGGTGATGCACATGTCGGGCTGCTTCCGCGCTTGATGTCTAAAGCGTTACGAAAACTATCGGGTGTGACAAACAAATCTAAAACGTGCGTGATTTTTACTAACCAGATTCGCCAAAAGATCGGTTTGATGTTCGGCAACCCGGATACAACCCCTGGTGGACTCGCACTGAAGTTTCACGCCTCTGTACGTTTAGAAATTCGGCGTCCCCAACTGATTAAAGAAGGACAAGAAGTACTTGGAAACAGAGTTCAGGTCAGGGTGGTGAAAAACAAGGTCGCGCCACCATTCAGAGAAGCGGAATTTGATGTGACTTTTGGCAAAGGTATTTCCAAAGAGGGTACCCTTTTAGACATCGCTGTTGAGAATGGGTTAATTGATAAAAGAGGTTCATGGTTTTCGTATAACAATGAACGAATAGGTCAAGGACGAAATAATGTGAAAACCTATTTGGAGGAAAATCCCGAAATGGTGGCTGAACTGGATAAAAAGATTAGGGAAAACCTTGGCACACTTTCTCAGTCTGAATCTGGAATTGGGAGTATTCCTGGCGTTGATGTTGTTGATGAAGAAGTTGATACCGAATTTGACGATACATCTGAAAATGACGATGAAAAATCCTAATGACTATAGTGAAATTTTAGATTTTGGATATTCACTATAAACCGTTTGTTTTCCAAATGATACAGAACTCATAGATGAATGTTCAACATTTTAGATTGTTTTTTCTTGATGTAAATTTTACAACATGTTATACTTTTATGCGTAAGGGTCGGTTATAATAAAACCGACTTTTGTCTACTATACTATCAATCTTTTCAATGGAAAGTGAGACATTCTCGTATGGCTGGCAAAAGAGAGACTTCATCTGAATTACTAAAAAATACTGATATTGAAGGGATGGAATCTGATAATACGGTTGACCATCCGCAGCAGATTCGTGAGTTGAATTGGCAGATAGAAATGCTTCAAAACGAGGTAGAGGATCTGAGGAGACAACTCAGGGCTGCCCCGGATGAGGATGTGGACGCGCGCTTGTATGAAATGACACGCGAACTGATGCAGGCACACAGACGCAACCGCAAACTGACAACTACGCTCCAAGAGGCAAAGGAAAAACTTGAACTCCTAAAGGAAAAAGTCAAGCAGCTCAGTGCGCCTCCGAACAACTACGGCATTTTTCTTGGCGCGAATGATGATAACACGATTGATGTTGACATCAGCGGAAAAAAATGGCGTGTAAATCTTGATCCTGCCATCAAAGCTGATCAAATACAGGTAGGACAAGAAGTCATTGTCAATAGTGGCTTGAATGTTGTTGCAATCAAACCGCCTGAGAAACATGGGGATGTTGTTAAGATTAAAGAGGTGCTTGAATCTGACCGCGCGATCGTGAATCTCCGGACAGATGAAGAGCAAGTTGTACGCGTTTCCGCCGCTTTGAAAGACGAAACTTTGAAGACAGGGGATAGCGTTTTGCTGAATCATACTAGTGGGATGCTCCTTGAAAAACTGCCAAAGCGTGAACTTGATGACTTGCTTCTTGAAGAAGTACCGGATATAAGTTATGCGGACATCGGTGGATTGGATACGCAGATAGAGGCGATTCGAGATGCCATTGAAATGCCATACCTTTACCCTAATGAGTATCGCGAATTTGATCTGACTCCTCCGAAAGGTGTGTTGCTGTATGGACCACCGGGGTGCGGAAAAACATTGATAGCGCGAGCAGTGGCGAATAACCTCGCTGAAAGCATCCGACAAAAGACCGGTAGAGATGATGTTAGAGGTTACTTTATAAATATCAAGGGACCTGAGTTACTCAATAAGTATGTCGGTGAAACCGAAAGAAAGATACGAGAAGTTTTCCAAAAGGCGCGTGACAAGTCCAAGGAGGGTTATCCCGTTGTCATTTTCTTTGACGAAATGGATTCCTTATTCCGATCACGTGGGATGGGAATTTCATCAGACATGGAGTCTACATTGGTGCCACAGTTCCTCGCCGAGATTGATGGTGTAGAAAATTTACGTGATGTAATTGTCATCGGCGCAAGTAATCGGCAAGACCTTCTCGACCCAGCTGTTTTGAGACCGGGTAGGCTTGACATAAAAATAAAGATTGATCGCCCCAACATTGATGGTGCTAAAGATATATTTGCTATCTATTTAACACCGGACCTTCCGTTTGCAAAGGAAGAGGTGGACAAATTTGAGGGTAATACGGATAGCATTTCAGAACATTTTATCTCTGCTGCGGTGGATGAAATGTACGCCACTACAGATGAAAATAGGTTTATTGAGGTAACATATACTCGTGGCGAACGCGAAACACTCTTTTTTAAGGATTTTGTGAGTGGGGCAATGATTAGGAACATTGTTTCCCGCGCAAAGAAAACGGCAATTAAACGCTTGATTGATTCAGAAGGGAAGGAAAAAGGGATTTCACTTGACGATCTGAAGGCTGCTATTCGGGAAGAGTATCGTGAAAACGAGGACCTACCGAATACGACTAATCCAGATGATTGGGCAAAGATTTCTGGTAGGAAAGGCGAAAAAATCGTTAACATTCGGGCACTGATTAATGAACCAGAGGCGCGTAAGAGGCCAGAAGTACGAGTCAGTAAAGGTGGAACATACCTTTAGGTATGGGAGGACTTGTAATCCCGATTTGCAACACGAAAGAGAATATGTCAGTACCAACAATTATCGGAACCGAAACTGAGTTCGGTATTTCTGTCAAAAATGCCCGAGAGCAAGACCCAATAGCGGCTTCAACATTAGTTGTAAACGCTTATAAAAGTCGCAATATTCCAACGATTTCGTGGGATTACGCGCAAGAAAGTCCATTGATGGATGCTCGGGGATTTATGGAGGAGAGTCAAAATCCATCAACGGAGGACGAGAACAACAGTGTTATCAATGATATTTTGATAAACGGTGGTAGGTATTATGTTGACCACGCACACCCAGAATACTGCACGCCAGAATGTTCAAACGCTCGTGACCTCGTTAAATACGAAAAAGCAGGCGAACTCATTTTGGATTTAAGCCGACTCGCTGCTGAACAGTTATTATTGGATAACCAAGAGATTATAATATATAAAAATAATACTGACTACAAAGGACATAGTTACGGAGCACATGAAAATTATTTGATGTCGCGTAAGGTGTCATTTTCGGATATTGTGGATGGATTAACGCCTTTCCTCGTAACACGACAGATTATTACAGGGAGCGGCAAGGTCGGAGCAGAAAACGGCGCTGACGATACGGATTTTCAAATCTCACAACGGGCAGATTTCTTCGAAAAAGAGGTCGGCCTCAGCACAATGGTTGAACGCCCGTTGATAAACACCCGTGATGAACCACACGCAGATTCAAAACTCTATCGCCGGCTGCACGTGATTGTGGGCGATTCAAACATGTCCGAATTCACTATCTACCTGAAAGTCGGTATTACAGCTATTGTCTTGCAATTAATTGAAAAAGGTGTTGTCGGTAAACAATTTGCTTTACAAAAACCTGTTGCGGTGATAAAATCGGTTTCGCGTGATTTGACTTGTAAAAACGAGATTGAGCTTAAAGATAGTCGGAAATGGACAGCAGTAGAAGTTCAACGGGCATATCTTGAACTTGCCCATCAACATCTTTCAGGTGAAGAACGAACACCTATAGTTGAAGACGTTTTAGAAAAATGGGATTTTGTCTTAAAAAGTTTAGAAACTGATCCGATGTCTTTAGGACAGCATTTAGATTGGGTCATCAAGAAACGGTTGATTGATGCTTATGTCGCACGCCACGATTTCAGATGGACTGACCCGCGTGTTCGGATGATGGATCTTCAGTATCATGACCTGCGACCCGATAAAGGACTTTATGCACGATTGCTAAAAAATGGGCATGTTGAACGTATATTAACACACGAAGAAATCGTCCATGCAATTCAGCATCCACCATTAGATACGCGTGCATACTTTCGAGGAACATGTTTACGAAAATTTCCAAATGACATACATAGTGTGAGTTGGAATTCAATAATTTTCAATGGTCCAACCGGTTTTGATAAAATTATGATGGAACGTCCACACTTTGGCACACAAGAAATTGTTGGTGAACTATTAAACACCTGTACGGTCGTTGATCTCGTGAACCAAATCCGAGCTGACTGCAAATAATTTATAGTGAATTTTACAATTAACTTGACATTTTGATTTGTGAATCAACGCCAAATACGCTTTTGGTATTTGGCGGGAGGGAACTCCGATTCCTGACTATTCATAAGTTCTGTCGCGATTCGGAGATCGCTCCTACATGTGAAGTGTCTAATTATTTCAATAATTCACCATAGTTGATATAGGTTTTATCCCGAATGCTGAAAATGTAAGGTATACGGAGTTTCCGTTGCCTATATTTTAAAAAGGAGTACAACATGCCAAGCGAAAAACAGCAAGAATACAGAGACCATCCCGCGAATGAAACTGCGGAGATACAACCCGATTCTGAGCTTAAAGAAAATGTTGATGAGTTAACCGAAGATTTAGATGCACTCCTTGATGAAATCGATGAAATTCTGGAAGAAGACTCCGAGGAATTCGTTGAGAACTACATCCAGCGAGGAGGACAGTAGGATTGCTCAAACTCCATGATTATGGAACTACCGATTTTTTACAAATTCTGAAGAACCGAAACCCCGAACAGGTTGGTAACTGGAACCAACATAACGGGGTACAAGATGCCATTCCACAAAATTTTTTGGAAGGCACAACCGTTCTCGCGCTTGTGTACAACGAAGGCGTTATTATAGCTGGTGATCGTCAAGCAACAGAGGGGTACCAAGTCGGAGAACGGCGAATTCAGAAGGTCTATAAAATCGATAGACACTCTGCAATAGCGGTCGCTGGCGTTGCGGGCCCCTGTATTGAAACGGCTAAACTTTTCCAAGTTCAAGTTGAATTTTACGAAAAAATAGAAGGTGCATCTTTAAGCTTGGATGGGCAAGCGAATTATTTGTCCAGTCTTGTCAGAGCGAATTTAAGTTTAGCGATGCAGGGTCTGATTGTTTTGCCGATTTTCGCTGGTTATGACTTAAAACAGGGTAAAGGGCGCATTTTTAAGTATGATGCACTCGGTGGGCGTTACGAGGAAGATTCTTATTATGCCATCGGTTCCGGTGGGAAAGATGCGCGTTCAACTTTGAAAAAGTTGTATCAATCAGATATGTCAAAGGAATCGGCACTAAATGCTGTTGCAGAAGCACTCTGGGATGCAGCTGATGAGGATATTGCGACTGGCGGCCCTGATTTGATTCGGAAAATCTTTCCGACCATGACATTAATTTCAGAAGCAGGTGTATCAGACGTGCCAGACGATACCGTTGCAGCGTTGTACCGGGAGTTAGTTGCCCGCTTAGAACAACCGTAGGCGGGTTTTTCTGCGTACTCGGTAAATTTTGAGGAGTTATGAATGTCGACGCCTTATTACGTGTCGCCTGAACAGATTTGGGAAGATAAGAAGGACTTTGTCCGTCGCGGAATTGAGCAAGCGAAAGAGGTAGTTGCCTTAGAATATAAGGACGGACTGCTGATGGTTGCCGAAAACCCGCGCAGAACAACCTTTAAAATTTCTGAAATTTATGACAGAATTGCACTTGCCTCAACGGGTCGTGTTGCTGAATATGAGGCACTTCGGGTAGCAGGGATTCGTGAATCTGAAGTGAAAGGTTATACTTACTACCGTGAAGATGTCACCGGAAAATGGCTGACCAACTTGTATTCACAGCACATGGGGGCGATCGCTCAGGCATGGGACGCAAAACCGTTAGAGATTGAACTGCTCGTGTGTGAGGTGGATGGGAATCCTGCTGTCGGTAGCCAGATTTACTATGTAGACTTTGACGGGACCTATCACGAAGAGGAAAAATTTGCAGTTATAGGTGGCAGAGCAGAAGCTATCATTAATATCCTAAAAGAGACCTACACAGAGGGTTTAGAATTAGCCGAAGCATTACAACTTGCTTCACGGACTCTTGAACGTGTTGAAGCAGGAGAGTCGGAACCATATCAGATATCGCCACAAACGATAGAAGTTGCATGTCTTGACGCAACCGCTGGACGCCGTAAATTTCATCGGTTTTCCATTGAAGAGATAACCGAGGTTTTTAATCATGCATCGTAGAATATACGGATTGGAAACCGAGTACGGGATAATCTGTACCCCAGAGAAAAACAGAGGGAAAAAGCTAACAGTCCAGAATGTAGTTATGTATCTGTTTCGCGAGATCATTTCTGGGCGGATGTATCCCGATGTGTTTTTAGAAAACGGTGCGCGGTTTTATCAAGACATTGGGTGTCACCCTGAATATGCTACCCCGGAATGTGACGATATTATAGAGTTAGTGGCACATGATAAAGCTGGAGAACGAATCGTAACGCGGCTTGCCACAACCGCTGAGCGGCGGATGCGTGCAGACGGTTTTCGCGGCAAGATCACTATTTTTAAAAACAATTTAGATACAGTAGGAAATACTTACGGCTGTCATGAAAACTATCTCATGGAGCGGGAAAAAGTTAGTTTTCGGCAGTTAGCATCACAACTCATCCCTTTTTTTGTCACCCGACAAATATACTCGGGCGCTGGTAAAGTCAAACGAAGCGACCAAGGTTTCTATGAGATTTCGCAGCGCGCCCAACACATCCGAGAAGAAATTTCCATCGCTACAACGACCGCACGCGGTATTATAAATACACGCGACGAACCCCACGCGGACCGAGAAAAATATAGACGTTTGCATGTCATCGTTGGTGATTCCAATATGTCCGAATTTTCTACCTTTTTGAAGATCGGAACAACTGGTATAATTCTCCGCATGATTGAAGATCATTTTATCAGTGAGCGTTTTGCACTGCGTAATTCTGTGCAGGCAATTCACGAAATTTCTGAGGACATCACTTGCAAACGACTTATTGAACTTGAAAACGGTAAGCGGCTGTCTGCTGTTGAACTTCAATGGCAATACTTTGAATGTGCAAAAAGGTATCTTGAACAGGCGGAATCTGATCCGACCACTGACGAGGTAATGGCGCGTTGGGAATACGTCATGACCTGCCTTGAAGACGACCCAATGCAGCTGGAACGTGAACTTGATTGGGTCATTAAGCGGAAATGGATTGAGACTTACGTCAATCACCGCTCTTTAAGCTGGGATTCGGCAGAGGTGAGACGTTTAGATTTAGAATACCACAACATTCGGCAAGATGAAGGCATTTTCTACAAAGCAGAAAAACGGGGTTTGACAGAAAGAATTTTAGATGATACCCAGATTCGCCATGCGATGCATGCGCCACCTGAACGGACACGCGCAAAATTTCGAGGGAGATTTATCAAACTTGTCAATAATGGAAAAGTATTATGTGGTGTCAATTGGAGTTATATCCAACTGTATGAGCCTTACCAGAAGTTATACTTGTCTACTGACCCACTTGAGCCTGAATTTGAAGAGGCAAGTAGAATGATTTATTCAATCTAACCCTAAAACATCCGAATAGAAAAATAACTATGAGTTATTATGTCTTGCCTCAACAAAATCTAATGCCAATCTTGACACGCACTTCCAGTTACGCTATAATAAAATTATCCGTCAATTACCGGAGGAACTTATGGCAACTTCTGCAGCACAAACATACCTCACACCCGAAGAATATATTACTTTAGAACGCAAGGCGATACCTGACGCAGAAACAGTTAGAAGTGAGTACGTTAAGGGTAAAATAATCGCAATGTCCGGGGCAAGCCGAGCACATAATTTGATTACTATGAATATATCCACTGTGCTCCATGTCAGTTTAAAGGGACAAGGCTGCGAAACTTATGCAAACGAAATGCGGGTAAGCACACCCAGCACTTCATCCTATTTCTATCCCGATGTCGTTGTCGTTTGTGAAGAACCGCGTTTTGAAGACGATGTCTTTGATATACTCCTCAATCCAATTATCCTCGTAGAAGTTTTGTCACCTTCAACAGAGGCTTATGATCGCGGTGAAAAATTTAGTCACTACCGACAGATTGAATCTTTACAGGAATACGTCCTCGTTGCACAAGATAAGATTTGTGTTGAATGCTTCAGCCGCCAAGAAAACAATTGGATTCTAACCGATTTTCAAAACCTTGAAGAACGCCTCCCACTTGTTTCAGCCCAATGTAAACTGCCTTTACGTGAGATTTATGATCGCGTAACATTTCCTGAGAGAAACACAGATGAGCTGTGAAAGATACTACATTTATGCCAAAGGAAAACTTCAACGAAAAACTGATTGCACTCCTCAAAACCCATCCCGACTTTACTGACGAATCCGGCGAACTCCTCCCCGCCGCAGTTAAAGACCACGCCTGGAAACTTGACCATAATCTCATCAGGTTGTTGCTCTCCGACCCAGAAATAAAATCCACCTTCTTTGACGAAATTGACGGGCATTGGGTTTTCAACCACAACACCTTCATTGACTACATCGCCGCCAAAAACTTCCTCGCCAATTCCTACACCCAATTCCGAAATAAAATCGGCTTGAACATTGACGGTAAATATCTCCGCGAACGCGGCGAAGTCTCACTCGTTTGGCCCTACAAAGATTGTGTGCTTGAAGGTGGACAAACAAAAGAAGAGGAAAAGCGCAAAGAGATATTCTTCAACGAAATTCTTGCACAAGACGAAATCAATCGGATGTTTGATCCGAAAGTGCTGACTAACTGGAAACGCCACACCGCCGCAGGTGAAGAGGACGTAACAAATATCCAACGCGATAAAAACGGCACAATCCGAGAAAACCTTATCATCAAAGGCAATAACCTCATTGCACTCCACACTCTCAAGCAGCAATTTCGCGGGCAGGTAAAACTCATTTACATTGATCCACCGTATAATACTGGAAGTGATAGTTTTGGCTACAACGATAGCTTTAACCATTCCAGTTGGCTAACATTTATGAGAAATCGTTTGGAGGTAGCAAAGACATTATTAAGAAATGATGGTGTTATTTTTGTTCAGTGTGATGATAGTGAGGCTGCTTATCTAAAAGTCTTAATGGACGACATTTTTGACGATGCTACCTATGCGACAACAATTTATGTTCAAGTACGGTATGGTCAAAAAACGTTATCTGAAAAAAATGATTACCAAAAGCTTATTGAACAGATTCATATTTATCATAAAAAAGATTTTAAACCTATTAAACCTACTGAAGAATACTCAATAGAAAAATTCGTCTGGGAAATTGTTGAAAAAAGCAGCGGGCAACATTTGGAATTGGGTTCAAAACCTGCTGTTCTTTTTAAACCTGGTCAATACGAAATTATACAAAAAGATGCGTCTTTAACTGGACTCAAAGAAACGTGGGCAACTGGTACAGTTTTGAAAAATAATGCGTCAGGCAAGTTTTTTGGTACATATATTGCTCCGAGAGTCGCAATTGATGGACTCAGATGCTTGTATAAAGTTGAAGGCATAGGGGAAGACGGTTTAGGTTATAGATACTTTACGGGGCCCAAAAGAAGTGGGGCTACTAAAGGAAAATTCTATTCAGGAATACCCACTTCAAGATTAGAAGAAATGCAAAGCGGAGAATCATTGAAGGAACTTGTAATCCCTAATTTTTATAATTTTGCTGATACTTTTGGCAATTGTCGTCATGAGGGAGGTGTAGAATTGCGTAGCGGTAAGAAACCTGAAGCCCTATTAAAATTAATTGTTGAAATAACGACAGAAGAAAACGATATTGTGCTGGATTTCTTTTGTGGTACTGGCACTACACTTGCCGTAGCACATAAATTACAACGTGCTTACATCGGCATTGAACAGTTGGATTACCATGAAAATGATAGTGTAACCCGTTTAAAGAATGTAATTGAAGGTGATTTAACAGGAATTTCTAACGAAGTTGATTTCAAGGGTGGTGGCGATTTTATCTACTGTGAACTGATGCAATACAACCAAGCATATATGGACAAAATCCAAGCCGCGCAATCCTCCGAAGAACTTGTCGCACTCTGGCGAGAGATCGCCGAAAACTCGTTCCTGAATTGGTATGTCAACGCAGAAATGCCGCAAGATGCAATAGATGATTTCATCGCCATCGGTGACCTTGAGGCACAGAAACACCTATTGGTAGAATTGCTGGATAAAAATCAACTTTATGTTAACCTCTCTGAAATAGAGGATGCGGATTTTGAGGTTAGCGATGATGATAAGGATTTGAATGAAAAGTTTTATGGAGAGTAGGAAGATTTTTACGGTTGCGGAAATCGTATCTTGACAACACACTTCTTTTGTGTTATACTTTAATTCACAAAATATATTATATATTATATGTTATATGTTATATGTTAAATTTACGACTTGTGCTAGTTACGTGATAGTTTTGTTGTTTTTTATAACTTTTCATATTTGTAGGAGCGATCTCCGAATCGCGACCCGTTTGTCGTCGGGAATCGGAGTTCCCTCCTACTTTTGAGGTCATCAGGTATCGGAAAAGTTACGGAATTCAACCCAAACGAGACGGACATGTGAAATATAAACATACCAATGTTAACTAGCACAACGCGTTAAATTTATATTTTCTATCGATTTATTATCTCTAAGTTTCGCAGGATGTATATCATGGCTAAATCTGTAAAAGCACTCATTACGCCAGAAGTTCTAAAGTGGGTACGTGAAGGACGTATCAGATTAGACCTTGACTTCGCGGCGGAAAAATTAAAGATAGACCCTGAACGTCTTGAAGCATGGGAAAGCGGTACAGAGAAACCTACCTTTGCGCAATTAAAGAAGATAGCAAAACTTTATAAGACTCATGTCTCTATTTTCTACTTGCCAGAATCGCCCACCGGTTTTCAACCGCTTACAGATTTTAGGGTATTGACGAAATCATCTGCACCAGATGAGGAACAGACGTATAAATTAAATGCTAATATCATTGAGGCTTATGAAAGGCGCGAGAGACTAATTGATCTTTGCGAACTCTTAGAGGAGTCTCCACCTCATGTGGCACTTGCCTTTGATATACAGACAGATCCAAAACAGGCAGCACAAATAATAACGGAATTTCTTGAATTTAACAGAAAACAACTACAGCAAGAAAAGGACAAATACGCCGCTCTAAAATTTTGGAAACGGACCGTTGAGGGGAAAGGAATTCTTGTCTGTCAGACTTCTGTAAACACACACCTCTCTGTTGATCTGAAAACAATGCGGGGATTCTGCATTTCTGAAAACCCTTTTCCGATAATTGTGATCAACCCGAAAGATAATCCTTACAGCCGAATATTTACAATTATACACGAGTTAGTTCATCTCGCTATCGGGGAAAGTGTAGTTCAGAATACCCATTTTGAAGAAGCAAACACTAAAAGAAGGAATCAGGTTGAATCTTTTTGTAACAAAGTGACTGCTGAAGTTTTGCTTCCTGAGGATGAATTATTAGAGAAGGTCAACTTAGAGACCCTTAAAAAGGATTTGTCTAAACTTTCCAAACACTTCCACGTGAATCCTGCAGCGATCATGTGTCGACTCTTATCGCTTAAATTAATTCCTCAGCATCGTTACCTAACTTTCACTAATGAACAGCATAAAAAGTATGAAAGTACTTCCGATGACAACACAGACGTACCAACGAAGTACTATAAACGACTTTTGAATGCTTCCGGTGAGTATTTCGCACGAACAGCATTTACGGCTTATCATGAGGATAGAATTACACTCGCTGAGTTATCCTCAGCATATTCTAATTGTGCAACAAAACATCTTCGGGCAATTGAGAGTGAAATCTCTACATGAATTCTATTTTTAACTTAAATCAGATAGTTTATAGTTTAGATGCAAGTTCCTTAATTGAGACGCATCATTCTTATCCAAGAGAAGTTTTTCCATCGTTGTGGGATCAACTTGAGGTACTCGCAAGAAATGATAGACTGAAAATGCCTGACCTTGTGTTTGACGAAGTAAAAGATGAAGAGATAAAGGAATGGTATAAAGAAAAACAATTGAAACCGTATATACAAGTAAAAATAGATCAAATTGACCAAAATAAAGCACAAGCCTTAATTCCAATATTGGTGAATCCTAAAACTGGAGAATCAGGTGGTGATCCGTGGGTGATTGCTTTAGCACAAGACTTGCCAAATGGTATTGTAGTGACTCAGGAAAAAGCGAGTCGTAACAAGGATAAACCCAAAATCCCGAATGTTTGTAGTGATTTAGGGATTGAATGCATTGACCTACTTGGATTGTTTAGAAAAGAAGATTGGGTTTTTTAATTCCAACATTTTTACAAGAAACTGAAAAATGCCAGAAAAATTTTTATACGATCTCGTTTTAGAAGAATTCGGAAAACGTACTATCCAAAACACCGAAATTCCGAAGCACCTCACCGATAACCTCAACCCTACATTTGAACTCCGTGAATACCAAAAAAAGGCGTTCGCGCGGTTTCTCCTCTGTTTTGAAAATAACTTCCCTGGTGGAGGGGAACCACTGCATTTTCTATTCAACATGGCAACCGGTAGCGGAAAAACGCTTATCATGGCAGGCTTAATCCTCTACTTGTATGAACAAGGTTACCGCAATTTCCTCTTTTTCGTCAACTCCACCAATATTATTCAAAAAACAAGAGACAACTTCCTTAATCCGCGCGCCACAAAATACCTCTTTAGTGAGAACATCCATATTGATGGGAAAAAAGTCGCAGTCACAGAGGTAGACAATTTTGATGGTGTCAACGAAAACGACATCAATATCTGCTTCACAACGATTCAGCAGCTCCACACCGATATGAATTCAGAAAAGGAAAATTCCCTAACTTATGAAAATTTTGCTGAGCAGGAAATTGTGCTGTTAGCAGATGAAGCACATCACATGAATGTTAGCACAAGGACTCAGCAAGGATTAACACTATTTGAAAGTTGGGAAAACACGGTAGAACGTATCTTCAAGTCTAATCAAAATAACCTATTGTTAGAATTCACCGCCACACACGATTACGAAAACGATGCGATGGTAGAGAAATATCGGAATAAGGTTATCAACCGTTACGATCTGATAAACTTCCGAAACGATAAGTTTTCAAAAGAGATAGAGCTTGTACACTTTGATATGGACACGCAGTCTCGCATGTTGCAAGCACTCATACTCAGTCAATACAAGCAGAAGGTCGCTGCGAAATATAAGATCTCACTTCATAAACCTGTTATTTTGTTTAAGGAAAAATCAATTGAGCGTTCAAAAGATAGCAAGAAAAACTTTCATGCCCTAATTGATGAATTGACAGCAGATCAGATTGACAGTATTCGAAAATCAGATGTCCCAGCAGTTCAACGCGCGTTTCGTTTCTTTAATGTAAATAACACCAGTTCGGAGTTGTTGTGTCAACAACTGAAACACGATTTTGATGAAGATTTCTGTCTCACAGTAAACAGTAAAGAGGAGAGAAAAAACTACCAGATTTTGATCAACACGCTTGAAGACAAAGATAATCCGATCCGCGCCATCTTTGCCGTGCAACAACTGAATGAAGGATGGGATGTGCTGAATCTATTTGACATAGTTCGTTGTTACGAAACCCGCGACTCAGGAAAAACGACAATTTCTGAAGCACAACTTATCGGACGCGGGGCACGCTATTTTCCTTTTGTCCTGCAAGATCACCCAGACAAGTTCCGTCGGAAGTTTGATGAGGACCTTGACCATGAACTCCGCGTATTAGAAGAACTCCATTACCACAGCATGCACAACCCACGTTACATTTCCGAAATCCGCTCTGCATTAATTGATGAAGGTATGATGGATAATGATCGTGTTCCCCGCGAAATCAAACTAAAAGACTCGTTCAAAGAAACCGACTTTTACAAAAAAGGCGTTGTTTGGCTTAACAGACGCGTTAAGAAAAACTATCAACATATTGAATCTTTTGAGGATTTAGGGGTTAAGAAGAAGGACTATGCACATCAGATCGCTACGGGTCAGGGAGGTACAATTACAGCACTCAAGAATGAAAACGTTCCGGTTGTTTCTGACGAAGACCCGCAGGATTTGCCAGTAAAAGATGTTAAGATGAATATCGTTAAAGTTGCGATTGCGCGCAACCCATTTTTTACATTCGCATCAGTCAAAAGATATTTCCCACAGTTGACATCTATGAGCGAATTTATCATCTCTGAGGACTATCTTGGAGGGTTGACAATCAACCTTCAAGGAAACGTCGATGAGTTAGGAATCAATCGCGCTGAAAAACTGGCTGCATGTTGCGGTTTGTTAGGTCAAATTGAATCCGATATCCGCGAACAGATTACCGAATACGAAGGCACAACACAGTTTCATGAAGAATTCGTCAACGCCATTTTCACAGATAAACGTTTGGAATTCAGTCCCGATACCTTAAAGTCTAAAGAAGACCCACAGTTTACACATTTTGTTTCGGTTAAAGATTGGTTTGTCTTTGATACCCTCTACGGCACGAGTGAAGAAAGGGCATTTGTGCGTTTGTTAGATAGATGGATTAAGGAAACAGAAAAAGACTACGAGACCGTATATCTACTTCGCAACGAGGGACACTTCTCACTCTATAATTTCACTGATGGACAAGGATTTCAACCCGATTTTGTTTTGTTCCTACGCGAGAAAAACGGCAAGGCATTGTTTTACCAACTTTTTATTGAACCCAAAGGGCAGCATATCGCTAAACATGACCGATGGAAAGAGAAATTTCTGCAAGAAATCTGTGCCGAGTATCCAAGTAGAGTCCTGTTAGAAAATGGTAAATATCGTATCATTGGCGTGCCTTCCTTCTATAACACGGCACAAGAAAATCAATTTAGAGAAGACCTTGATAATGCATTGAATACTGTTCTCTAACCACACCAGGCATAATTATAGAATTAACCGATTTTCTTTGACTTTTTTGGGATAGCGCTATATAATTCCATTTATAGTGAAATCGAAAATATCTTACATTTTCTATAGAAAATAGCAATAACAACAATACGATAAGGACAAATAACAGGAGTAATTTAATGACACAACCGAAGTATGTTTACTTCTTTGGAGCCGGTGAAGGCGAAGGCGATGCAACAATGCGTCTCCTTCTCGGTGGAAAAGGTGCAAATCTTTCAGAGATGACCAATCTCGGTGTTCCTGTCCCGCCAGGCTTCACAATCTCCACTGAAGTATGCAAATACTACTATGATAACGATAAAAAGTACCCCGGCGGTCTTGACCAACAGATTACCGAGAACGTACAAAAAATAGAAGATGCGCTTGGCGCAAAATTCGGTGATACCGAGGACCCACTCCTTCTTTCTGTTCGCTCAGGTGCTGCAGTGTCAATGCCGGGAATGATGGATACGATTCTGAATCTCGGTTTAAATGATGACGCTGTGAAGGGACTCATTACCAAATCTGAAAACGAACGTTTTGCGTACGACTCATACCGTCGCTTCGTTCAGATGTTCGGAAACGTTGTACTTGATGTTGATCACGATGAATTCGAGCATTTGCTTGAAGAAAAGAAAAAGGCGAAAGGTGTTACATTAGATACTGAGTTAGAAGCCGAGGATTTAGCGGCACTTGTCAATGAATTTAAGAACGCTGTTAAACAGCACACAGGCAAAGATTTTCCTGATAATCCGCGTCAACAGTTGGATATGGCACGGGATGCCGTTTTTGAATCTTCAGGCAACCCACGCGCGATTACCTACCGCCGTCTCAACGATATTTCTGAAGAACTCGGACGCACGGCTGTTAACGTCCAAGCAATGGTATTCGGAAATATGGGTGGAACTTCTGGATCAGGAGTCGCTTTCACTCGTAACCCCTCAACCGGCGCAAACCAATTTTATGGCGAATTCCTCATTAATGCACAGGGTGAAGACGTAGTCGCTGGCATCCGCACACCCCTTCCGGTCTCCGAATTGAGAAACATTTTGCCAGATGCCTATAATGAATTAGTTGACATCGGATTAAGACTTGAAAAGCACTACAGCGATATGCAGGACGTAGAGTTCACAATTCAGGATAGTAAACTCTACATGCTCCAAACACGGAACGGAAAACGCACGGGTCAGGCAGCAGTACGAATTGCCGTAGAGATGGTTGAAGAAGGCTTAATTGATAAAGAAACTGCTTTGACACGTGTTCCAGCGAACGATCTTGACCAGTTGTTGCATCCAAGTGTAGACCCAGACGCGTCTGTTGAAGTTATCACACAAGGTTTGCCAGCCTCTCCTGGTGCCGCAGTCGGTAAGGTTGTCTTCACAGCTATTCGTGCTGAAGAACTTGCAGCTGAAGGTGAAAAAGTTATTCTTGTCCGGACAGAAACATCACCTGAAGATATTGGCGGAATGGACGCTGCTGAAGGTATTCTCACTGCACGTGGCGGTATGACAAGCCACGCAGCTGTTGTCGCACGCGGCATGGGAAAATCCTGTGTTGCTGGTTGTTCGGATCTGTTTATCAATGAAGAAGCACTTGAATTCATTGCTGGCGGGAAACGATACGCCGAAGGTGATTTCATCACGCTCAACGGTTCCACAGGCGATGTATTAAACGGGCAAGTTTCGCTCATTCAACCTGAATTAAGCGGACAATTCGGAACACTTATGGAGTGGGCAGACGAGGTCCGTACCCTGGACGTTCGTACCAACGCGGATACGCCGGAAGATGCCAAAAATGCCAGAGGATTTGGCGCGGAAGGCATCGGTCTCTGCCGGACTGAGCATATGTTCTTCGGGACAGGTATTGACGCTGTGCGTGAGATGATCCTTGCAGATGAAACGTTAGAACGAAAACAGGCATTGGCGAAGCTGCTTTCCCATCAACGTTCAGATTTCATCGGAATCTTTGAGGCGATGGCTGGCTATCCAGTTACCATCCGGACGCTTGATCCACCTCTGCACGAATTCTTGCCTAAAAACGAGTCTGAAATCCGTGATCTTGCCGAAAGGATTAACGTTGACCCGCAAAAACTCCGTGAGCGCGTTGAAGAATTACACGAATTTAATCCAATGCTCGGGCATCGTGGATGCAGACTCGGTATCGTTTATCCAGAGATAACCGAGATGCAAGCGCGTGCAATCTTTGAAGCCGCTGTTGATGTTGTCAAGCGAGGTATCAAGGTTTTACCAGAGATTATGATCCCGCTTGTGGGACATATCAATGAACTCTCATTACAGCGCAAAGTTGTTGTAGATACAGCAGACGAAGTTTTTAAAGAGACCGGAACTCGCGTAGAATATCTCGTTGGCACAATGATTGAGCTGCCCCGTGCAGCACTCACTGCTGACAAAATCGCCGCAGAAGCCGAATTTTTCTCTTATGGAACAAACGACCTCACGCAAACAACGTTTGGCATGAGTCGTGACGATGCTGTGAAATTCCTTGACGACTATGTTAAAAACGGTGTTCTTGAATACGATCCGTTCCAAATCCTTGACCAAGAAGGTGTCGGCAGCCTATTGCAAATCGGTTGTGAAAAAGGGCGTGCCGCACGCCCTGACTTGAAAGTTGGGATTTGCGGTGAACACGGCGGCGAACCGAATTCCGTCAAGTTCTGCTACGGATTAGGGTTCAATTACGTGTCATGTTCTCCGTTTCGTGTGCCGATCGCTCGCCTCGCTGCAGCGCAGGCTGTAATTGAAGGGCAAGCATAAGTATACAGTAAAGTGTTTGATAAATATAGGCGTGTGTGCTGTGTAAGCGCGCACGCCTATACTATTGCAACTTTGCAAATAAAAAGCAGTTGAATTCTATAAGTGGACTGTGGTAAATTGTCAATAGACAGTAGAAAACCTGGGATTACATATCATAGGAGGAGAAACAATGGATGCACAAGAAGTTCATCAAATCACGTCAGATAGTCTTCCCACGGAGATTCCCAAGATGACTTTGGAGGAATTCCTGGAAAGCGATTTAGAGGGGTATGAATACATTAAAGGAGAATTAGTGCCTATGCCACCTCCATCAATGCTACATGGCAGGATAAGTACGAACCTGTTTTTACCATTAGGTTTTTACATTCGTGAAAACCAATTAGGGGACATCTATATGGATGTAGGATTCACAGTTGGAGATCGTGTTCTAATGCCAGATGTTGCCTTTCTTTCAAATGCCAATATGCCCGATAGTCTAAGTAAAGCATGCCCAGTTCCCCCGGACCTTGCAGTTGAAGTTGTTTCTCCTTCAGACACATTACACCGAATTCAAGAAAAGGTTTTTGCATACCTGGAAGCGGGTACACAGTTGGTATGGGTGATCGCACCCCCAGCCAAAACGGTAACTGTCTATCGTTCAGAAACAGAAATCACAACCCTCACACGAAATGATACGCTCAGTGGTGAAGAGGTAGTAGAAGGATTTTCTTGTTCAGTTGCAGAACTTTTTAAATAGAACATCATAAAATTACTTGGAAAGGATAACATAATGTTAATCGCAGACGTAAATGAAATGGAAGGCAGAACATATCCTGCCCGTAGATTAACCAGAAATCTTGTTGGCGGTGCATCCCCGATACAGATAGACGAATTCTGTATGGGATTCGTCGTTTTAGAACCCAACGGAGGACAAGTCCCGTGGCACAATCACGAACAGGAAGAGATCTACTTTATCGTTGAAGGTGAAGGAGAGATGTGTCTCGGTGAGGAACGGCAAACGATCTCCACAGGACAGACCGTTTTTATCCCCTCATGGGTCTTCCATCAATTGACAAACACCAGCGATACACCGATGAAAATGGTCTATTGCTATGGTCCAGCAGGAGATGTTGACCATTGGAAACAAGAACTTGCCGGTACACTTCCAAAAGCTGGTATAGATGTGCCACCTCTCCCCGAAGGTGCAGCGCCTCAATGCACTGACAAACCTAAAGAATAAGGATTGTAATGACAAATCATACCCAGAAAACACATCGTGTTGGTATCATTATGAACGGTGTTACCGGCAGGATGGGAACAAATCAACACCTTATCCGCTCGCTCTTAGCAATCGCTGAAGATGGCGGTATCCCAATCGGTGATGGTGAAGTGATTATGCCTGACCCGTTTCTCGTCGGCAGAAATCCAGCAAAATTAGAGAAGTTGTCTGAATCTACTGGCGTTGAAAAGTGGAGTACAGACCTTGACGCTGCACTCGCTGATGACGTTTATACCGTTTATTTTGACGCGCAAGTTACATCACGCCGCGTTGATGCAGTCAAAGCGGCAATCTCAGCTGGAAAACATATCTATTGTGAAAAACCGTCCGCTACGACTTCAACAGATGCGTATAGTCTTTATGAACAAGCGGCAAAAGCAGGACTTAAAAACGGTGTCGTTCAAGATAAACTCTGGTTGCCCGGTATCCAGAAACTGAAAAGACTGATTGACGCGGACTTTTTCGGAAAAATCATCGCTGTGCGCGGTGAGTTCGGCTATTGGGTTTTTCAAGGTGATGCAATCCCAACGCAACGTCCATCATGGAATTACCGCTCCGAAGATGGCGGTGGCATTATCCTTGATATGTTTAGCCATTGGCGATATGTTTTAGATAACCTTTTTGGTGCAGTCAAGGGAGTATCCTGTATTGCCACTACGCATCTTCCGCAAAGATGGGATGAGGAAAACAAACCGTATCAATGTACAGCAGAAGATGCTGCGTATGCCACCTTTGAATTGGAAGATGGAATTATTGCTCACTTTAACTCATCTTGGGCAGTCCGTGTCCGCCGTGATGACCTATTGACGATACAGGTAGATGGTTTGAAAGGGTCCGCTGTTGTTGGATTGAGAGATTGCTGGATTCAACCGCTATCTGGTACGCCGCGTCCTGTTTGGAATCCTGATATTGAACAACCGATCAAATTTTTTGATGGATGGCTTAAGATTCCGGAACAAGAAACCTACGAGAACGCTTTTAGAGCGCAATGGGAGTTGTTCCTACGTCATGTCGTTAACGATGAACCGTTTCCGTGGACACTGCTTGAAGGTGCAAAGGGTGTACAGCTAGCAGAAAAAGGTATGGAATCCTGGCAGACACGAAGGTGGATAGAATTGCCCGAACTCTCAGCACTATAAATGAAGGCGGTGAAGATTTTCGCGCTTCCATTTACAAAAAAATTAGTGTTCTCTGTGTCCTCCACGATTCAGACAAATGTTGCGTTCTCCAGAAAAGTGCTGTATAATAGAAATCTAATCTAACATTCCGTTATAGGCGGAATGTGCATCGGGTTGCAACACCCCCCGTACCGGCAAAATTGTTACAAGGAGATTCTCCCAGATGGCGTACAGCAATTTTACTTTAGACACAGTGCTGGAAGCATTTGATTTAGAAGAAGTTGATGCCCCTGGTATTTTCGCTGCCAGTGAGCCGGTGAAGCCGAGTGAACTGCTCACCACAGTGTTGGAGCGAAACGTTCCATTAGCATTTGCTATTGGCACTGAGAAGGCAAAATCAGAACTCATTGTTGCCTTCGTTCTCGTTGAGCTCCGGGAACACTTCGAGCGACGCATCAGTTTTTTTTCTGGGATTGACTTTAACGTGGATGCCGAAGATGGGCTCACTGGGGTTTGCGATTTTTTAGTAAGTTTATCGCCGAAGCAATTTTATTTGGAAGCCCCGGCCCTCATCCTTGTTGAAGCAAAAAGGGACGATCTGACAGCAGGGCTTGGGCAGTGCGTTGCGGAAATGGTAGCTGCACAACGTTTTAACGCAGAAGAAGGGAATGACATCGCCTGCATTTATGGAACCATTACATCCGGGATAGATTGGCTTTTCCTCAAATTAGAAAAAAAGAAACTCTACATTGACATGAATGCCTATCAAATCTCACAGTGCGATACGATCCTGGGGATCCTCGCAAGTATGGTGGCACAAAAAGCGTAAGAAAAATAAAAACATGTCGGAAAGGAATATCATGGCACAAAACGTAATCCTCCAAAAAATTGACGAATACCGTTGGCGAATCCCAAAAAATTATATGAAAGGAATGCGGGTAGACGGGATTGTCTACGCCAACGAAAAACTTCTTAACCAGGCAAAAAGCGATGAGGCTTTACAACAGGTAGCAAACGTGGCACATCTGCCCGGTATCGTTAAACACTCTCTTGCAATGCCCGATTTGCATTGGGGATACGGATTTGTTATCGGTGGTGTTGCAGCAACCGATCCGCAGGCGGATGGAGTCGTTTCTCCCGGCGGCATTGGATACGACATCAATTGTGGGGTTCGTCTTGTTCGGACGAATCTTGATATTTCGCAGCTGGAAGGTAAGACAAAAGCACTCGTCGGCAAGTTATTTGAAAACGTGCCGTGCGGTGTTGGTTCTAAGGGTAAGATACGTCTTACAGTCCAAGAAGAACGTCAGATGTTAGAAAAAGGCGCAAGTTGGTCAATTGAGCGCGAATACGGGCATCCGCATGACCTCCAATTTACTGAAGCTACAGGATATCTTAAACAAGCAAACGCTGATGCTGCCAGTCAACGCGCATTAGAACGCGGAAAAAATCAACTCGGCACACTCGGTTCTGGCAACCATTTTCTTGAAGTGCAAGCGGTTGATCGTATCTTTTATCGGGAAGCTGCGAATGCAATGGGATTAAGCGAGGGAAATATCTGTGTGATGATTCATACAGGTTCGCGCGGTTTTGGTTATCAGATTTGTGATGAGCATGTTAAAAGTTGGGTACAGGTGGCAGAGAGATACGGCATAAACCTTCCTGATAGGCAACTTGCTTCTGCACCACTCAATTCCCCAGAGGGCAAAGATTACATTACCGCAATGGCGTGTAGCGCAAATTATGCATGGAACAATCGGCAATGTATCATGCATCTCGTACGTCAGACCTTTATGAAGTTTTTTGACACAACTGAAGATGAACTCGGTTTAGAACTCGTTTACGACGTTGCACATAACATCGGGAAGTTTGAAAAACATAAAGTTGATGGTAAAGAACGGGAGTTGTTTATCCATCGTAAGGGGGCAACTCGTGCATTCCCCGCAGGACATCCAGAAATTCCGCAAAAATATCAGAAAGTTGGGCAACCCGTGTTGATACCCGGCGATATGGGGACAGCTTCTTATGTGCTTGTCGGCAATCCGGGGGCGATGGCAGAGACTTGGGGCACAACATGTCATGGTGCGGGTAGAGTCCTCTCACGGCGGAAAGCGATTGATTTGACAAAAGGGAGATCCATCAAAGACGATCTTGAGAAACAAGGTATCTTTGTTCGTGCTGAAGGTAAGCGCACGTTGCAGGAGGAGGTGCCTGAGGCTTACAAAGATGTTGATGAAGTTGTCCGCGTTGTTGACGAAGCGGGGCTTTCACGCCGTGTTGCGCGTCTCCGTCCGATTGGTGTTGTGAAAGGGTAATTTACTATAACCATTCATTTGTTCCATTCTTGGGTTGCCGAAATTTTATTTTAAAGAGTTTCTTCTTGTAGGAGCGACCTCCTGGTCGCGAAACCATCCCTGAACAATGTCTGTTTTTTTATCATCAAATTGTCCAAAAAGTAAGCAATTTTACCGAACAAACCACCAAAACACCCCTTTTTATTGGCATAGAAATTGCTTAACACTTCCTAAGCCTCCTTAGGTGAGTCGGAACTGCAATCTTGAAAAGCGCAGCGTGTTAGCCGATATTATATGCGTTAGGTTAGAATCCCTGAAATTTCTCAACCGTTTAGAGATGTAGTTTCGACTCTTTTTTGTTAAGCCTAATTGGCTTTACCCCGCTCCAATCAACCTTCGCAACGTCCGAACAAGTGTTCCTTCAGACAACCATTTCGAAGCCACACGCCACACACTGCTCGAATAAGTCGGATACACGTGAATCATTCCGCTCAACTTCCGCAATGGAATCCCTTCCTGCATCGCCAAAACATACTCATGAATAACCTCTCCAGCATTTGCGCCAACAAGGTGTACCCCTAATATCTTTCCTCTCCATTTACTTGCAATGACTTTGCTAAATCCGTGTGTTTCTCCTTCAGCAACTGCTCTGTCAACATCTGCCTGATCCAGTGTGAACACATCAATATCATCATATTTCTCACGGGCTTCTGCTTCCGTCAATCCACACCGAGCAACCTCTGGATCACAAAAAGTTGTCCAAGGTACAACAGAATAGTTTATCTTTTTGGAAAAAGGTAAAAGGAAATTTCGCACTAACAATTGTGCTTGAAATGCTGCCACATGTGTAAAAAGATAGTGTCCAATTACGTCACCTGCAGCGTATATGTTTTTCACATGTGTCTGAAGTTGTCCATTAACGACGATTCCGTTTTTTTTAACCTTCACTCCAATTTTTTTAAGTCCTAATCCTTCAACATTTGGCGCGCGTCCTGCGGCAATCAGAATCTTATTATAAACTTGTTCTTGGCTATTGTTGGTAGATGTATTTTGTAACCCCGAAAACGATATTTTTACACCGTCCTTTTGTTTTTCAATCTTTGTTATATCCGTATTAAGTCGAATATCAATGCCTTCTGATGTAAGATAATTCAACATCCGTTCAGAAACATCGACATCCTCTTTTGTTAGAATACGTCCGCTCCGTTGTGTTATCGTAACGCTTGCCCCAAGTCGATGAAATGCCTGTCCCAATTCAATGCCGATTGGACCTGCCCCGACAACAAGCAGCCGTTGAGGAAGTTCTTTCAACTCCCACACATTTTCACTGTCCAAATAATTGCATGATTCCAATCCAGGTATAGGCGGCGCGAGCGGACGAGAACCTGTGCTAATCACAAATTTTTTGCTTTTGAGCGTTTGAGTCTGCACGTTTTCTGTATCTTCCACAACAAACGTATCGCGTGACTCAAAACGCCCATCTCCGAAAATAACATCAACTCCCATCTCACGGAACCGTTCAGGATTGTCATGTTCGTGTTCAATGACATGTTGTGTGCTACGCACATATTCTGTCACTTTTTGCCAATCAGGTTTAGTTTCTAAGGTTGTGATGCCATATTTCTCCGCGTTTTGAATATAATTTGCAACCTTCGCAGCTTTGAGCAATGCTTTTGAAGGCACACATCCTGTCCAGAGGCAATCACCACCGATACGATGTTTTTCCACAAGCGCAGTCTTTTTACCGAGTTTAGCACCGGCCACAGCAAGCACGAGTCCTGCACTTCCGCCGCCGATGATAGTTAAATCATAAATATCGGTAGTTTTTTCATTCATGTTTCACTTCTATTTATCATGGCGTAAGACTTTTCCCGGCAGTCTTCCTGTTACGTTACCATTTTCAATTACCAGCGTTCCATTAACAAATACCCAATCTACACCGACAGGGGGCTGCACCGGATCAAACCATGTGGAGCGATCTGCTACGGTATCAGGATTGAAAATTACAATATCCGCAGCGAGTCCACACGCAATTTTTCCACGATCTGAAAGACGGAATCGTTCTGCGGGAAAACCGCTCATCTTATAAATTGCTTCTTTCAATGAGACTAACTGTCTTTCCCGTACGAATTTCCCAAGATACTGCACAAAACAGCCATAACTCCGTGGATGTGGATGTGGGATGTTGTAAACACCATCGCTGGCAATCATCATTCGTGGATGGCTTGCAGTGCGGTTCAAAATCTGTTCATTTTCTTCTGATGATGTTACCCATGGCATTACAAAGGTTTCAATTGCTAATTCTTCTTGGATGAAATCGAATGCAAATTCTTCATTAGATTTACCTTCACGTTTTGCAGCTTCGGAGAGTATCATGCCAATGAATCTACCAGACTTATTGTAGCCTACAATTTGGTTGCCTTCCCCTAATTTTTCTCGCAAATATGGGAGTGATTTTTCTCTAATATCAGGATTTTCCAGATTAGCTAACATTTCATCAGGTGTGCCGGTCTGATATTCCATTGGGAGCATCATGGCAAGGTGCGTCATCCCGGCGGGATAGAGGTAGGATTCAAAAGTTAAGTCTATATCTTCACGGTTGACCCGATCAAGCACTTCCGCCGATTCATCGTCAACTCGTTCATGTGAAATATGAACCGGAATCTCTGCCTGTTGTGCAATCTCAATAGTTTCTTCCCAAGCAGGTTTTCTCCCAATCAATTGGTAACGGATATGTGCAGCGTAGATCGCATCATAACTTGCAGCAACTTTTGAAAGATAAACCAACTCGTTCAAGTCAGCATTCGCAGAAGGTTGATAATCCAGACCTAAACAGAGACAACACGCTCCAGCCTCAAGCCATTCGCGAGTGGTTCGCTCCATAACTTTCAGTTCATCGGTGGTAGCAGGACGCGCGTCCCACCCCATCGCGCCAAGACGAACAGCACAGTGCGGCACTTGCGGATACAGGTTGGCAGGGATTTGCCCATTGAACATAGTGAGATATTCATCTGGTGTTTGCCAATTGAGCGGAACTTTGTCATCTCCATACGCAAATTGTGTATAGTGCCATAGCTCCTGCGCGAGTTTTGTGGGCAGAGGTGCCCATCCAAAACCGTCTGGTGCGGCTAAATGGGTGGTTACACCTTGCATCACAGCAGCAAACTGGTCACGCCCACCAAGCAAAGAGATTTCAGAATGCACGTGGACATCAACGAAACCGGGACATACAACTAATCCATCTGCTGATATACGGTTTGACGTTTCTGCCTTTTCAAGGTCTCCAATTTCTGTGATTCTATCGCCTTGAATACCGATATCTGCAACATAAGGTTCACGCTTGCCTGTGCCATCAACGATGTTTCCACCAACGATAATACTATCAAATGCCACAAATCCCTCCTTTAGTCCTATTCTTCAATCCAAAAGTGTAGATGAATGGACGAATTGACTTGTCTTTTTATAATGGTTGAATTATAACACATCACAGTGATGTATTCAATACTGTCTCTATCGGTTGCAGGGATATTTAGTTTTCGGTTTTCCTGTTATATTTTTCACATTTCAATATAACCTCTTGTAGGTCGGGTAGAGCGGACGCGAAACCCGACATGAACAAAACGTGTCGGGTTTCGCGTCCGCTCTACCCGACCTACGATATAAACTATTAAGTAACACTCATCAACTGATTATTCTTAAAACTAAATAACCCTGCTATCAGCTGCATATTCCGCTTGCTTCTGGTATATTTCTTATGCTGCCAAATACACGGACAGGATTTTGTTGTTAATTCTCTTTACAAATTCCTGAATGATGTGTTAAAATTGAGGAGGGGTTTTATAGGTAGTACTTGTAATTGTTAGTAAGTTTAATAGAACATAAGGCAGCAATTAACAAATTCTGATGCATGCAATTTGGGGAAAACGTTGATTGATAGAAAATTGTTTCGAGAGAAATTCTTACTTCATCTTATTAGTAACCCTTATGTCATTTACCCATTTGCAGCGGGTGTGCTTGGTGTTTTCGCGTCATGGGTGTTTAATTTAGAACCGAAGATTCTCTACCTATTTGCAAGTGCGGTCATCGGTATCGGTCTTCCTATTGGTGCGCTGATTACAAAGTGGACAACCGGTACAGATGATATTGCTAAACGCGTTCATGAAGAGATACTCCATGAAGCACAACAAAAACAGGAACAAGAACTGAACGCGTTGCATGAACAGTTAGAAAAGGATGGCGACAAAAGAACAGAGCAGATGCTTGAGGAACTTCGCGCCTTGCATCAATCTTTTCAGGAGGAGGCACGAGACGCTGGTTGGATGGCGACCCTTCCTATTACGGTAAGTGCAGAAATTACTGGTAAAGTCACTGAACTCTTTACGCAAGCTGTTCAGTGTTTGAAAGACACGCTGAAGATGCACGAGAAATCAAGAGATTCTCAATTGGCGACTGTGAAAAAAGTTTTACAAGAACACAGAGAACAGCAGATAGCAGATGTTCAACAAACAATTGTTCAACTTTCACACCTTTATGCCCGCGTGCTGACGCTTAGTCCTGAAAGTAATGAGACTGAACTCTCACGACTTCGCACAGAACTTGACGAAAGTCTCGCTTTTGCAAAGAAGGTTGATGAACAGATACGAGAATTCACCCCAAATATTGATAAAGAGATACGTCAAACGAGCAATTCATTAGAAGATACCCATACTGTGACCGCACATCCAAAGGTTGAACCTGCTGAAGAGAGCAAACTTCAATAACGTGTTCGTAGTAAAGAAACTTAATTTCACACTCGGGGAAATTCCAATGGCAAACGTTACCCGTTTTTTCAAAGCACTCTGGTACACAATCACTGGTCGTGCACATAAGCAGGGAAATAAACTCTTTGAAAACCCTGAAGCATTACGCGGTGCTTATGAAGACATCATTCGCGAAAAACAAGAGAATATCCAACGCTACAAAAGAGCGATTGAGCAACTGATCGCATTTGTTGACCAAAAGAAAAAGTCATTAAAAAGTATTATAGAAGATATTGATAGATTTGAACAAATGAAGGCGGATGCAATCACTGAGGTAGAAAATACTTCCACTCAACTGAAAAAGGCAGGTAAATCAGATGAAGAGATTGAACAGCATCCTGACTACCTCCGAAGTGTAATCTCTTATAAAGATTTCCACGCCACATTGGAAGAGAAAAATGCTCATGTTGCTGAGCTTGAGCGAGATATTGAACGCGAGGTAAAAGATATTGAATCTCATCAACTTCAAATAACAATTTTCCATCGCGATCTGGAAAAGATCAAGACACAGCAGACTGAGGCGATTGCTGCTTTGATCACTGCCCGTCAACAAGAGGAGATCGCGGATATGTTATCAGGTATTAGTCCTGTTGACTCTTCAGAACAATTGACACGGATGCAAAAAATTCGTGAGAAAGAGATAAAGAAACTTAAAGTGTTATATGAACAAACCCAAGCGGATGCAGAGAATAGAACTTAACAGATATTAAAAAACTTCGGATACTTCATAGGTTGAATCTGCGAAGAAAGCAACTTCAATGATTAGTGGAGTGTCTACCGAAATTTTGCGGGTAAAGGTCGCGATTCGGAGATCGCTCCTACAGAACATCCCTCTTTGTAGGAGGGAACTCTGATTTTCGATTACTCACACGACTCGCAATTTTGGTGTAGACAGAACACTATTTCCGTAGGGAAAACTTAATCTCACTCCGGAGGTTTTCCAATGGTAAAAAGTATTGTTCGTTATTTCAAAGGAATCTGGTATGCGCTTATAGGTCGTGTGCAGAAGCGGACCAATAAACACACGCAAAACCTTAAAGCAGTGCGT
The DNA here is from genome assembly GCA_965204285.1 of Candidatus Poribacteria bacterium. Classification (GTDB taxonomy): domain Bacteria; phylum Poribacteria; class WGA-4E; order WGA-4E; family WGA-3G; genus MSPOR6. Next base: position 4,488,306 of record OZ241980.1, read on the forward strand.
GATGCCTATGATGTCCTAATTCGTGTAAAACAGGAAGATGTCCAAAGTTACAAGAATGCGATTGGACAACTCATCGCACTTGTTGAAAATAAGAAAAATTCACTCAAGGGACTCACAGATGACATTGACAAACTTGAACAGATGAAGGAAGGTGCAATCGCTAAGGCGGAAAGCACAGCCGCTGCACTACAAAAAATAGGCATACCTGAAAAGGAGATTGAACAGCACCCAGACTATGTTCTACATATCACTTCTTATAATGATTACCACTCCACATTGGAGGAGAAAAACGCTCGTGTTGCAAAAATTGAACAGGATATTGAACGGGCACAAGAAGGTATTGAATCCCATAAACTTCAGATAACCAGTCTGCACCGTGATTTAAATAGGTTTAAGACAGAGCAATCTGAAGCAGTTGCTGATCTGCTTGAGGCAAGCGAACGCAGAGATATTGCTGATACGTTAACAAGTATTAAATAAGGATAGTACTTCAGGGGAATTGACACGCAAATAGATTTTAAATAAAACTTAATCTCACACTCAGGAAATTCCAATGGTAAAAAGTATTGTTCGTTATTTCAAAGGAATCTGGTACGCGTTTACTGGTCGTGCACAGAAGCGGAGCAATAAACACACAGAAAACCTCAAAGCAGTGCGTGCTGCTTATGAGGTACTACTTCGTGTTAAACAGGAGGATGTCCAGAGTTACAAAAATGTGCTTGGGCATTCGATCGCGCTGATTGAACAAAAGAAAAATACACTGAAGGGTGTTACAAGTGACATTGTTGAATTGGAACGGATGAAGGCAGGCGCAATTGATAAAGCAGAAAACACAGCCGCTGAACTGCGAGATGCAGGTGCGTCAGATACGGAAATCGAACAGCATCCAAACTATGTCCGACATATTACTTCTTATAATGATTTTCACGCCACTTTGGAGGAGAAAAACGCTCGTGTCGTTAAACTTGAACAAGATATCCAACGTTCATTAACAGATATTGAATCTCATAAACTTCAGATAACCAGTCTCCATCGTGATCTGGACAAGCTTAAAACACAGCAATCTGATGCTGTTGCTGATATGATCGCTGTACGCGAACAAAGGGAAATTAGTGATACATTATCAGGTATTAGTAAGAATGATATTTCAATAGAATTGACAAGGATACAAGAAGAAATTCGGCCAAAAGAAGTCGAAGGTGATAATAAACAATCAGAAACGGATGGAAACAAAAGAACTTAACAGATTTGGAGGACTTCGCGTCTTAAATCAATACTGAAATCAGCATTCCCATCTACTCTTAACGGATAAAATATGGATAAATATCATAACTTGTTTTAAGATTGTAATTATTGTAAAATTCAGGAATAAATTTGAATAAACTTAACTTTCACATAGGAGGAATTACTAATGGCAAACGGCTTCACCCGTTTTTTCAAAGCAATTTGGTATACACTAACCGGCCGTGCACACGAGCAGGCTGATAAACTTATGGAAAACCCCGAAGCAGTACGCGGTGCTTATGAAGACATTATCCGCGACAAACAGGGGAATATCCAACGTTACAAAAATGCGATTGGACAACTGATTGCACTTGTTGAAAATAAGAAAAATTCACTGAAAGGTCTTACGGATGACATTGACAAACTTGAACAGATGAAGGCAGGCGCAATCGCGAAAGCGAAAAGCACAGCCGCTGATCTGCAAAAAGCTGGTACACCAGATGAGGAGATCAAACAGGATCCAGAATATGTCAAATGTGTTACCGCCTATAACGATTTTCACTCCACTTTGGAGGAGAAAAACGCTCGCGTCACTGAGCTTGAACAAGACATTGAACGGGCACAAGAAGATATTGAATCCCATAAACTTCAGATAACCAGTCTCCACCGTGATTTGGATAAAATTAAGACTGAGCAATCTGAAGCGGTTGCTGATCTGATTACAGCACGCGAGCAAGAGGAAGTCGCGGATCTGCTATCAGGTATTAGTACGGATGGCACTTCTGCGGAATTGACACGGATGCGAGAAATTCGTGAGAAAGCAAAGGGCAGATCGGCGGTTGCGCAAGAACTCGCTGGCACTGATTCACGTTCTGAAGAGGAAGAATTTCTTGCCGCTGCAAGTTCCAGCGCTGCTTCTGATGAATTTGATTCCTTAATCTTCGGTGCGCAACAAACCGATACGCCCGAAAAGGCTGATGACTCCGAAGAAGAGAAAGAAAGTAATTCTGAATTGCCTTTATAATGGCACTTATCGTAGATTGATGAGGATTCACGGACTTTGTGTCTCTTGTTAATCTTAATTATTGTAAATTTATCGAATGATGATACATCGTTGGTAGGCGCTTTTTCAAGGACGCCTACCAGCAGGTGTTATAAATTTTTGTATTTCACCCTGAATGTAAAGCATAGATGTCAGCGTTCTACAGAAGGTAAGTGGAAAGGGAGGAGGGGGTTGTGAACGTCAACACGTGGCATCAGGATAATACCCCGAGTAATTGGGAAATTATCTTGGAAGGTTTAAAGGATTTTGAAACCCACGTAAATGAGATTAACAATATAAAAAAAAGTGGTTTAGTTTCAACGGATACACTTGAAAAGTTTTTTGATCTGCATAATACATTAGTATTGGAGACAGACAAAGTGTCCCGTTCATCTGAACAAAATGGCTCAATAAATACTTCATCCAATGTCTTGGACAATATTTTTATCGAAGCGATTTGGTTATCCCTTGACCAGTATCCTGCAATTGTTAACCACCCTGATATTGAAAACCTTGACACTGCAGGTTCTAAAATTTTTACTCTCTTTACAGCAGATGCCCCTACAGAAGAATCAGAACAGGAAAACCTGAAGGCGCTGCTCCAAAAAATTTTCAGTGTAAATTCTAAAGCATTAAACAAACTAACGAAAAACCTTGCTATTCGAACTGCCCCTCTGATGCATCGACATCAGATTATGCGGTGTTTACAGCATCGCTTTAATTTAGTGTCCAATAATCCACAATTGGATACTGACATTTTACACCTCTTTCAGTGTTTATATCCAGGCGCGCCCTTTGAAGTTGGCGAAGTAAAATTGATAAAAACCTGTTCTGCCCTCTATTTCTGCCTGCCTTCAGAAATAAAGGAAGCTCCTGCCAATACGCACAGTGAACAAATACCTAAGACAACAGATAGATTCCATAAAATACAATCTGGTAAGAAATTTAGTTATGCACAATTTTTGCGAAAAATTTGGCAGGTAGAACCGTTTGCACATTTTCCTGTTTTTGGCACTTTTAATGCAGAAAATTTAGATTTAGAGTTCCGAGAACAAATTGCCAAAGATACCGCACTGGCTGTTGAATTAGTTACGACTACGCTCACACGAATGGTTGGTGTTCTCCCACTGGAGGAGCTTGACAAATATCTAATTCATGATACATGGGGGCACCAGTGGCAAGAGAGTTTACTTGATTTTGAAAACCTTTATACCAAATTATCACTCTTTAATCGACCATTATCTTTAACTGAATCCGCCTCAGTTTTAGGTGAACAGACTACATTCGCCGAAGCATTCGTTAAAACGAAAATCGGGGAAATTCAACTCAATGTTGAAAAACTTACCGAATTCATTGATGCTGAGCTTTATGAGCGATCTATCATCGCTTTTACACCTATTCTGGCAGAGATGTTGGCAGATGTCGTAGAATATAAATTCTTACAACTACACCCTGAGCAAGCAGATCTTTTGCCAAGTTCTTCTTTACTTAAGGCTTTTCCGAGCAAACTTGATTTGACACTTGCCGATCTTCGCAATTGTTTCGAACGAGCCTCTGAAGCATTTCAAACGTGGGTGGATTCTGATGAAGCAAAACACCGAATACATGCTGAGGTGTGTGAAAAACTTGATATTCGAGATAAAGAGATGAATCGTCAAGAATTAGATGATGTCCTTGAAAAAGCGGTGCAGCTTTGCAGAGAACGACTTGACCTATTTTATAAACCGGAGTGGTTTTGGGAGAAAACAACAGATGATTGTCTGAAACTCAACGCGTTTAGTTTTGCTGCGCTAAACTTTCTCCGAATTCATACTGCCTTCCTCCAAACTTATGAAACACTCTCACAAATTGAGACAAAATATAGTTTTAAAGACACGCTTGTATTGGCAATGGGAACATTTTTTGAAGTAGAACCGCAAAGGAATATCTGGAACCTTGACCAGTTCTTGACTGAAGGTTTTCTTCCACGATGGAAAAAGTTAGCGCTTGCAAGTTAATATTGGCAAACTTGCAAGAGTCGAAAAACGGAGGGTATAACCATCGCCGTTAAAGACCCTACTTACAAATTCCGTACAGAAGCTGGACTGCTTATAAATTCTGGTACTTCTCGAAGTATTGTTCTTCACGGGAACATCCACGACCTCTTTTTCGTTGAAGAATCAGATGGGGAGGATTACATTCCCCTCGTTCCGTTTCTTACGCGAAGTTGGGATATTTCGGGTTTTATCCTCATAGTATATGAACTCAATGGACCACTCCGTTTTCTACATGCAAGTGACCGAGAAAAGGTTAAAAACGCTTTCAACTTATGGCGGGGGGATAGTGAGCCTTCACAGAAAAACACTACCAGTCTTTTCGCGCTTCCGAACAAGGAAGAAGACCCTGATCTCAAAACAAGTAAATCCTTAAATGCGTCTAACGATTTGTTTGAACAATACCTAAATGATGCTATCGGAAGTCCAACATTGGCACTTGAACTGCTACGGCAATTCTGTCTGATTTCGCGATCTACTAATGCTCGCGGAGAAAAGTTTCTCCAAGAAAAACTGCTCATTATTATTGAGGCAACGGATATGTTACTCCCTGAAGGGGAAATCCGCAGTTTAAGTTTAGCAGATAGGCATAGAGTTAGCATCGTGCAGGATTGGATTTCTGACTCAGACTTCATGAAAGCTACCGATACGGTTGTCTTCATTGCCGAATCAAAAAGCCTAATAAACTCACGCATTACGCGCTTGCCACAGGTCATAGATGTAGAAATTCACTCTCCCCAAGTAGAAGCACGAAGACATTTTATTTCATGGTTCAATAGGACCCAAAAAGCTGCTGAGAAAGAGTTAAATCTATGGGGTAGCCAATCTCAGCTTGCTGTATTAACAGCCGGTTTATCTATCCAAGCTTTGCGTCAGCTGCTTGTTTCAGCGTGTTATTCCGGTGAAAAACTGCGTCCTGATAAGGTAATAGAAAAAGTATCTGAATTTATTCAAGCACAATTAGGTGAGGATGTCGTCGAATTCAAAAAACCTGCTCATTCCCTCAAAGATATTGTCGGTAATCAGAAACTGGTTGACTTCTTGAAGACACAGATCATTCCGCGCATTACATCTACAGGAAAAGATTCCATCTCCGGATTGAGTGTCTGCGGGCCAATCGGTAGCGGAAAAACCTTTATTTTTGAAGGACTTGCTGGAGAACTTGATATTCCTGTGCTTGTACTCAAGAATATTCGGAGTATGTGGTTTGGACAAACGGATGTTATCTTTGAGCGTCTCAGACGTTTGCTGATGGCGTTGGTGAATGTGTTAATTTTTGTTGATGAAGCGGATACACAGTTTGGGGATGTTGGTAGAGATGCACACGCAACTGAACGCAGACTTACCGGAAAAATACAAGCGATGATGTCCGACCCGCAGCTACGTGGCAATATCACATGGCTTCTTATGACAGCACGCATCTATAATCTCTCGCCCGACCTACGTAGAGAAGGTAGAGTTGGAGACATCGTAATTCCCGTTCTCGACCCAACTGGCGAAGACCGAGACACATTTCTACGGTGGACGCTCAGCAATGTTTTCAAAGGGGAAATTCAGGATGAGGCATTTAAACTGCTTTTATCACTAACTGAAGGCTATTCTGCAGCCAGTTTTGCATCACTCCGTGCAGACTTGGAAGCTGCCAAAAACCGCGAAGGAGAGTTGTCTGTAGACGAAATCGTTGACGTTATCTCCGATAGAATCTTGCCAAATATCGGTCCAATTCGGCGTTATCAAACCTTGCAGGCGTTCTTGAATTGTACGCGCAAATCCTTACTTCCGGTGGACTACTCCCCAGAAACACGCGAATCATGGTTAGAGCAGATTGCGCAGTTAGAAGTTATGGGAATTAGAGGTTGACAGAAATACAGCCAATACAAAAATACCAACAATCCCTATTAACTTAGACTGATAACCTCTCCGCTTGCAGCGGAACGGTATCCAGCACAAATAATTTCAACGGAATGTGCAGCAAATTCTGCATTCATCTCACTCTCTACTTCGTTTTCAATACAATCTATAAAAGCACTGAATTCGCTCTGTCCATCGTTTCCACTGCTGACATCTATCCAGTGCTGTTTCGGTTGCATTTTAATTTCTGCTTGTGTACTGCTCCACATTCCCATCGGGTCAAGCGGGTGCGGTGTCGGTGGTTCAAACGCTGGTTCTGCGGCAAACACTTCTAACCTGTTCACTGAAGCGTCAAATGTTACTGTAGCCTGAGTGCCAACAAGGTGAACCTTTCGTATGCCTCCTTGTGCATGGCTCTGCCAACCGTAACGGCCCGCAGCTACCGTTGCCGTAATCCCATCCTCTAATGTTAAAATCAAAGCACCGAAATCCTCTAAATCGCAGCCGTGATGTTCTTTAAAAAAGTAATTTGCTGTTCCACCGAAGACACTTTTTACTCGTTTCTGTGTTAACCAATTCACCATTGACACAGCATAAACACCGATGTCAAACATTTCAGGTTTCGCTTCTACGAAACTATACCGTTCTAAAGTCGGTTTCTGTATCCGTTTTTTACCGACAGGAGCAGTTCCCGGATGACCTTTTGCAAACAGAACATCGCAATGAATTGCCTGTAGTTCCCCGATGCGTCCACTACCCAATCCTTGCTTGACTGTACGTGCCCAACTGCTATGAATGTTGCTAAACATCTGCGTTCGAACACCGCTCGTCGCTACGGTATCAACAATCTTGTTCGCATCTTCAGGATTGAGTGCCATCGGCTTATCAAGGTAGACGTGCTTGCCTGCTTCAGCACATTTTGCGCCGATAGGCCCGCGTCGTTCCACTTCGGTGCATAGACTTACAATATGCACATCGTCGCGTGCTAATGCTTCATCAAGGTCGGGAATGAAGGGTAAGTTTAATTCTTCAGCGAGGGAACGTGCCAATGTTATCCGTTCCTCAGGAGCATCTGGCTCATCAGCAAATGCAACAAGTTGGCAGCGAGGATCGCTGGCAAAGAGTTGTGCGTAATTTTCTTGATGTGTGCGATGTCCACCGAGCAGTAGGACGCCGTATTTTCCGTTTTTTTGCATGTTTATCCCTCCACCGTTATCGGTTGACCAGTTGCAAGTGCGTTGGAGATAGTCTCAGTAAGCTCTCCTATGGCACTGAGTTGAGGCGGTGTAGCACTTAGATAATGCCTACCTATTGGTGTTTCATGGTAAATCACGCCTTTATTGCCAACCAACATAATGTCAATTGCAGTTTCAGTATCTACCCAATTGATACTCAGCACCGCCATCTGTCCTCCTACGTATTGTATCATTACCGTAACCTGTGTTGCTTCAGCATCTCCTTGGGCATAGACGCGCTGCGGCTGGGATGGTATCCATCCATTCGAGAGTGCAGCCATTTCTGCAGTCGGTTGCAGTAGACTGCTTGTCTCGCCTGCAATATTAAGCACACATCTTAGAAACACAGGACTCCCAATCCGATCCTTCTTGATTAAGGAATCAACTGATTTTTTTAGTATTTCCATTTGTTCTCCTTGAAAATTTGATAACAGAAAAAATTTGACGGTTCCGCTACTTTATGGTATATTTTTTACGTAATGATTTTGGCAATTAAACTGCCAAACTCCGTTCAACCTAATACACATCTGAAACACTTTCGGAGGATAACTATGCCATTGAAAACCCTAAAAGAACTTGTCGCTGAAGCAAAAGCGAATGTTGGACATATTTCACCTGATGAACTTACAGAAGCGGGTGATTCTGTAGTCCTATTAGATGTCCGAGACGAACCGGACTACGAAGAAGAACACCTGCCAAATGCGGTTTCACTTCCGCGCGGATACCTTGAACTTGATATTGATGAGATTACAACCGATGAAAATACACACATCGTTACTTATTGCGGTGGTGGCACACGTGCAACGCTTTCGGCACACACGTTAAAAAATATGGGCTATGAGAACGTCTCAGTCTTAACAGGTGGATTCCGTGGTTGGAAGGCAGCAGGACTACCAACTGAAAATAACGACTAACGAACCTCCACGTATGTAGATTAGCATAATTAGGAAACCCTGTCAATTTTTCACTGTTTTGTAATCAGGTGGTTGTTTTCGGTAGGTGTGATTATCCTTCACCACGGGCATAGATGTTAATGGAGAAAACATGTCAAATTTGTTTATGAATCGTTTTAATTTGCACAGTATGTCAAAAAAGTATATCCTTTTAGGATTTTTTCTTCTCACTTTTTTCATGCATGGTTGCGGCGATCAGAAGAACCAGCTGAACGTCTTTACTTGGCCTGGATACGTCAGTGACGAGATTCGCGCAGGATTTGAAAAGGAATTTGGTGTGAATGTTGTGGTTGACACTTACGGCTCCAACGAAGATCTGCTCGCTAAAATATCGGCTGGTGCTACAGGTTACGACATCATCATGCCATCAGATTATATGGTTTCTAAAATGATAAAGGAAGATCGGTTAGCCGAGTTGAATCGTGACAACATCCCTAACTTTAAGAACATCAGTCCACTTTTTCTCGGCAAGTACTACGATCCAGAAAACCGCTATTCTGTGCCATATACCTTCGGCACTGCGGGGATTGCTTACGATTCCACAAAGGTTTCACCGACTCCTGATAGTTGGACCGTACTTTGGGATGAAAAATATAAGAATCAATTCAGCATGCTTGATGACCCGCGTGAAACACCTGGCGTTGCACTGAAACTTCTTGGATATAGCATCAATACAACCGACCTCGATCAACTTAGACAAGCAAAAGAAAAATTAATTGAACAAAGACTGATCATTAAACAATATAAGAGCGAAGCTGAAGAGCTGCTTATTGCGGGTGATGTCATAATGGCGCATTGCTGGAGTGGCGATGCGTTCCGCGCTGCAGAGGAGCGTCCTTCCATCCGCTATGTGATTCCAAAAGAGGGTTCAAGCCAATTTATTGACACTGTCTGTATTCCAAAATCCGCCCCGCACAAAGATCTCGCCGAAAAGTTTATTAATTATCTCCTCCGTCCAGAAGTTAATGCCAAAATTACTGCTTTTACCAGGTATGGAACCTGTGTGCCAGCTGCCAAAGAACACTTGCCAGAAGATTTGCAGAAACATCAATTTATTTATCCATCAAAAGAGATATTGGAATCCCTTGAGTGGATAAAAGACCTTGGCGATTTTACACAGCAATACAGCCGCGCTTGGGATGAAATAAAGGCGAAATAAAAAATTAATCTCCTGATCGTTAATGTTTCTCCTATAGTGCTGTATCTATTCAATTTGTGGGTAATGTCGCGATTCGGAGATCGCTTCCACTAATACAATCACCTCTTTGTAGGAGGGAACTCCGATTCTCGACTATTACTGATACCTACAAATTTAGAGCAGACATTCCTTTAGTGTTATGTCCATCATAAAATTAAGGGTAAATTTATTTTTATTTCAGAACGTTTTTCACAACAAATTTCTTTCTGTAGGGGCGAGCTCCACAGCTCGCGACCTGTCCAAAATGTTGTGAAGAACACGAGAACTAAATGGCTTTGATGCATACATGAGAAATGATTGATTTTAAAATCGTTCTAAGATATAATCAAATTGTATAAGAACTTCATCTGTGAGATGCATCGTACAAACAATATATTAGGCTAACTTTGATTACAAGGAGAAATTTAATGTCAAAAAAAATGATATTAATCCTGACTTTCGGAATTTGCACGCTTTTTCTCACTGTCCCTATGGTAAATGCACAATTCCCTGAAGATGGTGTTGTGGGGTACTGGTCATTTGATGATGGCACAATCAATGGAAATACTGTTCAAGATGTGTTGGGTGAAAACGATGGTGAACTTGACGGTAACCCCAAATCTGTAAACGGGAAAGTAAATAAAGCTCTTGAATTCAGTGGTCAAAATTTCGTCCATATTCCCGGCACCAAAACGTTAGAATTCAATGGTGCAGAAGCGATGACTGTTGCTGCATGGATAAATGCCGACAGTGACAGTCCTGTGGTAGGTGTTGTTGCTGGATGTTGTGGCACCATTGTTGCGCAGCGCGACGCAAATGGCTGGGCATTACGGTTTGATGGAAGAAATGGTGGAGCCGAATTGGAATTTATTACTATGCCAGGCTGGCAAGGTGATGGTGGTTTCGGTATCCCTGTATTTTCCAAGGGGGAATGGCATCACCTCGTTGGAATCGTTGACGGAAAAAAGAAGTATATTTATGCGGATGGAAAATTAGCCAAAGAAGAAGATTACAACGGTCCCATGCAGGCAAATAGCACTGAACATGAAATTGGCAAAGCAAGTGATGGAGGTTTTGTTGGGTTAATTGATGAAGTTGTAATCTATAATAGGGCGCTATCAGCAAATGAGGTCAAGCAGCTCTTTGCTGCAGAAGGTCTCCCTGTTGAACCTCAAGGCAAACTTGCTACACGTTGGGGACAAATTAAATCTTCGTTTTAATATACCATTTTCTCTTAAGAGGTATATGTTGAAATCCGTAGAAACTTGTTGTAAGCGTTCCTACAATAAAAGAGCACATTCTATCGCATTAAACAAATAGAATGTGCTCTTTTTTATTTAGAAAATTGTAATAGATGTTAATCAGACAAAGGAGTTCTTAATAGCGGGTTTTTACATTTCCCCACGTGGTAGCCATTTTGTCTTCTGCTTCAACAGCAGTAAGCGTCGTTGCAAGACCTTTTTCCATCAGCGTTTTAATATCGTCTTGTTCCAAGGCTACACTGAAGATTGCGACCTCATCAATAAAAGCATTTCCAAACCTGCCTGCACAGCAGCTATCCCTACCTATAAAGACAGGTCCTGTATCCGCATCAAGTGGGGCCTTGTCTAGATCCAAAGTGCTTTCTTCTTTGGCATCAATATAGATAATCCATTTACCTGTTTCGCTGTTATATGTGACAGTATACATGTGCCAATCAGTAATGTCATCAGGTCCAACAGCACCAGTGCTCCATGCATGGGGTTTGTTCCAGCAGCCATTGTTACACATTGCCCATGCCATTACTTTCGTATTTGCATTAGGATGTAGAACATAAGCATTCCGTTTTTCAATGAAAAAACCGTGCTGATTCCAAGTATCCGTCTTGCTTTTGACCCAAATTGAGATTGTTATCTGTTCTCGCGGGTTTTCATGACCTGGCACTTCAACATACGCCCCACTTCCATCCAATTCAAGTGCTTTGCCAAATTTTCCATCAACCCATTTTGGGTTACCTTGCAGAGTGCCATCCAATTTATTACCTGAGAGATCCTCCGCAACTTCACCTGTACCTTCGTCAAACAGCCAAGCACCAGCAATTGTCTCTGGATCAATTTCTGCTTCGGTTTGAACTGCTATAAAACCAAAACTTAGACATACAAGAATTGCTGCTAAAACAGACAATTTCATCATTATCATTATGTAAACCTCCTATATAAATCAATAGGTTTGATAAAAAACACAGTAACAAATTAGGAACTTACACATCATTTTCTTGTTGAAATTTCTCGACACCTAAGTATAAGAAAACATATCCGTATAAGTCCAACTGTAATGATTTTAGTTAGGTAATTCACCTCAATTAATTTTCCTGCAATTATAGTAGAGAATATCTGCTTTTCAACTTTCGTGTGAACGCAATTCAAGCAGGTATAAATCTCAACCAGTAATAGAAGGTCTTGAGCAGCTAACATGCTACCCAATTGAGGGAAATTCTACAAAAAATACAAATTTAAGTCAAATGTTTTTGGGTGTTCTTAAATAATTATATTCGAGACTCTTCCTGTACAGTCATAAAACAGACTTGCTGTTCAATGGGGAGAGATTAAACCAACACGGTAGAAATCTGAAATCAAAGGAAGGCAATGATGAGACTTAATTTATACAAATTGAACTTTGCTTAAAGTGTTAATCCGAAACAAAAAGCACACATTCTACTGGATTGTTGAATTAGAATGTGTGCTTTTTACTTAAAAAAAAATCTAAATAGTTGTTAATCAGCTAACACTCCCTTAATAGCGGATTTTTACATTACTCCATGTTGTTGCCATTTTTTCTGCTGCGTCAACCGCAAGGACACTTTGTCCAAGACCTTGATTCATAAGATCCTTAATGTCGGCTGGTGACAGAGCGACATCGAAAATTGCGACCTCATCAATAATGGCATTTCCAAACCTGCCTGCGCAACAACTATCCCTACCTATAAAGACAGGTCCTGTATCCGCATCAAGTGGGGCCTTGTCTAGATCCAAAGTGCTTTCTTCTTTAGCATCAATATAGATAATCCATTTACCTGTTTCGCTGTTATATGTGACAGTGTACATGTGCCAATCAGTAATGTCGTCAGGTCCAACAGCGCCAGTGCTCCATGCATGGGGTTTGTTCCAACAACCATTGTTACACATTGCCCATGCCACCACTTTCGAATTTGCATTGGGATGCAGAACATACGCATTCCGTTTTTCTACAAAAAAACCGTGCTGATTCCAACTGTCGGTGAGACTCTTAACCCAAACTGAGATAGTTATCTGTTCTCTCGGATTTTCGTGAGCGGGCACTTCAACAAACGCGCTACTTCCATCAAATTCAAGTGCTTTACCAAATTTTCCATCAACCCATTTTGCCTTGCCATTAAGGGCACCATCTAACCCGTTACCAGAGGCATCACCTGCTACGTCACCTTTACCTTCGTCAAATAACCATGCACCTACAAGTGTTTCTGGATCAAATTCTGCTTCGGTTTGAATTACCATAAAACTAAAACTTAGACAAACGAGAATTGACACAATAAAACCGAATTTCATTATTTAACCTCCTATATAATAATTTACCAGTGTATAAGGTCTATGTAAGAATCAGAGCAGTAATATCCTGCATAGAAAAGTTACTTGGTTGCGAGTAAAATCTCACCTACCAATTTATCCATATTTTACAAAAGAAACCAAGTCTGGTCAATAGAAATCTTATTCTTTTTAACAAATTTCTTGACACTATTCAAAGCATCTGCAATAATGCAAAAGATTTGTCGTAACAGAATTCTCTTGAAAACCACTGGAGCATTGCAAACAATGAAAATCACTGCAATTCGAACATTCATGGCAAACTTTGGTAATCGTCCACGTGGTCTCATTAAAGTTGAGACAGATGAGGGCATTTATGGATGGGGTGAAGCATATTCCACGGGACCAGACCTTTCTGTTGAACCGATCGCCGATTATATTTTTGAGATGATTCAGGGAGACGACCCTCGTAGGATTGAATACATCATGCTGAAACTACACCAGCAATTTCGTTTTCCGGCTGGTGGTGCGGGACTGGCAGTTATCTCAGCAGTTGACCATGCGCTCTGGGACATCAGTGGAAAAGCTGCTGGATTGCCAGTATATATGCTCCTTGGCGGACATGCCCGGGACCGCATACGTGTTTATCGCGGCATCGGTGGGAGAGACGGTATAGAAGCTGCCGATCAGGCACACAAACTAAATGAGGAATGGGGATTCACAGCGTTTAAGACAAGTCCTTATCAACTTAATCCAGATTCGGACCGATGGGGCAAAGTTTGTGATGCGGCAGCTACCTATTTTGAGCAATTGAGACTTAACACACCAGATGATTGGGAATTCGCTTTCGATCCGCATGCGAAAATCTTTGAGCCGATTCGCGCCCTTCAACTTGCCAACGCGCTTGCACCGTACGACCCATATTTCTATGAAGAGCCGTTACGTCCTGAACACATACCCGCATGGGCACGTCTACGTTCACAGATGCAAGTGCCGCTTGCAACAGGTGAGTCTTTATACACCCGATTTGAATTCCTTGATCTTATCGCTGCACAAGGAGCAGACATAATTCAGCCAGATATCTGCGTTTGCGGAGGATTGTTAGAAATGCGCAAAATTGCAGCGATCGCTGAGGCACACTACGTCAGCATTGCCCCACACAATCCGATGGGTCCATTAGCGACTGCTGTTAATGTTCACTTTGCGGCGGCGACGCCTAACTTCAAAATTCTTGAATATCTCTTGCCGACTGAAAGTGCTTGGAACACATGGGTGGATGAACCTTACATGCCCAAAGATGGATATCTGGAATTGAGAGATCGTCCTGGGTTAGGTGTAGAGATCAATGAAGATGCTATCACAGATAATGACTATGTCCATTGGCAGCGAACATGTGCTATCCGTCCTGATGGGTCTACGGGTTATATTTAAGGCATTTCACAAAACTATACAACTTGGCTCAGTTTAATATATAGCGAATTATAAAATATGTTAACACCTCTTCTGTAGGAGCGATCTCCGAATCGCAACGAAATACTTTGATAGTCGGGAATCGGAGTTCCCTCCTACAAATCGGGAATCGGAGTTCCCTCCTACAAATCGGGAATCGGAGTTCCCTCCTACAAATCGGGAATCGGAGTTCCCTCCTACAAATCGGGAATCGGAGTTCCCTCCTACAAATCGGGAATCGGAGTTCCCTCCTACAAATCGGGAATCGGAGTTCCCTCCTACAAATCAGACTGTCAAATTAATTGTAAAACCTACTATAAACTATAACATAAACGGAGACTTATGAACCCAGTAAAATTAGGTGTAATAGGATGTGGTGTCATCGGGAGTAGACATCTCAGTATAGCATCGGATTCCGATAATATCGAGTTAGTCGCAGCAGCGGATCTAATTGACGCGAATAGGGAGCGAGCAGCCGAACGTTTTAATCCGCCAAAAATGTATACGAATGACATTGATCTTCTTGACGACGATGAGATAGAGGCTGTTGTTCTTGCATTTCCAACGCAATACCGAACCGAAGTCGCGTTGCGTGCCTTTGAAAGAGGGAAACATGTCCTGATTGAAAAGCCGATTGCAATGAACGTTGGAGAGGTTAAACAACTTATTGCCGCGCGTGGTGAGCTGGTTTCCGGTTGTTGCTCATCACGTAACCGTTTCAATAAAGCTGCGCGTCTTGCGACACAACTGATCACAACAGGTGGTTTAGGTGAACTTCGGACTGTGCATTGCCGCGCCATTAGGGGATGCGGAAAAGAACCTAATACACCGAGACCCGCGTGGCGGCTGACAAAGGCACTTAACGGTGGTGGTATCCTTGTCAATTGGGGATGCTATGACATTGACTTTTTACTTGGAATTACAGGCTGGGAACTCAAACCAAAAACCGTATTTGCCCAGACGTGGACAGTGCCACCCGTATTTGAATCACACATCGCACCCGGTTCTGATGCAGAGACGCACTATACGGCACTTGTTCGGTGTGAAGATGGGACCGTGATTACGCTTGAGCGCGGTGAGTTCATTACAATGCATCCACATTCCGATTGGGAGATAATTGGCTCGGAAGGTTCTCTAAAACTTAAGTTGGGAGATGGGGATCCTACCAATATTACCCATAATCAAACTACAACTGCAGAAGGAGTCATCTCGGATGCTCTCGCAGATACCGGTGATACTGAAGGTCCGCATCACGGTAATCCACTGTCCGATTTTGCTGCAGCAATCCGTGAAAACCGCCAACCAATAACTGGGTTGGAGCAAGCACTTGTCGTTCAGCAAATTACGGATGCTATCTACGCATCTGCTGAAAATGGAACTGCTGTGGAAATAGAAAAATAATGAAAGTATATTCTGTTAATCTCTTGTAGGCGAGGTTTCTGTGCCTCGCCGTATCGTGTTAAAAAACAATGGGCAAACACCGAATTAACGTCAATAGCGATTGTGGAACTGGAGGGATTACGCAGATTAATCGGGTTTCGCTTACTCTACTGACCTACGAAGAAAAACTACTAAATTGAAGCCTATGATCTCTGTTGAAAACCGATGAAAAAAGAGATTTCCTATTGGTAACGTACTTTATCTTCTGCTTCAGTTATCTCTTCACCGATTGAAACATTAAATTTATCTGCACATTCTTGAAGTTGATTATTGATCGTATCTGGTATCTCAATGCCGTTCTTTAGACGTTCTGCACGGTAGCGAGATTCAAAATCCCCTGGCACCAAAACTTCATCAAATCCGCTTGCAGGAGGCGTATCTTTGATGACATCTAAAAAAGCACGAACACCTTTCTGATAATCCGCAACTGGTGTAAACGCGTTGACATCAATGGTCTGCATGAAAATGCCCCCCATCTGTCCGGTCTCTGCATCAAACGTTCCAGCTAAACCACCGAGCAAACATGTAAACATTGCGAGCGCGTATCCCTTATGTTTACCAAAAGCAAGCAGCGCACCTCCATCGTAGAAATCAGCAGGTTTTACACTTGGAGCGCCGTTTTTATCCAAAATGCATCCGTCGGGAAGTTCAGAGCCTTTGCTACGCGCAACTTGGATTTTACCCTCAGCAATCACACTGGTCGCATAGTCCACAATGAAGGGCGTATCGTCACCTGTCGGAACACCAATAGCAATAGGATTGGTACTGAAAGTGCCTTGTGAACCGCCATAAGGGACTGTCGGCCCCGCACCTTTGCCACCCATTCCAACGGTAACAAGACCAATACAACCTTCCCCCGCTGCTGCTTCTGCATACTCACCTAAACGCCCAATATGTCCCGTGTTGAAAATGCTAACACTGCAGGAAGCAGATGTCTTTGCCTTCGTGATTGCTCTTCGCATTGACCACCGTGAAACATAGTGTCCAAAACATCCGTTTCCATCAATGCGTAAGGTATTGTCAGTTTCAGCAACGATTTTAGGTTCAGTAGAAGGTTTTATGTTTCCAGATTCGATCCCTCTGATATATGCAGGAATTCGAAGCACTCCGTGTGAATCATGACCCGCTAAATGAGCTTTTACAAGAATCTCAGCAACATCCTCTGCAATGTGTCGAGAAGTGCCAGCAGCAACAAAAATCGTACGGGCGATTGCATGAAGGTAAGGTGCGTGAAATAGGTACGTTTTTTCCATATATTTGTCCTTATAAAAAAGTATGTATGTTGTAAGATAAAATTGCGTAAATCTGCCCAATATTTTATGTGATACTCTTGCTTTTGTCAAGGAAAACATGAAGGTTGATAACGCAATACAGTGCTGCTATACTATCCGAAAAATCTACTATTGGAGCATCAAATATGCAGCAGATTACAATTTATCGTGAGTCAGGCCGTTATGCAGGTTGGCCAGCCAACTACGGTATTTGGTCGTGGGACAACGAAATCGTTGTCGGTTTTACTGTAGGATACCACAAATCGGACGCAGGGTTTCATCGTCGTGATAGAGATAAACCCTTCACTGCAATGCAAGCGCGAAGCACAGATGGTGGTGAAACATGGACGGTATCAGAAACACCTTGCCGCCTTCCCGGTACAGGCACTTTGTCTGCAGATGAACACGTGGTGGGTAAACATAAATTACAAGGTGGGACAGCATTTTGTGCGCCGCAAAATATTAACTTTGAACATCCTGATTTCGCTATGATGTGCAGTAGGTCAGGCTTAAGGGCAGGAGCACATTCTTGGTTTTATACCTCAATTGATCGGTGCCACAGTTGGGATGGTCCGTTTCAATTACCGATGTTTGATTATTCCGGAATTGCTGCACGCACAGATTATCTCGTATCAAGTTCTGATGAATGTTTAATGTTCTTAACAGCATCTAAAGCGAATGAGGAGGAGGGATTGATATTTTGTGCACATACTACTGATGGTGGTGAAACTTTCTCGCTACGCTCACAAATTGGACCTGAGCCAGAAGGTTTCGCGATTATGCCTGCAAGTGTGCGTCTCTCTGAATCCCAGATTTTAGTTGCCGTCCGATGCCGTGGACAAGGAAAGAAAGATTGGCAAGACCTACAAAATTGGATTGATCTATATGTGTCAGATGATAACGGCCGAACCTGGGGTTATATGAATCGACCTGTAGAAGATACAGGACGCGGTGGAAACCCGCCAACGTTAACCCGTTTGCTTGATGGTAAATTGTGCCTAACTTACGGCTATCGGGATGCGCCACATCGTATCTGTGCAAAGTTGAGCGGTGATAACGGCAATACGTGGGATGACGAGATTGTTTTGCGTGATAATGGAGGCGACCACGATATTGGGTATCCTCGTACTGTCCAACGTCCTGATGGCACGATTGTAACAGTCTACTATTTCGATGAAGAACCGGATGGCGAACGATTTATAGAGGCAACGTTGTGGAAACCTTAGACAGTTATCTGTTATTCTTGGTGTGAATCCAATGCAAAACAGATGAGTCGATTTTTACCGCGAATATACAAACGACCATCTACTAACACAGGTGCAGCCCATGCAGGATAATTAATCAACTGTCTACCTTTTTTATCCACTGGCACAGCTTGCGAAATAAGTTCAGTTTTTTCTGGCGTGCATTTAAGCAACATCAAACGACCATATTCGCCAAGGTAGATAAAGTAGTCGTTCACCCATAACAACGATGCACGTTCGTTAACACGTTGCCTCCACATCACCTTACCCGTTTTGAATTCTACGCATCGAAGTTCGGCACCGCCAGCATGTCTTCCACTACTACCGTAGAGATAACCTTCATGATGGATAGCGGTGTTCCAGTGCAGCTCCATCGCTCTGTTTCGAGTGTTTGCCCGATCTTTCCATACGACTTTGTATCCACCCGGACGCACTTGAATGACCGAGCTGCCAATCCCATACGATTCGCTAATGAAAACAAGATCATCAGCGACAACAGGACATGAAGCGTTGACGGATTCAATTCTCGGGTGTCGCCACGGATAGTGGAAATCAATTGTGCCTGTGGCAGGTTCAAACCCAACAAGACCACCGCGCAGGAACGCAAACCCCCACCGTCTTCCATTGATGGTTGCAAAGGTAGGACTTGCATAACTTGCAAGTTCATCGGCAATTTGATAGACTACTTCACCCGTGTGTTTGTTAAAGGCAATAATACCACTATCATTAGTTTCAGGCTTGCCGTTTGATGCCCAAATGTCCTTTGGCGTTCCGGGCGGCGATCCACCAACGAGAACAATTAGCAGTTCACCTTCAACTGCAGGAGCAGAAGCCACGCCGAAGAAGTTTTGAACGACATTAAACTTTGCTACGGTATCCACTTTCCACAGACGTTTACCGTTTTGTGTGCTAACACAGTGGAGCATTCCCTCTGCACCAAAAATATAGACGCGATCACCATCTACCACTGGACAGCAACGCGGACCATTGTTATAGCCATACATATCCTCATAATCAGTTGGATATTCATACTGCCAGACTTTTTCGCCTGTCTCGCTTTCTAAACAGGCTAATCGTGCCATATTACCGTGCCGAGCGAAGATATACACTCGCCCATTTGCAACAGTAGGTGCACCGTAACTTGTTCCAATCTCTCTGGTCCATAGCACCTTTGGACCCTTCCTTTCCCAAGGTGTGATATTAATTTTCTCTTGAGATTTGCTGTTTTGCTCTGGTCCAAGAAAACATGGCCAATCTGCTGAATGCCCATCAGGCTGAACAAGCAGCAGAAAACACCATAGTAGAAACAGAAAACAAGTTAATTGGAATAGACGAGTCGTTATGTTTTGGGTTGCGTTTTTCATAGTTTGGAAGATGTTTAGTATACTCGTTTGATTCGGCAAGGCAGGAGAATAAATGAGCTTTTGATATAATAAAAAATCTCAAACTTTCGATTAAGAGAAATTCACTTTTGAACATTATACCACGTTCGTGAGGAATTGACGATTTTTTTGTCAGGGTTATTTAGTTTTCGGTTTTTCTGTGTATTTATTACAAACGTTAATATTATATAGTCGCATTGTGGGTCGGATGGAGTTTGCGAAACCCAAAATGTTTCGTTCATGTCGGGTTTCGCTTCGCTCTACCTATAACTGTCAATTTATAGTAAGTTTTACAATTAACTGGACATTTAATTTGTAGGAGGGAACTCCCGATTCCCGACTATCAAAGTTTTTAGTCGCGATTCGGAGATCGCTCCTACAGAAGAAGTGTAAACATATTTTTAGATTTTACTATAAGAAAAGATCGTTTGCTTATCTCTTGTTTGAGGGAAACCTTGTCCGCCCGATTTTCTTCTGTAGGAGCGACCTCCCGGTCGCGACCAGGAGGTCGCTCCTACAGAATGTAAGAGGCGCCAAATACCATACGAGGAATCATGTAGAATGGTAAATCAGGAGGTTGCTCCTACAAGAAGAGACTTGAGCAAAAGATTCATTACCAACTGAAGATTAAACACCGGAACGTTCTTTTATATGGTTGACAACAATACCAAAAATCTTCATAATTGAAGAACAACTATTTATGTATCTACAATTCAATTGGAGTTAACCAAAATGGATATGATAACTCTCCCTTGGCAAATGATTCTACTGTGCGGACTATCGCTCTGTGTCGGTTGGGGAATACGCGGCAATTTCGGTCATGAATATGGGGCTGCACTTCCGGGCGCACTTGCAGCTATGGCAATTGTTTTACTTTCCGGACGTGAAGACTGGTGGCGTTACGTTCATTATTTTGCTCTATTTGGGGCAATTGGGTGGTCATTCGGTGGAAGTATGTCCTACATGATGGTAGTTGGATACTCACATTCATCCCATTCACCGACAGTACTTTATGGGTTCGCCAATCTATTTGTAATCGGTTTTTTGTGGGGAGCACTCGGAGGAGCAGGAACTGCACTCCCTGCATTTCTGACAGGTGTTGACCAAAATCAGTCGGTTTCTCCAATATCCGTTTTCTTTGTACCGATTTGTGCTGTTTTCGTAGGGTGGTCTTTACAGGCAGTGTTGATAGACCGCATTTTTGCGACCAAACGCATGCAACGACACGAAAACCCACTGTATTGGTACGATTCTGACTGGTTAGCTGCACTTGTCGCAATTGTTGCAGCACTTATTATCATCCTATACCGAGGACGAATAGATATGGGTACGTCGCTTATCCTCTATATGGGCATCGGATGGTTTACCGCGTTCCTACTTTTAGTAAACGTTTTTAAACTTCGGATGACTCCACCACGTGGTGACAATTGGGCTGGATGTGTAGGGATGGTTGTTGGTGTATTGGGATATTGCTGGCATTATAAATTGAGTGGTGTAGCTTTCGCAACACTGATGACAGGTTTTGCAGGCGGTTTTGCGTTCTCATTCGGACAATTGTTGAAGCTGCTCTGTATTAGAACAGGACTGCAAACGAACTGGCACAGTGTAATGGAGCAATTACAAGGTTTGCTTTTTGGACTGGGTATTGCAGTCACGTTTAGTTTTATTCTCAACCGCACGCCACCATTGGAAACTAACCCAAATCTCCCACCGTGGATAGAGATATTCGCTGTCTTTTGTGTCATTATTGCATTGACATATCTAAATTATCGAAAGGCAGTACAGACATGGGTAGATATCATTGACTCTTTACCTGAACGGATGTTTGGGATACCTGTAGTCGGTTGGTTTCGCCATTCCAGAGGATGGATAGGTTGGTTTGAACTTTTTTATATCGGGCTTACTATCGCGCTTGTTGCTATTTTTGCAGTCAATCTCCGCGATCCAATTCCTTTAATTTCAACAAGTTGGTTAGGGAAGGGACAACTTCTATATCTTGTTTTCTTGTGGTGGATGGTAATTTTCAACTTTGAGCGGGCGTTAGTCAACTTCAGTCCAGGACGGTTAGTTACAGAGGGTGTGATTACCCTTAATGCTATTATTTGCACAGTCTTAGTCGCGATCGGAGCGCAAATTGTTCCAAAACAGACAGGAAGTGTTTTCACATTTTCCGACTGGTTGTGGAAAGTATCCGTATGGGGTATAGTAATAATGGCAGGGACAACATTTGCTTTCTGGGGAATCAAGCATGTGCTTTATGGAAAACAACATGCGCCTGGCGCCTCACTTCATATCCGTTTTGGCAAGGATTCTAATGCGCCTAAGGAGAAACCAGAATCAGGTGAGCCGCATCCTTGAGATTTACACCTTAGCCTATAAATTTCAAGCGTAGGTTAGGTAAAGCGAAGTGAAACCTATAGCTGTCAACTTAAGAAAATATTTCTTGTTCTAAAACCCTTCTGAAATGGAGTGTTCAAAAACGCCATGTTAGATTACACCGAAATCACACTTGACTTTCGTAAAACTCTCGGTAATTTTACGTTAGACCTCAATTGCACACTTGAAAATAAGGTTACAGCCTTTTTGGGTGCGTCTGGCAGTGGGAAAAGTACGCTTCTCAACTGTATTAGCGGCATACTTTCTCCAGACAAAGGTGAAATTGTGTTCGGAGATCAGACACTTTACGCCTCTGATTCCAAAATCAATGTACTACCAGAAAAACGCCGTTTCGGATATATTTTTCAAGAAGGATATCTCTTTCCACATCTTACCGTTGCGCAGAACATCCGCTATGGACAACCACGAAATTTGCGCAAAAACTCCGACAGCATTTCCCAACTGCTTGAAATCCTTAAAATATCCGAGTTACTTCAACGCTATCCTAAACAACTTTCTGGTGGACAACGCCAACGCGTTGCTATTGCACGCGCGCTTGCGATGGAACCGCGTCTGCTGCTGATGGATGAGCCGCTGGCTTCACTTGACAGCGGGTTGAAAAACCGTATCATTCCGTATCTTCATCACATTAAGAACACTTATGAGATACCTATTGTTTATGTAACCCATGCCATATCAGAAGCGATGGCACTCGCTGATGAGGCTTTTCTTCTCTCTGATGGAAAGGTTACGGCAAGCGGTGAACCTTATCAACTGTTAACTGCTCCTTCCGCTTTACCAATTGCCAATTTGACAGGTGTTGAAAATATTTTGTCTCTTCCTGTTGCAAATTCAGATCAACGTAGAGGTGTAACCGAATTAGAAATTGGATCTCAGCGTCTTATTATCCCTTACGTAGATACGGAAATCGAAAAAGAAGTTCCAATCGCCCTTCGGGCAGAAGATATAATCATTTCGCTTGAACCGAATCTTCCTATTAGTGCGCGAAATATACTAAAAGGAACAATTGATGCGGTTGACGACCAAACACTATTGTCGATTCACGTTGAGAGGTATCATCTTTCGGTAAAAATTACACACGATGCTCGCGAACAACTCCAATTAAATAAGGGAAAGGAAGTTTTCTGTGTTATCAAGGCAAATGCCATCAATCTGCTTTGGCACGATTCATAAGTTGATCCACTTTTCCCTTCAGTTCTTCAAGTGTTCCATCATTCTCTATAACAACATCAGCATATTTTACCTTTTCAGATACAGGCATCTGCGAGTCTATTCGTGCTTGTGCTTCGCTTTCGGTGAGAAGACGGTTCTGTGCCTTGCTCCGCTCTAATATTCGTTGCAATTGTGTCTCTGGCGAGGCAGTTACAACCACAATCAGATCAACAGAATCGTAAGCACCTGCTTCTATGAGAAGGGGAGCGTCAAGTAAAACGACACATGACGGATCTTCTATAACAAGTTGACGCGCACGAGAACGGGAACGTTGGATTATCAACGGATGGAGAATTGCGTTTAATCGCTCACGCGCAGATTTATCTTGAAAAACGATTGCGCCCAATTTTTCCCTACTGACATCTCCCGATTCTTCAAGAATTTCCTGTCCAAATGCGCTGACAAGTTCATCTATCACTGGACTATCTACTTTGAGCAGTTGGTGTCCAATTTCGTCGGCGTTTATGGGAATCGCTCCTTTTTCAGCGAGTAACTCAGAGACGGTTGTTTTCCCGCACGCTATACCGCCTGTTATTCCCACGATGATGCCGCGCTCTCTATGTTCTACTGATTTCATATTAATTGAGTATATTCCATATTCAAAAATATATCAATGTTTTGATACAAAATTCTTCAAAAGAAGGCGAAAGGATGTGAAAAGTTTTCGTACAAAGCATATTGTTGGTTGAGTTTCGCTTCATCCTCCCTGGTCTACACATTCAATTAGGACGTTTGCACGTCACATTTAGGACGTTTTGCACGTCACAATGACGTGCAGAAGTCAATCGGTACAAGGATTGTGACGTGATTTTCAGCTTTTTTGTTTTTCTCTTCGTTCTTAATTTGAGCATATTGAGAATATCATTTAATAATGTGATAATAATATTAACATAAATACATTTGTTTGTCAAGTTAATTTTCTAAAAACAATCAGTGACAAAAACTTTACACACCCAGGTGAAACGAAGACTTGTCAAACAGTCTGACACGTGCTAAACTGTTAACGCTTAAAACTGATCTAACCTAAATAGACAGGAGGATATCCGGGTGAAATTTGCAAAACAAGTAATAGCACTCATAGGCTGCCTTGCATTAGGGTTTTTCCTGTCATGTGCTTCAAGCATTGAACAACAAACAGCCCAAGTCAAAATTGTCTCCACGCTGCCGAATCTTGATAAAATTGCGGAAATTGCATTAGCCGGTACAGTACAGATTGGAAGTCTTAACGTTAAAGGACCCCCGGAATTTGGGAGTGGATTTTTTATTGGAACTAATCTAATAGCCACTAATATTCACGTTGTCAATCAAAAATCCTTTGATGGAGCTGTCAGCATGGTTAGGTTGGTTAACAAGCCAACATGGTTTACTATCAAAGGGGTTATGGCAAGTGATCCAATACGAGATCTTGTTATCTTAAAGGTCGTGAAGTTAGGCGGCGAAGATCCGCACATTCTTTCGCTCGGTGATAGTGATACGGTAAAAAGAGGTGATAGCATTATAGCCATCGGCAACCCAGGAGAAGGAGATAAAATTGTGCAAGGCGACGTTTCAAAAGGAATTATTGGTCGGCGCACTCCCAATTTCCTTGACATTAGGGCGCGAAATAATCGTAAAGGATATAGTGGTGGACCCGTCTTAAACGTTCACGGAGACGTAATAGGCGTTATGTTCCAAGGACACAGAATTGGTGCGGGTTATGCGATTCCTTCAAACTATCTTCAGGCACTGCTTAAAGATATGCCTACACAAGAGAAACCTTTGGAAAAATGGCGTGAAGAACCTCACATCCGTCATTATAGTGTCGTGGATGCCGAAGGGCCTGAGAAACTCGCGAGTGCTATCAAAAACTGTGATTTAGTTATTGAACTTGCCCCGAATTTTGCTGATGCCTACCGTCGTCGTGGATATGTCAAGAAAAAGTTAGAGGATTTTAGGGGTGCTATTAAAGACTATGATACTGCGATCCGGAAAGGGGCGGATTACGCCTATGTCTATGTCAATCGTGGCAATGCGAAATCTGATGCAGGAGATAAGAAAGGTGCCATAAAAGATTATGACGCAGCGATCCGTCTCGACCCAGCGTATGTTGATGCTTACGGTTCTCGTGCAAGTGCCAAGTCTGATTTAAGAAATGAAAAAGGAGCGGTTGAAGATTACGATACAGTGATCCGATTAAAACCAGAAGAAGATCTCTTGGCTCTTGCTCACCTCAATCGTGGATTGGCTAAATCTAATTTAGGAAATAAAAAAGAGGCGATTGAGGATTATAATACAGTGATCCGATTAAAACCTAAGAAGGATACCCTCGCTGCAGCTTATATCAATCGTGGATTGGCTAAATCTAATTTAGGAAATAAAAAAGGAGCGATTGAAGATTATGATACAGTGATCCGATTAAAACCAGAGGATAATATTCTCGCTCTTGCCTACATTAATCGTGCAAGTACAAAGTCTAATTTAGGGAATAAAGAAGGTATAATTGAGGACTGTACCGCAGCGATTACTTTAAAACCGAGGAATACTGTCTTGGCTGCTGCTTATCACGCTCGGGGCAAAGCAAAATCAGATAAGGGTAACAATAAAGGTGGGATCATAGATTATAATAAATCTATTCAATTAGAACCGGATCATCCTGAATTTTACTACAACCGAGGCGTTGCAAATGCTGCCTTGAGACTGACTTCGGATGCAGAGACAGACTTTAAAACTGCCTTGAAATTTTTAGAGCAGAAACACAGTATCTCAAAATCGAGTAATACAAAAACAGGCACCTCAGGATGGAACTTCCATTTTAGTGTACGACCCGATCTTAAAACCGACATTAAGAAAGCACTTCGCGATTTGGAATAAAGATGTTCGAAACGCCGTAAATTGAATTATGTTGCACCAAAAAATCTATCATCGCAACGAACTTGCATCCTGCCTTCAGCAAGCAAAAGCAGATGGAAACGTTGTTGTCACTACCAACGGTTGTTTTGATGTGCTACATTTAGGACATCTCCGTTATCTTCAGGCAGCACGACAACTGGGAGACCTACTTGTGGTGGCAGTTAATAGCGATAGTTCGGTAAGAGAATTGAAAGGTGAAAATCGTCCGCTCGTTCCTGAAGATGAACGCGCTGAAATGCTTGCAGGGTTGGAATGTGTTGATTATGTTGTCATTTTTTCAGAATCAACACCGATTGAATTGCTTTCTGAACTTAAACCGAACATTCACGTCAAAGGCGGCGATTATAAATTGGAGCAGCTGGTCGAAAGGAAAGTCGTTGAGAAAAACGGTGGTAAGGTCATCGTTGGACTAAACGTGCCCGGGAAATCCACAACGAACCTTATAGATGTTATATGTGAACGATACGGTGATTCGTGATATAGCATACGCGTTTTTATGATATACAGAACCCTCCTACAAAAACTGGGGATATATGCAGATAAATAGTTCATTACAAATTCATGACCTAAAGCCGCAGATAGAAAGGCTTTTTGAATACTCAGGACAAAAGATTCTTGCTATAGAAGACACATGGCCGCCCGAAAAAGGCACACCTGTCTTTACCGTCGCAGGCACTTGGACGACGCGAGGTTGGACAGAGTGGACACAGGGATTTCAATTCGGTTCCGCTATCCTTCAATTCGATGCCACAGGCGATGAACAGTTTCTTGAAATCGGCAGACAGAACACGATTGAAAAAATGGCACCGCATGTCACACACATCGGTGTGCATGACCATGGGTTCAACAACGTCTCCACTTATGGCAACTTGCGTCGATTGATGCGCGAGGGTGTCATTCCGTGGGACGACAATGAGATGCATTTCTACGAACTTGCACTCAAAGCCTCTGCCGCCGTGCAAGCGAGTCGTTGGACTCAGATTAAAGATGGGACAGGGTATATTGCCTCTTTCAATGGACCGCATTCGCTCTTTTCAGATACCATCCGTTCACTGCGTGTTTTGGCAGTCGGACACACGCTCGGAGCAGTGCTAATGGGTGAAGGTGATGTAGCAATCAATCTGTTAGAACGACTAATTCAACATTCTCAGACAACCGCAAAGTATAACGTGTACTATGGAGAAGGCCGTGACACTTTTGACATTCGTGGTCGGGTTGTGCATGAATCTATCTTCAATACAAACGATGGCAATTACCGTTGTCCAAGTACACAACAAGGTTATTCACCGTTTTCTACGTGGACGCGTGGATTGGCATGGATTCTAACAGGTTACGCTGAACAACTTGAGTTTTTTGATACTCTGGACAAAGATGATCTTGAACCTTACGGTGGGTATGCAGAGGTAACAGCACACATGCGCAAAGCAGCTGAAGCTACTGCCGATTTCTACATTGAGAACACTGCACAAGATGGCATTCCATATTGGGATACAGGTGCTCCCGGTTTAGCCGAACTTGGCGATTATTTGTCATCGCCTTCCGATCCGTTCAACGATATTGAACCGGTGGATAGTTCCGCTGCTGCGATTGCTGCACAGGGTCTAATTCGGCTTGGCAACTACCTCAAAAGGCAGGGCGAACAAGATGCAGGAAACACTTATTACCAAGCAGGTTTGACAGTAGCCAAAACTCTTTTTGCTGAACCGTATCTCTCTATTTCTGACACACATCAAGGGTTGTTATTGCACTCTGTGTATCATCGTCCGAATGGATGGGATTATGTGCCTGAGGGCAAAAAAATTCCGTGTGGGGAGGCATCCATGTGGGGAGACTACCATGCTCGAGAACTTGCAGTCCTGTTGTGGCGGGAGATTGTTGGCAAGCCGTATTTGACGTTTTTCTAATGTATATAAACACGTTAAATTTGAGGAGATGATGATGAGTGAAGTCAAAGATACACAAGAACAACCGAAGGTTGAAATAGCAGTAAAGAATTTTGGTCCGATTGCGGAAGCAAATATTGACCTGCGTCCTTTGACGGTGTTTGTCGGTCCGAGCAATACTGGGAAGACCTATTTTGCTACGCTAGTGTATGCTTTGCACGGTATGTTTAACAGTGTTTCAAGTTCAGAACCACTATTTCCTTTCCATTCAGCAATGATTTTCCTTCTATTGAGCGAGATATTCAAAGGACAAGCAATTCCTGAAACAGAATTACACAATATTCTAAGACAGTTAAAAAATTCAGAAGAATCCTACAAATTCTCCGATTTACCCGTAAAAATGCGTAACAGGTTTCATTCTATCATAAAAGAACATGTATATTTTAAAGCAGAATTAGAAGACGAAATCAAAAATTGCTTCAACCTTAATTCCTTCTCTGAAGTAATGCGTTTAAATGGTGAACAGGATGAACATACAATCTTGCTGAAGGCTAGTAGGCAGAATCAGGAATATTGGAATTATAAAATCTGTATTACTGAATCCGAGGTAAACATAGATACCTCCAATGAGCAGGATATGGTCATAATTCCGAAGAACTGGTCAGTTGACGCAGAATCATGTATAGATGATAATAGTATTCACATAAAAAGTCTCAGTAGTCCTGAAAGCCGAAGCCTGTATTACCTTCCTGCCGCTCGGAGTGGTATCATGCAAAGCCATCGCATTATAGCAAGTTCACTTGTAAAGCGATCAACTCAAGTTGGCTTAGAGCGTTTTCCTGAGGTTCCCACTATGTCAGGCGTGATAGCAGACTTTATGGAAAGGATTATTCTTTATGAGGATGATAAAAATTCGAATCACACTATGGAGCATATTGCAGAAACATTGGAAACTGAAGTTCTTTCTGGACAGATACTTCTAAAACCATCAGCGAGTGGATATCCCGATTTCCGTTATCTATCACAAGGAACTAAAGAAGAACTTCGTCTGAGTCAATCTTCATCAATGGTATCTGAACTTGCGCCTTTAGTCCTATATCTCCGAGGTCTTGTGCAACCGGGTGATACGCTTATCATTGAAGAGCCAGAGGCGCACCTACATCCGGGGGCACAAGCGGATATGGCAGTCATCCTCGCGCGTTTAGTTCGGGTAGGCGTGAAGGTAATAATTACAACACATAGTGATTGGTTGTTACAGGAAATTGGAAATCTGATTCTTGAAGGACTCATAGAAGATAAAACTGACGAACCTGCAAGTTGGCTGCTGCCAGAAGAGGTGGGGGCATGGCATTTTCAAAAGGATAAACCAGTAAAAGAAATCGCCTTCCATCCAAGAAAAGGATTTTCTCCCAAGGACTACCAGGACGTTGCAGAAGGACTATACAACCGATCAGTGAATCTCCAACAGAAGTATGAGAAACAGAAAGGTGAGAGCGGACGTGAATCTACATGAAGCTCTTGCGGAGATTCGTCAACGGGTAGGGAATAACGCAGCTACATCTAATACTAAAGAGGGATGTAAAATTTCTATGACGAATATACCCTCTGAACGCGTTGTATTAGACGTTGACCTTGCTTTTCCAACGAGCAGTGCACAGACAAATCAATGCGATTTTATTCTCTTCTACATTGACACTGTCCTGAGTAGTCTCGTTGGTGTTCCAATGGAACTAAAGAGTGGAGACGTAAAGGCATCACTGGTAGTGGCGCAACTCCGAGAAGGTGCTCGTATCGTTGACAAGTTCACTCCAAAGGATATTGAAATTGAATTGATACCAGTATTGGTTCACGATGGAATTCATAAGGCACAATCTGAACGACTTAAAATATCAAGAATCAGGTTTCGTGGTGATGATAGAATTCCAATTAACATGACAACATGCGGTTATCAAGGCAATATAGCAGAAGTTTTGAAAAAATCTACAAAACGCTGAATTTGTTAGTTCGAAACTGGTAAAGCTAATTTTCTAATCTCTTCTACTTCACAATAAGCATGCGGCGAGTATGTTCATAGTCCCCTGCACGAAGTTGATAGAAATAAATTCCACTTGCGACCTTTTCACCATGAGTGTTGCGACCATCCCAGTGGGCAGCTCGGGAGCGAACTGTATAATTACCCACAGATTTTTGTCCCAAATCTAACTGTCTCACAACAGAACCTTTTATATCGTAAATAGTAATCTGCACGTCTGCCCCCTTAGCAAGCTGGTAAGGTATCCACGTCTCTGGATTAAATGGATTTGGATAGTTTGCGAGAAGTTTGGTATCTTTTGGTAACATTTGATCTAAGAGACGTTTCAAATTTGCGATACCCCGCTTAAAAGCCAGCGAGCCGTCGTCCGCAATCTGTGCAAAGTCTATCCACGTTTGAATTAACTCCGCTGTGACATCGCCGTCCGAAATATTTTTTCCAAGAGTAGGAAATTTCACGGAAGGTGTTCTAAATGGCGCTGCAGTCTCCGTTGATTCACCTAAATGTTGTGATACAATGAGGAGATCGCGGACATCAATAGTTCCATCTCCGTTTACGTCAGCACGTGGATCAGACTTTTCGGTTTCCCCGATATATTGTGCGACCTCAATCAGATCGCGGATATCGATCTGTCCATCCTGATTGACATCCCATGCTGGCGTAATATTTTGTTGATGAACAAATGTTTCGCTTATTCCTTTCGAGTTCGGAAGCGGAAATAAATGTATTCTACCGGTATATCTCTCATTGTACTTTGGACTGGTATATACTATCAAATGTGTTGGTGTCACAGCGAAATACCCTGCTCTTATCCCACCAAAGCCGAAGCTTTCGTCAGGATAAGGTGTGCCATCATGCCCAAACACGCAAACTTTGAAATGAACTGCGTTCTCGCTAAACAAGAGATAGAGACGAGTTTCAGTTGCCGCCATGTTGTAAAAATGAAGGCCTCGGGCATCGTCCAGAGTGATTTCATAATTTTCGTTTGGGTAGGATGTTCCATCGTGCCCATAAACATAAACTTTCCTATCAATCCAAGTCATGGTATAAAAACGCGTCGCAGTTAAGGCAATCGCCGGTGCGTTCAGACTGTCATCTTGACCTATGGAAAAAGTATCATTACTTCCTGTGCCCGTGAGGTCAAACACATAGACTTTTCTACGGTAAGTGGGATCAGATTTGCGTGAATCGTCATAGCTCTCTAACAAAAAGAGATGTGTTTCTGTAGCAGCCATCTGAGCACCAAGAATTTCTAAGTCTTTTAAATGTTCCTCTTCAAGTTTAATGTCCCTATCTGGATGTTGAGTTCCATCATGTGTGTAGGCACTGATGTGAGACACATAGTTTCGAATGCCATATAACGTATAAATGTGCGTTGCTGTGGCAGCAATACTCTGTACAGTTTGCTCAAAAGGGTTGAGGTCCCACGAATGAACATTTGTAAACTTCACAGTAAGCATCAAGGTTAGATCCGCACTCCCTTTACTGTTAGTTGCTGTAACCTGTATATTTTCAACGTCCGGCCTTGTTGGAATTCCTGAAAGCACACCATTTTGTAGTGTAAGCCAATTAGGCGGCGTATAGTCTTCTGTGAAGTTGATCTGCGGTGTAGGATCACCTTTTGCTAATTCTGCTAAGGAGAGCGTCCAATAAGAACCTTTTTCTGCCTCAGGGATTAAGATAGGATTCCAACTCGGTGCACCTACAACAGTAGCAGTGTTAACAGTCCCGGGTATCGGATATGAATAGACCTTCTGGTCAAGAAAATCTACTACCAACAGATCAGATGATGTCGCTGTAATACCAGTCGGACTCCTATTTTCGGTAACCAGTTCAACAACTTCCCTGCTCTGCAATTTACCATCAAGACCATAAGCATAGATTTTGTCTTCATCACCATCTACAATGTAAAGGCGTGTTTCAGTTGCTGTGATACCTGTCGGTTCACGATGACTATAGAGGTTCACATCTTCAGTAGGTTGATGTGTTCCGTCATGTGCGTAGACAAAGATTTTGTCATCTTCGTTTTCAACAACATAAAGGCGCGTTGTTGTTGCAGCAATACCTGTAGGCGCTTGATTGTCCGGATGCAATTGGAAATTACCCACAGAAATCTTTTCATTAGCATCCAAAATTGAGACATCTTTTGCCTTGTTGTCCACAATATAGATGTTTGCTGCTGTCGCTGCGATGCCAATCGGGTTTTCGACAAACGCTTTGATACTAACATCTTCTGCGGTGTATCGCTCTCCATTGTGCCCATAGACATAGATCTTATCATCAATAAGGTCTGTAACATAGACTCGGTTGTCTGTTGCTGCAATACCTTGTGCTGTATCGTTCAAGATATCAATAGACCAATTCGAAGATATTTGACCTTCAACAACCAAATGTATGATGCGATCAGCCCAAGTTCTGTATTCCGGACGATTGAGAGGTGTAAACGCCGTAAGTTGGATAGGGAATATACCACCCGTTGTTGGGGTGCCTGAAAGCACTCCGTTTTGCAGTTGCAACCAGTCAGGCGGCGTATATCCTGCTGAAAAAACAACAGCTGGTCTGGGATAGCCAGCAACAAAATCTTTCACAGATAATGACCAAGCATCATGTACCCTTGCCTCTGGTATTGAGAAATCAAGCCAACTTGCTGCAACAGGTGCTGGAGCAACATTTAAGGTAATATATTGGTCTGCACTACCGTGTTCGTTTGTAGCAGTCAACTCAACAATAAACTTACCATCTGATGGTGGTGTGCCAGATAAGACATCCTCCTTTATTGTTAACCACTCCGGTTTTCTATAACCTTCTGTGAAAGTAATAGTTGGCTCAGGATTGCCAAATACAAAATCAGAATGAGAACCTACGGAAAGACTCCAAGGAATCCCTGCGATCGCTTGATATTTGTCCCAATCATCACCATCTGTAGCTGACCTTGACATATTGACAATATCGTATTCATACGGTTGTCTGCGCCGAATTGTATCTGTGGGTATAGACCTCCAACTTGGTGCTGCTGGAGGACCGTATACAAAAACATCTCTACCAAATGGAGCCCCCGCCGGCAGCATTGAGATGAAAAATGTGTCTCCATTTATAGCAATACCCGAATCCTCTGGATGGACTGAAACAATATCCACTGTAAAACTCTCGTCAGGCAGATACTCAAATATGTCTGGTCCATCTAATGCATAGACAAAAATATCAGCAACCACATCAGGTCTTCCGTTATTAAAATTAAAACCTCTATCAAGAACATAAGCGCGGTTTTTAACAATCGTTATACCACATGGATTCCTATGGTTTGGATGCAGGGTAATTGGATTACCGGGTAAAACTCTTTTATAAAAAGGATCAAAGCGATAGATTCGCGGGGCACCTTTCTGATTTTCACCAGAATCCATTGCATATAGAATGCCTTCCGAATCAATCGCAAGCCCAATGCCTTTTCCGAAATTTTCCAGACCAAATGGGAGTTCAAAGTCTATTAGCTTAGTCGCGCCGCCAGGAACAGACGCTTCTGAATTCAGAGAACAATAGCGGATAGAGTAGGCACTTCCAGGATTGTCCGAAAAGCTTGGACTACTCGCAGCTAAATAGTGTTTTCTAAGGATATAGATATTACGATGGTCAACAGTCATGCCTTCAGAGTATAAATGGTGGTCGTATAGGTTAAAATTTATCGGTTCTTTGCCAGAGTCAGCGAATAAACTGCCCGGAACGCCGTCAGAATGTTTTTTGCTATAAATGCTACCATAGAGTCCGCTGGGGCCATCAGCTGCAACATACACTTTTGTATCTGTGGCGGCTATACCTGAACCAGACGAGGGTATATGAAAATAATAACTCGCGGTGCGTGGCGGCTTTGCGGGGAAATCAATTATAGGTCGTTCAGCAATTTCTTCAGGAATAGAATAGCGGTAAACCACTGGCTCGTACCCTCTTTTGCCATCAGACCGAAATTGAGATGCCAATAAAAATAATTTACCACCTAATGGTGTTGTTGCAATACCGGATAAAATAAGAGTTGGGACTTTAGTCTGTCCTGCTATCCCCGGCCATAAGTCGTTGCTAAAATCTTCCCGAGCACGTCTACCACCGTCTTGTGCATCGTACACATAGATTGTAGAATCGTAAGGATTGTGAAGATAGACGCGAGTATCTGTTGCAGCGACAAAAGGTCTACCACCCTCTGCATCAGTTGTCGTAACCTGACAACGTCTTACATAAGAAACTCTCTTTCCGTTTTTATCACCCAGAATGTCCTGAAACTTGTAAATATCAATTGCCCCCATATCCGCGAGGTAAAAATGTGTTTCCGTTGCGGCTACACCGTTTCGATTACCAGCATACTTATCTATGTCCTCTTCAGGTAAACGTGTTCCGTCAAAGCCATAGGCATTAATATAAGGGTAAGTGAAATACGAAATATAGACAAGCTTGTCTGTTATTGCAATGCCATAGGGAGAAGATGGTTCACTTTCAAGTTCAAATTCCTCGTCTGGTCGACGTGTGCCTTCATGGTCGAAGACGTACACTTTTCGTATATACGACTTTACTTTTTTTTCTGGGTCCAATCCATTATACAAAAGGTAGAAACGCGTCGCTGAAGCTGCAAAATCTTTTATTATTATATTTACATCAGTTCTAACAAGCGGTATTTCAAGGCGCATAGATGCTTCACCCTGCGCATGAACAAGATTATTAGATAACGTTGAAATGGAAAGACAAACGAATAAAAATAGGATGAAACGAAAAATAGTTTTTCTCATCAAGGACACTCCCCGTGTGGTTGCGAACTTTTATAGATGTTGAATGAGCAATTTAAGAATGCTATCCAATGCACAGCATTGCGTTTTTCTTATACCAAACTCGTGTGTTTTAATCAATATAAATTAGGAAAATTAACGCATTGTGTTAGTTAACATTTGGTATGTTTATCTTTCACATTTCCGTCTTGTTTGGGTTGAATTCCGCAACTTTTTCGATACCTGACGACCTCAAAGGTAGGAGGGAACTCCGATTCCCGACGACAAACGTGTCGCGATTCGGAGATCGCTCCTACAGAATATGAAAAGTTGTGAAAAACAACAAGACTATCACGTAACCAGCATAAGTCGTAAAATTATTGATCTTCGACACAACATCAATTACGGCTTTCTCCCAAAACCTGTTCAATCTCACCTGTTTCTAACGAACGATTCGCTGCCAATGTGACAGCAAGCGTTCTGAAGGCATCTGCGTAGGAGGAACGCACTAAATTTTGATCATTCGTTTCAACTGCTTCAACAAACTGCTCAACCTGTCGGAAATAACCGGCTTCGGTACCAGTAAAGTCTATTCCCTCACCACTGATTTGACCGCGCAAACTGAGATCGTGCGTAAGTTTTAGATAGATGTCATCTCCCACCAATTCAGTTGCGAAATTGTCGTGTGCGCGAGCGACACAAGTACTCGTTATACTACCGACTGCACCGTTGTCAAATTTCAGGTTGCAAACAGTACACTCCTCAAAATCTGCAATACCATCAGAAACGCCTTTGATACCAAAAGCTTGGGCATTTTCAACATCGCCAAGGAAGTAGCGGATGAGGTCAAAGACATGTGTAGTCTGTTCTACCATTTGTCCGCGGGACACTTCAAATTTACCCCACCACGGATGGCTCGATCCCATTCTCGCCAAAAATCTTCCGATTCCCATTGTCAACTTCCGATCACCGACTAATTCCTTCGCTTTTTCTGTGATGTCGCTATACCGTGCCATATAGCCTACTTGGTTTATGACACCCGCGTTTTTAATGGCATCGCGGGCAATTTGAGCCGTTTCTAAATCTTGTGCGATAGGCTTCGCCACAAAAATCGCAGCACCTATTTTGGCAGCATCAGCAACTTGTGTTGTGTGTGCTCCTGGAGGGATACAGGTAAAAACTACATCAGGATTTTCTTTCTGCAGCATTTCTTGATGATTTGTGTATGCCGTAGCGTTTTCTTCGGAGGCAATTGCTGCCGCGCGATCGGCATTTATATCACAGACCGCTGCAATCGGACGTTGTAGTCGTTTTAAACTTCCACGGTAGTTTCCTGCGATACCACCAACACCGATAAAAGCAATTTTCAAATCACTTTGACTCATTATATTTCTCCTTGATTTTCAATGGATTGGTAGTTCAATGAAGGGTATTTAGATTAGTTCTCTAATCTTATCTCGAAAATAACAGAAACTTGGGGATTTGTTATTGTTGATGTTCATATATGGAGTTATATTTTGCGCCCAATTTGATTTCTCCTTACCTATTACATACCAAGGTTTGTTTTCAAGCGCATTTGACCCTCCAGGATATATTGCATCAGCCAGACATTCCCACGTGCCGCAAATGGAATCGTTTTGATAACTATTCAGAACATTATCAATCGCATTTGGGTAAGCTGCCTTAATCGCCTGAATATCGCCAAGCAGCCAGGCTTCACCTTCTTCTATGGCAATACAAAATCGAGTTTTTGGTTGGGGGTTACACGCATTCAGGACAGAATAGAGTTCTTGTCGAAACGTTCTTAAACATTTCTTATCTAAATCGCAAACAACAATTACTATTTTGGCAGGATCATTAGCATGTCTTTTTCCATAAACACTGAGTTGTGTAGGAAGTTGGTTGAGCAAAAAATGTTTATTTACGTTTGTTGGGTTTTTGAGGTTTTTAGGGATGTCACCCCTTCCTTGATAGAAGCGGACCTTAAAAGTGTCTTGATTACGAATGATTTTTGGAATCAGAACTTTAAGTGCATCCTTGCCAGACCGGTCTTCAACAAGTATTTCAAAGTGCATCCTATAACTCCGGATCAAGATATTCGCTGTACCAGAGTCCGCCCAATGGCAACCCTTCTTTAACAAGATCGTTCACAAGGGTATCTTCGCTTGCCCGACGAATTTTAGAAAACCCATCTTCACCTTTTTCCAGAATCCAAACCTCTTTCGGATCTAATGCATCCACGAAATATGGTTGGTGTGTCGTAATAAAAATCTGTGAGCCACGTTTTTTCCCAGCAGCATGTTCACGGAATTCAGTTGCAAGAGGCTCTAAAAGATTATGATACAAGCCATTTTCCGGTTCTTCAATACAGAGAAAAGGAGGTGGAGTCGGATCTTCAAGCATCAACAGATATGCAAATAATTTGAGTGTTCCATCGGACATCTGCTGCGCGTAAAAAGGGGCTTGAAAACCTTTATCATTAAATCTAATAAGCAATCTACCGTCAGGGGTTTTTTCAGTATCAATTTGATCTATCCCGGGTATTTTATTCGCGATTTTTTTCAGAATCGCTTTGAAACGTTGCGGCTGATCTCGTTCCATAAATTGCACTACGTTGCCAAGGTTATCACCATGGATGCTGAGGTGTTCCTGCGGACCGGCAAGCGGTAGACTTCGCGCGGCATCTGGGGTAAAGTAACTGAGATACCACCCTTCAATGAAACGTCGGAAAGCAGTAATTCGCGGGTGCTGCTTCAAGGTGCCAAGTGTGGCTATGCCAAGTTTTCGAGGATCGTCCAATTCAATAGTCTCAGTTTCACTGGACTCTTCTGCTTTTATAGATTCAAGGGCAGCTTGTAGATCTAAGTTGATTTGATGAGCCAAATTTCCACTATTTTTTTCAACTTGGTATCCTTCTTGAACATCAGTTTCACTGGACTCTTCTACTTCCATGGATTTTAGTAGAGATTTAAGATCGTTAATCTGGTACCCATCTAGATTTCCTTTCCACACTACACCACTGCCATTAACAAGGGTTAAAAAAGAAAAAGGTTGACCGTACTTCTGATTCTTTCGTCTCTGTCTGAGTCGTTCTTGTCGAACGTAAGGACGTCCTGCATTGTCAGTTGCGATAGCAATCTGATATGTAATAGGTCTCGCGTTTCCATGCTCTCTGTAGTAAACATCAAATTCAATAGGGCCTATTGCGCCTTGCGTCCGAATTTTTTCAAAGCCACCGCGCTCATCGCATGCTGCCTCAACGTCGAATTTTAGGGCATCAGCAAGGAAACCAAACGCATCAAATAAGACACTTTTTCCAACTCCATTTTTGCCTATAACAACCGTCATGGGAGTTAGTGCTTCTGTTTTTCTTCTTCCTTGTCGTCTTCCTAGTGTAATATCGCTGAGTACCCCAAAGTTCCTTACCCTGAAACCTTCTAATATAGCCATTGGAATCCTCCTTGTCCGATTCCATTAGTCTACATACTATTCCAAATTGCACGGCGGATTGGTTATAGCAAGCAGATCTGCTTCTTTGGCTCTTCGAGAATTAATGTCATCGTCTTGATGAACACATATACAATTTGCACCATTCTTAATTGCGCAAGACCATTTTTCGTGATATGGAATTCTGTCTTCAAGTGAGTGCGTTTGACCAATATATAGAAAAGTATGGCTGTATTTTCCATCAGAACCTTGAATTCGCTTAGAAAATATGTATACAGCACCAACATCAATGAAAACCGTGTCAGTAGTATATACACCAAAGTTATAGATGCCCTCCTTACCATGGAATGTTGCATCAGCTATTTTACTCATGTTATTTTCCTTTTCTTAACTTATTTATTTTGAAATTAAATATGTAGATCTTTGGTCGTGCAAAGGATTCATGCTGACATTGATATAAATTTACTTTCATTATACCACACCTAAGGCACTTTTGGAAACTAAATTTATCCAATCTTAACTGCATACACGTTAACGAATTGCTTAAGCGAAAAGTATTGGAATTAAAGAGTTCGACCCATGTCAATTGGTATTGAGTTTTAATCCTCAGATGGAACGGCAGCACTTAACAGTTCCTCATCAGAAACGGTTCGGAAGCGCGCCTCTGCATCTCTCAGAAAGATACCCCGAAGGTCTGTTGTGATCGCATACAAGGCGGGCATCACAAATAGTGTCATAATCGTTGCAAAGGCAAGTCCGAAGATAATCGTGTTTGCTATTGGCATCCAGATAGGCGATTTTCCACCAAGTCCTATCGCCATCGGGATGAGTCCGAAAATTGTCGTCAACGAAGTTAGAATAATCGGACGCAATCGGACGCTGCTCCCTTTCAGAATAGCGTGCCATTTATTATAACCGCGTTCACGATATTTGTTAATGAAATCTATTAGCACAATAGAATCGTTTACCACAATCCCTGTGAGTGCAACAATACCGAACATCGCCACCATACTTAGCATTGCATTGGAAAGAAGAAGTCCAATCATTGCGCCAATCATACCAAATGGTACAGCAAACAAAATAATGATCGGTTGACTAAATGATTTGAATTGCGCTCCTAACACAACATAAATTAATAACAACCCTACGATAAACAACTTCCATAAATTAGAAAAAGATTCTACAATCTCACTAAAGATACCTTGAAAATCAAGTCTATATCCAGGAAATAGCGATTCAATATCAGCAAACGTACTGATTAATGCTTGATTCACTTTCACAGCAGTCGTTTTTTGTTTATCAATTGAGGCATACACCGTAATAGCGCGTTCACCATTGAAGCGACGGATGTCGGTGTAGCCTTTCTCTGCTACAACATCAGCGATATCTTTGAGAGGAATAATAGCACCGATAGGTGTTGTAATCAACAAATTATTGAGATCTGATACTGTCTGTAAATTTTCCTTTTGGTATTTTACAATGACATCAACGGCTTCATCTGCTTCTCGGTAAGTTGTAGCTTTAACACCTTCAACAGCGTTTCGCACCGTCTGCGCAATTTGGAGGATACTTATTCCGTGTTGATGTGCCTTCTCAGGCTTCAAATAAACGCGAAGTTCGGAACTACCAATGTCAAAGTCGTCTTGGATATCGTAAACACCGTCTATTTGATTTAACTTATCTTTTAGTAAATCGGTAAGTTTTCTAAGTTGTTCAAATCGCGGTCCCTTTACCTTAACTTCAACGTCTCGTCCTTGAGAGGGGCCGCCTTCCAATTTGTCGAAATTTAGTTTTTCTATACCGCTGATTCTCGCTATTTTGGGTCTTAGGGATGCCATTATCTCATCAATACTTCGGGTGCGCTCTTTCTGCGGCGTAAGTTCTACTAAAACCTCCCCAAAATTTGATCCGTAGACCGTGTTGTCCACAATTCCAGAAGTGGTCGTATGTAAACCGATGTTACTGACGATTGCAACGCGTTCATCTATAGGGACACTTCTGACTACATTTTCAATGTCTGTAATCACTGCGGTTGTTTCCTGTATACCAAAGGAAGGAGGCATCTCGGCTTTAATATAGAATTGTGGAAATTCTTCGTTAGGGAAGAGTTCTTTATCAAGGACTAAAAACGCACTAACACATGCAATTAAACCAATGAAGAGAACACTGCCAACAAACATATAACGCCGCCGGATCGTTATTTTGAGAATCTTTATATATTGATTTCGGATAAGATCTAACCACCTATTTGTTCGAGCCTCACGATTTTTTGCTTTTCCCCATTCTGATATGTGTGCCGGTAAAATCATGAATACTTCGAAGAGAGAAGCCAACAACACAAGAATCACAATTATTGGTACGATCTGCAGAAACTGTCCAGCAACACCGGACATAAACATCAAGGGACCAAACGCGCAGATTGTTGTCAAACTCGCAGCGACAACGGGCCAACCAACCTCTTCTGCACCACGAATTGCAGCTGCTTTAGTAGATTCGCCTGCCTCAATGTGCCGATAGATATTTTCTATCACAACAATAGCATCATCTACGACGATTCCGACAACTAAGATTAACCCAAATAGAGCAACGCCATTAAGCGTGTAACCACTTATAGACATGAACCAGAATGTTGCCATAAACGCAACTGGAATTCCGAGTGCAGCGAATACGGCGTTTCGCCATCCGATAAAGATGAGAAGCAGCAGGACAACGAGAATCAAACCGAAGAGCGCATTTGTCTCTAAGATACCTAAACGCTGTTTCAGGATAATTGAATTATCTCTGAATGCAGTAAGTTCAGCACCTTCAGGGAGCTGCTGTTTCCGTTTTTCGACCAATTCCCGAAGTTGGGCAACTAACGCTAACGTGTTTCCTTTGCTCTTTTTCTGGACGGTCAGACTAATTGAGGGTTTTCCATTAAGACGGGACAGGGTGCGTGTCTCTTCGTAGGTGTCGGAAACAGTTGCCACATCGCGGAGACGCAGCGGAGTGCCCATCGGTTGAACGGTGATAATAGTCTCACCGATGGAGTCAGGCGTGCTGAATTCTCCTATTGTGCGCACCATGAATTCTGTTTTGCCGAGTTCCATTGTGCCAGCGGGAAGGTTCAAGTTGTTTGCACCCAGTGAATTTACTATTACGGACATAGGCAGTTGATACGCCTTCAATTTATCAGGAATTACGTCAACCCATATTTCTCTTTGACGAAAACCTGCTATCCGAACTGCTGCGATGTTTTTGATGCTCAAGATTTCATCCTTGATATCCTCAGCGATGTCTCGCATCTGCTTTTCTGAAATACTTCCCCCAACAATGACCGTCAATATAGGAAAACCGGAGGAAACATCCCAGTCCTTGACTTTTGGCTCATCCAAGATCTCCTCTGGAAGTTCATTTACTTGTTCAATCGCTGTACGGAGTTTCTTAAGCTCTTTATCGAATTCCCGATCATTCATCTCTTCAAATTTTACATAGATACGTGATCTCCCTTCGGATGAAGTAGAAGACATGATCTCTATCCTACTGATATTTTCTTCAATTGCGTCTTCAATAGGAGCAGTGACCAGTTTTTCAACTTCTTCCGAAGAAGCACTGGGGTATTGTGTGGTCACAATGGCACTCTTTAAGGTGACTTCTGGGAGTGATTCCCGCGGTAGGTTAACCCATGCATACAACCCAAATATAATGATTAAAATCATCAACATGTTTGCTAAAACGGGGTTGTTTACAGACATTTTCGGAATTGACATGGGGGTTTTTCTCGTCTGTTGGAGCCAGTGAAGCGTGCTTTGAGGGTATAGGTATAGAAAGCATCAAGTTAATCTAAATGACCTTATGGCATTCCCTACAGGGCATGTTCACCTATTTTGTTCACAATGAGATTTATGTTTGAACAATTCTCTTTTTGTTAGTTTAGCATATATTCAAATTATATCTAAACATTTTTGGGAATAAAAACAAGGACTTAAAGGCTAATTGGGAAATATAT
Organism: Candidatus Poribacteria bacterium; assembly: GCA_965204285.1. Classification (GTDB taxonomy): domain Bacteria; phylum Poribacteria; class WGA-4E; order WGA-4E; family WGA-3G; genus MSPOR6. The sequence goes on from OZ241980.1 coordinate 4,530,739, forward strand.
TGAAGGGAAGTATTTAAGGCTATTCACTTTGGAGGGAATGTTTTATAGTGGAACAAATAATTATTTTTACATTGTGGTAGGTTCGGTTTCCTAACCGAACCGTGTTTATTCAGTCTCATAGATGCGGTTAGGAAACCGCATCTACCGGGAGTGTTTACATATTTTAGGTTTACTATAAAGTTGATAGGAAGCACCGTAGGCGCGCTTACAAAGCGCGCCATCATCCGAAAAAAGTTAGAGAAATTAATATGAAAACCTTATAGTATCTTTGGCTTAATCATCAGCGGGGACTGCAGCATCTAACAAATCTTCATCAGAAACAGTGCGGAAACGCGCCTCTGGGTCTCTCAGGAAAACGTTACGTAGATCTGTTGTGATTGCATAAAGCGCGGGCATCACAAACAAGGTCATCGTGGTTGCGAAAGCAAGTCCGAAGATAATTGTGTTTGCCATCGGTTGCCAGATAGGTGATTTTCCACCAAGCCCCAGCGCCATCGGAATAAGTCCGAAAATTGTCGTCACCGAAGTTAAAATAATTGGACGTAAGCGTACGCTTCCACCTTTCAGGATAGCATACCATCTGTTAAAACCGCGTTCTCGGTACTTATTGATAAAATCAATCATCACAATTGAATCGTTTACAACAATCCCCGCAAGCGCAACTATACCGAACATTGCCACCATACTGAGTGTAGCATTGGAAAGCAGTAGCCCAACCATTGCACCTATCATTCCAAACGGCACGGCAAACAGAATTATAATCGGTTGTGTAAACGATTTGAATTGTGCTCCTAATATCATATAGATAACAAGAACTCCAACAATAAATAGTTTCCATAGTTCTGAAAAGGATTCCATTATTTCGTCGAAGACCCCACGGAAATCAAGCCGATAACCCGGATATAACGATTCAACATTAGAGAACGCACTGATTAACTTTTGATTTACTTCAAAAGGTGTAGTCTTCGTTCTATCAACGACAGCATAAACAGAGATTGCGCGTTCTCCTTCAAAACGTCGGATATCCGCATATCCTTTTTCCTTAGCTATTACAGCAACCTCTTTTAAGGGCACAATCAAACCCGTAGGTGTAGCAATTAACATATCTTTAATTCCTTCAATCGTTTGTAAACTGTCTTCATTGTATTTGACGATCACATCAATTGCTTCATCAGCTTCCCGATAGGTAGTCGCTTTCGCGCCTTCAATAGCGGTACGAACGGTTTGTGCAACTTGTAGAGTAGACATTCCAAATAGGGCAGCTTTTTCAGGTTTTAAATAGATTCGCAATTCAGATTTGCCGATACGAAAATCATCGCGAATGTCTTCAACACCATCTATCTGGTTTAATGTAGCTTTTAGTCGATCAGCAATTACCATTAACGTTTCAAACCGGGCCCCTTTGACTTTGACTTCAACGTCTTGTCCTTGTGGAGGACCTCCTTCTAATTTGACAAAATTGGGTTTTTTCTCCATGCCACTGATATTAGCAGTTTTTTCCCGTAAGGTATCAATGATTTGGTCAGTGTTCCGAGTGCGTTGATCTTTAGGGACAAGTTCAATGATGAGTTCACCAAAATTAGAACCGTAGGTAACACCTTCAAAAAGCCCCGAGGTAGGTGTATGTAAACCGATGTTGCTGACAATAGCGGCAATCTCATCTTCCGGCAAAGTTTTGGCTGCATCTTCAAGCTGTGCGATAACAGCAGTTGTCTCCTTTATGCCGTAAGATGGTGGCATCTCTGCTTTGACGTAGAATTGTGGAAAATCTTCACCGGGGAAAAGTTCCTTGTCAAGGACTACAAAGGCACTGACGCACGCAATCACTCCAATAAAAATAACACTGCTTACAAAGACATACCGTTTTCGGATCGTAATTTTAAGGATTCTAACATACCGGTTCCGGATAGTGTCAAAAATCGTGGTGAACCATGCAAAAAAGCCTGTGAAGAGGATACTCAAAGTGAAAGCCCGTTGGGACCGTGTTCTGAGATTGTCAAGTGTGCTGCGTCCTTTTCTGGTTCTGGCTTTTCCCCACTCAGATACGTGGGCAGGTAAAATTACAAAGACTTCAAAGAGAGAAGCCACCAAGACAATAATCGCCATTATAGGCACGATCCGCATAAATTGTCCTGAAACACCAGACATAAACATCAAGGGACCAAATGCACCAATTGTTGTCAAACTTGCCGCTAAAACAGGCCAACCGACCTCTTCTGCCCCGCGAATAGCAGCAACTTTAGGCGATTCACCTGACTCAATATGCCGATAGGTGTTCTCTATAACAACAATGGCATCGTCAACAACAATCCCAACGACTAAGATGAGACCGAACAGTGCTACACCGCTCAGCGTATAACCTGCTATTGACATGAACCAAAACGTCGCCAAAAATGCCACAGGAATGCCGAGTGCAGCAAATAACGCATTTCGCCAACCAATAAACAGAAAAAGCATCAATATAACGAGAATAAGTCCAAAAATAGCATTCGTTTCAAGTATTCCCAATCTCTCTTTTAAGATCACAGAATAGTCATTGACGGGTGTCAACACGGCACCCTCAGGAAGATCCGCTTGACGCTCTTTAACTAAATCACGAAGTTCTGCTACCAAAGAGATGGTATTTCCTTCTTTCTTTTTTTGCACGCTTAAACTGATAGAAGGTTCGCCATCAATCCGTGAAAGTGTGCGTGCTTCTTCATAGGTATCAGAGACATTGGCAACATCACGAAGTCGAAGTGGTGTGCCAGATGGTTGAACACTGACGATTGTATCACCGATGTATTCCGGATTGGGAAATTCACCCATTGTGCGTACCATAAACTCGGTATTGGCAATTTCCATCGTGCCTGCGGGTAAATTTAAATTTCCAACTTGTAGCGCAGTGGTAATAGCCGTAATCGGAAGGTTGTATGCTTTTAATCGGTCTGGGTCAATCTCAATCCAGATTTCTCGTTCGCGAAGTCCGGCAATCTGGACTGATGCGATATTTTTAATTTCTAATATTTCGTCTTTTAGATTCTCCGCAATATCCCGCATCTGGGCTTCTGAAACACCTCCACCGACAACAATCGTCAACATCGGGAAACCAGACGAAACATCCAATTCCATAACTTTGGGATCGTCTAAAATCTCTTCCGGTAGATCATTCACACCTTCAACAGCTGTTCGTAAGTTTTCCATCTCCTTGTCAAACTCTCGATCACTCATTTCATCAAAATCTACGGAAATAATTGATCTGCCTTCTGAAGATGTGGAGAGCATTAGATTAATTTTGTTAACGTTCTCTTCAATTGAATCCTCAATAGGTGCGGTTATAAGTTTTTCTACTTCTTCAGGAGATGCACCTGGGTACAAGGTTGTAACGGTGGCACTTTGGAGTGCGATCTCTGGGGTGAGTTCCCGTGGTAGGTTTATCCATGCATACAACCCAAAAATAATAATTAGAATCATCAGCATATTCGCTAAAACAGGGTTGTTCACGGATATCTTCGGAATGGACATGATGAAAAAATTTCTCCTTAATGCTTATTTGTGTGATGCTATATGTATTTCAAAAAATAATTTGACTAATAAAAATTGATGTCTATTAATTCGTATTCAATGGTGTCTTAAAGATGAAGCATAACAAAGGCGGATGCCGTTCACACCCGCCGCATTTCAAACTAATTTAGTCTGTACTACTGAGCTGTTTTGAGAGTTCCCCACGTTGTTGCCAACTTACTTTTGGGATCAACTGCAAAAGGTTTTATACCGTCACCTTCAATAGAAAGCTGATCAATAATAAAAGTGACTGTTTTACCGCCCCAATTGTTCATAAAACCGATACCGACCTGTTCAACATCAAATTTATGGTTCCACTTTTTGTTTCCTGCAAGAGTCCAATCGTCCTTTTCGCTTTTACGGAAATAACCTGAGAAGACATCTTTCTCTTTTACAAGTTTGAGATGAACCGGAACATCAAAACCTGTCTGAGGATGTCCATGGTCATTCCAATTTGCTTTGATCATACTCCCTATAAGTGCTTTTTGTGGTTGGTTGGATTCCCCTCCGAACAACAAACAAGCATAGTTTAAATCGTCGCCACTGTAAATAAAGATGCCGATCCATGCATCGGCAGGTTTGTCAGGGTCAGATGAAAAAATACCGCTGACTGTAATGTTTTCGGCAGCACTATTTGGAACATCCCGTTCAATCATAGGTTTATCGGCTGTTGTGTGCCCCCAATCACCGGGATTAGTGATTCGTAAGAAACCGTCCTTAACTTCATACTTTGTTTGCTTGGCGTTGTGGTCACGGAATTCCCAGCCTTCAGAAAGTTTGTTACCATCAAAATTATCTGTCCAAACATCAGCAAAAACAGCGGAGATTAGACCGACAAACAAGATTCCACAAACGAAAATCATTAAAATTCTCATAGTCAACCCTCCTTATTGCTTATAGTTATTATAGCATGTTAAGTAAGGGTATAGCAAGGGACATTATAGTGTCTTTTTGTAAATATGCACGAAGACTGTAATCGGTAAGAGAGTGTTTGTGTACACCATGTTTGGGATGACAATAATTAGAGATTTAGGTGGGAATACGTTTATGGTGGCAATTCGCAGTTGCTGGAAAATAAATAGAGTTGAAGGGTGGATGTGTACTGTACATATCCACCCATTTAAAAAAACAACAATGATAATAAACTATCTATCAGATTTGAGATTTGCCCACGTTGTCGTCAATTTTTCTGATGCGTCAACGGCTGCGATACCACCAAGTGTTTTATCTAATCCGTGATCCATGATAGTTTTCAAATCATCTTCAGTGAGCACAGCTTTAAATATAGCAACTTCATCAATAATACCGACGAAATATGAACCGCCACCCCATTTGCCGATGTCAACAGGATTAGCATTTCCTGCGCCTTTGCCAGCGCGTGTGCTCGATCCAGCACGCTCACCGTTGACGTAGATAATAAGTTGATTATTGTTTGCCCCGCTGTCGAAAGTTGCAGCGATGTGAGTCCAAGTATCCTCTTCAGGGACACCTGCAGATGCCCTGGGTTCCCAACCACCGATGTTGACAAATGTTGACATTTTGTTACCTTCTCCTGGCACATCAATACGTAATAGATATTCAGCATTTTTAGAAATCAACATCCTATGCTGAGAAATGTCAGTGGCAAAAAACCACGCCATCATCGTATGTTCATCACCAAGTTGTAAGTCTGCAGTTGATTCAATTGTCACCCATTGTCCACCATTGAACTCAAGTCCATCGCCAAATTTTCCATCTTTCCATTTTGCGCCGGTAATCGTGCCATCATTTCCCTTATCTGAAGAATCTATTGCATCATCACCAGCACCTTCATCAAACAGCCAAACACCGACTGCTGTGTCTGGATCAATCTTAGCAGAACTAACATGTGGCAGCAGCCATGTAATTGAACAAGTTAATGCTACGACCAATACGATTTTTCGCATTTTTGTCTCCTTCATTGCTGCACGTGTCAACGTGCAAATATCGGATTAAGAATTTCAGGAATTTCCCAAATTAAACGTTGCTAATTCAACGTCTGTTACTATTATAATATTTTTTCATACATAATATCAAAATAATTTATACTTACAACATGGGTGTGTAGAGATTTTGTTACTTGTCTGTTACGGATTACGCGGATTCTGTAGGAGCGATCTCCTGGTCGCGACCAGGAGATCGCTCCTACAGAAGAGTCCCAAGTCAATTCTCAACAGACTTGTGGCAATTGAGAAATCGGGGTTGAAAACCCCTCCAACAAAAGAAAAAGAGTATTCATGCCAAAAACTTTACACCCCCTACAACATTTCTAATTGGACAAACATATTAAAATATGGTAATCTGAAATAACATGAAATTGAGGGATAAAGGAAATGCTATGCACCAAAAAGAACAACTCACTGCCGAACTCTCCGAACTTCTCGGTTGTAAAAATGTATTAACAGATGCAACTGCCCTGTCGGTATACGAATGTGATGCGGCACCTTCGTTTAAGGCATTGCCGGATGTGGTTGTTTTTGCTGATACAACACAACAAGTATCAGATATTGTCAAGTTAGCGAACAAGTATAACGCGCCATTTATCGCACGCGGTGGCGGGACAGGCTTAAGCGGTGGCATGCTCTCTGTTCAAGGCGGGATTATTATTGCGCTCAATCGGATGGATCGAATTCTGGAGATAGATATTGAAAACGAACGTGCCGTGATTGAACCTGGCGTTGTCAATCTACTTTTATCACAGGCTGTGCAGGCACAGGGTTACCACTACGCGCCAGACCCGTCAAGCCAAAAGGCATGCACAATCGGCGGAAATATCGCTGAAAACTCTGGCGGTCCACACACTTTAAAATATGGTGTTACTTCTGACCATGTGCTTGGGATGGAAGTTGTGATGCCGGATGGTGAGATCATTGAGTTCGGTGGGGAAGTTGAAGAAGTTCCCGGTTATGACCTACGTGGTGTGCTGATTGGTTCTGAAGGCACGTTTGGGATTGTAACAAAAGCGACAGTGCGTCTCACACGGAATCCACAAGCGTATCAGACCGCACTTGCAGTTTTTGATAAGATGGACGATGCTTCAAACGCTGTGTCAACAATTATCGGTGCTGGCATTATTCCTGCTGCGCTCGAAATGATGGATACGCTTGTCATTCAAGCGTTGGAAGATGCGTTCCAGTTCGGTTTTCCACTTGATGCCGAAGCAATCCTTATCGTTGAACTTGACGGTATTAAAGCAGGCATGCAGAACCAAACAGATAAAATATTGGAAATCTTCAAACAGCATAACGCTCGTGAGGTGAATTACGCCAAAGATGATGCGGAACGTCAGGAACTTTGGAAGGCACGCAAAAGTGCGTTCGGCTCATTCGGCAGGCTTGCACCGAACTATATTACGCAAGATGGCGTTGTGCCGCGCACAACGTTACCGAAAGTGCTACGTCGTATCTCCGAAATATCCGAAAAATATCAGATTGCGATTGCCAATGTGTTCCATGCAGGTGATGGCAATATCCATCCGATTGTCCTCTTTGACGAACGTGATGCTGACCAGTGTGAACGGGTGGAACATGTGAACAAAGAAATCCTCACTGTATGTGCTGAAGTAGGTGGCACAATCACAGGTGAGCATGGCATCGGTGTTGAAAAGATGGATTATATGCCGCTAATCTTCAGTCCCGCAGATTTACAGGTGATGGCGAACGTCAAGGAGATTTTTAATCCGACAGGACTTTGTAATCCCGGTAAGATTTTCCCGACTGCTGAATCTTATAAAAAACTCGGTTTGCAGATGGGTGGACAATAAAGGTTCTGTACCTAACATTTGATTCAACCTATTTGTTATGTTATAATATATTTAACACAAGTTCGTATTTGCAAGTGTATAGATATAGTTTATTTAAATGTTGAGGTTACTATCATGGCTGAGTATATCAATGGGATTAATCCTAAAATCCTCAAATGGGCGCGCGAAAGTTGCAACTACACTGTTCAAGAAATTGCAACATTTTTCAAGAAGGATGTTTCAATTATTGATGAATGGGAGGCTGGAGAACGTGCGCCAACTTATGTACAGCTTGAAAAGCTGGCAGGTAAGTACAAACGTCCTATTGCCTTATTTTTTTTACCCAATCTACCAGAAGAACCAAAATTGGAAGAGAAACTTGCCCTGAGAAGTCGTGATATGAAGAAGTTAGAACCCAGAACACTTTTTCTGTTTCGCCAAGCTTATTCACGACAACTTTCATTGATGGAGTTGAATAACGAAAAGAATCCATCAGAAGATTTAATCTTTCGGGATATTCAACCTACATCTTCTAATATTGATTTAAACGAAGAATATGCATTTGAATTGGCAGAAAGAAGTCGAGTTTATCTGAAAATCAGTGTTGAAATGCAATCAAATTGGGAAAATGAGAAAATTGCGCTTGAGAATTGGCGGAACCACATTCAGGATAAAGGTGTTTTTGTCTTCAAAGATGCGTTTAGAGATGACTTAGTAGATGGATTTTGCCTATTACATTATGAATTTCCAATCATTTATCTTAATAATAGTCGACCTTCTCTAATTCAGGTTTTCTCATTAATTCATGAGTTAGGACATATTTTAATAGGTAAGAATGGTATCACACCCGATATTGCTGGAACGATAAAAACAGAATCCGCTGAATTGGAGATTTTCTGCAATCAATTTGCACACGAATTTCTTGTGCCAACAAAAGACTTTAAGAAACGACTAAACTTTTCTGAATACAATGACGAAGTAATTCAAGAGTTGGCTAAATTCTATAAAGTTAGTCATCATGTTATCCTATTGAAACTAATCAAGATTGGAATACTACCACAAAAAATTTATAATCAGAAAGTCAGAAGATGGGCAGAACAACATGAATACTTCAAACAAAAGGAAGGGAGTAATAGAGAAATAGGAGGTGCAGATTACTATAATACACAATTAAGTTATTTGGGTCACAAATACACAAGTCTTGCGTTTGGAAAATATCATCAGGAGTTAATTTCCTTTGAGAAACTTGCTGATTACTTAAATGTCAAAGCACAACATTTAATAGAACTTGAAAAACGATTCTTACGTAAGGCAATCAATAGATGATATATGTATTTGATACAAATAGTTTTCGAGAACTTGGCAGTTATTATCCTGACCAATTTCCATCTTTTTGGCGAGAATTCAATCGGGCAGTAGAAGATACTAAAATTATTACTTCAGTGAGAGAAGTCTACAGAGAATTGGAAAACTACACACGACATGCTCATATAATTACTTGGGTGAAAGAACATAGAAATATATTTAGAAAAACAACCGTAGAAGAAATGAATTTTGTAAACCAGATTTTATCAACAAAGAATTTCAGAGATATGCTTAGACACGAACATCTATTTGAGGGAAAACCGTGTGCTGATCCTTTCATTATTGCTGCAGCTAAATTTATTGACGGTTGTGTAGTCACCGAAGAGTCAAAAAAACCGAACTCACCAAATATACCAAATGTGTGTGAATATTTTAACATTGAATGCACAAACTTACAGGGATTCATGGATAGAGAAGGCTGGAAATTCTAAAACGCCCCCGAAAAAAAGGATCACCATGAGATACGATAAGACAAATCGAACCTTTGATTGTGAACCAACGCTTACCGATTTGCAGGTGCTACAATTTTGTCATGATGGCTACCTACAACTTCAAGGTGTTGTTCCTGATGAAATTAACCAACGCGCTTGTGATTATCTGAACGGTGACATACCGATTAATCCGAGTTATATTCCCGATGGAATGACACACGCGGATTTAGAACGAATTCGGGGGACGCATGAACCGAGTTCTATTATGCTTGAGGATTGGTATATTGAGCACGTGCTTCTCAATCAGGAACTTGCGGGGGCATTACGTTCCTTGTTGGGTAAAAATGTCGGGTTACCTGTGTTGGTGAGCAATCATCGGGTTGAATGTCCAATGGAAGCACAACCTTGGCATCACGATGCTGACCACGTTTTTGGACCCGAAATCAATTTTGTGGAGGTCTTCTATTTTCCGCAGGACACGCCGCTGGAGATGGGACCGACAGAACTTCTGCCCTGCTCACATATTTCGCCAGTCAGTCGGGATATAACGGAGAAAGGTGTCTCAAGTGATGGGCCAGCGGGTTCATTCGTTATTCATTCACAGAGTATCCTCCATCGGCGCGGAGAGTCTACTGCCACTGGGTTGCGCCACATGCTCAAATACAGTTATTGGCGAACGGTGCCACCGACACGCGATTGGATACAGGAACCAGATTTTGATTTTCAGATGGCACCGTATGGCGGACACGGTGTGGCGCGATATGTGGCACACATGTTTTATTGGTTATGTGGTAAAGGTGATGAATTTCGTCTCATCGGTGGGCAAGCGTGGCCCTGGTCAAGTGCAAATCAGATTGGACCTTCTTACGGGTTTGGACATTCGGAGGGGTATCTTCCAAATTGGCGTAAGAATAATCCTGATGATTATGCGGTGGGGTAGCATACTTGATATTGTATTCTTAGACAGATCTCACATTATTATGACACAGAGGTGTGTAAGATGATCACAGAACTCGGAATCCAAAATTTCAAATCATGGAAAGAACCCGATAAGTTGCAGATGGCTCCGTTAACGGGCTTTTTCGGCGCGAATAGTTCTGGTAAAACAAGTTTACTCCAAACACTATTAATGTTAAAGCAAACTGTGGAACGTCCATCTGATTGGAATGGAATAATAGATTTCGGCGATCAAAATTCACTTATTAACTTGGTTTCCTTTGATAATCTAATTTACCAACACAAACCTGATTCTACACTTCATATCTCCTTGTCTTGGAAATTGTCAGAGAAATTAAATCCCATTCATGAAAACGGTACAGATATCCTCTCATTTGATTTTAGTGCCTGTAACATTCAAAATAGTATTTCTGATTTGCAGTTTGCTTATAAATTAGGTGAAAATAATTACAGAGTAAGTCAGGATGGATATATGCCATATACCGTTTTTAAGAATAACAGCCCATATTATGGGACTGTACTACCATACCGATGCTACGGGATCAAGGATGGAACTGTCGAAGCACTACGGCTGATTTCACCTCTCCAAACGCAATTTGAGAATCTATTTCGTAGTATCCGTTACCTCGGTCCACTCCGTGAATACCCTCGTCATCATTATGCATGGCAGGGAAAGCATTCACCAGGCGTAGGAAAACATGGTGAAGATACAGTCACCGCCCTGTTTTCAGGCCGCATTCAACTTCGTCCTATTGAGGAACAGGTTCCCCAATGGTTGAAGCGGTTGGATTTAATTTATTCCTATCGTCTCAATCCTATCTTTGAAAATGCAAATGATTACGAATTCCTTGTTAGGAAATATAAGGACGGTCCCGAAGTTCGACTTACAGATGTAGGTTTCGGTGTTTCACAGGTACTACCAGTGTTGGTTCTGTGTTATTACGTGCCTGAAGGAAGCATTCTCATCCTTGAACAACCTGAAGCTCATCTCCATCCAAGGGTGCAATCAGAATTGGCGGATCTACTCATTGAAGTAGTAAAAAAACGAGGACTTCAGATTATCCTTGAGAGCCACAGCGAGAATTTGATTATCCGCTTAATGCGGCGCATTGCTGAGGAAGAGATTTCAAAAGAGGACACTGCTTTCTATTTTTGCCAAATGAACGAGGGCACATCCGAAATTGAAAGACTTGACATGGATGATTACGGAAACATCACGAATTGGCCAGAAAACTTTTTCGGAGATGCAACGGGTGATTTAATTGAAAAAACGAAAGCCGAAATGAAACGCAAGAAGGAGCAAGGTTTGTGACCGTTGTTGTAGATACGAATGTAGCTGTGGTGGCAAACGGTAAATCTCAACAAGCATCCGCTACTTGTGTACTTACTTGTGTTGAGAGACTTCAACAGATTATAGATGGCGAGGTGACATTAGTACTTGATGATGGTAGGAGAATTCTTAACGAATATATACGGAATCTTCGTTCGAGTGGTGTAGATATAGGTGATAGGTTTCTTAGATGGCTGCTTACGAACAAAGATAAGATGTGTGATTTTGTCCCTATTACACCTATCAATGATTCAGAAAATGGCTTCCGTGAGTTTCCAACGGATACTGCACTTGCAAACTTTGATCCAGCAGACCGGAAATTTATAGCTGTCGCTCTTTCACACTCGGATAGACCTCCTATCTTGCAAGCAGTGGATAGTGAATGGTGGAACTACCGGGACACGTTAAAACAAAATGGTGTTACAATTGATTTTATCTGTGAAGATGACATCCGTTCAATTTTAAATCAACCGTAAGTCCAACAAATCTTGAAACTTGATTTGAGACAATTTAATCTGCACATTCCCAATTATGTTCTTGAGTTTCATAAAGTCTACCTATTAATCTGTATAATTCTTATTTGGAGTATAGATGAAATTAGCACTCCTTTCCTATAGCCATCACGGACGCAGCATGGCGCGCACTGCAGAAGCACTCGGACACGAAATTGTTGGTGTCATGGATGCGGAGCATTCACCACGCGAACAGTTAGCAAATGACTTCCAATCGCCAGCATTTGATTCTGCAGGTAACTGTTTGGATGCAACCAAACCGGACGCTGCACTTGTCGCGGGAAAACATACTGAGATACCATCTCACGTGCAGGCATGTGTAGATAGACGTATCCCATATCTTTTGGATAAACCGTTTGCTGATTGTGCAGACAGGTTGCGTCCTGCGGCGGAGGCATCGGAAAAACATGGTGTAATCAGCGCGCTTGTATTACCAAACCGCGCAAGCAAAATAGTGAGTGTCGTCAAAGAGATGCTTGCAGATGGCAGTTTGGGTGACCTTGTGTTATACAATAGCAGATTGAACAACGGTCCACCCTCCCGTTATGACCCGACTCCATCCTACTGGCATAACGATCCGAGCATTTCTGGTGGTGGGTGCTGGGCAGTTGAAGCAGCACACGGTATTGATACATTTCTTCAGTTTGTGGGTGATCAGGAGATTACGGTGGTTGGTGCGGTGATGTCTAACGCAATGTATAGTCGTATTGTAGAGGATAGTGGTGTCGGTGTGCTTAGGACAGAAGACGGTGTCACCGGGATTATTGAGTCTGGATATACCTATCCGTCAGGCAAACGTGGTGGCGATCACTTCTTCCGATTTATCGGCACAAAGGCATCGGTATTTGAGCAGTACGGTAAAAATGGCGAACCGTTGATTGAAGTTCACACAACCGAAGGTGTGCAGTTTAGCGAGGACATTCCGCATGGTGCCAGGATAAAAGGCGTGATGGGCAGTGCGTTTGACGCTATCCGAGATGGGAAAACTTTTGAGCCATCGGTTATTGATGCAGTGCGGATACTTGAAATTCAGGACGCTGTTTATGCACATGCCCGTCAAAGTGTAACAACTCACGGTCCATATCCAATGGGGTAACATAATCTTTCATTTATTAGGCAAAGGAGTTCAATATGCCGAATTCAAGTGATACAAATATAGAAGAAATCCTTCCAGCAGACTCTGAATTTGAAGAAGTGTTCAGCGATGCGCATTTTACTGAGGGACCAACCGTCGCGCCAGACGGCACGGTCTACTTTAGTGACATCACCTTCACACATCAAGCCGATATGCAAGCCGGACACATTATGAGATACAATCCTGAAACGGGGGAAACCGCTGTTTTTAGGTCACCGAGTGGGATGTCAAACGGGATGAAGTTTGACGCGCAAGGACGTTTGGTTGTCGCAGAGGGTGCAGATTTTGGAGGACGGCGGATTATCAGAACAGACATGGAAACGGGTAAAAGCGATATTATTGCCGGACTATATGAAGGAAAACCGTTTAATTCTCCCAACGATCTCACGATTGATGAACAGGGACGTATCTATTTTACCGATCCACGTTATGTTGGGCACGAACCGGTGGAACAACCGGTCATGGGGGTCTATCGGATTGATACGGATGGTTCGGTACATCTTGTAGTTGCAGATTCCGGCAAACCGAACGGAATCGCAGTCTCACCTGACCAGAAAACGCTCTATGTCGGTAGCAACGACAGCGGTTCGTTTCGGGAGATGCCCGATGAATTGCCAACCTATACGGGACGCATGGCACTTCTTGCTTACGATTTGTCGGTCGATGGCACTGCAATTTTCCGTGAAATGCTTGTTGACTATGCTCCGGAACACGGTCCCGACGGTTTTGAAGTTGATATTGAAGGTAATCTCTACGTTGCAGTTCGCGATGCAACTCGTTTTGGGATATGTGTTTATACTCCAGATGGCAAGGAATTGGCATATATCAAAACGCCAGAACTACCGACTAACGTTGCCTTCGGGCGTGGCGAAGCGAGTAAGACTCTCTATATCACAGCAGGTGGTAGTCTCTTTAGAATTCAGGTTGCGAAAGATGGATATCACCTGCCGCAGAAATAGTATCGCTATTGGTCAAATATCAGGATGTAGATTATGCCACGACGTTGCATTTTCATAAGCATGCCCAACTTGACATAACAACAGTTCACTCAAATGCTTTCCTACAAACTGAATACTCAACGGTAGTCCTTCGCTGTTCATACCGCACGGCACAGACAGTGTCGGTGCACCGTTGTAGTCAAACGGTGCGGTGAATCGTTGAAACCTTGCAGGTCTGGTCTCTTTAGGTCCGTATAGCAACTCTGGCGTAACTTCGTGTGGTGGTGCAGACATTGATGGACATACCAACACATCAATATCTTGAAATATCCGTCTGAGATGTCCTGTGCATGCGGCTCTCAAGTTGTTCGCTTCGGCATATTTCGCACCTGTCACCTCCGCTCCCATATCAAGCCATCCTTGAAACCAAGGCCCGTAGGAATCCCGCTGTGAAGGATAGGTCGCTGCATGTGCTGCTACAGCTTCCGCTGAACAGATTGTTGGCCATGCCAACACATATTCGTCCATATCCGGCAATTGCACCGCAACGATTTCAGCCCCCAATTCTTCTAACACTTCCACACCAATCCGCACCGTTTCGGCAAGTTCAGCGTCAACGTCTTTTGTTGCATAATTTTCGTCAAACCCAATTCTCACACCTTTGATGCCTTTATCTATCCCATCAAGCATGTTAGGCACAGGATCAGGCAGAGAAGTCGGGTCATTCGCGTCAAAGCCAGCGATTGCTTCAAGCATAATTCCAGCATCAGCGACACTTCGGGTCATCGGACCGACATGATCCATAGATTCAGCAAGCGCAAGCACACCGTATCGACTCACTCTACCCCATGTCGGTTTCAAGCCCACAATACCGCAAGCCGCCGATGGAAAGCGTATTGAACCGCCTGTATCGCTTCCAATTGAACCTGAACATAACCCTGCTGCCGTTGCAACACCGGAACCGCTTGATGATGAACCTGTCCATCGGTCAGGATTCCATGGGTTTATCGGAATATCAAATTCTGGGTTATAACCACCCATCGCCCCTTCTGTCAGATTGAGTTTTCCAAGTAGTACCGCCCCCGCTGCTTCCAGTCTTTTTACAACTGTACTGTCAAAGGCAGGCACATGGTTTTCCAGCACTTTAGCACCACCCATCGTGCGGATACCTTTAGTAAAGCAGAGATCCTTGACTGCAATAGGCACACCGTGAAGCGTCCCCAAATAATTGCCTGTTGCAATTTCCCGTTCAGCTTTCTGTGCTGATGCGATTGCGTGGTCTGCCATAACTGTTGCATAGCTTTTCAATTGGTCATCAAGTAGTTCTATTCGCTGTAACATAACAGTCGTCAGTTCAACTGGCGATAACTGCTTAGAAGCCAATAACGCTCCAATTTCTGTAATTGTTTTGAAGTGGAGTGGAGTTTCTGACATGTTCAGTATCCTATATTTTTAATTTTTCATTTGGACGACTACGTCCCAACAGACTCAACAACTGATCACTTGCATTTTGTAGGGCATCTTCAGGTACAGGCACACCGTTACACAGACTAAACCGCCAATATGCCCAATAAGCAGCATACTGTGATTGTATAATATAACGCGTTTTGCCCGAAAGGTTCGGGGCACCGCGATGCCAACACTGTGGGTCTTGCAGATAAATATCACCTGCTTTACAGAAGATCGAGACCGGCTTATTTCCTTCAAATTCGGGATTTTCTTGATCGTTCGGACCTCTGCCTGAATAGTGGCTGCCACGGACATATTGTGTCGGTCCTTCCTCAATTGTATCAATATCGTTTAGTGCCATCTGAACCGTAAACCACATCACAGGCATACGTAAGCGTGGGTCGTGGCGGGGCATCTCATCGGTAACAGGGAAGTGCACCGAACCGTCCACATGCCAACTGCTGATAGAGAGTCCAGGTAGATTGCGAAGCACATTCTGACCACAAAACTTGCAATTCTTCCCGACTATTGCCTCGGCTAAACTCAAAATTGGTTCACGGAGTAGCATATCCCGAAAGATCGGGTCAAGCTCAATCGTGTTCCGTAAAATGAAAGGTAACGTCTCCCCGGATTCTGCGTGTGTCCCCATCTGAATATAACGCACATCTGCAAGGTCAGGGTTTGTTCTCTCTGCAAGTTCTGGATCTGCGAAAAACGCATCTGTTTTGTCTCGTAGGGCAGTAACCTCACCTTCAGTCAGCACACCCGGAATATGAACAAATCCATCTCTGAAGAATTGTTCTGCAATCTGCGTTGTTTTCTCTTCACTAAAAGATTCACCACTTAGGATTGGGCTATTTTCCATTTTGTACCTCCTTATAAAGGACCGAAGTTTGTCAATTTAGGTTTCGTTACGTTAAACAAAGACTTCAATCCAAATAGTCCATTTCTGGCAAAAGATTCCACCGGTATTGGTCAGGGGGTTGTGTGTTTCGTGCCCACTGACCAAGAACTCGTGTATCTGCACGTTTAGCCTTCATCTGAACAGCAATGTGATCGGGGTCCCATCCGTCCAAAACCTTTTCGGTCAGCGCCATCAAGATGTCCTTACACTCTGGATCATTTGATCGGTCATTTAGCTCATTTTGGTTTTCCTTCAAGTTAAACAGTTGTGAAGGTTGTCCGTGGTAGTAATTTAGTTTCCAATCTCCATCGCGAACCATCCGATGATAGCATCCATCGTCGGTGCAGTATTCAGAAAATGCGATGTCCTCCCACTCCACATTCTCGTTACGGAACAGCGGCAGGACACTTCTTCCGCGAGAATTCGGTAAAGGCGGTGCGCCAAGCGCATCAAGCATTGTCGCATTCAAATCAAGTGAGCTGATAACACGATTACACCGTACACCTTCTGGCAAATTGCCACGCCACGATAAAATAGCTGGAACTTTCACAGAGTGTTCATAAAATGTCTGTTTCCACCAAAGCCCATGCTCACCAACCTGTTCGCCATGATCAGAAGTATAAAGGATAATTGTATTCTGATCCAATTCGTTTTCTCTGAGAGCAGTCAGGATTTGCCCAATCATTATATCCATGCGTGTAACCAAAGCCCAATATGCAGCACGTGCGCGAAGAATCTCGTCATTCGACACCTCAGTTATCCCACATTTTTCACGCCACCAGCGAAAGTAGGGATGCAATTCGTCAGAAAAAGGTTCTGGATTTTGCGGCATCATCATTCGCCCTTCATATAGTTGATAATCTTCATGACGCGCAACAAAAGGTTGATGTGGTAACATAAAGCCGACAGAAATTGAAAACGGTGCATCAAGCAGCCCTGCTCTTTTTTGAACACCGAGTCGGTTGAGATAATCAACTGTTGCTGCTGTTACATCTTCGTCATGAACCTGATAAGCACTCTGCCCCGCCCCAGATTTTTGTAAGCTCACACGTGCTGGACCTGCTGTTCCAGATAGTTCACCGTGGTCAACACCGCCGCCACCCGGATGGTTCGGTCCGTGGTCCCCAACAAGACGTTCAGTATAACCGTGCAGCTGATCAGGCCCCAAAGCATGCATCCTTCCGATGAGAATAGGTTCATACCCAGCAGCACCCATCGCATGTGCAAAGGTCGGTATCCCCGAGTCAAGGATATGGCTATTTGTCCATACTTCGTTTTCGTAGGGATATCGTCCGCTCAACATCGACATTCGGGAAGGCACACAGATTGGTGACGGACAGTAGGTATTTTCAAACACAATCCCTTGTGAAGCGAGTTTGTCAAGGTGAGGGGTTTGCACCAATTGGTCTCCATAACACCCAGTAACATAAGGATCGTGTTGATCAGAATGAATATATAGCAAATTAGGTTGTTGACTTTGCATTCTTACTCCTTCGTACGATGCTGATTTTCATTATACATAGCATTAGGTATTCGTCAAGAAAAAACATATTAGTAAATACGTTTCTATTTGACATAGAAATATGGTTGTAGTACAATATTAAAGGTTGTTCAAATCTCATCCAAGTTTCAGTCAAACTTGATCAAGTCAACATAGAACGCTATCTGAATATCTCCTACAACAACTTAAATTACCAACTCTAAAAAACGGCTATAATATACGTCATTACAAAACTGGAATTAAATTCACTTTATGAGATGGTTATTATGTGTTTAAGGTGGAAAAATGGTCCAAAGAATTGATGAACAAGACGGATACATGTTGCTTTATTTTAGTGATATTCCAAAAAATTTAGGGCAAATTTAGTTTGTCAATTGTCTTGCATATCAGCAAAATCAGATACTCTTTTGCAAATGGCGTGATGAGGACATTTGGGTCTTACCTGGTGGACGCATTGAGTCCGGGGAGATGGTTGAAGAAACTTTACATCGTGAACTCATGGAGGAAACCGGTGCAACGTTGAAAAATTTTGAAGTGTTGTGTCATCTCCACTGCTTTATGTTCGATCTTGAATATTGGGGAATCGCTTATTTAGGAGAAATTCAAAAGTTAGGCAGCCCTTTGGACACCAACGAAGTTAGTGAAGCGAAACTTTTCTCACACTTTCCAGAAAACCGACCCAAGCCAGGACCGTTTGATAATCAAAGCAGAGCATTATATCTCGCTGCAATGCGTAAGTTATCACTTGATTGGCAATAATAAATTATGAAGAATGAGTCGAAAACTCACGACTAATCATATTAGGAAATATATGGCATTTCAATTTCAAGATTATATGGTCAACGAATATCTCTCGCAAGGATTTCTGATTTTTCAAGGGATTGTGCCTCCATCCTTACTCACGGATTTACGCAAGGAAGCAGAGAAGGCACGCCACTTGGCACACAAGCTTAATGGACCGCAGACACAGCGGATTCAACCGTTATCAAACTATGGTGATGATTTAGATTTGAAACCGTTTTATGATTACACAGAATTGCCAGAGCTGCAAGATACTGTTCAGAAATTGCTTGGTGATGACTATACCCACGGACATGTTGATATTATGGGGTTACTCGTTGAACCTATTGAACATCCTTGGCATATCGGTTGGCATCGTGATGGTGTGGTTGAGGTGCCGCCTGAAGCGCGTGATGAAACCGTTAATGCAAAACTCGCGGAAGTCTGGCACGACTTACGTCACTTCAATCAGGTTAACTGTGCAATTTATGCGGATTCCTGCACATGGTTTGTTCCCGGTAGCCATCTTCGGCAGTGGGACATGCCGGGCGAAGAACAGAGCACAGGCAACCCTACATTACGTAAACCTACTGAAGGACAGTCTAATGTTGAGGCAGAACGGCTTTACTTAGAACATTGTCAGCAGTTTCCTGGTGCGGTTCAAGTGCATCTGGGACCGGGCGATTTTATGATTTATCGGAATCTTGCATGGCACACGGGAAATTATATTACTTATCAACCGCGTGCGACAATCCACGACGTTGTTAGATATGAAGGCAAAAAGGATTGGACAGATTGGCAGCAGACGAAATTAGATGCTGTTAAGCGTTGGAAAGAGAACTAACGGAGGCGCATTTAAGTTTACACAGAAATAGTAACAAAGGAGAATGAAAATCATGGGAATAGGTCCTTTAGAACTTGTTATCGTATTAGTTGTCGGATCATTTTTTGTAGGTGCGATACTTGCAATAGTAGCACTTGTCAAATCAAAAAATTAACTGAAAATTTACATAAATTGGTATTACTATTTGTTCTAAAATCAGTAAAATACAGGTGAGTGATATAAGATTTCAGGAGAATAGAAAGATGGAGCAGAAATTCACAATAGAAGGTCCAGGTGAAGTCATAGATCATCCTTTTCCACCGACCCGTCCCGATATAAAGATAGTTGAAAGTTCAAATCGTATAACTGAGGTAGATTGCCAAGAACTACAGTGGTGGTTCGCTATCCCCAAGATGGGCGAACGCTATATGTGGGCAGAATATGATGGTGAAACACAGAAGTTAGACGCTGTAACAGAGATGATTCCGACTGCTCCCGCAACTATTCGAGATATTGACTGTGTTGAAATCCAATTCAATGAATGGCTTGCTAAAGACTGGCCGCCCTCTCCAGATTTAATGTACGTTGCCATTGATGAAACACACACAAGATGGATTTCAGTCGTAAACACAATTGATGGGAGGCGGATTTTCAATACAATCGGGGACGAATGGTTTGAAGGCCAGTGGGGCCCCGATGCCAAACGCCGAATCGTTGACGATGGACGTTATCAATTGCAACCTGATGGTTCTTACAAACTTACTGACGGTCAAGGATTCGGGGCAGGTAGCTATGATGTTACGATCGGTGAGAACACCTTCCACTGTCTGCGTGTTTTAGATGCTGATATTACCAAAGAGCACGGTGATGAACTTGCGGAAGTTTATATTGAGAAAGAAACCGGACGCACGGTCTTCTTTAGACGTTATGACGGACGATATTTACGTGGTGATTTGCTTAAAAAGTTTCCTAACAATCGTCGTATTATGATAAATGACATCACCTATATACACAGCAACTGTACAGGTTGGTTTCACGATACATTCACGTTGGCATCTCTTGGGCATACTGCTAACGCCGCAGATGAAAGCGTAAAGTAACAACCATAGGACTATATTCTAACGTGAGTTCGGAGTAAGAGATGTGCAGTTTTTAATGCTTAGAATTCTTCTCATATAATCGCGGTATGTGCGGTTTCCTAACCGCACATATTCTCAAGGAGGTCTTCTGATGTTTGGACGTGAAAAATCTTCAATTGCTTTATGTGTGTTATACATTTTATTTTTTTCCTTATCTACTTCTCCAATCATCCTTGCACAAGATGAAACAGACGATGCGAAAATCATTGAACGTTACAAGTTGATGCTTAGCCGAAACCCCAAAGAGGGTAGCGCATTTGATCGGCTTTATCAATTTTATCTTGAAGGTGATGGTTTAGAGGCGATGGTCACAGATTACAAGGCAGAGGCACAAGCAAAACCAAAAGATTCTAACGTCCAACTTATCATTGGACATCTCTATAAACGACTTGGGGAAGATACGGAAGCACTCGATGCGTATCAGCGCGCTGTTGAACTCTCACAGAACAACTACTATCCACACTTTGCGTTGGGAAAGATGTATGCAACATTACGTCAACATGAGAATGCGATTGTCGAATTGTCAAAGGCTGTGGAGTTGACAGAACAAGCGCAATCTACTTCTCCAGAAGAATTAACTGAAATATATAAAGTGCTTGGACGCTCTTATTTTAGTCGTGACAAAATGGGAGAGGCGATCAGCACATGGTCAAAAATTGCAGAACTTGACCCAGAAAATATCTTTGCTCGAATTGAACTTGCGGACCTTTTTCATGAACAAAAACTCTATCCACAAGCAATTGTCCAGCACCAAGCCATCCTTGAGATCAAAAAAGACGATCCGTATCGTAGATGTCTCAGTTTGCGAGAAATCGGTAAAATCCACGAAGATACTGGCGTGTATGAGGAATCCCGTAAGCATTACGATGAGGCGTTAGCACTGACTGCGCCCGGGAATTGGCTACGAAAAGACCTGCAGCAACGTATCATCGGTATTTACGCCGCTGACGGAAATTGGGAAGGACTAATCAGCTACTATCAAAACAAACTTGAGACAACACCAAATGATCCAGAATTGCTCGGTTTGCTTGCCTCAGCGTATATTGAAAACCAACAACTTGACGAAGGTATTACGACATACCGTAAGGGATTAGAGCTTGCCCCGACAGACTCAAGTCTACGTCTCAACCTGATTACTGCACTTCGCAATGCCGAAAAGTTGGAGGAGGCAGCTGCTGAGTACGAAATTCTTACAGAACAACATCCCGATGATTTTGGTATTTACCGAGAACTCGGTAAATTGTATGTACAACTTGAAAATGTAGACAAAGCAAAAGCAGTATACCAAAGGATGATTGACCGCGATCCTCAGAATGCAAGCACGCACCTTATCCTTGCGGAGATTTACAGCGGACACGAATGGGTGGAAGATGCAGTTACAGCATATCAAGATGCAATTTCCCTCGCGCCTGAAAATCTCGATTACATAGAATATTTCGGAGAGTTCTACTTCCGTCAAGGCAACCGTGAGAAAGCAGTTGAAACATGGAATCAAATGGTTTCTGACAATAAAAGCACTGCTGAGAATTACGACCGTTTAGCGCGATTGTTAGGCATAAAAAAGTTTCCTTCTAAAGCGATTGAAGCAAGTCGAAAAGCAGCTGAATTGATGCCCGATGCGTATCGTTATCGCGAAGCATTGGCAGAGCGACTTATGAAAAATGAGAAATACGAGGAGGCTCTTACAGAATACGCTGAAGCTGAAAAACTTGCACCAAACGCATTTTTCGCTGAACAGATGGGTGACCAGAGAATTGAAATCTATCGGCGGCAGGGAACACTTTTAGATCAAATTGGAAAATTAGAAGAGCAACTGGAAAAGCAAACGGGAAGTATTGAGGACACGTTCGCACTGCAGATGCGTCTCGCTAAAATGTATCTCAAACTGGGAAACATCACTTACGGGCTTGAGGTTCTATTGGAAGCGAAGGCACTTCGTCCAGATGATATCGTTGTGAATAGAAGGCTTGCCGAAGTATATACCAAGCAGAAACGCCAGGATGAGGCAAATGTAATTTACACGCACTTAATTGAGATAGACTCCGCAAATGCCCGTGAATACTACGCAAATATCGCGCGTGCCCATCTAAACACCATGGATTTTGAAGCAGCAACTAAAGCGGCAAAACAGGTGGTTGCACATAGCCCCCGGAACCCAGAAGGACATCAACTGTTGGCACAAATCGCAAAAGGATCCGGTAATTATGAAACGGCTATTGCCAGTCTCAAGCAAGCAACACGTCTTCGTACAGATGCAACCGATATTCGAACAGAACTTGCGTCAATTTACAAACTTTCAGGAAATCTGCGGCAGGCACTTGATCAGTACTGGCAGTGTTGGAAATTGAGTGATAGCGTCAGTGATAAACTTGCCTTTGTCAAACCACTCTCAGAGTTATATTACGACCTCGGACAACATAACGAGTTTGAAGAAAAACTGAAACAGCTTTCTAAAGTTGACACCTCCAGTGTAGCACCTGTCCTTGCCCTTGCGAATATCTACGAGGATATTGGGGATCTACCTAATGCCAAGTTCCAACTTGCGCGGGTTTTAGATCGGCAACCTGACAATCAAGAGTTGCTGGAACAACTTGTAAAAATAAATACTGACTTGGGAAATATAGAAGATGCCTTAAACTACCAACAGCAGCTTGTTAAGGCACACCCTAATGCTGTGCATCAACAAAAACTGGGTGAATTGTTATACGATGCTGGACGTGAACAGGAAGCTGTTCAGGCATGGACAAAACTGATACACGCTAAAAATCAAACCTTGGAAGCAGAAATTAAACTCTCTAACTTACTTATAAGACACGGACTACTTGAGGAAGCATTACTTACACTTGATCGCGCTGGAGAAAAGGCAACTGATGCAAAAGATATCTATAAAATAGGGGCGATGTTGGTTGAAATGAACGAATTAGAACGCGCAAAACCACATTTCCAGCGGATTCTGGAGATGCCGCAGACTAAACCAAGTACAGTAACCACAACGACTCACATCCCACACACCACCCCTTATACACCTTATGTGCCTTATGTCCTTAGTACTATCAACATGGGGAAACTTAATCTCCCACAAAATCTTGTGTATCAAATTCAACGACAACCTTATTATAGTGGTAGAAGTGCGCAAACTTGGCAGCCAAATAGTTTTGAGGAAGCACAAGCAGGCGCACTCGTGCAATTGACGACAATCGCCCAAAAACAGGGAAATTTAAGTAAATTAATAGAGCAATATGAGGCAAATGCTGCTGCTCATCCAAAAGATATCAAGACTCTTGAAACGTTACTCCAAATCTATACCTTATTCAACAACTCCAAAAAGGTAAGCGAGGTTACTGAGCAATTGCTTTCAGTATCTCCAAAGGATCCAGCTTATCAAAGCATGCGGTTAAATCAGTTAACACAACAGCATGTTAGTTATGAAATGTGGAAAGCCCATTACGATAAAATGACAGCATTAACACCTGACGAGCGAACTTGGCTTGCCATTAACTACGCATCTATTTCATTTTATACTGGCAGAACAGAGAATGCAGAAAAAGTTTTGAGTAAACTTGAAAATATGAAAGTTACCGATCTCAGGACAGGTTTGATGTTAGTCCCTATTCTTGCTGAGTTGGGGAAAATGGATCAAGCAGAGAAAATACTTGCTGAAATTCGGATGCCGATAAATCAAGCGAATATCCAAACTGCTACAACTGGTACGCCAAATTTTCCAATGCAACAGTTAGGACTCCATAGTCAAATCTATTCTACGTTTGCAATCGCTTGCCTTAATAACGGACAAACTGAGAAAGCAATAGAGCATTTCTGGATACACCTTGAACGGACCAAACCCAAAACTACCAATTCCAAACGTGTATCCCCACTTACATACGCATCATACTCATCTGGGGGCTATACGTCGGTTCGATCAAGTTTTCCTTCGCCAACGATGTATTACAACCAAGATAGGTTGCGTTCCCTCCAACAGTTTTTCAACACCGTGTTAATAAAGAACCAACAAGAAGTTTTATATAGCAAATTACAGGCTGAACTGGATGCTGCTAATGGAAGGGAGCGCATGTATCCAGGGTTGGCGTTAAGTTATTGTTATTGGTGGGCAGGAAAACGTAACAAAGCGCAAGAGATTCTTTCAGCACTACAAAAAGAATTCACGAACGACTTATCGCTTAAACTGAATACTTGTTTGGTTTCTATGAATGTAGGCGAACATAAAACCGCCCTTACTTTACTTAAGGAACTTGTAGATGCAGACCCGCGGAATCGTCGTCAATATAATCAAATGATGTTCCAATTAGCGGTTTACACTGGTGATACTGTCATTATTCGCGAGTTAATGACCAAACTGCTCAATTCTCCGAGTGGAACGCGTGAGCTTTATCAGTTTTCGCAAAAACTTCAGAATGCAGGTTTAACACAATTTGCACTTGCTGTAGCAAAGAAAGCGGTGGATATGTCAAAGGGTGAACGCGACCCGAATTTCCTGATGCAACTAAGCCGACATTTAGAAAGGCTGGGTAGGCAACAAGATGCCGCCCGACTTGCTGAACGCGCGTTACGCTTTGGTAATCAACGCGATCGTTATGGGCAAACCTTGCATCAGTGGAATATTCAACATGCTTCCCGTCTTGTCAGCAATACTTCAATTGTCCAAAACCGTGAACCTAAGCTGCTTGAAGCTGCAGAAAAGAATCCAAACTCGTTCCGCGCGCAACTGAATTTGGCTAACTTTTATGAAAGGAGCAAACAGTTTCAAAAAGCAACAAAGGCATTTGAGGCAGCACTTGCACTTAGACCTAAAGATGGTACAACCCGACAACAATATGCGCAGATGCTACAGCAGAGTGGAGACGTAAATAAGGCTGTTGACCAATACAATATTTTGATTAAGGAAAATCCGAGTGCACTGGGTTACGATTCTTACCGCGTTATAGATGCTTTTTTAGTAGCAGGAAAAGTTAACGAGCTGCTTTCTCTTACCAAGGAACTGATTGCTCCGTCTGTTGGACAAAACAGTGCACTTAACTTTGCACAAAACGCTGCACAGCACTTTCTCAGGCACAATGACCCAAAAGCAGCGGTTGAAATTTACGAAAAGATAATTGAAGTAAACCCGAACAACGTCTACATATACAAAAATTTAGTTTCTGCCTACGAAAAACTGGGTGAGACAGAAAAGGCAACACAACTCTTGCGGGAAAGCATAGAAAATACACATCTGAATCATGCCACACATCCCTTTGCACAGGTAGAAACTACATTACAACTAATTGAACTCTATAAGAAATTAGGTAAACTAAAAGAATTGGCAACTGAATATGAAGAAAAACTTGCTAAGAAATCCAATGATCCTTTACTAATCTTTCCCATTGCGTTGATAAAAATCGGTTTAAATGATTTAGAAGGTTCTGACCCTCTTGTAGAACAACTATTTAAAAATACACTATTGATAGTTAATCTTGAATGGGCAAATCTTCTTGCGGATGCATATAAAAGCGCCGGGGATCGTGATCGAGAAATACGTGTGCTTGAAATCGCTACAAAGAAAGTCAATCCTCAGAATTCATGGGGACTGCCGGAAAGTTACCGGAAACTCGGAACTGCGTATATGCAGAAAGGCGAAAAAACTAAAGGACAAGATACATTCAGAAAGATGGGCGCGATTCTCATGTCGGGAGGCAGCGCACACGGTTATTGGGATAAAGAACGTCTTGCACAAACATTCATGCAATATGCTATGTGGGACGATGCTGCAGCACTTTACACCGAAATCAGCAACAATCTTTCAGCAGACCAAAACAGCCGTGAACTGGCGCAACGACAACTCATGATGATAAAACAGGTACAGCGTGGATTAACAGCGACGACTCAATCACCTGAAAAAATAGAAAAAATGAATATCGGCTCTCAGAAATCATTGGCACAACAGCATATAAGAAACAATAAAATCAAAGAGGCAATCCAAATTTACGAGCAAATAGTTAAACAGATGCCCGAAGACTTTGAATCTCGCTCACAACTTGCAAGTCTCTATTCACGCGAACGGCTTCACGATAAAGCACTTCAGACGTGGGAAGCGTTACGCAAAGCCGATCCTGAAAACTCACGGTATCAGGATGGACTCATCAATGCATATCGTGCATCAGGCAAAATTAGTGAAGCCCTGGAACTTGCGCAGAATTACCTTACAGCAGAACCGCAGAATAGTGCGCATCACGCACGTATCGCAAGGCTCTATTCCTCAGATGGACAGGTTGAAAAAGCCATTGCTGCTTATAAAAAGACAATTGAACTTAAAGCTGGAAACAGACAAATTTATGAAAATTTAGCGCGGCTTTACAGACAAAATAATGAATTTGATGCTGCTGAAAAAATATATAAGGAAGCCATCAAAAACGCAGAAAGAGATTGGGATAAAACACATTTTGAACGGCAATTGATGGACCTCTATCGTCGCCAAGGAAAACTTGAAGAAGTGCTGAAGAAAGCAGAGGAAAAGGGCACTCTTACGTTAAAAATGCAAACCGAAATTGCTAAACAATACAAAGATAAAGGCGAATCGCAAAAAGCAATTACTGCATATAAGAAAGCACTCACCTTAGCAACCCAAGACCATGAGCGCCGCAATGTCTCCTTTCAGCTTATGGAGGAATATGCCAAAGTCGGTGAGGATAAATTGGCATTAGACCTCTTTGCAACAACATATAACCCGAATTCAATTTCCTATGGAGGCAGGTCAATCCATAGTAGCGGCACCTCTATAACAGCAATCAGATTTGGAAACGATAGTATCCGAGACAAGCTTATTGAGATTTATAAAGATCAAGGGAAACTTGATAAGTTGCAAACCCTTTTTGAAGAACGTTTCAAAGCAGATGAAAATAATCTTGCTATCCTTCATATTCTCAGTGATATCTATCGAAACACATACAGCCATAAAAAAGCAGCTGAAGCATATCAAGCACTCTGTAAACTGCAACCCAACAACATACTTAGTTACTATTATGCCGCTGCTGCGCTGAATAAAAGCGGAGAACCAGAATTAGCAAAACAATTACTTAATCGAGGCGAGGTGGCGTTCTCTTCAAGCAATCATAGAAATGATATGTTAGTCCATGTTGCACTTGCAATTATTTGTCTTGAAGGTGACATGTCTGATCAAGCTGTAAAATATGCTGAACAAGCAGTTACCAAAGGTGCTGGCGGCGATATTTTCCGTGACGGTGCCTACGGGCTGCTTGGAAAGTGCTATTTTGAGACAAAGCAGTATGAAGAAGCTGCAAACGCTTATCAACAGTTGGCAAACATAACCAGAAGTGATTGGAAACGAAAAGAAGCGGAAAAGGCTATTCAACGTGCCTACAGAGAAGGAAATCTTCACGAAACACGAATTCCAAAGTTGGTAAAAATGGCAGAAGAAAATCCTGATGATCCAGATGTCCGTCTCTCTCTTGCCAAAAGTTATGAATCCAGCAATCAAGTTGACGAGGCAATAAAGCAATATGAAAAACTTATTGAACTCCAACCTGACACTTCGGAATGGCACAAAACCATTGGCGACCTCTACCAAAGGTCCCGTGAAACACATGAGACAGAACGCTTCGCAAAGGTCACTACTGCTTACGAAAAAGCGATTAAACTTGAACCGAACACATATCAACTTTACGAAAAATTGGGACAAATCTACACACAAGGATCGGAATTAGAACAGGCTGAATCTGTTTATCGCCGTGCTTTAGATGCACAACTTGATGAGTACGAATACAATAGGGGCATAAGTGCAATCTGGTCACTTTATGATTCGCAAACGCAACTGGAAAAAGGAATTGCTGTCCTTGAAGAATTGAAACCTAAAATGCCAACAAGCTCCACACTACATGAGTTGTTAGCAGATGCATATAAAAACATCGGTGACACTGAAAAATCAGAACTTGTCTACTCTCAATGGTTGGAAATTCGGCAGAAACAGGTGAGTAAGCGACAATATCATGGGGACTTCAATAGACTTGCAGAGCAGCTACTAAACCTAAATATATATCCGGAAGTGGCATTGGATTATGCGCAACGCGCTATAAAAAGTGGGGATAATCCAAAATACGGGTTAACGCTTGGAATAGCATACCTCGCTAACGAACAGTATGACGCTGCTTTGGAACAGTTAAAGAGTAGCCTTAACACTATAAAACCAAAAGATATAGAAAACCAGTTATTGTCGCGTATCTCCGTATTTGGAAAGAAGGCACAGGACAAAGAACGTTTTATTGAAACGGTGGCGCAATTGGTAAACGCCATCCCCGAAAATTCAACAAATCAACTCAAAACCAACTTATCTTTGGCTAAATTCTGCCGTGAACACGGTTTAACCGAAATAGCGAAAACATACATTGACAAAACTGGGTTTATTCCTGAAAATTCTTGGCTGTTTTTAGGTCCATTTGACAATACTAAGGGAGTCGGATACAATACAACCTATATTCCTGAAAGCACAAAAGAGTTTGACACTACTACAAAATACGATGGAATAAACGGAAAGGTGAGTTGGCAGCAGATTGCTGATGATGTCTATGATGGTTTTATCGATTTCGGTGCAGATGATAATTGGCGGACTGGATATGCCTTGACAACTATTTTTTCATCCGATGAACAAAAAGCACAAATCCTATTTGATAGTGACGATCAAGGAAAGATATGGTTAAACGGGAAGAAAATGTATGCACATAGAAGAAATCGTGGTGCTGTAATTGATCGCCGTGTTATTCCGGTAACTCTTATGGCTGGAAAGAATACTATCCTTGTCAAGGTTTGCAACGAAACGTCACCTTGGGGATTCTATCTACGAGTTACTGATTTAGATGGAATTCCTTTCAAAGATTTGAAATTTAATAATTCAGAAGAAAAATAATAGTGAAATATGTGAACATTTGGCTGTAGATGTCCCTAACTGTAGGCGCGTTTTGTAAATGCGTCAGCAATGGTGTATCGTGAATTGTAAAATCTATACGGTTTAATCAAAATAAAAGGAGATCCTTGATGTTTGGACATAAAAAATTCTCAATTACATTATGTGTGTTAAGTCTTTTATTTTCAACCCTACTTCTTTCACCAATTATTTTTGCACAAGATGCAATAAACGATGCCAAAATCATTGAGCGCTATAAGTTAATGCTCAACCAAAAACCGAAAGAAGGTAGCACATTTGATCGGCTTTATCAGTTTTACCTTGAAGGTGGTGGTTTAGAGTCGATGGTCACAGATTATCAGACGGAAGCACAAACCAAACCTAATGATCCAAACATCCAACTTATATTAGGGCATATCTATAAAAGACTTGGTAAGGATAAAGAAGCACTGACAGCATATCAACGTGCAGTGGAACTTGCTCCTGACAATTACTACGCCTATTTTGCACTTGGCCAGCTACATGTGACGTTGCGTCAACATGAAGATGCAATTCGTGAATTAACTAAATCCGTCACCTTATCAGAGCAATCTCAATCAGTCTCCCCCGAAGAATTAACCGCAATTTACAAGGCACTCGGACAGGCATATTTCAGTCGAGATAAATTAGACGATGCAATCCAGGCATGGGAAAAAATCTCCGAACTTGATCCGCAGAACATGTTTGCACGCATTGAGCTCGCTGACCTTTTCCGTGAAAAAGAACTCTATCCACAAGCAATTGAACAACACCAAGCGATTATAGAAAATAAAAAAAATGATCCGTATCGTAGATGTCTCAGTCTGCGGGAAATCGGTAAAATACACGAAGATACAGGTGAGTATGATAAAGCACGTGAACATTATGATAAGGCGTTGGACCTTACTGCCCCCGGCAATTGGCTTAGGAAAGACCTGCAACATCGAATTATTGCAATTTACTCAACGGACGCAAATTGGAAAGACCTGATTACATACTACCAAGGAAAACTCGAAACAGATCCGAACGATCCAGAATTGCTGGATTTACTTGCCGCAGCGTATATAGAAGATCAGCAGCTTGAGGAGGGAATCAACACATATAGAAAAGGTTTAGAACTTGCTCCAACAGACTCCGGTTTACGTCTAAATCTTATCGCTGCACTTCGGAACGCTGAAAGGTTTGCGGATGCAGCAGTTGAATACGAGGTGCTCAGTGAACAACAACCTGATGATTTCGGTATCTATCGCGAACTCGGCAAATTGTATCTGCAGCTTGAAGACGAAGATAAAGCAAAGGCAGTCTATCAAAAGATGATTGATAGAGATCCGCAGAATGCCAGTACACACCTCACACTTGCAGAAATTTATACCGGACACGAATGGATGGAGGACGCTGCCGCATCTTATCAAAAAGCAATCTCCCTCGCGCCTCAAAATCTCGATTACATTGAGTATTTCGGAGAGTTTTATTTCCGCCAAGCCAACCGTGAAAGGGCAATCGAGACGTGGGGCCAAATGATTGCTGATGGCAAAAACACGCCTGAAAATTATGACCGTTTAGCGCGGTTGTTAGAGGCAAAAAAGTTTCCGACCGAAGCAATTGACGCAAGCAGAAAAGCAGTGGAATTGATGCCCGATGCCTACCGTTTTCGTGAGGCTTTAGCAAAACGCTTCATGAACAACAAACAATACGATGAAGCACTGTTAGAATATACTGAAGCCATTAAACTTGCTCCCAATGAATTTTTTGCGGTACAGATGGATGATCAACGAATTGAACTCTACCGCAAGCAAGGAACGCTTGTTGAACAGATTGAAGATGCTGAAACACAACTTGAAAAAACCGGACTCTCTGATACTGAGAAATTCACACAGTTAAAGCGATTGGCAAAAATGTATTTGAAGTTAAGCAATACTACTTATGCCCTCGAAATCCTGTTGAAAGCCAAAGCACTTCAACCGAATGACATAGACGTTAATCGTGAAACAGCAAACCTCTATACAAAACAAGGAAGACGTGACGAGGCGATTGTAATTTACAAACATTTAACTGAAATTGACAGCACAAATGCGCGGGAATACCATGCGAATATTGCAAACGCATATCTGAAAGGAATGGATTTTGAAGCTGCCATTGACGCTGCAAAGCAGGTAATTGCGCATAGTCCACGTAATCCTGAAGGGCATCAGCTGCTTGCTGAAATTGCCAAACAGTCTACAAAATACGAAGAGGCAATTGAAAGTTATAAGCAGGCAATTAGACTACGACCCGAAGCAATTGACATCCGAATCGAACTTGCTGCACTTTACAATCGTTCAGGAAACTCTCGGCAGGCAATCGCACAGTACTGGAGATGTTGGGAGTTAAGCGATAATATAAGTGACAAACTCAGTTTCATTAAACCGCTATCTGAAGCATATTACGACTTAGGTAGGCGCGGAGAACTTGAAGAGAAACTGAAGCAGATGGCAAAATCTAATACATCTGGTGTAGGAGCAGTTTTAGGTCTTGCGCAAGTCTATCGGATTGAGGGTGATCTTTCAAGCGCACGGTTTCAACTTGCCCGTGCATTAGACCGACAACGCGAAAATGCTGAACTTCTCTCTGAACTTGTTGATATAAGTTCAGACCTTGGCGATATGCAGGAAGCACTCACTTACCAACAGCAACTTGTCAAAGCACATCCTGACACTATACATCAGCAAAAACTTGGTGAACTGTTGTTTGATGTCGGGCGTGAGCAGGAAGCGATTCAGGCATGGTCTAAAGTACTTCACGCAAAAAACCAAACGCTTGAAGCTGAAGTTAAACTTGCCAGATTGTTAATCCGGCACGGTTTGTTAGAAGAAGCACTTTTTGCATTGGACAGTGCCGCTGAAAAGATTTCGGGCAAAGATGCACATCTCGCGCTATACCAAATCGGTGCGAAACTTGTTGAAATAAACGAAGCGGAAAGAGCAATTCCGCACTTTCAGCGGATTTTAGCAATGCCCGAACCTGCCTCCGATTCTACTGCGACTGCCGCAGCTAATAACACCACAACAAATGTTTCACCTTCCTACTACGGTCCTCCTGGATTCAATCAAAACAAACTCGCGCTTGCATCAAATATTCTGAATCGTATCCAAAGGCAGCCTTATGTTTATGTAAGTAGACAAACTTGGACACCTAATAGTTTTGAAGAAACTCAAGTTGGTGCACTTGTGCAGTTGAAAATTATCATGGAAGCAGAAGGAAAAATAGACGAGTTTGTTACGCAATTTGAGAAAAATGCTGATGAGAATCCGAAAGATGTACAGACACTCGAACAATTAGCACAACTTTACGTCTTGACTGGAAATCGTCAGAAATCGGAACAAATGACCGAAAGGTTAATCGCTGCATCTCCAAACAATCCTGCGTATCAAGGTATGCAGCTGAATCTGCTCCAAACACAGCAAAAACTTAATTATGATACGTTAATGAAACAACTTGAACAGATGACGTGGTTGACACCAGAAGATCGGCAATGGTATATGGCAGACTTTGCCAGAAGGTTTAGTTATCAAGAACAGAAAGAAGATGCTGAAAAACTTTTAGACGATCTTGAAAAAATAAAAGTGCTCAACCCGAATGTCTTTACCATGTTGGCTGATACTTTTGTGCGGATGGGGAGAACAGATGCGGCAGAGAAACTTATTGAGCAATTTTCTGCTACAACACCGCAAGTATCCCAACAACATGTCCGTGTCTACCAAACACTTGCTACGACTTATCTCCGTAACGGAAAAGATGACAAAGCAGCAACAATCTATTGGCAATATTTAGAGCGTACAAAGCCCAGCGTTACAAATCCGCGCCGGACGAGGGCACTTAGTACATCTACTTCTTACTCCTACGGCGGATACTCCCAGATTCAAGCAAATTTTCCTGCACCAACAACCTATTACACCCAAGACCGGTTGCAGTCTCTACAGCAAATTTTTAACCATTTTTGGGTAAATAATCAACAACAAGCACTGTATACTGTTTTACAGACAAAGTTAGATGCTGCTGAAGGTAGAGACCGAATCTATCCTGCTTTAGCGATGTGCTACTGTTATTGGTGGGAAAATAAACGCGAAACTGCATTGGAAATACTTTCAGGTCTACAGAAAGAATTTGATGATGACCTTACACTTAAACTCAATACTGTTCTGGTCTCAATTCAAGCAGGTGAACATAAAGCAGCATTAGAACTTCTTCAGAATCTTGCGGATGCAGATCCAAGGAACCGTCGCCAATATTTCGACTTGACGTTACAAGTCGCAGTCCATGTAGGTGATACGCTCATTGTGCGTGATTTGATCACAAAAGTGCTGAATTCTCCGAGTAGTGTCCGCGAGCTTTTCCAGTTTTCCAGAAAACTTCAGGAGAACGGTCTGACGCAATATGCTATAGCTGTGGCAAAGAAAACAATGACCTTAGCGATGCGTGAACGTGATGCAAACTTCCTCGTACAATTAAGTGAGCATCTAAATCAACTTGGTAGAGGACAAGATGCAGCGCGCATAGCAGCGCGTGCTATACACTTTGCAAACCAACAAGGCCGTTTTGGACAGACGTTACAATCTTATCAGCTTCAACAAGCATCGCGTCTCGCCAGTCGTTCTATGTCTGGCGGGAATCAGGCAACAAAGTTAATTGAAGCTGCAACAAAAAATCCAAATTCATTCCAAGCCCAACTTAGATTAGCGTCGTACTACGAAGGTAGAAATCAGATACATAAGGCTTCAACAGCTTATGACGCAGCACTTGCATTACGCCCCAAAGACAACACTACTCGCATGCGATATGCTCAAATGCTGCAGCGAAATAGACAATCAAAGAATGCTGTAAAACAATACAGTATTCTCATGAAAGATAAAAAGAATATTCAAACTATATATTACAACTATTGGGAGATTGTTCGCACATTTACTGATGCCGGAGAAATAGATAAATTGGTTTTACTTGCAAAAGAAGCAATTGAGCAAGGCAACCAATATTCTATGGGCAACGAATTCGCAATGAGAGCTGCTCAAGAATGCGTTAGAAACAAAAACCCAAAGGCTGCTGCTGAAATCTATCAGAAAATGATGGAATCTGGTAGAAGAAATGTTTATAGCCAATTAGCAGATGCTTATGCAGCCGCTGGTCAACGCGAGAAGGCAATCCAACTCTTACGCGAGAAACTAAAATCAGAAAGAACAGAATCAAAAGTCGGTATCGTTTTAAAGTTTGCAAAATTTGATGAAACGCAAGATGAACTTAAAGCTTTAGTAACGGAGTACGACAAAGCAATCACTGATGAAAAGACCGATCCATCATCGCTTTATCTTGCCGCTGTTACGAAGATTGTGACAAATGACTTAGAAGGTTCTGACCCAATTGTCAATAGACTCCTTGAAAACATACCCTCACAGTCAAGGCTTCAATGGCTAAGTTCCTTAGCTAATACATACAGAGAAAAATTAGACCTTAATCGCGAAATTCGTATGCTTGAAGCAGCAACTGAGAAAGTTGATCCGCAGAATTCTTGGCAACTTTCAGATGTTTATATGAAACTTGGATCAGCATATTCTAAAAAGGGTAAAAAAGAGAAGTCACAGAATGCTATCAGGAAAATGGGGATACTTCGACTTATGCGGCGTGGGGCACCACCCTATTATGAAAAAGAGAACGTGGCACGAACGTATGTTCAACACGAACTATGGGATGAAGCAGAAACCCTGTTAACCGAAGTAATCAACGATCTTGCAGCACAACAGTATTATAAAGAACGCGCGCAAGAACAACTGATGACAATCCAACAGAGACGAGATGGCGTTACAGGCAATCAACAGTCAAACGTAAAAACAGGACGGGTTAATATTGCGGTGCAACGATCAATGGCCCAACAACTCATGCGCCGCAATCAAATCCCTGAAGCCATAAAAATCTATGAACAAATCGCGAAAGTTATGCCAGAAGACCTTGAATCCCGCTCGCAACTTGCTATTCTTTATTCAGGTCAAAATCAGCATCAGAAGGCTTTAGAAATTTGGAAGGCATTGCTTGAAGTAGATCCTGAGAACACTAAATACCAAGATGGGATCATAAGTGCATATCAGAACACAGGAAAACTTGATGAAGCGGTAACACTCGCGCTGAAATATATTCAGGACGATCCTGAAAACGGTCTTCATCACGCTCGTCTCGCGCACCTCTATTACAGCAAAGGTCAAAGTGAAGACGCAATTGCAACCTACCAAAAAGCTATTGAACTCTCACCAGGAAATGCTGATATTTATGAAAAATTAGCAGTTCTGTATTTGCGTAGTAATCAGCTTGATGAAGCAGAAAAAGCATTCAAGGAAGCACTTCAATACGCCGCACAGACACACCAACATCAAAACATTCAACGACAATTGATAGAGATCTACCGTCGTCAAGGTAAACTTGAAGAATATCTAAAAGAAGTAGAAAATAAAGGGGCACTTTCCTTTGATATGCTGAAGGAACTTGCACGCAACTATCAGAATCAGGGTAAGTTAGACGAAGCGGAAAAGACGTATACACAAGCACTTCAGATTGCACCTCATGAATGGGAAGAGCGTAATATTGAACGCCAGATATTGTCTATTTATCGTCGTCAAGGCAAATTGGAAGAAAAGTTGAAAGCAGCAGAAAAGAACAACACCCTTACTTTTGCTATGCAAGTGGAACTTGCCCGACACTATCGTAATAAGGGAGAATCCGAAAAAGCTATCAGTGCGTATAAGGCAGCAATTGACATGTCATCTAGTACTTACGGTCATGAACGTAATAACGTCTATAGAGAATTAATGCAAGAGTACGTCCAACGTGGTAAAGATGATTTAGCGATTGAACTTCACGATTCTATATCTAATCCAAATTCAATGGCTACCTCTATCAGCCATAACACTTCTGGCTTCGTTGTCACCTTCGGTGGAGATGAGGCGCGCAAAATCTTAATTAATGCCTACAAAAACAAAAGAAAATTGGATCAGCTGCAAGCAATTTTTGATGCTAAACTCGAAAAAGAACCTACAAATCCTATACTTCTTGAGGTAATAGCTGAGATTCATCAAAAAGCTGGCAACCTTGAGAAAACTGCTGAGGCATACCAAGCACTCTGCAAAGCGGATCCGAGTAATGTTCGCGGTTTTTATCACGCTGCCGCTGCACTTAATAAAAGTGGAGAATCAGAGCTTGCTGAAAAACTATTAAAGCAAGGGGCTACTGCCCTTGAATCCAGCAACCGTCCTAACGAAATGTGGCTCCTCTGTGCGCTTGGTTCTATCTGTTATGACGCTAAAATGTATACGCCCGCGATTAAACTCTTTAAAGACGCTATTGCTGCCAACACGATGCACAGCCACGGTGGGTACAGATGGGAAGAGGAGATATTATATGACCTCATTGGGAAAAGTGCGCTTGCTACAAAACAGTATGAAGAAGCCGTTCATGCATATCAGCAGTTGAAAAAAATCGCTCGTGATAAGAAGAAAAAAGATGCTGCTGAAAAAGCGATTGCAAAAGCATATATAGATGGAAATCTTCATGCCAAAAAAATTCCTGAACAGATTAAGAATGTTAAGAATAATCCTAATAATGTAGATACGCGACTCGCACTGGCAGAAACTTATGAGTCAAGCGATAAGGTTGAAGAAGCAATTGTGCAATACCAAAAGATTAGCGAACTTCAACCTGACAATGCTGAATGGCACAAAAAAATCGGAGATCTCTATCAAAAGCCACGCGAGACAGTGGATGGTGTTCAGAAGAATACAGCGGTAGAGTTAGACGGGAATTATAGTTTTGTTGAAGTTGGTAAAAGCGACACACTAAACACCATAAATCAACATCTTACTGTGTCTGCATGGATTAAACCGACTGACTTTCGGAACAGATATACACCTATAATTTTTAAAGGTGACAAACGAAATTCAAACATTAGTAATCGGAGTTTCACATTGTGGCTACGACATGATGGTGTTATTCAATTCGCTTCATCGCCTAAGGGACACGGCGAACGCAAAGTTTTTTCCCCACACGGATCAATTATGCTTGATGAATGGTATCATATAGCAGGCGTCATTGATGCCGAAAGAAATTACATAAAACTTTACATTGACGGTATTGAAGTTGGTCAACAAGATTATAGTGGTGTGCCAAATATTTATGAAAGCATACTTCCCTTCCGAATTGGTGGTTCACACGAAGAAGAAGTGACCACCCACGCAACCTTTATTGGACAAATTGACAACGTAAGTGTTTGGAATATCGCACTAACACCAGAACAAATTCGTTCTAATATGAGAAAGAAACTGACGGGGGACGAACCCGGCTTAGTAGGACACTGGAATTTTGACAGAAAGTCGGACGCGTCTATTCCAGATGCATCCCCAAATAAAAATGATGGAAAATTAATAGGTAGTGCTAAACTAACCGACTATAATCTTCCTGTTTTTGCCGATGCCAGCGCGGAACAATTGAAAAAAGCAGCAGCAGCTTACGAAAAAGCTATCTCGCTTGAACCTACCTCACATGTATATTATAACTTGTTAGCAAGAATTTATAAGAAACAAAACGATATACCTAAAGCCGAAGCTGTATACCGTCAAGCATTGCAAGTTACTTTCACACCCGCTGAATTTGATTCAGATGTCAAAAATTCAACTGTCCGATCGATCCTTGAACTTTACGATGGTCAAGAAAATGCAGATAAGCGGCTTGCTATTCTTAAAGAACTTGAAGCAAAGACCGAAAATATTGCGTATCTGCAAAAAATATTGGGTGATAACTATATAGATTCAGGCAATACAGAGAAGGCAGCAGTCGCATATAGAAAATGGTTAGAAATTCGAAAAAAAGAGCTTAATCAAGGAAAAAACGCACAGGAATATTTCCAACTTGCTGAGCGTCTTCTTAATCAGAATATCATGCCAGATGTTGCGTTGGAACTTGCCAAACAAGCCGCTGAAACTCGATCAGATTCAACCTATTTTTCAACCTTAGGGCGTGCTTATCTCGCTAATGAGCAGTACGATAAAGCATTAGAGAATTTTCAGTTCAGTCTTCAACTGATGAATCGATCTGGGAAAGTTGATGGAGATAGAATAGAACATTTACTAACGCGCATCTCTCAAATAGGTGAGAATGTAAAAGACGAAGCACTTTACACTGAGATGATGGGAAAATTGGTTGATGCGATACCTCACCAACCAGACAACCAGTTGAATGTTAATCTATCATTAGCCGAATTCTGCCATCAACTTGGAATGACAGACAAGGCAAAAACCCATATTCTGAAAACTGGCTTCTTCCCTGAAACTGCATGGTTGACCCTCGGTCCATTTGACAATACTAAGGGAGTGGGCTACAACACCGCTTATATTCAGGAAGAAACAACTCAGATTGATACTGATGTAGAATATGATGGGGTTTCTGGTAAGGTGGGTTGGCAAAAGGGAACTGATGAAACCTTTGATGGGTTCTTGAGTTTTGGTGACGACGAGGAGTATCACGCCGCGTATGCTTGGATAACGTTTACCTCACCTGAGGAAAGAAAAGCACATATCCGATTTGATAGTGACGACCAAGGGAAAGTGTGGTTGAACGGTAATAAAGTATATGCACACAGAAGAACCCGCGGCGCGGTAATTGACCGCCGAACTATTCCAGCGACACTCACTGCTGGACAAAACACTATCCTCGTTAAAGTGTGTAATGAATCACTTCCTTGGGGATTTTATCTGCGGATTACTGACACTGAAGGTAAACCTTTTGATGATTTGGAGATAATTAAGCAATAGGGAATTAACTTAGAATGCCTTGTATACAAATCCATTTTTAACTTCATGTTTCAAATCTAAAAATAATTTCAGGACTTACGCAATTTTCGTGATTTTTGCAATAATTGTTGAATGTATACGAGATTCATTTTGTAATCCATTTGAAACACCACCAGATACTTCAAATTGACATTCTATAAAATTGTACTTGGCAAATTTAACATACTTCTATAATTAAGCAATACTACAGTTATAGAGAGGTGGTGATACCATGAAACGTTATTTAGTTTATGCAATCGTACCTTTAATGGTTATCGGACTGATTATAAGTAGTATCAATTTTGATGCTATCGCAGATGATGATGTTATTAGGGCGTTGATAGAAAAGTATGAGATAGAACGTGACGATTTAATCACTGAAAGAGATGGGTTGCAGACCGATCTTGACTATAAATAAGTTTGCGTGTTAAAATGTGGAATCTGTTCTGTATCACGCAAACTTAGATCAAGGAGCATATCATGCATAATTTAAAAGTTTGGTCAATTGGGATATTTATTAGTTTGGTTACAACATTCTGCATATTTATGATTTTCAACCGCAACTCAAATAAAAATGTCGAACCAATTAAAATTTACAGGGTCCCATCTAGTAAACTTTCGCCAGATGTTTTACAAAAATCTGGTACTGGTAATAACTCAAAGGTCGTTACAAAAGATGTAAAAGATCCAAATACTAATACAAAGAATGCTCATATAGATGCCGCGATTGATAGTAATATAGAACAACATGTCTCAGGCAATCTTTCCACCAATCAAACTGAGCTCAATAACATAACACCTCAACGATTCATGGATAAGATAATCCCTGAACTTGACAAAATAGATGAATTTCTTGAAGCAAGTGCAAAGCGTAGGGCAGAATATAAAGCACAGCAAGCAAAAAAGCGTCCAATATGGGATAAAATTAAGCTTGTTGATAAACAACTTGCTAAGTTGTTTCCAGACGGAGATATAAAAAACATGCCAACATATATATTGTCATTAACCCCAACAGAGCGGACAGAGTTTACCAAGAAATTTTTGCCGTTGGCACAGGAAAAGGCAGATCTTCTCAGTGAATATAATAGTATAAAATAAAGTATGGTTAAAAAGAACTTGACATATAATGTAAAAATGCAGTACACTATTAAACAAACTCGGAGAATAACTCAATACTTGATGGTTTTCCCAAATAACGTTTATGTCCATAGCCATAATCTTGTTAAGGAAATACCCTATTTAGCGCACGCTATGGTCATCGGGAGGTATACTTCATGCAGGAAAAATTGATTCTTGAAAAGATTCGTCACGTCCGCCGTCGGTTGAACGTACAAGGATATTTTCAAACACTCGCGACGTTTCTATTATTCGGACTTTTGGTGTGTGTGCCGGTAGTTATCGTTGATAGCGTCATTACATCTTTTAACATTCCGCCCCTCGTATTCCTCGGGGTCGCAGGCAGTATTGCAATCATCGCTCTGGTTGTTCGTCTCATTCGACCGGTTGATCTACACGAAGCAGCTCGGGCAATTGATATAGACGCATCCCTTAAGGACCGTGTTGTAAGTGGCTTGGAACAGATTCAACGTAAAACCAATGAAACGTTAACCACGCTTCAAATCCAAGATACTTCTAAAAGGCTGCAAGCAATTCCTATCAAACAGGTCGCACGGTACACTGTACCGCGTGAAACCAAATATATTGCGATTGTGGTAGTATTTCTCATCACTTTCTCGTTTGTTGAGTTTTTCGCACCGCCAGCGACTTCAACAGAGATTGACTTTTCACCGGAGATCGCAGCGGAAGCTGATACGCTGTTGAAGAAGATTGAAGAGGCAAAGAAAGAAGCCGAACTGAGTGAAGATCAGGAACTTAAAGAAATCTTGAAAGAAATTGAGGAAAGAACGCTTAAATTGAAAAAACCGCAGATTGCTCCTAAGGATGCTCTCGCCAGAATGACCGAATTGAGTGCGCTCTTGAAAACGAAAATAGACCCGCAAAAAATGGCACAGCAGGAAGAATTGATGAAGGGTCTCGGACAACAGTTCATTGGTAATCCGATCCTTGGTGAATTTGGGCAACAGTTGAAACGCGGTGATTACAAAGAAGCAGCTGACAAACTGGATAAAGTGGCAGAAGATGTCCCGAAATTTGACCAAGAAAAACGCCAAAACTTGTCCGATGAACTCAAACGCGCTGGTAAAAGCCTGAAGAATACTGACCTTGACGGGCTTGGAGGTGAGTTATCTGGTGCGGGGGAATCGCTTGATGGAAACGATGCCGAAGGCACTCAAAAAGGCTTACGCGCTTCAGGGAAAGAAATCCGTGATTTTGATCTTCTCAAGAATCGTAACCAACGGTTGGCAAAATTATTGTCCGAATGTGAGGCATGCAAAGCAGGTATCGCAGGTGCTTGCAACAGTAAAGGTATTAATCCTGCTACAGGGCTGACAAAATTGTTATCTAACAAACCCAGTGAAGGTGCTGGGAATAAAACTTCTGAGACCCAACAAGGTGATCTTACTTCCCTCGATTCTACCCTCAATCTTGAACAACTTACGGGTGTTCAAGGCGAAGGCAGTTCCACCGTTCAAACTTCCAAAGCATCTGCGGAAGGCCAGGAATCTGCTCTTAGCTACAAAGATGCTTATATGAAGTATCAGAAACTTTCTGAAGATGCCCTCACTGAAGAACAGATCCCGCTCGGTTATAGGTTCTATGTGAAACGTTATTTTGAATCTATTAAACCGACTGATGAGTAAGTAAACCGAGTTTTTACAAATCACCGCAGAGATGATGTGTCTTTGCGGTGATTTAATGTCTAAGCACTACTATCATTAGAGGGAATATGTCCGAACAAGTTGAACAAAAACACGAAGAATTCCGCGAGACCTTTCTAAAAATACAACAAGAGGTCTCCAAGCGAATCGTTGGTCAAAAAGAGATTATTGAAGGCGTTCTTATTTGCTTAATGACAGGTGGACATGCGCTATTGGAAGGCGTTCCTGGCTTAGGCAAAACCCTTCTTATACGAACACTGCATGAAGTGCTTGACCTTGAATTTTCTCGGATTCAGTTTACACCCGACCTTATGCCTGCTGACATCGTAGGAACCACCGTCGTTGCTGAAGACGAAGATGGACGAAAATTCTTTGAATTTCAACCCGGTCCTGTCTTTGCAAATCTTGTCCTCGCTGACGAAATCAACCGTGCAACCCCCAAAACACAATCTGCCTTGCTTGAAGCGATGCAGGAAAAATCCGTAACAGTTGCGGGACAGCACCGCGCCCTGGATTTACCTTTCTTCGTGATGGCAACCCAAAACCCGTTAGAAATGGAAGGCACATATCCGCTGCCGGAGGCACAACTTGATCGCTTCTTCTTCAAACTCAAAGTTGAATTTCCAAGCCTTGATGAACTTGACATTGTGATGGAGCGCACCACGAAACGCGAAATGCCTGTTGTTGATAAGGTTTGCGATGGTAAGTCGATTAACGAATTAGAACAGATTGTTCGCGACATTCTCGTTGCTGAAGACGTTCGCAAATACGCCTTACGAATTGTTATGGGTACGCACCCAGAAGTTGAAGATGCACCGGAAAAGACTAAACAATATGTCCGGTACGGTTCAAGTCCTCGTGGAGCTCAAGCTTTGATTCTCGGAAGTAAGGTACGTGCAATCCTTGATGGTAGATATAACGTTGCACGCGAAGACATTCAAGCAGTTGCGCTGCCGAGTCTACGCCATCGTCTCATCCTTAGTTTTGAAGGCGAAGCTGAAGGTATAGATCCGGACAGCATCATCCAACATCTGTTAGAAGTAATTGATTGATTCCTTCCTATAGGAGTGAATCAACACTGAATGTGCGTAAGGCATTGAGTGATTTGTAACTCCTCACGGCGCGAGGTTTCCCTATGAACGATACAGAATCTGCATTTGATAGCGACTTTCTCAAAAAGCTTGAATACCTCTATATCGTCTCAAAGAAGATTTTTGCTGGACGAATCAAAGCTGAACGTCGTAGTACGCGTCGTGGTGTTAGTGTTGAATTTGCCGATTACCGTAACTATACTGCGGGTGATGATTTTCGTTATATTGATTGGAACGCATTCGCAAGATTAGATGAACTCCTACTCAAACTTTACGAAGAACGCGAAGACCTGCACATTTACTTCCTCGTAGATGCAAGC
The DNA here is from genome assembly GCA_965204285.1 of Candidatus Poribacteria bacterium. Classification (GTDB taxonomy): domain Bacteria; phylum Poribacteria; class WGA-4E; order WGA-4E; family WGA-3G; genus MSPOR6. The sequence goes on from OZ241980.1 coordinate 4,574,262, forward strand.
CAATCCATGACCTATGGCGAATTACCAAAACTGATTTATGCCAAAAGGGTTGCTGCAGCACTTGCGTATATCGGGTTATCCAACCTTGACCGTATTGGAATTACTGCTTTTAACACTACGGATATGAATCGGCTACCTACTGAACGTGGGAAAGGGAAGATTTTTACTGTCCTCAATTTCCTTGACCAGATTGATGGTACTGGAGAAACTGATCTGGAAAGCGCATTTCACAATTTTGTTCACATGACCAAGAGACGGGGGTTAGTCGTCCTGATTTCTGATCTCTTTGATCCCAAAGGGTTTACCGCTGGTCTGAATATGCTGAAATTTCAAAAACATGACCTTTTTGTTATCCACATTATTGATGAAAAGGAAGCGGCACCTAACCTGCTGGGTGATTACCATCTCGTTGACGTTGAAACTGATCAACTCCGCCCTGTTACTATTAACGAAAATCATATTAAACGCTACCAGGCTCTTTTCAAGAAATATTGTGATGACCTTGACCGATATTGCACACAGCGAGAGATTAGCATTGTACGGACAATGACAAAAGCACCTTTTGAAGAGCTCATCCTACGTATTTTCCGAATGGGTGGTTTTGTATCTTAACGGATCAATTTTGCCCATAAGTTGTCCGGCTGAAATTGATTGATGAATTTTTTATCCCCCACCTCCCTATTTCTATTCGGCCTTGCTATTCCTATAATCGCTTTGTATATCCTAAAATTGCGGCGCAGACGCGAACCCGTTTCTACGCTAATGTTTTGGGAACAACTTTTTAAAGAGAGACAAACTACCTCTCTATTCCAAAGACTAAAACATCTTTTATCCCTGTTGCTCCAATTGCTGTTTCTTGTACTTTTAGTGTTCGCTGTTGCCCGACCTCAGTTTGCATTCATTACGAAATCAGCGCGACAACTTATCTTGATTATAGATCACTCAGCAAGCATGAATGCTGTTCTGAATCTCGATCCTGATAACCCTTCTTCCGAATCCCGCTTAGACTCCGCAAAACAGCAGGCACTTGAGATGGTAAAAGGACTACGGTTTATGGACGAAATGTCCGTTATCAGCTGCAATACACGTCCAGTAATCCACACTCCATTTACAAACCACCAAAAAACACTTAGAGAAGCAATTGAATCAATTAAACCAACCGACGTGAAGACAAACCTAAAGTCCGCGGTAGATTTAGCGTTTGATGTCGCACAAACAAAACCTAATCCAGAAATTGTTATCCTTAGCGATTTTCACTCTGTTTCGGAGGAAACACTTGAAAAATTCCAAAAACCGATCCAACAAAACGCTACGGACGAAGAAGAAATACAGATTGAAACAAAAAATATCAAACTCTATCTCATTAGGGTAGGTAAAGAAAGCGATAACGTAGGCATCACCCAATTTCGAGTCCGAAGAAGTATCGTTAATGCATTTGATTACGAAACATTATTGACTGTCGTTAACGCTTCTAATGAAGAGAAGAAGTGTAGTGTAGAACTCTACTTTAATGAGAGTCTATTTGATGTCCGTCCTTACACACTTGCTCCTGGAGAAAAAAAATCTGAAATTTTTAGTAATTTTACTTTTGAGGGTGGAGAACTAAAAGCAGTGTTAGATGTCACAGACGCGCTTTCTACTGACAATGTTGCTTATGCAACGTTACCTAAACGTGAGCTAATCTCTGTTCTATTGGTGACAAACGAGAACCCATTTCTGCAAAAAGTACTTTCCGTTGATGAAAAGTTGAACCTAAGTATTATGACTCCAGCGGAATATGAATCTGGTGCTAAAGACGCTGAGGTTGTTGTTTTTGACCGGTTTAGCCCAACGACACTTGGCGATGGAAATTATATGTTGATCTATCCTCCGAAAGCCACTGATCCGTCAAATGAAAGGGAAACCAACCCTGTTGCAACATGGGACATCGGAGAAGCACTTGAAACGCCTATTATCACAGATTGGGATCGAACGCACCCGATCCTACGCCACGTTCACTTGGAAAATGTGTTAATTGGCGAGGCATACGAGGTTACACCGCCCTCTACAGCACAAATTCTTGCGAGTTCGTTCGAATCTCCTGTGCTGTTTACGGATGTAACACCGAAGCGGAAAATTGTCTTTGCCGCAATTAACATCCTTGAATCTGACCTACCATTGCGCATTGCATTTCCCGTCATTATCGCTAACACTATCCAGTGGTTTCAACAAAGTGAAGGTATACAGGAATATCACCTGCACACAGGTGAAGTGCTCCGCTATAAGGTAGATTCCCAAACTAACCAAGAAGAAGATACCCCTTCTGAAAACTCACAAAAAATCCTAAAAGTTAACGGTCCAGGAGAAAAATCGTGGGACATTCCGGTTGAGAATGATGAGATACTTTTTGATCAGACCCTACATGCCGGTTTTTACGAGTTAACTTTTTCAGATAAACCAGCAGCTGACAATGAAGATGAAACTACTGTCAGCAACGAAAATGAGTCTACAAACGACAACGAAGAAGCTGATAACCAGAAACATGTATGGGCAGTCAACCTGGCAAGTGAGACAGAATCGAATATCGGTATTGCTGAAGGAATTGAAGACTTATTAGCAGAATCAGATGTTTTAGGCAGTGGTTCATTTTTCCGTTATCCACCTTGGATATATTTGGTATTTCTTGCTGTAATTCTAAGTGTTGTAGAGTGGTTCCTATATCAGCGTAGAAGAATTGATTAAACGAAATTAGATTTAAACTTTCTCACATATGCTACTATATGCAAGCACACCTGACATATAGTAGCACTATTTGCAAATACGCTGCATATTGAACGCCGTTTTCTGATTTAAAATGGAATAAAGGAAAATCATAGAGATGGATAGCAAAACGGTCAAAGTGATTGGTGCCGTGGCCATTGCGTTATTAGTGATGATAATTGTCGTCATCTATACTCCTAAACCTACTACACAACCAACTAAAAATAAACAGACACTACCAGAACGCCTAAACGAAGATTTTCAACGCATTGAGAAGGAGAGTGCACACCTCAAATTGACAACGGATGCTATCCAAAAAGTACTTAAGGCAATTCAAACAGCAAACCAAAAGGTTGAACATCTCTCTGATAACTTTACAGAGGCAATCAAAGTGGTACGAGTCCTGTTACAAGAAACTAAGCGAGTCAATAATGCAAAGTTACAACACGAGTTGGTTACTGCTATTTCTAAGGCGGTTACTGCTATTGAAGTTCTCCAGGGAATAGACAAAACAAAAAAAGCAGCTGACGGTAGCACACAACCTGAAAATAATGAAAAGGAACAATATCAGTCATCAATCCAGATTCTTAATGAGGCAATTGAGGCTGTCAATACGTTAGAAAAGGCTATAAATGCACACAATGATCAAACACACACCCTAAACGTTGAAGAAGCACAATACACTACACTAATTGAACCGACCAATGAACTGATTAAAACTCTTGAAGAAATAAATAAAGGTATAAAAGAAAACATCAAGGAAATCATCGAAATGAACACCGAGGCAAGCGATGCTCTAACTGCTGCAACCGAGGAAATAAAACGCACAACGTAGAAATTAAACGTCTCAGCCAACAAAACGGAAAACTTAAGCCACTGATTCAAAAAAATATTAAAATGAACACCCAATTGTTTGGAATACTCATTGAGATGAACAAAGTTACGAAAGCACTAACCATAGAAATGCAACGCCTTAATAATGGAAAATCGGGTTTTCAACCACTGAAAAAAGTTATTGGTAAAATGATTAATACTGTTCAATTTGCCCTAAATGCTCTACGAGAAGCCTATAATGTACACTATGAATACCAACAAGCTCGAATTTAAAATGGTAGAAATACAGGTAATCTGATTGAACGCAATTATATTCTTGCTGTATGGAAAGCACATGTTAGACTCAAATGACACATCCCACATAAATATTAATAATACATCTAAACTCCAACCAATGGGTGTTGGCGATATTCTTGATACGACTTTCAGTCTATATAGGAAACACTTCTTACTGTTTTTTGGAATTGCAAGCATATATTTCTTCGCAATTCTAATTGAATATTCGTTGAAAGGGTTTATTTCAGGTGCTATCCAGAAAGCACTGCTACCAACCCTCACTGTAATGCCATTTGCAATAGTAAGCACAGGCGGGGTAGTCTTGGCAAGTGCCAAAGTTTACTTAGGTGAAAACATAACAAGCAGTGCTGCACTAAGGCAGGTGTTTAAAAGGTTTTTCCCAGTGTTAGGCAGTCATCTAATATGGAGACTGTTTTTTGTTTTTACATTCCTGAGTATAGGTTTTTCAATTAACTTCTTTTTTTATATAATCATGACGTGCGTCGATCTAATTCTTACTACTCTTGTTTTTCCAATATGGACAATTGGACTCACGCTTCTATATTTTGATCGACGGTCACGTAAAGAAAGTTCTGATGTTGAACTAACTGCAGACAATACCTAATACCCATTTCTAAATAATGATATTACATTATTTCATAAATCGGTTAGAAGAATGCAACAATCTCTTCTGTAGGAGCGACCTCCCGGTCGCGACCGGGAGGTCGCTCCTACAAAGAAATTCAAAATGCGGAATGATACTTTGTTAATTAGAAATGGTATAAGCATTTTGAATCATTCCGCATTTTAGAATTAAGAATGTGCTTATCCTACTCAAAACACTGCTCTCCTATAAACACAAAAAAGTCAAAACAGTGGCAGTTCCTTGTAACAATTTTGAAGTATGATATAGTGAAAACTCAAAATATGCGGGCACTTTGGAGGAGTGCTTTGTAAGCATTTCGCAATAGTGTCGCAGTAATCATAGGTATCACTATAAATAAATTAGGAGGGCATTTGCCGATGTATTGTAAAAGATACACAATTTCAATATTAATTTTTGTTTCTACCTTAATTTTCGTTTTTCTCAACCCCGTCTTTTCTCAAGATAACAGCGTTGAGTTGAACACGCCAGAAACTCATTCAAGTTTCACACTTCAACTACTTCACGCAGCAGACATGGAGGGTGGTATTGAGGCACTTGAAAATGCGCCGCGTTTCTCGTCTGTCCTAAACGCACTCAAAGCCGAAGTTGAAAATACGGTTATCATCGGTGCCGGGGACAGTTTTATTCCTGGACCATTTTTCGCGGCAGGAAATGATCGAAGCCTACGTGACGTTTTGGGCCGTGAGGGATCAGGACGTGCGGATATACTGATGCTTAATGCTATGGGATTCATGGCATCAGCCTTTGGTAATCATGAATTTGACGCTGGTACTGGAACGCTGGCAAGTATAATCCAAACAGACAGAGACTATGTTGGCACAGCGTTTCCATTCCTTAGTGCTAACTTAGATTTCAGTCTTGATAACAACCTCGCCAGTCTTGTTGTTGACGCCGGACAGGAAGCAAATTCAGTGCCAAACAGTATCACTAAGAGCGTTGTAATTACCACCATTTCAGGCGAAAAGGTTGGTGTGGTCGGTATAACCACGCCAATACTCGGTAGCATATCCTCACCAGGAGATGTAAAAATTGCGCCTGAAGATCCAAATGATATTGTATCATTAGCAGCTATTGTTCAAGAAAACGTGGATGCGTTAACAGCAACTGGTATAAACAAAGTCATCCTTACGGGTCATCTGCAGCAAATTAGCGTTGATGAGACATTGGCAGCACTTCTTCGTGATGTTGACATTATTATCGCTGGCGGTTCAAACACACTGCTTGCTGACGAAACAGACCGTCTGCACAATGGGGATACTGCGACGAGACCGTATCCTATACTTACTAATTCTGCAACGAATGAACCGATCGCTATTGTTGGTACAGAAGGAAATTACAGATATGTAGGTAGACTCGTCGTTGACTTTGATAACACTGGTATACTACTACCTGAATCAATTGACGGTAACATTAGTGGCGCTTTTGTGGCAGACGACCAGGGTGTTATAGACACTGGTAACGTTGATCCGTCTCCACACGTCGTTGAAATTACCAATGCAATCCGAAATGTTGTAAGTCTAAAAGATGGAAATCTTTTTGGAAAGACAAACGTCTATTTGAATGGTAATCGGGGTTCAGTGCGAACAGAAGAAACCAACCTGGGCAACTTAACCGCTGATGCCAATTTGGCAGCTGCACGACTGATTGACCCTACAGTCGCTGTCGCACTGAAAAATGGTGGTGGTATCCGCGCATCAATCGGTATTGAAATCGGCAGTACTTTACTTCCACCTCCTGCCAACCCATTGGTCGGAAAAGCAGAAGGGCAAATTTCACAGATTGACATTGAGAACACACTTCGATTCAACAACGGGTTAACTCTTTTAACTTTGACCGCATCTGAGTTACTTGAAGTTATTGAACATAGTGTTGCCACGTCAAATTCTGGTTCAACACCGGGGCGTTTTCCACAAGTCGCAGGACTTGCGTTTAGTTATGACACTTTACTACCAGAAGGCTCAAGGGTGCGATCTCTTGTTATTATAGATAATAACGGAGTTATTACAGATATTGTTGCTCAGAATGGATCAGTTGTTGGTGACTCTGAAAGAACATTCAAAATTGTTACACTCGATTTTCTTGCAGGTGGTGGTGATGATTATCCATTCCACACCTTTGCAAAAGCGAACCCAATGGAACTCACCGAAATCATGACTGAGGAACAGTCGGGTGGGAAAACTACTTTTGCTGCTCCTGGCACAGAGCAAGATGCGCTTGCAGAATATCTTGCGGTGAACTTCTCAGAAATACCTTTTGCAATTGCTGATGTGGGTCCCAAAAACGATGAACGGATTCAAAATCTTGCATTCCGTGCTGACAGTTTATCTATACCTACGGTACCCGAGAGTGCTTTTGATGTCCATCTCACAACAGGTTTGAACATGATAAGTTTACCGCTAATGCCAGATGAGCCTTACACAGCCCGTTCCTTTATGGAAAAAACAGGTTCAACAATGATTATTGAACTTAATCCGTCGCTCCAAAGTTTCATCGGGTTCACAGAAAATTCCTCTGGGGACGGTTTCTCAATTGAAGGCGGAAAAGGATACATTGTAAACGTCACAGAATCACAAATGGCACATTTCACTGGTAGCGCGTGGCAAAATTCGGCAGCAGCCCCTGCCCAGATATCTATAGCCAGTGCGTGGGCGTTTGTCCTCCACACTCAGTTTCAAGATGTTGAAGGTTTAAAACTGACTGTTTACAATCCTCGTACAGGCATCTCTCAAACTATTAACGCAAACAACACACATGCTGTCTGGGCAGACACCAATTTAAACCCAGTTATTTCAGTCGGTGACGTTCTGACGATTGAAGTTCGGGATGTGGATGGCAAATTGATTCGGACGCTACAGCACCAAATCAACGCACAAGATATTCAGCGAGCTTTTGCCGAGTTGCATTTGACAGCAGACTTGTTAAAACCCAATAGGACAGTACTATTCAACAATTATCCGAATCCGTTTAATCCTGAAACCTGGATTCCTTACCAATTAGTCACCGATTCCGATGTAACAATCAACATCTACGATGCAGCAGGTCATCTTGTCCGACATCTTGACCTTGGATTCCAGTCCGCGGGGTTTTATATCGGTAAATCTCGGGCTGCTTACTGGGATGGTCGTAATGATTCTGGAGAACGGCTTGCATCAGGTGTATATTTTTATCAATTGATTACCTCTGATTTAACCCAAACGCGGAAAATGGTTATTATGAAGTAGGTTAACCCTAAACAGAATAGAATTCCTCAATATCGGTAGGTATAGGTATAGGTATACCTGCCGATATTGCTGTTCCGGCCTTTTGTCTTGCTATCTGCCAAATTTCTGTGATATACTTTATCAAATCCACCAAGCTCGCTCGCAAATCTGATCGCCACCAAGACTAATTGAAACCCACTGAAATAACATAAGATTATGGAAATTACACGACCTTTTTTGCTATTATTGCTGCTTTTAGTGCCAGTTCTCTACTACGGTTTTCGGCGTAGCCTCGTAGATTTATCTCGAACACAACGATTGATTAGTCTATGTGTCAGGATCATTATTGTTTTGCTACTTATCTTAAGTGTTGCGGATCTCCAGTATCTAAAAACTGATGATAAACTTGCCGTGATGTTCCTCGCAGATATTTCAGACAGCATTTCTGAAGATGGTTTGACAAAATCAACGGATTATATCAACGAAGCACTTAAATCACAGAGCGGAAATCAGCAAGTAGGTGTCATTGCGTTTACAGATAAAGCTGAGATACTTCAGGCAGCTCATCTTGATAATCAGAAAGATTCGAAAGAAAAATTGGATCTTGCAGAGACCAAGAAAACTTGGTTAGAAGCAGATGAGGACGTAGCAGACACAACAAATATCGCACAAGCAATTGAAACAGCCTGGAGTGTTTTTCCAGCAAATGCGAACAAACGTATTGTCTTAATTACTGATGGTATTGAGACACAAGGCGATGCTATTCACACAGGACTCCGTGGGAAAGACTTCGACATACAGATTGACACGGTTCCAATATATCCAAGTGATGAACCTGAGGTAATGGTCCAGCGAATTGATGCGCCTGCACAAGTCAAACAAGGTGCTCCCTTTAATTTGGAAGTGCTAATTCACAGCAACCATGAAGACATTGCACAGATAAATCTATATAAGAACAAATTTGAGGTAGCCAAAAAGGAAGTACGACTTGTTGAAGGTGAAAATCGGGTCTTGTTCACTGAAACTTCTATGGAAAGCGGCACATTGACTTATGATGCAACCTGCCGCACGACACAGGATACACGCTACGACAACAATCGAGCATTCGGCATTGTTTCCGTTTCCGGTAAACCGAGAGTCCTACTTATTGATGAAAACGAATCCCAAACCCGATATTTGATGCGAGTGCTGGAAGATGCTAAGATTCGTGTTGATGTGCGCAACGGCTTAGGTGTACCGCATGAACTCGCGGACCTCCAAAACTATGAACTTGTTCTCTTCAGTAATGTTCCTGCCAATCGTCTTAGCGAAAAGCAGATGGAACTTATCCGCACTTATGTCCAAGACCTTGGGGGAGGTTTCATGATGCTCGGCAGCGAGAACAGTTACGGCTTGGGTGGCTACTATAAAACGCCAATTGAAGAGGTTTTGCCTGTCCGCACCGACACTGAGAAGAAAAAGGAAACGCCATCCTTGGCAATGGTGCTTGTGATTGACAAATCTGGAAGTATGGGCGGAATCAAGATTGAATTAGCAAAAGAAGCAGCACGTGCAACAGTTGAATTACTTGGACCGCGCGATAAAATCGGTGTCATTGCTTTTGATGGTTCACCATTCTGGATTACAGAAATGCATGACGCATCAGATAAGCAGTTTATTTCAAATCAAGTAGGGTCAATCACTGCAGGCGGCGGCACAAATCTATATCCTGCACTCCAACAGGCGTATTTTGCTTTGACTGAAACGAGTGCCAAACTAAAACACGTCATTGTTCTGAGTGATGGTCATTCTCAGTCCGGAGACTGGTATGGCATTGCAAGTTCCATGTATTCCGAACGTATAACGATTTCCACAGTGGGTATCGGCAGTGGTGCTGATATGAATATGCTGGGTGATCTCGCAAAGTGGGGTGGTGGCCGTGACTATTTCACACAAGACCCATATAACGTTCCGCAAATATTTGCGAAGGAAACCGTCACTGCCTCAAAATCGGCTATCATTGACGAACCTTTTATCCCTCAACGTATCAAACCAACTCAGGTATTAAGCGGGATTGACCTTGAACTGGCACCGTTTCTCCTTGGATATGTGGCAACACATCCACGGCCTACCGCTGAAATCTTCCTCGTCTCTGACCGTGGTGATCCAGTTTTAGCAAGCTGGCAATACGGCTTAGGAAAGGCAGTCGCTTTCACATCCGATGCGAAAGCAAGATGGGCATCAGATTGGTTAGAATGGCCTGGCTACGGCAAGTTCTGGACACAATTGGTGCGTGATACGATGCGTAAAACAACACTCAGCAATTTCCAAGCTGAAATCACCAAAGAGAAAGGCGTGGCACATCTTGCTATTGACGCGCTCAGTGAAACAGGGGATTTCTTAAACGAATTAGACAGTGATATTTCTCTTATCGGTCCCGATCTAAAAAAGAAACAACTTGCTATCTCACAAACCTCTCCAGGACGATATGAACTTGAATTTCCAACGCAAGAAGTTGGTCCATATTTTTTGAATATCATGCAAAAACAGGCAGGCGAAATCGTTAATACCCAAGTAACAGGCACTGTTGTTTCCTATCCTGAAGAATATCTCGTCCATAATGCCAACGAATCGCTCCTCGTACAACTCTCAACGGTGTCCGGTGGGAAGTTCAACATTTCTGCTGAGGAGGCATTTCGTTCTCCTAAAAACCCTGTAACGCTGCGCATTCATCTGTGGCGACCTTTCCTGATTACTGCCTTAATCCTATTACTCATTGATATTGCCCTGCGCCGCATTGATATGAGACGTTCCTAACCTACCACGCTCCACAGATAAATTAACATTAAGTTTCTTTATAGAATATGCTATACTTAAACTTAAGGGCTCAAATGATTTTGTGAGGATAATAGCATGAGTATTACACAATTCACAATGGAAGAGGTCCGCTGCTTCGGTGAACGTCAGACACTTGAAATCCGCCCTCTAACGTTTTTAGTAGGAGAAAATAGTACTGGTAAAACAACTGCTCTTGCTTGTTTTCATGTATTAGCAAATTATCTGCGAGGTGAAGGAATAGATTTTAATCGACCTCCCTATTCAATGGGAATCTTTAAAGATATTGTCAGAAATAATAAGGAAAAAGAAAAGAATTTTAAGCTTGGGTTTGCTTCAAAATATAATAATGAAGATATTGAAACAACAATTGAACTCGTAGAAAAAAAGGCAGGAATAGAGCCAGTCGTTAGTTCGATAACAATGAAACTTACTGATGGTGAAATTATTGTTCGATCTGAGGGCGCAATGAGTAAGGAGTTACGTTTAGATTCCTTTGATGAAGAACAGAATCGATATAGAATAGCGTGTAATAGTGATAGGTTGAACGAGTATTCCGTTTATTTCTTTTTTCCTTCTTTTACACAAGAATCTAAGGGTGAAACAGCTTTCTCAAAATATTTTGAGAAAAAAATTAAAAAATTTAAATGCAGCCCGTGGGATGTCTTTCGAACCGTGTCAATATTTGGTACATCACCGATTCGCTCACAACCAAAACGAACTTATGATCCGACTCGTGAATATTATGATCCTGAAGGTAGTGATGTTCCTATGCTTCTTATGCGGATAGAAGCAACTGAAAAAAAGGAATGGGAGAAACTAAAACAACAACTCATCGAATTTGGGGTAAGTTCTGGACTTTTCCAAGACATAAAAATAAAAAACTTTGGACGTTCTCTGGGCGGACCATTCCAATTGCAATTCAAGGTCAGAGGACCTACTTCTAATATTATTGATGTTGGCTACGGTGTCAGTCAAATTTTGCCAATTTTGGTCCAAATCCTAAATTACGGTATTTCCAAACATACTAAATCTGAGTATGAGGATATACCTTATTTCTTATTACAACAACCCGAAGTCCATTTACACCCAAGAGCACAAGCGGAACTATCCTCTTTGTTAGCGAATATGACAAATCAAGGTAACCAGTCATTCATCGTTGAAACTCATAGTGACTATATGATTGACCGTGCACGCATTGAAATCAGGAAAGGCAATATCAAACCTGAAGATGTGTCCCTAATATATTTTGAACCAAAAGGGAATATTGTCAAGGTACATAATATAGGTTTTGATAAAATGGGGAATCTTACCTACGTCCCGAAGCATTATAGGGATTTCTTTCTAATAGAGTCTGACCGACTTATGGGATTTGAGGATTAATTTATGTGTGTTATTTTAGATACGAATACTTTTGGTAGGTTTAGGAACCCTGAGGATGAGGATCTGGAACCTGTGCGTAAGTGGTTGAACCAAAAAAACGGAAAAATTGCTTATTCTAATACGGAAAAATTTAAAATGAGTGGGCAGGGAAAATGACGCGCTGGAGAAATGAACAGGTACGAGCCGGTAAGTTCAAATTAGTATCTCCTGAAGACGTGAAAAAGAAGGAGAGTGAACTCAAAGGGAGAACGCGATCAGATGATATTCATATTATTGCGTTAGCCTTAGTATCTGGGGTAAAAGTGTTAGTTTCCTACTATGAGCTTGATAGTAAAAGAAGTGGTGATAAGGCTATCTTCAAAGATTTCACGAATCGTGATTTGGTCGGAGGGAAATTGTATCTAAGGAAGGAACATGAACATCTGCTAACTGAAGATACTTGTCCTTGAATAGGTAGTGCAAGGAACAAATACTTCACAGTACAGACAGATTAGTCTTTAGGCAGACATCCACGCTCGCGGGCAATGACTTCAACATTATCACATTAAAATCCTTGACATCTCCCGAAAAACCACATACAATAACCCACAAAACACACATTTATGCGGAGATTTCTTATGGCAACAATCGAAAGAGTTTTTGACTCACCAGGACCAAAACCTAACGGCTTGCAAGCAACCGAAGAAGGACTTTGGATTATTGATCAACATATCAATGAAGTTCACCTCGTCTCTTATGATGGGGAAGTGAAAAAGATACTCAACACAGATTCTGATAGAGGCAGTGGTATCACACACACTGGCACAAACCTCTGGCTTGCGTCTACCTACAGTTGTGAAATTTTGTCCACTGATCCAGAAAACGGCAAGACACTTGCCTCTTATGATACGCCTGGCTCAGGACAAACAGGGGCGCACGGTTTAGAATGGCGCGACAATAAACTCTGGGTTGCCGTACCACCTTCTGCAACGATCTATCAAGTTGACGTTGAAAACGATTTCAAGGTGATCCATACGATCCCTGCTCCAGCTGATCGACCACACGGCATCGCATGGGTTGGGGACGACCTCTGGTGCGTTGAAACGAACCATCGCGCAATCTATCATCTCAATCCTGAAGATGGCAGCCATCTTAACAAAATTGAGGTCCCTGAACCGCACCCCGAACCACACGGCATGACCTATTGGGACGGGTATTTCTGGTATTGTGATGCACATACAACTGCTGTCTGCCGAGTTGCACTATCTTAATGGAAAGTACTGGACGTCTCTTACTTATGGGGAAAAACTGCGCGGCGATGAACATGGCGATTGATGAAGCAATTCTGATCGCGCAGAAAGAACAACCAAATCCAACATTGCGGTTTTACGATTGGACAACACCCGCGTTCAGCTTTGGTTATTTTCAAGATATTGCTTCAGAGGTAGACGTTGAGGCGTGCCGTTCAGAAGGGATTGAATTGGTAAAGCGCATGACTGGCGGCGGCACCGTCGTGCATGGATGGGATTTGACCTATACACTGATTCTCCCCCGTCAAGCAGGAGAGATGGGTGTTTCTGAGACCTATCAACTTTTAGGTAAAAGTCTCGTCAAGGCATTTGAGATACTCGGTATTCCAGCGGAATGTTATACTGATAAAGCAGACTCCACTCAATCATCCGAAAATATTTGCCTGACAAATCCTGCCGAAAACGATGTGATGTGCAATGAGAAAAAACTGGCAGGTGTCTCGGTCCGACGCAATCGAAGCGGTATTATGTTCCAAGGATATATCTCGTTGGATATGCCACCGGACCCAATCCTTAAGCGCGTTTCAAAACATTCTGAAATTCAAGAAATGTTATACAAGAAATCTACAGCTATAAATATAGAAGGGCGTTTGGTAACCCGAAGTTCACTTATCCAAGCGATCTGTGAAACACTTGAGATCCAAATCAACGGTATGAATGCCTTAATGGCATTCCCCGGAATTGCGTTTAATTCAGAAAAACTATCAGAAGCAGAAAAGGCACAAGCAGAAATGTTAGTTAGTACCAAATATGCAACGACAGTGTGGAATTTCCACTGATTTGACGTTGACAAGAATGTGAATTCAATGTAGACTTTCGCAACTAAAGCACAGTTCATATAGGGGAAAATAATGGACCCGCTATGTTTAGAACACTGTATAACCGAATCGGAAAAACAACAATTTGAAGACAATGGCTATTTTGTCGTTGAGGATGCCGTTCCGCCAGAAATAGTTGAGAAACTGATTGTCGCTTTTGACCGAGTTGGTGCGGAGCATCTGGGGAAAGATGAACTCCCTCACGATGCAAGCTTCAACATACTTGATTTTGTTGGTAGAGATGATATCTTTATTGAGATGTTGGATTGGCACACAACGTTTCCAAAAGTATGGGGGATTTTGGGTTGGAATATCAAACTCTACCACTCACATCTGATTGCTCTACCGCCACTTCCACCTGAAGAGCGCGATAAAAACAAACGCCTCGGATGGCATCAAGATAGTGGACGACTCAACATTGAATTGGAAGGTAATCCACGCCCGCGCGTATCTTTGAAGGTTGCATATTTTTTGACCGATACATCTGTGCCGGGACGTGGCAACTTTTCTGTGATACCGGGCAGTCAGAAATCCAACAAGGTTAAAATGCCTGACGATGACAAGACTAATCCAGAAAACGCTACACCTGTTTTCGCAAAACCCGGAACCGCAGTCTTTTTTGACCGTAGATTATGGCACGCGGTTGGACGTAACACATCTGACATTACGCGTAAAGTGATTTTCTACGGATACAGTTATCGCTGGCTGCAACCGCGAGACGACATGACTGTGGAACATTATATGGAAAAATCGGACTCAATTCGTCAGCAGATTTTGGGGAAAAGTACAGGCGGAATGGGTTACACGTCTCCCGGTGACAAAGACGTGCCGCTCCGCGCATGGATTCAGGAAAATCTCGGTTCAGAAGCGGTTGCACGTTAACAAATATGGGTGGTAACACTACTAACCCACTCTACTCAAAAAACATAAGTTTTACTTACCAATCCCCTCGCCGATCATCCCATAGATGCGCTTTGATGGCTTCCCCATTTAATTCTGTGCCCCATCCCGGACGCGTTGGAATTTTCATATAGCCATTTACAATTTCTGGCGTATGTGTCGTCAAATCGTCTTTCCACGGCACATCGTCAATATCAACTTCCATAATGCGGATATTAGGTAACACAGCACATAGACTCGCACTGATATAAGTGGCCAGATGGCTATAATAATTGTGTGGTGCGACATTAAATTGGTAAACTTCCGCTAAATCACCGATCTTCTTAGACTGTGCAAACCCGTTCCATGGCACATCAATCATAAAAACATCTGCAGCTCGTGCTTCAAAATAAGGAAGATATTCACGCATATAGTATAGATTTTCTCCGGTACAAATCTTTGTCGTGGTGGAATCCTTGATTTGACGAATTGCCTCATGGTCATACATATCAATCTCTAACCAGAGCAAATCATAAGGTTCCAATACTTTCGCGATACGCATACATGCTTCAGGTTTAAAGTTGAAGTTCAAGTCAAGGTTGAGACCGACATCAGGACCGATTGCATCTCTAAAAGTGCCGATGAGTGTTTCAATGTGTCTTAGTAGTTCAGGCGTTACATTTCCATCGGTAGAGCCAAGTCCGCCACCAAAGCCGCTGAAATATACAGAGGCAGGGTCCCCGGGAATAACGATATTCGTTTTAAGGGCTGTGAAACCTTTTTCAACCACTTCGTGCCCTAATGCTGCGATGTCATCCATTGTTCTTAATGGCGGTACGCCTATTAGTTCAAAATTGCGCGCACGAGATGATCCACAGTGTGACCAGTAGACTTGCACGTCTTCACGTGTCGGGCCACCAAAAAGTTCCACAACAGATATATCCAAAGCCTTCGCTTTGATATCAACAAGCGCGCATTCAATGCCAGCAATTGCCTTTGCAGCGATGCCACCCGGACTTTGCCGTGAACCGCGAATCATATCCCAAAAACGCATCTCATACGCACGTGGATCGCGTCCAATCAGCAGAGGTGTCAAGTCTTTAATAGCTCCTGCAACACCGTTTGGATTTCTGCCATCGCTACATTCCCCGTAGCCAATAACGCCTTCGTCAGTTTCCACCTTGACAAAAATCCAAGGTCGCCATCCGCCATCTACAATAAAGGTTTTAATATTTGTAATCTTCATAGAAATCCTCGGAATTCGTTTAGATTAAAGGTTTACAATCTCTCCTCGCTGATCGGATTCACGTAATGCATCACATACGCGCATCGTGTTCACTGCCACATCTGCCCATTCTGGTTCAAGGGTGTCAGATTGTACTATTCCCGAAAACCGTTCAATCATATTGACTTCTTGTATGCAAGCACCCGTTTCGTGCTTTTCATTTTCTGAGCCATGTATCCAGAACCGGGCAGATTCTTCCGATGTTGGCACAGTGAAATCATCGCAAACTAAGGATGCTTCCGTTCCTGCGACCTCAAACCATTTTCTGTGTCCTGTATCAAACCCACAATCTAACGTAGCAATTCGATCATCTTTAAACCAGAGCATGCCAGCAAAATTAAAATCCACTCCAACTTTATAACGCGCAGCTGCAAAAACCTTTGTCGGCATCTCCTCAAATGCCCACAGAATTGCACGCACACAATAATAGCCGAGATCGCCAAGACTGCCACCTGCAAGTTCCGGCTTAGCACGGATATTATTCGTTGGAATTAAATTCCAGTTAAACGTAAACGCAGCTGTGACGCGACGAAGCTCTCCTAAATCTCCCAGTCTTTCCTTCATCATCACTGTGCGTTCATGATGCACCCACATGACGCCATCCATCAGTTGCACTCCGTTTTGTCGGCAAGCATCTGCCATTATGGTTGCTTCATTAGCATTTGCCGAAAGAGGCTTCTCGCAAAGGACATGTTTACCGTGTTCTGCTGCTCTGATTGTCCACTCCGCGTGCATTGAAGGTGGCAGCGGAATGTAAATTGCATCTAAGGAAGTGTCAGAAAGAAGGGCATCGTAGTTGCCATAAGCAATTGGAACATTGTGTTTTTGTGCCCATGCAGTCGCACGTTCTTCAGTACGACTTGCTATCGCAACCAATTCTGCATTTTCAGCGAGATTAATTGCACGAGCAACCTTCGTTGCAATACCTGCCGTGCTGAGAATTCCCCATCGGACAAGGTTTATAGATTCTGTTTTCATAAGTTTCCGTTTAA
This sequence comes from Candidatus Poribacteria bacterium, assembly GCA_965204285.1. Classification (GTDB taxonomy): domain Bacteria; phylum Poribacteria; class WGA-4E; order WGA-4E; family WGA-3G; genus MSPOR6. The sequence goes on from OZ241980.1 coordinate 4,591,438, forward strand.
TGTGATATTTTTTATTTTACCTTTTATTTCTTGTACTATACCGTATCATAGCAAATTGGTCAAGCGATAGGAATTGGTTCAAGAGCAATTCAACTTGACTTGCAACACAGCAATGGTATAATTGTAATAATTTTAAAGTAGAAAGCATACCCAGTATGCCATCAGTAAACTAAAATAGACACGATATATGTGTCATCAAAGGAGTTTTATGAACATAAGAAACATCTCAGCAATAACTATTGCATTCGCAATTATTGCTATATTTGTAGGTTTATCTGGTTGTGAACGGATTTCAAAAATGGTTGAACCGCCCACTTCTGAAATGGATGCCCCAAGTGAAGAAATTGCTATCGGTGCTGTCTTAACCCTGACAGGAAGAAATGCTTCCGTATTTGGAAAATACGTGGAAGAGGCTTTTGAATTGGCTCTCAATGAAATTAACGACTCACAACTTGCAGGTTCCAACCTTAAGTTTATTACTGTTGACGATCAAGGTACCCCAGAGGGAGCAATTGAAGCTTATAAAAAACTGATTGAAGAAGATGGCGTTTCTGTTATCCTTGGACCTACGACCTCTTCAGCAACCAAACAGGTTTTTCCTATTGCAAAAGAACATCAGATCGTAGCGATAAGTCCAACATCCGCTGCACGTGGTCTCAGTGCAATCAGTGATTTTACATTTCGTGTAGCACTTACCACAGATGTATTAGTGCCTAACGGTGTTGAAGCAACGCACGCGAAACTTGGTTATCAAAAAGTGGCTACATTATATGATAAAACCGATGAATTTTCCAGTGATGGAGATGCAGCGGTACAGGAAGCATTGACTGAAAAGGGTGTTGTAATTCTTGGCACAGAAACATTTCAAGGGGGTGAAATAGACGATTTTACAGAGCAGTTAACGCGCATAAAAGCGTTAAATCCTGATGCAATCTTTGTCTCATCTTTACCGGGAGAAAAGCCTGAAATACTTCGCAAAGGTCGCGAACTCGGTATAACTGCACCATTCATCATTCGCACATTAACTGATGCTGATGTTGAAGCAGCCGGCGAAGCTGCAGAAGGCGCAATCACATTTGTAGGGTGGGGCAGTACAGTTGAAACACCGGGGAATCAAGATTTTATAGAGAAGTATACTACTATGTACAATACAGCACCCAATAATTATGCTGCCCGTTCTTATGCAACACTTCATATTTTGGCAAAGGCGATTGCAAACGCAAAATCCCATGATGCAGCAGATATTCGGGACGCACTTGCTAATATCAAGGACTTTGATACAATTTTAGGCAAATTCTCATTTGACAAAAATGGGGATGCTATTTATGAACCTAAAATTTTGATTGTCAAGAATGGCAAATTAGAACTGTTTGAGTAGTCTTTGGTTCGGTAGGTGTGTTTTTCTGGCATGCCTACCCAAACCGCTCTAATCGATACGAATTAAACCACTCCACTCGCGCACCGTCAATAATTTCCAAGGTTACCATCTCACCCACTAAAGGTGCTAAGGTTACACCGCTGTGCATCAACGCTATATATAGGTTCGGTACTGCTTCGGTAAATCCGAGTATTGGAAACCCATCAAGCGGCATAGGACGATAACCGACAGGAGTCGGAATTGCTTCTGCATCTGCTATGGCTGGTAGATAGGCTTTGGCTTGGGCAAGGAGTCCGTCAGCATGTTCCTGTGAATCGTCACGGTTAATTCCTTCTTGTGTTCCTTGTCCTATTCTGAGAGTCCCGTCAGTCAGTTGTCGCAGATGCAGGTGTTGATAATTTTCATTGGTCGGCGGCGCGTGAATGACTGCGACATTTGTTAAAATAGGGGCGCACGGTGATGTCTGAATTACAATGCCTGGACTTTTCTGTTGCGGAATGTGGATGTCAAGTAAGGAAGCCAATTCAGTCGTTTGAACACCGCTCGCTAAAACAACGGTATCACATGAATATTCAGCATCAGGTGTTTTGACAGCAGCAACTTTCCCATTGTGAGTGACAAAATCTGTAACACTCGTTTTCGATTGCACAATTGCGCCATGTTCCTGTGCGCGTTCAAGGCATACGGAGATGAATTTGTCTGTTTCTACGTGGATGTCTGCTTCAGAATGCGATGCTGCTTCCACGCGAACTGGAAGTAGGTTGGGTTCCAACGCCAACATCTCCTTTCGTGAAATGAGCCTGCACGGATATCCCCACGTTTGGAGCTGCCGAATACGTTGTTCTAATTGTGCGGCGCGTTCAGCTCTATTCTCCCATCGCATTTCACCACCGTAATGGATACCAATATCTTTATCAAGCTGATGTGCCAATCGATACCATATATCTAATGAACGCCGATTGAGCGTATGATAATCGCGTGGATCTTTCCCAAAAGCATTTACCCATGCGAAGGAGTGTCCCGATGCCCCAGCACCAGGAATATCGCGTTCAAGAACAGTTATAACATTTCGCGGACGAAGGGATAGGTGGTAAGCTAAACAAGCTCCGATCACACCAGCACCGACAATGACAATTTTCGTGGTTTTTGCTGATGTCATAAGCAACTTTTACATGTTGTTCTAAGAAGAATTTGCTGATTTATGTCAATTGGATATTGTTATCAAGGTAAGAAATTCGTTGCCTTCATTAAAAGATAAACTATCGATGTGCCACAACAATAAATCCTGTCAAGCCAGCAAGCAGTAATTGAAAACCTGTTTGATAAAACAGTATCAGAAACGGCTGGCAGAGAGAAATTAATCCTAAAACTATGAAGCCGATGGATATCCGTTCACACATTACCTTCTGTGAATAGACAATCGAGAAAACAATAATCCCTGGCAGCAGTAAGTATAGTGCAGTGCCGCCAAGTGATGGAAAGATGGGTTGATAAAGAAAAAAGATACCGATACAAGTACAAATTCCGGATACAACCGTTGCAACCCGTGTAGCGGTGGTCGTCATGCCAAACGAAATTGCACTTGCAAACAAGAGGTGAAACGCTGAACCGCGTAAAATTGAAGGGACAGGAAGGTATAAAAAGCCGAGTCCCATTGCCAAGCCAATACCAGATATTGTGGCAATTTGTCGTTTATTTTCAAAGGCAATTCCTGCAAGAATTGCTGCGATGCTGAGCAGTACGAATGATATCCCCTTTATCAGTATACTACTTTGAACCACACGATCCGGCATCCATGATATGTTTTCCAGCTCTACATATAGAAAAATGCTGCTAATAAGAAAAAAACTGACAGCAATTAACTGATTTCGTTTCTGTTTTCTCATAAATTTTAATAACAAATTAGGATAACAAGTTGTGTGTTCAATTACCAAGTTTGAATAATCGGTCTTTCCACGTTTTCGGTTTATCTTCTTGAAAGTTGTTAATTTGTACCCGCAAATCAGCCCTTTCCTCTTGAAGCGATTTTACTTTTTCTCTAAGTTCAGTTATTTCATTTTTCAATTTTTCGTTATTTTCATTAAGGTAGGCAATGTGGACGACTTGGCAAATTAGGTTTTCAATTATTTCATTAGTAGGGATATTGTAACTAAGTTGTGTTATCAATGGTGCTAAACCATCAATCCTTAACTGTAGAACCGCCTTCGGTTCTACAGTCTCTTCTTCTGAAGGTGCAGAAACAGTACGTAGAAAGGGTTCAATCTCTGGATGTTTCCGATTCAATGTCTGTTTTATAATTTCCTCGTCAACACCAATTACTTCAGCAACATCTGATGGATTCAAATAGAGTTCCATTTTGATTTCGCAACCTCTTGCAACTTTTCCCGCTATTGAGGTTTCCCCCATATTTTTTGTATAGATAATATCAAACCTTGTAATGATTTTAGTCTGTAACTTCCGTTTTTAGTACACGGAACATGTGTCGTGCGTAACTCACTGCTGAGATTCCAACAAATACAAGAGCAAAGCAAAGCGCAAAAAAATCAACCCACACCGGGAACAACTTTGGTTGTATCGGACGAATAAGGTAAAGTATCACTGCGATCGACAAAGAGAAACTTGTGCATTTGCCCCACCAATTTGAACGGGTAATCATCTTTGCCTTATAAGCAAGGTACACGTTACCCAAGACAATTGCTATGTCTCGGCAAATCACAGCAGCAAATGCCCATATAGGAAATGTAGAATTTGATAGGACAAGAGCAAAAATTCCCGCACCAATAGCAACCTTGTCAGCGACGGGGTCAAGAATATAACCAAGTTCCGAGTGTTGATTCAACACTCGGGCAAAGAATCCGTCCAGTAAATCTGAAATGACCGCTATGCCTCCCACCACAACGGCAAGTGCGTAACTCTTTTGGTAAATTAACCAAAAAAGAACAGGAGCAATCAGCAGTCTGAACGTTGAAATCAGATTGCTTATATATAAGAAATCTCTCGCTGAAATATGAATCGTTCGGGTTTCAGTGAATTGGTGAATAGGAGCCTTGAACGCCATGGATCTCTCTGACCTACCGGTGTCTACACACCAATGTAAACACTAACAAAAGTCGTGTCCTATTAATCATATTTCAATTATTTCGTGCTGCCAATTGGAAAACTATTTGTTGGTTCTGAATTTTCAGAATTTCATTTTCACGTTTAAGGAGTTCATCAAATGAGGCAATTTCCAAAAGTTTCTGCTTTTCATTGAGTGGAATGCGCAAGCGTGTCCCAATTTGATATGCTAATTGCTGCGGATGCTCTGGATTTTCATCTGGTGCTTGCCAGCTAAATATCAAGCAACTCGACAAAGTTTCATATTCAATGTAGAGTTCACGTGTTTTAGCAGCAATTTCTTTGAGGCTGGTGTCGGGTTCAGTGTCTAACGTATCTAACATTCGCACTCGCCCGACTAAATATGGGAGTTCGTCCTTAACTTCTAATATCTCAAAGCGAGAGTGTCCAGATGTCATGATATTCATACGTCCATCTGGCAACCGATTTACTTCAACCAAATCAACCGCAGTCCCAATTTTACAAGGTTTCGCTTCTTCCCCGACCTCTTCACCTTCTTCAATCATTACAATCCCAAAAGACGATTCGTTTCTGATACAAAACTTCACCATTTCACGGTACCGTTGTTCAAAAATGTGTAACGGGAGCAAGCCACCAGGGAACAGCACAACATTCAACGGAAAAAGCGGAAGCTCTTTTTCTTCTATGTGATTTGGATCCGTTTGCATGCGAAACTCCTTAATTTATTTATAATGCATTATTGAAATTATTATACACTTCACCTATAGGAGCGATCTCCGAATCTCAACTTAAACCATTTGTAGTCGGGAATCGGAGTTCGCTTTTATAGGCGCATAATGTCTAATTAATTCTAAAATCTACCATAACTAATACCAATTTTAATAAATGACATTCCATTACGAAAATTTATTGGATTGAATATAATTGGAAGAGATCCTCTGTAGGAGCGACCTCCCGGTCGCGACCAGGAGGTCGCTCCTACAGAATCTCCACCGAAAATGATACATTATATTTTAGAAATGGTATAACATAAAATCCCAAATTTTTTCCGTTTCTCAAGTTGTTTCCTTGCAATGTCCTTAGTCTTACTTAGATATTTTTATTGTTCCCCAGGTGAGTGCCAATTTCTCCGCTGGTTCAATAGCAAGTCCTACCGCGTCACGGTTCTTTTCAATCTCCGCTTGACTTAGGCCGCGGTTATAGAGGCGAAGTTCATCAAGAAGCCCGCTGAAAGAAAGCCCGCCGACTTTTCTGGCACCTATCCAAAAATTCTCGCCATTGTGTTTAAGGTCGCCTTCAAATTTTTTCTTACTATCTAACTCACCATTGATATAAATGATGGCTTCGGAACCGTCGTAGACACCAGCGACATGATGCCATTCATTTAGGGCCAGCTGCGCCACGCTGTGAAAGGGCCACGTTTCTTTAGCACCGTTCCAGATATTAAAGTCAACTCGGCTTTGGTCCGACCACGCAATCACATACGTATTATTTCCCGACCGCGATACGCCAGCGATAATCGCCCAACCTGCTTTTTCAGGCTTTATCCACATCTCCAATGTAATCTGATCACCAATGGCGGTTAAATCTTTACCTGATCCACAATCAACATGTCCTCCACTAAACTTGAGAGCCTCACCAACTTTACCGTCAACGACCTCAACACTCCCGCCGATCATTCCATTGTTAGCACCAAATATGTCTTTAACCGTTTTATTTATGACCGAAGCCTTATTAAAGGACCAATAACTCACCAATCCGTCGGTAATCGCCTCGCCGGTTAACGCCACGTTTGTAACCAATAAAACATTTATTATAATGGTTAGTACAAATATATATCTCGGAGTTCTGTTACTCATTTGGTCCTCCGTTTCGGAATATAGAATGCCATTCGGTAAGATTAAGTTCCCTAATTTACTGCCAATTCCAGAGAAACCAGTTTTCAGTCTCCATTCACCTCATATTGAACAAATTGGTTGCGTTTTCTTCTAAATCGTATTATTCGTATGTTTTGGTTTTCAATAGGTCAAATCAGAGTATTTGAGCGATATATACATTGGGTGCCTAATTATTTTTACACAAAAAACTAAGTTTGTCAAGGTATATTTCAATTTAGGGTGTGTAAAGTTTTCGTACAAAGCATATTGTCGGTTGAGTTTCGCTTCGCCCTCCCCGATCTACACATTGAATTAGGACGTTTGACACGTCACATTGACGTGCAGAAGTCAATCGGTACAAGGATTGTGACGTGATTTTCAGATTTTTTGTTTTTTCTTTTCTTTATTCTTTAGAAATTTTGAGCATATTGAGAGTATTATTTGATTATGTTATAATAATATTAACATAAACACATTGGTTTGTCAAGTTAATTTTCTTAAAATAATCAGTGACAAAAACTTTACATACCCTTCAATTTATGTATTGATTCAGTTTGAGAAAATAGTGGCAAAGTGATAAAATACACGGTAATAATCAGGTAATTATCAAACAGATTTTCCTACACCAAAAATATTGGAGTAAACACAAACCAACATGAGCAAAATCGCACACGTAGAAGTTTACCCTACTGCAGTCGGAATGAAAGATGTTTTTACTATCGGGACAGGTTTCGTTGGTGATCCTGATGCAGCGGGGCACCATATCTTTGTCAAGATTACAACAGATGACGGTTATATCGGTTGGGGAGAACAACGTGCCTTACCGTCGTGGAGTTATGAGACAACAGAGTCTATCACATCTACAATCCGATATTATATCACGCCTTTACTGTTGGGACAAAATCCCCTGAACCGGAACGAAATCCACAACGTCATCTATCAGGCGTTAAAACCTGCCGTTAGCAATGGACACCCTTTCGCTAAAGCTGCTATTGACATTGCATTGCATGATTTGTGTGGTCAAATCCTAAATGTGCCTCTCCATTCTCTCTTCGGTGGAAAACTACACAATACGCTACCACTAAGTTATGCTCTAAGTATAGATACGCCAAAGATAATGGCGTTGAAAGCAAAAGCACTATCTCCCTGCTCTTGTTATAAAGTGAAAGTTGAAGGAATGCCAGAAGTGGATGAAGAACGAATACGCGCAATTCACGAAGCAGCGCCTGATGCTAAACTTTGGATTGACGCAAATCAGTCTTACACACCATCTAACGCCTTGGAGCTGCTGAAACGTGTGCAGGATATTAATGAAATCTACTGCATGGAACAACCGGTCGCAAGTCAAGATTGGTTCGGAATGAAACGGGTGCGGGAGGCAGCGTCAATCCCAATTGCTATTGATGAAGGTTGTTTTACATATTTTGATCTTGGCAAAATTGCACGCCTTGAATGTGCGGATGCTGTTGTTTTGAAGGTATGCAAATCTGGCGGTCTAACCGAATGTCTCAAAAGTGTCTATGTCGCAGAAGCCAACGCTATAGAACTTCTCGGCAGCGGTCTGACTGAAGCAGGTGTAGGTTTTATCGCAAGTATTCATCTTTTCTCAACTATGGACCTCGTCCTGCCTGCCGAATTGAACGCCCCTGTATTTTTAGAAACTATGGCGATAAGCGGTGTTGAAATTAATGATCATGTCGTCACTGTGCCAGATGGCCCCGGTCTCGGTGTTACACCAGACGAGGATTATATCAAAGCGCATCCATTGACAACCGATTCCTTGATGCAATAATAATCTCTATCCCAATAGCGATCACAATTACCACAGCACATATCAGATAAGGACTTTGTACTCCCAATCCCAAATCAACAGCGATCCCACCTAACAAAGGACCAAATAGAATTCCAAATCCCAGGATTGATTCGTGCCAACCGCTTTTGTTCCCCTTGTCAGTGTGCTTGTCCAAACCGTAGTAAAGACTACTGAAATAAGTAAATGCAGCAGATAAACCGATTAAAGCAAACGCCGCTGTCCAAAGAAAGTAATTCTGGACTCTCCACATTCCGATGAAACTAAGAATCGATAGTGCTTGCACAATTAATAGAGGGCTAAACCGATAGTGCCATCGTGTGGAAAAACCTGTTCCAAGCACAAGGAATGCTAAGGTTTGCACACCGCCAAGTGTCAGCATAAAATTCCCGTAAGTTTGGGTAGGCATTCCCATTTCCAATGTCAATTTTGGTGAAAGTCTGCGCAAGACACCCAATCCAAACCAAGATGCAAAATTCGCACACCGTGCTAAGTTAAGATAGGTTGTTCTAACTGCAGGTGATGGAAATAGAGTCTGAATGGTTTCACAAGATGTTTCTGTCGTGTGTGTAGTGGATTTAGATTTATGTAAGAAAAGTGTAAATATAGTAAACAAGCAGAAAACAACTGACAGATAAAATGGAGTAAATGGATTTGTATCTTGATACAGATAACCTGATACAGCTGGACCTAAGGTTACGCCGATACTCCAAAATAGATTGAAAAGCGTCACTCGTTGAACAAGTTTAGTTTCTCCCTCTTGTTCAGAAAGCCAAGCTTCGTAAGCGGGCCAAAACAGTGCCATGCTAATTCCAATTATTGGAAAAATGCCTAATAGATGAATTTTGTTCCGACAAAAAGGAAGTCCAATACTTGCAGCACCAAGTAATACGCAAGCAGCGTATAGCATACGCCGCCGTTCTACCCTGTCAGATAGTTGCCCAAATGGAATTGCAAGAAATGCGAAAAAGGCTGTTGCAATTGCCATCAACACGCCTAAAAAAGTGGAGGAGAGTCCGAGAAAACTACTATAAAAAGAGGAATTAGTTAAGACACTGCTGAGGGCAAAATCTATTAGTAAAACAGGAAAATAGACGGTAAAAAGTTGGCTCGGTTTTAAGCGCATTTATCGCTTTATTGTCTGAGTGAGGAGACAAAAGGTTTATTTTACTATACAAAACTAAGTTGTCACTTATGTAGCACAAACTTTAGTTTGTGTCTGTGAGGCGCAAACTAAAAGTTTACGCTACGAAATACCACGAATAATGAACTATTCTCTATTAAAATAGTCAACGCACGCTTAAAATCTTGTGTGCAACTTGGATTATATAAACGTAACTCACAGTGTGATATTTTACTACGGATCCACAATAATTGCATCAACAGTGTGATAGCCCAATACTTCTACCGGTTCGACCTGAATACCGATCTCATCTTGTGTGACTCCACTGTTAGTTGTCGCTCTTGCGTAAATTTCAACTGGACCTTTCTTCTTCGGCACTTGCCACTTCCACTTCCAAAGCACCCATGCAAGTGGTGTATCCTTCGCCCAGATTTCCGCTTCTTGCCATGTTTCCCCGTAATTAATGCTTACTTCTACCTTCTTGATTCCGCCATGGTGCCCCGCATCAAAAGCCGCGCCACTTACGAAATAAGTAGTACCCGCGATAATCTCTTCTTCTACGCTTGGAGTGCCAATGACTGTCGCAAGTTTTACATTCGCAATAGGATCCCACCCTCGTTTTTCCCAATAACTTTCGTGTTTTTCTGCTAATTGGATACTAACTATCCATTTCGGATTTTTAGTGCCGTAATGACCGGGGTTGAGCAAACGGACAGGAAATCCGTGCTCCATAGGAAGCGGTTCACCGTTCATCTCATAAGCGAGGATCGTCCCTTCGTGCATAGCATCTTCTAACGGAATTGCAGTATGATAACCGTCTGCACACCGAAATACAACAACTTTTGCTTTATCCTTGACACCAACTTTCTGAAGCAGATCGCGCAAACGAACACCCTTCCACGCTGCATTCCCCATCTGTTCGGTACCTATCGGATCACCGATGCATTTTAAGGTTCGCATTGTTTCAACGGATTCCATTGCTTTGATATCTTCAAGTCGAAGCGGCGCAGGACGATTCTCAACCAAGCCAGATATTCCTAAGCGCCAATTGGCTGCATTAAGGACAATAGGTTCTTTTATTTGAAGGATATAAAATTCTTCATTAGGTGTTATCATGGTACGAGGCTTCAGCACAGGTACATCATCGGGTTGTGCCTCTAATTGAAGTGGCAAAACCATTCCTGCAGCACTGATAACACTTAATTTGATGAAAGTTCTTCGCTTCATTATTTTTTTCTGTTTTGAGAATCTGGCTTTGTTTTATTTTTGCGCATCCGCATTGTTATTTTTGTTACACCTCTTATCATAATTGCTGTGCCAAAGGTGAGAAATAAAGGTAGTCCCCAATACCAATGATAGAAATAGTAGGCTATAAAACATACCACCATTAAGAGAATTAAAATGTTCAAAAGTGTTCTGTTTTCATACCATTTGCGCATTTGTTCACGGTTTTATTTGCATGAAGTTGGAAGCAGCACGTTAGGTGATAACTGTAAGTACTTCTAAATCCTATTGTGCATGCTAATTTATACGGTGAAACTTCGGTTTTTTTACAGTGATTCCAATAATAAATAATACCATATATACGCTTGAAATTCAACCTGAATTTAAGAGGAAAAATAATCGCAATAAGTAGTTTTGGTTTTGACTTACCCATTTTTCCTGCCAAATTTTCCACTCCCCAAATTAACTTGACATCTTTTTTGAAGAACTGTATAATTATGAAATCACAAACTTAGTAGAGAGTTCCAACTGCGTCGTAAGGCGCGGTTCTCTGCCATCATTATCCGTTGGAACCGGAGAGTTCGTGATAAAGTGTGAGTTCGTGAACCCCGCTGTTAAAATAAACATAAAATAAGTAATAAAACTCAACCTTTTTAGATAGTAATAAGGAGACTGTTTTATGTAACTTATACTCCTTTGAAAACAAGGACTCTATATACCGAGTTCGTGATTTGTGGGGCTTTAATGTCCTCACGCAGTTATATGGAGAAATCCGATGAAAGCTTCTTCCGACGTTTACGGAAATATTTCTAAAGATGATTTATACACAGCAAGGTTGAATTACACAACCGCCTTTCTACTGTATCGCCAAGGGTATCTTAAAACAACTATAGAACTACTTGATAATGCATTGCAATCCGTTCCCAACTTTGCAGATGCCTATTACCTTAGAGAAGATGTTTGGCACAACTACTTGAAAGAAGCATATCGTAGACCTGACCGCACCAGCGCTTACATATCATACCTTAAATCAAAAGCATGGTCTGCAAAAAGGGAACAAGTGATGGAACGAGACGGCTATAAATGTGTTATTTGTAAAGGTCCAGCCCAAGAAGTTCATCATAAAACCTATGAAAACATAGGGAAAGAACCCCTTTGTGATCTATCATCCGTATGCAAGCCTTGTCACACAAAATTGCCACCCCTATACTCCCAAAACCGCATTCTGTCTGAAAAGGCAGTTGCGGGCGCACCAACAATCAACCTTGAGGATGAAATACCTGCCATCACCACACCACCTAGTGACGATACTGACATAGAAACTATTATTCTCAAATAATCTCTCCAAAAGGAAACAACCATGAAATCCACTAGTCAAGCTGCAGGACTTATACGTTTAAGCCTAAATGAATTCCAAAAGGATAATTTTGTAGAAGCTCTTGCATACGCCCAAACCGCACTAGAAGTGAACCCTAAAGACGTGCGAGCCCTACAAATTCTTCCACTATGTAAATGCTGTATTATTGCCGAAAGTGGAGTGCTGCCCAGAGACGTTCAAGATGAATTTCAAGAAATCATCTCTGGACTCAAAATATCAATTTCCACTTTGGACACTATGATTACGAAACATATCAATCCCCTTATATCGCAAACATTCGGCCACATTCCCTAAATCTTCCATTCCGTATCGTTTTAGCTCTCCTAAAATGCTCTTTATTTCCTTTAGTAACACATCAGGTTTGCCACCCTTTTTTACATCTTTCATTTGTTTACCCTCATACTTTCATTAACAAACTTCATGAACACATTGTCCATGTCACGATAGTTGTATTTATAACAAACTTCCGCCACATAAAGCGGAGTATATGCTACTTTGTAGTGATGGTGACTGCCAGACCATGCGCGCTTTAGCAAATTCCAGAATCCCTCAATAGTGTTTGTCTGTTTATCATCGTCTGCGTATTGTGCCAAGCGCATTAGGTGTTGATTCCCCTTACCACTGCAGAGTGCATAAGGAATTTCTAAAACCTACCATAAATACAGGGACTAAACAAATAATTGAAATATTGATTGTATTCACTTTAAAAAGGTGCTATGCTATATTCATAACACACCAAACATTTCCTTCAAAAGGACCGGAACACCACATGCCAAAAAATCCAAATATCATTTTTCTGATGACAGACCAGCAGCGTTTTGACACCGTTGGCGCACTCGGAAATCCAATTATCCAAACACCTGCACTTGACCGAATTGTTCGTGAAGGCACAAGTTTTACTTCAGCGTATTGTCCTTCCCCCGTGTGTGTAGCATCTCGTTGTAGTTTTCTGCTTGGGCAGTGGCCGCATGAAACGGGCTGCATGACCAATTCTGCAATGCCGCAGGATCGCGCTTCAGTGATGGCGCTGCTGAATGAGGTAGGGTATCAGACGCACGGCATCGGTAAGATGCACTTTACACCTCAAGGACGCAAAATGTGGGGATTTGAGACCAGAGATTTTTCAGAGGAGGGTGCCGGTCCTGATGATTTCACAGAATTTCTCCATGAAAACGGCTATGACCATATTATTGCGCCGCACGGTGAACGGAGCGAATACTATTACATACCACAACCTTCTCAGCTTCCTGCGCGGTTACACCATACGCAGTGGGTAGGAGACAAAACGCTCGAATTCCTCTCTCAACGCGATACGAACAGGCCCTTTTTGTGTTGGAGCAGTTTTATCAAACCACATCCACCGTTTGAATCACCCGTGCCGTGGAATAGACTCTACCGAACAGTGGAAATGCCGTTGCCGTTCCTGCCCCCAGATTATGAGCATCTGCACACACATTGGAATCGACATCAAAATCGCTACAAATATCGTGACCAAGGCAGAGACATGAATCTGCTCAGGACGATGCGCGCCGCCTACTATGCCGCTATCTCCTTCATTGACTATCAGGTCGGTAGAATCCTTGAATATCTTGAGTCGGAAGGCGAACTTAACAATACCTTGATACTTTACACTTCAGATCATGGGGAATTACTTGGAGACTATGACTGCTATGGCAAACGTTCATTCCTTGATGCAGCTGCCCGTATACCGTTACTTGTTCGTTATCCCAAACGTTTTGAGGCAAACGTGCAATGCAATACGCCAACGAGTCTTGTTGATGTGCTGCCAACAAGTTTGGGCGCAGCAGGCTTAACACCTACTTCGGAGCATAGTGGCACTGACTTGGCAGATATTGCTACTGGTAACACGGAACGAGACGCTATCATTGGACAATTGGCAGGCGAAAGCAGGGGATTGTATATGCTTTTAACTGATGAATACAAATACATCTACTCTGCTGCCGATAAAAAAGAATGGCTTTTTAGACGTTTATCTGGAAGGCTTGATGAAAGAAACCTTGCTGGTAACCCAGGCTATGGGCGAACACTCAGAGCATATCGGGAACGTTTGATAAACTGGTTCAACGAGGATGGCTATGACGTTCCACTTGACGGTAACAGATGGCGCGAATTTCCGCCACCAATAGAATCAGATAATCCAGATGCCGACCAACTGTTCCAAGATGGACGATCTTCAAGCGATCAACTCCCACCGGGATATTCTCCACATATTGATCCTATCAGAGGTCGTTCCTGACATAGTTCCACCGACACCAGCCATTTATAGGATTTTAAAATTAACTTAACAGCTGGATTTGTAGAAGGGAACTTCGGGAATACCTAAATCATGCGAATACCATACGGGGAATGCCTAAACGGCATTCATACCGTTGATTTGGCGTATTCGCTTCATACCGTTGATTTGGATTCCCGACTATCAAGCGTTTCGTCGAGATTCGGAGATCACTCCTACAGAAAAGGTATCAACACATTTCTATAATTCACCATAAATGTCCAACATGTTTAGGCATTTAGATATTTTTTAAAATTAAATCATGCCAATCCGTCGATCAGCCAAAAAGGTATTCTCAAAAGTTGCATGGCACGCATACAATACCCATCGAAAAGGTTTTTTCTACGGTTCCCAATTTTCAAAAACAACTGAATTGTTCAATGCACCTCGTGAAATAATTTTAGATTTTCAGCGGGAACGCCTGAAACAGCTCATTCAGCACGCTGTTAGCACGACACCATACTACCGCGATCTGTTCAAAGATTTTGGATTGAAGCAAAACGCCTTATTCCAACAAATTAATGCTGATTCCATTGACATATCACAAATTCTACCGCTCGAAAAACAGACTATCCGAAAACAATTGGAAAATCTTTGTTCTGAATTATTTCCAACATATCAGCGAATTGAGAATGCTACAGGCGGGTCTACAGGCACACCGCTGAAGTTTTATCAGGATAGGTCTTATTGGAATCAACGGAATCTTAGTGTCTATTACTTTGACCGATGGGCAGGATGGGATTTTGGCGAACCGCAGCTAATCATTTGGGGAGCACTTGCGGATGTTAATGGTGATCATAATTGGAAACAGAATCTAAACCGTTATTGGCGAAATCAGCACTGGCTAAACGGATTCCATCTCACAGATTCAGCGATGCACACTACATTCAAGATGATGCAACGATGGCGACCTAAGACAATTCTCGCCTATCCTTCATCGCTATATCAATTTGCCAGATTTATCTCAGAGAACAATTTAACTCCACAATGGAAAACAAAAGGTATTATCTCATCTGCGGAAATGCTAAACCCGCATTACCGTTCACTTGCCAAAAAAGTCTTTGATACAAAAATTTACAACCGATATGGTGGAAGAGAAGTCGGATTAATCGCTATGGAATGTGCAGAAGGTCGTATGCATATTAACTGCCGAGACATTTATCTTGAGGTGGACAGTCCTGATCCTTACACCAAACCTGGTGATCTACTCGTCACACAGTTGAACAACTACACAATGCCATTTATTCGTTATCGAATTGGTGATATTGGTCGCCTTTCAGATGAGATGTGTCCATGTGGCAACCAATTACCTGTTTTAGGAGAACTTCTGGGGCGCAGCACCGCAACCTTCAAGACAAAAAATGGAACTTTGATACACGGCGGATATTTCACACAACAGTTCTATAACCTCGCTGGTGTCACGCAATTTCAATTAATTCAGGAGACGCTTGAAAAGTGTATTTTGAAACTCGTTGTTAACGAGCAATGGACAGTAGAAACAGGCAATCATATTGTCCAGAAAATACAGGATGTGCTCGGAGAAGAAGTGTCCGTAAAGATAGAATTTGTAGATGAGATTCCACTTCCAAAGTCAGGAAAAAGAGAGTTTACCATTTCAAAGGTTACATAGATCGCATAGCGGTGCAACCCGTTTTGTCCCACCCGGTAGATACCCCAAAATCAGTCCATCAACAGGCAGATTCTTATCTGCGACAACGCCAGTGCTTCGCTCAGCAGTTAAACCTTTGGACATTAGCAGATAAAAGGTGTCTTTATACCATCCGGGTGTTGTGAAGAAATTGCCTTGTCCCTTTGATATAACAAGGTCAGCGTCTAAAAGTGCGTTGATAAATTCAGGCGTAGCATTATAAAGATTAGTTCCAATCGTCTTTGCTCCCGATGACATCAGTGTAACAACACCATCCTGAATGGCGCGCTGAAGTCTCTCAAATTGTGGATAGCTTGTAATATCATGCAAATCTGCCAGTGTAACATCGTTGCTTGCGTTATCAACTTTTCCTACGATAGATAGCCGATGTCCACATTGAATGAGGTCTTGAATGAAAGCAATATCAAAGATGATTTCACCATCGTTGTCAGCAAGCCACAGAATCTGTTGAGGGGAAGCATCAATAACTTTGTCTTGAAACAGGTCATAGCAATCAATGGCGAAAGGCGTTTCAACTGCTGCACGTAGTGCTTGGGAAAAATAGTTAGGATTAGCATTTACTTTTTCAACGACCCGCGCACTACTGTAATCAATTACATTCCCTGCGACAACAAGCTTCAAACGCGTTAACCAATCGTCATTCCAAAATTCCGGCATCAGGTCAAGTGCAGTTTCTCGTGCCTTTAGTTTGTCATGATGATACGGATTCGGATTGCCTGTATACAGTTTTACCATCTCAAAGATAGTTCCCCACAGTTCTTCAGGCGTAAGGGATTCAATCAGATAATCTCCATTTGCACGCCGCATGTCCAAAAGCGTATTCACAGCATTGCACACATTTTGTTGCAATTGCGAATTGCGCGTCGCACGAGGAATTAATTCTGTCGCACTATGTGAACTGACATGTTTACGAAGATTTTCCCAATCCGGTAAATCCTTTTTCTCGCCAAAAGTAAAAACACCTGGCCTATAATCTGCAGGAACAATTTGATTGAAAAGTGGACTCGGCACACCCAGCGGGGATTCTGTAAGCGGAACACCTAACGTTTGATTTTTTAGTTTGATGTTAGATGGTATTATAGTCGCATGTGCTTGAATATCTGAAAGTTGAACATTACATCCTACTGTAACAGCATCAAAAGTGCTATTTTTTATAGTGCTTACAGTAGTAATCCCCCTAACAGGTTTTGCTAAAGTTGTTGGCAACTGATTTAATTCAAATATCGTGTCCATGGCTGACACATTTTGCATCCCAACGGAATCCCCAACGCTCGTAGCACCGCGCAGCGTAACATTTTCAAGTCGACAATAATCGCCTATCTTAACACCTTTGTCTATATGTATTCTACCAAGCAGGTAACACGCAGTGCCAATTTCAATATCTTCACTGCTTAACGTTATCTGTGCTGCCGGATCAACACGAACGCCTTTCTGGGCAAGGAATTCTCTGGTATGTTTGAACATCACATCTTCCCCCGACAAGACGTTTGACCAACGGTTAACACCTGATAGCACATCACCATGATAGATAAAAGCGTTTGTTTTTAATCCATCTTCATAACAGAGGCGAATAAGATCAACGTGATGAAGTTCACCGTTTCGGTTTGTATGGGGTTCCAACCGATCTATACGTTCTAACAACATGCTTTTTCGGATAATCGTGATACCGGTATTAGTATATGCTTCACCGCGCTCCAAACGTTGCCACATCTCTGCTTTTTCTGACTCCGTCATGTCATACCACTCTTTTGTTCCGATAAACTTACCCTCTACATCAAAAAAGAGTCCACCTTTATCCACCACCGTTTCAGGTATCTTGCCACATAATGTAACATCTGCCCCAGAAACGAAATGGGATAATAGTGTTTGTGCAAAAATGTCTCTCTCTAAAAACGGTTCATCTCCGAATGCTATGCCGATCCATTCCGCGTCAGAATCACGAAGTATAGGCAGTGCCGCTTGCAATGCACCGCCTGTGCCGTTCATTTCTTTTTGAATACAAGGGATAGCATCCGCACCTAATAGCTGCTCAGACGATCCATTTTTTTCAATACGATTTGCCATTTGCGGATTGATAACAACAATATGTGGACGGTTTCCCGGCAGAAAACGACATGACCGTTGCAGCATGTTCTGCTCACCGAACATAATATCCAACGTCTTGCTGAAACGCCCGGTAGGGTCAATTCGCGTGCCTTTGCCAGCAGCGAGGACTACCCATTGTGGTGAAAGATAGTTTTCCTGCAAATCTGTTGGAAGTGAAGTGAGGAGGGATTCTAAGGAATTGAGGTTAAAATCCATTCCCTCAGTTACATCTTCAAGTTCGCAACCGAGTAGATTTTCAAGGTTGCGTGTCGTGTTTTCCGATAGGCGCGCTTTTGAAGTGTGCGCGTCGCTTTTCATTTAGTCATTCCTTTTGTAAATATCCTGAGAGCATTACAATAGCAGTAGGTTTGATAAGTCGCATTGGTTTAAACACTATCCGAAATTGTATTTAAGCATTGGAATCAGTATCTTCAGGTGGTATAATTTCCAATCTACTAACGACTGCCAGTTTTCTTGCAATGGCAGTACGCTCCCTCTTGTCTAATGGAAAAGGTGTAATATTTGCATGAAGTTCGTGTGGTTGAGTATCTGGAAGCACTTTTAGATTAATAGCATAAACGTCTTCAACAGAAAGATCGGCTCTTGCTTTTAGTTTTCTTTGCTCCGTCTGGACGTATGCACGCCCAATTTCCCATATTTCGCTGTTAGTAAGGGATAAAACAAAAAACACGGATAAATCAGTACTGTTCGGAGGAGGGAGAAATGCACCGTATTTGACAGTTCTATTTTTTATTGAAAAGTGTTTTTTAGAAAAAATGAAGCGAGTTAGGATATCGCCCTTCAATGATTCCATACAATACCTTTTATTGAAAGAGTAGGCTTAACATCGTAAGAAACCCTTGGAGAAGAGCATGGTTTGATAAGGCACAAATTCCGTCCATCTGACATTTGTCACTAAAAAATATACCGTAAATAACGTTTCCATCACCATATAGACTTATTGTTGCTATACCTTCGCCAGGTCTCCATTCTAATCCAATTCCACCATCTTCCAACCACATCATATCTGGCATCGGAACATCACGAGGCATTCGTTCTAACAAAGCAAGGGTTTCATCGTAACCTGATTCTGGAATAGGCTCAACTTCGGGAATCACTGCACAAGTCTCTTCAATTTCCTCACGAATTTCGTCTAATTCACTTTGGACATGTTTTAGAAATAGTATCTTGTCAGTGGGGGACCGAACAAAATCAAGTTCTTTCTCTACGGTTGCCATGATGTATCACCTATGAATAGAAGTAATTCTCAATATTTGTAATTGTAACATAGGTCTTCATAAAACGCAAAACATTATGGATTTAAGAACTTTCGGAGGAATCAATACTTTGCACAACAGCATTTTTTGTAATGAAATTCTACTGTTAATAAACGCAGCGTAACGCGCCCAGGAGTTCATCAAGCGCAGCAATATCTGTTAAAACACAAGCACCATCATCTTTACGATCTTCATCAAAAAATGCGTTGTAAACAACAAGACCATCACCACACAACTCCATCGTCGCTGTACCTTCTCCTGGGTACCAATTTAGGCTAAGGTTACCGTGTTTTGTCCGATTGATGTTTGGCATGGGAACACCGGAATTGTAGAGAAATTCCAGCAAAAAGAGCGCGTCATTGTATACTGTCACTGGGATAGCATCGATTTCGCTATCCTGCGTATAGGTTTCCTCAGCCTTTTCATAAAGTCCCGCCAATTCGCGTTTGATACTATATCGGAACGTTCCCTCATCAGACCGCGGCGTATCAAGATTCAATTGCATAATTTTCCCTACCTATTTGCGTTAGGGCGCACCTCCATCTCTATTAGATGAAAACGCGCCTTTTCTATTAAGTAAGCACACATAGACTGATTAATCCCGTTTTTGCTTAAGGTTTGCCCAAGTCGTTGCTAACTTTTCAGATGGTTCAACAGGAAGAGAACCTGACGCTAAATCTGCAATCTCTCTCTCCTCTAACACCCTATCGTAGAGGCGAAAGTCGTCAATAAGACCGGGCCATGAAGTGCCGTTATTATCCTTTGCTCCTTTACCCACGATCAATTTGGTGGCACCAGAGATTTTTCCAACTTTACCACCGTCATTGTGTGTAGGATTATCATCAAGTTCGCCATCAATATAGAGGACAAGTTGTTCACCACTTTTCCAAGTAAACGCGAGGTATTGCCACTTAGTCGTTTGCACATCGCTTTTACCCTCATACGCTTGACCACCACCTGTTGTGGTAATCGCACCTTTGACAAGATTTGTCCCACCTTTTGTTGACCAACTTGCGGCATCGTAGCGTAAACCGAAAACATTATCGCCTCCATCTGGATCTATACCAAAGACAATACCTCTGTCGTGTCCAACAGAATCAGATTTGACCCAAACAGAAATCGTAAAAGCCTCAAGTTCATTGATATAATCCGCCCCGTTTGCGTCTACAACGGAACTATCTCCACCATCAAGTTTGAGGGCACCGCCAATTTTACCTTCTTTGGGTGCCCATGCGGCGTTACCCATAAGTTCTCCATCGTTATTGTTTTTGCTATCATCGGATGCTGTTTTCCCAGCTGCTTCATCAAATGGATAATAGACGATTAAGCCATTTTGCAAACTTGCGACTGCAATTGAACAGTAAAGGGCAGCAATGATAAGAGTGAAAAGTGTGAGTATAAGTTGATTACGCATTTTGAATTCCTCCTTAGGTTTTCAGTCGTAAAGGTAGTGGAGATGTTATTGTATTATTACACTATAATTATGCACTTAACGTCTCCGAAATTTTAGCCGTTTTATCAATATTCCTCCCTATATTCTCAGTTAAAACAGATAGCAACAGAGTTTAATCACTGTCGCCTAATTCCGTTTGAATATTTTGAAACAGTCCCAATGCAGTCTCTAAATTCTGTGTGATTTCACTTGCTAATACTTCAGGTACTGGAAGGTCTGTTATATCCTCAAGCGAATCCTCTTTCAACCAGAAAATGTCAAGGTTAGCATGCTCCCGCTTGGTAAGTTCCTCATAGCTGAAGGCATGGAAACGTTCGGTTTCAGTCCTTTCGTGTCGATTTTTTGGATTGTAGGCGGTAATAAAATCTTGTAGGTCGGTATCGCGCAAGGGATTTGTCTTGAGCGTAAAACGTTTGTTTGTCCGTAAATCATATATCCAAAGTTTCTGTGTCCAAGGTTCCTCACGTGCAGGACGTTTATCAAAAAAGAGAACGTTTGCCTTCACACCTTGCGCGTAAAAGATGCCAGTAGGCAGTCGTAACAACGTATGGACATCAAAAAATTTAAGCAGTTGCCTGCGAATCGTTTCACCTGCACCCCGTTCAAAAAGCACATTATCTGGAAGTACCACAGCGGCGCGACCGTCTTCCTTTAAAATCGTTTTGATATGTTGTAGAAAATTGAACTGTTTATTTGAAGTTGTTGCCCAAAAATCATCGCGTTCATACGTGTGGGATGTATTGCTCCGTTTTTCGCCGTCAGTGGTGATTGTAACACTACTCTTGCTACCGAACGGGGGATTGGTCAGCACCATATCGTAGCGATCTCCTGGATCTTTGCCGAGACTATCATTGGTTGTAATTGGGCTTTCCGCTCCATCAATGCCGTGCAGATAAAGATTCATAACACACAGACGAACAACGTTATCAACGATATCTGTGCCAGCGAAAGTCTTAAATCTGAGAAACTTCTTCTGTTCGCGAGTCAATGTAGTACGGTATTGTTCTGAAATGTACTCATGAGCAGCCAGGAAAAAACCACCTGTGCCACATGCAGGATCACAGATCGTTTTCATCGGTTTAGGTTGCATTACGTTAACGATTGCTTTGATGAGTGGGCGGGGTGTGAAGTACTGCCCCGCACCGCTTTTTGTGTCTTCAGCGTTTTTCTGCAGGAGTCCCTCGTAAATTGTGCCTTTGACATCGGCTGCCATCCCGCTCCAGTTTTCGGAATCAATGAGTTTGATAAGCCGTTGAAGATGTGCAGGTGTCTGAATCCGATTTTGCGATTTTCGGAAGATGACACCAAGCAAACCTTTCTGATTGCTCAATTCGCGAAGGATTTTGACATATTGATCCTCCAACGCAGCACCACTTTCTTCGCGCAGACTTTCCCAATCCAAACCAGAAGGTATTTTAGACGATTGTGGTGTGGGGAGTTTGCTCTGTTCGTCTGCAAGTTTGAGGAAAAGCAGATACGTGAGTTGTTCAACATAATCTCCGTAACTGACTCCATCATCTCGGAGGACATTGCAGAAATTCCATAGTTTTTGAACGATTGTTGCTGATGCGTTTGACATAGCGTGCCTTATATAGTGTTTAGTGGTATGTTAACTTTGTTCTGGCGGCATGACTAATTCACTGGCAAGCGCCAGTTTTCGGGCAATTGCTCAACGAAGTTTTCTATCTTCTGTTTTATTTTCTGCTCTTTCAGCTGGAAAACCGGTAATGTTTGCGTGTGCTTCATGGGATTGTGGATCTGAAATAACTTTGAGATTATTATGATAGACATCACTGGCAAATAGGTCAGCTCTTGCGAGGACAGGTAATTCATCTGTCTGGACATGTTCCCACCCAATTTTCCATACTTCACTGTCAGGAAGTTGAGAGATGCGAAATACAGATATATCTGTCTTCTTTTTGTGTGGAAGAAACGCTTGATGTCTAACTGTGTTGGGTTCAGTGAAATCTCGGTTGTAACGAATAAAACGGGTGATTTTCTCACCCGGTAAAACATCCATGAAACAAATCCTTATTACAAGAGGTTTTTCAAAATTTTAAGAAAACCTTCTAATAGAACTGAATCAGACAAAGAACAAACGCCATCAATTTGACGGTTTTCTTGAAAAAAAGCACCATAAATCACATCATCATCACCATAGATTCCCATAGTTACTATACCACCCTCTGGTCGCCATTCAAGCCCGATGCTACCATCTTCTGCCCAACCAATGTGTGGCATGGGGATCTTGAAACTAAAAAGTTTTTCTAACAAGCCAGATGTTTGATCATAAGCAGAATCTGGCACAAGATCAATCTCGTTATCCAATGCATAAGCTTGCTCAGATTCTTGTCGGATATCATCTAATTCGCGTTGAACATGTTTGTGAAACAGCACTTTGTCTGATGGCGGTAAAGGGAGATTGTGTTCTTTTTCTCCAATTTCCATAGTATGTCACCTTTATGAATAAAAAGCATCTATTCTGTAGGTATTGGGACTAACTCACTGGCAAGAGCAAGTTCTCTTAAAATCTCATCCCGATCCTCCTTTTTTATTGGAAGAGGCATGATATTCGCATGTAATTCGTGAACTTGCGTATCTGTAATCACTATAAGGTTATTCTCATAAACGACTTTAGCTAAAAAATCTGCTCTTGCTTTTATTTCATTTTCTCCTTGAACATATTTTCTTCCAATTTCCTAAATTTTATTTTCGGTGAGGGTAGAGACACGATATACAGAAATTTCTTGTGGACTCTCTCTTGGTGGGACAAATGCTCTATAGCTGACCCTTTTGTTAGCAATGGAAAAACCACTTTTTGATGAAATAAAACGAGTCAACTTTTCATCTGGCGGAACGTTCATACCAAGTCCTTTATTGAGAGCATAGGTCTTTTAACATCGGTAAGAAACGAACAAGCAGTACTGTATCAGTTAATGTGCATGTCCCTTTTATCCTACGTGAATCTCCTAAAGATGCCCCATAAACAACTTGATCGTCACCATATATGCTCATTGTACCAATCCCTTTAACGTTCTGTGATCGCCATTCAAACCCAATACCGCCATCTATTAACCAACCAATATCAGGTATCGGAATATTGTAATTAAATAGAATCTCAAGTAATAAATACGCATCATGATAAGCTGACTCCGGTATTGGTTCAACGTCATTATCCACTGCACAAATTTCTTTGACTTCCGTACGAATCTCATCTAATTCGCGTTGGACATGTTTCTGAAATAGCACTTTGTCTGATGGCGGTAGTGGGAGAGGATGCTCCTTTTGTGCAGTTTCCATAATGTACCACCTTATACGAGTTGAAAAGTTCCCTAATATGTCCTTATTTTAGCACAGATATATATTAAGCGCAAGTTTAAAGAAGATGTGAAGATGATGTTCTTTAGTCAATCGGAAGGGATAATTGCTTTGCCGAAGATGTGCTTTTCACCTTTGTTTTCGTCTTTTTCCGCTTCGGTTGCGGCTGTTCTTTCGCATCTCGGATTTTCTCTAACAACACACTTGCAGGTTCATCATTCGGGTCTTGCGGGACAAGTTTACCAGAAAACGCATGCTTGAGAATAGACTGCCGCAAACGTTCTGCGCGTGCAAGTTCTGCATCAAGGGTTGCTTCTGCCGCATCAGCGACTGAAAGGTGACGCTCAAGTTCTGAGATGATCTGTTCTTGTTCGGTAACTGGTGGAAGTGTGAAAGTGAATTCTCCCAAAGCATTCCATGAAGTTCTTGGGAGGGTTATACCTGATGATGTTGCCATAGCATGACTTCTAAACGGATGGCTATGAAGTAGATATACCAAAAATCTTGGTATCATTTTTGAATTTGCAGTAAAAACAAGAATGTCAGCAGAGCAAATGCCTTCCATCTCAGCAATAACTGCCTTATCCAAATAGGGTCGCAATTTACCGTACAAAACATCATTGGGATAAAAACGGGCTTTCGTGCTTTTTACCTCCGAAGCATCTCCCCAGCGTTCCAGAATGCTTATTCCCGAATCTATATGCTTAAGTCCCACAAAGTTTAAGTTCTCGCTACTTTCCTTAGGTTCCACTTTCTCACGCCTTAAATTGGCTACCTCTTTGAGTTGAACTACTTCCCTAATGTCTTTTTTGCCTTTTTCTGAATACCCTTCGCGCCATTGCCTTGTCAATTCTCCCTCAGAAGCAGCTTTGAGACTTGATTGACGGTACCGTTTCAACTGCGTTTGTGCATTTTTTAGGTTATCAACTGCTGCGTCTAATTGTGTAAACAGCCCCTCTAACTTGGTTACGATGCGGCGTTGTTCTGCCAGCGGTGGGAGCGGGATTTCAATCCGTTTGAGTTTTGTCGCGTTAACGTTCGGCAGGGCAATTCCTGCCTTTTCTTTTAAAACGGTTTTCCAATAGTCTGGGCTTTTCAAGAAAAATATAAGAAAATTCTCGTCAATAATCGATAATGGTTTGAAACGAATTAGGTACGATGCAAACACTGCATTTTGGGGATTTTCAACCAGATAACTGTAACCAACAGAACCCGCCCGAGAAATGACAATATCCCCTGTTTTTAACAGATATTTCTCTTTATCTGGTGGTTCTTCTGTGCAGAATGGAACTGTTTCCCAATTAACGTTTCCTGCTGTAATATCAGTAGTCCTAAGTAAGCGAAGCGTTCCTTCAGCAGCTGCCTTCGTTGTCCATCCGTACTGCGGGGTCGAACAGGCCTCTTTAAGCGTTGTCCATTCCCAACCCTTTGGCAAATCAGATAAACCATGGTTCGTTTTGTTCACGTGTGTTCCCTTTTACTATATTTTCGTGAGACGTTCTCCGATGGAACGCGGTACTTTTTTCATGTTGCGCGGTTCATTCAACGTGTCCGGCTTGGGTGCGGTGGTGTATGTAGCCTGCCGTGTAGATCGATCGGCAAGATGGTTGTCGCGATTGTAAAGGGTGAGAAAGGTATCCCGACCTGTCTCATAATACGGTGCTGGTAGTCCCAACTTCTCCATCTCTTCACACATCCTACGTGTGCCTTCGCTTAGCGCGCGTACCAAAGGTTTTCCCCGTTCATCTTTCATAAAACGCATCCACTCAACAAGTTTCGGATTTCTTAGCACGGAACTAAGTACTGTATCTTCAAGGCTAAAATGCTGTGGAACGTCTTGCGGAATGCTACCCGGGCTTTTTACCACAAAGCCGTTCCGATATGCAATGCAGTGAATTGCTTCGGAGAACCCGTAATCTCTATGCATCACAGCATTCACAACTGCTTCATCAACTGCCAAGAGTGGATATTCAGGGTCTTCAATGAACCGCCCGGAATCTCCGCGTTCAATAAATGTTCTAAAAATCGCAGATTCTTCAAAAAAAGTTTTTAATTTACGAATAAGTTTTGGGAGGGCACCATCAAAATCTCTATCAAAAGTTGTCCCGCCACGGTTATGTGCTTCTTCAACGTCAACCTCAAATCGTAGAACTCGGACATACGCACTGGGAAAGTGCTTCCGAGGATATGAAGCAAAAAAGAGGTAACCGGCATTGGTGAAGGCGCTTTTTTCACCCTCTATTTGCCTAATGGCATCTATGTTTAAGAGAAATGCCTCTGTGCTATATTCATATTGGGCATCTCTTGTCTCAAGGAACACACTTTTGAACTCCTCAACCACGTCTTTGTCAAGTTCATCGGGGTTGTAGGGACAGCAGTAGGACGTTTCAAAATCAACTACCTTTTTATCACGTTTAAGTTGTTCACGATCTTGTTCAGTCAATGCAAGGTTTTGTGCGCCGAGCCTTTTCCATGCTTTTGGAAAATCTGTGAAGGTGTCACAAATTCCATTTGGTGTCCACGGGATGTAAAGAAGATGTAACCTTGCTGCATCTGCATCAGGTGGTACAACTTCTTTTAACTGTGTAGCGTGGTTACTTAGATCTCGTGCCGCTTGCAGTATTCCGTTAAGCGTCTGTTCTTCAACATGCTGTGTGCCTTTGATGGTCCCATCGTCAGCAATACCAAGGACCAAGAGTCCACCACTTCTATTACTATTCGCGAAGGCAGAGATGCACTGCTTGATCTTGTCTTTCAGTGTGTTGATCTGATTATTGGTATCAATTCGAATCTCTTTTCGTTCGAAATACTGCCCTTCAAAATCAACAGACTGAAGAAAATCGAGATACTCTAAAGGATGATCAAAAACATCTTTTGGTGTTGGCATTTCAGATCCTCTTTGGCGTGTTTTGAAATTGCGATAAAACAGACACAGTACGGTTTTAATTTTAGCACAAACTGGACTGGGATGCAAGCGTTTTGGACAAGGGGCGCGACCAGAGGTCGCTCCTACAAAGACGAATTAAGAAACCAATTTCTGTGTGAGATCGTTTAGCATATCGTCTAAATCATCACCAAAGAGTTGATAAGCCTTTGCTACACCGCCGCGTTGCGCGAAAGGTGTATCCCCAAAATCAGTTATTCGAAAATCAAGTGATGTGGCAATGTATTCCTGAATCCATTTAAGCCAGTTAACTTGTTCTGGTGTGAAGTCTTTACCGTCTAACCATTCATCAAAGTTTCGGGTGACGATTGCACTAAATGGTTCTAAAATACGATCATATTCCATAGCAAAACGCACCAATGATATGAAGTCCGTCTGTCGTTTTGTGGTTCCATGAACGTTTTCTGGTGACCGTCTTTTATAGGCCATCCATAAGGACTCACGACTAAGACTGTTGGAATGTTCCTGCAATGCTTCTTCCAGTTCTTTCAAGTTGTCTTCAGTCAATTTGCCTTGTGCGCCCGGGCGTTCACACAAAACTTGTAACGCTGATAATTCATCTATATGTTCATGAATAAACCGTTTAAAGTCGTGAATCACTTTAGTAACCTGTGCAAAACTCTCAGACTCAAATCCGGTTCCAATAACTCGGTCTTCGCTTACATCATCCATGAGTTGGTTGGGGTTTCTTTCTCGTGGTCTTGGTGGCTCAGTTTCAGATGGTTCGCCTATCCGTGGTTGCGAATCGGTTTTGATGGATTCACACACACCGACAGCATCAACGATAATGAAGTGTGTTTTTTTAGTTGCATCACCTGTGACAGATCGTAGGTCTTCAGGCTTAATAGTACGCACGCCGCGTCCTTTCATCTGCTCAAAATATCCACTTGATCGGACAGAACGCATGAAAACTAAACATTCAAGCGGTTTAATATCGGTGCCGGTGGAAATCATATCAACGCTCACAGCGATTCGGAAAATCGGGTCTGTGCGGAATCTTCTGATAAGGTCTTCCGGTCTATCGCTCTGGTAGGTAATCTTTTGGCAGAAATCATTGCCCTTATTAAATACATCTCGAACAATTTTGACAATATCCTCGGCGTGAGAGTCGTCTTTTGCAAAGATAAGCGTTTTGGGAACAATTTGCCTACTGGGAAAGAGATCGGTGAAAAGGCAATCCTTGAAAGTCTTAATAATGGTGCGAATCTGGTCTTCAGCAACAACCTCCCGGTCTAACTGATTTCCTGTATACGCTTCATCTTCTTCCAACTCCTCCCAGGTAAGTCTTCGAGTTTCTTTATCCCGTCTTGCAACATGACTCCCCTCGGCAACTATGCTGCCGCTTTCCGTGATTTCGGTTCTAATCCGATAAACGTAATAACCGACATTTACATCGTCTTCAATAGCCTGTTCGTGGCGATATTCATAAACAAGATTCTGATTGAAAAAATTGAGCGTTTGTGCATAAGGCGTAGCAGTGAGACCGAGAATGAAAGCGTCGAAATATTCCAACACATGCCGCCACTTACCATAGATTGAGCGGTGACATTCATCGACAATAATAAGATCAAATCTATCAATAGGGATTTTCGGGTTATAGGTAACTTCTTGTGGTAGTGAATCTTCTGTTTCCTGTTCAAAATCCGAACTTTCCTCAGCGTCCGATTCATAGTCGGGTTCACCTGTCAACATTGCGTAAAGCCGTTGGATAGTCGTAATACAAACTGAGCTTATTTCGTCAATATGGTTACTGGCGAGGTGTTGAACGTTGTAGAGTTCATTAAATTTCCTGCCATCATCGGGAGTCGTGTAATTTTGAAACTCACGCAGTGCTTGTCTGCCGAGATTGTTGCGGTCTACCAGAAAAAGAACCCGTTTAACATTAGCAAATTTGATGAGGCGGTATACACTGCTGACAGTGACGTAAGTTTTCCCACTGCCCGTTGCCATTTGGATTAAAGCGCGTGGACGTGCTTCGGCAAAAGATTCTTCAAGTTCGGTGATTGCCTCAAACTGGCAATTCCAGAGACTGCCTTGTTCTAAATCAGGCAGATCATCTTTAAGTCTCTGTCGAAGGGTTCTGGGATGGAGGGCATCTCTGAGTGCCTCAGGTGTATGGAATGTAAATACTGGTCGGGAACGGGAGTTTGGATCGCGCTTGTCCTGAAAATAGGTTTCAATACCCGTAGATGCGTATAAAAAGGGACACCCCTGCAATGTTGGCAAGGCGTCCGGGAGACTGGCGTGATACCGTTCTGCTTGTTGAAGTGCACCGTCAAGCGTCATGCCTTCTTTTTTGGCTTCTATGATGCCAACTGCAACGCCACCGATAAAAAGAAGATAATCTGCGCTCTGATTATTTTTTAGCGGGTATTCGCGGACAACTACACCGAAAGAAGCATCTGTTGCAAGTTCAGCATAATTTTGAATCTGCCATCCAGACGCTTCCAGCATGTTATCTATGGTTTGACGTGCTTCACGTTCGGGTGTCATTTTAGATATTATTAGAATGGGCAGGTACAGAGGACCCGCCCATCATTTCTCAAAGTAGCCTAAACATTACACACATCATAAGCGTGCTGCATCGCATCAAACGCATCACCTTTAGGACTAAACTCGTGTCCAACATACAAGTCATAACCCGTATTTGCGATAGCACGCATCACGGCAGGATAATAAATTTCCTGTTCATCATCAAGATCGCGACGACCAGGGTTCCCTGCAGTATGGAAGTGTCCAATATACTCAATATAATCCGTAATGTTTCGGATGAGGTCCCCTTCCATAATCTGCATGTGGTATATGTCGTGGAGTAGCTGCGCCCGCGGCGAACCGACACCTTTACATACTTCAACGCCCCACTCTGTTTTATCACATTGATAATCCGGATGGTTCACTTTGCTATTGAGCAGTTCAACGCAGAGGTTAACACCCTTCTCCTCCGCAGCTTTTGTTACCCGTGACAGCCCAGCTATTGTGTTATCACGACCTTCTTCATCGGATCTACCTTCTCGGTTACCAGAAAAACAGATAAGACCGGGAATGTCGTTTTCTGCTGCAATGTCGATATTTTTCAGCAATTCATCCTCAATTCTGTCATGATTGCTCGGATCGTTCAAGCCGGACGGAAGTGATGAATGTCCAACAATGATTGCAACCCGCATTCCGTGATCTTGAACAACGGGCCAGAGATCAGCAGGTAGCATCTCAACCGATTTGTAGCCGATTTCTGCGGCTTTTTTTATGACATCTTCCGGCTCTCTGTCCCGCCGGAAACCACCAAAACAGATGGATTGATTAATTGGCATAATTTACTCTCTTTTCGTAATAAAAATTTAATGTGGTTAGGCACGCAATGCGCGCCTATTGTGTTTTAAAGGTCAATAGCTTTACCGGTTTCAAACGATGTACTTGCTGCGAGCATAATGCGGAGTGTCTGCAACGCATCGCTATAGGGAGATAGGATTTTTGAGTCGTCTCCACTCTTAACAGCGTCAATGAAGACACGATCTCGGTCTTGTCCACCCCCACCAGGGAGCGATTCCGTTTCACCTTCACGATTCACGTTGTTTGGTCCACCAACCGTGATAACCAACCCGCGTGTGAACACTTCAAGATGCACACGGCCAAAACCCTGCAACGCACAAGCAGAAACAATATTGGCAACAGCACCATTCTCAAACTCAATGTTCACCATGCTGATGTCGTCAACGTCGTAGTTTTCTATATGTGTCATACTGCCGCTATTGGCGACACCGTGTACGGTTTTACCATCGCTGCCAACGAGAAATCGGCAAAGATCAAAAATATGTGTTGTCTGTTCAACGTGCTGTCCGCCAGATTGTGCACGCACACGCCACCAAGGCGTTCCGGGCATACCACCCATCCAATATCCAAGCGCACCGAGAATTTGCGGTTGCTCCTCAAGCATTTTTTTCGCATTCTGGGCATTGCCACCGTAACGCCAGTGGTAACCAACACTTGTGATGGTGCCGGTTTCTTTAATGTAGTCATTGATGATAATCGCAGGCTCCAGTTCAGAATGAATTGGCTTTTCAATGAACATCGCGATGCCTTTTTCACAAGCGATCCGTTCCTGTTCGCCGTGAGCAAACGGCGGCGTACAAATGTAAACGGCATCTAATTCCTCTTTATCGTACATCGCACGAAAATCGGTGTAAGCGTTGCCGCCGAACTCTTCGGCGCGCCCCTTCGCACGATCTTCGGAAATATCACACATCGCACAAAATTCTACATCTTCAAAGTTGTCTTTCAAGTTGCGCATGTGTGCACCTGCCATGCCACCTGTACCGATAAAACCGAGTTTAACTTTGTCCATACTTTCTCCTTAAAATAGGTCGTAACGGAAAATCCGTGAATTTTTATATAGTTTAGCAAAAACGAACATTTATTGCAAGCAATATGAAAATCTGTTATAATTTACTGATGTATGCTTTTAGGAAAGAAGAACACTAAGAGGAGAAACAAAATGGGTTTCAAATTTGGATATAGTACGTTACGATGGCAACAGCCAGATTTTGAGAAACTATTAACACAACTCAAGGACGCTGGTTGGGATGGTTGGGAGATGCGGCAATCTTTAGACTGGGCAGGCACACCACGACGTATTCGGCGGATGTGTGAGAATGTTGACATGCCTATCGCTGCAGTCACTGCACGCGGACTTCCGATTGATAAAAATCCTGAACAGATGGAACTCAACAAAAGACGAATCGACTTCGCAGCAGAGGTCGGGGCAGATTGTTTCATGTTTATGGGGGCGGGAAAACCAAATGACCGACCCGTAAACAGTGATGATCTCACAAAACTTGCTGATGTGTCAGAAGAATGGGCAGAATACGCATCACGATACGGCTTAGATGTCTGTTATCATATTCATACCAATACAACAGTAGATTCCATTGAGGATTGGGCAAAATATATGAGTCTACTCCGAAAATGTAAATTATGCATAGACGTGTCACATTCCGCACTCTGGGGATTTGATCCGATAGAATCTATACGCCGCTATAAAGATGTCCTTGTCTATGTCCATCTTCAGGATTATTCAGGCTACACTGGCGGAGATGGTAACAATTATGATGTAGATTGGGTTGATGTTGGCGGTGGAGATGCAATGGACTTCCCCGGAATTATGTCTACTTTGGAAGAACTTGATTATGACCGATGGATTACCGCATGTCCAGGGATGGTTGAAGACCGTACAGATGAAGAGCGTATGACCGTTAACCGCGAATATCTGCGGCAATTGGGATATTAAAGTCGGATATGGAGAGAAAGCTATGAAAAGGTTAAGTTTCGTTTTTATGATCGTAGGGCTTTTATGCTATAACGTATCTGTGTTCGCAGAATTAACCGTTGAGGATTTAGACAAAATTAGAGAGATTGTGAATGAATCCGAAGTTCGAATAGAGAAACGTATTGCAGAGGTAGACAAACGCCTTTCCGGGGACATTCAAACTTTAGAGAAACGCCTTTCCGGGGACATTCAAACTTTAGAGAAAAACTTCGGGGAACGCCTATCATTTCATAGTTCGCTGATAATAGCACTAATCATAGCTATTATTGGATTTGTTAGTGTGCCAATGGGATTCATCACCTTTCAGTATTTCAAAATTCGAGCGCAACAAGAAGAAGAAATAAAAGCACTCCGAGAGAAAATTGAAGCACTTGAAACGCAATTGCTTGTGGAAAATCGGAGTTAGAATATTCAAAAAAGGTGAAAAGAACAATATAGAGGAATAGGAGACAAATATATGAATGAATCGGCGGGTAAACTCCGTTCTATTCTTGCCACAGACTGTGGCAGCACAACTACCAAAGCAATTCTTATTGAAAAACGGGGTGATGAGTATCAACTCGTCGTACGCGGGGAAGCACCGACAACTGTTGAAGCACCTGTTGAAGATGTTACAGCAGGCGTTATCAACGCAATCACGGAAGTTGAGGAACTTGCCGGGCGTAAACTCCTTGACAATGGTGTCATCATTAAACCGCAAAACGGAGATGAGGGCGTTGATGTCTATATTTCAACAAGCAGTGCTGGCGGCGGGTTGCAAATGATGGTAGCAGGTGTTGTCCGAAATATGACTGGAGAAAGTGCTGAACGTGCAGCGCTTGGTGCGGGGGCTATAGTGATGGACGTTATCGCATCTAATGACAAACGCCTGCCACACGAAAAAATAGAGCGGATTCGACATCTGCGTCCTGATATGTTCCTTCTCTCCGGTGGTGTTGATGGTGGAACAACTTCCCACGTAGTTGAATTGGCTGAGATTATTGCAGCAGCGCGTCCACAACCGCGTCTCGGTATTGCTTATGAACTTCCGCTGATCTATGCGGGAAATAAAGATGCTCGTGAACTGATTAGAGAACGTTTGGATGATGTGATGTCTCTGGAGATAGTAGACAACCTCCGTCCAGTATTAGAACGCGAAGAGTTGATGCCTACCCGACACAAGATTCAGGATCAATTCCTTGAACACGTGATGGCACACGCCCCCGGTTACAAAAAGCTCATTGACTGGACTGATGCACCAATCATGCCTACCCCAGGTGCTGTCGGAGAAATAATCCAAACCGTTTCAGCACAACAAGATATTCAAGTGGTCGGCGTTGACATCGGCGGCGCGACAACCGACGTATTCTCTGTTTTCAAAAACCATGATGCAGAAGCGTTTTTCAACCGAACCGTCAGTGCCAATCTCGGCATGAGTTATAGCGTGTCTAACGTTCTTGCCGAAGCCGGTATAGACAACGTCTTACGATGGGTGCCTTTTGATATTGAAGTCGGTGATCTTCGGAACCGTGTAAAAAACAAGATGATTCGTCCCACGACGATCCCGCAAACTTTACAAGAGTTAGTTCTTGAGCAAGCAATTGCCCGTGAAGCACTCAGATTGGCTTTTGAACAACATAAGCAATTAGCGGTGGAATTGCGAGGTGTGCAACAGCAGCGCACTATCTCTGAGGCATTCGATCAGGCAGAAAGTGGACAAACGCTTGTCAATATGCTCTCATTAGATATGTTAGTTGGTAGTGGAGGCGTTTTATCACATGCGCCGCGTCGTCAACAATCAATGCTTATGATGATTGACGCATTCCAACCCGAAGGCCTCACACATCTTGCAGTAGATAGTATTTTTATGATGCCGCAGCTCGGAGTCTTGGCGCAAGTTAATGCAGAAGCAGCGACTCAAGTTTTTGAACGCGATTGCCTAATTCATCTCGGCACCTGTATTGCCCCCGTTGGTGTCGGAAAAGACGGTGACACCTGCCTCTCTATTGAGATTCATTTTTCAGAGAAACCAACCATCACTGAAGAAATACCGTTCGGAGAACTACAACTTTATCCACTTGGATTAGGTGAAAAGGCATCAGTAAAACTTCACCCATCTCGACGATTTGATCTTGGCGCTGGGCATGGCACAACTGTTGAAACTGAAGCGATGGGCGGTGTTGTGGGACTCGTTATTGATACCCGTGGCAGACCTCTTGAAATTCCAACAGATTCTACACAGCGCGTTGCGCAGCTAACAAAATGGCAGCATGCATTAGATACATATCCAACTTAAACAGAATACTTTGGAATAAAAAATAAATAATTCCGTTTACTGATAACCTGAAAAATGGTATTATATTAACACTATACAAATTGAAGGAGATAAAAAATGAAACGATTTTACTTGTTTGTCCTAACATTCGCGCTGAGTTTTGGTTTAGTCTTCAGTATGACAAACTTCGCACTGGCAATAGGCGAACCTAATCAAAAGAAAGGCCCTTTGAAAGATAATGAACTCTTCGCGACTCAACCTAATGCAGTAGACGAAGACCATTCAGGATATAACACGTGGATACGCAAATGGTATGGACCAGATGGCAACTATACAAACAACGGTAACGAACCGAATCATAGAAATGAACTAATTGAGATGGGAACCGATGGCAAACTAACGCAAGAGGAACTCTCTACAATTGAAGGTTTGCTAAAGACAAAAAACAAAATAACAGAAATTAATTGGGATAATGCCCACGGTGGCACCCGAGAATGGACTGTTTTTGAATTGAATCCAGCAGATGGAAACAATATGAACAGAGGAGGACCCGCAGACAGTATTGACACCTACGGTATCATCGTAATTGACGCTCCCAAAGCAATGAAATCTGTCATGTCTCCAGCACACGACAACCATGCACAAATTTGGATTAACGGTGAGAAATGGTACAACCATCCTACTTGGACAGGAGGTGCGCAAAAGGTTCACTTTAACGTTGAAGTATCCTTCAAAAAAGGTGCAAATGTTCTTCTTTATAGAGTGACCGAAGGCGGCGGTAGTGCATATATGAACCTCCATTTTGATGATGTAACCCACGACACTGTTGAAATCTATCCAGATGAAGCAAACGACAAAGCAGCCTTCTTCAAAGAAGTCGAGAAAGTTCTGCCAGTTGAACCTGCAGGAAAGTTAACTACCATCTGGGCAGACATAAAACGGAAATAGAACGGGAAATTCATCTACAGAATATTGTTTGATACATTTATTCATTTATTCATTGGCGAACGGGACTAAGTAAATTATGTCTGTTCGCCATATTTTTTCTCATATTCTTCCATTTTGTGGTAGATCATCGTATCCCCAACTTGCCAGATGCCATGTCCTAAAACCGAAAACTAAATTCACTGAGTATGTCTTACAATTCCTAATTCCTTGCAAATCACCTGGTTATCCATTATAATAAAAACATGTGGAATAAGATTTATTATTGCTCAATTGTTATCTGTATTATCTTTTTCCTTGTCGGGTGGATGGGAAACTGGACACGCACAATGAAAAAAGGTACTGAGGCGTATTGGAATCAGGACTATGATGCAGCAGCAGATGCATTTCAACAGGCAACGTTTGACAAACCCAATAATCCAATTGCCCTCCACAACCTCGGTACAGCACTCTACAAAAAAGGTAGATATAAAGAGGCAGCTGCAGCATTTCAAAGATCACTTTTAAAAGGAAATGCGCCCAAGGAAGCTGCTGTCTATTACAACTTAGGCAATGCGCAATTTCAGTTGCGTGACTTCACTGCTGCAATTGAATCTTATAAGTCCTCCCTCCGTTTAGACCCACATGATGCCGATGCTAAGCATAACCTTGCATTGGCACTTCAACTTTTGAAAGAACAAAACGAAAACGCTACCCTGCAGAAAATGGATAGCAATCCGAAGCAGAATTCAGTAAAAAATAAGTCAAGCAACATTTCAAAAGCAGAGACACTTCAACTTCTTGAACGTCTGAGCAAAAATGAAAATAAGCGCAGACAAAATATGCTTAAACAACAACTCAATAGCGGATACCGCCGTGATAAAGATTGGTAATTTTCAAAAACTCCTGCTGCAATCATATTTAAGCCTTACACTATTCAGTATCCTGCTGATGCTTTTCACGACAGGCGCACAAAGCCAGGATGTCAAAGTTGCAGCAGTAGTTACACCCCGCCATATTCAATTAAATGAGAAAGCAACTTTGGAACTTACAATATCGGGAAACACACAAATGAAACATATCGGTTCCCCGACTTTCAATTTTTTGCCCGATTTCCTCGCTACTCCATTGCATTCCAAAACAACCCCTCGGTTAGTGGATGATAAAATTGCTGTCACTATGGCATGGGCTTATGAACTTATACCGCAGAAGATAGGTGAGATCGCCCTTTCGGATGTCCAATTTTCTTATCAAGGTGTGCCTTACTTGGCGAACCCTGGCAAAATCATTGTTGCTGCAGTTGACACCTACGTGAACAATACCACAGGTGGCATCCATAAAGTACAGGTTGAAGTCAGTAACCTAAAACCCTATCTTAATGAATCTATCGAATATCGATTTCGCTACCTTTATACAACTGTGCTGCCAAGTCTGCAACCTCCAACTCCCTCTCTACCAGAATTCTCCGATTTTTTAGTAGAAGAACTCCCCAATGAGAAAGGGGTTACAGTGCAGATACAGGGGAAAAAATTCCAAGTTCAAGAATATGTTCGACGCTTGTATCCACAAAAAACTGGACAAATACTTATTCAACCTGCTCAGTTAAAACTCCCCATAAAAAGCACCCCTAAGACGTTAAAAACAAAATCTGTTGCACTCAATGTCCAACCACTCCCTGAAGTCGGAAAACCCGCCAATTTCACAGGAGTTGTCGGTAAATATAGTATTACGACACAAGTAGACCGCAGAAAACTGGAAATACGACAGGCACTTACGCTGTCACTACAAATTACTGGAAGTGGTAATATCAAAACGGTAACGCCTCCAAAAATTCCTGCTATTAAAGGCTTCAGGATCAACCCGCAAAATCTTGCAAACACTACTAACAATAATACCAACGTCTATACTTACGCACTTACACCTCTAAAGGACGGTATTTTACAGATACCTACAATTCAATACGTTTTCTTCAATCCCACAAATGGCACATACCAAACAACCCGAACAACGCCAATTCCTATTACTGTGCTTCCTAATGCAAACGATATGGTTGAAAGTGAATCTGATTTCCCATCGCGGATATTGTGGCTACTTTTACTAATACCGATTTTTGTTGGGGTTGGTGGATATCTATTGTATCGTGCTAAGCTAAAATCCGATAGCGGCTCAACTATATCTGATACCCCGATGAATCCCGCAGCAAAAGCATTTTCTACACTCAATGCAATCGATACTGGGGAAACAGATGCAAAGTCAACTACCTTAGGTGAAGCATTGACCCAAAGTCTACATCAATATTTATGTGACCGGCAAGGTGCCCCATACCGCCAACTGAATACTGCTGAGGTACAAGAAATTTGCACACAAGTGGGAGTTTCAACACCTATTCTAAAAGAATTGATAGACATCCTTACAAAGTGCGACCATTACCGATTTGCTCCGATACCGTTTTCTGCTGACGAACAAAAATCATTAATCTCCCGTGCTGAAACTGTTATACAACACATTGAAGAAACTTAAACATTTGGAAAAGCGAAATGTTGTGTAAATCTACTGCTATATCAATAAGGAATACCAAAAAATGGAAATATTTTGGCTGTTTATTCGATGGATACATGTTATTGCCGCCGTTATTTGGATTGGCGGAAATCTCATTTTAGCAATGGTAATTGTACCCTATTTTAGACAGAACTTACCACCTGTCCAACGTATTCAACTCTTGACACAAATAGGCAAACGCTTTGAACCGATTGTGTGGGGTTGTGTTGGGATACTTTTTTTTACAGGCATAGCTAACATTTTTCATGCAATTGGCTTTGATCCATCTTTTGGTCCTGAAGGTATCAACGCCTTCATGCGAACACTTCTTATCAAACTGATTTTATTTATTGCCCTGCTTATTCTCACCGCTCTACACAGTTTTGTCTTTGGTCCAAAGTTATCAGCAGCAATTGAAGGTTTAGACCTTGAAACTGAAGAACTCCCCCCTCAAGTCAAACCACTCCGCAAGAAAATGTCTATTGTATCCAGTCTCATGGGTGCAGTTTCTCTGCTAATCTTGCTTGCAGCTGTCGCCCTGCGTATGGGAATATGAAATCCAAATTGATTTCACCAAATACTAACGCGCATTTGGAGTTGATACACGATCAACAGGTGCAAAGTGCCTTTAACACAATATTTTGACAAAATAATTACACCCTCTCATCTAAAATAAATACTTGACACAATTGAATAAATTATAGTATCATAAATAGAGCAAAGAGCATTGTCACAGCACAATAATTCTAATGCAACACACATCAAATAATCTGGCGAAAACATGGAACAGTTCTACTTCAACTACAAGGATATCTCCAGAATTAACCGATACGGATTCAGTTGCCGAAGGATTGGAATTCATCTTACGGGAATACTTCTTGGGTACCTAATTTATGAAATTTTGCTCTATCTCACCCTCTTCATTGTGGATGGGACAAAAGCGCAAGCGTTTTGGGAAAACTTCGGACTCTTACCCGTTTTACCATTCACTGCGACCAACCAAAACCCACTTACAACTGGGACAATGTGGATAGGTATAATTGCTTTCGCAGCTATTTTTTTCCTTGTCAGTACAATGGCTTCAAAAATCACAATTGAACAACTGCGTGGTGATGTTTTCTTCTCAGTTGGGAATTCTTTAAATTTTCTAAAACAGAATTGGAAAGCAGTCTTTGGATCATTTTTCGGCTTAGTTTTTATAATATTTTTCCTATTCTTGATACCCGGTAGCGTGGCGTTGCTCGGAAAAATTCCTTTTTTTGGCAAACCTATCCTCACATTAGCCTCACTTTTTACACCCATCGCATTTATTTTAGGATTGATCATCGTATTTATTTTAACTGTTCTGATTGCGAGCCTGTTTTTTGCACCTGCTATTGCTGCCACAACCAATGCTGATGCGTTTGAAACTATATATCAACTTTTTGCGATAGTATGGAATCAACCGTGGCGAATCGTTGGCTACGGTATCTTCCTATTGGTTCTAAAATTAATCTTTGTGCCAATTTGGGCTATCTTCTGCCTTGCAGGGTTTGCAATCATCCTGCTGCCAATGTATTATCTACACACAACATTTATACAAGAATCCATGGCAGTCGCAAATGAATGGTTGGGAGGAACGCTTCAGAAATTTACAAGTCTGTTTTTTCAAGACAGCTCTGTAATCTTTGGCATTAACACATCCCAACCCCCTATAGCGACTATCTCAATTACAATTTGTGCCATTTTGATAACATTCACGTTAATATGTATTGCAGGCGGTGTGGTGGCATATCTCTTTTCATTAGCATCTGTTGGCACAACATTAATTTACACGATACTACGAAAGCACATTGACGGACAAAATCTTTTAGAGACAATAGGAACAGTTGGACAAGTAGAAGACACACCACTGCCTATAGAAGAAAAATGATTTTAGATCACGACACTCTTGCTGGTACATAAGAAACATTGTATTGATCCTGAGCAATCCAAAAAAGATACTGTTAGCAATGAGAACACATGATGGAGTTTAAAGAAAATTATGTTTGAAAAAGTAATGAACAAAGTTTTTGGTACAAAGGAAGACCGTGATGTTAAACGTTTTCGTGATATCGTTGCAGCGGTCAACCAACGCGAACCCGAAGTCAAAAGACTGACTGACTCACAACTCCAAGCTAAAACCCCATGGTTCCGAAGACAATTGGATGCAGGCGCCTCCCTTGACGAGCTATTACCAGAAGCTTTTGCCGTAGTTAGGGAAACAGCGGTGCGAACATTAAAACAGCGGCACTACGATGTCCAAATAATCGGTGGTGCAGCGCTCCATCAAGGTGCAATCGCTGAAATGAGAACGGGGGAAGGCAAAACACTAACTTCAACTCTCGCTGTATATTTGAACGCACTCGCTGGAAATGGTGTCCATCTTGCTACAGTCAATGATTATCTGGCGCGCCGGGACGCTGAGTGGATGGGACAAATATACAACTTCCTTGGGTTGTCTGTTGGATTAACATTAAGCCTAATGCCGCACGAACAAAAAAAGCTGGCATATAAAAATGACATCACCTATGGAGTCCACAGTGAGTTTGGGTTTGATTACTTGAATGATAACCGAGCACTTACCACTGAGACGAAAGTCCAACGGGGACACATATTTGCCATTCTTGATGAAGTTGATAGTATCCTGATTGATGAAGCACGTACACCCCTTATCATTTCTGACCCGTCCAACAAACCTGCAGAACTCTATCGGAAAATAAATAGCGTTGTTACGCAGCTTCGTAACGAGGAACACTACGAAATTGATCAGAAAGGTAAGTCCCGCGGAAGTGTTTCGCTCACAGATGAAGGGATAGAAGAAGTACAACGCCGTCTTGGGGTAGAGAATTTGTATGAACAAAATAACATCATGTTGGTTCACCATGTCAAACAATCGTTGACTGCACATCACCTCTACAACCGCGATATACATTATTTGGTAGAAAACGGCGAAGTTATACTTATTGACGAATTCACAGGTAGAAAACAAGTCGGGCGAAGGCTTAGTGAAGGTCTCCACCAAGCCATTGAAGCAAAGGAACGTGTAAAAATCGCCCAAGAAAACGAAACTTTTGCTAAGATTACATACCAAAATTACTTCCGAATGTATGAAAAACTTGCGGGCATGACTGGTACTGCTGCTACAGAGGCAAGCGAATTTGCGCATATCTACGGACTGGATGTTGTGGTTGTCCCCACAAATGAACCGATGATTCGGATTGATAACTCCGACCAAATCTACACAACTGAAGAAGCGAAATATAATGCCGTTCTAAACGATATTGCAGAGCAGCATGAAAAAGGTCGTCCTATCCTTGTCGGGACAATTTCCATTGAAAATTCTGAGAAATTGAGTAAGCTGCTGAGAGCCAGGCATCGGAACATCAAACACCAAGTTTTGAATGCTAAAGAGCATACTCGTGAAGCTGACATCATCGCCCAAGCAGGAATGCCGGGCGCCGTAACAATCGCTACCAACATGGCGGGTAGAGGTGTTGATATCTTGCTCGGTGGAAATCCTGAAGGCTTGGCAAAGGACGCGCTGCGAAAGAAAAAAGTTGACTTAAATTCGTTACCTCTGGAATCTGAGGAATGGGAAACCGCATTTGCTGAAGCAGAAGAAATATGCGAAAAGAATCGGGAACATATTCTTAAGGCAGGTGGATTGCATATTGTCGGGACAGAGAGACATGATTCTCGAAGGATTGATAACCAATTACGTGGACGTTCTGGTAGGCAAGGAGACCCTGGCTCATCAAGATTCTATCTTTCACTTGAAGATGACCTAATGAAAAAGTTCGGTTCTGAACGGCTGCAAGGGTTTATGAGCCGAACCGGTATGGACGAAGGCATTCCACTTGAACATCCGTGGATTACAAAATCCATTGAAAAGGCACAGACACGTGTCGAACAGATGAACTTTGATATTCGTAAAAATATACTGAAATTTGACGATGTTATGGAAGCGCAACGTGATACCATCTATACACTGAGGGATACAATTCTCTCAGATGAAGACCCCAAAGAAACTGTTTGGGAGATGATTGAGAACGTCGTCGCTGATGAAGTTGAGATGATCATTCCTGAAAGGGGACCACGTGAAACCGAAGACCTTGAACAATTCACAAAATGGTTGACTACAACTTTTCCCATTAACCCGATTTGGAAGACTCCGCTAACCGAAATATCTGCAGATGAGCTTTACGAACAAATCATCGCTGAACTCAAAACCGTATATAAACAACGTGAAACTGAAATGGGATCGGAAACTATGCGTCTCCTTGAACGTCTTCTTGTGTTAGATAGAATTGATAGCCATTGGAAAGACCATCTTTATAATATTGACTTTATTGAAGAAGGTATAAGGTTCGGAGCAGGTTATGGCGGCAAAGATCCAATTGTTGTTTTCAAAAGTGAGGCACTCGGTGTCTTTGAATCCATGTATCAAAACATTGAAAAAGAAGTTAGCGAGTTTATTTTCAAATCGCGTCTGAATACTGAAGCGCCGCGTCGTGCTCCAAATAGAAGACCAAGCGGCTCCCGCCGAACACCACCGCGTAGAGCGGCAGCTGCCAACAATGATTCTCAAACTTCAGCAGAATTTGCTTCACAGCAGGCAATGGGAACTATGCCAAAAGTCGGACGAAACGCACCGTGCCCATGCGGTAGTGGGAAAAAATATAAAAGATGTCATGGTCAGTAAAGCCGCTATGATTCTAATTTTACATGAACTCCATTCAATCTGTTAACACTTAGGAGAACTGTTTTGAATACAGAAAAACCGTATACGCTATCGCAAACCCTATTGGATATCCTCGCGTGTCCTGCATGTAAAGGTAAAATAAAACACTTAGAAGAAGATCAAAAATTGGTATGTCAAGGTGAATGTCAACGTCGTTATCCGATTCGCAATGGAATTCCGGTCATGTTGATTGATGAAGCAGAATTACCTTCCAAATAACAATTGGCAATTCCAATGCTTGATATGAGGCATAATAGGAAATGCGAATCCTATTTTTAAGTTTGCGATCTCCTTATCCACCACAGCGAGGTGATCGCATACGATCATACAATTTTATCAAACAGCTTTCCAAACGCCACGACGTTACCCTTGTTTTCTTCGCTGAGTCAGACGTTGACATAGAGGGCGTTGAACATCTTAGTGCTTTTTGTGAACGGGTAGAGTGGGTTCGATTTCGTCGCTCTTTTGCAACTATCAATACAGCGATGCATTGCCTTTCAAGGCTGCCGTTGCAAGTACACTACTGGTATTCACCACAAATGCAACGAAAAATAAACCAACTTCTGGCAGAGGAGAATTTTGAACTCATCCATGCACAACTCTTTCGGATGGGACAGTATGTGACACATGCTAAGGGTGCCGCAAAGGTTTTGGATTTGTGTGATTCGTTAGCATTAAACTTAAGTCGTCGTGCAGAATTAGATTACATCCCAAAACGTTTTTTGGTAAAATTGGAGGAAAAACGAGTCCGTCGCTATGAAGTTCAGATTATGAAAGCATTTGACTGCGGCACCGTCGTTGCGAACTTTGATCGCGACTACTTGCTGAATCAAGATGACACGCTCAATTTATCCGTTGTTCCTATGGGGGTTGACCTCAAATATTTCTACCGGCATCAAGCCAATGGAAACGGTGATAACGAGACAGACCGATTGATACCTAATGTCCCAGAGGATCGAGCGAAAAACTTGCTTTTCACTGGAACTATGAACTATTTTCCGAACTCAGATGCTGTCATCTACTTCTGCAATAGCATTTTTCCATTGATACAAAAGCGGCATCCAGATGCA
The DNA here is from genome assembly GCA_965204285.1 of Candidatus Poribacteria bacterium. GTDB lineage: Bacteria > Poribacteria > WGA-4E > WGA-4E > WGA-3G > MSPOR6. The sequence continues at coordinate 4,635,213 of OZ241980.1, forward strand.
ACTTTTTTTATTGTTGGCAATCATCCAACTGAACAGGTTCGCAAACTTGCTGCTCAGAAAGGAGTTGTTGTTACAGGCTATGTGCCCGACATTCGCCCCTATTTTGAGAAGGCATCTGTTTTTGTCGCCCCCTTACGGGCTGGTTCGGGGATACAAACAAAAAACTTAGAGGCAATGGCAATGGGCACCCCTATTGTTACCACTTCAATTGGTGCAATGGGCATGGAGGTAGAGGTTGATAAGGAACTGCTGATTGCTGATAAACCTGAAATTTTTGCTGAACGTGTCATTCACCTAATTGATAATCCTGAAACTCGGCAAAACCTTGCCGACGCTGGCAGAAGACGGGTTGAAGCAAGTTATGATTGGTCTGTTCTCGTTGAACGTCTGGAGCAAGTTTACGCCCGAATCTAATTCACCGATGGTCAGAAATAATAGAAAATAGACAACCCATGCACGAAAACCGAACCCTTATCCGCGGCGATAACCTCACCGAGATGCGAAAACTTCCAGACACATCCATAAACCTCATCGCCACAGACCCGCCTTTTAACTCTAAACGCGACTATTTTGTGCCGTTCCGCGACGAACACGGACGCGAACCGGATACATTGGTGCGGGCATTTACAGATACATGGACATGGGGCGACGCAGCCGAAGACACATACAATGAGCTACTGGTAGATGTCGGCGGGCAGGTAGGTGATACGATGCAAGGGTTACGGCAATTCCTCAACGAAACACCTATGATGGCATACCTCGTGATGATGGGCATTCGGATTGTGGAGATGCACCGATTACTCAAGGATACGGGTAGCCTATACCTCCACTGTGATCCATCTGCCAGCCACTATCTCAAGATTGTTTTGGATGCGGTGTTTGGGACAAATAACTTTAGGAATGAAATTGTGTGGCAACGCACCTATGCACATGGTGACGGCAATCAGTTCGGTAGGGTTCACGACATAATCCTATTCTATAGTAAGAGCGATAAGAAGGTATGGAATCCTATCTATACAGAACATGACCCGGAATACATAGAAAAGTTTTATCGCCACGAAGACGACAGAGGTCGCTACCAAGTTGACACTCTAACAGGAGCTAGCGTAAGTCAAGGTGAATCAGGGAAACCTTGGCGGGGTGTGGATCCGACTGCTGTGGGCAGACATTGGGCGGCCCCCGGAAAAAAAGCATGGCCCGAAGGCGTTGAACCACCTGAAAACTATAGATCTCTTTCGGTTCATGAAAAGTTAGAAGTATTAGACGCGAATGGATTGGTTTATTGGCCGCCGAAGGGTAAAGTCCCGCGCTTCAAAAGGTATTTATCAACGTCAAAGGGACGAAGAGTCCACGATGTTATCACAGATATAAATCCGCTTTCGGGACAAGCAAAAGAACGTACAGGTTATCCCACACAGAAACCGATAGAACTCTACAAATACATTATCGAAGCCTCATCAAACGAGGGAGACCTTATCCTTGACCCGTTCTGTGGATGTGGTACAACGCTCATGGCATCTGAAGAACTCAATAGACACTGGATCGGAATTGACTTAACCTATCTCGCTATCGGTGCGGTGCAGCAACAATTTGAGCGGTTGTTCCCGCAACATCGGGACAGTGTTACGATCACTGGCACACCAGAGAATGTAGATCAGGCGTTAGCACTTGCACGCACCGATCCACAAGGGTTCGAGGAGTGGTGCGTTACGCACGTGCTACATTTCAAATCTAATGCCAAAAAGGTCGCAGATGGTGGCATAGATGGCACATTCAGATTTCCGCTTGGACGGGTAAAAGGCAAGCAGGCTTATGGTAGGGCAGTTGCACAGGTGAAAGGTGGAGGTTATACGCTTGGGCATATTCGTGATTTCCGCACTGCTATGCAGAACGATGACGCGGATTTAGGTGTTTTTGTGGTTACCTCACCGCCGTCAAGTGGGATGCGCACAGAGGCGAGTCGTGCTGGCACATATCGGCATCTGTCTTACGCTATGGAAGCACCTGCACTGCAGATTTATGAGATTCAGGATTATTTCAACGGTATTTTGCCGAAGTTGCCTTTTGGTGAAAGGGCTTTGTTGTAAAAGCGGAAAAAGACACCAGATTTTTATTGACAACCGAGTGCAAATGTGATTTACTATACGCAATGGAAATACATCAGCGAAATCCGTATCGCTAATTGTGGCGTTGATTCACAGGTTAAAGTAGGTTTCTCATACAATATATTCGTCAAAGGTATTATACATATAAATTTATAACGTTACGCGTTGTGCTAGTTAACATTGGTATGTTTATATTTCACATGTCCGTCTCGTTTGGGTTGAATTCCGTAACTTTTCCGATACCTGATGACCTCAAAAGTAGGAGGGAACTCCGATTCCCGACGACAAACGGGTCGCGATTCGGAGATCGCTCCTACAAATATGAAAAGTTGTAAAAAACAACAAAACTATCACGTAACTAGCACAAGTCGTAACGTTGATTAATTGAAATCATCCAATTCAAGGAGGTAATATGGTAAAATCCAAGACTAAATGGAGTTCTTCAGTTGTTATTGACATATTACTTGTTAATTTTGCATTCCTATTAACTTATTTGACTTGCAGACAACTCAATTTTGATATTTTAGCAGATTTCCAGCAGATACCAATTCTTTCTGAGATTTCGTCTTCTCAACTACTATTTTGTATAGCTGCTGTTGTAACATTAGTACGTATCATTACCTTCTTATGCTTCCGAATTTATAAGCCTATTTGGCAATATGCAGGTGTAAAAGAATTTCGTTCCTTAGTCACCACTATTGGAATCTCAAGCTTAATACTTATCTGCTTATCGGCATTCCTGAAGCGATTCGATACCTGGACTTTCTTTCTAATTGACGGATTTTTTAATATATCCCTAATCGGTTTCGCGAAATTTTCCTACCGTATTTTCCAAGAAGGTCGCCAAAAAGACGTTGCTTCACCGCGAACTAAAGTCCTAATTGTCGGTGCTGGGCCTGCGGGAATAGGAGTCTTAAAAGAATTACGAAGCCACCCTGAAAAAGGGTACTTACCTATTGGGTTCATTGATGATAATCTGCAAAAAGTCGGCAAAAGTATTGCTGGACTTGAAGTGTTAGGCACCACGCGTGACCTTACCTATATCGCCCGTAAACGTGAAATTGAGGAAGTCATCATCGCAATGCCGTCAGCACCTGGCGGAAAAATTCGGGATATTATCCGACAGTGCGAATACCGACGATGCCAATTCAAGATCGTTCCCAATATACACGCTATACTTGAGGGCAAGATTAGTATCAACCACATCCGTGAAGTAAAATTGGAAGATTTGCTTAATCGTTCTACAACTCCGGTTGACTTAGCGGAAATCTCAAAATATCTTTCCGGTAAACGGGTAATGGTAACAGGAGCAGGAGGGTCTATCGGTTCTGAACTCTGTAGGCAAGTAGCAAAACTTGATCCTGAACTATTAATTCTCTTCGGAAGAGGTGAAAATAGTATATATCATATTGAAATGGAATTGCGTGAATCTGATCCGCAACTCAACCGTGAATTAATTATTGGGGATATTCGAGATAATTCCAAAGTTTTTCAGATTACAAAGCGGTATCGTCCACATATCATCTTCCACGCCGCAGCTCACAAACATGTCAAGTTCATGGAGATTCATCCAGATGAGGCGGTAAAAAATAACATACTTGGCACCCAAAATCTAATTGATGCTGCGATACAACATCAAGTTGAAGCGTTTATTCTTGTGTCTTCCGACAAATCAGTCAACCCAACGAGTGTATACGGTGCCTCCAAACGAGTGACAGAAAAACTTATCCAATCTAAAGCGAATCGAAATGGCACTAAATTTATTGCTGTTCGATTCGGCAATGTCATTGGTAGCCGTGCGAGCGTTTTACCAAACTTCAAACGCCAAATCGCCAAAGGAGGTCCCGTCACTGTTACCCATCGTGAAGCAACTCGCTACTTCATGACAATACCAGAAGCAGTCCAGCTTCTAATTCAAGCAGGGGCGATGGGAAATGGTGGCGAAATTCTGATGTTGGATATGGGTGAACCTATCAAAATTCTTGACCTTGCTCGTGACCTGATTAGATTATCTGGATTGGAAATTGATAAGGACATTAAGATTGACTTTACTGGCTTGGAACCAGGTGAAAAACTTTATGAAGAGCTCCTTACGCCTCAAGAAGGTGTCACAGCAACCAAACATCAACGTATCTTCGTCACGCAAATGGAAAACATTGCGGAGGAACAACTGCTGTCGCAAATCAGTGAACTTTCTGAATTGGCAGATGCGCTTGATACAGAAGGTATTGTAGCAAAATTCCAAGAATTAGTGCCTACTTACGAACCAAATCGCGCATTCATTGCAAACATAGATAGAGATAACCAATCCGATATCAGAAGCCATCTTATCAACCCTCCACAAGATACTGAAACAACCAAACCAGCGACAACAGATAGGAGCGTATAATCTATAGGAAGTGTAAAGATAGATTTTGGACTGTTGCGGTTTACAAAGTCCGTTGCTCAACGTTGAGTCGTTAATCGTAAATCTACTGTAAAATGCGAAATCAGTCGACCAATAAACCTTCCCAAAGTGTAAAGGCAGCACTGACCATGGATAGTTCATCTGTCAGTGAAGGTCCGCATATTCGTTCAAATTGGGCGAAACGTATTTTTGACATTCTCTTTGCAATCACAACCTTATTGCTTTTTTCTCCAATATTCTTACTTGGAAGTCTACTCGCCAAAGTCCAATCCACCGGGCCCGTATTTTACAAAGCGAAACGCGTAGGTAAAGGTGGAACGATTTTTGAAATGTATAAATTCAGAACAATGGTTGTTAATGCGGATAAAATTGGAATCGGTCTTACTACACATAAAGATTCACGTGTGACGCGGATTGGTAGAATTTTACGTTTTACAAAATTAGACGAACTGCCAAACTTAATTAACGTCATCAAGGGGGAAATGAGTCTCATCGGTCCTCGTCCTGAAGCTCCGAAATACGTCAAATACTACACAGAAACACAAAAACAGGTACTCCTTGTGAAACCCGGCATTACCGGTCCTTCACAAATTGCTAACCGAAATGAAGAAGAAAAATTAGCTGCACAAACCGATCCAGAACATTATTATATTACAGAATTAATGCCGAAAAAATTAGAACTTGACCTTCATTACGTAGCAACGCAAGGCTTCCTTTCCGATATAGGTTGGTTGATCAAAACCTTTTGGATAGTTATTTTTCCGCCTAATGGAAAGAAGCAAATCAATGAATCGGGTAATCTACACAACATTTAGGATGCATATCGCATCCGTAAAACAACCATAAATATGAAACAGAAACGTGTCTTGATAATCATAGCCGCTATTGTTATACTCTTTTTCTTATCTGTGATTGTCCGTATTATGATGGTTGGAACATCATCTATCGGTCAAAAAGTCGCTGTGCTTGATATTACAGGCATCATCACTAAATCAGATGTGCCCATAAAACTGATCCACGCTTATCGTGATGATCCCAACGTGAAGGCTATTGTACTCCGCATTAATACACCAGGTGGGAGTGTAGCACCTGTCCAGGAAATTCATAGCGAATTAACAAAACTGGAAAAACCTATTGTCGCATCAATGGGTGGCACAGCCGCTTCTGGCGGTTATTATATCGCCTGTGCAGCAGATACCATTGTCGCTAATCCAGGAACTTTGACCGGTAGTATCGGTGTAATCATGCAGTTTACAAAGATGAAAGGTTTATATGAGAAAATTGGGTTAGAGCAGCAAGTCATCAAAAGCGGCCAATTCAAAGATGCTGGATCAATTTTTCGCGACCTCACTGAAGAAGAAAAAGACGTTCTTCAAGGAACTGTTGATGATGTTTACAATCAATTTGTAGACGCAATCGTTAAATCGCGTGAAGCGCATTTAAATCGAGACGAAATCGTCAAACTTGCTGATGGACGCATCTTTTCTGGAAAACAGGCTCAGGCCCATAAATTAATTGATAAATTAGGAAACCTGCAAGATGCCATCAAAATTGCTGGGGAACTCGGCAACATTGACGGCACTCCCAAAATCGTCCGCAAGCAAAGAAAGTCATCTTTACTTGAACAACTTATTGGTATAAAACATAATCCTCAATTTGACGACATGCTCAACTTCCCCGGTGTTACATTTCGATATGAACTTAGCCTTGGAAATTAGAGGCTACCCGCCATGAATCACAAATATCGAATTAATCCTGATTGGAAACGGCTTGCCAGTCGTATTGTGATGCCGAACCAACGGGTACTCGTCCTCGGTCCTTCAGATGCCGGGAAATCAACATTTTGTCGTTATCTGACTGATTACGCTTGCACAGCATCGTTGAAAGTTGCTTTTGTTGATGCCGATGTAGGACAATCTCAAATCGGTCCCCCTACCACCATCGGCATGAAACTCTTTGAACCATCACCAGACGATGCTGAACCACATCTGCCCTTCGGTGGTCCCGAAAATGGGACTACCGATAAAGAAAATATTGGAGCAGAATCTGAACACACTGAGAATACGAAGAAATACCGAAGTGATGAATTATATCACAAAGTAGATGCGCTCTACTTTGTCGGAGCACTATCACCACAACGCAACCTGCTTCCAATTTTAACAGGAACCCGATTAATGGTCGATGCTGGACTTAATGCTCGTGCAGATTTCACTGTCATTGATACAACAGGTTATGTTCATGATGGAGCAGCTGTTATGTTAAAGCAGCAGAAAATTGATTTAATTCGTCCACATCATTTGGTCTGCATTGGGCGTTCCAAGGACTTGGAAAGGATTGTTGCTTGCTACAGCGACTTAAATTTTCTCACAATCCACTATTTACTCCCACATAAGTTGGTACGAACTAAAAGCAGTGAAGCCCGTAAGAGAAATCGAAAATCAAGATTTGAAGCATATTTCACAGATAGTGAACGCCAAACAGTTCCATTTGGACAAATTCGTGGCGCACGCACCTCATTTTTTAATGGCAGAATTGCAAATCAGAAGGAAATTGAAATACTTACCCGCCTTACCGAAGAAGAAATAATATATGCCGAGTGGGGGCACCGTTCTGTAAGCCTAATTGCGCGAAGAAACCTATCGCAATCTGCAACTAAAAACCTGAAAAACTATCTGAGTTTATCATTCGTTTTAACTGAAACGCTTGCTTACTTTGAACGACGCCTTGTGGGAATGGTTGATGAATCAGGCGACACTTTAGCAATCGGCATTATTGAAAAGATAGACTTCCAAAATCAAAACCTAAATATCCGTTGTGAACCGGGAATCGCTGCAAAAATTAAGGTGATTCAGTTTGGGGATTATAGGTATACCGAGAAACAGTAAGACAATTTTCCATATTTGTCTCAGAATAGTATATAAACATGAAGTTTGAGTCTTCTGGTCAAGGTGATAATTCCTTGCAAGAAAAAAAAATCCTTTTTCGGTTTCTACGTTATCTCACTCCATATAAAGGCTCAATCATATTAGCGATGGGGTGTGCTTTGGTCGCTTCTGTTTGCGAGCTTGGTCCAATTCAGATTTTAGCAGATACGCTGAATTCACTAAAAGAATTAGAAGGTTTCAGTCAATCTACCACTATCCATTTTTTTTATATAGAGAACATTTTTGAAGGTTATGAAATTACATTCACAGATGCGGGGGATGCCATCCGTTTCTTTTTTTGGATATTTATAGGTGCAGTCAGTCTTGTTTTTGTAAAGGGATTTTTTGTTTTCGGTAACGACTTTCTGATGGAACGTGTCGGAAATAAATTTAGCTTCCGCGTTCGAAATGACTTATATGAAAAAATTGTTTCTGCTCCTTTAGGTATCCTTTCAGAAAATCACAGTGGAGACGTAATGACAAGAGCCACTGATGACGTGCGAATGTTACAACAGGCAGTCGCAGCGACAGCATTAATAATGCGTGCAATTATCAAAGTCACCGTTTTTGGTGCAGTGTTGCTCTATAAAAACGTCTATATGACGATCTTCTCCATGTTAGTGCTTCCAATTGTCGCATATTCTATCTCACGCATAGGAACACGTGTCCGCAAAGCAAGCACGGAAATTCAACAAAGTAGCTCGGACATCTATTCACAGCTCAAGGAGACTCTTTCTGGAATCAACATTATAAAAAGTTTTACCGCGGAAAAAACTGAAATGGAGAGATTTCAAACGGTTACATCAAGCCAATACAACTCGGCAATTCGCCGCGCAAAATTCGCATCTCTCCTTCCGCCACTTATTGAATGGATGGCAGCTATCGGAATCACAACTGTTTTAGGGCTTGGTTGTTGGAACGTCATAGAAGGAAGTCTGGATATTGGCTGGTTTGTAGGTTATATTGCAATAGTCGGACTGATGTACAAACCGATTAAGACGATAGGTAGTGTCAATAACGTCTTACAACAAAGTCTTGCCTCCGCAGAACGTATCTTTCCACTTCTTGATTTAGAAAGAGAAGCTGGTAGTGAATTGGATGGAAAACGTGAACTTCCCAATGTAAGAGGAACTGTCCAATTTCAAAACGTCTCATTCGCTTATCAACAACGGCCTGTGATTAAAAATGTCAGTTTTACCGCTGAACCGGGGGAGATTATTGCGTTTGTCGGTCCAAGTGGCAGTGGGAAAACAACACTACTCAACCTACTGTTACGGTTCTATACGGTTGATAGTGGCGTAATTCTAATTGATGACTTTCCCGTTAATGAAGTCACGCTGACATCGTTAAGGCGGAATATTGCCCTTGTTCCACAAGATACATTTCTTTTTGATGGCACTGTTTTAGAAAATATCGGATACGGTTCCCCGGGAGCGACAAGAGAATCAATCATTGCGGCAGCAGAAAAAGCAAACGCTCACGGCTTTATTTCGCAAATGCCTAACGGCTACGACACGCCAATAGGAGAGGCAGGAGGTAACCTGTCAGGTGGAGAACAACAACGTATTTCTATTGCACGTGCTATTGTAAAAGATGCTCCAATTCTCATCTTAGATGAAGCAACTTCGGCACTTGATACACAATCCGAGGCAATTATCCAAAAATCGTTGACAAATCTTATGGAAGGTAGAACCAGTTTTATTATTGCACATCGACTTTCAACGGTAATGCGTGCCGACAATATTTTGGTTATTAACGATGGTGAAATCGTGGAAAGCGGAAACCACACGAAATTATTAGAAAAAAGAGGACTTTACCATAAGTTGTGCCAACAACAGATTTTCGGATAATCCTGGCGAATTGGGATTGTAAAGCGAACGTCTAATTTAATTTAGTGTCCAATATACAAAAACACCAAAAAGTTATACATTTGTAAACTAATTGGATTTAAACACGTCTCATACTATGCAGGTTAAATTAACGTTTCAACAATATTATATCAGTTTTATTCTCTTTATAGTATAGTGTGTTTTCTTCCGATAAGAATTTACATAGTAAGAAAACACAAGCCCCGACCTGTGAGAGGTTAGGGCTGATGTGAACAACTTAGGTTGAAAACTTGTTCCAAAGTTAATTGAATTATAACGATATAAACACAAGATCACTATGGCGTGAAAAGAAGAAATAAAACCTTAATTTCGTCCTTGTTTGGTGATAGCACCCTCCAGGTCAGATTCTCGGTAGATCGCTTCAGATAAATCTACCTCATAAAGATAAGCACCTTTGAAATTCGCGCCGAGTAAAACGATACCGTCTAATTTAATTTCACCAAAAATTGCTTCTTCCAAATTAGCATTTTCAAAAGTCGTAAGGTTGCCAAAGGGAGCAGTGGGAACACATTGAGGACATCCAAGCGTAGCTCGTCGTAAATCAGCACCGCGAAAATTAGTGCCAGAGAGGAGGCTTCCACTCAGAAACGCTCCAAACAAGTTAGCATTTTCCAGCGTTGCTTCTGTTAGATTCGCTCCCACCAAATAGGTTCGCAATAGAATTGCACCGGATAGATCTGCTCCAGTTAGATTTGCATCGTTTAGATTTGCATCAGTTAAATCAGCGCTTTTAAGATTTGCACCACTTAAATTTGCCGCTGAGAAATCAGCACCGACAAGTGATTGATTTGCTAAGTCTACATTGGTTAGGTCTTCGTTAGCTAAAGATTCACCTTCTAATAAACGTTGAACTACATCTTTTTGCGGTTTTTCATGCATAAATTGCCTCCATTTGTTCGTTTTTTTAATAGGCATCTCAGATAATAAACATCATCAAACTTTTGTAACAAACATTAATGTTAGACGTTTTTTAACACAAATTGAAATTTTTAAGATTTTATTGAATTGATTTGACAGCGAAATACCCTATCAGCAGCCATCCGTTTGAAACGCTTGGAACATAAACGTTCAATAAGTATATATCCAAAGTAAACAAACTCTGCATTGACATAAGGAAAAACTAAAATGAAAAACTTTTACCCGGCTGATTCAGTTGATTATGATATGTTTCCTGCTGAGGAGAAAAAAGAGGAGAATACTACTCCAGTAAAGGATGAGACCTTCGCTTATCTCCAGACTATCGCGAAAACCCCGTTATTGGAAGCGGATCAAGAAAAAGCACTTTTTGAGACTTACCAAGAAGGCATACAGATTTTTACGTCGAACTTCAAAAAATTACCTAAGTCGGTAATAAATACGTTAGAAATTCCAATAAAAACCCGCAGCATTTCTGAACAAAATCTAAAACCGGCTCAAAAAGATCATAAACTAATTATAGATCAAATTTCGACATACATTCAACCAATTGAAAACATACTACAAAAACTGGAAAAGAAACAGAAAAAGTTAGAAAATGTAAAGTCGAAGATTCTTATAGGTAATCTGCACCTCCTCAAAAAATATGTAAATGATCCAGAATACGCTGCAGCAGTGTCTCCAGAATTAATGCAGGTTGGATACCTTGCTCTTATTAAAGCCATAGAAAGTTGGATACCTGAACGTGGGCAAAAGTTCCGATCATACGCACGAGGTTTAATACACGCCAGTATTGAAACAGCGTACAAAAATCCTGATAAAAATGGGTTGTCAACCCCAGAACAAGAACAAACCTCTTTTTCTCATAATATAGAACACAATTCTCTTATCGAAGCAACACCGCTTGATAAGGAAGAAGAAATACGTTTGCTTGAAATTTTTGCGGTGACACAATATGAAATAGCACAACTTTTGAATAAACTGCCTCCAGATTTATTAGATGAAATTGCATATACAAAGATTTGGCAATCTTTAGAAGTTCAGTGGACTACAAGTACTTTAAATCCGTTTTTAGAAACGCTTCAAACTGAATTAAAACATCTCAAAACTCTGTTGATGAAACTTATAGAAGCAGATAAACTTGCCCACGGCACAAAAATGAAGATTGTTGAAGCCAACCTACGATTAGTCGCAAGTATTGCAAAACAACATCACTTTAACAAAACAGCTCTAACTTTCCTCGATCTCATGCAGGAAGGAAGCATCGGACTCATGAAAGCGGTTGAGAAATTTGACCATACACTTCGATATCGTTTCAGCACGTATGCCACGTGGTGGGTAATGCAATCGATTAAACGCGCATTAGACCAGCAAGGGCAAATTATCCGTGTTCCGTGCTATATCGGGGAAACCCGTAGATTGATCAAACAGGTGCAATCTAATCTCACAGGAAAACTTGGTCGTGAACCGACAATTAAAGAGGTTGCACAAGAAGTAAAACTCTCTGAGAAAAAGGTTGATGAAATCCTGCAAGCGACGAAAGATCCCATTTCGTTGGATGCACCGATTAATGAAACAGCACCAGAAGTACCAATACGGGATATAATTCCGGATGATTCTCAAATTACACCTGAAACAGAATTGGTTAACTTCTCTAAAATTGAAGCATTAGAAGAAGTTCTCAATAAGACACTCAACCCACGTGAAACCCACGTCATTGTCCTACGCTACGGACTAATTGATGGCACGGAATACACGCTTGCTGATATCGGCACAAAACTTGAAATCAGTCGTGAACGAGTCAGACAGATCGAAGTTGAGGCACTCAATAAGCTCAGACGACACGAGCCAAAAGAGCTATTGAAGGAACTTTTTCAGAAATATTAGATTTGTCCATCATTCGCATCTAAAAGACAAAACGGACAATTACCGATTACGAATATGTTGCAGGGCTTTCGCAAGTTCTGCAACAACAAATAAACACATCACCTCAATTCCAACCGCTCAACTAAAGGAACTCCCCAATTGAAAATCGTATACTTTGACTGCTTCTCTGGTATTAGTGGTGATATGGTCCTCGGGGCTGTCGTTGATGCGGGAGTTGACCCGGAAGAACTGTCAACCGAACTCGCGAAACTAAATGTAGAAGCTGAATTCAGTCTCCATTTCCAGAAAGCAACAAAACACGGTATCACCGGAACGCAAACAGTAGTTGAAACTTCTGAAAATTCACACGGAGGAGATCACCATAAACATGACCACGGTCCGAGTAGACACCTTTCTGATATTTTCGCTCTGCTTGATGCAAGTGATCTCAAAACAAACATCCGTGCTACAGCTAAACAGATATTTGACAGACTTGCTGAAGCCGAAGCGAAAGTACACAACACTGACAAAGCCAAAGTACATTTACACGAAGTCAGCGGGATTGATTCTATCGTGGACATTGTCGGTGCTGTCATCGGTTTAGAACAACTCGGCATTGAAGAAGTTTACGCTTCCCCTCTTTCACTTGGTCGTGGTTTTGTTAAATGCGCCCATGGCATGATGCCTGTACCTGTGCCAGGCACAATGGAACTTTTACACGGAGTCCCCATTCGACAAACCGAAATTCCTAAAGAATTAGTTACGCCAACAGGCGCTGCCATCATCACTACACTTGCCAAAGGCTTTGGGGTTATGCCCAATATGACCATCAATCAAATTGGATACGGCGCCGGCTCCAGAGACCTTGATATGCAACCAAATCTACTTCGTATCTGCATCGGTGAAAAATCTTCTTTGAACAACATTAAACATGAACATTCAGAATCTTCAACTGAAGACACGTCACTGACCTCTCAAGACTCTATCCTCGGTTTTAATGACTCCATAGAAATTATTGAAACAAATGTAGATGACATGTCTCCCGAAATCTCTGGCTATGTGATGGATAAGCTTTTTGAACACGGTGCTTTAGATGTTTTTTTCGTTCCCATTCTTATGAAGAAAGGCAGAGCCGCCATAAAGATAAATGTACTTTGTTCATCCAGCACAAGAGACCTGTTGATAAAAAAACTTCTAACAGAAACAACAACCTTCGGTGTTCGATTCTACACTGCTGACCGCGTAATCCTTAATCGTGATTATGTGGAAATCAACACCCAATGGGGTCCCATCCGAGCCAAACGTGGTTACTTAAACGGCGACCTAATCAAAACAGTGCCTGAGTATGAGGATTGCAAATCCCTTGCTGAACAAAACGGGGTTTCTCTCCAGTCCGTCTTTCAAGAAGCATTGCGTAAAATTTAAACTTATCCAACCCAATCGCAATAATCTTATCATTGGTTGAGGAATATAATATCCACGTAAAAGATTACATCACGACTTTTGTTGCGCAGTTATCACATGTCCCACATCGATAATCCTCTGATACCTCCTCTCCGAAATAATCACGAATAACTTTTATCCTGCACTCATCAGTCGCAGCATAGCGAACCATTCTGTCAATTCTGCTGCGTTTGTATTTTACATAGTCTCCAAGCCCCATCTGTTCTTCAGAAAGAGACGACAAGAGTTCACTATCCTTTAGCAATTCAATCAGCATGAGATCATTCTTACCCCAATACTGAAGGTGCCCCTCGCTCTGAAGTTCTGCAAGTTGCTCCATAACCCGTCGTGGACTCAACTCAAGGTCCTGGCAAAAACTTAATATATCTGTCATTCGCCGTTGACGCAGATGTGTATAAAGTTTAGACTGACCTAATGATCCATCTGTAGATTGCGTTCTCAACCGGACGGAGATTTGAGACGGAACGTTATGCCATCTTTTAAGAAAACCAAGTTTTTCCAGATAGGCAAGTCCTACCTGTATTTTTGCTATTTTATCGCCAACCTCCAACTCCAATTCATCCATCGCAACCAAGCGATATTGACCTGTTCCTTTATGGTTTTCCAGTCTTCGTAGCAGTTTCAGGAGTGAAGGTTTGTCAGGCGCACTCTCTTTGATGAACCACTCGTGTAACTCGCGGTCTTCATGGAAATAAAATAAAAGACAATCTGAATCTTTTTCATCTCTGCCAGCGCGTCCGATCTCTTGACAGTATTCCTCCAAGGTACCGGTCATTGTCCAATGAATGATAAACCGAATATTCGGTTTATCAATACCCATTCCAAAGGCATTCGTAGCAACAACGATGTCTAACCCATTTCCGCTGTCATCAAAAAATGCTTCCTGTATCTGTTTGCGTTCGTGTAGATCACGTCCCGCATGGTAATATTCAGCACGGTATCCTTGCTTTTGGAGAGACTCGGCAATTCTTTCAGTTTCGCTTCGACGTCCGGCATAGATAACGCCATTTCCTTTAAGCGAACTTATACTTTTTTCAAGTAGTGTAAATTTCTGTTCTTCGTCTTCGCTCTTGTGGACAGCAAGCCTTAGGTTAGGTCGTTCAATCCCTTGCACAAGCACTCGTGGTTCTGGGATTTTCAGAATTTTCAGAATATCTTCTCGGATGTCTGGCGGTGCTGTTGCTGTGAACAAGGCAATTGCACGCGGATAAAGTGTGTCAATGGCATCACAGATTGAAAGATAAGCAGGACGAAAATCGTGTCCCCACTGTGAAATACAGTGCGCCTCATCAATGACAAATAAGGAGATAAGCACAGAATTCAGAATATCTAAAAACCTACGGCTGCGTAAGCGTTCAGGAGAAATATAGAGCAGTTTTATTTTGTTTTGTTTTAATCTATTTATTTCAAGGCGATACTCTTCCCAACTGAGTGTACTATTTATAAGCGATACAAACTCTATTCCCCGCGCCTTTAAAGCATCTACCTGGTCTTTCATTAACGATATAAGCGGTGAAACAACAACTGTTGTCCCCGGTAACATTAATGCAGGTAACTGATAGCATAATGATTTTCCGTGTCCTGTTGGAAATACGGCAAAAACATTTTCCTCATTCAAAATCGCTTCAATAATATCCCGTTGCCCATGGCGAAAAGCACCGTATTGAAAATATTGATGCAATGCTTTTAGAAGCTCATCATCTTGTTCTGCTGGCTGTGCTAAAGGCGGTTGTGTTTGCAAATCATCAGATGAATTGAGCAGATCATCAACCTCTTTAAGTAAATTCTGCAAATTTTCCATAGACTATCAACCTTTAGCAAGGTTTGTTAATTAAATGCTCCTTGTATATAGTGGAATTAAGAGAAAAAACGGAACCTGAGAATGTGAAAAATCGCGGCAACACCATCTTTCCAACTTACCGTTTTTCCTTCATGGTAGTCTCTACCACGATAACTAATCGGGACATCAACGATTTTACACTTGCGCTTCGCTAATTTCGCAGTAATCTCTGGTTCGAAACCAAATCTATCTGAACATAGAGATATGTCTTTCAAAATATCAGTTTTAATCACTTTATAACAGGTTTCCATATCTGTTAATTTTGTGCCATTAACAAAGTTTGAAAGGGATGTTAGAAAGCGGTTCGCAAGGTAACTCCGTAGCAAACCTTCTTGTCGTCCCGTCATAAATCGCGATCCATACACGACATCAGCACTGTTTGTCAAAATAGGTTCAAGTAGTTTGGGATAATCTTGTGGATCATATTCTAAATCCGCATCTTGTATGAGGGTAATCTCCCCTGTAATATGTTGAAAACCGGTTCGCAAGGTTGCACCCTTGCCACGGTTTATTTCGTGGTAAAAAATCTTAGCAGTATTTTCAGGTGAATTTTGGAGTTTCTCTAAAATCTCGCGCGTTCCGTCCGTTGAACAATCATCTACAAGAATAAGTTCTTTTTCTATCCCGATTTCAACCGCATTTATTTGTCGCAGAATCTCCTCTAAATGCTCAGCCTCATTGTAAATCGGAATCACAATGGATAGTTTTTGCGCCATCCAGATTCCTCCAGTCTATCAAAGGTTATGATTAATCCTCTTATCTGTTAGAGGATGTCGCAAGACACAACCGATTTTAAAAAGGATACCTTATTATAGAATTTTATGCAAGTATTTTTACGTGGACTACAGAGTCGTTCATATCTTAAATACTTCTCACCTTTGTCCAAAATTTCTTACTGTAGGAGCAACCTTATGGTCGCGATGCTCTCTAAAACCAGGTAAACTTGAAAACTAAACGGCTGTATGATTATGAAGAAAGAGATTGATTTTTTTTAGGAATAGCGTTAATATCTTATAGGGCCAAATCATAACCTATCTTTTAACAAGTCTTAACCTGAATATTGTAACAATCGGATAATCAAATGCGAAATCAGTTGAAAATCTTGGTTATACTTTATCTGTGCTTGCCACTATCTGCACCCACCGCAGAAATAAACGACCACGCGAAATATGTGCAGCACGTAGAGCAAGGATTTGTTTTTCTATTCCAAGGGAACAATAAAGAGGCTATAGCCGCGTTCGAATCAGCACTTGCTGTTGAACCAAAACACTACGAAATTCTGCACTATTTAGGGGTAGCATACGCACAGGAAAAATTTTGGAACAAAGCAGTTGAAGTTTACCTACGTTCTTTGGAGCTGAAGCCAGATAATATTGAAGCACTACATTCATTAAGCCTTGTCTATTTTAAACTCAATCAATGGGCAGAGGCAATTGAACCTTTACAAAAGGTGATAACGTTATCTCCGCAACACGCACGTGCCCATGAACTCCTCGGAAAAGTCTATCTCAAGCAGCGTCAATTTTCGGATGCCGTTGACGTTTTAACACGAGCGATTGAGCTAAAACCCGACGCCGTGGGGACTTATAATGATCTTGGAACAGCATATCTCAATTTAAAGGATTATCCGCAAGCAATAGAAAACTTTACGAAAGCGATAGAGTTTGGACCGCCTCGCTACGCAGAACCCCATCACGGACTCGGAATAGCGTATCTCCGTATGGGGGAAAGAGAAAAAAGCAAAAAAGAGATGCAAATATATCAGCAGTTACAACAAGAATATGCTGAATATGAACGTTTCACCCGTCTAACGCGCACTGAGCCGAATAACCTTCAAGCATGGAGAGGTTTGGCAAATGTGTTAATGCAACAAAAAAGATATAATGATGTGGTGCCTGTCTTCCAGAAATGTATTGAGATTGCCACAAAGCAAAAAAAGTCTTCAGATGTTATTGCCAGTTTTTATCACGGACTCAGCCAAGCGTTTATCAACCTGAATTATCCGAAACATGCTCAAGAATCGGTCCGAAAGGCTATTCAATTAGCGCCCAATATAGCGGTCTTGTATAATACACTTGGTAGCACTTACGCAAGATTGGGAGATGTTCGAAATGCAATTCCCGCATTTCGCAAAGCGATTGAATTAGATGGAGAACAACCCTACTATCACCTCAACCTTTCAAAACTGTATGAAAGTATCGGAAACCGTCAACTTGCCAAGGAACATTATCAAGCGTATCAATATTTCTTGTCAAAGCAAAAAAAAGAAAAATAATTGTATCACACTAAAAACCGGGACAGATATGTGAATATTAGACTGTTCTTTACGACTTTGTTAATTCCACTATTAAGTATTGCCGTGACTATAGGATTTTCTGCCGAAGAAAAAGAAAATCAGCTGATATTGGTCCCCGCAGGTACGTTTACAATGGGCAATGCCAAGCGCGCGCCAGATGAAAGACCAGTACATAAAGTATATCTTGATGCCTACTATATCAGTAAATATGAAGTCACCAACGCAGAATACTATGAATTTTGGCGAAGTTTACAAACCAATAATTCTAAAAACACACAGGAATCGGCTCAACATACACCTGAAAACTTCACCCATCTTCCTCATATTGGCGATTGGCCCGAACGCGCCACAAAATCCCCTAATCACCCTGTTGTCGGTGTGTCATGGGATGATGCAAAAGCTTATGCTGAATGGAAAGGTATGCGACTCCCAACAGAAGCTGAATGGGAAAAAGCAGCTCGTGGTTATACTGACAGAACTTGGCCTTGGGGCAATGCTATAGGACCTTATGCCAATACCGCCGACAAAAATGACGGGTACGAAAACCGTATCGCGCCTACTGGTAGCTTTCCAAGGGGAAAAAGTTATTACGGCGTTATGGATATGGCAGGCAACGTTTGGGAATGGACAGCAGATTGGTACAGCGATGTCTACTATTTTCATAGTCCAAAGAAGAATCCAACAGGACCAACTGTCGGTAGTTGGCGCGTTATTCGAGGTGGTTCGTGGATTGATTCACTCCCGCGATGTAGTACAACCTTTCGATACTATTTTTACCCTACTCTAAAAACATCCTCTGTCGGTTTTCGGGTGGCAAAAACAGCAGAAAAAACCCCAAAATAGGTCTCCCACCTTCAACAACGAGTCCCTCATGTTAAAACGCATTTTAATTCTTCTGCCCATTTCCATTATATTTGTAATTTGTAGTTCTGCTGAACAACTGCCTGTCTTTGTAGATGCCACGGAAGAAGCAGGAATAAACTTTAAACATAACAACGGTAAGACTGAACATAAGCATATCATTGAGACAATGGGGTCAGGTGCTGTCTTTTTTGATTACGACGCAGATGGAGACACCGACCTCTATTTTGTTAACAGTGGACCGGTTCCTGAGAAAGACATTCCTAAAATCGAATTCCATTCCGCCAAAAATGCACTCTACCGTAATGATGGTGATGGACGTTTCACAGATGTTACCGAAACTTCTGGTACGGGAGATATAGGCTACGGCATGGCTGCATCTGCAGGAGATATTGATAACGACGGGCACACCGACCTATATGTTTGTAACTTTGGTCAGGATATCCTCTACCGCAATAATGGTGATGGCACCTTTACGAATATAACAAAAGTCGCAGGTATTGATAATTTGCTTTGGAGCATCGCAGCGGTTTACCTCGATTATGATTTAGATGGTGATTTAGATATTTTTGTTGTCAACTATCTCATTTACCAATTGTCAATGCCTATAACAAAATATAAGGGAATAGTTGGTTATGGACACCCGCGAAGTTATGAAGGAACAGCAGATGTCCTCTATAGAAACAATGGAGATGGAACATTTACAAACGTCGCTGATACAGCCGGTTTAGTAAATCCAAGTGAAGGGAGAGGCATGGCGGCAGTTGTTTGTGATTACGACAATGATCGGTTTCCAGACATCTACGTTGCGAATGACACAGGGCGTAATTTTTTATATCATAACAACGGTGACGGTACTTTTACCGATGAAAGTCTGTTTCTCGGTGTAGGATACGATGAAAATGGGGTAGCAGAAGGCTCTATGGGGGTAGATTGCGGTGACTATAATCGAGACGGTTTGTTAGACATCATCGTTGCCAACTCTGAGAAAGCGACACTCTATAAACTCCAAAATCTTGGTGATGGCAATTTCTTCTTTGAGGAGGCGACTGTAGAGAGTCAATTACAAAAACCAACTTTGCCGTTTGTTGGTTTTAGCCCACTTTTTTTGGATTATGATAACGATGGGCACTTGGATATATTCTGTGCAAATGGTCATCCACAAGAGGTCATTGAACAGTTAACGGACTATGAAACCTTTGCACAACGAGACCAACTGTTTCACAACAACGGCGATGGCACCTATACAGAGGTTTCACAGACTTCTGGTGATTACTTTTCAAAGAAACTTGTAGGCAGGGCAGCTGCATCAGCCGATTATGACAACGATGGGGACATTGATATAGTCATTATGAATTCAAATCAAAGCGCTGTGCTACTCAAAAACGAAGGCGGAAATCAGAAAAACTGGCTCGGTGTTAAACTTGTTGGAACACAGAGTAATCGTGATGGTATTGGTGCAAAGGTGAAGGTCAGAACGGGCAACATCACTCAGATAGCGGAAGTGAAGAGTGGGTCAAGTTATGCTTCAGGAAGTGATGTGCGATTGCTGTTTGGTTTGAATATGGCGAAAGAAGTGAATAGCATTGTTATTGAGTGGTCAAGTGGGACAGTGCAAAAATTGGAGGATAAACCTATCAATCAAACATTAACGATTTTGGAAGCGGAATAAACCTTCTACTTGGTATCTACTATGAACAAAAAACCCGCATCCATTGAGAATGCGGGTTTTTTGTTCATAAAATTTAACGATTATTTCCGCTTGATATCTGCCCAAGTTGTTGTCACTTTGCCTCTTGGTTCAACAGGTGTCAGAACATCAAGGAATTGACCATCCAGCGTTGGTGCAATCTTGAGATCATCGTCAGATTCATCAAAACGTAAATTAACGTAATCTCCACCACCGCCTTCACCACACTTGAAATGTAGGAAGTTTTCACCTTTAATGAGTTCAATTTCTGTGGGTTGGGACGCTACTTGAGCACCACCAGTCCAATCCGGGTTGTTATAAACATATTCTCCATTGAGCCAAATTTCCGCATGATCATCGTGAGCAGGGTACATAGTCGTTGTTCTATCATCCGGAGACAAAACAAGGATAATACCATGCCATGTGATATTATTGAGATCATTAATACCGCGACTCGTTGACATATTGTTTTGGCTTTCAATGTCAATTGATACTACTCCCCATGAAAGGACGCCACCGTTTTCAGGGGGCAGGTGTACAGCACGTCTGCCTGTCAGTCCAGCGCCTTCGCGTAATGAAGCATTCACATTTGTGATGTCACCATTGGTGCCATCAGCGAGATAGTCGCGCGCAGCAGACGCGTCAAAGCCTCCGGTATTCAGAACTAAGTCAAGAGCCCACCATTTTTCAATCCATTGGTCACCAGCCGGTTGCCATTTTTGCGCAAATGCCGCTGGGGCGATGACGATACACGCAAAAGCAATTGTGAGAAAAATTGCCAATTTTTTCATAGCTATGAAATCTCCTTATTCAGTATGCCCAAATTTGAATATTTTGAGTAAGAAGCGCGCTTCCTAAATCACAAATTGAGCAACATAAATTATTTTTATTATTTCGGCTTGCTAGCTATACCGAAATTAAACTTCCTTATGGTGATAGCAAAAATACATGCAAATCACACAATTAATAATTAATTACGAAATTATAGCATTTTTGAATTCAAAATGCAAGAAAAATATAAATTATCAGATTTATTCTGCTAACTCAATGACACCACACCCAATCCGTGCACCTGCATTCCCCGAAGGTTGAGACACAAAATCGTCAGCACCAGCATGGACAATGATACCTTTTCCAACAACATCTCGAATAGAACCGGTACCAATTTCCCAGAGTTCTGTTGACAATTCAATAGTCCCTGTACCATCATCGCCAACAGTTATATTACCGATGTCTCCCAGGTGGAATTCACCTTCACCCCACTTTCCGTGTGCGACTTCGGTAGGATTCCAATGTCCGCCAGCAGACTTTCCATCCGCAGAACTGCAATCCCCATTTTCGTGGATATGAACTGCGTGGATACCAGGAGATGCATTCTTAATCTCAATACTTAGCATGATTGTGTTACCACTCAGTGTAAAAACTGCCATGCCGGTTACTGTATTTCCACTTGTCGGATTAATTATCGCGATTGCCTGCTTTGATGGAGTCGGAATAGTTAATGTCTTTTGGACTTTTTCACAACCGATCAAAGCAATTAAACCACAAAATACAAAAAAAGTTGTGATATGAAATGCAGCTAAACTTTTTTTCACAATTAAACTCCTTATTTGAAAATTATAGGATTTGATGAATAAACATTACTAACTACGTCGCAACTTCTTCGTTCGCACGTTTTACAAGGGCGTTCATATACGCAATGGTATACGCTGTGCCAACACGATGGTCCCCTGCCATGCTTGGAATATGGTCGGGAATCAGGACACCGTTGAAGTCAACTTCTCGGAGCACTTTTGCCACTTGATACATATCTTGATATCCGTTATCCACAAATGTCTCAACAAAATGCGGTAGCGGTTGATCGACATTACGGAAATGGACTTTGAAAATCTTACCGCGTTCGCCAAAGTAGCGGATAGACTCAAGAACATCTTTACCCATTAAATCTCCGCCTTCAAGCCAGCACCCTACGCAGAAACACATGCCAACATTCGGGCTGTCAGCAATTTCAAGTGCACGTTTGTAACCTTCAAAACTACTGAAGATGCACCGTGGGATTCCAGCAAGATGTAACGCTGGCGGATCATCGGGATGGATCCCAATCATTACACCTGCTTCTTCAGCCACTGGCGCGGCTTGTTTTATGAAATAGGTATAATTATCCCAAATTTCCTCCTGACTATATTCGCGTCCGTGCGATAGTGGTATCCCATATTTTTTACCGCCCCAATGTCCTTCTTGTGCTGTCTTGAGATTGAAGGCACGTGCGCTTGCGCCGCCGCGGGTTGTCTCGCGTTCGGTACTCCAGATACCGTTTCCCATGTGGGCGTACGTTGTATACGGAATTCCTGCTCTACCTAAATCGCGTATGTACTTTTTATACTGTTCAATCTTTGCATCACGATTTTCTAAGTTAAGCACAATCCCATCCTGATTATGAACATCGCTATTGCCAAATCCATAGATTTTCAAGCCAGCGTTCTCAAAAATCTCACGGCGGCTCATAAAATAGTCGTAATTTGCATTTGCGCCGTTTGTCCAGAGAACAACATACTCCACATCCATCTGTTTGGCGAATTGTAAATCAGCCTCGCTTGGTTCAGGGGACATCTGTGCCGTAACTTTCATGCCGGGTTCAATATTTTTCAGTGGATTGCCATTTTTCATTTTTGCCTCCTTTGGTCCGCTGCTAACAGATATAAGAGAACAATTACCTACTCGTCGTCCATTGCCTCTTCTTTATGTCGGTATAATTCTGCCGTTAATTCCTTAACAACATCCGCATATTCAGGATCGTCGTAGACGCTGCACATTTCATTCGGGTCTTTTTCAAGATCAAAAAGTTCCCATTCAGGTTCTTTCGGTTCGTCAACGGAACCTGTTGTGCCGAGTGCTTCTCCATAATAATAGATGAGTTTGTATTGATGCGTCCGAATTCCATAATGTGCGGGTACATAATGATGTGAGAGGTGCATCCAATAACGGTAATACATAGATTCGCGCCAATCATCTGGTGTTTCGCCTTCAAATATCGGACGCAAACTTTCACCTTGCATATCGTCAGGAATTGGTACGCCTGCATAATCGAGCCATGTTTCAGCAAAATCAATATTTAGTGCCATCGCATGTGTAGAACTCCCAGCACCAATGGCACGCGGATAGCGAACAATAAACGGCATCCGTAACGACTCTTCATACATGAACCGTTTGTCGTACCAACCGTGATCACCTAAGAAGAAACCTTGATCAGAAGTATAAATCACCATAGTATCGTCTGCCACGCCATCTTCATCAAGATAGTCAAGCAACCTTCCGACATTGTCATCAATTGACGCAACGCATCGTAGATACTCCTTGATGTAACGTTGATACTGCCAGTTTGCTAACTCTTCATCAGCCAAACCTTCGGGCGGTGGACCTAGTTTCTCAATCTTCAGGTCTCTCTCGCTCATGTGACCGAAAACCCGCATTTTCGCTTCCTTCGCGGCATTTGATCGATTAGCATAATCATCAAAGAAATTATCTGGCATCGGGACATCACCGTCCTCAAACATGTGTGCATGTTTTTCATCTGAATCCCACGGACGATGCGGTGCTTTATGGTGACACATCAGAAAAAATGGTTTATCTTTGTCCCGATTCTGCAGCCATTCCAACGAAAAATCTGTGATGACGTCAGTTGCATAGCCTTCGTGTTTTTTTCTTCCGTCTTCTTCTATCATCACAGGATCGTAATAATCGCCTTGTCCGGGGAGGACGTTCCAATAATCAAATCCAGTCGGATCAGCATCACCACCGTGACCGAGATGCCATTTACCAACCATAGCAGTTTGATAACCGTTCGCCTGAAGCATTTTCGCTACATTCGGTTTTCTACCGTCAAGTTTGTCGCCCAATGTCTTAACACCGTTGAGGTGGCTATGTAAACCTGTCAAGATGTTCGCACGACTCGGCGTGCAGATTGAGTTTACACAGAAACAGTTTTGGAAAATCATGCCGCCATCAGCGATGCGGTCGAGATGTGGGGTTTTGTTAATACGACTCCCGTAGCAACTCATCGCGTGGGATGCGTGGTCGTCTGACATAATAAACAAGATATTCGGTCTACTCAATTGTGTCTCCTTTAAATTTACAACGAATTAGTCGTGATGTCCTCCACAACGAGGACACTGTAACATTGATGAATCAGGTGCTTTAAATTCAATTTCATGTTCTTTAATTTTTTCTTTATGTCGTTTGTACCAATTTCTCCACTTTTTCCGTTCCTTGGCGGTACCATCTAAAATACCTTCTACTTTGCCTTTAGCATTTGCATAACACAATATCAAAATAACCCCGATAGAAATAGGAAAAACTACAACGAAATCGCTTGATAGAGCGGCTATACCTTGCCAACCATCTATGATGATATCTGATAGTACTATGCCTAATGTAGCACCGATAATATAGATCGTAGCATTCTTCGTCGAAGCGTTACGAACCATAAATTGCAATGTTTTTATCATCAGTTATCTCCCTTAGTTTCAAGTTCTACCGTCCATATCATACTTATTTTTCCTTTAGAAGTCAATCTTTTTTACTCTTTGGGTGTGTAAAGTTTTCGTGCAAAGCATATTGTCGGTTGAGTTTCGCTTCACCCTCCCCGATCTACACATTGAATTAGGCCGTTTTGCACGTCACATTTAGGATATTTTAGGACGTTCTGCACGTCACAAGTGACGTGCAGAAGTCAATCAGGATAAGGATTGTGACGTGATTTTCAGCTTTTTTGTTTTTCTTCTCTTTGTTCTTTAGAAATTTAGATACCATTTCTAATTGACGAATTGTCATAAATATATTGTAGGTCTAAATCAACGCTATGAATGCCTTTGGTAGAATGCGCTTTTTGGCATTCTACATGATTCAGCGGGTAGAGGAACAAAACCCGACCTGACGGTATAAAAAGTCCAAATCAACACCGAATACGCGTATGATATTCGGTGGGTTTCGCTACCGCTTCTACCCGACCTACGAAATAATGTAATATTATCATATAGAAATGGTATGAGTATATTGAGAACACTATTCAATTATGTAATAATAATATTAACACAAACATATTGGTTTGTCAAGTAAATTTTGTAAAACTAATCATTGGCAAAACCTTACACACCATAGGTGTCAATTTAAGAAAAACGCGTTTAATCGCAATTCATTGCGTCTCTTATATTCAGAATGGTAGGTGCGGTTTGGAAACCGCACCTACCGAGTTTGGAGCAATTCTCACGCTAAATTGACACATAAGGTGACAAAAACTGTACACACCCTATTCATAATTTATAGATTGACAATTTTTGTCGGAAATAGTAAAATATGCCAATCCTTAGCAATTGGAGGCGGACAATGGAAAAATTCCCGATTGTTGATACACATGTTCATCTTTGGCACCCGAAGCAGCTAAGATACCCTTGGCTAAAGCAAGTTCCAACATTAAATAGACCGTATCTTCTGAATGATTATTCCGCCGCGTATGAGAATCTGGCAATAGAATCTATTGTTTTTGTCCAATGTGATACGCATCCGGATGATGGATTGAAAGAGACTGCTTGGGTTACTTCTCTCGCAGCCGTAGAACCACGTATTCAGGGTATTGTGGCATGGGCACCGCTTGAAGAAGGCAAACAGGTAGAGCCTTTTATTGAGAAATTGGCAGAGGATACACTTGTAAAAGGCATTCGCCGCCTTATCCAGGGGGAAAGTGTCGATTTTTGTATCCAGCCCAACTTTGTGAATGGTGTAAAAACGCTTGCGCGCTATGGATTGAGTTTTGATCTCTGTATCTTTCACCCGCAACTTGCAAATGCTATTCGACTTGTAGAACAGTGTCCTAATCTCCAATTTATCTTAGATCATATCGGTAAACCAGACATCAAAAATCAACTGTTTGAACCTTGGAAGCAGCAGATAAAAACACTTGCGGATTTCCCAAACGTCTATTGTAAAATATCCGGGTTGGTAACAGAAGCAGACCATGCAAACTGGGATGCTGCTGACCTACAGCCTTATATTGAACATGTTATTGAGTGTTTTGGGTTTGACCGTGTTATTTACGGAAGTGATTGGCCGGTTTCAACGCTTGCATCAGATTATACACGTTGGGTGCAAACATTGCAGGGAGCTGTATCAGGATGTACACCCGAAGAGTTAAAAAAACTTTTTCACGACAACGCAATCAAATTTTATAAACTTCACTCGTAAGGCACAGGGTTATTTAGTTTTAAGAATTATCGGTTAATAGATTTTACTGAGAGTTTATATTGTAGGTCGAGTTGAGTTTACGAAACCCGACATGCTCGCACTTTTACACTAAGATTGTCGGTTTTCGCGTATGGTCCAGAGCGGTTAGGAAACCGCTGCTACCGGTAAGTGGGTGTCGTATTTTTAACTTTTTGCCTTAACCTCGCGTCTGCGTGGATGAAGCACAAATTCTGTATAGCCATTCGGTAGTTCACAGCCTTTCAAGACTAAATCTAAAGCTGCTTGAAAAGCGACGCTCTGATCGTAATTGGGCGACATATTCCGATAGTTCGGGTCATCTGCGTTCTGTTCGTCAACAACCTTTGCCATCCGTTCAAATGTTTCCCTAACCTCCACTTCTGTGACAATCCCATGATGCAGCCAATTCGCAATATGTTGACTTGAAATACGCAGTGTTGCGCGATCTTCCATCAAACCGACGTTATTAATATCCGGTATCTTTGAACAACCGATACCTTGGTCAACCCATCGCACGACATATCCGAGAATTCCTTGTGCATTGTTGTCCATTTCACGTCGGATTTCATCTGCAGACAACTCCCGTTCTATTAGTAGAGGTGGAGTCAGTAGATCCTTTAAACTTGCCCGCTTCCGTAAAGCCAGCTCATTTAACCAATTGGCAACATTCACTTTATGATAGTGTATTGCGTGCAATGTTGCGGCTGTGGGAGAAGGCACCCACGCTGTCGTTGCTCCCGCCATCGGATGATTCACTTTTGTTTCAAGCATCTCTGCCATCTCATCTGGTTTTGTCCACATCCCTTTTCCAATTTGCGTAATCCCCGGCAACCCCGTCTCAATACCTATATCAACGTTCCAATCCTCGTAGGCACGCATCCACGGCTCATTGCGAATATCCATCTTTGGAATCATTGCACCAGCTTCCATGCTGGTATGGATTTCATCACCAGTTCTGTCCAAAAATCCGGTATTTATGAACACGAGGCGTTGTGATGCTATTCGGAGTACCTCCTTGAGGTTGACGGTGGTGCGGCGTTCTTCATCCATAATTCCTATTTTAATTGTATTCGCGGCGAGTCCCAACGCATCTTCAATCTTTCCAAACAACCGAACGGTCATATCCACCTCTTCCGGTCCGTGGAATTTCGGTTTGACGATATAGACACCACGTGTTTTGCTATTAGTATATTTGCTGTTGCTCTGCAGATCATGCATAGCGGCAAATGTCGTTATCATCGCATCAAGGAAACCTTCAGGGATTTCTTCTCCGTCTGCAGTAATAACAGCATCTGTATACATGTGTAGCCCAACGTTCCGAATTAGGAGTAAACTCCTACCCGACAGCGTAAAAGTGCTACCATTGGGTGCAGTGTACGTTTTGTCTGGTGCCAATCGTCGGGTCATCATCTTGCCATTTTTCTCGAACGTTGTTTCTAACGTCCCTTTCATGATACCGTTCCAGTTGCTATAGACACGCACTTTATCCTCGGCATCAACCGCAGCGACTGAATCTTCACAATCCTGAATAGTCGTTATTGCAGACTCAAGGATTACATCTGACACACCAGCAGGATGTGCTTTGCCAATTGGGTGTTCTCGGTCAATCTGTATTTCAATGTGCAATCCGTGGTTTTGAAATAAGATAGAACAAAGGTCATCACCATCTTGTGTAAAACCGACAAACTTGCTTGGGTCTTCTAAACCGACTCCGCTTCCACTACGAAGGGCAGCACGCATCTGCAACTTCCCATCAATAGTCTTCAGCAAAAATTGGGTAATATCTGAAAAACTATCCGATTCAAGGCTTATGACTTCATCTAAAAACTGCTCGGTATAAGCAATAACTTTCGCACCACGAATTGGATTATATGTATCACCACGAGTAGCGCCATCTGTTTCATCAATCACGTCAGTCCCGTAAAGGGCATCATAAAGACTACCCCATCGCGCATTTGTAGCGTTCAGAGCATAGCGCGCATTATCTACAGGGACAACTAACTGCGGACCAGCAATTAGCGCAATCTCTAAATCAACGTCTTCTGTTGTGACGATAAAATCATCACCTTCAGGCGCCAAATAACCAATGTCGGTAAGAAATGCAGAATACATTTCATGATCTATCGGTTCACCTTTGTGTTCAAGATACCACGCGTCAATTTGTTGCTGCAGCGTATCCCGTTTTTCCAAAAGCAATTGGTTTTCTGGAGCAAATTCCTCAACAATTTTATCGAATGCATCCCAGAATGAATCTGCATCTATCCCAGTGCCAGGCGCAATTTCATCTCTGACCAATGCATATAAATCTTTATCTATTTTGAGGCTGCCGATTTCAACGCGGTTTTGCATGTTGTCTTCTCCATTCCAAAACTTGCTTTGACTTTTATCTTCGTGTCAGATTACATTTAGCTGACGTATCTTCACATAAATTGACATTTGATCATAAGGTGCAAATTATCTTATCAACAGTTTCCCCATGTGTCAAATGTTTTCTGATTCTGAATTTCATACAAACGTGCAGTTTTCTCACTGATATAGGTTAATCGGGATGTTACAGTGTCTTCTACAGTCGCGACCAGGAGGTCGCTCCTATAAGAAGAAAAGAGGCGCTATGAATTGCGCGAGTATAAATGCCAAAAATCTAAAGAAAGTGTCTATATATTTAGATTTCACTATAAATAGACCTACCAATTTTCGTTGACATTATGACACTAATCGGCTATAGTAATGAAAGTCCGTTGCTAAATGTTGAATAAGGAAATTTGGAAATGTTTTTCGTCTTTTGTATATTTATCCTACCGATCACTATTTTGGTGATTTTGCTCCTTTCTACCCGGCAGAAAACGGACAGCGAATCACCCACAACCCCTCTGGAAGTTTGCGCACTCTGCCAGAGAGATTTCCCGATGAACCAATTGGTGGAAAAAGAGATAGGGACTTACGGTCGGGTTTACTGTTTCTGTGGGGAATGCATCGAAAAACTATACAACGAACTTAAAGGTCAAACAGATATAAAACAGGAGAATAAATAATGTATGATTTAGTTACATTTGGCGAAGCGATGATCCGTCTCACAGCACCGGAGTTTATGCGTTTGGAGCAGGTATCATCGTTAGCAATCACAGCGGGTGGTGCGGAGATGAACGTCGCTGTGAACGCTGCACAACTCGGCTTAAAAACAGCATGGGTTTCACGACTTGTTGATAACTGGTCTGGTCGTTACATTCGCAACAAAGGGCAGGAACTCGGTGTTGATATGTCCAATATTGTATGGGTGGACTTTGACGGTGTGGGCTTTGAACGGAACGGGTTTTATCATCTTGAAATGGGGGCAGGTCCCCGAGCAAGTAGCGTTACTTATGACCGTGGACATTCGGCTATCTCTAAGGTCCAAACCGGTGAAATAGATTGGACATCTATTTTTAGCAAGGTGCGATGGTTTCATCTGAGCGGCATTACACCTGCTTTGTCGGCATCTGCTGCGGCTGTTTCTGTCGAAGCGCTTAAAGCCGCGCGTGCTGCTGGTGTCAAAACAAGCTACGACCTCAACTTCCGTTCTAAATTGTGGAGTGCAGAACAAGCACAGGCGGCGAATCAACCGATGATGGAACACGTCTCTGTTCTTATCGGAAACGAGGAAGATTTTGAGAAATCTTTGGGCTTTGCTGCAGAAGGCGCAACTGAATCGTATAGCAAACTTGAACCTGAGAGTTATAAAGAGGTGGCACAGCGTGTCAAAGAGGCTTTTCCAAACGTTGAGATGATTGGCACAACACTACGTGATGCTAAAACCGGTTGGCTCAACGATTGGCGGACACTGCTGTTTGATGGTGAAGAATTTTATCTGTCGCGTATTTATGAAGATTTAGAATTGGTAGACCGAGTTGGTGGTGGTGATAGTTTCTCATCGGGGTTAATCTATAGCCTACTCAATGGAAAATCACTACAAGATGCCGTTGATTTTGCTGGGGGATATTCCGCCTTAGCACATACTTTCCCGGGAGATTTCAACTGGGCAACGGCAGCAGAAGCAGAAAAAGCGATGCAGGCAGGAAGTGTCCGCATTAGCCGCTAACTTTTTTCAAGTAGGAACAGGAATTCTCGGTTCGGTTTTTCGGCTGCGTTCACCCATTCAAGTGTCCATCTCATACCTGCCATAACGTTCCGCTTGTAATTCATTTCAACGACAGCAAGGAGTTCTCCGTTTTTTTGCATCACTTCGTTTAGCTCTGCGGCAGTGGCACGACCACCAGAACTGTAAGATAGGATAATCCACTGTGCCTGCGTTGCTTTAATTAGTTTTGCGATTGCCTCAACAGCAATGAAATGACCATCCGTGTTACGTCGGAATTCCTCAAATACAGATGCAGAGAGTTGATCGGATGTGTCTTCCCGCCGCTTTGCTTTACCGAAAAGCGTTGGTTTGTCAAAGAGTATAATACTTTTCCAGAGATGGTAGTATGCCGCGTATCTCACACGAGATGGCGGCATTTTTTCATTGTTTGAACCGTAGGGTGGATCGAAGTATGCCAAGTCTACAGAAACTCGCGAGACAAGTTCAAAGATGTCGGTTTGGTGAACCTCATGGTTAGCTTCTGATGTAAAGACTTTTGGCACTTTAAGGACGAGTTCTTTATAGGAACGCGGCGACCAATCTTTGAGATAGGCAGAATAATGACCGAGTGTACTGTCAACGCGATCCAGTGCCAGAATCAGACTTGTCAGTGCCACTGCTTTATCAACCGAATCAAGATTGAGATTTTCAATTTCTTGCCGAATTGCATCTAATTTACGCGTATTGTGTAACTGCCAAGGTTTCTTAAGTCCATCTGCTTGGATTG
This sequence comes from Candidatus Poribacteria bacterium, assembly GCA_965204285.1. GTDB lineage: Bacteria > Poribacteria > WGA-4E > WGA-4E > WGA-3G > MSPOR6. The sequence goes on from OZ241980.1 coordinate 4,666,566, forward strand.
CACACCCATCATTCACATGTCCACCATAATGTTCTGTGAACCATCCATCAATCGGCGGCACAGTGTTTAGATGGTCAATAAGTGGTTGATGTTCTGATGGCTGTTTTGTGTTGAGAAGGTAGCAAGTACCAAAAACTTCAGACCACGGGGCGATGTCATTGCAGATAACCGAATAGCCGAGTTTGGCGAATGCTTGTGAGACACGGGTTGTGCCTGAAAAACCGTCTAAAATTGTCTTGGCATCAACTTTTTGAGCGAGTTGGAGTATTTGTGGGATAAGTTTTAGTTTGGAGCCGGCGTATTTTATGCCTTCTGTGGATGGAAGTTGAAAGCCTGGGAGGGATTGTTGCATGGTTTTATGCGGAGTTTTCCATCACGGATTCAGATTGGTTAACCTCTGCATTACTTTCTGCGTTGTCCTTTTTCCGATCATATAGTCGGTATTTTCCCCTTTCTATCCACCAGTATCTATCCTCACATATAGGATAGTTACGTCGTGTCCGGAAGTTAACACAGCCTCCCCTTATCCAATTTCTTACTCTTTCCACATTGAAATCAGGATGCTTTTCCGAAACGACTCGTTCAATGTCTTTGAGTGTAAACTCTACGTTTGCATCTCCGTTTGTGAATGCTTGGACCGCTTCCCATACCATCTGATCAGTCAGTTTTTCACCAGATCGCCTTTTAGCTTTGGTGACAACTACATTTTCATCGCCAACTTTTGTTTCCATGCTAACAATTACTTCATCGGATTCCTCCGTTTGATAGATTGAAATATTTATGCAGTTGATATCCATGCCTTGTGAAGTTCGGAGGAATCGACAAACACGTGCCACTCCTGCGGGTATACTTCCTGCTACAATGTACAATCGCAAGTTCCGATTTAACGGTGGAACTTCGTCAGTATCGGGTATGTCAAAGACATCTTGGAAGACATCTTGGAAATGTTTCCCTTTAAATTCTTCGCCATTCTCAAAGTAATCTTCCGCGATTTCCTGAATCTGTTGCTCTGCAAGTTCGTTTGCCCATGCTGCATATTCCAGCAACTGTGCAACTACTTCGCGTGGTGCCTCGTCACGTTTTAACTCAACTATAACGAGATTTCCTTCGGTATCAAGTCCAAGCAGATCAGGAAAGATGGTACTTTCTTCAACAGCAGCACTCGTTTGTCTGCCGATCCAGAGAATTGGTTCTTGGGCAAGAGCTGGTGGACTATTTTCAAGCCAATCCTCCAGATGACTTTCAAGTTCCAAATCAGTTTCTTCTGCAATGACGAGTTTATCGTTCTGTAATCTGAAAATAGGCATTGTCTTAAACTTGTATCTCCATCAGTTCTGGAACGTGTTGATTTTCATAATTCTCAATAAGAACACTGATGAAATCCATCACTGTAGCTAATATGTGGTTTTCATCCTCCCCGACCACATCAATCAGATTATCTAAGATTCTTACAAGTTCTTGGTAATCACGTTCAGTCAGTGAGCCAAAGAGATGCGTTTCACTTTTGCCAACTGCTTCAATCAGATTTACCACAGCAGTCACAAGAGGTAGAGGAGCAGACACAGTATTTGGGTTAGGTGTTTTAAGTTTTTCAACAACCGACAGTCCGTTTGAACTCTCGTTAATCTGTTTTTCTTTTATCATAGGTCATTCCTTCCATTTTCCTGTCTCATACTCGGTATGTGTTAGCACATTACGAATGTAAACCTTTTGTCGGTTATAATGTATAGCTGTGACAAGACGTGCTGCGGTTCTGCCGCCAATGTTGAAAACTGTCAATTTACCGACTTGATCTACCTGATGAGATGGAAACATCTGCAGCAATTCAGCAGGTGTGTGGAACGCGTTTTGCTTCATCCTTCTGTACCAACGGTCAAGTGCTGGCTTAGCAGTCTTATCTTTCAGTTCAACGAACTCGTTTAGTCGTTTTCGCGTAATAACATGCATTGTATATTTTTATTACCGCAAACGGAAAATCCAATGATAAGTACCTGCTATTTTAGTCATATTAAATTGTCCATTGCAGATTCATCGTACAAAACAAGAAAGAAATTCGTGAGAACGCAACAAACCTTCCGATTCTGCTTCCCATGTCTGCCAATAACGGTAATCTTCCAGTTCAACGCTAAAAATTCCGTCAAAGCCTTCATCTTCAAGGCGTTGGACCACCTTGAGCCAGTCCACAACACCATCGCCGGGAATTGTGTATCGCCACCAATCCTCACCGAACCCACGTGGTCCGTGAAAACTCGGTCCCAAATTGCCGTGCAGGTACATCGCTTCCTCATCAAAAGCGGTATCTTTACCGTGAACATGCTTAACGTAAGCAGCAAATTCATTGAGTGCGCGAATGTGGTCAATACCTATTCGGACAAGGTGTGACGGGTCATAGTTGAGGCCTAAGCCGGGGGAAGGGCATTCAGTAAACATCGCACGCCACATTTCAGGCGTACATCCGAGCGCAGGGTACGCAGGTGCACCGCCGGGCCAGCCTTCTATTGCAATCGTAACACCTTTTGACTCAGCAAATTCTGCAATCGGTGGAACGGTGTCTTTCCATATATCAAAGTTTTTTGCACGTCCGAGACTTGCATCTTCAGGGACGAAGACGCAGAACATAATGTGAACGTCGTTGTCTGCGGCGGCTTGGATAGCTGCTTTTGCTTTTTCTGCACCAGATTTTTGTGTAGACTTCTTTGCGCTGAGAAGTTCGCGAGTCCCAGGCAAATCTGCTGTTCCGATTTCTAAGCCAGCATCCCGTGCAGTTTTTACGACTTCGGGGGTTGCTTCACCAATATCAATTGCTTCAAATCCATTATCAGCACACCACTTACAGAAATCCGCGAACGGCATTTGTCGGGCAGTGCCGGGAATACGTAAACCTATTTTCATATAATCTTCCTATCGTTTAATGTCTGAACAAGTTATTTAGTTTTAACCGAAAAGTCGCGACCAGCGAATCAACGCCAAATACGCGTGTGGTATTTGGCGGGTCGCTCCTACAGAAGAGGGATACAAGACAAATTAGCCTAAAATCCCATTAATCCACAACAGCGGCGACACACTGGCATCGGTCCATCTGTGCTAATGGACTGACGGAATTTCACCGCTTTCTGATTATTCCACATATCAACAACCTTGTCATCTTTGATGTTGCCGATGATATAGTCATGGTAATCTCTGCAGAGACTCACATCGCCATTGCTATCTATTTCCAAAGTCATGAAGATGCTCACGCACTGGTTGTAACCAAAAGTTTGTTCATGGTCAGTATAGTAGGTTTGGATTTCACCTTTTGAGTTTAGGCGTGGCATCATGACAGGTGGGCATCGCTTCTGCTTTTCTGATAGATCCTGCATCTCTTCAAATCGATCCAAAATTACACCGTGATCAAAGTCGTGCCAAGTGCCAATCCATCCATAATGTGTTTGCGGTTTGAACCCAAAACGTTTCTCAAAATCCTCTGTATGTTCTTGGGCAGATTCAGCATCTATCCACCATGTTAAATAGAAAATTTGTGCATCGGCATATTGACTGGTGAACTTATAGAGATCAACGACAACATCAATGTTATACATCGTGACACAACTCAGCGGGATAATGTAAGGAAACGTAAGATTTCGGCGTTCTTTCTCCGCATTGAGGGTTTCCAATGCTGCTTTAACATCTTTGAAGTTGTCATAGTTTTCAGTAACACCGGGGCGTTGTGTATTATGGATTTCTTCAGTAGGTCCATCAACGCTTAGATAGATAATTTTACAAGTTTCCAAAATATCGTCAGCGCGTCTCGCAATGTTGGTAGCATTACTCACCAGAGAAATAGGCATCCCTTTCTCTTTGATATAGTGCATCAACTCAATGATACCTGGATATAGCATCGGCTCGCCACCCCAAATGTACCACACAGGCGACCACCCCGCATCCACAACCTGGTCAACGAGGCTTTTATACACTTCTACAGGCACTTCACGTTGTTTCAATTCTTTGAGCGATTTGCCAACGAGATACCCATTGTCCCCCCACTGTCCGCAAGAGTGACAACGTAGATTACACATATCTGTAATTCGTAGACTCACTAATTGAACATCATCGCCTTTACCATGCTTTGCACCAAATGGATGACGCAAATTAAAAGATTCCTTAGCAAGTTGGTAGCGCATGAATTTGCGCGATGTACGCCAGTCTTCCGACATTGCGGTTGCAAGTTGGTTAACTAAAAATCGCGATGAAATTCGACTTCTTAATGCCATTAATACTCCTTTTGTATTTTATAGTGAAGTTTAGAAATTGCTTGGACACTGTTAGGTGTAGGAGGGAACTCCGATTCCCGACTATCAAGGTGTTCGGTCGCGATTCGGAGATCGCTCCTACAGAAGATGTGTAAACTTATTTGCATATTTCACTATAATTAGGATTCACCATCTGATTGGACGAGCGTAAGTGCTGCGGAATTGAGACAGTAACGTTTGCCTGTTGGCTTGGGTCCATCATTAAAGACATGTCCAAGATGTGCATCACAACGGCTACAAACAACTTCTGTGCGCGGCATAAAAAATATGCTAAAATCCGCTTTCGTCTCAACAGAATTATCAGAAACAGGTTCCCAAAAGCTGGGCCATCCTGTCCCGGACTCGTATTTTGTTTCAGAAGTAAAAAGCGGGCTTCCACAACAAATACAGTGATAAATACCTTGTTCTTTGCAATCGTGATATTTACCTGTAAATGCGCGCTCAGTCCCTTTTTTTCGAGTGACTTTATATTCTTCAGGTGAGAGTTGCTCTTTCCACTCTTTATCTGATTTCGTTATTTTTTCTACACCCATTTTTCGCTCCTCAAATTTCTTGAAGTGTACTATCACATATTTTGGCAAAAAATGCAAGAATGTTTTATAATCTCGGCAGTATAATCTAGTACACATAAATCGGACGGACAAAACCCTCTTATACCAAATTAACGTGATCTGTCTCGCTCAGGTGCGGTTAGGAAACCGCACTTACCGTCAGAAAAAAGATAAATTCCGTTAATTTGGTATTACAACGCGCTTGATAATACTTCTGATATATCTAATTCCGATCCTTTACGCGTCCTAAAACTCTGCATGTGGTGGCAGAAAGGATTTCATATCGGACGCCGCCCCAAACGATCTTTCGTTGAAATGCAGCGTACAAAGCGTTGATACCCGCAAGGAAAATAGAAAACGGTGCAGCGTATTTACTGATACGAAGAGTGTCTTGTATCCTTGGCATATCGCGAAGCCACTGCGGAAGGTTTCTACAACAGAGCTGAAAACTGAGCACTTCCAAAAATGGTATAAAAGCAACAGGTAGCAGGGCTTGTCGCGAAAAAATAAAAGGTATCGCACCAAAAATAAGCACTGCTTTCGGCAAAAAAAGCATCAAACTGCCGAACCATTGCGCCCACAAACCCATGTGGCGTGTCATAATCATCTGTCGATTTGTAAATTCAAAAATCTGTCCCCATGTGCGGTTAGAGGTGCGTGTAACTGCAACACAATCTGGCACAAAATGTATTTTACGTTTAACGTCTCGTACTGCGCGAGTCGTATTAAGGTCTTCAATTGTTGCTTGTTCCCAACGTTGTAGTATCTGCCCTTTTTCAAGGAATTCGCGTCTAAAGGCGTTAGAGCCTCCCCATACCATCGTTAACCGATGGTCACCTTGTAATGCCATTTGAAAGTTAACCCAAGTAGCTTCAACAAGTGATGGTAGGTTCCATGTTTGCGGAAAATAGAACCTACCACCGACGGTAGCACCGATTTCAGCATCCTGAAGTGGCGTTACAAGGAGTCTTAGCCAATCTTTTCGGATTGCTACATCAGCGTCTACAAAAGCGATAACTTCAACATCTTCAGGTAAACTTTCTATCACCGTCATAAGGTTCTGAACTTTTTGTGAACGTGGTAAGTTGTTATCAATGATGTTAGGTGCTAAAAGGGCATCGGCATGGGGAACGTTTTCTACAAGTTCTTTTAGATGTGGATAAGAGACATCGTATCCTAAGTCAGCTGTTTCGTGAGTCACGAAGCAGATATGATATTTTCCTTCATAATCCTGATCAAGCAGACTCTTAGCGTGTTCAGCAGTGTCATCATCCCACCCGTAGTGGGGTGCGATTATCGTTACTTTTGGTGTATATGTGGGTCTCTCAGTTTTTCGCTCGCGACGTACATAGAAAAAGGATTGACTAATCATTAACACTTCAAGGATGAAAAAAAAGTAGGTTGTTAGAATAATATATGTGTACATAACCTTCAATGTAAAACCGAAAAACAAACTTGTAAATATTAGCAAATACCTACAACTGCGGGCTTTTGTTCCCTCCTATCAATTACAATATATCGGGATTACTCTTCTTCTGTTGCACGGAGCCACTCAAGTTTCTTTTTAAGTTTTGGAATTACTTCTGCATTCAACAAAAAAATTTGATTCGGTTTATTATGAAGTCTTCCATAGTAACGTCCAGATGAATCGATCTTACCGATTCGCAATATGAAAACTTTCTGTGTCCGCAATTCTATGGTAATTTGTATTTGTGGCAAATTGAAACCAGTTGTAGCGTTTGGTAATTGATTTTTTCCGCCGCCGAAAGGTTCACCTACAAATTCTTCCGCTTTTAAATCAATCAGTCCATAAAGCAGCGTATTGACTTCAGCATTGTTCGCGTTTTCTTGAACGGGTGAAGTTAACCGCCAATTTGTCCCAAGACGTTGGCAGGTGAATTGAACACCATCATATTCCTGTGAACCGTCATTATATTTTACAGTAACCCGCGTTGGATCATCAATACGAAATTTGAAGATTTGTTTATCGCGTAACCACGTTGCACCTTTTGCAATTTTATCAATCAAGTCACGCTTGACCCTGGTAATCTGATCCGAATTGTTTGCTTTAACATATACGGTATTCTCCTTGGTATTGTTGCCAATAAGTAGTACTGCCGGTTTTTCTTCACCTCGGGTAGTGAATAAAACTTGCATTTTGGGATGGTCCAATCCGTACAAGGCAAGGTTCTTGGGAGAATCAGTAACAAACTCAATAGCCTCCAGTGAATCGACGCCAAATAATAGGTCACTAACCACTTGTGGGTCTGCCACTGTTTTTTCGGAATTTTGTAGTTGCCATGTATCTTTATCTAACTTAATACCAACAATTTTCTGAGTGCCGCGTTGGATTTCAAATTTCGTTGTATCTCCTCTCTGAAAATCAAGGATGCGTTTATCACGCAAGTCAAACATAGATTTGTTGAAAAGTTGGATAATGTCCTTAGCTACCGTGTATATTCCACCTTGATGGACAGATTTTACATAGACGTTTTGCTTATCTGCATTATTTTCATCTTTAGCGGAGGGCACTGTAGACCCGATATCAAGTCCATAGATTTTATTTTTATCTTTGAGGGTAAATTGGATACGCGGTTTATCTAATCCGTATTTTTTTAATAGCGGCGTAACGTTTTCGCCATCTGCTTCAAAGGTAGTCACCTGTAAGGCATGCAATTCCGATAATATATGTTCAATTTTATCCGTATCAGCATTTACAGATAGTGGATGTGTCATCTTCCAGATATCTCCTTCTTTCCGACATTTAAACGTCTCTGGTTCCTGAAACTGAATTTCTATGATTGAATATGGATTGAATTTAATAACTGATTTATCACGAATATTTGTAGGTGATTTTGAGAGATCGTCAAGCGCACTGGATTCAATCAAGAAAATATTCGCTTGCGACTGCTCTTTGGTATAAACAGAATAGTTTATCCCTTTTTTGCCTATGAGAAACGTTTTTGGTGAATTTTCAAGGTCTTTCCACAGTTCAACTTTGATTGTAGGGGTCTTTAGCCCATACTGGTCATATTCTGATACTTCAAGGGTCTGTCTAATCCGTTTGTTAACAAAATCATCTAACATTTCGTTAACTTTCGCGCTATCGGCATGGGCTTCAACAGGTGTTGTTAACTGCCACATGCCATCAGTATCTTTCACTACAGTTAATGTTTGATATGCATCATCTGCATACGAAAGTCTAACTTTCTGAATGTCTTCGCGTGGGAGGTCGTAAGTTTCAAAGATTTTGGGTTTGTCGTTCTGCGAAGTGTTCTCAGTGGGTTCATTAAAAAACAGAAAGTATGTCGCCGCAATACCCACCAATATAATGATAATGATGAGGGTTGTTCGGAAACTCACACAGCCCCTCCTTCGCGGCGTTTCCACCACACAACCATGCCTGCAATAAACACGATTAGAGGAGTGAGAAAAACGGAGGTTATCTGAACAAGGCGTACTTGATGGTCATTCATTTTGCGTAAGATTTGCCCACTGGGGTCAGGTGGCGCAATAGTGATAAGGTCTTCATCTAATGTAAGCCAATTGATAATGGAAGGAAAAAAGGGCGCATACGCTGGTATATCAGGATTAACAGTTGCAAAATGGGTATCTGTTGCAAAATCCGAATCTCCGAATACAACAATACGTGTTTGTGCTGATGCTTCTTTTTTTTCTATGTTCTCATCAATTTTCTGGTCAACTGCCACAGCTATAGACACAGGTCCAGGAATATCGACTCCTGCAGTATAACCGTTGCTACTAAATGTGCCCTCCGTCTTACGTTCTGTCTCTGCCCAACTGATTCCTTTAGGGCCTATCGTTTTTGCTATCGGTTTAACGGTGAGGTGGTTGGGTATATCATCCGAAGGTGTAACCGAACGACAAAAAATAAAGGGAATTTGTTCCTGAAAAAAATAACGGGTAATATCATGCGGTTCAAACTGCAAATGCAGTGCGTTATGACCACCTAACAAAAGGTAAAAATTTACTCGGTCATATACTAAATTATCCCCTATCTTCACCCCCCATTTTTTCATAAGTTGAACAAGTCCATGATTAACATCTTCTGTAGAATTAACGGAAGGATCAAGCAGCAAAAGAAGTTTTCCGTTTTTTGCTAAGTATTTTTCAATTGTATCTATTCCTTTTGGTCCTATAGGTTTTGTTGGACCAGCAACGACAAGAACGTCACAATCTTCTGGGATTTGAGGTTCCTTTAATAGAGAATGCGAAAGCACTTCATAATTTTGCTTCTCCAATTCCGTTCTTACCTGCCGATACCTATTATTAGTTGTGTCACCAATCCCATGTTCGCCATGACCACTTAGGAAATAAACCTTTTTAGTTTTATTTTGAATGATTTTGAGGAGTGCACTTGTAAATTTTTGTTCGTCAATGATCGTTACTTTCTCTACCCGATCCTTACTTTCAAATACGATCGTTCCGTCATATTTCAAATCATACTTTTGGATAAGCGCAGTCTCAATGTTAGGATTTTTAAATGAAACGTTTATTAATTCAGATTCGTGTTGATACAATCCTAACCTATCTTTGGCGAGGGCTGCTAACTGTGGGATTTCATCGCTGAAAAACGCAATAATATCTATTTTTTTGTTAAGTGTTTTAAGAATTTGCTTCGTTTGTTCAGAAAGTGAGTGACGCCGCGATTCGGTTAAGTCTACTCTTTTATTGAACTGCCGTGTTACAATAACGTTGACAAACACTGCTATGCCTATAACACCAAGTATACTCAGCGCTACGTTTGTTCCATAACGAAGCTGCCTACTAATAAAGAAATGCACAAATTCTTTAAAGTGCAAGCGAGCAAAAATTGCAAGTGATATTAGGCAGAGAATCAAAAAAATCGTAAAAACCAACCACGATTTTAGGAATAGACTTGCAATGGAGACAAAACAGAAAATTAAGGTAAGAAAACCGAACAGAGGTCCTACAGCGTTTTTACCTGCCATATCTTATCTCCATTTCGATGACTCAATTGATTTGAACGTCGCGAAAAGACAAACACCAGTAAAACTCACGTAATAGACAATATTTTTTAGATGGATAATACCACGTGAAAAATCGCTATAGTGCTCATTAAATGATAGATAACTTAGAAATTTCCCTATTGGTCCTGCACGAGAAGAGAGTGCTCCAATTAACCATAAAATTAAAAAAAATCCAAAGCTTGCCAATGCAGCAACGATTTGATTCTTACTCATTGAAGACATCAGTAAACCAAATGCAAGAAAGCATGAACTGATGAGAATGAGTCCGAGGTAACCGCTGAGTAAAACGCCACTGTCTAATGGACCAAAGCGCTGTGTCAAGAACGGAAAAAGCAGCGTCAATGCAAGCATAATGAGGAGTAATATCCAACTTGCAAAAAATTTGCCTAAGACGACTTCTCCATCTGTAATCGGTGAGGTAAGGAGCAGTTCAATTGTTCCAGACTTGCGTTCTTCAGCAAATAGTTTCATCGTTAACACTGGGGTCAAAAAGAGGAGAATCGTAGCCATTTGCAGGAAGAGAGCCTGCATGACACCAGCACCAGAACCGTCTTCAGTGCTGGCTATAAGTAAATCAACAAAAAAAAGAAACCCCGAAATTGCTGAAAATACAATACAGACAAAATAGGCGATCGGTGAAACAAAATAAGTATAAAGTTCTTTCGTGCAAACTGCAAGTATGTTTCTCATTTTCTGTTATATGGAGTAAGGCTGGATAATAGGGAACTCTAACCAAACTGTTTTCGGACCTTTCCGACAAAGAAGGGACCAAGGGATTCAATATATTTAGTTGTCTGCTCTGTTTTGCGCATATCCTGTATCAGTCGTGATAACGGATATAATTCTGATCCCACCAAGCCAATTACAAATTCGTTATCATTTGTATCTAAACCGAAACATGCCAAGCGGATATCGCTTGCATAGCCTTCTGCGGCGTAACTACGTCCGAGCATAGCGTGCTCACCTAATATTCTGCCACGATCGCGTGGTTCAAGTTGATAAAATTCCGATTTTCGACGGAGAGGATACCAGATTGCCCAAGGAAAGTCGGGATTGAGAACATTATTACGCGGTTTGTTGATAAGCCATTCTTCTAAATTGGGTTCTCTACCGCTTGAATATGTTCTTCCAATCATCGTCATCTCGGACCGATAAATTAGGTTAGATACCTCTTGTGCATTTTGTAGTAAGGAACGCGTTTCTGTAATCAACACCGTTGGATTTTCCGCGAGAAAAAGCATACCGATACCTGTTGGATGATTCAGATCGTCATACAACACTGTGCTCAGACTACTATTTTCAAGCATTTCAACGATGGGTGTTGGGTCGTGGCACTCTTCAAAGACATGGAGTTGCAAGAACAATCGACGTTCACTATATTGGGGTTCTCCATCGATAGGAGTTCCCATCTCGCGAATATCCAACGGTTCTGGTTGTGCAGATCTCTCTGTTTGCATAATATGATTTTTTTATGATTCCTTCGGTTTAACGTTTTGTGGTGTATGACTCACGGATCCACTCTTCAAGCACTGGGTCTGGATTTTCCACAACCTCTTTGGGAAAGGTGAATGATGATTGTCCTGTGTTCTGTTTGATGAGATTCAACCCGTGCTGATAACTTTTTAAAATATCATCACAAATCTGTGATATAGATTTTTCTTGTGCTGACGCGCGCTCACAAATGGCATCTGTTGCCTCTGTGTCAAACGCAATCTTCAAATCATGGTCGGCATAGAACCGTGCTTCATATCTGCGAACCTGCTCGTGCATCACCGCGTTGCGGTTGTAATCAGTATCTTCCGTAATCTTCTTGAGTTCAGCATCAGGATTATCAACAACTTCTGCAGTAACAACAAATTCCGTCACACCTGTAGAGGGAAGTTCAAACTTGTAGTTACGCAAAACCTTTTCACAGACAGTCATCAGCGCACGCGCTCCCGTTTTTTGTTCTATTGCTTTTTCGGCGATTCGGCGCAATCCACATTCTGAAAACAGGACGGTAATACCGTAAGCACGAAAGGCGTTTTCATATTGCCGAATGATAGAGCCTTCGGAATGTTTCAAAATATAAAAGAGATCGTCAACCGCCAATTCACTACATACTACGTGCACAGGTAGCCTACCGATGAATTCTGGTTCAAAACCAAAATCAATGAAGTCTTTCGGCGTTACGTGTGCCAAGTATTCTGCGGCATCATCTTTTTGGCTTGCAATCTCAGCATTGAAACCGATCCTGCTCTGGTGCATGCGTTTTTTGATAATCTTCTCCATACCAGTGAACGCACCACTAATAATAAACAAGATATGGCGGGTATTAATCACCTCTTTTTCTATTTTGCCGCGTTTCTGGAATTCCATTGCGGCACGCATCTGAGACGCTACATCGTTGCCACCTCTAAGGTCAACTTCGGTTTCCTCCATCAACTTCAGAAGTCCGATTTGCACACCACGCCCGCTGACATCGCGCCCGATAATATTCGGTGGTGTGGAAATTTTATCCGCTTCATCAAGATAGATAATCCCATATTGCGCCAATTCAAGGTTATCATCCGCTTGCGCAACCAATTCACGAATTAAATCGTCTACATTTGCGCCAACATAACCGGTTTCGCTAAATCGGGTGGCATCTGCTTTGACAAACGGCACACCGATTAACTTAGCGATGTGTCTGATGAGATATGTTTTGCCTACACCGGTTGGACCGAGCATAACGATGTTCTGTTTTGAGTAGTCGGTATCCGCAGCTTCTGGATTTTCATGGCATTCTCGGACGTGGTTGTAGTGGTCACAAACTGCTATCGCGAGTGCTTTCTTTGCTTCATCCTGCTTGATGACATACCGATCCAAGTATTTTTTTATATCCTTAGGTTTGAGGTCAAACTTCAAATCAAAGGATTTTTGCGGTTCGGGTGGCTCTCCTTCGGTTTGATCCGGTGAGACATGAGGTCCAGCCACACGACCTAAGCTAACACTAAAACCGTCGCCGTACTTCTTTTTAAAGAATTCCTGAAAATCCTTTTCTATTTCTTCTTCCGTTGGGATTTTTTTACTGGTAATCATAGTTTGTCAATTTGCTTTTGGTATCGGATTCAGTTATTAACTCATTACATTTGCATAGAAGAACGGTGGCATCGTCAAGGCAACCACATCATCATCACCAGAAATTCCGCGTGCCATCGCAAGCGCATCATCTAAGTTCTTTGCCCATTCAACACCTAATCGCTGCGCCACCCGCGGTTCTTTTGGACCTACCAAAATCACCTTTGATAGATATTTCAACGGATACGTTGCCCAATACCACACAGTAAACGGATGAAAACCGTGATGCGCAAATTTATCCCGATAACAGTCAATTAAATACTCGTCCTTTGCATATTTTTCTTGATACTTCTGTTGCATCTCAAACGGTTCCGTTGTATCCGCAAGCACCTCGTCATAAAACATTTTATATGCCACGTGATACTCTTCGTGAAATATCTCGTAGGTCGGGTTCATGATGATGACAACGCCGTTCTTTTTGATAATCGGTTTGTTATAGAACCAGTTGAATACATACCCTAAGATGTCACTCACAACCAAAACAGGATTGATACGCGCATCAACGGCATAAGGACTCATATCGGGCAATCCAAATACTAAAGTGCTGTACTGGCGCGGAATATCTATTGCCAATTGATCTTTCATCAATGCCAACGTTCTCGCATGAACAGCATCAATGTCACCTGCGTTTACTGCCATCGGTTCATAGTCTGTTCGGACACCTTTCAGTATATTATATCGGACAGATTCAGGTAAAAGTGACAAAGTTGCAGGTGTAAACGTTTTGATGATCTTCTCAGCAATGTTACAGTCCCGGTTCGATTTTCCAACATAACGGAGATGGAAGGGATATATCGCGCCATTCATCGCTGCTTCCAGGACTAAAATCGGTGTCTCTTTTTGAATGAGACGACTCATCCGTTCAATACAAGCATGCATGTGTGAACCTTCTGGCTGCATCACATGTGGACTCTCCGATGTCATGTGCGGTGAGTGGTGCGGTGCGATAGAGTTATACGTTCCAAGCCCTACTGCAACAGATTTGTGTCCACCATTGAGGGGAATCTGGATCATATCAACATAAATGATTAGATCGGCATCAAGGGCAGCTTTATCTGTCTCAACGATTTCATCATGCTCCGTTTTCCCTACTTCAACAATCTGTTCGCTATCCTCAGCGTCAAAATTTCGGAGTTGATGCGGATAGAACTCGTCCATAATGTCTTTGCCTAACATATAGGCGAGTTCATGTTCCTTCATCTTCCGGTGGAGTGCAACTGCACACATCAGTTGGATGTTCTTTTTTTCTACGCCATAGTCGTCCAACATCTTCAGGAGTGTTTCGATCATAATTTGCCGCATATCCGGCTTTTTGGTTAGCGGAAAAGGTTGGCAGTTATCATCAAAGAGGATAAGCACCTTTGAATTGCCGTTAACGAGTTCACGTAGCGGTGGCATCTCAAGCGGGTTTTCAAAGGCATGCTGCGTATGCTCACTGAGTGCAGCACGTTTTATGCCCGGCAACGGAGGTTTAGCGTAGAATACCTCCGAATTGTCCGGTATTTTGGCATTTACGAGGTGATTTCCGAAGTAGGTGAAGTATCTCATTTACTGAAAAACCTATCTCATACGATGTTTGTTGTAGCTTAAATGCTGTATTTATTTTAGCATAGTTAGGGGAAGAGTGCAAGTTTTTTAACAGATTCCGATAGAAGCACATAATAGTGAAAATACAAAAATTAGAATAATCAAATTTTCTAAAAATAAGGTGAGATTCAATCGTTATTATGGTATTCTATCAAGGAAAGGAGTGAAGAACATAGAGGAGTCTCAAAATGACTGAACGTATGAAGTATATTAAAATTGTGAAGTGGTCAGACGATGACCAATGTTATATCGGGTATTGTCCGGGAGTTATCGGACCATGTTGTCATGGTGATGATGAAGTTGAAGTATATCGGGAGTTATGTGAGATTGTTGATGAGTGGATAGAGATTGCACGTCAAGAGAATGAGTCGCTTCCATCTCCTACTATTGGATTGGAAATAGAAGAGTTGTTAAGGTCTGCTTGGTCCTGAATGTTGCCTTTACTACTCTATTCGCAAGTCAAAAACGGTTTTGACTGTAGAAGTTTTTCCTGTGTTCAGGGCAGTCTGGATCGCGCGCTTATAATCACGTAGTGAAAATGGCGTACCGACCAGTGGAAGCAATTGCTCTCCATGTTCCTGCAAGAGCTGGAATCCGAGTTGAAATGTGTGGATTTGTTCATCGTTATACGACTCAAGACCATAGGTGTATGCCCCCTTTACACGTAACTGCTTATACCATATTGATGTCCAGTCTATATTTTTCGGTATGCCCGGCATACCGAGTAAGATGACTTCGCCACCTGCCCGCGTGAAACGGAGTGCGTCATCTATTGTAATACTTGAACCGATACAATCAAAAGTTAAATCCACCCCTCCCAATAAAACTTGTTGTCCAAGCTCAGGTTGATAAGATTCAGCATCAATCAATTCAGAGAAAATGGCGTAACGACTGTTATTTGCAGGTATCACGACAATTGCGCCGAGATCGCGTGCCAATTCCTGTTGGTGGGGATATTTGGAAAAAATAACGATGCGTTTTTGATAGCCGAGCATCCGCAGTGCTGCAACAGTAAGCAACCCAATAGTGCCGCCGCCAATGACACAGATGTCATCTTTATCTTGGAATTCCGCCTGCAGAACGCCATGTATCGCACAAGCAAACGGCTCAAGCAGGACAGCCAATTCGTCCGACATATCATCGGGGACAAGGTGCAGTTGTGATTGATGCGCGAGAACATATTGACTCCACCCACCTCCTGTATCCCGACAATACCCGGTTTGAATGCCCGCAGAGATGCTCCCCTTTGTGATATTTTCACAGTTGGCAAAACGCAAGTTTTGGCACTGGTGGCACGGCGGATCAATCTCGCGGACTATGCAAGAGAGTGCAGGTTCAACAACTACCCTCTGCCCGATAGACCAACCTTCAACTGCATCACCGATTTCTTCAATTTCTCCGACGATCTCATGTCCCAAGACAAAAGGGGTTGATGTAAATGGCGAAAAATAGGGACTTCCTTTTGCTGTTATCGTTGCTAAGTCGGAGCCACAGATACCGCTGAGTCGGATTTTGATTTTGACCCATTGCGGGGTCGGCAATTGTGGCTCCGGTATGTCAACGAGGTGTACGCAGGAAATTGGGGACGTGTAGAGACTGCACCACTTTTTTCCAAGGTAGCGCATTGCAAGATAACGTGGGATGCTTTTGGTATATTGGATGGCATGCACGGTGGTTTATTAATTTACTTCGCTTTGATAATATTCCATCAAAATCTCAGCAACTTCAGGACGTGAAATTTCGGGTGGAAGTGGTTCGCCAGCGGCGAGCATTTCACGCATTTTCGTGCCAGAGATAGAGAAATAATCGTCTGCATCGTGTGAGCCGTCGCGCATCATGACGATTTCATTGCGCTTTTTGCTCCATACGGTAAAATTAGCACGGAAGATACCGATTTCGAGTGCGTCTTTAGGGATTGTGTCGAAAATCTCCTGGGCATCGAATGCGTCGTAGTAACCGCCTGCGCCTGCGTGGTCGCGTCCGACGATGAAGTGTGATGCACCACAGTTCTGACGGAAAACGGCATGGAGCAGTGCCTCCCGCGGTCCGGCGTAGAGCATATCGAACCCGTAACCGGTGATAGAGACGGTATTTTCGGGGAAATAGTGTTCCACCATCGTACGGATGCAAGCATCACGAACAGCAGCGGGAATGTCCCCAGGCTTTAGCTTACCGAGAAGCATATGAATTAGAATACCATCGGCATTGACTGCCTCTTGTGCGATTTTGCAGAGTCCCTCATGGGCACGGTGCATCGGGTTCCGCGTCTGAAATGCGACCACTGTATCCCATCCACGCGCCGCGATGTCCTCACGGATTTCAACGGCTGTGCGGAATGTATCCGGAAAGTCTTCGGGGAAATAGGAGTAGTTCAACACTTGAATAGAACCGGAGAGGACGTTATCTCCGACATCTGCGAAAGCGGGGACACCGGGATGTTCCGGGTCGGTAGTTCCGAAGGTCTTTTCAATGAGGAGTTGCTTCTGTTCTGTTGAAAGTGTCTCGATTGCCGAAACCTTCATAATAGCGAGTGGTGGATTCCCTTCAACGTTCGGATCGCGTAGGGCAATTCGGTCAGCGTTTTTCACCGCATCTGTGAGTTGATCATCAGGGACAATGTTCATGATAGGAACGGGCCAAAAAAGTCCGTTGGGCAGTTTCATATCAGAAGCAACACTTGTTGCCTCAGCGATGTTCATGTATCCTGTCAGCGGGGTGAAGTATCCAGATGCAAGCATAACGGCTGATGCAGCTGCTCCTGAGGTGATCAGGACAGACGGCAGTTGTTCCGCCTCCTTCGTCAGTTCGGCGCGTTTTGCATCATCCGCAACATAAAGCGGTGTTAAGGTTTCAGCTCCATGTGGTTTAATCATTCAATTCTCCTTAGTACGTTTAATTCTGAAATAATAGGAATCACATTGATTAGTGTGTATTAGTAGTTTATAATTCACATAAAATCTATAATAATCAACAATGAATTAATTAGAATAAAGTTATTCTTCCTCAGTAGTGATCTGTTCAACGACACAACCGTTCCATATCCAATGGCTATGTTTCTTATCAGTCGGTATCCGTTTTTTGGGTGTATAAATTACAAGAGCAAGATAGCCGTTTTCCACCGCAACCGTGGCTTCCTTTTCAACCCTTTCGTTGTGAGGCGGCACTATGAGTTTTTTTATAATTTGCTTTCCATTTGCCAACATATTGACTTCATGTGTTGCTTCTTCTGCTGATTGAAAAATGCTGGTTACACGATATGTGCCATTTGGCAGGTCAAGTCTAAAAGCAGCATCTTCTTTGCCATAGACTGCATCTCTTGTGAGTGGCGTGGAATCTTCTGGCGGTCCGATATATGCTTCACGAGGAGAAATTCTCCAGTTTGTGGTATTCGTCTGTTCTCTGGGATTCCACTCCGTATCCCAACCATATTTTCCACTTACATACATTGTTTTCGGACCAACGATATGGTAGTTCTCTTCGACTTCAGCATTGTCAGGCTGCATATCAAAACGGATTATCAGATTACCCACTTCTGTCTCATCCCAGAGCTCAAGTACCGGTTCTTGCGTTTTTCTTTTGAATAATTTAAGGTGTTTCGTTTCATGGATAATATCGTAATCAGGTTTAAGGTCTGCAAACGGTTCAGTTTCTGGATAGTACCAAGCAACAACATAGTCAGCACGAATATAACCTAATTCTACGCTATCCTTATTGTTTCGATTTACTGGAAAGTAGTAATAGTTAGCCTCATAGTTTGCCATGTGGACAACATCATCCGCATATACACCATAGAAGGCTTGTGTATGTATAAAGGGAGCAACAGGGTTAACCCGTCCGAGTGCCTCAGATTTGTGTCCATCTGCAGTACGAATGGAAAACGTCGTATGTGGTTCTATCAACTTTGCACCTGATGCGAGTTCAGCCATCTCTGGCGAGATAGATCCGTGTTCGTAGGCAGTCCTACCGAAATGGATGAGTGCAAAAATAATTAGGCACGTCGTGATACCGTAGCGAACGAATTTGTGCATATCTATGATTAACCAGGGTGCTAACATCAGCAAGATGTAAATGTAAATTCTATCGTTAATCCACCCGCCAGGTCCGTAACTCCACGGGGCCTTGATGAACATATAAGTAAACATGATTGCAATCAGCAAAAACACATCAGTCTGTTTTACCCACTCTCTACGGTAGATTCGGTAACCTAACGAAATAAGTATAGCTATTCCCAGAACAATGAGCAGAAAAGAATTAGCTGATGCATGCCAAAAGGTAAAATAAACAAGACATCCGATATCAAAGAAATAGTCTCTAATATAGTCCATCCCCTTATGGTTGCCTGTAGGATGCAGTTTGAGACTTTTTAGATAGTAATCCATCAGGATAAAATAGATCGGCACCATGTAGAGAAGGAAACGGAAAAAAGGCTTAATCGCAAGCATGAATTGCTTAAGCACATCAGTGGTTTGCTGGTTTCGTACTCGCCATGCTTCTGCTAATGCCTGACATCCCCATATACAACCCGCTGCAAGAGAAATACCTAACACGACGAGTCCATAAGATGCAATATGGGACAAATAGGTAAGCAGTAACAGCACATACAGCACGCAGATATGTTTAACCTGCATGTTTTCCTTATGCTTCCACCAGAAACCGAAACTGAAGAAGAAAAAAGAGATGCTGAGTGTGAAGTTATAAAATCCCATGTAGAGAAGGTAATTATAGGCAAACGGAAAACCGAGCCAAGCGTACAGAAACCTCTCTTTTTTCTCTTTGTGGACAGCATCAATAAAATAGAAAAACGCAATCGGTATCATGCCAATTGCAATCGTCAGGAAGACTTTTTCTGCCATGACAGGTGGAAATATGTAGAGAAGTGCAGCAAGGACAATGTGGGATAACCAATTTGGAAAGATGGTAATATTAAGTTGCCAAGCGTCCCGTATCTTATAGTTGGCGTGATCAGAATATTCTTTCAGTACCAATGCGTTGTAAACGTGGCTTGGACCGTCTTGAGAGGGAAAATAAGCAAAAATCCAGAGCGGCAGAATATGTAATATCAACAAAACGACAAATAGGTGTTTCCATGATAAATTTCTCCAATTAAACATATCCTGTCTCCAAAAAAAATAAGCACAATCTAAGTTTGCGAGTTCTCTTTATAGTAAAGGCAGTGCTGCGTCAAAGGGCACTGTTCACACAACGGTTTTCGTGCATTACAAATTTGTCTGCCGAAGTATATCAGGTTCATGTGAAACGGATACGATTTTCCTTTCGGTACAATCGGGGGCAACTCATAATGAGCCTTTTCTGCGCTGCAATTCGGCTGAACAAGTCCGAGGCGTTTAGAAATCCTTATAATGTGTGTGTCAACAGGAAAAACCTCTCTGCCGCACGCGAAAGAGAGTGTAACAGAAGCTGTTTTGATACCAATACCTTTATGTTGAATGAGGAAGTCTAACGCATCTTCCGTTTTCATATCGTGGAGAAACTCCAACGACAACTCTCCATATTCTGCTTTGAGCCACGAGAGAAAGTTTTTGATAGTCTCAGTTTTCTGTTTTCCTAACCCTACAATTTTTATTTCTGCTTCTACCGCATCAGCGTCCGCATTCAAGACATCTTCCCAAGTTGGAAATTTCTTTCTGAGCTGAGCGTACCCCTTATCACGACTGACATCAGTAGTATTCTGGGACAGAATGGTTAAAATGAGGCATTCCAAGACATCTTCCGTACCATCCCAATTTGGAACACCGAATAAATCCTCAAGTGTCTCTGATATGATTTTCGCTTTCTGCTGTAATTTCAATTTTCTACCGTGCCTTGCATTTTTGTAATATTATATCACAAAGAGAAAAAATAGCAATTCTTTTATGTACACCTAAGTTGTTACCTATGTAGCACAAACTTTTAGTTTGTGTCTGTGAGTGCGCAAACTAAAAGTTTACGCTACGAAATACCACTAACAATGAATTATGCTCTATTAAAATGGCCAACGCACACTTAAAATCTTGTAGGTAGCAACTTGGGTTATGTACAAACTAAAACAGGAAGCGATACATCGGTTGATCGAGTGCAACTGCTAACAGACTCCAGAACGCGCCAATTACGAATTCTCCTAATACAATTCCAAGGAAAAATGGGATTGCCTTTCGATGCAAACGGATGCCTCCGTATTTTAGCACAAGCCACTTCAGTAGCCATCCTACAAAGATGGAACCTATCATCGGGTTGATTGCCCAACTGCCGGAAATAGCATATCCAACGGGATGTAGATTCCACCAGATAAACCGCATCCGTATTGCAGCGAGCAGTAGTGTTACAACGAAGCCAAACGTTGCAAAACTGATAGCAGGAACATCTGGCGGTGCAGCGTAAGTTAACCACGACTCCAACCTTCCGAAAGATTCTCTGCCAAATCCGGGACCGCCACCTTCTGCGTAATACATGGACAAAAATGCCCAGAATGAACCGAGCGCACCTAAAACAGATGCTAACATCATGAGCATTGCGAACCGTCGTATTGGAATGTTTGCACCTTCCGCAAGTTTGAATCCCTCAAGTTGATGCGGCATCGCGTGCGAACGGTGTGCTCGGTTGAGGAAGTAAAGATATGCAAAACCAGTCAAATTCACAGCACCCAATCTGCGGATACCGACTAATCTCGGTAACATTTCATCTGGCCCGATGAAGTGTAAATCATGCACGGGCGATCCAAGTTCTGCCCGGAGTCTCGTAATAGCAATCGCAATCGCAAACCAAATTGCGAAATAGACAACGATTATCCAAAGACTCATACCCATCTTGAGGCAAAATCCAATGATAAAGGCAGAACCTGCAAGCAGCGCGAAAAGGATTAGCCGATATGATACGGGTTCATCTTGACTCGGTGAGTCTCGTCCACTGAGTTTCTGATTTCTTGTAAAAACACTTGTTGCAATCTGTTTCAAATACCGCCGACTCATCCAGATAGCGAGAACGCAGAGTCCCAGATATGCCCCGTGAGACTGCTCCGCTTCATAAGGGAAACGTGGCAACCCGCGCCACCCCGCAATTGTCCCTATCAATCGCTCTGCTCGCCAGATTAACCAGAATGCCCAACACGAAAAAGATAAATCAAGCGGTATAAAAAACGATAACCCGACACCAAATGGAAAAACGCCGATAGGACTCCATCCAATGCCGTTCCATGGTCGTTCTGTGAAGATTCTGCGTAAATCAAATAGTTTGCCGCCAAGGCTTGGCACAGCGGGAAACAGATAGTTTAATCCATTGATAACATCAATCGTGATACCTATTGCCAGTCCCATCCACATCCATGGGGATCGGAAAAATCGCCCTTTAGATGCTGTCATCTCAAACGGTAGCTGGATAATGGGATAGCTAAGTCGCTCGGATTCAACCCACTGCTTCCGAAATATCAAACTTAAACATAACATAACAAGGTGAACAGCAACAATAAAGAGTGTCCACCAAAATATTTTGGGTATCCAAGCAATTAAGTTCTGCGATTCATAAATACTGGAAAACCCGTAATAGTAGCCTTCAAGGGCGCGTTTATTGCTGACCACCAACCATTCTGGAATATGCAGATGAAATAGATTTATCCAGTCATTTTCGGGTGTAGCAAACCAGTGTGCATGCCCAATGAGCGGCATCAAGACAAGAAACCTATCAACACCAGCGAGTCCAGCACCAATAGAGATGCATGTGTAAATCACGAGCAACTCAGCGCGATTCAGCGCAAGGATACGATTCAACCGACGTAAAAGGAGTCCAATCCCAAACAGAATTAAAATGGTTATAACAGCATTGTAAAAAAGGGAAACCTGCGTTGGACTACCGCCACCACGCAGAATAGAGGCGGAAACCCACCAACAATTCAGTGGCACCAATACGCAGATTAGGAGGATAGAAAACGGACGGATTTTGAGAGTGTTTGTTGGAATTTGTTCGCCTTGTTTCATGATTATGTTGTTGATTTTATAACAGTTCGTCCAATTAGGCAATCTATTTTGAATTGTCTACTGCACACGAGATGTGCTATAATCAATGATAATAAACTTGAAGTATGAGCGGGTTTGAACCTTATGAGATTTTCCAAAAAAAAACTCATCTTCATAATTCTGATTGTCCTGATAGGTATAATTGTTTTGTCCACCGTTATATACCAGCAAACTGCACTTTGGAAACCTGAACAGAGTCTTATTACGCTACTCCCTGAATCCCCAATTTGTTATTTGACACTCAAGGAATTGGAAGGACTTGTTAAGACGTTCAACCGTAGTGAATTGGGAAAACAAGCTGCACAAATGCCGATCCTCAGCCACATCAAAAGGCAACTCTGGTGGAGACAACTCGTTTATCAAAAGTTGGTGTGGGAATACGAAATGGGTGGCAAACTTGACATGCGGGCAGTCAAAGGACATTTCGGCAAAGAAGCGATCCTCGCTATTTATCAGCGTGAAGGTGAACTCTCGTTTTTACTTATTACAGAAGTAGGCGGACCCGAAAAACTCGCTATTGAAGCAATTACGGCTACAGACGCAATTAATCCCAATTACAAAAGAATCCAGACCGAATATAATGGACTAACCATTAATACCATTACCGGATATCCGCTTGATTTTAGTTATACTTTCATCGGGAAAATTGGAGTTTTAAGTCTCAATCCGTTGCTTTTAGCAGAGGTAATTGATATTTATGCTGGAAAAAAGGATAGTTTTCTTGTCCGACATCCGCTAAAGGAGAAAATTCAAGTCAGTTACGATAGTGATACCAATACGGGATATTTAGATGTTCCTCATCTTTCTGCTGTGCTGCAAAGTCTTGGGGGCAATTTCAGTTCACTTGCTGAGCAGATTTCTACGTTGTCAAGCAAAGGGGAATTCTGGACGTTTGGGAATCGGTATGAAGACGGTCTTATTATTTCGCAATATCGTTTTGGAAATTCTGAAAAACCTGTTACACCTCAATCAAAAGCACAACACAAACCTTCATTCCTTCCTGAACAAACAGCATTAGCTACATTCAATCCGAATCATAATTGGATTAAGACATGGAAAATGTTAGAAGATAACTTAGCGATTGAGGTTGATTCAGCTGCACTCAATTTGTCCCAACATTTGGATCCAGAAATTACTGTTGCCTTAGTCACGCATAACGAGGAAAAGGAGGAAGTCTCAAAATTTCCTTCACTAATTCTGCACGCACCAATACAAGACCAAGCAACATTTTCTACAGAAATTGAAAAGCTAAAAAATACGAAAATTTCAGTGTCTGGCAAACCGCTTGAATTCCTTGAAACACAAGAATACAAAGGCATCACGGTGCAACCAGTCCAACTACGCCTCAATTTCCTATTAGCATTTATAGGTGGATATGCTATTGTTGATAATCATTTTTTCTTTAGCACCACACTTGCAGGATTAAAATCTGTGCTTGATGCGAATTCAGGAGACACACCAACATTAAGCGATGTAACCTTTTCTCATAATGGTATACAGACGTTTATTCAGCCAAATCTACTGGTGCCAGAAATAAAACGTTTTATACCAATCGCAACACTGTTTGCTTCTCTTTCGGGACAAAAATTGGATGCCGTTTTAATGCAGCATATCAAAAACAATCTGTTTCCGTTAGAATCCCTCGGCCCAATTACAGCGAATGTGCATGTTAGTGAAAAAGGTGTAGATGCGGAGGTTCGGATTGTTTTGGTGAAAAATAAATAACAAGAGAAATAAGGAGGAAATTTCGATGGAAAAAGTAACAATTGAAAGTGTCGTTGAACGCTTAGATAGATTGGAAAAAGTAGTTATAAATATAAATCTGCAGCTTTCTTTATTGGTCAAGGAATTAGTGTCTAATGCTACTCAGAATAGCGAAACAAGTGACGAGATAACGCAAATCAACACAAAAAACGAGAATCAAGATGCAAATATTGGTGTGAAAATAATTGAGGAAATTTTGGAACGGGTGGGTTATCCACCTGATTTCGACCCTGGTCCGATTGAAGAACTACGCGAGAGTATGCGGCAACACGGTATTCGTGCTGAGGATAACGAGTTTAGCCGTGCAATTATTGAAGAACGAGAAAATAAAGGAGCTTATGATAGAAAAAGAAACACTTAGCCCAGTCATAGAACGCTTAGATCGTCTTGAAAAGAGGATTACTGAGTTGAATCAACAACTCTCTTTGCTCACAGACACTGTAGTAACACGGACTCCAAAGAATTGTAAAACAGGTGAAGAGGTGATGTCCTTTTATGGACGTAACAAAAAGCAGCATGCGGATATTATCCAAGAAGTGTTTGAGAAAATAGGAATTTCTGGCAAACCAATTCCAGCTGAGGAACTACAAGAGCGTATGGCAAAAAGTGGTATCCGTGCTGAGGATAACGAATT
Organism: Candidatus Poribacteria bacterium; assembly: GCA_965204285.1. Classification (GTDB taxonomy): domain Bacteria; phylum Poribacteria; class WGA-4E; order WGA-4E; family WGA-3G; genus MSPOR6. The sequence goes on from OZ241980.1 coordinate 4,691,508, forward strand.
CAGTCGAGCAATTATTGAAGAACGAGAGAAATAAGTATGTACTACTTTTATTTTGATGCAAGTGCCCTCGTTAAGCGTTATACTCAAGAGGTTGGGAGTGATAAAATCAATTTTCTATTCACCCATGTTCCTTTGAACCGATTAATATGTCTGATTCTTGGGGTTGTTGAAATGTTTTGGGTTTGCGTGCGTAAGAAGAACGATGGGCGAATCAGAGACCTTGATTTTCTCAAGCAGGAATTAACTTTAATCATGAAATAATTCACAACTCCTCAGATTTTAAGACGATTTCAATTCCCGATACGCTTGTTTTAAGCTCAATGTATTTGATTGAAAACCACTCACTCAATTCTGTTGATGCAATTGTCTTACGCTCTGCGTTAGATATCTCTACAGAACTCCGTAATACGGGTGATAGATTAGTACTCGTTGCCTCAGATCAGCGTCTTCTTAGAGCTGCACAAGATGAAGGATTGCTTGTCTTTAATCCTGAAATTGATTCACAACAGACCCTCACAGATTGGATAACACATATATGAATACAAAGATTGGTATTGGCGTAATAAGTTTCGCGCATGGACACGCGAACGCATACTGCAACAGGATGCAGGGATTTGACGATGTTAAGCTCATCGCTTGTTGGGACGACAACATTGAACGCGGCGAAAACGCTGCCTCACAATTCGGAATGAACTTTTCACCTCATCTTGAAGATACTGTCAATCATCCTGAAATTGATGCCGTTATTGTGACGTGCGAAACAAATCGGCACGCGGAGATGGTGGAAGCTGCGGCATCAGAAGGCAAACACATCCTTTGCCAAAAACCGATGGCACTCACCTTAGAAGATTGCGATAAAATTGCTGAGACTGTGCAACAATCTGGCGTTAAGTTTATGATGGCACACCAGATGCGGCGTGATCCAGCGAACATCGCTATGAGGAAACTCATTGAGAGTGGAGTTTTGGGAAAAATAGGATTGCTGCGACGGCGGCACTGCATCAATGTGCTCTTTAATGAGGCATTTGTAACAGGACCAAGTCGTTGGCACATTGATCCAGTCAAGAATATGGGCATGTTCATGGATGATGCGTCTCATGCCACCGATTTCATCTATTGGATGCTCGGTAAACCTACCAGCGTTATTGCCGAAATAGATAATGTTTTGACAGATGTTGCGCCTGATGACACAGGCGTTGCTGTCTATCGGTTTGCAAGTGGTGCAATGGCTATTCTGATTAACACCTCTGTGACACTCGCGGGTGAAAATACGACAGAGATATATGGTGATGAAGGCGTTGCCATTCAGAACTATGGTGATGGGCCTTCGTGCAATATGCCACGACCAGAAGATGCAGTGGCACTGAAACTGTATACAAGAGAGCAACCTTCATGGGAAGACCTTGGTATCCCAATTCCGAACAGCCACGGTGAGCGAATTGCTGGCGTTCCACGTCCATTTATAGATTGTTTGCAGAATGATACTGAAGCGGATGTGTCTGTTGAAGCGGGGCGGGTTTCTGTTGAGATGGTTTTAGGAGCGTATCGTTCGGCACAAAAAGGCAGGCGCGTTTCATTTCCGTTATAAAATAGACATTACTACCACATTTTCCCTTCAAACACAGTGTTACGGACTATTTCGGCGCATGATGCTCAGTATTTGTCCTGTCATACCGCTGTCAGTGGGTTGCGTTGCAAGGAAAAGCGCGGATGGCACAACCTGCTCTGGCTCCTTCCATGGATCACTCTGACCTCTAAAGGTATCAGTACTCTCCCAAGCAGGTTTTGAAAGTTGTGTTTTTACCGGGCCGGGTATGAGTACATTGGCAATGATACCGTCCTGCCATACTTCTTCTGCAATGGCTTGTGTCAACCCGTGCAAAGCCGCTTTAGAAGCACTATAAATACTAAGGTTAGCGTGACCAACCATCCCCAATCCAGAACCGATGTTGATAATGTTTCCGCTTTTCTGCTCCTGCATGATAGGCAAAACCGCACGGCAACAGTGGACAACACCCATAACATTGATCTTCCACACCTCATCCCACTCTTCATCGGTTGTCTCTAAAAATAAACCTCTTGGATTGATACCAGCATTATTGACAAGGATGTCTATTTGTTCGTAACTTTCCATAGTCTTGCGGATAAGATTTTCCACCTCAGTACGGTTCTGTAAATCAGTTGGTACTGCAAGAACCTTTCCATCATTTGCTGAAATCTCATCTGCCACCTTATTAAGTTGGTTTTCGCTTCGTGCTGCGATCACAACTTTTGCACCTTCAGCAGCGTAAGCAATGGCAATGGCTCTACCGATTCCGCGTCCAGCACCAGTAACAATAGCGACTTTGTTAGTGAGTTGCATGGATGATTCCTTCCCAATTTATGTAAAATCAATTATCAGATTTGGCTATCAGATTTGGCTTATGAAATAGTTACGAGTTTTTTGAACGACTCCACACATTTATCAGACGCGTCAGTTGTGAGCGGCTTGACTGCACTTTACGTTTCAAATCACCAGCAAGAGTCGTTAGCAGGTCTTGCCCGTTTTTCTCGGCAGTTTCTACTTGCTCCTTCAAACGATAGGTACGTCCTGTCTTTACCCGATTTATCTCTGAGCGCAATTCTGCTGTTGCTCGGTTAAGGCTTCGCAATTCAGTCTGTAGTCGTTCCCTTTTTACTGCTGTCGTGTCTTCAGTATCAATTGAAAAGTCTGTTTCTCCTATACTTAAACGCTCCAAAATTTGAATGTCTTGCTCATGATATGCCCGGTTGATGAGAGGCATTAACTGCTCTCGCCGGTTTTGCTCTTCAGGCTGCTCCGCTTTGTCTGGATGAAATCTCTTGGCAAGTTTACGGTAGAGACTTTGCAGGTGCTTCGCCTCCTTGTCTGGAAGTGCATCTTTTTGGGAATTTTGCTCATCCTCTTTCTGCACTTCAGAAGCATCAATTCGCGCACGATTTTCTCGAAAGCAGGATTCAACCCGTGCTTCAATTTCTTCTTCACTTATATTTTCTCGGCGTAATTGCAAGCGAAGACGATACTCCTTTGTTTCAAGGTCAACCTTATCAAGTTCAAGATAAACATGCCCAACATGCGCATTATACCTATGCTGAAACAAGTCAACCTCCGCTTTCAGGTGTTCCTTTGTCACAGTGAGTTCTTCAACTTGTCCCCGTTTTTCATCAATAGCCTGAAGCAGTCGATTAATCTCCCTTTGTTCATTGTTATTGATATGGACTAAGGTTGTCGGTTTCATGGCTTACGATATGTTATACGACCTCGTGTCAAATCATAAGGTGAGAGTTCAACGGTTACCTTATCCCCAGGTAATATTTTGATAAAGTATTTCCTCATTCTGCCAGAAATATGTGCGAGAATTTCATGTTTATTATCTAATTCTACACGAAACATTGCATTTGGTAAAGGTTCAACAACCACACCTTCTACCTCGATCTTATCTTTTTGAGAAGGTTTTTGTTCAGTAACTTCATTATCCACATCGACATCAACAGAATCATTTTGCTGTCGCTTCGATTGCGGCTTCCGATTTGAACCTCTCTGTTTTGCAGATCGCCTCTGCGGCTTCTTCTTATTTCCTGATCGTCTACGATTCAAAATATAGTTCTCCTTCTAAATTAATAGAAATAGTATATATCAGTTTGTCGGATACTATTTAATTTCCTTACAAACTAAGATTGATCTTCATAACTAAAAGATTTTCCTGCTTCAAGAACAAGCTCTTGAAAAAAATCTATTGCTAATTGGAGTTGATTTTCAGACTCCTCTTTATCACTACTTGTAGAAACAAAATCAATAGGCATCATGTTGCCGCCAACATCACGGAGCGCAACATAAGCCTTTAGATAAACATCCGGGTGACGTTCCATCACCTTTTGCATCAGTGGTGAAACTTCCGCTTCAAACATATTTACAAAAACCCGTGCGGTGCTAATCTCAGCACGGTAACGTTCAACGATAAGTGGTTGGATATGTGTTTCAAAAACCGCCTTCATCTCACGTGGAGGACCGGGCATCATCATGAGAGTCGATTCCTTATGAGAAACACTGATACACGGTGCCCATCCCGCAGGATTCTGAAGTGCTTCTGCTGTTTCTGGCACAGTCGCCATTTTGGTTAACGCCTCACTCAGCGGATCGTTTTCAGACATCTCGCGGCGTTTTCGGTATTCTGCGATGGTATCTTCGCTTACAATAGGTTTTGTTCCTATGAGCGATGCAACAACTGCCACCGTCATATCGTCCGGTGTCGGACCAAGTCCACCTGTCATGAGGATCAGTGCTGTTTCACGTTCAATTGCAGCACCCAATGCTTCAGTCATCTCATTAAAATCATCGCGGAGCATTGTAACTCTGCGTAACTCCCCACCGAGTTGGAGTGTTTGCTGTGCAATCCAGTGGGCATTCGTATCCTGAATTTGACCAAGAACCAGCTCGGTTCCGATAGAAAACAGTTCTATTGCCACCTAATTCTCCTTACTATAAAACCTGCCTAAGAAATTCAAATGCGCCAACACCGTAAAAACTATGTCCCGCTTCAAACACCTCAAAACCTAATTTATCCTCGGCATTGAAGTGCCTAAAGATTGCGTTGGCACGTTCAACGGACGCGCGAGTTGCCTCAATTGGAAAAATTGTGTCTTCAGTACCAGATTCAACAAACATTGCACGTGGCGCGATTAATCCAGCAATATCGTACATCTCCGCATATTGTAGCACATTCGGTATATAATTGTCTATACAATGACTGATGCTTAAGATACTATCCTTAAATGTATTAAAATAACCGCTCAAGACAGTAGCCTTCACACGTTGGTCAATCGCCGCAGTAAAAAACGAAGTTGTCCCGCCACCAGATATGCCCATGATACCGAGTCGATTCATATCAACCTCAGAGCGTGTAGCCAAATAATCATAAGCACGCATCGCATCGTAAACTCGCCATCCGACCATCGTTTGCCCAAGCAGCAAAGCTGCACCAGCACTCGGTTGACACGAAGAACTCCCACCGCCTCTTTCACGTGCAACCGCATCTCTCCTATGACCGAACCCAAATTGTTCAATGGCAAGCACAGTATAACCGTGTGCTAAACATTGGAGTGCAAAATCGTTCTGATACCCGCCAAATTCCGCACGCATGCTGCCATCTTCTTCAATGCCAACAATGTCGTCTACACCGCGCCCATGTCCTGCTAAACAGAGAATCGTCGCGTTCGGCGTGGAAACCTCAACGTGTGTTGGTGTAAGGAAATAGCCGTAGGTCGTCATATTCGGACGACTCTGAAATAGCACTGTCTCGCGGATATAGGTGTCAAATTCGCGTGTTTCCAATGTTTCCGGCTGTAGATCGCACTTCGTTAATGGAAAACCGCCTACCAATTCAATAAGTTTTTCGCGTAGAACATGTTGCCACGCTTCCGCTTCTGCAACGGTTGTCGCTCGGAATTCCAATTCGCGTGGTATCTTGTCGTATAACTGATGCGAAAAAGTTAAGGTGTCAAAATGTTGTTCGTTGTGCATATTTTATTTTTAGAAACTCAGACTGTATAATACTGTTATTTCAGAATAACCATTTTGCGCAGTTGTGAAATAGAATCTGCTTGTAGTTGATAGAAATAGATACCGGTTGCAACACTCTCTCCTAAACCATTACGACCATCCCAATATGCTGCATGGGCTCTGTCCGTGTAATAACCTGCTGCTTGATGTCCAAACGAAAGTGTGCGAATTATACTACCTTTCGTATTATAAATCGTAATCTGAACATCACTGGCGTTTGCCAAGTGATACGGTATCCACGTTTCCGGGTTAAACGGATTCGGATAGTTTGGTAACAACACAGTCGTTTTAGGACACAGTTTCAGTAAGAGGTTTTGTAGCGAGCGGATACCTCTGTGGAAGGATGGACTCCCATCATCTGCTTGCATTGCTTGTGTAATCCAACTTTGAATTTGGTCGGCAGTAGCACTATAAACTGCAGGTGCAGTAATGTCTTCTTCACCGAGATGGCTCGCGACTTGCACTAAGTCCAGAATATTGACAGTCCCATCACCGTTGACATCTGCTCTCTCGTTCGATGCGTCGAACGCTGCTACGATAACGAGATCCAATATGTTAATCTGTCCGTCTTCGTTGACATCAGATTGAGAATAGACAGTACCATCATCCACCTTAAAGCGAACGATTTCTGTGAAATCTAACCGAAGTGTGTTTCCTGCTTTATCGTATACAGTCATCTGGGCTAATCCCCATGTGCCTGGTATGCTGCCTACAGGTAAAATAATCGTATGTTGGTAAGTTTTGTAAACAGTCGGATCACCATAAAAGTATATGTTGGAATAACTCGGTTCTGGGACATAATGATAATAGTGATGACTTACTCCTTGCGGGTCACGTAAATACATGTTTGACGAATTGTAACCGCTAATATCGTCCTTGATTCTAAATGTAACCTCAACCCGTGTTTCCCCGTTTGGGGCATCAGGATTCGTAGGTTTTGCCCTTATGGTAATCTCGTTTAAATCAAGTTCAGGCGGAGTACTATCCGGATTTGCTGTCTGAATATCAATTGTAGCGGGTAATTCATCAATAACTTTCTCTTTATCATTTAGAATAGAGTTTGGATCGGTAAAAAATATTCCTTGTGCGTTTAACGCTACATCCACCATTTCAATATAGTTAACGGAATATCTACCACTCTGGAAGTAATCTGGAAAAATGAGTCCAACACTTGCCTCATTGGTTTCTGGATTATATTCGCCCCAACTCTCGTTACGAGAATAGGTTTCCCTGTTTTTATCATTCATTCTTACATAACGTGAGTTTGATAAATAGTATTAGAAATTACATATCATTGGCAACTGATAGTCATTTTCTTTAAGTTCTTTATGTTTAAGTGAAGGTTTTTTCTGTAGACAGGTATAAGCGATCAAGGCAGCAACTGCATTCACTTGAAAGTTAACAGGACTTCTATGGCGTGTGTGTTGTATCTCTGTCTGACTTTTAAGTTCTTTATTCACCGACTCAATAAGCATGCGTTTTTTTAGAAGTGCTGCATCAGCATCAGACAAAGGTTCAGGTTTCATATTCTTACGCACCTTGTAAATGAGCGTCACACCGTCTTCTTGGAGTCTCTCCCGCAGATTTTTGTTGATATACCCTTTATCGGCAAATAGTTTGCCAAAGAGCCCTTGACACAACTGTGGCACGGTTCGCCTGTCATCTACGTTTCCCGCTGTCACCATAGCGGACAAGAGTTCACCTTGGTCGTTGATGACGAGATGTAGTTTAAACCCATAGAACCATCCCATAGAGGTTTTAGAACGCTCCGCATAATCAATGAAGACGCGATGCGCTGAAATCCGGCGATTGTGGCAGACCGGCAGCGGTGTTGAGTCTATGAAGGAAATGCCACGACACTTACCGAAACGGGTGTTGAGAAAAATAGACAACAAAACCAATACCTCTTGTGAGAGCTGCACAAAACGACTATAGCTGACAAGGTTCGGAAACGCCCAACGCAGATGGAAACAGACATAATCCTGATAATACGCTTTAAAGTTTTTATACTGCTTCTGATGAAAAAGCACAAGTATCGTCATGACTTCGCTCGGATGAAGGCGCCGGGGTCTGCCCCGTGTGTTGTTTGTTCCGGGTATGTCCGGCAACTGGTATTGTGCTTGATATTGTTCATACGTAAGAAAAAAGTCGTCAATTTCACAGAAAAGTGTTATGATATCCATCAGAGAACTCCTTTGTAAGTATAATGGTATACTTCATCATAACAAAGGGGTTCTCTATTTACCAGTTTTTAATTATCAAACTCACGTTACATAAACACCAACAAGGTCATTCTCTTCAATAACTTGCCATTGAGCGGTGACTATCTGATAAGGTCTGCCTTCATTAGTGGTTGTTTCCGACAAAGAGAGCTGCATAGAGCTTTTGACATAGTCAGGAGGTTCACAATCCGCAAGTGGGTTATCAATATAGAGTTTCCATCCAAAGTCAGTTTGGGATTCATGCCGCTCATTGCCCTGGGCATCACTGAGGTTAACTGAGTCTGGGGCCCAAAAACCGTTTGCTGCAAAACGTGATAGTGTAGCGCGACCTCTGAAAATATGTCCCGCAGAGATTTTCCTTCCTTCAGAATTTATTGCAGAAAGTCCAACCTCAAAAAAGGTGTCCTTTTCACTGAAAATTCTGAGATATATTCCTCTGGCGGAATCCAAATCACTCTCTTTGTGAATTTCAATCTCTATTGTGATTTGCTTATCTTCTTCAGGTTCGCCATCTATTTGTATATCAACCCGTATAATTCTACCCGGATACACGTAGTCCGGATACAAGTTGTAAACCTCAAATGTTAAATCTTCGCGTATCTTTGAGATATAGCGCGTGCCGTGCATAATCCGATTCTGAATGAATTCGTATTTGGCAGGCGAACGTGAACGTAACTTATCAGGTCGGACGATGTAAAAACTGATACTTTCCGCCATATCTTCATTTGGATTTATGCCATGTGCATAAGCAGATACAAACTCGGTCTGTTTAGTGGTGGACCAGCCATCTTTATCGTCCGGATTTTCATACCAACCACCAAGTTCAATCCAATCCTGTTTAAGCTGTTCGTCAAAGAGGTGTGCCCACAAAAAATGCGCTTTCTCATGTAGAATCAAACGGTGCATATAATCAAGTCCTTGACCCTTAAACGCAGATTCCATAAATTCAATGTAGCCGACGCTTGGCCACGCAACCGCAGGTGCTTCTGGATAAAGCGGATGTGGTGTTCCATCTAAACGTCTAACTATATATTTCAATCCTGGCGTTTTCAGCATGCCTTGCGGAAATTCCTCAAACATTGATACAAGTGCCATCAGCTCCTCATTTTTAAATTCAGTGAAACGTCCCGCGTGTTCGCCAGTTGTCCAGCGTGTCAGTTCGGTATAATCTGGGACATGAACACTAACAGCATATCGTTCTTGCAATATTCGTCCAAGCGCGTATCTATCCGCACCATTATCTGTTATATACCGAACCACCGCACGGTGGAGGCGTTTGGAGAAGTATCTACCGCGCACACCCTCGATTTCAGCTAATAAAGGGTTGGCATAAGTAAAAGCCTCTGCAGCAATAGTGACAACTTTTGTGTCACCCTGAAATTCAATTTCTATATCATTATGGATATGGTTGTTACTGAGTTTCCATAATGAAATTGGCACTCGAGGGTTCTTATCCCTAAAACTGTTTTTTTCTTGCGGTATAGATTCAAGGGTTTGTAGCAATTTATATGCGTGTGCGCCGCTCCATTCAGTGCCGAGGTGAACGGAATACCGCTTCATCAACCATATTGATGCACTGTGGGATGCGATTTCTATTGGATCGTCAAGTATAACAACTTCAACAGGCTGAACGACAGTCGCGCTTTCCTGTCCTTCGGGTGTTTCATCTATTTGCCAAGAAAATTCAAACGCATGGGAAATTGGAAGAATTGAAGTAATGCTTGCGAAAACGATTGCAGTTATAAGAATACTTCGTATTTTCATTATGTCACCCATTTTTTGTGTTTAGTAAAGCCTATAATTACTTTCAAACAATCAACAGCACGCTTGCCACAATATTGTTCCGATTATCTATTTAACAAGTTCAAAACAAACCCAGTCGCCATTTTCGGATAGAAGTAAGTTGATTTCTGCGGCATCACCGACCCTGCCATTGCCACATCCAAAACCTGCTCAACCGGTGTCGGATTCATCAAGAGTGCTACGCGGTCTGACGCATAATTAACATGTGCTACAGCATCATCGGGGTATGCGGTATAACTGATATGGTCTGCTAATGTTTCAACCTTAAACAATTTGTTGATGATGGTGTCTTGCACAAGCGTAACATCTAATTGTTCAGTAGACGATGAATGCGGAATTAACAGACGGTATTTATTGTCAGGCATGGACATGCCAACAGCAGGTGATTTCCCTTTGAATGTGTCCAATTTTGCCATAAGGTTTGAAAGGGAATCAATTTCGTGTACCGCAAATACTTCTGGCAGTCCAGCAATAGCACGGTTTATCTGTTCAGTCGTGAGATTGCTGAGTAAACGGTGAATTGCTAACACTGCTAATCCGGGTGATTCCATCCGAACAAGGTTTACCATCATATAGTCGTAACCGGTAGATATGTCATTTTCCCCTTTCTGTGCCATCTCATCTCTAAATGCTAAAGCAGTTTCATAGCGGTGATGTCCATCCGCAATCAGAAGGGGTTTTGATGCAAAAAGTCTCTGAATTTCACGATTAGATTCAGGGTTGTCCAAACTCCATAATTGATGCGTACTTCCAAAAATTTCCGCGCAATCTATCTGGGGCGAGTTATCATCGGTAAAACCTTGCATAATCTGCTCAATGTCACCATTTTGATCTTGATAGAGAAGAAAAATCGGACTGAGGTTAGCATGACATGTCCGCATGAGATTGAGGCGATCTATTTTCGGGCCCGCATGTGTCTTTTCGTGGGGTAAGATAACCTTATTTTCAAAGGGTTCAAGTTTAACGAGGGCAATTAAAGCGCGACGGGTATAGTGCCTTCCATCGGGGGCATGAAACGATTGGTCGTAGATATAATAACGAGGAGTTGGGTCTTGGATAAGGGTATCATCGGAAATCCATCGGTTCATTCGTGCGGCTGCGCGAGTGTATTGATTTGAATTATCCGTGTCATCGTCACGTGGTTGACTCAATATTAAGTGGATGATATTGGCAGGATGCCGTTTCTCCAAATCAACCCGTTCTTCAGGTTTTATCACATCATAAGGCGGTGCGATGACATCAGCGATTTCTCTCACCTTTCCAAGATTGTAGCGTAAGCCACGAAACGGAATAACTGTCGTTTCCATAGAACTCCTATCTCTTATATCGTTTGGAATCTTCTTTTATAGTGGATTTTACAATTAACTTTACATCTGAATTGTAGGAGGGAACTCCGATTCCCGATTACAAACGGGTCGCGATTCGGAGATCGCTCCTACAGAATATATGTGAACTTATTTACAAAATTTGCTATAAAAGATGTGTTAATCCCACAACCTTGTACTAAAATACCTTTCGCCAAGGTCATTAAACACTGTAACGATAATACCTTCCTGTATCTGTTGTGCAAGTTTGTATGCACCGTAAAGGTATCCGCCAGATGATTGCCCAACAAACCAGCCTTGTTTCGCAAGACGACTACACATCTCGTGAGCGTCTTCAATTGAGGCAGGAATTCGGTAATCAATCACAGTCTCATCAAGAATTTCAGGTACAATGTCTTCTGGATCTCCAAGGGGTTTTAACCCTTCAATTCCAGGGAACACCTCTGGTGCAATGGAACATACCTGTATATCGGGATTGTATTCTTTGAGCCGTCTTCCTACGCCTGTGATAGTACCGCCTGTGCCAACGCCCGCGACAAAATGCGTTAGTTTTCCGCTTGTTTGCTCCCAAATTTCAACACCTGTTGTGTCATAATGTGCACGCCAGTTATTTTCATTTTCGTATTGGGATTTGAAGAAATACTTGTCCGGTTGTGCTTCATATCTTCGATCTACCTCTCGCAACGCTTCATCGTAACCGAGGATTGCATCAGTGTAGATAATTTGTGCCTTATGTGAACTGATACGTTTTATCCGTTCTTCACTGGCGTTATCTGGAATCACGAGTTCAACTTTATATCCGAGTGCTGCACCGATCATTGCATAAGCGATCCCTGCATTACCCGATGTGGAATCCAATATAACTTTTTCGCGTGTCAGTTCTCCTGAAGCAATCGCCTCAGTTAGCATCCGTAAAACTGGTCGGTCTTTGATAGAACCACCAGGGTTATAGGTCTCTACTTTCGCGTAGATTTCTACATTCGGCAATTCATTAGCAAAAATATCAATTTTGGCGAGGGGGGTTTGTCCAATCAGCTGAAGTAGCGGATAATCTGATAAATTCACTGTTGAACCATTTTGGTAGCTCATGTAGCGTTATGTACCCTACCTTTATTTTTTCAACCCGCTATCAGGAAGCTGCGAGTCGTTCATATATTAGTCGTTTGATGTAAGATTTTGCGGCATCTCCTGTCAATTCTGCATTAAGAACGGGTGTAACCTCAAACTCCGCGAGTCTTACTGTTGGATTAAGCCCATGTTTTGGCGGCAACCAATCCCTGAATGTATCAAAAAAAGCGCGTTGTGCAGCACGACCGTTTACGTAAGGAAAATCTGCAGTAACGCGGCGAAATCGATCAGGTCCCTTTGCAAGTGCTTCAGTGTGATATTGCTGACAAAACTTTAAGTATTCCTCCGGTGCATAAGCGAGCGGTATGTCCTCAGGATAAAAACTAAATGTCTGTTCTCGGTACCGGGTGAAGTGCTGCAGCTCATCAAACTCAAAGATAAAGTGATAGGGTTCTGGAAAATAGGCATCCGGTGTTAGAAATCCGTCTGCTTTCGTTGATGTTCCCTCCCAGTCTCCCCCAAATTCATCGTAAAGTTCCATTAGCATATCGTAATAATCGCCAAAATGCTCACGACTCGGTTTGTTACGAAGCCAATCAAACTGCGCGCGTCTTTCTGCTGTTGTCTCTAAAGCCTCTTCCACAAGTGCGATGATACCGACTTCTAACCGCATAAACGCAAAAACCGACTCTGTCTAAACAGATTCGGTTTCTAAATCTTTTAAGGAACGTTCGGCCAAAGGTGCTGTTAAGCTTGCAAGGTAATCTCTGTCGCGTTGTAAAGCTTCTAATTTGTTATCACCGTGCACAAATTCTACCTGAATGTAACCATCATAACCTGCACCACTGAGAGTCTCAACGACCCTACTATAGTCAACAACACCCTCCGCGATTGCACATGCTTTTCCATTTTCGTCAAAGTTTTGCGCATGCACGTTCACCACATGAGGTGCAAGGCGTTGTGCAGCCGTATGGGGTTCATCAGCGTCAAACCGAGCAAGCGGTTGGTAGTAAGTTTTCAGAGAGGGTTGATTCGTAGTCTCAATTATCTCTAAGATACTATCAACAGTGTCAGTCAGATGGTTATTGTGCATCTCCATGCCCAATTTTATGCTTCGGAAATTCGCCCACTGTGCTAAAGTGACCAACCGAAAAAGGATAAGTCGTTTATCTGCAGGAGCAATAGATTTTGAAGCCCCCCCACCTGACCAGATTCTAATCAGATCAGTGCCGAGTTGGTGTGCAATTTTAAATGCTACCTCTAAATGCTGTTGGTGGAAAGTCATCAAAGGATCAACGTAGGACCCAAAAGCAGAAATCTCCAATCTTTTTTGTTGTGCTAAATCCCGAATCTTTTTGACATGCGTTTCATCGTATTCCGCGGGCATGTGTGGGGGCTTACCCCAAACTTCTATGCCATCAAACCCGTTGTCTGCCGCGATATCAATGACCTCTTCCAATGGTTTATCTTGAAAAGCGATGGAGCACAAACCTAATTTCATTGTTTTTTCCCCAATTGTGTATTTTTATATAGATAGGATACCATAATAAATGCCCGATTGCAAGGAAAGTTTATTGTTACACGGAATTGACATAACTTGAGATGTTTGCTATAATCTCTTGCACGTTAAATCACGATTTGTGCTGAATTATATGCCTCAAAACACCACGTTTTATCTCTTAATTGTGTTAGTTATGATATTTTCACAAATTGTGGGATGTGGAAATACACAAAAACATCCTGACTTAAGAGTTTTTGGTGCAATGAGTTTGACAGATGCGTTAACAGAAATTGGGGAGCAATTTGCTGCAAAACATGGTGTTAAAGTTAGTTATAATTTTGCTGCATCTTCAACACTGCAACGGCAACTTGAAAAGGGGGCATCGGCAGATGTTTTCATTTCAGCCAGTCCGCAACAAGTTACTGCGCTTGAAACCCGTGATATGCTTGAAACAGGTAGTCGTTATGATGTGTTGTCAAATCGGTTAGTCCTTGTTTCTCATAAAAACTCTATTTTGTCCGTGGAATCCGTTGAGAGGCTTGCCGATACCACTGTTTCCAGAATTGCCATCGGACAGCCCGAAATTGTGCCTGCTGGCACTTATGCAAAAGAGGCTTTGATGTATCTGGGTTTATGGGAAAAGGTGTATCCTAAGTTAATCTTTGGAACAAATGCTCGATCAACACTTGCTTATGTCAGTGCGGGAAATGTTGACGTTGCGATTGTCTATCAAACAGACGTAACACTCAGTAAAAATGTGAAAGAGCTTTATGAATTTCCACCTGAAACACATAGTCCGATAGTCTATCCTGCTGTTGTCCTAAAAGACAGTAATCAAAAAGAGTTAGCACAACAATTTATCGCGTATTTGAAAACCCCAAGTGCCACTGAAATTTTTGAAAAACATGGGTTTACCTGTATATCGACTGGTTCAGCACAGTAGAAATATGCCTGCGACATTGCAATGAGGATAACTCCAGCTGAAATTACCGCTCTCATCTTATCTATAAAAGTTGCGTTGTTGAGTCTCATTGTAATGTTTCCACCAGGACTGCTGGTGGGTTGGCTTCTTGCAAAACGGGATTTTGCTGGGAAATCTTTTCTGAACACATTCGTCATGCTGCCCTTGGTTCTTCCGCCTGTGGTGAGTGGGTATTTACTTCTAATTCTCTTGAGTAAACACGGGATCATCGGAGGTTTTTTATATAACGTCTTCAATTTTGAACTTGTTTTTTCACAATTTGCTGTTGTGATTGCAGTATCGATTATCTCTTTCCCTTTATTAGTACGGGGTATCATAACGGGAATGGAGTCTGTGCCGTCTGAACTTGAAAACACTGCCCGTACACTTGGTGCATCACCAATCAAAGTTTTCTTGACGATAACACTACCGCTTGCATCACGCGGCATCATCGGCGGAACAATTCTCGGTTTTTCAAAAAGCCTTGGTGAGTTCGGGGCAACCATCATGGTTGCAGGTAACATCCCCGGTGAAACACAAACGTTGGCATTAGCGATTTTCAATGCAGTGAACTTAGGGGAAGATGCCTCAGTTTACCGATTAGTACTTATTTCAACCGTTGTCGCATTTATTGCCATTTGGTTAACTGAACGTATCACCCTCAAACAGGATTAGTGCGCGGTTATCAATATTGTATTTACCAAAAAAAAACATAACTAAGTAAGACGAAAACTCTTACAATTCTTTAAACACAAAGGAGAACAAGATGGATATGGCAACACTTTTGTTTTTTATTGCTGCTGGTGTATTTTTCGTGGTGATATTGAATGTGATTCAACGTTCAAAAAACAATCAATCACGAAGGAAAAAGCGCCAACAGGATGGTCACGCTGAAGACCCTAATACTGTTGACGATACAGAGGATACTCTCTTTACGGGTCTACTACTTGGTAGTATGTTAGGTAGTGACAATCAGAATGACTCGTCTACCGATTCAGATTCCGGTGGAAGTGATGGTGGATTCGACGGGGGCGGCTTTGATGGCGGTGGAGGTTTTGATGGAGGAGGCGGCTTTGATGGGGGTGGAATCGACTAAGTAGATGTAGGTCAAGTAGAGCAAGCGAAACCCGACAAATACCATAGATACATACACCGTTGATTCCAAAGACATTTTTCCAACTTAAGTTATTTTACATTTTACTACAATCCAGCACATGAAACATAGATACCTAATTTTCATCATATCTTTTCTCACAGTTTTCTCACTCACTTCGACTGCGCAAGAACATACCTCATTGATTCACGGCGGCAGTGTGCAAGCAGTTGCATATTCTCCTATCAATTCTTCACTTGTCGCAAGTGCAGGCGGAAACCACAACATCAAACTATGGGATCTGGTTGAAGGGAGTGTGACGACCTTAGGTAGCCATACAGATACTGTGAATTCCATCGCTTTTTCTCCGGACGGGCAGCGGCTTGTGAGCGCAAGTGATGATTATACCTTCAAATTGTGGGATGTACAAGGTAAACGACATCTTTCGACTCTAAGACATATTACCAACCAAGCCCAATCGCAAATCAAAGCAGTTGCTTTCTCAGTTGATGGACAAAAAATTGCAACTGCTGGATGGCACGTCAAGTTATGGGATATTCATACCCTCAGAGAGATAATGACGATCAGGCATGCTGCTTGGGTTTATGCAGTTGCTTTTTCCTTTGATAGTCAATATCTTGCTATGGGTGATGCAAGCGGACAAATAAGTATCAAGAATCTTAGAAATCAACAGGATGTTGTCCAATTCAGAGGTGATCCCGATTTTATGACTGCTATAAAGTTTTCACCTGATAGCCAGACGCTTGCAAGTGCTGGGTATAATGGTGGTGTTAAATTATGGAAACTGCCAAATTGGGAACAAACCGGCACCTTACCAACGAGCGGTACTGTCTCTGACCTCAGTTTTTCACCGGATAGTAGCAAACTTGCTAGTACAGATTTTGAAGCAGTAAACCTCTGGACAATTCACAACGGCGAAAAAATTGCTACTTTAAGGGGACACGTCGGATGGGTGAATGCTGCTGATTTTTCACATGATGGGGCTTCCGTTATCAGTGGTGGTAGTGATGGGACACTAAGACTCTGGGATGTTACCTCTTATCAGTCAACTTCACAGGATATGGTAAGAATTATCTACTTTATCCCAAATAATCGCAGTCCTCAACCCGATATGTGGACAAAACTGGATCGTCTCATTAGAAATGTCCAGGACCTTTATGCTGACCAGATGGAAGCGAACGGATTCGGCAGAAAGTCATTTTCCATTGAAACTGATGAAAACGCTGAAACTATCGTCTATCGTGTTGATGGCAGGTTCAGTGACAACTACTATCACACAAATACAACAGAGAAGATTCTTACTGAGCTCGCTACTCAGTCTGATTTAGAAAAATATGTTCATCTTTTGGTGGTAGAGGTCAGTAGCCAAGCCATTGAGGAAGAAGATGTGTGTGGTGTTGGCGGCGGTAATTGGCTTGTTTTACAGCATCAGATAAAATCACGCGGTGGATACGCGGTTATTCCCGCGTCCGGAGAGTGTTTTGATGGTGACAGAGGCACGATTGTCGCTGCACATGAACTTGGACACGCCTTCGGATTAGACCACGACTTCAGAGACAATAGATACATTATGTCTTATGGCGAAACCCCTGACCAGTTTTCCAAATGTGCTACTGAATGGTTAAGTGTTAGTCGTTTTTTTAATACAGACCACATCGCATTCAATGATTTGACGACACTACAGATGCTCACTTCGGAGACTTACCCGCCAAACGCCACCAGTTTCCCGATTCTTTTTCAGATTACTGATTTTGACGGCATTCATCAGGTTCAGTTGCTTGTCCCAACAACGAATGCGGACCCAGCAGCTGGCACAAAATTACATAGTTGTAAACATGTAGACGCACAAAGTGCAGCTGTTACATTCGACATATCTTCCCTTACCTCGCTGCCTACGAACACGGTGGTGTTACAAGTTATTGATATTCACGGAAATATCACACGTCAGCAGTATGTGCTGAGAGCAGGAGAGTCGCCTTTGGTTGAAAACCGCGCTGATATAAACGGAGATGGAACGGTTGATACTGCTGACCTTGTGCTTGTTGCTGCCCGCTTCGGTGAAACCGTTATCGGCAATGTCAATCCTAATCCTGATGTTAATCGGGACGGTATCGTGGATGTTATTGACCTGCTATTGGTTGTAAATGAAATCAATTCTGCCGGGAATGCTGCACCCGCACAATCTCATCAGAACCCCTCGCTCAATTCGAAGACTTTACAGCAGTGGATTGATATGGCAAATCGATTACCGAATAGAGACGCAACCGTTGAAAAGGGCATAGCGGTGCTTGAAAAACTACTTGCAGCTATGATGCCAACAGAAACACGTCTTTTGGAAAACTTTCCGAACCCGTTCAATCCTGAGACATGGATTCCGTATCAGTTAGCCTCTGCCACTGATGTTAGGATAACAATATACGATGTGCGTGGAAATCTTATCCGAAGGTTAGATGTGGGACATCAACATGCTGGCACATATACTGGTAGGAGCAGTGCAGCATATTGGGATGGTCGTAATGACAGGGGTGAGTCAGTTGCAAGTGGTCTATATTTTTATACTTTGTCTGCTGGAGATTTCACGGCAACTCGGAAGATGCTGCTGAGGAAGTAGGTTGTATCTTGTGGTAATCTATTTCTGGAATATTTGAAAATTTAAGAATTATGAATGAAGAGATCCTGAGAAAATACATCAATGAGTTTAGGAATTTACGAATAGATAGGGCACATGGTAATGCCCCACATCAACCAGTACTCTTGTTAACAATTATTGAAATGATTGAGCAAGAACAGATTGAAATTAACAAGATCCCTCCATCGCCCCATTTGGTTGAGAAATTTCTAAAGTATTGGAATTGCGTCACAAATAGGAAACCAAATCCTGCTTTACCATTCTTCCACCTAAAGAGCCGCAGTTTTTGGCATCATCACCCAAATCCTGGTTATGAAAAAGCATTAGAAGTCGTTTCTCAAATAAAGACTTTTTCTCAACTACGAAAGATGGTATCACATGCAAGTCTTGATGAAGAACTTTTTACTCTACTAATTCAACCTTTGGAAAGAGAGATATTACGGAAAACACTCATTGACAAGTATTTCCTCGGTTTGAAGGATGAAATCCAACGTGTTATTTCAGAAGAACAACAGATCAGTGGTTTTAGCAAGGAACTATTGGATTATGTTCAACACGATTTCTCAACAGAACTTGAGGAACCAATTGAAAGCGAAAAAAAGATTCGAGAACCTGGTTTTCGCCGCACAATCATGAGGATTTACGACTATACTTGTGCTGTCTGCAAGTTGCAGATTTTAACATTGAATGGTGAAAGTGTTACTGAAGCTGCGCACATAATTCCGTTCAATAAATCGAACAATGACGATGTTCGGAACGGAATTTCGCTATGTAAATTACATCATTGGGCTTTTGACAAATACTTGATTTCCGTAGACGAGTCGTATAATGTAATTGTTTCAGAATTAATGACTGAACAGGGACCAACAGAATGGATGTTAAAAACATTGTACGGTAAAACGATACTATTGCCAGCCCAAAAGGAACTTTACCCTGATCAAAGTGCTTTAGGATGGCATCGTGAGAGAGTGTTTAAACAATAACTTGCTATGACGCTTAAGATTCCATATTATCCCTTGCATTCCAACAGAATATCCTCTAAACTAACACACCAAATCAAACGCTTTTCTCATAAGGAGATAACGGTATGGCAATCCGCGTAGGTATCGTTGGTACGGGTGGGATTTCACGTGCACACCATAGAGCTTACACGAAAGTAGGTGGATTTGAAATTGTCGCGGTGTGCGATATTATTGCTGAAAAAGCGCAACAAGCCGCAGAAAATTGGGGGGTGCCAAAAAAGAATGTATTCACGAGTTACAACAAGATGCTCGAAATGGGTGAGATTGACACGGTGAGTGTCTGTACATATAACCAAGCACATCGGCGACCCACCGTCGCAGCGTTGAACGCGGGTAAACACGTTTTCTGTGAAAAACCGATGGCAGCAACGCTCGCGGATGCGACCGCGATGGTGCGTGCAGCAAAAGCATCAGGAAAAATCCTGCAGATTGGGCTAAAAAGCGCGTTTACGCCCAAACTTCAATTTGCCAAGAAAGTAATTGATGAAGGCATTCTGGGTGATATTTACTATTCCGAGTCAGCAAGATGTCGTCGGCGCGGGAATCCTGGACGGACATTTATCTACAAAAAGACTGCGGGTGCTGGCGCAATCGTTGACATCGGTGTCTACAACTTGCACAACTCGCTTTATGCGATGGGATATCCGAAACCTGTGCGTGTTTCTGCCATCACCGAAGACTACATCTCAATGCAAGATCCGAGGTTTCGGGATAAAATGGATGTAGAAGAGTTCGGTGCGGCGTGGGTTCGGTTTGAAAACGGCGGTGTCATGGTATTTAAAATATCGTGGGCAGTGCACCAAAACTCGCTCGGTGGCATCTTCTGCCTCGGTAAGAATGCTGGAATATCTTTAGACGGACCGGTAGTCTATGCAGATTCCTATAGCAAAGAACTGCAGAAACTCGTGAAATCCGAGGGGCTAACCGCGAAAGCCGATCCACCAGAGGGAATGACAACTATTAACTTCAAGGGATTTCCGGAGGTTGACGTTTGGGAAGCACAGATGACAGCGTTCCGTGAAGCCGTCAAAACTGATGCTGCGTCTCCACTGCCACCCGAAGGTGTTCTACTTACGAATGTGATTATGGATGGTATCTTCCGCTCACATGAAAGTAGGAAAGAGGTAGCGGTGAAGGTTCCCGAAATTTTGTAATATTATTGACGCGTTCATAACATCATTATTCACCCAATTTTTTCCTTGCATTCCAACAGAATATCCTCTAAACTAACACATCAAATCAAATTGTATTTCTCATAAGGAGATAACGATATGGCAGTCCGAGTAGGTATTATAGGTACAGGTGGCATCTCCCGTGCACACCGGAGTACCTATGAGAAAGTAGGCGGTTTTGAGATTGTCGCGGTGTGCGACATCATCAAGAGTAAGGCAAACCAAGCCGCTGAAGAGTGGGGTGTCCCGAAACAGAACGCCTTTTCAAGTTACAACAAGATGCTCGAAATGGATGATCTTGATGCTGTGAGCGTCTGCACTTACAATCAAGGACACCGGCGTCCGACAGTTGCGGCATTGAACGCAGGTAAACACGTTCTCTGTGAAAAACCGATGGCAGCAACGCTTCCAGATGCGACTGCAATGACACGGGCAGCAAAGGAATCAGGTAAAATCTTACAAATCGGTCTCAATCCCACGTTTGATCCGAGGCTCCAATTCGCGAGGAAGTTGATTGACGAAGGATTTCTTGGCGATATCTATTACTCCGAATCTGCCGGGTGCAGACGGCGCGGTAATCCGGGACATACGTTCATCTATAAAAAGACCGCGGGGGCAGGGGCAACCGTCGATATCGGTGTCTATAATATGCATCGTTCGCTGTTTGCGATGGGATATCCGAAACCGGTAAGGGTCTCCGCTATTACCGAGGACTACATCTCAATGCAAGATCCAAGGTTTAAAGATAAAATGGATGTTGAAGAGTTTGGTGTGGCATGGATCCGATTTGAAAATGGTGGCGTAATGGTGTTTAAGATATCATGGGCTGTGCATGCTAACTCACTCGGTGGCAATTTCCATCTCGGTCAAAAAGCGGGGATTTCTTTGGATGGACCCGTAATTTTTGCAGATGCGTATGCAGGCGATCTCAAGAAGTTTGTTGAATCGGAGGGATTAACAGCGGAACCGGACCCACCGGAAGGTATGACAACTATCCAGCTATCAGGATTCCCGGCATCTGACAATTGGGCGAAACAGATGATCGCTTTTCGTGAAGCCGTTAAAGCAGACGCGCCGTCTCCGATATCACCAGAGGGTGTCCTCCTCACGAATGTGATTATGGACGGTATCTTCCGCTCACATGCAGCAGGCAAAGAGGTTGCGGTGAAAGTGCCTGAGATTTAGAACTATGGTAGATTTTAAATTTATTTAGACAGTATTGATCTGTAGGAGGGAACTCCGATTCCCGACTGCTCCTAAGTTCGATCACGATTCGGAGATCGCTCCTATAGAGGAAATATAAAATTATTTCTATAATCCACTGTAAACCGAAACTTGTTGGCGAGGTCTTTGTACCTCGCCCTTATTTATGACTTCCGAATCACAGAAATCCTTCCCCTTTTACCTCCTACATCCACACTAACCCGTTGTCTCATTTTGAGCGATTTCTGCTGTTTGAGTATCTTATCTAAAAGGGCGGGTTGTAATGTAAGTAACACCATTTTACCGTTCGTTTTCAGCACTTTTTCATACTGAACAAAACACTTTCTGTAAAGGTTCGTGAGTTGAGAGGTATTCTCGTTTCTTTCAGCTACCGGTAGGTTACAGACGATTTTGTCAACAGAATTCGGTTGGAATGGCAGAGATTGTGTATCCCAATGAAAAAACTGACGCGGTTGATGCTTTCTGCCAAAATTTCTCTGAGTTGCCTCTAATGCTTGTTTTGAGAGGTCACCACCGATAAGATAACGGTAACGCCCTGCAAAAGCACGTTCCAATAGAATTGCCCCCGCACCACACATCGGATCTAAAAAGAGATCGTTAGGATGTGGCTGCGAAAGCCACACCATACTATACGCCAAAGTCGGTTTGATAGATTGTGGGACGTGTGCCTGCTTATATGAACGTTGTGCCATCTCAGGTTTTGAAAGCTTAATACTGATATAGGCATCCTGCCCATGCACCTCTGCCCATACATCCAATCCAGAAGAACTTGACTGTGTCAATTGCCAACCGCGATCAATCAAACTTCTTTCAACGACCTGATGTAAATCACGTTTTTGAAAATTGCGAAACCCAGACATCCGACTAATAACACGAAACGGAATTCGTCTCCGCATGCTAATACCTACCTGCCGACAACAAGCCAGTGTTTCACCAAAGTTAAACCGAGTCAGTGCCTGCCTTATAGCAGTCAAAGAGCTACGTGAACGCGTCATCTTCGGAAGATGTTTTATTACCAGAAACAGATGTTCCGCTGTCCGTAGTGATAGCAAATCCTTTGGATTACCAGGGTATTGGAAGACAATTCGTTGCGGTTTCCGCATGAGGATTTTGAATTTTTCAGTATCCCCAAAACGCGCGACTATCTCTTTGCGAGCAATGTTCTCCAATCCTGCTGTGACGAAAATTGAATAGATCATCTGTTTCCTTTTATGGCTGTGGCCAGTTTAGGTGTCGGTGCAGGAATTGGAATGTTTTATCTGAATTAATCTGATGTCCACCATCAAAGAATTCAATCTCAGTTTTTTCCGCTATACCGAGACGAACATAAAGTCTACGCACCGTTGCAAATTCGTGTGCCACCCACTCATCTGGTGCAACCCCATCATCATGACCACGTTCCACCATAAACGGTCGCGGTGCGATTAACCCTGCCATTTCTGCATAGTTAAATGTATTTCCTAAATCAAATTCAGGCATCTCATATTCGCCTGTGAACATATAGCTATACCGTGAATCAAACGTCGCATTTTTGACGATCCATTCATTGAAATCTGCTGAGCAGATAGAACACGCGTATTTTTCAAGCACTGCTGGCACTCGCATTGCGGTTTTTCCACCGTAAGAAAGTCCATAAAACCCCATGCGGTTTTCATCAACGTACGGTAATTCTGCCAACCAGTCAAGCGTGCGTTCATGTTGGCGGATAATCAACGAAAAAAGCGACCACTTTATTGGATTTGCTTTACGTTGAATAACGCGGAAAGCATCCTGACCAATATACGGGTTCTGCGGTGCGTAGGTGATAAATCCTCTATCTGCCAACTGCGCTGCATAGGAGTGATAAACCGACTGGATTTTTGGATCAGCAGTATCCTGCGGTCTCCCTTCTAATCCGTGCTGGCACACGACAACAGGACGTTGTTCTTCTGGTTCAAGGTCGTTTGGAAGCAGCAAAATGCCGTAAGCAAAAACATCTTTCCAGACATCAAGCACAACTTCATAGCCTTTCCATTTCGGTTCGTCATAAATCAGGCGAGTTCTCGGATTCGCAGGCACGTCAGGTGCGGGACACCGTCCGATAACCTCATCCCAAAAATAGGTTTTCACTTCTGCACAAGTCTCTTCCCACTTTGCCAACGAAGATGTATCTGTTTTTTGCCAGAAGAACTCTTGCCTTCGCGTTGCTGCTTCTCGCAAAAAACGTTGCGTCAGATTGACGAGTTGCATAAACTGCCGTTGTTGCCGTGCATCGTGGTCAAATGGCTCTGTAGTGTCCGCAGTTAGAGGTTGGTTTTTGTCAATATGGGCATTTTCAATGCCAAGACTCGTGAGAAATGTGGTTAATGTTTCTGTAGAACCTGGTAATCTGTCTTCAGGAGAAATTAATTGGAGTTCTTTTTCACAACCCAATTGTTTATAAAAGGATCGAGTCCGATTGAACTCCGCTTCTACCAATTCCAATGGTGGTGACACAAGTTGACCGGGTGCTGCTCCGCCCCGACCATCTCGTCTTGTTGGTGGTCCGATAACCTCAGGACCTCCACTCGTTTCAACGATTAACGGACGCGGTGCAATGAGACTCGCAATCTCAGCATCACCAAATTCATGGATGAGCCCCCATACATTGCGATAAATCGGTTCACGCCAAACTTCTTCACGGGATTGAAAATAGCCGCTAACAACCGTAGCCTGAATTCGTTCATCTACGGCAGCACTATGCAATGCAATCAATCCACCTTCACCGTAACCCATAACGCCAATCGGTTCATCAAAAGTAGACATCCAGTCTACTAATGATAAGACCTTCTGTACCTCATAGCCGATAATGTGTCTTCCCAATTGATATGCCATACGGTAAATAAATTCACGGTGTGGTTGATTGGTAAAAGCGCCAATTTTCGGATTACCAGAATAGGTATCCTCACGATTAATTAGAAGTGGGACGACAACACGACATCCAGCACTCGCTAAATTTTGTGCAAACTGTGCGGATGGTGGGAGCTCATCAGTAATGCCTGCAACCATCTCTGGAGTCCAATCCGCATCCGGCAAAGCGATAACCTGAGCGGCAACAGGTACGTTGTCATTCGGTTCCAACAGAAGTCCTTCCCCTTCTACTTCATCAAAAACTTGCCACCGAACGCGAGAGACTGTGTAATTCTCACCTTTTGCGATATGCACGGAAGCATTTGTCGTAGCAACATAGGAGAGCGCATCAGTTGGCAGCCGTTCATCATAACACCCAATCTGTTTTATAAACCGTTGTCTGTTCGGTTCAACGGATTCGGTGTATGCTGTGTGTGAACTATAATCGCGATTCCACAACGTTTCACGTTTTTCTGCTGCGATTTCTATGGCACAGGTTACATAGTTGTCAAGGTCTTCAACCATCTGTGCAGCAAGATCACCTTCATAAGTCAAAGGTGATGTGCCTTGTAATTCTGGTGTGTTATTCTTTTGCATGATTTTCTCACTTATTCAGACAAAGACACGCGGAAAATTGCGTGACTACATAGTTATATGATTTCTTCCTGTCTTAACTTTTCCACTTCATCTGATGACATTTTCAACACATCGGTCAATATCTCAGTTGTATGTTCACCAAGACTGGGTGCGGGAACATCTACATGACCAGGCGTATCAGAGAGTTTAATCGGCACGCCCGGCACACCGACAGCACCTGTAACTTGATGCATCACTTGTGTAATCATCTCCCGTGCTTGAATCTGTGGATGACTAACAACCTTATCAATCGTGTTAATAGGACCGCAAGGTATACCAATTTTTTCAAGTGCGCTAATCCACTCATCAGTTGTGTGTTGACGCATAATCTCAGAGAGAATAGGAAACAACTCACCATGATTTTCTGTCCGATCTGCATTAGAACTAAACCGTGGATCAGAGATAAGATTTTTCTGATCTACATGCTCACAGAATTTTGCCCACAACACATCATTTCCGATAGCAATGATAATGTGGCCGTCTGCTGATTCAAACGTTTCAAAAGGTGTTATTGCAGGATGCCGACTCCCAAGCGGTTGCGGAATTTCATCTGTTGCAAAATAACGAACAATCGCGTTTTCCAAGACCGCCACGAGACTATCCAACATTGCAACATCTACCAACTGTCCTTTTCCTGTGTTGTTACGATGATGAAGTGCGGACAGAATTCCGATAGTTGTGAAAAGCGCAGCAGTAATGTCGCTAATAGATGTTCCAACACGTACTGGGGGTCCATCTGGTTCTCCTGTAATACTGATTATACCGCCCATCCCCTGGATAATCATATCATAAGCCCCCTGTTGTGCAAAGGGACCTGTCTGTCCAAAACCGGAACATGCAGCATAAATGAGTGATGGATGTTCAGCTGCAAGTGTCCCATAATCTAAACCGAGTTTGTTCATCGTCCCCGGACGGAAATTTTCCACTAATATGTCGCTCTGTTTAACGAGTTGTTTGAATATAGTTTTTCCACGCGCCGTTTTTAGATCAAGAGTCATACTCTGTTTGCCACGATTTACGCTCATAAAGTAGAGGCTAAAACCATTTTTAAAAGGTCCAAAATTTCTCGATTCATCACCTATTTCTGGTTGTTCAATTTTTATGACTTCAGCGCCAAGATCGCCTAAAATCATCGTTGCATAAGGTCCTGCAAGTACCCTTGTTAAGTCCAATACCTTTATTCCGTCCAGTGGGCCTGCCATGTGTTTATTCCTTGCGTTCTAAAAAGTTGCTTTTCTAATGCACACGTGCTACAATAAATCACCCAAATATTAGCAGCATAGCGTGTCTATGTCTATATGTTTTTGATGAAAGTATGATGGCACTTGAAGGAGAACATCAATGGATAAACTAAAAATCGCACATATAGGAACAGGTAACCGGGGTTCCAACACATATCTTCCACTGATAGCAAAATTGAATAACGACTTAGAACTCGTTGCAGTGTGTGATGTTCACGAAAAAAGAGTTGTGGAGCAGGGTGAAAAGTATCAAGTGCTTGCCTACACAGACACAGAACAGATGTTGGAGAAGGAAAAACCGGATATCTGTTCTATCGTGATCACACCGAGTAACAACCATGTTCCCGGACTTCTCTGTTCACAGCATGGCGTAAGTTATTGCACAGAAACGCCTATAAATACCGACCTCAAACGTGCAGATATGATGATTGAAGCTGCCAAAGAGCACGGCACAAAGTTGGAGGTCAACGAAAACTATTATCGCCGTCCATCTGAACGTATTAAGCGGGAAATGATTCTTCAGGGCATTTTTGGTAAGGTGAACGTTGCTCACAACGATTTCCGCGGGCACGGTTATCACGGCATTGGTCTAATACGAAGTTATGTCGGGTTTGACAATGAACCGGTGCAGGTATACGGTTTTAATAAATCGTATAGTGTGCAAGAGCACGTATGGCGAAAAGGACAACCCCAACGTAAGAAAGAAGATTGGTTACATTCAGTCATTGAGTTTGCTGATGGTGCTGTAGGAATCTTCAATTTCACAAGTCTTTCTTACGGTTCACCACTTCGCGGTTTTAATGGGACGAAATTCTATGCGGAACGTGGGATGTGTTTCCGAGATGATGCCGTTATCTTAAACGATGATGCGGACGAACAACGCCCCGTAACTATTACGCGTAAAACGAATAACGTTGACGGTTATGAAACACTCGCTGCCCTTGTTACTGACACTAATCCCGAAGTTGTATGGGAAAACCCATTGCAGAATTATGCACTCAGTGATGGCGAAATTACTGTCGCATCTGAATTAATGAGCATCGCAAATGCTGTTAGACACGATACTGAACCGGAATATGGCGCATACAACGGACGAAAAGACAGGGAAATTGATGTTGCTATGGGACGTTCATGCGCAAATAACGGCTCCCCTGTTACTTTTCCATTTGATTACTAAACAAAGAAAAATGTGTCATTTCGTGTATGGTATAGGAAGAATTATCTTGTGATTATCATTATATTGGGGTATACTAAAGAGGTAGATTAACATTACTCGGAGGATGAAAAGGTGCTGAAAAATGTTCAGTCAATTTTCACTTTATTGCTTATATTCGGTTTAAGTGTAACGTTGCTCGCTAACGAATGGGCAACGAGTTACTTTCCAGATAAACTTGGGAGTTATTGGGTTTATGTGGATCAAGACGGGAACGAATTAACTCGCCACGCTGTTGAGGAAAAAGATGTTGAAGGCGAGACATTTCGCGTCTTTGACTATGAACCTGAAATTGATGAGTGGGAAAAATATCTGTATCCAGTGCATCCATTTCTATATCAAGTCGGAGAAGAATGGGTGGCATTTTATGTTGGAGATGACATAGAAGCGGCTACGAAGTCGATCCTAAGTAAAAAACTTGATGAAACACTTGGAACGATCCGGCAACAGATTGCGGGACAACTCCCAGAAGGTGTTACGATGGATTTCAACTACACAATTGAACCTAAAGCACAGGATTATTTTTATCTTTTTCCTACGCCTGTTAAATATAATGAAGAATGGATTGCTATGCAACTGAACGTAAAAGTAAAGATGAAAATGGACATTCAAGGTGCACCCGTTGAAATTCCGGCAGAACTGAAATCCATCTCATCTACGACTAATGTCGTAGAAACCGGCAACGTTATCGGAACAGAAACTGTTGAAACACAAGCAGGAACGTTTGAAGATTGCTTAAAAATTGAGTATCACACCAACACAACTATAGATACAACAATCCCTGCTGAGTTCAAGCAACTCCTTCCTGAGCAGCAACCAGCTGAATCGGTTACGACTCTCTGGTTAGCACCGAACGTCGGCATTGTCAAGTTCAGTAGCAAACAGGAGAATTCGGATGATGTGAAAACTCTTGAACTAAAAAACTATGAAATCCAATCAAATGAATCCGATAGCGAGGATAGTAAATAACCTACAAACATTCTTATAATCCTTACACTTATTTATAATGCTTTTTTGGAGACACTCAGGATGTTGAAGAAGTTGTATCCTCTCTTGATATTTTTCCTATCTTTTCATTTTAGTACGACTCTAATAGGGAACGAATCCATACATAAATACTTTCCAAGTACACTTGGAAGTTTTTGGGTTTATGAAGACCAAGACGGTAACGAACTAACACGCAGCACAATTGAAGGTGAAGAGATTGCGGGAGAGATATATCATGGCTTTTCTTACGAACCGGAGATAGAAGATTGGAAAGATTTTCACCGTTACATACATCTTTCGTTGTTTAATATAGATGAGGAGGGGATAAAGTTTCTTGTTGAAAATGAAATAAAAAATGCTGTAAAAGCACGTCTCACCAAAGAGATGGAAATTTTCTCTGAATTGGTAAAGAACTCTTTAGAGAACAACGCCCCAGCCGAACTTGACCTTACCGTTGAACTTGACTATAATGTGGCGGTGGAATCGGAGGATCAATTCAACTTACTCCCGGTGCAAGCAGTTCCCAATGAAGAATGGGACGCAACACAAATTAGTGCTAAAATCACAATGAAGTTTGACATACAGGGGCTACCAGATTTTCAGAATGCTGCAGAGATTTCTGAAGCCACGCTTGATTTTAATATCCTTGAAACGGGGAAAATCGTTGGCACAGAAACTGTTGAAGTGACCGCTGGAACGTTTGAAGATTGTTTGAAAATTGAGTATCAAACGGAAACAGAAATGGCAGCATCCCAACCAACAGCATTAGAAGATTTACCTGGTGAAACAGCCACTACCTTATGGTTTGCACCCAATATCGGAATTGTCAAATTTCACCAACAATCTGATAAGATTTTTCTCAATATGATGTCAGATAGAGACCTTCTTGATGTGTCAAATTCTGATGAAGAAGTTGCTGAGATCACCGCACCCTCGGTCAAGATATTTGAATTAAAAAAATATGAAATAAAACCGAAACATGTCAAAAGACGATAACAGCAAATAATAGATTACCATCAAACTTATACCAACAAAAAAACAGATATGGAGAATTCTCATGTTAAAAAAATTTCGTGTAGTATTAATATTATTGTTAGTCTTTAATTTTAGCGTAACCTTGTTAGGAATTGAGCCAGCGCAGGTATATTTTCCTGGCACTTTAGATAGTTTTTGGGTTTATGAAGACCAGGATAAAAATGAGTTGACACGTTATTCAATTGAAGGTGAAGAGATTGCTGGTGAAACGTATCTTGCCTTTAGTTATGATCCTGAGTTAGAAAATTGGGCAAATTATAGTTGTTTTATTTATCCGGGGCTATATAATGTGAATGATGAAGGGATCACACTTGTTGTTGACGAAGCGGTAGAGAATGCCGCCGAAGCGCGTCTTAGAAAGGAAATGGATATTTTTGTCGAAGCACTAAAAGGACAAGCTCCGCCAGGGGTAGAGATACCTGACTTTAATATAGGCGTTGAGGTTGAGGCACAAGGACAAGAAGATTTATTGCTGCTACCTGAAAATGTTGTCGTGGATGAAGAATGGGACGTAAACCAAGTAGAAGTCAATGCTAAGATGATCACTGAAGCGGCGGGCGTTCCAGAGAATGAACAATTGGGGATGGATTTCACGATTATAGAAACAGGAATTGTGCTTGGTACTGAAACTGTTGAAACAACTGCTGGCACGTTTGAAGACTGTTTGAAAGTTGAATATCGTACAGAAACAACAGCAGTATTGACCCCAACGCCTCCACCCGATGAAGTAGCGCCTCCAGGAGAAACTGTAACGACAGTCTGGTTTGCTCCGAACGTGGGAATTGTGAAACTTCATCAGATATCAGGACATCTTTTCTTAGACATGATACCGAAAGATGCAGGTTTTCCTGTAGCTCTACCTCCTCCTACTGAGAGAACGCTGGAATTAAAAAGATATGAAATCAAAGTTGCTGAATAGAATCGATGCTTAAATACTTGTGAATTCAGCAACAACCTTCCACTCAATTTGAGGTAATTTCTGTTGAAAAATTTATTTGCCATCTTGATATTGTTAATTGCTTTTAGTTTCAGTATAACACTACTGGGAAATGAGTCAGTAAAAGAGTATTTTCCCACCCCACTTGGTAGTTATTGGGTATACGTGGATGAAGACAAGAATGAATTAACGCGTCATGCGGTTGAGGAAGAAGAGATTGCTGGGGAAACATATCAAGCTTTCAGTTATGAACCTGAGCTTGAAGAGTTGTTTTATTTTAATCGTTATATGCACCCTACGCTATATCAAGTTAATGAGAACGGAATTACCTTTGTTTTTGAGGATGAGATTGAAAAGGCACTTAAGGCACAACTAAAAAAAGAAACAGAGATTTTTATTGATGTGTTTGAAAAAATGGCAACCTCCGAAGGTGATGTTGATTTTCAGTTGGCATTTGATATTGAAGTAGAAAAACAGGATCAGTTGTACCTACTCCCTGAAGGTATTTCTGTCAATGAGGAGTGGGACGTAATTCAAATTGGCGCTAAGATTAAGATGGAACCTACTGGAACAGACGCGTCAGGACCTGATGAGATAATATTTGATTTTACCATTAATGAGACAGGAAATGTTTTAGGGATAGAAGCAGTTAAAACGTCTGCAGGAACATTTGAAGAATGTCTAAAGATTGAATACCGCACAGAAACAACACTTGTAGTAGACCCTGCTGACGATGCCCCTGACTTAGATTTACCTGGTGAAACAGTAACAACTTTGTGGTTTGCTCCAAATGTTGGTATCGTAAAGTTAAATCAGGTATTGCAACCGATGTTTTTAGAGATTATTCCTGACGATGCAGATTTGCCAATACCACGTGAACCTCAGGTAAGGACATCAGAATTAAAGAAATATGAAATCAAATCGGATAAGTCGGAGGGTGAATGAGCGTTTTTCCTATCTATCGTCCAAGGCGCCTACGCGCAAATGAAAACCTGCGGCGTCTCGTGCGAGAAACAAGCCTATCAGTAGATGACCTGATTTATCCAATGTTTGTTATTCACGGGCAAAATACGGCAATTGAAATTTCGTCTATGCCGGGATGCTACCAATACTCAGTCGACAGACTTGTAACCGCTGCGAAAGAACTTGCATCGCTTGGTATTCCTGGGACGATCCTGTTCGGAATTCCTGAAACGAAAGACTCCTTTGGGTCGGAAGCTTATGCTGAGGATGGCATTATTCAGCAGGCGGTGCGCGCCATTAAGGATGCTGTTCCTGACCTACTTGTGATTACAGATGTCTGTCTGTGTGAGTATACTGATCACGGTCATTGTGGTATCATTGAAGATGGCAAGGTGCAGAACGACCCAACGTTGGATTTGCTTGTAAAAGAGAGTGTATCGCACGTGCAGGCAGGTGCTGATGTTATCGCACCGTCGGATATGATGGATGGTCGTGTCGGTGCAATTCGTGACGCATTGGACGATGAGGGATACGAAAATATCCCAATTATGGCGTATTCCGCAAAATACGCCTCGGCATTTTATGGTCCCTTTCGTGAAGCCGCAGAATCAGCACCGCAATTCGGTGATCGCCGTTCATATCAGATGGATCCAGCAAATTCTGAGGAAGCATTACGGGAAGTCGCTTTGGATATTGAGGAAGGCGCGGACATTGTAATGGTAAAACCTGCACTCTCATATCTTGATGTTATCCATCAAGTGAAAACAGAATTTCAGATGCCTGTTGCAGCATATAACGTCAGTGGCGAATATGCTATGATAAAGGCAGCATCACAGAATGGATGGGTTGATGAAAAACGTGTTGCACTGGAGGTATTAACAAGTATTAAAAGAGCTGGAGCAGATATGATTTTAACCTACTTCGCAAAGTCGGTAGTGGAATGGCTAAAAAATTAGGTTGTACATATTAGACTGATATGTCCTTTAGCAGTCTTGTGGGAGAGGTTTTCAACCCCGATAAAAACAAATAGACACTAAACTAATTTTAAACTGAAATTGGAGGAACGAATTGGAGAGCAGTAAATCTTTATCAGCGTGGCAAAAATCACAACAATTTATCCCTGGCGGTGTCAACAGTCCTGTCCGTAATTTTAGCAAGGTCGGTGGACATCCCCGCTTTATTGATCGCGGTGCTGGGTCTAAAATTTACGACATAGACGGAAACGAATATATTGATTATGTCGCTTCATGGGGCCCATTAGTTTTAGGGCATGCACATCCAGATGTAGTCGCGGCCATCAACGCTGTAGCTGCACGAGGAACCAGTTTTGGCGCACCTACAACGTTAGAGACAGAACTTGGTGAAATCATCGTTAACGCAGTGCCTTCTATTGAACAAGTCCGACTTGTAAACTCAGGTACGGAAGCGACAATGAGTGCGATTCGTGTTGCACGCGGTTTTACCGGACGCGATAAAATCATCAAGATAGACGGATGCTATCACGGACATGTAGACTATCTCTTAGCAAAAGCGGGTTCAGGGGTTGCAACTTTCGGTCTTTCGGATAGCGGTGGCGTGCCAGAGGATTTCGCACGGAACACACTCACTGTACCATTTAACGATCCTGATACTTTGAAAACAACAATTGAGGTTAATGCTGATGCAATCGCCTGTCTCATTCTTGAGCCAATTATGGGCAACATGGGCATTATCCCACCGCGTGAAGGGTACCTCAATGAACTTCGTGAGATTACGGAACAGCATGGTATCGTGCTAATCTTTGATGAGGTGATTACCGGTTTTAGGGTTGCTTATGGCGGCGCACAGTCGTATTATAACGTTACGCCAGATATGACATGTTTAGGGAAGATAATTGGTGGTGGTTTGCCTGTTGGTGCTTACGGTGGAAAACGAGAGATTATGCAGTGTGTTGCGCCCGAAGGTGATGTCTATCAGGCGGGAACGCTATCTGGAAATCCGTTAGCAGTTTCTGCTGGCATAACGACATTGAAAAAGCTTGCAGCATCGGGAGTTTATGAACAACTCGAAAGTCGTGCGGCTATCCTCGCCAGCGGAATTGCCGAAGCAACGCAAAAACACGGTGTTGATGCGTGGCATAGTCGTGTTGGGTCAATGTTGATGCTCTATTTTACGGCAGAATCCGTTACTGATGCGGATGGTGCACGGACTGCAGATACTGAACGTTTTCGTCAGTACTTTTGGGGTCTCCTTGAACGTGGTGTGTATGTCGCCCCCTCTCAATTTGAAGCGGGATTTGTTTCATTAGCGCATTCTGAAGAGGATATTAACACGACCGTTCAAGCTGCAACTGAGGTAATCGCAAATCTCTAAACAATAGTAAAGGAATTGAATGTCAAGCTTTGATGGTATTGTTAAATTAATTGCCGATGATCTTAGTGCTGTAGAAGCGAAACTGACTGAAAATACTGTGAGTGAATATAGTTTTGTAGATATGGCAGTTCAACATGTAGTAGAAGGTGGCGGCAAACGTTTGCGTCCTATCCTTGTTGTGCTTTCTGCTAAAGCGTGTGGATATAAAGGCGCTGATGCACACACACTCGCAGCAGTTGTTGAACTCATCCATGTAGCATCCCTTGTGCATGATGATGTTCTTGATGAAGCTGCGATCCGTCGTGGTCGTGAAACATTGCATGCAAAATGGGGTAATAAGGTGGCAGTACTTGTAGGGGACTATCTGCATGCCCGTGTCCTTTCTATGTTAGTTTCCCGCCGCGCAGATGACCCCGCGATGAAAATCCTTGCCGATACCACCCAGGCAATGTGCGAAGGTGAAGTAATTCATGCTTACAAAAGCGGAGATTTTGATATATCAGAAGAAGAATACCTCAAGATAATTCGTTTTAAGACCGGTAAGTTGATTGCTGCCTCTTGTACACTCGGCGCGATCCTCGGCACAAATGATGAACAACAGATTGATGCGATCACTACCTACGGTCAACAAATTGGAACTGCATTCCAAATCGTAGACGATCTGCTCGATTTCGTGGAAGCTCCTGAAAAGTTGGGAAAAAATGCTTTCGGTGATCTTCGGGAAGGGAAACTTACTTTTCCTATTATACATGCGCGAAAAGTATGTGATGATGATGAAAAACAGACCCTTGAAAAAGTGCTAAATCCTGATACTGATAACAGCGAGGCTATCACTTTTGTTGAATCTTTGTTCCAAAAGTATGGCGTGGAAACTCACTGTTTGAAAATTGCCCAGCGTTATACAGATCGTGCTAAAACTGCGTTGGCAAAAGTGCCCCAATCGGATGCGAGGCTTGCCTTAGAAAACCTCGCGGATTACGTTGTTTCACGGGATTCATAGGTAAGATGTTTTACCCTGCACACATAAATCTTCAAAACAGAAAATGTCTGGTGGTAGGCGGTGGCACTGTTGCTGAACGAAAAGTTGTCGCTATGCTCATTAGCGGCGGAGAGGTGACCGTAGTTAGTCCTGATGCTACCGAATTATTGGTGTTCCTTGCCGACATTGGTACAATACAATGGCACAAACGACAACTAAAGGCAGGGGATACAAAAGGTTACTTTCTTGTGTGTGCCGCAACCGATTTTACAGATATAAACACCGCAGTATATACTGAAGCACACGAAAAAAACAAAATTCGTTTGGTCAATGTTGTGGACGTTATCCCGCAATGCACCTTCGCCGCCGCCTCTGTTGTAACAGATGGCGAACTCATGATCAGTATCTCCACAAGTGGCAAGAGTCCTGCAACAAGCCGCCGTATACGAGAACATTTTGAAGAGACATTGAATACGTCATCGTTGTATACGCTTGGATACGAAAATGGAAAACCTGTGCCTATAGAAAATCAAGGACTACCCTATCCGGTTTATCTGCTATTGGAAAATCGGAAGTGTGTGGTACTATGTGTGCAGAAAACATCGGAAATTAAACGTCGTGTCTCGCTATTACAACAATGCGGTGCTACAGTAGTGCATAATCCCACGGACTTTGAAGACACCTTTCTTGTGATTTCTGATGCACCTATAAGTGATGCTTCTGATGCCTTCTTACAGGAGTCACTAAACAGCCCAAACTCTGAAGACTTCTGGACACCGAATCTGGTTATAGACAATAATCTTATCATCAGCATTTCGTCAAAGGATAGCACAAATATCAGCAAAGCAGAACGTTTACATGAGAAACTCACAAAACAGTTTGAAAATAATAGCTATGGTGCATTCATTGATCTTCTTGGTACGCGGCGAGCGGAAGTTCTCAAAACTTTTCCTACGTCCAAAATGCGCGCCGACTTTTTTGAGACACTCATCGGACACGTAGCAGACAGTCCACAACCCAGAACATGTTGTCTAAGACTCACAGACGCAGAATGTTCTGCTGAATGCCTTTTTAACTGGGTGCGACACGGAAAAATTGAACATGCGAACAACTTTATATCGGAGTTTTTAAGCATACAACGCGCAAATTTATAATTAACATCAGTGGAATTATGCATTTTCTATTTCTTGTAACCGTATTAGTCTATTTAGCAGCAAGTATTTTTCAGGCGCTCTACCTTGCGATAGGAGAACGAACTGAAACCTCAACGCTGCGCCCAAGGATTGCACAAATCGCTTTCTGGGGAACATGCCTTGGATTCGTCCTCCTAACACTTTTTATAATACTTTGGTGGTCGCGTCAAGGACATTTCCCGATGAAGCACTGGACAGACTCAACCGCCTTTTTTGCGTGGGCAATCACCTTAATCTACCTGATTGTTGTGCGAGTAACGCAGCTACGTGCTATCGGTAGTTTAGTTATACCAGGGGCATTCATTACAATCCTGATTTCATATAGTTTCTCCAGAAACACATCAGCATTACCAGAAAATTTGGAAACCTATTGGTTAGTTCCGCACATTACACTGATTTTTCTCGCCTATGCTATTTTTTTTACCGCATTTGGATTTGGAGTGTTATATCTGATAGCGGAGAAAAGTATCCGTGATAAGAAACATACGGTCTTTCATAACCTTCTTCCGTCTCTTGGTGCTTCAGATGAACTTGGTTATCGGTGTACAATCCTTGGTTTGATCTTGTTATCTATTGGTATTATGATTGGTGTAGTTTTGAAACAATATATTGAAGGTGTAAACTTGGATTGGTTAGATGCACATGTCTTCTTTACCGTCGTTACATGGTTTGTCTATGTTGTCCATATTAGTTTCCGTCAACTGTGGGGATGGCGCGGTAGAAAAGCAGCATATTCGGAAATCGTAGGTTTCATCGCAGTTCTATGGACCTATATCGGAGTCAAACTCTTTTTAGACAGCGCACATACATTTCGCTAACTACAATTATATCACGGGATTCCGTACGATGTAAACTTTTCCAATTTTGACATAGATATTAAAATGTGATATAATTTAATCACTTTATGGTGTTAACACAGTTTTAGTTTCCGTAGAGTCAAACCATGAATCAAATTGTATCTATTGGAACAAGCCATCACGTTGCCCCTGTAGAATTCAGAGAAAAGCTGGCTTTTTCCGAAGAACAACTTATTGAATCCCTCCATCACCTTCGAGAATCGTATAAGGTTGATGAGGCGGTCATTCTCTCTACCTGTAACCGCGTGGAGGTTTATGGGGTTGCTAATTCCCAACGAACGACCGAATCGCCTGTCAAAATTCTACTGGACTTTTTATCTAACTATCATCGAATTAGTCTGGATACACTCAAAAAATGGAGTTATCGTCACCATAACCTTGATACCATCCAACATCTTTTCCGGGTCACATCCAGCCTTGACTCAATGGTCGTGGGTGAATCTCAAATTTTAGGTCAAGTTAAAGATGCTTATGATTTTTCGCGTTCGGCAGGAGGCGCTGGCGCGATCCTAAACAGGCTTTTCGCGAAGGCATTCAGTGTTGGGAAACGTATACGTTCAGAGACCACCATTGCTACGGGAGCAGTCTCAATTAGTTATGCAGCAGTAGAACTTGCAAAAAAGATTTTCAATACTTTAGAAAACAAAACTGTAGCGATTATTGGGGCGGGTGAGATGAGCGAACTGACAGCAAAACATCTCGTCGCTAATGGCGTTTCAAAAGTAATCGTTGCAAACCGAACTTATGAACGTGCTGTCAAGATTGCTGAAAAATTTAAAGGTATTCCAGTCGCTTACGAAGAGGACCTAAACTTTCTTATTGATGCTGATATCGTCATCAGTTCCACAGACGCACCTCATTATCTTATTGAACGTAAACCACTTGTTGAAATTATGAAAAAACGGAAACATCGTTATATGTTTCTCATTGACATTGCTGTTCCACGTGATATTGAACCGGACGTGAGCAAAATCAACCATGCCTTTCTCTATAACATAGACGATTTAGAAGCTGTTGTCGCGTCTAATCTCAAAGAGCGGAAACAGGAAGCAGTTCGCGCAGAACAGATTGTCTCTGAAGAGGCAAAGCGGTTTCACGACCAATTACAAATCCTTGAAGTCAATCCCACCATTAAAGCACTTCATCAACAGTTTCAACAGATAGCCGAATGTGAACTCAAAGCATGTTTGAGTAAGACAACATTGTCGGGCACACAAGAAGATGCTATCGCGTCTATGACGCAGGCAATTGTCAAAAAGCTTCTCCATCACCCAGTGGAAAATTTGCGCCACGCTGTCAACGACGGTAATTCAGATCATGGGCAGTATGTTCATGCCCTGCAAGAACTGTTCGCTTTGGATGAAAATGACGATAAGGAACAGGAATGAACAGCGCAGTTACAATCGGCACGCGTGGCAGCCAACTTGCACTCTGGCAAGCATCATTCGTAAAACAGCAATTAGCGCACTATTTCCCCGATATTGAAGTCGCCCTCAAGATTATCAAAACCACAGGGGATACTATCCAGAATCGCTCATTGTTAGGATTGGGCAAAGGTGTTTTTACCAAAGAGATAGAAGTCGCCCTGTTAAATGGTAATATAGATCTCGCTGTTCATAGTCTTAAAGACCTCCCAACAGATTTACCTGAAGGGCTATGTATAGCCGCAATTCCGACGCGCGAAGACCCGCGCGATGTACTTGTTACATTTACAGGATTTCCTTTAGAGGATTTGCTGAATGGTGCGAAGATTGGCACTACGAGTCCACGCCGAAAGGCGCAGCTCCTCCATATACGTTCAGATTTACAAGTCGTTGATATCCGAGGCAATGTTGATACACGAATTCGTAAACTTGAAGAAACCGATCTTGATGGAATTATCCTTGCTGCGGCTGGAATAAAACGTCTCCTTAAAGAAGAAGTTATCACGCAATATTTTGAAATAGAGCAGATGGTTCCAGCGGTTGGACAGGGAGCATTAGCGATCGAAGCACGCGAAGGAGATAGTGATATTGAAAAGCTGCTTGCACCTCTGAATGACTTTACAACAGTAGCCGAGATTACCGCTGAAAGAACTGTGTTGGAAAATCTCGGTGGAGGTTGCCAGCTTCCAATTGGTGCTTATGCTGAATTCGTTGGTGGTGAACTCTCACTTATTGGAACTGTGTGCCATCCTGAAGGGCGGGTACGTATTGTAGAAAGAGATTCAGGTAGTTTAGACAATGCGCAGCACTTAGGTAGAATCGTTGCCGAAAAATTGCAGAACAGTGGTGCAAATGAACTGTTGAAGATACAGTTAGATGTTGGGTGAATTTAGCTATGAGAACATCGCATACCAGTATCGTTTATATAGTAGGCGCAGGTCCTGGTGATAAGAAGCTTATTACCCAAAAAGGCGTGGAATGCCTTCAGCAAGCCGATGTTGTTATTTACGATCTACTCCTGAACGACGCACTGTTAGAACATTGCCCGACACATACTGAGAAAATCCAAGCACCGGACCCAAGAATCCGATCCAACCGCCAGGTGGAACTTAATCAATTGCTTATCCAACACGCTAAAGAAGGTAAGATCGTTGTGCGTCTCAAAGGAGGTGACCCTTATGTTTTTGGACGCGGCGGCGAGGAGGCGATGGTCCTTGCCGAAGCGGGAATTCCGTTTGAAATTGTTCCCGGTGTAACCTCTGCAATTGCTGCTTCAGCCTACGCCGGAATTCCGGTTACGCATCGTGACTACGCCTCATCAGTGGCTTTTGTCACGGGACATTCAGCAGCATTACACCCAGATTCAAACATTAATTGGGAACAACTTGCTACTGCGGTAGACACACTTGTTGTCTATATGGGAGTGGCACATCTCCGCCAGATTGTGGAACGTTTGACGACACACGGCAGAGACCCACACACTCCTGTGAGTTTGGTGCGTGTCGGAACGACTCCCCGACAATTTGTTGTCCAAGGCACGCTTGCAGATATTGTGGAAAAAGTTGAGGTGGTTCAGCTGAAAAGTCCAGCAATTATCGTTGTAGGAGAGGTGAACCAACTGCGTGAACAACTCCAATGGTTTGACACCAAACCTCTTTTTGGTAAACGTATCCTTGTTACACGTGCACGCGCGCAGGCAAGCGAATTTGCTGACCTTCTGGAAGCAAATGGTGCAGAAGTGATTCAATTCCCCACTATAGAGATTCGTCCGCTTGAAATTAATAGTGCGGACATTCCCACACCTGATAAATATGATTGGGTTATCTTTACGAGTGTCAATGCCGTTGAGATATACTATACACACTTACGAGAAAAGGGAGAGGACACGCGAGTTTTCGGAAAGTGTGCCATTTGTGCAGTTGGACCGAAAACGGTTGAAGCACTAAACAACATCGGCATTTACCCCGATTTTGTGCCATCGCATGCCAGCGGAAAAGTTGTCGCAACTGAAATAGAAGACGTGCAAAAGAAGAAAATCCTACTGCCACGTGCAAAAATCGCTACAGTTGACCTTCCTAACGTCTTGCGCAAAAGAGGTGCTCACGTTGATGATGTGCCGCTTTATGATACTGTCAAAGTGAAAAGTGAACGCAGCAATGCCATTGAAAAAGACCTTTTAGAGGGCAAAATTGACTTCGTTACGTTTACAAGTTCTTCAACCGTTACCAACTTTTTTGAAATGTTTCCAGAACGTCCTGCTAAAGATTTATTGGCCAAGGTAAAGGTCGCGGTCATCGGTCCAACAACAGAAGCAACAGCAACTAAACACGGTGCACGCATTGACGTCGTAGCAAAAGAAGCCACGATTGAAAGCCTTGTTGAAGCGATTATTGCCGAATATCAAAATCCATCGGAATAGATTTGAGATTGATTTGTCGTCTTTACTGAAAAATCGGTAAGATAAAAGGTGCTATTACCTTTTGGTAAACTGTGATTGTTCCAAAAATTGAATAGAATCCCGCACACAACAGCAATCCTATCTGCTTCCATATCGGTGGTTGAATCTCTTTCGGCAAGAATCTTCGGTTAACATATAATGTATGGAGGGCACAAATCACAAGTTGATAACCACCCACAGTCGCAGATACAATAATCATTAAAAAAGGTTTTGCCAAATACATAGCGATGACACCCCACAGAATATAAGCAACCAGAATTGGATAATATATCCATTTCGCGTTGTGTTCACCCATTTTT
This sequence comes from Candidatus Poribacteria bacterium, assembly GCA_965204285.1. Classification (GTDB taxonomy): domain Bacteria; phylum Poribacteria; class WGA-4E; order WGA-4E; family WGA-3G; genus MSPOR6. The sequence goes on from OZ241980.1 coordinate 4,732,569, forward strand.
CGTGCGCTTTTAAAGCCAGTCCAAATAATGTCAGTATAACGACGCGGAACACCATCAACACCTCCAAGTTGCGTTGAAAACAGAACCCAAAATCCGCAGAGAAGTGTGAGATACCACATGATTCTACCGCCCTTTGCTTGGAGTCCTTCTGCTTGGAAGGCTGCAGCAGACCATTGGTCTATCTCTTGACCTGAAGGGACAAAAGCAATTGTCAGCATTGCAGGCAGTGCCAACCCGATGAAACATCCGACCAACCAAATATAGTACTGTTCAAAGCGGACATATTTCCACCACTCCTTGAATCGTTCCAGATTCTCAGGTGTTATGCGGAATACTTTACCTAAGTGGGAAAGTGTTACGTTCTGTCCTCCGATTATAGATGGAATTGCCCCTACCAACTTGCTCATTCCCCATCCCTTGTCGCGGACGTAATTAGATATTGTAACATTTCCCAAGCCACCACTTCCAGCATAAGCTGCGAACGCACCGAGCAACAGCCAGTCAAACTCGCTGCCACTTACATCGTCAGGCAATGCACCAAAACTAAAGAAACCTTTTATGACGGTCCACCATACGCTGGGCGGAACAAGAAATAGGTCAACAATCACCAAATATCCAATAATCCATACAACCATAAAAAGTAGCACTTTTTCAAGCGCGTTGTATATCTTACCGCCAAACATGACTATTGCTAAACAACCAAAAAATATTAGGTATGCGAAGACTCGGACAGTATTTTGATCAGCATCCTGCGGCATGTAACCCAGATAAGCTGCAGCCAACGCGGTTGCAGCAGTCATCGCCCATCCGGGCCAGATTCCAAAAAAATCAACACCAGAATAGAAAATTGCCCAGAACCTTGGGCCTGGCTTGCATCGCATATAACCACTCAACATCGGTTCTCCGGTGTAAAGTGTGTAACGGATCGCTTCTGTGTTGAGAATTGCTTGAAGTACGATTGCAATAGTCGCAATCCATAGCAACGTGCCACCATATTGTGCTGTAATTGCCGGACCTAATAACCATTCCCCACTGCCGATAGAAGCACCTAAGGCAATGATCCCGGGTCCAAGTATACCTGCAAAAGCAAGACCAAATTTATAACGCGGCGGTGCTGGTAATTCATCAACTTCCCAATCGGGAAGTGTGCCGCCATCAACACGTTCATTCGTTTCTGCCATATATTACCACTCCCAAAATATGTTTATATTTAATTTTTTAGCGATATTTGCAAGACTTCGTAAATGATCAACGTGGATAGGAATCCCGCTCTCAATCCATTTATCGTAGTTGTTCCACTCAATTTCCCCCGGTAGATAGACTTGCGTAAACCCTTCTGCCGTTTTCGCACTGTGAATCTTGCTGATTCCTTGTTCCACATCAGAAATATACGCATCAAAATCTGTGAAACTTTCAATGTTTATCGCAATGAAAAAATGTTCAGATGAAGTTCCAGTTTTGTTGCAAGGCATCATGCCGCCAGTGAGAGAACCCGCCAAAATTCCCATAATAAGTGCTAATCCGTAGCCTCTCGGTCCTGCAGCAGGTGCCAATAAACCGCCCTGATTTGGATCGCTACTCGGTTGACCTGAATCGTCCAAAAGCCATCCCTCAGGAATCGGTTTGTCGTACATTCGTAACGTTCCAATCTTCCCCCATGAGGAAACGCCACACGCCATATCTAATACGATTGGATGTCCATCACCAGTTGGCAGAGCATAACTCAAAGCGCTGTTCCCGACCACTGCTTCTGCACCTCCAGGTGCTACAATAGAGGGTCTACCTGTATTCGTTGTTGAAAAACCGATCATCTGATTTTCCACAGCCATAATTGAATAGCATGCTGCTGCACCAAAATGTCCGGCATTATGTGCGCCTGCGGCAGCAACTCCAGTTGTTTTAGCTTTTTTAATCGCAGTTTCCATTGCGAGTGTACTTGCCAGATGTCCCATACCTTTGTCGCCATCTACAACAGCAAAACTCGGTCCCTCTGAAACAATACGGAGTTCGGGTTTTGGGTTCAAATTGCCATCAAGAACTTGGTTAAGATAACCGGGCAATGCACGTGTACCGTGGGAATGCACACCGCGCAGGTCCGTCTGCACCTGGAGTTTAGCCATCTGTTCAGCATGTTCTGATGACAAACCAGCCTTTTCGCATAATGCACGAGCGAAATCGTGCAACTTCGCCGCATCAACTACAATTTCTTGCATAAAACCCTCTCTTGAAATGAATTAGTCGCCATTTTAGCAGACAAAGCGTAATGAATCAAGCACAATTTCGGACAGCACAGAGCCATTAAACTCTCCGATAATTTCTACCTTTCCTAATTCCTCTTCCTGTAGGAGCGAGCTCCAGATAGCGACCATGCCCAAATCTTGTGAAAAATACGAAAGATAAATGACTCTGTTGATGTCGTAATGTGGTTGAAATTTCCAAAAATTTTGCATCTTCTTGACAAAACAACTTTTGCAATGTTAAAATTATTTAATAAAATACACATAATCACAATAAAAGGAAAGAAATGCAAAGACCAAACATATTGCACCAAATATACAAAAAAGTTAGCATAGAAAACATATCCACTTTTTTATTCTCCGCAATTCTCATTTTAATCTCTTTTGTTTATATGTCTTGTGGCAATCCTTTAGAACCAGTAGACAGTGAAGAGGAGGCACAAGTAAAATCCGAACTCAAAGATCGTTCATTTCGGCAGTTTGCCCCATCAAAAGATGCGATGAAAAGAAAAGGAGTTATCCTTGATTTCTTTGATGGCGAAGGTCAAATAATCAATCTTTGGGCACAATATGCTGAAGGGGATACTGCGTTGAAAGAGTGGGAAATTTTTGCAAAAGATTATCGCGTCGAAAAAGCGGGTTCGGAATATAGGATTTATTTTCAAGAACCGCGTTCACGTCAAATTTTGCCTAACGAATGTAACAATTGCCTTGAAACAGAAGGTATCTCCATTTCAATTCGGAACCTGTATAATAGTGAGAAGATACAGTTCAAGTTAAACGACGAAGATGGTATTTTACCTTCACCCTTTCCTGTTTTCAAATCGTGGACAAACTTTAATGAAGATGTATATTTTGATTGAATTCTCTCTGTAGGGATACTATAGTGAATTTTACAATTAATTTGACATTTTGATTTGTAGGAGGGAACTCCGATTCCCGACTACTCATAAGTTCCGTCGCGATTCGGAGATCGCTCCTACAAAGGATGTTTCTAATTATTTCAATAATTCACCATAAAACTGTAGGATACCATGTGCAGTTTTTTTTAGAAGGGTTCACGGATAAACCAGTCTATTAAAAGCGTGCCGCTACCGATTTAAATTAAAAATGTTGACAAATTATGTAGTTTTTGCTTAAAATTCCGTTATAACTACAAACGAAACGCTAATTGCATTTTAGATTAAGGAGTTCATCATGCTTACGCAAGATCAGGTAGATTTTTACAACGAGAACGGTTATCTCAAGGTAGACCAGCTTTTTACACCGGATGAAACTCAGGAACTCGCATCAGAAATGGTGCGGATTATAAACAATTGGGGACAGGAGACTATCGGTTGGCCCGGACCGTGGCGGACCAAATACCTCAAAGAGGAAGACCAACAGACCACAAAGGCTGTTTTCATGCACAATCCACACTTCTATTCTGCTACATGGGGTAGGGTGATTTTCCATGAACGTTTGACAGGTGCTGTGCGGTCACTCATTGGAGACACTGTTCAGTGGCATCACACGGTGCTGCATGCAAAACCGCCAGAAAAAGGCACTCCATTTCCGATGCATCAGGACTATCCATTTTATCCACACGATGGGCTTGATTTCGTTGACTGTCTTGTCCATCTTGACGATGCACCATTTGAAAGTGGCGCACTTCGGGTCGTACCGGGAAGTCATAAAGAGGGTCCGCGAGAACATATCACAGGAGAAGGCACAGCCCCACATTTGCCAACAGATAAATTCCATCCCGATTTTATTGATTCCATTCCGATACCGGCAAAAGCAGGTGATGTGATCTTCTTTAGTTATTGTCTTATCCATTGGTCTGAAGTCAATCGGACAGAACAGTGGCGGAAGGCGGTGCGATTCGGGTATCATACACCTGAAATGCGTCCTGTTGGTAGAGATCCGAAAGAACCATACAACAACATTATGGCTGGTGGATTTAAAGATAATCCTTCTGCAGGCGACATACTTGCATAATTGAATCATCTTATCCACAAATATCAGTTTTTGTGCATTGCTGCTGTACGATCCTGTCAATGCAGAAGGATAAATTTGCTTACAAACTAATCTAAATCTGTAGTGTCAATAAAGTTAAATGATCTTATAGACTGAAAATCGCCTATCATATCGGTAAATTTGATGTAGGAAGGAGAAATATAGATGTCTTTATGTAAAAAAATCAAGAATTTTCCTAAAATGAATCATAATATTTTCTTAAAACATTTCTTTTTTGTAGCCGTTATAAGTATATGTTTTATTATTGTTGCAAACACGTTTAGCCAGGAACCTTCTCTGGCACAGAAGGTTTATGAAAAGTATCAAACATTGCTGCAACGAGAGGATATCCAAGCACTGCTGCCAAAAGTCCTTGAAGAAATCAGGAAACCTGAGAGTCAAAAACTCTTAACACAAGGGACAATTGCAGCGGTTGTAGATGACCCAGCCCTTTTAAAGCAGTTTATACCTGATATAGAGGATGAATTCATAACGCTATTAAAGGAAGATCAAGAGGTACAGGCGTTTCTAAGGGATGCTGACGTTCAAACTTTGCTTCAGGATCCCGCTGCGATTGACGAACTCGCTGCATTACTTGAGATGAACCAACTTTCACTCGCGAAACAGGTTTATGAAAAGCATAAAGACTTTTTTCAGCGGAAAGATATCCGAGAAGTGCTTCCCGATGTCCTTGCAGGATTGAAGGACCCTGATATACAAGCACTCTTAGTACCTGCTACGATAAACCTTGTTGTAGAGGATCCTGACTTGCTCAAGCGGTTTGTGCCAAATATTGACGATGAATTCATAACACTTCTGAAAGAGGATGCTGAAGTTAAAGCGGTGATTAGTGATCCTGATGTGCAATTATTGCTTCAGGATCCCGCTGCGATTGATGAACTCGCTGCGTTACTGAGTGCGGAACCGGTAGCCAACGTGATTGTTAGAATTGTTCCAATATCAGTAGAATCCCCTCAGGTAGGTGAACAACTTGTCATCACTGTTGACATCGCTGATGGTGAGGGTGTTAGTGGTTATGAAGGAACGGTACAGTTTGACCCGACTGCACTTCGATTTGTTTCCTTAGAGCATGGATCCTATTTTTTTGGTCAAGTGTTGTCTGTCCCTACGGCAGTTAAGGAAAATCAGATCACTTTTGCTCAAATTGCTATTGAGACTCCAGCAAGCACAACAGAAGGCACTCTCGTGACAATAACTTTTGAAGTGCTCAATGCCAAAGCATCAACACTAACTTTATCTGATGTGATAATTGGAGGGTTTGGAGGGGTTACTTTTCCTGTAACAATTGAAAATGCTGAAATACTTGAACCACCTAAAAAGCCGTGGGATGTTAACGGGGATGGCAGAGTAAATATCTTGGATTTGACTTTTGTCGCATCACATTTTGGCAAAGAAGACGCCCCACCCGCTGCAGATGTCAATGGAGATGGTAGAGTAAATATTTTAGATTTAACGCTTGTTGCAAGTCATTTCGGTGAGTGATGTAGGGAGAGTAATTTATAGCGAACAGATTAGGTTCGGGCGGGCAGTGTCCCGCCCTTTTTGTTGGGTTCAGCACGCACAAGAAACAAAAATACAACAGATATGTTATGCTTTGTAAAATTCTACTGTTGTACCAGCCATGTCAGCAACTTTTTCTATCAGCTTGTTCCGTTCTGTTTCACCCATGCCAGAGTAAGCCTTCGCGATGTCTATTTTCTCTTGCATTTGTGCCACATCGTCAGGTCCAGTGACAAGGGTACTCACAGGAAATGACCAGACAAAACGAATAGCTTCTGGAATGCTTACTCGATTCGGCACGACTCTTGGGTTTGAACCGTGTTTGCCGTGTTTAGATCCGCCAAAAAAACCACCATTTGCCAACGATTTCATTCCAATTACACCGATGTTTCGCTTAACCAGCGTTGGGACAACGCCTTCAATAAAACTTTCGTAACTCATGTCGGCTATATTTATTGGTAATTGACAAGCATCAAAAATATCAGATTTCTCTAAGACACGTTGATGAGCCGACGGACTCGTGTGTCCCGTAAAACCGATAAAACGTGTTTTTCCAGATTCCTTCGCTTCTGCCATCATATCAAAAATACCGTTATCAATCCTCCCGTCCACGTCCTCAGGGTTTCGAACAGCGTGAACTTGCCAGAGATCAAGTTGGTCAGTATTGAGACGTTTAAGTGAACCTTCAAGGTGTTTTCTTGCGGTTGCAGCGTCGCGCGCTGTTGTCTTGGTCATCAGAAAGATGTCATCACGATATTTTGGGACAAGCAGTTTACCTAAACGTTCTTCACTTTTACCCGCTTGGTAAGATTCTGCTGAGTCAAAGAAACGGACACCACCTTCCAGAGCGGTTTCTATTGTTTTTTGCGCTTCTTTTTCTGCCATTTCACCAATATGCCAACCACCGACTCCGAGTATTGTCACGGCTTCACCCGTTCTACCGAATTTTCGCATCGGTAGGAGTGCACCTAAACGGTCACTTGAAGGTTTCGTGTCCTGACCTTCTGCATTTGCTGAAGATAGGAGAATACCTGTGGTCAATCCTGCTAATGACTTTAGAAATGCACGTCGATCAATCATAGTTTTTACCTCCAATTTCTATCTTACAATCAGACCTCAATTTTGTCAAGAAATTTTAATTTGACACAGAGCCATTCAATTCTTCAGCAGTCCCTATAATTTTATGTCAACGTAGAGGGTCTTAATAAAAAGAAAGGCAGATATCGAAAGGATACCTGCCTTCGTTCTGATGTCATGCGGATAGTGCTAATTTATGGGCCAACACGTTCGCGTGGGTCTTGCCAAACACGTTGGAGCACTCGTGCATTTATACCAACTTTGACCGCAGCCATCTCGCCTGCATGTCTGGAGACGATGTCGTGCTACGTCTGATGTATTACATGTCCATATCGTATCGGAGCAGTGGGCACAATTCGCTTGATGTACATAGGCTGTGCTAACCACGTCAGTACACCCTGGACGCGCGCAGTGAATTGTTGGTGGCGGAGGTGCAGGATACACATGCGTGTGATACTGACACGCATAGAAACTTGTCACCGTGCAATAATCACCATTTGAGTTGGTAACAGTACAACTCGCTTGCAAGTTGGTATGTGTAGAACCGATTTGACACGCATAGCCCGCATGGGTAATGTCGCCACACGCAGGGGTTACCCACGAATGATCGCCAGATTCAGACGTGGCATGAACACCACATGCATGCATAGAGGGTGCAGGTGTTTGTGTCTGCTCAGTTTGTAAGCCCTGCGTGTCCTGTTCGGTGCTGTCATCATCGTCATCATCGCTGCTATCAGGCGTGTCAGAATGCACTGTTTTGCCGTTCCAAATCGTGCTTTCATCATGATCCTTCTTGTGTCCCATACACAGTCTAAAACGATCCCCGCATGTGTTGGTGCCACCGCCACTTTGGGGGATTTCTATTTTGCAGATGCGCTCTTTATGCTCCCTTTCTTGGTCATCACTGTCTGAATCACAACTATACCATTCATCGCCACACCCATCTGCCACGCTCCGTCTACTCAATTCAATTATAAAAGACTCTGTGGTATATAGATAGGGAGTGCTGAGACTTTCTCTAACCAACTGTGAAAAACTTTTAGCGGTCCCACATTTTTCGCGGTGGGTAAAAAATGCTTCACTTGGGGTCCTATATCTATCATTAGGATCGTTTTGACCACCTTCACCTTCGCATGGATATTTTTTAGGTAAATCTGAATAGCTCCAGCTACCTCGAGCGTATATAACATGCTCACCTTGAGATTCGCTTCCATGATACCATCCGTCTGTGTCATACGGTGGTGTGTTCACAGCACTATCTATCTCTTCTGCAGTATATACCCGATTAAAGTTAGTGCTACGGATTAATATATGGTTTGCACATGCTTCTAAATATTCGTTATACAAACGCTTATATACTGGATGAGTTTGAGTTAGTGTAGAGAATGCTCCATCCATAGTTGATAAAGATGCACTGAGTGCTTTTTGGTGTTTATCCATATCAAATGTAATACTGAAAGTATCAGCAGCACTTTTAGCTGCACTATAAGTAGCAAAAGCAGCAGGAAGTTTATTTACGACATTTGCAGTAGTAGTCGCTGTACCAGGACCTGGAATTATAGCACCTATAACCGTTATAAATGCATTTGTAACATTCTCTACTGTTGCTATTTGACTTTTTTTAAGTTTTTCATGGTGGCTTTTCCAGATAGAAATTAGTTTCTCAACTACACTTTTAGCACCTGAAAATGTATTATAATTGTTTTGCATTATTTGATATTTAGCATCCATCTTCTTATATGCTAAATCCCATGCATTCCAAGTTTGTCCATGACCTTGGAATATTTCTTCATCTGTTATATTGGCATGGCAAATGTTTTGAAAGATAGAAACAGAACATACAAAAATAATTAATATACAATACAACGATTTTCTTAACATTTTTAAAACATCTCCTTTTATTTTAAGTTAGAAATATGGGCTGGAAAATAATCCGACGGGAACATAGCGTATCCAGACAATACACCAATATCATCTGGATAATAGTGATTCATAGGAAAATCAAGCGTTACCCAAGATAGCTTATGCAGATCGTTATCACGTGCACTTGTTCTACCGTATTTTTCATGAAATCTTTGTGACATTAACATAGAATTTTCTACACCATCAATATATATAGGATTATTATTATCAAAATTATATATGAATTGATAAATTGACCTTGCATAAGATTGTGCTTCCACATCATCAGGTGGAAACGGAGGTATCCATTTAGCGTTGATATGGCCTCTTTCTTCAGATTGTAATTTCAACGCTTTCACTGGGTTCGTTTTCAGCAGTTCCTCGTGGTAGGTTAACGGACCGGTATACGTTACCACAGGTTGCGCGTTGGGTTCGGGCGGCGCATCTTGCCACGTATCTGGTGCGGAGACTGGCACTTCGTGAAAATGGTCGCCATGCGGCACCCATTTAAAGCCTTCTTTCGCGGGGGGCAGGTCATTTTCTGCAACAGGTTCCTCGTTCCCTTCAAGCATTTTCGCGTCTTGTGCGAGTTCTTCTTTGAGCTGCTCGACTTGTGACCACTGCCAGTAGATAAATCCACCTGCAGCAATCAGTATAACAATTAGGGCTGCGATGCCCCAATACATTTTGCGGTTCATCTAACGATCCTCCTGTTCAAGCTTGTTGTTATCCCTGCTATCCGTTGTTTCCAGTGGACAAGGTTGTCTCGGACTTGGACAGATCAAACCCGGTTTCGGTGCCTCTTTTCTTAAAATACATTCGCGTTTAAATTGTTCTTCGCAAGCAGGTGGATCTGCCTGTGTGGTATCATAAGTGCCAAACAGCAGCAAACCGCCTGATATCATGAGTAAAAAAATTATAATTAAGGTGAGAAGTGGTTTGTAGTACTGTCTCATCTTGTGCCTCCTGTTTATATCATGAAGCAGGTTGAATATTTATCGACAGTCTACAGAAATGGCAGGTCTGAAATGAGAAGTTTTGCTATTCCTGTAGGGGCCGCCGGTCTCTATTATGCTATGCATTGACTATAACGGGTTTTCCGTGATAAAATAGAAACCAGCGCTGTCGTAGAGAGTCCAAATATACGGCAGTGCCACGCATCGGCAGTGCTAACATCACTGTCGGTGCATCATTAAGCACCCCTATATGTTAAAAATCCACATATTTCCGTGAATTTCCAACATGCATAATGTATTATACAATAAATTTCAAAAAATGTCAAGAAAAAACTAAATATTAAAATTTGTGAAAAATTGTGCAAGAAAACCAAAAACTAAATAACCCTGGTATTTGACAGGTTTTGCTTGCCCAAGCAATTTTTACGATGTATAATTACATGGTATTTAAGATAACATCAACATCCTCAAGTTACAGAACGAATAATATTAAAAACATGAAACAGACTATATACAAATCAATTCCTGATAAACTTGTTGTCCTCACATTTGATGATGGATGCAAATCGCAAGCAACTTTTGTAGCACCGATTCTGAAAAAGCACGGTTTCGGCGCGACCTTCTATATTACTGAAGGACTCAATTTTCTCAGCAATAAAGAAGCTTATATGACATGGGAAGAGGTGCGCGAATTGCATGAAACAGGATTTGAAATTGGGAATCATACGCGCCATCACCGCAATGTTACGCAACAATCTGATCAAGAGTTAAAAGACGATCTACAGTATATTGATATGCGCTGTGAGGAATATGACATCTCACAACCGACAACTTTCTGTTATCCAGGTTACAGCCACAATGAAGCAGCGGTCAGAGTTGTGGCGGAACACGGTTTCCGTTTTGCGCGTCGCGGTGTTGCTCCAGAATATCCCTACAATTCCGAAGGAGGTCGCGGCCCAGCTTATGACCCAGCAGTTCACCATCCGCTCCTGATTCCGACCACAGGTGCTTCAGGACCGAATTGGAACTTTGAAGATTTTAGATGGGTGCTTGAACAAGCAAAAGATGGAAATATTGCTGTCCTGACATTTCACGGTGTGCCTGATCTGGAACATCCGTGGGTTCACACAGAACCGAAAGCGTTTGAAACCTATATGTCGTTTCTTGCCGAAAATGACTATATTGTCATTGCCCTTAGAGATCTCTCCAACTATATCCATCCATAATAGATTGAGAAATTGGTATGAGTTGTGCCAACAGACATTAACACGTCTTTTATGTTTTCAAACTAATTCATACTAAAGTAAAACTTATGTAACATTTTCCAACTATAATATAGGGTGAATTGTGGCGATTAAACTTGTCAAACTCAAACAAATAAATCATTGAAAATCTCACTTACAGAGGCATTCAATTGTTAATTTGATATTCGTACATAGGTTTCTTCTTGTAGGAGCGATCTCTGAATCGCGACTGAAAACACTGGGGTCGGGAATCGGAATTCCCTCCTACAGAAGCGGGTTGTCCTGTTAATCGGATAATATCTGATAAAAACGGAATTAAACTCGACAATTGAATGGCTCTGTCTCACTTATTATTACACTTGAAATTTCACTTTATATGTTGTATACTTAATAGGCATTTTATTAAAGTAACGACTTGTGCTAGTTACGTGATAGTTTTGTTGTTTTTTACAACTTTTCATATTTGTAGGAGCGATCTCCGAATCGCGACCCGTTTGTCGTCGGGAATCGGAGTTCCCTCCTACTTTTGAGGTCATCAGGTATCGGAAAAGTTACGGAATTCAACCCAAACGAGACGGACATGTGAAATATAAACATACCAATGTTAACTAGCACAACGCGTTAAAGTAAGAATTAAGTTTATCACGGAACTGGAACGGTTGACCACCTTGTTACTTGGAAGGACTGAAAACATAGTAAACGCTCCTGTGTGTATACTATGTTATTGCTTATGTTAAGAGAATTTACAAATAATGTAACCCGATGGGATATTTTATTGTTCCACCGCATTTTTGGTTGGGGCAATAGACGGTTCCTAACACGTTCGTTCCGTTTAATTTCTTGGAGTGCTAACGGTTATCTTTATCCGCTCATTGCGTTATACGTATTTCTGAGATTTGATGCTCCAATCAGTAAACCTTTTTTGATATCTGCATTTGTTGCGTTCCCAATAAAAGGATTATTATATCATTTTCTTAAACAGTCAATGAAACGTGATCGTCCCTTTGAAAAGATTAATGAAGTTCACTTTCGCGTGAGACCTCCAGACCGTTTTAGTTTTCCATCAGGTCATACAGCTTCTGCTTTCCTAATGATGGTGATTTTAACCCGTTTCTTCCCCATTTTACAAATTCCAGCTTTTCTCTGGGCTGCCACTGTAGGCATTGCAAGGGTACATCTTGGTGTACACTATCCGACTGATGTTCTTGCAGGGGCACTTCTCGGCATGCTTACTGCACATTTAGGAATGTGGTTCGCCATGTAGTGCTGATACAGCATTACCAGATCGGCGTGATAGAAAGCGCGCCGGTTGAGATACAGCACATACCTGGGTGTCTGATTCAAATTGATTCTTACTATGTGTGTCTATTTACCAACAGGCACGTATTTCCCCTAATGTTCATTGTATTATATAAGCGTGTATCCCACTTATGCGCGCGAACTAACTTCATATAGAAGGTTGTGTTAGCGCGTACTTCCTAAAATATATTCTCAGAGGTACTTATTACAAGGGAGAATTTATAATGGAAAACAAAACTCATTTGATTTCCGAGAGCGATGCTGTAGATAGCAGTGACGTTACGACTTGGGCACTCCCTGAAGGTGCGATTGCGCGTTTGGGGCGCGGAAGTGAACCTGCAATGGCGTTCTCACCTGATGGGCAGTCCCTTGTCATTGGGACCTGCACAGGACTCTGGTTATATGACCTCGCAACACTTTCCCCAGTCGCACTTTGGGAGACGGAACAAGTATATGTCGAATCTGTTGTCTTTTCACCTAACGGAAAATGGATAGCCGCCAGTGTTTCAGGTAAACTTGTTAAGATTTTGGATGGCCAGAATGGTACGTGCTTGACACAAGTCAAATTTGAGACTTCAATAGAGAGCGTAACCTTTTCCCACAACAATAGGTACATCGCAGTTAATTCTTCTGTCTATGATAGCACCCCTGTTGTTGAAGTCTGGCATGCGGAAACTGGCAAGCCGTTTGCAAAATTCACTGCAGACGATGAAAGCGCGGGACATTACCAACCTATTAGTTTCTCAACTGATACTCGACTGATTGCGTCTACGTGTATGTCCGCTAATTCAGATGATGCGGGATCAATAGTAGTGTGGAGTATGGAAAGCGGCAAACAAATTGCGTGTCTCTCAGGACATACTCGTTGGATAACGTCTCTCTGTTTTTCACCGTGTGGGCAGTTCCTTGCCTCTGGTGGTGAAGATGGCACAGTGTACGTCTGGGATGTTAATACTTGGCAACAAGTGAAGTGTTATACCGATTATGGTGATGTGTATCGAATTATCCCTTCTTGGACACCAGAAGGAATTCTACGTGCGGCGATTGTCCATTATGACGATACCGGTCCCGCTACTATCTCTGTAGGTGGCCTTGAAAGTAAGGAACAATTTTATAATGATCAAGTTTGGGGCAATACAATAGATTTTTCCTCCGCCAATAGTTGGGGAAACAATGTTCTGTTTTCAAACGGTTCACAACTTGCTTATGAATGCCGACATGAATTTATCAACGTTTGGACTCTTGATAATCCAATCAAACGTCAATTTACACATTCACCTATCTCGTGGCCGACAACGATTATATTCTCCCAAGATGGTAAGACATTAGCTGCTGAACACCATCATGAAGGTGTTGTGTTATGGGATATTGAAAGCAAACGTTCACGTCCTGCAATTAAAGAGATATCGGCAGGTAAAAATCAGTTCGTCTATAAAACCGATAGTGGAAAACTTCATGCTGCAAGTATCAAAGACGACACTGTTATCCTTTGGGAAGCTGATAGTGACGGAATGCCACTTATTGAAGGAACTGGACGTGAATACTGGAGTACATCTCCCGCATTAGCACCGACAGGGACTCTATTCGCTTATGCTGGTGAGGACGGCAACGTACAAGTGTGGGATGTGCAGAATGGAGAGAAACTTCATGAATTCACGCATCCTCTTGAGCCATCTAATGACGACGATGATGAAGATGAAGGTGATTATGTTGATGAGTTGAAGTTCAGTCAGGATCAAAAATTACTCGTAAGCGAATCAAAATCTCATAATGTCAGACTGTGGGACATGGAACTTGGTGAAGAGATAGAATCGTTTCCAAGCGATAAAGTCACGGGAGTTGATTTTTGCAAGTGTGGACGGTACCTTCTTTGCTCTGGAAAAGGAATTGATTATTGGGACACCACTGACCGAAAGCCCTGCAAGGATGTAACCTGTTTATGTAACTCGACATGGGATAAAATAGAAAAAAGGTTGTCAATACCACCAGAATTCGAACATTTTGAGGGCCCATCAGTATATTCTTTGTGTGCACAATACATAGCAATTAGAACATCGCACAAGGATTTAAAGAGGCATCCTATTGATGTATGGGAAGTCGCGAGCGGTAAGCATCTTGTCACCTTTAAGGGGCCCGCAGATGTGTTGGAAGAAATCGTCTTCTCTCCAGACAACAAACTTTTAGCCAGTGCAAGTTATGATGGTACTATCCACCTTTGGGACCTAACACCTTATATAGACGATTAAGGTTCATGAAAAGAGTCGTAGGGCAGCGTATATGGAACAAAACGGTATTCCTGAAAATCTCAAAATTGTTTCAATAATTATGTAAGCACATGGCATTATACCAAATTAACGTGATTTGCTTATTTTCTTGAATGCTGTAGAAAATTACACTATTTTAAGCACAATTATAGTGAAAATTGTGTACGTCCCATTGGTATAAGTTGGACAGAAGCAACCCCGCAGATCGTATTCATAAGACGCACGTTAAGACTGAAATATTTCCTAAAATATAAATTTTCATTTTTTAAACCCTCTCTTTAAAAACGATCCTCTTTATAATTAAAACCGAATTAGTAATTTGTCTATGCACAACGATTTGATAACACTCAATGACTTCACAGACGCAGAACTCATTCAGCTCGTCCAAAACCGTAATGAAGCAGCTTTTGCGGAACTCATGTCCCGTTATTCGCCGCGAGTTTGGCGTATAGTAGTCGCAAAATCAAGGCAACATCGGGATGCGGAAGAAATTCGGACTGACATCTGGATGGCAGTGTGGGAAAATATAGGGGGTCTCCGGAAAATAGATAGTTTTGGTGCGTGGCTGCGACGCATTGCATATAATGCATGCAACAGGTATTATTCTTCTCATCGCCGTTCGCGTGAAGAAATCCCGCAGGAGCATACGGATTTAGTTAAACATATCGACCAAGATGCACCTACACGTTATCAGGAAACACAATTGCGCGCAGAGGCAAGAGAGGCAGTCCATCACCTTCCACATCGGGTACGCCCCATCGCGGTCTTGTACTATCTTGAATCATGGAGTGTCAAAGATATTGCCCACAAACTTAACTTAGCTATAGGCACAGTCAAAACAAGATTAAGAGAAGTCCGCTCACTCCTGCAGAAGGAGTTTGGCGTTGAACCGCAACAAGGAGATATTATGTCGTTAGAATCCGTTCGATCACACAACCTTGAGAATTACATCAAAAACTATCTACCGAAAGGAGCAATAACAAGGTTCGGGAAAGGCTATGTATTTGATTTTGCTTATTCGCCAGATGGCACCCGCCTTGCTTTAGCAAGTACAATCGGTATCTGGCTGATCGATGTAGAAACCGGTGAGGAAATCAATCTGTTAACTGGACGGACTTATTATGTCCGTAGCGTTATTTTCAGTCCTGATGGGAAAACACTTGTAAGTTCCAGTAGTTGGAACTACAACGACGCCGATACTATTCGTTTTTGGGATGCCGTCACTGGAGAATCTAAAGCAGTACTTACAGCGGGGATAAATTCTCCTATTTTCAGTCCTGATGGGCAAACACTGGCAAGTGCTGGTGGAGACGGAAGCATCTGTTTATGGGATGGTGTCACAGGTGAACTAAAAACAACTCTCATAGGACACAAAGCTCCAGTCAAGACGTTAACGTTCAATCCAGAGGGTAGCACACTCGCAAGCGGCGGTAATGATGAGGTAATCCGTTTTTGGGATGTTACCACTGCTGAACTACAGTTAACCTTCGCAGCACACGCAAATGTTGTCGATTCCCTGAAGTATTCTCCAGATGGAGAGATACTTGTCAGTCAAGGAGGAGATAACAATGTCTGTCTATGGGATGCACGGACTGGTGAATTTTTGCGCATACTCACAACTCGGACAGAAAATACTTCTTCTATTAATATTGACTTTTCAAAAGATGGAAAAACGCTTGTGAGTGTGAATTCCGATGAAAATATCCGATTGTGGAATCCCTATACCGGTGAACAACTGAAAACAATAAAACAGAATAGAAAGCTTGAGGTTGTGCAGTATTCTCCGGATGGCAGAATATTCGCATGTAGTGAGTGTTATGGAAAAGCAACAGTTCTACTATTTGATGCTGACACGGGAGAGTTATTACATGATCTGAAAATGCCTGGACATGCAGATTGGGTCACTGATTTTCTATTTTCACCAGATGGCCAGACACTTTCCGTCAAAACATGTGGTGAAATATATTTCTGGAATGTGAATACCGGTGAACTTGAAAAGACAATTACTGGATATTCTGATGTTGTCAGTTCTGTAGCATATTCTCCTGATGGGAAAATATTAGTGAGCTTAGACGACATCGTACGTATTTGGGATTTAGATACGCAAAAACTCATAAAAACACTTTCCACAAAAACACTTTCTGTGAAAGGGTCGATAAGGGCGATCGCATATTCTCCAGATGGAGAAACACTCGCTTGTGGAACTAATGATAAAACGGTAGTACTATGGAATATTAGTAAATGGGAAAAAAGAGGCGTTCTCAAAGGACATACAAATGGCATATCCTCAGTAGCCTTTAGCCCAGATGGACAAACCCTTGCCAGTGGAAGTTGGGACGGGACGATCCAATTGTGGGATGTCTACACGGGAGAACACTTAAAAACCTTTGATAGGCATGCATCAAGTGTTAGCACAGTTTTATTTGCACCTAATGGACATATCTTAGCCAGTATTGAAGACGATGAAACAATTCGTTTTCGGGATGTTGCAACGGGTGAACTGTTGAATACTATAAAAATGAAAGCAGATGTTGATGTCTGTTCTATAGATTTTTCTCCTGATGGGACAACCCTTGTAACCACAAACAGCACTGGGAAAATCAAGTTTTGGGATGTTACAACTGCAGAGCAAAAATCTCTGACACATTTAAAAGCAAAAGGTTATTATGCTGTCCTTTCACCAGATGGCAACACACTTGCAAGCACAGTTGTTGAGGATGAAATACTTTTATGGGATGTTGCCACAGGAAAACTTCTGAAAACTTTAAAGGGGCATATAAGCAGTATTAATTCTATAGTCTTTTCTCCAGATGGCAAAACGCTCGCGAGTTGCTGTAGAGACAGCACAGTAATTTTATGGGATTTAACGAAGTAGGAATTATGGTGAATTATAAAAATATATTGACACATCTTCTGTAGGAGCGACCTCCTGGTCGCGACCGCACTCACTTGCAGTCGGGAATCGGAGTGCCCTCCTACAAATCAACATGTAGAATCTATTGTAAAATCCACTATATACATCAAGAATAGAGATTAGGAGGACATAAACATGCAAAAGCCGCAACACTACACACAGTGGAGACTTTCCCCAGGTGCCAAAAAACGCATCGGAAAAGGGGGGATAAATGAAATAAAGTACTTTCCGGATGGCACACGGCTCGCTGTTGCAAGTACGATAGGTATCTGGATTTACGACGTACAAACATGCAAACCACTTGAACTGATAACGGAACATACAGGTCCAGTCAATTCAATAGTATTCAGTCCGGATGGAGGTGCGTTTGCAACCGCGAGTGATGATAAGACCGCACGTGTATGGGATACCATCACAGGTGAGCATAAAAAAAGTTTCGTCGGACATACAGAGGCTATCAACGCTGTTGCGTTCAGTCCAGATGGGGAAAGACTTACCACTGCAAGTGACGACAAAACGATTGGTATCTGGAATCTGCTCACGGGAAAACAGATAGCAAAACTTGAGGGGCATACAGAGATAGTTTTTTCAGCAGTTTTTTCGCCAGATGGAAAGGTAATTGCCAGCAGTGAAGCTTTTGGGGGTAAAGGTGGAATTTGGGTTTGGGATGCACATACCTACGAATTTCTAAAATTGTTTGAGAAAGATACGGATTGGGTAGAATATATTGTGTACAGCCCTGATGGCAGCATGCTCATTAGTCGAGATGGCTGTGGAAAAATTAATTTTTGGGATGCTAACACAGGTAAAAAACTGAAAACGTGTGAAGCAGAAGATTGGATGGGTGATTTTTCCCCTATTACATTTGCTCCTGATGAAAACTCATTCGCTACTGGAATACATGGTGATGATGTCTGTCTTTGGGATGTTGGCACTGGAAGATTGCTGAAAAGGTTTGAACTTGAGGTAGATGTAGATTCTTGGCCCTCTTCTGTAGCGTTTTCACCCGATGGTGAAACGATTGCTTGCGCAAGTGAGATTGGCACGATTCGGTTTTGGGAAGTAAACACTGGCAAAATATTAGAAACGATTTCGGATCATACCCTTCATTGTTCTTCGACCCAAAAAACAGAAGGAACACGCTCTCCGCGAAAAACACGAGGAACACGTCATCCTTCTCAACGCACTTATTCTGTGGCTTATTCTCCAAATGGCAACACACTCGCGAGTAGCTATGGGACCGAAATTCTTATGCGAAACCCAGAGGCCGGTGAAATCCAAACAACCGTCACATATTCTTGGGAGATTCATCGTCGTCCACAGCAAAATGTACTTGCAGTCGCATATTCATCGGACGGTAAAATACTCGCAAGTGCTGAGGATACAACAAAAGCTCGATTATGGGATCCTCAAAACGGAAGATTCCTTGGATCCTTCGTTGGGCATAAGGAAAATATATCTTCAGTCGCGTTTTCTCCGGACGGTCGCATGCTTGCCACTGGTAGTCATGACAACACAATCTGTTTATGGGAAGTACGCAAAGATGAACTGTATCTTATTGGCGAGCTGTTGTTTACACTCACTGGACATACAGATAATGTTTGCGCCGTAGCGTTTTCTCCCGATGGAGGTAACCTCGCCACAAGCAGCTGCGACAAGACAGTCCGATTGTGGGATGTCCAAACTGGGAATTCACTGAAAACCCTTGCAGACCACACAGGAAGTGTTTACGCCGTGGCATATTCACCAGATGGCAGCGTCCTTGCCAGCGGAGGTAGAGATGGCACACTCCACCTGTGGAACAGTCAGACCGGTGAACTATTAGAAACTCTTAAAGGACAAACACAGAATATATTTTCTGTTTCATTTTCTCCCAATGGTAATGTGATCGCTTGTGGGGACAATGGTGCAATTCACTGCTGGGACATGCAAACTGGAAAACTACTGGATACCTATAAGGGACACACGGATATTGTGGATAGTCTTGCGTATTCACCAGATGGCAAAACTCTTGCAAGTGGCAGTCAAGATGGTACAATTCTAATATGGGACCTTGAAAAATATTTTGATAAATAGACAGTTTTGTTCAAAAAGGAGCCTTTCAATGAAAAAGTTGGTTTATTATTCCAATTATCTGCATGTCTCTAACGTTGCATTCTGTTTGTTTTGCTAAAAATTACATCAAAAATTATCTACCTGAAGGCACTATCGCACAGTTCGGTAAAGGTTATGTATTTGATTTTGAATATTCTCCAGACGACACCCGACTTGCTGTGGGAAACACAATCTGTGTCTGAATCTATGATACACAAACCTATGAGGAACTGCACCTACTAACTGAACATACAGATTATATCACGGACGTTATTTTTGGTCCAGATGGAAAAACATTTGCAAGCAATAGTCGGATGACACAGTGCTATTGTGGGATTTAACAACTGTGGTTTTAAATCAATAGGGCATGGTATATGTTTTCTTGCAAAACGCGCTAAAAGTGCATCCATGAATGCGTTTATATGGTATCCACAGTGAATTTAAGAATATGAAAATAAATTGAATTAATGCGATAATGATGTCTTAACATCCAAAAAAATTAGAACCAACACTTCTGTTCGTTCTAATTCTAAGGAGAATGAAGATATGTAAACTAAATTTCTCATAAAATTCATCTTAGTGATGTTGATATCCACAAATTGTAAAATTGTCGTCAATAAACATCCTAAACTGTGGAACGTGGCTGCCAACATCGTTGAGGATGGATGGATTGTGGAGATGGAGATTCCATGGGACATGTTGGATTATCCAGAGGCAACTGAACCGATTGACATTGGATTAACTTTGACCGCGGGCACCCAAGAACAGGTGCTAACACATGGTGGTCAAAAGTCAGATTTAGTGAAGATAACAGAATGGACGGTCATTGGGTAAATGTCTTACCTCCACCAAAATGAATTAATCTCTAAAGACAGTAGAGGAAACTGATTCCATCTAATAAAGCCAATTATAGTGAAATCTAAAATTGGTTCGGTGAATCAACGCCAATGCGCTAATGGTATTCGGTGTTGATTCACAGTGTATGAATAATTATGGGTTTGCTATATAAACCAAATATAGAGGTTTGACAATATGAACGGACAAAAACCAGAACCGTACACACAGTGGGGACTTCCTCATGGTGCCAAAGCACGTCTCGGCAAAGGTACAATTGGAAGGCTCCTATATTCGCCAGATGGCACACAACTTGCCGCCATAGGTTCTCTTGGCATCTGGCTATACGATGCACATACCCGCGAAGAAATTGCTTTTATGAGAGTCGGAGACGTTCACGGTACAATGCCACTCCCACTTTCTTGGGCAGGCACAACCCTTGTCACACTAAATTGGGATGAAACAATTTCTATATGGGATGCTCACAAGGGACAACGTCAAATTAACTTCGTAGATAATGTAGAAGATATTTATGATGCTGAACTTTCACCAGATGGAACTACGCTTGTGACTGCAGGATTGGATAAGTCAATTCGCTTTTGGGATCGTCGTACTGGCAGTTTACGCTTTACTGCTGTCGGACATACGCAGACGATCAATGCAATAGCATTTTCCCCGGATGGCAAGATCCTCGCAAGTGGCAGCAACGATAAAACCATCCGACTGTGGGATACCCAAAATGGAAGACATCTTTCCACCCTCACCGCAGATGAAACTGACATCTGGATGTTGGTATTTTCACCTAATGGTATTATTCTTGCCAGTCGAAATACGAACGAAACCATTGACTTGTGGGATGTGGAAACAGGTAAGAAACGTGAGACCTTTACGAATCTGGGCAATCTTGGTCAATTTAGATTTTCACCGGACGGCACTCTCATCGCGAGTGTCAGCGGCGATCATACCGTTCGGATATGGAATGCTGATTCAGGTACTGAACACACAAGACTCACAGGGCATACAGCCTCTGTTTGGGGCATAGCGTTCTCACTTGATGGTGCAACCCTTGTAAGTTCTGCAGAAGACAACACAATCCGGTTCTGGAATCTTGCTGACGGCAGAGAAAAAGGAATCATTACCGGACATGTGGGTTGGGTCCATTCCGTTGCTTTCTCACCTGATAGCAGCCTTCTCGTTGTCGGAGGGAATCATAAAACACCTTACTTGTGGAATTTGGATACTTATACTGGCTCCACACCTTTTGATAGTCATCTCGGTTCCATTGATGAAGTCGTCTTTTCTCCTGATGGCACAACCCTTGCAAGTGCCAGTCGAGATGAAAGAATTTTCTTGTGGGATATGGACACCAGCACTCCACGGACCATTTTACAAGGGCATACAGATATGATTCGTTCATTGGCGTTTGCGCCCAATGGTACTACGCTTGCCAGCGGCAGTGATGATGAGACTATCCGATTATGGGATATTGATACCGGAAACCAATTAGCATTTTTAAAGGGACATACAAATTGGATTGGTGCCGTTGCGATTTCGCCTGATGGTAGAACCCTTGCCAGTTGCGGTGCTGATGGTACAGTTCGCTTATGGAATGCCAATACAGGACATCCGCTTACTGTGCTTAAAGGGCATACTTCTGTTGTTTTTTCAGTGGTATTTTCGCCAGATAGTAGAGTTCTCATCAGTGGAGGTTCGGATGAAATCATTCGATTTTGGGACATGCATTCCTGCCAACTTCTGTCAACTTTGACGGTACCAACTCACGTTTATGCATTGGCATTGTCTCCAGGTGGGCACACGCTGGCGAGTGCCGGTCAAGATGGAAAAATTCGAATATGGGATCCACACACAGGCAATCAACGGGCAGTCCTCAGCGGACATACCACTGACGTTGACACTTTGGCATTCAGTCCTGATGGTAGAACCCTTGCCAGCGGCAGTGATGACGGGACTGTCCTCCTTTGGGACCTTGATACGGTTGGAAACACATATAGATAAGACCATTTTAGTAGATTGGTTTGTAGGGTAGGTTGAACATTGTAAAACCATATTTATCGTAAAGTATTTACATATTTTCGAATTTACTACAAAAGCGAAGGAGAGATGTAATGAAAATGCTGAGATTGTTATTAACAACTTTACTGCTAATAGTTTTTTTCTGTTTATCAAATAGCTATAGTCAAGGAAGAGTACTATGGGATTTACCTGAAGAAGCCAAAGCTCGGATAGGAAAAGGTAAAGCATACAAAGTAAAATATTTTCCAGATGGAAATCGTCTTGCTATTACGACGACTATTGGTGTTTGGATATACGATTTGCGGACAGATGAATTATTGGATTTACTCATAGGACATACACGTCCAATTAAGTCTCTCGCTTTTAGTCCGGATGGGACAACATTTGCCACCGCATGTGATGATAATACTGCTTGGTTGTGGGATGCAAACACAGGTGAACACATATTAAGTTTTATTGGACATCGGGACGATATTAATGAAGTATCATTTAGTCCGGACGGCAAAATTCTTGCTACCGCAAGTGATGATAATACGGTCGGACTATGGAATGTCAACACAGGTGAATGGGTAGCATCTCTCCGAGGGCATTCAGATAACGTTCATTCGGTATCGTTTTCACCAGATGGAACAGTGATAGCGAGCGGCTCGTTTCGTGTTGGGAATACCTTATGTTTTTGGGAACCGAGAACCAAAGAACCAATAAACACTATAACCAGCGATCAGGATGATATAGCGCATATACATTCTGTGGCAAGTTTACCTAACGGTAGCATTTTCGCAACAGGTAGTTGGGGAAAGGTCTGTTTGTGGGAAGGACGCACCGGTAAACTCCTTAAGATATGTGAAGTAGCAGAAAGAACAGGAGAAATCTGGGCAGTTGAGTTTTCACCGGACGGAAAAACCCTCGCGACCGGGATTGAAGACAATGCTATCTTGATAAATGATGTCTCCACTGGACTTTTGTTGAAAACTCTGCACACTGAAGAACCAATCACTTCTTTAACTTATTCTCCAGATGGAAAGACACTTATAAGTGTGAGTAAGGATGGTACAATTCATTTTCGAGATGTAGACACTGACGAAGTCAAGAAAACAATAGATGATTTTACCTTTCAAGTTTTTTCTATTGATTATGCCCCTAATGGCAGCTCACTTGTAACAGGAAATATGTCTAAAATAAGTTTCTGGAATTCGAAGACAGGTGAACTTCAAAAGACAATCAGAGGACCTATCGGCACTGTCAGATCTGTTACCTTCTCAACGGATGGTAAACTCCTCGCAAGTGCGGATTCTAACTTAGCTCGATTGTGGGATGTGGAAACTGGTCGATTCCTTGGTTCATTCAGAGGGCATACCAATCTTGTCAATTGTGTGGCTTTTTCACCTGATGGCAGCATGCTTGCAAGTGGCAGTCAGGACAATACAATCAGATTATGGGAAATACAATCAGATCAAGACAATCTCATAGGAAAACGGTTAGATAGACTTGCTGGACATACAGATGATGTTCATTATGTAACGTTTTCACCAGATGGTAAAACAGTTGTGAGTGCAGGTGATGACAACACAGTCCGGTTGTGGGATGTGGAAACTGGAAATCTCTTAAACACACTTGTGGAACATACGAGGAGTGTCCATACCGTCGTCTTTTCCCCTGAAGGTCATACATTTGCAAGTGCCAGCGCGGATGGAACGGTCTGTTTATGGGATTTCAATACACATGAACTCATCAATACATTTAAGGGGCATACGCGGAATAGCCTTACTGTTGATTTTTCTCCCGATGGTAAGGTGCTTACTTGTAGTAGTGGTGATGCGATATATTTCTGGGACTTGAGTACTGGCGACCACATCAACACGTTTACAGGACACACTACTATGATCAATTCTGTTGTGTATTCATCTGATGGTAAAACAATTGCAAGTGGTAGCACTAATGGTTCTATTCTCTTATGGGATCTAACAAATCTGGTTTCTGATAGATAAACAATTGAACGAGCTTTATAGGACTTACACAGTCTGCTTGTTTACGGACTTAACATCTACTGTAGGAACATAATTTATTGTGCGTAAGTCTTAATGGGATTAATATAAAAATCCGTCTTTTCCAAATTATGACATTTTTGCAACCCGCCGTCTATAAAATCGCGTCACCTATTATTGCATGCCCAAATTGATTATGAGAGGACTGTGATGAAGAAAAACGATGTTGAATTAATTCAAAGCGTTTTGTTGGGTGACGAGGATGCGTTTAGTATTTTAGTTAAAAAATACCAAAAAAGCGTACATGCACTTGCGTGGCGAAAAATTGGTGATTTTCATATTGCTGAAGAAATTACCCAAGACACTTTTCTGCTGGCATACAAAAAACTTGCATCATTGAAAAATCCGAACCAGTTTGCCGGATGGCTTTACGTGATCGCAGACCGACTTTGCAAAGCATGGTTTCGGAAAAAGAAATTATTTATGCAATCGCTTGAAGCCACCGGCGAAGAAACACTTGAAAAAACTGCTTACGCGGACTATGTCTGTGAACAGCGCGAAGACGCTGCCGTTGAACACCGGCGCCAAATCGTGCAAAAACTTTTGGAAAAACTGCCAGAGAGCGAACGTACGGTAATGGTCCTTCACTATCTCGGAGAAATGAGTTGTGAAGCGATCAGCAAGTTTTTAGGTGTGTCACCGAACACGGTTAAAAGCCGACTTAAACGGGCACGAGAACGTTTACAGAATGAAGAGTCCATAATTCAGGAAACCCTTGGCAGTGTTCCATTATCTCCAAATCTAACTGAAAACATCATGCGGCGCATTGACACAATAAAACAAACGTCTCCATTAGGAGGTAAACCGTTGCTACCGTTTGCAGCTTTAGGCGCATCTGTTATTTTAGTTATTTTGTTGATGGGCGCGAGCAAGCAACTCATCACAAATTTTCAGCAACCCTATAGTGTAGATGCAATATCAGAACCTACAATTGAAATTGTTGACGCGCCAGTTGTTCTTAATATTCAATCAAAACCTAATTTGCAAAATCGGATTGGTGGTACTAATCGCAGCAATAACAGCAATAACGGTCTACCAAAAGGAACAAAAACAGTGAAAAACAACCTGACACAAGATGCTATGCAATGGAACCTGCCTGAAGATGCCAAAGCGCGTCTCAGTAAAGGATATATAGCTGATATACAATATTCTCCAGATGGTAAGTTTCTGGCTGTCGCGAGCGGCATCGGTATTTGGCTTTACGATGTAACAATACATCAAGAGGCAAGTCTAATCACAGGAAATACGAGTTTTCAAGACGACTGCCTTGCCTTTAGTTCAGATGGACGCATCTTAGTGAGTGGAAATATCAATGGCACTATTACCCTGTATGATAGAATCACAGGGACGCAAAAAACGCTCATTGGGCATAATGGAGAATATATCACATGCATAGCATTGAGTCCGAATGGCAAATTACTTGCGAGTAGTAATCGGGAAGGCACTATCCGATTATGGGATGCTATCACCGGAGAGGCGAAGTATACACTCATGCATGATACGGGGGGTCATAATTTTTCATTTACGCCAGACAGCGATACTATTGTGGTTGTGAGTTCAGACGACAAAATCAGTCTGTGGAATTCGATCACGGGTGAACACAAGAAAACATTCGCTTTGCATCCCGATTGCGATGCAATAGGTGTAGCGTTCAGTCCAGATGGAAAAACAATCGCTGTTGGTAGTGTAAGTGGCACTGTCTACCTTTACGACTTAAACACAGGCGAACTCAAGATGATCCTCTCCGAGCATAAGGATCACGTTATCCACTTAGCGTTTAGCCCTGATGGAAAAATACTTGCTACTACGTCTTATGAAGATAAAACAATCTGTCTATGGGATGTACACACTGGCACACACAGGATAATACGTACTGAACACCCGCGAAATGTCGGGAGTGGTGGCTTAACGTTCAGTCCGGATGGAAAAACAATTGCCAGTGGCGGTGGTGATGGTACCATCCGCTTTTGGGATGCACACACCGGCAACGCGAAAAAGATATTCACTGGACATTCGCAGGAGGTCCGCAGTGTTGCGTTCAATCCGAATGGGAACTATATCGCAAGTGGGTGTGCCAGTGGAATTATTCGTCTATGGGATGCGGGCACAAGGGAACTCATAAGAACACTTAACGATCCTAAAAATGGGCAGATGAATTCGGCTTACAGTATAGTGTTCAGTCCGGATGGAAAAACTCTTTTTTGTGGGACTCACGATGGCATTCACCTCTGGGATGCACACACAGGCAAACACAAATTGATGCTTACTGGACATACTGATATTGTTGATGATATAGAACTCAGTAATATTGTTAATGATATAACACTCAGTTCGAATGGAAAAATCCTCGCAAGTGGGAGTCGGGACAATACAGTCCGCCTCTGGGATGCATACACCGGCGAACATAAAAGAACACTTATTGGACATAAAAAGTCGATCAATAGTATCGCGTTCAGTCCTGATGGAAAAACCCTCGCAAGCGGAAGTGGGGATGCAACTATTCGTCTCTGGGATGTTGCAACTGGTAAAAATAAGATGATACTTACCGAACATAATGACTGGGTGTACGGTTTAGCGTTCAGTCCGGATGGAAAAACCCTCGCAAGTGGAGAGCATGATGGGATAATCCATCTATGGAATATAGACACATGGAAAACCAAAATTACACTTAACGGACATGCATACTTGATGTGCTTAGCGTTCAGTCCTGATGGAAAAACCCTCGCAAGTGGTTGTGGTGACGGCACGATTCAATTATGGGATGCTCACACCGGCGAACATAAGAAAACACTGATGGGTCATATAACTCTGGTCAATGGTATTGCTTTTAGTCCTGATGGAAAAACCCTTGTTAGCGGCTGTAATAATGGTTCTGTGCTTCTCTGGGAGATAAATCCATAGTGTCCCCAATTCATAATACCTGCGTTGGTAGTAACACAATTTTTTGTGCGTGCTTCTGTTTTGTTCACTAAAAAATCAAATTTGTCCCAATTATGATATTTTTGCAACCCATTCTCAGCAATATCGCGTCACCTGTTATTGTAAGCATGTTTTGATTGTAGAGGTTTCTGATGGAAAGAGACGACGTTGAACTAATCCAGAGTATATTGTCAGGTGACGAAACTGCCTTCAGCGATTTAGTTAAAAAATACCAAAAACGTATTCATGCCTTTATATGGCGAAAAATTGGAGACTTCCATATCGCTGAAGAAATTACACAAGATACTTTCCTACAGGCACACAAAAAACTTACCTCCTTGAAAAATCCGAGTCAGTTTGTTGCATGGCTTTATGTAATTGCAGATCGGCGTTGCACCGCGTGGTTTCGAAAGAAAAATCTGGCGATACAATCGCTGGAAACCGTAAGTGTGCAGGCGCTCGAAAAAACTGCTTATGCCAATTATATTGCAGAACAGCGTGAAGAAGCATCTACTGAGTTTCGTCGTGAAATAGTAGAATATCTTCTGGAAATGCTACCGGAGAGTGAACGCACGGTAATAATCCTGCACTACCTCGGAGAAATGAGTTGTGAAGCGATTGGTAAGTTTTTGGATTTGTCTCCGAACACAGTCAAAAGTCGACTTCAACGTGGTCGAAATCGTTTACGAATTATTGTTGACATTGAAACAATACCTGATTTGCTATACCAAGTTAGAAGCAATATTATCGCAGATGGATACAAAAACCTTGGATTATCAAAAGGAATTAAAACAATGAAAAACGATTTAGCACAAGATTCTATGCAATGGGACTTGCCTAAAGATGCTAAAGCACGTCTCGGTAAAGGTAGGATACATGATCTGCAGTATTCTCCCGATGGTACAATTCTGGCAGTGGCAAGTAGTATCGGTATTTGGCTCTACGATATGAAAACCCATAAAGAAATTTCTCTGCTTACCGAGCATCAGAGTCAAATTTCCACCGTTGCATTCAGTCCGGATGGATGCACCTTAGCCAGTGGAAGTATGGATGGGACAATCCTCTTATGGGATAGAAGAACAAGTTCCCATAAGAAAGTTATTGAGCCAACGGATAAGACTTTAAGTTCTTTTACAATTAGGGCACCAGGTCTGGCATTCAGTCCGGATGGAAAAACCCTTGCGTGCGGGTATCGAAATGTTATCTATATTTGTGATGCAATCACTGGTCAACTTAAGAATACACTCACTAAAGATTCTGCTGGAATAATCAAAAACTTGGCATTCAGTCCGGATGGAGAAACTGTTTATTGTGGCAGTATGTACGGAGAAATCTCACTCTGGAATCCAATCACAGGAAAACATAAGCAAACAATTTCAGAATCAACTAATTATGAACATAGAATTGCATGTAATCTTGTTGGGAATACATTTGCTGTCAGCAATGCTTTAACAGAGCAAGACAATAGTATCTACATTAACGATTTAAACACAGGTGAATTGAAGATAAAACTTTCTGGACATTCAGGGGCTGTTCAGTGCTTAGCGTTTAATTCTGACGGTAATACCCTTGCGAGTTCTTCATACGGAGAAAATAAAATTCGTCTCTGGGACCCACATACTGGTGAAGGCAAACTAACACTCACAGGACACAAGTCAGATTTTTTTAACTTAACATTTAGTCCGGATGGTAAGACGCTTGTAAGTGGAAGTGAAGATGGTATCATCCGCTTCTGGGATACACATACAGGTAACCAAGAATATCATACTTTCATTGGACATAACGGATCTACCGAATCCTTTGCTTTCACTTCTTTTGGACAGACTGTCACAAGTGCTTATGCCTACGGTACAATCCGTGTATGGGATACTAACACAGGACAACTCATTAAAACGGACAATGAGTTTAGGGATCCGATGTTAAACGGTGAAATACAAAATCTTATGTGTTTCCCTGATGGAAAAATACTTGCATGGGGAGATGGTGGCGAATCGGGTGAGTATAGTATGCACTTATGGGATGCAAACACAGCTGAACGCAAAATGTTACCAACGAAATATGAATGGAATAACCATAGTTTGAAACTCAGTCCCGTCGGAAATACACTTGCAATCGCGTTAGATGACAAACTGCTCAGACTATGCGATATGTTTACAGGTGAAGAGAAGCTTGTCCTATCCAGTCATCAAAAAGATATTTTTGCTATAGCATTTAGTCCGGATAGTAAATTTGTCGCGACCACAAGTAGTGAGCATAATACTATTCCCGTATGGGATACAGATACGGGTGAAATAATGAATATACTTGATTTAGACAGTGCATTGCGAAATGATATTGTAGATTGGCGGATAGATAGTGCTTGGTGTGGTATCGCGTTCAGTCCTGATGGCAAAACACTCGCAATTGGGGGTGGTGAAATCATCCTCTTGTGGGATATTGATACCGCACAAACCAAGATGAAGATCACTAAACCGACACATCGTGTGTTTGATTTAGCGTTCAGTCCTGATGGCAAAACACTCGCGAGCGGTGGTTTTGAGAGTAACATCAACTTATGGGATCCCCATACCGGAAAGCACAAGGAAACATTGACTGGTCATACAGTTTGGGTGAGAAGTGTCGCGTTCAGTCCAGATGGGAAATCCCTCGGCAGTAGAAGTGATGACGGTACTGTCCTCATCTGGAAGGTAAATTCCTAAATTCCTGATACCTCGTGGTAAACTCTCAAAGAGTTATTTACTTTTAGCACTTTGGTGTATGGTATTTGATGGCTCAACGCCAAAGTGCCAAAGTAAATTCGCGTTGATTCACAAATGTAATCCTTGAAATCTTTTGTTGACCTCATTTAAAAATAGAATCATCTCATCTTTTTAAACCTTTTTCCCAAAAACCTTCCTCTATATATTAAACGCTAATTAGGAATTTGTTTATGTACTACGATTCAGAATCTATCAGAAGTCTGAAAGATGAAGAACTCATACGATTAGTACAAACCCGGAATGAGGCAGCTTTTTCCGAACTCATGTCCCGTTACACGCCAAGAATTTGGCGTGTAATTGTCGCTAATTCGCGACAACGTCTTGACGCTGAGGAAATTCTCACAGATACTTGGGTGGCAGTATGGGATAACATCAGCACACTCAAAAAGATGGATAGTTTTGGACCGTGGCTGCAGAAAATTGCTTATAACGCTTGTAGTAGGTACTACGCTTCTGCTAAACGCTCAAGGCGTGAAATCCCGCACCCTGATGCGGAGTTGGCTGCGCAAATTGACCAAGAGGCAGCCCCGCGCTTTCGCCAAAATGAGCTCCGTACGGAGGTAAGAGAAGCAGTCCAACAACTTCCACAGCGAATACGCTCCGTTGCAGTATTGTATTATTTAGAATCGTGGAGCATGAAAGAGATTGCCAAAGAACTTGACTTACCAATCGGTACTGTTAAGACAAAACTTAGAGAAACGCGCGCACTTCTGCGCAAAGAATAATGAAATACCATTACTTTAAACAATATCGGGATAAACTTTAATCTTGCCATCTTCAAATGGAAGCAACAACTTTAGAGGTATGATAAAATACATGGAAAACACTATTACAACACACAGAGAACTTAGTCTCCCAGATGAGAAGGAACTTATTTTACGCACACAGAAGGGAGAGTCAGAAGCGTTTAACCCGCTTGTGAACAAGTATCGGCAAAAAATCTATAATTTGATTTACCAGCGAGTGCATAACCGTGAAACAGCAGAAGATATTTGTCAGGAGGTATTCCTGAAAGCATGGAAAGCACTACCGAACTTCAAAGGACAATCTGCTTTTTACAGTTGGCTCTATAAAATCGCAATCAATTGTTGTACTGACTTCCTTCGCAAACAAAATAAGCAATTTGTTATAAGTTGGGAAGAGTTATCCTCAAACACAGAAGAGACTCTTCAAACCTCTCAAAAACTCCTTTCACTGAGTCAAATCATTGAAAAGAAAGAATTTAAATACATCGTTGACGAGGCTGTGCGGCAACTACCAACCGGTCAACGCCGTGTTTTTTATTTGCGTTATGCGGAGGAACTCCCTATAAAAGATATTGCATCTCGCCTGAATAGATCCGAAGGGACAATTAAAACCCACCTACATCATGCACATCGAAAACTCCGAGATATGCTGCGTCCCTACCTCCAAAACGAACCTATCGGATGGCTCAGAACATCTTAAACCTAATAACAAGTTCCCTCACGGTATTTGGATATCTGTTTCTATATGATAATATTATACCAATTTTAATAAATAACATTCCATTACGGAAATTTATTGGATTGAATATAATTGGAAGAGATCCTCTGTAGGAGCGACCTCCCGGTCGCGACCGGGAGGTCGTTCCTACAGAATCTCCACCGAAAATGATACATTATATTTTAGAAATGGTATAACATTATTTCGTAGGTCGGGTAGAGGAACGAAACCCACCGAATACCATACGGGGAATGCCATAAGCGCATTCATACCCGGGGAACGCCTACAGGCGTTCATACCGTTGATTTCTTGATTTGGCGTATTCGGTGTTGATTTGGACCTACAATATATTATGACAATTTGTCAATTAGAAATGGTATTACACACCCTTCTTAGGCAAGCGTAAGTGTCTGTGTGATGTGGATAGAAACAACTTCACTCAAAAATGGATCACTTAAGTATTTTGTGCGTTCCTAAAGTCAGATTATGGTATAATGATTGAGGATTGATAAACATAAGAACTTTGGTGAATTGCATTGATTGACGAAATCAAACTAAAAACACTTCTTTCCCAATTTCAAGACTTGCGAATCCTCGTAATTGGTGATTTCTATCTGGATGCTTATTGGTATATAGATAAAACACGTTCAACATTGTCGCTGGAAACACCGTGGCATACTAATCCTGTAGTAGAACAACGTTATAGTCCGGGTGCAGCTGGAACAGTTACAAATAATCTAAAAGCATTAGGAGTTGGGACAGTCTATACTGTAGGTGTCATAGGCGAAGATGGATTCGGGGGAACGCTTCTATCATGTTTGCAAGAAAGAGGCTGTCGGACAGATTTCATGGTAAGCACGCAAAATTGGGTTACCCCTACATATCTAAAACCGATTCACCTTGGCTATGAAGATGTCCAAACTGAAGGACCGCGCTTTGATATTGAAAATCAAGCACCAATGCCTGACAATGTTGAAGAAGCGGTTTTGGATGCGCTGCAAACGTGTATTCCACAAGTTGATGGAATAATCATTGGGGATCAAATGCCTCATGAGAATTTAGGTGTTATCACTAATCGCGTGCGCGAAAAATTATGTGAGCTTGCAGTGACGTATCCTGATAAGATTTTTTTTGCTGACTCACGTGCGCGAATTGGAACATATTCTAACGTAATCATAAAACCGAATCACTTTGAAGCACAGCGCGCACTGATTCCAGATTGGAATGGGAAAACTGTTGACATTAAATTAGCAAAACAGTGTGCAGTAAACCTCGCAAAACAGACACAAAACACAGTATTCGTTACACTCGGTGAGCAAGGAATCCTTGTTCATCACAACGATCAACTGACCCATATTCCAGGAATTCGGATTGACGACAAGATTGATCCTGTTGGGGCAGGGGACAGCGTCTCTGCGGGGATAGTACCTACGCTCTGTAGTTTTGGCAGAGAAGCTGCAGTTGAATCAGCTTTTCTTGGCAATTTAGTTGCTTCCATTACTGTAACTAAAATAGGCACAACTGGTACTGCCTTACCAGAGGAAGTTATGGAAAGATTTTTGGAGTCTAAATGAACATCTTTGACGCGATCACACAACGGCGCAGCTATCGTGATGAATTTCAGAACCGTCCAATAGACGAAGCAGACCTGAATCAGTTAATTGAGGCAGCACGATGGACACCTTCCCCTTTTAACGTTCAACCGTGGGAGTTAGTTATTATTCAAAAGTCTGAAGGAAAGGAGGCACTGGCCGATATAACTCAACAAGCAATTATAGAACAGTTTAAAGATTCCAAGTTTTTAGACGACAATAGTCGATGGATGTGTCTAAACGAAACAGAATGGCAAGACCGTGGTGATGGCGTGCTGCTCACAGACCATGTTACCCTGCCGAAGTTGCTTCAAAATTGTCCTGAGAAACTGACAGGAAGCATATTGAAGGGATTGTTAAAAAATGCGAAGTCATTGACGATTATGGGGCATTTAGGCGCAGGTAAGATGCCTGCAAGGGAGATTGCTACACAAGTGCGCGAAGCACCATTATTAATATTGATAACGATGAACACTAAAAGGAATCCGCCGGGTGAGGGGGCAACCCGATGGATGTGGCTGAGTATGGGGATGTTAATACAAAACATGCTTCTCGCTGCAACATCGCTTAATATAGGCGTGCAATTTGTCAGCGCACCATTAGAAAGCGAAACGGATCGCGTAAATATCCGACACCTTTTCAATATCCCTGATTATCATGAAGTGATGACGCTTTTACGGATGGGTTATGTAAGTTCAGAGGGTGGGAGTTCAGTCAGGTTAAAACCTACGGAATTTGTCCATTATGAGAAGATTTCAAATTAGGAACGGCTTTTGCAGAAGGACTTTGTAAGACTGAATTATAGCAATGCTACATTGGAAACCGAATATACATATATGACAAAAAAGCTGTCAGATACCTTATGAACTCAACTCTTCATTATATGCAAACAGAGCTGGTGTCCCACCAGTATGTAAGAAGATAACGGTATCGTTTGAATCAAATTTACCTTGCTGGATATGGTCAATCAGGCATGCCATTGCCTTCGCAGTGTAAACAGGATCGAGAATAATCCCTTCTGTGCTTGCTACCAATTTGAGAGCAGAGATACACTCTGGAGTGAGATATCCATAAGCTTTCCCAATGTAATCATCGGTATTTTGGATTTCTGAATCTTTGATTTGAGTATCAAGATTTAAGATAGAAGCAGCGAGATTTGCTGCATCACGTATACGATCAATCTTTCCTTCCCAGTGAATCGGCGCGCAGGCAAAAGGTTTTAATTTCATCCCCAATGCTTTTGTACCGAGCACCAAACCTGCCTGAGTTCCACCTACCGAAGCAGTGTAAATCCAATCGGCATTAATTCCAATTTGTTCTTGCTGTTCATGAATTTCTGCAATGCACCATGTAAATGCAACTGCTGCGAGTCCTGTGGAACGAGGCGAGGCAATAACATAAGGTTTTAAACCTTCTGCTTTCAATTTCTCAGCAAGTTCGAATTTAAATTCCTCTAACTCTGGTCCAAATGGAACATCAACGACTTCAACATCCGCGCCCGCTAAATGGTCTAACAAAAGATTACCCTGCACAATACTTTTATGATCGCGTGCAAGGCGTAAATAGCAATTTAAACCAAGTTTGCTACAAGCTGCCGCAGCCTGCCTGCAATGGTTTGATTGCGATGCAGCTCCCTGAATTATTGTATCTGCACCCTGATCTACACCTTCACCAATAGTAAAAGTCAATTGTCTGACCTTGTTTCCACCGAATGCTAACCCTGAGCAATCTTCGCGTTTTATGAAGATGCGTGGGCCGCCGAGTGCTTCAGATAGGCGCGGGCATTCTTCAAATGGGGTAGGGAAATGCCCAATATTGACTTGTGGAATATGGGAAATACGTTGAAGAAGATTTTGTCTGGTTATCACAGCCTACTCCGCTTGAACGACGACTGCGTTTTGGATAACCCGTCTGCCATCTTTGGATTGCAAACCTGGTGTGACAACTTCAACGATTGTGTCAGACTCAAAATCGCTGCTGCGTTTCTCTTTGAGATCATGAAATTCATCAGAGAATTTCGTTTTTCCTGGTTCAATCGGCATTAATTCAAAATCAACTAAATCCAGAAACCAGTTTAACCTTGATTGCACGGAGTTTAACGAACTAAACTCAGCAACGTTTGGAAAAAGTTTATCTCGTACAAACTCAACCAAATACTTTTTGAATGCAGCAATTTTAACTTTGTCGGCATGCTTCTGCTCAAGCTCAGCCAATTTTTCAGAAAAACGCTGAAGGTAAGTATCACAGTCTTTCTGAATTTCCATCAAATCGTTGTCAGTCGATGCTGTTCTGTTGGGAAAGAGTGTTGGTGATGGCGCCTCAATGCCTCTTGTTTGTTTTAAAGTTTGTTTAAGTTCTGTTTCAATAGACTCAAGAGATTTAGCGAGCGTGTCTTTAGTTGTTTCACTCTTTTTCGCGGACTTTTTCCATTCGCTTATCTCATTGACCATTAGATTCAGGAGCAGAACAGCAATTTGTCTTTCGCTCAACGACTCTAAATCCCAGTTATCAAGTGGAATACCGCATCCGTTATTATAGTCTCTCTCCAATTTTTCCAAATCTGCGTGAAATTTGTCGTATAAATGTCGGTTTTGTTGTACAAAATATTCCTTTTTCTTAGGAATATTGAGTCCGAATGTGCCAACTAATTGTCCAAAGAATCCGTGCTTTTTATTAGATTTTGATGTGGAGGCAGCGCGTGGGGGAATAAAAGTTGCTTGCATTTTAGAAGCACTTTTCGGCAGTGATGGCACTTGGATTCTAAATTGTTGTTCGGTATTAATATTTGGAACATACTGACCTATATACTGCGTCTTTCGGTTTGGAGCTGGAATAGATTCCTCAGCAGAGTCGGATTTCGGTGGAATGGTCGCTACTTGAGTATTTGCTTTCGGTGTTGTTTCACTGGAAATATTTTCTTCTTTTGCTGCAGGGCTTCTATCACCATTTTGATTCACGTTTGTGTCTTCTGATTCTAACGATCCCAGTTTTTGTAATTCTGGTGCTATATCAAACGATCCATTTTCCTGTCCGTGAATATGATCGCTAACCTCGTTTATTTTGACATCGGTGTTCTGAGCCGTTGCTACTGCTTCTTCAACTTGAGTATGCGGAGGTGTCTGCAGATCAGAATCGGATGCCGAACCGTTTGACTGGTTATCCAACAATTGTTGATCTTGAATCAGTTTTAATTCTTCTAATATTTTTTTAGTATAAGTGGCAATCGGTTCATGATTGTCAACGTAAAATGCCAACTTATGTGACTTAATAACCTCTGGAGGCACGACAATATCTTGTATTTGTCCGGTTAGTTGGAAGGATGTCCAATTTACGCGCCCGCTGATTGGTTGTTGTTGGAACATCACGCGTAACTGCCTACCTTCTTCCGATTTATTCAAAACACTCATGACAATATGGGGGCCGTTGTAGAAAAAACTTACATCAATACCTCGAAAACTACCGGTTACACTGTTCGCTGCCATCCTAAATCTCCTTCTGAAAAGTCTGCTTTTTGTAAAGAGAAATTTCGTTTCCACCCATTTATTTATTTTATAAGATTTAATAAGGAGTCCGAACGGATATATTAAGTTTTACTAACCTACCCAAGTCTATGCAATAGCACCGCTCGGACATTTAGGAATACAAACGCTATAAGTACACATTTGAAGTTGGCAATTTACGCGAAGTATACAATGAAGTATACAATATAGAAAAGAGCGTTTGCGTATAATATTCCATACCTATTATGCATTTAAACGTTTGCAATTAATTTTGGGTTACAGAAACGCTTTATAGTGAAATCCAAAAATATGTTTACACTCCTCTGGTAGGTGCGGTTTCCCAACCGCACCTACCAGGGTGATATACAAATATCAGTCTCGTCGGTTGGGTAGAGCGCGTGAAACCTATATGCGTCAATTTATAGTGAACTTTGAAATTATTGGGACACTTTGATAAACCTGTTTAGAAACATAACGGACAACAGAAATTATTGTAGCACAAACTGTTAGTTTGTGTATAATGAGACGCAAACTAAATGAAGATTAAGTTATTAATTCGGTAATATTTATTTTTTCAATCATGGTAGGTGCGGTTTCCTAACCGCACTGGGCATGGTTACAGAATTACCGAATTTATTTTTTAAACTTCATACAGTTTGCGGTACAGAAGTGACCCATTAATTGTAGGTTTTATTCTAATAAGATACATTTCAGAATTATTGAAACAGAGAAGATGTATAAGGATAGTTATTGCCGTTTATCTCAAACATATCCTAATGTTTAGTCAAGTGCAAATTGATGGGTCTTGAAAGTAGTCGAGAATCGGAGTTCCCTCCTACAAGAAGGACATTTCAGTAGGAGCGAACTCCAAATGGCGACCTTTTTACCCATAAAAAATGACTGGACACAGCACTAATGCTGTACAACCATTTTGCGAGTCGCTGAGAAATCCCCTGCATTAAGCGTATAAAAATAGATACCGCTTGCAACAAGTTCACCCGTTACATTTCGTCCATTCCAATGGAAAGTATGTTTCCCTGATCGTTGAAATCCAAGTGGTCGATGAGAGATTAAACGACCGTTTGCATCGTGGATTGAAAGAGAAACATGTGTGCCTTCGGCAAGAGAATAGGGAATCCAAGTTTCGGGGTTAAATGGATTGGGGTAGTTTTGTAAAAGTAGATTTGGGATTGACATTATGGAAAGTATTGGTTGATCAGATGTTTTATGCTGAGATTCTTCTACGGCAAGGTTTAAAAGGTTTGTATCAACACGAAATATACTGAGTTGGTATAGGTCGGTTACGTATAGGGCAGAGTCCATGATGGCAAGGTCAGTGGGGGATTGTAATAGTGCATAGCGTGCACGGCGCCGCATTGTGCGCGAATCAATAATTTGGATACTACGGCTATCAAGCAAATAGAGATATTTTCCCTGAATTGCTGCAGCGATAGGTAGTTGGGTTTCAACATAGTTGGAAAGCGGCGTAAGTCGCTGCGGGTCTGTTCCATCTAATTTTAATACTCCTTGTTGACTATCTAAGACATATACAAATTCATCCGCAAGAGAAACATTCGTTGCGGCTCCTTCTGTGGCAAAATGAGCAATTGGACGCGGACGTGCTGTTTCAGAAATATCTAAAATATGGATTCCTCCTTCAAGCGAAGCAACAAAAGCATGTAAGGCATTGTATGCAATTCTATATGCACTACCTGTGAATTCGCGTTTGCTAACAATTTGGCTACGGTTCGGATCACTAATATCAACGACAATAAGAGATCTTGCACATAGATACGCGTAGTCCCCAATTATCGCAATTTTCCAAACGGGGGCTGTAGTTTGTATATGTGTGAGGGTTTTTCCTGTTACCAGATCAACAACATCCATTCCTACATCTGTGCCGACGAAAGCATGCTGCTTTTCAATCTGAACACATAATGCGCCTTGTTCACCAGAAAACGATCGGATATCCTGCGTTATTCTACCGGTGTAAGGTTCAGTTAATTCAGCTATTTTTAAACCTCCAGTCCCGTTCGCAATAGCGATAGTAGGTTTATCACCCGCACTGTCTACATCAAGCCCATAGGTGGTACCACTCGCGTTGTAATGATTTATCCAGACAGGCATATCAGGTTCAGTTACGTCAAGCGTTTGTATACCGCCCTTTCCATCTGCAACATAAGCATAGGTTGCCTTATCAGCAGCCGAATACCGTAGCTCAACGTCTTCTGCATTTCCAATAGTGGGATGCGATAAAATTAAACGCGGTCTTTGCGGATTGTTGACATTAACGATATGAAGACCTGCTTGTTGATCAGTCAGGTAAAGCAAGCCTTCATAGAACTTCATTGCCGAAGTTAATCCCGGTGTGTTTACCCAAGAAATCGGTTCTGGGGCTAAAGCGGCACCGATATCCAGAATACGTAAATTATTGGAAAGGAGGAGCGCATATTTTCCAAGAACCTCAAAATCAAGGGCAAGTAATGGGACAGTCCCTGTAACAGTAAAACCGCCGAGAGGATCTATAGTTAAAATGTATAATCCTTTTGCATTGTCACTTATATAAACTTTTCCTTCATCGTTTGTAGAGACTTTAAAAGGTGTGCCTGCAGTTTTAAAGGTTCGTCGTGGGTGTGGGTTATCGTTGTTGACAACGTCTTGCTGTTTAAAAACCAAGAGGCCACGCACTGTATCAAGTGTATATAGATTTCCGTTTGCTAAATGGACATCGCGCGCATCTTGAAATCCACCGAGTGTTTTGACAATGCGAGGTGAAGTCAGTGGATTAACTTCAATAAGATGTACACCTGATTCACCGTCGGCAATATAGGCATTGTCTCCATCAATGGCGATGGCTTGTGCGTTTCCCGGGGTCGCGATTCCGCCAATCCGCGCGGGGGAAGGGTTTAAAGAAAAAATTTCAAGTCCCCAGTCGCTCGTAGCAAAGGCATTTTCTTCCTGAATAACAATCTCGTTATAGCTGCTTGAGAGATGGATCTGGGACATCGGTTCTAATTGTGTTGAAATATTCGTTGCAATTAAGGAAGTCCCTACACGACGACCTAAACTTATCGGTTGCGAATTGCTGTTAGGGGGATAAGTTACTGAATTAGGACGTAAAAAATATTCGGATTGTTCTATATTTCTTTCTGTTCCATTTGGTTTTCCTATGTCAATCGAAGCATCACCTGCCTCAGATTTTGCAACATATCTGAATGTTTGGGGATATTCAGAAGTGACAATTAACAGAATTTGCCCATCTCCACTCAAATTGCTAATTCCGATCTTATTCGTATGGAACGTATCCACACCGTTTGGGTCGGATACTGACGGAATAGGTTTGACAACAGCGCGGTTAGTATTTGAGGCAAGATAAACAATATTCGCATGGAGATGTGCTTGGGTGCTTGCTCTTAGGGTCAGTTCAAGATTGTTTGGTAGATTTTGAAATAGGATATATTCTACACCCCAACTATCAATTGGAATATCAGCAGAAGTAGTTGGATAACGTGTGATGCGTGGTGTTCGTGCTGTAATTTTTCTGTTGGGCAGGTTCAGGTAGCTAAGGTGTTTGCCATGTCTGGGATTGTTTAACCAATTTGCACCTCCCCAATTGAGAAATGTGTCAACAAAATGCTGGTTTTTACCTAAAGTTAAGTCAATTGCTGGCAAACCAAGTGTATCTTCAGCAGCGAGTCGACGAACAAAGTTAATACCACCATGGTTTTCGTAGAGATAGAGCAGAAACATGAAAGCTGAACCGTAATAGGTATCATTATTATTTGCTGTGGTTAAAGAAATACTTGGATCTGCGAGGTAACCGTCAACAAACAGTGTATGAACGGTACCATAGATACCCCATTCTGTAAAGGACGCAATGCCTTCCTCTAACCAACGTTGATCACTCTTACCACCATTTTGATACCAATTGACCAGATGTGCAAACTCGTGTGCCAGACTACTATAGAAGGTGTGGCGTGAACGTTCTTTGAATTGAAAAATATCCATATAAAGCATATCGCGGCGATTACTGGTCGGATATGTCGGATGCTGATCGGTCGGTGAAAAATATCCACCATAATCCGCTCCTGAAGCGTTCATGCCGACATCGTGAAATAAGATCGTTATCCGATTTTCACGATCTAAACCGGGTTGAAATTCCGAACCTATCCAATGATGCACTTTAGGGTAAATATGTGTATCAAATGTATTTACAATGTCATCAGCCTCAGCTTTAGTTAACATATCCTGAACTGTGTTATCAATGTAGATATAGCAATGTACACCTACTGCAACGCAGGTAGCCTTGATAGAAGTTTCTGGAATGTGAATAAAAAATCGGTCTATTTGCCCTAATTGAGCAGGTGCTGCAGGTGCTGCCAAAACAGGTTTGCCATTTCCTAAATTAAAATCGATAATTGAGGACGACCTTTCAATTAACAGCGGTGTGCCGCACTTCCAAGGATCAGCGTGAAGAACAGGAGCAAAACCGCAGAACCATCCTACAAGAAAAATTAAACTAATTGCTGAAAAATAACGTGGTATTAAAGGGGGAGTGTGTAATACTTTTGACATTAAGAACCAAGTTCCTTATAATGGATATTATACCATTTCTAATTAATCGCAATTTATGGTAAAGATTAGAATTAATGCTACATTCCTGAACAGTAGGAGGGAACTCCGATTCCCGACTGTTCCTACAGTTCGGTCGCGATTCGGAGATCGCTCCTACAGAGGAAGTGTAGGATAATTTCTATACTCTACTATATTGCCAAATCAACGTTAAACGCGCTTGGCAGAATACCACATGCGTATTCTGCCATAGGCGGCAATTTAAGGATATATTTTCTTGTGGGAGGGCTTTCTAAGCCGATATTGCGATATTAAAAGTTTTCCTTTTATCTGAACCAAGATGCACAAAATTGTGGATTTCTTTTTGTACCGCAAACTTTTAGTTTGCGGACATTGATGCACAAACTAAAAGTTTGTGCTACGCTAAAACAAGGCAAATTCTCTAATTTACACTAAATTAACGCCAATGATAAGCTTTCCTAACCGCACCAAAAAATGAATCAAGTTAATTTAGGTATAAGATAACGTTTGCACACAAAACTATGAAACCTTTTGAATACATAGAACATACTGCGGATGCTGGAATGCGTGTTAAAGGTAATACCTTAAGAAATCTCTTTAATAATGCTGCCCAAGGGTTGTTTGAAATGATTGCTGTTGTGGACACAATCGATGAAACGTCATCAATTGACATTGACATAACGGCTGATTCTATTGAAATGCTATTCGTTAAGTGGTTAGACGAGTTAGTCTTCAGGCACGAAACTGATGAGATTTTCTTTAAGCGGTCAAATATTCAACACATTAACACGACAGAATTATCTGCTCAGGTGTATGGTGAACCCACAAATTTCGACAAACATGTCGTTTATACCGAAATAAAGGCTGTAACCTATCATCAATTATATGTAATTCAAAACCCTAATGGTGTTTGGGAAGCACAAGTTATTTTTGATTTGTAACGATTCTCATAAGAAATAAATTAACGCGTTGCGTTTTCTTTACAGTTTTTCTTTAATTAGTGTTAACTGATTCGGTTTGACATTCTCAATTTTATTTACTTTTCCGCTTGGCCAAAACACCTCAATAGTTTCAATAATATCATCATTTTTTATTCCAAAGATTGTGGTCAGTTCGCTTTGGGAACAATAACTTGAACCGGTTTTAACAGTTCGGATTTGTGTGCCAATAGTGGAGGTAATCTGAATGCGTGCGCCAATTCCGTTACGATTGCTCAATTGTCCAACAAGTTTTATCTTAATCCAGTTGTTACGGTTACCACCATCATTTCGGTATAGATGCGCCCGTCCATTAGATGTCGTAATGAGAACATCTAAATCCCCGTCATTATCTATGTCCCCATAGGCTGTCCCCCGTCCAACAATAGGTTTTGCTAAGTCGGGTCCTACCTTGTGCAGAACATCAGCAAACTTCCCGTCAGATACATTTCGAAATAGGTGTGGCTTTTGTGCGTAGGTAACTTCACTCTGGACGATATTGATGTCTGTTTCCACATGCCCATTTGCAGTAAAAATGTCAACGTTTCCATCCAGGTCAAAATCGAAGAAGAAGCAGCCGAAGGTCAGTGTCAATAAACTGGCATTTCCGAGTTGCGCTATAGGCGCGTCATCTATAAAAAAATCACCTTCGTTATGGTAAAGATTCAACATTTCATTAGAAAAATTCCCAACAATGATACTTTCCCTACCACTACGGTTATAATCAGCGGTATCAACACCCATTGCACCAGTGGCAACTCCATTTTCATTATATGCCACGCCTGCTAACATCCCAACTTCAATGAAAGTACCATCGCCGTTGTTTTGATAGAGTTTGTTGGGTTGCGTATCATTTGCTTCAAAAATATCGGGGAGTCCATCTTGATTATAATCAAAGATGCAAACGCCTAAAGATTTACTTGATGCATCGCTTATCCCTGATATATGTGAGACATCCATAAAAGTGCCATCACCTCGATTTTCAAAAAGCTTACTCGCTTGACCAGTATATGATTCAGGGGTACAGTAAGACTTATTTTTACCATCAAGTGTACAAAATATGTCTGTTTCTATGCTCCATTCAACGTAATTAGCAACATAGATGTCAAGATGCCCGTCCATATTGTAATCGAACCAAGCACAACTTGTTCCAAAGCCTGGGTTGTCAATCCCAGCGGCTTTGGTGACATCTGTAAAAGTGCCATTTCCATTGTTTCGGAAGAGGCGATCAGCATTGAGACAACTTAGATAAACATCATCATCGCCATCGTTATCGTAATCTGCGACTGCGACACCCATACCGTAAAGAGGAATATCTAATCCTGCTGCTGCGGTGACATCGGCAAAAGTGCCATCCTGTTTGTTTTGGTATAGTGCAAGAGTTTGCCGCTTTTTAGTTGGCTGTCCCTCCCAGTCCTTCCCATTGACTAACAGAATATCTTGC
This sequence comes from Candidatus Poribacteria bacterium, assembly GCA_965204285.1. Classification (GTDB taxonomy): domain Bacteria; phylum Poribacteria; class WGA-4E; order WGA-4E; family WGA-3G; genus MSPOR6. The sequence goes on from OZ241980.1 coordinate 4,776,236, forward strand.
CACCCATCTGCATTGTAGTCAAAAAACGCACAACCGGAGCCCATTGTTTCCGGCAAATATTTTTTTCCAAATGCACCGTTGTTATGGACAAAATCTATTCCCGCAGCTTCCGTGATTTCAGTGAATTGGGGTAGCGAATTTGCAGATACACTCGCAATCGTAAAGAAACAAAAAAGAAACACTATTGCTTTCAATTTATTCATTAAAGCACGCTGAAAAGGTTATTTTAGTGTGAACTCGGTGTAAGAGAAATGAAGTTTTGAATGTCTTGAATTCTACTCTCAAAACCCCGGTAGGAGCGGATTCTAAGCCACACCATAGGCATCAATTTAAGAACATGAGCGTTCGTAGTAGCGCACTTCATTGCGCCTCTTACATTAGACATTATAACGTTTTAATTGTGAGTTGTTATTGGTCTTTAATAAAATCTAAAGTTCGTCAGTTGGGGTTCGCTGCATGCTATCCTTATGTGTCAATTTTAGGATTTTCCGAATGTGCGTCCTGCACTTAGTCCCGTAGGGACGATATGTATTTGCAGCGCATTGGCAGTTCTTATGTCGTTCCTACCGAACTCAAGAGGTGTTTGGTAATTTTTTTCTCTAAACATTGCGTTCCTACGGAACTCAAGAGGTCCGAGACACTCGGTAAACCCTAATTCAAATTAAATCATTATAATGTCTATTGTTGGAGGGGTTTCTAACCCCGATTTATACCTCACCTGGTTTTCAGTTTTCCCCAAGTCGTAGCAAGCTTAGATTGTGGTGAAACAGCTTGCGGTGTTCGTCTCCCAGGGCCACCATTTGGTATATTGGCACCGGTAATTTCAACATCATCAAACCGTGCACGAGCGTCTGCAACGACAAGACCAGCCTGCCCTCCTGGTAATGGATCAGGATCAAACGCCGTGAAAACTTGAGGATCAGCATCAACTTCCGCATCCAAATTTTGTATACTGAACTCAAGATTGCCATCTTCATAAATCGTAGCTTTAAGTTGATACCATGTATCTTCTTCTGGGGCAAAAAAGTGTTGCACGGTTGACCAATCATCGTGAACGGCTTTTACAATTCTGACAATGTCAAAGACATAATCAATAAAAAATAGGTAGCGGCTATCTTCCTCACCTCTATCGTGGAGCGTCAGTCCAATGGTTGGCGGTTCATTTCTATCGTCAACTAACTTTGCACGGCAGGAGACACTATAGTTTTTCCACTTCAGGTCTCCCGTAAGCCAGAGACTCATAAAACCCGGTTCGAAGATTTCCCCTACTGCTTCATTGTCATTAATCCACCATTTCTCGGCTTGGCGATTGAGGTTATAGATTTTCCATTCGCGCGTGTCATTATCTTCAAAGTCATCACGCCACGTGCCTGCAAACGTAGGTAGTATCACACACATTGAGAAGCAGACAAAAATTATGCAGATAATTGTCAACATCGGTTTTTTCATAGTTTCCTCCTAAGATTCTTTAACAATACACTGTCCATGTGAATCAGCATAAGGACAAGAACAGCAATGCTCAAGATTTTTTGCAAAGATACCCTGCTGCAATGATGTAATTTGTTTTTCCAACCGCTCAGTAATCTCTTTAAAATCTTCGGTGTTGAAGCACATCTGTTCAGACTTATTTTGTTCCAGAAAATAAAAAGTAATATCCACATTCGGTTCATTTGGATAGACTTTATGGAAGAGTAACGCATATAGACCCATTTCAGGTTTACAACACACTGAATTTTGTGTTTCAAAAATCTTGAAACTGATAATCTGCCACTGTCCTATTTCATCTTTAAAAAGCCTGTCAAGTGTACCTGAGATGATATGACCATTAATATCTGTATGAATTTGGTAATTAGTCCGTGTTCCAGATACCGAAAGAGAAGTATTTGCCAACTCAGAATTCAGAAAATTATTGATGTATGTGCCAAGTTTTTCTTTTAGCTCTGCGGTAGTTGATTTATCTGTTAGTTCCGGATAATTCGCCAAAGTCTCATCAATAATTGCCTCAAGGTCTTCTCTTTGTGATGGGTGTTTGATTTTTGCAAGGATGCGGCGGATTATAGCTTCCATCTCAGTTTTATCCCAATCTCTTTGTTTTACATTGGGCGGTTGAATTTGCAGCACATTCTCTAAGTAATAACGTAGCGGACAACGTGTGTAGTTTGTAAGTTCAGTAAGGGAAAAGGAGGTTTTGAAATCCGAAGGTTTTAGAGAACGGAAAGGGTGTTCAGGAAAATCAACTAAAGCTGTTTCATCGGATACTTGATCTGCATCTTCAGTTACATTAAGTTGTCTTAGAATTGGAATGTCTAATTGGAAAGATTGGCTATTTCCACTGTTTTCTGAATATGTATTTTGCTTAACTGATAGATTTAAAGAATCTTGATCAGGACTGATTCCCAAGTGTTCGTAAAGCCATTTTAACTTGTTTCGTGGTTTTTCATTGTCTCCACTTTTATATAGAGAACCAGATAAAATGAGTCTGTCTTCAGCACGTGTAGCACCGACATAAAATAAACGTTTCTTTTCTGCTTCGTCTTTCGCATTGGCACGCTCTTTCATCAGATTAACGATTTCGGGTTCAGTTTTTGTGTAACTATCATCTGGGTTTAGCGGAGAGAAACCGATTCCAAGCACTTCATCAATATAAGGTTCTGTTACATATTTCCCCGTACGATCAAGACTTGGAAGTATCACTACAGGAAATTGTTTGCCTTTCGCAGAATGGATGGTCATAATTTGAACGGCAGTACTGCTTTCTTCAATCGGGGCATCTCCTTCACGAGGCTCTTCAGTAATTAAAATATCCAGAAATTCTATGAAGTCAGCCAAAGTTTGCTTCGTTTCATCGCCATCAAAATTACGGGAAAGGTCTAAAAGTTTTTGGTAATTTGCCCAACGTTGCGGGCCCTGTCTACCCAATCCCAATGTCCCAATCATTCCTGTATCATTGACAATGGTTAGAATAAGGCGATTTATAGGCAAACGATGAACAACTTGCATGTGGTTCTTTAAAGTCGCGATTGCGTTTGTAAGTTGGTCAGTAGGTGTCTGATTATTTTGTGCTTTCTCCCAGAAACTTTTTCCTTGCTGCTGCGAAATTTCGTATAGTTCTGTGTCTGAAATCCCGAAGGCAGGACCTCGTAAAATGCCAACAAGAGAAGTGTTATTTTCCTTTGGATCATTTAGAAAGTTAAGATAGTTCCAAATATCATAGATTTCTTGTCGTTGATAGAAACCCACACCCTCTGTCGTTAGATAGGGAATGCCTGCAGAAAGTAGTGCATGTTCAATATCAGGCAGGTGTGTTCTATAGCGGATTAGGATAGCGATGTCGCCATACTTGATTGGTTGTGGAGGTACATCTCTACCTTCACCTTGCACCCACACCTTTTCCTCATTTGCTACCATATTTTTGATGTGTTGTGCTATGAGTGCATATTCGTTTGCTGCCGCGTTGTCCCTCTGCCCCAGAATGATTTCTATAGTGCCGTTTGCCTTAACAATGCGTGCCTTTGTTAGGGGTTCATAAGGCACTTCATATTCAGTTTCAGTTCCATCTCCCATCAAACGTTCAAAAAAGCAGTTTACGAATCCTACATTGTCGCGTAAGGAGCGGAAATTTTCTTTGAGTTGGATATTTTTACCATCATTGTCACATATTTTTTGTTTTGCCTTATCAAACACACGCACATCAGCACCACGAAACCCGTAAATGCTCTGTTTAGGGTCACCAACAATAAATAGATTGACATCTTTTAAGTTATTTGTGAACAGCATCACTAATTCATACTGTAATTCATTTGTATCCTGAAATTCGTCTACCATGTAGTACTTATGTCGTGCTAACAGTTTCTGGCGGATTTCATCATTGTTACGGAGTAGATCGCGTGTTTTAATTTGCAGGTCTTCAAAGTCAAGTTTACCTTGAGAAAGTTTGTTATTTTGGTATTCATCAAAAATTCGGGTGTAGAGCGCGAGTAAGGAGTGTGTTGTGTTTAGTAGAAATGTATCATCTGTTTCCCCACCCTCTGTGTCAAGAGGTGGTGCGGATTTAATTTTATCCGCTGCCAATTCCAAAGATTTGATTTCGTTCTCAATATCGGTTGTGTCAAGACGACTACCTAAAAAGTTAGTTTTAGCAATGCTACCACTTTTGGTTGTAATTAAATCTGCTATCTCTTTTAAAAAATTCTGTACATCTGGCGAGGTAGGGTTTCTGTCGGGAAGCGTTTCTAATTTTGTGGTTAATACATTAACCTTCGCCGTGTTCTTGCCTTTAGCTACCTGCAAGACGGTTTTAAGACATTGAGTAAATACAGTAATCTCGTTTTCAGACATCAATTTTTCGCGAAAAACTTTTTGCCATGCTTCAGGTAGTTGTCCTTCATTATCATTGTTATAAACTTCCTTCATGAGTTTTGTTATCATATAACGTTTCTCTATCATCGTGGAATAGAGTTCTACTAATTTTTGACGGTTTCCATAGCGTTGTAGAGAATGACGAAGTTGGTTGTAATGTTCATCATCAGTGTCTGTCGCTATTTCTCGCAGCGCGTTTTTAATGGTATGTTGGAGCAAAAGCTTTTGGTCTATGCCTTGCAAAATACTAAAGTTGGCAGGCACGCCTGCTTGAATAGGAAATTCTCTCAAGATACGTGAGCAGAATGTGTGGATCGTTGAAATAGGTGCTGTGTACATCTGTTCAAGGTGCTTTTCACGAATTTGTATGTTTTCATCGTTCGCGAGTTTTTTGATGATACGTCCCTTCATTTCGGCTGCGGCTTTTTCTGTGAATGTAATAGCGACAATCTGTTGTGGTGTAACGCTTCCACCCTGTAGAATTCTAAGATAGCGTTCAACTAATACGGCAGTTTTCCCTGAACCCGCACCAGCAGTCACGCAAATATGGTCGTCAATATTAAGGGCGTCTTGTTGACTTGGCGTAAATCTCATTTTTTTGGTATAATGGTATCGTGGAAATTTGTCAATCGTTTACTGGCAGTGGCACAATCGCTTTTGAAGACATTGAGATATTAACAGTATCTCCCGGTTTCTTTGTTTCTGTCCCAGGATTATGTATAATCGCTTTGAGTTTGAGTGTATCTCCAATGCTCAATTCGTATTCTTCTACTCTACCTAAATAGGTAACGGCACCGACTTTTGCGGTTAATCGGTTTGAGGTAGAATTTCCATTCAAGTGAATTGTCTCTGGGCGGATAGAACAACTGACCTCCTGCCCCACAGTGAAATCGTGATATACGCTTTCTGTGTGAAGCACACCGACTGGTGTTTCAATCGTGGCTTTACCGTTACTTATTTCTTGTATGTTACCTGTAATGAAATTCGTTTCCCCCACAAAACTCGCAACGAAAGGATCGGCTGGATATTGATAAATTTCACGTGGCGTGCCGACTTGGACAAAGACGCCATCTTTCATTATCGCCATTCGGTCAGCCATAGAAATCGCTTCAACTTGATCATGGGTTACATAGAGAGTCGTGATTTGCGTGCGGCTATGAATTTTTTTGATTTCGTCGCGTAGATTTTGACGTAGTGCAGCGTCTAAATTGCTGAGTGGTTCGTCAAGTAATAAAACACTCGGTTCAATGACTAACGCACGCGCAAGTGCTATACGTTGTTGTTGTCCACCAGAAAGCGTGTTTACAGGACGATCCCGGTATTCAGCCATCTCAACCATCTCAAGAACTGTTGAAATTTTTTCATTGCGGGTAGATTTTTCAAGTTTGCGAAGTCTCAGACCGTATTCAATGTTTTCACGAACAGTCATGTGTGGCCATAGCGCGTAGTTTTGAAAAACCATGCCAGTGTTTCGCTGATGTGGTGGCACGTTGTTTATTACCTCACCGTCAAATAGGAGTTCACCAACATCTGGACGATAGAATCCCGCGATAACACGCAGCAACGTTGACTTTCCACATCCTGATGGTCCGAGGAGGAAAAACAATTCACCAGGGACAATAGTCAAAGATATATCGTTGACAGCCACAGTGGTATCAAATGCTTTTGTTATGTGGTTTAATTGGACACTAATTGACATATAACTGATACCTTTGCCCAACATATTCTTGTAGGAGGGAACTCCGATTCCCGACTATCAATGATTTCCGTCGCGATTCGGAGATCGCTCCTACAGAAAATGTGCTTCTTTGATTTCAAGGTTCACCATAAAAATGGTTTAGTCGCGATTCGGAGATCGCTCCCACTGAATGCCAAAAGGGCATTCAGTGTTGATTCACAGAAAATGTGTCAATATTTATAATTCACTGTATATGCTTATTCATCTACATCCTTGACACAACGAAAACCGATAGTACTTCCTGTCGTTAGATGATACCATCGGTCAGCAACACGCAGATCGTCAGGACTTCCACCCCACCCACCACCGCGTAGAATACGAAAATTTTCATTGTCAGGAGCGAATACTCTGCCGAAACGCGGGTTTTTAGGTGGAGACATCTCATAAAATTCACCGTTGTACTCGTCAAAACACCATTCCCAAACGTTTCCTGCCATGTCGTATAAATCGTAACCGTTGGGTGGAAAACTCCCCACAGGTGATGTCTGTTTCCATTTATCCGTCCCGCCTACTCCACCAAAATTGACATCATCATGCGTAATTGTATCACCAGATGGATACTTTTTTCCAATCAGATTACCACGTGCTGCATATTCCCATTCAGCCTCAGTCGGTAATCTTTTGTTTGCCCAGTTTGCATAAGCAACAGCATCGTTCCATTTCACGTTAACCACTGGATCATCAGGTTTATTAAATTTTGGGTCGTGCCACAGAGGGGGCGGTGGGTATCCTGTTGCTAATACGAACTGCTGGTAACGTGCGTTTGTAACCTCGTGAATATCTATGTAGAACGCGTCAATATAAACCTCATGAACTGGATACTCATCAGGGTCTCCTTTGCCTTCCAGCGGATTTCCCATCTGAAAAGTGCCAGATGGGATCAGCCGCATTTGTGCGCCATCAATGTGAGAGATAATTTTTTCAGTAAATTCCTTTGACGGAACAGTATTTTGAGATGTTTCTGTGCATGCACAAAGGAGACAGATTGAAAGGAGAAAAAAGCATTTGATACTAATTGTTAGGAACCCTTCCTAATTTTGAGGCAACCTCTGCCGCTGTTTCAATTAATCGTTTCTGTTCTTTTTCATAAACCGTTCGCACATCAAACCACAACTGTTCATTTTCTATCCGCCCAATGATAGGCGTGCTTCCATGCCTGAAATACTCTGCCAGTTTACCCACAGAAATCTCCGATGGACTTAGCACCACAGCAACACTCTGTAATGTTTCAACCGGTAGCGAGCCGCTTCCGATTTGTGAATGTGTCTCCGTAATCTCAACCGCAACGGTTTCGGCAAAAATTACCTTGAGTCTGTCAGCGATTTTCTTCGCAGTATCGTGAAGTTCATCAATAGTCCGGGTATATCGGTGCAGCATAGGAAATTGTGTTAACAAGGCATCCGGATTAAAATAAGTTAGCAGTGTTGCCGACAATGCAGCAATGGTCAACTTATCTACGCGCAATGCACGCATCAGCGGGTTCTTACGGATTTGCTGAATCCATTCCGCTTTTCCGACAATAATACCTGCCTGTGGGCCGCCCAGCAACTTATCGCCACTAAACGTTACAATATCAACCCCATTCTCAATTCTGTCAGCAACAACGGGTTCGTGGGGTAGTCCATAAGTAGAAAGATCAATCAGCGCACCGCTACCTAAATCCTCCATCGTTGGAATACCGTGTTCTGTGCCGAGTTTGGTCAATTCATCCATATCAGGTGTTGTGGTAAAACCAACGATCTTATAATTACTCGGATGTACCTTTAATATAAGCGCCGAATTTTCGTTAATCGCTCCAGCATAATCACGAAGGTGTGTGCGGTTTGTCGTTCCGACTTCTCTGAGAATAGCCCCACTCGCTGCCATCACGTCAGGAATTCGAAAAGCACCTCCAATTTCAATTAACTCACCGCGTGATACGATGACTTCTTTCCCTTGTGCGACGGTTTGTAAAGCAATTAAGACGGCTGCAGCATTGTTATTCACGACAGTTGATGCTTCACATCCAGTCAATTGTTGAAGAAGCGGTTCCGTAATCCGATCCCTATGCCCGCGTTTGCCCGTTTCTAAGTCATACTCCAAATTAACATAATTCTGTGCAGCATTTTGAAGACTTTCACACGCAGAAGGAGATAGCAAAGCACGACCAAGATTAGTGTGTGTTACAGTTCCAGTCGCATTCACGACTGAACACAGAGGGGAACGAGTTTTTTCCTCTATCCGTTGGCGCGCTAATGTCGCATACACTTCCGGTTCGGGCAATTCCAGTTTAATGCTACCCTGCAGAATTTGCTCTCGAATTTCAGCAACAACTGATCGTAGTGATTCTATCACAAGTGGTCGAGCGTAAGAATCCTGCAGTGCCTGCATTTCCGGTAGCGACAAGAGTTTATCTATCGCAGGGAGTTGGCGTAGCAAGTTTTTTTTATCTGATTTAGCAGTCAATTTCTTTTCCAGAGTAAATAGGTAGTATTGTAAAAAATAGCCATGTATATTAGTTGATGTCGGATAAATTTTATCAAATTAACCTTCAAATGTCAAACCAATAATTGATAGAAGGCAGAGCCATTCAGTTCTCCAATAATTACTACCTTCTATCTAAAATCTCTTCCTGTAGGAGCGACCCTATCTTTATAATGTTAAGAAAAACGCGAAAACTGAATAGTCTGGGAAAAGAGATCTAACGAAAATCTACTTGCAATATATACAACCATATTATAAAATACGCACAAGTTTCACGAAATTTAGGAGAACCTCCCAAATGCTAAAAGCAGGATTTATCGGAGCTGGCGGACGCAGTCAAGGCGCGCATTATCCAAGCGTTAACCGACTTGAAGATGATGTTGAGATGTCCGCAGCATGTGAACTTGACGAGAATAAACTTGCACAAGTCGTACAAAAATATGAGTTTCCACATACGTTCACAGACCACCGTAAGATGTTGGATACAATGGAATTAGATGTCGTTTATTGTGTAATGAACGAAAAGTGGATTTTGCAACCGGCATTGGACTGTCTCAATGCAGGAAAGCATCTATTCATAGAAAAACCCCCAGGTGCAACGAGTGATGAAACACAACAATTGTTGGAAGCAGCAGTTGCCAACGATGTCTACTGTATGGTCGGTTTTCAACGAAGATTTGCCGCTGTCACACGCGAAGCGATGCGGCGAGTTGCTGAAAAAGGTCCCGTTTCATTAGCCGTCACAACATTTAATAAGCAGATTCTTGGTGGCAACCGGGAATTTACTACAACGCTTTGGAACGATGTCTGTCACGTTGTTGATCTACTCCGTTATATGGCTGGTGGTGAACCGGTTGAAGTCACAGCACATCGCGACACCTTCGGAGCCGAACAACGCAACTTCTACACCGCTTATGTCCGTTTTGACAACAATGTAACAGGTGTTGTCTTTGGCAATCGTGCATCAGGTGGGCGTGTGCTGCGCTCGGAATTGCACGGTGTCGGTATCGGGTGTTACATGAAAATACCAGAAGAAATAGAAATTTATGAAAATAACCAGAGGAATGTTATGGGAGGTTGGGAAGTTGACGGTGTAGACCAACGTGATGGTCCGAGTTACGAAGGTGTCCTGACAATGCATCAACACTTTGTCGACTGCGTGCGAAACAAAAAAGTCCCGCTTACTGACCTACGTGATGCAATACATTCTATCCATCTTGTTGACCAAATAGAGGGTCCCTTACCTTAGATAAATTAACCTAAGTTGTCATCTATGTAGCACAAACTTTTAGTTTGTGCCTGTGAGCACGCAAACTAAAAGTTTGCGGTACAAAATTTGCGAATACTGAACTATTATCCATTAAACTCTGTGTTCGTATGTCTAATATTTTATAGGTAGTAAATTGGGGTTAAATTAGGAGGCAAAATAGATGCTTGATGAACGCCATCTCCAGCATCAAATCACTGACGAGCAACTGTGTGCGTTAAATGCAGACGGGTATTTCACCGTTGAAGATGCGCTACCTTTAGAGATTGTTGTCCAGTTAGAACAGCGCGTTGACGCTATCTACAAAACACATTTAGATGCTGAATATGACCCATATACGAAAAAACGGATGACACCGCACGATAATTTTTTCTATCCGAATTTTCTCGGTAAAGACCAAATCTTTATCAACGTTTTGGATTGGTATAGAACCTTTCCGAAGGTATGGGGCATTTTGGGATGGAATATTTATTCTTATCATAGTCATTTTATCATCACGCCACCGCGCCCTGAATCTTCACGCGGTAACGGATCACCACTCGGTTGGCATCAAGATAGTGGTCGTGTGAACATTGAGATTGAAAGTTCTCCGCGTCCACGTTTATCAATTAAAGTCGTCTACTGGCTGTCAGACTGCTCGGAAGTAGGACGCGGAAATTTCTATGTTATTCAAGGAAGCCATTTGTGGGACACATTTAATCGACCAAAAGACGGTTCCCTTCCTGAAGGTGCAACTGCAGTTTGTTGCAAGCCTGGCGATGCTGTCTTCTTTGACCGACGTATATGGCATGCCCGCAGTGAAAACGACTCCCACATCACGCGAAAAGGGCTTTTTTATGGGTACGGATACCGATGGTTACGCAGTAAAGACGATATGACGATTCCTTCAGAGATATTTGATCAGAATGACCCAATTCGGCAACAACTCCTTGGCGGTGGCACGAATGCAAATGGGCATTTCTCTCCAAAGGATGTAGATGTGCCTTTGAAAATATGGCTTGAGGAAAAAGGCGTTATTTCAACTTAAGAACATAATACCATTTCTAAATGATTATGTGGCATTATTTCGTAGGTCGGGTTTCGTTTCGTTCTACCTATAGGTGTCAATTTAAGGATATATTTTCTTGTTGGAGGGCTTTCTAAGCCCGATATTTGCAATATTGAAAGTTTCCTTTTGTCTGAACCCAAATTCACAAATTGCGGATTTCTCTTTGTACCGCAAACTTTTAGTTTGCGTCCCTTTGATGCACAAACTAAAAGTTTGTGCTACTCTAAAACAGGGCAAATTCTTTAACTTATATACACTAAATTGACACCCGCTGAATCATGTAGAATGCCAAAAAGCGCATTCTACTAAAGGCATTCATAGCGTTGATTTATGGGTTTCGCTTCGCTCTACCCGACCTAGAATATAAAACTATTAGTAACACCCATCAGCTGACAATTCTTAAAACTAAATAACCCTTGTGCCGAAAATCATAACCCTTGACACCGAAGTCCGTTTATACTATACTTAAAACAGTGCATCCTTAAATCTTGACACGGGAGATGACACGATGCGGAAAAAGATACAATCTGCGCCAACAGTATTCTATCCGGAATCGGACGGTAAGCCAATGGCAGAAGCAGATAGACATCGTAAGTTGATGATGGATTTCATTCTGATACTTGAAGACAATTTTGAGGATCAGGATGATGTTTATGTATCTGGAAACCTGCTCATGTATTACGAAGAGGGAAACCCGAGGAAATCTATATCGCCTGATGTATTTGTGGTTTTTGGTGTTGAAAAGAAACTGCGGCGCACCTATCGGACGTGGGATGAACCCAACACGCCCGACTTTGTGCTGGAAGTCGCAAGCCCAAGCACCTTTAAGGAAGATATGGGACGAAAGAAAGACCTCTATGCAACCGTGCTTGGCGTGAAGGAATACTACATCTACGATCCATTGGGGCAAATTGTGCCGAGTTTTATCGGATTTCGGCTGAATGATGGCGAATATCAAGAGATTGAGTTCGTGAACAATCGTCTATCTTCAGAGGTATTAGGTTTGGAGTTGGGGGAACATAAAGGTGTATTGAGACTCTATAATCCTAACACAGCTCAGTGGTTACAAACACTTACTGAGGAAGTCAAGATAGTCAGAGAACGTGCGGAAAGTGCCGAGACAGAACTTGCCAAGGCTTTAGCAGAGATTGAACGCCTGCGCGCAGAAAATGATTGAGACACTATTAAGAAACTTTAGACATCCGTTGTGTCTTACGTAGTGTTATGTCCATTGTAATTTATGGGTAAATTGTTTTTTTATCTGTTTTCACAGCAATCTCTGTAGGATCAAGTTCCAGCTCGCGACACATCCATGTCGGGAATCGAAATTTTCTTCTACAAATTAACCTATTCTTGAGGAATTAAAAATGTTTCAAAACCTATCTATTCAATCTATCGGAATTGCGCTATTAATAGCAGCATTTACGATTCCATTAGCCTTAGCGGAGAATGAAGTGGAAAAACCAGAAGAACTTGAAGTGGGTATGATAGCCCCTGATTTTACGTTGAAAGATGAAACCGGGACTGAAAGGAATCTCAGTGAATTCTTAGGCAAGAAAAGTATTGTTCTCGCCTTTTATCCGAAAGATTTTACCGGTGGCTGAACAGCTGAACTTCAGTCGCTCCGGGATAAATTGAGCGACATAGAAAAAACCGAAACTGTTCTGTTTGGTGTCAGTGTAGACAACGTTGACTCGCATAAAAAATTTAAAGAACAAGAAAAGTTTGGATTTTCACTGCTGGCAGATACGGAGTTTGAGGTCAGCAAACAGTACAGTGGTGTCATGGAAAGGTTCAACGCTTCAAAACGGGTTACCTTTGTTATTGATAAAGCCGGATATATCCGTGCAATTGATAAAGATGTCAAAGTGCAGACCCATGGCGAAGACGTTGTAACACTGCTTAAGAAGGTGCTACCGAAAATAGAAGTAGGGCAGCCAGCGCCGGATTTCCTCGCCAAGGATGGCGCAGAAAAATTACACCAACTCAGCAAATTACGAGATAAAAAGAACGTGGTTTTAGCGTTTTATCCACGAGATTTTGGGCGTGGCTGAACGGCTGAAGTTTGCTCGCTCCGTGATGAGTCGAGTAGTTTTGCTAAACAGGATGTCCAAGTTTTTGGGATTACCATCAATGATGCCGAGTCGCATCAGAAATTTTCAGAAAAAAATAATTTGAACTTTCCACTTTTACTTGATACTAACAGAAATCTCGCCTTGCTCTTTGGTGCGGTAGAAAAGCCAGACGCACAACGTTTCAAACGTTTGACCATTATTATTGATAAAGCAGGGAAAATCCTGAAAATTGACAAAGAAGTTAACCCAAGCACACACGGGGCAGATTTAGTGAATTTCTTCAAAACCGTGGAAACACCAAAAAAATAATTGATGATACAAAAGACTTTCTCGGCATTTCCCGCCTGGATTGCCTTGGGAACATCCGTTGTTTTTAGCCCGTTCATTGTTCCGATTGTAACTGCTGTTTTCGTTATACACAAGCATGCAGGCACAAGCCAAGAAGTTATACTTTGGCTAACGATTGTAGCAATATTTGTGACAGTGCTACCGATATTAACAATAGCCCTCCTTTTTCGGTTTTCAAAGGTAAGCAATTTCCATTTGCCTGCCAAAGAAGAACGACTGATACCGCTTTGCTTGACGTTAGTCAGCATGATTTTAGGGACGATTGTCCTACATTGGATTGGGGCAAGTCAGAGAATTATTTGGGTATGTCAAATTTTTATTGTTAACGGCATCGTATTCTCAGTGATTACGCCATTGTGGAAAATAAGTTTTCACACAAGCGTTTCGACCAGTTGCATTATTGTCTTGATGTTACTTGTTAACTTAAATTTAGTGTGGTTATTCCTGCTTATACCGCTGATTGCTTGGGCACGAGTTTACCGGGAGCGTCACACACTCCTCCAAACTGTTACGGGAACACTGTTGGCTACTGCGAATACGATGCTCTTTTCTATTTTTCAGCCGCCCTTAGGGTGAGGCGAAGAAAGCATAAGATGGGAATTCAACACTATTTAATGACGTTTTAAAGGCGGTAGGTTATCCCAATCGCATTCCAAACAGAAAAAACTTTCATTGATGCGTCTCACCTCACCTTTACATCTTGGGCAGTTCGTCAGATACTCATCAACCTCATCAGTCTCGGTTTCAAGGGATGGTGGGAACATTAGCAATTGCCCTATCTGCATAGCAGACTCTCGACTGGCAATATACTGTTGCACCGCTTCAATTACCTCTTGTGCATTCAGTTGGAGAGGCGGCGGTGCATTACCGGTAAGGTCGATAAAGCCACTTCTATAAAATCGGGCCGTATCGGTGTCATTCACACGACGTATAAATATTGTGAATTTCCTTGGTGCTACCAAATAGGCAGACGAATCGAGTATATGATGTTTGGCACTAAGAGAAAGTTCATAACCATCATATTCAAAGATAGAATTGCCCCGATCCATCCAAATAGTGTCTGGCGTGTTTTGAAACACTTCATGAAGTTCATACGAACGAGTGACTGACAGAATTAAAGCGTATCGCTGAAATGCATACTGGGATAGAAGTTCGATTGGGAGAAAAGATTCCGGTTCAGAAGTTTGTTGGAGAAATGTTGTAAAAGCTTTATAGGCTGCTTCCTTAGCATCACTTAAAACCGCATAGTTCCGCCTCCGAAAGGTAAACGGACGATCCTCTCGTAATGAACTGTCAAACTCGGTAGTATAAAACTCTGTTTCTACTTCAACGTCAACAGTACTGTTTTCACTGTGCAGAAGATGAAGACGTTGTAACGGTTCTTCAACGGTTTTAAGGACAAAAGGCAACATAAGAATTTGTCTTACTCCATAAAACTATAGTTGTAGCAATTGTAACATACCTCGTTGTTTTTGTTCAACCAATATTCCTTATCTTGCTGGATATTTATAGTGAACTTTAGAATTAACAAGACATTTTGAATTGTAGGAGCGATCTCCGAATCGCGACAGAACTGTAGGAAAAGTCGGCAATCGGAGTTCCCCCGCAGATAAATAATGTCTGATTAATTCTAAAATCTACCATAATAAATCATATTCCACACCGAAAGGAAAATCAATGAATTGCCTTGATTATGGACTTTCTTTTATCAACTCTGTTGGCAACGGAAATGCCCCCCGCTTTTGGGTCGAATCTCGATGCCGCATCATAGATAACACAAATGGAAGTTTCAGCGATTATTACCAATGTGGTTCGTGTAAGAGTGAACACACCTTTGCAGAGAAAAATCTTTTCATAAATCCAAACTATGACTTCCTCCCTGTTTTTGGCGAAGAACATATAGCAGTATTCAGAAGGCATGCTTACTGTAACGATAACTACGTCGAGTATAGACCAGCGCAGGATTATTGGGGAGGTCCTCTGTTTGATGTTCAAGAGGCATCGCAGGTCCGCGTCCTTGATAGCAACACAGCCATTTTTGAGGCGACACAAAAATGTCTACCCATCGTAACGCACACAGAAATATGGGATACTAATACACATCAGCGGGCAATTATCGAATGTCCGGTTAAAACAATGAACATAGATGAAAACGCAGGCATCTACCAAGTTGACACAGGAATTGTTCTATTTCCAGATCTGTCAAAGCGATACGATCAGCAGATTGAGACGTTCAGCCTCGCTTACGTTGCTTTCAATGCATCGCACTTCGCTGACTTCGTTATTGAACGCCCCACTGCCATCATTAAAAATGGAGTGGAAGTTACCCAAGTTTACCACTATTCCGAAATTCGGAGTTTAGAAGCAAAGAATACCGTGTTCTGCATCGGTGAACTTTGACAGACACTCCCATTTATGGTGAATTATAGACAGGACTTACGCATTTTCTCTTAAAGTCCCCTTGATAAGGGGATTTAGGGGGTTAAAAGTGCTGAAATAACGACTTTTTAGACAGATTCGCCTATTTTCTGCTCAAGTTGCGTAAGTCCTGATAGAAATATTTATAGTAAAATCTAAAAATATGTTTACACCTCTTCTGTAGGAGCGATCTCCGAATCGCGACTAAAAACTTTGATAGTCGGGAATCGGGAGTTCCCGCCTACAAATTAAATGTCCAGTTAATTGTGAAACCTACTATAAGCAGTGTTTACATTTGGCTCCGGATCCGGTACAGGCAAGGTTTCCATAGTGCTGCAGGATTCATTCGATCTATAGAGGCAAATTCCAATAGGCACTGACTTCCCAACAATTTGATGGTGAAATGTAAACACAACGTAGTAAAACTAAATAGCCCAGTTATCTACATTTTATTTGTATCTTCTATGACTATATGCTATAATATCTATAGATGTTGTGGCATCGGCACACTCTCAGTTTTCAAATGTCTCAAATACATCCCAGTTTCTTGTGAACTGAATCAAGAAAGGACAAAGATTATGTCAGGACACTCAAAATGGTCAACAATTAAACATAAAAAAGCAGCGAACGATTCTAAACGCGGTAAACTTTTTTCGAGATTAATTAAGGAAATCACTGCTGCAGCGCGTCTTGGTGGTGGAGATGTAGACATGAATCCGCGCCTCCGCACCGCAATCGCAACCGCAAAGTCAAGTAACCTTCCTAATGATAACATTGAAAAGGCGATTCTTCGTGGCACTGGCGAACTTGAAGGTGAATCTTTAGAAGAAGCTGTCTATGAAGGATACGGTCCGGGTGGTGTCGCGCTCATCATAGAGGTGATAACCGACAACCGCAATCGTACCATTGCCGCTGTCCGACACGCCCTCAGCAAGTTTGATGGCAGAATCGGTGAACGCGGATGTGTCGCATGGGGATTCGACAAGTGTGGACTCATTGTGGTGGATGCGGATAGCATCGATGAAGAAGAGTTGTTTTTAGTTGCCGCAGATGCTGGTGCTGAAGATTTAACACCGCAGGAAGATACTATTGAAATTATAACCCCTTATGAACAGTTTGATAACGTTGTCACTGCTATTCAATCCACTGACGCATCCATTCAATTAGCGGAAGTTAGCATGATACCTCAAAATACTGTTAGACTTGAAGGCAAAGAGGCAGAACGTATGCTAAGACTAATGGTAGCTTTGGATGAACTGGACGATGTGCAAAAAGTCTACGCTAACTTTGACATTCCTGATGACATCCTTGAAGCAGCAGCTTAGTTGTAAAGGACCTATTGTTGATGATAATTCTTGGGATTGACCCTGGCATTGCAAATACAGGTTATGGAATCGTTCAATCTAATGCTGCTCGTGTTCAACCGCTTCACTTCGGAAATATCCAAACCAGTTCAAAAACTGCATCTGAGGAACGTTTGAAAATAATATATGACACTGTAACTGATCTGATTGCACAGTTTGCTGTGGAATCAGTTGTGCTTGAAGATATTTTCTTCAGCAAAAACGTGAGCAGCGCGTTTAGTGTCGGAGAAGTAAAAGGGATAATAAAATTGGCAGCGGCGAACATAGGAACTCCTGTGGCAACATACACACCATTACAAGTTAAACAAACTGTCGCTGGATACGGAAAAGCGACAAAACTTCAAGTTCAAAGAATGGTTCAGGCACTACTAAAACTAAAAGAATTGCCACAACCTGACCATGCAGCGGATGCCTTAGCTGTCGCAATTTGTCACGCCCGTTCTCATAAACTGCTCAAAATTCGGGAAAAATTCGATCGATAACCCTCCCGAACTGATTATAATAACCCAAGTTGCTACCTATAAGATTTTAGACATTTAGACACAGCGTTTAATCGTGAATAGTTCAGTATTCGTAAAATTTTGTACCGCAAACTTTTAGTTTGCGCACTCACAGACATAAACTAAAAGTTTGTGCTACTATGTGGCAACTTAGGTTATAGTACTTGTTCTCTGAAAGGAAACTACGCCAGCATGATTGCTCATTTAAAAGGAACGCTTGCACATAAAGATACCAAATCTGTTGTCGTTGATGTAAACGGTATCGGTTATTTAGTTGAAGTTGCAGATCGAACAATCAACGGATTACCTCCTATCGACGAACCTGTCACGTTTTATACATACTATAGTCAAAATCGTGAAAATGAAATTAAACTTTACGGATTCATTTCACGAGATGCACTCAAAATGTTTGAGATGGCACTCTCCGTCAAAGGCGTAGGTCCCGCACTTGCACAAAATATCGTTACAAGACTATCACCTTCACAATTCCAACAAGCTGTCCTAAAAGAGAATATGGCAACTTTAATGCGGGTGCCTCGGTTGGGTAAAGAACTCGCGCAGCTTATCATCATCAAACTCAAAAAAAACATTGCAAAGGTCAAATTAGAAGATAAAGTCGAACTTGTCGGAGATGGATCAACGCATCACGCTGTCATCAACGTACTGGTTAACCTTGGTGCTTCAGAACTTGAGGCGGAACAAGCAGTAGAACAAGCACAACAAACCCTTGGTGATGATGCTGATCGGGATGCATTGGTCAAGGAAGCACTCCGATATATCCGAAAATAATCCAGGGACATTCAATTTTTCTGAACTACTTACATTCCAAAAACCTCTTCTGTAGGAGCGATCTCCGAATCGCGACTGTAGGAGCGATCTCCGAATCGCGACTCTTCTGTAGGAATGCTAACAAACAGAAAACCGAATGTCGCTTGAAATTTATCTTTTCTTTCACAAATAACCTGAATTCTGCTACAATATAAAAACGCCTTAAAATAAAACTATGATTACGATCCTTGTATTAGGACAACAGTATGGATAACCACGATATTTATGATAATACCGATGACGATTTTGGATATAGCCTCCGTCCAGAAACTTTAAATGAATTTATTGGACAGGAGAAAGCCAAAGAACAACTTCGTATCCATATTGATGCTGTAAAAAGTAGGCGTGCTGCAAAAAGTAAACGTGCTGCAAAAAGTAGGGATGATGTTTTAGAACATGTCCTCCTCGTCGGACCTCCAGGGCTTGGAAAAACCACTCTTGCCAAGATTATCGCTAATGAATTCGATACTAATTTCAAACAAGCCATCGGTCCGGTGATGGAACGTATAGACATCGCCTCTACGTTAACCAATCTTGAAGAAGGCGATATCCTATTTATTGACGAAATTCACCGAATGAAAGCGCCAATCCAGGAGTCGCTTTACCCTGTTCTTGAAGATTTTGTGCTTGATCTACCTTTAGGTCAAGGCCCCGGTTCTGAAGTTGTGCAACTTTCCGTCGCCCCCTTTACCTTAGTCGGAGCAACAACACGCGAAGGTTTGCTTACCGGTCCTTTCCGATCCAGGCTCGGAATTCACATACATCTTGATTACTACACACCTGAAGATATCCAACAAGCCATCCGGATCAACAGCGCAAAGCTCAACATTAAAATAGAAGAGGACGCTGAATTTGCATTAGCATTGCGCGCCCGCGGTACGATGCGAATCGCCAATAAACTCCTTGCTAACATTAGAGATTATGCCCAAGTTAAAGGTGGTGGTATTTTGACGCTTGAGGTGGTAGAAGAAGCACTGAAGTTTTTTGATATTGATGAAAAGGGTTTAAACGCACAAGATTACGCCTATTTCCGAGCATTGATCAAGAATTTCAATGGTCGCGCGGGGAAAAAAGCACTCGCTGTTGCACTCAGCGAAGATGAACGGACAATTGAAGAAGTTTATGAACCCCACTATATTAAAGAGGGATTCTTGGCACTTACACCAAGCGGACGCGTTGCCACCGATGCCGCTTACGAATACTTTGGGTATCCAATATCAACACAACCTACACTTTTTGATGTATAACCTCTTTATGGTAGAGATTAGAACTAATGCTACATTCCTGAACTGTAGGAGGGAACTCCGATTCCCGACTATTAGTGAGTTCCGTCGCAATTCGGAGATCGCTCCTACAGAGGAAATGTAGAATTAGTTCTATAATCCACTATAAATTCAATTCATCTCAATTGTGCAGATCTTAGATGTAATGATGATATGAAACTAACAGATTTTGATTACGATCTACCTCCTGATCGTATTGCGCAAGTGCCGTTGAAGCATCGTGACGCATCACGCTTAATGGTGGTAAATAGAAACACGAGAGACTTTCATCATACGCAATTTTCACAGATAGGAGAATTTTTACCGGACCCAACACTGTTGGTTTTGAACGATACAAAGGTGATACCAGCAAGGTTAATCGGAAACAAAAGTGAAACTGGCGGCAAAATTGAACTGCTTCTCGTCCAAGAAAAGGAAACCGACACATGGGAGGTCTTAGCAAAGCCGCGCAGGATGCTGAGAGTAGGCACACAGTTAACATTTGGCAATGGCGTTTTGATAGCCGAAGTCTTAGAAAAACCCTACGATGGAAATTGCATCGTTCGTTTTATATATACAGGTGTTTTTTTCGAAATCCTTGCTGAAATAGGAATGATGCCTTTACCGCCTTACATTCGGCGTTCACCAAATGAAGAAGATAAGGTGCGCTATCAGTCTGTTTACGCTACTACCGAAGGTGCAATTGCTGCACCCACAGCGGGATTGCACTTTACACCAGAATTGCTTGAAGAATTGCGAGGTAATGGAATAGAAACGGCAATGCTTACACTACATGTGGGGATAGGGACGTTTCAACCAGTTAAAGTTGAGAACGTTGAAACTCACAATATGCATGCTGAATACATACACCTTACTGAAACGGAAGCAAAACAAATTTGTAATGCACGCGAAACGGGTTCAAAAATTGTCGCAATCGGAACCACGGTTGTGCGTGCTTTAGAAACAATCGGTGCTATAGGCACAGTTAAACCTTATAACGGGTATAGTGAACTCTTCATCTATCCCGGTTATCAATTTAAAATTGTAGATGTGTTACTTACCAATTTCCATCTACCTAAATCAACATTGCTCATGCTCGTAAGTGCCTTTGCTGATAGCGTCCTGATACAAAAGGCATATCAGGAGGCACTTCAACAAAATTATCGGTTTTACAGTTACGGCGATGCAATGCTAATTCTATAAAACAGAAGGAGAAATTAAATATGGGTGAAAGTCCTTTAATAAGTATGCTTTTTATGTTTATCCCGATGGCTGCAATTATCTATTTTCTGATGATTCGCCCCGAACAATCCAGACGGAAAAAACATCAGGCTATGCTTGAGAATTTATCAAAAGGAGATGAAATAGTAACTAACGGTGGGTTGCACGGAAAAATTCTTGGGCTTGACAATGATAAGAAGATTCTTCTAATCTCTGTCGGCGAAGTGAACAATCAGGAAGTGAAGGTGCATGTATCGTTAAGTTCAGTCGCTTTTCTGAAAAAAGGTGGTGAACTTATTGAAGGGGAGTAGAACGTGTTATCAATAAATGATAACATTTACCATCATAAGTGATTAAACGTGCGCGGGTTTCCTCTGGCAACACAATCGGATTATTGTTGCTAAGGGTGATTCGCGTTGTTTTATTTGCGGAATCAACCAGTTGTAGTGTTACAGAACCATTTTCATCTTGGAATCGAAAGAAACTGATTGCTTCACCAACCCATTCAGTTAAAATGTTGTTTTCTATAATACGCAGTTGATAATCTGTTTCAGTTTCTACTTCGCCTGCTTCTAAAATGACTGCTGCTGTATCCGAGTATGACGGAGTTTTGCAAATTGCTATTTCTACCCTCGCTTCGTTTGTTATAACTTCATAAGTGGTATGATGCGGAATATATGCAATGCTTGCATCGCCATCAAAAACATCAGCACGCTCACCCAAAATGCCATTCGCCTTATTTCCGTTATGACCAACCAATAAGGTGCATTGTCCACCTAACGCAATCAAAGCAACTTCGCAATCATCAGAATGATCGAAAAAAGTTGATTCGGGATCAAGGTTGAGAATACCGAATTGCAGGTTTGTTGTGCCAAACTCACCAGGGCCTATAAGAGGTGTATATCCATCGGTAGTTTTGTATTGCTTAATTACTGACATCGCGAGTAAATTCTGCTAATTGTTCTACAAGGCTTGCTAAAGGAAGTCCAACAACGTTGAAATAACACCCTTCTATCCGCTTAACAAATGCTGCTCCCCGTCCCTGAATCCCGTACGCTCCTGCCTTATCTGTTGCTTCTCCGGTTTCTATGTAAGTATCAATTTCTGCCGGGCAAAGTTCTCTAAAATATACTTGTGTTGTTTCTGACCATGTTTTCTCTTTATTAAGTTTGGCATCAATTAGTGCAACGCCAGTTACGACTTTGTGGCATGTGCCGCTAAGGCGGGTCAACATCTCCTGAGCATGTGTCGTGTTCATCGGTTTACCGAGAAGTTCATTTTTTAACGAAACCAAAGTGTCGGCGCCAATAACAAACCCTTCAGTATGACGTTCAGCAACGAATCGTGCTTTCTGAAGGGCAAGTTCTTGGGTTACAAACTCAGCAGATGTATGATTTAGTGTAATTTCTGGTATGTTGCTGGGATATATCTCAAACATTAATCCAATTTGAGATAATAGATCGGCACGGCGTGGGGAAGCAGATGCTAAAATGAGACGCGGAATTTTCAAAAAAGGCATAGCACTGTTATTTCAAACAATACCATTGATCACTGTTTCTATCCTGAATCTGCAATAATTCAGCATCTATTAATTCCGTGATACCTTTATCAATCTCTGTTTTTGAAAACCCGACCTTTTCAAGGAGTTCATCCCTATTTGGTGTGCGAAACCATTCAGGTTTTTCAAGGGAATCAGTTTTATTCCGAAAAACTTCCAAAGCACTATAGAGACGTAAAGTTTTTGCTGAAAGTCCTACGAGGGGGTTTATATTTGAGTAGAATTCAAGCGATTGTGTTTGCATTTTTTATCCTCAATAACTATATATTTCTTCACTCGCTGATAATAACGCCTCTATCAAAAAATCGGTTACAAAATATTGCTTTGAACAGAATACTTGTTATACCATTTCTAATTGACAAATTCTCATAATCTATTGTAGGTCCAAATCAACGCTATGAATGCCTTTATGGCATTCAGCGGGTAGAGGAACGAAACCCGACATGACGCTATAAAAAGTCCAAATCAACACCGAATACGCCAAATCAAGAAATCAACGGTATGAACGCCTGTAGGCGTTCCCCGGGTATGAATGCGCTTATGGCATTCCCCGTATGGTATTCGGTGGGTTTCGCTACCGCTTCTACCCGCTGAATCATGTAGAATGCCAAAAAGCGCATTCTACCAAAGACATTCATAGCGTTGATTTGGACCTACGAAATAATGTAATATTATCATATAGAAATGGTATAATTTTTCAATTATCTATCGCTTGAGAGTGTTAACGATTTCTTTATTGCCCTTACGTAACGCCATGTCGAGAGGTGTCTCTCCTTCATAGGATTGAAACGTAACTCGCTTGAATTCACGTAGCGGCCAGACCAGTGATGTAACTTCATCTGTCCATTCGGTAAACTGTTTCGGATGACACATTCGACTCACCGTTTTCAGCGATGGATCAGCACCGTGGTCTAACAGTAGCCGAACTATCCGCAGATTGCCGAGGCGAGCGGCGAAATGTAGCGGTGTTTCCTTGCCGTATTCAACAAAATGCTCGTTATCCATGATAG
Source organism: Candidatus Poribacteria bacterium (assembly GCA_965204285.1). Classification (GTDB taxonomy): domain Bacteria; phylum Poribacteria; class WGA-4E; order WGA-4E; family WGA-3G; genus MSPOR6. Next base: position 4,799,695 of record OZ241980.1, read on the forward strand.
GTTCGTCATCAAGTCCACTGAGTGCTTGCGCATTGACATCCGCGCCTGCTTTAATCAAGATATAGGCTTGTGCAAGATGTGTGTCGTCATCGTGGCGGGATTGCACATGGAGTAAGGTTTCGCCGTTGTAGGGCCACGCGAAATTCGGATCCAATCCATTTTCCACCATAAGCAGAAAGGAATCGAAGTTAGTGACACCGACACCATGAAACCCAAGATAGGATGGTTGATTGATGGCAGTTCCCTGACTCATGAGATACCGGTTAATCTCGTAATCACTGCTTGGCCAATGCGTGCCGTGGTCACTACTGTTGTTCACGTCCGCGCCTGCCTCTACAAGTGCCTTGACCTTATCAAGATCTTTGAGTCTAATGCTCGCACAATGGAGCGGTGATATCCGATTTATTTTCACGTTTACGAGTTCTGGTGCTTCGCCAAGCATTTGTTGAACTGCCTCTGCATCTGCTTCTTCAAATTCTGCCTGCCAGCGTTCAATGAGTTTTTGGTTCATTACATCTCCTTGTGATGATACATGGTACGGTTCCACTGTTTAATCCATTACTACATTTATAGTATCATTTGAGAATACCTATACACTTTTTGATTTGCAGTGTTTATAGTCGCGCAATTCATTGCCCTTTTCCTGTAGGAGCGACCTCATGGTCGCGACTTTTAAACTGTAGGACGCTTTATAAGCACCGAATGACAATGTAAAATCTACTATAAAGACGACAAGCGATAATTATGGTTACATCTTATAGTATCATTTCGTTCATTTTCACAAAATGTGCCGTCGTAACCAAATATCTCTTCTTTCAGCGTTCTCCGCGATAATCCGCGATTCAGACAATACACATGCAAAAAATCTCACACCCATTTTCAAAATCTAACTTGACAAAATTGCCTGTATACTGTAAAGTGTCACAAATCTTGATGTTGGCAGAAAATATGGAGGGGAAGATGTCAGACCGTTTAGCAGTAGATGGGGGAACACCCGCCATCACTGAACAGATTCCAGGGGGAATGCATGGACCCAGTGTCATAGACGATAGAGAAATTGATGCTGTGACAGAAGTTCTACGAAGTGGAAAACTTTTTAGATTTGTTGAAAATTCTAATGTAGCAGCTTTTGAAAAAGAAGCTGCAGCGCGACTTGGTACCCAACATGCCTTGATGGTGAATTCAGGCACATCAGCGATTATCTGTGCACTCACTGGCGTAGGTATAGGTCCTGGCGATGAAGTGATTTTACCCGGATATACCTTTATTGCAACAGCAGCAGCTATCGTCGGCGTCGGAGCAATTCCTGTCATTGCTGAAATTGACAATTCACTTGGATTAGACCCAGCAGATGTGGAGCGAAAAATAACGCCGCATACCAAAGCAATTATACCTGTTCACATGCAGGGAGTCCCGTGTCGTCTTGAAGCCATCATGGAGATTGCAAAAAAGCATAATCTTAAGGTTGTCGAAGATTGTTGCCAATGTGTTGGTGGTCAGTATAAAGGCAAATATGCTGGCACTTGGGGTGACGCAGGCGCATGGAGCCTCAACTATTTCAAGATAATTACGTGTGGGGAAGGCGGCTTAGTCTTTGCGGATGATTACGACACGTATGAACGCGCTGCGTTTGCCTCTGAACCCGGTCTCCCAATGTGGATGAGCGATTCGGAGTGGCAAAATGAACCTTTTTCTTGCCAAACCTATCGTCCGGGCGAAATTTTAGGTGCAATTGCGCGCGTGCAACTCTCAAAACTGGATGATATTCTGGGACATACACGTTTACTCAAAAAGGCATTCATTGCTGAACTATCCGATAACCCAAAAGGTTATATAAGGCAGCATGTAGATGATCCAAGCGGTGAATGTGGTATTAGTGCAGCGATAATTGTGCGAGACATAGAACTTGCGAAAAAGTATACAGAAGCACTCAGAGCCGAAGGATTAGGGGCAGGCACTGCCTACAACGAAGGCTTTCCTGACAGACATATATACACATATTGGGATTCCATTCTGTTTAAACATTCACCGAACGCAGCAGGTTATCCGTGGTCCGACCCACGATACAAAGGTAATGTAGAATATTCGCGTGATATGTGTCCGCAGACATTATCTATTCTCGGTCGTGCGCTAAGGTTTGGATTTAACGTTAATATGCAGGAGGAACATGCACGGTTAATGGCAGCCGCTATCAATAAAGTTGACAATGCCTTGGGATAGAATAGTATTCAAATTGAATCTCAAAAGCATTACTGTGAAGAGGTGGGGATAATATCAATACGTCTTGAAACTTCAACAAAACCTAACTTTTTTGCAGTCCGAAGCGAGGCGACATTTTCTTCCCCGCAACTCCAGACAGGAACTTTGCCCATAGCCTGAATCTGTTGCGCAACGAGAGATGCAGTTGAGGCAGCATAACCCTTTCCTCGCCATTCCTCTAATGTAAATACACTTATACCGCCATGCAAATCCGTGTGGGCATAAGTACGGGCTATAGAAACAATGCTATCGTTCACAAAAGCAGCAGCAACGGGACCAGTTGTTATAATATCTTTTGGTGTTTGATAGGAGTATCCTTGCACTCCCGCAGGGGCCTTTGCTAAGAGTTCTACATCTGCCAAAGTTAGTAATCGAACAGCCTCATTGGAATAAGAATGAACAAGTTCTAAAAGAGTTTGATGGATTTCAACGTAATACTTAACAGAGCCACCGGTTTTCGCTGCTATATGTTGTCCAAGAGTTTCGGCGTATACAAGGTCAACATTGAAATTGAGACATTCCAAACCTGTCTGAGATTCTATCAAATGCCATAAACCGTCTACATCTGTAGCAAAGCAAAATGCATCATCGTAAAGCGTATCAATAACTAATGACGCTGTTATATGTGGAAGATTACCGAAGACATAAGCACGACATTTTCCCCGTTTCAGACAGTCTAAAACATTCAACGTCGTCGGCGTATCACCGATAACATCTGCTAAAATAAGACATTCTTCAGGTGTTAGTTTTTCCATTGTTTTGATGAAAGGATTCTTTGTGAATGAAGATTACGATTTTGGGTTCAGGCACCTCAACAGGTGTTCCTGAGTATAAATGTGAGTGTGAAACTTGTCAAGATTCAATGCAGGTCGGCTCAAAAAACTACCGTACGCGTTCATCTGTCCATATTCAAAAGGATGGTAAAAATCTTCAATTTGACCTCGGTCCGAACTTCATGGATCAAATCAATCGGAATAAGATTGAATGGATAGATGCTGTTATTTTTACACACTGCCACGCAGACCATATCAGCGGAACGAACGACATTGTAATGCCGTGCCGAAAACAGCAAATGGATATGCCAATCTATGGTCCTGAACAAACAATTGAGATACTGCAACGCAACTTTTATTATATGTTTACCAAAGAGACTTTCCAGGGCGGTGGAGTGGGTCATCTACTTCCGAATGTTATTGACGAAAGGTTTCAGTTACACGGTTTTGACATCACACCTATTCCAGTAGAGCATGGTAACGTTGACACAAACGGCTATCGGATTGACGATTTTGGCTATATACCAGATGTAAAACAATTACCAGAAAAATCACAAGCATTGCTGGAGGGGATAGAAGTGCTCGTAATTGATGCCTTAAGTTTCAATCCGGGACATCCGACCCATCAATCGGTCGGACAAGCATTGGAAATCAGCGCAGCCTTAAAACCCAGAGAAACCTATTTCACACATATTATGCATCGGCTTGACCATCGCTATTTTAAGGATCAGTGCGCGGAACAGAACATTGATCTCCCCGATAACGCCTACCTCGCCTATGACGGACAAGTGATCGATTTATAATTAGTATTCGGAATTTGATTATACGTAGTCGCGCTTGATGAAGATTAATTTTATAATTCGGTAATTTTCTATCCGCACGAGGCATGTGTCCACCTGCTGGCGAGGTTTCTAACCTCGCCGAATTACATCTCTTCTGTAGGAGCGATCTCCGAATCGCGACTAAACGCTTTGATAGTCGGGAATCGGAGTTCCCTCCTACCCAACCTACGTTATTTAGAATTCATATTGCTATAAAGTTAAAATAATCACCACCGAATCCGCCTATGGTATTCGGTGGTGATTTGTTGTAACGGAACACTTTTTAGACTACACGCTTCGTTGTTTTATCTTCCCCAACCCATCTGTGGTCTCTGTCGGCGCTGTAGAATAACGCGATCGCCTTCAGTAATTCCACTTTTGACGATGACAACTGTTTCGTTTTGCATGCCAGTTTCAATAGCGGTTTCAACACCTTTACCATCACCACTGTCCAACATGACAAATTTCCCTTTCGAAACACTAACTTGCGCCGAAACACCATCAGCTTTCTTTTGATCATTGACTAAGAGCGAGACCGTGGCAGGACCAGGAACAATACCGCGTTGCGCAGGATTTAAGTCAATTGTAACGCTACCATTCCCAACAGATTCAACGGTGCCGTTGAATGTCTTCTCGCTAATGGTCTGCATCTGCACCGATTTGCCTACCTTGAAGGGTGACGTATTACCCACTTGAGCGGTAACGGTAGCAGAATTCTTGTTTATTACAGCATCAATAGGAATCAGCAATACGTTCTTTTCTTCGTAGGTAATGATGTCAACATCAGCACTCATACCGGGGCGGATGTCTCCAGAGGTATCATCAACTTCTATCATTACCTCAAACGAGATTATGTTATCTTGCTGTTGACCACTTTGGGAAATCTCATACACTTGACCTTTAAATCTTTTTGTTTGAAAAGCATCAATCTTGATATCTGCGGATTGTTCCTCTTCAAGACGTTCCATATCAACTTCGTTGATAAAGGTTTTGACAACCATTTTTGACAGATCAGCAATCGTCATAATCGGTGGACTTTGCGAAAAAGCTGAACGTCCAGATGTCACAATCTCACCCTGTTCTATCTCAAGTTGGGTAACAGTGCCGGACATGGGTGCCTTAATAACCGTCCAACCAAGCCGTTCCTGCTGATTCTTCAGACTACTTTGCCGGCGGAGCAGGTTGGCATCAGAACTGACTTTCGATTGCTCCGTTAACAGTTTCTCATTTCCAATTGTTGATTGAAGCTCCTTTAACTGTGTTTCAGAATTATCTAATCGAATTTGGCTCTCTTCTTCTGCCTTCTCACGCGTCTTTTTAAGGTGTTCAAGGTTTAGTTCTTGTAACTTCAACTGTGCTTCACGCGTCTTAATAGCTGTTTTACGTGCCAGAACGGTGCGTTCCTGTGATTTGATGGTCTGTTTCTGCGATTCTACCCGCTTATTGGCATTCTTGTATTGTGAATCCGCACTTGCATGACGAGATTCTGCGTCTTCCAACGTACTTTTGGAAACCAGTTCTTCTTCAAAAAGAGATTTATTTCTGTCAAATTCTGACAGAGCTGTGTCCAAAGCAACTTTTGTAGACGCAAGCGACGTTTCAAATTCTGTAAGTGTTAACTTCGCTTGTTCGAGCGAAATATTTGCTTGTTCCAAAGAAATCTGATCTTGGTCTAACGAATTCTTTGTTGCCTGGATGTCGGTTTCAGCTGAGCTTATTCGTGTTAACGATTCCGCTTGGGTCGTTTCAAGATTTGCTTTAGCACTTCTCACAGCAGATTGTTTTTGAGTAAGCTCGCTGTCTAAACGTTCTTTCTTTAGTAGAATATTTAATTCTGCCTGCATCTGCTGTGCCTCAGCAGCCTTAACATCCGCCTCTGCCTGTTTCTGTTCCTCTTGATATATTTTAGGATCAAGTTCTACTAAAATATCGCCCGCTTCAACGGGATCACCATCATTAACATGCAGTTTAACAACTTCACCTTCAACGTTGGATTTTACTTCTACGTCAAGAAGTGGTTCTAAATTGCCGGTCGCTCTGATAGTCATTCGGAAATCTCCGAGCTTAACAATCTCAATTTTGGGGGCAAGTGACGGATCAACTCCGTTTTTGCTACGGCTAAGGACAACCCATCCTACCGCCCCAATAAGAACGACGATGATAGCAACGGTAATAATTAACTTTTTCAAAACCTATTCCTCCTATAAGGTTTGGAAGGTCCAAACAAACGGACACTTTATTTTTTAAGCGTTTGAATCTATATTCTATCTGTCCGTATGTTTAACCATTTATAACGATCTAATCAGTTCGAAGTGCCTCAACGGGTGTAAGTTTCGCCGCCTTATGTGCAGGATATAACCCAAAGAAAACACCAATTGCAACAGATACGAGCAAGGCAATGAACATTGTCTCAAATGAAATAACTGAAGGCCAATTACTGTCTTCCCACACAAACTTGGATATAAGTGCAGCTGTACCTTGTCCCATAAATACCCCTAAGATTGAACCAAGAACTCCACCTACTAAAGTGAGCACAGATGCCTCAATCAGGAATTGGGTTATGATATCGTTGAATGTTGCACCGAGTGCTTTTCGCAATCCAATTTCTTGCGTGCGGTCAGTTACAGATACAAGCATAATATTCATCACACCGATGCCTGCAACCATCAACGCAATTCCAGCGATACCACCCATTAATGCCTTCATCACCAACCCGACTTTATCGGCAGTTGCTAATTCCTCTTGTGCCGTCCAATAGTTATATTCTTCACCAGTGTTGTTATGTATTCTGCCTAAAATCTGTTTAGCATCCGCTATTGCAAGCGGAATTGTATCTACATCTACGGCTTCAACGCGAATCCGTTCAACATCATTGCGACCTTTAAAACGTTCCTGGAGTGTTGTGATGGGAATGATGAACCTGTCATCCCAACCGGTAGTGTCCATGGCATCGCCCTTCTCTTCCATCACACCAATGACCTTAAGGCGCACCTCATATAGACCACTCCTACCCCGCCAATAAGAAGGACGAGAAGCTTTTATCTCTTTCCCAACCGGGTCTTCGTTCAAAAACACCTCTTCCGCAATTTTTGAACCGATCACAGCAACACTGCTGGCAGCTTCTACCTCATCCGCATTAAAAAATCTGCCACTTGAGGTGAACCAGTTATATGAACGGTCGTATCCCGCTGTTGATGCTACAATTCGGGATTCCTTCTTACGCCCCTTGAAACTCACGCTCCAACCGGGCATATCGTCTTCCGCTACAACATTAACGATACCACGGGCACTCTTCAAGATTTCAAAAGCATCATCTGTTTCCAAATGCTCAGCGCGGTTTCTACGCCAACGACTCCTACCTCTGACAGCTTGCCCCGCTGCACGACTTAATGTACCAGATTGCTTATCCCAATCGTCTTTATAGATTTCTACCATCTTTGTTCCTCCGGTCCGTTCAATTTCCCGTAGCACCATAGACCTGGATCCATCACCAACAGAGACCATACTGACCACAGAACCAACACCAACGATAATCCCTAAAATTGTCAGACTGGTACGGAGCGGGTTACGACGCAAACTGGTAATACCCAAAATAATACATTCAAATAGATTCATTTAGATCTCCTTCTACTCAGTACGCAACGCTTCTATTGGGGAAAGCGCGGACGCTTTCAATGCCGGATAAAGCCCAAATGAAACACCAATCAATGCAGAAAATGAGACAGAAATAATAACCCATTGCATAGAGATAACTGCTGGCCAATCCGGCACAATTTTGACGATCTTTACAGCGAGAAGTGCCATACCTTCTCCCGCGAGATAACCTAACCCGACACCTAAAGCCCCACCTATAATACACATCGCAATGGATTCTATCAGGAACTGTAGCATAATATCAAGACGTTTAGCACCGAGTGCCTTCCGAAGACCGATTTCACGTGTGCGTTCGCTAACAGCAACTAACATCATGTTCATTATACCGATACCACCAACAAGTAACGAAAAACCAGCAATACTCCCCAACGCAATTTTTATCACATTACTAATTTTATCTAACTGCGCCATACCTTCGCGCATATCGCGAAGATCAAAGAAATCATCCTGATTCCTATGGCGTGTCCTCATGACTTCTTTCACCTCTTCAATAGCTTTGGGGACATCGTCAACGGTGTTGGCTTGAACAGATAACATTACAATGTGATCGTTACCGGTAAAACGTTCTTGAGCAGTTGTAAGAGGTAGAAACACCATATCGTCAAGGTTCCATCCAAATCGGAGACTTCTACCCCGTGGCATCATCGTTCCTACTACGGTAAAACGTTCAGCAATCCGGACCTGATCCCCTCTGCCATATCTATCAAATCTACCGCCACCTCTACCAATTTTGATTTCCTCGTTTATAGGAGATTTGTTACCGAATAGGTTAAGTGCAACCTCAGTTCCTAAAACGCAAACTTTCGCTTTGTTTTCAATATCCTCATCGGAAATAAAACGCCCTTCCTGAATTCTCCAGTCCATCGCTTCCGAAAATGAGGAATTAACGCCATTATAACCGCTGCGAGTTTCAGCCCCATCTTTAGATTGAATCTGGACACCTCGCCATTCTGGTATCCGAGGCACAACTACCTTCACGGACGGGCATTCCGCCTCAATAGCTAATACATCTTCGTACTTGAAGTATTCGTTGCTACGGTTCGGCATCCAACGGCTACCTACACGCCTGTAACTGCTGCGATACATCGTGAATTGGTTGACACCTCCGAGCTTCTGTGCGTCCTGCAGCACAATTTCTTTTGCACCATCACCAATTGAGATCATCGCAAGAACAGAAGCAACCCCAATGATAATTCCAAGCATTGTTAACAACGAGCGTAACTTGTTGCTGCGAATTGCTAAAATCCCAACGGATAATCCCTCAAATATGCGCATTTGTGTCTCCAAATAATAGGAAAAATAATATTTCTATACTTGGTTATTTAGACAGAAAAAAGCAGATAAGGTTCGTATATTCGTATAATTAATAAAAAAGATGGTCGTAACAAACTCCTTCCTTAATTTGCCAAGAATTTAATGATTTTGTTTGGAATACAATTACACTATTTTGACGTTAAAAATGGGAAAAGGGTTTATCGTTATTTCTACAGCGAATTGTGTTCCTAAGCGGTACAAAATTGCCTTACAGAAAAAGTTTGCTCAATGATATTTCTAATGTACACTAATCAGTCCGCAATGCCTCAATTGGAGAAAGTGAGGACGCTTTTATCGCAGGATACAACCCAAATGAGATACCAATCAACGCTGAGAAGGATATAGAAATCAACACCCACTGCGTTGAAACAACTGAAGGCCATTCAGGCACAATTTTAGCGATTTTAACAGCGAGAAGTGCCATTCCTTGCCCCGCGAAGACACCCAAACCTATTCCTATCAATCCTCCGATACCACACATGAAAACAGCTTCCATTAAAAATTGAATAAGGATGTCAAAACGTGTCGCACCGAGAGCCTTTCGAAGTCCGATTTCGCGCGTCCGCTCAGTAACAGCAACAAGCATCATATTCATTATACCGATACCACCAACAAGCAACGAAAAACCAGCAATACTCCCTAACGCAATTTTTATCACCCTACTGATTTTCTCCAACTGCGCCATACCTTCACGCATATCAAAAATCCTGATGAAGTCATCTTGATTTTTATGGCGTTTACGGATGACTGCTTTTACTTCTTCAATTGCCTTCGGGACATCTTCAACAGTATGTGCATAGACAACAATATCCTGAATTTTATCATCACCCGTGAAACGTTCTTGGGTAGTTGTTAGCGGCATGAACACAAGATTATCATAACTCCAGCCAAATCGGAGACTTCGCCCCCTCGGCACCATCGTTCCCACAACCGTGAAACGTTCCGTAAACCGTTTCTTATCCCGTCGTCCCCATCGGTCATAACGTCCATCGCCTCTTGCAATTTTTATTTCCTGTCCCAGAGGGGATTTGTCACCGAACAGAGATGCCGCCACCTCATCTCCAAGCACACAAACGCTCGATGCATTTTCCACATCTTCGTCTGTAATAAATCGTCCTTCTTGTATATCCCAATCCATTGCAGTTTTATAGGTAGCATCTACACCATTATATCCCGCGCGAGTTTGGACACCCCTTGCAGCTTCAATTAACGCACCCCTCCATTCAGGAATTCTTGGAGTCACTGCTTTCACGGATGGACATTCTGCCTCAATTGCTAACACATCTCCGTACTTCATATACTCATTGCTACGGATTCTTACCCATTGTGTTCCTACGCGTTTATACCACGTGCGATATATGGTAAACTGATTAGCTCCACCAAGTTTTTGAGCGTCACGTAGCACAATTTCTTTTGCACCATCACCTATTGAAATCATCGCAAGCACCGATGCAACACCAATGATTATCCCAAGCATCGTTAGTAACGAGCGCATTTTATTTGAGCGAATGGCAACAATCCCTACAATAATCGCTTCTATTATACGCATTTTTTCTCCAGAGATTTTAGGTTTATTTGGGCAGAATCATAGGTAATAAGAAATCAAACCGATAGGCGCGTTTTCTAAGTGTACCGATCAACAATATTTTAGTTCTTTATAGTAAAATCTAAAAATATGTTTACACTTCTTCTGTAGGAGCGATCTCCGAATCGCGACTAAACACTTTGATAGTCGGGAATCGGAGTTCCCTCCTACAAATTAAATGTCCAGTTAATTGTGAAACCTACTATAAAATTTACAATCACAATTAATCTATCGCAATTGAATCTTGGTTTTCAATTAGACGTTATTAGGGAAATAGGTTTATTGTTTCTTGCGATAGGTGAGAATAAAATACAAGTTTTAAATTCTGTTTAAACTAAAACCTTTAATCTTTGCGAAGTGCCTCTATTGGGGATAACATAGACGCTTTTATCGCAGGATATAACCCAAAAGATATACCAATTGCTGCAGAAAATAAAACCGAAATCATTACCCACTGTGCAGAAACAACTGCAGGCCATTCAGGAACAATTTTGGCGATCTTGACTGCCAGAACTGACATGCTTTCTCCCACAAAAATACCTAAACCGATTCCTATTATGCCGCCGACTGCACACATAATAACTGACTCAATAAGGAATTGAAACATTATATCAAACGGTTTTGCCCCAAGTGCTTTTCGCAAACCGATCTCGCGGGTGCGTTCAGTGACAGCAACTAACATCATATTCATTATACCGATACCACCAACAAGTAGTGAAAAACCCGCGATGCTACCGAGCGCTATTTTTATCATCTTGCTTATTTTTTCTAACTGTCGTATACCTTTTCGCATCTCATAGATTTTGACGAAATTGTCTTCACCTTTATGTCGGCTGCGAATGACCTCTTTTACCTCCCGAACTGCATTGGGAACATCTTCAACAGAATTGGCGTAGACTAAGATTTCCTGGATGTGATCGTCGCCAGTGAAACGTTCCTGGGTGGTTGATATAGGAAAAAAGACCATGCTATCAAAACTCCAACCGAAACGTAGGCTTCGCCCTCTCGGCATCATTGTACCTACAACCGTGAACCGGTCAGTTATCCTTCTGCTACGTCTTTTTCCTTGAAGGTCATAGTACCTTACTTTCCGAGCAATTTTTATCTCTTGTCCAAGAGGTGATTTGTTGCCAAATAGGTCAGTCGCGACCTCATCTCCAAGGACGCTAATTTTGGCTGCGTTCTTTACGTCTTCATCTGTAATAAATCGACCCTCTTGCACTTTCCAATCCATTGCAGTTTTAAAGGATGGATCCACGCCATTATATCCCGCACGTGTTTCAGCACCACCGGGTGCTTGGATTAACATGCCTTTCCAATCTCGTATTCTTGGGGCAACATCACTCACTGCTGGACATTCTGCTTCAATTGCAAGCACATCGTCATAGTTAAGATATTCCTTCGTCCGGATTGGAATGTTGTGTTTTCCCAGCTTTTTTGTTGACCTACGATATAAAGTAAACTGGTTGGCACCCCCAAGTTTCTGTGCATCTCGCAGCACAATCTCTTTTGCACCATCTCCAATAGCTATCATTGCAAGCACTGCAGCGATACCGATTATAATGCCAAGCATTGTCAATAAAGATCGCATCTTGTTTGCGCGTATCGCGGCAATCCCAATGGATAGCCCTTCAATTAAACTCATACAAACTTCTCAACTTTCATTCAACATAACAAAAATACGTAATTAAACGTCATTGAGAAGAATTGGTTTATTTTAAGGATTAAGAAGATGTATGGAATACGGCAAAAATAAAAAAGGCGGATATGGAAATCCGCCTTATGAGGTGAAGTTGTATCTTATTTTCGTTTTGGGTAAGCAGTATCAAGTGAGAGAACCGCATAACTGGTTGCTAACACGGGGAGTGCTTCCATCCAGCGGCTGTTCTCATTCATCCAGGATCCATCAGATTTCTGGACCTCAATCAGTTTTTCAGCAAGTTCTTGGTACCAATCGTGGGAGACACCTTTCGCGTCTATAATGGTATCTTTTCCGTATAGACGTAACGCTTTTGCCATCGTATGATAATTGTAATAGAGTCCCTGTGCACCCATGCCGTAATTCTCTTCAACCGTAAAGTGTTTTCCTATCCACTGAACAGCAGATTTCACACGGTCATCATTTTTATCAACATTTGCGTAGATAAAACTCAACAAACCGGCGTACGTCATGCTGGCATAGGATCGCGGACTACCTGCTTCATCCGTACCCGCTTTACTTTCACCATCGGGTGAATAGATAAATCCACCATCATTACCTGACCATTTCTGATCATTAGTCTCACTACGGTTCTGGGTGCGTTCAAGAAACTTTATCGCTTTGTTCCAGACTTCATCGTCATCGGAACCGCTCTCTTTCAACGCTTGTATAGCAAGGTTCAGGTTAGAAAGATCGTGTACGGATTCACGACTTCCATAGCCGATACCACCAAAATACACACTTTCTTCATCCTTAACTTGTAAACCTTTCAAGAACCCTTGTGCTTTTTCAATCACTTTCTCATATTTTAATGGATTTGCGGTTGAGGAAAGTGCCATCACCGAGATAGAAGTAGTATAATTGGGCAATGCGGGTTGTTTGCTCGCATCGTAAATAGCACCATTCTCCTGCTGCATCGCAATTAACCGATCAATTGCCTTCTGGATAAAGGGATGTTTTTCGTCTGAGTATTTCTTCTGCGGATGCCGCAAGAAAGCTGTGATCGCGAGGGCAGTTATCCCAGGATGTCCTTGCCCAGGTGCAACCTCAAAGAGACCATCTTCCCCTTGTTGTGTCTTTAACCACGCTAATCCTTTGTCAATACTTGTGATAACGCGTTTGTTTAGTTCGTCATATTTAGCTGCATCTGTTACGTGGTTTGGGTGTGCGCCGATATGGACGGTGATTGCAACCATAAGGAACATCAGCGTTAACCCGATCATGTTTTTCATTTTCATCTTTTTCTCCTAAAGAATTTTTTGGTAGATTGTTAGAATTAATTAGACATTACGGGTTTGTAGGAGGGAACTCCGATTCCCGATTACCAACCATCGCGATTCGGAGATCGCTCCTACGGTTAAGGATATAATTATTTCAATAATTAACCATAGTAATGTGTTAGCAAATACGATGCCAAGACGAAACGGGTGTGATAGTTCTAATTCTCGTAAATTTGACTGATAATTACGTCAAAATTTGAACACTGCTGTCTATAATTTGAACACTTTGGATACGCAGAACACTAAAATCAAATAGATAGAAAACTGAATGTCCTACTTAACCAATCTTTACAGTCTGCCCTGTTTCAGCAGATTGCATCGCGGCATCATACACCTGCATAACTTTGCGCATCTCATCAGGTTTAACAACCAATTCCGCCCCTTTGTTCAGCACATCCGCGATATTCTGGTAGTAAGATTTCCATGTGCCGCGAACACTCTCAATAACAAGTTCACGATTTTCACCGCCTGCAGCTGTCCAGACTTTCGCATAGTTCGCGGGGTCTTGTTCTGCAGCATCAATATCACCTTCACGCATCGGTCCCTCTTGCGGATCCAAACCGTACTTTATTAGACCGCCCTCATCACCCACAACATACCAACGCGGTTTCTCCGCTTTAGAAAGGTTGCCGATCTCAATTTGATACCGCATATCGTTTTCAAACTTAATGATGAGATTTGCGTAGTTGCCAATGTCGGTATCCCATTTTGTGTTGTAGTGAATATCGCAATACACAGATTCAACGGGTGCTTTTCCGAACTGCAGCGCCTGATCCACAAAGTGCGCGGGCCAATCGTAAAGAATGCCACCACTCTGACTTTTAACGCCTCGCCAACCGCCCGGTGCACCATAACGCATAATCGCAACTTGGAAAAGATAGGGGGTACCAAGCAAACCATCAGCAATTACCTTTTTGACGGTGAGATAATCCCAATCCCAACGGCGGTTATGAAAAACACTGAGCATAACGTCATTGCGTTCACTTGCAGCAATCATCGCATCCGCTTCAGCAGTATTCATCGCCATGATTTTATCTGTGACAAGGTGCTTCCCAGCATCCATCGCTTTAATAGCAAGTTCGGCATGCGTATCGTGCGGCGTTGCTAAGACAACGAGATCAACGTTATCATCAGCAATAACTTCATCAATTGTTTGATATATCTGTGCGTTCGGGTATGCCTCGCGTGCGGCTTCGCGACGTTCGTCATTCCGTGTTGCAATCGCATATAAATTTAACCCATCTGCCAAACCGACAAGATAGGAATGAAAAGCACGTCCAGCATATCCATAACCAATAACAGCGGTATTTATCATATTATTTCTACGTCGGTTTCCGAAAAAACCGACATTCCCTTCATTTTTTATTGTTCAGTGTCCAATCGTAGTCTAAATAGTGAAACTTAACGTCTTTTGCTAACACAAATTCAGCGTCTTCGGAAGGCAGATAATCAGCGAGAAAATCTGCGACACCATCATAGCCTTCCGTAAAATCTTTCTTATACCATTTGAAGATTTTTGAAAGATAGACGCGGCGTTTTGCTCGGTCTATTCGGACTTTCTCGGGATCGGTAATAAATTTAAGTGTGACAGCGTCCAATTGATCTTCAATTGTTTCAGGCAGATACACAGTGTTCTCTAAAGGTGGGCAACTTTTTGACGCGCACACCAACGCAAAATGAACGCGCGGGTCAACAAATTCTTT
This sequence comes from Candidatus Poribacteria bacterium, assembly GCA_965204285.1. Taxonomy (GTDB): domain Bacteria; phylum Poribacteria; class WGA-4E; order WGA-4E; family WGA-3G; genus MSPOR6. The sequence goes on from OZ241980.1 coordinate 4,814,783, forward strand.
GCGGATGATGTCGTGTTCTATCTGATTAAGTGAGTATGTTTCCCCGGCAACCTGAAACTTCAACCGAGAGAAAAACCCACCGAAAAGTTTAACCTTTCGGACACTCTTTGTTGGGTAGTGGTCAATAACGCCTTTGATGATAAGGGCATTATATGTATTTATCCAAAAAGCCAATTGTGTGTTGAAAGGCATATCTGCTGGTTTTGCAACTGCCAACAGATCCAAATACGCCTCCAGTTTTTCTGGTTTGGCTTTTAGTTTTGCGTAATCAACCTTCCCCGCATCAACGTGTTCTTGCAACACCTGATTAAACAGGTCGTGGGAAAAAGGTGTTTCGGTTGCGTCCTGCCCTTCACGCGAATCCGCTTCAACACGGTAGTGGTATTGAAAGATCACACTGAGTATAGATAACAACAATAAGCAGCCAATTAGAATGTGGTTTTTCATTATGCTGTGTCCTTACTTTAATATCTATTTTACCACATCTTTAGATTTATTGCAGGGAAAAATGGGAATTAATCGGGTTCCAAAACCTTCGCACAAAATGCTCCGTAAGAATTGAATAGCTCAGTTGTAGTGTCAAATACGTTGACATCGCTTATGAAATGTGTTAAGATATTATTTGTTATTTGATAAAGTAAGATGCCGAATTATTAGAAGATATATGCGTTCCGAAACGCTGCTTCCTACTAACCTTCAAGGAAAACTGAGATGAGAAAAGTATTATCAGACTACATAAAATCACAGGAAGATTTTGAGCGATTTTGTAATTTGTTCTTGAAAAAGGAAGTGTCTCCGCTGGTTAAGGTTTATAGCGTACCAGGACCTGATGGTGGGATTGATGCAGAATTCTGTGGAGAATACGCTGGTAAAAGCGGACACTGGGTGTTTCAAGGTAAATTTCGTAGCTTCTCCGATACCGATAAAGCACGGCGCAACATCATTTCTGTTATGAAAGGTGACAAGAGAAAAAAAGACAAGAGGGGTGAATTAGACAAAGCAAATGAATCGAAATGTGATCATTATATCTTAATAACCAACGTCTTACTGACTTCAGGTAACATTGGTGAAATCAAGGGTATTCAAAGTAAGAAAGGCTACACTTTTTCATTAGACTTTTGGGATGCGGAAGACCTAATCACAATGACCGATGAATTCCCCTACATACTAAATTCATTTCGAGAACCGCATCTTCCTGTATTCCTTTCTTATGAAGATATGTTCCGCGATCAAATCAAAGGTGACCATAGACTCTTGAGGTACGACTACGATACCTTTGGACGAGAAAATGAGATTAACCATTTTAGATCCTTTGTCCAAGACACTGACAAAAGATTGTTAGTTATGTCCGGTAGCGGCGGAATTGGCAAAACCCAACTCGCAATTGAATTCGCAAAAACAGCTGAACAAGAATATAGTGATTATGAACCTCTATTTGTCCAAATTGCCGAAGATAGTTTTGAAAATGCGTTGGCAGATATTCCACCAAATAGGAAGTATATCTTTTTTGTAGATGACGCGCATGACTACTTAGACAACCTCGGTGGTATCAAAATATTGCTTAATAGTTCGGGATACAGTAAATCTAAGGCAGTCCTTATAACACGGAAGCCGTTTAAAGCATCTTTGAGAGGTATTTTCTTATCCGCGTTACCATCTCAGGCTATTGGTGAAATTGAAATTGAGAAACTATCATTTGAGAAAACCAAAGATTTTATTCACAAATATACGCAAATTCCTGGCGGGTCTCTCCTGACTGACTTAGCAAAAATAGGACGAGATACGCCATTAATTGCTGTCATGGTAATTAATCAGTTCAATAATGGTGACGATGTCCAGAACTTAACAAAGGATGAATTAGTTAAACTTGCCTTTGAAACCTATTTAGACGACATATTTAGTAAACACTTACCAGAAGATGACAAAAAGCACCGTGAATTGCTTAACTGGCTTAGTGGGATAGCACCAATTGATGTTGAAAACGAACAAATTAGTGTAAAATTATCGGAACTCTTAGAAGTAAAGTTATATGAGATAAATCAGTACCGAGACACCTTGAAGAACTACGGACTACTTGTTCAATATGGGCGGAAACAACGGGTATTTCCCGGACCACTCAGCGATTATATTTTACGGAAAGCATGTTACCTATCCGATGGAAATCCTTCTTTTTTTCACAATAGTTTATTGGAAAAATTTTTACCACTCTTCCCAATAAATCTCATTAAAAATCTTGCTCGTGTAGAAGCCATGGCTGGTGGAAAAAGTCTTCTTGACGAGTACGTAAACGACCTTCATTTTCTTGCGCGGACAGGTGACAACGCTGTTCGAATGCTTATTCTACTTCAAATGGAAGGCATCTGTTATTTTCGTCCAGATGATGCAATTGAGATTTTTAATATCATCATTGATAATCCAAACGATCATGACACCGAAGTCAAGATTGAGTTTTGGGGAAAATTCACCCAGACCCATCAATCGCTAATTGCAAAAATTGTCAAACAAGCGCGTAAAACCGTTTACACTGTTTCAGGGTATAGAAAAACGCTACAGATTATTCGGAAACTCTTCCTGATGAAAGATATGGACTATTCTTATGGAGATCGCCCAGAATCGTTATTAAGAGATATGACCCGTTTTGAAACTGGTAAATCCTTCGTATTTCAAGAGGAAACTCTTGAAGCATTTGAGATGTGGAAAAATGAAGATATACCAGAGCTCAGTTTAGCACTGCTCAACGTGCTTGATTCACTGCTCATGTTAGAGTTCCAAGAAGTTGTCAGTCAGGGATTTTCTTTGAATATCTCTTGGCACACTTTAAAATATACTTTTAAGTTAATTCAGATTAGATCGCGATCGATTAAATTAATTGAGGAGTGCCTGAGAATATCCTCGCACAATATTGTTAAATTGAAAGCGGTAGAGTGTATCAGCAAAGCACTACGTCCCCTTCATAGTGGACCCGGTGGGAACAATCCGGAACGTCTAGAAAAAGCTGATCAAGATTTACTAAAAGAGGAACAAGCTCGGTTGTTTGAAATACTTACCAATCAATTATCAGTAGAATCTGATTTCACTGTCCTCAATGCAATAGATGAGTGTTTGCATGTATACGCGGAAAATTCACACGGCTACCTAAAACAACGTGCTACACAATTGTTAGAAAAATTTGAGAAGCAAGATAATTATAATCACTACCTTTTCTATCGCCAATTTACTGGAAAATATCGACAGTGGACAACCCCTGAAGAAATACAAAAATTCGTTGAAAAGTATATAGAAGAATATCCAGCTATACGTCTTGCCGAATTAATGAGTACATTTCTGGGTTCAAGCGAAAATGAAACTAATTCTTGGGCAGTAGCTCAACATCTTTGGACTATCGGTAAGCTTAACCCAATTTATGGATCTGAATTGTTAGATTATATCCTTTCTTGGCAGACTGATGTACAAGATTACGCAGCCGGGTTACTTGGTGGTATTCGATATTCCGACAACGATAAGGCATTAGAAATAAGACAACGTCTATTGAAGCAAGACAATGTATCTGCCGAAAGAATTGTTATAAAGAGCTATTTATGGAGGACTGAAGGACAATATTTTGATAAAGATGATCTGCAAATTTTAGTTCAATTTTCCGAGATACCAGATGAAAGATTAAATTCTGACATAGTTAAAACTCTTCCTAATTTCTATAACGTGGACGTAGAAACCGTTCTTGAGATTTTAATACGATTATCAACCGATGAATCATCATTGATTAAATGGGAGACTATCAAAGTTCTTTTTAGATTCTCATCACAGAAATACTTGGACATTTACAAACAGGTTATGAACAATTGCGTAAATTTAGAACACCTTGATTATCATTCTGAGGAAGTCCTACATGCTATATTTATGTTTGATCCGATATGGGTTATTGCGTTTTTTGAGAAACGAATTGCATACCAAGAAAAGGAATTTAAGAGGGATATTACAAATTATGAGGCAATTCCGATTCGACTGCACTATCTGTTTAGGGATGTTGACTGGAATGACAAAAACGTTATGGATGCTTTAAGAAGGGTCAGAGATTGGGGTTTAGGACTTCCGAGTCACCGTAAATGGCTGGCTCCCGGATTATTGGCATCTATGGTAGATGGGAACAGATCTCAAATTGAAGGCACTAATATCAACAATGCGGTGCAAACAATACTTGAAGAATGGATTGACTCAGAAGATTCAGAAAAGATGTGGTGGGCAGCTTGTTTGTTGAGAAATTTTGATGAAGACAAAGTTTTTTACACACTTGTAGAATCACTTCTCATAAAAAGTAAAGGAGATGAAAAGGTATTAACAGAAATTGAAGCTTCTATTGGTAATGTGGGTGCCTATTCAGGGGCTTTTGGTGAACCGCTGCCTCACCTTGTAAAACGCATCGAATACCTTAAGGCGTTGCGAGACAAAACGGAATCCCCAATTGTCAAACAGTTTGCTGATCACCTCACAGAAAGAACAAAACAGGAAATCAAAAGAGAACAGCAAATGGATGAAGAAATTCTTGAAGGGGAAGAATGGTAAATCTTACGTGCGAACAAAGCCTCCATCAGAAAATTGACAAACTTGCTTCCAATAATCAAATTCAAAATTCTGTAAGTTTAACCCCGCAAGAAGTTAGGCAGAAAATCAAGAAGTTGATTCAAACAACTCAACAACGACTTAACGCTGCACAATTTTATCTGGATTCGATGATAAAATTGGACTATGTCCCGTATCTACGGGGCGAACCTTTTCCTCCGATAAACCAAAGACCGCAAATTGATTTTTTTAATAATGATCTTCAAGGTCAAATCAATTTATTGGCACCGGAAGCCTTACCGTCAATTGTTTTTCTTATACTTCAAAATGAGGAACCGCCCGATGTCCAAATTTTAAAGTTAAATCCGAATACCCTGTCGTTAATCATTTTTCTTGTGGTGAGTGGTTTTCTTTCTCATTTAGTTAGTTCTGAAGACTGTTTAGCAAAAATTATCAACATAGTTTACGACTTGATGCCGTATAATACACGTTACCACGGTTCCAATATACGGATAAAATTAAAAAACAAAATACCGAGTGGAATTTTGAGTCGTCATTTACGATCTTTCCACGCGGTAACTCGGAGAGGAGGACAGGATGTTGAAGATAAAAAAGGTTCCCTTTTCAATGTCGCAAAACAGATCAGAAACCAATTTACACATGATGACATAACAGATATAATTGAATTTCCACCTGCTATGACTCTATCAGGTTTTGTGGATGACTCAGACCAAAAATTGTATTTCCAAAAATTGTTCTTTCCCATTAAAACCGCTCGAGAAGACACCGAAATCACTGTTTTCTGCGATAGAGTATTTAATGAAACAGTAGGTTTTATAGACGAGTGCTACAGACTCATTCTTGGCAAACTTCAGCAAAGTGGAGTCCTTCCAGTTTAGGAAATCACAGATTTCTACTATCTGGAAACTGAGCAAAGACATTTTCTACCACAGTCAATATCAATGTAAACACAATCGGCATTGTAGGATAATAACTATTTGAACCATAGTCTTTTGGTTATTATGCTTTCAAGTTCCAAGCCCCACAAATACATCTGCTGTCCTATCTTCTCCTATCCAGAAAATCCATTTCAAAGTCAACAAAAATCTATATATTGCGTTTTATATCGCGTAATACACTAAAACTGGAGTCATCGCCTTATATGAAAGTCCGTATTCTGCTAATTGGATTTATGTTGACCATTACACCTTTACCAATTTTAGCACAAACAGGAGATGTTGAAGGCACAATCTATCAGCGAAGTACGGGGAAACCGCTTGAAGGCGCGGATGTTCACATCCTTGAAACAGACCACCACCAAAAAACTGACGCAAATGGAAAATTCCAGTTCATCGAAATTCCTATTGGCACATATACCCTATCCATATCCCACCCCGACTATAAAACACCTGAGAAAACCACTATTGAAGTGAGCGCAGGCAAAACGATTCAAGGTAAAATCTACCTTGGACCTGCGTTCCAATTGGAAAAAGATACTGCAACAGGTGATCTTGAAGGCACCGTTTATGATCGTGATACCGGTGCGCTATTAGCTGGCGCAGAGGTTCAGATTGTTCAAACAAAGCAACGTCAAGAAACCAAAAGGGATGGAAAATTTCGGTTCACCGATATTCCACCCGGAACTTACACCATTTCAATAAAACATCTCTCTTTCGACACACCAACGCAGACCACTGTTGAAATCAGCGCGGGCGACACAACCCAAGTCAAAATATATTTGGGACCAGTTTTCAAACTGGAAACAGTAATTGTGGAAGGAACACGCCTGTCACCAACTATCAGCCGAAAAGAGATACGCGGGGCAGAAATAAGACGTATCACAGGTACCGGTGCGGATGCGCTCAAAGCTCTGACGACACTTCCCAGCATTGGTATTCCGAACGATGTCTTTGGTATTCTCTATATTCGTGGCAGCGAACCGGGGTCTACACGTTACTATTTTGACCGCACACCGTTAGGGTATCCATTTCATTTTGGCGGGATTTTCTCAACAATTTATTCAGGTGCCATTGAAGATATTCATATTTACGCAGGCGGATACGGGGCAGAATTCGGCTTGGATTCGCAATCGATTATTGATATACATTCGCCAGATTGGATACAAAAAAAGAGGGCTGGCGTAATTGATATTAACATTTTGTATCCTCAAGTTTACATTCAAACCAAGATTGGTAAGAAAGGTTACGCCTCCGCCGCTGCCCGCCGCTCCTTGTTCCATTACATCTTTAATGACATCTATAACACCAAATTGCCCAACTTTTCGGATTACCAACTCAAGTTTGTTTATCTACTCACCGACAAGCACCAACTTACGCTCAACGCTTTGGGGGCAACAGATCATTTTGATTTTTCTAATTTTATATTTGATTACACAGAAGAAGATAGTAATTATTCTGCTTATTACAAAAACGGGTTTGAAGGAGCAGGAATCCATCTGCGTTCAGAGTTTGCAGATAGATTCACATCTCACATGTCCCTTACGCGTTCTTTCAACTTTCTCAATATGCAGTTTGGCTCTCCTTTCAATCCTGATGAAGGTCCAACGCAAGAAGGATTATTCACGGACACAAAAACTAAAGTTCCAGATTATCAGCTTCGGACAGATATTGCCTACAAACTAACTGACAACTTCCAGTTTGAGCCAGGTTTTCTCTTATCCTACAGTCCATCCGACAGTTCTTCATATTCCACTCGCGCATTTAAGGACGAAGATTCTGATGATGGCGAGCTGATAGGGAGTAAGTCGCTTGACGAATTTAGTTACCCATTTCGCCGTGCTGAAGGCTACCTTCAAGGACGCTATGATCCATTTTCATTTCTATCACTCGCGCTCGGCGTGCGGTTCGACCATCTAAATATGACAGATGAACTCTCAACGCAGCCAAGAGCAAGCATGAGTCTCAAACTACCTATCGGTTCTAATGTCCGCCTCGCCTACGGTCAGTATGAACAAAGTCCGTTAGCATATCAAGTGCTAAAGGACGGAGGAAATCGATCATTAAAATCCAGTGTTGCGCAGCATTATATTATGGAATTGGAACACAGATTGTCTACGCAAACGGAGCTTAAGTTTGCCACCTATTATAAAGACCTCCAGAAATTGGTCTCACGGGACGTTGATCTGGATGCACTTATTGAGTCCCTTGAAGATGCAACTGTAGATGTGCCATTTACGGACTATCGCAACCAAGGCGACGGTTTCGTTAGTGGAGTAGAGGCATTCTTGCGGCATCGAATCAAGGACAGATTCTTCGGATGGATTTCATACACATATACACATTCAGAACGGCGCAACCATCAAAATGATTCCTATAAACCTTATCTCTTCAATCACAGCCATATTGTGAGCGTTGTTGCAAACTATAACCTCAGCCATAATTCTGAGATCGGCATGAAATGGCAATTTTTAAGTGGAACCTCTGCAGCGCCAATAGGCGCACTTTTCCAAATTCAAGACCCCGTTACGCTTGGCATGAACAAGGTTATCTCTGATAACTTGGGGGCAATTCTTGAAGCTGAATTACCGCCTTACCACCGATTAGATTTAAGGTTGAGTCGCAAAAGTAGTTATTTTGGTTTGCCTGTCACCGAATTTATAGAAATATGGAATGCCTATTTCTTTCTCCACCAAAACAGTATGAGGATAGGCGTTTCCAATCAGCTCTTAGATGTACTTGAAAATATTGCACCTGAAGATTTACCCGAAGATTTCGATCCCGCAACCTTAGAGTCTATTAAAGTCCCTCAGATACCCTTTTTATTCACCGTTGGCGTTACCTATGAATTTTAGTTTGGCAATCTTGAGGCAACATATTGTAGAATTATACAACTCAGCAGACACGTTTCCTGTAGGAGCGATCTCCGAATCGCGACCTGTCAGGAAGTGGAGTTTCCTCCGCCGAATCATGCAGAATACCATGCGCGTATTCTGCCAAGCGCATTCAGCGTTGATTCACATCTCAAAATGTCCTGTTAATTCTAAAGGGCACTATAGTTTGGCAATCTTGAGGCAACATATTGTAGAATTATACAACTCAGCAGACACGTTTCCTGTAGGAGCGATCTCCGAATCGCGACGAAACTACAGATAGTCGGGAATCAGAGTTCTCGCCTACAAGAGATTGTCTAATTATTTCAATAATTCACCATAGTTAGCTAACACAAGTCGTATAGTTAATGAAATTCTAACATCTATCCGCATAGGAGTTATTAAATTGAAAAAAAGTCTTTTCTGGTTATTATTGGTCTTCATACTTCCAATATTTGCTTATGCACAAACAGGCACAATTGAAGGCACCGTCTATGACCAAAACACGGGTCGACCGCTCGCAGGTGCAGAAGTTCATATTCTTGAAACAGATAAACGACAAAAAAGTGATGCAGACGGTAAAGTTTGGTTCACAGGTGTTGCCCCCGGTAAATATACTCTCACAATCACGCATCCCGCTTTTACCACACCGACCACAACCTCCGTTGAAGTAACCGCAGGACATACTACGCAAGCGAAAATGTTTCTCGGTGAAGTATTTGAGTTAGAAACATTAGTCGTTGAAGGGGAACGCGTCCCACCCACGGTAAGCCGAAAGGATATCCGTGGCAGTGAACTTCTCCGTATTGCAGGGGTAGGCACCGATGCGCTAAAGGGATTAACGACACTTCCCAGTATCGGTATTCCAAACGACTTTTTTGGTGTACTTTATATTCGGGGTAGTGACCCCGGATCAAATATCTACTATCTTGATAGGACACCTCTGGGCTATCCGTTTCACTGGGGCGGTTTACTTTCTACTATCAGTTCGGAGACTATTGAAAAAATAGATATTTACGCAGGTGGATACGGGGCTGAATTTGGGTTAGATTCACAAGCAGTACTTGACATTCATGCACGCGATAGCATTGAAGAACGGTTAAATGGAAAGTTTAACCTCAATATTTGGTATTCTGAAGGTTTACTTGAAGGAAAAATTGGCGATAACGGATATTTATCTGTCTCCGGACGGCGAAGTTACATCGACCTTATTGTCGGACCGATTTTTGAAAGACAGACCGGTGCAGAACAACAGTTTCCCTATTTTTCAGATTATCAACTCAAATTTGCCTACCCGATCACTAAAAACCACGATCTTACTGTTAATGCATTCGCTGCGACCGATCACTTTCATTTTGAGCTAGAGGAAGAAGTTAATGAAACAGAGGCAACAAATGATGAAACTGGCGCTGAACCTTTTCAGTCTTCTATCTTTTTCAAAAACGGTTTTAATGGACAGGGCATCCATCTTCGTTCAAAATTCACCGAAAATCTCACTTCACATTTGTCGCTGACACGTTCGCTCAACTTTCTTGACATAGATTCTAATTTCACTGTCTCAGAGACTACCGTCCGAGATGAAGGCGGTGAATTGATCTCAAGATCTACAGATTCATTTGATTTCGAATTAAAGGTTAACGTTCCGGTTTACACCCTCCGCGAAGATTTATATTACAGATTATCACCTAAGCTCCAACTTGAACCGGGTTTTCTTTTCGCTTTCAGCCCCGCGAATAGTAATGAATTTCTCAGTTTTCCAACATTTGAAGAAGTGCTTGATGAAGAAACACTGCATGAACTAATTCAAACAGATCCAGAGAAAATAACTTATGACGATGATGGAAATGCTCGGTTACGCACGACTGAAACCAGAGACTATGAATTTGGACACGATTTGCAACGCGTTGAAGGTTATCTCCAGACACGATACGATCCTTTGCCCGCACTTTCAGTCGCGCTCGGCGTTCGGCTTGATTACCTCGATTTGATAGAGCAACTTTCTATTCAACCACGGGGCAGTGTAAGCATAAAACTACCAATCGGTTCAAATCTCCGTTTCGCTTACGGACATTATGAACAGAGTCCGCAACTTTCTCAGCTGCTCTCAGAAAATGGGAACACTGCGTTAAAATCCAGTCTTGCACAACATTATATCATGGAGATAGAACATGAACTCTCATCTCAAACAGAATTTAAGTTTGCTACATATTATAAAGATTTGCAGAAATTAGTAACTGAGAATGAGGTATCAAATTTTCTTAATCAAGGAAACGCTTTTGTTGGGGGTGTTGAAGCGTTCTTACGGCACCGAGTGCCCGATAAATTCTTCGGTTGGATATCCTATGCATACACACACGCAGAACGGCAGGAAAATCCGAATGTTGCGTATGAACCGTATATTTTTAATAACACACACATCGTTAGCATTGTGGCAAACTATAACTTCAGTCCTGATTTTGAGATAGGTGCGAAGTGGCAATACTTAAGCGGAACATCTGGGGCACCTTTTAGCACAATCGTTCCTATTCAAGACCCAGTGACGCGTGGATTAAACCCACTCTTTGCAGGTTTGGACCGAATCGTAGGGGTGAAACTCACACCGTACCACAAATTAGATTTCAGAATTAGCAAAAAATGGAACCTTTTTGGAATGAAGATAGGCGGCTTCATTGAAATTCTGAACGTATACAATCAAAAAAATACTATTCAGTTTATTCAGCAAGCAGGAACATTTGAGGTGCTGGGTGAAGAATTCACAGTTGAAGAACATGAGACTGAGGAAGAGGAAGGCAATCAACTTCCAAGGTTGCCTTATTTTGGCTTAACTATTGAATTTTAATTTCGCAAAATTATACACATTTTCTGGCAATTCTTGTAAAAGAAATTGTATAATTTAACGTTCTACAATTCATACTGATTTTTAACACTTTTTGCATTGGAGTTACCGAGTCATGAAAAGTTTCATCTACCTACTAATGGTTCTAATAATCCCCACAGCTGCATTTTCCCAAACTGGTGCAATAGAAGGCACTGTTTATAGTAGAGATACGGATGAACCGTTAGCAAGCGCAGAAGTCTATATAATTGAACTTGATAAGCGCATAAAGACAGGCGAAAACGGAAAATTTTCTTTCAACGAAATCCCTGCAGGTAAATATACTTTATCTATATCTGTCCCTAATTCTGAATCAACTGAAAAAACAACTATTGTCGTTGAGGAAGGTAAAACCCTTACACCAAATATCTATGTCAATGCTGCCGTATATGAGCTTGAAAAGGTAGAAGTAAAGACAAAACGTGAACCAAAAACTATTATCAAAAAGAGCATTGAATCCAAAGAAATAACACGTATCCCCGGCACTGCGGGCGATGCGCTTCGTGCCTTACCTGCCATCCCTGGAATCGGTGTGGCGAATGATTTTAGCGGGGCACTCTATATCCGTGGTGGTTCTGATGAAGATAATCTATACTATTTCGACCGTGTCCCAGTCGGATATCCCTATCACTTTGGAGGACTCGTTTCATCTTTGAGTTCTGAAATCATAGATCGTATTGATGTCTACGCAGGCGGTTACGGTGTAGAATACGGTGTGGATTCTCAGGCAGTAATAGACATCTATTCGCAAAACAGCAGTCCAGAGAGCCTACGTGGGAAGTTCAATCTCAACCTACTTTACTCAGAAGGATTACTGCAAGGAAAAATCGGGGAAAATGGATATTGGTACGCTGCCGGGCGTAGAAGTTATATTGACCTATTCATCGGTTCTCTTTCCTTTGCAACAGGCGCAATCACAGCCTTCCCTCGTTTCTGGGATTATCAACTGAAAGCAGGCTACGATCTGAGCGAAAAACACCAGCTTTTTTTCAATTTGTTCGCGTCAGGGGATAAGTTTGCAGTAAAATTAGACGGTGAGAATGTAGACGAAGACTTTAGAGGAGATACGAGGTTTGAAAGTGGTTTTGAAGGAGGTGGGATTCATTTACGTTCCTCACTGACAGAACGACTCACCTCCTATTTATCACTTACCCGCTCAAATTTCCTATTTGATTTTAATTCCGGTCCCACACTCTCTCTTAATATTGATGCACCAACCTATACCTTACGTGAAGACCTTACTTATGAGATAAACGAAAAACACCAATTAGAATCAGGACTCATCCTTGGACTGGAACCGGGAGAGGTCAGCGGTACATTCACTCGGATACCAGATGAGGGCGAAGTTGAGTATGACATCCGATTTGAAGAAAAACAAGTCATAGATGAAACCGTTCGTGGACAACGGATAGAAGGTTACTTGCAAGACAGATATAATTTGTTGCCTTTTTTGTCAGTCGTGTATGGGTTACGATTTGACTATTTTAACCAAATTGATGAGCTTTCTATCCAACCTCGTGGTAGTCTACGTGTTGAGTTACCAAACAGTTCTGAACTCCAATTCGCTTACGGAATTTACAATCAAACGCCTATTCCCGCACAACTCTCTACCAGTGTTGGCAACCCAGAATTAAAATCCAGTCAAGCAAGCCATTTCATCATTGAACTTAAACGTCAACTTTCACAAGATACAGAGATCAAAATAGCGGCTTACTACAAAGACCTTGCAAATTTGGTGACATCTGACGAATTATCAGTTTTTCTTAATCAAGGTGTCGGCTATGCGCAAGGCACGGAGATTTTTCTTCGACACCAAAGCAGTGACAGGTTTTTCGGTTGGATTTCCTACGCTTACGCACTTTCAAAACGACGCGACCGCTTAGGTGAACCTTATCGCTACTATTCGTTTGACCAAACACATGTAGCGACTATCGCAGCAAGCTATAACCTTACCCCAACTTGGGAGTTCGGCGCAAAATGGCAGTACCGAACTGGTAATCCATATACACCTGTTAATGACGCAAGACCCATACTTGATCCAAGAAACGGAAAACGTATCTATCTCCCTAATTATGGTGAAAAGAACTCAGAAAGATTACCACCGTATCACAGATTAGACCTGCGCGTGAGTAAAGTCTTCCGATTTAATAGTTGGGAATTGGGGCTCTTTTTAGAACTACTTAACGCCTACAATCGTAAGAATCTACTTGATTATAACTATAATGCTGATTATACAGAGAAAAACGCTATTAATCAATTACCTATTCTTCCCTATTTAGGTATTACAGCGGCATTCTAAATAACCTATCCTTGAGAGTTGAACTTTGAAACACATATTAATTCTTTTAATGTTCCTCCTGCCTTTTGCTGCTTTTCCGCAGGATGATGACCCTATAAAAGACGAACCGTCGGATGATATTATCACCTTGCCGCCCGTAGAAGTCAAAACTGAACGCATAAAAAAGAAACCGAAGTACAGTTTCAAAGGACCCTCAATTAGAAATTCTGTGGGTAGTGGAGGAGATCCGTTACGAGCATTAAATCAACTTCCAAGTGTCGGTGTTTTAAATGATTTTCTCGGAATTCTTTCCATCCGTGGTGGTGATCGCGAAGATAACCTCTACTATTTCGACCGATTACCGTTAGCGTACCCATATCATCTCTACGGGATTGTCTCCACGGTTAACGCAGAGGTAATTGAAAACATTGAAGTGTATCCAGGTGGGTACGGGGCAGAATTCGGTTCCGATTCCCAAGCTGTGATTGACATCTATTCCCGGAGTAACACAGATACTCGTTTCGGCCGAAAATTCAACCTCAATCCTGTGTATTCACAAGCTTTTCTGGAGGGAAATATAGGGAAGCGCGGATATTGGTACGTATTTGGTTGCCGCAGTTTTTTGGGGCCACTCTTTGATCTATTACCCCGTTTAGTAAAGGTTGAGGATGATTTGGTGACACAGGTCCCAAATTTCTGGAGTTATCAAGGGAAGATTGTCTACCAATTAACTAAAAACCACAGATTGGTCGTTAATGCTATTGGAGCAAACGATTCATCTGAATTCCGCCTTGGCCCCAATGAAGTTTCTTATAGTGATTTGCGCGGTCCCATGAAGTCGGAAAATCCTTTCGATTCACAAGGCATTCATCTCTATTCTGAAAAAGAAAAAACGTTCAAGTCTGTTGTATCATTGACACGGTCATTTTCTCGTAGAGCATTAGAATCTGGGGACGGATACTTCTATGGAAACACAGATAGTGTCTTTTCACTCCGTGGTGATCTTCAATATTGGGTTAAATTCCCGAAGACATTGTTAGAATCAGGTTTTGATCTCTCAACTTTACCTTCAAGCATCACAAGTATTGGGACACGACCACCTGAAGAAGGGGATTGGGATTTTGACTTCAGGTTAAGGGAACGCGGAGAGAAAATACCTACTTTCACATCTAAAACCCTGCATCGACTTGAAGGATATTTGCAGGCAACCCAAGACCTTGTTTCATCACGCTATGCTGCACTCTATGCTACCGTAGGAATGCGAGCAAATTACTTTAATTTAATTGACTCGTTTGCGCTGCAACCGCGCGGTCTACTCGGTGTGACACTTGGACCAGAGCAACCGAGTACTGTAGGATTATCTCTGCTGCCAGTAGACGTGCGTTTGATGTATGGAAATTATGTTCAAAACCCGCGGCTTTACCAAGTCGTGCTCGGAAACGAAAATCCTGAGATTGCCTCAAGCTTAGCAAGACATTATGTTGTTGCATTAGAAAAAAGATTAACGGCTGAAACAAAAATTGAGGTGGCAGGCTATTACAAAAACCTTAGCAATATGATTACCTTCGACCTATTAGAGAAACGCTACCAAAATCAGAAAAGCGGATCTGTCAAAGGTATTGAAGTTTCTTTGGAACACGAAATCGGAGAAGTTTTTCGGGGGTGGCTTGCTTATTCTTACACCGTTTCCAAACGCCAAGATGCTCCTCACGAAGAGGAAAGAGATTTTATGTTTGGCACTCCTCACGTTTTCACAATTAACCTGAACTATACTCTTGAGTCGTGGGAATTCGGTGCGAAATGGCAATATAAGAGTGGTGTTCTATATACAACATTAGTTGACAGGGAAATGTATACCAATCCGTTCACTAAAAACCAAACATGGTTGCCTATATGGGGTGAACAAAAACGCACCACACCATATCACCGATTGGATCTACGTGTTCACTGGTCTCCTATTCTCTTGGAAGATTTTCACTGGTACTTTATTCACTTGAACAAAGCGAGGGCGGGATTTACTTTTGAACTCTGGAACGCTTATAACCGAAGAAATATCCTACAAGTCCGATATAGTGAACACTTTACAAAAGAGGTAAAAATTGCCCAGTTGCCAATAATCCCATTCTTTGCACTAACCTTAGAATTCTAATATAGTAGAGTATAGAAATTATCCTACACTTCCTCTGTAGGAGCGATCTCCGAATCGCGACCGAACTGTAGGAACAGTCGGGAATCGGAGTTCCCTCCTACAGTTCAGGAATGTAGCATTAATTCTAATCTTTACCATAAATATCTCTATTGAGATTTGTATGACCCATAATTGTCAACTTAAAAAAACGGAATAAGTAGTTTCGGACATAAGATTTCTCATTGTCCCATCATTATACCACATTTTCATGTAATTTAGTTGCCAAATGGCAACTTTTTCTTGACAATCTACTGAAAATAGTTTATGATACTTATGTTCCTGTTGTTTTCTTTGTTCCTATACAGGACATAAAAACAACCGCTGAATACCTTCATAGGGGCGAGCGAGACTTGAACCCGCATCTTGCCGTGCGTTAAACAGCTGTCTTATCCAATTAGACTATCGCCCCATATTCGGTATCTCAGCGGTTGTTTGTAATTACACTCCCAAACCTATCAAATTACAAATTAAACGACTTGTGCCAGTTAGTTCTTTTTATGTAATATTGTATTTCACTATTTAATATTTTCTATAACTCAACCCATTCTTATGCTATCCTTTAGTAAATCAATATAAAAGGAACATAAGAATGGACTTACAGTATACCTTAGCAGAATATGGTGCGCAACTGAAAAATAAGACACGCACCCTTGAAAATGTTGCTTCTGTTTGCCAGAAAATCATGGCAACACTTTATGACCATTATTTCCCGGCTGCAGAGACACTGCGTCCGGGGCCCGTTAGTCCTTGTCCAGATAGTGACATTCTTACGATTGCGTGGCTGTTGGAACTCATAGGTAAAGACAGCGAACTGTCAGGATACAAACTGATTAGGGCACAACTCGGACATCTGTTCCGATTTTTACCGGAAAGGTCTCGCTTCAATAGACGCCGGCGCAACTTATGCAGCGCGAGCGAAAAACTGCGGTGTATCTTGATAAAGTTTTTACCGGATGACGAGGTTTTCATTGTAGATAGTTTTCCTATACCGCTCTGCGATTTCAAGCGTGCGTATGCTTCTACATCACCTCTAAAATACGCTGATGGCACTGGCACTTTGGCAACTTATGGAAAGTGTGCTACAAAGGGACTTGACACTTTCTTAGGATTTCGGGGAAGTGTGATAACTACTGCTTATGGGCTCCCTGTTGATTTTGCCATTGCCACTGCGGATACGGATGATAGAGAAGTGCTACCCTTGTTGTGTGAGCGTGGCACTTATCCGATTATCCTTGGAGACAAAGGGTATATTTGTGAAGCACTTGAAACTGATTTACGCCAAACTTACAATGTGTGTCTATTACCGACGCGGCGTAAAAATCAAAAAACACAATATCCAGAACCATTTCAGAAGTTGCATAGTCAAAAAAGGCGGCGCATAGAAACGACTATCAGTCAACTGACAGACCAGTTCAATGTTTCACGGATACGCGCCAAGGCACATTGGGGGTTTCGGACACGCTTGAGCAACAAGTTTGCTGGTTTTACACTCGGCGTTTTTTTGAACCAATGTTTAGGACGCTCGCTAACGGCACTCAAAGACGTTGTTTACGCATAATAAGACAAAATAGTATTAGATACTTTACAAAAAGTTAACTGGCACAAGTCGTTATTATACCAAGTGATTACTTGACGGTCAATAAGAATCAAGGGTAATCAGAGTCATTCAATTTCCAGTAACTTCTAACTTCTCTCAAAGGTCTTCTTGTAGGAGCGACTTCCTTGTCGCGACCTTGTCTAAAATATTGAGAAAACACGAAAACTGAATTGCTGTGCGATAAAATCCTTTTTAATTGCCTTCCGTTTCCACTCGTGCTACAATAGCGTAAGTCTGGTGCAAGAATAAAAAGAAGAATATTGATATGAAACATACTGATTTTATTGAGGCACTATCCAAAGATGATCTGGATGCGATAAGAGCAGCGCCAAAAACTGACGTTCACTCTCACGCGTTCCTTAGCACACGATTAGAAAACCTGGAACACTGGTTAGGATTTTCTCTCACAAAACCTCCCAAAAAAATGAGAGGACTTGAGGAGATGATGGAGTACGTTATCACGGTTTTAGCACCTCACCAGAAATCTCGTGAAGGTTTTGAATTTGTTTCTGCATCTGGAATAAATGATGCCATACAAGATGGTGTTGTCGCTCTTGAGATGAGTTTTGATATTATGATGTCAAGGTTTTATCCAGATGGATTAGCTGGAGTAAAGGCATTTATTGAGGAGTTAGTTGATGGATATAGAACACAAATTAATCTACTACCTGAACTCGGCTTTCCTCGGACGCATGCCAACGAAACAAAGTTGATGGAGTTGGCACATGAAGCCGTAGAATTAGGTGTATTTCAATCAATAGATCTGTATAGTTATGAAGAAGCGTGTGCTCCTGAAGCCGTGAAGCCTTTATACGAGAAAGCACGCGCCGCAGGAATGAAACTGAAAGCACACGTTGGAGAATTCGGGGGCTCGGAGGAAGTCCGGCGGACTATCGAAATCCTTGACTTAGACGAGGTTCAACACGGCATTGCTGCTGCAGAGTCGGTTGAAGTCATGCAGTGGCTTTCCCAAAACCGTATTCAATTAAATGTGTGTCCTACGAGTAACGTGATGTTGGGTGGTGTTGAGGATTTAACATCTCATCCCATCCGCATTCTATATGATAACGGTATTCCTGTTACTATTAATACAGACGATCTAATGATATTCGGTCAAAGTGTCTCCGAAGAATACCGGAATCTCTATCAAGCAGGCGTTTTCAGTGCACAAGAACTGGATAATATCCGACGCGCCTCACTTACCAATTTCGTCATGGAGTAAATTAATGGCGAAAAAACTGTGCATTATGACCGCTTATGCGGACGAAACCTTGGCACTCCTCAATGCTTTGGGGCAAGACGTGAGTGATTCAGTTGACTGGAATAGTAGGTTACAGTTTGAGTGTTGCTACGGAGACAAACAGTGGGTCATCATGCAGTCGGGTATGGGAAAAGTCCGTGCAGCATCAATGTGCCAAATGATAATAGATAAGTATCAAGTGGATATCTTCTTTGAGTTTGGATTCGCAGGTGGTTTAATTGATACCTTAAAAATCGGAGATATTATAGTGATTAACGGTGTCTCCGAACATGATGCTCCAAATAGAGCAGAGATTCAACGTGAACAAGATGCATGGAGGACACGTCTTTTTGATGCTTCTTCATCTTCAATAAGGAGGTTTGCAACGATTTTATCAGCAAACCCTTGTATCACCTTTTCGGAATCTTACGTAATTTGTGGAGATATGGACATATATGATCGTGAAGTGAGGGATAGGATTGCCAAAGAAAGTGGTGCTGTAGTCGTTAATTGGGAATCGGCAGCAATTGTAGATGTCTGTGCGATTAATAATGTCAAGTACGTCGGTGTCCGCATCATATCTGACTTGTGTGTTGAAGAAGATAGCGGACAAATTTCCAAAGAGAGGATTGAGTGCTTGCACAAATCTACAACTGCTTACATAATTGCTTTAGCTAACTTCATCGGAACTGAAGTTAATATCTAAAACCCATTTTTAAGCATATTTTGCTAAAAAAGTCCGCAAATATAATACGTGGGAAGGGTAAATTGGTTAAATAACAGATCTTAAGAAAGGTAGAAGTGGGAAATAAATGAACATTGAACTTGAACAAATTTCAATAGATGAAAAACCTATACTTAGCAATCTGATGCAGTTTTGCTTTCACGATTATAGTGAATATAATAACGAGGATGTTGGACCTTATGGCTTGTACAACTAGAAATATCTGGACTACTATTGGACAGAACCCGAACGTTTTGCTTACTTTGTAAAAATTGACAAAAAATTGGCTGGATTTGCATTAGGTAGGCAGAGTCGACCAGAAAACGGTGAGTGCATAAACATACTCTCCGAATTCTTCATTATGAGAAAATACCGCCGAAAAGGGATAGGAATGAAGGTTGCTCATCGCCTCTTCGCTAAATATCCAGGCAAATGGTCGGTTGTACAGGAAGCTGGTAATTTCCCCGCCCAAGCCTTTTGGAGAAAGGTTATTGACGAATACACAAAGGGCAATTTCACAGAAACCCAAGGGGAGAAGGGACCTGTCCAAGAGTTTGAAAGTTTAAAAAGATAAGATACGGAGGAAAATATTATGCGAAAGAAAATAAAACGATATTACACTTTTAACAAAAAAGGGTTTAATAGACAGTTTCACTTGATATGCATAGGTTTGATGCTGTTCTCAGTTTTTATGCCCATAGGTTCCACCGATGAACTAAGTATTGTTACTGACGTAGAATTTCAACCTTTAGCGTCAGCGACACAGCGGCTCATTGAGGCGTTGGATTATCTCGGTGCCCCCTTGTCTGAAGATGACCTTACAGCAATCAAGAAAACATTGATTGCTGAGGATCATAAACAAGCATTAGTTGATATTCAGAATATTCTTGATGCCTACTGTTTAGCTGGGGTCAATATCAATCCTGAGAGCCGCGTGAAAGTTAAAGAGGGTGCGGCAAATAAGGAACTGATGCAACAAGGTTGGCGAACCTTTTTAGTGAAGGTTCATAATGAAGCGGGTGTGACAGCACCCTTAGCCGCAGAGAGTAAAAATGCAGCGCCACTTTATAAGCGTTCCACTGGAAGTCCTGAACCACAGGCAGCTATCCCTAAAAGCGACATTCCAAATCGTTTTCTTGAAATGGATGTTTTCTCTAAACCGCCACTAAAAGCGGGTCTCTCGGGATTAGAATTAGAGTATCGCATCATTCAACTCTACAGCCGCGATGCCGGAAAACGAGAAGCAATAGTCAGTTTTAATGTCGGTCAAGGAACACAGGACATCGGCTTCCGAAGTGAAGTGCCTATCCTGTTTCACTGTGTGCCAGCGGTAGACCTAACTTTAGAAGTCTTGGACTTTGACGGAAAACCTACAACGGCATCATTTGTTATTCGTGACCAATTGAATCGGGTATATCCATCACGTGGACGGAGGCTTGCACCTGATTTCTTCTTTCATAACCAAATCTATCGGCA
Organism: Candidatus Poribacteria bacterium; assembly: GCA_965204285.1. Lineage (GTDB taxonomy): Bacteria > Poribacteria > WGA-4E > WGA-4E > WGA-3G > MSPOR6. The sequence goes on from OZ241980.1 coordinate 4,835,547, forward strand.
CAACGGAGAATCGGTCCTATTGCCGCTCGGCAAATACAGTGTTGAATACACACGTGGACCTGAGTATCAAGTTAAGACAAAAACTATTACCGTTCCCAACGTTGAAGAACATCAAGAGACATTTCGTTTGGAGAGATGGATCCATATCGCTGCAGAAGGCTGGCGTTCAGGAGATCATCATGTTCATGCTGCAGGTTGCGCGCATTATGAAAGTCCTACAGAGGGTGTGACACCCGAAGACATGATGCGACATATTCTTGGAGAGGATCTCAATGTAGGTTGTGTACTCTCGTGGGGACCGTGTTGGTACTTCCAGAAACAGTTCTTTAATGGCAAAGTTCATGAACTTTCTACCGATGATTATGTGATGCGTTATGATGTGGAAGTTTCAGGTTTTCCTTCTTCCCACGCAGGACATCTCTCCTTATTAGGATTAACTGAAGATGACTACAGAGGCGTTGAACGTATTGAGGAGTGGCCGAGTTGGGATCTCCCCGTTCTTCAGTGGGCAAAGGAACAAGGGGCAGTAACAGGTTTTAGCCATAGCGGTTGGGGGTTGAAAGTGGATGGCGACGAACTCCCAAATTATAACATGCCGCCTTTTGATGGTATTGGTGCTAATGAGTACATTGTGGACGTTGTCCATGATGCCGTTGATTTCATCTCTACGGTAGATACACCTGCTGTTTGGGAATTGAATATCTGGTATCACACTTTGAATTGTGGCTTCCGCACTCGTATCAGTGGCGAGACAGATTTCCCTTGTATTTACGGGGAACGTGTGGGACTCGGACGAATATATGTAAAAATGCCCGAAGGTGCACTTGACTTTGACGCGTGGGTTGAAGGGCTGCGAGACGGACGTTCCTATGTTGGAGATGGTAAAAGTCATCTGTTAGACTTTACTGTCGGTGGTGTACCCGTTGGAGAAAAGACAGCAACTGGAGAGCTTAGCCAGTTGAATTTGGAAGCACCGAGCACAGTAACCGTTACCGCTCGCGTCGCTGCACGACTTAATGAAAAACCCAATCCTGCGATAAAGAATCGTTCTTTGGATCAGCAACCGTATTGGGACGTTGAGCGTGCACGCATTGCGGAAAGCCAAAAGGTGCCTGTTGAGCTCATCGTCAACGGTCAGGCGGTTGAGACGCAGGAAATTGTAGCTGACGGAAAAATCACACCTCTTCAATTTGAAACATCTATTGATAGATCAAGTTGGGTCGCGTTGCGTATCTTCCCATCGTCACATACAAATCCAGTTTTTGTCATTGTTGACGAAAAGCCAATCCGAGCAAGTCGCAGAAGTGCGCAATGGTGCTTAGATGCTGTAGAGGTTTGCTGGAATCAAAAGGCAAACCGCATTCGAGAGGAAGAACGGGATGCCGCTCGCAAGGCTTATGATGCAGCATCACAGACATATCAAAAGATTCTTGAAGAATCTGATGTGGACTGAAACTGAAGTCAGAACTGAAATGTATGAAGTCTCTTGAGACAAACAACCATTTAACGTGGAGATAAACCCAATGCAATACGACAAAAACAGATTCGAAATATGGGCACTACCTCACCCACTTGTCTTATTCTGGGTATTGTTCCCACCACTAATATTCAACGAACTGATTTTGGGACAACGACAACCCCAAAGTCTCGTTGATTGACAGAAAAAGTGATAAACCTTGGGCGGAACGTTGTTACATCCCCTGCCCACACTGTGAAACCCTGAATGATGCTCGTTTGTGGGCAAAATGGAATGCCTTTGGGAATTGGTTTGGCTTTGTTTGTCCAAGTTGCCATCAAGTAATTCCGTGTCTATGGAACATTTTTAGTTTCGCTATATTGGCGATTACTTTCCCGCTGTGGTATTTCCCCGCACGGTTCTTTCGCAGAAGATGGGTAGAAAAAGAAAAAGAAAGATTAATGAATGCTGTTGAACGCCCCCTGATTCAAGCAAAATCTATAAATTGGCTTTTTCAAGGCACCTTCTATTTTGGTGGACTCATGTGGGTAATTCTCGGAGTTATTCCGCAGGTGTGGAATGTTGTGAATGGAAAAGAATGGAATTTGATAATGATGTTTGTTATGTTACCTATTTGGTTGGTCACAGGTTTTGCGTGGGGCTTGTGGATGCGTTTCTGGATGAATCGAAAGGGAAAGACAGATAGATATGAATCTGATTGAAGAAGCCATCGAGGTCTACAATCAGAAACACAGGGCGTTTACATAAATTTTTAAGGAGTAGTGTAATGAAACTGAAACCCCAAGAGGTAGAACAATACAGACGCGAAGGCTATCTCAAAATAGACGGACGAGTCATTGATGACGAACACCTTGCCGTGCTACGCGAGCATTACGACAGACTGTTCGCACAGAAACGCGACACGACTGGTGAGGGGTTGCGTAACCTTGCAGTCGTCGGGGAATCCGAAAGCCATGAAGATGCTGATCGTGCCGAAGAGATGTTGCAGATCATGGAGATGTGGCGCTACGATGAGGAATATCGGAAGTTACTCTACCACAAACCACTGTTAGATGTCGCTGAAAGTTTAATCGGACCCAATATCCAATTATTTCATGATCAGGCGCTCTACAAACCTGCTTATCACGGCGGGGAAGTGTATTGGCATCAGGATAATGCATATTGGCAGTGCGACCCGCCTAATCTTGTGAGCATCTGGATAGCACTTGATGATGCTGACGAGGAGAACGGTTGTATGAACGTTATCCCCGGCAGTTATTTAGAAGGACTGGCGGCGCACGGACGTGCTGAGTCAGAGAAAGGTAAGTTGCCCGCGCTGTTACAGGTGGATGCTGACGTAGATCGTGCAGTGCCAGTACCAGTTGAGCCAGGACGCGCGATGGTCCATCATTGCATGACACTCCACCAAACGAATCCAAACCGCTCATCCAGAGACCGTCGGGCGATGGTAATCCATTATATGCCATCCGGCACTCGGAATCGTGATGGGGAAGTGATGAAAGACAATCTGCTGCTACGCGGTAAGTTGGCGTAGAGCAATCACTGTCGGTCCATTTGCAGTTCCTCATTCCGCTTTTCGTAATAAATGTGTTTAATTTACATGTAGTCTTGTCAGCCTGAAAATAGAAACAGATTTAAAAACGCCACCTGATGTCAAACAAGCACTTTCTACTCAGTCGCCAGAGGTTTGCCCGTCTGTCCTTCCTGCTCATTCCAATGTGAATAAGGTGTCAACTTGCCCACAAACATTAGAAATTGCCGACCAACACAATCTTTAGGTTTGGTAATAGGTCAATCGGTTTTAATGTCCCCCCAAGTTGTTGTAAGTTTACCTGAAGGTTCAATATTGGCTGCGGTTTTTAATCCTTCATTCATGATGGTTTCAATATCATCATCGGACAACGCCGTATTGAAGATAACAACGTCGTCAATTATTGCGGGCAGAAACGCACCCCACTGAGCATGTTGTCCAGTGGCTAAATATATCCCAATTAAAAAAGGTTTGTCGCTTAATGGGTTTCTTCCTAAGTTTGGTCCAGTTACACCAGCGCCAATTGAATTAGCGTCCAGATATATTTCAAACCGTTCACCATCCCAGGTAGCTGTAACATGATGCCACTCTGTATCTGGCTTCCAAGGGGCATCTATATAGTGAAGTGTGGCCGGCGGGTCATGCGTGTGGTGTCGGATTATATTCGCATCCCACCAAAATCCAGGCGCCCAATCATCTTTGGTCACAACAGCCATGCCACCAGCTGGGACCTTATCTAATTTAAACCAAAGGGCAATTGTGTGTTCACCTCCGACCATTAAAGAAGCATCGTGGGGAATTTCCACATAATCATCCGAGCCATCAAGACTCAAACCCTTGCCAAACTTTCCATCAACCCATTTTGCCCCACCGTGAATCGTAGCGTTGTTGTCCTTTCCAGAGGAATCTTTGGCTTCGTTACCACGACCTTCATCAAAGAGCAACAATGCGACAGAATCATTAAAGTCAATTTTTGCCAAACTTATATCTACAAACATCAGGCTAATCACCATTATACTGACGCATAATAGTCTTAACCTTGCGACTGTGGTTTTCATCTTTATATTACCTCCTTCATTCTCAATGAAAGCAACTAATTATCTATTGGCTATTAACCATAGGTATTGGTCCCCGAGGCAGTAAGAATTATCAGACTTTCTTCTGTATAATTGTGTTACACGATTATACTATTTAGATGTTTTTTGTCAAGTTACATTTTCAATTACAAGCAACTTTGAACTTGACAATTGCCCAGTATTATGGTAAGTTAGAATAATATCAACCTTGAATGTCTATAAAAAAGGAGAAAATTCTATGTTTGTAATTATTGCCCCGATTCAGATTAAAGAAGGTCATAGAGAAGCATTCATCGAAGCGATGATAGACGACGCGAAAGGCTCTATTGAGAACGAACCCGGCTGTCTAAGATTTGATGTAATTCAGGACGGTGCCGACGAGAATCGGATCTGGCTCTATGAAGTCTATACAGATGAGGCAGCATTCCAAGAGCATCTGAAAGCCCCACACTTCATCAAGTGGCGGGATACCGTCAAAGAGTGGTTCGCTGAGAACGAATATAAAGGTGCTGGCAGCGGGAGTTCCAACATTTATCCACCAGATGACGACTGGAAGTAAGTTAAATTTCGCAAGCAGATTACTGGTTCGGCAATCGGTTAGACGGTGCGTGGTCCTATAAGGGAATGCTTGATGAATTTGTCATCTATAACCGTGTCTTAACTGAAGCCGAGATTCAGCAAGATATGAATCAGGTTTTGAGCGTATCACCTTTGGACAAAGCCGCAACAACTTGGGGGATGCTCAAGAAAGATAAAAATGTTAACTAAACTGACTCCCAATCTGTTTACTTGGGCAGAAATTCACGGTGCTTCGCGGAATCAAGCATATAATTGGAATAGTTTTTTCGTGCAAGACGAGAGCAATAGTATCCGAGCGTTGATTGATCCACTCCCACTCTCAGAAAGTGAGATTCAATGGCTTGATACACTTGGTGGTCCAACGCATTTAATACTGACTTGTACCTATCATGAAAGATGCTTGACTGAATTCAAACACAAATGGGGATGCAAGGTCTTGCTTCATGAAAATCAGGTGCCAGAGGCTGAATTTGCTTATGATGGGATATTTGCTGACAGAGATGTGCTTTGGGATCTCGTTGAGGTTGTGCGTGTTCCAGATGTTCGTCATGGTGAGGAGGTCAGTTTCTACTTAAAACCTCATGGGGGCGCATTCATCTTTGGTGATCTGCTCAGTGGTGGCAGAAAGGACAAAGGCATTCCAGACGGAAAGGTTGGAATTAACGCGCCTGAATATCTGGTGGATATCAACAAAGCACGCTTATCCCTCAGAATATTGCTACATTTTGAGTTTGATCTTATGTGTTTCGGTCACGGATCGCCGGTTGTTCGTAGTGCTAAGGATGTTTTGAGACACTTTATTGAATGTGATGCCACGTGGAAAGCCCTGGCTCAAAAACGTGAGGAAGGATTTCGTTTAAACCCTGAACTTAGGAATCTGCACAGCCCATAATAGTAGGACACCTCTAACTATGTTAAATATTAGATTAGCGTGTCCAGATGATGCACAATCAATCCATCTAATATTACAAGAAGTATGGGGAGAGTCTCTTCTCTTTGATGTCTTTAGCGATCATATTTCGTCACCTGAACATCAAGTCTTCGTTGCAGTCGATACAGGCGAAATTGCGGGTTTTCTTTTTGCTTTTTTAGTCCCTGAACCAATGCCTCAATGGGAAATAGATACTATTATTGTTCATCCTAAAAGCCAGGGTAAGGGTATTGGGACTTCTCTCATTCAGGATGCGCTAACCTATGGTTCTAATCTCGGAGTGAGTTGGGCAAAGGCATCAATCCGTGTCAATAACCATGCAAGCCAACGGGCATTTTCCAAGGCTGGTTTTACAACGGATGATCAAGTGCTTAGTCTTCTCTTGTGGGATCCTTTGGCTTGCGAATCTGTCACCAATGTAGTGGAAGATGTCCGACTTATGCCTGTTGATGCATTAACCTATCGCGGATTATGGATTGGCGGATTTGTTGAGTCTCAGTTATCCGTAAAAGAACAGCACAGTGTGATTCGTGCGGCGCAAAGTCGTATTTTTCATGAGAACCGCTTAAACACAAGTATGTTTATACCAGATAGTCTTAAACAGACAATTGCGCCTGATTTATTAGCCTCTGCCACTGATTACGGACAATTCCACCACTGGTATTACAAATTTAACAAAAATAAGTAAGGAGACACATTAATGAGCAAATTAAGATTCGCTTGTCATCTTATCCAATTTGGCGGGGAACAGCGAGAAAATCCGGAAAAAGTATTGCGCGAAGTAGCCGATGCAGGTTGGGAAGGGGTCGAAAGTGTTCCTATTGAGGGAGCAGAAAGTCTTATTGAAATGGCAACACTTGCCCGTAGTCTCGGACTCCATATCGTGAACGCTGGCGGCGCGGGACTTGACAGAGTAAGATTCAACATTACCTTAGGCAACAATGCTGCTGAAGTCCCTGCACTACGTCGTGGGGAATGGGGTGGTGCGAATCCGAGTGAGGCAGATATCGAAAACGCTGCCCGAACATTAGACGATATTCTCGCTTACTGCGATGCACATCAGATAAAAGGTTTCCACCATGCACACCTCGGCACTTTGATTGAGACAGTTGACGATGCGGAACGTCTCTTGGCAGTAGCACCGAGTCTCTGGCTGCTTTATGACACTGGACACATGCTTGCCGCGGGAAGCGATCCGATGCAGGTTTTTGAGAGTGACCTTTTGCGTAATCGGATTGGGCATGTCCATCTCAAAGACTGCCATGCCGATGACCCAGAAACTTGGGATTATAGAAAGCAACGTTTCGGTGAGAAAGCGCGTTTTGCTGAACTCGGCGCGGGCAACCTTGGACTTGATGTAAAAGCTGTACTTGAAGGACTTGAATCTGTTGGCTATGATGGATGGGTTTCAGTAGAACTTGACCGTCCGTATCCCCCGCGTCCACCTGCTGAAGCTGCAGTAGTAAATAGAGAATACCTGCGGAGTTTAGGATATTAAACACGGAGGCACGCTACTATGCTGAAGCGAATCAAAATTCAAGGGTATAAATCACTTGTGAACCTTGAGGTAAATCTTGAACCTCTCTGTGTACTTGTTGGTCCCAATGCTTCCGGAAAGAGCAATTTTCTTGATGCTCTGCAGCTTCTTTCACGGATGGCAACCTGTCAAACCTTAGAAGAAGCCTTTGATCCTCCGTATCGAGGGCATCCGCTGGAATCCTTCACCTATAGAGATGAAGGGATCAAAAGCCTCTTGGAAAAGGAAAAGGTATCGTTTTGTATAGAGGTAGATGTCGAACTTTCCAATGCTGTTATTGCAGATGTTAATCAGCATATTCAGAAAATCAAAGAAACAGCAGAAAAAAATACGCTGAATGTAGAAAATCCTGTTACAAGACGGTCGCTCCCCGTGCGCGAGAAAGACCTAAGGTATCGAATTGAGGTAGAAATGCTTCCAAAACTCGGTATTTTAAGGGTAGCAGATGAATATCTCGCAGCACTCGGTTCTGAGGGTAAACCAAAAGGAAACAGGAAACCTTTCTTAGAGCGTATCAGGAACAGGAATCGGTTGCACCTGCGGATGGAAGGGCAAGCACATCCTCTCTACTATGAACGTTATCTTGACTATAGCATCCTTTCAAGGTCACACTATCCACCCCATTATCCCCATTTGACAGCAATGCAGCAAGAGTTGGCGAACTGGCATACTTTTTACCTTGAGCCAAGAGAACAGATGCGACTCCCAAATCCGGTCAAAGCAGTTCATGATATTGGACCAATGGGGGAAAACCTTGCAGCCTTTCTTAATACCTTACAAGGTCTCAATAAGAAACAGTTTGAATCTATTGAGCAATCGCTTCAGACCATGATTCCATCAATAACGGGAATTGATGTCAGTGTTAATGAGTTAGGTGAGGTAGAATTGGATCTCCGTGAAGGTGAAAAGCGCATTTCTGCCCGCTTGTTATCAGAGGGTACACTCAGAATTTTAGGACTGTTAGCTCTTGTTGGCGCAAAAGAACCGCCAGCATTGGTAGGGTTTGAAGAACCGGAAAATGGCATCCACCCTCGTAGAATTCGGCGTATTGCTAAGTTTTTGGAAACTCGTATGATTCTTAAAGATATCCAATTCATTGTGACTACGCATTCATCGCTCTTGCCCGATCTTGTTCCTCCCGAATCACTATATGTTTGTCGCAAGGTTAACGGAAACACAGAAATTGAGCCGTTTACAATGATGAATATCGGACCACTTTGGAAAAAGTCAGATATTGAGGTGGTATTGAATGACGAAGATGCTTTGTCTCCTTCCGAACGTATCTTACGGGGAGACTTTGATGCGTAATATCAATCTATTTGTTGAAGATGTTGCACATGAGGATTTTCTCTTTGCTTTGGTGCAGAGGCTTGCTCACGAGTACAGCGTTGAAATCAATATCAGACCTTCCAGTGTGCGGGGTGGGCGTGGAACGGTCATTACGGAATTAAAACAATATGTGCAAGATCTACAACACAACAAAGAAGATTTACCAGATCTTGTTATCATTGGCACGGACAGCAATTGTAAAAGTCTTTCAGAACGTGAAAAGGAGATCAATGATGTAGTAACTGATTTAGCTGATATAGTCATTAGCATGATTCCCGAACCGCATATTGAGCGGTGGTTGCTTCTTGATTCGGGAGCATTCAAAACGGTATACGGTAAAGGTTGTCCGTCTCCGGATAAGAAATGTGAACGAGGTCGCTACAAAAACATTTTATATAATGCGATCTATCAGGCAACAATGACTTCACCGATAGATGGAATTGAACGAGTAGAAGAACTCGTTTATGCTATGGATTTTCAGCGCATGGAACAAAGCGATAGATCTGTTCGCAGGTTTTTAACAACACTGCAACGCCGATTTAAGATTTGGCAACAGACGGGAGCTTAACAGCACAAGTTCACTCTATTCCAGTCCTGCAGCATGCCTGCCAGCAGCAGGGTCACCCGCAGCATAGAACGTCCCGCTATCTTTATCAACATAAAGCATAGAGGGTGCGGCAATAGCACCTGCTTGCGCCTTAACTTTATGACCGCGTCCGGTAAGTTCTTCCCTGACGTTTTCGCTTACACTGTCATTTATAGTCAACGAGCTAGCACCTTTAAATGTCTGCTCACGATTGGGATTAGGGTCAAACGAATCTTGATGATGGGCAGTGGCGAAACGCGGTGCTGTAACAGCATCTTCCGGTAGCATATCGAATTCAACAAAATCAAGCAGTAAATTCATCGTTGCCTGATCCTGCAAATCACCACCCGCCACGCTGATTGCTAAAATAGGTGCGCCATCCTTAAGAACAAGTGTTGGTGTAAGCGTAATTCTTGGACGTTTCCCAGGCTCAATACAGTTCGGGTGTCCAGGGGTTGTATTTAGGCTCCGCAATCGATTACCGTAACTGACGCCTGTAGTGCCCGTACCGCCTGCGTGGTAGACGTTAGCACTCGGTGTAGCAGACACGACATTGCCCCATCGGTCAGCGACTACACATGTTGTTGTCCCACCAACACCAGGTCGAAAAACTCCATTTGCTTTCAGTGGCTTCATATTTTCTACGTCACCCGGTTGTGCTTCATGTGATGCTTTTTCCATATCAATTAGTGGTCGGCGAATTTCGGTATATGCATCAGAAAGCAATTTAGTCATAGGCACATCTACAAATTCAGGGTCAGCGTAATATTCATCTCTATCTGCCATTGCCAACTTGAGTGCTTCGGTAATGACATGCACGTAATCTGACGAGAAATGCCTCATCCCTTTGAGGTCGAAATCTTCCAACAGACGCAGTGCTTGACAAAGGTAGGGACCCTGTGTCCAGGTCCCACACTTATAGACTGTATAACCTCGGTAATCCACTGTTACAGGGTCTTCAATAAGCGTGACATGGGCAGCAAGGTCGTTCTTACGCAGAAACCCTCCCTTTTCAATGTAAAAGGTTTCTAATTCATCGGCAATATCACTCTGAGCACCGTTTCTACCATAAAACCGATCACTTGCCGCTTGTACTTTCTGTTCACGACTTCCAGATGTTTGCTGTTCCTCTTCAATCATCCGTCTTAAAGTAACCGCCAAATCAGAATGCCATTTCGCCTCACCTGCATCAAGCAATGCCAGCGTTGGTGTGACAATTTCCTCAAACCTCATCGTTCCATATAGTTTGAGTGTTGTCGTGCATAAGTCTACAACTGACGGAACAGGTGCCATTTTTATATCGAAATTCGGGATACCGTTTTCCATATACCAGTCAATTGCTGCTTGAGAAAGCGGTGCACGTCCTTGCCCCGAAAGCGATTTGACTTCCTGCTTTTCTGCGTCGAAGATAAGCAGTGGTACTTCACCACCTATAGAACAGGCCCCGTGGTCTGTTACGTTGAGTGCGAGAATTGTTCCTGCTGCGGCATCTGCTGCATTTCCACCTGCTTCTAAAATCTCAATTCCTGCAGCAACCGCCTTTGCACCGCCTGCAGCTACGACTCCAGTTTTGCTAACTGCTTTCCAACTTATTTGTTGTCCGTTTTGCATTGCTATTCCTTTGCTTAAGCGTCAGAAGTTGATCTGATTTTCTAATTTCGTTCTTTAACAATTGAGAGCATATCACAGAACATCATCTTGTGCAACGTCTAAAATTTTACAACCCCGTAGTCAACAATAGCACTTGACAATTGCTATCTATTAGGCTTAAACTTTAACAGAAATCCAGAAGACTTATTTTGTGGAGATCAAAATGTTTAGTAATGCTCTGAACAAAAATAAATTAATGAGAATCTATGGCTTGTCGTTAGCAATTGCTATTATGGTGTTTTCCGCCGTCGTGTTTGCAAATGATAACAAGAACACGTATCAAGAGGATCAAAAGATGACAGACAAACCTGAACCTATAACAAACGATAATACGCACCTAATACCCAAAACAGAATTTGAAGGACCTGTACTCAAATTTGACTTCCCCTCTCTGCATATAGGTGTAGCTGAGTATGAAGAAGGACCTACAGGGTGTACCTTGTTCTATTTTCCTAACGGCGCAAAATCCGTGGTAGATATTCGCGGCGGATTGCCTGGCACCGTTCAAGGTATTACCGCTGCAGATGGTGGCACAAGTGCTATTTGTTTTGCAGGCGGTTCGCTTTATGGTTTAGAAGCAGTGACAGGGGTATCTGCTGAGATATTCGCGCAGAGCGGTTACTCTGGAGTACATAGCGTACGTGGGGCCATAATCTATGATTTTTTCCGAGCGAACTGGATCTATCCAGATAAAACGCTTGGTCGGGCAGCCTTGCGTGTGGCTAAGCAGGGTATTTTTCCTCTCGGTGCCAGAGGAGCAGGGCGTTCTGCTACTTGTGGGAAATGGCTATTGAAACCTTTTGAAAGAGAAAGTGCAGGTCAAGGGGGCGCATTTCGTCAAACCGGTCCCACAAAGGTTGCGGTATTTAGTGTCGTGAATTCACTCGGAGCCATTATGAATCGCCAAGGGAAAGTAGTTAGAGGGCATTACAACCCTCAGACTGGTACAAGACATACGCTTAAGGATGCTGTGAATCTACCGCCGTCGGATGATGATAGCGCGAATCCGTCGGTGGGTAATACTACTTTGACATTAGTAGTTACGAATCAGAAACTCAATTTAGCAGAACTGCGACAATTAGCCAAGCATGTTCACAGTTCGATGACTCGAGCGATTTATCCGTTTCATACCAGTGTTGATGGGGATGTCCTATATGCTGTGACAACAGATGAAGTAGATAATCCAGATATAAATCACTTCGTCTTAAGTCATATAGCTTCCGAACTCGCTTGGGATGCTGTATTGAACTGTTTCGAGAAGGATGACTCGGAGAAACCTTGAGTGGAAAACTTCGTTCTGTTGTAAAATCGTTTGCGTGGGTTGTTTGCTGATTTCCAATTGCTTGAGTTTAGCAACCTGAAAACATTAAAGAAGTAGGAAAAAGTATGATCCAAATAATATCTCACAACCACGCAAGCGAACTTATTTCACTTTCTGGTGCCTACTTAGAACAGAATGAGAGTGAAAACAATCTGCCTATCGGTTTAGCTTATAGGCTCGCTGAGGATCCACACTACTACGGACCCGAGTTGCCGCTTTTGTTAAGTATTTTGGAACAAGGGAAAGTCGTCGGTGTCACAGTAAGGACCCCACCTCACCGAATCATCTTGAGCAGAATTGACGCAAATATCCAGGTTGCTATAGTTAATCTTATCCGCTACCTACGTGGCATTAATTCGCGAATACCGGGGATCGTTGGACCGGCAGCCGAAGCCCAAGCCTTTTCTGATTGTTGGATTGAAGACCAACATAGTGCTCCACCCAGGATAGTTATGCGCCTGCGTGTATTTGAAGCAAGAGAGGTCGCGGGTATGCCGCTTTCACAGGGAAAATTACGCTTGGCACGTATGGACGACCATCCACTCATGGCACAGTGGTTTGTCGCCTTTTCGGAGGAAACAGGTGAGTCCGTTGATCTGGAAAGTGCCAAAAAACGCGCCGAACAGCACATCAAGGCTCAACGATTATACATTTGGAATCGCGGTGCGCCGGTTTCTATCGCCGCGACGCGTCCGACGAAAAATGGCACAACAATCAACTGGGTATATACACCACCGGAGCATCGAAATAAGGGATATGCGACTTCATGTGTGTTGTCCTTGACAAAGAAACTACTCTCGGAACGCTACGCATTTTGTAGCCTCTATACCGATTTATCAAATCCAACTGCCAACAGTATTTACTCCAAAATTGGTTATGTGTCTATAGGGGACGCGTTGGCGTTAGATTTTCGCCTATTCAATAGGTAGGATTAAAACATGGAAACTGCAAGACCACGACAATACTGGGACGATTACGCTTCGCGATTCAAAAACCGGAGTTTAGCGGAAGCATACGAGTCACGACCTCCCTATCCAGATGAGATGTATGAAATACTTCTCAGTTTGTTGGGAAAATCAAGTGGACGTGTTTTAGATGTCGGATGTGGTACAGGAAAAATAGCACGGACACTCGTCAAGCATGTAGACAGTGTTGATGCTGTTGACTTCTCACAGGAAATGATTCGCGTGGGAAAGTCGCTTTCCAATGGCAATCATCCAAACCTTCGGTGGATCAATGGACGTGTTGAAGATGTGCAATTGTATCCACCTTACTGCATGGTAACAGCTGGCGCAAGTATTCACTGGATGGACTGGAACGTGGTGTTTCCAAGATTCAAGAAATTCCTGACAACAGATAGCTATCTCGTAATCATTGATGGTGATCGTCCAATTGGGGCAGCTTGGCATGACGCAGAACTTGCATTGATCCGCAAGTATTCTACCAACAAGCACTATAAACAGATAGATCTGGTTCAAGTACTCACAGATAGAGGACACATACATCTGATTGGAGATAAACGGACGGCACCGGTTAATTTCTCGCAACCGCTGACAGACTATGTTCAGTCATTTCATTCGAGACAAAGTCTGTCTAAGGAAGACATGGGAGAGGAAAACGTCAGAACCTTTGATGCTGAACTGTCTAAAATCTTATCTAAATATGTTAATAGTGACGGACACCTCAGTTTTCAATTAGAAACAAGGGTGACTTGGGGAAGACCTTTGAGATAAGACAAAGAATTATACATTAACCACTTGCATGATAAAGTTATTACTCTTCGGTTCCTTCGGGAAGATTGAATTGCATATCACCATCAACGCAGAGTATAGTACAACTACACCACCCCCATCTTTTATAATTTCCTTTTCCACGGGCATATATTACCTGAGTCAGTATTTCATCAGTAATCTCGATTCTATAAGTCCTTGAAATCCTATCACTTCCGGGAGGAATTCGCAATCGCTGTATCTTTTCTTCACCATTCACGATTAAGTTTATCTCTAACGGTTCAGATTCACTCAAACCGAAATAACATATCACTTCGTATGTTCCATTGGGGAGTGTGACACGAAAAACGCCATCTTCCTCTCCCAAAATGCTATCTCTGTGCATCGGTTGATCTTCAGATTCACTTTTAAAGTCGTTCAGCTCCGACTGCGTTAACCAACCGTATTTTCCATCAGTGAAAACTGTATCAGTATACACAGGGATAAATCCGGATGCTGTCTGAGCGTCACGGGGTTGCATGTCAAATGCTATCCCGACTACTCCTTTCCACAGTTGGGTATCCGGCAGGGCGCGTTTGCGTTGATATAGACGATTGTAATCGTTGGAATCAATCAATTCGTATTCTTCTTCCAAACCTTCAACATCATCATATTCTGTTCGCCATACGATGAAAAAGTCAGCAGGTAAATCTTTTTCCTTATACCGTAGTGGGAAATGGTCTGTATTCGCCTCATAGTTGTTAAGATAGGCAATCCCCTTTTTCACAGCCAGCAGGCATTCAATGTGTCCGAACGGTTCAACATACTCTGGTTCAAAACCGAGTGAGTCAGAAAAACCATTCCATTCTCCGGGTAGACTTTTGAGAATTGTATGTTTTTCATCCATTCCTTTCAATGAAAGCGCGTTAGTAATGTCTCGATTCAGCATTGTGTATGTGTGGACATTGTAGCCAAGATGCCATAAGGAAAGTACGATGATAACTCCTGCAACTCCATAGTTTATGTAGCGATGTAAGTTGATAGAGAAAAATGGAAGCAAAATCAAGAATATGTACAGATGAAACCGATCATTTAACCATCCTCCGCTAAAGCCGGACCAGGGAGATATGAAATACATCGCTGTAACGAGGATTGCCATGATCAGAAACCCATCTGTTTGGGTTACAATGTGCGTCCAGAGCGGTTCATCAAGGGGTTTCAATTGCTTTTGATAATCCTGGACTCTATTGATAACTGTGAGTACAATGGCAACGCCCAAAAGTGTTAACAACATCCGTCCAATGAGTACATGATCGTCCCGAAACGAGACCAAAGATTTCATAGAGAAAAAGTAGTTTATGAGCCATTCAAAACCTCTATGCTCCCCTTCACTCCCGTGAGCGTTAACAAGGTAAAGGTAGTAGGAAAGGAAGATAAAGTAAGCAGGCAAAAGCGTAACGATAAAAATCAATGTAGGTTTGAATTTCATCATCGCGTCCTTGAAGCGATGTATCGGTGGATGCGTTGTTTTTTTATTCCCCCATACCTCGTGTAATATCTCGTAAACTGATAAAAAAAGCGCAAAGAACGTCAGTGATATAATAAGCAGCGCATAAGAGTGGTAGTGGGTGAAGTAAGTCGCCAACAGCAAAAGGTATATAACTACAATGTTTGTCCAACGTAATTTGTCCTTGATTCGCCACCAGTACCCCAAAGTGAAGAAAAACAGGGACATACTAAGAACGAAGTTGTAGAATCCCATGTGTAGCAGGTAGTTGTAAGCAAAAATAAACCCTACCAACCCGAAAGCTCCGTTCTTTTTCTGTACACCTTTTAGGAAATAAAAGAGAGACAAAGGTAAAAGACCGATACAAAGCGTAAGCACAATCTTTTCACAAATAAGAGGTGGAAAGATGTATAGCAGTAATAGTAAAAGTGCGTGGGATGTCCAGTTCGGAAAAAGCGTAGGATTTAGTTTGTAGACTTCGCGCAACCGATAGTTTTCGTGATTGTGGTATTCCTTCAAAACGTAAGCATTATAGATATGGCTTGCTCCATCCTGAGTGGGAAAATACTTAAACCCCCAGACAGGAAGGAGATGTATTACCAACAACGCAATAACAGTAATATATCCAATGGACAATCGACTTACTTTCATTATTTCTCTGAACTCGCTAACGGGTTGACTTTCCCTTTTTGAAATTCCATGAGCAATCAAAGTAATACCATATTAGGTTGAAAAAGTCAAGCACAGACTCTGATTTTTCTTGACTCAACCTAATAGAAAAGGTATACTCACACAGATTCAAAATGCTTTCATGGGATTGAACTTACACAAGTAAATTTGGAGGTATGGTAAAAATTCCAAACATTTTTATTGTCGGAGAAAATTCACAAGCAGGAACATACATTCTACGAATTAGACTTGAAGAAGATACCGAATTACAATTTGGGCGATTTAAAAAAGGTAAATTGATTTCAGTACCCGCTGGAGATTATACTTATGTCGGTTCCGCTCTTTCAGAAAAGGGGGCTACCTCACTGGCACGGCGGCTTGTTCGACATGCAACGCGAAGTGGAGACAAGTCGCCACATTCTATCAGAAAAGAAATGCTAATACAATTCCGAGAATGTGGATTGGGACCGCCCAATCCACTACCTAAAAGCGGCAAAAAATTGTTTTGGAACATCGATTTTCTGCTGGATTTAGAATTAGCGGAGATAATCAACATCATCGCGATCCGTTCACCTGAACGTCTGGAAAATACTATCGCTGAGTTTTTAGAACACAATGCAGACACGCAGATAATTGAAAAGAGTTTAGGTGCGAATGATGCGCCGCGCTATACCCATGTTTTACGCGTCAACGCAGGCGATACGTGGTGGGCATCCATCGCTGAAAATATGCAAGAAAACTTTCTATCTCATTCAAACGATACTGAAACTTAAAACTACTTCCGAGGAAAATATGCACGACCCACGACTTGATAAACTTGCAAACGTACTTACAACCCATTCCACAAAAGTCCAACCCGGTGAATTTGTCCTAATTGAAGCCATTGATATTCCGCAGGAGATGGTAATTGCCCTTATCCGTGCTGTGCGGAAAGCAGGTGGTATCCCACTTGTTGAACTCAAGCAAAACCGAATACAACGCGAAATTATTCTTGGTGGAGACGATGCTGGTATAAAACTCATTGGTGAATATGAAACATATCGGATAAAAAAGGTTCAGGCTTATATAGGCATACGTGGCAGTTACAACATTACCGAGATGTCTGATGTTCCATCGGAGGCAATGCAGCGTTATCAAAAGTATTGGATCAAACCGCTCAATGATATTCGTGTGCCACAGACAAAATGGGTTGTGCTACGATGGCCATTGCCAGCGATGGCACAGCAAGCAAAGATGAGCACAGAAGCGTTTGAGGATTACTATTTTGATGTTTGCACCCTTGATTACAGCAAAATGGAACACGCGATGCAACCCCTCAAGGTTCTCATGGACGCAACAGATGAAGTTCGCATTGTAGGTGAAGATACCGATCTTCAGTTCAGCATAAAGGACATCCCTGTTATTCCGTGTGCAGGCGAATATAACATCCCTGATGGTGAATGCTTCACTTCACCTGTGCGCGATTCTGTCAACGGGACTATCCATTTCAATACGCCTACAATCTATCAAGGAACGACTTTTACTGACGTTCGTCTCCGCTTTGAAAATGGTAAAATCGTTGAAGCATCTGCAAATAATACCGAAAAGTTGAATGATATTCTTGATACAGATGAAGGTGCACGTTATATCGGAGAGTTTGCCATCGCGTTCAATCCTTACATTACAAATCCGATGCTTGATATTCTGTTTGATGAGAAAATTGCAGGATCGTTTCATTTTACACCCGGACAGGCTTATGAAGAAGCAGATAACGGTGTTCGTTCTGCTGTCCATTGGGATATGGTGATGATTCAAACGCCCGAGTACGGCGGTGGTGAAATGTATTTTGATGGAAAACTCATTCGGAAGGATGGACGATTTGTTCACCCAGAATTGGATGCATTAAATCCGGAAAATCTAATCAGTTAACATACAAAGGATACACTATGTCACAATCCCCAAATATTTTATTTTTACTCACTGATCAGCAACGTTTTGATTCATTAGGTTGCAACGGCGCCCCCGTTTGCCAAACGCCTACGATAGACAATATAGCCGCAACAGGTATGCGTTTCACCAAAGCCTACACCCCGATCGCTCTCTGTTCACCAGCACGCGGTTCACTCCTCACTGGACTATATCCTCACAATCATGGACAACTCTCAAACATGGGCAATTTCAACGCGGTATTCTCAGATCAGATCCTTGACAAACCTGCATACCCGCAACTACTAAAAGCTGCTGGATATAACGTGGCTTGTGTCGGAAAATGGCATCTGGCAAAACAAGGTGATACCGAGTTCTGGGGTTACGACAAGTGGCATCCGTACAATGAATGGCATCAGTGGATCCGAGATGATGGGATTGATTTTAGGATTGACCGTGATGCTGTGCAACCTTATGAATGGGGTGGAGAGGCACCCTTTTACGGCAGACATCCACTTCCTGTTGAGCAAACGATGGAAGCATGGACTGCAGATAAAACGATTGAATTAATCAATGGATATAATAATTCCAATCAACCTTTCATGATTGCCGCTAATTTCTTTGGACCTCACTTTCCTTACGCTGTTCCTGAACCTTATGATACAATGTACGATCCAGGTTTTGTTGAACGGTGGGGTAACTTTGACGAACAGTTCATCAACAAACCGCTTATTCAGCAGAAAGAGATGCTTCGCTGGAACGCGAGTCATTTGACTTGGCCTGACTGGCAGAAAGTCATCGCAGCGTATTGGGGTTTTTGCACCTTTATTGACGACCAAGTACAGCGGATTATTGATTGTCTTGAAGCAAACGGCTTAGCAGACAATACTATTGTCATCTTCTCAACTGACCATGGCGACATGCTCGGTAGCCATCGCCTTTTCAACAAAGGTTTTCACATGTATGAGGAGACGCACCACGTTCCCCTCGTGATTCGGTGGCCAGGAGTGACATCACATGGGTCAACTTGTGATGAATTTGTGAACCTTGTTGACCTGATGCCAACATTTTTGGAAATCGGTGGTGCATCAATGCCTGATAATCTTGATGGAAGGTCTATTGTGCCACTTCTCAAAGGTGAAACGGTATCAGATTGGCCAGATGACGTTTTCGCTGAATTTCATGGATACGAACCAACCCTTGCCTCTGTGCGAATGGTGCGCACTGATTCTTGGAAATACGTCTACAATCCATATAGTGAAGATGAGCTCTACGATATGCAGAGCGACCCGCATGAACTCCACAACCTCGCAACACATCTCGGATACAAACACGTTCTGCGCCGCATGAAAGACCGTATGGTCAAGCGGTTACGCGAAACGAAGGATAATATCGTTATGGAGGGTGGATGGCAGAGCAATTCGTTTGATTTACTTATCTCTGATAGGGAAAGATAGTTACGTTTAAATGCCTTTCGGGATAAGCGCTTGATTCCTTATTTGAATGATGCAGGAGTTGAAATAAATGCTACAACAAGATGCAATAGAACATCTTGAAACATTTGGGTATTGTCTGATTGAGGATGCGATCCCAGCAGAGAAGGCAGATGCAATGGCGGAGAAATATTTCCAACTCCACCAAAACCCTGAGAACCGTCAATCTTTTCAAGACCCCAACGCTGAACTCTATCAAACGCTTTTCGGTGTGGTCAATCTTGATGAGATGTGTTGGGAATGCATTGCACATCCGCAGGTACTACAAGTCGTCCACCATTTTCTCGGCGATAGCGCACGGCTGGGTGAAGCCTGCACAAAGTGGGTCAAACCACAGGCCCCGCAGGGTGGTATCCATTCTGATTCAACACACGATCTACCATCGCGCCTACCTGAAACTCCATGGATGATTAATTCAATCTGGATGATAACAGATTTTACCGTTGAAAACGGCGCGACGCTTGTAGTGCCGTTTAGCCATCGCGCACGGCGTAGACCTTCACAATCCGATATTGCAGAAAGTCACCCTGTGCCTGTCTGTGGAAGACGGGGGTCTGTGCTTTTATGGCATGGTGGGACATGGCACGGGCAAGGCGAGAACACAACCGGCGACAAACATCGTATGGCGTTGAATATCGCTTACTATCCTGCTTGGTGGAATCTGATGCGCGAAGGCGGACACCAACCCGTTTTTCCTGAAACTTTTGCGCGAATGCCAGAAGACTTACAAGCACTTGTCCGACATAAGGTCGCAAAACGCCGTGAGGACATATATGAGTTTTGATCCGACTTTTTTAGATGTTATGCTGATGTCAGACTTTAACTACAAACTCACACCCTTCTCGAAACCATTCCCTAAGTATCGTGTCTTCATTGTAAGTCCGTTTTGCTTGTGAACCTGTTGCTTGTGCCAGGTCAATTGTGGCAGATACGATTTCATCACCGAAAAATCCTGCTTCTTTGAGTACATTGCCGTTCGGATGAACGATTTTGGAGTTGCCATGTGACGATCCTGCTGCCCTAATATCATCTGGATTTGCAGGTGTATTCGCCATCACAAGATAAATACCATTTTCCGTTGCACGCGAAATCGGCATAGCACGGTAGGCAGAGAGTTTATATTCCGATAGTAAACCTGCTTCACATGAACAGAAAAAACAGATTTGTGCACCCATCGCAGCAGGTAGTTTCACAAGTTCAGGATAGCGAACATCGTGACAAATAATAAAGCAACAGGCTACTCCAGCAAGCTGTACAATTGGCAGTTTTCCTTGATTATTCGTACACCACTTCTCACCAGCGAGGAAAGTTTTTCCATAACGGTATTTAAGACTGCCTTGTTGATCAAATATCGCTAAATCATTATGCCAATTTTCACCATCGTGATTTGCAGAACCGACAATAACTGCCATCTTGTTGCGGCGCGCAGCCTCTGCTATTTTTGCCTCTGCCACTTTAAATACCTGTGGCGATATTTGCTTCCAATAATCAGTATCACAGCAGTAACCGAATAGACATCCCTCAGGGAATGCTGCAATCTGAATCTCCATTTCTGCGCATACTTCTATTTGCTTCAGCACTTTTGTGGTGCTTGCCCTAACATCCTTGCTTGTAAGCAATTGACATGCCGCTACTTTAACCTGATTATTAGCCATTATATTTTCCTTTTTACAGTACACTTTAAAAGTTATAGTAGAATATAAAAACAAGTTTAAAAGTCTTTGTAGGAGCGATCTCCGAATCGCGAACTTTGTGAATGTCGGGAATCGGAGTTCCCTCCTACAGCTCAAAAGTGTGCAAGTAATTCTAAAATCTACTATAAATACCTATCTCCTATCTGCTATGCTTTAGAAATTAAGCAATTATACCACTTTTTTGGATGTGCTTCTACAGTTTATTAGGAAAAATCTTTGCAATTCAGGATTTAGGTGACGTATAATATATCGTATCAAAATAGGTTGCACTTGAAATCTGATTTTGGTATACTATACAGTAAGTGCATTCTTAATATCATAATATGATTCAAGGGTATTACCCTTGCAAAGCATTTAAGGGAACTGATATTCCCAAATTACTATTACAAAATCACGAGGAATAATCGATTGGCAGAACAGAAAGCAACTAATATTACGTGGCATGAAGCAACTGTCACAAAGGAAGATAGAGAACAACTACTTAACCAAAAAGGTTGTGTCGTATGGTTCACCGGACTCTCAGGTTCAGGAAAATCAACATTAGCCAATGTAGTGGCGCACCTATTACACGAGCGAAAGCATCATACCTATGTCTTAGATGGAGACAATGTCCGACATGGGTTAAACAAAAATTTAGGTTTTTCCCCCGAAGATCGTGAAGAAAATATTCGTCGAGTTGGTGAAGTGGCGAAACTTTTCGTTGATGCGGGAACAATTGTCATGACAGCCTTCATATCGCCATATCGCACTGACCGAGACCAAGCCAGAGAACTTATTGATGAAAAAAGGTTCGTTGAAGTCTATGTTGAATGTCCGCTTGACGTGTGTGAAGAACGAGACCCAAAAGGTTTATACAAAAAAGCACGTTCTGGAGAGATAAAGGAATTTACAGGTATCAGTGCTCCTTATGAAGCACCTCACGAACCTGAAGTTGTTGTCAATACAGATGAACTGTCTATAATTGAATCTGCAGAGAAGGTTATTGCGTTTCTTGAAAAAACTGCATTAATCCCATCGAAAAATAATACTGAGTAAACCTTACGAAGTCCATTTGACGTAATGATGCTTAAGTTTTTGCGTGATGTGTCGTAATAAACAGCAGGAAATTTCGGAGAATTATGAAACTCATCCAATTTCACTTGCCTAATTTAGGTAAGCGAGTCGGAATTGTCACCCGTGAACACGAAGTTATTGATGTAACCAGCGATGAATCGCCAGGTGTTTTAGAAATCCTGGAACTTGCCTATAAAGAACGGGTGACGCTGGGTGTGCTTTTGGCAGATATCCAAGAACAGGTATCATCACCACCACCGATGCGCTTCACGGCATTCCAAGACTCTGAGTCGGTTTCAGAGACAGAAAACGGACTTACCTTAGAGAAATTGAATGTTTCACCTGATGAGAAAATTCCACACCTACTTGTCCCAATAGATGCCCCTGAGGTATGGGGATGTGGTGTGACCTACAAACGTAGTGCTGATATGCGTGATGATGATAGCGAGCAAGATATCTACAGTCGCGTTTATCATGCGGATAGACCTGAAATCTTTTTCAAAGCAACACCATCCCGATGTGTCGGTCCAAACGATTTTATTGGGATTCGTAGCGACTCTATTTTAACAGCAGCCGAACCTGAAATCGCTTACGTTCTTAATGCTGATGGTGAGATTCTCGGATATACGCTTTGCAACGATGTTTCTGCTTGGGATATTGAGCGTGACAATCCACTCTATTTGCCGCAATCAAAGGTATTTTACGGATGTTGTGCGCTCGGTCCAATGTTCATTACTACTTCTGAAGTTGATGACCCGTACAATCTTAAAATGAAGTGCACAATTCTGCGAGATGAAAAAGAGATTTATGTAGGTGAAATAAATACTTCTCAAATAAATTGGAAGTTTGAACAACTCACGGAGTTTTTAATGCGAGATAACCCCATTCCATTCGGCACTGTCGTTTCTACTGGCACAGGGATAATTGTTCCAAATGATTTACCGCTTGCGCCAGACGACATCGTTCAGATAGATGTTGAAGGTTTCGGTACGCTTTCAAACCCTGTGAAACAACTGTAAGAGGTGTCGTATGCAAGACACCGAGTCATATATCGGTAAACACAAAACTGAATTAGATACACCCGCGCTGTTAATTAATCTGGATAAAATGGAAACCAATATCCAGAAAATGGCGATTTTTTTCACTACTGTCAGCACTGAACTTAGACCTCATCTAAAAACGCATAAAACGCCGATTATTGCGCACAAACAGATTGCAGCAGGGGCAATAGGAATAACTTGTGCAAAATTGGGTGAAGCGGAGGCAGTAATTCATGCGGGAATTCGAGATGTCTTGATTGCTAATCAGATTGTTGGTTCACATAAGATTGCACGCCTCATTAACCTTGCAAAGCATTCTGAGATAATGGTTGCTGTGGATAACGCACACAATGTGCAGGCTATTTCCGATGCAGCAACTGCCAAGGGTGTAACGATTAGAATCTTAGTGGAAGTCAACATCGGAATGGATCGATGTGGTGTTGAACCCGGTCAACCGACGCTTGAGTTAGCACGCCAAATATGCCAAAGTCCAAACCTGAAGTTTGAAGGATTGATGGGATACGAGGGACATACCGTCGCAAAACCGAACAGAACCGAACGGGAGACTGCTACCCGGGAAGCCATGCATCGTCTGATTGAAACGAAGCATTTTGTTGAACAGCAGGGTGTAGAGGTTTCAATTATGAGCGGCGGGGGTACAGGCACTTTTGACATCACAGGCAGTATGCCCGAAATGACTGAGGTGCAGGCTGGTTCTTATGTCTTTATGGATTCTACTTATCACAATGTTGAAGGGGTTGGAGGAAAATTTGACAACGCATTATCAGTTTTGGCTACCGTCGTCAGTCGTCCCGAACAAGACCGCGTCATTGTAGATACAGGTTTGAAGGTGCTCACAAAGGAATTCGGTATACCACAACCGATCAGGATTCCAGGACTTGAAATGATAGGACTTTCCGAAGAACATGGAAAAATGCTGGTTTCCAATGGAGATGTTTCCCTCGAACCAGGGGATAAACTGGAAATTTTACCGACACACTGTTGTACTAATGTTAATCTACACGACAGATATTACGGAATTCGCAACGAGATAGTTGAATCTGTCTGGGAAATTACCGCAAGAGGAAAATCGCAATAATGATAACAACTACAACTAATACGATTGAAGGCAAGCAAATCGGACAATATCTTGGCTTAGTCACTGGTGAGGCAATCATGGGCGCAAATATCTTTCGTGATTTTCTCGCTGGTATTACAGATATGATTGGCGGACGGTCAGAAGCTTACGAAAGCAAACTTGCCGATGCTCGTGAGACCGCAATCAGTGAAATGCAAGAAATAGCGCAACGTCAAGGCGCAGATGCTGTCCTCGGTATTGACATTGACTATCAGGTGCTCGGTTCCAGTAATGGCATGTTGATGGTAACTGCCACTGGAACTGCTGTTAGGCTGAAATAAATGAAGGTTGAACAAAAATAATCAATTTAAATGTATGTTTAAAAAGTAGTAGGCACGTTCCCCGTGCCGTAAACCAAATTTCGTAGTCCTATAATCAATCGTTTCCTATAAACAGACATAAAATTTAGTAAAAAAAACAGAAATCACAGGAGGAAACCTCAGTGCAAAAAATAATTTCGGTGTATAAACAACAAAATGCTAAAAGTAAACGTAGGAACTTAATATGGCTGCTTGCTGTTAGTCTTTTCATTTTTACACAGTTAAGCGCGGATGCCTACATTTCAATACCTTATACCATCTCAGAAATTGCAAGTGAAAGTACAAACATAGTCTTTGGAACTATCTCAGATGTCAATACCAAACGACGGACTGCTGATATTAAGGTTGAACAGAACATTAAAGGTCGCAGCCAATTTGACGTGATTAGAATCCGCTTTGATGTTTACAAAGGTGAAGCTGACCATAGGAAAGAGATTGCACAATTTCTAAAGCGAGGGGAACCGATTGTTGTTTGTTATGAGCAAAAAGAAGGGCGGATCAACAGTATTGCACATACAAGAGGAAAATGGTTTCAACTCATGGTTACAAAAGATAAAGAGAGAGGTTGGAGACGGTGGGGTTTTACTCATTTTGAAGTGAAACTCAATCAGTTCAAAGTTTCAAGAAGAGATTCAACTCCCGAATTCCAGAAGGAGTTACGCGCAATGTTTGGTGAAAATGCTATCCGACTTCTTCTTTTGTACAAAGACGATTATGAAGCGGAGATTCCTATTATCTCAGGAATCAGTAAGGTGGAAGATCGTTGGGTTGCATATAATCAGACAGAGGACCGTAATTTGCCGGGACTCAGCAAGACAAATATCTTGTGGCTTGGGTGCCGCTCAATCGGCAGAGACGGTCGCTACAAACTTAACGACAGTCAGGAAAAACGGATTAAAGATTTTGTCAAAAACGGGGGTGTAGTCATTGTTTCTGGTCAAGATAGCGATCCAGAAAGTCCTTGCGGTGATGGTTGGTTACCTGAACCTCTCAAAGGTGTGGAAAGTAACCATCGGAATGATTTCCAACCCACATCTAAAGCAGGGAACCTTTTTAAAGCACCGCATCGTATCCGTTCAGGACAACTTTCACTTGACGATTCTTGGAACGGATGGAATGATAAGTTTGAAGTCCTCGCGACAACCAATAATGGCAAGCAAATTGTTATCGCCAAATTAAGATATGGAAAAGGCATGTATCTTGTCACGAGTCTCCATAACAATAGAAAAGAACAAGTTGCTCAAAATCGTCCGATGCTTGAGAATCTTATGCATTTTGCCGTAAAATTCTTAGATAAATCTAAATAGTCGGGAGTTACAACCTATGAGAAAAAGCACATGGATACTGGTTTTATGTCTCATATCGGTTTTGGTCTGTTTTACGGCTTCCGCGCATGCAGTTATACCGCAACTTATCGGTCCCCTCACTGCGCTGCTTAGCATTATCCCGCAAATCCTTGCTTTTGTTGGTGTTGCGATTATAACCGCCCTTGTGTTTGCACGCGATACAACGAAGATGTATTTTTATAAGCTGCGTGATTTTCTTACTGTTCGCAGAGTTATTGTATCTATCGTTAGTTTGGTTGTCCTCGTTGGATTAGCTGTCTTAACATATCAATTTGTTGGGAAGGGAATAGATCAAAGCACCACCTCAATGGGGGCAGACAATCAGCAAACTGGCGTTAAAAATGTGTTAACAGGCACGGCATGGACAACATTCAGGAGTAATGCGAATCGCACAGGTCACGTTGACGATCTACCTGGTCCGACAAGCGGAGACCCGTCATGGGTTTTTAAAGCTAAAGGAACAAAAACAGTTCAATTCCATTCGTCACCTACTATTGTTGGTAATCGTCTCTATATCGGTGCTACCCATGGAGCAGTTTTTTCTGTGAGTGGAGCAGCTTACTGTATTGATACAGATACAAGTGAAGTTGTCTGGCGGCACGACTCTAAAATACCGATCTTTTCATCTCCTGCTGTTGTAGCAGGTAGAGTTTACATCGGTGAAGGTTTCCATTATGATAGTGGATGTCAACTCCGATGTCTTGATGCAAATACTGGTGATCCCATCTGGAGTTTCACAACTGCAAGCCATGTTGAGTCAACCCCGTTTATTACGCAGGGCAGACTCTATTTTACTGCTGGTGCGGACGGTATTTACTGTCTTGACGCGCTGGCAGGTGAGCAAATTTGGCATTTTCCTGCTGTTCATGCGGATATGTCTCCTTTAGTTAAGGATAGGAAAGTTTATTTTGGTACTGGTTACGGGCAGTATAAAATATATGCTGTAGATGCACAAACCGGCTCCGAAATCTGGTCAAAACCGATGCCGTATCCGGTTTGGGGCACCCCAAGCGCACACGACAACTTGGTTTTCTTCGGCTTAGGCAGAGGCAATTTTTCTGAAAGTGATCCCATTCCAAAAGGAAAGGTTGTCGCTGCAAATACAGAGAACGGGGACATCGTGTGGGAATATGAAGCAGACGACGCAGTACTCACTGCTATTGCCGTACATAACAATTTTGTAACCTTTGGCTCGCGAGATGGTTTTGTCTATACACTCACAGCGACAGAAGGTGAAGTCCATTGGAAGACCTATCTTAAAGCATCTGTTGTATCATCACCTGCTATCACACAAGCATCAGTTTATGCTGCAACTGAAGCAGGACGAATCTACTGTCTCGCAATTGATGATGGCAGCATCAGATGGGAATATGATACACAAAACGTAAAATATGGACTGAAACTCCTTTCTTCACCAGCTATCGCTAACGGGAAACTATATATCGGTTCAAGTGACAGGTACATATTTTGCTTAGGTGGCAAGGAAGTTGACCAAGCTTTTGAAAATCGCTAATTTGATGTTGATTTGAGCAAAATCTATTTAAAGATACGGTTAGAATCAATAAATTACGATAAATTTATCTTGTAAACTGCGAACGACAAACACGTTTTCTTTACAAACGATATTTTAACTTCTAATAAGGAGAAAAAAGATGAAAAAGTTTTTGATTGCAATTACTGTATTGCTATTTTTCACGACTGTAGCCGTTAATGCGCAGTGGCGCAGCAAAACTCACGATGTTTACAATGCCCTTCAAAACGAAGCTGACATTACCATTGATGGTGAACTTGATGACGCTGAAGGGTGGGAAGGTGTTTTTGAAACAGTAAAAGGGACTAATGGCGACCCCTTTTGTGGTGTTGAATTTGAGGGTGTTGGTGGCGCTGTTAAAGTTTTTGAAGAACACGCTGGCGGTAAATGGGACGGTGCCGATGATCATGAAACATGCTTTGCAATCGTTTGGGATCCTGATGCAATTTATATAGCACTAAGTGTTACAGATGACGAACATCAAAATGGTGGTGCAGCCTGGAATGGTGATAGCCTACAGATGGCATTTGAACCAACAGGCAAGCGTGTTGGGGCACTCTTTCTCTATAACGTTGCGTTAGGTAACGCGGCAAATCTCATCATTCATAATGAGACAATACACGGTGCCCCTGGACTTGTTGCTGAGAAAGATTTCGCCATAACCCGAAACGAGAACGAAAAAGAAACTTATTATGAAATTGCAATCGCCCCTGAAGATTTGGGATTGAAAGTTCCATTTAAAGAAGGTTACGAACTCGGAGTCGGACTTTGTGTTAATGATGGAGACAAAGCAGCCGGCCAAGAGGGACAAAAAGGCTGGAGCGGCTGGTATCCGCACTCTGTTGTCCACGGAAAGAATGCTGATAAAACTGGCCTCGTTAGACTTACTGATGAAACCCTTGCTGTTGAAGCGAAAAATAAGTTAGCGACAACGTGGGGAAGACTAAAATCAACCCGTTAACAGTTTAGGTATACGCTAAAACCGTTGTAACCATAGTGGTAAAAACAACCACTTCTATTCTATTTGGGCAGCTACATGTCTGCCCAAACTTACTAACAAAAAAGCAACTGTGTTGCACTATCAAACTTCCACCACAAAAGGTGGAAGATAACAATTAATATAGAGAGGAAATTTAGATGAAAAAATCAGTTTTTGTTTTTGCTGCACTATTAGCAGCAGTATGTTTGTTTGCAATCAATATCGCAGATGCGCAGTGGCGCAATCCGACTCACGACGTATACAATGCTCCTTCAGGTCTTGACGTTACCATTGATGGAAATCTTGACGAATGGGGTGGCGTTATGGAATCTGTCACTGGTACAGACGGGTCCCAGTATTGCGGTGTAGAATTTGAAGGCGTCGGCGGCGCGGTTAAAGTTTTTGAAGAACACGGCGGCGGAAAATGGAACAACGCTGATGACCAAACAGTCTGTTTCATGATTGCTTGGAACCCTGATGCGGCGTATCTTGCCCTGAGTGTTACGGATGACGAGCATCAAAATTCCGGTGCTGCATGGAATGGTGATGCCGCACAACTCGCTTTTGAACCAACTGGCAAGCGTACTGGAGGGTTAGCGCTCTTTCTCTATAACGTCGCATTAGACAACAATGGAGAAAACCTGATTCTTCATAATGAGAGAACAAACGGACAACCTGGGCTTGAAGCAGAGAGAGATTTTGCTATTACCCGAGACGAGAGTGCTAAGAAAACATACTACGAATTTAAATTCACACCTGCGAATTTCGGTCTTGATATAGAACTTAGTGAAGGTATTGAAATCGGCTTAGGCATTTGTGTGAATGATGGTGATGTAGACACTCCTGGGCAAAAAGGTTGGGGTGGTTGGTACCCGCATTCTGTTGTCCACGGAAAAAATTCTGAAAAGACAGGACTTGTTGTACTCAGCAGTACTGCGGTAACTGCCGTCGAACCTGCTGATAAGCTTGCCACTACTTGGGGTAATTTGAAATCCGATAGATAACGATCTGATTCAGACTAAACCTCGTACATAAAGAAAGCCGCCAAAGTTGGCGGCTTTCTTTATGTACAACGATTTATCTAATGGTCATGATGGTCAGTTTTATGGTAGTGCAACCGAAGTAGATCAGCACCAAAGTCATCTTCAATATGTCGCCATACGGAATGGATATGGTTCGCATTGTTCTGCGTGTTGTCATACTCCACAAAGAAAAATGGACTGTGAAGTCTATAGTAGTGGGGCATCCTACGTTCTTCACCACCTGCCCAAGCAAAGTGGATATCATTAAAACTGATTTCTCTTAGTTTGCGGTGTTCTATCTCCGCTATCTCATCAGGAAGTCTATCAATATATTCGTGAACCAATTGAATTAAAAGTTCGCGCTGATGCGTCTGCATGGATTCAACTGCCAAACCCTCAACTGCTTCAAACTCAACTTTAGGTACATTGCGCGTCAGAATATCAGATGGTGCCTCCGTGTTAATAACAGCCTGCGTTTTTTGGAATGGGGTTAGACTTAATAAGAGTTGCCGTGCTAAATCTTCTTCAGCAAAAAGCACCCGTAATCCTTTTTTTTCGCCTTCAGGCACTTCCGCTGGATTCGAGCCAAAAAAGAAAGGATTAGGAGAGATCAATTCGCGATTGACTACCGTAAAATTCAGTGAAACATGGTGTCCTTCGGCACGCCAACCCCATGCACCATTGCCTGTCGGATCGCCAAAGACGGTAAAAAAGTAGAACTCAGGATTACGCTCAAGTCGTGTCTCTCCTGCTGTCTTTTCAATTTCCCCTAATATGGACTCTAAATTAATGATTGCACGGGCTTTTTCATAACCTTTTGCACTCAATCCGCTCTCCATGAGGGCAAACGCCAATTTTTGTTGGTTCGCATTTAGTTCTTTTAGTGAAACACCTTGACGTTCCCACATCTCTATAGGAATATAGTGCCATCGAAACCGCTCATTTCCATCAAAAGGTTGGCACGCCTTTTCGCGTAAAGTAGGAGGCAAAACATCTAAAAAATTGGCTGCTGCTTGTGCCATCCGTTCTGCCGTTTCTGAAGCTGGAATCACTAATGGTGTTTGAGAATTAGAATGTGTGTGTGCCACGAAAACACCTCCGTAAGTTTTTACTGTTATCATTCTAACTGAATTTCCTCTAAAAATCCACTTAATTTGACAGAGCCAATCAGTTTTCTGGTTTTGCAAAACATATTGGAGAAGGTCGCTTCTACAAGAAGATGAGTAATTGGCAAAATTTGATTGAATTTCTAACAAATTTTGACACAAAATCACAATTTCTGTAAACTTAAAAGAGCGCATCTACGTTACAAAGAGTCAGTTGTTCACAAACTAAACGAAAGTCTGGCAAAAGTTATGGACAAATTGATTGATGATGAAATGCTTGTGGCACAGTTCAAATTGGGTAGCCAGAAGGCTTTTGATGAATTGATGAAACGCTACGAACGTAGAATTTTCGGGTATCTCCTACGTTCTGTTAGGAATTATGAAGATGCTGAAGATTTAACCCTTGAAGTGTTTTTCAAGGTATATCGTGCATTGGATTCATGGGAACCGAAAGCAAAATTTTCGACATGGCTTTATACGATTGCATCTAATCTTGCTATTGATTATCACCGTTCTAAAGCACGACAACCTGTTTATATTTTTGAAGATGAAGATGTTATTGAAGCAAGACTCGTTGCTACAGACATCTCAAGCAATCCTGAAAAACAACTTGAAGAAAAAGAGCGCGGACGCATAATTCGTGAAGCAGTTGACGAACTCTCCTCGAAACAAAAGGCTGTTTTTATGTTGACACGATATGAGGGGTTACAGATTCGGGAGGTTGCAGAAGCACTTGGAATGGCTGAAGGTACTGTGAAAATTCATCTTCATCGCGCTATGAAAAAGTTACAAACTTTGCTACGACCTTTATGGGAAAATAATGAATTATAGGAGGCCCGTTCATGCCTAAATGTAAGAAATCTGAAGCAGATGCGATTGACTATGTATATGGTGAGTTACATACATCACAAGTAGCCGAATTTGAACGGCATCTTACGACATGTGGTAGCTGCACCAGAAAGGTCAATGCATATAAGCGTGTGCTTCGCCTTGTGGATGAAGCAGAGACAGAATTAACGTCTCATGCAATTGTTCCACCTAACCTTGAGATGAAACTATACAGACGTCTCGCGGAGGTGCCACCTGTAAAACCGTCACTCAGTTCCCGGTTATCGGATTTTGCAGCGGGATTGCTATTAATGCTTCGGGAACAAAAGGTAGTCAGTTTCTGTCTTTTCATTTTTGCGGTAATTTCCATTGCGTTTTTCGTTGGAAATCCGTTTCGTCCCGCGCCAACATTTGAGATAAGTCAAATTGACTCTGCGGACGCTCGCATTCAGCAGTATAGACATCAAGATATTCAACGGAACATGGAGGATGTTTTGCGCAATAGACACCTTCGCAATTCAGATAAATGGGATACAGTTAGTCAGCTCAATCGCGTCAAAGACCAAGCACAAGGCACCAATTGGGCAAATATTGCCACAAAACACCTGAAGAGTGTTCATTCTGAATTTTGATGTTACAATTCTCAGATAGTTGTTTAAATTAAAAGAGTTTTACGTGGAAAAATTGAAATTCACTTCTATTATTCAACGCGCCATGTTATGTATGCTGCTAATATCGCTGGTTTTATCCACCGCGCACGCGCAGCATGATGAAGTTAACGCCTTACTTAAAGAACTACGTTATGCGGAAGCTGCTGCTAAGTTGGAGAAACTCACGAAATCCGCAAAGGACATTGAGACACAGAGTCAACTTTACTATCAACTCGGTGAGATCTATTACAACTATACACAGCAATATCCAGAGGCATTCAAGGCTTACGAAAAAATCCTTGCGATGAAATCGGCTGGTTTGCCGATGGCTGAAATTTTTCTGGCATATATTAAAATTAGTGACGTGTACTGCCGAATGGGAGAACATGGGAAGGCTATTCAAAATCTCCACATGCTTGTTGACATGGCCCCAGAAACTCATTTCGTTCACAAAATGGGATTGCAGAAAATTCGAGATATTCAGACTGCATTAAAAGATTTGATGATGCAGAGAGAGATTATTCGCTCATACAAAGGTACCCCTCTTGAAGCGGTTGCCTTGTCTCAGATTGCTGAACTCTACCGAATGCATTCCCAACTCAATCAACCTCAACGTGCAATTGAAACATATCAAGAGTTGCTTAAAAAACATCCTACTGATAAGTTAGCTGCTGCTGCACAATGGCGGATCGCACATTTAAGGCATACGGCGTTACATCAATTACCATTAGCAATTGATGCCTACCAAAAAGTTGCTGACAATTTTCCAACAAGCAGCTTCGCTGCGGAAGCTCTCTTTCATATTGCCAATTTACATCGAGAGACGGAAAAATATCAACAAGCACTTACCGTATACGATGATATAGTAGAGACATATTCGAACTTCTGGAACATGCACGCTGTTTTCTATTGGACCGGCATCTGCCATGAGAAAATTCAGCACTATGCCAAAGCACGCAAAGCATTTAAAATTTTTCTTAATGTTTACCTTCCAACGCTTGATCCGGTCTATCTCGGGCAGATAGCAATGTATGATAAAAGTGTTGCGGAAGTGACTGAATTGGTTCAAAAAAAAATAGGAACGCTAACACAACTCATCCCCAAACATGAATTCGTAAAACTCAAAACGGCAGTGGAAAATGGTAATTACAATGAGGCTTCAAAAATTGCCCGTAATCTAATCAGCAATGCCCCAAATACACAATTTGCGAAACAAGCTGCAGCACAACTAAGTTCGATTAAACACCGTGCCGCTATTCAGAATCTACTTGCACAAATTAAAGACGAAAAGGTAAGCGCTGCCGAGAAAATCAGAGCGCAACTGCAAATTGCTACTATCTATGAACGCGAGTTACTGGACTATTCTAAAGCCGCTCAGGCATATAATAAAGTGGTGCGGGAGCATTCTGAGTCACCTTATGCAGCTGAAGCACGCTACCGTATGGGTATTATTTATGCGGATATACTTGAAAAACCAAACAGCGCGCTCAAGACTTTCAACGTTGTTGTAAAACAACATCCAAATACTTTGCAGGCAATGATGGCAACCTTCCAAGTAGGTGAAATCTATAGGAAACTCCAGCGATTTGATGAAGCATTGCAAGCTTACCAAACGACTATTAGTTATCCCGAACGCGAACTTTATCTTTCTGATGGATACAAAGACAGTTATGCTGATAGAGCACTATTTCGCATCGGTAGGGTTCACTTCGAAGACCAACGTTATACCGAAGCGCGTTTCGCATTTGAGGAGTTTATCAAAAACCGCACAGAATCGCCAAGGTTCGCTGCTGCACATATCTACTTAGCAGTGATGCACCAAGAAAGCGGAGAACGGGATGTGGCAGCTGAATATTACCAAAAAGCAGAGAGGATGCTGACGCATAACCCTGTCCAAATGCAAATGGTTATTGACGAAGCAGGCACTCTCGGATTCCAAAGTTCAGACACTGTAACTAAATTTTTACAAGATCGTCAAAAACGCCTTAAGATTGAGTAGCGTTCAAGTGCCGGTAGGCGAAGTATCTTAACTTACTGGGGACAGAGTATCTAAGTAATCCTAAATCTACTATAGTATTAATCTTCGCTTAGCAGTTCTTTTAACTCTGGAAACGTATCCAATAAAGTCCGCTGTTGTTCTGGTGAAAGCATATTGTAATATTCCACCATAATCTGATTAATCTGCTTTCTCATTTCCTCCGTTTCAGCGGATTCAGCAGACCGTTTTTGATCATCAGCTCTTATCTCAGTTTCATCCCGTTCAATTTCTTCTCTTATTTCTGCTATGAGAGTTTCTTCTTCTGCTGTGCGAGTCTTTTCTGCGACCAATATCTCTGCTGCTGTTTTTGAATACACAGCGAGATTTTGGAGTGCTTCCTTCCGGCGCATCCCAACATCTTTGCGATTTTTATGTGCCGAATTTATATGATCAAAGTCTAAGGGACTTGCTTTAAGTGCTTCTTTTAAGGATTCACTAAGTAGATCGAATTCCATCTGAGCCTTTACATATACTTCAAAGGCATTCGCTGCTGCTACATCTTCAGCAGAAGGTGATTGTTCTTGCTTCATTTTTTCGTTTAAAGTAGAATTTTCTCCGGTGTCGTGATCCTTATTAGAATTTGAACTTTCCTTCTTAGTTTCTATCTTCTGTGCTATATCACCCTTGCCTGTTTCCTGTGAACGGTTTTCTACTGATAAACTGTTTTTAGATTCACTTTTTAGTTCTTTTGGGTCGGCACGTTGATGTCCAAAATACCATACTGCAAATATTCCTATTATGCAAAGAACTACACAAGTTGGAATGAGAAACTTTTTCATTTTATACTCCTTTTGATTTATAGTGAACTTTGGAATTAACGGAACATTTTGAGTTGTAGGAGGGAACTCCGATTCCCGACTATCAGTGAGTTTCGTCGAGAATCGGAGATCGTTCCTACAGAAAATGTGTATCTTTATTTTTAAAGTTCACTATAGATGGTGATTATGGATAAAAAATTTATGGTTGTTTTCAACATCCTATGATATTATTCATCGCTTTTTTTAATCGGAATGTGGAACATTCCGAGACGATTGGTTGCGATGTAAAACATATCATTACTAACAACGAGGTCACGTACTCTATCTGGCACTTCTGACCAGCTCAGTTCCCATATACCTTTATTGTCTAATTTATAGATGCCAGCATCACATGCACCATAAACCTCAGTGCCTGCAATTGCTAAAGAGTCCATTGCAATTCGATCCCCATTGTTATCGGTAAGTACACGCCATTTTTCTCCATCATCTGAAGTTAATACACCATTGTCAGTGCCAACATAAACCGTTGAATCCGCAAAAACTATCTCTTTGAAAAGATTAAAGGAAATTGGAAGGTTTGGCGTAACATCTTTCCACGTGTTTCCACCATCAAGCGATTGAAAGAGATGTCCATCCCGCTTTCCTACGTAGACTGTTTCATCTGAAACAGCGAGCCGGAATCCTTTCCTACCGTAAGGGCGTTGTTCACCTGCATCTATTAAACCTATGCTGGACCACGTTGAGCTGCCCGGTTCCCATTTGAAAAGTTCGCGATTGTATTCTAAGTAAAACTTTTCACCACTGACAGCAAACTCTCCTGATATTATCTCTCCTTTTTCAGCAAGGTTAACGAAATCATCTAAGGCACGCACATATTCCTCGCTATCAGATGAGACATTTACATTAATATCCCCAGTGAAAGGCGGTATTCCTTCAACTAAAACAAGTTTTTTCTCATTGGCAGATAAGCGAGCGACGCGCATACCACTTTTTTCTGGGACGAGTGCAAAGAAGGTGTCATTTGCAATTGTTAACTTCTGACCAAAATGAGTAAAAATATTGCGTGTATCGCTTCTTTTGTTACTATCACGCGTATCCGCACTTGAATTAACGCGAATGAGGTGCCACGATTCCCCACCATCAGTTGATTTTAGAATATTTTGGTACTTATGGCTGTAAAGTTGATTTTTGTACTTAACTAAATTCCGCCTTGTGGTGCCTGGCATTCCTTTCATAAAGAGATTCCAAGATTCACCTCTATCAACCGTTCGGTAAAGACCAGCCCCTTTTACTTTATAAAAAGTATCATCGTTTACGACAGCAACCGGATGGGAACTTAATGTGTACGATTCTGGCACTCCTCTGAAGACTTGCCACGTCAGTCCTCTGTTTTTGGAACAGAGTCCAAAATCATTTCCTAATACAAGAAGCGTATTATCTGCAGCCAATACCTTAATATTAGTAGCCAAAGCCACATTAACCACATTAATATTAGCCAAAGCCACATTGCGAAACCTGTTTTTTGGTGTTATTTCTTCCCATGAATCTCCTAAATCAGAAGAATAGAAAACCTTCCATAAGAAATTGTAGCCAGTTGTTAGCTCTAAGACCTTTACAGAATATGTCTCAGATTCCTTTGAAGGAAAATCAGATTTTGTTCCAACATACAAATTATTTTCATTGACAGCTAATGAGGTGATTTTGTTTGATGGATCTATTGATAATCTTTCCCAGGTACCCGCACTGAGGCGGTAAAGTCCTCTGTCTGTTCCTGCAAAAACTGTGTTTCTAATTGAAGTTATTGCCGTAATTGTTCTGTCGTTCAAGCCATTGCTTAAAGGTGACCACTGCTTACCAACATCAGTTGAATGGAAAATGCCATTCTTAATCGCAAGGTAAAATACTTTATCTATAACTACTAATCCGATAGCATGTCCATTTGGTCGTGGACCAAGGGCATGCCACGTCACACCATCATCAGCTGAAGCAAATACTTCATCCGTAGAGACAATATAGAGTATCCCGTTTGCCTCTGCCATAGGCATCCGCATCCCACCAGTCGGCACGGTGTTGTTGATTAATGTCCACTGAGCCGCATCCGCTGCCAATTTATAGATACCTGTCGGCGACACAGCATAGAGTTGTCCTTCAGATGAAAGAAATATTTCGTGTACTTTACCGCCTTGGGGACCACTCGCTTGAGTCCATTTCTGTGTTAATAGGTTAACGGTTGAAATATCTTGTTGGGCTTCTGCTAATAAAACCGCATCGGTACCCTGTTGGTTGTTCTTGTTCCCTTCGCTGGGAACAGCAACACCTGCAGCCTGATGTTGAACATCAAGTATTGACGTAATATCAACAACAATAGGTGAATCAACGACTTCAACAGTGGTGTCAGATTGTGCTTCTAAACTATATGGTTTTTGGAAACGGGTGAAGAAACGATCGCTTGCACCGAGCATCAGAATGAGTAGAACAACGGTTGAACTTAAAGCTGCCCACGGTAGCAAAGGTTTCCCAACTGGAGTAGGGATAGGTTTAGTGGTAGCAATTTGCTGTGCAATATTTTCAGTAAAGTTTTCAGGTAGTTGGACACTACCAAGAGTTTCGCGAATCATAGGAACCTCCGTCTTTAGACGTTTTCGGGCGCGGCTTAGACGACTTTTAATTGTATTTACTGACACACCTAAAAACCTGCTAATCGCTTCACACGTCATCTCTCCGAGGTAGTGCAGGATCATCACTGTCCGTTCGCTTTCCGGCAGTTTTTCTAACAGTTTTCTGACAAGTTCTCGGCGATATTCTGTTGCTGCTTCTTCACGTTGTTCCGAGAGATATTGCCCATAAGCATATCTTTCCAATGTCATAACGTTAGACGCGTCAAGAGATTGCATCTTCGGTTTTTGCTTTCGAAGCCATGCTGCGCAAAGCCTATCAGCAATCACATAAAGCCATCCCGCGAACTGACTCGGTTTCTTTAGTGTGGTGAGTTTCCTGTGTACTTGAAGGAAAGTATCTTGGGTAATTTCTTCGGCAATTTGGAAATCCCCTATTTTTCCCCACACTAAGGCGTGAACGCTCTTTTGGTATTTTTTTACTAAAGTCGTGAAAGCAGATTCATCGCCAGACAAGATGCTATCAATTAGTTGAACATCATCTTTTTCCATCAGATTCCCCGAAATGATAAATTTGATTGTTAGTGACGCGATTTCAATAGTAAAAGGTTGCAAAATTGTCAAAATTCGCCAAAAAAAAATGAATTTATTAGTAGTTTCAGTTTTGGATGGTATTTTACAAAAAAATACAGTGATTCTTTCCCTTATAAACAAAATCACTACAGACTATTTTCGGTGAATCAAAAATAAATATACACTTTCGCCCTCGGTTGGCGAGGTTTCTAAGCCTCACCGGTACAGAGTATCCATAGAATTCTAAAATCCACTATAGTATTAATCTTCGCTTAGCAGTTCTCTTAACTCTGGAAACTTATCCAATAAAGTCTGCTGTTGTTCTGGTGAAAGTCTTTTGAACCCTTCCTCCACAATTTGCTTCCTTCTTTCGGTAGTTTCGTTTTTTATCATCAGCGGTTATCCGTTCAATTTCTTTTTCGGCTGCTGCTGCGCGGGCTTCATCTGCTGCCAATATCTCTGCTGCTGCTTCAGAATAAGGCGCGAGATTTCGAAGCGCTTCTTCCCGGCTTAACCTTGCGTTCTTAAGAGTTTCCGTTGCTGCTTCTATAGCGGCTGAATCGCCAGATTCCAATGCTTCCTTCAATTTACTAATAGCGGATTTGTGTACTATCTCAGCCTTTGCGTATGCTTCAAAGGCGGCACCCGCTGCTATATCATCTGCAGAGGGCAATTTTTGCTCCTTTTTTTCCTTTGTGTCTTCTCCAAGGCTATCAATCTTTTTCAGATTTGAGTTGTTTCCTTTGGTTTCTATTTCCTCTGCTGTATCACCCTTGCCTGTTTTTTGTATAGACTCATGAACAGATGATTCTTCCTGTAGATGATTTTCTATTCGTGAACTGTCCTTAGATTCACTTTTTAGTTCTTTTGAATCGGTACTATCAGGTCCGAAATACCATACTGCGAATATTCCTATTATGCAAATGACCACACAAGTTGCAATGAGAAACTTTTTCATCATACATTCTCCTTTCTTAGTTTAGGCGACTTTTCTCTATGAAATAGACACTGTTTTGCGTTCCATTATAGGTGGAAGCACATTTAATTTATAGACAAAAACGAAGTTATCTGTTATTATATAGTGAACTTTGAAATTATTGAGACACTTTGATAAACCTGTTTTGGAACATAACGGACAATGGGAGCTGTAGCACAAACTGTTAGTTTGTGCCGATGTGACGCAAACTAACAGTTTGCGCTACAGAAGTGTCCCATTAATTGTAAGTTTTACTATAAACTTATACCTTACATAAGATTGGACAACGCACCTTTAAATGCGTTCGACCTAATCCAAAAGTCAACTTCTTTCAAATACCCGTAAACTGGGAGGAAAAGGCATTTGTCAGCCGAAATCCTTAACGGCACTCGCCTTGCACAGCAGATCCGTAGCACAATTCGGAAGCGACTTAAAAAACTTAAATTCACCCCTGGACTCGCTGTGGTCCAAGTCGGTGATGATCCGGCATCTACTATCTACATCAAACACAAACAACGCGATTGTGAAAAGGTACATTTCCATTCAGAAGTTCATCGACTCCCCGCGAACATAACTCAACAAGCACTTATTCAAAAGGTAATGGAATTAAATGTTTGTGAAGACATACACGGCATTTTAGTGCAAATGCCGCTGCCAGAGGCAATTGACGAACAAGCAGTCATAGATGCAATCGCGCCTGATAAAGACGTAGACGGATTAACGCCTCTCAATTTAGGTAATCTATTTATCAATCGAGAGACGATTACACCGTGTACACCTACAGGAATTATACGCCTTATTGAATTAACTGACAAACCAATTGAAGGAAAACATGTAGTCTGTGTCGGTAGAAGTCACCTCGTAGGAAAACCTGTCGGCGTAATGCTTCTCAATCGGAATGCTACTGTCACTTACTGTCATTCACGCACCCAAAATATTGTAGAGGTAACAAAGCACGCAGATATTCTTGTAGCAGCTGTTGGAAAGCCCGGATTCATCACGGCGGATATGGTTAAACCTGGGGCGACCGTCATTGATGTTGGTATCAATTCAGTTGATAATCGTCTTGTTGGAGACGTTAAATTTGAGGAAGTCAAAGAAATTGCGGGGTTTATTACACCTGTCCCAGGAGGTGTAGGTCCGCTGACGCGAGCAATGTTATTAGAAAATACACTGAAGTTAGCAAGTAGGTAAGAAGATTCTGGTTTGGAAAACTTTTAGTCTTATACAATGGAGGATATTTATGGCATTTCCAGGATTTGAATTGAATGATAAAGTAATGTTAATTACAGGTTCCGGCAAAGGTATTGGCAGAGGTATCGCCCTTGCTGCCGCACAGATGGGGGCAAAAGTTATTTTAAATAGCCGAACCCGATCCGACCTTGATGAAGTCGCTGAGGAGATTCGCGCAAGCGGAGGAGAAGCGGAACCTGTTGTGTTTGATGTTAGTGACCTGAAATCTGTTGCGGAAGGCGCGCAAGCTGCTATTGACGTATGGGGAAAAGTTGATGTCCTCGTTAATAACGCAGGAACAAATCGCCCGAAACCTGCGTTAGAACTCACTGAAGAGGATTGGGATGCAATCTACGATCTCAACCTAAAAGGACTGTTCTTTTTGACGCAAACGCTTGTCAAACCGATGATTGAGCGGGAAAGCGGTAAAATTATCAATATCTCCTCTACTATGGGTTTAGTGGGCGGGCCGTTGCGAACTGCCTATTCCGGTAGTAAGGGTGGCGTTGTATTATTAACGAAGGGGCTTGCTGTTGAATGGGCGCCTCACAATGTTACCGTGAATGCTGTTGCTCCAGCGTTTACCCGGACACCACTTGCAGATGTTCTACTGCAACGGAAAGAATTTTATGAAGATGTCGTGCGCCGTATTCCAATGGGGCGAGTCGGCGAAGTAGACGAAGTTGTCGGTGCTGTGCTGTTCTTAGCCTCGGATGCAGCAAATTGGGTTACTGGACAAACCATTGCTGTTGATGGTGGTTGGGTCGCATGGTAGTCACATTTCTTTATTTTCGTGGGGTGAGTATATTACACACCTCACGATTCCCTATTTCCTTCCGTGTATTAAATTCCCTTAAATGTTCCGTTCTTTTCCTTGCAAAACCATATTGCATGGAGTATAATTTTCAAGA
Organism: Candidatus Poribacteria bacterium; assembly: GCA_965204285.1. Classification (GTDB taxonomy): domain Bacteria; phylum Poribacteria; class WGA-4E; order WGA-4E; family WGA-3G; genus MSPOR6. The sequence goes on from OZ241980.1 coordinate 4,876,658, forward strand.
TAGTAGATATTAAATATAGTGCTAATTATGACTATTCTAAAATTTCTACCGTGAGCCTTACATATAATGTTTTAAACCAAAACAAAGAGAAACCGTTAGAAATTATCACAAATTCGAAATAGCCGAATTTTTAGTTTTAGAATAGACTTTGTTTAGCGATATTCAATATCAATTGTAAAACTTTAGAAAACCTGAAAAAATTTTAGTTAGGAGATATATAGTGAAACGTTTTTTTGTTTTGGCAGGAATCGCAATCGTGATTTTGTGTCAGTTGAGCTGCTCTTCAGATCAAGAAACACAAATTGAGAATCCTGCGATCAGTGATGCTACAGATGGATTTGTCGCTGCACCGGTGGTCGGTGAAGTTAAACTCGAAAGTATGTATGAAGATGAAGTTCGCAAACTTGCGACAAAAACGCCGATTGAACTTATTACTGTGATTGAAGGCACAAGTAAGGTAATCGTTGAGGCTGAATTTCGCAGAGTTCAAGATTGGAGATTTGGCTTTCCACTTTACGAGTGTGTGTTAACAGATGAGACAGTTAACGCGATGGGTGGTGTTGCAGACGGCATGTCTGGAAGTCCTGTTGGCACTTCTGGACGCGTTTTCGGCGCGCTTGCGTATGGGAATAATTGGGCAAAAACACCCCATCGGTTCTGGGTAACACCAATTGAGGCAATGGAAGCTACACTGGCTCATAATACTTTTGGTGAATTCTTGAATCCACCTGCTGCACCCGGTGCTGTCGTTAACTCCACCTATACCGCAGTCAAAACACCTGTGACGATTTCCGGAATTGACCCAAACAGGTTGCAACAACTCTCTTCACACCTCAACGGCACACAATTCAATGACATTGAATTCTATTCCAGAATTGGTGGAGCACCTGGAGCGCCTCCGGCGAATGCATCGCCTAATCTTTCAGCAGGCGACATGATTGGTGTCGCTTTTGCAACGGGTGATGTTGTCAACATGATAGGGTTTGGCACTGTGACACAAGTTTATGACGATAAATTTGTTGCATACGGTCATGGAATTTCTCGTGAAGGACAGGTGTCATTACCTGTATATAGGGCAGTCGTGGACGGAATTGTTCCTCATTTAGAGTCACCTTTTAAATCCGCATCTGCCTACGGTAATCCAATTGGCACAATAACGAAAGACCTCAGAGCTGGAATTGTTGGCGAACTTGGTAAATTACCACCAATGATCCCTGTGACAGTGACTTATCAACCTGTCAATAGTCCAGAGCCAGTTCAAACACACCACAAAGTGGCTTATGGACAAGAATGGGCAATCCCCATTGTCGCTGCTACAACTTTAGATGCAATTCGTAGTGAAATTAGTCCGGGTACTATTGAGGCAAACGTGGCGATTAGCTTTAAAGAGACTAAAAACGTCTACACAGAATCTTTCAGGTCAATTTCACCGGATCCGTATGAATCTGTATTGGGAAACATGGATGTAATTGTTCAGTCATTCACCCATATTCTTGCAAATGGTGCTGGCAGGGCTACTATAGATGAAATCAATATCTCTCTTATTGACATTCCGAACATTCTCCATACAGAGATTACTGATATACATGTCATCGGGGAAGTTAAGCAAGGTGAAGAAGCAACTTTTGTAGTTGAGATGCTGCCGCATTGGAGTGCCGCCGGAAGAAACCGCAAGATGTACAGAGAAGTGAAACTTCAGATACCTGAGCATTTTGTTCCTGGACCAGCAAGTTTATCTATAGCCGCTGTAACTGAATATGGCTTTAATCCTTTCAGTAATCCATTCGCCCCGCCACCAGAAAGTTTAGATCAATTGATTGGACAACTGAAAGATGGACAGTTTGATAAAGGATTAGTTCTTGTGACACTTGCTACATTGCAGGAGGAGTCTGAAGAAATAGACCCTGTTTTAGAGGCATTTTTCGAAGAGTTCTTTGAGGCACTTTTTGCAGACTTATTTGATACCTCACCTGAAGATGGAGAACTTCCATCAGAAAATGGTGAAGTAACAGACGAAGAGGTAGCAGCGGAAGATGGTGGTGAGTCTCCAGAAGATGGTGAAATAATTGAAGTAATTGATGAAGAAGAGTTGATGGAGGATCTGGCACCAACCCCACGTCCGATACCTATTACTGGAACGGCATTGCTTGTCAATCGTTTTATCGTGACAGGCGGTACTGAGGTGGAAATAGAAGTTCTCCCCGCAGTAGTTGAAGTTGAACCAGAAGCTGGTGCTGAAGTTGAATAATCTAAATTCAAATTAATCCTATCTGTGGGCAGGTATGTTTACCTGCCCACATTTCTTCTTTTTTTGCCAATTTGCATTCTGTAGGAGCGATCTCTGAATCGCGACCGAACTTTAGAAACAGTCGGGAATCGGAGTTCCCTCCTACAGAAGAAATGTAAAATTATTTCTAAAATCCACTATATTCACACTTAACAGGTGACCTATCCACATAACATTTGACAATGTTTATAATCAGTTCAATATCATCCCGTGCAGATTCAAGAGAAGTATAACACGTTTCACCTGCCGTAATGCAAGCATGGAAATGGCGCAGCTCCCGCACAAATGCGCTCTCCCAGTCAATTGCTGGGGTTTTACTATAAGTTGTCCCATCTGAATCTATGCCGTGTATTGTTACCTCCGAAAGAATTCCGCGCGAAAAACCGGTAGGATACGATACCAGCACCCGTTTATTATCCCCGTAGATTTCTAATGTTTCTTTAAAGTCCCAAAGGTCGGGCAGGTCCACCCAAGTAGCGATGCAGCGTGCACCGTTCGGAAAGCCAAAAACGATACTCACACCTTGTCCACCAGACCACACCTCAGCGCTGATCACCTCATTCGGTGAACCCAACATCACTCGTAAACTATAGATATCGTGAATCATACTACCGGAAAGCAAAAAAAATGCACGTTGCGCTTCAGGGGATACATCACCTATAGCATCAGCACGTGCCGATTCACGCGCAGCATGTGCAGGCGCAAACGCATCTGGAGGAATATCATCAAACCGTTCTACGTCAAATTGGCTAAGGTGCAGTCGGTTATTCGGATGTAAGTGATTTATCTGAACAAATCGATAGCCTTCCATAGTATCAACCTCTCGCTTTGCGAGTTGGAAGGCGGGATCATGCACTTTCATATAACCCGCCTGTGCGACTTTCCCAGCTTTCTTTTGTGCTGCGATCATAGAATCAATTTCTTGCAAAGAAAAGCACACAGGTTTTTCAATAAAGACATGTTTCCCCGCCTCGAACGCCGCCAGTGCCACTTCTGTTTTCGGGTCTCCATGACATAGCAGGACAGCATCAATATCGCTATCTAAAAGTTCGGTATAATCTGCTACAAATTGGGGAATGTTGAATCTTTTCGCAGCTGCTTCCGCTGCACCGAGAGACAGATCGCACACAATCGACACTTCAAACTCACGGTGAAGTTGTTTAAGGTTTGGTAAATGATGAACTTGTGCAATTGCGCCACACCCAATAACACCTATCTTTACACGACTCACTATCTTATTTCCTCCAGCAGCAAATTTTCTGAATATGTCTTTATCGTATCATATATTGAAAATAGATGCACTTCATTTCCCTTCTGAATAACTAAAATTCACAGAGGCATTCAATTTTCAGTTTATTACATGTCTTAGTCGAAATGGCGCGAGTTGGAGCTCGCTCCTACAAGAAGAGCCCCTTGGTAGAAGTTAGAACTATTGGAGAATTGAATGGCTCTGCTAAAATTGATTTGACACCTAAATACAGACTGTGATAATCTGTATCTATTAGCGTGCTTCAAATGTTTCAGCGTGAAATGATGCGAAATATTAAACTTGTGCTTGAATACGATGGCACTAATTACCACGGATGGCAGACGCAACCTAACCTTCCAACAATTCAGGGAGCAGTTGAGGAGGCATTGACACAGTTAACGAAAACACCGATACAAATTGTCGGGGCAGGTAGAACAGATACAGGTGTTCACGCGGAAGGACAAGTCGCAAATTTTCAAACCGATTTGCAGATCCCTATTGTTGCTTTTCAGAAAGGGTTGAACACCCTTTTACCGCGAGACATAGTTGTCTGTTCTGTTACTGAGGTAGATGCAGACTTTCATTCCCGTTTCAGCGCAACGAGTCGGCGGTATCGGTATACGATTTTAAATCGTGCGTATCGATCAGCACTTTTGCGGCACACTACTTACTTCTATGCTGTACCAATTGATGTAGCGTTAGCTGATGCAATCTGCCGAAGTATCGTTGGCAGATGGGATTTTTCTTCTTTCCAAAAAACAGGGAGCGATAGACTAAATCCTGTTTGTGAGGTCTTTGAAACGTGCTGTTGGAAAGAAGATCAATATGTCTACTTTGAAATTGAAGCGAGTTCCTTTTTGCGCGGAATGGTTCGTGCTATTGTTGGCACAATTCTGAAAAACATCAAAAACGCCTCTGGTAATGTGGAAAAAGCATGTGTTCAGTTTCACAGCATATTAGAGGCGAAGGACAGAGCATTAGCGGGACCATCAGTCCCTGCTCACGGGTTATCCCTTATTCGTGTTGCGTATAACGACTAACAAAAACGAGGTTTTTATGAATTACGCCCAAGTCTTGAAAGAACTGGAAACATTGACTACTGAAACTTTTGGTCTGTGGGAACACAACAGAGTTGGATTTCAATGGCGGCACTATACGTGGAACCATACCATGCGCGTCCGTGCTATGAGTATGGAACTCGGTAGACGGGAAGGCGGTGATGTCAAACTGCTTGAAGTCGCTGGAACGCTACACGACATCACCAAACGTTACGATGGGGTCATCTTAACTGATGACAACGGAAAACGTATCCTTGACCACAACGGCTTCTGGCTAAATGAAACGCTCACCCCTGCTGGGCAGAACGTTGTTACTGATCTTTACAATAAACATAATCTTCACGGTAAGGTCCATCATGAATCTGGGGCAGTCATTACTGAAAATATTTTAGCGATGTACGACTTTGAACCAGAATTTGTGCAAGCCGCAACGGCTGTGGTTTTGGCACATCTGAAACCGATGAATCTTACTGCTGAAAACTTTAAACTGTTGTATGGCAACATCGAAAACCAGATTCTTTATGATGCAGACACTATGGATCCGAATGTTGGATATACAGGCTTTTTCCGTAATATCCATATTCATGCCTATTTTGCACTTCAACGCGGCAATTTTGATTTAGAGGAGTATGTCAGAAATTTACCGCGTTGGATTAATTCCAAACAGGAATTTGTTGATAAACTGCTAACCGCATCGTCGCGTGAAGTGGGGCAAATCAGACAGGATCGAAATCAACGACTCTTTGCCCAAATGGTAGATGAATTGGACGATATGGAGATCAATCGCAAATACGGGTTACTCGGTATAATTGAGTATTTTGTCAGTGAAACAGAAGACCCGCATTTCCTGAATCAACTCAATTATCTCCAAACCGAATGGCTTCCACAACGGCAGCAGTGGATAGCTGAGGAGGAGAAAAGTGAATCTGCACGCGAACGCGCCCAAGCTGCTGTTGATCGTGTTGACGATTTCTTAACGTTATTTGAACAAGAAAGCCGAGGCGAATTTAAGGAGAATTGATATGAATCATTCAGCGACTGCCGAACCTAAAGACATTGTGGTTACCAGACCAATTCCTTACTCGGATGGCCTATACTGCTTTGATACGGTAGCGAACAGTATTTCTGGTGGTTTTTCAGCGGTAACCGATACGGAAATCGAATACTTTCATCAACATGGATACCTTGTGATTGAGGATGCTTTTACGTCTGATGAAGTAAAGGACGCTATAGCAGGTATGGTTCATCTAATGGATGGCAAAAACCCCGACTTCCGCGCAATCCAATTTGAGCCGAAACTGGCAAAGCTTAAGGATGAAATGGAAGGTGCAGAACGTCGTGATGCTATAAGAAAGATATTCAACTACGTAAATTATGAACCGCGTTTGAACGCGATGGCAGCGCACGCAGGGCTTCTCGGTGTTTTAGAGCGAATTATGGACGACAAGCCCGCACTTTTTCAAGATATGGCTTTGGTAAAACCACCACGACACGGTTCTGAAAAACCTTGGCATCAGGATTGTGCGTACTTTAATCTGGAGCATGGAACAACCGTTGTCGGTGTGTGGATCGCATTAGACGAAGCAACCCCTGAAAACGGATGTATGCATATTATACCTGGGTCTCATAACGAGGGACCGATGATCCACTTTAAACGGAGAGACTGGCAGATTTGCGATACAGATGTCCCAGTGGCTCGCGACACAATGGTACCACTGCAACCGGGAGGTTGTCTATTCTGGCACGGATTGACTCATCACGGAAGTCCTGTCAATCACTCATCACAACGGCGCCGGGCACTCCAGTTGCATTATAAACCTGCAAGTTCTGAAGATATTACCACACAAGAACGGATGGATGTATACGGAAGTGAGGGAAAAGACGTAGATTGCTAAAAGAAAAGGGCGGAATGTCCGCCCCCAACACACTTGAATTAGATTTTGAAGTATTTAGAGGGGAATTTGGATACCCTATTTCTGTTCTGGGAAAGGTGCACGAATGTCGTAACGTCCCTCTTTAAACACTGGCAGCTTACCGCCTTCAACCAATAGATCAAGCGGATTCGGACGCGTTTTTAACGGGAAGGTTACAACGTCTTGTAAACGCAACGATTCGTAAAATGCCATCAAGATTTCTATGGTGCAAAGACCGTGTCTACCTGCATTTCGGTGTTCATCAACTTCGCCTTCAATCCATGCTAACATTTCCGAAAACTGATTTGGTTCGCCTTGACGTGGTTTAATCGTCTGCCACCCCGCGACTTTGCTATTTAGGAGTTCAATCGTGCCGTCACCACCACGCCGTAACTGACCATCATCGCCATAAACAGCATCGCCACGGAGTCCAGGTTCAGGCAAATCGCTCTCGTAAACACCACGTATACCGCCTTCAAAGCAGATTTCCGCCATACATAGGTCTTCGGTTCGGACCCGCCGTTCCCATCTGTCAGTTTTACGTGCAACCTGCGCTATAAGCCACTGTGGCTCAGGATCACCGAGGATAAAACGCATTTCGTCAATCTCGTGCGTTCCGCGATTTAGTAATCCATGCCCATCACGGCGCAACATTGCTTGGGGTTGACCGATTGCTCCTTCTTGGATAAGTCTGCGTGCTTCACAGTTTTGGGAACTGAAACGTCGCTGATGTCCAACAACCAATTTTGTGCCGCTCTTTTCACATGCATCCATCATGTCTTGAGCATCACCAACAGAGGCAGCCATTGGTTTTTCGGTGATAACGCCCAATGCTCCATTTTCTGCTGCGGCGATTGTCGGTTCTGCACGGACGCTCTGCCAAGTAGTAATACTTACAATGTCAAGTTCCTCTTTTTCGCACATTTCTCCGAAATCGGTGTAATGTGAAGGGAGTGAAAACTCATCAGCGAATTTCGCTGCAGAATCAGCACTAATGTCCGATGCAGAGACTACTTTAGCACGACCACTACCGTTCCAACTCCGTGCATGGGCACGTCCCATGCCGCCACAACCGATAACGCCAACACGATATGTTTTTTCTGCCATCTTTTTACCTCTTATTAGAAATAGATGTTGATTTTAAAGCCAAAGTCTATCAAAAATTGATACGCAATGCAAGTCAAATCTTTAACAAAAAGAGATAAGTAGAAATAACATGTGTCTTTTTTAATACAATTCACAAATTGCGTTTTTTACGATATACTTATATTTGTAACAGGTACGCAGTTGGCATCGTTTATGCAAGACAATAGATAACGAACTTAAAACACACAATATTTTCCACTCAAATATTAATCACGGAGAAAAAATGCAAAAATTCGTAATCAACGGCGGTACCAGACTTGAAGGTAAAATTCAGGTTAGTGGCTCAAAAAATGCTGTTCTACCTATTGCAGTCGCTGCAGCAATTCTTGGCGATAGTGTCAGTGTGCTTCATAATGTCCCAAATCTTACAGATGTAAAAACGCTTAGTGCCGTTCTGGAAGGTCTTGGTGCTTCAATCACACGAAAAAACGGTTCCCTCTATATAGAACCCATAAACCGAATGGAATATGAAGCCCCTTACGATCTGGTGCGAAAGATGCGCGCATCAATTTACGTTTTAGGACCGCTCGTTGCTAAACTTGGACGTGCAAAAGTTTCTTTCCCTGGTGGGTGCGCCATTGGTCCACGGCCGGTTGATTTACATATCAAAGGTTTGGAGCATTTAGGTGCACAAGTTGAGGTGAAAAGAGGATACATCTTCGCACAAACGGAACGTTTGGTAGGTGCTAAAATGAATTTAATTGGACAGCACGGTCCAAGTGTTGGTGCCACAGCAAACGTTTTGATGGCGGCAACCTTAGCTGAAGGCACAACCGTTATCAAGGGTGCCGCGTGTGAACCACATATCAGTGATCTTGCACAATTTCTCAATGCAATGGGTGCTGATATAGAAGGTATCGGTACTTCTACCTTGACAATTCGTGGTGTCAAGCAGTTGCGAGGTACTGAACATAATGTCATTTCAGACGATATTGAAGCAGGTACTTTTATAGTCGCAGCTGCTATCACTAATGGTGATGTTTTCGTTGAAGGTGTCGCTGAGCGACAAATCTCCGCCGTTTCAGAGAAACTCACACAAGCAGGTGTACAATTAGATTGGCGCGATACAGGCGTACGCGTCACAACACCTCAACACCTCAAATCAATAGACGTAACAACCGCCCCGTTTCCTGGATTTCCGACTGACATGCAGGCACAGATGATGGGGTTGCTCAGTCTTGCATCAGGAGCAAGCACTATTACTGAAAATGTTCACACGGATCGCTTCATACATGCCGCAGAACTCAACCGGATGGGAGCAGAGATAACACTTGAAGGGCGTAAAGCAAAGATTAATGGAGTTTCGTCTCTCAGCGGCGCACCGGTGATGGCTTCCGACCTACGCGCTGGTGCTGTACTCGTGGTAGCAGGAATGGCAGCTGCTGGTGAAACCGTTGTCTCACGTATCTACCATATTGACAGAGGTTATGAAGCAATAGAGAAAAAACTCAATAGTATCGGTGCTGATATTAGCAGAGTCAACGAGAGTGAATAGGAAGGTTTTCTAAACTGAATTGTGGAAAGGATTTTCAACCCCGATTTTAGGAAGGATTTGTAAATCTAATCAAAATAATACTATGTTGCGAATTATTGAAACACAAACTCCAGAAAGTGAATCCTTTATTACTAAACTGAACGAGCGTGGCAGGTTAATGGATGAAACCATTTTAAAAACTGTGCGCCGTACGTTAAACGAGGTACAATCAGAGGGCGATAAAGCGGTTACTCGATACACCCGCAAACTTGATGCACCACGAATTTCTGTAAAAGAACTGAAAGTTCAACAAAGTGAATTTAAACAGGCTTATGCTGAAGTAGACCCAGATTTTATTGAGGCAATTGCACACGCAAAGAAGAACATAGAAAGTTTCCATCAAAAGCAGATGCGAACTTCTTGGTTTTCTACTGAGGCAGACGGTGTGCTGTTAGGGCACATTATTCGCCCGTTAAAACGTGTGGGTGTTTGTGTGCCTTCTGTCAGCCAACTGTTGGTTTCTTCACTGCTCATGGTTGTAATTCCTGGAGTTGTTGCTGGTGTTGAAGAAATTGCGGTTTGCATGGGACCGATGCGAAATCGGAAGATTAACCCACACATGCTGGTTGCTGCCGCTGAATGTGGTATAAACGAAATCTACAAATGTGGTGGCGCACAAGCCGTCGCAGCCATGGCTTACGGGACTGAGACAATTTCCTCCGTTGATAAAATTGTCGGTCCTGGAAATTTATATGTCCAATTTGCTAAAAGAGAGGTTTTTGGACACGTTGATATTGATAAAATAGCCGGACCAAGCGAAATTCTTGTTATTGCCGACAGCACTGCGGATCCTGATTATGTCGCTGCGGATCTGATTTCACAAGCAGAGCACAGTCCAGAATGTTCAGCAATACTTGTTACGCCGTCTCATGGATTCGCTGAACAGGTAAAAGCGGCAATTAAGGTTCAAGCACAGACTCTTCCTCGACAAAATGAACTTGTAAAGGCATTTGAGAATTATGGTGCTGCGTTTGTCGTTGAGGATTTAGCGGAAGCAATTGCCCTCGCCAACCAGATTGCCCCTGAACACGTTGAACTGCACATTGAAAATCCGCTTGACTGGATCGGAGAGATACGGAATGCGGGTGCTATTCTCGTTGGACCTTATTCTCCTGAGGCTGTAGGGGATTATATTGCTGGACCAAGCCATATCCTTCCGACAGGCACCGCTGCACGCTACGCCTCTCCATTGAGCGTTCACGACTTCCTTAAAAAGACGAGTCTCATCTCTTACACCAAAACCGCTTTAGAGAAAGTTACACCCGATGTTGTGAAACTTGCTGAGGTAGAAGGTCTGGAAGGACATGCCGCAGCCATGAAAATCCGTTTTGAAGACGATTAGTCTTACATTTCACTTTGTAAGAGGACTTTGTAAACCCAATTTATAGTGGATTATAGAAATAATTTTACATTTCCTCTGTAGGAGCGATCTCCGAATCACGACACGGTTGGGCATCGGAGTTCCCTCCTACAATGCACGAATGTAAAGTTAATCCGAATCTCTACCATATACGATAGCCAAAATGCTCTTTATACCTTGTATTCAAAATTCTCTATTTTCTAAATCGGTCCCTCCAATCGCAACATTTTCAATCGTTGGATATGACCCGGAAAATGGTGATTTGGGTATTGCTGTGCAATCCAAGTTTTTTGCTGTCGGTGCAGTTGTGCCATGGGCAGAAGCAGGCGTTGGTGCAATTGCAACACAATCTTGGGCAAACACAACATACGGACCCAGAGGATTGGAACTACTGAAAATAGGACTTTCAGCACAACAAACATTGGACCATCTCATCAAAGATGATTCTGGACATGCAACACGACAAGTTGGGATCGTGGACGCAAATGGGAATGTTGCTGACTATACAGGTGAAGAATGTCACGTTTGGGCTGGTGCTGTTTCTGGAAAAAATTACACTGCTCAAGGGAACATTCTTACTGGAGAAGATGTTGTTAAGGCGATGGGTTCGGCGTTTGAAGAAACAGAAGGTGAATTGGCGGAAAAATTGATGGCTGCCCTCTTTGCTGGACAAAAAATGGGCGGTGACAAACGCGGCCAGCAGTCTGCTGCACTACTCGTTGTGCGGAAAAATGCCGGTTATGGCGGCTTCAATGATCGGTACATTGATCTACGCGTTGACGATGCGGAAAAACCGATTGAAGAACTCCAGCGACTCTTAGAAATTCACAAAAAAATCTTTCCACGATAATTGATTTCCTTCCTCTGTAGAAGCGATCTCCCTGTCGCGATTCCCAACAAATAATTAAAACCGATTATATTTTGACATTTTTCTCAAAGTATGCTACCCTTTTCCTGCCGCCTACATAAACTATGGTAAAGATTATACCATTTCTAAAATATAATGTATCATTTTCGGTGGAGATTCTGTAGGAGCGACCTCCCGGGCGCGACCAGGAGGTCGCTCCTACAGAGGATCTCTTCCAATTATATTCAATCCAATAAATTTCCGTAATGGAATGTTATTTATTAGAATTGGTATTAGAATTAACTTTACATTCTTGGACTGTAGGAGGGAACTCCGATGCCCGACTGCCCTTAGTTCTGTCGCGATTCGGAGATCGCTCCTACAGAGGAAATGTAAAATTATTTCTATAATCCACTATAAACTGTGTTTCCGCATACCATCCTATCAGAATTTCTGCAGAACTTCATTTAGACCAAATATAGAGGTGTAATGATGCTAAAACAGAAACGGATCATAGCGATCATCTTAGCCTATTGCCTACTACTTGGTGCCTTTCTTGTTTCAAGGTATGTCCTTGATCATTCCAAGTCGTTGGCAAATTCCTTTTCGGTAGGAGCAACGTTAGCAAGTTACCAAAATTTTCACGTCATTGCCCACGATTTAGATGAGATGGGAGACCTCAACGCAGAATGTAAAGCACAATTAGGTGAAGGCGTGCGAATAGCCGATTGGAATGACATCGTTGCCTACTATGACAATGGAGGTTCGCTGGATGATTTCATCGCAGGTCTCAAGATGTCTGTTAGAGATGATGTGATTAATATATTTGATAGAATTCGTGAACCTGTCAATGATTCTGAACCTACTACAGATGATCAAGCACAGAAGTCAGATACGCTTGGAAACGAATACCGAATTACAAAAGATGGTAACCTAAGATGGCAAGAGCGTCGTCACTATTTCGTTGGTCGGCACGACCACTCTAAACCACCCGGTTTCTTGGACCATGATAACCTTAACAACTATCAATTGACGTTGGGTTCATGGGTCGGAAAGGGAGGTTATGCGCTCTGCTACGGTAAACTTATAGGAACTCCAATTCCTTTAAACAAAAGCCTAAAATTGATAACACCGATTGTTTCTATCCTGTTTGTAGGTTGTCTACTACTCTGTTCTGTTCTTGCTGCAATGCACGTGCTTAATATGCCTGGTTGGTTAGTTGGCGGTAACATCAATGCGCTTAAGCATAGTATACAAAAAAAGAAAAATGAGATAAAAGCATTGAGAAAACATAAGGCAAATGTGATTCAGAAAATAGAGGTAGAGAAGACACAACTCAAAGAAGTCAATGAAGATATAAAAAGCGATGAATCCGAACCCTAAATGTTGAATATGTCTTATAGATTTTGCTGTGATGTGTATTTTATTCCACTTTTTCCTCTAAAATCAGCGGCGGACGTTTGAAATTCTCACGAATCTTATTAGCAGCTGTAAAAACGGCATGCATCCGTATGATACGACGTGCCAACCGCTTTTTACCGGGAAAATCGCTGATTATCAATCCAGTCAATATTGTCAGTAGACCTTGTCCTGGGACTCCAGGCACCGCCAGCAATGCTCCGATAATGATAAGCACGCCACCCAACAAATTTTTCAACAAGGAGACAAGAACGCGTAAAATCGGATTTTTGATGTGTTGTCCCTGCTTTGTTTCAGTAAAATAGTCCGATGGCAGGAACGTTATCAACGCAGCACAACCAACGATGCTCAAAACTAAACTTGTCCCTGAGAAGATACCTACAAATAACCAATGGGCTGCTATTAACTGTAAGAGATCAACAAACCATCCACTGATTACCTGCCAACAAGTTTTTAACGCATCAATCAACCACAAGAGATTCTTCTCCTAACACCCTATCTGCGCGAGACTGCTCCGCCATCAATCGTCATTATATCACCGCTAATATAGGCAGCATCATCAGAAGCAAGAAACAATACTGCTCCGATATAATCCCATACCGTCGCACCACGTTCAAGTGGGGCATCTGGTGAAGCAGGTAATAAATCAGGAAGGCTATCATCGGTAGGAAGATTTTGTGGGGCATTCATACCTGTCGGCGCTCCACCTCCCGGTGCAACAGCATTCACAGTAATACCGTGTGGACGCAGTTCCAAGGCAAGGCTGCGTGTTAGACGATTGACTGCTGCCTTGCTCACGCAGTAACTCAAAACCCCAGCATGCGACTCCTCTGCATAAATAGACGAATTATTTATAATCCGTCCGTGTATCTTCTGTGCTACCATTACTTTGGCGACCGCCTGAGCGCACAGCAAACATCCCTTTACATTTACTGCCATCACGTTGTCAAACCCTTCCGGCGTTAATTCAAAAAGCGTTTGGCGATTGATAATTCCTGCATTGTTAAAGAGAATATCAATTCGTTTGAATGTGTCCACTGTTGTATCAACGGCAGCCTGCACCTGTGCAGGATCAGTGACATCTAACGGCACGGCAATTGCTTTTCCACCTTGAGCACGAATTTCCACGGCAACTGCATCTGCATTCCTTCCGCCAGCGACTACAACTGACGCACCTTCACGTGCAAATGCTAAACATGCAGCTCTGCCAATACCTAAAGGTCCACCACCGCCTGTTACAAATGCAACCCGATTTTCAAAACGCATTTACTTCCTCTTGCAAAGTTTTTCTATAATTCATTATAGCATAATATGCGATAGATGTGAAATGAAAATTTGAAACGGGGTGGGTAAAGTTTTTGGCATGTGTCCTGTCAGAATCGCGGATTATCGCGGAGGACGCGGAAAGAAGAGATATTTGGACACAACGGCACATTTTGTAAAAATGATTTAGGATGCGCAAAAGCATCCTCCGTGTTCTCTGTGTTCTCCGCGCCTTCCGCGATTCTGACAACAACGGCGTGTTTGGAAAACGCGCCTACCAGGGGTCCTAAATCGGGTTTAGAAGGTTTCCCTCCAACAAGAGAATATCCCTTAAGTTGACACATAAGCATCTTAAATAAGATTGCCCAACAGCTGATGCTGCTGGGCAGTTAGAGATAATTCAACTGGGTTTTCAACAAAACTCAATTCTAATCTTTTATCCGATAACGAACTGGATTATTCTTGTGTATGGCATGCCATAATGTCCCAAGTGATACCAAATTTGTCAGTACATTTGCCGTAGTAGGAACCCCAGAACACGTCGCCCATCGGCATTATCACTTTGCCGCCATTAGATATTTTCGCAAAGACTTCATCTGCATGCGATCTTTCACCCGTCTCAAAGCAAAGCGAGAAGTTGTTACCTGGAACACGTGGCGGCCCGAACGATGAACAGGTGTCACTCCCCATCAGAACATTGGAACCAATTGGAAGAGAAACGTGCATAATACGATCAAGGTCTTCCTCATCAACGCCAAGGTCTTCTGGTGCCTCACGGAATGTTGAGATGGTTAGAAACTCGCCACCGAAAACGGAGCGATAGAATTCAAATGCTTCGCGGCATTCATTGTTGAAGGTTAAGTAAGGGTTGAGTACCATTGATGTCTCCTAAAAGTGTAGATGTAATAATTATTGCAGGTCGTCAAACCTATCTATGCATAACACGTTTTGGAGGCGATTTCGGTTTCAAATTGGATCATAAGCATTCCCTATTTTCCCTTGCAATCACACTCCAATTCCCATATAATTGCCCGATGTATTAATCATCAATAAACACAAAGGGAACACAATGCCCGAAGTCAATATCAAAACTACGCACAAACCGATTAAAACATACTACGCGGCACTGGAAAAATATGCGGAGCTCGGGGCAGAAAACGAGGGTAGTGTTCGCGCTGCATTTCAAAGCCTACTCCAGCACTATTGCGGACAATCTAATCTCACACTTCTTTGCGAAAAGACACTCCACACAGTAGACAACAGACGAATTACCCCTGATGGTGAAGTCGTTGACCCTTACGGTTTACCACACGGCTATTGGGAAGCAAAAGATTCACAAGACAACTTGCACGTTGAAGCGGACAAGAAATTTGCTGCAGGTTACCCGTCCAAAAACATTGTGCTGCAATCACCGACACACGCGCTGCTGTATCAAAACGGAAAGTTACGACTTGACTTAGACATCACCGATTCGCAAAACCTTGTGCATGTACTCCAAACCTTCTTTGCGTATCGTGAAGAGAACATCTCGGCATGGCATGCAGCCGTTGCGGAATTCAGAGAGATTGTCCCCGAACTCGGTGAAAAACTGGCGGCACTCATAGAAACTGAACGTCAGAACAATCCACATTTTCATGAAGCGTTCTCTAAATTTCATCAACAGTGTCAAACCTCAATCAACCCGAATCTATCCATCGCGGCAGTGGAAGAGATGCTTATCCAACATCTGCTAACCGAACGGATTTTCGCCACTATTTTTGATAACCGCGACTTTACACGCCGAAATATTATCGCACGCGAGATTGAAACCGTCATTGACGTACTGACAGAACGGACACTGAACCGCTCCGAATTTCTGCGTCCTTTAAACCCATTTTACGTGGCAATAGAGAAAACCGCCCTCACAATTACTGACTTCTCACAGAAACAGGGATTTCTGAATACCGTTTATGAGCAGTTTTTCCAAGGGTTCTCTGTCAAAGTAGCGGACACGCACGGCATCGTTTATACACCACAACCGATTGTGGATTTTATGGTCAAAAGTGTTGAACACATCTTGCAGACAGAGTTCGGGCGTTCTATGTCCGATAGTGGTGTACATATCATTGACCCGTTTGTTGGCACAGGCAACTTCATTGTCCGCATTATGAAAGAACTTGACCCGATTGCGTTAGAACGGAAATACACAGCCGACCCGCCGGAATTCCAGTGCAATGAGGTGATGCTCCTGCCATACTATATTGCGAGTCTCAACATTGAACATCAGTTTTTCACGACAACGAACCGATACGCTGCTTTTGAAGGCATCTGTCTCGTGGATACTTTTGAGGTAGCAGAGGAACGTCAGATGACCTTATTCGCTCCTGAAAATGCGGAACGCGTTGAAAAGCAGAAGCAGACACCGATGTTTGTGGTTATCGGCAATCCACCCTACAATATGCGACAAGTGAATGAGAACGACAACAACAAAAACCGCAAATATGAAACGATGGATAAACGAGTGCGTGAAACATATTCACAAGACTCAAAAGCAACAAATAAAAACATTCTTTCAGATACCTATGTCAAAGCGATTCGGTGGGCATTGGACAGAATTGGTGAGGAAGGGGTTGTTGCTTTTATTACGAACAATAGTTTTCTCAACGGCATAGCATTTGACGGGATGCGGAAACATCTTGCCGATGATTGCGATGCAATTTACGTTCTTGATTTAGGTGGCAATGCACGGAAAGGACTGAAGGTCTCCGATGCCAATGTGTTCGGGATTCAGGTAGGCGTGAGTATCAATCTATTTGTCAAGAAAAAGCAGAATTCATCAGGGACTCCCCGCCTCTTTTACTATCGCGCCGATGACCTTTGGAACAAAAAACAGAAATTTGACTTTCTCAATGAACGCCAACATGCAGGTAATATAGAGTGGCAACCGATTCAACCGGATGCACGACATACGTGGCTTACTGAAGGACTTCACGCTGAGTTTGACACTTTTATGCCGATGGGAACAAAGGAAGCCAAAGCAGAAAAAGCGGTTGCTACGGATGTTATATTCAAAACCTATAGTCGTGGTGTTGTGACCTGTCGTGATGCTTGGACTTTTAATTTTAACCAAAAAGTTCTCGCTAAAAATATTCAGCAGATGATTCAGACATATAATGAGCAAGTTTTTAAGTGGGAACAAAGGAAAAACCGAGAGGCAAACGTTGATAATTTTTTAGTTTATGATGACAAGGAAATCGGTTGGAGTAGAGATTTAAAGGCAAAACTGAAGCGAGGTAAAACTGCCGAATATAATGAGCATAAGTTCAGGATATCCCTTTATCGTCCATTTACTAAATCAAACCTATACTTTGACAGAATGATGGTTGATGTTGTATATGTTTTTCCTGCTATTTTTCCAACAGCGGAATCTGAAAGTGAAAATCGAGTGGTTTGTGTTAGTGGAATAGGTCACGATTTTTTTAGGTGTCAAATTGCAAATGCAATCCCAGAATTGAAATTTTCAAGCGCAGCAAATGGTGGTACCCAATGCTTTCCATTTTACACCTACGACGAAGATGGCACAAACCGAAAAGAGAACATCACCGATTGGGCATTGGTAAAGTTCCGCACACATTACAAAGATGACTCCATCAGCAAGTGGGACATCTTCCACTATAACTACGGCATCCTGCATCATCCAGAGTATCGTGAAAAATACGAGGCGAACCTCAAACGCGATCTGCCGCATATTCTGTTTGTCCCAGATTTTTGGAGTTTTGCCAATGCTGGCGCGCGGTTAGCAGACATCCACGTCAACTACGAATCCCAACCTGAATATGATAAACTGAAGTTAGTGCAGAACCCGGATGTCCCGCTCAATTGGCGTGTTGAGAAGATGAAACTTGCTAAAGACAAAACCTCCCTCACCTATAACGATTTTCTCACACTTGACGGTATTCCCGCAAAAGCGTTTGCGTATCGGCTTGGCACCCGTTCTGCGTTGGAATGGGTCATCAATCAGTATTGCGTTAAAACTGATAAACGCAGCGGCATTGTCAATAATCCTAATCGTGCGGATGATCCGCAGTATATTGTGCGGTTGATTGGACAGGTGATTTCGGTGAGTTTAGAGACGGTGGATATTGTTGAAAATTTGCCAAAAGTAAGATAGAATTTACATAGGGAGGTATTTATGGGAATCATAGACTGGTTAAACGCAAACAGTGGCGCGGTCATAGGGATTGCTGTTGTCGTGTTCGTGATTTTCGCAAGTTATTATGTCTATCTGATGTGGCGGCTACTAAAAGCGAACAACGCGCCGGAAATTGTTGTCTCCTTACGTCTTCACGAAGCGCACGTTAACCTTGTTCTGCTTTGCATAGAGAATATAGGAACAGGAGCTGCTCGTGATCTACAGTTCACAATAAATCCCCCTTCTATACCTAATCTTGACATACCATTTGAGAAAATCGGTTTTCTCCAAAATGGGATTGCCTACTTTGAACAGGGACGAAAGATAGAACAGTTTAT
Organism: Candidatus Poribacteria bacterium; assembly: GCA_965204285.1. Lineage (GTDB taxonomy): Bacteria > Poribacteria > WGA-4E > WGA-4E > WGA-3G > MSPOR6. Next base: position 4,895,243 of record OZ241980.1, read on the forward strand.
CGTGAGTGTAACAAACAAGTTAGATGAATTAAAACAGACACCGTTTGAGGTTACTCTTACGTATAGAGATTCAGTTAACGACAAACATGAGCGTGTTTTTCCGCTTGATTTTGGTGTGAACGAAGGCATGGCACAGATTGGTAAACCGCCACTTTTTGAGATAGCCGAAGCTGTCAAGGACATTAAGAAGGACCTACACAATATCACCACTGGTATCCGTAAACCCGTAATTCTTACGGAATCAGCGTCTGAGCATCGCATACGGAATCATACTGACTATCTGGAGAGTCGGATAAGCGAATTCCCTCCTAATATGCAACAGGGAATTTTACAGAAATTAGAATTTTTTATTGATGATCAAGAGCGGGAAATACGTGAAAAAGCGCCGAATGATGAGACAGTACCAGGCAAGAATTCGTCATGAAGAGGAGATGAAATAGATGACAGTTACAGTTCATATCTTCCCCGATGAACAGTTATTATTGGAAGTTCCTGACGCTGCTGATGATTCAGCAGCAGGAAACAATCGAAAGTTATCACATGAGGAATTTAAAGCAGCATTAGAAAGATTAAATGCCTTAGTGAAAAAAATTGACGGTCCCGATGCTCAACCATTATCTGATTACGCAATGAGTCGTGAAAGCATATACGAAGGTCATCCGAAACTATGATTTATGGGAAAATAAAAGGAAATGAAACAGATGGCACTTGAAGTTTATATCCACTCTAATAATGGTTCGGTTGTAGAGATTCCTGATGGTACTGAAAGTGTATCAACAAATAACAATCAACAGTTATCGCTTGAGGAATTTGATGCCATTGCAGATGAATTGGCAGAACTATCTATGAAAATTCACGGTCCTGATGCCAAGCCGTTATCCGATTACGCGATGAGCCGTGAAAGCATATATGCAGATCATCCATAACCATGATTTATCTCGTTGATACCAATGTTCTGTTACGAATTACACGAAATGTCGACCCGCTTCATCAAATTGCGCAGAATGCAGTGGGCAAATTAGAGGTAGAAGGTCATGAATTACGGACTACATCACAAAATTACGCGGAATTTTGGAATGTATCAACTCGTCCTACTAACCAAAATGGTTTTGGACGTACACCGCTTGAAACGAACGATATCTTGTCTCAATTAGAACAAGTTTTCACTTTGTTGCCGGCCTCAACCGAAATATATCCCAAATGGAGACAACTTGTTGTGAGACACAAAGTGTTAGGTGCTAAGGTTCATGATACACGGTTGGTCGCGGCAATGATTTTTCACGGCGTGAAACATATCTTGACCTTCAACACTTCGGATTTTACCCGTTATATATCCGAAGGAATTACCGCTGTTAATCCCACAGAAGTTTAGCAGTTAATCTCCCATCCATAAAACATCATTCATCCTCCGGAACAGGCAGGACATCCCGTTGCACTTCATGCACCTTATCAGGAAAAGTCTCCCCGCGAATCCACATGATAGGTTGCCCTCTATACGATCCGTTATGATTTGCCCATTCTGCTTGTGCGCTGAGATAATGAGAAACATAACTCCGCCGAAACCGCAGACTGTGGTTGTCTGTACTTTTGTGTAGCAGATGGCTGTGAAACCAGACGACAGCGCCGGGTGGCACTTCAACCGCAACACCGTCTTCGTCACGTGCGCCGCGTGCCAATTTGAACTCCCGCTGTTGTGAACCTTCAAGGTCATCATGCTCATGAATATCGTGTTTATGACTACCGGGGATAACGTAAAGACATCCGTTGTCACGGTCCGCTGGATCAATAGCCGTCCATGTCCCGATGGTTGTCTCCGTCCTAAACCTATTCCGAAAATAGAACTTGTCTTGATGCCAAGGAAAACCGAGACCAATCTTAGGTGCTTTCCAAATAAATAGATTGTTAATACCGAGTATATCAGGTCCCATCATATCCACAATCGGGTCGGTTAGCCGTGGATCACGTACACGTGCAAGGAATTCTGGAATGTAACAACTTGGATGATGAATTTTGTGCATCGCATAAATGCCCTGCTCCTCAATCTTTCCATCTCTAACCAGCGCGTTCTGATCAACGTGTGGAGATGGAAACGGACGTTTCCCATCAACAATATCTTCTGCAACTTGACGGAGTGCATCATTTTCTTCAGCAGTAAATACATCTAATCGGACGAGATAACCGTTTTCGTTCCAAAAAGAAAGTTCCTCTGTTCTCAATTTAAAACACAGCTCCTGTGGCGTTGATTTTGTGTTCATCGCATCTCCTGTTTCAATGTATAATTTTGGGAAAATCTTTAAGCTTTGTTGGTTCATAATCACCTGCAAAGATAGTAACATTTTTGACGAAAAAAGTCAAATTATGCACAGTCCAATAAACAGATTCCTTGCATTAAAAAGAAATTTATATTATGATGTTCACATCCCGAACTAAGGAGAGAAAGAATGAGTCTATTGGGTATAGATGTCGGCACAACAGGATGTAAAGTCATCGCATTTCGAGAGGATGGGGAAATCCTTGCACAAGCGTACGGTGAGTATCCGTTGATACACCCGAAACCCGGCTGGTCAGAACTGGATTCAAATGTTGTCTGGGAAAATGTTTCCAACGGAATTCGCGAGGTAGCCGCACAAACAAAATCAGATCCGATTGAAGCAATCAGCGTGGCATCACAAGGTGAGGCGGTAACACCCGTTTGGGGTAACTGCGATGTGCTTGCAAATGCTATCACCACTTTTGATTCCCGCACTACAGGCATCTGTGAAGAAATACTACAAGATATAAGTCCTTTAGAAGTGATGCAAATCACGGGCATGCCACCGAGTAATATCCACACGCTTGCAAAACTGGTATGGATACAACGGAATCAACCAGAAATTTATAAAGAGGTATGGAAATTTTTTGGCTTTGAAGACTTCGTCAATTTCAGATTGGGCGTGCAACCTGCGGTGGACTATTCTCTTGCAGCGCGCACCATGTGCTTTGACATTATCAACAAATGCTGGTCCGAAAGAATGCTCAGTTTGGCAGATGTGGATGTATCGCTCTTGCCAGACACTGTGCCTTCAGGTACTATCATCGGTGAAATTGGTACGAAGGTTGCTGGAGAACTCAATCTCCCTAAAGGCGTCGTGGTAGTTGCTGGTGGGCACGACCAACCGTGTGGTGCATTGGGCGCAGGTATCATTCGCGGCGGCGAGCTCATGGACGCAACTGGCACTGTGGAATGTATTGCCCCTGCTTTCAACGAACCTGTCATCAATCAACAGATGATAGATGGTAATTTTGCATGCTATCCGCACGTCGTTGATGGACTATATGTTACGTTAGGATTTGTCTCAAGTGGAGGCGTTGTGCTGCGATGGTTCCGCGACACCTTAGCACAAGCTGAAGTAGCACAAGCTGAATCAGAAGGACGCGATGTTTATGATATTCTGCTTGAAGATATACCCGATACTCCGGGAACAGCAATGTTGCTCCCACACTTTACCGGCTCTGGAACGCCACATCTCGACTTGGAATCTAAGGGCGCAATTGTTGGATTAACACTTTCCACGACTAAAGGTGAACTTGTTAAGGCGATCCTTGAAGGGATTAGTTACGAAATAAAACAGAATCTCACGATGTTAGAGGATGCAGGCGTTGAAATAAATGAGGTCCGTGCCATTGGTGGCGGTGCAAAATCAGAAAAATGGTTACAACTCAAAGCAGATATGTTCGGTAAAAAGGTCATCGCTCTTGACATTTCAGAAGGTGTTTGTCTCGGTACCGCTATCCTGTCTGGAACGGCAATAGGTAAATATAATGGAATTGAAGAGGCGGTTGATCTGTTAGTTAAACCTCAAAAGGTCTACCATCCCTGTGAGAAAATAGCACAACAGTACGATGAGAAGTTGAAAATTTATGAGCAGATATATCCCGCCTTGCGTGACCTAAACGATCAATTGTAATTGGTTACAATTGCCTATCTATAATTATTGTGGGAGGGCTTTGTAAGCCCAATATTATACGACTATGAAAAAACACGTCGTAGGAATAGACATCGGTGGTACAAAACTCGCAACCGTTGCTGCCGATGATTCGGGGAAGATTCTTAGCAAAGTCCGCAGACCAACCCGCGCTGATAAGGGACCAGAATATGCTATCCAGCTTCTGTTTGAAATGGTGTATGAAACCATCGCGCAAGCAGGTCTGGAACGAAAGGCTATTTCAGCGATAGGTGTGAGTTGTGGTGGTCCCTTGGATACAAAAACCGGTGTTGTCTATTCTCCCCCAAATTTACCGGGATGGGATGCGTTTCCACTCAAGGCGCGACTTGAATCTGAGTTTAAGATACCTGCCATAATCGAAAATGACGCGAACGCTTCAGCACTTGCTGAATATCGGTTTGGTGGTGGCAGAGGTTACGGGGCAGTCCTCTACATGACGATGAGCACTGGCATCGGTGGTGGGATTGTAATCGACAGGAAGATATATCACGGTGCGAATGACAGTGCGGGTGAGGTCGGTCACCAAATTCTTCTACCCGATGGTCCATTATGCGGATGTGGCAAACGTGGATGTCTTGAAGCACTCTGCTCAGGTCCGGCTATCGCCCGTCGTGCCAAAGAAGCGGTTCGGAAGGAATCAAACACTGTAATCCTAACACTTGCTGATGGGCATATAGAAACTATAAAATCAGAACACGTGCTTGAGGCTGCCCGTAAAAATGATTTATTAGCACTTAAGTTGATTGACGAAACCGCATATTACATGGGATGGGGTATCGCAAATTTGGTTAACATCTTAAACCCTGATATTGTTCTCTTAGGAACGATTGCAATCGCAGCTGGAGACCTGCTGCTTGAACCGATTAGAAAAACTGTATCAAAATTCGCAATGGCGCGTCCGGCTGAAGCAGTTAGAATAATGCCCGCGCAGTTGGGAGAATCATTGGGTGACCTTGCTGCCATTGCATTAGTAGTTTAACGTGAGTTTGATAAAACACATTGTAGCGCGAACTTTTAGTTTGCGCTATAGCACACAAACTGGAAAGTTTGTGCTACAAGGCAATAAGGTGGACCTCAGAACAAAATACCGTTTATAGAACTGACATTTTTTATTATCAAACTGGCGTTAGTTTAATTCCTTACTTAGAAGTTGGAGAGATAACCTGATGGAGAGAATCCAAAAATATATTTCACATTTACAAGACGTGTTGGAGAGGTTAAAGTTGGAAGATGTGCGCCAATCAATAGATATAATTATGGATGCATATCATGCCGACAAACAGATATTCGTTATCGGGAACGGTGGTAGTGCATCAACGGCATCACACCTCGCATGTGATTTGGGCAAAGGCACAAGCGTTGCAGGTAAACCACGTTTCCGAGTAATCAGTTTAACAGATAACGTTGCAACGATGACAGCGTGGTCTAATGATGTTGCTTACGAAGATGTTTTTGTTGAACAACTCAAAAATCTTGTAAATCCGGGCGATGTTGTGATAGGCATCAGTGCAAGTGGCAATTCGGAGAATGTTATCCGGGCGATGCAGCACGCCACAGACATAGACTGCCAAACCATTGGATGGAGCGGATTTGGTGGTGGAAAATTAGCTACAATTTGTGATGTAAATGTTGTTGTTGGTAGTGATCAATACGGTCCTGTTGAAGATGTTCACCTCATTTTAAACCATGTTCTTCATGCATGGATCACGGAGGAGTTTACATCTTCATAGAACACATTTCTTGACACATCAACCTCGTTTAAGGTATACTAATAGGAAAAGTTCGCTAACCACTAATCAGAAAAGATATAGAGGTGCATTTTAGTTAATCAGGAGTGATAGGAAGATGAAAAACCAAAAAAGTCTGCTATGTTGCGCGCTCCTTTTAATCGGGTGCCTCTTCATGAGGGGTGGACTGTCCGCTGAGGACAACGCATTAGTTTATGTAATAGACATCCGAACCGAAATCGGCGGCGGGGTAAGCACTTATATCAAAAAAGGGATTCAAAAGGCAGAGCAGACGAATGCAGATGCTATAATTTTTGATGTAGACACGCCAGGCGGTAAAGTTGATTCTGCTGTCCGAATTATCAGATCAATTCAAGAAACCCAGATTCCTACTATCGCCTTCGTCAACCGACAAGCTATCTCTGCAGGGGCTATGATATCTGCTGCATGCGATCAGATTGTTATGACATCCGGAGCAACTATTGGGGATTCTGCGCCTGTAGACGCGCAAGGAAATGAAGCGGGCGAGAAGATAGTTTCATATATACGAGGCATTATTCGCTCTACAGCAGAAAGACAAGGCAGAAATCCTGATATCGCTGAGGCAATGGTGGATAAAAGAGTTTTTCTTGTGCGCTTAGAAAATGGAGATATAATTAAATTGCGACCAGAAGAGTACCTAAATGAACAAGAGGTAGGCACACAGATGGAGATTCTTTGCGGAGAAGGTGAATTACTTAACTTAACGACTCGCCAAGCTCTCGAATATGGTTTCGTAGATGCACAGGCAGAAAACTTAAATAAACTGCTTGCGCAATATCAGATCGTTGAAATTGATGAAGATTATAGACGCGATAGAAATGATGTCATCATAATGGCACTCACTGAAGAGGATATCGGACGCAAACAGGAAAAACTTGGTGTTAATCAAGTTTCTCCTATAAAATCGTTGGAAAAAGCGCAAATTACCAAATTTGTAGTAACACTTGCAGATCGCACAGTCTTTTTTATCACCAGTCCTTATATTAGTGCACTTTTACTCTCGTTAGGAGGTCTCGGACTACTTGTTGAGATACGGACTCCAGGTTTTGGCATTCCTGGGTTTCTCGGTTTGCTTTTCATTGGGCTTTTCTTTGGCGGACACATGCTAAACGAAGTTCCAAATGCGTATATTGTTGCATTAATCTTTGTAGTTGGGTTGGCATTAATTGTATTGGAGGTTTTTGTAATCCCAGGTTTTGGGGTCGCTGGGATTCTTGGACTAATTTTGATGCTGGCAAGTGTTTTTTACACATTTTTTCAAAGTACCGATAATGTTGATACTGCGCTGTTATGGCTTTCTATTTCAATAATTTTAACCTCTGTGTTGGCAATTCTTGCTACAGTGTTTCTACCTAAATCGGCTCCGTTTCAGCACTTTGCTTTATCCACTGTGATGAGTACTGAGGAAGGTTATCACTCTGCCGGCACCCTTGATTTTCAGAGTTATCTCGGCAAAACTGGGGTTGCTTTAACGCCCTTACGCCCCGCGGGAACTGTCAAAATCGATAACAAGCGATTGGATGTTGTTACAGTTGGCGATTTTATCGCAGAAAATACACCAATAAAAGTCTTAGAAGTTGAAGGTTCGAAAATTTCAGTTGAAGCTCTTGAGGAGTGACATTAAGTTAAGTGTAAAGTGTGTGGAGGAAATTTCAATGTTATGGCCAACTATTCTCATTGCCCTCGGTATATTATTAATTTTTGTTGAGATTTTAATTCTTCCCGGTTTTGGTGCAGCCGGTGTGCCAGGGATAATTCTATTCTGTGTTGGAATCGGATTGATTTGGGTAAAATCAGGAATGACAACTGCTCTGATCTATGCAAGTGTTGCATTAATTTTTGTTATTCCGATAGCCATTATCGGTTTGTCACTCATCCGTGAATCGCCTCTTGGCAAAACCTTCATCCTGAATGCCGCTCAAAAAAGTGAGGAAGGTTTTCAAGCGGCACCTCAAGAATTAACCGAACTTGTAGGGAAATCTGGGAAGGCAGTAAGCCCTCTCCGTCCTGCGGGTGTGGGGCTCATCAACGGTCAACGTGTTGATATTGTTACGCAAGGTGAATTTGTTGAACCAGAGGCAGAGATTGAAGTAATTCAAGTTGAAGGAAGTCGTGTTATCGTTCGTAGTTTATAATAATTAATTGACAAGGTTATAATTTTTAATTAATGAACCTTAGACAAAAAAAGGAGATTGGATATGGGAGAATTTGAAGCGTTCGTTCCGGTAGTTGCCGTTGTTGTCCTCATTGTAATCTTTATGTTCTTTTGGTTTGTCCCAGTTGGGTTGTGGATTGCTGCTGTTGCAGCTGGAGCCCCACTTCGCATTTCTGAACTTATCGGAATGCGCCTGAGACGAGTCAATCCAAATGTCATTGTTAGGGCACTTATCAGTAGCCACAAAGCTGGACTGACTGTGGCTACGCCCGATTTAGAGGCACACTATCTTGCGGGGGGAAACGTCCTCAACGTTGTGAGTGCCTTAATTGCTGCAGATAAAGCAAGAAACATTAACCTTGATTTCACACAAGCCGCTGCAATTGATTTAGCAGGTAGAGATGTGTTTGAGGCGGTTCAAATTAGCGTTAACCCGCGTGTCATTACCACACCGAGGATAAGTGCACTTGCACTTGATGGTGTTGAACTGATTGCCACCGTCAGAATTACTGTCCGTACTTTTATCAATCGTCTTGTCGGTGGCGCTGGTGAAGAGACTATCATCGCACGTGTTGGTGAAGGAATTATCAGTGCGATCGGTGCATCTGAAACTTACGAGGATGTGCTTGAAAATCCGGACATCATCTCCAAAACAGTGCTTGATAGAGGTCTTGATGCAGGGACCGCTTTTGAAATTCTATCGATTGATATTGCAGACGTAAACGTCGGTAAAAATATAGGTGCTGAACTTCAAGCGGAACAAGCGGAAGCTGACCTCGTTGTTGCACAAGCGAAGGCAGAAGAACGCCGCGCACTTGCAGTCGCAAGGAAGCAGGAAATGACTGCAGGTGTTCAGGAACAGCGCGCGAAAGTTGTTGAAGCAGAAGCTACCGTCCCTCGCGCACTCGCGGGGGCATTTCGTGAAGGCAATTTAGATATTACACCTCAGAGAGAAGGAGAATAAAATGGTTGTTGTTGCAATTATTGCTGTTTGTATTCTGCTATTTTTGATCGTTATTGGGTGGCTGGTACCGCTCGGTTTGTGGATTACTGCAATTGCTGCTGGCGTAAAAGTAGGTATTTTTGATCTTGTAGCGATGCGGTTGCGCCGCGTTCCACCCAACCAGATTGTTGAACCACAAATTAACGCAACTAAGGCAGGGTTAAGCCTTTCACTTGATGACCTTGAGGCGCATTTCCTTGCAGGTGGCCGTGTAGCAAGTGTGGTTGCCGCGCTTATTGCTGCCGATAAAGCAAACATTGACCTTGATTTCGCACAAGCCGCCGCTATTGATTTAGCAGGTAGGGATGTCCTGCAGGCTGTACAGGTCAGTGTTACACCAGAAATTATTGATATTCCGAGCCAAGAAGATCCAAGTACCGGTATTACTGCTGTTGCACGTGATGGTATCCAACTCATCGTGAAGGCACGTGTCACTGTCAGAGCAAACATTGATCGCCTCGTCGGTGGTGCTACTGAAGATACTATTCGGGCAAGGGTTGGCGAAGGTATTATTACAACGATTGGATCATCGGGCAACCATAAACAAGTTTTGGAAAATCCCGTGCGCATATCTGAGACAGTGCTTGAAAAAGGCCTTGAGGCTGGAACTGCTTTTGAAATCTTGTCTATTGATATTGCTGATATTAACGTTGGTGAGAACGTAGGCGCAAAATTACAGACGGATCAGGCACAAGCTGAGCTTAAAATAGCACGCGCAAAAGCGGAAGAACAGCGTGCACGTGCTGAAGCGGAAGAAGAAGAAAATAAGGCACTTGTTGAAGAGATGACGGTAAAATTGATTCAAGCGGAAGCAGAAATACCACTTTCCATCTCAGATGCTTTTAATTCAACAAGAATGAGCGTAATGGATTATTACACACTTCGTAATATCCTCGCAGATACTGAAATGCGTCAATCAATCGCTTCTCCGGGTGGTACTGAAGATGGAGATACAACCCGATCTGCTCATTCCTTGGGACTCTCATAAATAACTTCTAAGGAGAAACTGATGCCATTTGATCTGGAAGCGTTAATTCCTTTAATTGTCTTTTTTCTTATTATGATTTTCGGTGGAATGCGCCGCCGAAAAACCCCTCAACAACCTGCTGAAAATAACCAAAGTCCAGCTGAAAACATGAGTGAGTCTGATACAGCTCAAGAAAGTGAAGCTGTTTTTCCACCTTTCATGGAAAATTTTGAGGGGTTTCCCACTGATGAAGTGGAGTTAGCACAGGAAACTGTGGAAAGCGACGCAGCAGATATGCCAATGGTTACAGAGCAATCTGAACCGGAACCCGTTCAAGAGCCAGTGCCTGAAAGCACACCTGTTGAACCGCCACCGATTCCAGTGGATTCTCCTACACCGCTTCCTACAAAACCAGTACCTGTCACCTCTTTGATTGATCCGTCACCAGAAACGTTTCGTCAAGGTATTATTCTCGCTGAAATCCTTGGTCGTCCGAAAACCCTCCGAAATAGGAGTCGGTAAATATACTCTCATTTTAATGTAGTGCTATGTCCACATTTATATTGTAGGTCGCTATTCGGAGATCGCTCCTACAGAAACTTTGTGTACTTTGAAATATTGTAGGAAACTCCGATTTCCTGCAATACCTACATTTAGAATGGACACATTAGTAGCCTTGATGGGGAATTGATTTCTCATTTTAACCAGAGTCGCAAAACGCTTTTTTGGCACTCTAAATCTGCGAGAAATACTTCATGGACATTATTACGTTGTGGTCAAGGGTAATTTTGCCGCTAACAATACTGATTTTCGTAATTTATGTTATCATCTCAAGCAATAAAGCGGCAAAGGAGTTGGAACGAAAGAAAACAGAAGAGAATAATCAGGTTGATAATAAAGATTCGCTTCCACCTTTTAGGGATGATGTTAAGGAGTTTCCTCCTGAAACAGAATTAGCACATCAAACAACCGAGATCAATGAGGCAGATATACCAATAGTAGCGGAGCAAGCTGAAGTTGAACCGGTCCAAGATCCTATACCAGAGACGAAACCTGTTGAGCCTCCACCGGTTCCAGTGGATTCTCGGACACCGCTGCCAACAAAACCAGTACCTGTCACCTCTTTGATTGATTTGTCTCCCGACACGTTTCGGCGAGGTGTTATTCTTGCTGAAATCCTTGGTAGACCTAAGGGGTTACGCCGAAGACTGTAATAGGTAACTCTGCTTATGTCCGTAGTTTTGAAAAAGTTTGAGGCTACGGACATTTTTAGTACCTCGGAAACTATAATTTGCAAAACGTGGATTTAGAAAATGCCTCGTCAAGTTTTTCTGTTTATCTTTATTTCCCTATTTCTATCCCTATTTCTTGCTTGTGGACGACAACACCCAGAAAGATCGATAGAATCAGATGCTTTTGAGGTTGAGATACCGCCTTATGCGCGCCACCTCAAAGGGTTTAAAATTTGCCTTGATCCTGGACACGGTGGTCAAGGACACATCCCAGGTTATAAACGCGGTCCAACAGGTCTTCGTGAGGCGGAAATCAACTTAAAGGTTGCCAACTATCTAAAAAAGATGTTGGAACAAGTAGAGGCGACCGTCATCATGACACGCGTTGACGATACCTATGTTAGCCTCCCAGAACGTAGTCAAATTGCTAACAAAAATCATGCCGATTTCTTCATCTCGCTGCACCATAACGGAATTGATAATAATCCAGAGATAAACTATACCTCAACGTGGTATCACGGTGATGCCGATGAGTCCCGTCCAAGTTTGGACCTTGCGCGATACATTCAGCATGAAGTCTCTAATGCAATGCGTTTACCGAAATCTGCATCAACAGGTCTTTATTCTGATAAGTTAATTGTTGCCTCAGGTTTTGGCGTTTTACGTTTGACAAAATGTCCGGCAGTAGTATGTGAAGCGTCTTTCTACACCAATCCAGAAGAAGAGGCAAGATTGAAGCAGGATGATTATCTCAAGAGAGAGGCTTACGGCTATTTTCTCGGTATTGCTCGTTATGTTGAGGCAGGTTTTCCAAAAGGTGTTTTGATAACTCCCGAACATGAATCTGTTATACAAACCAACACCCCTACACTAAAAATTCAGGTAAAAGACGGACTACACGAACGTGGCGCGTGGATGCTTAAACGTCAGCAGGTTTTTACTAATTCTATTCAGGTCAAAATTAATAATGTCAATGTTCCGTTTAAATACAATCGTGATAAAGATATAATCACTGTCCACATCAAAGAACCTTTGTCTAACGGTATCCATTTGGTCCAGACAGAATTGGTAAACTATTATGGGAATCATAGTTTACCGAAGCCACAGCAGTTTAAAATAGCACCCCCTGCGGCTAAACTACAGTTGAGTGCGTGGACAGATACCCTCCCTTATGATGGCAAAAGTTACGTTGGCATCACTGTAACCGCCCTTGATGCTGATGGAGTGCCAATTGCAGATGATGAACTAATCAAAGCAAAAACTACCAACGGCACTCTAACAAAAACCGAGAATTTTTCAAAAGGTGGCACTTCACACTTTTATCTCCATGCTCCTGAAAAACCCGGCACTGCGACGGTGGAGGCAGCCTACAGACAAACTCGCAATTCGCTGAAAATTAACTTTGCGGACATTATTAATGGAATTTTACAAGGACAGGTTTCTGATGCAAACTCTGGTGGCCCGATTACCGATGTACAATTACATGCTGATCCTAAGTTAACTGCTACTACAGACATTGAGGGACATTACTTCATTAAGACCGATTCTGGAATAAAAAATTCGTTTGAAACAACACTACACTTTTCAAAACCTGGGTTTTATCCAGAAAAACACCAAATTAGCGTTGGACGGAATAAGGCAGCAGTCGTCAACGCGAAACTTCATGCTATTGCTGACGGTGCTTTCGCTAAAACTGTTCTCGTGCTCGATTCAAAAACTGATACACCCAAAACACACCAACTCATTACCAAGTTGAAAGAGATGTTAGAACTTGCCGGTGTGAAGGTATATGATGTTCATACCGTTGGACAAAAAGTTTCTACGAAAAAACGGATTGAAACTGTGAACAACATCAAAGATGAAGGCTATTATCTACAAATAAATCACACCCGACAACGTAAAGGCAAACCTTCGGTTATTGCTGCGCATAACCGCGGCAATCAAGGTACAGAGACCTTTCAAAAACGGATACTTGAGCAATTCAACCAAAAACTCTTTGAGACACCGATTGTCACGGTGCAAGATAGGGACACACCTATAATTCAACAGACAAACAAAATGGCAATGACGCTCGAAATTAGAACTTTAGATTATCCTAATAGCACTGCTGGGCAAGAAGCGTCTGCCGTTTTCATAGGTGCGTGGCTTTTCCTAAAAGTGGAAACGGAGATTGATACGGAAAAATTAGAACGTTTCATGTTATACTTGAGGCAGGCACGAGGTGAATGAAAGTGAAAATCACTTCAAAAATCACCCAATTGCAACTCAATCATCCGTTCAAGATTGCCCGAAGAGCAACAGACGCCTACCGAGAGGTGATTTCTGTAGAAATTGATGGAGGTATAGGCGAAGCTGCACCAGCGAAGTTCTACGGTGAGACTGTTCAAACAGTTGCCTCTGCAGTGGAAACGTTTGCCTCAGCACTTGATGGTAACCTTGACCAAATTCATGAGGTGATGGCGGATATTGAATCAACGTTAGATAGCAACTACGCTGCAAAATCTGCCGTTGATATGGCGCTGCACGACAGATTAGGTAAAAAACTTGGCGTTCCACTTTACAAACTCTGGGGACTTAACCCTCAAAAAACACCGTACACTTCGTTTACCATCGGTCTTGACGAACCAGCAGTAATGGCTGAAAAAGCGCTACAAGCAGAAGCATATCCTATTCTCAAAGTTAAGCTTGGTACACTACGCGATATTGAGATACTTCAAACGCTGCGAAACGTCACAGATAAACCGATATATGTTGATGCAAACACAGCATGGACACCCAAAGAGGCTGTAGAGAAAATCCGTGGACTTGCACAGTACGGTGTTGAATTAATTGAACAACCTACAAAACCAGATGATATAGCGGGACTGAAGTACGTCCGCGAGCATTCAGAATTGCCGATTATCGCAGACGAAAGCGTGAAACGGGCAAGTGATATTCCTGCCCTGGCAGAATCTGTAGATGGAATTAACATCAAATTGGTCAAATGTGGAGGTTTGTTAGAAGCATTGCGGATGATACACACCGCTCGCGCACACGGATTGCTTGTTATGCTTGGTTGTATGATTGAGAGTTCTCTCGGTATCACTGCTGCAGCGCACCTAACACCACTTGTAGATTATGCAGATTTAGATGGAAATTTGTTAATTTCAAATGATCCGTATATCGGTGTAACGCTTGATAAGGGTAAGTTGGCGTTGCCTGAACGTCCTGGTATTGGGGTCTTAACAAAATAGAAGGAAGAATGTATCGTCAAGACATGTGAGTCTTTGTTATTATCATTCTTATGACGCAAAATATGGAGCAGTCTACATCCATTGAAACATCGGTACCGCGCGGGCAGTACGATACCGTTTCAAAAAAAGTTATTCAAGATAATCCAGAGGATTGGGTTAGGTTTTGCCTCAATATACCGGATGCTCAGGTTATCCAAGTCCTTGATACTGAGCAACCGACTGTCAAATCAAATCGTGCGGATAGTTTTATACATGCGAACGTTAACGGAAAACATGCCGTTATACATTTTGAAATTCAGACGCGTGACAGCACACAGATTCCGATGCCATATCGGATAGCGGGGTACGCAGGAAGGGGAATTGAAAACTTAAGAATGCCGGTCTATTCACATGTTATATATCTGCATCCCGATGCGGGTCGTAATGACCCAGGACAATACGTTCAAGAGATGCCCGGATATAATATCCTAATCCAATACAAGGTGATTAGACTATATGAATTAGAAGGACAAACCATACTGGATGTTAAACTAAAAGGGTTAATTCCATTCGCACCGCTTATGAAACCTCCAGAAGATGTGAATTCAGAGGAGTGGTTACGGCAATGTGTTCTGGTTGCTAAGTCCGTAACTCAAGACGAGTCAAACCAAGCGGACTATCTTACCAACCTTGGTATTCTGGGTGGAATAATATTAGACTACGAAATTATTCGTGGTATTATTTTGGAGGAAACCATGCAAGAATCGTCTGTTATCCAACACTTCACACAACAAGGTATTGAACAAGGTATGCGAAAAGGCACTATTGATGCTATACTTGAAGTGCTTGAAGAACAATTTCAATCCAAAGACGTTCAGATCTTAAAACCTGAACTGGAGAAAATTGAAGAGCTGCAATACCTTAAACAATTGCTTCGTGAGGCAGCGCGGGCAAACAGTCTTGAGGAATTCAAACAAACGTTAGAGAGTTAGGAGATCTTAAAATGACAAAACAGAACCGAAATGTCCTTATCACTGGTGGCACGGGTATATTAGGTAGTGCTGTCACCAAAGCCTATCTTGCACAAGGTGACACCGTTGCAGTTACATATCTGTTTGATAATGAAGTCGAACGTTTCAAACAGCACAATCCTGAACTCAGTGAAAAAGTTACTTTCTTGTTTGCCAACGTTACTGAGGAGGAAGATGTTCAGCAAACAATACAGACGTTCATCACACAATTCGGTCATCTGGATATTTTGGTAAACATCGTTGGTGGATTTGTCGGTGGAATTCCGACTGCAGAACTTGAAACGGATCGATGGGATTTTATGATGGACCTCAACCTCAAATCTGTTTTCCTTTGTTGCAAGACGGTGATTCCACACATGACAGAACAGGGTTATGGCAAGATTGTCAACGTCTCTGCTCGCGCAGGATTAAAAGGCGAGGCTGGGCTCAGTGCTTACTGCGTTTCAAAAGGTGGAGTGCGTACCTTGACAGAATCTTTAGCCGCAGAGGTCATGGATTCTGGTATCAACGTCAACGCCATCATGCCGAGCATTATGGATACCCCTGCTAACCGAGAGGCAATGCCGGACGAAGATCATAGTCGTTGGGTAAACACAGACGATGTTGCCAGAGTTATCTGCTTTCTCACGTCTGATGATGCGTCTATTATCAACGGTGCAGCGATACCTATTTATGGCAGGGCATAGTCTGTTTGTCTTCAGCGTGTCCATGTCCCAACATGCACACATGAACACCCAAATTCTGAGCATACACCATCCCCGGCGCGCTTAGATGAAGTTAAAAAATAAATTCGGTAATTTTGTAACCATGCAAGGTGCGGTTAGGAAACCGCACCTACCAGGATTGGAAAAAATAAATATTGCTGAATTAATAAATTAATCTTCATGAAAGCGTGCCTACCAGTAGATGGCAGCACTTAATTATTTTTCATCATATTCTCAACTCCCTTAAATAAATTCCTATTGCTAAAAAAATAAGATTTTACTGCTGAAAAAATAAGCAACTTATAATTTAATGATTGGTTTTAATCCTTCAAATTATAGGGAGTGCTTGTTATTAACCATTTCTCCAGACTTGGCACTAATTTTGCTATACGTTTTATGTGAGTCTTACTTGTGTGCTTTATACTCACATTGTATGGGAATTAGAAAGGTTAAAATTTAACAGAATGGAAAC
Source organism: Candidatus Poribacteria bacterium (assembly GCA_965204285.1). Lineage (GTDB taxonomy): Bacteria > Poribacteria > WGA-4E > WGA-4E > WGA-3G > MSPOR6. The sequence goes on from OZ241980.1 coordinate 4,911,774, forward strand.
TGTCGTAGAAACGCAGAATGTTTTAATCGTTGATAACGATGCGAATCGAATAAATCAATTAGAACAAGTCTTTGAGGCAAGCAGATATAATATCGTAGCGCACTTGCCACTCCAGCACGGTCTTCTGCAACGAGTCGAACAGGCAAACCCGGACATCATTCTGATTGGTGCGGACTCACCTTGTGATGAAACATTAGAAACCGTGGCATCAATCAATCAAAATCATCCGTGTCCGATTGTTATGTTTGCACAAGATGAGCGTTCCGAGACAATTCAAAACGCTACGTTGGCAGGCGTTTCCGCGTATGTTGTGGGTGAACTGAGTAAGGAACGGATTAAAACAATTATTAAGGCGGCTGTTGCGCGTTTTGGAAAGTTTCGTGCATTGCAGCAAGAACTTGAAAAAACGAAAACAAGTCTTGCCGAACGTAAAATCATCGAACGCGCAAAGGAAATTGTTGCGCAGCAACGCGGCACTACTGAGGCAGAAGCATATCAAACTTTGCGAAAAATGGCAATGGATCGTAGAAAACGTCTCGCAGAAATTGCACAAGATGTCTTGTCAATCGCAGAAGTATTGACAAACAAGGTATAATACCATTTCTATATGATAATATTACCTTATTTCGTAGGTCCAAATCAACGCTATGAATGCCTTTGGTAGAATGCGCTTTTTGGCATTCTACATGATTCAGCGGGTAGAAGCGGTAGCGAACCCCGACTTTTTATGCCGTCTTGTCGGGTTTCGTTCCTCTACCCGACCTACAATATATTATGACAATTTGTTAATTAGAAATGGTATAAGAACTTAATCGTTACATTTTAAATTAAGATAACAGTACTCGTTCAACGTTGAACGATGCTATCAAATAAAACAGAATAACAAAAACACCCAACCAATGTAGGTTAGGTTTGGACATAGGTGTCCATTTGGCAAAAGCATTACGCTTGTCAATGGGCACTTTTTTGTTTTAACTTTTATGACATGTAAGCGAAAGAAAGGAGATTCAAAGATGGACCAACTTGAGAAAACGAAAACAGGGTTGAAGCAAACAAGCGTCCGCAAAAAAAGAAAATCTAAACTTCATCCTGCTGAAGCACTCAAACGTGAAAAAAACGGTCTTGAGGTGATAGATGACATTCCACACTACGTCCGGAATGGGTGGGAGTCAATTCCTCCAGAAAAACGCGACAGACTTAAGTGGGTAGGCGTGTTCTATCGCCGACAGACACCGGGTGCTTTTATGATGCGCCTCAGAATGTCAAGCGGTTTTAGCAATGCCGATCAATTTCGTACCATCGCCTCAATCAGTGAAGCTCACGGGCCAGGCTTTGTTGACCTTACTACCCGCCAGCAGATTCAACTACGTGGATTTACGATTGAAAACGTACAAAACATCTGGAACCAGCTTGAAGAGGTCGGCTTAAATTCACTTCAAACTGGGTTTGACAATATCCGCGGCGTTACAGGCTGTCCAGTTGCTGGACTAACACCGAATGAGTTGTTTGATGCTTCACCTGTCGCAAAAAAGTACACCGACATTATTGTGGGCAATAAGGAATTTACTGATATTCCACGTAAGTTTAATGTCGGCATTACAGGTTGTTTGGATAACTGTACACACGCAGCATCTCAGGATGTCGCACTCACCCCCGCAATGAAAGAGATTGATGGACAAGAAACGAAAGGTTTTAATGTCTTGGTCGGTGGGAAGATGGGGTCCGGCGGTTACACACTGGCAGAAGACCTTGATGTGTTTGTCCAACCTGAAGATGCTGCGGAGTTATGTGCTGAAATAACGTTGATTTTTAGAGATCACGGTCCCCGGACAGTTCGCAACAAATCACGGATGGCATTTCTTATTGCTGACTGGGGAGTGGAAAAGTTCAGGACAGAGTTAGAATCTCGTTATCCCAAAATACTTCTACCGGCAGGAAAAGATATGCGTGGCAAGAAGAAAACAGACCATACTGGCATTTTCTCACAGAAACAGAAAAACCTTAACTATGTAGGACTTGTTGTGCCGGTGGGACGCATGACAACAGCACAACTTTATGAAGTTGCCCGACTTGCTGATCAATATGGCTCTGGAGAAATACGATTAACCCAAGGGCAAAATTTGATTATTCCTAATGTGTCAGATGCCAAAATTGGCGAATTAACGGCTGAACCGCTTCTACAGGAACTCCGCTATGAACCATCAGAAGTCATGCGGGGGATGGTTAGCTGCACAGGGATTGATTACTGCCACTTCTCCCTCATTGAGACCAAAGAACGGGCAATGGAAGCGGTCCGACATTTGGAGACGAAGTTGGGCAATACGCAACCGCTAACCGTACACTGGTCAGGATGCCCAAACGGATGTGGAAACCACGCAGCAGCCGATATTGGACTTCTCGGTAAGAAAACCAAAATTGATGGGGTTGTTACTGATGCCGTGGATGTATTTGTTAAGGGAGATGCCGGTCCAAATCCTAAAATCGCCGTGAAGTTATTAGAAAATGTGCCTTGCGACGATTTACCACAAGTGCTTGAAGGGCTTGTCCCATACCTTTCAAGAAAATGAATTGGAAATAACGATCAAATGTAGCTTGGGTAGAGCGCAGCGAAATCTATAACTGTCAATTTAAGAAAATATCTGTGTTTTTATGAACACCTGTCAATAGGCATGATGATTGAGACTGTCTCATATTTAGTCCCTTAGGGACAATATGTTTATAGTACCATGTATCACCACGCCTCTTTAGCTCCGCAGGAGCGACATATTCTGATGGGTAAACCGGTGCCAGAACATACCGCCTCTACGAGGCTCAAGAAGATGTTCACACTGTTGTCTATAAACATAGCGTCCCTACGGGACTGAAAAGCATTTTCATATTCGGAAAGTCCTTAAATTGACATCTTTGAATAGGCGTGGTGAAACCTAACGACTACTGACAACTAAAAGGAAATATAAATAAGGTGAAAATAATGGATTTAAAAAATAAAGCAACACAAATAAAACTATTTAGTTTAAAAACGGTTCAAATGCGTACCTTTCATACAACCTGGTCCGCGTTTTTCTTAGCCTTTTTCGGATGGTTCGGCATTGCACCACTCATGGCAATTGTGCGCGAGGACTTGATGTTAACGAAGGCACAAGTTGGAAACACAATTATCGCCTCTGTTGCAATTACAGTGCTGGTCAGAGTTCTCATCGGTCCGCTTTGCGACCGAATCGGGGCACGGAAGGCGTATACATGGCTGCTAATTCTCGGTTCAATACCGGTGATGGGTATCGGTCTTGCACAGGATTACAAAACCTTCCTACTCTTCCGTTTAGCTATTGGCGCTATCGGTGCTTCTTTTGTCATCACGCAGTATCACACTTCAGTTATGTTTGCTCCAAATTGTATCGGTACAGCGAACGCTACGACTGCAGGTTGGGGAAATTTAGGCGGTGGTGTTACGCAGATGGTGATGCCACTTATCTTCACGGCTGTCCTAAGTTTTGGCGTGAATGAATTCCTTGGTTGGCGATTAGCGATGATTGTACCAGGAATTGCTCTATTTATCATGGGATTCGTTTATTACTTCACTACCCAAGATGCACCAGATGGCGACTATAAGGAGCTTCGTGAACGAGGTGACCTTGAGCCTTCCGAAGGTAAAAGCATGGAATCCCTTATGCATGCGATTAAGGATTATCGCGTTTGGGCACTGTTTTTTATTTATGCTGCATGTTTCGGCGTAGAACTTACTATCAATAATGTTGCCGCACTTTACTATCATGATCGTTTTCAATTAGATGTTAAAACAGCGGGACTCATCGCGGGTTTGTTCGGTTTGATGAACATCTTTGCACGGACCGTTGGCGGCGTTTTCTCCGATTTCTTTGCGAAAAATATGGGGCTGCGCGGACGGGTCCTGTTCCTCTTTATTGTTCTATTAGGTGAAGGTATTATGCTCATGCTGTTCTCGCAGATGGCAGTGCTTGTCATTGCTGTTGGAACAATGATTGTCTTTAGTCTTTTTGTGCAGATGTCTGAAGGCGCTACGTTTGGTATTGTGCCGTTTATCAACAGGAAAGCGTTAGGGGCAGTTGCAGGCATTGTCGGTGCTGGCGGAAATGCTGGTGCAGTTGCCGCTGGTTTCCTTTTCCGGGCAGAAAGTATCACAACACAGCAGGCTTTACTCTTTCTCGGCGGGATGGTTGTTGTCGCATCATTCGCTACAGCCTTAGTGCGATTCTCTCCCACAGTGCAAGACGCGGAGAAAAAGGCGTTTGATGCAGCGCTGGCTGAAAAACAACGTCTGAAAGCGGAAGCTGGGAATGTCCCAGCCTAACAATGTGCCTTTGGGAGTGTCCATTCTAAATTTGTAGGCATGGCAATAGTCGGGAATCGGAGTTCCCTCCTACAAAGAGGTGATCGTATTAGTAGGCGCGATCTCCGACTCGCGACTGTCAACTCACAGAATTTTGGTGGACACAGCATAAGTCTCAATTAACGATTGAGTTTACATGGCAATAAAGTTTTAAGAATGTGAATCTACCTTCATAACTATGGAGAAATCAGTGAAAAGTTCAACAGGAAAAGCTGTATGTCCTTATTGTGGAGTCGGCTGCGTTATTCGGGCGACAGTTCAAGATAACAAAATCACAAAGATTTCAGCAGACGACAATGTAGCACCCAATTACGGAATGCTTTGCCCAAAAGGCGCACATCTCAAACAGGTATTTCAAAACCACGATGGCAGGCTTGCATACCCGATGATTCGGGGACGCAAAGGTGAAACGCCACGCCAAGTTTCGTGGGAACAAGCGATCGCTTTTACAGCGAATCGCATTCAGGAGATTCGGTTAGAACACGGCAAGGATGCACTTGCTCTCTACGGTTCGGGACAATTGGACACCGAAACCTCATATATTTTCAATAAGTTATTCAAGGGGTTTCTGCGAACGAACAACATAGACACAAATAGCAGGCTCTGTATGTCTTCTGCAGTAGTTGGCTATATGCAGGCGTTTGGTTCAGATGGACCCCCGACCTGCTATGACGATATTCAGCATGCTGATGTCTTCCTAATCATCGGCGCGAACATGGCGGCAAATCACCCCGTTCTTTTCCAAATGATTCGGAAACGGCGTGCATCAGAACCCAATGCACGGATTATCGCAGTAGACCCTCGCCGTACCCAAACAGCAGAATTTTCTGATGTGCATGTCCCACTTGCACCCGGTAGCGATGTTGCTTTCCTTCAACTTATTGCAAAACGTTTGCTCACGATGGGGCGCGTTGATAAACGTTTTGTCCAAAGAAACAGTGAAAACTTTAGCGCGTATAAAAACCATATTGAAAGTCTTGACGAGGATACACTTCTTTCAATCTGCGATATACATCCTGGACGTATTGACGAAATAGTCGAATTTCTATCAAAACCGAGCAATCGCCTGCTTAGTTTTTACTGCCAGGGCACAAATCAAAGTACAAGTGGTGTTGATAAAAATGTGGCACTCATCAATCTTCATCTTCAGTTAGGTGAGGTTGGCATAAGAGGTGCAGGTCCCTTTTCGTTAACAGGGCAACCGAATGCTATGGGTGGCAGAGAGGTTGGGTACTTGTCGCATCAATTGCCTGGATATCGTGTTGTGACGAACGATATGCATCGCGCCTATCTTGAAGGTGCGTGGCGAATTCCACCCGGAAGCATTGATCCGGAACCCGGATTAACCGCTGTGCCTATGTTTGAAGCAGCAGCATCGGGTGATGTCCGCGCACTCTGGATTGCCTGTACAAATCCAGCTGTGAGCATGCCCGATACAAAGGTTTCTCATGCGGGGCTAAAACGTGCCGACTTGGTGATTGTGCAGGATTGTTATTATCCGACAGAAACGGCGGAATATGCTGATGTGCTACTTCCCGCTGCGCAGTGGGGTGAAAAGCGTGGCACAATGACAAATAGCGAGCGTCTCGTTGTCCGAAGCGATAAATTTCTGGATCCGCCTGGTGAAGCAAAACCTGATTGGTGGATATTCTCACAAATTGCCAAAGTGATGGGATTCAAACGCGATTTTGATTTCCATAACCATGAGGAGATTTGGGACGAATACCGCCTGTTGACCGCAGGAACGCCTTGCGATCAGATGGGAATGACGAATGAACGTCTTGAAAAAACTTCATTGCGATGGCCCTGTCCTAATCCGCGACACCTCGGAACACTCCGCCGTTATACACGTAGAAAATTCTTCACGCCATCTGGGAAAGCACAATTTAAAACACCTGTCTATAAACCACCAGACGAAAAAACAGATGCGGAATTTCCATTCGGATTGACGACTGGGCGCGTTGCGAGTCAATGGCATACACGGACGCGTACTGGTAAAGTGCCACAATTGACAAAAAAAGACCCTGAGCCTTTTGTTGAAATTCATCCTGAGGATGCAGCGGAGAACGAAGTTGAAGATGGAGATTGGATTTATCTTGTTGGGCGACGGGGGAGGTGTTATGCGCGTGCACGCGTTACAGATACTATTCGGCGCGGATTGCTTTTTACGCCGTTCCATTGGGGGGATCTCTTCCACGCGGAGACGAATGCGAATTATGTAACAAGTTCAGCGTTTGATCCGGTGTCTAAACAACCGGAGTTGAAGTTCTGTGCTGTGCGGATTGAATCGAGCGAATCATAGGTCGGGTGCAAAAGACTCAATAGAAATATTAGGATAGCGAAAATAATCACATCTGCGGATTTTAGGGTGTCCATGCATCCCATTCCTTATCGCCTTCGCTATCCCACCAATCTGTTGATTCTATGCTTGGTGCAATGGCTGCCAACTTCTCTGTCTCAGTCAAAGGACCATTGGCAGGAGACCAATGTGCATGCAACACACCGACAAGGACATTTTCTAATTTGACCCCTTGCATTTTTGCAATTCGGCGAGCGTGTCGGTATAAGGCATCGGGAATATTGAGTGTGACTTGATGTTCCATTATTTTCCTTTCTGTTTACGATAAAAGCATTAGGTTTCCAAACTGAGAACATTATACTACTTTCTGTGAAAACATGCCAATTATTTCTATATCGCATCTTCTGCGTTGCTGTAAATTCACCTTCGATGAGTGTATAGAAATAGACTCTGCTTGCTACAGGTTCGCCGTGCGACCAGATGGGAATTATGTAACGAATTCAGCGTTTGATCCGGTGTCTAAACAACCTGAGTTGAAATTTTGTGCTGTGCGGATTGAACAATAGAGTGTTATAAAAATATGTTAATCTGTTGATACAACTTTCTCCAAGACCTCTTGAAGGTAAGCATCTATTTCTAACTGACGACGCGCGGCGTTTAAGGCAATCCGACTGTACAACTCAAGGCTTGTTTGGATTGTCAGTTTTCCTGAAAAAGGTTTGTCTGGGTTTTTTCCTTGTTCCTCACAAACTTGAAAGTAAACCTCAAGTGATTTCTGCATCTCTTCCCGAAGTTCGTTTACAGATGCCCCGTAGAATGTGATTACATCTTGTGTATTAATCACTGCTCCGTGAAATAAGTCTATTTCCGGATCGAAATCAATAACTCCGATATAACCATTATACTCAATCATTGCTAAAATCCAAGCTGCTTATCCACAACATTTTTCAATTCTTCACCCTTCAGATACCGCTCAAGATTATCTAAAAAGAACTCGGTGATACGCCGCATACGGTGCTGAGAACCACCGGCAGCGTGTGGTGTAATAATAACGTTATCCATATCCCACAAAGGACTCTCCTTATCCAACGGTTCTACCTCTGTAACATCTAAGCCAGCACCAGCGATTTTACCGGCTTGTAAAATCTGAATTAAATCGTCTTCCTTAACAATCGGACCACGAGCAACGTTAATAAGATATGCAGTCGGTTGCATCACAGCCAAGTTTTCAGCATTAATCAATCCGCGTGTTTCCTCAGTCAATGGACAAGCAATCATAACGACATCCACCCGACTCATCATATCCGCAAGTTTATCCATTGGCATCAGTTCGTCCACATTATCTGGCTTTTCGGTGCGGTAAGCATCCACAGCAATAACGTGCATGTCAAACCCTTTTGCGCGTTTCACCATCTGCATGCCGATACCGCCTAACCCGACAATACCCATCTTGAAACCGTCAATCTCAACCATCGGCGACTTGCTACCACCCCACTGATGGTTATCTTGGTTACGTGTGAAGTGGTGAATACCACGTGTAATACCGAGCAGGAGCGCAAACGCTTGGTCAGCGACGTGTGTGCCGTAAAGTCCTGCAGCATTTGTCAAAAGCACATCACTCTCGCGCATCGCAGGATATACGTGTTTGTCCATACCTGCGCTGGATGCCTGAATCCACTGAAGATTGGGCAAGAGTGGAAAAATATCCTCGCTACAAAAGCCAAAGAAAATATCAGCATCTTTGCCTTCTTCAGCGATTTCCTCGCGTGAACCGGGAGCAACATAAGTATGTTCATCACCAATAATGTCTTCTAACCGCTTTAACTGTTCGCCTTCAACTCGATGTTGTAACAAAATCTTCATATATATTCCTTTCGTTAGTCAGTTTTCTATGTTGTTTTACCATGGAGGCGTTTCTGGTAGCAATTCTTGAAATTTGGTGAGCAACCCGTCTTCATATTTGCCAGCGTATTGCCCGTTGAAGAATTTATCTATACCTTCGTCAAGGAAGTGCGCCCAAGATGTGTCCTCAGCACCGGGGTTGACGGGAAAAAACAGTGCGTCTACACTACGACCTGCTTTTAAGTCTCCCGGTGAATCGCCAATCATCAAGACATGGTTTTCAGGATATTTATCCTTAGTTGTGATGGTAAGATGTTCGGTTTTCGTTCCCATCTCCTGCCCAGCAATCAGTGCCACATATTGGTCAATATTGTGTTCGTCCCATTCCCGCTTGAGTGCCTCATCAGGTGTAGCAGAAACGACAACAATATCTGTCTTTCCTTGGAGTCGTTGCAGCACTTCACGCACACCGGGAAATGGCGGCAGGTTATAGACAATCTCCGCAACACTTTCATTAACGCCAAGACTCCATTGCATCACATGACTCAATTCGTCATGTCTTTCACCGGTAGCATTATCAATCGCTTCCTGAAGTGCGGGATTTCCAAGTTTCGTTTCAGTTTCAGTCCATTCTCGCAAGTGCGGCAATTCTGGAATTTTTAAGCCCATCTTTTGCACAAGGGACATTTCACGTAGATAGTCAAACACGAGTAGTACTGCTTTAAATCTGTTCGTACCGCGCATCGTGGAATAGAGATTGACAAAATCCCACGCCTGATGTACCTGCCGTGAAATGGACGCTAACCCAAAGTGTTTGACGACATTCACGCTGAAGCAATCGTTGTGTTTGACCTCCATGCTATTGAAAACGCAACCGTCCGAATCAATGCCAACAAAAAAATCGTGCTGCGGTTTGAAATCGTATAATGCTTGTTGTGGTTCTTGAGCCATAAGTTCTCCTTTATTCAACAATAACTTCGGGACGATTTTCCAGCATCCATTCAGTATGGAATACCGTCGGTTCTCCATCTGTTCCGACAACCGTGTTGCCGTCAGCATCCAATTTGTGATAGGTATGTGCACCGAAATAATCGCGCATCGCTTGGATAAGATTTGCAGAAAGCCTACTACTGCGATAGCTATCAAAGTAGGCTAATGCCGAACTGAACGCTGGAATGGGGACACCAAGTTGTGTGGCAGTACTAATAACATTCCGCCAATGTGGTTGTGCTGCTTCTATGACACCGCGAAAATAGGAGTCAAGCAATAAATTCGGCAGGTCAGGATTTCGTTCAAACGCCTCTGCAATGCGATGCAGGAATTTGGCGCGAATGATACAGCCTCCACGCCAACCTAAAGCGATTTTGCCGAGGTCCAGATTCCATTCATTTTCTACGCTTGCTTCGCGCATCAATGCGAATCCTTGCGCATAAGAACAGATTTTGGCTGCGTAAAGTGCATCGTGGATAGCTTGCAAAGCTGCTTCTCGGTCTCCGTCAAAAGTTCCAACCGGTCCTTTAATTACTTCAGATGCATCAACACGTTCGCTTTTGATGGCAGAGATACAGCGTGCAAAAACGGCTTCAGCGATAGTGGGCGCAGATATGCCAAGATCCAATGCAGAAATGCTTGTCCATTTGCCAGTGCCTTTTTGCCCCGCTTGGTCAAGCACAACATCAACAAACGGAGTCCCATCCGCATCTCGTTGCGTAAAGATATCCGCTGTAATTTCAATGAGATAAGAATTTAGTTCGCCTTGATTCCATTCATTGAAAACCTCGTGCATTTCATCAGCGTCCATCCCTAAGACACTTTTCATCAACGAATAAGCCTCACAAATCAGTTGCATGTCGCCATATTCAATGCCGTTATGTACCATTTTGACGTAGTGTCCAGCACCATTCGGTCCGATATAGGAACAGCAAGGCGTACCTTCTACCTGCGCGGCAATTTTTGTAAAGATAGGTTCAACGAGCGTATACGCTTTTGACGAACCCCCTGGCATCATCGCAGGTCCCTTTAATGCGCCTTCCTCACCGCCAGAGATTCCTGTTCCAATAAATAGAATGTCCTGTTCTGTCAGTTCAGCATGTCTGCGAATAGTGTCGTTAAAATTGGAGTTACCCCCATCAATAATCAGGTCGCCTTTTGAGAGATGTGGAACGAGTAATTCAATAAACGCGTCAACAGGTTCCCCAGCTTTTACCATTAAAATAATTTTTCGTGGTGTATCTAATTTATTAATGAATTCGGGAATAGAATGGGCACCTGTGATATTTTTTCCATTTGCTGCACCTGCTATGAAATCATCAACTCGCGAGACGGTTCGGTTAAAAACCGCCACTTCAAAGCCTTTGCTTTCCATATTCAGCGCGAGGTTCTCACCCATTACGGCTAATCCGATGAGTCCTATATCTGCTGCCAAATTTGTGTCCTCCAATAGTAGTGTGTTTTGCATATCATACACTGCAAGAGGTAATCATGTCAACAGCAAATAATGAGAAAGGATTAGGTGTCAATTTATTAAAATGGATATGTTTTTGGGAAGTCTGGTGGTTTGTGTGTCGTCTAAACCAAGATTCACAGGATTATAAGATTTTTAGGATGTTGAAATTTTGATAGAAAAATCCGTGAAATCTGGATTCAGATAATTAACTTATAACCTGCCAAATTGGTTTCGCGCCTTCTACACCGACCAGCTTTTGATCTAATCCGCTGTGGAAGTAAGTGAGTTGGTTCGGGTCAATTCCAAGTTGGTGGAGGATTGTTGCATGCAAGTGTTTGACATGAAACGGATCTTTGACCGCCGCGCTACCGAGTTCATCTGTTTCACCAACGCTGATACCACCTTTGATACCGCCACCCGCCATCCACATCGTGAAGCCGTACGAGTTATGATCACGACCTGTGCCTTTGGCGTATTCTGCTGTCGGTTGCCGACCAAATTCCCCGCCCCAGACAACGAGTGTTTCGTCAAGTAACCCGCGTTGTTTGAGGTCTTTTAGCAATCCGGCAATCGGTTTATCAGTAGACTTGGCATGTTTGTTGTGATTTCTCTCAATATCGCCATGTGCGTCCCAATTAGCATCGTTATGGGCACCGCCAGAGTAGAGTTGAATGAAGCGCACACCTCGTTCAACTAATCGCCTTGCCAAAAGGCATTTTGTGCCGTACTCCTCCGTTTCCTTTTCATTGATTCCGTAAAGTTCTTTAATATGTTCTGGTTCGCTATCCAAATTGACCGCTTCTGGTGCAGTAGATTGCATCTTAAAGGCTAACTCATAACTTGAAATGCGAGCCGCGAGATCAGTATTGTCTGTCCGCTTGGAGAGATGGGTTGTATTAAATTGACGTAGATAATCAAGTAACCTCCGTTGTTCGCTTTGGCTAACATCGCTCGGACGCTCCAAATTCAGAATCGGTGTGCCTTCTGAACGAAAAACTGTGCCTTGATAAACGGCGGGCATATATCCACTACTCCAGTTTTTCGCGCCGCTGATAGGACCGCCCGTTCGGTCAAGCATCACAACATATCCGGGGAGATTTTCGTTCTCACTACCAAGCCCATAGTTTACCCAAGACCCAAGAGACGGATGACCACTTAGCACACGTCCTGCGTTCATCATCAGCATTGCTGAACCGTGCAGTGGTGAGTCTGCAGTCATTGATTTGATGAAGGCAATATCATCAACACAGGTTGCGACATGAGGAAAAAGCCCTGAGACCCACTGTCCTGATTCGCCGTACTGCTTGAAATCCCATTTGGGACCGACGATACGTCCCTGTGATCTTTCACCGCCACGTCCTTTCGTTTTGACTTGGACAGTTTTATCGTTGAGTTCGAACAACTTCGGTTTGTAGTCGAAGGTATCAACATGGCTTGGACCGCCATACATGAACAGGAAAATCACGCGCTTTGCCTTTGGCGTGAAATGCGACGGTTTAGGTGAGAGTGGATTGTGGTAGGGTGTCACACCGTCTTCTGCGAACGCTTGTGAATTGAGAAAACCGTCAGTGGATAAGAGTCCAGTCAGCGCAAGCGATGCGAAACCACCAGCAATATTGCCGATAAATTCTCTACGGGTTTGACCACAGAAGTTACCTGTTGAATCTGTGCTTTTTTTAACTTTAGAGCGATTGTACATATAACCTCATCTCCAATCTTAGAATCTCTGTTTTGCAAAGTGAAAACAGATCATATTAATCTAACGTGAACTCGGTAAAAGTCTTTGTACCGCAAACTTTTAGTTTGCGGACTCGGACGGCACAAACTAAAAGTTTGTGCTACAGTTGATTCCCTATTTGAGAGGGTTTTAGGTGGTCCAAACAGGCAAAACACCCACCTATTTATACCAAAACTCAAGTTATTTCGGGCATTTAGTTCACGTTACTTTATTGCCGAACTCATGTTAATCTAAAAAGATAAACTCGTTTAAATTCAACGCTAATAACGCAAATCGGGCAAGTGCAACCTCTAAACTCATGTCCTCATGCTGCTGAAGCTCTTGCATAAATGTTAATGCCTTTTTAATCTCAACTGGTTTCGGTTCACGACATAACACGAGCCGAAGTCCAAATTGCACACGGTCTTTATTCGTTACACCGCCTTCCCATCGCATTCTGTTAGCAAAAGCAAGTGCTTGGTCGTTGATAAATTTTCCGTTGAGCATCGTTAGTGATTGAGTCGGCACGGTTGTCGAAAAACGAACCGGACATGTTGAATCGGTGTTTGCTTGGTCGAATTGGTTCAAAATAGGGACAAGCAACGAACGTTTGACCTTCACATAAATACTGCGTCTGTTTGCCTCATCAGGTGGCGATTTTCCCCAAACAGCCCCAGGTCTTGAGGCAGTAGCCAAAACTTCTTTCGGCACTTCAGGAAAAATACTCGGCCCTCCCATTTTAAGGTTTAATTTCCCAGTAATCCAAAGCACTGTATCCCGAATCTCTTCTGCAGCCAATCGGCGCATGTTGAATCTCCAAAATAGGTCATTGTTTGCATCTTGTTGAATAAATTTAGAGTTGCTTTGCGAAGACATCCGATATGCGTTGGAAGTCATTATCAGCTTGTGCATCGTTTTTAATCGCCACCCAGACGCGATGAATTCAGATGCAAGCCAGTTGAGAAGTTCAGGATGTGTCGGCGGTGTACCAAGTTGTCCAAAATCGTTGGTTGATCGAACAATCCCGCGTCCGAAGTGGTGTTGCCAGAGACGATTGACCATCACCCGTGCTGTCAATGGGTTTTCAGCACTTGCCACCCATTCAGCGAAAACGCGCCGCTTTCCAGAAGATTTTGCATCCTTCGGCACTGATGGCATGTCCACAGCAGGTGGATTCAGCACAGCAGGAAATGCGGGTTTTACCTCGCGTCCAACAAGGTGTGGATTGCCGCGCCGAAGAATGTGCGTTGGTGTCTGCCCACTCTCTGAAATTGCAAAAGCTTGATGTTCGTAGGGTACACGCTGGCGTCGGCGATCATCTCGCTGTTTTTTAATTGCATTGTATTTGTCCACCAAAGTCTTCAATGGCGCGTTAGTATTGATGAGTTCCGCGTGTGTTTGTAGCAACTTACCAAAATTGATTGCTGCGTTCGTCGAAAGGAGTTGTTTCTCAAAATCCAAGCCAGACCATGAAACATCCAGATGCGGTTTTTCAAAATCTTTGTTGAAATACTCAAGACGAATAGACGATTCGCCTTGCGTGAGTGCAATTTCTACATTTCGCGCACCGATCAAATCAGCCGCTTTGTATCCATTGAGAATTAATCTACACGCACCGCGGAGATTTATATGAAATGTATAAGTTGCATCCTCTGGCACTTGTAAAGTTCCCTCAAAAACCAAGCCAATATTCTGCTTTCGACTCGCAGGTGCAAGCGAAAAAAGATTACTAAATAGTCTGCCTTCTGCGGTAGGTTCAAGGACATCAAAATCATTAGGAAACTGTTGATATGTATCGCGATAGAAGCGATACGTTAATTCACGAATTGGAGATGCCACTGTGTCTGGTGCTATAGGCTCTTGATGAATTTTTGCGAGTTCTATTTTGATGTTTTCCTGTATTGGAAAAAGTTCATCCTGAAATTTTTCTTCGGCAAGTCGCTTTTCAGTCAGTAGTCTATCACGTTCTGCTTGCTGTTCAGCCGTGCCAATGTCGGCAAGCTGTCCGCGGTTGTGGGGAACAATGTCATGAAAAAACGCGAGAAAGCTGTAATAATCTCGCGTTGAAATCGGGTCAATTTTATGGTCATGGCAACGGGCGCAACCAATTGTCATACCGAGCATCACCTGCCCTGTTGTAGAAACAATATCGTCCAGATAATCGTAGCGAGCGAGTTTTCGATCAGCAGGTTCATCGTCCCAAACACCAAGCCGATGATAGCCGGTCGCAATGATTGTCTCTGGTGATGCGGTATCAAGTTCATCACCTGCCAGTTGCTCTTTGATGAATTCATTATACGGTTTATCTTTGTTGAAAGCGTTTATCACATAGTCTCTGTATCGCCAGACGTAAGGTTTGTCTGAATCGCGCTCATAACCGTTTGTTTCTGCGTACCGAACAAGGTCCAGCCAATGCCGTCCCCATTTCTCACCATATCGTGGAGACTTCAAGAGTTTATCAATGAGTTTTTCATAAGCGTCAGGTGATGTATCATTCAAAAAAGCATCTACTGCTTCTGGTGAGGGCGGTAATCCTGTGAGATCGTAGTATACGCGGCGAATAAGCGTCAGTTTGCTTGCGGGAGCAGCAGGCTTAAAACCTTGTGTCTCCAGTTTTGTTAGAATAAAGGCATCTATTGGATTTCTGACCCAATCTGAAGAATGCACCGATGGTACTTGGGGGCGTTTTAATGGACGATATGCCCAATAATTTGATAAGGTTTGAAGTGCCGATTCAGCATCACTATCTTGCGTGGGGTAGGGGAGTCCAATGTTGATCCACTTCGCTAAAATCTCAAGCGAGGCATCGTCTAACCTGCTATCCGGTGGCATTTGGGCTGTCTCTTGACCATACCCGATCATCTCAAGCAAGAGACTATCAGCAGGATTTTTTAACGACACTGCGGGTCCATAATGCCCGCCTTCAAGAATCTTTTCCCGACTCGTCAATTCAAGTCCACCCTGCACTTCAGCATCGCCACCGTGGCATTGGAAACAGTTTTGCGTCAGAATCGGCTTAACCTGAGCGTTGAAAAATTCAATCTTTTCTTCATCGCTCAGATCATTCGCATAACTGATATTTATAGAAATCAATACAAACAGAAAAACAAGGAGACGAAAACTAAAGTGATAAGAATGTCCCATATTTTCTCCTTTCGCACTGTGTAATAAACATCAAACACTAATGCTTGAGGATATCTTGAGTTTGGCAAAACCTACTGAACGGCAATATTTCATGATCAATTTCACAATGATAACATATTTTAAGAAAAGAAATCTATGAAAATCAGTTATATTGTTAATTTTCATTAAATTTTGCCGAATACATCCATTTTACTTTACAACGAATCTTCCGTTTCCTCCATTTCAGTTGGCACGACAGAAATCCGCGCAAGAAATGCATTAGTGCTTCCTTTCTCGCAAAACCAATTGCCTGTTGCTCCTAACTTAAACTTCTGTCCATGGGTGAACTGATGACGAATTTGTCCTGTATCGCCGGGTGGAATATCCCACGCTGAAGCGAGTGCGTCATCTGGATAGCCCTCTGTAGGCAGTTCAACGTCAGCGTCAAACAGATCAAACGAACCCGTTGCCTCACCCTCACCTACCTGTATATCAATAATGAGTGTACCACCTTGTTCATAAGACGTAGCGTCAATTTCAGTAGGGGTATAATCCTGATAGCCGTCTCCAGGTCCACGGAAAACGTTTAAAACCTCCATTGATTGTTCCTTCTTTTTGCTGGCGACAGTGGGGTTTCCACCCTTTATTTGGGAAGGGTTACCAATTTCACTTTTCACATAAGGTGTCATATCCCAAACCATGATAGTGCCATCAAAACTACCACTTGCTAATAGTGTGCCATCTGGTGAAAATGCGAGTGACTGAATATCTGTCGGATGTCCCCAAAGTGTGGTAATATTTTCACCACTTGCAACATCCCATAACCTAATTGCCATCTTTTCCATTCCCTCCTGCCACCAAGTGCCCGATGCGAGATAACGTCCACATGGGGAAAATACGAGGGCATACGGAGACTGTCTCTGTGGCTGCGGTATTGTAAAAAGTATTGTCAAACTCTCGGCACACCACAAACGCAATTCGCCGGACATTCCACCCGCAATGACTTTCCTACACGGTGAAAATGCTATCGCCATAAGTGTACTGGATTTTTTCAAAGGCAATGTGTTAATCTCTTTGCTTGTCTCTACGTCCCACAGTCGAGCAGTTTTATCACTTGAACCACTTACGAGTCTTTTGCCGTCCGGTGAGAAAGACACTGACCAGATGAAATCCGTATGTCCTATAAACGGCTTTAACTTTTCCTTATTTTTGAAATCGTATAGATAGATTGTGCCTTCTCTACTTCCAACTGCAAGTCGATCGTCTGTTGGTGAGAATGCCATTTTCCATGTCAATTGTGCTTCTTCCGTAAATTCAGCGATCGGTTCAGCCGGTTTCCTCGCATCCCAAACACAGCCATAGTCTTCATTGGCTCGGATATACGCACCGATGATGTTTCCACAAGGTAAAACAGTGAAAGAGGTGAGCCGCTTGTCCTCAAGTAATGTTTCTCTCGCTTGCTTACTTTCAACATCCCATAGTGTTATCCCTCTGGAATCGCTTGTGCTTGCAAGTGTCTTTCCATCCGGTAAAAATAGAACAGGTTCCGGGACATGATTAAACCTACGAAGCATTGTGGTTAAGTGTATGTTATCACCTAAATTTGACATTTTGTTGCATGTAATGTTTTCAAGAGCCAACTGTGGGAACTCTCTAAACCACATCGCATCAATGCTGCGAGGCTGAATTTCAGGAATGGGTAGCTTTTTCCCGCGTTCCACATTTCGGACTTCAATAGTCCCTTCTCCATCCACAATAACAAATAGTTCTCCTTCTGTTGAGTAGAATGGTTTTATCCGAGTCGATCCAAAATCGATATAAACCTCCTTTTGTACACCCTTTGCGATGTCCCAGACGCGTAGGCTTTTATCTTTACTACTTGATGTGAGGAACTCGCCGCAAGGTGAGAAGGCGATAAAATCTACCCAATCGTTATGTCCTATGAAGTGCGCGATGCGTTCACCTGTCGCTATATCCCACACGGAGACACATTGGGCAGTCCATTTGACATCATTGGTAGATTCGTCAGGAGTGGCGGCAGCAATTAAGCGACTATCTTGTGAGAAGACGAAAGTCACCCCTGTGAACTTAAAAATTAACTCACCTGTCTCAGGGCACCAGATGTAAGTTTGTGTGTCTTCTGTACCAAGGTTATCTGCAGTTGCAGCAACGTACTGCCCATTTGGAGAGAATCTCAGTTCGGTAATATCAGCAGATATTACTTCACGTTCGCCACGATCCATCTGTGCAACACAAACATCTTGATGCATATCCAACACCTCAACGATACCTCTCCAATTCGCAGTGGCAATCCACTTACTATCTGAGGAAAAGGTAATGCGCCAATAAAGATTTTGTTCTTGCATCCGTTTCATTTGTGCAAGGCACTTACCACTCTGAGCATCTAACACTTTGATTATACCGTCATAATTGGCAACAGCAATCCATTCACCACTTTGTGAAAAATCGACAGCGGAAATCATCCCGCGTTCTGTTTCCCACAGAGCGATAGGTGATTTTGACGACATTTCATACCACCAAAGTCCCATAAGTGTTCCAACAACGAAATACTTACTATTAGGGGAAAGTGCGACTCTAAAATCCCTTCCTTTTCCCAAACGAGCAATTGCGCCATCAGGTAACGCCCATGTCGTTCCTTCAGTATCACCCGGCACAACATTGAATGGTGCGGGTTTTCTATTTTCTTTCAAATTTTACTCCTTGTTTACATTCTGTATATGTCAAACAGTTTTTATAAATAATTGCGTACGTAGTTAGAAATTATACATACGCACCTAATTTTACTAACCATCAATATAAGATGTCATATCCCAAAGCAGAATGGTGCCATCATAACCGCCACTTGCCAACACGGACCCATCAGGTGAAAAAGCAAGACACTGAACATCTGAGGGATGACCATCACGGAAAGCTGCAACGTTCTTTCCACTTGCAACATCCCATAACATTACCGGACACTTCTTCATACCAAAACCGCGTTTCCACCATGCCCCTGAAGCTAAATATTTACCACAAGGTGAAAATGCTAATGCATACGGCATCCAGCTTTCTCTGGGTAGAGGTATGTCCAAGATAGTTTCACCTTGCTCAATACCCCATATATGAATATTTCTCCCCTTACCTATAGCAATTAGAGTACTACATGGAGAAAAAGCAATATAATCACCCTTTTCTGGAAATGATTCAATCTGTTCACCACTTTCAACATGCCACAGACATGCGACCGGTCCAGTACTCCTTACACTAAAAAGGAACTTTTCATCAGGACTAAACATCAGATTGTGAATCCATCCATCATGTGCTTTGTACTTATGTCGTAACCTTTGATGCGCAACTTCCCACACATACAACATGCCTTCACTATCTCCGCATGCCAATAAGTTATTATCGTGTGCGAACGCTGCTGTTGACACCTGCCATTCTTCATCGGAAAGAGGTTTGTTTTCCTCTGGGGGTGTGAAAGTGGCAACCGGTGTATCCGTGTTTCCAATGTCCCATACCTCTGCTGTTTTACCGTTGTGCCCTATTGCATAGATATTTCCCTGTGGCGACACGGAGATATTATTCCCTTTTTCAGATAGGTTGAAACGGGATGGCGATGAGGATGGTTGGGTAATATCCCATAACCTCACCTTTTGGCTCAAACCTCCGGCTGCAAGTATTTTCCCATCTGGCGCAAAAACAAGGGAATTTGGAAAGCCGGTGTGTAAATGAGGAAACGAACACGGTTCTGAATTACCCACCGTCCATTTTCTAAATTCATTGGGATCGTAGGTAGCTAAAACGAATGGGGTGCCTCTCGGAACGTGGGCATCATGGATATAACTATGTTCTTCAAGGTAGAGGTTGCACTTTTCACCGCGTGCGACATCCCACACGATGAAGACATCATCAAATACTTCTAACGCATACAGGACACCCTCTGGTGTATAGAAAACCTGTTTACGTGCTGTTCCGTAATTCTGATATGTCTGCTGTAACTTCCAGTCTTCAACTGACCATATCCTAACATTACCATCCCTACCACCAGAGGCAAGGAATTCACCGCACGGTGAAAAACTTAGACTATACACAAAATCAGGATGTTCTGTAAGACAAGCTAATTGCTCTCCTGTTTTGATATTCCATACAGCAATATCGTTGGAAGCGTGGTGGGGTGGACGGATTGTGTTGCTGCGGTCTACATGTGCGAATAAGTTATCATCCGGCATTGTACACGCTATCAAACTGCTATCCGGAGAGAAAGCAATAGAGCGTAGAAGAAAAGGAAACCATCTATAATTGGTGTTTTCGTGAAACTTACCAATTTGTTCGCCAGTTTCAGTGTTCCATACGTATAGGATGTAGTCACGCCGACTGGAGACTGCAAGATGTTTGCTGTCGTTTGAAAAGACCAACTTGGAAGCAGAATTGTAGGGTCTCTCTTCTTCATCTCTTTCCATCTGCGAAATGCAAACTCTTTTCTGCACATCCCATACTTTGACAAGACCATCTCCATCGCCGGTCGCAAGCCATTTGCCATTTGGTGAAAAGGAAACAGCAGAAATATATCCGCGATCTGTGTCCCACAAATCAACCGGCGTCATTGTTGATATATCATACCACCAAACCCCGATGTCACTTGCGAATACAACATACTTCCCACAAGGAGAATATGCGGGATCAAACCTTACTATCCCTTTTCCTAACCGTGCAATCGCACCATCAGGAAGTTCCCACGTCGTTATATCACTGTTTTCATGCTGCGTAAAAGCAGGCGACCATTTTTCACTGTTTTGCATATATTTGTTCCTTGATAATTGGTATATTTGGGATTTTGATAGTGTTCCTTCTCTGATTAGAAGGTGAACAGACTTTCACGGAATATAAATGGATTATTCACCTATACATATTCTTGGATGCACTTTTATGCCTTTCACTACACAAAAGAGTGCGGTTGCAACATCTATTAACTTTGGCGTGAAACTTGATTAAACACCTTCCCTAAATTCACGTCAAAATGTAATACCTATTTTGTGCAACGCGCGCAGTCCAAATTCACTGGCATCGGAAAGGAAGCACCCCATTCGCAGTCTACTCGGTCTGAAAAAATACGTTAAACGTTATCAATACGCCATCTTGTTCAGTTTCATCCTTGTCCTTTTAACAAATGGACTTCTGCTGATCAGTCCGCAGATACTGAAAGTGTTTTTTGATGAGTTAGAACAAGCATTTAATGACCCAAACTTGACGGTGTCAAAGGATCGGATTCTCTTTTTCGCAGCACTTTTTTTGGGCGTTGCCTTGGTCGGTGGGGTTCTACGTTTCGTCCAACGCCGTACTATGCAAGGTGTTGCGCGGCAAATGGAATTTCACCTCCGCGCTGACTTTTTTCTTCATCTCCAAAAGCTCTCCGCTTCTTATTACGATAATGTACGCACGGGCGATTTGATGACCCGCGCAACCAGCGACCTAAACGCTATCCGGATGGTTCTTAGCAGTGCTATTATGTATGCTGCCGATGCAACGGTGTTTTTTGGATTAGCACTCGTGATCATGCTACGCATTGATGCCACGCTGACGCTCGTCGCTCTGTTACCCTACCCTATCCTCGCAATCATAATTCGCTTCCTTGCAAAACGCTTACATGTGCAATACGAAAGCATCCAAGAGGCTTTTTCAACGATGAACACAAAAGTGCAAGAGAATTTATCTGGGGTGCGCGTTGTCAAAGCATACACGCTTGAGGCAAGTGAGGTTGAACACTTCCATGAACTGAATCAAGAATTTGTCAACCGTAACCATAAACAGATACGGCTAATGACCTTCTTCTTTCCGTTATTCCGCTTTCTGCCAGGGATCGGTGGTGTAGTGCTTCTTTGGATGGGCGGACTTCATGTAATTGAAGGAATCATAACACTCGGTGATTTTGTGGCTTTCAATGCTTACCTCATGATGCTTGTGCGTCCAATGATTATGCTTGGATTTATTGTGAACACGTTTGAACGTGGGGCTGCATCTATGGACCGGATAAACGCAATCTTCAGTGAAAAACCGGAAATCTACGATGCCGAAAACGTCAAATGGAATATGAAAAGCATTGAAGGTGAAATAGAATTTAGAAACCTCAACTTTACCTATCCCGATGGGCAGTCCGTGCTAAAAAACATCAATCTGAAAGTTGAACAAGGCAGCACACTTGCAATTGTTGGGGGAACAGGATCAGGGAAATCCAGTCTTGTGAATCTAATTCCGCGCATCCGTCAAGCCGAACGTGGCACTATTTTTATTGATGGTGTAGACATTCAGGATATACCTTTGAGCGTGCTTCGATCCAATATCGGATTCGTGGAACAAGAGCCATTTCTATTTTCAGATTATTTGCGGAATAACATCGCTTACGGAGTCGACACTCCGAATGACGATGAGATAAAAGAAGCAGCGCACAATGCTGATCTGCTATCACAAATTGAGGAATTTCCAGATGGATTGCAGACCTTTCTTGGTGAACGCGGGATAACGATTTCCGGTGGACAACGTCAACGCAGCGCACTTGCACGTGCGATTATCATCAAACCCAAAATTCTCATTCTTGATGACGCTTTTGCGAATGTGGATACACAGACTGAGGATACAATTCTCAGGCGACTTACTGAAATCATGAAGGGGCGAACAACTATCCTCATTTCACATAGGATTTCAACAGTCAAGGCAGCCGATCACATCATCGTTTTGAATGATGGCAGCATCGTTGAATCAGGCACGCATGAACAGCTTCTTGAAAAGAACGGTATTTATGCGGGCATCTATGAAATGCAGCTTTTACAAGATGAACTTGAGGAACTTTAGAGGAGCACACAGATGTTTGGTATGGGAAGCGATCTATATGAATATAGCGATGAGGAGCAAGACCTCGGAAAAGTCTATGACCGGGTGTTGATGAGGCGACTGCTTGCATACCTCAAACCTTATACATTTCAATTGTTTGTTATCGCTTTTCTTATGGTAGGGACCACACTCTCACGTTTGATTGGACCCTATCTGATGCAAATCGCTATTGATCAGCATATTATCCCGGATGAATTGGAAGGTTTGAGCACAATCGCAACTTTTCTTGTGCTGGGATTGATTGGTGAGTTTGCGTTTTCCTATTTTGAGGAATACCGCATGCAAATGATCGGGCAACACGTCATGCGCGATCTCCGACAGACCCTCTTTTCGCATTTACAACGTTTAGACGTGCAGTATTTTGATAAAAACCCAGTGGGTAGGCTGATGACACGCGTCATGGGTGATGTGCAAGTTCTCAATGAGCTCTTTACCTCTGGTGTCATTACAGTTTTCGGAAATCTGTTGAGTATTTTGGGTATAATGGTGGCAATGCTGCTCTACAACTGGAAACTCGCGCTTGTGACGTTCACAGTGTTACCTATCATCTTTGGAGCAACGCTTATATACCAAATTTATTCGCGTCGTGCTTTTCGTGAGCAACGCAAACAATATGCACGTATCAACGCGTTTTTACAAGAAAACATCGTTGGCATGACAACGATGAAACTATTCACACAAGAACGTCGAAGCTATCTCCGTTTCAACGAGCGGAATCGTAGGTATCTTGCTGCAAATTTGAGAAGTATTTTCTATTTTTCTATTTTTCATCCTTTGATTGAGGTGACAGCATCACTTGCAACAGCAGTGATTATCTGGTATGGCGGGGGACAAATTGTGCAGGGGGCGTTGACTTTTGGCGTGTTAGTAGCATTCATCCGATATGCCGAACGGTTTTTCTGGCCGATCCGCGAACTCAGTGAAAAGTATACTATCTTCCAAAACGCAATGGCATCTTCCGAACGTATTTTCCATCTGCTTGACACAGAACCTACTATCGTTTCTAATGCCGAGAAGAGTGGAGTAGAAACTTTAAAAGGTGAAATTGAATTTCGGAACGTTTGGTTTGCATACAATGATGAAGATTATGTTTTGCGAGATGTTTCGTTTACAGTAAAACCGGGTGAAAAGGTCGCACTTGTCGGGCATACGGGGGCAGGAAAAACATCTATTATCAATCTGTTGTGCCGATTCTATGAAATCAATAAAGGGCAGATTCTGATTGACGGCGTGGACCTCCGAGAAATGAATCTTGAGGAGTTACGGCGTGCAATTAGCATTGTACAACAAAACATATTCCTGTTTTCCGATTCAATTGAACGTAATATCAGTCTTGGTAATCCGTCAATCTCATTAAAACACGTGGGGCAGGCAGCAAAAGATGTGCATTTAGACCGATTTGTCCAGAAAATGCCAGACGTTTATGACACAGAAATTAAAGAGGATGGCGGCGGGTTGTCCGTTGGACAGAAGCAGTTAGTCGCGTTTGCACGCGCCTTAGCTTCTGATCCGAGTATTCTAATTCTTGACGAAGCTACTTCAAGTGTTGATACCGAAACCGAAATTTTGATTGAAGATGCGCTCAGTCGTTTGATGGAGAATCGGACATCTGTTGTGATTGCGCACCGACTCTCTACAATCCAAAATGCAGACAAGATTATTGTGATGCACCGTGGTGAAATCCGGGAGACTGGGACACATAATGAATTATTACAAAAGGAGGGTATCTATTATCGGTTGTATCAGTTGCAATATAAGGGGCAGGAAGGGAAAAAGAAACTGTAAAAGTTTCATATTTTCCGATTTACTTTAACAATTCTCGCATCTTTTTCTTTTCATCTTTATCAAAATACTTTACTGCATTTTCATGACTCTCTCTTGAAAAATACTGACGATTTTCCGCAATAAAATCCACTACTATCTGTTTATCTACCTTTGATAATTCTCGCAATATCCATCCTACTGCAGTTTTAGCAAAACGTTCTTCTCTCTTTATAAGTTTTGCATTTGATTTCAATAATAGTGATGTGTATTTATTCTCCTTTGTTAATGTGGTAAAAGGAACAACAGAGCATCTGGCTTGCCATACATTTTTTGCGGTATGCCATTTAGATATTGCTTCGGCGCATTCTCTACCGTTTGCTTTTATCATTTGTCGCAGCACTCTGATACAGAACCAATCGCACACACTCCAATCATAAATATACCCGTTCTCAAAAATTGTTTCAAATCTTGATAGCAGAATTTTGTAATCAAATTTGTTGTAGAGATAAATCTGCAAGAATAAAATGCCCGCAAGTTTATCTTCGGCATACGCCTCCTCAAAAAATGAAAGTGCTAAGTTTAACTGTTCATCAAGTGGAAGTTTGTCAATATTTTCGTGCTTATACCAGTCTTTCAATTCTGCCCTGATTGTAGGAATTTCTACGCCACGATATTTGGTATCGTGTTTAATGTAATTTTCGAACCATAATTTTCTTTTCTGATCAGCGAATTTGGCAATCCGAGATTGTAGTTTTTCTTTTAATTTGTTGTTAGTCATGATTATATTTTCAAATACCGAATATCATCATTTTTCCTAGTCTTCTGGTATTTCAAACACAACACCGTCCTTTTTCTTTTCGTAAAAAATCATCTTAACTTCTATGGATTCCGCTAAGCTTGGCATTGCTTCGTAGGTGCTGGGCTTAATGGAATAGGCATCTTCCCCTACGAACCCATCTATACCTTGAGATTCTTCAGAAGGTTCTGCCAAACGGTAGTCACAGCCTTTTATCTCGGCTAATTTTCTCAGAATCGCCTCCTGAAATTTTAGTCCCGTATATGTCTTGATAAGAACCAGATCCTCTACCCACGCTTTAACCATAGTTCGATCAATTGTGACGAATGCCTCGTTAAGTTTGTCTATCATTATAATTATTTTTTCTGTTGCCTCATCAATGGCATCGGGATATCTTTCTTGATACCACGTAACCCATTCGCCAAATGTTTGTCCTGGAAATTCTTGTATCAGATCTGTCATTTGTCCAACGAATTTTGGACGTGTTGCTTGCGAATTTTGATTTGCAAGATTTATTAATTGAGTCGTGTACTTAGGAAATTCGTAAGTCGGAGTTTTTACAATATATTCCTGAATCTCAGTGTTTTTTAGTTTTATTTTCATAATAACTCTTTGTCTGATATGAGGTTACTGCTCGTTAAATATATTAAGTTTCGAATTTCTATTGTAAGACTTCATTTTCTTTTCGCTCAAGGGTTTCTGATATTTGTTCAAAATTTAAAGTTTGCGGTTTCTCTGAATATCGGATTTCAAAAATATTATCTCCGCAGACTTGAACCTCATTTAAACCATTTAAGAGAATAAACGGCTCTTGACTTGTTACCACCGGGCATCCATAATGCTTGTTTATATATTTTAACGCTCCTGAGTTTTCCATCCGGTGTTTGACAAACTCAAAATGTCTTTCAAGTCTATTGTGCAAATAATCATTTGAAAATTCCACAATATTATTTGCAATTGGACAAATCACTTGTTGAAAACTCTCGTCAATTTCAACCCCAATGCTATTCCGTCCTGATGTCATTGCCGCTGCAATCGTAGTACCTGTACCCAAAAACGGATCAAGTACCACATCCCCTTTCACAGAATACATGTTGATTAGTCGATATGCCAACTCATAGGGGAATGCCGCACTCCTTAATCGAGATATATTATTTGATAGTTTTTGACATTTTCCTTTAATGTCTGTCCAAACATCAGAAAACCATATATTCCGTTCTTCCCAAAACAGTGCACTTTCGCGTCTGTTTTCTTTTTCTTTTTCAGCTTTGAATTCTCTTTTGAAGCCTTTTCTCACAATTAGAATATATTCATGTTCTAGTGTTACATAAGCACCTGCGGGTAACATACCCGATCCCATAAATTTGTTTGGGGTGTTAGCCTGTTTTCGCCAGAGGATATCAGGTAATGCTGAAAACCCGATTTTTAAGAGGTGCGTCAAGATTCTCGCGTGGTTCGGATACAAACAGAAATCGCCATTTACCGTCCTTGTCGCATCACCTATGTTAATACAGGCAAATCTGTTGTTCTTTAAAACCCTAAATACTTCATCCCATACAGAATCAAGAATCTCATGCATTAACGAATAAGCCAGTTTTCCATCGTCGTTAGCTAACGCACTCTGGATGTCTGGATTCTGATTACCAAACATTTCATCCCACATCTCAATCATAGGATAAGGTGGTGAGGTGACAATCAGATCAACACTTTCTGATGGAATATTTTTCAAATCGCGTGAATCTTGAAAAAGGATTTTGTGAGTGGTTTTCATAGGAGTTAGCACCTAAACATAGGTATTAGCAGTATTTCCCCAGTGTTAGAGGATTTTTATTGTCCATTCCCCATCGTGTGCCGGATTATAAATCAATCCATTTTCTATATCAACACAGAGATCAAGTGCTTCCAAAATCAGGTGCCCAAAGAGGACAGGCGCGTCCTCAGGAAGGTCTGTTACTTGGATGGAGTGGCTCCGTTCCAAGACAGTATACTTCACTTCTGAATAAATAGTGCGTTCTGCTGTGCCATTTTCGGTTTGCACCCGGATATTTCGGATTGGGGTGAGCCCAAGTTGTTCAATGATTGATTTGGGAAGGCAGGGTGCCGTTGCCCCGGTATCAACAAGTGCATCTTCAATAGTAAGTCGCCGGACATCCTCAGGCTTGATAACGTCTGCTTCTGCTAAAAATAGATCTTTTAGATTTTCAAGTTCAATTTGGGTTGTCCGTTCCATTTGTCACTCCTTCGTTTTCTGATAGACACTCTAATTCCAAAATTTTAACATAAATTGGCTTAGGTGTCAAGGTGCGTAAGTTGAGTTTCAGGGTTATTTAGTTTTCGGTTTTTCAGTGCATTTTATTACAAACGTTGATACTCTATCGTCGTCTTGTAGGTCGGGTTTCACTTCTATAAAGAAATCAGCGTTAGAAACCTCTCACAAAGATAATTCACAATAATCGTGGTTAGAAACCCCTCCCACAAGAGTGCTTCGTCACAATTGAATGGTTCTGCACCCCGCAAAACTCCTCTACAAATTTTAAGAAAAACGTGATATACTAAAAGATATACTCTATAGACAACACATAATTCTCACTAACGCGTAATTTGTAAGGAATAGAAATGAGAGAGCATTTTGACGCGCGACCAACGATTTCCCCGATCAATGTAAATCCAGAGATACCGTCAAAACCATTTGAGTTAGTCTCAGAATTCGATCCGCAGGGTGATCAGCCGCAAGCGATTGATAAATTGACGAATGGAATCCTACGCGGCGATAGAGCACAAACCTTGTTGGGTGTTACGGGTTCAGGTAAGACTTACACGATGGCGAATGTGATTCAGAATATCCAACGTCCAACGCTTGTCATTTCCCCAAACAAAACGCTCTCTGCACAGTTATATAATGAGTTCAAATCCTTTTTCCCACACAACGCCGTACACTATTTCGTGAGCGATTATGAATACTATCAACCAGAGGCATATATCCCATCAACAGACACATTTATTGAGAAAGATGTACGGATTAACGAAGAGATTACACGGATGCGGCTTGCGTCTACTGCCTCCTTAATGTCTCGGCGTGATGTTGTGATTGTTGCCAGTGTTTCCTGTCTATACGGTCTGGGCTCACCCAGAGAATTTGAAGGGCAGAAAGTTGATTTAGAAGTCGGAGCAACTATCCGACGTGATGAATTCCTGCGATCTTTGGTAGACATTCAATACGTCCGTAACGATGTTGATTTTTGGCAAGGCACGTTTCGTGTTCGTGGCGATGTCGTTGAGGTATTCCCAGCGTATAGCGAAAGCGCATTCCGCATTGAACTTTTTGGAGACGAAATTGACAGAATTTGCGAAATTGACACAACTACTGGTGAAATTTTGGGTAAACAAAATTCTCTGGAAATCTATCCTGCCAAACACTTTATGACTGATGCCGACCTCTTTGAAGAAGCACTCATAAACATTGAACTTGAACTCCATGAACGGATCGCCACATTTGAAAAAGAAAATAAATTGCTGGAAGCACAGCGCGTTGAACAACGAACCCGTTTTGATTTGGAGATGCTTCGCGAGGTAGGGTACTGCTCAGGTATTGAAAATTATTCGAGACACCTTTCAGGTTTGCAACCGGGAGAACCACCCTACTGTCTGTTAAACTATTTTCCGGAGAATTTTCTATTATTCATTGACGAATCGCATGTGACAATCCCACAATTAAAAGGGATGTATCGTGGTGACCGTGCAAGAAAACTCACGCTCGTTGAGTATGGATTCCGTTTGCCTTCAGCGTTAGATAATCGCCCACTCCAGTTTGAGGAGGTACAAGCGTATCTCGATCAAGTTATATATGTTTCTGCTACTCCCGGCAAGTATGAGATAGAAGAAAAAGGTGGGGGGCAAATCGTTGAACAGATTATACGTCCGACCGGATTAATTGACCCGCAAATTACGGTTCATCCTGTGCGTGGACAAATTGATCATCTCATCGGCAAAATTCGGGAACGCGTAAAACAGAAACAGCGCGTCCTTGTTACAACCCTTACAAAACGGATGGCAGAAGATTTAAGTGAATACTTTATAGAGGCAGGTATCCGTGCGAACTACATGCATTCCGAAATTGATGTGTTTGACCGCGCCAGAATTTTGCGGCAACTCCGCGAAGGTGAATTCGATGTGCTTATCGGTATCAACCTATTGCGTGAGGGACTTGACCTCCCAGAAGTTTCACTCGTCGCAATTTTGGATGCGGACCGTCCTGGTTTCCTCCGATCCGTTACCTCATTGGTTCAAACATCCGGGCGTGCTGCTCGGAACGTTGATGGTGAAGTGCTGTTATATGGGGATACCATCACCGAAGCGATGGCGGATGCAATGGCAGAAACACAACGGCGGCGAGATATACAGTTGAAGTATAATGAGGAAAATGGCATCACGCCCGCAACGATTGAGAAAGCAATTGAGCAGCTTATCTCTGAATCGACAGAAGAATACAGAACGGAAAAATCTGAGAAATCTAAAAAATATGAGAAACCGGTGCCTGTTATTGAGGATACGGTTGAGGAAGATATTGATGCCCTTATTGATGACTTAACCCGCCAGATGCACAAAGCGGCTATAGACCTTGAATTTGAATTGGCAGCGACGTTGCGCGATCAAATATCAGAACTGAAAGAACAGGTACCCGAACAGAAATAGAATCGCAAGGTTATTTTAAGCGAAGATCATACGCACAAAACACAATTTAAACGTTGCAATTTAAAGCAGAATTTGCTACAATGACATTATTCATGATTTTGATCTTCTTATGTATTGTAGATGCACTTTTGTAGTGCCAAAAAAGAAAGGAATTTGCAATGTTTGTTTGTATCGCATGCGGTTATTTGTGGAAAGAAGCTGATGAGCCGCCAGACGAGTGTCCGGCTTGCACCGCACCAAAAGAAAAATATATCCCTTACGATGACAGAGCAGAAAGATGGGTTAAACGTGCTGTAGCAGCACATGTCATGTATCCAGATGAAGAAGGTGCTGACCTTCGAGCTGAGAATTCTGCTCTCTCCTCACACATTCGATTCGCCTTGGTTGGGTTACTCGGTGACCTTCAGAAAGAATAAGAAATTGGAAGCTTCGATTTTTCTGTCGGGGCTTCCTTTTGTTTCTTTCCCGTAATTTTAATTTTACACCAAACCCATACACTTTCTCCGTGTATACAGCGTTTGTAGTCGCGCAATTTATTGCGCCTCTTATACGCAACAGCAGTGTGTGGGTTATCACGTGGAAGAAAATATACCAATAATTGTTTGGTTATACAAAATATCAGAAAGGAACGGTATTGTCGGTCTATCGCTCTGATTGGCAATAAATGCCGTGATATAAAAATGAAAAAGATACGTTATTTGCTGATTCTCTTCCTTGTGGCATTACATGGAATAGCATCAGCCCAAAACCTTGCGGATCGGGTGGTAGAACACACTTACCCCAACGGTTTAAAACTATTGATGATTGAACGTCATACTTCGCCTACTGTCGCGCCATACATTCTCTTTAAGGCAGGTTCCGTAGATGAATCTGATGATGCGCGCGGCATCGCACACATGCTTGAACACATGTTGTTCAAAGGCACTAAAACAATTGGCACAACAGACTATAAAAAAGAAAAAGTCGTGCTTGCTGAAATTGATAAAATAGGTGACGCGTTAGACATGGAACAGGCAAAAGGCACGAGAGCAGACGCGGAAAAAATCGCAGAATTGGAAGCGGCACTTAAAACGCAACAAGAAGCAGCGAAGGAATGGATTGTCTCTGGCGAATACACCGAAATCTATACACAACACGGTAGCACCGGATTCAACGCTGGCACTTCTGTAGACTATACGATTTACACAGTAGAGCTGCCTTCTAACAAATTAGAATTATGGGCAATGCTTGAATCTGACCGGCTTAAAAACGCTGTACTACGCGAGTTTTATGTTGAACGCGAAGCCGTCAAAGAGGAGCGCCGAATGGTTGTGGAAACGCGTCCCGGTGGCAAATTATATGAACAGTTTATGGCTGCGTCCTTCACCGCGCATCCCTACGGTATGCCGATTATTGGATGGCCCTCAGACATCGCGATGCTGAATAGAAAGAAAGCAGAGGATTTTTTTCGTATCCACTACGCACCGAATAATTTCGTGATGGTTATTGTCGGGGATATTAATGTCGAAAAAACCATCAAACTCATCGAAAAATATTTTGGTGATATTCCGTCGCAACCACTTCCTGATGAGGTCACCGTTCGTGAACCTGCACAAGAAGGTGAACGACGGATTGAGGTAGAATTTGACGCTGAACCGCAGATGATGATCGGATTCCATAAACCGACAATCCCACATTTTGACGATTACGTGCTGGACATGATCAGTGCTATTCTTTCGGATGGACGCACCTCCCGTTTTTACAAAAACATCGTTGAAGAAGGCATAGCCGTTTCTGTAGATTCTCTAAACGGTTATCCTGGTGCACGTTACGACAATCTCTTTGTGGTGAGTGCTACTCCTCGTTCACCTCACACGACTGCTGACGTGGAAAAAGCAATTTATGCCGAACTGGCAAAACTAAAAACGGAACCCGTTGCAGAAAAGGAATTTAAACGTATTCTTAAACAGATTGATGCAGGGTTCATCCGTGCACTGAGTTCAAACGCTGGCATGGCAAATCAACTTGCTTTCTATGAAGGCATTGCGGGTGATTGGCGCTATATACTCAACTGGCGGAAAAAGATGTATGAGATTACACCTGATGACATTATGAGAGTAGCACAAACCTATTTTAAGAAGAATAACCGTACCGTCGCAACGCTTGTTAAGAAAGCACCTGTAGCATCTGAAAGTACTGACGAGGAGGATAGTGAATAATGCAGAAACAGATCACGACAAAACTTTTCATAAGCGTCCTTATCACCTGTTTTATTGTATCAGGCGTTTTGCCAATATATGCGAAACCGCATGAAGAACTGACATTTGAACCAATACAATTTAATCCTCCAGTTCCAGAGAAGCGAATGCTGTCAAACGGCATGACGCTTTACCTACTTGAGGATCACGAGTTGCCCGTATTTGACATCAGTGGACTTGTCAAAACTGGTACTATCTATGACCCGGCAGATAAAATAGGTTTAGCATCTATTTGTGCGAGTGTCATGCGAACTGGCGGCACAATGTCCCGTGAACCGGATGCATTGAACGAAGAATTGGAATCTATGGCTGCTTCCGTTGAGGTCGGTATGTCTCCTGAATACGGGACGGTGAGCCTTTCAACGATGGCAGAGGATATAGAAAAAGGATTAGAAATCTTCGCTGATGTTTTACGAAACCCGGCATTCCGTGAAGAAAAACTTGAACTTCGCAAACAGCAAGGGATAGAAGCGATTCGCAGAAGAAATGATAACCCTATCCAATTGGCGTGGCGAAACTTTTCGGAGATTCTTTACGGAAAAGATCACCCATTTGGATGGTATTCTGAAATTGAGAACGTAGAGAGCATAACAGTTGACGATCTCAAGTCGTTCCATGCCAAATATTATCAACCAAATAATCTAATGCTTGCAATTACTGGCGATTTTGATACAGACACTTTGATTGTACAACTCGAAAAAGCGTTTGAAGAGTGGAAAAACAGTGAGATAGAATTTCCACACATTGCTGCCGTTGAAAACGCACCAAAACCTTCTGTCAACTATATACTTAAAGACCTACCGCAAACAACGATGTTGATTGGACATTTCGGCATCAAGCGGACCCCCGACTTTCCTGATTTCTTTGCTCTCCGTGTGATGAATGACATACTCGGTGAAGGTGGCTTTACCTCTCGTTTAATGAAGGAAGTACGTGAGAAACACGGTCTCGCCTATATGGTCGGAAGTCTCATGCAAACAAGTTTCTACACCAATCCGGGGGAGTGGTTCGCATATTCCCAAACACGTTCAGAAAAAACTGCGGAGGCAATTTCGCTTATCATCAGCATAGTTCGTGACCTGGGTGAAAATCCTGTATCGGAAGAAGAACTGCAGCGTACTAAAGATTCTCTCATCAATTCGTTTGTTTTCGGATTTGAGAGTAGTTCGCAAATTGCTTTTCAACAGATGATGCTTGCTTATCGCGGGTTTGCCCCAGACTTCCTTGAAACCTACACAGACAATATCGCTAAGGTTACTGCAGAAGATGTACAAGCAGTCGCACAAAAGTATCTCCATCCTGATGCACTCACTATTGTTACTGTGGGAAATCAGGATAACTTTGACCGACCGTTAAGCGAATTCGGAGAAGTCAATGAGATTAAGATAAAACAGCCGAAACCGCCACCTGCTGAACCGATGCCTGAAGCAAGTGAGGCGGATGTTGCCAAAGCGGAAGAAATCGTTGCTGCAGCCGTTGCGGCACATGGTGGAATTGAAAAGTTAAAAGCGGTGAAAAATGTTGTGGCAGATATGCAGACTACTGTTCATACGCCAATGGGACAAGTGGATACGAAAGTTGTGTTATATCAGGCTTATCCGGGTAAAATGCGGCAAAATATTGTTACGCCTCAGGGCGAAATTAGTATTTTGTTTGATGGCAAAGCAGGTTATGCCATGTCCGCAATGGGCGTGCAACCGTTACCTCCCGAAATGACGACCTCTCTGAATGATGCTATTTTCAGAGACACTGTCCCGCTCTTGATATATCTTTCACAGGACGATACACCAGCACAATACTCTGGCACAGAAGAAGTGGATGGGAAGCCTGCGGCTGTTTTGCTTGTGAAGCAACCTTCAGGCGAAATGGTTAAGGTCTTCATCAGTGCAGAGACACATTATGTGGTTAAATTAGCATTTCGCGAAACAGAGCAAGGTGCAACAATGGATAAAGAAACTATGTTTTCTGATTTTCGCGATGTAGAGGGTGTTAAATACGCGTTCCACGTTGTGCAAACCGTCAACGGTCAACTTTACACCGATAATCGTATCAAAAGTGCGAAGTTGAACGTTGAACTTGAGGAATCACTTTTTGAGGTGCCTGAGTGAAAACTTTGAATTTGCGTGTCCGTTATTTTCAAGATAGCACACCAGCGGATGAACCGTGTCGTGAAACTGCTTTCATTCGCCGTGAGTTTGAAATGCCGTTGCCGCTTGCGGAGACCGCTTTGATTCTCGTTGACTTATGGAACGTGCATTTTATTGAAACTTGGATAGAACGCGCAAAACAGGTGACTGTTGATTGTGTTGTACCAGTGATAGATGCTGCGAGGAAAGTGGGTTTAACAATCGTTCATGCGCCTTCACCGTCCGTAGCGGCACAATATCCGCAGCTCAAACGACACAAACCGCCGGAACCCGCCACGCCATTGACGTGGCCGCCCTCCGATTTTCGTGGTCGGCAGGGAGATTATGCTGTTTATCGTGGTCCTCGCAGTCAACCGCCGGGAATCGGTGTCCATTGGGATAAACTTGCATCGCAGCTCTCCATGTCTCCCGCAATTGACGTGAAAGACGAAGAATTTGTGATTGCAACGGGACAGCAGTTGCATGAACTGTTGGAAGAACGTCGAATCTTGCATCTCATCTTTGCCGGTTTCGCAACGAATTGGTGTGTTTTAGGCAGGGATTACGGTATCCGTTCTATGTCAAGGTATGGGTATAATATCATCCTACTGCGTGATGCTACTACAGGCGTGGAGTTTCCTGATACTTACGATAATCTGTTTACAACGGAGATCGCTATTCGGGAGGTGGAGCAGCAATATGGGTTTAGTGCGTCAAATAAAGATTTCTTTGCGGCGGTTGATGCCTCTTGATGTTTGCCTCTAACACCTTAGACATTCCAAGCAACGGGCTGTACTGTGCCCCGCCCTACAAAAAAGGTGGTTATTTGGAAGGAAATCGGGCTTAGAAAGCCCTCCCACAAGAAAGATAAGACGCTAAATTCACGTCTATGGTTGTGCAACAAGACAACATCCACATTTTTATTTTATATAGTGCTATTGATTACTCTATTGTAGTTTCTCGCTCAATTTGAGTCAGTGTTTCTTGAAGGGATAAATTTAATTGGATTAATTGTTGTTGTAAATCGGATAGTTTTTTACGTGCCTTTCGTATAGTTTATGACCTGTAAGACGATAGTATTTATCAGCCAGAATTGCACGTTTTGATTGGAGTTGGGTTAAATATGATTGTGCATCAGTTAACAATTGCTTGTGTTCTGTAACAATATCTTTCAGTTGTCCTACGGTTTTCTCAAGTTCAGTTTTATCTTTTTTCAACTGTTGGCTTTTTTCCTTAGCGGGTTTCAACGCTTCTGCTTCCTCGGCATCCAATTCAGCAAAGATAGCAATAAGTTCAGCGTATTCTTGTTCCGTTAAAGTGCCTTCCGCCTCACGAATTCGTAAGTATTCTAATCTGTGCTGCCTATTTGTGTTTTTTTCATTGTGTTCTCCTACTATCAATAAATGTATAAGAAAGAATACAACATAATATTATAAAGTTTCATTGAAGCGTCTGAAATAATCCTCTTCTTTATCAGATGATATTTCTATAGATTTTTGATTTTTGGAAAAAACAGATTCAAACTCATCTTCAGCTAATAATCTGTCAATTGTTGCACATATATTTTTTTCAGAAAGTTTTTGGACAATTACCATATCAGACGTCCAAAAATAGAGACCATCAGCACATTCTCCAGTCTTTTCGTAACGTTTCATTAGAGTTTCAATGTTTTGCAGTGTGAAAAAGACAGCGGAGAAACTGTCTCCATTTGGAAAGGTGACTTCAACATCAACATTATTGTTGTTAGAATCGAATGGAGCAATTCCACGATAGATAGTGAGTTTGTAATCATTGTGTTCAACAATCGTGTAAGGTTTGTCCATTTCTAAAGATAGGTTCACATGTGTTTTACAGATGCAAAACACATGCGACATTCTATACCTACAATCCTTGCAATGCCGTTATAATATCTGTTGAAGTAGTACGGTGACCGTACCTGCGTCCAATATCTGTCCAGACAATTATTCCCTCTTCATCTACAATAAATGCTGAAGGATTCGCCCAATTCATACTGCCTTGGTCAAGTACGTTGTATGCATCAACAGCTTCAAAATCCTCGTCTGAAAGCACTGGGAAAGTTAATCCCAGATCATTGCGTGTCCGAGAAGCTCCGAACTGAGAATCACCACTAATTGTGATTAGTTCTGCAGCACCTGCATCTTTAATACCTTGATATCCACCTCGCAACTCACTGAGTTGCCCTAAACAGTTCGGTCATGATCCAGTTGAATAAAACTGAATTACTATTATTTGTCCCGCATAATTGGAGAGCGAAACGGTATTGCCATCAGCATCTGGAAGCGAAAATGCTGGTGCAGTTGCTCCGACTGCTAATCCTTCTCCTGGTGGCAGCGGGTCTGGTTCAGGTGTCATAACGTCTGTGTCTTGTGGATCAAGCGTTAAAAGGTCGCCGATCTGGTCTGTTTCAAAACAACCAAAACATATAAACACCGTGAAAATTAGTGCTATGTAAACAAGTTGGTTAATAAATTTAATTCTCATGTTTCACGTCTCCCTTCATCATTTTGTGATTGCATCCATTGACGAACATCGTCACGCATCTTTTCAAGTATTGGGCGCGATGCTGCGTCAAATGCTAAATTATTAAATTCGTAAGGGTCTGCATGTACATCATACAATTCCTCAATAGGGTGGTGTTGTGTCAAATAAACGAGTTCAGCAGTTTTTGGATCGTTTTTTGCCTTTTTTACCCAACTGTTCCACACTTCAGCATGGCTTTCAGGAATCCCTTCAACCTTGGTGAAATGGGTTGTCCAGGTATTTTCAGGCATCAAGTTTAGAATGTATTTATATTGACTATTTCTGACGCACCGCTGCGGAAATACGTTCATATCTCCATCGCGAGTGTGCGTGCCGTAGATTTTATCACGAAAGTTTGTTTGCTGTCCACATAAAACATTTTTAAAACTTTGACCATCTAAATCTATAGACGGTTCACCGCCAGCAACGTCTATGAGTGTTGGTAAAAAATCTACATGCGAAATCATCGCATCGGTAACGGTGGCAGCAGGTATCACACCGTGCCACCTTGCAATAAACGGCAGACGAATACCGGTATCATATAAGGTCCATTTACAGTGTGGCCACTCAGAACCGTGATCAGTTGTGTAAATAAAAAGGGTGTTGTCACCATATCCATATTTTTCTAACATTTTATCCACCTCACCGATGCGCTCATCCATTGTCGTGATGTCTTGATAGTAGTTCGCAAGTGCTTTTCGGGCAATAGGTGTATTTGCGATGTAGGGTGGTAATGGTAAAACATCGGGCTCATAGATTTTGTTAGGTTCCCAAGTAACATGCGGGTTGCTATCCCCAAGAATCAAACAGATTGGTTGATCCGGATTTTCTTGACGATGGGTTGAGAGAAACCTTTCAACTGGAGAAGTATCAAGCCCTTCTCTCCGATATTTCCGGGCATGTTCTGCACGCTTTGGCAGAAATCCACCGACATATTCAAAATCAAATAGTTTTTCAGGTTTCACATGTGTTTTGCCTGCAATCGCAACCCGATAACCGAGTTCTCTGAGCATTTTCGGCAAAGTGTCAAGATGGGAGTGACATTCCGTATGATTTCCCATAGCACCGTGCCGTGCAGGATAGAGTCCTGTGTAGAGAGTTGAACGAGAGGGTGCGCAGGTCGGCGTTGGTGTGAAGGCATGTGTGAACCGCATGCCTTCTTCTGCAATACGATCTAAATGTGGTGTTTGAATATGTGCGTTTCCATAGCAACCGAGATATTCCCATCCATGGTCATCAGAAAGGTAAACAACGATGTTCGGCTTTAGCATCAATTATTCCTTCGCTAAACTGAAAGGTTTGGGATTTTCAGCGTTGTCGTTCTTCATTTCAACATATTCTGGAGGAAATTGACTGCAGACTTCACCATTTTTCATTGCCCAGGGGAAACTATTCAAGATACGTTTGCTCGTTCTGATAATGTCCGGATTTGTCCAAACCCCTGCTACAGCGATACGACTGTGTTCGCTTGGATTCGGCGGGCTATAGTGCCACATGCTACTATGCCAAAAAACGACATCACCAGGGTCTAATTCAATATGATGTACGTCGCGTTCTTTGAGCATCTCCTTAACTGCTTCACGTGGGAGTTCGCCGTGTATGCTGTCAGGATATAGCACGTGCTCAACAATCTCTGTCTTGTGACTTCTCGGTATAAATTGCATGCATCCATTATCTCGCGTTGCCGGTTCAAGCGGTATCCAGAAATTGAAGGGTTCTGTTTCGCCATCACGCCACAGTCCGTTATCTTGATGCCACGGTGTAGCACTACCAGTGCGTGCAGGCTTAAGAAAACAACTATTATACTTGACGATAATATCGTCGCCGAGAAAATAACGGGCGATATTTAGCAATTCTTTACCTGCATATACATTGTGCCAGATAAGAGGTGATTGGACACAGAAGTTTGCTAATTTACGGTAACGTGCAATCCTTCCTTGCGGTGTATCGTTCATAGGATCCATCGGGTCTAAATCAACGAACTTCCCAGGTTCAGGCAACATGATGACGTTCCGGATTACGCCACGAAGTTCAGCGGCAAGGTCACGCGAAATGATATTACGTAATATAAAATAACCTTCGGTTTCATATTGTGTTTTCTGCTTGGTGGTCGGTTTCCATCGCTCCATAAAAAGTTGTCCTTCTGTCTAAATTATACAAAATCTTTGTAAAAAGCAAAAAAAAATAGATTTTCTTACAAAAAATGTAAAAATTTTGTAACCACCTTTTATTTATGAACGTAGTCTTTTTATAAGGTGTTTTAATGGTTGGAAACTACGCTGCTAAAGGCGTTGTGTGCATTTCTCTTTCTTGATAACACAAAATCTATAATTAACAGAGAAATTTCTTCTTTTGTATTCCTGCAAAAGCAATTTAGCAGATACTGAATACAATGTCAATTCGTTTTAGAATTGGCACCCTCGTGTTTCCACTCCACCTGCTCAATCCGGTAAACAATTATTCAATGTTTTGTAAACACAAATACGGAAAACGAAATGCTAACGAAAGAAATGGTACAAGACATCCCGTCTGAACCGGGTGTGTACTTTTTTCATGGTGCCTCTGGGAAAATCCTGTACATTGGTAAGGCGAAATGTTTGCGAAAACGGGTACGTTCCTACGTCCATAAAATCAAAAATCGTCGTTCCAAAATTAAACGTCTTATCAGATGGACAACGACTGTTCAATATCAGGTTTGTCAATCAGAACAGGAAGCACTTTTCTTGGAATCGCGTTTAATCAAGCAGCATCAACCGTCCTATAACTCGGCTCTGAAGTATGGAACTCAAACGTGGTATATTCGGATAAATGTAGCTGAAGATTTTCCTCGACTTGAAAGAGTGCCAGAGCCTCAAGCCGATAACGCGAGATATTTCGGTCCGTTATCAAGTCGTAGATGGACTGATGAGGCAATTGATGTTTTACAGCGGATTTTCATGGTACGCACTTGCCAAGAAATGATAACACCGCTTGTGGGTTACCGAGCATGTCTACAATATGACATGAAACGGTGTTATGCGCCTTGCGCTGCACGCATTACTCGCGAACTTTACAGAGAGATGATAATGAATATCGTTAATTTGCTTGATGGAGAGTATGAAAAGGTACAGGCAAATCTTGTTGCAAGACGCAATAGTGCATCTGCAATGCTTCAATTTGAACGGGCAGCCGCTATTCACAGTCAGCTTCAACGGATACAAAAGGTTTTTCCATTTCTTGATGCACACAGAGAGAAAGCACAATAGACAAACGATTTTTGTATCAGAACTATTCAGTTTGCGTGTTTTTCTCAACATTTTGGATATTGTCGCGAGCTGGAGTTCGCTCCTACAGGAAGAGGTTTTGGAAAGATAGAGAATTATAGGAGAATTGAATAGTTCTGTTTTGCTAAAAAAAGATTTGACAGAAATTCTAAAATATGATATTATAGTATATGTAAATAACTAAGGAGGTTAAACGATGTATATCGCGAGATTTACGCTGATTACTCTCGTTGCCTTTGTATTCTTGATGGGTTGTGGCATGATTGGTAAGCAGGCAGAAATGCCCGTAGAAACCGCAACTGCTGTGGAAGAAAAACCGATGGATGAATTATCGGTTTCAACTCCGACAAAAGCTGCCTATCAGGAAGTGACACTTCAGGTGGAGGGCATGACATGAGGCGCGTGTCCCGCCGCGGTGCAGGATGCACTGAGTAAGGTCACGGGTGTTACAGAGGTTGTCAGTGTCGACAGATCCACCAAGAAGGCTGTCGTTAAAGTTGAAAAGGGCAAAGTTAAAAACGATGCTCTGATAAAAGCTGTTGAAGCAGATCCGCGCTTTACGGCAAGTGTTGTCAACTAACAGTTTGTAAGGGCGAGGTATCTCGCCCTTCATCTTATTTTGGGCAAATTGTCCAATATCCAATACTTTTGGAGATAGTAAAAGATAAACTGCAAGACGTAAGAATATTCTTAATTATTGTGGTGAATCTATCTAAGGGAGTTATTTCAAATGTTAAATAAGGCACTTATCTGCATTGTAATGCTGGCATTTGTCTTTGGGTGTGCTAACCAGCAAAAAGATACTGAAGAGAAACCAGCAGAAGAGACTCAACAAACTGAGGCAACAGAACAAGCACAAGAAACTGAGGCAACAGAACAGGCTGAAGAAGCTGCGGTTGCTATTGAAGAAATCAGTTTAACTGTTACAGGCATGACATGAGGCTCGTGTCCACCAGCAGTGCAGTCTGCACTTGCTAAGGTTTCAGGTGTGAAAGAGGTTGTTAGTGTTGACAGATCCACTAATAAAGCTGTCGTAAAAGTTGAAAAGGGCAAAGTTACAAACGATGCTCTGGTAAAGGCTGTTGAAGCAGATCCTCGTTTTAAGGCTAAAGTGATTGAATAAAATGGGTATGTTTATGGAGGTATTTTCACACTTCCATTTACAAAAACCTTCTTTCCAACCCTATTTTGATATAGTTAGAACCTCATGCACTAAAAGCATGAGGTTTCTTTTTACGTCTATCGTTTCAAAATACACATGAAGAATTTTATCTTAGGAAGCGTTCTCATCATGATGCTAATGCAATCAATACACGGAAATGCGAAGGAAATTCCGCCTGTATTTGAAAAAATTGACCCTTATTTAGCGACTCCCGCCCCTGGACATCTCTATGAAATTCCGGTTGTTATAATGAGATTTTTACCGACAACTGATGGTATCAATCTGGATGTTTCCAAAGCACCCGATTTTTATGAATTAGGTGAAATTTCTTTAGAAGAACTCAAGGCAAGGATTGATGTGTTTGATAAGCGAACAAAGTTTATGCTTGAAGAGGGAACTCGGTTCAGAGGTTATAAGAATTCTGCTGTTGTGCCATCCATCGGTTATCGGGTGGTGGAATACATTACTATTTTTGAGCAA
Source organism: Candidatus Poribacteria bacterium (assembly GCA_965204285.1). Lineage (GTDB taxonomy): Bacteria > Poribacteria > WGA-4E > WGA-4E > WGA-3G > MSPOR6. The sequence goes on from OZ241980.1 coordinate 4,953,516, forward strand.
ACACCGCAAGGTCCAGTTACTGGTCATTTAAAGGATGGAAGTCCACTCTACTCACCCGATTTTCATAAAATGTTCAAACGATTTAATATGGAGCATTATGTTAACGATTTAGGTGTGAAAGAGATATGGATATGGATGGGTGGTGTGAACTCCGATTTTCCTTGTTATGACCCTGCCATTCATAAACCTGAAGATTTTAGAAACTGGTGGGAATCGAATATGTCAAGTCCCTTGACGGGAGATATTTCCAACAGTAACCGAGATAACACTGACCTACCCATCTACAATTCAACTTATACCGTATTTGGACAAAACTTTAGACGAAGCCACGCTGAAGCAGTTCACAATCACGGGCATCAATTAGAGGCAATACTGAGTCATGTCAATCATCTACAATTCGGAAATACGGATCTCTTTTGGAAAAAATTTGTTGGTCAAGATGAAAATGGGGACTTTATTACTGGACGCGCGGGGTGGACCCACATGCCACCGAATACGACAAAACATTACGACTATACCGAAACGATGACACTCGTCAAAAGCGATATTGAAGATTGGACACCAGATAACAGTGGGACAAAGAAATTAGTTAATGTTGATACTTATGGAAATTTGATATATGCTTGGCCGGATGCCGACATATCACAAATCCCACAACGGATAGAGTCACAGTGGTATATCTATTGGATGCAAAATATGCCCGCACACAAAAACGGCATTCAATATGAGAACAATGAGATGACGAATTGGTGGCTGTTTACTGCTGATTGGGATAAGGCTATTTCGGCTGGTGTTGGGCTTGTTTCTAAACCCTAATTTCGATCAAACCCTAAGTACTAACGTGAGTTCGGAAATAAAGTAACGTGAGCTAAATGTCCGAAATTACTTGCGTTTTGGCATAAATAGGTGGATGTTTTGCCTATTTGGACCACCTAAAACCCTTTCAAATTGTAGCACAAACTTTTAGTTTGTGCCGTCCGAGTCCGCAAACTAAAAGTTTGCGGTACAAAGACTTTACCGAGTTCACGTTAAGTATTACTAAAGTTTGGACATTTTGTGTCCGTTTCATTAAAAAAAGAGATATAACGAGGCATATAGACTTCCCTAAGGCATAATCAGACTGAAGACATGATGATGCTAAAACCCACTCTCACCGCCAAAATTTCCGAAAACTGGAAATTATAGAATTCAACATTTTTCAAACTTTTTTGCAAATTAAGCTTGACATAACGAGGCAAACCCTATATAACATTTACATATTAAGATAAATTATTTATACATAATAAAATATGTATAATAAAATGTCTTAATACGAAAAATTTAAAGTTTGCAATCAGCAAAATCGCTGAAATATTACAAGTCCGTGTTTAAGGATAGACACAACATTAAGAAGTTTAAACACGTAAATTGTCTATATTTTAGTAAGATTAAAATTGTATGATTAAAACCTATCAAATGTTTTTACACAAAATTTACCTTTCTAAATACAGTGGAGGCACCATGAAAAATAATAGAGTCCTATCCATGATTCTTGCGGTCTCAATAATTGTATCACTCAGTGTTGCCGTTCTTTCACAAGCACATTGGGATGTGAAAAAAGTGTATAAAGTCACTGAAGCGTGCTGGTTATTAGGATATTCCGGTGAGAGCTGGACATTCTGTCAATACAACAAGTTCACGCAATTTACTTTCGAGGAAACCAAGGCACACCATGTCGCACTGCGTAATGAGCGGACTGGACAAATTAAAATTGTTCATAAAAAGGGACATGCAAAGCATAAGCAAAAAACAAGAGGTCCCTACCGTAAATATCGTGTGCGGACTGTAACGAGTAACTGCGATGATTGTTAAGGACTATAAGGAGTTATCGCCATGTCAAAGTTTTACATCGGCTTGTTCTTTTTATTGATTATCGGGACTGTGGTTACATTTGTTGTAATCAATAGCAGATATACAATTGATTATGATTCTTTAGACGATACGGTTTTACCTGTCACACAACAATCTACGCAATCAGCAGAAAAAGTATCTGCTACTAATGACACAGATACGGTTGAATCGGTGGACACGCAAAAACAGGTAGCTGATACAGAAACATATCCTGATTGGGCAACGGACACTAAACCGTCACCTACCATAAAAACGGATGCGTTTACAAGATATATCATACAACAAGAACGAGCTGAAGAAGACACGTCGACAAAGAATCCAACGGAAATGCCAGACGATCACGCGCGTGATGTGATCTTCAAGACATTGCTAAAACGACATGGCGATATTCCTGCTGTTCATATCCTCATGGAATATGAGCGCAAATCACAATACAATATCCCCATGACACTCGCGGAAGAAGTAAGAGGACTTGAGGCTGTCTATGAACTTTTTCCGACAGCACCGAATCTACGCAATTTACAACTGCACAAGTGGATGGCATCAAAGGGGCCTGATGGTATGCAAAGTGTTACTGAAGATGATGTGAAGTACTTACGCGGACTGGGCATCTCTGTTGATCGGAAACTAACGAAGGATGGCACATACGTTACGAATATCTCTACGAAATAAAGAGCAGATACACTCACCTAACACTAAATATCTTCATAATGAGTAGTTTTGGACATGTAGAATTTCACTCATTTCCAAATAACGGCCTGGAAGAAGTTGTCAATGTTCCTATAGTTGTCCTTATAGCACGCCTCTGCAACGGATAAGGGTGTGTATTTTATCCAGTAGTGTGATGCGTTCCATACCAAGCTCGTTTGAGTAGCAACCAAAAGTCCTCTATTGTGGTAAAAGGTATTGAAATTAAATTGGATGAGCATATACAATATCTTGAATCTCAAAATTATCTATGGCCTGACAAAAGAACACAGGAAGCATTAGACCAATTAATAATGATACAGAACGAACACGAACGCAATGCGGCTAACGATCACTTACATGATCATACACATTAAAATAGAAATACGGGTGTCAACATGAGATATTTAGTTTCTTGTTTTTTATTGATAATAACAACGGTAACTATTATGAGTTGCGGAGATAATATAGAACAGCCTCTAAAACCGACTGAGCCCACTACAGATATAACAATATCAGATAGGTATTTTGAAAACAGCGATTTATTATATGAGCCTACTCGTGAACAAGTTGAAGAACTTTTAAATCTTAGATATCCTGCAGATTGGTATAATGTAGAAAATCTTGAGTTGCAAGCTAAATATTACTATGCGATGCTATTACAAAAATATGGGGATATACCCGCAGTCCATGTGGAAGCTCAATTTTACAGATTAGATCTCTTATCAGAGGGCAACCCTATTGGAATGTCGTCTGAAGAGATAATATTACTATTTGCGGCAAAATATTTATTATGGCCCAGTGCTTCCAATCTAAGCATATTAAGACGCGTACAAACATCAATAGAAGAAGATGAAATACTTCAGAATACAGACGATCCAGATGTTTATGTAAAAATTCTTACCAAACAATATATCGAACAATATGGAGATATTCCTGAAGTTCATATCGTTGTTGAAGGTGAAAAAAAGTCAAAATTTGGCGGATTCCGTGCTGTCACAGAAGCAGAAAAAGATGCTTATATAAACTACAAACGGGCAAAATATGTGCTACAACCTACAGCGCATCATCTATGCATACTCAACGCATATATAGAAGCAAGAAGCAAAAGAAAACGGAATACCTTTTCATCGTGTAGAACTCGATTGCCCAGAAACAACACTTGATGAAATAGTAGGTATAGTTTTTGATGATGCAGAATAAATGAATGACTTGAAAAACTGTGTCGCAATCAAAGAAATTCCATCTCATAGAGATGGTTTGTAAGGGGTTGATGTAACCTCTTAGTATGGGCGGATTATAAATCTGCTTATACTTGTTATACCATTTCTAAAATATAATGTGTCATTTTCGGTGGAGATTCTGTAGGAGCGACCTCGAATCAACGCCAAATGCGCTTTTGGCATTTGTCCAAATCAACGCAGCATGCGCGTATGGCATGCTGCGGGTCGTGACCGGGAGGTCGCTCCTACAAGAAGAGGCTTTTGAAAGAAATTAAAAACGACTGGAGAATTGAATGGCTTTGGTGGCGGGGCACGGAGCCCCGCCTTACAGCGTTAACAGGACTGTTGTTTAAGCATCACGGCTTAACGGATGTTTGCGATTCTCAATTGGGAAGGGCACGCGTCCACCTGTGAGTTGAGATTCATAAGCACCCAAAATCATCTCTAATGCAGCGACAGCATCTTCAGCAGCGGAGATAGGCTTTCGGTCATTCTCAATCGCATCAATTAAATCAAGTATAGCCAATTCGTTGCCACTGGAAAAAGGCGTTTGGTCAAGGTCAATCGCTTCCCACTCTTGTTCAGGATTTGAAGGAACTAACACAGGATACGGATAAACCATAAGGCGATTCGCAACATCGCCACGCAGCGAGAAAGTACCTTCACTTCCAACAATCTCCATCCCATATCTCCCTGAACCAGCTTGATCCTTACGCGACTCGAAGAAACCAGATACACCACTTTTAAAAGCGAAGTAACTATTGATGCAATCCCCAGCGACTGGTCCGACGGGTTCAGTCGGTTTGTGGTCATCGCCATAAGCAATTTCTTTCCCATCTTTGGTGACATGAGACTGCATCCATGCAACATCACCTACGAAAAAACGCATCATATTGAACGTATGTGTACCGAGGACAATCATATCCTCACCACCACCGCGATGATCTTGCTTACCGCTGGCGTAAATGGCTTGGACAGTGCCAATTTTCCCATCGTCAAGCATCTGTTTGATGGCATGTGTTGCTGGAAGATAGACTGCCTGATGTGCCACAGCCACCTTTAATCCCTGTTTTTTCGCAGTCTCAACAATTATGTCGCCTTCTGCAAGTGTGCTTGTCATCGGTTTTTCGCAATAGACGCTGCATCCCGCTTCAAGACAGGCAGTTACCATAGCAACATGTTCTGATGTCCATCGCGGACAGACACTAACAATGTCTAATGCCTCTTTTTCTAACATGTCGCGATAATCGGCGTAGCTGCGCAACGCGCCTGTTTCTTCGGCGGCTTTTGCTCTGCCTGCCTCATCGGGGTCAGAGATCGCGATAAATTCCACATTTTCTATGTTTTTGTATGCAGTATGCAATGCGTGTCCGAAGTTTCCAGCACCAGTATGCCCGATTGCTGCTGCACGATATGTCTTTTGACTCATAAGAATTATACCTCTTTCATACGGTTTAGAGAACTATAGTGGATTATAGAAATAATTCTACATTTCTTCTGTAGGAGCGATCTCCGAATCGCGACCGAACTTAGGAGCTGCCGGGAATCCAAATCAAGAAATCAACGGTATGAACGCCGTTTAGGCGTTCCCCGGGTATGAATGCCTTTTGGCATTCCCCGGAGTTCCCTCCTACAGTTTAGGAATGTAGCGTTAATTCTAATCTTTACCATAAAGTGCTGTGTCTACCAATTTATTAGAAAAATGAGGATACCGAATATCGGGATTAAAGCAATCAATACTTTTACCTCAAGTAGACACTTCCTATAACGTTGAATGGGAGAATTTTCCGTCCCTGATCTATCCAAAAATTTAATTCTGCGATCTATAGACGGATGTGTATTGAAAATTTCAAGAACAAAACGAACTATTTTAGGAAGTCCGCTGAGAAATCCGATGTTTATTAACGCGGATTTAAACGCTTCTGGGTTTTTGGTGAGGTCAACTGCATATAGGTCAGCTTGGTGTTCAAAACGTCGAGACAGAAAATTAAAGAATACCTTGAAATAAAACACAAAAAAGAGAATTGAAACAATAGATGAAAGAATTGGAGATTCCGGGAGAAGCGGCATTAAAGGCTTTAAGACCACTTGGTAAAACAGAACAGAGCTTATCAGATAACCGAACACAAGACAGCAAGAGATGAGGAGATGTCTATGGCGAATGTGTCCGATTTCATGCGCCACAATTGTCTCAATTTGTTCATCAGTAAAATTGCGTAAAAGTGCATCCGTTATGAAGATTTTACGGTTGCGTGGGATTATTCCGGCGACAGCGGCATTTGCAATCGCTAAACCTCCAGTTTTCCACACGGCAATATCTCGGTACTTCATTCCGCTCCGTTCTGTTAAATGTTCTAATTTCTGCTTTAGTTCTATGTTTGTCAATGGTTCTGTTTTCCACAGGAATTGCATCAGTAATGGTGCGATGATGAATGGAAGCACAAGTATCGGAAGCAGAAGTCCCAAGCCCACATAAGGTTGGATCGTTTCGGGTAATAGATGGGTAAGATCAAAAACTGCATTAATTGCTAACAGTGGAATTAGTGGGAGGAGAAGTAGTCTGAAATTGAAACTAATGAACTCCCACCGTAGTTCGGATCGTCTCGGAGGTATCTCCTGTATCGCAATTCGGATACTGAGCAACCCAACGAAAAGCGGAATTAGAGAAAAAATCTCACGCGAGTGGTGAACCATTTCCAAAAAGGCGAGATGTTTATTGATGAATTCTGGAAAGTTGAACTGGTATAAGAGATAGACGTACCCTGCTAAACTCAAAATTTCAAAAATAATCGTTGCGCGTAAAGGGGTTAGTCTCCTTGTGAGATATGTGAGCAGGACGGGCGCTGAAGTAAGTACACATGTCCAATAAATAACTTGCGCGTTGTTGAATTCTACTGCTATTTCCGGCGGTTCATAGCGAAGTAAAAAAATGAGTCCTGCGATTAGAACGAAGCTTGTGTGTGCCATAATATTCTAACAACCTTCTTGGAGCAACTGTTCAGTAAGATTATGCTACTTGTTATGGTTTTATGGATGCCGCCAATTCACACGTCGTTCATCTTTCCCTAAGCGCGCATTGGCACCGACAGGGAGATGCCATTGCGTATAGTCTTGTTGGAGCATCAACAAATCTTGCTACTACTCAAGTGCATCGGCATGTGCTGCGAATTTAAAGTCCAATTCAGTGATGCCATCCGCATCGTGTGTGCTCATGTCTATTGTCACGCGATTGTAGACGTTGAACCATTCAGGATGGTGGTTCATGGATTCTGCGATTAAAGCAAGTTGTGTCATGAAACCGAATGCTGTAACGAAGTTGTCGAATTGGAATTCTTTATGTAATTTCCCGTTCTCAACACTCCAACCGTCAAGTTTTTCCAAGTTTATCTGAATTTCAGAATCAGTAAGTTTTTTCCTTGCCATTGAATACCTCCGCAAGAATGTAGTGTAAATTTTAGTGGAATATTACCTCATATTAAGTTAAAATTGTAATAGAAATATAAGATTATATCAAGTAAAAACATTCGTAATAAATAGAAGGAGAAATAAATGGCACTTGCAACAACGTTATATTTTCCAGAAGTGGGTCCGCAGTGGGAAGACTGGGTACAGGTAATCAATGTAGGAACCGAAGAAACCCGTGTCACAGGAATAGCCAGACACGCTGCCAACGGAAACCCAACTTGGTCTGATGAAAAAGAGATTTCCCCCTTTGAATGTTGGACACCAAATGTAGAAGCGATCAAACAGAATTCTTCAATGCAGCTTACTGCGGATCAACCGATTGTGGCTGAACGACACATGCATAGAGATCCAAATATTCTTGATTTTGTGGGAGCGGCTGAGGAATATGAAACTGTCGGATTGCGTCTGTTTTTTCCAGAATTGGTTCCTGGCGCATTGGATTGGTTCCGATTTTTGAACGTTGGTGAGGCGGATGCGCATTTAAACATAATCGTCCGTAATCGTCGGGGGGACATTACCAGACAACGTCACCATGTAATTAAACCGCAATGCTGTTGGGATATTGCTGAAGGTTTGATGGGAAATGTACAAGGCACGCTTGAGGTGCAAAGCACGCAACCGATTGTTGGTGAACGACATCTTCATTACCAAAGTGGGAAAACTTGTGTTGGACAATATGGTCAAGTTATCACTGATGCACCGAAAACCCTTTATTTTCCAGAGGTTGGACCAGCATGGCGAGACTGGGCAATTATTGTCAACGTCGGTAGAGAGAGAGCAGAAGTAACTATGATTGCACATGACGATGGTACCGGAAAACCGGTGACGACGATGGAACGCGAATTAGATCCTTTTGAATGCTGGATACCGAAAATGGAGGATATTAAAATCAAATCTTCCATTTTGATACGTAGTGATCAACCGATTGTTGCGGAACGACACATGCACAGTGGAACTGAAATCATTGATCTGCCAGGAGCATCCGAGGAGGGTGGTCACGTTGGACTACGGTTATTTTTTCCGGAAATTGCGAGTGGTGCAAAAGACTGGTTCCGTTTCCTTAATGTCGGAGAACACGACGCATTGGTTAACATCGTAGTTCGAAATAAAAAAGGTGACGTTCGGCGGACGATTCATCGGCGAATTAAACCAAGATGTTGTGCGGATGTAGACGAAGGCGCAATGGGGAACGTTCGTGGTTCTGTTGAAGCACAAAGTTCACAACCGATTGTTGGTGAACGTCATTTGCATTATCAATCTGGACACAAAGGTGCTGTTGTTGGTGAATACGGTATCGTCATTGGTGAGTAAAAGATGGCATGGATTCAAACAGTAGATGAAAACGAAGCGACCGGCATTGTAAAAGAGGAATATGATGCCGCGATAGCACGGGCAGGTCATCTTTACAATATTGTTAAACTATTCAGTGTTCGTCCGAAGAGCATGCACGCTTTTGTTGAACTCTACAAAGTGGTGATGCATGACCCTGATTCACCACTGAGTCGGGCACAACGCGAAATGATTGCTACTGTTGTCTCAAAAGTCAATCAGTGTCACTATTGAACAGTCGCGCACGCGGATGAGTTGCGTGACCAACTCACAGATAAGCAGCTTGCAAAAGATATTGCATCGGATTTCCGAACCGCTGATATTGACGATACTACGAAGGCTATCCTTGAATTTGCAGTCAAAGTGACTGAGGCAGCGCATACCGTCACACCCGCAGATTTAGAACGACTTCGTGATTATGGTCTTACTGATGAGGCATTGTTCGCTATTGTAGAGGTTGTAGGATTTTTCAGTTATGTCAATCGGATAGCAGACGCATTTGGAATTGAATTAGACGCTTTTTTAGAAGAGAGGTGGGCATGTGAATCTGAACAATAGAATTGCTATTGTGACGGGGGCAGGACGAGGTATCGGTGAAGCGATTGCCCTAAGACTTGCGAATGCCGGTGCTGATGTTGCTATTTTGGATTTAAACCTGTCATCTGCTGCGGCAGTCGCCGACGAGATAGAGAAACTTGGTCGGCAATCACTTCCGATTCAGACGGATGTGTCACAGTCTACCGATGTCAATGCTGCTGTAGACAAAGTGCTTTCAGAATTTGGTCGCGTTGATATTCTTGTGAACAATGCTGGCATTGCGGGTAGAACATTGCCGTTAACTGATTTAGAAGAATCAGATTGGAATTCTGTAATCGGTGTGAACCTTACAGGTGTGTTTCTCTGTTGTAAGGCGGTCATTGAAACGATGATTGCACAGGATTACGGCAGGATAGTGAATATTGCCTCAATTGCTGGTAAAGAAGGCAACCCGACGCTTATTCCGTATTCTGTGTCTAAGGCAGGTGTTATCTGTTTGACAAAAGCACTTGCGAAAGAGGTGACGGAGTATAATATCCGTGTGAATGCAGTCTCTCCCGCTGTTATTGGCACACTGATTTTAGAGGGCATGGCACAGTCAACAATTGACTATATGGTAGGTAAAATTCCGTTGGGACGCGTAGGTAAGCCAGAAGAAGTTGCTGCTGTGGTAAATTTCTTAGCCTCAGATGAAGCGAGTTTTGTGACGGGGCAGTGTTATGATGTTAGCGGCGGCAGGGCAACGTATTGAGACAAAATATTCTGTAGGAGGGAACGCCGATTCCCGATTATAAATGAGTCGCGATTCGGAGATCGCTCCTACAGAAAGATATCGCGATTCGGAGATCGCTCCTACAAAAGAAAGAGGCGGGTACAGAGACCCGCCTGTAGAATCTAAATGAGTTTGTGATTATTCTGCAATACAGTATAGATATTCGCTTCCCCGCAGATACAATTCTGAACCGACAATTGCAGGAGATGCATTGAAACTATCATCAAGCCTATTTGTCGCCAGAATTTGAAATTCAGGTCCGTGTTGAATAACAGCCACAGCACCGTTACGACTTGTAACATAGACGCGATCTGCAGCGCCAACAATTGAAGCGTAGATTCCCCTTACACCGTTAATCCTAATAGGTCCATATAGTAATTCACCTGTCCTTCGGTCAATTGCGGAGATAATGTCATCCCCTTTGAGGAAATATAAAATATCTCCGTGTAGGAGTGGCGAAGGTACATAAGGTGTGTTTCGATCATATTCCCAAGTGATGGCTTCCTCGGAGCCGGTAATATCACCTGCAGCGTTGGCAAGATTAACCGCCTGCAATGCGGCACCTCTGAAACCACTGATAAGGTAAACAAATCCATCGGCGGCTATAGGTGTAGGAATAACATTTCCTGTCATACCCCCACATTCCCATAACACTTCGCCGGTTTCTAAATCATAACTACGCGACCTGTTTGTAGCAGGGACAATTACCTGTGCTTTTCCACCGTGTTCTACAACAATAGGTGATGTCCATGTGGTGCGTTCGTCTCTATCCATTTTCCACAGTTCATCGCCAGTTCGTTTGTCAAGCGCAACGATGAAGGAAGGACCCTCATGGTCTTGGACAATAACGATTGTATTGCCGTGAATGATAGGGCAGCTGCCTTCGCCAAAGGTATTCCTTTTTCGCATTTGCCCGATGTCCTTTTCCCACTTAAGATTTCCTTGCATATCCAAGCAGTAGAGTCCACGTGAACCGAAATATGCATAGATATGTTCCCCATCGGTTACAGGAGAATTAGATGCGAAACTGGCAGTTCGATGGATGCCTTCATGAGGCACTACCTCCCGCAGCGTTTTTTCCCATAAGACATCCCCGTTGCTTCGGTTGAGAGCCATAATGTTGAACTTATATGAGACGGCATTTTGGTCATTACCTCTCTCACGTTCTTGGGGTATGAAACCACTAAATGGATTGAAATCTGCAGATTTTTCCTCTTCAACTTCCTCTTTTACTTCTGGTTTTTCACCCTTAATTGCCGTCTGGATGTAGATTTTATCTTCCCAGATTATTGGTGTGGCGTGTCCCATACCGGGAATGCGAACCTTCCAACGTATATTTTGTGTTTCATTCCAAGTTGTGGGTGGATTTGCGTTAACAGCGGCACCGCTCACCTGTGGACCGCGCCAGTGATGCCAGTTGTTCTCAAAATTAAGATGCTGTTTAGTCTCAGAGGGGTGTTGATCAGCAATGGTCTGCAATGTATACACAGCAAATATCGCTAAAACCCATACAAATATCGTCAAGAATGCAGTTTTTTTCATAATAATACCTTCCTTCTTAGTTGAACAAGTTGTATATGTGATTATTCTGATATACAATATAGATGTTTAGTTCCACGCAGATATAGTTCTGACCCGACAATTGCAGGTGATGCGTTGAAACTATCGTCAAGGTGATTCAGAGAAATTACTTCAAGTGCGGGCCCGTCTTTTAAAACTGCAACATTTCCGTCTCGACCTGCAATATACACACGACCTGCCGCGCCAACAATAGATGCATATACATTGGATACACCTTTAACTCTTTCAGGTCCATATAACACTTCTCCGCTATTTCTGTCAATTGTCGTCAGTAAATTTCCGTTTCTTTTTAAGAAATAGATTATATTTCCACTCAATAGCGGTGAAGGAACATAAGGGGTGTCACGGTCGTAATGCCAATCAACTGCTTCGGTACCAGAAATATCGCCAGAAGCAAGTTCTAAGTTAATGGATTGTAGTGAACTTCCACCATGTCCACTAATCACATATATATGTCCATCTTTATGCATAGGAGATGGAATCACATTCCGCGTCATACCACCACATTCCCATACCAAATCACCATTAGCTAAATCATAACTCCGTGTTCGGTTTGTTGCTGGAACGATCACTTGAGAGATGCCGTTGTAATCCACAACAATAGGAGATGTCCATGTAGTAGGTTCATCCCTATCCATACGCCAAAGTTCGTCCCCTGTGCGTTTATCCAAGGCAGAAATAAAGGATTGTCCCTGATGGTCCTGTAGCACAATAATGGCATCACCATATATCACTGGGCAGCTTCCTTCACCGAAAGTGCCCGCTTTGCGCATCTGTCCAATCTCTTTTTCCCATATCAGATTCCCTTTGAAATCTAAACAGTAGAGACCACGCGAACCGAAATATGCGTAAATGTGTTCTCCATCGGTTGTTGGTGAGTTGGATGCGAAACTTGAATGACCGTGGATACCTTCGTGAGGAGCAGTTTCCCGAAGCGTTTTTTCCCACAAAACACCCCCATCACTTCGTTTCAGCGCAAGGAGATTAAACTTATATGGGGGTATGGTTCTATTCCTATTTCTTCTGTTCCGTCTTCTTTCAGACTGTGATTCTTCCGATGGATTTTCATTTTTTGCTCTCTCAGTTTCTGGCATCTCACCTTTAATGGCTGTCTGAATAAATATTATATCTTCCCAAATAATCGGAGTAGCATGACCTAAACCGGGAATTGGCACTTTCCAACGTATATTTTCTGATTCATTCCATGTGGTGGGTGGATTAGCGTTTACCGCCATCCCCGTTGAATGAGGACCTCGCCAGTAATGCCAATTCTTTTCAAAATTAGGTGTTTGTTCAGTCTCAGCTACGTTTTCATCAGTAGTTTTTGAACTGCATGCTGCGAACATTGCTAATGCACTGATACACATCAGCAAAATTGCATATTTTTTCATTATATTAATTTCCTTTCATGTTTGTTATAGTAATTCGTTGGTTGGGTAGAGCGTAGCAAAACCATAGAGTCAATTTTAGACATTCAATTCGATGGTAGGCGCGTTTACAAAACGCGCCTACCTTGTGTAATAAATCGGGCTGGCAAAGCCCTCCAACAAGAGAAACTCCATCCATTTTTTCTTAAGTTTACACATAAGAGTAGAGCGTAGCAAAACCCAATAACTCAACTATTATGTCAATATATCCTCAATATCAAGCGGCTGATCTAATTCACTGTTTGCGGCTTCAAGTTTTTCACGACTTGAAACAACACAAACCGCTGCCTGATCCAGGTTCTCCTCAAAAATTTGGAGGAGAGCGCGTTTCACCTCAGTGGGTGTTGCGCTGCGGAGTTGTGAATAGCGTTCCTCCCGCATCTCGCGCGTCTGTCCAGTGAGGTGATGACTCATCGCTTCATTCGCGGCTTGACTGGGACGGATCGGTTTTTCTGCATCTTTTGCCGTTGCAATAATTGCCCTGTCAATGTCTGTTTGCGTCCACTCTATCTGTTTGATATAGTCAACCGTCTGTTCAAAAACATTAATCGTACGTGCAACATGCGGGTCTCTGAACGAGGATTGGTAGAGTGCTGCATCAAAAGGATTATAAGAAAGCCTTGCACCGTAAGCATTGCCTTTAAAGCGGATTTCGCTCAAAATGTAATCCATCCGTATAAGATGCACTCCGATAGTGATCAATGTTGAATCCGGATGTGAATAATGGGGTGCAGGCATTACATGCGCGCAGTGCGCAATCTGAATTGGTCCTGCCAATCCTTCACGCGGCGGCGTATCAAACGGTTCAAACCCAAGCGTTTCGTCTCCAAGCGTTTCGTCTCTCATTGCACTCAACCATCCATCAAACTTTGTCTGTGTTGTTTGGTATGCAGAATCTGAACCTGTGAAACTCACAGTCACACGTCCACGGTTTAAGAGAAAATCACGAATCTCTTCTATATGACTCATAAGGTCAGCGTTTAGTTCGTCAAAACTGTTGAGCAGATTTTCACTGTGTCTGAGTTGTGGAAGACCGTATAGGATTTCAGCGAGATGTGCTTGTTGCGAAAGTCCACGGGAAGCATGGTGAATTGCTGTGCTTGAGCCATCCTGAACCATCTCTGTCTGGTATTCAGCGACAGCTTGTATCATCACATCGCGAAGGCGTTCCGTATCGCGCGGGTTCACAGAAAAAATGAAATCATGCCACACGTCTAATGCAGCGTCCATATAATCATCAAGTGCTTTCATACTGAAACGCATGTTTTGCAGCGAATGACTCGCATCAAGTGAATGTGTGCTGAATCTTGCATTGCAGCCGATTCCACCTGTTACTGCTGATTTTCGCCTTGCCATTTCTTCAAAGTTCATATCTGCAGCACCGAGTTTGCTAATGGCATCGGTATATTGTGGTAAATAAGTCCACAAATGTTGTGGTAGCCCTTGCAAGTTAAAGTTCACAATAAGATAGTTAACACCGTTGGCAAAAACATCGTTTCGGAGCACATCTTGTCCACCTATCTTCTCAACGGTTGTTTGGAAATGTTTCGGTTTATCGGGGAGATCACTCACTTGAAGCTGCGGTAGCTTAGCTAACGCTTCAGGCGGATTCGGTTGCCCGTTCATCCGTTCCAATTCTGCAGCATCTGCAGCAATCTGTTTTGTCTGTTCATCAGTTAGTTGTGCGCGAATATCTTTTGTGCGTTGTTCCAATTCACCGTCAAGTTTTGCCTGCATGCTTGGGTCGGGTGAAAGCACACTGGTCAATCGGTGTGGATTTTCAATAAGCCGTTCACGGATTATCTCGTTGAAAACACTTGAATTTTCCTGCCAACGTTGACGAACAGTCGTGAGGCTTTCTCGCATCTTCAAGAAAGTGTCTGTATCCTTTTCGTATATCCATGCACCCATAACACGAAAAAGCATGCGGAGTGGGAACATCGGTGCTACTTCTTGATAGTGATAGGTTGACTGTTGGAAAGCAGCTTCTACCAATTCACTATCAAATTCGTTTTCAGCAAGTTCAGTGAGAGTATTGGTGACCAAATTAGTGAATGCTTCAACGCGGTCTGTTTCGCTTCCTTTGAGTCCAACATAGAAAGTGCTGTTCGGACCAATAGAGCTTACACCGGAATATATGAGATCTGTCCCTAATTTTGAGTCAATAATGGCTTTTTTGAGCGGGGCTGCTTCATTGCCAAGAAGGATTAGTGTCAGAATGTAACACAGTGCAACATCTTCCGGATCAGTCGCATCACCGATGAGCCAGCTTAGCATCAGATATGTCTTTTCTGTGAGAGATTCATCTGGTGCAACGGGATAGGTATCAGTCACAGTCTGCGGCGATTTCCACCTCGGCTGATATGTGACTTCCGAATTAAGGGGTTGTAAGGACGCGATAGTCTCATTTTTGGGAATTTTGTTCAGTCTGTCAGCAAGAAATGCAAGATAGTCGCTTGTCGGAATATCACCATAGAGGAAGATGTAACCGTTGCTTGGATGGTAATATGTTTCATGGAAACCTTTGAGTTGTTCGTAAGTGAGGTTTGGGATTGCGTCAGGATCTCCTCCCGATTCTTTGGCATAAAGTGTATCGGGAAGAAGACGACTTGTCATGGAACGATATAACCGAGATTCGGGGTCAGAAAAAACGCCCTTCATCTCATTATAGACAATGCCAGTAATCTTCAGATCACCTGCTGGGTCTTCGGGATCGGCAGGGGCAAGATGGTGTCCTTCGCGCTTGAATGTTTCCTCAGTTAGCAGTGGATGGAACACAGCATCAAAGTAGACTTCAGCAAGGTTGAAAAGGTCTTTTTTGACATTGCTTGCTACCGGATAGTAGGTGTGGTCTGAGCTTGTCATGGCGTTGATAAAAGTCGCCATGCTCATCTTAATCATTTCAAAAAACGGTTCTTTAACAGGGAATTTATGCGATCCTGCCAAGACAGCGTGTTCAAGGATGTGTGGAACTCCTGTATCGTCTGTCGGTGGCGTAGGAAAATTGATTGAGAAAAGGTTTTCTGTGTCGTCTGTGTAGAGATGTAACAAGCGAGCACCGCTATGTTGGTGAGATAGTTCAATTGTTACAGCACGCAATTCGTCAATAGGCGTGATGGCTTTAACTTCAAATCCGTGAAGTTGTTGTCCGGGGTGTAGGTCAATAGGCGGGTGCTGGGACCCGCCATTATCAGCTGCGAGTTTTGAATCCATTTTGCCTCCAGTTTTATTTGATCTTATATCATTTCTAATTGACAAAGTATCATTCCGATTTTTGAGTTTCTTTGTAGGAGCGACCTCCTGGTCGTTCCTACAGAAGAGGGTGCTGCATTCGAACAACCGATTTATGAAATAATGTCCTATCATTATTTAGAAATGGTATTACATTATACAACAGTTTATCTCAAAAATCGCTGACATGTTCCCTTCAGAGAATCCATCTTTATTGTAGGGGCGGGTCTCTGTGCCCACCCGTTGTTTCTCTTCTCAAATGATGGCGGGGCACGGAGACCCCGCCCTACAATGATTCATAAGATATGCTTTAAATATATGATTAACAAGTTTACGTTATATGTCCTCAATTTCAAGCGGTTGATCCATTTTCTGATTTTCTGCCTCTAATTTCTCACGACTTGCGATGACGCATATTGCGGCTTTATCTTGATTTTCTTCAAGAACTTCAATGAGTGCCCGTTGGACTTCCTTAGGTGTTGCGAGTCGTAATTGAGCATATTTTTCTTCAATTATATCATTTGTCTGTCCTTCTAAATAATGTGATAGTGCTCTGGATGATGCCTGATTGGGACGAATACTTTGAAGGTATCCTGACGATTTCGCAATAATCGCCCGGTCAATATCAACCTGTGTCCACTCTGTCTGTTTAACATAGTCAATTGTCCGTGCGAAAACGTCAAGTGTACGAGCGACGTGCGGATCACGCTCAGATCCTTGATAGATCAAGGATTCAAACGGGTTGTATGAGAAAGCAAAACCGTAAGCATTTCCTTTTAGTCTGATCTCAGGCATCATGTAATCATTGCTAATGATGTGCGACCCGATTGTTAAAAGGACCGAATCTGGATGTGAATAGTGTGGAGCTGGAATTATTTTTGTGCAATGTGCAATTGGAATAGGAGCAGCTAAGCCATCACGTGGTGGCGTATTAAAAGGTTTAAAACCTATTGGTGCTGGGACGATTGGTTCATCACGCATGGCGTCAATCCATTGTGCAAACCGACGACGAAACACCTCAAAAGCTGCTTCAGTTCCTGTAAAACTGGCGGTTACGCGACCTTGGACTAATAGAAACTCACGAATCTGTTCAATAGACTCAATGAGTTTTTCACATGATTCGTCAAAACGGTTGAGTAACATTTCGCTTGTGCGTAGGCGTGGTAGTCCGTAGACAATATCTTTGAGAAAACCGCGATGTGACAGCCCACTGGCTGCACGATGGTTGGCGGCATGTGGCCAGTAATAGTCCTGTTTAGACGTTATTGCACGTTTGAGTATCTCGCGGAATCGTTCTTTATCGCACGGGTTTACCTCAAAAATTAGATCATGAAGGATGTCCAATGCATTCTCCATTTTTCCATCAAGTGCTTTTAGACTAAACTGCATTCCAAAAACTGTGTGTGATGAACCAAGTGCATGTGTGGTAAAGTTTGGCGAGCATCCAATGCCGCCGGTGGCAGCGGCTCTACGTTGTGCGATCTGTTCGTAATTCATCTTACCCGCGCCGAGTCTGCCTATAGCATCGGTGTAACTTGGGAGATACTGCCAAAGGTGTTGCGGTAACCCTTGCAAGTCGAAGTTCAACGTGAGATAATTCACACCGTTTGAGAAAACGTTGTTCCTGAGTAGAGGACATCCTTTGACCATTTCAACAGTAGTAGGAATTTGTAGAGGTTTATCAGGCAGGTCAGAGATGCTCAGTTGCGGCAACTTTGCCAAATCCTCTGGTGAGTTCGGTTGGCCGCTTAGACGTTCAAGTTCAGCGGCATCGGCAGCAATTTGTCTCATCTGTTTATCGGTGAGTTGGGCGCGAATTGCTTTCAGACGATTATTTTCCTTTGCATCAAGTCTTGCCTGCATATCTGGGTCAGGCGTAAGGATGGTCGTCAACCGATGTGGGTTGTCAAGGAGCCGCTCACGGATCAATTCATTGAAGATGCGCGGATTTTGCTCCCATCGTTGATGGACAGCAGATAGGTGCGTCCCCATCCTTAAAAAAAGAGTCGGTTCTTTTTCATATATCCATGTGCTTATAACACGTATCGCCATTTGAAACGGGAAACCCGGTGTGACTTCCTGATAGTCATAAGTGATTTGCTGGAATGCGGTTTCTATCTGCTCTTTGTCAATTTCTGCGTCTGCAATTTGTGTGAGTGTTCTGATGACTAATTCCGTGAAAGCGTCAACGCGATCTGCTTCACTTCCAACCAAACCGACACTAAACGTTCTATTCTCTCCCATCTTGCCATCAAAGATATTGTATCGTATATTAGTTCCAAGTTTAGAATTGATAATTGCCTTTCGAAGCGGTGCGCCTTCATTACCGAGTAGTATCCCGCGTAATAGTTTGCACAAGATAGCATCTTCAGGCTCCGTAGTGTTTCCGATGATCCAACTGAGCATTAGATACGTCTTTTCGGTGAGGGGCTCATCTGCACCAATTGGGTATGTATCCGCCACGGTTCGTGGGGATTTCCATTTCGACTGACGTGTAATCTCTGGTCGGAGAGGATGTAGAAACCCATTTGTCCCTGTCTTTGGAATTGCCGCCAGTTTATCGGCGAGAAACAAGAGATAATCTTGTGTTGGGATATTACCGTAGAAGAAGAAATAACTGTTGCATGGATGATAATAGGTTTGGTGATACGTTTTCAATTGTTCATAAGTTAAGTCGGGTATAACCAGCGGATTTCCGGCACCATTGTTGGCATAGCTGGTATCAGGCAGAAGATTATCCTTTACGGTAGAAAATAAGCAGTATTCTGGAAGGAACAAACCAATTTTCACTTCATTATAAACGATCCCGTTTATTTTTAAAGCTCCTACCGGTTGATCCGGGTCCACAGGTTCAAGATGGTGTGCTTCGCGTTTAAAGGTATCTTCAGTCAGTAGTGGGTGAAAAACCGAATCAAAGTGGACTTCTGCAATATTAAATAGGTCTTTTTTGACATTGTTTGAGGTATAGTAAAAGGCATGATCGACGAAGTTCATGGCGTTCGTACTGTCATAGGACGCTAAACTCATCTTCATGATCTCGGAGACCCCTCCTTTTATCGGATAGTTCCGAGATCCTTTCATTACGCAGTGTTCAAGGATATGTGGTAATCCTGTATCATCATAAGTTGGTGTTATTGGACTGATTGAAAACAGGTTTCTGGAGTCGTTTGAATAGAGATGCAGCAACCGTGCGCCGCTGTGTGGATGCAAGAGTTCTATTGCTACCGCGTGTAACTCGTGAATAGGTGTAATGGCTATAACTTCAAATCCGTGAAGTTGTTGTCCGGGGTGTAGGTCAACAGGCGGGTGCTGGAACCCGCCGTTTCCAGCTGCGATTTTTGAATCCATTTTACTCCAATTTTGTTTTATGGTGGATTTTAGAATAAATTGAAACTCTCCGAACGGCGAGGTTAGGAAACCTCGCCTACCAAGGAACGTAAGTACTATCTGTTTTAGGAATTACCATCATTTATTTCTTTTCTAAGTTTGCACAAACCAATTCGTTGTCATTCCGCGCGAAGACGTGTTTGTAAGCAAACGCTGGATGTGCCCAGGTAACCCCACCTCTACGGTTTAGTTGGTCACGTGTAGGTTCAATTAATTTGGCACGACTGATAACATTAAGCCCCTCAGGAGAAAGTTCTGTGATGAGAAGTTCCCCGTGTTCGTTGAACATCCATACTCTATCACCGTTCTGTACAAAGTGAATATTACTCCAACGTGCTACTTTAACAGCGGTTAGGTCTTCCCAAATTCTGTCCCCGTTGCGAGCATCTATGCAGCGAAGTTCACCATAACTGTCTACACCGTAAATGTAATTGCCTATGCGTACCGGTGTTGCCATCGTTGTATGCAGTGCTTCAGTGTTTTGTTCGTCTTTGCCCTTTCTGTGCCAAGCTAATTCTACAGCTAACTTATCTTGTGGCAACTTCAGCATCAGTGAACCTTGAATAAAATGAGTCATAAATAATTCGTTTTGATCGAAAATGGGTGTGGCAATTGCAATCTCAAAACGTTTCGGTGGAAGTGAATAAAGCCAATGTGCCTTGCCTGTTTGCGGATCAAGCGCGGCAATGTTAGCACCTGTCCAGCAGACTAAGACACGTTTTCCTGCCTGCGTTATGACAATTGGGGCGGAATAAGAAGCGTTATCGCTAAGTGCTTTCCATCTTTCCTCACCCGTTTTTCTGTCAAACGCAACAATACAAGCATCTGGCTTGCCACCAATCTGGACAATCAGGTTATCCGCTTCAACAATAGGTGCACATGCGATTCCCCAGATCGGCATATTGATGTTATACTCGGCGTTCAAGTCTCTTTTCCACACAATGTCGCCAGAAACAGCATCAAAACAGTGTAGATGTCCCATTGCACCTAAAGCATAAGCGAGTCCGTCGTGTACGGTGACATTTGCACGTGGACCTGCGGTATAGTCAATCTTGTATACACAATCGTAGGTGTAAGACCAAATTTCGTCTCCTGTTTCCCAATCAAAGCAGTGAACGCGCTCAACCTGTTTCGGTTTGGAAAGTCTATCAGTAACATAAACGCGTCCATCAGCAACGCTTGGTCCACTATATCCACTGCCGATAGGCACGCTCCAACGGATAGGAATTTGTTCCCCATCAAATTTTTCAATGATACCGGTGTCTTTCCAGACACCATCTCGGTTGTCTCCGCGCCACTGAGACCAGTCATCGGCTGCTGCAAACTGTCCATGCGTCAATACAATAGCAAAAAACGTGATGAATAAGTATGTAAAATGTTTCATGGTTTATGTAAAACTCCTCTGCCAGAGTATCACTTTTGATAGACCTCTGGTATTCTTAATTTTGTGTGTTTCTGTTTGAGTAAATCTGAATTCTGTTGTGTTCAGCGATACTTTTCTCATCCAAAATTCTAGTTATAGTTTACCATTTCATGATGCGTTTGTCAATGGAAATGAAATTTTATGTTTTTTGCAATTTATACTTGACTTTTTTTTGCAATTTTGTATTATATCATAAGGTAGTGCAAACTCAATTATGTAGAGACTATTATCCATCTAGTTGCGCTGCCGGTGTGTCCGAATTTTCTTTATACACACTTAAGGGTGTCATCACCAATTTAAATGCAAGATTGACTGTTTGCTAATCAAATTTGGAGGTAAAAGATGATTCGCGATCTCCTGACTGACAAATGGTTCTTTTTCGGCATCTGTTTCTTGTTTGTTTTTGGACTCGGTTGTTACCTTTGGTTTCAGCATGAAATAGCTCCTAACCATCAAGAAGCATCAGAATCCGTCGAAACACTTCAACAACGGAAAATGTCTCAAAACGTGCAAGATTCTGTCTCTTCTATGAAACAGGCAGAAGGGGTGCAACATGAGACACCAGATGAGAAACAGGAAATTGTCTTGCCAGAAACAATTTCTGTTTCTCACAATGCATCGGATAAACAATCGGAAGTTACTATGGTTGTTTCATCAGAAACTGATGAAGAAACTGAAACCTCTGAAGGGGTGCCTATTTCCCCGTTTGGATTTGGTCCTTATCCCAAAGTGCCTGATGGTATGACTTTTATACCATGGGAACGCTTTCCAACTGCAGATCATGAGTTGACACGAAGAGTGCGAATCAAACTCTGGGAAGAAGGAATCCAATCTGATGGTGCTGTGATGGAAAACGGTTTGGTTTATCCTACGGTGCGCGGAAGAGTCTATCTTCAAGAAGGTGGCATGCTCAGCCATCCTGCAGATAACCTTAGAGTAATTCGGGGCAAGTTACCCGACTTGTCTGGATTTGATGTATATAGTTTTGAAGACGGTATTGAACCGTATTCATATCTAAATTTAGAGAGGTGAAAAATGAACCGATTATTGGTAGTTTTTTGATAACAGCCTTAATTATTAGTACCGCTACTGCTATCTTTGCCCTACGGGGTCCTAATGATTATGGGGACACAAAAAACCGTGACGCGATGTATGAGCATCGTATGACAGATTGGGATAATGATGATCCTTTTGATTTTGAATGGGTCTCCCAAGGTGGAGAAGATTCTGACGGTCCATTGTATAGTAAGAGTTATAATTACGCTTCACAGTACTATGAAGACGTTTATCAAACTTCTGCTTCAACGGACTTTGGATGTAATGAAGATGGGTTTCTTGGAGAATTCAATGCTAGTGCAAGTGTACTCGGGTTCGTATCACAACTTGGGCTGACTTTGGATAAATTCTACCCCAGTAGACCATATGCTAGAGGTTCTTTCAACGAATCATTTTCAAGAGCGGTATGGTCGTTTGCTGATTTTACGCCAGAGACTGATCCGCTCCAGATAAGAAATTATGGAACTTCGAGTTGTGAGATTAAGGTTTTTGGAGATGTTCACAAATCGGAGTCGGAAGTTCCTGTCTCGGACCCGGCTATCACGACTTGGTAATCTAAAAGACAGTGAACTATCAACAAGCGGGTAACAAGGGTTACCCGCTTGTTAGCATATCTATACATTAACAATCGAATAAACACGTTTAGCCACCTATTTACGTTGTAAATTACACTGGATGTTTTAGTTCCACTGCAATATCTACCTCACTTCCTTATCCAACCTTTGTCAGATTTCGTACTTCACGGTCAACTGTTTTTCTCTACTTGGAGGCGTTCAAGTTCCGCTAACAATTTGTTAACTTCATTTTCAGCGTTTTCTGCACGTGCCTCTGCTTTTTGTCGTGCGAGTTGTTCCTGTTCCGCTCGCATCTCTGCTTCTTGTAGTGCGAGTTGTTCCTGTTCCGCTCGCGCTTCTGCAATGTCCACGCGTTCTGGAGGAGGTTGCAACCATTGTTGTGTATTAGGGTTATACAAACGGAGAACACCTTCCCGTTCACCTAATTCCAATCCCAAAACAGTGGAAGGTAGACGTGACTCCACGAAATCTA
Organism: Candidatus Poribacteria bacterium; assembly: GCA_965204285.1. Taxonomy (GTDB): domain Bacteria; phylum Poribacteria; class WGA-4E; order WGA-4E; family WGA-3G; genus MSPOR6. The sequence continues at coordinate 4,976,571 of OZ241980.1, forward strand.
TTTCCTGATATACACCATCAATGAGTCGAAAACCTATAAAATTAGGATAGATTTCACCTTCCGGATCATAAATGTAGTATTCCTTAACTTTAAGCACCGCCGCGTAAAGATCCTTTTTCCGTTCTATGTCATCTTTATAGGTACTTCTGCTTGATACTTCTAACACAAAATCGGGTGGTTTTCCTTCTTCCCAGATCAGATAGGTCCGTCTCCGTTTTTTTGCAACACCTTGAACTACAAAGACATCAGGTGATACCGACTTTTTCACATTTCCTTCTTCATAATATATGAGAAGGTTTCCCGAAACATAAACAGGTTCAAGAATAAAATGGTGTTGAATCATTTGAATGAAATCCACCATTAGCTCTCGATGTGCATCGGTTTCCGCCATAGGTTCACCGTCCGATTCCGGATAGACAAGTGTCGGCGCAGACTGTATTTTTTGCTGCATCGTGTCATCTCCAACTACACAAACTAAGATGTTAGATTGCCAGGAAAAGTTACTGAATTCGGAAATGTTAACTATCCATATTTTACCCTTTTTTCTGGTATTTGTCAATGGAAAATGCGAAGGATTATACTTGACAAGATTAAGGAAAAATAGTATACTTAATCAAGTTAGGTAGATTCAGTATTTTGAAAGGATTTAGGGCAGTTAGTCGCCCAAATTGATAACGTATGAACCTCGGACTTACAGACAAAATTGCAGTCGTAGGCGCTTCAAGTAAAGGACTTGGAAAAGCAATTGCGCTCGGTTTAGCAAAAGAAGGCGCAAAGGTAACCATCTGTGCAAGAAACAGCGACACTTTGGAGACAACAGCGGCGGAAATTCGTAAACAAACGGATTCTGAAGTGTTGGCAGTACCGACAGATGTTAGTCAACCAGAGCAGGTTGAATCTCTAATAAATGAAGCAATATCACACTTCGGTGGCATTGATATTTTAGTGAACAATGCAGGTGGTCCCAGAGCGGGACGGTTTGATGACTTGTCAGCAGAAGATTATCTGAATGCAGTGCATCTGAATCTGATGAGTACTATCAACTTGTGTCGTGCTGTAGTCCCAACGATGCAAGCACGCGGTGGTGGACGTATTATCAATCTAACATCTGTCTCCGTCAAACAACCTGTGGACGGGTTGATGTTATCGAATATGGCGCGAACAGGTGTGATCGGATTTGCCAAAACGCTTGCCACAGAACTGGCGCCCGACAAAATATTGGTCAATAACGTATGTCCTGGGATCATCTTTACTGATCGGATAAAGCAATTAGCAACAGTACGTGCTGAAGAAGCAGGCATTTCGTTTGATGCTGCGCTTGAAAAGATGACAGCGGATATCCCTCTTGGTCGAATCGGGGATCCAGAAGAATTCGCCAATTTGGTTGTCTTCCTCGCCTCTGAACGGGCAAGTTATATTACAGGAGCGACGATTCAGGCAGACGGTGGTATGGTCAAATCGCTACTCTAATTTATGCCTATTATTAGCAATTTATCGACTTGTCTTAGTTAACTATTTGTTTGTATTCTTTTTACACATATCGTCCTACGGGACTAAAGATAGGGTACTCAACGTTTTCTATAAACATATCGTCCCTACGGGACTGAAGAAGGAATCAACTAATGATGAAACTGATAAGCATCATGTATGTAATTGTGAAACGATATTCTACAAAAAGTTATTTAGCACAACTCGTTATATTGGGTCTTTCATATCTATTAAAATTATTGCTAATTGTTGGAAGCCGAAAACTGATAGCCATTAAGTAATGCACAATGTTAGTATCTGTTATAATCCCTGCGTATAATGAAGAGCAAACGATTCGACAGGTGCTTGAAACTGTGCAAGCATTGCCACTTGAGAAACAGATTATTGTAGTCAATGACGGGTCAACTGATGAAACTTTTAGTGTCCTTGAGGAACTCCGTAGCGACAAGAGTTTAACTATTGTCCATTGCCAAGAGAACCGTGGTAAAGGGGCTGCGATTCGGAGTGGAATTTCGTATGTTGAAGGAGAAGTTGTCGTAATACAAGATGCGGATATGGAACTTTCACCGGATGACATTTTGCCGTTAGTTGAACCGTTGAAAAATGAAAAAGTAGAAGTTGTCTACGGCTCGCGTTTCCTAAATGGCAGAGGGAATGCAAGTATCCATAATTTTATTGCAAATCGAGTACTCGCTATTTACACAAATCTTCTTTACGGATGCCGAATCACCGATGAATCTACTGGGTATAAAGCGTTTTCAGCTGATTTATTAAAGGACTTGAATTTGACTTGTGAAGGTTTTGAATTTTGCCCTGAAGTCACAGCGAAGATTTTGCGCGCAGGCTATCAGATCCATGAAGTGCCAGTTTCCTATTTTCCACGAACAAAAAAAGAGGGTAAGAAACTTCGCTTTTGGTCGGATGGATTGTTTGCAGCATGGACACTCTTAAAATATAGGTTTATTTCAAAGACAAAGATTTTCAATAACACATGACATGGTGAATTGTGTTAATACCAACATCTGGAGGTTAAATCATAGATAATGAATAAAAAGATTGTTTATTTCTCACTGGTCGTATTGTTTATGGGGGGCGTATCGTTTTCTGCGTTTGGCCACGACGAAGGGTCTACTCTGCTGGAAGATGTGAATAAAGATGGCACCGTAAATATCCAAGACCTTGTGTTGGTCGCTAATGCGTTTGGACAACCGAGTGACCGAAACGCTGAACAGAACCCTGATGTTAATCGTGATGGCACTGTTAATGTGCTTGATCTCGTTCGGGTTTCAAACAGTTTTGGAAAAACTGAACAGGAAGATAACTCAACCTATCATGAGATTCAGGATAACATCTTTGATAAAAGTTGTGCTAACAGTGCTTGCCACGCGTCGCCTTCAAATTCTGCTAATTTGAATCTTACCTACGGTCAGTCCTATCATGATTTGGTCAATCAAATCCCACGCAACGGTGCAGCGGCCGCCGCGGGGATGAAACTGATTGATCCCGGCAACCCAGATAATAGTTTCCTTTTAAAAAAGTTAATGGAACCAGAAGCACCAGAGTTCGGAAGGCGTATGCCTTTTGGTATGGGACCCGTTCACAAAGGAAAGATAGATGCGATCCGCACATGGATAGCCGCAGGAGCACCACAAGAAGGAAAAGTGGCAGGTGTTGGGGACCTTGGCGTACTTCGTGATCCCGAAGAGGTGTTTAATCCACCCGCACCACCAGCACCTGGAGAAGGTTATCAACTTCGTCTACCACCTTTTAAAATTGAGCCAGGTACCGAACGTGAGGTCTACTACGCAACACAGATCAAGGATGAAAATGGAGAACCTATAGAAGGGGATATCTATATTAATAGAGTTGAGATATTCTATCCATCCGGAAGCCATCATTTCATCATATATCGACTCACGGAGGAGGGTGTAGCAAATGGTGTTCAAAATAGAGGTATAGACCCCAGCATAAGCGTTAATCCGGAAGATCAATTCCGAGAACTTGACCCGGAAAATCCAGATGTGCTTGGACATTTCGGAGTGGATAGGCTTTTCGTTGTTGGAACACAGACCGATGATACGGTTTTCCAGTTTCCCGAAGGTGTGGGTTTACGACTACCTGGTGATACTGTTTATGATCTGAATTCGCACTACATCAATCTTCTTGGTGATGAAACCTTAATTGGTGAAACCTATGTCAATATTTACACAATTCCAGAGGAAGATGTAAAGTACGAAGCCGTAGAGATTTTTGTATCTAACCGTGGGATAAACGTGCCGCCCGGATTAACACGTGTAGCAAAATTAACTTGGTACGTTGAAGATGAACTAACAGCACGCGGACACGACCCTGATACCGAGTTGTCTGTTTTCTTGCTTACATCTCACATGCATCGGCACGGTGAATTGTTTGAAATATTCCAAAAATCGACAGGTGAATTGCTCCATCGCAGTATCGCTTATGATGATGCCCCTATTGACCTCTTTGATCCAGTCCTTGTCTTAGGTCCGGACGACGGTATTAGATTCCAGTGCACACATTATAACTACGATAAAAATGTGCCTCTGCAATTCGGACTAACATCCGAAGATGAGATGTGTATTATCTTTGGGTATTATTATATTCCTGTGGAAAAAGCAGGAGAGATAATTCAATAGTGTTCTTGCATTGGACTGAACGTTAAACATTTTTCAAACCTCTATAGTTCCCCGTGCCTATGCTGTAGGTACGGGGAATCCTGTGTAGCAAACAGCATGACTACCACTCCTACTAAAAAAGAAAACTTCTTGGAATCTCTAAAGCATCGTGTGTTGGTGTGTGATGGTGCTATCGGAACAGAGCTGCGGAAACGGATTCCAGTAAATCTACCTTGTGTGGATGCGTGTAATGTCTCTGAAGAACATGCCAACAAAGTTATGGAGATCCATCGCGCCTACGCTAATGTGGGTGCTGATGTGATCCAAACCAACACCTATCAGGCAAATAGGGAGGCATTGGCAATACACGGGTTAGCCGATCAAGTTGAAGAGATAAATCGAGCAGGGGTGAGATTAGCGCGTCTGGGAGCGGGTGAGTCATGCTATATTGCAGGATCGGTCGGTCCAATTCTGTTTCACACGGAAGATACAACTGAAACAGACACTGAACCTCCGACTAAACAGGTGCGTCTTCTTTTCAAAGAACAGATGAATGCACTCGTTGATGAAGGTGTTGATCTGCTGTTATTAGAGACGTTTGTATCTCCTAAACAAGCAGTGATTGCAACGAAGCAGGCTCTTACATACAAAATACCTGTCATCGTTGAGATTAGCGGTATTTCTGGAGGGACTGTTGGAACAGGTGTGGATGTCCGCGTTTTTGCTCAAGAATTGGAACAACTCGGCGCACATGCAGTTGGTATCAATTGTAGAGGTCCGCACGACCTTGTTCAAGCGATGGAACTCCTTGCGCCTGTCATTAGAGTGCCGCTTGTTGTGCAACCCAACGCGGGAAATCCGAGGGTGGAACAGGGTGAGATTGCGGTTTCTTATACCGTCGGCTCAGATGTTTTCAGCGACTATGTACACAAATTAATCGATCTCGGTGCAAACATGATTGGGGGGTGTTGTGGGACGACACCGGAATATACTGCCAAAATTCGACAAGCAGTTGCAGGTAGAAAACCTGTTAAACGACATCCTCGTATCTTTGTCCTACCGAAAAGTTCACCGACATATAAATCACAAAGAGAAAACCCTGTACAGCAGGTATTTGAAACACGGGAACGTATTGTAAGCGTTGAAGCGCGGGCAAATACGTTTCCACAATTGCGGGCATTGCTGAAGGAAGCCAAAACACTTGCAGCAATAGGGGTAGACCTATTTGATGTCACTGACAATTCCGGTGCTGCGGTAAATATCGGTGCAGTCGGAACGGCGTTTAGACTTCAGCAGGTAACTCATATTCCAACGCTTATCCATTGGACAACGCGGTCCCGTAATCTTATTAGTATGCAGTCACATCTGTTGGAAGCAGAAGCATTAGGGATTCGCGGGATTGTCGCACTGTCTGGCGACCATCCCAAAGCTGGTCCGTATGAAGCCGCGAGCCTTGTGCCGGATGTGCGCGGTGCCGTTCAACTCATGAAACTCATCTCTCGGTTAAATCAGGGTGAACTTGCCGACGGTTCGTCAATTGGAGACCCGTGTGGTTTCTATTATGGCGGTGGTTTCACGATTGCAGAAAATCTTGATCCTCACGTTAAGCATTTGACGAATAAGGTAGCAGAAGGCGCAAAATTCGCTTATACACAACCTGTATGGACTTTTGAAGATATTGCGCGTGCACATATAGTAACTGAACATCTCAACATAAAAATTCTTTACGGAATTTTACCTTTAACAAGTTACCGCAGCGCGTCGTACTTACGTGATAATTTGGGACTTTACATCCCGCAGTTAATTGTGGACAAATTCCGCGATCTTGGAGATACAGCAGGGAATGAACTCGGCATGCAATTGACCCTTGACCTTGTTAAAGAAATCCGTAATCAGGATACCATCCCAATCGATGGGATTTATCTTATCCCGCCTGCCCGTCTGAATTGGAAAAATAGACGCGGTGTCATTTCAGAGATCGTTAAAGCCTACCGTTAGCATTTTCCAAAGTCCTATTCGGATACTATGAACACGCATGGCAGTCTCACCTCATCTACCCACATCACAGGACGTTCGCTTCTGTTGGGCGTTTTGCTCATTCCTATAAATGTGTATTGGATGACGATAGTTGAGGTAAAGTATTACTCCCTTGATGGTTCATGCCTACCCCTTTTTATCCAACCTATTTTCATCATGTTTGTGTGTGTTGTTGCAAACTTCCTTTTAAAACGTTTTGCGCCGCAACACATGCTACAGCAAGGTGAGTTGCTTGCTATTTATATCATGGTAGCGATCTCCTGCACATTTGCTGGTCACGACACGATGCAGAATATGTTTGGGAGTATCGCGCATCCCTTCCGATTTGCCACAGAAGAGAATGAATGGCAGACGCTTTTTTTTCGGTATCTACCTTCTTGGCTCACCATTTCTGACCCGCTAAGCCTGCAGGGTTTTTATGAGGGAGAATCCAGTTTTTATACCAATCATAACTTTGCTGTTTGGCTGAAACCATTGTTATTCTGGGGACTTTTCTTCCTCATCATGATGTTTATGATGCTCTGCATCAACACGCTCGTGCGGAAGCGGTGGGCAGAACAGGAGAAGTTGGCGTATCCCATCATTCAACTGCCGCTACGGCTCTCCGAGGAGGGTGGCACTCGTTTGTTGAAAAATCGGATGATGTGGGCAGGTTTTAGTATCGCAGTAGTTATTGGTGTGGTAAATGGTGTCAGTTATCTGTTCCCGCAGTTTCCAGAAATACCTTATATTAAACGGACTGCTGCGTTCCAAAATATCTTCACAGAACGCCCTTGGAGTGCTATTCGTGGGACGCGTATCTCTGTCTATCCGTTTGCTGTAGGATTAGCATTTTTCCTTCCGCTTGATCTCTCATTTTCGTGCTGGTTTTTCTTTGTTGTTCGGTTGGCAGAATATGTGATTGCCGCAGCGCTCGGTACGCGTTATTTTCCTGCACTGAATGAACAAGCGTACGGCGCGTGGGTGGCGCTTTTTCTGCTCGCAATTTGGGTGACACGTCGTCATCTGACAGAAGTGTTGAAAAAAGCACTCGGTTTTAAATCACACCTTGATGATTCAGATGAACCGATGCCGTATCGTGCTGCTTTGTTAGGTATTATCGGATCACTGATCGCGCTCGGTATTTTTGCGAACGTTGCAGGTATGGCGTTGTGGATTGCCGGTATATTCTTTGGTGTTTATTTCTTACTCTCCTTTGCGATAACACGGGTGCGTGCGGAACTCGGCACACCACATGAAATTTACTTTGTAAATCCGCACGATATGTTGGCAATGGTGGGTGGGACACGTCGGTTTGATACAAGCAGTCTCACGATTATGTCACTTTTTTATTGGTTCAATCGCGGTTACCGAAATCATCCGATGCCGAATCAGATTGAGGCGTTTAAGCTGGCAGAATCGACGGGAATGGGCAACCGACGTCTTTGGGTAGCAATGTTAATTGCTATTGTGATAGGGATTTTAGCAACTTTTTGGGCGAATCTTGACATCACCTTTAGGAACGGTGCGGTTGCAAAAGCGGGTGGATTCAAGGGATGGGTTGGCAGGGAGTCGTTTGGTCGGCTGCAGCGGTGGTTACATAATCCGTCTGAACCGAATCTGATTGGTATCAGTTTTATGGGTATCGGTGCACTGCTGACGTTTGTGATGATGTATATGCGGATGCATTTCTTATGGTGGCCCTTCCATCCGGCAGGTTATGCGCTTGCCATCAGTTTTGCGATGGATTATTTCTGGTTCGCTTTCTTCGTGGCGTGGTTTCTAAAGTTCATGATTTTACGACACGGTGGTTTGAGACTACATAGACGGGTAGCACCACTCTTTTTAGGATTGATTCTGGGGGATTATGTGATTGGGAGTACGTGGGCAATTATTGGGCCTCTATCCGGTTTGCGTACCTACAAAATATTTATCTGATACCAATTAACAAGATCTATCTTATACCATTTCTAAATAATGATATTACATTATTTTATAAATCGGTTAGAAGAATGTAACAATTTCTTCTGTAGGAGCGACCTCCCGGTCGCGACCAGGAGGTCGCTCCTACAAAGAAATTCAAAATCGGAATGATAGTTTGTTAATTAGAAATGGTATTATTTTATGAGCATTTGGCATGCTTACAAAGCACACCTACCGAGAAAAATCGAATTAATTGGTTTTATGCACCCTTTTTAATATAAGTTTGTGTCTTAACATTATAAGAAGTATCATTGGAATCTGTTTGATTTTAAAATCGTCCAATTTCCACTAAATTCGTTTTTTTGATTTTTTGTTGACACAAATTGACATTTATTGTATAATGTCTAATAGATGTTGGGAATTTGCGGAAAACGCGTGAATTTTTAACATCTTAGGGGTGCTTTTCAATGCACCGACAGTGTTGAAGCCACTGCCGATGCGTAGCACTGCCGTATATTTGGATGGTCTACGACAGCGCTGGTTTCTATTTTATCACGGGAATCCCGTTATAGTCAATGTAGAATAGAGACCAGAGGCCCCTACAGGGATAGCAAAACTTTCTTACTTTTACCTGCCATTTCTGTAGTCTGTCGATAAATAATCAACCTGCTTCATGATATAAATAGGAGGCACAAGATGAGACAGTACTACAAACCACTTCTCATTTCAATTATTATTTTTACATTTATGATAACAAGCGGTTTGCTGCTGTTTGGCACTTATGATGCCACACAGGCAGGGACGCTTGATTGCGAACAACGGATCGAGTCGGACTGTTTCCCGCGTGGTGAAAGACCGATTTGTCCGAATCCGAACCCAACCCCACGCTGCCCACTGGACGCAGCAAAAGAGAGGAGAAACTGACATGTCAAGAAAAATGTATTGGGGACTCAGTATCCTCATTGTTATTTTTGTCGCTGGTGGCGTATTTGTGTTCGTCAAACAACAGCGTGAACTTGCGGAACTTCGCCAAGGCGTAGCCGAAGCGGATAAACTTTTGGCAGATCACCAAAAGCAACAACCCAAAGCGAATAATAAACCGCCCCGACCTGCTCAAGAAGGTTTTGAGTGGGAATGGCACGGAGACCACTGGCACGAAATGCCGGTAGCACAAAGCGATAAACCGATAGAGCAATCCGTGCAGAATGAACCCTTGCAGGTTTTTGAACCAGAACCAGCACAAACCCCACCGCCTCGGACAGAAGGTGTCTATAAAGAAGGTATCAACGGACAGATGCTATACTACCCACCAGAGCCGCCGTTTGAATCATACAAACACCTTCTTGATGACCCAGAGGCAACCATACGTAAAAATGCCAAGATTATTCTTGCAGACCCCGATTCAATCGCTGCATTAAACGCCAGAGCAGAACTTAATCGGCTTGAGTTGGCAATGCATAAGGGATATGTTGGAGGGAGTATGTGGAGTGATGAAGCGATGAAATTGCTGGATTTACAAGAAGAAGTGTTGTGGAAACCACTGGAAGCAGCAGGACACATCGTTAGGACACCTGTTCCTATAAAAGTTGAGGGAGGTGAGACCGAATGAAAAGGTTTTTATGCATCCTTACAATTTTAATATGTGTGTTTGCCTACAGCGAAGTCTTAAGTGCATCAACACCGCCGTCATACCCAGATGATGGCCCTGTAGACAATGCCAAAGATCACTATTTTGCCTGGTGGCGGACTATAGATCAGGTAGAAACGAATGTGAGAACAAAGTTTAATGCAGCAATGGGGATTGTTAACGATCTCAGAAGTGCCGATGCTTCCATCCGCAACACGATGTATGCTTCTTTGCCTGCGGGTCTCAAAAAAAGCGTGACTAGTGCTTTGGGTTCAGCACTGGGTATCAGCGTCAGACTGGCAACGGACATGGCGAAAGCGATGACGTTAGAAGCTGCTGCCCTAAAGGTTTTTGGTGAACACACAAAGCAATTCGATACCTTCAACGACTATTGGGACGGTAGCGGCTGGGCGACACAGTCAAACGTTTTGGCAAAGATGCAGACAGAGGTCAATCAGAATGGTGTACCGGGTGTTGAAGCCAACTCATTGATGGAGGCGTTCCATCGGTACGAATATGCTATGGGTGTCTATAACTTACAGGTTCAGAAATGGAATGCATACGCACCCTCACAGGCAGTTACCGAACTCACGCTTTCTGATCCTGTCAAGCCTGGTTTTAAAACAATTAGTTGTTTTAACAAGTGCGGTGATTTTTTCGACACATTTAGTGATGCCGAAAGTAGCCATAAGGAGAAGTGCGGCACCGGAGATAATATAGACCTGTTTGACACCAATCGGCCAGCGGCCGAATATTCTGCGTATCTTGGGAGCCGTTCTGTTGCGCAGGGGTGTGGTCGTGATTACTACGATTGTCCGAAGAAACCTGCTGGCACGGAGCATAAAAAGCAGACGTGTACGATCTGGGTATGGGAAAAACCTTCAGGCTATCTCAATGCTTTCAAGTCGTATCAGTGTGGTCGCCAGTTCAGAGAGTGCATGTGGTGGCTAACACGAGATCATAACCCCCATGATCTCAATCCGTTTGAGGCGACGCATTCAGCATCAGGTGATAGTAGTACGGACAATCCACCCAGCGACGATGCTGACGAGACAACTCAAAATGAATTCCAACAACCGCCAACTCCCGCACCTTCAACGCCCTCTTACCATGCGTGTGGTGTTCATGAAGATTGGCAATCCGGCGATCACTCTGCAGCGAGTTGTGGGCATGCGAGTCACTATGTTTGTGATGGTCTGACGCATCAACAGGTGCAATGTAGCAGCACCAATGCTAATGGCGATCAATGCACATACAGCTACTGGCAATGCCTGTATAGTAGCACGCCGTCTCACACTGATGTGTATCCTGCACTACCTGCCCCTGAACCTGATCCAGAACCAGAGGATCCGACGTGTGCGAATGGTCATTCTTACGATCCAAATAATCCTTTGGAAGCGAACGCGCACCGCACGCGCACTTGTAGATACAGTCGCTGTGGCAACTCTTGGCCAGAATGCAGCAACAATCCACTTTGTAATGACCCGCGCAGAAAAGCACTTGGTAAATACTGCTGGCCGGAATAACAACTCTAAACATCACAGGCAGATATCCGAAAGGTTATCTGCCTTTCTTTTTATTAAGACCCCTACATAGACATAAAATTATAGGGACTGCTGGAGAATTGAATGGTTCTGAACTAACTTGACACATAAAGATATTCTATGATAACCTGTGAAACATAATTGAGAGCAGCGACATGAATAAGATGTATTTATAGTGGATTATAGAAATAATTCTACATTTCCTCTGTAGGAGCGATCTCCGAATCGCGGCGGAACTTAGGAGCAGTCGGGAATCGGAGTTCCCTCCTACAGTTCAGGAATGTTGAGTTAATTCTAATCTCTACCAAAAACAAATTATAGGAAGTATAGGTCCTGAAAACTTATATTCAATGGATATTTAAGGAGCTGCAACATTATGAAAATTACAAACATAGAATACCGCACCGTTTCCATCCCGTTTATTTCAGCGATTGAGGAGCATTCGGGGATGGTTTACCCAACTACCTTGATTTGGGTGCATACAGATGAAGGCATAATAGGATTGGGTGAAAGCAACGCTGTTCATAGCGATATTACAGAGCAAGCAGATCAGATTGCCGAAAGATATGTTGGTAAAAATATTTGGGATATTGATCTTGCTGATGAATCGTTCACTTTTCAGTCTGCATTTTATGACATAGCAGGACAAGCATTAGGTGTGCCAGCACATAAGTTAATTGGTCGAAAACATAGGGATAGTGTTGAACTTGCTTATTGGTCACCTCCGATGCCGCCTGAAGCAACAGCTGCAGAGGCGGAACGGGCTGCAAATTTAGGCTTTCGGGTACATAAACTCAAAGCACGGAGCGCAACTATCGTTGAAACTGCGCGTTTAACTGAAGAAGCATGTGGTCCTGATTTCGCGATTCGTGTAGACCCAAATACTGAGTTTGGAGACTTGGAAACAGGCATACGGCTTGCAGAAGAATTGCTACCGTACAACATTGAAGTATATGAGGACCCAATCCGCTTTGAAGATTTATCTTGGTACCGTGAACTTAGGAAACGGACAGATGTGCCAGTTGCAAGGCATGTCGGTGGTCAGCAAGAGATATTAAAGAATATCCAAGCAGATGCGGTAGATGCAATAAACACGCAAGGGAATGTAGCAGGGCTCCGCAAGAGTGCCGCTGTCGCCGAAGCGGCTGATTTACCAATTTGGGTGCAGTGTTTCGCGTTCGGTTGTTGTGTCGCTTCGACTTTTGCTGCACACTTGGTAGCCACAATTCCAAACTGCACGATGCCAATAGACGAACTCCCTCACATTCGCGTTGATGATCTATCGGGTGGTAGCATGAATCTCTCTAACGGTGCGATCCACTTGTCAGACGAACCGGGATTGGGTATTCAGTTGGATATGGATGCAGTTGAGCGGTATAGAATCAAGTAAGTAAAGGGTTTTAACTTAAATCTTTTAAAATACGTTTCACAACTTGTTTCTGTTGTCCACGAATCGCGGGCTGTTCTAATTCGTAGACTTCATCCGAAATCAGATGTTTATGATCCTCTTTAGGCAATCCACCATGCGACCCGTTATCAATGTATCGGTTGAAAACAGTAAAGCGAGGATACTCCTGCGTCCAACGTCTTGCACCGTGATAGAGTGCTTCTGTGAAGATAACACAATCACCAGCATTAACAGGAATATTGATTACTGTTGGTGGACCGTCGTAAATGGACAAATTTTCAGGTGGGTCAAAGTTACGTTTATGGCTTCCGGGTAGGCAGACAAAACCTGTTCCTTCAGGCACATCAACTAAAGATGTACCAGCATTGATAAATCCTGCGTGCGGTTCACCATTTTCCACACCGTAATCTTGTCCGGATGCATGAAAGTGGATATCATCAGAAGTGGTGTAGTTTTTAGTCAAGGCGCAGTCTACGAGGCAAGGTGCTGCTCGCGTCAGTGCAATAACGACACGCATTATCTCAAGATTGAGTGCCAATCGCTGGAAGACTGCATCACCATACTGCACATTGTTAATCCAGTGTGCAATCGTTGAATTGTAATCATTGGTTCGCGAGGTAGAAGTCAGTGGTGGTGGTAATTCCTCTAAGGTCATATCGTGCCAACGATTGCCCAATTCAATCATTAGTTGGATATCCTCGGGCGGTACGACATTGCGTAGGATGATGAATCCATGATGGTCAAAGAACCATTTTTCCTCAGGTGTTAGCATGCGAATTCCTTTCAATCCAGGCGTTGAATTCCTCTAAAGATGTAACCTTTCCCGTAAGTACTGCGCGGTAGACCGCCATGCTATTGTAGACATCTCCACGATAATCGGGATGCTGAGATACAGCATGTTTAATGTGCAGGATTGCGGTACGATCTGCCTGCTGAAGCTGGGTGTGTAGCGCATCAAAATCTGCCATGTGCTTGTGATAATCTGTTTCACCGTAACCCCATAGGTCTATCTTCCATTCCTGTTCTGCATAATGGAGTCTAATACCCCAGTAAAGTCCATGGTCAAACCCGGGAAAGTTCCGAATAAAGTGATTTGAATAGGACATTTTTGTAACGTGAAACTTTGTTGCAATTCTTTTTCCGATCTCAAGGAATAACCCGATATCTTGCTCATCCGGCAGTTTCATGCTAATGTCAATATCACGCCATGTCATCGTATCCAGCGTGTAACTGCCGATCACGCGGGTTGTCCCGAAAGATTTTAGCAGTGGCAGCAATCCTTCGTGATTAAGCAGATTACTTGCTTCGTTCCGTAGTGAACATGAATGGTCAATAATCTCTTTATTGTTCATTAAGAATCCCTTTAGAGGCAAGCAATCCTTCCTGTTGTTCCGATTACCCGATGTATGGTTTAGGATTTCGTTCTACTTCTGCAAGAAGAGTATCCACATAAGTCTTGATATTAGATAGACGACAGTCTGAATCTCCGACCTTACTCCGTTTCAGATTACCGAGCGTATCCCAAAAGGCGCCAAGTTTAGGTCGATTTAATCCAATAAAATTTGCTTCGGCATTGTCAGCGAGACGTTTATTCCAATGAATTACCTCAACGAGATGGATATAAGTTGAGCTTTGATAATCCACACCGAGCATAAGGAGTTTAGCATTTGCCTTGTAAGCACGGAACATTGGCGAATGTGTGCCGTAAGTCTTTCCCCATGGTGGGTAATCCCATGGGGATTGATAGCCATCACATCGGAGATGATCAGCGACAAAAGCCTTTGCCCCATTCCCACGAGCAGCAACGGAGTGTGAATAGTGATCAGACCGATAGGTGCCGGGCATCTGTCGAAAGAACTCGGTCAACCATCCTACTGTGGAGGGAGTCTTTTCAATATCCCAAGATTTCGTGCGTTCTTCTTGACTCGGTAAAAGGTTGAACGATGGCATCAAGATCAACCCGTCTTGCCCAGTGACCTCCTCAAGCGCAGAAATAACTGTACCTGCACCGCCTTCAACCTGGCCTAAACTCTTAAAGGACGAATGGATAAAAAGTGTATCTGTTTTTTCAATGCCAAGATTGGAAAAATCTTTGATGAGTTTTTCACGTGTGTAAGGTGTTTTCATTTTACGAAGTCGGGTTACAAAACCAAAAATGGATATGGTAACGTGAGTTTGATAAAGCCTATTGTAGCGCGAACTTTCCAGTTTGCGCCCATTTGACACAAACTGGAAAGTTTGTGCTACAAGAATTGAGATGATGTTATTTATTATCAAACTGGCGTTATGGTAAGTTAGTCAGCACCATACTTTTTCAACAATTCAACAATTTCTTCGGAATCTGTTCTGCGCATTTGCTGAGCAACTTGCAGCGGTGTCAACCCCATACGGTTCTTGACATTTGGGTTCGCCCCTTGAGTAAGCAACGCTTCCAAAGCAGCACGCTGCTTTTCACGATTTTTTATCGTGGATCGAATTGCTTCATATAGCGGTGTTTCGCCATTGTTGGCGGTAGCATCAATATTCGCACCATTTTCTATCAACACATTGATAACTTTGGAAAACCCTGCCTTCGCGGCACAGTGTAGTGCTGTCTTCCCTTTGCTACTTCGGACATCAATATCCGCGCCGAGTTTTAGAAGTCTCAAAACCTTGTTCGGATGTTCTCCCTTGTCGCCACGGCATGCGTAAGGCAGTGGAGGCCAACCCATCTTATCCGGTGCGTTTATGTCTTTAGACGGGACACCATGAGACTTGAGCAGCACGCGCATCTCAGAATTATCATCATAAATTTTCGGTGCTTTGCTCGGATCAGCACCATTTTCAAATAGCAATTTAACAATGTCTACTCTATCAGCAGATACAGCGTGATCCAGCAAGAGTTTACTGTGTGGTTCAATTATCGCACCTCTTGAGATAATCAATTTAACAATCCGTATGTTTCCACCAACGATAGCGTAGCAGAGAGGTGTTGCCCACTCCGTATCTCTGTGTTCAAGTTCACCGGACGGTAGCAACACAGATTGGAGGTATCCACTATTGACAAGAGTGGGATCATTATTAAGGAATGGTAGCGCCGTATTATAATCACCAAGATAAGCCGCGGTATGAACATCAACTATTGCACCTTGTTGGAGCAGAAAATCTGCTACCTCGTCGCGTCCTTCGTGTCGCGCAACGCAGTAAGGTGTAATCTCAAGGTCGTGTTGACTGAGATGGCAACCGGGAAGATTCATATCGGCACCTTGTTCTACGAGAAATTTAACGACTTCCAACTTCCCACGATATGCGGCTTCCCATAACATTGTCCTACCGTGCGAACCAATAGTGTGGAGCCATTCAGGTTTGTCATTTAAAAATTGCCGAACTGCCTTAACGTCACCACGACCTGCCGCAGCAACAACGATTTTAAGGAAGTCGCTCTCTTTTCCAGTAAGTTGCGTTTTTGGCATTACACCTTCCTCATTTTAGTGATTTCCTCTTAATTTGAATCTACGACACGCGGTCTTCCACCGATTGAAGGTGCCATCAGCATCCGTTTCTGTTGTTCGGTTAAGTCTCCGTATTTGCTGATGTCGTAGTAGTTTCCTGACCAAGCCGAATGTCCCGGACTGTATTTGTATAACAAGGAACGACGTTGATGTTCCGCTTTCCACGGCATTGTCCCATGAATGAGTGCCTCTGTAAAAAACAATACATCCCCTGCGTCAAGGGCAGGTTGAACAACATAGTGTACTGGACGTTCAAAGTTTCGGACGTCTGGTGGAATTTCTTTTAAAAAATTGCTTTTGTGGCTCCCCGGAATACATGCAAACCCGCCAGCACCTTCTGGGGCATCAGCGAGGTTATAAGTCATTACGCACAACCCGTTCCGCATCACACCGTCACGGTACTTGTACCAGTGATCCCCTTCGGGACCGCCGGGGCGACCACCATCTTCACCCCCGTGCAGTCCACCGCGTCCTTCACCACCCTTCATGAAAATGGGATAGTCGTGATCTAAACGCACATTCGGGCCCAACAACTCTACAAGATAGGGTAGAATTTTCGGATGATCAATGAGTCGTTTAAACGGTTCTCCCCATAAACTCGGAGGTCCTTGCATCTCACCTTTGTCAATGAAGGCGTTCATCTCAGCTACTTCATCTTCAGTTAAGACATTCTTAATTATCAGATAACCCTCAAGGTCTACAGTAAATTTTTCTTCACCTCTCATATAATTTCAATTCCTTTCAATGTGATAGTTATCAGTTAATTTTCTTTTTGTTCAACAACACGTGGTCTTCTGCCGATAGATGGTGGCAGAAGCATCCGTTTCTGTTGTTCGGTCAAGTCAGTATATTCGTTAATGTCGTAGTAATTCCCTGACCACGCTGAGTGTCCTGGGCTATATTTGTATAGCAAAGCGCGGCGCTGATGCGTTGCTGTCCACGGCATTGTGCCGTGGATAAGTGCTTCAGTGAAAAACAGGACATCTCCTGCTTCAAGTGGGGGTTGCACTACATAATGTGCAGGACGTTCAAAACTGCGAACCTCTCTCGGAATTTCGGGTGCGAAATTGCTCTTGTGGCTCGCTGGGATACACGCAAACCCGCCAGCACCTTCTGGCGCATCTGCCAAATTGTATGTCATTACACACAATCCGTTCCGCATCACACCGTCACGGTACTTATACCAGTGATCTCCTACGTTTCCACCGGCACGTCCCCCATCTTCGCCACCATGCAATCCTCCCCTTTTACCGCCTGTATCCATGAAGAGTGCGTAATCGTGATCCAAGCGGACGTTCGGTCCCAACAAGTCGATAAGGTATGGAAGAATTTTTGGATGGTCAATTAACTTCTTGAACGGTTCTCCCCAAAGACTTGGTCGTCCATTCGTTTCACCTTTATCAATGAAGGCGTTCATCTCAGCGACTTCATCGTCTGTCAACACGTTTTTAATGACGAGATACCCTTCAAGGTCAACTTTAAATTTTTCTTCACCTGTCATCGTACAACTCCTTCTGTTTGCAAGGAAATAATGTTATCAGGACTGCATACTGATACCTATTCAATTTGTTTTTTATCTTTTGGTGCAGTCACTTCAAAATCAAATCCGCCTACCACGTCGCCGTTCACCTCAAGTTCAAAGCGATGCCATCCGAGACACGCTTTTCCATCGTCATACTGCTTCAGCGAGGACAAGGGAAAAGAGATTTTTCGTAAGCAACGCGTTGTTACAGATGGATACTTTTGTTTGAAAATAATAACATATCTGTTGAATGAATGTCAAATAAGATGGGATTATTGAATTCAGAGCCATTAAGTTTTGCTATTTCTCAATATTTAAGGCAAGGTCGCTCCTACAGAAGAGGTTTAGATAGGAGGTAGAAATTATTGGGGAATTGAATGGCTCTTTTTTGAACTCTGGGTGTATTGAAAAATTGCCACCAGATGTGTTATACTAAGACAAATAATTCTCCGACTTTTATTCTCTACGCACAACATGCACATAGAACATCTCAACTACCCTTTAGTCCAAATTCCTGCTGGTCCTTTTACGATGGGAACTTATCCCACGGGATTGCGGAAGACAGACCCAGAGGAACCACAGCGCAGCGTTACATTGGATGCCTATGCCATTGGCATCTATCATGTTACAAATGTGCAGTACGCGCAATATGTTAAGGCAACAGGATATAGACAACCTATGTATTGGGGAGATGAACGTTTCAACGGGAAAGATTATCCGGTTGTCGGTGTGAGTTGGTATGAAGCGACCAATTTTTTAGAATGGCTTAGCAAAGAAACAGGAGAGGAATATCGTCTGCCGACAGAGGCTGAATGGGAAAAAGCTGCGCGCGGCACTGATGGGAGAGAATATCCTTGGGGAAATGTATGGGATGCAAGTCGAGCAAACACATCAGAATCTCAACTAAAAAAGTTGACTCCAGTTGGTAGTTATCCAGAGGGTATTAGTCCTTTTGGATGCTATGATATGGCAGGAAATGCTTACGATTGGTGCAGTGACTGGTTTCACGCGGAAACATACAAATACTCGCCTGCGGATAATCCTATGGGTGCGATTGAAGGTAGACGGAAAGTGATTCGAGGCGGTTCGTGGTTACCGCGTGGCGAGTTTGCTGCCCGTTGTGCGAATCGTGCTGCGTACGAACCGATTCGTGCGGTTCATAATGTCGGATTTCGAATCGCAATAGATATTTAGTTGAGATAAATGTTGGAGAGATCACAACTAAAAAATTATAATTATGATAAAAAAACAGATAGCTGAATCTTTACAAGAATTCCGTGATGCATTACTGACATGGTTCAAAAAGTATCAACGTGATTTGCCATGGCGGGGTATTGGTGATCCCTATCGGATTTGGGTTTCGGAGGTGATGCTCCAACAGACGCAGGTCAAAAAGGTTGTGGACTACTATGAAAGATTTATAGAACGATTTCCAGATGTTCAACAACTTGCCGATGCCTCTCTGCAAGATGTGTTAAAGGTGTGGGAGGGTTTAGGATACTACGCACGAGCGAGGAATCTACACAAAGCGGCGCTGTTTATTATCAAGGAGTTAGACGGGGAAATACCTTGTGACTATGCAACCTTCAGAAAATTGCCGGGCGTAGGGGATTACAGTGCTGCGGCGGTGCAAAGTATTGCATTTAATACACCCTACGCCGCAGTTGATGGCAACATCAAACGTGTATTAGCACGTCTCTACTTGATAGATGCACCTATCAACGAGGCTTCATCAGCAAAACACTTTCAACAAAAAGCGGACGATCTTTTAGATCAGGATGAACCTGGACTATTCAATCAAGCGATGATGGAATTGGGAGCAACGATTTGTCGTCCTCAATCACCGACTTGTCTTATCTGTCCTGTGAACCAGTTTTGTGAGGCATTCTACGCAGCGCGTCAAGATGAATTTCCGCGTCGGCGTCCGACAGCGGCAGTTCCCGAACATCACATGGCTGCAGGCGTTATTTACAAAGGCACAGAGGTTTTAATCGTCCAACGACCACTTGACGGTTTACTTGGTGGACTGTGGGAATTTCCTAACGGACGGATCAACGAAAACGAAACTGCCGAAGATGCGTGTATTCGCCACATCACAGATGTTGTCAATCTTTCTGTCACCAATGTCAAATATCTCACCCGTGTGAGACACGCGTTCACCCATTTCAAAATAGTCGTGGATGTATTTCAATGCAATTATCAGTCGGGTGAGGTCGTTTTGAATGGTCCCATAAATGCGAATTGGGTAAAGATTGCTGCGCTGCAAGATTATCCGCTTCCGCGTGCAACTCATAAATTTTTAGATAAATTAATTCTTTGAACCGAACTTTGCCTCGTATTTTTCCCACACTTCGTCCGGTAACGGCGTACTGGCAGCAATAACATTTGCCTCAAGCTGCTCAGCATTGAGGCTGCCGATATTATTGCCTTGAATCCGTTCTTCTTTGAGACAGAACTGAAGTGCAAGTTGAAGTATACTTATACCTTCTTCAACACACCATTCCCAAATTGGATATGATGCTGCAACATCTCCTTCCTTTTTCCAACGTCCGCGTTCAATTTCTGCATCAAGATCAACACCTGTTAGGATGCCACGAAGGATAGACCATCCATTCATTACACCTATATCTGCCTCAGCAGCAGCAGGAAGAATAGTGTCAGCAACACTTTGCCTAATAAGGTTATAATCGTTGAAGCACAAGAGCAGGTCAACATCACCTGTTGCAATGGCTTTGAGGTGGAAATCGTGTTGTCGCATACCGTAGCCAACGAAACGAACGAGTCCGCGTTCTTTACATTTAAGCAAACCTTCAAGTGTGCCACCTTTTTCAAGTGTTGGATCAATTTCATGCGGGTCGTGGATCAGCATTCCGTCCAAATAATCAACATTGAGCAGTTCAAGTTGATCTTCAAGGTCTGCAATAGCGCGATCGGCAGAATAATCAGGTTTTCCTTGTCCATATCCGCCCCAATCCGCTGCAGAGTGACAGCAAAGTCTCGCAGTTATGATAACATCTTCGCGCGGAATTTCCTTCATTGCCAAGCCAAGTTTCCGCTGCGAATCACCGTAACAACGCGCACAATCGAAATGGTTTACACCGATAGAGATTGAGTGTTTAATCAGTGCAACGGCATCCTCATCTGAAACAAAGCCAAAATTGTTGCCGAAGCCTTGTGTGCCGTACGGGACGACAGGTATGCTTAATTCTGTTCTTCCTAAACGGCGGCGAGGAATAGTAGGTAAAGGTTGATTTGCCATAAGATTTCTCCTTAATTAAGACTTGTGCCAGTTAAGAAAATGTTTTGTTGGTTTTCACATGTATTTGCATTAGTGTTATAAACATGTCGTCTCCACGGGACTGAAGACCATATAAATATAGGATAATGACTTTCAAAACACTTTCTTTTGTGAAATAGAGTTCTATATATGGTTATTTGGTACAACTCGTTCTTATAGTTTGGCACTATTCATACGTCAGAACGCGTATGTTGCCAAACTGATCATATATCCAAATAACATCATCCCAACGGGAAAATCCTGTTATTTCTATCCGAGAATTACCTATCTGTAAGTATTGCGGGTCATAATCACCACCTTTTGAGTATTTCCTTGGACGTGAACTGTAAGATCTTCCATAAGAATTACCTTTTCTCAATGAAATCATTTGTGCATAACTGGTTATGTTAACTTTAAAGCCGTATGCACGAAGCCATCTTAAAGATGCTCTGGGACTTAGCAAGACAAGCCTTTTGTTTCGGTTTCCAACCTTTTTTACAGGAGGTAAAGAAATAGGGTTTATCGTTGTGTTGACTGGTGGATTTCTACGTTGCTGCGTTTTTTGGTAAGCCTGTTGCCTGGCAACTGAATAGTTGTAAATATAATCTGATATAGCCTGTGATTCAGCCAAAGCTTGTTCCTCGGTAAGTTTCTGTGCACAACCAACAACAATTACACTAACTGTAAGGAGTAGAACAAAAGCGGCTATTTTCAGCTGGATATTCATAATATCACCTATTGTTTTATACTTGCGTCTGAATATATAACAGAAATGTATTGAGGTCAAGACGATCTACAATAGGATCATTAGAAAAATAGATTTTTTTTCTTATATTAACGTTTATAGGGCAAGACACCTCGCCCTATAACGAACGGACGCTAAAATTCAAATTTGACAAAACGCTAATATTGATCCGAACCGTCAAGAGGGAGCGGAACAGCCCAGATGTTTCGATACTGAACTAAATTGCCGTGGTCTTGTAGACGTAGTGGACCCGGTTTAGCCACCTCTGAATCAGCACCACCAGCTGTGGTGCCTGGCAACTGCACATTATTGAGGATTACCAATCCATTCTGTAGTGCCGTTACTCTGACGTTTTCAGTCATTTCACCAGCATCGTTGAACCGAGGAGCCCGAAAGACAACATCATACGTTTGCCACTCAAGTGGCGGTTTACAAGCGTTAACAAGTGCTGCGAATTGGTTATAGATTGCACCACAATCACCCTTGCCGGGCACTTCAATGCCGTAGGAATCCAAGACCTGAATTTCATACCTGCCTTGGAAGAAAACGCCACTATTACCTTTAGCTTGTCCACTTGCTTCAGGCATATCAGGACACATGAATTCAAGGTGTAGGAAATGATCCATGAAGGTTTCCTTGCTTGATATGTCACCCGTACGTGGCTCAACAATCATAGCGTCCCCTTCGACTTTCCATTTAGGTTCGCCGCCGTCACGGCCTGTCCAATTGCTTAGGTCTTTTCCATCAAAGAGAATCACAGCAGATTCTGGGGGTGTTTGTAACATAAGTTTTCCTTTCTAATAATATACATTTTAATTTGCCTCTGTATTAGGCTTAAGGATTTCCCGTAATTTTAACGGGATTCGTCTTTTTTGTCAACGGTTAACGATTAAGGAATACAAGCACAGAAGTTACTGCTTGCATTATTTTTAGACTCAAACTTTCTCAGACACCTTCTCAGCCAACCTTATAAGTGCAGGGGACATGTCAGATTTTTCAAGTTCTGCTTCAATCATGACAAATTGTTGCGTTTCTGCAAGTGCAGCTTTCATCGCACTGTCAAATTCACCTTCGGTACGGACAGCAAACGCGTGCCCTGCTCCTAACATTTCGGGGAGGTGAGTATAATGCCAATTTATTATATCATTAAAAGGTCCTTCAACAAGGGGACGCATAGTCCCGTAACCGTGATTGTTGAGAACAAGGATAATTGGGTTAAGCCCATAGCGGATAGCCGTTGAGAGCTCAGTGCCTGTCATTTGGAAGGCACCATCTCCGACAATAACAAGTGGTCTGGAACCAGGTTTACCCAATTGAGCGCCAACAGCAGCGGGAATTGCAAACCCCATTGAGGTATAGTATGCCTGAGAAATAAATTCCGTGTGTTCCGGAAGTCGTAAATCCGCAGCACCCCAAAGACAGTCACCCACATCGGGAATGACCGTCAGTTCATCATTCAGAAATTGATTGAGATGTTGAAATAGACGTTTCACTGTTAGGGTTTGGTCGGGGACCATAACAAAAGGCTCTGCCACTTCCAGCACCCATTCCAAGTTCACTTCGGGGCGTTTATGGAGTTGCGGAGAACACAAACCATCCAGAAAATCCTCAAACGTAACATCTTCATACGTGGAGTAACAGACAGTGATTTTATCTGAGGTAGCATAGACATTACGACTTCGCGCAAGGTTTGCCGTGTAAATCCCAAGGTTGACATCGGTCATAAATGCGCCAAGAATAATCAGGCAATCAGAGGTTTCAACAAGCGTTGTGATCTCTGTTCTGCCCATTGCACCGCCATAAATACCTAAATAAAATGGATGTGCCTCTGGCATCACCGATTTCCCCAACAACGTTGTCACCACTGGAATGTATTTTTCTTCGGCAAGTCGAAGTAATTTGTCTTGAAATCCGAATCTATGGAGTTCAACACCCGCTAAAATAACAGGATTTTCGGATTGATTTATGAACGCAATCGCATGAGATAAAGCAGCATCTAACGTTTCGGGGTCACTGTGAAGTCCACCCGTTGAAGGGCGTTGGTGCCCTGATCCTTCTATGCCTACCATATCGCGTGGCAGTTCAATGTAGCCCGGACGCTTATGCCTATAGACTGCATCCAACACTCTGTCTATCTCGTTAAAGGCGGAAAAAGGTTCATCAAGCAGCGTTGATGCAACGGTTATTTCTTCATAGATATGTTGTTGTGTGTAAAAATCTCTACCTGTATGGTGCAAAAGTGCGCCTTCAGTGCGCTCCTTTATACCTGGGGCACCGCTAATAACAACAAGTGGTGATTTTTCTGCGTAGGCAGCCGTGGCAGCGTTAATCATAGATAAACCACCGACGCCGTACGTCACACACGCAGCCCCCATGCCGTTTGTCCGGGCATAAGCATCTGCAGCGAATCCCGCAGTTTCTTCTCGCGTTGTGCCGATCTGTTGAATAGGACTCTGCTCAATCATATCAAAGAACTGCACTACATAATCGCCAGGTATGCCAAAAATATGATTGATTTCGTAGCTCTTTAGTTTATTCAGAAGGTACTCACCAATTGTTAGTTGTTTATTTGGCATATGAAGTTTCTCCGATCATGTAAAGGATTAGTGCGCTGGTTTTCACTAAAACTAATGGCGACGCGGGTTTAGGTTTTTATTAGCACTTAGTCTTTAATAGAGCCAAGAATGGTATTGCCTACCTATTAATACGGTTAGTTCATTTGTTAGGCAACATCGTCTGCTAATCAGGCTGTTATTCATTGATATAATCTGAACGCAACTCAAACGTATGTTGTGACCAGCTGCCTGTGCGCACATCAAGCTCAGCTTCAATTGCCTTAATATCTTCTAATTCCCCGTAAGCAGTGGAATCTTCCATGTTAGCAAACTCAAACTCAACCAGCCGGTGGGGAGTTTCGCCATAGTAGTTATCGTAAGACGCTATTGTTTTCAACTGAGCTGGTCCGACTGTGGTAGGTGAAACGGATTCAACCCAATCCAGATATGCCTGTTTTCCACCAAGCGGATAATCAATCAACAAAACGCCTTTAACTGGCCAGTTGCCTTCCTCACCTTTTGCGTAATCGGAGCGCTGGATAAATGTGTGCACTGTTACATCGCTCGCATGATTTGGGATATCTTCCATAATCTTAGCTATCTCAGGACGATTCAGATATGTTGCCATATCAAGAAAACTATCAAATTCATACTCAACAAGTCTATTTGGACTCATAGTTTGGTCTTGATTGTCGTAAGAACGTATCCTACGTACCTCTTCAGGGGCTTGCAGAGTTGGTACAAGGGATTTAACCCATTCGATATAAGCATCTTTTGCACCTTCTGGATAGTCAATTAACAAGACAAACTTCACCGGAACCGCTTCCACCATACTGTCTTCCATGGTTGTGTCTTCAGGCGGCATGGTTTCCGTTAGGACGTCTTGTACTCTCTCACAACCTGTAAGTGCAATTAGTGCGACGACAGCAAAAATTAAAAATATCCTACCTAATTTTGAATTCATTCTTTCTCCCCTTTCGTAATAAAAGATTTGTTAATTTTTAAAACATTTTTCATTTGGAGCATCAAAAGAAACTCAAAACTATTTTATGCAATACAGATATAAAAATCAAGTATTTAAATTAATTGGCAGGGTTATTTATACCATTTCTATATGATAATATCACATTATTTCGTAGGTCGGTTAGAAGCTATAGCGACACCCGACTTTTTTGTGGCGTCCTGTCGGGTTTCGTTCCTCTACCCGACCTACAATATAAACTATGCAATCTGAATATAAAAATCAAGTATTTAAATTAATTGGTGAAGCAATGGATTTCGTTCACTATAATTTGTTATTCTAACTGCGTTTGGACCTTTATTTTTTCATCTTCCACGATAACTGGATATGTCCTAATCCTCAGACGCGGATCAGTTTGACATTCACCTGTTTCTGTATTATAAGCATATCCGTGAACAGGACAAACAACGATACCGTTCCGTATCCGCCCCCGACCAAGCGAACCCATTGCATGTGGACAGGTATTGTCCACAGCACAGAACTTGCCGTTTTCATTCAAAATAGCGATCCGTCTTCCGTTGACGGTAAAAGATTTGCCACGCCCCTCTTTAATCGCAGATGTTTTTGTGACCGTTGTATATTCAGACATTGTGTTTACTCCTTAACGCTTCCAAGTGTAATACCCTGTACAAATTCGCGTTGCATTGCCAAAAATAGGATTACGATTGGTAGCAAAGACAGCAGCGTTCCTGCCATTAACATTCCGTAATCTTGACGATAAATACCGATAAGATTTGCTAAACCGATAGGTAGGGTGTATTTTGCCTCATCGCGTAAAACGATGAGGGGCCAAAGGTAGCCGTTCCACGAACTTAAAAAAGAATAGATTGTCAGCGCACCGAGTGCAGGTTTGATGATGGGCAGAACTATTCTATAATATATGCCAAATTCAGAACAGCCGTCAATCCGTGCAGCATCAAGCAGCTCCGATGGAATCGTAACTATAAATTGCCGCATCAGAAACACGCCAAATGCTCCCACAGAAAATGGGATAATAATTGCTTTGTAACTATTAAGCCAACCAATATCATACATCAATCCAAATAATGGCACAAGCAATACCTGAAACGGCACCATCATGGAAGCAAGCAGTATACCGAACAAGATTGTCTTGCCGCGAAACTGATATTTTGCAAATGCATACCCACCGAGCGAACAGAAAAACAGTGTAAGAAGGGTTGACGCGGTTGCAATAAAGACGCTGTTGATAAAATACCGATTATACGGTACTGTCTTCCATAAATTGCGATAGTTAGAGGTGAGTTTATTCCATACAATTGCAAGGTATACTGGACGGTTAATTGTTAACTGCAGGAATAACCGGTTTTCAGCGTCTGTTCCAAATGCCATGTCAGGTTTAATAGTTTCATCATTTGCCTCAACTTGCTGCATCGGGATGTGGGATGATTCTAACTCACCGGGAATGCCATGCAAACGCCATACGGTATCCTCCTGTAGCGCAGTGTCTAAAACAAAAGGATGTGTCGGTTGATATGTAGTCCCATTCACAGAGACAGATAAAGAGAGGTGATGATAAGATGCATCACCTCTTATAGGAAGTATAACGCGACGAATTTGGTCTATTGGCACGGGAGACGAAATCACTGTTGTTAAGCGGACATCATTTTTATCTTGATAATCATAGGATAAGGCAGTAATCAGTTCTGAAGCATCAGACTTGAGATTTTGTTGTAATGTATCTAAATCGGCTTCCCATTTTGTGAACTCTACTTCCATTCGGTTGAATTCTATATCTTCAATTTCAATAGTGCCTATCGTAACCTGACGGTAAACTGAGTTCCAGATCGTTTCGATTGTTTCAGGGATAATAGCATTTTCTATTTCGTTAACAATAGACCTTGTTGTGCCATTCCAAACGTCAGGTGGTAGTGTCACAACATGCTGCCAGATACCTTCTGTCATCTCGGTTTGTAAATCCTCAGAAAAGTTAGAAGCTGAGAATTGTGGATTTGTGATAATGTGTTCTTGGGTATTTTTCCAAATTGCACGTTCTAATTCTGGTTGTAGCGTTTGCCATGATTCTGCGTCTACTGCAGCAGGTTTTTTAATTTTTGGATAGGCATTGGTGACAATGTGGGGTGAAGAAGTTACACGCGGCGGGAGTTTGGGGAACCACCGAATCGGTACAGCAAAGACTTCTTCGGCTGTTTTGAAAGAGGAACTCAATAACCATAAAAGTGGCACCATCGTGCAAAAAGCAGCAGCAACAAGAAGTGGGTATCCGATGCCGATGAAGATTTTTCTTTGAACACGTCGGTGTTTATTGCTTCGGTTCATCTGTTTGCTTATCTATAGTGACCTTTAGAATTAACAGGACATTTTGAGTTGTAGGAGGGAACTCCGATTCCCGACTATCAGTGAGTTATGTCGCGATTCGGAGATCGCTCCTACAGAAATGTGTCTCTTTAATTTCAATGTTCACCATCATTCGGTTAGTTCCACTCCGCTGGCACGTTGAATATCATCCTGATATTTAAAGACACAGCCAAGGGTTTCAGCAACAAGATCGGCATCCAATTGTGTTTTACCGAGTGCTAAGATCGCTAACCCCCAATCTAATGTTTCTGCGATGCCCGGCTTTTTGTAGTAGTCACCTTCCCGCCAAAGTTGCATCATCTGGCATAATTGCTGTGCGAGATGCTCATTTATCTGCGGCAACTTCGCCTGAACAATCGCCAATTCTTTTTCCACCGTCGGATAATCTATCCATTGGTAGAGACACCGACGCTTGAGAGCTTCATGCACCTCCCGCGTCCGATTTGAGGTCAACACAACGTAAGGAATCTGTTTTGCGCGGATCGTGCCGATTTCAGGTATCGTGATTTGGAAGTCAGACAAGATTTCAAGTAGGAATGCCTCAAATTCGCTATCACTCCGATCAACCTCATCAATAAGCAAGACAGGTGGGACATCTCTGTTCCCTTGGATCGCCTCAAGTAGTGGTCGTTTTAACAAAAATTTTTCGCTAAAAAGATCTGTTCCAATCTCTTTTTTGTCGCGTCCCTGTGCTTCATCTATACGGAGTTGTAAAATTTGCCGTGTATAGTTCCATTCATACAATGCACTGTTCACATCCAAGCCTTCATAACATTGCAACCGAATCAACTTTGCACTTGTCGCATCTGCAAGTACTTTAGCAACCTCAGTTTTTCCGACACCGGGTTCGCCTTCTAAAAAGATCGGTTTTTTGAGATGGTGTGCAAGATAAAGCGTTGTTGCTAACCCTTTATCTGCAATGTATGCCTGTTTTTCACATAAAGCCTGGACGTTTTCAATTGATTCAAACATAATGTTAGGAATTGTAAACCATATCTTATAAATTTATCTGTTTTCGCGTAGAGCGCGTTCATAATCTTCTTGGTAATCAATATCCCGTAACACATCGTCAGTGTCAACATTGACGTAGTTGATATCTTCACTGTGGGATTTAAACAAGGAACGGACTCCACCACTTTCTGCTCCTAATGCTAAAATTTCATCAGCATACCGATGATGAAAAATGACAGGATGTCCACGCTTATAATTGTAACTTGGGAGAACTATATCTTTAGCAGTTTGTGCATAAGCATCAATTACCTTGTCGATTAATTCAGATGTAATAAAAGGTTGGTCAACCAACAGGAGTGAGAATGCATCTCTATTAGATTTGTTCCTGACATTTTCAAAGTTGAGTGACCGTATCCCTACTTGTGCAGAGGTTAACATCCCTTCACGATAATCGGGATTAAAAACGATTTTAACTGGACGTTCTCCCAATATATTTTGAACTTGATCAGCACAATGCCCCACAACGACAATAACCTCACCTAACTTGGAATCAAGCATATTGTCAACCACAGTCTCAACAATTGTGCTTTTGGCAAAAGGAAGCAACTGTTTGGGTTGTCCCATCCTTGTAGATAGCCCTGCCGCAAGTAGTATTCCCGAAATAGAAGTTAACGGCATTTCCGTCATAACTCAATACCGTCTGCCAAAAGCTTTAAATTCACCAGTGAAGGCGCGTTCCTCTATTTTAACGTCGTCAACCTTTGCCGCCCGTGGCCCCTGCCATAATAATTTCACCAATGCGTTTAACTGTACCTTATCACCTTCAGCGACAACCTCAACCTTACCATTGGCTAAATTCTTAGCATAGCCGTTGATTCCGAGTTGTTTGGCGTTTCTTTGTGTAAAATTACGGAAACCAACTCCCTGCACCTTACCGCTAATTAACACATATAGCTGCATTTTTCGGTTAACCTCAATCGTGAGTTTGAGAGGGGTTCCAAGTTCTGGCAATAAGTCGTCATTTTTTTTATACAAATTTTCTTCTTCTGATTCAGGTAAAGGGTTAATAAACAAGGTGCTTGGATCAGCATGATTAAGGGCAGCAAGATCGTTGCTGGAAAATGCCAATGGAATCATTGCGTCTTCATCCTCGCCATCAAGGTCATACACCATCCGTGAACCTGTGTATATCCATGCGACATGTTTCATGGGTTTCTTCGTTTTTACATTATATAATAGGTCTTCACCGCGTACTTTTTTTGTTTCTTTGCCATCTGTCCACTCAACATTGATGATAACAGTGGGGCCTTTAGCGGGAATCTTTTCTTCTGTTTCCATATCCTGGTCAACAGGGTTTCCGGGCTTAACACCGAGTTTGTTCATCGCTTCGTAAATTTCTTTCGCAGTTGCATCAACAACGATGATACTTTCATATTGCTTACCGTTAGGCCCACAAAACAAATATTCAACTGCTCCTTTCAGATGTGAATCGTATTCACCAAGTGCTTCAGATATTTTTCCTTTCAAAACGATCTTCTTCTCTTTTTCCATAATCTGAAGATGACCATCTGTCCAAGCGATGTTGGACATAGTCAAAACGCACAAACCTAAGCAAACAATTACCGCAGTTGTATAACACAAAAATTTCATGAGAGAACTCCTTGATGTATTAAGAAAGTATTTTAGAAAGTATAACTTAACCCGTTAAAAATTTCCATATCATGTTTTTGGATACCGGTAGGAGGTTCGTTATCATAACGGAAATTCAAACGAAATGGAAATGACAATTTTGTCGTCAGGCGGAACATAATGTTTCCCTCAAATAGAATACGATAATCTTTCGGACGCTTCACATGCACTTGATAATATCCTGTTGCGCTTGTAGATATACGTTCATCCAGCTGCGCTGTCCAATTGATATAGTTGGTTGACCGAATAATTCGGGTTGTAATATCGCCAACTACCTTGTCATTAATACGTTCGTGTTCCCACATTACCCCAGTACCTAAGTAGAGATTAAATCGTGACTTAGGTGAACGGACAGCGGAGCGGACGCCGCCGCCTAATAGATTACGGTCATTTAGCAGAATCGATTCGTTGTATTGTTTCTGTACGAAGGATTCAATCAAGATGTGGTCTGTAATATTTCGGATTATGCGTCCGTGTGCCATGCCTTTGTTAGTGAAAAACTCTCCGTTCTTTCTCCCTTGCTGAATGCTGCCGAAAACAAAACCGTGATATGTTTTAGATAGGTAATCGGAACGAAATCGAGTTCTCAGTGTGAGTAGTTCCGTATTCCCGCTGCGATAGGCTAAATCAAGGTTAATATTGTTATACCAACCTGGCTTTAGCTGCATCTTTTTCATCGTTTCGCCTGTGAAGATGTTGACTTGGGCAACGGCAGGGAAACAGACGATTAGGAGTAAAACAGCACATATTAAGGCGGCGTGGAGGATCAAATGTGAAATTGGACAAATACCTTTTTTAGGTGTAAAATAGTGAAAACTTTTTAGCATATCAAAGATGGAATTTAAACAATGCATCGAATTCTGATAGATACAGACCCAGGTGTAGATGACGCTTTAGCAATCCTCCTTGCGATGAAATCACCGGAATTGCAAGTAGAGGCAATAACTACCGTCAGTGGAAATGTCCACGTTGAACAGGCAACGCAGAACTTGTTGAAGATTTTAGGTGTTCTTGAAATATCTGAGTATCCTATTGTCGCAAAAGGCGAAGCACAACCCTTGGTAAAACCGCTCGTGAAAGCTGAGCATGTGCACGGTGAAGATGGATTGGGTAATATCAGCAAGCTGCGCAATTCTGATGGAAGCCCGCGTTATCCGTTAGCAAACTGTGAAATTTCAAAGATATCTGGTGTTGACTTAATCCTTGAGATGGTAGCTCGTTTTCCTGATGAGTTGATTATAGTCGCATTGGGACCTTTAACTAACATTTCAAAGGCAATCCGAAAAGACTTAGAACGTATGCGTAAACTCCATAGTATTGTTTTGATGGGTGGTGTTTTTAGTGAATATGGCAATGTTACCACAAATGCAGAATTCAACGTTTTTGTTGATCCTCATGCGGCGTATGATGTGTTCAATTCTGGTGTCCCTGTTCACATTGCACCTTTGGATGTGACGCATCAGGTTGTCTTAACAGGTGAACGACTTAATGCAGAAATTGAAGGGCGAAACGATAAAATATCCCATTTTCTTAAAGAATCTACACAAGCATGTATGGAATTTTATCGTGAGCACGTGGGTTTCTACGGATTGCATATCCATGATGCATTACCCATTGGTATGTTGACACATCCGAGTTTTTTTGAGAGCATTGAGGCGTACGTGCAAGTTGAAACCGAAGGTAATTTGACAAGTGGTATGACCGTTGCTGACCTGCGGCGTGAACGTCAAAGGACAATTCCAAATGCAAGTGTCTGTATAAAAGTAGATGCGGATGCGTTTTTAGAACATTTTTTCAAGCGAATTTTCTCTTAGCGTTCAGGTTTTCGTTTATACGCTGCTGTAGTGTCCATTTTAAAATTGTAAGTATCAGCAATAGTCGGGAATCGGAGTTCCCTCCTACAATATCTAAAGTACACACGATTTCTGTAGGAGTCGGGAATCGGAGTTCCCTCCTACAAAGAGGAGTATTCTGTAGGAGTCGGGAATCGGAGTTCCCTCCTACAATATCTAAAGTACACACGATTTCTGTAGGAGTCGGGAATCGGAGTTCCCTCCTACAAAGAGGGGTATTCTGTAGGAGCGATCTCCGAATCGCGACCTACAATAAATGTGGATATAGCAGCAGTTGCGGTTTGAAACCGCAACTTTCAGAGAATGTTAATACACCCCTATCAAGTGTCTTGGAATACGGCGTAGGTCAGCATGTGGGTCACGTCGTAAAGAACGGGGTATCTCTAATTCAGGCATTTTCAGCTCATTGAAAGTAACTCGCTGCGCATCGGTAAGTTCGGCATAAATTTCTCGGAGTAGTTTTTCAATCTCTTTTATAAGTGTGCTTCTTTGTGAAATAAATTTTCTCACCTTGATCCGAATTTGGGTGAGATTCCGTTGCCGTTGAGTTATGCTGAGACCTCCATCGTAACGATTTAGGTTCCTATCATTTGCTAAGGCGCGATATTCACGTAAATCTCCTTCCAACTGCTTTTTCTCAAAATCGTAATCATCAACAATATCACGGATTAGCTTGAGTTTAGGCTGAATTGCCTGCTTCTGTTTATGGGTAAGTTGAAGTGCAGAACTGCTTTTCGGTATATCAATTAATTTGATTGTACCACATCCTGCAAGAAAGCAGCAAAGAAAAGAGGAAAATAAAATTTGCCGAAATACCATAGCAATGACCCTGTTTTTAGTTTAACGTGTACAATTCGCCATATTTTGTCCGTAGATAGTTGATATAAGGCGTGATCGTCATAGGTTTACTTGTTGCCTGTTCTATAATTTCAGGTGCAGTGTATTTTGACCCGTGTTGGTAAACGTTGTCTTTCAACCAATTGTGAAGCGTGCTGAATTCCCCTTTTTCAATTTCAGTCGTGATTTCAGGATGTACTTCAAGTGCAGATGAGAAGAATTGTGCGCCTAAGATATTACCCAATGTGTAGCCTTGGAATGAACCTCCGATAAGTCCAAAATACCAATGGACATCTTGCATGACACCGTCTTTGTCATCTGATGGCACAATGCCGAAATCTGCTTCAAAACGTTCACGCCAAGCGTTAGGTAGGTCTTTGATTTCCATTTCACCCTCTAACAGTGCTAACTCAAAATCGAAGCGCAACATCACGTGTAGGTTGTAAGTAACTTCATCTGCTTCTGTGCGGATGAGGGAACGTTCAACTTTATTGATTGCACGGTAAAATGTATCAAGAGGCACTGAATTGAGTTGATCAGGGAAGGTATTTTGTAGTAGTGGATAAAAGCATTTCCAAAATCCTTTGCTTCTGCCAACTATGTTTTCCCAAAGACGCGATTGACTTTCATGAACCCCTGCTGAAGTGCCACGGGCAAGGGGAGTGCCTTCAAACTCCATGCAGATCCCTTGTTCATAGAGTGCATGTCCAGTTTCATGCATTGTGCAAAACAGTGCTTCTCCGAGACTGTCTTCTTTTGAACGGGTAGTGATTCGAACATCACCCAACGAAAACTTTGTCATGAATGGATGGTGTGTTTTATCTTGCCGTCCGCGATTAAGATCGTATCCAAACTTTTTGGCAACTTCCATCCCGAATTCCAACTGTTTTTCTTCTGGATAATGTTTGTGCAGGCATGCATCGTCTGCAGGAGTTTGAGATGTTATAGCAGCAGCAATTGGCACAAGTTCTTTACGCAGTTCTCCAAAGACACTACGAACATCTGCTGCCTTCATACCGTAATCTCTTGGCTCAATCAGTGGGTCAGCAATATGATCATATCCGGGAAAGAAATTGGCAGATTGACGACTATATTCAAGTGTCTTTTCGAGGTAGGGGCGTACCTTCTCAAAATCATTCGCAGGACGTGCCTCTGTCCAAACCTGATACGATTCTGATGTGTGTGTTGTGACCTCTGCAATGAATTCTGTGGGTATTTTTATTGCGCGTTCGTATTTTCTTCTGGTGACACGAAGCAAACCTGCCTCGTCCGAATCGTAACCGAGACTTTCTCCATAAGGTGTTAACGTATCAAGCAGCTTTCCGATGGCGGGGTCCGTGAACTTTTCGTGTGCTAAACGACTAAGTGTCGCGGTTTGCCGAGCGCGTGCTGCAGCACCGCCCGGTGGCATATAGGTGGATTGATCCCAGTGCAAAAGCCCTGATGCGGATTGTATGTCATTTACTTCAACCAGACGATTTTTAAGTTCTTGGAATTTGGATTGCAAGGTAATCTCCTGAAAATTAGGTGTAGCATGGTATGCTTTAACCTACATTTTATCATAATTGACTGAGGTATTCAAACGATATTTGGAATTCGGTTATAGTGAAATGTAGTGGTGGAGAACTTATACTTAGCACTACCTACGTGTTCGGGATGGTTTTAGGAACTGAATTGTGGCAAGGCGAAGGGGTATCCGTAGTTTTCCTTTTTTGAGGATCACATGTTTTGGTTGGATGTCGGCGACAACAGTGTCCTCACCGAGTTTTGTACCGATGGAGACAATACGGATAGTTGCATTTTGCGCTGTCTCTTGTAGGATGGCTGTCGCTTCTATTTCTCTGCCTATCGGAATTTGGGTACCGATAAGACGATAGGTGGGAGTAGATTTTTTCGGTTTCCATCCAAGAGGCGCAAAAAGGTTATTTTCAATAATTGTACGAAGGAAGAGTTCCTCATGGTCAACAGGTTTCGGTTTAAGGTGTGCGTACAGTTTTTCATTTTTTTGGACAGATTTTTTGTGTTCAATTTTCGGTGCAACATACACTTTTTGAGGAATCGGCTTTTGAAAACGGTGCAGCGTTGCATGCGTGAGTGCAAGGCAGCAGAGGAGTGCAATGCCGAAGATACAGACGCGTTTCAAGATACGTTTCATTTTCTTTTCTTTTCCGCGGACTTGGCGAGATATTTCAGGTTTTCTTCTATGTCGGATGGATAGTTAATCTTCAAGATTTTGACTTTAGCGGATGCAGTATCTTGCTCTGGCACTGGATAGATAGGAACGAACGCCTCACTGTGTGCATCTCGAAAAAACAATTTGACTGCAAGACTGTTCCAACTATGCGGAGAGAGGTAATGTATAATTTCCCGCTGTGTTTTTGAGTCAAGTAGATGGAGGATGCCGCCGTTTTTGTTGTCGGATTCTTCTGTGTGGTCATGTTCCGTTTTATGGTCATGTTCAGTATGGGATGATTGGACGCTGCCATCGGACTTGATATACGGAAGTTTCACCGTTTTACCGGTTTTGAGGCGCGCGGTGACAATAGCAGGATTGTGATGGAAATCAATCTCAACAAAGTTAATAAGTGTGTTTTTGTGTGCTGGGACCATACGGTAGTGTGGACTGCCGATGGGTGCGCGAGACACAAGCGGTACCATATAAAGCGGATGCTCAGGCTGTTCCTCAACGCGCGTGTGTTGCGAAGCAATATAAAGTACATCCTCTTCACTGAGGAGTAGATGCGTTACGTGGTGCGTCTTTAGGAATTCTAATGCTTCTCGCTCAGATGTTGCAGCAGAAACATGTTTTTCATAAAGGTCTATCCAATGGAAAATGAAATGGTCAGGGTCAATGACGGTTTTGACATCGCCAAGAACGTTAAGCATGTGACCGTAACTCCATGGTGCCGCAATTACTTTATCTGTTGAAAGATGTTCGCTTATCCATTGACATGCGTTTGCCATGGGGGTATTTTTGCCGGGGAATACGTGTTCAGGTTCTATTTGCGTTTTGTATCCTCTGTGTGCGAGTCCTGGCAGTGGCGAACTGCTGGGAAGTTCCCCAAAAAGAATAAGTGCAAGACAAGCACAAGTTATGCCGATCTTTATCCAGGCGTGTGTTATGCCGCGTTTCTTTTTATCCTCCGCTTCCTCTTTTCTGATCCCGGCAATGTGTTGACTGATATATGTCGTGACGTATTGGATACCGATAGCTGCAAAACAGGCAAGCGGCACGCCGATAAAGAAATCGTAGCGGAGCGCATCGCGTGCAAGACCAAGCCAGAGGAGCAGCCAAAATCCAAAAGCAACATAGATATATTCATGCTTAACCGGTTCAGGACGAAGTGCTGCTACACCTAACGCAGCAATCGGCGTAAACGCGACTGCACCGTAGAAAAAATATTCACAGATAACGGGGGATAGCGTATAGTATAAATACTGTCGGAGAAAGGTCGCAGCCGTGAACAGTGAAACTGTGAAAGCGAGGATCAGTGCTTTCGCACCCCAAATTCTAATGCAGCCTACAATGAGACACAGACTTGCAATAAACAGCACGTGTCCATAGCGACCGTACCAGAAAATATCATGCGGTGATTTTAGTTCACCAACATCTGCCATCACCGAGGCACCACTAAAAGGCACAATGCTTTGGGCAAAAGTTTCACGTTGAAGTGCAAGATAGGCGATGCCGATAAGGAGACACACCGCACAGAAAACCAGGGAGACAGCACGCGCGGAAACTTGTTCGGAGATAAACCTGGAAACTGAATGCTGCCCACGGGTAAGGTAATATCGGAACACACGGAGTAACAGCATGACGAACGGTGGAAACAGCAGAAAGGCTGCTACGTGGCTGGTAAACCCACCGCCACGGTGATAGGCAGGTGAAAGAAGGTAGAGCAATGGAACAAATATGAGGACCCATAGCACGTACTCCCACAGGCGTTCTTCAGCATCCGTTGTAAGAAAACGCCAGAGCTCCACTGCCACAATCGCAAGGGCAAAACCACCGAAACCTTCCCAACTTAAACCGCCGAGGAACACAAAGAAACCGGACAGTCCTGTGCATAAGTATCGGATTCGTTTGCTTGCTATGTTTTCCTTCCACAGATAGGTCGTCACAGCGAGGGTGCCGAGCATCCAACACCAACCGTCTCTATCACTGAATCCCGCGGCGCTCCGTTCAATGCTGCCGGGCATGATAATTAGAAGCGTACCAACGATGGCAGCGATGCTAAAGCCAAAACGGACATAGAGGAAAAGGCACAGCACCGTCATGCCGATGAGAAAGCAGACGGTTGGCGCAAGAAGCTGCACCTGATAGATCGTAACATTTGGAAAAAGTAACCTTATGAACTTATACGTATAAGCAATGGCGTAAGGGTAACCGTGCAGTGTCTCACTTAAATCTCTACCGAGCGGCACCCAACGATGCATTTCAACTTTTGGTAACGTTCCATCCTTGACAATCGTCTCTGCTTGCGAATAGAAAAGAAATGCATCGTTGGAAGCAAACTGACCAGTGGGAATGTTAGAGAGGCCTTGTCCACGTATTCGCGCGCCCACAAATAGAAGGATTAGGAGCAGGACAGCAGCCCCGACGTGTTTAACGATAGTGTCCAGTTTCATTTATTCCTCAACACTTTGGCGGGCCCCTTTATGTAAGGATCAAGTTCTTTTGAACGCCAAAAATTGATACTGTCCACAACGTCGTTTTTTAGCAGTGTTTCCTCATACGTATCCCACGTTGCATCAGGCGGTAACCCTTGCCTTTCAAGATATGTTGACCTTTCTGTCGTACTCATGGTTCTCCAGTACATCCACGCAGAAAACAACCGTGTCCGTTGATCCGTGAGGGCATCCTCATAGTCCGAGAAATCAACAAAAGGCCTGCCCAATTCAAGCATACGTGCAAGGTACGTGTCTTGAGGGTAAACGGCATCTGCCTGCCCTATCGCTTGCTTAAGCCTTTCAGCACCACCGTACTTCGCGAGCAGTTTTGCCTCCCACATTTCGCGCATTTCCGCAACGGTGTACGGTTGATACTCTCTTTTGATTGCGGCGAGATCAAGTTGATCCCAATACTGAACCCACTGGAATTTATCTGCGGCAGGTAATTCAGGCGTGTTGCGACTGGAGTCGGTGAAGTTCACCGAGGTCGCGGGAAGATACAAGGACACCGCAGCAGCAACTATGAAAAGTGCAATGATAATGAAAATTATCCGCTTTTTCATTTATGGTGCTTCTGGTTGAGGTGGTGCTGCTTCTGATGGTTTTGGCGGCGTAGGTCTTTGTGGAGGCCCCTGTCTTTCAGGTGGTCTCTGCGTCTCTCCTAAGTAACGCTCTAACTCGTCAGCGATTGAGGGACTATCCCGCCGGACTCTGCGGAACCCTTCCTCAAATCCGTGTTGAAACATTGTTTCTAATGCGTTTTCAAGACGTTTAGAGGTGCCCTGCTTCAACGAGTATTTCGACAGAAATTGTTGACTAAATTGCCTTGCAAGTTCCCGCGAGACATCCTTATCTGCCATCGTCTCAAACTCTTTGCGCTGCCGCATGCTGTCCCGAAACCTTTCAAATTCGACTTTTGCGACTTGCCGGGCGGCCGCTTCACGCGCAGCCTCACGACGCGCAGCGTTTGGATCAACAGGTGATTCAGTACCGACAGATTCATCATACCGTTGCCTTATATCGGCAGACATCGGTTCACCTTTTATCTCCTCATAACGTTCTGGGGTAACTATTTTCCCATCCGGAGCGCGGAGCCCTTCTGGCACAATATCGTAGGAGTTTTCCTCTCGCCACTTATCCCGATCAAAAGGTTTTGGCTTTTCGGAAAGGATGTTATATTCCTCATCAATGAAAACAATTTCTATACCCTCGGGTTGAATGCCTTTATGAAGGAGGTTACTCCGTTGTTCATTGGTCAACATCGCTCCCCATGTCATCATGGCACCACTCGGTTTTTGACGAACGTACGTCATTTTACCTACAACCGGTAGGAATTTGTCAGGGTGACTCGGCGGGAAGAAAACGCTTACCACCGAAGCATCTGGATTCTCGTTTGATACTTTTTTAATAGTGTCAAGTTCCCATATCTTTCTGTCAATGAATCCATCTACATATTCCTCAAAGTTCGTGGTAATAGGGATATTAAGGTCACCGGAACGCCATGCTGCTGGTGCGTCTTTGAATTTCATGAGTTGTCCTCGTAAATTGAGAATATCTGCATAATCAACGTACTCATTAAAACGAACACCTTTATCTAAAAATTTTTGAAGGAAAACTTCTTTCGGAAAATGTTGATCCCATTCAGTGGATTCAGGGCGTCTTTCAAGGTATTTAGCATCAAATTCGGAAATAAGTGCTTCAGAGGTTTGCGGTCTCCGATATTGGTCTAAACCCTTGCCCGCAGCAAACGTCGGTAACACGGCATTAGGCTCTTTCGGAGGTGGATGCGTTTTTCTATATTCTGCTATTGATCTTTCGAGTGCTGCCCGGGTTTCTTTACGCTGTGCCTCCACTTCCTCAGGTGTCTTACAATCACCCCATTCAACAAGTGTTCCAAGAATATCTTCTGTAGTTGCATCCAGCCATTCATCCCAACTTGAAATTACTGCTTGTTCCCTAGCTGCTATTCGTTTCTCTATATTAGCAAAGGGGTGCAAGGCTTCCTTTTCTTTGGACGACAAACTTTCTTGTTGATTTATAACGCCAGTGGAATTCACCCGATCATTGGATGGGACAGTGGAACGAAACATAATGAAAGCAGCACCAAACCCCAAGAAAATAAAAACTGTAATATAAATGTGTCTGTGTTTCATGACTTCTTCTCCTTTGTGTTTGGCGGTGCCGGTTGCACCGCCAGGTATGGTTAAAATAGACACGAACGTTGGGTTTATGGCTCACCGATATATGAAACAGTTTTAGAATCGCTAGCACCACCAAAACTCACAGAGGCACTTGCGTCGCAATCCGCTTTCTTTTCAGGACTTACAGATACGGAGTGCCCAGATGTTTCTGCTTCATTTATAGCTCTTTCACGAGTTCTTTCCTCACTGATTTTCCACTCTTTTACTTCTTCATCTTCGTACGTACCCATGACTCTGCCTTTTAGAAATTGATAATCGGCTCCCACTTCTGAGGTAACTGATTTCTTTGTCCTCTCAGTTCTGCCAGTTAGTATTTTATACTTAGGTTCACGCACTTTCACCTTGAGAGCAATATTTGTGTGGCGTGGGACAGGGTTACCATCAATATCTGTAAAATCATAAAAAGGTTTAAATCCTTCAGCACCCGCTATATTAGAGTCTGCCTCTACGGGTTCAACGTGCCCCATGCAATTAGCGTCGTAACCAAGATAGTCATGAGGTGTGCCTTTGTTGTTACACCTAAAAAGAACGAGATACTTGTGAAACCATATATAGGCTCCGCGCTTTGCTGTTAACTCGGCAGTTCCCATAATGGTATCTTGGCTCTCTGTATAATAATCTTTTGTAAGAATACCCACACTGCCAGAGGCACTAACACCTTTGGCGTCTACATTGGCAACAAGATACCAACTTTCGTTTGAGACATCTTTCTTGGCATAATAATTAGCCGCAATACCACCGTTGGATTCTGTCCAACCGTATTCATCAACCTCGCAAATCACATTGGTTATCGGTAGAAGTACCAATCCTGCCAACGCGATAATAGACAAACACATAAGAGTTAAAGTAATCGTCAAATTCTTAAAACGCATGTTCAATCTCCTTTATTATCGGTGGACTGTTGGGTATTTCCCACAGTCCATTTCGTTATAAAAATGCAGTGTCTTTTGACACCTTATGGTTACAAACATAATAACAGGAGACATGACGTACAATACCATGTTCTCGTGTTATTTTCAAACAAAAAAGTTGCATCGTTAAAACCGCTCTCAATCGGCACGGTAGATAGATGCAACAACAAAAGCCCGCGACGAGATACGCCGTGCGGGCACAAAAATATCGCAGCATATAAATCCTGCGATAAGACCTTGTGATATAAAATTAACGAATGTGAAGTGGGGGGGGGGTAATTAACTTATAGTTAATATAAATCCACAAACCTTGTCCTTGAACATACGTATGATCTAATGACAAGATAATTTTCTGAATTGTGGAATCCATATATTGACTATTCACTGCTAAACCCTCTCAGTTTAACAAAAAATACGATTATGACGTGCGGTTTTTCTTTTTATCTACCAACTTTATACGACTTAACATAAGCATTCTAACATAAGTTTCAAGAAATGTCAAATTTATTTTCAGAAATTTGCGAAATCTCACGTTTTTTATCTATTTCTGCATGATTATACACGATAATTTTATTTTTGTCAAATTAAATTCCGATAAATTTGACGGTCAGTTTGCCAAAAATCAGGGTAATCCGCGATTCAAAAATAAAGTGGTATAATTCAGGGAATTCATGTAAAATCGTAATATACATTAAACGAAAGGAAACTAAAATGAAACATTTCTTAATTTGTGTTGGGCTGCTTTTTATCACCACAGCAGTCCTTGCGCAAACATTAACTTTCACATCAATAGATTACCGACAAGATATGCTTTTAGCAAAAGAACCAATCGTAACGGGGTTTGAAGGTTCATCAGCGGTTGTGGAATTTGAGACGTTAATAGATGCTCCTGCAGCTGTAGCATATTATGGTGTTCCACATACGGAAGGCAACTTGACAACACCCCGATATCGTAAAGTCGCAAAGGGAACATACATTGAAGAGAATAAAACACGGCATCAAATCAAAATGGATATATCCAAACTTGAGGATGTGCATTACGATACAGGTTTGATTGCGAACAACGGCGGCGCAATAGTCTATCGCATAGAGATTTTCGATTCGCGCGTTCAGACAACACGTGCTTATGACCGACGTTTGCGCTACAAGCGTGACGGAGAACCGAAGACAGGCACTTACACATCACTTGTTACTTTGACAGAAGGCCCTTTTATTGATCTCATTACGCATGATTCTGCTATCATCTCTTGGGAAACGGATACGCCTGCGAAAGGGAGTGTTTTGTCAAATAATCGGGAGTTTTTATCCTTGGATCCTGCTATCCGACATGAGGTTGCTCTAACGAAGCTAAAACCTGATACAGTCTATACTTACCAAGTGAATTACGGCATCTGGACGCCATCATATACTTTTAAAACGGCACCATCTCCTGGAAATAGGGTCCCATTTAAGTTTGGATTTATGTCGGACTCGCGTGCTGGAGTCGGTGGGGGAGAACGCGCACAGAATGGTGTCAATGCGAAAGACCTTGGGCGTTTCGCTATAGAACTCTATAACAAAAAAGCAGATTTTGTCTGTTTCGGTGGCGATCTCATCAACGGCTATACATCTGATGTGAAGGATTTTGAGTGGCAACTTGAGACATGGAAGCGAACAATCCAACCTGTTGGGGCGAATATTCCTTTTTATGAATCAATTGGAAACCATGAGCAGGTTGGGAAGTATTATAAGGTTACAGCACCACATCTCAAACAAGACGAATATTACATCCAATTTACTGGCACAGTCGGTGCAGAGAGTGCAGAAGCGATTTTCGCAAAAGAATTTGTCAACCCTCGCGATAGTCATTATGGATTAGGTATCCCGAAGCCAGAAGCGAAGGGTAGTAGTAAAATGGATGGTGCTGATGCTGGACCATCATATAGTGAAAACGTTTATTCGTTTACTTATGGCAGAACCCATTTTATTTCTCTGAACTCAAATTATTGGTCAACTGGTTATAGGAATCAAAGTGTGTTCGCTCAGAAATCACAGGATAAAACAGCGATAAATCTTGCCCTTAAGCATCTCGGCGGTAACAGGGAAGGTTACGTTATGCCAAACCAGATGGGATGGTTAGAGAAAGAATTAGATGCTGCGCAAAAAGATTTAAATGTGGATTGGGTTTTCATTATTCTACATGAACCACCTTTTCCTAATGGTGGACATGTCAAGGATGCGATGTTTTGGGGAACCCCTGGCAAAGGCGAACTCGGTGGTTACAATGATAAAGACGTGCCGATGGGTGATGTGATTGATATGCGAGATCGGTTCTGGAAAATTGTCTCAAGCAAGTCAAAAGTGTTAGCGGTGCTTTGTGGGGATGAACATAATTACAGTCGTACTTTGATAGATTCGACAATCAATCCAGATTTTCAGTTTCCTGTATGGCAGATTATCAGCGGTGGTTGCGGGGCCCCTTATTACGTCCAAGATAAGTCTGTGCCGTGGGTTGACAAGGTCAAAGCGTTTACGATTGATAAACACTTCTGTCTGTTCTCGGTTGATGGCACTCAAGTAGGGTTGGAAGTCTACAATGACAGCAGTCAGTTATTGGACAGCATTGACAATTTAACAACAATTCGGTAGATACGATTTTACAGTCTTGGCATAATTGCGGCATGACTGTGTAAGCGAGATATCTTGTGGAAAGGCGTGTAAGGCCGCAAAATTAACGCCAAATGCTAAACGTGCATTTGGCGTTAATTTTGCGCAATTTATGCGGGTAGAGGAACGAAACCCGACATCACGCTATAAAAAGTCGGTTTTGCTACCGCTTCTACCCGACCTACAAATAATGTAATATGATCATATAGAAATGGTATTACATTATAACGCGTTGTGCTAGTTAACATTTGGTATGTTTCCATTTCACATGTTTATTTCGTTTGAGTTTGAATTCTGCAACTGTTCCGATACTGACGACCTCAACTGGTAGGAGGGAACTCTGATTCCCGACGACAAATGGGTCGAGATTCGGAGATCGCTCCTACAGAATATGAAAAGTTGTGAAAAATAACAAAACTATCCCGTAAATAGCACAAGTCATTATAAAATACTTAAAGTTGAAAATTTTAGTCTCATCCCTCGGAATTGCAATATGACAGAATTATTTTTAGTTTTGTCTTATTTTCGTAACATTTTATTGTTATAATATCAGAGATACTATCAAGAAGGAGCAATCAGGTGACGATTGATAAATGGATTCGCGAAGGTGGTATACTAATCCTGTATATTGTGATGTTTGGATGCCTCCTATGCTTCAACGGTTGTTCGTCTAATAATGGAACGGCAAACGGATCTTCAAATGCAAAACGTGCCATCATCAAGAACAAAGGATCCGATACGATGGTAAATTTGGCGCAGGCTTGGGCGGAAGCATATACAGGTATTTCTAATACTGTGTCTGTTGAGGTATCGGGCGGTGGATCAGGAACAGGCGTTGCAGCGTTGATCAACGGCACTGTGGATATTGCCAACTGTAGTAGACAAGTGAAGGACTCGGAAAAACAGAAAGCACTCGAAAACACTGGCAAGGAACCGATTGAGTTCATAGTAGGTTATGATGCCCTTGCCGT
This sequence comes from Candidatus Poribacteria bacterium, assembly GCA_965204285.1. GTDB lineage: Bacteria > Poribacteria > WGA-4E > WGA-4E > WGA-3G > MSPOR6. The sequence goes on from OZ241980.1 coordinate 5,020,891, forward strand.
TTACGTTCACAAAGATAACCCTTTGGACCGAATTACTATTCCGCAACTTGCAGAAATATATGGCGAGGAAGGAAAGATAATCAAATGGGATCAGCTTGGAATTGCAAATTCTGGATGCCGAAGTGACAAAATTATCCGAATCAGTCGCCAATCAAACTCTGGGACATACTTCTATTTCAGGGAAGCACTACTTGGTAAAGAACGGGATTTTGAACTTGGCTCTTTAGACTTACACGGTTCCAAAGACGTAGTAGAAGTTATCGGACGAACACCTTGTGCTATCGGCTATAGCGGCATGGGATATGCAACTGATCATGTGAAGATGTTAGAAGTTGCAACTACCCCCAATGAACCCTATTACGCACCGAACCTTGAGAATGTCATTGCTAAAACTTATCCAATTGCACGTCCTCTGTATATGTATTCACTCGGTGAACCAACAGGGGAAGCGAAGGCATATCTGGATTGGATTTTTTCTGCAGAAGGGCAAAAAATTGTTGAGGAACTCGGTTTTGTACCGTTAGAGAGCAACTAAAGGAACACCGTATAGAAATGAAGTTTTTTCAAATCTGTTTCTCGTTTAAAGGGAGAATCAACAGGGCAGCATGGTGGCTGCTGAATTTGCCAGTCTTTGCAATCTTTACAATCTCCGTAATTACTAATAACTTTCCTGCCAAAATATCACTTGGATTTATTCTGTTAATAGTACCTGCTTGGATCCATTTAGCGATTACCGTAAAACGTTGGCACGACAAAGACAAGTCAACGTGGTGGGTGCTGTTACATTTTATCCCACTGGTTGCTGTCTTTTTTGTGCTATTAGCGCAGTTGACGTCCGGATGGAGCACCGTAATTTATCTGATCGCAATAATCACCAGTCTTTGGACAATCTTTGAATTAGGTTTCATTAAAGGCACAGAGGGCAGCAATCAATTCGGACCGGATTCAGAAACTTCCTCCGAATCTATAATTGATGTATATATTAGTATATGTGGGATTAGTGCAATTATTTTCGTTTTCGGTATATTCTTTTTTGTGTTTAAAGAGGGAGCAGGTTTCCTTTTTGGTGGTTTAAATTTATGGGAATTTTTAACGAGTGAAGAATGGTATCCAACATCTCTCAACAATAAAAGATACGGTACCTTCGCATTAATTCTTGGAACTTTCAGTGTCACAGCGTTAGCAATGTTAATTGCTGTCCCGTTTGGTCTTGGGGCTGCGATCTTTGTATCAGAATTCTGTAGTCCTAAGTTAAGAGAAACCTTCAAAATTGTAATTGAATTTCTTGCTGCGATCCCATCGGTTGTTTGGGGATTCATCGGCTTAACATTGATGAATCAGTTAATTATTGCAGTTTTTAATGCACCAATCGGTTTAACAATGCTAAACGGTGGTATTATGCTGGCACTTATGAGTGTTCCGATAATCGTTTCTATTGCTGAGGATGCGCTGAAAGCAGTCCCAGATTCCTACCGTGAAGCAGCGGAGGCACTCGGTGCAACCCGGTGGCAGGTGATCTACCGTGTTCTTTTACCTGCGGCGAAAAATGGGTTATTAGCAGCGGTTTTACTCGGTGCAGCCCGTTCTATTGGTGAAACGATGGCAGTTTTGATGGCGACAGGACATTCAGTTAACATTCCGTCTGGACCACTCTCTTGGATTCGTACACTTACAGCAACTATTGCAGCGGAATTAGGTGAAGTTGCAAGGGGTGATGAACATTATCAGGTGTTATTTATCATCGGTGTCCTACTTTTTTCTATTACGTTTGTTGTAAACCTCATTGCCGACCTGGTTATCAAAGGTATTCGTCAAAGTTAATACACCACACAGTATAAAGGAATATATGAATAGCAATACAGACATATCTCCAGCAGCAATGTTCACAGAAACATATATTGGACGGCGGAATCGGTTTATTGAAAACGGTGTCAAAATTTTCTTCCTCATCATGACTTGCCTGATGATTCTGCCGTTGCTCCTGATTATCGGATACCTTTTCTATAAAGCAATACCAGTGTTGTCTTTAGATTTTCTGTTTACAAATCCGAAGGACAATATGCGTGCTGGTGGATTGTGGGCACCGTTCCTTGGAACAATTTATCTGGTTGTGGTTTCGTTGTTGGTAGCAGCGCCGATTGGTGTATTCGCAGCGGTATATCTTAACGAGTATGCACGTGATAATTGGTTCACGCGAATTGTGAACTTAGCTGTCGTCAACCTTGCAGGTGTTCCGAGTATTGTGCATGCATTGTTTGGTGTCGGGGCATTTGTGTTATTTGCAGGTTTAGGGGAATCAATTCTTGCAGCGTCACTCACATTAGCAATTATGACACTTCCTGTTATCATTGCGAGTACGACTGAGGCATTAAAAGCGGTGCCGATGTCTTTCCGAGAGGCGTGTTGGAATCTGGGGGCAACGCGCTGGCAAACGATCCGTCGAATTGTGCTACCCAATTCAATCAGCGGCATCTTGACAGGTGTTATTTTACAGGTATCTCGTGCGGCGGGGGAAACAGCACCAATTATGTTTACTGGGGCAGTGTTCTATAAAGCTATTGCAGAAGGAAACCCTTTTGCATATAATATATTAGATCAGTGTATGGCACTTTCATTACACCTCTATACGATTTCAACACAGGTGCCGGATGTAACAGAGGGCATTCCTTATGGTACTGCAATTGTGTTGGTTGGTAGTGTTCTGCTTGTAAACGCTGCAGCTATTATACTACGGGTATATCTTAGAACGCGAAAGAGGTGGTAGTTTTCCGGATATGGGAGTTTGAAGTGCCACTTGCTGGTATCCTCAAATTTCCTAACTAAGGACAGCTATCTCGCCAAAAAGGTGTAAAATAGGATGTTACCCATGTTGAATAAAGATCACAGAGAACAATCTGACTTACAGAAAAAGTTAGGTAAAATCGTTGAAGGAGCTGTTTTTAGTGGAATCATTCAATTTCTGATTCTTGCCTCAGCAGTTGCCTTCGTGCTGGAAACCGAAGAAGCTTTTAAAAATAAGTATGAAATCCATTTTGACATTGTAGATTGGGTATTTCTCGTCCTATTTATGATAGAATACATTCTGCGTATCTATACCGCGCCGGTAAAAAAAGAGTTCATATTTAGTTTCTTTGGGATTGTTGATCTACTTGCAATTTTACCTTCTCTCGTGCTGATTCCTGGGTTTCGTGTGCTACGTGTTCTCAGATTCTTACGAATTTTCAGAATTTTTAAAGCCACCCGATTCATCTTGGCAGTGGATAGAATGATTGAGGCATTAGGAGAAGTCAAGAGGGAACTTCTGGCACTTGTAATTCTCTCCTCATTGTTCGTTTATTTAGCCGCATGTGGCATCTACTTTTTTGAAAGAACTGAACAACCTGAAGATTTTGGATCTATTCCTGATGCGATGTGGTGGGCAATTGTAACGCTAACTACAATCGGTTATGGGGATGTGTATCCCGTAACCCCTGGTGGTAAAATTTTTACTGCTTTAGTTGCTTTAGTAGGTGTCGGACTGATCGCTATCCCATCTGGGTTGTTAGCCTCTGTTCTCACTGAAGCAAGGGTTGAAGAAGAACTACAAGAAGAGGAAAATGGTGCGGAAGATGAAAAATAAAAATGGGATCCTTCGTAAGCTCTTGGCGGCAGTTATAATATTACTGGTCATGGTTTTCTTTTGTGCCTGTGGTATCTACTATTTTGAAAGAGATGCGCAACCTGAAGCGTTTGGCTCAATTGGTGTTGCTATGTGGTATGTTTTTGTAACATTTACAACAGTCGGTTATGGAAGTGTATATCCTCTGACATTCGGTGGGAAACTCTTTACAATGTTAACCGCTATAATTGGCAGCTTAATTGGAGTAGTATGCTTCATCTGGATAGTATTAGGGACATTAAAATTAGGCACTTTTTTAAGAAAAACACGACTGAAAATTACAAAAAGTTAGAGAAGCGAGGCATACGTGCAAAACAAAATTGAGATTTCCGACTTAAAGGTTCGTTACGGAGATAAACCCGCACTAAACGGAATTTCCTTTGATGTCCACGAAAACGAAATCCTTGGCATCATCGGTCCGGCACAGTCGGGGAAAACGACTTTGTTAAAAGTCATCAATCGAACGTTGGAATTCGCCCAAGGGACAACCGTAGAAGGATCAGTGAAACTTGACGGCGTTGACATCAACTCAATTGGTGACGTGTACGGTTTACGCAGACGTATCGGCATGGTATTACCATTGCCAGTGGGGTTGCCATTGTCTATCTACGACAACGTTGCCTTTGCTCCGAGAACGTCGGGCCTTCGCAATAAAGCAGAATTGGATGAGCTTGTTGAACGGTGTCTTCAACAAGCAGCACTATGGGATGAAGTTAAAGACCGATTAGATAGCCTCGGCACTAAACTTTCAGGTGGACAACAGCAGCGATTGACAATTGCCAGAGCACTTTCTCATCAACCGGAAATTCTGTGTCTTGATGAATTTTCTATCGCAGTTGATCCAATAACGACGATGCGTATTGAAGATGTCCTCAAAACACTAAAAAACGAGATGACAATTTTACTCGTCACAAATTTGGTTCAGCAAGCAAAACGGTTGGCAAATCGCACAGCCTTTATGCTGAACGGAGATTTAATAGAAATTGATGACACGGATGTAATTTTTTCTGAAAATCCTGCAAGTCAATCCACTTATGACTATGTCAATGGGAACTTTGGGTAGCGGCAGAGAGGAGTATCTCACTTGGAAACGAATAACCACAGCATTGAAACCGAGAATCTTAGTCTTTGGTACGGTGATTTTCAAGCACTCATTGATGTAAGTGTAAAAATACCAGCAGGTAAAATAACAGCACTCATCGGTCCTTCTGGGTGTGGAAAGACAACACTGCTTCGGTGTTTCAATCGAGTGAATGAACGTTACGGCAACGTTACCACAAAAGGTGAAATAAAAATATTAGGAAAAAATATATACGATCCAGACGTTTCTCTGCTTGAGTTACGAAAAACAGTGGGGATGGTATTCCAACGTCCGAATCCGCTACCGATTTCAGTTTACGATAATATTCTATTCGGTTTGCGAATTCATTCTCCATTTGGAAGTTTGACGCGCTCACAATCTGATGAGATTGTTGAAGAAGCACTCACTTCTGTGTTTCTATGGGACGATTTGAAAGATAGACTGAAGACACGAGCAACATCATTGCAACTTGAGCAGCAACAGAAACTCTGTATTGCGCGCTTGTTGCCACTCAAACCGCAGATCATTTTAATGGATGAACCGTGTTCCGCACTTGATGCCAAAGGCACACTCGCTGTTGAGGAACTTATGTCCGTCCTTTCGGGAACTTACACTTTTTTGATCGTTACACATAATATGGCCCAAGCACGCCGGGTAAGCAGTGAATGTATTTATATGTTTCTCGGAGAACTCATTGAACATAGAGAAACACAGGCACTGTTTGAGACCCCCGAACATCCAAAGACAGCGGATTATGTGCAGATGCGGTACGGATAGGTTAGAATGTATGAGTGTTTTTAAAGTTTTGTAGGTTCAAAGGTATTCACAAACGCCTATTCGGTGAAAGGCATTTCAGTTTCAGCGGAATGCTAATATCATGAAGAGGTCAGTACTGATTTATCAAAGCATCGCCTTAATTACGCTGGCTGTTGCATTCATACTTTTTTGGAATTTCAGTAAAGGGATGCTATTTGTAGGAAATGGTGTAACATTCGATGAGACTGCTGCAGACTCATATTCTGTTCTACAAGAAAATCTCTATCGGATGGTACCAATTTTATTGGGATCAATATTTTTAAGTATTGCGATCACTTTCTATTTAGAAGAATGGTTGGCAGAAACAAGTTGGAAATATCGAATTATAGAACGCCAAATTGCGATATTGGCATCTATTCCCTCGCTATTATACGGACTGTTGGGACTTTACTTTTTTGTTTTTGAGTCAGGAAAGGGTTCGTTTTTCACACACACGTTCACTACTGTTTTACTTGTGATGCCAATTACGATTCAGTCAACGCAAAAGGCTATTAGAGGCGTTGATATATCAGTTCGTGAAGCGGCTTTTGCATTAGGGGCAAACAGATGGCGGGTGGTCGTTGACCATGTTTTTCCGAATGCTTTTTCTACAATTGTAGCTGGAATTTGCACTGCTATTTCACGTGCGTTGGCAATTGCTGCGTTAATGATTATAGTTTATATCTGGAGAAGACATTCGCCACACTCAGGAGACACATTTAATATTCCAAGTAGTGTAATTGTACTTGTATCGTCTGCCCTGCTATCCAGTGTTATCTCAAGTTTTCTTGAAAAGAAAACTAATTTGACCTAAAATTCTCAGGTTTTGCAGGGAGTTTAACATTATACCATATCTAAATGATTATGTGGCATCATTTCGTAGGTCGGGTAGAGCAACGCGAAACCCGACACGTAGGATTTGATAGGGCTTCCATGTCGGGTTTCGTAAACTCTACCCGACCTACAGTTTATTTATGACAATTTATCATTTAGAAATGGTATTAGGATGCAACGAAAGCATGCAATCACGAAAGACAGATCTTATCCTGCAAGTACACAATTTAAATGTTTGGTACGGCAAAAATCAGATACTTAAAAATCTCACTTTTGATGTGGTACCGAAGCAAGTAACCGCTTTCATTGGTCCATCAAATAGTGGCAAAACCACCTTAGTGCGTTGCTTTAACCGATTAAATGATTTGACTTTGAATTTCAAACTGACTGGAAAGATACTCTATAAGGGAGATGAACTTTATACGCCGAAGTTGAAAGCATCTAAGATTTCTCAACAGATAGGTATGGTTTTCCCAAAACCTATTCCTTTCCGCAAATCCATCTACGAAAATGTGGCATATAGTGCCCGACTCCGCGGTGTAAAACAGTCCGCTCAACTTGATACCACTGTTGAAGAAAGTCTCAGAAAAGCACAACTCTGGAAAGAGGTATATAAGGACCTTCAGGCTTCACCTAATATTTTGTCTAATGGTCAACAACAACGGCTCTGCATTGCCCGCGCATTGGCAGGTGCACCAGAAATTTTGATATTTGACGAACCGTGTGAGCAACTGGACGCAGCTGAGACATCGAAACTTGAAGCGATTGTTCAGAGTCTCAAGAGTCGTTATACCTTAATTTTTGTTACGAACAAAAGACGACAAGCTGCACGCGTGTCGGATGTCGCCGGATTCCTATATGACGGCGAATTAGTGGAATTTGGACAAACTGAACAGATTTTTACAAACCCGAAAGACAAACGAACAGAGAACTACGTAACTGGCAGGTTAGGTTAATCTAAACTTGCGAGGAAATAATCATGCAACATTATCTTGAATCAGAACTCAAAGCACTTCAGCACCAACTCCTGAAAATGGGCGGGATTGCAGAAAACATGTTGCGCGATGCTGTTCAATCAGTCCTAAACCGTGACGAGGATTTGGCACAGCGTGTAATCGCAGTTGATGATACAGTTGACAAACTTGAAAATGAAATTGAAGCGAGATGTATCCAACTAATTGCTCGACACCAACCTGTTGCTTTTGAATTACGTTATTTAACTATGGCACTGAAGGTTAATCGGAATATTGAAAGATTAGCCGATAAATGTGTTTCTATTGCCAGACGTAGCATTGAACTTTTGACGTATCCACCGATGCAGCCGTTTGTCGATCTTCCCTCTATCACCCGTATAATTCAAGGGATGGTCAAAGACGCACTTGATGCGCTTGTAAATAGGAACGCGGAACTTGCAAAAGAACTCCGCGAACGCGACAATCAAGTTAATAATTTCTATGAACAGATGGTAAGTGAACTTTGTGCTATTTTAGCCGACCAACCGCAACTCATCCAGCCTGGTATCAGTGTTCTACTTCTTTTTCGACATCTGGAACGGGTTGGAGACTTGGCAGCGAATATAGGCGAGGAAGTATATTACCTTGTTGAAGGGGAGGTAATCCGACATTCAGACATCGCCGCAATAGATGCTTCCGTGGAATCGGAGTGACCGCTGCCTACGATCTACTTCCTACCGTTCTTCTGAAAAAAAATGCACATCTCGTTGCGGGAAGGGAATCGTGATATTATATTCCTTAAACTTATTCCAAATCATAAAATGAAGGTCGCTTGCAACATCAAAACGCGTAAAAGAATCTGGAATCCACGCTAACAATTCAAAATCTAAGGACGACTCGCCAAAATTAGTAAACCGGACAAATGGAGCAGAAACGTTTTCCATTTCAGGTGTTGGTTCTTTAATCACTTCAGGGTGTTCTTGTGCCACCTCAATCAATGCGTTTTTAACAAGTTCTACATCTGAGTTAAATGATACACTTACCTGTACGCGAACCCGAAAGCGATTGTTGTAATGGGTGAGGTTATGAACTGGTTCTGTAATCAATTGTGAATTCGGAACGATGATCTCCTTTTCATCAACTGCCATAATAACTGTTGAACGGAGGTTGATACTACTCACCCTACCAAATATATCAACATCCATAATTTCTACTAAATCCCCTATTTTAATTGGACGTTCAAAAATTAGTATCATCCCCGATATCAAGTTTGAAACTAAATTTTGTAAACCAAAACCGATACCGATACTCAAACCACCAAAGATAATGGCTAAACTTGTGAAACTTACACCTATAGTTCTCAGGCTGATGAGAACACCGAATGTGATGATAGTAAAGTGGAAAAAACGGAGGAAAACGAATCGGGTATGCCTATCAATTTGAAAAGCTTGTAATACTTGCCGCTGAAGTACCCATTGTGCGTACTTTGATAGAATATACATACCGAAGATAATAACGAACCCGTAAAAGAGACTCGCCAAAGTTAATCTATGGGCACCGTCATCAACTACTTCAGGTTTTCTACCAAGAAGTGTTTGGAATAGAGAAGAAATTCCTGTTACATTTTCACTCGGTTTTTGGGAGGATTGAAATAGTTCTGCAAGTGGATAATTAAAAACTCTACCAAAAAGCCCAGTACTAATTCCTGCGACATTGAATCCTACGCCTATACCAATAATTATGACAATCAGAAACAAGATGGCAAGCAACCGATTTTGAATGTTTTCTTGTATTCTCAATCGATTAAAAGGACGTCGAAACCAGCCACGCAAGAATCCTGCGATGAAAAAGGAAACAACCACAACTCCGATCAACAGAATTATTTGACCGAATGTTACATCATTTTCCAATGTGATAGCAGTTTTTCCAAGGAATTCTTCAATTTGTTGTCTTAATTCGCCCATCTTATGCTATCCTATCCAATTCCAACTGTGCCGCCAAGATGTTTTCAATCAATCGCGATTGGCTCAATTGAGTGGACAAACAACACATCATTTACCCCTTGGTATCGTTGCAGCACGTAATCTAAGTCAGTAGAATTTATATCATCGGTAGTTAATCCTGTGATAACTAAATCTGCCTGGGCGGATCTGAGTGCAACTTCTTGTTCCAATGCTTCTTCACTTTCATAAGACACGGATGTTACATTCTGCATTGAAATGGGTAGTCTTCCTTCCTTGATGACTGTTGAGAGTTCATCGGCATCAAGTTCAGTATCCCAAGAAGCGGAACAAGCGAAGAGGCGGATTTTCGCCCGCTTCCATTCAGGATGTCCCACCAGAATATAAGCAAGTAACAACATCATTGGAACATTAGCGATATTGTCATCTGTTACCCAAACATGAATTGATGAACGATAACCAAAACGGTGTTTTGTTGATCGTAGGATCAAGACATTAAATAGCGATTCCACAGCAAGACTGGCACCTTGCTGAACCTCTGGGATTTCTTCAGGATGGTCTTGATCAAATTCGAGTAGGATGGAATTGTTTGGTAAACCAGAAATACCTGGCATCTGCAGTACTTGTGCTAAGGCAAGTTGGAACGTTGGACAAATAAGGGAATCAACATAAATACCGGCCCCACTTGCCTCCGATTGTTGGATGAGCGCGTCAACATGAATACGTGCTGAGATCTCTTCAGGGAACGAATAATCTCCGGGGAAAAATTGGATAAACTGTCCGAAACCTTGGCGTTGGCAGAGCCAACGTAGTAGATCGAAATGTCCAAGCCTTCGTTCACCGAATTGGGTTATGCCGACAATTGAAGGACGCCACCCGCTTTCCGAGAAATTTGCCCTATTTTTTTGTAAGGTAGTCTGCAGCCAACGGGTTAACTGGAACATCGCGCCTTGAAAGATTCCTATCATACCGCGTTGTCCGCGATGTCCACGACGGAGTCCAATGTAGATTGCTAATATAAGAAAAATTGAGAGGAATGCGTAAAACGCGCTTATCTGAAACATCATCAACCCACACATCACAGTACCTAATAATGATACATACCAGCGGGAATGGAAGGTCGGCCGATAAGATGGATTGCCCGCAAAATGTTCAAGGAACGAAACAACACATAACGCGCCATAAGTCACCAAAAAGAACATTGTGAGAATCTGAGCAATGAAGTTTAGTTCACCTATTGCCACAAACACAATTGCAATAGCCCCGGACACGAAAGTTGCTGGTACAGGTTCTTGTGTTTTTCCGACACCTGTTCGCATCAAACGGTTTGAACCTGGGATTGGTAGAACATTGTCGCGGGCAAGTGCCTGCAGCGTTCTGGGTGCTACCATAATTGAACCGAGCGCGGATGAAAACGACGCCGCGCCTAATCCGATATAAATTAAAGTCCCCCATGCGGATATGTCTGCCATAATGATTCTGTCTGTATCAGCAAGTTGCTCCGGTGTGGCACACTGCCACAGTTTTATAGCAACAAGAACATATATGACCATGCCTGCAAGCGTTGCGGCGATAGTGCCAAGAGGGATACTGCGTTGAGGGTTCTTGAGATCACCAGATAACCCTAAACCGGCAATCATTCCAGTGAATGCCGGAAAACAGATGGCGAAAACTATCCCGAATTTATCACCATTTGGAATACTTGCCGTGATACTCCCCCCGCTCGGATGGGTTTCTTCAGGTGTTTTATCCTCAACGCCGGGCGTTTTATCTACAACGTCGGCGCTCTTATCTTCAACTTTGGGCGCCTCGGCTACAACTTCGGATGCCCCATCAGGGGCAGTGTCTATAACCTCTGGCACTACTCCACCCATAAAAAAAGCGATAAGTGAGACTGCCAGAATTGCGCAGATAACCCACAGCATTGAAACTCCTATATTAGCCCCTCTGGTCAACATCATGACAATAAGTATTAATGTAAACGGGACACTCAAAAAACGAGGCTCATAGGAGATTTTTAACGTGTACTCATCTTTGATCAAATCAAAAAGAGGTTCAAAAGCTTCAGCAAAGGCGACCATATAAAACGCTATCGAAATGGCTTGCGAAATGTATAAGGCAATACCGATGGTGCCGCCTATACTTGTACCGAATGATCGGCTAACGATATAGTACGCGCCACCACCAGCCACACGCCTGTTTGTTGCTATCTCAGATACAGCCAAAACAGTCGGAATGGTCACGAGATGTCCAAGTACAATGATTGCAAGTGTCTTTAAGAGTCCTACATTCCCTACTGCGTAGCCAAAACGTAGAAAAAGAATCGCACCGAGAATGGTGCTAATTGATGCCAGGAAGACAGGAGCAGTACCAAAACCGTGTCCAACTTCTGATTGTGTGGAGTTACCACCAAATCTGATTCGATCTTGTTGTCCTAACTTTGAAAGCATTATTTAATTTCCTTCATTGTTGAAATGTATTCATTAAAAATAGATGTTCTTGAAATATCGCCCATCCGAATAATTATACGCCCAACCGAATAATTCACTGTTTGTTGAAATATGTAAACACCAATTCTATTATTACAGTTTGACTCGTAAAATTGATAAATATTTGTAGTGCAAATTCTCTGTTAATGGCGCACTATTGTAAGTTAAAGAGCCACTCAAACGCAAACCAAGCCGAGTTGTAAGGTCAAAAGTAAGAGCGGGTTCTGCCGAAAACCTATAATTCTTAAAACCTACTTCTGGTGTAAATTTCAATACTGTATTCAGTCTTTTCCACCCTACAGAAGAAAACGCTAACCATCTAAACGAAGTAGGGTCAAATTTTCGTATTGTTAGGTCTTTATGAGGTTGAATATTCTCAATGAAATAGCCGACACCTCCAGAAATACGAAGTGTACCGTTTTCATATATCCCTGGTCGAATATAACTCCCGATCTGTGAGGTCAATGCACTTCCTTTAGTAATGTTCCGTTCCAAATCTGTGAATGCTTCAATCCCAAATTTGTTGATACGCATTCCGCCCTGTATATGGACCTTGACAATTTCAGAATCCACTCCATCATCATCAGAAGCACGCGAGCCAAAGATACCTCCCCATCCATTTATGTTTTTGAATGGTAAAACTGCAGTTAGAGAAAGCGTTTGCGAACCGATGTCCCCGGAAATCCCGAAATCTACTGTTTTCGCATCGGTTGGCAAGTCAGCAAATTGGCAAAACGCTGGCATAACATAAGAAATTAATAGAAGTAATCCAAACGTAAGCTTATAAACTCCTTTAAATTTTATAGGACCTATATTCATGATTTTTAATCTAAATTCTGAAAGAGGTTAGGTAAACGATCTGAGATAGACTGTAGTTCCCCCAAGTAATGTTAGAAATAGTTCATAGAAATACGATGCCTTACATTATACTTTAGTCATCAATTGTTTGTCAAATGAAATAGGATAGTATCTGGGCTTTTTTTGTAAAATACAAAGTTCTACTGTTAAGGGCGGATTCCATAAGGATACACAGCAAATTTTACAATTAAAAATATATAATTTGCCTGTCGTTAATTACGAGGCTTCTATATAAGAAGTTTAAAAGAAATTGGTACTCCATTTCTATGAAGTACCAACAATCAGGGATTATATTTTAGATGTAAGTTAGATTCTATCAAAATATATGTCGTTATAGTGTAATTCGCAAAATTGACATATAATTGTATTTTATATTCTCTGTTAATGGTGCACTAAAATAAGTTAAAGAGCCGCTTAATCGTAACTCTAAACGAGTTGTGAGATCAAACGATACAACAGGCTCTGCACATAATCTATAGTCTTTGAATCCTATTTCTGGCGTAAAAGTTAATTCTGTATTGAGTTTTTTCCAATCTATACAAGAAGATATTAACCACCTAAATGAAGTTGGATCAAATCTTCTTATTGCGAAATTGTCAAAGGGTTGAATATTCTCAATAAAGTAACCAAAGTTTGAGGAAACGCTGAGAGAACCTTTCTCATATTTCCCCGGTTCAATTACACCTCCTAATTGAGCTGTCAATGCATTCCCATCGGTAATGTTACGTTCGAAATATGAAAACACCTCAAACACGTATTTTTTGACTTCTATCTCACCCTCAATGTGGAATTTAAACATTTCAGAAATTACGCCCTCTTCACCTGAAACACGTGATCCAAAAAATCCTGCCCAACCGTTGATATTACTCAACGGGAACACCGAGGTCAAGGAAAGCGTTTGGACAACACCATTTCCAGTTACACCAATGTCCACGAACTTCACATTTTTGGGTAAGTCGGTAAATTGGCTGTAAGCTGGCATTGAAAAAACTATTAAGAATATTACTACAAACAAAATTGAACATTTTTCTTTTAATATTATTGGATGAGCAAATTCTCCTTGTTCACCTTTTAGCGTATGCATATTTATTGGTGTCGGTACAAATGACCTAACTTTGCTTGCATGCTTGGCTCAATCTATATGAATTGGCTTTAAAATCACCAAGATGCACTTCACAGCAAAGCATGCCACTATCATGGAATCTTTCCACAATCAGCTTTACTCCACTTCCGTGATTTTCTTTCAGTGAGCATTAAGACGTTAATGCACAAAGTTCAAGTAGAGCATTTTCGGAACATTAAACAATGCTGAGTACGCGAGCACTGGGTTGGGAACATCCTCCTAACTAACAATAACTAAATCTAATACTAAGCGATTCAATTCCTTCAGGTAGGACATTTTGCTAAAATGTGCGATCTACCTTTTAAAGATAAGTCAAGTATATGTTTAGACACAAGAGTGAAAAACCACAAATCAGGTTTAACATCAAAATCTATTCATGCATTGACATACAACTTTTGGTTAACAAACGTGATTCTACTATATAGGTTTCTGAATTTTTGAGTCTCGTAAAACATAATTTAAGATCATATTTGATTTCAAAATATACCTTAGAAATTAGTTGAGTAATTTTAACCCGTAAATTTCTGAATTACAAATTTTTTTTCACCAATTTGCTTTTTGTAATTTCAAATAATTAGTGTTTAATCAGAACAAAATTGATGCAGAAAATTCTAAGTTTTGACAGATTATTGATTACATGTTAAACTGTTTTACGTGAACATTGAGTTAGAAGGAGTATTTGATGGCTTACAGAGAACTGGCAACGAAGAAACCATTTATTGTTAACAAAAACCTTGGTAGTGCAGTTGAGGTAGAACCAGAAGAGTTGACACAGACTAATGCAGACGGATTACCCGTTGCTGTCCCTACCCAGAAACAAAAATATGACTTTGATCGTAAAGGATGGCTATTAATTCCAAGTGTCTTATCTGACGCAGAAATAGTTGAGATGCGTGATTTTTGCGAACGTTTGAACGACAAACCTGATAGCATACCTGAACCACAACGTTGCGGACTTGGCGGTCCATTACAGAAACTTGCTGATCATCCGGTAGTTGTTGGATTTTTGAATGAATTTTTGGCATATCCACCTGCTGCCAGTGAGGATTGCTACGGATTCCGACTGGAAGAAACCGGTGTGATTTTTGGTACTGAGGACAAAGACGTTGTATCGGAATTTACTTCGCATAAAGGGAATGGTCTGTTTCGGTTACCCGGTGATTCTCATATTTACCGATGTGTTCCAGGACGTGCATGGAGTGGATTAACGCGCGCGATCTGGGAATTATCAGAAGTTAATGCAGAAACGAATAATTTTCGGTTTATAACAGGGAGTCACAAAGCTGCGCATACAGCGCCAGAGACAGTGCGTGATCAAAATTCACCGCTCTGGAACACTTATGAATGTCCACCAGGATCGCTTTTTCTTCTTACGGAATCAATGATGCAGATGATTGGACATGCAACATTTCATTCCACTGGTGTAGATCGTGTGAAGGTCTCAAATTTATATAATACTGTGGCAAGCCGTTGGTCTAATTGGATACCGCATCCAGAACTTCTGGAAGCAATGCTGTCTAAACGACAAACGCTATTTCGGGAGACGTACGCAGGAGGTAATGTTGTCAACGGTGACTTTGGCAACCGCACTTCCGCATATCCTATGGAGATTTAACGAAGGTATACATAAAATGGAAAAACTGCAAAACAACACCCTTAACTCATCTTTGCCAACAGGAACATGTGAGCTGCCAACTCACAACGCTGATGGTATAGCCATTCCAGAATTGACAGCTGAACAGATATACGAATTTGATACACATGGTTGGTTTTTAATACCTGAAGTATTTACGGGCAGTGAACTAAAAGAAATGCGTGATTTCGGCTACAGACTTCACCATGAACCTGAGTCTATCCCAGAACATGAACGGAGTACGCTCGGAGGTCCTTTACAAAAATTAATTGACCATCCGCTTGTTGTCTCGCTTCTCAATGAATACACAGCACATCCTGCAGTGACGAGTCGGGAGAGTTACGGTTTTACAGTAGAAAGCACAAATCTTTTCTACCGAACGCATGGCATGGGCGGATTCGGGCCGCATAACGGCAACGGTTTGCTTCGTTTTCCTGGTGATGTTCATTACTACAACGCTTTCCCCGGCAAAGGATATAGTCCACATACTCGTGTTGTATGGGAATTGAACGAAGTAAAAAAAGGACAAGGAGGCACATTATTGGTTACGGGTAGTCATAAATCTGTTTATACAGCACCCCCTGAAATTCAAAATCCAGAGTCAGATATCTGGAGTACTTATGGTTGCCCACCAGGGTCACTACTCTTTTTTACAGAAGCACTCACGCACAGCGCGAATCCGTGGACAAATACCGACAACGATAGAATAGCAATTTTCAACCTATATAGCCCAGTTGATAGTGGTTATGCGAGGGTTTACAAACCGCATCCGAAACTACTTGAGTCAATGCCGCCGCTGCGTAGAACTCTGTTCCGCAATCGGTATGTTGTTGACAATTTGAATGATGTAGAATAACGTCTTACGAGATTAAAAGGAGATAACTTTGGCAACAACGCAACCTAATGTTCTGTGGATATACGGCGAAGACCTTTCACCAGATTTGGGATGTTACGGCACACCTGCTGTGCAAACGCCGAATATTGATCGTCTTGCCGGAGAAGGCACACAATTTTCTAACGCTTTTGTAACTTGCCCAGTCTGCTCACCCAGTCGTTCCGCGCTGATTACGGGTACATATCAAACGCATTTTGATGCCCACAATCATCGAAGCAATCGTGAAAAACTATTGCGGGATGATATGAAACTTATTACCGATTGTTTCCGTGAGGCAGGATATTTCACCTGTAACAGTCCTGGTCCTCCCTATAATCGTCGTGGTAAAACCGACTTTAATTTTCAACGTGAACAGCCTTTTGATGGAATTGATTGGTCTGAACGGGCAGAAGGACAACCTTTTTACGCCCAAATCAATATCCCTGACACACATCGCGTATTTAAACCGGATCCAGAACGTCCAATCAATCCCGATGATGTTGAATTGCCGCCTTACTACCCTGATCATCCGCTTACCCGTAAGGATTGGGCTCTGTATCTTGAAAGTATTCAGATTTTGGATCGGAAAGTGGGTGAAATCCTGAAGCGTTTGGACGATGAAGGTCTTTCTGAAAACACAATTGTCTTTTTCATGAGCGATCATGGACGTGCTCATATTCGGTGCAAGCAGTTTCTCTATGACGGTGGAATTCACATCCCTTTGATTGTGAGATGGCCCGGGAATGTTGAAGCTGGGGCTGTCAGTGATGCGCTTGTCAGCGGTGTTGATTTTACACCGACAACACTGTCTCTTGCAGGAATCGATATTCCGAGTTATGTTCAGGGACAAATCTTTCTTGGATCGGAAGCGACATCTCGCGATGCAATTTTTGCTGCACGTGACAGATGTGATGGAACAGATGATCGTATTCGTTGTATCCGGACCCAGCGTTATAAACTCATCCGAAATTATCATCCTGAACTGCCTTATATGCAATTCAACGGATATAAGAAGCTGCAATATCCTTTGTGGACGCTGATCCGTATTTTAGCTGAAAAAGGTAAGTTATCTGACGCACAACAACATTTCCTACAAGAAACACGTCCTGCCGAAGAACTGTATGATTTACGGACAGACCCACATGAAATCAATAACCTTGCCGATGATAAACAATATGACGCGGTGCAAAACGACCTGAGAGAAAAATTAGATGTATGGATAGATTCAACAGGAGACATGGGTGAAACTCCTGAATCTGATGAGGTTATCACCTATTGGGATGAAAACATGGCAGAGAAGTTTAAAGAAAGTATGGAGAAACGAAGTCTCTCACCTGATATAAGTGATGCTGATTACCTTGAATGGTGGGAGGACAAGCTCCTATAAAGGTGAGAACGAATTATAGAAACCCATAATTACTTGGATACTATTAACGGCGAGCTTACAAAGCGCGCCTACAAACAGGGGTTCAATCGCAATGTCTATCGATAAAACGAATAGACAGACACACCCCAGATAAGGCGAACTAACACCCATGCTCCTCCAACGATGAATTCACCTAAAATTAGTCCTAAAAACAGGGGTAACACTCGATGATAGAGGCGGATACCACCAAACCGTAAGATGAGGTTTTTGATACCCCAGCTAATGAAGACAGAAAACCATAGCCACCCAAAAGTCCACATACTGCTCGCCACAGCATAGCCAGTCGGATGAAACGGAAACATTGGGAAACGGGTACGTAGCCACCATAGCAACCCTGTAAACAGAAACCCAACACCCATAAATGCTACGGCAGGGACATTCGTTTCGCTCGGATAATAAAGCCAAGTACGTAACCTGTTATAACCGCCGTTTCCCAATCCCGGATTCGCGCCTATGTCGTAGGATACGACCAGATATGACCAGAAGGAGGCAAGGATACCAAAAAAGACCGCACACATCATTGCAATTACCATTCTCCCCGCCCTCATATTTGCTACTTCAACGAGTTTAAATCCTTCCAATGTATGAGGCATCGGGTGGGCGCGATACCCACGGTTAAAGGCGTAATAAAGTGACATCATTGTTAAGCTCTGTGGTGGAATCTTTCGTGAACCAAATGCATCTAAGATAAACTGCCGCGGGTTTGCGACAAACATCTCGTGTGTTGGCGGTCCAACTTCTGCCCGTACACGCGTAATTCCCAAAGCGAGAAGATAATAGATAAGAAAGTACAAGGCAATCATCCAAACAGCCATCCCACCATAACCTGAAAAAATAAAAAGAAAGAGAATGCCTGCTATTAATCCTGCAACCGGCCACCGATAATTTGTTGAGTCTCGCATCTCAGGTGTGAGATTTCCAGTCGAAGACATAACACTACTATTCATTTTAGATGTGCTTATTAGGCTTCTGAATACATTAAAAATATGTTTGCGCCCCCCATAAAGCGCGAAGCAGGCAATAGCAAGATATGCACCAACGCCTTGGGGGCCGTCATAAGGAAAACCGGGCAATACTTGTAGCCCCATTGCCCTACCCAAGATACGTTCACCTTTCCAAAACAGATAAAAAAACCATAATGAAAAGGACATTTCCAACGGCATTAAAAATGCAAGGCCCACACCAAATGAAAGAATATAGAGAGGTGTCCAACCCATAGCGTCCCACGGTTTTTCTGTGAAGTACATACCGAGATTTGCCTTACGAACTGGAATCTCTGGAAAAGCAGGAAAAAAGGCATGGATACCATTAATCAGATCAATCCCGCCTGCAATCGCAAAGCCAACCCACAACATTTTGTTCTTAAAAAGTCTCCCATCTGAGTGCGTCATTTCTATCGGTAGACGAACAATCGGATAGGTCAATCGTTCCCGTTCAATCCACTGTTTCCGCAAAAGCAAATCAATGCAGATCATCACCCAGATCACAACTGAGAGAAATAAGGTCCACCATAGAATTGGTTCCCACCACGCAGTTAGATACCTTTTGGTGTAAAAGGTTGTATCCCCATCGTAGAAATCTTGTAAAACGGATAAATCGCTCAGCGTCATCCAACTCGGCAAATATCGCCAGAAGAGTTGTTGCCACTCGTTTTCTGGTGTTGCAAACCAAAAGCCGTTTGGAATAACAGGTACAACAGTTTGCATCATGTCATGCCCCGCAATTGCGGATGAAAGCGAGAGGATAACATAAATCGTAAGCAGTTCTCCCTGGCGAAGTGCGAAACGCGGCAGGAGCAGTTTAAGTAAAAAATTGAGGCATGTCAACACAGCCAATGTCACTACGACGTTGTAAATCAAGGACATCGTCGTGGGCAAAGTGCTCCAAAAACGGAGATGATTCGCCATGATAAAATAGGTATTGGGTGGGATTAATATAATACCTATGAGAATCGCACGAAAGGTTACACCATGTTGCTTTGAATGTGCTGTTTCTTGAGGATTTTGAGAATGCATGATTGGTGTGTTCGTCATAAGATAGATTGAAAATGAAGGTAAGGATTTAAAATGTACTACGACTATTGTATTTTTTAAGCGAATTCATGGAAGGGAGAATTGAATCTATTTTCAAATAAGCATACGATTAGCAGGGCTTTTCAATGACTTAGGACACTCGTCGGCACAAAATAGGAAAAATCAAGAGACAAAGCATACAAGACAAGCAAATGTGCCAAATCCACAAGTGGGTTGGATCTGAACGAATGATTGATAGTAAGGCACAAAGTGGACTGACAATATTTAACATCGGAATATCGGTAAACGGACTAATCGGTATTAGTGGAAAGAAAGTGATAGATAAAATAATCCCGTAACTGATACTTTTTGCATGGATAGATTTATTCCATAACGCGAACCCCATTCCAATCAGAGCGAAAAAAATACAACTTACCAATATTACCACACCACATTTGACTAACTGCGATATCGCTAACCCTCCGATGTAACTTGAAAGTGCAAATAACGGAATCGCAAACCATATACCCCATAATGTCCAAATCACTATTGCAGCCAACTTCCCACCAAAGATCTTCCAATTAGGCAGCGGTGTCAACGCTAACAGTGTACTGTTTCTACTATATCTTTGTAAACGCTCTCCTAAAGAAAATTGAGAAATTTCCATACGTACTGCTTCAACAGCATGTCTTGGCACCAGAAACTGTACAATAAAAAGGCAGATGATGAAAAGTGCATAAGTTTGTCTCCCAACATCAATTGGTATTCGGTCCAATTGCATGATTATTCTTTGTGCATAGAACTCCATCATACTTAAGAAGAGTATAAACACAAGAACTAATAAAATGACAAATTGAATTGTCTTGTATTTGCGAGCATTAGTGTAAAAACGAAGGTCTTTGAGGATAAATGCAAACATAATATGTTTTCTATTTCATCAATCGTGAGAAGAAGGTTTTGTAAACTTGATTACAATAAGCGATTCTTTTTTAAATCGGCACTTGAATGTTCCGAATTTCGTTGACGCTTTTTTACAAAGATGTTATTTTTATTTAAGAAAACACAGATACAAACTATGGTGAACATTGACATTAAAGAGGTACACTTCTGTAGGAGCGATCTCCGAATCGCGACAAAACTCACTGATAGTCGGGAATCGGAGTTCCCTCCTACAACTCAAAATGTCCTGTTAATTCTAAAGTTCACTATAAATTAAAAGTGAAATTCCAAACTAAGGAGTCTTTCAATGTCCAAACTCAATATCGCTTTAGTTGGTGCTGGTCGACGTGGTGGGGGTTCTCATCTTCCCGTAATTGCCAAACTCAAAGATGTCTACAATCTTGTGGCAATTTGTGATATAGACGAAGAAACCGCAACACGTTTCGCAGAACAATATGGTGCCAACCCTTACACGAACGTTCGTGATCTTGTTGACCATGAAGAACTTGACGTTGTGGATATTACAGTACCAGGGGTAGCACACCATGCGATCGCATGTTTTCTGGCAGATGCAGGTGTTCATATCCTTTGTGAAACCCCTATTGCTGTAACCCTTCCAACATCAGATATGATGATTGAATGCGCCAAGAAAAACAACGTCAAACTTGAGGTCGCAGAAAATTATTATCGTGCACCACGGGAACGGTTTTTATCAAAGGTCATTGAAGCGGATGTTATCGGCGATGTCGCTCGGATTTACAGAATATTCTATGAAGGTGGCTATCACGGCATGAGTATGCTCCGCTTACGTGCTGGTGGTGAACCAAAATCCGCGCTCGGTATTACACAATCAAGTCCAGTGATTCCTATTATTGATCGGATGAAACGAAATCATACCAGCGAAAATTGGAGTCTCGGTTTTATTGAATTTGACAACAATGCCACTGCGCTTATGGTATACTCTAACGTCATTCATGCGCGTTCTCTTGGACGCGGGCAAACGGGTATTTCACAGATTGATGGTAGTAAAGGGACAATCGTCGGTGAAGATATCTACGTGACTCCTGCTGTAGACTTGCAGTCTGGTGCTAAAGGCATCGCTCATCGTGCGAAACGTACAACAATTGACGTTGACGGTGTTAATGTCATAGAAAAGATTGAACTTGAACTTCCAGACCAAACAGTGACTTGGGAAAATCCGCTAAAGAACTACCCACTTTCAGAAGGACAGATTGCGGTAGCAGATGAACTCCTTAGTATTGCCACTGCTGTGCTTAATGACACAGAACCAGAATATGGTGCAGCACTTGCCAGACAAGATCAGGAAATGAATATCGCTATGAACGAATCTGGTAAACGTAGCCGAGAAACCCTGCTTTTCCCACTAACCAAAATCACCGAAACGGAAGAAAATACTCACGAGAACTATGAAAAACAGTATGGACATCCTATTGAAGACGTTGAAGCAGGAATTGAGACCTTCTTTCCCCGCCGTTGACATAATAACAGGTTAAGTAGGATAGGTCAACTAAATTTGAAATTTTACATATAGGAAAGTGGATTTTTCCAGCTTTTCAATTCCGAAAATTGCCAAAATTTCTTGTAAATGGGTTGCGTATATGATATACTATAATTTATATAAGTCTGCAACATCTTGTTAGAGGAGGTGCCAAGAACATGGGAATAGGTCCAATGGAGGTGTTTATAGTCTTGGTGGGTGCCTTGATAATTTTCGGTCCAAAAAAGTTACCGGAGATGGGGCGTTCTTTAGGAAAAGCTATCAGAGAATTTAAAAGTGTCGGAAACGATATCCAAGATGAAATTACGAAGGCAACAGACGACATAGATATTGATCCGGATAAAATTATTAAACCTCCTAAATCAGGCTAACTCCGTGAGCAACAAGTACTATGAAATCTAAAGATGTTGCAATGACTTTCTGGGAACATCTTGAGGAACTCCGGCGGCGTATCATAATTTCTCTCATCGCTTTAGGTGTTTTTACAGTACTGGGTTTATCCTTCACTAAACCAATAAAATATGTACTTGAACTCCCGATGAAAAGTCCTATGATGAGTATGGTCGCCAACGCGATTGACACAAGTGCGGGGTCAGAAGGATCAACGCTCGGTTTTTTGGCACTTGCCCTACGCAGCGGGACATCAAGTGTGGAAGCTGAACTCATCCTAACAGGCGCTTTTCAAGGTATTATGGCATACCTAACGATTGGAATTACTACAGGTATCTTACTTTCATTGCCAATAATACTTTATCAAATATGGATGTTTGTGTTTCCCGCGTTGAATAGTTCCGAGCGGCGATTGGCAATGCCGCTTTTCTTTACTATTATATTTTTCTTTGTTTTCGGAGCAGTTTTCGCATATTTTGTTGTTGTTCCAGTCGTTCTGCAATTCGCAGCAGGTCTCTTTCCAGAGTTTAGAAATCTTTGGGATTTGAAGTATTATATTACCTTTGTAACACAGTTAATTTTAGGGTTCGGAGTTGCCTTTGAATTACCGATCGTAATGGCATTTCTCGCGCGTATCGGAATCATTGACTCGCAAGGTTTTCGTAGCAAACAGCGACATGCGTTGTTAGGCATTTGTGTAATTTCGGCTTTGTTAACGCCTGCAGACCCAACTTCAATGCTACTGATGGCGATTCCACTCTTTGTATTGTATCAACTCGGTATTTTTTTCGCATTCCTCGTTGAACAGGAGGCAGAAACATAATGGCTAACGAATCTTTAAGACAGCAGCTCGCTTTGCTTTATCGGTTACAGAAACATGACAGAGAGTTGTTGTCATTCCACCAACGATTGCAAACTATCCCCCGAAACATTGCACAATTGGAAGCGAGTGTTACAAAATATAAAGATGAAATAAAGGCAAAATCTGATGAACTTGCTGAAGTTGAAAAAGCACAGCGTTCCAAGAACGCGGAATTAGAAATGAATAATGTTCAACGTGAAAAATATAAGGAAGAACAGCGCGAAGTCACCTCAAATGAAGCCTATACCGCGCTGGAAAATCAGATTGAATATCTTGATGAGAAGGATTTTGAGACTGAAGAGGAAATCTTGGAACTGATGGAAAAAGGTGATCAGTTGAAGTCGGAATTGGGTGAACTGGAAGCGGAGGTTGTTCGTGAAGATGCAAAGACTACTGAAAAAACAACTGAATTCCGTGCAGAACAGAAAAATTTGCAAACCGAAATAAATGAAAGATTAGAGCAGCGGAACACATTTCTGCCAAAAATTGACAAGAAACTTAGTACACAATACCATCGGTGGATGGAACGACATAAAACTGATTTTGTTGCCTTGGGCAAAAATGGCACTTGCGGAAGTTGTCGTCTTACAATTCAGCCGCAAAACCTAAAAGAAGCGGAAAAATATGAAAAATTAGTTTATTGTTCCAGTTGTAAACGAATTCTTTATGTTGAACCTTCTGATCCAGATATACCTTTTCCATAACGAAACCCTATAGCAGAATTTCACGTTTCCAAATAGAGTGGAGCGTTCTTGATGCCATTTGTTGATATTAATGCTCAACCTGAAAAACAGGTTTTTGATGGGGTAACAATTCAGACAATCTATGGTGAAAAACTAATGATGTCCTATGTCCATCTGCAACCGCATAGCACAGTTGCAGAACACAGTCACCAGCATGAACAGATGGGCATGGTTTTAGAAGGCACATTTGAATTGACTATTGACGGAGAATCACGAACGCTCAAAAAAGGTGACACTTACCTTATTCCCTCACATGTAAAACACAGTGCTAAGGCATTCGACAAGATGGCAATTGCTCTTGATATTTTTAGCCCACCTCGGGAAGATTATATATCTTGACAACAAAGTTATATCACACAATTGATGAGTTAACGGAGACTTCTCATGTCACTGCGGGGATAAGCCTCCGTTGTGGAGGTGTAAGCAAGACACCTTACACCTCTCTTAATTTAGCTTCGCATGTAGGGGACAACCCAGCTGCAGTTTCTCAAAATCGGAAACTCTTTTCAGACCATATCGGTATTAAGACGCTAAAATATTGCAAACAGATTCATAGTGATGCTGTTATAAATGCAGATACAGTTGCAACGTTATTTTGGGACGTTGAAAACCAAAATGTGTCTGAAAAAACAGGAGACGCCTTAATTTCAGCACAGCAGGGCGAGGCATTAGGTGTTTTCACTGCTGATTGTGTTCCGATTTTTATCTTGGATGTAGCCTCACCTGCTATCGGAATTGCACATGCTGGGTGGCGTGGTACTTTGGCACGAATTGCCGCCAAAACACTTGCAGAAATGAAAGCCCAATTTGGCACTATTGCGGAGAATTGTCTTATCCACTTAGGACCTTCTATTCAAAAATGTTGTTACACCGTTAGTCCAGACTTAATTTTTCAGTTTGTAAAACATTTCGGTAGTCCCGTACACAGCGGGCTAAATTTGAGTTTACAGACAGCCAACTACTGCCAATTAGTTGATGTTGGTGTAACATCCGAATCAATTTCAATATCTCCATTTTGTACCGCTTGTTGCACTGATACTTTTTATTCACATCGAGCAGAGAGTGGACAAACAGGAAGGATGTTTTCATTTATACAACTCATCCACGCAAAATAAGAAAATCATCCTATTACTTGATAAAGCACTAAACTTTGCCAAGGCAAATTGCTGTAGAATACTTTAGGTTATGGAGTGAAACAAACAAATTTGCATTGCTGGTAAAAAAATGGTATCATTAAGTGACCGAAGTACACCTTACAGACTGGAATCAAAGTGAGAATTGAAATGCGTTCCATTTTCACATCGTTATCTATCTTAACGGGTATTATAGGTCTTATTTTTATCATACGGGGTTGTGTCCATCCAGCGAAGTATCAGAAGGAGTTGTCTAAGGAAACAACAACCGCTGTAAGAGTGACTCAAGTTTATACGGAGGCTACTCATGTTGTTGTGGTCGGTATCGGAATTGTTAGTTTTGGGATACTGATAGCCGTAATAGGAACACTTATACACACTGACGACTGGAAAAATTTGTATTCACGCTTAATTGGTAAAACAGAGAAGAATCTATCAGTTACGGATAAAACTGAAGCCTTACAGCGTGAGGAGAATGGGAATTGAATCGGATTGCTAAAAACCTTGTAAGTGTCAAGGAACGTATGGCGGCAGCTGCAGAACGGAGTGGTCGTTCACCAGATTCAATTAAGCTTGTTCCAGTTACAAAAGGGCGTTCGATATCAGAGATTCAATCGCTCCTTGCTGCAGGTGCTACGGATATTGGCGAAAATCGTATACAGGAAGCACAACAGAAATACAATCCAATTCGCACTTTTTTGGCAGCATCAAACACACGAAAGTGTGATTGGCATCTTATTGGACACTTGCAGAGAAATAAGGTTAAGTCCGCTTTAGAAATATTTACTCTGATCCATTCAGTAGACAGTTTGAGGCTTTTAGCTGAGATAGCGCGCCGCGCAGAAGTCCTAAAACAACAGACAGACATTTTAATACAAATAAATACGACTGGCGAGGAAAGCAAATTCGGTTTAGATTCGGAAGATGTGTTCGATTTTATGGAAAAGTCGTTATCATATTCCAGTGTACGTATTGTTGGATTAATGACAATGGGAGTGTTAAGTCCTTCTCCAGAAACAAATCGTCCAGCTTTTGCTTTGTTGAAAACCCTTTCGGACAGGATAAAGGCTGAGAAATATCCGGGCATAACAATGCAATATCTTTCCATGGGGATGACGGACGATTTTGAAGTTGCAATTGAAGAAGGAGCGAATCTTGTGAGGATTGGTAGGGCAATCTTTGAAACCGCAGTTTAATCTTTACGTATCTTTGGTAGAGTTAGAATTAACTCTACATCCCTGAATTGTAGGAGGGAACTCCGATTTCCGACTGCTCCTCAGTTCTGTCGCGATTTGGAGATCGCTCCTACAGAGGTAATGTAGAATTATTTCTATAATTCACTATTGATTAGAATTTGTTAGGAGTAAAATGGTGGTAGAAAACCAGAAATTGGGTGTGATCGGTGTTGGGAAAATGGGCGGTATAATAGTTAGGAGTATTGTAGATCGCTTGCTACCAGCACAACGGATTTGGATAACTGATCTGGACACAAATTTGGTTGCTCAACTGTGCGATGAAAAGCGTGTAAATGCTGCATCAGATATTGACGAGTTAATACAAGAGACAGATGTTATTCTATGTGCAGTTCCGCCTGTAGCTATACCGCACATCGTCCCACAAGTAGCGCACAGATTATCACCACCACAATGGATTATAAGTATAGCAGCAGGGGTAACAACTGAAACCCTTGAATCGTATTTTGAAACGCCACCACCAATTGTTCGTGTGATGCCGAATATAGCGGCATCCGTTGAAGCAGCTATATCTGTTTTGACAGCAGGTAGTACTACAGAAGTGGAGCATCTTAATTTTACAAAGAAGTTATTTGACACTTGCGGAACAACATTAATAATGGAGGAACGCCACCTGAATGCGGTTACTGCAGTCAGTGGTAGTGGTCCTGCTTATGTAGCCCTTTTTGTAGAGGCGATTGCGGATGCGGGCGTTCATGTTGGTCTGCCTCGTCAGGACGCACAAACTCTGGCAATACACACTGTTTTGGGAGCGGCAACAATGTTGGTGCATTCACAAGAACATCCAGTTGTCCTCAAAAACCGAGTGACAACACCTGGCGGGACAACAGCAGCTGGGCTCCATGCACTTGAACGAGGAGGATTGCGCGCAACACTTGCAGAGGCAATACTTGCTGCAACAGAACGGGCAAAACAACTTGACACGGCAAAATAGGAAAAGACATATAACGTAATGGATCTCCTTGCTTTTATTATCAGTCGGTTACTTAGAGTTTATATGCTGATTGTCTTCATAAACGTGTTTCTCTCATGGATCGTATTTGGCACGCAAAATTTAACCGTCCGTCGAATCTATGTGTTAACGAGTCAAATTGTTGATCCGGTTTTACAACCGATTCGCAATGTGCTTCAACCGATGAGTCGAAATATAGGAATTGATTTTTCACCAATGGTGTTGTTATTCCTTTTATACATTCTCACCAGTATATTATAAATTTAAACATAAAATTGTTTCTACAGTTCTGCCCAATTTAGATCCGGTGTACATTGTGAATACATTTGCCGGAATAACATCAAATTATGAAAAAGGCAAATTCTCCATCAAAGGACACCTTAACTAAACGTTCCAAGGGTAAATCTCAGAAAAGAACTCTAACATCTGCGCCTACCGAGAACGTTGTACACAGTCCCCACGAATCAGAGATTCTCAAATTGTGGGCAACCCAAAATGTCTACAAGATTGATGAAAAGACGACAGAATTGCCGACCTACGTGGTCAGAGAAATGCCGACCCCTGTTGACACACTAAGTGTTGATACACTTCGAAGGAAAATTTACCAAGATATTTTTTTGAAATATGAAATGATGCGGGGAAAAACTGTAGTTTATTCTCCACTTTGGGAAACCTTTCCTTTTAGTGTTGAAGCGACAGTAATTAAGGAGAGTCCGGCTAAAGTTTCGGGAAATATCCTCAATTTGCGTAAACAGTGTAAACAGTTTTATGGTGAACAATTGAAAATACAGCAGCAGAAATTACAGAAGCTCGGAATTTTTGCTGATTGGACTTCCGCTGAAAAAACATTAGAGACACGGCATGAGACAAAACTCTTTGGCTTCTTTGATAGGCTACGGGACGCAAAATTTTTACGCGATGAACTAATGCTCAGCCATTGGTGCCCAAAATGTATGTCGCCATTGGAAGTAGGCAAAACAGTGACATCTGTTTCAAATAGCGTTTTAGATACCTATGTGAAGTTTCCATTCAACACTGGTTTTGAAGAATTAGGAAAAGATGTTTATTTCGCAGTCCGTTTTCCTTTTTCTCAATTGTGGGAGATCGTGGGGATGATCGCAATAGGTATTTATGAAAAGAGTACTTTTTTGCTCACTGAATTTGAAAATCAATATCTTATTTTTTCTGAACGGCAATTCAATAAACTTGTTGATCCAAACGCCAAACGCAAAAAATATCCAAAACCGATTGCTGAATTAAGAGCAATGCAGTTTAGTGATTGCACTGTTTCCCATCCACTATTTTCATTAACTGGGCTGCCATTTTTTATAATACCGGAGAAAATAGTTGAAAGCATCTCTGATTCTTCAGAAAAAAAAGAATTAATGGGAGGAATTATTCCACTAAACCCTGCACATCATTCGCTTAGTTATAATATTTACAAGGCATTACCAAACATTGACAATTCTACTTCAGCAGATTCTATATCATCTACACGAACAACACCGGTTTTTGATGAAACTGGCAGGTTTACAGAAGATGCAGATGCTTTGTGCGGATTAAATTTGTCAAACGCGACTGAGTTTATCATTGATGAATTGGAAGGTCGTGGATGCTTAATTAAAGCGCGTAAACAAAAAGTAAAACAACTTGAATGCCAACATTGCAATGGTTTATCGGTTGCACGCCCTTATCGCCACTGGATGTTTTCCATAACTTCAAGTGACATTAGTGAAGAACTCTCAAATTGTCCCGAGTATTGGAACCATTACGACGACGAAATACGTGAGAACATTCAAAATGAAACGATGAGTGTCTCCGATATGCCAATTTCATCACAACGTCAATGGGGAATTCCGCTTCCAGTTTTGAGATGTGATAATTGCAACAATCTTATAACAGATAAAAAAATCCTTCGTGCCGTTCGTAGTTCTATTCGACGCGGTTCCGAACACTGGTTCCGTCTGAGCGTTGAAGAACTTTTACCTGCTGATACGGTCTGTGTGAATTGTCATTCAAAAGACTTCCGAAAAGAGTCAACGTATATTGAAAGCCATTTTGCGAACTTACTCCAAACGCTTGATACTTCGGATTTCAAGAAGTCAACTATTGTAGCGTCCACGAATGTTGCGTTTGTGCCGCGTACTCCTTTTTTGAAATGGTTAGGAGAATTGAGTGTGCTTTCAGCATCTCTCCAACTGAGTCGCCCTACGAAAGAGAGCCAACCTTTTAAATTCCTAAAATTAAACGATATTGCTGAAGATGTATGGGACACCGAAGTGCAGGAAAAAATCCTCCAAAAATATCCTGCGGATGTTCTACGGTTGATCTCAATAGTCCCAGATTTACATCAAGTTCAACTTGAAGAAGATGGTGCAAAACAACTTGAAGAGTTGATAGTGGAATACAACCAAAAATACGCGCAGCTTAAAGAGATATTATATCAGGCAGTCGAATTGTTGGCAGATTTGCAAGAGAAGGGAAATTCTGTTATGCATACTATTTTTTCAAAGGGACTCAACGCGGACATTGTTGCCTCACTACGGGAATCTGACATGCTTGCGATTTCATTAACTAACCAACTTTTGAATGATATTGAGGCAGCTTACCATGTAAGAGATTTCTATGAAATGTGGCGGTTGTTGCATGTTTTTTGTCGGACAGAACTTCTTTTTTATATTGAATTCTGTCGTGCTAAAGCTTCGAAAAAAGGGTTAGACTCAGCACAAATTGCTCTATTATTAATATCCATGAGCATTTTACAACGCCTTGCCCCGATTCACCCCTTCTTAGCTGAGGAAATTTTTGCGCAGACAAATATCTCTCCAAAAAGTATATTTCGAAATGAATGGTGTCAATTGCCAACAATTTCTGAGCAAAATGATGTAAGCGCGGAATGGAAATTGTTTAAGAAGAATTATCTATCAAAAACCTAATATCATCAATGGGAAGGCGCAGGAAGTGATTTTTCCGATTCAATACTTAAAAAAAATTTTGCTATTAGTAATAGTCGCTGTTCCAGCATTGTTGCTTGATATCTTCACTAAATGGCTTGTGCGTATCCACATCCCTGAAGGAACGGGTTATCCGATTATTCGTGGTTTTTTTAATCTACGACATGATAGAAATACTGGTGCTGCATTCGGAATTTTTTCAGATCAACGTACATTACTGATTATAATTACAATCGCAGCGCTAATATTTATTTTTATCTATTCCTTTAGATTTCAGAATAGTCGATGGATGCAAACCTCACTCGGTTTCCTACTTGGAGGGGCAGTTGGTAACTTTATTGACCGTGTCTACTTGGGGTCAGTAGTTGATTTTCTGCAATTTGGTATAGAAAGCAAAAATCTATTTTGGCCTACTTTTAATGTAGCGGATGTGTCCGTGTGTATAGGCGCGGGGATGCTTATTGTTTACCTCTTTCGTATTCAGCATCGGAACGTTAATTGAGATAGTAACAAAATAAACTATTTAAGATAGGAAATCTATCTCTTCGTCCTTTTTCGTAAGGACCTTCACATAAAAGCAGAAGGTTGAAACTATGTTTAAATTTAGAAGTCGTATATTTGCACTCGCTTTAGCAGCTATTTTCATATTAGTGTCACACTCACAAGCACAAAACCAAAGTAGTCCTCCAACACAACAAACTCAAGAAACACTACATGAAGAATATAGTGAAAGTGCATTACGTAGATTTGAGATTGTTACGCTAAGTGCCCTCCCATTTACGGCGGTACACAGTTATTTAGGGGTTCGCGGTGTAAAAATGATACAGACAAATAAAATTGCACCGGAATTAACATCACAGAATTACCGCGTTATGGGTATTTGTGCTGTTTCTTTATCACTATTCATTGGTATTTGGGACTGGCTACATACTCGTAATGTGGACAGGTCAGCGCCGAGTGTGCCGGGATACAAACCGCCATCACGTCCAACTGACGAAGTGATTCCTCCTGATGGAAGTATTGCTCGTGGTCCTATTTTCGGTCCACATGCGAATGTAAATAGTTTCTCAACAAATTTCCGACAACAAGGTGGATACACGGTAAATACCCAATTGAATATGTGGTCCGCAGAACAGCCTGTTGGTTTAGTCATCCCGTTGTTTGAAATACGATTCTAATCATTTTTTAGCACTCAAAAACAGACGGAAGATAGGTAATATACAAAAAATGCGTCTTCTTTTTATGGGCACCAGTGAATTTGCAATTCCTGCATTGAAAGAACTTATTGCCCATCATTTTGAAATTGTTGCTGTAGTAACTCAACCTGATCGCCCAAGTGGAAGAGGCAAAAAACTGACTCCGCCACCAATGAAGCAGATTGCAACAGAGTATAACCTTAAAGTTTATCAACCAGAGAAGGTTAGAGCACCAGAATTTGTTAGGACGTTGAAACGACTTGCTCCAGATGTTATTATCGTAGCTGCATTCGGTCAACTTCTACCGCAAACAGTGCTGGATATTCCGCCTTGTGGTGTTATAAATTTACACCCTTCTCTGTTGCCGAAATATAGAGGCGCAGCCCCGATTCAATGGGCTTTAATTAACGGCGAGAAGGTGACAGGTGTAACACTTATGCTCTTGGATGCTGGAGAAGATACGGGTGATATAATTTGCATAGAGCGGATACCTATAGAACTTGAAGATACAGCAGATACATTACATCATCGATTAGCAATTATTGGCGCAAGGCTTTTAGTTGAAGTACTGGGCAACTTACCACATGGACAACCCCCAGTAGCGACAGCGCAGAATCACGCGGATGCAACGCATGCACCACGTTTAACTAAAACCGTTGGACATATCAATTGGAATGAGTCCGTAACAACTATACACAATCTAATTAGAGGAACAACAGGATGGCCAGGTGCATATTCATTTTTTCGGGAAGGGATGCTCCTAAAGATTATTCGGGCACTGCCGCATCAAGATACGCACGAAGTGAAACAAAAAATTCCAAATGAACTACCTGGAACCATTAAAATTACGTCCGAACGACAGATGTTTGTTGTGACAGGTAAAGGTGAACTTCAATTGTTGCAAGTTCAACCAGCAACTAAAAAGATTATGGAAGTATACGACTTTGTCAATGGGTATCAAATAAAAAGCGGTGAGAGTTTATCAACTTAGGTGTATAATTCGGTAATAGCCGCATAAGGATTTCAGAAATGGGATGAACAAACTTAATAAGACCTTATGGGGAATGGTCAAGATTGCTACCTATTGTCTAATTGTAATTGGAATTATAGGTTTTTTGACGGTTTTTATTGTAATTCCGCAATGGGTTAAGTCAACTGAGATTTTGGTTCCAAACCTTGTAGGCAAACACTATTACCAAGCATTAAATTCACTTTCCAAGGCTGGGCTGGAGCCAGAAAAAACAATTCTGAAAGCCAGTAGCAACGAAGAACCGAAAGGAAATGTCGTTTCACAAGACCCCGTTGCAAATATCAGTATCAACCCCCACCATACCGTTAAACTTACAGTTAGTATTGGGCCAGATCTAACACTTGTTCCCTCAGTAATTGGAAAGTCGAGAGATACGGCATACGAAACGCTCAAGTCTGCTGGTTTCCGCTTGAATTCAGTTGCTTTTGTTCATTCGACAAAGTATTTGCTGGATACCGTCATAGCTCAAAGTCCATCTGAGGGTAGCCAAAGACAACGCGACAGCAAGGTGAACATATTGGTAAGTCTTGGAAGAAAACCGCAGCAAATTAAACTGCCAGACCTGAAGGACCAACCTGTAAATGAGGTTTTGCCAGCACTTGAAGCGATTGGTCTAAATGTTGAAATTAAAAACATTCCACACCCAAGAATCAAACAAGGGAGAATAATTAGTCACGAAAAACTTGTCCAAAGTGGGGATTTGATAACATTGGAAGTCAGCGGTATAAGGGGTGAAACGGAAAACGGTAGCAGATTGTTAACACATAAGCACACTGTGAGCGAGGGGGGTAATCGGAAAATTAAGGTCAAAATCGTTGTTTTTGATGAATATAGTGAACGCGATGTAATTGATGCATCTTTTGCGCCTGGAACCGTTATTGACTTAGAAGAGAGTAGGGTCAAGGTTTTTGGTCCGGTTCACGTAATTGTATTTGAGGATGGTAAAAAATTGTATGAACGTCGTTATCAATAACCTTGCGGAGCATTGATAATTGTAAATCGGAGGGTAACTCAAATTTACAAACAACCCAAAATAGCACCATCTCTATTAGCAGCTGACTTCAGTCGTTTTGGTGAAGAAGTCAAACGAGTTGTTGGGGCAGGAGCCGATTTGCTTCATTTTGATGTAATGGATGGCGAATTTGTCCCAAGTTTCGGTATAAGTCCTCCGTTAATTGCTGCGGTGCGTGAAAAAACAGACGTGCCATTTGATGTTCATATCATGGTAACCCATCCGCTGCGGTACATAGACGCACTTGCCTCTGCTGGGGCAGATCTGATTACCTTCCACATTGAGAGTGAAGATGATCCCAATGAGATAATTACTGCAATTAAGGCACATGACATTAAAGTTGGCTTGGCATTTTCACCGAAAACACCAACAGAGATAGTTATCCCCTACCTGTCATATATTGACCTTGTATTACCAATGAGTGTTGAGCCAGGATTCGGCGGACAATCATTTATACCGAATACTTTGGATAAAATTGAAAAATTGCATAGCAAGATTCAAAAAATTGATAATTCTCCTGACATTTCGGTAGATGGAGGTGTAACAGTAGATATAGGTCCACATGCTGTCCGTCAAGGTGCAACAATTCTTGTAGCAGGTACAGCAATTTTTAAAAGCGAACATCCGAAAGCAGTTATAGAAAAATTACGAACTGTAGCATAAACTTGAATTCTTAAATGATAGACATAAGAAAAAGATGCATACGTTCTATGTTCCCACAATTCGGATTAATGAAAACATTGCTACGATTACTGGATCAGAACAACACCATCTCCGAAATGTGCTTCGTTTGGAACCTGGCGATACAATCCGAATTATTGACGGAAAAGGAAGCGTTTGTATCGGAAAAATATTTGAATTTAATGCAGAGTCAACGGATACAAAAATCCTTAGCTGCGAGTTTCATGTAAGTAATACACCGTCTCTAACGCTTTTCCAAGCGTTGCCAAAAAACGATAAAATGGAGTTGATTTTACAGAAGACGACTGAACTTGGCGTAACACAAGTTGTGCCTATGTTCACAGAACGGTCATTACAGAAACCGAGCGAAAATCGTTATCAACGTTGGCATCGTATCGTTCTTTCTGCAACAAAGCAGTGTAAACGTGCGTGGTTACCAGAACTTCATGAGGCCCAAGAATTAGATGAATCTCTGAACATGATCCAAAAATACGCGATTAGTCTAATCTTCTGGGAAAATGAGAAGCAACAACATATCAAAACAGTGTTAAAACAAAAAACAAAGATAGAATCTATCGCATTTTTAGTTGGTCCAGAAGGTGGTTTTACGGATAAAGAAGTTAACGCTGCTATTGAAAAAGGATGTATTCCCGTGAAGATTGGTTCAAATATCTTGAGGACAGAAACCGCTGCAATTGCGGGAATTACCATTGCTGCTTATGAATATCAGTTGTAATCTAACCTGTGGTGAAGTACTAAAAGCAGATACTTTCATTTCCGGTAGGCAAGGTTTCCTAACCTCACTGGTGTGGATCACCGTTAATTGAGAGTTTAACTTATAGTAAATTATGTAAATAAGTTTACATATATTCTGTAGGAGCGATCTCCGAATCGAGACGAAACCAATAATAGTCGGGAATCGGAGTTCCCTCCTACAGTTCAGATGTAAAGTTAATTGTAGAATCCACTATAAAGCAATGAAAACAGCAAAACTCATTACAATGGGTTGTAAGGTTAATCAATACGACACGCAATCAATGCGAGAAGCACTTGTCCGCAATGGGTATGCGATTGTTGATGAAACACAGCCTGCAGATTTGTATCTCGTAAATACATGCACGGTTACAAACGCTGCTGATCAGAAAGCACGTCAAGTTGTTCGTCGAGCAATCCGGCAGAACCCGAACGCTGATGTGTTGGTTACTGGATGTTATGCTGAGAGTGATCGAAAGGCAATTGAGAAGATACCGGGTGTGACGTTTGTGTTCGGCAATCGTGAGAAAGCAGATTTTCAGACCTATCTTGATAAGTTGCAATCCGAGATACCTCTCCAAATTCAACCTATTCAGCACGATGCCATACGGGAACACGCGCGATTTAGCAGCGGGGTCAGTAATGCTGGTAAACGCACGCGCGCCCTGATAAAGGTCCAGGATGGTTGTAGTGCTTTTTGCACCTATTGCATCATCCCATACGTACGCGGTAGGATGACAAGTCGCCCACTTTCAGAGATAGTTGATGAAGCGCATCGCATTGCAGACAGCGGTATCAAGGAAATAGTGGTTACCGGTGTCCATCTCGGTGCTTACGGGCAGGACACGGGTAGAGACAAGGATATTGCAGATATCTTAGAACGGATACACGGTGTTGATGGAATTGAACGTATCCGTTTCAGTTCAATAGAACCGATGTATTTTCCAGATATTCTCTCGGAGCGGATGTCGGCACTTCCAAAGTGTATGCCCCACTTCCATATTCCTATTCAATCAGGATCAGATAATGTTTTACACCGTATGCGCCGCCGTTATACGACCAAACAATTTGCTCACCTTGTTGATACGCTACGTGCGCGTTTTACCAATGATGTTGGTATAACGACAGATATTATGGTCGGATTCCCCGGTGAAACTGAAACAGATTTCAAGGATTCACTGCAGTTCATTGAAAAAATTGGATTTAGCCAACTCCATGTGTTTCGGTATTCCCAACGAAAAGGCACACCCGCAGCTACTTATCCAGATCAAGTTCCACCTCATGTTTCCGCAGCACGAAGCAGCGCTATGATTAAGTTGGGGAATCAGCTCAACAAAGCGTTTCGCAAACGGATGCTTGGCAAACATAAAAATGTGTTGGTAGAAGAAAGTAAAGAAGGTGAGAAAAACTTTCTTGCAGGATTTACGGATAATTATCTCCGTGTACTTTTAGATGTCCCAGATACTGCGATAAATCAAATTCTACAGGTTAAGTTAACAACTTTAGATGACGAATTCGTTTACGGAATGTGTTAACAACACCTGTTTTATAAAAAATTGGGCACGACCTTGCCCTATATTATCTTTCCTTGGAGAAAACATTTTGTCAAAATTAAAGATTGTTTTTATGTTATTTGTAATACTCTCTGTTATGTCGGGATGTGAAAGAATAACAGATAAAGTAATACTACCACCCGATACGACACCAACAGAGACACAACCTCTTACAGTGATGACTTATAATGTTTACGTTGGCAGTAGTGCAGATGCGCTCCTGTCTGTGGAGAATTTGGGACAAGTACCGGGAGAAGTCACTAAAATATACAACAACATCATGGCATCCGATTTTCCTGGGCGCGCTGTAGCAATAGCAAAATTAATAAAAGATTATCAACCACACCTTATTGGACTGCAAGAGATTTCGTTAATTCGGCGTCAAATTCCGGGCGACCTCATCTTAGGTGGAACAGTTCAAGCTGAAGAAGTCGTCTTGGATTTCCTCAATATTTTGATGGATGCACTCCAAGCGGAAGGCTTAAATTATCAAGTCGCTGCAAAAATTGAAAACATGGATATTGAAATGCCAATGTTCACTGATACTGGTATTGTTGATGTTAGATCAACTGATTATGATGTGATACTTTCTCGAAGCGACGTAGAAATATCGCGTCCGATGAGTGCTAACTATGAAAATGCACTTACAATAGAAATGATCGGGTTTGATGTAAAAAGAGGCTATGCAGCTGTTGATGCAACTGTTTCAGGCACAACCTACCGTGTTGTAAACACACACTTGGAGTCACTCACAGAGGAAAACCGTGTTGCACAAACACAGGAACTTGTGGATATTCTTTTCGGCGAAACCTTGCCGATTATATTGTTAGGGGATTTCAATACGAGAGCAACTGATGGCACTGCATACCAAATGTTGCTATCAGCGGGATATGTTGACGTTTGGCAGATGGATTCTGACGGAACCGGCAATACCTGTTGCCAAGATGATGACATCCTAAATGAGATGAGCGATCTCACGGTACGGATTGACCAGATTTTTGTGCATAATCTGCAACTTCCTGCTTCAATAATGACACACACTGTTGGAGATAAAGCCTCAGATCGGTTAGCCTCTGGATTGTGGCCATCTGATCATGCAGGTGTTGTCGCGCAGTTTACATTTGAGTAAAACAAACCGTCTGGTTATTTAATAAACAAAGGCGAGTTCTCTGTGGTGAGAACTCGCCTTTGTTTTCAATAGGTTTGTATTGATTCGTATTGTGTCTACTCAGGTGCCGCCTCAATTATCATATCTTGCGGCATGCCATTAAGAATTTGCCGCACCCCAACGCTCTTGACGGGATTACGGTTCGCATCAAAACTGGAAATACTTGTCGCACCTTCGTAGTTTGTAATCGCAGCGATTGCATCTCGGATCGCAGCCGGATCATCGGTCGATCCCGCCGTCTCTATTGCCATTTTCAAAATTTTCACGGCATCATAACCAGCTGCAGCAATACCATCAACAGAGCCATGTTCCATTGCATAAGCAGAAATGAATCCCAGGGCAGCCGGATCTAAATTGGTACAATAGTAACCATCAACAGGTTCATTATCCTCTAAAGTCGTAGACATCAGCGGATCGTCCCAACCATCGCTGCCAATAAAGGTAGATGTAATTCCCATATCCCGCGCCTCTTTCATTATGAGCGGGTTCGCTGGTGGGAAACTGGCGAGAAGAAGAATATCGGGGTCTGTTTCGGCATCCGCGTCTTTTATAGCTGTAAGTTGTTCAGTAAACATCATTGCCCCGCTCTCATAGCTTTTTTCAACAACTACGCTTCCACCAAGTGCTTCAAAACTTGTCTTAAATGATTGTACAAAACCTTCGGAATACACATCCATATTTTGCCAAATCATTGCGGCGGTTTTTGCTTCAAGCTGCTCTACGGCAACCTTTGCCAGAAGCTCTGCCTGCAACACATTAGAACCTGCAATGAGAAACATTAAATCGTTTGGGTCAGTCGCATCTGCCGTCACTTCTGCTCTTGTTGCTCCCAAAAGCACTGGAACAGTAGCAACGGGACCAACTTTTACTGCATGGCTCGAAAACAAGGGACCTAATATCGCAACAACATTATCCATCTCAGCTAAATCTGTTGCTGACTGAACAACGGTATCTGTCGTTTCTTCTTTAAAAATTAACTCGATCTGCATGCCGAGGACACCCCCAGCTGCGTTGATTTCAGCTTGGGCAAGTGCTGCTCCTTTACCGAAACTTGTGTAATTTGGATACGGATGAATTAGGCCTACTTTAAGCGTAGACACCATCTCATCATCCGTAGGAGGGACCATATCCATCATTTTTTCGCACCCAGATAGCCAAGCGACTGAGAGTGCAAGTAATGCGCACAACGTAAACTTAAAAATTCTTGTGTTCATAAATTCTCCTTTATAGTAAAGTTTAGAAATTAATAGATACTTTCAGTCTGCTGCTGGCGAGGTTCCTAACCTCGCTGGGCAGCGTGTCCAATTAATTCTAAACTTTACAATATTTGTCTATTCACTGGCACTTGAGCGTAACAAGTGAGCTCCCAAAGCACCATTCAACAACGGAAGTAGGGCATCAAAGATAATCCATACCGTTGATCCTGTATCGGATTGCGTAGGAGTATAGTCTTGTCCAGGATTG
Source organism: Candidatus Poribacteria bacterium (assembly GCA_965204285.1). Lineage (GTDB taxonomy): Bacteria > Poribacteria > WGA-4E > WGA-4E > WGA-3G > MSPOR6. The sequence goes on from OZ241980.1 coordinate 5,060,190, forward strand.
ATGATACCGAACCAATTCCAGAAAAATAAAATTGCTGCAAACATGAAACCGTAAAATAACGTGTTCGCCGCTATAAACTCTTGAACGCTTGAATTCTCTCCGACTCGACTCTTACGACTGTAACTTAATATCACCCCCAGCACTATTGAAATGGCAGAGATTATATTAATGTAAGTCCAAACGGAATTATTATAAGGATTTTCTTCAGTGGAAGTATGATATAAAGGTTCAATGACAGTGTGAATTGCGACTATTGCCGCAATGATGATGAGAACAACGCCTATAACTTTCTTGAGGGCATCCATGATATTTCTCCTCCCCTGTTCGGGTTTATAGAATGTGCCTCATAGATATAGTTCTGTTAGCTATCGCTAAATTCTATCCAACTACAAACTGGTTGCTTAAGTATTGGAAATCATTGGACGTTCTTAGAGTCCGCCCGAATGAAATTCCCACATATTTCAATTGTGATTATAGAAAAAAAGCAAGCCTATGTCAAGCGTAAAACAATCGAATGACCATTTTACCATGGTTATTCAGTTTTAGGTTTTTCTGTGCATTTTATTACAAACGTTAATATTATATAGTCGTATCGTAGGTCGGGTTTCGCAAGCTCTACCCGACCTACGATATAAACTATTAGCAACACTCATCAACTGATAATTTTTTAAACTAAATAACCCTGCCATTTTACGCTTTTATTTGACAATAATTTTCAACTATGGAATAATAGATAAGGTCAAGTGCCAAACATCAAACTTTAGATTAGAATACTTGACTTTATGTGGTTCTTTAGTATCAAAGACTTGATACTAACACGTTTTTTTTAGCGTTAACATATCTGGGAGAGGTAGTAACGTAAATTTTTAATTACCCTCCTGAGTTTTTAATAAAATAAAGGAGATTCAAGATGTACTTGAAAAAAATCACAATATTCACTTCTGTTTTGGCAATTATTGCTTTGGCTATCGGGTTTTCCGGTTGTGATCGGATCGCACCTATGATACCTGATGAACCGCCTCAGATGATAGATGAAGAGGTTACCATTGGTGTCATCGTATCCCTGACAGGGAAAGATGCCGAACCGTATGGTCTTCCAATGAAACGCGGCTTTATCTTGGCACGAGATGAGATAAACAACGCAATGCTCGGAGGGAGCATAAAATTCATTCTTGAGGATGATAAGAGTACCGAAGAAGGTGCTATTGCAGCTGTCCAGAGATTGGTTGATAGAAAGGTATCTGCTATCGTAGGGATTGCTATCTCAGATTACCTTGAAGATGCATTTCCAATTGCAGACGAGGCTGGGGTGGTCGCTTTTAGTTCGGTCTCCTCTGCTGCTGGTTTGAGCAGTATCGGGGATTATGTCTTCCGCGCGGGTCTTGCCACTAATAATATGGTACCCAGTGGTGTGATGCAGACCCAGCAAGCACTCGGCTATAAAAATGTGGCTCTGATATACGATGCCGAGGACACCTACTCTATAAGCAGCAACGACGAAGTAAGGAAAGCACTTGAGGCAAACGGTCTCACCATTCTCACCGAGGAAACCTTTAAAACTGGCGATACGAACTTTTCTACGCAATTAACCGGTATAAAGGATATGGAACCTGATGCACTCTTTATCTCTGCTCTGGCACAAGAGATGACTCAGGTTATCATACAAGCGGGTGAACTCGGTATCTCTGCTTCTACTCAATTGATTGTTCCCGATTTGACCAATGCCGAAGTGCAAAAAGCTGGCGGTGCCGCCGAAGGTGCAATCGCTTTTGCAAGTTGGTTTAGTATGGCTGACACACCGGGAAACGAAACCTTTGTACAAAATTATCAAGCGAAATACGGTATTGCAGCTGAACCTTGGGCGGCACAGTCGTATGCAACTCTCAAAATTCTTGGCGCAGCGATTGCGAAAGCACAATCAGCAGATTCGGATGCGATTCGATATGCCCTGGCTCAGACGATGGATTTTCCGACGGTTTTAGGGAACTTCTCCTTTGATTCCAACGGCGAGGCAGTGTATGCTCCGATTGTTCTTGCCGTTAAAGATGGGGAACTTCAAGTCTTTTCGGCGCCACCTGTTGACGAAATGCCTGAGATGACAGTCCCAGAGGTTACCATCGGTGTCGCCGTAGCAGAGACTGGGGAAAACGCCGAACCGTATGGACTTCCAATGAAGCGTGGACTTGAATTAGCAAGAGATCAGCTGAATATGCAAGGCGCAAATATACAGTTCGTGTATGTGGACGCTATGAGTACTGTAGCGGGTGGAAAAGCAGCCGTTCAGGAATTGGTGGATAAAGGTGTCCCCGCCGTCGTTGGAATTGGTATCTCAACGCATCTCAAACAGGCTTTTCCGATTGCGCAGGCGGCTGGCGTAGTGGCTTTTAGTCCAATTTCCTCCGCCGCCGGTTTGAGTAAAGAGGTTGGAGATTATGTCTTCCGCGCGGGTATCGCCACAAATGTACTGGTTCCAGGTGGTGTAGCGAAGACCCATGCGGCACTGAATTATGTAAATGTAGCACTTATATATGATGAATCTGATACCTACTCCACAAGTTTAAAGGAAGAGTTGGAGAAGGCTCTTACAGCGGCAAATGTTAACATTCTGACCGTAGAAAAGTATAAAACAGGTGAAACCGATTTTAATATGCAATTAACAAATATTAAAACCATGGCACCTGATGCACTTTTTGTTGCGTCTCTTTCACGAGAGATGAAACAAATAATTACTCAAGCTGGTGCCCTCGGAATTCCCGCATCTTCACGGTTGATTGTTCCTGATTTGACCAATTCAGAAGTGGAAGCAGTAGGTGAAGCAGCCGAGAATGCGATTACTTTTGCAGGGTGGTCAAGTCTAACTGATACACCTAAGAACCAAGCTTTTGTCCAGAGTTATATGGAAAAACACGGATTTACTCCCGGACCTTGGGCAGCACAAGCGTATGCAACCTTGAATATTCTTGCCGCATCGATTGCGAAAGCAGGATCAACAGATTCAGCTGCAATTCGAGATGCCCTGGCGCAAACCAGTCACTTTCCAACGATTTTAGGTCCTTTCTCTTTTGATCCTGACGGAGAGGCAATCTATGAAGATATAGAAACAATTGTTCTCACCGTCAAGGATGGAGTACTACAAAACTTTTAGTAATCCTTAACGTTGGATAAACATAACGAAAAGCCGTTATCAGCAGAAGTGACTGATAACGGCTTTTCGTTTAACTATGTATCACTGTTGTGCGTTCTGGCTTATGTTACATTGAGAAATTAATTTCGTGCTTCAGGAGTGACTTTCAACTTGACCTGTTTCCCATCGCGCATCACAATAACCTCAATAGGTTCCCCGATTTTCACAGCATCAAGTGCGTATGTTAAATCATAGATATTTTCTATCTTTTTAGTGCCGAGTTTGACGATGATATCTCCACCCTTTAAACCTGCTTTATCGGCGGGACCACCAGTGACAACACCAGAGAGTTTAACACCTGTGTCCTCGGTTGTGTAATCAGGAATAGTCCCCAAATACGCACGTAACGTGCCACGACTTCCCTGCTCAGGCTTGTTCCGTTCCACCTTTACGTACTCAGGTCGCATGTCCGCGCTGATTAGGTCTGAAACAATCCCATAAGCCAGGCTTGAGATACGTTCTAAACCGGCATAGTTCAGGGTTTCAGCGTCATCTGTCGGACGGTTGTAGTTCTTGTGTAAACCTGTGAAGAAACTGAGGACAGGAACATTTTTCGGATAGAAGGCTGTCACATCTGTTGGCAGATACGGATCTTTTTGTAGTGCCAGATTGAAACCGACAAGTACATTCCGTTTTTCAATTAACTTTGTCCAAATAGGTGAAGACCCGATACCTTGCAGCACAAGCTTGTTATTGCGGAGACGTCCCACCATATCAAAGTTGATGTAGGCGGCAACGTCGTCTAAAGGAAGCACAGGATCATTCACAAAATGCGTAGACCCAATAAGTCCGAGTTCTTCACCCGACCATAATGCAAAGATAACGCCTCTCTTAAATTTCTCTGGCTGAGTTTGGCGGTCTACACTGAACATTTCTGCTAATTTTAGGACAACAGCAGTGCCTGAAGCGTTATCATCAGCACCGTTATGGATTTGTCCTTTTTCTTCTCCTTTCGCGAGTGAACCGATCTCACCGTAACCGATATGATCGTAGTGTGCTCCAACGATGATGTACTCGTTGTTTTCAGTTTGATGGGTTGGTGGAAGCATCGCGAGGACATTGTTATCCGTTTTCTTAATCTTTTCAATGGAGGCAGCAATCTTGATTTTGACATCGGGCAACGGAAAGTGGCCGACAAAGTGCGGGTTCTCATCGTCAAGTCCAGTTTGTACTTCTTTCAATTCCTTGCCTGCTTGTGCTAAAAGGGTATTTGCAACAGTATGTGTAATAGAACCAGCGACTATGCCAGAATCAGCACTACCGCTGTCAAAAGTAAGTGGGATAATTTTGCCAGTGTTTGGTGAATTCGGACCGGCAACGGTAAGGAACGCTTTGGCACCGTTTTCCCGTGCTTGTACTGCCTTATAGCGTATTCCCGCATACCGAATCAATTGCTGTCGGCGTTCGGACTTCACACCTTCTGGAACATAGCGAAGTGCCAAAACAATCTTATCCTTCACATCTATACCAGCGTAAGAATTATATCCTTCACCCACCTCTCCGGGCACTACTAACCCATATCCAACAAACACGACTTCCCCCTCAACAACACCATTACTTGAAAAAGAGAACGGTAAAAAATCCTCATCTACCTTGAATTCAAGCTGCTCATCTGTCCCCTCTTTCTTGCGTGTGAGAAGAAAGTTGTTTTCATCTGGTATTATCTTACTCCCAGCATTAAATTCAAAAGTTTGAAAATAACCGCCTTCCTCACCAGCAGGTTGGAGGTTGAGTTTAGAAAATTGTTCAACGATGTAATCTGCAGCGCGTTTTGAACCATTGGAACCGGTCATCCTACCTTCTAAAGCGTCATCAGCAAGAAATTCAACGTGCTGCTGAATACTGGTTTTAGTTTCATCAATAAAATCGGTAAAAGATGAATCATCTTCGGTTTTTGTCTTTACAGGTTCTGGGGTCCGTGAGGTTTCGCGCCTTGGGGAGATCGAAATCGCTTCTAATGCAGCTTCATGATTCCATGATGCAAGATAGAGTTGTGAAACCTTTTGATTGTTGCGATTGGAAGTCCAGCACAACCGACTTCCATCAGGTGAAAAGACGGGGAGTCCATCAAACCCATCAGTAGAGGTGACCTGAATAGGTTCATGTCTACCCATTGAATCTACGAGATATAATTCAAAATTGGAAAAACCGAGTTTGTTAGAAGCAAAAATGACATAAGCACCACTCGGATGGAAATAAGGTGCCCAAGACATACTATCAAAATTGGTCAAACGTCTAACCCCTGAACCGTCCATGCGCATCGTGTAAATGTCTGCTGTTGCGCCGTCCTTTGAAAAATGCCGCCAAACAATATGTTGTCCATCTGGCGTAAAGAAAGGACCGCCATCATATCCAGGGGAATTGGTTAAACGTTTCTGGTTGGAACCGTCCGCATTCATGATATAAATTTCACCGAAATAAGCTGGATCAACTTCAAGCTGCTTTAGGTCTTTTGGAGAGAGTTCGCTTTTCGGATATGCGTCTCGCAGCGAGCAGAAAACGATGTATTTTCCATCAGGTGAATATGAACCTTCCGCATCGTAGCCGTGTGCGTCTGTTAATTGTGTCAGATTACTTCCATCGCGATTCGCTGAGAAAATGTCCATCGCTTCATCGTAATCCCAACTATAACGGCGTTCCTTACCAGATGCTCGGAATTTGAGTTCCTCTTTCTGCTTTGCCTCAGCAAAAACGTCGTGATGCGTAGAAGCATAAAGCACTTCATCACTACTGGGACGAAAGAAAGCGCAAGTTGTTTTCCCAACGCCAGGTGAAACGCGATGCGTATCTCCTGTCAGTAAGTTTAGAAGATAAATTTGATAAAACGGATTGTCGGGTTCGCGTTCACTTTGGAAGATGAGCGCATTTCCATCTTCAGAGAAATAGCCTTCACCAGCACGTTTTCCATCATACGTAAGTTGCCGGATGTTATTTAGAAATCGTGCTTCTCCAGTAGTTTCTGTTTCATCTCCAGTCGCTTGGGGCAGTTCAGCATAACTCGGTAGAGAAACAGTAAAAAACATCACGCAAAACAGACTGATCCATTTGATTCGGTGCATCTCAATCCCTCCTATTTAACATAAAGTTGTATAGAATCTCAGTTGAGGTTCGGTGATTACGTATACTATAGGTACTCAGCTGCCTTCTGTTTTAGGAATGCGAGTCCGTCTGTAGCAAGGCTTTCGGCACTGGGTGCAATATCACGCCAGATACATGTTGCAGCTGCGATTTCCTTAACAGCAGGTGTAAACGACTCAATCACAAGCCATCTATCATAATTTACCTTTGCGAGTGCACCAAAAACACCATCCCAATCAACGAGTCCAGTCCCCGGAGTTCCTCGGTCATTTTCGCAACAGTGCATGTGATGTAAGTAATCCCCAGTATTGATAATCGCGTCTGCTTGATTCTTTTCTTCAATATTCATGTGGAACGTGTCCAGATGCACCTTGAAATATGGACTATCCACCGACTGACAAAGTTTAACAGCATCTTCTGCAATGTTCACAAAATAGGTTTCAAAGCGGTTGAGCGGTTCGCTTGCAAGGGTAACACCGTGTTTTCCTCCGAATTCTGCTACATCTTGTAACCCTTCAACACACCATTCCCATTCCTGCTCGTTTCTACCACGACCAACGAGTTTACCGACTGCGCTATACATCGGACCTACAAGTGTATCAGCACCCAATTCAGCGATTATCTCAATTGTGCGCTTAAGATAATTTATGCCGTTTTCGCGGATAGCGGGGTCTTCGTCAATCGGATTCCTATCCCCTGCCATGATATTACATCCGATGGTTTCTAAACCGGTATCCTTCAATAATGCTTGTGTGTAGGGAATGTCCACCGTTTCTGGGTCAAAAATAGGGATTTCAACACCATCAAAGCCCATTTCTGCAACTTTTGGAATCAAATCTGCGGTTTCTCTGTCAAATTTATCTGCCCACAGTAATAAATTTACACCAAACTTTGGCATTTTTGGTTGTTCTCCTTATCGTCTGTTTTTGGTAGTTTATCATAAATTGCAACGCGTTTCAACGTGAATGTAATGGGGGTGTAAAGTTTTTGTCCAAAGCATATTGTCAGATGAGTTTTGCTTTGTTCTACCCGATCTACACACTGAATTAGGACGTTTGCACGTCACTTTTAGGGCGTTTTGCACGTCACAGTGACGTGAAGAAGTCAAGCGGTACAAGGATTGTGACGTGATTTTCAGCTTTTTTGTTTTTTGTCTTTGTTCTTTAGAAATTTTGAGTATTTTGAGAACACTATTTAATTATGTGATAATAATATTAACATAAACACATTGGTTTGTCAAGTTAATTTTTTAAAATAATCAGTGACAAAACTTTACACACCCGTAACGGGTCATTTAGCTTATCAACTATGTATTAATCCTGATCATACTCAGATGCCAACACATAAAAGAATTGGCAAATTACCTTTTCATCAGATAACTCCCGATTATTCTGATTTTCTGAATCTTCCTGTATATCCAATTCCAATCGTGAACCAGCGGGCAGAAAGATAGGCTGGCGATAATGGTAAATATCTAACCATTCATTCAGCCATTCAATGTGAGATTCTTTAACCCATAGCATCTTAATGTGTTCACCTGTGGGAGTTACGGCAACAACCCGCAGCCCTCGTTTATCCACATACAGTGGTGGAAACACTGCGAACACATAGACATCGTTTTTAAACTCATAAGATAAAACAGCCTCTTGCTGATTAGGATCGTCATGTTTTGCTAAAGTTGCCTTGTGCAACCGTGCTGTTTCTGGCGTTTTAGATAAATAGAGGCTTAATCGCAAGTTTTCGCGTTCCGGACGGTCTGAGCCTTTGTATAATACATTTAGAATTATTTGACCTCCCTTTGGTAGCAGATATCCCACTCCTTCAGGCAAAACAGTAGGCGTAAAATCTGGTGCCCAAGTTCCAAGTCTCACATCAACCGGGTGATTTGGATTTGTCTGTGCATTAAATTGGTCGTCATCAGGTATGACATTTCGTTGCGTTTTGAGGTATGTTGTAACACGGCGCGTCGTCTTTGTATTCTTAGACTGAAAATCTATCCCTCGCACAAACACATCTTTCCCAAAGTCTGTTTTGATCGTGATAGTAAGCGAAGCGTGTTTTCCTTCAGTCAACTCTTTAAATTCGATTGGAATTTCTTTGATGTCTGGTTCTCCGGGTATCCATGTCTCCGAAGATTGCGCTATAGGTAAATCATTGAGTTTAGGGCCCACTGGTGTGTTGTCATTAACCCAATTTGCTACCATCTCAATTTCGGTATCCGTGAGTCGTAGTTGATTCTTGAATTTGCCGTAACCCTGTCCTAATCTCCACGGTGGCATCAGGCGCTTTTGTGTCTGTTCAGCAATTTTAGCCGCGTGTGCTTTCGCATTGTCGTAATCCGTAAGAACAATCGGCGCGATTCCATTCTGATGATGGCAGGTCAGACAATTCTTTTGGAGTATGGGCGCGATATGTTCGCTATAGGTAATCTGATTTTGCGTGTTTACGTCGGGGAGATGGATTGTGCATCCAAATGCTGCTGTTTCTTTCATTGGAACAGGTTTTCCATCAAGGACTGCAACGAGCGCATCCTTCAAGTAATGATGTTTTATCCGTGTTTCGTAACGGTTATCGTCAATTGAACCACGGTAGCGCAAAACGCCAGATGTCCCAATTAGATGTGCTTGCGGGGTCATCGTGCCGCCGATATGGCGTGCTAAACTCCCATCGGTATCCTTCACAATGGGAAACGGATAGTCCGCCCTCTCCAGATATGCCTTAACATCCTCCACAGAGTCGTTTTCGTTGGAATAGACACCTACAATGGTAACATGTTTATCAGCAAATTCGGTGTGCATCCGCTTTAGCCGCATTGCGTATCGTTGTGCCACAGGGCACTCTGCAGAGAGAAACACAAAGACAACCGGGCCCTGCCGTACAAGTGCCGATAAGGTGTGCGTGCTATCTTGCAGAGTCGTAAAACTAATATCTGGGACTTTGGCATCAACCAGCACACTACGCAATTGTGTTGATTTTTCTTGGATGACACGGTGTTTCTTTGGTATTGTGTAATCTGCTTGTGCGTGTGCTGCTATTGGTAGGGCAACTATGAGTAGGATAATTACAATTTTGCGTGTCATAAGTAAGGTCCTTATGTAATAGACTCCAACCAATCAATAGCTGTCTGTTCGTCCTGCTCAATAGCAATCTCAACGGCGCGTTTGGCATGTTCTAAAAGGTCTTTAGCACGTTTGCGTCCGTTGAAGGATTCAATGACTTTCTGTTCAATTTCAGCCTGTTTCTCTTGATGTAAAATAGGAATGACTGTTCCAGCAACTTGGTCTGGTCGCCAATGCAGAATAACTGAACCGCCTACATCTCGATTAACTTGTTCTTGTGTGAGGATAGAATTAAGCACCAGCGTCAAGTATTCATTCCCGATTTTATCTGTTTTGCTTTTCAAGCGGAGTATGCCGCCAGCAGGAATCATTTTGTCAGGTGCTTCGCGTAAATAATGCGCTATGCCAGGGGTTGCGTCCTTGCTGAGAAGGATCTCGCCTTGTTTCGGTTGGTATTCCGTAATTTCTGCGTACAATTCTTCTGAAATATACTTTTCTTTCGTGATTTCAAACGGACTGAGATTGCTCACCCGCACAAAAGGAATGCCTATCTCAAGGTATTCTTTACTACCCACCTCAACACATTTTTTTAACGTGACCAGATTTTCAAGGGTATCCCAACTGCCCGAATAATTTTTGATGGCGTTGACGATATCATCATATTTCGGTTGGAAATAGTCCGCGTCAATACGGCCAGCGGACTCAGTATCGGAAAAGTTTTTGACAAAGGTTAACTGCTGCTTTGGTTGCCAATTTGCGAGTCCGAGTTCGGAGAGGAGGAGGGTTTGAGTTTCGTTATAGCACTGTTTAGAATCTTCTCGTGATTTTTCTGCTTGCCAACAGCATGACGCTATTATTTCTTGGAAATTTCTATCTAAATCAGGGATCAAAAAGGATTTTATGGCTGAATAATCTAAGGCGGGTCTCGTAATTCCTACGACGTGTCTTGTAGATTGAGAATAACCGTATTTACAATTTAGGAAGGTAGACAAAAAGTAAGGAACGATATTTTTGACCGTCATCTTTACGGAGTGCTGATTAATATTTGCCCCCACAAACTCATCTGTTACAACTGCTGATTTTCCATAAGAAACACCAGTGATAGTCAGTAAAACATCGTTTTTCTTCAATTGGCTTCTTAGTATTTCTTGGTTTTGTGAAGAGGACAAAAATTTTATATCGGAGTCTGAGATATAATTTGGCATTATATTTTGAACTCTCAAAAAAGGTATACCTTCGTCTGGATATACTGCTCCGAGAGGTGTTGCACCACCAGATATATGTGTAATATATTCAGAGAGAGGTCGTGCTTGTGCCTTAAACTTACTTAGATTTTTGAGGTGTGATGGATGGTAATGTGCTGCATCTAATCTTGTATCTCGATGCAAATTCACCTCACTGAATTTAACGATTGAGTACCGCATTATTGAGTTTTACTGTCCCGTTTCTTTATTGCTTTTTTGTCATCTTCAGGAAGGTTATCATACATTTTTTCAATCTGTTTAGGATGTGAAATTAACGTATCTGCAATTACATTGATCAACAAAAAAAATGCCTGAACATCTGTAATATCGTCAAAATCAATTACTCCAGGGTGAACTGCGTTGTTGCCTGTTACCCGAAGAATATCTAATGATTGCTGAATTTTTGGGTCAAGACCTTTTGCTACAAGATTTTTTATAGCATTGTTGATACTTTCAGTTTCACCAAGATGTTTGAATAGCATTTCTATTGCTAATCTTAATAAAGCACAAGCGGCACGTGGTGATTGATTTGCTATAGTAGATGCCTCTTCATAGATATCTTTAACCTGCTTTGGTAAATCACTATTAGCTAAAGGAAATGATCCAGTGAATGGATAAATAATTTTCTTCTCTATCCAAAATGTAGGTTGTTTACACTTTGCACATATAGTAAATTCTACTTTTTCACCGCTAACAGATACGATACCTTCATCATCCTCAATAAATTCACTCTCTGAGACTAATGATTCCCAAGTCTGGTGTGTAAAAGATTGACAGTGTGGACAATTGAAACTTTTACTTTTGTATTTTGGGAATATATAATTGGACATGTTTACCTCCAAAAACTCAATTTTTCACTTTTTGCCCATTCAATAAAAGTTTCAGCGATTCCGTCTGGTAGTTCGTCGTTGTGGTTGTGTAAATCGTGTTCAACAATGAGGTGACCGTTTTCGTCTAACTTGTACTGCCCATTTTCGTTTTGTAGAAATACATAATCGCCAGAATTATCCTTGCCACCTTTTTCGGAGACAACAAAAAAGATCGGATAGTCCGAAACTTTGGGACAAAGCGGTCCTTGGTCTGGATCATCGTTCCACTTTTGGAGAAACAGCACGCTTGTTTTGGTGCCGGTATGCGGTTTGAAGGTGTTGGTGTCCAGTCCGACGACTGCAAGTATGCGTGCGCGTTCTGCGATAAACTCACGGATATATTTATCGGATGTGTTGTTGAATCTGCCCTGTGGTAGCACAATTGCCATTCTGCCACCGGGTTTAAGAAAGTCCAGATTGCGCTCAATAAAGAGAATGTCCCTGCCGACTTTGCTTTGTGCCTTGCCGTTCCCTTTAAAGCCGAGGGTGTATTGGTGTAAGATACGGCTCTCCTTGATGTCCCCAGCAAATGGTGGATTTGCCATCAGAATATCAAAATTGAATTGTCTGTTTTGGTCATTTTCTGCTCTTAACACTTTGAGTCGGTCAAATCCTCTGCCGTAAGTCATTATCCACGTTTTATCTTTTTCAGTTCTGTCGATCCAGCGTTCATAGTCAAGCGTGTTAAGGTGCAAGACGTTGGACTCACCGTCGCCTGCAATTAGGTTCAGTGTTCGTGCAACCCGTACCGTCTTTTCGTCAAAGTCAATACCAAATATGTTATCACGGACATACTGCTTGTCAGGTGCGGACATTTCTGCGTTGGTGAAAGGAGAACCGGTAACTTGAAAAAAGGTATGCACTGGGAAACCACAACTTCCAGATGCTGTGTCAATCATATATTCGCCGCGTTTCGGGTTGAGCATCTTTACACACATGTCAATCACGTGTCGCGGCGTAAAGTATTGCCCTTTTTCACCTTTGGCAGATTTACTGACAAGATACTCAAACGCTTCGTCAACAATCTGGAGATTGGAGTTAAACAATTTGACATCTTGCAAACTTGAGACACAGACTGCCAAATGTGTATCAGAAAGTTCAAACTCCGCATATTCCGGAAAAACACCTCTCCACTGATTTTTTGCGTTATTGAAAAGGTGCTGGATTTTAGATTTCAGTTCGCTATCCGTTTGTCCAGTGTTTCTGAACTCCATCGCGCGTTCCATATCGTCATCTGGAATTGCTTCAACCACTTTCTTGATAGTCTCATAATCTGCACCTCTGGAACCGTACGGTTCGGTAGATTCCTGAACAACCGTGTTGATTTCCCGCCTTAAAATGCGGTTGATATATTCTTTATCAGAGCGACTCTCAAATTCATCATGGAGTTTGGTAAAGATGAGTTTAAAAACCTCTTCAAAAACATCTACACCTGCGTTTGCCAGCACCTCATCCTCTAATTCCAGGATAATGTCTTTTAGGGATTTACGTTCCGCTGCGAGTTTGTCCTTGATAATGAGGTCTTTGAGGGTAAACCGTTCATTGAGAATATCGGCAAGGGTTTGATCCGCGTTGGGAATATCAGTAATTTCTTCAAAGTAATTCGGGTCTTTTCGGTGGTAGTGTGAAATCTGCTGTCCGTTTGTCCATACGGCAATGGGCGCGCCTGTGGCGTTGCAGTAGGAACGGAGTTGGTCTTTGCCGTCTTGGAGTTTCGGCTTTTTTACTTCAATGATAATGTAGGGTGTATCAGGGCGGTCTTTGTCAAGGATAACGATGTCAGCACGTTTCTTTTCTCTGCCGAAGTTCACAGAATGTTCAAATCGGACGCGATCTGGATCGTAACGAAATTGTTTTAGAAGCCGTGCTGCGTAGAGTTGACGAACAACCTCCTCCGGTTTTAGCTGAATCGCTTTCCTCCGAACATCACAGTAAACCATTGGCTTCTCGTTGCTTTCCACCTTTTGGCGTAAATCCTGTATTTCAGATTCGTTGAATAGGTCAAGGTGGTAATTGCTATCTTTTAGGATGGTTTGAATGATGTCGGGTTGTGCCATTATGTTTCTCCGTTCAGTTTTTTACATAGGATTTTGCCATGAAATAGAGAAGTTGTCAAGAGAAATGTATAGAGATCGTAACTTGAGATCGGTAGGAATTATCAATCTTTCGCCACACGAAACAGATGCTTTGGTGCCAACACCGTCAACAACACACCGCGCGCAACCAATAGCACCGTCAACGCGCCCCAAAGTCCATGATTACCAAAAGGCATCAACAGATACACAGCACCTAAAAAGAGTAACATCGCAACAATCATAGCGTTTCGTAATGGTTTTGAGATGGTCGCCCCAAGATAAATACCATCCCAGATATACGCTGCGACATTGACGACAGGCGCGATAATTATCCAGACGAGATACGGTTTCGCCTGTTCAATGAGGTTGAGTTGATCCGTAAAGAAATGGAGTAATTGCTCTCCGAATAGACCAAAAATTAGCGTAATCGCACCCCCAAACAGAAACGCCCAAAGAAAAATATGGCGGGCTGTCCGCTTCAAATTCTGCATATCCTGCGCGCCTTTATATTTACCGATCATACTCTCTGCAGCAAAAGCGAACCCATCAATCGCATAAGACATGAGATTGATGTACTGGAGCAGAATAGTGTTAATTGCTAAGAATGTATCACTCAACGCAGCAGATTTCGCAATAAAAAAGGCGTGGCTAAACACAAGACAGAGGGTTCGAATGAAGATGTCACTACTGATGCTCAGAAATCGCTTCAGTTTGGAAAACGCAAGGATTATTCGGAAATCCCATGTTGTCAGGAGATTACGATAACGTGCTAAAAAAAGCACACTTGCTAAAAAGAGTCCAATATACTGCGCGATAACAGTTGCTAAAGCAACACCCTCCACCTTCATACCAAGCATATTCACAAATATCAGATTCAAAATGATGTTTATGAGATTGACAAGAATTGTCAACAACATCGGATAGTGGGCATTCTGTAAACCTAAAAACACACCGTGGAATGCGTGTAGACAGAGTGTGGCAGGGGCAGCGTAGATACGGATATGGAAATAGGTGCGGGCAAGTTGATCCACCTCTGAGCTTGTATTGATCAATGCAAAACTGACATCGGCAAGAATCCACTGCACGATTAACAACAGTAGACTCGCGATGATACCGATGGATAAACCGCGTTGTAGTAAGAGACCGCATTCCGTCCTATCATTTTCTCCGTAAGCCTGTGCAGTCAACCCTGTCGTCGCCATCCTGAGAAACCCGAATCCCCAATAAATAAAACTGAAGATTATACCACCGATGCCGACTGCACCGAGATAATGTTCGGATTCCAAACGTCCCATCAAAGCGGTATCTACGGCACCAAGCAGCGGGATAGAAAAATTGCTTATAATGTTCGGGATTGTGAGCCGAATTATCTGTTTATTGATATTTTCAGGTTTCTGCATAAAGGAGTTCCATTTCTGTTATAGAGTTTACTTGAAATTACAATGAGAAATCAAGTTATGTTGAATGTTGTGTATGTAAAATTTACAAATAAAATACGCTGGTAATGCAACAAACTGTTATGTCCAATCCATAAGTGGTGGAATTGTCTCAACATTTCTTTTTTCTTTGTAATTTTGCAGGAAATTTGGTATACTATATTCCTAATGAAAGATTGGTGTTATGGATTTACCGCCAAACTGATCGGATTCTGTGTATCTTGGCTTCCGCGTTCGATGGCATTGATTCTTGGCGGATGGTTGGGTGCTCTTGGTTTCTGGTTTGCATCACAGCAAAGAAGGTTAGCATGTGAGCATATAAGACAGAGTTTGGATATTGCGGATGAACGCCGCGTCAAAACGATAGCGAAGAAATGCTTTGAAAATTTAGGGAAAACTGTAGTTGAGTTCATGCAGTTTCCACGTATGAACCTGAAGCGCATTCAAAGGTCTGTCGGTTTTGAAGGTATCCAGCATGTGGAGAATGCGTTAGCACAAGGAAAAGGAGCGATTATATTAACCGGACATTTTGGAAATTGGGAACTTCTCGCGGCAAGCATCAGTGCCACTGTCGCACCATTGAGTCCGATTGTGCGGGAGTTGCGTTCACCTCGGCTAAACGCATTAGTTAGTCGTTATCGAGAAAAAGCAGGATACGCTACAATAGATAGGAATACTGGTGTCCGACAAGCACTCCGATGTCTAAAGCGCAATGAACTCCTTGGCATTGTCGCAGATGTAGACACTACTGTAAACGGTGTCTTTGTTGACTTTTTCGGAAGACCTGCTTATACACCTTATAGTCCTGTCGCTTTTGCGCTTAAAACAGGTGCAGCGATACTACCGTCTTTCATTGTCCGTCAGTCTGATGGGACACATCGGGCAATAATTGAGCCTCCGTTATCATTAGAACGGTGCGATGTAAAAGAGAAAGAGTTTGTTATCAATACACAGAATTTTACCAAAATTATTGAATCTTACATCCGAAAATATCCAGAACAATGGATTTGGATGCACAAACGGTGGAAAACACGTCCTGAGTGATGTAAAGACACTTTTTGAGTATATGTTATTAAGTAATAGATATGTCTCAGCGTTGCTGTGTCTCTGTCTTATTGTCATTGTGGGTTGTGAGCGTGAAGAAGAAATTCCATCTTCAAAACCGCCGCCGATCCAAGAGTTTGAGACGTTTTCTACACAGCACAGAGAGGGAGGCGTCTTAAAGTGGACACTTGTAGGTGAGTCATCAGAAGTGCGACGTGAAAAGGTGGTTGTCCAGAACCCAAAGGTTCAGATTTTTGAGGAGGGACAACTTTCTATTACTTTGACCAGTAAAACAGGACAGCTTTTCCGTATTGGCAAGAAGAAAGATAACTTGTATCTCAATGGTGAGGTGGTCGGTGTGAATGAAAAAGGAACGCTTTATACAGAGGAACTTCAATGGCAAAACAAAGATGGAACGTTGTATTCACCGACTGAAGTCAAGATAGTACGTGGGGATTCTACATGGTATGGAAG